>NZ_CM182549.1:0-4800000 GCF_059448745.1 Bradyrhizobium sp. SOJA106
ATGAACACATCGGAACAGGATCGCTGGTCGCGCGTGAAGAACCGGCTGCGCTCGAACGTTGGCGAAGACGTCTATACGAGCTGGTTTGCGCGCATGGATTTGGAAGGCGTGCAGGACGAGAGCGTACGGCTGTCGGTTCCGACCCGCTTCCTGAAGAGCTGGATCCAGGCCCATTACGCCGAGCGCGTGCTGTCGTGCTGGCAGGCCGAGATGCCCGAAGTGCATCGCATCGATCTCACCGTCCGCTCCGCGGTGCGCCCGCTGGCGGCGCCGAAGGAAGCGCCCGTGCCAGTCGAGACGCGCCGCGCGCCGGCGCCGGAATTGCGCTCGACCGCGACCGCGCCGGTCTCGGCCAATCATGATGCGCTCGGCGGCTCGCCGCTCGATCCGCGCCTGACCTTTGCAAGCTTCGTCGTCGGCCGCTCCAACACGCTGGCGCATGCCGCAGCGCGCCAGGTCGCAGAGGGACGTCGCGGCGACGCCGTGATGTTCAACCCGCTCTACATCCATGCCGGCGTCGGCCTCGGCAAAACGCATCTGCTCCAGGCCGTGACCTGGGCCGGCAATTCCGGCAACGAGCGCAAGGTGCTGTATCTCACCGCGGAAAAATTCATGTACGGCTTCGTCGCCGCGCTGAAGACGCAGACGGCGCTGGCCTTCAAGGAAGCGCTGCGCGGCATCGACGTGCTCGTCATCGACGATCTGCAATTCCTTCAAGGCAAGTCGACGCAGGCCGAATTCTGTCACACGCTGAACGCGCTGATCGACGCCGGCCGTCAGGTCGTGATCGCGGCCGACCGTCCGCCGTCCGATCTCGAAAGCTTAGATGATCGCGTCCGCTCGCGTCTCGCCGGTGGTCTCGTGGTCGAGATGGGCTCGCTCGGCGAGGAGCTGCGCCACGGCATTCTCAAGTCGCGCGTCGCGGCGGCCCGCGCCCATCATGCGACCTTCGACGTGCCGGAGGAGGTGCTGCATTATCTGGCGCGCACCATCACCCATAATGGCCGCGACCTCGAAGGCGCGATCAACCGCCTCTTGGCCCACTCCAAGCTCAACAACCAGCCGGTGACGCTGGAGATGGCCGAGCGCGAAGTGCGCGACCTGGTCCGGCCGCAGGAGCCGAAGCGGATCAAGATCGAGGACATCCAGCGCGTCGTGGCGCGGCAGTATAATGTCAGCCGCTCCGACCTCTTGTCGTCGCGCCGCACAGCCAATGTGGTGCGCCCGCGCCAGGTGGCGATGTATCTCGCCAAGACGCTGACCCTGCGCTCGCTCCCCGAGATCGGCCGCCGCTTCGGCGGACGCGACCACACCACGGTGCTGCATGCCGTGCGCAAGATCGAGGCGCTGGTCTCCAAGGACACCGCGCTCTCGGAGGAAGTGGAATCGCTGAAGCGCCAGCTTCAGGAATAAACGCCTATTTCTTTCTGCGCAGGGCTGACTGCATCCTAGCCTGCATCGGAGATCGTCATGCCCGGGCTTGTCCCGGGCATCCACGTTCTTGGTGCCGCGAGGAAAGGCGTGGATGGCCGGGACAAGCCCGGCCATGACGCGCGGAGACGTCCGTGCCCCTGACGAGGGCGTTGAGCTTCGGCACGAAAACATCGGTAAATCGTGGGGAACCACCCCCCAATCCCTTGAATCCGGGGGCTTTCCGCGCCACCTTGCGCGACCCTGAGGGCTTTGGTCATATCGGCTGGATGATCCGGCTTTCGGGGATCTTCGGTGCCGAGGCGCGCGTCCCGCCGCCCGGCCTTCTCAACGCTGTGTTTTCCTTGGGGATCGGGCGAGTAGTGCAATGAAGGTTACGGTCGAACGCGCGCAACTCCTGAAATCGCTGGGCCATGTCCACCGCGTGGTCGAACGCCGCAACACGATCCCGATCCTCGGCAACGTGCTGGTCCGGGCCGAGAATGCGAAATTGTCGCTGAAGGCGACCGACCTCGACCTCGAGGTGACGGAAACGCTCGCTGCGGAAACCGCAACCGCCGGTTCCACCACCGTGCCGGCGCACATGTTCTACGACATCGTGCGCAAGCTGCCGGATGGTTCGCAGATCGTGCTGGAGGCCGACGGCGACCGCGCGGTGCTGGCGATCCGCGCCGGCCGCTCGCGCTTCACGCTCCAGACCCTGCCGGAGAATGATTTCCCCGATCTCGCCGCCGGGGACATGTCGCATTCGTTCTCGCTGGCCGCCAAGGACGTCAAGCGGCTGATCGACCGCACCCAGTTCGCGATCTCGACGGAAGAGACGCGCTACTACCTCAACGGCATCTACCTGCACGCCGCAGGCACCGCGAAGGCCGCCACCTTGCGCGGCGTCGCCACCGACGGCCACCGCCTCGCCCAGCTCGACCTGGTGCAGCCCAAGGGCGCCGAGGGCATGCCCGGCGTGATCGTGCCGCGCAAGACCGTCGGCGAAGTGCAGCGCCTGATCGAGGACACTGAAGCCGAGATGACCATCGAGCTGTCACAGGCCAAGATCCGTTTCACCATCGGCAACGTGGTGCTGACCTCAAAGCTGATCGACGGCACCTTCCCCGACTACGGCCGCGTGATCCCGCAAGGCAACGACAAGGAGCTCGTCGTCGACAAGAAGGATTTCGAGAACGCGGTCGACCGCGTCTCCACGATCTCCAGCGAACGCGGCCGCGCCGTGAAACTCTCCCTGTCCGCGGGCAAGCTGGTGCTGTCGGTGACCAATCCTGACTCGGGCAGCGCGACCGAAGAGCTCGAGGTCGAATACGCCTCCGACGCCCTCGATATCGGCTTCAACTCCCGCTATCTGCTCGACATCGCCGCCCAGATCGAAGGCGACGTCGCCACCTTGAGGCTCGCCGACCCCGGCTCCCCGACCCTGGTGCAAGACCGCGACGACAAGAGCGCGCTGTACGTGCTGATGCCGATGCGGGTGTGAGAGGCGTGCTCCTCGCGGACATCGGAGACAACCCCTCACCCGCCGCTGCTTCGCGTCGGCACCCTCTCTCGCAGAGAGCGAGGGTGAAGCACCAGTTCCTCGGCTTGAAAAAGCGCGATGCGCGTTGTCGGGCCCTCTCCCCTTGTGGGAGAGGGCAGCTCCGCAGGCAGGTATATACTCGGTCGGGTGAGGGGTTGATGCCGCAGGATCCGTCCCATCGGCCATCCCCAAGCATCTCCGCCAACGTGCGAAGAACATGCGGCACGAGCCGACGGACGCAGAGAGGGCAATGTGGCGCTTGCTGAGGGATCGTCGGCTCTTCACATTCAAGTTTCGTCGACAGGTGCCGTTCAGAAACTACATTCTCGATCTTGTCTGCTTCGAGAAATCGCTGGTGATCGAGATCGACGGAAGCCAACACGCAGAATCACGGAAGGACGCGACTCGTGAGGCCGTGCTTGCCGCCGAAGGGTTTTGGACTTTGCGCTATTGGAACAACGACGTGCTACAGCAGCCCACCTCTGTGCTGGAGGATATCCTTGCAAAGCTTGCCGGGCGGTAAGATACCCCTCACCCGTCGCCTCACTTCGTGAGGCGCCACCCTCCCCCACAAGGGGGGAAGGCACTGCCCGGCAATGACGAGCTAAGATGACCCCCTCCCGCATTCACCGCCTGACGCTGACGCATTTTCGCAATTACCGGGCGGCGGGGCTCGAGACGGCGGCTGACATGGTGGCGCTGGTCGGGCCGAACGGGGCGGGCAAGACCAATTGCATCGAGGCGGTCTCGTTCCTGTCGCCGGGACGGGGCCTGCGGCGCGCCACGCTGGAAGATGTCGCCGACAACCAGGGCGACGGCTCCTGGGCGGTGTCGGCGCAAGTCGAGGGCGCGCTGGGGCTGGCGACGCTCGGCACCGGCATCGAGCCGCCGCGCACCGATGCCACCGTGAGCCGGCGCTGCCGCATCGACCGCGAGCCGGTGAGTTCGGCGGCCGCCTTCGGCGACCATATCCGCATGGTGTGGCTGACGCCGGCGATGGACGGGCTGTTCATGGGCGCGGCCTCGGAGCGGCGGCGCTTCTTCGACCGCCTGGTGCTCGCCATCGACAACGAGCATTCCAGCCGCATCAACGCGCTCGAACGCTCGCTGCGCTCGCGCAACCGCCTGCTCGAGACGCGCAATTACGACGACCATTGGTGTGACGCGATCGAGCGCGAGACCGCCGAGCTCGCGGTGGCGGTCGCGGCCACGCGCGGCCAGACCGCCGCACGGCTCACCGGCATGCTCAACGCACGCGCGCAGGCTTCCGCATTTCCGTCGGCGCAGATCGCGCTCGACGGCTGGATGGAGAACGCGCTGCTCGAGGAGACCGCGACCTCGGTCGAGGACCGCTACCGCCAGATCCTGCGCGACAACCGGCCGCGCGATGCCATCGCCGGCCGTACCACCGACGGTCCACACCTCACCGACCTCCAGGTCGTCTATGCGCCGAAGGGCATGCCGGCGCGCGACGCCTCGACCGGCGAGCAGAAGGCGCTGCTGATCGGCCTCGTGCTGGCGCATGCGAACCTGGTCGCCGAGATGACCGGCATCGTGCCGCTGTTGCTGCTCGACGAGGTCGTCGCGCATCTTGATCCGAACCGCCGCGCGGCGCTGTTCGACGAGCTGCGCAAGCTCGGCGCGCAGGTCTGGCTGACCGGCGCCGACCCGGCCGCCTTCGCCGAGATCGGCGCCGGCGGCGAAGTGTTTGACGTCGAGAGCGGACGAGTCTCGGCCCGGCGATAGACCTTGGCATTGAACCCGGCCGTTTTCCGCGGCGACTAGCTCTGTGAGGCCGCGCCGACGCTGTCGCAGCCGCTGCAAATCGCGCGATCACATCAAGCGCGACATCCTTGATATCCTTGGAGAGCAAGATGCGGACGGTAAGGCTCGGGACGAAAATCCCGGCACGATGGCGGGCGTTCGTGTGCGGCCTCGCCTCTGCGTGCTCGCGGCCAGCGCCAGCGCGTGGGCGCCGCACGTGGTTCACCTCTCCCGACGGAGAGGTGAACCACGTCCTTTCGGCCCCCCGAACCGTTTACTGGAAGATCCTCGGACAGCCTCACCGATCCCGTGAAAACACCGCCTTCGAGAGCCCCGGAACACGACCTCGATTCGCGCTTTTTGCAGCGCCCAGAATCGGCTCCCACCGGCCTTGAAAATCGGTCAAAAAACCCCATCTTCCCAAAGGGTTGCCGGAAGATACTTTGCGCTAGGCGCAGGCCCTCTTTCATGGCACAAATAACCTCAAATCAGCGCCTTTTGCGCCGCTGATTCGGGCGACATCTCGAAGGCCTCTCATGACAGAACCAGCTCGGCAGCCGCGTGCCGAAAACGAGCCCTCCAACGCGAGCGATTACGGTGCGGAATCGATCCGCGTGCTCAAGGGTCTCGATGCCGTCCGCAAGCGCCCGGGCATGTATATCGGCGACACCGACGACGGCTCGGGCCTGCACCACATGGTCTACGAGGTCGTCGACAACGCCATCGACGAGGCGCTGGCGGGCCACGCCACGCGCGTCGAGGTGATTCTCAACGCCGACAATTCCGTCACCGTGCGCGACGACGGCCGCGGCATTCCGGTCGACATCCACAAGGGCGAAGGCATCTCGGCGGCCGAGGTCATCATGACCCAGCTCCACGCCGGCGGTAAATTCGACCAGAATTCCTACAAGGTCTCCGGCGGCCTGCACGGCGTCGGCGTCTCCGTCGTCAACGCGCTGTCGAGCAAGCTGATGCTTCGCATCTGGCGCGACGATAAGGAGCACTATATCGAGTTCGCCCATGGCGATGCCGTGGCACCGCTGGCGGTCGTCGGCGATGCTCCCGGCAAGCGCGGCACCGAGGTGACGTTCCTGGCCTCGACCGAGACCTTCAAGAACATCGAATATGACTTCGCCACCCTCGAGCACCGCCTGCGCGAGCTCGCCTTCCTCAATTCCGGCGTCCACATCGCCCTCTCCGACATGCGCCACGCCGTCGAGAAGCGCGAGGAGATGTACTATTCCGGCGGCGTCGAGGAGTTCGTCAAATATCTCGACCGCAACAAGAAGGCCCTGGTGCCGACGCCGATCATGGTGCGCTCGGAGGCCAACGGCATCGGCGTCGAGGCCGCTTTGTGGTGGAACGACAGCTACCATGAGAACGTGCTGTGCTTCACCAACAACATCCCGCAGCGTGACGGCGGCACCCATCTGGCCGGTTTCCGCGGCGCGCTGACGCGTCAGGTCAACGGCTATGCCGAGGCCAACGCCAAGAAGGAAAAGATCGCGCTCACCGGCGACGATTGCCGCGAAGGCCTCACCGCCGTCTTGTCGGTGAAGGTGCCGGATCCGAAATTCTCGTCGCAGACCAAGGACAAGCTGGTGTCCTCGGAAGTGCGCCCCGTGGTCGAGAACGTGCTCAACGAGGCACTCCAGGCCTGGTTCGAGGAGCACCCGTCCGAGGCCAAGATGATCGTCGGCAAGGTGATCCAGGCGGCCGCCGCGCGCGAGGCCGCGCGAAAGGCGCGCGAGCTGACGCGCAAGAGCCCGCTCTCGGTCTCCTCATTGCCCGGCAAGCTTGCCGACTGCCAGGAAAAGGATCCGGCCAAATCCGAGCTCTTCATCGTCGAGGGTGACTCGGCAGGCGGCAGCGCCAAGCAGGGCCGCAACCGCGAATTCCAGGCCGTCTTGCCGCTGCGCGGCAAGATCTTGAACGTGGAGCGCGTCCGCCCCGACAAGATGCTGTCGTCGGAACAGATCGGCACGCTGATCACGGCACTCGGCACCGGCATCAGCGACGACTTCTCGGTCGAGAAGCTGCGCTACCACAAGATCATCGTGATGACGGACGCCGACGTCGACGGCGCTCACATCCGCACGCTGCTGCTCACCTTCTTCTACCGGCAGATGCGCGACATCATCGACGGCGGCTATCTCTATATCGCCCAGCCGCCGCTCTATAAGGTTTCGCGCGGCAAGTCCGAGCAATATCTGAAGGACGAGCGGGCGCTGGAAGACTATCTGATCGACGCCGGTCTCGACGACTGCGTGTACATCCCCGGCACCGGTGGCGACCGCTCGGGGCGCGATTTGCGCGCGCTGGTCGACGACGCCCGCGTGGTCCGCAGCATCCTGCGCAATCTGCACAGCCGCTATAACCGCAAGGTGGTTGAGCAAGCCGCCATCACCGGCGTGCTGAACAAGACGATCTACGGCAATCCCGAGAACGCGACGGCCGCCGCGCAGTACATCGCAAGCCGGCTGGACAACCAGGCCGAAGAGGTCGAGCGCGGCTGGGTCGGGCAATTCGTCGAGGGCCAGGGTTTTGTGTTCGAGCGCACCGTGCGCGGCGTCAAGGAAGCGGCCGTGATCGACGACGCGTTGCTCGGCTCGGCCGAGGCCCGCAAGCTCGACGAGTACACGACCAAGCTCCAGGACGTCTACGCCCGCTCCGGCAAGCTGCGGCGCAAGGACAGCGAGCACGTGGTGCACGGCCCGGTCGATTTGTTCGAGGCGGTCACCGATGCGGGGCGCAAGGGCATCACACTGCAGCGCTACAAAGGTCTCGGCGAGATGAACCCGGAGCAGCTCTGGGAGACCACGCTCGACACCGAGGCCCGCTCGCTCTTGCAGGTGAAGGTCAAGGAAGTCGACGAGGCCGACGACATCTTCACCAAGCTGATGGGCGACGTGGTCGAGCCGCGCCGCGACTTCATCCAGGAACATTCGCTCAGCGCGACGATCGATATCTGAGGCCGGTTAAGCCGAGGGCTCGCTGCAACCTCTCCCGCTTGCGTGCGGGAGGTCGGCGTGGCCCGCCAATGCGAAGCATCGTCCGGATCCGCGCGTTCCGCGCGCCTCACCATGAGGGATCAACAGCCGTTTCGGAGCGGCAATAGCGCCCACCACAATTGCTCCCGCGCGCGATTCTCTGTACTTTCCGCCCGAAACAGCCCGGCCCCCAACAGGACAGAACCAAGTGGCGCCCATCCAATACATCGTCGAGGGCGGTCACCGGCTCTCGGGCTCGATCGAGCCGTCCGGCAACAAGAATTCGGCGCTGCCGATCATCGCGGCCGCCCTGCTCACCGAGCATCCGGTGACGCTTCAGAACGTGCCGCGGATCCGCGACACCGAGACGCTGGTCGAGCTGGTCCGCTCGGTCGGCGCGGCGGCGGAGTGGATCGAGCGCAACACGCTTCACATCCACGCCAAGAGCATTCGCGCCGCCGATCTCGATCCCGAGCTCTGCGTGCGCATCCGCGCCTCGATCCTGCTCGCCGGTCCCCTGCTGGCGCGCTGCGGCGAATTGATGCTGCCGCCGCCCGGCGGCGACGTCATCGGCCGGCGCCGGCTGGACACGCATGTGCTGGCGCTGGAGCAGCTCGGGGCCAAAGTCACCGCGACCGACCGGCTGGAGTTCCGCGCGCCGCGGCTGACGGGCGCCGACGTGTTCCTGGACGAGCCCAGCGTCACCGCGACCGAGAACGCGCTGGTCGCGGCGGTCGCCGCCGACGGCGCTACTTATTTGCGCAACGCGGCGTCCGAGCCGCATGTGCAGGACCTCGCCAACTTTCTGGTCGCGCTCGGCGCCAGGATCGAGGGCGTCGGCACCAACACTATGACCATTCATGGGGCGGCGACGCTGGGCGGGACGACCTACCGGATCCAGCCCGACCACATCGAGGTCGGCTCGCTGATCGGGCTTGCCGCCGTGACGCGCTCGCCCTTGCGCATCACGCGCGCCGGCGTCGAGCATCTGCGCTCGATCCGCATGGGGTTCGAGCGGCTCGGCATCGTCTGCCGCGTCGAGGGCGACGATCTCATCGTGCCCTCCAACCAGACATTGAAGATCCAGGACGATTTCGGCGGCCACGTGCCGAAGCTGGAGGACCAGCCCTGGCCCGCCTTCCCGGCCGATCTGATGTCGATCGCGATCGTCACCGCCACGCAATGCGAGGGCGTGATCCTGATGTTCGAGAAGATGTTCGAATCCAGGATGTTCTTCGTCGACAAGCTGATCGGGATGGGCGCGCGCATCGTGCTCTGCGATCCGCACCGCGCCATCATCGCCGGTCCCAGCCGGCTGCACGGCGCGACGCTGAGCTCGCCCGACATCCGCGCCGGCATGGCCATGCTGCTCGCGGCGGTGTGCGCCGAGGGCACTTCGACGATCAACAACGCCGACCAGATCGAGCGCGGCTACGAGCGCATCGAGGAGCGCCTCAACGCGCTCGGCGCCAAGATCAAGCGCGTGCCGGAGCGGAAGGGGTGACGCCGCTTCCACTTTCAGAAATGGTCTCGTGCCCCGGACGCGGCGCAGCACGTCGGTGATGCGCTGCTGAGCCGGGGCCCATACGGCAAAGAGCTACACTCGTGACTCCTGGGTCCCGGCTCGCGCTTCGCGCGTCCGGGACGCGAGAGCCATGTTTTCGACCAGCGGCTGTGCTATTCACCCGCCATGCTCGACACCGTCCAACATCATTCGCAGCCGCAGGCCGGCGTGCCGCAGAACCATCTCGCGCAGGAACTGGTCGAGACGCTGCGGCTGGCCGTGCCGATGATGCTGACGCAGCTCGGCCAGATCGCGATGATCACCACCGATCTCGCGCTGATCGGGCGGCTCGGCGAGGATTCCGTCGCCGCGGCCGCGCTGGCGCATACGGTCTATTTCGTCAGCTTCACCTTCGGGCTCGGCCTGATGTCCGCGGTGTCGCCGTTGGCGGCGCAGGCATTCGGCGCCAGCGATGTCAGGCGGATCCGCCGCTCCTTGCGCGTCGGGCTGTGGGCCGCGCTGCTGATCTCGCTGCCGATGATGGCCTCGCCGCTCTATGGCGAGCAGATCCTGCTGGTGCTCGGCCAGGCGCCGCAATCGGCCGCGCTCGCCCAGCGCTATCTCAACGGCCTTGCCTGGGGCATCGCGCCGGCACTCGGCTTCATCGCGCTGCGCAGCATGATGAGCGCGGTGAACCGGCCGCAGGCGCCGCTGTGGATCACCATTGCGGCGATCCCCGTCAATGCCGCACTGGTTTATTGCCTGATCCACGGCCTGTTCGGCCTGCCCGAACTCGGCCTGTTCGGCGCGGGGCTTGCGACCACGCTGGTCAATCTCGGCACCTTCGTCGCCGCGCTCGCCATCGCCGCATGGCGCAAGCCGTTCGCGGATTATCATCCGCTCGCCCATCTCTGGCGGATCGACTGGCCCTTGATGCGCCAGCTCATCGTCGTCGGCGCGCCGATCTCGTTCTCGCTGCTGCTGGAATATGGCCTGTTCTCTTCGGCGGCATTGCTGATGGGGTTGATCTCGACGGCCGCGATCGCCGCGCACCAGATCGCGCTCCAGATCACCGCCGTGCTGTTCATGGTGCCGCTCGGCATCGGCATGGCGGCGACGGTGCGGGTCGGCCAGGCCTTCGGCCGCAACGAGCCGCTTGCGGTCACGCGCGCGGGCCTCGTCGCGGCCCTGCTCGGCATCGTCCTGGTCTCCGCCCTGACTGTCGTCATCATCAGCGGCCGTTATCAGGTTGGGCGGCTGTTCTTCGGCAGCGGCGAGGCCAGCGCGCCAACGGTCGAGCTGACGGCGACGCTGCTGGTGGTCGGCGCGACCTTCTTCATCGCCGACGGCCTGCAGACCATCATGGGCGGCGCGCTGCGCGGCATCAATGACACCAGGATGACACTGGTGTTCGCGGCGATCGGCTATTGGTGCGTGGCATTTCCCGTCGGCTGGGTGCTGGCTTTCAACGCCGGCTTCGGCGCGGTCGGCATCTGGATCGGGTTCTCGGTCGGGACGTTCGTCTATGCCGGCCTCCTGATCTTGCGCTTCCACATGCTGACGCGCAAAATGGCGGGATGATCGGGACCGTCCGCGAAGTCGCTCCTAATGTCGATGCCGGCGCGCTGCTGTCGGGCGCCCAGTTCATCGATGCCTTTCGTGTCGAGGTCGGCGCGAGGCAATTGAGCGCCCGCGAGGCTTGCACCCAAATGGTGCTGCACGGGCCGCGCTGGATCGATGCGCTGACGCGCTTGCGCAACATCCTGGTGAAACCCTTCGGACTGAAGACGTCGGGCGAGGGTGCTCCGGCTCCGCACGGGATGATCGGCCTGTTTCCAGTGCTGAGCGAGACGCCGGAGCGGCTAATCGCCGGGTTTGACGACTACCATCTCGATTTTCGCGTCGTGGTTGACGTCACCGGCGAGGCGGTGGACCGGCGCGTGACATTGACCACGTTGGTGCGGACCAACAATCTGCTCGGACGTGCGTATCTCACGTTGATCGTACCGTTCCACAAGCTCGTGGCCCGCAGCATGATGGCAGACATCGTGGAGCCGGTCCGATGACCCTGTCGGTCGAGCTCTTCTACTCCTACCGGAGTCCCTTCAGCTATCTGGCGCTGCCGAAAACGCTGAGGCTCGTCGAGCAATATGATCTCGCGGTGAACCTGCGTCCTGTCTACTTGCACGGCCTGAGCAAGCGCCTCGTCCTTCGAGACGACCGCTCTGCGGTCTCCTCAGGATGAGGCTAATCGGGATCGGAGCCTGCTGAAATGGCGGCCACGCACTCCGTCCTCATCCTGAGAAGCCCGCGCAAAGCGGGCGTCTCGAAGGATGGCCGCAGGGAAGCCGCTTCCATGTGCCATTGCCCTACTCCGCCACGCGCGCGGACTTGTCGCTTGCTACCTCCGACCATTCGCCGACGACGCGGTCGAGATCGCAGAGGTTCTGGTGCATCTGCTCCAGGGAGAAGCCGAGCGCGAAGAAACGCTCGGCGGTGTCGCCGGGATGGCCGCGGATCAGGCCATCCTGGCGCACGGCGGCGACCGCCTCGGCATAGTGCTGAAGCGCGACGTGGACGGGATGGATCGGCGGCGCGCCGGCGCCCTCGCGCAAGGCCGCAGCGGCCGCGCGCAGGAAGCGCGCGATCACCGTGGAGACCTCCGTCAGGGGCGCAGCGAGCCGCATCTGCACCTCGACCGGCAGCGGCACTACGGTGGCGCGGCCGATCATCACGACGTCATGGCGCAGCCGCAGCACGGTGCGCAGCAAGGGACCCGTGTCGGGCCCGCTCGACAGCCGCGCGGCGCGCTCGCGCTCGGCCTCGGCGCCGATGGCGTTCATGCCGACCATCGCGGTGCCGATGCCGTCCTGGATCCGGTGCAGCGCGTCGTTGTCGCGGCCGCGCGTCAGGCCGGCGAGCAGCTCGGTGAAGGCATCGGCGATCAGCTCGAGCAGCTTTGCCGCACTGGCGCGGATCTGCCGTACCGCGCGCGAGGGCAGCACCAGGAACGACACGAGCAATCCGGTGACCGCGCCGACGCCGACCTCGCTGACGCGGTCGATCGCCGAGGTCATGGGATCGGAGTGATGCATGGTCGGAACCAGCAGCACGATCACGGCCGTCACCGTCGCGGCGCTGAGGCTCGGATTGATCGCGGCGATGAAGGCGAGCGGGGCGACCGAGAGCACCAAGAGGCCGAGCAGACCCGCCTCGCTCGAGTAGGGGATCAGGATCGCGATGGCGCCGCCATAGATCGCGCCGCCGATGGTGCCGAGCACATAGTCACGCGTCGCCTTCAGCGAGCGCCCGACGCTCATCTGGGTCACGATCAGCGAGGTCAGGACAGCCCAGAGCGGCAGCAAGAGATGCAACGCGGTGGCGATCGCATAGGCCGCGGTCGCGGCCACGGTGACGCGGATCGCCAGTCCCAGCTGCGTCCGTCGTGACCGGATCCGCTCGAAAGCCTTCTTCGCGAATGTCATCGTCAGAAGCCCCGCTCCAATCCCTCGCAACCAAGCCAAAGCATAGCTGATGCCCGCGGAAGCAAGGCGGCTTGAAAGGCCAAATCAGCCCGCCTAACTTGCGCGCCAAAACGAGGAAACACGATGGCCCACGAAACCGCAACGCTCGCCGCCTATGTCGTCAATCTGAAATGCCAGGATATTCCGGCGGAGGTGCTGGATCGCGCCAAGGTGCTGACGCTGGACTTCCTCGGCAGCGCCATCCGGGCCCGCAGCGAGGCGGAATCCACCCCCTCGATCCTGAAGATGCTGGAGGCGCTCGCGCTCGACACCAAGGGCGAGTCCACCGTGTTCGGCGATACAAAGACCTGGACGCCGGCGGTCGCAGCGCTGCTCAATGGCGCGCTGGGCCATTCCCTCGACTTCGACGACACCCATGCCGATTCATCGCTGCATCCGAGTGCGCCGGTGGTTCCGGCCGCCTTCGCCGTCGGCGAGATGGTCGGCGCGTCCGGGCGCGACGTGCTGACCGCGATCGTCGCGGGCTATGAGGTGTGCTGCCGGCTCGGCAACGCGCTCGACCCGACCTCGCATTATGCGCGCGGCTTCCATCCGACCGCGACCGCCGGCACCTATGGCGCCGCCGCGGCGGCTGGAAAGCTGTTCGGCTTGTCCGAGAAGCAGATCATCTCCGCCTTCGGCGTGTCCGGCAGCCAGGCCGCGGGCTCGCTGCAATTTCTGGTCAACGGCGCCTGGAACAAGCGCTACCAGGTCGGCGCCGCCGCGATGAATGGCGTGATCGCCGCGACGCTGGCGCGCAATGATTTCGTCGGGTCGACCGAATCGGTCGAAGGCAAGCACGGCCTGCTCGCCGGCTACACCGACGATGCGCATCCGGACAAGGCGGTGGCCGAGCTCGGCAAGAGCTACGAGACCATGAAGATCGGCGTCAAACCCTATCCGAGCTGCCGCTACACCCATGCTGCGATCGACGCGCTGATCGCGATGCGGCGCGACCACAATCTGACCCCCGACCAGGTCAAGCGCGTCGAGATCGGCCTGCATCGCAACGGCATCACCCTGACCGGCGATGCCGCCACCAAGCGCCATCCGCGCTCGATCGTCGGCGGTCAGTTCTCGATGTTCTTCACCGGCGCGCTCGCGCTCGATCAGGGCTCGTTCGGCTGGGACGATTACAACCGCCTTGGCGACGCCGCCATCGACGCGCTCGCCGACAAGTTCGACGTGGTGCAGGACGACCGGCTCGAGGTCGGCCGCACCCATCCGTTCGGCGCGCGCGTCAGCATCACCACGGATGATGGCGTCCATGAGCGGCTCTACGCCGATCCCTCCGGCGAGCCGACGTCGTTTCCCGACACGCAGGCCATGCAGCAGAAGTTTCTGACCTTGGCCCGCCCGGTGCTGAACGCGCGGGCGGAGAAGTTTGCCGACGCGATCATGACGCTGGAGCGGTTCGACCGCGTGGCGCAGGCGACGGAGCTTGCGAGGTAGGAGGCGTCTCTTCGCCTCGCCCCGCTTGCGTGGAGAGGCCGGAATGCGCGCGAACTCTCCGCGAATCCGACTCTCACCTCCCTCGCGGAGACTCCCCCTCACCCCAACGCTCTCCCCTCAAGCGGCAGGGCAATCGCATATGGCTTGCACGATGCGGCGGCATCGGCACTGGGCTCCCTCTCTCGCTTGCGGGAGAGGGTTGGGGAGAGGGTGTCTCCGCAACGGGATAATCCCCCAGAGGAAAGAGCCCTCACCCGCCGCGCTCTGCGAGCGCGTCGGCCTCTCCCGCAAGTGGGAGAGGCGGAGCAAGCCCGCAGACAGTCCCGTGAACTTCATGTGCGATTCCCCTGCCGCAAACAGGGCAAGGGGGGAAGAGGTGGGGTGCGTCGCCGCCACCACATCGCGTACGAGATCGAACACGCCGTCTGCTTCCGGCGGCCAGTTCGGCGAGCGGCCCATCCGCACGATCACCAGCTTCTCGGACGGGATCACGATGGTGTACTGCCCGATCGTGCCCTTGGCGAAGAAGGCATCGCGCGGCCAGCCGTGTGTGACGCGAAAGTTGGCGCCAAAGCTGTCGCCCTGGTTGGTCCAGAAGCCGGCGCCGATGCCGACCCATCCGCCCGGCGTCGCCGTGGCCGAATAGTTCACCCAGCCCTCCGGCAAGATGCGCTTGCCGCCCACGATCCCGTCATCGAGATAGAGCTGGCCGAAGCGCGCCCAGTCGCGCGCGGAGGCGAGCATCTCGCTCGAGCCCTCGATCGTGCCTGAACCGTCGAGCTGGAGCGTGACATGGCGCATACCGAGCGGCGCGAACAATTCGCGGCGTGCAAAGCGGAGCGCATCTGCGGGACTGCCGCCGGCGGCATTGCGGATCAGATGCGAGAGGATGAGCATGTTGCCGTCGTGATAATTCCACGCCGTGCCCGGCGCGGTGGCAAGCGGAATGCTCTCGGCATAGGCCGCCATGTCGGTCTCCATGAACTTCATGCGGTTGACTGGCTCGAACGCCGAACCGAGCGAGGCCTGCAGCGACCTGCCGAGCGCAAGGCCCGCGGTATGGCGCAGCAGCTGATCGATGGTGATCACGCGGCGTGGATCGTCGGCATTCTTCCAGGCTGCGACCGGCGCGGGCGCGTCGAGCTTCAGCTTGCCGTGGCGCACGAGGATTCCAATGAGCGCCGAGATCATGGACTTCGTCATGGAGAAGCTGAGCAGCGGCGTCTCCGGCCCGATGCCGTCGGCGTAGCGCTCGGCGATGATGCGGCCCGACTTCATCACGACGACCGCGCGGGTGCGGCGGTAGGGCGGCTGCGCGGACTCGGTGAAGGCGCGATCGAGTGCCGCAGCGAGCTCGGGAGTTTGCGGCGGCACGACCGAAGGGCCGGCGATCTCCGGCAATAGCGCGGGCTGCCTCTCGTCCGGCGGTGGCGCGACGTCGGTGATGCCACTGCCATGCTCGAGCGTGCAGCCGAGCCCCTCGCGATAAACGGCGTGGCTGCGGCCGATGCCAAACAGCGTCACGGTGACGTCCTTGCGCGTGCGGTCGACGTGATAGTCCATCGCCCAGGTGATCAGCCCGGTCCCGGGCATGGCGTCGTTGGTCTCGGTGAAGTTGCGGCGAGGGTCGAGGCCGGAGACGAACGTCTCCGAGCACAGGATGTCGGCGACGAACCCGGTCGCGACCTTTGGTACGTCGCGGGCCCGTGCGGCGCCGAGCGCGAGGCCGGCAGCGGCGATGGTGGTGGTGAGGAGGACGATCTGGCGGCGGGTCACGGCTTTTCTCCGGCTGGGGACGTGGCGGGAGGAAGCCGGAACCGGCGGAGGAGCGCTCGCCGGATTTGGAACAGGGCCTGATTGAAGTCGTAGCGGGCTGGTCGATTTTGAAATAGTTCAGCGATTACAGCGGCTTAAAATCTAGACCGCATTCACCTTCAGCCGCCGATACTCCGTCGGCGTCACGCCCGTGACTGCCTTGAAGGCACGATTGAACGGGCCGAGCGACTGGAAGCCGGCGTCCATGGCGATGGTGATGACGGGGACTTCGGCCTGGGCGGGATCGGCCAGCGCGGCCTTGGCTTCCTCGATGCGGTGGTTATTGAGGAACACATTGAAGTTGCGGTAGCCGAGGCGCTGGTTGATCAGCCGGCGCAACCGGTATTCGGGAATTTTCAGCCGGCCCGCCAGCGCGCCAATGGTGATGTTCTCCTGGCGATAGATCCGCTCGTCCGCCATCAGCCGCATCAGGGCTTCGATGAGCTTTTGATCGACGGCGTCATCCGTGGCTTGCGGACTGAAAACGACCGCTGGCGCGGCCTCCGCGGCAACCGAAAACAGATCGCCTTCATCGACGCGCATCATCGTACAGGCAATGGCCGCGACGATGCCGGCGAGCACACCGGCGTTGATCGTGTTGCCGACGTCGCCGACGCTGTCGGCAACCAGGATCTGAAGCACTGCATTCAGCCCACCATAAAGTGCGGCGGCGCAGACAATGAAGACGCGAACATTGCGGCGGCGCTCAACCAGATCGGCTGGCCACGACTTGATCATCTGCGCGACTGCGAGCGCGATGAATCCCAGCACGATCAGATTGACGACCGTCACGGAGAATCGCGCGTTTCCGCCCGGTGCGATCCAGAGACATCCGGCAAAGCTGAACGCAGTCACCGCAGCCCAGATCATCCCGTGCCACCAGCGCAGGCGGAACTCATCGTCGAACAGCGCGCGTGTGAACAGCCAGAACACGACGATATTGCCGGTCGACAGCGCGATCAGCGGCGCGTGCCAGCCTGCGGCCAGAGAAGAGACGCCCACCGAGTAGCTCGCCGCATGCGCGGCCGATCCGAGTGCGAAGGCCGCGCCGAGCCGCCCCGCCAGCACGTTGCGGAAATCGGAGACCAATGATGCCGCCAGCACCAGCAACAGCGCCACGCTGGCGGCGCGGAAGGCGAGTTCGAGGTTGGTCAGCAGCATCCGGTCGGTCCGCTTCGTCGGCGCCATGAACTTAGGTCAGATCGGAGATCGATTCAATTTTGCCGGCGCCACAAGGCCCGCGACGTGATCCAGGCGTCGGCAGGCTTGCCGAACAGGTCGATCTGTCGCTCCTTCCGTGCACCCAGGCTGCGCGCCACGGCTTGCGATGGCACGTTCTCGCTCTCGATGCAGTGCATGATCTCGTCGATCTCAAAACTGTCGAACGACCAGTCGATCGATGCGCGGGCCGCCTCGACCGCATAACCCTTGCCGCGATACTCCCTGGCAATGCCCCAGCCGACCTCGAAGGCGGGCCAGCCCGGCGGGCACCAGGGACCGACGCGCCCGACATATTTGCCGCTCGATTTCTCCTCGACCGCGAACATGCCGAAGCCATAAAGCGCCCAATGCCCGGACATCACGGCCGCGTTGCGCCAGCCGCCGATCTCGGTGGTCACGGGCTTGCCGTCCGGCGCGATGAAGCGGGCGGTGCCGGGATCGGTCAACATGGCGGCGTTCGGCGCGACGTCGCTGGCGCGCCACGGCCTCAGGATGAGGCGTTCCGTCTCTATTCTGGGACCGGTGGCCTGGAGCAGAACGGCGCCAGGCTTGAGCGGCGGAATCATCAGTCTCCTCCCGTTCCCATCATTGTTCTGCTACGATCATACCAGCAAAGAACAGGAGTCCACCATGAGCTGGCAGCCCTCCAACGATCCCGTGCTCGGTGATCCCATGTCCTGCGACGCGCTCGATCTCGTCATCGTGCCGCGCACGCGCGACCTCGGCGACGGATTTCAGGTTCGACGCGCGCTGCCGCATGGCAAGCGGCAGATGGTCGGGCCCTTCATCTTCTTTGATCATTTCGGACCGGTGCAGTTCGTCTCCGGCAAGGGCATGGATGTGCGGCCGCATCCGCATATCGGGCTTGCCACCGCCACCTACCTGTTCGACGGCGCCATCATGCATCGCGACAGCGAGGGCAACATCCAGGAGATCTCGCCGGGCGCGATGAACCTGATGACGGCCGGCCGCGGCATCGCGCATTCCGAGCGCACGCCGGATGCACAGCGCGCGTCCGGGCAGAAGATGCTGGGCCTGCAGAGCTGGATCGCGCTGCCGGCTGGATCGGAAGAGATCGCCCCCTCGTTCCAGCATTACGCCGCGGGCGATTTGCCGATGATCTCCGAGCGCGATTTCACCGCGCGAGTGATCGCGGGCTCCGCCTTCGGCATCACCTCGCCCGTGTCGATGGTGTCGCCCTGGTTCTATACCGAGGTCACGGCGGTGGCGGGCGCGACCGTGCCGCTCGACCCCGATCAAGAGGAGCGCGCGATCTATATCGTCGACGGCGAGGTCG
Organism: Bradyrhizobium sp. SOJA106; assembly: GCF_059448745.1. NCBI lineage: Bacteria > Pseudomonadati > Pseudomonadota > Alphaproteobacteria > Hyphomicrobiales > Nitrobacteraceae > Bradyrhizobium > Bradyrhizobium sp. SOJA106. The sequence goes on from NZ_CM182549.1 coordinate 18,524, forward strand.
AGATCGCTCATGAGCGCTATGAGGGGCCGCGGCTGCTGATCTTCCGCCCGGGCGACCGCATCACCGTGAAGGCGCTCAAGGCGACGCGGATGATGTTTCTCGGCGGCGATGCGCTGGAGGGCCCGCGCCACATCTGGTGGAATTTCGTCTCCTCCAGCAAGGAGCGCATCGAGCAGGCCAAGCAGGACTGGAAAACCGGCCGCTTCGCCGCGGTTCCGCAGGAACATGAGTTCATTCCGCTGCCGGAATAGGCTAATCCGGTTTCCGGCCGCGCCATCAGACGCGGCCGGACGTCCCGTGCGAAAGCTTACCCGATGACCACCATGCTCTCCAGCAACCTGCCGCTGCCGAAGATCGGCCGTGGCAAGGTGCGCGATATCTACGCCGTCGACGACGACCGCCTGCTGCTCGTCACCACCGACCGCATCAGCGCCTTCGACGTCGTGATGGGCGAGACCATCCCGATGAAAGGCGCGGTGCTGACGCAAATCAGCGCGTTCTGGTTCGGCAAGCTCGAAGGCGTGGTGCCGCATCACATGATCAGCGCCGACACCGACGAGATCATCGCCGCCGTGCCTGCGCTGAAGCCGCATCGCGCCGAGATCCTCGGCCGCGCCATGCTTTGCAAGCGGACCAGAGTCTTTCCGATCGAATGCGTCATCCGCGGCTACCTCTCGGGCTCGGCCTGGAAAGAGTACGCGGCCAGCGGCACGCTCGCCGGCGAGAAGCTGAAGGCAGGTCTCGTCGAAAGCGAGAAGCTGGAGCCTTCGATCTTTAGCCCGGCGACCAAGGCCGAAAGTGGCCATGACGAGAACATCACCATCGCGAAGATGCGCGACGTCGTCGGCGACGAGGTCGCCTACACGCTCGAGAGCATGACGCGCGCGGTCTACACGCTCGGCGAGGAGCTGGCGCGCGAGCAGGGCATCATCATCGCGGACACCAAGTTCGAGTTCGGTCGCGACAAGGACGGCCGCATCATCCTGATCGACGAGGTGATGACGCCGGATTCCTCGCGCTTCTGGGCGGTCGACGCCTACAAGCCCGGCCAGCCGCAGGCGAGCTTCGACAAGCAACCCTTGCGCGACTATCTCGACGTCGAGCGCCGCGCCGGCCGCTGGAACGGCGACGCCCCAGCGCCGCCTCTGCCGGCCAGCGTGGTGGAGGCTACCAGCAAGCGGTATCTGGAGGCGTATCGGCGGGTGACTGGTAAGGAGCTGACGATTTAGGCCCTCGCAGCCTCAAAAACCGGATGCCTCACCCGGATGAGCGAAGTGCAATCCGGGCCACGAGGAGACGTCGGGCTGCCCAGCTCTCCAGATATGTCCGGCAGAGCGCGACGAAACATCGTGGCGAGGGACATCCCCATGGTCCTTGATCCCGATCTTCATCAACGGCCGTTGAAAGACCGGACCGTCCGGTTGCGCTAGGGTCGCAGCCTCCGACCATTCAAGCAGAGGATGCGGGCGACCAGCGCGTGGCAGATTCGACAATTCATTCCACTTCGTTTCTCCGCTTAAGCCCGATCGTCACACGCGCGCTGCACGACGTGCTCGGCGCCGCCGCCGCAAGCGTCCTGACCGTCACCCTGGGGCTCTCTTATGCGGTCCTGATCTTCGCCGGCCCGCTGGCGCCCTATTTGAGCTACGGCGTCGGCGTCACCTTCGTGGCATCAGCGGTTCTCGCTCTCGTCATCGGCGTCGGAAGCTCGTTACGGTTTGCGATCGCCGCGCCGGAGGCCTCGACGGCCGCCGTGACCGGGATCGTCGCCTCCTCCCTGGTCGAACGGATCGTTGAAGCGGACCCCACTGCGCCGCTCCTGGCTCCGCTCCTCGTCACCTTCGGTCTCGTCAGCATTGCCACCGGCCTCGTGCTCTGCGCTTTCGGAGTGACGCGGATCGGCCGGGCCATTCGCTACGTGCCGTATCCCGTGGTCGGCGGCTTCCTCGGCGCGACGGGCTGCCTGATCCTCCTGGGAGCTATCAGGGTCATCACCGACCAGCCACTTCAGGTGGCGACGCTCGGAAGCTTCGCCAATACGACCACGGCGCTCGAGATCGCCGCCGCCTGCGCGATGGCCGCCGTGCTCTATCTGACCTGGCATCGCTCTCGCGCGCCAATGGGGCTGCCGCTCATCCTGATCGCAGGGACACTCGCCGCGCATCTTGCGCTTTGGCTCGCCGGCATTGCGCCGGTAGACGCGCGGGCGCTGGGGTGGACTTTCCATCCGCCGGAGCAGATCGGGCTGGTGTGGCCGTGGTCAGTGCAGGCGCTTGCCGATTATCCCTGGTCCACGCTGCCGGAGCTGTTCGGCAATCTCATCGCCGTGATCTTCGTCACCGCGTCGAGCACGCTGTTCAACACCACCGGCGTCGAGGTCGCGACGCACCGCGAGGCCGACCTCGAGCGCGAGTTGAATGTCACCGGCTTTGCGAACATCCTTTGCGGCGCGCTGGGCGGATACACCGGCTGCATCTCGGTCAGCCGTTCCATCCTCAACTTCTCCGCCGGCGGGCGCGGCAGGCTCTCCAGCCTCAGCGCTGCGGCGATCTCGGCTTCGATGCTGGTCATCGCGCCGACGCTGCTCGGCTTCATGCCGAAGCTCGTGCTCGGCGGGCTGCTGGTCTATCTCGGCAGCGACACGCTGCACAAATGGATCGTGCAGTCGCGGCGGCGGTTGTCGAGGCCGGAATATCTGTCGCTGCTCGCGATCATCCTCATCATCCTGAAATGGGGATTCATTGCCGGAATCCTGATCGGCGTCGTGATCGGCTGTGGGATCTTCGCCGTGAGCGCCTCGCGCATCAGCTCCGTCAAGTTCGGCTTCGACGGCTCCGAATATCGCTCTTCCCTCGACCGATCGCGCCAAGAGCGGGCGCTGTTGGCTGCCCACGGCAGCAACATCCAGGGCCTGAAACTGCAGAGCTACCTGTTCTTCGGCTCGGCCAATCGTCTGTACCAGCATGTCAAGGCGCTGCTACACCTGCATCCGGAGTGCCGCTTCCTGGTGTTCGATTTCACGCTCGTCACCGGCATCGACTCCTCGGCCGCCTACAGCTTTGACCAGATCAAGCGTGCGGCGCGGGAGCGTGGCGTCGAACTCGTGCTGGTGCATCTTCCGACCAGTGCGGCCAAGGCGCTGCGCGCCAGCGGCTTCATCTCGCACGAGGTGCTTGTCGTTGAGGAGCTCGACCATGCCCTGGAGCGGTGCGAAAACGAGATCATTGCCCTGCATCGCGGCCATGCGCAGGAGGAGGCCTCCTTGCGCGACTGGTTCACGCAGATCCTCGGCGACGAAGACGATGCCGCACAATTAAGCCGCTGCTGCGAACGTCTCGAGGTCGTCGCCGGCGAGGTCATCGTGCAGGCCGGCGATCCCGCGGATTCCATGCATTTCATCCTCGACGGCCGCGTCGGCGTCATGGTGCCCGCCGAGGACGACCGCACGACGCGCGTGCGCAGCCTCGGCCGCTACACCACGATCGGCGAGATGGGCCTCGTGTCACACGCCCCGCGCAGCGCGACGATCCAGGCTGAAGTCGACAGCGTGCTCTACGTGCTGAACACGCATCAGTTCGACGCCATCAAGGAGGAAGATCCCGCGCTCAGCCACAAGCTGCTGACCTATTTCGTGTCAGTCATGGCCGAGCGGCTGACGTTCGCGAACCGGACGATCGCGGTGCTGCGGCGGTAAGAGTTGTGCTGCCAAGCCCCGTGATAAGGCAGTTGGCGTGACCCATTGCGCGGCCTTGGCACAATAGCTCCGGGCGCCCATTTCCAACTATGATCATGCGTACCATTGGTTCTCCGAGCACGACAGGCGCTCGAAAGCGAGGGCCTTAGACCCCCGCCATCATCACGTATTTGATCTCGACATATTCTTCCATGCCGTGGCGCGAGCCTTCGCGGCCAAGGCCGCTCTCCTTGACGCCGCCGAAGGGAGCGACTTCCGTCGTGATCAGGCCGGTGTTGACGCCGACCATGCCTGATTCCAGCGCTTCGGCGACGCGCCAGACACGGCCGAGATCGCGGGAGTAGAAGTAGGAGGCAAGACCGAACGGCGAGGCGTTGCACATCGCGATCACGTCGGCCTCGTCCTTGAAGCGGATCACCGGCGCGAGCGGGCCGAAGGTCTCTTCCTGCGAGACCAGCGAGTCCGGCTTGACGTCGGCGAGCACCGTCGGCTCGAAGAACGAGCGGCCGAGCTCGCTGCGCTTTCCGCCGGTGACGATTTTGGCGCCGCGCTTCACCGCATCGGCGATGTGGCGCTCGACCTTGTCGACGGCCTTCATGTTGATCAGGGGCCCCTGGGTGACGCCGCTTTCGGTGCCGTCGCCGATCTTCATCGCCGCGACCTTCTTCGAGAGCTTTTGCACGAACTCGTCGTAGATCTTGTCCTGGGCGTAGATGCGATTGGCGCAGACGCAGGTCTGGCCCATGTTGCGGTATTTCGAGACGATGGCGCCTTCGACCGCCGCATCGATGTCGGCGTCGTCGAACACGATGAACGGCGCATTGCCGCCGAGCTCAAGGCCGAGCCGCTTCACGCCGACGGAGGCCTGCTGATAGAGGATCTTGCCGACCGCGGTCGAGCCGGTGAAGCCGACGAAGCGCACCGCCGGATGCTCGCACAACACCTTGCCGATCGGCGGCGCATCGCCGGTGATGATGTTGAGCACGCCCTTTGGGATACCGGCCTTTTCCGCGAGCACGGCCAGCGCCAGCGCCGACAGCGGGGTCTCGTTGGCGGGCTTAAGCACCACGGTGCAGCCCGCGGCCAGCGCCGGCGACACTTTTCGCGTGATCATGGAGTTTGGGAAATTCCACGGCGTGATCGCGCCGCAGACGCCGATCGGCTGCTTGATGGCGAGCAGCCGCGCATCGGGCCGCTGCGTCGGGATGGTCTCGCCATAGACGCGGCGGGCCTCTTCGGCGAAGAACTCGATATAGGCGGCGCCGATGTCGACCTCGCCGAGCGCTTCCGACAGCGGCTTGCCCTGCTCTGAGGTGAGGATCAGCGCGAGGTCCTCGCGGTTGGCGATGATCAGCTCGAACCATTTGCGCAAAATGTTGGAGCGCTGCTTTGCGGTGTGCTTGGCCCACGCCGGGAACGCACGCTCGGCGGCTTCGACGGCCTTGGTGGTCTCGTCCGCACCAAGCTGCGGGACCTTCGCGATCTCGACACCGGTTGCCGGATTGTTGACGGCGAAGACGGGCGTGCCGACCCAGGCGCCATCGATGTAGCAGGCCTCCTTCAGCAGCGAGGGATCCTTCAACCGGTCGCGCAGGGTGGTGGCTTGCGTGGCGCGTGCGGCGGCGGTCGGGGTCATGGCGTTGCTCCTCGGACATCGATTTGGTCCCGAATATAGGGGCAGGCGGTGCGCAATGCACCGCCCGGCAACGCACATCTGATGGGAGCTAAGCTGGGAGCAGCGTTTACCTCACCTCTCCCTAAGGGAGCGGTAGGCATCGTGAGCTCGGCAACAGCTCAACGCGGTCGTCGGTGGTTACGCCGCGCCGCTCATATAGGTCTCGCGCCGGCCAATCATGCGCTCGGCGGCCGCCTTGGCATCGGCCTTCGAGGAGGTCGCGCAAGTCCGGTATTCGAGATCGGGAACGTCGGAGGTATCGCGGCGGCCAAACCAGGATTTCGAGCCGACCGGCAGCAGCGCCAGCGACTGCGCGAGATTGTCGACCGCGCCGAACGAGTAGAGTGCGCCGGTGCCGGCGATCCGGACCTCGTAAATGCCGGGCGAGATCGGCGCCTCCAGATTGTCCCCTCGTCCGGGACGGGGATAGCGCTTCCATTCGCTCCAAGTCGAAATCATTTGAGGTCCCCCTCGCGGTCATGGACGGCCGCAAATTGCATCAAGTTCTAACGTCAGGCGCTGATCGGGCCATGTGCTGAACGCCGCAACGCACAAAATGTTTCAAGTGCTTCAAACATTGAAAACATATCGCCTAGGCCCATCCAAGGTCATGGTGAGTTGCGGCCGTCCACCGCAAATTGCAGTTCAGCGCGTCTTGTCGTCCTGCGGCGACAGCGCACCGTCAAGTCACGACATCGCGACCGGCGCGCAAGTTGAGATACTTGCCGCACGCGACCTCCGGGAGGACAATCGATCACTTCCAACAATAATCAAACCGGAGGAAACGCGTATGCGAAGCCAAGCTGAGATCGACGAGATCCTGCGCCAGAAGAGCGACGCCAAGGAAATCCCCGGCGTCGTCGCCATCGCCGCGAGCGGCAGCGACCTGCTGTATCACGGCGCGTTCGGCAAGCGCGATTTGTCGAAGCCCGATGCGATGACCGAGGACAGCGTGTTCTGGATCGCCTCGATGACGAAGGCGGTGACATCGGCGGGCGCGATGCAGTTGGTCGAGCAAGGCAAGCTCTCGCTCGACGCGCCGATCGGCGACGTGCTGCCCGACCTCGCCAAGCCGCAGGTGCTCGAAGGCTTCGACGCCGCGGGCGAGCCGAAGCTGCGGCCGGCGAAGGGGCCGATCACGCTGCGCCAGCTCATGACCCACACCGCCGGCTTCTGCTACGACATGTGGAACGGCGAGTTCGCGCGCTACATGGAGAAGACCGGAACGCCCGGGATCATCACCTGCCAGAACGCCGCACTGAAGACGCCCGTCATGACCGATCCCGGCACGCGCTGGGAATACGGCACCAACATCGATTTCGTCGGCAAGGCGGTGGAAGCCGTCAGCGGCAAGCGGCTCGACGCTTACCTGCGCGACAACATGTTCGCACCGCTCGGCATGAGCGACACCGGCTTCAAGATCACCGACGACATGCGCAAGCGCCTCGTCGGCATGCATGCCCGCGGCGCGGACGGCCAGCTCGCCTCGATCCCGTTCGAGCTCGAGCAGACCCCGGAATTCCACATGGGCGGCGGCGGGCTCTATTCGACTGCCGCCGACTACATCAAATTCACCCAGATGATCCTCAACAAGGGCCACGGCAACGGCAACCAGGTGCTGAAGCCCGAGACGGTCGCAACGATGGGGCAGAACCACATCGGCGATCTCGCCATGGGCAAGCTGACCACGGCGGCCCCGATGTACACCAACGACGTCGATCTCTATCCCGAGCAGGTGAAGAAATGGGGCCTCAGCTTCATGATCAACACGGTCAGGACCGCTGAGGGCCGCAGCGCGGGCAGCCTCGCCTGGGCGGGCCTCGCCAACACCTATTACTGGATCGACCCCGCGCGCGACGTCACCGGCGTGATCCTGATGCAGCTCTTGCCGTTCGCGGACGGAAAGTGCCTCGAGGCGTTCGCGGCCTTCGAGCGCGGCGTGTATGCCGGGCTCGATGCGGGCAGCGGGAAGAAAGCGGCGTAGTTGCGCGTCTCTGTCCCCGCGTCATGGCCGGGGGCTTGTCCCGGCCATCCACGCCTCACCGAGTGGTACGAAGAACGTGGATGCCCGGGACAAGCCCGGGCATGACGGCTGAGTGCTTGACGCGCGCCTGCATCAACGTCGTCATTGCGAGCGCAGCGAAGCAATCCAGCGTCTTTCCGCGGAGACAGACTGGATTGCTTCGTCGCTGCCCTCCTCGCAATGACGGGGAGAGAGCGAGGGCCTAAACCGTCAGCCCACGCTGCTGGGCGAGCTGCTTCAAGGACACCTGCGGGCGGGCGCCGATGTGCTGGATCACTTCGGCGGCCGCAAGCGCGCCGAGCTCGCCGCACTGCTTGTGCGACAGATCGCGCGCGAGGCCGTACAGGAAGCCGGCCGCGAACAGATCGCCGGCGCCGGTGGTATCCACCAATTGCTTGATCGGCGAAGCGGGAGCTGCGACCGCGTCAGTCGGCGTCACCACCACGCAGCCCTTCTCGCTGCGGGTGACGACGCCGAGCTTGACGTCGTTGCGCAGCTGCTTCAGCGCGGTGTCGAAATCCGAGGTCATATAGAGCGAATGCAGCTCGGACTCGTTGGCGAACACGATGTCGACGGTGCCGCCCCGCATCAATCCCAGAAACTCGTCGCGGTAGCGATCGACGCAGAACGAATCCGACAGCGTCAGCGCCACCTTGCGCTTGGCCTCATGGGCGATGCCGGCCGCCTTGACGAAGGCGTCCTTGGCGTTCTTGGGGTCCCAGAGATAGCCCTCGAGATAGACGATGCCGGCCGCCGCGATCTCGGCCGGATCGATGTCGGCGGGCGACAGGTCCTGCGCGGCGCCGAGATAGGTGTTCATGGTGCGCTCGCCGTCATCCGTGACCAGGATGTAGGAGCAGCCGGTGGCGGGGCCGTCCTTCGCGGCGGGCGTGTTGAAAGCGACGCCGGCGGCGCGGATGTCGTGGACATAGAGCTTGCCGATCTGGTCGTCCTTGACCTTGCCGACATAGGCGGCGCGTGCGCCCAGGCTGCCGATGCCGACGATGGTGTTGGCGGCAGATCCCCCCGAGACTTCCGTGGCCGGGCCCATGTCTGCGTAGATCGCGGCCGCCCGCGCCTCGTCGATCAGGGACATGCTGCCCTTGGTCATCGCATGCTTGGCCAGAAAAGCCTCGTCGGTCCTGACCAGCACGTCGAACAGCGCGTTGCCGATGCCGAGAACGTCATATTTCACGTCAGCCATTCACCTTGATCCTGTTTGGCGGATTGCGATACCCGGCAAAATCCGCTTCCTGTCGGCCTGAAATCCGGCTCGCGGCCTATCACGACCGGGCCTGCACGGGCAAGCAACGGTATTATAACGGGCCATGATCCGCTCCTTCCTGACCGTCTCGACGGGAACACTGGCCTCGCGGCTGCTGGGCTTTGCCCGCGATTCCCTGATCGCGGCGCTGCTCGGCACCGGCGCGGTGGCGGACGCGTTCCTGGCCGCCTTCCAGCTCGTCAATGTGGTGCGGCGCCTGCTCAGTGAGGGTGCGCTGAATGCGGCGCTGATCCCGGCCTGGCTGCGCGTCCGCGAGAGCGATGGCGAGGCGGCCGCCTCCGCCTTCGCAGGCCGCGTGCTCGGCACGGTGAGCGTGGCGCTGATCGCGCTCTCGATCGTCATTGCGCTGGTGATGCCGCTGATCGTCACGATCATCGCGCCGGGATTCCTCAGCAGCGGGACGCTCGATCTCGCGGTTCAGAACGCGCGGCTGATGCTGCCTTATCTCGCCTTCGCCGGCCCGGTCACGGTGCTGATGGGACTGTTGAACGCCCGGGGGCGGTTTGCGTTGACTGCGTTCTCGCCGCTGCTGTTCAATATCGCGCTGATCGCCGTGATCGCGATGCTGCTCGCCTGGCACGCCGATGCGGTGCTCGGGGCGTGGATGCTGGCGGCGACGGTCGGCATTGCCGGCCTGCTGCAACTCGCGATGCTGCTGTCGCAGCGAAGCGGACTGCTTGCGACGCCGCTGCGCGTCAGCTTCGACAAGGAGATGCGCGGCTTTTTCGCCAGGGCCATCCCCGGCATGATCGCAAGCTCGGGGCCGCAATGGCTGATGGTGGCCGGCGCGATTATCGCTTCGGCGACGCCCTCCGCCGTGTCCTGGCTCTATTTCGCCAACCGCCTGATCGAGCTGCCGCTCGGCATCGTCGGCGTCGCCATGGGCACCGTGCTGGTGCCGGAGCTGACGCGCGCCGTCGGGAGCGGCGATCGCGATACGGTTGCGCATGCGGAATCGCGCGCGCTGGAGCTTGCCACGGGGCTTGCGCTGCCCGCCATGCTCGGCCTGATCGTGCTGGCCGAGCCGATCGTGCGGCTGCTGTTCGAGCATGGCGCCTTCGGCGCCGAGGACAGCGTCGCCACTGCACATGCGCTGATGTGGCTGGCGCTGGGCCTGCCGGCCCACGTGCTGATCAAGGCGCTGTCGCCGGCCTTCTTCGCCCGCAGCGACACGATGACGCCGCTCATGGCCACGGCCAAAGGCTTTGTCGTCGCGGTCGCTCTCGCCGTCCTGCTCGGCCATGTCTTCGGCGCGAGCGGGATCGCCGCGAGCATCGCGGCCGGCGCCTGGAGCAGCGCGCTTTCGCTGCTCCGGAAAGGCAACAGCAAATTCGGCTTCTCGGTCGATGCAGCCGCGCGAAAACGGCTGCCACGGATCGTGCTCGCCGCGGTCGCCATGGGCGGCCTGCTCTGGCTGACCATGGATCTCATCTCCGCCGAAGCGCACGGCCTGATCCGCTTCATCGTGCTGGGCGCGCAAATCGGAGCCGGGATCGCCATCTACGGGCTGCTGCTGCAAATCCTCGGCGCCGCTTCCTGGCGCGAGGCGGCCAGTGCCTTGAAGCGGCCCGTCACGAAGGACCAGCGCGCCTGAAGCAAGCGAATTACCCTTGACGGGGCAGCGCCGCTGTTGGAAACGACGGCCGAATACCTATGGGAAGGCTTACCATGCCATTCGTTGAACGGGTCTTTTCGGGCGTCCAGCCGACCGGCAATCTGCACCTCGGCAATTACCTCGGCGCGATCGTCAACTTCGTGAAGATGCAGGAAACCCACAACTGCATCTATTGCGTCGTCGACATGCACGCGATCACGCAAGGCGTGGACGTCTGGGGCGGCCCGGCCGAGCTCGCGCGCAATACCCGCGAGGTGACCGCGGCCTTCATCGCCAGCGGCATCGATCCCAAGAAGCACATCGTGTTCAACCAGAGCCAGGTCTCGGGCCATGCCGAGCTCGCCTGGATCTTCAACTGCGTCGCTCGCATGGGCTGGCTCGGCCGCATGACCCAGTTCAAGGAGAAGGCCGGCAAGGATCGCGAGAACGCCTCCGTCGGGCTGTTCGATTATCCCGTGCTGATGGCGGCCGACATCCTGCTCTACCGCGCCACCCACGTTCCGGTCGGCGAGGACCAGAAGCAGCATCTCGAGCTCTCGCGCGACATCGCGCAGAAGTTCAATAATGACTTCGGCGAGTCGATCCGCAACAACGGCGCCAATGACGGCCTGTTCTTCCCGCTGCCGGAACCCTTGATCACGGGCCCGGCGACGCGCGTGATGAGCTTGCGCGACGGCACCAAGAAGATGTCGAAGTCGGACGCGTCCGACAATTCGCGCATCAATCTGACCGACGATGCGGACACCATCGCGCAGAAGATCCGCAAGGCGAAGACCGATCCCGAGCCGCTTCCGACCGAGGAGAAGGGCCTGGAAGCGCGCCCCGAGGCGGACAATCTCGTCGGCATCTTCGCCGCGCTCTCCGGCCGCCCCAAGGCCGACGTGCTCAGGGATTTCGGAGGCGGCCAGTTCTCCAGCTTCAAGAACGCGCTGGCTGAGCTATGCGTGACCAAGCTCGCGCCGATCGCTGGCGAGATGAAGCGCCTCGTCGCCGACCCCGGCCATATCGACACCATCCTGAACGACGGTTCCGATCGCGCCCGCGCCATCGCCGAGGAAACCATGAACCTGTCGAAGGACATCGTCGGCTTCATCCGCCGGCGCTAAAGCGCATCCGCGACATACGGCCGGCGTCAGGGCGCCGGCCGCTTCTCCCCTCCCCAATTTTGCGGGAGTGTGGCAGCATGCCAGCCGTGCACATTCCGGGACATGCATGACCAGCAAGCGACTTTGCTTCGAGCCGGGTCACAAGCCCAAATGCCTCGTCATCGTCGACGACACCGCCGAATGGGATCGCGCGGTCTACTATGCGAGCCGCTGGGCGATCCGCGCCGGCGGCGGCGTGGTGATGCTGCGCATCATCGAACCCGAGCAGCAGAGCCAGGAATGGCTGGGGGTCGCCGAGATCATGCGCGCCGAGGCGCATGAAGCGGCAGAGGCCGCGCTCGACCGCGCCGCCGGCAGAGCCAACGGCATCGCCGCGATCACGCCGGAGCGGGTGATCCGCGAAGGCGCAGCGATGGAACAGCTGCTCGCTGTCATCGACGAGGACCCTGATATCGCCATGCTGGTGCTCGCCGCCAGTCCGGGCGCCGAAGGTCCCGGGCCGCTGGTCGCACTGCTCGCGCATGAGCTGGGCACGTTCCCGGTGCCGGTGACGATCATCTCGGGCGCGCTCAGCGACCAAAGCGTCGATTCGCTATCGTAGGCTTGCAGCCAGCCCAATATTCGTCATGCCCGGGCTTGTCCCGGGCATAGGCGTTCTTGGCGCGACGAAGCAAGGCGTGGATGGCCGGGACATAGGCGAGCGGAAGCGACGCCCTCCTTCGGACGGCTATGCCCGGCCATGACGTCGCGGAGGCGCTTTAACTCCCTAACCCCCTGAAATAACAGCAAAACACCCTCGCCGCCCCTTGATCGTGCGTTCGCCGTCGCCATCTGCTAGTGGATGGAGCACGCGCCGGCCTTGAACCGGCGACGTCTGGAGAAAACCATGTTCATTCAAACCGAAGCCACCCCCAATCCCGCCACGCTGAAGTTCATTCCCGGCCGCGTCGTGGTCGACGGCAGTCCGATGGAATTTTCGAGTCGCGAATCGGCGGCGCGCTCGCCGCTGGCGGAAAAGCTGTTCGACGTGCCCGGCGTCACCGGCGTGTTCTACGGATCGGATTTCATCACCGTGACCAAGGCGAGCGGTGAGTGGCAGCAGCTCAAGCCCGCGATCTTAGGTGCCATCATGGAGCACTACATGTCCGGCGCGCCGCTGCTCGCCGACGGCACCGCGACCAGCGATAACGATCTCGACGACCAGGACGAGTTCTTCGACGAGGCCGATGCCGAGACGGTCGACATGATCAAGGATCTGATCGAGACCCGCGTGCGGCCGGCGGTCGCCAATGACGGAGGCGACATCACCTTCCGCGGCTTCAAGGACGGAATCGTCTATCTCAACATGAAGGGCGCCTGCTCCGGCTGTCCGTCGTCGACCGCGACGCTTCAGCACGGCATTCAGAACTTGCTGAAGCACTTCGTGCCCGACGTGGTCGAAGTCCGGCCGATGTAAAAGGTGCCGTAGGGTGGGCAAAGGCGCGTTTGCGCAGTGCCCGCCATGTACCTGCGATAGAGATGGTGGGCACGCTTCGCTTTGCCCCCTACGAAATGCGGCGCTGTCGGGGGCTACGAATAGTGAATGACGAATGGCGGATAGGCGTCTGCTTCGCTAGACTGATCGTTATTCGCCACACGCCATTCGTTTTTCCATGTTGATCCTCGCCATCGATACTGCGCTCGACGCTTGCTCTGCGGCCGTGCTCGACACCGAAACGGCCGAGCTGCAAGCGCAGGAATCCCTGCCGATGAAGCGCGGTCATGCGGAAGCGCTGATGCCGCTGATCGCGCGGGTGATGAAATCGGCAGATCTTGCGTTCACCGCGCTCGACCGCATCGCGGTCACCACCGGCCCCGGCAGCTTCACCGGCCTGCGGGTCGGCATCTCGGCGGCGCGCGGGCTTGCGCTCGCAGCCGGCAAGCCGACGGTCGGAGTGACCACGCTGTCGGCCTATGCCGCGGCTATCGTCAGCCGGAACGAGGCGGCGCCCGTGATCTCCGCGATCGATGCCCGGCATGATCACGTCTATTTCCAGATCGTCGCCGGTGATGGCAGCCAGCTGGTGCGGCCGGGCGTTGCTGCCATCGACGAAGCCATCGCGGCCTCGCAGTTCGGCGCCCCGCATCTGGTCGGCAATGCCGCACACATCCTCGCCGAGCGCTGGCCAACAGACGCAGCGCAGCCCGTTGCGGTGGACGCGCAACCCGCGCCGGATATCGACTGGGTCGCCTGGCTTGGCGCGGCGGCCGCTCCCGAGACAAATCCGGCGCGGCCGTTCTATCTGAAGGCGCCCGACGCAAAGCCACCTGCGCTGCCGCCGCTCGCACAAGCCGCAACCTCATGATGAGATGGCTTTCGGAGTGGTGGCGCGGCGGCACCGCCGCCGTCGAGCCCGCCTCCGCGCGCGATGCCGCGCGGCTCGCACAGCTGCATGGCGCGTCGTTTGCGCGCGGCTGGGGCGAAAGCGAATTCGAAAGCATGTTGATCGAGCGCAACACGCTGGTGCATCGCTTGCGCCTCGGCCGCAAGACGATCGGCTTTGCGGTGTCGCGGATCGGCGCGGACGAGGCAGAGATCCTCTCGATTGCGGTCGACCAGGCCCATCGCGGCCGCGGCCTCTCCCGGACACTGCTGATGACCCATCTCGGCCACCTTGCCGGGCGCGGTGTGCGCACAATATTTCTCGAAGTCGAAGAAAATAACCAACCGGCGCGGCGGCTCTATGATGGGGCCGGATTCGTGGTGGTGGGGCGCCGCGAACGCTACTATAAGCAGGCCAACGGGGAACAATTGAACGCCCTTCTGATGCGACGTGACTTGTCGTAACATCGATGGCAGACAGCGCCCCGCCAGGCAGACACATCATGACCGCACTGAAACCTTCTTCCGCTTCCAAGGCGTCCGGCATCGAGGCGCGCTGTGCCGCCACCGGCATGCGCATGACCGAGCAGCGCCGTGTCATCGCCCGCGTGCTGGCCGAGGCGGTCGATCATCCCGACGTCGAGGAATTGTACCGGCGCTGTGTCGCCGTCGACGACAAGATCTCGATCTCGACCGTGTATCGCACCGTCAAGCTGTTCGAGGATGCCGGCATCATCGAACGCCATGATTTCCGCGAGGGCCGCGCGCGCTACGAGACGATGCGCGACAGCCATCATGACCACCTCATCAATCTGCGCGACGGCAAGGTGATCGAGTTCACCTCCGAAGAGATCGAGAAGCTGCAGGCGGAGATCGCCCGCAAGCTCGGCTACCGCCTGGTCGACCACCGGCTCGAGCTCTATTGCGTCCCGCTCGACGACGACAAGCCGACGAATTGATGAACCTATCTTTCGGCGAGCTCTCTTCCCCTCTCCCCGTTGGGGAGAGGTGGCAGGACCCGCATCGCCCAGATCATTTCAACCTCGCCGCACACTGAATGCCCATAGATCTCATCATCTTCGATTGCGACGGCGTGCTCGTGGACAGCGAGGCGATCTCCTGTCGCGCGCATGCCGATGTGCTGACGCGGCACGGCTATCCGATCACGTCGGCAAAGGTGTCCGAACGCTTCCTCGGCCGCTCGACAAAACAGGCTAATCTCGAGATCGAAGCCGAGCTCGGCCGTAAATTGCCCGAAGCCTATCACGGCGATCTGCAGGACGAGCTGTTTCGCGCCTTCGAAGCCGACCTCGAAGCGATCCGCGGCATCCACGACGTGCTCGACGTCCTTACGCAACGTGTCTGCGTTGCCTCGAGCGGTTCGCATCCGCGCATGCAAGTGAGCCTAGGGAAGACAGGGCTCTATGATCGCCTCGCGCCAAACATCTTTTCGTCCTCGCAAGTGACGAACGGCAAGCCCGCACCGGACCTGTTCCTGTTCGCGGCCAAGGAAATGGGCGTGCCGCCCGAGCGCTGCGTCGTGATCGAGGACAGCCTGGCCGGCATCGCCGGCGCGCGGGCCGCCGGCATGACCGTGTTCGGGTTCTGCGGCGGCAGTCATTGCGGCGCCGGCCATGCCGAGACCCTGCGCCGGGCCGGGGCCGACCTGACCTTCTCCGACATGCATCAATTGCCGGAGCTGGTCCGGCAGGTCGCGGCGGACGCCCTCGCGGGGTGATTTCGGCCGCTCAGCGTCATTCTGGGGCCCGCACGGCGCGCGTGAAATGCGGAATCCAGAGGTTTTGGCGCGAGATTCCGCCCTTCGCGCTGGCGCGAGCCCCGGAATGACGGCTGAAAGTGCCCCGTTCGCTGGATTTTCGGCCCTCCAGCCTATATCTGAGGGCCGTCCTCCACCTCAATGCCGGGTTCCATGACGCCGCCGCGCAAGCTGCACATCAAATCATATGGCTGCCAGATGAACGTCTACGATGCCCAGCGCATGGTGGACACGCTGGCTCCGGAAGGATTCGTGGAGACTGATAGCGCCGAGGACGCCGACCTCGTCATCCTCAACACCTGCCATATCCGCGAGAAGGCCTCGGAAAAGGTCTATTCCGAGCTCGGCCGGCTGCGCGTTGCCAAGGACGAGGCGGCGCGCTCCGGCCGCGCGATGCAGATCGCGGTCGCCGGCTGCGTGGCGCAGGCCGAGGGCGAGGAGATCGTGCGCCGCGTGCCGGTCGTCGACGTCGTGGTCGGGCCGCAGAGCTATCATCACCTACCTGATCTGCTGAAGCGCGCCGGCCATGAAGGCCGCGCGATCGAGACCGAGTTTCCGGCCGCCGACAAGTTCGGCTTCCTGGCCCAGCCCAAACCCGACGCGATCCGCGCGCGCGGCATTTCCGCCTTCGTCACGGTGCAGGAAGGCTGCGACAAGTTTTGTACGTTCTGCGTCGTGCCGTACACGCGAGGTTCGGAAGTCTCGCGCCCGGTCGCAAAAATCGTCGACGACGTGAAGCGGCTCGCCGATAACGGCGTGCGCGAGCTCACGCTGATCGGCCAGAACGTCAACGCCTATCACGGTGAGGGTCCCGACGGAAAAACCTGGCCGCTCGGCCGCCTGCTCGAGCATCTGGCGACGATTCCCGGCATTGCGCGGCTGCGCTATTCGACCAGCCATCCCCGCGACGTCGATGACAGCTTGATTGCAGCCCATCGCGATCTCGAGGCCTTGATGCCGTTCGTGCACCTGCCGGTGCAGTCGGGCTCCGACCGGATTCTCGCCGCCATGAACCGCAAACATACCGCCGATGATTATCGGCGCGTCATCGACCGTTTCCGTACCGCGCGCCAAGACATTGCTTTTTCATCAGATTTCATCGTCGGCTTCCCCGGCGAAAGCGAGCAAGATTTTCTCGCCACCCTCGCGCTTGTCACGCAAATCGGCTACGCTGCGGCATATTCGTTCAAATACTCCGCCCGGCCGGGAACGCCGGCTGCGGATATGCAGGAGACGGTGTCCCCCGCCGAGATGGACCAGCGATTGGAGCGGCTCCAGGAACTGATCGACAGCCAGCAATCGGCCTTCAACAAGGCTGCGATTGGCTCAACGGTCGACGTGCTGTTCGAACGTCCGGCGCGCAAGGACGGCCAGATCGTCGGCCGCACCGCATTCCTCCAGCCCGCCCATGTGATGGCCTCGCCCGACATCATCGGACAGATCCTGCCGGTCAGGATCGACAGGCTCGAGCGCTACAGTTTCCTTGGCGAGCTCGCCACAACGCGCAGCGCGCGCGAGCCCGCTTTATCGCAAGCCACTGGAGCCTGAACCCTTGCCCAAAAGTGCATCGGATTCGTCTTCTATCGCTCCCAGCCGCAAATTTGACCGCGACATGCAAGTTCCGCCCGAGACCCAGGTCGTCATCGACTTCGACGACAACCGTGCCGCATCCGCGCTGGTCGGCCCCTACGGGCAGCACCTCGCGCAGATCGAGCGGCGGCTCGGTGTCGTCGTGGACTCCAAGGGCAACCACATCACCATCGGCGGCACGCGCGACGGCTGCGACGCGGCGCGGCGCGTGCTGGAGATGCTCTACGCGCAGGCGGTGAAGGGACAGGACCTCGACCAAGGCGAGGTCGAAGGCGCGATTCGCGCCGTGATCGCGCAGGGGTCGCTGTTCGAGTTCGACGCCAAATCGGCCAAGGCGACCTTCGACAGCATCAACTTGCGCAAGCGTCCGGTGCGCGCGCGCACCCCCGCGCAGGATTCCTACATCCGCGCGCTGAAGCGCCACGAGCTGGTGTTCGGCATCGGGCCCGCCGGCACCGGCAAGACCTGGCTCGCCGTGGCGCATGCCGCGCAGCTGTTCGAGCGCAAGGAGGTCGACAAGATCATCCTGTCGCGTCCGGCGGTGGAAGCCGGCGAGCGGCTCGGCTTCCTGCCCGGCGACCTGCGCGAGAAGGTCGATCCTTATCTGCGCCCGATCTACGACGCGCTTTATGACCTGATGGATGCGCGCATCGTCGAACGTGCGCTGCAGACCGGCGAGATCGAGATCGCGCCGCTCGCCTTCATGCGCGGCCGCACGCTGACCAATGCCGCCATCATTCTGGACGAGGCGCAGAACACCACGTCGATGCAGATGAAGATGTTCCTGACCCGTCTCGGCGAGAACAGCCGCATGATCGTGACCGGCGATCCCTCGCAGATCGATCTGCCGAACGGCCAGACTTCGGGCCTGGCTGAAGCGACGCGCCTCTTGAGCGGAGTCGAAGGCATCGCCCAGGTTCATTTCAAAGCCGAGGACGTGATCCGCCACGAGCTCGTGGCGCGCATCGTCGCCGCCTATGAAGGTTCGCCGCAGCGGCCGGCCGCGCAATCCTGACGAGATAGCAACCGGACCAAGTGGGCGCCGACACAGCGCCTTTCGTCCCAGACAACACAATGGCCCATCCCAACCTTCCCATGACCGAGGTCCTCGTCGTTGCCGATTGCTGGCAGCGCGAGCCCGATTCCGAAGCCGTCATCCAGCGCGCGGTTGCCGCCGCCGCCGAGAGCGTCGATGAAGACGTCGCCGACGCGGAAGTGGCTGTGATGCTGACCGATGATGCCGGCATCCGCACCCTCAACAGCAACTGGCGCGGCATCGACAAGCCGACCAACGTGCTGTCGTTTCCCGCGCTCCAGCCGGAGGGCGAGCGGAAGGAGGGCGATGCGCCGCGCATGCTCGGCGACATTGCGATCGCCTATGAGACCATGCGGCGCGAGGCGAACGAGGAACACAAGCCGTTCGACCATCATTTGAGCCATCTCGCAGTGCACGGTTTTCTGCATCTGATCGGCTATGACCACGAGAACGACGACGACGCCGAGGAAATGGAAGCGCTGGAGACGCAGATCCTGGCGCACCTCGGCATCCCCGATCCCTATGCCGAGCGTCCGGGGACGCATTGAGATGCCGGATTCCGAACCAATCCACGACAACCCGCGCAACACGGCCAATCTGCCGGCCGTGGTGACGCCAGGCGAGGTGATGCGGCCGACTGCGGAGGGCTGGCTGCTGCGCGCCATCCGCACGCTGTTCGGCTGGAAGGCCGGCTCGGTGCGCGACGACCTCCAGGTCGTGCTCGACGCCACCACGCCCGACGACACCGGCTTCTCCGCGGTCGAGCGCACCATGCTGCGCAACATTCTCGGCCTGCACGAGCGCCGCATCGCCGACGTCATGGTGCATCGCGCCGACATCGTCGCAGTGAAGCGCGACATCCCGCTCGGCGAGCTGATGGACCGCTTCGAGAGCGCCGGCCATTCTCGCCTCGTGGTCTACAACGAGACGCTCGACGATCCCGTCGGCATCGTCCACATCCGCGACCTGCTCGCCTTCATGACCGCGCGTGCGCGCGTGTCGGAAGCCGCCAAGACCAAGCGCAAGAAGCCGCTCCCGGCGGGCCTCGACCTGCGGGCGGTCGACCTCGCATTGCCGCTGGAGGATGCGCGCATCATCCGCAAGCTGCTCTACGTGCCGCCGTCGATGCGCGCGATCGACCTGCTCGCGCAGATGCAGGCGACGCGCATTCATCTGGCGCTGGTCGTCGACGAATATGGCGGCAGCGACGGGCTGGTTTCGCTGGAAGACATCGTGGAGCAGATCGTCGGAGAGATCGACGACGAGCACGACAGCGACGAGCCACCGTCGATCGTGCGCCTGCCCGATAACGCCTTCATCGCCGATGCCCGCGCCAGCCTCGCCGACGTCCGCACCGTGATCGGCGAGGACTTCGTCACCGGCGAGGCCGGCGAGGAGGTGGAGACGCTCGGCGGCTATCTCGTCAGCTTCGTCGGCCGCCTGCCGGTGCGCGGCGAGGTGATCTCGGGCCCCGGCAATTACGAGGTCGAGGTGCTCGATGCCGATCCGCGCCGCGTCAAGCGGCTGCGCATCTCGACCCGCAAGGAGCGCCCGGCCCCGCGCACCCAGCGCGAGAGCCGCCGCCGCGAGGCTACGCCGGACGGCAGTCAGCCGCCGGCCGGCGACACGCCCACCCCGCCGCCGAGCGAGGGGACCGGCCAGCAGTGAGCGCGCTCCAGCGACTTCGGCAGATCGCGCTGGCCATCATCCTCACCTGGGGCTGGAAGCGCGCGCTCATCGCGATGGCCGCCGGTGCATTGTCGGTGCTGGCATTGGCGCCGTTCAATATATTCCCGGTGCTGTTCATTACTTTTCCGGTGCTGGTCTGGCTGATCGACGGCGCAGGCGCGGGACGATATGGCGGCGTGCCCGCCGCGGCGCTAACCGGCTACTGGTTCGGGCTCGGCTATTTCGTTCCCGGCCTCTACTGGATCGGCTACGCCTTCTTTGTCGACGCCGATGTGTTCGCCTGGCTGACCCCGTTCGCCGTGCTGGGCCTGCCCGCCTATCTCTCCATCTTCACGGCGATCGGCTTTGCGCTCGCGCGCCTGCTCTGGACCAAGAACGCCACGCGCGTGCTCGCGCTCGCGGCAAGCCTCACCATCAGCGAATGGCTGCGCGGGCACGCGCTGACGGGCTTTCCCTGGAACGCGTTCGGCTATGCGCTATCCGAGCCGCTGCCGCTGGCGCAGACGGCGTCGCTGATCGGGCTGTGGGGCATGACGTTCCTGACGGTTGCGATCTTTGCGAGCCCCGCGACGCTGATCGACCGCACGCCCGATCGCCGCCTGCAATGGCGCGTGCCCGCCGCTGCGATTGCGCTGCTGATCGTCATGGGCATCTTCGGCGCGGTCCGCCTGTCGCTGCATCCGACCACGATGGTCGCGGGCACCAAGCTGCGCCTGATGCAGCCGGACCTGCAGCAGGACGCGAAATTCAACTACGCCGCCAAAGCCGAGGTGATGAAGAAATACCTCGCGCTGTCGGACCGCGCCTCCGGGCCGCAATCGACCGGCGTGCGCGATGCCACCCTCCTGATCTGGCCAGAATCCGCCTTTCCGTTCTTCCTGACCCGCGAAGCCGACGCAATGGCGCAAATCGCCGAGCTGTTGCCGAAGGGCACGACGCTGATCACGGGTTCGGTTCGCGCGCCCGATTTGCCGCGCGGCGTGCCGGTCACGCGCGCCTACAATTCGATCTATCTGATCGATCACGACGGCAGCGTGCTCTCCGTGTACGACAAGCTGCATCTCGTGCCGTTCGGCGAATTCCTGCCCTATCAGGATCTGATGGAGAAGCTCGGCTTCGAGCAGCTCACGCGCGTGCGCGGCGGCTTCATTCCCGGAACTGTGCGAAACGCACTTTCAGTGCCGGGCGCGCCAAGCGCACTGCCGCTGATCTGCTACGAAGCCATCTTTCCCGGCGAGGTTGCCGGACGAAGCGAGCGGCCGGGCTGGATCGTGAACCTCACCAATGACGGCTGGTTCGGCATCTCGACCGGTCCTTATCAGCATCTGGAGCAGGCGCGGATGCGCGCGATCGAGCTCGGATTGCCGCTGGTGCGCTCCGCCAATACCGGCATCTCCGCAGTGATCGATCCGGTCGGGCGAACGATTGCCAGCCTCGGTCTCGGCATCGAAGGCATTTTGGATGCAAGCCTGCCCGCCGCGATCCCGCCGACCGTCTATGCGCGCGTCGGCGATGCGCCCGCAGCGATGCTCGTCGCGCTGGCGGTATTTCTGGCGCTCCGCCGCCGTGGGACCAAGCGGCACCCCTGATCGCACTCGCGTCGCGGGCCGCGGCCGGAATCCTTTGACAACCGCAGTCCCACGGTTGACAGACTGCACGCGGGTTCCCCATTCTGCACCGGCTGCGAAAGACAGCGGCGCATTGCTAAATTTCTCCGCAATGTGACCCAATAACAGGGTTTGATTTTGACGATGCTGGCACCTGAGGCAACTTGCCGATTGCGCTGAGGGTGGTGTTTGGAGGCTGAGGAAATGTCGAAAGCGCCCAACCCTGTTGACAAATATGTCGGCAGTCGCGTGCGTATGCGCCGCATCATGTTGGGCATGAGTCAGGAAAAGCTCGGTGAAGCTTTAGGTCTGACTTTCCAGCAGATTCAGAAGTACGAGAAAGGCACCAACCGCGTCGGCGCGAGCCGCATCCAGCAGATCGCCGAGATCCTCCAAGTGCCGGTGTCGTTCCTGTTCGAGGGCGGCCCGAGCGGCGTGCCGGGGCCGGACGGCTTCAGCGAAGGCGCCTCACCCTCTTACGTCTCCGACTTCCTCGCGACCTCCGAAGGTCTCGCACTGACCAAGGCGTTCACCCGAATCACCGACTCGAAGATGCGCCGCTCGATCGTCGATCTCGTCGAGCAGATCGCCGCGCGCGAAGGCCCCGACAAACGCTGAGGCGCCGCTTCGATCCGATTTGAGGCTGCGCGAAATCTGGCCTATGTCGTGATTTGCGGCCGCGTTTTGCTGCGCGCCCTCTCCGATGATGCAGCTCGAAGGCACAGATGCGTTCATGACCAGCGCCAATTGGTTCGATTCCCAAACTATTCTCGATGGCATCCGCCGCTGGGTGGAGATCGAGACGCCGACGGACACACCTGAACAGGTGAACAAGCTGATGTCGCTGGTCGCGGAGCAACATCGCGACCTGCCCGTCACGCTCGAACGCGTCGCCGGCATCGACGGCTGCGGCGATCATCTCATCGCGCGTTCGGCGTGGGGGCAGGATCAGCCAGGCGTCCTGGTCCTCAGCCATCTCGATACGGTTCACCCCATGGGCTTCATCGAGCGCCTGCCGTTCAAGGTTGAAGGCGACAGCGCATTCGGTCCCGGCATCTACGACATGAAGGGCGGCGCCTACATCGCCCATCACGCCTTTCGCGCGCTGTGCGCCGCTGGCAATCGTTCGCCGCTCGGCATCACCCATGTCTTCACCTCCGACGAGGAGATCGGCAGTCCCACCTCGCGTGCGCTGATTGAGAACGAGGGACGCAAGGCCAAATACGTGCTGGTGACGGAGCCGGCGCGCGAAGGCGGCAAGATCGTCACGGGACGCAAGGGCGTCGGACGCTTCCGCGTGTTCATCAAGGGCGTGCCTGCGCATGCCGGCACGCGGCCCCAGGACGGCCGCAGCGCCGTCCGCGAGCTCGCCAACGTGATCCTGGCGCTCGAAGGCATGAACGATCTGGAGCGCGGCGTCACCGTGAATGTCGGCGTGGCGCGCGGCGGCACACGCCCCAACGTGACCCCGGAAGAGGCCTTTGCTGAAGTCGATCTGCGCGTGCCGAGCTTTGCCGACGCAGAAGAATTCGTCGGCAAGATCCTCGGGCTGACATCGAAGACCGAAGGCGTCAGCGTCACCGTCACGGGCGAGCTCAATCGGCCGCCCTACGAGAAGAGCAACGCCGGCGCCTCGCTGTACGAGCATGCCAAGACGCTCGCCGCCGAAATCGGCTTCGAGCTGATCGACACCCATACCGGCGGTGGCTCGGACGGCAATTTCACCGCCGCGCATACCGCGACGCTCGACGGCCTCGGCGTCGACGGCAAAGGCGCGCACACCCATTATGAGCAGCTCTACGTCTCCTCGCTCGCGCCGCGCGCGCGGCTGCTCCATCGGCTATACCAGACGCTGCGATGAGCGAACGCAAATCAGATCCCAATCGCGAGGACAGCGAGCGCGCCTTCTTCGGACGCCGCAAGGGCCACAAGCTGCGGCAGCACCAGGCCGCGCTGGTCGATCAGCTGCTGCCGCATCTCGCGCTCGACATCGAGGGCGAAGCGCCGGCGAATGCCGCAGAGATCTTCGATCCCGCGGCAGACGATGTGCGGCTCGAGATCGGCTTCGGCGGCGGCGAGCATCTTGCGGCGGAAGCGCAGCACTTCACGACCACCGGCTTCATCGGCTGCGAGCCGTATGTCAACGGCATGGCCAAGATCCTCGCGCAAATCGAGGCCGGCAACATCGGCAACATCCGCCTGTTCGCCGGCGATGCCGCCGAGCTGCTGGCCTGGCTGCCTCCGGCTTCGCTGTCACGGATCGATCTGATCCATCCCGACCCCTGGCCGAAGCGCCGGCACTGGAAGCGGCGCTTCGTCCAGGACAGGATGATCGCGGCGATGGCGCGCGTGCTGAAGCGTGGCGGTGAATTCCGCTTCGTCTGCGACATCGACGATTACTGCGCCTGGACGCTGTCGCATCTGGCGCGCTCTCCCGATTTCGTCTGGCTTGCCGAGCGCGCCGACGATTTCCGCCAGCCATGGGCGGGCTACACCATGACGCGCTACGGCCGGAAGGCCGCGCGCGAGGGGCGCAAGGCGGCGTATTTGCGGTTCAGGCGGGTGTAGCCGTTATTCCGGGGCGATGCGCAGCATCGAACTATGGTGCGCAATCGCGCACCATAGTTCGCGCTCGCGCGCCCCGGAATGACATTTCAAATCGTCTGGCGGTTGCGCCAGAAATTGACGACGCGCTCGGCCGTCGCCGGCATCAGGCGGGAGAAGTTCGTGCGGGCCGCCTCGATGTCGGCGTCTGCAGGCGTGCGTTGCGGGCTGTACCAGAGCAGGACCAGCGCGCGCACCGTGGGCCAGCCGAGATTCAGCACACGACCCAGCACCAGGATCGGATCGTAGCGATCGCCCGCGATCAGGCGATCGAGGATCAAGAGGCGGACGCCGGACATTGCCGACAGCGAAGCGATCGATTCCTCGTATTTGTGCGCCTTGGCGAAGCCGAGCAGCGCGCTCTCGCCGAGATGACCCTCGCGGCGCAGTGCGAGCACGGTACGCTGCGCGTCCGAATAATCGCGGCGCGGTCCCGGCGGTAGCGCCGCCTCCTCGATCGCCGCCATGGCGCGCTTGATCTCGACCTGGCGCGCGGGATTGACCACGGTGGAGAGACGGCGGCGGATGACGTCGAGCGTGCCGTCGAGCAGCTCCTTCAGATTCTCACCCGAGAGATCGCTGCGCTGGCCGATCTTGAGCGTCAGCACGCCGTCCTGCGCCGCGCGCCTGATCAGCTCGG
Organism: Bradyrhizobium sp. SOJA106; assembly: GCF_059448745.1. Lineage (NCBI taxonomy): Bacteria > Pseudomonadati > Pseudomonadota > Alphaproteobacteria > Hyphomicrobiales > Nitrobacteraceae > Bradyrhizobium > Bradyrhizobium sp. SOJA106. The sequence goes on from NZ_CM182549.1 coordinate 43,227, forward strand.
AATAGCCGCCGGGCGAGAACACCGCGCCGCCATTGCCTGCGGCGCGACGCACCACGTCGCGATCGCCGCGCTCGATCAGCACGTCGGTGATGACGGCCGACAAAGCGGGGCGCTCGGTCATCGCCAGCAGATGGCCCTGGCCCTTCAGCCGCGCGATCTCGACCAGAGCGGCATCGTCGAGCACCGGCGAGCGGCGCAGCACGGGGCCGGCCACCATGATCTCGTTTTCGCGCGCCAGCTGGTTGACCAGATGCGGCGGCGCATTGTTCAGGCGCGAGAAGCGCTCGGCGAGATCCACCCGCGAGGCGAGCTCGGCATGGGAGACGAGATCGATCAGGAGATTGTCGAAGAGATCAATCAGCTCGGGACTGAGCCTTTCGGGATCCTGGAAGAACAGGTCGGAGATGGCGCGCGCGATCTCGCCGCGACGCCTGGGGTCGCCGCGTTTGACGATATCGTCCAGTTCGGGAATGAGCGACGTGGCAACGGTCATGAAAACGCAAACTCGTACAGGGCACGCCGCGGGTGCGCCCTTGGTCCAAGTCGCCCCACAATCGGGGAATTTAGGCCTGCTTCATGAAAGAAGCGTTGCCTTAAGGGGGCCGCGAATCGGGCGCAAAAAGCCTCCTCGCCGCTGCGATGGGCCTTGTCCGAGCGAGCGGAAAGGGCTATATCAGCGCCAATTCATCTTCTCATACGATCCGCGTAGTGAGAGTGGGCCCGAAAGGACCCGCTCTTTTTTATTACCTGGGCGGAAGGTGCAGCCCGACACGCTGTCGGGAAAGTTCCGAATCGGGCTTTGTTAACCAAGCCTTAACCCAAGCGTTAACCAACGAGCGTCTTGATCCCTGCGATGACCGGACCGACCACTGGTTCCACCGATGCCGAGTTGCTGGCCGAGCCGAGGCTCGTGGTCGAGCCGGGCGTGGCGGCACGGGTGTCTGCGGTCGCAACGCCTGTGCTGGAAGGCATGGGCTACCGCCTGGTGCGGGTCCGCATCTCTGGCGAAGCCGGCTGCACGGTGCAGATCATGGCCGAGCGGCCGGACGGATCGATGCAGCTCGAGGATTGCGAGGCGGTCTCGCGGGCGCTGTCACCCGTGCTCGACGTCGCCGATCCCATCGACCGCGCCTACCGGCTGGAAATCTCATCGCCAGGCATCGATCGTCCGCTGGTGCGCCGTTCCGACTTCGAACGTTTTTCCGGGCACCTCGTCAAGATCGAGATGGCTGTCGCCCATGAGGGGCGGAAGCGGTTCCGCGGCACGCTCGGCGCTGTCGAAGGCGACCGCGTGCATCTGCACCGCGACGACGTCAAGGCCGGCGACAATCCCGACGTCCTTCTGACGATGGAAGATATCGGCGAGGCGCGGCTGGTGCTGACCGACGAGCTGATCGCGGAATCCATGCGCCGCGGCAAGGCCGAGGAGCGCCAGATGCGCCGGGATCTCGGCCTGGAACCGCCGCAGGCACCGCACGCCAAGATCAGCGAGAAGACCACCAGGAACACCAGGCCGAAGAAGAAGCCGGCCCCGACCAATACCAAGAAACATCGCCTGGCCGCCGAACGCGCGCGGCGTGGCGAGATCGAGCCTGACGAAGGAGACTAGCCATGGCAGTCAGCGCCAATCGACTTGAATTGCTCCAGATCGCCGATGCCGTTGCGCGCGAGAAATCGATCGACCGCGGCATCGTCATCGCGGCGATGGAGGACGCCATCGCCAAGGCCGCGCGCGCCCGTTACGGCAGCGAGACTGACGTTCATGCCGAGATCGACCCGAAGAAGGGCGAGCTGCGGCTGTCGCGCCACATGCTCGTCGTCGACAAAGTCGAAAACCATTCCAACCAGATCTCGCTGGCCGATGCGCAGCGTGCCAATCCCGGCGCCCAGGTCGGCGATACCATCGCCGACACCCTGCCGCCGCTGGAATATGGCCGCATCGCCGCGCAGTCGGCCAAGCAGGTGATCGTGCAGAAAGTGCGCGAGGCCGAGCGCGACCGGCAGTATCAGGAGTTCAAGGATCGCATCGGCGACATCGTCAACGGCGTCGTCAAGCGCGTCGAATATGGCAGCGTGATCGTCGATCTCGGCCGTGGCGAAGCCATCATCCGCCGCGACGAGATGCTGCCGCGCGAAGTGTTCCGCAACGGCGACCGCGTCCGCGCCTACATCTTCGACGTGCGCCGCGAGACGCGCGGCCCGCAGATCTTCCTCTCCCGTACCCATCCGCAGTTCATGGCGAAGCTGTTCGCGCAGGAAGTGCCTGAAATCTACGACGGTATCGTCGAGATCAAGGCGGTGGCCCGCGATCCGGGCTCGCGCGCGAAAATCGGCGTGATTTCCCGCGATTCCTCGGTCGATCCGGTCGGCGCCTGCGTCGGTATGCGCGGCTCGCGCGTGCAGGCGGTGGTGAACGAGCTGCAGGGCGAGAAGATCGACATCATCCCGTGGTCGCCCGACATCGCCACCTTCGTGGTCAACGCGCTGGCGCCGGCCGAAGTCTCCAAGGTCGTCATCGATGAGGATCGCGAGCGCATCGAGGTCGTGGTGCCCGACACCAACAACCAGCTCTCGCTCGCGATCGGCCGGCGCGGCCAGAACGTGCGTCTGGCCTCCCAGCTCACCGGCTGGGACATCGACATCCTGACTGAGCAGGAGGAATCGGAGCGCCGCCAGGCCGACTTCGAGAACTCCACGCGCGTCTTCATGGAATCGCTCAACGTCGACGAAGTGGTCGGCCAGCTGCTGGCGTCCGAAGGCTTCACCTCGGTCGAGGAACTCGCGATGGTGGACCTCAAGGAACTCGCCAGCATCGAGGGCTTCGACGAGGAGACCGCGCAGGAGCTCCAGAGCCGTGCCCGCGAATATCTCGAGCAGCAGGAAGCCGAGATCGAGGCGAGGCGCAAGGAGCTGGGCGTCGAGGACGCCGTCAAGGACGTGCCCGGCGTGACCTCGAAGATGCTGGTAAAGTTCGGCGAGAACGACATCAAGACGGTCGAGGATCTCGCCGGCTGTGCCACCGATGATCTGGTCGGCTGGACCGAGCGCAAGGAAGGCGGCGAGCAGGCCAAGCATCCGGGTGCGCTCGACGGCATCGACATCTCCCGTGACGATGCCGAAGCGATGATCATGCAGGCGCGCGTCAAGGCCGGCTGGATCACCGAGGCCGATCTCGCCAAGCCCTCTGAAGAGGCCGAGGCAACCGAAGATCAGCCGGCTTAAGGGCGACGGAGGATGTCGCCCGGATGCTCGCCAGCACTGACAGCGAACTCGACCATGGGCCGCGGACCGAAAGGTCCGCGACCATGCGCATGTGCGCGGTCAGTCGCGAGGTCCGGCTGATCGACGAGCTAATCCGCTTCGTCGTATCCCCTGACGGGCAGATAGTTCCCGATCTCAAGCGCAAGCTGCCCGGGCGGGGCATGTGGATCACTGCCTCGCGCGAGGCGGTTGCGGAAGCCGTCCGGCGTCACCAATTTAGCAAAGCCTTCAAGCGCGAGCTGCGCATCCCTCAGACGCTTCCCGCCGATATCGAGGCGCTCCTGGTTCGGAGTGTGACGGAAGCCCTTGGGATCGCCGCCAAGGCGGGCCAGGTCGTGGCCGGCTTCGGCAAGGTCGAAAGCGCGCTTCGGGAAGGCACGGTCGAGGTCCTGATCCACGCCAGCGACGGGGCCGCGGACGGAATCCGCAAATTGGACATGCTGGCGCGTCAAAATGCCGGAAATCGCGGCGCCAAGCCGCCGATTCCCGTCGTCACCGCACTGAAATCGGTAGAATTGGATTTGGCACTAACCCGGTCAAATGTGATACATGCTGCCCTGCTCACGGGCCCGGCGAGCAAGTCATTCCTGTCGCGTAGCCAGATGCTGGTCCGATACCGGATGGCGGACGCTGACAAGACTGCCGAGAAACCCGGCCAGGATTTCTGAGAAGACAACGACGACCCGATGGGACGGTGCGGGAACGCACAACACTAACAAGATCAGGATTAGGACTGCTGAATGGTTGATACCAAGACCCCTGGCGACAAGAAGCTGAGCGTTCCGAGCAAGACGCTATCGCTCAAGCCGCGCGTCGAAACGGGCACTGTGCGCCAGAGCTTCAGCCATGGCCGCAGCAAGCAGGTCGTGGTCGAGAAGCGCGGCAAGCGCCGCATCGACGGCACCCCAGAGCCGCAGACTCCCGAGGCGCCGAAGCCCGCGCAGGCTGCACCCGCGCCCGCTCCGTCGCGCCCCTCCCCCCCGCGCAATGCCGGCTCCGGCGTGGTGCTGCGCACGCTGACCGAGGACGAACGTTCGGCCCGCGCCAGCGCGCTGGCCGATGCCAAGCTGCGCGAAATCGAGGAACGCCGCCAGGCCGAGGAAGAGGCCCAGCGCCGCGCCGTCCGCGAAGCCGCCGAACGCGCCGAGCGCGAGGCCGCCGAATCCCGCCGCAAGGCCGAGGAAGAGCGCCACCGTCACGAGGACGAGGCCAAGCGCAAGGCCGAGACCGAGGCCAAGAAGCGTTTTGGCGAAGGCGACCAGCCCGCCGCCGGCGCGCGTCCGACCGCTGCAGCCTCAGCCCCGGCGACCAGCGGTCCGCGCCCCGCGCCCACGACGACGCGACCGGGAGCAACGACGACCGCTCGTCCGGCAAGCGCCACTCCGTCACGGGGAGGCCCTGTGGGTCGCGCCCCCGCCGTTGCCGCGGGACCGGACGAGGATGATGGTCCGCGCCAGATTCGTCGCGGTCCCGGCGGCGCTGCGCGTCCCGCGGCAGCTCCCAAGGCCACCCACAAGCCCGGCCCGCAGAAAGAACGCGGTCGCCTGACCGTCGTCACCGCGCTCAATGCCGACGAGGTGCGCGAGCGCTCGATCGCCTCGTTCCGCCGCCGCACCCAGCGCCTGAAGGGTCACGCCTCGAACGAGCCGAAGGAAAAGCTCGTCCGCGAAGTGACGATTCCGGAAGCGATCACGATCCAGGAGCTCGCCAACCGCATGTCCGAGCGCGCGGTCGACGTCATCCGCATGCTGATGAAGCAGGGCGCGATGCACAAGATCACCGACGTGATCGACGCCGACACCGCGCAGCTGATCGCCGAAGAGCTCGGCCACACCGTCAAGCGCGTCGCCGCCTCCGACGTCGAAGAGGGTCTGTTCGACCAGGTCGACGATTCCACCGACACCGAGACGCGTTCGCCGGTCGTGACAGTGATGGGCCACGTCGACCACGGCAAGACCTCGCTGCTCGACGCGCTGCGTCATGCCAACGTCGTCTCGGGCGAAGCCGGCGGCATCACCCAGCATATCGGCGCCTATCAGGTATCCTCGCCCGAAACCGGCAAGAAGATCACCTTCATCGACACGCCCGGCCACGCCGCGTTCACTGCGATGCGCGCCCGCGGCGCCAAGGTCACCGACATCGTCGTGCTGGTGGTTGCGGCCGATGACGGCGTGATGCCGCAGACGATCGAGGCCATCAATCACGCCAAGGCGGCGAGAGTGCCGATCATCGTTGCCATCAACAAGATCGACAAGCCCGAAGCCAAGCCCGAGCGCGTGCGCACCGAGCTGCTCCAGCACGAGGTGCAGGTGGAATCCTTCGGCGGCGACGTCGTCGACGTCGAGGTGTCCGCCAAGAACAAGACCAATCTCGACAAGCTGCTCGAGATGATCGCGCTCCAGGCCGAAATCCTCGACCTCAAGACCAATTCGGAGCGTCCGGCCGAAGGCACCGTGATCGAAGCCAAGCTCGATCGGGGCCGTGGTCCGGTCGCGACCGTGCTGGTCCAGCGCGGCACGCTCCGTGTCGGCGACATCATCGTCGCCGGCGCCGAGATGGGCCGCGTCCGCGCGCTGATCTCGGATCAGGGCGAGACGGTGCAGGAAGCCGGCCCCTCGGTGCCGGTCGAAGTGCTCGGCTTCAACGGTCCGCCGGAAGCCGGCGATCGTCTCGCCGTGGTCGAGAACGAAGCCCGCGCCCGCCAGGTCACCAGCTACCGCGCGCACCAGAAGCGCGAGAACGCGGCGGCCTCGATCTCCGGCATGCGCGGCTCGCTCGAGCAGATGATGTCGCAGTTGAAGACGGCGGGCCGCAAGGAGTTCCCGCTGATCGTCAAGGCCGACGTGCAGGGCTCGCTGGAAGCGATCCTCGGCTCGCTGGAGAAGCTCGGCACCGACGAAGTCGCTGCCCGCATCCTGCATGCTGGCGTCGGCGGCATCTCGGAATCCGACGTGACGCTCGCGGAAGGCTTCAACGCCGCGATCATCGGCTTCTCGGTTCGTGCGAACAAGGAAGCTGCCGCGGCCGCCAAGCGCAACGGCATCGAGATCCGCTACTACAACATCATCTACGACCTCGTGGACGACGTGAAGAAGGCGATGAGCGGTCTGCTCGCGCCGACCTTGCGCGAAACCATGCTGGGCAATGCCGAGATCCTGGAGATCTTCAACATCTCCAAGGTCGGCAAGGTCGCCGGCTGCCGCGTCACCGACGGCACCGTGGAACGCGGCGCCAATGTGCGCCTGATCCGCGACAACGTCGTCGTGCACGAAGGCAAGCTGTCGACGCTGAAGCGCTTCAAGGACGAAGTGAAGGAAGTCCAGTCCGGTCAGGAATGCGGCATGGCCTTCGAGAACTATCACGACATGCGTGCCGGTGACGTGATCGAGTGTTATCGCGTGGAGACGATCCAGCGCTCCCTGTAAGTCCAAATCTTACCGAAGCGCCCGGATCTTTTTGAGCTGAAATTGCGGGAGTGCGATGGCCGGATTTTTCCGGCCATCCACGCCTCATTCGTTTCAACAGGACAAATGACAATGCTCGTGTCCCAAACACGGGCACGACGAGGTGATTTTCGACGATGCCCCGCCACCACCAGAAGAAAAGTTCCGCGCCCGGCGGCTCGCAACGCCAGTTGCGCGTCGGCGAGCAGGTTCGCCATGCGATGGCCGAGATTCTGGCGCAAGGCAATGTGCATGATGCGGACCTCGAAGGTCACATCATCACCGTGCCGGAGGTACGGATGTCGCCCGACCTCAAGCTCGCGACAATCTACGTGATGCCGCTCGGTGGCCGCGACACCGAGATCGTGATCGCTGCGCTCGAGCGCAACAAGAAGTTCCTGCGCGGCGAAGTCGCGCGGCGCATTAACCTGAAATTTGCACCTGACATTCGCTTCCGCGTCGACGAACGATTCGACGAAGCGGAACGGATCGAGAAGCTTTTGCGAACACCTGCGGTGCAGAAGGACCTGGAACAGGATCCGGATTCGGATCGGGAAGAAGAGCAATGACGATGGACCCCGTACACGGCACGATCGGCGTCAACGATGCCGATCAGCGCGACGTGACGAAAAATAACTTTGCGGATCTCGGCGGCGATTCCCAGCCGCATCAGGAGCCGCGGCGCGTCAACAACGATCCGCGCGCCAGGCAGCAGAAGGGCAACCAAGTCCGCCGCGACCGCCGCGACGTCCATGGCTGGGTCGTGCTCGACAAGCCGATCGGCATGACCTCGACGCAGGCCGTCGCGGTGCTCAAGCGCCTGTTCAATGCCAAGCGCGCCGGCCACGCCGGCACGCTCGACCCGCTCGCCTCGGGCGGCCTGCCCATTGCCCTTGGGGAAGCCACCAAGACCGTCCCCTTCGTCATGGACGGTCGCAAGCGCTACCAGTTCACCGTGTGCTGGGGCGAGGAGCGCGACACCGACGACATCGAGGGCCGCGTCGCCGCGACCTCCGACCAGCGCCCGACCCGGGAAGCCATCCTGGCGCTGCTGCCCCGCTTCACCGGCGTGATCGAGCAGATCCCGCCGCGCTATTCCGCGATCAAGATCCAGGGCGAGCGGGCCTATGACCTCGCCCGCGACGGCGAGGTCGTGGAACTGGCGCCCCGCCCCGTCGAGATTCACCATTTAACCCTTGTCGATCAACCGGATAACAACCGGGCCGTGTTCGAGGCCGAGTGCGGCAAGGGTACCTATGTCCGGGCGTTGGCCCGCGATATGGGCCGGATTCTCGGCAGTTTCGGCCATATCTGCGCGCTGCGGCGGACCCTGGTCGGTCCATTTGACGAAAACGACATGATTCCGCTGGATCAGTTGGAGGCTTTGTGCGATAGAGCCGCGTCCGGCGAGGGCAGCCTCGCCGATGCGCTCATGCCCGTTGAGACCGCGCTGGACGACATCCCGGCACTGGCCGTCACTCGGGCTGATGCGGCAAGGCTCCATCGGGGCCAAGCCGTTTTGTTGCGCGGACGGGATGCGCCCACTTGTAGCGGCACAGTCTATGTCACGGTGGCAGGCCGTCTTTTGGCGCTTGCCGAAGTCGGCAATGGCGAAATCATCCCCAAGCGTGTGTTCAACCTGACCGGCCTGACTGCCAGCCCCGGTCGCAACGAGAGAAATTGACGATGTCGATTGCCGCAGAACGCAAAGCGGAAGTCATCAAGACGAATGCCACCAAGGCCGGCGACACCGGCTCGCCCGAGGTTCAGGTCGCGATCCTGTCGGAACGCATCAACAACCTGACCAACCATTTCAAGACCCACGTGAAGGACAACCATTCGCGTCGCGGCCTCTTGAAGCTGGTCTCGACCCGCCGTTCGCTCCTCGACTATCTCAAGAAGAAGGACGAGGCGCGGTACAAGGCGCTGATCGAGAAGCACAACATTCGTCGTTAAGTGTTCCTGCGCGCGCCACTGGCGCGCGTTTTTGCGTGGTTTCGAACGAAAGCACTTATTTAAAGGTTTTTGATCGAGGCTGCGTGCGCGTCGGATGCGGGCCCAAAGCGCGATGAGAATCGTTCTTTGGATCGTTGTTTGAGCATGATCTTTCGGAAAACCGCTTCGGACTTTTCCGGATCACGCTCGAGTGACGGCAAGCATCCGAGGCATGATCGGCGAGCACCGCGGTTCGGTGTTCGCGTTCGTGCCGACTGACAGTCCAGCAGCAATCCGGCGGCTGGACACAACGGGCAAGGCGCCCGTATGACCCGAAAGGATGGACGCCATCCGACATCCAAAAACCATGGCAGGATCGCAGGACGCTGATCGCCCGCTTCGATCAGCGTCCCGCAATCTTGCGCATGGTTTTTGTTTTTCGAGCGCCGTCCCTTCTTTCGAGAACCCATGAAAGAAGACCTCTATGTTCAATAAGCATTCAGTCGAGATCGACTGGGGCGGACGCCCTCTCAAGCTGGAAACCGGCAAGATCGCGCGCCAGGCCGACGGCGCCGTCATCGCCACCTATGGCGAGACCGTGGTGCTCGCCACCGTCGTCGCCGCGAAGGCGCCGCGCGAAGGCGTCGACTTCCTGCCGCTGACCGTCGACTATCAGGAGAAGGCCTACGCCGCGGGTCGCATTCCCGGCGGCTATTTCAAGCGTGAGGGCCGTCCGACCGAGAAGGAGACGCTGGTCTCCCGCCTGATCGACCGTCCGATCCGTCCACTGTTCGTCGACGGCTGGCGCAACGAGACGCAGGTGATCGTCACCGTGCTCTCGCACGACATGGAGAACGATCCCGACGTCGTCGCGATGGTCGCGGCCTCGGCTGCGCTGACGCTGTCCGGCGCGCCCTTCAAGGGCCCGATCGGCGCCGCCCGCGTCGGCTTTGCCAATGACGAATTCGTCCTCAACCCGACGCTCGACGAGATGGTCGACACCCAGCTCGACCTCGTCGTCGCCGGCACCGCCGACGCCGTGCTGATGGTGGAATCGGAAGCCAAGGAGCTGAACGAAGACATCATGCTCGGCGCCGTGATGTTCGGTCACCGCCACTTCCAGCCTGTCATCAACGCGATCATCGAGCTCGCCGAGAAGGCTGCCAAGGAGCCGCGCGAAGTCACCGCGATCGACAATTCGGCGCTCGAGAAGGAAATGCTCGGCCTGATCGAGCAGGAGCTGCGCGCCGCCTACGCGATCCCGATCAAGCAGGAGCGCTATGCCGCGGTCGGCGTCGCCAAGGAAAAGGTGATGGCCCACTACTTCCCGGAGGGCCAGGAGCCGAAATACGACAAGCTCCGCGTTGCCGGCGTGTTCAAGGAGCTGGAAGCCAAGATCGTCCGCTGGAACATCCTCGACACCGGCAAGCGCATCGACGGCCGCGACGTCAAGACCGTGCGCAACATCATCGCCGAAGTCGGCGTGCTGCCGCGCGCCCACGGCTCGGCGCTGTTCACCCGCGGTGAGACCCAGGCGATGGTCGTGACCACGCTCGGCACCGGCGAGGACGAGCAGTACATCGACGCGCTGTCGGGGACGTACAAGGAAACGTTCCTGCTGCACTACAACTTCCCGCCCTACTCGGTCGGCGAGACCGGCCGCCTCGGCGGCACCAAGCGCCGCGAGATCGGCCATGGCAAGCTGGCCTGGCGCGCGATCCACCCGGTGCTGCCGCCGCACCACGAATTCCCCTACACGGTCCGCGTGGTGTCGGAGATCACCGAGTCCAACGGCTCCTCATCGATGGCTTCGGTCTGCGGCGCCTCGCTCGCGTTGATGGACGCCGGCGTGCCCTTGAAGCGGCCGACCGCGGGCATCGCGATGGGCCTGATCCTCGAGGACAAGCGCTTTGCGGTTCTCTCGGACATCCTCGGTGACGAGGACCATCTCGGCGACATGGACTTCAAGGTCGCCGGCACCGAGCAGGGCATCACCTCGCTCCAGATGGACATCAAGATCGAGGGCATCACCGAGGAGATCATGCGCGTCGCCCTTGGCCAAGCCAAGGAAGGCCGCATCCACATCCTCGGCGAGATGGCCAAGGCGCTCACCGCAGCGCGCGCCGAGCTCGGCGAATACGCGCCGCGAATCGAGACCTTCAAGATCCCGACAGACAAGATCCGCGAAGTGATCGGCACCGGCGGCAAGGTGATCCGCGAGATCGTCGAGAAGACCGGCGCCAAGGTCAACATCGAGGACGACGGCACCGTGAAGGTCGCCTCCTCCGATGGCGAGGCGATGAAGGCCGCGATCAAGTGGATCAAGTCGATCGCGTCCGAACCGGAAGTCGGCCAAATCTATGACGGTACTGTCGTCAAGGTGATGGAGTTCGGCGCCTTCGTGAACTTCTTCGGCTCCAAGGACGGCCTCGTCCACATCAGCCAGCTCGCGGCCAACCGCGTGCAGAAGACCTCTGACGTCGTCAAGGAAGGCGACAAGGTCAAGGTCAAGCTGCTCGGCTTCGACGACCGCGGCAAGACCCGCCTGTCGATGAAAGTGGTCGACCAGACCACTGGCGAGGACCTCGAAGCCAAGGACAAGGCCGCCGAGGGCGAGAAGGCCCCGCGCGAAGCCGCCGGCGAGTAAATCGCTCTACGACATCAAAAAAGAAAGGGCGGCCAAGAGAGAGGCCGCCCTTTTTGTTGTGTGCTCGTCCCAGGAGAGCTGCGCGCCCTCTCCCGCAAGCAAGCGGGAGAGGTGCAAAGCCTCACGCCGAGATGTCGTAGCGGTCGAGGTTCATCACCTTGGTCCAGGCCTTGGCGAAGTCCTTGACGAACTTCTCCTTGGAATCCGAGGTCGCGTAGACCTCGGCGAAGGCGCGGAGCTGCGAGTGCGCACCGAAGATGAGATCGACGCGGGTGCCGGTCCACTTCACCGCGTTGGTCTTGCGGTCACGCGCCTCGTAGGTGCCGTCTGCGACCGGCGTCCACTGCGTGCTCATGTCGAGCAGATTGACGAAGAAGTCGTTGCTGAGCGTGCCCACCTTCGAGGTGAACACGCCGTGCTTCGACCCGTTCGCATTGGCGCCGAGCACGCGCAGGCCGCCGACCAGCACCGTCAACTCGGGGCCGGTGAGCTTCAGAAGCTGCGCGCGATCGACCAGGGCTTCTTCCTGCTGCATGAACTGCTGCCGCTTGCCGACATAGTTGCGGAAGCCATCGGCCCGCGGCTCCAGCGGTGCGAACGAGGCCGCATCGGTTTGCTCCTGCGAAGCATCCATGCGGCCCGGCGTGAACCCGACCTTGACGTCGACGCCGGCATCCTTGGCGGCCTTCTCGACCGCCGCGGTGCCGCCGAGCACGATCAGGTCCGCGAGCGAGACCTTCTTCGCGCCTGACGAGGCGTTGAACTCTTTCTGGATCGCTTCGAGCTTGCCGAGCACCTTGGCGAGCTGGGCCGGCTGGTTCACCTCCCAGTCCTTCTGCGGAGCAAGACGGATGCGCGCACCATTGGCGCCGCCGCGCTTGTCCGAGCCGCGGAACGTCGAGGCCGACGCCCAGGCGGTCGAAACCAGCTCGGAGACCGAGAGGCCCGAAGCCAGGATCTTGCCCTTCAGCGCCGCGATGTCCTGATCAGAGACCAGCTCGTGATCGACCTTCGGAATCGGATCCTGCCAGATCAGCGTCTCCTTCGGCACCAACGGACCGAGATAGCGCTGGATCGGGCCCATGTCGCGATGGGTGAGCTTGAACCAGGCGCGGGCGAAAGCGTCCGCGAACTGATCCGGGTGCTCCAGGAAGCGGCGCGAGATCTTCTCGTAAGCGGGATCGAAGCGCAGCGAGAGGTCCGTCGTCAGCATCGTCGGCCGATGCTTCTTCGACTTGTCGAAGGCGTCAGGAATGATCGCATCGGCACCCTTCGCCACCCACTGATTCGCACCGCCCGGGCTCTTCGTCAGCTCCCATTCGTACTTGAACAGGTTCTCGAAGAAGTTGTTGCTCCACTTGGTCGGGGTCTGCGTCCAGGTCACCTCGAGGCCGCTGGTGATGGCATCGCCCGCGAGGCCCGAGGCATGCTTGCTCTTCCAGCCGAGGCCCTGGTCTTCCAGCGCGCCCGCTTCCGGCTCCGGGCCGACCAGCGACGGATCGCCGGCACCATGGGTCTTGCCGAAGGTGTGGCCGCCGGCGATCAGCGCGACGGTTTCTTCGTCGTTCATCGCCATGCGGAAGAAGGTCTCGCGGATGTCCTTGGCCGCGGCGAGCGGATCCGGCTTGCCGTTCGGGCCTTCCGGATTGACGTAGATGAGGCCCATCTGCACGGCGCCGAGCGGCTCGGCGAGCTGGCGTTCGCCGCTGTAGCGCTCATCGCCGAGCCAGGTGCCTTCGGGGCCCCAATAGAGCTCTTCCGGCTCCCAGACATCGGCACGGCCACCGGCGAAACCGAAGGTCTTGAAGCCCATCGATTCCAGCGCGACGTTGCCGGCGAGCACCATCAGATCCGCCCAGGAAATCTTGCGGCCGTATTTCTGCTTGATCGGCCAGAGCAGGCGGCGCGCCTTGTCGAGATTGGCATTGTCGGGCCAGGAGTTGAGCGGTGCGAAGCGCTGCTGACCGGCGCCGGCGCCACCGCGGCCGTCGGTGATGCGGTAGGTGCCCGCGCTGTGCCAGGCCATGCGGATCATCAGACCGCCGTAATGACCGAAGTCGGCGGGCCACCATTCCTGCGAATCCGTCATCAGGGCGGTGAGGTCCTTGATGACCGCGTCCAGGTCGAGCGACTTGAACTCCTTGGCGTAGTCGAATTCCTTGCCCATCGGATCGGACAGATCGGAATTCTTGTGCAGCACCTCGATGTTGAGCTGCGTCGGCCACCAGTCGCGGTTTGTGCGCGTGGGTTTTCCGCCCGAAAACGGGCACTTCGAAGTGTCGTCCATGAATACCTCCTCTGGCGGCGTCGAACTCGCGCCCTTGACCAGGTAGAACCACTCTAAGCGCCACCTCCTATCAGGTGAAGTTGACTTTAGTGATCGCTGCGATAGGATTTTCTGATGATCAATCTGACGCTGCGCCAGCTCCGATATTTCGATGCGCTGGCCCGTCACGGCCATTTCGGCCGCGCGGCGGAGGCCTGCTCGATCTCGCAGCCGGCCTTGTCGATGCAGATCAAGGAGCTGGAGGAGGCGCTCGGCGGCCTGCTGCTGGAGCGCAGCGCCCGGCAGGTGGCACTGACCCGGTTCGGCGAGGAACTCGCCCAGCGCGTCCGCGAGATTTTGCGCTCGGTCGACGAGCTCGGCGATTTCGCCCGGGCGTCGCGGGACCGTTTTGCCGGCCGCCTGCGCATCGGCATGATCCCGACGATCGCGCCCTATCTATTGCCCAAGATCACGAAAAATCTCACGCGCCTGCATCCGGAGCTGGACATCCGCGTGCGCGAGACGATGACGCCGCGGCTGATCCAGGAGCTGGTCGAGGGCCGGCTCGACACTGCCATCGTGGCGCTACCGGTATCGGAGCCCTCGCTGACCGAGGTCGCCTTGTTCGACGAGAAATTCCTGCTGGTGCGCCCGGGCTCCGATGAGGGCACACCTGTGCCCTCGCGCGAGATGATGCGCGAGATGCGCCTGCTGCTGCTCGAGGAGGGACACTGCTTCCGCGACCAGGCGCTGTCGTTCTGCAACATGCAATCGGCGCCGCCGCGCGAGATGCTGGATGCGAACTCGCTATCGACGCTGGTCCAGATGGTCAGCGCCGGCATCGGCGTCACCTTGATCCCTGAGATGGCGGTGCCGGTGGAGACGCGATCGGCTTCGGTCTCGCTAGCGCGCTTCCGCGACCCGCAACCCTCGCGCACCATTGGGATGGTCTGGCGCAAGACCAGCCCGCTGGCGCGCCAGCTCCTGCAAATCTCCGAGGTGGTGTGCCTGTCGGCCGGCAAGGCAAGACCGCGCCAGGCCGCGCGCAGCCCGCGGGCTTGAGATGCCGCATCTGGTCATCCGCCCCGCGCGCACCGGGGAATATGACGAGATCGGCCGGGTCTGGATGGAGAGCTGGGTCTCGACCGGGCTCGCCGAGGCCAGCGACTTCCTGCTCGCGAACCTGCGCGCGCGGATCCGGCGCGAGATGGAGAACGGCTGGAGCCTGTACGTCGCCGACGACAACGGCACCATCGCAGCGATGCTGGCGCTGCATCTGCCAAAGCTCTGTCTCGACATGCTGTTCGTCGCGCCCGCCTATCAGGGACAATCAATCGGGCGGCAATTGCTCGCCTTCACGCGCACGCAAATGCCGGACGAAATGCATCTTCGTTGCGTGCGCGAGAACGAAAAGGCCTGGCGCTGGTATGAGCGCGAAGGCTTTGTGTTCGAGAAGGAAGAGATCGAACCGTCGAACGGGTTTGTGATGAAGTACTACCGGTGGAAAGGGAATCTCTCCATGATCAAACTCTACTGGTCGCCCCGCTCGCGCTCGTTTACGACGCTCTGGTTGATGGAAGAGAGCGGCCTGCCTTATGAGCGCGTGCTGACCGACATCTCGACCGGCGCGCAGAAGGCGCCCGAGTTCCTCAAGATCAATCCCATGGGCAAGGTGCCGGCACTCAGCGACGGCGATGCTGCGCTCGGCGAAGCCGCCGCAATCTGCGCCTACATCGCCGACCGCTATACCGAGACGAAGCTGGCGCCGGCCGTGACCGATCCACGCCGCGCGCGCTACCTGCAGTGGCTGTTCTTCTCGCCCGGCTGCATCGAGCCGGCCATCATCCAGATCTTCACCAAGATCGAGGTGCCGACCTCGACCGCGGCCTGGGGCAGCGCGACGCAAGTCTTTGACGTGCTGGAAGCTGCGCTCGAGAAGGGCCCGTGGATTCTCGGCGAGGAATTTTCGGCCGCCGACGTCACGGTCGGCTCGGGCCTGAACTTTGCGGTTCGCTTGTTCAAGATGGTGCCGTCGCGCCCCGCGTTCGACGCTTATATCGCGCGCTGCATGGCGCGGCCCGCGTTTCAGCGCGCGGAGAAGATCGCGGCGGGCTGAACAGCCCGCTTAGAGTTTGATCTTGAGGACGGCGAGCCCGGATTGCTGGACCAGTCCGGAGGACGTCGCCGACAGGCCATAGCGGAGGCCGAGATCAAAACCCTTGCCGTCGGCCGCAACGAGCCCCAGCGCGGTCGAGGGTGGCAAAGGAACGCAAGCGACGTGCCCAAGTACCAGATGGTGGGCAAGCTGCGCTTGGCCCACCCTACGGAAAATCGCGGCTATTCCGTCTTCAAATCGTCGGGGCGCGGCATCAGCACGATGTTGTAGCCGGAATCGACATAGTGGATTTCGCCGGTGACCCCGCCTGACAGCTCCGACAGCAGATACAGCGCCGAGCCGCCGAGCTCCTCGAGCGTGACACCGCGGCGGAGCGGCGAATGCTTTTGCATGAAGGCGAACATGGCGCGCGCCTCGCCGATGCCGGAGCCGGCGAGCGTGCGGATGGGGCCGGCGGAGATCGCGTTGACGCGGATGCCGCGCGGTCCGAAATCGGCGGCGAGGTAGCGCACGGAGGCTTCCAGCGCCGCCTTGGCGACGCCCATAACGTTGTAATTCGGCATCGCGCGCTCGGAGGCGCCGAAGGTCAGTGTGATCATGCTGCCGCCGTCGGTCATGAGCTCGGCCGCGCGTTTTGCAACCTCCGTGAAGGAGAAGCAGGAGATCACCATGGTGCGCGAAAAATTCTCGCGGCTGGTGTCGGCGTAGCGGCCCTTCAGCTCGTTCTTGTCGGCGAAGCCGATCGCGTGAATGACGAAATCGAGCTTGCCCCATTTTTCGCGGAGTGCAGCGAAGGTGGCATCGACGCTGGAGATGTCCTCGACGTCGCACGGCAGCACCAGATCGACGCCAAGGGATTCCGCCAGCGGCTTGACGCGCTTGCCGAGAGCCTCGCCCTGGAAGGTGAAGGCAAGCTCGGCACCGTGGGCATGCAGCGTCTTCGCCATGCCCCAAGCGATCGAATGATCATTGGCGATGCCCATGATCAGACCGCGCTTGCCTTTCATCAAACCTTCCATCTCGTAATTACGCTCCGCTCTCCGTCATGCCCGGGCTTGTCCCGGGCATCCACGTACTCTCGCAGCTAGTAGCAAAGACGTGGATGGCCGGGACGAGCCCGGCCATGACGAAAACTACCAGCGTATGCAAGGCCTCACGCATCCAGCCGACTGAACACCAGCGTGGCGTTGGTGCCGCCGAAGCCGAAGGAGTTCGACAGCACGGTGCCGATCTTGGCGTTGTCGATCCGCTTGCGCACGATCGGCATGTCGGCAAACACCGGATCGAGCTCCTGGATGTGCGCGCTCTCGCAGATGAAGCCGTTGTTCATCATCAGCAGCGAATAGATCGCCTCCTGCACGCCGGTGGCGCCGAGCGAGTGGCCGGTCAGCGCCTTGGTCGCCGAGATCGGCGGACACTTCTCGCCGACGCCGAACACTTTGCGGATCGCCTCGATTTCCGGAGGATCGCCGGCGGGCGTCGAGGTCGCGTGCGGGTTGATGTAGTCGACCTTGGTCTTCACCGTCGACATCGCCATGCGCATGCAGCGCTCGGCGCCTTCACCCGACGGCGCAACCATGTCGTAGCCGTCCGAGGTCGCGCCGTAGCCGACGATCTCGCCGTAAATGCGCGCGCCGCGCGCCTTGGCATGCTCGAGCTCTTCCAGCACCAGCACGCCGGCGCCGCCGGCAATGACGAAACCGTCGCGATTGAGGTCGTAGGGACGCGAGGCGGTGGCGGGCGTGTCGTTGTATTTCGAGGACATCGCGCCCATGGCGTCGAACAGCACGGACAGCGACCAGTCGAGCTCCTCGCAGCCTCCGGCGAAGATGACGTCCTGCTTGCCGATCTGGATCGTCTCATAGGCGTTGCCGACGCAGTGGTTCGAGGTCGCACAGGCCGAGGAGATCGAGTAGTTCACACCCTTGATCTTGAACCAGGTCGCGAGCGTCGCGGAGGCCGTGGACGACATCGCCTTCGGCACCGCAAACGGACCGACGCGCTTCGGGCCCTTGGTGCGGGTGATGTCGGCGGATTCGACGATGGTGCGCGCCGAGGGGCCGCCGGAGCCCATGATGATGCCGGTGCGGATGTTGGAGACCTCGTCGGGCGACAGGCCGGAGTCCTGGATCGCCTGCTCCATGGCGATGTGATTCCACGCCGCGCCCTGTCCGAGAAAGCGCATCGCGCGGCGGTCGACCACCGTCGCGGGATCGATCGTCGGCGCACCCGCGACCTGCGAACGGAAGCCGAGTTCGGCATATTTCTCAGCCCGCGAAATGCCCGACTTCGCCTCGTGAAGGCTCGCAAGCACTTCCTGGGTGTTGTTTCCGATCGACGAGACGATGCCCATCCCGGTGACCACAACCCGCCTCATGACAGCCTCGCCTTAATCGTTGTCTTCTTGCTAATGCGCTCAGCCCAGGCTCGTGCCCTGCTTGAACAGGCCGACCTTCAGATCCTTGGCGCGATAAATAATCTGGTCATCGACCGAAAGCCACCCGTCGGCGATACCGAGCACCAGCTTTGAACGCATCACGCGTTTGATATCGACGTTGTACACAACCTTGCGGGCCTCGGGCAGCACCTGGCCACCGAACTTCAATTCGCTGAGGCCGAGGGCGCGGCCACGACCTTCGCCGCCGATCCAGCCCAGATAGAAGCCGACCATTTGCCACAGCGCATCGAGGCCGAGGCAGCCGGGCATCACCGGATCATTCTTGAAGTGGCAGCCGAAGAACCAGAGATCGGGCTTCACGTCGAGCTCGGCGCGGACCAGGCCCTTGCCGAACTCGCCGCCGGTGTCGGTAATTTCCGTGATGCGGTCGAACATCAGCATCGGCGGCAACGGCAGCTGGGCATTGCCTGGACCGAACATCTCGCCGCGGGCACATGCCAGCAGATCTTCATATTCGTAACCGTTGCGCTTGTTCAGCATGCACGAGCCTCTGTTCTAATCCCGATTGAGCGGCGTTTTTTGGCGAAAATGGGCCCCGTCTCGATCGGAGAGCAACGCCAAGTGCCACCGCCGGGCGCCGCTCCCGCAAAGGCCGCCCGGATGGACTGCCGGCCTGGCTTTCCCTGCCTGGCCGCACCAAAATCGGCTAGCGGAACCGCGCGCTCTCTAACACACGCCATTTCGGTGGCAAAGCGCTGTCATGAAGGTAAAATGACGGGGGTCCGCGCCCAGTTCCAAGGGTGATTAGAACCTCTCTAGTTGCGAGAAACTTGCATCTGCATCTATCTGTCCATATATTGCAGATAGATAGTGTCAATGCGTGCCGAAATCTGGAAATGAGCGAGAATACACCGCATCATCACGATGACGATGCCCACACGGCGACCCTGCTGTCCGGCCGCCAGCCGGCGCTGACCGGCTGCCCGTGGCACGACGTCAACGAAATGCTTCAGTCGGCCGGCCTCCGCCCGACGCGCCAGCGCATGGCGCTCGGTTGGCTGCTGTTCGGCAAGGGCGCGCGCCACCTTACGGCTGAAATGCTCTACGAGGAAGCGACCCTCGCCAAGGTCCCGGTGTCGCTGGCGACCGTCTACAACACGCTGAACCAGCTCACTGACGCCGGCCTGCTCCGCCAGGTCAGCGTCGACGGCACCAAGACCTATTTCGACACCAACGTCACCACCCACCACCATTATTACCTCGAGAACAGCCATGAGCTGGTCGATATCGAGGATCCGCATCTGGCGCTGTCCAAGATGCCGGAGGTGCCGGAAGGTTACGAGATCTCCCGCATCGACATGGTCGTGCGGCTGCGCAAGAAGCGCTGAGATCGGTCCGAAGCTGCCGATTTGATCGACATGGTCGGGCTTATTCCGCTCCCGGCCATTGTCGTTCTGACTCGTCATTCCGGGATGGCGCGCCAGCACCAGACCCGGAATCTCGAGATCCCGGGCTCGATGCTTTGCATCGCCTTGGGATGACGCTTCGCGTCAATTCACCTGCTCGTCCGAATAGACGCCCCAGAGGCGTTCCTGCTGGATCCAGCCGTCAAAACCGTTGCCGGTGACGCGGCACCAGTTTGCGGCACACTTTTTCACCTGGGTGATCACGCCGGCCTGGAGCCTTGCTGCAACCGCGCTTTCGGGATCGGCGCGATCGTAAATCGGCGCCAGATCGTCCTTGTGCTTCATGGTGACGACTGCGGTGCGGCGGCCCGACAGCAGCGAGTGATAGACCCAGCCCTCGGCGCCCTCGGAATCACGCACCCGGCGCCAGTTCTCGAACTCCGCCGTGATCTCGACCGGCAGGCCGGCGCGGGTGTAGACCCAGGCGACGTCATTGTCCTTGGTCGGACCGGCGCGGACGTTGACGTGGTCGGACTTGAGGCTGACATAGCGCGGCACGGGCAGCCCGCTGGCAGTCTGGGGCGTGTTGTCCTTGGCCGAATGCGAGGGGCCGACCGAGGCGCCCAACCAGGTACAAACGAGGGCCATCACCGAACAAAAACGCCCCAACGCCATCAACCCGTCTCCTGTCGAAGACCCGGTCGGGCCAGGTCCTCTCCCCAAATTCCATACCCCGCCTTTGCGCCCCACCCGCCCCACGCGGGTGTTCCCGAAGCTGACCCGTGGTTCTTGTCTTGGCCCGGCCTTCTGCTAGAGAGGACGGGCAGTTGAACAACCAGTTTGCCCCGATTTTCCGGCCGGAAATGTCGGGAGAGCTTCAAGGAAACGCCGGGGACGACACGGCAAGGGCAGTGTCGAACAACCGGGTTAATGAGGCCTGAACGGCCAGCCTTTGGTGACAGAGGCGGCAGCGAGCGCCTCATGAGGGCAGGACATGTCGGTGAAGAAAAAGCCCCTCGTCGTGGTGACGCGCAAGCTGCCGGACTCGATCGAGACGCGGATGCGCGAGCTGTTCGACGCGCGGATCAATCTCGAGGACACGCCGATGTCGGGCGAGCAGCTCGCGGAAGCCGCGCGCACCGCCGACGTGCTGGTTCCGACCGTCACCGACCACATCACCGCCGACATCGTCAACCAGCCGGACTGCAAGCTGCGCCTGATCGCTAATTTCGGCAACGGCGTCGACAATATCGACGTCGAGGCCGCGCATGCCCGCGGCATCACCGTCACCAACACACCGAAGGTCCTGACCGAAGACACCGCCGACATGACCATGGCGCTGATCCTGGCCGTGCCGCGCCGGATGATCGAAGGCGCCTCGATCCTGACCGAAGGAAAGCCGTGGGCGGGCTGGTCGCCGACCTGGATGCTCGGCCACCGCATCGGCGGCAAGCGTCTCGGCATCATCGGCATGGGTCGCATCGGCCAGGCGGTGGCGCGCCGCGCCCGCGCCTTCGGCCTTCAGATCCACTATCACAACCGCCGTCCCGTCGCCCCGAAGATCGCCGAGGAACTTGGCGCGACCTATTGGGAAAGCCTCGACCAGATGCTGGCGCGGATGGACATCATCTCGGTGAACTGTCCGCATACGCCCGCGACCTATCACCTGCTCTCGGCGCGGCGGCTAAAGCTGATCCGCAAGGACGCCTATATCGTCAACACCGCGCGCGGTGAGGTCACCGATGAGGACACGCTGATCAAGCTGATCGAAGGCGGCGAGATCGGCGGCGCCGGCCTCGACGTCTACGAGCACGAGCCGGCGGTGAACCCGAAGCTGGTGCGGCTCGCCAAGGCCGGCAAGGTAACGCTGCTGCCGCATATGGGCTCGGCCACGATCGAAGGCCGCGTCGAGATGGGCGAGAAGGTCATCATCAACATCCGTACCTTCCTCGACGCCCACAAGCCGCCGGATCGCGTGCTCCCGAGCATGCTGTGAGGGCCCGGCTAATTCGCGATTTCAAGACCAACCGCCACGTCCTCCCCTGTGCGGGCAAGCCGACGCAGTCGCGTCTCCTCCATCGCTGACGAAAGATCTCGGATGAGGTCCATAAGCTCTGGTGCGAGTTGACCCGTATTCACGACCTTGATGACGTAAGGAGGCTTAAGGGCATTCATTCCGCTGCCGAAAATTGAATCCAAGAAGGCGGCCACGCTATCCCCATGCCTTCCGGTGCCCCCATTGCTGCCTTGAGGGATCGAAAGTCTTGAGCTGTTTTCCAATCAGTTGCGTCGAGTTCTACTGTTTGCACACGCGCTACTCGCGATGGATGCTTAGATCGTCGAACACCGGCCCGTCGCCATTGAGCGGATTGGCCGGATCGCGCGTGTAACGCAGCGTCTCGAAGCGCATCGCGCGCGCATCGATCATCAGGAGGCGGCCGACAAGGCCGTCGCCGAAGCCGACGATCTCGCGGATCGCCTCCAGCGCCATCATCGAGCCGAGCACGCCCGCAAGCGCGCCCATGACGCCAGCCTCGGCGCAGGCCGGCACGGTGCCGGGCGGGGGCGCCTCAGGGAACAGGCAGCGATAGGTCGGATTGAACTCGCCCTGCTCGTTTGTCTCGTGCGCGCGGATGGTGGTGAGCGAACCGTCGAAAGTGCCGAGCGCCGCCGTGATCAGCGGCCGCTTCGCGAAGAAACAGGCGTCGGAAACGAGATAGCGCGTCGAGAAATTGTCGGAGCCGTCGAGCACGAGATCGTAGTCGCCGACCAGCGAGAGCGCATTGTCGGCATTGAGCCATGTGGCGTGACCGACGAAGCGGACATGCGGATTGAGCGCGGCGATCCGCTCCGCCGCACTCTCGACCTTGTGGCGGCCGATATCGGGCGTGGTGTGGATCACCTGACGCTGGAGGTTCGACAGCGAGACCACGTCGTCATCGACCACGCCGAGCGTGCCGACGCCGGCTGCGGCTAGATACATCAAGGCGGGCGCACCGAGCCCGCCCGCGCCGATCACCAGCACGGAGGCCTTTTTCAGCGCAGCCTGGCCGGGACCACCGACATCGCGCAGCACGATGTGGCGGGCGTAGCGTTCGAGTTCGTCCGGGCTCAGCATCGTCGTACGTCTCTCCTACCACGCCCTCGCTCTAACTCCTCGTGGTGAGGAGACGCGAAGCGCCGTCTCCGCACGATGCGTCGCATCGCCGGGCGAACCATGAAGGCCCGCTGCGGCAGCCCGGCCTTCATCCTTCGAGACGCCGCTCCGCGGCTCCTCAGGATGAGGTTTTGGCCCTTATTGCAGGCCTGAACCACCCCAACATTGTTCGCGACCAACGAGATGTGCTTCAATGGCTTGGCGTTCAATGGGCTGGCTGGATTTGTCATGAGATCGATGCTTGCGGCAACACTGATGTTGGCGTCTGCCACGGCTGCGAACGCCCAGATGACGACGCCACAGGTCCCCGGCACCAGGCCGAAAATCGTCCAGACCGTTCCGATCAAGCCGCCCGCCCCCCAGACGCCGTCGGAGACGGCGGATGGCATGACGCAAGGAGAGCGCCTGGCGCTCCAGTCCGATCTCGCCTGGGTCGGCCAGTATAACGGTGCCATCACCGGCGATATCAGCACGCGGATGGTCGAAGCCATCAAGGAATACCAGAAGCTCAAAGGCGGCAAGCCGACCGGCGTGCTCAACCCGCAGGAGCGCGCCGCGCTCGCCGAGACAGCGCGGCGGAAGCAGGAGAGCGTCGGCTGGAAGATCGTGACCGAGATGACCAGCGGCGCACGGCTCGGCATTCCCGCAAAACTGGTGCCGCAGCAGGTGACCGACGCCAACGGCTCGAAATGGACCTCGCCGACCGGCACGGTGCAGGTGTTGCTAAGCCGCCGCAAGGAGGCGAACCCGACCACGGCTAAGCTCGCGGATGCGGAGAAGAAGGAGCCGGCCGGCCGCAAGGTCGACTACACCGTGGTCAAGCCCGACTTCTTCGTGCTGTCGGGATTGCAGGGCCTGAAGAAGTTTTACGTCCGCGGCACCTTCAAGGGCGACGAGGTCCGCATCATGACGATCCTCTATGACCAAGCCACCGAGAACACGGTCGAGCCGGTCGTGATCGCGATGTCGAGCGCGTTCAATGCGTTCCCGTCGGGGCCGCAAGCCGGGCCGCCGCCGCGCAAGAGCGTCGAATACGGCACCGGCATCGTCGTCAGCGACGACGGCGCGATCGTCGCGGACCGCCTCGTCACCGATAGCTGTCTCGCGATCACCATTGCCGGCTATGGCAGGGCCGACCGGCTCGCCGACGACAAGGAGCACGATCTCGCGCTGCTGCACATCTACGGCGCGCGCGGCCTGAAGCCGCTCAGCCTCACAGGCGGTGGCATGAAGGCGAGTGTCGATGTCGTCGGCATCGCCGATCCCCAAAGCCAGGGCGGCGCCGCCAACATATCGAGCGTCAAGGGCGCACTGGCGCCGGTCACGAGCAGCGACTCGGCATTGTCGCCGCCGCCCGCGGTCGGATTTTCAGGCGGCCCGGCCATCGATGGCGACGGCAAGTTCGCCGGCATCGCGCTGCTGAAGCCCGCGATGGTTGCAGGACCTGCGACGACAGTGCCGGCATCGCAGGCGGTGATGGTCAGCGCAGGCACCGTGCGCGACTTCCTGAAAGCGAACGCGGTCACAGCGAACGGCACCTCGACCGACGCCAGAGCCGCCGTCGTGCGCGTGATCTGCGTGCGGAAGTAGGCAAGCGCGACACTCCCGGACCCGCGGCGCGTGCAAGTCATGCGCGCGAGTACGGGTCCAGTGTTGGTACGGATTGGCTGGCATTCCCGATTCTGCCATCATCGTTACCGTTGATTCGGACATCCGCGATCCTTTGGATCGGGCAGGGCACGTCCTGAGCGAGAAGAGCTCAGCATCGAGAAGCGATGCACGTTCGCGTGGCGTTACCCCAACGACCCAGACATTCCAAAGGATTGAACTTTCCATGCATACGATCGTACTGGCCACCCAAAAGGGCGGCAGTGGCAAAAGCACGCTCGCCATCGGACTCGCGCTGGCAGCCAAGCAGGCCGGCTTCACCGTCCGCCTGATCGAGACCGATCCGCAGGGCACGCTGTCGAACTGGGCCCGCCGCCGCAACAACGACGACGTCGTCGTCGAGCCGATCTATCACGCCGCCGATTTCGCGCCGCGCGTCAAGATGCTGGCGGACAGCGGCCTGCAGGTCGCGATCGTCGACACCGCGGCCGGCCTGTCCGCCGTGACCACCGCCGCGATCCGTCATTCCGACCTCTGCCTGGTCCCGTCCCGGCCGACCGTCGCCGACATCGAGGCGACCGTCTCGACGCTGAGCGTCGCGCGCGCCTGGAAGCGGCCCTACAGCTTCGTGCTGAACCAGACCCCGATCCGCGGTCAGCGCATCGACAACGCCGCGGGCGCGCTCGCCGAGGAAGCCGCGCTCGATCTCGCGGAGGTGCTCGCACGGCCGCTGATCGTCATGCGCAACGACCACCAGGACTCGCTCGCCAGCGGCCTCGCCGTCAGCGAGTTCGCGCCGAACGGCAAGTCGGCCGACGAGATCCGCGGCCTCTGGCGCTGGATCGAGAACCGGCTCGAGCTCGAGGCTACGACCAATGTCCTGATCGACCAGGTCATCTCGGCCGCCAACGGCATGTTGCACGTCGCCGCCGAGCTTGTGGCGGACGAGACCACGACACTGGCGTACTGAGCGGGGCGATCGCTCGGGCGCCAGGCGGCTCTTCCCTATCCGGTGACACAAGCGACGAAGCAATTCGGTCACCAGCCCGGCCGGATTGCTTCGCTGCGCTCGCAATGACGGCGTGGTGGGATCGTCGTCTTCGCCGAGACTCACGACCTCCCGGCTGCGATCCATCTCATTTCTGACATTTCGGACACCAGAAGGTCGACCGGCCATTCTGGGTGAAACGCTTCACCGTGCCGCCGCAGCCGGGCGTCTTGCATTTCTCGCCCTCGCGGTCGTAGACCTTGAAGGAATGCTGGAAGTAGCCGAGCTCGCCCGAGGTCTGGCGGTGATCGCGCAATGACGATCCACCGGCCTTGATGGCGTCGTTCAGCACGGTGTGGATCGCGCTGACCAGGCGCTTCGCGTGGTCGGTCGGCTCGCCGCCGCCAGCGCCCTTGCGACCCTTGGTCGCGAGCGTCGCGGCGATCCGGCGCGGCGACAAATGCGAGCGGTGCAGCGCTTCGCAGACATAGATGTTGCCGAGACCCGCGACCACGCGCTGGTCGAGCAGCGCGGCTTTGAGGCTCGTGGTCTTGCCTGCGCAGGACCGCGCCAGCATCGCGGCGTCGAATTCGTTGCCGAGCGGTTCGGGGCCGAGCCCGCGCAGCAGCGGCTCATCGTCGAGCGCGTTGCGCGCAATCACTTTCATGTAACCGAAGCGGCGCGGATCGTTGAAGACGATGTCGGCGCCGGAGGACATCCGAAACAGCACGTGGTCGTGTGCTGAATCCTTGCCCTTCGGATAGCGAAACTCGCCGGGTGCCGCGTCGTTGTCCGGCTTGACGACGCGAAACGAGCCCGACATGCCCAGATGCATCAGCAGCACGTCGCCGGAGGCAAGATCGGCCATGAGATATTTTGCGCGGCGGCCGAGGCCCGTGACGACTTGCCCCTTGAGCCGGGCCACGAAGTCCGGCTGGAACGGAAAGCGCAGGTCAGGCCGGCGGGCCTCCGCCCTGAGGATTTTCGCGCCCTCCATGACGGGCTGAAGGCCGCGGCGGACGGTCTCGACTTCGGGCAATTCAGGCATGGTCAGGCATTCACCTTATGAAGGCGGTGTGATAGCGCCATTGCGGCGGGCAGGCTATGGTCCGCCTCGTGGAGTAGAGTAATGGATCGGCCGGGCGAAACCACGCATTTTGGCTTCAGGGACGTGCCCCTGGGGGACAAGCAGACGCTGGTGAACGATGTGTTTCACAGCGTGGCGTCGCGCTATGATTTGATGAACGACCTGATGTCCGGTGGCCTGCACCGGGTCTGGAAGGACATCATGATCAACACGCTCGACCCGCCCAGGAGCGATCGGCCGTTCGCGTTGCTCGACGTTGCCGGCGGCACCGGTGACATCTCGTTCCGCGCCGCCAAGGCGGCCGGCGCGGGCTTCCATGCCACCGTCTGCGACATCAACACCGACATGCTGGCTGTGGGCCGCGAGCGTGCCGCCAAGCGCCATCTCGACACCCAGGTCGATTTCGTCGAAGGCAATGCCGAGGCGCTCGCCTTCGCCGACCGCAGCTTTGATGCATATACGATCGCTTTCGGCATCCGCAACGTGCCCCGGATCGACCTGGCGCTGCGCGAGGCCTATCGTGTGCTGAGGCCCGGCAGCCGTTTCCTGTGCCTCGAGTTCTCCACCGTCGAGGTGCCCGGGCTCGACCGGATCTACGATTTGTTCTCGTTCAAGGTGATTCCGCCGCTCGGCCGCATGGTGACGGGCGATGCCGAGTCCTATCAGTATCTCGTCGAATCGATCCGCAAATTTCCAAGGCCCAACGTCTTCGCCGACATGATCCGCGACGCCGGCTTCGCCCGCGTCAGCTGGCAGACATTGTCCGGCGGCATCGTCGCACTGCATTCGGGCTGGCGTTTGTGATCTCTGCCTTCACCCACATTGCGCGCCTGATCCGCGCCGCGTTCGTATTTGCGCGCGAGGGCGTGTTCGGCTCGGTCGATCCCAGCCTGGTGCCGCCGCCCGGCCAGCTCGCGCTGAAACTTGCGCGCATCGTCGAGCGGCGAGGCGTCAAGCAGGGCCCGCGAATCTCGCGCGCGTTGACGCGGATGGGTCCGGCCTATCTCAAGCTCGGCCAATTCCTGGCGACGCGCCCCGACGTGGTCGGCTTCAACATGGCGCGCGACCTGGAAAGCCTTCAGGACCGCTTGCCGCCGTTTCCGCAGGCAGAGGCGGAAGCTGCGATCGCGACGTCGCTGGAGCGGCCGCTCAAGGACGTGTTCGTCAGCTTCGGCCCGGCGGTCGCAGCTGCCTCGATCGCGCAGGTGCATCGCGGCGAGGTGCAGCGCGATGGCATTCGCAGGCCTGTCGCGGTCAAGGTGCTCAGGCCGAACGTTGCCGCGCGCTTCCGCCGCGATCTCTCCGACTTCTTCTTCGTCGCGCACAAGGCCGAGACCTATTCGGCCGAGGCGCGGCGCCTGCGTCTGGTCGAGGTCATCAACACCATGTCGCGCTCGGTCGCGATGGAGATGGACCTGCGGCTCGAGGCCGCCGCGCTGTCGGAGATGGCGGAGAACACGCAGGACGACCCCGACTTCCGCGTGCCGACCGTCGACTGGGACCGCACCACGCACAACGTGCTGACCATGGAGTGGATCGACGGCATCGCGCTGAACGATCACAAGCGCCTCGAAGAGGCGCAGGTCGATCTGCCCGATCTCGGCCGCAAGGTGATCCAGAGCTTCCTCCGCCATGCGCTGCGCGACGGCTTCTTCCACGCCGACATGCATCCGGGCAACTTGTTCCTGGACGAGGCCGGCCGCCTCGTCGCGGTCGATTTCGGCATCATGGGCCGGCTCGGCATGAAGGAGCGGCGCTTCCTCGCCGAGATCCTGCTCGGCTTCATCACCCGTGATTATCGCCGCGTGGCGGAAGTGCATTTCGAGGCGGGCTACGTGCCTGCGCATCATTCGGTCGAGAATTTCGCGCAGGCCATCCGCGCCATCGGCGAGCCCATTCACAACCGCACCGCCGAGGAGATCTCGATGGCGCGGCTGTTGACGCTGCTGCTCGAGGTCACCGGCCTGTTCGACATGACGACGCGGCCCGAGCTGATCCTGCTGCAGAAGACCATGGTGGTGGTCGAAGGCGTCGCCCGCGGCTTCGATCCCAAGCTCGATATCTGGAAGATCGCCGACCCCGTGGTGCGCGAGTGGATCGAGCGCAACCTCGGTCCGATCGGCCGCGTGCAGGGCGCGCTCGCCGGCGGCGGCGAGCTCGCCCGCGTGATGATGCGCCTGCCCGACATCGCCCAGCGCTCGGTCGCGGTGCTCGAGCAGCTCGAGACCATGACCCGGGAAGGCCTTCGCCTGTCGCCGGAGAGCATCGCCGCCATGGGCCGGAGCGAGGGCCGCAAGAATCGCTGGCGCACCGTGGCGCTCTGGATCATTGCCGCGACCTTCATCGGAATCCTGATCGCCGTCCGGAATCTCTGATTGCAGTGCAATCACGCAAATGATAGCATCGCTATCATTTCGTGCTGGAGGGCTGTCATGGCAAGCCTGACCATCCGCAAGCTCGACGACGCCGTCAAAACCTATTTGCGGCTGCGCTCGGCCAAGAACCACAGGTCGGTCGAGGAAGAGGTCCGGGTCATCCTGCGGGAGCTGATCGAGGGCCGCGAGGAGCCGCTGACGCCTTTTTCGGCGCCCCCGGCGCTATCCACCGCCCCCACGCCGCAGCGCACCGGCGCGGTTCCTGAGGTCAGCGTCACCCTGATCATCGGCGGCGGCATCGCGGCGTACAAGTCGCTCGACCTGATCCGCAGGCTGAAGGAACGCCGCGTCGAGGTCCGCTGCGTGCTGACCAAGGCCGCGCAGCAATTCGTCACGCCGCTCGCGGTCAGCGCGCTCTCGCATGAGCGCGTTTATACCGATCTGTTCGATCCTCAGAGCGAGTTCGATGCCGGCCACATCCGCCTCGCGCGCGACTGCGACTTGATCGTGGTGGCTCCGGCGACCGCAGACCTCCTGGCGAAGATGGCCAATGGCCATGCCGACGATCTCGCCAGCGCCATCCTGCTCGCGACCAACCGCAAGATCCTGCTGGCGCCGGCGATGAACCCGCTGATGTGGAACAACGCGGCGACGCGGCGCAACGTCGCGCAGCTCCAGCGTGACGGCGTGGTGCTGATCGGGCCCAATTCCGGCGAGATGGCCGAAGCGGGTGAAGCCGGTGTCGGCCGCATGTCCGAGGCGATCGAGATCGCCACCGCCGCCGAGCGGCTGCTGCGGCCGCCAGTGCCGAAGCCGCTCGCCGGCAAGCGCGTGCTGATCACCGCGGGTCCCACCCACGAGCCGATCGATCCGGTGCGCTACATCGCCAACCGTTCCTCGGGCAAGCAGGGTTTTGCCATTGCCGCCGCAGCACAAGCCGCCGGCGCCGAGGTGATCCTGGTGAGCGGCCCGGTCGATCTCGACGATCCCGCCGGCGTCACAGTGAAGCACGTCGAATCGGCACGGCAGATGCTGGAGCAGGTGCAGACCGCGCTGCCCGCCGACATCGCGATCTTCGCCGCTGCCGTCGCCGACTGGCGCGTCGCCAATGAGGGCGAGCAGAAGCTGAAGAAGACCGCAGGCAGCATGCCGCAGCTTCAGCTGGTCGAGAATCCCGACATCCTCGCCACGATCTCGAAGCTGACCGACAAGCGCCCGCCGCTGGTGATCGGTTTTGCTGCCGAGACCGAACACCTCATCGACAACGCGAAATCAAAGCTTCAGCGCAAGGGGTGTGACTGGATCGTCGCCAACGACGTCTCACCCGCGACCGGCGTGATGGGCGGCGACCGCAACACCGTCCACCTCATAAGCCGCAAGAATGGTGAGAAGGACGGCGAGATCGCTGTTGATTCCTGGCCCGTGATGACCAAGGAACAGGTTGCGATCGAGCTGGTCGCGCATGTCGCAAAAAGCGTGACCGGTAAATCCCTGGAGTCCGCATCTTGAGCACGAAAGTCGCGGTCGAATTGCAGCGCCTCGCCCATGCCGAGGGCCTGCCGCTGCCGGCCTACCAGACCGCCGAGGCCGCCGGCCTCGACCTGATGGCCGCAGTGCCGGAGAGCGAGCCGCTGACACTGGCGCCCGGCCAATATGCGCTGGTGCCGACGGGCCTTGCGATTGCGTTGCCGCCCGGCTTCGAGGCCCAGGTGCGACCGCGCTCGGGCCTTGCCGCCAAGCACGGCGTCACCGTGCTCAACGCGCCGGGCACGATCGACGCGGACTATCGCGGCGAGATCAAGGTGATCCTGATCAACCACGGCACCGGGCCGTTCGTGATCAAGCGCGGCGAGCGCATCGCACAGATGGTGGTCGCACCCGTGGTGCAGGCCGCGCTGGTTCCGGTGGCGAAATTGTCGGAAACGGATCGCGGCGCCGGCGGATTTGGTTCAACGGGACGCTAGCCGAGCTGCGAGTTGGATTCACCTCTCCCGCTTGAGAGGTCGCGGAGCGGAGCGACGCGGGTGGGGGCGTAGCTTCGATCCGGGCGCGCGCTTCGCACGACAAGCTAACACACGGCAATTCCAGCCAAATCACCCGCAGAGCTACGCGAGCCTGGAACCCAGCGCCCCGCATTTTTTTGGGGCCGCCTTTGCGTTCACGATCTGGACTCTTACCGCCGGAGTCGCGGTGGGGGTATTGTCGTTTGATTCGCGTGCGGCGGGGGTCGCCGCGCGCAAATCCGTGCGGTCTTGGGGCAACTATGTCAGGCGTGATCGTGTCGATGCGTCGGACGCTGCTGTCGTGCACATCGTTGGCGCGCAACAGCTTGTTGGGAGGCGCTCTCGCAGCGCTGCTGCCGGCTGCGCCGGCCAAGGCCGACGACCTCGTCGACACCCTCTCCACATTGCTGGATTTCAACCGGCAGGAACTCGCAGTGCTTGCCACCGCGCTGGCCCTGCTCGGCTTCTCCGTGATGGCCGCGATCCTGTTGATGCGCACGCGCGTGCGCACCGCGAAGAACGAGGCGCGGCTGCGCGCGCGGATCGGGGAACTCCAGCTCCAGGCCGACCGCTACGGCGCGCTGCTGTTTGCCGAGCCGCAGATCATGATCTCCTGGCCCGCCGGCGACAACCGCGCCCAGATCACGGGCGACATCTCGATGGTGCTGCCGCGCGATTCCTCGCCGCAGCGCGTGCTGGCGTTCGGAACCTGGCTGCCGCCGGAACCGGCGCTGCAGATGGACCACGCGGTCGATGCGCTGCGGGAGCGTGGCGACGGGTTCCAGCTGACGCTGACCACCGCACATGGCCACACGCTGGAGGCCATCGGCCGCGCCATCGGCGGCCAGGCCATTGTCAGGATTCGCGAGCTGTCCGGACTGCGCCGCGAACTGGCCGAAACCCATCTGCGCTACAAGGCGCTCTCCGACGAGACCGAGATGCTGCGCGGCTTTGCCGCTGCCGCACCGTGGCCGATATGGGCCAAGGCCGCGAACGGCGCGCTCACCTACGCCAATCCGGCTTATGTCCGTGCGACCGAGGCCGCCAGCATCGCCGATGCCCACGAGCGCAAGCTCGAGCTGCTCGACAGCGCCGACCGCACCGCGATGGAACGGGGGCTGAAGGACGCGGCCACTTTCACCTCGCGGCTGCCGATCGTCGTCAGTGGCGAGCGGCGCATGTACGACGTGCGCGCGGTCAATGTCGGCAGCAGCAGTGTCGGCGTCGCGATCGACGCCAGCGAAGCGGATGCGCTGAGCTCGGCGCTGGTGCGGATGGCCGAAGCACATCGCCGCACACTGGACCAGCTCTCCTCCGGCGTTGCCGTATTCGATGGCCAGCGGCGCCTTGCCTTCTACAACGATTCCTATCGGCGGCTGTGGGACCTCGACCGCACCTTCCTCGACGCCAATCCCGACGATTCCAGCGTGCTCGACCAGCTCCGCGCCGCGCGCAAGCTGCCGGAGCAGCCTGATTTCCGCGCCTGGAAGGCCAAGCTGCACGAGGCCTATCGCGCGGTCGAGGCCGCCCACGACACCTGGTATCTGCCCGACGGGCGCGCGCTCTCCGTCGTCACCACGCCGAATCCGGAAGGCGGCGTCACCTATCTGTTCGACGACGTCACCGAAAGCCTCGATCTCGCCCGCCGCTTCGACGGCCTGATCCGCGTCCAGCGTGAGACACTCGACAGCCTCGCCGAAGGCGTCGCGGTGTTCGGCAGCAACGGCAAGGCCCAGCTGTTCAACCCGGCCTTCGTCCGGATGTGGAAGCTCTCCAGCGACGCCATGCGTGACGAGCCCCACATCCAGACCGTCGAGGGCTGGTGCCATCAGCTGTTCGACGATCCCGTGGTCTGGCGCCAGATCCGCGAGGCCATCACCTCGATCGAGAACCGCGGCGATGTGCCGCTGAAGCTGGAGCGCAAGGACGGCAGCGTGCTCGACGGCATGATCCGCCCGCTGCACGACGGCGCCACCATGCTGACGTTCCAGGACATCACCGACACCGAGAATGTCGAGCGCGCGCTGCGCGAGCGCAACGAGGCGCTGGAAGCCGCCGACCAGATGAAAGTGGATTTCGTCCACCACGTCTCCTACGAGCTGCGCTCGCCGCTCACCACCATCATCGGCTTCGCGCATTTCCTCAGCGATCCCTCGACCGGGCCGCTGACGCCGAAACAGGCCGAATATCTCGACTACGTCACCAAATCGACCAACGCGCTGCTGGCGCTCACCAACAACATCCTCGATCTCGCTACCATCGATGCCGGCGCGATGAAGCTGGAACTTGGACCCGTCGACGTCAGCAAGGCCATCGAGCTCGCCGCCGAAGGTATCCAGGACCGGCTCGCCACCGACCGCATCCGCCTCAAGGTCGAGATCGCGCCCGATATCGGGACTTTCATCGGCGACGAGAAGCGCGTGGTGCAGGTGCTCTATAATCTCCTCGCCAATGCCGTCGGGTTTTCTCCACAGGATTCCACCGTCGGCATCAGCGCGCGGCGCACAGAGCGCAGTGTGGTCTTCACCGTGACAGATTCCGGGCCCGGAATACCCGCCGACATGAAGGACAAGGTCTTCAACTGGTTCGAAAGCCGCTCGCAAGGCTCGCGTCACCGCGGCGCCGGGCTCGGCCTGTCCCTGGTGCGCTCCTTCGTCGAGCTGCATGGCGGCAAGGTGCGGGTGGATTCGATCGTCGGCCGCGGCACGGTCGTGATCTGCGAGTTCCCGACCGACCAGGCGGCGCATCGCGACGCCGCCGAATGATCGCGCCAACCACATTCTCCGTCGCGCTTCACAACGAGACGGCCACCGCACAATTGATGGCCGATCTCGCGCTGCTGGTCGGCCCCGGCGATGTCATCACGCTCACCGGCGATCTCGGCGCCGGCAAGACCGCAGCCGCCCGCAGCTTGGTCCGCTACCTCGCCGGCGAGGACGAGCTGGAGGTGCCGAGCCCGACCTTCACGCTCGTGCAGGGCTACGAGCTGCCGCCCTTCCCGGTGATGCACGCCGACCTCTACCGCGTTGAGGACGAGAGCGAGCTCGAGGAGATCGGCCTGTCGCCGCTGCCCGATGCGACGCTGGTGCTGATCGAATGGCCCGAGCGTGCGCCGTCGGCGATGCCCGAAGACCGTATCGACATCGCGCTGACGCACCGGCCGGCGCTAGGCTCAAATGCGCGCGC
Source organism: Bradyrhizobium sp. SOJA106 (assembly GCF_059448745.1). NCBI lineage: Bacteria > Pseudomonadati > Pseudomonadota > Alphaproteobacteria > Hyphomicrobiales > Nitrobacteraceae > Bradyrhizobium > Bradyrhizobium sp. SOJA106. The sequence goes on from NZ_CM182549.1 coordinate 77,103, forward strand.
GGCCGACATCACCGGTTACGGCAAGGCCGCCGCCACTGTTGCGCGGCTGCAGGCGCTGCGTGAGTTCCTGGATGCGTCGGGCTACATGGATGCAACGCGCAAGCACATGGCGGGTGACGCCTCCACCCGCTCCTATGCGCGGCTGCGGCGCGACCACGAGATCGTCATCCTCATGAACTTTCCGCAGCGGCCTGACGGCGCTGCGCTCTATAACGGGAAATCCTACAGCGCGGCGGTGCATCTCGCAGAGAACGTCAGGCCGTTCGTCGCCATCGACGAAGGCCTGCGCGCGCAAGGAATCTCGGCGCCGACGATCTACCATGCCGATCTCGATCATGGCTTCCTGATTACCGAGGATTTCGGCAGCGAAGCCGTCGTCGAAGGCGATCCACCGCGCCCGATTCCCGAGCGCTACGAGGCCGCGACCGACGCGCTCGCCATGCTGCACGGCAAGACGCTGCCGGAGACATTGCCGCTGGCGGATCAGACCTATGCTATTCCGGTCTTTGACATCGAGGCGCTGCTGATCGAGATCGGCTTGATGCCGGAATGGTATCTGCCCGACCGCAACGCGCCGCTGAGCGCCGAGGCACGCGACGAATTTTTCGCGATGTGGCGCGAGCTTTTGCAGAAGCCGCTGGCCGCGCCGAAGACCTGGATCATCCGCGACTATCACTCGCCCAACCTGATCTGGCTCGCGGACCGCGCCGGTATCGAGCGCGTCGGCGTGATCGATTTTCAGGACACCGTGCTCGGGCCGCAATCCTACGACGTCGTCTCGCTGCTCCAGGACGCCCGCATCGACGTGCCTGAAAACATCGAGCTGACGCTGCTGTCGCGCTACATCAAGGCGCGCCGCTCGGGCGATGCGGGCTTCGACGCGGCAGGCTTTGCCGAGCTCTACGCCATCATGTCGGCGCAGCGCAACACGCGCCTGCTCGGCACCTTCGCCCGGCTCAATCGTCGCGACGGTAAACCGCATTATTTGCGCCATCAGCCGCGGATCTGGACCTATCTCCAGCGCTCCCTGGCTCATCCAACGCTCAGCGCTTTGCGCGACTGGTATCTCGCCAACGTGCCGCCGCCGGTCGCCCCGACCGGAACCTGATTTACGGCCTGTTAGCCATCCCATCGGTATCATCGCCCGCAGGCAGCCGGAGAATGACGGGGCTGGAGCAAGGGCAGATGGCAGTGAAGGCGGACCAGCGCGGCAACAGCCGGGTTGTTTTCGAACGCGGGATTCCGGCCCAGATGATGGGAATCGACGGGACCTGGCGGCGCGACTGCACCATGGAGGACGTCTCCGAGAGCGGCGCCAAGCTGACCATCGACGGCTCGGTCGAAGGGCTCCACCTGAAAGAATTTTTCCTGCTGCTGTCCTCAACCGGACTCGCGTACCGGCGCTGCGAGCTGGCCTGGGTCAATGGCGACCAGATCGGTGTCAATTTCCTCAAGCTCGGTGACAGGAAGAAAAAGGCGCGTTCCACATCTGTTGGAGCGTAACGGCAACACCCGTCGCACAACCGTCACGGCGGCTGGCTAAGGCGGCTGAGATGCGGTGCGGCGCGGTGAACTCCGTGCTAGGATTGCTGCGAACGCGAAATCGATAGGTCAGAGAAAGCAGATCTGAGAAAGCAATTGATGCCCGTCAAACCGACCAAAGCCATGGTGCTCGCTGCAGGATTCGGCCTGCGCATGCGTCCGTTGACGGATAAGATGCCAAAACCCCTGGTGCGGGTGGCCGGCCAGCCGCTGCTCGATCATGTGCTCGACAAGCTCGGTCAGGCGGGTGTCACCGACGCCGTCGTCAACGTGCACTATCTGCCCGACCAGATCATCGACCACACCGCATCGCGGCAGCATCCGCGTGTGACCATCTCGGATGAGCGCGACCAGGTGCTCGGCACCGGCGGGGGCGTGGTCAAGGCGCTGCCGCTGCTCGGCGATGCGCCGTTCTTCCACGTCAATTCCGACACGCTGTGGATCGACGGCGTGCGCTCCAATTTGGCGCGGCTTGCAGAGAATTTCGATCCGGCGCGGATGGACATCTTGCTGCTGATGGCGCCGACCGCGACCAGCATCGGCTATAGCGGCCGCGGCGATTACGGCATGACGCCGGATGGCGCCCTGCGCAAGCGCAAAGAAAAAGAGATCGTCCCGTTCGTCTATGCCGGCGCTGCGATCCTGTCGCCGGCGATCTTCACTGACGCGCCGCAGGGCGAGTTCTCGCTGACAAAGATGTTCGACCGCGCCAACGAGCAGGAGCGCCTGTTCGGCCTTCGCCTCGACGGCGTCTGGATGCATGTCGGCACGCCCGATGCGGTGCACGCCGCGGAAGAGGCGTTTTTGGAGAGCGTGGCGTAGGGCCGCTCCAAGCACCGCGCCGCAGGGTGTGCCCACCATTAAAGCTCAGAAAGCCGGTGAGAGACGCGTGGGCACGGCGCGCAAGCGCGCCTTTGCCTACCCTGCGGCACTGCCCGTCATTCCCGGGCGCGCGTAAGCGCGAACCCGGAATTTCGAGATTCCGGGTTCGATGCTGCGCATCGCCCCGGAATGACGGTGGGAGAGCGGGGACGACTCCCTCCCGGCGCATGACCATTCGCCCCCGCCTCCCTATATTGCCCTGATTCCCGAATCAGGCAGCCCATGCGCGTCGTCAGCGTTCCCCTCTCAATTCCGTTCCTGCGCACGGTCGTCTCGCGCCTGCTCGACGGCCAGCTGGTCGGCGGCTTCGAGGCGCGCAAGGAACCGGCGCGGCTGGCCGATGCCACGCTGTATCTGCCGACACGGCGCGCCATGCGCGTCGTCCGCGAGATCTTCCTCGACGAGATGAAGGCGGACGCAGTGGTGCTGCCGCGCATCGTCGCGCTCGGCGACATCGACGAGGACGAGCTCGCTTTCGCCGACGAAGGCGAACAGTTCTCGGGCACGATGCCGATCGAGATCCCGCCGCGGCTCGGCGAGCTGGAACGGCGGCTGACGCTGGCGCAGCTCGTCGCCGCCTGGGCCAAGGGCCCGGTGCTGTCGCCGCTGGTGGTCGGCGGCCCCGCCTCCACGCTTGCGCTTGCCGGCGATCTCGCCCGCCTGATCGACGACATGGTGACGCGCGGCGTCGACTGGAGCGCGCTCGACGGGCTCGTGCCTGATAATCTCGACCGTTACTGGCAGCACTCGCTCGAATTTTTGCGCATCGCTCGCATCGCCTGGCCTGCGCATCTCGCCGAGATCAACCGCATCGAGCCCGCGGCGCGGCGTGACCTTCTGATCGCAGCGGAAGCAAAGCGCCTGACCGCGCATTCCCATGGTCCCGTGATCGCGGCCGGTTCGACCGGCTCGATGCCGGCCACCGCAAAATTCCTCCATGCGGTCGCATCGCTGCCGCATGGCGCCGTGGTGCTGCCGGGCCTCGACACCGATCTTGACGAGGATGCTTGGCGCAGCATCGGGGGGTTGCGCGATTCGCTCGGCAAGTTCGCCGAGCATCCGGCCTCGAATCATCCGCAATATGCCATGCACGCGCTGCTGGAGCGGTTCGGCATAAAGCGCAGCGACGTCGAGATCCTCCAGCCGCCGGCGGACGGCGGTCGCGATCTGCTCGCCTCCGAATCGATGCGGCCGTCGGCCAAGACGGAAGTCTGGCACGACCGGCTGAAACAGCCGGATGTTGCTGCGAGGATCGCGGGCGGCATGAAAAACCTCACGGTGGTCGAGGCCTCCAATCCCGAGATGGAAGCACTTGCGATCGCCATCGCGATGCGCGAGGCGCGGCATCTCGACAAGTCGGCGGCGCTGGTGACACCGGATCGCGCGCTGGCGCGGCGGGTGATGGCGGCGCTGACGCGATGGGATCTCGCCTTCGACGATTCCGGCGGCGACGCGCTGATGGAAACCTCCGCCGGCGTTTTCGCGCGCCTTGTGGCGGAAGCGGCGATCAAAGGATCGGAGCCGCCGACGCTGCTGGCGATGCTGAAGCATCCGCTGTGCCGGCTCGGCCGCGCGCAAGGCGCATGGAGGACGGCGATCGAAGCCCTCGAGCTCGCAGTTCTGCGCGGCACGCGCCCGCCTGCCGGCACCGGCGGTCTCCTGCGCGAATTCAACCGCTTTCGCGACGAGCTAACAAAACTGTGGCGCGGCGAGGTCTCCGCGCTTCATAAGGCCGAGCCGCGCGCGCATCTCAAGGCCGAAGACCTCGATCGAATCCAGGCGCTGATCAATGTCTTGCAGAGAGCCCTGGCGCCGATCGAGAGCCTGCCGCCGTCGAAGCCGCATGATTTCGCCGAGCTCGCGCACCGCCATCGCGAGATCATGATCGAGCTGTCGCGCGACGAGCAGGGCATCCCGCTCGCCTTCGAGGAGCGCGAGGGCCTCGCACTCGCGAGCGCCTTCGACGATCTCCTGCGCGGCGGCACCACCAGCGGATTGATGGTGCCGCTGCCTGACTATGCCGACGTGTTCCAGACCGCATTCAGCGATCGCGCGGTGCGGCGGCGCGACAGGCCCGGAGCGCGCCTCCAGATTTACGGTCCGCTGGAATCGCGCCTGATGCAGGCCGACCGCGTCATCATCGGCGGCTTGATCGAGGGCGTGTGGCCGCCGGCGCCGCGCATCGATCCCTGGCTCAGCCGGCCGATGCGGCACGAGCTCGGCCTCGATTTGCCGGAACGCCGTATCGGCCTCTCCGCTCATGACTTCGCGCAGCTGCTCGGTGGCGATGAGGTGATCCTCACCCATTCCGCCAAGGCCGGCGGCGCACCGGCCGTGGCCTCGCGCTTTCTGCATCGCCTCGAAGCGGTCGCAGGTGACGATCTCTGGAAGGCTGCTGTTCGCGCCGGCGAAAAATATGTGCAGTTCGCCGGCGCGCTCGATCAGCCCGCCGAGGTCAGGCCGATCAAGCAGCCCGAGCCGCGGCCGCCGCGCGCCATGCGGCCGTTGAGCATGTCCGTCACCGCGATCGAGGACTGGCTGCGCGATCCCTACACGATCTACGCAAAGTACATCCTGCGGCTCGACGCGCTCGATCCCGTCGACATGCCGTTGTCGGCGGCCGACCGCGGCTCGGCGATCCACGATGCGATCGGCGAGTTCACGGAGACCTATGCCGCGCGTCTGCCCGACGATCCCGCACGCGTTCTGCGCGCGATCGGCGAGAAGCATTTTGCGCCGCTGATGGAGCGGCCCGAAGCGCGGGCGCTGTGGTGGCCGCGCTTCCAGCGCATCGCGCGCTGGTTCGGCGAATGGGAGATTGCGAGGCGTGATGCGATCGAGGCGATCACGGCGGAGACCCGCGGCGAGATTTCGATCGCGCTCGGCAACAACCGCAGCTTTCGCCTCTCCGCCCGCGCCGACCGCATCGAGCGGCGCCAAGGCGGCGGCTACGCCATTCTCGACTACAAGACCGGCCAGCCGCCGACCGGCAAGCAGGTCCGCATGGGTCTGTCGCCGCAACTCACGCTGGAAGCCGCAATTCTGCGCGAAGGCGGTTTCCCTGACATCGACGCGGGCGCGTCCGTCACCCAGCTCGTCTACGTCCGCCTGAGCGGCAACAATCCGCCGGGCGAGGAGCGCATCCTCGAGCTCAAGTACAAGCCCGGCGACGAGCCGCAGCCGCCCGATACCGCTGCCGCAGAAGCGCGGGCCAAGCTGGAGGCACTGATCCGCGCCTTCGAGGACGAGAACCAGCCCTACACCTCGCTGAACCTGCCGATGTGGGCGAACCGCTACGGCACCTATGACGACCTCGCCCGGATCAAGGAATGGTCTGCGGCCGGCGGCCTGGGGATCGAGGAATGGTGAAGCTGCCGCGTCCCATTCCCGACGAAGTTCGTGCGCGGCAGGCGCGCGCGTCCGATCCGACCGCGTCGGCCTTCGTGTCGGCCAATGCCGGCTCGGGCAAGACCCATGTGCTGGTCCAGCGCGTGATCCGCCTGTTGCTGTCTGGCGTGCCGCCGGAAAAGATCCTCTGCATCACCTTCACCAAGGCCGCCGCCGCCAACATGGCCGAGCGCGTGTTCACCACGCTTGGCCATTGGGTCACGCTCGACGATGCCGGGCTGGACGCCGCGATCCGTGCCGTCGGCATCCCGCATCCGAGCGCAAAGTTGCGCCGCGACGCGCGAAAACTGTTCGCCTGCGCGCTGGAGACGCCCGGTGGGCTGAAGGTGCAGACCATCCACGCGCTGTGCACGCGCCTGCTCCAGCAGTTTCCGTTCGAGGCCAATGTGCCGGCACGCTTCGCCGTGATCGACGAGCGCGATCAGAACGACATGATGGAGCGCGCCAATCTGAAGGTCCTGCTGGAAGCCGCCCGCGATCCGGAGACGATCACCGGCCGCGCACTGCTCACCGCGATGGCGAGTGCCGCCGACGTCACCTTCAAGGAGGTCGTGCGCGAGGCGTGCCTCAGCCGCGACCATTTCATGGCCTGGACCGACGAGGCCGGCAACGCTGAAGCTGCTGCTGCGCAGATGGCGGCAGTACTGGGCGTCGATGCAAGTGATCGCATCGAGGACGTCGAGACCGAGATCCTCGATGGCCCGTTCCTGCCGCGTTCGCGCTGGGACGACATCGCCTTTGCGCTGGAGGACGGCAGCAAGTCCGACAATGACCAGGCTACGCGCCTCCGCGAGGCAAAAGTGTTTTCCGGCGCGGCGCAGGTCGATGCCTATCTCTGCCTCTTCCTCACGGATGAGAAGCTGCCCCGCAAGGCGGTTCTGACGAAGAAGTTTGGCGAGCACAATCCATCCGTCGCGCGTCTGTTCGAGAACGAGGCGCAGCGCCTCGCTGGACTGATCGAGAAGCGCCGCGCCGTGACCATGCGCGACCGCACCGCGGCCCTGCTGCACATCGCGACCGCGGCGGCGGCAAACTACCGCCGCGAGAAGCAAGAGCGCGGCCTGCTCGACTATGACGACCTCATCGACAAGACACTGGCGATGCTCAACCGCGTCTCCTCGGGCTGGGTCCATTACAAGCTCGACCGCGGCGTCGATCACGTCCTGATCGACGAAGCCCAGGATACCAGCCCGCGGCAGTGGGACATCGTCGCGCATATCATCTCCGAGTTCACCGCCGGTGAAGGCGCGCGCGAGGGGCTGAACCGCACGGTTTTCGCGGTGGGCGACGAGAAGCAATCGATCTTCTCGTTCCAGGGAGCGGCGCCCCACGAGTTCGACGCGCGCCGGCGCGAGCTGCATCGCAAGTTCACCGCGGCCGGGCTGAAATTCGATCCGGTCGCCTTCACCTATTCGTTCCGCTCGGGCGCGGCGATCCTGCACTCCGTGGACCATGTCTTTCGCGATCCTCAGATCTACAAGAGCATCCACTCGGTCGAGATCGGCCATCCCCTGCACAACGCGCTGGCCGACGCCGGCCCGAGCGTGATCGAGCTGTGGGACCTTGCGGAAGCCGATGACAGGCAGGAGATCGAGGGCTGGCGCGCACCATTCGATGGTGTCGCCGCCACCAGCCCCGAGATCAAGCTCGCGCGTCGCATCCAGACCGAGATCAAGCGGCTGGTCGAGAGCGGCACGCTGACCGGGCACGAAGGCGAGCGCCGTCCGCTGCGCTATGGCGACATGCTGATCCTGGTGCGTCGACGCGGCAACGCATTCGATGCGGTGATTCAGGCGCTGAAGCACGCTGGCGTCCCGGTCGCCGGCGCCGACCGGCTCAAGCTCACCGAGCACATCGGCATCATCGACCTGATGAATCTCGCCGATGCGCTGCTACTGCCGCAGGACGACCTGGCGCTCGCGGTGGCGCTGAAGAGCCCGCTGTTCGAGCTCGACGACGACGATCTGTTCCAGCTCGCCCATGCCCGCAAGGGATCGCTGCGGCGCGCGCTCGGCGAGCATGCGGCGGAAAGCGAGAAGTTCAGGGCGGTGCTGCGGCGCCTCGAGGCCTGCGAGGTCCGTGCGCGCGAGGAGACGCCGTTCGCCTTCTACGCCTGGCTGTTAGGGGGCGACGGCGGGCGCGCGCGTATCCTGCGCCGGCTCGGCCATGAGGCCAATGACGCGCTCGACGAGTTCCTGGAGCTGGCGCTGAGCTACGAGCGCAAAGCGCCGGCCTCGCTGCAGGGCTTCATGGCCTGGCTGCGCTCGGCCGACACCGAGGTGAAGCGCGACATGGAGATTTCGCGCGATGAGGTGCGGGTGATGACCGTTCACGGCGCCAAGGGCCTCGAGGCTTCGGTCGTGTTCATGGTTGACACCACGTCGTCGCCCGCGGACTCGCAGCGGGTCCGTTTGATCAACGTGCCGCGCGGCAATGGAGGCGAGGTCGTGGTCTGGGCCGGGCGCAAGGCCGACGACCCCAAGCCGGTTGCCGACGCGCGCAAGGCAATGCTGGAGGAGACCGAGGACGAATATCGCCGCCTGCTCTATGTCGCGATGACGCGCGCGGCTGACCGGCTGATCGTCGGCGGCTGCATGCCTGGCAATATGAGGACGGTCCGCAAGCTGAGCTGGTACGACCTCATCGACACCGGGCTCGCCGCATCGGGCCTGAACAAGGAAACGATCGAGACGCCGCTTGGGAAGGTGACTCGATTCGCCCGTCCCGAGGATGTCGCAGCGCTCGGCACACCAGCAACATCAGCGGACCAAACGATCATCCTGCCGGATTGGCTGCGGACGCCCGCGCCGCATGAGAGCGCGGAAGATGATCCCGTGCGCCCCTCCGGCCAGTTTTCCGGAGAAGGCCGCTCGGTGCGATCAGGCGAATCGGTGCAGTCCCGCGCGTTGGCACTGCAACGCGGCACGCTGGTGCACCGGCTGCTGCAATCCCTGCCCGACATCGCCTCGGAGCGCCGGCGCGAGGCCGCGCTCGGCTTCATGGCGCGCAACGCCTCGGACTGGTCCGAGGCCGACCGCACTGCACTCGCCGAAAAGGTGCTCGCCTTGATCGCCGAGCCGCGCTTCGCCCCAGTCTTTGCCGCCGGCAGCCGGGCGGAGGTCGCCATTGTCGGCAAGCTCGATCGGCCGGACCGTCCTCCGGCGCTGGTATCGGGCCAGATCGACCGGTTGGTCGTTCGTCCGAATGAGGTTCTGATCGTCGATTTCAAGACCAACCAGGCGGCCCCCAACAGCGCGGCGGAGGCGCCGGCGGCCTATGTCCGACAGCTCGCCCTGTACCGGGCGGTGCTGGCGCGGCTTTATCCCCAAAAGCCCATCCGAGCCGTCCTGCTCTGGACCGAGGCCCTTGAATATATGGAGATTTCAGCCCCCGCGCTGGACGCGGCGCTGGCATCCCTTCATCTCGGCGTGAGCGTCCTTGACCCGGCAAGGGGCCGTTCATAGGTTGACGCCATGATCCCGGGCGCGATTCCCATTCGCGCCGATTCTTTCAACCGAGTGAGGTACTGCAATGGCCGTTAGCAAGGTTTCCGACGCCGATTTCGAAGCCGAAGTGCTCAAGGCGAACGGCCCCGTAGTCGTCGATTTCTGGGCCGAATGGTGCGGCCCCTGCCGCATGATCGCTCCTGCCCTCGACGAGATCGCCGGCGCAATGGGCGACAAGGTCAAGATCGTGAAGCTCAATGTCGACGAAAGCCCGAAGACCGCGTCCAAATATGGCGTGATGTCGATCCCGACCCTGATGATCTTCAAGGGCGGCGAGATGGCCTCCCGCCAGGTCGGCGCGGCGCCGAAGGCGAAGCTCCAGCAGTGGATCACCTCCGCGGTCTGATCCACGCGATTTACGATTATTTTCGACAACGGCCGGCGAAATGCCGGCCGTTTGCGTTGGTGGGACGTGTCCTGTGCATGACGAGTCCCGCCCTTGCCCGCCCCTCCTCCAAAACGTGCGAGAAAGTCCGCCTCCCTCGTTGCGATGGAGGCGCGGTCGGTCGACGCCATCCCGCGCGGCAAGGAGTGGCAATACGAGCCGAAATGGGATGGTTTTCGTTGCCTGCTGTCGCGTGATGGCGCTCACGTCGATCTGCGCTCGAAATCCGGCGAGGACCTCGCGCGCTATTTTCCTGAAATTGTCGCCGCGGCGCTGGCGCTGAAGGCGGATCGCTTCACGCTCGACGGCGAGATCGTGGTGCCGCAGGGCAAGGGCTTTTCCTTCGATGCGCTGCTGCAACGGATACATCCCGCTGCAAGCCGCGTGACGAAGCTCGCGCAGCAAACGCCGGCGCTCTATCTCGTCTTCGATCTGCTCGCGACGGCCAGGGAGAAGCAGCTTGCCGAAAAGCCGCTAAGCGAGCGACGGCCGGCGCTGGAAGCATTTGCCAAGGCCCATTTGAAGGGGGGCATCTTCCGTCTCTCGCCGGCGACAACGAGCTACACAACCGCGAAAAAATGGCTGGCGCAATCTGGCGGCGGTTCGGACGGTGCGATCGCCAAGCGCCTCGACCTGCCTTATCAGGCGGGAAACCGCGACGGCATGCAGAAGATCAAGAAATTCCGCAGCGCCGATTGCGTGGTCGGCGGCTTCCGCTATGCCACCAACAAGATCGCCGGCCGCAGGGTGGTCGGCTCGCTGCTGCTCGGGCTCTACGACGACAAGGGCCTGCTGCACCATGTCGGCTTCACCTCGGCGATCAAAGCCGAGGCCAAGCCTGACCTGACCGACCGGCTGGAGGCGTTGATCGCCGAGCCCGGCTTCACCGGCAACGCGCCTGGCGGACCGAGCCGCTGGTCCACCGAGCGCTCGGCCAAGTGGTGCCCGCTCAAGCCGAGGCTGGTGATAGAGGTCTGCTACGACCATTTCAGCGGCGAGCGTTTTCGCCACGGCACCTCGATCCTGCGCTGGCGCCCCGACAAGGCCCCGCGGCAATGCACGTTCGATCAGTTGAAGCAGAAGGTGGCCGATCCGATGAATCTGCTGGAGTAGCCCGCACGCAGGCGGGCTACTTGATCCACCCCGTTGCCAGCGCGTTCGCCAGCTCCGGCTGATTGTTGCGGCGGGCGAGTGCGGCTACCGCCTCATGATCGTAAGCTACATGGCGGAACGTCACCTGCCAGTCGCCGTCAGCGAGTTCGAGAAGCGCATAGCGCGCGTGCGGCGTGCCGGCTTCGACGACATGCGGGAACGGGTGCTTGTCGCGATAGCCGGGGCTGCCGACGCTGCCGGGATTGACGATCAAGCGGCCGTCCCGAAGCCGCACGGCGCGGGCGAGATGGGTGTGAGCGCAGAGGATCAGCGGCTGTGAGATACCTTGCGCGAACTGCTCGATGCGATCAAGCGGCGACAGCGCCACGGTGCCATCAGGGTGCACCGTGTCGAGCCAATAGATCTCGTCGCTCTCAGGCGTCGCGTGACAGAGGAAGACCTGATCGCGAAACACCCGCGTCATCGGCTGTGCACGCAGCCAGTCGAGCTGCGTGGCATTGAGCTGCGCGTGCGCTGGACGGTCCCACGAACCCATCTTCTCCGGCGGACGATCGAGCAAATAGCGGTCGTGGTTGCCGAGCACGTGCACAGCATCGAGCGCCATCAGGATCTCGATGGTGCGCCGTGCATCGAGCGGGCCGCTCAGCATGTCGCCGAGGTTGACGATGTCGGCGATACCCTGGGCGCGGATGTCGGCGAGCACCGCCTCCAGCGCGAGATCGTTTCCGTGCACGTCGGCAATCGCGGCTAAACGCATTGTTGTCCTCGCTCTCGCGCCCCGGACGCAGCGCAGCGTGGAACGGTGCGCTGCAGAGCCGGGGCCATGTCGCGGCACGGGTCCCGGCTCAGCGGAGCAGCGTTGCCAGGACGATGCTACGCATCGCCAAGGCTGCACGCGTCCGGGACACGGGACCGACTATGCAGGAGGCGTGCCGTTGATGGCGAGCACGTGGCCGGCGAGATAGAGCGAACCGGTGATCAGGATGCGCGGCGGCACCTCATAGGCGAGCTTCGCCAGGGCGCGGAGCGCGGCCTCAATGCCGGGCGCGGGCTCGACGCGCATGCCGAGACTGCGCGCGGCATCCGCGAGGCGGTCAACCGGCATCGCGTTCTCGGCATCGGGAATCGGCACCGCGATGATGTGACGGGTGAGCCCGGCGAAATTGGCGAGAAAACCCTGCGCGTCCTTGTTGGCCATCATGCCTGATATGACGACCAGCGGCCGCGACACCCGCTCTTCGAGATCGCCGAGGGCTGCTGCCGCAACGCGTCCGCCTTCGGCATTGTGACCGCCGTCGAGCCAGATTTCCGAGCCCTGCGGTCCCCAGGAGAGCAATTCGCCCGAGGTGATGCGCTGCATCCGCGCCGGCCATTCCGCACCGACGATGCCGGCCTCGAATGCCGCGTGATTGATCCTGAAATTCGAAATCGCGCGCAGCGTCGCAATCGCAAGACCTGCATTGTCGAACTGGTGGCGGCCGAACAGGCGCGGCGCCGCGAGATCCATCAGGCCGCGCTCGTCGGAATAAACAAGGCGCCCGTGCTCGACATTGACGTGCCAGCTTTCGTTCGCGGCAAACAGCGGCGCGCGCATGCGCTTTGCGTGCGCCTCGATCACGGCCATCGCCTCGTCCGCCTGCTCGGCGCAAATCACCGGCACGCCGCGCTTGATGATCGCGGCCTTCTCGCCGGCGATCGACGCCAGCGTATCGCCGAGAAAATCCATGTGGTCCATGCTGATCGGGGTGATGACGCAGGCCGCCGGCGTATCGAGCACGTTGGTCGAATCGAGTCGGCCGCCAAGGCCGACTTCGAGCAGCACGACATCGGCAGGATTATGCGCGAACAGAAGGAAGGCGGCAGCCGTCTTCAGCTCGAACACCGTCGCAGGCTCGCCGGCATTGACGCGCTCGACTTCTTCGAGTGCCGCGCGCAGCTCGTCATCGCCGACGAGCACGCCGCCGCCGGCGCGGCCGAGGCGAAAACATTCGTTGATGCGGACGAGGTAGGGCGAGGTGTAGGCGTGGACGCGCAAGCCGGCGGCTTCCAGTGTCGCGCGCAGATAGGCGAGCGTCGAGCCCTTGCCGTTGGTGCCGGCGATGTGGATCACCGGCGGCAGCTTGCGTTCAGGGTGTCCGAGCCGCTCGAGCAGGCGGTGCATCCGCTCGAGCCCGAGATCGATGCGTTTCTGATGCAGGGCCGACAGCCGCCCGATCACTTCGCCGAGCGACGGCTTTGCGCTGTCAGGGGACGCGTTCACGCGTGGGGCGCAGCCGGCGCTGTCTCAGCCGCCGATACGATCTGGGCGGGGCTGACGACTGGCTGCACTGCTTTCGACGCACCATCCTGCGCCGGCGCCTTGGTCAGCAGGCGGCAGAGCCGCGCCAGGGTCGGACGCAGCTCGTGGCGATGCACGACCATGTCGACCATGCCGTGCTCCTTCAGATACTCGGCGCGCTGGAAACCCTCCGGCAGTTTCTCGCGGATGGTCTGCTCGATCACGCGCGCGCCGGCAAAGCCGATCAATGCGCCGGGTTCGGCGATGTGCACGTCGCCAAGCATGGCGTAGGACGCGGTGACGCCGCCGGTGGTCGGGTTGGTCAGCACGACGATGTAGGGCAGCTTTGCCTCACGCAGCATCTGCACCGCGACCGTGGTGCGCGGCATCTGCATCAGCGACAGGATGCCTTCCTGCATGCGCGCGCCGCCCGAGGCGGCGAACACGATGAACGGCGACTTCTTCTCGACCGCGAGCTCCAGCCCGCGCACGATGGCCTCGCCCGCGGCCATGCCCAGCGAGCCGCCCATGAAATCGAAATCCTGCACGGCGACGACGACGGCCGCGCCTTCGAGCTTGCCGTAGCCGACCTTGATCGCGTCGTTGAGGTTGGTCCGCGCCCGCGCATCCTTGATGCGGTCGACATATTTCTTCTCGTCGCGGAACTTGAGCGGATCGGGCGTCACGTCAGGCAGTGCGACATCGAACCAGGTCTCGTTGTCGAAGATCGACTTCAGACGCGCCACCGCGCCCATGCGCATGTGGTAGTTCGAGCCGGGGATGACGAACTGGTTGGCCTCGACGTCCTTGTAGAACACGAGCTGCCCGGAATCCGGGCACTTGATCCACAGATTCTCCGGCGTCTCCCGCCGCAGCATGTTGCGGATCTTCGGCCGGACCACATTGGTAAGCCAGTTCATGGTTTGCTCCGATGTGCGAGCCCGCACGGGATCGCCTGAAGAGATATATGGCGGCCGGGCCGCTGCCCGGCAAGCCGCCGTGTCGCCCGCGTTAGAGCATGATCCGGAAAAGTGTGAAGCGGTTTTCCGACAAGATCATGCTCAAACTAAAGAGCTAAAGCGGAATTATGGCCTATTCGGCCGCCTGTTTCGCAGCCCTAACGCCCTGGGCCAGGGCCGCCGTCAGCTCAGCCACGGCGTTAACTGTTTTGGCGGTCGCCCGCCCCTCGGCATCGAGGCTGTTCTTGAGCGCATCGACCAGCGCGGTGCCGACCACCGAACCATCGGCCTTCTCGGCAATGGCGCGCGCCGCCTCCGGCGTGCGGATGCCAAAGCCAACGCAGATCGGCAGCTTGGTATGCCGTTTGATGCGCGCGACAGCTTCACCGACGGCATTGGCATCCGCCGCTGCTGCTCCGGTGATGCCGGCGATAGAGACGTAGTAGACAAAGCCCGACGTGTTCGCGAGCACCGCGGGTAGGCGCTTGTCATCGGTGGTCGGGGTCGCCAAGCGAATGAAGTTCAGGCCCGCCTTCAGCGCGGGAATGCAGAGCTCGTCGTCTTCCTCCGGCGGCAAGTCGACGATGATCAGGCCGTCCACGCCTGATGTCTTGGCATCAGCCAAAAACTTGTCGACGCCATAGATGTAGATCGGATTGTAATAGCCCATCAGCACCAGCGGCGTGACGTTGTCGTCCTTGCGGAAGTCGCGCACCAGCTCCAGCGTCTTCTTCAAGGTCATGCCGATCTTGAGAGCGCGCAGACCAGCCGCCTGAATCGAGGGACCATCCGCCATCGGATCGGTGAAGGGAATGCCGAGTTCGATGACGTCGGCGCCTGCCTTGGGCAGCGCCTTGACGATATTGAGCGAGGTCGTGAGATCGGGATCGCCGGCCATCACATAGGTGACGAAGGCCGAGCGGCCGGCGTTCTTGAGCTCGGCAAAACGGGTGTCGATACGCGTGGTCACTTGCTCTTGCCCCTCAGGATGTCGCCGACTTGCGGGACGTCCTTGTCGCCGCGGCCGGAGAGATTGACGACCATCAGGTGGTCTTTCGGCCGCTTCGGCGCGAGTTCCATCACCTTGGCGATGGCATGTGCGGGCTCGAGCGCGGGGATGATGCCTTCGAGACGCGACAGCAGCTGGAACGCGCCGAGCGCCTCGTCATCGGTCGCGGAGAGATAATTGACGCGGCCGATCTCGTGCAGCCAGGAATGCTCGGGGCCGATGCCGGGATAGTCGAGGCCGGCCGAGATCGAATGCGCGTCCTGGATCTGGCCGTCTTCATTCATCAAGAGATAGGTGCGGTTGCCGTGCAGCACGCCGGGACGGCCGCCCGCGATCGAGGCCGCATGCAGGTGCGTGAGCCCATGGCCAGCGGCTTCGACGCCGAAGATTTCGACGGAGGGATCGTCGAGGAAGGGATGGAACAGGCCCATCGCGTTCGAGCCGCCGCCGATGCAGGCGACCAGCGAATCCGGCAGCCGGCCCTCGATCTCCTGCATCTGCGCCTTGGTCTCGTTGCCGATGATCGACTGGAAGTCGCGCACCAGCGTCGGATAGGGATGCGGGCCGGCGACCGTGCCGATGCAGTAGAAGGTGTTGTGCACGTTGGTGACCCAATCGCGCAGCGCCTCGTTCATGGCGTCCTTGAGCGTGCGCGTGCCCGACTGCACCGGAAACACCTTGGCGCCCAGCATTTCCATGCGGATCACGTTGGGCTGCTGCCGCTCGACGTCGACGGCGCCCATATAGACCACGCATTCCAGGCCAAAGCGCGCGCACAGCGTCGCGGTCGCGACACCGTGCTGGCCGGCGCCGGTCTCGGCGATGATGCGCTTCTTGCCCATGCGCCGCGCCAGCATGATCTGGCCGAGCACGTTGTTCACCTTGTGCGAGCCGGTGTGGTTGAGCTCTTCGCGCTTGAGGTAAATCTTCGCACCGCCGAGATGCTCGGTCAGACGCTCGGCGAAATAGAGCGGCGAGGGCCGGCCGACGTAGTTCTTCAGATAGCCGTTCATCTCGGCCTGGAAGGCCGGATCGGCCTTGGCCGCGGTATAGGCCTTCTCGAGTTCGAGGATCAGCGGCATCAGGGTTTCGGCGACGTAGCGTCCGCCGAAAATGCCGAAATGGCCACGCTCGTCGGGGCCGCTGCGGTAGGAGTTTGGTTTGGCGATGTTCATCGTACGCTCAACTCTTGACTTGCATCTTGGGTGGCGCGCGCGGCGCGAATGAAGGCCTCGATCAGTGCCGGATCCTTGACGCCGGGAGCGCTCTCGACACCGGAGGACACGTCGACGCCGCCGGCGCGGGTGACGCGGAGCGCTTCGGCGACGTTGCCGGCATCGAGCCCGCCCGAGACCATATAGGGCAGTTTCAGATCGAGATTTTCCAGGAGGTGCCAGTCGAATGGCGCGCCCAGGCCGCCGGGCCGGGTCGCATCCTTCGGCGCCCGCGCGTCGAACAGGATACGGTCGGCGACCGCGGCGTAGCCGGGCAGCACGGCGAGATCGGCCGCGGTTGCGACCGGCACCGCTTTCATTACAGGGCGGCCGAACCGCTGCTTGATGTCACGCAGCCGCGCCATGCTTTCCTTGCCGTGGAGCTGAAAGATATCCGGCGACAGCGCATCCATGATGTTGTCGAGCGTGGCATCATCGGCATCGACGGTGAGTGCGACCTTGAGCGCGCGCCGCTTCACCCGGCGGCCGAGGTCACGGCCGGCTTCCAGCGACAGATGCCGCGGCGACGGCGGAAAGAACACGAACCCCACCATGTCGGCGCCGGCGTCGAGCGCGACGTCAAGCGTCTCGCGCGTGGACAGGCCGCAGATTTTGACGAGCAGGGACATGGTCTCAAAGCGGTTAGCGGCCGCAAGGAGCAGCCGGAAACGGGTTTTTCGGTCGGGGCCGCTTCTACAACGTCGCGCGCTGCTTGTCTCGCCCGACAGGCCCGTAAAGGCCGAGCCCCGAGGGGGCGGGAAGGCGCTGGGGCTCGGGCTTTGCTGCGGCCATCTGGGCTCGCAGATCGGCCAGCTCGACCCTGGCAGCCCGCGCATCCGCATCGTTCCGCCGCGCTGCCCGCCGCCAGCGCCGCTGGCCGAACCAGACTGCACAGCCGCCGGCGACGACCCCGATGGCGGCCACCAGGATCAGCAGCAGGAACAGCGGCAGCCGCACCGCGAAGGACGGATCGTCGGTGACGAAGGGATCGAGGGAGACCGTGACGAAATGCCGGTTGGCGACGGCGAAGGTCACCAGGATCAGGCCCAGCGGAATCACGATCAGCGCGGTCAGGAACTTTCGCATCGCGATCGCTCGTCTTGAATCAAGCTTGCTGCCGCATGATGCGGCCGTCCGGTTAAGCGCCGACGACAGCCTTAGTCTGCAGCGCCGGGATCCGGATGGTCGCGGTTCAGCCGCTCGCGCATTTCCTTGCCGGTCTTGAAGAACGGAACGCTCTTCTGGTCGACGGGCACGTGGGCGCCGGTGCGTGGATTGCGCCCGGCGCGTGCAGGGCGATGCTTGACCGAGAAGGCACCGAAGCCGCGCAGCTCGACGCGGTCACCGCGCGCGAGGGCCGCTACGATCTCTTCGAGAATCGCATTCACAATGTTCTCGACATCCCGCTGGTACAGATGCGGGTTGTGCTCGGCGATACGCTGAACAAGTTCGGATTTGATCATCGAGAGATAGGACCCGGAAGCGTGCGGATGACCATTTCCGTGAAAATACTGTGATCTGTCAAGACGCTAAATCAAGGTTGAGCGTCGCGAAAATGCGTGACAAATGCCGGAAAAGCGGGCTGAGCGGCCACCCGCCAAGCGGGAAAATCCTCCGGCCCTCGCCCGGTTCCGTCAATTCGACGCCGCCGGCTGCCACAGGGCCAGCATTCCATCCATTCCGACCCGATCCACGGCCTGCACCACGCCGGCTTGCCCGATCTGATGCGCAATCGAGCCTAAACCAAGCGCTTCCAGCGTCACGGCCGCCGCAGTCTTGAGGAACGGCAGATCGGAAAAGCGCGGCTGCAGCTTGTAATCGCGCACCGAAAGACCCTTCTTGACGCCCTTCTGCTCGACCAGCCAGGTCACCGCCGTCTTCTCGTCGCCGATCTGATCGATCAGCTTGAGATCGACCGCCTGGCGTCCGGTGAAGACGCGGCCGTCGGCGACTTTTTCGAGCTGCGTGTCATCCATGCCACGCCGTTCCTTCACCAGGCCCTTGAACCAGGCATAGGAATCCTTCACCAGCGCATCGAGCGCGGCCCGGGCCTCGGGACTGGTCGGCTCAAAACCGTTCGGCGCGGCCTTCAGCGGCGAGGATTTGACCTCCTCCACCTTGACGCCGATCGTCTTCAGGAGCTCGGCGACATTTGGATACTGGAACAGCACGCCGATCGAGCCGACCAGCGAGCTCTGCTGCGCGATGATGTGGTCGCTCGCGATCGCGGTGATGTAGCCGCCGGAGGCAGCAAGGCCTTCGACCACGACGACGAGCGGCTTCTTTGCTTTGAGCCGCGTGAGCGAATCGTAGAGTTGCTCGGAGCCGGCGGTGGTGCCGCCCGGCGAGTTGATGTGAACGATGACGGCCGCGGCCTGCGAGTTCTCCAGCCGCTCCAGCGCCTGCGTGCGATCAGAATCGCTGCGGATCAGGCCTTCGATCTGCACCCGCGCGATCGAGCCCGCGGATGCGAAGGTGCCGCGCGCGCCGGGTGTTGCGACCAGCGCGAAGCCCGCAATCGCCGCGATCGCGATCAGCGCGGCCATCACGCGCCAGAACGTCAGCTTGCGACGGATTCTGCGGCGATCGACGATGATGTCCGAATCGAGCGACATCGGAATATCTCCAAATGAAAGGCGCGTCCAAGTGAAAGGCCTGGCGCGTTGTGCCGTCACAGCGTGACGATTGGCTTATCTCGATACATCAATTGCGGCGCAATTTGAAGAAAACAAGGCTGTACCTGCGTAGCCCGGAAGGCCGCCACATACTGCGCTGTCGTCCCGGACAAGCGCTTAGGGCGTCCTTGTCCGGGACGACAGCGGGGTAGCCGGCAACAAAAAAGCCCCGGCTCGCGCCGGGGCTTCGATGTCAGCAAAACGAAGGCTTCGCTTACTTGCTGTCGCGGTTCTTGAGCGCGGTGCCCAGGATGTCGCCGAGCGTCGCACCCGAATCGGAGGAGCCGTACTGCGCGATGGCTTCCTTCTCTTCGGCGACTTCGAGCGCCTTGATCGACACCTGGACCTTGCGGGCCTTCTTGTCGAACTGGATCACGCGGGCATCGACCTTCTCGCCGACGGCGAAGCGTTCGGCGCGCTGGTCGTTGCGGTCACGCGCGAGCTCCGAGCGCTTGATGAAGGTGGTGAAGTCGGTGCCGGCGATCTTCACCTCGATGCCGCTCTCCTTCACTTCGAGCACTTCGCAGGTCACGACCGCGCCCTTCTTGACATCGCCCGGCTCGGCGAAGGGATCGCCTTCGAGCTGCTTGATGCCGAGCGAGATACGCTCCTTCTCGACGTCCACATCGAGCACCACGGCCTTCACCATGTCGCCCTTCTTGTAGTTGTCGATCACCTGCTCGCCCGGAAGCTTCCAGTCGAGATCGGAGAGATGGACCATGCCGTCGACGTCGCCCTCGAGACCCAGGAACAGACCGAACTCGGTCTTGTTCTTGACCTCGCCCTCGACGACCGAACCGGTCGGGTGACCTTCGACGAAGACCTCCCACGGGTTGCGCATGGTCTGCTTGAGGCCGAGCGAGATGCGGCGCTTGACGGAATCGACTTCCAGCACCTGCACGTCGACTTCCTGCGAGGTCGACACGATCTTGCCGGGGTGCATGTTCTTCTTGGTCCACGACATCTCGGAGACGTGGATCAGGCCTTCGATGCCCGGTTCGAGCTCGACGAACGCACCGTAGTCGGTGATGTTGGTGACGCGGCCGGTGAAGCGGGCACCCAGCGGGTACTTGGCTTCGATGCCCTGCCACGGATCGTCCAGCAGCTGCTTCATGCCCAGCGAGATGCGGTGCGTCTCGTGGTTGATCTTGATGATCTTGACCTTCACGGTCTGGCCGATCGAGAGCACCTCGGTCGGATGGTTGACGCGGCGCCACGCGATGTCGGTGACGTGCAGCAGGCCGTCGATGCCTCCGAGATCAACGAACGCACCGTAATCGGTGATGTTCTTGACCACGCCGTCGATGACCTGACCCTCTTCGAGGTTCTGCACCAGCTCCTGGCGCTGCTCGGCGCGGGTCTCTTCGAGAACCGTGCGGCGGGACACCACGATGTTGCCGCGGCGGCGGTCCATCTTGAGGATTTGGAACGGCTGCGAGTTGTTCATCAGCGGCGCGACGTCGCGGATCGGACGGATGTCGACCTGCGAGCGCGGCAGGAACGCCACGGCACCGTCGAGATCGACGGTGAAGCCGCCCTTGACCTGGTTGAAGATGACGCCGTTGACCTTCTCGTTGTTCTGGAACGCCTTCTCGAGCTTGCCCCAGCTCTCTTCGCGGCGCGCCTTGTCGCGCGACAGCACGGCTTCGCCGAGGGCGTTCTCGATGCGATCGAGGAACACTTCCACCTCGTCGCCGACCTTGAGGTCAGAGTCACGGCCGGGGCCGGAAAATTCGCGCAGGGCCACGCGGCCCTCGGTCTTCAGGCCGACGTCGATGACGGCCATGTCCTTTTCAATTGCAACCACCCTGCCCTTGACGACGGAGCTTTCCTGCAGGTTGCCACCTGCGAAGGACTCGTCGAGCATCGCGGCGAAATCGTCGCGCGAGGGGCTATAGGTATCAGCAGAAGTCGAAGCCATTTGTTCTCCAGTTGCGGATGTCTTGCCGGCCGTTGGATTCAAGGGCGCATCGCACGCGCAGTGTCGGAAGGTCCGCAAAACCTTCGAGCGACCGCTCGTTGCTCCGGCCTTGCAGCAAGAACAACGGAAGCGGGCCGGCTGAGGCCCGCGCATTCGATACGTGGAATTCTTGTGTCCGGAGCCTGGATCGCGCCGGTCCCCAAATTAGGGACCGAAGGTATCGACCTCAAAGAGCGGGAGCGGGCACTTCCTCCAATGACGGCGGCGGCTTAACCCCGCGACCGGCCCGCTCGGACAGCCTCGATAATGTCGATGGCGGCCCGGACGCCGCCTTCTATATCCAGTTGGGAGTTATCTAGCAAGTAAGCATCGGGGGCCGGTTTTAAAGGCGCAATCGGCCGGTTCTTGTCACGCTCGTCGCGCTGGATGATGTCGGCGAGCACGGCCGCCTCGTCCACTTGCTCGCCCCTCGCCCTCGCCTCCATGGTCCGGCGCCGCGCACGAACCCTGGGGTCGGCAACGACGAAAATCTTTACGTCGGCATGCGGGCAGATCACGGTTCCAATGTCCCGGCCGTCCAGCACGGCGCCGGGCGGATCGGCGGCAAATTGCCGCTGGAAATTGAGCAGGACCTCGCGAACCCTGGGGATGGCCGAAACGATGGACGCGCCCTCACCGGCCTCCTGGGTCTTCAGGGCGGGATTGCCGAACTTTTCGGGATCGAGTTCCAGCGCCGCCTGCACCGCCGCCGCCTCGTCCCGGAGATCATGACCCGACTGCATCAGGGCATAGGCCACCGCGCGATAGATCACACCGGTATCGAGATGACGGTAGCCGTAATGATGGGCAAGGCGCTTGCCGAGCGTCCCCTTGCCCGAGGCGGCGGGCCCGTCGATGGCGATGATCATGAAAACTCGGCCCCTAGCGAACGCATCATCGGAATGAAGTCCGGGAAGCTGGTGGCGATGAAGGCGGTATCGTCAACGGTCACGGGCTGGTCGGATGCGCACCCCATCACCAGCGCGGACATCGCGATGCGATGATCCATATGGGTCGCGACTGTGCCGCCGCCGGGGACATGGCCACGGCCCTCGACGATCAGATCGTCGCCGGAGATTTCGACCTTGACGCCGTTGACGCGGAGCATGTCAGCCGTGGCCTCGAGACGGTCGGATTCCTTGACGCGCAGCTCCTGCAGGCCGCGCATGATGGTCGTGCCTTCGGCGAAGGAGGCCGCGACCGCCAGCACGAGATATTCGTCGATCATCGAGGGCGCGCGCTCCGGCGGTATCTCGACGCCGCGCAGTTTTGACGCGCGCACGCGCAACTGCGCCATCGGCTCGCCGGCATCGCGCCGCACCTCGCTCTCCTCGATCGAGGCGCCCATTTCGCGCAGCGTGGTGAACAGGCCGGTGCGCAGCGGATTGGTCATGACGTCGGACAACACGATGTCGGAGCCTTCGACGATCAGCGCCGCGACGATGGGGAATGCCGCAGAGGACGGATCGGCGGGCACGACGACGTTGGCACCATGCAGCTCGGGCTGACCGACGAGCGTGATGCGGCGGCCATGCTGGCCTTCCGGCACCGAGGTGATCTCGGCACCAAAATGCTTCAGCATCAGCTCGGTGTGGTCGCGGCTGGCCTCGTTTTCAATGACCGTGGTGGTGCCAGGCGCGGCCAGGCCCGCCAGCAGCACGGCCGATTTGATCTGGGCCGAGGCGACCGGAGTCTTGTAGGTGATCGGCAGCGGATCGCGCGCGCCCTGGACGGTCAGCGGCAGGCGGCCACCCTCGCCGCCGGAAACGACCCTGGCGCCCATCTTTTCGAGCGGATCGAGAATCCGGCGCATGGGGCGGCTGCGCAGGGAGGCATCACCGTCGAAAATCGCCGAGATCGGGCAGCCGGCCACGGCGCCCATGACCAGCCGGCAGCCGGTGCCCGAATTGCCGAAATCCAGCGCCGCGCTGGGCTGTGCAAAGCCTCCGACGCCGACGCCCTGAACCTTCCAGGCGAAATCGCCGGTGCGCTCGACCTGAGCGCCAAGAGCCTGCATGGATTTGGCGGTGTTGAGGACGTCCTCGCCTTCCAGCAAGCCCGAAATCCTGGTCTCGCCGACCGCAAGCGCGCCGAGGATCAGGGCGCGGTGGGAGATCGACTTGTCCCCGGGCACCCGCACTTTCCCGGTCAGTGGACCGCTGGCGCGCGACCGAAGGGGCGTCGGCTTGTCGGAATGGGTCACATTATGTCCTTGGATAGGCCCGAAACATCCCTGCGGGGCTCGCGGGGGCAGGTATCACATGGTCTCTCCGTCGTCACGGGCATGTCTTTCTCCCGTAATGCGCTATTGACAGCGGGCCGCCAACTAGCCAAGTGAAGCACCGCTTTTCAGACATTCCCAGGATTCCTGCCGTGGCCAAGTCCGAACTCGGAACCAAACGTATTTGCCCGACCACGGGCAAGAAATTCTATGATCTCAACAAGAATCCGGTGATCTCGCCCTATACCGGCGAAGTGGTTCCGATCGCCCCGATTGCCCCTGCGCGCGCGCCCCGTGGCGCCGAAGCCCGCAACATGGCCCAGGATACCGCGCCGGAGCCGGCTGAGGCCGAAGAGTTGGTCTCCCTCGAGGAGGCCGATGCCGAGGAGAACACCGGCAAGGTCAAGGCCGTGGTGCCCGAATCGGAGGACGATATCGAGGTCGACGAGACCCTCGACGACGACGA
Organism: Bradyrhizobium sp. SOJA106; assembly: GCF_059448745.1. Lineage (NCBI taxonomy): Bacteria > Pseudomonadati > Pseudomonadota > Alphaproteobacteria > Hyphomicrobiales > Nitrobacteraceae > Bradyrhizobium > Bradyrhizobium sp. SOJA106. The sequence continues at coordinate 100,721 of NZ_CM182549.1, forward strand.
TGACGATGATTCGACCTTCATTGCCGACGAAGAAGAGGGCGATGAGGACGTCACCGACATCATTGGTGATGTCGGAGGTGATGAAGAGACTTGAGATCAGCCCTGATCTGTGAAAAAGGGTGCACCGCGCGAGTCGGAAGGCTCGCCGGTCGGGAGTGATCCCCCAGGGTCATCCCGCGATTTAAGGGGCCATAGCTCAGCTGGGAGAGCGCTTGCATGGCATGCAAGAGGTCGGCGGTTCGATCCCGCCTGGCTCCACCAGCCTTCGCTGGCTTCGCCAGCTTCGGCTCGGCAAGCCTTATCGCAGCGAAGGCTGCCGCGGCGCGGCCCGAAGGGCGAAGCCGGCCTCCACGAATTCCCCTACTCCCCGATCACCGCATTGAGCCGATCCCTCAATGCGACGATCTCATCCTTCATTGCCACCAGCTCCGACACCGAACAGTCCGAGGCCGCCAGAATCGATTGCGGCACGCTGCGTGCCTTTTCCTTCAGTGCGTGGCCCTGCGGCGTCAGGGCGATCAGCACTTGTCGTTCGTCCTCGCTGGAGCGGGTACGCCTGACCAGATGCGCGGCCTCTAACCGCTTCAAGAGCGGCGTCAGCGTGCCCGAATCCAGGAACAGCTTCTCGCCGATGTCCTTGACCGGGACGTCGTCGCGCTCCCACAGCACCAGCATCACCAGATATTGCGGATAGGTGAGGCCGAGCCGGTCAAGCAGCGGCTTGTAGACGCGGTTGAAGGCATGCGCGGCGGAATAGACCGCGAAGCAGATCTGGTTGTCGAGGCGCTGCGGGTCCAGCGCCGGCACTTTCCGGGGCATCACGAATCTCACGACGTTTCTCCCATCCTGGGGCCGGCCGGCGGCAGATTCAATTGCGGACAATTAAATGTGAGGCTGCACAATTTCAATTGCGCGCAATCTAATTGTCCGCGATATAGAGCGGGTCCCAACCCGGAACCCCAAGGGAGACGAAAATGTCCGTGAACGTCCTCTATAAGACCAGCGCAAAAGCCACCGGCGGCCGCGACGGCCATGCTGCGACCCTCGACGGCGCACTCGACGTCAAGCTTACCACGCCGAAGGAGCTCGGCGGTGGCGGCGGCGCCGGCAACAATCCCGAGCAGCTGTTCGCGGCCGGCTATGCCGCCTGCTTCATCGGCGCGATGAAGTTCGTGGCCTCGCAGGGCGGCCCGAAGGTTCCGGCCGACGCATCGGTCACCTCGACCATCGGCATCGGCCCGCGCTCCGAGGGCGGCTTCGGCCTCGACATCGACCTCGCCGTCTCGCTGCCGGGTCTCGCCCGTGCGGAGGCCGAGGCGCTGGTTGAGAAGGCGCACCAGGTGTGCCCGTACTCCAATGCCACGCGCGGCAATGTCGACGTTCGCCTGACGGTCGTCTGATCTGACGATGGATTGGCTGGCCCGGGATCCCCCTCGGGCCGGCCGCTTCCGCTTGATTTGCCGCGCCGCGGGATTGGCGCGCGGCGGCGCATGCGGCCCTACGCCCGGCGCCATTGCTGGCGCAAACAAACCTCGCTAGGCCTGTGACCAAACGACCGACACAGGGAAGCGAAGGCATGACTGAAGCCGCCAGTTCTGGAGCAGCATTGGGCGCAATGAGCGGGCTGCGCGTCATCGATCTCACGCGCGTGCTCGGCGGTCCCTATTGCACCCAGATCCTCGCCGACCACGGCGCCGACGTCATCAAGGTCGAGCCGCCGGCGGGCGACGAGGTGCGCGAATGGGGTCCTCCCTTCCATGAGGAGGACGCGGCCTATTTCGTCGGCATCAATCGCAACAAGCGCTCGATCGGCCTCGACCTCGCCTCCGACGGCGGCCGCGTGGTGTTGCTGAAGATGCTGGAGACGGCCGACGTCCTGATCGAGAATTTCAAGCCCGGCACGCTGGAGAAATGGGGCATCGGCAACGAGGTGCTGCGCGAGAAATTCCCGCGCCTCGTGCATTGCCGGATCTGCGGCTTCGGCGCCGATGGCCCGCGTGGCGGCAATCCCGGCTATGACGCCATCATCCAGGCCATGACCGGCATGATCGCGGCGACCGGCTCGGTGGAGAGCGGCCCGATGCGGATCGGCGTGCCGCTGGTCGACATCACCACCGGTCTTTATGCCGCGATTGGCATCCTGATGGCGCTCTCCGAGCGGCAGCGTTCGGGCAAGGGCCAGTTCCTGGAAACGACGCTGTACGAGACCGGCCTTGCCATCATGCATCCGCACACCGCGAACTATTTCATGCATGGCAAGCCGCCTTCGCTCACCGGCAACGAGCATCCGAACCTCGTTCCTTACGCGATCTTCCCGACGAAGACCGACAACATCTTCATCGGCGTCGGCAATGACGGCACCTTCCGCAAGCTCGCCAAGGAGATCGGCAAGCCCGAGCTCGGCACCGATCCGCGCTTTGCCCGCAACAAGGACCGCATCGCCAACCGCGAGGCACTCCGCGCCGAGCTGGCCGCGGTGTTCAGCCAGCACGAGGCCGAGCCGCTGTGCAATCGCCTGCTTGCGGCGGGTCTGCCTGCCGGTCCGGTGCAGAAGATCGACCAAGCGTTGACCAACCCGCACACGATCGCGCGCGGTGATGTCATCGAGAAGGACTGGTACAAGGGCGTGGCCTCGCCGATCCGGCTCGACCGCAGCAAGCCGAGCCTGCGCAGCCTGCCGCCGAAATTCAGCCAGCACGCGGCCGAGGTGCTGGGCGAGTTCGGCTACTCCAAGTCGGAGATCGACGCGATGGTCGCCAAGGGCGTGGTCTGCGGGCCCGAGCGCAAGCGCTAGGGTCCGACCGCCTCACTCGGCAGATGCCGCACTGCGGCGCGAGCCGCACACGTGCAGCGCGAATGCATGAGGCTGCCCGCGTCGCATTCGCCTATTTGACGGCTTCCCTTTTCCAGCGCTTGCCGCTTTCGTTTCGGCCGCTTACACAGTCATGTGAACGTCATATGGCGCTGCTAGCGCAAGCGCTCTTCATTGACGGGCAAGGGAGGTTTTCTTGATGACTCTTCGATATTTTGGCGCGGCTGCAGCTGTTGCACTCACGGTTGGTCTCAGCGCCTCGCCGGCCTTGGCCCTGACCGAAATCCAGTGGTGGCATGCGATGACCGGCGCCAACAACGACGTCATCGTCAAGCTCGCCAACGACTTCAACGCCGCGCAGAGCGACTACAAGGTGATCCCGACCTACAAGGGCAACTACGCCGATACGATGAACGCGGGCATCGCCGCGTTCCGCGCCGGCAACGCGCCGCATATCATGCAGGTGTTCGAGGTCGGCACCGCGACCATGATGGCCGCGACCGGCGCCGTGAAGCCGGTCTACAAGCTGATGGCCGAGACCGGCGAGAAGTTCGATCCGAAGGCCTACCTGCCCGCGATCACCGGCTACTACTCGACCTCGAAGGGCGAGATGCTGTCGTTTCCCTTCAACTCGTCATCCACGGTCATGTGGGTCAATCTCGACGAGCTGAAGAAGGCCAATGTCGAGATCCCCAAGACCTGGCCTGAAGTGTTCGAGGCCGGCAAGAAGCTGAAGGCGGCCGGTCACGACACCTGCGGCTTCTCGGGCTCGTGGGTCACCTGGGTCAATCTCGAGCAGCTCTCGGCCTGGCACAACGTGCCGCTCTCGACCAAGGCCAACGGCCTCGACGGCTTCGACACCGTGCTCGAATTCAACGGCCCGCTCCAGGTCAAGCATCTCGAAAACCTGGTCGAGCTGCAGAAGACCAAGGTCTACGACTATGCCGGCCGCACCAACACCGGCGAAGGCCGCTTCACCTCAGGCGAATGCCCGATCTACCTGACCTCGTCGGCGTTCTTCGGCAACGTCAAGGCGCAGGCCAAGTTCAACTTCACCGCCGTGCCGATGCCGTATTATCCGGACGTGAAGGGCGCGCCGCAGAACTCGATCATCGGCGGCGCTTCGCTCTGGGTGATGGGCGGCAAGTCGGCCGACGAATACAAGGGCGTCGCGAAGTTCCTGACCTTCCTCTCCGACACCGATCGCCAAGTCTACATCCACAAGGCCTCCGGCTATCTGCCGATCACCAAGGCGGCCTACGCCAAGGCGAAGGAAGAAGGGTTCTACAAGGACCAGCCCTATCTCGAGACGCCGCTGCTCGAGCTGACCAATAAGGAGCCGACCGAGAACTCGCGCGGCCTGCGCCTCGGCAACATGGTGCAGCTGCGCGACGTCTGGTCGGAAGAGATCGAGCAGGCGCTGGCCGGCAAGAAGACCGCCAAGCAGGCGCTCGATGCCGCCGTCGAGCGCGGCAACACGATGCTGCGGCAGTTCGAAAAGACCGCCGTCAAGTAAGGCGATCAGCGGCAGGCCGGTCGCCCGGCCTGCCGCTGCTGGGGCATCATGCAAAAGCAAGCCATTTTCCAGTCAAAGCTATTGCCCTACGCGCTGGTTGCCCCGCAACTCGCGATCGTCCTGATTTTCTTCTACTGGCCGGCCCTGCAGGCCGTGATCCAGTCCTTCCTGCTCCAGGACGCCTTCGGCCTGTCGTCGAGCTTCGTGTGGTTCGACAACTATATCGAGCTGTTCAAGGACCCCGCTTATTTCGCCTCGATCGTCCGGACTTTCTTCTTCTCGTTCGCCATCGCGATCTCGTCGCTGTCCTTTGCGCTGCTGCTCGCCGTGATGGCTGACGAGCCGCTGCGCGGCTCGATGCTCTACCGGACGCTGCTGATCTGGCCCTATGCGGTGGCGCCGCCCGTCGTCGGCGTGCTCTGGATCTTCATGCTGCATCCCTCGCTTGGCGTGCTCTCGCGCTACATGCGCGGCCTCGGCATCGACTGGAATCCGCTGCTCGACGGCAACCAGGCCGCGGCGCTGATCATCCTCGCCGCCGCCTGGAAGCAGATCTCCTACAACTTCCTGTTCTTCCTCGCCGGTCTCCAGAGCATCCCGAAGAGCGTGATCGAGGCCGCTGCGATCGACGGCGCGCGTCCGATGCGGCGGTTCTCGACCGTGATCTTCCCGCTGCTGTCGCCGACCATTTTCTTCCTGCTGGTGGTCAACATCGTCTACGCCTTCTTCGACACGTTCGGCATCATCGACACCATGACCCGCGGCGGACCCGGCACGTCGACCGTGACGCTGGTCTACAAGGTCTATTCCGACGGCCTGCTCGGCGGCAATCTCGGCAGCTCCGCGGCGCAATCGGTGATCCTGATGATCATGGTCATCGTGCTCACCGCAATCCAGTTCCGCTTCGTCGAACGCAAGGTGACCTACTGATGGTCGAGGAAGAGGGCATCAGGCGCTACGTCGCGCACATCATCCTCTGGATCGGGATCGCCATCGTCGCGTTCCCGGTCTACATCGCCATCGTCGCCTCGACCCAGGACAACGCGCTGATCGCCAACGGGCAGATGTCGCTGCTGCCGGGCGGGCACTTCCTCGAGGTCTACTACCAGACCATCTTCATCGGCACGAGCGGCTCGACCCGCGAGCCGGTCGGCAACATGATGCTGAACTCGCTGGTGATGGCGCTGGCGATCGCAATCGGCAAGATCGCGATCTCGATCATCTCGGCCTATGCGATCGTGTATTTCCGCTTTCCGTTCCGGATGGCGATCTTCTGGATCATCTTCATCACCTTGATGCTGCCGGTCGAGGTGCGCATCTATCCGACCTACAAGATCGTCGCCGACCTGCACATGCTCGACAGCTATGCTGGTCTGGCGCTGCCGCTGATCGCATCGGCGACGGCGACGCTGCTGTTCCGCCAGTTCTTCATGACCGTGCCGGACGAATTGCTGGAGGCCTCGCGCATTGACGGCGCCGGTCCCTTGCGCTTCTTCTGGGATACGCTGCTGCCGCTGTCGCGCACCAACATGGCGGCGCTGTTCGTGATCCTGTTTATCCTCGGCTGGAATCAATATCTCTGGCCGCTCTTGATCACCACGCGCGACGACATGCAGACCATTCAGGTCGGCATCCGCAAGATGATCACCACCACCGACGCGCTGACCGAATGGCCGATCGTGATGGCGACCGCCGTGCTGGCCATGCTGCCGCCGGTGTTCGTCGTCGTCGTGATGCAGAAATTGTTCGTGCGCGGCCTAGTCGAGACGGAAAAGTAAGAAGCGAGTTTTCATGGCTAACGTCACCCTGCGCAACGTCCGCAAGACCTACACCGGCGGCTTCGAGGCCATCAAAGGCGTCAACGTCGATGTCGCGGACGGCCAGTTCTGCGTGCTGGTCGGCCCCTCCGGCTGCGGCAAGTCCACGCTGCTGCGCATGGTCGCGGGGCTCGAGACCGTCACCGGCGGCGAGATCGACATCGGCGGCCGCGTCGTCAACCAGGTCGAGCCCGCCGATCGCGACATCGCCATGGTGTTCCAGAACTACGCGCTCTACCCGCATATGAGCGTCTACAACAACATGGCCTATGGCCTGCGCAACCGCGGCATGGCCGAGGCCGAGATCAAGACCCGTGTCGAGCAAGCCGCCCGCGTGCTCGAGCTCTCCGCTATGCTGGAGCGCAAGCCGCGCCAGCTCTCCGGCGGCCAGCGCCAGCGCGTCGCCATGGGCCGCGCCATCGTGCGCCAACCGAAGGTGTTTTTGTTCGACGAGCCGCTCTCCAACCTCGACGCCAAGCTGCGCATCGCGATGCGCGTCGAGATCCGCAAATTGCAGCGGCGGCTCAACACGACGTCGATCTACGTCACCCACGACCAGCTGGAAGCAATGACGCTCGCCGACATTCTTGTCGTGATGAACGGCGGCCAGGTCGAGCAGGTCGGCAATCCCTTGGCGATCTACGAGAAGCCGGCGACGACCTTCGTCGCCTCCTTCATCGGCGCACCGCCGATGAACCTGATGTCGACGCGTCCCGAGGAGATCAAGTCGCAGCTCGGCGGCAGCGCAGGTGAAGCCGGCATCCTCGGCATCCGCCCGGAGGATTTCGTCATCACCGATGAGACACCAGCCGGCGGCGTGGTGCTGCCGTTAACGGTCGAAGCCATCGAGCGCGTCGGTGCAGAGACCTTCGTCTACGGCTCGCGCGAGCAGGACGATCAGCGCGTCGCCGCCACCCCGGGCGAGCTGCCGCCCGGCGAGGTCATCGTCCGCATCCCTGGAACTGAGGCCCCCGCCATCGGCGCGAGGATCCGCGTCGCTGCAATCCGCTCAAAACTGCATCTGTTCAGTGGCGACGGGCGGACGCGGATCGAGGCGTGAGCGGTTCCGAGGGCCCTCACCAAGAGCGCGAAAACAACCCCATGCACAGTAGGAAGGGGTCCTGTTTTCATTGAGATAAATCGCCCCCGAATTCGTCATGCCTGCGCCTCCGGGCGCTGTGACGAATTGTAAGCATTTTGTGCGATGGCAGAGCCGTGGGCGGCAGAAGCGCCCATCCACAACCCCCGCTACGTCCTTGAACGGACACGGGGATATGACCATATTGCTGACCAAGGGGTGCCTTGACGGGCCCCGAAGCACCAAAGTCGCTTCGAGAGGACTTTGTAAACTATGTCTCGTGTTCCCACGCTTTCCAGTCCGTTCCTTCTGGGCTTCGACGAGATCGAGCGCGTGCTCGACCGCGTCGTCAAAGGCGCCGACGGCTACCCTCCCTACAATATCGAGAGGTGTGACCGCACGGACGGCCAGCCCGAGCGGTTGCGCATCACACTGGCGGTCGCCGGATTCACCCGCGATCAACTCGATGTAACCATTGAGGAAAACCAGCTCGTGATCCGCGGACGGCAGCAGGACGACAAGACCCGGCAATACATCCATCGCGGCATCGCCGCGCGCCACTTCCAGCGCACCTTCGTGCTGGCAGAGGGGATGCTGGTGCTGGGTGCGGATCTGAAGAACGGGCTGTTGTCGATCGATCTGGCCCGGCCTGAGCCGGAGAGGATCGTTAAGACAATCGCTATCAATGAGCACGAATAATGGAACGAGTAGCGGACTCGACCGCTTAGTTCGTTAGAGGAGTCGAGACCATGAGTGAAGGTCACGTTGCGTTCGAATACGAAGCCAAGAACGTCTCGCCGGAGACGCTGGCCACCCTTGGCGAAGGCCATATCGCCTATGTGAAGCAGATCCGCTCCGAGGACGTTCCGGGCCTGTTTCCCGAGGCGCCGAAGATTGCGCCGGGCCTCAAGCTGTTCGCCCTCCACGCCGCCGACGGCACACCGATCATGCTGACCGACAGCCGCGAAGCCGCAATCGCCAACGCCTGGAGCAACGAGCTGCAAGCCGTCAGCGTGCACTAAGCGCGTCGCACGAAGAGAGTTTTGGCGGGCATGCCTTCGCAGGAAGGCATGCCCGTTTTGCTTTTGATGCGATAGTCCGCTGCCCTCTCCTCGTCATTGCGAGCGCAGCGAAGCAATCCAGAATCTTTCCGCGGAGGCAGTCTGGATTGCTTCGTCGCAAGGGCTCCTCGCAATGACCGAGCGTGACGCAGGAATTCGCACCTCTCTCTCATCACTTCAGATAGCCGAGCCCCTCGCGCGCCGTGACCACGGCCCATTTGTCGGTCGGCGGCAGCGCGAGCACGCTGCTGAAATCCGCGCGCGCATGTTTGGCGTCGGATCGCATCATGTAGAGAAGGCCGCGATTGACCAAGATATCCTGGTTCTTCGGATCGAGTCGAAGCGCCTCATTGGTGACGGAGCAAAGCAGACCGAGGAAGCGCGCTGTCGAACCGCAATTCATGTCTCAAAAATCCAGCGCCCAAGCCGTGCCGGCCGGACGCGTGCGGAATTGAGAGATAGCGCCCGGCTACCAAATAAGTCGCAGACGGCGCGGCTCGGCTTCGATCGGGCGAGAGGGCTACGCCGCCGTCGCGGGCGGCAGCGCCAGCACCGAATAGATCGCCTGGGCGTCGCGCGAGGCGCGGAGCTTCTTGGCGATGTCCTGGTCGCGCAAGAGGCGGGCGATGCGGGCGAGGGCCTTGAGGTGATCGGCGCCGGCGCCTTCGGGGGCGAGCAGCAGGAAGACGAGATCGACCGGCTGGCCGTCCATCGCCTCGAAATCGATCGGGCGATCGAGCCGCGCGAACAGGCCAAAAATCTTTTCCAGCTTGGGCAGCTTGCCGTGGGGAATGGCGACGCCATAGCCGACCGCGGTGGTGCCGAGCTTCTCGCGCTGGAGCAGCACCTCAAACACGGAGCGTTCGTTCTGTCCGGTCAACTCGGCGGCCTTGGCCGCAAGTTCCTGAAGCGCCTGCTTCTTGCTGTTGACCTTCAATGCCGGGAGAATCGCCTCGGGTGCGACCAGATCGGTAATCGGCATGGAAGCTTTCCGAGGTGAATTAGACCGTCAGGTTCCGATTTGGCCTGCGTCGGAATAACCGCGCCGGGCCGGCGTCAAGAAGGTGAAGCAGGAGGGGGACTTAGCCAGTCCCTAGTCCTGATGTGGGGCGCTTCTACTCCAACGCAATCCCGGTGCCAACTCCCGCGTAGGGCTTTGCCCCGGTCATTGTTAAGGGCTGCGGATGGTACGGGGTCTCGGGCCTGCCCCCCTGCTGGCCCTAGGCCCCGGCCTTGCCATCGCCCTTTCCGCCCGGCGGGTCGATCCAGCCGACATTGCCGTCGGCCCGGCGGTAGATGATGTTCACCCGCCCGCTGGAGCCATGCTGGAACACCAGGCACGGCGCCCCGGTCAGGTCCAGTTCCATGACGGCCTCGCTGACCGAGAGCTGCTTCAGGGCGGTGGTGGACTCGGCGATGATCACGGGGTTGTAGCCGGTGACCTCGTCCTCCTCCTCGCCCTCGCCCGGCGCTTCCAGCACGTAAGCCGTTGCGTCGAGGGCGGCCAGCGCCGCGGAGGCGACATGGGCCTTGCGCGCCGAGCGGTCCTTGAGCCGGCTCTTGTAACGCTTGAGCCGCTTCTCGATCATGATCAGCGCCTGGTCGGCACTGGCATAGGCGTCCGGCGCATTCGAATCGGCCTCCAGCGTAATTCCCGAATCCAGATGCAGCGCGCAGTCGGTGCGGAAGCCGAAGCCGTCCTTGGACAGCGTGATGTGGCCGGAATAATTGCCGTCGAAATATTTGCGCAGGACCTCTTCAGTCCGGTCGGTCACGCGGCCACGCAGGGCCTCGCCGACGCTGACGCTCTTGCCCGAAATCCGAAGAGTCATGGTGATGCCTCGCTTGGTTTGCGCCCAGCCAGGATGACGCGTCATCGCAGCTGGGGTTGTTCCCTGCGCATGATCTTTTCGGAAAACCGCCGCACATTTTTCCGGATCATGCGCGTGCTTGGATCGGTCGCGATGGGGGGATGAGAGTAGCGCGATTTCGCGCCAGCGCAATCAGGCCGGTTCGGTGTTGCGGGAGCGGTCGGACAGTGCGTTGGAGAGGACGTTACCAAGGGCGCTCTGCTTGTCGCGGCGGCGTTGCACCGAGGACGGAATGCGCATGGCTTCGCGGTACTTCGCGACCGTGCGGCGGGCTATATCAATGCCCGAGGCGCGCAAGCGTTCCACGATGGTATCATCCGACAGGATCGCCGAGGGTTCTTCCGCATCGATCAGCTGCTTGATGTGATGACGCACCGCTTCGGCGGAGTGCGCCTCGCCGCCGTCGGCCGAGGCGATCGACGCCGTGAAGAAATATTTCAATTCGAATGTGCCGCGATTTGTCGCCATGTATTTGTTGGCGGTGACGCGCGACACCGTGGATTCGTGCATCTGGATGGCATCGGCGACCGCCTTCAGATTCAGCGGCCGCAGATGCGCGACGCCATGGGTGAAGAAGCCGTCCTGCTGGCGCACGATCTCGGTCGCAACCTTGAGGATGGTGCGGGCGCGCTGGTCGAGCGCGCGCACCAGCCAGGTCGCGTTCTGCAGCGCGTCGGTGAAATAGGACTTGTCGCCGTCCTTGCCGATCTTCTTCGACAGCTCGGAATAGTAGGTCTGGTTGACCAGCACGCGCGGCAAGGTGTCGCTGTTGAGCTCGACATGCCAGCCGCCATCGGGGCCCGGGCGGACATAGACGTCGGGCACCATGGTCTGCAAACGGGCCGAGCCGAACTTCATGCCGGGCTTGGGATTGAGCCGGCGGATCTCGCCGATCATGTCGGCGATGTCCTCGTCGTCGACGCCGCAGAGCTTGCGCAAGCTCGCGATGTCGCGCTTGGCCAGCAGATCGAGATGCTCGACGAGGGCCTGCATCGCCGGATCGTAGCGGTCGAGCTCGCGGAGCTGGATCGCGAGGCATTCGCTCAGGTTGCGGGCGCAGACGCCGGGCGGGTCGAATTTTTGCAGCACGGCAAGAACGTCCTCGACGTCCTTTTGCGATGCGCCAAGACGCTCGGCGGCCTGGCCGAGGTCGGGCGGCAGATAGCCGGCCTCGTCGACGAGATCGATCAGATACTGGCCGATCATGCGCTGCGCGGGTTCGGTGAAGGCGACCGAGAGCTGCTCGGCGAGATGATCCGACAGCGTCATCTCGGCCGCAACGAAGGCCTCGAGATTGTAGTCCTCGTCGCCGGAGGCGCCGCCGCCCCATTCGGTGTAGACGCTCGGCGCGGCGTCCTGCGCGTTGCGCGCGGCCGCCTCGGCCGGCTCCTCGGAGAAGACGTTGTCGAGGCCTGTGTCCAGGGTCTGCTCGATCTCGGCGCGGGTGCCGAGATCCTTGCTCATCCATTCTTCCTGGCCCGGCTCGAAAGCGTCGCCGCTGCCGCCAAAGCCGTCATCGCTGCCCTGGCTGCCTGAATCTTCGCCATCATTGTCGCTGAACTGGCCAGCCTCGGCCGGGGCCTCGCCGCCGGGGGCATCGTCGCTGGCCCGCTCCAGCAGGGGGTTGCGCTCGAGTTCCTCCTCCACGAAGGTCGTGAGATCGAGATTGGACAATTGCAGCAGCTTGATCGCCTGCATCAGCTGCGGCGTCATGACCAGCGACTGCGATTGCCGGAACTCTAATCTCTGCGTAAGCGCCATGAAGCAAGAACCGATCCAAAAGTTGGTCCGATTTTTGCTTATCCTAGTCCGAGCCCGATGTACACGTCTTGACGAATGGGAAAAACGGGCTAGAGGCGGAATTCCTCGCCGAGGTAAAGCCGGCGAACGTCGGGATCGGCGACGATCTCGTCCGGGCTTCCCTCCGTCAGGATCTCACCGGCATAAACGATATAGGCACGATCGGTGAGACCCAGCGTCTCGCGGACATTGTGATCGGTGATCAGCACGCCGATGCCGCGGTTGGTGAGATGGCGGACGAGGTCCTGAATATCGCCGACCGCGATCGGATCGATGCCGGCGAAGGGCTCGTCGAGCAGCATATAGTTCGGGCGCGTCGCCAATGCGCGCGCGATCTCGACGCGGCGGCGCTCGCCGCCTGACAGCGCGATCGAGGGCGATTTGCGCAGGCGCGTGATGTTGAATTCGTCGAGCAGGGAATCGAGCTGCTGCTCACGCTTCTTGCGCGAGGGCTCGACCACTTCGAGCACGGCGCGGATGTTCTGCTCGACGGTGAGGCCGCGAAAGATCGAGGCTTCCTGTGGCAGATAGCCGATGCCGAGCCGCGCGCGCTGATACATCGGCAGTTGCGTAACGTCGTGGCCGTCGAGCTCGATCGCGCCACGATCGGCCTTGATCAGCCCGGTGATCATGTAGAACACCGTGGTCTTGCCGGCACCATTCGGACCGAGCAGACCGACGGCCTCCCCGCGCCGCACATAGATGCTGACGCCACGCACCACCTGCCGGCTGCCGAACGCCTTTTCCACGCTATGCACAGCCAGAAAGCCGGGGCGGCGCAGCAGCTGCGGCCCGCCGGCGCCATTCGGCTTGGCGGCGCTCCGGACCGGGTGAACCGCGCGCGGCGGCTCGGGTTGGTAGTCGGCCTGATAATCGCCTTGATAGTCACCCTGGAACTGGTCGGGCGCGTGCATCGGCTGGTCACGAGCAATCGGCGGGGCGTCCCGCACCGGGCTGGTCACGAGACCCCCGACGCTGTCCCCAAGCGCGGTGATATCCCGCGCAAATCCTGGCCGGCCGCGTTTGGCGGGGCGCCGACGGAACATGCTGAATAGATCGACCATCCCCGCCTTCCAGCCTTTCGCGGTTTTTGCGCGGCGTTTGCGCAGCGTTCGCGCGATCTGCCGCGCCGGCCTCTCGCTTCGCCGGCACAGCATGAATGAAGGGATGTCTCATGCCCAGTGAAACACGCCCGAAAAGCGGCGGACCCCGCTTCGAAAGCCCTGGCCGCTAGATACAGTCTCGCTACGCAAGCTTCAACCTCGGATCGGCGCCATCCGACCCAAGTCCATGAACTTGCTTTCAGAATTCACTTTTTGCCGATGCCGGGCAGCAGCGAGGGCGGGGCCGCGCCGGGCTTGGCCGAACCGCCCGAGCCGCACTCACTGGCGCCGCCCTGCGGCAGCAGGACCTGAACGCCCCGGCCGCTGTCGGATTCCACGCGGGACACGCCGGTGGTCATGTCCACGGTCAGCCGGTCGCCGCGCATGACGTTCTTGCATTGAGTCATGACCACCTGGCCTGCGCCGCCGCCAAACATCGTGATGAGGTTGGTCTTGGTGTCGAACACGGCGGTCTCGCCTGTCACCACCTGGTCCTTCTGGGTGACCACGACATTGCCGCGCGCCTCCAGCCGCTTGATCGAGGAGCTGCCGCCCGGGCCCGGCGTTGCCGACTGCATCGGCGCACCCTTCGCGCCCTTCGCTGCGGGCTGCGGCGCGGCCGGCTTGTCGCCGCCGCCGGATTCGTAAAACACCACCAGCGTCTTCGAGGTCATGGTGGTGTCGCCCTGGATGACTTTCACATTGCCGGAGAAGGTCGCCTCCTTCTTCTTGTCGCGCATCTCGAGCGAGGCGGCCTCGATCTGGATCGGCTGATCGCGGTTCTGCGAAAAGCCCTGCAGCGCGTTCGGCGTGCCCTGTATCGTGCTCTGCGCGATCGCTGCACCTGCCGTCAGCGCGATGCCGACAGCTAGCGCCGTCGCACCGAGGATGGCGCACCCTTTGACTTTGCTGCGCGGAAAAAACCTGATCATGAAAATCATCTTGAATTGGCAGACTTGTTCTTTGACTTCGCCGGTGGCGGCGCTGTCTGCTCGACGGGGGCCGCGGCATCATCCGTGCTGATCTTGTCGAGATGCATCACGACATTGCCCTCGAAGCGAATGACGTCGCCGCCTTCCGTAATTCGTAAGCGATCTGCGGTCAGCGTGCCGTTGGTCAGCTTGACGTCGACGCGCTCGTCCGAGGAGACCGTGCCCTTGCCCATGTCGACGAAGGCCGAGTTCAGCCGCGCCTCGTAGCCGGTCGAGGTGCGCAGGAAGATATCCTTGTGCAGGTCGAGCTGCTGCTGCTTGTTGTCGAAGCGGCCGGTGCGGGCATCGAGGAACAGGGTGGATTGATCCTCCATCAGCACTTTGGCGCGCAGATCGGCGAGATCGACGTGATCGGGATCGGTGATGTCCTGCGTCGCGGCCTTGGCCCAGAGCTCGTAGGGCCGCTGGTCCGGTGTGAAGCCGGACATATGCGGGGTTTCCATCGTGATCTTGGTGCCGGTGACCACGAGACTTCCAGAGTCGAGCTTGATCGGGATCTGGAACGGATTGAGGAAGGTCGAGACGGCGACGATCGCGGCCAGGGACACGATCACCGTCACCGGGACCGCGATGCGCAGAATCCGCACCAGACGGCTGTGGCGCGCCGCGCTGGCAAACTTCGCCGCAAGCGCGGCGTCGTAGGTGGGATTCTGGGCCGAATTCACTGCTGCTCCAGAGTGTGCTCGCTCTGTCCGGTTGGGTGCGCCGCATTGTACCCGGCGCCGCCACGATATGCAGCCGGCGACAGGCCGTTACGAAAGTGTCCGAAACGGGGCGATTACCTCGGTCCGCTTGCTCCCGTCGTTCCGGGGCGATGCAAAGCATCGAACCCGGAATCTCGAGATTCCGGGTTCGGCTCTTCGAGCCGCCCCGGAATGACATCGTAGACGCCTCAGGAATGCGCAAAAATGTCCTCTTCGGCCCAGCCCTGCAGGTCGAGCAGGGCGCGGGTCGGCAGGAATTCGAAACAGGCCTTGGCCAGCGCGGTGCGGCCTTCCCGCACCAGCATGGCATCGAGCCGCTCGCGCAGGGCATGCAGATGCAGCACGTCGGAGGCGGCGTAGGCGAGCTGCGGCTCGGACAGGCTGTCGGAACCCCAGTCGCTGGACTGCTGCTGCTTGGAAAGGTCGATATTGAGCACCTCGCGGACGAGGTCTTTCAGGCCATGGCGATCGGTATAGGTGCGGGTCAGGCGGGAGGCGATCTTGGTGCAGTAGATCGGCCCGGTCATGACACCAAACGTCTGGTACAGCACCGCGATGTCGAACCGCGCGAAGTGGAAGATCTTCGTGATGGCCGGATTGGCCAGCAGGGCCTTCAGGTTCGGCGCGTCGGTGTGCCCCTTGGGGATCTGCACCACGTCGGCGCTGCCGTCGCCGGGCGAGAGCTGCACCACGCAGAGCCGGTCGCGGTGCGGGTTCAGCCCCATGGTCTCGGTGTCGATCGCCACCGCCGAGGTGTAGCGGGACAGGTCCGGCAGGTCGCCGCGGTGCAGGCGTACGGTCATGGTGGGTCAAAACCTCGATCGAATCGGTCTGTCGGCATCATAGGCTAATCGGGTGGCCCGCGATGTAGCCACTGGGGGCGGACCGCGCAAGCGCCTGACAGCTCAGATCGCGGCCAGCATGATGCAGATCATTGCCGCGACCGTGATGCGGCTGGGGCCGTCACGGAAAGCGTAGATGATCGGATCATCAGGCATCTCGCGGCGATGCGCCATCATCAAGGCGCGGCCGAACCAGTAGAGCAGCAGCGGGTTGAGCAGCCACAGCATCCAGGGACGGCCGTACAGCGGCGTCACCGCGGTTGACGACACATAGAGCGAGAACACCGTCACCGCGTTCATCGCGCTCGCCGCCGCCATCGCGGCGATGACATGGAGGTCGGTGATCCTGTAATCGCGGTTGGAGGGATCGGCGAGGCCGGCGCTCTCGCGCATGCTGAGCTCGCTGAAGCGCTTGATCAGCGCGAGCGAGGTGAACACGAACAGCGAGAAAATCAGCAGCCATTCCGACAGCACCACGCCGACGCCGACCGCGCCGGCAACGATGCGCAGGCTGTAGAGGCCGGCGAGCGTGACGACATCGACCAGCATCTTGCGCTTGAGCACGAGCGAATAGGCGATGGTGGTGGCGAGATAGATGCCGAGCACGCCGAGGAACAGCGGCGAGATGCAGAGGCTGGTGGCAACCGCGAACAGCCAGAGGGCAGGGATCGCGAGCAGTGCTGAGGAGATCGGCAGATCGCCTGACGCAAGCGCGCGATGGCGCTTGGTGGGATGCTGGCGGTCGGCGGCAAGATCAAGCAGATCGTTCATCAGATAGGCGCCGGATGCACAGGCCGAGAACGCCATGAACGCCAGCAGCGCATAGCCGAGCGTCGCAAGATTCATCTGATGCGCGGTGATCGCAGGCACGAACACCAGCGTGTTCTTGGCGTATTGGTAGACGCGCAGCGCGTTGGCCCAAATCTTCAGACTAGAAGTCTTCAGGCTGACGCGGCTTCGGCCACGGCTCTCGACGCGTTCGATGGAGCCGCGATCGAACGGCAGTCTGTCACCGGCAGCAAGATCGGCCGGCGTCACGACGCCATCAAAGCCGAGATGCGCGGCGATGCCCGCGGCATGTCGGGCGAAACGGTTCGCCATAAGATAGATCTTCTCGCCCCGCGCCCGCGCCGTCAGCGCCTGGTTCAGCACGCCGGACGCGTAGGGCAGGTGGGCGTAGTCGATGTCGGCCTGCGCGAGGACATCCGTGAGCGCTGCCATGCCTGGTCGTCCGCCCGCGCCGAAGCGGGCCAGCAGGCGGCCGGGGCTGGAGAACAGCGCCTCCATGAGCAGTTCGGAGCGCAGCAGCGCGCCTTCGAGGTCGATGACCAGCGTCCGCGCCGCCGCAACCGACGGCTCGGGCGTGCCAAAATCATGCTGCCGGGCGGGCTGCTCCATCCGAAAACGCTCTCAACTGCCGCTAAACTGACCGGCTTCCGGCCGGGGAGCAGGGAAATGGACGGTGGCGAGCCTAGGGGGCATTCGCTAAGGGCGGCTTAATTCGGCCGGAGAGGGCGGCCGGCCCGACGGCACGGTCAAGTCAAATCGGCGTGTCAGGCTGTTGCATCGATCCCACAACCCGGCGTGAGCTTCGTGTTCCGGCACCGCCTTTGCCGTGTGCGCCGTGGAAATCCTCACCATTCACCCTATCTGCCAGTTTCGCGCGGCGCCGTGCCGCGCCCATCCGCGAACCAGGTGCCCATGACCGAACAGACGCTCGCCGCGCCGATCGATGATCAACAGGAACGGCAGCGTGGCTTTTCGCGCTACCAGTCGCTCCTGATCGCGCTGCTCGCTTTCACGCAATTCACGATCATCCTCGACTTCATCATCATGTCGCCGCTCGGCGCCATCCTGATGCCCGCGCTCAACATCACGGCCACCCAGTTCGGCGTCGCGGTGTCTGCCTATGCGTTCAGCGCAGGAATTTCCGGCGTGCTGGCCGCCGGCTTTGCCGATCGCTTCGATCGGAAGCGCCTCTTGCTGTTCTTCTATGTCGGCTTCACGCTCGGCACCCTGCTCTGCGCCGCCGCGCAGAATTACCATGTGCTGCTGCTCGGGCGGATCGTGACCGGATTGTTCGGCGGCGTGATCGGCTCGGTCGTGCTCGCCATCATCACCGATCTGTTTCCGCTGCATCTGCGCGGCCGCGTGATGGGCTTCGTGCAGACCGCGTTCGCCGCGAGCCAGGTGCTCGGCATTCCCGCCGGCCTGTTTCTCGCCAATCACTGGAACTGGCATGTCTGCTTCGTTGCGATCGTCGGCCTGTCGATCGCGGCGATCGCGGTCATCGTCTTCGCGATGGAGCCGGTCGACGCGCATCTGAAGCTGAAGCAGGACAGAAATCCGTTCCGTCATCTGATCGCGACCGTCGCGGAGCCGCGCTACACGCTGGCCTTCGGGGTCACCGCCTTGCTGGCGACGGGCGGCTACATGCTGATGCCGTTCTCCAGCGCCTTCACCGTGCACAATCTCGGCATCGACATCACGCATCTGCCGACGATCTATCTCGTCTCCGGCCTGTTCAGCATCGTCACCGGGCCGCTGGTCGGCCGCGCCAGCGACGCGTTCGGCAAATACCCGACCTTCGTGTTCGGCAGCGTGGTGTCGGTGATCATGGTGCTGATCTACACCCATCTCGGCCACGTCTCGCTCGTGACCGCGATCCTCGTCAACGTGCTGATGTTCGTCGGCATCTTCTCGCGCATGATCCCGTCGCAGGCGCTGATGTCGGCGATCCCCGATCAAAGCCAGCGCGGCTCCTTCAGCGCGATCAGCGCCTCGCTCCAGCAGCTTTCCGGCGGCCTCGGCTCGGTGCTCGCCGGCGCCATCATCGCGCAGGCGCCTGACGGCTCGCTGCTCCATTTCGACCGGATCGGCTACGTCGTCGTCGCATCGGCCGCCGTCGCGCTGGTGGCGATGTATTTCGTGCAGAAGGCGGCAGCGGAGCGGGCGGGGAAGCGGGTGGTGTGAGGGACAGGGCCGATCTGGTTCCACAAGAACCCACGCGCCGATGATTCTACGATCGCCGCCCTGGCATCCCTAACGATCGGAGGTAGCTCTGTTTTGGGTCCAAACCCCGCAAAATGGTGCCCAGGAAAGGACTCGAACCTTCACGGCCGTTAAGCCACTGGCACCTGAAGCCAGCGCGTCTACCAATTCCACCACCTGGGCATGCCGTTTGGGGCACGGAGGCGGTTACTACGGTTCGGTGACGCCGTTGTCAATTCATGCTTGCCCGGTTTTGGCGATGCGGATTGCGCATCGCAAACCGGCCCGATACAAGCCTGATATCTCGCACGCTTCCTGCAGGAATGGACCCCATGGCATCGAATCTGGACACGCTGGTCACGGTTTTCGGCGGATCGGGGTTTTTGGGCCGGAATGTCGTCCGGGCGCTATGCCGGCGCGATTACCGGGTCCGTGTTGCAGTGCGGCGGCCGGAACTAGCCGGGTACCTCCAGCCCTCGGGCAGGGTCGGGCAGGTCCACACCGTGCAGGCCAATCTGCGCTATCCGGCCTCGGTCGAGGCGGCGCTGCGCGATTCGCATGTCGTGATCAATCTCGTCGGCGTGCTCGCCGAGAGCGGCGCGCAGACCTTTGACGCCGTTCAGGCCAAAGGCGCCGAGACCGTCGCCAAGGCGGCCGCGGCGGCGGGCGCCGGCCTGATCCATGTCTCCGCGATCGGCGCCGATGCCGAATCGCCCTCGCACTATGCCAAGGCCAAGGCGGCCGGCGAGGCGGCGGTGCTGGCCGCGGTGCCATCCGCGACGATCTTCCGCCCTTCCGTCATGTTCGGCCCCGAGGACCAGTTCACCAACCGCTTTGCGGCTCTGGCGCGGATGTCGCCGGTGCTGCCGCTGATCGGCGCCGAGACCAAGATGCAGCCGGTCTATGTCGGCGACGTCGCCACCGCGATCGCGGATGCGGTCGACGGCAAGGCCAAGGCGGGCGCGACCTATGAGCTCGGCGGGCCTGAAGTGCTGACCATGCGCGAGATCATCGAGGCCATCCTCGAGATCACCGACCGCAAGCGGATGCTGGTACCGCTATCGTTCAGGCTCGCCCGCTTCCAGGCCGCCTTCCTGCAATTCGCGCCGGGCGCTTTCAAGCTGACGCCGGACCAGGTCACGCTGCTCGAGCGCGACAATATCGTGTCGGATGCGGCGAAGGCTGCCGGGCTCACGCTGGAAGGCCTCGGCATCACGGCTGATTCACTGGAAGCCATCGCCCCGCAATATCTCTGGCGCTTCCGCGCGGCCGGCCAGTTCCAGCGCATGAGCGTGTGAGACGTCTCTCTCCGTCGTCATGGCCGGGCTTGACGAGTTTGTGGGACGAACGGGGCGAGGGGCAGACCGCCGCTGCGGCCACAGCCTCAAAACTTCAGCTTCTTGAAGATCGCCTCAGGCAGCGCCTTGATGATCAGCATCACGAGGCGCCATTTGCCGCTGACATAGATGACGTCGGTCTTCTTCTCGACGGCCTGAAGAATCGCGTCGCCAACGACAGGCGCTTCGACGGTGAGCGGGCCGATCAGCTTCATGCCTTCCGTCATCTTGGTGCGGACGAAGCCCGGTTTTACGGTGACCACATGCACGCCCCCGCGGCTGGCGCGGGCGCGCAGGCCCGAAAGGAAGGCGGAGAAGCCTGCTTTGGCCGAGCCATAGACATAGTTCGAGGCGCGGCCGCGATCGCCGGCGACAGAGGACACGCCGACGATCGTGCCAGCGCCGCGGCCTAAGAATTTTTCCGCGAACAGGCCGAGGATCAGCGACGGGCCTTCGTAGTTGGAACGCATGATCGTGGTGGCGTGGGCGAGATCGCTCTCGGCATCCTGCTGCACCCCGAGCAGGCCGATGATCGAGATGACGACGTCAGGCAGCGCGGGAAGGGCGGCGACGAAGCCATCGAACGAAGCGGTGTCGAGCACATCGAATTTATGGAGACCCACCTCGACGTTGTAGCGCGCGCGCAGATCGGCCGCATCAGGCTCCAGCACCGCGACGTCGCGGCCGGCGAGGGCGACGTCGTATCCGGTCCTGGCAAAGGCGCGCGCGGCAGCGCGGCCGATATCGGAGGAGCCACCGAGCACCAGAACGGTCTTGCGTGACGTCACGGCTTACACCTCATCGAACAGGCGTTGCGAAAGCTTGGAGCGGATGCTGCCCTTGGGGTCGAGCGATTTGCGGATCGCGTTGAAGCGCGACAAAGCGGGATAGCCGGCCTCGAACGTCGCGCGCGACTGGCGCGCGTCTTTCGCCAGATAAAGCCGGCCGCCGGCCGCAACGACGAGACGATCGATCTCGTCGAGAAAATTCAGGATGTCGCCCTTTACCGGGAAATCCAGCGCCAGCGTGTAGCCGGGCAGCGGAAACGACAAGATGCCGTCACCCTGGCCGAGCTTCTTGAGCACTGCGAGGAAGGAGGCATCGCCGCGCCTTGCGACACGGTCGAGGATCTCGCCGAGCACGGCGCGCGCGCTGGCTTGCGGAATCACGCATTGATGCTGGAGGAAGCCGCGCTTGCCATAAATGCGATTCCAGCCGGCGATCGCGTCGAGCGGGAAGAAATAGGGATAGAGCGAGACCACATGGCTGCCGCCGGCGCGCCGCGCGCCCACGCGGTAGTAGAGCTCGTTGAAGGCGCGGATGCTGAAGCGGTTCAGCGTCATCGACGGCAGGTCGACGGGCACGGCGAAGGCGGGATTCTTGCCGGCGGGAAATGCAGCGGCACCTTCCGCGAGCTCGTCGCGGCGCGCGTGCTCGCCGAGATAGATCAGCGAGCGACCGAGATCACGCCCGCGCGCAGCGCAATCGATCCACGCCACCGAATAGGTCGACGCATCGCCCGCATCCAGCGCGCGCATCGCGGCGTCGAGATCGGATGCGGAGATCACGCGCTCGCGGATCCAGCCCGTTTCCACCGCCCGCAGCCGCATCGTCGCTTCGAGGATGATTCCGGTCAGGCCCATGCCGCCGATGGTCGCAAAGAAGGCATCGGAATGTTCTTCGCGCGAAGCTTCGATGATCTCGCCTTGGCCGGTGCGCAGCAGGATGCTCTCGACATAGCGGCCGAAGCCGCCCTCGCAATGGTGATTCTTGCCGTGCACGTCGGCGGCGATCGCGCCGCCGACCGAAACGAAGCGCGTGCCGGGCACGACGAAAGGCAGGAACCCGCGTGGACCCAAGGTGTCGATCAGATCCGACAGGAGCACGCCGGCTTCGAGACGGATACGCCCGGTCGCGGGATCGAACGACCTGATCCGGTCGAACCCGGTCATCCCGATCGTCCTGACAGCGCCGATCGCGGCATCGCCATAGGCGCGGCCGTTGCCCCGCGCCACGGAGCCGGCCACCACGGCTTCACCCAGCGCCGCGAACGAGCGCGGACGCAGCACGTCGCTATCGACGACTGGAAAGCGCCCCCAGCCGCTGACGAGGGTCATGGTTCAGCTCCGCCTGCGGGCCACCCCGCTCCGGAAACTGCCTAGCCGTCAAAAGCTTACATTGCGTTGAAACCACGCATCCAATCGCGAGCTCGACGCCCACCTCTCCCCGGCGGGGACAACCTCTCCCCCGGCGGGGAGGTGAGCCATAGCACAACGCCGGCCCCGACGTTTGGTCCGGCAGTCGTTACTTTACCGCCCCAGCGCCAGCGCGATCAGGCCGAGGGTGCCGACGATGACGCGCCACCAGGCGAACACCACGAAACCGTGGCGGGTGACGTACTCCAGGAACGTCTTGACCACGATGATCGCGGTGACGAACGACACCACGAAGCCGATGGCGACGATGCCCATGTGGTCCATCGTCATCTCGGAGCGGTTCTTGTAAAAATCGTAGGCAAACGCGCCGATCATGGTGGGGATGGCGAGGAAGAACGAGAACTCCGCTGCTGCGCGCTTGTCGGCGCCCAGGAACATCGCGGCGACGATGCTGGCGCCGGAGCGCGACACGCCCGGGATCATGGCGACGCACTGGGCAATGCCGATATAGAGGTACATCAGCAGCGGGAATTTGGTGGCGTCATGCTCGCGCGGCTTGAGGTCGAGCTTGTCGACCCAGAGCAGGATGGCGCCGCCGACGATCAGCGTGAAGCAGACGACCCAGGGATTGAACAGCACGCTCTTGATGTATTTGCCGGCGACGAGGCCGACGATCACGGCGGGCAGGAACGCCACCAGCACGCCGATCACGAAACGGCGCGCATAGACATCGCCCGTGAACAGGCCGATCGCGACATCCCAGAGCTTCCTGAAGTAGAGCCCGACGATCGCGAGGATCGCACCCAACTGGATCAGAACCGTAAACGAATCCCAGAATGCGCCTTCGCCGAGGCCGAAGAAGCGCTCCGCAAGGAGCAGGTGGCCGGTCGAGGACACGGGAAGGAACTCGGTCACACCCTCGATGATGCCGAGGATCACTGCCCGTATTGCATCTGACATATTTACGGTCCATTTCGGCTGGAAAAGCGGGGCTCTTCTCGCCTATTCCCCCCAATGCTGCAATCGCAAAATGCGACGCCGCGCTCTTGCTTCGCAGTTTTGAGGGACTAGTGTGGCGCCGCACAAACATTGATGGATTCTTAAGCACCATCAAATAGTCAAAGGCTTCATGTTTACACTGTTTCATCATCCGTTCTGTCCGCATTCGCGCTTCATCCGCCTGATCGCGGGCGAATACGGGCTCGATCTGAAGCTGATCGAGGAGCGCAGCTGGGAACGGCGCGAGGCATTTCTGCTGCTCAATGCGGCCGGCACCACGCCCGTGCTGGTGGACGAAGAGCTGCCGCCGATCCCGGGCGCGGCTATCATCGCCGAGTATGTCGATGAGGCCTATGGCGCCGGGATGGGGCCCAAGCGCCTGATGCCGGAGACGACCTTCGAGCGCGTCGAGGTGCGCCGGCTGATGGCCTGGTTCAACGAAAAGTTCTTCGAGGAGGTCTCGCACCCGCTCGTCACCGAGCGCATCTACAAGCGCTTCATGAGCGAGGAGAATGGCGGCGGCCCGCCTTCGGCCGACGTGATGCGCGCGGCCAAGGCCAATGTGCGCTATCATCTGGCCTATATCGGCTGGCTGGCGCAGACGCGCAACTTCCTCGCCGGCGACCGGCTGACTTACGCGGATCTCGCCGCCGCGGCGCATCTTTCGGCGATCGACTATCTGGGCGACGTGCCATGGAGCGAGGACGACGCAGCAAAGGCGTGGTACGCGCGGGTGAAATCCCGCCCGTCGTTCCGTCCGCTGCTCAGCGAATGGCTGGCCGGCGTGCCGGCATCGCGCACCTACGTGGACCTGGATTTCTGAACTGCGATCCAACTGAACTGAAGGCGGCGCTGGCGCGCGAGGCGCGCGCGCTCGGCTTCGACTGCATCGGCATCACAGCGCCTGGCACGATCGAAAAGGCCGGCACGCATTTCCTCGAATTCATCGCCGCGGGCGGCCATGGCGACATGGACTGGCTCGCGAACCAACCGGAGCGCCGCGTCGATCCGCGCGGGCTGTGGGCCGACGTGCGCAGCGTCATCATGCTCGGGGTCAATTACGGCCCCGACTCTGATCCGCTAGCGATCCTGAAGGAGCGCACGCGCGCGGCAATTTCGGTCTATGCGCAGGGCGACGACTATCACGACCTCATCAAGAAACGCCTGAAGGCGCTGGCGCGCTGGCTGGTCGCAACCGCGCCGTCGGAAGTGAAAGTGTTCGTCGACACCGCGGCGGTGATGGAGAAGCCCTTGGCGCAGGCCGCGCATCTCGGCTGGCAGGGCAAGCACACCAATCTGGTCTCGCGCGAGTTCGGCTCATGGCTGTTTCTCGGTGCGATCTACACCACGCTGGAGCTGCCGCGCGATGTCGCCGAGATCGATCATTGCGGCTCGTGCCGGGCCTGCCTCGACATCTGCCCGACGGCGGCTTTTCCCGCGCCCTACAAGCTCGATGCGCGGCGCTGCATCTCCTACCTCACCATCGAGAACAAGGGACCGATCCCGCACGAGTTTCGCAAAGCGATCGGCAACCGCATCTATGGCTGCGACGATTGCCTTGCGGCGTGCCCCTGGAACAAGTTCGCGCAGGAGGCTCGTGAAGCCAAGCTCGCCGCGCGTGATGAATTGCGCGCGCCTGGTCTTGCTGAGCTTTCACGGCTCGACGACGCAGCGTTTCGTGCGCTGTTCACGAAGTCGCCGGTCAAGCGCATCGGCCGCAACCGCTTCTTGCGCAATGTGCTGATTGCGATCGGTAACTCCGGTGAGGTGGTGCTGGCCGAAGAGGCCCGGGGATTGCTCGATGATGCGAGCCCGCTGGTGCGTGGGGCGGCGGTGTGGGCGCTGGGGCAGTTGCTGGAGCGACAAGAGCTTGAAGCGATGAAGAGCGCTGCGTTGGACGGAGAGTCCGACGAGGGCGTGCGTGAGGAGTGGCGAGCCGCCTCTTGATCCACGGCCGCCGCGAAGGCGGGGATCCAGTACGCCGCGGCTTCTCGACTCAATCACCGCCTTCTCGGAGTACTGGATCGCCCGCCTTCGCGGGCGATGACACCTGTGTTGTGGCTGCCTCGCGCGCCCGCTCTCACCACCCTTGATTTCCGCGCCCATTCCCTCAAAAGTCGCGCACCATGACAACAAACATGCCTTTCTTCACGCGCGACGGCGATACATTCCATCCGACGGAAGTGGCCAATGGCCCGTGGGACCCGAAGTCGCTGCACGGACGCGTCATCATCGGGCTGCTCGGCTTTGTCATCGAGGAGCGCCATTCGGGGCCCGAATTCGTGCCGGCGCGCCTCACCGTCGACATGTTCCGGCTGCCGACCATCGACAAGCCGATTCACGTGACGACGCGGCTGGTGCGCGACGGGCTGCGCATCCGAGTGGTGGAGGCCAAATTCTTCTCGGGCGGCGTCAGCATGGCGCGCGCCTCATGCCAGCTGCTACGCAAGACGCAGAATCCCGACGGCAACATCTGGTCGCCGCCGAACTGGGACGTGCCGAAGCCGTCAGACATTCCAAAACCTACCGGTCCCAGGCTCGGCATGAACGGCAAATGGACAACGCGTCCCATCGTTGGCCATATGGGCTCGCTCGGCCCGCGCCGGCTGTGGATGAGCGAGGTGCGCGAGCTCGTCGCCGGCGCGCCGATGACACCGTTCGTGCATGTCGCTGTTGGCGCCGACTTCGCCAGCCCGTTCGCAAACGCCGGCGACAAGGGGCTCGGCTACATCAACAGCGACGTCACGATCTATCTGCACCGGCTGCCGGTGACGAACTGGATCGGCTTCGACGTGGTGAACCACCAGGCCACCGAGGGCGTGGCGATCGGCGAATGCTGGCTCTACGACGAAGAGGGCCCGATCGGCACCGCGACGGTGGCGGCGCTGGCGCAGCGCAAGCCGATGGCGAAGCCGTCGTCGCCGTAGCCCACCGTCATTCCGGGGCATCGCGCAGCGATGAACCCGGAATCTCGAGATTCTCAGGTGCGCAATCGCACACCGTAGTTCGATGCTTCGCATCGCCCCGGAATGACGAAAGGAAAGAACTAGCCAAGATGCCGCTTCATCTCCGGCCGCGCCTTCAGCTCGGCGCCCTGCCTGGCGACAATCTTCGCGATCCGCTCCGGCGCGAACTTCAGGTCGACGAAGGCCGGCGCGGTGTTGGCGACCTCGTGATAACAGGCAATCTTGCCGTCACGCAGCGTCATGATCGCGACGCCCTCGAACATCGCCCGCGCGCCATTCGCTTCCGGCAAGGTTGATCTGTAGCTGAATGTGTAGCGCGCGTAGAGCGTGGTGCCGTCAGAGACAGGATCGTGCATGTCCCAGCGGAAATCGGTCGCCGTGCGATAGAACCAATCGTCGATCAGCGCGGCGATCTTCTCACGGCCAGCGAAGGCGCCGTAGAAAACGTCATGATAGACGCCGTCCTGCGTGAAGAGATCCGCGAAGGCACGTCCGTTGCGCTGCTCGACGGCATCGCAGAAGGCGCGCAGCATGGCGGTCGTGGTCATTGGCGTTTCTTCCTTCCCGTTCTCCGTCATGCCCCGCTTCGCGGGCAATGACAGCGAATTCTAAGGCAACACTTCACCCGATCTCGGCCACCGCGGCAAGAATCCGCGCGATGTCCTGCGGGCGGGAGAGGCGGTGATCGCCGTCCTGGATCATGGTCAGCACGACGTCGTCGGCCGGCAGGCGATGCGTCAAGGCAAACGCATGCTGCCAGGGCACATCTGGGTCCTGAGCGCCTTGCAGGATGCGCACGGGGCAGCCGAGATCGATCGCGCTGCCGAGCACGAGATGATTGCGACCCTCCTCGATCAGGTTCCGCGTGATCGGGTAGGGAGAGCCGTCGCCATAATCCGACGGCCGCAGCCAGAAGCCCTTGGTCTCGATCTCCTTCTTCACCTCGGGCGAGAACTTCTTCCACATCAGCTCTTCGGTGAAATCGGGCGCCGGCGCGATCAGCACGAGGCCCGCCAGCGACGCTTTACCGGAACGCTTCCTGATCTCGCGCGCGAGCAGCAGCGCGATCCAGCCACCCATGGAGGAGCCGACCAGGATCTGCGGTCCCTCGCAGAACCGCTCGAACACCGCGACGCTGTCCTCGAGCCAGCTGCCGATGGTTCCATCGGCGAAATTGCCGCTGGATTCACCATGACCGGAATAGTCGAATCGGACCGCGGCACGTCCGTGCTCCCCGGCCCAGGCATCCAGCGCCTGGGCCTTGCCGCCCTGCATGTCCGATTTGAAGCCGCCGAGCCAGACCAGCCCCGGGCCCTGACCATGTCCTTGTCCGCGCCGGCTGCGCACCGCGATTTTGCGCGCGGACGGACCCTCGCCCACATCGATGAAGTCGAGCACGGCATCGGGAATTGCTTGGGTCATGGAACGTTTACTCTGACTGTGCGGTTTCAGCAGTTCGGGCCGCGCGCGATTGAGCGACCGCTGCCGGCATTGTCCCTTTGGGACGCTTGCGGAACAGAAGCAAGGTGTCTATTTCGATCAGCGTGTCGTCAGGCGTGGCCCAAATGCCTCGCATTTGAGGGTTTTTCGTCTCGTGCACACGCGACTTGCTTGCCCGCAAACGCTTCTTCCTTCAAAATAGCCGCTTCTTTCACAACTTTGGAGAACCACCCATTCGCCGTCCTAATAAAGCTCCGCCCGCTGCCAGCAAAGACGGGCCTCGCATCAATGATGATATTCGCAATGCGCAGATCCAGCTGATCGACCAGACCGGTGAGAACAAAGGCACGGTCGAGACCGTCGTCGCCATCCGGATGGCCCAGGAAGTCGGGATGGATCTGGTCGAGATTTCGCCGAATACCAGCCCTCCGGTCTGCAAGATCATGGACTACGGGAAGTACAAGTATTCCGCTCAGAAGAAAGCCGCGGAAGCCCGCAAGCGGCAGAAGACCGTCGAGATCAAGGAGATCAAGCTCCGCCCGATGATCGACGATCACGATTACGACGTGAAGATGCGCGCGATGCAGCGGTTCTTCGAAGAGGGCGACAAGGTCAAGATCACGCTGCGCTATCGCGGCCGCGAAATGGCGCATCAGGAGATCGGCACCAAGCTTTTGGACAAGATCAAGACCGACGTCGCCGAGCTCGCCAAGGTCGAGCAGGACGCGCGGTTCGAAGGTCGCCAGGTCGTCATGGTGCTGGCACCGCGCTGAGACGAGCTTCAGGGGACTTGAGAATTCGACGGCCCGTTCGGATCTCCGGCGGGCCGTTTGGTTTTGGTGCGCGTTGTCGGAAATTATGGGCCATTTTGGTCCTGCTTCCAGCGACACGGCTGGGACATGAGGGTGACAACTTGCAATAGTCGGCGAGCCGGTTCCGGCGGTTCATCATTGCCAATCGGCCTGTCCTCTGTCATAAGCCCAGCCTTCATCGCCCGGCTGATTTAAGGGCTGCCGTGGCGGTGTTCGTGCGGGTGTCGCGCTTGCTCGCGAAAACCTGAGCACAATCAACGCTCTAACGAGCATTTTTGACGGCCAGCCGCCTTCGCGGGCGGATTTCTGTGGCCATTAGGAGAGCCAAATGCCCAAGCTGAAGACCAAGTCGGGCGCTAAAAAGCGCTTCAAGGTGACTGCCACCGGCAAAGTGATGCACGCCCAGCGCGGCAAGCGTCACGGCATGATCAAGCGGACGAAGAAGCAGATCCGTCAGCTCCGCGGCACCCGCGTGCTGTTCAAGACCGACGGCGACAACGTCAAGAAGTACTTCTTGCCGAACGCCTGATCGCGTCGACGATCACTGCCATCCGTGCCGCGCATCCCGCGGCGATCCGATAACCGAAGTCATCTCTGAAGGATTTTGTCATGTCTCGCGTCAAACGCGGTGTGACCGCCCACGCCAAGCACAAGAAAGTCTACAAGGCCGCCAAGGGCTTCTACGGCCGCCGCAAGAACACCATCCGCGCCGCCAAGCCGGCCGTGGAGAAGGCCCAGCAATACGCCTTCCGCGACCGCAAGCGTCGCAAGCGCACCTTCCGCGCGCTGTGGATCCAGCGTCTCAACGCCGCTGTGCGTCCGTTCGGCCTGACCTACAGCCGATTTATCGACGGTCTCGCCAAGTCGGGCATCACCGTGGACCGCAAGGTGCTGTCGGATCTCGCGATCCGCGAGCCCGCCGCGTTCCAGGCGATCGCCGAGAAGGCCAAAGCCGCACTGGCTGCTTAAGGCCTACGCTAGCGGGCCCTCTGGCCCGCAGCCTTCAGCGCGCGTTGTGAGTAACGCTGGGCGGCCTCCGCCCGGCAGAAGGCTGTCGCCGAGATATACATCGTGCCGGACTTGTTCCGGTATTTCCGGTCGCAGCCTGCCAGCTCGCGCTGATAGCTGAGCTTTTGCGGCGGCTTCAATTGCCCGGCGAAATCGGCCTCGCACTTTTTCTCGACCGCTTCGCCGAGCTGCACCTCGCCGCTGGCGCCGTAGGCGCAGGCCTTAAACAGCTTCATGGCACGGTCGCAGCTCGGTGCCGCGTTGAGGACGGCGACGATGTCGTCCATCGACGTCGATTTGGCCGGGCATTCCTCGGCGGCGTGGGTCACGTTTCCGAAAAGAACCATCGCCAGAGCGGCGAGGCAGGATCGCAGACGCATAGTCCCTCCTTTTGACTTCAGGTTGGTCCCAGCCATGCCCATAGGGTTCAAATGCCCTGCATTTACGACGGCTATTCGGCTTGACGTTCCGGCCCGGCTGCGGCCACAACCGGCAGCCTTTTGAAAGGATCCGACCGTGTCCGACCTCGCAACGCTCGAAACATCCATCCTCGACCAGATCGCTGCCGCCGGCGACGAAGCCGCGCTCGAAGCGGTGCGCGTCGCAGCCCTCGGCAAGAAGGGCTCGATCTCGGCGCTGCTGGCCACCCTCGGCAAGATGTCGCCGGACGAGCGAAAGACGCAAGGGGCCGCGATCAACCAGGCCAAGGACAAGGTCACCGAAGCGCTCGCAGCACGGCGCGACATGCTGAAGTCGGCGGCGCTCGATGCGCGGCTCGCCTCCGAAACCGTCGATGTCACCTTGCCGCTGCGCGATGCGCCGGCCGAGGCCGGCCGCATCCATCCGCTGAGCCAGGTCTGGGACGAGCTGACCACGATCTTCGCGGATATGGGATTCTCGGTCGCCGAAGGCCCCGATATCGAGACCGACGACTACAACTTCACGAAACTGAATTTTCCGGTCGGCCATCCCGCCCGCGAGATGCACGACACCTTCTTCTTCCATCCGAAGGAGGACGGCTCGCGCATGCTGCTGCGAACCCACACCTCGCCAGTGCAGGTGCGCACCATGCTGAGCCAGAAGCCGCCGATCCGCGTGATCTGCCCGGGCCGCACCTACCGCATCGATTCGGACGCGACCCACACGCCCCAATTCCACCAGGTCGAAGGCCTCGTCATCGACAAGCATTCGCATCTTGGCCACCTCAAATGGATCCTGCACGAGTTCTGCAAGGCCTTCTTCGAGGTCGACCACATCAACATGCGCTTCCGGCCGTCGTTCTTCCCGTTCACCGAGCCGTCGCTTGAAGTCGACATCCAGTGCCGGCGCGACAAGGGCGAGATCCGCTTCGGCGAGGGCGAGGACTGGCTCGAGATTCTCGGCTGCGGCATGGTGCATCCGAACGTGCTGCGCGCCTGCGGCATCGATCCCGACGAGTACCAGGGCTTTGCCTGGGGCATGGGCATCGACCGCATCGCCATGCTGAAATACGGCATCGCCGATTTGCGCCAGCTGTTCGACAGCGACGTCCGCTGGCTCTCCCACTACGGCTTCAAGCCGCTGGAAGTGCCGACGCTGGCGGGAGGGCTGAGCACGTGAGGGTGGCAAATGGCCCTACGAAAGCTCTCTCCGTTCCCTCCGCGGAGACAAGCCTCCCCCTGACCCGCAAGCAGGGGAGGGAACGGATAGGGCGTGCGCGTGGTGTTCGTCACAAGGGTACATATCCTCTGTCCACCCGACAGCTCGAACTCCCTCCCCCGCTTGCGGGGGAGGGTTGGGGAGAGGGTGTTTCCTCGATGGGGCTGCCGATGGTCGATCCCAAGCCTCCGAACTGGAAAGTACCGGCTAAGCTGCGCGCGAACGCGCGCGCGCTTCGGCGCAATTCGACCGATGCGGAACGTATCCTCTGGTCGGAGCTGCAGGCCGGCCGATTGAACGGCGCGAGCTTCCGCCGCCAATTCCCGATCGAGCACTACGTCGCCGATTTCATCTGCCACGCGGCCAAACTCGTCATCGAGCTCGATGGCGGCCAACATTTCTCGGACGAAGGCGAGCGCGCCGACGCTCATCGCTCTGCCGCGATCGAAGCGAAGGGCTTCAGGGTGCTCCGCTTCAGCAATCTCGATGTCATGACCAACCGCGCCGGCGTTCTCGAAACAATCGCGACTATCATCGCGGAGAGAGCCCCCACCCCACCCCTCCCCCGCAAGCGGGAGAGGGAGCAGACCGTCTCCGAGGAGAAAGAGCAGCCATGAAATTCACCCTCTCCTGGCTGAAGGATCATCTCGACACCGACGAGCCCTTGGAAAAGCTCGCCGACAAGCTCACCATGATCGGCCTCGAGGTCGAGAACATCGAGGACAAGGCGAAAGCGCTTAAAGCCTTCACCATTGCGAAGGTGATCTCGGCGGAGCAGCATCCGAATGCGGATCGCTTGCGGGTCTGCATGGTCGACACCGGCGACGGTGGCGCGCCGGTGCAGGTCGTGTGCGGCGCGCCGAACGCGCGTGCGGGGCTGGTCAGCGTGTTCTCGCCGCCCGGCACCTACATTCCCGGCAAGGACATCACGCTCGGCGTCGGCACCATCCGCGGCGTCGAGAGCCGCGGCATGCTGTGCTCGGCAGCCGAGCTGCAGATCTCCAACGATCATGACGGCATCATGGAGCTGCCGGCGGATGCGCCGATCGGTGCAGGCTATGCCGAATGGGCCGCGCTCGGCGATCCCGTGGTGGAGATCAATCTGACGCCGAACCGGCAGGACTGCACCGGCGTGCACGGCATCGCGCGCGATCTCGCCGCTGCCGACATGGGCAAGTTCAAGGACCCGACGATCAAGTCGATCAAGGGCGAATTTCCTTGTCCCGTGAAGGTCACCGTCGAGGACGCGACGCTGTGTCCGGGTTTCGCGCTCCGCCTCGTGCGCGGGGTGAAGAACGGCCCGTCGCCGGACTGGCTGCAGAAGCGGCTGACCGCGATCGGGCTGCGCCCGATCAACGCGCTGGTCGACATCACCAACTTCATGACCTACGACCGCGCGCGCCCGCTGCACGTGTTCGACGCCAAGAAGGTGAAGGGCAATCTCGTCGTGCGCCGCGCCCGCGACGGCGAGACCCTGCTGGCGCTCGACGGCCGTACTTACAACCTCGATCCCGCCATCTGCGTGATCGCCGACGAGCACGGCGTCGAATCGCTCGCCGGCATCATGGGCGGCGAAGCCTCGGGCTGCGACGAGAACACGACTGACGTGCTGATAGAGTCGGCGCTGTGGAACGAGATCAACATCGCCCAGACCGGCCGCAAGCTCGGCATCAATTCCGATGCGCGCTACCGCTTCGAGCGCGGCGTCGATCCGGCCTTCATGGTGCCGGGCCTCGAGCTTGCGACCAAGCTCGTGATGGACATGTGCGGCGGCACGCCGTCCGAGAACGTCGTGGTCGGCAAGGCCTTTGGCGACGACCGCGTGATCGATTTCCCGGTGACGGAGGTCAAGCGCCTCTCGGGCATCGAGGTGCCGCAGGCAGAGATGAAGCGCATCCTGACCCACCTCGGCTTCATGATGGCGGGCCCCGGCCCGGTCGTGAAGGTCGCGGTGCCGTCGTGGCGCTCCGACGTGCACGGCAAGGCCGACATCGTCGAGGAGATCGTCCGCATCTTCGGCGTCGACAAGGTGCCGATGACGCCGTTCGAACGCGGTGACGACGCGCGCAAGCCTGTGCTGACCCCGCTGCAGCTCCGCACCCGCCGCGCCAGGCGCGCGCTGGCGAGCCGCGGCATGGTCGAAGCAGTGACCTGGTCGTTCATCAGCAAGACTGCGGCAAATTTGTTCGGCGGCGGTCAGGGCGAGCTCGAAGTGGCGAACCCGATCGCCTCGGACCTCTCCGACATGCGCCCAACCCTCTTGGCGGGACTCATCTCGGCAGCACAGGCCAACGCCGATCGCGGCTATGGCGACGTGGCGTTGTTCGAGGTCGGTCAAGTCTTCAAGGGCGATCGTCCGCAGGATCAGTTCATGGCGGCGAGCGGCGTGCGCCGTGGCCTTGCGTCCTCGGAAGGTCTCGGCCGGCACTGGACGGGCTCGGCGCAGGCCGACGTGTTCGATGCCAAGGCCGATGCGCTGGCGGTGCTGGCGGGCGCCGGTGCGCCGATGCAGGCGCTTCAGATCGTGGCCGGTGGCCCGCCGTGGCTGCATCCGGGCCGCTCCGGCACGATCCAGATCGGGCCGCAGAACGTGCTCGGCACTTTCGGCGAGGTGCACCCGCGCGCGCTCGAGGCACTCGGCGCCGACGGCCCGCTTGTCGTGTTCGAGGTGATCCTAGACCGCATCCCCGAGGCCAAGAAGAAGCCGACCCGCGCGAAGCCTCTGATCGAGCTGTCGGCGTTCCAGCCTGTCACGCGCGATTTCGCATTCATCGTGGACCGTGCCGTGAAGGCGGGCGACATCGTGCGCGCCGCACAGGGCGTCGACAAGAAGCTGATCACCGGCGTGAACGTCTTCGACGTCTACGAGGGCAAGGGGATCGATGACGGCAAGAAGTCGATCGCGATCGCGGTGACGCTCCAGCCGCGCGAGAAGACCCTGACCGATCAGGAGATCGAGGCCGTGGCTGCGAAGATCGTGGCGGAGGTCACGAAGAAGACCGGCGGCACGCTGCGGGCGTGATGCTCTGGAATAATGGAGCATGAGTATCGCCGACTTCCTTCCGAAGGACGTCAGCCTCACCATTGCGATGGCGCTTTGCGCCGTCGCCTTTGTTTCGGGCACCGCGCGCGGCTTCTCCGGCTTCGGCTCGGCGCTGATCTTCATGCCGCTGGCAAGCAGCATCGCCGCGCCGCGTCTCGTTGCTGCGCTGCTGCTCGTGATCGATTTCGTCGCCGCCGCGCCTTTGCTGCCGGATGCGTGGCGGAAGGCGGACCGAAGAGCGGCCGCCGTGATCGTGCTGGGCGCGCTGATCGGCGTGCCCGTCGGCACCTATTTCCTCAGCGTGCTCGAGCCCGTCACCACGCGCTGGATCATCTCCTGCTTCGTCGCAGCGCTGCTGCTCCTGCTGCTGTCAGGCTGGCGCTATCGCGGCAAGGACCACCTCTGGCTCTCGGTCGGCATTGGCGGCCTCTCCGGCTTCTGTAGCGGACTGGCGCAGACCGGCGGCCCGCCGATCATCGGCTACTGGCTCGGTCGGCCCATCGCACCCATCGTCGCACGCGCCAACATCGTGCTGTTCTTCGGCGCCTCGGACTTCTTCTCGATGGTGAGCTACGCGACGACGGGCCTGATCAGCCGCGAGTCGCTCGTGCTCTCGCTGATCGTCGGTCCGGTCTATGCGCTCGGCGTCGCGTTCGGCGCATCGCTGTTCGGTCGCGCCAGCGAAAAGGTGTTTCGCGGGATTTGCTACGTGCTGATCGCGATGGCGGTGATCGCCGGGCTGCCGGTGCTGGATGGGGTGCTTCGCTAAGTCTCACTGGGCTGAGACCCGCCCAGCGCCTCGATGGCGGCGCGTTCCCTTTCTCCTTGTGGGGCGGGGCAATCGCATATGCGGATAATGCTGCAGGTTCGATGTATCTTGTGAGCAGTCGATCGCTCCACAAACTCGTCACGCCCGGGCATAGCCGTCCGCAAGGACGGCGTCGCTTCGCTCGCCTATGTCCCGGGCATCCACGTCTTGTTTTGCAGGAGTGAAGACGTGGATGGCCGGGACAAGCCCGGCCATGACGATGTGGAAACGGTAACGCCAAAAATGACGCCGTTTTCATATGCGATAGCGCTGCCTTGTGGGGGAGGGAACGGAGAGAGCGCTGCTGCCTCGCTCGACGGCCGAGTATGTTGCCGCTTGGTTGCCTCTGCCCTATCCCCGCGGCGCCCGCCGCTTCTTCGTCGACTGCGTCGGCACCTCCTGCTCGTCCCTGATCGCGCCGATCTTGCGCAGGGCTGCATCCGCGGCGCGCTCGCCGCTTTCCCAGGCGCCATCGACGGTGCCCCACAGCGTCTCGTGGGTGGCTTCGCCGGCGAGGAACATGCAGCCGATCGGCTCGGCCAGGACCTTGCGCGAGAGCTGGCCGCCGGGCGAGGCAGCCGACATCGCGCCCATGACATAGGGCGAGGCATTCCAGCGCGTCGCGCTGGTCTTCTGCACGGCGGACGCGGCCTCGCTGCCGAACAGCTTTGTGATCCATTCCTTCGCGAAGGCCGCCATCGCCTTCTCGCCCTGCTCGGAGAGATCGCGGCCGAAGGAGCCGCCGACGTCGATCGAGCACAGCGAGGATCCGCCGATATTGGCGTATAGCAGTGCCGTGCGCGTCGAGTTGCTCTGCTCGATCAGGATGTCGTCGCGCGACAGTCCGAGCGGGTTGCCGGGCAGCTGCAGCATGATGTGATCGTAGCTGCCGAGAGAGAGCTTGGACGCGGCGTCCAGCGTCCGCTTGGGAAGATCGGGCCCGAACTTGATCGCGCCCGAGGTCAGCACGTTGGTCGAGACCGTGATGATGGCCGCACGCGCGGCGATCTTGCCGCTTTGCGTCTCCACGCTGACGTCGCGATTGCTCCAGACGATCCGGCTCGCCGGCGTCGACAATGCCACCGGCGCCTGCTCGCCGAGCCTGGTGATGAGCGTGCCGAGACCCTGGCGGCAGGCGATGGGAGCATTGCGGTCCTGCGCGCGGGCCTTGTCGATCGCGGACAGCTCCTTCAAATCCTTGCCGGCGAAGCTGGCCCCAAGCATGAACTCGGCCGCGCCGGCCCAGTCGCCGAGGTCCTTCGGCAGCGCGGAGGCGCAGGAGGTATCGAGCTTGCCGCGCGCGGCCTCGTCGATGGCGCGGTTGGCGCGCACCAGCGCCGCGAGGAATTCCTCGGTCTCGCCGGCCCGCGCATTGCGGCGGCCGATGCGCATCTTCTGCCCCGCCGGCGCCTGCACCACGTCCAGCCCGGCGGCCCGCGCGAGGCGGATCATCGGATTGGTTTCGGGATTGTGCATCCAGCGGGCGCCGCGGTCGAACGGCGTGTCGAAGGTCTTGGCATCAGTGATGCAGCGGCCGCCGATCTGCGATGCCGCTTCCACCACCACGACCTTGCGGTTGGCCGCCATGATGCGCCGCGCCGCAGCTATCCCCGCGGCGCCGGCCCCGATGACGACAATGTCGGCGTCGCGCGGCAGCGGCGCAGCAGTGGCGCGCAAATCCGGCATCAAGACCGGCATCGCAGCGAAGGCCGCGGACGCCGAAAGGAAACCGCGGCGCGTGATTGTCATGTCATGCTTTCCGGGGACTTGCGGCGAACGGGAACAGCCCGCGAACCTTGCCGCATCTGATGCTGCGCGGCAACCATCATGGTGAATCAATCGTGCTTGATCTCACAGACTGATGAACCGAATTGCAACACGTTTCGACCATGATAGAGATGGAAAAAAAGACGGCCAGAAAGGCCCGGGGGAGCTCATGGGGACGGTCCTAGATTCAGTCGGCAAGCTGATTGCCGCGTACCTCTCGAAGGAGGTGCCGGGCTATGAGCCGTTCACGCCGAGCGACCCGGAGCACCTGCGCGGCGTCATCGAGCCCGGCGATGTGCTGCTGGTCGAGGGCAACAACCGCATCTCCGGCATCATCAAATATCTGACGCAGTCGACCTGGTCGCATGCCGCGCTCTACGTCGGCCCGATCGAAGGTGCGGAAGAGCCCAGCGGCGAACCGCATGTGCTGATCGAGGCCAATATCGGCGAAGGCGTCACCTCGGCGCCGCTGTCAAAATACTTCCCGTATCACACCCGAGTCTGCCGCCCGGTCGGGCTGTCCTATGAGGACCGCACCACGGTCTGCCGCTATGCGATCAACCGCATCGGCTTCGGCTACGACACCAAGAACATCGTCGATCTGATGCGCTTCCTGTTTCCGCTGCCGATACCGCAACGCTGGCGGCGCCGCATGATCGCGCTCGGCTCGGGCGACCCGACCAAGATCATCTGCTCGGCGCTGATCGCGCAGGCGTTCGACGCCGTGCGCTATCCGATCCTGCCCAAGATCACCAAGGCCGGCAGCCGCGCCGCGCGCCGCGAGATCCTGCACATCCGCGATTCCTCGCTCTACATGCCCCGCGACTTCGACATCTCGCCCTATTTCGAAGTCGTCAAACCCACCATCGTGCACGGTTTCGACTACACCTCCCTGCACTGGGCCGACAAGCAGAAGCCGCTCGAGGAGGTAGCGGGCACGTTCAGTGTGTTTCCAGAAACGCTCCGTGCGCCGCCGCTCGTTCCTGAAGCGATTGACGAAGAGACGCCGGCTGAAGTTTCGATTGAGGAAGTGAGCGCGCAGCCGGCGGAGATCACCGGGCGTGTTGCTGTCTCCAGGCATTTCCCGCTGCTGAAGAAGCTGACGATGTATCGCACGCGGCGGCGCCGGCGCACACGCGAGATCGCGGCCTAGGCCCCACTGGGTTATAGCGCGATAACGCCTCAACAATCGTCATGTCGCTCGCATCACGGAGCAGACCTACCGCTCCGCGCGCCCTATCACCGCCATCAGCTCCGCGATCTTCTCGCGCTGATCGGCCTTGTCGCCGCTCGCGATCGCGTGCTCGACGCAATGGGCGACGTGATCCTTCAAAATCTCTTCCTCGACCCGACGCAGCGCGGCGCGGACGGCCGAGATCTGCGTCACGATGTCGATGCAATAGCGGTCTTCCTCGACCATCTTCGAGAGACCCCGAACCTGGCCTTCGATCCGGCCGAGACGTTTTCCGACGGATGCCTTGATGTCCTTGCGCATGCGGCCTATATACCCCTACCGGGTATGGGTTACAAGGACCGGAGTGCGGAAATGAACGACGCCAACCACGAGCACCGTCCCGATGCGGAAACGCAGTCCGGATGCGGCCGTTCCACGAAAGCCCCGGCCGCAAAGCCCACCGCTTCCTCGTGCTGCGGCGGAGATGGCGATCACGCCGCTCACAGTCGTCATCACGCGCACGACCAAGACGCCGCGAAAGTGCTTGATCCCGTCTGCGGCATGACCGTCGATCCCGCGACTTCAAAACACCACCTCGCACATCAGGGCGAGACCTTCCATTTCTGCTCCACCGGGTGCCGCACCAAGTTCGCCGCCGACCCCGCCAAGTATCTGGCCAAGGACAAGGCGCCCGACCCGGAGATGCCCGCGGGCACGATCTACACCTGCCCGATGCATCCGCAGATCCGCCAGGTCGGACCGGGCAGTTGCCCGATCTGCGGCATGGCGCTGGAGCCGGAGATGGCGAGCCTCGAGACAGGCCCCAATCCGGAGCTCGCCGACATGACACGGCGGCTCTGGATCGGCGGCGCCCTGGCGCTGCCGGCCGTGGTGCTGGAGATGGGCGGCCATCTCGCAGGTCCTCACAACTGGATTGACCCGACTCTCTCGAACTGGATCCAGCTCGTGTTCGCAACGCCGGTGGTGCTGTGGGCAGGTTGGCCGTTCTTCGTCCGCGGCTGGCAGTCGCTCGCCACCCGCAACCTCAACATGTTCACGCTGATCGCGATGGGCACCGGCGTTGCCTATGTCTACAGCGTGCTCGGCACCGTCGCGCCGGAGATTTTTCCGGCAACGTTCCGCGGCCATGGCGGCGCGGTCGCCGTCTATTTCGAGGCGGCGGCGGTCATCACTGTCTTGGTTTTGCTCGGGCAGGTGCTGGAGCTGCGCGCCCGCGATGCAACGTCAGGCGCAATCAAGGCATTGCTGCAGCTCGCGCCGAAGACGGCGCGCCGCGTCGACGCCGACGGCAGTGAGCATGAAGTCGAGATCGATACGCTTCACGCCGGCGACCGCTTGCGCGTGCGTCCCGGCGAGAAGGTGCCGGTCGACGGCATCATTCTCGAGGGCCGCTCCTCGCTCGACGAGTCGCTCGTGACGGGCGAATCCATGCCGGTGACCAAGGAGGTCGATGCCAAGGTCATCGCCGGCACGCTGAACCAGTCCGGCAGCTTCATCATGCGCGCCGACAGGGTCGGGCGGGAGACGCTGCTATCACAGATCGTGCAGATGGTCGCCGACGCGCAGCGCTCGCGCGCGCCGATCCAGCGGCTGGCCGATCAAGTTGCCGGCTGGTTCGTGCCGATGGTGATCGTTGTCGCGATCGCCGCCTTTATCGCCTGGGCCTGGTTCGGACCGGAGCCGCGGCTCGCCTTCGGCCTCGTCGCCGCGGTCAGCGTGCTGATCATCGCCTGCCCCTGCGCACTCGGGCTTGCTACCCCAATGTCGATCATGGTCGGCGTCGGCCGCGGTGCGCAGGCGGGCGTGCTGATCAAGAATGCCGAGGCGCTGGAGCGGATGGAGAAGATCGACACGCTGGTGGTCGATAAGACCGGGACGCTGACCGAGGGCAAGCCGAAGGTGGTCGCGATCGTGCCTGCGGCCGGCTTTGCCGAAGACGACATCCTGCGCATTGCGGCCAGCGTCGAGCGCGCCAGCGAGCATCCTCTGGCCGACGCCATCGTGCGCGCTGCGAAGGAGAAGCAACTCGCTCTGGGCCAGGTCGAGCAATTCGATTCGCCAACCGGCAAAGGCGCGACTGGCCGGGTGGACGGCAAGACCGTCGTGCTCGGCAATGCCAGATACTCGGACTCGATCGGCATCGACACCAAGGCGCTCGACACGGAGGCCGAACGGCTGCGCGGCGACGGTGCCACGGTGATCAACATGGCCGTCGACGGCAAGCTCGCCGGCCTGTTCGCGATCGCCGATCCGGTCAAGGCTTCGACGCCGGAAGCGCTGAAGGCGCTCGCGGCCGAGGGCATCAAGGTGATCATGCTCACCGGCGACAACCGCACGACGGCGGAAGCGGTGGCGCGCCGGCTCGGGATCGCCGAGGTCGAGGCCGAGGTGCTGCCGGACCAGAAGAGCGCGGTCGTCACAAAACTGCAAAAGGCCGGGCGCAGCGTCGCAATGGCCGGCGACGGCGTCAACGACGCGCCGGCGTTGGCGGCCGCGGAAGTCGGCATCGCCATGGGCACCGGCACGGACGTGGCAATGGAGAGCGCCGGCGTCACCCTGCTCAAGGGCGACCTCACCGGCATTGTGCGCGCGCGAAAACTGTCGCAGGCGACGATGAGCAATATCAGGCAAAACCTCTTCTTCGCCTTCGTCTACAACGCGGCCGGCATCCCGATCGCCGCCGGGATTCTCTATCCCACGTTCGGCCTCCTGCTCTCGCCGATCATCGCCGCGGCGGCGATGGCGCTGTCTTCGGTCAGCGTGGTCGGGAATGCGCTGCGGCTGCGTGCGACTCGGCTGTGAAGCGTAGTAGCCGCACGAAGGCGCACTCCCTCGCGCCGTTCTTACGGGGCCGCGAC
Source organism: Bradyrhizobium sp. SOJA106 (assembly GCF_059448745.1). Taxonomy (NCBI): domain Bacteria; kingdom Pseudomonadati; phylum Pseudomonadota; class Alphaproteobacteria; order Hyphomicrobiales; family Nitrobacteraceae; genus Bradyrhizobium; species Bradyrhizobium sp. SOJA106. The sequence continues at coordinate 141,335 of NZ_CM182549.1, forward strand.
GAGCTTCGCTCGCGCTGAGAGGGTTGGGGTGAGGGGCTGTCTGCGCAATCACAGTGAGAATTGGACTCGCGGAGAGTCCCCCTCGCCCGGAATTCAAGCTAGGCTTGAATTCCGACCTCTCCCAGCAAGCGGGGCGAGGTAAGAGGAGCGGTGGCCGCGGAGAGGACCTGATGCAGCGAATTACCATCACGATCGAGGACGAACTCTTGGCGGAGATCGATGCCGCGGCCGAGGCGCGCGGCTACCAGAACCGCTCCGAGATCATCCGCGACCTCGCCCGCGCCGGGCTGCAACAGAGCACGGAAGACACCGCGCAGACCGGCCAGTGCGTGGCGGGTCTCGTCTATGTCTACGACCACGCCGCGCGCGATCTTTCAAAACGCCTGGTGCAGGAATTCCATGGTCACCATGACCTCGCGCTCGCGACCCTGCACGTCCATCTCGATCACGACAATTGCATGGAGATGACCGCGTTGCGCGGCGACGCCGCCGAAGTCAGGCATTTCGCCGACCACATCATCGCCGAACGCGGCGTGCGCTACGGCCGCGTGATGATGATCCCGACGGGCGAGGGGAAACCGGCGAAAGTGCGGAAGCACGGGCACCGGCACGAGTAATCCGTAGCTCGCATGCCCCGGACGAGCGCAGCGCGCACTTACGCGGTGCGCTGCAGAGCGCGGGCCATCTCGCCGCAAGCTCCTGGGTCCCGGCTCGGCAGCGCGTCATTGCATGCCGCGCTACGTCCGGGACACGAGAGCCGCAATCCGCAGACCTCCGCTGGGCTACGCGCCCTTGCCGAAGCCGCATCCGGTGTCTACCTCTCGCGAAGTGCTTACCTGAGAGGGTCCCCCATGCTGGATACCGCCGCAAAGGCGCTGTCGCAAATGCTGTCGCCGCCGATGCGCTCGATCCTGTGGCGATCGATCGGGCTTGCACTGGTGCTGATCACCGTGCTGGCGATCGGCTTGCAGCGGCTGCTCAGCTGGTTTGCGACCTCGGGCGAGGTCTGGCTGGAAGGCCTGCTCGGGCCGGGCTGGCATTCGTCGCTGGAAGTCCTGGCCTGGATCGTCTCGATCGCGGCCGGCCTCGGCGTCGTGTTCGGCGGCGTGTTCCTGATGCCCGCGATCACCTCGCTGGTGGCGAGCCTATTCGTCGACGACGTCGCCGAGATCGTCGAGCGCGAGCATTATCCGGCCGAACGGCCGGGCGTGGCGCTGCCGTTCAACCAGGCGATGTTCGAAGGCATCAAGACCGCGCTGCTGACCATCCTGGTGTATCTCGCGGCCCTGCCGCTGGTGCTATTCGCCGGCGCCGGCTTCCTGATCTTCTTCCTCGCCGCCGCCTGGCTTTTGGGTCGCGAATATTTCGAGCTCGCCGCAATGCGCTTCCGTCCGCCGGAGGAAGCCAAGTCGATGCGGCGCGACAATGCCGCGACCATCTTCACCGCCGGCCTGTTCATCGCTGCTTTCGTTTCGATCCCGGTTGTCAACCTGGCGACGCCGATCTTCGGCATGGCCTTCATGGTCCACATGCACAAGCGCCTGTCAGGTCCGCGGCGAGAGCTGATCGAGCCGGCGCGCCAGATGCGGTGACCTCGATCAGGTCACCTTCACCCCGCACTTGCGCAGCACCGTCTTGGCAAAGCTGAACGGCGCCGGGGCCTGCGCGACCTGCGCCTCGTAATCGGCGGGATCGATCTGGATCAGGAGGGTCACCGGCCTTGACGTGCTGGAAGTCGGTCACTCCTACCGCCAGCACCGCGCCGGAGACGCGGCTCGAAAGCCGCGTCAGATCGGCGCGCACATAGGCGTCATTGGTGGTCTGGACCACGGCATTGCCGACCCATTCGTCGAAGCGCAGCGTCGCCAGTGCGACGAAGCCGAGCGCGGCGACGACGGCGAACAGCGGGATCGCGAGCCGGCTCCAGAGCGAGCTGGCCGGCGGCAGCATGGGCTTGGGCGACGCGGCGGGGGTGGCGGCAGGTGCCGACGGTGCGATCTGCTCTTGTTGACTCACGACGTGACCCTAATGCGCTTCGCTCTCACGACCGTCACACCGTCTTCTCCGGCCAGCGGCAGAGATCGTTGATCAGGCACACCTCGCAGCGCGGCTTGCGCGCGAGGCAAGTATAGCGGCCGTGCAGGATCAGCCAATGATGGGCGTGCAGCATGAACTCGGCCGGGATCACCTTTTCGAGACCAAGCTCGACGTCGAGCGGTGTCTTGCCGGGCGCGATCCCAGTGCGGTTGCCGACGCGGAAGACATGCGTGTCCACGGCCATGGTGTGCTCGCCGAACGCCATGTTGAGCACGACGTTGGCGGTCTTACGCCCGGCGCCGGGTAACGACTCGATCTCCGCGCGCGTGCGCGGCACCTCGCCGCCGAAATCACTGAGCAGCTTGGCCGACAGCGCGATCACGTTCTTCGCCTTGGTGCGATAGAGGCCGATGGTCTTGATGTATTCGCGCAGGCGCTCTTCGCCGAGATCGAGCATCTTTTGCGGCGTGTCGGCGACTTTGAACAATTCCCGTGTCGCCTTGTTGACCCCGGCATCGGTCGCCTGCGCCGACAGCACCACGGCGACCAGCAGCGTGAACGGATTGATGTGCTCGAGCTCGCCCTTCGGCTCGGGATTGGCCTTGCGGAAACGGCTGAAGACCTCGTGAATCTCGGCGGGCGTCCACGGCCTGGTGGCTTTGAGCGATTTCTTGGCGGAGGCCCATTTCTTCGAAGAGGCGTTGGGCTTCGCGACGGCCGGTTTTGCCTTCTTCTTCGGCACCGGCGCTTTGCGCGGGGCCGGCTTGCGGGTGATTTTCGCCATGATCGGGATATACTGAGGGACGATGAGCACAGGCAACGAAATTGAGCGCAAGAATTCTGAAGATCCGCGCGAGGCGCGGATCTTCTCCGCGCTGCTGACGCCGCATCGCTCGCTGAACCGCACCGGCTTCCTCGCGGTGATGCTGTTCCTGAGCGTCGTCAGCTTTGTCACCGGCCTTGCCTTCCTGATGATGGGCGCCTGGCCTGTGTTCGGCTTCTTCGGCCTCGACGTGCTGGTGATCTGGTGGGCCTTCAAGGTCAATTTCCGCGATGCGCGGGCGAGCGAGGAGATCGTGGTCACGCCGTCCGAGCTGCGCGTGCGGCGCGTCAGCCATCGCGGCGCGGTCGCCGAATGGACCTTCAACCCGCTCTGGGTCCGCCTCGACATGGAGGTCGACGAGGACTTTGGCATCGAGCATCTCTATCTGATCTCGCGGGGCCATCAGATCCAGATCGCCCGATTCTTGGGCCCAGAAGAAAAATCTAGTTTTTACAAGGGCTTGATCGAGGCACTGAATGCCGCCAAGCGTGGCCCGACCTACAATCCGGTGACCTGAGCGCAGTCAGAAATCGGGTGGTTTCCTAGCCTCCGCCCTCCTACATTTCCGGTCATGATGACACTCGCCATCCATGACCAGCGCCTGGCCAAGCCGGGCCCCCAGAATGCCGCGCTGCGCGACTACGATTCCGTACGCCGGGCGATCGCGTTCATCTCGGAGAACTGGCGCGCCCAGCCGACCATCGAGGCGATGGCGGATGCCGCCGGCGTCACGCCGGATGAGCTGCACCATCTGTTCCGCCGCTGGGCTTCGATCACGCCGAAGGCTTTCATGCAGGCCCTCACCCTGGACCACGCCAAGGGGCTGCTGCGGGACTCCGCAAGCATCCTCGACGCCGCGCTCGACTCCGGCTTATCGGGGCCGGGCCGGCTGCATGATCTCTTCGTGACGCATGAAGCGATGTCGCCGGGTGAATGGAAGAACGGCGGCGCGGGCCTCACCCTGCGCTACGGCTTCCATCCCTCGCCGTTCGGCACCGCGATCGTGATCGCGACCGATCGCGGCCTGTCGGGCCTCGCCTTTGCGGATCATGGCGAAGAGAAGATCGCACTCGCCGACATGACGCGGCGCTGGCCGAACGCGACCTATGTGGAAGATCACGAAGGCACCGCGCCGCTCGCCCACCGCATCTTCGACCCCAGGATGTGGCGGCCGGATCAGCCGCTGCGCGTGGTCCTGATCGGCACCGATTTCGAGGTGCGGGTGTGGGAGACGCTGCTCAAGATTCCGATGGGGCGCGCGGTGTCCTATTCCGACATCGCCTGCAACATCAACAGCCCGAAGGCCTCGCGCGCCGTCGGCGCTGCGATCGGCAAGAACCCGGTCTCCTTCGTCGTGCCCTGCCACCGCGCCCTCGGCAAGAGCGGCAAGCTCACCGGCTACCACTGGGGCATCACCCGCAAGCAGGCCATGCTGGGCTGGGAAGCCGGGCGGATCGGGATGCAGTGACTTATTCAATGTCGTTCCGGGGCGATGCGAAGCATCGAACTACGGTGCGCAATTGCGCACCTGGGAACCTCGAGATTCTGGATTCGCCCTCCGGGCGCGCCGGAATGACGGTGTCTATCAGCCCGCCAGATCCAGCTTCGAGGCCACGGTCGAATCGGCATTCAGCCGGTAGATGATCGGCACACCGGTCGCGAGCTCGCGCTTCAAAATGCCTTCCGGCGAGAGCTTTTCCAGCACCATGATCAGCGCGCGCAGCGAGTTGCCGTGGGCAGCGACCAGCGTGCGCTTGCCATTGAGCACGCCGGGCAGGATCTCCTGCACGTAGTAAGGCAGCGCGCGTGCGAGCGTGTCCTTCAGGCTTTCGCCGCCGGGCGGCGGCACGTCGTAGGAGCGGCGCCAGATCAGCACCTGATCCTCGCCCCATTTCTTGCGCGCATCGTCCTTGTTGAGGCCGGAGAGATCGCCATAGTCGCGCTCGTTCAGCGCGAGGTTCTTCGAGGTCGGCAGACCTTCTTGCCCGAGCTCGCCGAGGATGAGGTCGAGCGTGTGCTGCGCGCGCGTCAGCACCGAGGTGAAGGCGACGTCGAACACAAGTCCCTGCGATTTCAGCTTGCGACCGGCTTCTTTCGCTTCGGTGACGCCGAGCTCGGTGAGATCAGGGTCCTTCCATCCCGTGAACAGGTTCTTCAGATTCCATTCGCTCTGGCCGTGGCGCACGAGCACGAGGAGACGTTCGCTCATTGAGGATTTCCGTTACTTGCTTGATTCAGATGTCGGCGAGACCGAGCACGTCGGCCATGGAGTAATGCCCGGGGCTCTTGCCATGCGCCCACAGCGCCGCCTTGAGCGCGCCATGGGCGAAGAGCATGCGGTCCTCGGCCTGATGCGACAGCGTCAGGCGCTCGAACGGGCCGAGGAAGGTCACGCTGTGGTCGCCGGCGACGGTGCCGCCGCGCAAGGAGGCGAAACCGATATGGCCCGGCCGGCGCGCGCCGGTGATGCCGTCGCGGCCGCGCTCGGAATGGTCGTCGAGAGTGACGCCGCGGCCGCTGGCTGCGGCCTGGCCCAGCATCAGCGCCGTACCGGAGGGCGCATCGACCTTCATGCGATGATGGGTCTCGACGATCTCGATATCGAAAGTCTCATCGAGCGCCTTGGCGACGCGCTTGACCACGGCGGCGAGCAGATTGACCCCGAGACTCATATTGCCCGACTGCACCACGACGGCGCGGTTAGTCACGCTCTTGATCACGGCGTTGTCGGAGCCCGACAGGCCGGTCGTGCCGATGACATGGACGAGGCCGCGCTCGGCGGCGATCGCGACATTGGCGATGGTGGCTGCAGGCACGGTGAAATCCAGGATGCCATCGGCGTCCTTCGACATCGCCCAGAGATCAGCCGAGAGCTTGATGCCATTGGCCGGCAGGCCTGCGAGCACGCCGGCGTCCTTGCCGAGCAGCTCCGAGCCCGGCGCCTCCAGGGCACCCGCCAGCACCGCGCCTTTGCTCTCGGCAATCGCCCGCGTCAGCGCCCGGCCCATCCGGCCGCCAGCTCCTGCAACAATTAAGCGCACGTCGGACATGGTGTGATCCTCTCTCCGGCCGTTGTAGCGGGGGGATGCAGTTCCGGCAACCGAGGGGGATCGGGGCAGGGGCCGCCACGTTCACCGTCATTCCGGGGCGGCTCGCAGAGCCGAACCCGGAATCTCGAGATTCCGGGTTCGATGCTTCGCATCGCCCCGGAATGACAGTCCCGGCTCAGCCGTCCTGCGGCTGCGGGCCGTCATAGCCCTCGATGATGATGAGGTCGGCGGTCGAGTGCGGCTGGCGCACCTTGATGTTGGCCTGGTATTCCGGCGAGTTGTAGCAGGCGATCGCGGTCTCGTAGTCAGGGAATTCGATCACGACGTTGCGGGTGCGGCTGGCGCCCTCGACGGTGGTGAACTTGCCGGCGCGGACGACGAAGCGGCCGCCCCATTTCTTGAAGATCGGACCGTTGGCGACGGCGTAGGGCTTGTAGCCCTCCTCGTTGCTCACGTCGACGCGTCCGATCCAGTAGCCCTTTGCCATCGTTCTTCTCCCTGGTTGTTCGTGCTCTCTATCTGAGCATGCCCTGATCGGAAAACCGCCTCGCACTTCTCCGCATCACGCTCGGAGCGCCTGCGCTATCTCGACCTGGATAGCATCAGCGATCGCCTTGGGGTCGGCGGCTTCCACCACCGGCCGTCCGACGACGAGATAGTCGGCGCCCGCGACAATCGCACGACCGGGCGTCATGATGCGTTTCTGGTCGCCTGTTACCGAGCCCGCCGGACGGATGCCGGGCGTGACGAGGGTCATCTGGTGGCCGACGATCTTGCGAAGGCCGCCGACTTCCTCGGGCGAGCACACGAGGCCATCGACGCCGAGCACCTGCGCCTGCTGTGCGCGCGCTTCGACCAGCTCTGAGACGCCGAGCCGGTAGCCGGCCGCGTGCAGGTCGTCCTCGTTGTAGGAGGTCAGCACCGTGACGGCGAGGATCTTCAGCTTCGAAGAGCCACGGCCTTCGACGGCGCCCTTCATGGTCTGCGGGTAGGCGTGCACGGTGAGGAAGGTCGCGCCCAACTTCGTGATGCTCTCGACGCCTTGCGTCACGGTGTTGCCGATGTCGTGCAGCTTGAGATCGAGAAAGACCTTCTTGCCCATGTCCGCGAGCTTGGCGACGAGCGGCAGGCCGCCGGCATAAGCGAGCCGATAGCCGATCTTGTAGAAGCTGACGCTGTCGCCGAGCCTCGCGATCATCGCCTCCGCGGCATCGACGCTGGACAGATCGAGCGCGACGATCAGGCGGTCTTTCGGGGCGATCTCGGCTGGCGTCATGTCACTCACATCATGCGTTGGGAAATGTCGATCAACTGCGCGACCAGCTGCTTCAACGCGGCGATATCGTCCTCGTTCTTCAGCCTGTCCATATCGTCATAGGCCTGATCGGCAAAGGCGAGCGCGAGCTGATTGGCAATCACGTTGGCGTGGCAGGAGGTCAGGATCAGCCTGAGCGCCTGGAGCGCGCGCGCAGCACCGAGCCGGCTCTGCGAGGCGCCGGCGAGCGCGAAGGACCGGTTGCGGAATACGTCGCCACGCGTCTCATGCAGCTCCTGCACGCGGCTGACCCAGTCGATCGCGTTCTTCAGCAGCGGCGGCACCGAGGCGTTGTATTCGGGCGTGACGAGCAGGACGCCATGATGCGCACCGATCATGCGCTTGAGGTTGATGGCGTGCTTGGGAATGCCTGACTTGGCCTGAAGATCGCCGTCGTAGATCGGCAGCGGAAAATCGGCGAGCGAGATGCGGGTGACGTCGACGCCGGCTTGGGCAAATTCATAAGCGGCTAGCGCCGCCAGCTTCGCATTGTGCGAACCGGTGCGCAGCGAGCCGGGAATGACCAGGATTTTGGGTGCGGGCATCCGATCCAATGCGTGCGGCGAAACGAGCCCGCCGCGCAAAGGGAAATGCCGGCGGAATTAGTCCTTGCGATACACCCAGACGCGGGCCGGCGGAAGGTTCATCCAGATCCGTTCCGAGGCCTCTGTGGACACGCCGGGCAGCGATTTCGGGATCGGCGGCACCACCGCATAGGTGAATTGGACGAAGGGCGCGCCGGGCGCCAATGCCGTGAAGGCATCGCGGATCAGCCTCAGCCGCGTCAGCATCGGTTTTGTCACCAGCGGCAGGCCCGAGACGACCGCGCTCGCCGGCGCGCTCAGCACGTTCCAGAGCGTGTCGCGCAGGCGGTAGGCATCGCCCTGCACCACCTTGGCTTGCGGATAGCGATCGCGCAGCAGAGCGCAGAAGCCGGGATTGTATTCGACGAGGACGAGACGCTTCTGGTCGACACCGCGCTCGACCAGGGCTGAAGTGATGGCGCCGGTGCCGGGCCCGAGCTCGACCACCGGAGCGTCCGAATCGATATCAACGTAGTGCGCCATGGTCCGGGCCAGGAGCTTGCCCGATGGCATCACCGCCCCCATGTGCAGCGGCTTTTCGATCCACGACCTGAGAAAACGCACCTCGTCATCGAGACGGGGCTTCTTCAACGCACGCGCGGACGATGGCAATGGCATGTCAGGACCGGACGGGACCGCGCGACCGCGGCGTGTCAGAAAATGGTCATAAACAGGTATAGGCCGAAGGCGGCACGGTCAAGACAAGTCAGTTCGCCCGATTACTGAAGAGATCCTTCACCTTGGCGAAAAAGCCGACCGACTCCGGCTGGGTATTGCCGGAGGACAGTTTTTCGAATTCGGCCAGCAACTCCTGCTGTTTCTTGGTGAGGTTCTGCGGGGTCTCGACCGCGACCTGGACGTACATATCGCCGGTCTGGCGCGAGCGCAGCACCGGCATGCCCTTTGATGCAATGCGGAATCGGCGGCCCGACTGGGTTCCGGCCGGCACCTTCACCTTGGTCTTCCCGCCGTCGATGGTCGGCACCTCGAACTCGCCGCCCAAGGCGGCCGTCACCATCGAGATCGGCACGCGGCAGTGCAGGTCGGCGCCATCGCGCTGGAACAGCTGGTGCTGCGCTAGGGACAGAAAGATGTAGAGGTCGCCGGGCGGACCGCCGCGAACGCCGGCTTCGCCTTCGCCGGCGAGCCTGATCCTGGTGCCGTCCTCGACGCCCTGCGGGATGTTGACCGAGAGCGTGCGCTCGCGGGTGACCCGGCCCTGGCCCGCGCAGGACGGGCAAGCTTCCTCGATCATCTGGCCGCGGCCCTGACAGCCCGGACAAGTCCGCTCCAGTGTGAAGAAGCCCTGCGACTGCCGCACACGGCCGGCGCCGCCGCAGGTCGAACAGGTCTTCGGCTTGGTGCCGGCCTTGGCGCCGATGCCCGAGCAGGCCTCGCAGGTGACCGAGACCGGGATCTCGATCTGCGCGGTCTTGCCGCCGAAGGCTTCCTCGAGCGTGATCTCCATGTTGTAGCGCAGGTCCGCCCCGCGCTCGCGGCCGCCACGGCCGCGCTGCCCGGCCATGCCGAACAGGTCCTCGAAAATGTCGGAGAAGGAGGAGGCGAAGCCCGCGCCGAAACCGGCGCCGCCGCCAAAGCCGCCACCCTGCTCGAAAGCCGCGTGACCGTAGCGGTCGTAGGCGGCGCGCTTGTCCTTGTCCTTCAGGACCTCGTAGGCCTCGTTGATTTCCTTGAACTTGACTTCGCTGGTCTCATCCCCGGGATTGCGGTCGGGATGGAATTTCATCGCCAGCTTGCGGAACGACGATTTCAGCTTGGATTCGTCGGCGTCGCGGTCGACTTCGAGGGTCTCGTAGTAGCAGCGCTTGGTGGACGTGGACATGTTGAGCTCGGTCTATCCAATCGCGATTCAAGTTGGGGCGAAACAGCGCTGCCACGCACCGATATAAGCGCCCTCCCGCCTCACGGCAGAGAGCAGCCTGGCAGCGCTGAGAATAACGGCTGGAAATTGATCGATCGTAACGGGAGCGTGCCCTGGCGACCTCGACACGGAAGCCTCCCCCGCGAAGGGGGAGGCCATTAGCGCGTGTGGGGTCCAAGCCGTCCGCATCGTCACCCTCTCGGGGTTCAGGCGGACTTCTTGTTGTTCTTGTCGTCGTCGACTTCGGTGAATTCCGCGTCGACGACGTCATCCTTGGCCGCATCCTTCTTGGCGTCGGCCTCGGCCTGCTGCTTGTACATGGCCTCGCCGAGCTTCATCGAAGCCTGGGCCAGCGTCTGGGTCTTGGCCTTGATCGCCTCGGCATCGTCGCCCTTCAGCGCTTCCTTGAGGTCGCTGACGGCATCCTCGATGGCGCGGCGCTCGCTCTCGGCGACCTTCGAACCGTGTTCGGCCAGAGCCTTCTCGGTCGAATGCACGAGACCATCCGCCTCGTTCTTGGCGGTGACGGCCTCGCGGCGCTTCTTGTCCGCCTCGGCATTGGCCTCGGCGTCCTTGACCATCTTCTCGATGTCGGCTTCCGACAGACCACCAGAGGCCTGGATGCGGATCTGCTGCTCCTTGCCCGTGGCCTTGTCCTTGGCCGAGACGTTGACGATGCCGTTGGCGTCGATGTCGAAGGTCACCTCGATCTGCGGCATGCCGCGCGGCGCCGGCGGAATGCCCATCAGGTCGAACTGGCCGAGCATCTTGTTGTCGGCCGCCATCTCACGCTCGCCCTGGAAGACGCGGATGGTAACCGCGTTCTGGTTGTCCTCGGCGGTCGAGAACACCTGGCTCTTCTTGGTCGGGATCGTGGTGTTGCGGTCGATGATGCGGGTGAACACGCCGCCCAGCGTCTCGATGCCCAGCGACAGCGGGGTCACATCGAGCAGCAGCACGTCCTTGACGTCGCCCTGGAGCACGCCGGCCTGGATCGCAGCACCGATCGCCACGACTTCGTCGGGGTTGACGCCCTTGTGCGGCTCCTTGCCGAACAGCTGCTTCACGACCTCCTGGACCTTCGGCATGCGGGTCATGCCGCCGACCAGCACGACCTCTCCGATCTCACCGGCGGTGATGCCGGCGTCCTTCAGCGCCTTGCGGCAGGGCTCGATGGTCTTCTGCACGAGGTCGTCGACCAGCGCCTCGAACTTGGCGCGGGTGAGCTTCATCGTCAGGTGCTTCGGGCCGGTCTGGTCCGCGGTGATGAAGGGCAGGTTGATCTCGGTCTGCGTCGTCGACGACAGCTCGATCTTGGCCTTCTCAGCGGCTTCCTTCAGGCGCTGCAACGCGAGCTTGTCGTTGCGCAGGTTGATGCCCTGCTCCTTCTGGAATTCGTCGGCCAGATAGCCCACGAGGCGCATGTCGAAATCTTCGCCGCCGAGGAAGGTGTCGCCGTTGGTCGACTTCACCTCGAACACGCCGTCGCCGATTTCGAGAATGGAGATATCGAACGTGCCGCCGCCGAGGTCGTACACGGCGATGGTGCCGGCCTTGGTCTTGTCGAGACCATAGGCGAGCGCAGCCGCGGTCGGCTCGTTGATGATGCGCAGCACTTCAAGGCCCGCGATCTTGCCGGCGTCCTTGGTCGCCTGGCGCTGGGCGTCGTTGAAGTAGGCGGGAACGGTGATGACGGCCTGGTCGACCTTCTGGCCGAGATGGGCTTCCGCGGTCTCCTTCATCTTCTGCAAGATGAACGCCGAGACCTGCGAGGGCGAGTAGGTCTGGCCGTCGGCCTCGACCCAGGCGTCGCCGTTGGAAGCCTTCACGATCTTGTACGGAACGAGCTTCTTGTCCTTCTCGACCATCGGGTCGTCGTAGCGGCGGCCGATCAGGCGCTTCACCGCGAAGAACGTGCGCTCGGGATTGGTGACGGCCTGGCGCTTGGCAGGCTGGCCGACGAGGCGCTCACCGTCGTCCGTCACGGCGACGATCGAAGGCGTCGTGCGCATGCCTTCGGAGTTCTCGATGACTTTGGCGTTCTTGCCATCCATCACGGCGACGCACGAGTTCGTGGTGCCGAGGTCGATCCCAATGACCTTTCCCATGGTCCTGATATCCTTCTTTTTGCGGCAGGTTGGCTGGGCCCAGAAGGCACCCGAACCGAAACCCCCTAAGATCAAACATCCGCGATATTGCGATGATTGAGGCTCATATAGGAGGGGGGAGGGGGCCGCAAGGACCGAACGCAAGTTTCGGCCGTGAAAACATTGAGTTTTGGAAGATCATATCCGGGCTCAACCGCCCTTGCGGGTGAGGAAATATTAACAGGTTCGGCGGTCCGCCAGCCCCCGGCACCGTGATCCGGCCCGCCCTGTTACCGGCGGGCCAAACCCGCTACAAGGCGGACCGGCCGGACAGCCTCGTCATCGGGCTGCTTCGCGCGACAAAGCGGCCCAATCGCCGACCATTGAACGGCCTCAATGTGAACCAATCAGAGTGCCCATGAAGCTGATCCGCCCCCTCGCCGCGCTCGCTCTCCTCGCTGCCTCAGCGCTCCCGGCCTTTGCCGCCGACGCCGTTTACCCGCCCGGACTTCGTCTCGGCATGGTGCCGCTGGTCGGGCTCAACACGGCCAAGAGCTTTCCGGGCTTCGAAAGCGAGGACGGCAGCGTCAAGGTGCTGATCACGGAACTGCCGCCGGCGGCCTATGGCGAGGTCGTCAGCGCCTTCAATTCCAATCCGGCCGGCACTGGTGGCGTCAAGCAGGACAAGATAGAGACCCCTGCGGGCCTTGCCTATTTCACCACCGAAAGCGGCAAGGCGGGCGACACCCCGGTGAAGCGCTATTCGATGATCGTGCCAGGCGCCGGCTTCTCCGGCTATGTCGCGGTGCAGATTCCGGAGAACGCGACCAAGATTTACACCGACGAGGCGGTGCGGCAGATGTTTGCCAGCGCCACCACCCGCAGGGAGGTGTCGGCCGAAGAGCAGATCGCGCTGATGCCGTTCAAGATCACTGATCTTGCCGACTTCAAGGACATCCGCACGCTGGCGCCGGGCTCCAGCATCATCCTGGCCGACGGCAGCGAGAGCACCGGCTATGAGCAGAAGCCGTTCATGATCCTCGGCCTGATCGGCGCCACCCCGCAAGCCGCCGACGACCGCGCCCGCTTCGCCCAGGAGGCGGCGCTCCAGATCCCCGGCGTGCGCGAGGCGCGCGTCACCATGTCCGAGCCGATCCGCATCAACGGCCAGCAGGGTTTTGAGACCCGCATCGACGGCGTCAGCGGCAAGGACAAGGTCCCGGTGACCGTGGTGCAGTGGATCCGCTTCTCGACCGGCGGCGCCTCGCTGCGCATCATCGCCAGCGCCCCGCGCGACCAGTGGCAGGCCGCCTTCACCCGCTTCCGCGCCGTGCGCGACGGGATCCAGCCGAAGGGGTAGCTGCAGACGGTCCAACACACTCGGCGCGCGCCTGTGAAGGCGCGCCTATCCGGGACGGGCTGGCAGCCCAACCCCTTACCAAATCGGGCTGCATTTTCGGGCTTCAGTTCGTTCGCGCGCGGAACTAGGCTTTGTCTCCATTGGCTCACAAGGGGAGGCGAACGATGCTGGATCGGCGACAAATCCTGGCGGCGCTTGGAACGACGGCGCTCGCGGCTCTCACTCCGACCGCACTTTTCGCAGCGGCATCGATCAAGCCGGACGACACCTCCGCGCTGCTAGTGATCGACGTGCAGAACTGCTTCCTGCCCGGCGGCAGCCTTGCGGTGAAGGAGGGCGAGCAGGTGGTGCCCGTCATCAACAGAATCGCGAAAGGTTTTGCGAATGTGGTGATGACGCAGGATTGGCACACGCCCGGTCACGTCTCGTTCGCCTCGGTGCATTCCGGCAAAAAGCCGTTCGAGACCATCGATCTTCCTTACGGCAAGCAGGTGCTGTGGCCCGATCATTGCGTACAGGGCACCGACGGCGCGGCACTGTCGAAGGACCTTAACATCCCGCACGCCGAGCTCATCATCCGCAAGGGCTTTCACAAGGACGTCGACAGCTACTCGGCCTTCCTCGAAGCTGACGGCAAGACCTCGACGGGTCTGGCCGGCTATCTGAAGGGGCGCAAGATCAAGCGCGTCTTCGTTGTGGGATTGGCGACAGATTTCTGCGTCGCATGGACCGCACTTGACGCGCGCAAGGCTGGCTTCGAGGTCTACGTGGTGGAAGACGCCTGCCGCGGCATCGACACCCAGGGCTCGCTGGCAAAAGCCTGGGCCGATATGGCCAAGGCCGGCGTGAAGCGGATCCAGTCGGCGGATATCGCGGTGAGTGCGTAGGCTTCACGCAGTCATTCCGGGGCGACGCGAAGCATTTAACTCAGGTGCGCAATTGCGCGCCTGAGACCCTCGAGATTCCGGGTTCAGCCCTGCGAGCCGCCCCGGAATGACGCTTCGCCCATTTTCGCCGCTCAGTTCGGCGCGTCGCTCGACTCGTTGTTGTTCGCGGCCGGCGCGGCCTTCGCGCCGCCTTTGGCCACGCCGACGAGAGCCGGACGCAGCACGCGCTCGCCGATGGTGTAGCCGGCCTGCACGACCTGCACCACGGTGCCCGACGGCACCGACGCATCCGGCACTTCGAACATCGCCTGCTGGAAGTTCGGGTCGAACTTCTGGCCCTGCGGATCGAACTTCTTTACGCCGTGCTTCTCCAGCGCGTTGAGCAGCGAGCGCTCGGTGAGCTCGACGCCCTCGATCAGCGAGATCAGGCCGGGATCGGCCGCCGCCCGCGCCTCGGCCGGAACGGCATCCAGCGCGCGCTGGAGATTGTCGGCGATGTCGAGCACGTCGCGGGCAAAGCCGGTGATGCCGTAGAGGCGGGCGTCGGCGACCTCCTTGGTGGTGCGCTTGCGCAGATTCTCCATCTCGGCCAGCGTCCGCAGCATGCGGTCGCGCGCTTCGGCAGCTTCCTTCTGCAAGGTCTCGACCGAACCCGGCTCGGGATCGTCGGGCATGACGTAGGGCTTTGACACCACGGGCTCGCCGGTCGGCGCGGTCGTGTCTTCGGGTTGCCGGTCTCGATCGTTCATCGGCTCAAATCTCGAACTGGTTTCCAAGGATTGTTAGCAAGGATTGTTGGGCCGGATATCGTGCCTAAGCGCGCGAAAATCAAGCGCCCGTGATCGGCGCAAATGCCGGTCAGCCCCCCAGGAGACGGCTGACGATGCGGGCGGCGTAGTCCACGGTCGGGATGACGCGGGCATAATTCAGCCGCGTCGGCCCGATCACCCCCAAAACGCCGACGATATGACCGGCGGCATCGCGATAGGGCGAGATGATCGTGGAGGAGCCGGACAAGGAAAACAGCTTGTTCTCCGAACCGATGAAGATGCGCACGCCCTCGGCGGTCTCGGCGCGGCCCAGCAGGTCGATGACGCCGCGCTTGGTCTCGAGATCGTCGAATAGGAGGCGAACCCGCTCCAGATCCTCCAGCGCGTGCAGATCCTCGAGCAGATTGGCGTGGCCGCGGACGATGAGCTGGCGGTCTTCGTTCTCGCCGCCGGACCAGCTCGCAAGTCCAGCCGAGATCACCTTCTGCGTCAGCTGATCGAGCTCGGCGCGAGCTTCCCCCAGCGCGGTTTCGAGCTCAAGGCGAGCCTCGGCGAGCGTCCGGCCGCGGATGCGCGCATTGAGGAAATTGCCGGCCTCGGTGATCGCCGAGGAGGGAACTCCGGGCGGCAGCGTCAGCACGCGGTTCTCGACCTGGCCATCTTCGCCGACCAGGATCACCAGCGCCTTCTCCGGTTCCAGGCGGACGAATTCGATATGCTTCAGCCGCGCATTTAATTTTGGCGTCAGCACCACGGCAGCGGCACGGGTCAGGCCCGACAGCCGCATCAAAGCCTGGTCGAGCGCCGCCTCGACCGACTGCGCCTCGCCGACGGAGGAGAGCTGGCTCTGGATCGACTGCCGCTCGGCCTCGTTGAGATCACCGACCTGCATCAGGGCATCGACGAAGAAGCGCAGGCCGAGTTCCGTCGGCAGCCGGCCGGCGGAGGTGTGCGGGGCATAGATCAGGCCGAGCTGTTCCAGATCGGCCATGACGTTGCGGACCGAGGCCGGCGACAGCGGCATGGCGATCAGCCGCGAAATATTCCGCGAGCCGACGGGCTCGCCGGTCGCGAGATAGCTTTCGACAATTTGACGAAAGATATCGCGGGAACGCTCGTTGAGCTGGGCGAGGCCTGCGCGCGGCGCGATCAGATGGATCGGATCGTGATGGGCCACAGACGGTAACTCCTCTCAGATGCTCATAATTTGTCCATCCTCGACGCGTCTGACAAGCGTGGCATTTGCGGGGTGGAAAACCGGGGGCGAATAAGGCCTTGCCGCCCACCCTCACCCCACCTACAAGCACCGCGAACAGCCCTTTTCCGTGAGTTTTTGGAGGATTTCCCATGCGGCCAAGCCGCCGTGCGCCCGACGAATTGCGCCCCGTGACGCTGGAGCGTGGCGTGGTCAAATATGCGGAAGGCTCGTGCCTGGTGAAATTCGGCGACACCCATGTGCTGGTCACCGCCACGTTGGAGGACCGCCTACCGCCATGGTTGAAGGGCCAGGGCCGCGGCTGGGTCACCGCCGAATACGGCATGCTGCCGCGCGCGACGTCGGAACGCACCCGCCGTGAGGCCTCTGCCGGAAAACAAAGCGGCCGGACCGTCGAGATCCAGCGCCTGATCGGCCGCTCGCTTCGCACCATCGTCGATCTCGAGGCGCTCGGTGAGCGCCAGATCACGGTCGATTGCGACGTGCTCCAGGCCGACGGCGGCACCCGCACGGCCTCGATCACCGGCGCCTGGGTCGCGCTCGCCGATTGCATCAACTGGATGAAGGCGCGCAACATGATCAAGGCCAATGTGCTGCGCGACAACGTCGCTGCGATCTCCTGCGGCATCTACAACGGCACGCCGGTGCTCGACCTCGACTATGCCGAGGATTCGGAAGCAGAAACCGATGCCAATTTCGTCATGACCGGCGACGGCCGCATCATCGAAGTGCAGGGCACCGCGGAACGCGAGCCGTTCACGCAGGACGAGTTCCTGAAGCTGATCGCCCTGGCGCAGAAAGGCATCGCGCGTCTGGTGGACTTGCAGAAACTGGCCGTGGCGTAGTCAATAAGCCATGCACCGCCGAATCACTGGAAAGCTCGTCATCGCGACCCACAATCCCGGCAAGCTCGCCGAGATGAAGGAGCTGCTCGCGCCTTACGGCATCGAGGCGGTGTCGGCCGGTGAGCTCGGTCTGGGCGAGCCCGACGAGACCGGCAACGACTTCCGCAGCAACGCCGCGCTCAAGGCGATCGCGGCGGCAAAGGCGACCGGGCTTCCCGCATTCGCCGATGATTCCGGCATCGTGGTCGACGCGCTCGACGGCGCGCCCGGCATCTACAGCGCGCGCTGGGCCGGACCCAGCAAGGACTTCACCGCGGCCATGGCGCAGATCGAGCGGCTGCTGCAGGAGCGTGGCGCGACCACGCCCGACAAGCGCACCGCGCATTTCGTCTCCGCGCTTTGCGTCGCCTGGCCCGACGATCATCTCGAAGAGGTCGAGGCGCGCGTCGATGGCACGCTGGTGTGGCCGCCGCGCGGGAGTGCCGGTTTCGGCTACGATCCGATGTTCCTGCCGAACGGACACGATCGCACCTTCGGTGAGATGACCAGCATCGAGAAGCACGGCCTGCCGCCGCTCGGCCTCGGCCTGTCGCACCGCGCCCGCGCCTTCGTGAAACTGGCGGAGATCTGCCTTGAGCCGCGCTAGAGCGTTTTCGAGCGAAGTGGATACCGGTTCGCGCCAGGAAAACGCGTCAAAACAGGAATCTGAAGCCTTCGGCGTCTACGTGCACTGGCCGTTCTGCCTGTCGAAGTGCCCCTATTGCGACTTCAACAGCCATGTCCGCCACGCCGCGATCGACGAGGCGCGGTTCGCTTCCGCTTTCGCGCGCGAGATCGCAACGACGGCCGAGCGCGCGCCCGGCCGTGAGGTCACCTCGATCTTCCTCGGCGGTGGCACGCCGTCATTGATGCAGCCAGCCACTGTCGGCGCCGTGCTCGATGCGATCGGCAAGCACTGGTCCGTTGCCGACGATGTCGAGGTCACGCTGGAGGCGAACCCGACCAGCGTCGAGGCCACGCGCTTCGCCGGCTATCGCACGGCGGGCGTAAATCGCGTTTCGCTTGGCGTGCAGGCGCTCGACGATGCCTCGCTGAAGGCGCTTGGCCGCTTGCACAGCGCACGCGAAGCGCTCGATGCCGTCGCCATCGCGCGCCGCTCGTTCGAGCGCTATTCGTTCGACCTGATCTATGCCCGCCCCGACCAGACGCCGGCGATGTGGGCCGACGAGCTGCGGCACGCGATCGATGAAGCCGCCGAGCATCTGTCGCTCTATCAACTGACGATCGAGGAAGGCACGCCGTTCTTCGGCCTGCACCAGGCTGGCAAGCTGAAAACGCCGGACGAAGCGGTCGCGCGCGCGCTCTACGACGTGACGCAGGAGACCTGCGACAGGTTCGGCCTGCCCGCCTACGAGATCTCCAACCACGCGCGGCGCGGTGCCGAGTGCCGGCACAATCTGGTGTACTGGCGGGGCGCGGAATATGCCGGCATCGGCCCGGGCGCACATGGCCGCCTCGATATCGACGGCGTGCGCCATGCCACTGCCACGGAGAAACGTCCCGAAGCCTGGCTGCTGCGGGTGGAAACCAACGGTCACGGCGTCGTCACCGACGATCTCCTCAACAGCGAAGAACGGGCCGACGAATTTTTGCTGATGGGATTGCGCCTCGCCGAGGGCATCGACCCCGACCGTTACAGAGCCCTGGCCGGCCGTCCACTCGACGCCGGCCGCATCGCGCTGCTGCGCGAGGAAGGCGCGATCACGGTCGACGCGACGGGACGTTTGCGCGTGACGAGCAGCGGATTCCCGGTGCTGGATGCGGTGGTCGCGGATTTGGCGGCGTAACGAGCTCTCGTAGGGTGGGCAAAGCGAAGCGTGCCCACCATTCCATGCGATTTAGCTGAGAGATGGTGGGCACGGCGCAAGTGCGCCTTTGCCCACCCTACGGCGACTTCGTCCTGAGCTACGCTCCAAAGCTCTTCGGCGAACCCGCCACCGCAACGCCACCGCCGGTCGTCACCTTCATCACCGCGAGGCCTCGCTCATTGGTGCCATCCGCGCGGAAGCGGAACAGGCCGTCAATGCCGGCAAAGCCTGAGGGGTTGGTGAGCACGTCGGCCGAGAACCGCGTGGTGCCCTGGGTGCGCGCGAGCGCGGCGACGAGGGCGACGGCGTCATAGGCGAGTGTCGCGGTGCGGATCGGCTCAGCGCCGTATTTGGTGCGATAGCGGCCGGAGAACGCGCGGAAGCCGGCCGGATCCGGTGCGGCATAGAGGCCGCCTTGCAAGTTTTGGCTGGCATAGACGCGCGGATTGTCCCACAGCCCTGTGCCGAGCAGCTGGATATTGCGCAAATTCGCGCCGGCCGCGGTCATCGCATCGGCCACCGCGACCACGGCATCGCCGTCGTCGGCAATGAACAGCGCATCGGCACTGCCGAGCTGCTGTGCCACGGAGCGCGCCGGGGTGCCGCGATCCGCACCATATCTTTCGAAGGCGACGACGCGTCCGCCACGCCGCGGCACCGCTGCCTTCACTGCGGCCTCGACGACATTGCCATAGGCATTGTCGGGCACGAGCACGGCGACGGAGCGCTTCCCGATGCTGGCGGAATATTCAATGATCCGGTTGACGTCGGACTCCGGCAGGAAGCTCAGCAGATACACGCCGCGGCCGGCGATGCTGGAATCGGTCGAGAACGCGATCACGGAGATGCCGCGCGTGCGCGCGACCTGGGCGACCGCGGGCACGGATTGCGCGAACAGCGGCCCCAGAATAATCTCGGCGCCTTCCTCGGCCGCCTGCTGCGCGCCGGCCTGCGCGCCCTGCGGGCTGCCATTGTCGTCCTTGATCAGCAGCTGGATGTTCGGATTCTGGAACTCGGCCAGCGCCATCTCCGCGGCATTGCGCATGGATTGCGCGGCGAGGCCGGCATTGCCGGCGGCCGAGAGCGGCAGGATCACGGCAACCTTGACCCCACCGGTGCCGGCGGTGGTCGCCTGTTGAGGCGGACCGGCCGGCTGGGCCGGCGGCGGGGAGGAGCCACTGAAGGGATTGGAGAACTGGCTGAGGCTCTGCTGCACGCCGGCGCAGGCCGAGAGCAGGGGGGCGCCGAGCAACAGGCCGAGCGCACTCCGCCGGGTCGCCCCGGACGTTCGGGGCTCCTCAACGGGAGACTTCGGATCACGCGGGCCCAGCATCGCAACTTCTCTTCTGACCAGCGGTCGCCAGCCGGTCACAACATTCACGGCCGCGACGGAAGCCGCGGATTCAGGCATATTGTCGGCAAATAGTTAACCAAAACAAAAGGATAACGACCTCTTAACACGGCCGCACCTTAAGTCCTGGCTGGCTGTCCGCCGACCGTCTCGACAGCGTTTCCGCCGCGAATACGATGTTGAAGCTTCATATCCTCTCACGCGTGCCCTGGTGAATCACATTCCTGTCCTTCTCCGCCCCACCAAGTCAATCTTGGGCTTGGCCGCGATCTTTTTCGGAGAACCGGTTCCCAGCCCCGGGGATCATGCCTAAGTTCGATTCATTATGCGCGCAAAGCCGGCCCCGATAAATCCGCCTGAAGGCCCAGACGCCGCTCCGCGCGGTTTCTCCATCGACGCCCATCGGCTTCCGGCCGCGAAGGCGGCGCCGGGTCTGTATCTGGTCGCAACCCCCATCGGCAATCTCGGCGATATCACGCTGCGGGCGCTCCAGACGCTCGCAGGCGTCGACGTCATCGCCTGCGAGGACACAAGGATCACGCGACGGCTCACCGAGCGCTACGATATCTCCGCGCAGCTCAAGCAATATCACGAGCACAACGCCGAGGCCGCGCGCCCAAAAATCCTGGAGGCGCTTGCGGCGGGCGGCTCGGTCGCGCTGGTGTCGGACGCCGGCACGCCGCTGATCTCCGATCCCGGCTTCAAGCTGGTGCGCGAGGTCTGCGCCGCCGGCCACGCGGTCTATGCGCTGCCGGGTCCGTCCTCGGTGCTGGCTGCGCTATCGGTCGCCGCGCTGCCGACCGATCGCTTCTTCTTCGAAGGTTTCTTGCCGGCCAAAACAGCCGCGCGAAAATCGCGTCTTGCCGAGCTCGCCCGCATCGATGCGACGCTCGTGATGTTTGAATCCGGCAACCGCGTGCAGGATACGCTGGCAGATCTCGCCGAGATCATGGGCAGCCGCGAGGCCGCGATCTGCCGCGAGCTGACCAAGCTGCACGAGGAGATTTCGCGCGCGAAGCTCGACGAGCTGGCGCGTGACGCCGACGGGCTGGAGACGCGCGGCGAGTTCGTGCTGGTGATCGCGCCGCCAGCGGCCGGCGCCGAGGTGCTGACGCCGGATGCGCTGGACGATCTCCTCCGCGAGCAGCTGGCCGCGCACAGCGTCAAGGATGCGGTTGCGCATGCGGTCGCGCTCTCGGGCCGGCCGAAGCGCGAGGTCTATGCCCGCGCGCTCGAGCTTGCGAAAAACCTGCGGGGCGGTGATGGCCAAGACTAGGGGCGATGCGGAACCGAAAGTCGCCTCGCCCGAGCGCGTCGCGGCGTTCCGCACCGGCATCTCCGCCGAGAGCCGCGCCGCCGCCTATCTCATGGCCAAGGGTTACCGCATCCTGGCCAAGCGATACCGCACGGCGCATGGCGAGATCGATCTCGTCGCCCGCCGCCGCAATTTGATCGCCTTCGTCGAGGTCAAAGCGCGCGCCAGCCTCGATGATGCCGCCTATGCGGTCACCCCGCGCCAACAGCAGCGCATCATCGACGCCGCGCAAGGCTGGCTCGTGGCGCATCCCGAGCATGCCGAATTCGAATTGCGATTCGACGCCATGCTGATTGCGCCGCGCTCACTTCCGCGCCATGTGTTGGCGGCATTCGACGCCTCGACCTGAAAGGCAGACCATGAAACTCAACGTCGCCGTCCAGATGGACCCCATCGCCCGCATCAACATCAAGGGCGATTCCACCTTCGCGCTGCTCCTGGAGGCGCAGAAGCGCGGCCACGGCCTGTCCTATTACACCCCCGACAAGCTTTCGATGGTCGGCGACGAGATCGTCGCGCCGGTCCAGCTGCTCACGGTGCGCGACGAGCCCGGCGACCATTTCACCCTCGGCGAGCCCAAGCGCGAGGCGCTCAACGGCTTTGATGTGGTGCTGCTGCGCCAAGACCCCCCGTTCGACCTCGCTTACATCACCTCGACGCACTTCCTGGAGCGCATCCATCCGAAGACGCTGGTGGTCAACGATCCCGCCTCGGTGCGCAATGCGCCGGAAAAGCTGTTCGTGATGAACTTTCCGCAGCTGATGCCGCCGACCCTGATCTCGCGCGATCTCGACGAGATCAACGCATTCCGCGACAAGCATGGCGCCGTCGTGATGAAGCCGCTGCACGGCCATGGCGGCGCGGCGGTGTTCCGCGTGATGCCGCAGGACATGAATTTCGGTTCGCTGTTCGACATGTTCTCGGTGACGTTCAAGGAGCCCTGGGTGATCCAGCAATTCATCCCCGAGGTGAAGCACGGCGACAAGCGCATCATCCTGGTCAACGGCGAGTTCGCCGGCGCGGTGAATCGCGTGCCGGCTACCGACGATCTCCGCTCCAACATGGTGCGCGGCGGCGCGGCCAAGGAGACCGAACTCACGCCGCGCGAGCGCGAGATTTGCGCGACGATCGGTCCGGCGCTGCGCGAGCGCGGCCTGTTGTTCGTCGGCATCGACGTCATCAACGGCAATCTCACCGAGATCAACGTGACCTCGCCCACGGGCATCCGCGCCATCGCGCGGCTCGGCGGCCCTGACGTCGCGGCGAAGATCTGGGACGCGATCGAGCAGAAGCGAACGAAATAAGGCTCTGCCATGACTGCGCTGGGGAGCCCGCGATCTCTCGCCATCGGCGTCCCGGACAAGCGAAGCGCCGGTCCGGGGCCCGTACACAGGGCGTGCTTTGGCGAAGACTAGTCGTGGGTACTTCTATGTTCTACAGCAGAGAGATCACGCGGTATGGGTCCCTGCGTTCGCAGGGACGACACCGATGTTGTGGCGCGCTGCTGCGATCTCGCTGTCATCACGGGATGCCATCACGCATCCATCACTAACCACCCGTTCACCAAGACGCCTTGCGCCTCGTGCGAACGCAGGAGCGCACCGCGTGAAACTACGGGGCCGCTGGCCGACCGGATAACGCGGCGTTCACCATTCGCCCAAAACCAGCAGCGTGACCGGCGATCACATTCGACCTCGCAACACCCCTTATACTTTTACTCCCTACTCATCGACGCAGGGGAACCCGCCAGGTGCGGTTCGAGTGCCCCGCGTAAGAGTAGAAGCGTATGAACACCGCACGCATTGTCGTTCTCGTCATCGCACTGGGCGCCGGCGGCGTCGCTGCGTATCTGGCGAGCGGCTATCAGAATGCGCCCGCGCCCGTCCTTCCCGTCGTCGAGAAGCTGCCGACGATCGAGGTTCTGGTCGCCAAGAACGACATCCAGCTCGGTCAGGCCGTGAAGCCCGACGACCTGCTATGGCAGGCCTGGCCTGCGGCGACCGCGAGCAGCGCCTTCATCCGCCGCGACAGCAGGCCCGAGGCGCAGACGCAGCTCGCCGGCTCGATCGCGCGCGTGCCGCTGATGCAGGGCGAGCCGATCCGCGAGCAGAAGCTGGTCAAGGCCGAGGGCTCCGGCTTCATGGCCGCGATCCTGCCGTCGGGCATGCGCGCCGTCTCCACCGAGATTTCCGCCGAGACCGGTGCCGGCGGCTTCATCCTGCCGAACGACCGCGTCGACATCGTGCTGACCCGCCGCCTGAAGAATCCTGACGGCGCCAACAACGGCCCGACCGGCGGCAACGACCTCATCCTGTCCGAGGTCATCATGACCAATATCCGCGTGCTCGCGATCGACCAGGCGCCGAAAGAGAAGGACGGCCAGAACGCCGTGATCGGCAAGACCGTCACGCTCGAGCTCAGGCCCGACCAGGTCGCCACGCTCTCGGCCGCGCGCCAGGGCGGCACCCTGACACTCGCGCTGCGCAGCATCGTGGATGCCAACGCCATCGACGGCACGCCTGAGGAGGCGGTCAAGCGTCCGGGCGGCGTCAACGTGATCCGCTACGGGGTGCAGGCGCGGCAGCTGACGTCACAGAAGTGATGATGGGGATAGCATGAACTACGGGGAAGATCGGATGGGCCTGCGCCTTCGGGGGAAGCGCGGGCGCTCATGCTTAGCAGGGGTGATGCTGGCGCTGGGGCTGGTCGCGGCCCCCGGTTTCGTCGCTGCCGCAGATGCGCCGGTCGGCGACCAGGCGCCGATGCAGGCGCCGGCGGATCTCAGCGTATCGCCGGTTTCGACCATCGCGCCGGCGCGGACGCGTTTCCTCTCGCTTGGCGTCGGCAAATCCGTCGTCATCGACCTGCCGCGCGAGGTCAAGGACGTGCTGGTCGCCGATCCCAAGATCGCCAACGCGGTGATCCGCTCGGCCCAGCGCGCCTACATCATCGGCGGCCAGGTCGGCCAGACCAATGTCGTGTTCTTCACCGCCGACGGCCAGCAGGTCGCCTCCTACGACATCGCCGTGAAGCGCGATCTCAACGGCATGCGCGCGGCGCTGCGCCAATCGCTGCCGGGCGTGCAGATCGAAGGCGTCGGCGACAGCGTGATGCTGACCGGTTCGGTGTCGAGCCCGGTCGAGGCCCAGCAGGCCGGCGACGTCGCCGCCAAGCTCGTCGGCGGCTCGGACAAGGTCGTCAACAACATCGTCGTACGCGGCCGCGACCAGGTCATGCTCAAGGTCGTCGTCGGTGAAGTCCGGCGCGACATCGTCAAGCAGCTCGGCGTCGACCTCAGCGCCAGCCTGAACGCCGGCACCGCGGTCGTGAATTTCAACAACTCCAACCCGTTCTCGGTCTCCGGTGGCCCGCTCGTCAGCAGCAACGGGCTCGGTGTCACCGGGCTCGCAAAAGGCGTGGCCACGGTCAACGCCACGATGCGCGCAATGGAAAGCGCCGGCGTGATGCGGACGCTGGCCGAGCCGAGCCTGACGGCGATCTCCGGCGAGTCCGCCACTTTCATTGCCGGCGGTGAATTCCCGATCCCTGCGGGCTATTCGTGTGATCCGGTCACCCACGTCTGTACCACCCAGATCACCTACAAGAAGTTCGGCATCTCTCTGAACTTCACGCCGGTCGTGCTCAGCGAGGGACGTATCAGCCTGCGCGTGATGACCGAGGTCTCGGAGCTGTCGAATCAGAACGCCATCTCCGTGACGCAGGCGGTGTCCGCGGGCCAGGCCAGCTCGATCACCATCCCGTCCATCCAGACCCGCCGCGCCGAAACCACGCTGGAAATTCCTTCGGGCGGCTCGATGGCAATGGCCGGCCTGATCCAGCAGCAGACCAAGCAAGCTATCAACGGCCTGCCCGGAATCGACCAGGTGCCGATCATCGGCGCGCTGTTCCGCAGCCAGGATTTCGTCAACAACGAGACCGAGCTGATGGTGATCGTGACGCCCTATGTGGTGCGCGCGGTCGCCCAGAAGGAACTGTCGCGGCCCGACGACGGCTTTGCGCCGGCCTCGGATGCACAGACCGCGCTGCTCGGCCGCATCAACCGCCTCTATGGCATCGCGGCCCGCCGCGTCGATCCGATCGACGGCGTCCACGGCGATTTCGGCTTCATCATCGACTGAGACGGACGGCTTGGGGGCCGGGCGAGACACGGGGCAAGAGGGGACAAGCGATGACGAAAACGACAGCCGATCGACGTCGCAGCTTACGGATCGCGCTGGCGCTGACGGGGCTCTCCGTCCTGCTCGGCGCCTGCAACACCACCGGCGAGATCGTGACCCAGACGGTGCCGACCGACTATCGCCAACGTCACCCGATCGCGGTGCAGGAAGGCAAGAAGTCGATCGTGATCTTTGTCGGCAAAGCCAGGGGCGGCCTCACGGCCGCGCAGCACGCCGACGTCGCGGGGATCGCCCGGGACTGGGTGCGCGAAGGCACCGGCTCCGTCGTGGTCGACGTGCCGGTCGACACCGCGAATTCGCGCACCGCAGCGGCGACCTATCAGGAGATCCGCTCGGTGCTCGCCTCCGGCGGCGTGCCGTCGCGCGCCATCGTCCAGCATCGTTATCGCCCTGAGGATCCCGGACTGCTGCCGACGATCCGCCTGAGCTATTCCAAGATCACGGCTGTCGCGGGTCCCTGTGGGCTGTGGCCGGAGGACGTCGGTCCGTCCATCCTCGACCCCGGCTACAATGAGAACCAGCCCTACTTCAATCTCGGCTGCGCCAGCCAGCGCAACCTTGCGGCCATGATCGACAATCCTGCCGACCTCGAGCAGCCGCGCGCGGAGACGCCGGCCTATACCGCACGGCGCGAGATCGCCTTCGACCGTTACCGCAAGGGCTCGACGACCACGACCACCTATCCGGAGGCCGACAGGGCCAAACTGAGCGACACAGGCAAATGACCAGCGTCCACGACGAAGAGGCCGACGATCCGCAGCACCCCGAGGAACATATTGCGCCGGTTCCTCGCATCTCCGTGCAGGCCTTCTGCGAGACGGAGCAGACGCTCGCCGCGGTGACCGCCGCCGGGCAGGACCGCCGGCTCGCCAAGGCGCATCTCACCGCCAAGAGCGGCGGCCTCGCTGCCGCGATCGAGGTCTACGACTCGATGCCGACGCCGAACGTCATCGTGATCGAGTCCGACGGCACGCGCGACATCCTCGAGGGCCTCGACGATCTCGCCGGCGTCTGCGATCCCGGCACCCGTGTGGTGGTGATCGGCAATCCCAACGACACCGCGCCCTATCGCGAGCTGGTCCGCCGCGGCGTCAACGATTATGTGGTGGGACCGGTCGAGACGCTCGACGTCGTCCGCTCCATCTGCAGCCTGTTCTCGGCGTCCGAAGCCATCATCACCGGCCGCGTCATCGCGGTGGTCGGCGCCAAGGGCGGCGTCGGCGCATCCACGGTCGCGCACAACGTGGCCTGGACCATTGCCCGCGATCTCGCGCTCGATTCCGTTGTGATCGATCTCGACCTCGCCTTCGGCACCGCGGGCCTCGACTACAACCAGGACCCGGTGCAGGGCATTGCCAATGCGGTGCTGTCGCAGGACCGGCCCGACACCGCGTTGATGGAGCGCCTGCTCGCCAAATGCACCGATCGCCTCAGCCTCCTTGCTGCACCAGCCACCCTTGAGCGCGTCTACGATTTCGGCGCGGAAGCATTTGATGCGGTGTTCGATACGTTGCGCATGACCACGCCCTGCATCGTGCTCGACGTGCCTCATCAATGGTCGGGCTGGACGCGGCGTGCGCTGGTCAATGCCGACGACATCGTGATCGTGGCCGAGCCTGATCTCGCCAACCTGCGCAACACCAAGAACATGCTCGGCGTGCTCAAGGCGGCGCGGCCGAACGACCGGCCGCCGCTGTACTGCCTCAACCAGGTCGGCATGCACAAGCGTGCGGAGATCGAGGTCAAGGCATTCGCCAAGACCATGGAGAGCCAGCCGCTCGCGGTGATCCCGTTCGACTCCAAGCTGTTCTCGACCGCCGCCAATAATGGCCAGATGATCGCGGAGGTCTCCAGGAGCCACCGCACCACCGAGCTTTTCCAGATCATGGCGAACCGCCTCGCCGGCCGCGGCGACGTGAAGAAGCCGACGCGCTCGCTGCTCGGACCGCTGCTGAAGAAATTGAAGGGCAGATCCGGCCGCAGCTCCGCGCCGCATCGCAAGGCGTCGTAGGGACCAGGAACTGGACGATGGAGAGGGCGGACTATTTGTCCGCCCGCTGCTGCTTCTTGGCCAGGAGCTGCCGCAGCGCGGTGACCTTGGCCGCGGCCTGATCCGGCGGCAGATCGGCCTTCACGAGAATTTCAGCCTCGGCCTCGCGGCCCTGCAATCCCAGCACGAGCGCAAGATTGGCACGGACCCGCCCATCGTTCTGGTTGCGCTGATAGGCGCGGCCGAGCACCTGCTCGGCCTTCGGCAGATTGTTTTGCAGCATATAGGACAGGCCGAGATTGGACAGCACGGTCGGCTCGTCGGGCACGACCTTCAGCGCTGCGGCGTAATATTGCTGCGCTTCCTCGTTGCGGCCCAGCTGATCGAGCGCGGCGCCCTGCGCCGAGAGGATGCGCCAGTCGGGATCCTCGGGCGAATGCGCGCGGCCGAGCACGTCGAAGGCCTGCTGGAAATTGCCGTTGTCGGCGAGCGCTCGGCCGTAGCCAGCGAGCAGCGCCTTGTTGCTGGGATGGCCGAGCACGGCCTGCTCCAGCACCGCGACCGCCTGCGCGCGCTGCCCGGTCTCGCGCAGCGCCTTGCCGTATTCGAGCCCGATATTGGCGTCACCGGGCTTGGCGCGATAGCGCTCGCGCAAGATGTCAATGTCCGATTTCGGATCGGCCTTGCCCGCCGTCTCCGATTTGCCGCCGAGCGCACCGGTCACATCCTCAAGGCTGGTGGTCTGGCAACCGCCGAGCACGAGCACCAGGAGCGCAGGAAGCAGAAATCTCGCCGGGGGACAGGCAACGGACAAACGCTTGGACATACTCTGATCACTCGGCGACTGATCAGAGATGCTTTGCCGATTAACGCTAAAGTCCCGTTAAGGTCGCGATGCTTTGGACCTTAGTCGGTGAATTCGGCGCCGAATTCGCAACCGATCCGCCAGCGCAGACGGCATTGGCGGGAATAGTCCGGCGCGAAGATGATGGTGAATTGCGGCGGCACTTCCAGGAATTCCGCCACGACCTTCACGCCGCCATCCGAGATATCCGTGATCGTGCAATCCCGCGGCAGCGAGCCCGCGCCAAAATGAATCTTGGCGAGCCGGCTGCACACCCGACGTTCGCTTCTCCGGCGATTTACCAGCATTTGCTTGTTCACTTGTTAGACCACGGCCCATCCCGCAGCCCTAGGAGTAGCGGACATTCGTTGGAATGTGCTGAGCACAGCCGCTCGCATTCGAGGCTTAGTGTCTGGGCCCCGTTTACGGTTTGTTAGGGCTTGCCGCGCTCCGGAAATGTTCCTGTATTGTTCTTGCGCGGCGCCCCTGGGTCTGCTACCCTCGATTGTGCGAGAGGGCAGGCTGGTTCGGCATGGTTCAGCGGGTTTCTACCGTCGCTTTTGAGGGGATCGAGGCTCGTGCGGTCGATGTGCAGGTGCAGGTCGCGCCGGGCCTGCCGGCCTTTGCCATCGTCGGCCTGCCGGACAAGGCGGTCTCGGAGGCGCGCGAACGGGTGCGCTCGGCGCTGATCGCCTCGGGGCTGGCGCTGCCGGCGCGGCGGATCATCGTCAATCTGGCGCCGGCGGACCTGCCCAAGGAAGGCAGTCATTACGACCTGCCGATCGCGCTCGGGCTGATGGCGGCGATCGGCGCGATCCCGCCGGACGCGCTGGCGGGTTTTACCGTGCTCGGCGAGCTCGGCCTCGACGGCTCGATCGCGCCGGTGGCCGGCGTCCTCCCCGCCGCGATCGGCGCCAATATGCGCGAGGAAGGCTTGATCTGCCCGGCATCGTGCGGCTCCGAAGCGGCCTGGGCGAGCCCGGACATCCAGATCATCGCAGCTCACTCGCTGATCCAGATCGCGAACCACTTCAAGGGCACGCAGGTGCTGTCGCGCCCCTCGCCGAAGGTGCATGAGGCCGCCGCCTCCACGCTCGACCTGCGCGACATCAAGGGCCAGGAGAGCGCCAAGCGCGCGCTGGAGATCGCGGCCGCCGGCGGACATCATCTCCTCATGTGATCTTCCCAATGCCCATAGGGGGCGCTATAGGGAAGACCAGACATGAACAGCATCACCACCGCAGCCAGCCACCGCATCGTCACCGCAGCCATCAAGTTCAGTTGGGCCGTACAGATCGCAGGGGAGCGCAAGCAAGCCCTTGGGGAACGCATGGAGGCGTGGGCGCACCGCTTAGCCGTCCGGTGGGGTTGCGTCGATACCGTACTCGCCACGGTCACACGCGAAGCTCTGAGCCGCTGAGGGAAGCCCATGGACACGCAGCGGCTCCCGAGGGCGTACAGTTACGTTCGGTTCAGCACACCTGAGCAGGCCAAGGGCCATTCGCTCCAGCGTCAGACCGATGCAGCGCGGGCGTGGGCCGCTGCGGCCAAGATCACCTTGGATGACGAGCTGACTTTTCAAGACAAGGGCGTCTCGGGCTTCACAGGTGCCAATAGAGAGACCGGCGAACTGGGGGTGTTCCTTGAGCGCGTCAAGGACGGGACGATACCGCACGGCTCTTGGCTCTTGGTCGAGAGCCTTGACCGCATCAGCCGGCAAGCAGCGCGACGGGCGGTGCGGGTCATAGAAGACATCATCGAGCACGGGATCACCGTCGTGGACCTCTCCGATGGAGGACGGGAGTACAGCGCCGAGACGCTCGAAAAGGACCCGTTCCTCTTCATGATGATGGTTCTCAAGTTCATCCGCGCCAACGAAGAGAGCGCGACCAAAGGCGTGCGTGTGGCCAAGGCACATGCAGCCAGACGGCAGAAGTTCGCAGGTCAGGAGAAGCTCACCAAGCCCTACACCCTGAAGCTCCCGGCGTGGATCCGCTGGAACACCGAGACAGCAAGCTATGAGCTGATTGAACACCGAGCGAAGTTGCTGCGGTGGATGTTCGAGATGGCTGACGACGGGACGGGGGCTCACAGCATCGCCGCGCACCTCAACGATACCAAGGAGGACACGTGGGGCGCCGGGAAGTGGAAGGCCAAGTATTGGCACCGCTCCTACATCCGCAAGCTCCTGACTAACAAGGCCGCCATTGGGGTCTTTGTGCCGCACACGGTGCGGAGGATTGACGGCAAGCGCACCAAGGAACGGACACCGCAAGAGCCTATCGCGCACCGCTTCCCCGCTGCGGTAGACCGGGACCTATTCGAGCGTGTGAACGCCCGCCTGAGCACCACCGCTCCACGAGGGAAGAATGCCAAAGCGCCCACACGGTCAATCTTCGCGGGCCTCATGAAGTGCCAGCACTGCGGAGGCACCGTCACTCGGGTCAACAAGGGGCAGCAGGTGTATTTGGTTTGCGCAGCGGCACACGGGAAATCAGGGACATGCAAATATGAAAGCGTGCCCTACGCCCAGGCCGTCAGCGCCTTCAGGCTCCACTTGCTCGGAACGCTCGACAATGCGCCGACCGGCAGCAACACCGCAGACATGGACGCCAAAATCGAGCAGTTGAAGGGGACAGTCGATGCAGGTGAGGACTTCGTAAACGAGCTCTTAGAGCTGCGCATCACCGACAAAAGCAGGGCCGCGTCACAACGGCTCCGGGATGCTGAGCGCGAACTTGACGAGCACCGGGAGGCGCTGAGGGAACTGCTGGAGCGCAGGGACGCCCTCAGAAGCACCAACGTGACCATGCGACTGGCCGCCGTCGAGAAGGCGCTCACGAGGGAGCCCATGGACACTGAGGAGGCCAACAAGGCGCTTCGGGGGGCTGTGAGCAAGATGGTGATGCGGCCGCAGAATGCGCGCTTGGACATCTGGTGGCACCACGCGGAGAACCCGCAGGAGACGCTTTTCATGACGAGCCGCTTCGATTGGGACGCGAACTCAATCGAGAACATGTTGGAAGAGGAATGAGCCGAGTGGCGAAGAGCAAGAAGAAGAGCACAGAGCGCAGCCCCAGGGTGACCTGGGCCAACGTCGTGACGCCGAAGGACAGCGGCAAGACGGCTGAGGAGCTGAGGGCAGAGAGCACTGCAGCAGGGCCCCGAGGAACGCAGGGACCGCAGCTACGCAGCGTACCTCGGAGCAGCCTGCACTTGGCCGAGAGCGTGTTTCAGTGGCGTGGAGGGGCACGGGCGGATAAGCGCGAACGTGAGGAGCACATCCGCACGCTCGCAACAGCGCTGAAGAACCAAGGGACGCCTTTGGAACGACTGACCGTGTGGCCGGTGGCGGACAGGCTCTACGTCCTTGATGGGCACCATCGGCTGGCGGCCTATGACACCGTGAAATGGACGAAACCTATACCGGTGGAGGTGTTCGAGGGCGACCTTGACGAGGCGAGGCTCAGAGCCCTCGCAGGCAACATCAAAGACAAGCTGCGCATGACCTCCCGCCAGAAAAGCGAGGTGGCATGGAGGATTACGAAGGAGAACATCGGGAAGCTGAGTGCTGAAGGCGTAGCTGATGCAACAACAATAAGCCGAAGGCAGGCCTTCGTCATGAAACGGGTGTGGAGGGAGCTGAACGGACGAACCGACCTCACCGAGACACAGAGGGAGAAGCTACCGACGATCACATGGCAGCAGGCCCGCGACCCCGCGACCTGGGGGACCGCTGAGGCTTGGGACGCCGATGAGTGGATTGATCAGAAGGCGACGGAGCTTGCAGAACTACTGAGGACGAAGAATGTCGAGGCTGCCTTGACAAAGGACGTCGAAATCACAGCAACAGCACTCTACCTGATCGACGGGCGGCTGCCGGAGAGGCTCATAGAGCAATGGGCAGGGGACCATCGCGAGCTGATAATCGACCTCGCCAAGACCTTCACGGGGCCGGACGAGGATTTCTAGTGCAGACACAGGGAGTGCATTTTGCACTAAATCGGACCCCAAGAGCAGGCCTCGGAGCGCACCAGTTTATGACAAGGCAGGACGGCCTCCGCTGAAGTTCCGACTGTGATATATTACAACGCGGGAGGGAGATCGGGCACGTATAGAGCAAGCGCGGCCAGAGCATCACGGGCGGTCCGCCCATGGAGAGGCAGAGGGCACGCGGACGGGCACACGGGGAACAGCGAAGCGCTCGGTGGGCCCCTTGGGCGGACCTCTCGGGACCGTTGGACCCGCCAAGACGTAGCGGACCCCACGGCCGAAGAGCCAAAGCGCCCCGCCGCTCGCCAAAGCGGCCCAGCCGAACATGGGCACACCCTTGTTGACGAAGACCAGCACGGCGATAGCTCCGCAAAGGAGCGCTGCGGCGGTGAACAGCCAGCCAAGGAAGACACCGAGGCGGCCCAGTAATCCAAGCTCAGGGGGAGGCAAAGGATCATTCCTCGTTGGGGATACGGGAGCAGGCGCCGAGTAGCTGGGGGCACCAGACGGGCCAGTAGGGGCCCCTGAGAGCCGCGCCGGCCGCCCCCTGTTCCGCCCCAGCCAATCCTTGATGGGCATCGCCAGCCCTACGCAGGCCAGAGCGACCAGAGCGGCCTCAACATCGAATAGAACGTAGTGGATCAGGCGGTCCACCACGACCCAATGTGTCGGCTGGAAGTCGAGGGGGACACCAAGCTCGGAGCCGAGCGTGTAGGAGGGCCATTTGCCTGTCTGAACCCACTGCAGAGCTTGGTAGCCCAGACCGAGCACAGCACCCAGCGCGACCATCTCCCCCACGCCGATCAACATCACGACGCAGATCGCGAGAACCCACCAATCCACCGCAGCCGCCCCCAAGCCATTGCAGGCCACCATAGCGGACGATTGCACAGAGGCTCAACACAACCTTGGTGCAACAACGCTCCGGGATAATACGGGGCAGGAACGCCGCAGTCCTGAGCTTGGCGGCGGCGGCGGCTTCAACCCAAGAAGGTTGAAATCGGGTCGGGCATTCGCGCCAGATTAGGATCCAGTTGGGCCGGAGAGGCTCATTTGGGGCCCCAAAGGTTTCGGAGGTGCCATTTTCCCATTGACGCAACGACATGCTGATGATCGGCGCGCCCGGCGCCGGCAAGTCGATGCTGGCGGCGCGCCTGCCCTCGATCCTGCCGCCGCTGTCGCCGGGCGAATTGCTCGAGGTCTCGATGATCGCCTCCGTCGCCGGCGAGATCGAAGGCGGTGCGCTGACCGCGCGACGGCCGTTCCGCTCGCCGCATCATTCCGCCAGCATGGCTGCGCTCACCGGCGGCGGCATGCGCGCAAAGCCCGGTGAGATCTCGCTGGCGCATCAGGGCGTGCTGTTCCTCGACGAGCTGCCGGAGTTCGATCCGCGCGTGCTGGATTCGCTGCGTCAACCGCTGGAAAATGGCGAGGTCGCGGTGTCCCGCGCCAATCATCGCGTGACTTATCCGGCGCGCTTCATGCTGGTCGCCGCGATGAATCCGTGCCGCTGCGGCAATGCGTTCGAGCCGGGCTATGCCTGCAAACGCGGCCGCATCGACCGCTGCACCGGCGACTACCAGGCGCGCATTTCCGGCCCGCTGATGGACCGCATCGATCTGCGCATCGAGGTGCCCGCGGTGACCGCAGCCGACCTGATCATGCCGCCGCCGGCGGAGGGATCCGCCGAAGTCGCCGCGCGAGTCGCGGCGGCACGCGACATCCAGCTTGCACGCTATGCCGATGCCGGCCTGCCCAATGTCCGCACGAATGCCGAGGCGCCCGCCTCCGTGTTGGAGGACGTGGCCAAGCCCGACGCGCAGGGCCAGAAACTCTTGCGAGACGCCGCCGAGACCATGCGGCTGTCGGCGCGCGGCTATCACCGCGTGCTGCGTGTGGCCCGCACGCTCGCCGACCTAGACAACGCCGACAAGATCGGCCGGCTGCATCTCGCCGAAGCCTTGTCCTACCGCGCACTCGCGGAGGATGTGCGACAGTTGGCCTGATCCTTCCGCGCATCAACCCGGCGGTAACGAGTTTCCTTTACGCTCTGCAAACCATAAGGCCACGCGTTCCAGGGGACAGTTCCCGAGCGGCCTTGGTGAGTAGAGTGTCATGTTGCGTTTCAAGATCCTGGCCTCGGTTGTTCCCTTGTTGGCGGCTGCGGTGTTCGCCCGCGGCGAGATCGGATCGGTCTCGCATCCTTGCATCGCCCTTGGCGAAACCTCGGTCGAGCTGACATCGCTGTTCTGGACCGCCGGCGTCCACGTCGCCTTCACCGACGATCCCAAGAAGGCGACGGTCCGGGTTCAGATCACCGACGATGCGGACGCCGCGGACTTCGCCCTCGTCGACGACGGCCTCGGATCCGAGCCGGACTCCTGCCAGGCTACCTCGCCGAACCGCCTCGTCTCGATTGCCGCACAGCCGGTCGACGGCGGCCCGGTGATCTATCTTTCCACCGAGGAACCGGCGGATTACCGCATCTATGTGCGCTCGCGAACGTTCTCGCAGCGTGAGGCGGCGGCGCTGATCGTCGGTGCCCGCGGCGGCCATCGCCATTTCCAGGCTGCCTCGCTTTGAGCCATTAACACCTCGTCAACCCTGTTTGGAGGCAACCCCAAGGCCTCAAACTGTTCGCAAGGTCGGCACGACATCGTCGCACGCGGCGGCAGCGGGGTTTGGGTAAAGGTCTGTGGCAATGGGTCGGATGTTCCGGATCAAGGTGCGCATGCGCCGCTTCAGGCGGCGGCATCCCCGCATCGCCTTCGCTATCCGCTCCTTCATGATCTTCTCGGCGACCTTCGGCGGCGCCTATGGTTTCGTCACCGGCAGCCGCGCCGAAAACTCCGGCTACGATCCCCACGCGTTTGCGATCGGCGCGAGCTTCCTGTTCGCCCTCGCCTGCCTCGGCCTTGCCACGCTGAGCATGCGCCTGCGCTTCGTCAACAAGCGGATGCGCAGGCTCGCCGCGCACAACGAGGCGCTGATCGACCGCAATTGGGAGCTGAAGGAAGCCGAGGAGCGCGCGCGCAGCCTGTTCGAACAGCAGGGCGATCTGATCGTGCTGCGCGACACCCAGGGCCGCATCACCTTCGCCAATGACGCCTATTGCGCGCTCGCAGGGCAGCCGCGCGGCGCGCTGGTCGGCACGCGGTTTGACTTTGACGTGCTGGAGCAGGGCGACAGCGCCCGCGAGAGCAGCGGCACGCGCGTCCACGACCAGAAGATCGCAACTCCGCTCGGCGCGCGCTGGATCGCCTGGCGTGAAGGCTATGTCCGGCTCGATGCCGGCCAGCCCGCCGAACTACAGAGCGTCGGGCGCGACGTCACCGACCGCACCGAGAGTGAACGCGCGCTGTCCGACGCGCGCGACCAGGCCGATGCCGCCAACCGCGCCAAATCGCGCTTCCTGGCGATGGCCTCGCACGAGATCCGCACGCCGCTGAACGGCATCATCGGCATGGGTGGGCTGTTGCTCGACACCAGCCTGACGCCGGAGCAGGTGACCTATGCCAGGGCGGTGAAGACGTCGGGTGAAGCGCTGATGGCGCTGATCGAAGAGCTGCTCGACTATTCCAAGATCGAGGCCGGCAAGCTCGATCTCGAGCAGCGTCCGTTCGCGCTCTCGACCCTGATCGAGGAGATCACCGAGCTGCTGGCGCCGCGCGCGCAGGCCAAGCAGCTCGAGATCGCCGCCTATGTCGACGAGCGCCTGCCGCTGGAAGTGGTCGGCGACGCCGCACGGCTGCGCCAGGTGCTGCTCAACCTCGCCGGCAACGCCATCAAGTTCACTGCGAGCGGCGGCGTCGCGCTGATCGTCGAGCCCGGCACCTGGCCGAACGAGATCAGCATTCTGGTGCGCGACACCGGCATCGGGATCGCAACCGACGCGCAGCAGCGCATCTTCCGCGAATTCGAGCAGGCCGACGAGCGCGTCGCCCGCACCTATGGCGGCACCGGGCTTGGCCTCGCCATCAGCGAGCGCATCGTCAAGCGCATGGGCGGCCGCATCACGCTGACCAGTGAGCCGGGCAAGGGCGCAACTTTCGAGGTCGCGGTGCCGCTGCCGGCATCACCGGGCAGCGCGGGGCAGACGGCATTCCCGAGCCCCGACCTCACCGGCAAATCGATTCTTCTGGTCGCCGACGGTATCGAGGCCACGTTGATCGCGCGGCGCCTGGAGCGCTGGGGCGGCCAGACCTGCATGACGTCCGACGTCTCGGTCGCGGAAGCCCTGCTGCCGGAGCGATCCTGGCACGCAGTGCTGGTCGATCGCGCGATCGGCGCAGCCGCCGCCGACCGGCTTGGCGGCTTGGCGCGCGCGCATGCGGCGCAGCGGCTGGTGCTGCTGACGTCGAGCTCGCGCCACGAGAAGTTTTCGGCTGACTTTACCGGCTTCCTGGTCAAACCCTTACGTGCCGCCTCGCTCGCCGCACGCCTCGCGCTGACGCCGGAGGTCACGTCGCCTGACCTCGCGCCGGAGCCGCCGGCCGACTCCACCGGCGCAGCCCCGGCAAAGGGCTTGTCGATCCTCGTCGCCGAGGACAACGAGATCAACGCGCTGCTAATGCGCTCGCTGCTGACAAAACTCGGCCACCGCGTCGTCATCGCCGTCCATGGCGAGGCCGCGCTGGAATCCTGGCTCGCGGCGGCATCGGCCGGCACGCCCTACGATCTCGTGCTGATGGACATCCAGATGCCGCTGCTCGACGGCATCGAAGCAACCAAGCGCATCCGCGCCCAGGAGGCCGCCACCGGCGGTCAGCACACGCCGATCCTCGCGCTCACCGCGAACACGCTGGTGGAAGACCGCTACGCCTGTTTCGAAGCGGGCATGAACGGGTTTCTGATCAAGCCGCTCGATCGCGAGAAGCTGGAGCAGGCACTGGCCGGGCTGGCCGCGGCACGGCAGCCGGCGGTGTAGCGGCAATTGATGCTGCCCTAAAGCATGATCCGGAAAAGTGCGAAGCGGTTTTCCGGAAAGATCATGCGCAAACAACAAACTAAAGCGCGATGACGATTCATCCCCATCTCATCGCGCTTTAGAGTGGGCAAAGCGTAGCGTGCCCACCATATCGAGCGATGGTGGGCACGGCGCGCGAAGAGAGCGCGCCTTTGCCCACCCTACGGCACCGGGGCGCCGCGGCTTATAGCCTGCGCAGCGCCACGCTTTCCACCGTATGATCCGCGCCCTTCTTCAGGATCAGCGTCGCGCGGGGGCGGGTCGGCAGGATGTTGTCCTCGAGATTGGCGAGGTTGGTGCGCTCCCAGATCGCGATCGCGGTCGCGGTGGCTTCCTCGTCCGACAGCAGCGCATAGCGGTTGAAGTAGGACTTTGGATTGGTGAACGCGGTGTCGCGCAGCGCCAGGAAGCGCTTGATGTACCATTGCCGCAGCGCCGCCTCGTCGGCGTCGATATAGACCGAGAAATCGAAGAAGTCGGAGACCACGGGCACCGCCTTGCCGTCGCGTGGCAGCTTGCCGGTCTGCAGCACGTTGACGCCCTCGACGATCAGGATGTCGGGCTGGTCGACCTCGGCCCACTGGCCCGGAACGATGTCGTAGGTCAGATGCGAATAAACCGGCGCACGCACATGGCGGCGGCCGGACTTGATGTCGGAGAGGAAGCTCAAGAGCAGCGGCAGGTCATAGCTCTCCGGAAAACCCTTCTTCTGCATGATGCCCTGCCGGTCGAGCACCGCGTTGGGATAGAGGAATCCATCGGTGGTGATCAGCTCGACCTTCGGCCGCGGCGACCAGCGCGCCAGCAGCGCCTGGAGCACGCGGGCCGTGGTCGACTTTCCGACCGCGACCGAGCCGGCGACGCCGATGATATAGGGCACCTTGCGATCGCGGATGTTGAGGAACTGGCGTTCGGCGTAATACAGCCGCTGCGTTGCATCGACATAGATCGACAGCAGGCGCGACAGCGGGAGGTAGATGTCCTCGACCTCCTGCAGGTCGAGGCGGTCGTGCAGCGAGCGCAGCCGGTCGAACTCACCCGGCTCCAGCGTCATCGGCGTGTCGTCACGCAGTCGCGCCCACTCTTCGCGCGTATAGACGCGGTAGGGGTTATACTGCTGCTCGGGTGCGCGGATATCCATGACGCGACCTCTCCACCTCGGCTAGTTGCCGCCCTTGCGCGACGCCTTCTCTTCCAAGCCCGACATATTCGTGCGCTTGTCCAGCGCCGCTTCCACCTCTTCCAACTTTACGCCGCGGGACTTGAGCAGCACAAGGAAGTGATAGAGCAGGTCGGCACTTTCAGCGATCAGATGCGCGCGATCGTTTTCGACTGCTGCGATTACGGTTTCGACTGCTTCCTCGCCGAACTTCTTGGCGCAATGCTCGGCGCCCTTGTCGAGGAGCTTGCGGGTATAGGAGGCCTCGCCACCGGACGCCGCGCGGGCGTCGATGGTCTCGGCGAGATGATGGATCGTGAAACGCGCCATACAGAACACTCAAAACACGTCCGGCCGAACGAGCCGGTACCGCCGGCCTATGTAGCATTTTTATGAAGCGGAGTCGTCAGGCATCGAGGCGCATGGGTAGCCCGCGCCGGGCCATATGCTCCTTGGCTTGGCGGATGGTGAATTCCCCGAAGTGGAAGATCGAGGCGGCGAGCACTGCGGTGGCATGCCCGTCGCGGATACCGTCGACGAGATGGTCGAGATTGCCGACGCCGCCCGAGGCGATCACGGGGACGGGGACGCTGTCGGCGATCGCCCGGGTCAGCGGAATGTCAAAGCCCTGCCTGGTGCCGTCGCGGTCCATCGAGGTGAGCAGGATTTCGCCGGCGCCGAGCGAGACCACTTCCTGGGCATATTCGATCGCGTCGATGCCCGTGGAGTTGCGGCCGCCATGGGTGAAAATCTCCCAGCGGTCGCCGCCCGGGCGCTTGACCCGCTTGGCGTCGATCGCGACCACGACACACTGCTCGCCGAATTTCTCGGCAGCTTCCTTGACGAACTCGCGCCGCGACACCGCGGCGCTGTTGATCGAGACCTTGTCCGCGCCGGCGCGCAGCAGCGTCTTGATGTCGTTGACCTCACGGACGCCGCCGCCGACGGTCACGGGCATGAAGCAGGCCTCGGCCGTACGCCGGACCACGTCCAGCATGATGCCGCGATTCTCATGGGTCGCGGTGATGTCGAGGAAGGTGAGCTCATCGGCGCCGGCGGCGTCATAGGCGATTGCGGCTTCGACGGGATCGCCGGCATCGCGCAGATCGACGAAGTTGACGCCCTTGACGACGCGGCCGTCCTTGACGTCGAGGCAGGGGATCACGCGCACCTTGAACATATGTTAGCTCCTCCGCGCGTCGCGGATCAAGGTGAGGGCGGCGGCGGGATCGAGCCGGCCGTCGTAAAGTGCGCGGCCGGCGATCGCGCCGGCGAGCTTCTTGGCGCGCGGCGTCAGCATCGCCTTGACGTCCTCGATCGAGGCGAGACCGCCGGAGGCGATCACGGGAACAGAAATGGCGTCGGCCAATGCAATGGTTGCATCGAGGTTCAGGCCCTTGAGTAGGCCGTCGCGCGCGATATCGGTGAAGATGATGGCGGCAACGCCGGCATCCTCGAAGCGCTTGGCAATCTCCAGCACCGTCACCTCAGAGGTCTCGGCCCAGCCTTCGACCGCGACCTTGCCGTCGCGGGCGTCCAGCCCGACCGCGACGCGGCCGGGGAATTTCTTCGCGGCTTCTTTCACCAGCTGGGGATCGCGCACGGCGGCGGTGCCGATGATGACGCGGGTAATGCCCTTATTGAGCCAGGCTTCGACGGTCTTGAGATCGCGAATGCCGCCGCCAAGCTGCACCGGGATATTGATCGTCTTCAGCATCGCCTCGACGGCCTCGGCATTCACCGGCTTGCCGGCAAAGGCGCCGTCGAGATCGACGACGTGGAGATATTCAAAACCCTGCCCGGCAAAGCTCTGCGCCTGCGCGGCCGGATCGAGGTTGAACACGGTCGCGCGCGCCATGTCGCCCTGCTCGAGGCGCACGCATTGGCCGTTCTTAAGGTCGATCGCGGGAAAGAGAATCACGGTTTCCATCGCAAGAAGTTCGAGATCAGCGCCAGGCCGAAACGCTGGCTCTTCTCGGGGTGAAACTGCGTGCCGACCGCGGTATCCTTGGCGACGATCGCGGTGACTGGCCCGCCGTAATCGGCGCGCGCGAGCACGTCCGCTTCACTGGCGGGGTTGAGGTGGTAGGAGTGCACGAAATAAGCGTGCTGGCCGTTGAGGCCGAGCGGCAGCTTGTTCAGCACCGGATGATCCCTGAGCACCTCGAGCGTATTCCAGCCCATGTGCGGGATCTTCAGGTTCTCGTCGCGCGGCGTGATCTTCTCGACGTCGCCGCCGATCCAGTTCAGGCCTTCGGTGATGACATGCTCCTTGCCGCGGCTCGCCATCAGCTGCATGCCGACGCAAATGCCGAAGAACGGCCGCGCCTTGACGCGCACGGCTTCCGTGATCGCCTCGACCATGCCGTTGACCGCATCGAGCCCGCGCCGGCAATCGGCGAAGGCGCCGACACCAGGCAGCACCAGACGGTCAGCCTCATAGGCCTGATCGGGATCGCTGGTGACGAAAACCTTTTGCGGATTTTCCAGGCTGCGCGCAGCGCGCTCGAAGGCTTTCGCGGCGGAATGAAGATTCCCAGAACCGTAATCGATGATGGCGACGCTCATCTTGACCCTCCCGGTTCTGGAAACAAACCAATGATGCCGCCGGCCGGAATTGGCGGCGGGTTCGAGAATGGCTGGCCGGGCACGCTGCGGGTCGGCGGCGGACCGCCGCGATCGACGGCCCATTGATCGTTGACGATGCCGTGCTGCTTCTGGCTCCAGCGCTCGAAGAAGCGCCGCTCGGCAGTGTCCTCGTCGTCGGCAATGACGACGTCGAGCTGCCGCCATTTGCCCCGCGACAGGGTCCAGCGGCGCAGGCTCGAGGCCTCGAGACCCATCAGGAGCGCGATGATGATGTTCGCGAAGAAAACGGCGCGGCGGCCGACGCCGAGGCTGTGCAACCCGGCATCGAATGCAGCCAGGAACACGATCCAACCGATCAGCGCCAGCCAAAGCCGGTTCCACAATAGCCAGAACGGCCCGAAGATCATTGCCCAGAAGTGAAAACCGTCGCGCACGAACACGAACTGGTCGGTCGCGCGCAGATCGGCTGCGGCGGGAGAGGGAGCATGAACTGTGTAGACAGGCATGGCGATGCCCCGTTCTCGAAATTCAGTGATACCGCTGGCGGCGCGTGCCGCCCGAGGCAGACGTCAGCCGCCGAGCGAGCCCTTGGTGGACGGGATCTCGCCCGCCGCTTTGGGGTCGATCGCGACCGCAGTCCGCAGCGCCCGCGCCAGACCCTTGAAGCAGGACTCGGCGATATGATGGCTGTTATCGCCATATAGGGTCTCGACGTGGAGAGTCACGCCGGCATTGATGGCGAAGGCCTGAAACCACTCGCGCACCAGCTCGGTGTCGAACTCACCGATCTTGTCGCGGGGGAAGTCGGCCTTGAACACCAGGAACGGGCGGCCCGAGATGTCGATGACCACGCGCGACAGCGTCTCGTCCATGGGCATGTGCACGCCGGCATAGCGGGTGATGCCCGCCATATTGCCGAGCGCCTGCTTGACCGCCTGGCCGAGCGCGATGCCGGTGTCTTCGGTGGTATGGTGATAATCAATGTGCAGGTCGCCGACCGCCTTGACCATGAGGTCGATGCGGGAATGGCGGGCGAGGAGATCGAGCATATGGTCGAAAAAGCCGATGCCGGTCGCGATGTTGGCCACGCCGGTGCCATCGAGGTTCACGGTGACCTCGATGTCGGTTTCCTTGGTCTTGCGCTTGATCGTCGCAGTGCGCATTGAAAGCTTTCGCAGTTAGTTGGGCATGACCCTTCGGAAAACCGGTGCCCACTTTCCGGATCATGCCCGTTTGGCCGAAAACGCCAGTCTCTTAACAGCCAAATGACGCATTCGCTACTGCGGGAACGGCTGGCCGGGCCTCTACTTCTGCCTATGGTGAG
The DNA here is from genome assembly GCF_059448745.1 of Bradyrhizobium sp. SOJA106. Taxonomy (NCBI): domain Bacteria; kingdom Pseudomonadati; phylum Pseudomonadota; class Alphaproteobacteria; order Hyphomicrobiales; family Nitrobacteraceae; genus Bradyrhizobium; species Bradyrhizobium sp. SOJA106. The sequence continues at coordinate 183,789 of NZ_CM182549.1, forward strand.
TGAAATTCGGCCCGGAACGGCCCCGTTGTGCCCCCGCCCTCGACCCCCTAAATCAGCCCGGACAACGAGGGTCATTCATGCAGGATTCCCACAACAGCTCGCCGGGCTGGCACGGCACCACGATCTTGACGGTCCGCAAGGGCGGCAAGGTGGTGGTCGGCGGCGACGGCCAGGTCTCGATCGGCCAAACCGTGATCAAGTCAAACGCCAAGAAGGTCCGCAAGCTCGGCAAGGGCGACGTCATCGGCGGCTTCGCCGGGGCGACCGCCGACGCCTTCACCCTGTTTGAGCGGCTGGAGAGCAAGCTCGAGCAATATCCGGGGCAGCTGACGAGGGCCGCCGTGGAGCTCGCCAAGGATTGGCGTACCGATCGTTACCTCAGGCGGCTGGAGGCCATGATGATCGTGGCCGACAAGGACGTCTCCCTGGTGCTAACCGGCACCGGCGACGTGCTCGAGCCCGAGGCCGGCGTGATGGCGATCGGCTCCGGCGGCAATTATGCGCTGGCGGCCGCGCGGGCCCTGATCGACACCGACAAGGACGCCGAGACCATCGTCCGCCGCTCCCTCGACATCGCCGCCGACATCTGCGTCTACACCAACCGCAATTTGACGATCGAGAGCCTGGCGACGGGCTAGGGCTGTGTCCGACAGCGGAGCTCCGGGCTGGCACCTCTCGGGTTCGCGGGAGAGGGGGCGCAGCATCATCGACGGCGCTAGATGAACCCTACCTACACCTTCTACCCCATGACCACAGCCGATCTGCCGCTGATCCGGCGGTGGCTGGGTGAGGTCCATGTGCGAGAATGGTGGGGCGATCCGGACGAGCAGTTTTCGCTCGTCAGTGGCGATCTCGTTGAGCCCGCCATGGACCAGTTCATCGTGTTGGCCGCTGACAGGCCGTTCGGCTATCTTCAGTGCTACCGCCTGACCGCCTGGAATACGGGCTTCGGGCCGCAACCGGAGGGCACGCGTGGGATCGACCAGTTCATCGGCGAAAGCGACATGGTCGGGCGCGGCCACGGCTCGGCGTTCATCCGACAATTTGTCGATGAGTGCTTCCGGCGAGGCCTGCCGCGCATGGTGACCGATCCGGATCCGCTCAATGCGCGAGCTCTGCGCGCATATGAGAAAGCCGGCTTCATCCGCGACCGCATGGTCGAGACGCCCGACGGGACGGCGCTGCTGATGGTGCGCGAGCCGTGACGCTGACAAGCACGCACGACAGCAGGGCCGCAGTGTCGCCGCTCGCCTGGGTCGGCACCGCGCTGCTGCTGCTCGCGCTGCAAGCCTCGATCCTATCAGCGATGGGGCGCGTGCCGATCTGCACCTGCGGCTATGTCAAGCTCTGGCACGGCGTCGTGAACAGCGCGGAGAACTCGCAGCACATCGCCGACTGGTACAGTTTCTCGCACGTGCTGCACGGCTTCCTGTTCTATGGCTTGACCTGGCTGCTGTTCGCGCAGCTGCCGCTGCTGCGCCTCTCATGGCCCGTCCGGTTGATCATCGCAATGCTGATCGAAGGCGCCTGGGAGATTGTCGAGAATTCGCCCTTCATCATCGAGCGCTACCGCGCCGGTACGATCTCGCTGGATTATTACGGCGACAGCATCGTGAATTCGGTCTCCGACACGCTGTTCATGACAATCGGGTTCCTCGCCGCGCGCATGCTGCCTGTCACGTTGACGGTCCTCACCGGGCTCGCCTTCGAAACCATGCTGGCGCTCCACATTCGCGACAATCTGACGCTCAATGTATTGATGCTGATCCATCCGCTCGAGGCCGTGAAACAATGGCAATCGGGCCCGCCCATCATCTGACCTAAAATGCGGCTTGTCCTTGGCCGCCTCCCGCCCTAGCTAAGCAGACATGACAGACTTCTCTCCCCGCGAAATCGTATCCGAACTCGACCGTTTCATCGTCGGCCAGGCCGACGCCAAGCGCGCCGTCTCGATCGCGCTGCGCAACCGCTGGCGCCGGCAGCAGCTTGAAGGCTCGCTGCGTGAAGAGGTGCTGCCGAAGAACATCTTGATGATCGGGCCCACCGGCGTCGGCAAGACGGAGATCGCGCGGCGGCTCGCCAAGCTTGCGAACGCGCCGTTCCTGAAGGTGGAAGCCACGAAGTTCACCGAGGTCGGCTATGTCGGCCGCGATGTCGAGCAGATCATCCGCGATCTCGTCGAGGTCGCGATCGCCCAGGTCCGCGAGCGCAAGCGCAAGGATGTGCACGCACGCGCGCAGCTCGCCGCCGAGGAGCGCGTGCTCGACGCGCTGGTCGGCGCCAACTCCAGCTCCGCGACGCGGGAATCCTTCCGCAAGAAGCTGCGGGCCGGCGAGCTCAACGACAAGGAAATCGAGATCGAGACGCAATCGTCCGGCGGCGGCATGCCGATGTTCGAGATCCCGGGCCTGCCGGGCGCGCAGATGGGCGCGATCTCTATCGGGGACATTTTCGGCAAGCTCGGCGGCCGTCCCAAGACGCGGCGGCTGACGGTGGAAGGCTCGCACGAGATCCTCGTCAACGAGGAATCCGACAAGCTGCTCGATTCCGATCAGCTGACGCTGGAGGCGATCAGCGCCGTCGAGAACAACGGTATCGTGTTCCTGGACGAGATCGACAAGATCTGCGCGCGCGAAGGCCGCGCCGCCGGCGACGTCTCGCGCGAGGGCGTGCAGCGCGACCTCTTGCCGCTGATCGAAGGCACCACGGTCTCGACCAAGCACGGCGCGGTGAAGACCGACCACATCCTGTTCATTGCCTCGGGCGCCTTCCACGTCGCCAAACCGTCGGACCTGTTGCCGGAATTGCAGGGCCGCCTGCCGATCCGCGTCGAATTGCAGGCGCTGACCCGCGACGACATGCGCCGCATCCTGACCGAGCCCGAGGCCTCGCTGATCAAGCAATATGTCGCCCTGATGCAGACCGAGGGCGTCACGCTCGACATCACCGACAGCGCCGTCGACGCGCTCGCCGACGTCGCGGTCGCCGTCAATTCCACCGTCGAGAACATCGGCGCGCGGCGGCTGCAGACCGTGATGGAGCGGGTGCTCGACGAGATCTCCTTCACCGCCCCCGACCGCAGCGGCGAGACCGTCAAGGTCGATGCCGATTTCGTGCAGAAGCACGTCGGCGACCTCGCCAAGAACGCCGATTTGAGCCGGTTTATTTTGTAATTCCGGCTCAGTCCACTATCTATCCGCTGTCGTCCCTGCGACAGCAGGGATCCATAACCACCGGCATTCCTTATTGGAAAAGATAGCGGCTCCAGCCTTGGCTCAAATAATGCCCTGTGGTTACGGGTCCCGGGTCGCGCTTCGCTTGCCCGGGACGACGGCGGAGTTTGACGCGCCGCAGGTGCCGCGTGCTCGCTGACCTCCAGAAAAACCCCTGGCGCGTGCTGCTCGCGATCAACGCGGCGGTGTTTGTCGGCGTCTTCATTCACAAGATCCTGCTGCCGCCTTACGTTCCCTATATCCACCTTCTCGTCGACTACCATTTCGGCTTCATCAAGCGCGCGCTGATCGGTGCGATTGTCGCGCTGTTCACGGACAGGGTGCCGGTGTGGCTGGTGTTCGCGATCTCAGGCGCGGCGTGGCTGGTGACGCTCGGCCTGTTCCTCAGGCTGTTCCAGAGAACGTTCGGCTTCTCGAACAAGACGCTGCCGCTGTTCGTGCTGATCGCGGGCTCGCCGTATTTCCTGAAGAACTTCATGCACACGCTCGGCCATTTCGACATCTATGGCTGCGTGTTCGCACTCGTCCTGCTGCTGATGCCGGCCGGTTCGCTGCTGTTCGTCGCAGCAGCCACGCTGTTCGCGATCATCCTGGTGCTGATCCACCACATCCATTTGTTGATGTATGTGCCGACGATCATCACCATCGTCGGGATCAGGCACTATCTCGCGCACGGCATCACCAGAACGAATCTCGCATTCGGTTTTGCGGCGCTGCTGTGTGTGAGCGCGCTGTTCTTCGCGGCGCAGTTTCTGGGAACGATGCCGGTCCCCGAGGCGGACTTCCTGGCCTATCTGAAGAGCCGGATGGCCGATCCATCCCGCACCAGCCTGCTCCAGTTCAGCTACATCTGGTACCAGCCGCTGTCGAAGGAAGTGTCCGACACCTGGGCATGGCTGCCGCACAACAGCCTCGGCCTGCCCGTATTCGCGCTGCTGCTCTGGCTGCACACGCCGGTGTGGCGTTATTTTGCGAGCCTGATCGCCGCGCTCGCAAACGAGCTGCACCGGCGTCTCGTCATCGCGGCGCTGATCGGAATCGGCCTCGGCTATCTCGTCATGTTCGCGATGGTGTTCGATTATTCGCGCTGGATGTCGAACTGGGCGGTCTGCATGTTCCTGATCCTGCACGCGGTCAAGACGCTGCCCGCCGCGCGCGACACCGCCCTGATCCCGTCGGACGACAGGAAGACCAACATCTTCGGCCTGGTCCTCACCCTGATCCCGCGCGTCGGAATCGTCCGGCCGTTCTAAGATCTCGCCCGCCTGATCCGCACATACAGCGCCCCCTCGCCGCCGTGGCCGATCGCGGCCTCCTCGAAACCGACCACCAAGGCGCGGAATTCCGGCAGGCTCAGCCATTCCGGCACTTGCCGCCGCAGCACGCCGCTTTCGCCGCCGCTTCGGCCCTTGCCGGTGATGACGAGCACGAAGGTCAGGCCGTCCTGATGCGCGCGGTGCAGGAAGCCGGTGAGGGCGCGATGGGCGCGCATCTGGGTCATGCCGTGCAGATCGAGCCGCGCCTCGATCTCGCTGCGGCCCCGCGACAGTTTTGCGCGCTCGCGCTTGCCGAGCGGTGCCAGCGGCGGCATCACCGGTTTTGCCACGCGCGGCGCCGGCGCAGCCGCGATCGGCCGCGGTGATGGCGCAGGTCGCGCCACCGGCGCAGGCGAAGGCTCCGCGCGCGGCGCGATCGGCGCCTTTGGCGCGCGATGCTTGCGCAGTGGCTTGACGTGCTTGGCGACGAGATCCCACAGCTCGCGCTCTTCCTCGCTCAGCGCGCGGCGGCGCGGCGAGGGACGAGGCTCCAGCACGGGCGGACGGGACGATCGCTTCATTGCTGCCTGTGGAGCCGATTCTTCATCGGCCGCCGCGGCTCCTGCACGGGCTCGATCACGGGACGCGGCACCGGCAGCGGGACGGGGTTAGCAACGGCTACCGTCTCGCTTCTCGCCGGCGTTGCGGCAGCGGCAGGCGCGCCCTTGGCAGAATCCTTCGCGGGCCCAGTTTGCGGAAACAGCTTTGCGATTTTCTCCGACGGCCTGGGATCCGGCACCGGCAGCCGCGCCGCACGCACCGCAGGATCGATGCTCTTCGGCACCAACATGACGAAGTGCATGGGATGGCGCAGCCGGCCCGACACCCGACCAGCCTCCTGGCCGGCACCAAAGTAGAGATCGGCGCGCGCCGGGCCGATGATCGCCGAGCCGGTGTCCTGCGCGATCATTAAACGATGGAACGGCGTCTTCGAGCGTTCGGAATCGATCGGCAGCTCGCCCTCGATGAAGAACGGCGTGCCGTAGACGTGCAGCGACTTGTCGACCGCAATCGAGCGCCCCGCGGTCAGCGGAATGCCTTGCGCGCCGACCGCCTCGTCCTTGTCGGAAAGGTTGACCTCGCGGAAGAAGATGTAGGAGCGGTTCTGGCGGCGCAGCTCCTTGGCGCCGTCGGGGTTCTGCGCCATCCACTCCCTGATTTTCTGCATCGACATCTCTTCCTTCGGAATGATGCCGCGCTCGATCAAAATGCGACCGACGGCCGTGTAGGGATAGCCGTTGTAGGCGTCATAGTTGAGCCGGATGGTGCCGCCGTCATCGAACTTGATCCGCGCCGAGCCTTGGATCTGGGCGAACAGCAGATCGGTCGGATCCTTCAGCCAGGCGATCTCGAGCCTGCGGCCGGCGATCTTGCCGTCCTCGATCTCACCGCGGTCGTAATAGGGCACGAGCTTGCGGCGGCCGATCTTGCGGTACACCGGCCCCTTGTTGGGCAGGCTGATCGAATCCTGCTTGTAGCCGCGCACGAACAGGTTCGACGGGCGGCGATAGACCGGCACGTTGAAGACGTCGGTCTGCGTGCGCGATCCCTCCAGCACCGGCTCGTAATAACCGGTGACGAAACCGTCGGGCTCGCCCAAGCGGGAGATGCGCAGGGCTACGAAATTCTGCTGGAAGAAGGCTTTCGCTTTCGCGTCGTCGCTGAGGTCGAGCGATTTGGCGGCGCGACAAGGTTCGTTCAGCGAGGCCCCCAGTGCCTTCGGTTCAGGCGCCCCAGTCTGCGCATTGATCGACTTGCAGCTGGCGCGAAAGGTCTTGTAGGCGGCGAGATGATCGTCCTCGCTCCAGCCCTTCACATCGGCCCAGGCCACCGGCAGATATTGCGCGCCTGATATCTCGAACGGCAGGGGAAGCTGCGGATAGGGCAGAGCCCGCGGCGGGGCGGCGGGCAGTTGCGGGAGATGATGGTGATGGCTGCGATAGTGGCGCCGCGCCGCCTCGGCGCCGAGCGAAAACGACGATAGCGCGACGGCAGCTGCGCAAAGCGCCGTCGCGCTAGTCTTCAGAACGGTCCTAGTTCGCGCTTCCGGTGCCAACCAGCTTCCAGTTTGGATCGCGAGAGGTGGTGTCGCGGGCGAAAGTCCAGATGTCGGTGATGTCGGCCACCGTGTCGGCGCTGCCGTCAACGATGTTGCCGGTCTTGTCGCGCGTGACCGAGATCATCTGCGAGACGAATCGCACGGTCAGCTGGGCGGTACGGTCGCGCAGCTCCGCGCCGACGAGCTCAGCCTTGTCGATCGAGACGAACCGCGTCTCGGTCTTCTGCTCGTTCTTCTCGCGCTCCTTGATCGCGGCGTCGAAGCTCTCATAGACCTCCGACGACAACAGGTCGCGCAGCGCGCGGCGGTCGCCATTGGCAAAAGCCAGCACGATCATCTCGTAGGCGCCGCGGGCCCCCGAGATGAAATGGCGCGGGTCGAAGGTCGAATCCTTCTCGACGATCGCGTCGAGACCCTGGGCCAGTGCGGTGCCCGGTTCAGTCAGGCCCTTCCAGCGATCGGAGGGCGGGGCCGGCTCGGCCGCCGGCGCCAGCGGGGCCTGGTCGATCACCTTGCCCGGCATGGTCACGACGTTCTTGTCCTGGGCGCCCTGGAGCGCGTTGCGGTCGAACGGCGGCCGCTCGTTGCCCGTGCGCTGCCCCAGCACGCTGCGCAGCCTCAGGAAGATAAAGACCGCCAGCGCCAGGAAGATGATGGTGTAGATGTCCACGTCGTATTCGCTTTCTGGTCTTCTAGAAGAGTCTTCAGGATCGTCGCCGGGAAAATCGATCCGGCCAGTAGACCGTTCCATACGGGAACGGCAAGTCTACATCACCATTTTGGGTCCGCGTCGGTCCGTGGGATGTAGGCACGGAATCTTGCCCGGCCAATGGCGCCTTTTGGCACAGCGGCGAGTGTAGCGCGTTTTATGCTTAAGGGGAAACCCGATCGTGCCCGGAAATCGCGCATTTTCAATCATTTAAGGCGCAATTTCGCCAAAAGGCCGGGCCGAGCGTCACAGTTGTGGGCGCGGCCCCGGATACGCCATCCGGCGCCGTTCGTCCTTGTGGAACGAGGCGGGCCTATGTTAGCCAACCGCCGCGAAATTCAGCCCCAATCGGGTAAGGAGAGACTTTCATGACCAACGGTAACGGCACCCCTCCCGAGGCGGCCCAGGCTCCCCAGCTCAACGTTCTGGCACAGTATACCAAGGACCTGTCGTTCGAAAATCCGAACGCCCCCAGCTCGCTCCAGCAGCAGAGCCAACCGCCCCAGATCAACATCCAGATCAATGTCAGCGCCAACAATCTCAGCGAAACCGAATTCGAGGTAACGCTGTCGGTCGAAGGCAAGGCCGAGTCGGCGGGCAAGATCATGTTCTCGTTCGAGCTCGCCTATGCCGGCGTGTTCCGCGTCACCAACGTGCCGAAGGAGAATTTGCATCCGCTGGTCATGATCGAGTGCCCGCGCCTGCTGTTCCCGTTTGCTCGCGAGATCATCGCGACCGCCGTGCGCGACGGCGGCTTCCCGCCCCTGATGCTGGATCCGGTCGACTTCGTCGGTCTCTATCGCCAGAACATGGAACGGCAGATGGCCGCCCAGGGCGGACAGACCGGTCAGGCCTGATGAGCGAGCCTAACCGGCCGCAACAGCGGCCGGAGCGGCGAGGTACTCGTTCCAGATTGCCTTCTCGCCGAGCGTCGCGATGAAGGCCTTGTGGGCCTCGCGCTCGGCGTCCGAGATCCGGGGCGCAAGCGGCACCGGCCGCTGCCGTCGCGGGGCGTCGCCAGAAGTGCTGATGCGAATCTCCTCGGGTTCCGACGCCAGCAGCAGCTGCGACTGCCGCGCCCCGACCAGATCGACATAGACTTCGGCCAGAAGCTCGGCGTCGAGCAGCGCGCCGTGCTTGGTGCGGTGTGAATTGTCGATCGAATAGCGCGAGCAGAGATCGTCGAGCCGGTTCGACACGCCGGGATGCTTGCGACGCGCCAGCAGTAGCGTATCGACCAGCCGTTCGCGCGGGATCGCCGCGCGCTTGATGCGGTCGAGCTCGGCATTGATGAAGCTGATGTCGAACGAGGCGTTGTGGATCACCAGCGGCGCATCGCCGATGAACTCCAGAAACGCATCGACCACCTCGTGGAACAGCGGCTTGGTCGACAGGAATTCGGCCGACAGCCCGTGCACCGCAAAGGCTTCCGCCGGCATGTCCCTCTCAGGGTTGATATAGACGTGATAGGTCTGTCCCGTCGGCATGCGGTTGAAAATCTCGACGCAGCCGATTTCGACCAGGCGATCGCCACGGAGCGGATCAAGGCCGGTGGTTTCGGTGTCGAGAACGATTTCGCGCATGAAATTGAGGTGCCTGGTGGGACGGCGAATCAGGTTCGCCGCTGCGGCATCTTACCGACCTCGGCCAGGATGTGCGCGATTTGCGCCCGCACGGGTTCAAGTCCGTGTGACGTATCCACCACGAAATCGGCGCGCCTGCGCTTTTCGGCATCGGGCGTCTGCTTGGCAATAATCGCGTCGAGCTTGGCCTCGTCCATCGTGCCGCGCGCCAGCACCCGCTCGCGCTGAAGTTCCGGCGAGGTCGAGACCACGACCACGGCATCGACGCGCTTCTCGCCGCCGGTCTCAAACAGCAGCGGGATATCCAAAACCACCACCGGCGCCTTGGCCGCCTCCGCATCGGCAAAGAATTTTTGCCGGGACGCGCCAAGCATCGGATGGACGATTTGCTCGAGCTGCTTGATCGCGGCGGGATCATGCACCACGCGCGCGGACAGCTTTGTCCGGTCGACCTTGCCGTTCACGGTGGTGCCGGGGAAGGCTGCTTCGATGGCCGGCGCGGCCTCACCTTCATAGAGCTGGTGGACGGCGGCATCGGCGTCGTAGACGGGCACACCGGCCTCCGCAAACAATTTTGCGGTGGTGGATTTGCCCATTCCGATCGAGCCGGTCAGTCCGAGGATCCGCATCAGCGCCGAGCCATTCTTGAAATTTAGACCGCAACTAACCGTTCGCGCCGCAGGAACGCAAGCAGCGGCAGCAACGGCAGGCCGAGAATGGTGAAATGGTCGCCCTCGATGCGTTCGAACAGGTGGATGCCGAGGCCTTCGAGCTGATAGGCACCGACGCTGGTGGTGACGGCGTCGCCGGCGGCGTCGAGGTAGGCGGACAGTTCAGCATCGGTCATTTTTCGCATGGTCATGCAGGCCACCGAGACATCCTCGAAGACGATCTTGCCGTCATGCGCCACGGCCACGGCCGAATTCAGCTCATGGCTGTTGCCGGCGAGATCGCGCAGTTGCGCCAGCGCCTCGGCGCGGCCGGCAGGCTTGTTGAAGAGGCGATCGCCAAGCGCCAGCGTCTGATCGGCGCCGATCACATAGCTTCCCGGACGATGGGCCGAGACCGCCTTCGCCTTTTCGCGCGCCAGCAGCAGGCCGATCTCGCGCGGATTCGAAAGGTTGGACGCCGCCTGAATGCCGCGCTCGTCGATATCGGCAGTGACGGCCTCGAATGCGAGCCCGGCATTCGCCAGCAGCATCTTTCGCGCGCTGCTTTGCGTGGCCAGGATCAATGGAGATGTGCCGCGCCAGAGAGCCATTATTCCGACGGCCGGTTGCGCTGGCGATCGCTGTAGAGCTTCATGATCGCTGCCGCGGTTTCCTCGATCGAGCGGCGCGTCACATCCAGCAAGGGCCAATCATGTTTGGCGCTGAGCTTGCGCGCAAACGCGACCTCCTCGGTGACCGATTGTCTGTCGGTATAGGTGTCGCTGCCGGAATCGGCGCCCAGGGAGAGCAGGCGGTTCTGACGGATCTGGATCAGGCGTTCCGGCGTCGCGTGCAGGCTGACGACCAGCGGCCGTGTCAGTTTCTCAAGTTGCTCAGGCACGGGAATGCCGGGAACCAGCGGCACGTTGGCGGTACGGATGCCGCGATTGGCGAGATAGATCGACGTCGGCGTCTTGGAGGTGCGGGACACGCCGACCAGAACCACGTCGGCATCATCGAGACCTTCGACATGCTGACCGTCGTCATGGATCATCGTGTAGTTCAGCGCGTCGATGCGCTTGAAGTATTCCGCGTTGAGGACGTGCTGGGCGCCGACGCGGCCCGTGGTCGCAGCGCCAAGATAGGCTTCGAACAGCTGCATCACCGGGCCGATGATCGACAGGCTCGGAACATTGATTGCCTTGCACTTGTCCTCGAGCCTCGCGACCAGATCCTTCTCCAGCAGGGTGAACAGCACGATCCCGGGCGCTTCCTCGATCTCGTCGAGCACACGGTCGAGCTGCTTCTGGCTGCGCACCAGCGGGTAGACATGCTCGACCGGGGTCACGTTGGCGTATTGGGCAGCGACGGCGCGCGCCACGGTGATCAGCGTCTCACCGGTCGAGTCGGAAACGAGGTGCAGATGGAAATAGTTGTTCGAGGTCGGCACAAAAACCCTTTGAATTGCGTTGGGGCGGTTTGTGGATTTCTGTGGAGCTTAACCGCTCGGAAAGGGATGCGCGACACCGGGGGCGGGACAAGTGCCAATTTTCTTCACACCGCCGCCGGTCAGAACAAGTCAGGTGCCCAGGCCGCACGGAAGCGGGATTGCGCGGACAACCCCCTTGATAAGCTGCCGACGGAAACGTGCAAGCCTTTGAAGCTGGCCGACTTATCGAAAGTCACCAGAGCTCGCCGGGACATGTTGATGGATGTGAACAAGCGCGCGCGAACCGGCGGACGGTATTGCGTGAGTCCAATCCACGGTCACTCAGACTCAAACCTTTAAGAATCTAAGATTCTAGATTTGAGGAAGGCGCTACGGACGGATATGTGTGCAGGGTAAGACCTTAACGAGTTCTTACTATCCACAGCCTTCCCTCGGCTGGGCAGCAATCCGGGCGCAGAGCATGTTCGAAGACGTCTATCTCTGGATCAAGGCGCTGCATGTGATCGCCGTCATCTCCTGGATGGCGGGCATGCTCTATCTGCCGCGGCTGTTCGTCTATCACTGCGAGGCCGAGATCGGCTCCAAACAGTCCGAGACGTTCAAGATCATGGAACGCCGGCTGCTCAAGGCGATCATCAACCCTGCCATGATGGTCACCTGGCTCGCCGGGCTCTATCTCGCCTGGTCCGGCCATTGGTTCACCTTCGGCTGGCTGCACGTAAAACTGGCACTGGTGCTGGCGATGTCCGCGGTCCACGGCTTTTTTTCCCGCTGGGTGAAGGATTTCGCCGCCGACCGGCGCCCGCGCAGCCAGAAATTCTATCGGATTATCAATGAGGTGCCGACCGCCCTCATGATTATCATCGTCATTATGGTGATCGTGAAGCCGTTCTAGGCAGCCGCGCGACGTTTCGCTCAGCGGTTCGTCTTGCGGAGCCGGAAGCGATTTTCTATATTATCGACATCCCACCCAACGCAGGCGGATGTGGTTGTGTCTGAGCTTTCCAGAAGCCGGACACCGCATCAGGTTTGAAGCCTCACCGGCACTCTCCTTGCCAGACCTGCGGACCTTACCTTCTCACGTCCGCATTTCAGAGCCTCCTCGCACCCCCTCTCCCTAAGGTTACCCCACAGGACCACCCCAATGCGGGAAATCAAACTCCAGGACCTCAAGTCGAAGACGCCGGCCGAGCTCGTCTCGTTCGCGGAAGAGAATGGGGTCGAGAACGCCAGCACCATGCGCAAGCAGGAGCTGCTGTTCGCCATCCTCAAGCAGCTCTCGCTCGCTGAGACCGATATCGTCGGCGAAGGCGTCGTCGAGGTTCTGTCCGACGGCTTCGGCTTCCTCCGCTCGCCCGACGCGAATTATCTGCCGGGCCCTGACGACATCTACGTTTCGCCCTCGCAGATCCGCCGTTTCGGCCTGCGCACCGGTGACACCATCGAAGGTCACATCCGCAGCCCGAAAGAGGGCGAGCGCTATTTCGCGCTGCTGAAGGTCAACACGCTCAATTTCGAGGACCCGGAAAAGGCCAAGCACAAGGTCAATTTCGACAACCTCACGCCGCTGTTTCCGAATCAGCGTTTCCGCATGGAAATCGACGATCCGACGCGGAAAGACCTGTCTGCGCGCGTGATCGACATCGTCGCCCCGATCGGCAAGGGCCAGCGCGCGCTGATCGTCGCGCCGCCGCGCACCGGTAAAACCGTGCTGATGCAGAACATCGCGCACTCGATCACGCACAATCATCCCGAATGCTATCTAATCGTACTCTTGATCGACGAGCGTCCGGAAGAAGTCACGGACATGCAGCGTTCGGTGAAGGGCGAGGTCGTGTCGTCGACCTTCGACGAACCGGCGGTGCGTCACGTCCAGGTCGCCGAGATGGTGATCGAGAAGGCAAAGCGCCTGGTCGAGCATGGCCGCGACGTCGTGATCCTGCTCGATTCGATCACGCGCCTCGGCCGCGCTTACAACACCGTGGTGCCGTCATCCGGCAAGGTGCTGACCGGCGGCGTCGACGCCAACGCGCTGCAGCGCCCGAAGCGCTTCTTCGGTGCCGCCCGCAACATCGAGGAGGGCGGCTCGCTCACCATCATCGCGACCGCGCTCGTCGATACCGGCAGCCGCATGGACGAAGTCATTTTCGAAGAGTTCAAGGGTACCGGTAACTCTGAACTGATCCTGGACCGCAAGGTCTCGGACAAGCGCACCTTCCCGGCGATCGACATCTCGCGCTCCGGCACCCGCAAGGAGGAGCTCATCACCGATCCGCAGGTGCTTAAGAAGATGTACGTCCTCCGCCGCATCCTCAATCCGATGGGCACGATGGACGCGATCGACTTCCTGCTCGACAAGCTGCGCTCAACCAAGAGCAATTCGGAGTTCTTCGACTCCATGAACACCTGAGTGCGGTGCAACAAGAGATCAGGGGGCGCCTTCGGGCGCCTTTTGTTTGTGCGGTCATGCTGCGGGAAAAGTGCAGCATGGCGGGTAGCCGCGGTACAAATCTGGCTTTGCCAGAAGCTGTTGATGCATTTACGTAATCGTTGAGTCTAGCCAACAGAGCTGCTCCGAGGCGGAACAGTTTTGCAGCAAAGTGCTGCGTTTGGATTGCGCTGCAATAGGGCCATTGCTGCGGTCGAAAGCGCAGCAAATTGTGGCGGTCGACACCGCGAAACGGGCCGTTTGCCTTTTCCCTGCCAGCCGGACAAATAGGCTATGCATCCGCGAGACCAGACCATCTTTGCGCTGTCGTCCGGCCGTGCGCCGAGTGCGATCGCGCTGGTGCGCGTCTCGGGCCCGCAAGCCGGCGCAGTTGTGACGGCGCTCGCGGGCAGGCTGCCGGCGCCGAGACAGGCCAGCCGACGGCTGCTGCGGGATCACGCGGGCGAGCCGATCGACGACGCGGTCGTGCTCTGGTTTCCAGGGCCGGGCAGCGCGACGGGCGAGGACATCGCCGAATTCCACGTCCACGGCGGCCGCGCGGTACTGGCCGCGCTCTTCGCCGCTATTTCGCTAATTCCGAATACACGCGCGGCCGAGCCGGGGGAGTTCACGCGGCGCGCGTTCGAGAACGGCAAGCTCGATCTCACCGAAGCCGAAGGCCTTGACGATCTCATCCACGCCGACACCGACCGTCAGCGGCGCCAGGCGCTACGTCAGCTTGAGGGCCTGCTCGGCCATCGCGCGCGCGACTGGCGCGAGCGCATTATCGAGGCGTCGGCGCTGATCGAGGCCGGCATCGATTTTTCTGACGAGGGCGATGTGCCGGCGGAGCTGATGGCACCGGCGGTGCAGGCGATCAGGGCGCTGCACGATGAAATTGCAAACGCTCTTGCGGCACAGGGCCATGCTGAACGCCTGCGCGACGGCCTTGTGGTTGCGATCGCCGGCGAGCCGAATGTCGGCAAGTCGACGCTGATGAACCAGCTCGCGCGCCGCGAGGTCGCGATCGTCTCGCCGCATGCAGGCACCACGCGTGACGTGATCGAGGTGCAGCTGGATCTCGACGGCTATCCGGTCACGGTCATTGACACAGCCGGCATTCGCGAGACGGATGACCCGGTCGAGCAGGAGGGCGTGCGCCGGGCGCGGGCGCGGGCGGAAGATGCCGACCTCGTGCTGTGGCTGGTGGAGGCTGAGCAGGCCGCCGATCCGAAGTCGCTGCGGGCACTTCGGACATCCGGAGACGACCATCAGCCAGACAGCTCCGTTTGGATCGTGCGCAACAAGATCGACCTCGGGTTCGGAGTTGCGCCGCCGGGCGAGTTCGCCATCTCGGCCAGTCGCGGGGATGGCATCCCGGCCCTGGTCGATGCGCTCGTCAAATTCGCTGCCGAGTTCTTCGGAACCAGCGAGGGCGCCCTGGTGACCCGGGCGCGTCAGCGCGAGCTGCTGATCCAGGCGCGAGACGGCTTGCGCCGGAGTCTGGAGCTTGTAGAAGAGGGCGAGGAGCTCGCCGCCGAAGAGCTTCGTTCCGCCGCCTACGCCCTCGGCCGGCTCTTGGGCCGGGTGGACGTCGAGGACGTCCTCGGGGCCATTTTCCAGAAGTTCTGTATCGGAAAGTAGTGCTTCATTCTAGAACTAGTCCTTGTTCCATTGCTTGTGTTTCACTTGAAACACGGCGCGCCCATCCATGGACGTCTCATGCGAGCGAGTCTCTGCCCAATCTCGCCCGATCGCCGACATTGGCGAGGAGCTCTTGCGACGACACAATCGAGGCTGCCTTCGCCGAGGCACGCTGAATTTGCTTAGCGACGCTCGCGATGACGGTGGCGGTGTCGAGACCTGGCGTTGCGGCGCTACCTGGTTTTGCCTGCCCTTGGACAGAACCCGGGTTGTTTCACGTGAAACAGCCATCCGTTCAGCGCTCCGCCTACTGTGCATGGGGTTGTTTTCAAAAAACGCTCTGGCCCCCGGGCCCCGCCTGTTTCACGTGAAACACCAGCTCTGAGTTTCTACTTCCGGCTTTCCCACCTCTGAGCTAGAAGTCCGCTTATGCGAACAGAGCGAGAGCGCTTCGACGTCATCGTGATTGGCGGCGGCCACGCCGGCTGCGAGGCCGCGGCTGCGTCTGCGCGGATGGGCGCGACGACCGCTCTGGTGACGCACCGTTTCGCCACCGTCGGCGCGATGTCCTGCAATCCCGCCATTGGCGGTCTTGGCAAAGGCCATCTGGTTCGCGAGGTCGATGCTCTCGACGGCCTGATGGGCCGGGTGAGCGATGCCGGCGGTATCCAGTTTCGTGTCCTCAATCGTCGCAAGGGTCCCGCTGTCCGTGGTCCCCGGGCCCAGGCCGACCGGAAGCTCTATGCGGCGGCGATGCAGACCGCGATCCGGGAGACCGAGGGTCTTTCGGTCATCGAAGGCGAGGCCGACGAGCTGATCGTGGTCGAGGGACGGGTGATCGGGCTGCGCCTGGCAGACGGCCGGGAGGTTCGGGCAGGGGCCGTTGTCGTGACCACCGGCACCTTTCTCCGTGGTCTGATCCATCTCGGTGAGAAGAATTGGCCCGCCGGACGGGTTGGCGAAGCCCCCGCGATGGGTCTTTCGGCGTCCTTTGAGCGCGCGGGCTTCACCCTGGGACGGCTCAAGACTGGCACGCCGCCGCGTCTGGACGGCACCACGATCGACTGGTCAGCAGTCGAAATGCAGCCCGGGGACGAGCCGCCGGAGCCGTTCTCGGTCATGACCGAGCGGATCACGACCCCGCAGATCCAGTGCGGGATTATCCGGACCACGGCCGCAACCCATGAGGTGATCCGGGCCAACGTCCATCGCTCTCCGATGTACTCCGGCCAGATCAAGAGCTCGGGACCGCGTTATTGCCCGTCGATCGAGGACAAGATCGTCCGCTTCGGCGATCGCGACGGCCATCAGATCTTCCTGGAGCCGGAAGGGCTCGACGACACGACCGTCTATCCCAATGGCATCTCCACCTCGCTGCCGGAGGAGGTCCAGCTCGCAATTCTCGCCAGTATCCCCGGCCTCGAGCGGGTGAAGATGGTCCGGCCGGGCTACGCCATCGAGTACGACCACATCGATCCCCGCGAGCTCGATCCGACCCTCCAGACCAAGCGCTTGCGTGGCCTGTTCCTGGCCGGGCAGATCAACGGGACCACCGGATACGAGGAAGCCGCCGGGCAGGGCATCGTGGCCGGCCTGAACGCCGCGCTCGCCGCCAGTGGCGCGGCGCCGACCGTGTTCGATCGTGCTGACGGCTATCTCGGCGTGATGATCGACGACCTCGTCACCCGCGGGATCACGGAGCCCTATCGGATGTTCACCTCGCGCGCCGAGTACCGGTTGACGTTGCGGGCGGATAACGCCGACCAGCGTCTGACCGAAAAGGGGATCGCTCTGGGCTGTGTCGGGAGTGCCCGGACCCAGCATCACCGCGCCAAGATGGACGCTCTGAACGCGGCTCGGATCTTGTCGAAGTCGCTGACGATCACTCCGAACGAGGCGATCAAGCACGGGCTGTCCCTGAACCGGGACGGCCAGCGCCGCTCAGCCTTCGAGCTGATGGCCTATCCGGAGATTGGCTGGAGCCAAGTCCGTGCGATCTGGCCGGAGCTGTCCGCGATTGATCCCGTGATCGCCACCCATCTTGAGATCGATGCCAAATACGATGTGTACCTGGAGCGCCAGAGCGCCGACGTGGAGGCGTTCCGGCGGGACGAAGGAATGGTGCTGTCGGAGGTCGATTACAAGCTGGTCCCAGGTCTCTCCAACGAGGTCCGCGCCAAGCTGGAGAAGGCCCGCCCGTTCACGGTCGGCCAGGCCGGCCGGATCGACGGCATGACGCCGGCGGCGCTGGGCATCTTGGCGGCCTATCT
Organism: Bradyrhizobium sp. SOJA106; assembly: GCF_059448745.1. Taxonomy (NCBI): domain Bacteria; kingdom Pseudomonadati; phylum Pseudomonadota; class Alphaproteobacteria; order Hyphomicrobiales; family Nitrobacteraceae; genus Bradyrhizobium; species Bradyrhizobium sp. SOJA106. The sequence goes on from NZ_CM182549.1 coordinate 201,131, forward strand.
CCGCCGTGAGGCGCGAAAGAGCTCCAAGGCAATCGCATAGGCGTTTCACGTGAAACAGCGCGGACCGGGCGGGGACAGACCGCTATCCCGACGACCCGGAGCGGGTGAGGGCGCCGCTCGCCGGGGCGAGCCTCTGCCGGCCAGACCGAAGATCGACAAGGCCAGCGCCAACGATCAGTCGCTGGACGCGACCATCGCCGCCGACAAGATCGCAGCGCTGAAGCTGGCTCAGGTTTCACCTGAAACCGAGGACCGGCTCGACCGCTACATCGCGCTACTCCGCGAGTGGCAGGCCAAGACCAATCTGGTCGCGCCTTCGACCCTGCCAAACCTCTGGACCCGGCACATCGCCGACTCGCTTCAGCTCGTCGATCTCGCGCCATCGGCAAAACGCTGGGCCGACCTTGGCAGCGGCGGCGGCTTTCCTGGCGTGGTCCTCGCCTGCGCCATGGCGAACACGCCAGGCGCGAGCGTCCACCTCGTCGAGCGAATCGCCAAGAAGGCCGCGTTTTTGCGCGAAGCGATTCGCGTCACCACGTCTCCGGGGGTCGTACATCTCGCTGAGATCGGGGATAATGTGGATAGAATCACCGGCCCCGTCGATTGCGTCACCGCGCGTGCACTGGCTCCGCTACATCAACTCATCGGCTTTGCGGAGCCGCTGCTGCACCAAGGCGCAAAGGCGCTATTTCTCAAGGGTCAAGATGTAGATGCTGAATTGACCGAATCCGCTAAATATTGGAATATTCAGCCGCAGCTCCATCAAAGCCGGACAGGGGATGGCTGGATCGTCGAGCTGACTTCAGTTGAACGGCGCGGGTGAGGCCTTCAGGGGTTGAGTGGGGATTTCGATGACCGTGATTGACGAGCCGCAGCAAGAACAAAACCGAGATGAAGCTGGGGTGGTTCCGCAAGGTCACCCGCGCATCCTGGCGCTGGCGAATCAGAAGGGCGGGGTGGGCAAAACAACCACAGCGATCAATCTCGGCACGGCGCTCGCCGCGATTGGCGAGCGCGTCCTGATCGTCGATCTCGACCCGCAGGGCAACGCCTCGACCGGCCTCGGCATCGACCGCCGCAACCGAAGCTGCTCGACCTATGACGTGCTGATCGGCGAAGCGAGCTTGCGCGAAGCCGTGGTCTCGACCGCGGTGCCGCGGCTGCACATCGCGCCCTCGACCATGGATCTCTCCGGCCTCGAGCTCGAGCTCGGCACCACCCCCGGCCGCGCTTTCAAGCTGCGCGACGCCATTAGTGCGCTCAACAACAATGTCTCGCCGGACGCCGACTACACCTATGTGCTGATCGACTGCCCGCCCTCGCTCAATCTGCTCACGGTCAATGCGATGGCGGCGTCGGACGCGATCCTGGTGCCGCTGCAGTGCGAGTTCTTCGCGCTCGAAGGTCTGTCGCAATTGCTTCAGACGGTGGAGCAGGTGCGCTCGACGCTCAACCCGAACCTGTCGATCCACGGCATCGTGCTGACCATGTTCGACTCGCGCAACAACCTCTCGAACCAGGTCGTCGCCGACGTCCGCCAGTTCATGGGCGAGAAGGTCTACAAGACCATGATCCCGCGCAACGTGCGCATCTCCGAAGCGCCGTCCTACGGCAAGCCGGTGCTGGTCTACGATCTCAAATGCGTCGGCAGCGAAGCGTACTTGCGGCTCGCCACCGAAGTGATCCAGCGCGAGCGCGAGCTGCGCACGACGCATTGACGCCAGGCGATCTCATTCCGGACAATTCGCGGGACGCGAATTGATCCGGAATCCCGAGATTGGAATTTGAACAACATCGAGATTCCGGGTTCGCGCTTGGCGCGCCTCGGAATGACGGCAACAGAGTAGCAGGAGCGTTCGAGTTGAATCCAAGGGAGCTGGCGATGGCCGACGAAGCGCGTTCGCGACTGGGCCGGGGTCTTGCGAGTCTGATCGGCGATGTCGGCGGCGAGGCTCAGCACGTCGATCGTCCACGCGCGCAGCGCAAGGTGCCGATCGAATTCCTCAAGGCCAATCCGCGCAACCCGCGCCGCGCCTTTTCGGACACCGAGCTGAAGGAGCTCAGCGAGTCCATCAAGCAGCATGGCGTGATCCAGCCGATCGTCGTGCGCCCGGTCAAGGGCGCGCAGGATCGTTACGAGATCATCGCCGGCGAGCGGCGCTGGCGCGCTTCGCAGATGGCCGGCCTGCACGAGGTGCCGATCGTCCCGGTCGACATCAGCGACAGCGATGCGCTGGAATTCGCGATCGTGGAGAACGTGCAGCGCGAAGACCTCAACCCGATGGAAGAGGCGCTCGGCTATCACGCGCTCGCCAACGAGTTCAAACGCAGCCAGGACGACATCGCAAAGGTGGTCGGCAAGAGCCGCAGCCACATCGCCAACATGATGCGGCTGACCAAGCTGCCGGCCGAGGTACAGGCCTTGATAACCAGCGGTGATCTGACCGCCGGGCACGCCCGCGCGCTGATCGGCGTGCCCGATCCGCTTGCGGCCGCCAAGCGCATCGTCGAGGAAGGCCTCAACGTCCGCCAGGCCGAGGCGCTCGCGCATGAAGAGGGCGTGCCTGAGCGCAAGCCGCAGAAGGCGCGCGCCAGCGGAGGCAAGGACAAGGACCCCGACACGATCGATCTGGAAAAGCGCGTCAGCGACGCGCTCGGCCTCAAGGTCACCGTCAACCACCGCGACCCCGGCGGCTCGGTCCAGATCAACTACCGCAACCTCGATCAGCTCGACGAGGTGATGAAGCGGCTGGCGAAGGGCGTGCTGTAGACTGACCCTCGGTGTCGTCCTGGCGAACGCCAGCACCCATACCGCGTGATCGCCATTGCTTCGCTTCGCTCGCAATGAGGATAGAGTGAGGCTCAGCCCCGCCGCTTCGCGTTGGCGGCGATGGCCATCAGCGTGCGCTGGGCGATGGCGGCGGCGAGGGTGGATTGCTTGCGGGTGTCGAGCGCGGCGGTCGCGAGCTGTTCGATCACTACCGCGAGCCGGGCTACGCTGAAATTGCGCAGCGCCGTTTCGACCATGGGCTTGCGCGAAAAATGCAGCCGCGGAAAGCCGCCGTCGAGCACGGCGGAGGCGGGCTGGCCGTCGGCGATCGCGAGCGCGGATTTGTGCAGCCACGCCGCCTGGCGCTGCGCGGCCGAGATGATCAGGCCGGGATAGGTGCCGGCGATCATGGCTTTTGCGAACTCGGTCTCGACGATATCGGGCCGGCCGGCGAAGGCGCCGTCGACGATCGGATCGAGCTTCAGCTCGGAGGCGTCGGCGACCACGGACATCACGTCATCCAGTGTGATCTCGCCTTTGCCATGGGCATAAAGCGTGAGCTTGCGCAGCTCGTTGCGCGAGGCCTGGCGATCGCCGCCGAGGAAGGACACCAGCGCGGCGCGGGCATCCTGCGCGATGCGCAAATTCGCAATGCGCAGCTCGTCTTCCATCAGTTTTGCGAGATCGCGCTCGGTGTCGGGATAACAGCCGATCGCCACCGCCGTCTTGGCCTTTTCGCAGGCCTTGCGCAGCGGCGATTCGGGGCGCAGCTCGCCGGCCTCGATCACGATGCGGCAATCCTTCACGCCCATGTCGGCGAGCGTGTCGATGCCGCCGGCGAAGCTGCGCGAGCCGGCGCGAATGCGGATGGCGCGGCGGCCGCCGAACAGTGGCACGGTCATGGCTTCATCGACGAGGCGCGACGGCTCGGCCGAGAGTTCGTCGCCGTCGAGCTTGACCAGCGAGAAGGGATCGTTGGGATCGTCGATCGCGGAGGCGATCAGCGCATCGGCGCGCTCGCGCACGAGGCCGGCGTCAGGACCATAGAGCAGGATGATCGGGCGGCCCGCATCGGGGTGGGCAAGGAAAGCGTCGATCTCTTTTCCGCGCAGCGCGACCATTTCGCCTCGAAGACGTCATTCCGGGGCGTGCCTGGCGCGAACCCGGAATCCAGAGCTTGCGAATCGAGTATTCCGGGTTGGCCCTTGGGGCGCCCCGGAATGACAAGGAGACTACGTACCCGCGGTGAAGAACGCGGCCAACCGGGTCGTGATGTTCTCGGCGATCTCGTTGGCGGCACGATCCTCGGCGTCGCGCACGGCACGGTTGCGGGCGAAGCGCTGATAGGAGCCGGGCATGTCATAGGAAACGCGCGAGAACGTGGTGCCGGTCATCACCGACTTGCCGGTGGCGACTTCGATCAGGTTGTACTGGCAGTCGATGCCGTAGTTTTCGCTGGTCGGCAGGCCGGTATTGGCATCGACCAGCAGCGACGACTTACTGCTGTTGAAGCGGATGTCGAGCCGGTGGGTCGGCGGCATGCCCGTGGCGCTGCCGTAGAGCTTGAAGGCCAGGGCATTGCGGACCTCGACGCCGACGCGAGCCTCGCGGGAGGCGTTCGGTTTGCTGATCGGCGGGAGGTCGACCCCCATCAGCTTCTCGCGCAGGCCGGGGGTGCCGTCGGTGCGCTCGGCGTACATCGGCTGGAAGCAGCCGGCTGTCAGCGCCGCCAGAGCGGCGACCGCCAGCAAGCGGGCTGCGATACGGATCCTAGCCGACAACATTCACGATCCTCTTGGGGACGATGATCACTTTGCGGACGGGCTTGCCATCCAGGGCCAGTTTTACCGCATCGAGGGCCAAAACGGCAGCCTCGATTTCCGGATTCTGGGCCGCTGTTGCAACTGTGACTTCACCCCGCTTCTTGCCGTTGACCTGGACCACCAGGGTCACGCTGTCTTCAACCAGCAAATCGCGTTCGATTTGCGGCCAATTGGCCTCCGAAACCAGCCCGGAGTGCCCCAGGACCTGCCAGCACTCCTCGGCCAGGTGTGGCATCATCGGGGAGAACAGTTGGACCAGGATCTGGCTCGCCTCCCGGATCGCCCAAGCCAAATCTGGGGCCGGCTGCCCGGGACGCTGGAGCACCTCCGAAAACGCGTTGGTGAATTCGCGGATATGGGCGAGGCAGACATTGAAGTGCAATCGCTCGATGCCGGTGGTGACCTTGTCCAGCGCACCATGGGCCGCCTTGCGCAAGGCGGTCGCATCCGCTCCGAAGCTGGCCGGCCGGTCCGCCGGCGCGGCCCTGCCGATGTTTACGGAGTCGTTCACCAGCCGCCACAGCCGCTGCACGAAGCGCGAGGCGCCCTGGACGCGCTCGTCACTCCAGATCACGTCGCGGTCGGGCGGCGAGTCCGACAACATGAACCAGCGGGCGACGTCGGCGCCGTAGGTCTCGATGATATCGTCGGGGTCGACCGTGTTCTTCTTCGACTTCGACATCTTCTCAATCGGGCCGATCGTGACGTCTTCGCCTGATGTCAGCAACGTCGCGCGCCGGCCATTGCTGCCGACCTCGATCTTCACTTCGGCCGGCTGCACATAGGTGCCGTCGGCCTTCTGGTAGGTCTCGTGCACCACCATGCCTTGGGTGAACATGCCGGCGAACGGCTCGTCCAGCGCGATGTGCCCGGTCGCCTTCATGGCGCGGGTGAAGAAGCGGCTGTAGAGCAGATGCAGGATCGCGTGCTCGACGCCGCCGATATACTGATCGACCGGCAGCATCCGGTTGGCGACTGCGGGCGTCGTCGGCGCGTTCTCGTTCCAGGGATCGGTGAAGCGCGCAAAGTACCAGGACGAATCCACGAAGGTGTCCATGGTGTCGGTTTCGCGCTGGGCCTTGGCCCCGCATTGCGGGCAGGTGACGTGCTTCCAGGTCGGATGATGATCGAGCGCGTTGCCCGGGCGGTCGAAGGTCGCATCGTCAGGCAGCTTCACCGGCAGGTCGGCATCCGGCACCGGCACAACGTCGCATTTCGGACAATGGATGACCGGAATCGGGCAGCCCCAATAGCGCTGGCGCGAAATGCCCCAGTCGCGCAGGCGGAAATTGACCTGGCGTTCTCCAACGGGTGCATTGCCGCGCAGCTCGCTCTCGAGACGCTTGGCGACCTCTTCCTTGGCCTGATCGATGGTCATGCCGTCGAGGAAGCGCGAATTGATCATGCGGCCGTCACCGTCATAAGCGGTGTCGGTGATGACGAACGTCTTCGGATCCTGCCCTTCCGGGCACACCACCGGCGTATTGCCGAGATTGTACTTGTTGACGAAGTCGAGGTCGCGCTGGTCATGCGCCGGGCAGCCGAAGATCGCGCCGGTGCCGTACTCCATCAGCACGAAATTCGCGACATAGACCGGCAGCTTCCAGGAGGGATCGAACGGATGCACCGCACGAATGCCGGTGTCAAAACCCTGCTTCTCCGCGGTATCGATGATCTCCTGCGCGGTGCCGATCTTCTTGATCTCGGCGATGAACTCCGCGAGCTTCGGATTCTTGGCCGCGGCGGCCTGCGCCAGCGGATGATCCGCCGAGATCGCCATGAACTTCGCGCCGAACAGCGTGTCCGGGCGCGTCGTGAAGATCTTTAGCTCGTTTTCGCCGGCGGGCGTCGTCGCCGCGTCCAGCGCGAAGCGAATCAACAGGCCTTCCGAGCGGCCGATCCAGTTGCGCTGCATCAGCCGCACCTTGTCGGGCCAGCGATCCAGCGTATCCAACGCCGTCAGCAGTTCCTGCGAGTACTTCGTGATCTTGAAGACCCACTGGTTCATCTCGCGCTGCTCGACCACAGCGCCCGAACGCCAGCCGCGACCATCGATCACCTGCTCGTTGGCGAGCACGGTCATGTCGACGGGGTCCCAGTTCACCTTGCGCTTCTCGCGCTCGGCAAGGCCAGCGCGCAGGAAGTCCAGAAACATCTTTTGCTGGTGCTTGTAATAGGAGGGATCGCAGGTCGCGATCTCCCGCGACCAGTCCAGCGACAGCCCGATCGAGCGGAGCTGCTTCTTCATCGCGGCGATGTTGTCGTAGGTCCAGGCCCTCGGCGCGACCTTGCGCTCGATGGCGGCGTTCTCGGCCGGCAGGCCAAATGCGTCCCAGCCCATCGGGTGAAGCACGTTGTAGCCCTTGGCGCGCATGAAGCGGGCCAGCACGTCGCCAAGCGTATAATTGCGGACATGGCCGATATGAATGCGCCCGGACGGGTAGGGAAACATCTCGAGGACGTAGTATTTCGGCCGCGAATCGTCGTTCTTCGAGACGAAGATCGCCTGTTCGTCCCATTGGCGTTGCCAGCGCGGTTCGGCGTCGCGGGCGTTGTAGCGTTCGGAGGTCATGGAATCGTTGGTTTTCTTGGATTCGGCCGTCAAAGACGGCGGACTAGGCCATAGAAGTCCTCGGGGGGTCAATGGGTTGCCGCGATTTGGAACTTGGGCTGGGCGTATCCGCATAAGTACTGAGCCCTCGTTGGGGGTGATTAAGGGGTCGGTGCGAGGTTGCGGCCCGCTAAGACCCCGCTGCCGCGATGGATTCCAGCTTCGACGATCCCGATCATGACTATGCCGCGTCCCTTGCCGGGCGGGCGATGCGAGCTATGGCCGAACAGCGGATTCCGCCGACACCGATCAATTTTTCCGTCTGGTTCCAATATTTCGCCGGTAGCCATGACGATCTGCGCAATGCCATCGATCTCCTGATCGACCGCAACCGGCCCTTCGATAACAGGACCAATCTGGATCTGTTCGAGACTTATGTCGCGCCCCAGGTGAGCGCCGTCGTCGCCGTCACGTCCGAGCGGCTGCATACGCTGATGGGTACGGCGAAGGAATTTCTGACGAGCGCGATCGCCGACAATCATTCCCAGATGCAGGCGATCAGCGAGGTTACCGAACGGGGCAAGGCCGGCGTCGATCCGAAGGTGCTGGTCGCCCAGCTCATGAACGAGCTGGCGCGGGCCGCCACCAGGGCGACGCGGCTCGAGGCAGGCTTTGCTGAGAAAACCCGCGAGCTCGACGTGATCCGCGATTCGCTCTCGCGGTCCGAGGAGCGCGCCCGGACCGACACGCTGACGGGCCTTGCCAACCGCCGGGCGCTGGACGAATTCCTGCGCAAGGCGCAGGCGACGGCGGAATGGGGCGAGCCGCTCAGCGTGCTCCTGCTCGACATCGACCACTTCAAGACCTTCAACGATAGTTTCGGTCACGGCGTCGGCGACCAGGTGCTGCGGCTGATGGCAAAGGTGTTGCGCGAAAAGGTTCGCCGGCAGGATCTGCCCGCGCGCTATGGCGGCGAGGAGCTGATCGCGGTGCTGCCGGATGCCGACCTCGCCACCTGTGCCGGGATCGCCGAGCGCATCAGGCGCACGATCGCCGAATGCAGCATCACGCGCCGTTCCACCGGTGAGACGCTGCCCAGCATCAGCGTGTCCATCGGCGTTGCGCAGTACCGGGCCGGCGAAGCGATCACCGATTTGATCGAGCGCTGCGACCGCGCGCTCTATCTCGCCAAAGGCGGCGGCCGCAATCGCGTAGTGACGGAGATCGAGCTCGATCGCGCCGGGGCCGCGGGCTAAGGCATGATCCGGAAAAGTGCGAAGCGGTTTTCCGAAAAGATCATGCACAAACAACAACCTAAAGCGCGATGACGATTCATCCCAATCTCATCGCGCTTTAGGCGCTCGCTGCCATCATCATCTCGGCGGCACCGTTCTCGATCGTCTGCACGCCGTGCTCGACGACGTTGTTGCGGCCGCGATGCTTTGCGGCGTAGAGCGCGGCGTCGGCGGCTTCGATGAGATCGCCGGGACGCAAGGCCTCGTTCGGCCTCGTCGCCGCGACGCCGATCGAGACGGTGACGATCATGTGGCCGGAGGTGATGTGCGGCAGGCACAGCTTCAGCACGGCCGCGCGCACCTGCTCGCCGATCTCGACGGCGCGGTTCACGTCGGTGTTCGGCAATAGCAGGCAGAATTCCTCGCCGCCATAGCGCGCGGCAAAGCCCATCGTGTCGGCGGCGATGCCGGACAGCGATTCGCCGAGCCTGGTCAGGCAGGAATCGCCTTCGAGATGGCCGTAGGTGTCGTTGAAGAGCTTGAAATGGTCGACGTCGATCATCAGCAGCGCGAGCTCGCTGCCATATTGCTGCGCGCGCATCCATTCGAAATCGAGCCGGCTCTGGAAGCCGCGGCGGTTGGCAAGGCCCGACAGCATGTCGATCGACGCCATCACGGTAAGGCGGTCGTTGCTCGCGATCAGCTCGCGCTCGCGCTGGCTGAGCTGCGCCGCCATCGCGTTGAAGGCACGGGCGAGCGGCACGAATTCGGCCGGCAGGCGATTGCGCGCGGCGCGCGCCGAGAGGTCACCTTCGCCGAGGCGTTTGGCCATGTCGGCCAGCATCTCAATCGGCTTGATCACCAGCTTCTCGGCGGCGATCAGTGCGCCGAGCAGGACGAACACGACGACGAAAGCGAGCTGGAGATAGGCGGTGCGGATTTCGCGGCTGACGGCCGCCGACACCTTGTCCTCGTCGATGCTGGCAATCAGGCGGGCATTGGTGCCGGCGATGCGGATGTAGCTGACGGCGCGGCGCGAGCCGTCGGCGGCGAGAAACGACAGCGAGCCTTCGTCCTGGTCCGACCGCAATGCCTTGTCGGCGATCGCCGACATCAGCGGCATGTTGTCGAGGGGACGGCCGACCGCGCTGTGCTGATCGGCGGGCGCGGCCAGCACGGTGCCGGCGCTGTCGACCAGAACCGCGGTGATGCCGTCGCGGCCGCCGAGATTGCTCATGACCTTCGACATCCAATCGAGGTTCACGGTGGCGAGCACGACGGCATCGGCGACGCCGCTGAAGGCGGATACCGGATAGACTGCCATCACGGTCGGCGATGGCACGGGCCGTGACATGATGAAGTCGCTCAGCACGAAGCGGCCGGTTTCCTGCGCCTGCTGGAAGTAGGGCCGGTCACTGAGGTCGAGCCCGACATACATGTTGTTGGTCGCGCACTGGATGCGGCCGTCCTGGCCGGCGATCAGCAGCGTGCGGATCCAGGGAAGGTTCGACGGCAGGCTCGCGCGCAGCACGTCACAGCTCTTGCTGATGCCACCAGCGGAGGCGCGAATGAAGGCTTCCGATTTCAGGATGGTCTCGACCGACGAGATCACCTCGCGCTGCGCATCGGCGCTGTGCCTTGCGATGGTGGTGAATTCGGCCGCAGCCTGCGCGATCTGCTTGGCGCGCGTGTCCTCGAGCGAACGGATGCGCTCGAACATCAAGGGTGTCACCAAAATCACCGCGAGCAAGGCGAGCCGCGCCCGGATCCCGAGAACCTGCTTGAGTTTCGCTCGTTTGCGGTTGAAACTGACGTTTGCCATCTTCGCTGCCCACCCCGCGGGCAAGGTAAAGCGAAGGGTTCAAAAACTCTTTCTTGAACTCGGTAAAATTGGACTTACCTCCGTTACGCTCACGGTCAATCGACGTCATGACAGAACACCACGACGCGCCGGTAACCGGCCATTCACCAAGCGCGCTCGCCGCGGTCGAAGCCGAGATTGCACGCGCCTGCAAGGATGCGCAGCGCGATCGCGCCTCCGTGACGCTGATCGCGGTGTCGAAGACGTTCACTGCCGATGCAATTACGCCGGTTATCGCCGCCGGACAGCGCGTATTTGGCGAGAATCGCGTGCAGGAGGCCAAAGGCAAGTGGCCGGCGTTAACGTCTGTTTACCCCGATATCGCGCTGCACCTGATCGGGCCGCTGCAATCCAACAAGGCGAAAGAGGCCGTTGCGCTGTTCGATGCCATCCATTCGGTCGACCGCCCGAGCATTTGCCAAGCGTTAGCCAAGGAAATCGAATCTCAGAAGAAGCACCCGCAGCTGTTCGTCCAGATCAACACCGGCGAGGAGCCGCAGAAGGCCGGCGTCGCCCCGGGCGAGGCGGACGCTTTCCTTGCGAGCTGCCGCGACACCTATGGGCTGACGATCTCCGGTTTGATGTGCATCCCGCCGGTGGACGAGCCGCCGGCGGCGCATTTCGCGCTGACTGCCAAGATCGCCGCGCGCAATGGATTGAAGAATCTCTCGATGGGCATGAGCGCCGATTTCGCCACAGCCATCATGCTGGGCGCCACCCATGTGCGCGTGGGCAGCGCGATTTTTGGGCACAGGTAGTTGCTGTAGTTGCCGTCGTCCCGGACAAAGCGCAGCTCCCGACAACGCGCAGCGTTGTCTTGAGCGGAGCGCAGATCCGGGATCCATAACCACAGGACGTGATCTGACGAAGACTCGTAGCTACCACTTCGCACCATAACCCCCCCCCCCTGGGGTTATGGGTCCCTGCTTTCGCAGGGACGACAGCGGGTGTGAGGCTGCTTACGCGAATCCCACCGACACCTTCCCCAGCACAGCATGTGCCCTCACCCGATGATGATTCTTGTTTTGGGTCCGAGCCTTCGCAGCAGTTGCAGCATCGCCGCCTTGGTCATGGAGACGCAGCCTGCCGTCGGCCCGAAATTGTCGCGCGCGAGATGCAGGAAGACGGCGCTGCCGCGGCCGGCGATGCGCGGCCTTGTATTGTGGTCGATCTCGATGATGAAGTCGTAGAGATGGTCGTCCCGCTTGAGTCGGTCGCCGCCCTCGCCCTGCCCGCGCCGGATCCACTGGTTGTAATGGCGATCGGCAGGATCTTCGCACCAGGCGTCCGCGCCGCTGATGGTCCGAGCCGGCAGGAAGGTCTTGGGACGGCTGTGCCGGTCGGCCCGCCACCACAATTGCCTGGGACGAAAACTGCCCCTGGGGGTGCCGCCGTCGCCCTCGCGCTTGTTGGCGAGAATGCCGCCCCGCCCCAGCGCCACCGGAATCGTCAGCGCGCCGGCGGTCAGCCAACCCCGGCGCGGATTCCCGGCGGCAGGCTTAACGCGGATCGCGGACAACGGCCCGGCGCGCCGGATTCTGGCGTAACTAGCTGACCTAGCTTTGTTTTTCATGTGAACCTGCAATGTCGAATTCATTACAGGACATTCATCAAATCGCCCTGCTATTCTGCGTTAGAGTGGTTCTGGCTTGAGAATCGGTAACAGCCCACTACTTCAACACGAACAACAATAATAACGGCGACCCCTAACTTTCCATCGCGGCTGGGTGCAGCATGCATGCGCGCCGAGTCCGACTCCAAAAGGATGACCCCCTATGGCCAATGCCCGCAAGATCCTGATCGTGGATGACGATACCGATCTGCGCGATACGTTGGTGGAGCAATTATCGCTGCACGAAGAATTCGAAGCCTCCGCCGTCGATACCGGCGCAAAGGGTGCGAGCGCCGCAAAGGCCAATTCCCCCGATCTGGTGCTGATGGATGTCGGCCTGCCCGACACCGACGGCCGCGAGGTGGTCCGCTCCTTGCGCAAAGGCGGCTTCAAGGCTCCCATCATCATGCTGACCGGACATGACACCGATTCCGACACGATTTTGGGGCTAGAATCCGGCGCCAACGACTATGTCGCAAAGCCCTTCCGTTTCGCCGTGCTGCTGGCCCGCATCCGCGCCCAGCTTCGCCAGCATGAGGCCAGCGAGGATGCGGTGTTCTCGGTCGGCCCCTACTCCTTCCGTCCGGGCTCGAAAATGCTGACCGCGGCCAATGCCCGCAAGGTGCGGCTGACGGAAAAGGAAACCGCCATCCTCCGCTTCCTCTACCGGGCCGGCCAGATGCCGGTCTCGCGCGAGACCCTGCTCCAGGAAGTCTGGGGCTACAATTCCGGGGTGACCACCCACACGCTGGAAACCCATATCTACCGCCTGCGCCAGAAGATCGAGAAGGACGCCGCCAACCCGGAGATCCTGGTAACGGAAGCCGGTGGCTACAAGCTGGTGCCGTGATACGCTTCAGGGGCGCCCGAATCGTTTTAGATATCGTGCCCTTGAGCCTCGGACCTGAATGTCAATCGACGACGACGTAGCGCTTCTCGAGCGTGTCCCGACCCTGCGCCTGTTGGGGGACGCCTCGTTGCGCATGCTGGCGATTGGCTCCGAACAACGCAACCTCGTCCGCGGTGACGTCCTGTTCAATCTCGGCGACGAGGCCGATGCCGGCTTCGTGGTCCAGCGCGGCGCCTTCCGGGTCGATGACGGTGCCGGCGCCGAGATGATCGCAGGCCCCGGCGCGCTCATCGGCGAGCTTGCGCTGGTGGTCCCGATGAAGCGACCGTCGAGCGCGATCGCGCTGGAGCACGCCTCCGTCATCCGCGTCGCGCGCAGCCTGTTCCAGCGCGTGCTCGAAAGCGATCCGGCTGCGGCCGTCCGCCTGCGCGATGAATTCGCGGTGCGCTCGAGCCAGATTGCCAGCGATATCTTGATGGCGGGCGCGAAGCTGACGTCGTGATGTCGGTTTCTCCGCCCGTCATTTCGGGGCCCGCGACTTCGTCGCGTCCCGGAATGACGCAGGCTACACCTCCAGCGTCACCGTCACAGGCACATGGTCCGACGGACGCTCCCAGCTGCGCGCATCGCGCAGGATGCTGAAATCACTGACCGCATCCTTCAGCGCGCGCGACACCCAGATGTGGTCGAGCCGGCGGCCGCGATCGCCGACGGTCCAGTCGGCGGAGCGATAGCTCCACCACGTATAGACTTTTTCCGACATCGGGATGCGGTCGCGCGCGACGTCGATCCATTCGCCGGCTGCAAGCGCAGCCTTGAGCTTCTCGGTTTCGACAGGCGTGTGCGAGACCACTTTCAAGAGCTGCTTGTGCGACCAAACATCGTTCTCGTGCGGGGCGACGTTGAGATCGCCGACCAGGATGTGGCGGTCCTCGCCGCGCGGATGCAACGGCTCGCACGCCGTCATCTCGTCGAGGAAGCGAAGCTTGTGGTCGAACTTCTCGTTCAGCGCGGGATCGGGAATATCGCCGCCGGCGGGCACGTAGAAATTATGCAGCACCAGCGGCTTTGCGATGTTGGCGTTCTCGCCGAACGATACCGAGATATGGCGCGAATCCACCTTGTCGCAAAAAGTGCGGATGTCTTTCGAGTCGAATGGAATCTTCGAGACGATGGCGACGCCGTGATAGCCCTTCTGCCCGTTCAGAGCCACGTGCTCATAGCCGAGCCGCTTGAAGCGCTTCAGCGGAAAGGCGTCGTCGATGCACTTGGTCTCCTGCAGGCACAACACGTCCGGCCGCGCGCTCTTGAGGAATTTTGCGACCAGGTCGATGCGCAGTCGCACCGAGTTGATGTTCCACGTTGTCAGGGAAAGACGCATGGGAAATGCGTCTTAGCAAGCTCCCGTAAGGTGGGCAAAGGCGCAAAGCGCTGTGCCCACCGTCTTTTGGCTGTGAACGGCGGAACGAACTCTCTCGTGCCCCGGACGCTGCGCGGCACGAAGTGGCGCTGCAGAGCCGGGGCCCATCTGTGAGGGGGTCCGAGTCGCGGCTCTGCGCCGCACCGCTACGCGCTGCGTCGCGTCTGGGACACGAGGCAGACCTATCCCGGAGCCGGGCCGTAATTGGTGAAATCGATCTTGAACATGCTGGGATCGAGCTTCTTGCTCGAGTCCAGATTGTAGACCGCGATCGTGGTGTCGTAGCCCTGCGGGTCGGTGACGGTCCACTGCTTGAGCTGGCCGTCCTTCGCGCCGAACATCAGCAGCAGTCGGCTGGTGCCGACCAGCGCCTGCTTCTCCTCGATGGTGACACTGACGAAGACGTCATCGGCCGTGACGTTGACGACATTGGTGTCCTTCATCAGGTCGATACGGTCGGACAAGAGGAAGCGCAGCGGGGTCTGCGACAGCGGATAGACGTCCTGGGTCGCCAGCTTGCGGTCGCGCACCACCAGCGAGGAGCCGTCGGCGACGATGTCGATCGGGCTCGGCGCGTCATATTCGAAGCGCACCTTGCCGGGCTTCTGGATGTAGAAATCGCCCTGCGTCTTGCTGCCGTCGGGTCCGACCTGGACGAAATTCCCGACCAGCGTCTGGAGCGAGGACAGATACGCGCTGACCTTGGCCGCCTGTGCCTTCTGCTTCTCGTCGAAGGTCTGGAAGATGCTGCTCGGCACGTTGCGGCGCGGATCCGGGATGATCGGATTCGGCGGCTGCTGGGTCGCACCGGTGATCGCGGGGCCGCCGGCGGATGCCGCGCCATCGCGGCCCTTCGGCGCGGGCTTTGGCACGGGAACGTTCTGCGCGAGCGACGCAGTGGTCACCATCGCGGCGGTGACGAGAAGCACGCCGGCCATGCGCACGCTTCGCGCGGCGATGGTGGCAGCGAATCGAGTGTCCGGATGTCTGATCAACGCGTCGTCCTGTGTGGCTGGGCGTCTTTTAGCGTGATTTCGGGCAAAAGGAGATATCGATTCTACGTGAAATTTCGTTCAGGGCGGCTGCCTCACATGTGGCTGTCTTCTTCCTCGACCAGAATCTCACGCTTTCCGGCGTGGTTGGCGGGTCCGACGATGCCTTCCAGTTCCATGCGCTCCATCAGCGACGCAGCACGGTTATAACCGATTTGCAGGCGGCGCTGGATGTAGCTGGTCGAGGCCTTGCGGTCGCGTTTGACGATCGCAACAGCCTGCGTGAACAGGTCGCCGCCGCCGTCCGCGCCCATGCCGGTGGCGTCGAACACCGCGCCGTCCTCGTCCTCGGTCGGCTCTTCGGCAGTAACGGCTTCGAGGTATTCGGGCTGGCCCTGCGTCTTGAGGTGACGCACCACCTTCTCGACTTCCTCGTCGGAGGCGAATGGCCCGTGCACGCGGCTGATGCGGCCGCCGCCCGCCATGTAGAGCATGTCGCCCTGGCCGAGCAGCTGCTCGGCGCCCATCTCGCCGAGGATGGTGCGGCTGTCGATCTTCGACGTCACCTGGAAGGCGATGCGGGTCGGGAAGTTGGCCTTGATGGTGCCGGTGATGACGTCGACGGACGGACGCTGCGTCGCCAGGATCACGTGCAGGCCGGCGGCGCGCGCCATCTGCGCGAGGCGCTGCACCGCGCCTTCGATGTCCTTGCCGGCGACCATCATCAGGTCGGCCATTTCGTCGACGATGATGACGATGTAGGGCAGCGGGTCGAGC
Organism: Bradyrhizobium sp. SOJA106; assembly: GCF_059448745.1. Lineage (NCBI taxonomy): Bacteria > Pseudomonadati > Pseudomonadota > Alphaproteobacteria > Hyphomicrobiales > Nitrobacteraceae > Bradyrhizobium > Bradyrhizobium sp. SOJA106. Next base: position 217,022 of record NZ_CM182549.1, read on the forward strand.
GAGAGCTTCTCTTCCTCGTAGATCGCCTTGCCGGTCTCCTTGTCGAAGCCGGTATGCACCGTGCGCGTCGGCTCCTCGCCCTTGGCTTTCAACTCGCCAAGGCGCGTGTTGTAGCCGTCGATGTTGCGCACACCGAGCTTGGCCATGTTCTTGTAGCGCTCCTCCATCTCGCGCACCGCCCATTTCAGCGCGACCACGGCCTTCTTCGGATCGGTCACGACGGGCGTGAGCAGATGGGGAATACCGTCATAGACGGACAGTTCGAGCATCTTCGGATCGACCATGATCAGCCGGCACTGGTCGGGGCGCAGCCGGTAAACCAGGCTGAGGATCATGGTGTTGATGGCGACCGACTTGCCCGAGCCGGTGGTGCCGGCGATCAGCATGTGCGGGGTGCGCGCGAGATCGATGATCACGGGATCGCCGCCGATGGTCTTGCCGAGGCAGAGCGGCAGCTTCGCCACCGTCTCGGTCGCTTCCTTCGCGACCAGCAGTTCGCGCAGATAAACCTTCTCGCGATGCGCGTTCGGCAGCTCGATGCCGATCGCATTGCGGCCGGGCACGACGGCGACGCGCGCCGACAGCGCGCTCATCGAGCGGGCGATGTCGTCGGAGAGACCGATCACGCGCGAGGACTTGATGCCGGGCGCCGGCTCGAGCTCGTATAGCGTGACGACCGGACCCGGATTGGCCTTCACGATCTCGCCGCGCACGCCGAAATCCTGCAGCACGCCTTCGAGCGAGCGGGAATTGGCTTCCAGCTCGGCCTTGCTGAGCGGCTGGCGATCGGCCGCCTTCGGGGCGGCCAGCATGGAGACCGAGGGAAGCTCGAATTTGTCGGAGCCCTTCTTGGCCGCCGCCTTCGGCGCAGCCTTCTTGCGCGGAGCGCGCGCGGCGGGCTCCTCCTCTTCGTCCTCTTCCGCCTCGCCTTCCTCGTCGTCCTCCTCATGCTCGTCCTCGTCGTCCTCGTCTTGGAACTGCGGCGAGATCGAGGGCGCAGCGCGTCCGCCGCCGAGATTCGGCTCCTGGCGGCTGAACGCAGCGGCCTTGGTCTTCGGTCCGCTCGAGACGAGCGCGCGGTAAGCGACACCACAGAGCCAGATCAGGCGTGCCTTGGTGCTCATCAGCGCGTGGAACAGCCAGCCCAGCGACACCGAGCCGCGGTCGCTCTCCTCGTCCTCGTCGAGCGGCTTGTCGTCATCCTCGATCTCGGCGAGTTCGTCGTCATGCTCGCGTGCGCCGAGACCGCAGGCGATCAGGAACGTCGCGGTCATCGCTGCGAACAGGATCGTGCCGAGCACCATGCGGTAGATCGTGCCCGCGGGTCCGAAAATCACAGCAGGCGCGCGCACCAGGGCGTCGCCGACCACGCCGCCGAGGCCAGTCGGCAGCGGCCAGGCGCCGCCATGCGGCCAGCAGCTGACGAAGCCCGCCGCGATGACGGTGCAGAGAATCCACGAGCCGAGCCGCAGCGCCTCGCGGTCGAATGGGCGATGCGTCATCATGCGCCAGCCCCAGACCGCGACGGTCAGGACCAGCATGATGGCGCCGAGCCCGAGAATCTGCATTGCAAGGTCGGCGCCGATCGCGCCGGCATAGCCGAGAATGTTGCGGATCGGCCGTGAGGTCGCGTGGCTGAGGCTGGGATCCTGCACCGACCACGTCATCAGCGCGGCCGAGGCCACGCCCGCCAGCCCGACCATGCCGAGACCGGTAAGCTCGCGCATCCGCCGCGCCAGACCCTCGCGAATCGAGGGCGGTAGATGGCCGACCAGTGGAATGACACGTTCGATTGCCGACATGCTCATGGGCCCCGCCTAACCCAGAGTTTCGACCAGCCGGTGCAGCGCCTGCGCCGTGGTCTCACTATCCTGCACCAGCGCCAGGCGAATGTAGCCGGCGCCGGGATTGAAGCCGTCAGGCTGAAGCCTCGCCAGATAGGAGCCGGGCACCACGCGGACGCCGGCTTCCTTGAAAAGCTTGAGAGTCACGGAGACGTCGTCACCGATCTCGGACGTGTTGAGCCAGACGCAGAAGCCGCCGTCGGGCCGGCGATAGCCGTAACGATTGCCGATGATCTGGTCGGCGAGATCGAACTTGATCCGGTAGAGCCTGCGGTTCTCCTCGACATGCGCCTCGTCGCCATAGGCGACGGTCGCGACATGCTGCAGCGGCACCGGCACCTGGGGCGCTGCGATGTTGCGCAGCTCCAGGAACATGCCGATCAGCTTCTTGTCGCCGGCGGCGAAGCCGACGCGCAGGCCAGGCAAGTTGGAGCGTTTCGACAGCGATTGAAACGCAACCACGCGGGTGAAGTCGGCACCCGCACATTCGAGCGCGCTGCCCGGTGCTTCGCGGGTGTAGATCTCCGAATAGCATTCGTCGCTGAGGATGACGAAACCGTAGCGGTCGGCGAGCTGCTTCAACCGCTTGAAATAGTCGGGTTTGGCGACCGAGCCCTGCGGATTGGCGGGCGAGGCCAGATAGAACGCCACGGTGCGCGCCAGCGTCGCCTCGTCGATGGCGTCGAGATCGGGCAGGAAGCCGTTCTCGATGGTGGTCGGCAGATGGACCGGCTCGCATGCGGCCGCAAGGGCGCCGGCGCCATAGACCGGATAGAACGGGTTCGGCATCAGGATGGCGGGCTTGCCGGGACGTGGGCCGACATAGCGCGCGGCCGCGATCGCAGCGAGGAACAGCCCCTCGCGGCTGCCATTGAGGACCAGAATTTCGGTCTTGGGGTCGAGTGCGCGCGGCAGCTTGAAACGCGAGGACAGCCAGGCGCCTGCAGCGTTGCGGAACGGCTCGGTGCCCTGGTTCATCGGGTAACGGCCGAAATCGGCGATGTGCTTGGCCAGCACCGGGCCGACGAAGTCGGGCACCGGGTGCTGGGGCTCGCCGACTGCAAGCGAAATCAAGGGCTTGCCCGGCTGATGCGGGGCCAGCAGCTCGTTGAGCCGGACGAAGGGCGAGCGTGCGGAATCGGAGCTACCACCGCCCTGCGGCGCACGGGATGAAGCGGTCAGAGCCATTCGTTGGGCGCCAGTACTCTTGGAACGGCCGGTCGCAGCGAGGCGCCGGCGGGAAGCGGTTCAGTTCACCATAGATAGGGCGAGGTTAAGACGCGATTAACCATCGGTCGCCGCCTCCGTCCAGAGCTGGAATAATGAAGTCGATAACAACGGGATGCATGGCGCGTCGCCTCTCCCGTTTGCTTGCGGGAGAGGTCGACGCGAAGCGTCGGGTGAGGCTTCTCCTCTCGGGAGTTCTCGCCAGCGAAGACACCCTCTCCCCTGCCCTCCCGCAGGCGGGAGAGAGAGGCACCGTCATCGCGGCCTCAGTGCCCCGGCAGCTTCTCGAATGTCTTCATGCCCGCGGGGATGGTGTGGAACTCCTGCTTGTCGCAGGTGTAGATCGCCACCTGCGGCTGGAACTGGGACGGGTCGTCCAGCGTGCCGACTTTCAGGATAGCCGCAGGCAGGCCCGGCACCTTGGTCACCAGATGGGTGCCGCATTCCGGGCAGAATTCGCGCGTCACGGCGCGCTCGAGGTCCTTGCGCGTGAACTGCTTGGGCTGTCCGGTGATGTAGCTGAAGCCGGCCGCCGGCATCGCGATGAAGGTGTTGGGCGCGCCGCCCGAGATGTACTGGCACTCGCGACAATGACACTGGGCCTGCATCATGGGGTCGCCCTCGGCCACGTAGCGCACTTCGCCGCAATAGCATCCGCCTTCCAAACGCATGACGACCTCCCGGTTTGTTGTTCGTTGTGGTCGGTATTTCTGCGCCGGCAATCTGGAATGGCAATCCCTTTCTTTTGCACGGCCGACCAAAACGGATATCGTACCGCAATGGTCCTGTGGCAGCTAGCGCTTGGCAAGCCCGCAGCCACTGAAACCTCGGCCGCGCCAGCATCCGCTGCTCATGCACTCCCCTTCCAGACGCGGGCAGACGGTTGAAGCGCAATTTGGATTGCCGCTAAGCCCGACACATGCAGTGGCGCATCTGCTCCGCATCATCGAACAGCTCAGCCCCCCAGTTTGCCGTGGCTTTCCGCCGTCCCGCTGTTCGGGCGGGATTACCGCGGTCTTTTCCTCGTGCCGGGTGGCCCGCTTCGAATCAGTCTGAGCCGGGTTCGCACCCGGGCTCTGTGGTGCCAGCTTGGTCAATTCCATTTGGCACTGCCGCGGCGTCTCCGTCCGCACGCCGGCTCCGCTGGAGTCCTTCAGCGCAAGGACGATCTTGTACTGGTAGGGAGATCCGGCGGGCCGACGCAGCGGGTCGTTCTCCGGCAACAGGCCCTTGACCATGATGGTGGCGCTGCCATCCGCCTCGATCTTTCCGTCATAGACGGACGAACCAGACTTGCCGTCGTCGCCAAAAACCGCATGAAGCACGCCGTCCTTGATGCGCAGCGCGTGCTGGTAATAGGACTCCAGGAAAGGAGGCTGAGATTGACAACGTTCCTTGCCGATCCAGGTCCCGTCAAACGCGATACTGCGCTTGGCATCATCGGCGGATTTTGCCAGCGCCGCGATCCGGGATTTTGCGAGGTCCGCGAATGCACAGTTGGGGAAGCGCATCAAGTGATCCTTGAAGGCTGCCAGCGTGCCCAGCGTCTCCGCGCTGCGCCAATGATCACCGGCATCCGCACAGGGATCGATCGGCGGCGCTGGTGCCGGGGCCAAAGCCGACGTCTCCGGTTTGCCGTTGAGGTAGTACTCGCCGAAAAACGACAGCGACAGTTCGGGCACCTGAGTGCCTTTGGTGCGCTGGTACACGCCCGCGCTGATGGTCTGAAACACCGTGTTGATATTGCCCTGGTCGCGTATGTGCTCCAGGAACGAGCTCGTATAGGGGCTGTTGCGACCATCGCCGTCGTCGGCGGTTCGACCGGCCTGCGTCGCATAGGAGATGATCGTGCCGTCCGGACTTTCCATCTTCGCCAGGCCGCGGGACACAGTCACGCCGCGGCCCTGTCCCACATTCCTCCGCAATTCGTCAGCAAACGGGTTGTCGCGGCATGCGTCGAGCACGAGGATCCGGAGGTTCTTGGCCTGTTGCAGGTCCGCCAGAATCTCGTCGGCGCGCACCAGGCGCCGCAGATCGACCTCGTCGCGGACGACGGCATCGACGGGCACCAGATAGTTGACGCCGGCGAACTGAAGCGCGTGCCCGCTGTAATAGAACAAGGCGACATCGGCCCCGTGCGCCTCGCGCGCAAACCGCAGAACAGCCTCCTGCATGGCGGACTGGTCGAGATCTGTCGCAACGATCGGCTCGAATCCGGATCGTTTCAGTGCTGCCCCGACGTCGGCCGCGTCGTTGGTCGGATTGGGTAGCGCCGGGACGTTCCGGTAGGCGCCGTTGCCGATCACCAGCGCGACGCGCTTGTCGGCGTGGGCATCTAGGGCGGAGAGAGTGAGCGACAGGAGGCAAAGGCTCAAAAACTGGAACAAACGCATTGAATGCCGCTCCAAATCGGGAGTCGGAGGCATGATAATCGCCAGCGATGGCGTCGTCCAATTTGACTTGCGGCGAGTCCGGACCACGCGAAATGCCGCGTGGTAAAAAGAAAGGGGCTCCAACTTGCGCTGGAGCCCCTCAACGGTCGGGGCATTGCCGGGTATGTGCCCAAACCGTAGTTGTGGGCACGGTCTCGAGGAGACCGCGCCCGGGAGGAGAGCGTTACATGTTGTAGGCGCGCTCGGTGTGCTCGGTGATGTCGAGGCCTTCACGCTCGCTCTCGACATTGGCGCGGAGGCCAACGATCACGTCGACGACCTTGTAGAGGATCGCCGAACCGACGCCCGACCACACCAGCGTGGTGCCGACAGCCTTGAGCTGGGACAGCATCTGCGCGGCGAAGTCGTAATCGGCAACCTTCGGCGGGATCGCGGTGTAGTCGATGATGCCCGCACCACCGAGAGCCGGATTGACCAGGATGCCGGTGCCGATCGCGCCGACGATGCCGCCGATGCAGTGCACGCCGAACACGTCGAGGCTGTCATCGTAGCCGAGCGCGTTCTTCACAACGGTGCAGAAGAACAGGCAGACCACGCCGACCACGAGACCGAGGACGATCGCGCCCATGACACCGGAGAAGCCGGCGGCAGGCGTGACGGCCACGAGGCCCGCGACGGCGCCTGAGATGACGCCGAGCACCGACGGATGGCCCTTCACGATCCACTCCGCGAACATCCACGACAGCGCGGCGGCTGCGGTGGCGACGAAGGAGTTGGTCATGGCGAGCGCAGCGCCGCCGTTGGCTTCCAGGTTGGAGCCGGCGTTGAAGCCGAACCAGCCGACCCAGAGCAGCGAGGCGCCGATCATCGACATGGTCAGCGAGTGCGGAGCCATCAGCTCCTTGCCGTAACCGACGCGCTTGCCGATCAGGAGAGCGCCGACGAGGCCTGCGATACCGGCGTTGATGTGCACCACGGTGCCGCCGGCGAAGTCGATCGCGCCCGCCTTGAAGATCCAGCCAGCATCAGCGTTGATCTCGTCGAGCTTGGCCTGCGCCGCGGTCTTCGCCGCCGCATCACCGGCAGCAGCCAGAGCCTTGGCCGCATCCTGGATCGCGTCCGGGCCGGGCCAGTACCAGACCATGTGCGCGATCGGGAAGTAGATCAGCGTGACCCAGAGCGGGATGAAGAGCGCGATCGCCGAGAACTTCATCCGCTCGGCGAAAGCGCCGACGATGAGGGCAGGCGTGATCGCCGCGAAGGTCATCTGGAAGCACACGTAGACAAGCTCCGAGATGTTGGCGTCGACCGAGAAGGTCGCAGCCTTCGAGTCGGTGGTGACGCCCATCATGAAGGCCTTGGAGAAGCCGCCGATGAAGTCGGAGCCGCCGGTGAAGGCGAGGCTGTAGCCGTACACGGCCCAGATCACGGTGACGACGCAGACGGTGTAGAACACCTGCATCAGCACGGAGAGCATGTTCTTGGAACGGACGAGACCGCCGTAGAACAGCGCGAGGCCGGGGATCGTCATCAACAGCACCAGCACCGTCGATGTCAGCATCCAGGCGTTGTCTCCCTTGTTGACCGTTGGCTCGGCATAGGCTGCGGTCGCAGCGAACAGGCCGACTGCGAGAGCCGCCAATCCCGCGCCATAGGGACGCTTAAACGTCATTTTATTCACTCCTGATTGGATAAGGTTGAGCGCGAAATCAAAGGGCCGCGGCATCGGCCTCGCCGGTGCGGATACGAACCGCATGGTCGAGATTGATGACGAAGATCTTGCCGTCGCCGATCTGTCCCGTTTTCGCCGCGGACGTGATGGCATCGATGGTCTTGTCGACCTGTTCGGACGCGACAGCGACCTCGATCTTGATCTTGGGCAGGAAGCTCACGGCATATTCGGCGCCGCGATAGATCTCCGTATGGCCTTTCTGCCGGCCATATCCCTTGACTTCCGTCACCGTGAGTCCGTGAACGCCAATGGCGGTCAGGGCGTCACGGACTTCTTCCAACTTGAATGGCTTAATGATCGCCATAACAATTTTCATGGGTCCTATCCCCGCTTGAGCCCGGTCCGGACGTGGCCGGGCGTTTCTCGACTGGTTCGCCACGAGGGAGAAGTTTCACTACGCGGGCACAGCCAGGCCCCCTAGAATCAAATGCCGTGCCAGATCGGGCGCATTGCCTAACGGACTATGAAAACGGGTGTTTTCGCGCTCGAGGCGTATTGCGCCGCACTGCGCTAATACGTCGCGCTCAAAACGTGGTCAGAACTGCTCAAAATACGAGCACGACAGGCTGCCGACACAATGTTGCTCATGTGTCGGGCAGACAAAAGGTATCACGTTATGGGGTGGACGCCGCGCCGCGGCGGGAGATAGCGAGCCTGACGCACTCGTGCTCACCGGGTGCGCGCAATAAACCGTGCGGTTGAAAGGCCACTGCAGGACCGTCAGGCAGCGTCACGTTCGGCAAAAACCCGGTCGATCAATCCCCATTCGACGCCCTGCTGTGCGGTCATGAAGTGGTCGCGGTCCAGGGTCCGCTCCACCTCCGCCTCGGAGCGTCCGCAATGCCGTGCATAGAGCCGGATGATGCGTCGCTTGGTTTCCTGCATTTCGTTGGCATGGATCAGGATGTCGGAGGCCTGGCCCTGGAAGCCGCCGAGCGGCTGATGCACGTGAAGGCTTGCGTTGGGCAAGGCGGCGCGGTGACCGGGCTCGCCGGCCATCAGCAGGAACGAGCCCATCGAGCGCGCGGTGCCCATGCACAGCGTGTGGACCGGCGCCTTGATGAACTGCATGGTGTCGTACATCGCAAGTCCAGAGGTGACCACGCCGCCGTAGGAATTGATGTAGAGGTTGATCGGCCGGCTCGGATTCTCCGCCTCCAGGAACAAGAGCTGCGCGCAGACCAGTCCGGACATCGCATCATTGACCTCGCCGTTGAGGAAGATGATGCGCTCGCGCAGGAGGCGTGAGTAGATGTCGAAGGATCGTTCGCCGCGCGCCGATTGTTCGACCACCATAGGGACGAGCTGAAGCATGTCGCGCATCGGCGACCTCCCATATCTACAATGAAGTCTTGTTGGTGTCAGGCCGCCGCGCGCATCAGGCAGCAATTGCTGTTGGCCGGTTGCGGTAGCTTCGTTCGATCGTCACAGGCTTGTTGGATGATGCGAAAGCGGGTGCCGCCGTCTTCGTTTGGTTCGATCCGGAAGATGACGTGGCTTTCGCGAAACGGCGGCTCGGAATCGCGCAGCCGATAGCGCACCTCTTCGCCTGGAATCGATGATTCCGGCTCGGCGCCCGCAAGGTCGCAATCCGGCAGCCAGCGCTCGCGCAATTCAGGAATGGTCACGGCGCGCCAGACTTTTGCCGGCGGCGCATTGAAAACGAATTCGAGCACGAGCTTTGCGTCGGGACGATCAGGCTTCGCGGCGTCGCTCATTGATCCATGTCCTTCAAGAGGTCGGCGAGTGCTTCCATGCGCTTCGGCCAGTAGGCGCGGTAGCGCGCGAGCCATGTCCCGATGGTGGCGATCCCGTCCGGGTCGACTTCGTAGTTCACAAAGCGGCCCTGCCGCTGCTCGCGTACGAGCCCTGCCGCGCGCAGCACCGCCAGATGCTGCGACATCGCCGGCTGGCTGATCTCCAATCCGTCCCGCAAAGCGCTGGCATTGAGGCTGCCGCCGGCGAGCTTCTCAAAGACCTTGCGGCGGGTCGGGTCGGCCAGCGCCTTGAAGATGTCGGCTTCGATCATGGCAACACATAAGCATGTGCTTATGTGTTGCGCAAGCCCTTACTGTAAAGCCTCGCCGTGCTGGGTGATGTCGAGACCCTCCAGCTCCTGCTCGCGCGATACGCGCAAGGGCACGAACAGGGCGACCAGCTTGAGCAGGACGAAGCTCACGCCGGCCGCCCAGACGAAGGTGACGGCGACTCCGTAGAGCTGGATCAGCAGCCGCTGCGGATGGCCCTCGATCAGGCCGGCGGTGCCGCCGATCGCGCTGGTGGCGAACACGCCGGCGAGCACGGTGCCGGTCAGGCCGCCGACGCCATGGACGCCGAACACGTCGAGGGAATCGTCATAATTGAAGCGGTGCTTCAGCCAGGTACAGGCCCAGTAGCACACCGCGCCGGCGATGATGCCGATGACGATGCCATGCCACGGCGCGACGAAGCCGGAGGCGGGCGTGATGGTGCCGAGCCCTGCGACCGCGCCGGAGATCATGCCGAGCACGGAAGGCTTGCGCCGCGTCGACCATTCGATCGCGCCCCAAGTCAGCGCGCCGGAACAGGCTGCAAGATGCGTCGCGATGATCGCCATCACCGCGCGCGAATTGGCCGCGCCCGCCGAGCCGCCGTTGAAGCCGAACCAGCCGACCCACAACAGCCCGGTGCCCATCACCGCAAGCGACAGATCGAACGGCGAGAGATTCTCAGTGCCGTAGCCGTGGCGGCGTCCCATCACCTTGGCGGCGACGAGGCCGGCGGTGCCGGCCGACAGATGCACGACAAGGCCGCCGGCGAAATCCATCACACCCATGCTGCTAAGAAAGCCGCCGCCCCACACCCAATGCGCCAAGGGAATGTAGACGAAGATGAACCAGGCGACGGAGAACAACAAATAGGCGGAGAACCGCATGCGGTCGGCAACCGAGCCCGCGACCAGCGCCACCGTGATGATGGCGAACGTCATCTGGTACAGCATGAACAGGGATTCCGGGATCGTCTTCGCCGCCGGATTGACGCTGTCCATGGTCATGCCGGCAAGAAACCAGCGGTCGAGCGAGCCGATCCATGGGCCGTCGCCGACGAAGCACAGCGAATAGCCGAACGCGACCCAGAGAATGGAGATCAGCGTCACGGCGGCGAGACTCTGCGCCATGGTCGCGAGCACGTTCTTCTTGCGCACCATGCCGGAGTAGAACAGCGCCAGTCCCGGGATGGTCATCATCAGCACCAATGCGGTGGCGACGATCATCCAGGCCGTGTCGGCGGTGTTGATCTCGGAGGTGGCTGCATGCGCCGGCGAAGCCAAAGCGAACACATATCCGATCGGCGCGGCCAAAGCGGCCGCGCGGCGCAACAATCCCGCCATGTCATTTCCCCCGGCATCAAATTGGCGTCGCACGCTGTGGCGTCGTTACGAGGTGCGATCGAAAGAGAGTTTCTTAAAGCGCGTCGCTGTCGGTTTCGCCGGTGCGGATGCGCAGCGCGTGGTCGATCGGCGTGACGAAGATCTTTCCGTCGCCGATCTGGCCGGTGCGCGCGGACGCGGTGATCACGCCCACGGCCTTGTCGGCGATGTCGGAGGGGACCGCGATCTCGATCCGCAGCTTCGGCAGGAAGTTCACGACATATTCGGCGCCGCGGTAGATCTCGGTGTGGCCCTTCTGGCGGCCGTAACCCTTCACCTCGGTCACGGTCATGCCGTGGACGCCGATCGCCGTCAGGGCCTGGCGGACCTCATCGAGCTTGAAAGGTTTGATGATCGCGACGACGAGTTTCATGGTCAGGCCTATTCCCCGGGATGCGCAGCGCCGTAGGTCCCCGGCGCTGCGTCAATCTGGCATCTTTCCGGGCAAATGGCACAAAAAACTTGCAGATTGAAGCGAAAAACGTTCGGCCGTGTGAACGGCCGCCTCTGTACAGGGCAGTCGTTCATCATTCACAGTGCATTTTGGGCATGGATGCGGTGAACCTCCGCCTGTCGAGCGGTACATAAGTATTTTGAGGGGGACGCTTCATGGCAAGTTGGTTTTATGCGGCCGAGGGCAAGCAGCAGGGGCCTTTTCCGGAAGGGCAATTCCGCGACTTGGTTGCGCAAGGAATTGTGCGCGCCGACACGCTGGTGTGGTCCGAGGGCATGGCCGGCTGGCAGAAGGCCGCCGAAATCCCCGGCCTGATCGGCGGCGCGCCGCCGATGGTCCCGGCCGGCGGTCCGCCGATGATGGGCTCCGGCGGCTATGCTGGCGGTGGCAGCACGGGATCGATGGCCGTCGATTTCGGTATTCTCGAATTCACGTGGCGCACCGTCGTGCTGCTGATCGGGATGATCTTCGTCATCCCGGCTCCATGGGCGTTCGTCTGGTACACGAAATGGATCGTGTCCTGCGTGAAGGTCCCGGGACGTCCGAACCTCAGCTTCACCGGCAATGCGATGACGCTGGTGCCCTGGTTTTTCGGCTTCATCGTGCTGGCGATCGTGATCGGCTACATCGGCAGCCAGCTGCTCAGCAACTTGCTGTTCATCGTGCAGATCGTGCTCTACTGGCTCCTGATCAAATGGATGGTCGCGAACCTCGCCTCCAACGGGCAGCCGCTCGGCCTCAGCTTCTCCGGCTCGGTCTGGGCCTATATCGGCTGGAATCTGCTGTTCGCGATCTCGATCATCACCATCATCGGCTGGGCCTGGGTCGCCGCGGCCCAGATGCGGTGGTTCTGCCGCAGCATCGAAGGCGCGCGCCGCGAGATCGTGTTTCGGGGGAGCGGCCTCGGCATTCTCTGGCGCGGAATCGTGGCTGCGATCCTGTGCAGCCTGATCATCCCGATCCCCTGGGTGTATCGCTGGATCATGAACTGGTTCGCCTCGCAGACCGAGCTCGTGCCGCGCGGGTCGCTCGCGGCCTGATCCGAAAAGCTCCGGGCGCGGGTCTGGAGCTGTCAGCTCCTGCGCTCGCGCACCGAGCCCTCCTGCGCCACCGACGCCACCAGCGTGCCGTCGGGCTTGAAGATCGAGCCGCGGGTCAGGCCGCGGCCTGATTGCGCACTCGGCGAATCCTGCGCGTAGAGCAGCCATTCGTCGGCGCGGAACGGGCGATGAAACCACATGGCGTGGTCGAGGCTCGCCGGCATCATGCGCTTGTCGAACAGTGTGCGGCCATAGCGTGCCATGATCGCATCGAGCAGCGAGAAATCCGAGGCGTAGGCGAGCGCGCACATGTGCAGCGCCGGATCGTCGGGCAGCTTCGCCGCCGTCCTGATCCAGACATGGATGCGGCCGTCGTCGATCTTCTGGCCGAAATAGCGGCCGAGCTCGACCGGGCGCAGCTCGATCGGACGATCGGATTCGTAGTAGCGGCGGATGAACTCCGGCATCTCGCGGAACATCGGCTGTTTCGCCACCTCCTCCGCCGTGAGCTTCTCCGGCGGCGGCACTTCGGGCATCTTGTCCTGATGGTCGAAGGCGGTCTCCTCATCGGTGTGGAACGAGACCATGATCGAGAAGATCGCGTTGCCGTGCTGGATCGCGGTGACGCGCCGCGTCGAATAGCTCTTGCCGTCGCGCAGGCGCTCCACCTGGTAGATGATCGGAATCTGCGGATCGCCCGGCAGGATGAAATAGCAATGCAGCGAGTGCGGTAGCCGCCCCTCGACGGTGCGGCAGGCCGCGACCATCGCCTGCCCGATCACCTGGCCGCCAAAGACCCGCTGCCAGCTCGTCTTCGGGCTGTTGCCGCGGAACAAATTCACCTCGAGTTGTTCGAGATCGAGGATCGAGATCAGGTCGATCAGGCTTTTGGACATGACTTGCGCTTTCGAAGGATCCCGTCATTCCGGGTTCGCGCATTTGCGCGCCCCGGGAATGACACAATGAGGCCGTTCCGCCCTTGTTTCACCGCACTGTTTCGCCCAGCTCAAGTCTGCTAGCAAGACCGAGAATTGACCGGGAAGCTTGGTATGTCGGCACAGGGTAGCATTGTCATTGGCGGGGGCGCGTTTGCCGGCCTCGCATTGGCGCTGGCGTTGCGCCAGGGCCTGGGACCCGAGATTCCCGTCATCGTCGCCGATCCCGCGCTCAGCACGCGGCCGAGCCGCGACCCGCGCGCGACCGCGATCGTGGCGGCTTGCCGCCGCTTGTTCGAGGCGATCGGCGCCTGGGATGACGTCCGGGCTGAGGCCCAGCCGATCCTCGACATGGTCGTCACCGATTCCAAGCTGGAAGACGCCACCCGTCCGGTGTTCCTGAACTTCGCCGGCGACGTGGCGCCGGGCGAGCCGTTCGCGCATATGATCGAGAACCGCCGTCTGATCGATGCGCTGGTGGTGCGCGCCGAGGCCGAGGGCATCGATCTGCGCCCCACCACGGTGTCATCCTACGATGCGCGCCCTGAGCGTATCGACGTGACGCTCGGCGACGGCAGCGTGATCGCCGCCAGCCTTCTTGTCGCGGCCGATGGTGCGAAGTCGAGGCTGCGCGAACGCGCCGGCATCGCCACCCACGGCTGGGAGTATGATCAGTCCGGCATCGTCGTCACCGTCGGTCACGAACGCGATCACGAGGGCCGCGCCGAAGAGCACTTCCTGCCGGCGGGTCCCTTCGCGATCCTGCCGCTCTCGGGAAAACGGTCGTCACTGGTGTGGACCGAGCGCCGAGCGGAGGCCGCGCGCATCATCGCGCTCAGCGACGAGGAGTTCCATGCCGAGCTCGAGCAGCGCTTCGGCCTGCATCTCGGTGAGGTCAAGGCGCTCGACAAGCCGCGCGCGTTTCCCCTGTCCTATTTCGTCGCGCGCTCCTTCATCGCCGAGCGCCTCGCGCTGGTCGGCGATTCCGCCCATGTCATCCACCCCATTGCAGGCCAGGGTCTCAACATGGGGCTGAAGGATGTCGCGGCGCTGGCCGAGGTCGTCGTCGATGCCGCGCGGCTCGGCATGGATCTCGGCGGCGCCGACGTGCTCGAGCGTTACCAGCGCTGGCGCCGCTTCGACACCATGGCGATGGGCGTTGCCACCAACTCGCTGAACTTCCTGTTCTCCAATCAGTCGACGCTGTTGCGCACCGTCCGCGACATCGGCCTTGGCCTCGTCGACCGCGCTCCGCCGCTGAAGAGCCTCTTCATCCGCCAGGCCGCCGGGCTGACGGGCGAGGTGCCAAGATTGTTGAAGGGCGAGGCGCTGTAGCTCCACGCCCCGCTGTCGCCCCGGATCAGCGCACGGCGATGCGCCGGGACGACACCGAAAGTGGGGAGCGGCCATCGCGCATCTCTCAATCGATCTTCCGCGCCTCTTCCGGCAGCATGATCGGGATGCCGTCGCGGATCGGATAAGCGAGCTTGGCGCTGCGCGAGATCAGCTCCTGTTTGGCAGAATCGAATTCCAGCGGACCCTTGGTCAGCGGGCAGACCAGGATCTCCAGCAATTTGGGATCGACGCTGGTTTCGGGGCGTTCGGTGGGCGTATTCATTTCGGTCTCCGGCGGCTGGTTGCCTCTAGCACAGATATTTGTCACCGCCACCGCGCCGGCTCAAGTAGAGATCAACCGCAGCAGCTCGTCGATCAGGACCTGGATCCTGGCCGCTGGCACCGCCGTCCCCGACAGGGCGAAGCCGAGAAACGTCCAGTACAGGATCTGCGCACGGGCCTGCGCCGTCGCGGGCGCGAGCCCGCGCTTTGCGAGCAATGCTTCGATATATTCGATCCTGCGCCGGTCGATGGCGCGGACCGCGCCTTGCGCGGCCGCATCGAACGCGGCCCAGTTGCGCACCGCGCGTTCGAGGTCGAGCCGCGCACCAAAGGACCTGCGCAGCAGCGCCTTGAGCGGATCCTCAGTGGCAGCCTCGACATCGGCGATGATCTGCTCCGCCGCGATCTCACGCCAGCGCTTCAGAACGGCGGCGTGGAACGCGCCGAGATCGGTGAAATGCCAATAGAAGCTGCCGCGCGACACGCCGATGGCCTTGGCCAGCGGATCGGCCTTCAGCGCGGTGAAGCCGCTCCTCGCCAGCGCCTTGAGGCCCTGGTCGATCCAGTCGTCGGCGGAGAGCTGCTCGGTCATGTCTGGGTTCCGGAAAATCCGCCATACACTAGTGTATTGACAGGCGGCGGGCCAGCGCCTAATCAACCATACATAACTGTATGGAGACATCGATGCGTGATCTCTTGCTCCAGTGCGCCGGCGTCCTAACCATTGTCGTGGCGCTCATCCACGGCTTTCTCGGCGAAGCCAAGGTGTTTCCCCGCGCCCGGATCGAGCCGGAACGGCTGCGCACCCTGATCCGCCTGGTCTGGCAGGCCTCGACCGTCGCCTGGATCGGCGGCGGCGTGCTGCTGATCGCAACGCCCTGGATGGGCTCGGAGCCGGCGCGCCACTGGATCGCCGCCACCATGGCCTGCGTGTTCGGCTTTTCGGCCTGCGCCAACGCATGGGCGACGCGCGGCCGGCATTTCGGCTGGATGATGCTCAGCGCGGTCGTCGCGATGGCGGTTGCGGGATACTGAGCGTCGAGACGACAAGCCAGGCATTCAAGCGGAGCCGCATCATGGAAAATCGTGTTCGACTGACCATCGAAAACCGCGTGGCCCATCTCCGGCTTAACCGCCCGGACAAGATGAATGCGCTCGACCCGGCGATGTTCGAGGCCATCATCGAAGCAGGCACACAGCTGGGTACGGCCAAGGATCTCGGCGCCGTCATCATCTCGGGCGAAGGGCGCGCCTTCTGCGCCGGCCTCGACCTCGATCGCCTTCTCGCCACCGCGAACGGCAATCCGCTGCTCCCGTCCATTGACCTGACGCGTCGAACCCACGGCATCGCGAACTATGCCCAGCATCTCGTCTGGGTCTGGCGCGAACTGCCCGTACCGGTGATTGCAGCGGTTCATGGCGTTGCGTTCGGCGGTGGCTTCCAGCTCGCGCTTGGTGCTGACCTGCGCTATGTCGCGCCCGGAACAAAGCTCGGGATCATCGAGACCAAATGGGGTCTCGTGCCCGATATGTGCGGCACGCAGCTGATGCGCCGTCTCGCACGCGACGACGTCGTGCGAGAGCTGACCTATTCCGGCCGGGTCTTTTCCGCGCAACAAGCGCTTGCCTACGGCTTTGCGACGCGGCTGGCCGACAATCCCGTGGCGGCTGCGCTGGCCACGGCGCACGAGATCGCGAGCCGCAGCCCCGACGCCGTCCGCGCGGCCAAGCGCCTGTTGAACCTGTCTGCGACCTCGGATCCAGCGACCGGTCTCGCCGCGGAGACCACCGCACAGGCCGCGCTGCTTGGCACGCCCAATCAGATCGAGGCCGTCAGAAGCAATCTGGAAAACCGCAGGCCGCGATGGAGCTATGCATGAGCGAGACGCAAGGATTCGATCTGCAAATACTCAACGCGGTCAACGCATCGGCGGCCTTCAACCGCTCCGTCGGTTTCGACGTTGTTGCTGCCGGCCATGGCGAGGTGACCATCCGGATGGGCTGGCGGGACGACCTGACTCAATATTCCGGACATCTCCATGCCGCTCTCATCGCGGCCCTGCTCGATACCGCCTGTGGCTTCGCCGCAGCGACGCTCGTCGGTGCGGTCACCGCTTCGCATTTCTCGATGAATTGCCTGAGGCCGGCGATCGGCCGCTATTTCGTCGCGAAGGGAACGACGCTCCGCGCCGGGCGCAGGCAGGTGTTCGCCCGCGCCGAGCTCTTCGCGGCCGACGAGCAAGATGATCTCGCCCTCGTCGCGACCGGCGAAACCGTGCTCGTCCCCACCTGCAAACCGCGCAAGGTTGACGGGAGCTGAGCCATGGCGCTGACGCTCGTTACTGGAGGTACAGGTCATCTCGGCGGGGATATCGTCGATCGTCTCGTTCGCGCTGGGCATCGTGTCCGGGTGTTTGCGCGCTCGCCGGGCGCGCGACCGGATGTCGAATGGGCCTCAGGTGATCTCGCCACGGGCGCCGGTCTGCGGGCCGCGCTACATGACGTCGACACGGTCATCAATGCTGCGACCTATTCGCCGATTGCGCGGCGCGGCGGCATCCGTCCGATCGACTTCTTCAGGTCGCCCTCCGCCGTGGATGTCGAAGGCACGGAACGCCTGCTGGCCGTCAGTGGGGAAGCTCGGGTGCGGCACTTCCTCCACGTTTCGATCGTCGGTCTCGACGAGGCGACCTTGCCCTATGCGCGGGTCAAGCTCGCCGGCGAACGACTGGTGCGTGCATCCAACCTGTCCTGGTCCGTCGTTCGCGCGATGCCGTTCTATTATCTGCTCGACAGGCTGCTTTCGGGCCTGTTCTGGCTGCCGGTGTGGCCGGTGCCGACGTCGCGGTTCGATCCGGTCGATACGACGGACGTTGCCAACCACGTCGTGGCTTGCGCGTTCGACGGGCAGCGCGGGGCGCGCGCGGAGATCGGCGGGCCGGAAGCTCTCGATCTCGTTTCCCTCGCTCGCCAATATCAGAACGCGAGAAGACTGCATCGAAAAATTCTGCCGGTCGATCTTTCGGAGGCAAAGGCGCGCGGCATGGGTTTTGTCGTCAGTCAGGGTGTGCGAGGCCGCCTCACCTGGGCGGACTGGCTGCGGCGCAACGATCCGGGGACGCGAAGCGTGGCCTCGCGCAACTGGCAAGGCCAGAGTGCCATCCCCAAGCCGTGAGGCGTAAGGCCGCAGCAGCCGCTCAAATGTGTGGCGTACACGGAGAGCGCTGATGTTTTTCGGATCGTTAGAATAACTCTAAATCCAGAAAGCCCCGAACCGGATTGACTTCATCATCTCCTTTGCTTCCTTCGGTCCCGCTTCGCGGTCCGCGCAGCGCCCACGACAGAAGAGGAGACGTTCGTGAAGGTCATTCGTGTTGTTGCCATTGCAGTGACGGTCGGGATTGGTATGAGCTCGGCGGCGATGGCCGACGGGTTCAAGAACTGCACCAAGATCGACAAGGCGTCGTGGAAGCCGGCCAGCGAAGCCGAAGCCAAGGCCAAGGCGGCCGGCTACGAGGTGCGGCGCTCCAAGGTCGAGGGCTCGTGCTATGAAGTCTACGGCGTCAAGGAAGGCACGCTCTACGAGCTGTTCTACAGCCCGGAAGATCTCAGCCTGAAGCACACGATTGCCAAGTAAATCTTTAGGGTGGTCCCAGCTTGATCGACGAAGCGGTGCCAGAAACGCGCGGGGCGTCCGAAAGGGCCCCCGCGGATCGGACTGCATCGCGGACGGTTGCGGTTTGGGACCTCCCGCTACGCCTCTGGCATTGGGCCTTAGCAGCCAGCATCCTGGCCGCGTGGTTCACTCCCACCATCTATGACAGAGCTCATCGCATCGTCGGCTATACGGCGCTTGGGCTGCTCGGCTTCCGTCTGGTCTGGGGGTTTTGGGGAAGCCGCTATTCGCGCTTCCGCATGGTCGGCGTCAGGCTCCGTGCCGCGCCGCGCTATCTCTGGAATCTGCGCCGCGGCATCACCGGCCGCTATATCGGCCTCAATCCCGCCGGCACCCTGATGCTGGTGGCGCTGCTGCTGTCGCTCGCCGTCTCGACGATCACCGGCGCGATGTCGGTCACTGTGACCTTCTTCGGCGTCTGGTGGGTCGAAGACACCCACCATTATTCATCGGACGCGGTGATCGTCCTGGTCGTGCTCCACGTCATCGGCGTGGTGCTGATGGGGATGCTGCAGCGCGAGAACCTGATCCGCGCGATGATCACGGGCCGCAAGCGCATCCGCAACCATCCCTAGGCACAGCTGGTCGAGCTCGAACGGACCTAGCTGCGGGCTCGCCCAGCCGCGGAGTTTTACGGGACTCGTAGCCGCTGACCCGCACAGGACTACCGCCAACCGTGTCATTTGCCGAGCGACGTTTACCTCGTGATAGGCATGCAACTGTTCGTTGCTGGAAATTAACCTGGAGCAAGCCCGATCGGATCAATCCTCGATTGTATTGACGAGGGAGCGATTTTGAATGTTCCGCGTTTTTGCCTGCCTCACGGTGGAGCATGACTGGCGGCTTGTCATGCTCGCCGGCCTGGTCTGCTTCGCCGCAAGCATTGTCGCCGTCAGCATCTTTCATCGCGCGATCGCCTCGCGAGCCTGGGCGCGGCTGATCTGGATTGCGATCGCCGGCGCCGCCATCGGCTACGGAATCTGGGCAACGCATTTTGTCGCAATGCTCGCCTACGAGCCCGGCGTCCCGACCGGTTACGGCCTTGTTCTGACGGCGCTGTCGCTCGCTGCGGCAATGATCCTGACGTCGGGCGGCTTCGGCGTTGCCGTCAACAATTCGGGCCGCTGGCGCGCGGCAGCCGGTGGCGGCATCATCGGCGCCGGCATTGCAAGCATGCACTATATCGGCATGTGGGCCCTCGAGGTGCCGGGTCGTGTGACCTGGTCGCCGGGGCTGGTGTTCATCTCGATCGTCCTGGGCATGGCCCTGGGCTATGCTGCGCTCGCGGTTGCCCTCGGCCGCAAGGACAAGTGGGGTACCTTCGCCGCGGCGCTGTTGCTGACGCTCGCCATCGTGTCGCATCATTTCACGGCGATGGGGGCCGTTGAGATCGTCCCAGACCTGACACCGGCAAACCATACATTGTCGCTGTCTCCGACCTTCCTCGCCGTGGCAATTGCAGGTGTGGCCCTGTCGGTCCTCGGGATGAGCCTCGTCGGCGTGCTGGCGGATCGCCGCCTTGCGACCAGGACCAGCAGGTTCGAGCAGATCATCAGTGAGCTTTCGCTGGCCAGGCAGCAGGTGGAACAGTCGCAACAGGAAATCCAGGACCAGAAACTCAGGCTGGACACGGCCATCAACAACATGGTCGAGGCTCTCTGCATGTTCGATGCGGAGAAGCGGCTCGTCGTCTGCAACGAGCGCTATGCCCGACTCTATCAGTTGCCGCCGGAACTGCTGAGAACGGGGACCCCGCACGCCGACATCATCAGGCACCGCGTCGTGACCGGCATCCTCCGGAGCGACACCAGCGAGGGCGCTGCCGCGCAATTCCTCTCGAAATTGGCCGCGTTGCCGTTCGACGCAGTATCGAGCAGAATCGACGAGTTCGCGGATGGTCGGTTGATCTGCGTGACGCGCCAGCCAATGGCCGGCGGCGGGTGGGTGGCTACGCATCTCGACGTGACCGAGCAACGCCGGTCCGAGGCCAAGATCGCTCATATGGCGCAACACGATGCGTTGACCGATTTGCCAAATCGCGTGCTGCTCAGGGATCGGATGGAGCATGCACTCGCAGTGACGCGCAATGGTGGCCTCGATCTGGCGGTGCTCATGCTCGATCTCGACCGCTTCAAGGAAGTCAACGACACGCTGGGACATCCCGCGGGTGATTCCCTGTTACGCGCCGTGGCTGCGCGTTTGCGCGAGTGCACCAATGAAACCGCGTTGATCGCTCGGCTGGGCGGCGACGAGTTCGCCGTGATCGACTATGTGACAAACCCGGCCGTCGAGGCCGCCACCCTCGCCGAGACCATCAGAAAGGCGCTTTGCGAGCCCTTCGATCTCGGCGATCACCGGGTCCTAGTTGGTACCAGCATCGGCATTGCCATCGCGCCGCGCGATGGCAACGACTCCGACATGCTCATGAAGAGCGCGGATCTGGCGCTCTACTCGGCCAAGAGCGGTGGGCGCGGTGCATTCCGTTTCTTCGAGCCGAAACTCGACGAGCTCATGCATGCTCGACGCAACCTCGAGCGCGACATGCGGGATGCACTTGCCGCCGGTGAATTCGAACTGCACTACCAGCCGTTCGTCGATACCGCGACCGGCGAGATCCGCGGCTTCGAAGCCTTGCTGCGCTGGCACCACCGGCGACGAGGTCTGGTCATGCCCGGCGAATTCATTCCGCTCGCGGAGGAGACCGGTCTGATCGTGCCGCTCGGCGAATGGATCTTGAGAAACGCCTGTGCGGAAGCCGCCAAATGGCCCGCCCATCTCAGGATCGCGATCAACCTGTCTCCCGCTCAATTCAGGAGCAAGGAGCTTGTCCCGGTCATCGTCGGTGCACTGGCGAGTTCGCAGGTTGCGCCACACCGGCTCGAGCTCGAGGTGACCGAGACGGTGATCATGCATGACAGCGAAGCCGTGTTCGAAGCGCTCGGCCAGCTACGCGACCTCGGCGTGCGCATCGCACTGGACGATTTCGGCACCGGCTATTCATCGCTGAGCTTTCTGCAAAGATTCCCGTTCGACAAGGTCAAGGTCGACCGCAGCTTCGTCAACGAACTCTCTAGCGCAAGGCCAGACGCGCGCCATCTCGCGCGCGCAGTCGTTCGCTTCGCAGTCAGCCTCGGCAAGACGACCACCGCCGAAGGCGTCGAAACCAACGAGCAGCTGGACATCCTCCGTGAAGAGGGGTGTGGCGAAACGCAAGGCTACCATTTCAGCCGGCCGATGCGCGCATCCGACATCGCGAACATGTTGAGGCGCGGCACGAGGGCAGCCATCCGCGCCGCGTGAGCCGTCAGACCTTCACTGCAACGGCGGATCGCCGCTGGTGCGCTTCTTGGCGAGGTCCATCTCGGTCACCGCGATCAGGATCTCGGCGCGGGTCTTGAGGTCCGGCGCCTCAAGCATGGCCTGCTTCTCCGCGGGACCGTAGGGCGACATCATCGCCAGCGCGTTGACCAGCGCCTCGTTGGGCGCGCTTTCGACGCCTTCCCAGTCGACCTTGAGATTATTGGCCTTCAAGAAGTCCGCCAGCACGGACAGCAGCGCCTCGCGATCGACCTCGTCCTCGCCCATGCGCGCGGTGAAATCGTCGACGAAGGCGAAGAAATCCACCTTGCATTGGCGGTAGGCGGTCAGCACCTCCAGCTCCTCGACCACCTTGAAGCGCGAGACGCCGGTGAGCTCGAGGATGTAGCGGCCGTCGCCGGATTCGGCGAGCTGGGTGATTCGGCCGACGCAGCCGACGCGGAACAGCGCCGGCTTGTCCGAATTTTTCGGCGAATGCGCCACGTCGGGCTGGATCATGCCGATCAGGCGATGACCGTCGCGGAACGCATCGTCGACCATCGCGAGATAGCGCGGCTCGAAGATGTTGAGCGGCATCTGGCCGCGTGGCAGCAACAGCGCGCCAGGCAGCGGGAACACCGGAATGATCTCCGGAAGGTCGGCGGGCCCGCGATATTCGATGTTGATCGGCATCTGGTCCCCGCTAGAGCATGGATGCGGACCCGCAGGGCCGCGCTAGCGCAAAGCGTGTAGCGGTTTTCCGCTCAGATCATGCTCAAACAATAGTCGCGCTCTTTCCTTACGAGAACAGGATCGTCGACAAACGCTTGCGCCCCTCGACGGTTGCATCATCCGTGCCGCCCCAAGCCTCGAAAAACTGCACCAGCTGCTTGCGGGCGCCGTCATCGTTCCACTTGCGGTCGCGCTTGACGATTTCGAGCAGCTGCTCGGTGGCCGCAGTGCGGTTGCCTTGCGCGTTGAGCGCGGTGGCAAGGTCGAATCGTGCCTGATGATCGAGCGGATTTGCGGCGACTTTCTGTTCCAGCTCGGCGACCGGACCAAGCTGCTCCGCCTGCTCGGCGAGATCGATCGTGGTCTGCACGGCCTTCACCGCGGGGTCGTTGCGCTTGGATTCCGGCACCATGGCCAGCGTCTGCTTGGCCTGCTCCATCGCGCCTGACACGGCATAGCACTTCGCGAGGCCGGCAAGGGCCGCGATGTTGGTCGAATCATGCTGGAGCGCCTCGGCATAGATCTGCGCGGCCGCCGTGGCATCGCCCTCGGCCAGCACCGCTTCGGCCTCCTGTACGATCTCGGCGACGTTGACCTCGCCCGGCGCGGTCATGCCCTTGGTCAGCCTCTCGATGAAGGCGTTCACCTGGCTTTCCGGCACGGCGCCCATGAAGCCGTCGGCAGGCTGGCCGTTGACGAAGGCGATCACGGCCGGGATCGACTGGATGCCCATCTGGCCCGGGATCGCCGGGTGCTGGTCGATGTTCATCTTGACCAGCTTGACCTTGCCCTTGGCCGCCTTGACCGCCTTTTCCAGCACGGGGGTGAGTTGCTTGCAGGGGCCGCACCACTCCGCCCAGAAGTCGATCAGCACCGGCTGGCGCTTCGATTCCTCGATGACGTCCTTCACGAAGGTCTGGGTGGTGGTGTCTTTGATCAGATCGGCCGCAGCCGGGCTCGCCGCTCCGTTACCCTGGTCGATGATCGTCACGGGATTCCCTCGTCTGATGTCTGGAATGGCGGCTCTTTAGCACGTCGCCAATTCTTATGCTGTGGTGTCGGCGCTAAAATTGGGCCGGGACGGCCGAATTTCAATCCATCACGGGCAATTCGGCGGTTCCAGGGCATTTTGGTCGATTTGCCGCGCGTTCGGCTCCATTTGGGGCCTCAAAGATACCAATCTATACCGCGGGTAGCTGTTGCATTCCCCTCCCGCTTTTGGCATACGACAGCCGTTGCCGGCGCGTCATGCGACCGAAACAGGATGCGGGTGTAGCTCAGTGGTAGAGCACGACCTTGCCAAGGTCGGGGTCGAGGGTTCGAGCCCCTTCGCCCGCTCCAATTTTTCCCAGAGCATCCAGCCAAACCGGGTCGGGACGCGGTTTTCCATGCCGCGGGTGGCTGTATTGGGTCTCACATGACAGTTTTGGTTACGGGCAGCGCGGGTCACCTCGGGGAGGCGATTCTCAGCACGCTTCGCGGGCGCGGTTCCTCGGCACGTGGAATCGACCTCAAGGCTTCGCCCTTCACCGACGCGGTCGGCTCGATCGTCGATCCCGACTTCGTGCGGGAGCAGATCGACGGCGTCACCGCCGTGATCCACACCGCGACGCTGCACAAGCCGCATGTGGCGACCCACAGCAAGCAGGATTTCGTCGACACCAACGTCACCGGGACGCTCAACCTGCTCAAGGCAGCGGCTGCCGCCGGCGTGCGCAGCCTCGTCTTCACCAGCACCACCAGCGCGTTCGGCTCGCAGCTTCGCCCCGAAGCCGGCCAGGCGGCGGTGTGGGTCACCGAGGACCTGCCGCCGGTGCCAAAAAACATTTACGGCACGACCAAGCTGATGGCCGAGACCCTCTGCGAGCTGTTCTTTCGCGAGCGCGGTCTGCCGGTCGTCATCTTGCGGACCTCGCGCTTCTTTCCGGAGGACGATGACGATCCCGCGATGCGCTCTGCTTACCCGCTGGACAACGCACAGGCCAATGAGCTGCTCTATCGCCGCGTGGATATAGCGGACGCGGTGAGCGCGCATCTGCTGGCCGTCGAGCGCGCGCCGAAGATCGGCTTTGGCCGCTACATCGTCTCGGCCACGAGCCCGTTCGCACAGCACCATCTCGCGGCGCTGGCGCGCGACGCGGCCGCTGTCGTGCGCGCGCTCTATCCCGACTGCGAGCAGCTCTATGCCGCGCGCGGCTGGCGGCTGTTTCCGCGGATCGACCGCGTCTATGTCAATGAGCGCGCGCGGCGCGAGCTCGGCTGGCGGCCGGAATTCGACTTTGCCCATGTGCTGCGCAGCCTTCGCGATGGCCGCGATTTCCGCAGCGCGTTAGCGCGCGTAGTCGGTTCGAAGGGATATCATGATGCGGCTTTCGACGACGGGCCCTACCCCGTCGCCTGATGAGCGCCGCGTTCGTCATTTTGCTCGATGCATCAAGTGTCTGCTCGGCGTCGCCGCGAGCAAAGTCGGCCCGAGCCGTTCTACTGTGCATGGGGTTGTTTCGCAGTTTGGTTTGATGCCCCTCGTGCTGTCTGCAGACCAGGTCGCGCGCGATCTTGATTCCGCTTGCAGCGACAGTGCGGGGGCGCGTTGATTGACATTCCGTCTCAATTTTTACTGAGCGTAACTGCAGCGTACCCGACTCGCTTCTCACCGCTGGCAGATGTGCTAACCTTTTTGCGTCTGCCGCTCGGCGGATCCCAAACTTCGTCTCTCGACTAGCCATAACAAAATAAAGCGCGTCCTTGACGGCTGCCTTAGGGGAGTGACGCGATGACATCGATGTTCCATCGATCCGTGTTGGCGCTTGCAGCCGTAGCCCTTCTTGCGGGGACCAGCGTCGGCAATGCGCAACAGGAGGACAAGAATCGGGCGCTGAAGAAATACGAATCCGGCACCAAGGAATTCTGGACCCATCCACCGGATGACTGGTTCTTGGGCGACGAGACCGAGGCGCAGAAGGGCCTCGCGCCGCCTTCGGGTGCGCCGACTGGCGCCTCCGACGCCGAGCTCGCCAACATCGTCAAGAAGGTCAAGCTGCCGCCGGGCTTCAAGATGGAGGTCTATGCCTCCGGCGTGCTGGCCGCGCGGCAGATGGCCTGGGGTGACAAGGGCACGCTGTTCGTCGGCTCGTTCGGCCTCGGCAACGTCTATGCCATCAAGGACAACAACGGCAAGAAAGAGGTCAAGACCATCCTCAAGGGGCTGAACATGCCCACGGGGCTCGCCGTCAGGGACGGCGCGCTCTACGTCATCGCCGTCGACAAGCTGATCCGCTATGACGATATCGAGAACAAGCTCGACAATCCCGGCGAGGGCAAGGTCGTCTATGACGACATGCCGTCCTATGCCGCGCATGGCTGGAAGTACATCGCCGTCGACAAGGAAGGCTGGTTCTTCATACCGTTCGGACCGCCCTTCAATGTCGGCATTCCCCCGACCAGCGTGTCGCAGATCCGCCGCGTCGATCCCAAGACCGGCAATGCGGAAATCTGGGCGCTCGGCGTTCGCAACTCGGTCGGCGGCGACGTCGATCCGCGCACCGGCAAGTACTGGTTCACCGAGAACGCGCGCGACTGGATCAGCGATGACCTGCCGAGCGACAAGCTGAACATGATCAACAAGATCGGCGAGCATTTCGGCTATCCCTATTGCCACCAGGGCGACCTGCCCGATCCGAAGTTCGCGATGGGCCACAAATGCTCCGAGTTCACGCCGCCCGTGCTGAATCTCGGTGCGCATGTCGCCCCGCTCGGCATGAAGTTCTACACCGGCGATCAATTCCCCGCCGAATACAAGAACAACATCCTGATCGCCGAGCACGGCTCCTGGAATCGCCACAAGTACCAAGGCGGCCGCATCGTGCGCGTGATCGTCGGGCCCGACGGCAAGAACGCCAAGCAGGAGGTGTTCGCCTCCGGCTGGATCGAGGGCGACCAGGGCTATCTCGGCCGTCCCGATGACATCATCCTTGCCAAGGACGGCTCGATCCTCGTCGCCGACGACTGGGCCGGCGCGATCTATCGCATCAGCTACAGCAAGAAGTAGCCGGCACGAACGAACGCTGCGGCCGGTGACGGCCGCGGCTTTTCCATTTCATCGTCCAATGCTGTCGTTCCGGATTGCGCGCCGCTCGCGCGCAAGTCCGGAACCCCTAACCCCGATTCGTGGTTATGGATTCCGGGCTCGCGCCAAGCGGCGCGCCCCGGAATGACGACCTCGATAGATCGGAATCCCACCCATGCGCCGGCAGTTCATCTCGCACGCAATCCGCGCGGTTGCGCTCGTAACGCTTGCATTCGTTCCAGCAAGCGCCGCCGACAACGCCGCGATCAAGGATAAGGCCGCGGCCTGCTCCGGCTGCCATGGCGAGAACGGCATTTCGCAGACGGAGAATATCCCCTCGCTGGCCGGCCAGCCCGACCAATTCATCCAGTGGCAGCTCGTATTCTTCCGCGCCGGCTCGCGCAAGAACGACCAGATGCAGCCGATCGTGGAGGAGATCGCCAACGAGGACATCCGCAATTTTGGCGCCTATTTCTCGCAAATGACGCCGCCGAAGGCAGCGAAGGACACTGATCCCGATCTGTCGAAGAAGGGCGCGCAAGTGGCCGCCGGCCGCCGCTGCGCCTCATGCCACACCGATAGCTTTGCTGGCACCAAGGCGGTGGCGCGGCTCGCGGGCCAGCGCGAGGAATATCTGGTCAAGGCGCTGCACGACTACAAAGCGGGCGCGCGCGTCGGCGGCGGCGTCGCCGCGATGGCCGATGTCGCCTATCACATGAGCGACGAGGAGATTACCGCGGTCTCGCACTATCTCGCGTATTTCAAGTAAGGCTCGGTGTAGCCATCACCACAGCTCGTCGTCCGGAGCGCGCAGAGCGCTAACCCGGGACGACAGTGCCGTGGTTAGCTCGCCCGCTGCCTCTCATATGCTTTGAGATGCGTATACGCGATGCGCAGCTTCGGCACCGGCACCTTGGCGGCATCGGCGCGCGCGATGAGATCGCCGATCACGTGATCGGCTTCGACTGGCAGGCCCGCCTGGATGTCGCGGAACATTGAGGCAGTCATCGGCGAGCCCTCGGTCGTCAGATTCCCCTTCACGCGCTCGAAAAACGGGCCGCCTGGCGTATAGCCTGACGCAGTCGCGATCGCGCTGGTCTCATCCAGCATGCCCAGCAAGAAGTCGCGGCCGCCGGGCGCGGCGAGGATGTTGCCGACGGAGGTGCGCATCAGGCTGGTGGAAGCTGCAAGCGAGGACAGGAACACCCACTTCTCCCACATATCCTGCATGATGTTCTGGCTGGCGGCGGCGCCATTGATGCCGCTCTTGAAGACCTCGTCGATCGCCTTGACGCGATCCGACAGTTTGCCGTCGCGTTCGCCGTAGTTGAGCGACTGCATCGGCTGGAGCTGCACCACCTCGCGCTTCTCGTTCAGCGTCGCGGCGATGGCGCAGAGCCCGCCGAGCACGCGCTCCTTGCCAAACCTCTCGTCGAGGATATCGAGATGCTTCATGCCGTTCAGCATCGGGATGATCGATGTGTTCGGACCGACCGCGGGCGCGAACGACTTCATGGCGTCGTCGAGGTCGAACGCCTTGCAGCTCAAGAGCACGACATCGAATTTCTCTTTGAGCGTGTCGGCCTGCACGGTCGGCGGATTCTTCAGGGTCACATCGCCATTCGGGCTCTTGATGACGAGGCCGGCGCTCGCGAGCTCGCTGGCGCGGCGCGGGCGGACCAGGAAGGTGACGTCGCGACCGGCCTGCAACAGCCTGCCACCAAAATAGCCGCCGATAGCGCCGGCGCCGACCACGAGAATGCGCATGGGATATTCCTTTTGTTGCTATTGGCGGTTCATCTATAGTCGTCATTGCCAGCGAAGCGAAGCAATCCAGGATGCTGCCGCGATCACATTCTGTCGCCGGAGAATGAGGGGGCTACTTCTCGAGCACCATCTCCTCGACCTCGCGCAACTGTTCCTTGCCGAAGAACATCTCGTTGCCGACGAAGAAGGTCGGCGACCCGAAAGCGCCGCGGGCAACCGCCTCCTCGGTGTTCCTGATCAGCTTGCCCTTCACTTCCGGTTCCTGGGCGCGAGCGAACAGCTTTTGCGCATCGAGACCGGAGGACGCCAGCGCTTTCGCCGCGACTTGCGGATCGTCCATCTTCTTTGGCTCGCGCCACATGTGGTGGAAGGCGGCCTCGACATATGTCTCGAACACGCCTTCGAGCTGCGCGGCGATGGCCGCGCGCATCAGGTTCAGCGTGTTGACAGGGAAATGCGGATTGAAGACGTAGGGCTGGACCTTGAACCGCTTGATGAAGCGCTCGGTCTCGATCTGCTGGAACTCGCGCTTGTTCTTGATGCCGGCGAGCGTCTCGGCCGGCGACTTGTTGTTGGTCGATTTGAAGATGCCGCCGAGCAGGATCGGCACATATTCGAACTTGACGCCGATGCGCTGTTCGATCGCGGGGATCGCGAGATGGCTGAGATAGGCGTTCGGGCTGCCGAAATCGAACAGGAATTGCGGGGCTGTGCGGGTCAAGATCGTTCTCCCTGGTGTCGCTTTTTGCCCATTGTGGCGCAGCCCGCGCCACGGGTCCACCGTTTAATGATGGTCGTAATACTTTGATGATCAGACCGGACGCCGGACCGCGCGCCGGCGCCAGACCAGGAGGTAATAGCCCGTCTGCAAGACGAGCATGGCGCAGAACACGATCGGATAGGCCGCCCACACGCCCGCAAAGCCGATGGTGCGGCTCAGGATCACCGCGGACGGCAGCTCGATCGCGACGATGGCGAAGATCGACAGCAGCATCGGCGTCAGCGCCACGCCGGCGGCGCGCATCGCGCCGGTAAATGTGGTCGCAAGGCCGAACGGCACCGAGCTCCACAGGGCGACGTACAGCAGTCCTTTCGCCAGATCGAGCACGGCGCCGTCGGTGATGAAGAGGCCGAGCACGGCGCGCGGCACGAGATAGACCAGCGCCACCAGCCCGCCGGTCAGCACAACGTTGAACGCGAGCCCGGTGCGTACGATGCCGTGGAGCCCAGCGCTGTCGCCGCGGCCGATCGCCTGCGCGCCCAGAATCGACACCGCGATCGAAATCGACATCGCCGTGAACTGCGTATAGCCCATCACCTGGTTGACGGCGCCGTAGGCCGCGGTAGCGTCGGACCCAAAGCCATTGACGAGGCCGAGCAGCACCAGTTCGGCGATTGCCATCACCACCATGCCGATGGCGCTCGGCAGTCCGATGCCGAGGATCCTTCCGAGCACGGCGCGATTGAGCCGGAGATGACGCAGCAGTGCAGCATCAGGCGCAAGGGCATGTCTCGTCCGCAGCAGATAGATGACCAGCGCGAGCAGCGTCAGCGCGTTGGCGATCGCAGCCGCCCATGCCGGGCTGGTGATGCCAGCGGCGGGCAGTCCGACTGAGCCACGGATCAGCATCGGCGTCAGAATCAGGCCGATCGCAGTCGACAATGCCAGCGCCAGCAGCGGCGTGAGCGCATCGCCGACACCGCGGATCATTGCCGTCGTCAGTAGGAATACGAAACCGAGCGGCATCGTCAGCAGCATGACGCGCGCATAGGCGCTGGCCTGGTCGAGGATGTCCGCGGGCGTCGCGAGGGCCATCATCAATTGCCGGCTCAAGGTCCCGCCGATCAATGCGACGGAAATCGCGAGCAGGGGGCCGACCGCCAGCGTCGTGCCGACAACGCTTCTGATTTTGTTGTATTCGCCCGCGCCAAACGCCTGACCGATCAGAACGGTGGCGCCGGTGCTCAGCCCCATAACGAAGGCGAACAAAAAGAACATGACCGGAAAGAGCGCCGACACCGCGGCGAGCGCGTCGACGCCGATCATCTGCCCGAGAAAGACGTTGCTGACGGTGCCGAACAGCGATTGCAGCGCGTTGCTCAGCATCAACGGGGCGAGAAAGCGGAGGAATGTGGTCCAGAGCGGTTTGGCGGCAGACATGGATAGGCCTTTCAACAGAGCGCACGAAGCCGTCACCGCGCGCAATGCGCGGCTCGGCCGTCGATGGGGTTGTGAGGAACGCCGCGCCTTAAGCGCGGTCGCTGTAGGCGAGCTTGACGACGTGGTCGCGGATGTCGGTCGGCCAGTCCGCGATCAGCCCGGTGAAGCGCCGCCGGTCATCCGCGAACAATGCGCGCGAAGCTTCCTCGAACTGCGGCAGGTTGCCCGCCATGGTCGACATGAAGTGATAGGCCGCATCGCGCGCCTGCCGCTCGCGATCCTTATCGCCGCTGGCACGCCGCGCCTCGTCGACGAGCTTGCGCAGCGCGACCGACGCGCCGCCCGGTTGCGCGTTGAGCCACTCCCAGTGCCGTGGCAGCAGTGTCACCTCGCGCGCGACCACGCCGAGTTTCGGCCGGCCGCGCCCGCGCGGCTCGCTCGGTGCTGCAGTCTCCTCGACCGCCGATGGGAGGAGCTTGGCCAACCGCGCCAGTACCTCGCGATCTCCGCCGCGCAGATCGAAATCGATCGATCGGCCCGTGGCGTCCTCGAAGATGATGATGGGCTCGTCCGGCCGCGGCGCCACGCGCTTGACGACCAGCGCGACCTCTCCGGCCGGCCCGGACGCCAGGCGGCGCGGACCCTGGAATGCGGTGAAAATCTTCTGCATTGGAATCATTGCCATATTTGAGCAGCGTTGGCGGCTTAATACCCGGGTAAATTAGACCCGTCAATATACCCGGGTGAAAATATCCATTACCGATGGCTCGACATTGTGTTCCCGGGCTGGCACGAACGGCGCGGCCGATTGACCACGCCTAGCCTGGGGACTCCACCGATGCTGACCGTTCACCACCTCAACAATTCCCGCTCGCAGCGCGTGCTGTGGCTGCTCGAGGAGTTGGGCGTGCCCTACGAGATCGTGCGCTATCAGCGCCAGCCGGACATGCGCGCGCCGAAGGAACTGCGCGCGATCCATCCGCTCGGCAAGTCGCCCGTCATCACCGACAACGGCAACACCATCGCGGAGTCTGGCGCGATCATCGAATATATCGTCGCGACCTACGGCAACGGCCGGCTGATCCCGCCGCCGAACACGCCCGAGCGGCTGCGCTTCACCTATTGGCTGCACTACGCGGAGGGATCCGCGATGTCGCCGCTGCTGTTGAAGCTGCTGTTCACGCTGATGCCGAAGCGCGCGCCCGCACTGCTGCGCCCGCTGGTGCGCAAGGTCTCGAACCAGGCGCTCACTGCGTTGGTCAATCCGCAGCTCAAGCAGCACATGGACTACTGGGAAACCGAGCTTGGCAAGAGCGAGTGGTTCGCCGGCAACGAATTCACCGCGGCCGATATCCAGATGAGCTTCCCGCTCGAAGCTGCGCAAGCGCGCGGCGGGCTGGAGCAGGGTCATCCGAAGGCGATGGCGTTTCTGGAGCGTATCCACGCGCGGCCGGCCTATGCGCGTGCACTGGAGAAGGGCGGACCGTATCAGGTGGGGCGGTAGCGACCTTCTCCGTCATTCCGGGGCACGCGAAGCGTGAACCCGGAATCTCGAGATCCTCAAGGTGCGCAATTGCGCACGATAGTTCAGTGCTGCGCACCGCCCCGGGATGACGGTGCTAGTCAATCCGCGTGCAGCACGCGCCCGCGTGTCTCGGGCAGCGCAAACGCCGCAATGAAGAACACCGCGTAAGCCACCACCGCGAAGATCGCGATGGCATTCGCAAGCGACGTCGTTGCCGACAGTGCACCGACGAGGAACGGGAATAGCGCGCCGATGCCGCGGCCAAAATTGTAACAGAAGCCCTGGCCGGAGCCGCGCAGCCGCGTCGGATAGAGCTCGGTCAGGAACGCGCCGATCCCCGAGAAATAGCCCGAGGCGAAGAAGCCCAGCGGGAAGCCGAGCACCCAGAGGATCTCGTTGGTGAGCGGCAGCTGCGTGTAGAGCAGCACCACGGCTATCGCGCCGATCGAGAAGATCAGGAACAGATTGCGCCGCCCGATCCGGTCGGCGAGCCAGGCGCCGGTGAGATAGCCGATGAAGGAGCCGATGATCAGCGTCGAGAGATAGCCGGTCGAGCCGACGATCGACAGATGACGCTCCTTGGTCAGGAACTGCGGCACCCAGAAAGTGATGGCGTAGTAGCCGCCCTGGCAGCCCGTCGCCATCAGCGACGCCAGGATCGTGGTCTTCAGGATGGGACCTGAGAAGATTTCCCAGAGCGCCGGCCGGTCGCCGCTCGCCGCCTGCCTGGCGCGCGCCTCCGCCGCGATCTCCGGCTCGGTGACGGAGCGGCGGATATAGAACACCAGCAGCGCCGGCAGCGCGCCGATCACGAACATCCAGCGCCACGCCGTCTCCGCCGGCATCAGCGAGAACAGGATCGCCTGCGACAGCACCGCAAGGCCCCAGCCCACTGCCCAGCCCGACTGCACGGAGCCGACCGCGCGTCCGCGATATTGCGGCCGGATCGCCTCGCCCATCAGCACCGCGCCGGCGGCCCATTCGCCACCGAAGCCGAGGCCGAGCACGGCGCGCGCGATCAGGAGCTGGCCGAAATTCTGCACGACCGCGCAGACCAGCGAGAAGAACGAGAACCAGATGATCGTGATCTGGAGCGTCCTGACCCGGCCGATGTGATCGGAGAGATAGCCGCCGAGCCAGCCGCCGATGGCGGAGGCCAGCAGCGTCACCGTGCCGGCAAGACCGGCCGAGCCCGCATCGACCTTCCACAGCGCGATGATGGTGCCGATCACCAGCGGGTAGATCATGAAATCCATGCCGTCGAGCGCCCAGCCCGCCGCGCAAGCCCAGAAGGTCCGGCGTTCGGCGACGTTCATGTCGCGGTAGAAGGCGAGAAGGCTGGTATCCTCGATCTCGGCGCGTTCGATACGCTGGTTCGGATCGGCGATCGTCATGTGCGTTTCCCGGCAGTGTCTTTGGCCGGACGGTGGTAGCACGCGCGGCAGCTTGCGCAAGCCGGAGCAGGGGCTTCGCGCCATGCAGGGCAGAGTTACTGCCCTGCTGCCTCTGCGCCTCGGGTGCGCGGATCGGGCGCGCCGAGCGGTCCGTTGGCGGTCACGAGAATCGAGTTGGCCGAGGTCTGCCCCATCGGCTCGACGATGACGTGGTCCATCGCTTTCAACTCGGACAGCACCTTCTCGGGAAAGCCGCTCTCGACGCGGACCTCATCCGGTAGCCA
The DNA here is from genome assembly GCF_059448745.1 of Bradyrhizobium sp. SOJA106. Taxonomy (NCBI): domain Bacteria; kingdom Pseudomonadati; phylum Pseudomonadota; class Alphaproteobacteria; order Hyphomicrobiales; family Nitrobacteraceae; genus Bradyrhizobium; species Bradyrhizobium sp. SOJA106. Next base: position 250,575 of record NZ_CM182549.1, read on the forward strand.
TTGGTGATGCAGCCGCGGCGCGGCGACGGCGGCCGCAACATCCGTCTTGTAGTCGAGAACGTTCACGATCACCTGGAGCACGGTCGAGATGATGCGGCTGCCGCCGGGCGAGCCCGTCACCAGCACCGGCTTGCCGTCCTTCAGCACGATGGTCGGCGACATCGAGGACAGCGGCCGTTTGCCGGGCCCGGGCAGATTGGCCTCGAAGCCGACGAGGCCGTAGGCATTGGACGCCCCGATCGCCGCGGTGAAATCGTCAAGCTCGTTGTTGAGCAGCACGCCGGTGCCCTCGGCAACGAGGCCGACCCCATAGCTGAAGTTGAGCGTGTAGGTGTTGCTGACGGCGTTGCCGCGGGCGTCGACGACGGAAAAATGCGTGGTGTTGCTGCCCTCCCGCGGCGGGGCGGCGGCGGACACGAGCGCTTTCGATGGCGTGGCGCGTTGGGCGGAAATGCCCGCGCGCAGCTTGGCTGCATAGTCCTTCGCGGTGAGGGTCTCGATCGGCGCGCTGACGAAGGCGGGATCGCCGAGATAGCGCGCGCGATCGGCATAGGCACGCTTCATGGCTTCGATCAAGAGATGCAGCGATGCCGGCGAGCCCTGCTTCAGATCGGCGAGCTGAAAGCCTTCGAGGATGTTGAGCGTCTCCACCAGCACCACGCCGCCTGAGGACGGCAGCGGCATCGAGACGATATCGTAGCCGCGATAGGTGCCGCGCACGGGTGCGCGGATCACTGGCTGATAGATTTTCAGGTCGGCCGACGTCATGATGCCGCCGGCATCGGTCACGGCTTTGGCGATCTTGTCCGCGACCGGTCCTTCATAGAAGCCGCGCGGGCCTTGAGCGGCCACGGCCGACAGCGTTTCGGCGAGATCGCTCTGCACCAGCCGGTCGCCTTCACTGAGCGAGGTCCCATCGGGCCGCGAAAAGATCCTGGCCGAAGCAGGCCAGCGCGCGAGCCGCCCGTGCCAGGCGGGTAGGCTGTCGGCGATGTCGTCGCTGACGATGAAGCCGTCGCGGGCAAGCGCAATCGCAGGTTCGAGCAGCTGCGCCAGCGTGAACTGGCCGGAGCCGTATTTATCCAATGCCAGAGCCAGGCCCGCCACCGTGCCGGGTACGCCGACGCCGAGCGCGGAATCTCGCGACTTCGCCGGATCGGGCTTGCCGTCCGGACCGAGGAAGATCTGCGGCGTGGTCGCTGCCGGTGCCGTCTCGCGATAATCGATCGTGATGTCTTCGTTGCGCTCGGCCGAATGGATCACCATGAAGCCGCCACCGCCGATATTGCCGGCGCGAGGATAGGTCACTGCCATCGCAAAGCCGGTGGCGATCGCGGCATCGATCGCATTGCCGCCGCGTCCCAGGATATCGGCGCCGACATGCGCAGAGATCTTCTCCTGTGTCACCACCATGCCGCGCTCGGCGGAAACGGCATGGACGCCGTCGAGTGCTGGCGGGACATAGGTCCGCCGCGCATCCTGTGCGGTCGCAGACGCAAGACCAAACGCCAGAGCGGCCATGAAGGCGAAAAACATCCGCCGTGTCGAAGGTGACGACATGATCAAATTTCCGCAGTGGCTTCGGGCCAGTTCACACATGTCATGGTAATGCTATACGGTTTGCGCCCGGTGAGGCAAAACTGTTCGTGATGAGGACTGCGTGATGACGACGATCGCCCAGGATGTGCGCATGGCCGGCGTGCAGCGGACCTATCCGCCGCGCGCCGCCGTCGTCAGCTGGATCTTCTTCGATTGGGCCGCGCAGCCTTATTTCACGCTGATCACGACCTTCGTGTTCGCGCCCTATTTCGCCACCAGCGTTGCGCCAGATGCGGCCACGGGGCAATCGCTGTGGGGCTTTGCGATGGCCAGCGCGGGTCTTGCGATCGCGCTGCTGTCGCCGGTGCTCGGCGCAATCGCCGACGCGTCCGGCCGCAGGAAGCCTTGGATCGCGGGGTTCGGTGCCGTGCTGGTGCTGGCCTCCTGCACGCTGTGGATCGGCAGGCCCGGTGATCCCTCGGTCATTCCGCCGCTGCTCACCGCGGTCGCGCTCGCCAGCGTCGGCGCGGAATTCGCCACCGTCTTCAACAATGCGATGATGCCGAGCCTGGTGCCGCCGGATCGGATCGGCCGGCTCTCAGGCACCGGCTGGGCCACGGGTTACATCGGCGGCATCGTCAGCCTGATCATTGTGCTCGGTTTCCTCGCGGCGAATCCCGAGACCGGACGGACGCTGCTCGGCTTTAAGCCGCTGTTCGGGCTCGATCCCGCCAGCCACCAGGGCGACCGCGCCGCGGGACCGCTCACCGGAATATGGTTCATCGTCTTCGTGACGCCGATGTTCCTGTTCACGCCGGACTATCCGGCGAAGCGGCCGTTGGGCGCGGCGCTGCGCGAAGGATTGCTGGAGCTCAAGCAGTCGATCAAGAGCCTGCCGCAGCAGAAATCGCTCGCGGCCTTCCTGCTAGCCAACATGATCTACACCGACGGCCTGGTGTCGTTGTTTGCGTTCGGCGGCATCTATGCCGCAGGCACGTTCGGCTGGCACACGATCCAGATCGGCACGTTCGGCATCATGCTGGCGATTGCCGGCACGTTCGGCGCGTGGCTTGGCGGCAAGCTCGACGACCGTCTCGGACCGAAGCGTGTGATCGCCGGCAGCCTGCTGATCCTGCTGCTGGCGGTGGCGGCGATCCTTCTGGTCGACAAGGACAGTGTGCTGTTCGTCAAGGTCGCGCCGCCGCAAGCAGGCGCGCCCCTGTTCTCGAGCGCGGCCGAGCGCGCCTATCTCGTGCTGGGTAGTCTGATCGGTGCCGCCGGCGGCCCGCTTCAGGCGGCCTCGCGCACGCTGCTGATCCACCTCGCGCCAAAGGACCGCATCGCGCAATATTTCGGCCTGTTCGCGCTGACCGGAAAGGTGACGTCCTTCATCGGCCCGCTGCTGATCGGCATGATCACGGCCGCGACCGCGAGCCAGAAGGCCGGCATGGCCGTGCTGGTGGTGTTTTTCGTTACGGGGCTGGGGCTGTTGATGCGGGTGCGGGATTAGCATCCGCACTGTCATTCCGGGGCATCGCCGAGCGATGAACCCGGAATCCCGAGATTGTCGAGCAAGATTCCGGGTTCGCGCTACGCGCGCCCCCGAATGACAGCAATTTCAATGCCTGAAATGCCGCGTGCCCGTGAACACCATGGCGATGCCGTGCTCGTCGGCGGCCTTGATCACCTCGTCATCGCGCATGGAGCCGCCGGGCTGCACCACGGCGGTGGCGCCGGCCTCAATGCAGGCGAGCATGCCGTCGGCGAAGGGGAAGAACGCATCCGACGCCACCACCGAGCCCTTGGTCAGCGGCTCGGCAAGCTTCAGCTCGTTCGCCGCATCCTCCGCCTTCCGCGCCGCGATCCGGGCTGAATCGACGCGGCTCATCTGGCCGGCGCCGATGCCGACGGTGGCGAGATCCTTGGCATAGATGATGGTGTTGGATTTGACGTGCTTTGCGACTCGGAAAGCAAATTTGAGATCGCGCATCTCGGCATCGGTCGGCGCACGCTTGGTCACGACCTTGAAGGTCATGTCGTCGACCACGGCATTGTCGCGGCTCTGCACGAGCAGGCCACCGGCGACCGTCTTGGCTGTGAGACCGGGCGCGCGGGGATCGGGAATGCTGCCGGCGAGCAGCAGGCGCAGGTTCTTCTTCATACCGATGATGGCGATGGCCTCCTCGGTCGCGTCAGGCGCGATGATCACCTCGGTGAAAATCTTCGTGATCTCGCGCGCGGTGTCGACATCGAGCGCGCGGTTCATCGCGATGATGCCGCCGAAAGCCGAGGTGGAATCGCAGGCCAATGCCTTGCGATAGGCGTCAACGAGGTTCGTGCCTTCCGCGACGCCGCAGGGGTTGGCGTGCTTGACGATGACACAGGCTGCGGTGCGCTTGGCGTCGAATTCGCCGATGCATTCATAAGCCGCATCGGTGTCGTTGATGTTGTTGTAGGAGAGCTCCTTGCCCTGGAGCTGTCGCGCGGTGGAAACGCCCGGGCGCTTGTCCGGCGTCGCGTAGAACGCCGCGGTCTGGTGCGGGTTCTCGCCGTAGCGCAGCGACTGGATCAGCCGGCCGCCAAAGGCGCGGAAATCGGGCGCTTCGATCTCGAGCTGTCGGTTGAACCAGTTCGAGATCGCGGCGTCATAGGCCGCGGTGCGCGCAAAGGCCTTCGCGGCCAGCCGCCGGCGCAGCTTCAGCGTCGTCGCGCCGTTGTTGGCAGCGAGCTCGTCGAGCACGGCCTTGTAATCTTCTGCCTCGACCACGACGGCGACGTCGTCGTGGTTCTTCGCGGCGGCGCGGATCATCGCGGGTCCGCCGATGTCGATGTTCTCGATGCAATCCTCGAAGCCGGCGCCTTTGTCGACGGTCGCCTCGAACGGATAGAGATTGACGACGAGAAGGTCGATCGGCGCGATGCCGTGCGCCTTCATCGCCTCCGCGTGCTCCTTGTTGTCGCGGATCGCAAGCAGGCCGCCATGCACCTTCGGGTGCAGCGTCTTGACGCGGCCATCCATCATCTCGGGGAAGCCGGTGAGGTCGGAGACGTCCTTCACCTTGAGGCCGGCCGCGGCGATAGCTTTCGCGGTGCCGCCGGTCGAGACCAGCTCGACATCATGCGCGGCAAGCGCCCTGGCGAACTCGATCAGGCCGGCCTTGTCGGAAACGGAGAGAAGAGCGCGGGTGACGCGGCGGGGATGGTCAGTCATGAGCAAGATCCTCTGTTCAGGGAGTGTCTATGCCCAGGCGCGCGGCGGATGTGTCCCGCGCTTCCCGATGGTGCTCCATCCAAGGTCGCCAGTCGCGCGAGCGAGGGCTCGATAGCAGCTTTCGGCGCCCGTCTCAACGGGTAGATAGGGGCGGATCGCGCCTGTCTACAGCGGAAGTTCCGGCTCGCGACGGGCGTTGCGGCGCGCATTGGTGACCGCCGGCGAAGCGGTCGAACGCACAAAGCTCCAGCGGATCGAGGCCGCCTGCCGCGCGTCCTGGCGGATCACGATCTGGGCGGTGCGGCGCGGCCCGTCATTGCCGGCCAGGAACACGCTGTCCTCAAGGTCAACCTTGTCGTCGAGCGCTTCAAAGGTCCAGACATCGCGGTTCGGCAGCACCAGCATGACGCCGCGGGCATCCGACAGCCGGCTCGCCTTCACGGCCGGATGCAGGTGGAAGCGCAGCGCGAAATCGGCATCCGCGCCCTTGAAGCGCCCGCCCTGCGGTGGCGACAGCGTGTCCTCGCCGTCGATGCGCGCGCCGTCATTGGTGATCATCAGCACACGGCGATGGATCGCACCGAATTTTGAGAGATAGCCGTCATGCGAGGTCGTCAGCATCGTTCCGTTCTGCACCACCTCGCGATAGCTCTCGACCTCGACCGGCCCGCTGGTGACGGGGGAGCCGTGCAGCAGCCGCTTCATCGCCGACATCTCGACGAACTGGCAGGACGAGGTGTCGTGATAGGTCAGCGTCGAATGCGCCGCGGTGCCGCGCGCGAACGGCCGCCAATTGTCACGGCCCGTGGTCGGCATGCCGCAATTGGTGACGATGCGGCTGATGCCGGAGGATAGTTCGAACGACAGGCAGCCGGCATGGGCGTCGTGACTGATGCCGGCTGGCGGCGGCGGACCGGTGTCGATGATCAGCGTCGTCTGGCCGACATCGAGCCGCTGGAAACCGGTATGCGGCATGTTCGCCATCGGCGCGCCGTGGGTGTCGTCATAGGCGAGCAGTGTCGCGAGCAGGTCCGAGGGCGTCGCGCTCATGCCGTTGAACAGCGCGAAATTTCCGTCGCCGTGTCGGAAGAAACGCAGCATCGGCATCATGCGGTCGATGGCATTGAGCAGCGCCGGCGGCGGCGCGATGTTGCGCGCGGCAAAGGTCTGCCGGAGCGGCAACAGGTCGATCAGCAATTCGATCAGCGCACCCGGGTTGCGCGAGATGTGGCCGCCGTCGGGCAGGATCTGCCGCTGCAACTCATCGGAGAGCTTCTTCGACGCGCTGCGGATGCGGCGCGCCTGGTTGGCGAGGCACAGCGCCGTGTAGCACAGCGCGATCAGCACCTGGAGCTTCGGCACCCCGTCGGGGATGTCGACCATGGTGTAGCGCAGCAAGCGGATCTCGCGCGCGAGCGCGCGCAAATAGCGGCGATAGAATTTGTTGTCGGTGTCGCCCAGCACCAGCGGCGCCTGCGACAATAGCGAGATCACGCGCCGTGCCAGCACGTCGGCGCGCCGCGCGACCGGCCGGCGCTTGTTGGCGGGGTTGGCGATCCAGTCCTCGACCAGCGCCCGTGCATTGGCCCGCGTCAGCGCGGTGTCGGCGGCGCGTAAGTGGCGCAGCCAGCCGAAGCCGAGCAGGGCGACCTCCCAATCCTCCGATGGCGGCTCGAGATCGAAGATCGAGCGGCCGTGGCAATTGACGATCTTGCCGGCGAAGACAAAGCGGCCGGCATAGATCTCCGCAGCGCGGGTCGCATCCGCGGTACGCAGATCATGCGGCGCGATGATGAGCCGGTCGGTGCGTGCGGGCCAGACCCGCGACAGCGCAACAGAACCGCCGCTCGCGCGCGCGAGCATGTTCCGCGCGAAGCGGTTCATCACCAGCGTCGAGATACGTCTGCGTTGAGCGACCGACACGCCTTGCCTTGGAGGGGAGAGGATTCCGACGAATCCTTATTAATCCCAAAATCGGAGGGCTGACACCACCTTGAACGGTCCGAATCAGGATCGTGGCGGCAAAATCCGGTGCAAAATCAGGATTTAACGAGCCGGGCGGCGTAAAATCCGTCGAGCCCGCCGAGCTTGGGATCGGGGTTCGGCAGATGGCTGGGCAGGGTGCGCAGGTCGCCCTCTGCGGTGATGATCTCGCTCAGTCCCGACACCTCGGACGCCTCGATCGGCACGCGGCGCAGGCCCGCCTCTGCCTGAAGCAGGGCAGCGATCGCCTGCTCGCCCTCCTCTGGTTCCAGCGAACAGGTGCAATAGACGAGCGTCCCACCGGGCTTCAGCAGCGAGACGGATTTCTTCAGCAGCCGCTGCTGCAGCGCGGCCAGGGCAGCGATATCAGACTCCTGCCGCAGCCATGCGACGTCGGGATGACGACGGATCGTGCCGGTCGAAGTGCAGGGCGCATCGATCAGGATGCCGTCAAAGCCTTCGGTCGGGCCGGCCCATTCCACGGCGTCGGCGACAACGGTCTCGGCCTGGAGCGACAGCCGCGCCAGATTCTCGCGCAGCCGCGCCACCCGGGCAGGCGAGCGGTCGATCGCGGTGACATGCGCGCCTGATAGCGTCAGCTGCGCCGTCTTGCCGCCGGGGGCGGCACAGAGATCGGCGATGGCTTTGCCCTTGATGTCCCCGAACAGGCGGGCCGGCAGCGCGGCGGCGGCGTCCTGCACCCACCATTGTCCTTCGGCAAAGCCCGGCAGCATCGTCACCGAGCCGTGCAGCAGCATCCGCACCGTCCCGGTCGGCAGCGTCTCGCCATGCAGCCGGCTCGCCCATTGCGCGGGGTCCGACTTCACGGTGAGGTCGAGCGAGGGCTCGTGGCCGAGCGCCAGCGCCATATCCCGCACGGCTGCCTCGCCATAGTGCGCGCTCCAGCGCGCGAGCAGCCAGGGCGGCAGGTCCAGCGATTGATTGGCGACTTCTTCGACCAGCGCCTTGCCCTCGCGCGCGCAGCGGCGCAGCACGGCATTGACGAGGCCGGCGTAGCGCGCGGCGCGGCGATCCGATTGCACGAGACGCACCGAGAGGTCGACCGCGGCGTGATCGGGCACGTCCATCCAGAGGATCTGCGCGGCGCCGATCAAGAGCGCGCTCTGCGCGCGCGGCGCGTCGGAGGGAATGCCCTTGTCGAGCAGGCGGGACAGCACATGGCCGAGCGTGCCGAGCCGGCGCAGCACGGTCGCAACCAGGCGGCGCATCAGCGCGCGGTCGCGGTCGGCCAGCGTCTTCAGTCCGGGGTGAGCACCCGCGCCGTCGAGCTGGTCGTCGAGCGTGCGATGCTTGTGCAGCACGCCGTCGACGATGTCGGCGGCAATCCGCCGTGCCGCAAGACCAGGCACTTCGGACGGAGGGACGAAACGTTGAGATGGCATGCGGTAGCAAGGTTCTGAGCGAGCGGCAGTTCCGCCGCGATGGGCGCATGCCTCGAGAAGCCGATCTCTCGCACGCGAATATGCCAAATGTAAGAATGGCCTCTCGCCTTTACAGGCCACGATTACCATTTCAGCAATGCGATATTGGACCTCGCGCCTCCCGCAATCCTGCGCTAGGAACGCCACGATGAGTGACCAGCCCTCCGTTCCTGATCGCAAGCCGCTCTCCCCGGCCGCCCAGCGTGCGCTGGCCGAAGCCGAAGCGCGCCGACAAGCTGCAGCCGCGGCGCATGCTGAAGCGGCGCCCAAGGAGTTGCAGGGACCGAAGGGGCCTGAACCCACCCGCTACGGCGATTGGGAGCGCAAAGGCATCGCCTCGGATTTCTAAGGCACCTTGCCGGTTCAGCCGACTCAGCCCTAGCGTGCGCGGATGTCACGCTTCGACCCCAGCCATTCCCATCGGCCCTCCTACAGCGGCTCGCCGTTCGGCCGTCGCCTCTCCGGATTGCTGCCGTGGATCTTCGTGGTCGGCGTCGTGACCGCGATCGTGCTCGGCTTTCGCCAGGGAACGATCTGGCCCAATCCGCATGCAGATGACGGACAGTCACGCGATGCCAAGATCATCGTGCAGCAGTCCGGCAATTCCGCCGCGCGTCTGGCGGTCGATGTCATCAGGACCGTCGACGGCGATACTTTCCTCGCGCGAGTGCATCAGCAAGGCGGCCGCGATTTCGTCGCGCGCGTCCGTCTGCGCGGCATCGACGCGCCGGAGATGAAAGCGTCCTGTCAGGCCGAGCTCGACAAGGCCGAAGCCGCCAGCGATGCGCTGCGCAACCTGCTCGGCCAGGGCGGCGTCACGATCTACAATCTTGGCCAGGACAAGTACGGTCGCGTTCTCGCCGACGTCGCGACCAGGCGAACCGCCAACGTTTCGGCGGCAATGCTCGCCGGCGGCTACGCGCGCAGCTACAATGGCGGCCATCGCGACGGCTGGTGCTCGCGCAGTTGGCGCTTCTGGTAACAAAAAAAGCCCCGTCGGATGACGCGGCTCTTTCAGTTTCCGATTTGGTGACGATCAGCGCGTCACGACCACCGTCGTGCCGACGGAGACGCGGCTGTAGAGATCGGTGATGTCGTCGTTGAGCATGCGGATGCAGCCGTAGGAGACGAAGCCGCCGATCGAGCCCGGCACGTTGGTGCCGTGGATGGCGTATTCGCCGCCAGCCAGCGTCATCGCCGCAACGCCCATCGGGTTGCGCGGCGAGCCGCCGGGAATGACGTCGGGCATGTTCGGCTTGTCGCGCTTGACCTCGGCGGGCGGCGACCAGGCCGGATTGAGATACTTGCCGTCGATGCGGGTGGTGCCGGCCCACTGCTTGCCGGATTTGCCGACTCCGACCGGGTAACGCACCGCGTGGCCGTTATCGAGGATGAGATAGAGCCGCCGCTCGCTGGTTTTGACCACGATGGTGCCCGGCGAATAGTCGGCGAGGTGCGCTCCCACCATTTCGGGCCGCGCCTCGGCCGCCGTCGACGTCAAGACCCCTGCTCCGATGGTGGCGGCCAACGCCACCGCAATCCTCATCGACATCGCATTTCCCCTTGCCCGAACGGATCCGTCGAAATCTACGCAAAACCGGCAATCGCCGGCATGCCCAGACATTCTTAACCGCGCGCGTTAACCGGATGGTTTCCGCGCACGGCCGCCCAGGGCCCGCCAGCAGGGGGAACAAAGGAAATGTTCGAAATAAAGTAAATAACAAGAAAACAACACTCGGCCGGAAAGATGCGGCTCTGCCCGCACGCGCCCTGAAAAGAGCGTGAGCGTATGAGCGGCCGTTAGTTCGAGGAGGTGCGCCGGTGCGAAAGGTAGGCTCGTGTCCCGGACGCGTTGCAGCGCCATAGCGCTGCTGCGCAGAGCCGGGATCCAGCTCTTTGTTCGCGCGGCTGGATAGGCCCCGGCTCAGCAGCGCACCGCAACGGCGCGCTGCGCTGCGTCCGGGGCACGAGAGGGTGCTTACGCCGATTTCCTGTTCTGCCGGTTCTTGACGAGGTCGTCGACCACGGCGGGATCGGCCAAGGTCGAGGTGTCGCCCAGGCTGCCCGGCTCGTCCTCGGCGATCTTGCGCAGGATGCGGCGCATGATCTTGCCGGAGCGGGTCTTGGGCAGGCTGGGGGCGAACTGGATCTGGTCGGGCGAGGCGATCGGGCCGATCTCCTTGCGCACCCAGGTGACGAGCTCCTTGCGCAGATCGTCGGTCGGCTCGACGCCGGCCATCAGGGTGACATAGGCGTAGATGCCCTGACCCTTGATGTCGTGCGGGAAGCCGACCACGGCGGCCTCCGAGACCTTCTCATGCGCGACCAGCGCGCTCTCGACTTCCGCCGTGCCCATACGATGGCCGGAGACGTTGATGACGTCGTCGACGCGGCCGGTGATCCAGTAATAGCCGTCGGCGTCGCGGCGGCAGCCGTCGCCCGTAAAATACTTGCCCTTGTAGGTCGAGAAATAGGTCTGCTCGAAGCGGGCGTGGTCGCCATAGACCGTGCGCATCTGCCCCGGCCAGGAGCGCGTCAGGCAGAGATTGCCGGTGGTCTCGCCTTCCAGCACCTTGCCATCGGCATCGACGATTTCGGGAACGACGCCGAAGAACGGCTGCGTCGCCGAGCCCGGCTTCAGCTTGGTTGCGCCCGGCAGCGGCGTGATCAGGATGCCGCCGGTCTCGGTCTGCCACCAGGTGTCGACGATCGGGCAGCGGTCGTCGCCGACGACGTGATAATACCACTCCCAGGCTTCGGGATTGATGGGCTCGCCGACCGAGCCGAGCAGGCGCAGGCTCGCGCGAGAGGTCTTCTTCACGGGCTCGTCACCCGACTGCATCAGGGCGCGGATCGCGGTCGGCGCGGTATAGAATATGTTGACCTTGTGCTTGTCGATGACGTTCCAGAACCTGGAATTATCCGGATAATTCGGCACGCCTTCGAACATCAGCGTGGTCGCGCCGTTGGCCAGCGGTCCGTACAAAATGTAGCTGTGGCCGGTGACCCAGCCGACGTCGGCGGTGCACCAGTAGATGTCGCCGTCGTGATAGTCGAAGACGTATTGATGGGTCATCGAGGCGAACACGAGATAGCCGCCCGTGGTGTGTAACACGCCCTTGGGCTGGCCGGTCGAGCCTGACGTGTAGAGGATGAACAGCGGATCCTCGGCATGCATGTGCTCGGCCGGGCATTCCGTCGTCACCATCTTGGCGGCGTCGTGATACCAGAGATCACGGGACGGATTCATCTCGACCTGACCGCCGGTGCGCTTCACCACGACGACCCAGTCGACGCCGTCGGCCTTGGTGAGCGCCGCATCGACATTGGCCTTGAGCGGCACCTTCTTGCCGCCGCGCAGGCCTTCGTCGGCGGTGATGATGACCTTGGACTTGCAGTCGTTGATGCGCTGGGCGAGGCTGTCAGGCGAGAAGCCCGCGAACACCACCGAGTGGATCGCGCCGATCCGCGCGCAGGCCAGCATCGCGTAGGCCGCCTCCGGGATCATCGGCAGATAGATGGTGACGCGGTCGCCTTTCTTGACATTGCGGGTGCGCAGGATGTTCGCCATCCGGCAGACCTCGTCATGCAGCTCCTTGTAGGTGATGTGCCGGGATTGCGAGGGATCGTCGCCTTCCCAGATGATTGCGGTCTGGTTGGCGCGCTTGGCGAGGTGCCGGTCGATGCAGTTATGCGCGACGTTGAGGATGCCGTCTTCGAACCATTTAATCGAGATGTTGCCGGGCGCGAAGGAGACGTTCTCGATTCTGGTCGGAGCCTTCATCCAGTCGATGCGCTTGGCCTGCTCCGCCCAGAATGCGTTCGGGTCCGAGATCGAGCGGGCGTACATCTCCTTGTACTTGACCTGGTCGATCCAGGCGCGCTTGGCCCACTCCGCCGGGACGTCGTAAATCTTCTCGGGCATGTTTCCCTCCACCTACGCCAAGTCGAACGCATGCGACTGGCAAGCTGACCTGATCGTTGAATCGATTATGCGTCGGGCTAACCGCCCCCGACAAGCAGCACAAGCTGGACCTTCGGCGAGCGGCCCGCCATGCGGCGCATCAAGCTGCGCAGGCCCGTTGTCGCAAATCTGAAACAGACCGAAGCGGCGAGCTTTCGGGTCTTTGACCCAAATCTCCGGAACAGGCCCGTGCAGGGCGCCCATGCGCCGCCGGAGGTATTTAGCAACCGTCTCTCACTGATTCGGGACTCGCAATACGGTTTGGAACACCCTAAGTGGCTAACCCGGGTCCGGAAGAGACCCTCAGGGAACAAAAATCAGAACAGCGGCATTGAACGACATCAAACAGGGTCAAGGCATAACACTATGATGGATCAGCAGAATCTCGGGACGATGCGGCCCGCTTCAGCCGATCCTGCCGCTATTGCACTGGCCAAGGCCCTCGGACAATGGCCGAAACCGGCCGGCTCCACCCGCCCCAGCCCGGAAAAGATCTTCAACACAGCGCCTGCGGCGACGACGGTCGAGGCCCTCGCCAAGGAGCTGGGCCTGCGGCTCGGCGACCAGAACGAGCTGACCATCCGCCGCGTCAGGCGCGGCAAGGGCTATTCCTTCGTCCGTCCCAACGGCGCCCATATCCGCGACGCACGCACCATCCGCCGGCTGCACGCCATGGCGGTGCCGCCGGCCTATCGCGAGGTGCGCTACTCCGCGGACCCGAACTCTCATCTCCAGGCAGTGGGACGCGATGCCGCGGGGCGGCTGCAATATCGCTATCACGCCGACTGGGAGAAGGTCCGCGAGCACCGCAAGGCGCATCGCCTGGAAAAGCTCGTCGGCGCGCTGCCAAAGATCCGGCGCAAGGTTTCGGCGTTCCTGTCGGGCGAGGAGCCGACGCGCGAATTCGCGCTCTCGGCCGTGATCGAGCTGATCGCGCGCACCGCAATTCGCCCTGGCAACGAATCCTACGCCCGCCTCAATGGCACCCGCGGCGCCACCACATTGCTGAAATCCAACGTCACGTTGGAAGACGATTCCTTCGTGCTGACCTTCAAGGCGAAGGGCGGCAAGGCGGTGCGCAAGGAGTGCGACGCGGCCAAGCTGGTCCGCGCCATCGGCGTCCTGCGCGGCGTCCCGGGAAAACGCATGTTCCAGTATCGCGATGCCTACGGCGTCGTACGCGCGGTCAACACCACGCAGGTGAACGCGTTTCTGCGCGAGATCGCCGGCATCAAGATCTCGCTGAAGGATTTTCGCACGCTGATGGCCTCCGCCGTCGTCGTGGAATCGCTGTCGCGGATCACGCCGGCGACCAGCCAGCGCGGCCGCAAGAAGCAGGTGCTGGACGCGATCCGCGCCGCCGCCGACCAGCTCTCCAACACGCCGGCGATCTGCCGCAAGAGCTACGTCCACGACACCATCGTCACGGCCTTCGAGGAGGGCATCCTGGAGCGTTTTGCGGCGACGATGAAAGGCCAGCGGTCGCAGGCGCGGCGCGAGCAGCTGCTGGCGCAGGTGGTCGCGACCGCGGCGGTGTAACGACACTGCCGGGTGGGCAAAAGCGCAAAGCGCCGCGCCCATCTCTCCATGGTCGCGAAGATGCGTGGGCCCGCCCTGCGAGAGCTATGCCTTGGTAGAAACACCCATGTCCGGGCCGGGATCGCCGCCCGCGGCCGCGGTGGTGAGTCGTCCCAGATAGTGCGCCCATCCCGTCGCGTGCGCGGCCGCCTGCTCCTCGGTCGGCAGGCCGCTATGGGTCATGCGCAGCAGGGTGCCGCCGTCGCGTTCGATCAGGTCGATCTCGATCAAGCTCGAGCCGGGCGGCACTTCCTGTCCGCCCTCCCAGCCGAAAGTGTAGGCGAGACGATGCACCGGCACGACCTCGCGGAAGGCGCCGCGGCCGACGCCGCCGCGCGGGCCGATGCCCTTGAGCAGATAGAGCCCGCCGGGATGCGGCTCGGTGGTCGCATCGGAGCCCATCCAGCTCAGGATCTTCTCGGGATCGGTGAGATAGGCAAAGACGGTGGCGCGGGGGGCGGCGATCTGGGTCTCGCGTCGCACTACGAAGGATTCGGTCATCGGCGATCATCCCTTTGCTGAGGGGCAGATGGCGGCGCCAAAGCGGCCCGTCAAGGATTGCCCGTGACAAGGACCGCCCGCATTCGCCATCATCGGACCATGCAGCTCTCCCCGACCCTCGCCTGGCTCGTCGACGCCGCCTCGGACAGTCCCGGGGCCGACCGCCTGCTGGCGGAACTCGGCGCGCATCTGGTCGCCGACGGGGTGCCGCTTGCGGCCGGCAGCCTGACGCTGGAGGTGCCGCATCCCTTGATCGCGAAACGGACCTGGCTATGGCGTGCCGACAGCGGCCGGGTGATCGAAGCGCTCGGCTTTGCACCCGGCGGCCTGTTGCCCGACCCGCCCCACGATGCCGGTCGCCGCTGGCTGCGCGACATCGCGGCCGGCGAGGTGCACGAAGACGTCGTTGGACGGCAAGACGGGCCATCGCTCGGCTGGATCGGGCCGCGGCCGTTCACATCAGGCGAAATCGCGCAATTGCGCGAAGCAGCGCGGTTCGCCGCGACGCCGCTTGCCGTGCTCGCCGCCCGCGCCACCTTGCGTGCGACGCTCGAGGCCTATCTCGGCAAGCGCAGCGCGGCGCGTGTGCTGACGGCGCCGCTGCGGCGCGATCTCGGCGAGACCATTCAGGCGGCGCTGCTCTATGCGGATCTGCGCGACTTCACGCGCCTGTCGGAGATCACACCACCCGCCGATGTCATCGCGGCGCTCGACGCCTGGTTCGACCGCATCGCCGGTGCGGTCCATGCCTTCGGCGGCGAGGTGCTGAAATTCATCGGCGACGGTGTGCTCGCGATCTTTCCGGTGCTCGAGGCCTCACCCCGCCATGCCTGCGATGCGGCGCTGCGTGCCGCAGGCGCGGCCGAGGCCGGGATGGCATATCTCAACGCGGAGCGCAGCGCGCAAGGACTGCCGCCGCTGTCGTTCGGCGCCGCGCTTCATCTCGGCGAGATGCTGTGGGGCAATATCGGCGCCGCCAATCGGCTCGACTTCACGGCGATCGGTCCCGCCGTCAATCTCGCAAGCCGGCTCGAAGGATTGTGCAAGCCGCTGGGCCGGACCGTGCTGGTGTCGGGAGCGCTTGCTGCGCAGACGGACATGCCTCTGATCGCGCTCGGACTGCACAAGCTGCGCGGCATTGCCTCGCCATGCGAGGTGCTCGCACTGCCGGAGACGCAAGCGCCGACTTCGGAGCGCTTATAGCCCGCCCATCTTGCAGACCAGCTTCCACTCCTCCGCCGTTACCGGCTGCACCGACAGGCGCGAATATTTCACCAGCGCCATGTTTGCGAGCTTCTTCTCGGCCTTGATCGCGGCCATCGTGACCGGGGTCTTCAGGGGCTTGTCGGCCTTGATGTCGACGCAGACGAATTTCTCGGTCTTGTCGGTCGGGTCTGGGTAGGCCTCCTTGATGATCTCGGCGATGCCGACGATCTCCTTGCCCTCGTTGGAATGATAGAAGAACGCCTTGTCGCCCTTCTTCATGTTCACGAGGTTCTGGCGCGCTGTGTAATTGCGCACGCCGGTCCAGGCCTCGCCCTTGGCGCCCTTCGCCACCTGCTGGTCCCAGGACCACACCGAGGGCTCGGATTTCACCAGCCAGTACGCCATGTTCATTCCTCTGCCTTGAAGGGACGCGTCAACAATCCGGATATCGCCGCGTCGATCGTGCTTCGGCCGCTCAGGATCGAAGCGACCGCTTCTGATACCGGTATCTCGATGTTTTGCGAAGCTGCGAGTTCGATCAGTACCGGCGCGGTGAACTCACCCTCGGCAAGCTTGCCGGCGGGCGGCTGCTCGCCGCGGCCGAGTGCGAGGCCCAGAGCAAAATTGCGCGATTGCAGGCTCGCGCAGGTGAGGATCAGATCGCCGAGGCCGGACAGGCCGGTCAGCGTCTCGCTGCGCGCGCCGAGCGCGCGGCCGAGACGCGTCAGCTCGGCAAAGCCGCGGGTCGTCAGCGCAGCCTGCGCCGAGGCGCCGAGCTTGCGCCCGACCGCGATGCCGACGGCGATCGCCAGCACGTTCTTGGCCGCGCCACCGATCTCGACGCCGCGGATGTCGGTGGAGTGATAGGGGCGGAATGTCGGGGAGCCCAGCGCCTGCACAAGCTCGCTCGCCAGCGCCTCATCCTTCGCCGCCAGCGTCACCGCCGTCGGCAGGCCGCGCGCGACGTCGTCGGCAAAGCTCGGGCCCGACAGGATCGCGGGCTGCGCCTGCGGCGCGGCTTCCGCAATCACATCGGTCATGAATTTGTGGGTGCCATGCTCGATGCCCTTGGCACAGGCGACGATCGGCAGGGGCTTTGCGAGATGCGAGGCCAGTATGTTGACCGCACCGCGCAGATGCTGCGCCGGGGTCGCGATCAGCAGCATGTCGGCGCGTGCGGCGAGCGCCAGGTCGCTCGTCACCACAATCTCCGGCGCGATCCGCACGCCCGGCAGCCGCGGATTGTCGCGCGTCGATGCGATCCGAGTGGCGTGCTCGGCATTGCGCGCCCACAGCGTCACGTTCCGCCCTGCCCGCGCAGCCACTGTCGCCAGCGCCGTGCCCCAGGCACCCGCCCCGATCACCGCGACGGACCGGAATGCGGTCATGGCTCAATCTCTCCACTTCCTCTCCCGGCTTGCGGAGGCGCGACGAGCTTCGCTCGCGCTGAGAGGGTGGGGGTGAGGGGGAGTCTCCGCGGGGACGGTGACAGAGAGACTTGCGGAGAGCCCCCCTCGCGTGGATTGCAGCCGCGATGCAACGTAGCCGAAGCTTTGCTTCGGCGTCTCTTAA
Organism: Bradyrhizobium sp. SOJA106; assembly: GCF_059448745.1. Lineage (NCBI taxonomy): Bacteria > Pseudomonadati > Pseudomonadota > Alphaproteobacteria > Hyphomicrobiales > Nitrobacteraceae > Bradyrhizobium > Bradyrhizobium sp. SOJA106. The sequence goes on from NZ_CM182549.1 coordinate 267,571, forward strand.
GGACGGCCGCCGAAGGCGGCCTATGCTCTCCCCGCAAGCGGGGCGAGGTGAAGGGGAGCTCATTGCAGCACCACATCATTCAATATCCCGCCCGCGTCTTGCCGTAACCCGCTGGCGCCGTGGCGTTGGCGTCCAGCAGCCAGCGTGCGCGCGGCTGCGCTTCCATCGTGTCGGTCAGGCCGAGCGCGAGACGTTCGGCGCCGGCCCAGGCGATCATCGCGCCGTTGTCGGTGCAGAGCGCGGGCGGCGGCATGATCAGCTGCGTTCCGGCCTGCCGCGCGACGTCGTCCAGCGCGCCGCGGATCGCCTGATTGGCGGCGACGCCGCCCGCCGCCACCAGCGCATGCGGCGCGCCGAACTGTTCGCGGAAGAGTTTTAGGCCAACGCTCAAGCGGTCGGCGGTCGAATCGAGCACGGCGGCCTGGAAGCTGGCGCAGAGATCGCTGATATCTTGCGGCGTGATTTCGGTGAGCCGGCTCGCTTCGGTACGCACTGCGGTCTTCAACCCCGATAGCGAGAAATTGGCGTCGGGGCGCCCCTGCATCGGCCGCGGGAACACGAAGCGCGCGGCATCGCCGCTTGCCGCCGCGCGCTCGACCTGCGGGCCGCCCGGATAGGGCAGGCCCAGCATCTTCGCGACTTTGTCGAAGGCCTCGCCGATCGCATCATCCACTGTGGTGCCGAGCCGTACATACTGGCCGACGCCGGTGACCGCGACGATCTGGGTGTGGCCGCCGGAGGCGAGGAAGAGGCAGTAGGGAAATTCGATTCCGTTGGTGAGGCGCGGCGTCAGCGCATGCGCCTCCAGATGATTCACCGCGATCAGCGGCGTGTCGTGCACCATCGCGATCGCCTTCGCCGTGGTAAGCCCGACGATGACACCGCCGATCAGTCCGGGTCCCGCGGCGGCGGCGACGCCGTTGAGCTCGGCGAAGCCGATGCCGGCCTCTCCCATGGCGCGTTCGATGATGCCGTCGAGCAGGTCGACATGCGCGCGGGCGGCGATCTCCGGCACCACGCCGCCGAAGCGGGCGTGCTCCTCGACCTGCGACCGCACGATGTTGGACAGGATCCTGCCGGCACCGTCAGGCGCGCGCTCGATCACGGCCGCGGCGGTCTCGTCGCAGGTGGTTTCGATGCCCAATACCAGCATTGGCGAATTGTTATCCAATTTGCGCCCTTGCGCTCATCCGGAAAGCGGAGTTCTGGTAACGCGGTAGCATTCCGGGGTCGGCTTGCGCAATCGTCACGCGCGGCCGTTCTCGTCAATGCGTCGTGCCCGGGAACACCAGCGATGTCCATTCTTGTCACACGGCCGCATCCTGACAATGAGGCGACCGCGGACAGTTTGCGCGCGCGGGGCCATGCAGTGCTGCTCGCGCCGGTGCTCAAGTTCGAGCCGGTCGCCTTCCATGACGAGAGCGAGGCGGGCTATGGCGCCATCATCGTGACGTCAGCAAATGCGATCCGCGCCGTCGCGCCGCAGTTGCGCGATCTCGGGCTTTTGGAGCTGCCGCTGTTTGCCGTCGGCGAGCATACGGCCGCGGTTGCGCGGGAGACCGGCTTCACGAATGTGATCGTCGCCAGCGGCGATGCCGTTTCCTTGCGCGACAAGGTGATGCAGAGCGCGCGCGAGAAGCTGCTAGAGGCAAAAAGCACGCTGCTCTATCTCGCGGGTGCGGATCTGTCGCGCGATCTCGGCGGCGAGCTCGGTGCGGAAGGATTCAGCGTGGTGACGCAGACGACCTATCGCATGGTGCCGGTCAAAATTCTTCCGCGCGATGTCTGCGACGGATTCGCGGCTCAAGGAATCGAGGCGGTGCTGCATTACTCCCGGCGCAGCGCGAGGGCCTTCCTGGATGCGGCACGGGGCGAAGGCGTTGAAATTTCGGCGCTGGCGATCCCGCAATGCTGCCTGTCCGAGAACGTGGCCGCCGTGCTGCGCGAGGCCGGCGCATCGCAGGTTCTGGTGGCCGCAACACCGGACGAAAATGCCTTATTTGATACCTTGGAGCGTGCTTTGAGGACCCGTTTGGCGTAAGAGGTCGGGCCGAATCCGACGCAATCGGGTCCGCTCTGGCATGGAAGTGTGAGGAACCGTCACGATGGCCGACGACAAGCCTGAAGACACAGGATTGGCCCCCGAGCCCGGCCGTGCCAAGCGCACTCCGCCGACCATCGACCTCGAGGCGACCGACGTCTCGACGCAACCGCAGGAGCCGGCAGGTGAGCCTGAAGCTCAGCCGGCGCCGGAGCACGCCGAGCCCGAGCATGCAAAATCCGGGCCCGCCGCTGCGGCGCCGGAGCACGTCGAGGAGCCGGCCGCGGCCGCTCGCCCCTCGCCGCCGATTTCGCCCTGGGTCATTGCGCCGTTCGCCGGCGCCGTTGCCGCCGCGCTCGTGATCGCGGTCGGCTGGCTGCTGGGCTGGCCCGCCGTGCAGGCGCCGCCAGCCGCGCCGCAAGTGACGAGCGCGACCGTCGATGCGCTCGCCGGTCGTGTCGCCGCGGTCGAAGCCAGGGCGGGCAAGCCCGCCGCCGATCCGGCCCTGGTGGCGCGGATCGACGCGCTCGAAAAATCCGCAAGCGCGTTGCGCAGCGACATCGCCAATCTGCGTGCGCAGTCCGACAAAACCGCGAGCGCTCTGAATGATGCCAAATCTGCACCGAGCATTGCCGCGCCCGATCTTGCCGCTCTCAGCGATCGCGTCGCGCAACTCGAGCGCGCCAGCAGGACCGAGAGGGCCGAGCTCGCGCAGCAGGGCGAGAAGATCGCCGATGCCAAGTCGATGGACGACAAGCCGTTGCGTCATGTGGTGGCCGCGGCCCTGCTCGACGTCGCCGTTCGTCATGGCGATCCCTATCAGTCGCAATTGGCCGCGGCGCGGTCGTTCGCAGCCAAGCCCGACACGCTGAAGCCGCTCGAAGCGTTTGCGGCGAGCGGCATCCCGACGCCGGTCGCGCTGAGCCGCGAGCTGCTCAACATCGTGCCGAAGCTCTCGCCGCCGCCCGAGGCGCCGGCCGCCGGAGCCGGCATCGTCGAACGTCTCCAGGCGGGAGCGTCGAAGCTCGTCCGCATCGAGCGGACCGACGGGGTTGGCAATGATCGCGGCGCGATCGTTGCGCGGGTCACGGCCGCGGCGCTCCGCAACGATTTCGTCGAGGCGCGGCGCGAGCTGAAGACGCTGGCGGAGGCCGATCGTGCGCCGGCGCAGGCCTGGCTCGACAAGGCCGATGCGCGCGAGGCTGCGCTCGCCGCCTCACGCAAATTCGCTGACGACGCCATGGCGGATCTCGCCAAGCCTGCTCAATAAGGTTCGCGCAACAATCAGCGCGTATAGGGATCGCCATGCTTCGCATCGTCCTCTTCCTTGTCCTGATTGCGCTGGCGGCGGCCGGCGCGGCCTGGGTTGCCGATCAGCCCGGCGATCTCGTCCTGACCGCGGGCGGTTTCCGCGCCTCGACGACGTTGCCGAGATTCGTGTTTCTGCTTGGGGTGTTCGCCGCGGCCGTCGTGCTGGTCTGGAGCATCGTGACGATGATCTGGCGCGCGCCCGGACGTCTGCGCCGCCGCCGCCGTGAGAAGCGCCACGCGCGCGGCCGCCACGCCATCACCCACGGCCTACTCGCGATCGGCCATGGCGACATCGGGCTTGCGCGCCGTCACGCCGAATCTGCGCGACGCCTTGCCCCGAACGATCCGCTGGCGCTGCTGCTGCACGCGCAGTCGGCTCAGCTCGAAGGCAATCGCGACGAGGCCCAGCGTGTCTTCCGCGCCATGGCCGAGCGTGAGGATACCCGCCTGCTCGGCCTGCGCGGCCTGTTCATCGAGGCGCAGCGTGCCGACGATGCGGCCGGCGCCGTGATGATCGCGGAGGAAGCGATCAAACTGTCGCCGTCCTCGACCTGGGCCTCGCATGCGGTGCTCGGTTTCCGCTGCGCGCGGGGGGACTGGAGCGGTGCGCTCGCGATCCTCGATTCCAATCTGGCCGCGGGCCTGATCGACAAGCCGGCCTATCGCCGCCAGCGCGGCGTGCTGCTCACCGCACGCGCGCTGGAGCTCGAGACCATGGACCGCGACGTCGCGCGCGAGAGCGTAATGGAGGCGGTCAAGCTCGCGCCGACTTTGGTCCCGGCCGCCGTTCTTGCCGCGAAATTCGAGAGCGAGGCGCATCAGGTGCGCCGTGCGATGAAGCTAGTCGAGGCCGCCTGGCTCGCCAATCCGCACCCCGATCTCGCCGACGCCTATGCGCATGTGAAGCTCGGCGATTCCGCCCGGCAGCGTTTGCAACGGGTCGAGACGCTCGCGGCCAAGACATCCGCCGAGAAGCCCGGCCATGTCGAGGGCCAGCTCGCGATCGCGCGTGCCGCAATCGATGCGTCCGAATTCGCGAGGGCGCGCGAGGTGCTGGCGCCTTACGTCAACGATCCGACCCAGCGCGTCGCGCTGCTGATGGCCGAGATCGAGCGCGCCGAGCATGGCGACAGCGGCCGGGCCCGCGCCTGGACCCTGCGCGCGGTGCGTGCCCGCCACGATCCGGCCTGGACCGCGGATGGCTATGTCAGCGACCGCTGGCGCCCGGTCTCCCCGGTCACCGGCCGGCTCGATGCCTTCCAGTGGCAGACGCCGGTCGCGAGCCTTCCTTCGGACAAGGGCACCACGATCGAATCGTCGGCCTTCGAGGAGGCCATGCTGGCTGCCCCGCCGCCGAAGCGGGTGACGGCGGCGCCGACCGAAATGCCGGTGGATCCGCCCGTGTCCGCGCCGGCCGCGCAGGACAATTCGCCTCCCGAGGCCAAGGACGTCGTCAAAGAGCCCATCACGGAAGCTCCTAATGAGGCTTCCGAGGACGTCGCCAAGGAGGAGCCGGCGGTCGCGCCCGCCGAGCCGGTCAAACCGGCCCTCGAGACCGCCGAATCATCGCCCGTTGCGGCAACACCGGTGTTCCGGACCCGGGCGGACCTCGGCAAGCCTGGGTCCGCGCCGATCCAGGCCGTCATCCCGATCGTCCGCGCCCCCGATGATCCCGGGATCGATGACGAGGCTCCGAGCGATGAATTTACGGAACAAATCGGCACGCCCAAGGGCCACGCCAAGGCCCAGGCTGGCGGCTGGCGCGGATTCTGGTCCCGCTGGGGCGCGTGAGGCGCATTTCGCCTCCCGCTTGTCCTTGCCAATTCAAGCCATGCCCGATATCAGGAGCGCGCGTATCGGGGCCGGCATCGCCGAGATCCCGGCAGGGTTCGCCGCAATAGCTCAGTCGGTAGAGCACGTCATTCGTAATGACGGGGTCGGGGGTTCGAATCCCTCTTGCGGCACCAGCCTTCGAATTGTCCAGCCCGGACACATAGGTAACAGAACGTACCTGAGACATGGGTGACAACCTCGTGCCGAGCGGGTTGTCGCGGCTTGCAGGGTCACTTGCTCCACGCATTCATGGCAGGGCGCTCAATCCATCAGATCGCTGTCAGCGCATTGCCGAAAGGAACGCGGCACGCATGAGCGCGCGTCGCGTGCGGCGCCAGCTTGGTGACGTCTATCACATAACCTTGCACCCCGCCTCCCGTAGTGTCCGCGTCACGCAAACACGGGGAGATTTCACATGCGCAAGATCATTCTGGTTGCCGCCATGGTGCTGGCCTCCGCATCTGCCCATGCCGCCGACCGCAGCCTGTCGCTGTCATCGGCAACCGGGCAGACCTCCGCTCCGCAGGCCGCCGCGACCACGGCGACCCAGGTGAGCGAAGTCGCACCGGCTGCGGAGGCCCCGAAATATATCGACCGTCCGCCGGCAGTTGTGGCCCCTGCGCCCGCTGCGGCGACCGCTCCGGTCACGACCACGACGGCCTCAGCGCCGGTCGCGACGACCAAGCCTGCCAAGACCGCAAGGGCGGAGAAGCCGAAGCGCAAACGCGAATGGACCGAGCGCCGCATCATCAGCGAGCTGCATCGCCACGGCATTTACTGGTAGACGATCGCTCGCTCCAAAAAGCAAATGGCCGGGCAAGAGCCCGGCCATGACGTTTTGAGAGAGTGTTTCGATCGAGCTTACTGCGAAACCGTCTGCACCACGCTCGAGATCGGACGCAGGGTCGTGCTGGCGGTCGGCACCTTCAGGTCCTTCATCAGCGCCTCGTCATATTCCGGCAGCGTCTGAAGCGTCGTCTTGGCCTTGATCTGCACGACCTTGTAGCCGCCGGCCTTCAGCCGCGCGAGCAGCGCCGGCAGCGCTTCGCCGGTGTGCTTCTGGAAATCGTGCATCAGGATGATGCCCTTGCCGAGCTTGTCGAGCCTGTTCATCACCGTCTCGATGATCTTCTCCGGCGTCGCGCCCTTCCGGAAATCGAAGGAGTCGATATCGGTGGAGAACATCGCGACGTTGCGGGTGCCGAAATAGCTCACGATCGCCGGGTTGTGCTGAAGCTGCGGGAAGCGGAAGAACGGCGCGGGGTTGGCACCGAGCGCGAATTTCACCGCGCTGATGCCTTTTTCGACCTCGTCCTTGGCCATCTGCTCGGTCATCTTCTTGCCGTTCAGATTGACGTGCGACCAAGTGTGTGTGCCGACCGTGTGGCCCTGGGCCAGAACCTGGCGCAGGATTTCCGGATGATAGGTCGCATGCTTGCCGACCGAGAAGAACAGGCCCTTGGTGCATTCATCCGCGAGCGCCTTCAGCACCGCGGGGGTGTTCACCGGCCAGGGACCGTCGTCGAAAGTCAGCACGACCTCCTTGTCGGTGAGGAAGTCGAACTGCTTGAAATGATCGAAGCCGAAGCCGGGGCCGCCGGTGGTGTCGATCTCGACCACGCGGGAGACCCCGAGCGCGTTCGGATTGGCGCAGGCCTGCTTCGGCTGCACCGGCATGATCGGTGCAGGCGCAGGCGCGGGTGCCTGGGCAAATGCCGTCGGCTTGACCGCGATCGTGGCGGTGGTCTCGACGTCGTCTCTGGCGGCGAGCTTCGCCGGTGCCGGGAGCGGATCGGCGGCACGGGCGGCAACTGTCTTGGGAGCGCCCTGGTCGGCGCGCGTGGAATAATAAAACCAACCGCCGGCGGCGATGACGACCGCGGCAACTACACTGGCCAGCATCAGGCCCAACGCATTACGCATCGCTACTCTTTCCAATTACGCAACCAAACCGGCGGAATCCCCCGCGCGACGAGCCATTAATGCGAAGGAACAGTTAACGTGACACCAACACGACAGCGGATGCGGAGGAATTTCAGCCGGGTGCGCCAAAGTGACCGATGTCACAGAGGCTGGCCTGCCCGTGACCGTCATCACAGTGGAAACTGTTTTGCCGGAGCATCGTAGGTCCCATCAACAACCGGCCCGCTGTCCGCGGTGCCAATGGGAGCTTCAAATGACCAAGTCCTTTTCGGCCAAGATCCGCGACGCCAGCCTGGCGCTGGGCTTTGCCGCGATCGTCTCCATCACGTCTGCGACCTCGAGCTTCGCCTTCTCGTCCGAGGCGCAGCAGATGTGCACCGGCGATGCCTTCCGCCTCTGCTCGGCGGAAATCCCCAACATCCCGAAGATCACCGCGTGCATGATGAAGCATCGCTCCGACCTGAGCGCCGGCTGCCGCGCGGTGATGGACAAGGACCTCGCCAAGGACGCCTCACGCAAGGTCGCTGACGCCCAGGACAGTCAGTAAGAGAGCCCGCAACGCCGCAAGCGTTGCGATGCCCGAGCTCCCTGTATGCCGTGCCCCGGCGTCAAGCCGGGGTACACGCGGCAGCGCCAATCAACCTATAAGCTCAGCCTGCCAATAAAGCCGTTGCGGCTGAGGGGTCGTCGCACTAGCTTCGCCGCACTTTGTTCCGGGTTGAGGCATTACGCGATGACCAGATTTCTTCTCACTGTTTCTTTGATCCTGTGCGCATCGGCTGCGTCCGCGCAGCAGCAGCCCGGGCATGATGCCTGCGCGCGTGATGTCAGCCGTCACTGCCGCGCCGTGATGAACAATGGCGATGGTGCCGTGCTCGCCTGCCTCAAGCAGAACCGCTCCCGCCTCAGCAAGGCCTGCGACAAGGTACTGACCGACCACGGGCAGTGACTGTCGTTCCGGATTCGCGCTTGACGGCGCGTCCCGAGATCTACGTGCTGCTCCCCGCCGCGGTCGCGACCACCGGCAGCACTTCCTTGCTTGCGCGGTCCGGCGTCTCTTCCTTCCAGCGTACCGAGCCGAACGGCCGCTCCAGCATGCGGCGGACGCGCACCGGCTCGGGGCCGATGTGGAAATCGATCGCCTGCTGATGCAGCGCGCGTTCGGACAGGGTCGCGCGGTTGCGCTGGCGCAAATAGTCGAACCAGGTCGGGCAGTGATAGCGCTCGGTCCACAATTCGGGATCGGCGATGTCACGCGCGATCGACCAGCCATAGGCGCCGTTACGCTGGCGCGAGAGCTGCACGTCCTGCATGACGTTGTGGAAGGCGCGCGCATTCTCCTGGGACACGCGATATTCGATCTCGACCACCAGCGGTCCGCTGCGCCCGGTGATCGACAGCTTCACCTCGGGGTCGGCCAGCACGTCGGCATCCTCGTTGCGGGCGCCGACGCGCGGCATCGTGAGCCAGATCCCGAGCAGCGGCGAGACCAGCATCAGGCCGGCGGCAACCAGCAGCGCGACCTCGACGCCGGCATAGTCGGTGAGATGGCCCCAGCCCCAGGCGCCGATCGCGATGCCGCCGGAGATCGAGGCCTGGAACGCCGCGAGCGAGCGGCCCGCGACCCAGCGCGGCGCCGAGAGCTGTACGCCGATGTTGAACAGCGCGACCGCCGCCATCCAGACTGCGCCAGCGAGCACCAGCGCCGTGGCCGTCAGCACCGGCTCCGTGCTCACGGCAAGCGCGGCCATCGCGAACGCCATCGAGATGGTGCAGGCGCGGATCGCAGCCTCGCCGCTCATGCGCTTGCGCAGCTCGTGGATGTTGAGCGCGCCGACGACCGCGCCCATGCCGAAGGCGCCGAGCATGATGCCGTAGGTCTGCGCGCCGCCATGCAAGAGGTCGCGCGCGACCAGCGGCATCAACGCCATGACGGCGCCGCCGATCAGGCCCATCACCAATGTGCGCAGCAGCACGATCTTGATCGGCGGCGAATTGGTGATGTAGCGGAAGCCGGACACCATGGCGCGGTTGAGCTTCTCGCGCGGCAGTCGCGACGGCTCGACCACGCGCCGCCAGAGCAGCAGTACCACCAGCAGCGGCAGATAGAGGATCGCGTTGCAGGCGAACGCCGCCACCGCGCCGAGCGCCGCGACGATGACGCCGCCGACCGCGGGGCCGAAGCTGCGCGCGATGTTGTAGCTGATGCCGTTCAGCGCGACCGCCGACGGCAATGCCTCGGGCGGCACCTGCTCGCTGACCGAGGATTGCCAGGCCGGTCCGAACAGCGCGTTGCCGCTGCCGACGACGAAGCAGAAGGCAAGCAGCGTCTCGGGCGTGATCAGCTTGAGCCCGGCCAGCATCGTCAGCGCGGACGCGCCGGTCAGCGCGATCGCGAGCGAGACCAGGGTGACGATGCGGCGGTCGTACATGTCGGCGATCGCGCCGGCCGGCATCGAGATCAGCATGATCGGCAGCATCAAGGCGGTCTGCACCAGCGCCACCTGGTCGGCCGACGCTGCCATCTGCGTCATCGCCCAGGCCGCGCCCACGCCCTGGATCAACAGGCCGAGATTGGAGAGCAGGCTGGCGAGCCAGATGCGCCGGAACACGGTGTAGCGCAGCGGCGCGGTAATGCCGTCGGCCGCAATTTTCTGACGGTTCGGCTGCTCGGTCATATCCCCTTCCATATGGGCTGGCAGACGTGGTCTTGGATGATTTCGGCAAGACCAGTGATGCCCGCGAAAGTCCTTCGCTGTCCAGTGGTTAGGCCGGTATAAGCGGTGCAAGACTGAAGGTTTCGCCGGGAGGAACAGATGAAGCTATCGCGACGAACAATCCTGCAAGGGGTGGGCGGCCTGCCTTTCGCGGTTGCGAGCTTGCGGATGGGGGCGCTGGCCCAGACCGCGCCCGTGGCGCAGAACGTCGAGGTGCCGCCAATCCTGTTCGTCCATGGCAATGGCGACTACGACGCGCTCTGGATGACGACGCTGTGGCGGATGGAATCGAACGGCATCGCGCGCGATCGCATGATGGCGATCAATTTCACCGATCCCCTGGCGCGCAGCGACGACAAGGTCGAGCAGGCCGGCCGCTCCTCGACCGAAGACCAGCGCCGCGAGCTAGCCGCCGCCATCGCAGACCTGAAGCACCGGACTGGCGCGGCGCGCGTGGCACTGGTCGGCAGCTCGCGCGGCGGCAATGCGATCCGCAACGTCATCAAAAGCGGCGGCGTCGGCGGTGTCAGCCATGCCGTGCTGTGCGGCACGCCCAATCACGGCGTGTTCGCAACCGACGATCAGCCCAACAACGAGTTCAACGGCCGTGGCCCGTTTTTGCGTGGCCTGAACGAGGGCGACAGCGAGGTGACGCCGGGCGTTGCCTTCCTCACCTTGCGCAGCGACGGCATGGACAAATATGCGCAAGCCGACGGCCGCTTCATCGGAAAGCCCGGCACGCCGACCAATGTTACCAACGAGGGGCCGGAGCTGAAGGGCGCCACCAATCTCGTGCTCGGCGCGCTCGACCATCGCGAGGTGGCGTTCCATCCGCGCGCTTTCCGCGAGATCTATAAATTCATCGCGGGACGCGAGCCGACGCGGATCGCGATCGTGCCGGAGCCGAGCGTCAGGCTGAGCGGCCTCGTGACGGGCACGCCGGGCGGCGTGCCGACCAATCGTCCGGTCGTGGGTGCAACCGTCGATGTCTTCCGCGTCGATCCCCAAACCGGTGAGCGTAGTGGCAACGCGGTGCTCAGCGCGAAGACCGGAACGGACGGCCGCTGGGGCGTGGCGCAGGTCGATCCGTCATGGTCGCTCGAATTCGTCCTGACCTCGCCGGAGGCGCCGACGACACACATCTACCGCTCGCCTTTCCCGCGCTCGTCCGATGTCGTGCACCTCAGGCCCGGGCGCCCGCTCGGCCCGGCAGACAAGGATGCCGGCGCGGTCGTGATCATGTCGCGTCCGCGCGGCTATTTCGGCCTGCCGCGGGACGTGGTGCTGTTCGACGGCAAGGAGCCAGCCGACGTCAAGCCGGGCGTGCCCACGGATGCGGCAGCAACCTTGCGTCTTCCGGCCAGCGAGGTTGGGCGTAACATCGTGGCCCAATTTGGCGAAGAACGGATTGTGGCACGGCTCTGGCCTGCCGCCGAGAACAGGATTGCGATTGCCGAGCTGACTTACTAGCTATTTACCTGCGCCATATCTCTCGGGAGGGAGCCATGAACATCGCCAGCGTGCGTCGGCCCATCGTCCCTCCGGCACCGCCGCGTGCGCCCGACGAGATGTCGTTCCTCGGCCGGGTCGCCGTGATCAGGCGCAACATGATCGCAACCTGGGGCCAGCGCGCCTATGAGGAAGAGGTCATCAAGGGCCGCTTCTTTCTCCGCAACAGTTTCATCCTGAACCAGCCGGATGCGATCCGGCACGTGCTGCTCAGCAATTATGAGAATTACACGCGCACGCCGGCCGGCATCCGCATGCTGCGCCCCGTGCTCGGCGACGGCCTGCTGATCGCGGAAGGCCATTCCTGGACGTTTCAGCGCCGCACGCTTGCGCCGGCCTTCACGCCGCGCGCGACTGCGAACCTCGTTCCGCACATGACCGCGGTGCTCGATGAGACCATCGCCAAGCTCGATACCCGCACGGGCGAGCCGGTCGATCTGCGCGAGATCATGCAGCGCATGACGCTCGAAATCGCCGGGCGCACGATGTTCTCGTTCGGGATGGATCGGCACGGGCCGACGTTGCGCAACTTCGTCATGGAATACGCCGATCGGCTGGGACGGCCCTATTTCCTCGATATGGTGCTGCCGGTGTCCTGGCCGACCCCGATGGATCTTGCCCGCGCCCGCTTCCGTAAGCGCTGGACCGAATTCGTCGCCATGCTGATCGCCGAGCGGCGCGCCGCGGGCAAGAAGGCGGACGCGCCGCCGCGCGACCTGTTCGATCTCATGGACGCCGCGCGCGATCCCGAAACCGGCAAGGGCTTTTCCGACGAGCAGCTCGTTGACGAGGTCGCGACCATGATCCTCGCCGGTCACGAGACCACCGCGACCGCGCTGTTCTGGGCGCTGTATCTGCTCGCGCTCGATCCGGAGACGCAGGAGGAGGTGGCGCTCGAGACGCGCGGCGAGCACCTCGACAGCATGGCCGACATCGATCGCCAGAAATTCACGCGCGCGGTGATCGAGGAGACGATGCGGCTCTATCCGCCCGCCTTCCTGGTCGCGCGGGCCGCGCGCGACAAGGATAATGCAGCCGGCGTCGAGATCGGCAAGGGCGACATCATCATGATCGCGCCCTGGCTGCTGCACCGGCACGAGAAGCTGTGGGACCAGCCGAATGCGTTCATTCCCAAACGCTTCATGTCGGCGGAGGCGCCCGATCGCTTCGCCTATCTGCCGTTCGGCGCGGGACCGCGCGTCTGCGTCGGCGCGCCGTTCGCGCAGGCCGAATCCGTGCTGGCGCTGGCGCGCCTGATCGGCGCCTTCCGGGTCGAGCTCGTCGATACGACCAATCCCGTGATTCCGCTCGGCGTCGTCACGACCCAGCCGGACCACTCACCCATGTTCCGCATCACGCGTCGTTGACAGGCGATGGCTTGGCCGACGGCGTGATCCAAGAAAGATAGAGTTGCGCCATGAGCGACATCCAGGCCCAGTTCTCCGTTCTGAAGCAGACCGCCGATCCCGCCGTCGTCGAGGCCATCGCGCAGCTGATCGCCAGCGGTCACGATCGCGATCTCAACCGCATCAATGCGCTGGATTTCGCCAACCGTACCGGGCTCGATCAGGAGAAGGTCATTTCCGGATTCCTGCATGCCTCGCGGCTCGGCTTGTTCGACATGAGTTGGAACGTGCTGTGTCCCGGCTGCGGAGGGGTTCTGGGTGCACACACGACACTGAAGTCACTGAAGCACGAAGACTACAACTGCGCGCTCTGCGCGGCTGGATACGAGGCGTCCGTCGACGAGATGGTCGAAGTGGCTTTCACCGTCAGCCCGCAGGTCCGCCGCATCGGTGCTCACGATCCCGACACGTTGCCGATCTGGGAATATGTGCGGCAGATGTTCTGGAGCTCCGGCGTCGACATCAACGAAGAATCGTTCTCGCGCCTGATCAACGAAGCGACACTCGAAGCACTCGAATTGCCTGCAGGCGAAAAGGCGATCCTCTCGCTGAATCTGCCGAGCCAGTTCATCATCGTCTTCGAGCCGGTCACACATTCTGCGCATTTCCTGGACGTCCAGGGCGAGCCGACGAGCGAACGTCAGCAGCTTTCGATCATGTTCAACAAGCTGGAGGCGCCGACCGGGACCACCGTGATGCGTCCCGGGCCGTTGCGGCTCACGCTCGAGAATCAATCGGGCAATCGCGTGCTGCCCTCGGTCTGGATTGCCGCCGACGCGCTGCACGAGATGATCGGCAAGCGCAAGCCGATCCTGACCGCCAAGCGGATGCTGTCCAACCAGACGTTCCGCGACGTCTTCAAGGCCGACAATCTCAATGTCGACCAGCGCTTGAAGATCACGTCACTGACGTTCCTGTTCACCGACCTGAAAGGGTCGACGGCGCTGTACGAGCGGGTCGGCGATCTCAGCGCCTTCGACCTCGTCCGTGCGCACTTCCGCGCGCTGCTGGAGATCATTGCCGCCGAGAAGGGCGCTGTCGTGAAGACGATCGGCGATGCCGTCATGGCAACCTTCGTCAGGCCTGAGCACGCGATCACCGCGGGACTGCGCATGCGCGCGGCGATGGACGAGCTCAACACGCAGCGCGGCGCCAACGACCTCGTTCTCAAGATCGGAATCCATGAAGGACCGTGCCTCGCGGTGATGCTGAACGAGCGGCAGGATTATTTCGGCCAGACCGTCAACATCGCCGCACGCGTGCAGAGCCTGTCGACCGCGCAGGAGATCCACATCACCGGCCCGGTGCTCGATGCCCCCGCGGTCGCCGAGGTGCTGGAGCGGCGCGCGATCAAGCCGATCCAGAAGCAGGCCGCGCTGCGCGGCATCGCCGACAAGATGGTGGTGTACGAGATACCGTGAGGGATCATCCGTCATTCCGGGATGGCCCGTAGGCCAGACCCGGAATCCTGAAATTGTAGCGCGAGATTCCGGGTTCGCGCCGCGCGCGCCCCGGAATGACAGCGAACGGATTGCCGAAACGTAATGCGGCGCGCGGAACTGACGCACATTGCGCCGGTTGAGTTTCCCGATCATATAATGCTGGTAAAGGCCGCGCTTGTTGCGGCGTCATCGAATTCGGTAGGACCTTATATGCTTGACGGCCTGCGCCAATTCATCGCCGACATCGTCGCCCCGCACGACCAGAATCGCACCTTCGACGACAGCGATTATCGCCTGGCCGCGACCGCGCTGCTGGTCCACGTGGTCTCACTGGACGGCCAGCCGACGGCGGCCGAGCAGCGCAAGCTGCACAGCCTGATTGAAAGCCATTTCGGGCTCGATCGCGGCACCGCGGACCGGCTGATCGCGGATGCGACCCAGGTCGAGGGCGAGGCGGTCGATCTCTATCATTTCACCAGTGTCATCATGCGCTCGCTCGACGAAGAGGGCCGCAAGCGCATCGTCCGGATGATGTGGGAGCTGGTCTATGCGGACGGCCAGGTCACCGAGTTCGAGGACAACGTCGTCTGGCGCGCCTCCGACCTGCTCGGGGTATCCCAGCGCGACCGCATCGAGCTGAAGCATGCCATCGCCGAGCGCGCTGTTGGCCAAAACGGCGGTCAGGTCAAGGACGACGCGATCGGCGGCTGAGCCGTTTCGGCCCCGCCGCCTCCCGGTTGTACCGAGCACATGACGAAACTTTAATGTAACCGCGCCGCGCCGGGGCCGGATTCACCTGCAAATTCCGCGGCTTTCCTGCACTCCCGTCGCCGGTTCAAGCAGCCATGCTGCCGGCGCCGCTTGCCTGTCACGTACGGCCTATGCTCTCGTTCCGCCATTGCGGGGCCAAAACACTTCAATTCAAGAGACGTCGATCGTGACTGAGCGGGTAACGTTGATCACCGGTGCCTCGGCGGGAATAGGCACGGAGCTGGCGCGCGTGTTCGCCGCCAACGGCCACCGCCTTGCATTGACGGCGCGGCGGGCGGACCGGCTCGAGGCGCTCGCGGACGAGCTGTCCTCGAAATACGGCAAGAAGCCGATTGTGATCGTCTGCGATCTCCAGGACGCCGACGCCGGCGAGAGGATCGCCGCGGCACTTGCGGCCGAGGGTGTCGAGCTCGATCATCTCGTCAACAATGCCGGCTTCGGCGTGTTTGGCGATGCCGTCGAGCGCGACCGCGATGAGCAGGTCGGCATCGTCGATGTCAATGTCCGCGCTTTGACCGATTTGTCGCTGCGCTTCGCCGATCAGTTGATCAGGAACAAGGGTGGCCTGCTCAATGTCGGATCGGTCGCCGGCTTCCTGCCCGGCCCTGGCATGGCCGTCTACTACGCGTCCAAGGCGTATGTGATTTCCCTCACCGAGGCGCTGCGAGCGGAGCTCGCGCCGCGCGGCGTTCGCGTCACCGTGCTTTGCCCGGGTCCGGTGCCGACCGAATTCCAGGCACGCGCCGGCGTCGGCACCGGACATGATACGGCCCTGCTCAACGTGTCGGCCAGTGAGGTCGCACGTGAGGCCTATCGCGGTCTGATGGCCAACAAACGGGCAGTGCTGCCTGGCCTCGGCATCAAGATCGTGCCGATCGCGCTGCGATTCTTCCCGCGCGCCTTCATCCTGTTCGCCACCAGCCGGTTTCAGCGGCAGCGGCATTAGATTTGCTGTTTTGACGCGTTTTCTTCGCGCGAACCGGTGTCCACTTCGCTCGAAAACGCTTTGAGCGCCCCCGTACTGGCCCGGAGCTTGCTTTAATCTCAAGGCGCGTGTGCGCGAACTCACACGATGTTAACCTTCGCTTAGCTATGCTGGCGAACTGGATCCGATAGCACTCGCAGAGGCCATGTCGTTCCGGACGGACAGGTTTGGTGGCGCAGAACTGGTGCCCTTCCGAAACAGGGCGTCGCGTGCCGCCGCCTCCGAACTCCGATTGCCGGTGCTGATCGTCCTGCATCAGGAATCCTCGACACCCGGCCGCGTCGGCAATGCGCTGCGCGCGCTCGGCCACCGCCTCGACATCCGCCGTCCCCGGTTCGGCGATCCCTTGCCCGAAACGCTCGACCGGCATGCCGGCGCCGTGATCTTCGGCGGCCCGATGAGCGCCAATGATTCCGACGACTACATCCGCCGCGAGATCGACTGGATTGAAATTCCGCTCCGAGAACAGCGGCCGTTCCTCGGCATTTGCCTCGGTGCGCAGATGCTGGCGATGCAGCTCGGTGCCCGCGTCGCGCCGCATGCGCAGGCGCTGACCCAGATCGGTTACTATCCGATCCGACCGACCGCTGCGGGTCGGGCGCTCTGCCCGGACTGGCCGGCGCAGGTCTATCACTGGCATCGCGAAGGCTTCGAATTGCCGCGAGGCGCCGAATTGCTGGCGGAAGGCGATGATTTTCCGATCCAGGCGTTCCGCGCCGGCAATGCCTTCGGTGTCCAGTTCCACCCCGACGTGACTTACGCGATGATGCATTGCTGGACCACGCGCGGCTATGACGGCCTCAGCGCGCCCGGCGCGCGCGAGCGGCATCATCATTTCGCGGATCGTGCCGTGTATGACGTAGCTGAACGCGCCTGGCTTGATCATTTCATCGACGGCTGGCTGGCGCGTCGGCCGCTGCTGGCGCAAGCCGCCGAGTGATCGCGCCTTCGGTGAGCGACAAGATCGCGATCATTACGCTCAATCGTCCCGATCACATGAACGCCTGGGCGCCGATCATGGCGCGCGATGTGCGCTACGCGTAACCTGAGTGGTTTGGATATTTTCGGAGATCGTTGATGGCTGAGACAGCCCGTCTTTCTTCGCCCTTCGGGCTACGCCGCGGCAGCCTTCGCTACGATAGGGCTTGCCGAGCCGAAGCAGGCGCAGCCTGCGAAGGCTGGTGGAGCCAGGCGGGATCGAACCGCCGACCTCGTCATTGCGAACGACGCGCTCTCCCAGCTGAGCTATGGCCCCTTTGCTGGCCGCTCTGGTAAACGCGGCCGACAACCGGGCGCCATTTAAGTCCCCGCCAAGGTCAAGTCAAGGACGCGTGTAACCCGGTTTTAGCCATCCCGGCACCGACTTCCCTTGTTTGGGCCGGGGGGAACCGATATCTAGCGCAAGACGTCAATCCCACCCGCAGCCAGAGTTTTCAAAGCCAGAGTCTTAAAAGCCATGCGTGCCGTTCTCGACATCGTCATCATCGTGCTCGACCTCTACGTCTGGCTGCTGATCGCCTCCGCGATCCTGTCCTGGCTGATCGCCTTCAACGTCGTGAACACCCGCAACCAGTTCGTGTCGGCGGTGGCGGAGTTCCTGTACCGGATCACCGAGCCGGTCCTGGCGCCGATCCGCAGTTTCCTGCCGAGCCTCGGCGGCCTCGACATCTCGCCGATCATCGTGATTCTAGTCATCATGTTCATCGAGCGGGTGATTCTGTACTACATCTACCCCAACGTGATCTGAGCAGGCTGGAGCGCCTTGGTTGCCAAAGACGCCTTTAGGGAACCCTGGCGCTACGCGGCCGCCGGAATCAGCATCGCGCTGCGGGTGACGCCGCGCGGCGGTCGCGACGATATCGAGGGGATCGAGCAATTGGCCGACGGCCGCAGCGTGCTCAAGGTACGGGTACGCGCAATCGCCGATGGCGGCGAGGCCAACAAGGCCGTTCTGGTGCTGCTGGCGAAATCGCTCGGGGTGCCCAAGGCCAGCGTAAAACTGCAATCGGGAGCCACCTCGCGGCTGAAGCAGATCACGGTCGATGGCGACCCGGCGCGGCTCGGGGAAGCCCTGCGCCAGCTCGTCTCGGCCAGATCGACAGATTGAGGAACTGACATGACCGCCAAGATCATCGATGGAAAAGTCATCGCCGCGGAGCTCCGTGCACGCGTCGCCGACGAGGTCGCGCGGGTCAAGCGCGAGCACAATCTGGTGCCGGGCCTTGCCGTCGTGCTGGTCGGCAACGACCCCGCCAGCGAGGTCTATGTCCGCTCCAAGCACACCCAGACGCAGGCCGCAGGCATGGCCTCGTTCGAGCACAAGCTGCCGGCTGACGTGTCGCAAGGAGATCTGCTGGCGCTCGTCGCAAAGCTCAACCGCGATCCGGCCGTGCACGGCATCCTGGTGCAGCTGCCGCTGCCGAAGGGGCTGAACACCGAGGCCGTCATCAACGCGATCGATCCCGCCAAGGATGTCGACGGCCTGCATCCGAAGAATGCCGGCCGGCTCGCCGGCGGCTTCGAGGCGCTGTCGCCGTGCACGCCGCTCGGCTGCATCACCCTGACCAAGAGCGTGCACGCCTCGCTTGAAGGCCTGAACGCCATCGTGATCGGCCGCTCCAACCTGGTCGGGCGTCCGCTGGTGCAATTGCTGCTGAACGAGAATGCCACTGTGACTATTGCGCATTCGCGCTCGCGCGATCTGCCCGGCCTCGTGAAGCGCGCCGACCTCGTCTATGCCGCAGTCGGAAGGCCGGAGATGGTGCGCGGCGACTGGTTGAAGCCGGGGGCGACGGTGATCGACGTCGGCATCAACCGCATTCCGAAGGAGGACGGCAAGACTCGGCTTGTCGGCGATGTGGCCTATCAGGAAGCGCTTGACGTTGCCGGCGCGGTGACACCGGTGCCCGGCGGCGTCGGCCAGATGACGGTGGCCTGCCTGCTGGTGAATACGCTGCGCGCCGCGTGCGCGATCGCAGGGCTGCCGAAGCCGGCGGTATGACGAGTGTCATTCCGAGGCGATGCGCAGCATCGAACCGGAATCCCGCGCCCCAATCTCTGGATTCCGGGTTCGCGCTGACGCGCGCCCGGAATGACGATCAGCCCTTCTTCTTCTGGCGCTCGATGCCTTCGAGGATCAGCTTGTGCGCTTCCTCCGGGCCGCCCCAGCGCAGGATCTTCACCCACTTGCCCTTCTCGAGATCCTTGTAGTGCTCGAAGAAGTGCTGGATCTGCTGCAGCGTGATGTCGGGCAGGTCGGAATACGACTTCACCTTGTCGTAGCGCTGCGTCAGCTTCGATGACGGCACCGCCAGGATCTTCTCGTCGCCGCCCGCCTCGTCTTCCATGAACAGCACGCCGACCGGGCGCACGCTCATGACGGCGCCGGGGATGATGGCGCGGGTGTTGATGATCAGCACGTCGCAGGGATCGCCATCGTCGGACAGTGTGTGCGGGATGAAGCCGTAGTTACCGGGGTAACGCATCGGCGTGTACAGGAAGCGGTCGACCACCAGCGTGCCGGCCTCCTTGTCCATCTCGTATTTGATCGGTTCGCCGCCCACGGGTACTTCGATAATCACGTTGACGTCGTGGGGGACGTTCTTCCCGATCGAGACTGCATCGATACGCATTCAAGGCTCCGTTATTGCCGAGGTTAAATCGCGCCCGGCAGCGATTTGGCGCTGTCATACGCGGGCTTGGCCCGCCGATCCATCGTGTTTTTGTGAAATAATGAATCCGGCGATCACCGGCGAAAAGGCTGGCGGTATCGGCGGAGGGAAAAGGCTGCCGGCTACTCTTTCAGCAGCTCAATTGGTCCAATCTTTAGTTGGTCCAAGCGAAGGCAACCTTGTCGAGCAACTTCGGCCCGAAACGCTCGGAGGAGCGCGCCACCATCCGGCCACCCAGGGCACGGTAGAACTCGGTCGCGGGATCGTTATCCGAGAGCGCCCACACAACCATGCTCTTCAGGCCGCTCTGCATCAGGTCGCGGCGGGCGGCGGCGAACAGGCGGCGGCCGAAGCCGAGGCCCTGGAATTCGGGACGCAGGTAAAGCTCGTAGATCTCGCCGTCGAAGTGCAGGCTGCGGGCGCGGTTGCGGCCATAATTCGCATAGCCTGCGATCTTGTCGCCGAACACGAGCACGCTGACGCGGCTGCCCTTACGGATCGCGCTGTCCCACCATTGCGGGCCGCGGCGGTTGATCAGCTTCTCCAGCTCGCCGCCGGGAATGATGCCCTGATAGGCGGAACGCCAGGCTTCGTCATGGGTGGACGCCACCGCAGTTGCATCTGCAGCTTTGGCCGGCCGGACCTCGATCAGGGTTGTGCTCATGGGCGTGATCAAACCAAGTCGCCGCGCCGGCGGCAAGACCTATCGTTAATTATCGGTTAACGTGTGGACTTTGTGCATCAGTATTTGAACCATGTTGTACCGAAAAAAGACAAGACGCCAGTTCGAATGGCGTCGCAATGCCATACGTCGGTGCAAAACTGGCTTGCGGCAACGAACGAGTGGCGATGGCAGCGCAGAAAGTCCGCCCAGAATGATTCGTTCCTACTAGTCTCGCTGTTAGTTGTCCGTGTTCGCTTTTGGCAATTCATGCGGCTCTTCAACGCTCTCGCTCTCCTGCCTGTGTTGGCCTTGCTGACCGCGGCGCCGCTGTGTGCTGAGGTCACGTTCGGCGCATCGGGCGAAGAAGGCGAACCGTTTCGCCGGCAACAATGGCGTGTGCCGTCGCCCGAAGCCGACATTCCCGCGCATGCGTTGTTGTTTCGTCCAGCCGGCGCCGGTCCATTCCGGCTCGCAGTGATCGCGCATGCCTCGACGCAGAACGTGCTGCGTCGCGCGCAAATGCCGCAGCCGGAATACCGCGCGCTCACGGCCTTTCTCGTCGCGCGCGGCTTTGCCGTGCTGGTGCCAGAGCGGCTCGGCCATGGTGCGACCGCCGGCCGCTATGTTGAGGACCAGGGCGGCTGCGACGAGGCGGATTACGCGCGCTCCGGCCGCGCAACGGCGGACGAAATTTCGCGTGCACTGGAATTCCTGCGAAAGCAGGATTTCATTCGCAAGGATGCAGCCGTCGTGATCGGCCATTCCGCCGGCGGCTGGGGCGCGCTGGCGCTGGCCAACGCCGATCCGAACGCGGTCGCTGCGATCATCGCGTTCGCGCCGGGCCGCGGTGGCCATGCCAATGATGAGCCGAACCGGATTTGCGCGCCGCATACGCTCCTTGCGGCAGCAGCTGAGTTCGGCAAGAGCGCGCGGATTCCGGTTACCTCGCTCGTTGCGGCCAACGACAGCTATTTTGCGCCGCCATTCTCGAAAGTCTTGGCTGCTGCGTTTCGCTCCAGCGGCGGCAAGGCCGACTTCCGCACATTACCCGCCGTCGGCAGCGAGGGTCACTGGATGATCGAGACCGAGGCCGGCGTCAAAGCCGTGAGCAGCGAACTCGCGCGCGCGCTGAACCCGCCAAAGCCGGTGGCGACGAAGAAGCCGTGATGCTGTATTTCCTGGTCAAATTCGTCCATGTGCTCGGCGCCGTCGTCATCCTCGGCACCGGAACCGGCATCGCCTTTTCATGCTGATGGCGCATCGGACACGCGATGCCGCGTTCATCGCCCGCACCGCGTCGGTGGTGGTGATCGCGGATGCGATCTTCACGTTGTCGGCCGTGCTGCTCCAGCCGCTCACGGGTGGCCTGCTGATGATGCTGTCGGCGACCCCGATCACCGAGCGGTGGCTGCTGGCCTCGCTCGCGCTCTACATCTTTGCCGGCCTGTTCTGGGTCCCCGTCATCTTCATGCAGATCGAGATGCGCGATCTCGCGCGCAAGGCCGCCGATCAGTGCAGCTCGCTGCCCGAGCGCTACTTCATCCTGTTCCGCCGCTGGTTCGCATTCGGCTTCCCCGGCTTCGGCGCGACGATGCTGATCCTGTGGCTGATGATCGCCAAATCATTTTGAGAGAAGCGATGAGCGAGCGGACCATTCTGGTGCTCGGCGCCTCCGGCCTGATCGGCCGCTTCGTCACTGACGATCTGCGCGCGCGGGGCTTTCGTGTCGTCGGCGTGGCGCGCAACCTGTCGCCGGCGCAGAAGATGAGCGCGCTGGATCTCGAGCTGCCGATCCTCTCGCTCAATGCCGCCGCCTTGATGCGTCTTTTCAGCGAGCAGGCGGTGGATGTCGTCGTCAACTGTCTCGGCGTGCTCCAGGATGGGCCCGGCAGCGACACCAATGCCGTGCACCGCGATTTCGTCGCGCGCGCGCCTCGTGCTGATCGCCTTCCGTCGCACCGCTGCGATCGGGCTCGTCGCGGGCATTGTTGCTTCGCTTGGCTATATGGTGGGCGCAGCGATCCTTACGCCCGACCTCTGGATCGAGCTGCTCGGCGCGCTGGTGAAGACCGGGCCGGCGATCGTGCTGATGCTGGTCGCGCTCTCGATGCTGGACAACCGATAGGGTTTTCGAGCGAAGTGGATCCCGGTTCGCGTGAACGAAACGCGGCAAAAAGAGAGCCCAATGAGCAAATGGCCCGATGACGATGTCATTCTGTTCGACGGCGTCTGCATCTTCTGCTCGCGCTGGGTGCGGTTCGTCGCCAAGCGCGACACGGCGAAGCGGTTTCGTTTCACGCCGATCCAGTCGGATTATGGCGCACGGCTGGCGCGCACATTCGGCATCGATCCTGATGATCCCGATACCAATGCCGTCGTCCACGGCGGCGAGGTGTTTATGAAGTCGGACGCCGCGCTGACGGTGCTCTCGCAACTCCCCGGCTGGGGCTGGATGCGTGCATTGTTCATCGTGCCGAAGCCGCTGCGGGACTCGATCTACAGCGTTATCGCGCGCAACCGCTACCGCATCTTCGGGAAGTACGACGCTTGCTTCGTGCCTGATGCCGATCTGCGGGCGCGGGTGATCGAGTAGTTCGTTACTGCTTGGCGAGAGCCGCCAGCACTTCCTTCGCTGCCCGCTCCCCGCTGTCCCGCGCGCCATGGGCCGTCGAGAAGAAGTTCGGCGATGTCGCTTCGCCGGCAAAGAACAGCCGGCCATCGACCGGCGCCGCCAGCACGGCGCGATCGCCTGCATGGCCGGGCAGCGCGTGCGAATAGGAGCCGCGGGCAAAGGGATCGTGGGCCCAGCGCGATTCGCGCAGCGGCCTCAGCTTGCGCCTGATGTCATTGCCGAGAAAGGCAGCGATCTCGTCGATGCTTTGTGCGGCGAAGGCGCCCTCGCCCGCATCCTCCAGCTCGCGCGCGAAGCGGCCGCCGAAAAATCCATCGATGCAGGGCTGGCCGAACGGTCGGATGTGGTAGGTGCCCATTTCGGTACGCATGGTGGCGCCGCGCAGGTTTCCTTCGATTGGAAACTCGTCCGCATCCTCCAGCGCCAGCACCACCTTGTCGTCGACGCCGAGCGGCAGGCCGCGCGCCGCATCGAGCTTGACGGGCAGCGCCGGGAAGAAGCGGATGGCCTCGTCGGCAATCAGATTGGTCGGCACGGTCACGATCACGCTTGCGGCCTCGATCGTCCCCTGTGACGTCGCGAGACGGATGCGCTTGCCGGAATGGTCGACCAGCGTGACCTCGCAGTTCAGCGCGACCGGGCATGGCGCGCCATAGGCGGCGATCAGCGTCCCGTAACCGGCGCGCACGCGCCAATTGAAATAGGTGTCTTCATAGGCCTCCATGTCGAGAACCGAAGCCTGGTCGAGCTCGCAGCCGTTCACATAGGTCGAGATCGCGTCGATCATCGGATTCCAGCGATTGCCCGGCTCGAGGTAGCGGGCAGCGGGCGCATCCTCGCCTTCCTCCGCCGCCTCCCAGAGGCGCTCGTAGAATTCGTCGATCGCGCGCACGAACTCCTTGCGCGCGGCTTCCGGAAACGCATCGCCAAAGGCGCGATCGCCCCAGGGCGGCAGATCGGTGTTGATTTCGAACTTGAGCCGCTTGGCAATTCCGACGAAGGAATTCTTGTCGGCCGAGTGCAGCCAGCCGCAGCCGACGTCGAAGGTGACGTCAGGCGAAGCCTGCACTGTCCAGGCGCGCCCGCCGAGCCGGCCCCGCGCCTCCAGCACGATCACGGAGAGGCCCGAGCCATCAAGCGCATGCGCGGCGCCGAGGCCGGCCGCACCAGCCCCGATGATCGCAACGTCGACGGAGGAGGGAAACGAGCTCATGGGTGGGCTCTAGCACGTCTGTAATACGCGCTAAAGGCACCACAAGTCAGGTGTCATCACCCGCGAAGGCGGGTGATCCAGTATTCCAGAGACGATTGTGAAGTACGGAGAGGCCGCGGTGTACTGTATTCCCCGCTTTTCGCGGGGAATGACAACTTCGTAGGGTGGGCAAAGGCACTCTTGCGCCGTGCCCACCATTCTCAAGTGGTGGGCACGCTTGCGCTTTGCCCACTCTACGGCACTGCGTGAGAGCGGTAGCTTACGCCACCGCTTCCTTGGCCTTTTCCGCGCGCTTGCGCTCGTTCGGGTCGAGGTGCTTCTTGCGCAGGCGGATCGACTTCGGGGTGACCTCGACCAGCTCGTCGTCCTCAATATAGGCGAGCGCCTTTTCCAAGGTCATGCGGATCGGCGGGGTCAGGCGCACCGCTTCGTCCTTCGACGTCGTACGGATGTTGGTGAGCTGCTTGCCCTTGAGCACGTTGATCTCGAGATCGTTGTCGCGGGTATGCTCGCCGACGATCATGCCCTTGTAGACCTTCCAGCCGGGCTCGATCATCATCGGGCCGCGGTCTTCCAGCTTGAACATGGCGTAGGCCACCGCTTCGCCCTGGTCGTTGGAAATCAGGACGCCGTTGCGGCGGCCCTGGATCTCGCCCTTGTACGGCGCGTAGCCGTGGAACAGGCGGTTCATGATCGCGGTGCCGCGGGTGTCGGTGAGCAGCTCGCCCTGATAGCCGATCAGGCCGCGGGTCGGCGCGTAGAACACCAGGCGCTGACGGTTGCCGCCCGAGGGCTTCATCTCGATCAGCTCGGACTTGCGCTCGCTCATCTTCTGCACGACGACGCCGGAATGCTCCTCGTCGACGTCGATCACGACCTCCTCGATCGGCTCCATCGTGGCGCCGGTCGCTTCATCCTTCTGGAACACCACGCGGGGACGCGACACCGAGAGCTCAAAGCCCTCGCGGCGCATGGTCTCGATCAGGATCGCGAGCTGCAATTCGCCGCGGCCCGAGACTTCCATCGCGTCCTTGTCGGCGGATTCGACGACGCGCAGCGCGACGTTGCCTTCGGCCTCGCGCAAGAGACGGTCGCGGATCATGCGGCTCGTCACCTTGTCGCCTTCGGTGCCGGCCAGCGGGGAGTTGTTGACGATGAACGACATCGACACGGTCGGCGGGTCGATCGGCTGTGCCGGCAGCGGCACTTCAACGGTCGGATCGCAGAAGGTGTCGGCGACCGTGCCCTTGGTGAGGCCCGCGATTGCGACGATGTCGCCCGCTTCGGCTTCATCGAGCGGGGTGCGCTCGAGGCCGCGGAACGCCAGGATTTTTGTGATACGTCCGGACTCGACCAGCTTGCCGTCGGCGTTGAGCACCTTGACCTGCTGGTTCGGCTTGAGCGTGCCTGAGGAGATGCGGCCGGTGATGATGCGGCCGAGATAGGGGTTGGCCTCCAGGATGGTACCGATCATCCGGAACGGGCCTTCCTCGACCTTCGGCGGCGCGACGTGGCGCAGGACCAGGTCGAACAGCGGCTCCATGCCCTTGTCCTGCGGACCCTCGGGGCTATCCGCCATCCAGCCCTGCTTGGCCGATCCGTAGAGGATCGGGAAGTCGAGCTGCTCCTCGCTGGCGTCGAGCGCCGCGAACAGGTCGAACACCTCGTTGATAACCTCGGTCGGGCGCGCATCGGGGCGGTCGACCTTGTTGATGACGACGATCGGCTTCAGGCCGACCTTGAGCGCCTTGGAGACCACGAACTTGGTCTGCGGCAGCGGGCCTTCGGCAGCGTCGACCAGCACCAGGGCGCCGTCCACCATGTTCAGGATGCGCTCGACCTCACCGCCGAAATCGGCGTGGCCGGGGGTGTCGACGATGTTGATGCGGGTGTCCTTCCACTGCACCGAGGCCGCCTTGGCCAGAATGGTGATGCCGCGCTCGCGCTCCAGGTCATTGGAGTCCATGGCGCGATCGGTCACCTTCTGGTTCTCGCGGAACGTGCCGGACTGCTGGAGGAGCTTGTCGACCAGGGTCGTCTTGCCGTGGTCGACGTGGGCGATGATGGCGACGTTGCGGAGGTTCATGAGTGAGCTTCTTTGCGGTCGAACAATGGGTTAAGCGCGATCTCGCCGGTCGGACCGGGACCTCTTCACGGACAACGCTGGAAACGTGGAAAACGGGGCCTGCTTCGCCCAAAAAGGAAGCCCGGTCAGCTCGACCGGGCACCCTACGCGTTTGCGGCGCAATATATGCAAAAACCGCCAAAAAACAATGTGTTCTTTGCTGCTTGGTTGACTGAATTTTGTCCGGGGATTCCCGGGGCTTAAGCCTGTGTTCCGGGATGGGCGGGAGCCTTCCGCCCCTTGATCGCCGCCCAGATCAGGACGACGCCTCCGATGCCGACCACCAGTCCCAGGAAGACCAGCGGCGCGATGTCCGAATCGATCTTGCCCCCCCTCGGAGATGGAGATTCCGCCGAACAAGAGTGCGCACAGACCCGGCAGCAGCAGGATCACCCCCGAAATCACCATAAGCGCGGTCAGGCAGCCGCTGCGTGCCTTGGGCGTCGGCAGGGGTGACAGAACCGGCGGTGGCGTGTCGCTCATCGTGGTGCCTCCTCGCTCTGCCTTGCCTCGCGATAGGTCTGACCTTCGAGCTCGGCCCGAATCCGGCCGATCGCGCCGTTCCGATAGAACAGATTGTAGGTGTCGAACGGGATGATCGCGCCCTGCTCGGTTACGAAATGGATGCAAGAGCGCTTGACGTTGCCGACGCAGAAATTGAAGCGGTCGAGAAATTGCACGACGGTGACGCGGAACACGTTCTCGTAAGTCAGCTCCTGCGGCACCTCGAAGCTCGGCAGGCAGCACAAGAGCTCGCAGACACGCTCGGACGTGTTGAGCGGGCCCGACGACAGCGAGAACAAGTCGATGAACTTTTCCCGCAGCATCGCATATTTTTCCGGGCTGATGGTGTTGGGCATCACCGCAACCAGCTGCTCCTGCGGGATCAGCGACGCCAGCGGCAGCACCTTCTCGCCGTTGCGCAGGCCATAGCCGATCGAGATGCTCTCGGGATTGCAGGGCAGCGGGATCATGTCCTTGTCGCCGAACACGCCGGTCTCGACGACCCGGTTGCGGATCTCCGACAGCATGATGCGGTCGGTTGTTTTGTCGAAATTCTCGTTGCGGCCGGCATCCTGCACAGGTTGGAGCGTGACGCCGCGCACGCACTTCCAGGTGAGCGCATGGCGGACGATGTCGCCGATCTCGCCGTCGTTGATGCCGCGCTTGATGGTCGCCACCAGGGTGGTCGACACGCCGTAATATTCGAGATTCTCCAGCGCCTGCTGGCGGATTTTCCGCAGATCCGCGCCGCGCAGATTGATCAGCGCATCGCGCTGGAGCGAATCGAACTGGAGATAGACCTCCAGCCCCCGCCTGTTCTCGGCGAGCCGCGCCACGAAGTCCTTCTCGCGGGCGATGCGCGGGCCGTTCGTGTTGATCATGACATGGCGGATCGGACGGGCGCGCACGGCGTCGAGGATCTCGAAGAAATCCGGATGCAGCGTCGGCTCGCCGCCGGAAATCTGCACGAGATCGGGCTCGCCCTCGCTGGCGACCAGCGCGTCGAGCATCTTCTCGACCGTCGCGAGCGGGGTGAATTTCGTTCGGGCCGGTGCGGAATCCGCGAAGCAGACCGGGCAGGTGAGATTGCAGTGCTCGGTGATCTCGATCAGCGCGAGGCAGGAATGCTGCTCATGGTCGGGACAGAGGCCGCAATCATAGGGGCAGCCGAATTCGGTGCGCTGTTGGAATTGCAACGGCCGGTCGCCCGGCTTGATGAAATCCTTGCACAGGCGCCAATAGGCCGCGTCGGTGGACACCAGCGTCGATTGAACGCCGTGCTCCCGGCAGCGCTTTTCGTACCAGACCTCGTTGTCGAGGATCTGGATCTTGGTCGGCACCAGCTTCAGGCAGATCTCGCAGAGGGATTGAGTCTGGCCCCAGAAGATGTAGGGGCGCGACTTACGCGGCGGCGCGTTCATGCACAGGCCTCGCTTGGGGCGCCCTCGCCAGCATGACGGCGGCGTAGAGCAGGATGGAGAGCGACAGCAGATGAAACAGCGTGAAGGGCCCGATCAGCGTGCCATAAGGCTTGAGGAATTCCCACAGGAAGCGCTGCGCTCCGTAAAAAGCGAGAACCAGGTAGAAACCATTGGTGATCACGAACGCATTCCGGTTCACGACCGCCAGCACATAGAGCTGCGCGAACAGGGCCATCGCCGCGCTCTCGTAGAGCTGCACGGGATGCCGCAAAATGCCGTCGCCGAAATCATGGCTCCAGGGCAATGTCGTCGGCGTGCCATAGGTGAAATCGTCGAGGCCGGCGAAATAGCAGCCGAGCCGCCCGATCGCGACGCCGAGGGCCAGCGGCAGGGCAAACCGCGCGCCGGTGCGCACGGCGATCCCTGCGGTCCATTTGTAGAGCTCGATTGCGACGATGCCGCCTGCGAGCGCGCCCTCGACCGAGCGCGCAAGGCCGCTCTGCCCCGACAGCCACAGATTGACCGAGCCGAACAGATAGGCGCCAAGCCCGGCGCCGAACACCAGCGCGGCGATGTAGGGCAGCTCGAACGATTGCGCGGGAAACCGCAAACCCTGTCGCGACAACCAGTAAACGGCGGCTGCCGCCGCCAGCCACGCCGCGATATCGAACACCGTGTGAAGAAAAGCCCCGCTCATGCGGGGATATTAGAGCAGGTCCCGGCGGCGTGGGATAGTACACCGCCGCTTTTGCACGCCAGAGATGGCGTTAGCTGGCCTCCCGCTCCTCGGTCGGATACACCCCCCGCAGCACCTCCTCGAAGTGCATCTTCACGGCGTCGTTGCACAGGCAGGCGCGCAGACGCAGGCCGTCGCGGTTGCGGACCAGGATCGAGCCGCGCCTTGTGTCGAGCACGCCTTCCGCCCTGAACGATTGAAGCACGCGGCTGGCATAGCTGCGACCGACGCCAAGCAGCGTCGCGAGCTGCTCGTGCGTCAGCGGCACGCTGCTCTCGTCGCCGGTGCGCTCCATCGCCGCCAGAATCCATTTGGCCGTGCGCCGCTCGATCGAGTGGATGGCGTTGCAGGCGGTGGACTGGAATATCTGCGCCAGCATGCAGTCCGCGTAACGGGCAAAGATGTTGCGCAGTGACGGCGAGCGCTGCTTGGCCGCTTCGAGCTTGCCGACATGAATGCGCGCAAACGGCCCGCCGAACTTGACGCAGATGCGAGTATAGGCCGGCAGAAATCCCTCGCTGACGATGCCGCCGACCGCGCCCTCGCGGCCAACCAGAATGGTCTCGACGTCACGGCCGTCTTCATTGGGGACGAGAAAAGTCGCAAGCGATGGCCCGCAGGGAAAGTGCACGACCTGGACGTTGTCGCCGGGATTGTAGAGCAGCTCGCCCGCCGCGGTCTGGTCAACGGCGAGGTGCGGCGCCAGCAGCGCGTAATCCGCCGCATTC
Organism: Bradyrhizobium sp. SOJA106; assembly: GCF_059448745.1. Classification (NCBI taxonomy): domain Bacteria; kingdom Pseudomonadati; phylum Pseudomonadota; class Alphaproteobacteria; order Hyphomicrobiales; family Nitrobacteraceae; genus Bradyrhizobium; species Bradyrhizobium sp. SOJA106. The sequence continues at coordinate 297,203 of NZ_CM182549.1, forward strand.
AAGCGCCGCAGCAGATTGTTGACAGGCCTGGTGTTGACCTCGCTTGTCGTGCTGATGCGCGCGTCCATCGTCGATCCCCTGCTCTCCTGTCGACCTTAGCGAGCTCCGCGTCCTGGCTGTGTGCACAAGTGGACAGACGTTGAAACTGTTCTGTGGTGAGTTTCGTTCCTGGAACCCTCCGATGCGCTGGGCGCAGGCATCGGACAGAGGCTGCCTAACGGACAAAGACATGCAGCCCTCGATAGCCGGCACCATGATACCTGCCTCCCCGAACGGCTCGGCCGATATTCCCAGTGATATCCTGATCGTTGAGGACGATCCCATCATCGCCATCGATTTCGAGGACCGCCTGCTTGGATTTGGCGCAAAGAGCGTGCGCAGCGTCGGATCGGTCGCGCAGGCGCTGGATGCGATCGCCAGGCGTGCGCCGGATTTCGCGCTGCTCGATGTCGAGCTGAGCCGCGAGAAAAGCTTTGCCGTCGCCGAGCGGCTGGCGGCCGCGCAAATCCCCTTCGTCTTCGTGACCGGCTACGGCGCCGAAACCCAGATCCCGGCCGAGTTCAAGGCAAGGCCCCGGCTGCAAAAGCCCTGCTCGAGCGAGGCGCTGGAGGCCGCGCTGCGCTCGCGGGGCGCCTGATCGCGCCCCCGTCCCCGTCCCTTCAGGCAAGCTTCGGATCGAGCGTGGTCGACCACAGCGCGACATCGGCACGGTCGCGCAAGGTCACCGTCATCTGGCCGGAGGCGCCGTCGATCTTGACGTGACCGAAGAACTGCATGCCGGCCGAGGGCGGCAGGTTCTGCTTGTCGGGGCCGGGCGCCCTAACGAAGCGCACCTCGGGTCCAAACGTATTGTCGAGCTCGTTCGGGCCGAACGTGCCGGCGTGCAGCGGGCCCGAGACGAACTCCCAGAACGGCTCGAACTCCTGGAATTGCGCCTTGTTTGGATCGTAATAATGCGCCGCGGCGTAGTGCACGTCTGCGGTGAGCCACACTGTGTTGTTGATCGGCGCCATCTTGATGAAGCGCAGGATGTCGGCGATCTCGAATTCGCGACCGCGCACCGGGCCGTCGCCTTGCGCGAAAGCCTCCGAGCCCTTCTTGTTGGCCGCGTCGTCATAGACGATCAGGCTGAGCGGCATGTCGGAGGCAATGACTTTCCAGGTCGCGCGCGAATTGAGCAGTCCGCGCTTGAGCCATGCCATCTGCTCCGGCCCGAGGAAATACGCCGCCGGCCCGTACGCCGTCTCCTGGTTCGCGCCGTTCGGGCCGCGATAGCTACGCTCGTCGAGCACGAACACGTCGAGATGCGGCCCGTAGGAGATTTTGCGATAGACGCGGCCCGGCTCGACGATGCTCTCGCGCATCGGATACATCTCGTGAAAGGCGCGGCCGGCGCGCGCTGCGAGCAGCGAGATATCGCGCACCTTGTAAGTCGCCGGCAGCTCCTTCGACAGCGACCAGTTGTTGGTCACCTCATGGTCGTCCCACTGCACGAAGATAGGCACTTCGGCATTGAAGGCGCGGACATTGTCGTCGGTGAGATTGTATTTGTGCGCGGCGCGGTATTCGTCCAGCGTCTCCGCGATCTTGGCCTTCTCGGGGATGGTGATGTTCTTCCAGATCTTGCCGTCCGCTAGCTTCACCTCGGATTGAATCGGGCCGTCGGCATAGATGGTGTCGCCGGAATGCAGGAAGAAGTCCGGACGATGTTTGCGCATCGCCGAGAAGGTGAACATGCCGCCGTCATCGGGATTGATGCCCCAGCCCTGGCCCGCGACGTCGCCGCCCCAGACGAAGCTGACATCGCGGCGGTCGGCTGGCGCGGTGCGGAAGCGGCCGACCACCGGCTCGCCCTCGATCGCGGTGTGCGAGAGATCGCGGAAACGGACGCGGTAGAAAATATCCTGGCCGCCCGGCAGATTCTCCAGCAGCATCTTGGCGGTGAAATCGCTCTCGGGAAGGGCTGCGATTGGCGGCAGCGCGCGGGCGTCCTTGAACGATTCGGTCGTCGCCACCTCGACCAGCATCTGCGCCGGCCGGTCCGTGCGCGCCCACACCACGCCGCCGTCGACGGTGACATCGCCCGATTGTACGCCATGGGTCACTGCCGGCCGGTCGGCCGCGCGCGACAGACGGGGCATCGCGATCGCGCCAAGCGCGCCGGCGCTGGTGCTGAGGAAACGGCGGCGGGAGAATTTGATCTTCATGGCTGGCTCGCGGCTGGCTGTCTCGTGCGTATCTCGCGCCGTCATTCCGGGATGGTGCGCGAGCACCGGACTCGGAATCCCGAGATTCTGGATGCGATGCTGACGCATCGCCCCGGAATGACAGCGGAAGCTATATTGAGACAATGTGACGCAGCAATTACGCGCGCAAGCTCTTATGCGTTGCCGGCGGCCCTGAACTGAGCGCCCGTACGCTGCAGGTTCTGCGACAGGCTGAACAGCACGGCCTTGCGGTCGGCAACCGCAGCGTGGAATTGGTCGAGCGCGATGTTGAAGGCGGTGAGCGCGGCTTCCTCGATCGCGCCGTGATCGAAGCAGCGCAGCGTGTCGCGCAGGATGTCGTCGGCCTCGGTCTGCATCTGGTCGAGCTCTTCGGTCGTCTCGCATTTGCGCGCGGCCGCGATCATGTCGAGCAGACGCTCGCGCAGATGGCTGTTGTTGTCGCGCTCGTCCTTCTTCAGATAGCCCGCGAACCAGGCGCCGAGCGAGCCCATGGCCGACAGGGCCATCAGGCCCCACCAGATGTAATCGCTGTACCTGTCGAGGAAGGTCTTCTCCTCGCCGTCGACGAAGGCGGCGGCGCCGGGATGCACGGGGATCACGGCGTCCTTGTCGGTGTCGGGCGTCTCGATCTTCGCCGCGAGCGGGAATTCCGTCACCAATTGCTGGCGCACGGCGAACAGTTGCCGGGTGAATGCCGCGATGGTGGTTTCGGAGATACCTTTGCGCGCCACGATGTGGTGCGAGAAGCTGATGGTCTTGACCTCGTCCTCGGGCCTGTCGGGCGAGCCGCCATAAGTGCCGGCGGGAATCTCCGCGGCTTCATAGACCGGATGGTTCTGCGCGATCGCGTCGGCGGAATCGATTGCGAGGAAGGTCGGCGTCCCACCGTCCTTGGCGGAGGCCGCGATCGCATCCGCCGTGATCTTGCTGTTGACGGGGCCTGCGGCGAGATAGGCATCGGCCTTCTGGGCCTTGATCGCCTCGGCGGCTTCATTGGCCGGGAACTGGATGATCTCGACCTTGGCGGGATCGACGCTGTATTGCTGCAGGATCACCTTGAGCAGATTGACGTTGGCCTGGGTGCGGCCGACCACGCCGACGCGATGACCGGCGAGCTGCGCGATCTTGGTGATCTTCGCGCCCTTCTTCTTGCCCTTGCCGGGCACGGACCACAGCACCACGACGTTCTTGCGCAGGGTCGCGACCGCTTGCGCGTTCTTGGGAACGTCGACGTCGCCGCGCACGATGGCGAGGTCGACCTTGCTCTCTGCAAGCGCCTGGGCGCTGGCGGTGGCGCCGTCGGTCTGGATCGGCCGCAGCCGCACATAGCTCTTGTTCTGCGAGAAAGCCTGCGTCAGCGTCTGCACGAGCTTGATGTCATCGCTGTTGGCGGGGCCGACCGCGATCTTCAGCGTCACCGGCCGCATCGCGAAATAATAGCCGCCGGTGATCGCGCCGATGAGCGCGAGCACCAATGCGAGAGAGACAAGCGCGGTACGTCGCGCCGCTGATCGCGGCGACGTCGAGTTGGGCGCTTCGGCCAGGTCCAATCCCCCGGTCATCGATCTCCCGAACAGGCGCTTGAGGCTCAGTTTCATCTCGGCCGGCGACTTACGCCCGTAATTGTAGCAAAATTCTTGTCCGGAGGGGTTACATCTCCGTCATGGTTAGCGGATGGGCCCAGTCCCCGGTGAACCCGGGCCGTAGGCACGGTGTTAGGGTAAAGTTCCCCTGAACGACGGAGGCGATCATGGCAGAGCGGCTGACGGCGGAAGCACGCAAGCAGGCGCTGGGCGCCATACAGGGCTGGACGGAGGTCCCGGGCCGCGACGCCATCGCGAAGACCTTTGTCTTCAAGGATTTCAACGAGGCGTTCGGCTTCATGGCCCGCGCCGCGCTGGTCGCCGAGAAGATGGACCACCACCCCGAATGGAGGAACGTCTACAAGACCGTGGAGGTGGTGCTCTCCACCCACGACGCCGGCGGGGTCACCAGGCTCGATATCGAGCTCGCCCAAAAGATGAACGCCATCGCCGGCTGACACCGGGCTTACATCTTGCCGAGGCCGGCAGCATCCCCATCTTGTGATCAGCGACGGATGCGGCGATCTGCCGCCCTGGCTGAACGGGGAGTTTGCTGGACATGGCTGCCGAACACAGCGTCGGTTTCGAGCCGGCCGATCGGCTCGCGCAGGATCGCGAGAGCGTTCGCCGCCGCTTCTGGCGCAAGCTGAAGCGCGTTGCCGCCCAACTGCCGTTCGCGGAAGATCTGCTCGCCGCCTACTACTGCGCGTTCGACCGGCAGACGCCGCGCCATGTCCAGGCCTCTCTCCTGGGGGCGATCGCCTATTTCATCCTGCCTTTCGACTTCGTTCCCGACGTGATGCCGATCCTCGGCTTCACCGATGACGCCGCCGTGCTTGCCACCGCCATCCGCATGGTCGCGAGCCACATCACCAGCGAGCATCGCGAAGCCGCGCGTGCCGCGTTGAAGCGTGGGGTGGATGAGGGGGACGTGGAAGTGGCGTAGCAGACGCGGCCTCAGGCTTCCCCCCAGTCATTCCCCGCGCAGGCGGGGAATCCAGTATGCCGCGGCCTCTCGATCCAATCACCAGCGTCACGGAATACTGGATCTCCCGCCGGAGCCCGGGCTCGCCGAAGCGAGACCCGGTGGCGGACGATGACGATTGAGTGTGCGGATGGTGCTTGCCCCCAAGCACCGTCATTGCGAGCGAAGCGAAGCAATCCAGAAATGTCCCCGCGGCGGCAGTCTGGATTGCTTCGTCGCTTCGCTCCTCGCAATGACGCGGCTTACTTCTTTTCCGCCCGCGCGTTCTCCGCGTCCCACGCCTGGAATTGCCTGAACAGCGTTTCCCTCTCGGCATCGGAAACTTTCGCGGCCGCCGGATTCTGCTTCAGGAACGCCTCGAAGCGCTGGCGCGTCACCGGTTCGACGCCGTGCTTGTCGAGCCATTGCTGCGCCACCGGCAATCGGTTCCAGCCGGCGAGCGGTGCGGCGAGCGAGACCTCCTTCCACTTGGGATGGAACGGCGGGTTCTGGAGCGCGGGGAATTTGGTGAAGAACGCATCCACGAACAGCGCGAGCTTGCGATAGCGCTCGGTGTTCGGCGCCCAATTGTAGGCCGCCAGAACCGCGGGCACCGCGATCGTGTCGACGCTCTCGCCGTCCTTGATCAGGTTGGGATAGTCCTTGGCCGTGAGCGTTGCCGGCAGATAGTCGCTCTGCAGCGGCTTGGCGTAATCGACGTTGGCGAGATGGAAGCGGCCGTCATTGGCGAAGGTCGACACCGACTTGTACGGCTTGCCGCCGACCACGATGACGGCGTCGATCTCGCCGGCCTTCAGCTTCTCCATCGCGATGCGCTGCTCGACATAGACGAACTTCGCCTTGATCCCGAGCCGCTCGAACACGGTGAGCGCGGTGACGAAGGTGCCGCCGTTCGGCAGGTCCACGCTGACCGTCTTGCCTTCGAGGTCCTTCAATGTTGCGATCGACTTCGGCGCGATCACCTGCATTTCCTCGTTGTAGAGCTTGGTCACATAGGTGAACTGCCGCTTGATGTCCTTCGCAAAGCCCTTGCGCTCGAGATAATCGAGCGTGTCCGCGCGCACGACGCCGAGATCGACGCCTTGCAGGAACAGGATGTCGGCGACGCTCTGCACCGAGCCGCGGCCGACGATCGGAAGCACGCGGATCTTGTTGCCGTCGTCGAGCACGGAGGCGAGGTCGGCGCCGAACTGCACATAGGTGCCGCCGATCGTGCCTGTGATCAGCGTGACGGTGTTGGCGTTCAGCGCCTGTTTGGTCGAGTTGGAGCCGAACTGGAAAATCGCCTTCAGGCTGTCCGAGACTTTGGCCGGATCGTATTCGGTCTGTTCGGCACGGGCGGCGAAGGCACAAATTGTCATGATGGCGGCGAGCGCCATTCGATAGACGTTACGCATGGTGTCCTCTGAAGAGTTCTAGTTCGAGAGCTGGCTGAGGCGCTGCCGCGCTTCCGCCGATCCAAGGTTTGCGGCGCGCTGGTACCAGTCGCGCGCTGCGGACGGGTCGCCAACGATGGTCCGCGCATCGCTGGTGCCGAGCACCGCAGGATCATAGGTTTGCGCCAGCAGCAGCGCGGCGGTTGCATCCTTCGCATTGGCTGCGCGTTCGAGCAGCAGGCGTGCTGCGGCGATGTCGCCGACGCCGATCAGGCTCCGCGCCCGCGTCATCAATCCTGCCAGCGTGTCTGCGTCGAGCGTCCTGACGGGCTCGGGCGGTGGTGCTACTGGCTGCGCCGCGACAGGTGCGGGCGCTTGCACCGGCGTCTGGGCTTGCAGCGCAGTCTGGTAGGCGCTCGCGATCGCTTCGCGGCTTGGCGCCGGCGGCGCCGGAAGACTTTGCGCGTCGGCGCTCGCCAGCACCGCATTGGAGAGGCGGGCCGGGTCCTTGACCGGGGTCTGCCGCGCAACCGGCGGCGGAGACGCGGCAGCCTGCACCGTCGAGGCGTCGGCATAGGCGACGACGAGATCGCGCAAGTCGGATTGGAACACCCCAGCCAGGATCGTGGCTGCGGCGGCCGCCAGGACCGCCGCGAGAATGGCCGGGATGAACCTGGTTCTCGGGCGTAGCGCCTGCGGCGCATATTCCCGCGGGTCCGGCGCCCCGAGGGGGGCGGACAGGAACAGCGGCATTGGCTCGTCCTGCGGAAGATCAGCCCGTGCGGCGCGCGCACGGATATAGGACGCGGTAGACGAATGTGATGCAGATCGATCGGAGTCGAACGCCTGCGATTCCCTGGACGGACGGTACGCCGTCGTCTCCATGGTGATGCTCCCCATTACTAACGCAACGCAGGGGCATCCTGGGTTCAGTCTTCTTATTATTGTCCAGAAGCACCCCGCAAACTGGAACCGGTAAATCGCCGTTTGAATCAGCCTAAAAAACGACCACGGTTTGCGCGAATCAGGAGATATTTGGGTTTGATTGCGGCGAGCCGGGGGAATGCACCGCCATTTTAATCGTTCTGGTTGAAAGTTGCTTTACCAAGCCGGGCCATGCGCAGCGGCGCGCGAACAGCGGAAGGCATGGCGTTGCCGCTGCAAACTTCGCTGTCATTACCCCGCCTAGTGCGCAATTGCGCACGGGGGCGGGGAATCCAATACGCCGCGGCTTCTCGGCTAAGTCCCTGCTGTCTCTGAAATAGCGGGTCGTCCGGTCAAGCCGGACGACGACGTAGGTGTGGGCGAGAGTGCGCAGTATCGCGCCGCCACCCCATCACCTCACGGATGCAGGATCACCTTGCCCATGGCCTGACGTCCCGCCAGCACCTTCAATGCGTCGGCGGTCTGCGCCAGCGGGAAGGTGCGATCGACATGCGACGAAATCTTCCCTTCCGCCGTCCACCTCACGAGCTTTTCGAGATTGGCGCGGTTCTTCTCCGGGTTGAGCCGGGTCCACGCGCCCCAGAACACGCCGCGGATGTCGCAGCCTTTCAGCAGCGCGAGGTTGAGCGGCATCTTCGGAATGTCGCCGGCGGCAAAGCCGATCACCAGGAAGCGGCCTTCCCAGGCGATCGAGCGCAGCGCCTGCTCGGCATAAGCACCACCTACGGGATCGAAGATGATGTCGACGCCCTTGCCACCCGTGAGCTTTTTCAAGCCTTCCTTCAGATCCTCCTTGGCGTAGTTCAGCGTCAGCTCCGCGCCATGCGCCTTGGCGAATTCGAGCTTCTCGTCCGACGAGGCGCAGGCGATCACCTTCAGCCCCATCAGCTTGCCGAGCTCGCAGGCCGCAAGGCCCGTGCCGCCGGCAGCTCCAAGCACTGCGAGCGTTTCGCCCGGCTTGGGGCTCGCGCGATCCTCCAGCGCATGCAGCGCCGTGCCGTAGATGATGATGATACCGGCCGCGCGGTCGTAATCGAGATGATCGGGAATCTTCACGATCGAGGCGGCCGGCAGCGCGATCTTCTCGCGCGCGCCATTATGGCCGCAGGAGGCGACCACGCGATCGCCGGCCTTCAGATTGGTCACGCCGGGACCAATGCTCTCGATCACGCCGGCGACTTCCGCGGCCGGCGAGAACGGGAACGGCGGCTTGATCTGGTACTTGCCCTGGATCATCAGGAGGTCGAAGAAGTTCAGCGCCGCCGCCTTGATCGCGATCACGGCCTCGCCGGGACCCGCCATCGGATCCGGCACCTCGGCGAGCACGAGATCGTCGGGCTGGCAATATTGCGAGCAGAGGATGGCTTTCATGGTGGCACCTTCTTGAGAAGTAAGTACTGGGCGTTTCGAGTGGAATTATAGTTGGTCCGGTTTTGCCGGATTTAGGCCGACCCTACAATCAGGATTCTTTGTTCGAGGAGCGCACGGGCTTATCCTCGGCATTGCGAGCGAAGCGAAGCAATCCAGACTATTTCCGCGGAACGGACTCTGGATTGCTTCGCTTCGCTCGCAATGACGGAAAAGGGAGCATTCAAACGATGTTTGAAACAGGTCTGCTCAGGGACAAACGCATCCTCGTCACCGGTGGCGGCTCCGGCCTTGGCGCTGCGATGGGGCATCGCTTCCTCGCACTCGGCGCCGAGCTTGTGATCTGCGGCCGCAAGCTCGACCGGCTCGAAGCAACAGCGCGCGAGATGCGTGAAGAGACCGGTGGCAGGGTCACGACGAGCGCGTGCGACATCCGCAGCGGTGCCGCTGTCGACAGCATGATGGACGCGATCTGGCGCGAGGCTCCGCTCGACATTCTCGTCAACAACGCCGCGGCGACCTTCATCGCCCAGAGCGAGCATCTCTCCTTCCGCGCGGCGGACGCGATCCTGGCGCCGACGCTGCATGGCGCGATGTATTGCACGCTCGCCGCGGGCAAGCGCTGGATCGATGGTCGGCACAAGGGCGTCGTGCTCTCGATCCTATCGACCTCGACCATCACCGGCCGCGCCTTCACCGTTCCCTCGGCGATGGCGAAGTCGGCGGTGCTGGCGATGACCAAGAGCCTCGCGGTGGAATGGGGCCCGAAGGGCATCCGCACCGTCGCGATCGCGCCGGGCCCGTTCCCGACCGCCGGCGCATCCGGGCAGCTGCGCCCCGAGGGCCGCGAGGAGGGCTGGACCGCGCGCAACCCGCTTGGACGCACCGGCGAGCACGGCGAGCTTGCCGACCTCGCCAGCTTCCTGGTCTCGGACCGTGCCGCTTACATCAATGGCGAGATGGTGGTGATCGACGGTGGCGCGCATCTGCGCAGTTCCGGCGCCGAGGATCTGCTCGGCTGGAGCGATGCGCAGTGGGCCGCGCAGCGCGCCGCGCGATCTACGGGCTGACGAAGCGGATGACCTGCTAACTGCCTTCCCAAACAGGACTTTCCCGGCTATCCCTGCGCCGGGGACAACGCGCGGCCGGGCCATCTTCCAGTCACAATATTGAGGGAACCACTCCAGCATGTGGCGGGTGCTGATTTTAGCGTTGATGACTGTAGCGGCGTGGGGACTCGCCGGTTCCGCACGGGCGCAGACGGCGCAACCGGCGCCCAAGGCGACACCGGCTGCTCCGAAAGCGGCTGCGCCGGCGGCAAAGACGGCTGCAAAGCCCGAGAGCAAACCGGGGGCGGCGCCCGCCGCGGTTGCCGGCGGCGCGGAGCCGACTCTGATCGGGCAGTTCGGTACCTGGGGCGCCTATTCGGCCACGCCCAACGGCAAGAAGGTCTGCTTCGCGCTGGCAAAGCCCTCGTCGTCGAAGACCAATCCGCCGAACAGGCCGCGCGATCCCGCCTATGCCTTCGTCTCGACCCGGCCGGCGGAGAAAGTGAACAACGAAGTCTCGGTCATGATCGGCTACGCGCTGAAGCCGGGCTCGGAATCGACCGTCGAGGTCGGTGGCGCCTCGTTTGCGATGTACACGCAGGGCGACGGCCTCTGGATCAAGAATGCGGCCGAGGAGGAGCGGATGGTCGAGGCCATGCGTAAATCCGCCGATCTCGTCGTCAAGGGCGTTTCGGCCAAAGGGACGGAGACGACCGACACCTTCTCGCTGAAGGGCCTTGCCCAGGCGCTCGACAAGATCGCCCAGGATTGTAGGCGGTAACGCCTAAAGCATGATCCGGAAAAAGTGCGCAGCGGTTTTCCGAAAAGATCATGCGCAAACAACAAGCTAAAGCGCGATGACGATTCATCCTGATCTCGCCGCGCTTTAGTCGTTAAGGCTGAGGCGATAAGGTCGCAATCGGTGTTCCGGTTGCTATATAGAGCCGGTTCCAAACTTTTCCGTCATTCCGGGATGGTCCGAAGGACCAGACCCGGAATCTCGAGGTTCCGGGTTCGACGCTTCGCGTCGCCCCGGAACGACCACGCAATCAGGTCTATTCGATGCAACCGACGACCGAGCCGCACAACGCAACATTGCTGGAGAAGACTCCACTCGAAACCTATGTGCCGCCGGCAAAACCGTCGCTGATCGGCCTGTCGCGCAGCGAGCTCGCCGATCGCCTCGGCGAGATCGGCGTCGCACCCGCCCAGCGCAAGATGCGCGTGCAGCAGCTCTGGCATTGGCTCTATTTCCGCGGCGCTCAGAGCTTCGACGAGATGACCTCGATCTCGAAGGGCATCCGCGCCGAGCTCTCCCAGCATTTCACAGTCGATCGGCCGGAGGTCGTGGCCGAGCAGATATCGAACGACGGCACCCGCAAATGGCTGCTCCGCCTGCCGAGCGGCGACAATGTCGAGAAGGCGCATGAAGTCGAGTGCGTCTACATACCCGAGACCGATCGCGGCACGCTCTGCGTCTCCTCGCAGGTCGGCTGCACCTTGAACTGCGCCTTCTGCCACACCGGTACGCAGCGCCTCGTGCGCAACCTCACCGCCGGTGAGATCGTCGGTCAGGTGATGGTCGCGCGCGATCGCCTCAACGACTGGGCCGACCGCGAGGACGGCACGCGCCGCGTCACCAACATCGTGATGATGGGCATGGGCGAGCCGCTCTACAATTTCGACGCGGTGCGCGATGCGCTGCTGATCGTCGGCGACAATGAGGGCATCGGCATCTCCCGCCGCCGCATCACGCTGTCGACCTCGGGCGTGGTGCCGAACATCGTCCGCGCCGGCGAGGAGATCGGCGTCATGCTCGCGATCTCGCTGCATGCGGTGCGTGACGAATTGCGCAACGAGCTGGTGCCGCTCAACCGCAAATATCCGATCAAGGACCTGCTGCAGGCCTGCCGCGATTACCCCGGCGCCTCGAACGCGCGCCGCATCACCTTCGAATATGTGATGCTCAAGGGCGTCAACGATTCGCTCGAGGATGCGAAGCTGCTGGTGAAGATGCTCAAGGGCATTCCGGCAAAAATCAACCTAATCCCGTTCAATCCCTGGCCCGGCACGGCCTACGAATGCTCGGACTGGGACCAGATCGAAAAGTTCTCCGAGTACATCTTCAGCGCCGGCTATTCCTCCCCGGTGCGCACGCCGCGCGGCCGCGACATCCTCGCCGCCTGCGGTCAGCTCAAGTCGGAGACGGAGAAGCTCAGCGCACGCGAGCGCCAGGCGCTGCGTGCCATGGCGATGACGGATTGAGGATGAGTGCCCCACGCACTCTCGTCATGGCCGGCCTTGTCCCGGCCATCCACGTCGAGCCGCAAGTGAGAAAGTCGTGGATGCCCGGGTCGAGCCCGGGCATGACGATTGTGGGTGTGGCGATCCCATTGGTCAGCTGCTTGCTGGTGTCATGTCCCTGATCGGTCGCCTCATCGTCATCTTCATCGGCTTTCTCGCGGCCTGCTTCGTCGGCGGGATGATCGTCGTCATTGCGCTGCTGTTTCCGGAGTTCGCCGATCTCGGCGCGGGGCCCATCGATCAAGGTGCGATCGACATCCTGCTCGGCTTCGGCTTCATCTTCGTCTCGGGCTTTGCACTGGTACCGGCGGCGGTGATCGTCGCGATCACCGAGGCGCTCTATATCCGCAGCGCGCTCGCTTACGCCGTCGGTGGCGGCCTCGTCGGGCTCGCCTGCTATCTCGGTCTCGTTCCCTTCCACCCCGACACCTTGCAGTTCGAAGGCATCGTGCGGCGGCATCTGGAGATCATGACCGGTGCGGGCATCGTTGCCGGCGTGGTCTATTGGCTGATTGCCGGCCGCAATGCCGGCGCCTGGCGCATCCCGCCACCCCAGCATAAGCCGCCTCCCCCGCTGCCGTCGAATTCGCGGCCCGATGTGCGGTGATTTGCGCCGTCATTCCGGGGTGGTCAAGGACCAGACCCGGAATCTCGAGATTCCGGGCTCGGCTCTGCGAGCCGCCCCGGAATGACGGTCATAGGGTTTCCATCCCCGTCCCACTCCGCTAAACCGCGCGCCATGAACCGGACTGGACTTTTCATCGCTCTGGCGCTGTGGCTCGTGATCGGCGTGGTTTTCGGCCTCTATCCCGAGCTCGATCTCAAGCTCGCGTCGCTGTTCTTCGACCCCGAGACCAAGACGTTTCCGATCAAGCTGAACGAATGGGCGGCCTTCGCGCGTGACGCTGCGATGTGGATTGCCTGGGCGTTCGCTTTGCCGTCGCTGGTCGCGCTCGTCGTCAAGATGATCAGGCCCGACCGGCCGCTGATGGTGTCCGGGCGCGCGATCATCTTCCTGCTGGTGACGTTGACGCTGTCGGCCGGCGTCCTCACCAATCTCACCTTCAAGACCTATTGGGGGCGGCCGCGCCCCGTGGTGGTGACGGAGTTTGCCGGCGACCAGCAATTCGTGCCGTGGTGGGATCCGCGCGGCGACTGCGCGCGCAACTGCTCGTTCTTCTCCGGCGAAGGCGCGACCGCGTTCTGGACGCTGGCGCCGGCTGCGCTGGCGCCGCCGGCATGGCGGCCGCTCGCCTATGCCGGCGCCGTCGTCTTCGGCCTCGTCACCAGCGGCCTGCGGATGGCGTTCGGCGGTCACTTCTTCACCGATGTGTCGATCGCCGGCCTCGTCACCTTCGTGGTGATCTGGCTTTTCTACGCGCTGATCTACCGCTGGCCGCGCACACGGTTCTCGGACGCGGCGGTCGATGCCGCCCTGACCCGGCTGAACATGCCCGCCTACCGGCTTCGCCAGCGCCTGTTCGGTCGCAGGACGAGCGCCGAACCGTCTGTTTGAGCCATTAAATGGGTGCCGAGGCGTGCGAAATTTGTTATTCGCCCGATCAGTTCCTCCCTGACACCAGCCCTTTGAGACCCGATTGGAAGCCCCATGACCACGATCCTGAAAAGCCTGCCCAAGGGTGAGAAAGTCGGAATCGCTTTTTCCGGCGGTCTCGACACGAGCGCGGCGCTGCTCTGGATGAGGCAGAAGGGTGCGCGCTGCTACGCCTACACCGCCAATCTCGGCCAGCCCGATGAGGCCGACTACAACGAGATCCCGCGCAAGGCCGAAGCGTTCGGCGCCGAGAAGGCCGTGTTGGTCGATTGCCGCACGCAGCTGGTGCACGAAGGCATCGCCGCGATCCAGTCCGGTGCCTTCCACATCTCGACCGGCGGCATCACCTATTTCAACACCACGCCGCTCGGGCGCGCGGTGACCGGCACGATGCTGGTCGCCGCGATGAAGGAGGATGGCGTCAACATCTGGGGCGACGGCTCGACCTTCAAGGGCAACGACATCGAGCGCTTCTACCGCTACGGCCTTTTGACCAATCCTGCCTTGCGCATCTACAAGCCCTGGCTCGATCAGCAGTTCATCGACGAGCTCGGCGGCCGCGCCGAGATGTCGGCGTTCATGACGGCGCAGGGCTTTGCCTACAAGATGAGCGCGGAGAAGGCGTATTCGACCGACAGCAATCTGCTCGGCGCGACCCACGAGGCGAAGGATCTCGAAAGCCTCGACAGCGGCATCAAGATCGTCAACCCGATCATGGGCGTGCCGTTCTGGCGCGACGACTGTGCCGTGAAGGCCGAGAAGGTCGTGGTGCGTTTCGAGGAGGGCCAACCGGTCGCGTTGAACGGCGAGACCTTCACCGATCCCGTCGCGCTGTTCCTCGAAGCCAACGCGATCGGCGGCCGCCATGGCCTCGGCATGAGCGACCAGATCGAGAACCGTATCATCGAGGCCAAGAGCCGCGGCATCTACGAGGCGCCCGGCATGGCACTGCTGCACATCGCCTATGAGCGTCTCGTCACCGGCATCCACAACGAGGACACCATTGAGCAGTACCGCATCAGCGGCATGCGGCTCGGACGTCTGCTCTATCAGGGCCGCTGGTTCGATTCGCAGGCCCTGATGCTGCGCGAGACCGCGCAGCGCTGGGTCGCGCGCGCTGTCACCGGCGAGGTCACGCTGGAGCTGCGCCGCGGCAACGACTATTCGATCCTCAACACCGAGAGCCCGAACCTCACCTACGCGCCGGAACGGCTCAGCATGGAGAAGATCGAGGACGCCGCCTTCACGCCGGCCGACCGCATCGGTCAGCTCACCATGCGCAACCTCGACATCGCCGACACCCGCACCAAGCTTAAGCTCTACAGCGACACCGGCCTGCTCTCCGGCAGCGAAGGCTCGCAGATCTTCCGCCTCGAGAGCGACAAGGATTGATGCGTCCCGTGTCCCGGACAAGCGTTGCGGCACTGAGCCGGGAGCCAGAATCCGTAGCGTGGGCAAAGGCGCAACGCGCCGTGCCCACCATCTTTTTCCGATCGTGACGAAGATGGTGGGCACGCTTCGCTTTGCCCACCCTACGATGGCTGCGTGCTGCACTGCGTCCGGGGCACGAGAGTCGCGAAAACAAAAATGGCCGGGATCGCTCCCGGCCATTTGCGCTTGTGTGTGCGATTACCGCGGCGGCGCGGTGCCGGGCGGGGGCGGCGGCAACGAGGCCGTGCCGCCATTGAGCAGCGGCGTGATGCGGCGGATGGTGACGCGTCGGTTGATCCGGCTCGGCCCCTGCGTCTGCTCCTTCAGGTACTGCTCGCCGTAACCCTGGGACGTCAGGTTCTCCGCGGGCACGCCAAACTGCTGCGTCAGCAATTCGGCCGCGGCCTGCGCGCGGCGGTCCGACAGCGACAGATTGTCGACGTCGTTGCCGACCGCGTCTGTGTGTCCCTCGATCAGGAACACCTCGCGCGGGTTGCGCTGGATCGCCTGGTTGAGGCCGTCGGCAATCACCTGCAGCCGGGCCGCCTGGTCGGGCGGGATGGTCCACGATCCCGTCTCGAAGTTGATCGTGTTGACGTCGATGCTCGGCATCTGCATGCGAACATTGGGGCTGTAGCGGATCTCGTCGAGCGAGTAACGCCGCTCGATCCGCTGCACCGGCGGTGCCTGCATGGTCGCGTAGATCACGTCCGGCGAGGCCTCCTCGGCGTCGACGATGTAGCGATCATAGGGAATGTTCACGACCGGCGGCGGCACGTCGACATAGAAGCCGCCGACCGCGCGCGGATCGCGGTAGCTGTTGTCGATGATGACGATCTCGCGCCCGCCGGGGTCCCTGCGGATGCGCCGCAACAGCGAACCGTCCGGACCGACCACGGTGATCACCTCGCTGCCATCGGGGCGGACCACGACAGTGCGGGTTTCGCCGCCTTCGTTGAAGGTGCGGATGTCGCGGGCGCCATAGCGGAAGCGATAGAGATCGTTGCCGCGGACATAGGCCTGCCCGCCCGGATCGCGGATGATGATGCGGTCCGGCTCGGTGTAGACGGTGCGGCCGCCCTCGACGATCTCCTGTCGCTGGTTATGCATGTCGGCGATGGTGGCGCCGATCACGGCGCCGGCCACCACGCCTGCACCGATCGCGAGCGGGGTCAGGTCACGCTGTGGTGGACGCGGCGGAGGCGGCAGCGGTGCTGCGACCGCCGGCGCGGCCTGGAAGGCCGGGGCAACCGTCGGCGGACGGTATTGGGCCCGATCGGGCGGTGGCGTAGCAGCCGCGGAGCCGGGGACGACCGTCGGAGCTGCAGCGCCTGCCGGCGCCGCAGCTCGGGGCGGGAGACCGCCGGCCTGGGGCGGCGCAGCGGGAGCTCCGGCCGCAGGCGCGCCAGCAGGTGGCGTTCCACCCTGTTGGCCGGGCGTCGGCGTGGCCGTCGGGGCTGGAGTTGCGCCAGGCGCTGGCGCCGCTGCACCGGAGCGTCCGGGCGGCGGGGTCGGAGTGCCAGTGGGGGCCGGCGTGGCCGTGGCTCCCGGCGCCGGCGATCCCGCGGCCGGCGGCGTGCCCGGGCGTCCGCCGCCGGGCGGCGGTCCGCCGGGACGGCCCGCTGGCGGTGCGCCAGGCGTGGCGCCCGGAGCGGGCGTTGCGGTCGGCGCAGGCGTTATCGTCGGAGCGGGCGTCGCTGCCGGGGCGGGCGTCGCTGGCGCGCCGGGGCGGGCCGCAGGTGCAGCCGCTGCAGGCGGGGTCGCGGGTGTTGTCGGCGTTGCCGTCGGCGCAGGTGCGGGACGCGCCGCAGCTGGAGGCGGCGGAGGCGGAGGCGTCGGGGTCGGATGAGCTGCGGGCGGCGGGGCGGCCGTCGGGGCATGCTGCTGCGGAGCCGCGGCAGGCGGCGGCGCGGACGGCGTCGGTGCCGGACGAGCTGCAGGCGGTGCCGGAGGCGGCGGCGTCGGGGCATGCTGCTGCGGAGCCGGGGCCGGAGGCGGCGCTGCAGGCTGCTTCGGAGCGGCAGGCGGCGGGGGCGGTGGCGGAGCAGCCGGACGGGCCGCGGGTGGAGGCGGCGGCGGAGGCGCTGCAGGACGAGGCGGTGCGGCAGCCGGCGGTGGTGCGGCCGGCGGGTGAGGCGGTGCGGCAGCCGGCGGCGGCGAGGCGGGCGGATGAGGCGGCGCCGCAGCAGGCGGCGGTGCAGCCGGGCGCGCGGGTGCCGCGGGCGGTGCAGCCGCTGGCGGTCCCTTCGGCGGCTGCTTCGGTTTTCCGTCAGGGCCCGTCTCTTGGGTCTGGGCCTGCGCGACCACGAGTGGCGAAGCGCTTTGCGCATGCGATGCGGAGCTTGCCAATTGCATCGCGGTCAGAGCCGTGGTCGCAAGCAGCACGAAACGAAGGTTGGTCATGTGGTGAAATTCCCCGGAAGGTTCTTTGACGAAGTGTTGGGATGAACAGCTACGCGTTAGGCCGGATTGTGGCGGGCGAAGCCGTCGCGGGCCGATTTATTTCTGCATGTAAATCACGTCACTACGGCGACGTTCATTGCGCATTCAGACGCTGGTTGCAATCGCCTCACATGTGATGCTTCGTCTCATGTGTGATCTCGCGGCGAACTTGCATCCGTCGCAGGATTCGGTGTGCGCGGTCCGTTCGGTCCGCGTGGCGGAATCTCTTCAGGGATGCGGCCCGGCAGTTCGTCGGGCCGCGGTGATTCGCCGGGCTCGCGCACCGGTGGCGTGATTTCAGGCTGCGGGTTGCCCGGCGGAATTCCCGGCGGCGGCTCGCTCGGAGTCCCTGGTGTCGACGGCGGAATCTCGGGCGGTTCGATCGGCATCAGCATCATCGACATCAGTTGTCCGGAGGACGACAACGATGATCGCGCGCGGATGTTCCTTGTCGTGCCGTCCCGGAAACTGCTCTATTCCGGTGCGTGACAGACCGCTTCGATGTTGGGCCCGTCGGGGTCGAGCACGAACGCGCCATAATAGTTCGCGTGATAATGCGGACGAATGCCGGGCGCGCCGTTGTCGCGGCCGCCAGCCGCCATCGCCGCCTTGTAGAAAGCGTCGACCGTGGCACGGTCTTTCGCCGCGATGGCGACGTGCACCGGCTTGTTCATCGCGCCTTCGGCACCGAACCAGAACTCCGGCTTGCCGTTCGCGCCGAAGCCGGCTGCTGCGGCGTGACCGGTCTGCTCCGCCGTCACTTCCATGATCAGGCTGTAGCCGAGCGGCGCCAGCGCCTTGGCGTAGAACGCCTTCGCGCGCTCATAGTCGGAGACGGAGAAACCCAAATGGTCGATCATCGTAACCTCCGTAGTTGACGCCCGTCAGCGCGACAGGAACGTATTGCTCCGCGTCCTGCGCGCGATCGTAAAGCCGCGCGCGACCATGTCGGCAATACAATCCTGCTGCCATTCGTTTTGTGACAGATGCTCGATCACCACCGCGCGCGGCCACAGCGGTTGCGGCGCGTCGCGGAAGAAGCCGATCAGCACGCGGTCCTCGAAGCCCTCGACGTCGATCTTGAGCGAATCGACCTGCGTGATGCCGGCCTCTTCCATAATCCTTGTCAGCCGCAGCGACGGCACCTTGATGGCCTCGGCACTGGCGGCGCCGGTGACGACATGGGTGGCGCCGAGATTGCCGCCGCCGCTTTCGATCATCAACTCGCCGTCGCTGTCGCCCGCCGCGGCCTGCACCAGGCGCACCTGCGTTGCTCTCGATGCGGCGTGGTTGAACGAGAGTCGCCCGAAGGTCAGCGGATGTGGCTCGATCGCGACAACCTTGCCTGATGGTCCGACCTGCCTCGCCATGACCAAAGCAAATGTGCCGACATTGGCGCCGACATCGACGAACGTGCCGCCCGCTGGGGTGTGCTGGCGCAGGAAGTCGAGTTCGTCGAGATTGTAGTCGGGATTGAACAGCGCGCCGCGCTCGGTCGCGCTGCCCTGGTGATAGAGCCGGAACGAGGCGCCCTGGTACTGCACGTCGATCGGCCCGCCGCGCAGCAGATTCACCAGCCGCGACATCCACGGACGGAACGCCCCACGCTTCAGTCCCGACTGTTGCGTCAGGCGAATGATCACGGCCTGCGCCGCATTCGGCGCAAACGCGCCGAATGGCGCGGTTGATGGAGTGTTGTCGCGTGTCAAGCAGGCGGTCCTTGTTGCAGGCGGCGCATGCATAGCCGGTTTTGATGGGGGCCACAATTTCACTGTCGTCCCGCTTTCGCCGGGGCGACGGAGCCTCACGCCGCCTTCTTCGGCGCCTTCCGCTGCCTCAGGAATCGCCCGAGCAGCCTGCGCTTGCCTTTGCGCGGGATCAGGTCGACGTCGCTGACGAGTTTGGCGCCGCCTTTGCGACGTTCCAGCACGATCTTGCGGCTGTGGAAGGCTTCCAGTTCGACGCGATGCGCGACGCTGACGATGGTCGCCTTCGGCAGCTCGTCGGTGACCATTTTCATCATCTTGTCCTGGCTTTTCTCGTCGAGCGCGGAGGTCGCTTCATCGAGCACGACGATGTCGGGGTTGTGCAGCAACAGCCGCGCGAAAGCGAGGCGCTGTTTCTCGCCGCCCGAGAGCGTCTGGTCCCAGGGTCCCTCTTCCTCGATCTTCTCCTTGAGATGATCGAGGCCGACCTTGTGCAGGGCCTCGCCGATCTCCGCTGCGCTCCAGCTGTCGACCGCGCCGGGATAGGCGACGGCACGGCGCAGCGATCCCGACGGGACATAGGGCCGCTGCGGCAGCATGAACAGCCGCCGGTCGGCATGGAAATTGACGCTGCCGCCGCCCCAGGGCCACAGACCTGCGATGGCGCGCACCAGCGTGCTCTTGCCGGTCCCGGATTCACCGGCGACCAGGAGGCGCTCGCCGGGCTCGATCACGACTTCGGTCTCGCCGACCACGGCGGTGCCGTCATCGAGCGTGACGGACAGATCCTTCAGCTCCAGCATGGCCTCGTTATTGGTTTCGCCGCGCTTGATGCGGCCGAAGCCGTCGCCCTGCTCGGCGCGTTCGAGAGCGTCGAGCGACATCATCAGCGAGGCGATGCGGCGCGCGCAGGCATTCCAGTCGGCGAGCCGCGGATAATTGTCGACCAGCCAGCCGAACGCGCTCTGCACGATGGTGAAGGCGGAGGCCGCCTGCATCACCTGGCCGAGCGTCATGCTGCCGTCGAGGAATTTCGGCGCGCAGAGCAGCAGCGGCACGACGGGAGCAACGAGGCTCGATCCTTGCGACACCAGCGTGGTGCGCATGTGCTGGCCGGCCAAGCGTGCCCATTGTCGCAGCACGCCGGTAAATTTGCGGTCGATGCCGTCGCGCTCTTCCTCCTCTCCGCCGAGCAGCGCGATGCTCTCGCCGTTCTCGCGCACGCGCGTCAGCGTGTAGCGAAAGTCAGCTTCGGCCTGGTTCTTGTCCTCGGAGACCTGCACGAAGCGCCGGCCGATCACCATGATCGAGCCGGATGCGATCGCAGCGTAGAGGATCGCGGCGATCACGAGGAAGCCTGGAATGGTGATAGCGGCTCCGCCGAGCGTCACGGTGAGCGCGCCGCCGATGGTCCAGAGCACGACGATGAAGGTTGCGGCCGAGAGCAGCGCCGAGGTCACGCCGGCGAGGAAATCGACCGGCGAATCGGTCGCGATACGCAGATCCTCGGCGATGCGGTATTCCGGATTGTCGTGGTCGCCGCCGACGAGATTGAGCTGGTAATAGCGGCCGTTCGTGAGCCATCGCGTCAGCACGCTTGCAGTCAGCCAGGCGCGCCAGCGCCGCTGGATCCCCATGCGCGCAAATACCTGCGCCACGCCGAGCACGATGCTGCCGATCGCGAGCGGAAAGAACATCGCGGTGAGATGAAACACGCTCGCCGCGTCGCGCTTCTCGATGGCGTCGAAGATCGCACGATTCCAGACGTTGATGCCGTATTGGAAACCAACGGTGAGGACGATCAGCACGCCGAGGCCGATCGAGAACGGCCAGGCCAGCCGGTCGCCGTTGCGGCCCCAGAAGCCCCGCGCGCTGATCCAGAACCGCGCCAGCAGATAATCCTTGCGCACCTGCTCGGCTTCCTCCGGCGACAGCTCGGGGTCGGGCTCGAGCAATTCCGGCGGTGGCGGGGCGACGTCATCGCCATTCTCGCCGGTGATCTCGACGATGGGCGGCTTGTCGCCCTGTTCGCGCTTTGCGGCCGGCTTCTGCATGCGCGGACAACGCAAAGGAAATCAACCGGTTCCCTTCGGTTCCAGGAGGCCGGTCATTCCGCGGCGCCGTCGCGCACCCGGCGCAGCCGCGCCGCCCTGTAGAGCACCTGCGACAGCTCCTCGATCGAATAGGGCTTCTGCACGAGTTCGAAACCGACGCTGCCCTCGTGGGCAAGCGCCTCGCTATAGCCGGTCGTCAGCACCACCGGCACGCCAATGCCGCGGTCGCGGATGGCGTGCGCGAGGTCGAGCCCGGTCATTCCCGGCATGACGACGTCCGAGAACACGACATCGAAGCGGTCCGCGTCCACGACGAGCTCGGCGAGCGCATCGGTTGCGTTGTCGACGAGCGTGATGCTGTAGCCGAGCCCGGTGAGGCCGTCGGCTGCGAAATTGGCGAGCTCGATATTGTCCTCGACCACCAGCACTGACATGCCGCTGCCGGCCAATGCCGGCGCCGTGTTCGGCGCCTGACGCTGCGGCAGCAGGTCCGGCGGCACGCGCGGCAGATAAAGCGTGAAGGTGCTGCCCTGACCGACCTCGCTGATCACGGTCACCTCGCCGCCAGACTGCCGGGCGAAGCCGAACACCTGCGACAGGCCAAGACCAGTGCCGTGGCCGACCTGCTTGGTGGTGAAGAACGGCTCGAAGATGCGGCCGAGCCGCGCGGCAGGAATGCCGATGCCGGTGTCGCTGACTGCGACGCTGACGAAACCGTGGCTGCCGACGAGATGTGCCAGCGACTCCGGAACGGTCGCCGCCGGTTGAACGGCCAAGGTGATCCTGCCCTTGCCCTGCATGGCATCGCGCGCATTGGTCGCCATGTTGATCAGCGCGGTCTCGAACTGGCCGGCATCGGCATTGACGAGGCAGGGCTCGGCCGGCAGCCGGATCGCGATCTCGATCGCCGAGCCGAGCAGGGTCGCGAGCATGTCGTGCAGCGATCGTATCCGCTCGCCGACGTCGAACACTTCCGGCTTCAAGGTCTGCCGCCGCGCAAAGGCGAGCAGCTGCGAGGTCAGCTTGGCCGCGCGCGCGACGGCGTCCGCGATCGCGGTGATGTAGCGCTGCCGCCGCTCCTCGGTCAGCTGCGGCCGGTTCAACAGGTCGACCGAGGCGCGGATCACCGTCAGCAGATTGTTGAAGTCGTGCGCGACGCCGCCGGTGAGCTGCCCGAGCGCCTCAAGCCGCTGGCTGTGCTTGAGCGCCTCCTCGGCATCGCGGCGCGCGGCGGCCTCGGCCTGCAGATGCTGGGTGCGGCGGAACGCGAATGCCAGCAGCAGGAACAGCAGCGCGGTGGCGGGAACACCGAACACCAGATGCTGGCCGATCGTGGCGTACCAGCGCGCGCGAATCGCCGAGGTCTCGAGGCCCGCGCTGACATAGATCGGATATTCGGCTACGCGCCGGTAGCCGATGCGCCGCTCGACCCCGTCCGAGGCCCAGTCGATGGTCATGAGGCCGTGGTCCGGGTGAGCTGCGATCTTCTGGCCAACCGGCCCGGTTGGATCGAGCCGGAGGTCGCGGTCGAGCCGCGGAAAGTGCGCCAGCACCGTCCCATCGGTGCGTCCGATCGCGAAGAAGCTGCCCGGGTCGGAGCCGATCCTGGCATAAAAGCTCTCGAAATATTCCGGCAGGACCGACGCCTGGATCACGCCGATGAAGCGGCCGTCGTCGGAATCGCGGCGGCGGCTGACGCCGAAGAAGCGCGCGCCCTGGTAGGGCGGCCGCGGCGTCAGCGGCGTGCCGATGAAGGTGCCGATGGCCTGGTCGACATGAGCGAGAAAATAGTCGCGGTCGGCAAAGCTTTGGTCCGGCGGCGGTGAGACGAGGCTGTTGACCAGCGATCGCCCGTCCGCATCGAAGATCCAGGCCGATTTCAGCTGCGGCAGCGAATCGGTCAGGCGCTTCAGGCGCTGGTGCAGCGCCGGCTCGCGCGCGCGGATCGCATCATCCGAAAGGCCGCGCACCACCTCGTTGATCTCGGCAAGGCTCCGGTCGATGGTCTCGAACACCTTCAGCGCGTGCTCATGGGCGACGTCGAGCGTGCGCTCGATCTCACGGTCGGCGATGTCGTTGGTCGAGGTGTAGGCGATCGTGGAGGCGAAGACGAACAGCGCAATCGGAAGCGCCAGGGATGCAGCCATCATCCACTGCAACAGTCTCAGCGAGTTGCGTTGCGCGCCCTGCACGGTCGGTCCCGGTCCCTGGCCGGGGAGCTTACTTGAATTTCGCGCCGGGAAGGAAGCGGCTTGTCGCGGGAACCTTTGGTTGTATTCCAAGGATTCGCCCGCGGCGCGGGTCGTGGCAAAATCTACTCAAACTGATGTCGATCGTAGAATGCCCCCGCCGCCGCGGCGGCCGGGGCCTTGGCATGACTGAGACCTAGATCTGGCGCTCGACCATCTTGAGCTTGAGCTCGGCGATGGCTTCCGCCGGGTTCAGGCCCTTCGGGCAGGCCTTGGCGCAGTTCATGATAGTGTGGCAGCGATAGAGCCGGAACGGGTCCTCGAGATTGTCGAGCCGCTCGCCGGTCGCCTCGTCGCGCGAATCGGAGACCCAGCGGTTGGCCTGGAGCAGCGCGGCGGGACCGAGATAGCGCTCGCTGTTCCACCAGTAGCTCGGGCAGGAGGTCGAGCAGCAGGCGCACAGGATGCACTCGTAGAGGCCGTCGAGCTTCTCGCGGTCCTCGTGGCTCTGGCGCCATTCCTTCTGCGGCGTCGGCGAGGTCGTCTTCAGCCATGGCTCGACCGAAGCGTACTGTGCGTAGAAATTGGTGAGGTCAGGAACGAGATCCTTCACGACGGGCTGATGCGGCAGCGGGTTGATCTTGACCGCGCCGTCCTTGACGTCGTGCATCGAGCGGGTGCAGGCGAGCGTGTTCTGGCCGTCGATATTCATGGCGCAGGAGCCGCAGACGCCTTCGCGGCAGGAGCGGCGGAAGGTCAGCGTGGGGTCGATGTGGTTCTTGATCCAGATCAGACCGTCCAGCACCATCGGACCGCAATCATTGGTGTCGACGTAATAGGTGTCGACGCTCGGATTCTTGCCGTCATCGGGATTCCAGCGATAGACGCGGAACTCGCGCAGCTCGGTCGCGCCCGCGGGCTTCGGCCAGGTCTTGCCGCCAGTGATCTTGGAGTTCTTCGGAAGTGCGAATTCAACCATTGCTCTAACCTTTCGTCATTCCGGGATGGTCCGAAGGACCAGACCCGGAATCTCGAGATTCCGGGTTCGATGCTACGCAGCGCCCCGGAATGACGAGCACCTGTTGCTTCTCAATACACGCGCGCCTTGGGCGGGATGTACTGCACGTCGTTGGTCATGGTGTAGTCGTGAACCGGGCGGTACTCGATCCTGACCTTGCCGGAATCGTCCAGCCAGGCCAGCGTGTGCTTCATCCAGTTCTTGTCGTCGCGCTCGGAGAAGTCCTCGCGGGCATGGGCGCCGCGGCTCTCGGTGCGATTGGCGGCCGAGTTCATCGTCACCACCGCCTGCGAGATCAGATTGTCGAATTCGAGCGTCTCGACCAGGTCCGAATTCCACACCAGCGAGCGGTCGGATACGGCAATGTCGGTGATGCCGCTGTGGACCTTCTGGATCAGGTTCTGGCCTTCGCTCAGCACTTCGCCGGTGCGGAACACCGCGCAATTGTTCTGCATGACGTGCTGCATGCCCTCGCGCAGCTTCGCGGTTGGCGTGCCGCCGGAGGCGTAGCGGTAGTGGTCGAGGCGACCGAGGGCGAGCTCGGCCGAGTTCGCCGGCAGCTCCGGCTGCTTGGCATTGGGCGTGAGCTTCTCGGCGAGGCGCAGCGCTGCGGCACGGCCGAACACCACGAGGTCGATCAGCGAGTTGGAGCCAAGGCGGTTGGCGCCGTGCACGGAGACGCAGGCGGCTTCGCCGATCGCCATCAGGCCGGGGATGACCGCGTTGTCGTCGCCATCCTTCTTGGTCAGCACTTCGCCGTGATAGTTGGTGGGGATGCCGCCCATGTTGTAGTGCACGGTCGGCACGATCGGGATCGGCTCGCGCGTCACATCGACGTTGGCGAAGATCTTTGCGGACTCGGAGATGCCCGGCAGGCGCTCGGCGAGCACTGCGGGATCGAGATGGTCGAGATGCAGGAAGATGTGGTCCTTCTTCTTGCCGACGCCGCGCCCCTCGCGGATCTCGATGGTCATCGCGCGCGAGACGACGTCGCGCGAGGCGAGGTCCTTCGCGGAGGGCGCATAGCGCTCCATGAAGCGTTCGCCCTCGGAATTGACGAGATAGCCGCCTTCGCCGCGGGCGCCTTCGGTGACGAGGCAGCCCGAGCCGTAGATGCCGGTCGGGTGGAACTGCACGAACTCCATGTCCTGCAGCGGCAGGCCCGCGCGCAGCACCATGCCGCCGCCGTCACCGGTGCAGGTGTGCGCCGAGGTGCAGGAGGCGTAGGCGCGGCCATAGCCGCCGGTGGCGAGGATCACGGTCTGGGCGCGGAAGCGGTGCAGCGTGCCGTCGTCCAGCTTAAGCGCGATGACGCCGCGGCAGGTGCCCTGGTCGTCCATGATCAGGTCGATAGCGAAGAACTCGATGAAGAACTCGGCCGCGTGGCGCAGCGACTGGCCATACATCGTGTGCAGCATGGCGTGGCCAGTGCGGTCGGCGGCGGCGCAGGTGCGCTGTGCCTGGCTCTTGCCGAATTCGGTGGTCATGCCGCCGAACGGACGCTGGTAGATCTTGCCGTCCTCGGTGCGCGAGAACGGCACGCCCCAATGCTCGAGCTCGTAGACCGCGTCGGGCGCGTTGCGCACCATGTATTCGATCGCGTCCTGGTCGCCGAGCCAGTCCGATCCCTTCACGGTATCGTACATGTGCCAGCGCCAGTCGTCCTTGTGCATGTTGCCGAGCGAGGCCGAGATGCCGCCCTGCGCCGCTACCGTGTGCGAGCGGGTCGGAAACACCTTGGTGATGCAGGCGGTCTTCAGGCCGGCTTCGCTGCAGCCGACCACGGCGCGCAGGCCCGCGCCGCCGGCGCCGACCACGACGACGTCATAGGTGTGGTCTTCGATCGGATAGGCCTTGCCGTTGGTGGCGGGAGCGCCGTTGCCCTTGCCATTCGTCTCGTTGGCCATGGGTTACACTCCGGATGACAGTTGGAGGATCGCGTAGATCGAGGCGAGCGCGACCGCGATCGAGAAGAAATTGTTGAGCATGATCGAAGCGAGCTTCAGCTTCTCGTTGTGGACGTAATCCTCGATCACGACCTGCATGCCGATCTTCATGTGCCAGGCGCTGGCGACGATG
This sequence comes from Bradyrhizobium sp. SOJA106, assembly GCF_059448745.1. Lineage (NCBI taxonomy): Bacteria > Pseudomonadati > Pseudomonadota > Alphaproteobacteria > Hyphomicrobiales > Nitrobacteraceae > Bradyrhizobium > Bradyrhizobium sp. SOJA106. The sequence continues at coordinate 323,515 of NZ_CM182549.1, forward strand.
AAGAGCACCATGATGATGGCGATCGGCAGCGAGCCGAGGATCTGCTTGGCGCCGGCCTGGTTGCGGCCGAGCAGCATCATGATGACGACGACCACCGGGATCATCAGCAACACCATCGCCACCGCGGTGACGCGCTGGCGCCAGAAGTCGCCGGTGCCGGAATGCGCGGCGCCGAGATTGCGCACGCGGCCGAGCGGGGTGCGCATGCTGCGCTTCGGCGTATCGGTTGCGCTCATCGTCCACCTCCGATCGCATAGGCGATGATCCAGATCAGCACCGTCAGCGCGATGCCGCCGATCAGCGCGCCCCAGGTCAGCGCTTCGCGCTCATTGGCCTTGAAGCCAAAGCCGAGGTCCCACACGAAGTGCCGGATGCCGCTGAGCATATGGTGCATCAGCGCCCAGGTGTAACCGAACACGATCAGTCGGCCGATGATGCTGCCGGTGAAGGCCTGGACATGGGCGTAGGCGGCGGGGCCGGAGGCCGCCGCGATCAGCCACCAGGCCAGCAGCAGGGTTCCGACGTAGAGGGCAATACCAGTGGCGCGGTGGACGATGGAGAGCGCCATCGTCAGGGTCCAGCGGTATGTTTGGATGTGGGGAGAAAGCGGTCGTTCGATCCGTGCGGTCATGGGCTTTGATGTTGTATGGCGGCCCAACAGGGCGCGCGCGGGGATCGCGAGAGGTCGGCTCTATTTACGGAGTCGGTTTCGCCTGCGCAATCACCAAATCGCCAAAAATCGAACACCGGTTCAGCTATAGACCGTTGATGAAACAAGGCCAATCAGGGGCTTGGTATACCAGGACGATGGCGTACCGACTAAGAAGCGAATATCAATTCATCTATTGTGATATGAGGCGAGGCGCGTTGAAATCGCTATTGGAACGCCTCTAAGCCTTCGCCCTCAGGTCACACTTCGAAGCAGTCAGTTCATGACGGCTGAGGCGGCGCGAACGCTGAATGAGTCGTCGGTCAATTTCCGTCGCACGCACTGAATTTTCGCCGGGCGGTTGGATATGCGCAACCTGCATCCCACCCAAGACGACGGGGCGCCGCGTGTCGACCACGCAAATCAGATCACCTACAGCTTGGACCGCAGCCGAATCCGAGCGCGAGCCTCGGAGACGCCAGCGACCAGTTGCCGGGGCAGGTCAGGGTGATTCCAGGTCTTGATATCAAGGAGATCGTCGAGCTCGCGCTGCTGTTGATCGCAACCGGCGCGCTCTCGGGATTCCTGGCCGGCGTGTTCGGTATCGGCGGCGGGGCGATCCTCGTGCCGGTGTTCTACGAATGCTTCCGCATTGCCGGCGTGCCGCTGGAGGTGCGAATGCCGCTCTGCGTCGGCACCTCGCTGGCGGTGATCATTCCGACGTCGATCCGCTCGTTCCAGGCGCACTACAAGCGCGGTGCGGTCGACATGTCGATCCTGCGGGTCTGGTGGCTGCCGATCCTGATCGGCGTTGTCTCGGGGAGCGTCGTCGCGCGCTTCGCGCCTGAGCGGCTGTTCAAGATCGTGTTCGTGTGTGTCGCCTATTCGGCCGCGGCGCGACTGATCTTCGCGCGCGAGGGCTGGAAGTTCGGCGATGATCTGCCCAAGGGCTTTTTGATGCGCATCTACGGCTTCTGCGTCGGCATCCTCTCGACGCTGATGGGCATCGGCGGCGGGCTGTTCTCGAATTTGCTGATGACCTTCTACAGCCGGCCGATCCATCAGGCCGTGGCGACCTCGTCGGCGCTCGCCGTGCTGATCTCGATCCCCGGCGCGCTCGGCTACATCTACGCCGGCTGGCCCGCGGCTGCGACCTATCCGTCCGTTGCCGCCCTGCAAATCCCGTTCGCGCTCGGCTACGTCTCGCTGATCGGCGCCGTGCTGGTGATGCCGATGAGCCTCGTGACGGCGCCGCTGGGCGTGCGAGCCGCGCACGCGATGTCGAAGCGAACGCTGGAGGCGGCGTTCGGGTGTTATCTGTTCATCGTGGGTAGCCGGTTTGTGATCAGTCTGGCGGGTGGGCAGTAGCCGCCCCGCCCACCGTCATTGCGAGCGAAGCAATCCAGCCTGTCTCCGCGCAAAGATTCTGGATTGCCTCGCTTCGCTCGCAATGACGCGGAGAGAGCAGAGCCCAGAAATCGCAGGCGGATTAGTCCTTCAATCGCACTTCGCTGCGTCGATCGGCAGTCCAAGCTCTTTGCAATGATCCATCGCCCGGGTGGCTTCATGACCGAGAAAACGATCTCGTCGAGCCGTTGCTCGGTTACTCCCGGTGGGAGCTGCACCTCGTCCCACGTGAGCTCGCAGATATATTCATATGGTTCCCGGTCGGACTTTGGAGGCTCAAGATCCGGATACTGATCGTAGATCGGCTGAAGCAACTCGTCCTTCAGCGCGTCAAGGACGCCGTACAACGAGCCCTCCAACTTAATCCGCTCGGCTTTGCCAAGTCCCGCAATAGCCATTCGGGCTCGGTCCAGTGCCGCGCAGGCATCCAGGAGATGATGACTGATCCGGACGGCCTCATCGCGCTTCATGTTTCCCCCAACCCCGAAGCATTGACCCTATTTCTTCGCGTAAATATCCTTGTACGTGTCGCGCAAGATATTCTTCTGCACCTTGCCCATCGTATTGCGCGGCAGCTCGTCGACGACGAAGACGCGCTTGGGCATCTTGAATTTTGCAAGACGCCCTTCCAGGCCTTTCAGCACGGCGGCTTCATCGATGTTCGCACCGGGCTGGCGCACCAGCACCGCGGTGACGCCCTCGCCGAAATCGGCATGCGGCACGCCGATCACGGCGGACTCGATCACGCCGGGCATAGCGTCGATCTCGCTCTCGATCTCTTTGGGGTAGACGTTGAAGCCGCCGGAGATGACGAGATCCTTGCCGCGGCCGAGGATGTGAACGTAGCCCTTGTTATCGATCTTGCCGAGGTCGCCGGTGATGAAGAAGCCGTCGGGGCGGAATTCGGACTTGGTCTTCTCCGGCATGCGCCAATAGCCCTTGAACACGTTCGGGCCCTTGACCTCGATCATGCCGATCTCCTCGCGCGGCAATTCCTTGCCGGTCTCGGGCTCGGTCACGCGCACGGAGACGCCGGGCAGCGGGAAGCCGACTGCGCCGGGCACGCGCTCGCCGTCATACGGGTTCGAGGTGTTCATGTTGGTCTCGGTCATGCCGTAGCGTTCCAGCACCGCATGCCCCGTGCGCGCCCACCATTCGCGATGGGTCTCGGCCAGCAGCGGCGCCGAGCCCGAGATGAACAGGCGCATGTGCTTGGTTGTCTCCTTCGACAGCGCGGGGTTCTGCAGCAGCCGCGTGTAGAAGGTCGGCACGCCCATCAGCACGGTGGCGCGCGCCATCAGCTTGATGATGAGGTCTGGATCGAGCTTCGGCAGGAAGATCATCGAGGCGCGCGCGAACAGCGTCACGTTGGTCGCCACGAACAGGCCGTGCGTATGGTAGATCGGCAGCGCGTGGATCAGCACGTCCTTGTCGGTGAAGCGCCAGTAGCCGACCAGCGAGAGCGAGTTCGACGCCAGGTTATCATGCGTCAGCATCGCGCCCTTGGAGCGGCCGGTGGTGCCCGAGGTGTAGAGGATCGCGGCGAGATCGTCGCCGGCCCGCGTCACCGTCGCAAATTCGCTGGCGGCCTTGTCGGCGGCGTCCGTCAGAGAGCCCTTGCCGTCAGCTCCGAGCGTCTCGACCTTGGCCTTCACCTTGGCGGCGATCGGGGCGAGGCCCTCGGCCTTGGAGGGATCGCACACCACCAGCGACGGCTCGGCGTCGCCCATGAAGTAATCGAGCTCATTCAGCGTGTAGGCGGTGTTGAGCGGCAGATAGACCGCGCCGGCCCTGACCGTGCCGAGGTACAGCACGATGTTGGCGACGGACTTTTCCACCTGCACCGCGACGCGGTCGCCGGGCTTCACGCCGCGCGCGACCAGCACATTCGCCATCTGCCCGGCCCGCGCGATCAGATCGCCATAGCTGATATGGGCGCCGTCCTGCGTCTCGATGGCGAGGCGTTTGGGATCGTCGAGGCCCTCGAACAGGCGGGAAAACAGATTGGCGTTGGCTGCTTGGTTCATGCAAGATTTCCTCGACCGTAAGACTGACAAGGCCGGTCAAAACCGAGGGCTGGATTAGCAAAAACCGCCCCATTGAAGCAACGGAGACAGTTTGCATGACCAAAAACGGGAAACGCGTGGCCTGGGTCACGGGCGGCGGCAGCGGGATCGGGGAGGCCGGCGCCGAGGCGTTGGCGGCTGACGGCTGGACGGTGGTGGTTTCGGGCCGCCGCCAGTCAGCTCTGGAGACGGTGGTTGCGAAAATCACCAAGGCGGGCGGCACCGCCGAGGCCATCGCGCTGGACGTGGCCAACGCGGATCAGGCCCAGAAGGCGGCCGATCAAATCGCGGCGAAGCACGGCCGAATCGACCTGCTCGTCAACAATGCCGGCATCAATGTTCCCAAGCGCAGCTGGAAGGACATGGAACTGGAGGGCTGGGACAAGCTCGTCCAGGTCAATCTCAACGGCGTGCTCTATTGCATGCGCGCGGTGCTGCCGACGATGCGCAAGCAGCAGGACGGCTCGATCATCAACGTCTCGTCCTGGGCCGGCCGTCATGTCTCGAAGATGCCGGGCCCGGCCTACACCACGACCAAACATGCGGTGCTGGCGCTGACCCACTCCTTCAACATGGATGAGTGCGTGAATGGCCTGCGCGCCTGCTGCCTGATGCCGGGCGAGGTCGCAACGCCGATCCTGAAGCTGCGTCCGGTGGTGCCGAGCGAGGAGGAGCAGGCCAAGATGCTGCAGCCCGAGGATCTCGGCCGCACCATCGCGTTCATTGCCTCGATGCCGCCGCGCGTCTGCATCAACGAGCTGCTGATCAGCCCGACGCACAATCGCGGATTTATTCAGACGCCGCAGAGCAGGGATTGAGGCGGGCGTATTGTGCAATAGGCACACTGCCGTAGGGTGGGCGAAGGCGCGAAGCGCCGTGCCCACCATCTCTCCCCGCATTTGCGTTTGGTGGGCACGCTGCGCTTTGCCCCCTACGGCACCGTTTGCTTGGCGCACGCTCACCCTCACGAACGTCCCCGCACATAGTTTCACCCATCACAAAGAATTTTTCCTCGAAACCGCATCGCGAAACCTCCCGTAGTTCGGCCAACGACGGCGCTGCTGCTTCACCTCGAGACTGCCGCAAGCCGCCTTCGTTGCCCCAACTCAACGCCGGCCATTGCCGGTCACCATTCAATCGGGAGACTTTCCATGTCGAAGCGTATTGCCTATCTCGCTGCCGCTGCCTTCAGTGCCCTCGCGATCACCGCAACCGTCGTCAGCCCCGTTCGCGCCGAGGAGAAGACCGTCATGGTCGGCGGCGCCGCGATGTTCCCGTCCAAGAACATCGTCCAGAACGCGGTCAACTCGAAGGACCACACCACGCTGGTTGCGGCCGTGAAGGCGGCCGGTCTTGTGCAGACGCTGGAAAGCAAGGGCCCGTTCACGGTGTTCGCGCCGACCAACGCCGCCTTCGGCAAGCTGCCGGCCGGCACCGTCGACAATCTGGTCAAGCCCGAGAACAAGGCGACGCTGACCAAGATTCTCACCTACCACGTCGTGCCTGGCAAGCTCGAAGCCTCCGACCTCACCGACGGCAAGAAGCTGAAGACCGCCGAAGGCGAGGAACTCACCGTGAAGAAGATGGACGGAAAGGTCTGGATCGTCGACGCCAAGGGCGGCACCTCCATGGTGACCATCTCCAACGTCAACCAGTCGAACGGCGTCATCCATGTGGTCGATACCGTGCTGATGCCGGCGACGTAACACCGCAGCTTGCTGTTTCATCCCCGGAAAACAGCCTGATTTGCGACGGCGAGCCGGGGATGCCCGGCTCGCTTTTTTTGTGACCGCCATAGCCTGCGGGCATCGATTCGATGGCCAAAGGGGCGTAACGAAAACGGGCGCAGCGGCGTATATTCAGTGTCAGACGACGTTCAGGACGGAACCATCATGTCGAGCCTCATAGTCTCAGGCGAGCAGGTCAGCGCCACCCCGGCCAAAGTGATCCAGCCGGCCTGGGTCCGCGTCATGCACTGGATCAACGCGCTGGCCATGATCCTGATGATCCTGTCGGGCTGGCAGATCTACAACGCCTCGCCGCTGTTCGGCTTCAGTTTTCCGCGCGAATACACGCTCGGTGGTTGGCTCGGCGGCGGCCTGCTCTGGCATTTTGCCGCGATGTGGCTGCTGATGATCAACGGCCTCGCCTATCTCATCACCGGCTTCGCGACCGGCCGCTTCCGGAAAAAACTGCTCCCGATCACGCCATCGGGCGTGCTCCACGACGTCAGGGCCGCACTGACCTTCAAGCTCGGTCATGACGACCTCACCGTCTACAACTACGTGCAGCGCCTGCTCTATGCCGGCATCATCGTGGTCGGCGTGCTGATCGTGCTGTCCGGCCTCGGCATGTGGAAGCCGGTGCAGCTCTACTACCTGGTGATGCTGTTCGGTGACTATCCGACCGCGCGCTACGTGCATTTCTTCTGCATGGCCGCGATCTGCGCCTTCCTCGTCGTTCACGTCCTGCTCGCGCTGCTGGTGCCCAAGAGCCTGCGCGCCATGATCATCGGCCGTTGAGCATGATCCGGAAAAGTGGGAACCGGTTTTCGACAAGATCATGCTCAAAACAGATATGTGAGAACCACCATGGCCAAGCGTTCATTCCTGATCCCCGGCGTCGACAAGCGGCTGCTGATCAAGGACTCCATCAAGGCGATGCCGGATTTTACCCGCCGCCGCTTCATCGCCGGCGGCGCCAGCTTAGGCGCGCTGACGCTGCTCACCGGCTGCGACGTGGTCGACTCCTCCTCGGCCGAGACCATGCTGGCGAAGGTGTCGAAGTTCAACGACGCCGTGCAGGCCTTCATCTTCAATCCCGACGCGCTGGCGCCGACCTTCCCCGAGAGCGCGATCACAAAGCCATTCCCGTTCAATGCCTATTACGATCTTGACGACGCGCCTGACATCGATGGCAAAGATTGGAAGCTCGAGGTGCGCGGCCTCGTCGACAACAAGAAGTCCTGGACGCTGGACGAGCTCACCAAGCTGCCGCAGGTGACGCAGATCACCCGCCACATCTGCGTCGAGGGCTGGAGCGCCATCGGCAGCTGGACCGGCACGCCCTTGCGCGATTTCCTCAAACTGATCGGCGCCGACACCCGCGCGAAATATGTCTGGTTCCAGTGCGCCGACAAGGACGGCTACAACTCGCCGCTCGATATGCGCAGCGCGCTGCATCCGCAGACCCAGATGACCTTCAAATATGCGAACGACATTCTGCCGCGCGCCTATGGTTTCCCGATGAAAATCCGCGTGCCGACGAAGCTCGGCTTCAAGAACCCGAAATACGTGATCTCGATGGAAGTCACCAACGACTACAAGGGTGGCTATTGGGAAGACCAGGGGTACAATTCGTTTAGCGGGAGTTGATCGTCGCCCCGGCTAACCCACCCTACGGCACCGGTGATTTCGCCGGCCCCACCTTCCGCTGGCACAGCGCCAGGACCGCGCCCAACGCCAGCAGCGCCGCCGACACATTCAGCGCGTAGCTCAAGCTCCCCAGCGCGTCCGTGATCGCACCGACCACGATCGGTCCCAACGTCTGGCCGACGCCGAACGAGATCGTCATCGCCGCGATCGCGGTCGGCCACACCTGCGGTGGATAGTTGAAGCGGACGAAGGCGGTGGTCGAGCCGACCACCGCGAAGAAGGCGACCCCGAACACCACGGCTGAAATCGCGAGCCAGGTCGGGGAATGCCCGAGCATCGGCAAGCCGGCGCCGAGCGCGTTGGTGCCGAGGATGATGGCGGTGGCAAGCCCGCCGCGATCGAGCGCGAGCACGCCGCGCCAGGCCCAGGGCGTGACGAACGCCGACAGGCCGATCAGGCCCCAGAACGCAGCTTGCGCCGCCGCACCGCCGCCGCCGTCGCGGACATAGGCGATCATGAAGGTCATGTAGGCGATGTAGCCGGCACCGAACAGGAAATAGGCGGCGAGATAGATCAGCACGGGCAGAATTGCGAAGGCGGCGTGGCTGCCTTCGGAGAAGCGCGCGCCGCTTTCGATGCGGGTCAGGTACAGCGGCACGGTCATCGCGGCCGAGAGCAGCGTCAGCGCCCACCATACGATCCACCACGAGCCCGGCCCGAAATATTGCAGCGTGAACGGCGCGATCAGCCCCGAGGAAAGGATGCCGACGCCGGGCCCGGCATAGAACAGGCTGAGCAGGAAATTGGCCCGCTCCGGGTACGACTGCGCGATTGAAGCGGCGAGCGCGCCGCCGGCGACGAAGCCGGCCGCAGCGCCGAGGCCCAGCACGAGGCGCGCCAGGCTCAGCGCCACGAAATTGCCGGTCAATGCGCAGGTCGCGAGCGCGGCGACGCAGGCCAGGGTCCCGCCGCGGATCGCCGCCGCCCAGCCGACCCGCTGGATCAGCCGCGACGCTGCCAGCGCGCCGACGAGATAGCCGACGGCATTGATGGTGTTCATGAAACCCGCCGCCGAGTAGGACCAGCCGAGGTCCTCCCGCATGTCGGGCAGCACCAGGGCATAGGCAAAGCGGCCGATGCCGAGCCCGACCGTCGCCGCCAGCGACAGGGTCAGGATCAGCCGCGCGGGGTGCGCGTCGTGTGGCGGGCGCTCAGGGACGTGCAAAGGGTACTCCGGCGTCTGGCACTGTGGCAGGCTAGGTGCGCCTTGCACAGCCGCGGTGCGGCAATGGTGTCTTGCCAAGCGCGCAAGGCCGCTCTAGCACTCCCGCCGAAATTCATCCCCGCTTGTCATGCCCGGGCTTGACCCGGGCATCCATCCTTCAAAAAAGCTGGATTGCCGGGTCAAGCCCGGCAATGACGAGAAAAAACTGAGGACACGACCATGGCGACCCACAAATTGCTGCTGCTCCCCGGCGACGGTATCGGCCCGGAGGTGATGGGCGAGGTGAAGCGGCTGATCGATTGGCTCAATTCGGCCGGGATCGCTAAATTCGAGACCGACACCGGCCTCGTCGGCGGCTCGGCCTATGACGCCCACAAGGTGTCGATCTCCGAGGGCGACATGGCCAAGGCGCTGGCCGCCGACGCCATCATCTTTGGCGCGGTCGGCGGCCCCAAATGGGACGCGGTGCCCTACGAGGTGCGCCCCGAAGCCGGCCTCTTGCGCCTGCGCAAGGATCTGGCCCTGTTCGCCAATCTCCGCCCCGCCGTGTGCTATCCGGCGCTGGCCGACGCCTCGAGCCTGAAGCGCGAGGCCGTGGAAGGCCTCGACATCGTCATCGTGCGCGAGCTCACCGGCGGCGTCTATTTCGGCGAGCCCAAGACCATCACCGATCTCGGCAACGGCCAGAAGCGCGCCGTTGATACCCAGGTCTACGACACCTATGAGATCGAGCGCATCGGCCGCGTCGCCTTCGAGCTTGCCCGGAAGCGCAAGAACAAGGTGACGTCGATGGAGAAGCGCAACGTCATGAAGTCGGGCGTGCTCTGGAACGAGGTCATGACTCAAGTCCACAAGCGTGAATATCCCGATGTCACGCTCGAGCACCAGCTCGCCGATTCCGGCGGCATGATGCTGGTGAAGTGGCCGAAGCAGTTCGACGTCATCGTCACCGACAATCTGTTCGGCGACATGCTGTCCGACATCGCGGCGATGCTGACCGGCTCGCTCGGCATGCTGCCCTCGGCCTCGCTCGGCGAGGTCGACGTTAAGAGCAAGAAGCGCAAGGCGCTGTACGAGCCCGTGCACGGCTCGGCGCCTGACATCGCCGGCAAGGGCCTCGCCAATCCCATTGCGATGATCTCGTCCTTCGGCATGGCGCTGCGCTATTCCTTCGACATGGGCGATCTCGCCGACAAGGTCGACGCCGCGATCGCCGCGGTGCTGGCGAGCGGCCTGCGCACCGCCGACATCAAGTCGGAGGGCACGACCGCCGCCTCGACCACGCAGATGGGCGAAGCGATCCTGAAGGAACTGCAGAAGCTGCACGCGTAAGGCTGATCCTCGTCATTCCGGGGCGATGCGAAGCATCGAACCCGGAATCTCGAGATTCCCGGTGCGCAATTGCGCACCTGAGGTTCGGCTCTCCGAGCCGCCCCGGAATGACAGCTCGAGACATCGCGGGCACGGCGCGATGCGTCTTTGGCCCACCCTACGGCACCTGCTCCCGGAGCCATCTCATGGACGCCTCGCCCCGCCCCAAGATCGCGGAAACCTTCATCCATGAAACCGTGCGCCAACGCGAGGCGCAGATCGGGCGGCGCTGCGAAATTCTCAGCCATAGCCGCATCGAATATGCCTCGCTCGGCGACTACTCCTATCTCGGCGAGAATTGCGAGGTCGCCGACGCCGCGATCGGAAAGTTCACGGCGATCGCCAATTCGGTGCGGATCGGCGCGCCCAATCATCCGATGGGCCGCCCCTCCCAGCATCGCTTTACCTATGTCCCCGAATATTATGAGGCGAGCGCGACGCGCGACCGCGACTTCTTCGCGGACCGCCGCGGCGACCGCGTCATCGTCGGCAATGACGTCTGGATCGGCCACGCCGCGATCCTGCTGCCGGGTGTCACGGTCGGCGACGGCGCGGTGATCGGCGCAGGCGCGGTCGTCAGCCGCGATGTCGAGCCCTACACGATCGTCGGCGGCGTTCCCGCGCGCCCGATCCGCAGGCGGTTTTCCGAGTCGGTCGCGGACAGCCTGCGCCGCATTGCCTGGTGGGATTGGCCGGATGAGCTCATCTTCGAACGCCTCTGCGATTTCCGCTCCGAGGCGATCGAGGAATTTTGCAGGCGGTACGATCCGGCGGCGAACGCGTAGCCTCAGCCGTCATTGCGAGGAGCCCGCGACAAAATTGCGAAGCAATTTTGCGCTGGCGACGAAGCAATCCAGAATCTTTCCGCAGAGACTCTGGATTGCTTCGCTGCGCTCGCAATGACGGTCGAGAGGCAGGTGCGCCCTACGGCACCCCGCAAAAAGAAATGGCCGGGTGCTGGCCCGGCCATTTTGATTCGAAAGATACGCCCGCTCAGTACAGCGGGAAGTTCTGCGGGTAGCCGCCGACATCGGCCGGGGTCGAGAGCGGCTGGCGATCGATCGGGCGGTTGAGGTTTTCGCGGGCGAAGGACGGATAGCCGACGGCCGGCGGGAAGGCGTAGTCGCTGAACTTGCGGTCGCCCGGATTGACCTCGGTGCCGCCGTCGAGCCAGGAGCGCTTGCTCACATAGATGCGGGTGCGGCCCTGCTGATAGACCGCGTTGGGGCCGCTCGGGCCGTAATAGGGGCGGCCGCGCTCGTCATAGCGCTTGGTCTTGGTGTCGGCCGCAGCCGGCGTCGCGAAGGCCGCGGCGATGACGGCGCCCGCCGCTAGCCAGGTCGCCAATTTGGTTGCCGCAGAAAATTTCGAGCTCATCACGTCCCCTTCAGGCGGCAGGCCGCCAGTCGATTTCGCCCCATACTAGCCCGGCCGGGGTGGCTGCAACTAGGTCTATTGGGTCACACCGGCCGGGAATAATCGTGCGCGCCGGCAAAAGTTGCATGCAAACCAGCCACTTGAGCTTGGTGCCGCTCAAAGCGCCCCGCGCAATTGCGCATTGGCTGCGCCCAGCAGCCAGTCGGAGGCGGCAGCGCCGTCGCAGGCGCGGCGCTTCAGCTCGGCATGGGCGAAGAATTCCGCCAGCTTCGGCTCGTTGCCCGAGGCCAGCAGCGTCAACCGGTTCAGCATGCAGGCGATCGCCGCGCGCCGAACGGGCATTGTGTCGCCCTGGCAGGAGAAGCCGGAGATCTGCAAGCCCGGCTCCTCGTTGCGCTTGAGATAGCCGAGGCAGGGCGGCGCTGCCTTGTCGGTGCCAACCGGCCGGAACAGGGCGGCGGGGCCGAATTTGGTCTGGATCAGGCCGGCCTGCTCGAGTGGTGTGGCGGCGCCAAGGCCCATCTGGATGGCGAGATCCGCCGTCGCCGGACGGGCGACATCGAATTCGCCGCCTTCCCGATAGATCTCGAGCTCGGCCACAGGCTTGTCCGCCTCGCTCGTCCAGCGCATGACGTCCCTGCGGCCGCCTTCGGGATGCCGAAGGATGGCGTAAGATACTGTTTTTTCTGATGAATGCTGCCGGCTGACGGCGAAGGCCGGATGCGAGCGGTCGGCCACGCCCCAGCCCGGCCGCACCGCCGGCTCATCGTCCCGCATGTCGGGCAGCTGGTTGAGGGCCGCCAGCGCCAGGATGGAAAACAGGGCAAGCGCCCCCACATAGGCGAACAGGCGCGCCAGCGTGCCGACCACCTCGTCGGCGAAGGCTGCAAGCGCCAGATAGAGCTGGGTGGGAGTTTCGGCCGTCCTGGCCTCAGGCGATTGCATCCACGGCCTTCAGGCATGGTCCAACGTTGTCTTGGGGCCGGTTCTCGCATAGAAGCGCTGCTCTTCCTGTTTAAGCGTCAGCTTCAGGAACGGGCTTTTTCATCGGAGAGTGAACGATGGGTTACAAAGTCGCAGTCGTCGGCGCGACCGGCAATGTCGGACGGGAAATGCTCAACATCCTCGATGAGCGCAAATTCCCCGCGGACGAGGTCGTGGCCCTGGCGTCGCGCCGCAGCGTCGGCGTCGAGGTCTCCTATGGCGATCGTACCCTGAAGGTCAAAGCGCTCGAGCATTACGACTTCTCCGACGTCGACATCTGCCTGATGTCGGCGGGCGGCTCGGTCTCGAAGGAATGGTCGCCGCAGATCGGCGCCGCCGGCGCGGTCGTGATCGACAACTCTTCCGCCTGGCGCATGGACCCGGACGTGCCGCTGATCGTGCCCGAGGTGAACGCAGGCGCGACCGATGGCTTCAAGAAGAAGAACATCGTCGCCAACCCGAACTGCTCGACCGCGCAGCTCGTGGTCGCGCTCAAGCCGCTGCACGACAAGGCGACGATCAAGCGCGTCGTGGTCTCGACCTATCAATCGGTGTCGGGCGCCGGCAAGGACGCGATGGACGAATTGTTCTCGCAGACCAAGGCCGTCTACACCAATGACGAGCTGGTCGCGAAGAAATTCCCCAAGCGCATCGCCTTCAACGTCATTCCCCACATCGACGTCTTCATGGAGGACGGCTACACCAAGGAAGAGTGGAAGATGATGGCGGAGACCAAGAAGATCCTTGATCCCAAGATCAAGCTCTCCGCGACATGCGTGCGCGTGCCGGTGTTCGTCGGCCACTCCGAGGCCGTCAACATCGAGTTCGAGAATCCGATCACCGCTGATGAAGCGCGCGAGATCCTGCGCAAGGCGCCCGGCTGCCTCGTCATCGACAAGCAGGAGCCCGGCGGCTACGCCACGCCGTACGAGGCGGCCGGCGAGGACGCGACCTATATCAGCCGCATCCGCGAGGACGCGACGGTGGAGAATGGTCTGGCGCTCTGGTGCGTGTCGGACAACTTACGCAAGGGCGCGGCACTCAACGCGATCCAGATCGCGGAAGTCCTGATCAACCGCAAGCTGATCAGCGCGAAGAAGAAGGCGGCGTAAGACAAGTCACCGCTGCGGTGGGGTGGGCAAAGGCGCAAAGCGCTGTGCCCACCATTCTTTCGATTTAGCACCGGTGCCCTAGGGTGGGCAAAGCGAAGCATGCCCACCATTCGTTCGTAATCACGAAGAGATCGTGGGCACGGCGCGCTGCGCCTTTGCCCACCCTACAGTTTCTGCCCACCGCACGAGAGCGGCGGTTACACCACGCTGCGCGCGCTCTTGAATTCCTTCGTCGCCTTGTCCAGCACGAACAACGTTCCCTCGGCGACACCGAAATAGGCGCCGTGGGTCTGCATTTGGCCGCTTTCGACGGCCTTCTGCACGAACGGGAACGTCATCAGGTTTTCCAGGCTGCGGAACACCGCGGCTTTCTCGATGCGTTCGACGAACTGGGCCATGGTCTCATGGTCGCGCTGCTCCACCACTTCGCCCGGCTTGATGAACATTTGCATCCATTTGCCGATGAAGTCGCCGGGGGTGAGCGGCTCGATCTTGTCGACGAAGGCGCGGATGCCGCCGCATTGCGCGTGGCCGAGCACCACGATGTGCTTCACCTTCAGCACCGTCACGGCATATTCCAGCGCGGCGGAGACGCCGTGCGCGTTCTCGTCGGGCTGGTAGGTCGGCACCAGGTTGGCGATGTTGCGGACGACGAACAATTCGCCGGGGCCGACGTCGAAAATCACTTCGGGTGAGACGCGGCTGTCGCAGCAGCCGATCACCATCACTTCCGGTGACTGCCCCTTCACCGATAGCTCGCGGTAGCGGCTCTGCTCGGCCGGGAGCCGCTGGGTGGCGAAGGCCTTGTAGCCTTCCAGCAAATGCTTCGGGAATGTGATCATGGCCTATGCCTAACCATAGAGCGGACCGACGAACAAGCCTTTCGAATAGGCAGGCCAAGTGCTATCGGCTCGGGCAGAATGGACACGAGGAAACCGGAAGGAACGCCAGCATGACCCGCCCGCGCCGCAGCCATCTGTTCATGCCCGGATCCAACCCCCGTGCGCTGGAGAAGGCACGCAATCTCCCAGCCGATGGCTTGATCCTCGATCTCGAAGATTCGGTCGCCCCCGACGCCAAGGCGGTGGCGCGCGACGGCATCGCCGCCGCGATCGCCGCCAAAGGGTTCGGCAAGCGCGAGATCCTGATCCGGACCAACGGCCTCGACACGCCCTGGTGGACCGAGGACGTCGCAATGGCCGCCAAAGCCTCGCCGGACGGCATCCTGGTTCCAAAGGTGTCCTCCGTCGACGACCTCGACACGATCGGCCGCAAGCTGGCCGAGCTCGGCGCCGCACCGACCGTCAAGGTCTGGGCGATGATCGAGACCGCGCGCGCGGTGCTGCATGCCGAGGAGCTCGCCGCGGCCGGGCGCGATCCGAACACGCGGCTGTCGGGCTTCGTGTTCGGGCCGAACGACATCTCGCGCGAGACGCGCATTCGCATGCTGCCGGGCCGTGCGGCGATGATCCCGATGATCACGCACTGCATCCTGGCGACGCGCGCTCATGGCCTCGAGATCCTCGACGGTCCCTATAGCGACATCGCCAATTCCGACGGCTTTGCCACCGAATGCGCGCAGGGCCGCGATCTCGGCTTCGACGGCAAGACGCTGATCCATCCCTCGCAGATCGAAGCCTGCAACGTGATCTTCACGCCGCCGGAGGAGGAAGTCGCGCGTGCGCGAAAGATCATCGCGGCGTTCGAGCTGCCGGAGAACGTCTCGCGTGGCGCGATCCGCCTCGACGGCGCCATGGTCGAACGCCTGCACGCCGACATGGCGCGCCGCACGATCGCGATCGCGGATGCGATCGCTGCGATGAGCAAGGGCTGAGATTGCTCGAACTACGCTTCGTCCTGCGCGACGGAGCAAGGGGAATTGCGGCTGGGAACTCGGCTAATCCATTGATTTGGCTGATGCTGCGGCAGCTTTCGATCACGTCCACGCGAAGAAGCGTCGCGGCGGCCGCCGTTGACTTGCGCAAGGCCCACGGCGCAAGGTAACTCCAGCAACAGTTGAACATATTTGGCCCAACTTGGACGAGGTGTCCCCATGACGGCGCTTGCGGAAGTCGCGGCTCCTGCCAACCTGGTTGACGAACTGACCGCACATGCGGTGCGCAGCATCGAGGCCGCCGATCATTCCGCGGCTCCGTTTCCGCACATCGTCTTCCGCGAGTTCTTTCCCGCCGACTTCTACCGTGACCTGATCCGGAGCGTGCCCACGCAGGGCTACGATCCGATCACCGGGACCGGGACGCGCATGGCGCTGCGCCTCTATGGCGAGAACGTCGACAAGATCGAGCCGTCGCTGCGGCCGGCATGGGCTGCGGTGTCGGCCATGCTGACGTCGAAGAGCATCGAGCAGGCGATCCGGAAGCGGCTGCACGACGGGCTCGAGATTCGCGCCCGTGGCGACAAGGTCGCCGGCGCCGACGACCTGACCCTGGTGGCAAAGCCGGTCGTCTACGTGGACAGGGACGGCTATCAGATCAAGCCGCATCCGGACACGCGCAAGAAGGTCGTGACGATGCAGCTCTATTGCCCGGCCGACGCCAGCCAGGAGGCTTTGGGGACGACGCTCTACAAGGCCTCGCTCAAGGGACTGCTTCACGTCGGCTCGTATTGCCTGGAGCCGGTGAAGACGATCCCGTTCCTGCCCAATGTCGGCTACGCCTTCGTGGTGCTGAAGGCCTATCACACGCTGACCAAGATGAGCTGGCACGGCCGCCCGCCGATCCAGACCGATCGCGACCGCGTCACCATCCTCAACACGTTCTATGTGAACGAAAAGGTCGGCTTCTGATCTGGTGCGCGTTAAGCGCGCCGCTGTCAGTGCGGCGCGATCGAACAATTCCAGATGACCGTCCAGCGTTCGACGCCCGGTAGCTCCCGGAGCGACCGCGCGCGATATCTCGTCGCGCAGCGATGTCTGATGTAATCCAGCAACTCATCTCGCGTCTCAAATCCTGTCTGGCGCTGCGACAAACACCCGCATTTGCGCGCGTGGCGGCCGCTCGATGCAGGGTTCGAACCGGCCTCGCGCATACGCACGCCATGCGGACATGCGCAGGAATTCACGGTGTCGCGCGTCATTGCGTGAAACCGAAACGTCAATTGGCGACATTCTCCTGCGTGTGAGGCGCCGGCGTCTGTCTCGAACATTAGATGGCTTCCATTAGGCGATGGCCGTCTCGCGGTTTATTGCACGTCGTGTCTCGTCGACGTGACGAGACGGGCGTCAAATAAGAAAGTCTCTGGCGTGTTATGGCTCGCGACTTGAGTTGCGCGCGCGCATTCGCGCTTGCGTGCGTGCCTATGCTGTTGTCTGCGACATCGTCGTTCGCGCAGCAATCGAACCATCCATCGTCGACGGAGACCGGGCAATCACTTCCTGCCGTGACCGTATCCGCACCGGAGCGTCACGCCAGTCCGGAGGCAGCATGCGTCGACCGCAATGCGCGCGAGACGTCAGGCCGCACGAATTGAAAGCGCGGCAGCGACAACAACGAGACCAGCGACGGTCGGCGCACAGCGGGCCGCATTGCCGCTGCCCTATGTCGGTGGACAAATCGCGCGCGGTGGTCAGCTCGGCCTGCTCGGCAACAAGGACTATATGGAAACGCCGTATAGCCTCACGAGCTATACGGAAAAGACCATCCGTGACCAGCAGGCGACCAGCGTCGCTGAAGTCCTGACCAACTCCGATCCGTCGGTGCGCGCCGCAATCGGCAGCAGCAACCGCTATGATGCACTGACCATCCGTGGCTTCCGTGTTGAAAACAGCGAGATCGCGTTGAATGGGCTGTACGGTCTCGTGCCGGCCTATCGCATCAACCCGGCACCGATTGAACGGATTGAGTTGCTCAAGGCCCCGGGGGCATTCCTCAGCGGCATGGCCCCGCAGGGAAGCATCGGTGGCAGCGTCAATGTCGTGACCAAGCGTGCCTATGAAGACCTGACGCGGTTGACCGTCGGGTACATCTCGAATGCCCGCCTCGGCACCGAGGTCGACGTGGCGCGCCGCTTTGGCGATCAGAAGGAATGGGGCGTCCGGTTCAATGGCGGGGTCGATGGTGGGAACACGACGATCGATCGCCAATCGGTGCGTGACGGCGTCGGTTCGCTCGGCGTCGACTATCGGGTGAGCGCTTCCGCTGGTCGGCCGACGTCATCTATCAGGACGACTGGATGAAGGCTGCGGCGCGTGGCTATACGCCGGTCAAGGGCATCGCAGTGCCGAATGCGCCCGACGCTCGCATCAATCTAGCCCAGCCTTTCGACTATGCTCGCGCCAAGAGCCTGACAGGCCTGACGCGCGCCGAATACGATCTGTCGAACTATGTCACTTTGTTTGGTGCCATCGGCGGCAACCAGTTCGGTTACGACAAGCGGCAAGCACCGGGAGCGACGCTGCTCATGGCCTCAGGCAATGCGCTATCAACGTCGCGGTTCCAGACCGGCAAGTCCGAGGGCGTGTCTGGCGAGGCCGGTGTTCGGGCCCGCCTCGACACCGGCCCGGTCAGTCATGAGATGGTTGTCAGCGGCAGCGCCTTGAACCGCACGGATTGGCTCGGTCAAACAAACTATGGAAACTATCTGACGAACATCTACACACCGACAATTCTGGCGAGCCCGGGTATGCCCTTGTCGTCATTCCCGGAGGGCAAGTCGGCCTTTCTTGGACTTCGCAGCGTTGGCGTTGCCGACACCCTCTCGACGATGAACGGGATGCTCCAGCTGATCGTCGGAGCCAGGCAGCAGCAGGTCATCGCGAACAATTACGACACCGTCAGTGGGTTGGAGACGACCCACTACGATCAGAGCGCCACATCGCCCTCCGTGGCGCTGTTGGTGCGACCGATCAAGGAGCTGTCGTTCTACGCCAGCTACATCGAAGGCCTCACGCCTGGGCCAACGCCTCCGTCCGGTGCAGCCAACACCAACCAGGTGTTTGCGCCATTCAAGACCAGGCAATATGAGGTCGGTACCAAGCTCGATCTCGGTCGCTTCGGCGCGAGCCTGGCGGCGTTCCAGATCAGCCTGCCCAGCGGCGTCACCGATCCCGTCGGCAAAATCTACAGCCTCGACGGTGAACAGAGAAACCGCGGCGTCGAGTTCAACACCTTCGGCGAAGTCGGCCCCGGCATTCGGGTGCTCGGCGGCGTGACCTATCTCGATGCGCGCCTGACGAAGACCGGTGGGCACCTCTATGACGGCAATCATGCGATCGGTGCGCCGGGCTGGCAGAGCAATTTCGGCATCGAGTGGGATGCCCCATTCCTGCCCGGACTGACGGCGACGGCGCGCAGCATCTATACCAGCCGGGCCTATGTCAGCGCCGACAACATCCAGAGCGTGCCGGCCGCGGACGCTGTGGCTGTCGATGTCGGTCGATTTCTAGAGCATGATTCGGAAAAGTGTGCAGCGGTTTTCGCTCGCGACAAACGCGGAACGCGTTTGCGCGGAGATCATGCTCGAACAATAGAACGCGGATTGGCTTCGTCGCGCCGTCAGTTCGGCGCGACGTCGGCGCGATCGAGCGACTCCAGCGTCGAGGCATTGCCGCAATAGCCGTGATAGGTCTCCGCGGCGGTGCCGCTGGCGAGATCGCGGTCGCACTGCCCCTTCTGATTGCAGAGCGAGCAGACCCGCTCCATGTCGCGCAACAGCAAAGGTTGCGCCTGTCCGAGCCGCTCTGCGTCGATGCCGAGCTGCTCCAGCATCCTCGGCAGCTCGTCGGCGGCATGCTTACCGTGACGGACCAGTTCCTCGAGATCGTCAGGCGCGATCCTGAGATCGCTCGCGATCCGGTCGAAATCGGCGCGGTCGAGCCGCCGCATCTCGTTCATCTCGCGGCGATGCTTCAGCCAGGCGGCAAAGGACTCGATGAGATCCTGGACGATGGGATACGGCCTGCTTGCGGTGCTCATGCGAGGCTCCATTCGGGTCGTGGAATTGGAGCGAGACTACGCACAATGATGCAGAGGCGCGTTGCGCTGGATCAAATTGGGAACGATTGGAGCGTGACACGTTGGCGATCGATCTCGTGTCCCGGACGCGGTGCGGCGCGAAGTGCCGCTCCGCGGAGCCGGGACCCATCTCACCGCTCACTGGGCACCGGTTCAGCGGCGCATCACTAAGGTGCTGCGCTACGTCCGGGGCACGAGCGGAGAGCTACGCGAACCGCTCCGCCGCCCACGCATACAGGCTGCCGGGCACCGCCGGCTGCTTGCTGCGTCCCTTGCCCGAGATGTGCAGGCCGATCACTTCGGGGTCGGTGACGATGCCGAGATAGTTCGAGGGCTCGAAGAACAGTTTCGGCTCGGAATGCACCGCGTAGAACGATTTCTTCGGCAACGCCTTTGAAAGATCGCCCGAACGCTTGGCGAGGATGGTGAGTGCCGGCGGCCCGTAAATGGCGATGCGCAGGTCGGACAGGCGCTGCGAGCCGCCGCTCAGCCGTCGCATCGCAAAGCTCAGGCGATGGCTCAGCGACAGCCATTCCGGCGTCAGCTCCTCCTGCTCCATCAGCGCCTCGAAGGCGCGAACGATCTGGTGTCCATGCGGCAGATAGAGCACGGAGTTGCCGAGCCGGCGCGATCGCTCCCAGGCGAAGTATGGTTTTGCCGGATCGATCTCGACCGGTCGCAACAGCACCACATCGGCATCGAGCCAGAGCCCGAGGCCCATCGCCATCAGCTTCATGCGGAAGAAGTCGCTGAACTGAAGCGTGGTCCAGTCGCGCCAGCTGCCGTCCGGCTGCGGCGGCCGCAGGCGTTCTGAGAACGCGTGCGGCAGCACCGCCTCGGCATCGGCGTTGGCGACGCCCGCGGGCAGGCCGGGAATGGGGTCGAAGCTGTAGAGCGTGACCTTGTGGCCAGCAGCCAGCTGCGAGCGCAGACAGGTCTGGCGCAGTGCATCCATCGGGCCGTGCCAGAAGGTGACGATGTCGGGCAGCATCAGGGAGAAGCTATAGGGTATATCGAGGGCAAAGAAAAAGCCCCGGCGCGTCAGGCGCCGGGGCTCGAACGGGATGTCGATCTCAGGCCCAGGCGCGTTCGCGCTTGAGCTTATCCTCGTAGCGGTCGATCGAGGCCTTCTTCTCCATCGTGAGACCGATGTCGTCGAGGCCGTTGATCAGGCAGTGCTTGCGAAATGGGTCGATCTCGAACTTGACCTTGCCGCCATCGGGGCCGCGGATCTCCTGGTTCGGCAGGTCGATCGTCAGCGTCGCGTTGGCGCCGCGCTCGGCGTCGTCGAACAGCTTGTCGAGGTCTTCCTGCGAGACACGGATCGGCAGAATGCCGTTCTTGAAGCAGTTGTTGTAGAAGATGTCGCCGAACGAGGTCGAGATCACGCAGCGGATGCCGAAGTCGAGCAGCGCCCAGGGCGCGTGCTCGCGGCTCGAGCCGCAGCCGAAATTGTCGCCAGCGACCAGCACCTTCGCATTGCGATAGGCGGGCTGGTTGAGGACGAAATCCGGGTTCTCGCTACCGTCGTCCTTGTAGCGCTGCTCGGAGAAGAGCCCCTTGCCAAGGCCGGTGCGCTTGATGGTCTTCAGGTACTGCTTCGGAATGATCATGTCGGTGTCGACATTGATGATCTTCAGCGGCGCCGCGACGCCTTCGAGCGTGGTGAACTTGTCCATGGTTGCGCTTTCCGGGGTGGTTAGGGAACGCGTATTTATCCCGATCGGGAGCCGAATCCTAGGCCGATTTCGGCAGATCTAGTCTGCCCGAGCCTCAATCGCCGCCATATCGTCGTCGGAGAGGCCGAAATGGTGGCCGATCTCGTGGATCAGGACGTGGCGGACGATGTGGCCGAGGCTCTCGTCGTGCTCGGCCCAGTAGTCCAGGATCGGCCGGCGGTAGAGCCAGACCATGTTGGGCAGCCGCGCGAGGTCGCCAAAGCTCTGCTGGGGCAGGCCGACGCCCTGGAACAGGCCGAGCAGGTCGAACTCGCTCTCGCATTCCATCTCGTCGAGGACCTCGTCGGTCGGGAAGTCGTCGACGCGAAGAATCACGCCCTCGCAGAGGCTGCGAAACTCGGCCGGCAGGCGCTCGAATACGTCATGAGCCATCGCTTCCATCTCGGCCAGCGAGGGCGCTTTCAATTCCGTCCACATGGGCTTCTCCAGAGCGTTTTCGAGCGAAGTGGACACCGGTTCGCGTCAAGAAAACGCGTCAAAATAGCAATCTAGAACCCCGCTCCGATTTTACCGGAACGGGGTTCTAGCGCGGGTTCCGCCGCGATGCATCCGGCTTTATAGATGGGGCGTTGACGCCGCGCGCGAAAACGGGGAGCGTACGGCGCATCAAGGGGTTGGCAGAGGTCAGCGGTGGTGTGATGCGGGCGGGAACAGCGATACGGGTTCTACTGTGCATGGGGTTGTTTTCGACTTTTTTTGTCGGCGCCGAAGCTCAGGCCCAAACCCAGGCTCAAGCCCAGACGGCCGGTCCCGAGATCCGGCTGGCCCAGGCGACCTTGCCCGACGACGTGCCCCCGCCGCGTAGGCGGCCTCCAGCGCGCTTGCGCGTCACGCCCTATTACAGCCCCGACGGCGTCTATCCGCGCTACAACCCGGGTCCCGATGCGGTCCGCGAATGCAACGTCGCCTATGTGCAGGAACACAGGCCCAGCGGCACCGTGATCACGCCGCATATGAGCTGCTTCTGGCGGCGGGGCTGACGGGCCGGTTCAAGAGGCAGCGTGGAGGCCTCGTGAGGGTGGTCATGGCGAGACGGATTGCACTAGCCGCCGTTGCCGTTGCGCTTGCCACCGGCCTGCCCCGCGCATCCGCAGCGCATAGGATGACGATCCCCGAGGCCTCGGCGGGGATCGCGGTTTTCGATGCGCGACACGCGCGAACCAGTGAGATTGCGCGGCCTGCCGTGCGCCGTGACCCCCGCTATTACGCGCGGCCGGTTTACTACCGTCCCTATCCTTACGCCGTGCCTGCGCCCTTCGTGCTCGGCTACGGGCCGTTCCGGTGATCCGCTAACCGGCCGGCGCAAATCCCTTCACCAGCAGCACCGTCGCCTGTGCGCCCGCCTTGCGATCGCGCGAGATCTCTTCGTACTCGGGTGAGTTCGACAAGGCGAGAAACGCGGCTTCGTCGGAAAACGACATCATGACGAGCTTGTCGTGCGGCCATGCGCCTTCGAGCACGCGCGGATGTTCATCGGCGGCGAGCAGACGTCCGTCGTACTTCCTGAACACGTCGAAGAACCGCGCCTGATAGCGGCCGTAGGCCGTGCGGTCCGTCATCTTCAATTGCGCAATCGCATAGACAGTCATCTCGACTCCTCACCTCGCGGCACGGCGTCGCAGCACGTTGCCAGCAACGTCGTTCATTCATGGCGCATTCACGTCGCCGTTCCTAACTTCATCTTGGGAGCGACTGCAAATGAACAGGGATGATGCGCGCCGATCACGAGCGTCGCAACTCCGCTGTCCAGTTTCAGGGAGAAGTCCATGCTGAGGAGTTTGGGTCTCAGAGCAAGCCCGATGCGCCTGCTCGGGATCGCGGCGGCCGCGACGTTGATGCTGTCGGCCGGCCCTGCGCGCCGTGCTGACGCGCTGACCATGATCAATCCGGCGACGTCACCCGCGACGAAAGCTGCGACCGACGATCTCGTCACGCAGGTTCGTCACGGCGGTGGTGGCGGGCATGGCGGTGGCTTCCACGGCGGAGGTTTTCACGGCGGCGGCTTCCATGGTGGCGGCGGACATTTCGGCGGCTTCCGCGGTGGTGGTTTCCATGGCGGCGGCTTCCGTGCCGCACCGGCGTTTCACGGCGGCGGCTATCGCTATGGCGGATTTCGTCATTATGGCGGCTACCACCGCCACTGGGGCTATCGTCCCTATTTCGGCTATCGCCACTTCCACCGGCGCTATTATTACGGCGGCTACTATCCCAACTACCACTATCCGCGCCGCTGCCGGATCATCTGGACCTATTACGGCCCGCGCCGCATCTGCCGCTGGCACCGCTGGCATTATCCGTACCGCTATTGGTGATGTGAGTCGTCATTCCGGGATGGCGCATCAGCGCCAGACCCGGAATCTCGAGATTCCGGGTTCGCCCTTCGGACGCCCCGGAATGACTGCGGATAGTGGCGACGGCGCTCGTTGGCTACAGCCAGTCCTTCAGCTTCCAGGACGCCGACTTCCATCGCATCAAATTCTCAATCTTCCACTGCCGAAACATCGCCGGCGGCCAGCGGCTGAGCTTGGATGTCTCCTCCACCTCCGGCTTGGCGACGACGTGCAAGCGCGCCGGGCGCCGGCGGTGTTGGCGCGTCGCCTCGCTGATCAGGTCGACATATTCAGGCTTGTTGGCCATCAGAGGTGTCCTCGCGAGATCGTCGCGAGGACACTGTCGGCGCTGCCGCTTAACGGCCGTTTGCCAGGTTAGCTCAAATTGCAGGGACGGGCTTAGCGCCAGTCCCTGATGTCGACGAAGTGACCCGCGATCGCGGCTGCGGCCGCCATCGCCGGCGACACCAGATGGGTGCGGCCCTTGAAGCCCTGGCGGCCCTCGAAATTGCGGTTCGAGGTCGAGGCGCAGCGCTCTTCCGGCTTCAGCTTGTCCGGGTTCATCGCGAGGCACATCGAACAGCCCGGCTCGCGCCATTCGAAGCCGGCCTTGATGAAGATCTTGTCGAGACCCTCGGCTTCGGCCTGCTCCTTCACGATGCCGGAGCCCGGCACCACCATCGCGTTGACGTTGGCTGAGACGGTCTTGCCTTCGGCGATCTTCGCCGCCGCGCGCAGATCTTCGATGCGGCCGTTGGTGCAGGAGCCGATGAAGACGCGGTCGAGCTTGATATCGGTGATCTTCGTCCCCGCGGTCAGGCCCATATATTTCAGCGCGCGGTGCTTGGAGATGCGCTTGGCTTCGTCCTCGATGTTGTCGGGATCAGGCACGATGCCGGTGACCGAGATGACGTCCTCGGGGCTCGTGCCCCAGGTCACGATCGGCGGCAGCTTTGCCGCGTCGAGGCGCAGCTCGTGGTCGAAATGCGCGCCTTCGTCGGAGCGCAGGTTCTCCCAATAGCGCATCGCCGCATCCCAGGCCGCGCCCTTAGGCGACTTCGGACGGTCACGCAGGAAGTCGTAGGCCTTCTGGTCGGGCGCAACCAGGCCGGCGCGCGCGCCGCCTTCGATCGACATGTTGCAGACCGTCATGCGGCCTTCCATCGAGAGCGCACGGATCGCCTCGCCGGCATATTCCAGCACGTAGCCGGTGCCGCCCGCGGTGCCGATCTCGCCGATGATGGCCAGGATGATGTCCTTGCCCGTCACGCCGTCGGGCAATTTGCCGTCGACGGTGACGCGCATGTTCTTGGCCTTCTTCTGGATCAGCGTCTGCGTCGCCAGCACGTGCTCGACTTCGGAGGTGCCGATGCCGTGCGCGAGCGCGCCGAACGCGCCATGCGTCGAGGTGTGGCTGTCACCGCAGACGATGGTGGTGCCGGGGAGGGTAAAGCCCTGCTCGGGGCCGATGACGTGAACGATGCCCTGGCGCTTGTCGAACTCGTTGTAATATTCGATGCCGAATTCCTTGGCGTTCTCGGCCAGCGCCTTGATCTGCTCGATGCTTTCAGGATCGGGATTGGGCTTGGTGCGGTCGGTGGTCGGCACGTTGTGGTCGACGACGGCGAGCGTCTTCTCGGGCGCATGAACCTTGCGCCCGGTGGCGCGCAGGCCTTCGAACGCCTGCGGCGAGGTCACCTCGTGCACCAGGTGACGATCGATATAGAGCAGGCAGGTGCCGTCCTCGGCTTCGTGCACCAGATGGTCGTTCCAGATCTTGTCGTATAATGTGGTCGGCTTGGACATGAGCGTTAGCTCCGGAGAATGTGTGTAGGCGATGAGCGCGATCACGCGCGGGCAACAAATCGTCAGCGCAGCTTTCAGGCTGCGCGCGTAAGCTCTGACGTTGCCGAGGTCGCGAAGCGTCCGAAGAACCGGCCAGGCAGCCGCGAGCGATCGTCGATGACGATGCGCTTGACGGGGGCGAAGCTGGTCAGATCTGGAAACATTCCAAGAATATATAGCAGGCCGATTTGGAATCGCGAGTGGTTTCAAATGAACCGCCACGCGCACCATGCATGAGGAGGCGCTGGACACGCCGCACAAGGCAACAAAAAAGCGCGGAGCCGAGCCCCGCGCTTTTGAAAAGCTTGCCTTCTGGCGAAAGCTTATTCGCCGACGGCAGCCTGACGGTCCTGCTTCTCGACGATGCGGGCCGACTTGCCGCGAAGGTTGCGGAGGTAATAGAGCTTGGCGCGACGCACCTTGCCGCGGCGCACGACCTTGATCGAGTCGATCATCGGGGAGAGCAGCGGGAACACGCGCTCGACACCTTCGCCATAGGAGATCTTGCGGACGGTAAAGCTCTCGTTGAGGCCACCGCCGGAACGGCCGATGCAGACGCCTTCATAGGCCTGCACGCGGGTGCGGTCGCCTTCGACGACCTTCACGTTGACGATCACGGTGTCGCCGGGGGCGAATTCCGGGATGTCCTTGCCGGCGGAGAGTTTGTCGAATTGCTCTTGTTCGAGCTGCTTGATCAGGTTCATGGGTAAATCTCCATCGACGCGCCCAGCCTTCGAAACGGGGGCTGCGTGAAATTCGTCTATCCAGCCATTGCGGATTTGGCCGCTCCTATAAGGCAAGCCGGAGCGTTTGTCACCCGTCTGTCTTGTTTTTTGGCGTTTTTTGGCGGCCGGGCCGATTCGGGGGCTTGTTCGAGATCTTGGGCGGGATTTGGGCCCATAAATCCGGCCGCCGGGCCGCGGTCAGGGCCTCCGATTGCGCCCGCCGCCAGGCCGCGACCTTGGCATGGTCGCCCGAGGTCAGGATCTCGGGGATCGGAACCCCCTCGAACAGCTGCGGCCGGGTGTATTGGGGGTATTCGAGGAGGCCGTCGGAGAAGCTTTCCTCGGTTCCCGAAGCTTCCTTGCCCATCACCCCCGGCAGCAGCCGGACGCAGGCATCGATCAGGGCCAGGGCTGCGATTTCGCCCCCTGAGAGCACGAAATCGCCGATCGAGACCTCCTCCAGGGCCCGGGCGTCGATCACCCGCTGGTCGATCCCCTCGAAGCGGCCACAGACGATCAGGGGGCCGGGGCCCTGCGCAAGCTCGGCCACGCGGGCCTGGGTCAATGGCCGACCGCGCGGGCTCATCAGCAGGCGCGGGCGCCCCTTTAAAGAATGTTGGCCGATCTCCGCGGCATCGATCGCCGCCGCCAGAACATCGGCCCGCAGCACCATGCCCGGGCCGCCGCCGGCCGGCGTGTCATCGACGCTACGGTGGCGGTCGGTGGCGGAGGCGCGGATGTCCCGCGCCTCGATCTGCCACAGCCCGGAGGCCAGCGCCCGGCCGGCCAGGCTCACGCCAAGCGGTCCCGGAAACATCTCCGGAAACAGCGTCAGCACCGTCGCGCGCCAGGGTGAGGAGTTCGTCATCGGATCTCAGTTCTCGTCATCCCTGGCGCGCGAAGCGCGAGCCCGGGATCCATAACCACCGCAGCCAGTCTTTTGACGGATCGAGCCACCAGCTTAGCCAAAAACCACGGCCTGTGGTTATGGGTCCCCGCCTTCGCGGGTACGACTCGCGGATAGGGCTTCGTCGCGATCCTCGCCCTCGATCTCCTGCGGCAGCGCGATCACGACGCGGCCGCCGTTGAGATCGACCTCCGGCACCACTGCGTTGGAGAACGGCAGCAGCAGCGTGGGCCCTTTGAGTGGAGCGATCTCGATGATGTCGCCGGCGCCGAAATTATGGATCGCGAGCACGCGGCCGAGCGCATCGCCGTCGATGGTAACGGCGGTGAGCCCGATCAGATCGGTGTGGTAATATTCGTCCTCGTCCGTCGCGGGCAGCTTGTCCCGTGGAACGTAAAGCTCGATGCCGTTGAGGCGCTCGGCCTCATCGCGGGTCGTGACGCCCTTGAACGTCGCGACCAGATGATCTCCGGCCTCGCGCGCCGTTGCGACCTCGAACTGGCGCTTGCCGTCCTTGGCGAGAAGCGGACCATAGCGGCGCACGGCAAAGGGATCTTCGGTGAAGGTCCATAGTTTGACCGCACCGCGCACACCATGCGCGGCGCCGATCCGCGCGACGCAGACCAGCGCCGACATGATCCTGCCTTAGGCCTTCGCGGCGGCTTCGGCCTGCGCCTTGCGCTCCTTGCGCGGCACGGCCTTCTCGGGGTTGTTGCGCGCTTCGCGCTTCTTGACGCCGGCGGCATCGAGGAAGCGCATCACGCGGTCGGACGGCTGCGCGCCCTTGGCGAGCCAGGACTTCACTTTCTCCATGTCGAGCTTCAGGCGGGTCTCGTTGTCCTTCGGCAGCAGCGGGTTGAAATAGCCGAGACGCTCGATGAAGCGGCCATCGCGGGGAAAGCGCGAATCGGCGACGACGACGTGATAGACGGGACGCTTCTTGGTGCCTGCGCGGGCGAGGCGGATAACGACGGACATTTAGTTCTCCTTCAAAGTACGTTTTGTTCGGTTGATTGGTATTCCGCGTCACGTGAGACCGCTGTGATCCCGTGCGACGAATTCCTCATTTCTTCTTGCCGGGGAAACCGCCGAGACCCGGCAGCGTCGGCTTGCCGCTCAGTCCGGTCAGTCCCGGAAGATTGGGCAGGCCAGTGCGGAGACCGGGCGGCAGATCCTTCGGCAAATTGGGCAGACCCTGTCCGCCGCCGCTCTGCATTTTTTCCTGCAGCGCCTTCATCTCTTCCGGCGAGGGCATCTTCATGCCGCCGCCAAAGCCCATCGCCTGCGCGATGCCGGCGAGCGGGCCGCGCTTGCCCGAGCCCATCGCCTTCATCACGTCGGCCATATTCCGGTGCATCTTGAGCAGCTTGTTGACGTGCTCGACGCTCTGGCCGCTGCCTGCGGCGATGCGCTTCTTGCGGCTGGCCTTGAGCAGGTCGGGATGACGGCGCTCGTCGCGCGTCATGGAATCGATGATCGCGACCTGGCGCTTCAAAATCTTGTCGTCGATGCCGGCGGCCGCGATCTGGTTCTTCATCTTGGAGATGCCGGGCATCATGCCCATCAGGCCGCTGATGCCACCCATGTTCGACATCTGCAGCAGCTGCTCGCGCATGTCGTTGAGGTCGAACTGACCCTTGCGCATGCGCTCGGCGGTGCGCGCCGCCTTCTCGGCGTCGATATTGGCGGCGGCGCGTTCGACCAGCGAAACCACGTCGCCCATGCCGAGGATGCGGCCGGCGATACGGTCGGGATGGAAATCCTCCAGCGCGTCGGTCTTTTCACCGGTGCCGATCAGCTTGATCGGCTTGCCGGTGACCGCGCGCATCGACAGCGCGGCGCCGCCGCGGCCGTCGCCGTCGACGCGGGTCAGCACGATGCCGGTGAGGCCGACGCGCTGATCGAAGGCGCGCGCGAGGTTCACCGCGTCCTGGCCGGTGAGGCTGTCGGCGACCAGCAGCACCTCGTGCGGGTTTGCAGCGGCTTTGATGCTCGCTGCTTCCGCCATCATCTCTTCGTCGAGCGTGGTGCGGCCCGCGGTGTCGAGCAGCACGATGTCGTAGCCGCCGAGCTTGCCGGCTTCCAGCGCGCGCTTCGCGATCTGCGGCGGCTGCTGGCCGGCGACGATCGGGAGGGTCGGAATGTCGAGATCGCGGCCGAGCACGGCCAGCTGCTCCATCGCCGCCGGACGATAGACGTCGAGCGAGGCCATCAGCACCTTGCGCTTGTCGCGCTGGACCAGGCGGCGGGCGAGCTTTGCGGTGGTGGTCGTTTTACCCGAGCCCTGCAGGCCGACCATCATGATCGGCACCGGCGGCACGGCATTGACGTCGATGGTCTGGCCTTCCGCGCCAAGCGTGTTGACCAGCTCGTCATGGACGATCTTGACCACCATCTGGCCGGGGGTGACCGACTTGACGACGGTGGCGCCGATCGCCTGTTCGCGGACGCGCTCGGTGAAGCTGCGCACCACTTCGAGCGCAACGTCAGCCTCGAGCAGCGCGCGGCGCACCTCGCGCATCGCGGCGTCGACGTCCTTTTCGGTCAGCGCACCGCGCCCCGTCAGACGATCGAGAATGCCACCAAGCCGTTCCGACAGATTGTCGAACAATGCCGTTGTCCTGTTGCTGTCTTCCCGACGGGAAGAACGCCGCTACTCTCACCGCTGTCATGTCCCGCGAAGGCGGGGCATCCAGTACGCCGCGGCGCCTCGGTTCCTGCCGCGACGCCTCTGGGGATACTGGATCCCCCGCCTTCGCGGGGGATGACCACGTTCTCGAACGCGATCTTCCAAACACCTTTGCGCCCGAGGGCGCACAGCGCTGTCGGGCGTTGACCTCCGGCCTCCAGGGCCGGTCGGCGGGTCGAAAAGAAAGCCTTTCCGAGAAAGTGACGGGGTTAAACGCCGCTCCCGCCCGAAAGTCAAGGAAAGTTAGGGTCACCGGGCGCCCTTGCCAGGGGCAAGCGACGAAATAAAGCTTTGAAATCTGGCCATTTCCGGCGGCGGGTTCCCTTTTCGCCCGTCCCGCCCATATAGCCGATCATGACTTACCTCCGCTATCATCGCTGAAGCCGCCCGTGCCCATCACCCGCCGCCGCCTGTTTGGAGTGTTGGCCGGCGCCGGCGCGCTGGTCGGCGTTCCGTCCTTTTGGATGTCCCGCATGAAAACCTATGATGGCCCCGTCTCCGATCATTTCGACGGCCTGCACTTCTTCGATCCCAACGGGGCGTCGCCAAGATCACTTGGCGAGGTCCTGCGCTGGCAGTTCGGCGGCGGCCGCAAGCGCGAGACTTGGCCGGACTGGGTCCCCAGCCCCCATGCCGACATCCCGCCCGCGCGGGTCGATGGCGACAAGGTGCGGCTCTCCTTCGTCGGCCACGCCAGCTGGCTGATCCAGACCGGCGGCCTCAACATCCTGGTCGACCCCGTCTGGTCGATGCGGGCCTCGCCGGTCGCCTGGGCGGGACCGAAGCGGCACAACGTTCCCGGCATCGCCTTCGAGAAGCTGCCGAAGATCGACGTCGTGCTGGTCTCGCACGGGCACTACGACCATCTCGACATCGCGACGCTGTCGCGGCTCGCCAAGAATTTCGCTCCGCGCGTGGTCACTCCGCTCGGCAACGATGTGACGATGCGGAGCGCCGATCCCACCATCAAGGTGGAAGCCTTCGACTGGCACGACCGCGTCGAGCTCGGAGGCGGCATCGTCGCGCACCTGGTGCCGACGCGGCACTGGACCGCGCGCGGCGTGTTCGATCGCAACAAGGCACTGTGGGCGAGTTTTGTGCTGGAGACGCCGGCCGGGAAAATCTATGTCGTTTGCGATTCCGGCTATGGCGATGGCGGGCACTTTCGCCGCGTCGCCGAGAAGCACGGGGCGCTGCGCCTTGCGATCCTGCCGATCGGCGCCTACGAGCCGCGCTGGTTCATGCGCGACCAGCACATGAACCCGGAAGACGCGGTGAAGGCGCTGGCCGATTGCGGCGCGCAGGCCGCGCTCGGGCATCATCACGGCACGTTCCAGCTCACGGACGAGGCGATCGACGCGCCGGCAAAAGCGCTGGTGGAAGCGCTTGATGCCGCGAAGATTCCGCAGGAGCGGTTCGTCGCGATGAAGCCGGGGCAGGTGGTGGAGATTTAGCGTTACTCTCCGCTGTCGTCCCGGGGCGCGACGAAGTCGCGAACCCGGGACCCCATAACCACAGGGAGACGCTTGGCGAGCACTCGGAGTGCGCGTTGCCCCACACTCCGCCCCGTGGTTATGGTCCCCGCGTGCGCCGGGGACGACACCGTTGTTGCGGCGAGCGGCGTGCCCTTAGCCCCGCCTTACTGTCCCTGCTTGATCGCCCAGCTCACGTTCACCGTCACCGACAGCGTCTCTTCGCCCGGCGCGACCGCGGCGGGCGCAGCCATCGGCGCTGTCGCCATCCGCGCCTTGAATAGCGGCACCGGGCCGCCACCCTCGGACACACTGAGCGGCGCGCCCAGCGTCACGCCGGTCGCCTTCGCGTAGATCTCGGCCTTGCGGCGGGCGTCGGCCACCGCCTGCTCGCGCGCATCGTCGAGCAGCTTTGACGCCTGCGTCACCTCGAAGGAAATGTTGCCAATGTCGTTGGCGCCTGCGCTGACCAGCGTGTCGATGATGCCGGCGACCTTGGTTACATCGCGAATTTTCACCGTGACGCGGTTACTGGCGCGGAAACCGACGACAGGAGAGGCGCCGGTGGATTTGTTCTGGCCGTATTGCGGCTGCAGCGACAGGCGCGAAGTCTGGTAGTCCTTCTCGGCGATGCCGGCGCCCTTCAGCGCCAACAGCACCTTGCCCATCGCGGCGTTGTTGGCGTCGGAGGCTTCTTTCGCCGTCTTGGCGTCGTTGGCGACGCCGGCATCGATGTGCGCGAGATCGGGCGCTGCAGAAACATTGGCTTCGCCGCTCACCGAGATGGCGGAGGGAAAATCGTCGGCGAGGGCGGGCGTTGCGAGCAGTGTGGCGGCGAAAGCGGCAGCAAGGGGCGTCAAAAGGACGACAGGCTTCTTCATCTCTCTCACTTCAATGGCACGAACACGTTGATCACGAGCTTGTCCTCGGCCGTCTTCAGGGGATCGG
The DNA here is from genome assembly GCF_059448745.1 of Bradyrhizobium sp. SOJA106. Classification (NCBI taxonomy): domain Bacteria; kingdom Pseudomonadati; phylum Pseudomonadota; class Alphaproteobacteria; order Hyphomicrobiales; family Nitrobacteraceae; genus Bradyrhizobium; species Bradyrhizobium sp. SOJA106. The sequence continues at coordinate 355,707 of NZ_CM182549.1, forward strand.
TCAGGTACTCCTCGATGAACGTGTCCTTGGCTTCCAGCTTCTTGTCGTCGAGGTGATTGGTGATCGCCTCGTAGGTGTTGTCCATGTTGTCGTAGGAGCCGCGATGGACGAACTTCAGCGCCTTGCCCTCCGGCGACTTGCCGATGCTCATGTCCTTGGACAGGTTCTTCGGGTCCTGATCGACCGGGATCTCGGCGAGGAAGGTGAAGCCGGTGTCGTCGGTCGAGGTATAAACGATCATCGAATTGCCTGATGGCTTGATGCCCTGCTTGTCCAGCAGCGTGTTCAGCGCCTTGAAGGCATCGATCAGGGTGTCGAAGGCCGAGTCCCAATTGGCAGTGCCCTTGATCATCACGACCTTCTTGGCCTCGAGCGTGGTCTCCTGGCCGAACGGATCGGCGGTCTGCACCGGGGCGGGCGTAGCGGCGGCTGCGGGCGGCGGCGCTGCCGGGCTGGGCGAAGCGCTCGCCGCGGGCGAGGGGCTTGCCGCAGGCGCGGGCGAGGCGCTCGCGGCCGGGGCAGGCGATGCGGAAGGGGCCGGCGAGGGACTTGCTGACGCAGCCGGTGCCGGGCTCGCGGTCTGCGCCAGGGCGCCAGACAGGCCAATCGACATGGCCGCCGCCGGGATCAGCGCGGCCAGAGCGAGACGACGAAAGCTGATCATTTGACTCTCCCCAAGACCTTGCACACCAAGGCCCAAATCCATCCTCGCGCCCGCCCGCGCGCCCCGGTCCACGCGAGTCGCGCCGTTCTAACACGCGAGCGCCGAATTCGTCCCATGACAGATGCGTCATGGCAGCTCACCTTGGCAGACATCCTCGGCCGCCGCCAAATGACTGGCCAAGCCGGTAAGGATCGCCATATAAGGCAGGCGAAATCGGGAAATTTCATGAGCGCGCTGGCCAACCACGCATTTGCCAAGATGAACGGCATCGGCAACGAGATCGTCGTTGTCGACATGCGCGATTCTGCCTCGCCGGTGACGCCGGACGACGCCCGCGCGGTGGCGTCCGCGCAAGGCGGCGTGCCCTACGACCAGCTCATGGTGCTGCAGAAGCCGCGGCTCGACGGTACCGAGGCCTTTATCCGCATCTACAACAATGACGGCTCCGAGGCCGGCGCCTGCGGCAACGGCATGCGCTGCGTGGTGCGGCGGATCTTCGAGAGGACCGGCCAGACCACGGCGACGTTCGAGACCGCCGCGGGCCTGCTCAATGCCTGGCAGGGTCCGGCGCCCGATCTCTACACTGTCGATATGGGCGCGCCGAAGTTCGGCTGGCAGGACATTCCGCTCGCCGAGGAGTTTCGCGACACCCGCTACATCGAATTGCAGATCGGCCCGATCGACAATCCGATCCTGCATTCGCCATCGGCGGTGAGCATGGGCAATCCACACGCGATCTTCTGGGTTGACGACGTCAACGCCTACGATCTCGGCCGCTTCGGTCCGCTGCTGGAAAATCACCCGATCTTCCCCGAGCGCGCCAACATCACGCTGGCGCATATCGTCGATCGCGAGCACATCACGATCCGCACCTGGGAGCGCGGCGCGGGCCTGACTAAGGCCTGCGGCTCGGCCGCGTGTGCCACCGCGGTCGCGGCTGCGCGGCTGAAGCGCGCCGAGCGCAACGTCGAGATCACGCTGCCCGGCGGCAAGCTCGGCATCGAATGGCGCGAGCGCGACGATCATGTGCTGATGACGGGCACGGCGACCTTCGAATATGAGGGCCAATTCGATCCGGCGCTGTTCGCGCCGGTCGCCTAATGGCCATCGACGTCGTCAGCTTCGGCTGCCGCCTCAACGCCTTCGAGGCCGAGGTGATCCGCCGTGAGGCCGAGGGCGCGGGGCTCGAAGACACCATCGTCATCAACAGCTGCGCCGTCACCAACGAAGCGGTGGCGCAGGCGCGGCAGTCGATCCGAAAGTTGAAGCGCGAGCGCCCTGAGGCGCGCATCGTCGTCACCGGCTGCGCGGCACAGACGCAAAGCGCTATGTTCGCCGAGATGGCCGAGGTCGACCGCGTCGTCGGCAATGACGACAAGCTGCGCGGCGAAGCGTGGCGCGAGACCCGGGGCGCTTTCGATCTTGGCGCCAGCGAGAAGATCGCCGTCAGCGACATCATGGCGGTCAAGGAGATGGCGCCGCATCTCTTGGATGGCTATGCGAGCGGCCAGCCGCGCGTGTTCGTGCAGGTGCAAAACGGCTGCGACCATCGCTGCACCTTCTGCATCATCCCCTATGGCCGCGGCAATTCGCGTTCGGTGCCGATGGGCGCGGTGGTCGATCAGGTGCGGACGCTGGTAGAGCGCGGCCATGCCGAGATCGTGCTCACCGGCGTCGATCTCACCAGCTACGGCACGGACCTGCCGGGCGCCCCCAAGCTCGGCAGGCTGACCAGGCAGATCCTGCGGCATGTGCCGGAGCTGAAGCGCCTGCGGATCTCCTCGATCGACTCGATCGAGGTGGACAGCGATCTGCTCGATGCCATCGCTGACGATGCGCGGCTGATGCCGCATCTGCATCTGTCGCTACAGTCAGGCGACGACATGATCCTGAAGCGCATGAAGCGGCGCCATACGCGGCAGGATGCGATCGCGTTCTGCAACGAGGTCCGCCGCCTTCGCCCGGACATCGCGCTGGGGGCCGACATCATCGCGGGCTTTCCCACCGAGACCGAGGAGATGTTTTCGCGCTCACTCGATCTGGTCGAGGAATGCGGCCTGACCTTCCTGCACGTTTTCCCGTACTCGCCACGCCCCGGCACGCCGGCCGCCCGAATGCCGCAGGTCGCGGGTGGTGTTATCAAGGAACGTGCGAGGCGGCTGCGTGCGGCCGGTGAGGCGGCCCTGCGGCGGCGGCTGCAAGCCGAGATCGGCGCGACGCGCGAGGTGCTGGTCGAGAGCGCGGGGCAGGGGCGGACCGAGCATTATCTGCCGGTGGCGGTTGCGGGCGAGCGAGTGGGCAGCGTGGTGCCGCTGAAGATTGCCGGCAGTGATGGCGAGCGGCTGACCACATAGACCGTGTCGTCGCCCGGCTTGACCGGGCGACCCAGTACGCCGCGGCTTCTCCGTATCCCACCAATGTCTCTGGAATACTGGATCACCCGCTCCAGTGCGCAATTGCGCACAAGGCGGGTGATGACAGCGGAGCGTGTGGTGTGCAAGTGCGTCTACGACGCCCTGACCTGCCAGAACCGCAGCGTCCGCCGCGCGTTCTCCGGCGTCATCCTCGCAAAATGCCCCTGCGCTCTGGCAAGGTCGGCCGGCTTCATCGCGCCGGTGGCATAACGGCTTTCGAGCACCGCGGCCGTCGTCTCCCAGCGGAGCTGCGCCGCCTTGCACGGCACCAGCAGGCCATCGTCGCGCAGGCTCTGCATCAGCGGGCGAATCACCTCGACGGTCGAGCCGGACAGCGCGGCCAGGGCGGCGACGGTCTCCTCGTAACGCCGCTGCGTGGCGAAGCCGAGCAGCGTCGCTTCGTTGAGCTGGCCGGCCGCCTTGAGGTTGGCGATCGCCCGCTTGGCGCCTTCGAAGTCGCGGACTGCAGACATCTCGCGCTCGACGCCGACGGTGACGGCCGTGATCGCGCCCTGGATTTCCTCGAACAGATGCGGCGGCGCGCGCGACAACAGGCGGGTGCGCACGGCATCGGTCGCCGAGCGCAGCAACTGCCGGCGCAGCTCCGACGGCAAATCGACGCGGACGCCGACGCTCACGGCGAGCTCCGGATCGGCCTCGGCCTGTCCGACGATGATGGCAAATCCGTTGCCCGACACGCGCGCACCCGGATTGGCCGCGAGGCGCCGGCTCACGCTGGGATAGCGGCGCGCCAGCAGCGCGTCGGTGACGACCTCCTTCAGCCACCAACGCCCGGCGACCGCGAGCAGATGCGGCTCGCCCTTGCTGGAGGCGATCTTCACTAGCTCGCCATCGTCGAGGCGCGCGGATTCCTGCAGCACGGGACCGGCGATGCGGATCTCGTCATTGTTGGCGAGACGGCGGATGACGGAGGGCGGCGCCTGCGCAAGCGGCGCGAGCTGCGCGCTGATCTCGGCCAAGGCAACGCGCGCGCCCATGTCGGCGATGGCGCGCAGCTCGATGGTGCCGATCAGGCGCTCGAGCACGTCGTCGAACAGCGCGATCTGCTCGTCGTCAAAGCTGCCGGCGGAGGACAGGAACAGGTCGGTGACGCGACGGGCGGTTTCCAGGCCCTTTTCCGCCGAGCCCATCCGGATTGCGGATTCGACCTCGTCGATGATCGATAGCTCGGCCTTGGACATGACGCGGGGCTCGTCCTGAGCGGATTGACGGAAGCTTGTTCTAAGCAACCGCTATCATTAGAGGCGAGCGCTGAAGGTTTCGTAAACCATGGAGCGGGAGCGGCTGGGAAAGGTAAAGAGCGGCGGCACCTACTCCCCATTCCATCCGCAGGCACGAAGCTTCTCGTGCATATGCGGCGGTGCCGGCGCGACGACGCGAACCGGCCCCTTGTTCCGCGAGATCGGCACCACGATCTCGCGCGAATGCAGATGAAGCTTCGGCTCGCCGAACCGCGGGCCGTTGCCGTAAATGTTATCGCCGAAGATCGGCCATCCGCTTTCGGCCGAATGCACCCGCAATTGATGGGTCCGGCCCGTGACCGGTTCCATGGCGAGCCAGGTAAAGCCCTCGCCGCGGCCCATCACCTTCCAGTTGGTGACCGCCTTCTGCCCGTCCGGATCCGGCTTCTGCCACCAGCCGCGCTCGGCATTGAGCCGGCCGAGCGGCATGTCGATGGTGCCTTCATTCTCGGCAGGGCCGCCCTCGACCACGGTCCAGTAGGTCTTGCCGATCTTGCCGTGCTTGAAAAGAAGGCCGAGCGACGCCGTCGCCTTGCGATGGCGGCCGAGCACGAGGCAACCGGAGGTGTCCTTGTCCAGCCGGTGGGCCAGCACCGGGGGCCGCGGCAGGCCGAACCGGAGCGCGTCGAACGAATCCTCCAGATTGGGGCCGCCCTTGGGGCCGCGGTGCACGGGAAGGCCGGCCGGCTTGTCGATGACCAGCATCAGCCCGTCGCGATGGAGCACGCGGGCCAGGATCTCATCAGCGGTCAATTGGGGAACATCGAGCAATCGCAAGACTTTCGGTCAAGACTTTCGTTTAGCAGCCGGAACGGCTAACACACCACCAGTGCGGTGGATTTGGCATTCGCTCAGCGGCAGCGGCAAAACGCGAAGCGAATGCCAAATCCAGGGCCGCACTGGCAACAATATTTTCTCGTGCCGCTCTTCGATTTGAAGTTCCTAACCGGACTTGCGGCAAGAGAGTAGGAACTTCAAATCGGCGGCACGAACCATGAACGATACCACGTCAGATCCCCCCAAGCTGAGCTGGTGGCGCCGCCTGTCCAACGGGCTGAAGCGCACCTCGTCCTCGCTCGGGACCGCGGTCGCCGATCTCGTCACCAAGCGCAAGCTCGACCGCGCCATGCTCGACGACATCGAGGACGTGCTGCTGCGCGCCGATCTCGGCACCTCCGTCGCGGTGCGGATCGCGGAGGCCGTCGGCACAGGCCGCTACGACAAGGCGATCTCGGCGGACGAGGTCAAGGACGTCGTCGCGACCGAGGTCGAGAAGGTGCTGGCCCCGGTGGCAAAGCCCCTGGTGATCGATGCGGCCAAGAAGCCGTTCGTCATCCTCGTGGTCGGCGTCAACGGCTCCGGCAAGACCACCACCATCGGAAAGCTCTCGCAGAAATTCGCCTCCGAAGGCCGCAAGGTGATGCTGGCTGCCGGCGACACGTTCCGCGCCGCCGCCATCGAGCAGCTCAAGGTCTGGGGCGAGCGGACCAAGACACCCGTGATCGCGGGCGCGCAAGGCTCGGATTCGGCGAGCCTCGCCTTCAATGCGCTGACGGCGGCGAAAGAGCAGGGCATGGACGTGCTGCTGATCGACACCGCCGGCCGCCTCCAGAACAAGGCCGAGCTGATGAACGAGCTCGAAAAGGTCGTGCGCGTGATCCGCAAGGTGGATGCGACTGCGCCGCATGCGGTGCTGCTTGTGTTAGATGCCACCGTGGGCCAGAACGCGTTGTCGCAGGTCGAGGCCTTCCATCGCACCGCCGGGGTCACCGGCCTCGTGATGACCAAGCTCGACGGCACCGCGCGTGGCGGCATTTTGGTGGCGCTTGCGGAGAAATTCAAACTGCCGGTGCATTTCATCGGCGTCGGCGAGGGCGTCGACGATCTCGCCGCCTTCACCGCGCGCGATTTCGCCCGCGCCATTGCCGGAATCGAGTCATAGGTTTTCTTTCGTCATCCCCCGCGAAGGCGGGGGATCCAGTATTCCGAGGCGCCTGTGGTCTGCAACGAGCGGCGCGGCGTACTGGATGCCCCGCCTGCGCGGGGCATGACAGCAACAAAGGTCAGGTAATGGACAAGACCCAGCCGCATCCGCTGTTCAAGCTGGCGACCGAGCTCGGTCCGCTGCTCGTGTTCTTCTTCGTCAATGCCAAGTTCAATTTGTTCGCCGCGACCGGCGCCTTCATGGTGGCGATCGTGGCGGCGATGATCGCGTCCTATATGGTGACGCGTCACATCCCGATCATGGCGATCGTAACCGGCCTCATCGTGCTGGTGTTCGGCACGCTGACCCTGGTGCTGCATGACGAGACCTTCATCAAGGTCAAGCCCACCATCATCTACGGCCTGTTCGCCGCGATCCTCGGCGGCGGCCTTTTGTTTGGCCGCTCCTTCATCGCCGTGATGTTCGACCAGATGTTCAATCTGACGCCGCAGGGCTGGCGCATCCTCACGCTGCGCTGGGCGCTGTTTTTCGCCGGCATGGCGGTGCTGAACGAGATCGTCTGGCGCACCCAGAGCACGGACTTCTGGGTGAACTTCAAGGTGTTCGGCGTTACCACGATCACGATGATCTTCGCCATCGCCCAGATGCCGTTGACCAAGCGCTACGGGATCGAGCCGGCCTCGCTGGAAGCGAGCGAGGCGGAAGCGGGGGATGTGAGGAAGGGGTGACTCTTTCAAGTCATTCCGGGGCACGCGAAGCGTGAACCCGGAATCTCGAGATTCCGGGTTCGGCTCTGCGAGCCGCCCCGGAATGACGGTGACTATTTCAACGCCTTCTCCATCTGCGGCAGCAGCACCGTCCGCAGATTGTCCGGCGTGATCGGCCCCACCAGCTTGTAGACGATCGTGCCCTCGCGACCGATGACGAAGGTCTCCGGCACACCGTAGACGCCCCATTCGATCGAGGCACGACCGGTGGCGTCGACGCCGACGCGGCCGAACGGGTTGCCGTAGCGGCCGAGGAAGCGGCGGGCGTTGTCGGCGCTGTCCTTGTAGTTGATGCCGACGAGCTCGAAGCGCTTGTCCTTGGCGAGCTCAGTCAGCAGCGGCGCCTCGTCGTGGCAGGGCACGCACCAGGACGCCCAGACATTGACGAGGCTGACCTTGCCTTTGAAGGCGGTGGGGTCGAGCCCCGGCACCTGCGCATTGCCGGCCTGCAATCCCTCGAGCGGCGGCAGCGTGGTCTGCGGCGCGGGCCGCCCGATCAGTGCCGAAGGAATGCGCGAGGGATCGCCACTGCCGAGCCGGAACCAGAACAACAGCGCCAGAGCGATGAAGGCGAGCAGCGGCAGCACCATCAGGAAGGTGCGGCGCTGCGGTGCGGAGGTCGATTGATCGCTCATGGTGTGTCTACAGCACTTCGGCCCGAACGACGCGAGACGCCGCTGCGGTCAAGCTCGCGCAACCGCTGAGTCTGATTGCGATAGTCGATGATGACCCAGCCGATCAGGATCGCGACCACGAGAGCGGCTGCCGCATAGGACGTCACGATGAAAGACGCGTAGGGACCAAGCGACATCGCTTATGCAGCTTTCTGACTTGCCTGCATCATCTGCAGCGAGCGGACACGGCGACGCAAAATCTCGTTGCGCATGGCGGCCAGATGCAGCGTGACGAACAGCAGCGTGAACGCGATCGCCATCACCAGCAGCGGAATCAGGAACGATTTGTCCAGTGTGGAGCCGCCCATGCGCATCACCGAGGCCGGCTGGTGCAGCGTGTTCCACCAGTCGACGGAGAACTTGATGATCGGCAGATTGATTGCGCCGACCAGGGTCAGCACCGCTGCGGCACGCGCCGCGCGCGAGGGATCGTCGACCGCGCGCCACAGCGCCATCAGGCCGAGATACATCAGGAACAGGATCAGCACCGAGGTCAGCCGCGCGTCCCATTCCCAATAGGTGCCCCACATCGGTCGGCCCCACAGCGAGCCCGTCAGCAGCGCAAGGAAGGTGAAGCTGGCGCCGATGGGCGCTGCCGCCTTCGCGGCGACGTCGGCGAGCGGATGCCGCCACACCAGCGTGCCCAGCGATGCAATGCTCATCACGCCCCACACGAACATCGACAGCCAGGCATTGGGCACGTGGATGAACATGATCTTGACAGTCGCGCCCTGCTGATAGTCGTCGGGTGCGAGCGCGGACTGGTAGAGGCCGATCGCGAGCAGGATCACGGTTGCACCCGCAAGCCACGGCAACACCCGCGCCGTCAGCGCGAGGAACCGTGTCGGATTGGCGAGATCGATCAGCGTCATGGTCTTCTGATTAGTCACAGGTCAGCGCTCAGGCAATCAGCATAAAAGCGCGCGGCGAAAGTTGATCGGGGTCAAGGCCGGCCGCGCCATGGTCAGTCGAGTCCATGTCGCAGGCTCGCCGCTGCCGCGAACGGTCCGATCACGAAGCTCACCAGCGACAGCGCGCACAGGATCGAGAACGGCGCGCCGAACGTCATGGGGCCGACGATCGCCGCCTGCGAGGCCGCCACGCCGAAAATCAGCACTGGGATAGACAGCGGCAGCACCAGCACCGCCATCAGGAGCCCGCCCCGGTGCAGCGTCACCGCCAGTGCCGCGCCGATCATGCCGGTGAAGGTCAGCGCCGGGGTGCCCGCCAGCAGCGTCAGCGCCACCGCAGCGGTGGCGACCATGTCGAGATTGAGCAACAGGCCCAGCACGGGGGTTGCGACAATCAGCGGCAGGCCGGCCGCCAGCCAATGCGCCAGCGCCTTGGCCGCGCAGGCGAGTTCCAGCGGGGTCCGGCTCATCGTGATCAGGTCGAGCGAGCCGTCCTCGTGGTCGGCCATGAACAGCCGGTCGAGCGTCAAAAGGCTCGCCAGCAGCGCACCGAGCCACAGGATCGCAGGCCCGAGCCGCGACAGCAGCGCCAGATCCGGTCCGACCGCGAACGGCATCAGGACGACGACGGTCAGGAAGAACAGCACGCCAATCAGCGCCCCGCCGCCGACGCGGAGCGCGATTCGGATGTCCCGGCGGATCAGGGCGGACAAGGCGGTCATCGGGGGGCCCCATCGTGCCCTGAGGACGGTGCGCTCCCTCCCCCGCTTGCGGGGGAGGGCCGGGGAGAGGGTGTCTCCGCTCGCGAGAACCCCCTAGCGGAGAGAACCCTCACCCGCGCCTTCGGCGCGGCCTCTCCCGCAAGCGGGAGAGGCGAGGGAGCCCGCGGCGACGGCTGCGCCCTGATTGCGAGAGCCCAGCCCGGCCGCTCGAAAAGCTGAGGGTGCTCGGACCTCATGCGCGCCCCCCGATCCGCAGCTCCCGCGATTCGATCCCCAGCGGCGCATGGGTCGCCGCGATGATGATCCCGCCACGCCCCAGATGCCCCCGCATCAGCGCGCCGAACATCTCCTGGCCGGCGACATCCAGCGCATTGGTCGGCTCGTCCAGCAGCCAGATCGGCCGTCGCACCGTCAGCAGCCGGGCCAGCGACAGCCGGCGGCGCTGACCGGCGGAGAGGAACGCCGCGGGCAGATGGCTGGCATGGTCGAGGCCGACGATGACGAGGCTCTCAGCCGCGTCGCTGCGCTCGCCGCCCAGGAAATCGGCCCAGAATGACAGATTCTCAGCCACGCTCAGCGCCGGCTTCAGCGCGTCGCGATGGCCGAGATAGTGGCACTGCTCGGGCAGCGTCATGTCGGCGTCGGCCCCGTCCAGTACGATCGTGCCCCCGGCCGGAACGAGCAGGCCGGCGATCAGCCGCAGCAGCGAGGTCTTGCCCGAGCCGTTGCAGCCGACCACCGCCACAGCCTCGCCGGAAACGGCCTCGAAATCGAGCCCGGCAAACACCTCCCGGCCGCCGCGCACGCAGGTGACCCCTCGCCCCGACAGCTGCATCTTGCCTGGTATCAACCCGTCCAATGCCGGGCCTCAGGAAAACTTGGGGTAGCGCATCAGAATTTTTGGCTCGCGACTTGCTGGGTCCGATTGTGGCTGTGGCGGTGCGGTTAGAAAGCTTCTATAAGCCCGGAACTACTTGATGCAGCAACTCAACCTGCCCCTGCAAGCGACCCCAGCCTGCTACGCTGACGGTGTTAAAATACCCTGCCGGGTATAACTAACAATTGGGATTTCCTACATGACCTCGCTCGACAGCTTCAAATGCAAAAAGACCCTCAAGGTCGGCGCCAAGACCTATGTCTATTACAGCCTGCCCACGGCCGAGAAGAATGGTCTGAAGGGAATTTCGAAACTTCCCTATTCGATGAAGGTCCTGCTCGAGAACCTCCTGCGCAACGAGGACGGCCGCTCGGTCAAGAAGGAAGACATCGTCGCGGTGTCGAAGTGGCTGCGCAAGAAGTCGCTGGAGCATGAGATCGCCTTCCGCCCGGCCCGCGTGCTGATGCAGGATTTCACCGGCGTTCCGGCCGTAGTCGACCTGGCTGCCATGCGCAACGCGATGCAGAAGCTCGGCGGCGATGCCGAGAAGATCAACCCCTTGGTCCCCGTCGATCTCGTCATCGACCACTCCGTGATCGTGAACTTCTTCGGCGACAACAAGGCTTTCGCCAAGAACGTCACGGAAGAGTACAAGCAGAACCAGGAGCGCTACGAGTTCCTGAAGTGGGGCCAGAAGGCATTCTCGAACTTCTCCGTCGTGCCGCCCGGCACCGGCATCTGCCACCAGGTCAATCTCGAATATCTCTCCCAGACGGTCTGGACCAAGAAGGAGAAGATGACGGTCGGCAAGAAGACCGGCACCTTCGAGGTCGCATATCCTGACTCGCTGGTCGGCACCGACTCCCACACCACCATGGTCAACGGTCTCGCCGTGCTCGGCTGGGGCGTCGGCGGCATCGAGGCGGAAGCCTGCATGCTCGGCCAGCCGCTGTCGATGCTGCTGCCCAACGTCGTCGGCTTCAAGCTGAAGGGCGCGATGAAGGAAGGCGTCACCGCGACCGACCTCGTGCTGACCGTGACGCAGATGCTGCGCAAGCTCGGCGTGGTCGGCAAATTCGTCGAATTCTTCGGCCCGGGCCTCGACAATCTCTCCGTCGCCGACAAGGCGACCATCGCCAACATGGCGCCCGAATACGGCGCGACCTGCGGCTTCTTCCCGGTCGACGCCGCCGCGATCGATTATCTCAAGACCTCCGGCCGCGCACCCGCGCGCGTGGCGCTGGTGCAGGCCTATGCCAAGGCGCAGGGCCTGTTCCGCACTGCCAAGTCGGCCGATCCGGTGTTCACGGAAACGCTGACGCTCGACCTCGCGGACGTCGTGCCGTCGATGGCCGGTCCGAAGCGTCCCGAAGGCCGCATCGCGCTGCCCTCGGTCGCCGAAGGTTTCTCGCTCGCGCTCGGCACCGAGTACAAGAAGGCCGAGGAGCCCAAGAAGCGCTTCGCCGTCGAAGGCAAGAACTACGAGATCGGCCATGGCGACGTCGTCATCGCCGCCATCACCTCCTGCACCAACACCTCGAATCCGAGCGTCTTGATCGGCGCGGGCCTGCTGGCGCGCAACGCCGCTGCGAAGGGCCTCAAGGCCAAGCCGTGGGTGAAGACCTCGCTCGCCCCGGGCAGCCAGGTGGTCGCCGGCTATCTCGCCGATTCGGGTCTGCAGAAGGATCTCGACAAGGTCGGCTTCAATCTCGTCGGCTTCGGCTGCACCACCTGCATCGGCAATTCCGGTCCGCTGCCGGAGGAGATCTCGAAGTCGATCAACGAGAACGGCATCGTCGCCGCGGCCGTGCTCTCCGGTAACCGCAACTTCGAAGGCCGCGTCTCGCCGGACGTGCAGGCGAACTATCTCGCCTCGCCGCCGCTGGTGGTCGCGCATGCGCTCGCCGGCAGCGTCACCAAGAACCTCGCCGTCGAGCCGCTCGGCGAAGGCAAGGACGGCAAGCCGGTGTACCTCAAGGACATCTGGCCGACGACGAAGGAGATCAACGCCTTCATGAAGAAGTTCGTGACCTCGTCGATCTTCAAGAAGAAGTATGCCGACGTGTTCAAGGGCGACGCCAACTGGCGCAAGATCAAGACGGTCGAGAGCGAGACCTATCGCTGGAACATGTCGTCGACCTATGTGCAGAACCCGCCCTATTTCGAAGGCATGAAGAAGGAGCCAGAGCCGATCACCGACATCGTCGAGGCACGCATCCTCGCCATGTTCGGCGACAAGATCACCACCGACCACATCTCGCCGGCCGGTTCGATCAAGCTCACCTCGCCCGCGGGCAAATATCTCAGCGAGCACCAGGTGCGCCCGGCCGACTTCAACCAGTACGGCACGCGCCGCGGCAACCATGAAGTGATGATGCGCGGCACCTTCGCCAACATCCGTATCAAGAACTTCATGCTGAAGGGTGCGGACGGGAATATTCCGGAAGGCGGCCTGACAAAACACTGGCCCGACGGCGAGCAGATGTCGATCTACGACGCCGCGATGAAGTACCAGCAGGAGCAGGTGCCGCTCGTCGTGTTCGCCGGCGCCGAATACGGCAACGGCTCCTCGCGCGACTGGGCTGCGAAGGGCACGCGTCTGCTTGGGGTACGCGCCGTGATCTGCCAGAGCTTCGAGCGCATCCATCGCTCCAATCTGGTCGGCATGGGCGTTCTGCCGCTGACCTTCGAGGAAGGCACCTCATGGCAGTCGCTCGGCCTGAAGGGCGACGAGAAGGTCACGCTGCGTGGCCTCGTCGGCGACCTCAAGCCGCGCCAGAAGCTGACCGCGGAGATCGTCTCCGGTGACGGTTCGTTGCAGCGCGTTTCGCTGCTCTGCCGCATCGATACGCTGGACGAGCTCGACTACTACCGGAACGGCGGCATCCTGCACTACGTGCTGCGCAAGCTCGCGGCGTAAGCGCGGATTTGTGAACGATGGCTCACTGCGAAGTGAGTAGAAGGTTAAGCGAAGGCGGCCTATCACAAGGCCGCCTTCGCGCGTTTGCGGCATGCTTCGGATGGGCTCGCCCGGCGGAAATTCCGCCCTGGACGATTGAACATGCCGCACCCCGTAAGATTACGGTGACCATCAGGCGATAAGCTTCCCCCAACGACTGACGATGTGTGACGTTCGACATGACGACAATGACGGCTTCTAATCTGGTTTCGCGCTGGTCCGGTGCACTCTGGTCGGGAGCGCTCAGCATCTGCGCCATCGTCGCCATCATCCGTCCCGCCCACGCCGATCCGCGCGCCGTTGTCGAATTGTTTACCTCGCAGGGCTGCTCGTCCTGCCCGCCCGCCGACAAGATCATCGGCGATCTCTCCAGCGATCCCTCGATCATCGCCCTGAGCATGCCGATCGATTATTGGGACTATCTCGGCTGGAAGGACACGTTGGCGGATTCGCGTTTCTCGGCGCGGCAGCGCGCCTATTCACGCATGCGCGGCGACCGCGAGGTCTACACGCCGCAGGTCGTCGTGAATGGCTCGGCGCATGTCATCGGCAGCGATCGTGCCGGCATCGAGAATGCGATCGGCAAGACCGACAAGAGCAGCGGCGTGATGAGCGTGCCGGTGACGATGTCGCTCTCGGGCAAGCAGATCAACGTGTCGGTGGCCGCGAGCAAGGAGCCGGCGGTCTCGCGTGGCGAGGTCTGGATCTGCTCGGTCGCCAAATCGGTGCCGATCTCGATCAGCCGCGGCGAAAATCGCGGACAGCAGATCACCTACCACAACGTAGTGCGCAATTTGCTCAAGGTCGGCGACTGGACCGGCAGTTCGGAAAGCTGGACCGTGCCGGTCGAGAACCTCGCGCGGGACGGCGTCGACGGCGCGGTGGTCTATGTCCAGGACGGCAGCCGCGACAAGCCCGGTCCGATGCTGGGCGCGGCGTACACGTCGCTGCATTGATTCGCTCTCGCGTCGTGCTCTGCTCTCAACCCTCATGGTGAGGGGGCGCGTCAGGGCCGTCTCGAACCATGCTGGCCCCGCTGATGCAGCTCGGCCTTTCATCCTTGGAGACGCCGCTTCGCGGCTCCTCAGGTGAGGAGAGAGTATCTTCGCGCGGATGTTTCGAGAGAATTCGTCGCGCCAGAAACAATCCGACACAAACAAAAAAGGACCAACTTGCGTTGGCCCTCCTTGTCGCGCGTACAGACCCGATCCTGTTCGACCCCGGGGGGCTGGGGGCTGAGGAATCCGGAACCGAAAGGACCGGGCCAACGCACACGAATCTTTTCGCAGTGCAGGGCGGCGGGCGCTGGGCGGAAAAGCGGCGACAGTATGATTCCTGCTAACGATCCCGTGACGGTTTGCCGCGACAGAGTTCCACTTTTGCGTGTGGGATTGTTCGCACCCGATCGGATCGGTTGAGCCCCGACGTCCTTTCCGAGTTCCTGCAACGGCCCTTGCGGCGAGGACCGGTTGGCGCAATCATGCGATTGTCATGATCCGCGGTTCCGGGGACGGTTTCGCGGGCACGATGGTGCTGTGCGATGAGGAGGCGCTCCCATGAACCTGACGTCGGAGGATGCCGATCCGAGCGAGCAGCGCGCGGCGGCGCGGCCCGCCGCGGCGAACGCGCAGCCGAGCCGGGTGACGTTCAACCGGCTCGAACTGCATCGTATTCTCAATCTCTACGGCCGCATGGTCGCTGACGGCGAGTGGCGCGACTATGCCATCGACTTCCTGAAGGACCGCGCCGTGTTCTCGGTCTATCGCCGCGCCTCGGAAGTGCCGATCTACCGCATCGAGAAGGACCCGCGCCTCGCGCGCAAGCAGGGCATGTACAGCGTGATCTCGGCCACCGGCCTGATCCTGCGCCGCGGCCACGAGCTCGAGCGCGTGCTGCTGGTGATCGATCGCAAGCTGGCGGTGGTCTAGCCGCGCGACCGGTGCCGTAGGGTGCAAGCGCCGTGCCCACGTTCTTTCTCTATCGCCGCGCCTGGTGGGCACGCTATCGCTTTGCCCACCCTACGAGACCTACTTCCCCGGCACCGTCTTCGCGCCCTCGCCGAGGTCGCGTTGCATCATCACCGTGTCCAGCCAGCGGCCGAATTTCAGCCCGACATTGGGATGGGTGCCGATCATCTTGAAGCCGCCCCTGGTGTGCACGCCGATCGAGCCCGCATTGGCGGAATCGCCGATCACCGCGATCATCTGGCGGAAGCCGCGCGCCTCGCATTCGGTGATGAGCCGCTCCAGCAGCAGCGAGCCGATGCCGCGGCGGTGGAAGCTCGGATCGAGATAGATCGAGTTCTCGACCGTGAAGCGATAGGCCGGGCGTGGCCGATAGGCGCCGGCATAGGCATAGCCGGCAATGCGGCCGTCGAGCACGGCGACGAGATAGGGATAGCCGCCGTCGATCAGCGCGCGGTAACGGCGCGTCATCTCGGCAAGGTCGGGCGGATCCAGCTCGAACGTCGCGGTGCCCTCGCGGACAGCCTGCTGGTAGATGGCGGTGATGGCGGGAAGGTCGGCCTCAGTGGTGGGCCTGATATCGGGTGCGGACATGGCCGCAGACTCTAGAGGCTTCGCCCGGTTGCTGGAAGAGGCTCCGCCGCTTCTTCACCCGGTCATTGCTCCACTTGCTCCGCCGCCATTCCCTGTGAAGGCGGGGGAATCCAGTGCGCCGCGGCCTCTCGGTCAATCACGACTGCATCTGGAAGACTGGATCGCCCGCCCCAGTGCGCAATTGCGCACAAGGCGGGCGATGACGCCGCGTATGTGGCTGCTACCGGCCCAAAACAAAAGCCCCGGCCTTTCGGCCGGGGCTCGTGTCCGTTCTCTCGGGTCTGGCGCTTAGTCGCGCTGGCCGAGGAGCTGTAGCAGCAGCGTGAACAGGTTGATGAAGTTCAGGTACAAGGACAGTGCGCCGGTGATGGCCGCGCGCTCCGCGATGTCACCGCCGGCCGAAGCGTAGCCGTAGATGTAGTCGTTCTTCAGCCGCTGGGTATCCCAGGCAGTGAGGCCCGCGAACACCAGCACGCCGACCACCGACACGATGAACTGCAGCATCGAGCTCGCCAGGAACAGGTTCACCAGGCTAGCGATGATGATGCCGATCAGGCCCATGAACAGGAACGAGCCCATGCCGGTCAGGTCACGACGCGTGGTGTAGCCATAGAGGCTCAGTGCACCGAAGGTCGCCGCGGTGATGAAGAACACCCGCACGATCGAGGTGTGGGTGAACACCAGGAAGATCGACGACAGCGAGATGCCCATCAGCGCCGAGAACACCCAGAACAGGATCTGGGCGGTCGAGGGAGCGAGACGGTTGATGCCTGCCGAGATCACGAACACCATCGCGAGCGGCGCGAGCATGAACAGCCACTTCAGGGGGCTGACGAACATCGCGTAGCCGAACGGCGTCAGGAACAGCTTGCCGACGCGGACGGCGTCCGCGGTCGGGACGTCCGTCACGGCAGCCATATAGACACCGAGCGCGGCCAGGCCGGTGATGGCAAGGCCAATGCTCATGTAATTGTAGATGCGCAGCATGTAGGCGCGCAGGCCGGCGTCGACCGTCGCGGCGTCAACACGCCCGGCGGCCCTGCCGAAAGGAGAAGCGTAGTTACGGTCTAGGTCCGACATGGTCGAATTCCCGTTGGTTGGCCGGTCCGGCATGAGGGTCGCCATGCCGCCGGTTCGTCAAGTTCTATCCGGATACCGTTGTCTGCCGACATTAAATTTGGCTAACAATCGGGGACTCCGAACCCATTCGATATGTGGGAAACTAACACATTCGCTGCAACCGTCCACGCGCGGCTGAATGTCGCCCTCGGGCACAATCCTGGCGAGCGGACGTGGTTAATCGCAGGAATCGTGCGAATCCGCTCCCGCGCGGCAATCCCGCTACATTTTGTCACAAATTCCGCAACACCGTAGCGGGCTTTTTGTTCAACGCCAGCAGCGTGCCGGCAAGGCCGAGCCCGACGGTAACGACCAGCGCGGCCGCGACCACGCCGGCCGCGCTGCCGGCCTGCCAGACGAAGCTCAGGGTCATCAGCCGCGTCACGATCATCCAGGCGGCGATGCTGCCGGCGATCACGCCGAACACCGCTGTGGCGAGCCCGATCAGGAGGTATTCGAGCGCATAGGCGCCGAGCAGCCGCAGCCGGGTGGCACCCAGCGTCTTCAGGATCACCGCATCGTAGACCCGGTGGCGGTGGCCGGCGGCGAGCGCGCCGCCCAGCACCAGGATCGCCGAGATCAGCGTCACGGCGCTGGCGCCGCGGATCGCCAGTGCCAGGTTGGTCACGACCGAGCCGACCGTCTCCATCACCTCGCGCACGCGCACGCTGGTCACCATCGGATAGGCATCCGCAACCTGCCTGATGATCTTGCCGTCGCCGGTCGCATCGCCGCCGGTCTCGGTCAGCGTTGCGATATGGGTGTGCGGCGCGCCCTTGAACGCGTTCGGCGAGAACACCAGCACGAAATTGATGCCCATGCCCTGCCAGTCGATGGTGCGCAGATTGCCGATCCTGGCCGGAATGTCGCGGCCGAGCACGTTGACCACGATCTCGTCGCCGAGCTTGAGGTCGAGCCCGTCGGCGATCTTCTTCTCCATCGAGACCAGCAGCGGGCCGGAATAGTCGGGGCTCCACCATTCACCCTCGACCACCTTGGAGCCCTTCGGCAGCTCGGCGGTATAGGTCAGGCCGCGGTCGCTTTGCAGGACCCACTCCGAATCCGTGGTGGGCTTGAGGTCCTCGGCGCGCACGCCGCGCGCGGCGACGATGCGGCCGCGGAGCATCGGTACGTCCTCGACCTTCGCGCCGGGCGCGATCTGCCGCAGATAATCGTCGAACTGATCTGCCTGCGTGCTCGGGATGTCGATGAAGAAGAACGAGGGCGCGCGATCCGGGAGCGCTGCCAGGAACTGGCGGCGCAGATTGCCGTCGATCTGGGTGATGGTGACGAGCACGGCGAGCCCAAGGCCGAGCGACAGCACGACCGAGGGCGTCAGCGCGCCGGGCCGGTGGATGTTGGCGATCGCCAGCCGCAGCATCGGCAGCCGCGTCCGCGGCAGGTGCCGTGCGATCGCCATCAGCAGCGCAGCGATGCCGCGCAGCAGGGCGAACACGACCACTGAGGAGGCGACGAACACCGCGGCGATGCGCTTGTCGAACGAAAGCCCGATCACGACCGCAACGAGCAGCGCGATCACGACGCCCATGAACACGAGATAGCTCGCGCGTGGCCGGTGCCATTCGGAACTGATGGTGTCGCGGAACAGCGCGGCCACCGGCACGTCGTGGACGCGTCCGAGCGGCCACAGGCCGAAGGCGAGCGCGGTGAGCAGGCCGTAGACGAAGGACAGCGCGAGCTCGTCGGCATGCACCGCCGGCACCACGGGCAACGGCAGCAATTTTCCGAACAGGCCGACGATCGCAAACGGGATTGCGGCGCCGAGCGCAAGGCCGATCACCGAGCCGATGGCGGCGAGCAGGAGCACCTGCGCCAGGTAAATGCCGAAGACGTCGCGGCCGGTGGCGCCGACCGCCTTGAAGGCCGCGATCACTTCCAGCTTGCGGTCGATATGGCTCTTCACGGCATTGGCGACGCCGACGCCGCCGACCAGCAGCGCGGCAAGGCCGACCAGCGTCAGGAACTGCGTGAAGCGGTTGATGTTGCGCTCGAGCTGCGGTGAGGCGTTGGAGCGGCTGCGGATCTCCCAGCCGGCCTGCGGCGCCGTGTTGCGCGCGTCGTTGATGAAGGCCTCGGTGGCCTGCTCGGTATTGGCGCCATCGGGGAGTTTCACCCGGTAAACCCAGCGCACCAGGCTGCCGGGCTGGATCAGGCCGGTGGCGCGCAGCCCCGCCTCGCTGATCAGGAAGCGCGGGCCAAAGCCGATGCCGCCGGCGAGCTTGTCGGGCTCCGCTTCGACGGTCGAGCGGATCTGGAAAGTCGCCGAGCCAATGCTGACGCGGTCGCCGGTCTTGAGAGACAGTCGCGCCAGCAGCGTCGGATCGGCCGCCGCGCCGAACGCACCGTCGCGCTCGGCGAGCAGATCGGACAGCGGCATCGGCGGGGACAGCGTCAGCTGTCCGAGCATCGGATAGGTGCCGTCGACCGCCTTCATCTCGACCAGCGCGAGCTTGCCCTCGGCCGAGCGCGCCATGCCGCGCAATGTCGCGGCGGTCGAGACGGTGCCGCGCGAGCGCAGGAAGGCGACCTCTTCGGGCTTGGCCTCGCGCTGGAACAGCACGAAGGAGACGTCGCCGCCGAGCAGCGTGCGGCCCTCGCGGGCGAGGCCATCGGAGAGGCTCGCCGACACCGAGCCGACGCCGGCGATGGCCATCACGCCGAGTGCGATGCAGGCAATGAAGACGTAGAAGCCGCGCAGACCCCCGCGCAATTCGCGCAATGCGTAGCGCAGCGACAGCGCGATCGCGCTGGGCTTCGCGAACGGTTCGGCCACAGCGCTCATGCCCGCGCGGTCTGCGTGTCGATGCGCCCGGAGCGCAGGCGGATCACGCGGTCGCAGCGATGCGCCAGCGAAGAATCGTGCGTGACCAGCACCAGCGTCATGCCGCGCTCGGCATGCTTGCTGAACAGGAGATCGACGATCTGCTTTCCGGTGGCCTCGTCGAGATTGCCGGTCGGCTCGTCGGCCACGAGGATGGCGGGATCGGGCGCCAGCGCGCGGGCGAGGGCGACGCGCTGCTGCTCGCCGCCGGACAGCTGCGTCGGATAGTGATGCAGGCGATCACCGAGCCCGACCGATTGCAGCTCCTGCGCCGCGCGCTTGGCCGCATCCGGATCGCCGGCAAGCTCGAGCGGCACGGCAACGTTCTCCAGCGCCGTCATGGTCGGGATCAGATGGAAGGATTGGAACACGATGCCGACCTGTCGGCCGCGGAAGCGGGCCAGCGCGTCCTCATCGAGGGCATTGAAAGGCGTGCCGTTCACCACCACCTCTCCACTATCAGGACGCTCCAGCCCCGCCATCACCATCAGCAGCGTGGATTTGCCCGAGCCTGACGGGCCGATCAGGCCGATCGTCTCGCTACGGCCGACCCGCAGGCTGATATCCTTGAGAATGTGAACGCGTGCAGCGCCCGTGCCCAATGAGAGATTGACGTTGGAGATGGCGATGGTGTCCGACGAGGTGTCGGCGAGCGAAGAGGGATCGATGCGAGTGTCCATGGCCCGGTCATATGGCAAGTCCGCACGCACGGTCGAGAGGCGTTACGGATTCTTCATGCACATAGCCGTGTTGATGCTCGCTTTGATGACGATGGCAAAGCCAGCCTGGGCCGAGGTGACCAAGCCGGTCAAGCTTGTTGTCCTCGGCGATTCCTTGAGCGCCGGCCTCGGCCTCCCGGGCCAGGAGGCGTTCCCCATCAAGCTGCAAAAAGCCTTGCAGGCCAAGGGCATAGCCGTCGACATGACCAATGCGGGAGTGTCCGGCGACACCTCCTCCGGCGGCCGCGACCGGCTCGACTGGTCGGTGCCCGATGGAACCGATGGCGTGATCGTCGAGCTCGGCGCCAACGACGCGCTGCGCGGCATCGATCCTGACTTGACGCGCAAAGCGCTGACAGACATCGTCGCGCGGCTGAAGGCGCGCAAGATCGCGGTGATGCTGTGCGGCATGCTGGCGCCGCCGAATTACGGTGCCGAATATGCTGCGCGCTTCAATTCGATTTATCCGGATCTGGCGAAGACGTTCGACGTGCCGCTCTATCCGTTCTTCCTCGACGGCGTCGCGGCCGACGCCAAGCTCAACCAGGCCGACGGCATTCATCCGACCGCGGCCGGCGTCGACATCATCGTCGGCAAGATCATGCCCACCGTGGAGGCATTCATTGGCACGATCCACGAGCAGCGGCGTTGAAAAACAGGCAGCGCTAACCCTAATTCCCAGGGTTTTGCCGGGGTGAGGCGCGGTGAGCTTCGCAGAGTCACACAACTGCGATAGGAATCAGGGTACCGGTGATTCGTCGCCGGCTCTAATTTGGATATGGTCCTTGCCTTGAGGGCCGTACCCAAGCATCGGGAGTGCTGAACGATGCCGCGTTTGTTCACTGGTCTGGAAATTCCGGCCGAGATCGGCCAGTCGCTTTCCAACTTACGGGGTGGCCTTCCCGGCGCCCGGTGGATCGATCCCGAAAATTATCACGTCACCTTGCGCTTCATCGGCGATATCGACGGCGCCTCCGCCAACGAGATCGCCTCGATGCTGTTTCGCGTCGACCGGAAACCGTTCGAGGTGAAGGTGCAGGGCCTGACGAGCTTTGGCGGTCGCAAGCCAAGGGCAGTCGTTGCGACGATTGCGCCGAGCAAGCCGCTGATGGAATTGCAGGCCGAGCTCGAACGCATGATGCAGCGGATCGGTCTCGATCCCGAGGGCCGCAAGTTCATCCCGCACGTCACGCTCGCACGGCTGCACGACGCCACCGACCGCGACGTCGCCGACTATCTCTCGATCCGTGGCTACTTCCCGAGCAAGGCCTTCATGGCCGAACGCTTCGTGCTGTTCTCCTCGCGCGCATCGACCGGCGGCGGGCCGTATGTGGTCGAGGACGCCTACGAGCTGTGCGCGTAGTGCCGCTCTCGTGCCCGGCCGTAGAGCCGGGGCCCAGCGCTCCGCGATGAACGAAATGGTGGGTCCCGGCTCTGCGCAGCAGCGCAGGAGCGCTGCAGCGCGTCCGGGACACGAAAGCGCATACCTCTGACCTCAATTCACGGCTTGCAATTTCCGCCCATCTCTGGCGGAAAGAGCCATGCTCTCCACCCCAAACTCCTCATTCCGCGAGGCATACCAGGCCGAGATTGCGTCAGGCGCGATCGAGCCCGATGCCGCGCAGGCCGAGGTCGCCGAGGCCTATGCCGCGCTCGACCTGCGGCTTGCGAGCTACAAGCCGCAGCGCAAGCAGGGCCTGCTCAGCCGCCTGTTCAGCAGCGACAAGGACGAGGCGCCGCGTGGGCTCTACATCCATGGCGAGGTCGGCCGCGGCAAGACCATGCTGATGGATCTGTTCTTTCAGCACTCGACCGTCGAGCACAAGCGCCGCGCGCATTTCCACGAGTTCATGGCCGAAGCGCATGAGCGCATCTACGACTATCGCCAGAGCATCGCGCGCGGCGAGATCGCGGATGGCGACGTCATCGCGCTGACCGCGACGGCGATCTTCGAGGAGAGCTGGCTGCTCTGCTTCGACGAATTCCACGTCACCGACATTGCCGATGCGATGATCCTCGGACGCTTGTTCGCAAAGCTGTTCGAGCTCGGCACCGTGGTGGTCGCGACCTCCAACGTCGCGCCTGACGATCTCTACAAGAGCGGCCTCAACCGGTTGCTGTTCCTGCCCTTCATCAAGCAGATCACCGACCACATGGACGTGGCGCGGCTCGACGCGCGCACCGACTTCCGCCTGGAGAAGCTCCAGGGCGTGCCGATGTGGCTGACGCCGGCGGATGGCGATGCGGATGCCGCGCTCGACCGCGCCTGGTCGAAAATGACCGGCAACGCCAAATGCAAGTCGCGCGACATCTCGATCAAGGGCCGCACCCTGCACGTGCCGTGCTCGGCCCATGGCGTCGCGCGCTTCTCGTTCGCCGATCTCTGCGAGAAGCCGCTCGGGGCATCCGATTATCTCAGGCTCGCGCACGACTATCACACCATCCTGGTCGACCATATTCCAGTGATGGACTTCTCCCAGCGCAACGCCGCCAAGCGCTTCATCACGCTGATCGACACGCTCTATGACAATGCCGTGAAGCTGATGGCCTCGGCCGACGCCAACCCGATCTCGCTCTATCTCGGCACCGAGGGCAACGAGGCCATGGAGTTCAAGCGGACCGCCTCGCGCCTGATCGAGATGAGTTCGGAATCCTATCTGGCGCTGGCCCACGGCCGCAAGGATTCCACCGCCAGCGGCTCCACCAAGGGATTGGTGGAGACTTAAGTCCTATCTTCGCCCCTTCCGTGATTCCGGGGCGCGCGTCAGCGCGAACCCGGACTCTCGCGCGACTATCTCGAGATTCCGGGTTCGCCCGCGCAATGGCGCGGACGCCCCGGAATGACGGGCTAGAGTTTGCTGGTCGGAATCGCGCCAAGCCCGACAAATGGGCATCCAGCGACTTGAACGGGGGAGACGAAAGGGATAACCACCCGTCTCAGTTTTCCCCTCCTTACGTGTCTAAAGGACAGGTTCACATGGCGCGCGACAAGATTGCTTTGATTGGCTCCGGTCAGATCGGCGGAACGCTGGCTCATCTCATCGGCCTGAAAGAACTGGGCGACGTGGTGATGTTCGACATCGCCGAAGGCGTGCCGCAGGGCAAGGCGCTCGACATCGCGCAGTCCTCGCCGGTCGACGGCTTCGACGCCCACTACACCGGCGCCAATTCCTACGAAGCACTGGACAACGCCAAGGTCTGCATCGTCACCGCCGGTGTGCCGCGCAAGCCCGGCATGAGCCGCGACGACCTCCTCTCCATCAACCTCAAGGTCATGGAGCAGGTCGGTGCCGGCATCAAGAAGTACGCCCCCGACGCCTTCGTCATCTGCATCACCAACCCGCTCGACGCGATGGTCTGGGCGCTGCAGAAGGCCTCGGGCCTGCCGCACAAGAAGGTTGTCGGCATGGCCGGCGTGCTCGATTCTGCGCGCTTCCGCTACTTCCTCGCCGACGAGTTCAACGTGTCGGTCGAGGACGTCACCGCCTTCGTGCTCGGCGGCCACGGCGACACCATGGTGCCGCTGGTGAAGTACTCCACCGTCGCCGGCATCCCGCTGCCCGACCTCGTCAAGATGGGCTGGACCTCGCAGGCACGTCTCGACGAGATCGTCGACCGCACCCGCAATGGCGGTGCCGAGATCGTCAACCTGCTCAAGACCGGTTCGGCCTTCTACGCCCCGGCAGCGTCCGCGATCGCGATGGCCGAGAGCTATCTGCGCGACAAGAAGCGCGTGCTGCCCTGCGCCGCCTATCTCAACGGCGAGTACAGCGTGAAGGACATGTATGTCGGCGTGCCCGTCGTGATCGGCGCCAAGGGCGTCGAGCGCGTGGTCGAGATCGACCTCGCCGGCAAGGACCGCGAGGCGTTCGACAAGTCTGTGGGCGCCGTGCAGGGCCTCGTCGACGCCTGCAAGAAGATCGCACCCGATCTTCTCGGCCGCTAAGGCGCAAACAACCCCGCCGAAGACCGAAACCCGGTCTTCGGCGGTTTCACTTCCGGGGCCCGGCTGCAAGTCTTGTTGAAGGCCTGGCGGGTACCGGCTCAGCAGTCCAAAGATCTCGACGTCAAAGAATCCGGGTTGCAGTTCCTGTGGTATATGGTATGCCAGCCACAAGACTGAGGTGGGCCCAAGAGGTCACCGCCCGCGGGTTCAGGGAGCGACCATATGAATATCCATGAATATCAGGCCAAAGCGCTGCTGAACGAGTTCGGCGTGCCGATCTCCAAGGGCGTGCCGGTCCTCAAGGCCGCCGACGCCGAAGCTGCGGCCAAGGCACTGCCCGGTCCGGTCTGGGTGGTGAAGAGCCAGATCCATGCCGGCGGCCGCGGCAAGGGCAAGTTCAAGGAAGCCTCGGCCGGCGACAAAGGCGGCGTTCGCATCGCCAAATCGGCCGCCGAAGTTTCGGAGTTCGCCAAGCAGATGCTGGGCGCAACGCTCGTGACCGTGCAGACCGGCCCCGCCGGCAAGCAGGTCAACCGCCTCTACATCGAGGACGGCTCCGACATCGACAAGGAGTTCTACCTCTCGATCCTGGTCGACCGCGAGACCTCGCGCGTCTCCTTCGTCGTCTCGACCGAAGGCGGCGTCAACATCGAGGACGTCGCGCACAACACCCCTGAGAAGATCGTGACCTTCTCGGTCGATCCCGCGACCGGCATCATGGGTCATCACGGCCGCACGGTTGCGAACGCGTTGAAGCTCTCCGGTGACCTCGCCAAGCAGGCGGAAAAGCTCACCGCGCAGCTCTACGCGGCCTTCGTCGCCAAGGACATGTCGATGCTGGAGATCAACCCGCTGGTCGTGACCAAGCAGGGCCAGCTCCGCGTGCTCGACGCCAAGGTGTCGTTCGACGACAACGCGCTGTTCCGTCACCCTGACGTGCTCGCACTGCGCGACGAGACCGAGGAAGACGCCAAGGAGATCGAGGCCTCGAAGTACGACCTCAATTACGTAGCGCTCGATGGCAATATCGGCTGCATGGTCAACGGCGCCGGTCTCGCTATGGCGACGATGGACATCATCAAGCTCTACGGCATGTCGCCGGCGAACTTTCTCGACGTCGGCGGCAGCGCCAGCAAGGAGAAGGTCGCGGCCGCGTTCAAGATCATCACCGCCGATCCCAACGTGAAGGGCATCCTGGTCAACATCTTCGGCGGCATCATGAAATGCGACGTGATCGCCGAAGGCGTCACGGCTGCGGTTCGTGAAGTCGGCCTCGGCGTCCCGCTGGTGGTTCGCCTCGAAGGCACCAATGTCGAACTCGGCAAGAAGATCATCCGTGAATCCGGTCTCAACGTGGTGCCGGCCGACAATCTCGACGACGCCGCGCAGAAGATCGTGAAGGCCGTCAAGGGAGGCTAAGGCCATGGCCCAGGACCATCTCGCCGCATCATCTCCGCTTGCAGAGCACGCGCGTCTCGCCGCGTTCGCCGGCGAATGGGATGGCGAAGAGACGGTCTTCCCGTCGCGCTGGACCGAAGGCGGCCGGGCCACCTCGCGCACCGTCGCGCGCATGGATCTCAACGGGTTCTACCTGATCCAGGACTCGGTGCAGATGCGTGACGGCAAGCAGGTCTTCGCGACCCACGGCATCTTCACCTACGATCGTGACGACCGGACCTACAAATTGTTCTGGTACGACTCGCTCGGCTACACGCCGCCGTCGCCCGCTTCCGGCGGGTGGGTCGGCAAGACCCTGACGCTGGTGCGCGGCTCGCTCCGCGGCAATGCACGCCACGTCTACGAGATCATCGACGACAATTCCTACTCGTTGAAGATCCAGTTCTCGCCGGATGCGGAAGGCTGGGCCGACGTGCTCACCGGCGTCTATCGCCGCATCCACTGACCCTCTCACTCGTTAGTTTCGCGAAAGCAGACCTCATGTCCATCCTGATCGACAAGAACACCAAGGTCATCTGCCAGGGCTTCACCGGCAAGAACGGCACCTTCCATTCCGAGGCTGCGATGGCCTATGGCACCAAGATGGTCGGCGGCACCTCGCCGGGCAAAGGTGGCTCGACGCATCTGGGCCTGCCGGTGTTCGACACCGTGCGCGAGGCGCGCGAGAAGACCGGCGCCGATGCGTCGGTGATCTACGTGCCGCCGCCGGGGGCCGCGGATGCGATCTGCGAAGCCATCGATGCCGAGATCCCGCTGATCGTCTGCATCACCGAGGGCATTCCGGTTATCGACATGGTGCGCGTGAAGCGCTCGCTGGCCGGTTCCAAGTCGCGCCTGATCGGGCCGAACTGCCCGGGCGTCATGACGGCCGGCGAGTGCAAGATCGGCATCATGCCCGCCAACATCTTCAAGACCGGCTCGGTCGGCATTGTCTCCCGCTCGGGCACGCTGACCTATGAAGCCGTGTTCCAGACCTCCCAGGAAGGCCTCGGCCAGACCACCGCGGTCGGCATCGGCGGCGACCCGGTCAAGGGCACCGAGTTCATCGACGTGCTCGAAATGCTGCTGGCCGACCCCAAGACCGAATCGATCATCATGATCGGCGAGATCGGCGGTTCCGCTGAGGAGGACGCCGCCCAGTTCCTCAAGGACGAGGCCAAGCGCGGCCGCAAGAAGCCGATGGTCGGCTTCATCGCCGGCGTCACCGCACCTCCCGGCCGCCGCATGGGCCACGCCGGCGCGATTATCTCGGGGGGCAAGGGCGATGCTGGTTCCAAGACCGAGGCGATGAAATCGGCCGGAATTACCGTCTCTCCGTCGCCCGCGCGCCTCGGCCATACGCTTGCCGAAAAATTGAAGAGCTAATTCACTTCTTCGTGCTTTTCCGGGCGAAGTTTCGCAGCAAATAGGGTAAAGGGTGCCTGTCGCGTCGAGCCCTGTCGGGGGAGCTCGGCGCCAGCGCCATTTGTTATGCGCGAACCGAAATCGCCAGGAACTCAAGTATGTCTCGCCAGGACGCGAACGCAGCCTTTGCCCTGTCATCCTTTTTGCAGGGCACCAACGCCACCTACATCGACGAAATCTACGCCCGCTACGAGAAGGACCCGTCCTCGGTTGACGCCGAGTGGCAGGAGTTCTTCAAGAGCCTCAACGATCAGCCGGCTGACGTCCGCAAGAACGCGGAAGGCCCGTCCTGGGAGCGCGACAACTGGCCGCTGACCCCGAAGGACGACCTCACCTCCGCCCTCGATGGCAACTGGGCTGAGGTCGAGAAGGCGGTCGGTGCCAAGATCGCCGCCAAGGCACAGGCCAAGGGAGCCGACATCTCCTCCGCCGACGTGCTTCAGGCGACGCGCGACTCGGTCCGCGCGCTGATGCTGATCCGCTCCTACCGCATGCGCGGCCACTTCCATGCCAAGCTCGATCCGCTCGGCATCGAAGCCCCACGCAATCGCGAAGAGCTCGACCCCCGCACCTACGGCTTCAGCGAAGCCGATTTCGACCGAAAGATCTTTCTCGATCACGTTCTCGGCCTCGAATACGGCACGCTGCGCGAGATCACCGCGATCTGCGAGCGCACCTACTGCCAGACGCTCGGTGTCGAGTTCATGCATATCAGCAATGCCGCACAGAAGGCCTGGATCCAGGAGCGCATCGAGGGTCCAGACAAGGAAATCTCGTTCACCCGCGAAGGCCGCCGCGCCATCCTGCAGAAGCTGATCGAAGCCGAGGGCTTCGAAAAGTTCTGCGACACCAAATTCACCGGCACCAAGCGCTTCGGCCTCGACGGCGGTGAATCCCTGATCCCCGCGCTCGAGCAGATCATCAAGCGTGGCGGCAATCTCGGCGTGAAGGAAATCGTGCTCGGCATGCCGCACCGCGGCCGCCTCAACGTGCTGACCCAAGTGATGGGCAAGGCGCACCGCGCGCTGTTCCACGAGTTCAAGGGCGGCTCGGCCAACCCCGACGCGGTCGAAGGCTCGGGCGACGTCAAGTACCACCTCGGCGCCTCGTCGGACCGCGAGTTCGACGGCAACCGCATCCATCTGTCGCTGACCGCCAACCCCTCGCACCTCGAGATCGTCGATCCCGTGGTGCTCGGCAAGGTTCGCGCCAAGCAGGACCAGCACGGTGATCCGCCGGATATGCGCATCTCCGTCATGCCGCTCCTGATGCATGGCGACGCCGCGTTCGCCGGCCAGGGCGTGGTCGCGGAGTGCTTCGGCCTGTCCGACCTGAAGGGCTACCGCACCGGCGGCTCCGTGCACTTCATCGTCAACAACCAGATCGGCTTCACCACCTATCCGCGCTATTCGCGTTCTTCGCCTTACCCGTCCGACGTGGCGAAGATGATCGACGCGCCGATCTTCCACGTGAACGGCGACGATCCGGAAGCGGTGGTGTTCGCGGCTAAGGTCGCGACCGAATTCCGGCAGAAGTTCCACAAGCCCGTCGTGATCGACATGTGGTGCTATCGGCGCTACGGCCACAACGAGGGCGATGAGCCGGGGTTTACCCAGCCGGTCATGTACAAGCGGATTGCGGCCCATCCGTCGACGCTGTCGCTCTATGCCAAGCGCCTGATCGCCGAGGGGGTGGTCACCGAGGGCGAGGTCGACAAGCTGAAGGCTGACTGGCGCTCGCGGCTCGATGCCGAGTTCGAGGCCGGCACCTCCTACAAGCCGAACAAGGCCGACTGGCTCGACGGCAAGTGGGCCGGCTTCAAGATCGCCGACCAGGAAGAGGATGCGCGGCGCGGCGTCACAGGCGTCGACATCGCCACGCTGAAGGATATCGGCCGCAAGATCACCAAGGTGCCTGATGGTTTCCGCGTTCACCGCACCATCCAGCGTTTTCTCGATAACCGCTCCAAGGCGATCGACAGCGGCAACGGCATCGACTGGGCGACCGGCGAAGCGCTGGCGTTCTGCACGCTGCTCGGGGAAGGTCACCACGTCCGCCTGTCCGGACAGGACTCGGAGCGCGGCACGTTCTCGCAGCGCCACTCGGTCCTGATCGACCAGGAGGACGAGAGCCGCTACACGCCATTCAACCATCTCGGCCACGAGCAGGGCCATTACGAGGTCATCAACTCGCTGCTGTCGGAAGAAGCCGTGCTCGGCTTCGAATACGGCTATTCGCTCGCCGAGCCGAACACGCTGACCCTGTGGGAAGCCCAGTTCGGCGACTTCGCCAACGGCGCGCAGGTCGTGTTCGACCAGTTCATCTCCTCGGGCGAGCGCAAATGGCTGCGCATGTCCGGTCTCGTCTGCCTCCTGCCGCACGGCTACGAGGGGCAGGGACCGGAGCACTCCTCGGCGCGTCTCGAGCGCTACTTGCAGATGTGCGCGGAAGACAACATGCAGGTGGTCTATCCGACCACGCCGGCGAACTACTTCCACGTGCTGCGCCGCCAGCTGCATCGCGAGATCCGCAAGCCGCTGATCATGATGACGCCGAAGTCGCTGCTCCGTCACAAGCGGGCGGTGTCGCGTCTCGAAGAGCTCGCGAAGGGAACGACCTTCCACCGCATCCTCTATGATGACGCCCAGATGCTGCCGAACGAAGCGATCAAGCTCGTTCCCGACGAGAAGATCCGCCGCATCGTGCTGTGCTCCGGAAAGGTTTATTACGACCTCTACGAGGAGCGCGAGAAGCGCGGCATCGACGACATCTACCTGATGCGCGTCGAGCAGCTCTATCCGGTGCCGCTGAAGGCGCTGGTGGCCGAGCTGTCCCGCTTCAAGAAGGCCGAGATGGTGTGGTGCCAGGAAGAGCCCCGCAACATGGGTGCCTGGCACTTCATCGAGCCCTATCTGGAATGGGTGCTGAACCAGGTGAACGGCGCGAGCCGGCGTCCGCGTTATGTCGGCCGAGCGGCTTCCGCCGCGACCGCGACTGGTCTGATGTCCAAGCATCAGGCGCAGTTGAAGGCATTCCTGGACGAAGCACTGAGCTGAGAAGATTTTTAGGATGCTGTCATCGCCCGCGAAGGCGGGCGATCCAGTACGCCGTGACGGCCGTGATGACCACGAACGCCGCGGAGTACTGGATGCCCCGCCTTCGCGGGGCATGACACCTGTAAAATTCATGACCGCGACTGCGATCTCCTTAAGGAAAAGACCATGACTGAAATTCGTGTGCCGACGCTCGGCGAATCCGTCACCGAGGCCACCATCGGCCGCTGGTTCAAGAAGGCCGGCGACCCGGTCGCCGTCGACGAGCCCTTGGTGGAGCTCGAAACCGACAAGGTTACCATCGAGGTCCCGGCGCCCTCCGCCGGCACGCTGAGCGAGATCATCGCCGCCGACGGCGCGACCGTTGCGGTCGGCGCGCTGCTCGGCCAGATCACCGACGGTGTCGGCGCTGCCAAGTCCGCCGCCGCGCCTGCCAAGCCTGCTGCAGCTCCCGCTCCTGCGGCTGCTGCTCCCGCGCCTGCTCCGGCCGCCAAGGCGCCGCCGGCCGATGCGCCGCTCGCCCCGTCCGTGCGCAAGATTTCGGCCGAGAGCGGCATCGACGCCTCCACCGTTCCGGGCTCGGGCAAGGACGGCCGCGTCACCAAGGGCGACATGCTTGCTGCGATCGAGCGCGCCGCCTCCGCGCCGACCCCGGTCAACCAGCCCGCCGCCGCCGTGCAGGTGCGCGCGCCGTCGCCGGCCGATGACGCTGCCCGCGAAGAGCGCGTCAAGATGACCCGTCTGCGCCAGACCATCGCGCGCCGCCTCAAGGACGTGCAGAACACCGCGGCCATGCTCACGACCTTCAACGAGGTCGACATGACCAATGTCATGGCGCTGCGCGCCCACTACAAGGATGCGTTCGAGAAGAAGCACGGCGCCAAGCTCGGCTTCATGGGCTTCTTCACCAAGGCCGTCGTGCAGGCGCTGAAGGATATCCCGGCGGTCAACGCCGAGATCGACGGCAGCGACCTGATCTACAAGAACTACTATCACATCGGCGTCGCCGTCGGCACCGACAAGGGTCTCGTCGTGCCCGTGGTGCGCGACTGCGACCACAAGTCGATCTCCGACATCGAGAAGAGCATCGCCGATTTCGGCCGCCGCGCCCGTGACGGCCAGCTCAAGATCGACGAGATGCAGGGCGGCACCTTCACCATCACCAATGGCGGCATCTACGGCTCGCTGATGTCGACCCCGATCCTGAACGCGCCGCAGTCCGGCATTTTGGGCATGCACAAGATCCAGGAGCGGCCGATGGTCGTCGGCGGCAAGATCGAGGTCCGTCCGATGATGTATCTGGCGCTGTCCTACGATCACCGCGTCATCGACGGCAAGGAAGCCGTCACCTTCCTGGTTCGCGTCAAGGAGAGCCTGGAAGATCCGGCGCGCCTGGTGCTCGATCTCTGATCCCCGATGCTCTGCGAGCGCCGTCGCCATGCGCGACGGCGCGTGTCGAACCATGGAGGCGCGCGTGACGGATAAGGTCGTTGTCATCACCGGCGGCAGCCGCGGCATCGGGCGGGCGACCGCGCTTGCGGCGGCCGCGCGCGGCTACCGCGTCGTGGTCGGCTATGCCAGCAACAAGCAGGCCGCCGACGAGGTCGTAGCCACGATCGCGGCCAGCAACGGCAAGGCCATCGCGGTGAAATGCGATGTCGCCGAGGAAAGCGACATCCTCAATTTGTTCAAGGAAGCGGACAAGTTCGGTACGCTTGGCGCGCTCGTCAACAATGGCGGCATCGTCGGCAAGAGCGGCGTGCGCGTCGACGAGATGTCGGCCGAGCGCATCCAGCGCGTCATGGCCGTCAACGTCACCGGCTCGATCCTCTGCGCGCGCGAGGCGGTGAAGCGGATGTCGACCAAGCACGGCGGCAAGGGCGGCGTCATCGTCAATCTGTCGTCCGTC
This sequence comes from Bradyrhizobium sp. SOJA106, assembly GCF_059448745.1. Taxonomy (NCBI): domain Bacteria; kingdom Pseudomonadati; phylum Pseudomonadota; class Alphaproteobacteria; order Hyphomicrobiales; family Nitrobacteraceae; genus Bradyrhizobium; species Bradyrhizobium sp. SOJA106. The sequence goes on from NZ_CM182549.1 coordinate 387,910, forward strand.
GCTGCCAAGCTCGGCTCGCCCAACACCTATGTCGACTACGCGGCGTCGAAGGGCGCGATCGATTCCTTCACCATCGGCCTCGGCTATGAGGTCGCGAGCGAAGGCATTCGTGTCGCCGGCATTCGCCCCGGCCTGATCGACACCGAGATCCACGCCGCCGGCGGCGAGCCCGACCGCGCCCATCGTCTGGCCCATCTGGTGCCGATGAAGCGCGTCGGCACCGCCGACGAAATCGCCAATGCCATCGTCTGGCTGCTGTCGGACGAGGCGTCTTACGTCACCTCAGCCATTCTCGATGTGTCCGGCGGACGCTGACGCGCCGCGCGGACGCTGACACATCCTCATCACGCCAAACCTTACGGGACTTTCTCTCATGGCTACCTACGATCTCGTCGTCATCGGCACCGGACCGGGCGGTTATGTCTGCGCGGTGCGCGCCAGCCAGCTCGGCATGAAAGTCGCCGTGGTCGAAAAGAACGCGACGCTCGGCGGCACCTGCCTCAACGTCGGCTGCATGCCCTCGAAGGCGCTGCTGCACGCCTCCGAGATGTTCGAGGAAGCCGGGCACTCCTTCGCCAAGATGGGCGTGTCGGTCTCCTCGCCGAAGCTCGATCTTCCCGCAATGATGAACTTCAAGCAGCAGGGCATCGACGGCAACGTCAAGGGCGTCGAGTTCCTGATGAAGAAGAACAAGGTCGACGTGCTCAAGGGCACCGGCAAGATCCTGGGCACCGGCAAGGTCGAAGTCTCCGCCGACGGCAAGTCGCAAATCGTCGAGACCAAGAACATCGTGATCGCCACCGGCTCGGACATCGCGCGCCTCAAGGGTATCGAGATCGACGAGAAGCGCATCGTCTCCTCGACCGGCGCGCTGTCGCTGGACAAGGTGCCGGGCAGATTGCTGGTCATCGGCGCCGGCGTGATCGGGCTTGAGCTCGGCTCGGTGTGGCGCAGACTCGGGTCCGAGGTCATGGTCGTCGAATTCCTGGATCGCATCCTGCCCGGCATGGATGGCGAGATCGCCAAGCAGTTCCAGCGCATCCTCGAAAAGCAGGGATTTGCGTTCAAGCTTGGTTCGAAGGTCACCGGCGTCGAAGCGAACGGCAAGGCACTGCTTGCGAAAATCGAACCGGCTGCGGGTGGCGCGGCCGAGACCATCGAGGCGGACGTCGTGCTCGTGTGCATCGGCCGCGTGCCCTACACGGATGGGCTCGGCCTGAAGGAAGCCGGCGTTGCGCTGGACAATCGCGGCCGCGTCCAGATCGATCCGCATTTCGCCACCAGCCTGAAGGGCGTCTATGCCATCGGCGACGTCGTCGCAGGCCCGATGCTCGCGCACAAGGCCGAGGATGAAGGCGTTGCGGTTGCCGAGATCATCGCCGGCCAGGCCGGCCACGTGAATTACGACGTTATTCCAGGCGTCGTGTATACCACGCCGGAAGTGTCCTCGGTCGGCAAGACCGAGGAGGAGCTGAAGCAGGCGGGCGTCGCTTATACCGTCGGGAAGTTTCCCTTTACCGCCAACGGCCGCTCCAAGGTCAACCAAACGACTGATGGTTTTGTGAAGATTCTCGCAGATGCGAAGACCGATCGCGTGCTCGGCGTGCACATTATCGGCATCGAGGCCGGTGAAATGATCCATGAGGCCTGTGTTCTCATGGAATTCGGCGGCAGTGCGGAAGATCTCGCCCGCACCTGCCACGCGCATCCGACCCGCTCGGAAGCCGTCAAGGAAGCCGCGCTTGCAGTCGGCAAGCGGGCTATCCATATGTAGGCCGCGCCCAGCTCCGAATCGGGCGGGAAACACATGCTGCGCCGCCTCCTTCAACCGGTCTGGGTCCTGCTGGCGATCGTCTTCCTGATCGAAGCCTGGCTGTGGGACCATCTCGAGCCGATCGTCGCGCGGGTTGTCGCAGCCATTCCGCTCGCACGGTTCAAGCAATGGCTGACGGAGCGCGTAGATGCGCTGCCGCCGGCTATGACGCTGATCGTGTTCGCGGTACCGATCATCCCGCTGTTTCCGCTCAAGCTGATCGGCCTCTATCTGCTCACGCACGAATACTGGCTGAGCGGCGTCTCCACATTCCTGTTCGCAAAGCTGCTGGGCGTCGGCGTCACCGCCTTCGTGTTCGACGTCACCCGCGACAAGCTGCTGGAGATGCACTGGTTCGAGCGGCTCTATGAGCTGGTGCTCAAGGTCCGCGCCAAGGCCTCCGAGCTGGTCGACCCGGTCAAGCGCCGCGTCCGCGAGCTGGTCGCCGGCAACGGCGAAGGCTGGTCGTCACGCACGCTGCGCCTGATCCAGCGTTTCAGAAAGAGCGTGCACGAGGCGCGGTGAGCGCCGGCACATTCATCTCACACCGCCACCCTGAGGTGGCTCGCTTCTTCAGCGGCACTCGAAGGGCGACGGCCCGGCTCTTGCCTCGCGGCTATAGCGGTGGCCGTTCATCCTTCGAGGCTCCGCCCGCGGTGCGTTGTATCGCGGCCCTCGCACCTCAGGATGACGGAATTAGCAGTGTCGCCGCCGCGCCTTGAGCCCCCTCAATGCAGATGCAGCAGGTGCGGCCACCACAGGCCGAGCGCGGTCATGACGATGCCGGCGAGCGTCAGGATGCCGCCGACATAGGCGAGCGCGATCATGCCGGTGATGATGGTGGCCGAGGCCAGCACGATGCCGATCTGGAAGGCGGCCGATGCCAGCTCGAAATGATGGTACTTCGCGGTCGCCTCGTCGCGTTCGTGCTCGGCATGCCTGGCCTTCTCGGCGAGCTGCTCGGTGCCTTCGCCGGTCTCCGGCTCGGAGCGGTAGCGCTGCGCGGTCTTGGTCCAGTCGTCGATCTGTTTCTGCACCGCCGCCTTCTGCGCGTCCTCGGTGGTGGCGCCGAGCGTGAGCTTGCCCTGCTCGGCTGCGGTCACCACCACGGTGCGGCGGATGCTCTTGGCCTGGAAGAACGCCCAGAGATTGGCGGCCTCGACGTTCTTGCTGATCGCTTCGGTCTGCGCACCCTTGCCGAGCGTCTCCGAGATCGCCAAGAACAGCGCCAGCACGGCGATCAGCAGGGCGATCTTCTTGTTCGAGCCGGACGCGTGTTCGGCGTGCTCGGCATGCTCCATGCTTTCATGTGCGCTCATAAATCCTCCTGTCGTGGCTCCCAACGATTGACCGAACCGCGGGCGCTGCGCAAGAGGCACGCACGCTGTGACAGCTTCATGTCAGAACCGCGCGGCTATTCAGCGCTGGTTCAGAGGCAGCTCAGCGTCTTGGATGCGCGCTGGCATAGACTTCCAGCAACCGCTCCGAATCGATGCCGGTATAGACCTGCGTGGTCGAGAGCGAGGAATGGCCGAGCAATTCCTGGATGGCGCGTAAGTCGCCGCCGCGCGAGAGCAGATGCGTGGCGAAGGAATGGCGCAGCGCATGCGGCGTGGCGCTGTCGGGGAGCCCTAGCGCGCCGCGCAGGCGCTCCATCGCGAGCTGGATGATGCGCGGACTGAGCGGTCCGCCGCGTGCGCCGACGAAGATCGGCCCTTCCGCCGGCAGCGGATACGGGCACATCGAAACATATTCCTGCACCAGTTCGAGCACGTTCTGCAGCACCGGCACCATGCGGGTCTTGTTGCCTTTGCCCGTGACGATCAGCACGTCGCCTTCGCCCGGACGCGGCACCTCGCGGCGCTTCAATCCCAACGCTTCCGAGATGCGCAGGCCCGAGCCATACAGCAGCGCCATCACCGCGGCATCGCGTACCAGGATCCAGGTCTCGCGTTCTTCGCCGGCGCGCTCGTCGGCATCGGCAAGACGCTTTGCCGACGCCATCGGTAGCGGCTTCGGCAGGCTCTTCGCCACCTTCGGCGCACGGATCGCGGAGAGCGCGCCGACCTTGCCCTTGCCTTCGCGCTCGAGGAAGCGGCCGAACGAGCGCAGGCCCGCCAGCGCGCGCATCAGGCTGCGGCCGGCGATGTCGTCGGCGCGGCGCATCGCCATGAACGCGCGGATGTCGGTGGCTTCAAGCGATGCGAAACGCGCCAGCGTCACGCGCTCGCCCCAATGACCGCAAAGGAAATCGAGACACTGCCGCAAGTCGCGGCCATAGGCCTCCAGCGTCTTCGGCGAAAGCCGCCGCTCGGCACCGAGATGCGCCAGCCAGCGCGCCATCTCCTGCGCGATCGAGGGATCGGCACTGGCGAGCTCGATCTGGGGGGCGGCCGCTTTGCTCATGCGCTCTGGACGTAATGATTCCGCACAGTATATCGCATCACACCAGTTTACTGTTCGCTAAGGCCGCGCCACGGCGCTAGCCTGAAGGCTGCAGGGTTCCGATTCTCCCTCCAAAGACCGTTGATGGATCATTCGCCGCGCAGCAACGCCGTCCCCGCCAACGCGACCCGCATGGTCGACGTGCTGGTGCCGGTCGCGCTCGACCAGACCTATTCCTACAAGGTGCCACGCGGGATGGAGCTGAAGGCGGGCGATCTCGTCGGGGTGCCGCTTGGGGCCCGTGAGGTGCTGGCCGTGGTCTGGGGCGAGAACGCCAATCCCGATCCACGCCTGCACAACCGCCTCAAGGAGGTCAGCGAGAAGCTCGACATCCAGCCGCTGAGACCCGAATTGCGATCGGTCGTCGACTGGGTCGCTAATTACACCCTGAGCCCGCGCGGCATGGTGCTGCGCATGTGCCTGCGCATGGGCGAGAATTTGGGTCCCGAGCGGGTGCGCCCCGGCGTGCGCCTCGTCGGTGATCCCCCCAGGCGGCTGACGCCGGCGCGGGCGCGCGTGATCGAGCTGCTGTCGGACCGGCTGCTGCACGGCAAATCCGAGGCGGCCAAGGAAGCCGGCGTCTCCGCCGGCGTGATCGACGGCCTCGTCGATGAAGGCACGCTCACGGTCGAGCCGATGCCGCCGCCTCCGCCGCCGCCGGCTCCCGATCCCGAATTCGGCCGTCCGGATTTTTCGCCGCTGCAGCGTGCCGGCGTCGATGCGATGCGCGCGCTCGCGGCCAATGGCACGTTCCACGTCGCGCTGCTCGACGGCGTCACCGGCTCCGGCAAGACCGAGGTCTATTTCGAGGCCGTTGCGGAAACCATCCGCCGCGGAAAACAGTCCCTGATCCTGATGCCGGAGATCGCGCTCACCGGCCAGTTCCTCGACCGCTTTGCGCAGCGTTTTGGCGTACGCCCGATCGAATGGCACTCCGAGCTGACGCCGCGCACCCGCGCGCGCAACTGGGCGGCGATCTCCGAAGGATCAGCCCCCGTCGTGGTCGGCGCGCGCTCGGCGCTGTTTCTGCCTTATGCCAATCTCGGCCTCATCGTCGTCGATGAAGAGCACGACCAGGCCTACAAGCAGGACGAGGGCGTGCATTATCACGCCCGCGACATGGCGGTGGTGCGCGCGCATATCGCAAAGATCCCGATCGTGCTGGCCTCCGCAACGCCCTCGGTCGAATCCGAGGTCAATGCGCGCAAGAACCGCTATCAACGCATCGCGCTGCCCTCGCGTTTCGGCGGCCAGCACATGCCGCATATCGAGGCCATCGACCTGCGCCGCGAGCCGCCCGCACGCGGCCGCTTCATCTCGCCGCGGCTTGCGGGCGAGATCAGGACCGCGATCGAGCGGCGTGAGCAGGCGCTCTTGTTCCTTAACCGTCGCGGCTATGCGCCGCTGACGCTGTGCCGCGCCTGCGGCCATCGCTTCGCCTGCACCATCTGCGATGCCTGGCTGGTCGATCACAGATTCCGCCAGCGCCTCGTCTGCCACCATTGCGGCTTCTCGATGCCGCGACCGCATCTCTGTCCGAACTGCTCGGCAGAGGAATCCCTGGTCGCGGTTGGCCCCGGCGTCGAGCGTTTGCAGGAGGAAGCCGCCGCGCTGTTCCCGGACGCACGCACCATGGTGCTGTCGAGCGATCTCATCACCTCGATCGAGACGATGCGCTCGGAACTCGCCGAGATCGCGGAAGGCCGCGTCGACATCATCATCGGCACGCAGCTCGTCGCGAAAGGCCACAACTTCCCGCGGCTCAATCTCGTCGGGGTGGTCGATGCGGATCTCGGCCTTAGCAATGGCGATCCGCGGGCGGCGGAGCGCACCTGGCAATTGCTCAATCAGGTGATCGGTCGCGCCGGCCGCGAGCAGGGCCGCGGCGTCGGTTATCTCCAGACCCATCAGCCCGATCATCCCGTGATGAAGGCGCTGATCGCCTGCGACCGCGAGGCTTTTTACGACAGCGAGATCGAGCTGCGTGAGAAGACGCTCTATCCGCCGTTCGGCCGCCTCGCGAGCCTCATCATCTCCGCGGGCGACCGCCCGAGCGCGGATGGCTTCGGCCGCAAGCTCGTTGCGCTCGCCCCGCGCGACGAGCGCGTCGTGGTGCTGGGCCCCGCGGAAGCCCCGCTCGCCGTGATCAAGGGCCGTTACCGCTTCCGCATCCTGGTGAAGTCCGCGCGCGGCTTTGATCTCTCGGATTATTTGCGCAACTGGCTCGCGGTCTGCCCGAAGCCGACAGGCAATCTGAAGCTCGAAGTCGACGTCGATCCGCAGAGCTTTTTGTAGGTCCCTACCGTCATTCCGGGGCACGCGAAGCGTGAACTATGGTGCGCAGTTGCGCACCTGAGAATCTCGAGATCCCGGGTTCGATGCTGCGCATCGCCCCGGGGTGACGATAAAAAGCCCGCGGTCCCCCAAGACCGCGGGCTTGTTTCGCGCGCGCATCAAACTGATGAAATCTGCGCGGGCGATGTGAGGCGTCTTGAACGCCTTACGAGATGACTTCCGCGGTGACGCGGCCGACGCCGGCGCCGGTGAGACCGATGGCGCGGGCGGCGCCCGTGGAGAGATCGAGCACGCGGCCGCGGATGAACGGGCCACGGTCATTGATGGTGACGATGACGCTCTGGCCGCCATGGGTGACGCGGAGCTTGGTGCCGAACGGCAGCGAACGGTGCGCCGCGGTCAGGGCATTCTGATTGAAGCGCTGGCCCGAGGCGGTGCGGCTGCCGGATTCGTTGCCGTAGTAGGAGGCCATGCCGGAGAAGCTGCGGCCGGTGCCCGTGGACGGGTTCATCGACGCATTGGCGCTGCGCCAATCCGCGCCGGCGTTGGTGTCAGCCTGGGCGTGGTGGCGGTGATGATGCGAGTGCCGGTGATGCCGGGACTTGGCGGAAGCTTCGGTGGCAGTTCCACCGACGATGAGAGTTGCGGCAACAAAGGCAATCGCCGTGCGCGGCTGGGTCACGGAGCCCAGCGTCTTCAAAGACAGCATCTATTGGTCCCTAAGCTAGTATTGCCACATATGTGGCAAGTGGAGCCCCCATCAGTTTGTGAGCGGGACGGCGTTTCGATTCCCAATGAGGCATGAATTGGGCAGTAAATTCGTTATGTTTCGTCGTGAAACATCTTGTGACTGGCACCGATATTGCAGCCGATGTCCCGTGGTCTTGAATTTTAATAATTCGTTAACTTCCGCATTACTTACGAATACTGTGGATCGAAGTTGTCGTTCCCGATCTTTAGAATTCGATAAGTATTCGGGACGCGGAACAGGAGGGCCGGAGGTCACGCCTCAGCGATCCGTGTTCATGGCCGCTATGCGCTGAGGGCAGGAACAAAGTGGCGGGATGCGGTCGTAAGGCTCAAGGCAATTCCGTGGCACGGCAGGCTGCCGGGCAGGTCACCCGACAGCTCGTCATTTCGCGCGAGATGCTGCGACGAACTGGCGAACGAACCTCATGCCTTTAATTTGGCGTCATGTTGCACGTGCGCGCCTGCTATGTTAGCAAAGCCGCGATTTTAACGGACCCGGCACCTCCCGTGTCGGCCGAAAATCGAAGTCCCGCTTGAATTCCAAGGGCTTGGATCGCTAGGCGCCGCTTCGTGGCGACGGTTTTTCCCTTGCGAGTTTGACAGCAAAAAGAGCGCGTCTGTGGCTGCAGAAGATACGTCCGTTTCAGGTGTGTCGGGCCGTTATGCAACGGCCTTGTTTGAACTGGCCCGCGACCAGAAAGTGGTCGACGAGGTCAAAGCCGATCTCGACAAATTCGATGCAATGCTGAACGAGAGCGCCGATCTCAAGCGCCTCGTCCGCAGCCCGGTGTTCGCCGCCGACGCCCAGTCCAAGGCGCTCGCGGCCGTTCTGGACAAGGCCGGCATTGCCGGCATCTCCGCCAATTTCCTCAAGGTGCTGACCGCCAACCGCCGCCTGTTCGCGGTGGCTGACGTCATCCGCGCCTATCGCGCCCTCGTCGCCAAGTTCAAGGGCGAGACGACGGCCGACGTGACCGTGGCGGAGGCGCTCTCCGACAAGAATCTCGACGCCCTCAAGGTTGCCCTGAAGTCGGTGACCGGCAAGGACGTCGCGCTGAACGTGAAAGTCGATCCCGCGATCATCGGTGGCCTCGTCGTCAAGCTGGGCAGCCGCATGGTCGATGGTTCGCTTCGCACCAAACTCAATTCGATCAAGCACGCGATGAAAGAGGCAGGCTGATGGACATCCGCGCCGCGGAAATTTCCGCGATCCTCAAGGACCAGATCAAGAATTTCGGCCAGGAAGCTGAAGTCTCCGAAGTCGGACAGGTGCTGTCCGTCGGCGACGGCATCGCCCGCGTCTATGGTCTGGACAACGTCCAGGCCGGTGAAATGGTCGAGTTCGAGAACGGCACCCGCGGCATGGCGCTGAACCTCGAAACCGACAACGTCGGCGTCGTTATTTTCGGTGCCGACCGCGAGATCAAGGAAGGCCAGACCGTCAAGCGCACCCGCGCCATCGTGGACGCGCCGGTCGGCAAGGGCCTGCTCGGCCGCGTCGTCGACGCGCTCGGCAATCCGATCGACGGCAAGGGTCCGATCCAGGCCGACAAGCGCATGCGCGTCGACGTCAAGGCGCCCGGCATCATTCCGCGCAAGTCGGTGAACGAGCCGATGGCGACCGGCCTCAAGGCGATCGATGCCCTGATCCCGATCGGCCGCGGTCAGCGCGAGTTGATCATCGGCGACCGCCAGACCGGCAAGACCGCGATCGCGCTCGACACCATCCTGAACCAGAAGCCGCTGAACGCGCAGCCGGACGAGAACATCAAGCTGTACTGCGTCTACGTCGCGGTCGGCCAGAAGCGTTCGACTGTCGCGCAGTTCGTGAAGGTGCTGGAAGAGCAGGGCGCGCTCGAATACTCGATCGTCGTCGCTGCCACAGCGTCTGATCCGGCGCCGATGCAGTACATCGCGCCCTTCACCGGCTGCACCATGGGCGAGTACTTCCGCGACAACGGCATGCACGCGGTCATCATCTACGACGACTTGTCGAAGCAGGCCGTCGCCTACCGCCAGATGTCGCTGCTGCTGCGCCGCCCGCCGGGCCGCGAAGCCTATCCCGGCGACGTGTTCTATCTGCACTCCCGCCTGCTCGAGCGCGCGGCGAAGCTGAACAAGGACCAGGGCTCGGGCTCGCTGACGGCGCTGCCGGTCATCGAAACCCAGGCCAACGACGTGTCGGCCTACATCCCGACCAACGTCATCTCGATCACCGACGGCCAGATCTTCCTGGAAACCGACCTGTTCTTCCAGGGCATCCGTCCCGCGGTGAACGTCGGTCTGTCGGTGTCGCGCGTGGGTTCGTCGGCGCAGACTAAGGCCACCAAGAAGGTCGCCGGCAAGATCAAGGGCGAGCTCGCCCAGTACCGCGAAATGGCGGCCTTCGCGCAGTTCGGCTCCGACCTCGACGCCTCGACCCAGCGCCTGCTGAATCGCGGCTCGCGCCTGACCGAGTTGCTCAAGCAGCCGCAGTTCTCGCCGCTGAAGATGGAAGAGCAGGTCTGCGTGATCTGGGCCGGCACCAACGGCTATCTCGATCCGCTCCCGATCAACAAGGTGCGTGCGTTCGAGGACGGTCTGCTCTCGCTGCTGCGCGGCAAGCACGTCGACATCCTCAACGCGATCCGCGACAGCCGTGACCTCTCGGATGACACCGCCGCCAAGCTGAAGTCGGTGGTCGAAGGTTTCGCCAAGAGCTTCGCGTAATAGAGAACCGTCATGGCCGGGCTAAAGCGCGAAGCGCGTCTTCGCCTCTGATGTCCCGGCCATCCACGCGTCGCTGCGTGGGGGAGAAGACGTGGATGCCCGGGACAAGCCCGGGCATGACGAAAGGATAGGGTCGCGGTCAAGCCACAGGCTGGCCGCCGGGGTGAACGAAGAATGGCGTCACTTAAAGACATGCGCGTCCGCATCGCCTCCACCAAGGCGACGCAAAAGATCACCAAGGCCATGCAGATGGTCGCGGCCTCCAAGCTGCGCCGCGCGCAGACCGCGGCGGAAGCCGCGCGTCCCTACGCCGACAAGATGAGCGCGGTGATCTCCAACATCGCCAGCGCCGCCGCGGGCTCGCCCGGTGCGCCGACGCTGCTGGCCGGCACTGGCAGGGATCAGGTGCACCTGCTGCTGGTCTGCACCGGCGAGCGCGGCCTGTCCGGCGCCTTCAACTCCTCGATCGTGCGTCTCGCCCGCGAGCGCGCGCTGGCGCTGAGCGCGCAGGGCAAGGAAGTCAAATTCTTCTGCGTCGGCCGCAAGGGCTACGAGCAGTTGCGCCGCCAGTTCGACAGGCAGATCGTCGAGCATCTCGACCTGCGTAGCGTGCGCCAGCTCGGTTTCGTCAACGCCGAGGACATCGCCAAGAAGGTGCTGGCCCGTTTCGACGCCGGCGAGTTCGACGTCTGCACGCTGTTCTACTCGCAGTTCAAGTCGGTGATCGCGCAGGTCCCGACCGCCCAGCAGATCATTCCGCTGGTTGTCGAGGAAGGCGGTGCGAACGGCAGCGCGACCTCTTACGAATATGAGCCGGAGGAGGACGAGATCCTCACGCGCCTGTTGCCGCGCAATCTCGCGGTGCAGATCTTCCGCGCCCTGCTCGAGAACAACGCTTCGTTCTACGGCGCGCAGATGTCGGCGATGGACAACGCCACCCGCAACGCCGGCGAAATGATCCGCAAGCAGACGCTGGTCTACAACCGCACGCGTCAGGCTCAGATCACCAAGGAACTCATCGAAATCATCTCCGGCGCAGAAGCAGTCTGACCGGAAACGAAATTCGGATCGAAGGAGACAGTAAATGGCTACAGCAGCCACACAGATCGGTCGCGTTACCCAGGTCATGGGCGCCGTCGTCGACGTGCAGTTCGAAGGCCACCTGCCGGCCATTCTCAACTCGCTCGAGACCAAGAACGGCAACAACCGCCTGGTGCTGGAAGTCGCGCAGCATCTCGGCGAGTCGACCGTCCGCACGATCGCGATGGACGCCACCGAAGGTCTGGTGCGCGGCCAGGAGGTGACAGACACCGGTCAGCCGATCTCGGTTCCCGTGGGTGACGGTACGCTCGGCCGCATCATGAACGTCATCGGCGAGCCGATCGACGAGGCCGGCCCGATCAAGTCGGAAGGCACCCGCGCCATCCACCAGGAAGCGCCGACCTATACCGACCAGTCGACCGAAGCCGAAATTCTCGTCACCGGCATCAAGGTCGTCGATCTGCTCGCGCCGTATGCGAAGGGCGGCAAGATCGGCCTGTTCGGCGGCGCTGGCGTCGGCAAGACCGTGCTGATTCAGGAGCTGATCAACAACGTCGCCAAGGCGCACGGCGGTTACTCCGTGTTCGCCGGCGTCGGCGAGCGGACCCGCGAGGGCAACGACCTCTATCACGAGTTCATCGAGTCCAAGGTCAACGCTGATCCGCACAATCCGGATCCGAGCGTGAAGTCGAAGTGCGCGCTGGTGTTCGGCCAGATGAACGAGCCGCCGGGCGCCCGCGCCCGCGTCGGCCTGACCGGTCTGACCGTTGCCGAGCACTTCCGCGACCAGGGCCAGGACGTGCTGTTCTTCGTCGACAACATCTTCCGCTTCACGCAAGCGGGTTCGGAAGTGTCGGCGCTGCTCGGCCGTATTCCTTCGGCGGTGGGTTATCAGCCGACGCTCGCGACCGACATGGGCGCGCTGCAGGAGCGCATCACCACGACGCAGAAGGGTTCGATCACCTCGGTGCAGGCGATCTACGTCCCGGCCGACGACTTGACCGACCCGGCGCCCGCCACCTCGTTCGCGCACTTGGACGCCACTACGGTGCTGTCGCGAGCGATCTCGGAAAAGGGCATCTATCCGGCGGTGGACCCGCTCGACTCGACCTCGCGCATGCTCTCCCCGCTGGTCGTCGGCGAGGAGCACTACGCGGTCGCCCGTCAGGTCCAGCAGGTGCTGCAGCGCTACAAGTCGCTCCAGGACATCATCGCCATTCTCGGCATGGACGAGCTTTCGGAAGAGGACAAGCTGACGGTGGCCCGCGCCCGCAAGATCGAGCGCTTCCTGTCGCAGCCATTCCACGTCGCCGAAATCTTCACGGGTTCGCCTGGCAAGTTCGTCGAGCTCGCCGACACCATCAAGGGCTTCAAGGGCCTGGTGGACGGCAAGTACGATCACCTGCCGGAAGCCGCCTTCTACATGGTCGGCACCATCGAAGAGGCGGTCGAGAAGGGCAAGAAGCTGGCTGCTGAAGCGGCTTAAGCTTTCTCATCTCGTCATCGCCGGGCTAAAGCGCGAAGCGCGTCTTCGAACTGAAGTCCGGCGATCCATCGAAAGAAAATTTTGATGGATGGGCCCGCGGGGCAAGCCCGCGGGTGACAAGCGGAAAACAACGGATAGCCCATGGCCACCTTCCACTTCGATCTCGTCTCTCCGGAAAAGCTCGCCTTCTCAGGTGAGGTCGATCAGGTCGACATCCCCGGCGTCGAGGGTGATTTCGGCGTGCTGGCCGGACATGCCCCGGTCGTGGCTGCGGTCCGGCCCGGCATTCTCACCATCACCACCGCTGGCCGCCACGAGAAGGTCATCGTGCTCGGCGGCCTCGCCGAAGTCTCCGAAAACGGCCTGACCGTGCTCGCCGACGTCGCGACCTCGCTGGACGAGCTCGATCGCGCCCAGTTCGCCGAGACCATCTCGGAGATGGAAGAGGGGCTGAAAGAGCACGAAGGCAGCGAGCTCGATCAGGCGATCGAGCGGCTCGACCACTACAAGAGCATTCAGCAGCAGCTCAATTCCACGGCTATGCACTAAGCCCCGGCGCAGCCGCTCCGGGGCTCAAGCTTCAAAATTCCCGAACAAGTTCAGCGCTCGTCACTCACCGTGGCGGGCGCTGAAACCTTGTTGCACCGCGCCGAAGATAGCGGCATTCTGCGCCCGCGAATTTGTTCCGGGGCTGGGTGCAGATGAAACGCAAGATCGCGGCGATTTTCGCGGCCGATATTGCCGGTTACTCGAGGCTGGTTGCGGAAGACGAAGAGGAGACGCTGCGGCGTCTCGCCTCTTATCGCGAGGTCGTCGACGATTTCATCGCAAAGGCGGGCGGACGCATCTTCAACACGGCGGGCGATGCCGTGCTCGCGGAATTTCCGAGCGCGGTCGATGCGGTGCGCTGCGCGATCGACATCCAGGAGTCCTTGCGAACCCGCAACATGGCCTATCCGCCGAGCCGGCAGATGTCGTTCCGCATCGGCATCACCATCGGCGACGTGGTTGAGCGCGACGGCGATTTGCTGGGTGACGGCGTCAATATCGCGGCCCGGCTCGAAGGCCTCGCCGAGGTTGGCGGCATCTGCATCTCCCGCGCGGTGCACGAGCAGGTTGCCAACAAGCTCTCGGTGCAGTTCGCCGATATCGGTGCGCAGGAGGTCAAGAACATCCCAACGCCCGTTCACGCCTACATGGTGGCGATGCGCCGCGAGGACGGCACCTACACCAAGCCGCAGGTGAAGAAGGCGGGCGCGAAGCTCGCTGCCGCACCGGTGTGGATGTGGCCGCTCGTGGTTGCCATCGTCTCGATCGTCGCCATCGTCGTCTCGGGCTTCCTCTACAACACCAGGCTCAAGCAGACGGCGACCGCCGCATCGACGCCGGCGGTCACACCCACTGTCGTGCCGAGCACAACGCCGAGCGCGGCGGCCATGGCGCCGAGCCCAACGCCGAGCCAGGTTGTAAAGGCCCAGATGGCTCCGTCGAATGCCGGCGCTGCGATGGCGCCGATGCCGGCGCCGTCCCCATCCGCCGCGCCGATGGCGGGCAAGCTTGCCGCCGACAGCGTGCCTTTCATCAACGAGCGCGTCCGCAATTACCTCGCCGGCGACTATTCCGCGGCCGGCGACTACAAGGCCTTCGCGCTCAATGTCGGCGGCTTCACCGGCTCGGTGTTGAACCAGCCGAGCGAGGAGGCTGCGCGCAACGGTGCGATCGAGCAGTGCCAGAAGCGCGCCGATGCGGCGCAATCGCCGCGGCGCTGCGAGCTCTATGCGGTCGGCAACAATGTCGTCTACGCCCACGGCAAGCCGCCGATGCCGCCGTCGCCGTACTTCCGGCATGACGCCATGACGGAGCGGCCCTTCGCGTCGAAGGATTTTCCGATCGTGCGCGAACAGCAAAAGGTGCGGCTCGAGAACATGTTCGTGCCGGCAGCGAAATCCCGCTCGATCGCACTCGGCCCGGGCGGACAATATTTCATGGTGCTCGGAGCAGCTTCCGCCGAGGACGCGGCGCGGCGTTCGCTCGAATCGTGCGGCGCCATTGCCGGCGTCGCCTGCATGATCGTCGCGGTCGACGACAATTTCGTCGTGCCGATCCCGGCCCTGTTCAGGGTCACCGGCTTCTTCCATGCTGCCAGCAATCCCTCGATCGTCGCCGACGACCGCGACGACGTCGTGCGCAAGCTCGGCGATGCCATGGGCTGGAATGCCGTTGCCGTCGGCACCGCAGGCCGTCCCGGGCTCGGCCTGAAGGCCGCCGACGAGCAGACCGCCGTCAGCGCCGCACTCGCCGACTGCGCCAGGCGCGACAGCGATTGCCACGTCATCGCCATCGGCCCATTCACGGTGGGACCAATCAACTGATCAACTAAAGTCTGCTGCGCTTGGGCCCGACTAAAGCGCGATGGGATCAGGACGAATCATCATCGCGCTTGAGGTTATTGCTTGAGCATGATCTTTTCGGAAAACCGCTTCGCACTTTTCCGGATCATGCTCTAGCGCGCCCGCGGAGGTGCGTTCCCTCCCCCCTTGCGGCGGAGGGAGCGAGAGAGCGGTGCCGCCCTCACACGCAAATCTCAGCGAAAAAATTCTCAAATGATTTCAAACGCCATTCTACTGTGCATGGGGTTGTCTCAGTTTCCGAACGCCGCAAACTCGCGCGCCACGGCGCGGTAGACCTCGCGTCGGAACGGCACCACGAGGTCGGCGACGCGGTCGAGGCGCTCCCAGCGCCAGGCGTCGAACTCGGCGGGCTGGCCGTTGCGCGGTGTCAGCGGATCGATCTCGTCATCCTTGCCGGTGAAGCGCAGTGCGAACCATTTCTGGCGCTGACCGCGGAATTTTGCGAGGCGATGCGTCTGCGGCCCGTCATAGGGCGGGAATTCGTAGCTGAACCAGTCGGTCTCGCCGAGATAGTCAGCGCTGACGACGCTGGTCTCCTCCCAGAGCTCGCGAATCGCCGCATCGCGCAGGTTCTCGCCCTCGTCGACGCCGCCCTGCGGCATCTGCCAGTCGAGGCCGGGCAGGATGATCTCGGGCCCATCGCCCTTGAAGCGATGGCCGATCAGCACGCGGCCATCGGCATTGAACAGTGCGATGCCGACATTAGGGCGGTAGGGTTTTTGATCGGGCACTTGCAAATATCTCTCGTCGTCATTCCGGGACGCGCGCAGCGCGAAACCGGAATCTCGAGGTCTCGGGTTCGATGCTGCGCATCGCCCCGGGACGACAATAAGGCTCAATCCTCCGCCAGCGCGGAAAATTCCTGCACCACCCGCTCGTAGACCGGGCGCTTGAACGGGATGATCAGCCCGGGGAGGTTCTTCATCGGCTCCCAACGCCAGCTGACGAATTCGGCCTTGTGGCCGCCGCCGCCCGGCCTCTCGACATTGATCTCGCTGTCCTTCCCGGTGAAGCGCACCGCGTACCATTTCTGGCGCTGGCCGCGATAGCGGCCCTTCCAGGCGCGGCCCGCCACGGTGCGGGGAATATCGTAGGTGAGCCAGTCCGGAACCTCGCCGAGCCGCTCGACCGAGCGCACGCTGGTTTCCTCATAAAGCTCGCGCCGCGCGGCTTCCCAGGTGTCCTCGCCGGGATCGACACCGCCCTGCGGCATCTGCCAGACATGGCTGTCATCGACATGCTCGACGCCACCGGCGCGGCGGCCGATGAACACCAGTCCCTTTGGGTTGATCAGCATCACGCCGACGCAGGTCCGGTAGGGCAGATCCTCGTAACGCGCCATTCCGCCAGACCTCTCCGCGTGCTGTAGGGCTCGAACAGGCCCCGCCGGCCTCGTGCCGTCCCAATCCGTTGATTTAGCTGGATTTTGATTTCAGCATCACGGTTGTCAATGGCACCAAAAGGATACCTCGGTCGCTCAATGTCCGGGACCAGGCACTGATGCGCTCGATCGAGACGGGCAGGGCCGAGGCGGTGCCGATGGCAGCGCCGCGCTCGCGCGCTGCCGCTTCGAGCTTGTTGAGGGCGCGGTCGATCTCGGTCGGCGTCGGCACCGCGTCGATCGCAATGTCGCCCTTGCCGAACGGCATCGCCTGGCTGCCGGCAAGCTGCGGCGCGATGCTGCGCGGCGAGGAGCCGTCGTCGAAGAAGCCGAGGCCGCGCTTGGCGGCCTCGCGGATGACCGGCTGCATTGCCGCGTCCGTCGCGATGAAGCGGGCGCCCATGAAATTGGTGATGCCGGCATAGCCCTGCATCCGGCTGAGGTGCCAGTACAGGCGGTCCATGTTCTGGTCGGTGGTGAGCGAGGTCAGCAGCGTCTGCGGCCCGGGATCGTTGTCCGGGAAGTCGTAGGGCTCCATCGGGATCTGCAGGAAGATCTCGTGGCGCTGGGCGCGGGCGCGTTCGGCAAGCTTGCCGGGATCGGCGCCGTAGGGCGTGAAGGCCAGCGTCACCGCAGCCGGCAGCTTCATGATCGCATCGGTGGTTTTTGCCGCGCCGACGCCGAGGCCGCCAATCACGATCGCGACCACCGGCATCCTGGCGGCCTTGGCCCGATCGGCATCCGCTGCATAGACGTTGAAGGGCTTCAGGTCTCCGGCCACCACGGGGATCATCCCGTAGCGCGACTTCTCCAGCAGCTTCGGGTCGATCCCCGCCATCACGGGGGGCGGGGCGGATGCAGCGGCCGCATCGCCCTTGTCGGCGGCATCGGCGGCGCCGATCACGACGTCATGGCGCGCGCCGGTCGAGCCGTCGATCATGGTGACGGTCTTCTGCTCGCCTGCCAGCTTCGCCGCTTCCTTGGCCTCGTGCTTGCTCTCCTGCTTGCCTTCTTGGCCATGGCTGGATGCGGCCGGTTTCTCGTCGGTCGCCTTGGGCTCGCGGATCGCGATCCGCGTCATCGGCTCGCCGCCGAGCGGATCCTTGTTGAAGATGGCGAAGCCGGCGAAGGTGACGAGGAACAGGCCGAGCATGACGGCGAGGAACTGCATGGCCGTGAACGGCAGCCGCAGCCGGCGTTTGCGGCGCGGCTTGTCCTGTCCGAGCGGGGCGCTCAGATCATCGGCCGTTTCAGTCATGCGAGATCCCGAATCACTCGCCCCGACGATACCACGCCGGGGTCAAGTGGCGGCAGGCCGGGAGAGGGCGGAGACTGAGGAGTTCCAAGCAAAAAGGGCGGCTCCTCAAAGCCGCCCTTTTCTTTGGATCGCTTGATGCGCCGACTTAGTTCGCGGCTTTGGGCCTGTCGGCGGTCGCCTTGCTGTCGCCGCCCGGCGTCGGCGCGGCGGACGCGCTATTCTTGATGCCGTGGAGCAGATCGTCGGCGAGCTTGAGCGCCTTGTCGTCCTTGGCATCCGGCGGGACGTAGGACTGCGAACCGGTCTTCTCGTCGCCATCGTTCTTGAGATGGCCGCGCAGCGAAGCCTCGCCCTTGGTGTCGGTGCGCGACTTCAGCTCGTCCGGCACGTCCTGGAGCACTTCGATGTCAGGCACGATGCCCTTGGCCTGGATCGACTTGCCCGACGGCGTGTAGTAGCGCGCGGTGGTCAGGCGCAGCGCGCCGTTGCCCGAGCCGAGCGGGATGATGGTCTGCACCGAGCCCTTGCCGAACGAGCGCGTGCCGACGATGGTCGCGCGCTTGTGGTCCTGCAGCGCGCCGGCGACGATTTCCGACGCCGAGGCCGAACCGCCATTGATCAGCACGATGACCGGCTTGCCCTTGGTGAGGTCGCCGGCATGCGCGGTGCGGCGCTGGGTCTCCTCGGCATTGCGGCCGCGGGTCGAGACGATCTCGCCCTTCTCCAGGAACGAGTCTGAGACGGTGACCGCTTCCTCGAGCAGGCCGCCCGGGTTGTTGCGCAGATCGATGATGTAGCCCTTGAGCTTGTCGCCGATCTGATTCGAGAGATTGGCGACCTCGCGCTTCAGGCCTTCGGTGGTCTGCTCGTTGAAGGTGGTGATGCGGACGTAGGCGATGTCGTCGGCCTCGACACGGGCGCGCACCGAGCGGACGCGGATGTTGTCGCGCACCAGGGTGACGTCGATCGGATTGTCCTGGCCCTTGCGGATGATCTTCAGCTTGATCTTGGTGTTGACCGGACCGCGCATCTTCTCGACCGCCTGGTTCAGGGTCAGGCCCTGCACCGCCTCGTCGTCGAGATTGGTGATGATGTCGTTGGCCATGATGCCGGCGCGCGAGGCGGGGGTGTCGTCGATCGGCGAGACCACCTTGATCAGGCCGTCCTCCATCGTGACCTCGATGCCGAGGCCGCCGAACTCACCGCGGGTCTGCACCTGCATGTCGCGGAAGCTCTTGGCGTCCATGTAGCTCGAATGCGGATCGAGGCCGGTGAGCATGCCGCTGATGGCGGATTCAATCAGCTTGGTGTCGTCGGGCTTCTCGACATAATCGGAGCGCACGCGCTCGAAGACGTCGCCGAACAAATTGAGCTGGCGATAGGTGTCCGCGGTCGCGGCTCGCGCGCTGGAGCCCATGAATACCGCGCGGGGCTGGGTCACGAACAGCGTCAGCGCCGCACCGGTGGCCGCGCTGAGGAGAATAACTGAAGTCTTGCGCATCATCCGCGAACCTTCTCGCCTTCATTTGCGGCCCACCATGGGCCTGGATCGATTGGAGTGCCGTCTTTGCGGAACTCGACATAGAGCACAGGTTGGCTCGCGTTCGTGGCGAGAATGGAGGCGACTTGAGAGGTCGACCCCATGGTCGCGACTGGCTCCCCCGTGAGCACAAACTGTCCGATGTTTACCGAAATGCGCTCCATCCCGGCGATCAGGACATGATACCCGCCCCCGGCGTTGAGGATCAAGAGTTGTCCATAGCTGCGGAATGGGCCGGAATAGACCACCCAGCCGTCACACGGCGTTGTGACCTGGGAGCCGGGCTTGGTCGCCAGGGAAATGCCCTTCTGGACCCCGCCGACCCCGTCGGAACCGCCAAAGTCCCTGATCTTGTTACCGTTAACCGGAAGCGGCAGGAGCCCCTTGGCCGAGGCGAAGGCAATCGCCGGGGTGGTCCGCGAGCGGTCCTTGAAAGCGGCTGGGCCGGACTTTGCGCTGGCATTGGCGCTCGCGGCCGCCTTGGCCTCGGCCTGCCTTGCGGCCTCGGCCGCCTTCTCGGCGGCCTTGGCGGCGCTCTGCAGGTCCTGCTCCATCCTGGTGATCAGCCCCTGGAGATCGCCGACCTGTTTTGAAAGCGCGATGGCGCGCGAGCTCTCGGCATCGAGGTCCTTTTCGCGTGCCGCCTGCTGGCGCTGCCGCTCGTCGACCAGGGCCGCGAGGCGGGTCTGATCGCTCCTGACGCTGTCGCGGTCGGAGGCGAGCTGGTCGCGTTCGCTCGCGATGGTCTTGCGCAGGGCGACGAGCTCGCCGATCTCACTTGCGATCTTTTCCGCGCGGCCGCGCAATTCCGGCACAACCGCGCCGAGCAGCATCGCCGTGCGCAATGATTGCAGCGCATCCTCGGGCCGCACCAGCAGCGCCGGCGGCGTGCGCCGGCCGGCTCGCTGCAACGCCGCCAGCACCTCGACGATGTCGGCGCGGCGCGAATCGAGCGAGCTGCGCATCTCCTGCTCGCGCCCATTGAGTGTGCGCAGCCGCGCTTCGGCCTCGTCGATCTTGGTCTCGACAGTGCGCACATTGGCGGCGGTGTCGATCAATTGCTGATTGAGCTGGGTGCGGTCCTGGCCGAGCGAGGTGATCTCGGCCTTGAGCTTGGCCTGCGCCTCCTCCGCGCTCTTCTGCCGTGCGCGCGCGGCCTCGAGCTCCTGCTCGCGCTGCTTGATCGCCTCGGGCGAGACGGCCGCGGTCTGCGGTGCCGGTGCTGCGGCCTGAGCTTGCGCGAGGCTTACGTGGGCTTGCGCGAGGCTTGCGCCTGCGAGGCTTGCAATCAGCAGGTTGAGGACAGGCGCTCGCATCGCGTCAGGTAAAGGTGTTCGTTGTGGCGCGCCTCACGCGCGGTGATAGGGGTGGCCGGCCAGAATGGTGGCGGCCCGATAAAGCTGTTCCAGAAGCATGACGCGGACCATTTGATGCGGCCAGGTCGCAGCGCCGAACGCGATCGCGAGCTTGACCTTACGGCGCAATTCGGGCGAAAGTCCGTCCGCCCCTCCGATCACGAAGATAGTATGACCGGCACCCTCGTCGCGCCAGCGGCCGAGGTGCCGTGCGAACACGGTGGAGTCGAGATTCTGGCCGCGCTCGTCCAGCGCCACCAGGATCGATTTTTCGGGAACATGCGCGGAGATCGCTGCGGCCTCTTCGGCCATCCGCGTCGCGGCGTCGCGCGCACGGCTTTCTGGGATCTCGTGAATGCTGAGCTCGCGGAATCCGAGCTTGCGGCCGGCCTCGTCGAACCGCTCGAAATAGCGGTCGGCGAGCTCCCGTTCGGGGCCCTGCTTCAGCCGGCCCACCGCAATGACAGCAACGCGCATGATATCTTCAGGGGTCCGATATCTTCGGAGTCGTGTTTCGAGACCGCGCGCAGTTTGCGCGCGCACGACGCTAGCATGCGCGTCAGCCGATTCGAAATCGGCTCGTTGAGCCTAGATCGCCTTCGCCGCCCCTGGGCCCTGCGTGTACAACCGCTCAAGGTTGTAGAACTCGCGGACCTCGGGTCTGAACACGTGCACGATCACATCGCCGGAATCGATCAGCACCCAGTCGCAATTGGGCAAGCCCTCGACGTGGATGCTCTTGATGCCGTTTTCCTTGAGGCCCTTGGTGACGTTGTCCGCGATCGCGCCGACGTGCCGGTTCACCCGGCCGGTGGTGACGATCATGTAGTCGGAGTACGTCGATTTGCCGCGAAGGTCGATGGTGACCGTCTCTTCCGCCTTCATGTCCTCGAGGCGGGAGAGGATCAGGCTCAGCGTCTTGTCGGCGTCGGGTTGCGCCTGCAAGGCCGCTTTGGTCGATGTTTTACGCGTAGGCTTAGCAACCTTGGGTAAAACAGACTTGGACAATACAGATGTGGTCAGGGACCATTCCTTTCACTGTATCGCGAACGCCGAATCCGGCGCCCACCGGTTACACTACATCATGTGGGGTTAAGGGTTTCAATATGCCAGAGAGCCCCAAATCCCCACCACGCTCCGCACACGCCGTCTCACGTTGTTCCCTTCCAGCTCCCGTCCGGGTTCCGCAGGCCCGTTGAGGAGAGATTCAGCTTCAAACCGGTCAGAAAGACCCAGGCCGGCGCCGGCCGGTCCGCGAGCAATGCTGCCTTTTCCTCGGGCAGGCGGTAGCGCGCGAGCGCCTTGGCGGCGGGCGAGGCGAGGGCACGAAAGCTCTGCGGCGGCCGATCGATCACTGCCATCGGAACTTGGGCCGCGATACGCCGCCAGTCCTGCCAACGATGGAATTGAGCGAGGTTATCGGCGCCCATAATCCAGACAAAGCGCAGGCCCGAGAAGCGGCGGCGCAAGGTGTTGATCGTGTCGATAGTATAGCGGGTACGAATGACGGATTCGAGACAGCTCACCTCGATCCTGGGGTCGTCGGCGACGTCGCGCGCGGCCTGCACCCGCTCGCCGAGCTCATGCAGATTGCCGTTCTCCTTGAGCGGATTGCCGGGGGTCACCAGCCACCAGACGCGATCGAGTTGCAATCGCGTCAAGGCGAACCGGCTGATCGCGCGATGGGCCTGATGCGGCGGATTGAACGAGCCGCCGAGCAGGCCGATGCGCATGCCCTCGGTGTGGGGCGGGACTGCTTGCGCCACGAAACGCGGCACGACGAAATTGTTGCTCAATGCCCGCCCTGCGACTTTACGGCCGCGTCTGTCCGGTGCCGTGAACGCGATATTTGAAGCTCGTGAGCTGCTCGGCGCCGACAGGACCGCGGGCGTGGAAGCGGCCGGTGGCGATGCCGATCTCGGCGCCGAAACCGAACTCGCCGCCATCGGCGAACTGTGTCGAGGCATTGTGCAGCACGATCGCGGAATCGACTTCGCTGAGAAACTTCTTCGCCGCCGTCTCATCCGCACTCACGATCGCGTCGGTGTGATGCGAGCCGTGGCTCTGGATATGCGCGATCGCGCCGTCGACGCCGTCGACCACCTTCGCCGCGATGATCGCGTCGAGATATTCGGTGTCCCAATCGTCGTCGCTGGCAGGTCTTACGCGGGGGTCGGTCTTCTGCACAGCATCGTCGCCGCGCACTTCACAGCCGGCATCCAACAGCATCTCGACCAGCGGCTTCAGGTTTGTGCCGGCAGCGGCGCGATCGACCAGCAGCGTCTCGGCCGCACCACAGACGCCGGTGCGACGCATTTTTGCGTTCAGCACGATCGACTTCGCCATGGCGAGGTCGGCGCTGGCATCGATATAGACGTGGTTCACGCCTTCGAGATGCGCGAACACCGGCACGCGCGCCTCCTGCTCGACGCGCGCGACGAGGCTCTTGCCGCCGCGCGGCACGATCACGTCGATGGCGCCGTTCAAGCCTGACAGCATCATGCCGACCGCCGCGCGGTCGCGCGTCGGCACCAGCGTGATCGCCGCTTCGGGCAGGCCGGCTTCGCGCAGGCCCTGCACCAGGCAGTCATGAATGGCGCGGCAGGAACGGAAACTGTCGGAGCCGCCGCGCAGGATCACCGCGTTGCCGGACTTGAGGCACAGCACGCCGGCATCCGCCGCAACGTTCGGCCGGCTCTCGAAAATCACGCCGACGACGCCGAGCGGCACGCGCACGCGCTCGATGGTCATGCCGTTCGGCCGCTGCCAGCTCTCGGTGACGACGCCGATGGGATCGGCAATGCCGCGTACGATGCCGATGCCCTCGGCCATCGACTCGACGCGCGCCGGCGTCAGCGTCAGGCGATCGATGAAGGAGGGGGTCATGTTGCTCGATCCGCGTGCTTCCGCGACGTCCTCGGCATTGGCGGCAAGGATCGCGGCGGAGTTCGCGCGAATCGCCCGCTCCATGGCTTCCAGCGCCCGGTTCTTCTGCTCCGGCGGCGCCAGCGCCAGCACGCGCGCGGCGGCGCGGGCACGGGTGGCGAGATCGGACATCAGCGCCTGGAGATCGCTGGTCCGATCGGCATTGCCGTCAACGGCTTTGAGGGGGGCGGCCATGGGGTCAAACCTTCTGCTAAGGCGGTGTCCTAGCACGGAAATCCCGCGTCTGCGAAGGGCGGGGAGGGAATGGCTGGGGCCCGCTTCCTGCCGTCGGGTCGGCCCTTGGGGCGATTGGCGCTAGAGGCTGGAGGAAGCCTTGCGGGCTACCGAAATATCAATAAATATCATCATTTGCTAACGGAGTCTCCCCATGGCGAGCAGCTACAGCATCGGCAAGCATTTCGAAGATCTGATCGACAATCTGGTCGAGAGCGGCCGCTATGCCACCGCCAGCGAGGTGATGCGCGAAGGCCTTCGGCTCGTCGAAGAGCGCGAGGAGCAGCGCAAGCTCAAGCTGGAGGCGCTGCGGGAGGAGATCCAGAAGGGCTTCGATAGTGGGCCGATGGAAGAGGTCGGCGTCCAGGAATGGATGAACGACATCAAGGCGCGGGGCCGGCAACGGTTGGCCGCGCGCAAGCGTGGCGAATAGATTCCGCAAAGCCCCGCAAGCAGACCTCGATCTCGATTCGATCTGGGACTTCATCGCTTCCGATAGCATTCGGGCTGCCGAGAAGCAGATCGAACGCATCGGCGAGATTTTCGAGATGCTGGTCGAGAACCCGCTTGCGGGGCGGGAGCGGCGGGAATTGCGCGCAGGCTTGCGCAGCTTCCCGGTCGGCAGCTACGTGATCTTCTATATCCCGCTACCAGATGGCGTGGAGATCATTCGCGTCATGCACGGTCGGCAGGATATTGATGCCGACGACGTGCAATAGACGTCGCTCGGTTCTTACCCGCCCATCACCAGATCGTCGCGATGGATCATCTCCGACCGCCCGCTGATACCGAGGATGGCCATCACGTCCGGGGAAGAGCGGCCCTTGATCCGCTCGGCGTCGTCGGCGTCATAGGCGATCAGGCCGCGGCCGACTTCGCTGGTGTCGGGGCCGCGCACGATCACGGCATCGCCGCGCGCGAACTGGCCCTCGACCTTGATCACGCCGGCCGGCAGCAGGCTGGCCCCGGCGCGCAGCGCGGCGACCGCGCCGGCATCGATGGTCAGCGTGCCCTTCGGCTCCAGCGAGCCCGCGATCCAGCGCTTCCGCGAGGTGATGGGATTGGCCGGCGTCAGGAACCAGGTGCAGCGGCCGCCATTGGCAATCGCCTGCAAGGGATGCTCGATCTTGCCGGAGGCGATCAGCATATGCGTGCCGCCGGTGGTGGCGATCTTGGCAGCCTCGACCTTGGTGCGCATGCCGCCACGCGACAGCTCGGACTCGGCGTCTCCCGCCACCGCCTCGATCTCGGAGGAGATGCTTTCCACGACCGGAATCAGCCTTGCGTTCGGATTGTTCTTCGGCGGAGCGTCGTAAAGCCCGTCGATGTCGGACAGCAGCACGAGGAGGTCCGCGCTCGCCATGGTGGCGACGCGCGCGGCAAGGCGGTCATTGTCGCCATAGCGGATCTCGTTGGTGGCGACCGTGTCGTTCTCGTTGATCACGGGGATCGCGCGCCATTCCAGCAGCTTGCCGATGGTGGAGCGGGCGTTGAGATAACGGCGGCGCTCCTCAGTGTCCTGGAGCGTCACCAGAATCTGTCCGGCGCCGATGCCGTGAGCCCCTAACACCTCCGACCAGATCCGCGCCAGGGCGATCTGGCCGACGGCGGCGGCGGCCTGGCTCTCTTCCAGCTTCAGCGGGCCGCGCGGCAGCTTGAGCCGGCTGCGGCCGAGCGCGATCGAACCAGAGGAGACGACGAGGACGTCGCGGCCTTCGCGGTGCAGCTTGGCCATGTCGTCGGCGAGCGCAGCGAGCCACGAGGCACGCACCTCGCCCTTGTCGGAATCGACCAACAGAGCGGAGCCGACCTTGACGACGATGCGGCGGAATTGACTGAGTTCGGGGCTGGCCATGTGTGTATGTCTTGGCAGCGGTGCTGCGACTTGCCCTGCATTGGAAACGGCGGAGCGACAAGGCGGCGCCGATGAGCCCTGCTTTTGCAGCAGGACGATGGCCGGCGCAAGCCGGTCGGGACGGTAAACGGCGAAGGTCGGCCTTGTCTTGAACGCTGGCCCCGCTCTAATGCCGTCAAGCAATATTGGGCTGGAGGGGATGCGAATGGATCGCCGCAAGTTCATGGCCGGATGTCTCGGTCTGCCGCTGCTGGCGCAGGCGGGTGGGGCGCGGGCGCAGGCCGGGCTGAGCAAGATCATCTTTCCGTTCGCGGCGGGAGCCGGCGGCGACACGCTGTGCCGGCTGATCGCGCAGGAGATGGCACCGGTGCTGCAACGGACCATCGTGGTCGAGAACCGTACCGGCGGCGACGGCCTGATCGGCATCAAGGCGGTGAAAGGCGCGAGCCCCGACGGCAGCATGGTGCTGGTGACGACGGGGCCGACCATGTACCTGCTGCCGATGGTGGAGACAACGCCGAGCTTCGACACGGCGAAAGACTTCATGCCCGTGTCGCTGCTGGCGCGGTTCGAATTCGCGCTGGTGGTCAGTCCGGCGATAGACGTCGCCGATTTCAAGGGATTTGTCGCCTGGCTGAAGGCACATCCGGACAAGACGTCGTTCGGCGTGCCGAGCAACGGCACCATTCCGCATTTCATGGGCTCCAAGCTCGAGAAGGATCTCCGCATTCCGCTCACGCGCGTGCCCTATCGCGGCAGCGCCCCGATCCTCAACGACCTCGTCGGCGGCCACATCTCGTTCGGCATCGTCACGCTGGCCGATGCGCTGCCGCAACATCGCGCCAAGGGCGTCAAGATCATCGCGGTCGCGAGCGCCGAGCGTTCGCCGTTCGCGCCTGACGTTCCGACGCTGAGGGAGAGCGGCATCGATCTCGTCGCGGACGCCTGGTACGGCATGTGGCTCCCAGCCGGCAGCCCGCCGGACTTTGCCAGCAGGCTCGGTGCAGCGGCGAGCGCGGCACTCGCCAAGCCCGAGGTGAAGGAGAAGCTCACCGCAATCGGCTTGATCCCGGTCGGCAGTAGCGCGGATGGGCTTTCGAAAGAGCTCGCCGCGAACGCGGCGTTCTGGCAGCCGATCGTGAAGGCGACGGGCTACAAGATCGAGAATTAGGCTCCGCTCGCGCCCTACACTCCGCCGTATGGCCGGGCTTGACCCAGCCATCCACGCGTCACCGCGACTGACGCAAGACGTGGATGCCCGGGTCATAGGCGAGCGGAGGCGACGCCGTCCTTTGGACGGCTATGCCCGGGCATGACGAGCTGAGAGAGCTGCGCCCTGTTCGGTCACATCTTCGCGCGCTGTTCGATGCCGTTCTTGATCGCCGCAAGCTCCGCTTCATCCCAGATGCCGATCAAGACGCCGCCCTTTACTTGGAGCTGGTTATCCGCATAGGCCGCGATCTTCTCGCGCGGCGTGGTGATGTGGTCGTTCGGATGCAGCGCCCAGTCGAACAGCTCGGCCTGGAGCCGGGCGATGATCGCAGCACATTCGGGATCGTCACCGCGGTCGACATATTCCTGCGGATCGGTTTCGAGATCGTACAGCATCGGGCGGAAGCCGGAGGCGTGGATGTATTTCCAGCGGCCGTCGAAGACCATGAACAGGCGGCAGCGCTCGATCGGCTGGTTCAGCTTCAGCCGCACGTCCTGCATGGCATAATCGTATTCGGAGAACGCCACTTTGCGCCAATCGCCCGGGGTCGGGCCGCGCAGCAGCGGCAGCAGCGAGCGCCCTTCGAGGATGTGGCCCGGCACCTTGCCGCCGAAATAGTCGACGAAGGTCGGCGCAAGGTCGATGCCTTCCACCAGCGCGTCGCTGCTGGTGCCGCGCGTGGCGTCGGCCTCTTTCGACGGATCGATGATGATGAGTGGAATCTTTGCCGATTGCTCGTGGAACAGATCCTTCTCGCCCATCCAGTGATCGCCGAGATAGTCGCCATGATCGGAGGTGAACACGATCATGGTGGTGTCCAAGAGGCCGCGCGCTCCCAAAAACTTCATCAGCACGCCCATCTGGTCGTCGATCTGGGTGATAAGGCCCATATAGGTCGGGATCACCTTCTCCCGCGCCTCGTCGCGCGCCATGTTGCGGGAGTAGCGCATGTCCATATAGGCGCCGAACACCGGATGCGGGTTCTGCCGCTCGCGCTCGGAGCGGATCACCGGGATCATGTCATCGGTCGAATACATGCTGGCGTAAGGCTCGGGCGCGATATAAGGCCAGTGCGGCTTGATGTAGGACAGGTGTAGGCACCACGGCCGGCCGTCGGTTTCGGCCTCCCTGATGAAATCCATCGCGCGCCGCGTCATGTAGGGCGTCTCTGAATGCTCGTCCGGCACGCGCGCGGCCTTGTCGGCGTGGACCAGCAGCCAGCCGTTCTGCAAGGAACCGTCTTCCGCGGCGCCGGAATTGGCCCAGTGCTCCCAGGGATTGGTCGCCTCGAATCCTTGGCTGCGCAGATAGTCATCGTATTTCGGGCGCGGCCGTCCGGTCGGATGCAGGCCGTCGTCGCGCTCATAGGGCTCGAAGCCGCATTCGGCGACGTGCACGCCGATGACAGATTCCGGCGGGATGCCGAGTGCCTTCATGCCTTCGATATCTGGCGCCATGTGGGTCTTGCCGACCAGCACGTTGCGCACGCCGATCTTCCCGAGGTGATCGCCGAGCGTGGGCTCGCCGACACGCAGCGGCCAACCGTTCCAGTGCGAGCCGTGCGAGCGCATGTAGCGTCCGGTGTAGAACGACATCCGCGACGGCCCGCAGATCGGCGACTGCACATAGGCCTTCGAGAATAGCACGCCGCGCTTCGCCATGGCGTCGATGTTCGGCGTCTTCAGCGTGGGATGGCCGGTGCAGCCGAGATAATCGTAGCGAAGCTGGTCGCACATGATCCAGAGAACGTTCTTCGCGCGCGCCATGCCGGCATCCCTGAAGTTTCTTGATTGTTTGATGCTGCGCTATCGCGCCAGCGAAGACAAGCCACTGATGCCCAGGCCCGCAGTCCCCCTGCGAACGCAGGGACCTATAACCACAGCTAGCGGTTTGGCAAAGATTCGCCGGGCGGTACTACAATCGTTCCAATCGAGAGATCACGCGGTATGGGTCGCCGCGTGGAGAGAGATCAGGCCGACCACGGCTCCGCTTCGGCCGCGCTCTTGGCCTTGGCTGACACTGGGCTTTCGCCGATCACATCGGCCAATGCGCGCAAGACTTCCTTGACGCCGTCGCCGGTAACGCCCGAGAGCAGCAGCGGCGTCTTCTTGGCGGCGCGCTTCAGGCGTTCCTTCTGCTTCTTGAGATCGTCCGGCGCGACCGCGTCGATCTTGTTCAGCGCGACGATCTCGATCTTGTCGGTGAGCTGCCCGCCATAGGCATCGAGCTCCTTGCGCACGGTCTTGTAGGCCTTGCCGGCATGCTCGCAGGTTGCGTCGATCAGATGCAGCAGCACGCGGCAACGCTCGACATGGCCGAGAAAGCGATCGCCGAGGCCGGTGCCCTCATGCGCGCCTTCGATCAGGCCGGGAATGTCGGCGAGCACGAATTCGCGGCCGTCGGCGTTCACAACACCGAGCTGCGGATGCAGCGTGGTGAAAGGATAGTCGGCGATCTTCGGCCGCGCTGCGCTGACCTTGGACAGGAAGGTCGACTTGCCGGCATTGGGCATGCCGACGAGGCCGGCGTCCGCGATCAGCTTCAGCCGCAGCCAGATCCAGCGCTCTTCGCCGGGTTGGCCGGGATTGGCGTTGCGCGGCGCGCGGTTGGTCGACGATTTGAAATGCGCGTTGCCGAAGCCGCCATTGCCGCCCTCCGCCAGCACGAATTTCTCGCCGACCTTGGTGAAGTCGTGGATCAGCGTCTCGCGATCCTCGTCGAAGATCTGCGTGCCCACGGGGACCTTGAGCACGATGTTCTTGCCGTTGGCGCCGTGGCGGTCGGAGCCCATGCCGTTCTCGCCCTTCTGGGCCTTGAAGTGCTGCTGGTAGCGGTAGTCGATCAGCGTGTTGAGGCCGTCGGCGACCTCGATGATCACATTGCCGCCGCGGCCGCCATTGCCGCCGGAGGGCCCGCCGAACTCGATGAACTTCTCGCGGCGGAACGCCACGCAGCCGTTCCCGCCGTCACCGGAGCGGATATAGACCTTTGCTTCATCGAGGAATTTCATGGGCCATAGGTAGGCCAGCCAGGCTGGCGCGGCAACCCGGATTGATCCGTAAACCGGTCGAAAATCCGCGAATTGCGCCCCTTGCTTAACCGGGCGGCCGACGGCGGATCAGGAATTTCTGCGTGCCCTCGAGCACCAATTCCTTGCGCTGGTTGAACACGGTGCTCTTCAGCGTGACCGTGCCGGTCGTGCGGCCCGGCACCAGCTCGGTGACCTCCAGCGCCGGATAGATCGTATCGTCGGCGTAGACGGGCTTGAGGAACCGGCTCGACTGCTCGAGGAAGCCGACCAGGGACTCTTCCACCATGAACGGAAACAGCCCGGCGCCGGGCGCGGTGTGAATCAGGGTCTGGAAGCCGTGCGCCAGCAGATGCGGCATGCCGCGGCTGCGGCAATATTCCACATCATAATGCACCGGATGGGTGTCGCCGCTCGCGGTCTGGAATGCCGCGAATACCGCCGAGGTCTGAGTGCGGCTCGGCAGCACGAAGCGCTCGCCGACGACGAAATCTTCAAACCAGCGTTGCTGGGAAATCATGCGATGCTCGGTCGGATCGAAGTCGGTCATGCGCTGCACCATCGGGACGAATTCAGAGAGCGATCCGTATCGCGTGCCGCGCAGTGCGACAATGCGTTCAATTCGTCAGAGGCGGGCTTGTCCCGCGCGCCCACCTGATTAAAACGGCGCCGATGCCCTTCTTCAAGAATCTCTCCGCCTATGACGAGCGTTCGGCACGGCTGGCCGGCATCGCCCTCATGGTGCTGTCGATCTTCATGTTCTCGTTCGGCGACGCCATGGGCAAGTTCCTGGTCGGGACGTATTCGGTGGGGCAGCTTCTGCTCCTGCGCGCCTGCGCGGCGCTGCTGCTGCTGGCGCCGCTGATCTGGAAGCAGCGTTACCAGTTCCTGAATCTGGAGCGGCCGCGATTGCAGCTCTTCCGCGTCATCCTGTCGACGCTGGAAGTGGCCGCCTTTTTCCTCGCGACAGTCTATCTGCCGCTCGCCGACGTCATCACCTATTATCTCGCCGGTCCCATCTTCGTCACCGCGATGTCGGCGATCTTTTTGGGCGAGAAGGTCGGCTGGCGGCGCTGGACCGCGATCCTGATCGGCTTCTGCGGCGTCTTGATCGCGCTGCGGCCATCGGCGCAGACGGTGAGCCTGCCGGCGCTGATCGCGCTCGGCGGCAGCTTATCCTTTGCAACCTTGATGCTGATCACGCGCAGCCTGCGCAAGACGCCCGACATCGTGATGGCGTCCTCGCAATTCATCGGCACGTTCTCGCTCGGCGCCGTGCTGTCGGCATTCCACTGGGTGCCGCCGACGCCCGGAAGCCTCGTCTTCTTCGCGCTGGCTGGGCTGATCTCGGTCACGGCGCTGTTCTGCGTCAACCGCTCGCTCAAGCTCGCGCCGGCGAGCGTTGTGGTGCCGTATCAATATTCGATGATCGTCTGGGCCGTGATCTTCGGCTTTTTCGTGTTCGGGGATGTGCCACAGGTCGCCACCATCGTCGGCGCTGCGATCATCATCGGTGCCGGTTTCTACATCTATCTGCGCGAGCGCGATCTGGGGCGCGAGGGCGCTGAGATGAATCCGCCGGCGTAAGAGCGGACGAATCATTCCGCTGTCGTCCGGACAACGCGCCCAAAGCATGATCCGGAAAGTGCGCAGCGGTTTTCCGAAAAGATCATGCTCGAACAACAACCTAAAGCGCGATGACGATTCATCCTAATCTCATCGCGCTTCAAAGCGCGCGCCGATCCGGAAGTGGTTTGGCGAAGAACTCTGAGTGGGCGTCTCGTGTCACACTCCTCTGTGTGGCTACGGGTCCCGGCCTTCGCCGGGACGACACTTTTTGTGTGGCAGCGCCTCGCGCCCTATCTCATCCGTCGCGCGCTGCTCCAGCTCTTCAGCGACGACCACACGCCGCGCGAGAGGCGGAAGCAGTCGACCGGCGTCGATGAGCCGAGCGCCAGGAAACGGTGCAGCTGCACGCCGCTCCACTGGAACCCGCACTTCTCCAGCACCTTGCGCGAGGCCGGGTTGGTGACGCGCGCGCCGGCATAGAGGTGGTCGTCCTCGAACTCCTCGAAGAAGAAGTCGATCGCGCCGCGCGCGGCCTCGGTGGCAAAGCCCTGGCCCCAATGCTCGACGCCGAGCCAGTAGCCGAGCTCGGCATTGTCGGGCGTCGAGCAGTCGATGCCGACCATGCCGACGGGCGTGGTGTCGTATTCGATCAGGAACACGGTCTCGCTGCCGAGCGCGGACGTGGCCCGGATGAACTCGACGGCGTCGTCCTGCGAATAGGGATGGGGGAGCCGGCGGGTATTCTCCGCGATGCGGCGATCGTTGGCGAGCTGGGCGATGCTTCTGACGTCGGCGAGTGTCGGCCGCCGCAAGGTCAGCCGCTCGGTGGCGACGACATCAGGTCTCGCCTCCCGCAAGGTCACGCTCGAGAAATCCTGTAACATGTCCGGCTCCGTGAAAGTCACTAAGTCAAAGCGAGCAAGTCAAAGAAAAGGGGAGGCCGGTTTCCCGCCTCCCCTTGGAGCCTTCGATCTTTTGATCTCAAGGACTCCGCCGGTTTGGTAGGACCCGGCGGACTCCGAATTGATCCACCGTCTATTCAGCCGCCTCTGTGATCGGGAGCACCGATACGAAGGTGCGGCCGTTGGCTTTGGCCTGGAACGCAACACGACCTTCGACCTTGGCGAACAAGGTATGGTCCGTGCCCATGCCGACATTAAGGCCCGGGTGCCAGGTGGTGCCGCGCTGACGCGCAATGATGTTGCCGGGAGTGACGATCTCCCCGCCGAACGCCTTGATGCCGAGGCGCTTACCCTTCGAATCGCGTCCGTTGCGCGATGAACCGCCTGCCTTTTTGTGAGCCATGGCTCGTCTCCGAAATCCTGCGTAGTTCTAGGTCAATTCCTTGACGGAATCATTTCAAAACGTCGCACGCATCAATTCGTGAATTGGCGTGATCGGCTTCCGTTACTCGGCGGCTTCCTTTGCCACCTTCTCCTTCTTCGGCCGCGGGCCCTTGGTGGGCTTGGCGTTGTCCGTCAGGATCTCGCTGACGCGCAGCACCGTGATCTCGTCGCGGTAGCCGCGCTTGCGGCGCGAGTTCTTGCGGCGGCGCTTCTTGAACGCGATGACCTTCGGCCCGCGCTTGTGGTCGAGCACCTCGACCGCAACGGACGCGCCTGCGACCGTCGGAACACCCAGCACCGGCGTGTCGCCGCCGAGCACCAGAACTTCATTCAACTGCACGATCGAGCCGACTTCGCCTTCGATCTTGCCTACTTCGAGAACATCATCCGGCACGACGCGGTATTGCTTGCCGCCGGTTTTGATGACTGCGAACATCGTTTTTGTCTCCGTGTTCAATCCCGGCCTCGGGACACATCGTCCGGGCCGGCTTTTTGTCAGTCGCTATGGATTTATCTGCGTTTTGTGCGGGTGGGAGTTATCCCTTTGAAAACCCACGCAAAAACAAGCGGCGCGAGAAACGCCCCGCGCCGGGTGTGGGACTTATAGCGGCCAACAGCCGCAAGTCAAGGAAAACCGCCCAAAAGGGCCGGGATTTGAAGCATTTGGCCTCATTCAGCACCGCCAGCCGAACGCGCGGCCGGTTTGCAACCAAATGGGTTCCCGCGCCGTTGTCCCGCCAAATCAGCGTGGGCAAGGGCTTCCATGGCAACGGACGAATTGGTCAACACAACGGGCATCGCCCAACACGGGGCGAGCCGCCTGCCGTCGGTCGACGTCGACAGCTTCAATATCGAGATCAAGGACGATGACGGCTTTCTCGGCGACCGCGCCAGCAAGGGGGCGTTCCGCGAGATCCTCGAAGAATGGCGCAAACCGCTGCGCAAGAGCGGCGACGATCCGTTCGGTGACGAGCCCTCCGAAAACATCAGCAAGAAGGCCCTCGACGCCGTTCTGAGCGGCGACGACACGGAGGCTGCGGCCGTCGTGCACAGCGCGATCGAGGACTTCGCGCAGGAGCTCGCTTACGTGACGCGGCGATTCCTCAAGACCAAGGCCTGGGACAAGACCGAATGCATCGTGGTTGGCGGCGGTTTTCGCGCCAGCCGGCTCGGCGAGATCGCCATTGCCCGGGCCGAGATCATCCTCAAGTCGGAAGGCTTCAAGGTAGATCTGGTGCCGATCCGCTTCGATCCCGACGATGCCGGCTTGATCGGGGCCTTGCACCTCGCGCCGTCCTGGATTTTCGAAGCCTATGACAGCATCCTCGCGGTCGATATCGGCGGCACCAATATCCGCTGTGGGATCGTCGAGACGCGCTGGAAGAAGGCGCCGGACCTGTCTAAGGCGGCGGTCTTCAAATCCGATCTGTGGCGCCACGCCGACGACGAGCCGAGCCGCGAGGCCGCGGTGAAGCGGCTGGTCAAGATGCTCGAAGGCCTGATTGAGGACGCCGAAGCCGAGGGCTTCAAGCTCGCCCCCTTCATCGGCATCGCCTGTCCGGGCGTGATCAATGCGGACGGCTCGATCGAGAAGGGCGCGCAGAACCTGCCGGGCAATTGGGAGAGCAGCAAGTTCAACCTGCCGGCGAGCCTCGTCGAGGCTATCCCCGTCATCGGCGGGCACGACACCGCGATCCTCATGCACAATGACGGCGTGGTTCAGGGCCTCTCGGAGGTGCCGTTCATGCAGCACGTCGCGCGCTGGGGCGTCCTCACCATCGGCACCGGACTTGGCAACGCCCGCTTCACCAACCGCCGCAAGGAGGGCAACGGCAAGGACCGGGATTCTCCGGAGAACGGGAAGAAAAAGGGTAAGAACGACAAGGAGTAACCTTGACTGGTTAGGTTAAGGACCGCTTTGCGTTGCCGCGCACCGGCTGCACGCTACGGTCGAATCGTCGCCTCACCCTGGCCGGCGAAGCCGCCCTTCCTGGCCAGCATTTCAATGAGCGGCACCGGGACCGCCAGTGTTTACCGCGTCTGGCGGTCCCACCCGTTTTGGCCTCTCGATGAGGCTCAACTCCAGCCGATGCGCTGAAAGAACGCCGCGATCTCCTCAGCCGCGCGATCGGGGTCTTCCCGGTGCGGGAAGTGTCCGACGCCGGGAAACATCGCCAGATCGAGCGCGGCAAACGTCTCGCCCAGCCGGTCGGTCCAGGCATAGGGAAACAGCGGATCGTGCTCGGCCCAGCGCACGCAGGTCGGCACAACGATCGGCGGGAGCGGCCGAGCCTCGCCCTTCATCATCGCGAGGCGCCCGGCATGCGAGGCGCGATAATGCGCAAAGCCGCCGGCGAGGTTACCGTCCTTGAAGTAGTTGTCGCCGAACGTGTCGAGGACATCGTCGAAGGCATCTTTCCGGTGCGCCCAGCCTTTGAGGAAGTGGCTGATATAGAGCCGGCAGCTCTCGCGGCTCGCACCGATGAGCGCAGGCGCCATCTCCATCTGGTGGAAGGACTGGTACCAGATGTGGTTCAGCCTATCAGGGGCCGCCATGCGCGGTCCGATGCCGGGATAGACGAAATCGAAGAAGAACAGCCCTGCCAGCCGTTCCGCCGCCCGGCGGGCCAGCGGCTGCATCACGGCGCCGCCGACATCATGGCCGACGA
This sequence comes from Bradyrhizobium sp. SOJA106, assembly GCF_059448745.1. NCBI lineage: Bacteria > Pseudomonadati > Pseudomonadota > Alphaproteobacteria > Hyphomicrobiales > Nitrobacteraceae > Bradyrhizobium > Bradyrhizobium sp. SOJA106. The sequence continues at coordinate 423,233 of NZ_CM182549.1, forward strand.
CGCCGAATCGGTTCATGCCGAGCGCCTCCATCAGCGCCAGCATGTCCGCCGCATGGCCGTCCGGACCGTACGCCCCGTCCGGCTTGGCGCTGTCGCCGAAGCCGCGCAGATCGGGCGCGATCAGCATGAAGCGGTCCGCCAGGCGGGCCATCACCGGCTCCCAGGTCAGCCAGAATTCCGGCCAACCATGCAGCAAAAGCAGCGGCTTTCCTTGTCCAGCGCGGATCAGGTGGAAATTGGCCCCATTGGCCTTGACCGTGAGATGCTCCATCGCGGTTCCCTCGATGTGAAAAGACGGAGGTGTATGAGGCAGCGGATTTTCGCCTTTCGCGCCTTGTCTGGCCCGCCATCCTCGCCTATTACACGCCCCGACCACAGGGGTTCCTGCCCCTCACCGGCACCTTCAGGAGAGGTGGCAGAGTGGTTGAATGCACCGCACTCGAAATGCGGCATAGGTGCAAGCCTATCGGGGGTTCGAATCCCTCCCTCTCCGCCACGTCACTCGCACCCGACCGCCACTTTGGAACGCCGAAAACCTCGAAAAACAACGCTTCCGGCCTGCCCCAGGTGCGCCAGTGTCGAAGCGTGTATCCACCAATGTAGTCCACGAAGTAGTCCACCAGAAAAGGGCGTCCAAGGGCGCGCGATGGCCGAGAGGGCCGGGCCGGGCGCCAACCTATCTGGTGCGCCGGCTTTCCACGTATTTCTTCCAGATTCGGCCCCCCTCAAACCTTGCAGCCAGACTGCCGTCATGCGCTCCTATTCGGGTGCGTCTCGGGGTGCTTCCGCATCGTGAGGCGCAGCGGCGGGCGTCTTGGCTGGGCGCGCTGGCGCAGACCGGTTTCAGCCAGTGGAGAGGCGGGGTGAGTACTGACATCGGGGGACAGATGCCGTGCAGCGACGTCGGGTTTCCGAAGGGCAACAGCCCTGAGGAATTCCTTGCGAACATGCTCGCCTTCCTCGAGGCGGCCGCGGCTAAAATTGCCAATCCGCCTCCGTGGCCGGATTTCTCGCCGGACGCGCTTCGCGACATCGCCTCGATCCAAGAGGCGGTGCTGATCGAAAAAGAGGTCAGCAAGGGTGCAGCGGGGAATCCAACGGTCGTGGCCCGAGCCGACCTGTTGCGCCAAGACGTCTGGAATCGTTGGCGGGCTGGCGCGGGAATCGCCCCTGGCGGCGAGCCGCTCTCAAACGTGCTCGGCAAGCTCACTGAAGTTGCCGACCGGCAACTTGCCATTCTGGAGCAGACCTCGGCGACGTCGACCAGCCGCAGGCCGCGTGACTTCAGGCCGGTCAAGCCCGAGCCGGCGCCAGCGGTCGCTGCGCCTAACATCGAAACCTCGACTGCGCCAAAGTTCAGCGAATTGGAAGACGAGTATTTCGAGCTCCGAAAGGCCGGAGGAGCCTCTGACAGTGCCATCAGCACGGGTCGGATGCGTGCGGCAACCTTCAAAGCTCTTGTCGGAGATCGGCCGATCGATTGCTATTTGCCGATTGACCTGCAGAACTTCGTCAACGAGCTTCAGTACGTCCCGGTCGAGCTTTCGCGTGAAGGCGAAAATACCGAAGAGCTGCGACAGATGGGCATCCATGCAGCGATCGAAAAGAATAAGGTCGAAAGCTGCTACGAGCCCCTCGCGCTGAAAACGATTCAGGACGGATATGTTCAGACGGTGCGTGCTATTATCAACGGCGCCGTTGGCTTGCACCGACTTCGCAATCCGTTCGAAGGCTATCGGGTACGGTGGCCGGACAACGCCAAACCTTCAGTCAAGCGCGAAGCACTCGACTACGAAAAAGTCGACAAAGTCTTCCGCCTGGGGGTGGACAGCGGCTATCTCGACGACGCGATGCTGGGGCCCCTGTGTCTCCTCTCGTCGCGCCGAATCGGAATTCTTCCGTTCATCCGGGGCAGCGATATTGACCGCAAGCACGGCGTCGACATCGTTCGTGTCAACGGCATCGTTTATGACAAAGAGAAAGGGATGTACAAACGGGTTGGCTTCAAGACAGAAGCCAGTCTACGCTTCTTCGTGCTGCATGACTTTTTCCGCCGCATCGGTTTCGTCGAGTGGGCAGCCGCACAGGGCGATAATTTCATCTTCCGCTTGCTCGCAACCATGACCGATCCGGGTGACGTCGCTTCGAAGCGCGTAAATCGTCTCCTCAAGAAGGCTGGCGCGATCGGTATGAACATCGAAGTGGCCCACTCCTTGAGGCACGGCGCAAAAGAAATGTTCATCGAGGAGGATCTCGATGACGAGGCCACCAGGTTGCAAATGGGCCACGAGGCGAATGACGTTCACAGCCATTACGGCCAGCAATCTGCGCTGCGCCGGAAACAATGCCAAGAGCTGGCAAATTTCGAGCTGCCGAATGAAATCAATTGGTCGATGTTCGAGGGCTTGGATTTTGACGCCATGGCGCGTCAACCGCGCAAGATCGGACGGCCGAAGCGGAGAGGTTGATGAGGTCAGGAGTCGAAGCTGGCCCCCGTAACCAATTTTCTATTGTTGCCGATCGCGGCGTCCCCGCTTGCAACCGGCGCTCGCGGACTAACGCGAAAGCTGTGAGCTCGACAGCGGGATTAGGCGGGTTTGATGTCCGCTGAACCCGCAATAGCGGCGCAGAAACGGACATCGCGTGACGTCAAGGGCAGAAGCAATCTGTCGATGCCGTCGTTTGCGCAGGAATGGACATCCTATTCAGAAGATCCGCCTTTCGCATGGCATCAATTCCGCTCCCGGTCGGTATATTCGCCGTGCTGGATTGCGACCGCTGAGTGCCATGCTCTGAAAGCTCGAAAGCATAATATCGCGGTGGCAATCGGAAAAAGTACTTGCAACCACGCCTGCAAGAAGACCGGCCAAAAGAGCCACGGACCCTGAGCTTGAATTTGTGGGTCTAGTCCCATGCAGTATTCTGGCTGAACCTCTTTGATGGTGATCAGGTACTTCCATCGCGGGAACGTCGGACACTCTCCGGGTGGCGCCAGCAGCAGAAAGAACTGGAGTGCGAGAAATGCCGATGTGAGAGCTGGCAGTGAAAAGAGGATTCGGGCCAGATGCAGGTCGGCCCGCCGCCAACGACCCGTCGCCCGATGCCCGCGAAACGAAACCCAGGCGGAAGCGAGAAATAAAAGCACTGGGCCAAATTCAAGAATGTATCCGGCATTTATTGGCAGCGCGCTTGGTGTCCTCACGGATACACATCCGACGAGTGCCAGGGCATCGACTATCGCTAAGTAGCGCAAGGTCGTGTCCGACAAGACAGGAGTCTCGGACGTGAAATCTAAGTTCTGCCCCTCTATATCGTCGGCGGCGCTCGCAGTGGCCCAAGGTGGCCTGGCTTCAACAGAGGCCGTTGGAACGTTAGCTACCAGCACATGTCTGAGGGGCGCCAGAGGTTTCGTTGCCAAATTGATTGAAGAGTCATCTCGACTCTCCGACATCTCCTCGTGCACAGGTGTGTAGGCGTTATCTACGCCCGCAGCCCGCTCAGACGCAATCATTGGGGGATGTTCCGAATCGGTTGAAGGTTGATTCGCGTCACTGGTTGCAAGAACGGCCGTCTGCTGTTGCGACTCCGCTGCATTCCCTTCGCTCTCGGTGGAGTTGAGGACATCCAACTGCGAGGGCGAAGGTTCATTCGGGGCTCTCAGCCGGTCTACCGTGGTATTCAGCGCGGCACCCACAGCTCTCACAGTATCGCGTTCAACGGGTTCGCCTCTTTCCATCCGCTCAATTGACGATAAGCTAATACCCGCCTCCGCTGCGAGCTGCTTCTGAGTCCACTTCCTCCCCTTGCGCAGGCTTCGCATTGTGATCCGATTGACGGCCACAAGATCCGTTTCTTTCCCACTCATGTGGCGATTCCTTCGTCAAGCACAGGTAAAACGTTTGCGTTCATCCCGTCGAGAGTCATCGTTCAGATCACTGGCCGATGCAAATAGGTGCTATCCTCGTCCCGTTGACTGAAATAAGCTAGGACAAGGTCCTTCAGCCGCATTGATCGCTCGTCGAGGAAATCCGCCAAGCGATACAGACCCTGGGTGGTGCGCATAAGATCGCGCGTTGGATCGAACTGCGTAGAAATCAGAACGTCCCAGCGCTCGACATACTTGCGATTGGCTTTGTCGCCATGCCAGTGGTGGGTGATGAGCCCCGGCACATATCCGACATTCCGCCGCAAATGTAGCTCAGCCATAGCCCCCCAGTTTTCCACTTGGTTCCGATAACCAGCGGAGATGCTTTTTGGAATCGAGAGCCCGGCCCTTCCAACAAGCGCCATCGCCATATGATGGTCGGACGATCCGAGAATGCCCTGATCAAACAGCGGCCCCGGCAGCTTGTCCAACGCAGTCAGCCGTGCCGCCCACGCGTAGCCCGGGTGCCAAAAGGGCCCCTGAGCATAACGGCCCTTCGCCGTCGTGGGCGGTTGCATGCCATTCTGATGGTATTGATACATGAAACCAGTGTCGCTGCGGATATTTTGTCCCTGCGGTCCCAGGTCGACGGCATGGCTGAACATCTGCACGACAAGATAATGCTGCAATTGTTCTACGGTCTCGCGGATGATATCGCGTCGCTGGAACATTACATCTCCGTCGACCCACGCGACATATTTTGCGCTCGGCCTCACTCGCCGAAGGTGGGCGATGCCAAGATTTATGGCATTTTCCTTTAACCAGAGCACGTTATCTGTTCTGAGCTGCAGGTGGAGTGCATTGTTCGGGGTCGTCACCTCGAACGGCCTCTCCCCGAACGCGACTTCGACAATCAGAACATTGGCCCCGACATCATGCATGTGCGCGATAAAATCGCGAAACAACCTATAACGAGTTTGATAACGCATCGGATTCATGTAGACCACGATCACGTAGAAATCGTCGGCTATCTGGTACATGTCCTCAATCTCCATACCTCGACCCCAAGAGGGGCTCGCTTCGATGGGCGATATCAACGACGACCGCGCCCGTTGTGTCTACGGAGCGATCCTTCATATGAAGGGTGATTGATCTGAAGGTTTTTTTCCTTCAGAACCCTTCAGAACCCTTCATCGAGAAGCTGTCGACGGTCACGCGGTGCGATGGCGCGTCGGGTGATGGTCGATGCGAGCCCATGCGGAAGTTGCCGCCGCACAACGTCACCGGGCCCCGACGAAGCTGATAAAGACGGTGCGGGCGTGGATGATTTTAGCCATCTAGAAAGCGCTGCTGAAACGCTATCGTGCGCTGCGCGCGAGCATGCGTCGTAGAACGATGCCGCTCGGCGATCACACGCAAACTTGGCTGCTGGAGGCAACCTTAAGGGCCCCCTCAAGCTCATCGAGGTCCTGCATACCGGCATCGCCCAAGATGACGTCAACGGCCTCAGATCGATCAGCGGCAGCCCACTCGCCCTCCTCGGCAGTCGGAAGGCCCCTTGCCTTCAGCGAGCGCACGGCTGCTTCGATGAGAAGATCGCTGCTGATGTCGTTTGGTTTCTCCGTTTCGAACACACCGTATCACTCACATATGGGGCAAGGATGAGCGAAAGCAGTAAGCCGGAAGACGAAAACACAAGCGCACAACCGTCGATCCCGGCGAGCTTGGTGCTGAGTGGCGAACACCGTGAGACGCTGCAAAAAATGCAGTCGGAATGGGTTAGGGTGGTTAAACAGTTTAGCGAAGGATACAGGGCCTTTGCTGATGCGCTATTGCCTAGGGCGTTCGAACTGCGCGAGCAGACGAACGCCTTCTCTCGCCACATCGCGCCGCTTCTCGCACAGCTGAAGGAGGTGGCGGAAAAGGCTCCTCCCGCTTACAGGAAGGCGCTTTTACTCCTCGGAGAGAACGGCTGGTACATGGACTTGGAGATGAGCCTTGCCGCCCCCTTGGATCTCGGCAGGGCGCTCAAGAGGGGAGAGATTGAGCATGCAGAGCATGCACTTGTAACGTACTTCGAGGCTCGAGTGGATCAGATCGAGCGATTCTTGGTAGAAGCGCATCCGAGGCGAGCGAAGGTGCTTACCTCTGCATTCGCAGCACACAAAGCGGGTCAGTTTGACCTCTCGATCCCGGTACTCCTTGCCCAGACTGACGGAATTTGCAGAGATGAAGCAGGCCAATATCTGTTCATGGGGCCCAGGACCAGGGAGAGGGACAAGCGGTACAAAGGCAAGCCTGGTATAGTGGCCTATGCCGATGAAGTGGTCAGCGACACATTCCTGAGTGTGGTGTTGAGCCCGCTTGGCGAGAAGCTTCCCATCAATGCCTCCGAGTCAGAACGCGCAGATGGTTGGATCGCACTAAACCGGCACATGGTTTTGCACGGTGAATCAGTCGACTACGGCACGAAAATCAATAGCCTGAAAGCGATTTCACTTATCAACTACGTGGCTTCTAGCCTGAAACTCATCAAGCGCGGTGCGACTTGAGTTTCGGTTTTCCAGCCTCAGCGGCGCTGTCCATAGTTGCGTTTCTATCGCTCTAGGCAGCATCTCTTGTACTTCAGCCCGCTACCGCAGGGGCATCGGTCATTGCGGCCAATCTTGCCTGACATTGCTGGTTTGCTGGGGCGCGGAGGCGGTACGAACTGGTTCACCCGATCATTATGCTGGCGCAAGTTTGGAGTGCCGAAAAAATTCCAATGCTTGTTGTGTTCCTCGTAGTAGCTCCTCATCTCTTCGGTCCAGGTCTCACAGGGCATGAGGATGAAATCCTCCGCGTTCTAGCCGCCAGAAAACTTTGGCGCGTCGATGCCGATGCCGATCACCTTTACGAGGTTGGGGAATTTGTTCTTGGCCGCTCCACATGCGATCTCAAGCAGGCCCGTCCGCTTCTCGCGGTAGTCTGGCTCAGCGCGGTACGCATCAGGGGCGCGCAGTTGTAGTAAGACGTAAGCGACATTTGGCTGGTATGACGGCAGCAACGTGACCTGCCGGGCGAACTGGCCGGTGTCAGGGAAGCGCTGAGCTGCGTTTAGCATCTTTTCAGCAAGGCCGCGGCGCATGAAGCGCGGCTCCTTCACCATCTCATAGATGGCGCTCTCGCCGCGAAAAATGTTGGAGTTCCCGCCGAGCGTCCCGTCCAGGCTGTTCTGGCACGTGCGCTGAATCAGCTCGTCCCAGAAGTAAGAGACGCGATCCACCCTCTTCGTGTTCTTGTAGAGATCAGTCTGAATGAAGTCGTACCATTCGCCTTCGCCGATCATGATGCCGTTGACGGACTCATTTTCATTCTTCGGCCCGATAACATGGCGTTTGTTGACCTCGTCGTAGTTCAGGAGGTAGTGGCCGAGGAGGTCTTCCTCTCCGCAATAGGTCAGATGGTCGAAAGCTGAAGCGGCCCGCACCTTTTCGTCGAGATACGTCGAAAGGTCACTGACCGTATCAAGCTCTCCCAGCACGATAGGCATGTTGTGGCTGTCCAGGATGTGGACCGGGTTGAGCCTGTCGATTTCGATATGGAATGGCTGGGTTGGGCCGCCATTGGTTTCAGTGTAGGCGATGGCGAGACTGCCGTAGACGTTGTCTGGTGACGCGCGTTCGCATGCCTCTTTGGCCCCATGCGCAACAATGATCTTGTGAATGACCGCCTTTCCCGCATTTATGTGGAGTGGAAAGGGTGCCGTCCTCTTGGCATCTATAAAGATCGGCCTACCGCTGCGGATGTACCGCTCCGCGCCGTGTGCAGTTTTCACCTGGCGGTCGATAACGTTGCGCTTCCATCGGTCCCATACGATCTTCGGGTCCTTGTCGGGCCCTTCCGGTAGTTCGTTCTCGCGGTCGAAGAAGATGAAGACGTGGTTATCGAAGACGGCAAGCAGGTCACATAACTCGTGCCCGTCGTCCTTGAAGGGGTTAGGATAGCTCCAAAGCTTGAGGAAGGACCTCTCGCAGAAATCAGCAAGCATCCGTTCCGTTTCCGTTACGCCAGCCGATTTTCCGTTCACGGGCTACCTTCTCATTCCTGTGATTCGCAGGCCGCTGGGGCACTCGGACCTTACTAGCTGTGAATGCTCATGAAAATTGCCCCCTCACTAACGCTGACTAATAATGAAAGGCCTCCCAGTTGGGGCGATACGGTGCAGCGTAAGCTGTGCTACAACGGCTCGGCACAAAGGCACACGGTCACCATGTGCATGTACGATGATGTCAGGTCGACGCCGCCGCTTTGGCGATCGGAAATAGGCCGGCACGGCCTTCCTCGTCGGGATTGCCGGTAAATTTTTGTGCGTTGGGCAGTATCCGCACGTTGTCTGGCGGATCAGTGTTCTCGATGATGATGACCTGGCGGTCGACGCCGATCTTTTTCAGGTACTCGTAAAACTGTGCCTTAAGGTCGGTGTGGCGCATATCATCATCTTCGCCGTCAGGTTCTTTGTATGACAGCAGCGGGGAATCCAACAAAGCAAAGCCAGTGTGGGGTGTCTCTTGCTCCATGCAGTATTGCAGGAGCCCGATCGTGAATGCGGACTGCGTGATCGCCCTGAGGCCTTTGCCAAACGAAGTCCGGTTCTTGCCCCCTATGACGAGGTCACGGGCCTTTTGGTCAAAGTGGACCCGGTCGGCGTTGGGGAAGTGCCAAGTTTTGAGGATATCCTGAACAATCGTCGCAAACTTGTCGAGGCTGCTGGCCGGCAGGCCGGCATCAGGCGTGTTCCCGCCGGACTCCTCAGCTTCTTCCAGTTCCAACTTGGTACGACGATCTTCCAGATCTTTCAGGCTCTGAAACAAGCCCAGCGCTTCTCGCACTTCCGCGCGCTTATCGGCCAACTCAGCGTAGCTCGTACGCGCGGCCCTTAGCTTCGGTGCCAAATCTTCCTGGATTTGCGTATTGACCGCAAATACGTCCGCTTCGAGCTTCGGAATGCGGCTCTGCAGGCTTCGCGCCTCCGTCGTCAGATGGCGTACCGTTTGTGCGAGGTCTTGCTGCAAGGCCGCGATTTTGCTGAGTTCAGCCTCTGCTGCCATCACCACTTGTTCGACGTTGCCTTCGCAGTCCTCAGAACGATGCTGATGTTTGGGGTGAGCGCCGCAAAGCGGACAGACGCCGTCAGACAACGCTGAGAACAGCGTGCCGCCTTCGCGAATGCCTTCCAACCGCTCAACATCGGATTGGTAGTGTTTGCCGAGCAAATCAAAGCGGTCGAGTAGCACGCTAACCTCTGCAAGGCGTTCGTTAGCTTGTTCCAGCTTTTGGCGTGCATCCCGACGACGCGAGGCCGCGTCTTTGTACAGGCTTTCGTGTGCCGCCAGGACCTCCATGCGGCTGCGCAAGGTCTCTTCCAGCCTCTCATCCTGCTCTTCAAGTTGCTTCGGTGGCCCTGACAGCTGCCTGATCTTGTTTTGGTTCTCGGCAATCAGTTGGCCCAAGAGCTCGATTTGACCTGCTCTGGAATGCTCTTGAGGTGAGCTTCGCACTGCGACGAGAGCGGAGTCGTCAGCGCCGGTCAAAAGTAGCTTAAACGTCGCGGTATTCGGCGTGTCCGCTACAAGGTTGCCATCAGACAGGGGCGAACGCTTCTGAATGATTTCCTCTTCGTCCACGATCGCGAGGCGCGCGAGATTTCTGAAGCTGAGACTATTCGTTTCGTTGTGCTTGTTGCGCTTCACGCGCCTATTGAGAAGGCCGATCTTGCCCAGGAGAAACCGCGACAGGTTATCGTCCTTGCGCTCGTCGTGCTGTTCACGGAGCTCAGTCACGCCCTCTTTGGGAAATGTCGTTTCGTGTAAGCCGTCGGCTTTCAGAAAACCACCGCCGCCCGTGCTTCGCTGCAGGGTGAAGAATTCGCCCGAGCTTGTCTGCATACCGAGGAGAATACGGTCGTAACCCTCTCGCTCCGGGAAATCCCGCAGCGGGCCTTTGCCACCGAGCATGTAGTCAATGGTGTCGAGGATAAATGACTTGCCGGTGTCGGAGGCGCCGTAAAGTACGTTGAACCCAGGCTTAAAGTGAATGGTGGCCGCCGGCTTGTCGGGACCGAGAAAGCTCACGTGTTGGATCTGCAGGCGGGCATATTGGGTCATGCGACGCCGATGCTCCGCTCGAATTCCTGAAATTCAATGATCCAGTCCTCGAAGTAGCGGCGTATGATCGCGTTGAACTCAGCATCAGTGTAACCGCTGAAATGCCCGATCAACCAATGTGCCCGGTCTTTAACCTTCAGAAGGTAAGGCGACCGCAGAGCATCGAGAAACGCCGCCGCGTTTTCACCGGCCACGTACATCAAGCCGGCTTCCCGGGCTTCCTGTTCAACGAGGTCGCGCGACATCATCAGCACTAGCCCTTGGTGGACGATACGCCGTCTCACCTCGGCGTCAGGCGAGCGCAATGGTGTCGGCGGATGCAAGCTTTCCGGCCCACCCTCGATGGTTTTGGTTCTGACGAGCAGATAGTCGAGCGCCGTCAGGCGCTGCAGATCGAACGCCTTCGGGTATGCGGCGCCGAGGAGGGCCACGGCGCGGATGCCGGCTTCTAGCGGGCCATTGAACGTGACCTGCCGCCGAGAGGGCTCTATCGCGTCCATTTCAGTTTGTCATCGTTAGCGAGTTGATGGCAAATGCCGTGTCGATCCTGCGTTTGCGCGATCGGTGCAATGGGATTTGCCGCAATGGACATCTCCTGCGCCGCTTTTGTGACCGCGACAACGCGTTTGTAGCCGTCCGGATGATCGCCATCGTTGGTATCGACCACACCCGCGTAGATTTCGTCCTGGAGCCGTTCAAACGTCCCAGGCTCGACCTTGTCGCGAACAAATACCCTGAGCGCTTCCGCCTGATAGAATGCCTCGCGCTGCCGCGAAAAATGTTCCCGCAGGGCCGGCTTGCCGAGGTCAGCGATCGATGCAACGGGATTCTTGAGGTGATCCCCATATGCGAGATAAAGCTGCTCAACATATTTGGTTTCATGTGCGGCAATGGCCGCTGGCGGGCTCGAGGTCACGGGGCGTGCCGGAAGACCGCCGCCAAATCGTGTCGCGTGATAGGGTGATGCCCTGTGCTCATCGATTAGCGCCAGGGGTTGCTTGCCCTTGAAGATCGTAAAGTCGAAGGCATTCACGTAGTCGAGGAAAGCACCCTGCAAGGGGATTTCCTGGGCGTTCGTGATTTCGGTGCGACAGTGCTTATCCCAGTTGGCGATCAGCTCCTGCCTGAGCTTGTCGGGATTCATCAGCCGGCTATTCAGCTTGGTGCCGATCCCGCGCGGTGCAATGAAAGTGTGGCTGCGGGGGGTGGAATACTCACCGCTGAATGAGAACCACAGCACCTTGCCAAGTTCGACGTAGATATCGGAGGGCCGCAGCGGATCGTCGTAGTGCTTGCACTGATAACCGTCCCAAACGCCCGTGAAATTTTGACCGGGGTCGAAAACGGCGATATCGACGCCTTTGTCACCCGCGCCGGTGAACCTCACGACCGTTTTGCCTTGGAAGAAATAGTGCGCCCATTCATTGGTGAAGGCCTCCCACTCCTCGGCGGAATACAGCCGTATCCGCGCGATCGCCGCAATAGGCGGCCCATTGGTCACCTGATGTGCGGCCACAACCGTGGTTGCGGTCGGAAGAACGATCGGCGCGAAACCCTGCATGGAGATTACTGTCGCCCGACAGCACGCGTACTGGTTCGCCGGGAACGGCTGACGAAGGTGCTCGTTGGCAAGGTTGAATCGTCCTCTTGTTGCAAGCTGGAGTATGACGTAGCCGTCCTAGACTGCAATATCAATCGGTCTTCCTGTTTTATTTAATGTCATCAAAGCCTTATCGACAGCGGAGTGATGTTTCGATTGCCCTCACGCTTGCGTTTTGCTCGGCGGTTCGGCCCGACTGGCCGCGATGGCCGGGCCGATAATGAACGGGAGAACCTCACGACACCCGTGTCCGCCGATTGATCCGCTGCCGGCGCACTGTCGGCATTCTGACGTGTTCCGCACGTCGGGCCCGGCTTATGCTTCGGGTTAGTACGGGAACTCTTTTGGCGAACAATGTCTTTGCAGCTTCGAGGAGGCGCGGCCGGTTGCGCTCGCTATCCGCCCTCGGTTTACGAGCTCGAAAAGTTGTTTTGCCGCGCAACGGTTGTCACAAGCATGAGATGAAAGGGCGTCCAATAGGGAGCATGCGCTCCGCCCAAACAACTGCGAAGGCTCTCATTGAGCGGCCGACAAACTTGGGAAAGCCTCCGCTTTTAGGACAGCCCCATGCCTGCTGATAGACGAAGCTTTAGGAGGCCCTTCCCTAATCCAGAAGCTCAGTAACCCACGTCGCTGCCAATTTATAGAAGGTCGGGCAGTAGCGGGAGCGTCCGTCCGGCTGTGAGCACGCTGTTTGGGACAATCTCTGGCTCCTGTTCGACCACAGCTCGGAGCTCAGGCCCGCCAATAATCAGTTCTACTAAATCACGCAAACCAGAGTTGATTGTATTTGCATACTCCAAATCGGCTACGGGTGTTCCTTCAGGGAAACAAAGCGCTCTCGCATTCCGAACAAGCTGTCGCGTAACCGCAATTTCCCCATTGCGCGCAAGCCGGCCGACCGCTGCCACCATTGCGAGGGCTGGCGAAAAAATCCTAAGGGCCGCCACGCACCAACTCGGATCATAATCTCCGTAGTAGGCGTTGAGTACAATTCTAGAGAACCACGAATCTTCTCTAAGAGATGTGGGCAGGAATTCGATCCTCTCGGCGGCAGCATGTCCATAGGTGGCAGTCAAGCTGTCGCGTGCTCTGACTGCGGCGCTTGAGATAACTTCGCTTCTAAATTCCGCGCTATAAACTTCTACAAACTGGTCGACGTTGGATATGGCGGCGGTTGTCCACTTCGTGACTTGGTCCTCACCGTATTTCCGCACCAGGTTATTTAGTTGTTTCTCATCGAACCAATTTTGTTGGATGGCCCAAGCCTCCCACTGTTCTGATCGCACGGGAAGGCCGGCAGCTCCGACATTCGCCGCGGCAAGCAGATGAGAGGAGATCAATGTCTGCCGATCTCGAGCTCTGCGGATGCTGTTCGCAGCCAACTCCACACTAGAAAGTCTTGGGCGCCAGACGGCGAAGCCATCCTGAAGCACATCTTCCCACTCAGTTTTGTAACGCTCGATCCCGTCCGGATCGTCACGGTCAAACACCCCGCAAGTATCGAACTCGCGCACATCGATGTTTTTGGGCAGCCGAGATCCCTCCAGCAGCAGCAAATGAGGCCTGCTGCATTCCAGAGCCTCGAATGCGCCGAGTTGAGCGGCAAAGGATGACCTTTTAATTGGCATATGATCTAGATCCTTGCTGCATGCTCTTGCGTTCCAAGAGAGAGCCGAGCACCGCATCAAACAAACGTTCGATATTGCGTAGGCGGTCGACGTTGAGAATTACTAGACGTTGCAAAGAAATTTATTAACGTCAGGTTGAAGAAGTGCAACGTTGCTTTCCAGCATCATTTCTGGCGACGGGAGAGACAAGTTGAGTCCCATTCAAATTCTCAAGTGAGCGTTCATGCGCTGAGCTCACCGGCCTCTATCGCTATGGCAGCCACTTCACCATCCTCAACTTGCATGGATGATGTCCTGGACTGCGCAGCGATGTGACGTAAAGCGATCAGTCGCTACGAATTCTTGAACAAAACGTAACTAGTATCCCTCTATACATCCAGGGGACGTTGCCCCGAAGAGGAGAGGGACGTGTCGCCCAGGACTAAGAACTTTCAGTCGCTTCGCGAACGGACGCAGTTTCGAAAGGGAGGCCCTCGAGAGCGGTGGTCGACCGTCCAGATCCAATTCGCGTTGAATAGGCAACTGCCAAGAGCCCTGAATCGGGAATGGTCAACCTTTCTTTCGATGATTTGCATCCGCTTTTGCGTTTTACTCCGCTTGACGATCAATTCCGATGCCTAAGTCGACGCGCATTTTTCTTGTCATAGCTATAGTTATTGCCGTGCTCGCTCTAGGCTATCCGACGGCATTCATGATCCAGCACGGTTGGAATGCTGACGCGTGGCCTGGCAACGTGCCTCTGACGCCCCTTTTGTGGTTCCGAGAGTGGTCAACGCAGCTTGGCGCTCACTATGTCAACTTGCCTCTGATCATTGGCACCTATCGAGATATGTTTCTTGGGGAGTCGATCGCCTTTGCAGGTGGCGGCACGCGCGAGGCCATGACGCTAGGAATAGCGACTATTTTCGTGAGCTCCTTGATCTTCTTTGGCGGCAAGCTTAGTCCGCTCCGTGATCTGTCAAATATGTATGGCAGCGCACAATGGGCTTCGATGCAGGACCGCGCTAAACTGAATCGCGGATTGGAGATGGGGATCGATCCCGATACAGGTCGAACCATTCGCGTTCGAGTCGAAGGCAATCTGTTGACCATTGCGCCTCCGCGCACCGGCAAGACAAATGGGTTCATCCTTCCGAACCTCGTATTCCCGGAGCCGGATGCTTGGGCCGGGCCCGCCGTTGTGATTGATCCGAAGGGAGACGCATTTCGGGCGACGCGGCGTCGACGCGAAGAGATTGGAAAGACAGTCCGATGCATTGATCCTTTGGATCTAGTGGGCGGCACGGATCGATGGAATCCGCTGTCGCGTAAAGACCCGAATGATGTGATCTATCTGCAGAGCATGGCACGCGCACTATTGCCGCCGAGCAGTGATGGGGATCATTCGTACTTCCGAGACCGAGCTGTCGACCTTATCGTCGCCTCAATCACCGCGACCATTCGCAACAATAGGGCTGATCCAGTCAGTGCTGCGGCGCTGCTCATGGATCGAGCGGCCTTCCTCTCTGCGCTTGAGGGTCGCATGGATCAGACTTCGGTTGCAGCGCGCAATATTCTGTCTATGGAGGAGAAAAATCGCGCGAGTATCGTCTCGACAGCTGAGCAAGCGACGCAGTGGCTGCGAGACGAGCGGTTGCAGACCGCAGTTCAAAACCACACGTTCGAATTAGCCGATTTAAGAGGCGGGGAAGTTGACCTATTTATCATATTGCCGGCCGACGACCGTAAGGAAATGTTGGCTCCTTATATTCGCTGGCTGCTCGGGGACCTGTTTACAACAGTTCGCAAACAGAAGCCCCGCGAGCGCATCATAGTTTTCATCGATGAGGCATTCGTGCTCGGGCGGTACGACGCAATTTTAAAGGGAACTGGCGAATTGCCTGGCTACGGCATCTCACTATGGACGTTTTGGCAATCCAGGCACCAAATAATCGAAACGTACGGCGCCGCTGGCGCCGAGACCTTCATTGGCACAGCTGAGGTCGTCAACCTTTTCAATCTGTCGGCAGCCCAACCCGACGAAATGGAGCATTGGTCGAAGGCTATCGGTACCTACACAGGGGTGCGGGTCACGACAGCTCGGGATCCTAACGGACGCATCAACGAAACGCGAACGCCCGAGGCCGTTCGTCTGGTGCCACCGAGCGATCTACCAAAGTTCTTGCATCAGCGGCAGGTCATGCTTCTAACAAGCAGATCCTATGCGCCCGATCCAATCGAATTGCGTCGCACTCTAGCTTATAACGATGCGCGTTTTGATGGTCTCGTAGATTTAGTCGCGCCCGTTGGGCAAAATTGACGGGCACTGTCTCGCTTACTACCAGAACACCCGCGCCGTGGCATAGCCCTTCCCCGGGATCCAGCGGCGGGCAACTGCGGATGTGCTGTCGACGGGCCGGACCGCCAAGTTGCCGCCAGCGAGCATGGTTTTCAGTTCATGAGAACCGTTGGGCAGCGTCCATTCAAGAGGAAGTGGTTCGGTCAGCGGCGCAGTTTGATACGTGTTTTTGCCGGCCAAAGCTACGAAGAGGCCTGGGACCGAGCAGGCCACGATCGTGACCGCAAGCCTAGGAGTGGACCGCAGCCACTGCTTGCTTCGACGTAACAGCCCTTGTTTAGCAAACGGGATGCGAAAGCGTCGACCCCGCGGGAGCGACGCCTCTATGGAGTGTCGCAATTTAAGCCGATCCTGCGCCGTCAGCGCCGGATCTTCCAGTTGTTGGAGCCGTTGCTTAGCAGGAAGCTTCAATAAATCGGCGAGGCGGCTCTTACTTGCACGCCGCACTTCCGCTTCGGCCGCCTTCACGCGGCTCTCTGCTGAATCAAAGCGCGCCGACAGTGACCGTACGAGCTTGTTCATCCGATCAGCCACTCTGCAGCGGGACGGACGGCTTGCATGGCTTCCAGACGGAAGCGCTCAAGATCCTTGCGGATACGCACAGCAGAGGCGATGCCATGCTTTTCCCGCAGCTTGCTGGGATCGAGCTTGCCGATCATGAGGAGACCGCCGGCCTGGAGGTACTCGTCGGCCCCGTCTTCCAGAGATTGGTGCTCAAACGACGTCGCCTTGGCGCCGTCGCTGAATTTCTTGAGCCAGGTTGCATCGACACCGCCGTGCAGGCGGTTCTCGATCAGGAAGCGTGCTTTCGTCCATGGCTTTGCAACTGACAGCAGTTTCGGGGCCTCCGCAAGCGCTCCCGGTTCGTTGGTCACGACAACGCAGGCGCCAAACTCGAGGCCGTCATCGGCGAGGGCAGGAGCGATATCGGACAACATAGTAAGGAAGGTTATTGAGGTATTCGCGCCGACATCGACGATGGTCGACGTCTTGGTATGTGCGATTGCGTCAATCACGGCGTCGAACTCTGCCCGCGATGCCTTGCCGCCGGATCGCTCGATATCCTCTCGCGTGGCCCTCATCTTGAAGAAGCTGACACGCTCGCCAAGCTCATGCATCCGACGGCTCGCGTCGATTTCGAACACCGGTGCGCCGTCGATCGCCTCCGCGAGAGCCCGGGCGAAGACCGTTTTACCAACGCCGCCCTTCTCCTGGGTGATCAACAAAATGCGGGGCATTTATTCATTCCTTCTTCAATACGGTTTGGAGTTTTTCCAGGGCCGAACGCCTCAGGTCTTCTTCTGTGTCGAACTGGGAGGCGTTGGAGGTCTCTGTGCTGCTAACGAGGTCCGGGGAGAGGACCAGGCGCTTCACGGCCCGGTGCTCGACGGTGTCGCTTCTGTCGCGGGGACCGGCCTTGAGGGCTTTCTTGCGCTGCTGTGCCTCAATCTGGGTGACAAGCGCCGTCAGGCGACTGGTGGTCAGAGGGATGCGATCCTTGCCTTGGACGACGCCCTGCTCGGCGAGAGCCTGGGCGATCACCGCCCACGACACGCCGTCTTTACGAAGTTGATGGATGGTCGGCAGGGCTTCCCGGACTGCTCTTGATGTGCCGGTGGTTTCCCGGCCGATAGACGACGTGCCGCGCGCCTTCTGTAGGCGCAGCGCGTCGCGTTGGAGCTTTTTGGAATCCAGTGGCATTGACGCCCCGACGTTAGGTCGTCGGGGTCGTACTAGCCAGCACTAGTCATGCTAGTGGTTACTAGTCGCTTTGCTAGTTTATTACTATTGAAGTTGGTTTTCACACCACACGCACTAAAGTTGCCATCCACTAACCACAACGGAATACGGAAGCGAATCGAGGGTTGATGCACGGTCCATCTCATGCGACCTGCATGGCAGCGGTCAAGTTGCCATCATTGCCAATTGCTGGAAGAGCGCATGCAGACCTACACGGTGCAGATCGAGCCGAAGCTCTCCGACCGGCTTGAACAGGCCGCTCGGGTGGCGAAAATCACGCCGGCCGAACTGATTGCGCAATGCGTTGAGCAGCATCTCGACATCGCTCTTCGGTACGTCGCGCTCCTCGATCGCCTGGACACGGTCGACCAGGGACTCCTGGACTTGGCAACGCTTGTCGGCGAGGCTTCTGCAGGCGGCGCTGTCGAGGTGTCCAGTATCTGCCGGTATTCGCCCCCGAAAGTATGACCGCCTCGCTCCATACGTTGGGCGCAGGCCGCGACGCTGGTTTGTACTATGTCAACGATCCCAATCGCGAGGCGCGTCCGAGGAGCCGCGACGAGTATTACATTCGGGACGGCGGCGGCGTTTGGTGGACGACGGGCGAAACGATCGTTCGGCACGGTGCTGCGATCGATAAGGAGAGCTTTCGAGATCTTTGTGCCGGCATTGATCCGCGCACTGGCGAGCGACTCGTCCGCGGTGCCGGAGCGAAGCATCGAGCCGGATGGGACGTCACGTTTTCTGCCCCGAAATCCCTATCCATTTTGTGGATGGCGGGAGACGAGCAGCAGCGTGCTACGTTGCACGCGGTGCACCGTGCTGCAGTTGAGGATGCTCTCAGATTCTTAGTGGATGAACGACTCGTGGAGATCCGCTTAGGTGCAGGCGGATATCTCCGCGAACCTGCCGCCGACGTTATTGTCGGTCGTTTCGATCACTTCACTTCGCGTGAGGGGGACCCCAACATCCATACACACGCCGTTCTGCTGAACGCAGCTCGATCCGGCGAAAAATATCGTACCCTTGAGCCCGAGAAATTGTTCGAGCACCAGCTCGTCCTTGGTGCGGCGTTTAGAGCCTCGTTGGCCCACCGCCTAGCGGCTATCGGATTTTCGTTGCGCGAAGCTGGACGCAACCAATTCGAGATTGCTGGCATCCCACAGAGTCTATTCGAGACCTTCTCGAAGCGATCGCGCCAGATAGAGCAGCTTGTCGGACGGGATGCGTCCGGTGCTCAAAAGGAATTAGCAGCGCTGGCAACGCGCGGGTCAAAAGATGAAGTCCCGGTGGGTGAGATACTGGAGACTAGCTGGAAAGAAGAGCTCGCGCAGACTGGTACCGATCCATGGAAGGCGGTGCGGGACTGCGTGCCTGGTCAGGAGGTCCACTTGGCCGTCGAAGTCGACCTTGATCCTCCAGAAATCGAGGGATCGGGTCCGGTTGCGGTTGCCGCCTCGAAGCTCTTCCGGCACCAGAGTGTGATCACCCGCAAGGAGTTGGTGCATGGAGCACTCGTCGAGGCGGCGATTCGCGCGGTCAGCATAGATCAGGTTTGGGCAGAGCTGCGGTCGTACGAGGAACGTGGAATTATTCGTAAGCTCACGGGCGAAGGACGAGCCGAGTACTGGACCACGCCAGGTATCGCCGCCGCCGAAGCAAGCCTGCTACGGTCCGCGGATCGCCTGAATGAGCAGGACTGGTTTCCACGGGACGCAGTTGAGGCGGCGCTCGCCAGCGCGCCCTATTTGTCTCAGGAACAAGCCGATGCGATCAGGTTTGCCGCTAATCGCGATGGCGTGACTATATGCGAGGCGCCCGCCGGCACAGGGAAAACGGTGATGACGCAGGCGCTGGTGGAAGCTGCCCGGCGCTGCGGTCGCAAGATTTTGGGATTAACGCCCACCTGGGTGGCTGCTGACGAACTTTCAAAATCTTGCGGCATTGAAGCATCGGCGATCGCTAAATGGCGATACGACCATGAGCGTAAAATCGGATCCGAGATTGATGCCAACACACTGATTGTTATCGATGAGACCGGCTTGGCCGGCGTGCGGGATCTCGAGACGGTTTTAAGGGTAGCTCATGACGCGCACGCGAAGGTTGTGTGCCTCGGAGATCGGCGTCAGCTCCAGGCCGTGCCAGGAGGCAGCGCGCTGAAAGCGATTTCCGATGTGATCGCGCGGGGTGCAGTTTTATCGCAAGTGCGTCGACAAACGGTGGACTGGCAGCGCGCAGCATCGATGGTAATGGCCAGAGGTGATTCGGACGCAGGTCTGCGTGCCTACGCGCAACATCGGAAGCTCGAAGTTGTGTCTGGCGAAGCCAAGGCGCAAGCTCGGGTGATCGAAATGTGGAACAGCTATCGCCGTGCGCACGGCGATGATGTTTTGATCGTAACGCGCCGGAATTCTGATGCAGCAGCTCTCAATAGAGCCGCCCGTGCTGTCCTCCGTTCTGAAGGACGGCTGGTCGGTGAGGATTTATCTCTCCTTGCCATTGGCCGTGACAAGAAAATTGGCACGATTGAGCTTGCCCAAGGTGACCTCATCCGGTTCAGCGAAAATCTTCCCCAATTCCGCATTCGCAACGGAACCCGTGGTACAATCGAGCGCCTGGCGCGAGACAATGCTGATGTGAAGGTCGCCCTTCGGCTCGATGACGGGCGCACGATCGAAACTGAATGGGGATCCCTGGCTCGCGAGCGCGTCGAAGGTCCACCTAGGCCGCCGCGTATTTCCCTGGCCTATGCGGGCACGGCGTATTCAGTGCAAGGCCGAACGTCCGCTGCCACCGTGTTGTACGTGGCGAAGCCGACGGACGCACGGGAGGTTTATGTCGGACTTACGCGACATAGGATCGATGCTTACGTTGTCGCCGAACGCGACCGACTTGAGGCTGCTGTAGCGAAGCACCAACTCGACCCCCGCCTGGTCCCAGGGGAGGCTGCAATTCGTGAGCGGCTTTTCGACGAAGCGACATCTTACGCAGAAAAAGTGAACGTTGTGGACTTCGTCGACGATCGCGTTGAGTTCGCAAGTACCGGGCAACTTCAATTGCGACGTGAGGCAGGGTCACTGAACGTCGGTCGAGTTGCACGGGCAGCACGGCGGATGTTGGAGGCCTCGCGCGAGTTCTCGGCTGACTCTCTCACCATTCCCGTTTGGCGGTTGATCGACAGTGCGCGCCACATAAGGCAAGATATTGCGCAACGCGTGCGCCAGACTGTTCTGGCGATCAAGAACCGCATAGGTTTTAGAGCCGAAGAGCGCACGGTAGCTCCCGACTTGGACCGAGGGCGCTGACGTGAGCCGACTTCACTACTCCACCGTGACAATCGCTGCGCTTGTTTCGCTGAAGGGCCTAAGTCCACTCGAAGCGCTAATTCCGACGGTCGGAGCGATCGTCATCGGCGCACTCGTCGGTTGGACATCCGAACGTGAAGGCTCGACCTTGGCGAGACCAACCTGAGCGCCATCGGTCTGGCCCACGCTGATCAACAAATGGCGGATCAGCATATATCTTGTCCCAACCGGGACGAGGATAGCACTCGCCAACCTAGGACATACTCAGTCGATTTGGCGCAGGTCGCTATCATCCAAGGGAAGCCAAGCCATCCAAATCGAGAAAAGCGGATTTCGCCGCGCGATTACGGAGTATGCCGTTAGCCGTTCGCATGGCCAAGCTTCTGATCAGACCGAGTTGTTCCTCACTTGGACTATGTTGGCCGTGCGTCGAAAGTACCCCGACGAGGGCGCCAGAGGATGTCATAAGCGGGGTTGATTGGACGGCCTTGAATCCCGCGCGTTCGGCCACATTCCGAAAGGGCAGAAATCGCCGGTCCAGCGTCACGTCATCGAGAATGACTGGCTGTCGATTGAAGAGCGCACGACCGCAGGCACACCCATCCCGGATCGTTACGCGACGAAAGCACTCGAGAAACTCTTCGGTAAAACCCTGCTGAGCCATGATCTCCAGATGGCCCGCCTTCCAGTCAATCAGTTGAACGTTCCCCAGCTCTTGGCCGGTAATAACCAAGGGCCTCGCTCAAAGCTGATTGCAGGAGCGGCAGTTCCGAAACGTCATGCATGATGGGAGCCTTCCGCAACCCAATTGGCATCAGTTGGACGCTTTCACCTTTAGCCGGAGCCCTGAGGAGGCAAACTCTCCTCGATCAACGCGCGAGATACCAAGATTGCCTCGCAAGTTTCCCTTACAATCTCGCGCGCCTCGAAAATCGCCCTGTCTGCCGACTGCAAGAGCGCCTCAGACGAAGACGGAGGCGGACCGGCTCTCTCAGCCTTTCTGGCCAGAACAGCGGTCGTTGCGTCGGTCACATGATGGACCACCGCGACGATCGCGCCGCTGTCATCGAGGACCGGCCAGTTTTTGGGGTGCCAATAGCGGACTTGCCAAGGGCGTCCTTCAGGCTGGATGTCATATCTCTGCAGAGGCATGACCTGCCCGCGCCTTTCGTGAAGGACCTTCCCAAACGACGCCGCCAGATTGGCAACGCCGTCGGCATGCGCCAGGTGCGGATTGTCAGGGAAGGCGTCGAACATATCAAAACCAGCCAGCGTATCTCTCGAGCGGGAGACACCGCCGAGATATGCGTCGTTGCCATTGACGATCTTCAGGTCGGGCGTAAGCAGAAGTATCGGACGGGGCAATGTTCGAAGAACCGATGCCACGCATCTTGTGCGCCGGCCATCAAAGCTTTCGGGGAGCGGAAGTTCGGTTGCATCGTCGTCATGATAGACCCGTGCCTCTGAGATCCCCTAAACGCGATTTTAGCTGAAACCGGCTCTGACGCCATCGAAAAGGCGGCACCGTAGAACTGCGGTCCCCCGCCAGCTCGGGAACCGCCATCCAAGGTGCTGAATCAAAAGCGCCGTCCAGACAACGAGTTCAATGACGACTGCACAGCTGGAGAATTCGCTTTGCGACGCTGGAGGGCGCGAAGGGCTTTTCAAACCTCAACACGTCTGAGAACCGCGCCGGGATCATTTCCGGGGAGTAGCCGGTCGCGAACACGAATGGGATCCGTTGCCGATTCAGTTGGTCGGCAACGCTATAGGCGTAGTCGTCATGCAAGTTGATGTCGATAATTGCGGCATCGAAACCGCCTTTGAGAACTTCGCGAAAGGCGTCGGCCAAGTCGCCCACGGGACCGACAACCTCAACGCCTTGGGACCTCAGCACGGTTTCGAGATCGGCGGCGAGGCAATACTCGTCCTCTACGATCAATACACGATGGGTCTTGGTTGCTTCGACCATTGAAGCGCTCCTCCTGTGCGGGCGGGAGCCCAACTGGTCTCTCTGTCACCGATAGTAGCCACGTTCCGGTCGGTGATGCAGGCAGTCTCGACCTCGGACCTCTGGCAGTCAATGGGATAAGAGCGCCAAAAGCGGTGGGTCGGCGAGACGCCACCGGCCAGGGCGACCCTACTTCTCGTGGCGTTGCTTCAATCGCTCGAGCGTCCAGGATTGCCGTGCTCTCGGCAAGCATCGCATAGCTGTCGGCCAGGGCCATGAGTTCGACGGAAGAACTCGGCATGGATGCAGTGGCAGCCGCCCTCCTGTAGTGCTCGGCCTTCTCCAGATATTCGTCCGGTCTGGTCATGAAAGCCGAACGGCCAGATAGGACAGCCGTTCCTACTGTTCTGCGGCCACGTGGCGATCAGTCGCCAAGGGCTCGTCACGGGCTAGGTTGCTCTTCTCGCCGGTTGCCGCGAAGCTTAACATGTGTGAATCCACAGTGGCCAAAACCGGCTAGGATAGGGTTTTCCCTTTGGGGGCACCCCATGTTGGACCCGGCCACGACCGCGCTTTTGCGCGCGGTGTGTGGCGCTGATCCGGAGGAGCGGGCGTGAACTTCCAGGTGACCGTCCTCAAGATCCTGGTGGCATATCCGGAAGGGTTTGCCGTAATGGAGGACCTCAAGAGGGACATGGCGATCCTGGCGACCAGCGGTCGAGACTGGGCGGATCGAACCAGGCGCCTCGCGGCGCGGGTCCCGGACCTCGACATCTGGTCTCAAGGGCTGGTCGAACGCATCAGCGGTGGTTGGAAGATCACCTCCAAGGGACGGGCGACGCTTGAGCTCATGGAAGCCCGCCCTGCTGCATCCGAACCGACACAGGTGGTCGAGGAGACTGGAGCAGCAGTGGTGGTCGCGACGGAAGTTCCTCCCCTGCGGCAGCGTGCAGATCGCGCTAAGCGGCGCCGCGAACGTCGGGAGCGTCGTCGCGAGGCTCGTGAACGAGCCAGGGCGAACGCCTCCTGAGGCGATTGAGCTCAAGAAAAAAGGCCGCCAGCGAGGCTGTGCGGCTTGATAGTCGCGGACCGTCGATTGCCTCCCCAGCCCCAAGCGTACCGCCGTTACCTAGTTTGCGGCCATGCCAGTCCGATCTAGCGAGCGCTTTTCGATTCGGCCATCGATCGGCTGAGTTGTGAACCGGGCACTTACGCGCCGAGTTGGTTCCGCTCTGAGGTCGGTGGCAGCGCAAATTATCTGAAGCGTAGATGAGAACCGGCCCGGTTCCTTTCAAAAAGGCGCTGCTCGGTCGATGAGGACATCGCTTAGCTTCAGACAATCGCCACAAACTTCATCGACACGCTCCTCACAGGTCAATCTCTGCTAAGGCCGCGATGTCCCAGTATTCACTTGATGTATTGCGCCAGCGCTATGTCGTCGAGAAAAGACCGCTCGAGGCCCCTATCGAGCAGATCTTAAGGGCCGACCGCCGCGCGGGAGCGCGTGCCATCCTGGCTGCAATCGATAAGCGCCGCTTCGAAAATCGGTCCGAAGGGCAGCGCCTCCGCAAGATGCTCCGTTTCGAGACCTCTCTCTGGGAGAGTTGCCATCATGCCGTGGCAGGCGTGGACGAGGCTGGAATGAGCCCTCTGGCCGGGCCGGTCTCCGCCGGCGCCGTGATCCTGAAACCCGGCACGCGGATCATCGGGATCGACGATTCGAAAAAACTTGACGCAGCGGCTCGCGAAGAACTCGCGAGGGAGATCAAGGAAAAGGCAGAGAGTTGGTGTGTGGCGTTCGTCGAGGTCGAGGAGATCGACGCGATCAACATCTATTGGGCGGGCATCCAGGCTATGCAGCGCGCGGTCCGTGGGCTAGGGCTGACGCCGCAGCACTTGCTGATCGATGCGAAGCGGCTGAAGGAAATCGATATCCCTCAGCAGGCGATTATCAAGGGCGATGCCAAGTCCGCCAGCATCGCGGCCGCCTCCATCCTCGCGAAAGTCGAGCGCGACGCCGTCATGCGGGCGCTCGACGTGCGACACCCCGGCTACGGCTTCGCGGATCACAAGGGCTACCCGGTGCCGGCTCATTATGAAGCGCTCGCCAGGCTCGGTGCATGCGCAGCGCACCGGCGGTCGTTCGGACCTGTACGTAAGGCTCTCGGGTTGCCGCCCCTGCCGCCGTGGCCGTCGGCATCCGAGCGAGAGGCCGGCTGATCCGCTCTCTCGCAAGCTTCGTCTCAGCGGCGCGATTTTCGCGACCACTGCTTTTCGCGTACGACGTCCTTCGCGTTTTTGTCCGTCCGCAGCCCGAGATAGACCGGCTGGCGCAACTCGCCCTTGCTGGTCCACTCCGCGAACTTCACCTCTGCGACTAACGCTGGTCGCACCCAGGTCGTGACCTGCTCATCCTTTACCTTGGCAGGAAAGGGCGACTTGGCACTCTTGAGTCTCATGAGCTTGCCGTGAAGCTGTTCCAGAACTTGGTGGCTGAAGCCGGTGCCGACGTGGCCGATGTACCGCCACCCATCATCTTCGCGGACCGCCAGGACGAGCGCGCCGAAGAAGGGCCGCGTTCGCCGCGGCGCCGTGAAGCCGACGATCACAACCTCCTGCCGCTGCGCGGTCTTCACCTTCAGCCAGTCGGCGGTCCGGCGTCCGGATGCGTATGGGCTGTTGGCGCGCTTGGCCATGATGCCTTCGAGATGTCTCAGCTCGGCTTCTGCGAAGAACTTCTTGCCACTGCCTTTGCGGTGCTTGCTGAATGCGATCAGCTTGTGGCGCGGCAGGATGGCCTTTAGCCGCTTCTTGCGCTCGAGGAGCGGCAGCGCACGCAGGTTCTCACCGTTTGCGAACATCATGTCGAACGCGCAGTACAAAAGCTTAGCTTCGTGGCGCAGGGCGTTTTGAAGCAACTGGAAATGGGATACGCCGTCCTTCCCGATCGCGACGAGCTCGCCATCGATCACGGCATCCGCCTTCACGCCCTCAAGCGCCTTCGCGACCTCGACATAGGAGTGGCTGATGATTTTCCCGTTGCGGCTGTAGAGCGCCACCCGCCCACGCCGGATTTCGGCGACCATGCGGAAACCATCGAACTTGTCCTCGAAGACCCAGTTGGGATCGTCGAACGGTGAGTCGGTCAGCGTGGCCAGCATGGGCTGCAGGCGGTGAGGCAGGGTCGATTTTCGGGGCATGGCCGGCCTTTCTACAGAGCTGGCAAGGCCCGAAGCGAGGAGGGCGGAAGGCGAACCCGCGCGGCATCACCAGCCGCGACCGTCCCGCCGGTCCGTACCACGCCCAGCACGCCGCATTTGAATGGAGGGCCCGTTTCCGCCGACGAGAGCACCTGCCGCTTAAGGCCGGCTCGGAAGCGGTCGATGAGGACGCAGGGCGTCCGGAGTCCGGTCAGCTCAACGACCGCGGCCGGCCCGAGCTCGATCAGCGTCCCGAGCGGCATCCGTTCGAGGTCCAGGCCGGCGGTGGTGATGTTCTCGCCGAGCTCTCCCGCTGCAACTGAGAAGCCGGCATCCGAGAGGGTCGCGAAGAGCTCGGATGGGATCAGGTGAACCTGCCGCAGATTGGGAAGGTGCGGCTGACGACGGGCGAGGTATCGGTGCCGGACAAACGGGCCGGCGTGGGCATCGCCATCAACACCGTGGCGTTCCACCAGCACGATCCGGTCCCGGGGTGGCTTACTGAAGTGGTGACCGCGATCGGAGGCGACAGCCACCACTTTTCCCCACAGTGAGAGATCCTCCGCTAACGACATCAGGCGGCGCGGGCGAGCGAGCGCCGCTTCTGGCGGAAGTAGCGCGTGATTTCCGGCAATGTCATCGCGTTCAGGACCCGGTCGGCAGGGACGCCACCCTTGCGGGCCATCTCGACGCCCCAGTGCATGTGGTCGAGCTCCGGAATCGAGTGCGCGTCCGGATTGATGCTCAGCATGCAGCCAAATTCGAGCGCCGCCTGGTGCCAGCGCCAATCCAGGTCAAGCCGCCATGGATGGGCGTTGATCTCGACGACAACGTCATGCTTCGCGCAGGCCCGCAGCACCTTCTCGACGTCGATTTCGTAGCCCGGCCGCCGCCGCAGCTGCCGCCCGGTCATGTGGCCGATGATGGTCGTGTGAGGATCGTAGATGGCCCGAAGCAAGCGCTGCGTCTGTGCCTTGCGGTCCAGCTTGAAACGGCCGTGGATGCTGGCGACGACGAAGTCGAAAGCTTCAAGCACCTTGTCATCGTAGTCGAGCGACCCGTCAGCCAGAATGTCCGACTCGATGCCTTTCAGGATGCGGAAATCCTTACCGAAGCGCTTGTTCAGGCGGTCGGCTTCGCGGTGCTGCTGCACGATCTCTTCGAGGGAGAGACCGCCGGCGTAATGGGCGGACTCGGAATGGTCGGCGACCCCAAAATACTCGAAGCCGCGCTGACGGGTCGCCTTCGCCATGGTCTCCAGGGTCTCTGTCCCGTCGGAAGCATCGGTGTGGCAGTGCAGGATTCCGCGCAAGTCCTTGTCGGTCACAAGCTTCGGCAACTTGCCCTTCAAGGCCAGCTCGATCTCGCCGCGGCCTTCCCTGAGCTCGGGATCGATGAAGGGCAGCCCGAGAGCCTGGTAGATGTCAGCCTCCTTGCCGGCGATCAGTGTGCGGCCCTTGTCCAGGCCGTGAGCGTCCAACCGCATGCCCTTCTCGGCAGCCAAGGCTTGGAGCTGCTCGACGTGAGCGGCGGAGCCGGTGGCGAAGAGAAGGGCGGCGCCGAAATGTTTGCGGTCCGACACGCGGACTTGTAATCCTTCAGCCGATGGCGAGGCCGTCTTGTCCGGCTTGGCAGCCTCCGCAACGATCGTGAGGTCGGTGACGAGTTCGCAGCCTCGACGGAAATCGCCGGCGATCGTCGCGCGCTTGAGCTCAGGCCGGGCCTTCCGGATGGATTCCTTCGCATGCGCGAGCAGGGCGGCGGCGCGGTGCAGGTGAAGGCGGCCTTCTCCGCTTTTCGCGATGGCGAGGTTCTGCAGGATCTTGGTCTGTAGCGCGGCACCAAGCCCCTTCGCCTTCTTGATGCGGTCGTCCTTGGCGGCGGCCTCCAATTCCGCGAGCGACGTAATGCCGAGATCCTGGTAGAGCCGCAGCACTTTCTCGGGCCGCAAACCCGGTACTGCCAGCAGCTCAAGCACGCCAGCGGGGATTTCCTTCCGCAGCTTTTCGAGGCTCGGATGACTGCCCGTCTTGTGAAGCTTGGTGATGATATCGGCGATGGCATCGCCCACCCCCGGGATCTCCGTAAGACGATCTTCGGCGATGAGTACGTCCAAAGGGACCGCAAGCGCCGCCAGGCTGTCGGCGGCGCGGGAGTAGGCTTTTGCCCTGTAAGGATTGCCGCCTCGCAAGGCAGCGCGCTGCGCGTACTCTCGCAGGAGACCTGCCACACCGCGAGCATCGAGCGAAGGCATTCAGCGAGCCTCCCGATTCGCACTTTGCGCCGCCGGAGTAAGGCGACCGCCGGAGCGGTCGATTGGCCGGCGATCGAGAGAGTTCTCGAGCTTCTGGGCTGCGCGAAAGCCCTCAACATGGATATTGGGACCGTAGGCAGCCTCCCTCTTAAGGAGATTGTAGATCCGGCCCACCACCAGCTGCAGATGCTTCATGCTGCCCCGCGGCATGGATCTCGCTTTGCAGAGAGCTCGCACCGCGTGGGCTCGGAAGTAATCGAATGCGTCTGACATGATGTCAGTAAACGCCGGCTCTCGTCGGGAGTTCGAAGGGCTCCAATAAAGACGGTGTTTGCCCGAACCAGCGGCCGTTGGAACTCCTCGCCGCCTACGAAGTTGCGAGACTCGTTGATTAAGGTAGGTAGACTGCCCCGCCGTCGGCCCAACCCGGCGGCGGGTTTTTGTGAGTTGCGTAGCGTGGCAAAGCGTACAAAGGCGCGTCGGCCCGAAGTGCCGGAGGTCCCTACCATGCCGGGGTTCATCGGACCCCAATTGGCGACCCTGAAGTTGAAGGCACCTTCGGGATCTCGATGGATTCACGAAGTCAAATACGACGGCTACCGCATCCAGCTCCGGATCGACGGTGACGATCGCCGGGCCTACACGCGCAACGGCTACAACTGGATCAGCAAGTTTTCGAGGATTGCCGCCGCCTTCGATATCGAGAGCCAGGCCATTGTCGACGGCGAAGTCGTCGTCATCCATGAGGGTCGCACAAATTTTTCCGAACTGCAGGCAGACCTCGGTAGGGGCGATCAGGACCGACTGATCTACTTCGCGTTCGATCTGCTGTGGCTCGACGGCAAGGATTTGCGCGGGGAGCCGCAGCTCGAGCGGAAGAGGCTGCTCAAGGAGCTGATCGACGACCACAGGCTCGAGGAGCCCATCTTCTTCAGTGAACACCATGAAGGGGACGGGCAGGCGCTGTTCGTCGCTGCCAGCAAGTTGAACTATGAGGGCATCATCTCCAAGCGCGTGGATGCGCCGTACCGATCGGACCGGGTCGAAGCCTGGCAGAAGATCAAGGTCGTCCAAAAGGGCAGATTTCCCGTGGTCGGCTTCATCAAGGATCCGTCCGGCGTCGCCGCGCTCTATCTCGGCAAGAAGAAAGGCAAGGATCTCGTCTACATGGGGAAGGTCGGCACGGGATGGAGCCGAACCACCTCCGCGCAGATCCGCAAGGCGCTCGACACGGTGGTGAGTCCGAAGCAGAAGCTGACCAAGATGATCAGGAAACCGAAAGCGACTTGGGTCGAACCCGAGTTCTACGCCGATATCGAGTACCGCGACATCACGTCCGAAGGTCTCCTGCGGGCCAGCTCGTTCAAGGGACTCAGTAAAGGAACGCGCCGTTCATAGCCCACGCGGAACCCGCGAATCCTTGCGGCGTTGCATCGCCATCAAGTTCGCACGAGGAGGAGCCGATGGCGGCAGCGAAGAAGAAAACCGCGCGTGGACGCAAACAGGACCCGGGCACGCGTCGCCAAGGGGCAGGACTACGAAGTCCGCTACGAAGCGAAGAAGACCGGCCGCTCGGCATCGGCGGTTAAGAAGGCCGTCAAGAAGGTCGGCAACAGCCGCAAGCAGGTCGAGAAGCGTCTAGGCCGCTAGGCCGCCTCAGATCCGGCCGGAGAACCGTGTGAACGCGGTCAGCCTCTGCACGGCGGGCTCGACGGCCTGCATGTAGATCTCGGTCCGCAGAAACGCGATCTCGTCGTCGAGCGCGGTCTCGTCGACGTCTCTGAACCAGGACTTCGGCCTCCCGTCGCTGCCGTCGTTCCATCGATAGCCGCGCCGCTTCAGGGAGTCCTTGAGCTCGAATGCGGTCTGCTCTGCCCAGACGCGCAGCGTCGGCTTGCGGGCGGTCTCCAGCAGCAGCGCCAGCGCCGGCGCGCCCGTCGTGGGCAATTCGCAGGCGAGGACCTCCAGCAGAGCGTGGCAGTCGTCGACGGCGCTGTGCGCTTGGTGGAAGAAGCCGGCGCCGTTCAGCAGATACCCGAGCTGCGCGCCTGCGTGAGCGCGCCAATCGATCTCGGTCGCGCTGCAGGCCCAGGGCTTGTGTTCGAACATGTGCCAGTAGCGTTCGGCGAATTTTCTGTCGAAGCCGCTGTTGTGCGCGATGACGATGACGGCGCCGTCGATGAACGCCGTGATGGCCGCATCATCGAATTTGTGACCGCCACCAGCTCGTCGGCTCGTTGAAGGCAGAGAAGGTGTCGCGAACGCCGACGATCCGCCCCTCCGGCGAGTAGTCGAACTTGACCATCCCGAGCTCGATGATCTCGTCGCGATCATGGTGGAGACCGGTCGTTTCTGTGTCGAGCAGAATGCCGGTCCTGACCTCCTGCCCGTCGATCGGGACGTAGGTCGGTCGGGCGATCAGGCGCCGCAGGACCCGGTAGTCGCGCGACCGGCTCAGGGCCTCGGCCATTGCCTCCATGTCTATCGGGGTCTGCCGCCTCGTCTCTCGGAAGTTGCTTCGGCCAAGCTCCGTCTCTCTCTCTCTCTGAAAGGCTCCCCGAGGTATCCGATATTCAAGCGATTCACGACCTTTTCGAAAGGATCCGCCGGGTTCGCTCCGCCTGCGGATCATTGAAAGCCCCTCGAGATGCAGCGGACAATCGTGCACGGAGGCGCCCTGTCTGAGGCGATGGCAGTCCTGCGCGCGCTGCGGGGAACGGCTGCAACACCGCCTCGTTGGCCGGAAATGGGGCACAAGTTGAGGAGCCGACACGATGCTGGAAACGAACGACCTGCTGGTGAAATGTCCCCGGTGCGGTACCTGGCCGATGGCCGTCAGTTCTGGGAAGGATACATTCTCGCAGCGCGAGATCGCCTTCAGATGCCCGAAGTGCGGTAGCGAGGAGCAGGGCCGGCTCCGGCGTACCGTCTCGCCGGTATCGGCGCCTGGAAGCCGTGACGCCGCCTGAGCAGGTTCGCTGGCTCGTTGCCCGGGAACGCGCTTCGTCGGGGCGACTTGATGTGATGGAAAATTGTAGAATGGAGGAGACCATGAAGCCAATCGTTGCGGTCGTGTGCCTGCTGGCGCTGGCGTCGATTTCGCCGGCGGAAGCGAAGGGCTGCATCAAGGGAGCCATCGTCGGCGGCGTGGCCGGCCACATGGCGGGACACGGCAAGCTCGGCGCCGCTGCGGGATGCGCGATCGGTCACCATGAGGCCAACAAGCAGAAGAACCCGAACGACTCGAATGCCCAGGCGCCGTCGGGTCAGAAGTAGCGGGCGCCGCACCGGAGGTCAGGGGAGCGCCGGATGAAGATCCGCTCCCATTCCGAGAGTCACATCGTCGAGCTCGAGGACGGGTCGCGCTGGCAGATCTTTCCGGGCGATCTCGATCTGACGCTCGACTGGAAGCCCGAGACCGAACTGACGGTGGTCGAAGTCGAGGACGACGTCGCCACGCATGAGCTGCTCGGCGGCAGCGGCGGGGTGCGCGTGAGGCCGGCGGGCGAAAGCTGGCCTGTACGGGACGTCAAGGATGCGCTGAAGGACGGCTGAGAAACGTGCGGCTGCGGGGCCGCGACCGGCCTGGAAGCGGGCTGGAATCGCTATGGAAGACGAGAAGACCCGATTGCTCGCCGAAGCCCAGAGGTGCAGGCGCTTGGCGGCTTCGATGACCGCCCCGGAGGTGATCCAGAGGCTTACCGCCTTGGCGGAAGAATACGAACGCCGGGCCAATGCTTCGAACTCGACGGGCGGGAGGCAGTGAACCGTCAAGCCTCCCCAGGGCACGAGAAGAGCGCCGTAGGCGGCATTGCGCTGCGCCGGCGTCCATGGGGTAGCGCGATCTGCAGCCAATCCGCTGATCAATGAGCCGTCACGGTGACGGTGCTTGCCGGCATCACCGGATCGGCTTCGCTCTCGCTGCGATGTGGGACGAATTCATTGCCGCCGCCATGGCGAGCGGCGGCATGGACACCCTGTCCCACAAACGCGCCGTCATCACGCTGCGTGCCGTGACGGGTCGCGGCCTATGGAGATGTGTTCGTGGTCACGTTGACCAAAACCGCCGCGATTTTCTTCATGATCGCGGTGTATTGCCCGCAGGCATCAACTGACCCCCATTAATCGACGACGTGATATCCGCCATCGATGTAGATCGTGTCGCCGGTGATCAGCCGCGCGACGTCATGGGCCAGGAAGGCCGTCGCCGCGCCGACGTCCTCGATGCTCACGAGACTTCTTGTCGGCGCTTTTGCCTTCGCCCTGTCGAGCAGCTTGTCGAACTCGGGAATGCCTGACGCGGCGCGGGTGGCAAGCGGACCGGGCGAGATAGCGTGCACCCGGATGCCCTTCGGTCCCAGCTCGGCGGAGGCATACCTGACTGCGCTTTCGAGCGCCGCCTTGGCCACGCCCATGATGTTGTAATTCTTCACTACGGTCTGGCTGCCGTAATAGGTCATCGTGAACAGCGTCCCGCCCTTCCGCATGAGGGGCTCGGCCAGGTGAGCCATCCGCAGAAACGTCCAGCAGGAAACCTGCATGGTCGTGAGAAAGCCGTCGAGGGGCACGTCGACCACGCGTCCGTGCAGCGCCTGCTGCGGCGCGAACGCGATCGAATGCACGAGGAAGTCCAGCTGGCCCCATTCCTTGGTGATCCGCTCGAACACTGCTTCCATCTGGCCCTCCACCCGCACATCGAGCGGCATGACAATGGGAGCTTCGAGCGCGCGCGCCAGCGGATCGACGTGTTTTTTGGCCTTCTCGTTCAGATAAGTGACGGCGAGATTGGCGCCGAAAGCACGGAACGCACGTGCGCAGCCCCAGGCAATCGATTGGTCGTTGGCGATGCCGACGATTAGCCCCTTCTTGCCATCGAGTAGCCTGGCCTTGACCGTCGGTATCAACCTGGCCGTTCCGGCTTTCGGCAGCTCGAGCGGCTCGCCGCGTGCGTATCGTTCGGCTGCCTGTTTCAACAGGGCGAAAGCCTGTCGGCGATCCTTGGCCTCTGCGGTCCTTGCAACCTCCTGGCCGTTTACCTTCAATTGCCCTTCGCCCCACGGCGCGACGTTGATTTCGAACTGGTCCTTTCCGAACGTCGTGAAGAATTGCTGAACCGTCGAGCCCTTGCCTACGGGCATATCCTTGTTCGGCTCCCAATTGGCGGTCTGCAGCGGCATGGCATTATCCCCTGTGGCTCATCGAATGCGTTACTTCTCGTTCGGATAAGACGGCCCGAACGTCGCGCGGTAGATGGTCCAGTAGAAGGCGCCGACGAAGCCGGCCCCCCCGACGATGTTGCCGAGCGTGACCGGCACGAGGTTATGGACGATCCCGGGGACGGTGATGAGCGATGCATCGAAATCCCCGGGCGCGTGACCGGTCTGGACTAATAGCCATGCCAGTGGCAGGAAATACATGTTGGCGACGCAGTGCTCGAAGCCGGCCGCGATGAAAGCTGAGATCGGCAGGATCACCGCGACCAGCTTGTCGGTCACGGAGCGGCCGGCATAGGCGAGCCAGACCGCCGCGCAAACCAGAATGTTGCAAAGGATGCCCTTAACGAACAGCGTTACCAGGTCGGGGCGCATCTTACCGGTCGCCACGTTCAACACGGACAATCCAACGCGACCGTCGTTGAGGTCGAGATGGTGGGAGAAGAACACCAGCAGGGCGAGCCCGAACGCCCCGATGAAGTTGCCGACCCAGACAATGGTCCAGTTGCGTAGCATGGTTGACGTCGACACCTTGCCACTGGCCCAGGCCATCACGATCAAATTGTTGCCGGTGAACAGCTCGGCGCCACCGATCAGGACCAGTGCCAGCCCGAGCGTGAATACGAGGCCGCCGACGACACGCACGGTCGCGAAGCTCAATGTCGGATCGCTGGCGACGATGGTGTAATAGAGCGCGCCGAAGCCGACACCGGCGCCAGCCACGATCGCCAGCATGAAAGAGGTCAGGAAAGGAAAATTGGCCTTTTTGACCCCGACTTTTTCGACGGCCTCCTTGATCTCCGCGGGGCCATAGGCGGACAGGTTGAAGATCGGCGGCTGCGGCGCGGGCTCGGCCATTGCTGATGATCCTTGCGTGCTTCGGCCTTACCCGCCGCCTGCCGCGGCGCCACCAGCGAGAAGTCCGATTATCTGCGCGGCGATCACCTTCACTAGGGTCATCGACGGAAAGATCATGGCGTAGCCGATGTCGGGGCGCTCGGTCGGTGCCATCTTGGTCGAGTATACCAGGATCGCGGGATTTCCGGTCGCACCGGAGGTGACTCCGACCAGGTCGTCAAAGGGGATTTTCATGACGTAGTGACCGACGACGAGCACGATGAAGACGGTCGTCAGCAGCACGGCCATGCCGATGAACAGCATGGTGAGGCCCGATTCAGAGACCGTCTTCACAAAGGGCTGGCCGGCGTTGACACCGACGGTCGCGAGGAATATCGCAAGGCCGAAGTTACGAAGTACGATGTTTGCCGGCAACGGCATGGTCCAGAGCATGGGGCCCGTGCGGCGCAGCTTTCCGAGGATGAGCGCGACGATGAGCGGACCGCCGCCGATGCCAAGCGTGACGATGCCTACGCCGGGGATCGGAATCGGGATCAATCCAAGCAGCACCCCCATCACCATGCCGAGTCCGAGCGAAACATAGCTGAACTCTGCGGTGGCCTTCACCGTATCGCCGAAATGCTTGCGAATATCCTCCTTGCGATCCGGTGGCGTCAGGACGCCGACCCGATCGCCGAACTCCAGCATCAGATCGGGAGACGGCACCAGGTCCGCATCATAGCGGCGAACATGCAGCAGATGCGTCGGATAGCCCGACGGCATAGGAAGATCGGCAAGGGGGATGCCGACCACGCTGGCCTTTCCGACGAAAACGCGGATGTAGTCGAGATTGGCGCGATCGCTGACTAGGGCGCCCGGTTGGATGCTGCCGAGCTGCGCGGCCGCCTTGGCAATCGCCTCGTCATTGTCGGCGACGACCAGAACTGCGTCGCCTGCGGCCAACATCGTGTCGGGCATCGGAACGAAATTCTGCCCGCCCTTTCGAACCATCGTGACCTGAACGTCGGCGAGCGTGCTGCTCAAGAGCTCTTCGAGCCGTTTGCCGGCGAAGGTCTGACCGACTGAAATCTCGCCCATGTGGAAGCGCTGCGCTTTTGCGGGAAATTTCGGCCTCACGATCTGCGTCATGAGATAGATGCACAGGATCGGGCCGAGAACCCCGAACGGATAGGCTA
Source organism: Bradyrhizobium sp. SOJA106 (assembly GCF_059448745.1). Lineage (NCBI taxonomy): Bacteria > Pseudomonadati > Pseudomonadota > Alphaproteobacteria > Hyphomicrobiales > Nitrobacteraceae > Bradyrhizobium > Bradyrhizobium sp. SOJA106. The sequence goes on from NZ_CM182549.1 coordinate 458,509, forward strand.
TGGAATAGCCGATCGACGGATCCTTGTTCTTCATCACGTCGAGCGCCGCCTGGAGCGACGCGGTCGAGGTCATCGATCCCGCATAGAGACCAAGCGTATGGCCGAGCTTGATGCCGAAGACGTGGCCCAGCCCGAGCGCAACAGCGAGGCCCGCCAGACACGCCACCAGCGCCAGCAGATTGTATTTCTGGCCGCTGCCGAGGATGCCCTCGAAGAACTGGCGGCCATAGAGAATGCCGATGCCGTAAAGGAACATGATCAGGCCGGTGAGACCGATCGGCCCAATGATCTGGGCTTTGGGCGCAAACGCGCCGATCGCAAGGCCGACGAACAGGACCGCGCCGACCCCGAGCGAAAAGCCGGCGACACTGATCTGGCCGACCAGGTAGCCGACGCCGATGGCCAGGAACGCTGTCAGGATCGGCTGGCTTCCGATGATGTCACGTGCAAGGTCCAACATGTCTGCGTTTCCCCAATAGGCCATCAACGTGCGTTGCAACCCGCGGCTCGGAATTGTGCGATCACCCGGTTCACCAGATCGCGGCTCGGTGGCGGCGTATTGTAGTGCTTGTAGTCGAGGCCCATCGCTTTCCACTTGAACTCGCCCATCTGGTGGAAGGGCTGCACCTCGACCCATTCGACGTTCTTCATGGGCGCCACGAACTTAGCGATGCCCTCGACATTGGCCGGATCGTCGGTGGAGCCGGGCACTAGCGTGAAGCGGACCCAGACCGGCTTGTTGATCGCGGCGAGACGCTGGGCAAAGCGCAGCATCGGCGCGATGTCGCGGCCGGTCACCCGTTTGTATGTCGCGGGATCGGAACTCTTGATGTCGAGGAGGAACAGGTCAACGACGCTGAGGAAGGAATCGTCGACCCGATCGCCGAGGAAACCCGATGTCTCGATTGCGGTATGAAGGCCCATGGCCTTGGCGCCGGCAAAGATGCGCTTGGCGAAAGCCATCTGCACCATCGCTTCACCGCCGGAGATGGTGAGCCCGCCGCCGAGGCTGTGCAGCGAGGGCGCAAAATCACCGAGGCGCTTCAGCACCTGTTCGGCCGACACATAGGTGCCGTCCTTGAGATGCCAGGTGTCGGGGTTGTGGCAATAGGTGCAGCGCAAGAGGCAGCCGGACATGAATAAGACGACGCGCAGGCCCGGGCCGTCGTAGCGCGACGACGACTCGTAGGAATGGCAGTAGCCGAACGCGCCGACCTCGTCCTTGACCTTGTCCTCATCGGGCGCGTCGGGCGAAATTCCGACCCGGAGGTCATGACGACTTCCGGGTTCCAGTGCCTGCACCGTGGACATGGTGCACCTCGTTCAGATCTGGCCGTGGAAGGTACGGCTGATCACGTCGCGCTGCTGCTCCGGCGTCAACCGGACGAAGTTCACCGCGTAGCCTGAGACACGAATGGTAAGCTGCGGGTACTTGTCCGGGTTCTTCATGGCGTCTTCGAGCGTCTCCTTGTCGACCACGTTGAGGTTCATGTGAAAGCCGCCGCGCTCGAAATAGACGTCGAAGGCTTTGGCGGCCTCCTCGATCAGCTGGGTCTCGGACAGATGCGCCTTCTGCGGCGCGACCGAGACGGTGTAGCTGATGCCGTCGAGCGAATCCTTGTACGGAAGCTTCGCGACCGACAGGCACGAGGCCAGCCAGCCATGACTGTCGCGGCCATGCATCGGGTTGGCGCCCGGTCCGAACGGCTCGCCCTTGCGCCGTCCATCGGGGGTATGCCCGGTCACCTTTCCGTAGACCACGTTGGAGGTGATCGTCAGCACGCTCTGGGTGTGAGTGGCGTTCCGATAGGTCGGATGCTTGCGGATCTTGTTCATAAAGGTGGTGACGAGGCTGGAGGCGATCTGGTCCACCCGGTCGTCATTGTTGCCGAACTGCGGCGTCGATTTGTTGCCCTCGTTCTGATAATCAACGATCAGGCCCGTCGCATCACGCGTGACCCGCATCTTGCCGTATCTGATGGCAGCGAGGCTGTCGGCGACCACTGAGAGGCCGGCGATGCCGAACGCCATGGTGCGCAACACGTCGCGGTCATGCAGCGCCATTTCCAGCCGCTCGTAAAAGTACTTGTCGTGCATGTAGTGAATGCAGTTCATTGCATGCACGTAGGTCTTGGCCAGCCACTCCATGACGGTGTCGAACTTGGCCATGACGTCGTCATAGTCGAGGAAGTCGCCGACGACGGGCATGGTCTTTGGCGCAACCTGCTCACCCGAAACTTCGTCGCGCCCGCCGTTGATCGCGTAAAGCAGCGCTTTGGCGAAATTGACCCGGGCGCCGAAGAACTGCATCTGCTTGCCGAGCTTCATCGCCGAGACGCAGCAGGCGATGGCGTAATCATCGCCCCAGTAGGGCCGCATCAGGTCGTCGTTCTCGTATTGCAGCGACGAGGTGTCCTTGCTGACCTTGACGCAATACCGCTTGAACGGCGCGGGCATGTGCCGCGACCACAGCACCGTGATGTTCGGCTCCGGCGCCGGACCGAGATTGTAGAGCGTATGCAGCATGCGGTAGCTGCTCTTGGTCACCAGCGCGCGACCGTCGAGATCCATGCCGCCGACACATTCGGTCGCCCAGTAGGGGTCGCCGCTGAACAGCGCGTCGTAGTCGGGGGTGCGCAGGAAGCGCACGATGCGCAGCTTCTGCACCAGCTGGTCCCAAAGCTCCTGCGCCCGCGCTTCATCGAGGGCGCCGGCCTTCAGGTCGCGCTCGATGTAGATGTCGAGGAAACTCGAGATGCGGCCGATGGACATCGCCGCGCCGTTGGCTTCCTTGATCGCTCCGAGATAAGCAAAATAGGTCCACTGGAAGGCCTCTTGGGCATTCTGGGCTGGCTTTGAAATGTCGCGATCATAGAGCTTGGCCATCGCGGCCAGATCCTGCAGAGCGCGAATCTGGTCCGCCAGTTCCTCGCGCTGTCGGATGATCTCGTCGGTCGGCCACATGTCGTCGATCTGTGCCCGCTCCTCGCGCTTGGCTTGGATCAGGCGATCGGTTCCATAAAGAGCGACGCGGCGATAATCGCCGATGATGCGGCCGCGGCCATAGGCATCCGGCAAGCCAGTGATGATGCCGGACCTGCGGCAGTTCATGATCTCGGGCGTATAGGCGTCGAACACGCCGTCATTGTGTGCCTTGCGATACTTGGTGAACGTCTCGTGCACCGCAGCATCCGGCTCAAAGCCGGCCGCCTTGATACCGGCCTCGACCATGCGCAGGCCACCGAACGGGAAGATGGCGCGCTTGAACGGTTCGTCTGTCTGAAGACCTATGATGACCTCGTTGTCACGATCGATGTAGCCGGCCTTGTGGGCGAGCAAGGTCGAAGGCGTCTTGGTGTCAACCGCCAGGACGCCCTTTTTCCTTTCCTCAGCGAAATAGGGCTGCAGTTTTGCCCACACGGCCTTTGTGCGCTGCGACGCGCCGGTCAGGAAGTCCTCGTTGCCTGTGTAAGGCGTGACGTTGCGGACGATGAAGTCGCGAACGCCGATGGATTTCTGCCAATCGCCCGGCTGGAAACCCGCCCAGCCGTTGCCCGCGTCAGTTTCCTGCTTGAGAGCAGCGTTTCCCTTCATGGTCACTCCCTCCCAAATGACAGATATCCCGATTAATGGCCGCGATCAGTTGTCGCGGCGCCCGTTTTGGAGACAACGCTAGATTTGGTCGGCTCTTGTACTTTGATCTAAATCAACGCCGCCAAGATCCGCAAAAGGGCATTGGCAAGGCTCGTCGTTTCGCCTTACGCCGCCAACGCGCCAGCGTATGTTGCGCAATCATCACCGACCGCAAAGGCCTGGAACTTCGCGCTGGAGGAGCCCGCGTCAATGACAAGAACGGTGTCCATAGCGGTCACGCAGCAGCGACCGGAGAGCGACGGCGTCTTGCATCGGCAAGCAGCGAGGCCACGGCCGCGGAAGCCATCCGTGAGCGCGCGGAGTCGGCCCGCGACGTGAGCACGACCGGCACGCGGGCGCCGAGCACGATACCGGCGCCATCGGCCTTGGCGAAGTAGGAGAGATTTTTTGCCAGCATGTTGCCGGATTCCAGATCGGGCACGACCAGGATCTGCGCCTTGCCTGCGACCTCGGACTTGATGCCCTTGATGCGCGCGGCCTCCAGATCGATGGCGTTATCGAAGGCGAGCGGCCCATCAAGCAGCGCGCCCGTGATCTGCTTGCGGTCGGCCATCTTGCACAGTGCCGCGGCCTCGATGGTAGACGGTATCTTCGATGTGACCGTCTCGACGGCGGAGAGAATCGCGACGCGCGGCGTCGTGCCGAAGCCGCCCTGGTTGAACAGATCGACGGCGTTCTGGATGATGTCACGCTTGGCGTCGAGGTCCGGAAAGATGTTGATCGCGGCGTCGGTAATGAACACGGTATCAGCATAGGCCGGCACATCCATGATGAAGACATGGCTGATACGCCGGTCGGTGCGCAGGCCCCCTGTCTTTGCGGTGACCGCGCGCATGATCTCGTCGGTATGAAGGCTGCCCTTCATCAGGACCTCGCCCTTGCCTTCATGGATCAGCTCGACGCCGCGCAACGCGGCAGCAGCCTCCGTCGGCGCGGTGTCCACAATCTCATAGCCGGTAATGTCGAGCTTGTGGCTGGCGGCAACGTCCTTGATCCTTGACGTTGGACCGACGAGGATCGCTTTGATGATGCCGGCCTCCGCCGAATCGATCGCACCGCGCAACGAGCTCTCGTCGCAGGGATGTACGACGACGGTCGAGACCAAGGAGACGCCTTTTGCCGCAGCGACGAGACGGTCGTATTTCGACCCGGGCTGAGTTGCGCTCGCTCCGGCTGGCATGACGCTCATGGGCTCACTCCGAATCGCGTTTTGGCATCGGCAGAATTGTCGTTGAGGACGTCACAGAATGCGAGCGTTGCGGTGCCACACCTTTGATTTAGGTCAAAGCCGCTGTTGTGCCCCATACCGCCGACCATCCTGGCCGGGACGCGGCGAGAAGACCTCGATAAGGGCAATACGCCAATCGGGTATCGTCAGACTGGTTTCGAGATTGTCTGCTATGGGGGTCGATCGCGACGGTTTAGGCCGTCACCGCTTAGGTCCGATCCACGCCTAGCAGCCGACGTTTAGGCGGCGGTCGGTTTCGGTCGCGATGGGCCAAAGCAGCGGAAGTCAGCGTGGGCCGTAGGAGCCGCCAACCGAAGCGGCCTTACTGCTTCCGGTGCTTCTTTATCAGTTCAAGCGTCTTGGCGGATCGGTCCAGAACGGCGGTGCTGCGGGCGAGCACCGAGTAGGTGTTGGCCAACGCTTCGAGCTGAGACCGGGTTATCTTATCGGGAGCCCGTTCCGCTGCATTTGCGAAATGGTCCGCTCGTTCCAAGTATCCCGATCGTGTCATCATAATCGCAAACGAAGGCGGAAGCGCGGTAGTTTCTACTGAGGCGGCCTCAATTAAGCTTCCGGCGAGGTTTTCCGGATCAGCTCGCGGAGGGCTTTGGTGTAGTCCTTCGACCACGTTCTTCGCCTGATCGGTGCGGTCGTCGTCGTCCGCGCGGGGTACGGTAGGATGGTTCTGCTCTCGCGTCATGGCAATCAACGCCCGTTAGATCGAAGGTTCCAAGTCCGGTGCGTTGAAATTGGTTCGATCTAGGCAAATGGACAGCGACCGAGCCGGATTCTGCATTCAAGAGCAACAAGCTAACGCATACCGGAAGCTCGCTGCAAAGCGAGCGAAAGACTATGGGCTGCCAGCTCCCGGCCCGCCTGAAGAACAGTAGTCACGACACGCTCCTCAGGATTGCGGGGATTGGTCCGGCTTGGAGCTGATGCAGATGGTGTGCACCACCCTGCCTACCTCGTCCTTACTTCCAGCCTCCATTCCTGGCCCGGCCGGAACTTCCCGTCGATGTCGTTCAAGAGCGCGCCCGCGTAGCTAGTTGCCTCCCGCCAAGCTGCTTCGTCGTCTGTCAGTTGCTCGCCCTCATAATCAGCGTGGGGTACGACGTTTTGAACGTTGAAGAAGTAGCGTGGCATGCCGATCAAAATGCGCAGGAACGGCCCGAGTTCCTGTAGTTCTGCCGTCCCTCAGGGACCGCGTTCACCGAACCTAGGGTATTTCAGCAATGGGTCACAGGCTGCCCTCGGCAGACATTATGCCATTGGCCGGCTCAACTCCCAGAAGCGGACGATCGGCGCGCTTACTGCGAATTCAGCGGCGGGCACACAAGCGGAAGGACTTCATCGAGGAGCAAGGTCGCGTTCTGAACGAAGCCTTGCTCACTAGGCATTGGTTTGTGGCACGGCCAGAATGGAGGTTAAGGAGACTTCGAGTTCGTAGCTGAGACCTTCTGAACGGAAATGTCGTTCTACCGTCCGGGCAAATCGTTTCGACATTCCAACAAGGATTGAGCTGCCGAAACCGGTTCGACGCGGTGCTCGGACTTCGGGCCCGCCGACCTCGCTCCAGACAAACCGTAGGGTCGGGCCGATGATATTTGCTTGAATGGTAATGCGCCCTTGCCGTTGCGACAACGCGCCATGCTTGACCGCATTGGTCGCAAGCTCGTGAATGATAAGCGCAAAATTTTGTGCGGCAGGCGTACTCAGATTCACATCGCATCCGGTGTACGCAATCTGTTCCGGAAAGCTGGCAAGTTCTTCCGTAATGATTTTTTGCAGCGAAGCGCCGGTCCAGCCGTTGTCCGCAAGCATTGTGTGTGTGCGTGCCAAAGCGTGGAGGCGCGTTTCAAGCGCTTCATTGGCATCGCTCAGTGTTTCACTTTGCAAAATCGTCTTGGAGACAATTCCCCGCACCAGCGTGAACAAATTGCCGGATCTGTGACGCAACTCTCCGAGCAGAAACCGTTGATGCTCGTCATGATTCAGGACGCTGGCAATCAAGCCCGAGACGAGAATGACCTGGATGCTTCCAAGAAGCGCGAATATAGACAAATTCCAACACGCCCCCTCGGAGAGGGAGAGACTGAAGGCCGGGGGCAGAAACAGGATCGCACCGATCGCGCATGACACGATCAATGTCGCCGCCCCGGGCCAAAAGCCGCCCACGAAGGCCATGCAGAGGATCACCAAATTGTAGAACGTAAATGGGGAGGTCGTTGAGAGATATTGATGAAGGGACAGCCGCACCAGGGTTGCAGCGGCGATCAACCCCATCGCCGACGCGTAGAGCCGAGCGGGGTTGTCGCGGCAGCGACGTATCCAGGTGAGCAGGTTGGGTTGATCGAAGGCACGCGCAAACAGCATCGGTCGCTTTCCGCTACGCCAAAAGCAAGACGTGCAACAATGTCTGGAGATGGCTCGCGGTCGTGCCGGAGCGCGTCGGACTAGGTACGAATGTAACGTCTCTCGGTCAATCGGGCAAAGTGTCCATAACGGACAACTCGTCTTGCGCCTTGGCGAGAAGACCTCGTATCAACCGATAGTTCTTCAACCCGAACAGAGAATTGAGCGCCCGCTCATCCATGTAGTAATGGCGGCCCTCTCGATGAACGAGGCCCCACTCTTGCAACTGCTCTAACCGTCTTATGACTGTTGTGCGGGGAGCATGCATATAGGCGGCTATTTTCGCCACAGAAAACGGTCTTTTGTCAAATTGTCCAAGAGCAACGCATAGGCCGACGAAAAGCGTCTCCAGCCTGGTCCCGAAAGGCTCCCCTTTCGGTGCGTAAACTCCGTGTAGATTTCGCATGATCTCGATCATCAGGCGGCAGAGCACGAGCCGCTGTCGCGCCATCTTGATCGTGCGCAATCCGTCTGAGGTTTTATGTCGTTCGGCTTTTATTCCGCCCAACCCGCGCCTCCACGGGGCTCGCCTAAGAATCGTCGCGTCTGCTTCCACAGATGTTCTACCAAAACACCGGCTCAGATAACGCAGCACGCCAACCGCTCCCTCCGAGGTCTCCCATTGGCACTTCTGACAGGGCTCAATCGCGAAGAACTCAGGATGACCAAATCTGGTCCGCTCTGGAGCGGTGAGCGGACGTCCGGCAGATCCGGTACGAATTCAGAAGGCGACATCGCGACCTGTGTGTTTGATTTATGTCAAGTAACCTACTCGGCTGAAGCGGCCTTATTTTCCTTGAGAACACTTTAGAGAGAGCGTTGGAACGGCATCAGCTTCGCTTCGCGCATTCCCGTCGTTCCCGCTTCGGCTTTCGGCGTTGTGCTCGGTCTGGCCGGACTTGGCGGTGCTTGGCGCTCCGCACATGAGGTCTGGGGCTACCCCAAAGCTGTTGGCGAAGCTTTGATGCTGGCTGCTGCCGCCGTGTGGCTCGGCGTCGTTGTGCTTTTCGTCCTGAAATGGATTTTTGCCGTCGACAAAGCAAGGGCCGAAATCTGGCATCCGGACTTAGTAAACAGAGGGGACGCCTGGTCGACGGCGTCATGGTTCTTGCTTGATCCAGGTCAACCTTCCTGAATTTAGCGTCGGCAAAGGTTGTAGGCCTCGCCAAGTATCAGGGCCAAAAGCATGAGAAAAAAGCTGATCCTCGTCGCCGCGCTGCTACTTGCCGTGACATCCGGAGCACGAGCGCAAACTCCCGGACTTCCCTCTAGTTTAACCAGCTTCGCAGCTTCAATTGTTCAGGTGCCTAGCGAGCCAACAACCTTTAAAGGAAGGTTCTATGTCCCTGCTCACTCAAGCCTGTTGATCCGAAATGGAGACACGCGGCTCGAATTAGCGGTGACGCTTTCTGTCCAGAATACTTCGAGGACAGAAATTCTGGTAATTGAGCAGATCGAATATTTTGATGCGAGCGGCCAGGCAATCGAGAAATACGTTTCCAGCCCGATTGCGCTCAAGCCCTACAGTGCAATCCAAATCGTCGTTCCCGAAAAAGACGTTCGTGGTGGCTTCGGAGCGAACTTCATCGTCGACTGGTCATCGGTCAGACAAGTTGATGAGCCTTACGTGGAAGCGATCATGACCGGCGGCCCGGGCAGTCAGGGGTACAGCTTTGTGTCAGTGGGCCGGAAGGTGGGCAGGCCGTGATGGCCTCACGGGCGACGCGGCTCATCATACCCGTGCTCACGCTAATCGCAGGAAGGGTCCACAAAACCATAAACTCCAGGTCCACTGCCAACTCGACCTCAAAGTTTTCGCTCAATGGGACGCAACGCTCTAAATCCAGCATAGAACGCGCGCGACGCCTTATGGCGGCAGCGGGATCGTCACGAGCCGTTGACAAGGGCGGCACTGGAAGGCGTGCGCTGCGGGCAGGCCGAGGATGGCCGGGAGCGTCGCCAAGAAGGTCATCGGGCGCCGGCAGCGTGAGCAGATCAGGATTGGCGGATCGTCGTTGACTGGCGCGGACATGATACGCGCCACGGAAGGAACCGAAGATTGAGACCACGCTGGCAACTACTGGGATCGCTATCAAAAGTCGGCAACTGAAACGGCCTCTCATGTGTCCAGGTCAGGACACTCTGGGCAGGTATCGCCGATCGAGGCGAGCACGTCCCGGATTTCCGCTACCGCATCGTCGGGCGAGAGCCCGGCCGGAGGAACGTGGGTCGCAATGTCGATTGCTCGGTCGCGGGCATGTGGGTCGGCACGGTCCTGCATCCAGCCGTGCTCGTCGCACTCGCGAATAGCGCCAGCGTTCTGCAGCACCGAGATGGCCCAACCCCGCAGCGTCCGAATTGCAGGTCGTCGTTCCTTGGCCATCAGCATCGTGAGCGTCTCCTGCCGGACGAATCCTTCCGCCCTCCTGCTCGTTCCGCGCGGTTAGCACGGAGCAGGGATTCACAAACCGCAGGGCTGAGGCTTGTCCACTTGTTCCGGGTGGCTTGTGGACTAAGTCGCCGGCGCTAGGTCTTCCTTCACGCCGCGCGCGACGATTTGCAACGCGCCGTCTGGAAGCGGCCGTTGCAGCTTCAAGGCTTCGTCCGCGGGAGCCGTCATCCAGATCTCGACCTCTTCGGGCGTGGTCAGGATCACTGGCATCGCCTTCGGGTGGATGGCGAAGACTTCCGCATTCGCCTCCGTCGTCAGGAACGCATAGAGGTCGTTGGTGGTCTCGCCTTCCTTGACCTTCCGGACCGACGTCCAGTTGGCCCAGATACCCGCAAAGCAGGCGAGGGGACGGCTCTCGTCGAGCGCAAACCAGATGTCGCCGCCTTCAGCCTTATTGAACTCGCTGAACGAGTTGAAGGGGACCACGCAGCGGTGCTCCGGGCCAAGCCATCGCGTCCAGTGCTTGCTCTTCACGTTGCGGATGTTGGTCGTGCCGCCGTCAGGCTCCATTCGGAGCAATTCCTTGAAATCGACGACCTTGCCCTTGGCTTGCAGCTTCTCGGCCCGCTTCTTGGTCGCGTCCATCAATGCTTTCGACGATGACGGCATGCCCCAGCGGGCGGTCGCCAGCTCCCGGCCATCAGGGCCATTCCGAATGATCGGCGCCTTGTAGTCGGGAAACACGCCGGGCATCGGCGCAAGGTTGCCGACGTACCGGTTAACGACGCGGAACAGCGCGCTGATAGCCGCCTGGTTCGTGGTGATCGAGTAAAGATTGCAGATGTGGACGGCCCCCCACTTGTCAGGATGGTAGCAGATTTTTGACCTGATCGCTTGCTATCAGATGTCCGGCCTGTTTGCGCGGACAAAGTCCGCTGGCCAAGATGGTGTTCGCTACGCACGCTCCAAGCACATAGGCGACCTTGATGATGCCAGTGTAATCTACGGAAGCTCGCGCGTATCGACCGATCGGTCCTTCCATCTACTGCGTCCTGCAAGTTCGTGGGCTATCCGCCGAGCAACCTCGCTCGCGGTGCCGATTTCAGATCAAGCGGGCATGGCGGCTACCGGTCGGTTGTATACTCCGCCCGATATCATCAATCGCCAAGCGATACGGGCGAACTTGTTAGCCAAGGCCACCGCCACCAACTTCGGCGGCTTTCGCTCCAGTAGCGATGCAAGCCAGGGTGTCGGCCTATGACGGCCCTTTCGAATGTGCCTTAGCAGCGCGGTCGCGCCGACAATCAACGTCGATCGGAGCATTGAGTCTCCGGCCTTTGTGATTCCGCCATATCTTTGCCGGCCGCCCGTCGAATGATCCTTGGGTGTTAGTCCGAGCCAAGCGGCAAAGTCGCGGCCTGACCTGAACGTCTCCGGCGGCGGCGCCTTCATGCTTAGCATGGACGACCCAATCGGACCGACGCCGGGAATCGTCGCGATCCGCCTGCTGACATCATCGTCGCGGTGCCACCTCATCAGCTTGGCTTCGATCTTTGCCAGGCGGGCTTCGACCGCGGCATATTCCTCTGCTTGGAGTCGGAAGAGATCCTTTGCCATTTCCGGCAAGCTATCATCCTCGAGCACCCGCTTGATAAGTTGCGCGACATTCTGCCGACCGGCGGGGCCGACGATGCCAAACTCAGCCGCATAGCTCCTGAAAGCATTGGAAAGCTGCGACTTCACGCTGACCAGGCGTTCCCGCACAGTCATTAACATGCAGGCCGCTTGGCGTTCCTTCGATTTGACCGGTACAAACCGCATATTCGGCCGGGTGACCGCCTCGCACAGCGCTTCGGCATCGGCCGCGTCGTTCTTGCCGCGCTTCACGTAAGCCTTCACGTACTGAGGTGGGATCAGCTTCACCTCGTGACCGAACGACTGCAGCAGGCGCGCCCAATGATGCGAGCTGCCGCAGGACTCGATGGCGACGAGAACCGGTGGAAGCCGCTCGAAGTAGCGGATCATCTCGGCGCGCCGGAACTGGCGGCGGACCACCACCACCTCGTTCTCATCAACACCATGAAGCTGGAAAACCGACTTGGAAGTGTCCATACCGATGCGAACAGGAAGATTCATCAGACTTTCCTCTCATCTAGCTGTGACGCTGACAGCGCCATAGAACCGTGGGGATGAGAGGCCGTCCACACCAGCACATCGTCACGTCTCGGGAGGAGGAGCAGGGCGGGGATGGTGCGCGAGCTGTAGCAACGTCGCGGCAGGGCGGCGTCCCGCCTTAGCACATTTGTTGCAGCGGAGCCTTCCAGACAGGTCATGGACAAAGGTGGTGGAGGCGTGCGGCAGTACGGCCAGATCCACATCGCGTCGTGTCTTGCAACGCGAGCACTGGATTTCCAGCCATGGGTAGCCACCGTTGATCGCCTGGTCGATGGTCGGCGACGGATCGATCGGCTCGCCATTCGCCCACATACGCTCGTTCCAACTCTCACACAGGAGACAGTCGGCCTGTTTGATCAGCGCTTCACCCTCGGCGCGAGCCGCAGCGGACTTCGCAGCCAGAATGGTGGTCATCGCGCGTGCTTTGCCGAGCTCCTTGCCAAGGGCTTTGCGGTCGCCGCCGGATAGCGGCGTCGGATGATGCTTCGGCGCCATGCGAGCGAGCGCGGTCAAGCCGGCCCGAAGGCCGGCCAGCAGCCGTCCTCCTCGTGGCGGCCAGTTCGGTTCTGGCAGGTGTTGTCCAGCAATCGCTGCGCGACCTCCTTCCATCCGGCTTGGTGCCCGTAAAGACGGATCGCGTCGACCTTCTGGATCTCAACGATTCGCTCGCACCGGCGGCAGGAAATCCGCAGGACGTGCTGCGGGATCTCGCAGAGGCGGAGGGTCATGCTCGAGCGTCCCGCATCCATCGCTTGGACATGGACGTCTTCGAGGAGGGCACGCCAATACTCGTCCGGCATGTCATCACCGGGCGCGAGCGGCCGCTGCTTCGCGGTCCCTTTACCCATTGATGCCGCTAACTTTTCCATCTGTTTTGGGCTCGGCATGCGCCAACTCGCAGGTCGATCGGTCATGGCCGAAATTAGAACATAAAGAGAACAGAAGTCGAGTCCGACCAAAGAAGGTCAGCCGAATTTTTGACGCCCACCTTGTCGGAACTGGCGGCGTTCAATCGTCTTGAATCCAAGCCGCCCAACCCGGAGTTCTGCGTACATGGCCCCCCGCGCCAACTGGAAAGGCTTCCTGCGTCTGTCCCTCGTGACATGCCCCGTGGCGCTGTACCCGGCGACCTCCGAGTCCGAGAAGATCTCCTTCAACCAGCTCAATCGGCAGACGGGCCACCGCATCAAGTACCTCAAGGTCGACGCGGACACTGGCGATGAGGTGCCTAGTGAGGACATTGTGAAGGGATATGAACTTGAGAAGGGCCAGTTCATCGAGGTCACCAAGGAAGAGCTGGAAGAGCTCGCGCTGGAGTCCACGCGCACAATTGAGATCGACGAATTTGTCGATAAGGCCGACATCGATCCGCGCTATTTGATCCGGCCTTATTACTTGCGTCCCCGATGGCAAGGTTGGCCACGACGCCTTCGCCGTGATCCGCGAGACAATCCGTGAAATGAACAAGGTCGCCATCGGCCGCGTCGTCTTGACCAATCGCGAGCACATCATTGCTCTCGAGGCCATGGACAAGGGGCTCGTCGGAACGTTGCTGCGCTATCCCTACGAGGTTCGCAGCGAGCAGGAGTACTTTGACGAGATCCAGGACGTCAAAGTCACCAAAGACATGCTCGACCTCGCCAAGCATATCGTAAACCAGAAGGCAGGGACATTCGATCCCGAGAAGTTTGAGGACCACTACGAGAGCGCACTGGTCGAGCTGATCAACGAGAAGCGAGCAGGCAGAGTGATCCGCCCGAAGGAGCGGCCAAAGGGTGAAAACGTCGTTGATCTGATGGAGGCGCTGCGACGAAGTGTCGGGAGGGAAACATCGACCGAAACTGCAACCGCACCGAAAAAGTCAGCCAAGAACCCGCGCAAGACGATGGCTGGACAAAAGGAAATGCTGATGTCCGTCGCCGGTAAGAAGCAAGCCAAAGCGACGGCTGCGAAGAAACCGTCGGCCAAGCAACAGCGTCGCTCCGCGTAAATTCCGGTTGCGAAGAAGCGGGCTGCACATGCTCGGTGATGACGCGGTCCCGCATCATCGGTCCCTTCCTGAGCAAAACGGATTCGGAAGTTCCTGATGGGAACAGGCGCGCCAATTGAGCGCCGACTCGGTCAATTGATTTAAATCAAGCGTGAAGGATGCAGGAAGAGAATTGATTGCGCTCGGTGCCGCCGGCGCAAGCGTTCGCACCTGCCGGCACCCTACCGACCGGGAGGATGCTATGGTTCGATATGGTCTGATCGGCTTCGCGGCAGCGATCCTGGTCGCTGCCAGCCTCGTTCCTGATGATGCATTTGCGCGCCGCGGTGGAGGTGGCGGCTTTCGCGGTGGGGGAGGATTTCACGGCGGCGGCATGCGCGCTGGAGGCTTTCATGGTGGCGGCATGAGAGCGGCCCACGTTCGAGGCGGCGCCGTTCATGCGGGACGTATCCACGGTGGTCGTGGCTACCGTGTCGCTGGAGGTCCTCGGCCTTCGCATCCAATTGCAGGACGCCCAGGGCGACCGGGCTACCCGGGCCGTCCAATCGCCGGCCGTCCCGGACGACCAATCGCCGGCTACCCAGGATACGGTGGCGGCTATCGACCGGGTTGGGGCTACGGTGCTGCTGCTGTAGGCGCCGCCGCGGCGGCTGGAGCCTACGGGTACTACAACAACTACAACAGTGGTTGCTACTACGATGCCAACGGCAGCTACGTCTGCCCGGGTCAATATCCGTATCAGTATTGAGCTAAGCGAGGGGGCGAGGGCGGCGGCGCAGAAGAGCCACTTGCTGCTCCTCGCTCTCTCGGCGACTGATCTGGATAAGGTGCAAAGTTCTTTCCGGCGCATGAGCGATACATGGCCTGCAATGGGCTTCCACTCAGAAAGATTGTTCGACGCGTTAATCCGCCACGCTGGGCGATCCAGCGACGCACTGAGCCAGGATACATCAAGTACATCATGCGAGTTGCGCCAGCGTTTGTTACGGGCCGCCCACGAGGACCAATGTCCCAAGCGGCGTGAAATGCGAGTTCTGCACGCGACGTGACGCAAATTCTGTTGGAAGGCAACATCGCCAAGACAATCGTGCAGGCAGATGCACAGAAACCATCGATAACTACATCATGCCCCGAAGCGCGCAGCCGCTCGTACCGGAAAATATATTTCCCGATCCGTCAACCGGGATCGTCTGTGATCCGCACGGCGGCCTCGCTTGCGTGTGATCCACCCAACATCAGCGTCGAGATCAGAAGCGGCGTCCAACCTCTCATGCCAATACCCAGATCGAGGTCTCACACTCCGACTCTTGGACGATCACACTTGCTGAAGGTTGATCTAAATCAACGCGCAGGTACGCGATACACATTGGCTGCCTGGCCGCTCGTCAGGCGCTTCACGGAAGGGAGCTCAGAAGGCGCAACCCCGCAATGGAGGACTATCGGGCACAAATCGAAAAGCTACGGAAAGACGCGGCGGAGTGGGCCCTCATCCGCGATCCTGCGTCCGATAAAGCAAAACGCGAATTGTTTGAGCGGCTGGCCGTGCATCTGAGCTCCCTCGCAGACGAGGTCGAAAAAGAGATGCTAAGGCAGGAGGCGGGTTGTTGATGAAGATGGTCAACGGAGTTTGGCGCTGCCATCCCGATCTGGTGTGCGAATGCGACCGGGCCGAAGCTGCACGATGCGACGCGGGCTAACTTCCGGCTCGGCGAGTTCGCCATCCGATGGCCTAAGGCATCTCAATGCCTGACGGGCAAAGCATTCCGCCTGCCTGTTTCCGGTCTTCTCTATTTCTTCGATGGCCCAGACCAACATCTGAACCGCACCGTCAGAGTTGTCCTGGTTCATTTGCATGCCCCTTATTCAAGCCCGCCGGCCAATCCAATACTATATCTGTGGTTGGGCCGGTTCGGTTCAGAATTGTACATCGAACATACGCGGCGTCCAGTGACCATGAGCACATCGGGCAATGACCGTCCCCCCTGCCGTCTCCGCGCTGCAGCTTCAGGGCTTCGTCGGTTGCCGCGGTCATCCAGGTCTCGACCCTCCTCCGGCGTCGTCAGGATCACCGGCATCGCCTTGGGATGAATTGCGCCGGCCTCCGCGTTCGGCTGCGTGGTCGCGCGATGCAACACATCACGGTGAATAGTCGATTGCGACTTCTGTCGACTGCGGCCGGATCTAGAGCGCGTTGAGTATTAAGCGCCCATTTTTTCGCATTTGGATAGTGCGCCAAGTGAACCGTTTTGTCGCGAACCGTCATCCGTTTGCGAGCCATCGGGCACGAGGTGTTGGGCCTCTGATGATGGACGGTATCACCGAGAGTTAAAGGGCCTGCGGCCCCGATCGCTTCCCGCAACGGCCGGTCGGGCTATTTTCCCCGCCGCCATGCGGCTCCTCGCGCAAGTCAAAATACCCCTTCCGCGGCCGTCCTCCGCTGCGCTCCAGCCTACGGTGCAGGTCGATCGCCTCCCGGCGCAAGCACCGCCATCGAGGCTGCAATCACGCGGTCCCGACGGCAAACGGAGAGACGATCATGGCGACCAACCGGCCACACCAAGCTCAATCATCCAAGCACCACGGAGCTGCTTCATTCAGCAAGCGTCTCGCTACGAACCCCCGCGAGGACCTCTATCAGCGCGTTACCGAGAAGATTATCGGCGACCTCGAGCAGGGCACGCGCAGTTGGATCAAACCTTGGGCTGCATCGTCAGAGCCGGCCGCACTGGCCCGACCCCTACGCTTCGACGGTACGCCATATCGAGGGGTCAATGTGCTGATCCTCTGGTCGGAAACGATCGCACAAGGCTACACGTCGGCGACTTGGATGACGTATCGTCAGGCCCAGGCACTGGGCGCTCAGGTCCGCAAAGGTGAGCTAGGCACGACGGTGGTCTACGCCAAGACCATCGAACACACGGAAGAGGATCCAGGGACGGGCAAAGAGGCCGTTCAACGTATCCCACTGCTCCGTGCCTATACGGTATTCAACGTAGCGCAGATCGACGGCCTTTCCGCTCAGCCTGCGCCGGTCCCGGCCCCCGAACCAATGTCAACGAGGATCGACAGTGTCGATGCCTTTATCACCGCCACCACAGCCAAGATCGTCCACAAAGGCAACCGGGCCTGCTATGTTCCGTCAGCCGACCGTATCGAAATGCCGTCTTATCGTCAGTTTATCGATACGCCCACGTCGAGCGCAGCCGAAAGCTACTATGCGACGCTGCTTCACGAACTCGTCCATTGGACTTCGCCAAAGGATCGCTGCGACCGTGATTTGGGTAAGCGCTTCGGAGACAACGCTTACGCGCGCGAAGAGCTCGTCGCTGAGATCGGGGCGGCGTTCCTCTGCGCTGATCTTGGCATTGCACTGGAACCCAGGCCCGACCATGCCTGCTATCTCGCCAGCTGGCTGGATGTGCTCAAATCCGACAAGCGAGCAATCTTTACCGCCGCTGCCCTGGCGCAGAAAGCAGTCGATTGGCTCGCCGCTACGAGCCATCCGGACAGCCCTTAACGGGAGCCTCGGCAGTTGCGCGCCGGGAATAACGGGCCGGGTCGAGCGCCTTGCGCTCCCCCTCCCGGGGACGCCATGGAGCGCTGTCGGCGCCCTGTTGTCGTTGGTCGAGACGCCGCCGAACTGTCCAGCAGCCGTCTTCCTCGTGGCGCGCGGGCACGTAAGCTTGGCAGCATCGACCTTTGATCTGGCCGACCAGACTTTGTGGGTATTCGCTCAGCTGCAACTTCGCTCTGACATGTCGGGGGAACTTGGCACGTAGATTGTCCAGGAGCGCCTACTCTGTTTCGGAGCCCGAGCACCCAGTCCTAGCTTTGGCGACGCGTTTTTGCCGACGAGAGGCCCATCTTTTCTTTCTGCTTAGGCTGCTCAACGTCAACCATGAATCAAGCGTCCAGCCGTTCCGGCCCGATGATCATTGACTGGGATAGGCGACCAGGCGATTCTGCGGCGCTGATCGCTGCTTGTAGTCCGCAATGTAGTCGTCAGAGTAGTCCTAACCCGCCGAACCGCGTTGATTTGTCGAGGTAATTGGCGGCGTGGGCGAAAACGGCCTGCGGAGTCCCTCCCTCTCCGCCATCAGTCCGCAGCAGGCTAGGCAAGTTGTGAACGCGACGGGGGATGTGCTCTCTGATGCCGATGAAGATCGGACCGCAACCTGAGAAGTGGCTCCGGAAGAAAGCCAAGCAGGGAATGCGGCTATCCGTTCGGCACGATCGCGTTCTATGGGCCCGACAATCGGCGGGCCTCAAAAGTAGCCGTCTCCTTCATCCGAACTGAAGGAGCGGAGCCCGAATTGCGCCGTTGGCTGTCGGAGACCGCGGATGCGCGGAGCGATCAGAGGGTGCTTGCCGAAATTGCTTTATTTCTAAAGCAGCATTCGGTGCACTCGGTCGCGATGGCAGACTGAATTATCGGCTGTCCGCACGAAGAGGGCATTGACTATCCAACGGGAGAGGCCTGCCCACACTGCCCGTATTGGAACGGGCGGGACCGGTGGACCGGCGAACTCGTCTAGATCCGTCAGGGGGCCCGCGCGCCCCCAGCGCTGCGACCGGCTGTGTCGTGGCTCTCGGCAGGTAGCTCTCCGGCGCGCGCTTTCGAGATTTGTCTTGCTTGATCAGATGGTTCGTCGAATGTGGGCTGGTGCCGCGCCGGCCGCGGCCAGCTACTATGCATGGGGTTGTTTTCGATTTTCAAATACATGCTGGCGGCCAAGACCGCGGCGCAAGGGGATGGAGACGAGCATGAAGGCACAGGTCCTGATCGTGGGCGCCGGACCGGTGGGACTAACCGCGGCGATGGATCTGGCCTCGCGGGGGATCGACGTCGTCGTCGCGGAGATCCGCCACGCCGGCGATCCGCCCAATGTCAAATGCAATCACGTCTCCGCGCGCTCGATGGAGATCTTCCGCCGGCTCGGTGTCGCCGCAAAGCTGCGCGACGCCGGACTTCCCGCCGACTTCCCGAACGACTGCTCGTACCGGACCACGGCGACCGGCATCGAGCTTTGCCGCATCGAGATTCCCTCCCGCGCGCGCCGCTACAGCGCCACCGGGGGCCCCGACACCTGGTGGCCGACGCCCGAGCCGCCGCACCGGATCAACCAGATCTATCTCGAGCCGATCCTGTTCAGCCACGCCGCCGCGCAGCCGCGCATTACCATTCTGGCGCGCACCGAAATCACCTCGATCCAGCAGGATGATGACCATGCCGTCGCGCAGGCGCGCAATCTCGACAGCGGAGAGACACTCCCCATCGAAGCCAGCTTCGTGATCGGCTGCGATGGCAGCCGCTCGTTCGTCCGCAAATCGATCGGGGCGAACCTGTCCGGAACGCCGGTGATCCAGCGCGTGCAATCGACTTACATCGAAGCCCCGCAACTCAAGCAGCTGATGGGCGCGCACAAGCCGGCCTGGATGGTGCTCTCGCTCAACCCGCGACGATCGGGCACGACCGTCGCGATCGACGGCCACGATCGCTGGCTGATCCACAATCATCTGAAGCCCGACGAGCCCGAGTTCGACTCGGTCGACCGCGACTGGTCGATCCGCGCCATCCTCGGCGTCGACGAGCGCTTCGAGTACAAAATCCTCAGCAAGGAAGACTGGGTCGGGCGCAGGCTGGTGGCCGATCGCTTCCGCGATCGTCGGGTCTTCATCTGCGGCGATGCCGCGCATCTATGGATGCCATATGCCGGCTATGGCATGAATGCGGGCATTGCGGACGCCGTCGATCTCTGCTGGCAATTGGCGGCGCATCTCAACGGCTGGGCGCCGGCCGCGATCCTCGATGCCTATGAGGCGGAGCGTCAGCCGATCACCGAGCAAGTCTCGCGCTTTGCGATGGACCACGCCATGAAGATGATGGCGCAGCGCGGCGGTGTCTCGGCGGAGATCGAGGACGACACCCCGCGCGGCCATGCGGCGCGCGCGGCGCTGGCGCGAGCGGCCTACGATCTCAACGTTCAGCAATATTGCTGCGCCGGCCTCAACTTCGGCTACTATTACGATGCCTCGCCGATCATCGCCTATGATGGCGAAACCCCGCCGGCCTACGCGATGGGCAGTTTTACGCCCTCCACCGTGCCGGGCGCCCGTGCGCCGCATCTGTTCCTGCGTGATGGACGATCGCTCTACGACGCCTTCGGGCCGGGTTACACATTGCTGCGGTTCGATCCGGCGATCGACGTGGCATCGCTGAAATCCGCGGCGGATGAGCGCGGCGTGCCGCTGGCGCTGGTCGACATTGCGGCCGATGAGGCGAACGGCGCCTATGCCGAGAAGCTGGTGCTGGTGCGGCCTGACCAGCACATCGCCTGGCGCGGGCAAGCCGCGCCCGACCATCCACCGGGCTTGCTGGCGCGCATCACCGGCGCTGCGGCGTAACGAGAACGCGAGGAGGAGAACGTGTTTCACGTTGCAAGGCGCCGCATCCTGACCGTGCTGACGGCCGTGACTTTCGCCGTGCTGCCGCTGGAGGCGGGCGAGGCGGCCTATCCGGAGCAATTGATCAAGATCATCGTGACCTTTCCGCCCGGCGGCAGCGCCGATACCGTGATCCGTGCACTCGAGCCGGTGGTCACCGCCGAGCTCAAGCAGGGCCTGGTGATCGAAAACCGCGCCGGGGCAGGGGGCAATATCGGCATGGCCGCGGTCGCGCAGGCCGCGCCGGACGGCTACACGCTCGGCGTCGCGCCGGCAGGTGCGCTGACCGTGAACCCGCACCTCAATCCGTCGATGCCGTTCGATCCGAAGCAGCTCGCGCCCATCACCCTGCTTGCGGAAATCCCTTTCGTGCTGGTCGCCTCCGCCAACGTGCCGGCGCATTCGACGGTGGAGACGATCGCGCTCGCCAAGGCAAAGCCGGGTGCGCTGTCGATCGGACATGGCGGCAATTCGACGGCGATGCATCTGACGGCGGCGCTGTTCACGCAAAAGGCCGGGATCGCCATGGAGCTGGTCCCGTATCGTGGGACCGCGCCGGCGACGGTCGATGTCCTCGCCGGCCATGTCCCCTTCGCGGTGCTCGATGTTCCCGCATCGAAGCAGCTGATCCTCGAAGGCAAGCTCAACGCGATCGGCGTGTCCTCGGCGCGCCGCCTGTCATCGCTCCCCGGCGTGCCGACTTTGGCCGAAAGCGGCATCGCAGGTTTCGAATCCGTGGGTTGGTTCGGGCTCGTTGCACCCGCCGGCACGCCGCCAAACATCGTCGGCAGGCTGAACGAAGCCTTCGTGAAGGCCCTGAAGGATCCGTCGGTCGCCGAGAAGATCCGGACCCTCGGCGCAGAGCCCGCGCCGAGTTCGCCCGAGCAGTTCGGCCGCTTCATCGAGAATGAAAGCGCGAAATGGGGCAAGCTGATCAGCGAGGCCGGCATCAAGGCGAACTGAATGTTCTCCGCGGCGCCTTCTCGTCGGCCATCATGCCGGCGCCGCCTTCAACGCCCGCCGCAGCACATCCCAGATCCGCGGCTCGTTCATATGCGTCACGTTGAACCGCATGAAGTTTTGTGCGGTCTGCGACACGCTGAAGACGTTGCCAGGCGCGAGCACGACATCTTCATTCAGCGCTGCGCGGGCGACCTGGGTGGCATCCTGTCCGCCCGCGAGGCGGCACCAGAGGAAAAAGCCGCCGTGCGGCATCAGCCAGGGTTCTATGCCTAGCGCCTGAAGTTTGCGCGCGACGTCGCGGCGCGCCCGCACGAGCTTCTGCCTGAGTTCGTCCATGTGCTTGCGATAGCTGCCGCCGGCCAGGACATTTGCGATGATCTCGGTGGCGACCGGGCTTGGGCCGCCAAAACTGGTCGCAACCTGGAGATCGACGAGATGCTCGGTCCAGTCGGGCCGCGCGGCGATGTAGCCGCAGCGCACCGAGGCCGACAGTGTCTTGGAGAAGCTGCCGATGCGGATCACGCGGTTCAGGCCATCCAGCGCGGCCAGGCGCGGCGAGCGCTCCGGCTCGAAGTCGCCGAAGATGTCGTCCTCGATGATGGTGAGGTCGTGCGCCGCCGCCGCGGTCAGCAGCCGGTGCGCGCTCTGGAGCGAGATGGTCGCGCCGGTCGGGTTGTGCAGCGCTGAATTGGTGATGTAGAGCCGCGGCTTTTCGCTGCCGAGGATCTGCTCGAAGCGCGCGGCGTCGGGACCCGACGGCGTGTAAGGCACGCTCACGATCCTGACCTGATGCGCGCGCAGCAATGCGCGAAAATTGAAGTAGCAGGGATCGTCGACCAGCACGGTGTCGCCGGGCCGCAGCAGGAAGCGGCAGATCAGGTCGGTCGCCTGCGTGCCCGAGCCCGTCAGCATCAGCTGGTTGATCGAGGCCTCGATCCCGTCCTCGGCGAGGCGCGCGAGCAGCATACGGCGCAGCGTGAGCGAGCCGGACGTCGAGCCGTAATTGGTCAGCACGCTCGCCTCGGTCCGCGCCAGCGCGCGGGTGGCGCGGCGCAAGGCTTCTTCGGGCATCCACTCCGGCGGCAGCCAGCCGCAGCCGGGTTTTGGCACGGCCGTGTCACTATCGAGCGATTGCCTGGAGACCCAGAACGGGTCGATCTCGCGGTCGCGGCGCGGCTCGGCCTCGGCAAGTACCAGCGGCGGCGCCGCCGTCGGTGAAACATAGAAGCCCGAGCCGCGGCGGGCGCGGATCAGGCCTTCGGCGGCGAGCCGGTCATAGGCTTCGACGATGGTGGACGGCGAGACGCCCATCGTGGCGGCAAGCCTGCGGATCGACGGCAGGCGGTCGCCGGCACTGAGTGCGCGGCCCGCGACCTTGGCGCGGATCGCGCTCATCACATCAAGGGTCCGCGTTCCGCCGGGTCCCTTCGTCTGCGCCATGCCGTCCAGGGTGTACTGCCTTCCATACCCATACAGTTCAGCCGGATTGTACTGGATTGTCGCTGGTCTCGCCAGCGCGGAACGCCGAAGATGGCGACACAACAAGCGAGACGAAAATGCAATCTGCGGGCAGCGGCTGGGGCAGCGGAATTCTCGGCGTCATCATCTTCAGCGGCTCGCTTCCGGCGACGCGCGTCGCGGTCGGCGGCTTCTCCGCCCTGTTCCTGACCTCCGCGCGCGCGATCATCGCTGCGCTGATCGGTGCGGCCGTGCTCTTCCTGCTTCGTCAGGCGCGGCCGGAGCGCAAGGATCTCGCCTCGCTCGCGATCGTCTCCATCGGCGTCGTGGTCGGCTTCCCCCTGCTGACCGCGCTCGCGCTCCAGCACACCACCTCGGCGCATTCGATCGTCTTCATTGGCCTGCTGCCGCTGTCGACCGCGATCTTCGCCGTGCTGCGCGGCGGGGAGCGGCCGCAGCCGCTGTTCTGGCTGTTCGCCGTGCTCGGCAGCGCGACGGTGTCGGGCTTTGCGATGTCCAGCGACGGCTCGGCCTCGCTCACTGGCGATCTCCTGATGGTAGCCGCGATCGTGCTGTGCGGCCTCGGCTATGCCGAAGGCGCCGCGCTGTCGCGCCGCCTCGGCGGCTGGCAGGTGATCTCCTGGGCGCTGCTGCTTGCGCTGCCGCTGATGGTGCCGGTTGCGGCTCTCACCTCGCCACTGGCATGGAACGATGTCGGTGCGCCGGCCTGGATCGGGCTGGCCTATGTCTCGGTCTTCAGCATGTTCCTCGGCTTCATCTTCTGGTACCGGGGCCTTGCAATCGGCGGCATCGCGCGTGTCGGCCAGTTGCAGCAGCTCCAGCCGTTCTTCGGCCTCGCGCTCGCAGGTCTGCTGCTGCACGAGCCGGTCGCCTGGAGCATGATCGCCGCGACTGCGCTCGTGGTGGTCTGCGTCTTCTTCGCGCGGCGGTTTGCGTGAGCGCGATGTAGCGCAAGTCCCGACCAGGCATGTGCGGGCATCGATGTTGATCTAGATCAACGTCTGTCCCGGCGCGCACTGTCTCATTGGATGACGCGAGTTCTCTCCTCGATGTATCGCGTGCCTATTTCGCAATAACGTAACAGCGCTTGGCCGGTATCCCTGCAGGTTTTGCCGATGGGCCAATGACCGGCACCCTCCTCGACCGACGGAAATCCGCGCACCATTGCGGGAGTGTCCATCGTCAATTGAACTCTCGAGATCAGAGTGGCCTATCACAGCAGGTTTGGGAGTGGCGTCATGAACATTACGCGTCGAAATCTTCTATCTGCCGGTTTGGGAAGCGCGATGTCGGCACTTGCACTCTCGGCCGGCCGAGCGGATTACGACGGTCCTTTGTTGAGCGCGGTCGAAGGAGGCGAAGATTTCTGGCTTGCCACCGATGCCTACGTCTTCGGCTATCCACTCGTGACGATGGAGATAACGCGACGGGTCATGACCAATAAAGCCTCCGTCGAGGGCACGCGCGGGCCTATGGGGCAATTCATCAAGCTGCGGACCTATCCCGACGCAAGCTTCAAGGATGTGACGGCTCCGAATGCGGATACGCTCTACACCAGTGCGTGGATCGACGTGGGGGACGAGCCGTGGGTCGTCGCCATTCCCGACATGAAGGACCGCTATTTTCTGTTTCCGATGCTTGATGGCTGGACAAACGTATTCCAGGTCCCGGGCAAGCGCACGACGGGGACCAAGGCGCAGACTTATGCGATCACCGGCCCGGGTTGGAAAGGCAAGCTCCCTGCCGGCGTGAAGGAGTACAAGTCGCCCACGAGCATCGTGTGGATTCTAGGTCGCATCTACTGTACCGGCACAGCTGAGGACTACGCGGCGGTGCACGCCGCCCAGGATGAGTGCAAGCTCTTCCCCTTGAGCGCATACGGGACATCCTACACGCCTCCAGCTGGCAAGGTCGATTCGACGATCGACATGACCACCCCGGTGCGCGATCAGGTCAATCGTATGGACGCCGTGGCCTATTTCAGCCTTTTGGCTCAACTGATGAAGCGGAATCCGCCGGGAGCCGCCGACGCTCCTGAGCTGGCCAAATTCGCGAAGATCGGTCTCGTTCCGGGCAAGGATTTCGACGCGAGCAAGCTCGACGCCGATTTTGCGAAGCGCATCCCGCAAGTCGGTTTCGACCGGATCATGATCCAGTTCAAGGTCAACAAGGCCATCAGGAACACGAACGGCTGGGCATTCGACACGGAGACCGGCGTCTACGGCACCGACTATCTCAATCGCGCCCTGGTCACCGCCATCGGGCTCGGTGCCAACCGAATCCAAGATGCCTGCTATCCGACGTCGCAGAAGGACATCGATGGCAAAGATTACGTCGGCAGCAACAAGTATGTGATGCGCTTCCCGAAGGGGCAGCTTCCTCCCGTGGGCGGCTTCTGGTCGCTGACGATGTACGACGAGAAATATTTCTTCGTCCCCAATCCGATCAACCGCTATTCGATCAGTGCGCGTCAGAATCTCAAGTCCAATCCGGACGGAACGGTCGACCTCTATATCCAGAAGGACTCGCCTGGAAGGGACAAGGAGTCCAACTGGCTGCCCGCCCCGGCCGGCAAGTTCGTTCTGATGCTGCGGATGTATTGGCCGAACGAGAAGACGCCTTCGATCATCAACGGCAGCTGGTCTCCGCCCGCCGTCAGGAGGGTTACGAGCAGCTGATCGCAACGGGTAGGCGGGAGCCGCGGTGCGAGCAGCCCCAGCTCAAGGTCTGGCACAACCTGAGGAGAACAGCATGAAGGTTGCGCTTTTGTCGGCGGCACTTCTCGGGGGCCAACTGGTCACGCCCGTTTCTGATCGCGTCCCCCACCTGAATGTCGAGGCGCTGTGCAAGGCAACGGTGGCCGATGACAAGGCAAACGGAGTCGTTCTGGGTCAGAGCCTCGAGAAATGCATGAGCGATGAAACGGATGCCCAGCAGCAACTGAGCGCGCTTTGGTCGGCAAGTGCCGGCCCTGCTCGGGATAGCTGCGAAGCCGAGGTCATTTCGGTCCCCTATGCTCAAAGTTACGTTGATCTTCTCTCTTGTATTCAGGCTGCCGAATCGGGGAGCGCGCGGCCCTCGGCACCTCTCAAAGGCGCAAGCAAGAACCGAAACGCCAAATAGCATTGTTGGAAACTCGAAGCGAAGGAGGAGCGTCATGCGACACGGAATGAACTTCTGGCTGGCCGGCGCCATTGTTGTCTGCGCAGCCATGGGCTCGGTGCAGTGGCCGGAAGAGGCTGGCCTTTCATTCTCGATCCAGAGCGCAGAGGCCCGCGTAGGGCGACCGGCGACTCCAGCGAGTGTCGCCGGCGTCGCGCGTCGAACGACGCGCCGTGCCGTTGTCGGTGGAGCAGCGGTGGGTGCAGCGACCGTAGGAGCCGCTGTCGCGGCGCCAGCTTGTGTCCGCGTGCTGGTTAATGGCGCCTGGGTCTGCCGCTAGAGCATGACCCGGAATCTCATCGCTTTTGCGAGCTGTCCTTGGGAATCGATTGCTGCGACCGCGCGCGCCTCTGCGTCGCGCGGCGGCCGGTGAGGCGATAGCCTCATTCTCCTCCCATCACGGTCCGCGTCAGCGCGCTCCTTGCAAACTTCTTCAGCGGCATCGGCTTGCCGAACAGATAGCCCTGCACGTGGTCGAAGCCGAGCTCGTTCGCGGCGACGAGATCGGCGCGGCTCTCGACGCCTTCGGCGATGGTGCACGCGCCGTAGCTATGCGCGAGCTCGACGATGTGGCGGCACACCGTGCGCTTGAGGCGGTCATTGGCGTTGCCGGTGACGAAGTGACGGTCGGCCTTCAGCTTGATGAAGGGAATCTTGTCGAGGTCCATCAGCGACGGCCAGTTGGCGCCGAGATTGTCGATCGACAGGCCGATATTGTGCAGGCGCACCTCGCGCGCGACCTCGGCCAGGAGATCGAGGTCGCGGATCGCCTCCTCGCTGTCGATCTCGATCGTCAGTCCGCCGAACGCCGGATGCGTCGGCATGCGGCGGCAGAGCTCGCGCGCGGCCTGCGGCTCCTTCAGATACGACGCCGGCAGGTTGATCGAGAGATCGACCGGGCTCTGCTGCTCGAGGAGATAGTGCCAGTCCTGCACGGCGCGCTCGATCACGAATTCCGACAGGTCGCGCAGATGCGGATCGTGCGTTTCAGGGATGAAATAGGCGGGCGGCACGACGCCCCAGGTCGGATGCCGCATCCGCACCAGCGCCTCGGCACCGCTGCGGATCAGCGTGCGCGCGTCGATCTTGGGCTGGTACCAGAGCTCGAGCCAGCCGGCATGCAGGGCCTCGCCGACATGCACGGCCGGGCTCGGCGCCGGCTCCTCCGGCAGCAGCACCGCGATGCGCTCGCGCAGCGTCTCCGCTGCAAAGGGCGTCGTCAGCGGCGGCAGCATCGCAAGGCCATATTCCTCGCCGACCTGCTGCACCGCCTTGACGATGATCGACTCGCGGGCGCCCACCGTCAGAACCTTGCCGTCGAAGGCCTCGCGCACCAGCGTCTCCAGGAATTTCCCGGGCTCGATGCCGTCGGCGGCGATGCCGAGCAGGATCAGGTCCGGCAAGTCGCTGGTCAGCACGGCTTGCAGCTCTTCGGCGCTGGCACATTCGCTGGTGACGAAGCCGAGATCCTCCAGCACCTCTGCGAGGAAAGCGCGCAGGTGGCGCTTGCTGTCGGCGACGCATGCGCGCGGCATCATTTTTCGCCGTCCGAAGGTTTTGGGCCTTCGTCCGGCGAGTTCTACAAGTTCGTCGTTCATCGCAAAACACTCCCGTTCCGCGAACGGTGTTAGCGATGGGAGCAGTTTCAAATATGGAGGGCTTGAGCCGATTGTTGAATTATCTGGGTAACGTTAAAGCACGCAGCACGTCTAAAATTGTACGGATCTCGCTAGAGAAGTTTTTACGTCTGACCGCGCGTGACGGCTGCGTGACACCGTCATCGCGGCAGATTCTCGAACGTTGCATCTCGTGCGCAAGAAGCAGCGGTGTCCTGCAATAGGACGATGCCGTTCGCGTTTCGCCCAATTGAATAATGGACGTCTCAATTGCTTGTGGCCTTGTCGTGTTGAGCCATCCCGACAGCCTTGTAGTCGTAGGTCGGATAGAACTCGGTGCGGTAGGGACCCCACGCGGTGTCCTCGATGACGCGATTGACTTCGCGCAGGCGCGAGGCGGGCAGGCGCAGCGTGATCACCTGGCCGATCCCCATCATCACGTACCAGCTCACGACTTCGACGCCGGGCGGTGGGAAGGATTTGTAGTAGCCCTGCTTCTCGAGCTGCGCGTTCAGCTCGTTCAGCGGGCGGGACTGGTCGTGCTTGAAGAAGACGGTGAGCAGCACCGCGTTGTCGGCAGTCGGCGCGGCGTTGCCTTGCGGCGGCGAGGTCTGCGCCGTCGTCGCCGATGTGAGCGCCAGCGCGCCCGTGAGCAGCGCCACCATCGTCCATGTCACTCGAGCCGGTCTCATCGCGACCCTCCTTCTCGATGCTTCTGCAGAGCATCGGGAGGATAGTTGCATGGGCCACGAGCGACGAACTCATTTTCGCGCGATGCGGGCAGGTTCCGCCTTCGCTCGTGACGGTTCTGCGACAATGCGTCCGGCCGGGCCGGCGCAAGTGTGAAGCAGCTCACATGCGCATTGCTGCACCTGCGCTATTGCTCCGCGCAGCCGGTGGGTGGGCTGTCGAGGATTACAGCTATGTCGATGCGGCGGATGATCTATTGGTGGTTCAGGTTCGTGCTGTCAGGGCGATTTATGGACCGCTTCCTGTGCCTGCCGCGTTAGCCGCGCGCGTTATCGTTTGAGCATGATCCTGCCGGAAAACGGCTGCACACTTTTCCGGATCATGCTCCTAGGTCTGCCCGATCAATTTGCGAAACGCCGCCGCGCCGTCCTGCACGGCGTCGCGTCCCTTCCAGGCCAGATAGGAGAGCTTGCCCCCGAGCGTGTCGTGGCTGCGCAGCCGTCGCGAGCCGAGAATGTGGCCGACATTGGCGGGGAAGCGGCTCACCTCCGCGGACACCAGTGCCGCGATCGCGTCCATCAGCTGCTGAAGGCGGATGCCCCATTCACTGGCCTCGATGCCGTCGATGCGGACCTTGAGCGCATATTCGGTGTCGTAGATCTCCGCGAGCAGGTCGCGCGCAACCAGCACGCGGTTGTGCCGGAGCGCGACCCGCAGCGCGAGGCGCTTGTCGTCGAGCCTGTCGAGCACCATCGGAACGACACAGGCATAGGGCGTCACGGCGACGTCTGCGGCGCTCTTGCTGGCGGCCGCCTTGGTGGCGAGGCGCACCAATTGCCACGGCGTTTTCAGGCGCCGTGCGACCAGCGTCAGCGCGTAAGGCAGCGCTTCGGGATGCGCCTTCTTGAAGGCATCGAGCTGCGCCGTGATCTGCGCGACCAGGCCATCGTCGAATTTCGCGATCTTCTCGGGCAGCTTCGCGTTGAATTTCGGCAGCGCGTCGCCGGCGCGCAGCACATGCTGCATCTTCCTGACGTCGTCGAAAGCGGCGCGGGAGGCCGTGTACTGCGCGAGCTTGCCGCGCGCGAATTCGGTGCTCTCGGCCGAGGCCAGCGTGTTCTCGAGCACCTTGAGGACCTTGGTCTGGAAGATCGAGGCGGTCTTCAGCACTTCCTTCGGGTTGTTGGCGGCGACCTGGTCGTTGATCGCCTTGATGTAGTCGCGCGCCATGGTCGGCAGCAGATCGCGGCAGATCCACTCCCAGATCGGGGTGAGGGTGTTGCGCGAGATCCGCCCGATATTGGCATGCTCGGGCGCGCCGTCGATCAGCAGCAGCTCGAGCGGCGCGAAGAAATGGCGCGACGGGCTGGTGGCGCGCGCCTGGCTCGATCCGTCCTTGCGAAACTCGGCGCGCAGGCGCGCCTGGATCTCGGCCGAGCCCGGCATGTCGATGCCGCAGAGCTCGAGCCGCTCGAGCTCGCTGAGCAGGCAGCTGCGCGACAGCGGCGTCAGCCTCTGCAAGAACTCCGACAGCCGATTGATCTCGTTCATGGCACGCAATTCTTTCGCAGCGTTTCCCGCCAGGCTAAGGGCCAGATGCGGGGAGGCATTTGCGCGCTCTCAGTGCTGCCAAGAGAAGCAAGTCATTGTTAATTAATCGGTAAAGGCCGGGAGCCGGGAGCATCGGCCCGGACGCCGTGGTTAAGCGGAAATCTCAACCCCGGCGCGCTGAATGGCGGCAGCCCGCAAGCACAAATTGTGCCGATGTCCGTATTTCAGCACAAAAACGTCAAAATCACCGTAGTCTTACGGAGCAAAAAGTTAACCACAGACCGGGGTGGGTTCCGGTAAACGAATCACATGGGGTCACAGAATGATACGGCCACTGATTCGCGGTCGTCGGAATGGTATGAAAGCGGCGCTGCTCCAGCTGAAGAGCTCGATTTCGTCCGCCTGAACGCGGCCCGTGCCAAGGCGGCCGACGAAATGGCCGCCGCCATCGCCCGCGAGCTCAACGGCCCCCTGACTGCGCTGCTGCTCTACATGGGCGAGATCAAGCATCACAGCGATCAGCTCGCGCCCGTCACCGGCGACCGCGCCTATTTGCAGCGGGTGGTGGAGAATGCGCTGGCGCAGACCGAGCGCGTTTGCGGCCTCGTCAAGCAGCTTGCCGGTCCTCACAAGGGGGGCCTGCCGGCCCCGTCCGGCACCGATGATGCCGAATTGAAGCCTGCTCGCGCAGCGCAGCCGCAGCGCCTCCCCGGCGCAGAGCTGCTCGGCCTGTCGGGCCAGAAGCGGCTGACCAAGCGCGAACGCGAGGTGCTGCGGCTGATCAGCGAGGGCTATTCGAACAAGCAGGGTGCGCTGCGGATGCAGATCAGCCCGCGCACCTTCGAGAGCCATCGCGCCGAGGCGATGCGCAAGCTCGGCGCGCGCAACACCGCGGACCTCGTCCGTGCGGCGCTGCTGCATTCGATCGATTGAGATCTTAGTGTTGCGCGGGCCTGTGGCCGATCGCGCTCAGAAATAGTCTTCGGCGAAGGGACGCGCGCGCGAGCCGGGCCGCAGCGGCTTGGGCCCTTCCTTCGGCGCGTTCGGGATGATCGTGATGGTCCAGCGCGGCGGCATGCTCGATTCATGCTCCAGCACCGAGCGAACGAAACCAGTCACCGTCGCCTCGCCAGATTTCACCGTCGCCATGCGGCCGTTGAACTGCGCGATGCGGAAGCGACGGACCTCTTTCTGGTCCGCAGTCTCATAGGTGAACATGGAAACCCTCCTGGTTTCCGGCGACTATCGCCACCTATGATTAGCCATCTCTAAAAATCCCAAGCCGTAGAATTACGGCGGGTTTTGCACGCAGTTTTCTACCTCTGCGGCTCTTGCGCGCGGGCGGCGTCAAAGGCGGCAGCCATCAGGTCCAGCAAATCGTGGAATTGCCTCTCCTCAAGCGTCTCCGCCGTCTTCTCCAGCCGCAGCGCCAGCGCCGCGAGCCTGACATAGCCGAACGTTCCGGCCGCACTCTTCAGCGAATGCGCTTCCCGCGCGATCCTGGCATGGTGCTGCGCGAGGGCGAGCGAGCGGAACAGTTGCAGGCGTGCGCGGGTCTCGCTCCAGAACACGGTGCGCACTTCCTGGGCACCGTCCTCGCCGATCTCCGCCACCAGCGCCTCATAGGCACCGGGCTCGCGCGCGGGCTCGATGTCGATCGCTTTCCGAGCAGGCGCGGCGGTCACTTCAAACATGGCTTTGCCTGTCCTGATTGCGGTTCATCGGTCGCGCAGCGCGTGCGGCGCGAGCCCCGTGTCTAGGGCATTCGCATTTCAGTTCCGGTAGCAGGACGGAGCGTGTTTGCGCGCCGGCATTAGCCGAAGGTTTACCATGCGCGGACGGCGGTCAGTGCCGGCCGAGCAGCCGGTCGTATTGGGCCTTCACGGTGGCGTAGCATTCGCATGAGGTCTGGCGCAGCCCGTCGAGATTGAGGATCTGGATGTGCCCGCGGCTGTAATGGATGAAATTGGCGTGCTGGAGGGTGTTGGCGACCAGCGACACGCTGTTGCGCCGGGCCCCGATCATGTGCGCCATCGCCTCCTGGGTCAGCAGCAGCCGGTAGTCGCCCGACAAATCATGGGTGTGCAGCAGGCAGCGCGACAGCCGCGACTCCACGGGATGGGCGACGTTGCAGGCCGCGGTCTGCTGGACCTGGACGTAGACCGCCAGCCCGTGACGCGTGAGCAACGTCCGCAGGGTGCTGCTCTGCTCGGCCGCGCCGCGCAACCGGTCGAGATCCATCACGGATGCGACGCCGGGAACCAGCACCATCGCCGTGTTCAGCGCGCAGGCATCGCCCATGATCGAGAGCGTCCCGAGCAGGCTGTCGCGGCCGATCATGGCGACCTGCACATGCTCGCCCCTGGCGAGCTTCACCACCAGCGAGATGACGCCGCGGTGCGGAAAGTAGGCCCGCCTGAGCGTCTCGCCAGTCTCGACCAGCACCGCGTCGTGCGGCAGATCCACGGTGCGCAGATGCGAACGGATCAATTCATAATCGTCTGCCGACAGCGCGGACAGGAAACCGTTGGATGGGCGCACCATCGTTTCCAAGGCCGTCTCCGTCTCATGCACCAGCAAAGTCGCGGCAAGCGAAAGCGCTCCCCGCACGGGTAGTTTCATCATCTGCCCATCGGGATATATTGGCAATTGGGACAAGACGTCCGGTCGCGCGGATCGCCGCGACGCTGTGTGCATCTCGGCATGCAGCCGGCGCCATCGTCATGGCAGGGCGCCGATCAGGCGCGTGTGGTGGGCCTTCACCGCGGAGTAGCAGCCGCAGGAGGTCGTCTCCAGCGCTTGCAGGTCGACGATTTCGATCTGGCCGCGGGCGTAGTGAATGATGCCGGCCTGCTGAAGCGCATGTGCGACCAGCGAAATGGCGTTGCGCCTGACGCCGATCATCCGCGCCAGCGCTTCCTGCGTCAGCGGGAGCATCTCGCTGTTGGAGAGCTCGCGGGCCCGCAGCAGCCAGCGCGCCAGCCGCGCCTCGACGGAGTGGAGCGTGTTGCAGAGCAAAGATTGCTGAGCATGCGCAAGCAGGGCCTCCTCGTGGCGGACCATGAGGCTGCGAAACCGCGCGCTTGCGGCGGCCACCGCCCGGAACGCCTCGATGTCCAGCAGGGATGCTGCCCCGGGGAATAGGACCACCGCGTCCGCCGGCGCGATGCCGTCGGCCAGCGCCGCGCCGGCGCCCACGACGCTGTCGCGGCCCAGCATCGCGACCTCGATCATCTGTCCTTCCGACAGACCCACCGTGATCGACACGCAACCGCCGTGCGGGAAGTAGACGTGTCTCAGCGCGGCGCCCGCCTTGCCCAAGACAGACTCCCTGACCATTGCGACCGTCGCCAGATGAGGCCGCAGCAGATCGAAGTCTGCCGCGTCGAGCCTTTGCAGCAACTGGTTGGGCGGGCGGCTGCTCGCGGTCATGCAGGTCAATCCGCGCATGCGATGAATGATTGGCGCCGCGCATCATTCGTCATGTAGTTGCACCACAATAAATTTTATTGCAAAGGTTGTGTGTCGTCCATATCGCCATTAAGGCAGACAACCTGCCGCATTGGCGATGAGACAAGAACGGGCGATTCGCTCACGGGGTTCTGCGTCTCGGTCCCTGCAGCCATCGCAGGAAAGAGCGGCAAGGGCGCTTTCATGTCGCCGCCATCAACGATTGCCTGGCGGAGCATCGTCCGGCTGGCGACGTTGCCGCCGCCTCGTGGCTGGGTTAGCGCAGCACGGGCCGCAGCGGCTGCGGGGTAACCGTCCGTTTACCGCAAACGCGAACTTCGCAAATCCCGGCAAGCCGGGAAGCGATGGCCGCGTGAGCGCAGCTGCTTGCCGGCCGCGCGATTCGATTTCGCGCGCCTCACGCATATCGCCCTTCAGCAGCAGGACTTTCGAGCGCGGCTCGTCATGCGATTGTGGTTGCCTTTACCTCACGCGCTTTGCCGCCGCAGCGTGCTGCCGGTTTTGCCGAAAAACGCTTTCGCATCCGGCCGAACGGCAAACTTCTCTTCAATATCCGTATTAGCACGGAGGCTGAAATTAACGGGACCGTGAAAGGGGATGTCTAACGATCCAGAAGCGGACTTCCGTCGATTGCCAGGCGCGACGGCTCGGGCGTCCAGGTGCAGGTCGAGGTCAGTAAGGCGTAGCTCATGGATGATCTGTTGCGGGAGTTCTTGACGGAGACCAGCGAGAGCCTGGACACCGTCGACAATCAGCTGGTGAAGTTCGAGCAGGAGCCGAACAACGCCAAGATCCTGGATAACATCTTCCGCCTGGTCCACACCATCAAGGGCACCTGCGGCTTCCTCGGCCTGCCGCGGCTCGAAGCGCTGGCGCATGCCGGCGAGACCCTGATGGGCAAATTCCGCGACGGCATGCCGGTGACCGGGCAGGCCGTGACGGTGATCCTGTCCTCGATCGACCGCATCAAGGAGATCCTCGCCGGCCTCGAGGCGACCGAAGCCGAGCCCGAGGGCAACGACCGCGATCTCATCGACAAGCTGGAAGCGATGGTCGAGCAGGGCATGGCGGCGATGTCAGCGTCGGCTTCGCCGATCGCGTCAGGCTCGGCGCAGCCGATGCCGGCCGCGGGAAGCTCTGCTCCCGTTGCCGAAGCGCCGCCGCTGGTGCCGGACGCACCTGGTGCCGAAGCCAAGCCGGCCCCGGCAAAAGAGATGACCACCGGCTCGCTGGTCGAGCAGACGCTGGAGCGTCCGCTGCGTCCGGGCGAAGTCTCGCTCGACGAGCTCGAGCGCGCCTTCCGCGAGACCGCGATCGAAGCGCCGGTCCCCGCCCCGATGGCCAAGGCCGAGCCCGCGCCGGCTGCCGAAGCGCCTGCCGCCAAGCAAGCAGCGAAGCAGGCCAAGGAAACCGCCAAGCCCGCCAAGGAAAAGGCCGCGCCGAAGAAGTCGATGGCCGACGAGAGTGCCGGCGAGGGCGACCGCGTCGCCAACCAGTCGATCCGCGTCAACGTGGATACGCTGGAGCATTTGATGACCATGGTCTCCGAGCTGGTCTTGACCCGCAACCAGCTTTTGGAGATCTCCCGCCGCAACGAGGACACCGAGTTCAAGGTGCCGCTGCAGCGCCTCTCCAACGTCACCGCCGAGCTGCAGGAAGGCGTCATGAAGACGCGCATGCAGCCGATCGGCAACGCCTGGCAGAAGCTGCCCCGCATCGTCCGCGACCTCTCCAGCGAACTCGGCAAGCAGATCGAATTGGAGATGCACGGCGCCGACACCGAGCTCGACCGCCAGGTGCTCGACCTGATCAAGGACCCGCTCACCCACATGGTGCGCAACTCCGCCGATCACGGCCTCGAGACCCCCGCCGAGCGCTTGGCGAGCGGCAAGGGCGAGCAGGGCACCATTCGCCTGT
Source organism: Bradyrhizobium sp. SOJA106 (assembly GCF_059448745.1). Lineage (NCBI taxonomy): Bacteria > Pseudomonadati > Pseudomonadota > Alphaproteobacteria > Hyphomicrobiales > Nitrobacteraceae > Bradyrhizobium > Bradyrhizobium sp. SOJA106. The sequence goes on from NZ_CM182549.1 coordinate 493,656, forward strand.
CCGCCTACCACGAGGGCGGCCACATCATCATCTGCATCGCCGATAACGGAAGAGGCCTCAACACCGAGAAGATCAAGGCCAAGGCGCTCTCGTCCGGTCTCGTCACCGAGGCCGAGCTCGAGAAGATGAGCGAAGCGCAGATTCACAAGTTCATCTTCGCGCCGGGGTTTTCCACCGCGGCCGCCGTCACCTCGGTCTCCGGCCGCGGCGTCGGCATGGACGTGGTCCGCACCAATATCGACCAGATCGGCGGCACCATCGACATCAAGTCGGTGGCCGGCGAAGGCTCCTCCGTCACCATCAAGATCCCGCTGACCCTCGCCATCGTCTCCGCGCTGATCGTGGAAGCTGCCGGCGACCGCTTTGCGATCCCGCAGCTCTCGGTGGTCGAGCTGGTCCGCGCCCGCGCCAACTCCGAGCACCGCATCGAGCGCATCAAGGAGACCGCGGTGCTGCGCCTGCGCAACAAGCTCCTGCCGCTGATCCATCTCAAGAAGCTGCTCAAGATCGACGACGGCGCGGCCTCCGATCCCGAGAACGGCTTCATCGTGGTGACGCAAGTGGGCAGCCAGACCTTCGGCATCGTCGTCGACGGCGTGTTCCACACCGAAGAAATCGTGGTCAAGCCGATGTCGACGAAACTGCGCCACATCGACATGTTCTCCGGCAACACCATTTTGGGCGACGGCGCCGTCATCATGATCATCGACCCCAACGGCATCGCCAAAGCGCTCGGCGCCTCCGGCTCCTCGGCCCATGACATGGCCGACGAGGCCGCCGGCCATCACATCGGCTCGGGCGAGCAGACCACCTCACTGCTGGTGTTCCGCGCCGGCTCGTCGCAGCCCAAGGCGGTCCCGCTTGGCCTCGTCACGCGCCTGGAAGAGCTGCCCGCCGACAAGATCGAGTTCTCCAACGGCCGCTACATGGTGCAGTACCGCGAGCAGCTGATGCCGCTGGTCGCCATGGAGAGCGTCACCATCGCGAGCCAGGGCGCCCAGCCGATCCTGGTGTTCGCCGACGACGGCCGCTCCATGGGCCTCGTCGTCGACGAGATCATCGACATCGTCGAGGAACGGCTCAACATCGAGGTCGGCGGCTCCTCCTCCGGCATCCTCGGCTCGGCCGTGATCAAGGGCCAGGCCACCGAAGTGATCGACGTCGGCCACTTCCTGCCGATGGCGTTCGCCGACTGGTTCACCCGCAAGGAGATGAAGCCGTCGATGCATTCGCAGTCGGTGCTGCTGGTCGACGACAGCGCCTTCTTCCGCAACATGCTGGCGCCGGTGCTGAAGGCGGCCGGCTACCGCGTCCGCACCGCGCCGACCGCGCAGGAGGGCCTCGCGGCCCTGCGCGCGCAAAGCTTCGACGTGATCCTGACCGACATCGAGATGCCTGACATGAACGGGTTCGAGTTCGCGGAAGTGATCCGCTCGGACAACAACCTCGCGGCCACGCCGATCATCGGCCTGTCGGCGCTGGTGTCGCCGGCGGCGATCGAGCGCGGCCGGCAGGCCGGCTTCCACGACTATGTCGCCAAGTTCGACCGTCCCGGCCTGATCGCGGCGCTGAAGGAGCAGACCGCGGGCGCGGCCGGCGCCTCCGAGCTGAGCCGGGCGGCGGCCTAGAGCATGATCCGGAAAAGTGTGAAGCGGTTTTCCGATCAGATCATGCTCAAAACCTAAGGAACGGGACGAGGAGTTCGCCAATGAGCAAGAAGACCCAGTCCGCCGAAGGCGCCATGGTCGAATACGTCACCGCGATGATCGGCGGCCAGCTGTTCGGCCTGCCGATCTCGCGCGTCCAGGACGTGTTCATGCCCGAGCGCGTCACCCGCGTGCCGCTCGCCTCCAGCGAGATCGCGGGCGTGTTGAACCTGCGCGGCCGCATCGTCACCGTGATCGACATGCGCGCCCGTCTCGGCCTGCCCAAGGCCGAGGACGGCAAGGCGCCGATGGCGGTCGGCGTCGATCTGCGCGGTGAATCCTACGGCCTTCTGATCGACCAGATCGGCGAGGTGCTGCGCCTGCCCGAGGACGGCAAGGAGGAAAACCCCGTCAACCTCGATCCCCGCATGGCCAAGCTCGCCGGCGGCGTCCACCGTCTCGAGGGCCAGCTCATGGTCGTCCTCGACGTCGACCGCGTGCTCGAATTGAAGACCGAAGTGCAGATGGCTGCGTGAGCCAACGAAACATCGAAGCCGGAGAACCAAAATGAAGACCTGTTTGGTGGTCGATGATTCCAGCGTCGTGCGCAAGATCGCGCGCCGGATCCTGGAGGGCCTGGAATTCCAAGTCACCGAGGCCGAGGACGGCTCCAAGGCGCTCGAGATCTGCCAGAAGCAGCTGCCCGATGCGGTGCTGCTCGACTGGAACATGCCGGTGATGGACGGCTTCGAGTTCATGGGCCACATGCGCCGCCTGCCCGGCGGCGACCAGCCGAAGGTGGTGTTCTGCACCACCGAGAACAACGTGGCTCATATCGCTCAGGCGCTCAGCGGCGGCGCCAACGAGTACATCATGAAGCCCTTCGACAAAGACATCATCGCCGACAAGTTCGCTGAAGTTGGTCTGATCCCGGTCGGACAAGCCATGGTCTGAGTGTGTCTGGCCTGACGTTTGGGCCAGAGTGTTCCCAGTACAGCTTCGAAGAGGGCTATCCGTGACTCCGACCGAGTACGAGTATCTACGTAAGTTCCTGAAGGATAATTCGGGTCTCGACCTGTCCGCAGACAAGCAATATCTGATCGAAAGCCGCCTGCTGCCGCTCGCCCGCAAGGCGGGATTCTCCGGCATCGCCGAGCTCGTGCAGAAGCTGCAAGCCGGCTCGCGCCAGCTGATCACGGACGTGGTCGAAGCCATGACCACCAACGAGACCTTCTTCTTCCGCGACAAGGTCCCGTTCGATCATTTCCGCGACACCATCATGCCCGAGATCATCAAGGCGCGCGCCGGCAAGCGCAGTGTGCGCATCTGGTGTGCCGCCGGCTCGACCGGGCAGGAGCCCTATTCGCTGGCGATGTGCCTGAAGGAAATGGGCGCGGCCCTCACCGGCTGGCGTGTCGAGATCATCGCGACCGACCTGTCGCAGGAGGTGCTGGAGAAGGCCAGGGCCGGCATCTACAGCCAGTTCGAGGTGCAGCGCGGCCTGCCGATCCAGATGCTGGTGAAATATTTCAAGCAGACCGGCGAGACCTGGCAGATCAATCCCGAGCTGCGGGCGATGATCCAGCACCGCCAGCTCAACCTGCTGCACGACTTCGCCCAGCTCGGCACCTTCGACGTCATCTTCTGCCGAAACGTGCTGATCTATTTCGACCAGGACACCAAGATCAACATCTTCAACCGCCTCGCGCGCCAGATCGAGCCCGACGGCTTCCTGGTGCTGGGCGCAGCCGAAACCGTGGTCGGACTGACCGATACGTTCAGGCCGATCCCGGAGCGGCGCGGCCTCTACAAGCCGAACGATCCGCGTGCGGCCGTCGCCAAGCCGGTGCTCGCCGGCGCGGCGCCGCGCATGGCTGTCATGGCAGGACGATAGGCATGGCCGAGGATGGCAAGGGCACCGAACGCGTGACGTTCAGTCGCGGCTATGATGTCTGCATCATGGCCATCGATGGCACTTGGCGCCGCGACTGCAAGCTCAACGCGATCTCCGACACCGACGCCATCCTCACGGTGGAAGGCTCGATCCAGGGATTGAACCTGAAAGAATTCTTCCTGCTGCTGTCGTCCACGGGCCTGGCCTATCGCCGCTGCGAGCTGGTGCGGGTCAACGGCGCCGAGATGGACATCCAATTCCTGCGCGGCAAGAACCGGAAGAAGCGCGGCGCCGGCGGTCACGACGCGGCGGCCTGATCGGCACGCGGCTGCGAGTGCTGCGCGCTTTCCGCGACGTTGCTTTATATTTGCTGAAACATCCGAATGAATTTGCCGCCGCGGTTTTACGTCGCCTAAGCGCGAGCCGTGTACCCATTGCCGGTCTCAATCTCAGGAATACGGCAATGCCCAGAAGTTCCCTCTCCCCCGTCACGTCCAACCTGCCCGACGCCGCGGAGCGGCGTGCGCTTCAGCTGCTGGTGGTCGACGACGACGCCACGCAGCGCAGCCTGATCACGGTCGCCGCCAAGCAGGCCGGTCACGAAGTCACCGTGGCGCCGTCCGTGGCGGCGGCGATCGAGAAGCTCCGCGCCGCGCGCTTCGACTGCGTGACGCTCGATCTCGTGCTGGAGGACGGCGACGGCATCGACGTGCTGCGCGAGATGGCGGAGGCGAAATTCACTGGTGCCGTGATCGTCATCAGCGGCATGGATGGCAAGCGCCGCAGCGCTGCCCGCAGCTTCGCCCGCGCCGTCGGGATCGAGCTGCAGAGCCTGCCGAAGCCGCTGGATCTCGCGGCCCTGCGCATCAGCCTTGCCAATCTCGGCAAGACCGCGATGGGCCTGCCGGCGATCCATACCTGGGGCGGCGTCGCCACCGATGCGGTCGTGGAACGGCACCGCGCCTGAGGCGCGGAGCTGCCATGCAATCAGCCGCGGGCAGGTGAGCCGCGTTGATTGTGACTTACGCTGCGCTGCCAGAATCCGACAATTGCTGCAGGGCGTGGCTGAGCTCCGCCCGGCAGGCGTTGAGCGCGGCGCTCGCCGTGGCATAACGCGGCGTAACGTCGTCGAGCACGACAATCTCGGTGGAACCCGCAGGTATGCTATCGTCGTCGCTCTCCATGGCCGCGTCGATCAGACGCATACTGATCTCGATGCGCGCGATCAGAGAGCGAAGTTCGGCTGCGATCAACTGACGGCTGTCAGTATCGGCCATCGCGGCGAGCGGGGCGTGCCGGCGTAATTTAGCATGGATATTCTCCGTACCCCGCAATTAGGCACCCTGCCGCTACTTGTGCGTTAAGTCCATGTCCCGTACAAATACGGGTGGGCCGAATCCGCGCCTAACGCCATAACGCTTGGCGCGGACGCGAGTCCTTCATGCCAACTGGATATGGCACATGGCCGAACAAAGCTCTCGCGGTGAAATCTTCGTGGTCGACGACGACCCCGCCGTTCGCGACACCTTGTCGATGGTGTTGAAGGCGTCGGGTTACGAGGTGATCTGTTTTGCGGACGGCGCGGCGCTGCTCTCCGTCGCGCGAAACCGCACACCGGCTGCGATCCTGCTCGACGTTCACATTCCCGGGAAGTCGGGCCTCGACATCCTGAAGGAGCTGCATGGCGAGGACTATCCGGCACCGATCTTCATGATCTCCGGACAGGGCGACATCGCCATGGCGGTGAGCGCCATCAAGAGCGGCGCGCTCGACTTCATCGAGAAGCCGTTCCGCGGCAGCGAGATCGTCGGCCGGCTCGACGAGGCGATCGGAGCCTATGCACGCAGGCAGGCGGAAAATGCCGCGCCGAAATTCGGATCTCTGCATTTCCCCGGACGCGAGCCGTTGACGCGCAGGGAGCGGGAGGTGCTGGAGCAGTTCGCCTCCGGTGCGTCCAACAAGGAAGCCGGCCGCACGCTCGGCATCAGCCCGCGGACCATCGAGGACCATCGCGCCAACATCATGAAGAAGCTCGGCGCGCGTAACGCCGCCGACCTGATCCGCATCGTGATGACCGCGGCCCAGCGCGCGTCGTAAGGCGCAGTCGTATCGCGGATATTTCTTAGTCATTCCGGGGCGATGCGGAGCATCGAACCCGGAATCTCGAGATTCCGGATCGCGCTACGCGCGTCCGGAATGACTCCTCAACATCACCCGTTCAGCGCCTTGCGAATGATCCGCGCGAGATCCGACTTGCGATAGGGCTTCGCCAGCAGCAGCACGCCCGAATCCAGCCGGCCGTGATGGATGATCGCGTTCTCGGTATAGCCTGATGTGTAGACCACCTTCAGATCGGGCCGCGTCTTCGCCAGCTCGTCGGCGAGCTGCCGTCCATTCATCTTGCCGGGCATGATGACGTCGGTGAAGAGAAGATCGAACGGCTTGCCGGCGGCGACGATCGCGAGCGCCTCGGCGGCGTTCGCGGCCTGCAAGGTGACGTAACCGAGCGAATGCAGCTGCGCCAGTACGTAGTCGCGCACCAGCCGGTCGTCCTCGACCACGAGGATCGTCTCGTGTCCGCCCTCGATCGTGGCCGGCGACACGCCCTCGCCGACGACCGTCGGCGTCTTGCCGGGCGGCAGGTACATCTTGATCGTGGTGCCGTGGCCTTCCTCGCTGTAGATCTTGATGTGCCCCGCGGACTGCTTGATGAAACCGTAGACCATCGAAAGCCCGAGCCCGGTGCCCTTGCCCGGTCCCTTCGAGGTGAAGAACGGGTCGAACACCCTCGCCAGCATGTTGGCGGGAATTCCGGTGCCGGTGTCGCTCACGGCGATCAGCACGTAATGCCCCGGCCGGACGTCGTTGACTCTGGCATAGACCTCGTCGAGATAAGCGGCGCCCGTCTCCACGATCAGCTTGCCGCCGCCAGGCATGGCGTCGCGGGCATTGAGCGCGAGGTTGAGGATCGCGGTGGTGAGCTGGTTCGGATCGACGATCGCGACGCAGTTCTCGTCCTCGAACACCGATTCGATCTGGATCTGCTCGCCCAGGGTCGGCCGCAACAGTTTGGCGGTGTCGATGATCAGCGAATTGATGTCGATCTCGCGCGGTTGGAGCGGCTGCTTGCGCGCGAAGGCGAGCAGATGCTGGGTCAGCTCGGCGCCGCGCGCGGCGGCCTCGTCGATCATCTTGGTGATGGCCGCAAGCTGCGGTTCCTTCTCGACCGCCTCCGCCAGGATCTCGATCGTTCCGGTGATGACGGTGAGGATGTTGTTGAAGTCGTGCGCCACGCCGCCGGTGAGCTGGCCGACCGCCTCCATCTTCTCGGCGTGGCGGATGCGCTCCTCGGCTGCGATCTTGTCGGTGAGGTCGCGGTAGAACACGTTGAACAGCAGGCCCTCGCGGCGCTTCAGCGCAGTGACGCTCAGCTCGGCCTTGAATTCCTTGCCATCGCGCCGCCGGCACATGAGCTCGCGGCGGCGGTTCAGCGTCGTGCCGTCCTCCTCTTCCAGGAAGCGCTTCAGGCCGGCCCTGACCCGCTCGCGTTCGCTCTCGGCCACGATCAGGTCGATCGTGCTCTTGCCGAGCACCTCGTCGCGGCGCCAGCCGAACAGCTGTTCCGCCTGTGAGTTCCAGTTCAGGATCCTGCCGGCCTCGTCGGTCTGGACGAAGGCGTCGAGCGAGGTCTCGACGATGTTGCGGGCGAGCCGTTCGCTCTCCTGCAGGGATTCCTGCGCGCGCCGTGCCTCCGTCATGTCGCGCCCGACGAAATAGAAGCGGTGCGCCTGTTCGGACCAGCTGCCGAGCCATGACAGCCAGACCTCGTGCCCGTTCTTGTGGAAGCAGCGGGTGTCGTCGAGCTTGGGGCGGTCGCCGCGCCGCAGCGCGCGCATCTGCGCGCGGGATTGCTCCAGATGATCGGGATGAACGAAATCGGCGCCGCTGCGGCCGATCATCTCGTCCGGCTTGTAGCCGAGAATGGTCTCGCTGCTCGGACTGATCTGCGCGACATGGCCGCGTGCGTCCATGATCATGATCAGATCCTGCGAGGTGTCGAAGATCTGCCGGCGCTCCTCGAGCTGCTGCTGGAGCACGCGCTCGGCCCGCCGCGCCTCGGTGAGGCTGCGTGCACTGCCGGAGGCGCCGACGATCTCGCCCGACGGTCCCCTGATCGGCGAGAGGCTCAGCGAGATCTCGACCGGCGTGCCGTCCTTGCGCAGGCGCACCGTCTCGAAGCGCTCGATCGGCTCGCCGCGGGCGATCCGCCGCAGATAGTCCTTGCCGTGCTCGCGGCGATCGGGCGGGACGATGATCGAAGTGGGTTGGCCGATGGCCTCGTCCGCCGAGTAGCCGTAAAGGCGCTCTGCCGCCGGATTCCAGCCGATGATGATGGCCTCGAGCGTCTGCATCACGATCGCATCGTCGGATGATTCGACGGCGGCGCTGAACAGCTGCTCGCGCGCCGCATGATGGCTTCGTGCGGCCTCGGTGCGGCGATGCTCGCGGACCTCGTGCTCGAGCGCGGCTGTTTTCGCCCTGGTCTCCTCGACCATCTGGGCAAAGGCCCGCGCCAGCACGCCGGTCTCGCCGCTGGCGTCGACCGGAATGTCCGCCGGCCGCCCGCTGCCGATGGCTTCGACCGCCGCGGTCAGGCGGCCAATCGGGCGGGTCAATGAGCGCGCGAGCAGCACCGCGAGCGCAGCCGCAGCGAGGACCGCGAGCAGGCCGACGAACAGGGACGTCGTTTGAATCGCGGCCGGCACGCGGCCGAACACGGCCGGGGGAACGGTCACGATGATTGCGATCCACTCCTTGCCCGCAAGCAGTGCCGGTGCGATCGCCGCGCCGCTCGGCCGGCCCGCTGCGTCGGTCGTGAGATGCGTCGACACGTCAGGCGTGCCGGCGACGGCGGAAAAAAACGGAAAATCATTGCGCCAGTTGGTGGGATGGCCACGCAGCGAGCCGAATTCCCGCGCACGATCGGGATGGACGAGATAGTCGCCGCGCGAATTCACGACGTAGATGTCCCCTCCCGAGCTCGTCGTCGCGCGGACGCGCTCGAGTGCCGGACGCATGTCGATATTGGCGATGATGATGCCGAACGGCTTGCCCTCCGGCGTGAACAGCGGCGTCGCCACCCGCAGGGTCGGAATGTGCAGGTCCGTGGTCCCGCCCTGGCGGGTCGCAAGCTCGATCGGCGATACGTAAATCTCGCCTGGCGCGAGCTTGATCGTTTCCTGGAAGTAGGTTCGGTCGGTCTTGTGCGCCAACTCGCTGTTGGGGGCGATCCGTACCGCGCCATTCGGGCCCGAGCGATCGACGCGGACCAGCTCGCGCTGGTCGTCATCAAGGCCGATGATGCGAAACTGCCCGTAGCTGGGCTTGGCCTCGATCTCGGCCGCGAGCCGCGTCGCGATGCGCTCGCGCCAGGTCTGCTCCGAGACGCCGTCGGATGCGTCAATTCCGCCGCCGATGTGAGCGCGGATCAGGCCGTTGATCGCCGCGGCGGAGCGATAGCCGATCAGATCGCCGCGAACGCCGGACACGTAGGATTCGAGATTGGTCGCCAGCAGGCGCGACTGGGCTTCGACCCGCTCCAGCACCCGCGGAATGACGGCTTGCGTGATGTTGCGATAGCCAAGCCAGCCGACGGCGGCCACGGTGACCGCCACCAGCAGGATCATCGCGATGGCGAGCCGTGTCGTGAGCGTCATGGGAATGTTCGCTCGACTTCCCGTATGGCCGCGCTTGGTTTGGACCGGAGCCCAGGAGCCGCCCTCGTCATCGCTGGCCGGAGCTGACATCGGACCTCTCCGGCAGAGCCGCCTTCAGGCAGCCATCGACGGCGGCGAGCAGGGCGCCGGGCCCGAACGGCTTTCGCAGGCTCGCCACGGCGCCGAGCTTGGTCGCCATCTTCAGGAAATCCGGTTCCGCATAGGCGTCCGGCGCGGCCGAACGGCCGGAGATCACGATGATCGGAACGGCCGACCGGCGCGCCCGGATGTGGCGCATCGTCTCCAGCCCGTCCATGCCGGGCATGAAGATGTCGAGAAACAACAGGTCAAACCCGCTGGCCTCGAACATTGCAAGTCCCTGGCGGCCGTCGCCGGCGACGGTGACGTGATGCCCGGCCCGCTCCAGGAGAAGCCGGATCGTGATCTGCACGGCGGGGTCGTCATCCACGATCAGGATGTTGGCCACGTCTGAAATCCTCCGGGGCGGAGGGGACATTCCGGCGCCCCAAATCAAGCCATCAAACATGAAATTGTTGCGCGGATTCCGCCCAGCCTGCAAGCACTTCGCGACGATATGACGGCTTGCCGGCGCCGCTCTCTCCAGGCCCCGCGATTATGCATGCCTTCGTGCAGATGGTTTGCCGAGGCGGCGGAACCGTCCTTCGCGCCGGCCGCGGGATCGGCGCGGCTGCCGGCGATCGCGCTGCTGCCGCTCGCGCTGATCTGGTTCGGCCTCTGCAACGGCAGTCTGGGACTCGGCTGGTTCATCTTCGAGAACCGCAATCTGCTCGACATACCCGCGGTGTTCGCGGGCCTCTTGACCGTGATCATCATTGGCCTCTTTGTCGAGAACCTGATCTTCCGCGCCATCGAGCGGAACACCGTCCAGAAATGGGGCTCCCAATCATGACCAAGAAGAAAATCACGCCCGACCAGCTGCGCAGCGCGCGGTGGTTTGCACCCGACGACCTCCGCTCGTTCGGCCATCGCTCCCGCACCATGCAGATGGGCTATGCCCCCGAGGAGTGGAAGGACCGCCCGATCATCGCGATCCTCAACACCTGGTCGGACGCGCAGCCCTGCCACATGCATTTCAAGTCGCGCGTCGACGACGTCAAGCGCGGCGTCCTGATGGCGGGCGGCCTGCCGATCGAGCTGCCGGCGCTGTCGCTGTCGGAATCGCTGCTCAAGCCGACCACCATGCTCTACCGCAACCTGCTGGCGATGGACGCGGAGGAGCTGCTGCGCAGCCATCCCGTCGACGGCGTGGTGCTGATGGGCGGCTGCGACAAGACCACGCCGGCGCTGCTCTTGGGCGCGACTTCGATGAACATCCCGGCGATCTATCTGCCGGCCGGTCCCATGCTGCGCGGCAACTGGAAGGGCAAGACGCTCGGCTCCGGCTCGGACGGCTGGAAATATTGGGACGAGCGCCGCGCCGGCAAGATCTCCGACAAGGACTGGCTCGACATCGAAGCCGGCATCGCCCGCAGCTACGGCACCTGCATGACCATGGGCACGGCCTCGACCATGACCGCGATTGCGGAGGCGATCGGCATGACGCTGCCGGGCGCCTCCTCGATCCCCGCGGCCGACGCCAACCACATCCGCATGGCCTCGGAGTGCGGCCGCCGCATCGTCGAGATGGTGTGGGAGGACCTGACGCCGAAGACCATCCAGACCCGCAAGGCGTTTGAGAACGCGATTGCGGTCGCAATGGCGATGGGCTGCTCCACCAACGCGATCATCCATCTGATCGCGCAGGCCCGCCGCGCCGGCCAGGACATCGGTCTCGACGATTTCGAGATCGCCAGCCGCAAGGTGCCGGTGATTGCCAACGTCCGTCCAAGCGGCGATACGTACCTCATGGAGGACTTCTTCTACGCCGGCGGCCTGCCGGCGCTGATGGGGCAGATCAAGCAGCATCTGCATCTCGATTGCATCACGGTGACAGGCAAGACGCTGGGCGAGAACATCGACGGCGCCGAGGTGCACAATGCCGATGTGATCCGCTCGGTCGACAATCCCATCTACAAGGAAGGCGCGCTCGCCGTGCTCAAGGGCAATCTTGCGCCCGATGGCTGCGTCATCAAGCCGAGCGCCTGCGCGCCGCGCTTCCTCAAGCACACCGGTCCCGCCCTGGTGTTCGACGACTATCCCTCGATGAAGAAGGCGGTCGACGATCCCAACTTAGATGTCACCGAGGACCACGTTCTCATCCTGCGCAATGCGGGGCCGCAGGGCGGGCCGGGCATGCCGGAATGGGGCATGCTGCCGATCCCGACAAAACTCGTGAAGCAAGGCGTGCGCGACATGGTGCGCATCTCGGATGCGCGCATGAGCGGCACCAGCTACGGCGCCTGTATTCTGCACGTCTCGCCCGAATCCTACATCGGCGGCCCACTGGCGCTGGTGCAGAACGGCGATCGGATCACGCTCGACGTCGCCGCGCGCACCATCAATCTCGAGGTGCCCGAAGCCGAACTCGCAAAGCGCCGCGCCGCCTGGAAACAGCCCGAGCGCCGCTTCGAGCGCGGCTACGGCTGGATGTTTACGAAGCATATCAAGCAGGCCAATGACGGCTGCGACTTCGACTTCCTCGAGACCGATTTCGGCGCGCCGATCGGCGAGCCGTCGATTTATTAGTTTCACCGTCGTTCCGGGGCGCGAAGCGAACCCGAACCTCGAGATTCCGGGTTCGGCTTCGCCGCCCCGGAATGACGACCATGAGAGAGCACGAGATGACCAAACTTTCCGAATCCACCCGCAACAAGCTCAAATCCGTCTCCACCGCCACCGTCGCCACCGCTTTGTTCAAGCGCGGCCTGCGCATCCAGATGATCCAGGACGTGCATCCCGTCGGTCCCGACCAGCCGACCATGGTCGGCGAGGCCTTCACGCTGCGCTACATGCCGGCGCGCGAGGATCTCAACACCATCGACGTGTTTAGGGATCGCTCGCATCCGCAGCGCAAGGCGGTCGAGGATTGCCCACCCGGCGCCGTGCTGGTGATGGACAGTCGCAAGGATGCGCGAGCCGCTTCGGCCGGCGCGATCCTGGTGACGCGGCTGATGAAGCGCGGCGTCGCCGGCGTCGTCACCGATGGCGGCTTTCGCGATTCCGCCGAGATCGCCAAGCTCGGCATTCCCGCCTATCACCATCGCCCCTCGGCGCCGACCAATCTCACGCTGCACCAGGCGATCGAGATCAACGTGCCGATCGGCTGCGGCGACGCGCCGGTGTTTCCTGGTGACGTCATCCTCGGCGATGCCGACGGCGTCATCGTGATCCCCGCGCATCTCGCCGACGAGATCGCCAATGAAACCTTTGAGATGACCGCGTTCGAGGATTTCGTCACAGAGGAAGTCGGCAAGGGGCGCGGCATTTTTGGCCTTTATCCGGCGACCGATCCGCAGACGCTGACGGATTTCGCGGAATGGCGGAAGAAGAACGGGCGGTAGTTCCTTCGCTCTCCCCGCACGCGGAACGGGGAGAGGGAGAAGATCACACCCGGGCCTCCGCCATTCCCGCCGCCCACAGCGCGAAAGCATAGACGATCGCGACCTCATCGAGCCGGTCGAAGCGCCCCGATGCGCCGCCATGGCCGGCGCCCATGTTGGTGCGCAAGAGGACCGGGCCGCCGCCGCGCATGGTGGCGCGCAGCCGCGCGATCCACTTCGCCGGCTCCCAATAGGTCACGCGAGGATCGGTCAGCCCGCCCATTGCCAGGATCGCCGGATACTCGTTCGCGGCGACATTGTCGTAGGGCGAGTAGGACAGGATGGTCCGAAAATCCTTCTCGCTCTCGATCGGGTTGCCCCATTCGGGCCATTCCGGCGGCGTTAGCGGCAGCGTGTCGTCGAGCATGGTGTTGAGCACGTCGACGAACGGTACCTCGGCGACGATGCCGGCGAACAGCTCGCCGGCGCGGTTTGCCACCGCGCCCATCAGCATGCCGCCGGCCGAGCCGCCATGACCAATGATGCGCTTCGCGCTGGTGTATTTGGCATCGATCAGCGCACGGGCACTCGTGGCAAAATCGTCGAACGAGTTCGTCTTCTTCTCGCGCTTGCCGTCGAGATACCAGCCCCAGCCCTTGTCGGCGCCGCCGCGGATATGGGCGATGGCGTAGACGAAGCCGCGATCGACTAGCGACAGGCGGTTGGCGCTGAACGAGGCCGGCATCGCCATGCCGTAGGAGCCGTAGCCGTAGAGCAACAGCGGCGCCGAACCGTCGAGCTTGAGCCCGCGGCGATAGAGGATCGAGACCGGCACCTCGGCGCCATCATGCGATTTCGCCATGATGCGCGTGGTGACGTAGTCGGCGACGTTGTGGCCCGACGGGATCTCCTGGCGCTTGCGTAAGCTGCGCGTGCGCTTGACCATGTCGTAGTCGTAGACTTCCGACGGCGTCGTCATCGACGAATAGGAAAAGCGAAGATTCGTCGTCTCGAACTCGTAGGAGCCCATGGTGTCGAGTGAATAGGCGGCCTCGTCGAAGGCGATGGCGTGCTCGTCTCCGTCAGTGAGATCGCGGATCACGATCGAGGGCAGCGCGTTGGCGCGCTCGAGCCGCACCAGATGGCCGGCATAGAGATCGAGGTCGATGATGTAGATCCCTGGACGATACGGGATCAGGTCGCGCCAGTTCTTGCGCTCGGGCGAAGCGAGCGGCGCGGTGACGATCTTGAAGTCGATGGCGTCGTCGGCATTGGTGAGGATGAACAGCTGGTCGCCGCGGTCGGCGAGCGAATATTGCACGCCTTCCTCGCGGGCTGCGACGAGGCGCGGCGGCGCCTCGGGATTGGCCAGATCGATCAGCCGCTGCTCGCTCGTCTCGTGGTCGCCGCCGGCGATTACGCAGAAGCGGCCGCTGGTGCTCTCGTGCAGATGGGTGAACCAGCCGGAATCCTGCTCCTCATAGACCAGTGTGTCGTCGGCCTGCTTCGTGCCAAGCCTGTGCCGCCACACCTGCATCGGCCGGTGATTGTCATCGAGCTTCACATAGAAGAAGCTCCTTCCATCCTTGCTCCAGACCACGCCGCCGTCGGTCTCCTCGACGAGATCGTCGAGATCCTTGCCCGTCGCCCAGTCGCGCACGCGGATCGAAAAATATTCCGAACCCTTGGTGTCGGCGCTCCAGGCCTGCAGCTTGTGATCGTTCGAGTGCCGGCTGCCGCCGAACTTGAAATATTTGTGGTGTTTGGCCAGCGCGTCGCCGTCGAGCACGATCTGCTCGTTGCCGCCCTCGCGCGGCATGCGGCCGAACAGCTCGTGCTGCCCGCCCTCGCGGAACCTGCGGAAATAAGCGAACGGTCCGTCCGGCGACGGCACGCTGGAATCGTCCTCCTTGATCCGTCCGCGCATCTCGCGCACCAGCGTCTTCTGCAACGCCGAGGTATGGCCGAGCAGGCTTTCGGTGTAGACGTTCTCCTCCTCCAGATATTTGCGGATATCAGGGTCGAGCACCGCGGGATCACGCAGCACCTCCTGCCACTTCTCGTCCTTCAGCCAGGCATAGTCGTCGGTCACGGTGATGCCGTGCCGGGTGAAGGAATGCGGCCGGCGCGGGGCGACGGGGGGCGTCTTGCTGCTGCTGTTGGGCAAATCGATCCTCGATATAGGGATGTGTCTTGCCTCTATATCAGATCGGATGCGGGGGATTTAAAGAAGTCTCTCGTGTCCCGGACGCGGCGCGGCATGAAATGACGCGACGCAAAGAGCCGGGACTCATGCAACAAACTGGGGTCCCGGCTTAGCAGCGCATCACCATAGTGCGTCGAAGACGCGTGTGGACGCGCTTTTGGTGCTGCGCAGCGCCCGGGGCACCGAGCGCTTACGCCGCCACCTCTTCACCGAGATACGACACCGCCGCCTCCAGCCCGCCCTTGCCGTGCGGGATCTTCAGCGCGTTCAGGGCGACCTCAACCACGCCGAGCGTGCCGAGGAGCATCGGTGCGTTGACATGGCCCATATGGGCGATGCGGAAGGCTTGTCCGGAGAGATCGCCGATGCCGGTGCCGAGCACGACGCCGCATTTGTCCTTGCAATAGCGCTGCAGCACGGCCGGGTCATGGCCGTTGCTCATGGTCACCGTGGTCACGGTGTTGGAGCGCTCGTTTGCCTCCGCGACATTGAAGCCGAGCACCTGGCCTTCCGCCCAGACGGAGACCGCGCGGCGCGCGGCTTCGCCGAGCAGGCTGTGGCGGCGGAAGGCGTTTTCAAGTCCTTCCTCGTGCAGCATGTCGATCGCCCGGCGCAGCGCGAACAACAGATGGACTGGGGCGGTGCCGGCATATTTGCGATAATTCTCCGTGCCCTCGCGTTCGCTCCAGCTCCAATAGGGCGTCGACAGGTCCGCCTTCTTGTGCACCTCGAGCGCGCGCGCATTGGCGGCGACGAAGCCGAGGCCGGGCGGCGTCATCAGGCCCTTCTGCGAGCCGGACATCGCGACGTCGATGCCCCATTTGTCCATCTCGAACGGCATGCAGCCGAGCGAGGCGACAGTATCGACCATGTACAGCGCGGGATGGCCGGCCGCCTTGATCGCCTTGCCGATCGCCTCGATGTCGTTCTGCACGCCCGAGGCCGTATCGACCTGGACCACGACGACGGCCTTGATGCTGTGCTCCTTGTCGCGGCGCAGGCGCTCCTCGACCTCGTGCGGCCGCACCGCACGGCGCCAGTCGCCCTTGAGCACCTCGACCTCGGCGCCCATCAGGGCTGCCGCATTGCCCCAGCCGATTGCGAAGCGTCCGCTCTCCAGCACCAGCACCTTGTCGCCGCGCGACAGCACGTTGCTGAGCGCGGCTTCCCACGCGCCGTGACCGTTGGCGATGTAGATGTAGGACTTGCCTTTGGTCGCGAACAGTTTCGAGATGTCGCTGAGCAGGCTGTCGGTCAGATCGTGCATCTCCTTGGAGTAGATGTCGATCGCCGGACGGTGCATCGCCCGCAGCACCTCGTCGGGCATCGTGGTGGGCCCGGGGATGGCCAGAAATTCCCGGCCCGCGCGAACGGTCATTGCTGTTGGTCCTTGTTGTTGGAGGACAGGCTGGTGGGTCGCTGATTCCTACTTTTACGCGGCGCTGGGGCCTGAGAAAAGCGCCGAAAATGCAGGCCTGAAGTGGGTTATCTCTTAGTCTCCCGGCAACCGGCCGCTTCGGCCTCTTCCACTGAGCAGAACCAGCGGGTGCCCTTGCTGATCTTCATCTTGATCTGCGCGTACCAGCGGCTGGTCGGCTGGTGATAGATGCATTCGCCTGACGAGTTGACGTTGCCCTTGATGGTGCAGTCCGGTGAGGGCGCGACGGGGCCCGAGGCGGACGCGAGCAGCACCGCATGCGCGCCCTCGGGCGGCTTGGTCGCGCCGAGGATCGGGGTCTTTTTGTTGCGCACGCGCCAGTCCCAGGGCGCGATGAAGGCGCCTTGCCACATGCCCGCCTTGGCCTCACGTGCGGCAGCCTCGTCCGGTTCGTAGTCATGGGAGATACGGGTATAAGCCAGCGCCCAGCCGCTGCGCACCAGCCATTTCTGGATGTCCTCGCCGCCGACCTCGCAGCGCGCCACGGTGCGGCCGCGCCGGTCGATCGATCGGGTATGGCAGACCCAGGTCTTGCCTTCGGCATATTTGGCGAGCTCGTCGCGGGCGGCGACGCCGCAGGTCCAGCGCTCGGCGTTGGTGTTGAGGCAGAGCTGGTCGACCGCTGGCGCGTCGATGCCGCCGAGCCGGATCCGCGTGTTGCCGATCACGACGGTGTCGCCGGCGCGCACCTTTGCCGTACCGGTGATGTCGGCGGCCTCAGCCAGCGACGGGACGAGGAAACACAGCGCAATCAGGAATTTTTGCAACATGCCGGTCCGCGTGTGATGAAAATATCGATAGAGGCGCGCAATTGTGGTCGGCTTTTGGCCTCGCGGCCAGCTCATGCCTAACAGATAGGCTTTCAACTTCCTGTCATTGGGGCTCGTGTCCCGGACGCGGTGCGGCGTGCAACGCCGCTCCGAAGCGTGCCCACGCATCTTGCGATCGAGAGAGATGGTGGGGACGGCGCAAGTGCGCCTTTGCCCACCCTACGAGACCTGCGTCCGGGGCACGAGAACCTAACCCCGTCCCGCCATCGCCCTTTTCGCCACGGCCAGCCCCATCAACACGAACGCCGACGTCACCTCCGGCCCGCCCACCAGGATCCGCGTCGGCGTCTTCATCTTGTTCCACTCATAGGCGCGGAACGGGCCGCGGCGGCCGCCTTCGCCGAGGCTTGCGACGATCACGTTCAGCGCCGGCGCGAAGGCGCGCGGATCGGCGCCGAGATGGCCGAGCGCGATCAGCGCCAGCGCGGCGTCGAACACGTTCATCTCCGCCGCCATCAGCTCGCCCTTGACGTAGGACAGCACGCGGTGGCGGATAAAATCGAAATCGCCGTCGGGATCGATCGCCGCCTGCGCCGCCAGTGGCAGCGCCAGGAACGCCGCATAGCAGCGGCCAAAATAGGCGCTGTAGAGCTCCGGCAGGTAATAGATATGCGAGCGCGGATTGGCGAAGGCGCCGCTCGCGGCCAGCCGTTTCTGGAAGCCGATGATCCGGTGCACCGTGGCGAGCCGCGCCGGCGTCTCCAAAATCTTCCAGCGCGCGAGGTTGCGAAAGCTCACCTCGAGAATGTCGAGATTGAGCGTCGGATCGAGATCGTTGCCGTACGGCCGCTCGCCCTTGAGATTGTCGATCCAGGTGGCGACACCGCCCTCATAGTCGATATGGTCGTTGAGCGGCACGGTCACCCGTGGTTCGTTGATTCCGGCGCGCACCTGATAGCCGGCGTAGAAATCCAGCAGCGGCTGGTCGATGATCGCATCAAGGCAGCCGGCCTGCGTCGCCGCGGAGATCGAGCACGCCGTGGTGTCGCAATCCGGCACGTAGACGCCGAAGCCGAGGTCCTGCTTGATCTGCGCGAAGTAGCGCGAGAAGCGCGGATGCGGCGGAGGTGCCAGCGCAGTGATGACCTTGAACCGCGCGCCGTCGATGCCCTCGACCTCTTCGCGGCTGACGTTGACGCAGAAGTCCACCATCTCGGCGATTGCGCGCTCGGCTGCCGTCTTGTCCGCCGGCGAGGCGAGGCCGGTCTCGAGATAGCTCAGCAGCGCCTCGATGAAGAACGCATCGTAATAGGCCGAGCGGTGGCGGATCTGCACCGGCTCCCACATCGGCTCGGCGATGCCTTTCCAGGGCGGATTGACCACGGCGCGCGCAGGCGTGCGCGCGATGAAGACGCGGGCGAGATTGAACAGCAGCGAAGAGTTCTTGTAGCCGCGCGCGTTCAGGCCCGTCAGCGCCATGATCAGCTCGCGGCCACGGAAGTCAGGATCGCCGATCAGGTTGAAGGCGGCATAGGTCGGCAGGAAACCGTTCTTGCGGTACGAGCCGAGCAGGTGCTGGGCGCAGTCGCGGATCGCGCCGTCGATCTGCGAGTGCTGCGGCATCGTAGCGGTGAACGCCGCCGGCGGCGGTTTGGGATGATCGAGCGTGATGCCGTCGACGAGATCGGCGACGGGCTGGCCGACCGCGGCCCAGTCCGGCTCCGCATCGTCGCGGGCGCGGGTCAGCGCCTCGCGCAGCCGGGCGAGCTTCACCTTCTCGCGCAACTCGGGCAGTCCGGCGCGGTGGAGCAGCAGGCGCAAAGCGGGATTGCCGAGCGCGGTCTTGTAAAATTTGGCCAGATGCGGATCGCCGCCGGAGGTCGCCGCCAGCACGGGATCGCAGACGTCATAAAGAGAGGGGCCGTCCTTGCGCGCTGTCAGCGCCCGGCAGGCGGCACCGGCGAAATAATGAAGGCTCATGAAATACCTGGTCGCGGGGGCTTGGTCAGGAGCGGCCCGGCACGCTCCCATCCGCGCGCCACCCCCGTGCCAAGTCTTTGAAAAGGCTACCCGGATTCGCGGGAAAAACAAATGTGACGATGGTCACAGAAAAACCGGGCACGGAGACTGCATGATGAGGCTCCGGAAGGCTACGGGGACGCAAAAAATCCACATGTGAGGCCGTGACAATCAGCGAATAATTTCAGTGACTTAGTCGAAATTTCGGGCAATCTATTGCCCCGCGGGCGATATCCGGTTAAGAGTTTGTTTGGTGCGGCGCCGCAAATTGCGCGCAATTCGGGGGCACATCCCCGGCCGATCCCTCAAACCTGAAGCCGCTATCGCGCTACCCAAACTGTGTGCGCGCGCTTGGCTGGTCTTTGGCACTGACAGGAATGAAGCGAGATGAATTTAAGGCAGCTCGACATTTCCCGACGCACGATCGCAGTCGCCGCAGCCCTCATCGGTACGGTGTCGCTGGTGATCGGCGCCCATGCTGCCCTCAACATGCGCGCGCTCGATGCCGCCAAGGCGGTTTCGATCGACCAGGTCACCGGCTCGATCGGCCAGACCTCGCGCCTCGCCCTCGTCATCGGCAATGGACATTATCCCGACGCCAGCGCGCCGCTGACGCAGTCGATCAATGACGCCCGCGCGCTGTCCTCGAGCCTGCGCAAGAACGGCTTTGACGTCGACATGGTGGAAGACGCGACCAGGGACGACATGGTCCGAGCCGTCAACCGCCTGAAGTCGCGGATCAAGCGCGATAGCGTCGTCATGCTGTTCTTCGGCGGCTTCGGCGTGCAGGCGGGACGCGAGAGCTACATGCTGCCTGTGGACGCCGTGATCTGGAAGGAAAGCGACGTCCGCCGCCACGGCGTCTCCATCGAGGGCGTCCTCGAGATGATGAAGGAGCAGGGCGCCAAGGCCAAGCTCGTCGTGGTCGACGCCTCGCGCCGTAACCCCTATGAGCGCCGCTTCCGCTCCTACAGCCACGGTCTCGCGCCGATCAGCGCGCCAGACAACGCGCTGATCCTCTCCTCGGCCTCGCCCGGCAAGGTCGTCGACGACGGCAAGGGCGAGCACAGCGTGCTGGTTGGTGAGTTCCTCAACAACCTCAATGCGCAGGGCAGCGCCGAGAGCGTCTTCAACAAGACTCGCGTCGCCATCTCACGTGCCTCCGAAGGCGACCAGGTCCCGACCGTGTCCTCCTCGCTGCTCGAGGACGTGCAGTTCAACGAAGCCGGCGGCTAAAGCATGATCCGGAAAAGTGCGAAGCGGTTTTCCGAAAAGATCATGCGCAAACAACAGCCTAAAGCGCGGTGACGCTTCATCCTAATCTCATCGCGCTTTAGTTTCGCGGCAATTGCAGCTCTTGCAAGTTGGGCAAAGGCGCAACGCGCCGTGCCCGCGATCTTTCAAATATCTCGATAGAAGACGTGGGCACGCTCCGCTTTGCCCACGCTGCGCCATGCGTGCTTTGCGGACATCTGCTTCTCCGCCGTCATTGCGAGGAGCTCTTGCGACGAAGCAATCCAGAGTCCTTGCGCGGAGAGATTCTGGATTGCTTCGCGCAGCCTGTCATCGGGCCGCGCTTCGCGCGGACCCGTTGGCTCGCAATGACGATCGCGTCTGCTACTTCGCCGCCTCCGCGGCCATTGCCGGGCGCACCGGATCGCCTTCGCGCAAGAGCGCGCCGGCGCGGGCGACGACGATGTCGCCTTCGTTGAGGCCGTCGCGCACCTCGATATTGCCGCCCGACATCAAGCCGATCTCGACGCGCTTGGTCTCGACGCGGTTGCGGCGGATCACCTGCACCACGGTGCCGGCGGACGAATATTGCACGGCGGTGAGCGGCACCGCGACGTTGCAGCTCTGCCCGGTCTTGATCAGCGCGCGCCCGCTCGCGTTCAGCAGTAGCCGCTTCTGTGAGGAGATGCCGATATAGACCATGCCCTGCTGGATGTTCGGCTCGACGGTCGGCCCGATGCGGCGCACCTTGCCGTCGAGATCGCCGGCGCCGGCAATCCGCACCGTCGCCTGCTGGCCGACCGCGAGCTTGCGCACATCGGTAGTTGCGACCAGGCCAACCAGATCATATTCGCTGCGCGCCACGATCGTGAACAGCGCCTCGCCCTTGGCCGAGGCGAAATTGCCGATCTGCGCGGTCGAGGTCGCGATCACGCCCGCCACGGGCGCGGTGACCTGAAGCGTGCCGCCTTCGGGCAGCGCCAGCCGCGCCAGCACCTGGCCGGCCGTGGTGGTGTCGCCGGCGTCCGCCAGCACCTCCGTCACCTTCAGGCCGGGACGCTCGGGCCGCACCGAGGTCTCCTCGCGCGCGATGATGGTGCCAGTGGCCTCGACGATGTCCGAGAAGCAGGATTTTGCCGCCTTCAACACGGTGACCGCCGGCCCCTTGGGCGCCTCGTCTTCGGCGGCGCGCGCGACCGGAGCGGACAGCAGCAACAGTCCGGTGAGCGCAACGAGATGTCTGGAAAAGAAACGCGCAGGCAATGAACGCATCGGTTATTCCGGTTGGGGCCTTGACGGCCTCATGGATAGCAGAAGCAGCCGCAGCGGACCATGGGCCGGCCGGATGAGAATGCCGCAGCGGAGGCGGCGCGATGCCGCCTGTTGGATTAGTCTGCGCAGCGACGAAGAGGTTCGCTGACGGTCGCCCCCCGGCAAACTCGTCATGGCCGGGCTTGTCCCGGCCATCCACGCCTTAGCGCGCAGAACGAAGAACGTGGATGCACGGGACATAGGCGAGCGAAGCGACGCCGTCCTTGCGGCCGGCTATGCCCGGGCATGACGGCCTCTTATGATATGGCGCAAGGAGGGCAGGTAGGAGCAGCCCTCACGGCAGGCTCAGAAACTCCACCCAGTTCGGCTTCTTGCCGGTCGGATAGGACTTTAGTTTCCCCAGCGCCCCGCTGCTCTGGTCGATCGCATAGACCGTCATGCTATCGGAGAGCTCGCCGGCCGCGGCGAGGTAGCGGCCGGAGGGATCGATGTGGAAGCCGCGCGGCTGCTTCTCGGTCGGCGTGCTGCCGACCGTGGTCAGCTTGCCGCTGGCCGCGTCGACCTTGTAGGCGGCGATCGTGCTGGTGGTGCGTTCGGAGGCGTAGAGGAAGCGGCCATCAGGCGTGATGTGGATGTCGGCGGCCCAGGGATTTCCCGTGAAGCCTTCCGGCAGCGCCGTGGTGCGCTGGATCTCGTCCCATGCGCCGCTCTTCGCCTCATAGCTGAAGGCGGCGACATCGCCGTTCAGCTCGTGGATCATGTACACGAACTTGCCGTTGGGATGGAATACGAAGTGTCGCGGCCCCGATTTCTCCGGCACCTTGTAGGCCGGCGGATCGCTCGGCGTCAGCGAGCCGGCGGTGGCATCGAATGCAAAACTCAACACCTGGTCCGAGCCGAGATTGGTCGCGAACACGAAACGGTTGTCGGGCGAGGGCAGGAAAGCGTGGGCGTTGAGCCCGGTCGGGATCACCTGCTTTGGCTCGCCGACAACGCCGTTGGCAGTAAGCGGATTGAGCGCGACCTTGTTGCCGCCATAGGAGGCGCTGAACAGGAATTTTCCGCCGCGGTCGACCGCGATGTTCGCCATGCTGTCGGCGAGCGGTCCATTGCCGATATGGCTAAGCCGGCCCGTCTTCGGGTCGATGGCAAAGCTCGCCGCGAGGAACGGCTGCGAGCGCACGCCGGCAATCAGCACGCGGTGGTCGGGCGTGATCGCGAGCGGCGTCGAGGAGCCGGGCTTCTCGACCCCGGTGAAGGCAGCGGTCTGCACCGCCGTCATCTCGCCGTTGTCGGCCAGCTTGAACACGCTGATGTCGTTGCTGTCGGCGTTGCCGACATAGGCAAAGGTCTCGGCCATGCCGGGGCGGACTGCAGAGATGAGGGCGAGCAAAGCAAGTGTGGTAGCAATCGCAGCGCCCGATGCGCCGCGGCGTGTCGGTCTCAACATGGGGCTCCTCCTGAAAGCCAATGCGGCGGCGTCATTTTTGCCGGCGAAGATAGCGGGAGCCGCGCCGCCGCACCAAATTCCAATTGAGATCGATCGATGCCGAAATTGTATCGGTTGCGCGGGATGGCTAGCGCACCGCCGCCGTCAGGCTGCGGGAGGGCAAATGCGGGCCGGCCGCATAGTTGGGAGCTCCGAGCAGACCCCACACCGCGACCGCAACCAGCACGCAGGTCAAGATCGTCCAGACCACGAGTCGTTTCCGCATCAGGCCAAATCCATCGTTCGCGATACCCCCGGTGCAGCGAGCGATCGTGCACTGCAAACAGCGACGGTCCTATGAACTCATTCACAGGTGAAAGCAGCGAACCAATGCGGGCCCAGCGCATTGAGCCGTCATGCCCCGCGAAAACGACCTCGAAGGCAAGCCCGACATGGGCGGCAAGCATGGCGGTCAGGCCGGCCAGCCGAAGCCGCCGCCGCGCCCGCGCCAGGGTCCGCGCGATGAGGACGTCGTGGCAAAGCGCCACACCGGCCAAACCGATCGCACGCCGCCGCCGACCAAACCAAAATAGCGCCTCGCCTGCGCCGCACTTTCATTGGGAACGGCCGCCCCGTCTTGCCGTTACCCCGATCCCGCGGGCGGAGGAGAGCGAAAGGGAGGCTGGACGTGTTTTGGATCTATTGGGACACCGCCTGGTCGCTGATCATCAGCGGCATCTGGGTCGCCACCATCGTCAGCCATCCCGACGCCGAGTTCGTCGAAATCCGGGCGGCCCGGCAGGCGAAGTGAGCCCGCGCATGTCGTGCAGCCGCATGGTCGACTGATCCATCCAGCGATTTTGCGGTGAAGCTCAGATCATGCTGCCAGGCATGAAGCAGCGGATCAAGGCGCGGCCGTTGACGTAATAGGGCCAGACCATGGTGCGGCCGGCGCGATTCGGCTCGGTGATCACGGCGTCATCCGGCACCTCGATCCAGGCGCCCTGGAGCCTCACGCGATAGTGTCCTTCGCGCGTGTCCCAGTCGACATCGTCGAGCACGGTGCCGTCGGCATCCGCACAGCAGGGGCCGCCGGCCTTGCTGTGCAGGCTCTCGAACCAGCCCTTGAGCGGTGAGTTGGCGTAGCGGCCATCGTCGCGGGCCTGTGCGGGCAGGCCGATCATGGCGATCGCCGCCAGAACAGGGATCATCCTGAGAATCACGACCGCCATGTCGCCTCGCTCGGTTCGCGCACGCGCGATCGTGCAGACGCGAAGCCTGCTGCGACGCGCGTGATGCATGTTGGCTGCCGCCCACCGGCCGGAGTTCCAGCCGTCTCGGCAGGGCAATAACCACAAGGCCCGAGGTTTGATCCTATTTTTGCGGCGGCGGGCCGGGGCCCCTCTGCCGTTCGGCGACGGTGCCGTTAGGGTCGGGAGAACGAGTCCTTAACTCTTCGTCAGTCAGTGTGGCCTCGACTGGCCGCAGTCGCCGCGGCTCTGGTGGTCGTCATTGTCCCATGTGCGCGGCTCTTTCCGCGGTCAAGCCCCGCCTCGTCCGTAGAACCCGCTCCGTTTCTGGTCGATCGCCGCCATGACCCAACGTCTCCACGCCGACCGGTTGAAGCAGGCCGGTCGTGCCGTCTGGATCGTGATTGCGGCCATGGCCGGTGGGGTGCTGCTCGCCGCGATGCTGGGACCGTTCCGCATCGAATGGGCGACATTCTGGAAGCCCGCGCTCGTTGCCTCCGTGCTCGTGCTGGGCAGCTGGTTCTACGCGACCGTGAGAAAGGACGCAGCTCTCGCCGACGCGCTCACCAGTGCGGCGCAGATCATCGCCTTTGCGGCGGTCGCGGCGCCCGTGTCCTATGTCGCGGCGAGTGCGGCATTCCCGCTGTGGGACAACGAGCTCATGGTGCTAGACCGGCGTATGGGCTTCGACTGGATGTCGTGGCTCGATGCGATGAACGCCGCGCCGCTGCTGCATCGGATCCTGGCGCTTGCCTATGCGAGCTTCGCCGTGCAGGCGACCGCCATTGTCATCGTGCTGGCTGCGGCAGGGCATGCCCTGCGATTGCGCATCTTCATGCTGAGCTTCGTGCTGACGACGCTCGTGACGATCGGCGTGTCAACACCGATGCCGGCCCAAGGCGTCTGGGGTCATCTGCATCTGTCCGCGGCCAGTTCTCCCGCCATCGTACCGGTGACGCGGGATCTGCCGCTTCCGGTGTTCTTCGGATTGCGCGATGGCACGTTCGTGCAGCTGGTCGCGGAGGGTGCCGAGGGCATCATCAGCTTCCCGAGCCTGCACGCCGCGCTCGGGCTGCTCTTCCTCCTGGCGCTGTGGCCGGTCAAACATGTCGGCTGGATCGCGGCCTTGCTCAACGTCGCGATGATCGCGGCAACGCCGGTGGACGGCAGTCATTACTTTTGCGATGTGGCCGCGGGCCTGGCCATCGCGCTATTGAGCTGGATCGCAGTCCGGCGCGCTCTCATCCGCATAACCGGCGAACGACTGGACGCGGGTGGCGAGGTGTATCCGCCCCCGGTCAGCGCTACGACAAAGCCAACGCGCTCCGCCGGGCGAGCTAAGCCGCCACCGCCTGCGCCGACAGCAATTGCTTCAGCTTCGCCGCCGGCACGGCCGGGCTGAACAGCCAGCCCTGCATCTGGCTGCATCCGAGCTGGCGCAGCACATCGCGCTGGGCCTCGGTCTCGACGCCTTCCGCCGTCGTCGCCATGCGGCGCGCGGCGGCCATGTGCACCACGGCCTGCACGATCGGAGATGAGTCCTCGGACTGGCCGATGTCGCTGATGAAGCTGCGGTCGATCTTGATCTTGTCGAAGGGGAAGCGGTGCAGATAGCTCAGCGACGAATAGCCGGTGCCGAAATCGTCGAGCGCGATGCGCACGCCGAGCGCGCGCAGCTGCTGCAGGACGGTGAGCGCCTCCTCGTCGTCGCGGATCAGCACGGTCTCGGTGACCTCGAGCTCGAGCCGGCCGGGTGAGAGTCCCGATTCCGCAAGCGCCGCGGTGACCTTGAGCGCCAGCGTCCGCGAGCGGAACTGCACCGGCGAAACGTTGACGGCCACGCGGATATCGCCCGGCCAGCTCGCCGCCTCGGTGCAGGCCTGCCGCAGGACCCATTCGCCAATCTCGCCGATCAGGCCGGTGTCTTCCGCAACCGGAATGAAATCGGCGGGCGAGACCATGCCGCGCTCGGGATGGCGCCAGCGCAGCAGCGCCTCGCAGCCGGTGACGACGTTGGCCGCGAGGTCGACCAGCGGCTGGTAATGCACCTCGAACTCGCCGCGGGTCAGTGCCTGGCGCAGGTCGAGCTCGAGCTGGCGGCGCTGCCCCGCCTTGGCGTCGTATTCGGGGATGAAGACGCGGAAGGTGCCGCGGCCCTCGGTCTTGGCCGCATACATCGCAAGATCGGCGCGCTTGAGCAGATCGTCGAGATTGTCGCCATGGTCGGGCGCGATCGCGATGCCGATGCTGGCGTCGATCTGGATCTCCTGGCCCTTGCAGTTCACCGGCATGCGCAGCGCCTTCAGGATATGGTCCGCCAGCGCGGCCAGCTCGGCCTCATCGCAGGTGCCCGCCTTGATGATGGCGAATTCATCACCGCCAAGCCGTGCGACCATGTCGTTGCCGCTGACGCAGGCGCGCAGGCGGTTCGCCACCTGGCGCAGCAATTCGTCGCCGACCTCGTGCCCGAGCGAATCGTTGACGCCCTTGAACTCGTCGACGTCGATATAGAGGATCGCGAACGGATTACCTTGGGCGAGCTCGGCGACGCGGCGCTCCAGATGTCCGCGCATTAGCACGCGGTTGGGCAGGTCGGTCAGCGCGTCGTAATGCGCCATGTGCGCGATGCGCTCATCGGCGCGGATGCGCTCGGTGACGTCGTCATGGGTGGCAAGCCAGCCGCCGGCCGCACCGGGCTGGTTCTTGACCTCGATGAGGCGGCCGTCGGTGGTCTCGACTATGGCGCTCTGGGTGCGACCGACATTGTCCAGGACGTCGTCGCAATAGGCATCGACGTCGCCGTCGAACGAGCCGGTGTCGTGGCGGTGCTGGATCACGTCGCGGAAAGAGGCGCCGGGCTTCACCACGCCAGCGGAGAGGCCGTACATCTCGATGTAGCGGCGATTGCAGACGATCAGCCGCTGGTCCTGGTCGAACATCAGGAGGCCCTGCGTCATGGTGTTCATCGCGGTGTCGAGCCGCTGCTTCTCCACCGAGAGCCGGTTGGTCATCTGGCGGAAGATCAGGAACAGCGTCAGCACGAGCAGGCCGATCGACAGCACGGCCACGGTGACGAAGAATTTCGTCTGCGTGCGCCAGGTGGCGAGCGTGGCGTCCAGCGACTTGGTCGCGACCACGACCAGCGGCTCGCCGGTCAGGAGGCGCGAGGCGACGATGCGGTCCTTGCCGTCGATCGGGCTTGCGAGCTGCGTGGTGACGAAGGTGCGTTCGAACACCGCCTGCTGCTGCGGCGGGCCGTTGCGGAAATTCTGCCCGATCATGGCATCGACATGCGGAATGCGCGCGAGCAGCTGGCCGTTCTGGTGATGCATCGCGATCGAGGATTCCTCGCCGAGTCCGGTCGAGGCGAAGAAGGACTCGAGCTGGTCCGGCGTGATCGCACGCGTCACCAGCCCGAGGAACTCGCCGTGGGGGCCGGAGACGCGCCGCGCGAACACGATGGCGGGACCGCTGCCGAACCGGCCCGGCACGACCTCGACCTCCTCCTGCGCCGCGGGATCGCTCTTGAGACGTTCGAAATAGCCGCGATCGGCGATGGAGACGTCGGCGACGGGCCAGCTCCGCGACGAGTTGATCAGTCTGCCGTCAGAATCGAACACGTTCGCGCCGGCGACGTCGGTCCAGCCGCTGGCCTTGTTGCGCAGCACCTCGTGCATCGCAAGCGTGCCCATCTCGCTGCGGAACACATCGGCGGATTCGATGCCATGGCTTTCGAGCTCCGCGATGATGCTCTTTTGCAGCACCGCGAAATCCTCGAACTCGCGGTCGAAATGGCGGGCGAGCAGGCGGACGGAGTTTTCCAGGCTCTCGCGCCCGCTCGCGATCGCGTTCTGGCGGAAGCGATCCACCGTGAGCCCGGTGCCGATGGCCATCGCGACCATCAGCACGAAGCCGCCGGCGATCAGCCACGTCAGCGGCGCTCCCTGCCAACGGCGCAGCAACGCGCGAATCCGCGCGGTCCATCGGATTGATGTGCCCATCCAGCCCTCCCGTGGGATGCAAGATGCGGCAAAACCGACAAGAGCGCGTTACCAGCAACGGTTAGGAAAATATGAATCGGAAGGAAATCAGAGGGTTGGTTCCTGGCGAAGTTCTTGGGCATAAGCCTCCGCGGCATGATGGCCGGGCTTGTCCCAGCCATCCACGCCTTTCCTCGCGGAACCAAGAACGTGGATGCCCGGGACATAGGCGAGCGAAGCGACGCCGTCCTTCGGACAAGCTATGTCCGGGCATGACGATCGCGCTGTAAAACTTCACCGCTTGATCTCCCATTCCAGTGCTTCCGCATTGCTCTTGGCGAACATCGCCGGGACGTCGAACTTGCCGGTCTTGAGGTCATAGCGGCATTTCCAGTCCGCCAATCCCTTCACGGCGACGTTCTTCGGATGCTTGTCCATCTCGCCCGACAGCGAGATCAGGAGGTAACGGTTGTTGGGCCAGTCGACGCCGAGCCAGCGATAGACATCTTCGGTGCCCTTCACCAGATTGGCCGAGATGTGGTAGTCAAGCTTCATGTTCCTGGTGTCGTGGCGGCTGTGGAAATAGCCCCAGGCGAGGTCGCCCAGCGATTTCTTCGTCGCGTTGACGAAGGCGCCGTTCTCGAAATGGTAGAGAAACAGGTCCTGCTCGCCCGAGCCGGTCTTCTGCATCCGCACCAGCCATTGCGAATCGGCGGTGAAGCGGAAGCCGGCGCCATAGCCCTGCTCGGGCTTCAGCTCCGACATCTGATCGCCGCGTCGCGCCCAGACCTGCCATTTGATGCCGAACAGGTCCTCGCTGTCCTTCATGTACTGCTCGAGCCTGGTGGCGCCGTCGGGCGAGGTGAAGGCGAGATCGGCATTGTCGGTGAGGACGAATCCCGGCGGCGGGCCGGATGCTGCGAGCGCGGGGGAGGCGGCGAGGAAGAGGGCGAGCGCCAGCCAAGGCGCGGGACAGCAAAATCTGGTCACGGAAAAAATACCTAAAATAACTGCGGCGCGGCGCATTGGACTCCGGCGGAGCCGTGCCGGTTCATCCGAAAGAGTGATCATCCCATCGACCGTCTTGCTGCCGCAGCCAAATCGGCGCAATTTGCCGGCATCGGCTGATTTGCGATCCAAGGTTCTGCATCGATGATGACCGCGTCCAAGGCCTTCATTGCGTTCTGTCTGCTCGCATTGGGTGGCACCGTGCTGGTGATCGGGCCCACCGAGCTGCGCCGGCTGTGGCCGGGCGGCGCGAAGACCGAGGTCGCCGTCGCCGCCAAGCCTGAGACCGCGAAGCCCGAGGCCAAGCTTGAACCTAAGCCGGATGAGTCCAAGCTTGCCGCCCCGCAGCCTGCGCCATCGGCATCTCCGGAACCGGTCGTCCCGCCGAAGGCGGCTCCGCTCGCCGAGACGCAGAAGCAGGTCGCGGCACTCGGCGACCTGCCGCCGGCCAAGCCGCCGGCGGGAGCGGCCGATGCCGGCCCCCGGTTCGACGTCGCGCGCGTCGACGGTCACGGCGAGGCGGCGGTGATCGCGGGTCAGGCCACGCCGGGCGCCAAGGTCGAGCTGCTGCGCGACGGCCAGCCGCTCGATACCGTGACGGCCGACGCGTCGGGCCAGTTCGTGATGACCCCGCCGCAGCTTCCCGCCGGCTCCTATGAGCTGACCCTGCGCGCGACGGCGTCCAATGGCGCCGTCACGCAGTCTGCGCGCACCATGCCGGTGACCATCGCCGAAGCCGCGCCGCCGCCGGCACGCCCGGCGCCCGCGGCGCGGCAGGAGGCGAGGCAGGCCGAGAGGCCGGACGACAAATCGGATGTCGTGGCGTCGCTGCCGTCAGCTGCGCCGCACCTGGCCTCCGCGCTGGAGAGGCCGTCGGCCCGGACCAGGCTGATGGGAACGCCGAAGCCGAAGGTTCTGGCGCGCGCGCCGGCCGCCAATGCGGTCGCCTCGGCCTCGCCGGCGGAGGTCTTCAACGCCGCTCCCGCGGAAGCGGGCAGCAGCCGCGTGATCTCGCGGGGCGACAGCCTGTGGGCGCTCAGCCGCCTCGCTTATGGCGACGGCGCCCGCTATGCGGTGATCTTCAACGCCAACCGCGACAAGATCCACAATCCGAACCTGATCTATCCCGGTCAGACCGTTGTGCTGCCCAAGGCGCACTGATCAAGGCGCATTGGTGATTTCTGCGACGCTTTGACCGGCGCGGCGGCGGAACCTTTGGTTCCGCTGTGAGTCATCTCCGTGCCGCGCGCTGCGCGCCTGGCGCTGGAGGAGGCCCAAAAAGTGGTCAGCTCAGGGGTCATGTCGAGATCAGGCATGGGACCGGCGCTCGCGGGCGCGATCCTCGCGGTTCTGGCAGTGCTGCTGCCGAGCAAGGCCGAGGCGCAGTTCGGATTGCGTGGCGGTCCGCTCGGCATCGCGCGCTTCGCCGTCGGCCACATGATCGGCATGTCGCGCCTGCGTCATTCCCGCATGGCGGTGCGGGGCAGCCGGTACCACTCCGCGGCCCTGCGATCGCGGGATCCGCGCGGGGCCGAGCGCGGTCAGCCGCCCAATCCTTACATCCTGCGTGCGGCGCTCACGGCGCAGGCCGCGCTGTCGGGCTGGCGTGGCGGCCGCCGCCCGCAGGGCTGGTGGCGCCATCCCGACGGCAGCTATGGCTGGGCCGGCCCGGTGTTCTGGCCGTTCGCGCAGGACGATCTCGCCAACGCTGTCATCCTCGGCGACATGACCAGCCTTGCGCTCTATGGCTATGGCGACATCTATGCCGCGATCTTCGCGCCCTATGCCGCGACCGAGCTCGCTGCCTATACCGCGCCGCAAAGCCGGCGCGCGCGGAAGATTCCGTCGGCGCAGAACATCTGCGACGCCAGCGATCCCGCCGGCTTCCCGATGGATCGCATCATCGCCGCCGTGCAGCCGAACGAAGTGCAACGTGCAGCCCTCGACGATCTCGGTGCCGCCTGGCTCGCTGCCCGCGACAGCATTCGCGCGGCCTGCCCGGCAGAGGTGCCCGTGACTGCGGCGGAGCGCCTCGGCCTGATGCGCGAGCGCATCGAGGCCATGATCAAGGCCACCGACGCCGTCGCAGCGCCGCTGGCAAAATTCGAAGACCTGCTCGACGACGGTCAGAAGAAAAAGCTCGATGCGCTCGGCCAGCAACGTCGTGCCGCGCTCGCGGCCGGCCAGAAGAAGGACGCACAGGCGGCGAGCGCCTGCGAGGCGGACAACGATCCGCGCTATGATGTGCAGGCGCAGCGCCAGTACGAGCAGCTCGTGCAGCAGCAATGGCCCGCCGCCGACATCGCCGCGACGCTCAAGCTCGACGACACCGGCCGCGCCCGGCTTGAGGTGCTCCAGGACACCACGCTGCGCACCATGGAAACGCTGAGCCCGTGCGCGGCGAAGACCGCAGCAACCCCGCAAGCCCGCCTCACTGCGGTGAAGGCGCGGCTCGGCGCCATGCTGGAAGCCGTCAAGACCGTCGCCGATGCACTCGACGATTTCGAAGCCGATCTGACCGACGAGCAGAAGGCCGCCTTCGAGGCGATCGGCCCGAAGCGGGGGGCGTGAGCGCGCTGCCGGCGCGCGCGGCGCCAGATCAAAACCTAAGATCTGGGGATGAGATTCGCCTAGCGCCCCGATGATAGTGCGTTCCCTTCCCCTTGTGGCTTGCTCCGCCTCTCCCGCAAGCAAGCGGGAGAGGGAGCCGAGTGCCGTGCCGCCGCAAGGTGCAAGCCATATGCGATTGCCCTGCTTCTTGCGGCAGGGCGGGGGTAGCGGAGAAAACGGTGTCAGCCAGTCCGTCAGGCGCCTTCACGACTCTTCCACAGCGCCCACCATCACCCCAAAGCCGCGCTTCGCTTCCCGGGCAGCAGTTGCTATTTCAGCCTCCAGCAAGCGATAATCGCGGCAGGGAATGCTCACGGGCGGCTGCGGTTCGCATCATCTCGGCGCGGCAGCCGACCCGCCGCGAGATCAAGTCCTATGAAGAGGGTGACCAGCGAATACGATTTCTCAGCCGCCCAGCGCGGCAAATTCTTCCGGAAAGGTGCCCGGCTGGTGCCGCCCGTCCATCTGGAGCCCGACGTCCTGGCCTATCTGTCGGACCTCGCCGAGACCCAGGGCACCTCGCTGAACGACCTCGTGAACACCTTTCTCAAGGAGGACATCGAGCGGATCGACGCCGCCAAACCAAAGGGCCTGCTGTAAAGCTCCCGTGCGTGCGGCGTCAGGCCGCCGATGTCAGCGGTCGCGCCCGTTCGATCCGCTTGCGGTCGCGGGCCGAATGCATTGCCTCCCACAAATCTGTCCGCCGCTGTACGTTCAGCCAGAAGTCCGGGCTATTGCCGAACACGCGGGCGAGAATCAGCGCAGTGGCCGCGGTGACATTGCGGCGATCGTTGCAGAGCTCGTTGACGTGCTTGCGCTGCACCCCCATCGCCTCGGCCAGCGCGCCTTGGGTCAGGCCCATCGGCTTCATGAATTCCTCGGTGAGAATTTCGCCGACCGTGGCCGGCTTGCGCTTCGTCATCAGCATGGGTCACCTGTAGCTGTGGTCGTCGAGATAGAGGTCGGTCGCCTCGCCGCGCGCGCCGTTCCAGCGGAATACCAGCCGCCACTGGTCATTGACGCGGATCGAATGAAAACCGTCGAGATGGCCGCGCAGCTTCTCGAAATGATTGCTGGGCGGCGATCTCAGGTCGCGGTCCGTCGTCGCGTCGTCGATCAACTGGATCTTGCGGAACAGCGGCGCCCCCAAATCCGCCGGGATTCTCCGCGATCTGGCGTCCTCCACGAAGAAATCTCGCAACCATTCGTCCCGGAAACTCAGGATCATGGGTCATCCCCTGAGATGGGGTACCACTCACCGGTTCACAGCGCAAGCGCTAGTGGGGCTATGAGATCGCCAGGCGGTTGTCTATGGTTGTCGGGGATCATTCCGTGACACCGCGCCATTCCGGCGATCGCGCAGCATGCCGAACTGATCGAGGACATCCAGACCGATCAACGGTGGGAGGGCGTGACTGTGCCGCTCCTGGAATTGGTGCGCTTGCGTCTCCGGGATCTCGTCCAGCACATCGAGAAAGGCAAGAAGGCGCTGGTCTATTCGAATTTTGCCGACGAGATCGGAGAGGGCGTCGAACTGCAATTGCCCCAAGTCGGGGAGGCCGACTTCGCCCGCTTCAAGACCAAGGCGCGCCATTTCTTGCGAGCCCATCAAGACAATATCGTCCTGCACAAGCTTCGACAGGGCAAATCCCTGACGCCATCCGATCTGAGCGAGCTTGAAAAACTACTTCTCGATGCCGGTGTCGGCGAAGCCGGCGATATCGAGCGCGCGCGAGAGACGAGTCACGGCTTTGGACGGTTCGTTCGCTCACTCGTCGGGCTCGATCGCGCTGCGGCCAGCGAGGCATTCGGCGGGTTCATCGCCACCGGCACCGCGACCGCGGCACAGATCGAGTTCATCAACATGGTGATCGAGCATTTGACCGATCAGGGCATGATGGACCCGTCGTTGCTTTACGAGCCGCCCTTCACGGCCGTCGCGCCGACCGGACCAGAGCACCTGTTCGATGAAGCGAAGGTCGTCCGTCTCGTCAGCACAATCCGAGAAATCAACGATAGTGCCGTGGCTTGAGCACGCCGGGCGCGATCCGACAAGCCTACACATCAACGAATGATGGATCAGCTCGGCGCTAAAGCGAGATGATGCCATTCTGCCAGTGTTTTGCCCGACGTGTCAAAGGCAATTTCGTAAAATCCGTATCTCCGGCACAAGTTGCTGTCCTGCCAGGGCCTTTCCTACTGTGCAGGGGGTTGTTTTCGTACTTTTGTCAGCGGCTACCCTCTTCGCCGCGCCGCCGCCGCATCCACCACATTCTCCACCTCCTCGCGCCAGGACAAAATCTCCATCGCCAGCACGGGATGATTGAACCCCTTGAGCTGGAGATCGTCGAGCGCGCGCGCCTCGACCCAGGGCTCGACCATGCCATAGACCCGGCGGCTGACCACGATCTGGTTCGGCTTGGCCTCGCCGCAGAGGCGGGAGGCGAGATTGGTGACGCTGCCGATCGCGGCATATTCCAGCCGCTGCTCGAAGCCGACCTGGCCGAGCGTGGCATAGCCGAGTGCGATGCCGATGCCGAAGCCGAGGCTGTGCCCCCGGTTGCGCCAGCGCTCGGTCAGCGGGCCGATGGTGTCGCGCATCTCCACCGCCATCTTCACGGCGCGCTTGGTGTGGTCCTCGAACTGGATCGGCGCGTTGAACAGGATCATCACTCCGTCGCCGGCATATTTGTCGAGCGTGCCCTCATACTTGAAGATTAGCTGGCCGAGCGCAGCGTGATATTCGCGCAGCACGTTCATCGCCTCTTCCGGCTCGGTCGCTTCCGTGAACGCGGTGAAGCCGCGCAGGTCGCAGAACACCACCGTCACCTCGCGGCGCTGGCTGGTGAGCAGCCCCTCGGGGCTGTCGGAGGAGGCGATCAGCTGCGCCACCTGCGGCGCCAGGAAACGCTCGAGCTTGCGGATGCGCTCGATCTCGCCGAGCTGCGTCCTGACGCGCTCCTCCAGCGACTTGTTCCAGTCCTTGAGCTGCTCGGTCTGCACGCGCAGCTTGTCGGCCTGGGCGCGCACGGTCTCGTTCGCCGCCTCGAGCGCGTGGCTCTTGTGGTCGACCTCGGTGAACAGCCGCGCGTTGCGCATCGCCAGCACGGCCTGGTTGGCGAAGGTGCGCATCAGGCCGATGATGCTGGCGGCGAACGCGCCGCTGGCGCGGCGCAGCACCACCAGCGAGCCGAGCGTGCCCTGCTGATCGACCAGCGGCACCACCAGCACCGAGTGGAAGCCGGCTTCGATCGCGGCATCGCGCAGCGGCTGCTCGGCGGCCTCATCGAGATCGGCAATCGCGATCGGCTCGCCGCTCGCGGCGGCATCGCTCAGGATGTTCTCGCCTTCGCCGATGGTGACGTGTGCACCTTCGGCCGATTTGTCGATGCCATTGGATTCGACCAGATCGAAGCGGCGTGCCTCCGCGTCATAGCCGTAGATCAGCACCGCGTCGGCATGGGTGATCTCGATCGCGCGCGCCGCGATCGTCGGCAGCACGGCGTTGAGATCGAGCGAGGAGGCGAGGGCGCGGCCGACCTCTTCCAGCACCTTCAATTCGTTGATCGACTGCGCGAGATCGCGGGTGCGTTCCTCGACCTTGGCCTCCAGGTTCGCATAGGTCTCCTGGAGCTGGCCGGCCATGCGGTTGAACTGGCCGGCGAGATCTTCCAGCTCATCGGAGGTGTGGACGTCGATGCGATGGCTGAAATCGCCCTCGCCGAGCTTGTGCGCGCCGTCGCGCAGCGCCGTGATCGGGATGATCATGCGGCGGGCGAGCAGCGTGCCGGCGAGGATCGCGACCATCAGGCCCATGCCGATCAAAAGCGCGATGCGCACCAGCTGGTCGCGGATCGGCGTCAAGGCCTGCGTGGTCGGCTGCTCGAACAGCACGCTCCAGCCGAGCTTCGGAACGGTGCTCGCGGCCGACAGCACCGCATGACCGTTGAAGTCGGTGCCCGACGTCTCGGGCTGGCGGCCGGGCGCGATCGCGGCCGCCACTTGCGGCAGCTTCGACAGGTCCTTGCCGATGTCGGGCCCTTTCGACGACGTCGCCAGCACCCAGCCGCGCGGATCGACGACATAGGCGAAGGCGGCCTTGCCGACTTGGGCGTCGGACAGGAAGTCGGAGAGGAAGCTGAGATCGATCTCGGCGACGGTGACGCCGGCATTGAAGCCGGAATGCGCCACCGAGATCGACATGACCGGCCGCTGGTCGACGAAATAGGCCGGCGAATAGCTGACGCCGCGA
Organism: Bradyrhizobium sp. SOJA106; assembly: GCF_059448745.1. Taxonomy (NCBI): domain Bacteria; kingdom Pseudomonadati; phylum Pseudomonadota; class Alphaproteobacteria; order Hyphomicrobiales; family Nitrobacteraceae; genus Bradyrhizobium; species Bradyrhizobium sp. SOJA106. Next base: position 529,841 of record NZ_CM182549.1, read on the forward strand.
GCCACCGTGTCGGTGAAGCGCATGTCGCGGGAGAGGTCGGCATTGCCGCCGGTCGTGGTCGATTGGCGCGAGACGCGCAGCACCTCGCGGCCCTCACCGTTGAGCTGGAACAGCTGGTTGACGACCGAGACCTGGTGCAGCAACTGCGCGTAGTCGGCCCGGCGCTTCTCGAGCGTGTCCTGGCTCGCCCGTGTCACCCAGCTGATCTGGCGCTCGAGCTCGGAGACCGACTGCTCCATCCGCCGGGCGGCTCCTTGCGCCTTGTCCTCAAGCCCATCGGTCAGTGACGTCTTGGTGGCGCGATAAGAGATCCAGCTCTCCATCGCGCCGTTGACGGCGAGGACGAACACGACGAGCCCGACGAGGGAGACGACATATTTGGCGAACAGGCCCTCGCGCAGAAACCGTGTCTTGTCGTTCGCCCCTGCCATCCCGATCCTCTTGCGCCGCCATCGACGCCGGCGCTACGGGCCGTACCGGCCCCGGCAGCCTTCTACCATAATTTGGGTCAGTGGACCGTCCCGCGACCGGCCGAGCCGGCGGTGTGGTTACCCGTTGTGGACGATCGGGCAGCCGGACGGGCGGTGAAATGTCGCAGCCTCATCCGTTCGGAGGAAGCTGCGGAGGGCAGGCTCATGTAAGGGGGGATGTGGAGCCCCGCTTGTTGGTCCGCCAATCACCGATTGAAGAGCTGCCGCAGCACGTCGTTCATGGGCTGGCTGTCCTGCTGCGCCGCCGGCGGGTCTTCCGGGGGCGCGGGCGAAGCCTGCGGTGTCGGCGTGGACGGTGTTGCCGGCAGGCTGCGAGTGCGACCGGTGCCCATCGCCGTGCCTGGTCCGGCACCGCCGGAAAGCCCCTGCTGGATGAGATTGCCGATCGCCTCGCCCAAGGAGCCGCCGAGCAGATTGTTCTGCCCCGGCTGCTGGGTTTGCGGATTGGCATTTCCGGCTGCATTGCCGCCACCCGGCGCGGTCGCGCCGCCGAGGCCGAGGCTGTCCAGGACGTTGCCGAGCCCGGCGCCATCGGGACCGAACAGGCCTTTGCCCATCTCGCGCAGCTTGGCATAGGCGGCCTCCGGATTGTCGAGCATGCCGGCCATATCGGGATAGATTTTCGGCTGCGACCAGCTGCCCTGAATCATCACGGGAATGCCGAACCCGACCGGCTCGTTGGTGCGGCCCTGCCCTTCGGTCGTCATCACCAGCTTCGGCTCGACGCGAAAGCCCATCATCTTGGTGTCGAGTGCGATGGTGCCGGCGCCGGTCACGCGCACCAGCGGCCCGATCAGGTTGAGATCGGTCGTCACCGCCTGGCCCTTGTCGATGCGGAACGAGGCCGAGAGCTGCGACAGGTCCGTGCTCTGCTCCTGGCTGCTGTTCTGGTTGCTGTTCTGGTTGTCCTGCCAGCCGGACAGCGTGCTCGATGTCAGCGAGCGGATCATCTGCGCGACGTTGATGCCGCGGATGGCGCCGTCCTGGAAATTGACGAAGGCCGTGCCCTGCATGTTCGCCATCAGCGCGCGCTGGCTGGTGCCGGCGCTGCGCAGCGCGAGCTTGGCCTGCAGCTTGCCGTCGATGCGGTCGAATTCGGCAAGGCCCTCCAGCAGCGGCAGCGCGCGCACGCCGACGAGGTCCGAATGCATGGCAAAGCTGGGCGCGCCGGTGGTCGCATCCAGGATCACCTCGCCCGAGACCTGGCCGCCATAGGCGCCGAGATTGGCGGTGCCGGCCTTCAGTATGCCGCCGGCGAGTTTTGCATCGAGCGCCAAAGGCGCGAGCCGGGCATCGCCGATCACAGCCTCGCTCACCGAGAGCCTGATTTGCGCATCGACATAGTTCAATCCGGAGACGTCGATCGGCGCATCGCTCCAGGGGAGTCCCGACGCGCCGTCTGGCGATTTCGCCAGCGGAATCGCGAGCCGCTGGAAATCGAGGTCGAGCTTGACCAGCGGCTTGCTCGCGATGTCGATGGAAGCCCAGCCGTTGAACGCGCCGTCGCCGAGCGTGCCGTTGATGCCGTTGATCATCACGATGTCGCCGTTCAGCCGCATCTCGGCATGACCGGCGAGCTGGGACTTCAGCACATCGGGCATGTCGATGGCGAAATCCACGGGGATCGTGGGCCGCTCGGCCGGCGGCGCCGGCGTCGTCGCCTTGATGTCGAACCTGGTCGGGTGCTCGCCAACCCGCGCGGTGCCGGTGACGTTGACCTTGCGGTCGCGGTCGACGACGGCATCGGCGTTGATGGCGCTGATGCGACCCTCGACGCGATCGCGCACGCGCGAGAAGGCGACCTCGCCGTCGGTGATCTTGACGCGGTCGATGGTGGCGCCGCCCGTGCCGAACGGCGGCTTGGACGAGGTGCCGGCATTCGGCAGGCGCTCGCGCAGCAGCGGCTGATAGAGCACGGGATGGGTGACGACGAGCTCGCTGATCTTCGGGCGGCCCGACCAGACGCTGGCCAGCGACATGTCGGCCTGTACGCTGTCGACCGTCAGGCGCGTGATGCCGCTGCGGTCCTTGGGGTCCTGGAGCGTGAGATCGTTCAGTGTGACGTTCAGCGTCGGCCAAATGCTGATCTTGATGGTGCCGTCGATCGAGAGCCGATAGCCGGTCGCGCTCTCGACCCGCGAGGCAATCGTGGAGGTCAGGAAGCCGGAGGGCACCCCGACCACCAGCAGGAGTGCGATCACGATGATGACGGCGGCCACAATTGCGCCGGCAAATTTCACTGCTCTCATGTCGACTTTCCAGCGACGGACAACCGGCGTCGAAACCGGCAAATACCGGCACTTTGCGCCTCGTCCTTTGCGCCTGAGTTTATCCCGGGACGGGAAGCGGCTCCAAGCAGTCAAAAATAGTCTGGGGGAGCTGCAAAGTTATGTGACTTATGACACACTTCCCCCGCGCGGTTTTACGCGATCCTGATGTCGATGGTTCCAAGCGATTTGCCAAGAAATTCACAGGGACATTGAAATGAGCAAGCAGGCCGAATTTGCGGTCATTCTGAAGATGAATGCGATGTTCGCCGACCTCGGCACAGATGAACTCCAGCGGCTGTCCAGTCTCTGCCACACCCAGCATCTGGGCAACGGCGAGGTACTGTTCCAGAAGGGCGATCCCGGCGATGCGCTGTTCGGCGTGCGCCGCGGCCAGGTCCGCATCGAGACGGGCGCTTCCGACGGCAGCCGGCTGACGCTGAATTTCATGGGACCAGGTGATTTGTTCGGCGAGGTCGCGGTGCTGGATGGCCAGAGCCGCACGGCGGATGCGACCGCGGGCGAGGCCAGCGAATTGTTCGTGCTGCGGCGCGAGGATTTCCTCGGCTTCCTCGAGCGCGAGCCGAAGGTCGCGATCAAGATCATCGCGCTCTTATGCCAGCGCATCCGCTGGCAGAGCGAGCGCATGGAGGAATCCATGTTGCAGCCGCTGCCGGTGCGGCTGGCACGGCGGCTCTGCGCCCTAGCCGCCGATTTCGGCTCCGAGGTGCACATCTCGCAGGAGCAGCTCGGCGTCTTCGTCGGCGCCGCTCGCGAAAGCGTCAACCGCCAGCTCCAGGCCTGGCGCAAGGAAGCGATCCTCGATCTCCAGCGCGGCCGGATATTGCTGCGGAACATGACGAAGCTGACCGCGATCGCACGGAACGAGTAGCGGCAGCTAGGCTGCTTCCGGCATGTCGTGCAACGTCAGTAACTCAGATCGCGGGCAGGGGCCACGGCATATGGCCGCCCGTCGTCGCTGAATTCGGCGAGCACGGTATTGTCGTCGAGCTCTTCGACGATCGTGCGAACGTTTCCCCGCGCTAACCTCACTCCGCCGCCGGGTGCACGATGTTCTTCGCCGCTGGCGACGCTTGCACCGGTGCGGCCCCATGATGCCCGCTGGTCTCGGCGTCCTCGCTGCGCACGATCAGCCGCTTGCCGAAGCGCCAGATCAGCGCGCCGAGATCGTCCATCACCATGAACATCGCGGGCACGAACACCAGCGACAGGATGGTCGAGAAGATCAGGCCGCCGATCACCGCGAGCGCCATCGGCGAGCGGAACTCGCCGCCGGCGCCGACCGCGAGCGCACTCGGCATCATGCCGGCGGCCATCGCGATCGTGGTCATCACGATCGGACGGGCGCGCTTCATGCCGGCGTCGATCATCGCCTCGTCGCGCGGCTTGCCGCCATTGATCGCCTCGATCGCGAATTCCACCAGCATGATGGCGTTCTTGGTGACGATACCCATCAGCATCAGGATGCCGATCCAGACCGGCGTCGTCAGCTGCTTGCCGGTGACGAGCAGGGCTGCGATCGCGCCGCCGATCGACAGCGGCAGCGAGAACAAGATGGTGATCGGTTGCAGGAAAGTGCCGAACAGCAGCACCAGCACCGCATAGACCATCATCAGGCCGGCCGTGATCGCGGTGGCAAAGCCGTCGGACAGCTCGTTCAGGCTTTCGGCATCGCCCGACGGTGAGACCTTCACGCCCTTCGGCAGGCTCTTCATCACCGGCAGTTCGTAGATCTTCTTGGTGGCGTCGCCGAGCGCTGCGGAGCCGACGAGGTCGGCGGCGACGGTAGCCTGCCGCTCGCGATCGTAGCGGTTGATGCTGGTCGGGCCCTGGTCGAGCTTGACGTCGGCAATCACCGAGAGCGGCACGCCGCCCTTCTCGCCGTGCTCGCCGAGCGGCACGCGCAATTGCTCCAGCGTCTTGAGATTGCCGCGCGCGGCATCCTCGAGCTGGACGCGGATAGGCACCAGGCGATCGCCGACGTCGAACTTGGCGAGCGCGGGGCCTACGTCGCCGATGGTGGCGACGCGGATGGTCTGCGACAGGCTTTCGGTTGAGACGCCGAGGCGCGCGGCAAGGTCCGCTCGCGGCTCGATGCGCAGCTCCGGGCGTTCCAGCGCGGTCTCCGAGATCACGTTCGAGATGGTCGGAATCCGCTTCATCTGCGTCGCAAGCTCGCTTGCGACGTTGTTGACGATGTTGGCGTCGACGCCGGTCACGACCAGCGAGATCGCGCGCAGGCCGTTCTCGTCCAGGAACCAGAAACGGATATCTGGAACGTTCTCCAGCTCCTGGCTAATCGAGAATTCGAGCTCGCGCTGGGTGATGTCGCGGTCGTTCTTGGGCGTGTAGTTGATGATCAGGGCGGCGCGCCGGACTTCCTGGGTCCCGGGCGGAACGCGGCCGCCGTCGACGAAGATGCTCTTCACCTCCGGCCGCTTGCGCAGGCGCGCGACGATGTCCTCGGTGACCTTTTCGGTGTAGGCGAGCTGGGTGCCCGGCGGCAGCTCGAGGGCAAGCAGCGAGCGCGCGCTGTCCTGCGCCGGCAGGAAGCCCTGCGGCAGCAACGTGATGCTCCAGATCGAGGCGGCGAAGATGCCGAAACCGATCAGCACGGTGATGAAGTAGTGCTTCACCGACCACGACACGATGCTGTGGTAGGTCCGCAGGATGCGGCCGGGCGGCGGCTCGTCGTGCGCGTGATGCTTGAGGAAGTAGGCTGCCAGCATCGGCGTAACGAAGCGTGCCGCGAGCAGCGAGAAGAACACCTGCACCGAGACGGTGATGCCGAACTGCTTGAAGAACTGTCCTGCGATGCCCGACATGAAGCTCGCGGGCGCGAAGATCGCGATGATGGTGAGCGAGATCGCGATCACGGCGAGGCCGATCTCGTCGGCGGCTTCCAGGGCGGCACGGTAGGGCGACTTGCCCATGTTCATGTGCCGCACGATGTTCTCGATCTCGACGATGGCGTCGTCGACCAGGATACCTGTCGACAGCGTGATGGCGAGGAAGCTGACGAGGTTGAGCGAGAAGCCGAGGATGTCCATCGCCCAGAAAGCCGGGAAGATCGACAGCGGCAGCGAAATCGCGGCGATGATGGTCGCGCGCAAATCGCGCAGGAACAACAGCACGATGACGACGGCGAGGATGGCGCCCTCGAACAGGGTCGAGATCGCCGCCTCGTAATTGCCCTTGGTGAATTCGACCGAGGTGTCGATCAGCTTGAGATCGACCTCGGGATAGGCGGCCTTGAGCGCGTCGATGCGCTTCTGCACGGCGGCGGCGACCACCACGTCGCTGGCGCCCTTGGAACGCTTGATGCCGAGTGCGACCACCGGCTCGCCGTTGAAGCGGGCGAAGGTGCGGCGGTCGGCGATGGTGTCGGTGACGGTGCCGAGATCGTCGAGACGGACCTCGCCGCCGCCGAACAGCGGGATCATGGTGCCGGCGAGGTCGCTCAGCGTCTTGGCGCTGGCCAGCGTACGGATCGCCTGGTCGTTCTTGCCGATCTCGGCGCGGCCGCCGGCGACGTCGACATTGGTGCCGCGCAGGCTCTGGCTGACATTGACGGCGGTGAGCCCCATGGCCTGGAGCCGGTCGGGATCGAGCGAAACCAGGATCTCGCGCTCGACACCGCCGATGCGCTCGACCTGGGCGACGCCGCGCACGCCCTGCAGCGCGCGCTTGACCACGTCGTCGACGAAATAAGAGAGCTGCTCCGGCGTCTTGCCGGGCGCGATCGCGGCATAGGTGACGATCGGCAGCCCGATCACGTCGACGCGCTGGATCAGCGGCTCGGTGACGTTCTGGGGCAGGTTGGAGCGCACGCGCGTCACCGCGTCCTTGACGTCGTTGAGGGCGCGGTCGGTGTTGGTCTCCAGCGCGAACTGGATCGTGGTCAGCGACAGGCCGTCGGTGATCGACGAGGTGATGTGCCGCACGCCCTCGACGCCGGAGACCGCGTCTTCAATGGTCTTGGTGACCTGGGATTCGAGCTCGGCGGGCGCCGCGCCGAACTGCGAGACCGCGACCGAGATCACTGGAATGTCGGCCGAGGGCAGCCGCGTCACCGCGAGCTTGGTGAAGGAGACCCAGCCGAGGATCAGGAGGATGATCGAAAAGACCACCGACGGCAGCGGATTGCGGATCGACCATGCCGAGATATTGAGAGCCATCAGCGTACCCGCGTGCGATCGAGTTCATCGGCGAACATGGTCTTGATCTGGTCGCCGTCATGCAGCGAAGAGCCGGCGTCGGCGACGACGATCTCGCCGACGTCGAGCCCTTCCAGGATTTCCGTTGCGGTGTCGGACGACAAGCCGACCCGCACCTTGCGCGTCTCGACGATGTTGCCTTTGACCACCTGCACGGTGAGATGGTCGATCGCGGTCTTGGGGACCGCCACGCCGCAGCTCCGCTTGGCGTCGATGGAAGCGCGGGCGAACACGCCGACTTTCAGCGACGGATTGTTGGTGACGCTGATGCGGACGCGGCCGAGCTGGGTGGCACGGTCGATCTCGGGCGCAACCAGCCGGACCCGGCCGATCAGATCGGGCGCGTCGTCGCGGCTGATGCGCACCGTCGCGCCGGGGCTGAGCTTGGGCATGTGCACAGCCGGGACCTGCGCATCCAGCTCGATCTCGTTGTTGACGGCGATGCGGAACATCGGGCCGGCCTGCGGGGAAGCGGGCGCGCCGACGATGGTGCGGACCTCGGTGACGAGGCCTGGCGCGGGCGCCTTCAGCGAGATCGGTCCTTGCGGCCCGGGCCGCTGCGGCTGACCGGGAATCTGCGGCGGCGCGGTCAGGCGCGCCAGCTCCTGATTGTCGGTGACGAGAGTTCCTTCGGTGACGAAGAGGTCGGTGACCCTGGAGCCCTCCTGGTCGGCGACGACCACGGCCTCGCGGCGCGGCACGAAGAAACCGGTCACCCGCACGAGGTCGGAGAAGCAGGCATTGGTCGACTTCGTCACGATGACGAGCGCCTCGCCCGGCGTTTCCTTCGCCTCGGGACGATGCCGATGCTCGAACAGATAATAGCCGACGCCGAGCACGACGACGAACAATACGGTTCCGGCGGGTTTGAGATATTCGGAGACGTTCATCGCCGGAGTGTCCTGGCCTGGCTCACGGCCATCCGCACGAGGCCTTTGAAGAGCGTTTCCGTGAAATAAAGCGGCGCCCCGCAAGGCTGCGGGACGCGCTTCGGCAGCAAGACTTTACACCACATCACGACGGGTCATTGCAAAGGATTGCGTCGCGCTCACTTCGATGCGGTGGTCTTGTTTTCCATGTTGACGACCTGCACGCGGCGGTTGACCTCCGCCATCGGCTGGGTTGGATCCTTCAGCTTGCTCTTGCCGTAGCCGACGGTGACGAGGTCGGTCGCGGCGATGCTGTATTTTTCGACCAGATAGCGCTTGATCGAGTCCGCGCGGCGCTCCGAGAGATCCTGGTTGTAGGCCTCGCTACCGGCGGCGTCGGTGTGGCCGGCGACGACGAAGGTCGAGCCCTTCAGGTCGGGGCTGGTCAGCGCGCGCCCGAGCGCCTGCACCGAGGGCAGCGACTTGGCGCTGATATTGGCGGAGTTGTAATCGAACGTGATCTCGAGATCGATGTTCGGCTTGTCCTTGGCGACTGATGCGATTTCCTCGCGCTCGGTCGACGACAGCGAGCGCGTCGAGCGGCCGCGCACGGACTGGAGCAGCTTGGTCTCCGCCGCGCTCGGCGCGGGATCGGCCTGCGGCGCGCCGATGGAGAGGCCGCGGGTCAGCGGCTTCTTCGGCGGCGGTGCCAGCGCGCGGACGATCTCGTCCTCGGTGACGTTCTTGCTGTTGCCGTCGTCGCCGGCGAATGCGGGTGCGGCCGGCAGCGACAGCGCGGCGCCGATCGCCATGACCGACAGGATCGCGGTAAGTCCTTTTGCAGCAAATCTCATTGCCAGTCCCTCCTGCGCAGCCGACCTGCGCGGTTCCAAAATTCCTTGCAATAAGCCCCGGAAAGGCCGCTTGCGGCATCCGTTGTTTAGTCTTGCTTGGGCCGCCAAGGTTCGAGGCGTACGCTGCCCCAACTGGAAAAAATCCTAGCGTACTCCGTAGCTTGCGAATTCCTGAACGATGTTCGGATCCATCGCCTTGGCATTGGCGATGTCGAGCGCGCCTTCCTGGGCCGAGCCGTTGCGCTGCTTGGCGAGCCCCCGTCCATAGAGCGAGGAGGTCAGGCGCGGGTTGATCCGCAAGGCCGCGTCGAAATCGGCGATGGCGTTCTTGACCGCGCCCGATTTGAGGTTGACGAGCCCTCGGCTGTCCAGCGCATCGACGAAGTTCGGTCGCAGCCGCAGCGCCTCGTTGCAATCCTTCAACGCGCCCTGGAGATCGCCGACGACGGTGCGGGTCCAGCAGCGGTTGTTCAGCGCCTCGACGTCCTTCGCGTTGATCCGCAGCGTGTCGTCGAAATCCTTGATGGCGAGGTTGTAGGCGCCCTTGCTGGCATAGACCTGGCCGCGCCGGTACAGCGCGTTCACGTCATCCGGATTGGCCGCGATCTTGGCGGTCAGGCCCTTGATGGTGGGGTCCTCAGCCAAAGCGGCCGCGTTCGGTCCGCTATCCGCGTTCGGGGCCGGGGTTGTCTCGGCCGGCTTCACCGGAGGCGGCGGCGGGGGCAGGGCGGCCTCGACCTGCGGCTTCGGCGAGGGGGCCGGTGCGGGCGCGGGTGGAGGCGCAGGCGCAGGTGCTGCAACCGTGTCGGCCGGCTTAGGCGGCGGAGGTGGTGCGGGCGGCGCCGGCGGCGGGTTGTTGGCGACGACGGGCGGCGCGGGCGTTGGAGCCGTTGTCGGACGCGAGCCACCCGCTCCCGGAATGAACGAAAAATCTTCGGCCAGGGAAGAGGATATCCACGGCACCTGCTCGCCGCGCGAGGCGCGGGTGACACCCATCTTGGTGCGGTTCAGCGTCTCCTCGGCCATCAGGTCGGGGACGCGGATCTCCTTGAGCAGTTCCTGCACGAACAGGCTGTGGTCGCCGCCGGCGTCCGACACCACCGAAGCCAGCGCCGCCGAATACATCACCAGCGTGCCGTTCGGCGCGATCACCGGGGTGAGGCCGGCCGAGAAGCTGCGGAACCGGCGCTCGAACGGATTGCGCCTGGAAGCATCGACCAGCGCGATCTTGACGCCGGCGCCGCGGGTATGGAGCTCACCGAGCACGGTCTCGAGGCTGAAACCGTCGCGGCGCACGTCGGATTCGGTCCAGATCTGCGCGTCGACCGGCAGCATGTAGCTTTGGCGCGCCGACTGGATGCCGAAGCCGCTGAAGAACACCAGCGCCACCGAACCGGGCTTGATCTTGCCATAGAGCTTGTCGAACGCGCGGCGCATGCCGTCGCCGGTCAGGTTCTCGCCGATGTCAACGGAAAAGCCGTCGCGCTTGAGCTCGTCGGCGAGCTCGCGCGCGTCGTTGATCGGTTCCTTCAGCGGAGCATCCGCATCCGGATATTTGGCATTGCCGATGACCAGCGCATAGCGGTCGCCGGCGGCCAGGGACGGCGCAGCCGGGACAAGCGACATGAGGAGGGGCAGAAGAACGAGAAAGCGAATTTTCATAATCAGCGCGGTCCAGCCAAAAAGGCGCCGTTCCCAGCGTGCGCCGCGGCGACCTTAACTTACGCTCCAGGCATTATCAAACCCGGGAAGGGGGGCGTCAACCGCTTGGAGATTCGGCGTAATCGCGACGATTGATCGCAACGAATGGGCGCGCCGGGAGGAGAATGAACGGGCTGTCATGATTGCGGCTCGATGCGTTCGGTTCGACACTTGCGGCAGCATGTTTAGGGCAGCCGGGTCGAATGAGAATGTGATTGGTCTCACGTCGCCGGCTCACATGGCAGGCTCGCTGTCACTGCAGCCTCCAGCGTTTGACCTTTGTTGCGGACAATGGCTTGGTGCGCCCGATCGTCCCGCAAGATCCAACTCCAGAAAAGCAAGACCATGGGAAACGCCTACGAAATCTACGCGCTGCGCTATGCGACGATGTCGCCGCGCACCCCCCACATGAACTTCCTGGCCCCGGATCCGCATGACACCGCGGCGCAGGACCTCGACTATTTCGTCTGGCTGATCCGAGGGCAGGGCTGCGACATCCTGGTCGATACCGGCTTCAATGCCGAGGAGGCGAGCGCGCGAGCGCGCAAGCTGACACTGAATCCGGTGGACGCGCTGGAGCGCTTCGGTGTCGCTGCGTCGGCTATTGGCGACATCATCGTGACGCATCTGCATTACGACCATGCCGGCAATCTCGACCGCTTCCCGAACGCGCGCTTCCATCTTCAGGAGCGCGAGATGGCCTACGCGACAGGCCGCTGCATGTGCAATGGCCTGCTGCGACATCCGTTCACGGTCGAGCACGTCACGCAGATGGTGCGCCATGTCTACGGCGAGCGCGTCACGTTCTATTCCGGCGACGGTGAGGTCGCGCCCGGCATCACCGTGCATCGTGTCGGCGGCCATTCGGACGGTTTGCAGGTGGTCAAGGTCGAGACCGCGCGCGGGCCGGTGGTGCTGGCGTCCGACGCCGCGCATTACTACGCCAATCTCCAGCGCAGGAGCCCATTCCCGATCGTCTACAATGTCGGCGACATGGCGGCGGGCTGGGAGACGATCGAGCGTCTCGCCGGACATCCTGACAGATTCATTCCCGGTCACGATCCGATCGTGACGGAAATCTACCCGCGCGCCAGCGACAAGGTCGATGCCTGGGCGCTGCATTTGCCGCCGACAAGATCGTTTGCGAAGTGACGCGATAGCGTCATTCCGGGGCGCGCATAGCGCGAACCCGGAATCTCGAGATTCCGGGTTCGCCGCTATCGCGGTGCCCCGGAGTGACAGCGACGGCTAATACGCCTGCTTGGCGTCCGCCTCTTTGCTGGTCTGGATCAGATCGAGGCTCGCTTCGAACTCGCCGAGCAGAGCCGAGCGCGCTCTTGCGGCTGAGATCAGGCGGGCCTGAAGTCCGCTGCGTTCCTGGAAGCAGCGCGCAGAAGAGCTCCCGGAGGTCCGAGTCAGGCCAGTGACGTCGCGGGGCTCATCCACTATGAACAGGACCGCCAATAGAGGCGCCTGACGGGGTAAACAAAGTGGCTTAAAACCTTGGCGTGATGAACAATACAAGAACAATACAAAATGAGAAGAATTGCGCTTGGCAATGTATGCCATTGAGCCTGCACCAGGGTATCGATGCATGACAATTGCCGGCCACTATTCGGACGAGGACGCCGAGTGGTTTTATCACTTCCGAGCCGGCGGATATGACGACATTCGTTACGTCTATATATTCGCTAGAAGCCAATCTCATCGAGAACAAGTCCGACGCGCCCTGAACGGGCGTAGATATGGTGTCAGCGAGTGCCGGCAGGATCGCCGCAAGCAACGATATCGCGCGGAGATTTTCGCGCCGCTAGCTCCGGCGGAGAGAATATCACCAAATATCCTGTGTCCCCGGTGAGTTGATATGCGGCGACCTCGCGATAGCCGACGGCCGTTAATTCGCAGCGCAAGAGGTCGATTGGCGTGCCATGCTTCGATGTCGGAAGCTCGAGATCCACAATTGCGACCCGCGCACCCTGCTTCAGGGCGGGCGCAAGATTGTAGAGGAAGGCATAGGGCTGGGCGATCTCGTGATACATATGCACGAGGATTGCGGCATCCAGCGAGGAGGCGGGCAGGCGCGGGTCGTGTGGTTCGCCGAGCGCGAATTGCACGTTCGTCAACTTCAGAAGTTCTGTTCGCCTTGCCAGTTCAATCAGGTAATCCCGCGTGACGTCCTGGGCAATGACAGAGCCGGCGGGTCCGACGAGGCGCGAGAGCCTGACCGTGTGGTAGCCGCTGCCTGCTCCGATGTCGCCGACCGTCATTCCCGGTTTCAGTTCAAGAGCGCGTGCGATCTGACCGGCCTCATTGAGGGCGTCGCGGCGCTCTTCGGCGGCGCGGCGTGGGCTGACGATCCGTGCAACGGCGCGCTGCGGTGAGGGAAACTCGTTTGCAGCGACGCCGGGGGGAGCCAGATAACCTATATCAGCGGCGTATGCGCCAGTTGCGGCAAATGCCACAAGTAGCGCCGCCATATAAGCTAGTGCCGTCACGAGCCTACCAAGCCTTCTCAGTCCGTCTAGGCGTCTGCGCCTCTATGCGCTCTAATAGGCCTGCTTCGCGTCGGCCTCCTCGCTAGTCTGGATCAGATCGAGACTCGCCTCGATCTTGCCGAGCAGGGCCGAGAGCTGCTTGCGCTCCTGGGCGGAAAGGCAGGCGAGGATCTCGTCTTCCCGTCGCAAGAGTTGCGGGAACAGCTCTTCGTACAGCGCGCGGCCCTTCTTCGTCAGTTGCAGGCGGAATTCGCGGCGGTCGGCTTCGTTCTCGACGCGCTCGATCAGCTGCGCATTGAGCAGCGTGGTCACCGCGCGGCTGATGGTGGATTTGTGCGTGCGGGTGCATTGCGAAATGTACTGGGCGCTGCAGGCCTCGTTGCGGAAGCCGAGCGTGGCGATCACGCGCCAGGCCGGAATGTCGAGGCCGTGACGTTCCTGATATTCGACCGCGAGCGCAGCACTGACTTCCGCCGCAAGCCGGTTGAGGCGGAACGGCACGAACTTGAACAGATCGAGGCGCGCCTTCGGCCGCGGCGAAGCCTCATCGCCTTGCCGCGTCTTCAGCGCGATGTCGCTGGATGTCCTCGCCAAGGAGAGCGCTCCGAATTCCAGTTGACGGCCGGCCGGCTCCGGTCCAAAATAGTTGCACGTGAGACTATCTAGCAGATCAGTCCTCTTCTGACCAGAGCCGAGGTTAGCGCATGGCGCAGGCCAATCCGCAAAAGGCCAAAACCCAGTTCGGCTATCGCCGCCACCCCGATCAGGATCGCCCCGGCTCTAGCCCGGCGGAGCATCCGGTGGTGATCGTCGGCGCCGGCCCGGTGGGGCTGTCGCTGGCGATCGACCTTGCCCAGCGCGGCCAGCGCGTCGTCCTTCTGGACGATGCCGACCGCATCGGCGAAGGCTCGCGCGCGATCTGCTTCTCGAAGCGTTCGCTGGAATATTGGGACCGGCTCGGCGTCGGCGACCGTATGGTCGACAAGGGCGTAGTCTGGAGCGTCGGCCGCATCTTCCACGGCGAGTCCCAGCTCTATCAGTTCAACCTGCTGCCCGAGGATGGCCACAAGCGGCCCGCCTTCATCAACCTCCAGCAATATTACGCCGAGGCCTATCTGGTCGACCGCGTCAGTGATCTGCCTGCGATCGACCTGCGCTGGCGCAACAAGGTGACGGCGCTGGAGAGCCGCAACGATTCCGTGGCGCTGACAATCGACACGCCGGAGGGTGCCTATCGCCTGCACGCGCAATACGTCATCGCCTGCGACGGGGCACGCTCCTCGCTGCGGCAGATGGTCGGCGCCGAGTTTGCCGGACAGGTGTTCGAGGACCAGTTCCTGATCGCCGATGTCAAGATGACGGCGGAATTCCCCACCGAACGCTGGTTCTGGTTCGATCCGCCGTTCCACGCCGGGCGCTCGGCGCTGCTGCACCGGCAGCCCGACGATGTCTGGCGCATCGACCTCCAGCTCAACCGCTACGCCGATCCCGTAGTCGAGAAGAAGCCGGAGAACGTTCGGCCGCGGATCGCGCGCATGCTCGGCCACGACAAATTCGAGTTCGAGTGGATCTCGCTCTACAAATTCCAATGCCGCCGGATGGACCGCTTCATCCATGGCCGCGTGATCTTTGCCGGCGACTCCGCGCATCAGGTCTCGCCGTTCGGCGCTCGCGGCGCGAACTCGGGACTCGAGGACGCCGAGAATCTCTCCTGGAAGCTCGACCGCGTGCTGCGTGGGACTTCGCCAGCGAGCCTGCTTGAGAGCTACCATATCGAGCGGAGCTTCGCGGCCGACGAGAACATCCGCGAATCGACCCGCTCGACCGATTTCATGGCGCCGAACTCGCACCAGGAAGCGCGGCTGCGCAAGGCGGTGCTGTCGCTCGCCAAGGAGACCGAGTTCGGCAAGCGCATGGTTAATGGCGGCCGCCTTTCGGTGCCGTGCAGCTATGACTCGCCGCTGTCATCGCCTGATGCAGATGCATGGCGCGGTGGCCCCTCTCCCGGCTGTTCCATGCTCGACGCCCCTGTTGCCGGCGAGCAGGCCTATCTGACCGATGCGTTCCGCAAAGGTGGAACGGATTTCACCTTGCTGTCGTTCAGCAATGGCGCAGCGATCGACGCGCCGGAAGGCCTGAAGGATATCCGCGTCGGTGGCACGGGCGGGCTGGCCGATTCCCAGGGCCTGGTCGCAAAGCGCTACGATGCCGAGCCGGGCGCAGCCTATCTGCTCAGGCCAGATGGCTATGTCGCGGCGCGCTTCCGCCATCCGACGCGCGAGGCGATTGCGGCGGCGCTGTCGCGCGCCACCGGCGTCAATTGAGGTTTCCCATGCCGCTTTCGACCAGCTCGAACTTCGCACGGCCTGACGACGCCTTTCGCGCCATCGTCGATGCGCATCGCGGCCTCACTGAGGAGCAGAGCGCCGATTTCGACGCGGCGCTGGTGCTGATCCTCGCCAATCATATCGGCGACATCGACGTGCTGCGCGAGGCGATCGGGCTGGCGAAGCGCCGCATGATCGACGGCCAGCAGCAACAACAGCAACAACAATAACCACTGACTTGAGGATGACCTGATGGCGAAGAACTTCGCATCCACCGGCGATCTCTCCGAGAAGAAGATCACCTTCTCCGAGATCGGCACCGATCTCTACGCCTTCACCGCCGAAGGCGATCCGAACACCGCTGTTATCGTCGGCGATGACAGTTGCCTCGTGTTCGACGCGCAAGCGACGCCTGCGATGGCGAACAAGGTGATCGAGCGCGTCAAAGCCGTCGCCGACAAGCCGATCAAATATGTCGTGCTGTCGCATTATCACGCCGTGCGCGTGCTCGGCGCCTCCGCCTACAAGGCGCAAGGGATCGTGGCCTCGCAGGAGACGCATCGGCTGATCGCGGAGCGCGGCCAGCAGGACTGGGATTCCGAATACGGCCGCTTCCCGCGCCTGTTCCAGGATGCTGCCAGCATTCCTGGCCTGACCTGGCCGACGCTGACCTTCGAAGGCGAGATGTCGATCTATCTCGGCAAGCGCGAAGTGCGACTGATGCAGTTAGGGGCCGGCCACACCTCCGGCGACATCGTCGCCTGGGTGCCGGATGCCGAGGTGATGTTCTCCGGCGATCTGATCGAATATCACTCGGCTTGCTATTGCGGCGATGCGCATTTGCGCGAATGGCCACTGACACTGAACGAGATCCGCAACTTCAATCCCAAGGCGATCGCGCCGGGCCGCGGCGATGCGCTGAAGGGCGTTGGCACGGTGCGCGAGGCCATCGCGATGACGCGCGATTTCGTCACCTCGCTCTATGGCGCGGCCGAAATCTCCGTCGCCAAGGGTCGCACGCTGAAGGAATCGATGGCGGCGACGCGCGAGGTGATGGACCCGAAGTTTTCCAGCTTCGCCATCTACGAGCACTGCCTGCCGTTCAACGTGTCGCGTGCCTACGACGAAGCGTCGGGGATCGACGATCCCGTGATCTGGACCGACAAGCGCGACCAGGAAATGTGGGCCGCCCTGCAAGGAGGAGGATAGTCATGAACATCAATACCTCGCCTGATCAGATCGTCCGCAGCTCGGCCCAGGTGACGCCGGGCTATATGTCGGGCTTCGGCAACTCTTTTGAGACCGAGGCGCTGCCGGGCGCGCTGCCGATCGGGCGCAACTCGCCGCAGCGCTGCGCCTACGGCCTCTATGCCGAGCAGCTCTCCGGCTCGCCCTTCACCGCGCCGCGCGGCACCAATGAGCGCTCCTGGCTCTATCGCATCCAGCCTTCGGTGAAGCATTCCGGGCGATTCGAGAAAGTCGAC
Source organism: Bradyrhizobium sp. SOJA106 (assembly GCF_059448745.1). Lineage (NCBI taxonomy): Bacteria > Pseudomonadati > Pseudomonadota > Alphaproteobacteria > Hyphomicrobiales > Nitrobacteraceae > Bradyrhizobium > Bradyrhizobium sp. SOJA106. The sequence goes on from NZ_CM182549.1 coordinate 546,567, forward strand.
GCCGGGCTGTGGCGGTCGGCGCCATGTCATGAGTACGATCTGCCGATCGCGCAGCTGCGCTGGGATCCGACGCCGCTGCCGAAGGAGGAGGTAACCTTCCTCCAGGGCGTGCAGACCATGACCACCGCTGGCGACGTCAATACCCAGGCCGGCATGGCCGCGCATGTCTATCTCATCACCAAGTCGATGGTGGACCAGCACTTCTACAACGCCGACGGCGAATTGCTGTTCGTGCTCCAGCAGGGCAATCTGCGCCTCGTCACCGAGTTCGGCCGCATCGATGCCGAGCCCGGTGAGATCATCGTGATCCCACGCGGCGTCAAGTTCCGCGTGGAGATTCCGAATGGTCCGGCGCGCGGCTATCTCTGCGAGAACTACGGCGGCGCCTTTACGCTGCCGGAGCGCGGACCGATCGGTGCGAATTGCCTCGCCAATGCGCGCGACTTCCTGACGCCGGTCGCGAACTACGAGGACAAGGACACGCCGACCGAGCTCTACGTGAAATGGGGCGGCTCGCTGTTCAAGACGACCCTGCCGCATTCACCGATCGACGTCGTCGCCTGGCACGGCAATTACGCGCCCTACAAATACGATCTGCGCGCGTTCTCGCCGGTCGGCGCGATCAGCTTCGACCACCCTGATCCCTCGATCTTCACGGTGCTGACTTCGCCGTCGGAGACAGCGGGCACCGCGAATATCGATTTCGTGATCTTCCCCGAGCGCTGGATGGTCGCCGACAACACTTTCCGTCCGCCCTGGTACCACATGAACATCATGAGCGAGTTCATGGGCCTGATCTACGGCGTCTACGACGCCAAGCCACAGGGGTTCGTGCCGGGCGGCATCTCCTTGCACAATTGCATGCTGCCGCACGGCCCCGATCGCGATGCCTTCGAGCACGCCAGCAACAGTGAGCTGAAGCCGGTCAAGCTGACCGGCACGATGGCCTTCATGTTCGAGACCCGCTACCCGCAGCGCGTCACGGCGCATGCCGCAAAATCGTCGACGCTCCAGGACGATTACGCGGATTGCTGGAAGGGCCTGGAGAAGCGGTTCGACCCGAACAAGCCGTGAGTTTTGTTGTTCGTCATCGCCGGGCTTGACCCGGCGATCCATCCTCCCCTGAAAGGATGGATGCCCGGGTCAAGCCCGGGCATGACGATTTTTCGATTGGAGAATTCTCGTGACCCACCCCAACGATCCCAGTCTCCGCTCCTTCATCGAAATCGACCCTTCTTCCGACTTCCCGATCCAGAACCTGCCCTATGGCGTGTTCTCGACCGCGGCCAATCCGACGCCGCGCGTCGGCGTCGCCATCGGCAACTACGTGCTCGATCTCTGGGAACTCGAGCAGGATTCGCGGCTCGATGTCGGCCCGCTCGGCGTGTTCTCCGGACCCTCGCTCAATCCCTTCATGGCGCTGGGGCCGAAAGTCTGGACCGGGACGAGGGCGCGGATCAGCGAGCTCTTGCGTCACGATAACCCGCAGCTGCGCGACAATCAGGAGCTGCGCAGCCGCGCGCTGGTGCCGATGCAGGCCGCGAAGCTGCATCTGCCGTTCACGGTCTCGGGCTACACCGACTTCTATTCGTCGAAGGAGCACGCCACCAATGTCGGTGTGATGTTCCGCGGCAAGGACAATGCGCTTCAGCCGAACTGGCTGCACATGCCGATCGCCTATAACGGCCGGGCCTCGACGGTGGTGGTCTCCGGCACAAGAGTGAAGCGTCCGCGCGGTCAGTTGAAGCCGCCGAATGTGGAGGTGCCGAGCTTTGCGCCCTGCAAGCGGCTCGATTTCGAGCTGGAGATCGGCGTCGTCGTCGGCCAGCCCTCACCGATGGGCGGCATGCTGACCGAGAGCCAAGCCGAGGAGATGATCTTCGGTTTCGTGCTACTGAACGACTGGAGCGCGCGCGACATCCAACAATGGGAATATGTGCCGCTCGGCCCGTTCCTGGCAAAGGCCTTCGCAACTTCGATCAGCCCGTGGGTGGTGACGCGCGAGGCGCTGGAGCCGTTCCGCGTGAGAGGGCCGGAGCAGGCGCCGGTGCCGCTGGATTATCTCAAGCAGGCGAAGCCGCAGAACTACGATGTCGAGCTCGATGTCTCCTTGCGCGCTGCGGGTGCCAACGCGTCTGCCAGCATCAGCCGCACCAATTTCAAATACATGTACTGGTCCTCGGTGCAGCAGTTGATGCACCACGCCTCAAGCGGCTGCGCCATGAATGTCGGCGATCTCTTGGGCAGCGGCACCATCTCCGGGCCCGAGAAGAACCAGCGCGGGAGTCTCTTGGAGATCAGCTGGAACGGCACCGAGCCGGTCGAACTGCCCGGCGGCGCCAAGCGCTCGTTTCTTGAGGACGGCGATAGCCTTGTCATGCGCGGCTGGTGCCAGGGCAACGGCTATCGCGTCGGATTCGGCGAGGTCGAGGGGACGATCTTGGCGGCGGAGTGATTGCTGGGACATTGAGGCGACGCTCCGTCCTCGTTCTGCGTCATTGCGAGCGCAGCGAAGCAATCCAGAAGTTTTCCGCGGCGGCAGTCTGGATTGCTTCGTCGCAAGGGCTCCTCGCATGACGTGGAGAGAGCCTATCGTTTCTCCGGCGGCACGTCCCGCACCCGCGCGCAATGCACCGCGACGTCCTCCACGCTGTACTTCAAATGCACCCGCTTGTCGGACGGCGCCTGCTTGCTCGTGCACACGCCCGGTCGCCATTCCTGCGTCGGCCTGATCGGCCGCGGGGCAAAGCCGCCGCCGCAGTTCGGGCAAACGTTGGAGAGTTTTGTCTCGACGCAGTCCGCACAGAACGTGCATTCATAGGAGCAGATCCGCGCATCCGTTGCATCGGGTGGCAGGTCGCGGTCGCAATATTCGCAGTTCGGTCGAAGCTGGAGCGCCATGGCTGAATCTCCCGGATTGACCGGGATCATCGCAGATCGCGCGCGCAGCGCGAATGCCGTAGTTCCCTCGATTTCAGCCGGGTTTGATCTCCTTGAGCGGCAGCTTTGAGCTTTCCTTGAGCCGGTCGAGCACGATGGAGGAGCGCACATGCGCGACGCTCTGATGCGGCATCAGTACGTCGTTGACGAGGTTGGAAAGGCCCTTGAGATCGCGCAGCACGGCCTTGAGCACGTAGTCGGCGTCTCCCGTCAGCGAATAAGCTTCCTGGATCTCGTCAATGCGGTTCACCAGCGCGCGGAAGCGTTTTGAATTGTCCGGCGAGTGGGTCGCGAGCCCCACCTGGATGAAGGCGATCACGCCAAAGCCGAGCGCCTCGCTGGAGAGGTCGGCGTGATAGCCCGCGATCACCTTCTCCTCCTCCAGCCGCATCCGCCGCCGCGAGCATTGCGAGGCCGAGAGGCCTGCGAAATCCGCCAGCTCCTGGTTGGTGAGGCGGCCGTCGTCCTGGAGTGCGGTCAGGATCTTGAGATCGAAGGCGTCCACGGAAATCATGCGTCATCTGTCCATTTCGTGCACGGATCGTGCACAAGGTAGCCAAAACGCATCTCGATTGCACGCCTATTGCGCGCCCGATGAAGGATAGTTCCTGTCCAGCAGCCATTTGGGAGAGCGCCATGGGTCCGTTTCCGCACGATGCACCGCCGGCCACTATTACCGCCGACAATCCGATGGGCAGCGATGGATTCGAGTTCGTCGAATACGCCCATCCCAATCCGAAAGAGCTGCATGCTTTGTTCAAGCTGATGGGCTATGCGCCCGTCGCGCGCCACAAGACCAAGAAGATCACGGTCTATCGCCAGGGCGACATCAACTATCTCGTCAACGAGGAGCCCGGCACTCACGGTTACGAGTTCGTCGCCGCCCACGGCCCCTGTGCGCCGTCGATGGCGTTTCGCGTCGTCGATGCCAAGGCGGCCTATGAGCGCGCGATTGCACTCGGTGCCGAGCCCGCCGACGCGTCTTCGGCGCAGAAGACGCTCGACGTGCCCGCGATCAAGGGCATTGGCGGCAGCCTGCTTTATCTGGTCGATCGCTACGGCGCCAAGGGCTCGGCCTATGATGCCGAGTTCGAATGGCTCGGTGCGCGCGATCCGCGGCCGCATGGCGCCGGCCTGTTCTATCTCGACCACCTCACCCACAACGTCCATCGCGGCCGCATGGACGTCTGGGCCGGCTTCTACGAAAGACTGTTCAACTTCCGCCAGATCCGCTTCTTCGACATCGAGGGCCGCGCTTCGGGCCTGTTCTCGCGCGCGCTGACCAGCCCGGACGGCAAGATCCGGATTCCGATCAACGAGGACGCCGGCGATTCCGGGCAGATCGAGGAATATCTAAAGACCTATCGCGGCGAGGGCATCCAGCACATCGCCTGCGGCTGCCATGACATCTACCGCACCATCGAGGGCCTGCGCGAAGCCGGCCTGCCCTTCATGCCGTCGCCGCCCGACACGTATTTCGAGAAGATCGATGCGCGCCTGCCCAAGCACGGCGAGGATGTCGCCCGATTGCAGCGGAACGGCATCCTGATCGACGGCGAGGGCGTGGTTGACGGCGGCCAGACCAAGGTGCTGCTCCAGATCTTCTCGGCGAATGCTATCGGACCGATCTTCTTCGAGTTCATCCAGCGCAAGGGGGACGACGGCTTTGGCGAGGGCAATTTCAAGGCCCTGTTCGAGTCGATCGAGGAGGATCAGATCCGGCGCGGGGTGCTGAAGGTGGATACGGCGGCGTAAAGGACGCTGCTGCTACACGCACACTGCCGTAGGGTGGGCAAAGCGAAGCGTGCCCACCACTTCTATCGGTATTTTGAAGAGAGCGTGGGCACGGCGCTATGCGCCTTTGCCCACCCTACGGATTTGTGCGCTGGGGCTACTTCCCAGTCTGCCACGCCTTCACCACTGCTCCAATCTCCGCCGCCTCCGGCTCACGAACCGCCGACGGCGTGCGTGAGAACCGCGGCGCGGGCGCGGGCTGCTTCACGCCATGGCGCTCGATGAAGACCTCGCGGGCGACCATGTGCGGGTGCTGTGTCGCCTCCGACATGGTCAGCACGGGCGCGAAGCAGATGTCGGTGCCTTCCATGATCTTGCACCAGTCCTCGCGCGTCTTGCTCTTGAACACGGCCTTCAGCTTCTCCTTCAGCGCCGGCCAGGCCTTGCGGTCCATCTGCGCGTCGAAATCTGCGTCAGTCAGGCCCGCGTGCTCGCGCAGCAGCGCGTAGAACTGCGGCTCGATCGAGCCGATCGAGATGAAGTGGCCGCAGGCGCACTCGTAGACCCCGTAGAAATGTGCGCCGCCATCGAGGAAATTCTGGTTGCGGCCTTCGGTCCAGCGGCCGAGCGTCGTCATGTCGAAGAAGAACGACATCAGCGAGGCCGCCCCGTCGCACATCGCGGCATCGACCACCTGGCCCTTGCCGGACTTCTGCGCCTCCAGCAGCGCCGCGAGCACGCCGACGACGAGATAGAGCGCGCCGCCGCCGAAATCGCCGACGAGGTTCAGCGGCGGCACCGGCGCTTCCTTGGTGCCGATCGCGGCGAGCGCGCCGGTGATGGAGATGTAGTTGATGTCATGGCCGGCGGCATTCGCGAGCGGGCCTTCCTGGCCCCAGCCGGTCATGCGGCCGTAGACCAGTTTCGGGTTGCGCGCGAGCACCACGTCGGGGCCGAGCCCAAGCCGCTCCATCACGCCGGGACGAAAGCCCTCGACCAGCGCATCGGCGCCGGCGAGCAGGTCGAGCACCTGCTCGATTGCCGCCTTGTCCTTGAGGTCGAGCTCGATCACCTTGCGGCCGCGGCCCGCCACCGATTTCATGCTCTTCTTGGCGCCGACGCGATCGAGCGTGACGACATCGGCGCCCATGTCGGCCAGCATCATGCAGGCGAACGGGCCGGGCCCGATGCCGGCGAATTCGACGATGCGGAAGCCCGAGAGAGGGCCGGAGGTGCGGACGGATGAGTTTTGGGCGGGTTTATCGAGCACGTTGTTGTTTCCTCGGTCGCAGGCAAATGCCGCTGGTCCGGCAAGCGCCTCTGACGTTGCTCTTGGGGGCGAGTTAATTGGCTGATTAACTTTTCTCGCCTTCACGCCAGCGAGGCAAGCGCTTTTCACGCATGGGCGCATAATAAAAGCGGCGCGCATTTCTGCGCGCCGCGGAAAAATTGTGTCGAGGCGCTAGAGCATGACGTGCTGTCGCGCTCTTGCTCGATCAGCCCGCCGCAGTCACCGCGCGCTGCGCCATCACCTTGACGAGGTTGGCGCGGTACTCCGCCGAGCCGTGGATGTCGGCCAATAGTCCGCTCGCGGGAATGCTGACATTGTCGAGCGCCGAGGGCGACCAATTCGCCTTCAGCGCGGCTTCGATGGCGCCGACCCGCATCACGCCGCTTTGCGAGGCGCCGGTCGCGGCGACGCGGATCTCGCCCGACTTGGTCTGCGCGACGAAGACGGCAGTGAGCGCGAAGCGCGAGGCCGGATGCCGCATCTTGGCGTAACCCGCTTTTGCCGGGATCGGGAACGACACGGCGGTGATGAGCTCGCCGTCCTCCAGCGCCGTCGTGAACAGACCCTGGAAGAAGTCCTCCGCCGCAATCGACCGCTTGTTGGTCTTCACGGTGGCGCCAAGCGCGAGCAATGCGGCGGGGTAATCCGCTGCGGGATCGTTATTGGCGATCGACCCGCCGATCGTGCCGCGATAGCGCACGGCGGGATCGCCGATCAGCGATGCCAGATAGGCAAGCGCGGGGATCGCCGTCTTCGCCGCCTCGCTGGTCGCAACGTCATAATGCGGCGTGGCTGCCTTGATGGTCAGCGTGTCGCCCGAAGCCTCGACGCCGATCATGTCCTTGATCTTGGCGACGTCGATCACGTCGGAGGGGCCGGCGAGGCGCTGCTTCATCACCGGCAGCAGCGTCTGGCCGCCAGCGAGGAACTTTGCCTCGCTGCTCTTGCCGAACAGGCTGGCCGCCTCGTCGACCGAGGAAGCGCGATGATAGGTGGTCTGGTACATGTTCGTTCCTCCCCTTAAGCCGCGTGGATCGTGCGCCACACCCGGTCCGGGGTTGCGGGCATTTCCAGATTGTTCTTGCCGATCGCATCCGTGATCGCGTTGATCACGGCCGCTGACGCGCCGATCGCGCCGGCCTCACCGCAACCCTTGATGCCCAGCGGATTGCCCGGGCACAGCGTCGTGGTGTGGGAGAGATTGAACGAAGGCAGATCGTCGGCGCGCGGCATGGAGTAATCCATAAACGAGGCCGTGACCGGCTGGCCGTTGGCATCGTAGATGGCGTGCTCGAGCAGCGCCTGGCCGATGCCTTGCGCGAGCCCGCCATGGACCTGGCCCTCGACAATCATCGGGTTGATCAGCCGGCCGAAATCGTCGGCCGCGACGAAGTTGACGAAGGAGGTCTTGCCGGTGCCGGGATCGACCTCGAGCTCGCAGATATAGGCGCCGGCCGGGAAGGTGAAGTTGGTCGGATCGTAAAAGGCGCTCTCCTTCAGGCCCGGCTCCATCCCGTCGGGCAGGTTGTGCGCGGTGTAGGCCGCGAGCGCGACCATCGGGAAGGCGATCGCCTTGTCGGTGCCGGTCACCTTGAACTCGCCGTTCTCGATGACGATGTCGGCTTCCGACGCTTCCAGCGCATGCGCCGCGATCTTCTTGGCCTTGGATTCCATCTTCTCCATGGCCTTCAGGATCGCGGTGAGACCGACGGCCGCCGAGCGCGAGCCGTAGGTGCCCATGCCGAACTGCACCTTGTCGGTGTCGCCATGCACGATCGAGACTTGGCTGATGGGAACGCCGAGGCGGTCGGCGACGAGCTGGCAGAACGTGGTCTCGTGACCCTGGCCATGGCTGTGCGAGCCCGTGAGGATCTCGATGGTGCCGACCGGGTTGACGCGGACTTCCGCGGACTCCCACAGGCCGACGCCGGCGCCCAGGCTGCCGACGGCCTTGGACGGCGCGATGCCGCAGGCTTCGATGTAGCAGGAGACGCCGATGCCGCGCAGCTTGCCGTCGGCTTTCGCCTTGGCCTTGCGCGCGGGGAAGCCGGCATAGTCGATCGCCTTCATGGCCGCGTCGAGCGAGGCATTAAAGTCGCCGGTGTCATAGGCCATGATCACAGGCGTCTGGTGCGGGAACTGGGTGATGAAGTTGGTCCGGCGCAGCGCGGCCGGATCGACATTCAGCTGCCGTGCCGCTGTCTCCATCAGCCGCTCGATCAGATAGCTCGCCTCGGGACGGCCCGCGCCGCGATAGGCATCGACCGGCGTGGTGTTGGTGTAGACGCCGATCACCTCGGCATGGATCGCCGGGATGTTGTACTGGCCCGACAGCAGCGTCGCGTAGAGATAGGTCGGCACTGACGAGGAGAACAGCGACATATAGGCGCCGAAATTGGCGTAGGTCTTCACCTTCAGGCCGATGATCTTATTGTTGGCGTCGAAAGCCATCTCGGCATGGGTGACATGGTCGCGGCCATGCGCGTCGGTGAGGAAGGCCTCGGTGCGGTCGCCGGTCCATTTGACGGGGCGGCCGACCTTCTTGGAGGCCCACAGCGCCACCATCTCTTCGGGATAGATGAAGATTTTCGAGCCGAAGCCGCCGCCGACGTCGGGGGCGATCACGCGCAGCTTGTGCTCGGGGGCGATGTTGTAGAACGCCGACAGCACGAGCCGGGCGACGTGCGGGTTCTGCGACGTCGTATAGAGAGTGAAGTGCTCTTCCGCGGCGTCATAGTCGGCGATCGCCGCGCGCGGCTCCATCGCGTTCGGGGCGAGGCGGTTGTTGGTGACGTCGAGCTTCACCACGTTGGCGGCCTTGGCGAAGGCGGCGTTCACCGCGCCCTCGTCGCCGATCACCCAGTCATAGACCTGGTTGCCGGGAGCTTCGGGGTGAAGCTGCGGCGCGCCGGCTTTGATGGCCGACTGCATGTCGGCGACGGCCGGCAGCTCTTCATAATCCACGACCACGGATTCGGCCGCATCGCGCGCGAGATTCTTGCTCTCGGCGATCACGACCGCGACGGCCTGCCCGACGAAGCGCACCGTCTCCGGCGCCATCGCCGGCCATGCGCCCATCTTCATTGGGCTGCCGTCCTTGGAGGTGATGGCCCAGCCGCAGATGAGATTGCCGACCTTGTCATCGACCAGTTGCTGTCCGGTGAGCACCGCGACCACGCCCGGCATCTTCAGCGCGGCGGAGGGGTCGATCCCCTTCACCTTGGCGTGCGCGTGCGGGCTTCTGATGAAATGGGCATGGGTCATGCCCGTCAGCTTGATATCGTCGACGTAGCGGCCCTTGCCGGTAATGAAACGCTTGTCTTCCTTGCGCACGACGCGCGCGCCGATGCCTTCAACACCCATGTCTGGTCCTCCCGACCGGAATTGTTTCGACTGCGCTTTCCCTCGAAAGCAGCAGTGGTGGTTCTTTATTCGAGGCGGGCCGCTTACTCGGCCGCCTGCGAGACCTTCATGCGTCCGGCTGCATCCAGCACGGCCTTGACGATGTTGTGGTAGCCGGTGCAGCGGCAGATATTGCCCTCGAGCTCCTGGCGGACGGTGGCTTCGTCGAGCTGGCCGCCATGGCGGTGCACGATGTCGATCGCCGACATGATCATGCCCGGCGTGCAATAGCCGCACTGCAGGCCGTGATTGTCGCGGAAAGCCGCCTGCATCGGGTGCAGCTCGTCGCCCTTGGCGATGCCTTCGATGGTGGTGACGTTGGCGCCGTCAGCCTGGCCCGCCAGCATGGTGCAGGACTTCACCGCCCGGCCGTCCATGTGGACCACGCAGGCGCCGCACTGGCTGGTGTCGCAGCCGACATGGGTTCCCGTGAGATTGAGGTGATCGCGCAGCAGGTGAACCAGCAGCGTACGATCCTCGACGTCAACAGCGACGGCCTTGCCGTTCACCGTCAGTTTGACTGTAGACACGGTTGTAGTCCTCCCGGGATGATTTTGATTGTTTCTAATTAGAGACAGCGGCGTTCGGACTTTGCAACTGGGATTTTGGTCGCCCCGGTCATGGAAAAGTCATCGATCCCGCCGTGGACGCAACGACTTGTGCGGGCGGGTTGGGGATTCGGCGGCCGGACCGGCCGGCCGTGGGATGCCAGCCGCCATCCCACCCGGTCGGCCTCTGGCCGATGAAGTCCCGCCTTGGGCGGGCGTCGCGGAATTTACCGCCCCTTATCGATTCTGCCTTAGTTTTGCGCATCCAGGTCGGGGGCGGGGCGCCTCCGGATCGCGGCTGAATAGAATAAATGGGGGTTGGAATGTCCGGGCGTATCGCGTCGCCATCTAAGCGCACAATCTTTCCGACCCTCCGTTTCCGCGCCAAGATCATTCTGGGCTTCGGTGCCGTGCTGGTGATCTCCGCCGGCAGCATGGCCTTCTCCTATTTCGGCTTTGAGCGGGTGTCGTCCGGCGTCGGATCTTACCGCAGCAGCGTTTCCGAGGCGGACCTTGCCCGCAACATCGACCGCGAGCTGCTGGGCTACCGTTCGGCAGTGAAATATTTCGTCGTCACCGGCAAGGAAGACGACGCCAAGGCGGCGCTCGACGCCGAAGCCAGCCTGAAGAATGCCATCGACCAGGCCATCAAGGGCGCCAAGACGCCAGTGCGGCAGGAGAGCCTCTCCAGCCTCGCCAAGGAATTTTCGAATTTCTCCGCGACCTTTGCAAAGGTGCTCCAGGCCAAACGCGACAGCACGCTCTTGGTGCAGAATCAGCTGACGCGCCAGGCCAATCTCCTGAAGTACAAGCTCGACGACATCGGCAACAATGCGTCTGATTCCGAGGCGCAGGCGATCGAGTTCGGCACCAAGCAGGTCAACGCCCAGTTCCAGACCGCGAGCGCCGCGGCCACCAATTTCGTGCTGACGTCCGACCAGGCCATCGCCACCAGCGCGCTAGCCCGGCTGAAATTCGTCGAGAACTCGCTCGGCGCGGTCTATTCCATGGACGACAAGATTGTCGCCGGCCTGAAGGACGCCAAGACCATCCTGGTCGCCTATCGCGAAGCACTGGAGAAGCTGATCGCCAACGCCAAGATGGTCGACGATCTCGTCACCGAGATGAGCGGTTCGGCCGGCGCAATCCTCCAAGGCGCCACCGCCATGAAGGCGGACCTCGTCGCCGAGCAGCAGCGGCTGGATTCAGAGTCGGAAGCGACCATCGGCAAGACGGAGCAATTGGTGCTGATGCTGGCCGTCGGCGGCACGCTGCTGGGTGCAGTCCTCGCCTTCCTGCTCGGCACCGGCATCTCGCGTCCGATGATCGCGATGTGCAAGGCGATGCGCGAGCTCGCTTCGGGCAATTTCGATGTCGTGCTTCCAGGTCTCGGCCGCAAGGACGAGATCGGCGAGATGGCCGGCGCCGTGGAAGAGTTCAAGGTTCAGGCGGTGGCCAAGGCCGAGCGCGATGCCGCCGCCAGCGAAGCCCAGAACAAGGAGGCAAGTGCGGCGCGCCGCGCGGAGCTGATCCGCTTTGCCGATGATTTCGAAGGCGCGGTCGGCGCCATCGTCTCCAACGTCTCGTCCTCCGCCGTGCAGCTGGAATCGGCGGCGTCCACGCTGACCCGCACCGCCGAGACCACGCAGGCCTTGTCGAGCCAGGTCGCCGGCGTCTCCGAACAGGCCTCCAGCAACATGCAGTCGGTCGCGACCGCGACCGAAGAGCTGTCAGCCTCGGTCGAGGAGATCGGCCGCCAGGTTCGCGATTCCAGCCGGATCGCTGAGGCCGCCGTGGTGCAGGCCAAGGAAACCGACGGCCGCATTGGAAAACTCTCCCATGCCGCGCAGCAGATCGGCGAGGTGGTCAAGCTGATCACGGCGATCGCCGAGCAGACCAATCTGCTCGCGCTCAACGCCACCATCGAGGCGGCGCGCGCCGGCGAGGCCGGCCGCGGCTTTGCGGTGGTCGCCAGCGAGGTGAAGTCGCTGGCGAGCCAGACCGCGAAGGCCACCGACGAAATCTCCTCGCACATTGCGGGCATGCAGGGTGCCACCGCCGAATCGGTTGCGGCGATTAAGGAGATCGGCGCCACTATCGGCCAGATCTCGTCGATCTCCACCTCGATTGCGAGCGCGGTCGAGCAGCAGGGCGCCGCGACGCAGGAGATCGCCCGCAGCGTCCAGACCGTGGCCCTGGGCACCCAGACCGCGGCCACCGACATCGGCCAGGTCAACCGCGGCGCCGCCGAGACCGGCTCGGCCTCGGAGGAGGTGCTGAACTCGGCCAAGTCGCTCTCCAGCGAAAGCACCCGCCTGCGCGCCGAGCTCGACCGCTTCATGGCGAATATCCGGGCGGCGTAAGGCCCGCTGTAGCGCCACCCTCCACTGTCGTCCCCGCGAACGCGGCGACGACGGAGCGCGCATCTCTCCGCGACACCTAACCGCCAGTTGCGGCGCCACAAATTTACTACAGCTTATCCTTTGCCCCGTAACGTGCCGATGAGTCAGGAAGCGGGCTGCTTCCGGGCTGCGCCTGGTTTTCCGCGAATGGAATGGGGTGGGGGAATGTCTGCCAAGTCGAAGCCGAACTCATCGAAGCTGTTCACCTTGCGCTTTCGCGCAAAAATCATCCTCGGCTTCGTGGCGGTGCTGGCCATCCTCGCCGTCAGCATGGCTTTCGCCTATTTCGGCTTCGAGCGGATCCAGGGCGCCGTCGCCGCCTATCGCACCAGCGTGTCGGAAGCCGATCTCGCCCGCAGCGTGGACCGCGAGCTGATCGCCTATCAGGGGCTGGCGCGAGCCTATACGCTGACCGGCGCGAACGATGACGAGACCGCGGCCAAGGCGGCGGAAGAGAATCTGAGAGGCGCGATCGCCAAGTCGATGGCGGCCACGACCGGGGCTGCCCGCCGCGAGCAGGTCGGCAAGCTGGAGGCCGAGTTCCAGCGCTTCGCCAAGATCTTCAGCGAGATCATCACGCTGACGCGCGAGAACAACAAGATCGCGGCCGACGAGCTCAACAGCGTCGGCAACAAGATCCGTTTCAAATTCGACGATCTCGCCGACACGGCCGCGTTGGCGGGGCTGGCTTCCGTGCAGACCACGGCCAAGGACGTCACCTCGCAATATCTGGCGGTCTCCACCTCGGTGAGCGCCTTCGTCGCCAAGCCGGAGCCGAAGACCGCCGACGGCGTCATCGCCCGCATCAAGTTCCTGGAGACCCTGCTGGTCTCCATCTATGCCAACGACCAGAAGATCACCGACCGCGTCACCGAGATCGGCAATCTCCTCAAGCAGTACCGCACCTCGTTCGCCAAGCTGACCGAGAACGTGAAGATCATCGTCAAATCCAACGGCGAGATGACCAAATCAGCGGCGTCGATCCTCAAGCTTTCAGCTGATCTGCGCTCGGACCTGACCGCTGATCAGCAGCGCATCGAGGCCAGCGCCAATGCGACGATCGGCGAGACCGAGCAGTTGATGGTGATGATGGCGCTGGGCGGCCTCGCCGTCGGTATCGTGCTGGCCCTGATGCTCGGCAACGGCATCTCGCGGCCGATGATCGCGATGTGCAAGGCGATGCGCGAGCTCGCTTCGGGCAATTTCGATGTCGTGCTTCCAGGTCTCGGCCGCAAGGACGAGATCGGCGAGATGGCCGGCGCCGTGGAAGAGTTCAAGGTTCAGGCGGTCGCCAAGGCCGAGCGCGATGCTGCCGCCAGCGAAGCGCAGAACAAGGAGGCAAGTGCGGCGCGCCGCGCGGAGCTGATCCGCTTTGCCGATGATTTCGAGAGCGCGGTCGGCGCCATCGTCTCCAACGTCTCGTCCTCCGCCGTGCAACTGGAATCGGCGGCGTCCACGCTGACCCGCACCGCCGAGACCACGCAGGCCTTGTCGAGCCAGGTCGCCGGCGTCTCCGAACAGGCCTCCAGCAACATGCAGTCGGTCGCGACCGCGACCGAAGAGCTGTCAGCCTCGGTCGAGGAGATCGGCCGCCAGGTTCGCGATTCCAGCCGGATCGCCGAGGCCGCCGTGGTGCAGGCCAAGGAAACCGACGGCCGCATTGGAAAACTCTCCCATGCCGCGCAGCAGATCGGCGAGGTGGTCAAGCTGATCACGGCGATCGCCGAGCAGACCAATCTGCTCGCGCTCAACGCCACCATCGAGGCGGCGCGCGCCGGCGAGGCCGGCCGCGGCTTTGCGGTGGTCGCCAGCGAGGTGAAGTCGCTGGCGAGCCAGACCGCGAAGGCCACCGACGAAATCTCCTCGCACATTGCGGGCATGCAGGGTGCCACCGCCGAATCGGTTGCGGCGATTAAGGAGATCGGCGCCACCATCGGCCAGATCTCGTCGATCTCCACCTCGATTGCGAGCGCGGTCGAGCAGCAGGGCGCCGCGACGCAGGAGATCGCCCGCAGCGTCCAGACCGTGGCCCTGGGCACCCAGACCGCGGCCACCGACATCGGCCAGGTCAACCGCGGCGCCGCCGAGACCGGCTCGGCCTCGGAGGAGGTGCTGAACTCGGCCAAATCTCTCTCCAGCGAAAGCACCCGCCTGCGCGCCGAGCTCGACCGCTTCATGGCGAATATCCGGGCGGCGTAAGGCCCGCTGTAGCGCCACCCTCCACTGTCGTCCCCGCGAAGTTGTCCGGGACGACAGCGGAGCAAGAAGTGTGAATCTCACTCCCTCCCGAACGCCCGCTTCAATGCCACCTTCGCCCGCTCCAGCCGCGAGCGCTGCGTCTTCGGCAGCGTCTTGCCGGCGCGGTTGATGTAGAACGTCAGCATCGACAGCGCCGACCGGTACGCACCGGTCTTGCGGCGCGAGCTGTGCTCGGCCGAGTACTTCAGCGAGGCTGCGATCTTCTTCGCGCTGGTCAGCTTGAACACGCCTTGTTTGAGGTCGAGCGCGTCGCTCTCTTTGGTCACGCGCTGCGACCAGCGTTTTGGCGCAGCGCGCTTGGTGCTCTTGCGCGCGGTGCTGCGCCGGGTGCTGCTCTTCCGGCGCGCGGTCCCTTGCGCAGTCTTGCGGGCGGCTGTTTTGCGCGAATGTGTCGTCTTTCTGACATGAGCCATGCGTCAACTCCCTCCGGATCCATCGGAAACGGGCAGGATCGGCGGCCGTTCCCACGGGAACCTGCCTTCGCCGCTGGCGTTGTCGCAGGTGGCAGGCCGAATGCCCCACCTCCATGACCGCCCCTGCCCACATCCTGTGAACCGGGGCTGCTTTCATTGGTCAGACAACAACGCGATGGAATTGCAGCAGAGCCCAGCGCTGACTTATGGATCTGCGATCTCGGCGGCGGCCGCGACTGAGCGCATCGTCGAGACCAGCATACCTTCGCGGCTCGACGCACTGCCCTGGAGCGGCTTTCATACGCGCGTCGTGCTCGCGCTCGGTATCACCTGGATCCTGGACGGTCTCGAGGTGACGCTGGCCGGCGCGCTCTCAGGCGCGCTGAAGCAGAGCCCGGTGCTGCACTTCTCCAATCTCGATCTCGGCATCGCCAATTCCGCCTATCTTGCCGGCGCGGTGCTTGGCGCGCTCGGCTTTGGCTGGCTGACCGACCGCATCGGCCGCAAGAAGCTGTTCTTCATCACGCTGGCGCTCTACCTCTCTGCAACGGCCGCGACCGCGCTGTCGTGGGATGTGGCGAGCTATGCGCTGTTTCGTTTTCTCACCGGCGCCGGCATCGGCGGCGAATACACCGCGATCAACTCGACCATCCAGGAGCTGGTCCCGGCGCGCTATCGCGGCTGGACTGATTTGGTCATCAACGGCAGTTTCTGGATTGGCGCAGCAATGGGCGCAGTTGCTGCCATCGTCCTGCTCGATCCCGCCGTGATCGGCCCCGACCTCGGCTGGCGCCTCGCCTATCTGATCGGCGCGGCCATCGGCCTCGTCGTGCTGTTGATGCGGATGTGGATTCCGGAAAGTCCGCGCTGGCTGATGATCCATGGCCAGCCCAACCAGGCCCATGCGATCGTCGATGAGATCGAGCGCTCGGTGATCGGCCATGACCAGCATCCGAGCAACGGAGCTTTCGCAAAGATTCGGCTGAAGATGCGCGATCATACGCCGATCCGCGAGGTCGTGCACACGCTGTTTTTCGCCTATCGCCAGCGCGCTCTGGTCGGCCTCGTGCTGATGAGCGCGCAGGCGTTCTTCTACAACGCCATCTTCTTCACCTTCGCGCTGGTGCTGACCGATTTCTACGGCATCAGCGCCGATCACGTCGGCTGGTATCTGCTGCCCTTCGCCGCCGGCAACTTCCTCGGCCCGCTGCTGCTCGGCCGCCTGTTCGATACCCTCGGCCGCCGCACCATGATCATGTTCACCTATGGCGCGTCGGGCCTGCTGCTGGCGCTGTCGGGCTATCTGTTCTCGATCGGCGCCTTGAGCGCGCAGGGACAGACCATCGCCTGGATGGTGATCTTCTTCTTCGCATCGCCGGCCGCGAGCGCTGCCTATCTCACCGTCAGCGAGACCTTTCCGCTCGAAGTCCGCGCGCTGGCCATCGCAGTGTTCTATGCGGTCGGCACCGGTATCGGCGGCGTGATCGGGCCGGCGCTGTTCGGTGCGCTGATCGACACGGGATCGCGTACCAGCGTGTTCGCCGGCTATCTGCTCGGATCTTTCCTGATGATCGCGGCCGCGTTCATGGCGTGGCGCTATGCCGTCTCCGCGGAACGCAAATCGCTCGAACAAATCGCGCGGCCGCTCGCCTTCATGGAGTAGACTATGACATCAGAACTCGTTGAACTGGATCAGACGCGCGCCATGGCCGATGATGAAGCTCCCGACGCGGTGCCGGTGCCGCATGCGCTGCTGCCGCATCTCGGCGAAACCGCCTTCCTGCTCGATATCGACGGCACGTTGCTCGACCTGATGCCGACGCCGCGCGAGGTGTGGGTGCCGCCGGGCCTGTCGGAGACGCTCAAGGCGCTCGCGGAACGCACCTCCGGCGCGCTGGCGCTGGTCAGCGGCCGCTCGCTGAACGACATCGACCTGATCTTCGCGCCGGATGTCTTCCGCGCCGTTGCCGGTCACGGCGCCGAGATGCGGCTGTCGATGGACAGTGAAGCCGACGACGTGCACGCGCCGCCGCTGGACAAGGAGCTGAAGCGGCGCCTGGCGGCAATCGCCAAGCTCAGCCCCGGCATTCTGCTCGAGGACAAGGGCTATTCACTGGCGCTGCATTACCGCCTTGCGCCGCATGCGGAGAAGGCGATCTACGAATCCGTCTCGCTGATCCGCGCCGACCTGCCCAACGCGCCGATCGAGGTGCTGCCCGGCAAGTTCGTCTGTGAGATCAAGCATTCCGGATTCACCAAGGCGAGCGGCGTGCGCGAATTGATGAAGCACGAGCCGTTCAGGGGGCGGCGCCCGATCTTCATCGGCGACGACGTCACGGATGAAACCGTGTTCGCGATCATGCCCGACATGAACGGGCTCGCCTTCTCGGTCGGCCGCCGCGCCATCGGCGTCAACGGTCACTTCGACGCGCCGAGTGACGTGCGCGCGTTCCTCGCGCGCCTGCTCGAACCGAAAGCATGATCCGGAAGAGCGTGCAGCGGTTTTCCGAAAGGATCATGTTCACCTAAAGCGCGAACGCGCTTTAGGTGAAACCAAGGCAGCGCCACGTCACCGACACAATAGACCCGGCGCGGTATCATTACGCGGCGCAACTGCGCGCCGCGGGATCAGCCGCGAATGCTGTCTTTGCAGTGAAATTTCCAGGTTCCGCGAGGAAAACAAGTTCCAACGCGCATGCCCGATTTTGGTTTCAATCCGAAGAAATCATGACCAGGAACCATATTGATGAACGGCAGTTAAACGGGGTGGAATGAACAGGAGGGGACGACCTGTGAACTTGGTTGTCGTTTCAAATCGTGTGGCACGCGGCAAGCCCAACGAGCCCATGACGGGTGGTTTGGCGGCCGCGCTGCTTCCAGTCGTCGAACATTCAGGGGCGATCTGGGTGGGTTCCTCCGGCCGCGTGCGCGACGGCCATCAGAAGGAACCGTTTGCGGAGATCGAAGCGCTGGGTTCCGGCGCGATTGCGACGCTCGATCTGCCGGCGGCGCATTATGGCGGCTATTACGAAGGTTTTGCCAATTCGGCGCTGTGGCCGGCACTGCATTCTCGCAGCGATCTCATCCGCGTCTCGCGCGACGACTATGTCAGCTATCGCGAGGTCAACGCCTTCATGGCGCGCGCCTTGATGCGCTTCCGCAAACCCAAGACCGCATTCTGGGTGCAGGACTACCATTTCCTCGCGCTCGGGGCCGAGCTGCGCGATCTTTCCGTCGACGATCCGATCGGCTTCTTCCTGCACACGCCGTGGCCGGTCGCCGCGGTGATGCAGGGCGTGCCGCATCATCGCGAGCTGATCACGGCGATGCTGGCTTACGACCTCATCGGCTTCCAGACCGAGGAGGACCGCCAGAATTTCCTCTCCTATGTCGGCGGTGAGCTCGGCCTCGCCGTCGAGGATGGTATCGTGCTTTCGCAGCACGGCCGCACCCGCTGTGAGGTCTTCCCGATCGGCATCGATGCGGAGAAGTTCGCAGCCTATGCCGCGAAGTCGGTGTCGCACCCCGACGTGTCGCGGCTGCGGCGCAGCCTCAACGGCGAGCGTCTCGCCATCGGCGTCGACCGGCTCGATTATTCCAAGGGTCTCGTGAACCGCATCAGCGCGTTCGACCGGCTGTGGACCGAGCAACCGCAGTTTGCGCGCAGCATCTCGCTGCTCCAGATCGCCAACCCCTCGCGCGGCGGCATCGAGGCCTATGGCAATCTCCAGAACGAGGTCGCGCGCCTCGTCACCGACGTCAACGGCCGCCATGGTGAGGTCGACTGGACGCCGATCCGCTATCTGAACAAAGGCTTCAGCCAGGCCGTGCTCGCGGGTCTCTACCGCACCGCGCAGGTCGGGGTCGTGACGCCGCTGCATGACGGCATGAACCTCGTTGCCAAGGAATACGTGGCCGCGCAGAATCCGGCGGATCCGGGGGTGCTGGTGCTGTCGAAATTCGCCGGCGCCGCCAACGAGCTCGACACCGCGCTCTTGGTCAATCCGCACGACATCGACGGCATGGCGCGCGCCATCGCCGTCGCCGCCGCGATGCCGCTCACCGAGCGCAAGATGCGTTGGGAGGCGATGATGAAAAAGCTGCGCGGGCACACCATCCAGCAATGGTCGGCGGACTTCGTCGCCGAGCTGGAGAAGTGCCGCACCGAGAAGGCGGCAGTCGCGCCGCTCGCATCTCAGCCGCCGCAGGCGCTGCGCTGGCTGAAGTCGGCGATCTCGGGCGTGCGGCTGATTTAGTTTCTTCTCCCTCTCCCCGTTCTTACGGGGCGAGGGTTGGGGTGAGGGGCTCTCTCCGCAGGTGAGATCGTCGAAGACCTGTCCCCCCTCACCCGGATCGCGCCGGACGATGCTGCGCGTCGCGGAGAGCGATCCGACCTCTCGTCGCAAGCGGGGCGAGGTGAAGACGAGCACCTCAATAACAATACGACACTCCGTCCAGAATCGCGCATTGCCGCTTGTTCGGCGCGTTGGGGTCGTCCAGCGGCACCATGCCCTTGCCCTGGCCGACGAACACGCCGGCTCCGACATGGACCGAGCTCTTGTTGCCGATGATGATGCTTGGATGCGGCGTCGCGCTCGAGCGCGTCCCGTCGGGCCAGAGGATGGCGTTGCCCGACAGGATGCCGCGCCGCCCGTCGTCGCAGCTGACGTCCACGCCCTGCCGGATGCAGACCTGGGCCAGGGCCGGCGCGGCAAAGGCGGAGCCAAGGGCCGAAATCAGGCTCAGCGCGACGATGGCGTTGCGGAAGGTCATGGCGTCCCCGGACGTGTTTGGTGGCTTCAGGTGAATCGTCGCGCCAAACCCGCCGCCGGTTCAGTCCGCGGGCGGTTCCAAGCGGTCCCGCGTCCTATGATATTTCCTCATAAATACAACAGCTTGCGGAAAAATCGTCCGATTTCCCCGCGATCCCTTGCAAAATCATCGGCGCCCCTTCAAGAGAGGGCGCTCCGGAGAGATGGCCGAGTGGCTTAAGGCGCACGCTTGGAAAGCGTGTGTGCGGGAAACCGTACCGTGGGTTCGAATCCCACTCTCTCCGCCATCCCTTACCGCCCTTTCGTCACCTTCCACCTCCCGTCTCCCGCGCGCTTCAGCATGGAATCCGGCACCCGCACATGCTCGGCGAGAAAATCGATGAACGCGCGCACGCGTGCCGGGAGCGGTGCGGTGTGGCCGACATAGACGGCGTGGATGTCCTCGCGGTCGCCGGGGTTGTAGCTTTGCAGCACCGGCACGAGGCGACCAGCTTCGATGTCGGGGCCGATGTGGAACAGGGCGAGACGGGCGAGGCCGATGCCGCCAAGGCAGAGCCGGCGCGCGGCTTCGCCGTCGCTGGCGCGCGCGAGCGGCGGCGGCACGATTTCCTCGGTGTGATCGCCGCGCCTGAACGGCCAGGCGCGGATCGAGCGCGGGAAGGTCCAGCCGATGCCACGGTGGTCGGCAAGATCAGCCGGCATCTTCGGTATGCCCGAGCGTGCGAGGTAATTCGGCGCGCCGACCACGACCATGCGGCTGGTGCCGAGCTTCCGCGCGACGAGACGCGAGGCCCGCAGCGGCCCGGCGCGTATGGCGACGTCGGCGCGCTCCTGCATCAGGTCGATCAGCGTATCGGTCAGCACGAGATCGAGCGTGACCTCGGGATGCTGCTCGAGGAAGCGCGGGAGCAGCGGCATCACATGCAGCATGCCGAACGGAATGTTGCAGTTGACGGTGAGGCGGCCGCGCGGCGCAGCGCGCGAAGCGGCCTCACGCTCGGCCTCCTCCATCTCGGCGAGAATGCGCACGGCGCGCTCGTAAAAAGCCCGGCCTTCTACCGTCAGCGTGAGCTTGCGCGTGGTGCGGTTGACGAGGCGTGAGCCGAGCCGCGTCTCCAGCCGCGAGATCAGCTTGCTGACGCCCGAGGGCGTGAGCCGCAGGCTCCGCGCGGCCTGGGTGAAACCGCCGAGATCAACGACGCGGACGAAAACCTCCATCTCGGCGGAGCGGTTGGTGTCGAAACGGGCCATATTGAATTCATGTCACAAATGATTTGATTGCGGACATCCTAATGCTTTTGTCGCGGTGCGGCTATCTGCGTGGCTCGTCTCATCCATTGGAGTCCCGCATGCCTCCCGCTGTCCTCGCCCTCACCGCCGGTGCCTTCGGCATCGGCACCACCGAATTCATCATCATGGGCCTGCTGCTCCAGGTCGCCGCCGACATGGGTGTCTCCGTGCCGGTCGCGGGCCTGCTGATCTCCGGCTATGCGCTCGGCGTGTTCGTCGGCGCGCCGGTCCTGACGCTGGCGACTCGCAGAATGCCGCGGAAGTCCGCGCTGCTGGCGCTGATGGCGATCTTCACGCTCGGCAACGCGGCATGCGCGCTCGCGCCGAACTACGAACTGCTGATGGCCGCGCGGGTGCTGACCTCGCTCGCCCACGGCACGTTCTTCGGCGTCGGCTCGGTGGTCGCGACCAGCCTTGTCGCTGAAGACAAGCGCGCCTCCGCCATTGCCACCATGTTCATCGGCCTCACCGTCGCAACCCTGCTGGGCGTTCCCTTCGGCGCCTGGCTCGGCCTGATGCTCGGCTGGCGCGCGGCGTTCTGGGCGGTGACGATGATCGGCGTGATTGCGTTTGCCGTGGTAGCTGCGCTCGTTCCCGGCCATGTCGGCAAGGACGACAAGCCGATCTCGCTCGCGGAGGAGGTCGCGGTGCTCGGCCGGCCGCAAGTGCTGCTTGGCCTTGCCATGACCGTGTTCGGCTTTGCCGGGCTGTTCGTCGTGTTCACCTATATCCAGCCGATCCTGACCCGCTTCACCGGTTTCTCGGAAGCCGCAGTCTCGCCGATCCTGCTGGTGTTCGGCGTTGGCCTTGCGATCGGCAATGTCGCGGGCGGCAAGCTTGCCGATCGCGGCCTGGGGCGTGCGCTGATCGGCACGCTCGCCGCGCTCGCTTTCGTGCTGCTCGGCTTGGCCGCCGTGCTGTCGGTCAAGATTGCAGCCGTCGCGCTGATCCTGCTGCTCGGCATCGCCGCCTTCGCAACCGTCGCACCGCTTCAGCTTCGCGTGCTGGAGGCGGCCGGCCCCAGCGGCCGCACGCTGGCCTCCAGCCTCAACATCGCCGCGTTCAATCTCGGCAATGCGCTCGGCGCCTGGGCCGGCGGTGTCAGCATCGATCGCGGGCTCGGCCTCTCCATCCTGCCGCTGGTCGCGGCGGGCATCACGGCAATCGGCCTCCTGCTCGCGCTGTGGAGCCTCCGGCTCGACCGTCGACAGGCCGCCGTTGCGGCCTGCCCCGCGGAATGAGGACAACGATCGGCGATCGCGGCCTAAAAGCATGATCCGGAAAAGTGCGCAGCGGTTTCCCGAAAAGATCATGCGACTCTCCGTGATCAACTGGGCCGGCGCGCCGCGCGAGGGCTTCGCGCGACGCCACCGGCGTGATCGGAAAGCGCGCGGCCAGATCGTCAGATGCGAGGCGGCGATCGCCTTGTGGAACCCCGCATTCAACGCGTCGGTGATGCTGGAATCGCTGGAGACTTTGTAGCAATAGCCGACGTCGCACGAACCGCTTCGAGAGGCAGCGATTCGATTCAGGCGAAGCACAGGCGTTGAGAGCTGTGAGGGCGTTCGAAGCGCTCGGCTGTACAGTATGGCGTGCCCCCGTCCCGCAACGAAAGAGAAACGGCACCCGGGACAAGCCGCGTCAGGGCGCTGCGGTTCATTAACCCAAATTAACTCGAATTCCGGCCGATTCACCAACAAGCGTTAGGGTTACTTCGTCGATCTCTATGCGAATTATTGTCCGCTTTACCACCCGTCTCTAACAGAGGGACGGCGGACAACGCACATGCCTCATGCAGGCCAATAAGTGCGGCCCGCACCACGCGGAGGTGGCACGATGCGCAACGAGACGATCGCTATTCACGCCGGTTACGAGCCCGAAGCCACCACGCACGCTGTTGCGGTGCCGATCTACCAGACCGCGGCCTACGCCTTCGACAGCGCCGACCATGGCGCCGCGCTCTTCAATCTCGAGGCCGAGGGTTTCCGTTACAGCCGCATCGCCAATCCGACCAGCGCTGTGCTGGAGAAGCGCATCGCCCAGCTCGAAGGCGGCGTCGGCGCGCTCGCGGTTGCGACCGGCCAAGCCGCGCTGCATTTCGCCTTCGTCAACGTCGCCGACCACGGCGGCAACATCGTGTCGGTGCCGCAGCTCTACGGCACCACGCACACGCTGCTCTCGCACATCCTGCCGCGGCAAGGCATCGCCGGCCGTTTCGCCGAGAGCGACAAGCCCGAGGCAATCGAAAAACTGATCGACGAGAATACCCGTGCCGTGTTCGCCGAGACCATCGGCAACCCCGCCGGCAACGTCTGCGACATCGAGGCGCTGGCCAAGATCGCGCATGCCCACGGCGTGCCGCTGATCGTCGACAACACGGTCGCCACCCCGATTCTGCTCAAGCCGTTCGACTACGGCGCCGACATCGCCGTGCATTCGCTGACCAAGTTTCTCGGCGGCCACGGCACCACGCTCGGCGGCGCCATCGTCGATTCCGGAAACTTCCCCTGGGCCAAATACGCCGACCGCTTCCCGGCCTACAACAAGCCGGACGCCTCCTATCACGGACTCGTTTACGCCGAGCGCTTCGGCAGGACCGCCTATATCGAGCGCGCGCGCAGCGTCTATCAGCGCACCATGGGCTCGGTGCTGTCGCCGTTCAACGCCTTCCTGCTGCTCCAGGGCACCGAGACCGTGGCGCTGCGGATGGAGCGCCATGTCGAGAACGCCCGCAAGGTCGCCGAATTCCTGCGCGGCGATCCGCGCGTGGCCTGGGTGAATTATGCCGGCTTCCCGGACAGCCCCTACTATCCGCTGGTCGAGAAATATCTCAATGGCAACGCGTCCTCGCTGTTCACCTTCGGCATCAAGGGCGGCATGGAGGCCGGCAAGACCTTCTATGATGCGCTCAAGCTGATCACGCGCCTCGTCAATATCGGTGACGCCAAGTCGCTGGCCTGCCATCCGGCCTCGACCACGCACCGTCAGATGTCGGCCGAGCAGCAGCGCGCCGCCGGCGTGCTGCCGGAGACAATCCGCCTGTCGATCGGCATCGAGCATTCCGCAGACATCATCGAGGACATCGACCAGGCGCTCGCAAAGGCCTGTCCGCCGGCGCGCCTCCAGGCCGCGGAGTAGGCGGACGGCGGCGATGACGATCTTGATCGACAGGGATCAAGGTATCTCTAGCCCGGCGCTGGTGCCGGCGGAGCGCGATCTTGCGCGCGACCACGGCGAGCTCACCATCGGCCTGATCAACAATATGCCTGATGCGGCGCTGAAGGCGACCGAACGGCAGTTCATGAAGCTGCTGCAGGCAGCTGCCGGTGCGCGCCGCATCCGTTTCCATTGCTTCTCGCTGCCTTCGGTCAAACGCTCACCGGAAGCGAAGTGGCACGTCGAGAGCGAATATTCCGACCTCGCGGATCTCAGGCGGTACAGATTCGACGGCCTGATCGTGACCGGCGCCGAGCCGGTCGCACCGGAGCTCGACCAGGAGCCGTATTGGCGGGATCTCACCGAGCTGATCGACTGGGCGAGGCTCTACACGCGCTCCACGATCTGGTCGTGCCTTGCGGCGCATGCAGCGGTGCTGCATCTCGATCGTATCGAGCGGAGGCGGCTGCCGGCCAAGTGTCACGGCATCTTCGATTGCGAGGCGGTGACGGACGATGCCCTGACCCGCGCGGCACCTGCGCCGCTAAAAGTCTCGCATTCGCGCCTGAACGAGATCGCCGAGAGCGACCTCGCCGAGGCCGGCTATCAGGTGCTGACACGCTCGGCCCAGGCCGGCGTCGACGTCTTCGTCCGCCAATATGCCAGCCGCTTCGTCTTCTTCCAGGGCCATCCTGAATACGACGCGCTGTCGCTGCAGCGCGAATATCTGCGCGATATCGGCCGCTATCTCGCGCGCGAGCGTGAGATCTATCCGCACCTGCCGGTGAGCTATTTTGACGCAGCCACCGAGGAAAAGCTCCTCCGGTTCGAGAAGCAGGCGAAGCACCAGCGTCACCCGGCGCTGACCAACGAGCTGCCCGCGCTGAATCTGCGCACGGATATCGCGGCGGGCAGTGCTGCGGCGGTGCTGTTCCGCAACTGGCTGCAATATCTTGGTGCGGACACCGAAGTCTCGGTCGTGCCGCGCTAGGCCGGTGCGGCGCGTTCCATGTTAGGACTAACGAAGTGTGAAGCTTGCCTCGGGCCGCACACGAATGCTTGATTGAGCGAATCGGGGCGAACAGGAAATGCGGTCGTGTGGTCGGCACTCCAGGGACGCGTGAGCAATCGGCTGGCCCGGCATTTCCGCGCCGCGCCGCACCGCCTGCCGGCACATGCGCCGATGGTGAGCTTCACCTTCGACGATGCACCCGACAGCGCCGCAGGCGCGGGCGCATCGCTCCTCGAAGCGCATGGCGGCCGCGGCACGTATTACATCGCCGGCAGCCTGATCGATCGTCCGTCGGACTATTGGCATGGCTTGTCGAATGACGACATCGTGCGGTTGCACCGTGCCGGTCACGAGATCGCCTGCCACACCTTCTCGCACCAAAGCTCGGCCGATCTCGACGAGGCAGCCATGGCTCGCGAGATCGAGCGCAACCGCAGCCACTTCCGCAGCATCGATTCGTCGATCGTGTTGGAGAACTTCGCCTATCCCTATGGCATCGCCTCGATCTGGCGCAAGCCGCAACTCGCCAAAGCGTTCCGGTCGGCACGCGGCATCCTGCCCGGCGTCAACAGCGACGTCATCGACCTCCAGTTCCTGCGCGCTTCGCCCTTGGTCGACCGCGAGATCGACAAAGCGGGCGTCGATGGCTATTTCGACGCGGCGGTCGCAAGCGGTGGCTGGCTGATCTTCTACGGCCATGACGTCGCTGATACGCCGAGCCCCTATGGCTGCACGCCGGTCCTGATGCGCCACGCGCTGGACGCGGCGGGCAAGCGCAACATGCCGATCGTGACAGTCGCGGAAGCGCTGCGACGAATCGGGGCGTAGCTGCTGCACGTCTCCCCGCTTGCGGAGAGGGCCGCGAAGCTCGTCGCGGTCCCGTGAGAACGGGGAGAGGGAGAAGAAGCAGCGGTGCAAGCCTCGCAAACAGCCTTGCCACGACCGCGCCGTCATGCGACTGGCGTTGTGACAAATTCCAAAGCATCTCCGGCACCATGTCCATGTCCTCCACCGCTCCACTGCCTGCGCCGGCGAATGGCCGCGACGCGTTGTCGGTGCTGCATTCGGTGTTCGGCCTGCCGGGGTTCCGCGGCGCGCAGGGCGAGATCATTCGGCACGTTACCGAAGGCGGCAATTGCCTCGTGCTGATGCCGACCGGCGGCGGCAAGTCGCTGTGCTATCAGCTTCCGTCGCTGCTGCGCGAAGGCTGCGGCATCGTGGTCTCGCCGCTGATCGCGCTGATGCGCGACCAGGTTGCCGGCCTGCAGGAGGCCGGCGTCAATGCTGCCGCCCTGAACTCCTCGCTCAGCCCGCAGGAAGCCTCCGACGTCGAACGCCGCCTGATCGCCGGCGATCTCGATCTGCTCTATGTCGCGCCGGAGCGCCTGGTCACGCCGCGCTGCCTGTCGCTGCTGGCGCAGGCGAAGGTGGCGCTGTTCGCGATCGACGAGGCGCATTGCGTCTCGCAATGGGGACATGACTTCCGCCCTGAATATGTCGGTCTCTCCATCATCGCCGAGCGCTTTCCTGAGGTGCCGCGCATCGCGCTGACGGCGACCGCCGACGAATTGACGCGCAAGGAGATCGTGGAGCGGCTTCGGCTCACTGACGCGCCGCAATTCGTCTCCAGCTTCGATCGTCCCAACATCCGCTACGAGATCGTCGACAAGCGCAACGCGGTATCGCAGCTGAAGGACTTCATCCGGGAGCGGCATGCCGGCGATGCCGGCGTGGTCTATTGCCTGTCGCGCAACCGCGTCGAGGAGGTCGCCGCCGCGCTCGGCGATGCCGGCATTCCGGCGCTGCCCTATCATGCCGGTCTCGACAGCAGCGTGCGCTCGCGCAACCAGGACCGCTTCCTCAATGAGGACGGCATCGTCATCGTCGCGACCGTTGCCTTCGGCATGGGCATCGACAAGCCCGATGTGCGCTTCGTCGCCCATCTCGACCTGCCCAAAAGCATCGAGGCCTATTACCAGGAGACCGGGCGTGCCGGCCGCGACGGCAAGCCCTCGGCGGCCTGGATGGCCTATGGCCTCTCGGACATCGTGCAGCAGCGCCGCATGATCGACGAATCCAGCGGCTCGGACGACTTCAAACGGGTCTCGATCGGCAAGCTCGACGCGCTGGTCGGCCTTGCCGAGACACCGCATTGCCGGCGCCGGCGGCTGCTCGCCTATTTCGGTGAGATCGTGACGGGCGAGAGTTGCGGCAATTGCGACAATTGCCTGACGCCGCCGAAGATGCGCGACGGCAAAGTGCTGGCGCAGAAGCTGCTGTCCTGCGCCTATCGCACCGGGCAGCGCTTCGGCGCGATGCACCTGATCGACGTCCTGATCGGCCGCCTGACCGACAAGGTGACGCAGTTCGGCCACGACAAATTGTCCGTGTTCGGCATCGGGCGAGAGCTCAACGAAAAGCAGTGGCGCACCGTGCTGCGGCAGCTGGTGGCGATGGGTCACTTGCAGAGCGACAGCGAAGCCTATGGCGCACTGAAGCTGACGGACTCTTCGCGCGGCGTGCTGCGTGGTGAGACCGAAGTGTGGCTGCGCGAGGAAGCGCCCGGCGCACGTGTCCGCGCCAGCCGCGCCAAATCCCGCCGCGGCGATCTCGCCCCGGCCGCAAACGCGCCGCAAGGCGATGTCGATCCCGAATTGCGCGCGCGGCTGCGCTCCTGGCGCTCAGACATCGCGCGCGAGCGCGGCGTGCCGGCCTATGTGGTGCTGCACGATGCCACCATCGACGGCATCGTCCGCGCATGGCCGACCACGCTGGACGAATTGCGCAACGTGCCCGGCATCGGCGACAAAAAGCTCGAGCACTATGGCGAAGAGCTATTGCAGATCATCAGGACGCGGTAGGGGCGTTCCCGATCTCTTCACACTCTCATCATGTGAGAGTGCAGGTGCGAACGGGCATCGTGTCATGCGGTGCTGGAGCCGCAGCGAAGGTGCGCTCCCTCGTCCGCTTGCGGGCAGAGGGTTGGGGTGAGGGGGAGTTTCCGCAGGGGCGATGAGAGTTGGATTCGCAGAGAGTCCCCCCTCACCCGGAATCCGCGCGTTCCGCGCGCATTCCGGCCTCCCCGCACGCGGGGCGAAGCGAAGCGCATTTCACACGATCCTTGACGTCTTGTTCCCCCAATACCGGTCCCGCAACAGCCGCTTGTACAGCTTGCCCGTCGGCAGCCGCGGCAGCTCCTTCTCGAAATCGACCGAGCGTGGCACCTTCTGCCGCGACAACGACTGGCCGCAGAACGCGATCAGCTCCTCGGCAAGCGCCGGTCCCGGCACCACGCCCGGCATCGGCTGCACCACCGCCTTCACCTCCTCGCCGAGATCGGCATTGGGCACGCCGAACACGGCGGCATCGGCGACCTTGGGATGGGTGATCAAGAGATTCTCGCATTCCTGCGGATAGATGTTCACCCCGCCCGAGATGATCATGAAGGTGGCGCGGTCAGTCAGGTACAGGAAGCGGTCCTCGTCGACATAGCCGACGTCGCCGACCGTGCTCATGCTGCCGTCCGGCGAGCGCGCCTCCCTGGTCTTCTCCGGATCGTTGAAATATTCGAACGGCGATGCAGTCTTGAACCATACTTGTCCAGGCGTGCCGGTCGGGCACTCCTGCATGTTCTCGTCGAGAATATGCAGATCGCCGAGCAGCACCTTGCCGACGGTGCCGCGATGCGCCAGCCATTCCTCACTGTTGCAGGCGGTGAAGCCGAGGCCTTCGGTCGCGCCGTAATATTCGTGGATGATCGGTCCCCACCATCTGATCATGTCGTCCTTGACCTGCGGCGGGCAGGGCGCGGCGGCATGGATCGCGATCTCCAGCGAGGAGAGGTCGTAACGCTTGCGCACCTCTTCCGGCAGCTTCAGCATCCGCGAAAACATCGTCGGCACCAATTGAGTGTGGGTGATCCCCCATTGCCGCACCAGTTCGAGATAGCGCTCGGGATCGAACGTCTCCATGATGATCACGGTGCCGCCGATGCGGATCGTGAGGTTCACCGCAGCCTGCGGCGCCGAGTGATAGAGCGGGGCTGGCGACAAATAGACCATGCCCTCGCGGTAGTGCCAGAGTTTCGTCAGGAAATCGAACAGCGGCAGATTGTGCTTCGGCGGCTCCTCCGGCAGCGGTCGCAAAATGCCTTTCGGCCGTCCGGTCGTGCCGGAGGAGTAGAGCATCGCGGTGCCGAGCCACTCATCCGCGATCGGCGTTGCCGGCAGATCGGCGGTAACGTCCTTAAGCCCAACGATGCGCTCGCTCTCGCCGGGACCGTCGGCGACGATGCAGAGCTTCACATCAGGGCAAGCGTTGATGGCCTCGCGCGCGATGTCCAGCTTCGCCCTGGAGGTGATCAGGACTTTCGACTGGCTGTTGACGAGGAGATAGGCGAGTTCGCCCGGCGTCAGGAACGAGTTGATGCAGGTGTAGTAGAGACCGGAGCGCTCGCCCGCGCCGCAGGCTTCGAGATAGCGCGCATTGTTTTCCATGAAGATCGAATAGTGGTCGAGCCGCTTCAAGCCGTGCCTGCGGAACAGATGCGCCAGGCGGTTACTGCGCGCCTCCAGCTCGCGATAGGTGACGGCCTCGCCTGTCGCGGCCATGATGAAGGCGGGCTGCAGCGGGCGGAGCCCGGCGTGATGACCTGTGTACATCTATCCTCCGGCTTGGATCATGCGGCGAGAAGCAGGATTTCTCTGATGTCGTCGGGGCCCTCGATCCTGCGCGGGTTGCGCGGGATCCAGTTGGTGCGCATCGCCTGTTCGGCGATAGCGTCGAAATGCTCCGGCGTGACGCGCATTTCGGCGAGGCTGCGCGGCATGCCGAGCGAGCGGATGAACGCATCGAGGACGTCGGCGGCGTTGTGGCCGGGAAAGCCCATCGCGGCTGCGACGATCATCTGGCGCTCGGCGTTGTCGCGCGCGTTCCAGCGCATCACCGCCGGCAGCATGATGCAGGAGGTGTAGCCGTGCGGCACGTCGAACGCCGCGCCCAGCACATAGCCGATGCCATGGCTCGCGCCCATCGGCACCCCGGCCGCCAGCGCACCCATCGACAGCCAGGTGCCGATCTGGGCATCCATCCGCGCGTCGAGATCGCCAGGATCGGCCTTCACCCGCGGCAGCGCGTCGGCGAGCATGGCAAGTCCCTTGACCGATTGCGCGTCGGCATAGGGATGCGTCTCGCGCGAGCAGATCGCTTCCACGCAATGATCGACGGCGCGGATGCCGGTGGACAGGAACAGCCATTCCGGCGTGTGCACGGTGATGGCGGGATCGAGGATGGTCGCGCGCGGCACCGTGAGCTGATGCCGCAGCATCTGCTTCACATGCGTAGCGCGGTCGGTGACGCCGGCGATGGAGCTGAACTCGCCGCCGGCGATCGTGGTCGGCACGCTGACCTGGCGCACGCTCGGCGGCGTCATCTTAGGCGCAATACCCCTGTGCACGCGGATGCGGTCGATGCCGTCGATATCGCTGATGCCATTGGCAAGGCAGAGCTGCACCGCCTTGGCGCCGTCGGTGATCGAGCCGCCGCCCACCGTGACGATGAGGTCGGCGCCCACCTCGCGCGCCGCGTTTGTCGCCGCGATCACCGCCTCTCGCGGCGTGTGCGCCGGCATGGCGTCGAACAGGCCGGCGCAGCGTTCGCCGAGCGCGTCCCTGATCTTGGCAATCTCGTCGGTCTGCCGGTTCAGTGTCCCCGAGACCATCAGGAAGGCGCGGCGCGTCCCGAGCCGGTCCATCTGCGCGACGATGGCTTCAGCCGCGGGATGGCCGAACACGACCTCCTCGATCGCGCCATAAACGACACGTCCCTGGTGCACGCCTGTCCTCCCCGGACAATTCGTCTTTTTTGCAAAGGGAAGTCTAGCCGAGCGCCCGCGCTTCGTCATGTGCGAAGACGCTGGCCGCTCTTCTCCCTCTCCCCGCCTGCGGGAGAGGGGAGAGGCGAAGGAAGGTCGCCGCCACGCGCATCTCACTCCCTGTCAACCCGCCATCCGGTCAGGCCATGCGTTGCACTATTGCACGCGCATTGGTCTTGAAGAGTTCATTATTGCCGCCCATCTTGTGTCGCCCGCGAGCAGGCGCGAACCTGCTTTTTTCCGCGGCTTTGATGCGAGGACCTGGGATGACTGGACCGGACGGAAGCGAGCCAATTGTCAAAAAGCACGATTTCGTTCAGCCGCGGCCGTACGCCATCGCCGGCCTTCTCGCTGCTTGCTTCGCGCTCGCGAGCTGCGGCCAGCCCGCCTCGCAAGCGTCTGCGCCGCCGCCCGCACCAGTGACCGTCGCCCAGCCGGTCAAGCGCACCGTCACCGATTGGGACGAGTTCACCGGCCGCTTCGAGGCGGTCGAAGAGGTGCAGGTGCGCCCGCGTGTCGGCGGCTTCGTCAACTCGGTCGAATTCCAGGACGGCGCCATCGTGCATCAGGGCGATCTGCTCTACGTGATCGATCCGCGTCCGTTCGAGGCCGTGGCCGAGCAGGCCGACGGCCAGCTGTCCGATGCGCGCGCCAAGGTGGAACTGGCCAAGCGCGAGCTCGACCGCGGCCTGAACCTGGTTCAGACCAGCGCGGTCTCCGAGCAGGTTGTCGACCAGCGCCGCCAGGCCTTGCAGGCCGCGCACGCCGCGGAGACCCAGGCCGAAGGCGCGCTGAAGGCCGCCCGGCTCAACATCGAGTTCACCCATGTGACCGCGCCGATCACCGGCCGGGCCAGCCGCCATCTCGTCAGCCCCGGCAATCTCGTGCAGGGCAGCGACAATGGCGCCTCGACGCTGCTGACCTCGATCGTCACGCTCGATCCGATCTACGTCTATTTCGACATGGATGAAGCGACCTTCATCAAATACAGCAAGCTGTGGTTCGAGGGTAAGCGCCCGAGCTCGCGCGACACCGCGAACCCGGTGCAGGTGACGCTCGCCGGCGAGACCAAGCCGTCGCACGACGGCTCCATCAACTTCCTCGACAACCGCCTCGATGTCTCCACCGGCACGCTGCGCAGCCGCGCGGTGGTCAAGAACACGGATCTGTCGATCCTGCCCGGCCAGTTCGGCCGCGTCCGCCTGATCGGCAGCGCACCCTATGAAGCGCTGCTGATTCCGGACGCCGCCGTCGCGACCGACCAGTCCCGCAAGATCGTGTTCGTGGTCAAGCCCGATGACACCGTCGAGGCGCGGCCCGTGGTGCTCGGTCCGCTTGACGATGGCCTGCGCGTGATCCGCGAAGGGCTGAAGGCTGACGATCGCGTCATCGTCAACGGCATTCAGCGCGCCCGTGTCGGCGCCAAGGTCGCCCCGCAGACTGCTCAAGCCCCGGCCGGTGGCAAGTCATGAATCTTGGCCGTCTCTCCATCAACCAGCCCATCCTCGCGATGGTGCTGTCGATCGTGCTGTTGATCGTCGGCGCGCTCGCCTACACCACGCTGCCGGTCTCCGAATATCCGCAAGTGGTGCCGCCGACCGTGGTCGTCACCACCCAATATCCCGGCGCCTCCGCGCAGACCGTGTCCGACACGGTCGCAGCCCCCATCGAGCAGGAGATCAACGGCGTCGAGGACATGCTGTATCTCTACAGCCAAGCGACCTCGAACGGCCAGCTCACCATCACCGTCACCTTCAAGCTTGGTACCGATCTCGACAAGGCCCAGGTGCTGGTGCAGAACCGCGTCGCGATCGCGCAGCCGCGGCTTCCTGAAGAAGTCCAGCGCAACGGCGTCACCACGCGCAAGAACTCGCCCGACATCCTGATGGTCGTGTTCATGCTGTCGCCGGACGACACGTTCGACCAGCTCTATATCTCCAATTACGCGCTGCTCCAGGTCCGTGACCAGCTGCTGCGCATCGACGGCGTCGGCGACATCCAGATCTTTGGTGCGCGCGACTATTCGATGCGGCTCTGGCTCGATCCTGACCGCATCGCCAATCTCGGCCTGACCTCGACCGAGGTGCTGGCCGCGATCCGCGCCCAGAACGTCCAGATCGCCGGCGGACAGATTGCCGAACCGCCGATCGCCGACCGCGCCTTCCAGCCGAACCTCGTCTTCACCGGACGGTTGAAGGACCAGAAGCAGTTCGAGGATATCCTGATCAAGGCAGGCTCCGACGGCCGCACGGTGCGCCTGCGCGACGTCGCCCGCATCGAGCTCGGTGCGCTGGCCTATTCGACCAACAGCTTCCTGCTGCGCAAATCCGCGGTCGCGATGCTGGTGACGCAGCGGCCGGGGTCGAACGCGCTCGCGACGGCGAAAAACATCTCCGACACTATGACGAAGCTCAAGCAAAGCTTCCCGAAGGGCCTCGACTTCAACATCGGCTACAACCCGACCGAGTTCATCGCTCAATCCGTCCACGAGCTGATCAAGACCATCTATGAGGCCATGCTGCTCGTGGTGGTCGTCGTGCTGGTGTTCCTGCAGGGCTGGCGGCCCGCGATCATCCCGATCATCGCGATTCCCGTGTCGCTGGTCGGCACCTTTGCGGTGATGGCGGCGCTCGGCTTCTCCATCAACAATCTCACGCTGTTCGGGCTCGTGCTCGCCGTCGGCATCGTGGTCGACGACGCCATCGTGGTGGTCGAGAACGTCGAGCGGCATCTCGAGCACGGCCTCAGCCGGCGCGATGCCGCACTGAAGACCATGGAGGAGGTCGGCGGCGCGCTGGTCTCGATTGCGCTGGTGCTCTGCGCGGTGTTCGTGCCGACTGCGTTCCTGGGCGGCATTTCCGGACAGTTCTTCCAGCAATTTGCCGTCACCATCGCGGTCGCGACCGCGATCTCCTGCTTCTGCTCGCTGACCTTGTCCCCGGCGCTGGCCTCGCAGATCCTGGTGCCGCACGAGGAGAAGCGGCCGCCGGCCGCCTGGAATGTCATCGCCCGCGCGTGGGGCGCCTTTACCGGTGTGTTCAACCGCCTGTTCGACCGGCTGTCGCATGGCTATGCCGGGCTCGCAAATTTCGTGATCCGGCATTCGGTGGTGATGCTGCTGGTCTATGTCGTGCTCATCGGCAGCGCCGGCTGGCTGATCGGGACCACGTCGCAGGGCTTCATCCCTG
Organism: Bradyrhizobium sp. SOJA106; assembly: GCF_059448745.1. NCBI lineage: Bacteria > Pseudomonadati > Pseudomonadota > Alphaproteobacteria > Hyphomicrobiales > Nitrobacteraceae > Bradyrhizobium > Bradyrhizobium sp. SOJA106. The sequence goes on from NZ_CM182549.1 coordinate 580,846, forward strand.
CGCAGGACCGCGGCTACGTCATCATTTCCGTGCAATTGCCGGGCGCGGCGTCGCTCGCGCGCACCACCGAAATCGTGCGCGAGATCGAGCGGATCTCGCTGGATACGCCGGGCATCATCCGCGTCGCTGCCTTCGCCGGCTTCTCAGGCGCCACGCGCACACAGGCCGGCAATGCTGCCGCGCTGTTCCCGGTGTTCGAAGAGCCCGAGGTGCGGCTGAAGAAGGGCCTGACGGCAAACGCCATCACGGCCGAGCTGCGCAAGCGCCTCGCTGCGATCCAGGGCGCCTTCATCATCGTGATTCCGCCGCCGGCGGTGCCCGGCATCGGCACCGGCGGTGGCTTCACCATTCGCATCCAGGATCGGCAGGGCCGCGGGCCTGAGCTGCTGGCGTCCGCAACCGATGAACTCGTCGCCGCCGCGCGCAAGTCGCCCGCGCTGCTCGGCCCCTCGGTGTTCTCGCCGTTCTCGGCCAATACGCCGCAGCTGTTCGTCGACATCGACCGCACCAAGGCGCAGAAGCTCGGCGTGCCCATCGCGAACATCAACGACACCATCCAGACCTATTTCGGGTCGACCTATGTCAACGACTTCAACCTGTTCGGCCGGACCTATCACGTCACCGCACAGGCTGATTTCCCGTTCCGGAAAGAGCCCGCTGATCTTGCGCGCCTGCGGACGCGCAACGCCTCAGGCGACATGGTGATGCTCGGCAGCGTTGTCGACTTCAGGGATGTCTCGGGACCCGACCGCGTCGCGCGTTACAATCTCTATGCGGCGTCCGAATTGCAGGGCGAGCCGGCGCCCGGGACGAGCTCGACCACCGCGCTCAACGCGATCAAGAAGCTCGCCGACGACACCTTGCCGAGCGGCTTCACCTTCGAGTGGACCGATCTATCCTATCAGCAGGTCACCGGCGGCAATGCCGGCCTCTACGTGTTCCCGATCTGCGTGCTGTTCGTCTACCTCGTGCTCGCCGCGCAGTATGGCAGCTGGACCTTGCCGTTCGCGGTGATCCTGATCGTGCCGATGTGCCTGCTCGCTGCCACCATCGGCGTGCGCATCATGGGTCAGGACGTCAACATCCTCACCCAGATCGGCTTCGTCGTGCTGGTGGGGCTGGCGGCGAAAAACGCGATCCTGATCGTCGAATTCGCGCGCGACATCGAGCTCGAGGGCAAGCCGCGGCTGGAGGCCGTGATCGAGGCCTGCCGTCTGCGTCTGCGGCCGATCCTGATGACGTCCTTCGCCTTCATCCTCGGTGTCTTGCCGCTGGTGATCTCGTCCGGCTCCGGCTCGGAGATGCGGCAGGCGGTCGGCGTCGCCGTGTTCTTCGGCATGATCGGCGTCACCCTGTTCGGCCTGCTGTTCACGCCGATCTTCTATGTGGTGGTGCGGAACCTCGCCGAAGGGCGGCGCGACAAGAAGCCGGAGGTGGTGGCTTAGCGATGGCCCGTGTGGGCCATTGGTGGGTCCACAATTACAGCGTCGTCCTCGCGAACGCGGGGACCCATAATCCCGGCGAGAGGTTGTGGCGTGAGGCTGGTAACTCCGAGTCTTCGCCGAACCGCTGCCTGTGGTTATGAGTCCCGGATCTGCGCTGCGCTTGTCCGGGGCGACTCCGTTTGTTTGGTGCGCGCGCTCCCTCCATACTAACGACCAACATGAAATGGGTGGGCAGGGCAGCGGTTCTTCACTACTATCCGCGCGATTTCAAAAACAGAACACTGCTGGGAGCTAACTCATGAAATCAGCCCTTTTGACCGCCGTCGCAATGTCGGCCCTGTTGCTGGCGGCGCCGGCCTCCGCGCAAGGCGTCAAGATCGGCATCCTCAACGATCAGTCCGGCGTCTATGCCGATTACGGCGGCAAGTGGTCGGTCGAGGCCGCCAAGATGGCGATCGAGGATTTTGGCGGCGAGGTTTTGGGCCAGAAGATCGAGCTCGTCACCGCCGACCACCAGAACAAGCCTGACCTTGCGACCTCGATCGCACGGCGCTGGTATGATGTCGAGAACGTCGACATGATCACGGAGCTGACGACCTCCTCGGTCGCGCTTGCGGTCCACGAGCTCTCCAAGGAAAAGAAGAAGGTCGACATCGTCGTCGGTGCCGCGACCTCGCGCCTCACCGGCGATGCCTGCCAGCCCTACGGCTTCCACTGGGCCTACGACACCCGCGCGCTCGGCGTCGGCACCGGCGGTGCGCTGACGAAGGCCGGCGGCGACACGTGGTTCTTCCTCACCGCGGACTACGCCTTCGGCTATGCGCTGGAGAAGGATACCAGCGAGATCGTCACCGCCAATGGCGGCAAGGTGGTCGGCTCGGTGCGCGTGCCACTCAACTCCTCCGACTTCTCCTCCTTCCTGCTCCAGGCGCAGAGCTCGAAGGCGAAGATCGTCGGCCTCGCCAATGCCGGCCTCGACACCACCAACTCGATCAAGCAGGCGGCCGAGTTCGGCATCGTCTCGGGCGGCCAGAAGCTCGCCGGACTCCTGATGACGCTCGCCGAAGTGAACGGCCTCGGCCTCCAGGCCGCGCAAGGCCTGGTGCTGACCGAGGGCTATTACTGGGATCTCAACGACAAGACCCGCAATCTCGGCGAACGTTTCTTCAAGCGTACCGGGCGGATGCCGAGCATGATCCACGCCGGAACCTATTCGGCGACGCTGAGCTACCTCAAGGCGGTCAAGGCCGCCGGCACCAAGGACGCGGAGGCCGTTTCCAAGAAGCTGAAGGAGCTGCCGGTCAACGACGATTTCGTGCAGGGCGGCAAGGTGCTCGAGAACGGCCGCATGGTCCACGACATGTATCTGTTCGAGGTCAAGAAGCCCTCGGAGTCGAAGAAGCCCTGGGACTATTACAAGCTGCTCGCCACCGTCCCCGGCGACAAGGCGTTCTTCACCGCCAAGGACAGCGGCTGCCCGTTGACGAAGTGACGCGTAGCGTCATTCCGGGGCGGCGCGCCAGCGCCGAACCCGGAATCTCGAGATTCCGGGTTCGATGCTTCGCATCGCCCGGAATGACAGCTTACAATCATCCCTCACATCAACCTCAACACCACCGCCCCGAGCGCGCCGGCCCACAGCGCGATGGCGGCCAGCGCCTGGATCGCGAAACCCGGGCCGCGCTTTGCGGCGGCCTGCGAATAGCCGATGAAATAGACGACGCGGCCGATGATCCAGACGGCGCCGATCGCAGCCGCAATGGCATCGCCGATATAGATCGCGAACAGCCAGAGCGCCGGCAGGAAGATCGGCATCCATTCCAGCGTGTTCATCTGGATGCGGAACGCGCGCTCGAAATCCGGGTGGCCCGACATCGCCGGTACCTTGACGCCGGTCTGAGTGCGTGAGCGCGAAACGTTGATGCAGGTGAAGAAATAAAATGCGATCGCCAGCAGCGTGACGAGGGCGGTGAGATGATACATCGGGAATCCTCTTGAGACCGCGCTTCAATAGCCGGTCAGCTCGAGATAGCCAACGCCGTCATGCGTGCCGGAAAAGCTGATCGGCCCCTCCCAATAGGAGAAGCCTGTCCCCATCCATGCTTTCGGATTGAGCGGCTTGCAGAGGATCGAGAAGGAGCGCGAGGGAATCGCGATCTGCCATTCCACCGGCAGCTTGCGGCCGGCGATCTCGGCCGTCGCTCTCGGACTCATCTGGATATCATTGCTCGCAATCATCTGCGTGTCGCCGGCGGCGCTGATCCAGTTGCCGAACGGATAGTCCTGACCGTCCTTTTGGCGCAACCGGTACAGCATCAGCTTGTCGCCGGACGAAAGATGCAGCGACAGCCAATCCCAGCCGGTCTGGTCGGCATCGAGCGGCTGGCTGCTCCATTCGCGGTCCATCCAGGCCTGGCCCGAGACGTCGACCGGCTTGTCGTCGATAGTGAGCGTGCCCCGCGCGCGATAGAACGGCTGGCTGTAATAATACGACGCTTGCCCGCGCTCGGACTTGCGGCTGTAGCCGTGATCGCCCTGCAGCACCACCGGACGATCGGCCTCCAGCGTCAGCGCGTAGCTGAAGTCGGTGCCCGAGACCTTTAGCGAGAGCGGCGCCAGCGTGCGATCGCCTGTCTGCTCAGAACTCTTCATCTCCCAATCGTCGATCCAGGCCGCGAACGGTTTTGCCGTGACGCCGGCCTGTCCGATCCCGCCGCGCGAGAAGGCCTCGTGGAAGCGGTGCGTGCTCGCACGCGTCACTGCGGCATGCGCCATCCAGATCTGCTGATTGGCCCAGCCTTCGCCTTGCTGCCCCGGCTGCGCCGCCTGCCGGAACAGCGTCCATTGCAGCCCGCATGCTGCGCCGCTGCTATCGACGAGGTTCGCCGTGAGATACCACCATTCGATGCGAAACTCCGGATGCGGCCCGTGATCGGCGGGGAAAGCAAAGGCCTTTCCCGGCGTCACCTTGGCAAAGCCGTCGGCCGTCTCGCCGAGCCCGGCATAACCTTGTGCGCTCGCACGGCGTGCGAGAGCGAGCGCGGCGATGCCGCCGGCAAAGGCGCGCCGGGATATCCGATCAGCGCTCATTGGCAAACACCTCGACGAGACTCGCCGGCTGCATCCGCGCCAGCCGCAGCATCGGCAGCAGCGCAGCCAGCAGCGAGGCGAGCAGCGCCACTGCGACCAGCTCGACCAGCTGCAGTGGAAACACATGGAACGGCAAGCGCCAGCCGAACGCTTTGACGTTGACGATCGCGATCAGGCACCACGCCACCAGGAGCCCGAGGGGTACGGCCAGGAGCGAGGTGAACAGTGCGACCGACAGCGTCTTGGTCAACTCGATCGCGGCAAGACGCGGCCGCGTGATGCCGATTGCCCAGAGCGGCGCGAGCTGCGGCAGGCGCGAATTCGCCAGCGTCAGCAGGCTGGTCAGGAGCGCAATGCCGGCGACGCCGAGCGTGAAGGCGTTCAGCGCCGAGGTCACCGCAAAGGTGCGGTTGAAGATGCGGATCGATTCCGCCTTCACCGTCGCTTGGTCGGCGACGCTGCGGTCGTCGAGCGCGAACTGCTTTTGCAGCGCCGCGATCAGGCCGGCGATATCGTCCTTCGCGACGATCAGGCCGATCCGCGTCTGCGGCGTCTGCGGAAACTGCCGGATCAGCGCCGCGACATTCACCGCGAGCTGCCCCTTGGGGTTGCCGTAGTCGGCATAGATGCCGACGATGTCGAGCTCCCAGGTCCCGCCCGGCGCCGGCACCTCGATGACGTCGCCGATGCGGACGTTGAGGCGGCGGCTGAGCTGCTCGCTGATGAAGGCGGCATTGCCCGGCACCAGCTGGGTCCAGGCGCGCGGCGCTGTCTCCAGCAGCGGCCAGCGCTCGCGATAGAGCGCGTGATCGGGCAGGCCAAGCAATTCCACCGGCTGGCCCTGAACCTGCGTCTCGGCCCGGCCGCCCGACAGCACGGCCTGCACATCGCTGCGCTCCCTCAACCAGCTGCGGATCGCGACGGCCTGGGCGTTGTCGGCGGCGCTGATATAGACGTCGGCGGCGAGGCGCCCGTTGAGCCAGCCGATAAAGGTGCGGCTGAAGGTTTCCACCATGGTGGACACGCCGACATTGACGGCGAGCGCGAGCAGTAGCGCCATCAGGGCCAGCGACAGTCCGGAGAGCTGCTGCCGACTGTCCGCCCAGAACCACAGCGAGAGCGGCCCTTGCGCGCTGCGCTGGCCGATGAGCAGGATGATTTCGAGGAAGGCCGGCAGGATCAGTGCCGCGCCGAGCATCAGCGCCGCCAGCACGCCGAATCCCGCAATCAGCGACACACCGTATTGGAGCAGCAGCAGCGCGACCGCGAATACGGCGCAGGCGGCAAGGCTCTGCAGCACCAGCCAGCGGCGCTGCTGCTGTTGCCAGGCGCGCGGTTGCGCGGTCGCCAGCACCGGCATCCTGATCGCCTTGACCAGGCTGGTCGCCGCCGCGACAAGCGCGCCCGCAACGCTGATGCCGATGCCGGCGAGCCACCATTCAGGCCGCAATGTGAGTTGTCCCGGGATCTGCGCACCATAGAGCCCGCGCAGCGAGGCCGCCACGTCGGGCAGAAGCGCCGCCGCGATGAAGTAACCGCAGACGAGCCCGATCAGGCCTGCCGCCAGCGCCAGCGCCACCAGCTCGATCACCAGCACCGTGTTGACCAGCCGCGCCGAGGCGCCGCAGGCCCGCAACGTCCGCAGCATCGGCAGCCGCTGCTCGAAGGCGAGGCCGACGGCGGAGTTCACGATGAACAGGCCGACGAAGAACGACAGCAGACCGAACGCGGTGAGGTTGAGATGAAAACTGTCGGTGAGGCGTTCGAGCTCGGTCTCCGAATTCGGCTCCGCGCGCTGCAGCTGATCTCCGACGATGTCTTGCAGCGGCGCCGGCTTGCCCTTCGGCTTGCCGATGAGGAGCCGGGAGACCTGGTCCGGCTTGTTCAGCAGCCGCTGCGCCACGCCGATGTCGACCACCAGCGCGTCGGGCACGAGCTGCGGCAGTACGCGCAACGGCGGCAGCTTTGCGCCGTTGCTGATCGGCGGCGCCGCGCCCTCCTGCTCCTGCAAGTCCGTCAGCGTCTCCCGCGCCACCAGCGTCTGGCCCGGCGGAGCAACGAAGCTGCTCAAATCCGCGGCGCCGAGGCGCGGTGCGTTGCCGACATCGGCCGGCATCGTCACCGGCTCGATGCCGAGCAGCCGCATCGAGCGCCCGTTGACCTGAACGCGGCCTTCCAGCACCGGGGAGACCGGCCAGCCGGCGCGGCGGAGCTTGACGAACAAATCTTGGGAGAACGTCGCCGCGTTCGGCGCCACCAGCATGGCCGTGCGCACGCCGCCGAACGTCGCCGCGGCGCGGTCATAGGCATTGCGGGCCTGCTGGTTGATCGCCTGCACGCCGCTCCACAAGGCGGTCGCCGCGATCAGGCCGATCAGCAGCGTTGCGAACTGCATCTTGTGACGGCGCCAGTGGCTCAGCAGCACGGCGAGGACCCACAGCGCGCGCCTCATGCGATCCGTCCCGCATGCAAGGTGACGTGCCGATCGAGCGTGCCGGCCAGATGCAGGCTGTGCGTCACCATCAGGAAGCCGCAGCCGGTGCGCGCGACGAGGTCGCGCGTCAGCGCCAGCACGTCGTCGGCGGTGGCCTCGTCCAGATTGCCGGTCGGCTCGTCCGCGAGCAGCAGCGAGGGCTTCGTCGCCAAGGCGCGGCCGATCGCGACGCGCTGCTGCTGACCGCCTGATAATTGCTCCGGATAGCGCCTGAGCAGCTGGCCGAGCCCGAGCCGCTCGACCAGCTCCTTGGTCCAGGCCGCATCGTGCCGGCCGGCGATCCGCGCCTGGAAGGCGAGATTGTCGCCGACCGACAGAGACGGGATCAGGTTGAACTGCTGGAATACGAGGCCGATACGGTCGCGCCGCAGCTCGGCCCGGCCTGCGTCTGACAGCTTGGTGACCTCGGTGTCCTCCAGGCGAATTGTGCCGCTGTCGGCGGCATCGAGGCCGGCGATCAGGTGCAGCAGCGTGCTCTTGCCGCTACCGGATTCGCCGGTGAGCGCGACGCGCTCGCCCGCCTTGAGGTCGAGGTCGACGCTGCGCAGCACGTGAACCGGCTCGCCGGCCGAGGCGAAGGTCTTGGAGAGATTTCGGATCGTCAGCACGATGAATGGCGCCGGGCGGAATTAACGGAAATGTTGCGTAGCACACTTGGTGGGGAAATGCCGGGGTTGCGTTGCTCTCGCAGCCGTTGTTAGCTTCAAGCAGGCCAAATCAAAAATGTGCCAAAAAACATAGACGGGGAGAATCATGAGCGCTCAGGGAACGCCGTCCGCGGCAGGTACGACGGCAGGGACGTCCAGGGAGACGACAAGGCAAACGCCGAAGGGCGCCTGGACGGTCACGTTTCTGCTCTTTCTCTTCATGCTGGTGAACTTCGCCGACAAGATCGTCGTCGGCCTCGCCGGCGTGCCGATCATGACCGACATGAAGCTCAGCGCCGAGCAATTCGGCCTGCTCGGCTCCTCGTTCTTCTTCCTGTTCTCGATCTCGGCCATCGTGGTCGGCTTCATCGTCAACAAGGTGCCGACGCGCTGGGTGCTGCTGGCGCTGGCGGTGATCTGGGCGCTGGCGCAGTTTCCGATGGTCGGCACCGTCTCCTTCACCACGCTCCTGATCTGCCGCATCGTGCTCGGCGCGGGCGAAGGCCCGGCCTTCTCGGTCGCCGCGCACGCGATCTACAAATGGTTCCCCGACGAGAAGCGTACGCTGCCGACCGCGATCCTCTCGCAAGGCTCGGCCTTCGGCGTCATCCTCGCGGTGCCGGCGCTGAACTGGGTCATCGTCAATCATTCCTGGCACTATGCCTTCGGCGCGCTCGGTGTCGTCGGCCTGATCTGGGTTGCGGCCTGGCTCGCGCTCGGCAAGGAAGGCCCGATCGAGAGCACGCAGGTCGCGGCCGTGACCGAACCGACCGTCCCCTATTTGCAGCTTCTCACCTCGCGCACCTTCATCGGCTGCGTCGCGGCGACCTTCGGTGCTTATTGGGCGCTGTCGCTCGGCCTCACCTGGTTCACGCCCTTTATCGTCAAGGGGCTCGGCTTCTCGCAGAGCCAGGCCGGCTTCGTCTCGATCCTGCCTTGGGTGTTCGGCGCCACCATCGTGATCCTCACAGGCTGGATCTCGCAGGTGATGATGGCCCGCGGCTACAACACGCGCGTCGCGCGTGGCGTGCTCGGCTCGGTGCCGCTGGTGATCGGCGGGCTGATCCTGGCGATGATGCCGCATGTTCAGGGCGCGGGCCTGCAGATCGCCCTGCTGGTGGTCGGCTCCGGCCTGTGCGGTGCGATCTACGTCGTCTGCCCGCCCATGCTTGGCGAGTTCACGCCGGTGTCGCAGCGCGGCGCCATCCTCGCGATCTACGGCGCGCTCTACACGCTCTCGGGCATCATTGCCCCGAACGTGATGGGCACCGTGATCCAGCGCGCCGGCAGCATGCTCGACGGCTACATGACCGGCTTCACCATCAACGCCGCCATCATGGTCGGCTCCGGCCTGCTCGGCCTGTTGCTGCTCTGGCCGAACACGGAGCGCGCCAGGCTCACGGGTGGCGCGCCGGCGCAACCCGCCCCGCTGAAGGGCGCGGTCTCGCCGACGTAAGAGGGCCGCGCTCACTTACCCTCCCCTGGAGGGCCCTCCAGGGGAGGGTAAGCGGCAATGCCTCTCTAAAGCATGATCCGGAAAAGTGCGAAGCGGTTTTCCGAAAAAAAGATCATGCGCAAACAACAACCTAAAGCGCGATCACGATTCATCCCAATCTCATCGCGCTTTAGTTCGCCAGACCCTGCGCGCCCCGAATCAGCTTCCCTGGCCGTCTGCCGGTGGCCTCACCCTGTCGCCGCGTCACCACGCCCGACACGATCGTCGCCTCATAGCCGTCGACATCCTGCAGCAATCGCCGTCCGCCGACCGGCAGGTCGTAATGCACCTTCGGCGGATGCAGGTGCAGCCGGTCGTAGTCGATCACGTTGAGGTCGGCCTTGTAACCGGGCGAGATCAGTCCGCGATCGGCGAGGCCGACCGAGAGCGCGGTCTTGCGCGATTGCGCAGCGACCACGAACGGGATCGTCAGCTTCTCGCCGCGTTTGCGGTCGCGCGTCCAGTGCGTCAGCAGATAGGTCGGGAAGCTGGCATCGCAGATGATGCCGCAATGCGCTCCGCCGTCGGACAGGCCGGGCACCGACTGCGGATCGACCAGCATCTCGCGCGTCGCATCGAGATTGCCGTCGGAATAGTTGAGGAACGGCACGTAGAGCATGCCGCGGCCCTCGTCCGACAGCATCGCATCATAGGCGAGCTCCTCCGGCTGGCGGCCCTGGCTGCGCGCCTGCGGTCCCAGCGCGTTCTCCGGCGGCTGCTCGTAATCGGGAGGATCGCCGAGCAGGAACATCTTGTCGTAGTTGGGACGGAAGAACAGCGGATCGTCAGTCGACGTCGCCGTCTCGCTCAGGATCGCCTTGCGCACCTCGCTCTGGTGCAGCCGCGCCAGCCGCTCCTTCAGCGGCAGATGGGCGATGGCCTTGTAGCTCGGATGGGTCTGGAACGGGTTGCGTGACAGCTCGAGGCCGAGCAGGAGTCCAACCGGACGTGCGGCGATCTGCGCGGTAATGGAAAGGCCGCGCCTTGCCGCCGCGTTGATCTCGTCCAGCGTCTGGCGCCAGCGCTTTGGCGCCTTGTCGTTCTGCGTGATCGAGAACGAGATCGGGCATTTTGTGGTGTCCGCCACCCGCAGCATCATCGGCAGATCTTCGTGGATGGTGGAGAGATCAAGCACGAATTGCAGCACGCTGCGGCCCTCGGCTTGCATGGCCCCGGCAATTGCGGTGAGCTCGTCCTCGCCCGCCTTCAAGGTCGGGGTGAAATCGCCGGTCGAGGTGCGGTGGTTGAGCGTGCGCGAGGTCGAGAAGCCGAGCGCGCCGGAGCGTACCGCCTCGCCCGCGAGCTTCGCCATCGCCGCATTGTCTTCCGCCGTCGAGGGATCGCGGCGCGCGCCGCGCTCGCCCATGACATAGACGCGCAGCGCAGCGTGCGGCAGCTGCGCGCCGACATCGATGTCGAAATCGCGCTTGCCGAGCCAGTTCATATAGTCCGGAAAACTCTCCCACGCCCAGGGAATGCCCGCGCTCAGCACCGGCTCGGGAATGTCCTCGACGCCTTCCATCAACTGGATCAGGCGGGTGTGGTCGTCCGGCTTGCACGGCGCGAAGCCGACGCCGCAATTGCCCATGATCGCCGTGGTGACGCCGTTCTGCGAGGACGGCGTGATGTCCTGGCTCCAGGTGACCTGGCCGTCGTAATGGGTGTGAACGTCGACGAAGCCCGGCGTCACCAGCTTGCCGCGCGCGTCGATCTCTTCGCGGCCCTTGGCGGAGACCTTCCCGACCTCGCTGATCCTGCCGCCGGAGATGGCGACGTCAGCCTCGAACAGCTCGCCGCCGTTTCCGTCCGCGACGGTGCCGCCGCGGATCACGAGATCAGGGGTGCTCATGGTGTTTCTTCCCTTTTCGCTTGTTGTTGTGTTTTGATTTATCGGCTCGTCGCCCCGGACAAGCGCAGCGAAGCGGAGCGCCGCAGGGACAACGACTGAATTCGCTGCTTAAGTCTTTGCCGGCTTCCGTTCCGTGAACGGCGACAGCACCACCGTCGCCAGCATGAAGATCACGGACGCCCCGAACACCCAATGCGGGGCGCTCTGGTCCATGATCCAGCCGAACAGCAGCGGTGAGACGATGCCGCCGAGATTGAAGCCGGTGGAGACGATGCCGAAGGCGCGCCCGGCGGCGCCGGGAGGCGCGGCGTTGCGCACCAGCATGTCCCGCGACGGCGCGATCACGCCGGAGAGGAAACCTGCGGTCGCCATCGTCGCGGTCAAGGCCCAGGCCGGCAGCGTGACCAGCGCGATCAGCAGCACGATTGCCGCATTGGCGGCAAAGCAGGCGGCGGCGACATAGCCGTGACGCTCGGTGTAGTCGGCGAGGAAGCCGCCCGCGAGCACGCCCGCGGCGCTGGCTCCAAGGAACGCGGTCAGCGCGACGTTGGCGATCGAATAGGAGGCGCCGTAGCCGCTCATCAGCGCCACCACGCCGAAATTGTTGATGCCGGCGACCGACAAGCTGAGCAGCGTGAACAGCGCAGTGAGCATGATCAGAGCCGGCGTGATCACGGCCTGCTTCGGCGCGGCCGCCTCGCCGGGCTTCTTCTTGTGTGCGCCGGCATCGGGAATGCTCATGACGACCAGCAGCAACGCCACGGCAATGCCGACCGCGCCCGATGCGATCAGCGCGCCGACGCCGCCGGAGACGGTGACCAGCGCGGCAACGATCGCCGGCGCCACCGCGCCGCCGAAATAGCCGGCAAAGGTGTGGATCGAGAAGGCGCGGCCCATCCGCGCTTCGTCCATGTGCTCAGCCAGGATGGCGTAGTCGGCGGGGTGATAGACGCTGTTGGCGAGCCCGAGCAGCACCGCGCAGGCGATCAGCGCGGGGTAGCTGAGATGCAGGCCGAGCAGGATGAGCGCGAGGCCGCCGAGCGTGAGGCCCCCCAGCAGTAGCTTTCGCGCGCCAAAATGGTCGACCAGATAGCCGGTCGGCGCCTGCGTCAGGCCGGACACGACCGCGAACACCGTCAGCGCGAAGCCGAGCTCGATATATCCGACCCCGAGCTTCGCCTTCAGGAAGGGAAACAGCATCGGCAGGACCAGCATATGGAAATGGCTGACCCAATGCGCGATCGAGATTCCCGTCAACGTGCGCAGCGCGCTGTCCGCCTTGCCTTGTTGCGGTGCGGCGAGAACGTCAGCCATTGCAGTTCCGTTTCACGTCCTGGAGGGGGTGGTCAAACTATCGGGGAGAGCGGTTATTTGTCCATGAACGCAGGCGCATGGCAGGTAGTGCGGGTGGGGGAAGTGAGGGGCGTCGGGGCGCCTCCACGCCATCGTTCCTGCGAAAGCATGCGTTCGCAGGGACGACAGCGCGCTCACAACGGCTCGTCATCATTGCCGTAACGATCACGTTTCGGCGTGGCTATGTCGCCGTCTTCGTAATCGTCGTCGGACTCGCGCGGAGGTGGGGATGTCTTTGGCTTGTCGTCAGCCGTCTTCGTCTTCGGCGGCGCGCTTGGCTTGGCGGTTTTGGCCATGGCTGGTCCCGGATGGTGATGCTTCACCCGATTTATCCGGAAGATATGTGGGGTTCCCTGATCTGCCGCAAGACGAAGGCGTCAGTGCACCACCGGCCCGCCCGCCTTCTTCCAGGCATCGATGCCGCCGGCAATGTGCGCGGTGTTCGATAGCCCCGCTTCCTTTGCAGCGGCCACCGCCATCGCCGAGCGCTCGCCGAAGGCGCAGAAGAACACGACGCGCCGGCCCGTCGCGGCCGCGACTTCGCGCAGCATGCCGCCGGGCTTCAGGCTCTCTTCGACCGACGGATAGGGTGTGTGCAGCGCACCCTCGAGCATGCCGTGCTTCATCCGTTCATTGGTCTCGCGTAAGTCCACCAGGAGGATGTCGGGCCGGCCGAGGGAGCGGATCGCCTCGACTGCGCTGAGCACGCGGCCCTCTTTCTCCAGCTCTTCCTGGTGCAGGCCGACATGCATGTTGGCGGGGATCGCCACGTCCATCATCTTGGGATTGGGCAGCTTAAGGTTGGCCATCAGCTCGATATATTCGTCGACCGAGCGCACCTGGAGGCGTGGATTGTAGCGCCTCTCCTCGCCGATGGTGGAGACGGTGTCGCCCTTGTAGTCGTGCGCCGGAAACACCAGGGTCTCATCCGGCAGCTTCAGCAGCCGGTTGAAGATCGACTCATATTGTGCGCGCGAAGAGCCGTTCTGGAAATCGGTGCGGCCGGTGCCGCGGATCAAAAGCGTATCGCCGGTGAAGACGCGGTCGCCCATCAGATAGGAATAGGAATCGTCGGTGTGGCCGGGCGTGTACATCACGTCGAGCGACAGGCCCTCGATCGTCACCTTGTCGCCGTCCGCCACCCGCATCGCCACCACGTCGGCCTTGGTCTGGTCGCCCATCACGGTCATGCAATGAGTGCGGTCGCGCAGCTCGCCGAGGCCGGTGACGTGGTCGGCATGCAGATGGGTGTCCACCGCCTTGACCAGCTTGAGGTCGAGCTCGCGCAGCAGCTGGCAATAGCGGTCGACCTTCTCCAGCACGGGATCGAGGATCAGCGCCTCGCCGCCAGGGCGGCTCGCAAGCAGATAGCTGTAGGTGCCCGAAACGCTGTCGAAGAGCTGACGGAAGATCATGGCAGGGACCCGGCGTGGAACTGATTTCGAGGATTGTACTACGGGGCGGGACGGAAAGAGAAGCAATTCACTGTATAGATGGTGAAATTTGGAAGATTTTTATCTGGCCCCACTCACCATAGTCATCGCCCGGCCTGACCGGGCGATCCAGGTATTCCACGACTCTGGTGAGAGATACGGAGGGGCCGCGGTGTACTGGATTCCCCGCCTTCGCGGGGAATGACACTCGTGGGGCGAGGTGGCGTGTCTCCAAACTCCGGACGGGCCCTAGGGCCTCACCACCGTGTACCCGTTCTCCGCCAGAAACAGGATCTGCCCGACCCCGACTTGCACGGGTGTCGCGGCGGGAATGAACTCCGGCCTCTTCCCGGTCTCCCGCTCGATCGTGTCCACCGTGTTAAGGCAGATGTCGAAGCGCACGCCCTGCGCGATCAGGCTCTCGACCTGCTTGCGGCGCTCGCTGCCTGACAGCAGAAGATCGATGCCGGGACCAAACGCGACGACCTCGATCGCGACCTTGTCGGGCTCGTAAGCCTTCAAGAGATTGTTGGCGACGCTGAGCACCAGCGCCTGCTTCTTCACATCGCCGTCGGAGAGCTGGAGCGCGACCTTGTGCTCGGCGAACGGCTTGTCCTGAAGCGGCACCTGCTGGGCAAAAGCCTGCGGCATCGTCATCCAGGCGAGCAGCATCAGCACGCGAAGAATTTGCGACCGCATCATTCCTATCCCGCAATGCCTGGATTGCCATCGACGCCCTTCAGCGTGACGCCACTGCCGAGCCGTTCCTGAAACATTCGGCCCGACCGCAGATATTTGGCGACGACATCCCACACCGGCGCGCCCTGCTGGCCGTTAATCGAGGCCCAGCCCGCGACCTTGTAGCGGTGGCTGGCGCTCAGCGTCTTGCCGCCATTGAGCTTCAGCTCCGAGATGCGGCTGCCGATCGCGTTGGTCGGGCTGCAAGTGTAGCTGAGCCCGCCGGCGCGCACCATGTCGCCGCCCTGCTGGTAATAGGGATCGGCGTTGAAAAGGTTGTCGCAGATGTCTTCCAGCACATCCTTGATCTCTGCGCCGGTCATCTCCTGCACATAGGTCTCGGGATAGCTGATCGCGGTCTCCGCGAGCACATCTTCCATGGTCAGCGCCTGGCCCGACAGCGCGGTGACGCCCCAGCGAAAACCCGGCGACAGCGCGATCTCGGCGTCGAGCTCGGTGCGCAACGCGGTCCAGATCAGCTCGTCCATGGGTCCTGCGAAATTGTCGCGGCGATAGAGCAGACGGTCCGGGGTGGCGATCTTATCCGCCCAGTCGGTCATATGCGGCGCGCGCAGCCGGCCGATCAATTCGGCCATGGCGGGGTCGGGCTTGAGCAGCTCGGAATAAACAGGCAGCAGATGATATCTGACATCGCCGACCTTGCCCTTGTCGAGAGCGAGATCGAGCACGCCCAGAAATTTCCCGTTGGAACCGGCATTGGTGACAAGCGTCGTACCGCCGGCGTTCTTCACCGGGATGGGCTGCGGCACGGCGTCATGGGTATGCCCGCCGAGGATGACGTCGATGCCGGTGACGCGGCTTGCGAGCTTGAGATCGACGTCCATGCCGTTGTGCGAGAGCAGGATGACCGCATCGACCTTTTCGGTGCTGCGCAGGCCATCGACGTGCTTCTGCAGCTCTTCCTCGCGGATGCCGAAGGTCCAGTCGGGCGTGAACCGTTTGGGATGGGCGATCGGCACATAAGGAAACGCCTGGCCGATGATCGCGACGCGGTGGCTGCCGAGCTCCTTGATCATGGAGGGCTTGAACACGCGCCCGCTGGCCTTGTCGAAGGCGGGCGCATCATTGAACGCGGCTTCCTCGGTGAGAAAAACGTTCTGCGCCAGAAACTCGCCCCTGAAGCGCTCGAGATTGTCGCGCAGCGCCTGCTCGCCATAGGTGAATTCCCAATGTCCTGTCATCGCCTCGATGCCGAGCAGGTTGGCGACCTCGACCATGTCGCGGCCCTGCATGATGTTGGCAAGCCCGGTGCCCTGCCAGAGATCGCCGCCGTCGACAAGCATGGAGCGCTTCTCGCCTGCATCGCCGCGCAAACGGTCGATCAGCGTCTTCAGATGGGCAAAGCCGCCGAGCTTCCCGAAGCGGCCCGCGGACTTCTCGAACTCGAAGCAGGTGAAGGCGTAGGCATCGGCGCTGTCGGACCGGATGCCGAACCGCTCCAGGAAGGCGCGGCCGACCAGATGCGGCGGCCGGCCCGCCATCTCGCCGATGCCGATATTGACGCTGGGCTCGCGGAAATAGACCGGGTTGAGCTGCGCATGCGTGTCGGTGGTGTGCAGGATCCGCGCATTGCCGAACCGTTCGAGGTCGTAAATGCTCGCGGCCTCCGCGGCGCGCGCGAGCCGAGGCAGGCTGAGCGAGGTGGCGACAGCGGCTGTACTCTTCAGGAATTCGCGGCGGCGGATGGCCATCCCAGATTCTCCGCGCCTATGCTCGGCTACGACAGTTCAACGCGCTCAAGTCTAAAGCATGATCCGGAAAAGTGCGCAGCGGTTTTCCGAAAAGATCATGCTCAAACAAACAGCTAAAGCGCGATGGCGATCCTAATCGCATCGCGCTTTAGCGGATTTCCATGGCCTTCCAGGCTTCTTTTTCGGACGTCGCCTGGACGATCGACGCCTTCGCCAGCGCCTCGGCTTCCTTCGAGGCGGCAACCGCCCGGTCGAAATCGCCGCCGTCGGCCGCCTTCCTCGCGGCGGC
Organism: Bradyrhizobium sp. SOJA106; assembly: GCF_059448745.1. Classification (NCBI taxonomy): domain Bacteria; kingdom Pseudomonadati; phylum Pseudomonadota; class Alphaproteobacteria; order Hyphomicrobiales; family Nitrobacteraceae; genus Bradyrhizobium; species Bradyrhizobium sp. SOJA106. The sequence continues at coordinate 597,391 of NZ_CM182549.1, forward strand.
GAGCGCCGATACGGTCACCGTCCACTGGTTGCGCATGCCGGCGGCCTCCTTGGAGGCGGCTTCGGCAGCGGCATAAGCCGCCTTGTAGTCAGCCTCGTTGGCCGCGCGTGCGGATGGCGCGAGGCTCAGGGCGAGCAGCATGGCCAAGGGTAGTGACAGCTTCATGGCCGCGCTCCCGGGCCTGAAATCGGCAGGCCGTTGGCGACGTAGGACAGGAAATACTCGACGTCGCGATATTCGTCCGACTGCGGCTCCAGCGGAACCGCGCGGGTCTGGCTGTTGCAGGTGACGAAGCGGCGGCTGATCGTGCCCATGCCGCTCCATTCGGAACGATAGATCGGCATCGCGTTCAGGATGCCGAGCGCCGGCGCCAGGATCTCGGCGCGGATGCGCTCGCCCGGGCTCTGCACATGGCAGCTCGCGCAGGAGAAATTCAGCTGGCCGCGGCGGGTGTAGAAATAGCGCTTGCCGTTCTCGAAGGCTGCGAGCGCGCGGGGATCGTCGGGAATCTTGATGTCCATCGGCTTGCCACGCGAGGTGTAGGCCATGTACGCCGTCAGCGAGGCCATCTCGTCCTTGACGTAGGAGTAGGGCGCTTCGCCATTGGCCTCGCGGCAGCGGTTGAGCGCGAGCTCCAGCGTGACGACCTTGCCTTCCTTGGTGTCGAAATAGGGATAGTTCTGGCGAATGCCGATGCCGCCGTTCGGGAAGCAGTCGGCATAGGTCTTGCCGTTCTTGAACGGCGTCGCGAACATCTCCTTGCCGGCATCGAGCGCGAACTCGTAAGGCGGAAATTCCTCTTTCTCCTGCCACTGCCGCTTCATATCGGCGTTCATGGAATAGGGACCGTTGACGAAATCCTCGTGCTTCACGTCCGGAAATTTTTGGAAGAAGAAGTTCTGGAACGCCTTGGCATCGGCAACCGGATCGACCTTGTCGGCCGCGGCCACGTGCGGTGAGGTCAGCGCGAACGCGACCAGCGCGGCGCTGAGCGAGCCAAGCAGGAGCGAGGTGCGGGCCTTCATCACGAAATCTTCGCGGTGGTCGTGTCCGACGCACCCTTGTTGTCGATCCAGGAGATCTTGAGCTCGTCGCCCTTCTTGGCTCCTTTGAAGCTGAACTTGAGGTAGGGGTCCTTGGAGACCGCGGTGCCCCAATCGGCGACGAAGACGTCCTTGCCGTTGCATTCGAACTTCAGCCGCTGGATGAAATGCGCGGGGATCAGCTCGCCCTTGGAGTCCTTGACGAGACCGGTGTCCATGGGATGCTGGATCAATGTCTGCACCTCGGTGATGTCGCCGTTGGCGGATGCGCGGACGCGAATGCTGGATGCCATGTCGATCTCCCTCGCCTAGCCGCCGCAGCCGCCGACGGTGACCTTGACCTCTTTGGTCGCGCTGTAGAGCTTGCCGTCGGCTTCGACGATCGCGGTCACGTTGGTGGTCTTGGCCATCTTCAGGCGATTGGCGACGCCCGGCAGCGTGCCTTCGGGAATCCTGTAGGACGCGGCCAGCGCATTCGGGTTCTCGGCCACGAAGAACGAGATCGAGGTGACCTTGTCGAGCGTCGTCGTCACCGAGATCGGCACCACGCCGCCATTCTCGGCGATCTCCGGCGCATCGAGCTTGATCTTGTCCGAGGGCTCGGCGGTCTTGCCGTAGAGCGCCTTGATCGCGTCCGCTTCGTTCTTCAGCTTGAACGCCTCTTCCGGATATTTGTCGTTCGCCGCCGCGAGCGCCGACGTAGCCCCGAACGGCAGATTGCCAAGGCCGAGCAGCGCGACGCCGGCTGCGCCCTGAAGGATCAGGCGCCGGGTCGGAAGAGGGCCGGTGGTGGTGGTCATCTCAACTCTCCTGGGATGCCTGAAGTCACAGGGTTTGCAGGAAATCAACGATCGCGCTGATCTCCTGTTCGGTCAGAATCCGGTTCCGGCCGAACGGCGGCATCATGGTCTGCGGGTTGCGCTTGGTCTCGTCGAAGATGATCGCGACCAGCTCGTTGCGATCGGGGTATTTTGACTTGATGTCCTTCAGCTCCGGGCCGATCGTTCCCGGCAGGTCGCCGCCCTTGATCACGTGGCAGGTCAGGCAATTGCCCTTGCCGCGGTCGAAGGCGAGCTTCTGGCCCTCGGTCACGGCGGATTGTGCCCGCGCAGGGCTTGCGAAGCCGGCGGCGATGGCCAGCAGGAGGAACAGGACGGGCATCCGGACAAGGGCGGTCAAGGCGTCATTCCGAGGGCGTTGTGGCGATGGTCTCGATCGCGAAATAGGCGTTCCAAAGCACAAAGGGCTGCCCCTGACAATCAAGACTATGCACGCGGCAAATTGGAGTTAATATCTTCCGCATTGCAACTGAAGAGATTATTTGTTCGGTCGATTTGGCCCCAATGGGCATGGGCGCCGGCGGCTGTTTCCAGGGCGTTTGGGCGCTCATCCTGTTTTCATCGCGTTCTCGGTTTTTCAAGGGGACCTCACTTTGGCTGAATATGTCGTCGAATTTGGCAGGGACGGCGGACGGGTCGAGCCTGACGGCCGGCTCGATGCGCCGGCCTTCCATCGCAATCACGAGCCGCTCTGGGCGGCGCTGGAAAAGCATCTGGCTGGCCTCACCGGCAACGTGGTCGAGGTCGGCAGTGGAACCGGCCAGCACGTGGTCCATTTCGCCCGCCAGACGCCCGGCCTCGTCTGGTGGCCGAGCGATCTCAACCAGCGACATCTGAAGAGCATCGAGGCCTGGCGCGTCCATTCGGGCCTGCAAAACATCCGCCCGCCCCTGCGGATCGATCTCACCGATCCCGACTGGTGTCCGGAGATGCGAAGCGGGCAGGCGCCCACAAGCCTTGCCGCCTTGTTCTGCGCCAACGTCATCCACATCGCGCCATGGAGCGTGGCCGAGGGCCTGTTCGCCGGCGCCGGCCGCTATTTGCGCGCCGACGGCAAGCTGTTCCTCTACGGCCCGTTCAAGCGCGACGGCAAGCACACCGCGCTCAGCAACGCCGTGTTCGATACGTCTTTACGCGAAGGCAATCCCGAATGGGGTGTTCGTGACGTCGGCGACGTCGAGACCCTGGCGAAGGCCGCAGGCCTTCGCTTGGTCGATACCATCGAGATGCCCGCAAACAATCTGACGCTGGTGTTTTCGAGAGGCTAGCTCGGGACGTCATGCGCGGGACAAGCCCGGCCATGACGGCGCTAGCTCTCGTCCCGCCACCCGATCTTCTGCTTCAAGAACCGGAAGCCGATCACCTCGAAGCCGGCGCGCTCCTTGTTGTCCTTGCCGTAGCCGTGGCCGCCGGCGGCCGGCTCGTAGAACCAGGCTTCATAGCCCATCGCTTGCAGCTTCGCCGCCATTTTGCGCGCATGGCCGGGATGGACGCGGTCGTCGCGCCGCGTGGTGGCGATCAGGATCGGCGGATAGGATTGGCCGGCTTTGACGTTGTGATAGGCGGAATAGGTCTTCAGCCATTCCCACTCCTCCGCCTTGTCGGGATCGCCATATTCCGCGATCCAGCTCGCGCCTGCGAGCAGTTTTGTGTAACGGCGCATGTCGATCAGCGGGATGGTGCAGAACAGCGCGCCGAAGCGCTCGGGATAGCGCACCAGCATGTTGGTGATGAGGATGCCGCCGTTCGACCCGCCCTGCGCGGCGATGCGCTTTGCGCTCGTCACGCCGCGGCGGACGAGATCGGCGGCGACAGCCGCGAAATCGTCATGCGAGAGCTTCTTGCCGGCGAGCCGGCCGGCATCGTGCCAGCGCGTGCCGAACTCGCCGCCGCCGCGCAAATTCGCCTGCACCGTAGTGCCGCCGCGCTCGAGCCACAGCTTGCCGAGCGCGGCGTTGTAGTAAGGCTTCACGGAATGCCCGAAGCCACCATAGGCGCTCATGTAGACCGGCGCATCGCCGGTCTCGGTCGCCGGCCCGGTCTGCACATAGGGAATGCGCTCGCCGTCGACCGAGATCGCCTCGTGCTGCGTCACGATGAGCCCGTCGGCGGTGAACGTCTTCGGCGCCTGCTTCAGCACAATCGGGCTTTCGACGCCGCGTTCGAGCAGCAGCAGCGACGGCGGCGTCAGCGGGTCCTGCACATTGGCGAGCAGGTCGCCATTGCTCTCGCTGGGATGGCGGTCGAGCGGCCAGACGTCGACGACGCCGATCTGCGGCAGGCCAGGAAGCGTCTTTCGGCTCCATGAGGTCGCCGACGGCGTGCAGATGTCGAAGCGCGGCTGGAGCTCATCGAGGATCGACAGCACCAGCTTGCCAGCGGCCCAGAACAGGCCTTGCAGCGCGCGCCGCGGCGCCGGCTCGAACAGCACCGCGAAATCGCGGCTGCCGGCGAGGAACGCTGACAGCGAGATGCCGAGCACAGTGTCGGTGGCATAGCTGCGGCCTTCGACGGACCAGTCCTTGCGCAGCTTGATCGCGAACCAGTCGCCATGGGCCTGCATCCAGATGCCGGTCGGCAGATCGAGCTTCGTCGTCGCGCCGGCCGCATCGCGCAGCCAGATCGCGTGATTGAAGAAATCGATCTGGTCGATGATCCAGACCCGCGGCGCTGCTCCGGTGTCGTCGCTCATGCCGTAGATCATCATGTGATCGGCGGCGGTCTCGATGATCACCTCCGCCTGCTCGACCGCCTGGCCGCGCCGCCACAGCCGGACGGTCCGCGCATAGCCCGAACTCGTCGTCATGCCTTCGCCATAAGCACTGGACAGCAAGAGCGTGTCGGCATCGAGCCAGTCGACGCCGCCCTTGGCCTCCGGCAGCGTAAATCCATCAGCGACAAAGCTCTTCGTGGCGACGTCGAACTCGCGCAAGCTTACCGCGTCGCTGCCGCCGCGCGACAGGCTGAGGATCGCCCGCGAACTTCCCGGCATCGTGGCGATCTGGCTGAGCAGCCAGTCCTCGCCTTCCTGTGCTGCGAGCTGGTCGATATCGAGAATCGTCTCCCACGCGGGACTCGCTTTGCGAAATTCCGTCGGCGTGGTTCGTCGCCACAGGCCACGCGGGTTGGTGGCGTCCTTCCAGAGATTGTGCAGATCGCGGCCGCGCCGGCTGACATAGGGAATATTGTCGGAACGATCGTAGATCGCGGCGAGGACGTCGCGGTCGCGCTCGAACGCTGCGCCGCCAAAGGCGGCGAGCGTCAGCTGATTCTGCCGCTCGACGAAATCAAGCGGCTGCTTGCCTTCGATCTCCTCCAGCCACAGCCAGGGATCGTCGTCGGGAGCTTGAAGCGTGGGCCTGTCGTCGGCGGACATGGACGAAACTCCTGGAGGGGCGGCGGATAGGATTTGATCGAGCGCAAGCCGTCAAGGGCCTGCTCCGGTATGATCGGCCTGATTGCGTCAGAGGCATGGCCCGCGCCCGTTTGCGCTGGTTGTCCGCCCTCCCGCGTCCCTCCATAGTGCCGGGAATCAACGCGCTCCTTGAGAGCCCCTGGGGGCGGAAAAGCCGATGCTGGATGTGACGACAGCCAACGAGATCGCCGACGACGCGCGCGTGCGTGCCAATGTGGTGCGCCTCGCGGCCGCGCAGGCGCTGACCGGCGCCAACTCGGCGGTGATCTTCGCCACCGGCGCGATCGTCGGCGCCACGCTCGCACCCGACATGTCGTTCGCGACAGTCCCGATCTCGATGTACGTGGTGGGCCTCGCCGCCGGCACGCTGCCGACCGGCGCGATCTCGCGCCGCTTCGGCCGCCGCGCCGCCTTCGTGGTCGGCACCGGCCTTGGCGCGCTGACGGGTCTGCTCGGCTGCTTCGCCATCCTGCACGGCTCGTTCGCGCTGTTCTGCCTCGCGACCTTCCTCGGCGGCCTCTACGGCGCCGTGGCGCAGTCCTATCGCTTCGCCGCCGCCGATGGCGCCAGCGCCGCTTATCGGCCCAAGGCCGTGTCGTGGGTGATGGCGGGCGGCGTGTTCGCCGGCGTGCTCGGCCCGCAGCTCGTGCAATGGACCATGGACGTCTGGTCGCCTTATTTGTTCGCCTTCAGCTTCCTGGTGCAGGCCGGCGTCGCACTGGTGGCGATGGGCATCGTCGCCGGCGTCGATATGCCCAAGCCCGGGCCGGCCGATCTGCACGGCGGCCGGCCGCTGCTCACCATCGTGACCCAGCCGCGCTTCATCGCAGCGGCGCTATGCGGCGTCATCTCCTATCCCGTGATGAATCTGGTGATGACGTCGGCGCCGCTCGCCATGAAGATGTGCGGCCTGTCCGTGTCCGATTCCAATCTCGGCATTCAATGGCACATCGTCGCCATGTACGGCCCGAGCTTCTTCACTGGTGCGCTGATCGCGCGCTTCGGCGCGCCGAGAATCGTCGCCGCCGGGCTGCTGCTGGAAGCGGGGGCCGCCGGCATCGGCCTCTCCGGCCTCACCGCGATGCATTTCTGGGCCACCTTGATCGTGCTCGGCGTCGGCTGGAATTTCTCCTTCATCGGGGCCTCCGCGCTGGTGCTCGAGACGCACCGGCCGCAGGAGCGCAACAAGGTGCAGGCCTTCAACGATTTCCTGGTGTTCGGCATGATGGCGCTCGGCTCGTTCTCCTCTGGCCAGCTGCTGGCCAATTTCGGCTGGTCCGCGGTGAACATGGTGGTGTTCCCGCCGGTGGTGCTGGGCCTTGCCGTGCTCTCGCTGGTCTCCTGGGCACGCCGCCGCAAGGCGCGGCTGGAGGCGGCCATGGGCGAGTTCCCGGACGCGGTGTGACGCATGATCCGGACCCGAAGGGCCGCGTTAGCTCAAAGTGCGCAGCGGTTTTCCGACAAGGCCATGCGCAACTAGTTGGCGGGAGATTGTCAGCAGCGTCGATAGTTCGATCCAGCTCGAAGTGATTTCGGGTCGGCGTCGTTACATGATGGCCGTCATGAACAGGCTCATCAGGCCATCAATGTCCTTCAATTTCCACCGTCATTCCGGGGCACCCGAAGGGTGGACCCGGAATCTCGAGATTCCGGGTTCGATGCTTTGCATCGCCCCGGAATGACGGCGAGGAGCAAAGAAATGCTCAACAATCCCCGCCACACAATTCCAATTGACGAATCCTCCCTTCGCTACGAAGGCTGGCGCATCGTCGCCGTCTGCTTCCTGCTCGCGACCTTCGGCTGGGGCTCGGCTTCTACGGTCAGAGCGTCTATGTCGCCGAGCTCCAGCGCGCGCGGGGCTGGCCGGCCTCGCTGATCTCGTCCGGCACCACATTCTTCTATCTGTTCGGCGCGCTGCTGGTCGTCTTCGTCGGCGAAGCCGTCCGGAAATATGGCCCGCGCATCTGCCTCATCGCCGGCACGCTGGCGATGGCGGCTGCCTCGGTTGCGATCGGCGCGGTGCGCGAGCCCTGGCAGCTGTATCTCGCCGACGCCGTGCTTGCCTTCGGCTGGGCCGGCACGAGTCTCGCCATGATCACCAACACGATCAGCCTCTGGTTCGACCACAAGCGTGGCATGGCCATCAGCCTTGCGCTGAACGGCGCCAGCTTCGGCGGCATCGTCGGGGTACCCTTGCTGGTGATGTTGATCGGCCGTATCGGCTTTGCCGGCGCGATGTACGCCGCCGCCGGCGCCATGCTGGTGTTGCTCGTTCCGGTGATCCTGCTCGTCGTCGGCCGCCCGCCCGATCTTCACGGCTGGCAGCTGGCGGCAAGAGCGAAGCCGCAATCGTCGACGGAGATCCGCGCCTGGGCACTGCGCGATGTCGGCTTCCTCACGGTGACGATTGCCTTTGCGCTGGTGCTGTTCGCGCAGGTCGGCTTCATCGTTCACCTGATCTCGTTCCTCGATCCCGTGGTCGGCCGCGAGCGGGCCGCGATGGCGGTTGCTGTGCTGACGGCAATGGCGGTGGTCGGCCGCGTGCTGTTCTCGCTCGTGATCGACCGCCTCAACCAGCGGCTCGCCTCGGCGCTGTCGTTCCTGAGCCAGGCGGCGGCGCTGTGCGTCGTCATCAATGTGCAGAACGACTACGTGCTGATCGCGGCCTGCGCGGTGTTCGGCTTCTCGGTCGGCAACCTCATCACGCTGCCGTCGCTGATCGTGCAGCAGGAGTTCGCCCCCGCCTCGTTCGGCGTGCTGATCAGCCTGAACACGGCGATCAACCAGGTGACCTACGCGTTCGGCCCCGGCGTCGTCGGCTTGCTGCGCGATTGGTCCGGCGGCTATGTGCTGCCGTTCTATCTCTGCATCGTACTGGAAGTGGCGGCCGCGGCGCTGATCCTGGTGCGGGGGCGAGACGTCGCCTAGGCATGATCCGGAAAAGTGCGAAGCGGTTTTCCGAAAAGATCATGCACAAACAACAACCTAAAGCGCGATGACGATTCATCCCAATCTCATCGCGCTTTAGGCTGCGGCTCAGCGCGCGCGACGCTTGCTGGTCGTTCCGTGCAACGGCTGCGGCACCGCGAACTTTCGTTCGATTGCGCCGGATGTCGCCGCCCGCATCAGGCGGCGGAATGTCGGACATTCCATGTGGCTTGGGGCGGGACAGACGGCGGCATGCCGCAGCCCGTCACGCATGGCGATCAATCTGCGGATTGTCCCGTCCAGTTGCTCGGCCTTGGTCGCCAGCTTCCGACGATCAATGCACGGCCGCCCGTCAGGTCCGAACATCCGGGCGATCTCGTCGAGCGAGAATCCGGCTGAGCGTCCCAATGCGATCAGTGCCAGTCGTTCCATCACGCCTGCATCGAACAGCCGACGCAAGCCGCGCCTTCCGATCGAGGTGATCAATCCCTTCTCTTCATAGAAGCGCAGCGTTGAAGCGGGAATGCCGGAGCTCTGCGCCACCTCCGCTATGTCGATCGTCTTCATCCTCTTGACCTCAAGTCAACTTGAACTGGCACTATGCAGTGGTCCGACGCGGCCAAGCAAGACGGGAGTTGACCATGAACGCTGTGCAACAAACAGATTACGAGCAGATGAGGCTCTGGAACGGGCCGGCCGGGCGCGCCTGGACCGAAGCGCAAGACATTCTTGACCAGATGTTCCGCCAGTTCGAGGCGCCCCTTTGCGAGGTCGTACCGGTGGGAGCGGCGCGCCGCGTGCTTGACGTCGGCTGCGGCACCGGGGGCGTCACGGTGGCCATCGCCCGAAGACTCGCCGAGCACGGCCGCGCCGTGGGAATAGACATTTCGGCGCCGATGATTGGAGCAGCCCTCAGCCGTGCACGGCACGAGGGCACGCCAGCCCACTTTGTTTGCGCCGATGCGCAGAGCTACGAATTTGAGCCCGGGAGCTTCGATACGATCGTCTCGCGCCTGGGCGTCATGTTCTTCGCGGATCCGATCGCGGCATTCGGCAATCTGAGGCGCGCCACCGTCGAAGGAGCCAGGTTGCGCTTCATTGCCTGGCGAAGCGCAGCAGAGACTCCGTTCATGACCACGGCCGAGCGCGCCGCCGCGCCTCTCCTGCCGGAACTTCCGGCCCGCCGCCCGGACGGCCCGGGTCAGTTCGCCTTCGCCGATCCGCGCCGGATCGAACGCATCCTGCGGGCGGCCGGATGGACGCGGATCGAGATTCGGGCCGTCGACATCCCTTGCAGCTTTCCTGCGAGCGAGCTCGTTCGCTACATCAGCTGGCTCGGCCCTGTCGGAACGATCCTGCAGGATGCGGATCCCCAGCTACGTCGGACAATTGTCGAGGCGGTGCGTCCGGCTTTCGACGGCTATGTCCAGAAAGACGCGATCTGCTTCACCGCCGCATGCTGGATGGTCGATGCAGAGACCCCATCCGCTGCTTCTGGCGAGGTGCCAGATGCCTAGAGTACTGGATCTCCTGACATGCGCTGTCCTGGTCGGCTGCGCCGCGACGGCCGCGACCGACGTTTGGGCGCTCGTCCGCTCATACCTCTTTGCGATCCCTTCGCTCGACTACGGCCTCGTTGGTCGCTGGTTGATCCACCTGGCGCGTGGTCGATTTTTCCATAAAGCTATCGCGGCGGCGGCATCGGTTCGCGGCGAACGCCTGATCGGATGGGCCGCTCACTACCTGATCGGCATCGTGTTCGCGGCGATCTTGCTCGCCATCTGGGGACTCGATTGGCTGCGTTCCCCGGCGATCGGTCCCGCAATGATCGTGGGGATCGGTAGCGCAACGGCTCCTTTCCTGATCATGCAACCAGGCTTTGGGCTCGGCCTTGCGGCGCGGCGGGCGCCACGTCCAAACATGGTGCGTCTCAACACCCTGCTCACGCATGCAATATTCGGTCTCGGCCTCTATGCCGCGGGATGGGTCATGAGATTCCTGCGCTGAGCGCGACCGCCGCACACACACTCACCGCTCGCGCTGCTTCAGCAGCGCATCGACATCCAGCCGCTTCGTGAACATCGCCAGCTTCCCATCCTCCCCGAACGGCCATTGCTCCCGCGGCTTGTCCCAGTACAGCTCGACGCCGTTCTGGTCGGGATCGCGCAGATACAGCGCCTCACTGACGCCGTGGTCGCTAGCGCCATCCAGCGCGATGCCGGCCGTGAGCACCCGGTGCAGCGCATCCGCCAGCGCGGGGCGCGTCGGATAGAGGATGGCGGTGTGGAACAGTCCCGTCGTGCCCGGCGGCGGCGGCGAGCCGCCCTTGCTTTCCCAGGTGTTGAGCCCGATGTGGTGATGATAGCCGCCGGCCGAGATGAAGGCCGCGCCCGATCCCATCCGCTGCATGAGCTCGAAGCCGAGCACGCCGCAATAGAAACCGAGCGCGCGATCGAGATCGGCGACCTTGAGATGGACGTGGCCGATCCTGGTACCGGCGGCGATGGCGGATGATTGCGACATGTGGCTGCTCCGTTTCTGAACTCCACATAGGCCGCGCTTCGGGACGGCGCTACCGGTTGATCCCGAAACCCAGCGTTTCCGAACGGGAAATCCATTGGGCTGAATTGATGGTTCGGTGCCGGCCGAGGCGCAGGTTTACCTCTCCCCGCCGGGGAGAGGTAAACGCCGACTGCACTCAATTTTCACCCCGCTAGCTGAGCTCCGACACCTCGCCCTCGGGCAAGCCGAACTCGAACGTGTTCAGCGTCATCGACACCATGGTGTAGTAGCCGCACAGTCCGATCACCTCGACGACGCCGCGCTCGCTGAGCAGCTTCACCGCCTCATCATAGAGGCCCTTCTCGACGCCGTGACCCTCATGCAGCGACTTCGCGAGGTCGTAGATCGTCTTAGCCATGGGATCGTCGAACTCGGGCGTGCGGCGGTCGCGGATGGCGTCGATGATTTTCGGATCCATGCCGCCCGCAAGCGCAAGGCGCTTATGCGCATACCACTCGTAATGCGCGGTCCAGTGGCGCGCCGTCACCAGGATCGCGATCTCCGAGAGTTTTGCCGGAAAGATCGTATCGAAGCGCAGCACTTCGCCGAGCCGCGTCGCATGGCGCGCCATCTCCGGGCTGTTGAGCCAAGCCATCATCGGCGCCGGCGGCTTGCCGCGCTTGCCGGCGATCGACTCGTCATAGGTCTGCCGCTGGCTCTCGTTCATTCCGCCAGGCGAAAGAAGCTTCAGGCGCATTCTGGTTTCCCATTTGTTTTCAAGCCTCGCCGTGAGGGAGACTATAGCCGATGCGCGGCACGGAAGTGGTTGAATTCCACGGTGCGATGGCCCAGAGTCCCGCCCAACACGTCGATTTTGATTGATGGAAACGACCATGAGCGAGACTGAGACAGCCGATCTCGAGAAATTCCGCGCCGAGACGCGCGCCTGGCTGGAAGCCAACTGCCCGCCGGAGATGCGCAAGCCCGTGACGTCGGACGCCGACGTGTTCTGGGGCGGGCGCAACGCAAAGTTCTCGTCCGAGCCGCAGCGCATCTGGTTCGAGCGCATGCGCGACAAGGGTTGGACCGTGCCGGATTGGCCGAAGCAATATGGCGGCGCTGGCCTCAGCGCCGCCGAGCACAAGGTGCTGCGCGCCGAGATGGCCAGGATGGGCGCGCGCCCGCCGCTGTCGAGCTTCGGCATCTGGATGCTCGGGCCGGCGCTGCTGAAATACGGCAATGAGGCGCAGAAGCAGGAGCATCTGCCGAAGATCGCGGCGGGCGAGATCCGCTGGTGCCAGGGCTATTCCGAGCCGAACGCCGGCTCCGATCTCGCGTCGCTCCAGACCCGCGCCGAGAGCGACGGCGATGACTTCATCATCACCGGCCAGAAGATCTGGACGTCCTACGCCAACTACGCCGACTGGATCTTCTGCCTCGTCCGCACCGATCCCGCGGCCAAGAAGCACGACGGCATCAGCTTCATCCTGTTCGACATGACCTCGAAGGGCGTCTCGACCAAGCCGATCCTCTTGATCTCCGGCTATTCGCCGTTCTGCGAGACCTTCTTCGACGGCGTCCGCGTGCCGAAGTCGCATGTGGTCGGCACCGTCAACTGCGGCTGGGACGTCGCAAAATATCTGCTCCAGCACGAGCGCGCGATGATCTCCGGCATGGGCGAGCGCGGCGTCGGCCGTCCACTCGGCCAGATCGCTGCCGACTCGGTCGGCACCGACGCGCAAGGCAGGCTCGACGATGCGATGCTGCGCGGCCAGATCGCGACATTCGACGTGGATGAAGCCGCGCTCGCGGCTTGCGCCGAGCGTGCGGTCGATCTCGCCAAGGCCGGGCAGGCGCATCCGGCGTTCTCCTCGGCGATGAAATATTACGGCACCGAACTCAACAAGCGCCGCTACGAGATCCTGATGTCGGCCGGCGGCGTCGATGCGCTGGAATGGGAGAGCGAGCGCTCCAAGCAAGGCGCCCGCCCGCGCGCCTGGCTGCGCACCAAAGCCAACTCGATCGAGGGCGGCACGTCCGAGGTAATGCTCGGCATCGTCGCCAAGCGCATCCTGGATTTGCCGGGGGCGTGAGGCTTTGCGTCGTTCCGGGGCGTCGCGTAGCGACGAGCCCGGAACCTCGAGATTCCGGGTTCGCGCTGTCGCGCGCCCCGGAATGACAGCAACAAATTTCAGAGACATTAGAGACTTTGCACATGGCCCTCGTCCTCACCGAAGAACAATCCATGCTCCGCGACTCAGCGCGCGGGCTGATCAGCGACAAGGCGCCGGTGTCGCACCTGCGATCTTTGCGCGACTCCAAGGATCCCGTCGGCTTCTCCAAGGAACTGTGGCACTCCTTCGCCGAGATGGGCTTTGCCGGCCTCTTGGTGCCCGAAGAGTTCGGCGGCTCCGGTCTCGGCGTCATGGAGGCCGGAATCGTGATGGAGGAGATCGGCCGCACCCTGATGCCGTCGCCCTTCCTCGCCACCAGCGTGGTCGCGGCCTCCGCACTGAACCGCGGCGGCAACGCTGCGCAGAAGTCGGAAGCCTTGCCGAAGATTGCGAACGGCTCGCTTCTCGCGACGCTCGCGATCGACGAGGGCGCCAAGCACCGCCCGCTCCAGACCAACCTGCAGGCCGTGCGCGCCGGGAACGGCTTCAAGCTTTCCGGCGCCAAGGCGCTGGTGGTTGACGGCCACGTCGCCGACTTGCTCATCGTCGCCGCGCGCACCGCCGGCTCCGCCGGCGAGCGCGACGGCCTGACGCTGTTTCTGGTCAACCCCAAGGCCAGGGGCGTCGCCATCGAGCGCACCATCATGGTCGATTCGCACAACGCGGCGCGAATCGAATTCGCCAATGTCGAGGTCAATGCCGACAGCGTGCTCGGCGAGGTCGATCAGGGCGCGAGCCTGCTCGACGGCGTGCTCGATATCGGCCGCGGCGCGGTCGCAGCCGAAATGGTCGGTCTCAGCGACGAAGTGTTTGGCCGCACCGTCGAGTATTTGAAGAACAGAAAGCAGTTCGGCAAGCTGATCGGCGAATTCCAGGCGCTGCAGCACCGCGCCGCCGAGCTCTATATCGACATCGAGATCACCCGCGCTGCCACGATGAAGGCGCTCCAGGCGCTGGACGCCGACGTCGCCAAGGCTGCATCGAGCGTCGCCGTGGCCAAGGCCCGCGCCGGCACCACCGCCACACGCGCCGTGCAGGAGGGCGTGCAGATGCATGGCGGCATGGGCATGACCGACCAGTTCGACATCGGCTTCTTCATGAAGCGTGCGCGGGTGTGCGAGGAGCTGTTCGGCGATGCCAACTACCACACCGAGCAGCTGGCGCGGGCGCGGGGGTATTGAGGCGCGGTTGGGGCGCGAGGCGCGCCACACCCTCGGTGTCGTCGCCCAGCTCGACCGGGCGACCCAGTACGCCGCGGCCTCTCCGCATACGTTTGACGTCTCTGGAATACTGGATCGCCCGGTCAAAGCCGGGCGATGACAGTTGAGAGTGTGGAGAGCGCTTGTCCCAATCTCGTCATTGCCAGCGCAGCGAAGCAATCCAGAATCTTTCCGCGGAGACAGTCTGGATCGCTTCGTCGCTGCGCTCCTCGCAATGACGGTGTGAGACCGCCTTACCGCATCGGCGGCGCATACTGCACGCCACCCGCGTTCCAGAGCTGGTTCATGCCGCGCGGGATCTTCAGCTTCGACTTCTCGCCGATGTTGCGCTCGTACATCTCGCCGTAATTGCCGACGTGGCGGATGATGCGGACCACCCAGTCCTTGGTGAGGCCGAGCTGCTCGCCGTAATTGCCTTCGGTGCCGACGAGGCGCATCACTTCCGGCTTCTTCGATTTCAGGGCTTCGTCGATGTTCTCCGAGGACACGCCGAGCTCCTCGGCGTTGATCATGGCGTAGAGCGTCCACTTCACGATCATCATCCAGTCGTCGTCGCGCTGGCGTACGACGGGGGCGAGCGGCTCCTTGGAGATCATGTCCGGCAGAATCATGTGGTCGCCCGGCTTGGAGAGGTTCAGCCGGAGCGCATAGAGCTGGGAGACGTCGGCGGAGAGCGTGTCGCACTTGCCGGTGTCGTAGGCCTTCACCACGTCGTCGAGCTTGTCGAACTTCACCTCGTCATACTTCATGTTGTTGGCACGGAAGTAATCGGCGACGTTGAGCGCGGTGGTGGTACCGGCCTGCACGCAGACCTTGCTGCCGGTCAGGTCCAGCGCGGTCTCCTTGTTGCGCGCGCGCGGCAGCATGAAGCCTGCGCCATCGTAATAGGCGACGGCCGGGAAATAGAGGTCGTAGTCGAGCTCGCGCGCCATGCTCCAGGTCGAGTTGCGCGAGAGGATGTCCACTTTCCGGCTCTGCAATTCCTTGAAGCGCTCGCTGGCATCGAGCGGCACGAACTTGGCCTTGCTTGGATCGTTGAAGATGGCAGCCGCCACGGCGCGGCAGAAATCGACGTCGAAGCCGGTCCAGTTGCCCTTGTCGTCGGGGATCGAGAAGCCCGGCAGGCCCTTGTTGACGCCGCACAGCACCTCGCCGCGGCGCACCGTGCGCTTCAGGGTGCGGGTGTCGTAGAACTCATAGGCGATGGCCAGAACGGCGACCAGCACGGCGACCGCGAGCCCGATCAGCAGGCCGCCTCGAAATGTGCGCATCATGTTGCTCTCTCGAAAAATCGGGAAAAGGAATCTTGAGGAGGGCGCAGAGCATGATCCGGACGGATCATGCGCGAGCGATAGGATTACAGCTCAGGCTTCTGCCGGATGATCACCTTGGTGCCAACCGGAACGCGATCGTAGAGATCGGCGACGTCGTTGTTGACGAGACGGAAGCAGCCCGACGACACCTTGGTACCGATCGTGTCGGGGCGATTGGTGCCGTGGATGCGGTAGACGGTGGTGCCGAGATACATGGCGCGGGCGCCGAGCGGGTTGCCGGGGCCGCCGGCCATGAAGCGCGGCAGATAGGGCTGGCGCTGGATCATCTCCGGCGGCGGCGTCCAGTCCGGCCATTCCTTCTTGTTCGTGATGGTCACCAGCCCCTGCCACTGGAAGCCATCGCGGCCGACGCCGATGCCGTAGCGGATCGCGCGCCCGCCCGGCTGCACCAGATAGAGGTGCCGTTCGGCCGTCGAGACGATGATGGTGCCCGGCGCCTCGGTGGTGCGGAAATAGACCACCTGCTTCTGCCATTCCGGATCGAGCTGGTAGCTGTCATCGGCGATCAGGCCCGGCTCGTCGCCACGGTCGGGCTGCTGGGCGAAGGCCTGCGGTGCGGACAGGATCAGTCCCATCGCGGCCAAGAACGTCCCGGTCAGGCGACGAAAATCGGTCATGTGAAGCTCTCCCCGCTGCCACAGCGCAAATCATTCGGAACCATCAAATCTCAGGGCCAAGTTCATGGCAAGTCGATGGCGCGCCCGGCTGGTATGTCACGAGAATGCCTATGGTTTTTTGACGCGCCCGGAGCAATGCCACGAACAGGGGATGGCGCGAAAAGCTTAGATTGTGGCCGCTTGGGAGGTGAGCTCCCTCTCCCGCAGCTAAATCTTATTGCTCTCCGCCGCGATCCCGAGCCGCCGCACGATCTCGGTCCCGACCGCGCGGGCTTCGACCCGCGAGCCGATGCGGGGGCTGCGAAACCGTCGCCCGGAGTGCAGGCGGATCGTGACGATGCAGTGCTCGTCCTCCGACCGGCCGCGGCGCTCGACACTGATCGTCTTCACGTCGGGCCCCTCGATGTGGTCAACGCGCGGCGTGCCGTCGCCCCACAGGCGCTCGACGCGGATATCGCTCTCGCGGATGATCCAGAACGCGCCGGTCGCGAGGTTGGCATAGCGATGGACGGCGAAGGCTGCGAGCGCGCCGAGCGGCAGCAGCAGGATGTCGACATGGCTGGGCGGCCATCCGCGCCAGAGCTTGTAGGCGTAGGGCACGGCGGACAATGCGACGGCGATCAGTGCGACGATGCGGATGTCCCGCGCGGAGAATGCCTCGAGCGGCTCGCCGAGATGCATCTCGGGATTGCTGGCATCGAGCGGATTGCGAGGTGCCTCGACATTGGGGACGTCGAACTGCGTGGCGATCCGCGCCACGGTGTCGTGTACATGCGTGACGTCGGAGATCGGCGGGGAGGTCAGGCGCTCGCCGGACGCGAGCGTGAAGACGAGCTGAAAGCGGGCTTTCACCCGCTTGCTGCCCGGAACCTGCAACCCCGTGATGTCTCCCTTCCCGACGACCCGCGTCTTGAGCTTTCCGAACGGACGCTGCTGCCCGATCAAGATCTCGTTCGGCGTGATGATCCACACCACCGCAGGCGCCATCATGATGCCGACGACGAACCCTGTTCCCACGAGCAGCGCGACCACCGAGATGATCACCTCCAGCAAATCATGCGTGAACAGGCCCGGCGTGAAGCACAGCGCGACGGCAGCGGCCGAGCCGGCCATGACCAGCCGCTGCGCGATCGAGGAGCCTTCACGAAGGCGGATGTCGGTGCTGGTGGTCGGGTCGTCCATTGCGGGCGGCTGATTCCGTCGCCCGCGAAACTCCATGGACCGGTCCGTCGAGTCAAGCTGCAACCGAATGCCGCGGATGCAGCATCAGCTGTTGGCGTTCAGCAGCCCGGCAACGGTGCGGTCGATCTGGTCGTAGGCGCCTTCGCCCTCGTGCTGGAACACGATCTTGCCGCTCTGGTCGATGATGTATTGCGCCGGCCAATACTGGTTGCGATAGGCGTTCCAGGTTTTGGAGTCATTGTCCTGCGCCACCGGATAGGTGATGCCGTGGCGCTTCAGCGCGGCCTGGACGTTGGAGGCCGAGCGCTCGAACGGGAATTCCGGCGTGTGCACGCCGACCACGACGAGGCCCTTGTCCTTGTACTTGGCATAGAGCTCGGTGACGCGCGGCAGCGTGTTGACGCAGTTGACGCAGCCATAGGTCCAGAAGTCGACCAGCACGACCTTGCCGCGCAGGTCGGCGATGCTGAGCGGTTTCGAGTTGAACCAGGTGTTGATGCCGGTGAAGTCGGGTGCGGTCTGTCGGCTCGCGGCCGCGACCTGGATCGGCGCTGCTGCGGCGGCGACCACAGGCGTTGCGCGCACGGCCTCGTCGCAGATGCCGGGAATGACGGCGCCGGTGACGGCCATGCCGACCAGGGCGGCGGAAACGGCGAGCAGCTTGACAGTCATGGACGTGTTCTCCGTTGAGATGCGAGGGATCACAGGCCGATCTGGCCAGTGGGATAGAAGCCGGTGAGCCAGGCCACGATCAGCGTGTCGTATTGGAAATAGGCGGCGACCGCGAAAGCGATCACGATGACGCCAAAACCCTGCTGCAGCCGCGGTGAGATCCGCGCGAGGCTGCGCACCCGCGTCGTCGCGGCCTGCCCGCCATAGGCTATTCCCAGCATCGGGACCGCAGCGCCAATCGCGTAGGCCACCAGCAGTGTGCCGGCCCAGGCCAGGTTCTTCGAGGTCGCAACCAGCGTCAGGATCGAGCCGAGCACGGGCCCTGCGCAGGGCGTCCAGACCAGGCCCAGCGTGGTGCCGAGCACGAGCCCGCCGATCGCACCCTCGCGCTGCACGCCGCTCGCCGCGCCAAGGTCGAACCAGCCATTCAGCCGGATCGACAGCCATTCGAACGGCGCTGGCCACAGCATCAGCAGGCCGAACCCGAGCAGGAGAATCGCGGCAGCCTCGCGCAGCACGTTCGGATCGAAATCCAATGCCCGCGTGAACGCGCCGAGCAGCAGCGCGACGGCCGAGAACGAGATGACGAAGCCGAGCGCGATCATCGCTGGCCGCAGATGCCCCGCGCGCCCGATCGAGGCGCCAAGCAGGATCGGCAGCATCGGCAAGGTGCACGGCGCGGCGATGGTGAGGATGCCGGCGAGAACAGCAAACAGGAGTTCGAGCATGGAGCCCTCGTGATGGAGATCACGAGGGCAGTTCGGATTGGATGCGGCGGTCGTTACGCCGTGTCACGCAGTCGTGACGGGCGACCGCCACGACGACGATGCGGTCAGAACTGCCTTCAAATCCCAAATAAAAACGACCCGGACGGGGGCATCGTCCGGGTCGCTGGAGGTCCTTGGGAGGTTTAACGAGAACCGTATGTGAGCTTTATAGGAGGCAAGTTTTTCCGCCTGATGTTGTGCTTCGTTTCAATTGTTTCGTCGGCGGTAACACTTCCGTGTCCGGGGAAAGGGCCTGAAGTTTGGTCCTATCCCCTTGAAAATACTTGAGCTTATGCAGCGAAACGGTCGACGCCAGCGACCTTAAGCAAATCGGCCAGCTGCTTGCGGGCGTAGAACATGCGGGTCTTCACCGTGCTCTGGGGGATGCCGATGATCCGCCCGACCTCCTCCACCGACTTCTCGTGATAGTAGACGAGGTTGATGATCTCGCGATGCGCGGGCGACAACTTTGCGACGCAGGCGCGCAGGATGGCGCTGGTGTCGCTGCGGTCGAGCGAGGTCTCCGGCGTGTCGGTGTCGTCAGGAATCTGGCGCACGTCCTCCTGGTCGATGTCCTCGAAGCGGCGCTGGCGCATCGCGGTCAGCGCCTTGAAGCGGGCGATCGAGAGCAGCCAGGTCGACACCTGCGAGCGGCCCTGGAATTGCCGGGCGGTCCGCCACACGTCCAAAAACACCTGGCTGACGAGGTCTTCCGCCGTGGTGGCATCGCGCACGATGCGCAGGATGAAGCGGTAGACCCGCACATTGTGTCGGCAATAAAGGATGTGCATGGACGTCCGGTTGCCGTCGGCAATGCTCTCCAGAAGCATGTCGTCCGAGGTCGCTTGAGCAGCAATGATGCTCTGGCTGGCCTGGGCGTTGATGGCGATGACGTTCGGCATTGACTTAGCTCCCCGGTGCGCCGCAACCGAGCGGCGTTTCCTTGGACCAAAGTGTTAATCAGCCAACGTTTCGGGACGTCTGCACGAAAAGCGGAAAATGGTTTCGTGCGCCGCCGAATTGTTTCGTCGAAAGGGACGCGACGAAACATTCGAGGCAAAAAGTCGTGGAATTTCAATGTACGGAAACTACGGGCTGCGCGATTTGGCGGGGCAGGAACGAATTTCGGGCTCTTGCGTTCGCTTGCGCCGCACCCAATGCCGTCGTCTCGGGGCGACACGCGCAGCCAGGACGGCGATCTCGTAGGGCGGGCGAAGGCGCGAGGCGCCATGCCCACGATCTTTTCGCAAGTGTGGAGAGAACGGTGGGCACGCTTCGCTTTGCCCACCTACGGCACCTGGCGCGCCGTTAGCGCCTACGGCTTCTCGCCCGCCGGCGAGAACAGATAACCGCCGCCGCGGATGGTGCGGATCACGGCGGGCTTGGTCGGGTCGGGCTCGATCTTGCGGCGGATACGCATGATGCGCAGATCAACGGCGCGGTCGAAGGCTTCGGCGTCGCGCGCATTGGCGAGCTCGAGCAGGCGCTCGCGCGACAGCACGCGCTTCGGATTGGCCGCGAACACCTTGAGCAGTCCGAACTCGGATGCGGTCAGTGGATGCTCGTTGCCCTCGTCGTCGCGCAAGGCCTGGGCTTCGAGATCGAGCCATTTGGTGCCGAAGCGCACCAGCTGGTCCTTGTCGGATTTCGCCGCCGCCGTCTCCGCTGCTGCGGCCTTCACCGGCGTGCTCCGCCGCAGCACCGAGCGGATGCGTGCCATCAGCTCGCGCAGCTCGCAGGGCTTGGCGACGTAGTCGTCGGCGCCGAGCTCGAGACCGACGACGCGATCGATCGGGCTCGCGGTCGCGGTGAGCATGATGACGGGCACGTTGATGCGGCTCTTGAGGTCGCGGATGATCGAGAGCCCGTCTTCCTCGGGCATGTTGAGGTCGAGCACGACGAGATCGGGCATGCTGCCCTGGATCGCGGCGCGGAGCGACTTGCCGCCGTCGCACAGCGTCACGGTGAAGCCGTGCATCTTGAGGTAATCGCCGACCATCTCCCGGGCCGGGGCCTCGTCGTCGACGATCATGATGTGCTGGCTTTGGGTCATGTCACTTCAGAAGCTAGGATCTTGGATCTCGGCACTCAAATCACGGCACCTCGGTCGCGGGCAGGGTGATGGTGAAGGTCGAGCCCTTGCCGGGGCCTTCGCTCGCGGCCGTCACCTCGCCCCCATGCATGTCGATAATACGCTTGACGATGGAAAGCCCAAGCCCCGTCGAGCTCTCCCCCGCGGTCGGCTTGGCGGACAGCCGCTGGAACCGGCCGAACAGACGGCCGAGATCTTCCGGCGACAGGCCCGCGCCTTCGTCGCTGACCCGGATGATGGTGTCGTTGCCCTCATGTGTCACGGCGACGCCGATCTTGCCGCCGATCGGCGAGTATTTGATCGCGTTGCTGATGAGGTTGTCGATCGCCTCGCGGATGCGGTCGATGTCGCACATGGTGACGATGTTGGGCGGCGCGGTGACGTGGATCGTCTGCTGCTTGTTGACCGCGAGCGGCTGGTTGGCGTCGGCGACCTCCTTCGCCAGCGCCGCGACGTCGACCGGCTCGCGGCGGATGGTGATGTCGAAGGCATCGGCCATTGCGTCCGAGATCAGATGGTCGACCATCGTGGTCAGGCGCTTGGTCGCATCGCGGATGTGGTCGACCTGGGAGACGACGCCGCTGGCCGAGGCGCCGGTCGAGATCAGCTCCTTCAGCATCTCGGTACGGCCGAGGATGACGCCGAGCGGATTCTTCAGATCGTGCGCGACGGTGCCCAGAATCTCGTTCTTGAAGCCGTTGGCGCGCTGCAGCCTCAGCCATTGCGCCGAGAGGCGGCGATTGGCCTGCATCAGGGCGCGGGTGCGCTGGGCGACGCGGTCCTCCAGCTGCGTGTTGGCATCCTGGAGCTGCTGATAGAGGATCACGTTGTCGAAGGCGATCGAGAGCCGGCTGGAGAAGATCTCGACCAGCGAGCGGTCGGTCTCGGACAATTCGCGCTCGGCCTGGAGCAGCACCACCACCTCGCGGCCACTTCCGGTGCGCAAGTAGATCACGCTGCGATGGTCGGCGAATTCGTTCTTGCGGCGCTGGAATGCGGCTTCCACCAGCTCGCGCAGGTCAGGATCGAGCGCCCGCGAAGAGGTCGTGCCAATGAAGCGGCTGTAGCAGCCGCTGCCCGCAAGCACGGAGAGCTCGGGATCGACGCCGCCATTATCACGCAGCACCAGGATGCCGGCACAGTCGACATTGAGCAGCGAGGCGAGCTGGGTGAGCACGCCCTCGGCGAGCCGCTGCATCGACTTGAAATCGTACAGCGTGGAAGCCGCGTCGATGATGATCTCGAGCCCGCGCCGCGTCTGCACCATGCGTTCGAGCTGCTGGTAGGAGCGCAGCGCCGCGGTCAGAGAGGTGAACAGCTTGTCGGCGGTGAGCTCGGTCTTGGCCTTGTAGTCGTTGATGTCGTACTGCACGATCACGCGCCGCTCCGGCGCCTGGCCGGGCTGGCCGGTGCGCAGGATGATGCGCACGGTCTCGTTCTTGAGCTCGTTGCGGATGAACTCGACCAGCTCGAGGCCGGCGACGTCGGTCTCCATGATGACGTCGAGCAGCACCGCGGCGATGTCGCGGTGCTCGGCCATCAGCTTGCGGCCTTCGGCCGCGGAGTGCGCCGAGAGGATCTCCAGGCTCTGGCCGTTCAGGCTGTAGTCGGACAGCGCGAAGCGGGTGCCGTCATGTACGGCCGGATCGTCGTCGATGACAGCGATCTTCCATTTCCGTGCGTTCTGGTCCTCCGGCGCGGTACCGGTGTCGTCGATCAGGTGGAGGACATCGTCCTGTTCGGCCATTGAGAAGTCCCGTCAGTCTCTGTGCTTCGCGCGCCGCCCTTGGCGACTCGCGGCATGATAATCCGAAAAGTTGTGCCTTGTCCCAGCTTGGATTCCAGCATCATGCGTCCGCCAAGCTGCTGGGTCACCAGGTTATAGACGATATGAAGGCCGAGTCCCGTGCCACCTTCGTTGCGCCGGGTGGTAAAGAATGGGTCAAAGGCCTGGCGCTGCACGTCGGGGGTCATGCCGGCCCCGTCATCGGTGAAGATGATCTCGATGTCGTCGGTCCCGCGCGGTCGCGCCGAGATCGTGATGGTCCCGGCGCGCCCGTCGGCGAAGGCATGGTTGGCCGCGTTGAGGAAGAGATTGGTCAGGATCTGGCCGTAGGAGCCGGGATAGCCGTCGAGCAGCAGCCCCTCGGGCACGTCGACCTGGAGCGTGATCGGCGAGCGCTTCAGCACCGGGCGGAGGCTCGCGATGATCTGGTCGGTGGCTTCGCTGAGTGAGAACTGCCGCCGCTCGGCATGGGAGCGGTCGACCGCGACCTGCTTGAACGACTGGATCAGCTCGCCGGCGCGGGTGAGATTGGCAACCAGCTGCTGCGAGGCATCGCGCGAGGATTGCACGAACTCGTCGAGCTGCGAGCGGCGCAGGCCGCCCTGGCCCTTGAGCTGGGCCTCGAAGATCTCGGTGCGCCGGGCAAAGCTCGAGGCCACCGTCAGGCTGATGCCGATCGGGTTGTTGACCTCGTGCGCGACGCCGGCGACGAGGCCGCCGAGCGCTGCGAGCCGCTCGGCGTCGATCAGGTTCTGCTGCGCGGCGTTGAGCTCGAGCAGCGCGCTCTCGGCCTTCTCCTTGGAGGCGCGCAGCTCGTCCTCGGTCTCGCGCTTCGCGATCGCGTTCTCGCGGAACACCTCCACCGCGCGCGCCATGGCGCCGACTTCGTCGCGCGCCTTGGTGCCCTGCACCTCGCGGTCGAGGTCGCCGAGCGTGATGGCGCGCATCGCCGCCATGATCTGCTGGAGCGGCAGGCGGATCGACAGCGCGATCAAGACGCCCGCGGTGAGGATGATGCCGAGGAAGATCACCGCGATCGAGAGCACGCGGCGGGAGATGTCGGCCAGCGTGCGGTCGAAGGTCTCCTGCGCCTTCTGCTCGCGCTGGCGCATCTTGGTCGAGAGATCGTCGATGGCGCCGATCGCCTCGGCCTGGCTTGCGTCGATGGTGTTGCGGAGCAGCTCGGTGCGGCTCGCGAGCTGCTCGGACAGCTTTGCGAAGCCCTCGCGCAGCGCCGTGGTGCGGGTCGCGAGCTTTTGCAGTGCCATCTTCTGGAGGTCGTTGTCGGCGAGATCGAGCATGACCGGAATGGTCTTCTCGATCGTCTCGGTGTTGTGGCGCGCATCGTCGGCGGCGCCTGACGACTGCGACAGATAGTAGGAATTGGCCGCGACCAGCATCGCGGTGAAGGCCTCGCGGGACTTGCCGAGCGAGGGCCAGATCAGCGCGTCGCGATGGCCGGTGGCGCCTTCGATGATGGAATAGAGGCCGGCCATGTCCCTCGCGGGGCCCTGCACCTGCTCCTCATAGGTCTTGGCGATGGTGGCCTGCACGCTGCGCAGCTCGCCGAAGCCGTTGAGGAAGCGGTCGGTGGTGCGCTCGAGCTCCTCGACCGAGCCGGACAGCATCGGGTCCTTGGCGGCGCGGCTGGTCAGCGTGCCGAGCACCGCCTCGCGCAGCAGCAGGATCTCGGCGAACAGGTCCGGGCTCGGCTGGTTGATGTAACGGTGGATCAGGTTCTGCAGCCGACCGGTCTCGCTCTCGAGCAGCGCCAGGATACGGTCGGACTCGCGCACCTGGCGGACGTCGCCCCAGGCCGAGCCCAGCACCTGCGCGCCGTTCCAGATCATCCCGACCAGCACCACCACCACGGCCGAGTTCAGGGCCGCGATCGACAGAATGCGCCAGCGGATCGGCACGGCCCGGAGCAGGCCGACGAGACGTACGCGCACCTGGCCGATCGGGCCGGGCGCCCGGTCTGGATGATCGCGATGTCCAAGCGCAGCCAACGCGGCTCACTCCACCTTGCGAATGCGTTCGATCAGCGCGGCCGCGGCGGGATCGCGCGCAATCTTGGCGTAGATCGGTGCCATCGCCTCCTCGAACGGCTTGCGGTCGATGTCGCTGACGACGGTGATGCCGGCGGCTTCCGCCTTGCGCTGCGACTGTTCCTCGAGGTAGCGCCACTTCTGGCGCATGAACCGGCTCGAGCGAAGCGCTGCCTCGCGGAAGATGTTCTGATCGTCCACCGAGAGGCTCTGCCAGGCCTTGAGCGAGATCACCAGCACCTCCGGGCTCATCGTGTGCTCGGTCAACGTGTAATGGCCCGCATATTTGTAGTGATCCGTGGTCACGAAGGATGGCCAGTTGTTTTCCGCGCCGTCGATCAGATGAGTCGCAAGCCCGGTGAGCACCTGCCCGTAAGGGAGCTCGACCGGCACGGCGCCGAGCGAGCGGATCATCTCGCTCATCAACTCCGATTGCTGCACCCGGATCCGCAGGCCCTTGATATCCGCGATGCTCTTCACCGGACGGACGCCGTTATAGATCGACCGCGCTCCGGAATCGTAGAAGGCGAGCCCGACGAACCCGTACGGCTCGAAGCTGCCGAGGATCTCGTTGCCAACAGGCCCGTCCAGCACCTTCTGCATGTGCTCGATGGACCGAAACAGGAACGGCATCGCGAGCACGTTCATGGCCGGAGCGAAATTGCCGATCAGCGCCACATTGGTCCGGTTGAGGTCGATCGCGCCGGCCCGGGTTTGCTCGATGGTCTCCTTTTCCTCTCCGAGCTGGCGAGAGTGGAATACCTTGATCTCGTGCCGGCCGCCGGTGCGTTCGCTGATCAGGTCGCCCATGTAGCGCAGCGCCTGGACGGTCGGATAGTCCTCGGTCTGGGTGTCGGCGGCGCGAAATTCGCGCGCCGCGGCGCCCGTCGCACCGATGGCGAGCAGAAGCGCGACGAAGATCACCCCGGCCCGCGAGAGTTCGGCACGGTTCAGCACTGGCACACTCAACCCCTCAGAGATGGAGTCTATGGCGGGACCAAAAGGTTCAATGCAATCTAAAGCGTTTTCGAGCGAAGTGGATACCGGTTCGCGTAAAGAAAACGCGTAAGACTGGGAATCCGGAGCCCGATCTGAGCGGGGCTCCAGCAGATGGTTAAGGGAAGGCCATCCCGGTTCGGCCCCGCCGGGTGATTGTGCGGCGCGAGCGGACCTCATTCCCAGTTGAAACCGCAAATGCCGCGCCGTAAGCAGGGGCGGCCGCTTCGGTCGTGCGACACGGGAAGAGCCATCGTGATGTCAGCATTGCGCCTTGCGCAGGTCCTCGCCGCCTTTGCCGCTCTCGCGCTGGCCGCCCCGGCGCATGCCGCCACCGAGATCGCGCTGTGGCACGCCATGTCCGGCGAGCTCGGCCGGCAGCTGGAAAAGCTCGCCTCCGACTTCAACGCCTCGCAGCCGGATTACCGCATCGTCCCGACCTACAAGGGCAACTACACCGAGACGGTGACGGCGGCGATCTTCGCTTTCCGCTCGCGCAGCCAGCCCGCGATCGTCCAGGTCAACGAGGTCGCCACCGCCACCATGACCGCGGCCAAGGGCGCGATCTATCCGGTGTACAGCCTGATGCGGGACCAGGGTGAGCCGTTCTCGCTGAACGATTACCTGCCCGCGGTCTCCGGCTACTACACCGACGCGAGCGGCAACCTGCTGTCCTTCCCGTTCAATTCTTCGACGCCGATCCTCTATTACAACAAGACCATGTTCCGCGATGCCGGCCTCGATCCGGAGACGCCGCCAAGAACCTGGCCCGAGCTCGGTGCCGCCGCAAAGCGCCTGCGCGAGCGCGGCGCGGTGTGCGGTTTCACCACGTCCTGGCCGTCCTGGATCCATGTCGAGAATTTTTCCGCCTTCCACAATCTGCCGCTGGCGACCCGCACCAACGGCTTTGCCGGCCTCGATGCCGAGTTGACCATCAACAATCCCGTCGTCGTCAAGCACGTCGCCCAGCTCGCCGAATGGCAGCAGACCAAGGCGTTCGACTACAGCGGCCGCGGGCAGGTGGCCGAGCCGCGCTTCCAGAAGGGCGAGTGCGGCATCTTCATCGGCTCCTCGGCGACGCGCGCCGACATCAAGGCGAATTCGAAATTCGAGATCGGCTACGGCATGATGCCGTACTGGCCCGATGTGAAGGACGCGCCGCAGAATTCGATCATCGGCGGCGCCACGCTGTGGGTGCTGCGCGACCGGCCGCGCGATGAATACAAGGCCGTGGCGCGGTTCTTCGCCTATCTGTCGCAGCCCGGCGTGCAGGCTGCCTGGCACCAGAACACCGGCTATCTGCCGATCACCCGCGCCGCCTACGAGCTGACGCGCGCGCAGGGCTTTTACGAGCGCAATCCGGGCTCGGCGATCTCGTTCGAGGAGATCACGCTGCATCCGCCGACTGAGAATTCGAAGGGCATAAGGCTCGGCTCCTTCGTGCTGATCCGCGGCGCGATCGAGGACGAGCTGGAGCAGGCTTTTGCCGGCCAGAAGAGCGCGCAATCGGCGCTCGATTCCGCGGTCGAGCGCGGCAACAAGCTGCTCCGCCAGTTCGAACGCGCCAGCCCCGAGCGGTAAAAACCGGATGGAAATCCTGGCAGTGGTTGTAGCGCGAGATCTTTCCACGCCGTCATGGCCGGGCTTGTCCCGGCCATCCACGCCTTGGCCGCAGCTTGAAGAACGTGGATGCCCGGGACAAGCCCGGGCATGACGATCTCTATGCATTAAGTGCGCAATGACACAACCGAACTTCGCTGACACTCAGTCCTTCCGCGCCTTTCGCTCCGATCCGCCGCAATGGCTGCCAATCGCCATCGACATCGCGCGCAGCCACGGCCTCGATGTGAGCGCACCGCATGTGTTCGCCACAGGCACCAATCTCGTGCTCGGGCTCGGCGAGCGCCTGATCTTGAAGATCTTCCCGCCGCTGCTGCGCGCGCAATTCGTCTCCGAGCGCGGCTCGCTGACGCAGCTCAAACGGCGTCTGCATCTGCCGATCCCCGAGATCGTCGCCGAAGGGATGCGTGACGGCTGGCCCTATCTCGTCATCACGCGCCTTGCCGGCACGCTCGGTTCGGAGGCCTGGCCGCGCCTGCCGGAACACCAGAAGGAGCACGTGCTGCGCCAGATCGGCGAGACCATCGCCGCCGTGCAGCGCGCGCCGCTTGGCCCTCTCGCGAACATCGAGCCGCGCTGGGACGCCTTCATGCGCACCCAGATGCAGGGTTGCCGTAACAGGCACGAGCGCCTCGGCCTTGCGCCGAAGTTTCTCAAAGGGCTCGACGATCTCCTCCGTGATGCCGCCGAGCTGATTCCGATGAATGCCCCGCCGGTGATCCTGATCGGCGAATATATTCCGGAGAATTTCCTGCTCGCCTGCGACGATGGCGAATGGTCGCTGGCCGGCCTGTTCGACTTCGGCGACGTGCTCGCGGGCTGGCGCGACTACGATCTGCTCGGCCCCAGCGCCTTCATGGCGGCGGGGCGGCCGGGCAGGGTGCGCAGCCTGCTCGAAGGCTTCGGCTATGCCTGGCCGGACGGCGCGCTGAAGCGCCGCCTGATGGCCTTGATGCTGCTGCACCGTGCCAGCGATCTCAACAGCCACATCTGCATCGAGGGCTGGCAGGACAAGGCGAACAATCTGATCGAGCTGCAGGAATTGATCTGGCCGAGCTGAGCGCTCCGGCCGCACCTCTCTCCGTCATTCCCGGGCGCCGCGAAGCGGCGAGCCGGGAAATCCATCGTCCCACGCGTCGCGCTTTCAAATGGTTCCGGGCTCGATGCCACGCGTCGCCCGGAATAACGATCGCCTCTCGCATGGGCGTCCATCGTCGTCAGCTCAATATTTGATCAATTTCCCCGCTTTGTATGCAATGAGGAGGGCTCCCGCGGCCTGCGCGATCCAGCGAAAGTGAAGAATCATTAAATGTTTCAATCGATTGGCGCGAAGATAATACCTCGTTAAGCCTTGGCACGAACCTTGCGAATCCAGTTCCAACCAGAAACCTCTGAGTTGGAGCACCCCATGAAGCGCCGCGATTTCCTCAAATCCGTGTCCGGATTGGCCGCCGGCGCGGCGCTTCCGGCGATGCCGTTCGTGATGTCCTCGGTCAAGGCCGATGCCCGTTCGGAGACGCTGCTGATCGTCTCGGAAGGCGGCCCTAACAATCTCGACATCCACGGCGTCGGCACCAACGTGCCCGGCTATGAGGTGTCCTGGAATTGCTATGACCGCCTGATCAGCCACGAGATGAAGGCCGGTCCCGGCGGTGTGCCCTATTACGACCGCGACAAGTTCAAGGGCGAGCTCGCCGAAGACTTCAAGATCGACGACATGTCGGTCACCTTCAAGCTGAAGAAGAACGCCAAATTCCACGACGGCACGCCCGTCACGGCTAAGGATGTGAAGTGGTCGCTGGATCGCGCGGTGAGCGTCGGCGGCTTTCCGACCTTCCAGATGAGCGCGGGCTCGCTGACCAAGCCGGAGCAGTTCGTCGTCATCGACGACCATACCGTGCGCGTCGACTTCCTGAAGAAGGACAGGCTGACGATCCCCGATCTCGCGGTGATCGTGCCCTGCATCGTCAACTCCGAGCTCGTGAAGAAGAACGCCAGCGAGAAGGATCCCTGGGGACTCGAGTTCACCAAGCAGCAGACCGCCGGCTCTGGCGCCTACAAGGTGACGAAGTGGACCGCCGGCACCGAAGTCGTCATGGAGCGAAACGAGGATTGGGTGGGCGGTCCGCTGCCGAAGATCAAGCGCGTGATCTGGCGCATGGTGCCGCAGGCCGGCAACCGCCGCGCGCTGCTGGAGCGGGGCGACGCCGACATCTCCTACGAGCTGCCGTTCAAGGACTTCCAGGAGATGAAGGCGAACGGCAAGCTCAACGTGGTGTCGCTGCCGTTCTCCAACGGCATCCAGTATATCGGCATGAACGTGACCAAGCCGCCGTTCGACAATCCCAAGGTCCGTCAGGCCGTCGCCTACGCGCTGCCCTATCAGAAGATCATGGACGCGGTGCTGTTTGGCCTCGGCAATCCCATGTTCGGCGCGCCCAAGGACAAGGCGACGGAAGTCGCCTGGCCGCAGCCGCACAAATACAACACCGACATGGACAAGGCGAAGGCGCTGCTGACTGAAGCCGGCTACGCCAACGGCTTCGAGACCACGATCTCGTTCGACCTCAACTTCGCCGGTGTCAACGAGCCGCTCTGCGTGCTGGTGCAGGAGAGCCTCGCCCAGCTCGGCATCAAGGCCACCATCAACAAGGTGCCCGGCGCCAACTGGCGCACCGAATTGAACAAGAAGGAAATGCCGCTCTTCACCAACGTGTTCTCGGGCTGGCTCGATTACCCCGAGTACTTCTTCTACTGGTGCTATCACGGCAACAATTCCGTCTTCAACACCATGAGCTATAAGTCGGCGGAGATGGACAAGCTAATCGACGGCGCACGCACCGCTGCGGCAACCGGCGACACCGCGACCTACGATGCCGACGTGAAGGGTTTTGTCGATCTCGCCTACACCGACATCCCGCGCATCCCGCTGTACCAGCCCTTCGTCAACGTCGCGATGCAGAAGAACATCAGCGGCTATCAATACTGGTTCCACCGCCGCCTGGATTATCGCGCGA
This sequence comes from Bradyrhizobium sp. SOJA106, assembly GCF_059448745.1. Taxonomy (NCBI): domain Bacteria; kingdom Pseudomonadati; phylum Pseudomonadota; class Alphaproteobacteria; order Hyphomicrobiales; family Nitrobacteraceae; genus Bradyrhizobium; species Bradyrhizobium sp. SOJA106. The sequence continues at coordinate 627,643 of NZ_CM182549.1, forward strand.
TGGCGAAGGGGTGAGGGGCATGGGTGAGGTGAGCACCGCTCTCTCATTTCCTCTCCCCGCGTGGGAGAGGGTGGCTCGCCGCGTAGCGGCGAGACGGGTGAGGGGTAGCCACGAACTCCGACGTCGCTTGGGGCCACCCCTCACCCCAACCCTCTCCCACAAGGGGAGAGGGGGCGCAGCGGAGCGCGCGGCGCTATCTCAATTCCACATCAGGAGCACCCCATGCTGACCATGATCGGCAAGCGCCTGATGTTCGCGATTCCCTCGCTGATCGGCGTCGTCATCGTCACCTTCCTGCTGACCCGCGCGCTGCCGGGCGATCCCGCGGCCTACTTCGCCGGTCCCGCCGCAACGAAAGAAGCCGTCGAGCAGATCCGCAAGAAGCTCGGCCTCGACAGGCCGCTGATCGAGCAGTTCTTCCGCTACACCAACGACCTCGCCCATGGCGATTTCGGCAACTCGCTGACCACAGGCCAGCCTGTCGCGACCGAGATCCGCAACCGCCTGCCGGCCTCCGCCGAGCTGACACTGCTCGGCCTGATCGTCTCGATCGTGATCGCCATCCCGCTCGGCGTTCTCGCGGCAACACGGCCGGGATCATGGATCGACCATCTCTGCCGCGTCACGACGACGGCCGGTGTCTCGCTCCCTGTTTTCTTCACCGGCCTCGTGCTGGTCTATGTCTTCTATTTCCAGCTCGGCTGGTCGCCCGCGCCGCTCGGCCGCCTCGACGTGTTCTACAGCGCGCCGCCGACGGTAACCGGCTTCTATCTGATCGACACGCTGATTGCGCGCGACTTCGAGGCGTTCCGCTCGGCGCTGAGCCAGCTGATCCTGCCTGCGACGACGCTCGCGATCTTCTCGCTGGCGCCGATCGCGCGCATGACCCGCGCCTCGATGCTGGCGGTGCTTGCGTCCGAATTCGTCCGCACCGCGCGCGCCAGCGGGCTGTCGCCATCGACCGTGATCGTCACCTACGCCTTCCGCAACGCGATGCTCCCGGTCGTCACCACACTCAGCATGGTGTTCTCGTTCCTGTTAGGGGCCAACGTGCTGGTCGAAAAGGTGTTCGCCTGGCCCGGCATCGGCTCCTATGCGGTGGAAGCGCTGATCTCCTCTGACTTCGCGCCGGTGCAGGGCTTTGTGCTGACCATGGCGGTCATGTACGTCCTTTTGAATCTCGTGATCGACATCTTGTACGGCGTGATCGATCCGCGCGTCAGACTTGAAGGCTAGGGGGACACAATGAGCTCCGTTGCGCCAGCCGTTGAACCCGCCGGCCCTGCCCGTACCTCAGGACTCGTAGCAATCCTCGAACAAACTCGTTACGTCCTCAGCGAAAACAAGGTCACCGGCTTTGCCTTCGCGCTGCTGATCCTGATCCTGATCGCGGCGATCTTCGGCCCCTATGTGGTGCAGTACGATCCGCTCGCCTCCGACACGGCTGCCGCGCTGAAGCCGCCGTCGGCGGCGCATTGGTTCGGCACCGACCAGCTCGGCCGCGACATTTTCAGCCGCGTCATCGTGGCAACGAGGCTCGATACCTTCATCGCGGTCGCTTCCGTCGCCCTGGTGTTTCTGATGGGCGGCCTTGCCGGCATCGCGGCCGGCTATTTCGGCGGCTGGACCGATCGCATCGTCGGCCGCATCGCCGACACGATCATGGCCTTCCCGCTGTTCGTGCTGGCGATGGGCATCGTCGCCGCGCTCGGCAACACCGTGCAGAACATCATCCTCGCCACCGCGATCGTGAACTTCCCGCTCTACGCCCGCGTCGCGCGCGCCGAAGCAAATGTCCGCCGCAACGCCGGCTTCGTGCAGGCCGCGCGGCTGTCCGGCAACGGCGAATTCCGCATCCTGCTGGTGCACATTTTGCCCAACATCATGCCGATCATGATCGTGCAGATGTCGCTGACCATGGGCTACGCCATTTTGAATGCCGCGGGCCTGTCCTTCATCGGCCTCGGCGTCCGCCCGCCGACGGCCGAATGGGGCATCATGGTCGCCGAAGGCGCCGGCTTCATGGTTTCAGGCGAATGGTGGATCGCTCTGTTCCCCGGCCTCGCGCTGATGATCGCCGTGTTCTGCTTCAACCTCCTCGGCGACGGCCTCCGCGACATCGTCGACCCGCAACGGAGGACGTGATGGGTCGGCAAAAAATCTCCAATGATTTCAGTGGTGGCTCTACTGTGCACGGGGTTGTTTTCGATCTCATAAGCGACGGGAGGGATTCGTGACCGCCCAGCCGCTGCTCGACGTCCAGGATCTCACCGTCGAATTCACCACCCGCCGCGGCATCGTCAAAGCCGTGCAGCACGTCAACATCTCCGTCGCCAAGGGCGAGACGCTCGCCATCGTCGGCGAGTCCGGCTCCGGCAAGTCGGTGACCTCCTACGCGGTGATGCGCATCCTCGATCGCGCCGGCAAGATCGCCGAGGGCTCGGTGATGTTCTCCGGCATCGACGTCAAGGCTGCGAGCGAGGACCAGATGCGCGACCTGCGCGGCCGCGAAGTCTCGATGATCTTCCAGAACCCTCGCGCGGCGCTGAACCCGATCCGGAAAGTGGGCGACCAGATCGAGGACGTGCTGCGCACCCATGTGCAGCAGGCGCAAGTGGGCGATCACGGCGAGAAGGCGATCGAGGCGCTGGAGCAGGTCAAGATCGCCCGTCCGCGCGAGCGCTACCATGCCTATCCGTTCGAGCTGTCTGGCGGCATGTGCCAGCGCGTCGTCATCGCGCTCGCGCTCGCCTGCAATCCGCAGCTCTTGATCGCGGACGAGCCGACGACTGGATTGGACGTCACCACGCAGAAAGCGGTGATGGACCTGATTGTCGAGCTGACCAAGCGTCGCGCGATGTCGACCATCCTGATCACCCACGATCTCGGCCTTGCTGCCGCCTATTGCGACCGCGTCGTGGTGATGGAGAAGGGCCGCGTCGTCGAGACCGCGAAGGCCGCCGACATCTTCGCGAATCCGCAGCACCCCTACACCAAGAAGCTGATGCGCGCGACGCCGCGGCTTGGCGTGTCGTTGCGGGATCTCCTGCCTGAAGAGGAGAGCACCGCTGTCATGGCCGGGCTTGACCCGGCCATCCATCACGCTTCGAAAGATTCGTCTGTGTCGATGGACCCCCGGGTCAAGCCCGGGGGTGACGAGAATCCCAAACCCCTCCTCCTCATCGACAAGCTCGTCAAGGAATACCCCCGCCAGGGCGCCACGGCCGTGCTCGGCAAGCTCTTCGGCCGCAAGCCACCCGTCGAGCCCGATGTTTTCCGCGCCGTCGACGGCATCAGCTTCTCGATCGGCCATGGCGAGAGCGTCGGCCTCGTCGGCGAATCCGGCTGCGGCAAATCGACGACATCGATGATGGTGATGCGCCTCCTGGACCAGACCTCCGGCCTGATCCAGTTCGATAGCGAGGACATCGGCAGGATAGCACCCGCCTCGTTTGCCCGGTTGCCGCAGCGCAGCCGCATCCAGATGGTGTTCCAGGATCCGACCGACAGCCTCAATCCGCGCTTCACCGCCGCCCGCGCCATCGCCGACCCGATCCTGCAGCTCGGCGACATCAAGGGCCGCGACGCGCTCCGCGCCCGCTGCGAGGAACTGGCGACCATGGTCGGCCTGCCGCACAATCTGCTCGACCGGTTTCCGCACCAGCTCTCCGGCGGCCAGAAGGCCCGCGTCGGCATCGCCCGCGCCATCGCGCTGCATCCAAAGCTCGTCATCCTCGACGAGCCGACCGCCGCGCTCGACGTGTCGGTGCAGGCCGTCGTGCTCAACCTGCTTCAGGACCTCAAGCAGCGGCTAGGCATGAGTTATTTGTTCGTCTCGCATGATTTGAATGTGGTGCGCTTGCTGTGCGATCGTGTCATTGTGATGCGGACGGGACGGATCGTCGAAGAGGGCTCTTCCGAGCAGGTCCTCAGCGATCCCAAGGACGACTACACCAAGGAGCTTTTGACGGCGATCCCGCATCCGCCGTTGCAAATACACTGAGAGTGCACTGAGATCAGCTTGAGAGAGTGATGGCCGAACCTCTGGACGATTACATCGACGCCGTATCGGAAGCGCTGGCGCTGCCGGTCGAGGAGGCCTGGCGGCCCGCGGTGCGCGCCAATCTCGAAGTCTCGCTGCGGCTCGCCCGCCTCATCGACGAATTCGCGCTGCCGGACGAGACCGAGCCGGCGCCGATCTTCACGGCCTGATGATGCCATGACCACCAAGCCGGAAATGACAGCCGCGGAGATCGCGAGCGCGGTCGCGGACCGCAGAATGTCGGCGCTCGATGCCACCGAAGCAGCTCTCGCGCGTATCAAGCAGCACGACGGCATCCTCAATTCCTTCACCGACGTCACCGCCGATCGCGCCCGTGCCAAGGCGCGCGCGATCGATGCCGACATCGTTGCCGGCAAGAAGGTGGGCCCGCTCGCCGGCGTGCCCTTCGCAGTCAAGAACCTGTTCGACGTCGCCGGCCTGCCCACCCGGGCCGGCTCCAAGATCAACCGCGACCTCGCGCCGGCCAAGCGCGATGCCACGCTGATCGAGCGCATGGAAGCCGCCGGCGCCGTGCTGGTCGGCGCGCTCAACATGGGCGAATACGCCTACGATTTCACCGGCGAGAACGTCCATGACGGGCCCTCGCGCAATCCGCATGACACGACGCGGATGACCGGCGGCTCCTCCGGTGGTTCCGGCAGCGCTGTCGGCGGCGCGCTGGTGCCGATCGCGCTTGGCTCGGACACCAATGGTTCGATCAGGGTGCCCTCGTCGTTCTGCGGCATCTTCGGGCTGAAGCCGACCTATGGCCGGCTGTCGCGCGCGCGCTCGTTCCCGTTCGTCGCGAGCCTCGATCATCTCGGCCCGCTCGCGCGCTCGGTCACCGATCTCGCGCTCGCTTACGATGCGATGCAGGGACCGGATGCGGACGATGGCGCCTGCACCACACGTGGGCTGGAGCCGTCGCTGCCGCTGCTCGCCAATCCGGTCTCGGATCTGCGCATAGCGATTGCTGGCGGCTATTTTCAGAAGAACGTCTTTCCTGAAGCCGTCGAGGCGGTCAGCCGCGTCGCGAAGGCGCTCGGCGCAACGCAAGTCGTGGACGTGCCTGAAGCCGCGCGCGCCCGCGCCGCGGCCTATGTCATCACCACCACCGAAGGCGCCTCACTGCATCTCGACCGACTGCGCAAGCGCCCCAAGGATTTCGATCCGGCCGTGCGCGACCGGCTGATCGCCGGCGCGATGGTGCCGGCAGCGCTGGTCGATCGCGCGCAGAAATTCCGCCGCTGGTATCGCGGCCAGCTCGCCGAGATCTTCAAATCCGTCGACGTGCTGCTCGCGCCGGCAACGCCCTGCACCGCGCCGAAGCTCGGCCAGGTGAATTTCAATCTCGACGGCGTCGAGCTGCCGGTGCGCGCCAATATCGGCATCCACACCCAGCCCATCTCCTTCATCGGCCTGCCGGTGGTCGCGGTGCCGGTGCCGCTCGAGCCGCTGCCGATCGGGGTGCAGATCATCGCCGCGCCGTGGCGCGAGGACATTGCGCTCCGCGTCGCGTACGCGTTGGAAAAGATGGGCGTCGTATCTGCGTCGCCACCAAGAGGAATTTGAAATGGAGATCGATCTTCCCGAGATCATCGCGGAAGTGAAGGCCGCCTTCGAGCGCTATGAGCAGGCCCTCGTCAGCAACGACGTCGCCGTGCTCGGCGAGCTCTTCCGCAACGATCCGCGCACGCTGCGCTACGGTATCGGCGAGAACCTCTATGGCTATGAGGCGATCTCCGGCTTCCGCGCCGCGCGCTCGCCGGTCGGCCTCAACCGCCGCACCGCGAAAACCGTCATCACGAGCTATGGCCGCGACACGGCCGTGGCCTCCACCCTGTTCTATCGCGACACGGCGCCCGGCAAGGTCGGCCGGCAGATGCAGACCTGGATTCGCTTCCCGGAGGGCTGGCGCGTCGTCGCTGCCCATGTCAGCATCATCGACGAGTCGAAAGAGACCTGACCGCATGACGCTTGACGATCTCCCGCCCGGGACACTGCCGGCCGAGCCGATGGTGCCCCGCGTCGACCGTGCACTCCCGTCGCTGCAGAAGGTCACGCGGGCCGAGGAATTGCGCCTCCAGCTTGCCGACGAGATCGTGCGCGGCGCGCTCGCGCCTGGTGCGCCGCTGGACGAGACCGACATCGCGCGGCGCTTCAGCGTCTCGCGCACGCCGGTGCGAGAGGCGTTGCGGCAACTGGTGGCAAGCGGGCTCGTCGAAGCGCGTGCTCATCGTGGTGCAGTGGTGGCGCAGCCCTCGATCGAGCGTCTGAAGAGCATGTTCGAGGCGATGGCCGAGCTCGAGGCGCTCTGCGCCGGCCTTGCCGCCGAGCGCATGTCGGCCGCCGAACGTCACGGCTTGGAGGCCATCCATGAAGAGCTCCGGCTGCTCAGCTATGCCGGCAATCCCGACCGCTTCCACGAGGTCAACGAACGCTTCCACAACGCGATCTATGCGGGCTCGCAGAACGGCTACATCGCCGAGATCACGCTGGCGACGCGCGTGCGCGTGCAGCCGTTCCGCCGCGCCCAGTTCCGCAATCTCGGCCGGTTGGCCAAGTCGCAAGCCGAGCACGACCGCGTCGTCGTCGCCATCATGCGCGGCGACAAGCAGGGCGCCGCTGGCGCCATGCGTGCGCATATCGAGCTGGTGCGCGGGGAGTATGAGATCTACGCGGTGTCGGTGTGAGCCGCGCACTCGCTGCCGTAGGGTGGGCAAAGGCGCAAAGCGCCGTGCCCACCATTTCTCTCAGCTAGCGGCGATCGTGGGCGCGCTTCGCTTTGCCCACCCTACGAGACCTATGTTGTCGCGGCCTCCTTCACATATGCGCGCCAGCCGCCATGCGCCGTGATATCCCGCGCCTCGGCGAGCGCCTCCGGCTCGACCAGAAATCCCTTCACGCTGCGGCCATCGGCGAGCCGGATCGTGCCGATCGCCATCGGCGCCGGAATCGCATTCACGAACTTGCCGAACGCAGCCGCGGGCAGCGACCAGATCTCGAGCTCGATCGACGCGCCCGTGCCGGCCGCGACGCGCAGCATGCCCGGCTTCGGCGGCGTGGTAGGTAGTGCGTAGAGCTTGTAGTCCGCCGCTGTCTTCGTCGCCTCGATCAGCTTTCCGTTCAGCGCGGTCAATTCACGGTTCAGCGCCATGCCGGAGAGATGCGCGCCGACCACGGCGATCGGAATCTCGTCGCCACCCCTTGCCGGCAGAGGCGCGAGCGCAGGTTGCGCAACACCCTTTGCCCCGACACTCAGCTTCGTATCCGCATGGAACACCCGCCCGATGCTCGCGAGTAGCGCATCGCGTCCCGCCGGCGCAAGCAGCGTGATCCCGAACGGGATGCCGTCAGCCCGGATCGAAGCGGGAAGCGCCAGACCGCAGAGGTCGAGCAGGTTCACGAAATTGGTGTAGGTGCCGAGCCGGCTGTTGAGCTCGATCGGATTGGCCAGCACCTGCGCCGTCGTATAGGCGGTGGGCGCCGTCGGCAGCACCAGCGCGTCGATGTTGGCAAAGGTGCGCTCGGCGATCTTGCGCAGGCCCTGCAGGCGGTAGAGTGCGGAGAACGTCTCCGCCGCCGTCAGCCGTGCGCCGGCCGCGGTGATCTCGCGCGTCACCGGGTGAATCGAATCGGGCGCGGACGCCAGCAGATCCTTGATCACGAGATAACGCTCGGCGACCCAGGGTCCCTCATAAAGCAGCCGCGCCGTCTCGTAGAATGGCTCGAGATCGAACTCGACCAGCGTCGCGCCCAGCGCGGTCCAGCGCTTCAGCGCGTCGGCATAGGCAGCTTCCGCCTTCTTGTCGCCGAAGAAGATCAACTGCCCATTGCGCGGTACGCCGAGGCGCAGATTCGCTGGGACCGATGTTATGGCGCCCAACGGCCGGTCGCGCGAAAACGGATCGGCCTGATCCGGGCCGGCCATCACCGACAGCGCAAGCGCGGCGTCGTCCACCGTCAGTGCGAACACCGAGATGCAGTCGAGCGTGCGGCAGGCCGGCACGAGGCCCGCGGTCGAGATCATGCCGAGGCTCGGCTTCAGCCCGACGATGTTGTTGAGCATCGCCGGCACGCGACCTGAGCCGGCCGTGTCAGTCCCAAGCGACAGCGGCACGAGCCCCGCACCGACGGCGGTGGCCGAGCCCGAGCTCGACCCGCCCGGAATGAGATCCTCGCGGATCGAATTTTTGGGAATGCCGTAGGGCGAACGCACGCCGACGAGGCCGGTTGCGAACTGGTCGAGATTGGTCTTGCCGATGATGATGGCGCCGGCCGCGCGCAGCCGCTCCACCGCGGTCGAGTCGTGCGTCGGCATGTACGAGAAAGCCGGGCAGGCCGCCGTGGTCGGAAAGCCGAGCGCGTCGATATTGTCCTTCACTGCGACCGGTACGCCGTAGAGCGTCAGGCTCTCTGCATCGGCGCGCGCGGCGAGCTTCCCGGCCTCTGCGACCGCGTCCTTCTCGTCGCGCAGGCTGATGAATACGGCCGGATCGTTGTGGTCGCGGATGCGCTGATAGGTCCGCGCGACCGTCTGCGCTGGCGTCATCGTGCCCGCGCGATGCGCGGCCACGATCGCGGCGATCGTTTCAGGCTGCTCAGCCCCCATGGTCACAAAACTCCGGCAACAGGTCTCACCCGGATTGAAGCAAGCGATGTGCCATTGTGTACATTATCCGGGCAGCGCGCTCGCTCCGGAAATTAACGTGAGATCAATGGCTTGGGAGATGCGCTGATGAGCGAGCGGGCCGTCATGCCAACGCCCTGTTGCGGGCATTTGCTCAAATCGTGGGCAGTCTCGGTCAGGTGAAGTCGGCGAGGATCCGAAGCAGCCGCTCCCGGTTCTCCCTGCCGATCTTGGCCTCGACATGCCGTTCGTGCTCGGCGGCGAGGCGCTTGAACTTTGCCAGCGCCGTCTCGCCCTGCGCAGTGAGGTGCAGCGCGTGCGAGCGCCGGTCCGCCTTCGACTTGATCCGCTTCACCAGCTTGCGCTCTTCGAGGCTGTCGAGCAGGTGCACCAGCCGGGCGCGCTCGATGCCGAGGCGTTTGGCCACCGCCATTTGCGACAGACCTGGATTGGCGCCGATCACCGTCAGCACCGAATATTGAGTCGGGCGGATGTCGACCGCGCGAAGCGTCCTGATGAAGTCCTGAAAGATCCAGATCTGGAAGCGCCGCACCGCATAGCCGGCGTGACCGACCAATGCGTCGAGGCCGATCTCGTCCGCGTCGATCCGTCGCGCGTCGCCGTTGCCGGCGCGTTTGCGGGGAGAGGTCTGGGCTGCGGTGGCTGTCACGTGGGGTCTCCTGCCGCGTAACCTTAGCGCCTCGGCCGCCGGAGCGAAAGATTGTTGTTGACGACAACAATTGCTCTGCCCAACATTATGACCAAAGCAGTCCGGAACGAGGCTGCGACCCATCCCGGATTCGGGCGAGGAGGAGACCATGACGTCAGCCACCCGCGGTGACGCTTCGAGCCTGTTCGCAACGCCCAAAACCGTCGTCGAGCACCGCGCCGACGGCAGCATCCTGCTGCGCTCGCCGGAGCCCCTGCGCGAGAGCGCACGCTGCATCGGCGACTGGCTGGAGCATTTTGCGCGGCAGACGCCCGACAAGATCTTTCTTGCCGAGCGCGGCCGCGCCGATACGCCCTGGGCCACCGTGACTTACGCTGGTGCTCTGCGGCGGGTGCGCGCGACAGCGTCGTGGATTCTGGCGCAGGGGCTCAGCACGGAGCGCCCCGTTGTCATTCTCTCAGACAACAGCATCGACCACGCGCTGCTCGCGCTCGCGGCCCAGCATGTCGGTGTGCCCTCGGCCGCGATCTCGCCGGCCTATTCGCTGATGTCGAAGGACTTCGACAAGCTCAAGAGCATGATTGCGTTGCTCGAGCCCGGCGCGATCTACGTCTCTGCGCTCCAGCCGTTCGCGCCAGCGCTGGCCGCCATCAAGCCGCTGCACAACGCGCACATCATCAGCGGCAATGCCGATGACGCCGATGCGCTCGCGTTCCGCACCATCGCGACAACGCCCGAGACGCCGGATGTCGCACGAGCCTTCGCCGCGGTGACGCCGGATACGATCGCAAAATTCCTGTTCACCTCAGGCTCGACCGGCACGCCCAAGGCGGTCATCAACACCCAGCGGATGCTGACCTCGAGCCAGCAGGCCAAGGCGCAAACCTGGACCTTCCTCGAACAGAGCCGCGGCGATCTCGTCATTCTCGACTGGCTGCCCTGGAGCCACACCTTCGGCGCCAACCACAATTTCAATCTCGTGCTGCGCAACGGCGGCTCACTCTATATCGACGGCGGCAAGCCCGCGCCCGGCCTGTTCGCGACATCGCTCGCCAATCTGAAGAGCGTAATGCCGACGGTCTATTTCAACGTGCCGCGCGGCTTCGACATGTTGATTGCGGCGCTGCGCGGTGACGAAGAGCTGCGCCGCCGCTTTTTCAGTGAGGTGAAGTTCGCCTTCTATGCCGGCGCCGCGCTGCCGCAGAATCTGTGGGACGCACTCGCGCAGCTGTCCATGGAGACCGTCGGCCGCGCGATGCCGATGGTCTCGGCCTGGGGCTCGACGGAAACCTCACCGCTCGCCACCGACTGCCATTTCTTGGCCGAGCGCTCCGGCAATATCGGTGTGCCCATTCCCGGCACCGAGCTGAAACTCGTCACGTCAGGCGACAAGCTAGAGGTGCGGGTGCGCGGCCCTAACGTCACGCCGGGCTATTGGAAGGCCCCCGAGTTGACGAAGCAGGCTTTTGACGACGAGGGCTTTTACCTCATCGGCGATGCCGTGAAGCTTGCCGACAGCGCACGGCCCGAGCGGGGCCTGTTCTTCGATGGCCGTGTCGCCGAGGATTTCAAGCTTAATTCCGGCACCTGGGTCAGCGTCGGCACGCTGCGCGTCGCCGGCATCGCCGCGCTGGCGCCGCTCGCGCAGGACATCGTCGTGACCGGTCATGGCGGCGACGAGGTGCGCTTCCTGGTGTTCCCGAATGTCGCGGCGTGCCGCGCGCATGCGGGTTTACCCGAGACGGCAGGTGTAAATGAAGTGCTTGGACATGTGAAGGTGAGAGCCGCGATCGTGCAAGGGCTCGCAAGGCTGAAGCAGCAGGGCGCCAATTCCTCCGGCCATGCGACGCGCGCATTGCTTCTTGCCGAGCCGCCCTCGGTCGATGGCGGCGAGATCACCGACAAGGGGTACATCAACCAGCGCGCGGTGTTGACGCGGCGGATCGATGCGGTGGCGCGGTTGAATGATGATGCGTCCGGAGAGTGGGTGGGGCTGTAGTTGGTGGAGCCGATGCATCGTGAAGCTGAGGCCGACCTAGCGATCATTCGGGGCGCGCCTTTGGCGGCGACCCCGGAATCCATCTCACCGCACAGGGTATCGCGCCACGGATTGGGGGGTCGCGCTACGCGCGCCCCGGAATGACGAGCTGGTTAGTTACGCCAGCCATCCTGCCGTAATATGCTGCCGGATTTTTTGTTGCCCAGGCAACTAATTTGTGCGAACCATTCCAGGCGAGGACGACGGTGGGGGAACCGCCGCGTCTGATCCTGGAGGAAACGATGCGCGGCTGGAATGGTGCCGTCGGCAGACGCCGGCGCTTGCCTGGGGATGACGGGGGATGGCGCCCGACGCGCGGCCTGTCAGGTCTCGGTGCTGCCGGTCACCGCGCCGAGATTCTCGTGCAGCCGGCGGACCAGGTCGATCAGCACCTCGCGCTCGTCCTTGTTGAGGCAGGACAGCAGGCGGCGTTCGCGGTCGAGCGCCGCGACGATCACCTTGTCATGTGTGGCGCGACCTTTCGCCGTCAGCGAAATCGAATGAGTGCGGCCGTCGTTGGGGTCGGTGCGGATCGAGACCAGCCCGCGCTTCTCGAGGCCCGCCAGCGTCCGGCTCACCGGTCCCTTGTCAAATCCGATGACGTGGCAGATGCGCGAGGCCGGAATGCCGGGCTCGATCGCCAGCAGCGACATGATCCGCCATTCCGTGACGTTGACGCCGAACTGCCGCTGATAGAACGCGGTCGCGCTGTTCGACAGCTTGTTGGCGATGAAGGTGATGAGAGCCGGAACGTAGCGATCGAGATCGAGCGTCGGTCCGGCTTCGACGGACGCGGGTCTTGGGCGGGATCGGGTCGAAGGCGTCGGCATGTCGGGATTTTGACTCGCAAGCTGCCTTTAGACCTAAGGGCATGCGGCCGCGTTTCACAAGATCAAAGTGACGGAGGACTTCAATGAGCGCAAGCGGCTCCCCAGCGGCCAATGGTTCGCCGGCCGTCCCACATCTCGACGTGGATCCGTTCGACATGAAGTTTTTTGCCGACCCGTATCCCACGCACGAACTGCTGAGGGAGACGGGACCGGTGGTCTATCTCGATAAGTGGAACGTCTACGGCGTGGCGCGCTATGCCGAGGTCCATGCCGTCCTCAACGATCCCGCCACCTTCTGCTCCAGCCGCGGCGTCGGCCTGTCCGACTTCAAGAAGGAGACGCCATGGCGGCCGCCGAGCCTGATCCTGGAGGCCGATCCGCCGGCGCACACGCGCACCCGCGCGGTGCTGTCGAAGGTGCTTTCGCCGACCGTGATGAAGCAGGTGCGCGATCGCTTCGCCGCAGCGGCCGAGGAGAGGGTCGCTGCGCTGCTGGACAAGCGCAGCTTCGATGCGATCACGGATCTCGCCGAAGCCTATCCGCTCTCGATCTTTCCGGATGCGCTCGGGCTGAAGCCGGAGGGGCGCGAGCATCTCATTCCCTATGCGAGCGTCGTGTTCAACGCCTTCGGCCCGCCCAACCAGCTGCGCCAGGAGGCGATCGAACGTTCGATGCCGCATCAAGCCTACGTCGCCGAGCAATGCCAGCGCGAGAACCTTGCACCCGGCGGCTTCGGCGCCTGCATTCATGCGCAGGTGGACGAGGGCGCCATCACGGCGACGGAGGCGCCGCTGCTGGTGCGCTCGCTGCTCTCCGCCGGGCTCGATACAACAGTCAACGGCATCGGCGCGGCGGTCTATTGCCTCGCGCGCTTTCCCGATCAGTGGCAGCGCGTGCGCGATGATCTCTCGCTGGCGCGTGGCGCCTTCGAGGAGGCGGTGCGCTTCGAGAGCCCGGTGCAGACCTTCTTCCGCACGACGACGCGGGAGGTCGAGATCTCCGGTGCGCGCATCGGCGAGGGCGAAAAGGTGCTGATGTTCCTCGCCGCCGCCAACCGCGACCCGCGCCGCTGGGACAAGCCTGATAGCTACGACATCACCCGCCGTACCTCCGGCCATGTCGGCTTCGGCTCCGGCATCCACATGTGCGTCGGCCAGCTCGTCGCCCGCCTCGAAGGCGAGGTGATGCTGACCGCACTGGCCCGCCGCGTCGCGAAGATCGAGATCACGGGCGAGCCGAAGCGCCGCTTCAACAACACGCTGCGCGGGCTCGACAGCCTGCCTGTTACCATCACCCCGGCCTGACGAGGAGTTTCATGCCCGCCATCACCTTCATCCATCCCGACGGAAAGTCCGAGCGCGTCGAGACCTCAGGCGGCGAAAGCGCCATGCAGGCCGCGACGCGGCACGGCCTCGACGGCATTCTGGCTGAATGCGGCGGAAACGCCATGTGCGCGACCTGCCACGTCTATGTCGACGAAGCCTGGCTCGCGCGTCTGCCTCCGGTCGCCGGCGACGAGGACGCGCTGCTCGACGGCACCGCGGCGGAGCGGCTGCCGAACAGCCGGCTATCCTGTCAGATCATGATCACGCCCGCGCTCGACGGGATCGTGCTGAGACTACCGGAGCGGCAGGTCTGATCTCAAAAGTCTGACCTTCAAGAAGCTGACTTTCAAGAATGTTCCGGCAACGGCCGGACCAAACACATCAAGGAGGGAACGATGAAACGGCTGAGGTGGACACTGGCGCTGGCCGCAGGCCTGATGAGCAGTGCAGCCGGTGCGGAGATCTCGGACAATGTCGTGCGCGTCGGCGTGCTCAACGACATCTCCGGCATCTTCCAGGACACCAATGGCATGGGCTCGGTCGAGGCCGCGCGCATGGCGGCGGAAGATTTCAACGGCGGCGGCAAAGGCATCAAGGTCGAGATCGTCTATGCCGATCACCAGAACAAGGCCGATGTCGGCAATGCCATCGCGCGCAAATGGCTCGATGTCGAGGGCGTCGATGCCATCGTCGACGTGCCGAACTCGGCCGTCGGTCTTTCCATCAACACGCTGCTGCGCGACAGCCGCATGACCTTCCTGGCGTCGTCCACGGCAAGCTCCGATCTCACCGGCAAGGCCTGTTCGCCGAATACGATCCAGTGGGTCAACGATGCCTGGGCGACCGGCAACACCACCGCAGCCGCCATGATGTCGCGCGGCGGCAAGGACTGGTATTTCCTCACGGTCGACTACGCGCTCGGCAAGGGCATCGAGGCTGAAGCGCAAAAGTATATCGAGGGCCACGGCGGCAAGGTGCTCGGCTCTTCGAAACATCCGCTCGGCACCTCCGACTTCGCCTCCTTCCTGCTGCAGGCGCAGGGCTCGAAGGCGCAGGTGATCGGCCTTGCCAACGCCGGCGGCGACACCATCAACGCAGTGAAGCAGGCCGCCGAGTTCGGGATTCAGCAAAGCGGGCAGAAGCTCGTCGCCTTCCTGCTCTTCATCAACGACATTCACGGCATGGGCATCAAGGTCGCGCAAGGGCTCCAGCTGATGGAAGCCTTCTACTGGGACATGAACGAGGACACCCGCGCTTTCGCAAAGCGCTTTGCGGTCCGGCCCGGCATGAACGGCAAGATGCCGAGCGGCAACCAGGCCGGCGTCTATGCCTCGACGCTCGCCTATCTCAACGCGGTCGCGGCGTCCGGCAGCGACAATGCCAGGGACGTGGTGCCCGAGATGAAGAAGTTCAAAGGCAAGGACAAGCTGTTCGGCGACACCACGATCCGCCAGGACGGCCGCGTCGTGCATCCCATGTACCTGTTTGAGGTCAAGAAGCCAGAGGAGTCGAAATATCCCTACGATTATTACAAGCTGGTCTCGAAGATTCCCGCAGACCAGGCCTTCCGCCCGCTGGCGGAGGGCGGGTGTGAGTTGGTGAAGTAGGCGGTCGCGTGCCCCGGACGCGGTGCAGCGCGCAGCGATGCAAGGCAGAGCCGGGGCCCACAATTCTGGGTCCCGGCTCTGCGTCGCGTCATTTCATGCCGCGCCGCGTCCGGGACACGAGAGCATCGGTTACGCCACCTTGCTTGATCCCTGCGTGATCAGCCGTGCGGCCCGCTGGTCCCGCGCGTAGATCCACAGCCAGCTCAGTGCGACGCTGAGGCGATGGCGGAGGCCGATCAGGAAGTAGATGTGGGCGATGCCCCAGATCCACCACGCGATGGTGCCGCGCAGCTTGACCTTGCCGAAATCGATCACCGCGAGCCGCTTGCCGATCTGGGCGAGGCTGCCGGCGTGCTTGTAGCGGAACGCGCCTTTGGTCTCGCCGCGCAGGCGGGCTTTGATGGTTTCAGCGACATGTCGTCCCTGCTGCTTGGCCGCCGGCGCGATGCCGGGCACCGGCTTGCCGTCCCAGGCGTTGATGCTGACAGTATCGCCGATCGCGAAGATGTCGGGATGGCCGGGAATGGTGAGGTCGGCCTCGACCTCTACGCGCCCGGCGCGATCGGCCGGCGCACCGAGCCATTCTGCGGCGGGCGAGGCGCGCACGCCGGCGGCCCAGATTCGTGTCTTTGCCTCGAGCAGCTTGCCGCCGAACACTACGCCCTCGCGATTGATCTCGGTGACGGCCTGCCCGAGCACGACCTCGACGCCGATCTTCTCCAGCGAGGCCTGCGCATAGGCGGAGAGGTCGTCGGCGAAGCCCGCCAGCACGCGCGGGCCGGCCTCGATCAGCACGACGCGCGCCTTCGTCGTGTCGATGTTGCGGAAATCCCCGGGCAGAGTGTGATGCGCCATCTCGGCGATGGTGCCGGCAAGCTCGACGCCGGTCGGGCCGGCGCCGACAATCACAAAGGTCAGCCGCGCGGCGCGCCGCGCCGGATCGGTCTCGCGCTCGGCGCGCTCGAACGCCACCAGGATGTGCCGGCGCAGCGTGGTCGCATCCTCCAGCGTCTTCAGGCCTGGTGCCCATGCCTCCCACTCGTCATGGCCGAAATAGGCGTGGCGCGCGCCGGTCGCGAGCACCAGCGTGTCGTAGCGTACCTCGCTGCCGTCGTCGATCAGGACGCAGCGACGCGCGGCATCGACACCGCTGACGGTCGCGAACAGCGTCGTCACCTCGCGCCGGTCGCGCATCAGGTGCCGGATCGGCCAGGCGATCTCGCTGGTCGCGAGCGAGGCCGTCGCGACCTGGTAGAGCAGCGGCTGAAACAGATGATGGTTGCGTCGGTCGATCAGCGTGATCTCGACCGGCGCGCCCGCAAGCCGGTAAGTCGTCTCCAGTCCGCCGAAGCCGGCTCCGACGATGACGACGCGATGCGGTGTCGTGGTCATGATGCGCCCTCGAATCTCGCTGCTCTCTTCCTTCATTTAAGTGCGGATCGGGCGCCGCGGTCCAATAGCCATCACCAATCGCTGCATAGGCCCGGTGTATCGATATCCCCGCGAAAAAGCGCCGCAGGCTTGACTAGGCCTTGGCCGAAGTAAGTAGCATTATAATTCTTGCCATCCCCGATTGGGGCGAAATATGGTGCAGAGGCGGGCGCTGACCCATTGGCGGCGCGACAGATTTTGCATTTCAATGGAGACTGGCCCCGGGGCGGCGATCACCCCGTTCCCGGGATCGGATCGATAATAAGGAGGGGAGTGGTTATGAGGACGGCATTCTGGCTGGCGGGCGCAGCGGCGCTGGTGCTGGCGAGCCCGGCATTCGCCGGCGACACCATCAAGATCGGTTTCGTTTCGACCTTCAGCGGCCCGACCGCCGTGATCGGCAACGACATGCGCAACTCGTTCGAGCTCGCGCTCGATCATCTCGGGCGCAAGATGGACGGCAAGCCGGTCGAGGTGATCTATGAGGACGACGGCCAGAAGCCTGACGTAGGCAAGCAGAAGACCGAGAAGCTGGTTCAGTCCGACAAGGTTGATTTCATCGTCGGCTACATCTGGTCGAACGTGCTCTTGGCCTCGCTGAAGACCGCGGTGGACTCGAAGACCTTCCTGATCTCGGCCAATGCCGGCCCGTCGCAGCTCGCGGGCGAGCTCTGTTCGCCTTACGTGTTCTCGACCTCCTGGCAGAACGACCAGACGCCCGCCGCCATGGGCCTCTACATGAACCAGAAGGGCGTCAAGAGCGTGTTCCTGATCGGCCCGAACTACGCGGCCGGCAAGGACATGCTGGCGGGCGTGAAGAGCACGTTCAAGGGCGAGATCAAGGGCGAGGAATACACGGTGTGGCCGAGCCAGCTCGACTTCTCCGCCGAGCTCTCCAAGGCACGCGCCTCGGGCGCGGAGTCGATTTTCGTGTTCTATCCCGGTGCCGCCGGCGTGCAGTTCCTCAACCAATATGCGCAGGCCGGCCTGAAGAGCACGATGCCGCTCTACACGGCGTTCACCGTCGACGAGCTGTCGCTGCCGTTGCAGAAGGACAACGCGCTCGGCGTCCCCGGCGCGCAGGAATGGGTCAACGACCTCCCCAACGAGCAGAACAAGCGCTTCGTCGCCGACTACCGCAAGAAGTACGCCGGCCTGCGCCCGACCTATTACGGCGCGCAGACCTATGACGCGGCGCAGCTGATCAACAGCGCGGTCGTCGCGGTGAAGGGCGACACCAGCAAGAAGGACGCGATGAAGGCCGAGATGGAAAAAGCCAACTTCAAGTCGCTGCGCGGCGCGTTCAAATACGGCAACAACCACATCCCGGTGCAGAGTTTCTACCTCCAGGATGTGGTGAAGGATGCCGAAGGCCAGCTCGCGCTGAAGACCGTCGCGACAATCGTGGAGAACGACCAGGATCGTTTCCACGACAAGTGCCCGATGAAGTGAGCCTGATGCTTTTTTCCTCTCCCCGCAGGCGGCAGGGCAATCGCATATGCGGATAATGCTGCAGGTTCGATGTGTCTTGTGAGCAGCCGATCGCTCCACAAACTCGTCATGCCCGGGCTTGTCCCGGCCATCCACGTCTTGTTTTGCAAGAGTGAAGACGTGGATGGCGACGATGTGGAAACGGTAGCGCCAAAAATCACGCCGTTTTCATATTCGATTGCCCTGCCGCAGGCGGGGAGAGGCGAAGACGCCTACACTCGCGGCATGCTGGCGGGCCGCACCTCGCGGGCTTGCGCGGCGAGCCTGATGCCGGCATTGGCCGCGCCGAAGCCCTGATAATTCCTGCGCTCGACGATCTCGAAGAAGAAGCGCTCGTCGAAAATGTGGGTGTAGACCTGGAAGAACTCGCCGTCACCCTCACGGTCGTAGAGGATGTGGTTGGCGCGCAGTTGCGCCATCAGCTCGGGGGCGAGGTCGTATTTGGCTTCGATGTCGTCGTAGTAGTTGTCGGGGATGTCCAGGAAATCCGCGCCCCGCTTGCGCATCTCCGCGACCGTCGCGAAGATGTCGTTGCAAGAAAATGCGACGTGCTGCACGCCTGAGCCGAAGAATTCCGAAATGAAGCGCGCCGGCAGCGTCCGGTTGGCGGAGGAGCCGTTGAGCACGAAGCGCAGGCTCTGATCGGCGTTGATGATGGCCTGGCTCTGCACGAGGCCTCTGGGATCGGCAATCTCCATCTGCGGCAGGCGCTTGAGATCGAGAATGCCGGTGTAGAACAAGAGCCAGGACAGCATCTCGTCGTAGGGCATGGACTGCGCGATGTGGTCGACGGCGAGCAGGGCGTCCTTGGCGGCATCGCTCGCAACCGGCTCGAAATCCGTGTCCCAGTTCTTGCCGGCCTGGTCGAGGAAATAGAGCAGGCTGCCGCCGACGCCGTGGATCGCCGGAATTTCAAGCTCACCGGGTCCGACCGGCTGGTAGAACGTCCGCGCCTTCAGCATCTCGGCGCGCTGCATGGCAAGGCCGGCATTGTCGACATCGAGCGCGATGGCGCAGACGCCGGGCCCGTGCGTTACATAGTGCGAATGCGCAAAGCCATCGGTCTCGCAATTGATCACGAGCTCGACTTTGCCCTGCGACCAGCGCTCCACTGCCTTGCTGCGATGCTTGCCGGACTTTCGGAAACCGAGCTGCGAGAACAGGCGGGCGAGATCGCCGGCTTTGGCTTCGTTGACGGCAAACTCGATGAACCCGGTGCCGCCGCTCTTGGCCTTCGGCGCCAGTGGCTCGCCGGCAAATTTCGGCCAATCGGGCGCGAGCTGGTCCTCCAGCAGGATGAGCGAGCGCAGGCCGTCCACCGCGGTCTGGGCCGCCGAGCCGGCGCGGAACTGGTCGTTGAAGATCTCGAGCGACAGTGGCCCCGCGTAGCCGGTCGCCGCAATCGCCTTCATGAATTCGCCGACGGGCAGGTCGCCCTGACCCGGGAAGGAGCGGAAGTGCCGGCTCCATGAGAGAATGTCGAGCTCGAGCTTCGGCGCATCGGCAAGCTGCACCAGGAAGATCTTGTCGCCGGGGATCGAGGCCATCGCGCGGGTCGGAAAGCCCGGCGCCAGCGCGTGAAAGCTGTCGAGGATGACGCCGATCGCGGGATGATCGGCGCGCCGCACGATCTCCCAGGCATCGCGGTAGTCGTTGACGTGGCGTCCCCACGCAAGGGCCTCGTAGCCGACGCGCAAGCCACGCTTGGCGGCGCGCTCGCCCAGCTCGCGGAAATCATCCGCGGCGCGGTCGATGCCGCCGAGCGAGTTGGGCGAAACGTTGGAGCAGATCAGCAAGAGATCGGTGCCGAGCTCCTGCATCAGGTCGAACTTGCGCATCGCGCGGGCAAAATTGCGCGTGCGCTGCGGCTCCGGCATGCCCTCGAAATCGCGGAACGGCTGGAAAGCGCAGATCTCCAGCTTGAGGTCCTTGCAGAGCTGCGCCACCTCGCGCGGACCCGAACCGAACGACAGCAAATCGTTCTCAAAAATCTCGACGGCATCGAAGCCGGCGGCAGCGATGGCGCGGAGCTTTTCGTCCAGGGCGCCTGAGAGAGAGACGGTCGCGATCGCGCGTTTGTTCATGCTGCCTGCTCCATGATCCGCCCCGGCGAGATTGCCTGGCCCGTGCGCGCGGCCTCTGTGACGGCTTCGACGACGGCGAGCGTGCCCATTGCATCCTCGGCCGAGATCAGCGGCTGTTCGTGGCCGGCGATGACCGCGCAGAAATGGCGGAGCTGCTCGACCAGTGGATCGAAGGCGGGCGGCGCGACGCTCTCGCGCGACAATGGCGCGTACCAGCCGGGCCGCTCCGCATAGGACCACAGCTCCATATTCGGCACGGACAGCGATCCCGCGGTGCCGGAGAAGATGTAGCAGGGCTGATCCTGCTTAGGGTATGCAGCGTTCTCGCCCGAGGAAAGCTCCCAGCTCCACGGCGCCGGCGTCGCATCCGATACGGTGACGGTCCCCAGCGAGCCGTTCGCAAAGCGCAGCAGCAGCGCTGCGGTGTCCTCGACGGCGAAGCCGCGCGCTCGGTTCGAGGTCAGCGCCTGCACCTCGGTGATCTCGCCGCAGATGAAGCGGAGGTTGTCGACATCGTGGATGAGATTGATCAGTAGCGGTCCGCCGCCCTGCTCGCGGCGCCAAGCGACCTCGAAATAGTCGTCGGGCTTTTTGAGCAGCCATAGCCCGACCACCGCGGTGAGCTGGCCGAGCCTGCCGATCGACACCGTCTCGCGTGCGGCCTTGATGATCGGATTGTGCCGGCGGTGATGGCCGACCAGCATCGGCACACCGGTGCGCTTGATCGCGGCGCAGAGGTGCTGCGCCGTGGCAACGGTCTCAGTCACCGGTTTCTCTATCAGAGCCGGCACGCCCGCCGCCGCGCAATCGAGCGCGATCGGAAGGTGCAGCGTGTTGGGCGAGGCGATGACGAGCCCGTCGGGCTTGTCCTGCTCCAGCAGCGCGCGATGGTCCGCATACCAGGTCACGCCGTGCGATTGCGCATAGTCCTTTGCGGCAGGCGAGGGGTCGGCGATGCCTGCCAGCACGCAGTCCGTTGATGCCGCGATCAACTCGATGTGGCGGCGGCCAATCAGGCCGGCCCCGGCGACTGCGATACGCATTTGCGCGCTCATGCCGCACTCTCCTCCATGGCACCGCCGAGGAAGAGCTGGCCGATCCGCGGATCGTTCAGGATGCGATCGGCCTTGTCGACCATGCGGGTCTGGCCGAGCTCGAGCACGATGCCGATGTCGGACATTTCCAGCGCCGAGCGTGCGTTCTGCTCGATCATCAGGATCGTGACGCCGCGGTCACGCAGGTTTTTGAGGATGTCGAAGGTCTGCTGCACCATCAGAGGCGACAGGCCGATCGAGGGCTCGTCGATCAGAACGAGCTTCGGATCGAGCAGCAGCGAGCGGGCGATCTCGAGCTGCTTCTGTTCGCCGCCCGAGAGCGTCGAGGCCTGCTGCGCCGACTTGCGGCGCAGCGCCGGAAACAGGTCGAGCGCTGCTTCGATCCGCTTCGGCAAATCGAGGCCCTTCCCGGCGGCGACGCCGCCGAGCTCGATATTGTGCCGCGCCGAGAGCTCCGGGAAGATGTTGCGTCCCTGCGGCACATAGCAGATGCCGGCATTGAGCAGCGCGCGCTGGCTCAAATTGGTGACGTCGCGGCCAGCGAAGCTGATCTTGCCCTCGCGCAGCTTCAGCAGGCCGAAGATTGCCTTGAACACGGTGGACTTGCCGGCGCCGTTGGGGCCGATGATGGTGGTGATGGTCGCCGGCGGCACGGCGAAACTCGTGCCGTTCAGGATCGTCATCTTGCCGTAGCCGCCGACGAGATTGTGAACCGAGAGGATCGGATCGCTCATGGCCTGCTTTCCCTAATGTCCGAGATAGGCTTCGATCACGGCGGGGTTTTTGCGTACCTCGTCCGGCCGTCCCATCGCCAGCACCTTGCCTTCCGCCATCACCATCACGCGCGAGCACAGCGACATCACGAATTCCATGTTGTGCTCGATCACGACGAAGGTCGCGTTCTTCTCGCGGTTGATCGCGACCAGACGCTCCTTCAAATCCGCCAGCATCGACGGGTTGACGCCGCCGGCGGGCTCGTCGAGCAGCACCAGGCGCGGTCCGCCCATGAAGGCCATGGCGGCGTCGAGCAGCTTTTGCTGGCCGTAGGAGAGGCCGCCGGCGGGCTCGTCGGCGAGATGGTCGAGCTTGAAGAAGCCGATCATCTGGTTGGCGGCATCAGTCAAGCCGGCGTCGGAGCGGCCGACCAGGCGCGAGGCCATGTTGCCCTGGTGCTCCTGCCCGGCAAGGATCAGGTTCTCGCGCACCGAGAGCTTTGGGAACACCTGCAGGAGCTGGAAGGTGCGGCTGACCCCTAACTTGTTCAGCTCGGAAGGACGGAGGCCCGTGACGAGCTTGCCGTCGAGCCTGACCTCGCCGCCTGACGGCGTGAGCTGGCCGAGGATGCAATTGAACAGAGTGGACTTGCCGCAGCCGTTCGGGCCGATCAGGCCGAGGATCTCGCCCTCGCGCACATCGAAGGAGACGCCGTCGACGGCGCCGATGCCGCCAAAGTTCTTCTTGATGTCAGTGACTTCGAGGACCGCGCTCATTGCACCGTCTCCAGGCGCGACTTCGCGACGGCACGCAAGGCAGACGCGGCCTTGGTGCGCCGCGCGGCCATGTAGCGATCGAGGATTCCCAGAATGCCGGTCGGCGACCAGATCAGCAGCAGCATCACCGCGACGGCGTAGAGCATCAGATAATAGCCTTCGGTGAAGCGCAGCCATTCCGGCAGCAGCACCGTGATCATCGCCCCCAGGAACGGGCCGAAATAGAAGCCGGCGCCGCCGACGATCACCATCATCAGGAGATCGAGCGAGAGCGACAGGTTGAAGGGCACGGGGTCGATATATTGGGTCAGCGGTGCATAGAGCGTGCCGGCAACGCCGCCGAGCGCCGAGCCGATCGCGAACGCCATCAACGTGTAGCGCCGCGTGTCGATGCCGAGCGATTGCGCGCGCAGCGGGTTTTCACGCAATGCCATGAAGGCGCGGCCCCAGGGCGAGCGGATCAGCCACCACACCGCGAGCGACACGATCGCGAGCGAGCCGAGGCAGACATAATAGAACGGCAGCGGCTTGTTGGTCGCGAGCCCGAAGATGTGCGGGCGCGGGATGTTGGAGATGCCGTAGATGCCGCCGGTGAGCCAGCTCTCGTTGCGGAACACGAGGAACGCCAGGGTGGAGAAGGCAAGTGTGACGAAAGCGAGGTAATGGTGTTGCACGCGCAGCGCGGGATAGCCGAGCACCCAGCCGATCGCGAAGCTTAAAGCAATCGCAACCAGGATCGCGGCCGGCAGCGGCCAGCCATGGGTCGTCGTGATCGCCGCCGCATAGGCGCCGATCCCGACGAAGGCGCCCTGCGCCAGCGAGACCTGGCCGGCGTAACCGAGCGTGAGGTTGAGGCCCATCGCGGCGATGGTCATCACCGCCCATTGGCTGAGGATGAACAGGCCGTAGCGGTTGAAGTTCATGGGAACGATGACCAGGCCGGCGATGACGATGAGGCCGAGCGCGATCTTCAGGGGTTTGGCGAAGCCGTTCATACCGTGCGCTCCTCGGCGCGGCCGAGCAATCCTTGCGGCCGGAACAGGATGACGACGATCAGGAAGATCAGGGGCACCGCCGCGCGATACTGCGTCGAGACATAAGACGCGGCGAGATTGTCGAGCACGCCGATCAGCAGGCCGCCGGCGATCGCGCCGCGGACCTGGTTGAAGCCGCCGACGATCGCCGCGATGAAGGCGGCCTGGCCCAGCACCTCGCCGGAGGAGAATTTGGCCAGATAAATCGGCGTGATCAGCAGCGAGGCCAATGCGACCAGGAAGGCGTTGATCAGGAAGGTCAAGAGGATCATGCGCTCGACCGGAACGCCTATGATGCGCGCCACCGTCGGGTTCTGCGCCGCAGCCTGCATCTGGTGGCCGAGCGAGGTGCGGTTGAGCAGCGCCGTCAGCCCAAGAACGGCGAGGATGGCAACGACGAGCACGCCGATGCTTTGCAGCGGAACGGCGTGACCGAGGATGGAGATGTCACCGGTCGGAACGATCGAGGGGAAGGGCGAAGCCTCCGCGCTGAAGAACTGCTTGACGGCTTCCTTGATGCCGATCGCCAGCGCCATGGTCGCGATCGCCAGCGGCAGCACGCCATGACGCATCATCGGGTCGACCAGCAGCATCTTGAAGGCGAGGCCGAGCAGAATCATCGAGAGCAGGATGCCGAGGATGATCGCGAGCCAGAACGGCGCGCCGGCGTGCATCGCCGCCAGCATCAGAAATGCCGGCAGCATCACGAACTCGCCTTGCGCGAAATTGATGGTCTGCGAGGTCTGCCACAGCAATGTAAAGCCGACCGCAACCAGCGCATAGATTGCGCCGGTGGCAAGTCCCGCGACCAGTAGATCGAATAGATTGGACATGTTCCCCTCGTTCCTCTCCCTCTCCCCGTTCTCTCTCTTTCCCTCTCCCCGCGAAGGGCGGGGAGAGGGCGACGAAAGATCTCGCCCCGCGAAGACCGGTATGAGGGAGGAAGAGAGACCTCACTTCACCTTCGGCAGCACCTGCTTCACGACCTGCTTGCCTTCGACGACCTCGACCAGGAAGCTCTGGCGATCGATGTCGCCGTTCGCATCGAAGGTGACGTCCATCAGAATGCCGGGCTCCTCCGCGGCCTTGATCGTCAATCCATGCAGCCTGTCGGCGAACGCCTTGGGATCGACCTTGCCCATCTTCTCGGTGGTGGCCTTCACCATGTAGACCGCGAGATAGCCCTTCAGGCCGTTATGATCGGGGACGTAATTGTACTTCTTGGAAAATTTTTCGCGGAACGCCTTGATCAGGTCGACCGGCGCATCGGTGGTGAGGCCGACATGGCCGCGCGCGCCGTTGGCGGCATCGCCGGCGAGCTCGATCACCTTCTGGCCGATCAGCGTGGTCTCGCCCATTAGCGGCGCGGTGACGCCCTGGCGCTTCAGCTCCTTGAGGATGCGCGCGCTCTCCTCCTCGTTCAGATAGACGAAGACGGCGTCGGGATTGGCGGCCTTGATCTTGCCGACGTCGGCGGCGAAGTCGGCCTGGCCGGCTTCGGTCGAGAGGTCGGCGACCACCTTGGAGCCGAGCCGGTCGAGCTCCTTGACGATGACGTCGCGGCCACCGCGACCGAAATCGTTGTTGACCCAGACCACCGCGACCGACGTCGCCTTCATCTCGTCGTGGATGTATTTTGCGACCTTCGGCATCGAGGATTGCTGGCCGAACGAGGTGCGGAACAGGAACTTGTTTCCTCCTTGCGTCAACTCGGCGGCTTCGCCACCCATGATCTGGGTGATGCCGGCTTCGGCCGCGAGCGGTGCGGTGACCTTCACCGAGCCGGAATAGCCGGGCCCGAGCAGCACGTAAGGTTCGGCGTCGAGCGCCTTCTGCACCTGGGCACGGGCAACGCCGGGGTTGGACTGGGAGTCGGCGTGGGTGACCTCGAGCTTGCGGCCGAGTACGCCACCCTTGGCGTTGATCTCCTCGATGGCGAGGTCGATGCCGTTCTTCCAGTTGGTGCCGACCGTGGCGCCGCCGCCCGAGAGCTCGGCAACGTCGGCGAGCTTGATCGCCTGGGCAAAGGCGCCCGTGGCCGCGATTGCGGTGAGCAGCGCGCCCACCAGTAGCGTTGATTTCATCGTCCTCTCCTCCCGGTTCAATTTTGCAAGCGGCCTTGTATCCGGCCGCTTCGCTTCAAGCTGCCTGATATGCGGCGCTGCGCGCGGCCATCACGGCGTCGAAAGCCTCTCCCATGACTTCGGGCGACGGGGCAAGGCCTGTGAACAGTTCGAAGGCGTCGGCGGCCTGGTAAATCGCAAGCTCCCGCCCGGTCATGATCCGCGCGCCCTTCTCTTGCGCTGCGGCGAGGAGCGGCGTGATTAGCGGCGAATAGACGGCGTCGGCGACCCAGAGGTTCTCGCGCAGAAGCGACGGCGCGACCGGGGTGTCACGGTTCGGCAGCATACCGACCGGCGTGCCGTTGACGAGGCCGGTTGCGCCGTCGAGCGCGTCCTCGACGCTTCCGGCCACCCGCGCGCCGCCATGGTTGGCCAGCAGCGCGGCGAGTTTCTCGGCCCGCGCCGGCTCGCTGTCGAAGATGCGCAGGTCAGCGACCTCGAGGCTTGCCAGCGCAAATGCGATCGCCTTGCCGACGCCGCCCGTGCCGATGACGGCCACCGCATTTCCGGCAGGCGCCAGCAGCGGTTTGACGGCGCGCGCAAAGCCAGTGGTATCGGTATTGTGGCCGATTAGCCGGCCCTCCTTGACCACGACGGTGTTGACTGCGGCCATGGTGGCCGCGGTCGTGGCCAGCTCGTCCAGCAGCGGGACTACCGCTTCCTTGTAGGGATAGGTGACGTTGACGCCGGCAAAGCCGAGCCGCCGCACACCTTCGAGCATCATGCTGAGGCCGGTCGCGTCCGCACCGGCGACTTCGATGAGTTGGTAATGGCCGCGCAGGCCGAGCGCCTCGGCGGCGCGCTCATGCATGGCAGGGGACGCGGAATGCGCGATCGGCGCGCCGATCAGGCCGGTCAGGAGTTTCTTGGGTGCGGCAGGTCCGCGCTTTGACATGATCGACTATCGCCCGATGGTGAACGGTGAATTCCGGCCATTAGCCGCGAAATACCCGCAATTCCAAGTCCGACGATAGCCTTTCCCCCGCCTAACACAATTACCCTTTTATCCGGCAAACCTAACATCGTGTTATTTCTTCCGTCCGCGGGACGCGGCGGCCTTGCCGTTGCCGCGGGACGGCTCGACCGCGCGCATCTCGGCGCGCAGGGCCTCGATGAAATATTCGGCATGCAGCGACAGCGGCGCGCCGCGCTTGACCGCGATATAGGTGTCGAACTGCGTCGGCTCGGTGATCTTCAACAGCTCGATGCCGGGATAGCCGCCATGGGCCACGGTGAACTGGTCAATGATGGCGATGCCGAGCCCCGCCTTCACCAGCGCGCAGACCGTGGTGCCGAAGCGCGCGCGGATGGTGATGTTGTAGTCGAGCCGGTTGCGCGCGAAGATCTCGGCCATGATCCGGCCGTAGGGGTCTTTGGGATCGATGCCGATCAGCGGGTAGCGGGTGATCTCGGCGGCGGAGACCTGCTTGCGGCCGGCGAGTTCGTGGCCGGGCGGCACGATGCAGTAGAGCTCGCCCGAGGCGAGCGGCATGAAATCGAGCCCGGAATGTTCGAGGCGATAACTCATCGCTACGCACTCGCCGCGGCCGAGCATGAGGTAGTCAATGGCTTCCTCGAGCTTGAGGATGTTGATGTCGATGCCGAGATCTGGATAGCGGCGCCGGACGCGCTCGATCGCGCGCGGCACCATCACCTGCGAGATGCTCGGTACCGAGCCGATGCGCAGCTCCGACAATCCGCCACGACCGATCTTGGAGATGATCTCGGAGAGATCGTCGACTTTCTTGTAGACCCCGTTGATCTGCTCGAAGATGTTCTCGGCTTCCGGCGTCGGGAAATAGCGGCCGTTCTGGCGCTGGAAGAAGCGGATGCCGAGCGAGCGCTCGGTGTATTTGACGAGGCGGCTGATCCCCGGCGCCGAGACGTTGAGCAGCTTGGCCGCGCCGCCGATGGTGCCCGTCACCATCACGGCACGGATCACTTCAACCTGGCGCAGCGTCATCATGGTCGTGGTATCCGAAGGATTGGCATCCGAGAGAGATCGTGGCGCGATCATCTCACGAGAGCCGCGGTGTCAGCCAGCGGCAAGTGACCGGCGATGTGGATGGCGGATGCTTCACCCTCCCCTCCAGGGCAGGGCTATCGCATACAAAGAACTGCCGCGGATGGCTCGCCCGCAGCCCATCCTTCGAGACGCCCGCCGATGCGGGCCCTCAGGATGAGGACGGAGTGCGCGGCTGCAATTTCAACGGGGCCAATGCTGCTTAGCCTCATCCTGAGGAGACCGCTGGAAGCGGTCGTCTCGAAGGACGAGGCGCTTGCTCTGGCCGTTACCAAGAAGCCATCCGCGATAGTCTATCGCCGAGGGGGCGGTGAGAGAGTAGCGGGCCCACGAACGACAATCGCGCGAGAATTCGCGGTGAGAGTGTTTCGACTAAACTCTGCGCGTTCAAATGGAGGGGTGGCGTCGCCGCGCGATCTGTTCCATCGGCGCCGTTGCTTCAACTGCGTGGGCTAGCTCGCCGGGCCTTCGGGCGAGGCGGTGTCTGCCGGTTTGGTGCGCTCGCTTTGCAGCACCTCGCGCGCGAACTCGATGATCTTCTGCTTGTTTGCCGTTTCACGGACGGCGAAAAACACGCGGTTCAATTCCAGGCCGAGCACGCTGTTGAGGGCGATGTCCTCGTCTTTCATCGTGGTTTTCCCGCTTCAGACGCTTGCAGGTGTATCTTGAGGCCACTTCTTCCACAAGTAGATTAAATGTTCAGAGCGCGCGGGCACCGGAAAACTACGGGAGCGGCGAATTGAGGGAGCCCCCGAATACGTGCTATAGCGGACGTTGAGGGTCAGGAAACGCACCGATGTCCGCCGTAGACTATGGACGGGAAGCGCTCGACTTCATCGAGGGTTTGGGAGCCCATACCAGGGTTCCTGACACCATGGACGCGCTTGCAACCGCGTTCAGCCGGTACGGTTTTGAGCACATCATCGTCACCGGTTTGCCGAATCCCGATCAGCGCTTCGCCCAGATGGTGCTCGCCAAGCGCTGGCCGGCGGAGTGGTTCAGCCTCTACACTGAAAAGAGCTACGACCGCGTGGATCCCGTGATCCGCAAGTGCCGGCAGACGGTGAATCCGTTCGAATGGTCGGAAGCTCCTTACGATGCGGAGTTCGAGCCGGGCGCTGCGGAAGTGATGCGGCGGGCCGCTGACTTCCGCATGTCGCGCGGCTTCGTGGTGCCGATCCACAGTCTGACCGGTTATGAAGCGGGCGTCTCGCTCGGCGGCGTCCACCTCGATCTCAACGCTCGCAGCAAGCCGGCGCTGCACCTGATCGCGATGTACGGCTTCGACCATATTCGCCGCCTGCTCGCACCGGCGCCGCATCCCTCCGCGCGTCTCACCCCGCGCGAGCGCGAGGTGCTCGCCTGGGCCTCGCAGGGCAAGTCGGCTTGGGAAATCGGCGAGATCCTGCACATCACGCAGCGCACCGCCGAAGAGCATCTTGCAACTGCCGCGCGCAAGCTTGGCGCCGTCAACCGCACCCATGCGGTTGCGCTCGCGATCCGGCAAAGAATCATCACGCCCTGAAATCGGCGCGCACTGGGAAATTTCCCAATAGTCCCTCTGGCCGTTTTCCATGAGGATTCCCCCATTATTTCAAGCCATGGGGGAGTCGATGATTCACGTCATCTCTGCCGTAAACCGGCACCGGTACGAGGACGTCCTCGATCAGCATTTCAGGCTGCGCCACGAGATTTTTGTCGAGGAACGGAAGTGGGAGGCGCTGCGCAAGCCCGATGGCCGCGAGATCGACGCCTACGACAATGACGATTCCGTCTACATGCTGTCGCTCGAGAACCGCCGCGTGCTCGGCGGCTACCGCCTGTACCCCACTACCAAGCCGACCATGATGAGCCAGGTCTTCCCGCACCTGGCCGCGGTGCGGGGATGCCCGGCGAACCCGCTGGTCTGGGAGTGGTCCCGCTTTTTCGTGTTGCGCGAGCGCCGCGACGGTGCGCTCAATCTGCAATTGATGGCGGCCGCGCAGGAGTTCTGTCTCGATCAAGGGATCGAGCGGCTCTGTCTGGTCATGGAGACCTGGTGGTTGCCGCGCTTCCACGACATCGGATTCGTCGTCACCCCGCTGGGATTGCCGGCGCTGATCGAGGATTCCTGGACCATGGCGGCGACGATCGAGGTTCGCCAGGAATCGCTCGACGTCGTTCGCGAGCGGATCGGGATGAAGAATGTCGTGCATCAGGACGGTCCGCGGATCGACTGCATCGCCCGTGCCAACCTTTGCGGCCTCGCTGCCGCGCAACGAAAGAGCGCTTGAGATGTCGAACATGATGCGGGACAGCCAGATCATGGCGCAGACCAAGGACGAGAATCTCGGCTACATGTCCGATATGGCGCTCGAGCTGGCGCAGATGGCGGACGACTCCGGATTGGCGACGCTCGCCTATCTGTTCCGGATGGCGGCGCTGGAGGCTTCGACGGCCAACAGCATGCTGGCCGAGCCGGATGAGCGTCCCCACCAGATGACGTCGCACTAGAGGCTTATCTCTCCTGATGACATTCACGCCCTCGCCCCGCGCTCCGGGGAGAGGGCTATCGTTTGGGTGCGGCAGGTTGCCCCATGCTGCACGGCAGCGTTCTTGCACGGCAGCATTCGATCGCATGCATCGGCATGCAACAAAGTGCATGTCTGGTGTAGAATCGCTCTTGCCTCGGAACGATACTGCCATTACCCATTTTTCCGCCTTGAAGAGGCAGGGGGAGCTCTTTCACTGATGGCGACTGTGTTCGAACATCGGCGCGATACCGCGTGCGCTTGAAAGAGTCTTGATGCTGCTCGTCGTCGAACAGTTCTTGAACGGATTGCAGTTCGGCCTGCTGCTGTTCCTGCTCGCCGCCGGTCTGACGCTGGTGTTCGGGATCATGGATCTCGTCAACCTCGCGCACGGCTCGCTCTACATGATGGGCGCGTATTTCGCCGCGACCTTCGCGGCTTGGACCGGCAGCTTCCTGCTCGGCGCGCTGATGGCGCTTGGCGCGACGCTGGTGCTCGGCATCGTGCTGGAGGTGACCGCGCTGCGGCATCTCTATGGCCGCGACCATCTCGACCACGTGCTCGCGACCTTCGGCCTGATCCTGTTCTTCAATGAAGCGGTGCGGCTGATCTGGGGCCCGGCGGGCCTTGCGCTGCCGCTGCCGGCCTGGCTCACCGTGCCGGTGCCGATCCTGCCCGGCATTCATTATCCCGCTTATCGCCTCGCCATCATCATCGTGGCGCTGCTGGTGGCGCTGCTGCTCTATCTCGGCGTGATGCGCACCCGCATCGGTATGCTGATCCGCGCCGGCGCCTCCAATCGCGAGATGATCGGTGCGCTCGGCATCAACATCAAGCTGCTCTACACGCTGGTGTTCGGCTTAGGTGCCGCGCTCGCCGGCCTCGCTGGTCTGATGCAAGCGCCGATCCTGACCGTGCAGATCGGCATGGGCGAGAACATCCTGATCCTCGCCTTCGTCATCATCGTGATCGGCGGCATCGGCTCGATCCGTGGCGCCTTCCTCGCCGCCATCTTCGTCGGCATGATCGATACGCTCGGCCGGGCCTTCCTGCCGAACCTGCTTCGGCAAGTGCTGAGCGGCGCCGCCGCATCCACCGCCGCACCCGCGCTGTCGTCCATGCTGATCTATCTCCTGATGGCGATCGTGCTGGTGGTGCGGCCGGAGGGGCTGTTTCCGGCCCATCGCCGATGAAGAGCTTGCGTCGATGAAGGGTTTGAGCGTGAGCAAGGCCGTCACGGCCCTGATGCTGGCGGGCCTCGTGCTGCTGCCGCTCTATTCGTATTTATCCGGCAATATCTTCGTCCTGACGCTGTTCACCCGCATCGTCATCCTGGCGCTGGCAGCCGCAAGCCTCAACCTCATCATGGGTTTTGGCGGCATGATGAGCTTCGGCCATGCCGCCTATCTCGGCATCGGCGGCTACGCTGTCGGCATGCTCGCGCAGGAAGGCATAGGTTCCGGCTTCATCCAGTTTCCGGTCGCGCTGGCGGCGTCTGCGCTCTACGCGCTCGTAATCGGTGCGCTCTCCTTGCGCACGCGCGGCGTCTATTTCATCATGATTACGCTGGCGTTTGCGCAGATGGCCTATTACGTCGCCTCGGGCCTTGCACGCTACGGCGGCGACGACGGCCTCACCGTCTACAAGCGCAGCGACTTCTCCGGCCTGATCAACCTCTCGGACCGCATGCAGTTCTATTATCTCTGCCTCGCCTGCCTGTTCGCGGTGATCTTCCTGATCTGGCGTATCGTCAATTCGCGCTTCGGCCTCGTGGTGCAGGGCCTGCGCTCCAACGAGCAGCGCATGCAGGCGATCGGCTTTCCCGCCAAGCGTTACCAGCTGGTCTGCTTCATCATCTCAGGGACCATGTGTGGCCTCGCCGGCGCGCTGCTCGCCAACAACACCGATTTCGTCAGCCCGGCCGTGATGTACTGGACGCGTTCCGGCGACCTCATGGTGATGGTGATCCTGGGGGGCATGGGCACGCTGTTCGGCCCCGTCATGGGCGCGGTGGTGTTCCTGTTGCTGGAAGAGTTCCTGTCGCAGATCACCGAATATTGGGCGCTGATCATGGGACCGCTGCTGCTGCTGATCGTCCTGTTCGGCCGCGGCGGCATCATGGGCATGCTGGGGAGGGCTGGCCGTGGCTGAACCCTTGCTCCGCGTCGAAAAGCTGGTGCGCCGCTTCGGCGGCATCACCGCCACCGACAACGTCTCGCTCGACGTTTCGGCCGGCGAGTTGCACGCCATCATCGGCCCGAACGGCGCCGGCAAGACCACGCTGATCAGCCAGCTCACCGGGCATCTCGAGCCGCATTCCGGCAGCGTGTCGCTGGCGGGGCGCGATATAACCTACTTGCCGGCCTATCGCCGCTGCGCGCTGGGCCTCGCACGCTCGTTCCAGATCACCTCGCTGCTGCTCGACTTCACAGCCGCCGACAACGTCGCGCTGGCGGCGCAGGCGCATGCCGGCACGTCGTTCCGCTTCTTCGCCAATGCGCGCAAGGAGAAGGGCCTGCGCGACGCCGCGCATGCTGCGCTCGACCGCGTCGGCCTCGGCCATCGCGCCGACGTTGTGGTGAACAGGCTCAGCCACGGTGAACGCCGCGAGCTCGAGCTTGCGGTCGCGCTTGCGAGCAAGCCGAAGCTTTTGCTGCTGGATGAGCCGATGGCGGGTCTCGGCGTCACCGAGTCCCAGCGCATGGTGAAATTGCTCCAGGAGCTGCGCAAAGAGGTCTCGATCGTGCTGGTCGAGCACGATATGCCGGCGGTGTTCGCGCTCGCCGACCGCATCTCGGTGCTGGTCTATGGCCGCGTCATCGCTTCCGGCGATCCGGCCGCGATCCGCGCCAATGACGAGGTCAAGCGCGCCTATCTCGGCGACCAGCATGTGGTGACGCACCATGGCTGACACCTTGCTCGACGTCGACGGCATCGAGACCTGCTACGGCCTCAGCCAGGTGCTGTTCGGCCTGTCGCTGTCGGTCAAAGCAGGCGAGATGGTCTCGCTGATGGGCCGCAACGGCATGGGCAAGACCACCACCATCCGCTCCATCATGGGCCTGACGCCGGCGCGATCAGGCGCGATCCGATTTGCCGGCGCCGAAGTGCGGCAGCTTCCGTCCTATCGGATTGCCAAGCTCGGCATCGGCCTCGTCCCGGAAGGACGCCAGATATTCCCGAACCTCACCGTGCGCGAAAACCTGGTTGCGGCCGCCGCCGATCGCTTCGGCAGCAACAATCCCTGGACGCTCGCCGCGATCTACGTGATGTTCCCGCGCCTTGCCGAGCGCGCCGCCAACATGGGCAATCAGCTCTCCGGCGGCGAGCAGCAGATGCTGGCGATCGGCCGTGCTTTGATGACCAATCCAAAATTGCTGATCCTGGACGAAGCGACCGAGGGCCTCGCGCCGCTGATCCGCGAAGAGATCTGGAACTGCCTGTCGTTGCTCAAGAGCCGCGGGCAGTCGATCCTGGTCGTCGACAAGAACGTCGACCACCTCGCCCGCATCTGCGACCGCCACTACATCATCGAGCGCGGTAAGACCGTGTGGAGCGGAACGTCAAACGAGCTGATGGCCGAGCCGGATCTGCAGCATAAATATCTGGGCATCTGACGCGACCCCGCGCGCCAGGCCGGATATTGCTGCCGCGGCGCACTACCGACGGCATCGCAACGCTCGGCTACCGATCACCAATAGATCCCGTGGCGGTGCAACTCGCGTACCACGCGGGTTTCAATGGAAGGCTGGTGGCGCTTCGGCTTGGTCGTCCCGGTCGTGCCTGCCGCTGCCGTTGATTGCGCGGTTGGAGCCGTTGCGGCTGGCGACGTCGTCGCCGTCGGAACGGGCGTTGGTGCGGTGGTGGCCGTCTGGGCATTTGCCGGCTGCGGCGGTGCCTGACTTGTCTGCGGCGTGACCGCTGCCACGGCGGCGGGCTGCTCGGTCGGTTGCTGGCTTGCATTGGTGGCGGCAAGGCTCAGACTTCGCGATCCGCCCGCATAGGCTTGGCTCGCCAGCAGCGACATTGCGGCGATCAGGATCAGCTTGCGCATGGCAATCCCCGTTATCTGACAATAGGTCTTACCCAAATCACATTGCTAGCGCGCCAGCCGGTGCGTGCCGATCTCGATCAGGGTGGCCCGGCAGGACAGGCGATAGATCAGGCTAAACAATTGACCCCACATGATCGAACTCCACTGTTGATCATGGCCACCACCCTAAATCCTGCGTCTTTCCGGCGGTTTTCGCCGGAATGGAAAATGGCTTCGTCAGAGGGCCGCAAGATGTCGTCGGAACAACGACGACGAAGCCACCTCACGACCGTGTGAGACGGCGAGCCTGTTCGCCCCGCGGAGGGAGGTTCAGCGGGGCAGTTAAAACACCTCGAAATATTCGCGGTGCTCCCAGTCGGTCACCTCGGCGAGAAAGCGCTCGATCTCGGCGTTCTTGATGTGGGTGTAGTAGTCGACGAACTCGGCTCCAAGCTTTTCGCGGAAAAACGGGTCGTCCTTCAGCGCACTGACCGCATCGCGCAGCGATTTCGGCAGCAGCGGCGCCTTGGTCTCGTAGGGCGTATCCGCCGAAGGGCCGGGATCAAGCTTGCGATCGACACCATCAAGGCCCGAGAGAACCTGCGAGGCCATGTAGAGATAGGGATTGGCGGCGGGCTCGCCGATACGGTTCTCCAGGCGCGTGGCGGCATCGCCCGCGCCCCCGAGCACGCGGATCATCACGCCGCGATTGTCGCGGCCCCAGATCGCGCGGTCCGGTGCCAGCGAATAGGAGCGGTAGCGCTTGTAGCCGTTGATGGTGGGCGTCGTGAACACGGTGGAGGCGCGGGCGTGGTCGAGCAGGCCGGCGAGATAGGACCTGCCGAACGCGCTGAGCGGCTCCGCACCGTCCTTTGCCATGAATAGATTGTCGCCGCTCGCGCGCGAGACGATCGACTGGTGCAGGTGCCAGCCGCTCGCGAACACGTTCGGCAGTTTTGGCCGGCACATGAAGGTGGCGTGATAGCCGTGGCGGCGGGCGATCTGCTTCACGGCGCTGCGAAACAGCACCATGTTGTCGGCGGGCTCCAGCCCCTTTCTCGGCGCGAAGGTGAACTCGCACTGGCTCGGTCCGAACTCCACCTCGACGGAGCGCAAGGGCAATCCCAGCGCGATGATGTCGCGCCGTAAAATCTCCAGCACCGGCTCCATCTGATCGAACCGCTGCTCGGTGAGATATTGGTAGCCGTGGCTGAGCAGGCTCACCGAGGGCGGCGTGCCCGGCTGACCGGCGTCTTCCGCACCCATGTGCGGATCGTCGAGCCTGAAGATGTGGAATTCGACCTCGAGGCCCGCGACGAAATCGTGGCCGCGCGCGCCGAGCTCATCGAGCACGCGCCGGTAAAGGTTGCGCGTCGCGAACGGCACCGGGCGGCCATCGCCGAAATAGAGATCGCACAACACCCAGCCGGTCGCCGGTGCCCATGGCAGCACGCGAAACGTGGTGGGATCGGCGACCATCAGCACGTCGGCCGCACCCTCCATCTCCTTCATGCCGAAGCCGCCGCCCGCGGTGAACACCGGAAACACCGTGCGGTGCGAGGTGTCCTTGGCGAGCATGGTGGTGGTGATCGAGCAGCCGCTTTCCAGCGCAGCGATCGCTTCAGTGGCGATGATGGTCTTGCCGCGCAAGATGCCGTGCTGGTCGGGGAAGGCGAGGCGGATGACTTCGAGGTTCTTCTCCTCGGCGATGCGGCGCATGCGCTGAGCTGCGTCCTTCTGCTCATCCGACCACAACGCATGACGCGCGACGAAAGTCACGTCGTTAATTCCTTCTCGCTCGATGAGAGTATAGCGTACACTGTCATCGTCCGCGAAGGCGGACGATCCAGTATTCCAGAGACGGCAACGTATCCACGACAGGCCGCGGCGTACTGGATGCCCCGCCTTCGCGGGGCATGACAGCGGAGAATGTGGAGCCGCCGCCGCGGCCCGCCGGCGGTGATCGGCATCGTCACTCTGCCGCCGTCAGCCGGTGCACGTTGTCCGCGATGTCCTTCGGCACCGGCGCGGTCCAGGGCGCGCCGCGGCGGCGCTTGACGTCGACTTCCATCCAGTAGGTCTCCCAGCCGCGCGTCGGGCCGATGCCGTCCATGGTGGCCGGGCCCTGGATGCTGCGCGCATTGGCCTCTTCCAGAAACAACATCGGCTTCTCGCCGCCCGTGACCTTCTCGATCTCCTGCCGCAACAGGCGGCGATACTGCACGATCGCCTTGTCGGATTGGCCGAGATGCTCCTTGGTGCGGTCCTGGATCGCGCCCATCGATTCCACCGCCCACTGGTCGTGGACGTTGATGTCGGTGCCCATGCCGGTATAGGTCGCGGTCTGTTGCTCGTGCGGATCGAAGCCGTAGTCGTTGGCCTTGTTCTTGCGCGACTTGTAGTCGGGCAGCTCATAGAGCTCGAGCCGCTGGTCGCGCATCTTCTGCTTGTCGGCCGGGTTCGAATAGCTGGTGAAGATCGCGTACCAGTAGCAGTTCTCGTCGTCGACCGGCACGTGCCACTGCGTGATCGTCATCTCCGTGCTCATGGGAATGACGAAGCCGTGCGGGAAGAGCTGGTTGGTGACGCGCACATGGGTGCGCTCCTCGTCGATCTCGCGCAGCGCGATCAGGCGCAGGCCGTATTCGGTGTGCTCGACATTGATGATCGGCCGATCGTATTCGCGCAGAATCTTCGTCATCGGCAGATCGCTGCCGGCGGAGGCGCCGCGGAACTGCTTGCCGTAAGCGGTGGAGGTGTCCTCGTCCTCGAAGAAGCGATGCAGGTAGGAGGCGTGCGCGGGATCGATGCCGACTTCGAGCGCCTGCAGCCAGTTGCAGGCCATGTGGCCCTTGAACGCGAAGGTGTGAGTATCAGGCGCGACGAAGCAGTCGATCTCCGGAAATGCCGGCGGCGCGCCTTCGCCGAGATAGGCCCAGAGGATGCCGCTCTTCTCGACCACGGGATAAGCACGCTGGCGGATGTTCTGGCACAGCTTTGAGTCCTTCGGCTCGGCCGGCGTCTCGATGCACTGGCCCGTGGCATCGAATAGCCAGCCATGGAAGGCGCAGCGCAGGCCGCCATGCTCCAGCCGGCCGAAGGCGAGGTCGGCGCCGCGATGGGCGCAGTGGCGGTCGATCAGGCCGTAGCGCCCGGTCTCGTCGCGAAACAGCACGAGATTCTCGCCGAGCAGTCGCACGGGACGGATCGGGCGCGCGCCCTCGAGCTCATCGACCAGCGCCGCCGGCTGCCAGTAACTCCGCATCAGTCTGCCGCATGGATCCTTCGGCCCGGTGCGGGTGATCAGGTCGTTCTGCTCCTGGCTCATCATGGCGGTCGCGTCCTTTTTTGGAGGGGCGTTTTGTTCGCCTATTGAACGAATGGGCGAATTATGACATGCCTAGGATCAGCAGCAAGCATTATTTTGCAGGATTGTCCCGGCGCCATGCCCAAGCTGAAGCGGAGCGAGACCGACGAGCGCGCGACGGATTTCGTCGAAGCCCTCGATCGCGGCCTGCGCCTGCTCCAGTGCTTTGGCACGACGACGGGTCCGATGACGCTGAGCGATCTCGCCCGCGCCGCGGATCTGCCGCGTGCCACTGCGCGGCGCATGCTGTTCACGCTTCAGCGCGGCGGCTACGTCTCCGGCGATGGAAAACTGTTTTCGCTGACGCCGCATGTGTTGACGCTCGCGGCGTCGTACCTGCGATCCAACCAGCTCGTTTCTGTGCTTCAGCCCGTGCTCGATCGCGTTGCGATTGCGGCCAACGAAATCTCCTCGCTCGCGGTGCTCGACGGTGACGAGGTCGTGTTCATCGCGCGCAGCAGCCCGGCGCGCATGTTCTCCGGCGGGCTCGAAATCGGCTACCGCCTGCCGGCCTTCTGCACCTCAGTCGGGCGTGCCATGCTCGGTCAGTTCGACGATGCTGATCTCGCCGTGCGCCTGAAGGCGATGAAGCGCGAAGCATTGACGCCGCAGACGGTGACCGATCCCAAGACGCTGCTGGCGCGCATCGCCGCCGACCGTTCGCAGGGCTATTCGCTGGTCGATCGCGAGGCGGAGCCGCATTTCCGCTCGATCTCGGTTCCCGTGCGTCGCTACGACGGCGTGATCGTCGCCGCCATCAATATGGGGACCCACGTCGACCGCGTGCCGGCGCAGGAGTTGATCGATCGGTTCCTGCCGCTGCTGCGCGAGGGTGCGGAGGCCGTGCGGGCGCAACTTCTATAGGATCGAGCACATGGCGCGCGCCTCCGGCGAACTGCTCAAGCTCACCCAAGTCGATAGGGGTGTCATTTTCTATCACCGGGCCGACGAGCGCTTGTTCTTCAACTGGTTGTCCAGCATTCGCTGCGTTGCGAGCGTGGCCGCCGAAAGCGGTGACGGGCTCGTTGTTCGCCTCAAGCGCCGTCCCGGCCAGGACGACCTGCGGCAGTTTGCTGCGCTCTTGTATCGCTATCGCGCCGACATGCGGCAGCTTGCCAAGTTCGAAACCGCAGCAAATCGCGCTTGGTTCAAGGATCCCAGAAAATATTGGTACCGAGGCGTGTTCGGAAAATTCGCGGCGGTCAAGTAGGCGCTAGCGGTGGGGCCGCTTGGAGGCGATTTCGACAGCGTTCGCAGGCGCCAAGTGGCTACGCGGACTCGCTGGATCGCGCTATAGTGCACGCAACGCAAGAACCCAGGGAGGACGCCATGCACCATACCATGGTTCCCAGCGATCGCGTCGAGCACGTCGCCGTCTACGGCTGCGACGGCACGAAGCTCGGCACGATCGAGCGATTGATGCTCGACAAGGTAAGCGGAACGGTCGCCTACGCCGTGATCAAGACCGGCAGGCTGCTCGGTACGCACCATCACTATCCCGTGCAATGGAGCGCACTGAAATATGATCCGGGACGTCAGGCCTTTCAGGTCGATCTGACGTCCGAGCAATTGCGCAGTGGCCCCTGCGAAGTCGATGGCGATGAATTCGACTGGGGCGACCGCTCGCGGTCGTACCAGCATCCGAACTACTGGTCGATCTAAGGCATGATCCGGAAAAGTGCGAAGCGGTTTTCCGAAAAGATCATGCACAAACAACAACCTAAAGCGCGATGACGATTCATCCCAATCTCATCGCGCTTTAGTCGATCGAACGCACCGTTCCGCGGCCACGCCGGAGAGATGCTGTCACTGCCGGTTGCGCATCCAGTCGGCGAGGCCCGATATCGCGCGGTCGAGGTCTTTTCGCGCGACGGTATCGGTCACCGTTTCCTCCATCGAACCGCGCATGCAGAGCATCCACGCATCGCGCTCGGCGTCGCCGATGGCAAAGCCGATATGCCGCTGACGCAGCCGCGGATGGCCTTTCTCGGGCGAATAGAGCTTTGGACCTCCCGTCCATTCGGTGAGATAGCGCTTCAGCACGTCCCTGATCAGGCCGAGGTCGTCCGCGTGCATCGCGCGGATGATCTTTGCCTCGGGCAACGTGTCCATGCGGTCGTAGAAGCGGTCAACGAGGGCGTCGATCGTGGCCCTGCCGCCAATCCGCTCGAACATGGAGATAGCGACGTCGCTGGAGGTCATCGTGAAGTCCTGAAGATTACCGCTGCGCTCGCATATAGGGTTATCGGAGGTCGCGCGCAAACTCCGCTGTCGTCCCTGCGAACGCAGGGACGAGGGCGGAATGTGCCGCAAGAGATCGGCCCTACAGCGCCACGCTGCGCAGCCCGAAGCTGCGGGCCTCGTTTTGCAGCACCGGGCGCACTGCATCGATCAGCCTTGCAGCCGCCGCATCGACACTCAGCCCCGCCGTATCCACCACCGCCGTCGCGCGCGCATAGAGTGGCTCGCGGCTCAGCAAAATATTGCGCAGCTCTGCCATCGCGGAGCGATCATCCGCCATCGGGCGAAGATCGCCCTGGCGGCGGACGCGGGCCATGTGCTCCTCCGGCTCGGCCTTCAGCCAGATCGTGTAGAACGAGGTCAGGATCTGATCGAAGGTCAGGGGCTCCGAGACGATGCCGCCGCCGGTCGCCAGCACCATCAGCTCGTTGCGCCCGAGCAGCTGCTGCAGCGCCGCCTGCTCCATGCGGCGAAAGCCTTCCTGTCCGTACAGCGCGATGATCTCGGCGACCGAAAGGCCGTTCTGCTGCTCGACCTCCTTGTTGAGCTCGACGAAGCTCCAGCCGATCTTCTTCGCCAGCATTCGCCCGAGCGTCGATTTGCCGGCGCCGCGCAGGCCGATCAGCGCGATGCCACAGAACGGCGCGCGGCGCGGCGCGGTTGCGCTGCCCCCAGTGAGCAGGTCTTTTGCCTGCACGATCTGAGCCGGCGTGGCCTTGCGCAAGAGATCGCGAAACATCTGCCAGTCCGGCGTTGGATCGGCAGAGGGAAGCAGGTCTTCAAGATGCGCGCCCATCGCGTCGGCGACGCGGCGCAAGAGCACGATGGAGACATTGCCCTTGCCGCCCTCGAGCTGCGCGATGTAGCGCTCTGAAATTCCCGATACTTTGGCGAGCACTTTGCGCGACATGCCGCGCAGCGCGCGCATGGTGCGCACGCGCTGGCCGAGCTGTTCGAGAAAGCGGGATTCGGCGTCGGGACTGTCGGTCATGAACCTTCTTCAGCGGATGACTTCTTTACAGGTGTCCTGCGGCGCATTTTAATGAAACATAATGCCTGCTGGCATTGACAGCAAGCTGTCACAATGTCTTTCTATGAATTATAATTCTAAATTGGGGAGACGACCGTGAGCGAGGGATCCTATAACGCGGTGACCTGGCTGCTCGACCGCAACGTCGAGGAGGGCCGAGCCAACAAGCTCGTCTTCGACGACACCGTCTCGCGGCTGACCTATGGCGAGCTTCAGCAACAGACCCGGCGCGCCGCCAACATGCTGCGCCGGCTCGGCGTCCGCCGCGAGGAGCGCGTGGCGATGATCATGCTCGATACGGTCGACTTCCCGATCGTGTTCCTGGGGGCGATCCGCGCCGGCATCGTGCCGGTGCCGCTCAACACACTGCTGACCGCGGACCAATACGCGTACATCCTCGCCGACTGCCGCGCCCGCGTGCTGTTCGTGTCAGAAGCGCTCTACCCCGTCATCAAGGACGTGGTGGGCCGCATGCCGGATCTCGAGCATGTCGTCGTCTCCGGTGCCAAGCAAAATGGCCACAAGCAGCTCGCGGAAGAGATGGCCGGTGAGAGCGACCAGTTCACGACCGCAGCGACGCATTCGGACGAGCCGGCGTTCTGGCTCTATTCGTCGGGCTCGACCGGCATGCCCAAAGGGGTGCGCCATCTGCATTCGAATTTACAGGCGACCGCCGACACCTATGCGAAGCAGGTGCTCGGCATCCGCGAGAACGACGTCTGCCTCTCCGCGGCAAAACTGTTCTTCGCCTATGGCCTCGGCAATGCGCTCACCTTCCCGATGTCGGTCGGCGCGACCGTGATTCTGAACAGCGAGCGGCCGACGCCGGCGCGGATGTTCGACCTGATGAACCGGTACAACCCCTCGATCTTCTACGGCGTGCCGACGCTATTCGCCGCGATGCTCAACGACGAGACGATGAAGGCAGAGCGCGGCGGGAAGGCGCTGCGCATTTGCACCTCGGCCGGCGAGGCGCTGCCGGAATCCGTGGGCAACAGCTGGAAATCGCGCTTCGGCGTCGACATTTTGGACGGCGTCGGCTCGACCGAGCTGCTGCATATCTTCCTGTCGAATGCGCCCGGCGACATCAAATACGGCTCCTCCGGCAAGCCGGTGCCCGGTTACGCGGTTCGGCTCGTCAACGAGGCCGGGCAGGACGTCGCCGACGGCGAGGTGGGCGAGCTCCTGGTCGATGCGCCCTCGGCGGGCGAGGGTTACTGGAACCAACGCCACAAGAGCCGCCGCACCTTTGAGGGCCCGTGGACCCGCACCGGCGACAAATATGTCCGCGACGCCGATGGCCGCTACACCTTCTGCGGCCGCGCCGACGATATGTTCAAGGTCTCCGGCATCTGGGTCTCGCCCTTCGAGGTCGAGAGCGCGCTGATCACGCATCCCGCCGTGCTGGAAGCCGCCGTCGTGCCCGAAGCCGATCCGGAAGGCCTGTTGAAGCCGAAGGCCTTCGTCGTGCTGCGCCCGGGCGCGACGACGGCGGACTTGCAGGAGATGCTGAAAGAGCACGTCAAGCAGAAGATCGGCCCGTGGAAATATCCGCGCTGGATCGACGTGGTGGACTCCTTGCCGAAGACGGCGACGGGGAAGATCCAGCGGTTCAAATTGCGGGAAGGGGCGAGTTAATCGCTCGTCATTCCGGGGCGATGCGAAGCATCGAACCCGGAATCTCGAGCCTCCAAGACAATCTCGAGATTCCGGATCAGCTCGCGTTGCGAGCTGTCCGGAATGACGGAATGAGCGGGAACGACAGCATGACCAATCTCACCCCCACCGGCTTCCTCAGCATCGGCACGGCCAGCCTCGAATACAAATGGCTCGCGCCCGCATCCGCCGACGCTCCAATCATCGTGATGCTGCATGAAGGTCTCGGCTCCGTCGGCCTCTGGGGGGATTTCCCCGAGAAGCTACAGCAAGTCACCAGCGCCGGCATCTTCGTCTATTCACGTGCGGGCTACGGCCAGTCGAGCCCGGTGACCCTGCCACGGCCGCTCGACTACATGCAGCGCGAGGCGCTTGACGTGCTGCCGAAGCTGCTCGATGCGATCGGCTTCAAGCGCGGACTGTTGCTCGGCCATTCCGACGGCGCCTCGATCGCGACGATCTATGCCGGCGCGCATCAGGATCATCGCCTGAACGGCCTCGTGCTGATCGCGCCGCATTTCGTCGTCGAGGACATCTCGGTCAAGTCGATCGCCGCGATCAAGACCACCTTCGAGACCACCGACCTGAAGACAAAGCTG
Organism: Bradyrhizobium sp. SOJA106; assembly: GCF_059448745.1. Taxonomy (NCBI): domain Bacteria; kingdom Pseudomonadati; phylum Pseudomonadota; class Alphaproteobacteria; order Hyphomicrobiales; family Nitrobacteraceae; genus Bradyrhizobium; species Bradyrhizobium sp. SOJA106. The sequence goes on from NZ_CM182549.1 coordinate 670,952, forward strand.
GCGCGCTGGCACAACGACGTCGACAATGCCTTCTATGGCTGGAACGGCGCCTGGCTCGATCCGACATTCCGCGATTGGGACATCTCGGACTATCTGGCCTACATCCGCGTTCCCATCCTGGTCGTGCAAGGCGCTGACGACCAATATGGGACGCTGCGTCAGGTCCAGATCGCGCAGCAGGAGTGTTACTGCCCGGTCGATGTGACGATCATTCCAGGCGCCGGGCATTCTCCTCACCGCGAAGCGCCGGTGCCAACGCTTGACGCCATCGAGCAGTTTGCAAAGGCCGCGTTGCGGGATGATCGAGGGCTCCAGGCTGCGTGACCGGGAGGGTGGTCCCATCTGCGGTCCTCCTGTCCCTTCAGATGAAGCAAAGTGCATGTGAAGCCCAGATTCGGGCTGGACGCCTCTCATAAGATGCATTATTGTGCATCTAACGGTAACCAAGACGAGCTCAAGGGTGACCCATGGCCGGGGAAGATCGGCGCCTCGCAGGCGGCGCGACATTCATCGATTTCCAGACCGATCCGTCCCGCTACAAGCACTGGAAACTCGCGGTCGATGGCGACGTCGCGACGCTGACCATGGACGTCGACGAGAATGGCGGCCTGTTCGAGGGCTATCAGCTCAAGCTCAATTCCTATGATCTCGGCGTCGATATCGAGCTTGCCGATGCGATCCAGCGCCTGCGCTTCGAATATCCCGAGGTGAAGGTGGTGGTGATGCGCTCGGCCAAGAACCGCGTGTTCTGCGCCGGCGCCAACATCCGCATGCTCGCGGGCTCGACCCATGCCCACAAGGTGAACTTCTGCAAATTCACCAACGAGACCCGCAACGGCATGGAAGATTCTTCCGAGAATTCCGGCCAGCGCTTCATCACCGTGGTGAACGGCTCCGCCGCCGGCGGCGGCTATGAGCTCGCGCTTGCGACCGACCACATCATCCTCGCCGATGACGGCGCCTCTGCCGTGGCGCTGCCGGAAGTGCCACTGCTCGCGGTGCTGCCCGGCACCGGCGGCCTCACCCGCGTTGTCGACAAGCGCAAGGTGCGCCGCGACCACGCCGACTTCTTCTGCACCATCGAGGAGGGCGTGAAGGGCAAGCGCGCCGTGCAGTGGCGCCTGGTCGACGAGATCGCGCCGAACTCCAAGCTGGAAGCCAAGATCGCCGAGCGCGCCAAGGAATTCGCCGGCAAGTCGAAGCGCGCCGGCAGCGGCAAGGGCATCGCGCTGACGCAGCTCAAGCGCGTCATCGACGAGACCAGCATCCGCTACGGCTTCGTCAGCGTGGACATCGACCGCGCCGCGCGCATCGCCACCATCTCGATCAAGGCGCCGGAAGTTGCGCCGCCCGCCGACATCGACGGCATGATGGCGCAGGGCGCGGCGTTCTGGCCGCTGCAAGTGGCGCGCGAGCTCGACGATGCCATCCTGCATTTGCGCATCAACGAGCTCGAGATCGCCATGCTCGTATTCAAGAGCCATGGCGACCGCGCCCATGTGCTCGCGAGCGATGCCTTCCTTGAAGCCAACAAGGCGCACTGGCTGGTCAACGAGATCAGGCATTACTGGAAGCGGGTGCTGAAGCGCATCGACGTCACTTCGCGCACGCTGGTGACGCTGGTCGAGCCCGGCTCCTGCTTCGCCGGCACGCTCGCGGAGCTCGTCTTCGCCGCCGACCGCTCCTACATGCTGATCGGCACGCGCCAGGGCGACAACCGTCCGCCGCCATCGATCGAGCTGTCTGCGATGAATTTCGGCCCCTATCCGATGAGCCATGGTCTCACGCGGCTGGAGTCACGCTTTCAGGCCGATCCGTCCGATGTCGAACGCGCGGAAGCCACGCTCGGCACCGAGCTCGACGCCGAGCAGGCGGAAGAGCTCGGCCTCGTCACCTTCGCGCTCGACGACATCGACTGGGACGACGAGGTCCGCGTCTTCCTGGAGGAGCGCGCCAGCTTCTCGCCCGACAGCCTCACCGGTATGGAGGCGAACCTGCGCTTCGTCGGCCCCGAGACGATGGAATCAAAGATCTTCGCGCGCCTCACCGCCTGGCAGAACTGGATCTTCCAGCGTCCCAACGCGGTCGGCGAGGAAGGCGCGCTGCGCCGCTACGGCAGCGGGCAGAAGCCGAAGTTCGATATGACCCGGGTTTGATGACTTTCGTGTCCCGAGCGCGGCGCAGCGCGAAGCGGTGCGACGCAGAACCGGGATCCAGACGAACCAGACATAGTCCCGCCTCAGCAGTGCAGCACTTCGCGCCGCACTGCGTCCGGGACACGAGACCGATCAAGGAGCACGGCCATGAACATGAACATCATGAACGTCGACTACTCGACCAAGATCCCCAACAACGTCAATCTCGCTGAAGACCGCCAGGTGCTCAAAGCGCTGGAGGGCTGGCACCCCGGCTACATGGACTGGTGGAGCGACATGGGGCCGGAGGGCTTCCAGGAGTCGCTGGTGTACCTGCGCACGGCGTATTCGGTCGATCCCCGCGGCTGGGCCAAGTTCGACTATGTCCGCATGCCCGAATATCGCTGGGGCATCCTCCTTGCTCCCCAGGAGGAAAATCGGGTCGTGCCGTTCGGCGAGCACTATGGCGAGCCGGCCTGGCAGGAAGTCCCGGGCGAGCATCGCGCCATGCTGCGCCGCCTGATCGTGATCCAGGGCGACACCGAGCCCGCCTCCGTCGAGCAGCAGCGCCATCTCGGCAAGACCGCGCCCTCGCTCTACGACATGCGCAATTTGTTCCAGGTCAATGTCGAGGAAGGCCGCCATCTCTGGGCGATGGTCTATCTGCTGCAAAAGTATTTCGGCCGCGACGGCCGCGAGGAAGCCGACGATCTCTTGCGCCGTCGCTCCGGCGATGCCGATGCGCCGCGCATGCTCGGCGCCTTCAACGAGGCGACGCCGGACTGGCTGTCCTTCTTCATGTTCACCTATTTCACCGACCGCGACGGCAAGATGCAGTTGCACAGCCTCGCGCAATCCGGCTTCGATCCGCTGTCGCGCACCTGCCGCTTCATGCTTACGGAAGAAGCGCACCACATGTTCGTCGGCGAGACCGGCATCACCCGTGTCGTGCAGCGCACCTGCGATGCCATGCGCGAAGCGGGCATCACCGATCCCACCGACATTGCCAAGGTCCGCGCGCTCGGCGTGATCGACCTGCCGACCATCCAGAAAAAGCTGAACCTGCACTACACGCTGTCTCTTGATCTCTTCGGCTCGGAAGTCTCGACCAACGCGGCCAACGCCTTCAATGCCGGCATCAAGGGCCGCTATCACGAGACCCAGATCGACGATGACCACCAGCTCAAGAACGCCACCTATCCGGTGCTCAAGTTCATCAATGGCGAGATCAAGCTGGTCGACGAGCCGGCGCTGACCGCGCTCAACATGCGCCTGCGCGACGACTACAGCCGGGACTGCGTCAAGGGCATGCTGCGCTGGAACAAGGTGATCTCGACCGCGGGCTACGATTACAAGCTGACGCTGCCCAACGTCGCCTTCCATCGCCATATCGGCGAGTTCAAGGACATCCATGCCACGCCCGACGGCATTTTGATCGACGAGGCGACCTGGGCCAGGCGCAAGGACGAGTGGTTGCCGTCGACGGCCGATGGCGACTTCATCACCTCCTTGATGCAGCCCGTCACCGAGACCGGCAAGTTCGCGTCCTGGATCTCACCGCCGAAGGTCGGCATCGACAACAAGCCGGGCGATTTCGAATACGTGAAGATCGAGTCGTAAGGCCAGGGCGCGGCCTGTTGTCCTGAACAAGAAAAGACGCCTGGCAACGCAGTTGCCAGGCGTTTTTGCGTGGATAGGGGACCAGGCCAGAGTTGGCATGAAGGGGCGAGTTACCGCCCCTTGAAGTTCGCCACGCGCCGCTCTTCCGTGGCCTTGACACCCTCCTTGAAATCTTCCGTCGCGCGCAGCCGCGTCTGCTCGGCGAGTTCGTGGTTGGTCGCGGCCATCACGCGGTCGGCAAGCCCATTGCGCATCGTCGCGCGGGTAGAGAGCAGGCCGAGCGGGGAGCATTCGGCGATCTCGCCCGCGAGCTTCATCGCGGCCGCCTTGACCTGGTCCTGCGGCACCAGCTCGTTGGCGAGGCCCCATTTATAGGCTTCCTCACCGGTGACCCGGCGGCTGGTGTAGAACATCAGCTCGGCGTTGTTCTTGCCGATCAGCTCCGGCAGCGTCACCGTTAGGCCGAAGCCGGGATGGAAGCCGAGCTTGGTGAAGTTCGCGGAGAAGCGGGCTTCGGGGCAGGTGACGCGAAAGTCCGCCGACACCGCGAGGCCGAGGCCGCCGCCGATGGCCGCACCCTGCACGGCGGCGACGATCGGCTTCTTGGCGCGGAAGATGCGCACCGCCTGGATGTAGAGATGGCTGATCGGCCCGAGATTGTCGGCCGGATCGCCCTTGGCTTTCGTCTCGGCCTCGCGCGCTTCCTGCGCCTGTCGCGCAGGATCGCCAAAATTGGCGCCGGCGCAGAACGCCTTGCCTTGCGCGGAGAGCACGGAGGCGCGGATCTCGATGTCGCGGTCGAACTCGTCGAGCGCATCGGCGATCTGGTTGATCAGCGAGATGTCGAAGAAGTTGAGCGGAGGACGGCGGATCTCGATGGTGCCGACGTGCCCGACCTTCTCGACGCCGATATCAGTATACCTGCTCATTTTCATCTCCAGTATCTCAGTAGCGAAGAATCACCTCTCCCCATGGGAGCGCTGAACGAAATGCGGCGCCGGAGTTTCGATCCCATCTAGCGGAGTCCAAGGCCGCGGGCGATGATGCCGCGGAGCACCTCCGTGGTGCCGCCCTGGATGGTGAGTTTCGGCGCGGTCTTGATCGCGAAGTCGAGCTGCCGCTCCAGCGTCTCGCGATTGGTCGCGGTCTCCTCGACGAAGGCGGCGAGGTCGCGCACCCGGTGCGGAAGCTGCTGCTCCCACACCGTGCCGATGTCCTTGACGATGGAGGCCTCGACCACCGGCTCCTTGCCGGCCTCCAGCATGCCGGCCACCGCGACCGACATGCGCCGCATGGTGTGGAGCTGCGCAACGAGACGGCCGATGCCCTCGGCGCTGCGCGTGTCCGGATTGGGGCCGACCGCGCGGACCAGCTCGGTCAGCACGTAATAGGTTTCGAGAAAACGCTCCGGCCCCGAGCGCTCATAGGCGAGCTCGCTCGTGGCCTGCTTCCAGGCGCCGTCGACCTCGCCGAGGACATGGTCGTCGGGGATGAAGTGATCGGTGAAGACGACCTCGTTGAATTCGTATTGGCCGGTGATCTGGCCGATCGGGTTCACCTTGATGCCCGGCTGCTTCATCTTGACCAGGAACTGCGTCAGGCCGTGGCGGCGGTTTTCCTTGGTCGGCGGCGAGGTCCGGAAGATCGCGATCATGTAGTCGGCGATATGGGCCGACGAGGTCCAGATTTTTGTGCCGTTGATGAGATAGCCGCCGTCGGTCTTGGTCGCGCGCGTCCTCGCCGCGAACAGGTCCGAGCCGGAGTTCGGCTCGCTCATGCCAATGGCGAAGCAGATCTCGCCGCGGCAGATGCGCGGCAGGATCTCCATCTTGATGTGCTCGGGCGCGTATTTCAGCAGCACCGGCCCGCTCTGGCGGTCGGCGACGAAGAAGCGCCGCGTCGGCGCGTTGGCGACGCGCATCTCCTCGGTCACCACGTAACGTTCGAGGAAAGAGCGCTCCTGGCCGCCATATTTCTTCGGCCAAGTCATTCCCAGCCAGCCTTTGGCGCCGACCCGGCGGGAGAATTCCGGCGCATCGGTGTCTTCGCGATTGGGCTTGTGCGGATCGAAGGTGCCGGCGGCGATCTCTTCGGCAAGGAAGGCGCGCACTTCCTTGCGCAGTTGCTCGCACTTCTCGGGCAGGCGGATCGGATCGAAACGAAGGGCAGCGGTCATGTGTTCTCTCTCCGATCAGCGCGACGCCACGAGCGGCCACAATTCGTCGGCGCCCCTGACGGCAACCAGCTTGCCGAGCTCGACGGCCCAGTAGCTCTCCGAGCCGAAATCGTCGCGCCAGGCCAGCGCGCGCAGCGAATAGCGGTGCAGGATGTGCTCCATGGTGAAACCGATCGCGCCATGGACCTGATGCGCGATGCCGCCGCCTTTCTCTGCGGCTTCGGCGCAGCGTATCTTTGCCGAGGCGGCTTCGAGATAGACCTCGTCGTTAAAGGCCTTTGCATTCGCGATCGCGTCGGCCGCGGAGGTTGCCGCCGCGAGCGCCGCGGCGGATTCGCCGGCGAGGCGGGCGAGATTGTGCTGCACCGCCTGGAATTTCGAAATCTTCTTCTCAAAGGCGACGCGTTCGTTGGAATAGCGCACGGAGATGTCGAGCATCGATTCCAGCGCGCCTGCAATCTGCAGGCTGCGCGCGACGCCGCCCATCAGCATCAGATTGGTCTGGTCAGCGCCATCAGGCGCGGGCTTTATGGTGACCGGCTGAACCTTGTCGAGCGTCACGGTATCGCTGTGGTCGTAGCCGACATTGAGACCGGATTCGATCCGCGCCTTGCTCGCATCGATCAGCGCGATGGAAACGCCGTCCTTGCCATGCGCCAGCACCGCAAAATGCTTCGCCGCCTTGGCGAACGGCACGCCACGGCAGCGGCCGGAGAGTGCGCCGTCGGCATCGATCGCGATGCGATCCTTTGGGCTTGCCGGCAGCACCGTCATCTCGCCGCCGGGCGAAGTGATCTTGGCCTGCGCTAGCAGCCAGCCTGCCAGCATGGTTTCGGCCAGCGGAACCGCGACTGCGAAACGGCCGGCGGCGTTCAGCAAGGCAAAACCGTCGGCAAGGCTCGCGCCGGAGCCGCCGAGATCGTCGGGGACCCAGGACAGTGGCAGGCCGGCTTCGCTCAGCGCCTGCCACAGCGGCGCCTGCCACGAGTTCGTCTTGTCGTTGTTAATGGTTTGCGGATCGGCGAGATCGGCGAAGATCTTCTCCGCGGTCTCGACGACGATATTGTCACTCTCCGCCACAGCGTTCCCCGTGTTTTGCCATTGGCGCCTCCGGCTTGATGGGCCGGCGCACAGTGTCTTCTTGCGCCCGATGATCGGAAAAAGCCATGGCCCTGACAAGCGTTGATCGCAGGTCAACCTGCGGCGCGGGCATGGGCGACAAGTTAATTCCGCTTAGCGGAGTTTGCTCGATTTGCAGGCCGCGGCAAACTCGCTAAACAGGGCCAAGGCTTGCATCAGATACAGGGGAAGGAAATCCGGATGGCCAAGGACAGTTTGTGCGCAATCGTGACGGGGTCCGCATCCGGACTTGGCGCCGCGACCGCGGAAATTCTCGCACGCAGCGGTGCGCGGCTCGTCATCAACTATTCGTCGAGCCAGAAGGAAGCCGAGGCCACTGCGGATGTGTGCCGCAAGGCCGGTGCGGCGGAGGTGCTGGTCGCGCAGGGCGACGTCTCGAAGGACGAGGATTGCCGCAAGATCGCCGCGGCGGCCAGCGGCTGGGGTCGGCTCGACATCCTCGTCAACAATGCCGGCACCACCAAGCATGTCGCCCACGCCGATCTCGACGGCCTGTCGGCCGAAGATTTCCAGCGCCTCTACGGTGTCAATACCATCGGTCCGTTCCAGATGGTGCGCGCGGCGCGCAGCCTGCTCGAGGCCGGGTCGAAGGCGTCGGGACGGCCGTCGGCGGTGGTGAACGTGTCCTCTGTCGCCGGCATCAGCGGCGTCGGTTCGTCGATCGCCTATGCCGCGAGCAAGGGCGCGCTCAACACCATGACGCTGTCGTTGTCGCGCGCGCTGGCGCCGCTGATCCGCGTCAACACGGTCTGCCCCGGCTATATCGACACGCCCTGGTTTACCAAGGGCCGCGGCGAGGCTGGCGCCAAGCAGGTGCGCGACAGCGTGATCGCGAAGGTTCCGCTGAAGGTTGCCTCAAGCGCTGAAGACATCGCGCAGCTCGTCTGCTTCTTGGCGATGCCGGCCTCCAGCAACATGACCGGCGAGGTCGTACGCATGGATGCGGGGATGCATTTGATTACGTGATGGCTATCCCGCTCTCTCCACGTCAGGGCCGGGCTTGACCCGGCCATCCACGTGTCGCCGCGCCGACCGAAAGACGTGGATGCCCGGGTCGAGCCCCGGGCATGACGGCGAGGAGGCAGTTTGCTCTCTCTCTCTCTCTCTACTATTGGCGCCTTAGCGTGCTACCCCTTGATCACGCCGCTCGCGACCAGCCGGTGCCAGATGAACAGCACCACCACCGCGCCGACGGTGGCCATGATGAAGCCGGCGCCCTGGTCGGGGCTGTAGTGGCCGATGGCCTGGCCGACGAAGGTGGCGAGAAACGCACCGGCGATGCCGAGGATGGTGGTGAGGATGAAGCCGCTCGGGTTGTTCGGGCCTGGCGCCAGCCAGCGCGCGATGAGGCCGGCGACGAAGCCGACGATGATGATCCACAACAGGCCGCCGAAACTCATGACAGTGCTCCCCTTCCTGAATTCGCAGACCAGATTTGATTAGATTCTGCCCGATAGCTCGCTCTCCGTCGGCAGCCGCCCGTCCGGCGTCAGATGGTCGACCACCTGCGGCAGGTACTGGCTGAGCCCGGAGAGCAGCTCTTCCCGCGACAGGCCGCTCTGGGCAGACAGGCTCTCGATCTGGTCGGCGCCGAGCGCGCTCGCGAGATCGCCGGGCGCGATTGGCTTGTTCTCGCCCTTGCCGACCCAGGAATTCGCGGCCTCGCCCTGGCCGCTTTGCTGGAGCTGATTGAGGAGATCGCCGAGGCCGCCGCTGAGCACGGTGCCGGCGGCGCCGCCTGCGAGCAGGCCGCCGAGGCCGCCCTTGAGCAGGTCGCTGAGACCGCCGCTGCCGCCGGGAAGCGCGCTGCTGCCGGTATTCACCGGGGTTGGCGGCGGCAGCGGGGAGCGCTGCTGCGGGGCGGCCGCGGCGCCGGGCTGGCCTGCGGTCATGTGCTTGAAAGCCTTCCAGGCGAGCAGGCCGAGCAGCGCCATGGTCATCGGCGACATGCCGCCGGAGGATGGTTGCTCGCCCGTGCGCGATCCGTGCGGGCCGTTCTGCATGCCGTTGAGGACGTCGAGTAGACCCATGGTGCTCTCCTTTGGCGTCTCGGTCGGCGAGCGCTCGCCGCTGACAGCCCCCGGGGCGAAAACATATGGGGCTCTCATGACGGTTACAAGGCGAATGCATCGCAACCAATGGGCAGCCGGCGTTGGCTCTGTTATCGAAGGCGGGTCGTCAAGGGGAGCAAGCTCGAGTGGTTACGGATCGACTGATCGTGGTGGCTGGCGCGGGCGCCATCGGCTGTTTCGTCGGCGGCATGCTGGCCGCATCCGACCGCCGCGTCGCGCTGCTGGTGCGGCCGCGCGTGAAGTCCGAGATCGAGCGGTTCGGCCTGCGGCTGACCGATTTCGACGGCTCCGAGAAAAAGCTTGGTGCGGGCCAGCTTGCGCTGTCGGAAGACCCGGCCATCTTCCATAGTGCCGGCATCGTATTGGTGACGGTGAAGAGCGCCGACACCGCCGATGTCGCCGGCCAGATCGCCCGGCATGCGCCGCAGGACGCGGTGGTCGTCTCGCTTCAGAACGGCATCGGCAATGTCGCGCTGCTGCGCGAGCGTCTCGGCGGCCGGCGCGTGCTCGCCGGCATGGTGCCGTTCAACGTGATCGCGATGGGCGAGGGGCGTTTCCACCGTTCGACCTCCGGCGACATTCATATCGGAAAGGACGAGGCGAACACCGCCGCGGCGCTGTCGGTGCCCGGTCTTGCGATGCGCGCCAGCAGTGACATCAGCGGCGTGCAATGGGGCAAGCTGATCATCAATCTGAACAACGCGCTCAGCGCATTGTCCGACATGCCGCTCGCCGCGCAACTGGCCGACCGCAGCTGGCGGAGGCTGTTCGCCGACCAGATGGCCGAAGGCCTGGCCGCGCTGAAGGCCGCTGGCATCACGCCGGTGTCGGCAACGCCGATCCCGATGAGCTGGACGCCGACCTTGCTGAGACTGCCCGACCCGATCTTCAACGCGATTCTCGGACGTACGATGAAGATCGATCCCGAGGCGCGCTCCTCGATGTGGCAGGATCTGAAGCAGGGCCGCAAGACCGAGATCGACTATCTCCAGGGCGCGGTGATCGCGCTCGCGGAGCAGAACCATGTCGACGTGCCGCTGATGCGCCGCATTGTTGCGCTGATCAAGCAGGCGGAAGTCGCAGGTGACGGCCCGCCGCGGCTGACGCCGCAGCAGATCCGCGGGACGGCCTGAGGGAGGAGGTGCGCAATGAAGCGTTTTTCGATGGCCGGGCTTGCGCTCGCCGCGCTCTGCGGCGCGTCGACGCTTGCTGACGCGAGGCCACCGACGGTCGTGACCTCACCCGGCTATGACAGGCGGTTGCAGGAGAGCAGGTCGCAACTGGGTAGTTCACCGACCATAACGGTGCCTGCGACTGCGCCGATGGTCAAACACAAGCCGACCAAGAAGAAGCACACAAATTGACGCCACACGCTGCGCCGGGGTCCCGGATCGGCGCCCCGCTCCCGACCACGCTACGCGCTGTCGGGAGTTGCGCTTGTCCAGGACGACAGCGGAGTTTGTGGCTCCAGCTTACCCCTTCTTCGCCGGCTTGCTCGGCGTCGGATTGAACAGCTTCTTCAGCTCGTTCAAGCCTTCCGACAGGCGCGGCCATTCGCAGGAGAATGAGCCCTTGGTGCAGGGTGCGCCCTTTCGCTGGCCGACGGCCTGCTGCACCTTCGGCCGCTCGACCGGGACCGGCACGCGCTCGACGTCGGTGCGCAGCGCGACCTGCTGGAGTTGTTGAACCTGCTGTTCCTGCTGCTCGCGCTGCTGACGCGCGGTGGCCTGGGCCGCCTCATTGCTGCGGCGCTGCTTGGCAAGATAGGCGGTATAGGCTTCGTCGATCTTCTTCTGCTCTTCCGGCGTCGGATTGGGGCCCGCGATATCGAAGGTGCGGTCTTGGAGGAAATCGTAATAGGAGTAGCCGCCGCCCGGCTTGCGTCGGCCGGCGAATTTGGCGTTGCAGTCGGCGAGCTGGGCCGTCTTCTCGGTCTTGGTTGCGGCCTTCTCGGCGGCGTCGGCGCATTCTTCGAAATCAACCGGCGCGCGCTTCCACCACTGCGCTTGGGCATGCGACGACATCAGCAGAAAAAATCCTGCTGCGGCAACGAGAAGCGGCGCCGCATGACGCGATGCAACCACAATCGACATTCTACGAGAGCATTCCCTACACGACTCAACCCGAACTGAGTCGAGCCGGATTTTTGCCCCTTTATCGCCGGGTTGTCACCCATGGAACTCGGGAATTTCATGGCTGGAATGCTGACATTTTTTGCTTGACGTGGCCTCGAAGCTACAGCGCCCTGACGGCTCGCTGTTACAGTCCATGCCGCAAGGCGCCTTATGATGAGGCGACGCCAACAACAAGACGCCAAAAAGAAGTGGAAACGCCCGATGCTGCTGCCCCTGTCCGATGTGCCGCGCTGGTACGCCGAGCGCAAGCCGCAAGGGACGATCGCCGTCCGTCACGGGGAGGATACCCTAACATGGGACGAGCTCGAGCGCGGCGCCAACCGGCGCGCGCGGGCGTTCGCCGCGAAAGGCGTCAAGCCCGGCGACTTCGTCGCGATCGGATTGCCCAACGGCAACGCGTTCTTCGAGACGTCCTTCGCGGTGTGGAAGTGCGGGGCGACGCCGACCTCGTTGTCATGGCGGCTGCCGCGCGGCGAAGCCGCCGCCGTGCTCGACATTCTGAAGCCGGCGCTGGTGGTTGGCGGTGAAGCCGACTGGAATGCACCGAACCGTTTGCCTGCGGATTTCGTGCCGGCAGGCTTTTCGGACGAGCCGCTCACCCCGCCGGTGGCGCGCTACTGGAAAGCGATGACCTCAGGCGGCTCGACAGGCCGGCCGAAGGTGATCCTCGATCATCAACCGGCAGTCACCGACACGGCTGCAGCGCCGCCGCTCAACATTCCCATCGGCGTCTCGCTGCTCAATCCCGGTCCGCTCTACCACAATGCGCCGTTCATCGTGTCGCACTATGCGCTGTTCGTGGGCGGCAAGCTCACGGGCCTTACCAAGTTCGACGCCGAGGAGACGCTGAGTCAGATCGAACGCGAGCGCGTGCAATGGGTCAATTTCGTCCCGACCATGATGCACCGGATCTGGGCGCTGCCGGAGCATGTGCGCAATGCCTACGACCTGTCGAGCTTGCAGACCGTGTTTCACATGGCCGCACCCATGCCGCCCTGGCTGAAGGAGAACTGGATTTCCTGGCTCGGGCCCGAGCGGATATGGGAGCTTTATGGCGGCACCGAGCGGCAGGGCTCCTGCATCATATCAGGCACGGAATGGCTGACGCACAAGGGCTCGGTCGGCAAGATCGGCGAGATGGCAAAACTGCGTATCATCGGCGAGGACGGCAACGATGTCGCGCCGGGCGAGACCGGCGAGATCTACTTCCTCAACAATGACGGCAAGGACGCCACCTATCACTATCTCGGCGCCGAGCCGAAGCGCCGCGCTGACGGCTGGGAATCGCTCGGCGACATCGGCCGGCTGGATGCGGAAGGCTATCTTTATCTCGGCGACCGCCTCGCCGACATGGTGCTGCGTGGCGGCGCCAACATCTATCCGGCGGAGGTGGAGGCCGCGGTGTCTGAAGCGCCCGGCGTGCGCTCCTGCGTGGTGGTCGGCTTGCCAGATTCGGAATTGGGCCAGCGCGTGCACGCCATCATCGAGCCGGAGCCCAATGCCGATGGTCAGGCGATCGCCGACGGCATGGCGGACTTCTTGAAGGACCGGCTCAGCCGCTACAAGCACCCCGAGAGCTTCGAGATCGTCAGCGCGCCGCCGCGCGATGATTCAGGAAAGGTTCGCAGAACACTGTTGCGCGACGAGCGCGCGGCGTGGATGAAGGAAGGACGCGCCTTCCGGATCATGCCGGCGAAGGCGCGGGCGCACGCCGAGTAAAGGAAGGATTTCTGCACATGACCATCACCATTGCAGCGAACAGCGTTCCGAAGCCGTCCGCCGAGATCATCGCGGGCTTTCGCGGTGCGCCGACCTCGGTCATCTCGGACAATCTCGCCCGGCTGCCGGGCGCGGTGGGGCTGAAGCCTTATCATCGCGGTGGCAAGCTGGTGGGCACGGCCTTCACAGTGCGCACCCGCCCCGGCGACAATCTCGCCATCCACCGTGCGCTGGAGCTGGTCGGTCCCGGCGACGTCATCGTGGTCGACGGCGGTGGCGACGAGACGCGGGCGTTGATCGGCGAGATCATGAAGAACATCGCGCAGTGGCGCAAAGCCGAAGGCTACGTCATTGACGGCGCCATCCGCGATGTCGCGGCCTTCGCAGCCGATGACTTTCCCTGCTATGCCCGCGCGGTGATCCATCGCGGCCCTTACAAGAACGGCCCCGGCGAGATCAACGTGCCTGTCACGGTTGGCGGCAGCGTGATCTCGCCCGGCGACGTCGTTGTCGGCGACGAGGATGGCGTGGTGTCGTTTCCCGCCGCCGGCGCCGCCGCGCTGCTGGAAGCCGTGCGCGCCCAGGTCGCGCGCGAGGAGGAGACCATGAAGGCGATTCGCGAGGGCCGTTACCAGGGCGCTTACGGCAAGTCCTGATCTGGGGCGTAGGTCAAGGCAGTGGCTGAGCCGATCGCAAGTCGAATCGGTCATTGCAATTCTCGAATATGATTTCGCGACTTTTGTTTCGACCGAAGTTCTCTCATTCCTTTGATGCTGAGGTTATTTAAATGAGGAATTGCGCGATCGTCCTGCCGAGTGCTTCTGTGGGTCTCTGGAAACAACGACGTCAGATCGTGGGGGATGCGCGAGGTCATCAACGACCCTTGTCCGCGCTCGATCATCCCCTTCTGGATGTCGAGGGCACGGTAGGTCGCGTCAATTGCGGTCTCGAATTCGGCCAGGATTCCGTCGCCGGTCGATTTGAAGAATCGAACTCAGTACTCCTCGAGCTTCGGATCGAGCAGCTCACGTCGATGAGATTTGTCTAGAAAATAGGCCAATTCCGCGTCCAGGATCGTCAGCCGCGAATAGCCGACGACATCGACGGCGAGCACCGCGCCCCATCTGCGCTCGAGTGCCGGCAGATCCCCTCGCGTGCGGCGGCCTGGTGCCTCCGACATCGCAACGTGCGATTCTGTCAACGTTCTCAATTTCATGGTGCGCCTCCTGACGCGTGTTGCGACCAATCGTCCACATCGGATGCAGGCACCTTAAGCAGGCAGGCGTCATTGCAGCGTGACCTGTCACGAGAGACGGGGTGATCCGGGAAGCAGTCAGAATCGCCGTTCAGCGCGATTTTTCACGCTCGTTTGACCGACTCGCTTGTTTCGAGGGACCGAATTCGGGTTGTGGGCTGTGATGAGGACACGCGCACTTGCGCGGGTTGTTTGGCTTGCGTGCGTCTTAAGCTAGTATGCTGGTGCGAATGACCGAGAACTGGCCGGGATCGATCGATGAATCTCGCTGCCCTGGATTTGCGCTCACAATCTGACGCCAAGCTGCTGGACAGCATCGCTGGTCTCGCATCGGCCGAGCTCGTCGCGCTCACGGGGCGTCTGAGCCGCGCGTTCTCGATCGCATCGCCCTTTGCCCCGGGCTTTCACTGCATTGGCGGCGAGATCGTCATCGCGCCTGATCAGGCGGCGACGGCTCGCGCTGGGGCGCGGCTAAGCGTCACAGGAAATGGCGAGACGCAAGCGACAGCGCTGGTGTCATGTCTCGGTGAAGCAGCCGAGTATCTTTCCCAGTTCGAGCGGCCGGGGGACATCGCGGCAGCGGTCGCCGCGAGCGATCGAACGCGACTCGTCTCCGATGGCTGGGTTGGCCAGGCCGTGTCAGGCGCGAACCGGCCCATCGACTGCGTCAATGCGGTTGACGCTGCAACCGGAGAAGCCGGCCTATTGCCGGCCGATCTCTGCCTAAGGCGGCCACAAGAGCGAAGGGCGATCGACCCGGTCGTCGCATTGTCGTCAGGTGCAGCCGCGGGACCGAGCTTCGACGCCGCCGCGCTGCGCGCGGTTCTGGAGCTCTGTGAGCGTGACGCCGCCGCGATGTGGTGGCTGGGTGGCCACCGCCCGAAGGGCTTTGCGTTGGAGCATCCGGCTACCAAAGCCGCGGCTGAATTGATCGGGCGATTGCGCAACGGCGAGTCGACGCGGCGGACCATGTTGCTCGATATCACGACCGATATCGGCGTTCCCGTCGTTGCGGCCGTATCTTTGGGGCGCGACGGCCGGGACATGGCATGTGGACTGTCGTCAAGGCTGGCCGCGAGCGAGGCGGCAAGGGCTGCGGTGCTCGAGATGTGCCAGATGGAGTTGTCTGCACCGGTCGCAGCAGTCAAGCGGGCCGAGAGTGGCGATGCCGCACTCAATGAAGCGGATCGTCGCCATCTGCGTCGCGCAGCGTTCGCGGCAGAGGATTGCGCATTGCTTCAACCGCGGGCGATATCGCCGGACGTTGCGTGCCTGCCGACGGCGGCCGGCGGACTAAAGGGGCTGGTGAGCCATCTGCGGGATCGAGGTATTCGGCTCTTTCTTGTCGATCATACCCGGCACGATCTTGGCGTTGCCGTCGCAAGGGCCGTTTCGCCCGATCTGCAACCTTTTTCGGCAGCGGTTGCGACGAAGCGCTTTTCCCTTGCGCGCGAGAGTTCGGCTCTTGCCGGGCAGGAGATTCCACTATTTTAGAAGCCAAGATATCGCTGGACGCCGGTTGGTTGCGTTTCATAGGATTGGGTAAGTGTGGTTGACATGACTCCGGCAATTGGTGGAGCATCAGAGGTGGCAACGGGGATTCAGGAAGCGCTGGCGAGCGGTCAATTGGCCCTGCGCCTTCTTGGCGATTTCGCCGCCAAAGTCGACGAGCGTGAGATTTCACTCGCGACGCGCAAGGCCAAGGCGTTGACAGCCTATCTCGCTCTTTCAGACAACACGCAGGATACGCGCGAACGCTTGGTCGGCTTGTTGTGGAGTGAGAGCGACGAGGAACATGCGCGGGCTTCGTTGCGGCAGGTCGTCCATGACCTCAGGCTTGCCTTCGATAATGCTGGCTTTGAGGGATTCCGGGCTGACAAGCAAAACCTGTCGCTCTCCCGCGACCGGCGCCGTTGCGACGTCGACGAGGTGCTTGCGGCTGCAGCCCAAGGCACCGTGCATCCGCGACTGCTCGATACCCCGCGCATCACGGAAACTCTGCTGTCCGGTCTCGACAACCTCGATCCGGCCTTCCAGGTCTGGCTGCTGACCAAGCGCCAGCTGTTCCACGACAGATTGACGCTCGCGCTCGAGCGCTTGTTGCCCCGTGAGGGGGACTCTCGTGAAGCAACTGACGCGGCCTTGGCTCTGCTCAACCTCGATCCAACGCACGAAATCGCCTGCCAGCACCTCATTCGGACGCGCGCGGCGCGGGGCGACGTCGGCGGAGCCTTGAAGATCTATAAATCTCTCTGGGACCTTCTGGAGGCCGACTACGACATCGAGCCATCCAAGGAGACTCAAGAGCTGATCGTTCGCATCAAGCAGATGCCGGGACCGGGCGAGCAACAGCAGGCCCCGGTGATTGCCCGGAGCCTGCATGGCGTGTCGCAAACGCTCGCCCCCGCCCCGAAGCGGCTGCTCATATCCGTGTGCGCGTTCCAGGCGAGCGGCGTGCCTGAGGGCATGCGTCACCTCGTCGACGGATTTCGTCACGAGTTCGTCGCCTGCCTCGCGCGCTTTCGCGAATGGTCGGTGCGGACATTGCCGCCACTCTGGGAATCAGAGCCGAGAACCTGGTCGTCTCCGCCGGAATACATCGTCGAAGGCAGTACCTATGAGCTGAACGGCACGGTTCGGCTCGTCGTCACCCTGCGCGATGCGGCCAATTCAGTCTGCATCTGGAGCGAGCGCCATTCGATCACGCTGACGGAGTGGTTCGAAACGCAGGAGCGGATCGTCCGCCAGATCGCGATGGCGCTGAACATCCACGTCTCGGCCGAGCGGCTGCGTCGTCTTGCAGCCGGAGGCGAGATCACCCTGGAGATCCACGATCGATGGTTGCGCGGCCAAGCCCTGCTGCTGCAAATGGCCTCGAAGGACTGGCCGGCGGCCGCGGCCTTGATCGAGAGCCTGCTCGCCGATGCGCCGGATTTCTCTCCCGCCTTGAGCGGCCTCGTTCAGTACCGCAACATCGCGCATATCGCGCTTCCAGGACAATTTCGCGATCGTAGCAAGCATCCCGAGACGCTGCGAATAGCACAGCGTGCGATCCAGCTTGATCCGCTGGATTCGCGTGCGCAGCTGGCGCTCGCGTGGACCTACCAGCTGCTCGGCCGCATCGACGAATCGACGCTGCACGCAGCGCTTGCCGTCGATTTGAACGAAAACGATCCCTGGACCTTGATGGCGTCGGGCCAGATCTGTGCGTATTGCGGTGAATACGACCGCGCAGCGAAGCTCTCGGCCGCATCGCTCCGGATCACGCCGGTGCCCACGGCGCCGCAGATCGCCTATTCCGGCGCGATCAAGTTTCTGTGCTCCGACTATGCGGGATGTTGCGATGCCTCTCGCGAGGATCTCGGGATGTCGCCGGCCTTCATCGTATGGGAATGCGCGGCCAAGGCGCATCTCGGCCGCCTCGACGAGGCCAGAGCGGATCTGGAGAAGGCGATGGAGCGGGTTGCCGCAGATTGGCACGGCCAGCAGAAACCAACGCGCGAGAACATCACGCGCTGGCTGTTGCACGTTTTTCCGATCGCGATCCGTGCAGACTGGGAACGCCTGGCCTCCGGTCTTGCCGCGGCCGGCGCTCCCGTCGAGGGTATCGAGTTCGGACCGTGGTGAGCGCAGTCCTCAGCCGCAGGTATTGATCGTGTATTCGCCGACCCGCTCGGCGTGAAGCTTTGCCTTCTGGCTCGGGCTGCTGGTTTGTTCAGGCAGCGGCGGCCTGCCCTCGATGCGGTCGTAGAATCCCGGCAATGGATAGGGCACGCCTGAACGCAGCAGCCGGATTTCGGACTCCGCGATCCTGTCGCGGTGTGGCAGCTTCACGTAGTGCGTATCTGGCTCAACGTCGATCATCTCGAACTTCAGGGCTTCGTTGCCCGTGACCTCGGCATTTTGCTCGCCGTCGTCGAAGAACAGCTGAACGCCGGCGGCCTGGGCCTGTGCGACGAATTCGCGGAAGCTCGTCGGCCTGGGAAACTCGCCCTTGGGATCGACGTCGACGGGAAAGGGATCCTTGTCAGTGATCACATGCCGGACGTAGTTCTTGCCCGTGGACCAGGTTTTGACCAGCTTGCCCCAATTCTCGTGATTGCCTGGAATGTTTCTGACGTTGATTCTCGGATAGGCCATCGCTTCTCTCCTTTCACGCTACGTGGTTGTCATGCTGGGGTGACGCGTTGTCTGTCGTTGAGAAACCGCCGAATGGTGGTCAGGCTGATCCTTCGTTCGGGGCCCTCGATACCGCCAGGAATGCGAAGATGTTGGCGCGGCCGCTCCCGCTCTTGCCGATCGCTGCCGCCGACAAGGACGCGGATTCGCTCTCTAGCCCGCCTGCGGGATTGTCTGGCAGCAGCCGATCTGACTGGGGATTTGGCTTCGCTTTGTTCTCGTCCGGATTGAACCTGATTAGATGCGCGAGCCTTTTCATCAGGCTCTCGGCTCGTGCCCATTGATCGGGATCCGACGGGTCAAATCGGACGCCGTCAAGCGTGAAGCGCTGTTCGTCGGCAGGCGTCGAGATGAAGTGGCAGAAGCCGCAGGGGTCTTCTCCCAAGTCCCTCGAGCGTGGCTGAAAATGAGCGGTCCTGCGAAATTGCGTAGAAGAAATGGTCCCATGTGATGCCATGGCGTCCTCGCATCTACCTCGCCGATCTTTAAGGATATCTCCCGTTATTTCACCGTGAAATGATCTTTCGTCATCGCGATGAGGCCCTTCACGATGCTCTCACACGCAAGGCCTACTCCGGCCAACGGGATGCAACCAGCACCAAGAGGCAACGGTGGGCTACCTAGAGCTAGATATTTCGGCACCGGGACATCGCCCCGACAGTTTACCCGCCAGCCCCTGCAATCTCTCTCAATGCCAGTCAATCAGCAGCCGGGGCAACGGAATGGCCGACTTCACAATCCGAATGAAGAACGAACTTCGTTTCTCAACCTGCGACGCTCCGCACGTTCCGACAAGTAAAACTCACGAGGAGATCATCCTTGTCGAGCTGCGCGGGGACTTTCTGATGATCACCGCGCTTGGCGCGGACGGTAGTCTCGGAAGCCGCGTCTATGCGCAGCGCACGATCGATCTGCCGGAGACCTCCCTCTTCATGATCCTCCCTAAACTGCCGTCCCACATTCGGGACGGCGCTTTTTTTCCAGCGCTCGGCACCATCGCAATATTGCAGCCGCCTCCAGGAAAACAGCGCCGGCTGCGCGCGGTCGGCAGGGACAACAACAGCGGCCAATGTCACGGCTGGATTTTTGACGCAATCGAGGATGCGTCAAGCTCAAATTGACCGCACCGGGCAAGTCCGGGCGCCAGCTGGGCGGGGTGCGGTGATCGGTCGCCGCCAGGAAGCGGCAGCTTCAGCGAGATGCCCCGCAGGGCCGGCGTCCGGTTCCCGGCCTCGCCGCCGCAAGCGTTCGCTTGATGTGCGGCTGCTCTTTCATTAGAGAATGGCGATGTGAAGCGGCGAATTCGGAGCAGGATCCGACGTTCGAAGAATTCGCCAACAACTTCAACGCGGTCCCGTAGCTCAGCCGGATAGAGCGGCGGTTTCCTAAACCGTAGGTCGGAAGTTCGAGTCTTCCCGGGATCGCCATTCTCGCTTAATCGCTGACGCGGTCGTCTGCCGGCGGGCGCGATCGGGTTGCTCTCGCGTCCACGAACCGTGCAAAGCGCTTGCGGCTCCGGTGTCACGCCGACATGGCGGCGAAAGCGCGGCGCAAGGTAGCCGGCACCAATGTTTGCACATGCCAGCGGGAGATGGCGTTTCTAGACCAATCTCTCGTATCGCCATTTTGGTATGGGACATCGTCCCCGTTTGCCAAAGGACTCCGGCGTAGAAATTGCTAGAAGTGGCAGGCTTCCCCTCTTTCGGCTGACGGATGGTCAGCCGCTTCACAGCTACATCCGGAGACCAGAATGCCTTTCGACCTGATCCTGCGCGGTGGGCGGGTGATTGACCCGTCCCAGAAGCTCGACGCCGTGACGGATGTCGCATTTTCGGGCGGCAAGGTCGCCGCGATCGGCACTGGGCTCAAGGCGGACCCGGGCACCCAGGTGCGCGACGTCTCGCAGTTCATCGTCACGCCGGGGCTGATCGATCTGCATACGCACGTCTATTGGGGCGGCACCTCGCTCGGCATCGATGCCGAGGATTTCTGCCGCCTCTCGGGCGTCACCACGGCGGTGGACACCGGCAGCGCCGGTCCCGGCAATTTCGCCGGCTTCCGCAAGCATGTCATCGAGCCGAGCCAGGTCCGCATCCTCGCCTATCTGCACGTCTCGCATGCCGGCATCTTCGGTTTCTCGCACCGGATCATGGTCGGCGAGAGCGAGGAGCTGCGGCTGATGAATCCGGTCGAGGCGGCTAAGGTGGCCGATGCCAACCGCGATCTCATCGTCGGCATCAAGGTCCGCGTCGGCCTGCATTCCTCCGGCACGTCAGGCGCGGTGCCGCTCGACATCGCGCTCGAGGTCGCCAACGAGGTCGGCATGCCGCTGATGGCGCATATCGACCATCCGCCGCCGAGCTATGAGGACGTGCTGGCGCGCCTGCGTCCCGGCGACGTTCTCACCCATGCGTTCCGCCCATTCCCCAACACGCCGGCGACGGCGCAGGGTACGGTAAAAAGAGCGGTGCTGGACGCGCGGGAGCGCGGCGTGCTGTTTGACATCGGCCACGGCAAGGGCTCGTTCGCGTTCAAGACCGCGCGCGCCATGCTCGCCAACAGCTTCTATCCGGACACGATCTCCTCAGACATCCATCAGCTCTGCATCGACGGCCCGGCCTTCGACCAGGTCACGACCATGTCGAAATTCCTGTGCATGGGCATGGAGCTGTCCGAAGTGGTCGCGGCCTCGACGGTGAATGCGGCGATGGCGCTGCGCCGGCCCGAGCTCGGCAGCCTCAAGCCCGGCAGCGTCGGCGACGCCACGCTTGTTACGGTCAAGCACGGCCAGTTCGACTACGAGGACGTCGTCGGCGAGCACCTGATCGGCGACCGCAAAATCGTCTCCGAAGGCGTCGTCATCGGCGGCCGCTGGTGGCATCCGAACTGAGCGGATCAGGTTTGCTCGTGGTAGGACCTCGTCGGCTATTGCGCTGCGGAGACTCTTCTGAGCTGCTCCGCCGTCTGGGCGTCAAGTTCCTTTCGGAAGAGCCTGAGCAATTGTCGTTGCAGACTACAACGACCTCGCGATCAGCAGCTTCATGATCTCGTTGGTGCCGCCATAGATCTTCTGGATGCGGGAATCGATGAAAATGCGCGAGATCGGGTATTCCTGCATGTAGCCGTAGCCGCCGAACAGCTGGAGGCATTCGTCCGCGGTCTGCACCTGCTTGTCCGAGCACCAGTATTTCGCCATCGACGCCGTGACGGTGTCGAGGTCCTTTGCGATCAGCCGCTCGATGCACCAATCGACAAAGACGCGCGCGATCATCGCCTCGGTCTTGCGCTCGGCGAGCCTGAAGGCGGTGTTCTGGAAGTCCATCAACGGCTTGCCGAATGCCTTCCGCTCCTTGGTGTATTCGATGGTGAGTTTGACCGCCCGCTCCATCGAGGCGACGGCGCCGACCGCAAGCGCAAGGCGCTCCTGCGGCAATTGCTGCATCAGCTGGACAAAGCCCTGACCTTCCTCCTTGCCGAGCAGGTTCTCCGGCGGCACGGTGACGTTATCGAAGAATAGCTCCGAGGTGTCGGAGGCGTGCAGGCCGATCTTGTCGAGGTTGCGCCCGCGCTTGTAGCCGTCAGCGCCCGCGGTCTCGACCACGATCAGCGAAATGCCCTTGGCGCCGGGCTCGCCGGTGCGCGCGACCACGATGACGAGATCGGCGGCCTGGCCGTTCGTGATGAAGGTCTTCTGGCCGTTGATGACGTAGGAATTGCCCTGCTTCCTCGCGGTGGTCTTGACGCTCTGCAGGTCCGACCCGGTGCCGGGCTCGGTCATGGCGATGGCCCCGACCATCTCGCCCGAGGCCATTTTCGGCAGCCAGCGCTTCTTCTGCTCCTCCGAGCCGTAGTTGAGGATGTAATGCGCCACGATAGCGCTGTGCACGGAGACGCCGGTCGTCAGCTCCGGCACCGTGCTTTCGAGATCGTCGAGCACGGCGGCGTCATAGGCGAAGGTCGCGCCCAGCCCGCCATATTCCTCCGGCACGCTCGCCAGCAGCGCGCCCATCTCGCCGAGACCGCGCCAGGCGAACCGATCGACCATCTTCTGCTCGCGCCATTTCTCGGCATGCGGGGCCAGGTCCTTGGCGAGATACTTCCGGAACTGGTCGCGGAAGACGTCGAGCTCTTCGGTCATCCAGGAGGAGCGGTAGGACATGATGGCCTCGGTCGTTGACGGCGATATGCACTCAGCCGTGCCACAAGGCTAGGCGCGGGCGCAAGCCCGCCGCCTTGCTACGCCTGCCGGAGCCGCCAATGATTGTGTCTTGAGGCTGCGCCGGCCGATGCGCTATCCCGCCTGCGCGGTTTTGCCGCCGTCGACGACGAACTGGCCGCCCGTCGTGTAGGGATGATCGTCCGAGGCGAGCACGAGGGCGAAGGCCGCGATCTCTTCCGCGGTCGCTACGCGCTGCATCCCCGGCACGTGGTTCTTGGCCCATTGCGCGAGGGCGACGTGCCAGGCTGCATCGGGCAGATTTTCCATGCCGGCGAGCCGGCGGATGAACGGCGTATCCGTGGTGCCGGGGATCAGCGTATTGATGCGGATGCCGTACTGGGCATATTCGAGGGCCGCGGCCTGGACCATCCCGACGAGCCCGCGTTTGGCCGCGGAATAGGCCGAGCGCTTTGCCGTCGTGGCGATGGCGTTAGATGACGATGTGACGACGATCGATCCACCCTTCTGTAGCATGTGCGGAATCTGGTACTTCATCGACAGGAACACGCCGCGCAGGTCGGTATTGATCACGTCGTCGAATTCGGCCGCACTGTACTGATGCAGCGGCTTTTCGATGGAAATTCCGGCATTGTTGAAAGCGACATCGAGGCGGCCATGAAGATCGATCGTCTTGTCGACCAATGCCTTGACCTCGGCCTCGTTGCGGACGTCGGCCCGAACGAACGCGGCGTCGCCGCCGCCAGCCTTGATCGCGTCCTCCACCTTCGTCCCGCGCTCGACATTGCGTCCGCAGAACACGACCTTGCCGCCTTCGGCGGCGAACATCAGCGCGGCGGCGCGGCCGATGCCGGAGGTGCCGCCGGTCACGATGATGACCTTGTCGGTGAAACGCTGGCGGCCGCTCGGCTTCTGCTGCGGCAGCGCCGCGCCTTGGCCGAGCGCGATGCCGCCGGCAAGGCCGCCGACCGCGCTTGCGAGCATTCCGAGAACGGCGCCGCCGACCAGATGGCGCCGTTTCACCGGCGAGCTCGCGGTGCTAGGCTGCATTTCGGTCATTTCGAACTCCCGACGGATCAATCTAAACAGTGTCAAGATGCATAGCTCTCAATCTGAACAGTGTCAAGTTCGCGCATGACGAAACCGATCGCGCCCGCGCCCGCCAAGCCGAACAGCAAGGCCCCGAAGCGGCCGGACGCCGGCTACCATCATGGTGAGCTGCAGGAAGCGCTGATCGCCGCCAGCGAAGCCATTCTCGCCGAGCGCGGTGCCGAAGGATTCACCCTGCGCGAGGCCGCCCGCCGCGCCGGCGTGTCCCCGGCCGCGCCGTCGCATCATTTTGGCAATGCGCGGGGTCTTTTGACCGAGCTAGCGATCCGCGGTTATGACGCGCTTGCCAACGCGCTGCGGGATGCTGCATCCCGCAAGCAGGATGCGCGCGGCAAGCTCCACGCCCAGGGGCTCGCCTATGTCGAATTCGCGCTGAAACATCCCGGCCGCTTCCAGATGATGTTTGCGAACAAGCGCCTCGTCGCGGACGATCCGCGCCTCAGGCAGGCGAGCCGGGCGGCCGGCCGCGAGTTCGAGATCATCATCGCCGAG
Organism: Bradyrhizobium sp. SOJA106; assembly: GCF_059448745.1. Taxonomy (NCBI): domain Bacteria; kingdom Pseudomonadati; phylum Pseudomonadota; class Alphaproteobacteria; order Hyphomicrobiales; family Nitrobacteraceae; genus Bradyrhizobium; species Bradyrhizobium sp. SOJA106. Next base: position 695,162 of record NZ_CM182549.1, read on the forward strand.
CTCGTCGGTGCGACGCCCAGGCAGGCGAAGACCGCGGCCGCGGCAGCCTGGTCGACTGTTCACGGTTTTGCCAAGCTTGCCCTCGAAGATAAATTCGGTTCAGTGAAGAGCGAGGCTGGGTACCGCGAGATCATGACGACGCTCAATCACGTGCTGAACTATCTCTGGCCACCGGGCAGCGCGGGCCCGAGGATCGAGGGGTAACGCGTCGTGCCGGCCAGAATGGCGGAGCTCAAGCTCGACATCGAGCCCATCGGCATGGTCTCGGCGATCCTGACGCAGCCGGACAATGCGCGCGCCTGCTACGTCCTGGCGCATGGCGCGGGCGCGGACATGCGGCATGCCTTCATGGAGAAGGTCGCAGCAGGCTTGGCGGAGCGCGGCATCGCGACGTTCCGATTCAATTTCCCCTACATGGAGGAGAAGAAGGGCCGTCCCGACCAGCCGGCTGTCGCGCACGCGGCCATCCGCGCGGCGGTGGAGGAAGCGGCGCGGCTCTGTCCCGGCGTGACGCTCGTCGCAGGTGGAAAATCCTTCGGCGGGCGCATGACCTCGCAGGCGCAATCCAAGTCTCCGCTGCCTGGCGTCAAGGGGCTCGCCTTTCTCGGCTTTCCCCTGCATGCCGACAAGAAGCCGTCATCCGAGCGCGCCGAGCACCTTGCTCAAGTCGCGATCCCCATGCTGTTCCTGCAAGGCACGCGCGACGGGCTGGCCGATCTCCGACATCTCAAGCCGGTCATCGCAGCGCTCGGGGCGACGGCGACGCTGCATGAAATCGAAGGCGGCGATCATTCCTTCGCGGTGCTGAAGAAATCCGGCCGCACCAATGACGAGGCGCTCACAGAGGTGCTCGACGCGCTTGCGGCCTGGATCGAGGGGCTCGGCTGAGGCTCGAGCATGATCCGGAAAAGTGTGCAGTGGTTTCCGACCAGATCATGCTCCCAAAATGACGTGAAGCGCGCCGCGCTTCACGCGGAATAGAGCCCCTTGTCACGCGCCTTCTGGATCGCGAGCGCGGCGATCAGGTCGAGCGTCGGTGTCGACAGGCCGGCGGTGCGCGCGAAGGCGGCGGGGGCCTTCACCAGCACGTCGATCTCCATGGCGCGGCCGAGTTCGTAATCTTGGAGCAGCGACGGCTTGTGGTTGGGAGCGGGGCCGCTGCGCGTCACCCGCTTGACCTCGGGGATGAAGTGCTGGGCGATGTCGTTGGCCTCGTTCAGCATGCGCGGAATCACCTCGGCGAAGGCGGGATCGTCGCGCAGGCCGCGCGCAGTCTGGCCGGTGAGCAGGCACAGCACCGAGAGCGACATGTTGGTCAGCAGCTTTGACCAGATCGCCTCGCGGATATCGGCCACCGGCGGCGATTCCAGCCGCGCGTCGTTGAAGACGCCACGGAGCTTCGTGATGCGCTCGCAGTTGCGGTCGTCGCATTCGCCGATCAGCAGGCGATTGCGGTCCGGCGTCAGGTTCTGCACCACGCCGGGCGCGGTCACCTCGTTGGAGGAGAAGATGACGCCGCCGATGATCCGCTCCTTCGGGATGCAGGCGCGCAGCCGCCCGCCCGGATCGAGGAAGGAAATGTCGGGCGGGGCGGGATGCCGCGGCGGCAGGCCGATGCCGTACCACCAGGGAATGCCGTTCTGGGCGAACACGATGGCGGTATCGTCCTGGAGTAGTGGCTTGATGCTGGAGACCAGCCCGGTCAGTGCGGTCGCCTTCAGCGTCGAGATCACGACGTCCTGCGGACCGAGTTGGGCCGGGTCGCCCGATGCGTTCACCTTGGCACTGACCTCGGAATCGCCGACACGCAGCTTCAGGCCGTTCGCCCGCACGGCTTCCAGATGCGCGCCCCGCATGACGCAGGAGACCTCATGGCCGGCGCGCGCCAACCGTACCGCAATGTGGCTGCCGACGGCGCCCGCGCCGAAAATGCAGATGCGCATGTGATGTCTCGTCCCTGATCCCTAGATGCCGCCCGGCGGCAGCATGACACAAGCCGCCATGCGATGGGCGCGGCCTTCCCACGCTGGAAAGATATGGATCAGGATGCGTTGCCTCGGCCATAGTGCGCGCCCAACGAATGATCGGAGGATCGCCGATGACTGCCAACCCCGTCCTGTGGACCCTCGATGCGCGCGGGGTTGCGACCGTCACGCTGAACCGGCCGGAGGTCAACAACGCCTATGACGGTGCTCTGATCGCAGGCGTGCTCGCGGCCATAGACGATCTGGCCAAGAAACCGGCCTTGCGCATCGTCGTGCTCAAGGGCAACGGGAAACATTTCCAGGCTGGCGCCGACCTCAAATGGATCAACGGCGTGCGGCCACGATCGCCCGAGGCCAACGAGGCGGCCTCGCAGGCGACCTTCGAGGCCGTGCAGCGCCTCAACACCTTGGCCGTCCCGACGGTCGCGCTGGTGCAGGGCGGCTGCTTCGGCGGCGGCACCGGCGTGATCGCGGCCTGCGACGTCGTGATCGCCGCCGACAACGCCCTGTTCTCGATCACCGAAGTGCGCTGGGGCCTGACCGCCGCGATCATCATCCCGCAGCTCTGCGATGCCATCGGCGTCCGGCAGGTCCGCCGTTACGCGCTCACTGGCGAGCGCTTTGGCGCCGAGGATGCCCGCCGCGTCGGCCTCGTGCATGAGGTGGTGCCGCTCGCTGAACTCGAAGCGGCGGGCGCCAAGGTAGTCGAGCAATTGCTGGCGAACGGTCCGGAAGCGATGGCCGAGACAAAGCGGCTTGCGCTGGAAAGCTCGTTCGGCGGTATGGCGGTGGACGATGCCGCCTACAAACGGCTCGTGCAGCTGCATTCGCTCAAGCGCCAGAGCAACGAAGCGGCGGAAGGGCTGGCCTCGTTCGCCGAGAAGCGCGCTGCGAATTGGGGCGGCGGCAAAGACTGAACGTCAGCAGCCGCGGCAGATGTTGTTGATGCTGCGATAGACCGCGTCGTCATCCTGTCGCATCTGGCGCAGCGATTCAAACGTCTTGCTCTCGTCCATCGGCGCCACGGGTTTACGCTTGGCGGCCAGTTCTTCCTCCTGCCGCTTGTAGCAGGCCTCGCGATCCGGCTTGGCCTGGATGAAGCGGCAGTTTTGCTCCAACGCCGCGGCGGGAGCGCTGGAGATCGCGAGAACGACCAAAGGCGGGCAGGGCTAGTTTCAAGAGCATCGAATCCATCGCCGACCTTCTCTCAGCTCCCTCGATCGAGAGCAACAGGCATCTTGTGACACTCGCCGCGGCTCACAGCGACGGCGCGAGCGATGTTTTCAGCAGCGTCAGCAGCGCCTGCACCGCGGCGGCGTTGCGGCGCCGCTCGGGGATGGCGGCCTTCACCCACAATTCCGGAATCGGAAAGTCGCGCAGCACCGGCTTCAGTGAGCCGTCGCGCAAGGCATCGGCGACGAGATAATGCGACATCAGCGCGATGCCGTTACCGGCGATGGCACTGCGCGCCAGCACATGTCCCTCGTTGGAGGAGAGCAGCGGGCTGACCTGGATGCTGATGCGGCCGCGCGGCCCGTCGAACACCCACTCCGGACCTGTCGGCATGAAGCTGAGGCAGCGATGCTCGACGAGATCGCGCGGATGCTTTGGCGTGCCGTGCTTTTTCAAATAGGCCGGCGAAGCGCAGAGCAGCCGCTTCAACGGCACCAGCGGCTCGTCGACCACGCCGCCGAAGGAATGCGGGAAGGCGCCGATGGCGATGTCGAATCCTTCAGTCACGGGATCGACCGGGCGGTCGATCAGCACGATCTCCAGCTTGAGCCGCGGGTTTTGGGTCTGGAAGGCGCTGAAGGCATCCGCAAGCCGCGCCACCGTCAGCGAGGTCGGCGCCTTGATGCGGAGGTGATCGACCAAGTCATGGCCCTTCTCACCCATGCGCGACAAGAGATCGGTGGCGTCAGTGACGACGCCGCGCGCGCGATGCACGTAGCGTTGTCCGGCCTCAGTCAGCCGCAACTGCCGAGTCGAGCGGTGGAACAGCGGGGTGCCGATCCGTGCCTCCAGTTGCGTGACGCGCTTGGCGACAACGGAGGTCGAGACATTGAGCTTTCGCGCGGCGGCGGAGAAGCCGGCGGCATCGGCGGTGGCGAGGAAGGCCTGAAGGTTCACCAGGATGTCCACTTTGACCTTTCTCGATTTGCGAAAGCTGATCGCGTATTTTGGTGGATTGTAGCCTTCTGCGCGTTAATTCATAGTCGGCTGCAAGCAAGGAATTTTGGGAAGGAACGCACCATGCGGGCCATGATCGAAGAACCGGCACGGAAGGTGCCGCTCTACGGCGAATATGAAGTCGTCGTCCTCGGCGGCGGGCCGGCCGGCATTGTCGCGGCGGCCTCCGCGGCGCGGGCAGGGCGGAAGACACTGCTGATCGAGCGCTACGGTTTTCTAGGCGGCATGGGCACCGCCGCCGGCGTCACCAATTTTTGCGGCCTGCACGGCAATGTCTACGGCAAGGCGCATCGTCTGGTGCAGGGCATGGCGTCGGATCTGCTGGCGCGGATCGACCGCTTGGGCGGCCTCAATGCGCCGCACCTGATCCTCGGCAAAGTGTTTGCGCAGGCCTATGACACCGCGGCCTACAAGATCGCGGCCGATCAGCTGCTCGCCAGCCACAAGGTGCACATCCTCTTCCACGCCCTCGGCGCCGGCGTCGTGATGGGCCATAACAGCCGCATCGATGCGCTGCTGGTCGAGACCAAGGCCGGCCGGCAGGCGGTGCGCGCGGAGATCTTCATCGATTGCTCCGGCGACGGCGATCTCGCAATCTGGGCCGGCGCGCCCTACGAGATCGGCGACGAGCACGGCCATCCCCTCTATCCCTCGATGATGCTGCGGCTCAACGGCATCGACCCGGAGAAGGCGGGCGATGCCTGGCGGACCATCCCGCAATTGATGGAAAAGGCGGTTGCCGCCGGCACGCATACATTTCCGCGCAAGAGCGCGATCGTGCGGCCGCAGAAATCCGGCATCGAATGGCGGGTCAACTTTACGCAAGTCGCGCGTGAGGACGGCCATGCGATCAACGGTGTCGAGCCTGACGATCTCACCCGCGGCGAGATCGAGGGCCGCAAGCAGGCGCTCGCCGCCTTCGAATTCCTGCGCACCGTGCCGGGCTTTGAAAAATCCTACATCGTCGATTTGCCGCCGCAGCTCGGCATCCGCGAAACGCGCCGCATCAAGGGCGGCTATCAGCTCAGCGGCGAGGACGTGCTTGGCTGCGCCTCGTTCGAGGATTCCATCGGCGTCAATGGCTGGCCGATCGAGGCCCATGTTCCTGGCGATGTCGTCTTCACCTTCCCGCCGATCCCGGAATCGCGCGGCTACAACGAGCTGCCCTACCGGATGCTGGTGCCGGAAGGCGTCGACAATCTCCTGGTCGCCGGCCGCTGTGCCTCGATGACCCATGAGGGCCAGTCGGCTGCGCGGGTCTCCGGGGCATGTTTCGTGATGGGCGAGGCAGCCGGTTCCGCCGCCGCGCTGGCGCTCTCGGGAAACCGGATTCCGCGCGAAATCCCCATTGAAAAATTGCAGGAAACGTTGAAACAACGGGGCGCCTTCATCGGGCGGGACCAAATGGTGCCCGAGGCCCTGTGACGGTCTGCAAGACAAACGCGAGAGGAAACGGGATGATCGGAATTGCACGGCTCGCAGCTGCTGGCCTGTTGGCGATCATGGCCATGGGCGCGGCGCAGGCCGACGACGCGCTGAAGGCCAAGGTCGGCGTGCTCCGTCTGTCGTCCTCTGCGCCCGTCTTCATCGCGCAGGACAAGGGCTATTTCCGCGACGCCGGCCTCGATGTCGAGCTGAAGTTCTTCGATGCAGCGCAGCCGATCGCGGTCGCCACCACGTCGGGCGACGTCGATTTCGGCGTCACCGCCTTCACAGCCGGCCTCTACAATCTCGCCGGCAAGGGCGTGCTGAAGGTGATCGGCGGCATGAGCCGCGAGAAGGCCGGCTATCCCCTGATCGGCTACTTCGCGAGCAACAATGCCTATGCCGCCGGCCTGAAGACGCCGAAGGACCTCGCCGGCAAGCGCATTGCGGTCACGCAGGTCGGCTCGTCGTTTCACTATTCCCTCGGCCTGCTCGCCGACAAATACCGCTTCAAGCTCGCCGACGTGAAAATCGTGCCGCTGCAGTCATTATCCAACGCGGCTGCCGCGCTCAAGGGCGAGACGGTCGACGCGGCGCTGCTGCCGGTCTCCACCGCGCGAAAACTGATGGACGAAGGCGGTGCAAAATTCCTGGGTTGGGTCGGCGACGAGACGCCCTGGCAGCTGGGTGCGGTGTTCGCTTCGCCGAAGACGCTGACCAACAAGGCGCTGGTGACGAAATTCCTCGGCGTGCTCGCAAAAGCCGACCGCGAATATCACGATGTCATTCTCGCTTCCACGAAGGACGGCGTCGCCCCGATCAACGACAAGACCAAGCCGCTGTTGGAGATCATCGCCAAGTACACCAACCTGCCGGTCGAGCAGGTGGTCGGCAACTGCGCCTATATCGATCCGGACGGCAAGCTGGACGTGAAGAACGTCGACAACCAGATCAAATGGCTGCAGGAGCAGGGATTCGCCGACAAGGGTTTTGATGCGAATGCGATCATCGCCAAGGATTATGTGAAGGCGGATTGATTCATGCCGCATGCACCCCACCATCGCCGTCATCCTTCGAGGCTCCCATCGCGATGCATTCGCATCGCGATGCTCGCACCTCAGGATGACGGGGAGAGAACAGGGCGTAATTCATGGACCTGATTGCCAACCACATCACCCATCGCTTCGGCGATCTCGCCGTGCTCGACGATATCTCGTTTACCGTCGGCGCCGGCGAGGTGGTGGCGATCGTCGGTCCCTCCGGCTGCGGCAAGAGCACGCTGCTGTCGATCCTCGGCGGCCTGCTGCAGCCGATGTCGGGCGCGCCCGAGCTGCGCGGCGCGCCGCCGGCGGACAGTCTCAATCCGCTGACCTTCGTGTTCCAGGATTTTGCGCTGCTGCCTTGGGCCACGGTGGAGGAGAACGTCGAATTTCCGCTGCTGCACTCCCGGCTCTCGGTCACGCAACGGCGCGCGCTGGTGGACGACGCCTTGCGCCGCACAGGCCTGACCGATTTCCGCCAGACCTATCCAAAGCAGCTCTCCGGCGGCATGCGCCAGCGCGTCGGCATTTCGCGCGCGCTGGCGGTGAAGCCCGCCATCCTGCTGATGGACGAGCCGTTGTCGGCGCTGGATTCGCAGACGCGTGAGCTCTTGATGGAGGATTTCGTCCGCCTGCTCGCCGACGGCGGCATGGGCGCGGTCTATGTCACGCACAATCTGGAAGAGGCCGCGCGGCTTGCCGACCGCATTGTGGTGCTGTCGCGACGGCCGGGTCGCATTCGCGAGGTCGTCACGGTGCCGATGACGCGCGCGGCGCGCGGCGAAGCGGCAGCGCGGGAAAAGCTGCTGGCGCTTCAAAACCAGATCTGGTCGCTGATCCGCAGCGAAGCCATCGATGCCGAGCGCGAGGTGCAGCATGCTTGATCGGGCGCCGGCGGAAACTCTCGCAAAGGACGAAACGACCCGGCGCGTCCGCTTCCGCGGCGCAGGCTTCGTGCCCGCGTCGAGCCGCTTCGGCGGCTGGATCGCGCTGGCGCTCGTCATCGCGATCTGGCAGGCGGCCGGCAGCACCGGCCTGGTCAACCCACTGTTCCTGCCGGCGCCATCGGCGATCGTGCGGGCGATCTACGAGCTCGCGATCTCAGGCGCGCTCTGGCAGCATCTTTCGGCCTCGCTCCTGCGCATCGGCGTCGGCTGGCTGCTCGGGACCGCAGCCGGTGTCGCGGTCGGATTCGCTATCGGCCTGTCGAGGCTCGCGCGCAGCGTTGGCATCACCTTCATCTCGGCGCTGTTCCCGATTCCCAAGATCGCGCTGCTGCCGCTCTTGATCCTCTGGCTCGGCATCGGCGAAGAGCCGAAAATCGCGACCATTGCGTTAGGGGTGTTCTTCTCGACCGCGATCTCGGTCTATAGCGGCGTCGATGCGGTGCCGCGCAATCTCATCCGCATGGCGCAAAGCTTCAACGTGCCCTTCGCCACCATCGTCCGCAAGGTGATCTGGCCCGGCGCGCTGCCCGCGATTCTTGCCGGCTTCCGCATCACAGCCTCCGTTGCGCTCTTGCTCGTCGTCAGCGCCGAGATGATCGGCGCGCAATTCGGCATCGGCGCCTTCGTGCTCCAAGCCGGCAATCTGATGCAGACCGATCAACTGCTCGCGGGCGTGGTGATCCTGTCGGTGTTCGGCCTCGCGGTGGGGAAGGTGATCGGCTGGCTGGAGATGCGGCTGTTGCACTGGCGGTAGCCACGCTGTCGTCCCTGCGAAAGCACGTGTTCGCAGGGACGACACCGGATGTGAGGCGCGCGAACCCCACATCACGCGTTGCCGCGATCCTCCCGAAACAAATCCAGCTTCTGCTGCACCGGCCGGTCCGAGAAGCTGAACAGCACGGCATCCTCGTCCGCCTCGTGCGTCACCCAATGCCAGCTCGGCACCACGAACAAATCGCGCGGGCCCCAGTCGAACACGGCATCGCCGATCCGGCTGCGGCCGCGTCCCTCGATCGGACAGAACACCGTCGCGTCCGTCGATCGATAGCGCGCGGTGCTAAAACCCTTCGGCAGCAGCTGGATGAAGGTGCCGATGGTCGGCATCGCGAAATCGCCGGTCTCGGGGTTGCTGAACTTCAGCTTCAGCCCGTGGCAGGCGTCCCACTCCTGGCTCGCGCGAGCCTTCTCCAGCGCCTCGCGGGTGTAGGCGTAGGGATAGCTGAAGATCGGCGACGTCTTTGAGCTCCGCTTCACATCGACCGGCAGGAGGTTGTGGCCGTAGCGCGCAAAGCTGTCGCCGGCCGGTTTTGTGATCTTCTGCTGGTCCTCTTTCGAACCCTCCGCAAACGAGCAGTCGAAGAACTGCACCAGCGGAATGTCGAGGCCGTCCAGCCAGAACATCGGCTCATCAGTTTCATTGGAATGATCATGCCAGGTCATCGACGGCGTGATGATGAAGTCGCCGGGCTCCATCGCGGTGCGCTCGCCGTCTACGGCGGTGTGCGCGCCCTTGCCTTCGAGCACGAAGCGCAGCGCCGACTGGCTGTGGCGGTGCGCGGGCGCGACGTCGCCGGGCACTACCATCTGCACGCCGGCATAAAGCGAGGTCGTGATCTTCGATTGTCCGCGCAGGCCCGGGTTCTCCAGCACCAGCACGCGCCGCTCGGCCTCCTTGGCCGTGATCAGCTTGCCGGCCTCGGTCATGTAGTCGCGGATGACGTCGAATTTCCAGAGGTGGGGCCGGCACGCGCTCCTCGGCTCGGGCGTGATCAGATCGCTCATCACGGTCCACAGCGCGGTGAGATTCTCGCCGTCGATCTTCTTGTAAAACGCCTCGCGTTCGGGCGTCTTGGTCACGGCTTCCATGGTGCGCTCCCGTTCGTTTTGTTGATTGACAGTATACTGACGATCTAGGTAGCGTCAACGCGGCGGACGGTCACCAGAGGCTGTCGTTCCGGGGCTCGCAAAGCGAGAACCCGGAACCTCGAGATTCCGGCTCGGCGCTGGCGCGTCGCCCCGGAATGACGGCGCAAATCAAAAGGGAGGGTCTCGATGAAGCTGCACGGCTATTTCCGCTCCAGCGCCGCCTATCGCGTGCGGATCGCGCTGAACCTCAAGGGCCTCGGCGCCGAGCACCTGCCGCATCACCTGCGCAAGGGGGAGCAATGCGCGCCCGCCTATCTCGCCATCAACCCGCAAGGCCTGGTGCCGGCACTGGAGAACGATGCGGGCGCAGTTCTGACCCAATCGGTCGCCATCATCGAATGGCTCGACGAGACCCATCCTAACCCGCCGCTGCTGCCGAAGGATCCGCTGCGCCGCGCCAAGGTGCGGGCGTTCGCGCTGGCAATCGCCTGCGACACCCATCCGGTGCAGAATTTGAAGGTGCTGGCGCGGCTGCGCGAGCTCGGCCTGGCCGAGGAGAAGGTCCAGGACTGGGCCGCCTGGGTCAACCGCGAGGGCCTGTCGGCCTGCGAGACGCTGATCAAGAACGAGCCCGGTCCGTTCTGCTTCGGCGATGCGCCGACGCTCGCCGACCTCTGCCTGGTGCCGCAGCTCGCCAATGCGCGCCGCTTCGGCGTCGATGTCTCAGCCTATCCGCGCCTGCTCAAGGCCGAGGCTGCGGCCAAGGCGCTGCCGGCCTTCGCCAATGCCGCACCGGAGAAGCAGGCCGATGCCGAGTAAGCCTGCGGCTCCCATCACGATCGACGCGGTCTATGCCGCGCCGGGCTACCTGTTCCGGCGCATGCAGCAGATCGCGGTTTCGATCTTCATGGAGGAGTGCAAGGCGTTCGATCTCACGCCGGTGCAATACGCGGCGCTGATCGCGATCCATACCCATCCCGGCATCGACGCGACGCGGCTGTCGGCAGTGATCGCGTTCGACCGCTCGACGCTCGGCAGCGTGATCGAGCGGCTCCAGGCCAAGGAGCTTGTCGAGCGCAAGCCGGCGCCCGAGGACAAGCGGATCAAGCTGCTCTATCTGACCAAGGCTGGCGCAGCGATCCTGCGCGAGATCATCCCCGCCGTCGAACGCGCCCAGGCCCGCATGCTGGAGCCGCTGAAGCCCGCCGACCGCAAGGCGCTGATGGGGCTGCTGACACAGCTCGTCGACCTCAACAACGAGGCCTCGCGCGTGCCGCTCCGGGCCGAGGATGCGCTGGAGCATCTGGGCAAGGCAGGGTGAGTAAAATGCTGCCTTCGCAACAATAACGGTGTCATTCCCCGCCACCGGGTCTCGCCTTCGGCGAGCCCGATGACAGGCTTCGGCGGGGAATCCAGTACGCCGCGCCTTCTCCGTACCCTCGCTCTTTCGGAATACTGGATCGCCCGCCCCAGTGCGCAAGTGCGCACAGGGCGGGCGATGACAGCGGATGTGTGGCGGCGCAAGCGCGCCCCTCACTTCCGTCGGTCTCACATCCTGAGCAACGCCTGGCGGTCGATCTTCCCCGTGCCCGTCTTCGGCAGCTCGTCGGTGAAGATCACCTCGCGCGGATATTTGTACGGCAGCAGCTTGCCTTTCACGTAATCCTGCAGCCGGCGCGTCGTCTCGCCCTGGTCCACCGCGCGGTTGTTCATCACCACCACCGCCTTCAGCGTCATGCGCCGGTCCGGCAGCTCGGCGGCGAACACGGCGCATTCGCGGATATCAGGGTGGTCGGCGAGGCAGAGCTCGACCTCGAGCGGATAGACCCACTGGCCGGAGATCTTGATCAGATCATCCGCTCTGCCGCGGAAGAAATGGAAGCCGTCGGCATCGCGCACGAAGCGGTCGCCGGTGTAGATCCACCCTGCATCGCGGATCGTCTCGGCGGATTTGTCCGGCCGGTTCCAGTACAGCGGCGTGTTGGAATCACCCCGTACCCACAGAATCCCTTCCTCGTTGTCGCCGACGTCACGGCCATCCTTGTCGCGCAGCGCGACCTCGTAGCCGGGCACGCGCAGGCCCGCGGCGCCGAGCTTCTTCCGCTCGGGACGGTTGGAGAGATAGATGTGCAGCACCTCGGTCGAGCCGAGGCCTTCGACGATCTCCAGCCCCGTGAGCGTCTTCCAGCCGTTGAAGACCTCGGCCGAGAGCACCTCGGCCGCAGAGAGCGACATGCGCAGCGACGAAAAATTCGTTTTGTCCGCGCCCTCCGCCTTGGTCAGCGACGTGTACAGCGTCGGCAGGCCGAAGAAGACCGTCGGTTTGTACTGCTCGATCGCCGCGAAGATCGCGGCGGGCTTCGGCTGGCCTGGCAGCAGCAGCGTTGCGGCACCGGCCGAGAACGGGAAGGTGACGGAGTTGCCGAAACCATAGGCGAAGAAGATCTTCGGCACCGAGAAGCAGATGTCGTCCGGCGTCAGCTTCAGCACGTTCCGTGCAAAGGCGACCTCGCTATACGCCATGTCGTGCTGGAGATGCACGATGCCCTTGGGCCGGCCGGTCGAGCCGGAGGAGTACATCCAGAACGCCATCTCGTTGCGATGCGTCGGAGCTTCCGCCAGTTCAGCCGGGAATTGCGCGAGCCAGCTTGCCGCCGCGAGCGCCGCAGGCGCGGCATGCCCGCGCGCATCGCCATTGACAACGATCAGCGTGTGCAGCTTCGTATCCTTGCACGCCTCGGCATTGAAGCGCGCGCAGAACTCGGCGTCCGCCACGGCAACCGCCGCGGCGGAATCGGCGAGATAGAATTGCAAGAGGTCCGGCGGCGTCAGTGTGTTGATCAAGAGCGGCACGAAGCCGGCGCGCACCGCGCCGAAGAAGGCGGCCGGATAGGCTGGCGTGTCGTCGAGGAACAGCAGCACACGGTCGCCGCGCTTCAAGCCAAGCGAGACAAAGCCGTTGCCCCAGCGGCATGCCTCCGCGCACAGCTCGGCATAGGTCCGCGTGCCCGCCGGCCCGATCAGCGCGACCTTGTCGCCACGGCCTTTGCCGAGATTGTCGAACAGCACGCGGCCGGCGTTGTAAATGTCCGGAACGGCAAAGCCGATCTCGCGCGCCCCCGGGCTGTCGGCCGGCACCTGGTCAGGAATCACGTTGCTCATGCCGTAGCCTCGCCGCCGGCGTCTGCGCCGTTTCTGGTGGCCTCGTAACGCGCCATGAAGGCGGGCGACATATGGCGCAGGCGTGCATCGTCGATGCGGCCGGAGCGGGTGATGTAGCTGTAGGCAAAGTCCATCAGCTCGAGCTGCATGTGCTCGGCGAAATGCTCGTACCAGAAGGCGGAGGTGCGGGCGGCGTTGACGAGCTTCTGCACGATCGGTTTGCGCGCGGCCTGGTAGCGATGCAGCGCCGTCGACAGATGCGCATCCGATTCCAGCGCCTTGATCAGCGCGATGGCGTCCTCAATCGCGAGCCGCGTGCCCGAGCCGATCGAGAAATGCGCCGAATGCAGCGCGTCACCGATCAGCACCATGTTCTTGAACGACCAGTGCTCGTTCCAGACCCAGGGGAAGTTGCGCCACACCGACTTGTTTGAGACGAGGCAGTGGCCGCCGAGCGTGTCGGCAAACACCTCCTCGCAGACGCCCTTGGATTGCTCGACGTCCTTGTAGGCGAAGCCATAGGCCTGCCAGGTCGCGTGGTCGCACTCGACCAGGAAGGTGCTCATGTTCGGCGAGTAGCGGTAGTGATGCGCGTTGAAGACGCCGCGATCAGTCTTCACGAACGTCTGCGACAGCGTGTCGAAGCGCTTTGAGGTGCCGTACCAGACGAACTTGTTGGAGGAGTAGGACAGCGAGGTGCCGAAATCGCCTTCATAGGCGCGGCGCACCAGCGAGTTCAGCCCGTCGGCGGCGACGATCAGATCGTGGCCGTTGAGCTGGTCGATGGAATGGATCTGCGTGTCGAACCGCGACGTGACGCCGACATTGAGCGCGCGCTGCTGCAAGAATCTCAACAGCTCGAGCCGTCCGATCGAGGAGAAGCCGACGCCGTCGATGGCGACGCTGTCGCCATGCAGGCTCAGCGTGATGTTCTCCCAGCTTTCCATGTGCGGGGCGATCGCGTCGACCGTCTCGGGGTCGTCGGCGCGCAGGAACTCCAGGGCCTGGTCGGAGAACACGACGCCAAAGCCCCAGGTCGCGTCGGCCGGGTTCTGCTCGAACAGGTCGACCTGATCCTCGGGGTGACGCTTCTTCCAGAGATAGGCGAAGTAGAGCCCGCCGGGCCCCCCGCCAATCACGGCGATCCGCAACGTCTTCCTCCCTAATTGACAGTATACTTACTATCTTGGGGGTAGACTAATGTGCTCCGGCCTCCCACGCCAGCGGAATTATCGGTAAGGCGTGGCGCGTCGAAGCCCGCTCTCGGACACGCGTTTGCGCCTGTCCGAACCCGCTAGATGCGAACCATAGCCAAACCGGGCCGGATTGGCCACCCGGGCGGTCAGAGGCAGCGCTTCACGTCGACCCCGTCCACCAGCACCCGGGTGCAGCGAGCCACCGGAACCGGCTTGCGGACCGCGACGGCAGCATTGGGGCCGGCGCAGCCCGCGCGATAGACGCCGCGCAGTGGCGCGTGAAGTGTGCGTTGGCTAACGCGCCGCGAACGGTGCGAGCACGTCCTTGCACGCGGGCGACAGCGACGCGGCTTGGTTGGAGATACACTGGATGATGCGGCCGCCGCCGGGCGCGACGCCGGCACAGAGCGAGCGGATGTCGGCGCCGCAGGCGGAGCGGACGATGAACAGCTCTTCGCGCGGCCGCAGCGGGCGTAACGCGATCACGGCCGGCGCCGCAGCCGGTGCAGCACCGGCCGCTGGCGCTGCGGCTGCCACGCCGCCGCCACCAGCTGCGGCGGTTACGGCCTTCTCGCAGGCCGGCGAAACCTTGGCCTTGTTCTTCTCCAGGCATTCGAGCGCGGGGGCGCCGCCGGGCGGCACGCTGGCGCAGACCTTGGGATAATCCGCCCGGCACGCGCTCTTGACCGCAGCGACCTGTGTGCTGCTCGGTTGCTTTGCGGCCGCGGCCTTCGGAGCGGCTGCCGCTGCCGGCTTGGCCGCAGGTTCGGCGGCCGGCGCAGCTTCCGTTTTGGCTGGTTCGGATTTGGCTGGTCCGGATTTGGCCGGTTCAGACTTTGCGGGAGCAGCTTCGGTCTTGGGAGCCGCAGCGGGCTCGACCGCGCGGACCGCGGTTTGGCAACCCGCCGACAGATTGGACATGTTCTTTGCCAGACATTGATAGGCTTCCACGCCGCCCGGCGTCACGCTCGCGCAGTGCGCCATGAAGTCCGAGCGGCATGCGGAGCGGATGGCGCTCTTCTGCGCCTCGGTCGGGGCTTGCGCGAATGCGCCTATTGCAGTTGCGAAGAGCGTCGCCGCGAGCAACGCGGTGCGCGTTGAAGCATGTTTCAACGTGTTGAACATTGGGGTGAATTCCTGCCCTGTCGGTAATGCCGACGCTTTATTAAAAGTGATGCAAACAATCGTCGCGCGTAATGCGTCGCAAGCGGCATCATTGGCCGCTTCGACCTCTACCGCAAGTCAATACTAGCTGTGCAATTGCGACCTTACTGCGTCGTCAGAGCTTGACCATGCGCTTGCCGCGGTTCTCGCCGGCCAGCAATCCGATCAGCGCCTTCGGCGTGTTCTCGAGGCCCTCGATGATGTCTTCCTGCACCTTCAGTCTGCCGGATTTCACCCAGGCCTGGAGGTCGGCGAGCGCGCGCTGGCTGTCCTTCATGTAGTCCATCACGATGAAGCCCTGCATCACCAGCCGTTTCACCACGATCAGGCCGGGCACGCCGCGCGGGCCGTGCGCTGAGGGCGCGCCGTCATATTGCGAGATCGCACCGCAGCAGGCGATGCGGCCGTAATTGTTCATCTGCGGCAGGCATGCTTCCAGAATGTCGCCGCCGACATTGTCGAAATAGACGTCGATCCCTTTCGGCGCCGCCGCGCGCAAGGCCTTGAACACCGCGCCATCCTTGTAGTCGACCGCCGCATCCAAGCCGAGCTCGGAGGTCAGCCAGTTGCACTTGTCGGCACCGCCGGCGATGCCGACCACACGGCACCCTTTGATCTTGGCGATCTGCCCGACGATCGAGCCGACCGAGCCTGCAGCCGCGGAGACCACGACGGTCTCGCCCTCGTTGGGCTTGCCAACCTCCAGCAAGCCGAAATAGGCGGTGAGGCCGGCGATGCCGAACACGCTGAGCAGATGCGTCATCGGCTCCAGCTTCGGCATCTTTGTCAGATGCTTTGCCGCCACCGCGGCATATTCCTGCCAGCCGGTGTCGCCGAACACGATGTCGCCTGCCGCGAGTCCCTCGGCCTTCGAGCTGACGACCTCGGCGATACCGCCGCCGGCCATCACGCTGTTGGCCTCCACGGCCGAACGATAGGTCGCGCCGTGCATCCAGGCGCGGTTGGCGGCGTCGAGCGAGATGTATCGCACGCGCAGCAAAGCCTCGCCGTCCTTCGGCTCCGGCATCGCACCATCGATCATGCGAAAATGTTCGGGGCCGAGCTTGCCGCTGGGCTTTTCCACCAGAAGGATCTGGCGATTGATGCTGCCGCTCATGGCGTTTCCCTCTTCATTTGTTTGACGATTATTGATGCAGCCGCCGCAAAGAAAACGTGCAAGCCACATTCGTTGTGCGCTGCATGAAGGCTAGATCGCGCGCCCTTTTCGTGCAATGGGAACATCTCGCCCCGAGCAGGTGCACGCAAAGCGTGTTGCGTCGCCGTGATATCTGCGACATCATGAAGCGGCCGATGTAGTGGGGTCTTTCAATGTCGAACAGGTTTACGCAATACATTCTGGCCGCGATGGTGCTGGGCATCGTCATGGGGGCGGCGATCTTCAACTTCCTGCCCGATACGCGCGCCGAGTGGGCGTCCTCCATCAACCTGATCGCCATGATGTTCCTGCGCCTGATCAAGATGATCATCGCGCCGCTGGTGTTCGCGACCCTGGTCGGCGGCATCGCGCATATGGGCAGCGGCTCGCGGCTCGGACGCATCTTCGCCAAGACCATGGGCTGGTTCGTCACCGCCTCCTTCGTCTCGCTGCTGCTCGGCCTCGTCATGGTCAATCTGCTCCAGCCCGGCGCGAACTTCCCAGGCACGCTTCCCGCGGCGGGGCAATCGACCGGACTGCCGGTCTCGGCCTTCTCGATCGAGAAATTCCTGACCCATCTGATCCCGACCTCGATCGCGGATGCGATGGCGCAGAACGAGATCCTCCAAATCGTGATCTTCGCCGTGTTCTTCTCGGTGGCGATGGGCTCGATGCCGGAGCGCTCCAAGCCGATCCTGGCGATGATCGACGACGTCGCCCACATCATGCTCAAGGTGACGAGCTATGTGATGCTGTTCGCGCCGCTCGCGGTGTGGGCCGCCATCACCGCTACCGTCGCCAAGAACGGTCTCGGCGTGCTGTGGAAGCTCGTCGTCTTCATGGGCGGCTTCTATCTCGCGCTCGCGATCCTGTGGGCCATCCTGGTGGTCGTCGGCTTCGTCGTGATCGGGCCGCGCTACAGCCATCTGTTGAGGCTGATCCGCGAGCCGCTGATGATCGCCTTCTCCACCGCGAGCTCGGAGGCGGCCTATCCGAAGACGCTGGAGGGCCTCACCAAGTTCGGCGCCTCGTCGCGGATCTCGAGCTTCGTGCTGCCGCTCGGCTACTCCTTCAACCTCGACGGCACGATGATGTACTGCACCTTCGCCAGCATCTTCATCGCGCAGACCTATCACATCGAGATGTCGCTCGCGACGCAGCTCGCGATGCTCGCGACCCTGATGATCACCTCCAAGGGCGTCGCCGGCGTGCCGCGCGCCTCGCTCGTGGTGATCGCCTCGACGCTGTCGCAGTTCGGCATCCCCGAGGCCGGCCTCTTGATGATCATGGGCATCGACACCTTCCTCGACATGGGCCGCAGCGCGACCAACGTGATCGGCAACTCGCTCGCCACCGCCGTGGTCGCGAAGTGGGAAGGCGAGCTCGGGCCCGAGCACGAGCTCGGACCGGGCGAGGTGGCGACGCCGGGTATGGTGCCCGGCGAATTGCCCGCGATGGCCGGCCATTGACGGAGGTACATCATGCGCCGCTCATTGGCGATATCGGGCGGCCTGTTGCTGGCAGCGTGTCTGCTGACAACCGGCGCCGCCGCGCAGACCGGCAGCGAAGGGCTTAGCCCGACGCTGTCGGCGATCAAGAACAGTCACACCGTGCGGCTCGGCTATCGCGAGAGCTCGCCGCCGTTCTCCTTCCTCGACCAGTCGGGCCGGCCGATCGGCTACAGTCTCGAATTGTGCGAGGCCATCGTGGAGGAGATCGGCATCGAGGTCGACGATCCCAATCTGAAGATCGACTACGTCAAGGTCACCTCGGACGACCGCATCGACGCGGTGCTCCAGAACAAGGTCGATCTGGAATGCGGCTCGACCACGGCCAACGCCGAGCGCGCCAGGCGCGTCGCGTTCTCGCCGTTGATCTTCGTCGCCGGCACCAAGCTGATGGTGCCGAAGGCGTCCGGTGTGCGGCAGCTGGCCGACCTCAAGGGCAAGACCATCGTGGTGACGAAGGGCACCACCAACGAGCAGGCGATCCAGGCGGCCGACAAGAAGTTTTCGCTCGGGCTGAACATCGTCACCGGCGCCGATCACGAGCAGTCCTATCAGATGCTCGTCGACGGCAAGGCCGCTGCGTTCGCCACCGACGACATCCTGCTCTCCGGCCTGATCGCGCGCCACAAGGCGCAGGACAAGTTCCGCGTCACCGGCGATTACCTGTCCTACGATCCCTACGGCATCATGTTCCGTAAGGGCGAGCCGCAGCTCTCCGCCGTGGTCGAACGCGCCTTCCGCAAGCTCGGCTCCAACCGCGACCTCGTCCCGCTCTATAATAAATGGTTCACGGCAAGGCTTCCCACCGGCGAGCGGCTGAACGTACCGATCTCGCTGCAGCTGGAAGAAGCCTTCAAGGCCATGGACGATTCCGCCAGCGCGAATAATTAGCTCGCTATCCCGTCATCCTGAGGTGCGAGCCTGGCGGTGCAGAGCACGCTGGGCGAGCCTCGAAGGATGAGCGGCCGGGATGCAGCGACAGCCCGGGCCGTGGCCCTTCGAGGGCCGCTGAAGAAGCAGCCGCCTCAGGATGACGGTGATGGTTTGGTGCTCGCGGAAGCATCCTTAAACACCCGGTCCAGCGCCGCGTCATAGGTCGCCTGCACCAGTTCCGGATGAAGCTTGCCCAGCGCCTCCATCATCACGCCGGAGTTGATCTCGAGCACCCGCCAGGCCCCATCGACGCGCACCACGTCGATCGAGGCGAAGGTGATGCCGATGGCGCTCGCGGCATCGATTGCGAGCTTCGCGCAGGCCGTTCGAATCTCGCCGTCCTCCAGCAGCACCGGCTTTGCGCCGGCATCGAGATTGTGTCGCCAATCCGCGCCGCGCTGCTTGCTGTAGACGATGCGGGGCGCATCACCAAGTAGCACGACACGGACCTCATCCTCGATCGCGACATAGGGCGAGATCACGAGCCCTGTGCTCATCGCAAAGACCTCGCTGGCGGCGTGGTCGAGTTCCGCCTCGGTCGTCACCTTGAACACCGATCGTCCCGACGTCCCCTCGTTCGGCTTCACCACCACGCCTTGCGGATGGTCGCCAAGCAGCTCAAGCATCTGCTCTCGCCAGGTGGCGCCGACGACATTCTTGCCCAGCTTCGGATTGAGGAAGAGGTGATGCGGAATGCAGGGAACGCCCGCAAGCGCAAGCGCATCGGCGGTAGCGGATTTGTCGTTGGCGAGACGATGGGCGACGGCGCTGTTGAGGCCGATATCGTAGCCGAAGGCGAAGCGGCGCTGATCGTCGAGGTGCATCGCGATCAGCCAGCCGCCGGCGCGGACATCGACCGCGATGCCGTGGTCCGCGCAATAGCGCCTGATCGCCTGGACGAAGATCCGCTCGCCGCTCGCCATCTGTCTCGACCGTATCGTGTCGCCAAAAGCCGCAAAAATCCGGGAATCGGCGCCATTCCGGGGTGAAAATCAGAGCTATTCTTAATGAAATTCTCGCGAGCGCGATGGAAATTAAGTGCTGCCATCGATCGCCCTCGGGAAAAGAAATTGCCCTTAAACGAGGCCCGGCAGCAAAACCGTTAATGATGCAGCCAATTCTGCGCCAAATGCCGGTTTGATCGGCATCAATTGCATTCGGAACGAGGTTGATTATTGGCCTCAATGGCGTAGATCACACACGCGAAATCCTCCGCCATGGCAATGGTGTCCGCCCCGTTTTCAGGGCCGGCAATGCTTTTGCCCTAAAACCGCAATTATTCGGAATATCGAAAATCATGAGCGCGTTTTACCGAGAGAAGGTTCTTTCCGTCCAGCACTGGACCGACACGCTGTTCAGCTTCCGCGCCACGCGCGACACCGGCTTCCGCTTCCAGAACGGCCAATTCGCCATGATCGGCCTCGAGGTCGACGGCCGCCCGCTGCTGCGGGCCTACAGCATGGCGAGCGCGAACCACGAAGAAGAGCTCGAGTTCTTCTCGATCAAGGTGCAGGACGGTCCGCTGACCTCGCGCCTCCAGAAGATCAAGGAAGGCGACACCATCCTGGTCGGCCGCAAGGCGACGGGCACGCTGATCACCGACAATCTCATTCCCGGCAAGCGGCTGCTGCTGCTCTCGACCGGCACCGGCCTTGCGCCGTTCGCAAGCCTGATCAAGGACCCCGACGTCTATGACCAGTACGAGAGCATCGTGCTGGTGCATGGCTGCCGCCAGGTCTCCGAGCTCGCCTATGGCGAGAAGCTCGTCGCGTCCCTGCGCGAGGACGAGCTGTTCGGCGAGCTGCTCGCCGACAAGCTGGTCTATTATCCGACCGTGACTCGCGAGCCCTTCCGCAACCGCGGCCGCATCACCGACCTCATCAACTCCGAGCAGCTCTTTAACGACATCGGGCAATCGCCGCTCGACATCGCGACCGATCGCATCATGATGTGCGGCAGCCCGGCGATGCTGGAAGAGCTGAAGGTGATGTTAGAAAGCCGCGACTTCATCGAGGGCTCGGGCAACAAGCCCGGCCATTTCGTGATCGAGAAGGCGTTCGTCGAGCGGTAGGCGCCGCTGAAAGGATGGCGCGATCCTGGCGCCCAACTCGTCGTCCCGGACAAGCGCAGCTCTTGGCAACGCGTAGCGTTGTCCAGCGCGGAGCGCCGATCCGGGATCGCCGCGCGAGTCCCGCGTCTGCGCTGACGCTTGCTCGGGACGACAGCTGAACTTGTGGGAACGCGTCTGCGCTCCAAAGGGAGCTGGTCCAGGCCATTAGCCCGGTCGTCCCGCTTCTCTGCTGCACTGCAAAACCCGCCCGCCGGGCTGGTTGATCTTGCTCGGCCGAATTCGCTAGCCTGAAACAATGGCCGCGTCATATCCGTATGACAGGCGCGGGCGTATCGTACCGCCCTCATGCTGACCAGAGGAGGGATCGTGGCCGACGACAACACCAACCAAGAATCGCCCAAACGTCTGCCACTGGGGGAAGAGGGAATGCTGGAGACCCTCCTGCTGCCGTTCTCGCCGCGCTTCATCGTGCTGACGACCTGCGCGGTGGTCACTGCGCTTCTGGTCGGCATCGGCATCGCCGACCGCAAGATCTTCGACATCCTGCTGATCCCGATCGCGATCTTCGGCGCCCTGACGCTGCTCGGCGTCCGCGATCTCATGCAGAAGAGCCACGCGGTGCTGCGCAACTATCCGATCTCGGCGCATATCCGCTTCCTGCTCGAAGAGATCCGCCCGGAGATGCGGCAGTATTTCTTCGAGAGCGAGAAGGACGGCATGCCGTTCTCGCGCGACACCCGCGCGGTGGTCTATCAGCGCGCCAAGATGCAGCTCGACAAGCGGCCGTTCGGCACCCAGGAGGACGTCTACCGCGAGGGCTACGAATGGATGCACCACTCGGTGGCGCCGAAGACGCATGCCGAGGAGAAATTCCGCGTCACCATCGGCGGTCCCGATTGCCCCAAGCCTTACTCGGCCTCGGTGTTCAACATCTCGGCGATGAGCTTTGGCGCGCTCAGCCCGAATGCCGTGCGCGCCTTGAACGCGGGCGCCAGGAAGGGCAACTTCGCGCATGACACCGGCGAAGGCGGCGTCAGCCCCTATCACCGCGAGATGGGCGGCGACATCATCTGGGAGATCGGCTCTGGCTATTTCGGCTGCCGTCACCTCGACGGCACGTTCGATCCGGAAGCCTTCGCGCGCGTTGCATGCGAGGACCAGATCAAGATGGTCGAGCTCAAGATCAGCCAGGGCGCCAAGCCCGGCCATGGCGGCGTGCTGCCGGCGGCAAAGGTGTCGGAAGAGATTTCCAAGATCCGTGGCGTCGCCATGGGCGAGGACTGCATCTCGCCGGCCTCGCACCGCGCCTTCTCGACGCCCGTCGGCATGTTGCAGTTCATCGCCGAGATGCGCCGCCTCTCCGGCGGCAAGCCGGCCGGCTTCAAGCTGTGCATCGGCCATTCCTGGGAATTCCTGGCGATCTGCAAGGCGATGCTTCAGACCGGCATCTATCCGGATTTCATCGTCGTCGACGGCAATGAAGGCGGTACCGGCGCCGCACCGCTGGAGTTCATGGACCATCTGGGCATGCCGATGCGCGAGGGCGTCAATTTCG
Organism: Bradyrhizobium sp. SOJA106; assembly: GCF_059448745.1. Taxonomy (NCBI): domain Bacteria; kingdom Pseudomonadati; phylum Pseudomonadota; class Alphaproteobacteria; order Hyphomicrobiales; family Nitrobacteraceae; genus Bradyrhizobium; species Bradyrhizobium sp. SOJA106. The sequence goes on from NZ_CM182549.1 coordinate 717,360, forward strand.
TCCACAACGCGCTGGTCGGCATCAATGCGCGCGACCGCATCAAGATCGGCGCCTCCGGCAAGATCGCCACCGCCTTCGACATGGCGCGTGCGATGGCGATCGGCGCCGACTGGTGCAATTCGGCGCGCGGCTTCATGTTCTCGCTCGGCTGCATCCAGTCGCTGAGCTGCCACACCGACCGCTGCCCAACCGGGGTCGCGACCCAGGATCCGACCCGGGCGCGCGCTCTCTACGTGCCGCTCAAGATCGACCGCGTGCACAATTATCACCTCGCGACGCTACACTCGCTGACCGAGCTGATTGCCGCCGCGGGCCTCACCCATCCGCAGGAGCTGCGCCCGATCCACTTCACCCAGCGCACCTCGACCACCGACGTGAAATCCTTCGCCCAGCTCTATCCGGCGCTGCGCCCGTGCGAGCTGCTCGAAGGCACGGAAGATCCGCGCTTCCGCGACGCCTGGCGCATGGCGCAGGCGGAGACGTTCCAGCCGGCGCTGTGAGAAGCCGGCGGCGGCGCACTGGAAAATGGTTGCGAGCGGAGGATGGGCTTAACCTCCGGTTCAACTTTGGGTCTAGATTGTTCCCATGTACGAGCGACGCGACAAGGCCCGACATCGGGTGTTGAATGCCGGAACGATCGAGTTCGGCGGCGGCGCGATCGATTGCACCGTTCGCAATTTCTCCGACACCGGCGCCGCGCTCGACGTCACCAGCCCGGTCGGCATCCCCGAACATTTCACCCTGTTCGTCACCGCCAATGGCACGCATCATCCCTGCACCGTGGTGTGGCGCAAGGAAAAGCGGATCGGCGTGAAGTTCGGGTGAAGCTCCGCGTTTGACGCGAGCTCCAGCCTCAAGCCCCGCGGACAGCGGAGGGTCAGCCTCACCCCGTCTCCACCTCACTCAACCGGCTCGCCAATATCTTGTCGATGCGCCGGCCGTCGAGATCGACCACCTCGATGTGCCAGCCGCCGAAGTCGAAGGCGTCGCCGACATTGGGCAGCACGCTGAACTGTTGCAGCACGAGGCCTGCCACCGTGTTGTAGCGGTGCGGCGGCAGCTCGATGCCGAGCAGCTCGCCGAACTCGTCCACCGGCATCCAGCCGGAGATCAGAAGCGAGTCGTCCTCGCGCCTGACATAGGCCGGCTCCGGCGGCCCCTCCTCCGAATGGAAGGCGCCGACGATCGATTCCAGGATATCGGCGGCGGTCACCATGCCTTCGAACGCGCCGTATTCGTCGTAGACGAGGCCGACATGAACCGGCGCGGCCTTCAGGATCGTCAGCACGTCGCGCGCGTCGGCCGAGGCCGGAATGCCGGGCGCCTCGCGCACCAGCGCGCGCAAATCCGGCGAGCGCTCGTTCATATGCGCGATCAGCAGATCCTTGGCCTGGAGCACGCCGATCGGCTTGTCGCGGTCGCCGTCCGAGACCGGAAAGCGCGAATGCGGGCTCTTGACGATGATCTCGCGAATTTCTTCCGGCGGGTCGTTCAGATCGATCTCGTCGACCTCGGTGCGCGGGGTCATGACGGCGCCGACCGGGCGGTCGCCGAGCCGCATCACGCCGGCGATCATCTCCTTCTCGCCCGGCTCGAGCACGCCGGCGCTTTCGGCCTCGCTGACGAGGTGGTGGATCTCGTCCTCCGAGACCTTCTCCTCGGCCTTGCCGCCGCGGCCGAGCAGCGTGAGGATCAGCTTGCCGGAGACGTCGAGCAGGAACACCAGCGGCAGCGAAATCTTCGCCAGCAGGTGCATCGCCGGCGCGACCCTGACCGCGATGCTTTCGGGGTCGCGCAGCGCCACCTGCTTCGGCACCAGCTCGCCGACGATCAGCGTGGCGTAGGTGATCAGCGTGACGACGATGCCGACGCCGATGATGTCGGCAATCCCGGCGGACAGGCCAAGCTCGAGCAGCCATTGCGTCAGCCGCTGCCCGAGCGTGGCGCCGGAGAACGCGCCCGAGAGCACGCCGACCAGCGTGATGCCGATCTGCACCGTCGAGAGGAATTTTCCGGGATCGGCCGCCAGCGTCAGCGCCCGCTCGGCGCCGCGCACGCCCTTGGCCGCGAGCAGCGACAGCCGGGCCGGGCGGGACGACACCACAGCCAGCTCCGACATGGACAAGAGGCCGTTGATGACGATCAGGACGACGACGATCACGAGTTCGACGGAGAGCATTGACGTTCCGGTTGTAAGCAAGTGTGGCCGGCCGGCGGCACAAGCATTGATATAGGTATTTTGCGATGAGATGCCGGCAATTCTGTCGCATCCACCCTGCAGGAACCTTTTGGCGGTGCGCGCCCGCGACGACACGACATCCGCGGAACTACGGGCATGCCGTTGCTTAACGGGCTCTTAGCCGCGGGCAGCTAGGTTGTCGACATTTGCAGGAATGTATTCGGGGACCCAAGGATGCGGATCGGGAAGCTTTTCGCACTGTCGATGCTGACGGTGACGGTTTTTGCAGTCATTCTCGGCGCCGAGGTGCTCGTACCCCAGACCCGCATCTTCACGAACCGCTCCGACGCGATCAAGACGGTCGAGGCCTTTGGTGCGACGCTGATGGTCAGCCAGCAGGTCGCCGGTCTTCGCGCCCCCTACATCTCCCCGATCTTCCAGGAAGGCGCCGCGACGCAGGCCCAAATCGAGGGTGCCGCGAAGGCCGCCAAGGCCGCCGAGGCTTCGTTCGAAGGCGCAAGGCGGGCCGTCATGGTGCTGGATGACGGTGCATCGATGGCTGACAGTCTCGACCGCACCCTGCGCCGGCTGAAGGAGATCACCACGACGGCTGATCGCGCGATGAGCGTTCCTCTCGCTGCGCGCGACGGCGCCGTGATCAAGGGCTTCCTGCCCGGCGTCGCCGAGGTCATCGCCAATATCGAGCCGATCATGAACCGGCTGGAGGGGAAGGTCGTCAATACCGACTCCTCGCTTGCGGCGCTGTTGAGCCTGGCACGCACGGCGCAAGATCTGCGCGTCTCCGCCGGCAGCCGCGCCGCCACGTTGTCGCCGGCGCTGAGCGCGCGGCGGCCGCTCACGACAGCCGAGTTCTCGCTGATGGACCGCATGCAGGGCCGGGTGGAGACCGATCGCGAACACATCGAGGCCAGCGTCGACCAGCTCGGAAGCCCGCCCCGGATCGCCGCCGCATTGAAGGCGGCAACCGAGTCCTATTTCGGCAAGGCCGCGCTTGCGGTCGAGAAGGAGATGCCTGCCGCGCGAGCGGACGGCAAGTATGGCATCAGCGCCGACGAACTCGCGAGCGTCATCGTGCCGGCCATCCAGATGTTCTACGGCGTGCGCGACGCCGCGCTGGCGGAAGCGGCCGAGCGCGCCGCGGCCGCGCGCGATGGCGCGCTGGCGATGCTCGCGCTCGCCGCCGTCGCCGTGCTGGCGCTGCTCGGGACGCTCGCGGGCGTGACCATGATGCTGCGCAGCCGCGTGGTGACGCCGCTCGGCCGGCTCGCGGACGTGATCGGAACGCTCGCCGCCGGACGGCACGAGGTCGAGATCCCCGCGACCGGCCGCAACGACGAGATTGGCCAGGTGGCCGGCTCGCTTCAGCATTTCAAGGATTCGCTGCTCGCCAAGAAGGCCGCCGACGAGGCTGCCGCGGTCGAGGCCGAGGCCAGGCTCAAGCGCAGCCAGCGCATGGACCAGCTCGCGCGCGAGTTCGAGGCCATGATCGGTGACGTCATCAATACCGTTTCGTCGGCATCGTCGGAGCTGGAGGTCTCCGCTGGAACGCTGACCAGCTCGGCCGATCAATCGGAAAAGGTCACCGCGACCGTTGCCGCCGCCTCGGAGCAGGCCTCCACCAACGTGCAGACGGTTGCCGCGGCGGCCGAGGAAATGGCCTCCTCGGTCGACGAGATCAGCCGTCAGGTCCAGGACTCCGCGCGCATCGCCGGCGAGGCGGTGCAGCAGGCGGAGCGCACCAACGGCCATGTCGGCGAGCTCGCCAGGGCCGCGGGCCGGATCGGCGACGTCGTCGAGCTCATCAGCCAGATCGCGGGCCAGACCAATCTTCTGGCGCTCAACGCCACCATCGAGGCGGCGCGCGCGGGCGAAGCCGGGCGCGGCTTCGCCGTCGTCGCCTCCGAGGTCAAGGCGCTGGCGGAGCAGACCGCCAAGGCCACCGGCGAGATCAGCCAGCAGATCACGGAAATCCAGACGGCGACGGAAGACTCCGTCGGCGCCATCAAGGCGATCGGCGACACCATCACCCGCATGTCCGAGATCGCGTCCGCGATCGCCTCGGCTGTCGAGGAGCAGGGCGCGGCCACGCGGGAGATTTCCCGCAATGTGCAGCAGGCCGCACGCGGCACCCAGCAGGTCTCCGCCAGCATCGTCGACGTGCAGCGCGGCGCGAGCCAGACCGGATCGGCCTCCTCCAACGTGCTCACGGCGGCCAGATCGCTGTCCGGCGAGAGCGGCCGTCTCAAGGTCGAGGTCGGAAAATTCCTGGACGCGATCCGCGCGGCGTAAGGATCGAACACACCTGGCCGCCGGGGCGCGCGACCGGATTTGAAGAGCGGCGTCTCTGTGGCGCATCCTTCGAGACGCCCGCCTGCAGCGGGCCCTCAGGATGAGGCGGAGTGCGTAGCAACAATTCCGACGGGCACCGATGCCGCTTAGCCTCATCCTGAGGAGCCCGTGAAGCGGGCGTCTCGAAGGACGAGGCGCGCGCCGCAGCTCAGAACTCGCCGTGCAGCCGTCCGGAGAATACCGACACCGGGCCGCGATCCGCGTTGTAGGCGGGATTGACGATGAGCTGGTAGTCGGCGGTGAGGGTGAGATTCTTGTTCAGGGCGTAGGCGTAATAGGTTTCGAGGATGCGCTCGTTGCGGTAATTCAGCGCACCGTCGCCGACCAGCACGCCGAGGCCGCCCGCAGCGAGGAAGGCGCGATAGTCCTGCGACAGTCCGTTGATGGCGCCGCCGATGCCGATCACGTCGTCGGGCCGGCCCCATTTGGTGCCCTTGATCGACAGTCCGCCGGACAGGCTGCGGTTGATGTCGGTGAACGCGAGCGTCTCGGTCTTGCCGTCGTTCCAGCTCCAGCGGCCGAACAGTCCGAGATCCTCGGTGATCGCCTGCTCGAGGTTGACGACATAGCCGACCTTGAGCCGGCCGCGCCGGGTCTGCGCGATGTCGAGATTGAGCGCCGGGTTGTCGAGCGTCTCGCGGAAGCTGCCCATGTTGGCGCTGTCGACCCAGCCCATGGTCCTGAGCTTGCCGGGCTGGCCGAACAGGGAGAAGCGCGTTTCAAGCTCGAGCACGTACTGGCCACGCTCGCCGACCCTGGTGTCGAAGTGATTTGAATTGGACTCCGCGACCATCAGGAAGTAGCCGCCGCGCAGTGCCCATTGCTTCTGGTTGAGCTCCGCGGTGACGCCGTAGGTGAGCCCGACCTTGTCGGCGGAATAGTCGAAGGCACCGGGCGCCCAGATCGACCAGTTGATGAAGTCCTTGCGGGTGTCCTTGGCATAGGCGTTGCCGTCGAACACGTCGATCACCGCGAACTTGCCGGCCTGCATGGTGAGGCGGGACACGTCGACCTTCTGGCCGAGTTGCAATTGCCCGCTCGCAAGCTCCTCCTGCTCGCCGCCGAAGCCGAAGGTCTGGCGCACGAACAGGCGCGAGGTGTTGTAGTGCGGGTAAGCGAAGTTCGACTTCTGCGCCTCGCCATTGGGGAAGCCGGCAGCCCCGACCGTGTCGTTCAACCCAAAACCCTGGAGCAGCTCGGGATTGTAATAGACCTCGCCGCCGTCCCACAGCCTTGCGTTCAGGAACAGGCTGTTGCTCCAGGTCGCCTTGGCCTGCCGCGACGGCGAGAGCGAGTTCGGTCCGCTGTAGAGGGCGGGGAACGACGGATAGCCTTGCGGCAGATAGGTGCTCTGGCCGTGGATTTCCCAGCGATCCCATTCCGTGTCGATCAGCGAGCTGTTCGGGTTGTAGCCCGGCAGGCCCGGCCAATCGACCTTGCGGTTGAGGCCAAGCCTGACTGATTGGACGTCGAGCGAAGACGAGCTGTATTGAGCCCCCGTGGAGAAGGCGACGTTGGCGCCGTCGAAGCGGCTGTAGAGATATTCGAGCCGCGCGCTCCAATGCGGTGCGAAGCCGTATTCGACGCCGGCGCCCGCGATCCAGCCGGGCCGCGTGTTCAGGATTTTCGGCACAGCTTGGCCGGCGGCCGGCGCGTCGAAATAGCGTTCGCCCATCCACGCAAAGCCGCCGGTGGCGTAGACGAGCCACGGGCCGCTGGTGTAGCCGACGCGGCCGCGCAGGCTGGCGGTGTAGTCCCAGTGCTGCGTGACCGTGTTGGCCGGCGTTGCCAGGAACGACACGATCGAATTCGAGGTGATGTAGCTGGGAAACGAGAAATCGCCTTCGACGCCGACCAGCCAGCCGGAGTTGAAGCGGTAATTGTAGCCCGCCTGCACGCCGCCGATCATGCCGCTGAAGACGCCGCCGTCGCCGCGTGCAGTGCCGTCGTTCAGGGCAAAGTGCGACGAACCTCGGCTGTAGCCGGCATGCGCGCCGATATAGAAGCCGGTCCAATCATAAACCGCTCTCAGCGCCGGCGCCTTCAGCGGCAGATCGGCAGCGAAGCTCGCGGCGGGACAAGCCAGCACGCCCGAGGCCATCGCCGCGGCCGTGCGCAAATACCTGTAACGGTGACCTCTCAACGTCAAACGAACGCCCCCAAACGCGAATGCACCCACCCGCTGCGATATCCCTGCCGATTCGCGGCGATCCTGTCATCAGGTCCCGATTGTCCTCGCCGTTGCCCCGGATGATCCGGTTTCGACGCGTTTTCTTCCCAAGTCCCTGCAGGTGCTACGGACCTTATTGCGAGTAATTCGCAATAGCAACTAGTGCGGATTGCCGCAGGTCGTGGTTCGCACCCTTGTGTGACGGGACTGCAACAAATTCCCAGGCTCCCCCGCCCGGGGGGACAGCCGGGCGGGTCGGGGGCACGACACGGGGTGGATGAGGCGCCCGTGTCGGACGCAGGATCCACGTGTGAGATCGGCCTCAGGTACCTCAATCAGTAGCAGGTGCGAACGCGGCCGACGTACTGGCCGAAGGCGTTGTATTGGGCGACCCAGCCGCAGCGGTGATAGCCGTAATAGTACGGGTCGTTGCTGGCGGCGATCGCGGAGCCGACCACAGCGGCGGTGGCGATACCGGCGCCGACACCGAAGACCCAGCCGGGCGGCTTGGCCTGCGCCTGCGAAGTGGTGGACGCCATAGTGCCGGTGACGGCGAGGACCGCGAGAGCTGTGGCGGCAATCCTGGTCTTGATCGACATGGGAAACTCCATCCGGGTTGAGGCGGTCCATTGTGGTCCGCGTGCCCAATTGGACGGAGGCTTGTCGTGTCCGGTTCGAAAGCGCCGCAGGCTCAACTGGCGCGAAGCTCTTTCCCGAGCGAGTCCAAGAGGATGCGTGCTAGCTGAGCGGTCCCTTGGCGAGCCTGTTCACGTCGAATTTATCGACCTCGGCGAGCAGCTCGCAGAAGGCCGCCGCGCCCTGGTCGAGCAGCCGCTCGCCCTTCTCGGCAATGGCCAGCGTCGCGTTGCCGACTGCGCCGCTGGCGTTGAGATCCTGCGCCTGCCAGGCGAATGGTGCGGGGCGCCGCGTCGAGAGCCAGCGATATTGCTGCTCCATTGCGATGCTGCTTGCCGGAAAATCCGCGATCGCTTCCTTGCGGACTCGATCGGGATAGCGCGCCAGCATGATCGAGGTCTCGATGGCGCCGCCATGGATGCCGTGGCGCACTTCCTCGGCCGGGAACAATGTGTCTGCTCCTGAGAGCCGCGACCACGATGTCGTCACCACGAACAGTTTTTGATGCGCGCGAAGATCCTGCGCCACCAGCATCATGCCCGCGCTGTTGCCGCCATGGCTGGTGATGATGACGAGCTTCCTCACGCCGCGCCGCGCGACGTCCTCGCCGATTGCGGTCCATCGCTTCAGCGCGGTTTCGGTCGGCAATGTCTGTGTGCCAGGGTAGTCGATATGCTCGGTGGAAATCCCGACCGGTTCAACGGGAAGAAAGCTGGCCGGAACGCTTGCAGGCAGAAGCTCGCGCACGCGCGCCAGATAAGCGTCGGCGATCAGCACGTCGGTCTCGAGCGGCAGATGCGGGCCGTGCTGCTCGGTCGCCGCCAGCGGCAGCACCGCGATCCAGCGCGCCGCCTCCGCCGGGGTCGCGTCGGCCCAGCGGATCCCGGTCCAGTCGCGGGACGGCATCATCAAGGTTTCTTTGCCCGTATTTGTCACGTAATTTGGGATTATGAGGGGACGCGGGCCAGGCCGGCTCGCGTCCCCGAACTTCATGCGGTTTTATCGCGTTGGTTTGGTGTCGGCTAGAAGCGATCGACGGAGTGCCATCATGACCCCCTCTCATCTGCGGCGAGCGTTAACGGCGGGCTTGGTGGCCGCCGTCGTCACTCTTGCGCCGGCGCGCGCCGAAACCCTCGACAAGGTCACCTTCGGCACCAACTGGGTCGCTGAAGCCGAGCATGGCGGCTTCTTCCAGGCGGTCGCCGACGGCACCTACAAGAAATACGGCCTCGACGTCACCATCGTCCCCGGCGGGCCCAACGAGAACAACCGGATGCTCTTGATCGCCGGCAAGATCGATTTCTTCATGGCCGCGAACACGCTGATGTCGTTCGACGCGGTCGCCAACAACGTTCCCGTCGTCACCATCGCCGCGGTGTTCCAGAAGGACCCGCAGGTGATGCTGACGCAGCCCGATGCCAAGGTCACCAAGATCGAGGACCTCAAGCCGCTGACGCTGTTCGTCTCCAAGGAAGGCATGACCAGCTATTTCCAGTGGCTGAAGTCTGAATACGGCTTCAGCGAGAAGAACGTTCGTCCCTACAATTTCAACCCGCAGCCCTTCATCGCCAATCCCAAGAGCGCCATGCAGGGCTACGTCACCTCCGAGCCGTTCGCGGTCGAGAAGGCCGCCGGCTTCAAGCCCAACGTGCTGCTGCTCGCCGATTACGGCTTCAACACCTATTCGACCCTCATCGAGACCCGCCGCGACATCGCCGAGAAGAAGCCGGACCTGGTGCAGCGCTTCGTCGATGCCTCCATGATCGGCTGGTACAACTACATCTACGGCGACAATTCCGCCGGCAATGCCATGATCAAGCAGCTCAACCCGGAGATGACCGACGAGCTCTTGAAATACTCTGTCGCCAAGATGAAGGAATACGGCATTGTCGATTCCGGCGACGCCTTGAAGAACGGCATCGGCGCGATGAGCGACGAGCGCTACACCTCCTTCTTCAACAAGATGGTGAAGGCGGGCGTGGTGAAGGCCGATCTCGACTTCCGCAAATCCTACACGCTGCGCTTCGTCAACAGGGGCGTGGGCGTCGAGCTGCGCCCGAGCAAGCCATAACGCAGGCGCGATGTCGTCAGCCAAAACTTCGCCCGTGGTCGAGACCGGCCTGACGCATCTCGCCGTCAGCCTGCGCGGCGTCACCAAGGCCTATGACAATGGCGTCATGGCGCTCGGCCCGCTCGATCTTGCCGTCCGAAAGGGCGAGTTCATCTCGCTGCTCGGCCCGTCCGGCTGCGGCAAGTCGACGGCGCTGCGCATCATCGCAGAGCTCAGCGCGCCCTCGTCAGGCACCGTGCGGGTGGCGCGGCACGAGGGCACACCGCAGCCGGGCCACGGCATCGGTTTTGTATTTCAGGAGCCAACGCTGATGCCCTGGACCAGCGTGCGCGAGAACGTGCGGCTGCCGCTGAAGCTTGCAGGTGTGCCAAAGGCCGAAGCGCGCTCGAGGGCCGATGACGCGCTGGCGAGCGTCGGACTTGCCGATTTTGCCGAGGCATTCCCACGCGAGCTGTCCGGCGGCATGAAGATGCGGGTCTCGCTGGCGCGTGCGCTCGTCACAGATCCCGACATCCTCCTGATGGACGAGCCGTTCGCCGCGCTCGACGAGATCACGCGCTTTCGTCTCAACAACGACCTGCTCGCGCTGTGGCGCAGCCTTCGCAAGACCGTCATCTTCGTCACCCATTCGGTGTTCGAATCCGTCTATCTGTCGCAGCGCGTCGTGGTGATGACGGCACGGCCCGGCCGCATCCAGGCCGACATCCGCATCGAGACGGTCGAGCCGCGCGGCGAGGAGTTTCGCACCTCTGCCGCCTATTCCGATTATTGCCGGAAAGTGTCGGCCGCGCTGGCGCCGTCCTATTCGGGGCAGTCGACGCTATGAATGCGCAAAGCTCCATCACCGCAGAGCCATCCGCCGCGCAGCGCGCGCTGCGTTTCGTGCTTCCCGTCATCGTGTTCGCCGCCGGCCTCGCGGTCTGGGAGCTGGTGGTCCGCATCAGGGAGATCCCGCCTTACGTGCTGCCGGCGCCCTCTGTCATCGTCCTGACGCTGATCAAGGACTGGGCGGTGCTGTCACAATCGCTCGCCACCACGCTTCTCACGACGCTCGAAGGTTTTGTCGCCGCGAGCATCGGCGGCATCGCGCTGGCGCTGCTGTTCAACCAGTCGAAATGGGTCGAATATTCGCTGTTCCCCTATGCCGTCGTGCTCCAGGTGACGCCTGTCATCGCGATTGCACCGCTGCTCCTGATCTATCTGGAGCAGCAGACCGCTGTCGTCGCCTGCGCCTTCATCGTCGCGTTTTTCCCGGTGCTGTCCAACACCACGCTCGGGCTCAATTCGGTCGACCGCAATCTCGCCGGCCTGTTCCAGCTCTATGGCGCATCAAAGCCGCAGACCCTGCGCTTCCTCAAGCTGCCGGCGGCGCTGCCCTATATCCTCGGGGGATTACGTATTGCCGGCGGCCTGTCGCTGATCGGCGCGGTCGTGGCCGAGATCGCAGCGGGCACGGCCGGGGCCGGCTCCGGCCTCGCCTACAGGATCGCCGAATCCGGCTATCGATTGAACATACCCCGGATGTTCGCGGCGCTGCTTTTGTTGTCGCTGGCCGGGATTGTCATCTATGGGGTGCTGGCGCTAGTTTCCCACCTCGTTTTACGGCGCTGGCACGAAAGCGCGCTTGGAAAGGAAAGCTGATGTCTACCGGTTCGATTTCGTCCGAAAAGATCGATCTTCTGATTTATGGACCGGTCCGGCCGATCCTCGAGAACGGCTTTTCCGATCATTTCGTCGTGCACAAGGCCGAGACGCGCGGTGACCTCGAGCGGCTGACGCCGGCCGTCCGGGAGAAGATCCGCGGCGTGGCGGTGACCTATCACACGGTCCGCGCCGACAAGGAGTCGCTGTCGCAGCTGCCCAAGATCGAGATGGTGGCGAGCTTCGGCGTCGGCTACGACCATATCGACGCCAAATACGCGGCCGAGCACAACATCATCGTCACCAACACGCCCGACGTGCTGACCGAGGAGGTCGCCGACGTCGCGATGGGCCTTCTGATCTCCACTCTGCGTGAATTCATCAAAGCCGACCGTTACGTCCGTTCCGGCCTCTGGCAGACCCAGAACTATCCGCTCAGCGTCGGCTCGCTGCGCGATCGCAAGGTCGGCATCGTCGGCATGGGCCGGATCGGCCAGGCCATCGCGCGCCGGCTCGATGCCTCGCTGGTGCCGGTGGTCTATCACTCCCGCAATCCGTCCAAGGACGTCACCTACAAGCACTATCCCGACCTGATCGAGATGGCGAAGGCGGTCGACACGCTGATGGTGATCGTGCCGGGCGGCGCCAGCACGAACAAGATGATCAATACCGAGGTGCTCAAGGCGCTCGGCCAGCGCGGTGTGCTGATCAACGTGGCGCGCGGCTCCGTGGTCGACGAGCAGGCTCTGGTCCAGGCGCTGAAATCAGGCACCATCCTCGCCGCCGGCCTCGACGTGTTCGCGGCTGAGCCGAACGTGCCGGACGAGCTCAAGACCATGCAGAACGTCGTGCTGCTGCCGCATATCGGCTCGGCCTCCGTGGTCACGCGCAATGCGATGGACCAGCTCGTGGTCGACAACCTCAAGTCCTGGTTTGCGGGCAAGCCGCCGCTGACGCCGGTGGCCGAAACGCCGTTCAAGGGGCGCTGATGAGAGTTCTTCGGGTCGTTGCATTCACCATCGCAGCATGCGTTGCCGCGATCGGCTCTGTGCATGCGCAGGATGCGACGACCCTGAAGAAATCGATGCCCGGGCAGTGGGAGCTTTCGACCACCGAGCGCAGCAAGACCTGCGTCGTCACGCTGAAGGGCGATGCCACAGCTGGGGGCTACAAGCTCGAGCTCGAGCCCGCCTGCAAGGCCGCGCTGCCTTTCACCAAGGACATCGTCGCCTGGAGCATCAAGGGCCTCGACATCGTCCGCTTGCAGAATGCGACCGGCGAGGCCGTGATCGACTTCACCGAGGTCGAGGCCGGTATCTTCGAAGGTCTGCGTCAGGGCGAGGGCGTCTACATCTTGCAGGATCTCGCTGCCGCGCGCTCGATGGCCAAATCGATGGACCAGATGATCGGCGACTGGGCCATGGTGCGCGGCAACGGCCAGCCGATCTGCGGATTGACGCTGACCAACACCGAGGCCGGCCAGGACAATTTCCAGGTCTACCTCAAGCCGAAATGCGACGCGGCGATCGCGCAGTTCAACCCGACGCAATGGCGGCTCGAGCGCGGCCAGATCATCCTGATGTCGAAATCAGGCGAGGCCTGGCAGTTCGAGGCCGACGACAACGCGCAGTGGCGGCGCGTCCCCGATACCGCCGATCCCCTGATCATGCTGCGCCAGTAGGCGGCGCGGGAGCTCGCTGCAACCCCGCTCGCAAGCGGGCGAGGGAGTGCACCTGTTCTGGAGAAGCACCCGAGTTTCATCCATCTGTCTACGTCGTCGGCTTCGGCGGCGGCGCGGTGCCTTGCGCCCATTTCTCCAGCTTGCCGAGCACGCCCCACGCGGTGAGCGCCAGCGAGATCGGCATCGCGAACTGGCCGAGGCCCGGCACCGCGGACACGATGGTGCCGAGCAGTCCGGCAATGCCTCCCGCATTGGGGCTCGCCGTCACCGACGAGAGCAGCGCGGTCAGCACCGCGCCGCCGAGGCCGAGCGCGGTCTTCTTGCCGTTGAGCAGCTTGCCAATGGTCTCGCCGAGCGCGCCGTTGACCTGGCCGAGGACAGGCTTTCCGTCCTTGTTGAGCAGGGTGCTGAGCAGATCGACGGCCTGCTTCAACTGGTCGACGGCAGCAGGATTGGCCGGATTGGTCGTTCCGGAGATCGGCGCCGTCTTGTTGTTGATGAGGGCGAAGAGCCGCTCGAACAGCATGATCGGATCGCTGGCAGGCGGGGGCGTGGTCACCGGCGGCGTACTGATCGTCGGCGCGCCGCGCCGCAGGAGCTGCGCGAGATCCTCCAGCCGCTTCAGGATCTGCGACAGGTCGCCGGTCGGCGCGGGCGTAGCCGGCTGCTGCGCCGCGCGCGTGATGGCGGCAACCGTGATCGTGTCGAGCACGCCGGTTTCGGTGATGCCGTGCCGCTGCTGAAATTGCGCCACCGCCGCCTTGGTCTTCGGTCCGACGATGCCGTCCTCGTCCAGCATCGGATCGGCGCCGAGGTCGTTGAGGTATTTCTGCATCAACAGCGCCGTCGACGCCATCTGCTCCTCGGGTTCGAGATGGCTCAGCATCGTCGGGGTATCGTCGAAAGTGATCGACGCATCCAGCTCCATCATCGCCTTCAGGATCACCGCAGCGCCGAGCTGCGGATCGACCGTGCCGGGGTCAAACGAGCCGTCGCCGACGAACTTGCCGCCCCTTTGCTCGGGCGGGCCGTAGACATTGGAGCCCGACCAGAGATAGGGCGAGTTGACGCCGCGGCCGCGATAGCCGAAGCCGTTGTACTTCTCCAGGCGGAACATCGTCTTCGCGATGCCCCAGTCGCGGGCGCCAACGAATCCCTCCAGCCTGAGCGCATCGACGGCGCCTTCGGCGAACGAGGCGAACGGGCCGCGCCCCTTGGGGACGATGGTCGTCGTCCGATTGAGCGCCTGGCCATTGCCGAGATAGGTGTTGAAGTTGAAGCTGGATTCACGCGAGTGCAGCACCGCGACGAACCACCAGGGCACGTCGGTCTTGTTCTGGATCTCGGTGTAGGTGTCCTTGTGGTTGATGGCCTTGCGTGCCGCCTCGGTGGCGGCGTCGGCCCGCCCGGGCCTGATCCTCATATTGGACCAGTTTCGTTCGTATTCGTCCTTGATGACCTCGAATGACACCTTCATGTCCTGCTCCCGTGAAAAGCGCTGAAATTGCGAAACTGATGAAATTGGCCGGGGTCGGAGGTCAGACTGAATCAGGCGCCGTGATCAGCGCGTGACTCCAGCGTGATCCCCCGCAATGTGGCAGATTGTTCGCCCGGCGCATGTGAACTGCCTTACAGCCTGCACGGGAAACCGGCGGCAGGATCGGGGCGGGGACCGGCACGGGCCGGGCGGCTCGCCAAAGGGAACTGGCAGGGCGGTCAGCCGGTTGATGAGGTAGAAGGTCCGCCAGGGAGCCCTGCATGGCTAAGCGCGTCCTCGCGATCGGCATCGAACCCGGCAACGCGGATTACGGCGCGTTCCCGCAGCTCACGCCGGAGCTCGTGCGCGACTATATCGAGGCGCAGCTGTTGCGCCTGCGCGATCTTGGCTTCGAGGTCACGAGCTGCCTGATCGACCTCGATGCGACGGCGGAAGCCGCCGTCACCGCGGCGCTGCGCGACGAGCGCTTCGACTGCATCGTGATCGGCGCGGGCCTGCGCGAACCGAAGGATCGGCTGCTGATGTTCGAGAAGGTGCTCAATCTCGTCCATCGCCTGGCACCGGACGCGGCGATCTGCTTCAACACGACGCCCGCGGATACGGCCGAGGCCGTGCAGCGCTGGATCGAACCCGGCTGACCGGCTCGCGCCGGCCGCGAAGATGGCCTGTGTCGATTCTCTAGCGCAACCGGCCGTTGACGAGAAATCGTGCCCGCTTCGCTTCGATACCAACCCCATGCGTGCGAACGCAGCAGCTTTCGCGATGGGCCAAACTGCGACCTCGCGGGGAATGGCGGCTTTCGGCGCACAGCGGATCTTTCTCGTGAATTCCAACCGCGTTGGGCGAAAACCTCCCGCCTACTCTCCGTCCACGGAGAAGGCGAGCAGTACGTTGCCGGGCGCGGTACCATAATTTGTGTAGCCCGAATTGACGTAGAGGATGCCCCCGGCGATTACCGGTCCCGGTCCATCGAGCGATCCGCCATGCGCCGACACGCCGTTTACGGTCGCATAGTCCCGCATGGTGTCGACGTCCCAGATGATCTCGCCGCTCTTGGCGGCATAGGCCCGCAGGTGGCCGTCCAGTCCGCCGGAGAACACCACACCAGGAATCGCGGTTACCGCAGCCGACTGCGCAGGGCTGCATCCCGGCCGATCCCCGCAGCCCGGATGTGCCGCGTGCCAGACGATCTCGCCCGTCGCCTGGTTCATCGCGTACAGTCCGCCGCCCTGACTTGGATCGAGCTTCATGGGAATCCCAAAGACCGACTTCTGCGCCCCGGCGGTGGCGGGCGGCACGGCCTTCAGGCCGACATCCGACACCGCGACATAGACGTTAGCATCATCCGCAGCCGAGCCCCATTGCACGCCGCCAAGCGTGCTGCCGAGTCCCACCCGGCGCTGCCAGATGATGGCACCATCGCGGTCCGGATCGACTGCGTACACCATGCCGGATTTCTGGCCGGCAACGAGCGCACGACGTCCGTCAGGTAGATCGACCAGGATCGGAGAGGAGCCGAAATCGAAATCGGGACCCTTGGTGCCGGGGCAATTAGCGCGATACTGGCCGTCGCACGCGATGTTGTAGGCATCACCCTCGGTCATCTGCCGCGACCAGGTCAGCCGACCGGTGCCCAGATCGAAGGCCACAAACGCGTCGGAGGTCGTGGAGGCCGGGTCCAGATAACTGTCGCCCGTCGTCGCATAGATCCGATTTGTCTTGAGGTCGATGGTAGGCGACGACCAGATCGCGCCGCCAGAGGGTCCGAAGAGTTGGACACCGATCTCGTTGAGGCGGATTGGCTGGGCCGGCGGGCTGACATAGCCGCGCCACAGCACTTCGCCGGTCCTGGCGTCGAGCGCGGCAATCAGGCCGCGGAAGGTGCAGCAAGAATAGCGTGGATCGATCGCCAATACCTCTTCGACGGAGGAGACTGGCACGTAAAGCACATTATTGGCCAAGGTCGGCGCGCCCGTGATCACGGCCCCCGGATGCGCATCGACACGTCTCCTCCACAGCAGCTTCCCGCTTTCGGCATCGAGCGCATAAGCTTCACCGCGTTGATCGCCGAAATAGGCGGTCGTGCCCCGCTCATCCTCACCGATGGTGATCGCGGTGCGTACGCCGAAGCCGGCGTCGAACACCCAGCGCTGGCAGCCAAGTCTGGCATCCAGCGCATAGACCTTGCCCCCTGCACTGCCCACGAAGACCCGACCGCCCCAAACCGTCGGCTGCGCGTAGGCTCTGGTATCGCCGGGAAAGCCGAACGCCCATTTGAGCTTCAGGCGCGGAACATCGTCCGGCGAAAGCTGGGCCATGACAGTAGGTTGAAACCGGTGTTGAGCGATATCGACGCCCCACCCGTTCCAGCGCGGCAACGAAGCGTCCGCAAGCGCGGGGCCCCGCTCACCGCATGTGGAATCCGGTAGCTGCTGCTGCTGCACCGGTGGTGTCCCGACGAGATAGCGAACGATGTCCTGAATTTCGTGTTGGCTCAGGTCGCGTCCCTGCTGGCTCATCATGCCGAACATCAAGGCAAAGCTCACCCGCTCGGGCCTGAATTGTCGCAGCGCGTTGGCGTCGGGCGCGCGTGCCACGCCACCCTCGTGGCACGATGAGCAGCGCGTGCGGTAGAGCGCCTCGCCACGCGAGTTCAGCGCCTCCTCGGCATGATCCGGAGGCAGGCCAGTGAGCAATATGCCCACTCCGAGCAGGAGACGTGCGAAGAGGGTGCATCCAGAGCGATGCTTGGCCGTACCCGTCATCCTCGCCTCCCTCGCATGACTGAAGCGTGCTTCGGCAACAGAAGATCAGCGCGCGTGGTCGTCAACCGTACCACGAATACACAACCAAAGCGAGCTTGAGGGCTCCAGGTTATCGCCCTCGCTCCGGCTATTGCGCCTATCAGCAGCGGCCGCTACGTGCGTCGCCCCGACGGCTATTACGCGCGGATCGATCCCCGTTATTGCTACTATTGCTATTAAGGCTCGAGCGCTCGCGTCTTAACTCTTCGCGCCCTCCGGCATGATCTGCAGCAGCGGCTCCGGCTGGATCGAGATCTGTCCTGCGAACGGCCGGTCGTGGGCAGCGATCAGCAGCACCGAGGTGGCGACGCCGGTTGCGAACAGGCCCATGGCGACCGCCGATCCCAAACGGTTGTCGCAATGGACGAGGCCGATCACCAGCAGCGCGCAGGCGGCCTGGAGATAGAGACACCACCATTTGACCGGATTGACCGCGGCGAGGCTGACGATGATCCGCTGCCGCCGCGCATCCAGCGCCTGCTCCAGCGCGGCGATCAGCTCGCGTTGCACGTTCGCCTGCCCCGTGCTTTGCGGCGTCATGGCGACGACGAGCTGCAAGGCTTCCGCGAGCGCCGGCGGCGTCACCTTCAGCGAGGCCTGCTGATGCGCCATCATCGGCCATTCCATCGCCACCGCCTTTCCGACATAGTCGCGGACGAGATCGTGCAGCTTGGTCTCCTGCTCCGCCGGCAGGCCGGCGGCCAGCAGCACCACGCTGCGCAGCGCGCTGGCCTCGCGGCTCACCGCGGCGCTGGCCCGGTCGCTGTCGCCCCAGACCTGCGCCGCGGTGAAGGCGACGAACAGGCCGAAGATGATGCCGAGCACCGGCAGCATTCCCGGCGAGATCGCCTTCAGCGATTTGGCGCGCTCCTCCGTCGCGGCCAGCGCGATACCGGCGAAGATCGCCGCGGACAGAGAATAGGTAAATCCAAAGATCACCAGCGCCATCACGGGCACCGGCAGATTGTGCAGCCAGTCGCTCATGCCGTTCTTGTCACCTGATTTGGCGCCCTAAAGCATGATCCGGAAAGTGCGAAGCGGTTTTCCGGAAAGATCATGCGTAAACAATCTAGAGCGCGATGACGATTCATCCAAATCTCATCGCGCTTTAGATCAACCGCATCCCGCGCAGGCTCGCATGCCCGTTCTTGCCGACGATGATGTGGTCGTGCACGGCAATCCCGAGCGGCTTTGCGATGTCGATGATCGCCTTGGTCATCTGGACGTCGGCCTGCGAGGGCGAGGGATCGCCGGAGGGATGGTTGTGCACCAGGATCAGCGCGGTCGCCGACAATTCCAGCGCGCGCTTGATCACCTCGCGCGGATAGACCGGGGTGTGGTCGACCGTTCCGGTCTGCTGCACCTCGTCGGCGATCAGCTGGTTGCGCTTGTCGAGGAAGAGCAGGCGAAATTGCTCCTTCTCGGCAAAGGCCATGCTGGTGCGGCAATAGTCGATCACCTCGTTCCAGGACGACAGCGCGTTGCGGCTGTTGACTTCGCCTTTGGCGACGCGATGCGCCGCCGCCGCGATCAGCTTGAGCTGGTTGATCGCGGATTCGCCGATGCCGTCGACCTCGCGCAGGCGCGCCACGGGCGCGTGCACGACTTCGGCGAACGAGCCGAAGGTCTTGATCAGCGTCTTCGCCAGCGGCTTGGTGTCGCGCCGCGGCAGCGCCGGGAACAGCGCCATCTCCAGGAGCTCATAGTCGCTGAGCGCATCGGCGCCGGCGCTGTAGAAGCGCTCGCGCAGCCGCTCGCGATGGCCGAGATAGTGCGGCGCGTCTTCCGGCTTGCTCTTGTCGTGGTCTGGCTTGGCGGGCATCGGCGGAGAGCATCGCCGCGGATCGCCGTTTTTGCAACCTTCAATTGCCCCGGTTGGTTCGGGCAAATGGCGGCACCGTGATGGCCATGACGCCGGCGAGGATCAGCGCCATTCCGGCCATGCTCGACCAGGTGAAGCGCTCGCCCAGCCAGGCGATGCCGAGCGCCACGGCGAAGCCCGCGCGCAAATAGCTTCCGCTGGTCGTGCCAAGCGGGCCGAGCGTGCGGATCAAGCGGAAATAGATCACCATCGCCAAAGCCGTGCAGATGACCGCGAGGATGGTCACCGCCGCGATCGCGTCCGCGGGCGGCGGCGGTAGCGCCCATGGCCGTTCGAGCACGGTAGCTGCCGGCAGCATCAGGATCGCGGCGCAGCTCATGGCGCCGGCCGCCGTGACGATGGCGGGAAGCTTCGAGAAGCGCTGTCCCCAGATCGGCGCGAGCGCATAGCAGAAGCTGGCGCCCAGCACCGCCGCCTGCGCCAGCGGCGCGGCCGTGCCGATCCCGGACAGCGCATCGAGGCCCATCGTGACCGCCACGCCGACGAGGCCGAGACCGACGCCCATGATTTTCCGGCCGCTGACGGCCTGCCGCCCGCGCCCGGTGATGACCGCGATCGCGAGCACGAACATCGGCGGGGTCGCATTGAGCACGCCGGCAAGGCCGCTCGGAATGGAGACCTCACCCCAGCTGACCAGCGTGAACGGCAATGCACTTTGCAGCAGCCCTTGCACGAGGAAGGCGGCCCAGATCGACTGCTTCTGGGGAAGGGCGTGTCCCTGTGCGATGGCGAGCAGAAGCAGGAGCATGGCCGCGATCGTCACGCGGACGGCGACCATCGTGACTGGCGGAATCGTAGGCACCGCCAGCTTGATCAGCGTGAAGGAGCTGCCCCAGATCAGCGAGAGCAGCAGCAACAGGCCGATTTCCCATGCGAGACGGGTTTGCGCCGACGCTGCCTGTGGTGCCGTTGTGCTCATGCGATGTGCTCCGAGGTGTGTCGGCATCATGGTCCGGAGCGGCCGGACAGGCTGGCTGAATTCGGACCTCATCGTCCGATCGAGTCCGATTCCGGCTACTCGGCGCTCCGCACGGGTATTATTCTTCGCTGATGGCGACAGGCCCGGCGCATCGGCAGACGCTGCCACCGCATCTCGACTGGGAGACCTGCGATCGCGCGCGCCTGGCGCGGGCCCGGGCCTTCGACGGCCTGTTCTTCTCCGGCGTTCGCTCGACGCGCATCTATTGCCGGCCGGTCTGTCCGGTTCGCCCGGCCCGTTCCGAGAACGTCACCTTCTATGCAACCGCCGCGGCCGCCGAGCGGGCCGGCTTCCGCCCGTGCCTGCGCTGCCGGCCGGAAACGGCGCCGGGCTCGCCCGCCTGGATGGGCACGGCCACCACCGTCGCGCGCGGGATGCGCCTGATCAATGACGGCTTTCTGGATCGCGCATCGATGGCGGACCTCGCGGAAGCGCTCGGCGTCGGACCGCGCCATCTGCTGCGCCTGTTCATGCGCCATGCCGGCGCGAGCCCAAGCGAGATCGCAGCGACGCGGCGCGTGCAGGAAGCCAAGCGCCTGATCGACCAGACCGACATGACGCTGGCGGAGATTGCGTTCGCGGCGGGCTTCGGCAGTGTCCGCAGATTCAACGATGCCTTTGCCGCGACTTACAAGCGGCCGCCGTCGTCGTTCCGCCGGCGGCGATAGAAGACGAATGCTGCGCTCTCATTCCGGGGCGGTACGAAGTACCGAACCCGGGATCTCGAGATTTCGGGCTCGCTGCTGCACAGCGCCCCGGAATGACGAGGTACTATTGGCCGATCTGCTTCTCGCCGTGCCGCTCCGAGAGCGTGAAGATCTCGACGCCGGTGGCCGTGACGCCGACCGAATGCTCGAACTGCGCCGACAGCGAGCGGTCGCGGGTGACCGCGGTCCAGCCGTCGGACAGGATCTTCACATGCGGCTTCCCGAGATTGATCATCGGCTCGATGGTGAAGAACATGCCGGGCTTGAGCTGCACGCCCTCGCCGGGCCGGCCGATGTGAATGATGTTCGGCTCGTCGTGGAACATGCGCCCGAGGCCGTGGCCGCAGAAATCGCGCACCACGCTCATGCCCTGCGGCTCGACAAAACTCTGGATGGCGTGGCCGATGTCGCCGGTGGTGGCGCCGGGTTTTACGGCGGCGATGCCGCGCATCATCGCCTCATACGTCACCTCGATCAGCCGCTCCGCCTTGCGGGCGATCGGGCCGACCGCATACATCCGGCTGGAATCGCCGTACCAGCCGTCGACGATGAAGGTCACGTCGATGTTGACGATATCGCCTTCTTTCAGCGGACGGTCGCCGGGCATGCCGTGGCAGACCACGTGGTTCAGCGAGGTGCAGGTTGAGTAGCGATAGCCGCGATACATCAGCGTCGCCGGATAGGCGTCGTGACTGAAGGCGAAGTCGCGGACGAATTCGTCGATCTTCGAGGTCGGCACGCCGGGGGCGACGATGTCGGTGAGCTCGTCGAGGCACTTCGCCACCAGCGCTCCTGCCTTGCGCATGCCGGCAAAGGCGCTCGGCCCGTGCAGCTTGATCTGTCCGGTCTTGCGCAGGGAGGTATCGGTGGCTTCGACGTAGCTCATGCTTGTGCGGTCTTCCGGGCTGATGTCGGGCGGAAAGGCCTGATTTCAGGCCCCAATTTAATGATTGCCTGCTGTCATGCAAGCTGAGCCTGGTCTTTGCGCCCGAAAGCGGGCCTAATTCGGGACTTCTACGGTGGTTTCGACCGGCAGCGCGCCGCCGCGAATGCGGATTTCGCGGACCGGGTAGGGAACCCGGATGCCCTCGCGCTTGAAGGCGTCCCACAGCGCCAGCATCACGTCGCTCTTGACGTTGTCCATGCCGTCGGGGTCCGCGATCCAGAAGGTCAGCGAGAACTTCATCCCGGCCTCGGCGAATTCGGTCAAAATGCTGTTCGGCGGCTTGCCTTTCTGCGCGCGCGGATGGGCGGCGGCGGTCTCGACGGCGAGCTTGGTGACCAGCCTGGGGTCGGCGTCGTAATTGGTGCCGAAGGCGATCTTCACCAGCGTGTTCTTGTCGGTGTAGGTCCAGTTGACGACCTTCTGCGTCACCAGATCCTCGTTCGGCACCAGGAATTCGCGACCATCGCCGGCGGCCACGGAAATATAGCGTGTCTTCATCGCGCTGATGCGCCCGGTGTTGTCGCCGATGGTGACGAGATCGCCCGGCTTCACCGACTTGTCGGCGAGCAGGATGATGCCCGAGATGAAATTGGCGACGATCTTCTGCAGGCCGATACCGATGCCGACGCCGACCGCGCCGGAGAACACCGCGAGCGCGGAGAGGTCGATGCCGACGGCGCCAAGTGCAATGACGATGGCGACGGCAAGGAGCCCGATGCGGATGATCTTGACCAGCAGCACCTGCACCGACGGCGTCAGGTCGGTGGTCGAGTTGATCCGGCTCTCGGCGAAATTGCTGGCGATGTTGGTGGCCCAGAGCGCGATCAGCAGCAGCGCGCCGGCCTTGATCACCAGGAGCGGCGTCAGCCTGAGGCCGCCGAGCACGATGGCGAAGGAATCGAGCAGATCGACCGTCGCATCGAGCTGGCCGATGATGGACAGCGCCGCGACGAACCAGGCGGTGATCGAGACCAGCTTGACGATGAAGGCGTTGCGCAGCACCGAGGTCACCAGCCGGATCGCAAGCCACGCCAGGCCCAGCTTGGCCGCGACCATCAGGAGATAGCTGCGGCTCGGCCAGGTCGCATGGTACATCACGAGGCGGGAGATGATCACCAGCAGAGTGAATACCGCCGTCGAGGCGCTCGACATCATCACCCGCGAAAAGTGCCGAAGCGGCAGCGGCCAGCCCATCGCCAGCGATGTCATGTCGACGCGATTGCGAATGCCGGCTTCCGCGGCATAGGCGATGCCCGTTGCCGCCAGAATGAGACCAAATTGCAGGTAGAACCAGGGCGAGGAAATCTCCGCCCCGACGCTGCGCGCGGTCGTCTGCACGAACTCCATCAAGTCTTTGAGGTCCATGTCCATCGGTCTCGTCGGGGGAGGCGGTCGGAAGGAGTTGATTCGAGGGTGCCGCACAATCCCACAAAGGGTGCGGCCCGGCCATCGATACACCGTGAAGTGAAGCGCGTTAACGCCGCAAAACACGGGCAGATTGCCGCGAGGCGCGAAAATGGGTTGGCGCGGGGGAGCGCCGACGATAAGGATGCGTAAGCACATGTTTTTGAGATGGGAAATTCCGTCGATGGCGGCGCGCTTCGCCTCTCCCCGCTTGCGGGGAGAGGCCGAAATTCGAGCGCAGCTTGAATTTCGGGTGAGGAGGAGTCTCCACGAGTCCATCTGCCACCGTCCTTGCGGAGACTCCCCTTCACCCCGCCCTCTCAGGGTGAGCTATGCTTGTCCCGATCCCGCAAGCGGGGCGAGGGAGTGCCCGGCCGGTGGCCTCCTGACTGAATTCGCCGATCACCCGGAGTAACCCGCAGCACCGCATGGCCTCCCTCGACTCTTTCAGCCTCGCCATTTTGCTCGGCGCCGTCCTGGTGATGGCCGGTATCCTGTCGAGCCTGCTTGCGCTCCGCTTCGGCGCGCCCTTGCTGCTCGTCTTCCTTGTCATCGGCATGCTCGCCGGGGATTCCGGCCCCGGGCAAATCCAGTTCAACGACGTCGGCACCACCTATCTGGTCGGCTCGGTGGCGCTCGCTTTGATCCTGTTCGACGGCGGCCTGAAGACGCGCTTTGCCAGCATCCGCACCGTGCTCGCCCCGTCCCTGGTGCTTGCCACCGTCGGCGTGCTCTTGACCGCGCTGATCACGGCGCCGTTCGCGAAATTCGCGCTCGATCTCAATTGGGCGGAATCGCTGCTGGTCGGCGCCGTGGTCGCCTCGACCGACGCCGCGGCCGTGTTCCTGCTGGTGCATACCCAGGGCCTGCGCCTGCGCCCGCGGGTCGGCGCGACGCTGGAGGCGGAATCCGGCACCAACGATCCGTTCGCGATCTTCCTTACCCTCATGCTGGTCGAGTACATCTCGCTCGGTTCGAGCTCGCCCGGCCATGTGGTGATGGAGTTCGTGCAGGAGGCGGTGCTTGGCGCCGTGGTCGGCGTCATCGGCGGACGGCTCGTCGTCATCGCGCTGAACCAGGTGGCGTTGCCGCAGGGCCTGCATGCGCCGTTCGTCACCACCGGTGCGCTGGTGATCTTCGGCGGCTCGCAGATCATGCATGCCTCCGGCTTCCTCGCGGTCTATCTCGCCGGCATCATCATCGGCAACCGGCCGACCCGCGCGCATAATTCGGTGGTGACATTTCTCGATGCCGCAACCTGGCTGGCGCAGATCGTGATGTTCGTGCTGCTCGGCCTGCTGGTCTCGCCGAGCCGGCTCGGCGCCAGCGTGATGCCGGCGATCGCCGTCGCGCTGGTCCTGATGCTGGTGGCGCGGCCGCTTGCGGTTTTCGCGTGCCTCGCGCCATTCCGTTTCAACTGGCGCGAAAAGATCTTCATCGCCTGGACCGGCCTGCGCGGCGCGGTTGCGATCTTCCTGGCCTCGATTCCGATGCTGGTCGGCCTGTCCAAGGCCTATCTCTATTTCGACGTCGCCTTCGTCGTCGTCATCATCTCGCTGCTGCTGCAGGGCTGGACCTTGGCGCCGGCTGCACGCAAGCTGCACGTCGCGCTGCCGCGCGCCGATCGCGGCCCGCGGCGCGTCGAGCTCGACCTGCCCGGCCAGCTCGAGCAGCAGCTCGTCGGCTATCCGGTGCGATCCAAGAGCCTTTATTTCCGCCGCGGCCTGGTCCCGTCCTGGTCCAAGCCGACGCTCGTGATCCGCAATGAGAACATCCTGACGCCGACGGAAGCCGATCCGATCGCGCCCGGCGACTACATCTATCTGCTGGCGCCGCCGGAAAAGGCGGAGGCGCTCGACCGCTTCTTCGTCGACATGCAGCCGAGCACGGCGCCGGACCCGCATCTGCTCGGCGACTTCATGGTGTCAGGCGAGCATACGCTGGCAGAGCTCGCCGAGATCTACGGCGTAAAGGTCAGCGAGGACGAGAGCAGGCTGACGCTCGCCGACTATTTCGACGTCCATCTCGACCGCGCGCCGAAGGAGGGCGCCGAGCTGCCGCTGGACGCGATCGTGCTGGTCGCGCGCAGCATTTCCGGGGGACGTGTCAATGTGGTCGGTCTGCGCTTGCCCGAGGACGAAGAGCCGCCCGCGCCGCTGACGCGCCGCCAGGCGCTGCGCCGCAAGCTGGCGGATGTGTGGACCTCGGTGGCGGGGGTCTGACCTCTCCGTCATTTCGGGGCTCGCCCTTCGGGCGCCCCGGAATGACGAGAAACCGCCACCAAATCGCCGCAACCGCCGACGATTTCCGCGCCTTTGTGACCGCTGATTCCGGAACACCCTGCTGCGTTGCTCGTTCTTCGCCTGACGATCAACGTCTTTGACAGGAGCAGTTCCATGCGAAGTCTCATCCTTCCTGCCATCGTCGCGATCGGTCTCGGATCGGCGGCGCCGGCGATGGCCTATGACACCGGCGACCAGATCTCGATGCAAGTCGCGCTCGATGTCGCGACCGACATCGGCATCGCGACGGTCTCGCACACGAACTTCCTCGGCGATGAATGGCAGATCGAAGGCCGCGACCGCACCGGCCGCTGGATGGAGGTCGATGTCGATGCACGCACCGGCGAGGTGCGCAACGTCGACCGCGGCTGGTAGACATATACACCGGCTGTCATTGCCCGCGAAAGCGGGCAATCCAGTATTCCAGAGGCGGTGCGTGGACACGGAGAAGCCGCGGCGTACTGGATGCCCCGGTCGAGCCGGGGCATGGTTGAGGTAAGGACGGGGCGGCTCTCACCAGCACACGCACATCGCACTAACTCAGCACCTTCACGCCGCCGAACGACGTCACGCGGCCCTGCTTCAATATCACGATTTGCGTCGCGAGCTGGCGCAGCTCGGCGACGTCGTGGCTGACATACACCATGGGGACATTGGCCTCGTCGCGCAGCCGCACCAGATAAGGCAAAATCTCGAGCTTGCGGCCCTCGTCAAGCGCGCCGAGCGGCTCGTCGAGCAGCAAGAGGCGCGGTTTCGACAGCAGCGCGCGGCCAAGCGCGACGCGCTGGCGCTCGCCACCGGAAAGCTTTCCGGGGCGGCGATCCAGCAGCTTGCCGATGTCGAGCAGGTCGATGATGCGCCTGTGCTGGGCCGGGTCAGGTGCGAGGCCGTTCATCCGCCGCCCGTAGTCGAGATTCTGCCCGACGCTCAGATGCGGAAACAGCCGCGCATCCTGGAACACGTACCCGATGCGGCGGCGGTAGGTCGGCACATGGATGCCGGCCGCGGTGTCGTCGACGGTGTCGCCGTCGATCACGATGGTGCCGCGATCGGGCCGCAGCAGGCCGGCGATCATGTTGACCAGCGAGCTCTTGCCGGCGCCCGATGCCCCGAACAGGCCGATGACGCGCCCCTCGCCGGTAAAGGTTGCGGACAGTGAGAACTCGCCGAGCCTCTTTTCGATGTCGACGCGCAACATGGTCAATTCCCGTGCAGCCGCTGCGTCGCGCGGCGGGCGAACCATTCGGCGGCGATCAGCGCGCCGATCGCCAGCACGATCGAGACGATCACGAGCCGGCCCGCCGCGGCATCGCCGTCGGGCGTCTGGATGAGCGAATAGATGGCCGACGAAATCGTCTGGGTCTCACCGGGAATGTTGGAGACGAAGGTGATGGTGGCGCCGAACTCGCCGATCGCCTTGGCAAAGCCCAGCATCATGCCGGCAAGCACGCCGGGCAGTGCCAGCGGCAGCGTCACGGTGAAGAACACTTTCCACGGCGCGGCGCCGAGCGTCTCGGCGGCCTGCTCCAGCTTTCGGTCGATCGCCTCGATCGACAGCCGCATCGGTCGCACCAGCAGCGGAAACGACATCACGCCGCAGGCAAGCGCGGCGCCGGTCCAGCGGAACGCGAACACGATGCCGAGATGATCGGCGAGGAAGCCGCCGATCAGGCCGCGGCGGCCGAAGGTGAGCAGCAGCAGATAGCCGGTGACGACGGGCGGCAGCACCAAGGGCAGATGCACGAGGGCGTCCACCACCGACTTCCCCCAAAAATCCCTGCGGGCGAGCAGCCATGCCAGCGCAATGCCGAACGGCGTTGCGACCAGCGTGGCGATGACGGCGACCCTGAGCGAGAGCAGGATCGCCGTCCATTCGGTGGGAGAGATGTCGAGCATCAAGTCGTGGGCATCAAGTCGTCGGGCTGACCAGGAACTTGAATCCGTATTTTTCCAGAATGGTCTTGGCCGCGGCCGAGCGCAGGAAGGCGAGATAATCATTCGTCTCCGGCTTCGCACTCGTGGTCGCGGCGACGGGATAGATGATCGCCGGATGCGAATCCGCCGGGAAGGTGCCGACGATCTTCACGCCGGGCTCGACCTTGGCGTCGGTGGAGTAGACGATGCCGAGCGAGGCCTCACCACGAGCGACCAGCGTCAGCGCAGCGCGCACGCTATCGGCCATGGCGAATTTCGGCTCCGCGGCCTGCCAGGCGCCCAGCTTCTCCAGCGCCGCCTTGGCATATTTGCCTGCTGGCACCGACTTGACGTCGCCGGTCGCGATCCTGCCGTCGCCGGCGAGTTTTGCGAGGTCGAAGCCTTGCGCGATGGCGACGTTGTCGACCTTGGAATCCTTCGGCGCGATCAGCACGATGCTGTTGCCGAACAGGTTGACCCTGGAAGCCTCGTTGATGGTCTTCTTGGAAGCCGCGTAGTCCATCCAGTCGGTGTCGGCCGAGACGAACACGTCGGCCGGCGCGCCCTGCTCGATCTGCTTGGCGAGCACCGAGCTTGCGGCATAGGAGACGCTGAACTTGACGCCTGTCTTGGCGGTGTAGGCGGCGTCAACCTCGTCGAGCGCGTTCTTCATCGAGGCCGCGGCGAACACGGTGATGGTCTTGTCCTCGGCGCTGGCCGGCGAGAGGCTCGCGCTCACGAGGATGACGAAGGCGGTGAATAGTCCGGCGATACGAATCATGGATGCGCTCCGTGCGAGCTCGCGCGTGCAGACGCACGCGCAGATCTGGCGTTGGTGGGTTCGGTCGCGACCGGCGGAAGCGCTGTTCCACGTGTCCCCGCAACGACTTACGGCCGGCGGGGATATCGCGATGCAAACATAGCAGGCCGCGGCCCCAGGTCAAAGACGACCAAGCGCATGATCCGGAAAAGTGCGAAGCGGTTTTCCGAAAAGATCATGCGCAAACAACAACCTAAAGCGCGATGACGATTCATCCAAATCTCGTCGCGCTTTGACGCATTGTCGCGATGCGAACAATCAACTCGTTCGTCATTCCGGCCAAGCGCGCCCCAACCACCGCTGTCGCCCCTGAGCGGCGCGCGCTTGTCCGGGACGACGGCTGTCGGCTGATGGCAGTGGCTCGCCTTACGGCTTCGCATCCCCCGCATGCAGCACTGCCTTGCAGGCCGCGGGCATGTGCGCCAGCGTCATCGGCGGTTTCGGCTTCGGCGGTTCCGGCGGTGGCTTGGGATGCAGCACGGCGTCGCTGAACCAATAATCGAGGTCGGACGGCTTGCAGCCCTCGTCCTCGGATTGCGATGGTTGGCCCTCGCAGTCGCCGGCGCCCGCCGGGCAGCGCATGCGGATATGGAAGTGATAGTCGTGACCCCACCACGGCCTGATCTTCGACAGCCAGGAGCGGTCGCCCTTGGCCTCGCGGCACAGCGCCTTCTTGATCGCGGCATTGACGAAGATGCGCTGCACCGCCGGCTCCTGCGCCGCATCGCGCAGTACCAGCACATGGCCGGGTGTGAACACCTTCGGATCGACGTCGAGCCGGTCTGGCCGCACCATCATCACCGCCGACATCTCCTCGCGTTCCTCGCGCGAGAGCCGGCGGTCCGGCATCGGCGTCAGCCAGATGTCGGCATCGAGGCCGATCTGGTGGCTGGCATGGCCCGACAGCGCGGGGCCACCGCGCGGCTGGCCGATGTCACCGACCAAAATGCCCGGCCAGCCCGCGTCCTTGTGCGCCTTGGCAGCCAGGCGCTTGATCAGCGCGATCATATCAGGATGGCCAAAATAGCGGTTACGCGACAGCCGCATCACCTGCCAATTGTCGCCGTTGAGCGGCATCTGCACGGCGCCGCCGATGCAGCCCTTGGTGTAGGAGCCGATGACATGCGCCGGCCCCGTCGACGGCAGCAGTTTTCGCGCGAACAGCTCCTTGGCGCCGAGATGCGGATCGTTCGGATTGGCCAGCGGCGGCAGCGGTTTTGGGCTCACGCTGCCCTTGTCCTGGGCCAGCACGCCGCCGGCGGCCAGCAGCGTCATGACGAGCAGGAGGGGAGCGATGCGGCGGGGATTCATGCTGACATCCTTATAACCCAACGCCGCGTCAGGGTTAAGATTCGGCTTGCGCCGCCTCACGGCGCGCAACACCATGATCCATATTTCCAATGAGCCATTGCAGAATCCTGTGCCGGCCGGCCGATTTTTTAACGCCACGATAACCTTAGACTGCATTGACCAAAATTCGTGCGCGGCGTGCGGAATAGACCCGGCCCGCATGCAATCGCGCACGATCCCGGAAATGATTCACGCGGGCGCGCAATTTTGCGCCGGATCGCTTGCTGATTGCGACGCCCCGGCGGGCCTGGCGCGTCCGCAGCTGCGGACTGCGCCCTGCAAACAGGCAGAAAGGTGCGCGCGGGACCGGAACCCACCGTGGCCGCTCCGCCCAAGATTACTTTTTTTTCAGACACTTGCCCCAAGACTTTCGGGCGCTGGGCGCGACTGGGACATGTGAGTTGAGTTTGGGGTCTCGAAATCCGACAAAGCGAAAGCGCAAATCGCGCGCTGCCGGCGCGCCGCGCAAGCCGCGCTTCGCGCGCGCGCCGCATCCGCCAATTGCCCAAGACGAGCTGGTGCGGAGCCGCGCCGAGGCGGAGGCCGCGGTCGCGGATGCGCGCAAGGCCCACGAGCGGCTGCGCCAGGCCATCGATATCCTGCCCCAGGGCATCGTGTTTCTCGATGCCGAGGGCCGCTACGTGCTCTGGAACAGGAAATACGCCGAGATCTACAGCAAGACGGCGGACCTGTTCGCCGAAGGCGCGCGTCTCGAAGACACGCTGCGCGTCGGCGTCGCCCGCGGCGACTATCCCGAGGCCATCGGTCACGAGGACGAGTGGATTGCCGAGCGGCTGCAAAAGCTCTATCAGCCCGGCGCGCGCCATGAGCAGAAGCTGGCGGACGGCCGCGTCATCCTGATCGACGAGCGGCTGACCGACGACGGCGGCGTTGTCGGCCTGCGTGTCGACATCACCGAATTGAAGCAGCGCGAGGCCTCGTTCCGCCTGCTGTTCGACGGCAATCCCGTGCCCATGATCGTCTGCGCGCTGGACGACGAGCGCATCCTCGGCGTCAACGACGCCGCGATCGCGCATTACGGCTATAGCCGTGCCGAGTTCGAGAAGCTGACGATCCGCAGCCTTCAGGCCTTCGAGAGCGAGCCGCCCTGGACCACCGACCCGACCGGCGTCGAGCAGGCTGGCCGCACCTGGAAGCACGTCAAGGCCGACGGCGCGCTGATCGATCTTGCGATCTATTCGCGCGAACTGACCTATGCCGAGCGGCCCGCGGTGCTGCTCGCACTGATGGACATCACCGAGCGCAAGCGCGCCGAGGCGCGGCTCGCCTTCATGGCCCAGCATGACGGGCTCACCGGCCTGCCAAACCGCAACCTGCTGCGCCAGCAGGTGGACGAGATGCTGCTGCACACGCGGCGCAGCGCCGAGAAGGTTGCGGTGTTGATGCTGGGGCTCGACAATTTCAAGGCGGTCAACGACACGCTGGGACATGCGATCGGCGACAAGCTGCTGCGCGGCGTCGCCAAACGGCTGCGCTCGACCTTGCGCGACGAGGATGCGCTGGCGCGCCTCAACTCCGACGAGTTCGCGATCGTGCAGAGCGGGCTGGCGCGGCCCGAAGATGCGGTGGGTCTCGCAAAACGCCTGCTGGAGGCCATTTCCGATCCCTATCTGTTCGACGGCCATTCCGTGGTGATCGGCGCCTCGATCGGCATCGCGATGGCGCCGGGTGACGGCGAGGAGTCCGAGAAGCTGCTCAAGAGCGCTGACATGGCGCTGTCGCGCGCCAAGCAGGATGCGCGCGGCAGCTTCGCCTTCTTCGAGGCCGCGCTCGATGCCAAGGCGCAGAGCCGCCGCAAGATCGAGGTCGAGCTGCGCGATGCGATCCAGGCCGACGTGCTGCGTCCCTATTACCAGCCGCTGATCGACCTTCAGAGTGGGCGCATCACCGGTTTCGAGGCGCTGGTGCGCTGGCCGCATGCCGAGCGCGGCATGGTCTCGCCCGCCGAGTTCATCCCGGTCGCCGAGGATACCGGCCTCATCAATCCGCTCGGCGGATTGATGCTGCGCCGGGCGTGCCTCGATGCCGCGAGCTGGCCCGACGACGTCCGCGTCGCCGTCAATCTGTCGCCGCTCCAGTTCCGCAGCGGCCATCTGCTCTCGATGGTGACGGACGCGCTGAAGCACTCCGGCCTGCCGCCGCGCCGGCTCGAGCTCGAGATCACCGAGACGCTGCTGCTGGAGAAGAGCGCGCAGGTGCTGGCGACGCTGCACGCGCTGCGCGCGCTCGGGGTGCGCATCTCGATGGACGATTTCGGCACCGGCTATTCCAGCCTCAGCTATTTGCGCAGCTTTCCGTTCGACAAGATCAAGATCGACCAGTCCTTCGTGCGCGACCTCGGCGCCAACCGCGAAGCGCAGGCCATCATCCGCTCCATCGTCAGCCTCGGCAAGGGCCTTGGCGTCACCATCACCGCCGAGGGAGTCGAGACCGAAGCCGAGCTCAGCTGCCTCCGCGCCGAGGGCTGCGACGAAGGCCAGGGTTTTCTGTTCAGCAAGGCCCGCCCCAACGCGGAGATCATCAGCCTCCTGGCCGCACAGCGCGGCATCGACGCCGCCGACGAGGCCGCCGCGCTGGTGGCTTGAAGCATGCTGCCCTCGGCCAGCGCCGCGCCTGCTTTGAACCTTTCCGGCGTCCGGGCGCACCAATGGCGCGCAAGCCCCGACAAGCCGCGACGAAGGAATGCGCGATGAAGGCCTTGAAAGCATCGATCCGAGTCGCGGTCGCAGCGCTCGTCCTGAGCCCGTCGCTCAGTGCGCCGTCCCACGCCGAGTTCGCGCGAAGACAAGGCCGATTTGACCAGCCATGCGTAACTTGATTCCCGCCACCGCCGAAAATCGTCCGGTTCGCTCCATTCTCGCAGGCCTGATCGCACTCGCCGTCGCGGCGAATGCCGCGCCTGCCATCGCCAGCGAATGGCGTTACGGCTGCCGGGGCGTGCTGCCCAGCGGCGATGCACCGATCATCATCTTCAATCGCTCCTCGCTGATCATGCTGCCGAAGGGCTGGGTCGGCGGGCCGCTGCTTGCTGCGGTCAACGATGAGCTTTTGAGCTCGCGCTTCAGCGCAGCCGACAACAATTCGGGGCTTGCCACGACGATGGTGTTCAAGCGTGACGGTCATCCCGACGAGAAGCTGACCCTGACTGAGACGTCGTCGAAGACGATTTCCGATGTTAACCGTCCGGCCGGCAATCAACCGCGCTCCGAGCAGATCACCACCTACCGCAAGGTTTATCGGTGGGTGAGCGATGGCATCTATCAGGGTCCATACGACATCAAAATGGACTGCATCAATTACGAGCTCTCGGCGCCCCGTCGCTAGCTTTGCCGGGGAATGACAGCTTTCCAACTTTTTTGCGCATTGACGGCCGGGCCATGTCGGCATGGACCGGTCTCGATCGTCTTTATGTCGACACGTCCCGGACGTGCTGGAGATGGACCCGGCGCAGGTGACGTGATTTTGTCGATTCGAGCCGTCAAGGTCGCAACCGGAGCAATGCCCATGAGGATCACCGTCGAAACCAGCGTCGCCGCCCCCATCGATCAGGTCTGGCGTGCCTATACGACGCCTGCCGACATCGTGAAGTGGAACGCCGCGTCCGACGACTGGCACACCACCAGAGCGACGGTCGACCTGCGGGAGGGCGGCGCCTTCTCCTCGCGCATGGAGGCCAAGGACGGCAGCATGGGCTTCGACTTCGCCGGCACCTACACGACGATCGTCGAGCACAAGCTGATCGAATATGCCTTCGGCGATCGCAAGGCCGAAGTCGAGTTCGTGCCCGGCCCGAAGGGCGTCACTGTCCGCGTCGTCTTCGATGCCGAAGCGACCCACTCGGTCGAGCAGCAGAAAGGCGGCTGGCAGGCGATCCTGGACAATTTTACACGCTACGTCGAGGCGAAGCAGAAGGCGTCGTAGGGGCGGGCGCGACGGCGCACCTTCTCATCAATCGGGTTGACCGAACCATCGCACCGTGGCGCGAGCCGCTTCCTCGAGATCGGGCGGCTCCCCGCCGGCCCATGCCACGATTCCGTCCGGGCGCACGAGCAAGGCGCTCAACCCGAGTCGATCCTCAGGCTCGCTGGCAACATGATCGATCCGGCCGCTCCAGCGGCGCGCAAGCGCTTGCAGCGATGGTCGGACGTCGAAGTCCAGCAGCAGCCCTCGTCCTGTCCTGAGCAGCTCGCCCAGCCGTCTGCCACCGGCCAGTACGAAATCGGGCGCGCTGCGGCCCACCAGCGGATGGGCATCGCCGAGATCGTAGCGCAGCAAGACGCCCCAGACGCGCTCGGCGAAATAGGTCGCGCCGTCGCGCGTGCCGATGAGATCACGGATGATCGCCTCTAGCGCGCGCGAGCTCCTGCTCGGACGCATGAGAGCGACCTGGGCGCGCGACCAGTCGAGGATCTGTGCTCCGACCGGCTGGCGCTCAGCCGCATAGGTGTCGAGCAGGCCGGCCAAAGCATTGCCGCGAATGGTCGCGGCGAGCTTCCAGCCGAGGTTCATGGCGTCGCCAAGGCCGAGGTTCAGGCCCTGGCCGCCCAGCGGCGAATGGACGTGGGCAGCATCGCCCGCCAGCAGGACGCGGCACTTGCGATAGCAGGTCGCCTGATAGGCGCGGTCGGTCCAGGTGGTGGCGAGCCGAAGGGCAATTACGTTTACATCGAGGCCCGAGATCTTGCGCAGCACCGCCTCGATATGATCGCGGTCCGGTTCGCTGCGGTGAGCGGCGCCACCGTCGAAATCGACCATGGCGATCGTGCCGGGCGCCGCATAGGTGTACATGCCCGACGCCGTGTAATGGCGGCCCGGCGTGAGCGCGGCCGGGTCGGCCAGCTCGACCAGCGCGGAATAGCCGGTGAATTCCGGATCAGTGCCGGAGAAACCGATACCGGCGGCCTTTCGCACCATGCTGCGTGCGCCGTCGCAGCCGACCAGCCAGCGGCCCTCGGCCATGCCGCCAGCCGTTGCAACGGTGACGCCATCGTCCGATTGCGTGAGAGACTCGACGCCGCAGCCGCGCCGGATCTCGACGCCCAGCATCCCCGCGCGCGTGGCGAGAACGGCCTCGATGCTCGCCATGTCGGCTGCGACGCTGCCGATGGGACTGGGCAGGCGATACGGCCATTGCGCGCTGTCGATCTGGTCGTGGAAGAACTGGATGCCGGCGAAATGGCCGCCCGGGCGGCGCTGCTGCTGCATCCAGTGCGCGGCCGCCGGCGTGCCGCGGCCGGCGGCGCGGCGTGTGAGATCGTCCAGCAGGTCGCGGCGATCCAGGCTCTCGATGGTCGGCACTGAAAGCCCGCGCAGCCCGAACGGCAGGCCCTTGAGCGGCGAATGCGGATCCTGCGCCTTCTCCAGCACCAGCACCGAGCAGCCCGCAAGCCTGAGCTCACAGGCTAGGAACAGGCCGACCGGACCTGCTCCGGCAATGATGACGTCATAGGGGATGGTGTCGGGATTTTGCATGAAAAGCTCCGTTGTCGATCTTCGACTGTCGATGTTCGACCGGAGCGTTTCCCGAACCCGAGACCTCACGGACGAACGAGGGATCACCTGATCGGCGACCGTTGTTCGTCGTGGGGATCTCGGGCGCGAGCCCAAAGACCAGAGCTTTCGTTACCGAAAGGACTTGGGCTTACCAGACCAAGTCTGCCTTTTCCGACATGGCCATTTAGCGTCGGAGCGCGGCTGCGTCAACGGCCGGCGGGCCGCGCTTCGCAGAGCCCGTCCATCTTCCGTGCTATTTCGCCGGCGTGTCGTAGAGCGGCTTGCCCTTGTCGACGACGTGGACGGTCAGCAGCCTGAGCGTCTTGTCACCAACGACCTTGTAGGCGCCGTGCGGTACGTCCCGGACGTTCAAGCCGACCGAACCCGTTGGAATCGGCACCTGCTTTCCGTCCGGCAGTTCGATCGTGCCTCCTTCGAGGAAGTAATAGGATTCGTCGCCATGGTGGATGTGCCGGGTCGACGTCTCTCCGGGCTTTATTTCGCTGATGCTCGTGATGATTTCCATGTTGGTGCCGGTCAGATCGCCCCGCTTCAGCTCCTTGCGGAAGGGGGAGTCCTGAGCGCTTGCGGTCGTCACCAACAATGAAGCTAAGGCGGTTGCTACTAAGATCTTCATGGAATGCGTCCTCCCTGAAATAGTCCGTCTCGCCTTTACGCTGCCCAGCTTCGCGGAATTCCCGGTAAACGGCAAGGTTGTCGGCGGGAGGTGCTACATCCGCCATCGCGATTGGTCGGAGACGATAGGGATGCGAACCATTGGCCTGATCGGGGGCTTGCTCCCTCTCCCGCAAGCAAGCGGGAGAGGGAGCCCAGTGCCGATGCCGCCGCATCGTGCAAGCCACATGCGATAGCCCTGCCCGTCAGGGCGACGATTTTGCCAGGGCTCAATCATCAACGAGCTGCCTCCCCATCAGGGCGATGGTCTGCTGAGCGGCAATAGTATGATTTATGCGAGCTCTCGCGATGATGTCGGTGAGCTGTCCGCAATGATCCGTGCTTGATCTCGACAGATGGCTCTGTTTGGATGATCTTGTTTGGTAACGCGTATTTCGGGTCATCATGGCAGATGAAGCAAGTGGCGGCCGTCGCCCATTGGGTGTTCCTTCGCACGAAAGCATCGCGACCGTCCCCCGGACTGGTATTGATGGAAACCGGCTGCTGGCGGCGTTGCCGCCGGCGGACCTCGCCTTACTGACGCCGTACTTCCAGAAGGTCTCGTTCGCACCCGATACTGTCCTGGTGCGATCGGGCGATGAGCTCGACCCGGTTTATTTTCCCCATAGCGGCGCAATCGCCTTCATGCTCGATATGCCCGACGGGCAGTCGGTCGCGACCACCTTGATGGGACGCGAAGGCGCGTTGGCCTCGTTCTCGGTGCTCGGCCCGTCGCTTTCGTCCGTGACCGCGGTTGCTCGCGTGGCCGGCACAGCATCGCTGATTTCCGCCGCCAAATTCCGGGCTGCCTACGCGCAGAGCGCGGCGATCAGGAATGTCGTGCAGGTTCACGCCCGCGCGGTGTTATTGCAGCTCCAGCACGTTGCCGCATGTAACGCGCTGCACCGGGTTGACGGGCGCATGGCGCGGTGGCTCCTGCAGCTTCATGATCGCCTTGCCGATGACCTCCTTCCCGTGACGCAGGAGGCGCTTGCGCAATTGCTCGGAGTGCGTCGCCCGACAGTGACCCTGACGATGAACAGGTTGCGCGCGGCCGGCGCCGTCCCGTCCGACCGGCGCGGGTTTATGAAAATTGATCGGGCGCGGCTCGAGCGCGTCGCATGCGATTGTTATGCGCTCATGCAGCACACCATCGACCGGATGTATTGTCAGGAATTATCGGCGGCCCAGCCTGCCCAGCCGCCGTTCCGGCAAAGTGCCATCGCCGCCTCCCATGGAGCGGGTGGTGAAGCAGAACCGTTTCGCGGGCGTGACAATCGAGAGCAGAGCCTGCAATCGCGGTGATCGTCCGTCGGGTCGTGGCGAGGCGCTGTCTGATCAACGCGGCACGCACGGTGCGCTACAGCCCGAAGCCCCGGCTGATGTCCCGTATAAGACTGAGCGCGGCCTCGGTATTGCGACCATAGAAGAGCGCTCGGTCGAGCTGAGAAAAGATGCCCATTCCGAACAGCGCTATAGCAATGCCTCTAAGCATGGTTGTGGACCGGGTTTGAACGATGCTGTGAAGTTCAAAACGGCCCCAGCCGCAGGATGGGGGTAACAGCCGGGGCCGGCATTCCCATTCCAATGTGCCGCAATCGGCGGTGGGCGGCACTCTTCAAGTTAGGCACACAGAGCCTAACAAACTATGTTGTTCGCATTCACCCTGCGACGGCCGCGGCTGGTTGTGTGATGCTAGGCTCTCGATGAAGCGGTGACCCAGCCGGACGATGTTCGAAACCATCGAGCGCCGCATCATCGGCCAAATGCTCCCAATACTCAGCTTCGGCGAGCAGCTTCCAACTTCGATCAGGATGACGCATGGCTGTCTGACGGCATAATAGTGCCATCGCGCGCAGGCGACCCGCAGTGTCCATCTACTCCTCCCGTTATATTTTTGTTGATTACACCCTATTTTCTTTTTTTGCGTCGGAGTCATTACGATTATGACGCAAAACTAATTTTCACTTTCCAAGCGCGATTCGACTTTCGCTACATCTTCGAATTGCATTCCGAGCACGACCCGGCGCAATCCAGTGCCAAGTCGCTTTGCCGACCCTACGACCGATCGCAAGATGCGCCTTTCGGCAATTGCGTTGGAACAAGGAAAACCTTGGGAAGTTCGCGTGTTCAGGGGGAGCAAGCCGTGGAGGATGAACATGCGAACAGCAATTCTCGCGTTGATCGTCGTTGCCGGAAGCGCAATGACCTTCCAGGCAACGGCCCAGGAGCAAAAGGCCGCCCCCAGTGAACAAACCAAGCAGGAGATGCGGCGCGATGTAGACCAAGGGCCCAAGGCTGGCGAGCCAAACGAGCAGATGCAGCGTGATGCGGACAAAGGGATCAAGACCCGCAACTCCGGAGAGTCCGGATACGTAGCCGATCAAGACAAGCCAGGTGCTGCGGCGCATGCTCCGGGTCGACCGGGAGGTGAGCAGACCACGGGTTCGGCTGGCCAGACCAGCGCTCCGAAATAGAATTCTTGGCTCGTAGCTCGATGGGTCGAGCGGCTTGTCCGCCGTAGCTCGAAAAGCGAAGGCGGAAGCGAAACCCATCGAGCTTCATGCTCCCGATTGGATCGAGCTGACAAGGATGACCAGGTATTGCGTACCCGCGCCGGGGCCATGGGTTTCGCAAGAGTTCAACCCATCCGAGCTCTCAGATGACGGCTGCGGCCAGCAGGGAAGCGCCACCAAGTGCGACCAGCACGAGGCCGGGCCAGTTCGATTTGATGCCGAAGCCGCCGCCCGGCGCTGTAGGTTCCAGCGTGTCAAGTCCGGAGCGAAGTCGCTTGGTACCGCTCAGCCGGCCTCGCCAGATCGGCTGAAATGCCATCTGGAGCACGCCGACCAAAACAAGGAGCGCACCAAGCCATATGAGGGTCATGCTTGTCTCCTGCTCAGTCCACAGCGAGAGCTTGCTCCACGCGGAAGCCGCCGCCCCTTCGAGCAGCATTCGTCCGGCTCGCGCACGACCGGCCGTTCATCATCCCGGTGCCCGTCACCGTCGGAAACGTCACCCAACCTGGATGGTTCCTCAGGCGCAACTTGATGGGACGGGCGGAGTTCGGATGGGTCGAGCGGCTTGTCCGCCGTAGCTCGAAAGAGCGAAGGCGGAAGCGACACCGTCAAGCTTCCTGACAATCGAATCGAGCTACCGACAATGACGAATACCGCGCCGGCCAGTCAGGCGATGGGCTTCGCAACAGCTCCACCCATCGAGCTTGGTCAGACCGGTCTCAAGCTGCTTTGGTCAACACCTCGGTCAACCATTCAGGCTCGACGATCATGACCGAGTGGCCGGACGTCGTGTTTTCGAGGACGGTCCAGGAACTGTCCGCCTTGCACTCCGCTGCCGCTTTGTCCATGGCGGCGAGCTGGAATCTCGGTAAGCGGATATAGGTTTTCTTGGCGACCTTTTCGCGTGCTCCCGAAAGCTTGACTGGCTGCAGGAATGTGCCGATGGGGTGTGGAGTGACCTTCGACAACACCCAGGCAACATCCTTCGGATCGTTGAATGCATTCGGAGGCAGCGCTTTGGGAGCCGGACGGCTGATCGCGCCCTCTTCGATCGGGAAGGAGACCAGGTCTCGAAACGACTGGCCGTCCGCGGGTTTGATCGCATCGACCCAGACGATGGACGACACCCGGCTTCCGATGCGCTCGAGCGCGCCCGATGCCGGACAGCCGCCATAGGAATGTGCAACGAGGCAGATGTCCGTCAGGTCCTCCCATTCGACGAGATTGGCGATGTCGGCGATGTGCGTGTCGAGGGTGATGTCCTTGTTCAGAAGGTGTGAGCGCTCCGCCAATCCGGTCAGCGTCAGCGGATAGACGCGATGCCCCTGCTTTTGCAGGCGTTCCGTGACGCGATGCCAGGACCAGGCGCCGTAATATGCGCCGGGGACGAGCACATAGGTTCTTTGGGTCGATTGCGCGCGGGCCGGAGTGACGAATGCGCTTGAGGCCAATGCAGAGGCCGAGCCTGCTGCAGCGCCAAGCAGCCTGCGCCGCGTGATGCTTGAACGGACCATGAAATAACTCCGTCGGGTTGAATGATTGATGCTTGAAACATGCACGTCCCTGAGCGCGCAGGGGCATTCCGGAGAAAATGACGACCAACGCCACCGGCAGTCGAGATGCTACGTTGCGATGAGCGCGCGCATCACACACCCTGCGATGCTGCCACCATACGCCTGTTTTGCCCGACGGAGCAAATGGATTTCGTAAAATCGAAAAAGCGCAATCCCGCCAAGGGGCGGCTACTGTGCATGGGGTTGTTTTCGCAACTTGTTTGCCGGCCGGGGACCGGCTGTTGCCCGGCCCGGAGACGGGGTCCGTCCCACCTCCCGGCTCAGCTATCCACCTTCAGCGCGGCGATGAAGGCTTCCTGCGGGATGTCGACCTTGCCGAATTGCCGCATCTTCTTCTTGCCTTCCTTCTGCTTCTCCAGAAGCTTGCGCTTGCGCGTGATATCGCCGCCGTAGCACTTTGCGGTGACGTCCTTGCGCAGCGCGCGGACCGTCTCGCGCGCGATCACCTTGCCGCCGATCGCCGCCTGGATCGGGATCTGGAACATGTGCGGCGGGATCAGCTCCTTCATCTTCTCGACCATGGCTCGGCCGCGCCCTTCGGCGCGGGTGCGGTGGACCAGCATCGAGAGCGCATCGACCGGCTCTGCGTTGACCAGGATCTGCATCTTGACGAGGTCGGCCGGCTTGTAGTCGGTGAGATGATAGTCGAACGAGGCGTAGCCCTTGGAGACCGACTTTAGGCGGTCGTAGAAGTCGAACACGACCTCGTTGAGCGGCAGGTCGTATTTCACCATGGCGCGCGAGCCGACGTAAGTGAGCTCCTTCTGCGAGCCGCGGCGGTCCTGGCACAGCTTCAGCACGCTGCCGAGATATTCGTCGGGCGTGAGGATCGTAGCCTCGATCCAGGGCTCGTCGATCTCGGCGATCTTGACCACGTCGGGCATGTCGACGGGATTGTGGATCTCGAGCTCGGTGCCGTCGGTGAGCTTCATCTTGTAGATGACGCTCGGCGCGGTCGCGATCAAGTTGAGATCGAACTCGCGCGACAGCCGCTCCTGGATGATCTCGAGGTGGAGCAGACCGAGGAAGCCGCAGCGGAAGCCGAAGCCGAGCGCGGCGGAGGTCTCCATCTCGAAGGAGAAGCTGGCGTCGTTGAGGCGCAGCTTGCCCATCGCGGCGCGCAGCGTCTCGAAGTCGTCGGCATCGACCGGGAACAGGCCGCAGAACACCACGGGGATCGCCGGCTTGAAGCCCGGCAGCATGTCCGCGACAGGCTTCCTGTCGTCGGTGATGGTGTCGCCGACGCGGGTGTCGGCGACTTCCTTGATCGCGGCGGTGATGAAGCCGATCTCGCCGGGGCCGAGCTCCTCGACCTGCTGCATCTTCGGCGTGAAGAAGCCGACGCGCTCGACGTCATAGGCCGCGCCCGTGCCCATCATGCGCACGCGGCTACCCTTCTTCATGACGCCGTCGACGACGCGGATCAGCACGACCACGCCGAGATAGACGTCGTACCAGCTGTCGACCAGCAGCGCCTTCAAGGTCGCGTCGCGATCGCCCTTCGGTGGCGGCAGGCGGGTGACGATGGCTTCCAGCACATCAGGCACGCCGAGGCCGGTCTTGGCCGAGATCATCACTGCGTCCGAGGCATCGATGCCGATGACGTCCTCGATCTGCTGCTTGATCTTCTCGGGCTCGGCCGCGGGAAGATCGACCTTGTTCAGGACCGGGACGATCTCGTGATTGTTGTCGAGCGCCTGGTAGACGTTGGCGAGCGTCTGCGCTTCGACGCCCTGGCTGGCGTCGACCACGAGCAGGGAACCCTCGCAGGCCGCCAGCGACCGCGAGACCTCGTAGGCGAAGTCGACATGGCCGGGCGTGTCCATCAGGTTGAAGATGTAATCCTTGCCGTCCTTGGCGCGATACGACAGGCGCACCGTCTGCGCCTTGATGGTGATGCCGCGCTCGCGCTCGATGTCCATGGAATCGAGCACCTGCTCCTTGCCCGCCATCTCGCGGTCGGAGAGCCCGCCGGTCATCTGGATCAGGCGGTCGGCCAGCGTCGATTTTCCATGGTCGATATGGGCGACGATGGAGAAATTGCGGATGTTGGAAATGGGGGCGGTCGTCATGGGCGCGGGATACCACTCACATCCCCGTGCGGCAACCATATTGCTGTATTTTCAGGGTCTTTGTTCACGCCAAGCTGATTCCAAGCGAGGCCAAAACGCGCTAGCAAGCGGGCCATGTCGACCACCTCTCTTCCCACGGCCAGAGCGCGGGCGAAGACCCGCTTGAGTTACAACCGCTTCCGGTCCTGGCTGGTCGCCTGTGCGATCCGCCCCGAGGCGCGGCTGTGGCTGGTGATGCAGCTCGCCATCCTGCATGCGGTGCTCTGGACCTTCATCCTGATCAATCTCAAGGCAGCGCAGGACGTTCATATGGACGTCGCAGAAGCCTACGGTTGGGGTCAGCAATTCCTCTGGGGTTACGGCAAGCACCCGCCACTGTCGGGCTGGATCGCGGGGCTCTGGTTCAAGGTGTTCCCGGCGGCGGACTGGGCGACCTACGCGCTGGCGATGGCGACCGTCGGCGTCGGCATGGTGATCTGCTGGCTGATCGCCTTGCGCGTGGTGGATGCGCGGCGCGCGTTCCTGGTCGTGGTGATGGTCGCGCTCTACCCGATCTTCAATTTCAAGGGTTTCAAGTACAACGCGGACTTGCTCCAGCTCGTCACGCTGCCGCTGCTGGCGCTCGCCTATCTCGACGCCTTCGAGAAAAGAACGTGGCAATCCGGCATCTGGCTCGGCCTCGCCGGCGCGCTGGCGCTGATGACGAAATACTGGGTGTTGACCATGATCGGCGCCATCGGCCTTGCCGCGCTGATTCATCCCGAGCGGCTGCGCTTGCTGTCCTCGCCGGCGCCGTGGGTGGCGATCGCGACCATGGTGGTGGCGATGATCCCGCACATCGTCTGGCTGGCAGAGGCGCATTTCGTGCCGCTGACCTATGCCGGCGACACCTACAGCCTCGATGATGCTGGCCTCGTGCATCAGCTCGTGGCCGGCTATGCCCTGCACAATGTCGCGCTGCTCGCGCTGCCGGTGGCGCTCGGCGCGCTGGCGATGGCCCTGGTGCCGCCTTGGCTCAAGCTGCTCGTGCGTGCGCCCTCGCGCATCGTCACGCGGGCCTGGGCGCGCGGTGAAAATCCAGGCGTGAATCTTTCGCAGGCGCTGAATGTCTGGATCGTCCAGATCATCGTCGCGGTCGGCCCGCCGCTCGGCGCGCTCGCCTTCAGCATCTACATGAAGACGGACTGGGGCATCTCGCTGTTCTTCCTGGTGCCGCTGGCGCTGGTCGCGATCCCGGTGCTGCGGGTGCAGAGCGCGGTGCTGTTCAACATCGCCGCGATCTGGCTCGTGCTGAGTGTCGCGACGCTCGTAGCCTCGCCCTGGATCGCCGCGCGCGAGATGGCGGCCAATGCCGGCAACGCACAGATCTATGGCGCGCGCTCGGAGCTCGCGCGCGAATTGACGCAGGCCTGGCACACCCGCTTCGGCTCGCGCTGGGCCGTCGTTGCCGGCACGATGGAACAGATCCAGCCGCTGGTGTTCTACAGCCCGGATCATCCGGCGGCGTTGATGCCGCTAGAGGCCTGGGACTCCGGGCTGACCTCGCGCGAGAACGCCAAAAAGGACGGCTTCATCGGCGTGTTCGACCCGACCGACGGCCGCCTGCCGGCCTTCGAGAAATGGGTGTCCGAAGTCGCGCCGAACGCCGAGCGCATCGTGATGACCACGCGCCGGTTCACCCACGGCAAGGCCGGCCCGTCAATGAGCTGGAATATCTACATCGCCCCGCCGGGAAAGTGACCGAAGGTCATTCCGGGGCGATGCGCAGCATCGAACCCGGAATCCCGAGATTCCGGGTCTAGTGCTGTGGCACCATCCCGGAATACGGTGCGGCCTAAACCCCTTCTTCGTTGAACTTGCTCTCGACGAGCTCTGTGATCGCGGCAAGCGCAGCTTCCGCCTCAGAACCCGTCGCCGCGACCGTGATCGTCGTGCCGGGTCCCGCCGCCAGCATCATCAGGCCCATGATCGAGGTGCCGCCGACGGTCTCGCCGCCGCGCGTCACCCACACTTGCGCGTCGAAGCGCTCGACCGCCTGCACGAACTTCGCCGAAGCCCGCGCATGCAGGCCGCGCTTGTTGATGATCAGAAGCTCCTTGGAGATCGCGCCCGCGGGCACGCCCGTCCCCGCTTGTGGCGCCTCTTCGCTCATTTGCCGGCGAGCACGCGGCTGGC
The DNA here is from genome assembly GCF_059448745.1 of Bradyrhizobium sp. SOJA106. Classification (NCBI taxonomy): domain Bacteria; kingdom Pseudomonadati; phylum Pseudomonadota; class Alphaproteobacteria; order Hyphomicrobiales; family Nitrobacteraceae; genus Bradyrhizobium; species Bradyrhizobium sp. SOJA106. The sequence continues at coordinate 761,223 of NZ_CM182549.1, forward strand.
GATGGTGACGTATTTGCGGCCCGCTTCCTGGGCCATCGCGATTGCGTCGGGCAGCGAACGCTCCTCGCGCACCTTGGCAAGCTTCACCAGCATGGGAAGGTTGATGCCTGCGAGCACTTCGACCTTGGGCCGGCTCATGCAGGAAATCGCAAGGTTGGACGGCGTGCCCCCGAACATGTCGGTGAGGATCGCAACGCCGTCGCCGGAATCGACGCGGTTAACCGCTTCGATGATGTCGCTTCGGCAGAGATCGGAATCATCTTCGGCGCCGATCGTGATCGCTTCGATTTGCTTTTGTGGGCCCATGACATGCTCAAGCGCTGCCTTGAATTCGTCGGCAAGGCGCCCGTGGGTCACAAGTACTAGACCAATCATCGGAAAACTCCTCGCGGGCGCTTTTGGTGCACCGCACGAACGCGCCACTTTGACCATCCAGAGCCCCCGCGCAAGAGGGGATGTTGCGTATCTCCCTGAATCTAGACGGATGGATGAGGGGAGCTGCGCCGGTCTACTCGGCCGCGATAGTGGGGTTCATATGGTTACCATTTCCCTTCAAACAATCGCCTGACGGCTTAGCAGAAGGTTAACTCTTGGTAGTGGTCAAGGCCGCAACAACCAATGGAAGGGACGAATAGTCGCGGCCGACGGGGATTCGCGGTATTTCGACACCAAAAATGCTGGTTTTCAGGGATTCGGCGGGCGGCAGTCGTTCGGCGTCCTGGGCGTCCAGATCAACCACGAGGCCGACGGTCGCACGCTTCACGAAATCGCAGCGCCGGATTCCGAGACCCCGGATCTCGATCAGGCCGGCCAGTGTCGGCGCGGGACTGACTTCAATTTCCTGGCCGACTGTCGCCAGATGGACACGGTCGTCGCCCACCAGAACGGCCCGTTCGACCAAGCCTGATCGCCCCGCCATGATCAAATCGAAGGCAAGGCGCGACTTGCCGGAGCCCGACGGACCGCGGATCAGCACCGCCAGAGTCCCCACCTTGACTGCGGAGGCGTGAATGCTGGGCCCGCCGTCGCTCATAGCGTCGGCAGCCTCACCACGAAGCGCGCGCCGGCAACGGTCGGCGCGCCATCCTCGTCCACCGGGCCGGCTCGGTTCTCGGCCCAGATGCGTCCGCCATGGGCGTCGACGATCTGCTTGGAGATCGACAGGCCGAGGCCGGAGTTCTGGCCAAAGCCCTGATGCGGCCGGTCGGTATAGAAGCGCTCGAAGATGCGCTCGAGCGCATCGTCGCGGATGCCGGGGCCGTCGTCGTCGACCACGATCTCGATCTCCCCGCGCACGCGGCGGCAGGTGAGGCGCACCTTGCTGCCGGGCTCCGAGAACGACTGCGCGTTGGAGAGCAGGTTGGAGACCACCTGTCCAAGCCGCGAATCGTGGCCGCTCACGGCAAAGATGTCGGTCGGGCCGCGGCCCTCGAACCGTGTGTCGACCGCGACGTCGTGGCCGAGCTTGGTCTCGTTGGCGACGGAGACGAGCGTCGTCAGCAGGCGGCGCAGATCGACCGGAATCGCATCCTGACGCTGGAGCTCGGCATCGAGACGGCTGGCGTCGGAGATGTCCGAGATCAGGCGGTCGAGCCGCTTGACGTCGTGCTCGATCACCTCGAGCAGGCGCGCGCGGCTGTTCTCGTTGCGCGCCAGCGGCAGCGTCTCGACCGCGGAGCGCAGCGAGGTCAGCGGGTTCTTCAATTCGTGGGCGACGTCGGCGGCGAACATCTCGATCGCTTCCATGCGGCTGTAGAGCGCGCTGGTCATGTCGCGCAGTGCGCCGGAGAGGTGGCCGATCTCGTCGCGGCGGCGGGTGAAGTCGGGAATCTCGATGCGGGCCTTGATGCGCCGGCGGACGCGCTCGGCGCTGTCGGCGAGCCGGCGCACGGGCCCGGCGATCGTGCTCGCCAGCAGCAGCGACAGCATGATCATGACGGCGGCGGCGACGCCGCCGACCTTCAGGATGGCGAGGCGTTCGGCGGTCACCATCTGGTCGATTTCGTCGCCCTGGGTCGAGAGCATCAGCGCGCCGTGGATGGCACGCGAGCGCAGCACGGGCACGGCTACCGAGACGATCACCTCGCCGCGCGAATTGACCCGCACCATCGAGCGCTTCTGTCCCTGGAGCGCGTCGCTCACCTCCGCATAGCCGTTGCCGTTCTCGCGCCCGAGCTCGCGATACAGCGGCAGGTCGCCGCGGTTCAGCCAGGTGCGGATCGCGACCATGCCGCGCTCGACGAGGCCGGGCTTCTGCGAGGGCGGCGGCAGCGGGAAGCTCAGCACGTTGTCGAGGTCACGGCTGTCGAGCAGCAACGTCCCATAGGGATCGAAGATCCGCGCGCGGGTCTTGGTCGGCGAGATCAGCGTGCGCAACACCGGCGCCACGCGCTCCGGGTTGATCGGGAAATCGAGCGAATCGTCCGTACCGCCATAGCTGTCGCCGGTCTTGAGGTCGAGCAGGCGGTCGGGATCGATGGTGATGGCGTTGGTCTGCACGGTGGCCGAGGCCGCAATCGCACCGGCGATGATCTCGCCCTGCACCAGCAGGCTCTGCGCGCGCGCGTCGATCAGGCCGGCGCGGAATTGCGACAGATAGAGGATGCTCGCCACCAGCGCGACGAGGCCGGCGAGGTTGAGCGAGACGATGCGGCGGGTCAGGCTCGAGAAGGACAGCGCGAAGAAGAACTGCCCGGCGCGCTTCAGCCAGTTCAGCGGCCGCCAGCCCTGCGCGGCAGGCTTGTCGTCGGCAACGTGCTCCGGAATGCCGTTGGATCCGATATCCCCGGCGTTCTGGTTCTCGTCAGGCTGCGTTCGGTCAAGCAATGCTTACTCCCGCGTTAGGACATCTCGTGCGGAAGGGTCCTCGCATCCTAGAGCATGATCCGGAAAAGTGTGCAGCGGTTTTCCGAGAGGATCATGCTCAAGCAATCACCCAAAGAGCCATCCCGGCCGTGATGGAATCAGAACCGGCGATGCTCTCAATCTTTCGCGAAGGCGCGCTGAGCCTCAGGCTTCCTTGAAGCGGTAGCCGACGCCGTACAGCGTCTCGATCATCTCGAACTCGTTGTCGACCACCTTGAACTTCTTGCGCAGCCGCTTGATGTGGCTGTCGATGGTGCGGTCGTCGACATAGACCTGGTCGTCGTAGGCCGCGTCCATCAGCGCGTTGCGGCTCTTCACCACGCCGGGCCGGGTCGCGAGCGCCTGCAGGATCAGGAATTCGGTAACGGTCAGCGTCACCGGCTCGTTCTTCCAGGTGCAGGTGTGACGTTCGGGGTCCATCCGCAAAAGGCCGCGGTCGAGTGCCTTGGCGTCGTTCTCCTTCGGCGCAACGGTCGGGTCCTTCGGCGCCGAGCGGCGCAGCACCGCCTTGACGCGCTCGACCAGCAGGCGCTGCGAGAATGGTTTGCGGATGAAATCGTCGGCGCCCATCTTGAGGCCGAACAACTCGTCGATCTCCTCGTCCTTGGACGTCAGGAAGATCACCGGCAGGTCGGACTTCTGGCGCAGGCGGCGCAGCGTCTCCATTCCGTCCATGCGCGGCATCTTGATGTCGAGGATGGCAAGATCGGGTTGCGTGGTGCGGAAACCATCGAGCGCGGAGGCACCGTCGGTGTAGGTCATGATGCGGTAGCCTTCGGCTTCCAGCGCGATCGAGACGGATGTGAGAATGTTGCGGTCGTCGTCGACCAAAGCGATTGTGGGCATGAGCCTCTGCTTTCTGCTTTCCGTTTGGGTCGTGGCTTGAAACGGCGAGCAATCCAGTGATGCGCCGCATACATGGGTGCCGAAGTGGCATACGAACCTTGTCACCGAGCAATGCAAGCTGGGCTGAAGTGTGACCAAGTTCCACGAAACACGGCAGATTCGCCGCGTCTCGACCCATAACCAGACCCCCGTTTAGCCGAAAAAAGACCCCCCTTGCAACCACCTGAGCCGAGAAAGCCGATGCAACCGACCCCCGATTTCGCTCCCGAAAAGCTTGCCAAGTCGCTGCTGCGGCGGTCGCGGCAGGGTGCCCTTGCCACGTTGATGGCGGGCTCGGGCGATCCCTATTGTTCCCTGGTCAATCTGGCGAGCCATCCTGACGGCTCGCCGATCCTGCTGATTTCGGGTCTGGCCGTGCACACAAGGAATATCCTGGCCGACAACCGGGTCTCGCTGATGCTGGACGAGCGTGCCGCCGGCGATCCCCTGGAGGGCGCCCGGATCATGTTGTCGGGCCGGGCCGAAGCGGCCGGGGCGGACAACGAGCTCCTCCAGCGGAGGTATCTCAATGCCCATCCGTCGGCAGAAGCTTTTGTTTCGTTTAAGGATTTCTCCTTCTTCCGGATCCGCCCGACCGGAACCCATTTGGTCGCCGGCTTCGGCCGGATCATCGATCTTAAGCCCGAACAGTTCCTCACCGACCTCACGGGCGCCGAGGATCTGCTTGCGGCCGAGGAGGGGGCCGTGGAGCACATGAACGCCGATCATCGCGACGCCATGGGCCTCTACGCAACAAGGCTCCTCGGCGCCCCCGCCGGCGACTGGCGCTGCACCGGCTGCGACCCCGAGGGTCTCGACATGCAGGATGGCCAGACCGCGCTACGGCTGGATTTTCCGGAGCGGGTGACCGACGGCACGGCCCTGCGCAAGATGCTGGTCCGCCTCGCTGGCGAAGCGCGCTCCAAGGCGTGATGAGATTTGGATGAATCATCACCACGCTTCAGGTTGTTGTTTGAGCATGATCTTTCGGAAAACCGCTGCGCAATTTTCCGGATCCTGCTCTGAGGTGGACTGAAGCGCAGCCACTTGAACCCTGCCCTCGGTCGCTGCGCCCCAAGACCGTAATGGTTCGAAGTCGGCCGCGAGAGGGTTCATGACACGCCATCGTTTGACGCTGGGTGCGGGTTTGGCGCTCGCGACCATGATATCGTTTACCACCCCAAGTCTTGCTCAGAAAGGTCTTGCTCAGAAAGCTCTTGCCGCGGAAAGCACGCGGATCAATGCGCTGATCAGTGCCGGCAACTATTCGGAGGCGCTGCCGCTCGCGCAAGGCATGGCGGCGCGCCTGGAGAGTGACAACGGCCGCGAACTTGCCGCCGCGCTCAACAATCTCGGCCAGGTCTATGCCGGCCAGGGCCGCGATGATCTCCCCGAGCCGCTCTACAAACGTGCCCTCGCGCTGATGGAACAATCGCTCGGCCTCGAAACGCCACTGGTTTCGGCGGAGTTGACCAATCTCGCCGCGCTCTATCAGCGGCAGGGCCGCTTCGCTGAAGCCGAGCCGCTGTTCAAGCGTGCGCTGGCCGTCAGCGAAAAGGGTCTGTCGCGCGAGCATCCCGATGTCGGCCGGGCGCTCAACAATCTCGCCACGCTCTATGTGAAACAGGAGCGGCATGCCGAGGCCGAACCGCTGTTCCAACGCGCCCTCGCGATCTATCAGAAGGTCGGCGGGCCCGAGCATCCCGCGGTCGCCACGGTCCTGAACAACATCGGCCAAGTCGATCGCGATCTCAACCGCGATGCCGAGGCCGAAGCGCCGATCAAGCGCTCGCTCGCAATCCGCGAGAAGGTGCTCGGACCGGATCATCTCGACGTCGCCCGCTCGCTGAACAATCTCGCGGGGCTTTATCAGCACGAGCGACGCTATTCCGAGTCCGAGCCGCTTTATCGCCGCGCGCTCGCGATCCGCGAGCGTGCGCTCGGGCCTGACAATCCCGATGTCGCGACCTCGACCAGCACTCTCGCCGCGTTCCTTCAGGCGTCGGGACGAACGGCCGATGCGCTGCCGCTCGCTGAAAGGACGCTCGCGGCCAACCGCGCGCAGCTGCGCGTGGTGTTGCCGATCCTGTTCGCTGCGCGCGAGCAATCCCTGCTGGCGGACGACAGGGCGCTGAATCAGGCGCTGGCCGCGATCCGGCGCGGCACGCAATCCTCCGCCGCTTCCGCCGTGAACAAGCTTGCAGTTCGGTTCGCCGCCGGCAGCGACCGGCTCGCCGAGCTGGTGCGCAGGGAGCAGGACCTCGCGGCCGAGACCGAGGCGCTCGACAAGGCGATCGTCAGCGCGGTGTCGAAGCAATCCGCCCAGCGCGACCTGGCCGCCGAGCAGCGCAGCCACGCGCGGATCGCCGCGATCGCGAAGGAACGTGCGGGCTTGCAGAAGACGCTCGCAATCGAGTTTCCCGACTACGCCTCGCTCTCCAGTCCGCTGCCGCTAGCGTTGAAGGACATCCAGCCCTTGCTGTCTGCCGAGGAGGCGTTGGTGCTCTATTCCGTCGTCGACAAGCAGAGCTATGTCATCGCGATCACGCGCGAGGCCGTCGACTGGAAGGAGATTCCGCTCGGCGCGGACGCACTGACGCAGAAGGTGAGCGCATTCCGTAGGGGTCTCGATGTCGGCAAGGCGCGCGATGGCTCCGGCAAATCGGGGCTGTTCGATCTCGCGCTCGCCAACGAGCTCTATGTCGCGCTGCTCGGCCCGGTCGAGGCGCTGACGAAAGACAAGCGCAACCTGCTGGTGGTGCCCTCGGCGGGGCTCACCGCGTTGCCGTTTCACTTGCTGGTCACGGAGAAGCCGCAGGCTGCGATCCCGGACACGCTCGAAGGCTATCGCAGCGCCGCCTGGTTGTTGCGGCGTCAGGCGGTGTCGGTGCTGCCGTCGGTGATCAGCCTGAAATCGTTGCGCGCGTCTGCGCGCCGGGATCAGGGCGTCAAGCCGATGACCGGCTTTGGCGATCCCGTGTTCAACCCTGCGCTGGAAGGCCCGGCGGATCGGCGCGCCGCAAGCGGCAAGCTCGCGGCGCGCAGCATTACGACCATCGCCTATACCGACTTCTGGCGCGGCGCCGGCGTCGACCGCGCGCTGCTTGCAAAGGCGTTGCCGCAGCTGCCAGACACCGCCGACGAGCTGAACGCGGTGGCGAAGGATGTCGGCGCCACCGAGGCCGACATTCATCTCGGCCGGGACGCCAGCGAGACGACGCTGAAGCGTGCAGCGCTTGCTCAATACAGCATCATCTACTTCGCCACTCACGGCCTCGTTGCCGGCGACGTCAAGGGACTGGGCGAGCCCTCGCTCGCGCTCTCCATTCCCGATCAGCCCACCGAGCTCGACGATGGCTTGTTGACCGCGAGCGAAGTCGCCCAGCTCAAGCTCAATGCCGATTGGGTGGTGCTGTCGGCGTGCAACACGATCGCCGGCGAGAAGCCCGGTGCCGAGGCGCTGTCGGGGCTGGCGCGCGCGTTCTTCTACGCTGGCGCCCGCGCGCTGCTGGTCTCGCATTGGGCGGTGGATTCGGAAGCTGCCACGCGACTAACCACGTCGACTTTCGAGCTGCTCAAAAACGAACCAAAGATCGGGCGCGCCGAAGCCTTGCGCCGCGCGATGTTAACCTATGTTGATGACACGTCGTCACCGCGCAACGCCTATCCCACCAGGTGGGGACCGTTCGCACTCATCGGCGAAGGAGAGGTACGATAGGCCGAGTGCGAGGTTGTGCATCGCAACAACCTTGAACAACGCAGAAATACGCATTTGGTTGCGCGACCATTTGCGATTCCGCGACCATTTGCGATTCTATGACGCGCCTGCTCAGAGCTGACATGCGCGGCATTTGGCGCGGTCCTTGAATAGACCAAATCCTGCGGGATCAGCTTGGCAACGCCAGCGTTCATCAGTATTAGGTCACCCAGCCGAGGCCGGATGGTCTATTATTAGCGGTGACCGCGATGGTGCCAAAGCTTGGCCGCTGAGTGTCGCGGGTTCGAGGAGGATGTTTTCGTGCAAGAGACGGGCGTGCGCAACGGTGCCTTCGGCGCCGACAAATTCGGCTTAAGGAATCTCAAGCAGGTTCACTGGAACCTCGGTGCGCCGCAACTCTATCAATACTCGCTCTCCGCGGGCGAGGCGGTGCTCTCCGCCGACGGCGCGCTCTGTGCCGACACTGGCGAGTTCACCGGCCGCAGTCCGAAGGACAAGTTCACGGTGCGTGACGCCACCACCGACAAGAAGATGTGGTGGGCCGGCAACCAGTCGATCACCGCAGAGCAGTTCGAGGCGCTCTACCAGGACTTCCTCAAGCACGCCGAAGGCAAGACGCTGTTCGCGCAGGACCTCTACGGCGGCGCCGATCCGGCCTACCGGATCAAGACGCGCGTCTTCACCGAGCTCGCCTGGCACTCGCTGTTCATCCGCACGCTCTTGATCCGCCCCGAGGCGGTCGAGCTGTCGAGCTTCACGCCCGAGCTCACCATCATCGACATGCCGAGCTTCCGCGCCGATCCCAAACGGCACGGCTGCAAATCGGAGAACGTCGTCGCGATCGATTTCGCCCGCAAGATCGTCCTGATCGGCGGGTCTTATTATGCCGGCGAGATGAAGAAGTCGGTCTTCACCACGCTGAACTACTATCTGCCCGAGCGCGGCGTGATGCCGATGCACTGCTCGGCCAATGTTGGCGCCAATGGCGACACCGCGATCTTCTTCGGGCTGTCAGGCACCGGCAAGACCACGCTGTCGGCCGATCCGAACCGCACGCTGATCGGTGACGACGAGCACGGCTGGGGCCCGAACGGCGTCTTCAACTTCGAAGGCGGCTGCTACGCCAAGTGCATCAAGCTCTCGCGGGAAGCCGAGCCCGAGATCTTCGCGGCCTCGACCCGCTTCGGCGCGGTGCTCGAGAACTGCGTGCTCGACGAAAACACCCGCGTCGTCGATTTCGACGACGGCTCCAAGACAGAGAACACGCGCTCGGCCTATCCGCTCGACTTCATCCCGAACGCCTCGCGCACCGGCCGCGCGCCACAGCCGAAGAACGTGGTGATGCTCGCCGCCGATGCCTTCGGCGTGATGCCGCCGATCGCCAAGCTGTCGCCGGCGCAGGCGATGTATCATTTCCTGTCCGGCTACACCGCCAAGGTCGCCGGCACCGAGCGCGGTCTCGGCAACGAGCCGCAGCCGGAATTCTCGACCTGCTTCGGCTCGCCCTTCCTGCCGCTCGATCCATCCGTCTACGGCAACATGCTGCGCGACCTCATCGCCCGGCACAATGTCGATTGCTGGCTGGTCAACACGGGCTGGACCGGCGGCAAGTACGGCACCGGCTCGCGCATGCCGATCAAGGTGACCCGCGCGCTGCTCACCGCCGCGCTCGACGGCTCGCTTCGCAACGTCGAATTCCGTACCGACAAATATTTCGGCTTCGCGGTCCCGACCGCGCTGCCGGGCGTGCCAGCTGAGATCCTCAACCCGGTCAACACCTGGAAGGACAAGGACGAGTTCGACAAGACCGCCCGCGCGCTGGTCGGCATGTTCCAGAAGAACTTTGCCAAGTTCGAATCGCAGGTGGATGCCGAAGTGCGCGCCGCCGCTCCGGACGTGAAGCTCGCGGCGGAGTAATCGCTCCGTCTTCAATGCAAAAGGGCGGCCGCAGGGCCGCCCTTTTTGTTCGTGAACGCTCTCTCCGCTCGTCATTGCGAGCCAACGGGTCCGCGCGAAGCGCGGCCCGATGACAGGCTCCGCGAAGCAATCCAGAATCCCGCCGCGGAGGCAATCTGGATTGCTTCGTCGCAAGGGCTCCTCGCAATGACGGGTCTGTGGATACACCTACGCCTTGAAATACGCGATCTGCGTCGTGGTCGCGAGCAGCCTGCCGTTCGGCGACCACAGCTCGGCGTTCTGGTCGGCGTAGCTCTTGTGCATGATCTTGGAATCGGCCGTCGCAAGCACGCGCGTGATGTTCTCCGCGGCGAGCTCCGCGCTGTCGGTGTGGAAATAGGTCGTCAGCGACACCGTGCCGAACGGCACCAGCTCGCGCCGGGCGTGGAAGATGCGGCCGAAGAAGGCGTCCGACATCGACATCAGCGAGGGCATGTCGAGCCTGCGCGGCTCACGGTCGCTGATCCAGAGCTTCGAGAAGGTGCTGGCGAGCTCGGCCTGCGGCGGCCCGATGCGCATCTCGCCCTCGACGAAGCGGAATTCATACTGGTTGGCCCAGGACGCCGAGATCTTCGGGAATGGTAGCGTCTGCTCGAACGGCTTTGCGTCCGGGATCTTGGCCACCCGGTGCTCCCAGGATGGCCGGCGCTCGGCGAACACGGCGGTGGCGAGCGTTGCGACCTCGCCGCCGCCCTGCGACAGTTCGACGCTCCAGTGCTGGCTGGAGCGATTGGCCTTCACCAGCCTTATGTCGAGATCGAACGGGCCCTTGGCGATCGGCGCGCAGTAATTGACGGTGAGGGCCAGCGGATCGCCGGCGCGCTCTGGATGCTCGATCAGCGCGCGCAAGATGGTCGCGGCCGTGGCGCCGCCGAACGGGCCGACAAAGGCCCAGTAATCGTCGCTGGTGTGCCCCTGCCAACGCGAGTCACCCGCGGTGATGCGGGTGGCGTCGTCGAAGGGGTGCGGAAGCTTGGCGTGCATTTTTGTTTTCGTCCGTCATTGCGGGACGATGCGAAGCATCGAACCCGGAATCTCGAGATTCCGGGTTCGGCTCTGCGAGCCGCCCCGGAATGACGGTCGTCATATCACAGCCATCGTCTGTCTGTGCAATGACCTGTCGCGTAACGCCGATTTCACGCCGCGGAAAAATCAGGCCGTGGCGCCGCGCTGGTCCTTGGCCTCCTGGAACGGCGGCGTGATCGGACTGACCGGCACGTTCCAGATCTCCTGGGCGTATTCGCGGATGGTGCGGTCGGAGGAGAACCACGCCATGCGGGCGACGTTGAGGATGGAGGCGCGCGTCCAAGCCGGCGAGACCAGCCAGCGCGCATCGACGCTGCGCTGCGCCTCGTAATAGGAATCGAAATCGGCGCTGACCATGTAATGGTCGAGGTAGCGCAGCGCGTGCGCGATGGATTCGAAGCGGCCGGGATCGCCGGGCGAGAACTCGCCGGCGCCGATCGCGTTGATGGCACGCTGCAGCTTCGGCGATCCGCGGATCACGTCGGAGGCATCCAGCCCCTGCTTGCGGCGGATCATCACGTCGCCGGCCTCCATGCCGAAGATCGCGATGTTCTCAGGCCCGACCTGGTCGCGGATCTCGATATTGGCGCCGTCGAGCGTGCCGATGGTGATGGCGCCGTTCAGCGCCAGCTTCATGTTGCCGGTGCCGGAGGCTTCCATGCCGGCGGTCGAGATCTGCTCGGAGAGGTCGGCCGCGGGAATGATGACTTCCGCGAGGCTGACATTGTAGTCGGGCAGGAACACGACCTTGAGCTTGCCGCCGATCGCGGGATCGTTGTTGACGACGTCCGCGACGTCGTTGATCAGCTTGATGATCAGCTTGGCGTAGCGATAGCTCGCCGCGGCCTTGCCGGCAAAAATCTTCACCCGCGGCACCCAATTGCCGTTGGGATCGTCCTTGATCGCCTGGTACAGCGCGACCGTCTCGACGACATTGAGCAGCTGGCGCTTGTATTCGTGAATGCGCTTGATCTGCACGTCGAACAGCGCGTTCGGATCGACCTTGATGCCGAGCCGCTCGCCGATCAGGCGCGCCAGCGCCATCTTGTTGTGCAGCTTGACGCTGCGGAATTTCTTCTGGAATTCGACGTCGCTGGCGCGCGCCTCGATCAGCGAGAGCTGGGTCGGATCGTCGAGCACGGCCTCGCCACAGGTCTCGCGCAACAGCTCGGTGAGCTTGGGGTTCGCCAGCATCAGCCAGCGGCGGAAGGTGATGCCGTTGGTCTTGTTGGTGATGCGGCCGGGATAGAGATGGTTGAGATCGTGGAACACGGTCTCGCGCATCAGGTCCGAATGCATCGCCGAGACGCCGTTGATGCGGTGCGAGCCGACGAAGGCGAGCTGGCCCATGCGCACGCGGCGGCCGCTCTTCTCGTCGATCAGTGAGACCGAGGCGCGGAAGTCGATGTCGCCGGGCGCGCGCGCTTCGGCGAGCGCGAGGTGCTGCACGTTGATGCGGTAGATGATCTCCAGATGCCGCGGCAAGAGGCGCTCGAACAGCTCGACCGGCCAGGTCTCCAGCGCCTCGGGCAGCAGCGTGTGGTTGGTGTAGGAGAGGGTGGCGACCGTGATCTTCCAGGCCTCGTCCCAGCGGAAATTGTGCAGGTCGACGAGGATGCGCATCAGCTCGGTGACGGCGAGGCTCGGATGGGTGTCGTTGAGCTGCACCGCGACCTTGGACGACAGGCTGCGCAGCTGGCCGTCGGACGCAAGATGCCGCTTCACCAGATCCTGCAGCGAGGCCGAGACGAAGAAATATTCCTGGCGCAGCCGCAGCTCGCGGCCGGCCGGGCTTTCGTCATTGGGATAGAGGAATTTGCAGATCGCCTCCGCGCGCGCCTGCTCGGCGCTGGCGCTGACGTAGTCGCCCTTGTTGAAGGCATCGAGCTTGAGCGGATCGGGCGAGCGCGCCGACCACAGCCGCAGCGCGTTGACGTGCTGGCCGCGCCAGCCCACGATCGGCGTGTCGTAGGCGATCGCCTGCACGGTCTCGCCCGGATGCCAGATCGCGCGGTCGCGACCCTTGTCGTCGACATGCTCGACGCCGCCGCCGAAATTGACGTCGTAGATCACCTCGGGCCGCTGCAATTCCCAGGGATTGCCGAAGCTCAGCCATTCGTCGGGATATTCCTGCTGCCAGCCTTGATTGATGATCTGGCGGAACAGGCCGTAATCGTAGCGGATGCCGTAGCCGATCGCAGGGATCGACAGCGTCGCCATGCTCTCCATGAAGCAGGCGGCGAGCCGTCCGAGGCCACCATTGCCGAGCGCCGCGTCCGGCTCGCATTTGCGCAAGTCCGGCAGCGACACGCCAAGATCGCCGAGCGCGACCTCGAAGATCTTGAGCAGCCCCATGTTGTTGAGCGCGTCGGTGAAAAGACGGCCGATCAGGAATTCGAGCGAGAGATAATAGACGCGCTTGCTGCCGGCATCGTAGCTGCGCTTCTCGGCGGTGAGCCAGCGATGCACGATGCGATCGCGCAGCGCCAGCGCTGCAGCCTGGTACCAGTCGTGCTTCGTCGCCATGCCGGCGTCCTTGCCGATGGCAAGGCGCAGCTTCGCCAGGATCGCGCCCTTGATCTCGGCCAGCGCGAGTTCGTCGATGGGCTGCCCGGGCGCGGGAAAACTGGGCTGGTACGATTGATCTTGCAAGGCCGTCACTTCCTGGTCGAAAAACTGCTACTCACCCTACGCGTCTTGCCGCTGCGCCGGAACCGTCGCCGGCGCGCCGATGCACTGCGCTGACGTAAAATTATGCAAGGAATGGGCCGGTTTGGGAACCCGGGCATGCACGGAGAAACTTGGATTCCGTGCTAGATTGCTCTCGGATTCAGCCATCAGTGTGGAGGGAGACGCCATGGTGCGACTGCTGATCGAGGTCGCCGCTGCGGCCTGCTCGTTGTCTGCATCTCCGCCTCGAGCGCGGCGTTCGCCGCCGGCAGGTCCAGCCGCAGCGCCGATGGCCTGACCTGCGGCTTCACGGTCCCGCCAAATGCCTCGCCCGCAGCCCGCTGCGCCGCCATCAAGCGTCAATGCGGCGGCAAGTTCTACGCCAATGCGTGCGGCGACAGGCTGTTGTCGGCGGCCAATTGAGGTTGAGCTCGCGCGCTCAGGCGGCCTTCGCCTGCACGTTATCGCAGAACTCGGCGAGACGATCCGCAAGGCGCAGAGTTGCCGGGCTCGCATCCGGCGCGGCCATCAGCGCGACCTCGGTCTTGTTGATCGGCGCAAAGCCGTCCTTGGCGGTGAGCACGCGGTGATCGGACTGGATCGACATCTCGGACAGGATGCTCAGCCCCATGCCGGCGGCAACGGCGGCCTGGATGCCGGCGAGGCTCGATGACGAATAGGCCATGTGCCAGGCGCGGCCGGCGCTTTCGAGTGCATGGATCGCGCCGGCGCGATAGAGGCAGCCGGTCGGGAAGCCGATCAGCGGCACCGACGAGACGTTGACGTCGATCGGATGGCTCTTGCTGGTGACCCAGTGCACCCGCTCGGGCCACGCCGCAATCGCGCCCTTCTCGCCGGCGCCGCGCTTGAACAGCGCGAGGTCGAGCTCGCCACGTTCGAGATCGCGGGACAGGTTCTTGCTCTGGTCCGCGCGCACATCTAACCGCAGGCCCGGATGCGAACGCGAGAACGCGCCGAGCAGTTTTGTCAGTCGATACGCCGCGAAATCCTCAGGGATCCCCAGCCGGATCGCGCCTTCGCCGCCGGGCTCGCGCAGCATGTCGCGCGCTTCTTCGGCAAGCGAGAGCAGCCGCCGTGCATAGGACAACAGCCGCTCGCCCGCTTCGGTCGGACGCACGTCCTTGCCTTCGCGGTGCAACAGCACCTGGCCGACATCCTCCTCCAGCCGCTTGATCTGCTGGCTGACTGTCGACTGCGTGCGGTGAACGCGCTCGCCGGCGCGGGTGAAGCCGCCGGCCTCGACCACCGAGACGAAGCTGCGCAGGAGCTCGAGATCGAGCATGGCCGCCTCCATTCGAAAATCCACTGATCTGCAGTTAATCATTTAATTTCCAAATGGCAAGCGGGGTCCCTATTTCGAGGGCCGAGGAGAAATGTCGTGTCGCTTGCCCCTTCGATGTCCGTCCCCCGCAGCCGCTTCAACGTGCTGCCGCTTTATATCGGCCTGTTCTGCCTGCTCTGGAGCTACGCCTTCGTCGCCGGCAAGATCGGCGTGACCCATTGCCCGCCGCTGATCCTGCTCGCGGCGCGCTTCTCGCTCGCCGGCATTTTGATCCTCGGCGCCACAATGGTTCGCGGCGACTGGTCCTTGTCATGGCGGGATGCCGCCATCTTCGCCGTGCTCGGCATTGCAAATAATGCGCTCTATCTCGGGCTTGGCTACACCGGCCTGCAATCGGTCTCCGCCGGCCTCGGCGGCCTGATCGTCTCGGCCAATCCGGTCTTCACCGCCGCGCTCGCCGCGCTGCTGCTCGGCGAGGGCATGACCTGGCGCAAGGCGAGCGGACTTTCGCTCGGCATCGTCGGCGTGACCTTGATCGTCTGGCATCGCCTGTCGATCGGCACCGATAGTCTGCACGGCATCATCTTCACGCTGGCTTCGCTGGCCTCGATCGTCGCCGGCACCGTCCTGTTCAAGCTGCTGGCGCCGAAGGGCTCGTTGTGGATCGGCAACGGCGTGCAGAACCTTGCCGCCGGCATCGTGCTGACGCCGGTCGCGCTCACCTTCGCCGACGTCCACGCGATCGATGTCACGCCGAGCCTGATCGGCGCCTTCGCGTTCCTCGTGCTCGGCGGCTCGATCCTCGCCTATTGGCTCTGGTTTCATCTCCTGAAAGTGTGTGGCGCGACCGCCGCCAGCGCCTATCATTTCCTGATGCCGCCGCTCGGCATGCTGTTCGCCTACATCGTGCTCGGCGAGCACATCGAGATGCGCGACCTGCTCGGGATCGTTCCGGTGGCGCTCGGCATTTACCTGGTCACGCGGCCGGCAAAGGCCGCTGCGTAAGAGGAGCTTTCGTATGCCCATCTGCATCACCCTGATCGGCGGCCCCACCGCGCTGATCGAGATCGACGGCTTTCGCCTGCTCACCGATCCGACCTTCGATGCGCCCGGCGCCTACCAGCTGCCGCATGTGAAGCTGGAGAAGACCATCGGTCCCGCATTGAAAGCAGATGCGATCGGCCCGATCGATGCCGTCTTGCTCAGCCACGATCAGCATTCCGACAATCTCGACAATTCCGGCCGCGACTATCTGCTGAAAGCGCCGCGCGCGCTGACGACCGAGGCCGGCGCAAAGCGTCTCGGCGGCCATGTCGAGGGCCTTGCGCCCTGGGCGACCGCGCATCTGAAGGACGACGACGGCAACACGCTGACGATCACCGCGACGCCGGCGCGTCACGGACCGGCCGGCATCGAGCCGCTGTCGGGCGACGTCATCGGCTTCGTGGTGCAGTCGAGCCGCAAGGACACGCATTCCATCTATATCAGCGGCGACACCACCTGGTTCGAGGGCGTCGCCGAGGTCGCACGCCGCTTCAAATGCGGCGTGGTGATGCCGTTCGCAGGCGCCGCGCAGACGCGCGGGCCGTTCCATCTCACCATGGACACCAACGACACCATCGAGACCGCGCGCGCCTTTCCGGATGCGATGATCGTGCCTGTTCACACCGAGGGCTGGGCGCATTTCCGCCAGAACGGCGAGGACCTGCGCAGGACCTTCGACGTGCTCGGCTTCGGCACGCGGCTGCGCCTGCTGGAGCCGGGCGTGCCGACGGTGATCGAGGCGCCGTGAAGTAAGCCATCGTGTGCGCTTCCTCCTCCTCGTCATGGCCGGGCTCGACCCGGCCATCCACGTCTTTGTCGCCGCATCTGAGAACATGGATGCGGACAAGCCCGGCCATGACGGCAAGTGAGTGGCTCGCCCCCCCACTCAATCCTTCCGGAAAACAATCGACGCCATCCACCCCGTCATCAGCGCCATCGCGGCCGTGACGAGGCCGTAGATCAGCCCGTGCTGCCGGGCGCTGGTCGCGACGAACTGCTCGAAGCCGATCTTGACGATCTCGAACGCGGTCTCGGTCTTGGTGATCAGCGCGCCGTTGGCGAACAGCTTGATCTCCACCTCGTAGGTGCCGATCGGCACCTCCGCCGGCAGCGGAATGCCGGTGCGGAACAGCGTCGGCGTCAGGAAGGTCACCGCGCTTGCATCCTCGCGGTAGAGGCCTCGCTCGGTCCGCAGGCGGATGAAGGCCGAGCGGAATGCATCATCCGGCACCACGTCGGCATAGTCGCCGCCGACGCGCTGCGTCAGCAGCACGTTGTTGAGCCCGATCTGCTGGCGTCGCGCGATCTCGGGCGAGGTGATGAGGTTGAAGGGCCGGTTGGCGAACAGCGCCAGATAGCTCGGCACCTCCAGGAATTGCCGGTAGTCGGTGTTGATCCAGATGCCGAATCTGCGTTCCTTGCGCCGCGTCACCATGTCCGCGCGCGGACCCATCACGGTGACGACGAGATCATAGGCGGTGCGGTCGGCCGGCGTGGTGGCGTCCCGCTCGACCGATCCGAACAGCACCAGCTCCTCGCCCGAATAGTTCGGCGTCACGGTGACGCGGTGATTGGAGACCGACACGATCAGCCGCTCGGCGCGCGCGGCCGAGCCGAGCAGCAGGACGAGAAGGAGTGCGAGAAGCGCGCGCGTCATCCGGTCACCCCGAGCTCGCGGATGGTGAAGAGATCCTCCGGCCGGATCACCAGCTCGATCGCAAAGCGCACGCCGACCGAGAGGATGAGCAAGCCGAGCAGCAGCCGTAGCTGCTCGCCGCGGATCTTCTGGCCGGCACGGGCGCCGAACTGCGCGCCGGTGACGCCGCCGACCATCAGGATCAGCGCCAGCACCGCGTCGACGAGGTGATTGGTCACCGCATGCAGCATGGTCGCGAACAGCATCGTGACCAGGGTTAGGACCATCGACGTCCCGATCACCGTCGAGGTCGGCACCCTCAAGAGATAGATCATGATCGGCACCAGGATGAAGCCGCCGCCGATGCCCATGATGGCGCCGATGAAGCCGATCACGATGCCGACGATCACCACGGGGATCACCGAGAGATAGATCTTCGAGCGCTTGAACCGCATCTTCAGCGGCAGGCCGTGGACCCAGTTATGCGTGCGCCGCGGCGGCACCGCACCGTGCCGGATACGCATCAAGGCGCGCAGACCTTCGGAGAACATCAGACTTCCGACCGTGGTGAGCAGCACGACGTAAGAGAGCGCGATCATCAGGTCGAGCTGACCGAGCGCGCGGAGTTGCGTGAAGGCCCACACCCCCAGCGCCGTGCCGGTGACGCCGCCGCACAACAACACGCTCGCAAGCGCCGGATCGATTGCGCGCCGCCGCCAGTAAGAGAGCGCGCCGGAGAAGGACGAGGCCGCGATGTGGCTCGCGACCGAAGCGACGGCCACCGCGGGCGTGATGCCGATGAAGATCAGAAGCGGCGTCATCAGAAAACCGCCGCCGATCCCGAACATGCCGGAGACGAAGCCGACCGCGGCGCCCATCGCCAGCACCAGGAAGATATTGACCGGCAGGTCGGCGATCGGGAGATAGAGCTGCATCGAAGGACCACGCTCCGGCGAGACGGATCGATCATCGCGGGTTGCTCCGGACGGTCGAACGATTTGCCGAGCCCCTCAATAGCGGAATTCGAAGCGAGGAGGGACCAGGATTTTTGCGCGTGGTGAATGGTCGCGATAAGCTTGTCTGAACCGCTGCGAGCCAAAGGACTCGGTTCACCTCTCCCCGTCGGGAGAGGTGGGCACCGCGCGACGCGCCCCGACCTTCCTCATCACTTCAATGCGCCGCCGAGGCCGAACGCTTCGTCGCAACCTGCTTCGGCGCGGGCTTGGCGCTGGCCTGTGGCGCGCTGTCCCAGCCGCCGTTCGGGGTGGGAACGTTGACCGCATCGTCAGGCTGCGGTTCGGCGCTGAAAGTCTGGATCGCGAGCTTGGCGGCGGCGAGGGATTGCGGGTCGAGGCGCTTGGTCACGTCGTCGCGCTTGCCGGCGGCATCTGCATCGCCCTGCGCCGCCGCGAGGCTGAACCATTTGTAGGACTCGGCGAGGTTCTGCTCGACGCCGATGCCCCGGGCATAGAGGATGCCGAGGTTGAACTGGCTGTCGGCGACGCCGCGATCGGCCGCCTTCCGGAACCATTGCGCCGCGCTCTTGTAATTGGCGCCGCGTCCGCCGCCGTCGGCATCGAGCACCGCGAGATTGTGCATCGCCTTGGCGTTGCCGCGCTCGGCGGCCTGCGTGTAGTAGCGGCGGGCGATGTCGGCATCCTTCTTCACGCCGAGGCCCTTTTCGTAAAGCGTGCCGAGGCGGAAGGTCGCGGGCACCACGCCGGCCTGCGCCGCGCGGTCGTACCATTTGGCGGCTTCGTCGTAATTCGTGGCGACGCCTTTGCCTTCGGCAAAGCGCAGGCCGATCTCGTAGGCCGCGGTCGCATCGCCCTTCATCGCGGCGCTGCGCAGGCCCGGCCCGCCGATGCCGTCAGGCAGCTTCTCGCTCGGCGGCACCTGGATCGTTCCGAGCCTGGCGCGGCTCGTGCCCGACAGCGCACCGGTCACATCGCTCGACGCCGCGGGCGGAGGCGGCACCGCGGGCCCCGGTGGGATTTCGACCGAAGCCGTGCTGCCGGAATTGTCCGCCGGGGCCGGCGCGGCATTGTTCTGCGACTGGCGGCCGATCGGCGTCGGCGAAGTCATCGACGGCGTGATCTGCTCGGGCGTCGTGGGCTTTGTCTCGACCGGCGGCAGTGCCGGCTGCGGCGCGGGTGCGGGGGACGACGTCTCCATCTCCTGCTGCGCCGGCGCCGGGCTGCCGCCCTCGAGCAGGTTCATCGCCATCTTGAAGGTGCCGAGCACGATCACGACCACGCTCGCGCCGACCAGCAGCGAGCGGATCTTTGAGGTGATGGTCGAGCCGCCTTCCTGGCCCTTGTCCTTGGCGCGGGCCGCAGCCTTGGCGGCGCGTCCGGGCTTCTCGGGCGGTTGCGCCGCTGCGGCCTGGGCCGCGCGGCGCGCGGCGGCAATGAAGCTCGACGACGATACCGGCTCTTTCGGCGCGGCGGGGATTTCGCTGATCGCGCTTTCGGAGGCGGCAATGCGCTCCGAAGGCGTCGCGGCTCGGCCACCCGGCCGGGTGCCCGGCTCGAGCGGATGATCCGGCGGCAATTCCGGTGCGATCGCGGCGCGTGCCGGCGCCGTGTGCGGCTCCAGGATCTCGCTGATGGCGCGCGGCGGAACGGGCGGTGCCGTCGGCACCGCAGGCGGCGCGGCAGGGGCCGCGGCGTGGAATTCGCGCGGGGCGGCGATGAAGGTGGAGTGCGGCGGGTGCTGCGCGGCGGCCGGATTCGGCAGTTCGGGCTTCGGATCGTATTTCGGCGGCTGCTGCGCTTGCGGCCGCGGCTCGCGGGCCATCGGCGCGGGCTCCATCGGCGCGGCCATCGGCATTGCCATGGACCCCGGCTGCGGCGCAGGCGGCGCCGTGCGTACCGCACGCAGATCGCCCTCGATCATGGAGAGGCGATCGACGATGTGGCCGAGCGCGCCATGGACAGCTTCGAGCGAGTCCTGGGTGCTGCGGTTGGTCTCGGCCTGGCTGAAGCGGATGTCGGAGAGCTCGCGCTTGACGAGATCGACCACGCCGGAATCGACCGGCGGTGCCGAATTGCGGCTCTCCGCCAGCGCTGCATAGGTCGCCTGCTGCCGCTCGAGGTGGCGCAGGATGTCGTGCAGCCCGTCCTCGACGCGACTCAAATTGCCGTTGCGCGGATCGGCGGCGGCCTCGATCCGCTCCAGGAGATACGTGACCCGCTGCTCGAGATGCGCGAACGTCGAAGCGGAATCGTTGCCGACCTGCATGCGGTCGAAGCGATCCGACAATGCGCGGATCGCGGCTTCCAGATGCTCGGTGCTCTCGGACGGCTGCGGCCGCTCGCGCGTTTCCAGCGCGGCGGTGAGGGCGGCGATGCGCTGCTCGAGCACTGCGAAGCTGTCGCTGTGGCCGGAGGCGCGGGTGATCTGGTCGACCTTGGACGACAGCAGCTGCACGTCCTCGGAGAGCCGCGCCAGCGCCTCGTTGGAGGCGACGTTGGAGACGATGGCGCGCAGCGCCGAGATCGCGTCCTCGAGCTGGCGCACCGTCGAGGGATCGTCATTGGCGCGCAGGATCAGATCGAGCTTGGCGCCGAGATTGCGGATCGCCTCGTCATAGCCGGTGAGCTGCTCGGCCGGCGTCAGCGTGCGCAGCACCTGCTTGATGTCGGACAGCGCGCGCTCGATGCCTGACAGCACCTGGCCGTCGGTGCCGTTGGAGCGGGTCTCGTCGATGCGACGGTGCAGCGAGCGGATCTCGTTCTCGATCGATTCGATCGCGCGGCGCGGCATCGCCTCGGTGATGGCCTGACGGATCTCGGCGAGCTCGCCGCGGAAGGCGGAGATGGCCTGCTCGGTATTGTCAGGGCGCTGCAGCGATTCGATCTGGCTCGTGATCTTGAGCAGATGGCGCTCGAGCGACGAGAAATCCGGCCCTGGCTGCTGCGGCGGCGGGGCATAGGCAGGCGCCGGCGGCGCCATGGCCGGCGCGTAAGGTGCTGCGGGTGCAATCGAGGGCGCGGCGCGCGGCGGCATCTGCCTCGGCGTAAAACCGTCGAGCTCGCTTTGGCGCGCGGTGATTTCGGCGACCGCGACGTCGAGCGAGGCGGGGCTCAGGGGTGGCGAGCTGCGATAGACCTGGGCTGCCGCACGCTCGACCGCATCGGCCTGGCGCTGGCGCATCTCGACCGGCGAGGGCGCCGGTCGCGGCGCCTGGGGCTGCTGCGCCTGAGGCTGTGGGCGCGAGATTTGCGACAGCCGCGCATCGAGCCGCGAGATCGCGTCGTTGAGTTGGCGCGCGACGCCCTGCTCGCGCGAGACATCTCTGTCACGAGAAGAGTCTTGTCTTTCACGAGAAGAGTCTTGGCGCGGCGCGGGCTTCGAGATCCGTTCGATCTGCTGGGTGATCGCGTCGAGCCGCTGGTGAATGTCGGCGACTTCGCGGCTCGCCTGGCTAAATTCCTGGCTCGGCGTGTGTTGCTGTTGCTGGCGCGGATCGTAAGGCGGGCGAAAGTTCGGTGGGGTCGTCTCGCCGAGCGTGGAGTTCAGCCAATCGTTGAGTGACATGCCGGCACGACGCGCAGCAGCTTCGGCCCGCTCCCTGACGGATGGATCGATGCCGTCAACACTCCACGATACGCGCGAATTCATGACTCTGTCCGGTTCCGACTTCAGCGCCCCACCCCGGCGCCTCCAGCCTTCCCTCGCGTGCCGGTTGCAAAGACAATCGGATTTGGCGCGGGTCGTCTGCCTCGAAAACCGACTTTTTCCTGTTACGGTAAATAACGGGTTAAGGAATGCAGGCCGGGTGTCTTAAAGTTGGGCGGCGGGAACTAGCGGCGCCGTTGAGGCGCTCGTCCGGTTGGCCTGACAACCGGGGTCATGCCCCGTCCCAGTCTGCGCAAGTGCGGCACAAGGCGGGCGATGACAGCGGAGAGGGAGGCATCACCTCCCGCCTCAGCTCTTCTCCCGCTTGCCATCCTCCAGCGGCACCACGGTGCCTTTGCCTGACATCGCCGACAGCGCCTCAAGCGCTTCCTCGCAGAAATCGGCCACCATCTGCTCGTGCCGGGCGCCGAGGCGCAGCAGCAGGAGATTGCCGAGGTCCAGCACAGCTTCCGCCTTGCCGTCAGGGAAACGCTTTTTCAGAATCCGCTCGTAGTTCTCGTGGCGGTCGCGGTGGTGCTCGAGCCGGTCCATCAAATCGGTGCGGATCGGCTCGATGTCGATGCTGTCGAGCGCATGCAGCCGGACCAAGAGGTCGTCCTTGATCGAGGGCGGGGTGCTCGGCCGCGCGGCCCAGTGCCGCAGCGCTGTTCGGCCCTCCGGAGTCAGCGTATAAATGAGCTTATTGGGCTTGCCTGTCTGCACGACCTCGCGGCCCTGGATATAGCCGCGGTCGCGCAGCTTGGAGAGCTCGCGGTAGATCTGCTGGTGGTCGGCCTTCCAGAAGAAGCCGATCGAGGAATCGAATGTCTTGGCGAGCTCGTAGCCTGTCATCGGACGTTCCGTCAGGCATGCGAGGATTGCGTCGCCCAGCGCCATGGCAGCTGCTCCTTCCTGAGGTCCCGACCAATTGACTTGACTTTATGCGTATTGGTGCATATGCGTCAATGTGCATATGAGGTGAATCGGGGGGCGGGCCGGAGGCTCGACCCAAAAAACAGCGGAATCAACCTCCTCGCTACTGTGCATGGGGTTGTTTTCGCAGCTTTGCCCAAGGCCCTAGGGAGGCACTTGAGAATGACCGGCCTCGAGTCCTGGTACGCCTACACGAGGTCTCACGACACCAAGGCGCTGTGGGAGCTTCTGCATCCCGACGCGGTGTTCGAGAGCCCCGTCGTGCGCACCCCGCAGCGCGGGCGCGACATCAGCTTCAAATATCTCGCAAGCGCCGAGAAGGTGCTCGGCGGTCCCGGCTTCAGCTATGTCGGCGAGTGGAAAAACGAGAGCGGCGCCGTGCTCGAATTCAAGACCATCATCGACGGCATCGAGATCAACGGCGTCGACATCATCACCTTCGACGCCGAGGGACGCATCACTGATTTCAAGGTGATGGTGCGTCCGCTCAAGGCGATCAACATGCTGCATCGCCTGATGGCGGAGCAGCTCGCCGCCCAACCCTAGAGAATTCCACCAATCCAAGCCCGTGCCGGGAGAACGCAATGCCGATCTATAAAGCCCCTGTCGAAGACGTGAACTTCCTGCTCAACGACGTCTTCCAGATCGACCGCTACGACAATCTCGCCGGCTTCTCCGATGCGTCGAGCGACGTGCGCGAAGCGATCCTGGGCGAAGCCGCCAAGCTCGCCGAAGAAGTGCTGCAGCCGCTGAATCGCGTGGGCGATCTCGAAGGCTGCAAGCGCGCCGATGACGGCAGCGTCACCACGCCGAAGGGCTTCAAGGAAGCGTTCAAGCAGGTCGCCGAGGGCGGCTGGCTCGGCCTGTCGGCGCCTACCGAGTTCGGCGGCCAGGGCCTGCCGGTGACGCTCTCGCAAGCCGTCAACGAATTCCAGATCTCCGCCAACATGGCGTTCTCGATGTATGGCGGCCTCACCATGGGTGCGACCGCGGCGCTGCTCGTTCACGGCTCGCCCGAGCAGAAGCAGACCTACGTGCCGAAGATGATCGCCGGCGAATGGACCGGCACCATGAACCTGACCGAGCCGCATTGCGGCACCGATCTCGGCATGCTCCGCACCAAGGCGGTGCGCCAGGCCGACGGCAGCTTCAAGATCACGGGCACCAAGATCTTCATCTCGGCCGGCGAGCATGACCTCGCCGACAACATCATCCATCTCGTGCTCGCCCGCATCGAGGGCGCGCCCGCCGGTATCAAGGGCGTGTCGCTGTTCGTCGTGCCGAAATTCCTGGTCAATGCCGACGGTTCGGTCGGCGCACGCAACGGCGTCGTCTGCGGCTCGATCGAGCACAAGATGGGCATCCACGGTAATTCCACCTGCGTGATGAACTACGACAACGCCACCGGCTGGCTGATCGGCGAAGAGAACAAGGGCATGCAAGGCATGTTCGTGATGATGAACGAGGCTCGCCTCGGCGTCGCCGTGCAGGGCCTCGCGCAGTCCGAGGTTGCCTATCAGAACGCCGTCGCCTATGCCCGCGAGCGCATCCAGGGCCGCGCGCTCACTGGCGCGAAGGCGCCGGACAAGCCGGCCGATCCGATCATCGTGCATCCCGACGTGCGCCGCACGCTGCTCTCGATCCGCGCCTTCAACGAGGCCGCGCGCGCCTTCGTGATGTGGACCGCGCTGAAGAGCGACGTCGCCCACCGCTCCGAGGACCCGAAGGACCGCCAGGCCGCAGACGACCACATGGGCCTGATGACGCCGGTGCTGAAGGGCTTTCTCACCGATTACGGTTTCGCCAACGCGGTGCAGGCGCAGCAGATGTATGGCGGCCACGGCTACATCGCCGAGCAGGGCATGGAGCAGTTCGTGCGCGATGCCCGCATCGCGATGATCTATGAGGGCGCCAACGGCATCCAGGCGCTCGACCTCGTCGGCCGCAAGCTGCCGCGCGACGGCGGCCGTGCCATCATGGCGTTCTTCGGCGAGGTCATGGCCTTCGCCAAGGAGAATGGCGGCGACGAGGCGATGAAGCCGTTCATCACCCCGCTTTCCACCTCGCTCGGCCATCTCCAGCAGGCCACGACCTGGCTGATGCAGAACGCGATGGCGAAGCCCGACAATGCCGGTGCGGCCGCGACCGATTATCTGCATCTCTTCGGCTTCGTCGTGCTCGGCTACATGTGGGCGAAGATGGCCAAGGTGACCCAGGCCAAGATTGCCGCGAGCGGCGCTACGCCCTATCTCTCGACCAAGCTCGTCACCGGCCGCTTCTTCATGGAGCGGATGCTGCCGGAGACCGCGGCCAATCTCGCGCGCATCCAGTCCGGCTGTGCCACCATCATGGAATTGCCGGCGGAAGCGTTCTGAGGTGCTTCCGCGCCATCGAAATTCGAACAACAGATCAGGAGGGCGTCATGCCTGAGGCATTCATCTACGACCACGTTCGTACTCCTCGCGGTCGCGGCAAGCCGGACGGCGCGCTGCACGAAGTCACCGCGCTGGCGCTCGCCACAGTGCCGCTGAAGGCGCTGAAGGACCGCAACAACCTGCCGGAAGATTCGGTCGACGACGTCGTGCTCGGCGTGGTCGATCCGGTCGGTGAAGCCGGCTCTGATATCGCGCGCTTTGCGGCGCTGAAAGCAGGTCTCGGCGAAGCCGTGCCGGGCGTGCAGATCAGCCGCTTCTGCGCCTCCGGGCTCGACGCCGTGAACTTTGCGGCAGCCCAGGTGATGAGCGGCCAGCATGAGCTGGTGATCGGCGGCGGCGCCGAATCGATGAGCCGCGTCGGCATCGGTGCCTCCGGCGGCGCCTGGCCGATGGACCCGTCGATGGCGGTACCGGCCTATTTCATGCCGCAGGGCGTCTCGGCCGACCTGATCGCCACCAAGTATGGCTTCTCCCGTGACGACGTCGATGCCTACGCCGTGCAGAGCCAGCAGCGCGCCGGCAAGGCCTGGGACGAGGGCCGCTTCAACAAGTCGGTGGTGCCGGTGAAGGACATCAACGGCCTCACTATCCTCGCCAAGGACGAGCATATGCGTCCCTCGACGACGATGCAGTCGCTGGCGCAGCTGCAGCCGTCGTTCACAATGATGGCGCAGATGGGCGGCTTCGACGGCGTTGCGGTGCAGTCGCATCCCGAGATCGAGCGCGTCAACTACGTGCATCATGCCGGTAATTCCTCCGGCATCGTCGACGGCGCCGGCGCCGTGCTCCTCGGCAGCAAGGAAGCAGGCGCGAAGTACGGCATGAAGCCGCGTGCAAGAATCCGTGCGTTCGCCAACATTGGCTCTGAGCCGGCGATGATGCTGACCGGTCCGGTCGACGTCACCGAGAAGCTGTTCGCGCGCTCCGGCATGAAGAAGTCGGACATCGATCTGTTCGAGCTCAACGAGGCCTTCGCCTCCGTGGTGCTGCGCTACATCCAGGCCTTCGAGATCGACAACGACAAGATCAACGTCAATGGCGGCGCGATCGCGCTGGGCCATCCGCTGGGGGCGACCGGCGCGATGATCTTGGGCACTGTGCTCGACGAGCTCGAGCGCACCAACAAGTCCACGGCCCTCGTCACGCTCTGTATCGGCGGCGGCATGGGCACCGCGACCATCATCGAGCGGGTGTAACTGCCGTAGGGTGGGCAAAGCGAAGCGTGCCCACCATCACGAGCACAGCAAGAAATGGTGGGCACGCTGCGCCTTGCCCAGCCTACGAGATCGAGAATTCAACCGCCGCGCCTGGGATCGGCTGCGGCACCGAGGGAGCAACCAAATGGCCTTCAAGAACTTCAAGCTAGAGACCGATTCCGACGGCATTGCACTCGTCACCTGGGACATTCCGGGCCGTTCGATGAACGTGCTCGACGAGACCTCGACCAACGAGTTGGAGGCGATCGTCAAGGCGACCACGGCTGATGCCGCAGTGAAGGGCGTGGTCATCACCTCGGCCAAGGAGGCGTTCTGCGCCGGCGCAGATCTCTCCATGCTCGAAGGCATGAACCAGGCCTACGCCAAGGTTCTGAAGGAGCAGGGCGAGACCGCCGCGAACCAGATGCTGTTCGACCAGAGCCGCCGCTTCTCGCAGGTGCTGCGTTCGATCGAAACGTCAGGCAAGCCGTGGGCGGCCGCGATCAACGGCCTCGCGCTCGGCGGCGGTTTCGAGATCACGCTGTGCTGCCACTACCGCGTCGCCGCGGAGAACCCCAAAACACGCCTCGGCCTGCCCGAGGTCAAGGTCGGCCTGTTTCCCGGCGCCGGCGGCACGCAGCGCGTGCCGCGCCTGGTGCCGCCGCAGGATGCGATGACGATCCTGCTCAAGGGCGATCCGGTCACCGTCGAGAAGGCCAAGGCGCTGAACCTGATCCACGCCGTCGTTCCCGCCGCCGATCTCATCAGGGCCGCGAAGGACTGGATCAAGGGCGGTGGCAAGGCCGTCGCGCCCTGGGACGAGAAGGGTTTCAAGCTGCCCGGCGGCCCGGTGTTCTCCAAGGCCGGCATGATGATGTTCCCGGCCGGCAACGCGATCTATCGCCGCGAGACCTACGACAATTATCCGGCCGCGCGCGCGATCATGAGCTGCGTCTATGAAGGCCTGCAGCTGCCGATCGACGCCGCCTTGCGCGTCGAGTCGCGCTACTTCACCTCTGTGCTGCGTTCGAAGGAAGCGGCCGCGATGATCCGCAGCCTGTTCCTGTCGATGCAGGAGCTCAATAAGGGCGCGCGACGTCCGAAGGACGTGCCCGCGACCAAGGTGAAGAAGATCGCCGTGATCGGCGCCGGCTTCATGGGCGCGAGCGTCGGCTACGTCTCGGCCCGCGCCGGCCTCGACGTCGTGCTGATCGACCGCGACCAGGAAAGCGCCGACAAGGGCAAGGCCCATGCGCAGAAGGTGATCGAGGAGCAGATCAAGAAAGGCCGCGCCAAGCCCGGCGACGCCGAAGCGCTGCTGGCGCGCATTACGGCGACCGCCGACTACGCCGCGCTGAAGGACGTCGACCTCGTGATCGAGGCGGTGTTCGAGGACCGCAAGGTCAAGGCCGAGACCTTCGCCAAGGCGCAGGAATATCTCAAGCCGGACGTGATCTTCGCGTCGAACACCTCGACGCTGCCGATCACCTCGCTGGCCGAGAACTTCAAGGACCAGGACAAGTTCGTTGGCATCCACTTCTTCTCGCCGGTCGAGAAGATGATGCTGGTCGAGATCATCCTCGGCAAGAACACCGGCGACGTCGCGCTCGCGACCGCGCTCGACTATGTCCGGCAGATCGGCAAGACGCCGATCGTCGTCAACGACAGCCGCGGCTTCTTCGCCAATCGCTGCGTCGGCCGCTACGTCGCCGAAGGCAACGAGATGTTCCTCGAAGGCGTGCCGCCGGCGATGATCGAGAACTGCGCCAAAATGGCCGGCATGCCGGTCGGCCCGCTCTCGCTGTCGGACGAAGTCGCCCTCGACCTCGGCCTCAAGATCATGAAGGCCACCGAAGCCGATCTAGGCCCCAACGCCATCAATCCCGATCAGAAGAAGCTGATGGTGGAGATGGTCGAGAACCAGGGCCGTCTCGGCCGCAAGAACGGCAAGGGCTTTTACGACTATCCCGAGAAGGGCAAGGGTCAGAAGAGCCTGTGGCCGGGCCTCTCGGCGCTGCAGCCGAAGCAGCTTGATCCTGACACCCTCGACGTCGAGGAGCTGAAGCAGCGCTTCCTGGTGGTGCAGGCGGTGGAAGCTGCGCGCACGGTCGAGGACCACGTCATCACCGATCCGCGCGAGGCGGATGTCGGCTCGATCCTCGGCTTCGGCTTTGCGCCGTTCACCGGCGGCACGCTGTCCTACATCGACTTCATGGGCACGAAGACGTTCGTCGAGCTCTGCCACAAGCTGGAGGCGAAATACGGCTCGCGCTTCACCCCGCCGAAGCTGCTCGAGGAGATGGCAGCGAAGGGCGAAACCTTCTACGGCCGGTTCGCGCCGAACAAGACGGCGGCCTGACGGCCTGCCGACGACGCAGAAACAACATGGGCCGGATCCTTGATCCGGCCGTTTATTTTCCGTCGCCGAACGGGGAGACCGCGCGGCCTCGTCACCGCGCGGTCAATGCTCCGACCCATTTGCCGTCCTGTCACATCGGCTCATGTGTTTCCGTGCCACACTAGGGTCGCTGCAAATCCCCGCTACGGCCACGCCCGCTCCGCACTGGCACCGCTCTTGCTAACGAATCCACACAGCGACCATTAGCATCGAAGGTGTCCCGCAATGAACCTCACCGTGTTTCAAGATAGCGCAGCCGGCGTTGCGGTCAGATACTCGCCGCTGTTGCTGCTGGGACGGCCATGGTCGCGTCGCAAGACGCTCAGGCGCCGCAGGAAAATTCCCTCGTGGGTGGGCCTGGCCCTACTCGTCCTGGTCGCCGATGTGGCGATGTCGGTGCTTGCCTGGTTCGCCGTCAGCGTCGTCCTGCATTGAGAGTTCCCCTCTTTGCAGGTGGAACGCCCCCGCCAGATAGGCGAGCTGGCCAACCAACAGGCAGCCGACGACGATTGGAATGCCCGTCCAGAATCCGAAGTTCGAGCTCTGCAGAACGATCGCTGCAAGAATTGCGATGGCCGGCGAGACGAGCACCAGCGCCCAGACCCGGAAGAATAGGCCTGTCGCCAGTCCGGTGATTCCGCTCGCGAGCAATAAGAAAAATACGATCGTCACGACAGCTTCCCAGTTCAGCGGTCCGCATTCGCGTCCCTAGCTGAGGTTGAGCCAACTGGATTGCTCTCACAAGGATGCTAATGTTCGCAGAGTATACACGGCGGAGTTATTGTTAACTCTGCCAATGCTCGTAAAATTGATATGGCAACGCCTCAGACCCTCCCGGGTTCCGCAAGGAAGGGCCGTCATCTCTTCGCCGCTGACGTGATGTGCCTTTGCTTCGCCGGCGCCAGCGCCTAGGCGAAAGCCCGATCGGCGATCATCTGGACAATCACCGGACCTTCGGTCACGATCTCACCGCTGTCGAGGCCCAGCGCGGGGAGCTGGCCCTTGGAGTTCAGCTTCAGATAATCCTCGCATTTTCGAGCTTCCTGGCCCGGATATTCGACCTTGACCAGCTCGCAAGGCAGGCCGACTTCCAGGAGCGATGCGGGGGACAGGGAGCCGACGCCGGGCGAATATTACAGTTTTATGGAATTTCCTCCTCTTGCCGCTTGGCCGAGGCGAAAGAACGACTACATGCGCCTGCATGAAATAGTCAAGATTGATGCAGCTGCATCAAATAGGGTAAGAGACGGACGACGAGCTTGAGCGGGACCATGAAACGCAAACCATCGACCGAGGCGACTGCCGCCTGGATCCGCCTGATGCGGGTGCAGAGCCGCGTGCTCGATTGCGTCGAGCACGATTTGAAGAAGGCGGGGTTCCCGCCGCTCGCCTGGTATGACGCGCTGCTGGAATTGTCGCGTGCGCCGAGCGGAGAGCTGCGGCCGGTCGAGCTCGAGCGGCAGATGCTGATCCCGCAATACTCGACCTCGCGCCTGATCGACCGCCTGGTCGACGAGGGCCTTGCCTCCCGGCGCGAATGCAAGATCGACAAGCGCGGCCAGTTCGTCGAGATCACCGAAGCCGGCCGCGAATTGCAGAAGCGGATGTGGGGCGCCTATTCTGCCGCCATCGAGAAATATGTCGGCTCGAAACTGTCCGATGCCGATGCCGTCAAGCTCTGCGGTCTGCTCGACCGCCTGGGCTGCTCGTGCGGCGAGATGAAACTGCCGCCCGCCGCCAACGTCAACGAAACCTCGCCGACGCGATGATCGCGCGGCAAACCAGCACGTCTGCGCGCCCGGTGGGTTCGCGGACCATCCCGTCACCCGCGCGCATTCGGTCGAAGCGCTTTTGATTAGAGTTTGATATGGCGCGAGACCAGATCGATATGACGCCGCTGCAATCGCGCGACGAGCTTGTCGCGTGGTTCGAGGCCGGCTGCAAGGACCCGTCCGAATTCCGCATGGGCACCGAGCACGAGAAGACGCCGTTCACGCTCGATGGCCACCATCCCGTGCCTTACGAAGGCCCGCGCGGCATCGGCGCGCTGCTCGAAGGCATGAAGCTCCTGCTCGGCTGGGAGCCGATCATGGAGAAGGGCAACATCATCGGCCTCTACGACGTCACCGGCGGCGGCGCGATCTCGCTCGAGCCCGGTGGACAGTTCGAGCTCTCCGGCGCGCCGGTCGAGAACGTGCACCAGACCCAGAGCGAGCTGATGGCCCATCTGGCACAGGTGCGCGAGATCGCGGCCCCGCTCGGGATCGGCTTCCTCGGCCTCGGCATGACGCCGTCCTGGTCGCGCGCCGACATCCCGGTGATGCCCAAGGGCCGCTACAAGATCATGACCAATTACATGCCGAAGGTCGGCCAATACGGCCTCGACATGATGTACCGGACCTGCACGGTGCAGACCAATCTCGATTTCTCCTCCGAAGCCGACATGGTCAAGAAGCTGCGCGTCTCGCTCGCGCTCCAGCCGGTCGCGACCGCCCTGTTTGCCAATTCGCCGTTCACGGAGGGCAGGCCGAACGGCTTCCTCTCGTTCCGCTCCGAGATCTGGCGCGACACCGACAATGCGCGCTCGGGCATGATGCCGTGGGCGTTCGAGGACGGCATGGGGTTTGAGCGCTATGTCGACTATGCGCTCGACGTGCCCATGTATTTCGTCAAGCGCGGCGAGGAGTATATCGACGTCTCGGGCTCCTCGTTCCGCGCTTTCTTCGACGGCCGCAACAACAACCTTCCCGGCGAGCGTCCGACCCTGTCGGATTGGGCCAACCATCTCTCGACCATCTTCCCGGAAGTGCGGCTGAAGCGCTATCTCGAGATGCGCGGCTCCGACGGCGGCCCGTGGGGCCGGCTGCCGGCACTGCCGGCATTCTGGGTTGGGCTGCTCTATGACGATGTCTCGCTTGATGCGGCCTGGGAGATCGTCAAGCACTGGAGCGCGCATGAGCGTCAGGCCCTGCGCGACGACGTGCCGCGCTTCGGCTTCAAGGCGCGGATCAAGGACCGTTATCTGTTCGAGATCGCCAAGGAATGCCTCGTCCTGGCACATGCCGGCCTGCGCCGGCGCGGCCGGATCGACCAGCTCGGCCGTGACGAGACGCGGCATCTAGAGCCGCTCGATCGCATCATCGATTCCGGCCGCACCCCGGCCGAGGAGATGCTCGAGAAGTTCAACGGTCCTTGGAACGGCTCGGTGGAACCGGCCTACGCGGAATACGCTTTCTAGACAGATAGGCCAACGCCCAGGAGTTTGAGCCGTTCATCGCCCATACAGGTTTGCGGCGATCAAATGACCGGCTGAAAAAACCTGAGCGTCGTCAATAACTCGAAAGCTGTTCTGATGGGGAAGGGCCGCCCGTCCAGGGCCGTCATGCCGAAGGTCTTGGCAAGCGTCGCGGCCTGCGTCGCGTTGCTTTCGTTCGCATTTGCGAGCTGGCCCGCGCGCGCCCAGACGGCGTTCGATCGGCCTGGCGGCGACTATTTCAGCGCGCCGGTCACCTCGGGCGATCCCGAGGATTGCGCGCTGCTCTGCGAGCGCGACCGCCGCTGTCGTTCCTGGAGCTTCAACTATCCCGACGTCGAAGGCGGCTCGGCCGTGTGCTGGCTCAAGAACGCCGTGCCGCCGCGTGTGCCCGGCAATTGCTGCATCTCCGGTGTGCGCGGTGCTGGCGTGATCGAGCCGCGCGTCGAAGGCGTGGAGACGTCGATCGACCGCCCCGGCGGCGATCTGCGCAATTTCGAGCTCAAGGACGGCGAAGGCGAGGAGGCCTGCAAGGCGGCCTGTATCGCCGACAACAAATGTCGCGCCTTCACCTATGCCCGCCCCGGTTACACCGGGCGCGAGGCGCGCTGCTTCCTCAAAAAGGAAATCAAGCCGCCGCGCCGCAAAGCGGGATTCACGTCGGGCGTGGTGCGGTAGGTAAGGTGCCGCAGGGGCAAAGGCGCGAAGCGCCGTGCCCGCCATCTTTCCGTGATCGCGAAGAAATCGTGGGCACGCTTCGCTTTGCCCACGACAACTCACTCCGCGGCAATCACCGTCAGCTCCGGCCATAGCCTCTTCCATCGCGCGGTCTTTGCGGCGTAGTTCGCGGCGGAAAAATTCAGCGCCCGATTGGGCCGCGCGATCAGCCCTGCGATATCGTCGAAGCCGTGCGGTGCGTAGACCTCATGGCCATCGCCCCTGCGCCTGACACCGACTTGCGTGTTCTGCGTCAGGAAGCGGTCGATGCCGTCGCTCGAACGCATCAACGGTGGATAAGGCAGGCCGTGCTTGTCGGGATACCAGAGGTGCACGCGTGCCTGGTTGCGGATCTCGATCCTGGCGCCGAGATGCCCGAGCCGTTCGTGCAGCGTGCGGATCACGGCATCCTCGGCTTCCCACGAGGTGTCGGGGTCGAAATAGAACACGTCATAATCCGAGATGCCGTGGTCGATCGCGCGCATCGTCAGCACGTTCCATACCGTCTGCGCGAGACACCCAGCGACCAGCCACGCATCCGGCAGCGCGAGGCGATGGAGTTCATCGACGATCGCGGCATTGACCGGATTTTTCAGCGCCAGTGCGAGAAAGCGCGCCTCGTCCATCGCGTGGCTCACGCGCCCTCGCGCGCGTCATACTGGGCCCGCGCCGCCTTCGATGCCAGTGCGCGCCAGCGCCGCCGCAGGAACGGCTCGACGATCCCGCGCTTGGCCTTCGACAGGCGGATCAGCACGATCGGATAGTCGGCGTAGTGATCGGTGAAATAGAAGATTTTTGGTTGGCGATCGACCAGCATGGCACGCTCGTCGATCGGCACATCCGGCATCACCAGGCTGTCGCCGTCTTCCTTCAGGCGCGCCAACAGCTTCTTGCGCACCTTCAGCGCCGGCGTGCCGTATGAGGTGCCGTCCTCGACCTCCGGCCACGTCAGCGCGAATTTTCTGACGTCGTCGAAGGTCATGAGGATCAGCTCAGTGCACGGCGGTGAAGAACCGCGCGAGCCGGAAACCGGAGAGCCAGGTCCACACCGGCTGGCCGCGCATGCCGAGATCCCAGGAGCCGAGCACGGCATCCGCGCGTCCGACCAGATTGTCGATCGGCAACAGGCCGACCCCGCCGGAACGCAGCGGCACGCGGCTGTCGGCGGAATTGTCGCGGTTATCGCCGAGCACGAAGAGATGGCCGGGGGGTACCGTCACCTCGGGCGTGTTGTCGAGCGGACCGTTGTCGCGCATCTTGAAGATCAGATGCGAGACGCCGTTCGGCAGCGTCTCGACATAGCGGTGGGCGGGCTCGCTGCCGCCATTGTCGTCCTCGGCCTGGCCGATGCCATCCGGCTTCAACTCGGCGGGACGGTCGTTGATGAAGAGCTGGCCCTGCCGCATCTGGATGCGATCGCCGGGCAGCCCCACGACGCGCTTGACCCAGGCCTGCGAGCGGTCGCCGGGCCAGCGGAACACGACGACGTCGCCCTGCTTCGGCGTCTCCGCGAACACGCGGCCGCTCTCGGGCAGGTTGATCTGGATCGGTAGCGACGAGGTACCGTAGCCGTAGGGGAATTTCGAGGCGAGCAGGGCGTCGCCGATCAGCAGCGTCGGCTCCATCGAGCCCGACGGCACGTAGAACGGCTCGGCGAGCGCGCCCTTGGCGATGAACACGGCCGCGACGATGCCGGCGAGCTGCATCAGCTGGCCGCCCCAGCCGCTGGTCTTCCGCTTGGCGGGGACAGTTACCTTCTCGACACTCATGCGCCTGTTCCACCCACCGTAATGCGTTCCATCAGAAGTGACGGCTGGCCAACGCCGACAGGCACGCCCTGGCCGTTCTTGCCGCAGGTGCCGATACCGGTATCGAGCGCCAGATCGTTGCCGATCATGCGGATGCGATGCAGGTCGGTTGGCCCGTTGCCGATCAGCATGGCGCCTTTCAGCGGCGCGCCGATCTTGCCGTTCTCGATCTTGTAGGCCTCGGTGCACTGGAACACGTATTTGCCCGAGGTGATGTCGACCTGCCCGCCGCCGAAATTTGCGGCGAACACGCCGTTCTTCACGGAGGCAAGGATCTCGGCCGGGTCGCGGTCGCCCGCGAGCATGTAGGTGTTGGTCATGCGCGGCATCGGCACATGGGCATAGCCCTGGCGGCGGCCGTTGCCGGTCGGCTTCATGTTCATCAGCCGCGCGTTCTGGCGGTCCTGCATGTAGCCGACGAGGATGCCGTCTTCGATCAGCACCGTGCGGTTAGTCGGCGTGCCCTCGTCGTCGATCGACAGCGAGCCGCGGCGCGAGGCGATGGTGCCGTCGTCGACGACAGTGACGCCCTTCGCGGCGACCTGCTGGCCCATCAGGCCGGCGAACGCGGACGTTTTCTTGCGGTTGAAGTCGCCTTCGAGGCCGTGGCCGACCGCTTCATGCAGCATCACGCCGGGCCAGCCGGCGCCGAGCACGACGTCCATCTCGCCGGCGGGGGCGGGGATCGATTCCAGATTGACCAGGGCCTCGCGCAACGCGCCGTCGGCGGCCTCGCGCCAGTTCTTGCTCTCGATGAATTCGGCATAGCCGGCGCGGCCGCCATAACCCTTGCTGCCGCTCTCCTGGCGGTCGCCTTGACCTGCGACGACGGAGATGTTGACGCGCACCAGCGGGCGGATGTCGCGATAGCTCTCGCCGTCGGGCCGCAGGATCTCGACCACCTGCCAGGTCGCGCCAAGGCTGACGCTGACCTGCCGCACCCGCGGATCCTTGTCGCGCAGATAAGCATCGATCTCGGCGAGCAGCTTGACCTTGGTCTCGAAGCCCGGCGCATCCAGCGGATTGTCGTCGCCATAGAGCCGCACATTGGTGTGCGGAGGCGGGGCGGCGAAGCTGCCGGAATAGCCGCCGCGCACGGCCGCGACCGCGTCGGCGGCGCGAATCAGCGCCGGCAGCGACACATCGGAGGAATGCGCATAGCCGACCGCGTCGTCCTTGACGGCGCGCAGGCCAAAACCCTGCGAGGTGTCGTAGGTCGCCTGCTTCAGCCGCCCATTGTCGAACATCAGCGCTTCGGTCTGGCTGTATTCCAGGAACAATTCGCCGTCGTCGGCGCCGGCAAGCCCGCGCGCGACCTCGTTGCGAACTTGGTCGCGATCGAGATTGGCGCGGTCGAGCAGGGAGGTTGTGGCAGGATTGGTCATGCGTCCGTCCATTATCGGGGGATGTTGGGCAAGATAATGGTTTCCCGCGCGTTCCGCGAGGGCCGGGCCGTCACATTACGGAAACGATAGGTACGGCTTCCGCTTAAGCCGGCTTTCAGGAATTACGGCTATCGAGGGCGACCCTTGATGAGAGATCTGCCGGCAAAAGCATGAGGAATTCCCTGCTTGTGTTCTGGGATCAGTATCACGGCCTGGTCATCGGCTTTGGCGCACTGGGGCTGGTCCTGCTCTTCAACCAGTTCGTCTATCGCCGCTTCTGGGCCTCCTATCCCACACGCGAGGATTATGTCGCAGCTCACCCTGGCTGCGACACCGCGGACGGCGTGGTCTGCGCGACATGCCGGCGCAAGGCGCTGGTCGGGCCGGTGGCCGGGAGAGGCGGCATCTACCGCTGCGGCTGGTGCGACACGGAGCTCTATCGCGTCGACGCGGCGTGAGCGCTGCTACGGCAGCTTGTCGTAGCCCTCGCCGAGCCCGTTCAGGCTGAGCGGGAAGCCGATGCCTTCTTCCGGCGTCTCGAAGATGATGAAGGTCGCGGTCTTGGCGTTGCGCAATTGGCCGAGCAGCTTGTCGTCCATGACGACCTCGGCGACGCAGCCATTGGGCAGGCAGCGGACGAAGCCGGCGCGGCCGACATCCTGGTTGTCGAGCTTCAGCCCGAGGCCGGAGGGCAGCAGCACGCCGAGCGGGGCGACCACCCGCATCAGCCGGCTTTTCTGGTCGGCGGTCTTGAGCACGATCACGGTCAGGCCGGCATTGGAGCGGTCCTCGGCCACCACGCTCTGGATCAGGGCGCATTGCTCAGTCTGGGCACCCGGCGGGGTGTCGCAGCGGATCTGCCAGTCGCCATGGACCGAGCGCACCGCGCCCTGCGCATGGGCAAGGCTTGGTACGAAAAGGCCCGGCAGCGCCAGCAGGACCACCGCGGCCAGCAGGGCTGCCAGCGACGTGAGGCCGTCAGCCTGCCTTTTGGTCTCCCTTGCCATGCATCTCGAAAACCCCATCGGGTCGATCCCTCTGCTCGCCTGGGTCGCTCGCACCTGGCGGACTGATACGGGAATGACGGCGGCTTGAAGGCGATTCCCTAGCAAATTCCGCGCCGCCCACACCGCCACCATCAGCACGAATCAGGTTCCTGCGCGGCTGTTCGCCAGTGCCTACCGCGGGCAATGCGGCTGTCAAGCCGCAGCATCCCGGGAAACGGTATTTTTGTCTGATGTTACTAGGAAATATCCTGCGGGTGATCGCTGACAGACCGGCCTCAAGACTGCATTGCGATAGATCAAGAATTATGGTTTGAGAGGCTTGATTTCGGCGTTCTAGCGATCTGGCCCCAATTCCTCTTAGAGGTATTCTTGCGCGGCGGTTTGTCAGACGGGCGGATCGAATAAGCGTTTCCCAGAAATAGGGAAACGCACTTGGGGTGATTTCGTAAGGGGAGCGCGAACGGCATGAGGATGTCGATGGGTCGGGTGGGCTGGCATTTGCTGGGATTGGCCACCATCGCCTTGGTGGCGGCTGGCATGACGCTGGCGACGGGCGGGACGGCATTCGCCGAGCTCGGGCAGCCGGCGCCGTGGGAATGGACGCTCCAGCAATCCGGCTCGCCGGTGATGGACAACATCGTCTGGTTCCACAATTTCCTGTTTGTGCTGATTACCCTGATCACGCTGTTCGTTCTGGCGCTGCTGGTGATCGTGGTGCTGAAGTTCAACGCGAAGGCCAATCCGGTGCCGTCGCGGACCACCCACAACACGCTGATCGAGGTGGTGTGGACGCTGGTTCCTGTGCTGATCCTCGTCGGCATCGCGGTGCCGTCATTCCGGCTCCTGTTCCTGGAGCTCGACGTGCCGAAGGCGGATATCACCGTCAAGGCGACCGGCAAGCAGTGGTACTGGTCCTACGCCTACCCGGACAACGGCAAGTTCGAGTTCGACTCGCTGATGGCCCAGGACAAGCAGCCCCGCCTGCTCGGTGTCGACAACGAGATGGTGGTGCCGGTCAACAAGGTGATTCGCGTCCAGGTCACCGGCGCCGATGTCATCCACGCCTTCGCGCTGCCGGCCTTCGGCGTCAAGATCGACGCCATTCCGGGTCGGCTGAACGAGACCTGGTTCAAGGCCGCCAAGACCGGCATGTTCTACGGCCAGTGCTCGGAACTGTGCGGCAAGGATCACGCCTTCATGCCGATCGCTATCCGCGTGGTCAGCGATCAGGAGTTCGCCTCCTGGGTCGAGACGGCGAAGAAGAAATTTGCGAGCGGCGGCACCAGCACCTACGCCTCGGCGGCCGGCCCGACGCAGTAAGCGCCTGGCGACGGCTCGAGGGACTGAAAGCGACATAAAGGGCGGGACCTCCAAAGGTCCGAACGGGACGCAAGGCAGGATTTGAAAATGGCAACGAGCGCAGCGACACACGGCGATCACGCGCAAGACCACGGACATGACCACGAGCACGCTCATCCGACCGGATGGCGGCGCTACGTCTATTCGACCAATCACAAGGACATCGGCACGATGTACCTGATCTTCGCGGTCGTCGCCGGCATTATCGGTGCCGCGATGTCGATCGCGATCCGTGCCGAGCTGATGTATCCGGGCGTGCAGATCTTCCATGAGACGCACACCTACAACGTCTTCGTGACCAGCCACGGTCTGATCATGATCTTCTTCATGGTCATGCCCGCGATGATCGGCGGCTTCGGCAACTGGTTCGTGCCGCTGATGATCGGGGCGCCCGACATGGCGTTCCCGCGCATGAACAACATCTCGTTCTGGCTGCTGCCGGCCTCGTTCGCGCTGCTGCTGATGTCGACCTTCGTCGAGGGCGAGCCGGGCGCCAACGGCGTCGGCGCCGGCTGGACCATGTACGTTCCGCTGTCGAGCTCCGGCCATCCGGGCCCGGCCGTCGACTTCGCGATCCTGTCGCTGCACCTTGCCGGTGCCTCGTCGATCCTCGGCGCCATCAACTTCATCACCACCATCTTCAACATGCGCGCGCCGGGCATGACCCTGCACAAGATGCCGCTGTTCGTGTGGTCGATCCTGGTGACGGTGTTCCTGCTGCTGCTGTCGCTGCCGGTGCTCGCCGGCGCGATCACCATGCTGCTCACCGACCGCAATTTCGGCACGACGTTCTTCGCGCCCGACGGCGGCGGCGACCCCGTGCTGTTCCAGCACCTGTTCTGGTTCTTCGGCCACCCCGAGGTGTACATCCTGATCCTGCCCGGCTTCGGCATGATCAGCCAGATCGTCTCGACCTTCTCGCGCAAGCCCGTGTTCGGCTATCTCGGCATGGCCTACGCCATGGTCGCGATCGGCGGCATCGGCTTCGTGGTGTGGGCGCACCATATGTACACGGTCGGCATGTCCTCGGCGACGCAGGCCTATTTCGTCGCCGCGACCATGGTGATCGCCGTTCCGACCGGCGTGAAGATCTTTTCCTGGATCGCCACGATGTGGGGCGGCTCGATCGAATTCCGCGCCCCGATGATCTGGGCGGTGGGCTTCATCTTCCTGTTCACGATCGGCGGCGTCACCGGTGTCGTGCTGGCGAACGCGGGCGTCGACCGCGCGCTCCAGGAAACCTACTACGTCGTCGCGCACTTCCATTACGTGCTGTCGCTCGGCGCGGTGTTCGCGATCTTCGCCGGCTGGTACTACTGGTTCCCGAAGATGACGGGCTACATGTACAACGAGACGCTGGCGAAGGCGCATTTCTGGGTCACCTTCATCGGCGTGAACCTGGTGTTCTTCCCGCAGCACTTCCTCGGCCTGTCGGGCATGCCGCGCCGCTACGTCGACTATCCCGATGCCTTCGCCGGCTGGAACTTGGTCTCGTCGCTCGGCTCCTACATCTCGGGCTTCGGCGTCCTGATCTTCCTCTACTGCGTGATCGACGCTTTCGCCCGCAAGGTGCCGGCGGGCGACAATCCGTGGGGTGCGGGTGCGACCACGCTGGAGTGGACGCTGTCCTCGCCGCCGCCCTTCCACCAGTTCGAAGTGCTGCCCCGCGTGCAGTAAGCCATCTTCCGCGGCGCCCGCATGGGCGCCGCGGCTCTATAACGAAGCGAGCTAGATTAGTGTCCGTCCTCGACCACAACGCCATCGACATCAATCCGCGCATCTCCGAGGCGGAGGTTCGCGACTACATCGCGCTGCTCAAGCCGCGGGTGATGTCGCTGGTGATCTTCACCGCGCTGGTCGGCATGGCTATGGCGCCCGGGCATTTCCACTGGGTGCTTGCGATCACCTCACTGCTCTGCATCGCCGTCGGCGCCGGCGCCTCCGGGGCGCTCAACATGGCGCTCGAAGGCGATATCGACGCGAAAATGTCGCGCACGGCGAACCGGCCGATCCCGCGCGGCCGCATAACCCGTCCTGAAGCCATGGCGTTCGGTACGACGCTCGCCTTCTTCTCGGTGATGACGCTCGGCATCCTCGTCAACTGGATCGCGGGCGCGCTGCTCGCCTTCACCATCTTCTTCTACGTCGTGATCTACACGATGCTCTTGAAGCGCTGGACCGCGCAGAACATCGTGATCGGCGGCGCCGCCGGCGCGCTGCCGCCGGTGGTGGCCTGGGCCGCGGTGACGGGCACGGTCGACGTCGAGCCGCTGCTGCTGTTCGCCATCATCTTCTTCTGGACGCCGCCGCATTTCTGGGCGCTGGCGCTGTTCCGCTCCGACGATTACGCGCGCGCCGGCATTCCGATGCTGCCCAACGTCGCGGGCCCCGACGCGACGCGGCTGCAGATCCTGCTCTACACCATCGTGCTGATCGCGGTCGCCGCCGCGCCATGGGCGCTCGGCTATTTCGACGCCGTCTACGGCGTGGTCTCGCTGATCCTCGGCACCGGCATGTTGCTGCTCGCGATCAACGTCTACATCCGCCGCGAGCGCAGCCAGTCCTTGCGCGCGACGCGGAAACTGTTCGCCTTCTCGATCCTGTATCTGTTCGCGCTGTTCGCGACCCTGCTGGCCGAGGTCGTGTTCCGGGCGCTTGCTCCGATGGTTGGGGGCGCATGAGGCAGGAATGGCCGACAAACCCGAGCCAGATGGAATCGTCCTCACCGAGGCGCAGAAAAAGAGTCGTCGTCAGCGCTCCATTGCCATTGCTTTGGCGCTCGGCGTGCTCGTCGTGCTGTTCTTCGCCGTCACCATGGTCAAGGGACCGGCAGTGCTAGTCCGGCCGATGTAGGAATCATGGATCACGATCCGACCATATCGCAGGACGTCAGCGCCAAGCCGGCCAATCGTAAGCCGGCAAAAGGCCGAGGGCTGGGCCGCGATGTGGTGGTTGCCTTCATCTGCGGCGGCGTGGTCGCACTGATGGTCGGCGCCTCCTATGCGGCGGTGCCGTTCTACAACTGGTTCTGCCGCGCCACCGGCTTCAACGGCACGACGCAAGTCGCGACCGCTGCGCCCGCCAACGGGCCGATCGCGCGGAAGATCGCCGTGCGCTTCGATTCCAACGTTGCGCCCGGCCTGCCCTGGAAGTTCGAGCCGGAGCAGAGCGAGATCGAGGTCAATATCGGCCAGGTCGTCACCGTGTTCTATACCGTCACCAACCAGGCCGCGCGCACCACCGCGGGCCAGGCCGCCTACAATGTCGCGCCGCTGACGGTCGGGTCCTACTTCCAGAAGATCAACTGCTTCTGCTTCACCGAGCAGACCATGGCGCCGGGCGAGAAGCGCGAGATGCCGGTCGTGTTCTATGTCGATCCGTCGATCGCCGACGATCACGAGAACGACGGGCTGAACACGATCACGCTGTCCTACACGTTCTATCCGGTGAAGGATCCGGTGGTGAAGCCGCTCGCATCCGGCGAGGACGACAAACGCAAGGGAAATCTCTGATCGCCGGGCTTCGCGCCACGGGGGTTGGAAACAAGGGGATAAGTGCCGGACAGGCACGGGATTGAGGAGAGAGACC
Source organism: Bradyrhizobium sp. SOJA106 (assembly GCF_059448745.1). Taxonomy (NCBI): domain Bacteria; kingdom Pseudomonadati; phylum Pseudomonadota; class Alphaproteobacteria; order Hyphomicrobiales; family Nitrobacteraceae; genus Bradyrhizobium; species Bradyrhizobium sp. SOJA106. Next base: position 803,028 of record NZ_CM182549.1, read on the forward strand.
GCAAATGGCTACCGCGCAAGGCAAGCATCACGACTACCACCTGGTCGATCCCTCTCCTTGGCCGGCCGTCGGCTCGCTCTCAGCCTTCATCATGGCGGTCGGCGCGATCGCCTGGATGCACCATATGTTCTCGGCAGCGCCGATCGTGTTCGGTGTCGGCACCGTCGGCGTGCTCTACACCATGGCGAGCTGGTGGGCCGACGTGATCAAGGAAGCCCAGTACAAGGGCGATCACACCCGCGTCGTGCAGCTCCATCACCGCTACGGCATGATCCTGTTCATCGCCTCCGAGGTGATGTTCTTCGTGGCCTGGTTCTGGGCCTATTTCAACGCGGCGCTGTTCCCGGCCGACGCCGTCCACGCCACCCGCGATGCGGTGTTCGGCTGCGGTCTCGGCACCCAGGCCGGCGCCTGCTCGGTCCCTGGCACCTGGCCGCCCCACGGCATCGAGACTTTCGATCCCTGGCATCTGCCGCTGCTGAACACGCTGATCCTGCTCACCTCGGGCACCACCGTGACCTGGGCCCACCATGCGCTGCTCGAGAACGATCGCCAGGGCCTGAAGTACGGCCTGATTCTCACGGTCTTGCTCGGCGCCGCCTTCACATGCGTGCAGGCCTATGAGTACAGCCATGCGGCGTTCTCCTTCGCCGGCAACGTCTACGGTGCCACCTTCTTCATGGCGACCGGCTTCCATGGCTTCCACGTGCTGGTCGGCACCATCTTCCTGATCGTGTGCCTCGCGCGCGCTTATGCCGGCCACTTCACGCCGAAGCAGCATCTCGGCTTCGAGTTCGCCGCCTGGTACTGGCATTTCGTCGACGTGGTCTGGCTGTTCCTGTTCCTCTGCATCTATGTGTGGGGACACGGTGCCGAGACCATGGCCCACGGCGCGCACTAAGTCGTCGTGAATTGATCAGAAGGGGCGGTCGCAGGGCCGCCCTTTCGCTTTTCGCCCGCCGCAAGCTCGGCGGAAACTGTGATAGAGTCCGCGATCATGAACGACACCACCGGCACATCCGAGCCCGAGACCACGGTCCTGCAAAGCGCGATGCGCGGGCTTGCCTGCAAATGCCCCCGCTGCGGCCAGGGCAAGCTTTATGCGGGCTTCCTGACGCTCGCGCCGTCCTGCGACCGCTGCGGCCTCGATTACGCCTTTATCGACAGCGGCGACGGTCCGGCGATCTTCATCATCATGCTGGCCGGTGCGATCGTGGTCGGCTGCGCGCTTGTCGTCGAGGTCAAGTACCAGCCGCCGTTCTGGCTGCATGCGGTGCTGTGGCTGCCGCTGATCCTCGCCACCACGCTGTTGCCACTGCGCTCCATGAAGTCGCTGCTGATCGCGCTGCAATTCCACCACAAGGCGGCGCCGGGCCGGCTGATCGACCGCGCGAAATGAACGAGACGGCGCGCAAGCCTCGCGTGGCCGGCTTCGCGCTGTTCACGCTCTTGCTGACGGCGATCTTCATCTCGCTCGGAGCCTGGCAATTGCAGCGCCGGGTCGCCAAGCACGAGCTGATCGCGGCACTCACCGAGCGGTTGGCCGAGGCGCCGATCGCGCTGCCGCCGCCGGCGCAATGGACCGCGCTCGATCCCGCGCACGACGAATTCCGCCGCGTCAGCTTCACCGCGACCTATGCACCGTTGCCTGATGCGATGATCTATTCCTCCGGCTCGGCCGTGCGCAAGGACGCATCCGGCCCCGGCACCTGGGCCTTCCTGCCTGCGCGCCTTCCGAACGGTGAGATGATCGTGATCGACGCCGGCTTCGTCGACAACACGATGCAGGACCGCGGTGTCGAGGATCGTGCGGTAAAGAAGCTCGTCACCGGGCAGCCGGTCGCGCTCACCGGCTATCTGCGCTTTCCCGAGGCCCCTGGCTGGCTGACGCCGGCGGCGAATCGCGACAAGCGGCTATGGTTCGCGCGCGATCATCTGGCGATCGCAAATGCGCTTGGCTGGGGCGCGGTTGCGCCGTTCTATATCGATCTGGAGCGGCCTGCGCCCGAGAACGGCATCCCGCGTCCGGGGCCGCTCGACGTGCATCTGAAGGATGATCATCTGCAATACGCCATCACCTGGTTCGCGCTCGCAGGCGCGGTGCTGATCGGGCTCGGCGTCTGGATGAGGGGGCGACGCCCCGCCTGACATGACCGTAGGTTCCGGAAGCAACCCGGGATCACCCGGGCTTTATTATTCAGCGCATATTCACGACTGTGGTCCTAAGCCCCGCGCACGTTTTCGCGGCAAACAGGATGTTGGCGTGAGCGATATTGATCAGATGGGAATTGTCGTCGACTGGGTCGACGCCTGCCGCACGGGCGACCTTGCGAGCCTGCTCGACCTCTACACGGACGACGCCCGGCTCGAATGCACCTGCAACGGCACGCAGCATTATCGTGGCCGAAGCGAGCTCGAAACCTACTGGAGACCCCGGCTCAGCACCTTCTCGTCGGTCGGATTCGGCCTCGAAGAAATCAATCCCGTGCCGCACGGCATCGATCTCGAATATTCCGTCGCTGGCTCACTGCGCATCCTCGCCTCGTTTCGCTTCAGTGCGGAAGGCAAGATCAACAGCACCCTGTGCACCCCGTCGCCGCAGAACTCCCACGACGGCTGCGCGTGCTAACTAAAACGCGATAAGTTTTGGTGCATCGATGCGTGCCCGGGAATCTGTTCGCCTCTCCCCCACGGGGAGAGGTGAACCACGGACAGCGCGCCGAACCTGATTTCATTATGCTCTAAAGCGCGATGAGATTTGGATGAATCGTCATCGCGCTTTAGGTTGTTGTTTACGCATGATCTTTCCGGAAAACCGCTTCGCACTTTTCCGGATCATGCTTTAGCTCTGCGGCGGCTGTTCTCGCGTCGCATCCACCGGCAGTCGGCAGCGCACATAGGTTCGCTCGTCCGCGCGCAGCAGTGACAATGAACCGCTGAGCGCGCGCACACGCTCGTGCATGCCGGTGAGGCCCCGGCCAAAGACGTTGTTCTCCGGAAAGCCGCCGCCATCGTCGGAGATCTCGATGGCGAGCGCCTCGTTCGCGCTGGTTGCCTGCACATGGGCATTGCGGGCATTGGCATGACGCAGGACGTTGGTCAGCGCCTCCTGGATCACGCGATAGACGGTCTGGGCCAGCGGTCCGTTGATCTCGTTCAGCGCGGGATCGATCGCGGCCGTCAGGCTGATATGCGGCGCCTGCCTGCGAAAGTTCTGGAGCAGCGTCTGCACGCTGGTCTCGAGCCCCAGTTGCTCGATGTAGAGCGGCCGCAGCCGGTCCAGGATGCGGCGATTGGCCTGCTGCAGCGCCTCGACCGATCGCATCACCTCCTGCGCCGAATTGCCGAGATTTCCTGCTTGCGGCGAGGCCTCGGCCAGCGCGATGGCGCTGGCGCGGATGCCGAACAGCAGCGGTCCGAGCTCGTCATGCAGCTCGCGGGCGAGGTCGCGCCGCTCGTCGTCCTGGAGCGACACCAGGCGATGCAGCAGGTCGCGATTGTCCTGGCTCAGTCGCGCAAGCGTCGTTGCCAGCGCGTTGGCCTCCTCGCAGCTCTGCCGGATCTCCGGCGGCCCTGCCACCGGGATCGGCATCGCGTAATCGCCGCGCCGCATTCGGGTGAGGCCTGCGCCGAGCTTTTGCAGAGGGCGCAGCGCCGATTCCGCGAACAGATAAGCGATCGTGCCGGTCAGCACCGTCAATACGGCGATCAGGCTCGTCAGCGCCAGAAAGCCGATCCATTTCTCGAACAGGTCGGCCGATAGATCGGGCATGAAGACGATGTCGCCGACACGCTTGCCATCGATGATGACAGGTGAGGCCGCATCCATATCCGGAATGACGATCAGGTCGGCGAACCATTGGGGTACGCCATGCGGATCGTGCAGACGGTCCTTCACAGCGGGCGCGGGACCTGCTTCCATGGGGCGGAATTGGATATCAGAGGAGGGATCCAGCGAATGGACGAACGCATCGAGGATCTTCCGTGGATTGTCCGAGGCGCCGAGGGCGTTGTTGAGCGCGACGGCGACGGTCCGGGTCGAACGGCGACCCGGCTCGTTCTCGTCGACCAGCTGGCCGGTCGCGAATGTCTGGAGCAGCACGCCGCCCATGGCCAGCGCGGCTAGAAAGCTCAGGCCGAGCGGAAGAAACAGTTGGGTTCTGAACGAGAGCCGTTGCCACATTAGGTCAATTCTAACGCGCATCGGGGCGATTTGCTCTTTCCATTTGTTCCCGCCGGTCTATGAGTCGAAAAACAAGAGAGCGCGCGATGCAAGATACCGCCAAGCCGGCGACCAAGGTTCTGATCGTCGACGACCATCCTGTGGTGCTGTCCGGATGCCGGACGCTTTTCGCGTCCGACCATTCGATCCGCATCGACGAGGCGACGGATGCCAAATCCGGGCATCGCGCCTATGTCAGCAAGCGGCCTGATGTCACCGTGATCGATATCAGCCTGCCCGACGTTTCCGGTTTCGAGCTGATGCGACGCATCCGCAAGGACGATCCCGAGGCCAAGATCATCATGTTCAGCATGAATGACGATCCCGCGTTCGTGGTGCGGGCGGTCGAGCTGGGCGCACAGGGCTATGTTTCCAAGGGCGACGATCCCAGGATCCTGCTGAAAGCCGTACGCAAGGTGGTCGCGGGTGACAATTTCATCTCGCCGCAGCTTGCCGAAGCCGTGACGTTCTCCGGCGCCGCGATCAAGGCCAATCCGGCCTCGCAGATGACGCCGCGGGAGCTCGAGATCCTCCGCCTGCTCGGGCGCGGCGACAAGATCGTCGAGGTCGCCGAGGCGCTCGGCATCTCCTACAAGACGGTGGCCAACACCACCTCTCTTCTCAAGCAAAAGTTAGGGGCCAAGAACCATTCCGACCTGATCAGGATCGCGGTGGAAATCGGGATGAACTGAGGTCCGATAGCGACCGAACCGGCTGCTCCAGGATGCAGCGGTTCGGTCGACGGATCGGCGCCGCCGTCGGCCGGGCAATGCATGGATGACGGCGGATACGATCCGCCGACACAATCGGCCGCCGGATCATTCGTTCCCGAGGCAACCGAAAAATTCGGGAAAAAGTGGCAGATCCGGAACGAACCTGCGCGGGAAAGCGCAGGGACCGGCCCGAAACATCCCGGGAAAAACAGGGAACATCTTTCGGCGTACGCAGTTTTCGCTCTTGACGATCTGATGACGGGCAACGAAAGCTGGCGCCGACAGTTTAGTGGGCCTCGCCACCCGCACGAGCCAACCGGTCTGCACACATCAACGACAGACCTTCCAAGAGAGGGCTGCGGCATCGCCGCAGCCCTTTTCGTTGCAAAGGCCTCGGTGGGAAGCGGTTTCCCGACGCCGCAAAACACTTTATGGTGGCCCAAAGCCTCTGGCTGTTAACAAGTATTTTCGTGAAATCAAAGGCTTACGGATCGAGCTTCGGCCCGGGCGGCCTTTGGAGGGCAGTTTGACTCGTTATATCTCGACCCGGGGCGAGGCCCCCGAACTCGGCTTCTGCGACGTGATGCTGACCGGGCTCGCCCGGGATGGCGGGCTGTATGTGCCGGCCATTTGGCCGCAGCTCTCGACCGAAACCATCGCCGGCTTCTTCGGTCGCCCCTATTGGGAGGTCGCGGTCGACGTGATCCGCCCCTTCGCCGCCGGCGAGATATCGGACGCCGAACTCGGCCGCATGGCGAACGAGGCCTACGCCACCTTCCGTCATCCCGCGGTGGTGCCGCTGCGCCAGATGGCGCCGCACCAATTCGTGCTGGAGCTGTTTCACGGTCCGACGCTCGCCTTCAAGGACGTGGCGATGCAGCTGATCTCGCGGCTGATGGACCACGTGCTCGCCAAGCGCGGCCAGCGCACCACCATCGTGGTCGCGACCTCAGGCGACACCGGCGGTGCCGCAGTCGAAGCCTTCGCAGGCCTCGAGAATGTCGATCTCATCGTGCTGTTTCCGCACGGCCGCATCTCCGAGGTGCAGCAGCGGATGATGACGACGACGGGTGCGGCCAACGTCCATGCGCTCGCCATCGAAGGCACCTTCGACGACTGCCAGGCGCTCGTGAAGGGCATGTTCAACAACCATCGCTTCCGCGATGCGACCTCGCTTTCTGGCGTCAATTCCATCAACTGGGCGCGCATCGTTGCCCAGGTGGTCTACTATTTCACCTCGGCCGTTGCCGTCGGCGCGCCGGCGCGCGCGGTGGACTTCATCGTTCCGACCGGCAATTTCGGCGACATCTTTGCCGGCTATGTCGCCAAGCGCATGGGCCTACCGGTGCGCACGCTATGCATCGCCGCCAACGTCAACGACATCCTGGCGCGAACGCTGAAGACCGGCATCTACGAGGTGCGCGAGGTGCATGCGACCGCCTCGCCGTCGATGGACATCCAGATCTCCTCGAATTTCGAGCGGCTGCTGTTCGAAGCCGGCAAGCGCGATGCGGCCGGCGTGCGCCGGCTCATGGACTCGCTGAAGCAGTCGGGGCGCTTCGTGCTGCCCGATGCGACGCTCGCCGCCATCCGCGAGGAGTTCGACGCGGGCCGCGCCGACGAGACCGAGACCGCGGCCGCGATCCGCGCCGCCTGGCGCGAGGCGGGCGAGCTGGTCGACCCGCACACCGCGGTGGCGCTTGCTGTTGCCGACCGCGACACCACCGACACCACGGTGCCCAGCATCGTGCTCTCGACGGCCCATCCGGCCAAATTCCCTGACGCGGTCGAGGCGGCCTGCGGCCAGCGGCCGCAACTGCCGGCCTGGCTCGACGGTCTCATGACCAAATCCGAACACATGAAGGTGATGAAGAACGATCAGGCCGAGGTCGAGCGGTTCGTGCTGTCGGTCAGCCGCGCCGCAAAACAGGGAGTTGCCGGATGAGCGTCGAGATCTCCAAGCTTGCCTCCGGCCTGACCGTCGTCACCGACAAGATGCCCCATCTCGAGACCGCGGCGCTCGGCGTCTGGGCGGGCGTCGGCGGCCGCGACGAGAAGCCGAACGAGCACGGCATCTCGCATCTCCTGGAGCACATGGCGTTCAAGGGCACCACCAGGCGCTCCTCGCGCGAGATCGTCGAGGAGATCGAGGCGGTCGGCGGCGACCTCAATGCCGGCACCTCGACCGAGACCACGTCCTATTACGCGCGGGTGCTGAAGGCCGACGTGCCGCTGGCGCTCGACGTGCTCGCCGACATCCTCGCCAATCCCGCCTTCGAGCCCGACGAGCTTGAGCGCGAGAAGAACGTCATCGTGCAGGAGATCGGCGCCGCGCAGGACACGCCCGACGACGTCGTGTTCGAGCATCTCAACGAGCTCTGCTATCCCGACCAGCCGATGGGGCGCTCGCTGCTCGGCACCGCGAAGACGCTGCGCAGCTTCAACCGCGACATGCTGCGCGGCTATCTGTCGACGCATTATCGCGGCCCCGACATGGTGGTGGCGGCGGCCGGCGCGGTCGATCACAAGCAGGTGGTCGCCGAGGTCGAGAAGCGCTTTGCAAGCTTCGAGGCGACGCCGGGTCCGAAGCCGCAGTCGGCGCAGTTCGGCAAGGGCGGCGCCAAGGTGGTGCATCGCGAGCTCGAGCAGGCGCATCTGACGCTGGCGCTGGAAGGCGTGCCGCAGACCGACCTGTCGCTGTTCTCGCTCCAGGTCTTCACCAACATCCTCGGCGGCGGGATGTCGTCGCGGCTGTTCCAGGAGGTGCGCGAGAAGCGCGGCCTCTGCTATTCGATCTACAGCTTCCACGCTCCCTATACCGACACCGGCTTCTTCGGCCTCTACACCGGAACCGATCCGGCCGACGCGCCGGAGATGATGGAGGTCGTGGTCGACATCATGAATGATTCGGTCGAGACCCTGACCGAAGCCGAGATCGCGCGCGCCAAGGCGCAGATGAAGGCAGGCCTGCTGATGGCGCTGGAGAGCTGCTCGTCCCGCGCCGAGCAACTCGCCCGGCATGTGCTGGCCTATGGAAGGCCGCAGACGGTGCAGGAACTGGTCGCCCGGATCGACGCGGTCAGTGTCGAATCGACCCGGGATGCCGCGCGCGCGCTGCTTTCGCGTAGCCGCCCTGCAGTTGTCGCATTAGGCAGCGGCAGGGGTCTGGACACGGCGGTGTCTTTTGCGGAAGGATTGACGCGGGCGCGCGCCAAGGCGCGGCTGCATTAGGAGCCGCGCCACGGAGCCTCCGCCCCCGGGAAGCATCACCATGGCTCTCTTTCGCCTGCCTTCCAGTGGACCCGCCGCCCTTGCTCCGCGCGGCAACGGGCTGCTGCTGCGTGCGCCGCAGATGTCGGACTTCCTGCAATGGGCCCATCTGCGGGAGAGCAGCCGCGATTACCTGACGCCCTGGGAGCCGATCTGGCCGTCGGACGATCTCACCCGATCCGGCTTCCGTCGCCGCCTGCGCCGCTATTCCGAGGACATCGCCGCAGACCGCTCCTACCCGTTTCTGATCTTCCGCGAGCTCGACGGCGCGATGGTCGGCGGCATCACGCTCGCCAATGTCCGCCGCGGCATCGTGCAGGCCGGCACCATCGGCTATTGGGTCGGCCAGCCCCACGCCCATCGCGGCTACATGACGGCTGCGCTTCGCGTGCTGCTGCCGACGCTGTTCGGCGAGCTCAATCTGCACCGGGTCGAGGCCGCCTGCATCCCCACCAACGCGCCGTCGATCCGTGTGCTGGAGAAGTGCGGCTTCTCCCGCGAGGGGCTGGCGCGCCGCTATCTCTGCATCAACGGGGTCTGGCAGGACCATTTGCTGTTCGGTCTCCTGCACGAGGACTTCCGCGGCTGAACCCCGGCTATTCCTGTAGCCAAAGTCGCATTGCGACGGCCTTTTGCTGCCTTGGGTTCGCCGATTTTGACGATATAACGCGCAAGGCCGGTCGGCGATCGGCCGATGTTTGTCCATGGAGTATGAGTGTCGATGGTGCAGGAGCTTCGGTCATCGCGGATGACGTTGCGACGGGGGACGGCGGTCGCGCTGGCGTTGTCAATTGCACTCGCCTCGGTCTCGCCGGTGGCGGCCCAGTCGCTCACCGATCGCTTCAAGAACCTCTTTGGCGGCAAGTCCGACGAGCCGGCCCAGCCCAAGCCGGCGCCCGCGCCGGGCCAGCCGGCCGCCGACGACGACGTCGATTGCCCGCAGGTCACGGTGCGCGCCGGCGCCTCCACCTACGGGGTCGGCGCCACCGGCAAGCCAGCGGTCGGCAACGACGTCCGCTTCCAGGCCTCGATCACCAAGATGGCGCGTGAATGTACCCGGAACGGCGCCGAGATCACGGCCCGGATCGGCATCCAGGGCCGCGTCATCGCGGGTCCCGCCGGCGCGCCGTCGACGGTCGAGGTACCGCTGCGCGTCGCCGTGGTGCAGGGCGGCGTCGGCGAGAAGGTGATTGCCTCGAAGGCCTACCGGACCACGGTCGAGATGTCCGAGGGCGGCAGCGTGCCGTTCACCTTCGTCGCCGAGGATCTCTCTTATCCGGTGCCGTCGCCCGCGGTCGCCGATTCCTACATCTTCTATGTCGGCTTCGACCCGCAGGCGCTTTCGCCCGAGCCGAAAGGGCGAGGGAAGAAGAAGTAGCTACCAGCACGAAATTCAGCCGTCATGGCCCGGCCATCCACGTTCATCTTGCGGAGAAGACGTGGATGCCCGGGACAAGCCCGGGCATGACGATGAGGAAGCATCTCGCACAAGCAAAAGCCGGCGCTTGTCGCGCCGGCTTGTTGATTGGGGAAGACTATCCTGTCAGTTCAGCTTCTGCCTGACTTCGTTGATGCCCTTGGCGAGCAGATCGTCGGCGACCTGGCCCTTGACCGACTGCGACAGGATCGTCGAGGCGGCCTGCACGGCGGCTTCCGCGGCTGCGGCGCGGACGTCGGCCAGCGCCTGGGCTTCGGCGAGCGCGATCTTGCTCTCTGCGGTCTTGGTGCGGCGGGCGACGAAGTCTTCCATCTTCGCCTTGGCCTCGGCCGCGATGCGCTCGGCTTCGGACTTGGCATTGGCGATGATGTCGGCAGCCTCGCGCTCGGCCGTTGCGCTGCGCGCCTTGTAATCGGCGAGCACCTTGGCCGCTTCCTCCTTGAGGCGCCTCGCCTCGTCGAGCTCGGCCTTGATGCGGGCGGCCCGATGATCGAGCGCGGTCATCGCCGACTTGAAGACGCCGAGATAGCCGAACACGATCATCAGGATCACGAAGGCGACGGCGACCCAGGTTTCAGGATCGAAGAACATCTCGACTAACCCTTCAAGGACGCATCAACGGCGGCATTGACCGACGCCGCATCCGGAACGATGCCGGTAAGCTGCTGCACGATCTGGCCTGCCGCATCGGCCGCGATGCCGCGGACGTTGCTCATGGCGGTCGTGCGGGTCGAGGCGATGGTCTTTTCCGCCTCGGCGAGCTTGGCCGCCAGCTGCTCTTCCAGCGCCTTGCGCTCGACTTCCGCCTGCGCATTCGCCTTGTCGCGGGATTCGTTGCCGATCGCCTGCGCCCGCGAACGCGCCGAAGCGAGCTCGCCTTCATAGGCCTTCAGCGCCGCCTCGGACTGGTCCCTCAGCCTCTGAGCCTCAGCGAGGTCACCCTCGATCTTGTTCTGACGCGCTTCGATCGCACCGCCGACCTTTGGCAGAGCGAGCTTGGACACGATCACGTAAAGCGCGACGAAGAAGATCGCGAGCGACACCAGCTGCGAAGCAAAGGTGCTGCTCTCGAACGGCGGAAAGCCGCCGCCGTGATGACCGCCATCGGCTTCGGTGTGGGCGTTAGTCGCCGGACCTTTCGCCCCGCCATGACTCTCGGCCATGGAGTACTCCTGTTGCTGTCACGCGCCGCTTCGGATGAAGCGGCGCGGAAGAAGTCGTTCTTTAGAAAACGAACAGCAAAAGCAGAGCGATCAGCAGCGAGAAGATGCCGAGCGCCTCGGTCACGGCGAAGCCGAAGATCAGGTTGCCGAACTGGCCCTGAGCGGCGGACGGATTGCGGACGGCCGCGGCGAGGTAGTTGCCGAAGATCACGCCCACGCCGACGCCCGCACCGCCCATGCCGATGCACGCGATGCCCGCGCCGATAAGTTTTGCTGCTGCCGGATCCATTTTAGACTCCTTGGAAGAAAGATTGGGTTGTGGGTGGAAATTCCCCGGACCGCTCAGTGTCCCGGATGAATGGCGTCGTTGAGGTAGATGCAGGTCAGGATCGCAAACACGTAGGCTTGCAGGAACGCGACCAGAATCTCGAGGGCGTACAGCGCGATCGTGAGCGCCAGCGGCAGCACGCCGCCGACCCAGCCGATGGCACCGAGCGAGAAGCCCAGCATGGCGACGAAGCCCGCGAACACCTTCAGTGCGATATGGCCGGCCAGCATGTTGGCGAACAGACGAATGCTGTGCGAGACCGGCCGCAGGAAGAACGACAGGACCTCGATGAACATGACCAGCGGAAGGACGTAGCCGGGGACGCCATGAGGAACGAAAATCTTGAAGAATTTCACCCCGTTCTTGGCGACGCCATAGATCAGCACGGTGAAGAAGACCAGCAGCGCCAGCCCGGCAGTGACGATCAGATGGCTCGAGACCGTGAAGGTGTAGGGGATGATGCCGACCAGGTTCGAGACGCAGATGAACATGAACAGCGAGAAGATCAGCGGGAAGAACTTCATGCCTTCCGCGCCGGCTGTCGAACGGATGGTCGACGCGACGAATTCGTAGGAGATCTCGGCGACCGACTGCAGGCGCCCGGGAACCAGCTGCGTGCCGCTGGCAAGCATCAGAATCGAGATGATGGCGACTGCCACCAGCATGTAGAGCGACGAATTGGTGAAGGCGATCGTGTGATTGCCGATATGGCCCAGGGTGAAGAGAGGCTCGATGTTGAACTGGTGGATCGGGTCGATTTTCATCAGCGCGGCATCTCTTGGTCTGCCGGGCCATGCCGGCGGGTCTCGGTCTGCCGGCCGGGCCGGCCCGCACCGGCAAGGCCGGCGCGATCATTCCTCTCCTGTACGGATCGGCTAAGAACCACCGCGCCTGTTTTGACCCGCGCCCGCCGATCTCACCACATTCACCACGCCGGCGACGAAGCCCAGCAGCAGGAACACGATAAACCCGAAGGGCGACGTCGACAGCAAGCGGTCGAACCCCCAGCCAATCCCCGCTCCGACAGCGACACCGGCGACCAACTCCGAAGATAACCGAAAACCAAGCGCCATCGCCGAGGCTCTGGCCGCTCCGTCTCCACCGTCACCTGTGGGTTGCTCGGTCTTGATGTGGCGGCCGCGAATTTCGGACAACCGCTTATCAAGACTTCCGAGCCGTTCGGAAAGCGCAGCTTCCTCAGGCGATCTATCGCGATTTCCATTCTCGTCGTGTCCCGTGTCTTGAGCCATGCCACGAAGACCAGAAACGCCACGGTTGAATGGAAATTACGCCCGCCACCCTCAAAAGCCGCGCGGACCATACTGATGGCCTATAATCAAGTCAAGCCAAGTCACGATTGCGTCGCTTTCAGCTATCTGACTGATTTTGTTCATGATATCGGCGCGCGCGGCAGCGCTGCACACAGCGTGACGCCGCACCGCAGCAGCTCTCGGCACGATCAGGGGAAGCGGCCGCCATTTCGCCGTGCTGCCGGGATCAAACAAGCCTCCGCGATCGTTGATGTTGGACGCGTGTTTTCGGCGGCGGATGGCCGGGCCGGGGTGTAGAATTGCCACAGCGCCACCGGCGCGTCGGAGAGCGCGATGAGACCTGCGAAACCATCCACAACTTGCACGGCATCTTGGCTTGCAGCGGCGGCGTTCGCCGCGGCCATGACCGCCGGCGGCGGCATCGTTGCCGCCCAATCCGTGCCCGACAGTGAAAACGGCCGTTACAGCATGACGCCGATCCCCGAGGGCGTGCTGCGGCTCGACACCCGCACCGGCACGGTGTCGACCTGCACCAAGAACGGCGCCGGCTGGGCCTGCTACGCGGTGCCCGACGAACGGACCGCGCTCGACGCCGAGATCGGCCGGCTCCAAGCCGAAGTCGAGGAGCTGAAGGGGCAGCTCGCGGCCGGGCCGACCGTGTCGGGCAAGACCGAGGAGGCGCTGCCGAAATCCGATCCGCTCAAGAAGGCCGAGCCGAAGGTCGCCGAGGGCGAGCGCAAGATCGAGATCCCGCTGCCGAGCGACCAGGACATGGACCGCGTGATGTCGTTCCTGGAAAAGGCCTGGCGCCGGCTGATCGACATGGCCAACCGCGTGCAGAAGGACGTGTCGGGGAAGATTTGACGCGCGACGTGGTGCCGTAGGGTGGGCAAAGGCGTTCTTACGCCGTGCCCACCACCTGATTATCGTCGCGCGGATTCGTGGGCACGCTTCGCTTTGCCCACCCAACGGCACCTTTCGCGTTGAGAGACTTCGATGCCAATAGCCAAATCCATCACCCGCTCGGCGCCATCGTCAGTGCAAGCCACCACGATCGCATCGTCGTTGCTGACCGTGCAGACGCCGGGCCGCGGCTTCACCGATCTCACTAGCGAAGCTGCGAAATTCATCGACGAGGCCCGCGCGCGCGAGGGCGCACTGGCCCTGTTCATCCGCCACACCTCTGCCTCGCTCACGATCCAGGAGAATGCCGATCCGTCCGTGCTGGTCGATCTCACCGCGGCATTGTCGCGTCTTGCGCCCGAGAATGCCGGCTGGACACACGACACTGAAGGACCCGACGACATGCCCGGCCATGTCAAGACGATGCTGACGCAGACCTCGCTCCAGGTGCCGGTCCTGAACGGCAGGCTCGCGCTCGGCACCTGGCAGGCGATCTACCTGATCGAGCATCGCGCGCGCCCGCACCGGCGCGAGGTGGTGCTGCAATTCATCGGCAGCAATCAATAACTTCCAAAACGAAACCGGCCGCGGATCGCTCCGCGGCCGGTTCGTGTTGTCGTTCGCTGCGTTCGATCAGGTCGCCTTGATGTCGACGTCCTTGGTCTCGGGCAGGAACAGGAAACCGATCACGACTGTGATGGCCGCGAAGACGACCGGGTACCAGAGACCCGCATAGATGTCGCCGGTGGAGGCCACGATCGCGAAGGCGGTTGCCGGCAGGAGGCCGCCGAACCAGCCGTTGCCGATGTGGTAGGGCAGCGACATCGAGGTGTAGCGGATGCGTGTCGGGAACAGTTCGACCAGCATCGCGGCGATCGGGCCGTACACCATGGTGACGAAGATCACCAGAATGAACAGCAGCCCGATGGTCGCGGCCACCTGCGGACGGAAGATGTCGAACGGATGCGCCATCTTCACGATGCCCGCATCGCCGGCTTTGGGATAACCGGCCGCCTGCACCGCGGCGAGCACGGCCGGGTTGCTGTCCTTGGCGCTCGTGTACGGAACTTCCTTGCCGTTGACCACCACCTTCACGCCGGAACCGGCCGGGGCCGACGTGGTGGAGTACTTGACCGACGATTGCGACAGGTAGGCGCGCGCGGTGTCGCAAGGCGCGGTGAAGACACGGGTACCGACCGGGTTGAACAGGTCGCCGCACCCTGCGGGATCCGCCACCACCTCGACCTTGATCGATTCGATCGCCTTTTCCAGCGCCGGATTGGCGTTGGTGGTGATCATCTTGAAGATCGGGAAGAAGGTCAGCGCCGCGATCAGGCAGCCGCCGAGGATGATCGGCTTGCGGCCGATCCGGTCGGAGAGCATGCCGAACACGATGAAGAAGCCGGTGCCGAGCAGCAGCGACCAGGCGATCAGGAGGTTGGCGGTGTAGCCGTCGACCTTCAGGATCGATTGCAGGAAGAACAGCGCGTAGAACTGGCCGGTGTACCAGACCACGCCCTGGCCCATGACGCCGCCGAGCAGCGCCAGCAGCACGAGCTTGCCGTTCTGCCAGTTGCCGAACGCTTCCGTCAGCGGCGCCTTCGAGCTCTTCCCTTCTTCCTTCATCTTCTGGAAGATCGGGGATTCATTGAGGCGGAGCCGGATCCAGACCGAGATGCCGAGCAGCAGCACCGAGACCAGGAACGGGATGCGCCAGCCCCACTTGGCGAACTCGGCTTCGCCGGTCGCGGTGCGGGTGAACAGGATCACCAGCAGCGACAGGAACAGGCCGAGCGTCGCGGTGGTCTGGATGAAGGAGGTGTAGTAACCGCGCTTGCCGTTCGGGGCATGCTCCGCGACATAGGTCGCCGCGCCGCCATATTCGCCGCCGAGCGCCAGGCCCTGGGCGAGGCGCAGCGCGATCAGGATGATTGGCGCTGCGATGCCGATCGTCGCCGCGTTGGGCAAGAGGCCGACGATGAAGGTCGACAGACCCATGATCAGGATGGTGACGAGGAAGGTGTATTTGCGGCCGACAATGTCGCCGATACGGCCGAACACGATCGCGCCGAACGGCCGGACCAGGAAGCCCGCAGCGAACGCCAGCAGGGCGAAGATGTCGCGAGTGGCCGGCGGATAATCCGAGAAGAATTGCACGCCGATGATCGAGGCGAGCGAACCGTAAAGATAGAAATCGTACCACTCGAAGACGGTACCGAGCGAGGAGGCGAGAATGACGAAACGTTCGTCCTTCGTCATCCCTCCTGCGCCGGTCTGAGACACAGCCATTGTCGACATATTGAGTCGCTCCCCGAAATGCGTTTCCTCGCGTCCCGGATGTCCGGACATGCCGGATCAACCCAGGTCTTAGGCCCAAGGTAACATCGGCGTGAAACCAGCCCCAATACGACTTTCGGCCTTGGGCACTGACGCGCACCTGACGGCGCGCAGCCGCGAGGTGGCACGACTGGGTCCGACTTTGGATTAACCCCGTTCCCGCAAAGGGATATTGTTTGCTTGCATGCCACGGCGCGTCGGGAAAGAATTGACCGAGGCCCCGGACCGGCTTACTGGCCGGCGATTGCCAGCAAGAGAACGATGAACGCTCCCTCGACCCATCTCGTCATCGCCGATGACCATCCCCTGTTCCGCGATGCACTGCGGCAGGCGGTGGCGGGCGTCCTGACCTCGGCCAGGATCGATGAGGCCGGATCGTTCGAGGATCTGACCGGGATTTTGGAACGGGCCTCCGACGTCGACCTGATCCTGCTTGACCTGTCGATGCCGGGGATCTCCGGTTTTTCCGGCCTGATCTATCTGCGTGCGCAATATCCGGCGATTCCGGTCGTGATCGTCTCGGCCTCCGACGACAATGCCACGATCCGCCGCTCGCTCGATTTCGGCGCCTCGGGCTTCATTCCGAAGCGGTTCGGCGTCGAGACCTTGCGCGACGCCATTCTGAAGGTGATGGAGGGCGATGTCTGGGTTCCCGCCGACACCGACCTGTCCGCCGCCGCCGATCCCGACATGACGCGCCTGCGCGACCGCCTGGTGACGCTGACGCCGCAGCAGGTGCGGGTGCTGATGATGCTGTCGGAGGGGCTGCTCAACAAGCAGATCGCTTACGAGCTCGGCGTCTCCGAGGCCACCATCAAGGCGCATGTCTCGGCGATCCTGCAAAAGCTCGGCGTCGAGAGCCGGACCCAGGCCGTGATCGCCGCCGCGAAGATCGCCGGCGGCCAGTGGAAGCAGGGTACGCCGACGGCGTAGAGCATGATCCGGACCCGAAGGGCTGCGTTAGCGCAAAGTGCGCAGCGGTTTTCCGAAAAGATCCTGCTCAAACAACAACCTGAAGCGCGATGATGATTCCTCCTGATCTTATCGCGCTTCAGGTCGCTACAGCGTCGCCAGCAGCATGCTGGCCGCCGTGATATCGGCCGTTTCGGAGCCATCGGCAAAACCTTCGAGCGCCGCCTGGAGCAATTGTCTTGCATCTCTGCGGCCGCGCCGCTCAGCGAGAAGCTGCGCAAGAACAATCGCGGCTCGCAGCTCCCAGGCTTTCGCGCCCTTGTCGCGGCTGAGCTTCAGCGATCGCATGAGGCAGGCCTCGGCGTCCGCAATGTTCGGCTCCGGCAGCGACAGCAACACCCTGGCCCTCATGCGCAGCAGCTCGGGCATGTAAAGATGGTCGCCGCTCCGCTCGACGAGGCGGATCGCGTCGTCGATCTGACGCGCGCTCTGCTCGATCTGGCCGAGCGCCAGCAGGCCGTGAACCAGCGCGATGTTGAAGGTCGTGGTGAGCAACTCGTAGCCGGCGTCGTGAAGCTCGCGCAGGCAGGCTGTTATCGTCTCGACACCGCCCGCGGCGTCGCCCCGCAGGATCGCGATCTCGCCTTTGACGCCCCGGCCGACTGCGAGATACGGACCCATCGAGCGCGAATTGGCATGCGCGATGAAACGGTCGATGTTCGCTTCGGCGGCGTCGAGATCTCCGCTCCAGAGATCGATCGACACTGCCCAGATCAGCGCAATGCAGAGCGTGATCGGATGGTCCATCTGCGCAGCCTCGGCGATCGTCAGCTGCGCCAGTCGCGAAGCATCCGTGGGCCGGCCCTGCAACCAAAGCTCGCGCGCGAGCGAGATGCCGGCCCTGTTGCGGTGATCGAAGCCGTGGATCGTGCTGATCCGCTCCGTGCCCGGGCCTTGCCAAGCCGCCTTCAGCATGGGCATCGCGTCGCGATGCTCGCCGGCCAGATGCAGAGAGACACCCAGGAGCGACCTTGCGAGCGCAATTGACGCGACATCGCCGAGCTCTTCGGCAATCTCGAGGCTCTGCTGGGCGTAACCGAGCGCGGCGTCGAACTGTCCCATCCGCTCGTGAAAGATATGCATCCGGCCGAGCAGCTGGAGCTGGTTCGGCACATCGCCGCGCGCCTTGGCGATTGCAAGGCTTCTCTCCAATGCTCCACGCGCCGCCTCGCTGCCACCGCGCGTGAACATCAACGTCAGGCCGAGTGCGGCCTGGATGTGCATTTCCTCCGCACTGCCGCGCGTTGACGGATCGACCGCGAGCAGTGCCCGTTCCGACCAGCGCCGGCATTCCGTCAGCAGCGACATCGCCAGGAACATGGGGGATGCCGATGCCGCGAGCGCGATGCCGATGCCGGGATCGCCGCCCGCGCCAAAGCACCAGTCGAGCGCGGCGCGCACATTGTGAAGCGCGGAGAAATGGATCGCGCGCTCGTCGGCGCTCGGCACGGTGGCCCATATCGCGCCGGCCTGTTCCAGCCATCGCCGATAGTAACTTGCGTGGCGGGCCGCGAGTGCCGCCTCATCAGGCTCGATCTCGAGCAGATAGGCGCGCGTCGTGTCGAGCAGGCGATAGCGCATCATGGCGCCCAAGGGGCGCGGTGCGACCATCGACTTGGCGACGAGGCTGTCGATGGCGTCGAACAGGCGGGAGCGGTCGACGCGCTCGTCCGGCACGACTTCCAGCGCGGCGTCGATGGTGAAGTGGCCTGCGAAGACCGCAAGGCGGCGCAGCACGAGGCGCTCGGTGTCGGACAGGAGGCCGTAGCTCCAGTCCAGCGTCGCCTGCAACGTCTTCTGGCGCGGCGGCGCGGTGCGCTGGCCCTGCCAGAGCAGGTTGAGGCGCTCGTCAAGCAGCGTGGCCGTCTGCTCCAGGCCATAGGCTTCGACCCGGCCCGCGGCGAGCTCGATCGCCAGCGCCATACCGTCGAGCTTGCGGCAGATGTTCGCGATGATCGCGGCATTGGCATCGTCGAGCCCGATCTGCGCGCCGCCGGCGGAGGCCCGTTCGAGGAAGAGCTGGAGCGCTGGATAGGTCTGCGCCGTTGTCGCCGTCAGCTCGCTGCCGTCGGGCGGAACGGCAAGCGGTGCCAGGCGATAGACTTGCTCGCCCTCGACGCGCAGGGCTTCGCGGCTCGTCGCGAGGATATGGACATGCGGCGCGGCGCAGAAAATCTCCGCTGCGAGAGACGCCGCAGCCGCGATGACATGCTCGCAATTGTCCAGGATCAGCAGCATCCGCTTGTCCTGAAGATGGGCGAGCAATGCGGGCAGCGGGTCGTCAGCCTGCGCCGGCAGGCCGAGCATCAGCAGGATCGAGGTGATCACGAGATTGGGATCGCTGAGCGCAGCTAGGTCAACGAAATGCGCCGCGTCCGAGAATGTTTCGAGCAGGTCGTGAGCGATCGCCACTGCGACAGCGGTCTTGCCGACACCGCCGGGGCCGGCGATCGAGACAAATCGTGAGGTCGTGAGCCTGTCAGAGATGGCTGCGATCGCATCGTCACGCCCCACCATCCGCTGCAGCCGGTTCGGCAGTTTGACCGGCGGCAGCTCGCGCCGGGGTGCTGTGCGACGTTCTGGGGGAATCTCCGCTTGCGAGATCGGTGCCACGAAGCAATAGCCGCGGCCCGAGAGCGTGGTGATGTAGCGCGCGCCGTCTTTCCCGTCGCCGAGGGCTTTGCGAAGCGCTGCAATGTGGAAGCGCAGGTTGGCTTCCTCGACGGCCATACCGGGCCAGACCTGCGCCATCAGGTCCCATTTGCTGATGACCTCGTTCGGCCGCGACATGAGCGCGATCAGCGTATCGAAGCTCTTGGCGCCCATCGGCAGCGCGACGCCCTCGCGCATAACGAGCCGCTGATGCGGCGTCACGGTGAATGGCCCGAACGACAATGTCGATGCCGCGGGCGGAGCCGGTTCAGTCATCACGAAATCTTGCCCATTTGCAGGACCGCATAACGAGCAGGCGTCGATCCCGCAAGACCGGCTTTGCATCGGCATCAGACCGCGTCTGCAGGCCTCCCTGACGGGTTCCCTGCCGGTCTCACAATTTCTCACAACTCCCAACGGGCGCGCTGCGGAGGTGACTGCTAGTCAAGTGCGCGACGGCAAGGAGACTTTCATGACACAAGCGGCGAAGCTGCTCTACACGGCGAGGACCCACACCAGCGGCGGACGCGGGGACGGTATGTCCCGCAGCTCAGATGGCCGGCTGGATGTGAAATTGTCGCCGCCGGGCGGAGCAGGCGTCGGCACCAACCCCGAGCAGTTGTTCGCGGCCGGCTGGTCGGCATGTTTCGAAAGCGCGATGGAGATCGCCGCGCGGAAGCGGAAGATCGCGCTTCCCAGGAGAAGTGCGATCGATGCGGAGATCGACCTTCTGCACGACGATGGCACTTACGCCCTGCGGGCACGCCTCAATGTCAGCCTGCCGGGCCTCGATCATGACGTCGCGCGCAGTATCGTCGATGAAGCGCATCAGACCTGTCCTTACTCCAAGGCCGTGCGCGGCAACATCGACGTTACGGTCGCACTGATCTGACCATCATAATCACCAACCGGGTAGCACCATCATGAAGCAGCTCATCGACCAGCATCGTCGCAAGTTTTTTGGCGTCGCCGCAGGAACCGTCGCCGTCGGCCTCGGCGTGATCGACCTCGCCCTCGCGCAAACGGAAGCGCAGCGATCCCGAGCGTCGAACGCGTCCTTCGGTCCGATCAAGCAGATCGATGCCGGCGTCCTCAACGTCGGTTATGCCGAGGCTGGCCCGTCGAACGGTCCCGTCGCGATCCTGCTGCACGGCTGGCCCTACGACATTCACGCCTTCGTCGATGTCGCGCCGATCCTGGCAAAATCCGGCTATCGCGTCATCATCCCATATCTGCGTGGCTACGGTTCGACGCACTTCCTCTCCAGCGAGACGCCGCGCAACGGCGAGCCCGCCGCAATGGCTGTCGACATCATCGCGCTGATGGACAAGCTCGACATCAAGACGGCTGTCGTTGCCGGCTTCGACTGGGGCGCACGCACTGCCGACATCATCGCCGCGCTGTGGCCGGATCGCTGCCGCGCACTGGTGTCGGTCAGCGGCTATCTGATCTCGAGCCAGGCTGCGGGAAATGCGCCGCTGCCGCCGTCGGCCGAACTGCAATGGTGGTACCAGTTCTATTTCGCGACCGAGCGCGGCCGCGCCGGATACGAGAAGTACACGCATGATTTCGCAAAACTGATCTGGAAGCTCGCCTCGCCGCAATGGAAGTTCGACGACGCCACGTTCGACCGCAGCGCGGCGGCGCTGGACAACAAGGATCACGTCGCCATCACGATCCACAATTACCGCTGGCGGCTCGGGCTCGCCCAGGGCGAAGCGAAGTACGAAGAGATCGAAAAGAAGCTCGCCGCAGCTCCGGTGATCCGCGTTCCGACGATCACGATGGAAGGCGACGCCAACGGCGCGCCGCACCCCGACCCCAGCGCCTACGCCAAGAAGTTCTCCGGCCGGTACGATTTCCGCCTGATCACCGGCGGCATCGGTCACAATCTTCCGCAGGAAGCGCCGCAAGCCTTTGCCAAAGCCGTCATCGAAGCTGGCGGCGCCTGAGCATTTATCCAATGCCCCGGTCCAGTACGTCCGGACCGAAAGACGCGCAGTGATCCCCCTTGAAGAAACCTCATGATGCCAACCGAATCTGAAAAGAAGAGATTCTCGTTCTCTACGGTGATCGTGCTCACCTTGCTGCTTCTCGTCGTTCTCCTGACGAGCGTGCCATATCTGGTTTCGATCGCGCTCGCGGAAGGCGACACGGCGGCCGCCGCTTCGCCGATCTTCGGCGTCACGATTCCGCCCGGTTACAAGCAGTGGGAGCTGATCGCGCCGGCCGAAGAGGCAGCGCCGCTCGACGAGCTTCGCGCCGTTGTCGGCAACCAGACCGCAATCGAGGCCTATCAAGCCGGAAACCTTCCGTTCCCCGACGGCACCATCCTGGTCAAGCGCGCCTGGAAGCGAAAGCAGTCGCCCGAGTTCGCATCCGCGACAATTCCCGGCGCCGCCACCACGGTGCAGGTGATGGTCAAGGATTCCAAGAAATATGCCTCGACCGGTGGCTGGGGCTTTGGCCGTTTCGTGAATGGCAAGCCGGTGGATGAGGCGCAGCACCGCACCTGCTGGGGCTGCCACGAGGCCCGCGCCAAGAGCCGGGATTACGTCTTCACGCGGCTCGCGCCTTAGGTCGCGAAGCCTGGCGTACCTCCATCAACTCACTCCGCCGCCACCATCTGCTGCGTTCGCCACTGGCCGAGAAGGGCGCGCAGCGAAGCCGGCTTCACCGGCTTGTTGAGCACTGCGATCTTTTCATCGCGCGCGGCGACCTGCACGGCCGGGCTGCGGTCGGCGGTGATCAGGATCGCCGGAATGGTGTCGCCGAAGCGGCGGCGGATATCGCGGATCGCGGCGATGCCGTTGCCGCGATCGAGATGATAGTCGACGAGCAGGCCGGTGACACGGCGGCCGGCTTGCTCGATCGCCGCGATCGCGCCTTCGGGATCGGCGACCGCGATCACCTCGGCGTCCCAGGCTTTCAGCAGTGTGCGCATGCCGTCGAGGATCGCCGCGTCGTTCTCGATGCAGACGATCAGGGCACCCGAGATCGGCGTGCGCGCCAGCGGCGTCGCGCTGGTCACGGCGGCCGTATGCGTGACCGCCTTCGCCGTCGGCACCGTCACGGAGAACACGGAGCCGCCGCTCTTGTTGCCGTCGATGGCGATGCCGTGCTTGAGCACGCGCGCCAGCCGTTCGACGATCGAGAGGCCGAGCCCGAGGCCGCGCGCGATCCGCGCGCCCTGCTCGAGGCGGTGGAATTCCTTGAAGATCTCGGCGCGCTTGGCCGAGGGAATGCCGACGCCGGTGTCGTAGACGCAGATCTTGAGCGAGGAGCCGCGGCGGCGGCAGCCGACCAGCACGCGCCCGCGCGGGGTGTATTTGATCGCGTTGGAGATCAGGTTCTGGAGCAGGCGCCGCAGCAGCAGGCGGTCAGATTCGACCGGAAGCGAGCAGGGCACGAAGGCGAGCGCGAGGCCCTTGGCGCGCGCGATCGGCGCGAACTCGATCTCGAGCGAGCGCATCAGATCGGCCATCTTGAAGCTCGAGATCGAGGTCGTCATCGCGCCGGCATCGAGCCTGGAGATGTCGAGCAGCGCGCCGAGGATCTCTTCGATGGCTTGCAGTGATTCGTCGATGTTCTCGACCAGCCGCGTCTCCTCGCCGCTGTGCTGGCGCTCGATCAGGCTCGTGATGTAGAGCCGCGCCGCGTTCAGCGGCTGGAGAATGTCGTGGCTGGCCGCGGCAAGAAAGCGCGTCTTGGAGCTGCTGGCATCCTCCGCCGCGCTCTTTGCCAGCGCCAGTTCGGAGTTCAGCCGCGTCAGTTCCTCGGTGCGGTCGCGCACGCGCTTTTCCAGCGACGCATTGGCGCGCTCCAGCGCTTCGGCGGCCTCGAAGGTCGGCGTGACGTCGGTGAAGGTGATGACGAAGCCGCCGCCGGGCATACGGTTGGTGAGCACCTCGATCACCATGTGGCGTTCCGGCAGGCGCTCCAGATAGGGCTCGCTGTCGGTCGTGTAGGCGACGAGCCGCTGCTCGATCATCGCCTCCCGATCGGTGTCACCGGCCGGATCGCTCACGCCCATGAATTCCAGGATCTCGCGCAAGGGCGTGCCGAACTGGATGAAATGCGGGGGGACGTTGAGGAGATCGCCGAACTGGCGGTTGGAGCAGATCAGCTGCAGATCGGCGTCGAACACCGCGATGCCCTGCCGCACATGGTTGAGCGCGGTCTGGAGGATCTCGCGGTTGAAATGCAGCGCGGCGTGGGAATCGTCGAGCAGCTTCAGCGCGGCTTTCGCCGATACCGTGCGCTTGCGCAGCAGCAGCGACATCACGAGGCGCGAGGAGGCCGCACCGATCGAGGAGGCGATGAGGTGCTCGGCGTGCTGCAGCAGCTCGAAATCGGCAGGCGCCGCAAGCTCCAGGCGCACGTTGCGTCTGGCAGAGAAGGCCTCGAACGAATGCCGGGCGCGATCCGGCCCGAGATATTGGGCGACCGTGGTCTGGATGTCTTGCACCGTGACGGTGGTGCGCCAGCGGCGGAAGCTCGGCGAGATCGGCGCGAGCGTGTTGGGCACGAACAAATCGGCCTGCACCAGCTCGATCGAGGACGGCTGGCGCGCCAGCGACAGCAGCACATAGGTGAGGATGTTGAGCGACAGCGACCAGATCACGCCATGCATCAGCGGCGGCAAATCGGCGCCGAACAGCGCCTGCGGGCGCAGCGCCTCGATTCCGAACGGACCGTGTTGGAGCAGCAGGATGCCTGCGGTCGAGGAATCCATGAAGCTCGGCATGAACAGCGTGTAGAGCCACACCGCGAAGCCGACCAGCATGCCGCCGATCGCGCCGCGCGCGGTTCCCCGCCGCCACAACAGACCGCCGAAGAAGCTCGGTGCAAGCTGGGCGATGGCGGCAAAGGAGAGCAGGCCGATCGCCGCGAGCTGGGTGTTGCCGAGCGCGCGATAGTAGAAATAGGCCATCACCATGATGGCGAAAATCGCGAGGCGCCGCGAGCGCAGCAGGAAGTCGCTGAAATCGGCACCGCCGGTGCGGCCCTCCGGCCGCCGTTGCAGCACCAGCGGCACCACCAGGTCGTTCGAGACCATGATCGACAGCGCGACGCATTCGACGATCACCATCGCGGTTGCCGCCGACAGGCCGCCGACGAAGATGGCGACGCTGAGCAGGTCCGCGCCCCCCTCCATCGGCAGCGCCAGCACATACATGTCCGGATCGGCCGTGCCGAACGGGAAGGTGACGAGACCGGCGAGCGCGATCGGAATGACGAACACGTTGATGGCGACGAGATAGAGCGGGAACAGCCAGCGCGCGCGGCCGACCTCGGCATCGGATGAATTCTCCACCACGCTGACGTGGAACTGGCGCGGCAGCAGCATCACCGCGCACAGCGACAGCAGCGTCATGGTCAGGAAGTTGCCGATCGACGGCGAATAGTTGATGGCGCGCACCGCCTCCGGCGTCTTCATCGCGCGCTCGATCAATTCATGCGGCGAGAACATCCAGAAGGTGACGAAGATGCCGGCGGCGAGAAAGGCGACCAGCTTGACGATGGATTCGGTCGCGACCGCCAGCATCAATCCGTGCTGGTGCTCGGTGGCGTCGGTCTGCCGCGTCCCGAACAGCACGGCGAAGGCCGCCATCGCCAGCGTCACCATCAGCGCCATGTCGCCGAGGATCGGGATGTGGGAGAACGCCTGGTCCTCGCTCAGGATCGTCTCCAGCGAGGAGGCCACCGCCTTGAGCTGCAGCGCGATGTAGGGCACCGAGCCGATGATCGCGATCAGCGCGACGGTTGCCGCCACCGCCTGGCTCTTGCCGTAGCGCGCGCCGATGAAGTCGGCGATCGAGGTGATGTTGTGGGTCTTGGCGAGCTGGATCACGCGGCGGAGCACGCCGGCCCCCAACCCGATCATCAGGATCGGGCCGACATAGATCGCGAGGAAGTCGGTCGAGGTGCGGGTGGCGAAGCCGACCGAGCCGAAGAAGGTCCAGGAGGTGCAGTAGATCGCCAGCGACAGCGGATAGATCAGCCCCGAGGCGCGGCCGGCCCCCGCCGGCGAACGGCGGTCGCCATGGCTCGCCACCAGGAACAGGAAGCCGATATAGCCGAAGGCGGCGGCGATCACGCCCCAGTCGTGCAGCATGGCGAGCGTGCTTCTCCCTGGGCGCGGGCAGCGCCCGATCTCATTTTCGCTGTAAATCTAGCGCGTTGAGCGGACGCATGCGACAGCGAAATGTCCGGCGCGAGCGGGAACTGCAGGTGTCGTTAAGGTGCAATCGTGCGCAGCGGGCACCTGCCGTCCCTCCAGAGGAGGGTAAGAGCGGACGCCTACTCGGCCGCCAGCGACTTCTCGCGCAGCGGCAGGCCGAGCCGGTCCCATACCTGCAGCAGGGCTTCGGCGAGCTGGTCGATCAGGCCGTCGTCATGATAGGGCGAGGGCGTGATGCGCAGGCGCTCGGTGCCCTTGGCGACGGTCGGATAATTGATCGGCTGGATGTAGATGCCGTGCTCTTCGAGCAAGAGGTCGGACGCCTGCTTGCATTTCTCGGGATCGCCGACGAACAGCGGCACGATGTGGGTGTCGTTCGACATCACCGGCAGGCCGGCGGCATTGAGGATCGCCTTGGTGCGGGCGGCGCGGTCCTGATGACGCTCGCGCTCCCAGCTCGAGGTCTTCAGATGCCTGATCGCGGCGGTCGCGGCCGAGCAGATCGCCGGCGGCAGCGCCGTGGTGAAGATGAAACCCGGCGCATAGGAGCGCACCGCGTCGATGATCTGGCCGTTGGCGGCGATGTAGCCGCCGAGGCAGCCGAACGCTTTCGCCAGCGTGCCTTCGAGGATGTCGATGCGGTGCATCACGCCGTCACGCTCGGCGATGCCGCCGCCGCGCGGACCGTACATGCCGACGGCGTGGACCTCGTCCACATAGGTCATGGCCCCGTACTTCTCGGCGAGATCGCAGATCTTCGCGAGCGGCGCGACGTCGCCATCCATCGAATAGAGGCTCTCGCAGGCGATCAGCTTCGGCCGGTTCGGACCCGCTGCCTTCAGCTTCTCTTCGAGGTCAGCCAGATCGTTGTGGCGGAACACGATGCGCTCGCAGCCGGACTGGCGGATGCCTTCGATCATCGAATTGTGGTTGAGCTCGTCCGACAGGATCAGGCAATTCGGAATGAGCTTTGCGATGGTGGCGATGCCGGTCTGGTTCGAGACGTAGCCCGAGGTGAACAGCAGCGCGGCTTCCTTGCCATGGAGATCGGCAAGTTCCGCCTCGAGCTGCACCAGCGGATGATGCGTGCCGGCGATGTTGCGGGTGCCGCCCGCGCCGGTGCCGACGCGGGTCGCGGTCTCGACCATCGCGCCGACCACCTTGGGGTGCTGGCCCATGCCGAGATAATCGTTGGAGCACCAGATCACGACATCGCGCTTGCCCTTGGGCGAGTGCCAGACCGCGTGCGGGAACCGGCCGGCGGTCCGCTCCAGATCCGCGAACACGCGGTAGCGCCGCTCGGTGTGGAGACGATCGAGGGCGGAATTGAAGAACTGGCTGTAATCCATCGGCAAAACCTGAGACGGAACTGACCAAAAGGGCCGCATCTTCTTAGAGCTTTTCCAGCTCCAATGTCTATGCGCTTTCCCACATTTGGGCGTGAGGGGCATTTGGGCAAAATGCCCTATCGTGGGAATTGAAACTTGATCCCGATCAAGCTCGCGCGAGGTGCAATGCTGCTTCGCACCATCTGCCGGGCTGCTGCGGCCACGCCCGCGACGAATATCACCGCCACTCCAAGTTCTCGTTCGTGGCGACCGGCGTGATCTGCGGTCTCGGGCCGTTCGGCTACATCGCCGCGCTCCACGCGATCGCGAACATGAGGTGAGCTGCTGGCCCTGGCGGCGCTGCGCACCTTCGCCCCGCAAGCGGGGCGAGGTGAGGAAAGAGCTCACGTCGTCCTGAACTGGAGCACGCCGTCCTTCATCTCCGCCGTCAGCCGGCCCTCGACGATCATGTAGTTGACGTGAGCAACGAGCTCGCCGGCGGCAAAGCCCATCTGGTGCTCGTCCAGCACATGCTTGTTGAACACCACGGGCACCAGGGCGCGCGAGGTCTGCGGCACCTCGCGGCAGGCCTCCGCGATCAGGCGGCAGCGTTCCTCGTGGTGATCGGCGAGTTGCTTGATGCGGGTCTTGAGGCCGTAGAACGGCACGCCGTGGCCGGGCAGCACCAGCAGGTCATAGGGCAGGGTGGTGGTGAGGCTCGCGAGCGAGGCCAGATATTCGCCGAGCGAGTTCTGGTCGGGCTCGACCGCCCACACGCTGACATTGGGCGAAATCTTGCTCAGCACCTGGTCGGCCGAGAGGAACAGCTTGTCGTCGGCGCAATACAGCATCACCTGGTCGAGCGCGTGGCCGCCGCCGGTGATCACCTTGAAGCGGCGCGTGCCGATCACGACCTCGTCGCCATGCGAGATGCGGCGGTAGGACGGCGGCAGCACCGACACCTGCTTGAGATAATCCTGGCCGCGGCCGAGCAGCTTTTCGGTGAGCGACTCGTCCATGCCGTGACGGCGGAAGAACAGGCGCTGTGCGTTGCGCCGCTCCTCGGTGCCGCGGTTCTGGTGATAAACCGATTGCAGATATTCGACCTGCGACATCACCAGCGGGCAGCCGAAGCGCTCCACGATCCAGCCTGCGAGCCCGACATGATCTGGGTGCGAATGGGTGACGATCAGGCGCGTGATGTTTACGCCCTTGAGCGGGCCATCGAACAGTTTGGTCCAGGCCTCGATCGTCTCCTCATTGCCGAAGCCGGCATCGACCATCGCATAGCCGTCGCCGTCGGCGAGCAGATAGATGTTCACGTGGTTGAGGCGGAACGGCAGCTTCAGCCGCACCCACAATATGCCGGGCCTGACTTCGACGACGTCATCGGGGCCGGGATGCTGGTCCCAGGGGTAGCGCAAGGCCTCGGCCGAGGACTGCACGGTGTCGGTTTTCGCGTTCATGCTACCGGCTTAAACCCAGCGCGGGCGGGGCGCCAGCCGAAAAAGGCCCGGCCGGGACTCCGCATGGCGGTCATACCGGACGTTGTTTTTCCGTGTGCCGGTCGAAGCCTGCCCAAAACGCAGTGATTCCGGGGCGCGTGTGAGCGCGAACCCGGAATCCAGAAGTTGTCATTGCGAAGTTCCGGGTTCGGCGCGACGCGCCGTCCGGAATGACAATCAGGCCGCCCGCATATTGTTGAGGAACGCGTCAATCTCCCCGCGCAGCATGTCGGCCTCGCGGCGAAGCGCGTCCGAGGCGCTCAGCACTTCGCCTGCCGCCGCGCCGGCTTCGGCCGAGGCGGTGGAGACGCCGACGATGTTGCTGGAGACCTCGCTGGTGCCCCCCGCAGCATGCTGGATGTTGCGGGCGATCTCGCGGGTGGCCGCGCCCTGTTCCTCGACCGCGGCGGCGATCGTCGTCGTGACGTCGTTGATCTCGCCGATGATCCGGCCGATGCCCTGGATGGCGCCGACTGCGGAGGTCGTGACCTGCTGCATGCTGGCGATCTGGGTACGGATCTCCTCGGTCGCTTTCGCGGTCTGGCTCGCGAGGCTCTTCACCTCGGAGGCGACCACCGCGAAGCCGCGGCCGGCCTCGCCCGCGCGCGCCGCCTCGATGGTGGCGTTGAGGGCGAGCAGATTGGTCTGCGAGGCGATGGTCTGGATCAGGTCGACGACGACGCTGATGCGGCTCGCGCTGTCGGCAAGGCTCTGCACCGTGGTGTCGGTGGCGCCGGCCTCGTCGACGGCCTTCTTGGCGATTGCGGCGGAGGTGACGACCTGCTTGCTGATTTCCTCGATCGATGATGACAGCTGCTCGGTGCCCGACGAGACGGTCTGCACGTTGACCGAGGTCTCTTCCGCCGCGGAAGCGACCGCGTTCACCAGCGCGTTGGACTGATCGGCGGTGTTGGACATGCTCTGCGCGCTCGACTGCATCGAGTTGGCCGACTGCGCCAGATTGTCGAGCGCGGTCCGCACCGTGCTCTCGAACTCGGCGATCCTGGCCTCCATGCGTGCGGCGCGCTCGGCCTTGGCGACGCGGTCCTTGTCCTGCTCGCTGGCCAGTGCGCGCGCCTCGATCATGCTGTCGCGGAACACGGTCAGCGTGTCGGTCATCGCGCTGATCTCGTCATTGTGCCTGGAGCGCGCGATCTCGGTGTCGAGATCGCCGGCCGAGAGCAGCTGCATGGCGCGCTGCAGGCCGGTGATCCGGCGCAGGATGTTGCGGCCGACATAGAGCCACACGAACAGGACCGAGCCGACCAGCATCAGCGCACCCAGCGCCAGCATGACCGATGTCGCCAGCGAGATCTCCTGCCGCGCCTGGAAGGTCGAGGCATTGGTCTCCTTCTGCACGCCGTCGACGAGCTGCTGCACGCTGATGCCGAGGCCGACATTGAGCTTGCGCGTCTCGTCCAGGATGGTCTGGCCGTAGTCGATGGAGTCGAGCTCCTTCTCACGCAGATTGAACACGCCGGTCTTGCCGGTGCCGAGCGCAAGCAGCTTTTCCGCCGTCGCGCGCAGCATCTTGTTGCCCTCATTGTCCGGCAGCAGGTCGAGGTTCGAGCGCAGGCGTCCTTGTGCCGTCTTGAACTCCTTCTGGATGTCGTCGAGCTTGTCGCTCGTGCTCGCCGACAGCGCGGCGCTCATGTCGGCGGCCGCGAGATTGCCGCTGGCGACGACGTTGCCGAGCTGGCCGACGGTCTGCGCGGCTTCGGTGGCGTCTTCGGGGGACAGGTTTGCCGAGCCGAGAATGGCGTTGACCCGGGTCTGCGCTTCCAGCATCGCTGGGCTGGCCGCGCCGACGAAGGCGCCCTGGGCGCTGCGCAGCGCGTCATATTGCTTGTCATGGAGCGCTGCGATGTCCAGCCGTTCGCGGGCTGCCTTGGCTAGGCTCTGGGCCGCCTCGTTGATGCTCTTCATCGTCTCGCCGAGACCGGCGACGACGGACTTGTCGCCGCCGAGCTCGATGATCTCGTTGAGTTTCTGCTGCGTCTGCTCCTGCAATTCCTTGAGCTTCTTGGTGCGCTCGCCCAGGGCTTCCTCGCTTTGAGCCGCAAGCAGGGCCGGTCCCTGTGCCGCGAGGCTCGCGCTCAGGGCCGACAATTGCAGGCTGGCGGCAAGGCGCGGAATGTCATGTCCGCTCAGCTCGATCATGCGTCCGCCGAGATTCTGCAGCGCGAGGCCAGCGCCGGCTGCGATCACGAGGCCCATGCCCGCGATCACGCCGAAGGCCGCAAACAGACTGCCGCGTACCCCCCATTTCAGCATTTTGAAGCGAGGTTTCAATCGACCGAGCAAACGGCCAACGCCCAGACGGATCGCCATCGAAAATTCCCCCACGCTCTTGCTTCTGTTTTGTGCCCGGCAGTATCTGCAGGGTCGGTTAAAAAATCGCAATCGGTGCAACTGCTTGCATTGGTTCCGCAGGACGAAAAAATGAAGGGCCGGCGAGAACGCCGGCCCTTGGTCGGGGGTAAGATTTTGCTAACCGATCAGTAGCGCGCGACGGCCGGGCTCGCCCAATTGAAGCGGTAGTTGACGCCCGCCTTGATCGTGTGGTCGTCGGTGGTGAAGTTGCCGGTGCCCGCCAGCGGGCCTCCGGTGAAGTGCGCATCGCCGAAATTGTAGTACTGGTACTCCGCCTTGGCCGACCAGTTCGGGGCGAACATGTACTCGAGGCCGGCGCCGACGGTATAGCCGTTGCGGTGATCGCCGGTGATGACGAAGGCGGTCGGCACGCCGCCGACGGTCACCTTCTCGTTGTTGTCCGAATAGGCGTAGCCGCCCTTCACATAGACGAGACCCGGACCCCAGGTGTAGCCGACGCGGCCGGTGAGAGAGCCGAGGCCGCGTTGGTCGTTGGTGTAGGTGATGCCGCCCGGGAACACCGCCCCGACGCTGCCGGAGAGCCAGGAATACTGGCCTTCGACGCCGACCACGAAGTTCGGGTTGAACTGCCAGTCCGCGCCGACCTGCACGCCGCCGAGGAAACGGCCGTTGCCGTTGTTGCCGGTGGAGAGGCCGTTGAAATTGTTGTCGCTGGAGAAGGCGCCGCCGACATGGCCGCCGATATAGAAGCCCGTCCAGTTGTAGATCGGCGCGGCATAGGCCGGCGCGGGCGCCTTATAGTAGCCGCGGTTACCGAGATCGGCACCGAGCGCCGGCGCGGCAGCGCCCGCCACGAGCAGCGCAACGGTCGCAATCAGAATCTTCTTCATAGTCCAAACTCCAAAACTAAAGGTCCCCGGCAGGCGCGCTGTCCGCGCCGCGTTGGTTCTGCAGATAGCTCGCTTTTGTCGAAAATGCTGTCACATCCGTGGCACAGCGGCACCCAACCTAACGTGTTGGGCCGCAAATGATTTTCGTGCTTAATGGGGATTTAAGAAATGCTGAAGGAAGGCTTAATTCGCAAGTCGTCGAGCAACCTTCGCGTCGCTTTCGTTAACCAAGACGCCGCCGCGCTTCGTCGCGCATCTGTTCGCGGAACGCGGCGCGCCTCGCGGGGCGGTCCTCCTCGCGCACGTCGTGACGATCGAAGATGTCGAACTTCTCCATGATCGGATAGCGCTCGCTCGCCATGGCGAGCACGCGCAGCACTTTGGTCGCAGACGGCGAGGGGCCGCTCACCTCCCAGCGCCGGATGGTGTCGGCGCCGCCCTGCTCCGGCAATCCGCAAAGCTTTGCCATATCGGCCGCCGTGAGCGTCCGTCCGAGGGCCTCGGAGAGGTCGTTGCGGAGCTGCTTCAGTTCGGCGCCGGTCATGTGGCTTGTCGTCCAGTGACATTGCTTGATGAGCAATGCACTACCGCTGATTCGGGTCCATCCGAAGGCAGGTCGTCCACGACAAACTCATCCATCGCGCCCTGCCAGGGCGATGCAGCCGACGTCGAGCGTTTATCACACTGCCGGCCACCTCGGTGCTGAGATCCATCATTGCTGCCTGGAGCGCGGCTGGCTGAGGCGGACCGCGACATTCGCCCGCGCACGGAGTTATGAATGCGTGCCTATGGACATCCGCCGGCGAATGAACACATGGCAGGAGGGGCTCCCAACGATCGAGGGATCAGCCATGACCAGCATGAAATTCGCCATTGCCGCGCTCATCACGACCGGACTGCTCGCCGTGCCCTTCGCGGCTGAGGCGAAGAAGCACCGCTCCAGCCGGTACAGCACCAGCGTCGTGGCCCCCGCCTATAGCGGCGTCGGCGCGCCGGTCGCGCAGCCCAGGGCCTCTTACGGCTCGTCCGGACAGACGGTCGGCACTGTTACGGCACCCTCGATCGGCACGTACAACTGGCCGTCAGTCGGCGTGACCAATTCGGTGCCGACCTGGAGCAACACCACCCGATAAGACCGACGTGGTTCAACGCGATCCCGTGGCGAGGCCGGACAGCAGGTAGAGCGCGACCAGCAATGTTCCGACCGACACCATTGTCGTCACCGACACCGTGGCCGCAACCAGCCTCTCCTCGACCATGTGCTCGTGCGCCAGCACATACACGGTCTTTGCTGTCGGCACGGCCGCGCAGATGACGGCGGCCACCGTGTAGAGTGGATTGAGGCCCAGCATCACGCAAAGCCCGTAGACGAGCAGCGGCATGATCACCAGTTTCACGGCCGCAAGCGCGAACGTTGCCTTCAGGTTCGACCGCAGTCCCTCGAGCGACAGGCCGAGCCCGATGGCAAACAGCGCGCAGGGCGTGAGCGCGGCCGCGATCATGTTCAGATAGGCCGCGACGGCTGCTGGAATCGGCAAGCCCGTAATCGACCAGACGAGGCCGATGAGGGTCGACAGCACCATCGGATTGAGCAGGATCTGTCGTGCGAGTCCAGCGGAATGCGAAGGCCCGCGCGCGTCGCGCTCCAGCAGGATGACGGTGATCGGAAACAGCACGGCGGCCACGAACACCGTCGCCACCGCGGCAGGCAGCACGGCGGGCTGGCCGTAGATCGCATGCAGGATCGGCAGCGCGACGAAGCCGGTATTGGTCATCGCCGCCGCCATGCCGTGGATCGTGCTGCTGGCGAGATCATGCTTTCCGCGGACGGCGACGAAGACCAGCGCGAAACAGGTGAGGGAGCCGCCGCCGAACGCGAGCAGGAAGCGCCATTCCAGGAGATTGCGTGCCGGCTCCTGGGCGATGGTGACGACCAGCAGTGCCGGCATCGCCACGTTGTAGGCGAAATGCACCAACGCGTCGGCGAGCGAGTGCGAGAGATAACCGAGCTCGCCGGCGAGCCAGCCGGTGACGATGATCGCGAATACGGGAAGAACGAGGCTGGCGACTTCCATCCGGCTTCCCCCTTGCTGCCAATGGCCGCAACAAAAGGTTACTCCGGCAAGGGAGCGTCGTCACTGTCCAGGAGGCTCTTTTCGCGAAGCGCCCATGGAAAGCAGGCCGGCGTTAAATGCCCCGGCCGTTCTGCTGACCGATCACACAGCGCCAGGCCGCCAGGCGCTCGGCGGGATGCTGGTTCATCCATTCGGCGAGCTGCGGCGCGCCCATCAGGCAGGACTGCACCGAGACCTGCGCAAAGTCGGAGCTGGTGACGAGCTGCTCGTGACAATTGGTCGGCGAGGCGAGGCTGCAAAGCACGGCGATGATCTTGATCACGACAGGTTCCCCCCGTCGCGGCCGATCGTTGCCTTGTCCTGTTCTTCGTTGCCCGGATCGCCCGGCGGGAAGATGCTGTCGTAGATGGCGCGCGCCTCCTGAATGAGACGAACGCGCTCCCGCTCGGATTTCGAGACAAATCGAATAACTTCGCCCATGTTGGCTCCGGATATCGGTTGGCAAACGGTCATGAGATGACGTTGATCATTCAATCGCGATCTATGGCGCCGCTTTGGATTTGCAGCGGTGCACCAGGTCACGACGGATAAAAAGCGCGTGACCGCGCCTCATGCGTCGCAACGCATGCTGGTGTCACCTTACCCCTCGCTGTCATCAGCGAGGATCGTCTCATCAAGCAAATGCTGCCGGATCGAATATGTTTCGCCCCGGACAGCGTGCAAGTTTTTGGAACCATCGCGAAGATTGATGAACGACAACGATGCATCTCACGCCGCCGGCGCGCGTTCCTTCCGTCCCGGCACCGCCGCCAGCAACTCCCGCGTATAGGCGTGCTCCGGCGCGGCGAAGAGCTGCGAGGTCGGCTTCAACTCGACGATGGCGCCGCGCTGCATCACTGCGATGCGGTCGCAGATCTGCGCCGCGACGCGCAGGTCGTGGGTGATGAACAGCATCGACAGACCAAGGCGTGCCTTGAGCTCTTCGAGCAGCTTCAACACTTGCGCCTGCACGGAGACGTCGAGCGCGGAGACGGCTTCGTCCGCGACGATGATCTCCGGCTCGAGCGCGAGCGCGCGGGCAATTCCGATGCGCTGGCGCTGGCCGCCGGAGAATTCGTGCGGATAGCGTTCGAGCGCGCCGGTGTCCAGGCCCACCATCTTCAGGAGATGGCGGGCGCGGTCGAACGCCACCTTGGGGTCGATGCCGGCTGCGATCGGTCCGTCGGCGATGATGTGGCCGATCTTGCGCCGCGGGTTGAGCGAGGCGAACGGATCCTGAAAGATCATCTGGATGCGATGGCGCTCGGCGCGCAACGCCTTGCCCGAAAGCTGCGTGAGATCGGTGTCGCCGATCCGCACCGTGCCGCGATCGGCCTCGATCAGCCGCATCACCAGCCGCGCCACCGACGATTTGCCGGAGCCGGATTCGCCGACGACGCCGAGCGTCTCGCCCTTGAGGATGTTGAAATTGACCGCGCGGGCGGCATCGACGCGGCGGTCCTCGCGAAACCAGCCGCCCGACGTGACGTAGGTCTTGTCCAGCCCGATCACCTCGACGGCCCTGGCCTGATCGTCCAGGGCGCTGCGCGCCGGCGGGTCCATCGACGGCACGGCGGCGAGCAGGGCTTTGGTGTAGTCGTGCTGCGGCTCGTTGAAGACCCTCGCGGCGGGGCCTTCCTCGACGACCTTGCCGTGGCGGAGCACCACGACCTGGTCGGCAATGTCGGCGACCACGCCGAAATCATGGGTGATGAACATCACCGCCATGTCGCGGTTGCGCTGCAGGTTGCGGATCAGCTTGAGGATCTGCGCCTGCGTGGTGACGTCGAGCGCGGTGGTCGGCTCGTCTGCGACCAGCACGGCCGGTTCGAGTGCCAGCGCCATCGCGATCATGGCGCGCTGGCGCTGGCCGCCGGAGAGCTGGTGCGGATAGGCACGCACGATACGCTCGGGGTCGGGCAGGCCGACCTCGCGCGCCAGCGCCAGCGCTCTCGCGCGCCGCTCCCTCGGCGTCAGCAGGCCATGGGCTTCGAACATCTCCGCCATCTGGTCGCCGATCCGCATCAACGGATTGAGCGCGGTCATCGGCTCCTGGAAGATCATTGCGAGGCGGCGGCCGCGCAGATCCCGCCAGCCGCTGTCGTCGAGCTTCAGCAGGTCGCGGCCTTCGAACTGGATTTCGCCTGATGTGACGGACACTGTATCAGGCAGAAGTCCCATCAACGCATGCGCGCACATCGACTTGCCGGAGCCGGACTCGCCGACCACGCAGACGATCCTGCCGGGCCGCAGGTCGAGCGAGACGCCGTCGACCGCGAACGGACGCTCGGCGCCCTTGGGCAGCGCGATCCGCAGGTTCTTGATGGAGACGGCGGGCGGGGCGGTCGTCATCAGCGGCCCTCCCGCGATAGGCGCGGATTGAGGGCGTCGTTGAGACCTTCGCCGATCAGGTTGAGGCCGAGCACCGAGATCAGGATCGCGACGCCGGGAAACACGGTGATCCACCAGGCCTGGCGGATCACGGTGCGGCCCGCGCCGACCATGTAGCCCCAGGAGATGAGATTGGGATCGCCAAGACCGAGGAACGCCAGCGAGGATTCCAAGAGGATTGCGGTCGCCACCATCAGCGAGGCCAGCACGATCACCGGCGACAGCGCGTTGGGCAGGATCTCGCGCAGGATGATCCAGCTGTTGCTCTGGCCGGTGACGATTGCGGCCTGGACATATTCGCGCGTTCGCAGCGACAGCACCTCGCCGCGCACGAGGCGGGCGACCGGCGGCCAGCTGACCACCGCGATCGAGGCGACGATCGAATACATCGAGGGCTGCAGGATCGCGACCAGCACGATCGCGAGCGCGAAGCTCGGAATGGTCTGGAAGAACTCGGTGAAGCGCATCAGGGCGTCATCGACCTTGCCGCCAAAATAGCCGGCCATCGCGCCGATGGGCACTCCGACGACCAGTGCGGCCAGCGTCGAGACGAGGCCCACCAGCAGCGAGACGCGGGCGCCAAAGATCATGCCGGCGAACACGTCGCGGCCCAGCGCGTCGGTGCCGAGCGGCACGGTGGAGAGCGTGAAGGGCGGCAGGAACGGCCGCTGCACCATGCGCCAGGGCGAGTTCGGGAACAGCATCGGCCCGATCACCGCGACCGAGATCGCGAAGAGGAGGATGACGAGCCCGATGACACCGCTGGGGCTCTTCAGCATCGTTGTCCAGAACTGTTTCATGAGGCGAATTCGATGCGCGGGTCGACCAGGCGATAGACGAGGTCGGTAATGAGATTGAAGATGAGAACCATGGCGGAGCAGATCACGAACACGCCGAGCAGGAGGTTGTAGTCGCGCTGCAGAAGGGCGTCGTACATCAGGCGCCCGATGCCGGGCCAGGCGAACACGGTCTCGGTGATGACGGCACCGCCGATCAGCGTGCCGGAGTGCACGCCGGCCAGCGTCACGACCGGCAGCAGCGCGTTGCGCAGCACATGGCGGCGCTGGATCACGGCATCGGAGAGGCCTTTCGCGCGCGCGGTCTTGACGAAGTCGAGCCGCTTCACCTCGAGCATCGAGGCGCGCGTCATGCGGGTGTAGGTCGCCATGAAGAACAGGCCGAGCGTCATGGCGGGCATCATCAGGTGCTTTGCGACGTCGACCGCATGGGCAAGTCCAGTGTAGTTGGCGCCGACCGTCTCGTAGCCGAAGCTCGGCAGCCAATCCACGGTGACCGAGAACAACAGGATGCCCATCAGCGCCACCCAGAAGATCGGCATGGCGTAGAAGATCAACGCGAACACGGTGATGGCGGTGTCGAGGAACGTTCCGGCGAAGCGTGCGGCGAAGGTGCCGAAGAGAACGCCGAGCGCGAGCGAGATCGCGAATGCCGTCAGCGTCAGCAGCAGCGTCGCCGGCAGCCGCTCGCCGATCAGCTTTGCGACCGGTGCCTGCTGGCGGAAGGAGAAGCCGAGGTCGAGGGCGGCGACGCCCTTGACGTAGATGAAGAGCTGCTCGGGCAGCGGCTTGTCGAGGCCGAACTTCTCCCGGAGCTGTTTGACGAAAACCTGGTCACTGGCCCCGGCCTCGCCCGCCATGACGACCGCGGGATCGCCGGGCGCAAGGCGGATCAGGAAGAAATTGAGCACGACGATCGCGAGCAGGACGATCACGCCCTTGAGCACACGCTGGGCAATGAAGGAGAGCATCTTAGAAAGTCATCTTGGTGAGGTGACCTGGAGCCACTGGGGCAGTGCGCTCCCTCGCCCCGCTCTTGCGGGGAGAGGGTTGGGCTGAGGGGCCTCTCTCCACGGCAGGACGTTGCCGAGGAACCTGCACCCCCTCGCCCGCCGCGCGCGAGACGATGCTTCGCATCGCTCGGGGCGCGTCGACCTCTCCCCGCAAGCGGGGATGAGGTAAGAGGCTCACTTGTCGAGCCATGCGTCTTTGAAGCCGTCATTGACGCCGATGCCGGTGGTGATCAGGTTCTTGACCTTGCAGCGCGTGATGGTCGGGAATTGCAGCTCCAGCATCCAGGCCACCGGCACATCCTCGACCAGGATCTTCTGCGCCTTCTCGTAGATTTCCTTGCGCTTGGAATCCGGGGTCGCAGTGGCGCCGTCGGCGAACAGCTTGTCGATCTCGGGGTTGGAGTATCCCTCGACATTGTTGAACACCTGGCCCTTCGCGATGTTGCTGGAGATGTAGTTGCGGCCGACGCCGAGCGCGGGATCGCCATACTGGTAGAGATAGGTGAACGCGATGTCGTAGTCCCAATCGCCGATCTTCTGGTTGCCGCCGGCAACGTCGGTGGCGATCGTCTCGATGTTCATGCCGACGTCCTGGAGGTTCTGCTTCACCGCTTCACCCCAGCGCTGCCAGGTCTCGCCATAGGCGAGCGGCAGCAGGCGGATCTTCTCGCCCTTGTAGCCGGCTTCCTTCAGCAGCGCCTTGGCTTTGGCCGGATCGTAAGGGTATTTCGGCACGTCGTCGGTGTAGAACCTGATGGTCGAGGCCGACGGGCCTGTCGCCACCTTGCCGAGCCCGTTCCAGATCACGTCCTTAGCAAAATCGCGATCGATCGCGTACATGACCGCCTGCCGCACCCGCTTGTCGGCGAGCGGGCCCTGACGGTTGTTCAGCCAGAGCCAGGCGAGCGGCGAGAAGAACTCCCAGCCGGCGCCGGTGACGCAGGTGTCCTTCAGCTTGGAGAGCCGCGGCACGTCGAAATTCTCGACCGAGCCGCCGGGCAGAACGTCGACCTTGCCGGTCTCAAATGCTACCGAGCGCGCGGCCGCATCGGGGATGATCTGCCAGTAGATCTCGTCGAGATAGGGCTTGCCCTTTTCGTGGTAGTTCGGGTTCTTGACCAGGCGGATGAACGAGCCCTTCTGCCACTCCTTGAACATGAAAGGGCCGGTGCCAACAGGTGCGTTGTTGTAGGGGTTGGTCTTCCAGTC
Organism: Bradyrhizobium sp. SOJA106; assembly: GCF_059448745.1. Classification (NCBI taxonomy): domain Bacteria; kingdom Pseudomonadati; phylum Pseudomonadota; class Alphaproteobacteria; order Hyphomicrobiales; family Nitrobacteraceae; genus Bradyrhizobium; species Bradyrhizobium sp. SOJA106. The sequence goes on from NZ_CM182549.1 coordinate 842,062, forward strand.
GGTGCCTTCGTAGAGATGTTTCGGCACCATCGGCATCGAGCCGACCTCGAAGATGCCGAGGAACGGGCCGAACGGCTGCTTCAGCGTGAAGACCACCGTATAGTCGTCCGGCGTCTCGATCTTGTCGACCTGCACCAAATTGGTGCGGGCACGCGCATGGGTCTGCTTCAGCATCTCCATCGAGAACAGGACGTCGGCGGCGGTGAAGGGCTTGCCGTCGTGCCAGGTCACGCCCTTCTTGAGCTTGAAGGTGTAGGTCTTGGCGTCGTCGCTGACGCTCCAGCTTTCGGCGAGTTCCGGCAGCGGTTCGAGCTTCGGGCTGTAGCGCAGCAGTCCCTCGAAGATGTTGCCGGAGACCATCTGGACCGGGCCGTTCTGGACCATCGCCAGCATCAGGCCGGGCGGCTCGGGCTGGATCACGGCATTGATCACGCCCCCCATTTTTGGCTCTTGCGCCAGCGCCGGGGCCGTGAGGCCGCAAGCGAGGAGGAGACCAAGCAACACTCGTTTTGGCATATCGTATCTTTCTCAAGCGCGGCCGGCCGCAAACGCTTCGCGACGTCCTCGCGCGCGAAGCGACGGCCGGCCCATCTCAGTCCCCATCCGATATCGAAGCTCACACAGTCCCATTCGGCGCCGCAAGATGAAAGTCTCGACAGCGTTCGCACAAAAAATGTACAGCGCGTCCGTTTTCACTTGTCTTGTCACGGAGACAAGTCGGCCATGGACAACGCCACGAGGGTGTCTCACCGCAACCCCGCCCGCCGGAATCCTTCCAGATAATGCTCGCGGTCGGCCTCGTCGGCCCAGGGCAGCTGCGTCGCGATCCAGTGCAGCGAGATGCCGGGCTGGGTGCGGCGCAGCTCGCCCAGCGCGATCCGTGCCAGCGTGTTGTCGCCGGTCATTCCGGCGGACACCGCGAGCACACGGTAGGCGCCGGTGAGATCGCCGCGGTGGCGGATCGCCTCGCGCGCAAGCGCGATGGCCTCGTCATAGTGTCGCTCGGTGAAGCGGGCATAGCCGGCGATGCCGTGATAGATCGCGAGCGATGGATCGCGCGGCGAGAGCCGGATCGCCCGCTGCGCCGCGTCGAACGAGTCCCGTGAGCGTCCGGCATAGGACAGCGCCAGCGCGTAATAGCCCTGCGCCAGCGAGAAGTTCGGATTGAGCGCGAGCGCCTGCTCGAACTCGGACAGCGCATTCGAAAGCCGGCGCGTCGAGAAGAACACGCTGCCGAGTGCGGCATGCGCCCAGGCATCCTCATGGTCGCAGCGCACCGCCGCGAGCGCGGCGGCCTCCGCGGCCGGCGCCACGCTGGCGAGCTCGGCCCAGCCGAGATGCACGCCGAACATGTGGTTCGCCGCCAGCACCGACAATGCCTGTCCGTAGTTCGGATCGATCCCGATCGCGCGCTCGAGCAGCGCCTGCGCAGCCTCGTGATCCTGCCGCGTCACGCGCCAGTAATGCGACAGCGCCCGCATCAGGAGGTCCCAGGCGTCCAGGCTCGCCGGCGGCTTGCGCCGGCTGCGGAAATTCTCCGCCGCGTGGATCTGCGGCTCGATCGCCGCGGCGATCGCGTTGGTGATCTCGTCCTGCACGGCGAAGACGTCGACCAGCTCGCGGTCGTAACGCTCGGCCCAGAGCTGGCTGCCTGAGGTGGCGTCGTTGAGCTGCGCGGTGATGCGCACGCGACTGTCGGCTTTGCGCACGCTGCCTTCGACGATGTAGCGGACGCCGAGCTCCTCGGCGATCTGCCGGATATGGACCGCGCGTCCCTTATAGGTGAAGGACGAGTTGCGGGCGATCACCATGAACCAGCGCTGCTTCGACAGCGCGGTGAGGATGTCCTCGCTGATCCCGTCGCCGAAATAGTCCTGCGCGGGATCGCCGCTCATGTTCTCGAAGGCCAGCACCGCGATCGCCGGCCGGTCCGCAGCAGTGCGCGGCCGGGCAGGGGCGGGCTCGGCTGGCGCCAGCGGCCCTGCCGATTCTTCCCGGACCTCGCCGATGAAACGGAAGCCCTTGCGCGGGATGGTCTTGATCAGCCGCTGCGCCGCACCGTCATCGCCGATTGCCTTGCGCGCGGCGTTGATCCGGCTGTTCAGCGCGGAATCCGAGACGATGCGGTCGCTCCAGATCGCGCTGATCAGGTCATCCTTGGTGACGACGCGGGCGCGCTGCGCGACGAGGTAAAGCAGCAGATCGAACACCTGCGGCTGCAGCGGCACGGCAGCGCCGTCACAGGTCAGTTCCCGCAGGTCGCCGTCGAGCACGTTGTTTTCAAAGAGAAATCGCACGTTTCTGTCGTCTCAAGCAAAAATCAAAGTCGTCTCAGGCGAAAATCAACCGCCCGCAAAAGCCTGGGGGCCTCCGATCCGGCATGGTGCGAACACCAAATTGCCGATGCCTCGGCGCAACGGAGCGTTCTATGACCCAAATGGATCAGGTTCATTCGATCAGCCCGGACATTGCGGGCTCACGCCTTTTCAGGTTCATCGCCTTTCTGTACGGAATTGCGGCATATCTCGTGTTTTTGGTCACCATTCTCTACGCTATCGGCTTCGTGATGGGGCTGGTGGTGTCGAAGACGATCGACACCGGAACCGACACGCCGACGGCTGAGGCCGTCATCATCAACCTGCTGCTGATGACCCTGTTTGCCGTTCAACACAGCGTGATGGCGCGTCAGCGCTTCAAGGCATGGTGGACGCAATTCGTCCCCAAGCCGGTCGAGCGCTCGACCTACGTCCTGTTCGCGAGCCTGTCATTGCTGTTCCTGTTCTGGCAATGGCGTCCACTGCCGACGGTCGTATGGGATGTCGGCAATCCGGATCTCGCCGTGACGCTGGTCACGCTGTCGTTCGCCGGCTGGGTGCTGGTGTTCATGAGCACCTACATGATCAACCATTTCGAATTGTTCGGCCTCAGTCAGGTCACCAACCATCTCGTCGGCAAGGAGGAGGCACTGGTGCGCTTCAAGACGCCGATGCTGTACAAGTTCGTCCGTCATCCGATCTATCTCGGCTTCATCATCGCGTTCTGGGCGGCGCCGTTCATGACCTTCGGCCACCTGCTGTTCGCGGCCGTGACCACGATCTACATTTTTGTCGGCATCGCGCTTGAGGAGCACGATCTCGTCGGTCTCTTCGGCGACGAATACCTGCAGTACAAACAACGGGTGTCGATGCTTATTCCCTGGCGCCGGTCAGTATAGCCATCGCGTCCGACCGCGCGCGTCCTTCGAAAGGAAGGCGCGCGGCGTCTCTTCGCCCCTTCTTCGACGAACCAGGCGAGCAGGAACAGGCAGCCTGCTCGCCTCACCAATCTCATTCTCAATGGAGACGACCCAATGAAACATGTGGGAAACTGCTTCTGTGGCGCGGTCACGATCGAGGTCACGGGAGAACCGGCGGCGATGGGCTATTGCCATTGCCGATCGTGCCGCTCGTGGTCGGGCGGACCGGTGAACGCCTTCAGCCTGTGGAAGCCCGAAGCGGTGCGCATCACCGAAGGCGCCCAGCACGTCGAGACTTTTGCCAAGACGCCGCTCAGCCAGCGCAAATATTGCAGGAAGTGCGGCGGCCATCTCATGACCAACCATCCGCCGCTCGACCTGATCGACGTCTTCACCGCGACCATCCCGACGCTCGCGTTCACGCCGGGCGTTCACGTCAACTATGCAGAGACGGTGCTGCCGATGCGCGACGGCCTGCCCAAGCTGAAGGACTTTCCCGCCGAGTTCGGCGGAAGCGGCGAGATGATGCAGGAGTAGCGTAGCTGCGCGCACTGCTCTTCGCCTCCGCGCTGTGGACCGCTTGCGTCGAAGATGCAATCCGGATGAGGGGGACTCTCCGCGAGTCTGACTGCTAGCTGCCTTGCGGAAACTCCCCCTCACCCTCTCACCGCAAGCGGGAGAGGGAGAAAGCGTCACCTCATCCCGGCGCGCCGCAATCCTTCCAGATAATGCTCTCGGTCCTCGGCCCGCAGCATCGGCAGCTCGCGCGTGATCCAGGCGAGCGAAATGCCGGGCTGGGCGCGGTTCAGGCCTTGCAGCGCCGAGGCCGTGAGCTCGGGATCGCCCGACATGCCGGCGGCGGCCGTCAGCACGCGATGGGCGCCGACGAAATCGGCGCGCTGCCGCATCGATTCCCGCGCCATCTGCATGGATGCCTCATAGTTGCGGCCGATGAACTGGGCATAGGCGACCACGCCGCAATAGATCGCGGCGAGCGGATCGCGCGGGCTGAGCCGCAGTGCGCGGCGGGCAGCCGCATCGCCGTCCTGCCATCGCCCTGCGTAGCACAGCGTCACGCCATGGAAGGCGTGCGCCATCGCGAAATTCGGATTGAGCTGCAAGGCCAGCTCGAACGCCGCCAGCGCATCGTCGAAGCGGCGGCGGAAGAGATACGTGTAGGCGAGGCCGTGATGGGCCCAGGCATCCTCGCGATCGGCCGCCACCGCCGCGACCGCGGCGCGCTCGGCGACCGGCACGGTCATGGCCATGTCAGCCCAGCCCATATGCGCGCCGAAGATATGGCTGGTTGCGAACAGGCCGAGCGCCTTGCCATAGGCGGGATCGATCGCGACAGCCTTCTCCAGCAGGCCTTGCGCCGCGGCGTTGTCCTCGCGCGTGATGCGCCAGTAATGCGACAGCGCGCGCATCACGAGGTCCCAGGCATCGAGACTGCCCGGCGGCTTCTGCTGGGCGCGAAAGCTCTCGGCGGCATAGAGCTGCGGCTCGATCGCGGCGACGATTGCCTCGGTGATCTCGTCCTGCACGGCGAACACGTCGGCGAGCTCGCGGTCGTAGCGCTCGGCCCAGAGATGGCTGCCGGTCGAGACGTCGTTGAGCTGCGCCGAAATGCGCAGGCGCTCGCCGCTACGCCGCACGCTGCCTTCGAGCACGTAGCGCACGCCGAGCTCACGCGCGACCTCCTGGATGTGCACGGCGCGGCCCTTGTAGACGAAGGAGGAGTTGCGCGCGACGACGAAGAAGCAGCGCAGCTTCGACAGCGCAGTGATGATATCCTCGCTGATGCCGTCGGAGAAATAATCCTGCTCGCGGTCGCCGCTCATGTTGGTGAAGGGCAGCACCGCGATCGCGGGCCGTTCGGGCAGCGCGAGCGTGAGCTGCTGCGCCGGGGCGACACGGCCGGACTCGGCCGCGCCGAACTGGATCTGGACGTCGCCGACGAAGCGGAAGCCCTTGCGCGCGATGGTGCGGATCAGGGCCTGGTTTGCGCCGCTGTCGCCGATCGCCTTCCGTGCCGCGTTGATCCGGCTGGTCAGGGTGGATTCGGACACGCTGCGCCCGTGCCAGATCCTGTCGATCAGCTCGTCCTTGCTCACGACGCGATCGCGGTTTTCCATGAGGTGAACGACGAGATCGAAAACCTGCGGCTCCACGGCCACGGGAACCTGCTCGCGGCTCAGCTCGCGCCGGTCGGTGTCGAGAAGGTGATCCCGGAACAGAAACTGCACGTCGAAAACTCAATCCTCACGGCAACATCTGGCAATGATGAAATCAAAATGGATTTCGACTTGAAGTCTGTGAGTCCGCCGAAGGGTCGACGGGGTTCAGCACGATTGCGTGATGGCTGCCATGCGGATTTCAGGGGGAATACCACTCTCGACGAGACTGCGGCGATTGAGCTGGGCTGCCGCGAGGCACTCTTCCCGTCATGTTGAGGCGACGGAGCGCAGTTGCCGAACAGCGCACCCTGCGTAAGCTGTCCTCCACCCAAAACACCAACCGTGAAGAAACGCCGATGCCCGCATTTCCCGCTTCCACCACCGTGCTCGACTCCATGCTGTTCCGCGACGCCTTCGGCACACCTGAGATGCGCGAGATTTTCTCCGACGTCGCGCTGGTCGGCCGCTACGCCGAGGTCGAGGTGGCGCTGGCGCGGGCGGAGGCGCGATGCGGCGTGATCCCGCGAGAGGCGGCCGACCAGATCGCGGCGCGGACCGACGTCACCGCGCTCGATTTCGATCTGCTGCGGCAGGAGACCGACATCGTCGGCTATCCGATCCTCCCCTTGGTGCATCAGATGGTGAAGCAGTGCGGCGAGGCTGGCCGTTACGTGCATTGGGGCGCGACCACGCAGGACATCATGGACACCGCGGTGGTGCTGCAGCTGCGCGCCGCGCTCGACATCATCGAGCGCGACATTGCCGAGCTCCGAAAAGTCCTTGCGGAGCTCTCAAAGCGCTATCGCGACACGCCGATGGCGGGCCGCACCCATCTCCAGCAGGCGCTGCCGGTGACCTTCGGCTACAAGACCGCGATCTGGCTCGCGATGTTCGACCGCCACGCCGAGCGCCTCAACCAACTGAAGCCGCGCGTCCTGGTCGGCCAGTTCGCCGGCGCTGCAGGCACGCTCGCCTCGCTCGGCGACAAGGGCCTTGAGGTGCAGGAGGCGCTCTGCGCCGAGCTCAAGCTCGGCGTGCCCGCCTCGACCTGGCATGTCGCGCGCGACGGCTTTGCGGAAGCCGTGAATTTCCTCGCGCTCGTCACCGGCTCGCTCGGCAAGATCGCGCTTGACATCATGATCATGGCCTCGACCGAGTTCGCCGAGGTCTATGAGCCCTTCGTCAAGGGCCGCGGCGCCTCCTCGACCATGCCGCAGAAACGCAATCCGATCTCTTCGGAACTGATGCTCGCGGCAAGCAAGGCGGTGCGCCAGCATGCCGGCCTGATGCTGGACGCCATGGTGCAGGATTTCGAACGCGCCACCGGTCCCTGGCACGCCGAGTGGATGGCGATCCCCGAAAGCTTCGTGCTGACCGCGGGCGCCCTGCACCAGGCAAAATTTGCGCTCGCCGGCCTCATCGTGGATGAGGCGAGGATGAACGACAATCTCGCCATCAGCCGCGGCCTGATCGTGGCCGAAGCGGTCATGATGGGGCTCGCGCCGCAGATCGGCCGGCAGGAGGCGCATGACGTCGTCTACGACGCCTGCCGGCTTGCCAACGAGAAGGGCCTGACGCTGGCGGACGCGCTCTCGTCCGACACCCGCGTCGCAAGCCGCATCGACCGCGCCACAATCGAGGCGCTCACCTCACCGAAAAATTACCTCGGTCTTGCGCCTGCCATGGTGGACCGGGTGCTGAAATCCGCAACGCGTTGAAAACCAAGATGGGTGAAATTGCGTACCTTTCATGTGTCGCAAGGCGCTCGCGCACTTGTGTCTCGCGATGCTAGGCTTAGATTGAACAACAGACTTTCGGCAGAGGATTACGCATGACTGATCACCGCAATTCCGCCACTCCCATCGATCCCGCGAAGCTCGACCGGCTGGCCGAGGTGGCGGTGAAGGTGGGCCTGGGCTTGCGGCCGGGACAGGATCTGCTCTTGACGGCGCCCGCGATCGCGCTGCCGCTGGTGCGGCGGATCGCCGTGCATGCCTACAAGGCCGGCGCCGGCATCGTGACGCCGATCCTGTCGGACGAGGAGATGACGCTGGCGCGCTACCGCCACGGTCACGACGAGAGTTTCGACCGCGCCGCCGGCTGGCTCTACGAGGGCATGGCCAAGGCGTTCTCAGAGAACACCGCGCGGCTCGCCATCGTCGGCGACAATCCGATGCTGCTGTCGGGCGAGGATCCGTCCAAGGTCGCGCGCGCCAGCAAGGCCAATTCGATGGCCTATCAGCCGGCGCTGGAGAAGATCGTCAATTTCGACACCAACTGGAACATCATCGCCTATCCGAGCCCGTCCTGGGCCAAGCAGGTGTTTCCGAACGATCCGGAAGACGTTGCGATCGGCAAGCTAGCGGATGCGATCTTCGCGGCGTCGCGTGTCGACCGCGAGGACGCGATCGGCAACTGGGCGAGCCACAATGCGGTGCTGCGCGAGCGCACCAACTGGCTCAATGGCCAGCGTTTCCGCGCGTTGCAATATTCGGGACCGGGCACCGACCTCACCATTGGGCTGGCCGACGGCCATGAATGGGAAGGCGGCGCCTCGCTCTCCAAGAACGGCATCAGCTGCAATGCCAACATCCCGACCGAAGAGGTCTTCACCACGCCGCATTGCCGGCGCGTCTACGGCCATGTCGTGAGCTCGAAGCCGCTGTCCTATCAGGGCACGCTGATCGACAACATCGCGGTGCGCTTCGAGGACGGCAAGATCGTCGACGCCAAGGCCTCGCGCGGCGCGGAGGTGCTGAACAAGGTGCTCGACACCGACGAGGGCGCGCGCCGTCTCGGCGAGGTCGCGCTGGTGCCGCATTCCTCGCCGATCTCGCAGAGCGGGCTGTTGTTCTACAACACGCTGTTCGACGAGAACGCGGCCTCGCACATCGCGCTCGGCCAGTGCTACTCGAAGTGCTTCGTCAACGGCGCGCAGCTGACGCCGCAGCAGATCGCAGCGCAAGGCGGCAACCAGAGCCTGATCCACATCGACTGGATGATCGGCTCGGCCGAGACCGACATCGACGGCATCCTGGCCGACGGCAGCAAGGTCCCGGTGTTCCGCAAGGGCGAGTGGGCGAAGTAGCGTCGCTGCTCGTCATGGCCGGGCTTGTCCGGGCTTGTCCCGGGCATCCACGTTCTTTGTGCCGCAAGGCGTGGATGGCCGGAAGCCCGGCCATGACGGTCGTGAGCACCAGAGGCCCACCTGCCGGCGTCGAGCGCGTTCACGCCGCCGCGTCGCGTGTCGAGCCAGTACGGGCGAGCGATCAGGAGCTGGACGATCGCCTCGAAGTTCTCCGCGATGATCCCGGCGCGGCCTTCCGATGAGACGTAAAGCACAGTCCGCGACAGCAGCAGGACAAATGCTCCGCCGGCGCCGTCACTGCCGATCTGCCGGGGGCTCTCGATGCCGTCGATCGTGAACCAACTCTCTTGGTCCGGCGCAAAGGAGACATCGAGGCTGCCGAGCCAGGCGACGACCTCGTCGTTGGCTGTGAGGACCTTGGGCGTCAGCGGCATCGGCATGGGCTCCTTGGCTGCTTCGCGCATTTTGTCGCACCCTGGAAAAGATGGGTTCATGTGCGCGGATTTGCAGAGAAATCGGCGCGCTAGCTGCTTTGCACATGCAACTTGCGGCTGATTTGCGGGGCCTGCGTAAGAAAGAATTAAAAGCCGGCCACTAGCGTCCCAACATCTTTGGAAACGATCCGGGCCGAGACCCGGCACACATATTATTTATTCCCTGGGGAAGCAGATGTCGCGCGCATTGATTGAAGTCGGTAATTGCAATGTGGACCTCGAGCTGCGGCCGATCGAGCCGTCCTGGATCATCGAGGGCAACCCGGTATCGCGCTCGCATATCCTGTCGACCAGCGCCGATGGCACCGCCTCGACCATCATCTGGCACTGCACCGAAGGCCGCTTCAACTGGTACTACGACGTCGACGAGACGATCATGATCATGGAAGGATCGATCGTGCTCGAAAGCGACGGCATGCCGCCGAAGCGCTACGGTCCCGGCGACGTCATCTACTTCCGCGACGGCGCCCATGCCAAATGGCACGTCGAGGGCTACGTCAAGAAGATTGCGTTCTGCCGCAAGACCAATCCGGTGATGATCGGTTTCCTGATCCGCGTCGTCAACAAGCTCAAGAAGATATTCGTCTCCACCGGCGAGCGTCGTCCGGCTTCGCTGATGGGCGCCGGTTAACAGCACGGTTTCAAGGACGCTTCCCAGCGGCCACGACGAAGAGGGGGCGGGATCACATCCCGGCCCCTCTTTTCGTCATGACGGCAGATCGAGCCGGTAGAAATCGGCCGCGGTCTGCGAGAACAGCGCCGTCTTCTCGGCTTACTGACGATGCCGGCGCAGATCGCGGCTTTGCCGTGACCGCCGCGTCGCCCTCACATCGACCACAAGCCGCCACTCGGCTGCCGTGGCAGGCTTGGCCTCGCCGAGCCAATGGAAGGAGTCCTCGGTGATCTCGGTGAAACTCCAGCGCATCAGCTCACCCGCTTCGGTCACGCCTTCCTGCACGATGTCGGCTCCGCGTGCGCGGCCGATCTGCTGGCGGAAAACGCAGCGCGCCGGATCGAACCAGGAAATCCGCCACGCGGAAATGCTGGGGTCGTAGACCCGCAGCGTCGTGCCGTACCAATTGCCCGCGACCGGAAAGGCCGGGCTGCCCGCGGGCCGCGGGATGATCCAGACGTCCTGCACGGCGCGCCCCTCCAGCACCCAGCCGAAATGGATCTCGCCCGGTGCGATATGTTTCGCTCCATCGGTGCCATGGGCCGTGATCTCGGCACGCCAGTCGCCGACGAAGCGGCCATAGAGCTGGAGCGCTGCGGCATGCTCCGGATTTGGTCCGTCGGCGTGCAACAATCTCGCAAATTCGGTCATGTCGATCTCCTGTTGTCGGCAGATCAGCACGACCGGATCGCGGATGACTTGGAGAAAATTGCCGCCCGCGAAGATCAGGTCTTACGCAGGGCAAGATGTTTGATGCCCCGATCGGCCTCATCTATCGTCCGTCCGCTCCCTGAGCGTTCGGCGCGCCAGATCACGATGACAGAGACGATGACGAGGCCCGCGCCGAGCAGCATCATGGGCGAGAACGGCTCGCCCAGCACGACGGTGCCGAGCAGCACCGCGATCACCGGATTGACGAAAGTATAGGTCGACACCAGCGAGGTCGAGACGTTCTCCAGCAGCCAGTTGTAGGCGACGAATCCGATCACGCTGCCCGAGATGATCAGCCATAACGCCGCTGCAAGCGACGTCGACGAGACGTCGCCCGGCCTGAAGCTTTCGATCTCGCCCGTCAGCCAGCTGGTCGCGAACAGCACCGCACCGCCAATCGATAGCTGCATGCCTGATAGCAGGATCGCGGACGTCTGGCTGGACATGCGCCGGGACAGCACGGTCCCCGCTGACCACGACAAGGCTGCAGCCAGCAGGAGGACGACGGGAAGAATGCTGATGCCGGCCTGCTCGACGTTCTGCCATGCCACGAGTCCCACGCCCAGGAAGCCCGGCGCGAGTGCGAGCAGGGCCACGGGCCTCGGTCGCTGATCGCCAGGGACCACGAGGTCGATCAGCAGGATCCAGAACGGGATCGTGGCGAGCACGATTGCTGCCACGCCCGACGGAACCGATTGCTGTGCGAAGGCAAGCACACCGTGGCAGCCGACGAAGAACAGCAGTCCGCACAGGCTCGCCAAGGCCCATGCCTGCCACGACACGCTTGCGACCTGTCCCCCGCTCATCGCCAGCAACACAACGCCGCCGCAGAACGAGCGAAGCGCCATCAACAGGAATGGCGGGATCGACTTCAGGCCCAGCGTGATGGCGAAGTAGGTGGAACCCCATAGCAAATAGATGGCTGCGAATGAGCCGATGATCAGGAACCTTCTTCTCATGATTGCTCCGACCGAGGACGATCTCGAGCAACCAAGTCGGAGGCGGTTCATGCGTTCCCGCCTTTGCGGGTCAGACTCCGTCGAGGATGATCACCGTCGGCTTCGACGGCAGCGCATCGCGTGACATTCGGAACGAGCGCGCATCGCGCCGGTCGATCTCGAACTGCTGGCCGATGCGGTCCATGAACTCGTCGAGCGGGGTGGCGAAGCGATGCATCGGCAGCACCACGGACGCGCGCAGGCGTTTGGTGATGTCGGAGATGCCGCTCAACGACATGGTGTAGGTGCCGTCGATCGGCACCATCACGATGTCCAGCCGTCCGATCTGGGCAAAGTGACTGTCGTCGAGCTTGTGATGGAGATGGCCGAGATGGCCGATGCAAAGGCCGGCGACCTCGAAGATGAAGATCGAATTGGCGTCGCGGATCATATCGACGCCGGCATCGTCGCCGAAATAGCGGCGGATGTCGGTCGTGACGTTGCGGATGAAGGTGTCGCCGATGCGTTCCGAGATGATGGCCGGCTTGCCGTCGTCGCCCCAGCCGTGCAGCACATGGGCAATGCGCTTGTCGGGGAAGAGACTATAGTGGGTGCTGTGGGCCCGGTTCATGGTGACGACGTCGGGCAGCCGGCCCACCTGATAGGCGCCGCTATAGTCGGTGGCAATCCGCAAGCCGCCGGGCGTGTCGATGAAATAGGTGGAGTGGCCGGCATAGGTGATCTCGACCTCCGCGGCGGCCGCCGCCGGCCTGAATGCGACCGACACGACCCGAGGCGCGGCATTGGCCATCGCGAGGCACTCGCTGCGCTGTGGTGGCTGCTGGGCGAGGGCAGGCGAGGAGTATGCGCCGAACAGCGCCAGAGCTGCTGAGACCAGTCGCCACATGAAACCGTCCCCGATCACTTCAGTGGAAAGTCTAGCGTGCAATGCAAAGCGTGGCCAATAGGGTGCGATCAACAGCGCGTCAGTGCCGCAGATCGACTGCTCATCTGCCCATGACGCAGCGATAAGGCAGAATGGTCCAGCCGCAAAGGAGGCGGGTGAGTACTTCCCTCTCACTCCCGCCGCGGGCTGAACTTCCAGGTGATGGCGACGAGGCCGGCAGTGATCAATCCGCTGATCAGCCCTGCGATCGGCAAGGCGAGCAGCAGCGCGGCGCTGGCGGCCCAGCCGATCGACGAGAAGGCTTCGGCGAAGGTCGCAAGGCGCGACGAGGTCTGGCGGCGGCGGAACTGGCTGCGCTTGGCCTGCACCCGGAACCAGAGCTGGATCGCGGTCGCCGAGGCCGCGCTGATGACGATCGCACCGGCGCTGACCGCGGCCTGATACGGCGAGGCGAGGCCGAGCGCGGCGACCAGCGGGCAGAAGATGGCGGCGATGGCGATCAGCACCACCTCGATCTTGGCGCGAATGATGCTGGACGGCGTCAGCGGCGCGGTCGCGACCAGATCGGGCGCATCTTCACCGGAAATGGTCAGCCAGGCGAGTCCACCGGCAAGCTGACCGGCCGCCATGACGATGACGGGCGTGATCAGCGTCACCGCTGCGGAGCTGTCGGCAAAGCTGCGCCAGAGCAAGAGCGCCGGGGGCACCAGGTAGAGCAGTTGCATCAGGGTCTGCGAGATCAGCCAGGGATCGCGCCAGAGCAGCATGAATTCCTTGCGCCGCAGCGCCTGCTGCCGCGATCCGCCGCGGAACGGACGCTCCCTCGCGCGCCTGCGGCCGGAGCTGCCGTAAGCCGCGGCATCGATCGCGGTGTCGGCGAAGCGGCCGGAGAAGATCGCCATCACGCCGCCGAGCAGCACGAGCCCGAGCGCCAGAAGCAGCAGCAGCGCCTCGCTGTCGCCCATCGTCGCCCGCGCCGGCCACCACCAGATGCTGTCGACACCGGGGGCGTAGGCGGCAAGGCTCCCAGAGGTCAGGATGGCGAAGCGCGATAGCGTGCCGTAGGACATGATCGCGGCGACCTGGAGCGCGATCACGAAGCCGGCGCCGATGATCGCAGCCAGGATCTGGGCCGCAAAGCGCGTCCGCGCCGGGCCGATCAGGCGGAACAACAGGATGGTGACGGCAATCGCGATCGCCGCTGCCGACAGGCCCATCGCGATGACGACGCCGAACGCCGCGAGCCAGCGCGGTCCGCCGCCGATCACCAGCACGTCGATGAACGGCGTCGAGAACAGCAGCGCCAGCACCGTGACGGTGAGCGCGATCGCGGCAATGCGCACCGAGAACAGGTTGGCCAGCGTCGCGGGCGAGGACATGATCAGGTCGAGATCGGCGCGGGCGTAAAACACCCGCGTCACCGATTCGATCGCCTGCGACAGCATCAAGGTCCAGGCGAGGAAGATCGTCGCCGAGATCACGATCAGCGAGGATTTGTCGAGCGGCAATTGCAGGTCGGCGAAGCGGCCGATCACGGCCCAGGCCGGCACGTGCAGCAACGCTGCGAAGAAGAGAAGGCCGATCATTGCGGCGCGCGCCCGCTTGCGCCGTCCGCCGGTCATCATCGCGAACCATTCGCGCCAGGCGAGGCGGAGCTCGTGGCGGGCGAACCAGGACAGTGCGGTCGCCGAGCTCATGCGGCTTCCTGGAGCGTCACAAGCGCGATGAAGAGATCTTCGAGGCTGGTATCGGCGTGGCCGTTCTGCTGGCGTAGCTCGGTCAGCGTGCCCTCGGCGAGGAGCCGGCCCGAGGCGATCACGCCGATGCGGTCGGCCATCCGCTCGGCCACTTCGAGGATGTGCGTCGTCATGATGACGGTGCAGCCGGCGCGGACGCGCTCGCTCAGCAAGCCCTTGACGTGGCGGGCCGAGACGGCATCGAGGCCCGTCAACGGCTCGTCGAGGATGATCAGGCGGGGATCGTGCACCAGCGCGCCGGCCAGCGCTACCTTCTGGCGCATGCCCTTCGAAAAACCCTCGCAGCGTTCGTGCCGGTGCGGCGCGAGGCCGAGCGAGGCGAGCAGCTCCTGCGCGACCGGTCCGGAGACCGATGGTGCGATGCCCCAGAGACCGGCGACGAATTCGAGATATTCCAGGGGCGTCAGCTTGTCATAAATCATCGGCTCGTCGGAGACCCAGGCCATCACCTGCTTGGCCGCCACCGGACTTTGAAGCGCATCGATGCCGAAGATCGAGACCGCGCCGGCATCGGGCCTAAGCAGGCCCGCAACCATGCGCAAAGTGGTGGTCTTGCCGGCGCCGTTGGGGCCGACCAGCGCATAGAATTCGCCGGCATGGATGGTGAGATCGAGGCTGTCGACCGCCAACCGGTCAAAACGCTTCGTTAACCCTCGGACTTCGAGTGCCGACTTGTCCGGCTTCATGACGGCCACACCATCCGGTTTTACATCGCCCGCAACCATGACCCGAAGATGTTTCGGCACCGTGAATCTACGGCCACAAATTCCACCATCCGGTTTTGACTAAAGGCAAGTCACCGTTTGTTGACAGCGCTTGGTGGTTCAGGCTGAATTGGCCCGGGACGAATGCGCGAACGCGGCGAAACGACTGCGTAGCGACTGGACACAAGATGCGGCGGGGCGGCCAAAAAACCGCCGGTTGCATCGGGAGGAAGCGCGGCGATGCTGGATTTCGTTCAGCAGCTGGTCAGCGGTGTTGCGCTCGGCTGCGTCTACGGCCTGATCGCGCTTGGCTTCGTGCTGGTCTACAAGGCCACCGAGGTCGTCAATTTCGCCCAGGGCGATCTGATGATGCTGGGCGGCTTCTTCGCCTTCACCTTCATCGGCATGATGGGGCTGAACTACTGGGTCGGCTTTGCCGGTGCGGTGGCGGCGATGGCGTTGTTCGGCATGCTGGCCGAGCGCGTGGTGGTGCGGCCGATCCTCGGCTATCCGCAATTTTCCATCATCATGGCCACGATCGGCCTCGGCTATTTCCTGCGCTCGGTGGCCGGCATGGTCTGGGGCACCGATGATTTCAAGATCGACACGCCGTTCAGCCAGGGCGTCCTGCGCATCGGCTCGCTGGTGCTGGCCTATGACAAGCTCTCGGTGATCGCGGCGACGATCATCCTCTGCACGCTGCTCTATTTGTTCTTCAACAAGACCACGCTCGGCACTGCGATGCGTGCCAGCTCCGAGAACATGCTGGCGGCCTATTACATGGGCATTCCGGTCAAGCGGGTGGTGTCGGTGGTCTGGGCGATCAGCGCGGCGGTCGCGACCTGCGCCGGCGTGTTGCTGGCGCCGATCACCTTCATCCACTCCAATGTCGGCCTCGTGCTTGGCCTCAAGGCGTTTCCGGCCGCCGTGCTCGGCGGCTTCGGCTCGATTCCCGGCGCGGTGGTCGGCGGCGTCCTGATCGGCGTGATCGAGAGCATGGCCGGGTTCTATCTCGCGGAAGGATGGAAGGACGTCGCGCCCTACATCGTGCTGCTCGCGGTGCTCTTGCTCAAGCCCGAAGGCCTGTTCGGCCTTCACGTCCGCAAGAAGGTCTGAACGCATGCGCTTCCTGTTCAAGACCGACTATGAGGACGACATCAGGCTGTTTCCGCATTCGGGCTATGTCGTCTCCTACGGCATCCTGCTCGCGCTGCTGCTGATCGCGCCCTATGTGCTCTCCAGCTATTTGATGAGCCAGCTCGTCTTCGTCTGCATCTATGCGACGGTCGGCGTGGCGCTGATGATCCTGACGGGGTTCACCGGTCAGGCTTCGCTCGGCCACGCGGCGTTCCTCGCGATCGGCGCCTACACGGCGGCTTACCTGCAGAAATACAATGTGCCGTTCCCGGTCTATTTCCTCGCCGCGGGCGTGCTGACCGGCTGCATCGGCGCGCTGGTCGGCTTTCCCGCGCTGCGGCTCCAGGGCATCTATCTCGTCATCGCCACCATCTCCTTCGCCTTCATCGTCGAGGAGATCCTGGCGCGCTGGGAGAGCGTCACCAACGGCAATGAGGGCATGCGGGTCAAGACGCTGTCCCTGCTCGGCGTCACCGTGCCGCGCGACAGCCCGACCTTCTATTTCCTCTGCCTTGCCGTGCTGGTGCTGACCATCATCGGCACGCTCAATCTGCTGCGCTCGCCGACGGGGCGCGCCTTCGTCGCGATCCGGGACTCCGAGACGGCTGCGCGCAGCATGGGCATCAATGTCGCGCTCTACAAGGTCAAGTCCTTTGCGATCTCGGCGGCGATCACCAGCCTTGCCGGTGTGCTGTTCGCGCACAAGCTCTCCTTCATCTCGCCGGAAATGTTTACGCTGCAGCTCTCCATCGAGTTCATCATCGTGATCCTGATCGGCGGCAGCTTCAGCCTGCACGGCGCGGTGTTAGGGGCGATCTTCATCGTGATGATCGATCCGTTCCTGACTTATCTCAAAGACGACATGCCCGGCATCATCGCCGGCATCGCCGCGACGTTCGGGGCCGGCCCCGCGACCGCGGCCAATATCCAGTCGAAAGCCGCGGCCTTCGCCTCGCTCAACGGCCTGAAGGGCGCGATCTACGGCATCATCATCGTGTTGTTCGTGCTGTTCGAGCCGCTCGGGCTCTACGGCCGTTGGCTGAAGATCAAACTCTTCTTCCAGCTGTTCCCGCTCTACAAGCGCGCCACCTTCAAGCGGCAGAAGATCTATGTGAAATCGGAGCGGAACCGATGAGCTATTTCCGCGCCGAGAACCTGTCGCTGCATTTCGGAGGTCTCAAGGCGGTCGATGCGGTGTCGTTCGCGGTGGAGAAGGGCGAGATTCTCTCGATCATCGGTCCCAACGGCGCCGGCAAGAGCTCGATCTTCAATTTGATCTCGCGGATTTACCGGCCGACCTCGGGCCGCATCTTCTTCGAGGACCAGGACATCACCGAGCAGCCGCCCTACGACATCGCAAGGCTCGGCATCGCCCGCACGTTTCAGAACATCGAGCTGTTCGAGAACGCGACGGTGCTGTCGAATTTGCTGGTCGGCCGTCACCGCCATTCGACCACGCAGCTCTGGCAGGAGCTGCTGTTCCTGCCGAGCGTGCGCGCCAACGAGAAGGTGCATCGGCGCCGGGTCGAGCAGGTGATCGAGTTCCTCGATCTCGAGCCCTATCGCGACAAGCTGATCTCGGGGCTGCCTTACGGCGTGCGCAAGGTGATCGAGCTCGCCCGCGCACTGTGCTCGGAGCCGAAACTGATCCTGCTCGATGAACCGTCATCCGGCCTCAATGTGGAGGAGACCGACGACATGTCGTTCTGGATCCGCGACATGAAGAGCGAACTCGGCATCACCGTGCTGATGGTGGAGCACGACATGTCGCTGGTCAACCGCGTCTCCGACCGCGTCATCGCGCTGAACTACGGCCGCGTGCTCGCGATGGGCTCGCCGGCCGAGGTGCAGCAGCATCCCGACGTGGTCGCCGCGTATCTCGGAGCATGACGCATGGATACGACCGTGGCGGCCGACATCATCCTGAAGCTCTCCAACATCGAGAGCTATTACGGGCCGATCATGGCGATCCGCGGCATCTCGCTGGAGGTGCCGCGTGGCCGCATCGTTACGCTGCTCGGCGCCAACGGCGCCGGCAAGACCACGGTGCTGAAGACCATCTCCGGCATTCTCGATCCGCAGAAGGGCGCGATCGAGTTCATGGGCAAGCCGATCCAGCGCATGGAGGCCGACCGCATCGTGCGGCTCGGCCTCAGCCATGTGCCTGAGGGGCGCGAGGTGTTTCCGTTCCTGTCGGTGCGCGAGAACCTGATGATGGGCGCCTATCCGCGCCGGGATCGCGACGGCGTCGCGGAGGATCTGGAGCGCGTCTACGGTTACTTCCCGCGGCTGAAGGAGCGCATCAACCAGCCGGCCGGCCAGCTCTCCGGCGGTGAGCAGCAGATGCTCGCGATCGGGCGCGCGCTGATGAACCGGCCGACGCTGCTGCTGCTCGACGAGCCTTCGCTCGGCCTCTCGCCACTGCTGGTGAAGGAGATCTTCACGATCATCCGCCGCGTCAACGAGGAGCATGGCATGTCGATCCTGCTGGTCGAGCAGAATGCCAAGGTGGCGCTGGAGACCGCGCATTACGGCTATGTGCTGGAGATTGGCCGCATCGTCATGAACGACACCTGCGACCGCTTGATGCATTCCCGGGACATCCAGGAATTCTATCTTGGCGCCAAGGAACAGGGCGCGCGGGGCGAGCGGCGCTGGAAAAAGAAGAAGACTTGGCGCTAGAAGACTTGGCGCTAAAGGAAGAGACTTGGCGCTAAAGGAAGATTCGGCGTTAAATGGAATGGCCCATCCGCCAACATAGACCGCCGGCAAGGCAGCCAGCGGAGGGCAAAGCGACGAGGAGGAGACGTGCATGGCCCGACCGGCGGTGCTGACGGTCGCTGATACGATCGCGAAGAGCTTCCTGCTCGCCGCCGAGACGCGCGGCGAGCTGCCGGCGATCCGTGAGAAGAAGTTCGGCATCTGGCAGCCGACGAGCTGGCGCGAATGGCTCGCGATCTCCAGGGAGATCGCCTACGCGCTCCGTGCCACCGGCTTCATGCCCGGCGACGTCGCCTCCATCATCGCCAATGCCGTGCCGGAATGGGTCCATGCCGATATGGGCATATTGTGCGCCGGCGGCGTCTCCTCCGGAATCTATCCCACCGATTCGTCGTCTCAGGTCGAGTATCTCCTCAACGATTCCGCCACCCGGGTCATCTTCGCCGAGGACGAGGAGCAGCTCGACAAGATTCTCGCCTGTCGCGCGCGCTGCCCTAGCCTGCAACGCATCATCGTGTTCGACATGGAGGGCCTCAGCGGATTCTCCGACGACATGGTGATGTCGCTCGACGAGTTTCGCGCGCTCGGCCGCAACCACATGGTCGGACGCGAGGCGCTGTGGCAGGAGATGATCGACAGCCGCAGCGCCGGCGATCTCGCCGTGCTCGTCTACACCTCCGGCACCACGGGACCGCCCAAGGGCGCGATGCACGCCAACCGCAGCGTCACGCATCAGATGCGGCACGCCAACGATTTCATCCCGGCACGGGAGGACGAGGACCGACTGATCTTCCTGCCGCTCTGCCACGTCGCCGAGCGCGTCGGCGGCTACTACATCTCGGTCGCGCTCGGCTCGGTGATGAATTTTGCCGAGAGCCCGGAGACCGTGCCGGACAACTTGCGCGAGGTGCAGCCGACCGTCTTCCTGGCGGTGCCGCGGATCTGGGAAAAGTTCTATTCCGCGATCACGATCGCGCTGAAGGACGCGACGCCGCTGCAGCAATGGGTCTATCGCCGCGCGATCGATATCGGCTACCGCATGGTCGATTGCCGGCTCGAGGGCAGGGCGCCGCCGCTGTCGCTGCGCCTCGCCAACCGCCTCGCCTATCAGGTCGTGTTCCGCAACATCCGCCGCATGATCGGCCTCGACCGCTGCCGCATCGCCTTCACGGGCGCAGCGCCGATCGCGCCGGAATTGATCCGCTGGTATCTCGCGCTCGGCATCGACATGCACGAGGTCTATGGCCAAACCGAGAATTGCGGCGTCGCGACCATGATGCCGGCGGAGCGCATCAAACTCGGCTCGGTCGGCAAGGCGGTGTCGTGGGGCGAGGTCGCGCTGTCTCCTGATGGCGAGATCCTGATCAAGGGCGACTTCCTGTTCATGGGCTATCTGAACCAGCCGGAGAAGACCGCGGAAACCATCGATGCGCACGGCTGGCTGCACACCGGCGACGTCGGCACCATCGATAACGAAGGCTTCGTCCGCATCACCGACCGGATGAAGGACATCATCATTACCTCCGGCGGCAAGAACATCACGCCATCCGAGATCGAGAACCAGCTCAAATTCTCGCCCTACATTTGCGATGCGGTGGTGATCGGCGACAAGCGGCCGTATCTGACCTGCCTCG
This sequence comes from Bradyrhizobium sp. SOJA106, assembly GCF_059448745.1. Classification (NCBI taxonomy): domain Bacteria; kingdom Pseudomonadati; phylum Pseudomonadota; class Alphaproteobacteria; order Hyphomicrobiales; family Nitrobacteraceae; genus Bradyrhizobium; species Bradyrhizobium sp. SOJA106. The sequence continues at coordinate 862,238 of NZ_CM182549.1, forward strand.
TGATGATCGATCAGGAGAACGTCGAAAAGTTCGCCCAGGATCACGACATCCCCTTCACCAATTATGCCAGCCTGTGCCGGGCGACGGAAATTCAAGACCTGATCTGGCGCGAGATCGAACGGGTCAATGCCAATTTCGCCCGCGTCGAGACCATCAAGCGGTTCTACCTGATCGAGCGTCAGCTCTCGCCGGAGGACGAGGAGCTGACTCCGACCATGAAGCTGAAGCGCGGCTTCGTGAACAAGCGCTATGCCGCCGAGATCGACGCAATGTATCGCGAGCGCGCGGTGGCGTGAGACGCATGCTCCGCGCCTTTGGATCGCGGCATGTGCGGACAAGAAGCGAAGGGGCGATGGCCCCCGCCCTTCGCGCAACACGGGCCCAAAGGAGAGGAGACGTCCATGTCGAAATCGTTCAGCGCATTCGGCCTTGCTGTGAGCGCCGTGGTGCTCGCCAGTCTGCCGGCCGTGGCGCAAACCAAGGTCACCAATCAAGGCATCTCGGCATCCGAGATCGTCATCGGCACCCATCAGGACCTGTCGGGTCCGATCAAGGGATGGGGCGTGCCGGTCTCCAACGGCATGAAGATGGCGGTCGAGGAGATCAACGCGGCCGGCGGCGTCCAGGGGCGCAAGATCCGCCTGGTGGTCGAGGACAGCGGCTACGACCCCAAGAAGGCCGTGCTGGCCTCGCAGAAGCTGATCGAGCGCGACAAGATCTTCGCGATGGTGGGTGCGATGGGATCGCCGACCGTTCTCGCCGCGCAGGATATCCTGCTCGACGCCGGCGTGCTCCAGCTGTTCCCGCTGACGGCGGCCGAGTTCACCTTCAAGTTCGACCCGGCCAAGCCGCAGGAGCGGCTGAAGTTCAACAATTTGCTGCCCTATGTCGAGAGCACGCGCGCCGCGCTCAAATACATGATGGAGTGGAAGAACTTCCAGAAGCCCTGCATCATGTATCAGGACGACGAGTACGGAAAGAACGTGCTCGACGGTTTCAACCAGCAGCTCACCGCGATGAAGGTGCAGCCGGCCTCGGTCACCAGCTACAAGCGCGGCGCCTCCGATTTCAGCGCGCAGATTGCCAAGATGAAGTCCGACGGCTGCGATCTCGTGGTGCTCGGCGCGGTCCTGCGCGAGCCGATCGGGGCCATGGGCGAGGCCAAGAAGCTGGGCTGGGACGTCACGTTCCTTGGCGCAACACCGACCAACGTGATGGAGGTGCCGATGCTCGGCAAGGACGCCGTCGAAGGACTCTACGCGGCGAGCGGCTTCGAGATTCCCTATGAGGACACCGCCAAGGGCAAGGTCCACGACTGGCTGATCAACTACAAGAAGATGTTTGGCACCGATGCCAACACGCAGGCGATCATCGGCTACAATGCGGTGATGACATTTGCGTTCTACGCCGACAAGGCGGGCAAGGATCTGACCGGTCAGAAGATGCTTGATTCGCTCGAGTCCGGCGAAAAATTCCTCGACATCTTCAACTCGCCGCCGACCAAGTTCTCCAAGACCGACCACCTCGCCAACACCATCACCCAGGTGCAGCAGGTCAAGGGCGGCCGCTGGGTGCTGGTGAAGGACAATCTGATGTTTTGATCTCGCTTGCCTTCCCCTGGAAGGGAATCGCGTACGAACATTCAGGAGAGGACGTCATGCCCGGCCTTGTCCCGGGCATCCACGTTCTGTGTGCCACTCGGCGCGGCGTGGATGGCCGGGACAAGCCCGGCCATGACGTTGTGGAAGCTTCAGTGCCCCAAGTTCTTGGGCATATGCGATGGCCCTGCCCTCCACGGGAGGGTAAGAGCTACGATCCCCCGCCTGCCGTCCCCGAATTCACCGGGGCCAGCTCGTCTTCCCGGCAACGCCAGCCGTCGGCGGCTTTGACGAACGCAAAGGTCCGCTGGATTCTCAGCCGGCGCGTGACGTTGAAGGCTTCGCCGGAGCGCTCCTTGTTGTCGGCCCCCGCCTGCGGCTGGCCCGTCCTGGGATTCCAGCAAGTGCCGGTGCAGGTCGAGGCGACCTTGCTGCAGGTGGTGAAGGGCGCCAGCACCGCCATCTCGATCTCGCCGGTGATTTGCGCCTCCTGCTCGGTGACCTGGCTGTCGATCGCATAGACGCGGTTGATGCGAAGGAAGTTTCCGCAGGAATTGGCGGCGTGAATCCGCGCGGCGCAGAAATCGACCGCGTCGGTGTCGGGCGAGCGCGCCGCGATCTGCCGGCCGAACACCTTCTTCGGATCGCCTTTCGCCGCGCGGATCTCCTCGCTCTTGTGCTTCAGATAGTCGGCGAGGCAGCCTTCCGCCGTTTCGAGCTCGGCCAGCGGCACGTTCTCCTTGCCCACAAGATTGCACTTGCGATCGCGCTCGCGCGTCCAGCGGCCGTATTCGGCGTAGGCAAAGCGCGCCGCGGTCGGGTCGAGCTTGCCGATCAGGCCGAGCACCTGGCTGTTCAGCTCGGTCTCGGTGAGCGCCAGCGCCGGGTCCGCGCAGATCAGCGCGCCCGCCGCGGTGTTGGCCGCAAGACAGTCGAAATCCGGGTCGCGTACGATCGCGGCGCGCTCCTCGGTCACCTTGAGCAGGCACGCTTTCACCCGGTCGAACTCGTCGGAGCGGATCGCGGTCTGGCCGACGATGCCGCAGCCGAGATTGCGCTGGCGGATCCAGATCGCGTTCTCCTCGATCGCGGGCAGACGATCGGGCAGGCGCGCGAGCCGCGCCTCGATCGCAATGCTCAGCTTCTCGGCGGCGGCAGCGAGCTCGGGATCGCCGCAGAACAATTGGTTGCCGGGATCGCGAATCGACTGGCAGTTGTTTCGGGCAAATAGCGGCAGCCGATCGGCGACGGAGCGGTCGGATGGGCCGGATTGCGCCAAGGCTGGTGCCGCCGGCAACGCCAGCAACGCAAGCACAGACAGCACGATGAACCGCATTCCACTCGCCCCCGCATAGAAGGCACCATGCTAGCGCCCCGGAACCGGCGACGAAACCGGTTTGTGGCGGGACGAGGTCCGGGCTACAGGGCCAGTAGTCCGTGTGTAACTCATATCCGCGATGTCCGCTTATCCTGAACAGCGGCCCAGAAGCAGACGTTGCACGAGGTCCAAGAAGGGCGAGCAGCTGACACGCAGCGCGAACGGATGAGATGGCGGCTGTACGAATTAAGTAATCCCGAGACGCGTCGCTGCTCCGCTAGGAGACATGCGAGGGCTCACAACCGTCCTGCGCGGCGTATTCTATCACCTCGTTCGCGCGGGCATATATCATCGGGGGAATTTCCAAGCCGACTTGCTTGGCTGTCTTCGCATTGATCACAAGCTCATATCGAGTCGGCTGTTCGACCGGTAAATCTCGCGGATCGGCCCCTTGAGAATTTTGGACACGAAGTCAGCACCGCGCGCGTAGTGATCCAGATAAGGAAGTCCATACGAGACCAGTCCGCCAGCAGCCACGTAGTCCTTTGTCTCAAACGACGTGAGAAGTCTCCGTTCAGCGGCTAGCTTTCCAATTAGCGCGCGGTTTGCAAGCGAAAACGAGTCGACTAGCACCATGATAGCCTGCGGCCGCTCTTCGCCAAGCGCTTCGAATGCTTTTTCGATGTCTCCCCGGCGGCTGATTGGCACTCCCTTTCACGGTAATGGCCAATGAAGCTCCGATAGTCTTAATTGTTTCTAAGATTTGTGCCTGAACGGGCGCATCTGGATTCCATAAGACAGCTATACTGTTCAACGTCGGAAGGATTCTTTGAGAATCTCGTATTGCTTTGCGACGACTTCGCCGGTCGGTGCCAGCGTAACGCCAGTTGCATTTCCGAACCATCACGGCAGCGCGCCGGCAATGTGCCAGTCACAGGGAGCGGCACTGGGACAGCGTGACTGTCGGATTACATCGCTTGCGCCAATGGAAGTTTGAGCATTCAATTCAGCGATGACGCGTCACTACCGCAAGTAGTTTTTTAGCGATGGAGAGACCGTGAGGCAAGTGTGATGGCTTCATACGTAGCTGAAAAGGGAGGGTACGACTAGTCGGTGCAACTAAGTGATCGGGAGTGGCCAACCGCGCAGCCTCATGCGCGCGCTGACCAGCACTGTCGATGGCCAAAAGGGAGGAGAACAATGGGTACCTGGCTCAGTGAGCGAGAACAGCGTCTCGTCGCGGGCGCGGAGGCGGCATCGGCGGCAACGCCGATTCCCACTCAGATTGTTTCTAACGGCGAGTATCTGCCGCCCCCGCAAAGCGCTACGCAAAGGAAGGTCGAGGCGCGGATCAACGAGCTTGCCGACGTGAACGGCAAGCACCTCGGCTTGAGCCGCAGGCAGTTCCTGCATACGAGCTGCGGCATGGCGGCGGCATTCCTCGCCATGAACGACATCTATGGCAATGTCTTCCAGGTCGCGCCCGCAGAGGCCCGCGAGCCCGAGCTGATGCTGGCGCGCGCGCAAGCCCTCGCCGGCCAGTTCATCTTCGACGTCCAGACCCATTTCGTGCGCGACGACTTCGATCACAAGGAGCTCTTGGGGCTGGCGGACTTTGCGAGCCAGCACTGGAATCCGAAGATGAAGGAGGAAGGCGTCTCCTCGCTCGCCCGCTACAAGTTTCAGAACTACGTGAAAGAGATCTACTACGACAGCGACACCAACATGGCACTCTTGAGCGGCGCGCCGTTCGACGATCCAAGCTGGTGGCTTCTGTCCAACGAGCAGATCGTCAAGGCGCGCGAACTCATCAACGACTTCGCCGGATCGCGCCGCCTGCTGGCGCACAGTGTCATCACCCCCAAGCAGCCCGGCTGGATGGAGGAGGTCGACAAGGCGATCGACGTCTACAAGCCGGACTCCTGGAAGTCCTACACAATCGGCGATCCGCTGGCGCCCTCCAAGTTCCCATGGCGGCTCGACGACGAGCTGCTGATGTATCCATTCTACGAAAAAGCGGTGAAGGCCGGCATCAATACGCTCTGTATCCACAAGGGGCTGCTGCCGCCCGATTACGAGAAGTCGTTCGCCGGCGTGTGGGAATACGCAACCGCGTGGGACATCGGAAAGGCTGCCAAGGATTGGCCGCAGATGAACTTCGTGATTTATCACTCGGCGCTACGGCCATTCCTCGAGCTGCCGGACAAGGCGTGGGCGGAGTTCGAGCAGACCGGCCGCATCCAGTGGGCCTCGGATCTCGCGGAAATTCCGCAGAAATTCGGCGTCACCAACGTCTATGCCGAGCTCGGCACGTCCTTTGCCAACTCGGCCGTGGCGCATCCGAAATTCTGTGCGGCCCTGGTCGGAACGCTGATCAAGGGCATGGGGGTCGACCACGTCATGTGGGGCACAGACTCGGTCTGGTACGGCTCGCCGCAGTGGCAGATCGAGGCGCTGCGCCGGCTCGAAATCCCTGAGGACATGCAGAAGAAGTACGGCTTTGCGCCACTCGGCGACGCTAACAGCGGCACCAAGCAGCTGATCTTCGCGGGCAACGCGACCAGGTTTTACAAGATTAAACTGAAGGCGGCCGATAACACCAGGATGCCGGCCTTTTCCGAGGACCGCCTCGCAGCGCTCAAGATTGAGTACACCCAAGCTGCGAAGCAACCCTCGAACCTTCGCTACGGCTACGTTCGCGCCGGCTAAGTGCCAATGGTTGCGGCGGCGGAGCGGGCATGCTTCGCCGGCGCAACGAACGCCCGGCTGCCGGGACAGGGATATCGATCGACAAAATCCAACTTCGGCTCGGGTTAAGCTGCGACTTCGTCCCCGCCTAGGACTATTTCCGGTCTAACCTACTAACCAGACACGAGGGTCGCTCATACGAGGGTCAGCAGCGGGCCAAAAGGCGACATAAGTGCATGGGCAATCCTTGCAACCCGTTGTAGGATAGGAATGGGTTGGATTGCGAGTGATGGTGCAGGAGCGGCCAGTCCGGGTTGAGCGCAGGTTAGCGGCTATATTGGCCGCCGACGTGGCGGGTTATTCGAAGCTCATGCATCATGACGAAGAGGCGACACACATCAGACTGACAGCACTCTTGGCTAAGGCTGTTGATCCAGCAATCACCGGACACAGCGGCCGGATCGTCAAGAACACTGGCGACGGGTTCTTGGCAGAGTTTCCGAGCGCCGTCGAAGCGGTTCGAGCAGCGGTGCAGTTCCAGAGCCGCGTCAACGAGCTGACCGCTCATGAAGTTGACGAATGGCGCATTGCCTTTCGGGTCGGCATCAACATTAGTGATGTGATCGTTGAGCCGCATGACATCTTCGGAGATGGCGTCAACATCGCAGCACGGCTTGAGAGCTTGGCGCAGCCTGGCGGTATCTGTATTTCGTCTTCGGCGTATGATCATGTCCGCGGCAAGGCTGAGGTTGAGTTCATCGATCTCGGCGAGCAAATTCTCAAGAACATTGATCGCGCCGTGCGATCTTACGCTATAATCTGGGACGGTCTGAGCACATCGCAGCGGGCGCCGCTGCCGTCATGCTCTCCACCTCGTCTCTCCATCGTTGTGCTGCCTTTTGCCAATCTCGGTGGCGGCCCAGAGCAAGAGTATTTCGTGGACGGCGTCACGGAGGCCCTGACCACCGACATGTCGCGCATATCGGGTGCACTTGTAATCGGTCGGCATACCGCATTCACATACAAAGGTGCAGCGATCGACTTAAAGAGGATTGGGCGCGAATTGAACGTGCGCTACGTGCTTGAAGGATCTGTTCAGCGAAGTGGCGATCGCCTTCGGGTGAACGCTCAGCTTGTCGACAGCGAAAGCGGCAGTCACCTTTGGGCCGAACGGTTCGACAAGCCTCTCGCTGATCTGTTCGATATGCAGGACGAGATCGTCGCTCGGCTGGCTAGTGCCCTAAATGCCGAGCTCATTGCGGCAGAGGCGCGGCGAGCCCAACGCTCGGTAGATCCGGATGCGATGGATCTTTATTTCCAGGGCGTCGCTATCGCGAACAGAGGGACTACGCCAGAGCACCTAACGCAGGCGCGGGGCTTTTTCGAACGAGCCCTGGTGCTAGACCCGGGCTGCATCGACGCGCTGGTCGGTCGCGCAGGCCTGGATGAAGCAGCGGTAGCCGCATTGTTAACCGACGAGCCATCTCCTCTCCTTCGGACCGCTGAGGCGACCGTAAATAAGGTTTTGTCGTTGGCTCCTCAGCATGCGTTGGCGCACTTGCGATTGGGCGTCGTCTATGTTCTTACGAACCGCGTGCCTGAGGGTATTGCTGAATGCGAACGGGCTCTGGCGTTGGATCGCAATCTGGCCCATGCCCACGCTTGGATCGGTCTCGCCAAGGTGTACATTGGCCGCGCGGGCGAGGCCGAAGCCGATGTGCAGGAGGCTCTTCGATTGTCTCCTCGCGATACCCGTTCTTATATTTGGCTGATGATCGTCGGAATGGCCAAGTTTCACCTTGGCGCATATGGAGAGGCGGTCGTTTGCTTACGCCGGAGCATTGAGGCCAATCGAAATCACCCGCTCGCGCACTTTTGGCTGGCCGCTGCGTTAGCGAAGATGGGTGCGATCGAGGAGGCCAAGCGTGCCGCGCGGGCAGCACTTGCCCTTAATCCAAGTTTCACCATCCGCCGCGTGCGCTCCCACCTGCCAAGCGACAATCCGATCTACCTCGCCGGACGCGCGCAATTGTATGAGGGGCTGAGCTTGGCCGGGGTGCCGGAGCATTGATGTCGTCTTCGGGTCAATCGCGACGGTTTGGCCCGGCTTACGTTAGGTCCGGTCTACCCCTGACGGCCGACATATCCTTGGCCGTGGGACGTGGTAGCGATGGGCCAAAAACGGCAATACTCCGCTTAAGCAGAACATTTCTGCTTAGACCCCAAGAGACGACATCTGCGCCTCTATGAGTATACACTCTGGATCACCGCGCCTCGGCGGCGACCATCGAGAACCGCACCGGCTCGTCGACATATTTCATCACCGCCGCCTGGTAGAGCACGAACAGCGGCTGGTAGCTCCGTGCGGCGTCGTCCTCGACCATCGCCATGCGGCGGTTGTCGAGCATCAGCCAGTGGCCGTCGAGCTTTGCGGCGACCACCGCGTGCTCCTCGCCGGCCCTGACGTCGCGCACCACGACGATGCGGAGATCGTCGGCGGCAACGCCGGCAAGGCGCAGCGCGGCGAGCTTGGCGATGGCATAGTCTTCGCAATCCCCGGCGCCGCGCGCGAAGGTCGCAAGCGGCGAGCTCCAGACGTCGTCAGCGCCATCATCGGCGGGATGGATGGCAAGATTGATGGCGCGGTTGGTCTCACCTAGCCGGGCGCGGCCGTCGCGGGCACGGGCCTGGTCGACGATGGCGAGCAGCTTCAGCGCCGCGGGCGAAGCACAATTGTCACGGTCGCCGTCGCACAGCGCGAGCTGCACCATGTCGTCGTCGAGCCTGGCCTTCAGCGCAGACCATTTCTCCCGTAGGGCGCCGCCGGAGATCGCGAAGGCGAACACGCCGAACGGCTCGGCGGATTTGCGCACGAGGACGCCCGCTCCGGGCGACAGCAGCGAGCCCGCGCGAAGCTCGGCCGCCGATCCGAGCAGGATCAAGCCGCACATGACAAGGATTGCGCGCCAGGCGCGCGAGCGAGCAGCGGTCTCCATCTGACATCCCCTTCCGGCTTCGCCGGGTCCCCTCGACCTCGACGCACCGGCCTTTGTTGCTTTCGCGGAGATAGTGCGAGGCGGGCCGTTTTGTTCTGCTTAACGCGGACGGCCAGGGCCCCAAAACCGGAGGACAGGCTGAAACGCGCCTGTCCAAATTGCGTAAAACTTTACGATTCGCCGGCTAGGAAGCGCTCGCTGCCGCGAAACGGGGCCAATTGCAGGCAAAAGTTGTAAGGCGGGCGATTCTGAATGCCATGGCTAACAGTCCGCTATTTCACGGCTTCTGTTAGTTAGGTCACGGATTCAGACCCGTATTTGCCGCAGGATGCTGCGGGGCACCACGAAGGAAAGATGACACAAGTATCTGTCGTTGTGACACCTACGACAGATTACTTTGGATGACTGGAAACGTGCGCGGATAAGCCAAATTCGACCTTGGGATGTTTCCAAAACTACTTCAGTTTTACTGTGGCGGCGTCGCTCGGCGCCGCTTGTGCGGCCAAGTGACACGAAATCACACAAGCAATAGATGGTTTCGCTAACGACTCGGTAATGCTAAGCAAGCTTAGTCGGTCGATACTTACATAAATATTAACCCTTTTTACGGTGCCTGGTTGAATTACGCTGGTAAATTTGACGCCGCGATCTCTATGGACGGTCAGGGTTCCCACTCGCCCGTCGACCTCCATGTCGATTCTTTTACCGGCAAGCCGTTCATCGCCAAGGCGCAGGGGCACGTACCCGACGGCGCGGTTGTCGTCCCCGATGCCAACCTGATCTTCAACGGCGAGTTCAAGCGCGCCGGCCTCGATCTCGTGCTGTCCCATGACGGGTACGAGTTCGTCGTTCACGATTATTTCAGAGGCGACAAGCGCGCGGCGGTCGCCTCGCGCGACGGCGCCCATCTCACCGGCGACGTCGTCAGCGCGCTGACGGGCAATGTGCAATATGCGCAGGCCGCCTCCGGCGTTGCCGCGGCCCAGGTCATCGGCCATGTCACCAAGCTGTCGGGCAGCGCGACCGCGATCCGCAACGGCGTCTCGGTCACCCTCAACAACGGTGACAACGTCGAGAAAGGTGACGTGGTCTCGACCGGCGCCGATTCGACGATCGGCATCACCTTCATCGACGGCACCGTGTTCGGCCTGTCCTCGAATGCGCGGATGGTGCTGAACGAGATGGTCTACGACCCCAACGGGTCCAGCAACTCCTCGCTGCTGAGCCTTGTCGCAGGCACCATCACCTTCGTCGCCGGCGAGACCGCCAAGCACGGCGACATGAAGATCGACACGCCGGTCGCCACCATGGGCATCCGCGGCACGGCGGTGCTGACCCAGATCAACTTCGTCGTTCCTGCCGGCGGCGGCGATCCGCAGCCGCAGGCGAGCTTCCAGGTGCTGGTCGAGCCGAACGGCACGACCGGCTCCTACATCCTGTTCGACAAGGTCACGCTGCTGCCGATCGCGACGGTCAACCAGGCCGGCCAGATGATCCAGATCAGCGGCGGCAACGTCTCGATCACCAATGGGCTGCTGTCGCCGGACGTGCAGAAGCTGATCACGGATGTGTTCACGCTGAAGTTCACCGACAACAACACCAATACCAAGCTCACCACGAACTTCACCGACACGATCACGCAAACCCCCGACGGCATCCTGATCAAGACGCCCTCCGGCGCCACCGCGATCCCGATCTTCACGAACCTCAATCCGCAGACGTCCGCGGGGCCAGGCCACTCACCGGCGACCAGCACCCGCATTCCCGGTCCGCCGGATGCGCGCAGCCTCGATGCCAACGGCAATGTGAAGACGGCCTTCACGTTGACCGAGCGCGCGAACGCGACCGGCGACCGCGCGGACGGGACCGGCGACACCGTCGGTGTCGACACGATCTCAGGCCGGATCACCTTCGTCGACCAAAATCTCGGCGACCAGCCGACGGTATCGATCAGTCTCGCCGCCGCGCCGAACTACGTCTACAAGAATGCCGGCCAGCAGGACGTCACCGGCACGCTCTCCGCGCTTCAGAAGCAGGACATCGCGGCGACCCAGATCGCTATCCAGGTCGTCCCCGACGCCGCCAACAACAACAACGGCTCGGCGGTCTGGACCTACACGATCCCCGATCACGTCTTCGACTTTCTCGCGGCCGGTGAAACGCTGACGCTGACCTACATGGTCCGCATCAACAACAATTTCGCCGTCAATCCTGAATCCGCCCTCATTCCCATCACCATCACGATCACCGGCACCAACGACAAGCCGGTGATCACCACGAGCGTGCCGACCATCACCTTCGAGGGCGGCACCAGCGTGCCCGGTGGTCCGCTCGCCAGCGACGTTCCGACCTCGGGCACACTCAGCTTCAACGATGTCGACCTCACCGACACGCACACGGTGTCGGTGAAGCTCACCAGCGCGACCCTTCCCGACGGCACCGTGCCGCCGGGCCCGCTCGCGGCGTTTGCGAAGGCGATGTCGGTCTCCATCGCGTCGGGCGCCGACAGCACCGGCGACGGTACCGGCACCATCAACTGGTCGCTGGCCGATCTACCGGTCTATCTCGCCGACTTCATCCCGAAGGGCGAGGTGCTGACGCTGGTCTACACCGTGACGCTCACGGATTCGCAAGGAGCGATCTCGCAGCAGACCATCACCGTCACCATCACGGGCACCGACGCGCCCGCCGTGGTGTGGATCGCGACCGACAAGGCGGGCGCTCCCTCGGGCGGGTTCTGGAAAGACGCGGCCAACTGGGAAACCGGTACCGTTCCGACCATCAATGACGACGTCATCGTCATCACCGATCAGCTGCACGGCCTGACCCCGTCCTATCCGGTGACGATCGACACCGTCGCCTATGCCAAGTCGGTGACGATGAACGATTTCGGCGGCCCGCCGCCGGAGCTGATCAACCAGAGCTCGCTGACGATCGCAGGCGCGCTCAACATGAGCGCGGACTCGATCCTCACCAACGCCGCGACGGGCACGATGTCGGTCAGCGGCAAGGCCGAGATTCTCGGCACCAGCGTGCTCACCAATGCCGGCCACCTGACGCTTGCGGGCGGCGGCGATTTCGCTGCCGGTACCAAGATCACCAATTCCGGCACGATCGAGCTGTCCGGCGGCACGCTGAAGACGCTGGCTGCGATCCACAATGCCGGCGGCACGTTGAAGGCCGACGGCGGTACGACGCTGATCGTCGACGGCGCGACCGTCGATGGCGGCACCGTCGCCATTCTCGGCACGCTGGAGCTCGACGGCACCAGCCTGATCGAGAACGGCACGCTGGACAATTCCGGGAACGTCAACGTCAAGGGCACGGCCGAGTTCGCTCAAGAGACCGTCTCCAACGCCGCGACCGGCACGATCAAGGTGCTGGCGAATGGCTGGCTGAGCATCGACCAGGGCACCAGTGTCACCAACGCCGGCCATGTCACGGTCGATGCCACCGGCAAGCTGACGGTCAACGGCGCGACCATCAATGGCGGCACGGTCACGATCGCCGGCACGCTGGAATCGACCGGCGCGAGCGCCATCGACGATGCCGACATCACGAATACGGGTACGATCACCGTCACCAGTGGCACGCTGACGATCGATCCTGCCACGATCCACACCATCACCAATCACGGTCTCGTTCAGGCGAACGGCGGTGTGCTCGATATCTCCGGCGAAGATATCTCCAACACCGCCTCTCTCGTTGCGATCAACTATGGCGTGCTGAAGCTGGCAAATCTCACTGTCAGCAACAGCAGCACCGGAACGATCACCGTCGACGGCCACTCGAAGCTCTATCTCACCGACGTCTCGATCAACGGCGGCAGCCTCGGCAATGCCGGCAATCTCTACGGCGTTTCCGGGTTCAACACGGTCTCGGCGGCCGTCGATAACACCGGCAGCATCGAGGTGCAGGCCGGCACGCTCGACCTGTCCGGCGGTCTCAGCGGCGTGGGCAGGGTGATCATCGACGACGGCGCAACGCTCGAGCTCGCGGGGGCGACGGCGCAGACCGTCACCTTCGCCGGCGGCATCGACACGCTCCAGCTCGACAAGGTCGCGGGCCAGAGCTTTACCGGCACCATCACCGGCCAATCGTCGACCGGCGGCACCTTCACCGTCACGGGTACGGCCGACATCACGACGTCGAACGGAAATGCGCTCACTTTCATGGCGTCGGGCGGCACGCTGGCCAGGCCTGCCGACATCGTCGTTACGCCCGCGGGAACTCTGACAGGTGCCGCCAATGGCGTCGTCGTCACGCAGAGCGGCACCGGCGACGTCTCGCTGACGGCGACCGGGGACGTCAAAGGCCTCGCCGGCAACGGCATCACGCTGCGCGACAGCGCCAGCGGCGTCGGCGACATCACCGTCGACAACGTCACCGGCAAGGCGACCGGCACCGGCGCGAATTCGGTCGGCGTTCTCGTCCAGAATCTGAACAGCGCCAATGGCGGCGACATCTCGATCACCCAGCGCGGTGGCGCCGAGGGCGGCGCCTACGGCATCGACGCGGTCACGCAGGGTGGCGGCGATATCACCATCGATGCCGGCGGCGCGATCACGGGCAGCTCGGTCTACGGCATCCGGTCGCGCAGCTATGGCAGCGGCAGCCAGAGCGTCACGACCGAGGCCGGCAGCGTCATCACCTCCGGCAGCTCGGGCATCGTCGTCGTCAATCGCGCGGTCTCGCTCGACGCGGCGGACGGCAGCACGATCACCATCAACGCCTACGGCACGATCAACTCCGGCAGCAGCCCGAACCTCGCCGGCAATTCGCCTGGTGGCATCGAGGTCGGCTACACCGGCGCCACGATCGGCACCCACGACAACACCGGCGTCAACGGCGCGGTCGTCGTCAACAACCACGCCAATATCACCGCCGCTGCCGGTTATGGCATCGACGCCTACAATTACGGCAATGGCAATGTCACCGTGACCAGCTTTGCCGGCACGACGATCTCCGTTGCCGGCACCCAGAGCATCGGCATCAACGCCGCGGGCTTGAGCGGCGGCACCGGCGACGTGGCGGTCACGCTCGGCGAGAACGTCACGATCTCGGGCGCGACGAGCTACGGCATCAGGGCCTTCAGCGTCGACCAGGGCGACATCAGCGTCACGCTGGCGAAGGGCGACAGCATCACTTCAGGCAGCTCCGGCATCGTCGCCGTCAGCTTCGCGGACGCGATCGCGCAAGGCGTGGGCAGCACGATCTCGGTCGAGGCGCACGGCACCATCCATTCCGGCACGACGCTGAACAACGACAACGCCACGCCGGGCGGAATCATCGCCGGCTACAAGCCTGGCGGGACCGGCGCCTTCTCGAACGCGGTCCACGGCGACGTCCTCGTCGACAGCGATGCGAAGATCACCGCAGATGCCGGCTACGGCATCGAGGCGTTCACCTGGGGCGTTGGCGACATCACGGTCAAGACTGGCCAGAATTCCGAGATCACCGCCGCAGGCACGGCGATCGGCGCGTTCGATCATGGCGGCGGCGACGTCAGCGTCACCAATGAAGGCTCCGCCACGGGCGCGATTGGTCTCGCCGCCATCGCCAGCGGCGCGGGCGACGTCAGCATCGTCAACGGTGGCGACATCACCAGCACCAGCCTCGCCGGCATCAGCGTCACCCAGAACGAAGCCGGCGCGACCGGCTCAACCCACATCACCAATTCCGGCTCGATCGTGGCTCCGACCGGCCATACGGCGATCTTCATCCAGGAAAACACCACGGGCTTGGCGACGATCGACAATTCCGGCACGATCGGACCAGGCGCCGGCACCGTGACCTCGACGACCTATGCGATCGTCGAGACCGGCGGCGCCATCACCATCAACAACTTCCACGCGATCAACGGCAACATCTCGGTCGCACATGCGACCTTCGACAACGCGGCGGCCGGCACCTGGACCGTCTCCGGCACCAGCGTGTTCGGCAACCTGTCCTCGATCGTCAACGACGGCGTCATCGATCTGCTCAACGGCGCCTCGATTTTCGGGGCCGGCCTGCACATCACCAACACTCACGAGATCGACAGCTGGGGCACCGCATCGATTTCGGGGACCATCGCCAATACCGGCACCATCGAGGTCCATGATGGCACCTTGACCCTGTTCGGCTCGCTGTCCGGCACCGGCTCGGTCACCGTCGATGCGGGCGCGCTGCTCAAGCTCGATGGCTCGGTCTCGCAGACGATCACGCTCGCGGGCGACGGCGCCGAGCTTCAGATCGACACCGCGAGCTTCGGCGGATCGATCGCGGAACTGTCCGCGACCGACACGATCGACCTGTCGACCATCAAATACGGACCCGGCACCAGCGCGGTCTATGTCGCCAATGCCGATCGTTCGACCGGCGGCGTGCTGACGGTTACCGGCAATGATGGTCAGACCATGAGCTTGACCCTGACCGGCGCCGATTACAGCCACACGCACTTCGCCGGCAGCGATGACGGCACCGGCCACACGCGGATCACGATCCACACGGACGACGATACGCCGGCGCCCGCAGACAGCGGCCCGGTCATCAACACCGAGAGCTTCCACGTCTGGCACAGTAACGAAATCAATATCGATACCATCACCGGCCTCTCGGTCGTCGATACCGACTCGGGCGCTGCCACCGATGACTTCAGGATCGTGGCGACCGCGCATGATCCGGGCAGCAGCGTCGATCCGGGGGTAGCTTGCGGCGACCTCGAAAATATCAAGTCGACCCTCGCGGATGGCGTCACCTACTATCCAGGTAGCGTCCGGCCTGAGGCGGACCAGATCACGCTCACCGTGACGGACAAGACCAGCGGTCTGTCCGACACCGTCAATTTCATCTTCAACGAGGCCGGCGAGACCGGCCAGGGCATCACCCTGCGAGGCACCGACGGCAAGGACGTCATCTTCGCGACCACGACCGGCGACACGCTGACCGGCGGCGGCGCCAAGGATCAGTTCGTGTTCGCGCCGGGGATGCTGTACGACCATGGACATCCCGTCACCGAATTCACGCACACCATCACCGATTTCACGGAAGGGCTGGACAAGATCGATCTGCGCCAGTTCTCGGACGTCAGCTCCATCGGCAATCTCACGGTTGTCCAGCAGGGCGGCACCAGCGACACCTTGGTCACGTGGCATCAGCAGGTCACGCAGCGCGAGGGCGCGCCGGTGATGGAGACTGAGTCGCTGCTGCTCAAGAACGTGATCGCCGCGAACCTCAAGACCAGCGATTTCATCTTCCACTGATGTGCACCGGGGTCGGGTGCGCGGCCAGCTTGCGGCGACGAACACGCAGCTCGCCCCCGGCAAAAAAATCCCTGATCCTTCCCATCCGGGGAATAGCCAATCGGGCGCCGGCGCGCCATGATCGGTGCGCACGGCATGATGCGGGACAGGAAGTCCTAGTGAAATGAAGCGTCTCAAGATCCTGCGGCGGTGGTTTGCGCGCAAGCTCGGCCTTGCGCGAGTGATGTGCCTCATGCTGCTGGTCGTGTTTGCGGGACTGCGCCTGTGGGATCCGCCGCCGGTCCAGGAATTGCGGCTGCGCACCTTCGACATGTTCCAGCTGCTCGATCCGCGCCACAAGGCGGCGCGGCCGGTTACCATCGTCGACATCGACGACAAGAGCCTCGCCAGGCTCGGGCAGTGGCCGTGGCCGCGGACGCGGATCGCGGATATGATCCAGACCCTCACCAGCAACGGCGCGGTCGCGATCGGTTTCGACGTGGTGTTCTCGGAAGCCGACCGGCTCAATCCGGACATCGTCGCGGGCCAGATGCGGTATCTGGACGATGCCACCCGCGCCAAGCTGCGCGAGCTGCCGACCAACGACCAGATCCTGTCCGAAGCAATCAAGCGCTCGCGCGTCGTGCTGGGCGAGACCGGGCTTCCCGACGCCCTCACCGAGCTCGACAAGTCGCTTCCCTTTACGGGCGTGGCGACGGTCGGCGAGGAGAACGCCGAGCGTTTCCTGTTCGAATTTCCCGGCCTCTTGCGCAACGTGCCGGTCATCGAGGAGGTCGCGGCCGGCCGCGGCCTGTTCACTATCAGGACCGAGCGCGATGGACTGATCCGGCGCGTGCCGATGATCATGCGCGCCCAGGGCAACATCATGCCCTCGCTCAGCCTCGAGATCCTGCGCGTCGTCACGGGAACGCCGACGCTGCTGGTCAGGGCCGACAAGACCGGCGTGCGCTCCGTCCGCCTCAAGGGCCTGGAGGTCCCGACCGACAAGAACGGCCAGCTCTGGGTGCATTATGCGCGGCGGGATCCCTCGATCTACGTCTCGGCCGCCGATGTGCTCGACAACACGGTGTCGCCGGGCAAGGTCAATGGCAAGCTGGTGCTGATCGGCACCTCCGCGGTCGGTCTGAACGACATCAAGACCACGCCGGTGTCCTCGACTATGCCCGGTGTCGAGATCCACGCCCAAGTGCTGGAGAGCGTGCTGAGCGGCGCGGTGATCTCGCAGCCCAACTATGCGCTCGGCGTCGAGTTGCTGGCCGCGCTGATCATCGGCCTGCTCGTCATTATCTTCACGCCGAATCTCGGACCGGTTCGCCTCGTGCTCGCGGGCGCGATGTTCGCCGCGAGCCTCGTCGGCACGTCCTGGTTCTTCTACGCGCAGTACCGCTACCTCATCGACTTCACCTATCCGCTGCTCTCGACGACCGCGATCTACATCACGTTCATCTTCTCCAGCTTCGTTCGCGAGCAGCGCCAGCGCGTGCAGATCCGCGGGCAGTTCGCGCAGTACATGTCGCCCGTGCTGGTCGAGCAGCTCGCGCAGTCGCCGGAGAAGCTGAAGCTCGGCGGCGAGGAGCGCGAGATGACGATCATGTTCTCCGACGTGCGCGGCTTCACCTCGATCTCGGAGAGCTACAAGCACGATCCGCAAGGCCTGACGGCGCTGATGAACCGCTTCCTGACGCCGCTGACCAACGTGATCATCGAGCAGAAGGGCTATATCGACAAATACATGGGCGACGCCATCATGGCGTTCTGGAATGCGCCGCTCGATGATCTCCAGCACGAGATCAACGCCTGCGAGGCTGCGATCCAGATGCTCGAGAAGATCGACGTGGTCAACAAGGAGCGCGAGGAGGAGGCGGCCCATGGCGGCCACGTCTACATCCCGCTCAATGTCGGCATCGGTCTCAACACCGGCATCGGCGTTGTCGGCAACATGGGATCGGACCGCAAGTTCAATTATTCGGTGCTGGGCGACAGTGTGAATCTGGCCTCGCGCCTGGAAGGACAGTCCAAGGAATACGGTTTTCCCATCATCGTGGGATCCCGGACCGCGCTCGCCGCCAAGGACAAGTTCGCGATCCTCGAGCTCGACTTCATCATGGTCAAGGGCAAGACCGAGCCGGAGGTGATCTACGCCATCGCGGGCCGCGAGGACGTGATGCATTCGGCCGCCTTCCAGCGCCTGCGCAACATCACCATCGAGATGCTCGGCTGCTACCGCAGCCGCGACTGGCAGGGCGCGCTCGACGCGATCGCGCGCGGCCGCAAGAGCGAGGATGCTGACACGCTGGAAAAGCTGTTCAAGCTGTACGAGACGCGGATCAAGGATTTCCAGGTCAACCCGCCGGCGGAAGGCTGGACCGGGGCTTATGCGCTGCTGACGAAGTAGGACCGAGTATTGTTGGGGTTGCCGGCGCCACGTACTCGCGGTCGTCCCCGCCTAAAGCGCGATGAGATCAGGATGAATCGTCATCGCGTTTTAGCTTGTTGTTTGCGCATGATCTTTTCGGAAAACCGCTGCGCACTTTTCCGGGATCATGCTTTAGTGAAGCGCGAGCACCAAACATCGCTCCCGTAGGGTGGGCAAAGGCGCGTTAGCGCCGTGCCCACGTCTTTCTCACCGCATCATTTGGTGGGCACGCTTGCGCTTTGCCCACCGTACGGCAGCGGCGCGCAGCCAGCCGCCTCACTCCACGCCGATCGTCGTCAAATCCTGGAACCAGTGCTGCGCCTGCACGAACTGCTTGATCTTCGGCGACAGCGCGTGCGGGTTGGTGTCGTGGACGACCCAGACCAGCACGGCATCGTCCACGATCAAGGCATGCGCCTGCGCGATCAGGTCGTCCTGCTTGGCGGTGTCGAAGGTCTGCTTGGCCTCCTTGATCAGTGCGTCCACCTTCGGGTTCTTGTAGCCGCCCCAGTTGACGCCGACAGGCGCGATCTGGTCGGAAGCGAAGAAGCGGACGATGGCGTAGAGCGGGTCGGAGGTGACATAGGCAATGTTGTTGGCGGTGATGCCGGCATTCATCTCGTCGGCCGCGCCCTTGCGCCAATGCGTGTAGAGGGTCTCGAGCTCGACCACCTTGAAGTCGATCTCGATGCCGATCTCCTTGAAGCTTTGCTGCAAAAATTCGTTCATCGGCAGCGACAGCATTTGTCCCGTGCCGCCCTGCGCGATGATGAAGGTGGTCTTCAGCGGCTTGGCCTTGGAGTAGCCGGCTTCCTCGACCAGCTTCTTGGCCGCGGCGAGATCATATGTCAGCTCGAAGCTGGGCTTGCCGAACCACGGGCTCGACGGGTCGACCTGGCCCTTGGCGGGCTTGGCGAGGCCGTTCATCAGGCCGACGACTTCGTCGCGGTTGATTGCGAGGTTCAGCGCCTTGCGCAGGCGGATGTCGGTCCAGGGCGAGCCCGGCAGCACGCTGAGATGATAATTCCAGACATGCGGTGTGACGTTGTCGACGATCTTCATGCCGGCCGCCTTCAGCTGCGGCACGGCATCGGGCGCCGGCGTCTCGATCAGGTCCACCTGGCCGGCAAGCAGCGCGTTGGTACGCGTCAGCGCTTCGGGCATGGGCACCAGCACGATCTTGTCGGCCTTGGGAATGCGCCTCTTGTTCCAGTAGTCCGGGTTCTTGCTGAGTTCGGCGAGTTCGCGTGGCACCAGCTTCGTCAATTTGAACGGGCCGGTGCCCGAGGGCTGGCTGGCGAACTTGTCCCAGTCCTTGCCGAGCTTCTCGTATTGCGCCGGGCTCGACACCAGGAACCACAGCATCTGATAGGGGAAGAACGAATCAATCGTCTTGGTCGTGATCTCCACCGTGAAATCGTCGATCTTGGCGTAGCTCGCGACCGAGGGCAGGCGGGTCTTCACCTGCGCGCTCTGCCGCTTGTCGAATTGCGGCGCCTTGTCATTGAGCACCTTGTCCAGATTCCAGATCACCGCGTCGGCGTTGAACTCGCTGCCGTCGTGAAACTTCACGTCCTTGCGCAAGCTGAAGCGCCACTTGGTCTTGTCGGCATCGTCCACCTTCCACTCGGTGGCGAGGCCCGGCACCAGCTTGCCGGAACGGTCGGCGACGTCCATCTCCCACGCCACCAGCGGATCGTAGATCGTGTAGGCCGTGAACTGATAGGCGCCGGCGCCGCGATCCGGCTGGCCGGTGGTCAGCGGAATGTCCGCCATCGAGATGCCATAGCGCACCACCGTCTCGGCGCGTGCGGTGAGTGCGGAAAGCGCCAGCGCGAGCACGGCGAGGCTGGCCGATAGACGAATACGCATGGCCCAAAGCTCCAGGGAGGATTCTGGACCAAACTTGCAATCTTGATGCCAGAATAGGCAGCGCGTCGCTTTTGCCTATACGTCATCACAAGGACTTGTCGTCGCAGGGGCAATTTGCAGAATAAGTTTCTCCTTGGCATAGCCATTGCATACGATTGCATCAAAATTAATCATCGAAAGCCGAAGAAGGATCGAGGCGATGCTTATCAAGAACAAGAAGACACGGGCGGCGCTGATCGCGCTCTTGGC
Source organism: Bradyrhizobium sp. SOJA106 (assembly GCF_059448745.1). Classification (NCBI taxonomy): domain Bacteria; kingdom Pseudomonadati; phylum Pseudomonadota; class Alphaproteobacteria; order Hyphomicrobiales; family Nitrobacteraceae; genus Bradyrhizobium; species Bradyrhizobium sp. SOJA106. Next base: position 882,619 of record NZ_CM182549.1, read on the forward strand.
GCTTGGCAGCGCGGCCGCATGGCCGCGCATGGCCGCTGCGGAAACGGTGCTGCGCATCGGCATGACGGCTGCCGATATTCCGCGCACGCTGGGTCAGCCTGACCAGGGCTTTGAAGGCAACCGCTTCACCGGCCTCACCATGTACGACGCGCTCACCGGCTGGGACCTGTCCTCCGCCGACAAGCCGAGCGTGGTGATCCCCGGCCTTGCCACCGAGTGGAAGGTGGACGACGCCGACAAGACCAAATGGATCTTCAAGCTGCGCCCCGGCGTCACCTTCCATGACGGCTCGCCATTCAACGCCGATGCCGTGGTGTGGAACGTCGAGAAGGTGCTGAAGCAGGACGCGCCGCAATTCGATGCCAGCCAGGTCGGCGTCACCGCCTCGCGCATGCCGACGCTGGCCTCGGCCAAGAAGATCGACGACATGACCGTCGAGCTCACCACCAAGGAGCCCGACAGCTTTCTGCCGATCAACCTCACCAATCTCTTCATGGCGAGCCCGTCGAAGTGGCAGGCCTTCTATGACAAGGCTGAAGGCGCGGACGCCAAGGCGAAGTCGCAGGCCGCCTGGACCGCGTTTGCCAAGGATGCCTCCGGCACCGGCCCGTGGAAGATGGCGAGCTTCACCCCGCGCGAGCGGCTCGAGCTGGTGAAGAACGCGAATTATTGGGACAAGGCCCGCGTGCCCAAGGTCGACAAGATGGTGCTCCTGCCCATGCCGGAGGCCAACGCGCGCACTGCGGCGCTGCTCTCGGGTCAGGTCGATTGGGTCGAGGCGCCCGCGCCCGACGCATTGCCCGAGCTCAAGCAGCGCGGCTTCAAGCTCTACGCCAACGAGCAGCCGCATGTCTGGCCGTGGCAGTTCTCGCGCATCGAAGGCTCGCCCTGGAATGACATTCGCGTGCGCAAGGCCGCAAACCTCTGCGTCGACCGCGAAGGCCTCAAGGACGGCCTGCTCGCCGGCCTGATGGTGCCGGCCACCGGCACCTTCGAGCCCGGCCATCCGTGGCGGGGAAAACCGACTTTCGAGATCAAGTATGACAAGGCGGCCGCGCAAAAGCTGATGCAGGAGGCCGGCTTCGGTCCGAACAAGAAGCTGACGGTGAAGATCCAGACCTCGGCTTCCGGCTCCGGCCAGATGCAGCCGCTGCCGATGAACGAATATCTCCAGCAGGCTTTGGCCGAATGCTATTTCGACGTGAAGCTCGACGTCATCGAGTGGAACACGCTGTTCACCAACTGGCGCCGCGGCGCCAAGGACCCCAGCGCCAACGGCTCGAATGCGACCAACGTCACCTATGCGGCGATGGACCCGTTCTTCGCGCTGGTGCGCTTCCTGCAATCGGGCATGGCGCCGCCGGTCTCGAACAATTGGGGTTTCATTAACGAGCCCAAGTTCGACGAGCTGGTGAAGAAGGCCCGCCAGACCTTCGATCCCGCTGCGCGCGACGCCGCGCTTGCCGAGCTGCATGCGGCCTCCGTCGACGATGCCGCCTTCCTCTACGTCGCCCACGACGTCGGCCCGCGCGCCATGAGCCCGAAGGTGACCGGCGTCGTGCAGCCGAAGAGCTGGTTCATCGACTTCTCCCTGGTGTCGATGAACTAGTGAGGCGGCTCTCGCTCCAACAACGCGTCATGCCCGCGCAAAAGCGCGAAGCGCGTCTTCGCGCAGATGACCCGGGCATCCACGTCTTTCCAATTGCTCGGTCATTCCGGGGCGCCCGAAGGGCGAACCCGGAATCTCGAGATTCCGGGTTCGATGCTGCGCATCGCCCCGGAATGACAGCGCAACGTGGATGGCCGGGACAAGCCCGGCCATGACAGCTGAGATATTCTCGCTCCAGACTGAGTAACCTAAGTGCTCGCCTATACCGCCAGACGCATCGTCTACGTCATCCCGATCGTCATCAGCGTCGCGCTGGTGTGCTTCCTGCTCGTGCACATCACGCCGGGCGATCCGCTCGTCGCGGTGCTGCCCGCCGATGCCTCGCAGGAGCTCGCGGCGCAGCTGCGCGCCGCCTACGGTTTCGACCGCCCGCTGCCGGTGCAGTTCGGCCTCTGGCTGATGCGCGCGCTGCATGGCGATCTCGGCAATTCCATCGCCACCGGGCGTCCCGTGCTCGCCGAGGTCATGCGCGCAGTCGGCAACACCGTAACGCTGGCGATTGCCGCCGCCATCATCGGCTTCACCATGGGCATCCTGCTCGGCCTGATCGCCGGCTATTTCCGCGAGACCTGGATCGACAAGGTCGCCACTTCCTTTGCCATCGCCGGCGTTTCCGTGCCGCACTACTGGCTCGGCATGCTGCTCGTCATCATCTTCTCGGTGCAGCTGAACTGGCTGCCCGCGATCGGCGCAGGTCCCAACGGCTCCAACTCCTGGGCCTGGGACTGGGCGCATCTGCAATATCTCGTGCTGCCGGCGATCACGACCTCGGTGATCCCGATGGGCATCGTCACCCGCACCGTGCGTGCGCTGACCGGCGACATCCTCTCGCAGGATTTCGTCGAGGCCCTGCGCGCCAAAGGCCTGCACGAGCGCGGTGTGTTCCGCCACGTCATCAAGAACGCCGCGCCGACCGCGCTCGCGGTGATGGGTCTTCAGCTGGGTTATATGCTCGGCGGCTCGATCCTGATCGAGACCGTGTTCTCCTGGCCGGGCTCGGGCTTCCTGCTCAACTCCGCGATCTTCCAGCGCGACCTGCCGCTGCTGCAAGGCACGATCCTGATCCTGGCGCTGTTCTTCGTCGTCCTCAATCTCCTGGTCGACATCGCGCAAGCCGCGATCGATCCGCGCATCAAGCGGGGCTAGCAATGAGCGAGCTTCCGTTGTCCGCCACTGCCGACGCCGCGCTGCAGGCCGCGCCCGCGAGCAAGGCGCGCGGCTATTGGGCGACCGTCGGCCGCCGCATCACGCGCGACAAGGTCAGCATGGCCTGCGCGCTGGTGCTGCTGCTGATCTTTCTCTCGGCGATCCTCGCTCCATGGCTCGGTCTCGAAGACCCCTATAAGGGCTCGATGATCCGCCGCCTGCGCCACATCGGCACGGTCGGCTACCCGCTCGGCACCGACGAGCTCGGCCGCGACATGCTCGCGCGGCTGATCTATGGCGGGCGGCTATCGCTGGTGATCGGCATCCTGCCGGTGATCCTCGCGTTCTGCTTCGGCACCTCGCTCGGCATCATTGCCGGCTATGTCGGCGGCAAGCTCAACACCGCGATCATGCGCACGGTCGACGTGTTCTACGCCTTCCCCTCGGTGCTGCTGGCGATCGCGATCTCGGGCGCGCTGGGGGCCGGCATCCTCAACTCCATCGTCGCGCTCACCATCGTGTTCGTGCCGCAGATCACCCGCGTCGCCGAAAGCGTCACGACAGGCGTGCGCAACATGGATTTCGTCGAGGCCGCGCGGGCCTCCGGCGCCGGCGCCTTCACCATCATGCGCGTGCACATCCTCGGCAACGTGCTCGGCGCGATCTTCGTCTACGCCACCAGCCTCATCTCGGTCTCGATGATTTTGGCGGCCGGTCTCTCCTTCCTCGGCCTCGGCACAAAACCGCCGGAGCCGGAATGGGGCCTGATGCTGAACACGCTGCGCACCGCGATCTATGTCAATCCCTGGGTGGCCGCGCTGCCCGGCGCGATGATCTTCGCGGTCTCGATCTGCTTCAACCTGCTCTCGGACGGCCTGCGCAGCGCCATGGACATCAGGAACTGAGATGATCACGCAGATGGACAATGGCGCGGCACGGAAGGTCGTCATGCCCGGGCTTGTCCCGGGCATCCACGTTCTTCTTTCCGCGTGGCAAGGCGTGGATGGCCGGGACAAGCCCGGCCATGACGGCGTGCAGGCTTTGGCGCAGAGCACGTGCGATTGTCCTGTTTCGATGGGGAGAGGTGGGAGACCGCAGCCATGACCGACGCCACAACCTCCGTTGAAATGCTCGAGCCGGTCGAGGATCGCGGCGGCGTCGCGCAGCCATTGCTCCAGGTCAATGGCCTCACAAAACACTTCCCCGTGCGCGGCGGGCTGTTCGCAGCAAAGCGCACCGTGCGCGCCGTCGACAACGTCTCCTTCGCCGTTGCCAAGGGAGAGACCGTCGGCATCGTCGGCGAATCCGGTTGCGGCAAGTCCACCACGGCGCGGCTCCTGATGCATCTGATGCCGCGCGATACCGGCGACATCATCTATGACGGCATGACCGTCGGCCAGTCGCTGAGCTTGCGCGAGCTGCGCCGCGGCATGCAGATGGTGTTCCAGGATTCCTACGCCTCGCTCAATCCGCGCCTGACGATCGAGGAATCCATCGCCTTCGGCCCCAAGGTGCACGGCATGGCCGACGGCGCGGCGCGCACCCTCGCGCGTGAGCTGCTCGGCAAGGTCGGCCTGCGCCCGGAAAACTTCGCCAGCCGCTATCCGCACGAGATCTCCGGCGGCCAGCGCCAGCGCGTCAACATCGCCCGTGCTCTGGCGCTCTCGCCGCGACTTGTCATTCTGGACGAAGCCGTCTCCGCGCTCGACAAATCGGTCGAGGCGCAGGTGCTCAATCTGCTCGCCGATCTCAAGCGCGAGTTCGGACTGACCTATCTCTTCATCAGTCACGACCTCAACGTCGTCCGCTACATCTCGGATCGCGTGCTGGTGATGTATCTCGGCGAGGTCGTCGAGCTCGGCCCGGTCGACCAGGTCTGGGACAATCCGGCGCATCCCTATACGCGCGCGCTGCTCGCGGCGATGCCGTCGTCTGATCCGGATCGCCGCACCGAGAGGCCGCCGATCACGGGCGATCCACCCAATCCGATCGATCCGCCCCCCGGCTGCCGCTTCCACACCCGTTGTCCGTTTGCGGAGCCGCTCTGCGCAAATGCGACACCAAAGCTCTCCGCGCTCGATAAGATGGGCCATGAGGCCGCGTGCTACATGGCGATTCCGGGTTCAGGCCATAGCCGCGCGCCAAGAGGGGAAACGACATGACAAGACCGACACCGAAAGAGATCAAGCCGATCGCGCAGATCGCCGGCATCCCCGTGGATGACGAAATCGCGGTTCGCATCTCAAATTCCATCGGGCCTGCCTTCGAAGGCTTTGAGGCCATCGCCGGCACGCTGCCCTTCGACCTCGAGCCCGCGCTCTATCCGATCGCGCAGACGCAGAAGGTGTCGAAATGAGCACTGAGCCTGCCTTGATGACGCTCACCGAGGTCGCGCGCGCGATCGCGATGAAGCGGCTATCCTCGCACGAGGTGACGCGCGCGTTGCTGCACCGAATCGCGCGGTGGCAGCCGCATCTCAATGCCTTCATGTCGATTGACGCCGAAGCCGCGCTGAAGGCGGCTGAGGCCGCCGACGCCGAGCTCGCCAAGGGCGATGTCCGCGGTCCGCTGCATGGCGTTCCGCTCGCGCACAAGGACATGTACTACGACGCCGGCCATGTCGCGACCTGCGGCTCGCTGATCCGCCGCGATTTCGTGCCGACCGTGACCTCCACCGCCTTGCAGCGGCTGAAGGATGCCGGCCAGGTTCGCCTCGGCACGCTGCACCTTGCCGAGTTCGCCTATGGCCCGACCGGCCACAACGCCCATTACGGCCCGGTGCGTAATCCCTGGAACGTCGCCCATATCACCGGCGGCTCGTCCTCGGGATCCGGATCGGCCGTCGCGGCGCGTTTGACCTATGCGGCGCTGGGCTCGGACACCGGCGGCTCGATCCGCATGCCCGCGCATTTCTGCGGCGTCACCGGCCTCAAGACCACCGTCGGCCGCGTCAGCCGCGCCGGCGCGATGCCGCTGTCGCAATCGCTCGACACGGTCGGCCCGCTCGCCCGCACCGCGGAGGATTGCGCGCTGCTGCTGGCGCTCATGGCCGGCGCGGACTCCGCGGATTCCACCTGCAGCCACGAGCCGCTGTCCGACTATGTCGGCGCGACCAAGGGCTCGCTGAAAGGTCTCAAGATCGGTGTCCCTTCGTCGTTCTATGTCGACGATCTCGACGCCGAGGTCGCGCGCGTGCTGGACGAGACCATCGCGGTGCTCAAGCGCGAGGGCGCCGACATCGTCAAGGTCGAGCTGCCGGACCAGCGGCAATTGTCCGCGGCGAGCCAGCTCGTGCTCGCAGCGGAAGCGGCCGCCTTCCACAAGCGCTGGATGATCGAGCGTCCCCAGGATTACGGCGCGCAGGTGTTGATGCGGCTTCAGAACGGTCTCGCCGTTCCCGCCATCACCTATCTCGAAGCGATGCGCTGGCGCGGCCCGGCGCTGGCGGCGCACAACGCAGCGACATCGGGCGTCGATGCGGTCATCGCGCCGGCTTCCCCGATCCCGGCGCCGACGATCGAGGAGAGCGATGTCGGCGGCGGCCCGAATGCGCCGGCACTGTTGCAGCGGCTGACGCTGTTCACCCGCCCGGTGAACTTCTTGGGCCTGCCGTCGCTCACTGTGCCGTCGGGCTTCACCAAAATCGGCCTGCCGGTCGGCATGCAGCTGATCGGCCGCTCTTTCGATGAAGCCACCCTGCTCACCATCGGCGCCGCCTTCCAACGCGCCACCGACTATCACGATCGATTGCCGAAACTGCCGTCATGACAAACCTCGTCGAGATCTCAGGCCTCAACATCCGCTTCACCGGCGAGCGGACGATCTATGCCGTGAACGATCTCAATCTCTCGCTCGGCAACAGTGAGGTGCTGGGCCTGCTCGGCGAGTCCGGTTCGGGCAAAAGCGTGACGCTGCGTGCGCTGATGCGGCTGTTGCCGAAGAAGCGCACGCAGATCATGGGCACCGTGAACGTCATGGGGCGCGACGTGCTCGCCATGAACGATGAGGAGCTGTCGTCGTTCCGCGGCCAGACGGTGTCGATGATCTTTCAGGAGCCGGCACTGGCGCTCGATCCGGTCTACACCATCGGCGCGCAGATCGCCGAAAGCGTGGTGCGCCACGAGGGCAAGAGCTTTGCGGAAGGGCGCGCGCGTGCGCTCGAAATGCTCGATGTCGTCCGCATTCCCTCGGCAAGACGCCGGCTCGATGCCTATCCGCACGAGATGTCCGGCGGCATGCGCCAGCGCGCCATGATCGCGCTCGCGCTGGCCTGCCGGCCCAGGATTCTGTTGGCGGACGAGCCGACCACCGCGCTCGATGCCACCGTGCAGATCCAGATTCTCTTGCTGCTGCGCGAGCTGCAGCGCGAGTTCGGCATGTCCGTCATCTTCGTCACCCACGATATCGGCGTCGCCATCGAAATCTGCGACCGCGTCGCGGTGATGTATGCCGGCCAGATCGTGGAGCAGGGGACGCTTCGCGATATCGTCCGCAGCCCCGTGCACCCTTATGCCAAGGGCCTGCTCGCCTCCACCATCCACGGCGCCAAACGTGGCCAGAGGCTCGAAACCATCCCCGGCACCCCGCCGTCGCTGGCCGAAAAGCCCCACAACTGCTCCTTCGCCCCCCGCTGCAAGCTCGCCGAGCCGCGCTGCCTGGAGCAGCTGCCGGCGAATGTGGAGGTCGGGCCGGGGCGGGCGGCGAGGTGCGTGCTGGCGGAGCCGGTTTCTTAGCTGTTGGCCAGTTCTCGCCCGGCTGTCGGCCGCACTCCCTCGCCCGCTTATTCAAAATTCCTCCACGACAACACCGGCTTGTCACACTCCACCCCGCACCGAGTGCCAGCGCGGCTCCTACTGTGCATGGGGTTGTTTTCGATATTTTGTTTTCGCAGCCGCAACCGGGACTTGGGGAACAGCATTCAGACCACATTCATCCCGGTTCCCGTTCCATGCGGGCATCCACGGAGAGGGACTTAACCGATGTACATTTCCAACGAAGGCCTGCTTGTCATCCTGTTCGTCGGTCTGGTGGCGGGCTGGCTCGCCGGCAAGGTGGTGCGCGGAACCGGGTTCGGCATCGTCGGCGACATCGTGGTCGGCATCGCCGGTGCGCTGGTGGCGAGCTTCCTGTTTCCCAAGCTAGGCATTCGCCTCGGGACCGGCCTCGTATCCGAGATCGTCTATTCCGCCATCGGAGCGGTGATCCTGCTGCTGGTCGTCCGCCTGGTACGTGGCGGCGGCAGATTGTAGCCGCCCCAGTTTGGAACTTTCCGCCTCTCGCAGCGCTGGGGAGGGACGGAAACATCTGCTATAAAAAGCCGCAAAGCCTGTGAAATACCGGACTTGCACGCGGGGCCGTCAGGGGTAGATGTGGCCCATCGGGGCCCTGGATTAACTCGGCCGCCCTGGTTGCAGAGAGAACACGATGTTAATCCCGGTCGAGTACCCCTGAACCTGTGAAATGAGGGGCTTCGCCCTCTTACCCGGAAAGAGATCAGACTGATGGCAGCCGTACCTGGCGTCCGCCGTTCAGAACTCGGTGACGCCTTGCGCGCGTGTCGCACGGCGTTCGTCGGCGTCGGCTTGATGAGCTGCATGATCAACCTGCTCTATCTGACCGGGTCGATCTTCATGCTGGAGGTCTACGACCGGGTGCTGCCGAGCCGCAGCATCCCGACCCTGGTCGGCCTGATCATCCTCGCCAGCTTCCTCTACATGGCGCAGGGCGTGCTCGACATGATCCGCAACCGCATCCTAGGGCGGATCGGCACCGCGCTGGACGAGGCCCTGAATAAGCGCGTGTTCGACACCATCGTGCGCCTGCCGCTGCTGGTCGGCAGCCGCAACGAGGGCCTGCAGCCGCTGCGCGACCTCGACAATGTCCGCTCCTTCCTCGGCGGCATGGGCCCGAGCGCGTTCTTCGATCTGCCCTGGCTGCCGCTCTATCTCGCCATCTGCTTCGCCTTCCATGTCATGATCGGCGTCACCGCCCTGGTCGGCGCCATCATCCTGGTCGGGTTGACGCTGGTCACCGAATTCCTGTCCCGTCAGCCGGCGAAGGAGGCGATGGGCCTCGCCGCCCAGCGCAACGATCTCGCCGCCGCCAGCCGCCGCAATGCCGAAGTCATGGTGTCGATGGGCATGGCCGGCCGCATGAACCAGCGCTGGAGCGAGACCAACCAAAAATATCTCGCCGGCAATCAGCGCGCGAGCGACGTCGCCGGCGGGCTCGGCGCGGTCGCCAAGGTGCTGCGCATGATGCTGCAATCGGCCGTGCTCGCGGTCGGCGCCTATCTCGTCATCCACCAGGAGGCGACCGCCGGCATCATCATCGCCGGCTCGATCCTATCGGCCCGCGCGCTCGCGCCGGTCGATCTCGCCATCGCACACTGGAAATCCTTCGTCGCGGCCCGCCAGAGCTGGCAGCGCCTCACGCGCCTGCTCGAGCAGATGCCGGCCCAGGCGATACCGACCCAGCTGCAGGCGCCCACCAGCCGCCTCTCGGTCGAAGGCGTTGCCATGGTGCCGCCAGGCGACCAGCGCCTGATCGTGCAGGACGTCACCTTCGCCCTCCAGGCCGGTAACGGCCTCGGCGTGATCGGGCCGAGCGGCTCCGGCAAATCCTCGCTGATCCGTGCCCTGGTCGGCGTCTGGCAGCCGGTGCGTGGGAAGGTGCGGCTCGATGGCGCGGCGCTCGACCAATGGTCGTCCGACGCGCTCGGCCGTCACATCGGCTATCTGCCGCAGGACGTCGAGCTGTTCGGTGGCACCATCGCGCAGAACATCTGCCGGTTCGATCCCGAGGCGACGTCCGACGCCATCATCGCCGCGGCCAAGGAGGCCGGCGTGCACGAGATGATCATCAAGATGCGCGAGGGCTACAACACGCAAGTCGGCGAGCAGGGCGCTGCGCTGTCCGCTGGCCAGGCGCAGCGCGTTGCGCTGGCGCGCGCGCTCTACGGCAATCCGTTCCTGGTCGTGCTCGACGAGCCCAACTCCAATCTCGACACTGAAGGCGACGAGGCGCTGACGCGCGCCATCCGTGCCGCACGCGAGCGCGGTGCCATCGTCATCGTGGTGGCGCACCGCCCGATCGGCGTCGAGGCGGTCGACCAGATCCTGGTGCTGCGCGACGGCCGCATGCAGGCCTTCGGCCCGAAGGAGCAGGTGCTCGCCCAAGTGCTCCAGCCGCGCGCGGTGCCGTCGGCACCGATCAAGGTCGTCAGCGAAGGTGGGGCCAAAGCATGAGCACGATGGCCATTGGCGGGACAAAGTCCGCTGCGACGAACACCGTGCGGCAGTCGATCAGATTCCACCTGATCCTCGGGCTCAGCATCGTGCTGGTGCTCGTGCTCGGCCTCGGCGGCTGGGCATCCACGGTGCTGATCTCGGGCGCGCTGATCGCGCCGGGCCAGATCGTGGTCGAATCCAACGTCAAGAAGGTGCAGCACCCGACCGGCGGCGTGGTCGGCGAGTTGCGCGCCCGCGACGGCGACGTTGTCAAGGCCGGCGACATCGTGGTGCGGCTCGATGACACCGTGACCAAGGCGAACCTCGCCATCGTCACCAAGAATCTGGACGCCGCGCAGGCACGCACGGCGCGACTGCAGGCCGAGCAGCGCGGCATCGACAAGATCGAGTTTCCGCAATCGTTGCTCGATCGCGCCGACGATCCCGACGTCAAGGCGCTGCTCTCCGCCGAGACCAAGCTGTTCGACGTCCGCGTCAACGGCCGCGCCGGCCAGAAGGCGCAGCTCCGCGAGCGCGTCCTGCAGCTCAACGAGGAGATCGAGGGACTCCAGGCGCAGGAGAAAGCCAAGGACAAGGAAATCGCCCTGGTGCAGCAGGAGCTCACCGGCGTGCGCGATCTCTACGAGAAGCGCCTGGTGCAGATCTCGCGCCTGACCACGCTCGAGCGCGACAGCGCCCGCCTCAATGGCGAGCGCGCGCAGTACATCGCTTCGCGGGCGCAGGCCAAGGGCAAGATCACCGAGACCGAGCTCCAGATCATCCAGGTCGACAAGGACATGGTGAGCGAGGTCTCCAAGGATTTGCGCGAGACCAACGACAAGATCGGCGAGCTGATCGAGCGCAAGGTCGCCGCCGAGGACCAGCTCCGCCGTGTCGACATCCGCGCCCCGCAGGACGGCATGGTGCTGCAATCGACGGTGCACACCGTCGGCGGCGTCGTCACCGCCGGCGACACGTTGATGCTGATCGTGCCGCAGGCCGACGATCTCCAGGTCGAGGCCAAGGTCAATCCGGTCGACATCGACAAGCTCCAGATCGGCCAGAAGACGCTGCTGCGCCTCTCCGCCTTCAACCAGCGCACCACGCCGGAGCTCAACGGCGTCGTCAGCCGCGTCTCTCCCGACGTCACTACCGACCAGCGCACCGGCCAGAGCTACTACACCATCCGCGTTTCGATGCCGGCCGAAGAGGTCGCCCGCCTCGGCGACGTCAAGCTGATCCCCGGCATGCCTGTCGAAGCCTTCGTCCAGACCGGCGACCGCACCATGCTGTCCTATCTGATGAAGCCGCTGCACGATCAGCTGATGCGGGCGTTCCGCGAGAAGTGACGCGCTAAGATCAAGGGTGGGCAAAGGCGCAACGCGCCGTGCCCACCACCTTTCACGTTTCGATAGAAAGACGTGGGCACGCTTTCGCTTTGCCCACCCTACGGCACCGCCTTCTTTGCTATAGTTCGACTCGAGCACTAGCAACCCGGCGGTCGAACCATGCAATCTCCCCCCACCATCGCCACCGAATCCTTCTCCGACGCGTCTGCGGCCGTCGCCCGGCTCGAAGAGATCTACGAGCGCAACACAAAATTCCTGCGCGACCGGTTCGAGGCCTACGTCAATGGCGAAGCCGTCACGACGCGGGTGCGGGCCTATTATCCCTTCGTCCGCGTCACCACCGCGACGCATGCGCGGCTGGATTCGCGTCTCTCCTATGGCTTCGTCGCCGGCCCCGGCGTGCACGAGACCAGCGTGACGCGGCCGGATCTGTTTCGCGCCTATCTCACCGAGCAGATCGGACTTTTGATCCAGAACCACGGCGTGCCCGTCGAGATCGGCGAATCCGCCGAGCCGATCCCGATCCACTTCGCCTATCGCCGCGACATCAACATCGAGGCCGCTATCACCACCAGCGAGAACTCGCCCGTGGCGCGATCGCTGCGCGATGCGTTCGACGTGCCTGATCTCGCCACCATGGACGATTCCATCGCCGACGGCACCTTCGAGCTCCAGCCCGGCGCGCCCGAGCCGCTGTCGCTGTTCCGCGCCGCGCGCGTCGATTACTCGCTGCGCCGGCTATATCACTACACCGGCACCGATCCCGAGCATTTCCAGAACTTCGTGATCTTCACCAACTACCAGTTCTATGTCGATGCCTTCGCGCAGCTCTGCCAGCAACGGCTCCAGTCGGGCGAGGCGGGCCTCGACTCCTTCGTCGCGCCGGGCAATGTGATCATGCAGAATGGCGGTGCGACCAGCGGAACTGCGCCGGTGCGTGCGCCGCAGATGCCGGCCTTCCATCTTGTCGCGTCGGGCTATCGCGGCATCACACTGATCAACATCGGCACAGGCCCGTCTAACGCCCGCAATGTCACCGACCATGTCGCCGTGCTGCGGCCGCACGCCTGGTTGATGCTCGGCCATTGCGCGGGCCTGCGCAACACGCAGCGGCTCGGCGACTACGTGCTCGCCCATGGCTATGTGCGCGAGGACCATGTGCTCGACCGCGAGTTGCCGCTCTGGGTGCCGATCCCGGCACTCGCCGAGATGCAGGTCGCGCTCGAACAAGCGGTCGAGGATGTCACCGGCCTCGAAGGTTTTGAGCTCAAGCGCCTGATGCGCACCGGCACGGTGGCGAGCGTCGACAACCGCAATTGGGAGATCTCCGGCCGCGACGTGATCCGTCGCCTGTCGCAATCGCGCGCGGTCGCGCTCGACATGGAATCGGCCGCGATCGCCGCCAACGGCTACCGCTTCCGCGTCCCCTACGGCACGCTGCTCTGTGTCTCCGACAAGCCGCTGCATGGCGAGATCAAGCTCGCCGGCATGGCCAGTGAATTCTACCGCCGCCGCGTCGGCCAGCATCTCGAGATCGGCCTGAAGGCGCTGGAGCGGCTGAAGCAGCAGGAATCCGAGCGGCTGCATTCGCGAAAGCTCCGCAGCTTCGCCGAAGTCGCGTTCCAGTAAAGGACAACAGACCTGCCGTACGAACGCTGACGTCTCCGTGAGCACGACGCCCTGGAATATCGCTGCCGAGACAGGGTTATCACCTCGTCCGGGGCCGCTCGAAACAGGACTGGAGACCGAGATGTTCACGACGATGATCAGGCTCGTCGCGCTGGGTACGTTTGCGGCAGCATTGTTGAACGCGCCGGCCTTGGCCGCCGGCGGAGGCGGGGGTGGCGGCGGCGGTGGCGGCATCAGCTCCTCCGATCCCTACGCCGGCGCCTATTCGGATCAGAAACCGCAGCCGACCTATCCGAAGCGCCCCGGCAGCAGAGCAACGCAGAAGGGCAAGAAGCCAAGCAATCAATCCAGCATCGGCGATCCCGCATTCGCGGCCGGCTATCGCGTCGCCTATGACACCATCTACGAGCGCAACGACTATGCGGCCGCGATTGCGCAATTGAGGTCGCTCGGCCATGACGACCATCCGAACGTCGCCAACCTCATCGGCTACTCCTATCGCAAGCTCGGCGATTACGAGCAGTCGCAGGTCTGGTACCAGCGTGCGCTCAAGGCCGACCCGAACGACGTGCTGACCTGGCAGTACTATGGACTCTGGCAGCTCGAGCAGGGCAATCGCGAGCAGGCGATGTATCATCTGAGCCGGATTGCTGCCATTTGCGGAACCGATTGCGAGGAGTACAAATCCCTGGCTGCGGCGCTGGAGAAGCCGACCGGCACGGCGCTCGTGTATTGAACGCGCGGTGTGGGTTGGCTGCGAAGCGCAACCCCACTCCAGGGCAGGTGACAAGTCGTCAAAATTTCAGCATTGTCCCGCGCGGGGCGCGACCCGGGACGACTTGATGCCACTCATGCGCGACAGAATCATCGGCCATGATCTCGAACGGCTGGCCTTTCGCTTCACGATGATGCGTGACGACGAGGTCGTGCAGTGCCAGATCTCTGACGCGGCGATGGACGAGCTCGCGGGCATGCAAGGCACCGAAAGCAGCGCGCGCCAGGCGCAGTTCCTGTCGCTCCGCGACACCATCGAGCGGATCGCGTCGGACATTTACGACGAAGCGCCGCGGGTGCCCGGCTATGTGGTGCGGATTTTCATGCGGCATTTGGGGAGGTAGTGTCTGCCCGCCCACCGCTGTCATGCCCCGGCTTTGACCGGGGCATCCAGTACTCCGAGGCCTATCGATTCCATCACAGGCGCTGCGGAGTACTGGATCGCCCGCCTTCGCGTGAGACTGTGCCCGACTCGCTCACATGGTTCAGCGACTTACTCCCCCAGCTTTCTCAGCAACAACTGCAGCGCCGTCGCAGCGAATACTTGCATGTTCGCAAACCGGTCGTTGCTATTAGTTTCCAGCGTCATTACCTCGGCCGCAGGTCCGGCGACCGCCATGCAGCTATGGCCGGCGGCGTCGCCGTAGCGGTTGCCGGTGGGGCCGGCTGCGCCGGTCTCGGAGAGGCCCCAGTCGGAGTTGAAGCGACTGCGCATCCGTTCGGCGAGCAGCTTTGCGTAGGGCTCCGACGAGGAACGAAAGCCCTTCATTCCCTCATCCGAAATATCCATCAGCACGCGCCTCGCATCGCGGGTGTAGACCACGGCGCCACCGAGGAAATAGGCGGAGGCGCCGGGCACCGCGAGCAGGCTCGCCGCGATCAGGCCGCCGGCGGAGGATTCGGCGACCGCAATGGTCTGTTTGCACGCGATCAGTTTGGCTGCGACTTGTTCCGCAATGCCGACGAGCTCTTTCATCCCAATACCCCTTATGCCTTCGCAACTGAGCCCAGCCTTCCTAGCATATGACAGAAGCCTTGGCCGAGTTGCGGGCGGCGGGCAGGCCTGCTTGAATGGCAGACAGAAGAGAGAAGACGAGGAAACGTGAGAAGGGAGACGTCATGACGTCCCTGATCGCCGGCGGGGTGGATTGCGATGTGCATCCGGCCGTGCCGCATCTGACCAGCCTACTGCCGTACCTGAACGACTATTGGCGCGATCAGGTGACGACGCGCGGCATGGTCGATCTCGTCTCGCAATCCTACCCGAAGAACTCGCCGATCGTGGGGCGGCCCGATTGGCGACCTGAGAAGGGAAAACCGGGTGAGAGCCTGGACGACATGCAGCGCCATGTGCTCGATCCCTTCCAGCTCAAGCTCGCGATCTGCAATCCGCTCTATGGCGTGCAGATGGTGTTTTCCGAGGACATGCAGGCCGCCTTCTGCCGCGCGCTGAACGATTGGCTCGTCAAGGAGTGGCTCGATCGCGATTCGCGGCTGCGCGGCGCGATCGTGATCCCGACGCAAAGCATCGAGAAATCAGTCGCCGAGATCGAGCGCTGCGCGCCCGACAAGCGCTTCGTGCAGGTGCTGATGCTCGTGATGGGCGACACCCCGCTCGGCAAGCGCGCGCTGTGGCCGATCTACGAGGTCGCTGAGCGGCTGGAACTTGCCATCGGCATTCACGCCGGTTCCGCCTATCACAATCCGCCGACGGCGGTGGGCTGGGGGTCCTATCACATCGAAGACTATGTCGGTCAGGCCCAGGCATTCCAGACCCAGCTCACCAGCCTGATTGTCGAAGGCGTGTTCGCAAAGTATCCGCGGCTGAAAATGGTGATGCTGGAATCCGGGATCTCCTGGATCGCGCCCTATCTCTGGCGCCTGCACAAGTTCTGGCGCGGGGTGCGAATGGAGACGCCCTGGGTCGATCGCGCGCCATCGGAGATTGTGCGCAGCAACATCCGTTTCTCGTTACAGCCTTTTGATGCGCCGCCGGAACCTGAGACATTAATTCGCCTGTTTGATCATATGCAGTCCGACGAATTGGTCCTATTCTCCACGGACTATCCGCACTGGCAGTTCGACGGCCAGGACGCGCTGCCCGAGGGTCTTTCCCCCGATCTCGTGCACAAGATTATGATCGACAATCCGTATGCAACTTTTCCCCGCCTGACCTGAGCCCGCTGCCATAGGAGGCAAGGCGATGAATATCCAGTTCCGCGAGAGCCAAGAAGCCGCTTCCCCCCTGACAACGAAATCCGCGATCGCGGACTGTGACATCCATCCGGCCCGCGCCACCCGCACCGAGCTCTATCCCTATCTCGCCAAACGCTGGCAGCATCATCTCGAAATCTACGGCGTCCATGCCTATCAGGGCATGATGGAAGGCCCGCCCTATCCGAAGGCCCAGCCCAACGCCTCGCGCCGCGACGCCTATCCGCCGGAAGGCGGCCCGCAGGGCTCGTCGCTCTCCTTCATGCAAAAGCAGCTGCTCGATCCCAACAATGTCCAGCTCGGCGTGCTCAATCCGCTCAACACCGGGCAGGGCATCCGCAATCACGAGCTGTCGGCTGCGCTGTGCTCGGCGATCAACGACTGGCAGATCGACAAATGGACCAGCAAGGACAAGCGGCTGAAGGCGTCCATCGTCGTCGGCAATGAGGACGGCCTGTCGGCCGCCGCCGAGATCCGCGAGCGCGCCGGCGACAAGAATTTCGTGCAGGTGCTGCTGCTGAGCCGCAACGTCGAGCCGCTCGGCCAGCGCCGCTATTGGCCGATCTATCAGGCCGCGGAAGAGGCCGGCCTTCCCGTCGGCGTGCACGCCTTCGGCTTCGGCGGCAACCCGATCACGCCGTCCGGCTGGCCGTCTTATTACATCGAGGAGATGGTCGGCCACTCGCAGTGCCAGCAATCGGCGCTGGCGAGCCTCGTGCTCGAAGGCGTGTTCGAGCGCTTCCCGAAATTGAAGATGGTGATGATCGAGGCCGGCTTCGGCTGGGCGCCGTCGCTGGCGTGGCGGCTCGACAAGGCCTGGCAGCGCCTGCGCAGCGAGGTGCCGCATGTGAAGCGGCCGCCGTCGGAATATATCCGCGAGCAGGTGTGGTGGACGACGCAGCCGATGGAGGATCCGGAGCGGCGCGAGGATCTGTTCGACGTCATCAAATGGATCGGCTGGGACCGGCTGCTGTTTGCGACCGACTATCCGCATTGGGACTATGACGAGCCGTCGCGGGTGCTGCCGGCGGGCGTGAGCGAAGCCAATCGCGAGGCGTTCTATTTCGGTAATGCTAAGAAGCTCTACGGGATCGCCGCATGATCCGAAAAAGTGTGAAGCGGTTTTTCGATCAGATCATGCGGAAGA
The DNA here is from genome assembly GCF_059448745.1 of Bradyrhizobium sp. SOJA106. Classification (NCBI taxonomy): domain Bacteria; kingdom Pseudomonadati; phylum Pseudomonadota; class Alphaproteobacteria; order Hyphomicrobiales; family Nitrobacteraceae; genus Bradyrhizobium; species Bradyrhizobium sp. SOJA106. Next base: position 899,776 of record NZ_CM182549.1, read on the forward strand.
CATAATGGCGCGGCATGTGATCGCCGCGGTCGATGAGCTTCCGCCCGGCACGCGAAAATTTCTGGAGATCGATGGTCGGCCGATCGCGGTCTTCAACATCAAGGGCGAGTATTTCGGCCTGATGAACCGCTGCCCGCATCAGGGCGCAGCGCTGTGCGAAGGGCCGCTGATCGGCCTCGCGCAGTCCAAAGATCCCGGCGAGATCGAATACACCAAGCTCGGCGAGATCATCCGCTGCCCCTGGCATGGCTGGGAGTTCGACATCCGCACCGGCCAGTCCTATTGCGATCCCCGCCGCTTCCGCGTGAAGAGCTATCCGGCCCATGTCGAGCCAGGCGCGAGCGTGGTGAAGGGGCCGTACGTGGTGGAGACGATTCCGGTCAAAGTCGAGAGCGACTACGTGGTGGTGGAGTTGTAGCTCTCACTGTCATTCCGGGGCGGTTCGCAGGACCGAACCCGGAATCCCGAGGTTCCGGGTTCGATGCTTCGCATCGCCCCGGAACGACCCGCCATCAAAGCCCCCGCCACCGGATCATATGTCGGCACCGCCTTGCCGCCGCCCGCGATAGACGATCAGCGCGGCGATGATGCCGAGCACAGTCAATTGAATTTGCCGCGGAAGCTGATGATTTTTCAGACTTTATTTTGCGTTGCAGCGACCAGCCATTGGCGGAAGGCAGTCAGCTTCGGCGCCTCGCGGCCGCCCTCCGGCGCGACCAGGTAGAAGCCGGCGTCGGCCGGCAGCGCGATCTTGAAGGGGACGACGAGCCGGCCCTTGGCGATGTCGTCCTGCACGTAGGAGGTCCGCCCCATCGCAACCCCGATGCCATCGATCGCAGCCTGGATGGTCATGAAGATCATGTCGAAGGTGATGCCGGGCTGCCGCGCGATGTCGGCCGGCAGGCCCGCCGCCGTCAGCCACAGCCGCCAGTCGTCGCTGTTGGCGTTGGAGGTGTGCAGCAGCGGATGGTTGCGCAGATCCTCCGGCTGGCGCAGCGGCTTGTCGCCGCGCAGCAGCGAGGGGCTGCACACCGGAAACAGCTCGTCCGCCATCAGCCAGTCCGCACGCAGACCCGGCCATTGGCCGCGGCCATAGCGGATCGCGGCATCGACATTGTCGCGCTGAAAATCGACGAGACTCGTCGATGTCGTGATGCGGACGTCGATGCCGGGGTGCTGCTCCTGGAAATCGGTCAGCCGCGGCAGCAGCCATTTGGCGGCGAGCGAGGCCAAGGTCGAGACCGTAAGCACCTTGTCGTCGTCCTTGCGCAGCAGGCGGTCGGTGGCGAGGCGCAAGTCGTTGAAGGCGGCACGCACGCCAGGCAGGTAGTCGCGCGCCTCCGGCGTCAGCGCCAGCGCGCGGTTCTGCCGGATGAACAGGCGGATGCCGAGCTCCTCCTCGAGCCGCCGGATCTGATGACTGATCGCGGTCTGGGTCACGTTCAGCTCGGCCGCCGCCAAGGTGAAGCTGAGATGGCGCGCAGCGGCCTCGAAGGCCCGCAGTCCGTTCAGCGAGGGCAATCTGGCAGTCATCTGGCAGCAGGATGCATGACGTTATTTCATGCGAAAAGGTACAAATTGTCGTTTGTCGCAGCGCGCTAAGAGGCAGAAACTAGCGCCCAAGTTAGCTCAAGGAGCTGAACATGTCCACTTTGACGCACAATTCGATGATAAATCATCATGCACCCGGTCTGATCCAGCAGGTCAGTGAGACCCTTCACGTCTGGCACGAGCGCTATCGGACCCGGCGCGAGCTCGCCAACTGGACCGCCCGTGACCTTCATGACGTTGGCCTGTCCTGGAGCGACATCGCTTTCGAGGCTGAGAAACCCTTCTGGCGGGCCTGATGGCCGCCAGGCCGGCGCCGCCTGATCAGGGGCGCCGGCGGTCCCTTTGGTCACCTTGGACATGTGTCATGAGCACCCTTGGCCTGGAAGACCTGAAGCAATATTCCGACGTGCTGCGTACCCGGCATGGTGAGCGGCTCAACGTTCGCTTCGTCGAGCCGCGCGACACCGAGGAGCTTCAGCACTATTTCCGCTCGCTCTCGACCCGCTCCCGTTACAACCGCTTCTTCGGCGCGATCAGCGAGTTGCCGAAGGGGCTGTTGCGCGACTTCCTGCAGGTGGGCGAGCGCGAGCGCTTCACCGTGGTCGCGACGATGATGGTCGACGGTTTCGAGACCATTGTCGCCGAAGCTCGCTACGCCTTTCACGCCGAGAGCTCGACGCTCGAGTTCGGCCTGTCGGTCGATGATCGCTGGCACGGCCATGGCGTCGCCACGGCGCTGATGAAGAATCTCGAATGCCGCGCCGCCGCGCTCGGCGCTGAGCACATGTTCGGCGATACGCTGCGCTCCAACGAAACCATGATCTCGCTCGCGCGCAAATCCGGCTTCGGCTTCGTCAATCATCCTGATGATTGGAAGCTGGTGCGCTTCGACAAGGAGATCAACGTCGCGCCGAAGGACATTCCCTGCGCGAGCTGGCGTCTCGCCGCCCTTTCCCGTCAGGCCGGTAGCCCCTCAGCCTCGGCCTGACACCACTCCGAGCCCGGCCTGGCCTAGCCAGCACCGGGCATTTTTTTGCCTTCACTTGGCAGCGTCGTCGGTGAAGTCGGTCGAGGTTGCGACCGAGCGCCAGCTAGCCAGGCCTACTTCCCCGTGAACACCGCTTTCCGCTTCTCGATGAAGGCCTGCACCGCTTCCTTGTGATCGGCGGTCGTGGTCAGGCGGATCAGCCGCTCGGCCTCGTGATCCCTGGCGGTCTCGAAGTCGAACAGCAGGGCTTCGTCGAGATTGTCCTTCATGTAGCGCAGCGCGAGGCGCGGGCCTTCGGCGAGGGACTTTGCCAGCGCGAAAGCCTCAGTCTGCAGCTTGTCATCGGGCACGACTCGGTTGACGAGGCCGATCGTTTCGCAGCGCGCGGCATCGACGCGGTCGCCGGTGAACAGCAGCTCGCGCGCCCGCGCGGTGCCGACGAGGCGGGTGAGGAGCCAGGCGATGCCGTAGTCGCCGCTGAGCGCAATACGCGCATAGCCGGTGGCGACGAAGGCCGTTTGCGCGGCGATGCGGATGTCGCAGGCCATGGCGATGGCGAGACCGGCGCCGACCGCGGGGCCGGGCAGGGCGGCGATGGTCGGCTTGCGCACCGAGACCAGCGCGCCCGTGAGCAGCCGCTGCCGCTCCTGGAGATCGGCGACCTTGTCGTCGAACGACATCTCCAGCTTCTTCGGGTCGCGATGCGCGCCCATGCCCTTGACGTTGCCGCCGGCGCAGAACGCCTCGCCCGCGCCGGTGAGCAGCAGCACGCCGACGTCAGGGCTTTCGCCGCAGGTGCGGATCATCGTCCGCAGCGCCGGCGTCAGCGTGTCCGACAGCGAATTACGCGCCTCGGGACGGTTCAGCGTGATGACGGCGACGCCTTCACGGATGACGCAGAGCAGTTCGTTGGTGCCGGTGTCGATGGTGGTTTCGGTGGTCATGTCGCCTCCCCGTTTTGTTCGTCGTCATTCCGGGGGGATGCGAAGCATCGAACCCGGAATCTCGAGATTCTCAGGTGCGCAAGTGCGCACCATAGTTCGGCTCTTCGAGCCGCCCCGGAATGACAAATTGACCTCAAAACTTCTCTACCCAGGGCCGCAGCTCGATCTCCCAGCTCCAGGCGCTGCGCGGTTGCTGCAAGACGTTCCAATAGCTCTCCGCGATCGCATCGGGATCGAGCATCGAATCCGGCTTGTCTGCAGGCTCAGTCCGCGCTGCGCTGCGGATGCCGCCGTCGATGACGAAATGCGCGACATGGATACCTTGCGGCGACAATTCGCGCGCCATGCTTTGCGCGAGGCCACGCAGCGCGAACTTGCCCATTGCGAACGGCGCGGATTGCGCATAGCCCTTGACGCTGGCGGAGGCGCCCGTGAACAGAATGGCACCGTGCTTGTTCGGCAGCATGCGCCTCGCCGCCTGCTGCGCCACCAGGAAGCCGCCATAGGCGCTGACCGCGATCGCGTTCGCAACGTCGGCCGGCACGAGATCGACGAACGGACCGCGCGAGCGGCCGCTGGCGTTGTAGACGACGAGATCGGGCGTGCCGATCTCGCGCTCGACCAGGCCGAACAGGCGCTCGACTTCGTCGGCCTCGGTCGCGTTGCAGGCATAGGCCTTCGCGCCGGTCTCGGTGCAGAGCGCGCCCAGCTTCTCGATCTTGCGCGCGGCCAGCGCGACGCGGATGCCCTGCTTGGAGAGCAACCGCGCCAGCGAGGCGCTCAGGCCTTCTCCGGCGCCGACGATGAGGGCGATCCTGTATTTCGGGTGTTCCATGGTGTGATCTCTGGCGTGATCTCGCGGGGACGGGAAGCCGCTGATCTATGCATGGTTCGTGCGGACAACCAGCCGGAGCGCCGGTCGGGCTGATCACAATTCCGCAGAGCGAATTGCTCCTTCACGGCGATCATGCCTCCCTGACAATTTGCGGCTTTATCCGTCTTTGCGATGGGAGCATGATCGACATCATCCAAAGCGGCAAGCGTTAAGAATTGCCGCCGGGCGGAAACGAAGAGGACGAGCATGCACAAGCCGGTCACAGCGCAGCCGAAAGATGTCGCGGCCGAGCCATCGGGTCTGCTGGCGCCCGATACCACGGGCATGAATTTCTACCGTGCCGATCCCGCGCTGACGGATCTGTTGCGCATCCATCTGCCGGACAATCTGTTCCGCCACATCGAGCCGCATCTCGACCGCCTCGGCGAACTTGCCGGCGGCCGTCTCGACGAATGCGCGCGGCTGGCCGACCGGCACACGCCCGTGCTGCACCAGCGCGACAAGTTCGGCCGCGACGTTCAATGGATCGAATATCACCCGGCCTATCGCGAGCTGGAGAACGCCGCGTTCGGCGAATTCGGCATCCATGCGCTCTCGATCCGCAAGGGCATCATGGGCTGGCCGGACAAATATCCTGTCGTGGCCAAGCATGCCTTCACCTTCCTGTTCAACCAGACCGAATTCGGCACGGGTTGCCCGATCAACGTCACCGACGGCTGCGCCAAGCTGCTTTCGAATTTCGGCGACGAGGCGCTGAAAGCAAAATATCTCGACGGCCTGACCTCGACCGACATGAGCAAGCTGACGCAGGGCGGCCAGTTCATGACCGAGAAGGAAGGCGGCTCCGACGTTGGCACGCTGACCACGCGCGCCGTGCAAGAGAGCGACCATTGGCGCCTCTATGGCGAGAAATGGTTCTGCTCGAATGCCGATGCCAAAGTCGTGATGCTCTTGGCGCGTCCCGAAGGCGCCGGTCCCGGCACACGCGGTGTCGGCCTGTTCCTGATGCCGCGCTTCCTCGACGATGGTTCGCAGAACCATTATCGGATCGTGCGCCTGAAGGACAAACTCGGCACGCGTTCGATGGCTTCGGGGGAGATCAAGCTCGAAGGCGCGATCGCCTATGCCGTCGGCAAGCTCGACCGTGGCTTCGTGCAGATGGCCGAGATGGTGAACTCCTCGCGGCTCTCCAACGGCGTCAAATCCGCCGCGCTGATGCGCCGCGCCTATCATGACGCCATGACGGTGGCGAAGAACCGTGTGGTGTTCGGCAATCGCATCATCGACCTGCCGCTGGGACGCCGGCAGCTGCTGAAGATCATGCTCCCGGTGGAGCAGGCGCTGTCGATGAGCTTTCTCACCGCCGACGCGCTCGACCGCGCCGAAGCGGGTAGCCAGGATGCCGCGGCCCTGTTGCGCATCCTGACGCCAACCTTGAAATTCCGCGCGACGCGCGATGCGCGCAAGGTCTGCGGCGATGCGCTCGAGATGCGCGGTGGCATCGGCTATATCGAGGAATTCGTCACGCCGCGCCTTTTGCGCGATGCCCATCTCGGCTCGGTCTGGGAAGGCACCGGCAACATCGTCGCCATCGACGCGCTCCGGCGCGCGGTGGGTCGGCACGGCGCTGAATCCGCGCTCGCCGCCGATCTTCATGCGCGCCTCGACGACAGCGCCTCGGTGCCGCAGGCCTGGTGCGACAATCTGCGCGGCTTGGTCGATCGCGCGGTCGGCTTCGCACGCGAGGTCGCGGGCAAGTCGGAGAACGAGGCCGACGCGCGGCGCGCCACCAGCTTGCTCTATCACGTCGCCAGCGCCGTCGCGCTCGCCTGGGAGGCGCACCGCATCCACGCAATGCGCGGCGATGCGCGCCGGTTGCTGCTGTCGCGCCTCGTCATCGACCATCGCGTGACTCCCAGCGATCCGTTCCGGCTGACGGAAAATGCGGCGCAGGCGAAGATCGCAGCGCTGCTGCTGAGTGATCGCGATGCCGGCATGAGCGAGGTTGGCGAACTCGTTCTGGCAGCGTAGGCTCTCCTTTCACCTCTCCCATAGGGAGAGGTGAAGAGTCGACCGCTCAACGAAAAAATAACAACGAGGAAACACCGATGAAGGCCGCCGTCCTCTATGAAGTCAACAAGCCCCTGGTCATCGAGGATGTCAGCCTGCCGAAGCCCGGCCCGCGCGAGGTCCTGATCCGCACCGCGGTCGCCGGCCTCTGCCATTCTGATTTGCACTTCATGGAAGGCCTCTATCCGCATCCGCTGCCGGCGGTACTCGGCCACGAGTCCGCTGGCGTCGTCGAGCAGGTCGGCTCCGACGTCACCTATGTGAAGCCGGGCGATCACGTCGTCACGTGCCTGTCCGTGTTCTGCGGCACCTGCGACAATTGCACCACGGGTCGCACCGTGCTCTGCACCGACGCGACGGTGAAGATGCTGCCGGGCGTCTCCAACCGCATGCAATGGTCGAAGCCGGAGAAGCTGCACCAATTCCTCAATCTCTCCTCCTTCGCCGAGCAGATGCTGGTGCACGAGAACGCCATCGTGAAGATCCGCAAGGACATGCCGCTCGATCTCGCCGCGCTGATCGGCTGCGGCGTCATCACCGGCTACGGCGCGGTGGTGAACACGGCGAAGGTGACGGCCGGCGAGACCGTGGCCGTGATTGGCTGCGGCGGCGTCGGCATGGCCGCAATCAACGGCGCGCAGATTGCCGGTGCGGGTCGCATCATCGCCATCGACACCAATCCCGCAAAGCTCCAGCTCGCGACCAAGCTGGGGGCGACCGACATCATCAACCCGGCGGATGGCGATGTCGTCAAGCAGGTGCGCGATCTCACCAATGGCGGCGTCCAGCATTCCTTCGAGGTGCTCGGCCGCAAGGAAACCGCAGAGCAGGCCTTCGCCATGCTCGCCGCGGGCGGCACCGCCACCATCGTCGGCATGATCCCGTTCGGCCAGAAGATCGAGCTGCACGGTTTCGATTTCCTCAGGGAGCGCCGGATCCAGGGCTCCTCGATGGGCTCCAACCATTTTCGCGTCGACATGCCGCGCCTCGTCGATTTTTACCTGCGCGGCCGGCTGCACCTCGAAGACTGGATCTCCGCCAAGCTGAAGCTCTCCGAGATCAATGAGGGCTTTGCCAACATGAAAGCCGGCAAGACGCTGCGCAGCGTGATCGTGTTTGATAGCTGAGCGTTGAAGCTGGCGCTCGCCAGTGTCACTCCGATACCGGTGTCATCGCGCGGCTCGACCGGACGATCCAGTACTCCGCGGCTGGAGTGGTGCGAACGAACTGCTGCCGCGGCGTCCTGGATGCCGCCGCCTTCGCCGGGCATGACAGCGGAGAGGCGACGCCCGATGTGCCCGCCTCACCGCGAGACGTGTGCGGACACCGCGAGCCACGTGCCATTCTGCTTGGCCCAGCAATCGGTGTACCGCCCGGTCGCCTGCTGGCCGTCCGCCGTGGTGTAGCTCGTCGCTGCGTGGATGATGGCGAAGTCGCCCATGATGCGGATCATGACGTCGTAGGCATGCAGATTGCGAATCGCGATCGGCCGCGCGGTCTGCTCCAGGAAGGCGGCGCGGTCGACCAGCGTCTTGTCGGGATTGGAGCAATAGAATTCCGGCGCCAGGATTTCGTTGAAGCGCTTGACGTCGCAGTTTTGCACGGAGGCGACGTAGTCGCGGTTGAGTGCGGTGAGCTGATCGAGGTCCTGGCTCATGACGTTTCACTCCCATGTTGCCCCTCAAGGTGACGAGGCGCTCAAGCGCCGTCTCGAACCATGAAGACCCGCTGCTACGTCTCGGCCTTCATCCTTCGAGACGGGCGCGATGCGGCCTCCTCAGGATGAGGGTCTCACTTAGTCGTTGAACAAAGGCGGCGGCACGAACCCGCCGAATTCGCGCTCGATCAGTTCAGCCAGCTTGAGCGGCGTACGGTCCTCCAGCCACGGGCCGACGATCTGCACGCCGATCGGCAGCCCGTCCGGCGCAAAGCCTGTGGGGATAGCAGTGGAGGGCAGGCCGGGCAGCGTCGCCATGCCGGGCCAGGCGAGCTGGTCGGTATAGACGTGCTCCTTGCCGTCGATCTTGATCCGACGCTGTTCCTGGTCCGGCAAATGGTCGTGCGGATACGCGGCCGTCGGCATCACTGGGCAGATCACCGCGTCGAAGGACTTGAACAGCTCGCGCCATTGCGCACGCAGCCGGGTGCGGCCGGCATTCGCCGCCTGCCAGTCGCGATGACTGAGCGCGATGCCGCGCAGGCGTTCGGCGGCAAGGCTATTGTCGCTTTCCGGCAGCGCAGCCGCGGCCGCCTTGGCGCCGGCATAGATGTCGGGCGCGAAGCTCGCTCCCAGGATCGACATCAACATCCGCATATAGAGCCGCGAGGACGCCGCGAAGTCCGGCAGCAGCGGACTGCTGCGTGCGATCTTCACGCCTGATTTGGCGAGATTGTCGGCCAGCCGGTTGATGGCGCCGCGAACGTTCGTATCGGTCGGCAGCAGCGGATCGGTGTCGATCACCAGCACGCGGAAATCCCTGAATGACGTATGTCGCGCGGGCGGCAATTCGAGCCGGTAAGCGATGCCGGCGTCGATCGGATCCGGCCCGGCCATCACGTCGAGTACGAGCGACAGGTCGACGGCGCTGCGCGCCATCGGCCCGATCACCGACAGGTCGCGCTCGAACGGCAGCGGCGGCAGCGGCGGCGGCGTGTGGCCACGCATCGCGACGAGATTGAAGGTCGGCTTGTGCGCGTAGATGCCGCAATGGAACGCCGGCACGCGCAGCGAGCCGCCGATGTCGGAGCCGATCGACAACGGGCCATACCCCGCGGCGAGCGCGGCCGACGAACCGCCGGAGGAGCCGCCCGGCGTGCGGCCGAGATCGTAGGGGTTGTTGGTGGTGCCGTAGAAGTCGTTGTAGCTCTGCCAGTCGGTGAGCCCGAGCGGCACGTTGGTCTTGCCGATTATGATCGTGCCGGCGTCCTTCACGCGCGTGACCGGCAGCGCATCTTCCCTGGCGATGAAATCCTCGTGCGCGGGAATGCCCCAGGTCGTCGGCAGGCCGGCGACGTTGTAGGATTCTTTCACTGTCATGGGCAGGCCGAGCAAAGGCTTACGCTCGCCGCGGGCCAATGCGGCGTCCGCCTCGCGCGCGGCGCTCAGCGCGCGATCAAAGTCCCGCACACAGATCGCGTTGATCTTGCCGTCATGCCGTTCGATGCGCCCGATCGCATCCTCTGTGAGCTCGACCGCGGAGACTTTCTTTGCGGTCAATGCGGCCGACAGTTCGACCGCACTCTTGTAGCTCCATTCCGATTTGGCCACGGCATGCTCCTGCGATTTCACCGATGAGATGATGCGCAGTTTGGCCGAAGGCTGCAACCGCCGTTTGATGGCGATTGATATGTCACCAGCTGTCATCGCCCGGCTCGACCGGGCGATGAAGTACTCCGGGACGGTTGTGATTGACCCGACAGGCCGCGGCGTACTGGCCCGCCCGCCCCAGTGCGCTTGCGCAGAAGGCCGGCGATGACACCGCTGCGAGGCGACCTACGCCGCCCCGATGAGGATCCCCACCGCGAGCACGATGGCGCCGCCGAGCACGATCTGGAATACGGCCTGGAGGAACGGCGTGTCCATGTAGCGCGCGCGGATGAAGGCGATCGCCCATAGCTCGAAGAACACGACGACGCAGGCGATCGCGGTCGCGATCCAGAACGCGTTGGGCCAGCCGTCGGGCACGAGATAGGGCGCGGTGTGGCCGAGCCCGCCGAGCGTGGTCATTGCGCCGCAGGTGATGCCGCGCAGCCAGGGCGAGCCGCGCCCCGTCAGCGAGCCGTCGTCGGACAGCGCCTCCGCAAAGCCCATGCTGATGCCGGCGCCGATCGAGGCGGCGAGGCCGACGAGAAACGTCTGCCAGTTCTGGTGCGTGGCGAAAGCGGCCGCGAACAGCGGCGCCAGCGTCGAGACCGAGCCGTCCATCAGGCCGGCAAGGCCGGGCTGCACATATTGCAGCACGAACATCCGCCGCCGCGTGCGGTCTTCCTCTGCGCGCACGTCGGGCTTCAGGATCTCGTCGGTCAGCGCCACCGCGCGGTTCTCGTGGTGCTTCTCTTCTTCTGCAAGGTCGCCAAGCAGGCGGCGCACGCCGACATCCTCGGCCTGCTCGGCGGCGCGCGCGTAGAAGCGCTCGGCCTCGAGCTCCATGGTCTCGACCTCCTTGCGGATCGTGTCGAGCGGCAGGTTCTTGGTCAGCCAGATCGGGCGCCGGCGCAGAAAGCCTTTGACGTCCTCGCGGCGGATCGGCGGCAGATGCGGGCCGAACCGCTCCTCATAAAGCTTGAGCAGCCGGTGCCGGTGGCCGCGCTCTTCCTCGGCCATCTCCTCGAAGATTTTGGCCGTGTCCGGGTAGCGCTCGCGCAAATCTTCGGCGAAGGTCATGTAGATGCGGCTGTCCTCCTCCTCGGAGGAGATCGCGACCGCAAGCACCTCGCGCTCGGTCAGATCGGCAAAAGTCTTCACGGCGGCCCTGCTATCTAGTTTAGAACGATTCTAAACTATATAGGGCGGCGCAGTTCGCCGGTCAAATCAGGCCATGTGGGCCTTTGCGAGGAAGTCGAGCAGCAGCCGGCTGACCTCGGCGGGCTGCTCCTGCTGCACCCAGTGGCCGGCGCCCTCGACGAGATGGCAGCCGAGCATCCTGGTGCAGCTCTGGCCCTGCATCGCCTCGAACACGCCCGGGCGTTGATAGGTGCCCCAATCCTGCTTGCCGGAGATGAAGCAGGAGGGCACGTCGATGCTGCGGCCGGCAAACAGCCGCATCTCGTTATTGAGCATGCCTGACGTGCCGTAGCGATACCACTGCAGCCCGCCCTGGAATCCGGTGCGGCCGTATTCGGCGCTGTAGTAAGCAAGATCGCTGTCCGGCAGCCATCGGTTGGCGGCGATCGCGGCCGGCGAGGGCATCTCTTTCGCGACCGTCTCGGCCATGGTCTCGTTCAGATCCATTACATAGTAGGTCGGCAGCTTCGCCAGTTCATTCGCCGACCACGATTGCAGCGGATAGGGCTTGTTGTCGGTCCAGTCCGCACTCTTGTGGTGATAATAGGCGCGCAGGAAATCATGCACACCTTGCACCGCGTGCAGCATGTCGTCGTTCGCGCGCCGTGTCGAATAGTACCATTGATAATGCTTGCGCGGGCGGGGCAATGCGGCGAGCTCGCGATGCACGGGATCTTCCATGTCAGGTTTTGCCGGACCATCGACCGTATCGAACGGCAATGTCGGCGCGCCGCCGAACGGCGCACTCATCAGTGTCACCGATCGAAACACGTCGGGCCGGATCAGCGCGCACCACGCCGCGACCGGGCTGCCGAAATCATGGCCGGCAAGATCGACCTGCCTGTAGCCGAACGCCGATGCCAGGGCGAGCACATCGCGCACGAGGTTGAGCAGCGAGAACGGCGTGAGGTCGCCATCATAGTCCGCGGTCCACCCGGTGGTGCGGCCATAGCCGCGCTGATCCGGTGCGAGCACGTGATAACCCGCGGCAGCCAGCACCGGCATCACCTTGCGCCAGGAGAAGGCGAGCTCCGGGAAGCCGTGCAGCAAAAGGATGCAGGGCCGCCCCTTGGTCTCGAAGCCGGCTTCCAGCACATGCATGCGCAAGCCGTTGATGCCGTCGACATAACGCGAGCGGATTCCGGCGGGCAGACGAATGTCGGGGAGATCGGGCATGGTGTTTCCTCGTCATTGCCGGGCATAGCCGTCCGAAGGGCGGCGTCGCTTCCGCTCGCCTATGCCCGGCCATCCACGTTCTTGTTGCCGCCGATTGTAAGAGCGTGGATGCCCGGGACAAGCCCGGGCAGAAAGGGCGATCGCGGCGCGTTAAACCGACTCGCAGACGAACGCATTGCCCTTGCGCCGGATCTTCCCCACCGATGGCGTGGGAAAATGCGCGGTGCAGCACAGCGTGTCAGTATCGCAATAGCGTTCCAGGACGCTGCGGCGCGTCTTCGCCGCGGTGGCCTGGTCGACGTCGAACTTCATCGACAGCTCCGGATAAAGCGTCTGCAGCGGCGAGTGGATGAGGTCGCCGGTAAACACCGCATCGTCCTTGCCGCGCCCCATCGCGAATGCGACATGGCCCGGCGTGTGGCCGGGCGTCGGCACGATGCGGACGTGATCGCCGATCTGATGGTCGTTGCCGACAAGCTCGTGGCGTCCTGCCTCGACCACCGGCAGCACGCTATCGGCAAAGGGTGGCACCTCGGCCTTCGCGTTCTGCTCGGTCCAGTAGTCGAACTCCTGCTTGGCGAAGACGTAGCGCGCCTTGGGGAAGGTCGGCACCCAGCGGCCGTTCTCCATCCGCGTGTTCCAGCCGACATGGTCGACATGCAGATGCGTGCACATGACGAAATCGATGTCCTCGACCGCGATGCCGGCGGCGCTGAGGCCGCGCATATAGGTGTCGTCGGTCTTCATATGCCATTTCGGCCGCTGCGGCCGCGACTTGTCGTTGCCAATGCAGCTGTCGATCAGGATGGTGTGGTGCGGCGTCTTCACCACGTAGGACTGGAAGCACAGGATCAGCGTGTCCGCATCGTCCAGCGCCTTGGCCTGCCGCATCCACGCCCGGTTCTCGGCCAGGATCTCCGCCGTCAGTCCGGGGATGAACTCCAGCGCCGGGAAGAACGGGGCTTCCTGCTCGACGATGCGATGGATGGTGAGATCGCCGACCGAATATTTGAGGCTCATGAGAACTCCCGCGTTTACAGCATGATCCGGACCCGGAGGGCCGCGTCAGCGCAAAGTCTGCAGCGGTCTTCCGAAGAGATCATGCTCAAACTACGCCGGAGGCGGCGCCGAGATCTTCACGGAGGGCCGCTCCAGCATCTTCTGGTGGAAGGCGTCGAGCTTCGGATAGGCCTTGCGCCAGCCGCAATCGGCGAAGCGGAAATCGGCATAGCCGAGCACGCAAGTGAGGCCGATCTGCGAGATGTCGAACGGACCGTTCAGCACCTCGGGCATATTCTCGAAGCGCGCCATGCCGGTCCAGGCCCGGTTCCAATGGTCGTCCGACCAGGCCTGCCATTGCAGGCCCTGCGGCCGCACCATCTTCTCGTAGCGGCACAGCAGCATGGAATCGAGCATGCCGTTGATCAGCGAGTGATTGGTCTTGGCCTTCCAGCGCCGCGGGCCATAATCCGGGATCAGGCTGCCGCCGGCCAGCTCGTTGAGATATTCGACGATGACGTAAGAGTCCAAGATGACGTCGCCGTCATTGGTGATCAGCACCGGCAGCTTCTTCAGCGGCGTGATGCGCGAATAGTCCTCATTGGCCGTGCCCGGCGCGACGGTTGCGGGCATCAGCTCGATCTTGTCGATCAAGCCGAGCTCGATCGCGGCGATGCGCACCTTGCGGGCGAAGGGCGAGGCGGGGGAGAAGGAGAGTTTCATCGGGGCTGTTCCCTGCAATCAAAGATTCTGGAGCGATGCCTTCTCCACCGTCATTCCGGGGCGATGCAACGCATCGAACCCGGAATCTTGAGATTCCGGATCTGGCGCTTAGGCGCCATGCCGGAATGACCGTGGGAGAGATTCCTAGATGCCCGGGTCAAGCCCGGGCATGACGACGGAGCGTGATGCGCGCACGGCCTTACGCCGCGATGATCTCCTGGCGCTGCTCGCCGAGGCCTTCGATGCCGAGCGTGACGACGTCGCCGACATTGAGGAAGGTCGGTGGCTTCATGCCGAGGCCGACGCCGGGCGGAGTGCCCGTGGTGATGATGTCGCCGGGCAGCAGCGTCATGAATTGCGAGACATAGGACACGCACTTGGCGATCGAGAAGATCATGGTCGCGGTCGAGCCGGTCTGGCGGCGCTGGCCGTTGACGTCGAGCCACATCGACAGGTTCTGCACGTCCTTGATCTCGTCCTTGGTGGCGAGCCACGGCCCGAGCGGGCCGAACGTGTCGTGCGACTTGCCCTTGGTCCATTGTCCGAGACGCTCGGTCTGGAAGTTGCGCTCGGAGACGTCGTTGCAGACGCAATAGCCGGCCACGTAGTTCAGCGCATCGGCTTCCGAGACGTATTTGGCGCGGGTGCCGATGATCGCGGCGATCTCCACCTCCCAGTCGAGCTTGGTCGAGCCGCGCGGCTTCTCGACCGCATCGTTCGGGCCGGACAGCGAGGTGTTGGCCTTCATGAAGATGATCGGCTCGCTTGGGATCGCAGCGCCCGTTTCCTTGGCGTGGTCGCTGTAATTGAGGCCGATGGCGACGAATTTCGAGATGCCGGTCACGGGCGAGCCGAAGCGCGGCTTGCCGGAGACGGCGGGCAGCGAGGCCGGGTCAAGGGCCGCCAGCTTCTTCAGGCTCTCCGGCGAATAAGCCTCGCCCGTGAGGTCCTTCAGATGCGCCGACAGGTCGCGCAGCTGGCCGGATTTGTCGATCAGGCCGGGCTTTTCCGCACCCTTTTCGCCATAACGAACAAGCTTCATTCTCGTTTCTCCCTGGAGATGGACCGATCGGTTAAATAGCTTCATGGAACAGGGCGGCGGGAAATTCAACCGCTCAAAAGGGGGCGCATTGCAGCCCTCTGGATTCAGGTGGGAGCGACCGTGTCCCGGACGCGGTGCAGCGTGCAACGCTGCTCCGCAGAGCCGGGACCCAGATTGTGGCCACATGGGCCGCGGCTTAGCAGCGCATCAGTCCGTGCTGCGCAGCATCCGGGGCACGAGACTTAGACCAGCGCCATAAACCTGAACGCGTCCCTGTCGCGCTTGATATGCCCCGCGGAAAAATGTCCGCCGATCACCAGCGTCGGAGTGTCGGCGAACCGGCTGAACAGCTCGCGTCGCGTTGCTGCGGATTGTGCGGGGGCACTGTCGACGACCGAGCACCAGTCGAGATGCGCCATCTGGCAGGGATGATGGGCGACGTCGCCGCTGAGCAGCGCCTGTTCACCGCCGGACTCGATCAGCACGCTCATGTGCCCGGGGCTGTGGCCGGGGGTCGGGATCACGCTGATCTCCTCGCAGAGCCGGTGGTCGCTCGGGATCAGCTCGGCCCGACCTGCATCGACGATCGGCTTCACGGAATCGTCGAACACCGCGACCTTGTCCGGCTCGGCCGTATAGTCGCGCCAAAATTCGTATTCGGTCTTGCCGAACAGGTAACGCGCCCTGGGGAAGGTCGGCACCCATTTGCCGTCGACCAGCATCGTATTCCAGCCGACGTGATCGACGTGGAGATGTGTGCACAGCACCGTGTCGATGGTCTCAGGCGCAAAGCCTGCCGCGGTCATCGTCTGAAGGAACGGCGTGCTGCGGTTATTCCAGGTCGGGACGCCGCGGCCCTGCTTGTCGTTGCCGAGGCCGGTATCGACCACGATGCGGCGCGTCGGCGTCTCGACCACCAGCGAATGGATCGACATCTTCAGCCGGCCCTCTTCGGTGGCGAAATGCGGGATCAACCAGGGCAGCTTCCGGATCTCGTCATTGGTCGCGTCCGGCAGGATGAAGCGCGTCGAGCCGACTGTCTCCATTTCCACGACCTTGGTGATTTTGACGCTGCCGACCCTCCAGTGCATGCGGTATGCCCCCATTTTCTTGCTTTGGTGCCGAAAGATGCGCACTTTCTACCACTGAGCGCAATGGATCATCTGTCGTGATGTTGCGTTATCGAGGGGAACCTGGAACCAGCCCACGATGCGCCGGGAGGGGAGCCCATGCCAGAGCTTGCGATTTCCGCCGAGAAGGTCGCCTTCATCATCGAGAAGGCGCGCGAATTCGACGTCAAGGAATTGGACTCCGATCCGGATTCCGGCTCCAACCCCAGCGATGACGATTCGGTCGATGTCCTCGAGGACGACGGCTCCGATCCCGTCGGCAGCGAGCTCGGCAGCTTCATCGCTGCACTGAACGAGGACGAGCAGATCGATCTCGTCGCGCTGGCGTGGCTCGGTCGCGGCGAGGGCACGATCGACGAGTGGGACGATTTGCGCGCCCGCGCCGTGGAGGCGCGCGGCGAATATCGCAGGCCCCGGCACGAGACCGTGCAATATCTGCTCGGCGATCCCATGCTGGGCGATCTGCTCGCGGACGGACTCGACGAGTTCGGCATCGACTGGACCGACGAGCGCCTCACCGCCGATTCCTCCGATCCCAGCGAGCGGGACGAAGACGAGCCGACGAAGCAGCGATGATCTTGCTAATCTCGCCCCGCTAGCGGGCTCTCTTCGCCTCTCCCCCGGGAGAGGCCGGATTGCATCGAAGATGCAATCCGGGTGAGGGGGACTCTCCGCGAGTCCAACTCTCACCGTCTTTGCCAAAGCAGCCCCTCACCCCAACCCTCCGAGGGCGAGCGAAGCTCGTCCCGGCCCGTAGGAACGGGGCGAGGCAGTACACCCGCAATCGCGGTTACAGCGTGCCCGGGAACGCACCACCGTCGAGCAAAATGTTCTGCCCGGTGATGAAGCCGGCCTTGGCGCCGCACAGGAAGGCGCAGGCGTAGCCGAACTCGTCGGGCTGGCCGAAGCGGCCGGCCGGATTGAGCTTGGCACGCTCGGCCAGGATCTGCTCGGCGGAGACGCCGCGCTTGTCGGCTTCGGCCTTGGCGGTGCCGGTCAGACGATCGGTCTCGAACGGGCCCGGCAACAGGCCGTTGATGGTGACGTTGTTGATCACGGTCTTGCGCGACAGGCCGGCGATGAAGCCGGTGAGGCCGGCGCGCGCGCCGTTGGAGAGGCCGAGGATGTCGATCGGCGCCTTGACCGCGGCCGAGGTGATGTTGACGATGCGGCCGAACTTGCGCGCCATCATGCCATCGACGGTCGCCTTGATCAGTTCGATCGGCGTCAGCATGTTGGCGTCGATCGCCTTGATCCAGTCGTCGCGGGTCCAGTTGCGGAAATCGCCGGGCGGCGGCCCGCCGGCGTTGTTGATCAGGATATCGGGCTCCGGGCAGGCCTCCAGCACGGCCTCGCGGCCCGCCGGCGTCGTGATGTCGCCGACGATCTCGGTGACGGTCACGTCGGGATAGGCCTTGCGGATCTCGTCGGCCGTCTTCTTCAGCGCTTCGGCGCCGCGCGCCGTCAGCGTGACGTGAACGCCGGCGTCCGCCAGCGAGATGGCGCAAGCGCGGCCGAGGCCCTTGCTGGATGCGCAGACGATGGCGCGGCGACCTTTGATCCCAAGATCCACTGTTTCACTCCCGAAAATAGCAGGCAGGTTTTGGATGGCGCACTCTAGCCAACTGCAGCTCGGCTGATAAGGGAGCGGCCCGCGTCAAAATGCATGGCGCGCGCTGCGGCGATGCACTAGATGCGACGCTCCTGCTTGAGGCGCTCGATCGCGGCGGCGGCCTCCGGCGGCAGTGATTTGAATCCCATCTGCCCGGCCGCCGAGAACAGCGGCCGCAGATGCGAGCCGGAGAGGAAGGGCGGCTGGCGGTTGGCCGGCACGATCTTGTCGAACACGAGAACCAGCGTGGTGGCGACCAGGCCGACCCTGATGGCCCCGAGCGCGGCGCCGCCGAGGCGGTCGCCGATGCCGGCTTCGCCGAGGGTGTCGTTCAGCGCGACGCGGCCGATATGACCGAGCAGCATGCCGATCACCACAAAGATGCCGAAGAACCAGATCCAGTTCTGCAGCAGCGGCGCGTTGGGATTGCCGGCGATCTGCGGCGCGATCATCGGCATCAGCGCGACTGCCATGGGCGCGGCGAGGAGATAGGCGAGGATGGTCATGGCGCTGCGCAACAGGCCGGTCCGAAAGCCGAGGCCCACGGCCATGGCGAGCGCCGCATAGACCGCGAGATCGAAACTGTTCATCACTGCGAGCCCTGCCTCAGGTGGAACGAATGAACGCCGAACCGATCATTCCGGTTTCAGATCGTTAAAATCGTCGGTATTGATGGCTTCAAAGCTCGGGGAAATCGCTCAGGGACATCGTCATGTCAGACCTATTCGACGTCAATAAGGAAACCATCCTCGTGACAGGCGCGAGCCAGGGGCTGGGGCGGCAGTTTGCCCGGGTGTTGGCAGCGCATGGCGCGGCGGTCGCGCTCGCCGCGCGGCAGACCGACAAGCTGAAGAGCCTCGAGGAGGAGATCCGCGGCAAGGGCGGCCGAGCCGCCGCGGTCGCGCTCGACGTCACCGACACCGCATCGATCGCGAAAGCCGTCGATGCCGCTGAATCAGCGCTCGGTCCGATCACGGTGCTGATCAACAATGCCGGCATCGCGATCGAGAAGCTCGCGACCGAGCAGACCGAATCCGACTGGGACGCGGTGATCGGCGCCAATCTCAAGGGCGCTTATTTCCTCGCGACCGAGATCGCGCGGCGCATGATCGCGCGCAAGCAGGAAGGCAACATCGTCAACATCGCCTCCGTGCTCGGCACCGGCGTGCTCAAGGCCGTCTCGCCCTACGCGATCTCCAAGGCCGGCATCATCCAGGCGACGAAAGCGATGGCACTGGAGCTCGCAGGCCAAAACATTCGTATCAACGCGCTCGCGCCCGGCTATATCGACACCGAGATGAATCACGCCTTCTGGTCGACGCCCGCAGGCGAGCGCCTCGCCAAACGCATTCCGCAGCGCCGCGTCGGCGCCGAGTCCGATCTCGACGGCGCCATCCTGCTGCTGGCCTCGAAGGCGTCGCGGTACATGACGGGCAGCGTGGTGACGGTTGATGGCGGGTTCTTGTTGAATTGAGCGCACTTTCGCCTTTCCCCGCGTGCGGCAGGGCTATCGCATATGATTTCACGGGGATTGTCTGCGGGCTTGCTCCGCCTCTCCCGATTGCTTGCGGGAGAGGGAGCCCAGTGCCGATGCCGCCGCATCGTGCAAGCCATATGCGATTGCCCTGCCGCGTGCGGGGAGAGGCCGGAATTTGCGAGAGCAAATGCCGGGTGAGGGGGAGCCGATTCGAGTGGTTGACACGAGCACCGCTCAATCCATAGCGGCCGCAGCGAAGCAATCCGAACGATCCCTACGAAGTGATCCGCATAGTCCTCTCCAGCCGCGCATCGGGCAGGCGCCGGTCAGCGAGTGGTCACAGCGTTCCCCCGTGATCTTTGTTTCCGGAAGCTGGCCCGTTGTGGAACTTCTGGCAAGGGCGGGCCAAACCGGCCGGAATCCGGCCCACGGCTCTGTCACAAAGTCGAAAAAAACGTCCCGGCGGCCCTTTCCAAAGCCAGCACGCCTTGATACATACGCCCCGCACCCAACGGGCTTTGCCCCGGGGTTGCCTTCCAAGGAAGCCTTTGGGACGGACGAGCAAGCCACGCGAACAGCGCCGGCCTCAACCTACCGTCCCCAGGATTTTGCCGAAGGCGTGCAACGGTTTAACGCGGGGTGGAGCAGCCCGGTAGCTCGTCAGGCTCATAACCTGAAGGTCATAGGTTCAAATCCTATCCCCGCAACCAAATTTCGGATGAACCGCATCCGACACGAAAATGGCCCGCTTGAAGCGGGCCGTTTTTGTCTGGGGGCTTGTGCTCTTCTCAGAACTTCGTAATCGGCTTCCCGTCCGCCCCGACCAGCGTCGATGGCGCTTCCCCGAACACCAGCCCTTCCGGCTGAAACTTGATCGTCTTCCCGCCCACGACGAAGTCGGCGAAATTCCTTGGCGTCGCCGCGTGCACGCCATTGGCCAGGAAGTCGGTGGTCTCGTAGCAGGTGTCCGGCTTGCCGCTGGATCCTTCGCTCAGGAATTTCTGGAAATTTTGACTGGTCACCTTGGCCTTCTTGCGGGCCGACCAGTTGGTGTAGCGGCGGTAGAGCTTTGGCAGGATCACCGGGCCCTTGTCGGTTGCGAGCACACCGGTCTCGCCCTTTTTGGGCTCGATCAGGTCGAAGTCGAAGGCACCGATCGTCTTGGCGAGATGCTTCCAGACCGGCAGCTTCTTTGATCGGGCGGTCTTGGCCAGGGCCAGGAAGGCCTTGATCTCGTCATCGTTCATCGACGAGTAGAACGTAGGATAGGCAAACCCCTGCTCGACCAGCCAGTGGTTGATGTCGACCTTGATGCCGCCGACCGTCACCTCGATGTCGCCGACCAGCCGGCCATAAGTGTCGAACACCTCATTCGGCGTATCGACATGGGTGTACACCCGGCAGGCGAGTGCCGCTTCGCGGGGGCCGCTGAGGAAATCATGCAGCGCCTTGCTCGCGGTGGCGCCGAGGAATTGCCGGTAGGAATGGGTGACCTCGTGATAGGCCTGCTTCTTGGCATCGGTCAGCCCCTTCTTCTCGGCGGCCGAGAGCGGCGACGGCATATAGTGCAGCTCGGGCGCATCGATGCCTTGGAGGCGAATGGTAAGCTTGCCGTTCTTGATCGGCGGCGTCGCGGTGCGGCCCTTGACCTTGGCGTTGTCGAACACATGGGTCGGATGGAACGGCGCCGTGTCGCTCTTGCGGAAGCGGATCGCGTCGGGCGCGACGTTCACGATCACCTTTGTGGTGTCGGCGTCCGACCGGCCCTCCGGCCAGAACTGGCTGACCTCGATGGTGCCTTCGACTTCCAGCAGTCCCACGGGCATCGGCCGCTCCTCCCCCTTGGGCGCGTCGGTCGCCTTCGGCAAGGCGACTCGCGCGCACAATGAGGCAGCGGATCATCTTCATGCGACAGGCCCGTGACGGTGGATGGGGCAGGCGCGACACGTTGTGGCGCGCAGCGCGCATCCATTGCCTTTGCCCGGAGGTGTCCTGCCGCGCCTCGACCGACCCCGCTCCGGGGCGCGCAAGCGGAGGGAGCCCAGTACCGATGCCGCCTCATCATGCAAGCCATAAGCGATTGCCCTAAGCTCCGGCGCTGGCCCTGTCAGGGCAGCCGCCCGCCGGTTGTGCGGCGCAGGGCAGGCTCGGCTGTGGCGGCCGGGCCGTGCCCACAAAATCCCTTGCGCGGCCGTCACGGTCGGCTACCGTTGCGGTGCTAGCCGCAGGGTTAGGTGACGTTTTGATCGCGATTTTTTAGCATCCGATTTTTCGGCGCCGCATTGGCGCGACGCCCAGCAAGCGAGGCGGGGCCATGATCGCACGAGACCAGTCAGCTCTGTTGGCGCCGGTCGAGCGCGACCTGCGGCTCGACCTGTTTCGGGGCATCGGTCTGTGGATGATCTTCCTCGACCACATCCCGCACGACGTCGTGGCCTGGCTGACCCTGCGCAATTACGGTTTCAGCGACGCCGCCGAGTTCTTCGTCTTCATCTCGGGTTACCTCGTCGGCTGGATCTACGGACCGATCATCGCCGGCGGCTGGTTTCTCGCTGCGGTCAAGCGGCTGTGGCGACGCGCGGCCGAGCTGTATGTCGCCCACATCATGTTGTTCCTCTTGTTCACCGCACAGATCGCCCGCACCGTGCGCCGCTTCGACAATCCGATGTACGAGCACGAGTTCAACGTGTTCAACTTCCTGGCTCATCCGGACGAGCTGATCGGCCAGGCGATCCTCTTGAAATACAAGCCGGTCAATCTCGACGTGTTGCCGCTCTACATCGTGCTGGTGTTCGCCTCGCCCTTCATCGTGTGGTGCCTGGTGCGCCGGCCGAACCTGACGCTCGCCGGATCCGTCGTGCTCTATATCCTGTCGCGCTGGTTCGACTGGAACATCGCCTCCTATCCGCACGGCGCGACCTGGTACTTCAACCCGTTCTGCTGGCAGCTGATGTTCGTGTTCGCGGCCTGGTGCGGCATCGGCCAGATCGACAAGATCGCGACATGGGTGTGGTCGAAGGCGACAATGACATTGGCGGCGGCCTGGCTCGTCTTCGCCCTGCTCATCGTGATGACCTGGCACGTCCACGCGCTCGAGGCCCTGATCCCTAAATGGATGATCAAGGCGATCTACCCGATCGACAAGACCGATCTCGACATGCTGCGCTTCACGCATTTCCTGGCGCTGGCAATCTGGGTGACGCATTTTATCTCGCGCAAATGGAAGGTGCTGCACACGATCTGGCTGCGCCCCGTCATTCTTTGCGGCCAGCATTCGCTGCCGATTTTTTGCCTCGGCGTGTTCCTGTCGTTCTCCGCGCACTGGATCCTGACCCAGTACACCAAGGGCGCGTGGGAACAGCTCGCCGTCTCCTTCGCCGGCATCGCCATCATGATCGGCGCTGCCTGGCTGCTCGATCGCGCCAAGCGGGTGCCAAACCTGTTCGTGAATGTGACGGAGATCGAAGAGCCCGAAACTGCATTGGAGCGCGCGCCCGTGACGACCGCCGCCGTGGCGCCGGCGAGCCGCTGAGGGATCGCGGCGCGTGCATCTTCATGGAGAGCCCATGTCCAGACCTGTGTTGACGATCGCCGGCGCGCTCCTGCTCCTCGTCTGTGGCGCCTCGGCGCAAACGCCCTCGCCGGAGGCGATCGGCGCGGCGCGCAAGCTCGTCGTCACGCTGAAGATCGCGGATCAGTATCGCACGCAGCTGCCGCAGCTGCTGCTCAAGCTCCGGCCCGTGGTCGCCCAGGACAGGCCGGAGATCGAGCGCGACTACGACGCGCTGACGGCGCCTGGTTCGGAGATCTACGCCCCGTTCGTTGCCTCCATGATCGACCAGATCGCAGCGATCTATGCCGCCAGCTTCACGCTGGATGAGCTGCGCCAGATCGATGCCTTCTATGCCCAGCCGGCGGGCCAGAAATTTCTGGAGAAGTCGGATGCGCTGGCCCAGGCGAGCGCGCAAGTGAGCCAGGACGTCAGCCAGAAGGCTGCGGATGAGCTGAAGCAGCGCCTGATCGAGGCGCTGCGCCAGAAGGGGCACAAGCTCTGAGTAATGCAGCGTCGCGCTGTAGGTCGCGGCCCGGTTCATCGTCGGCATGCGCTTGGCACGCTCGAGGAAGCGCTTGCCGAAGGCGCACCTCTTGTCGTTGAGGTCCCAGTAACAGGCCTCGGTGATGTCCAGCCCCTGCGCGAGCCGAGCTTGCTGCTGATTTGACGCGGCGGATTGCGCCGACTACGCTTTGCGCAAACTTGAAAATGCGCAAGAGCGGCGACCTGGCGAACGTCCTGGCTGGCCTGCGCAGACTGCAAATTCCCGGGGGGACGGAAATGTCGAGCGATACCGCAGCCATCATCGCGAAAGCGCGCGAGCACTCCATCGGCGATCTCTTGCGCCGCTCGGCAGGCCGCGAGCCGGACAAGCTCGCCGTGAGCTGCGGCGATATCAGCTGGACCTTTGCCGAGATGGACGCGATCTGCAACCGGCTCGGCCGCGGCCTGCTCGGGCTCAGCGTCAAGAAGGGCGACCGTATCGCCGTGCTCTCGCGCAATTCGCATGCCTTCGCGGCGCTGCGCTTCGCCGTGGCGCGGATCGGTGCGGTGCTGGTGCCGATCAATTTCATGCTCAATCCGGACGAGATCAACTTCATCCTCAAGAGCTCCGGCGCCAGGCTGCTCGCGACCGGCCCTGACTTCGTCGAGCCCGCGAAGGCCGCAAGCGCCAGGGATTGTGCGGTCGAGAAGATGATCTGGCTGCCGGGCGAGGATCCCGCCACCGCGCCTGCGGGCCTCACCACCTTCGAAGATCTCCTTGATGCTGACGGCTCGTTCCTGGAGGCATCCGTGGACAGTCGGGATCTTGCGCAGATCGTCTACACCAGCGGCACGGAATCCCTGCCGAAGGGCGCGATGCTGACCCATGAAGCGGTGATGTGGCAGTATGTCAGCTGCATCATCGACGGCGGCATGAGCGTGGACGACAAGTTCTTGCACGCGCTGCCGCTCTATCACTGCGCCCAGTTAGACGTGTTTCTGGGGCCGCAGGTCTATCTCGGTGCGTCCGGCGTCATCACCGGCAAGCCGACCGCCGACAACATCCTGGCGCTGATCCAGGCGCACAAGATCACGTCCTTCTTCGCGCCGCCGACGATCTGGATCGCGATGCTGCGTTCGCCGAATTTCGACAGGATCGATCTGTCGACGCTTCAAAAGGGCTATTACGGCGCCTCGATCATGCCCGTGGAAGTGCTGCTCGAGCTCCAGCGCCGCCTGCCCAACGTCAGGTTCTGGAATTTCTACGGGCAGACCGAGATCGCGCCGCTCGCGACCGTGTTGCGGCCGGAAGATCAGCTCCGCAAGGCCGGCTCTGCGGGCAAGCCCGTGCTCAATGTCGAGACGCGGGTGGTCAACACGTCGATGGAAGATGTGAAAGTCGGCGAAGTCGGCGAGATCGTGCACCGCTCGCCGCATCTGCTCTCCGGCTATTACAATGATCCCGTCAAGACGGCTGCGGCGTTCAGCGGCGGATGGTTTCACTCCGGCGATCTCGCCACTGTCGATGACGAGGGGCACATCACCGTGGTCGATCGCGTCAAGGACATGATCAAGACCGGTGGCGAGAATGTCGCGAGCCGCGAGGTCGAGGAGATGATCTACCGCATCCCCGCCGTCTCCGAGGTCGCCGTGGTGGGCCTGCCCGATCCACGGTGGATCGAGGCGGTGACCGCGATCGTCGTCGTCAAGACAGGCGAGACGCTGGATGAAGCGACCGTCATCAAGGATTGCGCCGCCCAGATGGCGCATTTCAAGGTCCCCAAGCGCGTCATCTTCGTGGATGCCTTGCCGAAGAACCCGAGCGGCAAGCTGCTCAAGCGCGAGCTGCGCCAGCGGTTCGTCGGCGGCGAGACCCTTGACAAGGCGGTCCAGACGAGTTTTGGGACTTAGCGACGATTGGTCTCAATACTTCTTCACGTGCGCCCCGAACGCCAGCCACAGCGCCGTCGATGCGAGGCCGAAGCCCCCGAGCAGCAGGAAGGTTGGGCCGTAGCCGATCCATTGCGCGATCCAGCCGCCGAGCGCGGGGCTGAGGCTTGCACCGACGCCTTGCACCGTGATTACGGCGCCCTGGCCGAGATTGATGCGGCCGGTGCCGTCGAGCGAGCGTGCCACCATGCCGGGGACGGCGACAGTCTGAAGCCCGGTGCCGATGCCGTCGAGCACCTGCATCGGCACGACGCCCCACCACCCCGTGACGAAGAACGCGAGCACGCCGCGGATCGGCAGAAACATGAACGACACCAGGATCACCGGCCAGTAATTGCGCTTGCCCGCGACCTGCATGGCCACCAGCGACGTCACGACCATGACGCCCTGCGCGATGACGATGGTGGTCGCCACGAAGCTCGGGCCGTTGGCCTGTCCCTCCGCCACCGCCGCAAGGCCATAGAGCGGGACGATCGCTGCATTGCCGAGGTGGAACATGGCAAGCGCCAGCGCCAGCACCAGGAGCGGCTTGTGCTTAAGCAGGACGGACATGGCATCCGGCGGGTTCTTGCTTTCATCCTCCTTGCTGCCGCGGGCCTGGCGATCGTCAATCGCCTTGGCGGGAATCATCAGCACACAGGCGATCGCGACGACACCGAACACGGCCGCGAGCACGAACACGGCGACATAGCCGTACCTGTAGCCGAGATAGCCCGACAGCGCGGCGCCGACCATGTTGCCGGCGTGGTTGAAGGCCTGGTTGCGGCCGTTCAGCGCGTTGAAGCCTTTTTGCTTGGCGATGCCGAGCGTGATGCCGGTCACCGCCGGGACGATCGCGGCGCTCGCCAGCGATTGCGCCACTTGCGAGAACGTCACCGCCCAGAAATTCTGCGACAGCAGGATGATGGCGGAGGCGAGAACGACGCAGATGCCGGGAATGACGACCCACAGCCGCTTGTTGCGGCTGGAATCGATGAAGCCGCCGATCGGCGTCGTGACCAGCATGCCCGCGACATTGCCGACAGTCAGCGCGGTGCCGATCAGACCGCTCGCCCAGCCGCGCTCCTGAAGGAACACGCCGACGAACGGCCCGATGCCCGACTGCATGTCGGCCATGAAGAAATTGACTGCAAACAGTGGCCAGATGCGGGGTGGTGAGGAGCGCGATGTCATCGAGACGCTGGAATGTTCCTGCCGGCGAGTGAGGTCTCATGCAAAGCTGATCGTGATGACCGGCCGATTGCGCCGGCATGGACCAGAACCTAACTTGGGCTGACAGCGTTGGTTCCTTCCCGCTCTGCGACCGCGCACACGAGTCACGTCGCGCCGTCCCTTCTTGGATCCTGGCCATGCCTCTCTGGACCTGCGAAACCTGCGGCGCTCAATTTCCGGCGAGCGAAAAGCCGCCTGCGTCATGTCCAATCTGCGAGGACGAACGGCAGTTCGTCGGCTGGAAAGGGCAGACCTTTCTCACGCGAGAGGCATTGGCTGACAGCCATCGCCTCGTCTGGCGTGATGATCTCGGCCTCACCGGCCTCGGTCTCGAGCCGAGCTTTGCCATCGGACAGCGCGCGCTGCTGGTGCCGCTAAGCGATGGCTGCGTGATGTGGGATTGCATCCCGCTGGCAACGCCGGAAGCAGTCGCGCATGTGCGTTCGCTCGGCGGCTTGAAGGCGATCGCGATCTCGCATCCGCATTATTATGGCGCGGTTGCGGACTGGAGCGAGGCGTTCGGCAGCGTGCCGGTCTATCTGCACGCGGACGATCGGCAATGGGTGACACGGCCGCATCCCTCGATCGTGCACTGGACCGGCGATCAGCAGCGCATCGCCGAGGATGTGCTGCTGCTGCGCACCGGCGGCCATTTCGCCGGCGCCACCATGCTGCACCATGGGCGCGGTGCAGACGGCAAAGGCACGCTGCTCACCGGCGATATCGCGCAGGTGACGATGGACCGCCGCTTCGTCAGCTTCATGTATTCCTATCCCAACTACATGCCGCTCGGCGCTGCCGCGGTGCGGCGGATTGCGGCCGCCGTCGAGCCGCTCGACTTCGACCGCATCTACGGCGCCTGGTGGGACCGCAACATCGCGAGTGGCGCCAAGGCCGCGTTCGCGGCGTCGGTGCAGCGTTACATCGCCGCCATCACCTGACGCGCGACGGCAAAAAAAGCGTTGCCCTCGGTCAATAACTGTACTATATGTACAGTTATTGGGCGCGACGCAACGATGCGTTTGCCGGTCCGGCACGATCGATGCATCGTTGTCCCGGCGGGCGCGTTTTGCGGCCGCGCGAGGGAGTTGGTCCATGACCGGGCGGCGCGACTACGAGATCTTTGAGGCCGGCGACGTCACGCTGCAGTCCGGTGCGATCTTCCCCGCGATGAAGCTCGCCTACAAGAGCTACGGCACGCTCAACGCGGCCAAGGACAACGTCATCCTCTATCCGACCTCGTTCAGTGCGCAGCACTTCGACACCGAATGGCTGATCGGGCCCGACGGCGTGCTCGATCCCACGCGTTACTTCATCATCATCCCGAACCTGTTCGGCAATGGCCTGTCGTCCTCGCCGTCGAACACCGCCGGGGTCTTTCCTGAAATCAGCTACCACGACGCGATCGTGGTCCAGCATCGCCTCCTCACCGAGCGCTTCGGCATCTTAAAGCTCGCGCTGGTCTATGGCTGGTCGATGGGCGGCATGCAGGCCTATCACTGGGCGGCGCTACACCCTGAGATGGTCGCGCGCGCCGCAGTCGTGTGCGGCAGCGCGCGCTGCGCGCCTTACAATCATGTCTTCCTCGAAAGCGTGAAGGCTGCCCTGTCAGCCGATCCCGCCTTCCGCGATGGCCGCTTCGTCGAGAAGCCGGTTGCCGGCTATCGCGCGATGGGGCGCGTCTATGCCGGCTGGGCGATGTCGCACGGCTTCTACCGCGACGAGCTCTGGCGCGAGGCCGGCTTCACCTCGCTCGAGGATTATCTCGTCCGCACCTGGGACACGACTTTCGCCCGCCGCGACGCCAACGACCTGCTGGCGCAGGCCGGCATCTGGCAGCGCGGCGATATCAGCGCATGCGCGGCGTTCGGCGGCGATCTCGACCGGGCGCTGGCCGCAATAAGTGCGCATATGCTGCTGATGCCAGGCGCGACCGATCGCTATTTCGACCTCCGCGACAATGAGGCCGAGCTTCCCCGGCTCGTCAACGCCAAATCGGCGGTGCTGCATCCGATCTCGTCGCTACACGGCCATCGCGCCGGCAACCCCGTCAACAATCCGCGCGACGCGGCCTTTCTCAAGGCCGAGGTCGCGGCACTTCTGAGCAAGCAGGACTGATCATGACCGATGCGACCGTCTCCGAGCCCGCCCATCGCCTCAAGCCGCTGAGCCCGGCGATGCTGCGCGAATTGTCGGTGCGCTCGAACATCAGGGGCGCCGTGCAGAGTCTTGGCCATTACGGCATGATCGTATTGGTCGGCCTGCTAATCTGGATGGTCTCCTCGCGCTATGGCGTGCTCTGGGCGCTGCCACTGATGGCGGCGCAGGGTTATCTCGTCGCCTTCCTGTTCATGGCGGTGCACGAGACCGCGCACAAGACCGCGTTCAGGAGCCGCGGCCTCAATCTCGCGGTCGGCTATCTTTCGGCCTTCATCATCGCATTGCCCTACGAATATTACTGCCTGTTCCACTGGGACCATCATCGCTACACCCAGGACCCCGAGAAGGACCCGGAGCTGATCGTCGGCGTCAAGCCGAAATCCGACACGCAGCTCGCGATCGCCTATAGCGGCCTGCTTCAGGTCGCTGGCCGGCTCCAGCTCATGCTCGGCCATGCCGTCGCCGGCAAGGTCGTCGTGCCCTGGATCCCCGAGAACAAGCGCGCCGTCATTGTGGCCGAGGCGCGCGCCTATGTCGCGCTCTATGCGCTGCTGCTCGTGCTCTCGGTGTGGTTCTCTTCAGCCCTGCTGCTCTGGGTCTGGATCGTGCCGCTCGTCATCGGGCAGTTCTTCCTGCGGCCCTATCTCTACACCGAGCACACCGGCTGCGATCGGACCCGAAGCGCCTTCCAGAACACCCGCACCACCTACACCGGTGCGATCGTCAAATGGATCGCGTGGAACATGCCGTACCATGTCGAGCACCACGCCTATCCCTCGATCCCGTTTCACGCGCTACCGAAGCTGAACGCGATCGTGGACGGCGAGATCGTCCATCGTGGCCGCGGCTACATCCAGACGACGCGCGAAACCTGGGCTTGGTTTCGCCGGCATCGGGAGGGCGTCTAACGCAAAACTCCGGCCGCGATGCAGCCGGAGCTTTGTCGAAGAAGGCGAGATATCAGTAAATCCCGTAGGCGCAGACATTCACGACGCGAACGCGCAGGCCGTGGCGGGTCTGGACGACGCGCTCCTGGTAGCAGTTGTTGATGCCGGTGTTGACATAGAGGCCGCCATAGCCAAAGCCCCAGCCGGGACCCCAGTGATGATGGAAGCCGTGAGCCGAAGCGGCGGTGGGCGCGAGAGCAGCAGCACCGAGCGAGCCGGCAGCGATCAGACCAAGAGCAAGCTTACGAAGCATCTTCATTCTCCAGTTTGGCGCAAGGCCGTTGTTGTGTCCCTGCATCTCGGTCGGGCCGAAACGGGATCGCGTTCACACGGGACGGGGAGAATCGTGTTTCAGGATTGTTTCGGCGGTCACGGCGAACTGCGCCGATATCAGGCTTTCCGTGCCGCGCGATAGCGCGCGGCCATCGCCTCCGTCATCTCCGCGATTTTCTCGCGGAGATCGGCGGGCTCCAGAACTTCGGCCTCGGAGCCGAGCCGCAGCAATTCGGACGCGGCGTGCCATGAGGTCTTGCCGGTCGGCACGCGCGCAATGCGCCAGCCGTCGGCGTCAGTGGTGTCTTCGAGCTGCGTGCGCGCCTTGACGTATGGCTGGCTCAATGCGTCCAGCAGTTTCACGCCGAACGGCGACAGCCGCACGACCGCGACATTGGGATGCATCTCGGCTTCGAGGCGCAGCGTCGCGGCCTGCCAATAGGCGGCGAGATCGAAATCGGCAGGACGATCGAAGCGGTCGTCCAGCGCGGTGCAGTCGAGAACGCGCGCGACGCGATAGGTGCGTACGCTACCGTCGACCTGCCCGGCGAGATACCAGCTGCCGCCCTTCAGCACGAGGCCGAGCGGCGCAACGCGGCGCTGTTTCTCGGCGCGCCAGCTCTGGTAGCGGATCTTGATCAAGGTGCCGCGCAGAGCCGCGCCGGCAATGGTGCGCAGATGCTTTGGCTCTTCCACCTCGCCGAACCAGCCGGGCGCGTCGAGATGAAAGCGCTCCTGCATCCGCCCTGCGTCCTCGCGCAGATTGGCCGGCAGCGCGGCCATCAGCTTGTTCTGCGCGGCGATCATCGCCGCATCGAGCCCCAGCGCCGCGGCCGGGCCGGGGAGCCCTGCGAGGAACAGCGCGCCGGCTTCGCTCTGCGACAGTCCGTTCAGCCGCACCCGGTAGCCGTCGAGCAGGCGATAGCCGCCCTCGGCGCCGCGGTCGGCATAGACAGGCACGCCCGAGGCCGCGAGCGCGTCGATGTCGCGATAGATGGTGCGAACCGAGACCTCGCAGGCCTCGGCAAGCTCGGGCGCAGTGACCTGCCCCCGGGCCTGGAGGGTGGTGAGGATCGACAGCATCCGGCTCGCGCGCATGATCCCTTAAACCATACCTGACACAAGATGTCAGGTATCCTGTCTTACAAGATGCGCCATCACCAGCGGCCAGATGGAGATCTGCCATGACCGATTCCAATCGTATCACCCTGTATTATTCGCCGCAGAGCCGGGCCACCGGCACGCGGGTGCTGCTGGAGGAGCTGGGCGCGCCCTACGATCTCCACGTCTTCAACATGAAGGCCGGCGAGCAGCGTCAGCCGGCCTATCTCGCCATCAATCCGCTGGGTAAGGTGCCGGCGATCCGCCATGGCGAGGCGCTCGTGACCGAGCAGGTCGCGATCACCATCTATCTCGCGGATCTGTTCCCGCAGGCCGGGCTGACGCCCGCGCTGAACGATCCGCTGCGCGGTCCCTATCTGCGCTGGATCGCCTATTACGGCTCCTCGTTCGAGCCGGCCCTGATCGACAAGTTCATGCAGCGCGAGCCCGCGCCGATCACGCAGTCGCCCTACGCCGACTACGACACCATGCTGGGTGCGCTCGAGGCGCAGCTAGCGAAGGGGCCCTATCTGCTCGGCGGGCGCATGACCGCCGCCGATGTGCTGTGGGGCATCGCGTTCAGCTGGACCATGATGTTCGGCATCGTGCCGAAGAAGGACGTGTTCGTGCGCTATGCCGAACGCATGACCTCGCGGCCGGCGTTCCAGCGCATCACTGCGGCGGATGACGAGATGGCGGCGGAGCATGCCAAGGCTGCTGGGGTCTGAGCCGGCGTCTCAACGCTCGGTGTTCTCCCGGATCGGCGCGCGCTTATGGCGCGCTTGTCCGGGACGACAGCGAGAGAAGTTTCAAAACCTTGGCGCCCGCTTCTCCGCGAACGCCTTGATCCCTTCCTTGATCTCATCGCCGCGCATGCTGTCGCGGTGGCGCTGGTCAGCGGCGGCCTCATCGAGCTCGCCGCGGGCGAATTCGTTGATGGCGCGCTTCATGCCAGCCATCGCCTCCGGCGCGTTGCCGGCGAGGATAGCGGCGAGCTTGTCAACCTCCTCATCGAGCATCTCCTCCGGCACCATCGCGGTGAGATAGCCGATCCGCAGCATCTCCGGCGCGCTGATCTTTTGCGCGGTCAAAAACAGCTTCTTCGCATTGTCGACGCCGAGCCGCGTCACATAGCGCTTGATGCCGTTCCGGTAGTAATGCAGCCCGAGCCGCGCCGCCGGCATGAACATCTCGGCGGTGTCGACGCCGATGCGGAAATCGCAGGCCAGCGCGAGATCGGTCGAGCCGCCATAAACGCCGCCGTTGAGCCGGCAGATCGTCGGCACGCCGAGATCCTCCAGCCGGTTGACGACCACCTCGAACGCCGAGCCCGCGCTCTGCTGCTCCTTGGCGCTGACCGCGCGCTCCGCAACCGAGTTGAGGTCGTAACCGGCCGAGAAGGCGCGCCCGGTGCCAGTCAACACCAGCACGCGGATCGCAGGGTCGGCCTCGACCGCGTCGAACAGCTTGAGCAGCTCGCCAAGGTCTTCCGCCTGTAGCCGGTTGAGATGCTTGGGCCGGTTGAGGCGGATGGTGGCGCGTGCGCCGCTGATTTCGAGCACGGGGCTGGAAGCCGCATCGGCGTGATCCGACATTCTTGTCTCCATTTACTTGTTTTCCAGCGCGCGGCGCTTTGCTTCGGCGTCGATGGTCTCGGCGAGATCGGGATGCCGGGCCATCAGCACGCGAAAGTCGACGAGGTCGAGCACCAGCAGCCGCGACACCTTCGTGGTCGAGACGTTGGCGCCGCGCACGTTGTTGCCGAGCAGCGCCATCTCGCCGAAGAAGGCGCCTTCGCCGAGCTGCACCTTCTTGCCGGGGAGGTCGACCTCGACCTCGCCGGCGGCGATGAAGTACATGCAGTCGCCCTGCGTGCCCTTGCGGATGATCATGGTGCGCGCCGGCAGCTCCATGGTGCGCAGCATGTGGGTGACGTCGGCGATCGCCGCAGGTCCAAGCGCTGCGAAGAACGGCACCTTGCTGACGGATTCCCAGGTCTTGAGGAAATTGTCGCGCCTTGTCTCGGCAGCAAAGCCGGTCGCCAGAATACCGGTCCAGAGACCGAACACGCCGAGCCCGGAGATCATCACCAGCGCCGCCACCATGCGCCCGAGCGGCGTCACCGGCACGACGTCGCCATAGCCGGTCGTGGTCAGCGTGACGACAGCCCACCACAGCGCGGCCGGCACGCTGCCGAAGGTCTGCGGCTGCACGTCCCGCTCCAGGAAGTATTCGGCCACCGAGGCGAGGAAGACCACCATCAGGAAGATCACGAGCACGCTGAGCAGCGGTCCGGACTCCAGCACCAGCACGCGGCGAAGCTGGCGCAGGCCGGGAATGCCCGGCACCACCTTCAGCACCCAGAGCACGCTGAGCAGCCAGGCCGTCTTTGGCTCGACGCCGAGCGTCAGTGCGAGGGGAACGGCCAACGCTCCGATTGCATCGACAACGCCGGCGGACGAGGACAGGTAGAGCGACAGACGCTCCGTCCGTGCCATGTGGCGCAGCCGGACCACCCATTCGAACACGAAATAGGCGAGGCAGGCCCACAGCAGGGTGTCAACCCAGCGGTGCGCCGCTTCATAGGCCGGGCCAATCGTCAGCAGCACCATGCTGAGCACGCCGACGCCCACGGCCGCATAGGCTGCCTTGGTCATGTTGCGGCCGGCCGTGGCGGCCGCGAACTGGGCCAGAGCGGAGATCAGCGGCTTGGGCATGCGGGAGGGCGGCTCGGTTTGGCTTTTGCGGTTCCGGCTGGGACCACGGGGCCAAAGTGCCTGCGCGGACCCGGCCCGTCAACGATGGGGGCGCGGCATCACTAATGAGGGAACAGAGGCGGGGTTACCTGAAGTGCGGCGGCTCGTCGTAGCCGCGGCGGCTGCTGAAAAACAGCAGGATCATCAGGCCGGCGCCGACGATGACCGAAAACCCGGCCCCGAGCGCCAGGGCGACATAGCCTTCGGTCGGGATCGGGCCCCCTTCGACCGCCATCGCGGAATAAGCGAAATAGCCAACCGCCGCCAGCATTCCCACAAGGAAGACGATGAGGAGTGTACGCATGGGTGCGTTCTCCGGCTGTAACGGGGAGCCAACGGTTGCGGACGGAGACGGTTCCCGGGCCGCCATTGATCGAGTCTCGCGCCCCGAACGCAGCGCAACACTCCCGGCGATGTGAAGCATCGTCCGGTGTGATGCGCTGCACAGCCGCGGCCCATGCGGCAGCGGACGGTGCGGCTTGCTGGGTCCCGGCTCGGCGCTGCAATGCCTTGGCATTGCAGCTTGTCCGGGACACGAGAGGGGCGGTTGTCCCGACCTCTCGGGTCAGGCGCTTTGCGCAGTCTTCACCACCACGACATTGCTGTCGTCGGGCAGGGGGAGCGCGGCAGGGCCTGCGACCTTGTCGGCCTCGCCGCAATGGCGCTTGAGATAGTCGCGGCGCATGCCGATCTCGTCGCGGACGAATTCGTAGCCGAGCTTGAAGGTGTCGAGCCCGTCGGTGCTGATCGTGCCGTCTCTGAGCCCGACCACCGCGCCGCGCAGGATGCTTTCCAGCTCGTCCTGGAGAAATTCGAGCTGATCCAGCGAATGGGCGTGCTCGATACGCTCGCCGATGTCGAGGATGGCAGTTGAGAGCTCGCTCGCTTTCTCCGGTGCGATACGGGTGATCTTGGCGTAGATCGCGGCGAAGATCGAGCCGATGACGCTGAGCGCGGCGGCGCCCAGATACATCATGTCGCTGTACTTATCCATGAACGACTTGGTATCGTCGTTGATGTAGTCGGCCGCGCCCTGATGCGCCATCACGTAGGCGTCCTTCTCGACCGAGGCCGGCTCGATCTTGCTGGCGAAGCCGTTGTCGAGCCCGAGCGCGGACTTGTTCTCGTAGACGATGCGCGCTAGATCGCCGGCCGTCGTCGCCGACATCCTGGATTGCGCGACCAGCAGCCATTCCAGCCCGACCGTTTCGAGGTCGTCGTCGGGAATCTCGGGCGAGGCCGACAGGGTGCCTGCGGTCAGCGTCTCGTCGGAAATGCCCGGGAATTTGCGAGCCAGCGCCTTGGCCTCGTCGATGGCATTCAGCGTGAAGCCGCCGCGTTTGGCCACCTGCTCATAGGCCTTGTCCCGCACCGCCTTCGATGCGTGGACGATCGCGATCACCGCGCCGTATCCGCTCGCCGGCGCAAGCAGCTTGTCGAGCGTTGCGCCCTGCGGCGCCATCTGGACTCTGGCGGCGTCCGGACCGTCGGGGATGTCGAGGATGCCGCGTACGAAAGCGAGCGCGGAGTCGTTCTCGGCGAGGACGGCGACCTTCTTCTTCTTCAACTCGGCGAGCGACTTGATCTTCTTGTTGCCGGGCCCGAGCAGCAGCACGAGATCGTGCTCGAGGATCGCGAGCGTGCGCGCCCGCAGCGGCACCTTGGCATCGGTGCGCAGCACGGCGAGATCGGCCTGCTTGCGGTCGAACTGCGCGAGCGCCTTGGCATTGTCGGGGTTGTTGACGATCTTGATCCGGAACCGCGAGGCGTTGTTCTTCAGCACCGCGGCGAGCTTGGCCGCGAACAGCGCCTCGTCGCTGTTGGGGATACCGACGGCAAAGGTCAGCGTCTCCGAATTGTGCAGCATGGCGCGACCGCCCCAGACGGTGGCGAGCGACAGCAGCAGGGTCAGCACGACGTAAAGCAAGACCTGTTGCTGGTTGGTTTTGATCACCTTGGGACGCCGCGGCTGCGGCTCTGATGGCGACGAGGCGGGGCCTTCAGTACTCATGCTCAGTACTCGTTTTCAGTACTCATGGCTTTTCAGTACTCATGGCAGCGCTCTGGCCCTTATTCATAGGTGGCAGGCGGCCCGCGCGGCGCGCCATGCAATTTCTAAACGACTGAAAAAAGAACGATATCCTCTGAATCGATGATAGCGCGCCGCTACCCGAATGCAAATTTCGAGCCGAAGCTAACCTTACTCCTCCCGACCGCGGCGATTGGTCATCCTATCACTAGTTAGCCACAGTTGGCGATTTTCCGGTTCCCCCGGCTGCATTCTGTCGCGGGAGGTGTCATAAATTGGCGGTCCCGGCGATTTGACCGGTCCAAGAAGAAGTTGCGCTGAACGCTCCAATCTTTCTTGTCACGTCAATGAGGGCGTCAGCTTGTCGTTTCCACCCATGTCATCGGCGGTTCCGGTCGAAGCGCTCATTGGCTGGATGTTGCTGCTCACCTTCAAGCATATCATCGCCGATTTCGTCCTCCAGACCGCCTGGATGGCGCAGGGCAAGGACCAGAAGCACGGCTGGGCCCTGCCGCTTCTGGTGCATTGCCTGATTCACCTTGCGGTTGCGCTGCCGCTGATCCTGATGGTGGCGCCGCGATTCTGGTTTGTCGCCTTCATCGACTTCGCGATCCACATCACCATCGACCGGGCCAAGGGATTCGTCTCGGCCAATCTGGGTGTCGATCTGCATCATCCCTGGTTCTGGACCCTGATCGGCGTCGACCAGGCGCTGCACCATCTGACCGGCTTCGGCCTTTCCATCTTCATGGCGGCGAACTGACTGCTCACACCCGTCATTCCGGGGCGGTCCGCAGGAGCGAACTATGGTGCGCAATTGCGCACCTGAGAATCTCGAGATTCCGGGTTCTCGCTTCGCGAGCCCCGGAATGACGGCCGGTGGCAATTTACGCCGCCCCACTGATTCGCGGCGCACGCGCAAGGACCCCGGGTGACTACCTGGCAGCGTGGTTAACCTTTCATTAGAGAATTGCGCTGCATCTTCCGCACCACGAGGGAGAACTGCAATGTTTTCAAGCCGTGACGCTTTTGAAAGCGATTTCTGCCCGGTTCGCGACGAGCTCCTTGGCGAGATGTATCGCGCCAGCGAGAGTGGCCTGCCGAGGCTGGTTGAGAGTGTTTCCCCTGAGGCACGCGCCCGTCTGGCGCTGTTCTGCTATCGCCGCAGCCATCTGCACTCGCTGGCGGTTGCCATCGCTGCAAGCTGCAGCGAGCGCGACCTGATCGAGAACGGTGGCCGCGTCGGCTCGACGCTCTACGCGCTGTCCCGTGAGAAATCGGCCAAATCATCGCCGTCGCTGTCCGGTGGCCGCAAGCCGATCACGCTGTCGACCAAGCCGCTCTCGGTGCTCGCACCGCTGGACGACGAACTCGACGACGAGATCGGTGAAGCCGTTCCGGCTTAAGTTGGTTCGATCTCTGGAAGCCCGAACTTCCGCCGCGCCATCGTGCATTCGGCATCACCCGGCATGCAGGTGCGGCACACTTCCGGCCGCACGGTGTAGATGCCGCACGCCGTCGCTTTTCCAATTTCGCCTTGCAATGCCGAGCAGCGGTCGCCCTCGCAACGCATGCCGGATTGACGTGCGTTGACGAGCGCGTCGGGAATCGCTGCAAGCTCCTCGTCGCTCTCGATCGAGAAGCGCGGCCAGTTCTCCGAATAGCCGCAGCAGGCGCCGCAGCTCTCGCAGCAGCTCGACAGATCGATTTCTTGCATCGTCCTCACGTGTCCTTTGGCGGGCCCCAGACCAGGCTCTGCCGCCATCTCGCGCGCAGCACGTCGCGCCTTTCCGGATATTTCTCGTCGAGATAGGTCGCCTCCACCACGCGATCGGTGCGGAAGCTGCGGAAGTCGCCGCGCAGCTCGCACCACGCCGCAAGCAGCCGCACGGCTTCGAGATAGCCGACCGAGATCGGCCAGATCATGCGCTCGCTGGGGCGGCCCTGCTCGTCGCGATAGCGCAGCATGATCTTCTTGCCTTCGTGGATCTGGGTGCGCGTGCGCACCATATCGAGGCGATCCGGCTCCCTGTTCCAGCTCGGCCGCGCGCGGCTTGCCGGCTCCAGCACGAACGGACGCAGGCGTTCCGGCACAGTGTCGGCGATCTTGGCCATCAGGTCTTCGGCCGCGCGCGCCAGCGCGCTGTCGGCATGGCCCGCCACCCACTGCGCGCCGAGCACCGCGGCTTCGATCTCGTCGGGTGTCAGCATCAGAGGCGGCAGGTCAAAACCCTTTTCCAGGATGTAGCCCATGCCGGCTTCGCCGCGGATCGGCACACGCTGGCCGATCAACGTCGCGATGTCGCGATAGATCGTGCGCTTGGAGGTCTCGAGCTCGGCCGCGATCGCGTCCGCCGTCAGCGGCTTACGCGTGCGCCTCAGCACCTGGATGATCTGAAACAGCCGGTCGGCGCGTCTCATGGCAATTCTCTTATCGGGATCGGATCAGAAAGCGGCGCGCTGCTGCTGACAGGATGTTGGCAGCAGGAGGGTTCTATACCGGGACAACACATCGACTGAAGAGGATTTGTCCATGATCGTTCCAACCCATTTCGGCCCGGCACTTCCGATGCTGCGGGTACAGGCATGGTCCGCATCGGCATTCGGCCGCCTCGTTTCGCTCGATCTCATCGCCGTCGACCTCCGGTTTGCCCTCGCAAGCGTGGTGGCACGCTCGCTGACCCAGGCTGCGGACGCGCTGGTCCGCCACTCATGGCCCGCGCCTGGCAGGGGGCCCGTTTCGCAGAAGATATCACGGCTGCTGCCACCATGGTGGCAGCAGCCCGGCACTAGGTTCCGTCAAGTTTTCGGTAGACCAGGAGAACGCGCATGATCACGCTTTACGGCTTTGGCACCGGCTTCGGCCTGCCGGAAATCAGCCCCTTCGTCACCAAGACCGAGGTGCAGCTCAAGATGGCAGGGCTGCCTTACCGGAAGGAGCGCGCGATG
Source organism: Bradyrhizobium sp. SOJA106 (assembly GCF_059448745.1). Taxonomy (NCBI): domain Bacteria; kingdom Pseudomonadati; phylum Pseudomonadota; class Alphaproteobacteria; order Hyphomicrobiales; family Nitrobacteraceae; genus Bradyrhizobium; species Bradyrhizobium sp. SOJA106. The sequence goes on from NZ_CM182549.1 coordinate 938,240, forward strand.
CCGCCCGCGTCCCCGAAGGGGCAGCTGCCTTTCATCGACGACGGCGGCGAGGCGGTGGCCGATTCCACTTTCATCCGCGCCCATATCGAGCGCCGCTACGGCTTCGATTTCGACGCCGGTCTCTCCTTGCAGGAGCGCGCGCAGGCCTGGGCGTTCGAGCGGATGATCGAGCATCACGTCTACTGGGCGCTGGTCGGCGCGCGCTGGGTCGATCCGGTCAACTTCGCCAAGGGCCCGTCGCATTTCTTCGACGGCGCGCCGGAGCACAACCGCGAGAAGCTGCGCGAGGACGCGCAATTCCGCGTCGCCGAGAATTATCTGCTCTCCGGCCTCGGCCGCCACGCGCCCGATGACGACGTCGATCTCGCGGTGCGCTCGCTGTTCGCGCTCTCGGTGCAGCTCGGCGACAAGACCTATCTGATGGGCAACAAGCCCTGCGGCGTCGACGCCACCGCCTTCGGCGCGCTCGCGGGGATCCTCACGCCATTCTTCGAATCGTCCTTGCGCCAGCGCGCCGAGGGATTTCCGAACCTCACCGCCTATGTCGACCGCATGATGGACACGTACTATCCCGAGTTCGCCTGGACCCCGCTGCGGCAGGCGGCGTAGGAGCGCGCTTCCGCTTCGTCATGCCCGGGGCTTGTCCCGGGCATCCACGTTCTTCGCGCCATGTGGCGAGGCGTGGATCGCCGGGACAAGGCCGGCCGTGACGACCTCTGTGGCAGTGCTAAGAAAAAGAGCCGGTCCATCGGGCCGGCTCTCGCCGTCTCAAACTGTCGCGACTCCTACTTCACCAGCGAGTACTTGCCGTTCTTCACCGTGAGCAGGATGCGGGCGCGCTCGTCGACGCCGTAGCGGTCCTTTTCGGTGAAGTTGTAGACGCCCTGGCTCGCCGCCAGCTCCTTCTCCGACAGCAAGGCCTGACGGATCGCTTCGCGGAATTCCGGCGTGCCGGGCTTGGCGGTCTTCAACGCCACCGGAATGATACGCTTGAGGATCTCGAAGGCATCGTAGGAATGGCCGGCGAATTGGCTGCGGCTGTTCGGGCCGTACTTGGCTTCATAGGCCGAGTTCAGCGCGAGGCCCGGCCGCTTGGTGGCGGCCTCGTCGGGCTGGTCTTCGGGGTCCATGACGGGACCGGAGGCCATCAGCACGCCCTCGGCCGCTTTGCCGGCGATGCGAATGAAATCCATGCTGGCTGCGCCATGGGTCTGATAGATCAGGCCCTGATAGCCGCGCTCGCGCAGCTCGGTCTGCGGCAGCGCGGCGGCGGTGCCGGAGGCGCCGACCAGGATCGCGTCGGGATTGGCGGCGACGAGCTTGAGCACCTGTCCGGTCACCGAGGTGTCGGGACGCGCGAAGCGCTCCTCGTCGACGATGGTCATGCCCATCGGCACGGCCTGCGCCTTCAGATCGTTGAACCAGAGATCACCATAGGAGTCGGAGTAGCCGATATAGCCGAGCGTCTTCACGCCCTTGGACTTCATGTGATCGTACAGCACCTTGCCGACGATCGGAATCGGCTGCGGCATCGCCACCGACCACTTCATGCGCTCCGGCGTGATCGGGAACGGCGCCAGGCCAAAGTGCGGGATGCCGGCTTCATTGGCGACGTTGGAGACGGCGATAGTCGGCGGCGTCAGCGCCGAGCCCATGATGATGTCGGCCTTGGATTCGGTGACGAAGCGGCGGGCGTTGGTGGTCGCCGTGGTGGGATCGCCGCCGTCGTCGAGCACGATCACCTTCAGCGGCACGCCGCCGATTTCCTTGGGCACGAATTCCAGCGCGTTGCGCTCGGGAATGCCGAGGGCTGCGCCCGGGCCGGTCGTGGTGGTGGTGATGCCGATGGTGATCTCGGTGGTCTGGGCCCCCGCTGGCAGCGCCGGCAGGGCGAGCGCCGCGGCGGCAATGGCTGCGGTCAGGTAAAAGCGTTTCATTGATTCCTCCCTTGACGTGTTTCCTTGAAAGCAGAAATCGGGGGGTAATTCAGCCCCCTCTTTTGGTGATGCGGCGATTTAGCTTCCCGTGAATTTGGCGACCATCTCCGGCGGAAACGGTGCCGATTTCAGCTTGTCGGGGTTGTTGGGATCGCGGCCGACCAGGACGCGGGTCTCGAACCCCTCGATCGCCAGCGCCTCGCCCTTGTAGACATTGTGCTTCACCTCGAAGCTCGAGCGCTTGATGCTCTCGATCTTCGTCTCGATGCTGATCCAGTCGCCATAGGTCGAGGGGATGTAGAACTTGGCCCGCGTGTCGACCATGGGGATGCCCACCAGGCCGTATTTGCGGACCAGATCCTGCTTGGAGAAGCCGGCGACCTCGAACAGGGTCGAAGTCGAATCGTCGAACATCGCGAAATAGCGCGGGTAGTAGACGATGTTGGCGGGGTCGCAATCGCCCCACTGGATCTGGACCTCGCGCCGGTTCACGAACATCCGCCGCGCCCTACTTCGGCGCCATGCGCAGCGAGCCGTCGAGGCGAACCACCTCGCCGTTCAGGTACGCGTTTTCCACCATGTGCAGCGCGAGTGCGGCGAACTCGTCGGCTTGGCCGAGCCGGCGCGGGAACGGGATCGCGGCGGCGAGCGAATCCTGAGCTTCCTGCGGCAGATTGGCGAGCAGCGGCGTCAGGAACAGGCCGGGCGCAATCGTCAGCACGCGGACGCCGAACTGCGCCAGCTCGCGTGCGATCGGCAGCGTCATGCCGACGATGCCGCCCTTGGAGGCCGAATAGGCCGACTGGCCGATCTGGCCGTCATAGGCAGCGACCGAGGCGGTGTTGATGATGACCCCGCGCTCGCCGGATGCCTGCGGCTCGAGCTTGGACATCTCGGTTGCGGCTAGGCGAAGCATGTTGAAGGTGCCGATCAGATTGACCTTGATCACCTTGTCGAACTCCGCGAGCGCCATCGGGCCGTCGCGGCCGACGACGCGCTTTGCTACGCCGATGCCGGCGCAGTTGACCAGCACGCGCGCCGGGCCATGGGCCTTGGTCGCCTGCGCGATCGCAGCTTCAGCGGAAGCGGCATCGGAGACGTCGCAGGTCACGGCGACGCCCTTGATCTCGGCAGCAACGGTTTCAGCGAGCTTGGCATTGAGATCGCACACCGCGACCTTGGCGCCCTGCGCCGCCAGTTTTCGCGCGGTGGCAGCGCCAAGTCCTGATGCGCCGCCGGTGACGATGGCTGCCTGATCCTTCAACAACATGGCGTTCTCCTGTGGCGATACTTTCCTAGGCGACCGATATCACACGGTCCGACGGATTGGCAGCGTAGAGCTCGTCGATCAGAGCCGCGCGATGCTCCAGCACCGCGCGCTGGTTGATCGAGCCCTTGTCGGTGACCTCGCCCTTGTCGATCGACAGCGGCGTATCCATCAGGATCGCGCGCGTGATCCGGGTCGAGGATCCCGTGGCCTCGCTGAGGAAACGGGTCAGGCGCTCGCGAAAGGCCTCGCGAACCAGCCGGTCGCGTGTCGCGACGACGAGATCGTCGGCCGGCAGCGTCGGATTGATCAGGCGGCAGCCGTCGAGATCGAGCACGACCAGCGCGGAGATCTCGTCCCGGTTGATGCCGGCGATGACGACGTCGCGCACCAGCGGCGCGCAGGCCGCGGTGAGGCGGGCGCGCAACGGGCCGACGCTCACCCAGGTGCCGCTCGCGAGCTTGAAATCCTCGCTGACGCGGCCGTCGAAATCGAAGCCGGCGTTGAGATCGTTGGGATCGGCGGGCTTGAGCGCATCGCCCATCTTGTAAAACCCTTCCTCGTCGAAGGATTTTGCGGTGATGTCGGGCTGGCGCCAGTAGCCGGGCATCACGTTCGGACCCTTCGCGCGCACCTCCAGCTTGCCGTTATTCGGCACCAGCTTTGCGTCGTTGCCGGAGACCGGCAGACCGACATGGCCCGAGCGGCTGGTGCGCGGATTGACCGACATGAAGAACGGTGCGGTCTCGGTCGCGCCAAGGCCGGTCAGCATCGGCACGCGATAGCCCTTCTCTTTGACCGCGAGCTCGTCGAGGCTGTTCCAGATGAACGGCGACAGCGCCGCGCCGGAGAAGAACATCGCATGCAAACGGTCGAAGAACTTTGCGCGCAGGCCCTGGTCGTCGCGCAGATACGGCAGCAGCGATTCATAGCCCTTGGGCACGTTGAAATAGACCGTCGGCGAAATCTCCTGGAGATTGCGCACGGTCTCCTCGATGCCGCCGGGCACCGGCTTGCCGGCGTCGAGATACATCGAGCCGCCATTGTAGAGCGTCAGCCCGATATTGTGGTTGCCGCCAAAGGTGTGATTCCAGGGCAGCCAGTCGACGATGACGGGCGGCTCGTCCTTGAGGAAAGCGAGCGTCTCGCGCAGCATCACCTGATTGGCGCAGATCATGCGCTGGGTATTGATGACGGCCTTGGGATTGCCCGTTGAGCCCGAGGTCAGCAAGAACTTTGCGATCGTATCAGGGCCGATCCTGCCGTGAACCGCGTCGAGATCGTCGCGGATGGGCGTCGCCATGAGATCGGCGAGCAGGGTGACGTCGCGGCCCGGCACGGTACCCCAGGACGCCGCGATCTCGGTGCCGAGCGAGACATTGGCCGTGAGCGCGTCGGCGAACTTGCTGGCATCGTCGGCGAAGACGAGGCCGGGCGTCAGCAGCTTCATCAGGTAAGAGAGCTTGCCGTAATCCTTCGACACCAGCGAATAGGCCGGCGACACCGGGCAGAACGGAACGCCGGCATAGAACGCGCCGAAGGCGAGCAGGGCGTGGTCGATGGAATTGCCCGAGAGGATCACGACCGGTCGCTCCGCCGACAAGCCGCGCTGGATCAGTGCGGAGCCGATATGCCGGCTCGCGGTGAGCAGCTCGGCATAGGTGATCTTGCGCCAGGAGCGGCCGCCTTCGCGCTCGGCCATGAAGACGCGGTCCGGCGTCGCGGTCGCCCAATGATGCAGGCGGTCGGTGATGCGGACGGGATAGTCGCCGAGCGGCTGCTTTGGCCTGAGATAGATCGTGCCGTCGTCGCGCCGCTCGATGTTGACGACGGGATCGCCGAACGAAATGGGCCGCAGCGGGGAAGTGCTCGCGCCGCGCTCCATGCTGGACGAAGAGGACGGCTGCGCGCTCATGGCTTCGGCTTTACCTTGGCGGTCTTGTGCTCGAGGAATTCGCGGATCCTGCGTTTTGCCTCCTTGTCGCTCTGCGCGACGGTCGCCATGAGCGACTCCATCAAGAGGCCCGTTTGAGGGTTGGCCTCCGCGATCATCGGCAGCGCCTGGAGCACGGCGAAGTTCGTCAGCGGCGCGTTGGAGGCGATCTTGGTCGCGAGTTCCAGCGCCTTGCCGAGACCGTTGCCGGCCTCGGTCAGATATTGCGCGAAACCGTAGGAGGCGCCTTCGGTCGCGCTGTAGACGCGCCCCGTGAGCATCATGTCCATCATCCGGGCAACGCCGATCAGGCGGGGCAGCCGCACCGAGCCGCCGCCGCCGACGAAGATGCCGCGCTGCCCCTCCGGCAGCGCGAAATAGGTCGAGGGCTCGGCGACGCGGATATGCGCGGCGCAGGCGAGCTCCAGCCCGCCGCCGATCACCGCGCCCCTCAGCGCTGCGATCACGGGCACGCGGCTGTACTGGATGCGGTCGAACACCCGGTGCCACATCTGCGAATGCAAGAGCCCGCCGGTGGCGTCATGCTCGGTCAGCTCGGAGAGGTCGAGCCCACTGGAGAAATGGTCGCCGATGCCGTGGATCACGACCGCGCCGATGTTCTCGGGCAGTGACGCGAAACATTCGCCGATTTCCAGGATGATGCCGTCATTGAGCGCATTGCGCTTGGCCGGCCGGTTCAGGCCGACGGTCAGAACCCGGTCCGTCCTCTCGATCCGGAGCAGTCCGGAGGCGCCCGCATCCGCGGTTTCGGCGTTTCCCTGTGTCATTTGCGTCCTTGTCAGAATAGTTATGTTGTATAACGAAATTTGGGGGAGTCAAGGTGGGGCGGCCTCGTGGTTGCGCGGAAGAACCGCCTTTCGAACGCAGACGCCGCTGGGCATCGGGCGCCGAACCGCGCAAGGTGCAGAGGCCTCAGGCGACGTCGGTGATTAGCTTCTTGGCGGCTTGCGCAAGCAGGCCCGATCGCGTGTAGCCGTGGGCCTCGGCGTATTTGTCGATTTGCTCCAGCACATCGCCGGGCAAGGTGACATTGACGCGGACGATCTTTGGCTGCTCGTCCTTCACCGACACCAGAATGGCAACGCCCGCGCGGTTCTCTGGATCCGACATGATTTCCTCGAGCGACGATGGCGCGGGAATGGCTTCTCCGTCTTCAGCCATGCCTTCGAGATGAAGCGCCAGCGCTTCCTCCGCCATGTCGCGCGCTTCGTCGAGTGTGCTCCCTGCGGTGACAAGGCCCGGCAGATCGGGAAACGACACGCCGAAATCGCTGTTGGCATCCTTATGGATGAGGCCGATGTAATGACGCATAGCGCTCACCTCAGCTTCAGGCCGGACTGCCGCTCGATGCTCTTCAACGTTCCGAGAGGGATGTCCCGTTTCGGGTGCGGGATGGTGACGCGACCTGGTTTCGTCGGGTGCTTGAGTTGGACGTGGCTGCCTTTTGAGCCACCTGGAGCCAGCCGTCCCTCTGAAGCGCAGAGATAACGTCCCGGCTATTCATGATGTGTATTTATACACATTGGCGCGCATCTGTCAACGAACAGGTCACATCACCTGGTGCACATCGATCACCACCCGGTCCGCATGCCGCGCCGCTGAGCCAACAAAAATGTGCTCCATCAGCCAGCGGTAGTTCTCGTGTCCCGTCTCGAACCGCGGCACGGTGCGGAAATAGATCAGCTTCGGATCGACCGGCTCGCCACGCTTGAGCTTTTGCAGCAGCTCGACCGGGCCGAAGCGCAAGCCCTTGTTCTCGACATAGACGATCGCACCGTCGTCGGTCTCGAAGGCGTATTTGGCTTCGAGATCGATCAGCTCGTTGGGGCGGATGGTCTGGAAGTCGGCGCCGAATGGGAGGACCTTGCCGGTGATCGCACCCGTCACTTCGCCGCCGATGATCGGAATGATGCGGCGAACGCCGATCCCGGTCTCGCCGGCGGTGACGACGTCGCCGATGCGGGCGGTGATGGTGAAGACGTATTTGGTCCCGAGTGTCGGCGTGGTCATCGCTTCACCTCGTCAATGCGCCATCATCCGCGTCGGCAGCCACGTTGCCAGCAGCGGAAACGCGATCAGGATCAGCAATCGCACCAGGTCCGTCGCAACGAATGGGATCACGCCCTTGAAGATGGTGGAGAACGAGACGTCCTTCACCACGCTCTTGATGACGAAGACGTTCATGCCGACAGGCGGATGGATCAGGCCGAGCTCGACGGTCATCACGATGATGACGCCGAACCAGATCGGATCAAAACCCAGATGCGTGATCACGGGGAAGATGATCGGCACGGTCAGGATGATCATTGCCATGGCGTCCATCAGGCAGCCGAGCACGAGATACATCACCATGATCAGCGCCAGCACGCCGTAGGGGCCGAGGCCGAGCCCGGTCAGGAACTCCGTCACCTTCTGCGGCGTCTGAGTCACCGTGAGGAAATAGCCGAAGATCAGCGCGCCGATCAGCACGGTGAACACTGCGGCCGCGGTGCGCGTTGCCTGAAGCAGCGAGGCCAGGATCTTCTCGCGGTCGAGCCGTCCGGTCACGACGCCGATGATGAAGGCGCCGGCGGCGCCGACGCCGCCGGCTTCCGTCGGCGTGAAGCGCGGCAGGAAGGGCAGGCCGTAGAGGCCGCCGATCACGAACACGAACAGCAGCACCGGCGCCCAGATGTCCTTCAGTCCGGCAAAGCGCTCACGCCACGGCAGCATCTTGCCCTTGGGCAGGAAGTCGGGGCGGAAATAACCGATCAAGAAGATCGTGATCATGTACATGGTCATCGCCAAGAGGCCCGGAATGATGCCGGCGATGAAGAGTTTTCCGATGTCCTGCTCGGTAATGATGCCGTAGACCGCGAGCACGGTGGAGGGCGGCAGCATCGCGCCCAGCGTGCCGCCGGCCGCGATCACGCCGGTTGCGAAGGATTGCGGATAGCCGAAGCGGCGCATCTCGGGATAGGCAACGGCGGAGAAGGTCGCGGCGGTCGCAACGGAAGAGCCGCAGATCGCGGCAAAGCCGCCGCAGGCGCCGACGGTGGCGATGCCGAGCCCGCCGCGCAAGTGCCCGACAAAGCCGTTGGCGGCGCGGAACAGCTCGCGGCTCATGCCGGAATGGCTGACGAAGGAGCCCATCAGCAGGAACATCGGGATGACGCCGAACGTGTAGTCGGTGACCGTGCGCATCGAGGTCTGGCCGACCAGCTTCAGCGCCGCCGTTCCGTTGACCAGATAGGCGAAACCGGACACGCCGACGAGGCCCATGGCCATGCCGACTGGCACGCGGAGCAGCATCAGGACGAAGAGGGAAACGAAGCCGATAACGGCGACGGTATCGGTGCTCATGATCACTCCGTCGCCTTCAGCTTGGGGTCGTGCATGTCTTCGGGGTGGAAGATCAACCGGTAGGTGCGGATCGCGATCAGCAGCACGGCCGAGACGTCGCCGATCCAGGCGATCGCGAAGAACGGCCAGGTCGGCATGTGCATGTCGAACGTCTGGACGTTGTCGTTGTAGGTGCCGCGCACCTTGTCGAACAGCGTCCAGGTCTGCACCGTCACGACGAACAGCAGCACCAGCGTTGCGAACACGTCGATCCAGCGCTGGTAGCCCGGCCCGACATTACCCCAGACGAGGTCCACGGTGATGTGGGTGCCGCGATAGGACGTCGCCGCGATGCCCCAGAAGATGAGGATGCCGAGCAGCATGCGGCCGATGTCGAAACTGTCGGGGATCGAATAGTTCAGCGTGTTGCGTAAGAGCACCGACAGGAAGATGTCGAGCGCGACGATGCCGACGAAGCCGGCCGCGATCCATTCGATCGTGTCGATGATGCGGTCCATCCAGGAGCGCTTCATGGGAGGTGTGCCGTCGTGTGAGCTCATTGTTTGCTCTCGGTCTCGCCGCGGACTTCACCTCGCCCCGCTTGCGGGGAGAGATCGAATTCGAGCGCAGCTCGAATTCGGGTGAGGAGGACTCTCCGCGAACGCGCTGTCACTGTCTTTGTAGAAGCAGCCCCTCACCCCAACCCTCTCCCCGCAGGCGGGGAGAGGGGGAGGAAAGAGCGATCGCGCCGCGGCCTCACTCCGCCAGCGCGTTGTACTTCTTCAGCGAGGCCTTCAGCTCGCTAAGGGCCCCATCCGGATCGGCGCCGGCCTTCTTGGCGCCGTCGCCCCAGGTCTTTACCAGCGGCTCCGCCGCCTTCTTCCAGGCCGCTGTCTGTTCCGCCGTGAGCTTGTAGACCTCGTGATCGGATTCGGCCTTCACCTTGTCGATGCCGGCGTCCTCGAACTTGCCCCAGTGCTCGCCCACCACGCCCGCCATCTCGATCGAGCAGTTCTTGTCGATCGCGGCCTTCTGCTTGTCGGACATCGCATTGTACTTGTCCTTGTTGATCACAAACACGAAGGTCGTGGTGTAGAGCGGGGCCTCCATGTCGTACTTGGTCACCTTGTCGATGCCGAACAGTACCAGGGAGCCCCAGGGGAAGGTGACGCCATCGGCGACGCCGCGCTCGATGATGTCGCGCACCTCAGGTGCGGAGGACTGCACGTTGGTGCCGCCAAGTGAGGTGACGAAGTTCGCCATGGTGGCGTGCGCCGGGCGGATCTTCAGGCCCTTCACGTCCTCCGGCATCACGATCTTCTTGGTCTTGGAGTGGAAGGAGGAGGGCGAGTGGACGAAGGCGAGGCAGTATTTGACGTCCTTCATCTCCTTCTCGGCATATTTGCGATACCAAGCGTCGAGCCCCATCGAGCCGCCCTTGGCGTCGGAGATCAGGAACGGCAATTCACCGGCGCCGATGATCGGGAAGCGGCCGGGCTGGTAGCCGGGATTGACATAGGTGACGTCGGCGATGCCGTCGCGCGCCATGTCGTAATGGTCGAACGCCTTGCCGAGCTGCTGCGCCGGAAACACCTTGCCCGTGATGGTGCCGCCGGAATCCTTGTTCACCGCGGCGACCCAGTCCTCGAGGGACTTCTGCAGCGGGTGCGACGCCGGCACCCAGTGCGAAACCTTCAGGTCGAAGGTCTTGTCCTGCGCGAACGCAGGCGTCACGCTTGCTGCCAGCAGCAAAGCCAGACAGGCTTTCCTCATCACACGTCTCTCCCTCTTTCCGACGGCGGGCTTCGCTGGCCCGGTCTCGTTAATTAACATGTTATCTAATTGGCGGGCGGGTTCAAGCCGGAACTGGCGCGCATCTGTCGCGCCATCTACGTCAGCGATGTTGCATTGGTTTGTCGCGGTGCGGCGACGAGCAGTCCCCTTTTGCCAAACGATTATATGATATAATTATCCTCTGCGGATCGACGCCACAAGCGCGCCTGCGCCGCAGCTTACAGAATCGGGAGGAGCAAGTATTGCGGACAAAAGTCGCAATCATCGGGGCCGGACCGGCCGGATTGTTGCTTGGGCAACTGCTGCATCAATACGGCATCGACAACGTCATTCTGGAGCGGCAGAGCCCCGATTACGTGCTCGGGCGTATCCGCGCCGGTCTCCTGGAGGAGGGAACCGTGGCGCTGCTCGACCAGATCGGCGCCGGCGCGCGGGCGCATGCCGAAGGCCTGGTGCATGAGGGCATCGAGCTCGCCTTTTCCGGCTGCCGTCACCGCGTCGACATGAAGGGCGCGACCGGCAAGACGGTCATGATCTACGGCCAGACTGAAGTCACGCTCGACCTGATGAATGCGCGCAAGGCCGCCGGTCTCACCTCGGTCTACGAGGCCAAGGACGTGCAGCCGCATGATTTCGACGGCAGTCACCCGCGTGTCACCTATGTCAAGGACGGCCTCACCCATACGCTCGATTGCGATTTCATCGCCGGCTGCGACGGTTTTCATGGCGTCAGCCGCGCTAGTGTGCCGGCCTCGGCGATCGAGGAGTTCGAGCGGGTCTACCCGTTCGGCTGGCTCGGCATCCTCTCCGAGACGCCGCCGGTCAGCCACGAGCTGATCTACTCCAATCACGCCCGCGGCTTCGCGCTCTGCACCATGCGCTCGATGAAGCGTAGCCGCTATTATGTGCAGTGCTCGCTTGAGGACCATGTCGACCAATGGCCGGACGACCGCTTCTGGGACGAATTGAAGAGCCGGCTCGACCAGGAGGCAGCCGATAGCCTCGTCACCGGCCCGTCGATCGAGAAGAGCATCGCTCCCTTACGCAGCTTCGTTGCCGAGCCGATGCGCTTCGGCAAGCTGTTCCTCTGCGGCGATGCCGCTCATATCGTGCCGCCGACCGGCGCCAAGGGCCTGAATCTGGCGGCCAGCGATGCGCATTATTTGTCGAGCGCGCTGCGCGAGTTCTATGACGAGAAATCGAGCGCCGGCATCGACGCCTATTCCGCGAAAGCGCTGGCGCGGGTCTGGAAGGCGGTGCGCTTCTCCTGGTGGATGACGTCGATGCTGCACAAATTCCCGGATACCGGCACCATCGGCGCGCGGATCCAGCTCGCCGAGCTCGATTACGTCACGCATTCCCAAGCCGCCCTGACGTCGTTGTCGGAGAATTACGTAGGGTTGCCGTTTTAGGGCGGGTGTCATGCCCCGCGAAGGCGGGGCATCCAGTACGCCGCGGCTTCTCGGTTCGATCACAACCGCTTCTGGAATACTGGATCGCCCGCCTTCGCGGGCGATGACAGTTTTCGTGAAGCGACGGCACCGCGCATTTCAAACACCCGCGCAAATTCCGTTTAAAACTTTGTAGGCGGTGAAACTGTCATCCACATCGCGTTCAATGGCGGCAGCCATACCCACGCGAGACAGTCATGACCTCCAGTGACATCCCCGACGGCTTCGAGCCGCTGTTCCGCAAGAGCCCGCTCACCGAACCCTGGGAGCCGCTATACGCGAAGAAAACCGACAAGGCCGTCATCATCGGTCTGCGGCTGGCAAAGCCGCACACCAACGGCCGCGGCCTGATCCATGGCGGCCTCATCACGGCGCTCGCCGACAACGCCATGGGCTATAGCTGTGCGCAGGCGACGAACTGGACCATCTCGTTCGTGACGGTCTCGCTCTCGGTGGATTTCGTCGGCTCCGCCGAGATCGGCCAGTGGTGTTCGATCGAGAGCGATGTGATCAAGACCGGCAAGACGATCTGCTTCGCGCAAGCCCTGGTGAAGGCCGACGGGGCCGTGATCGCGCGGGCGAGCGGGACGTTCCGCGTGGTGCCGAAGAAGGGCTAGCCGTCATTCCGGGGCTCGCGAAGCGAGAACCCGGAATCTCGAGATTGCGGGTTCGGTCCTGCGGACCGCCCCGGAATGACGGTCCTCACCCAAACCGCCACTGCGCCGTCTCCGCCACAAGATCGATGAACGCGCGCACCTTGGCCGAGAGCAGGCGCGAGGTCGGATAGACGATGTGGATCGGCATCGGGGGCTGCTCGTATCTCGCCAGCAGGATTTTCAGCCGCCCGCGCTTCAGGCCGTCTGCGGCCTGATAGGCGAGCACGCGCGTCACGCCGCCGCCGGCTTCGGCATATTGCAGAGCTGCGTCGGCGCTGTTGCTGGTGAAGCGCGGCGACGGCGTCACCTCGATCTCGCGGCCGTCTTGGACGAAGCGCCAGCTAGCTGACGGGCCGAACTGGATGGTCTGATGGTCGGGCAGCTCCTCCGGCGTCTTCGGCTCGCCATGGCGCTTGAGATAGCCCGGTGCGGCCACCACGATGCGCCGCATCTCGCCGACCTGGCGCGCAACCAGTGAGGAATCGGCGAGATGGCCGATGCGCACCGCGGCGTCCACCGCATCCTCGACAAGATTAACAAGGTTATCAGACAGCCTGAGCTCGCAAGCGACCTCGGGATAGTGTTTCAGATATTCGGTCATGACCGGCCCAACATGCAGCCGGCCGAAGCCGACCGGCGCCGACACCACCAGCCGCCCGCTCGGCCGGTTGCGCTCCTCCCGCGCCGAGCCGTCGGCCTCCTCGACATCGGCGAGGATGCGGCGCGCGCGCTCCAGATAGCGCGTACCGACGTCGGTAATCCGCACCTGCCGCGTGGTCCGCTGCAGCAGCCGGGCGCCCAGATGCTCCTCCAGCGCCGCGATCATCCGTGTCACCGCCGAAGGTGACAGGCGCAGCTTTCGCGCCGCCGGCGCAAAACCGCGCAAATCGGCGACGGTGACGAAGACGTGCATGGCTTCCAGGCGGTCCATGACCATCATTGCATATATCGCAATGATGAAGTGTCAAGTGGACAGATTGTTTTAACTCCCGGAAGATCCACGTTAGGTGCCGAAGACGCAGAGAATGCGCCGGAATTTCAGGAGATGTTCCGATGACTGCCCTACGCACCTATGCCAGCGACGTCGCCTTCTCGCCAGCCGTGAAGTCGATCCAGACCCGAAAGGGATCGCGCGAGGGCTATGCCCATGCCGAGCAGCGGGGATGGCGCACCGAGGTCGACGAAAACCTCGCGGCGTTTCTGGCTGACGCCAACAGCTTCTACTTTGCGACGGCCGCGGCAGACGGCCAGCCCTACATCCAGCACCGCGGCGGTCCGAAGGGCTTTCTCAAGGTGCTGGACAAGCAGACGCTCGCCTTCGCGGACTATGCCGGCAACCGGCAATACATCACCCAGGGAAACCTCTCGGAGAATTCCAAGGCCTGCATCTTCGTCATGGACTATGCCCATCGCCGCCGTGTGAAGATCTGGGGCGAGGCGCGCGTGGTCGAGGACGACGAGGCGTTGACGGCCGCGCTGATGCCGAAAGGCTATCGGGCCCGGCCGGAGCAGGTGATCCTGTTCAAGATCGCAGCCTGGGACACCAATTGCCCGCAGCACATCCCGCAGAAGTTCGACGCGCCGGACGTGGCGGAGGCGCTGGCATCGAGGGACCAGCGGATCGCGGAGCTGGAGGCGGAAGTGGCGGCGTTGAAGGGGGAGAAGGGGACGACGGAGGTTACTACGTAAGCCGCCGCTCGCTTACCCTCCCCGGGAGTACCCCTCCAGGGGAGGGTAAGAAAGTTACAACACACTCGCGCCTTCGTGCTGGAAGCCGAGATAGCTCGCCGCCACCCGCTCGTTCGCGGCGATGTCGCTGGCCTTGCCGCTGAGCACGAACTCGCCGAGCTCCATGACATAGGCGTGGTCGGCAATCTTCAAGGCGGCCTGCGCGTTCTGCTCGACCAGCAGCACCGACACGCCGGCAGCGCGCAGCTCGGTGACGATGCGGAAGATGTCCGCGACGATGATTGGGGCAAGCCCGAGGCTCGGCTCGTCCAGCATCAGGAGCTTTGGTTCGCCCATCAGCGCACGCCCCATCGCCAGCATCTGTTGCTCGCCACCCGACAAGGTGCCGGCGAGCTGCTTGCGGCGCTCCTTCAGGCGCGGAAACAGCGTGTAGATCCGCTCGATCGAGGTCTTTGCCCTGCTCTTCTCGATCCGGAACGCGCCGAGCTCGAGATTGTCCTCGACATTCATGGTCACGAACAATTCGCGGTGCTCCGGCACGAGGCCAAGCCCCATCGCGACGCGGTCCTCGATGTCGAGCCGGGCGAGATCCTGCCCTGCAAAGGCGACGCGGCCCTTCAGCGGCAAAATGCCCATGATGGCCGAGAGCAGCGTGGTCTTGCCGGCGCCGTTGGCGCCGACGATGGTGACGATCTGGTTGGCCCCGACCTCGAGTGAGACCGAGCGCACGGCCTCGACCTTGCCGTAAGACACATGCGCGTCGGCAACGGACAACAGGGCGCTCATGCCGCCACTCCGAGATAGGCCTTGATGACTTCGGGATTGGTCTTGATCGTCGCGGGCGTGCCCTCCGCGATTTTGGTGCCGAAATCGAGCACCACGATGCGGTCAGCGAGGTTCATCACAAAGCCCATGTCGTGCTCGACCAGAAGCACGCTCATGCCGCCGTCGCGCAGCTCGCGCAAGAGCGCCGCGAGCCGCTGCTTCTCCATGTGACGAAGGCCTGCGGCCGGCTCGTCGAGCAGCAGCAGCATCGGGTCGACGCAGAGCGCACGCGCGATCTCGACGATGCGCTGCTGGCCGAGCGACAGGCTGCCTGCGAGCTGATGCATCTGGTCGGCAAGTCCGACGCGCTCGATCTGGCGGGCGGCTTCGGCGAGCAGCTTCGCCTCGTCGGCGCGGTCGAGCCGCAGCATCGAGGAAACAGGTCCGGAATGGCCGCGCAGATGCGCGCCGATCGCGACGTTCTCCAGCACGGTCATGTCAGGCACCAGCTTCACATGCTGGAAGGTCCTGCTGATGCCGAGCTTGACGATCTCCTGCGGCGGCGCCTTGTCGACCTTTCTGCCGAGCACCGAGATCGAGCCCGAGGTGGCGGAGAGAACGCCGGTGATCAGGTTGAAGGTCGTGCTCTTGCCGGCGCCGTTCGGGCCGATCAGCGCGACGATCTCGCGGGCCTGGACGTCGAAGGAGACGTTGTTGACCGCAACCACGCCGCCGAACTGTTTTCGCGCTTTCTCGACCTGAAGCAGGATGCTGGACTCGCCGGACGAGCGCGGGCGGTGCTCCAGCTTCAGCGAGGTATCAGGCTTCTTGCCACCTGCGCGTTCGGGCAGGAATGACACCAGCCAGGGCCAGACGCCGCCGGGCGCGAGCTGCAGCAGCGCCACCAGCATGATGCCGAACACGATGGTCTCGACCTGCCCGGAGCCCGGCAGGAGCAGCGGCAGGTAGCTTTGCAGCACCTCCTTCAGCACCACGACGATCGCAGCGCCCAGTACGCCGCCCCAGACATAGCCGGCGCCGCCGACCACTGCGATGAAGAGATATTCGATGCCGGCCTGCGCGCCGAACGGCGTCGGGTTCACCGCGCGCTGGAGATGGGCGTAGAGCCATCCCGAAAGGCCGGCGAGCACCGCGGCATGAATGAACACCAGGAGCTTGGCGCGCGGCGTGTGCACGCCGAAGGCTTCCGCCGCGACATGGCCGCGCCGCAGCGCGCGGATGGCGCGGCCGGTGCGGGAGTCCAGCAGGTTCATCGTCAGCAGCGCCGAGACGATCACGGCGACCCAGATCGCGTAATAGATCGAGCCGGGCGAGAGCATCTTGAAGGCGCCTACCGACAGCGGCGGGATCGCCGAGATGCCGTCGTTGCGGCCCAAAAACTCGAGCTTGCTGAAGAGGTAGAACAGGCCGAGCCCCCAGGCGAGCGTGCCGAGCGGCAGATAGTGGCCGGAGAGGCGGACGGTGATCAGCCCGAGCAGCACCGCCAGCGATCCGCTGACCACGAGCGACAGCGGCAGCGTCAGCCACGGCGACAGGCCATAGGTCGTCGTCAGCACCGCCGTGGTGTAGGCGCCGAAGCCGACGAAGGCGGCCTGACCGAACGAGGTGAGGCCGCCGACGCCGGTCAGCAGCACGAGCCCCATCGCGACCAGGGCGGCAAGGCCGATATTGTCGAGCAGCACGATCCAGAACGGCGGCATGCCCGGGACAAACGGGATCGCCGCCATGATCAGTGCAAAGACGAGAATGGGAAGCCGGCTCTGCATGCGCGTCAGTCCTTCTCTTCCTCGACCGCTGGCGCGGCGAGCGAGCGCAGCAGCAGCACGGGGATCAGCAGCATGAAAACGATCACTTCCTTGTAGTTGGAGGCATAGAAGGACGAGAACGCCTCGACGATGCCGACGACCAGCGCCGCGACGGCGGTGAGGGGATAGCTGACGAGCCCGCCGATGATTGCGGCGACAAAACCCTTCAGGCCGATCAGGAAGCCCGAGTCGTAGTAGAGCGTCGTGATCGGCACGATCATGATGCCGGACAGCGCGCCGATCACGGAGGCCAGCAGGAAGGCGATCTGCCCCGACAGCGTGGTGCGGATGCCGGCAAGCCGCGCCCCCAAGCGGTTCACGGCGGTCGCGCGCAGCGCCTTGCCGTACAGCGTCAGGCCGAAGAACAGCCAGAGACCGACGATGAAGGCGATGGTGATGGCATAGACGGTGATGCTCTGACCGGTGAAGCGCAGCGCGCCGGCGGTGAAGGCGCCGGACAGCACCGCGGGTCCGCGCTGGCCTTCGGCGCCGAAGAACAACAGGCCGAGGCCCTGCAGCGCGAGATGGACGCCCACTGATGCGATCAGCAGCACCAGCACGGAGGTGTGCGCCAGCGGCTGGAACGCGATGCGGTAGAGATAGACGCCGATCATCGCCACGATCACCAGTGCCAGCGCGATGCAGACCGCGACCGGCGGCTTCTGGGCGGCGAAGTAAACGGTCAGCGCCAGCACGATGGCCGGCAGCACGACGTTGGTGAGGAGGCTACGCACAATGAAGCGCCCGTGCAGCGCCTTGCGCGCCACGAACAGGTCGAACGCGAAGGCGCCGATGCCCAGCGCCAGCGCGAGCTTGGCCGTGCCCGGCATCTGGCCGGCAGACAAGGAGGCATAGGTCAGCGCGCCATAGGTGACGAACTCGCCCTGCGGAATCAGGATGACGCGGGTGACGGCGAACACCAGCACCAGCGCGAGACCGAGCAGCGCGTAGATTGCGCCATTGGTGATGCCGTCCTGCACCAGGAACAGCATGATGGTGGTATTCAAGACCGGACGCTCCCCCTCAAAAATCCGGGCCGGTCTCCGCAATTGCGGTGGACGGTCCGCTCACAGCCATTGAAAAACGCTGACGATATTTGATATGGTCCATAACAATTATCAAATATAATCTCAAGGGTGGGAAGCGACCCGTCCCGAATTTAGCGGGATTACGAGCACGAGGCGATGACCGTTTCCAAAACCGTTGAAAAGTCTTCCGAAAAGGCCGCCGACGCGGCCAAGGGCCGCAAGGATGCGGCCGAACCGCAGGCCGAGGCCCTCCAGCTCGGCGAGCTCTCCGAGCAGCTGGGCTATGTCCTGAAGCGGGCGCAGCTCAAGGTGTTCGAGAACTTCTTGCGCTGCATGGCCTCGCTGCAGCTGACGCCGGCGCAGTTCTCGGTACTGCTGCTGGTGGAGAAGAACCCCGGCCGTAACCAGACCGAGATCGCCTCCACCCTCGGCATCCTCCGCCCGAATTTCGTGGCCATGCTCGACAATCTGGAGAGCCGCGACCTCTGCGCGCGGATCCGCTCCACCAACGACCGCCGCTCGCACATCCTGGTCCTGACCGACAAGGGCAAGGCCGTGCTGACGCGGGCGAAAAAGCTCGTCGCCACCAAGCACGAGGCGCGGCTGAACGATCTGCTCGGCCAGACCAACCGCGAGGCGCTGATCGGGATGCTCGCGAAGATCGCGAACGAGTTTTGAGTGATTTCCTCATTCCGGGGCGATGCGCAGCATCGAACCCGGAATCTCGAGATTCCGGGTTCACGCTTGCGCGTGCCCCGGAATGACCGTGGAAGGAGCGCAATCTCAATCCACCAGGACCACCCGGATATCGTTCACGTTGGTCAGCGTCGGGCCGGGCTGCAGCAGATCTCCGGTCGCCTCGAAGAACGTCGTCGCATCGTTGTTGTCGAGATAGGCCTGCGGCTGCAGCCCCAGCGCCTTCATCTTGGTGAACGTCGCCGCATCGATCAGCGCGCCGGCGGGATCGGTCGGGTGGCCGGCGCCGCCGTCGGCGCCGTCGGTGTCGCCGGCGAGCGCCGAAATGTTCGGCGTGTCCTTGAGCAGCTCGGCGAGCGCCAGCGCGTATTCCTGGTTGGGGCCGCCGCGCCCCTGGCCGCGCACGGTGACCGTGAGCTCGCCGCCGGAGAGGATCGCGACGCGCTTGCCCTGCGCGCGGGCCGCAAGCGCTAGTTTTGCGTGATTGGCCGCGACCTCGCGGGCTTCGCCTTCGAGATCGGCGCCGAGATCGATGGTCTCGTAGCCTGCGTCCCTCGCAAGCTTCACCGCCGCGTCGAGCGATTGCTTGGGCCGCGCGATCAGCTCGAACGTTGCGCGCGCGAAGGCGGCATCGCCCGGCTTGCAGCTCTCATTGGCGGGATCGTCGAGCGCGCGGCGCACGGCGTCATCGATGGCGAGCCTATATTTCGCCACAATCGCGCGCGCGTCGGCGAGCCTGGTCGGATCGGGCACGGTCGGGCCGGAGGCGATCGCTGAAGGTTCGTCATGCGGCACGTCGGAGATCGCGAGCGTGACGATCTCGGCGGCATTCTTGCCGGCGCGCGCGAGCCTGCCGCCCTTGATCCGCGAGAGATGCTTGCGCACCGTGTTCATCTCGCCGATGGGTGCGCCCGAGCGCAAGAGCGCCTTGTTGACCGCCTGCTTCTGCGCAAAGCTGATGCCGTCCACCGGCGCGATCCAGTTCGCCGAGCCGCCGCCGGTGAGCAGCACCAGCAGCAGGTCATCGGGGCCGGCCTCGCCCGCGAGCGCGAGCGTGTCGGCCGCGCCCTTGAGGCCCGCCTCGTCAGGCACGGGATGGCCGGCCTCGACCACGCGGATGCGGCGCGTCGGCACGCCATAGCCGTGCCGCGTGGTGGCGATGCCGACGAGGCGCTCCGGCGCGAGCCCCAGCGTGTCGAGATAATGCCGCTCCGCCGCGGCGGCCATCGCGCCGGCGCCCTTGCCGGCAGCAAGGCAGATCACGCGGCCTTTCGGCAGCGGGCGCAGATGCGGCGCCAGGATCGTGCTCGGATGGGCGGCGGCAACGGCAGCGTCGTAGAGCGCGCGGAGCAGGGGACGTCGATCGGTCATGACGAAAAACCCTAAGCGGACGGGAGCAATGGTGGCGAGGTCGCCGATCCCCTGCCTAGCGCATCGGGCGCCAAAGCGTAAGCAGGCTTTGCCATCATTCGATTGTGCAATCGCGTGATCATAATCGGCGCGCAACCAAGAGCCCCTTGCGATCATCTCGCAAGGGGCTTGCTGTCGCCTCGGTCGCGGGCTGCTAAAGCATGATCCGGAAAAGTGCGCAGCGGTTTTCCGAAAAGATCATGCTCAAACAACGATCTAAAGCACGATGACGATTCGTCCCAATCTCATCGCGCTTTAGCCCCCAACGTCGGCGCTGATCACGTCGCCGAACAGCTCCCAGCGCTCGCCCTTGAACTTTTCGAGACGGAGCTGGCTGATCGGCGCGAAGTCGTTCGGGCCGGTGTTGATATAGATGCCCGGCAGCAGGGCCTCGGTGCGGAAGTCCTTGAGGCTGGCCGCCTGCTTCATGATGTTCTCGCGGGTGAGATTGTCACCGCACTGCTTCAGCACCTGGACCAGCGTCTGCGCCACGGCGTAGCCGACGATGGTGCCCTTGTCGAGCTTGTCGCCTTCCGGGAAGTATTTGGTCATGAAGGCAAGGAAGTCCTTCATGCCGGGGTCGTCCTTCCATTCCGGATCCGACACGTCCTTCAAATAGTCGGCCGAGATGATGTCCTGGCCGTTTTCGAAACCGGCGGGCTTCATCACGCTGCCGACCGAGGCCGAGACGTTGTTGAGAAAGTGCAGCGGCTTCCAGCCGATCTCGGCGTTCTTCTTGATCGCCTGCGCCGCGAATTTCGGCGTCGTGATGTTCATGAAGACGTCGGCGCCGGTCGATTTCAGCTTGACGATGTGGTTGTCGATGGTCGGCTCGGAGGTCTCATAGCTCTCCTCCATCACGATCATCGAGGCGGCTTTTGACCCGAGCCCGTCCTTCAGGCCCTTGAGATAGTCCTTGCCGTAATCGTCATTCTGGTAGAGCACGGCGATCTTGGCGTCCGGCTTGTTCTTCAAAAGCCACTTCGCGTAGATCTGCGTCTCGCTCTGGTAGTTGGGCTGCCAGCCCATGGTCCACGGGAAGTTCTGCGGATCGTTCCACTTGGTAGCGCCGGTGGCGACGAACAGTTGCGGCACCTTCTTCGAGTTCATGTATTTCTGGATCGCCGAGTTCGGCGGCGTGCCGAGCGAGTTGAAGATGAACAGCACCTCGTCGCTCTCGACCAGCTTGCGTGCCTGCTCCACCGTCTTCGGCGGCGAATAGGCGTCGTCGTACGAGATGAAATTGATCTTGCGGCCGTTGATGCCGCCCTCGTCGTTGACCTTCTTGAAATAGGCGGCCTCGGTCCGCCCGATGATGCCGTAGGCGGAGGCCGGTCCGCTGTAGGGCATGATGTTGCCGATCTTGATCTCAGTGTCGGTCGCGCCGGTATCGTATTTCTTCTGGGCCGATGCGGTGGAGGTCGAGGCCGCAATGAGCGCGAGCGCCAGTGACGCGGCCGCAAGTTTGCCGGTGACAGCGGGCATTCCTATCTCCCTATTTTCTTGGTGTGTGTGCGCTTCCTTTTCTTGTCTTGCTTGTTTTTGGTGACGCGGCCGTAATTCAATACGATTTGCCCGAAAGCTTCAAGGAAAAGCCCCCGCGACAAGGCCGCAGGGGCTGCGTCTTTAGTCGATTGGGTCACATCTTCAGCAATGGTTAAGATCAGCCGCCCACGTCGCCGCTGATGACGTCGCCGAATCGTTCCCAGGTCTCGCCCTTGAAGCGCATCAATTGCAGCTGCGACAGAGGCGCGAAATCGGTCGTCGACGTGTTGACCCTGATGCCTGGCAGCATCATTCCGAGTTCAAGATCCTTGATGCCCGCCGCCTGCCTCATAACATTCTCGCGGGTCAGATTGTCCCCACACTGCTTCAGTACGTGGACCAGCGTCTGGGCGACGGTATAGCCATAGACTACGGAGTTATCTGTCCGGTTTGCATCTGGGTAGTACTTGTCGAGAAACTCGTTCCAGGCCTTCATTCCGGCATCGTCTTTCCATTGCGGGTCCGTCGGATCCTTCAGATACGCGGACGAAATGATGCCCTGCCCGTTCTCGACTCCTGCCGGCTTCATGACGCTGCCGATTGAAATCGACACGTTGTTGAGGAAATGCACAGGCTTCCAGCCTACCTCCGCGTTCTTCTTGATGGCCTGGGCGGCGAATTTCGGCGTCGTGATGTTGACGAAGACGTCGGCTCCCGTCGATTTCAGCTTGACGATGTGCGAGTCGATTGTGGGCTCCGAAACCTCATAGCTTTCCTCCATCACGATCATTGACGCTGCCTTGGCGCCGAGCCCATCCTTCAGCCCCTTCAGATAGTCCTTGCCGTAATCGTCGTTCTGGAACAGGACGGCGATCTTGGCATTCGGCATCTCCTTGAGGATGTATTTCGCATAGATCTGCGTCTCGCTCTGGTAGTTGGGCTGCCAGCCCATCGTCCACGGGAAGTTCTGCGGATCGTTCCACTTCGTGGCGCCGGTGGCGACGAACAACTGCGGTACCTTCTTCTGGTTCATGTATTTCTGGATCGCCGAGTTCGGCGGCGTGCCAAGCGAGTTGAAGATCAGCAGCACCTCGTCGCTCTCAACCAGCTTGCGCGCTTGCTCCACGGTCTTCGGCGGGGAATAGGCGTCATCGTAAGTGATGAAGTTGATCTTCCGGCCGTTGATGCCGCCTTCTGCGTTGATCTTGCGGAAATAGGCCTCTTCGGTCTTGCCGATCACGCCGTAGGCGGACGCCGGACCGCTATAGGGCATGATGTTGCCGATCTTGATTTCGGTGTCGGACGCGCCGGTGTCGTATTTCTTCTGCGCAGACGCTGCCGTGGAAAGGGCGGCAGCCAGCACGAGGGCAGCCGAGACGGCCCCCAATCGCACATGCATTGCAGGCATCTTGCTCTCCCTAGATGGGTTGATTGTGTCGATTGTTCTTGTTGGGAGCGATCGTTGCTGGTCGCTCCGTCGCGTATTCAATACCTATCCGCGGCCATCAGCAAGAAGAACGCCCGCACCGGCCGCGGGCGCGGCGATCTCTTCGTAGGCGAAGGTCAATATTCCGGCGTGTGAGATTTTTTGCGCGACCAACTCACCGTTGGAGTTGCTCTGTGAAGAAACAGCTATCGTCAATTGCATCGCTGCGACGCTCAGTGGCTCATCTCGCTCGAGATGATATCGCCGAACAGCTCCCATTTCCGGCCCTTGAAGCGCATCATCTGGAGCTGCTCGATCGGGGCGAAATTGTCCGGTGCGGTGTTGATCTTGATGCCCGGCAGCAGCGTGTCGGGCTCGAAATCCTTCAAGCTCGCCGCCTGCTTCATGACGTTCTCGCGGGTGAGGTCGTCGCCACACATCTGAAGCACCTTCACCATGGTCTGCGCCGCGGCGTAGCCGAACACCACGCCGGCGTCGAGCTTGTTGGCCTTGGGGTCGTACTGCGCGACGAAGTTATAGAATTTCTTCATCCCGTCATCGGCGTTCCATCGCGGGTCGGAGCCGTCCTTGGTGTAGGTCGCCGACAGGACGCCTTGCGAGATCTCGATGCCGGCCGGCTCGAGCACGCCGCCGACCGAGGCCGAGACGTTGGAGATGATGTGGACCGGGTGCCAGTTGATCTCCGCGGCCTTCTTGATCGCTTGGGCTGCAAATTTCGGCGTGGTGATGCTGATGAAGACGTCGGCGCCCGCGGCCTTCAGCTTCACGATGTGCTCGTCGATCGCTGGCTCCGAGGTCTCGTAGCCATCCTCCATCACGATCATCGACGCCTTGGCGCCGAGGCCATCTTTCAAGCCCTTCAGATAGTCCTTGCCGAAATCGTCGTTCTGATAGAGCACGCCGATCTTCGCGTCCGGCTTCTCCTTCATGATGTACTTGGCGTAGATGCGCGCCTCGCTGGCGTAGCTCGGCTGCCAGCCCATGGTCCACGGATATTGCTGCGGATCGTTCCACTTCGAGGCGCCGCTCGCCACGAACAATTGCGGCACCTTTTTCTCGTTCATGTATTTGCGGATCGCGCTGTTGGTGGAGGTGCCGAGCGAGCCGAAGATCAGCAGCACGTTGTCGCCCTCGACTAGCTTGCGCGCCTGCTCCACCGTCTTCGGCGGCGAATAGGCGTCGTCATAGGAGATGAACTTGATCTTGCGCCCGTTGATGCCACCCTCGGCATTAACCTTGTTGAAATAGGCTTCCTCGGTCTTGCCGATCGCGGCATAGGCGGAGGCCGGCCCGCTATACGGCATGATGTTGCCGATTCTGATCTCGGTATCGGAGGCGCCGCTGTCGTATTTCTTTTGCGCCAGCACCGGGCCAGTCACCGCAGTGCACAACGCGAGCGCGACCCAACGGGACGCAACCTGAAAACGAACGGCGGTCATCGGTCTCCTACCCGGCTCGGATCGGCGCATTGAACAAGATTGGCACGCGTCGTCAACAAAAAGCCCCCGCGATCGCTCGCGGGGGCTTTGTCTCGGACTAAAGCATGATCCGGAAAAGTGCGCTTTGCGTCAGCTTGTCACTCGGAGGCGACGTCGCCGCTGATGATCTCGCCGAAGAGTTCCCATTTCTCGCCCTTGAAGCGCTGCATCTGGAGCTGCGAGATTGGGGCGAAGTCGGTGGCGCTGGTGTTGATCTTGACGCCGGGCAGCAGGGTGTCCGGCGCAAAGTCCTTCAGGCTCGCCGCCTGCTTCATCAGATTGGCGCGGGTGAGATCGTCACCGCACATCTCCAGGACCTTGGCCAGCGTCGAGGCCGCACCATAGCCGTAGACCATGCCGGTATCGGTCTTGTCGGCGCCGGGCATGTACTTGTCGACGAACTCGTTCCATTTCTTCATGCCGGGGTCGTTGTTCCACTGCGGATCCGTGGAATCCTTGGCATAGGCCGCCGACAGCACGTCCTGCGAGGCCTCGAAGCCGGCCGGCTTCATCACGCTGCCGACCGAGATCGACACGTTGGTGAGGATCTGGAGCGGCTTCCAGCTGAGCTCGGCGGTCTTCTTGATGGTCTGCGCGGCGAATTTCGGCGTCGCATAGATCAGCAGCACGTCGGGATTGGCGGCCTTGATCTTGACGATGTGGCCGTCGATCGACGGCTCGGACACCTCATAGCTCTCTTCCAGGATGATCATGGACGAGGCCTTGGCGCCGAGGCCGTCCTTGGTCCCCTTGAGGTAGTCTTTGCCGAAATCGTCGTTCTGGTAGAGGATCGCGATCTTGGCGTTCGGCTTCTCCTTCATCAGCCACTTCGCGTAGATCTGCGCTTCGCTCTGGTAGGAGGGCTGCCAGCCCATGGTCCAGGGGAAGTTCTTCGGATCGTTCCACTTGGTGGCGCCGGTGGCGACGAACAGCTGCGGGATCTTCTTGGCGTTGAGGTATTTCTGGATCGCGGTGTTGGAGGGCGTGCCGAGCGGGTTGAACACGGCCAGCACCTCGTCGCTCTCGACCAGCTTACGGACCTGCTCGACCGCCTTCGGCGGTGAATAGGCGTCGTCATAGGTGACGAAATTGACCTTGCGGCCGTTGATGCCGCCCTTGTCGTTGATCATCTTGAAATAGGCTTCTTCGGTCTTGCCGATGATGCCGTAGGCCGACGCCGGCCCGCTATACGGCATGATGTTGCCGATCTTGATCTCGGTATCGGAAGCGCCGGTGTCGTATTTCTTTTGCGCGAGTGCCGCGCCGGAGGTGAAAGTAAAGGCCGCCGTTGCCGTGACTAGCGCGGCGGCTCGGAGTGTTCTTTCAAAAAGCAATTCGGGTCTCCTTGGTTTAACGAACGAGTCTTCAGTTCTTCCTGAGCTTGCCGGCGAGCTGCTGGCCGAGGATCGCGACCTGCCTTGCGCCGTGCGGCACGAGGTAGATGACCAGGAACAGGAGCACGCCGAACACCGCGCCGGAAAGGCCCTTGGAGATGCCCTCCGCGATGTTCGGCACGAAGATGATGAAGGCGGCGCCGACGATCGAGCCGGGCAGCCAGCCCACGCCGCCGACGACCATGCCGAGGAACAGCGAGATCGCGAGCGTGATGGTGTAGCTGTCGGGCGCGACGAACTGCACCGCGATGGCGCCGAGCGAGCCGGCGACGCCGGTGATGGCGGCGGATACGCCGAAGGCCAGCGTCTTGTACAGCGCGACGTCGACGCCCATCGCGGAAGCTGCGATCTCGTTGTCGCGGATCGCCATGAAGGCGCGGCCCGAGCGGGATCGTAAGAGGTTCACCGAGAAGATGTAGATCGCGATCGTGACGACGAGCGTGAAGTAGTACAGCCACATGTCCTGCGACATCGGCAGGCCGAACGGCGCATCGGGCTTGGTGACGACGAGGCCCTGCACGCCGCCGGTCCAGTGCTCGAGGAAATTCAGCTTGAGCAGCTGCGGCATCGCGGTCGCGAGCGCGAAGGTCGCGAGCGCGAGATAGACGCCGCTTAGCCGCAGCGCCGGCTGGCCGAACAGGAAGCCGAAGCCGAAACAGACCACGCCGGCGATCGGCAGGGTCAGCGCGTAATTGACGTTGAAGTGCTCCATCAGCACCGCCGTCGTGTACGCGCCGACGGCGTAGAACGCGCTCTGTCCCAGCGAGAACTGGCCGCTGCCGCCGGTCAGGATGTTCAGCGCCAGCACCGCGAGCCCGTAGATCAGGAGCATCGTCATCTGGAAGATGATGAAGTTCTTGACGAACACGGGCGCGATCAGCAGCGCGGCGAGCACCACCAGCGAGGTGCCGGTGCCCAAGGTCATGGCCCGCTTCGGGACGGCTTCGACCGCCTGGTGGCCTTCTGCAACGACTTCTTCTGCAGCGCTCATGATCAAACTCGCTTGACGATGTGCCGGCCGAACAGGCCGGCGGGTTTGACGACCAGGACGGAGATGATCAGCGCGAGCGCGATCGGGAGTTTCAGCTCGTTGCCGACGCCGGGAATGTAGGTGCCGGCGAGGTTCTCGAAGATGCCGACCAGGAAGCCGCCGACAACGGCGCCGAACGGGCTGGTGAGGCCGCCGAGCACGGCGGCGGCAAAGCCGTAGATCAAGACCCCGCCCATCATGTTGGGTTCGAGGAACACGACCGGGGCGATCAGCATGCCGGCGATCGAGCCGATCGCCGAGGCCATGCCCCAGCCGAGCGCGATCATCCAGCTGGTGTTGATGCCGACGAGCCGGGCCGATTCAGGCACCGAGGCGGCCGCGCGCATGGCAAGGCCGATCCTGGTGTACTGGAAGAAGAAGTAGAGGCCGAGCAGCAGCAGCACGGTGACGCCGATCATGCCGGCCTGGTGGGTCGAGATCAGCTGGCTGCCGAGGAACGGCGAGGAGCCGAACGGGGTCGGGTACTGCTTGATGGTGAAGTCCCAGATCAGGCCGGCCGAGGAGTTGATGATCGCGAACAGCGCGATGAAGCCGGCGACGTTGGTCAGCACCGGCGCCTTGGCCAGCGGCTTGAACAGGATCCGCTCGATCGCGATGCCGCCGATGAAGGAGAACGCGAGCGTGATAATGAACGCTCCCCAGTACGGCACGCCCCACTGCATCAGCTGCCAGGAGATGAAGGTCGAGAACATCGCCATCTCGCCTTGCGCGAAGTTGAGGTGGTCGATGGCCTGGTAGATCATGACCACGGCCAGCGCCATGCAGGCGTAGATCGCGCCGGTGGCAATCCCAGCCAGGACTTGGTTGGTGAACAGCTCCATTGTCCCGGCTCCCTCAGTAACCCAGATAGGATTTGCGGATTTCTTCGTTGTTCGCGATGTCCTTGGCGTTGCCCGACATTACGATGCGTCCGGTTTCGATCACATAGGCCTGGTCGGCGAGCTCGAGCGCGAGCTGGGCGTTCTGCTCGACCACCAGGATCGACACCTTGTCCTCGCGGTTGATCTTGCCGAGGATGCCGAACAGGTCGCGCACGACGAGGGGAGCAAGGCCGAAGGACGGCTCGTCGAGCAGCATCAGGCGCGGCCGCAGCATCAGCGCGCGGGCGACCGCGAGCATCTGCTGCTCGCCGCCGGAGAGCGTGCCGGCCTGCTGGGTGTGGCGCTGCTTCAGCACCGGGAAATGCGCATACATGCGCTCGATGTCGGAGACGATGCCGGCGCTGTCCTTGCGGGTGATGGCCCCGAGCTGGAGGTTCTCCTCCACCGTCATGTTGGTGAAGGTGCCGCGGCCCTGCGGCACGTGGGCGATGCCGAACCGCACGATGCTCTCGGTGGAGCGGTTGTTCAGCGGCTTGCCGTCGAACTCGATGCCACCGGTGGAGCGCACCATGTTGCAGATCGCGCGCAGCGTGGTGGTCTTGCCGGCGCCGTTGGCCCCTAGCAGCGTCGTCAGCGAGCCCTCGTTGAGCGAGAACGACAGGCCATGGAGCGCCTGGACCTGGCCGTAATAGGCGCGCAGGTCTTTGACGTTGAGCAGTGTCGTCATTGGTCCTTGCTCCCGAGATAGGCCTTGATGACGTCGGGGTCGGCCTGCACCTGCGCGGGAGTGCCTTCCGCGAGCTTCTTGCCGAAATTGAGCGCGACGACGTGGTCGGCGATCGACATCACGAGGCCCATGTGGTGCTCGACCAGCAGCACGGTCATGTGGCGGTCGTCGCGGATGCGGCGGATGAGGTCGCCGAGCACATAGACTTCCTCGTGGTTGAGGCCGCCGGCGGGTTCGTCGAGCAGCAGGATCTTCGGATCGGCCGCCAGTGCGCGCGCCAGCTCGACACGCTTCTGCGTGCCGAACGGCAAGCCCGAGACGGTGGTGTGGGCGACGTCCTCGAGGTCGAGATAAGCGAGGATCTCGTGCACTTTCTTGTTGACGTGACCCTCGCTGCGCCGGACCCAGGCGAGCCTCAAGGAGTCGCTGATGATGTCGCTGGAGGTCTTCGAATGGGCGCCGACGCGGACGTTGTCCATCACCGAGAGGTTCGGAAACAGCGCCACGTTCTGGAAGGTGCGGCCGATGCCGATCTCGGCGATGCGGTGCGGCGGCCGCGACAGGATGCTGACGCCTTCCATCAGGATGTCGCCGGACGAGGGCTGATAGAGCCGCGAGAGACAGTTGAAGAGCGTGGTCTTGCCGGCGCCGTTGGGGCCGATCAAGCCGAGGATCTGGCCCTTGTGCATGTCGAACGACACGCCGTTGAGCGCAACGATGCCGCCGAACACGACGCTGACGTCGCGAACCGCGAGCAGGGGCGATGTTCCCCGCGCGAGCTGTGCCTGCGTCATCTCGTCTCGCCCACTTCGTTCAGTGGGCGACGGGGCGATACGAACCGCTCCCGATGATGACAAAGGCTATCTGATCCCCTCGGCCACACGCGCAACTTTTCCTCCTGATTTCAGCTTTTTGCTGATTTCTTTTTTGGATTGCGGCATCAATCCCCCGAGTGCCGCTTCGATGTTCCTTACCATCGCAAGCAGACGCGGTCCAATGTCGTTGATCAAACGCTCTTCCGTGAAACGGAATGCGGGCGCACCGCAATTGAATGCGTAAGGTCCGGTTCCGTCGTTGAGCCTGAGTGCGACGCCGGCGGC
The DNA here is from genome assembly GCF_059448745.1 of Bradyrhizobium sp. SOJA106. Lineage (NCBI taxonomy): Bacteria > Pseudomonadati > Pseudomonadota > Alphaproteobacteria > Hyphomicrobiales > Nitrobacteraceae > Bradyrhizobium > Bradyrhizobium sp. SOJA106. Next base: position 967,537 of record NZ_CM182549.1, read on the forward strand.
GCCGATGTCGTCGTGCCAGTCGCCGACCGAAATCGCGAAGCCGTATTTCGCGACGGTCTCGCCGGAGCGCTCCAATCCGTCGCGCATCTTGGGCCAGCGGCTGCCGTAATGTTCGCGCAGCATGCGGGACAATTCGGCGCGATCCTCGTCGTCGAGCGCCCAGAAATAGGCGCGGCCCATCGCGCTGGTTGCAATCGGCACGCGGGAGCCGACGTCAAGTTGAACGCCGACCGTCTCGCTGCCGCGGCTCTGCCCGAAATAGATCATGCTGTGACGATCGCGGCCGCCGACGGCCACGGCGCCGCCCGTCGCGCGCATCACTTCCTCGCGGAACGGCTCGGACAAATGCCGAACGCCGAGATTGGCGAGCGCGGCGTAGCCGAGCGACATCGCGGCGGGCGCAAGCTGGTACTTCTCGAAGCGTGGAACCGGCGTCAGATAACCGAGCTTCGTCAACGTGTAGGTCAGGCGCGAAACCGTCGGCTTCGGCAGGTTGGTGCGGGCCGCAATCTCCTGATTGCCGAGCAGGCCGTCATTGGGTTGGAATGCGCGCAATACATCCAGTCCGCGGGAAAGCGCGACGACGAAATTCCGATCGGTCGCAGTCTTCTTTGCTGTACGCTTCATCCCTGATCTGCTTCTTGCGCGGAGTCGTTGACAAGCCACGTGCTTCAAAATAACCCTGCCGTCAAGATGCGGAATTAAATTCCGCACCGCGAAATCTAAACAAAAGTAAATCCCCACCAAGGAGGGACACCGTGAGCGAAGTGGTCAAGCTTGAGCGTCATGACGAAGTCGGCATCGTCACGGTCGACAGTCCTCCGGTCAATGCGCTGAGCGCGGCAGTCCGCGGCGGCATCTTGGAGTGCATCAAGGCCGCGGTCGCCGATCCCGCCATCAAGGGCATCGTGCTGACCTGCGCCGGCCGCACCTTCATTGCCGGTGCCGACATCACCGAATTCGGCAAGCCGCCGAAGCCGCCGGCGCTCAACGACGTGCTCGCCGAGATCGAGAATTCGCCGAAGCCCGTCGTTGCCGCGATCCACGGTACCGCGCTCGGCGGGGGCCTCGAGGTCGCGCTCGCCTGTCATTTCCGCGTTGCGGTGAAGGAAGCCAAGCTCGGCCTGCCCGAGGTGAAGCTCGGCCTGTTGCCCGGCGCCGGTGGCACCCAGCGCCTGCCACGCGCGGTCGGGCCCGAGCTCGCGGTCAAGATGATTGTTGGCGGCGATCCGATCGGCGCGGCGGAAGCGCTGAAGCACGGGTTGATCGAGGAGATCATCGAAGGTCCGGCCGCCGGCGGCGAAGCCTTCGTCCGCAAGCTGATCGCCGAGAAGCGTCCGCTGCGCCGCCTGCGCGACGACGATTCCAAGATCGCGGCCGCCAAGGCCGACCGCTCGATCTTCACCAACGCGGTCGCCGCCATGACCAAGAAGTCGCGCGGTTTGGAAGCGCCGTTCGCGGCGGCCGACGCGGTCGGCTATGCCATCGACCTGCCGTTCGACGAAGGTCTGAAGAAGGAGCGCGAGGGCTTTTTGAAGCTCGTCGCCAGCGACCAGTCCAAGGCGCAGCGTTACGCCTTCTTCGCCGAGCGCGAGGCCAACAAGATCGCGGGCGTGCCGGAAGGCACCAAGCCGCGGCCCGTTAACCGTGTCGCCATTCTCGGCGCCGGCACCATGGGCGGCGGCATCGCGATGTCCTTTGCCAATGCCGGCGTGCCCGTCACGCTGATCGAGACCGGCGATGAGCAGCTCAAGCGCGGCATGGGCATCATGCAGAAGAACTGGGAAGCGACCGCCGCGCGCGGCGGCATCCCGGCCGATGCGCCCGCCAAGCGCATGGCGCTGATCAACGGCGTCGTCGGCATCGAGAATGTCGGCGATGCCGACCTCGTCATCGAGGCCGTGTTCGAGACCATGGCAGTGAAGAAGGAAGTGTTCGGCAAGCTCGATCAGTTCGCCAAGCCTGGCGCGGTGCTCGCCTCCAACACCTCGTATCTCAACATCGACGAGATCGCGAAGTCGACCAAGCGTCCGCAGGACGTCTTGGGCATGCACTTCTTCTCGCCGGCCAACGTCATGAAGCTCTGCGAGATCGTCCGTGCCGACAAGACCGCGCCGGATGCACTGGTGACGGCCGTCGCCATTGCGCGCAAGATTGCAAAAGTGCCGGTCGTGGTCGGCGTCTGCGACGGCTTCGTCGGCAACCGCATGCTGGCCCAGCGCGGCAAGCAGTCGGAAAAGCTGCTGTTCGAAGGCGCGCTGCCGCAGCAGGTCGATGCCGTGGTGACAAAGTTCGGCATGCCGATGGGGCCGTTCGCGATGAGCGACCTCGCCGGCCTCGACATCGGTTGGCGCTCGCGGAAGGATCGCGGCATCAAGTCGGAGATCGCGGACGCGCTGTGCGAAGCCGGCCGCTTCGGCCAAAAGACCGGTAAGGGCTATTACAAGTACGAAGCCGGCTCCCGCGCGCCGCTGCCCGACCCCGAGGTCGAGAAGCTGATCGACGAGACGCTGCTGCGCCTCGGCCGCAAGAAGCGCGTCGTCAGCGACGAGGAGATCCTCGAGCGCATGATGTACCCGATGATCAACGAGGGTGCGAAGATCCTCGAAGAGGGCATCGCCGCGCGTCCCTCCGACATCGACGTGGTCTGGCTCTACGGTTACGGCTGGCCGATCTATCGCGGCGGCCCGATGTACTGGGCCGACAGCGTCGGCCTCAAGCACATCGCCGATCGCCTGTCGTTCTATGCCAAGGAGACCAACGACCCCAGCCTCGAGCCCGCGCCCTTGCTGAAGAAGCTCGCCGCGGAAGGCAAGGCGTTCGCGTCGCTGGCCGCGGCATCGAAGGCGGCGTGATGGTTGGCGTCGTTCCCGGGCGCCCGCAGGGCGAACCCGGAAGCTCGAGATTCCGGGTTCGGCTCTTCGAGCCGCCCCGGAATGACGGTCTCTGTGGCTTAAGGACTCCATGACCCATCCCGGCGAACAGTTTTACCCCGAGGGCGTGCACTGGGACGACACCATCGCCCAGGGCTCGTTGCCTGACCTGCTGTCGAAAGCCGCCGCCGACTACGGTCCGCGCACCGCGCTCGAATTCCGCGATCGCCCCATCACCTATACCGAGCTCGCAGTCATGGCCGAGCGCGCGGCGGCGGCGTTCCTGCGCGAAGGCATCGGCAAGAACAGCTCCGTCGCGCTGTTCCTCGGCAACACGCCCGATCACCCCGCCAATTTCTTCGGCGCGCTGAAGGCCGGCGCCCGCGTCGCGCATCTGTCGCCGCTCGACGGCGAGATCGCGTTGACGCACAAGATCTCCGATTCAGGCTCGCGCGTGCTCGTCACCTCGAATCTTCAGGCGCTGCTGCCGACCGCGCTGAAATTCTTGGAGAAGGGCCTGATCGAGCGCCTCGTCGTCTGCGAGGACGACGATTGGGGCAAGGTCGGCACGCCGCAGGCGGCGATCCCTGCGGATCCCCGCATCGTCACCTTCAAGACTTTTGTCGAGGGCGCCACCGTGCCTGCGCAATGGCCGCAAGTCACCGCCGACGATGTCGCGCTGCTGCAATATACCGGCGGCACCACCGGCCTGCCCAAGGGCGCCATGTTGACGCACGGCAATCTCACCTCGGCGGTGTCGATCTACGACGTCTGGGGCAAGCCGAACCGTGCAGCGCGCGGCGATGTGATCGAGCGCGTGATCTGCGTGCTGCCGCTGTTCCACATCTATGCGCTCACGGTCGTGCTGCTCTCCGCGCTCAGCCGCGGCAATCTGATCTCGCTGCATCAGCGCTTCGACGTCGAAGCCGTGATGCGCGACATCGAGGTCAAGCGCGCGACTTACTTTCCGGGCGTGCCGACGATGTGGATCGCGATCGCCGCGCTCCCTGATCTCGACAAGCGCGACTTCTCCTCGCTCGCCGCCATCGGCTCCGGCGGCGCGCCGCTGCCGGTGGAGGTCGCCAACTTCTTCGAGCGCAAGGTCGGCAAGAAGCTGCGCAGCGGCTGGGGTATGACCGAGACCTGCTCGCCCGGCACCGGCCATCCGCCCACCGGCCCGGACAAGCCGGGCTCGATCGGCCTGATGCTGCCCGGCATCGAGCTCGACGTCGTCGCGCTCGACGATCCCAGACGCGTGCTGCCGCCCGGCGAAGTCGGCGAGATCCGCATCAAGGGCCCGAACGTCACCAAGGGCTACTGGAACAAGCCGGCGGGATCCGCGGAGGCCTTCATCGACGGCCGCTTCCTCACCGGCGACATCGGCTATGTCGACACCGACGGCTATTTCTTCCTTGTCGACCGCAAGAAGGACATGATCATCTCCGGCGGCTTCAACGTCTATCCGCAGATGATCGAGCAGGCGATCTACACCATTCCGGGCGTGCACGAGGTGATCGTGCTCGGCATTCCCGACCAGTACCGGGGTGAGGCCGCAAAGGCCTTCATCAAGCTCAGGCCGGACGCCAAGCCGTTCACGCTCGACGAGCTGCGCGCGCAGCTCGCCGGCAAGCTCGGCAAGCACGAAATGCCGGCGGCAGTCGAGTTCGTCGCCGATCTGCCGCGCACGCCGGTCGGAAAATTGTCGCGCCACGAATTGCGCCAGCAGCAGAAACCACCACAATCCACCCCACTTGCATCAGGAGGTCGTTCTTGACCGACGCCGTCATCGTTTCCACCGCCCGCACCCCGATCGGCAAGGCCTATCGCGGCATGCTCAACGCCACCGAGGGCGCAACCCTGCTCGGCCACGCCATCGGCGAAGCCGTCGCGCGCGCCAAGGTCGATCCGAAGGAGGTCGAGGACGTCGTGATGGGCGCAGCCCTCCAGCAGGGCGCGACCGGCGGCAACATCGCGCGCAAGGCGCTGCTCCGCGCCGGCCTTCCCGTGACCGTCGCCGGCACTACCATCGACCGGCAATGCGCTTCGGGCCTGCAGGCGATCGCGCTCGCCGCGCGCTCGGTGATCTTCGACGGCGTCGAGATCGCGGTCGGCGGCGGCGGCGAGTCGATCAGCCTCGTGCAGAACGACAAGATGAACGGTTTCCACGCCCAGGATCCGGCGCTGCTCAAGATCAAGGGCGAGGTCTACATGCCGATGATCGACACCGCGGAAGTCGTGGCCAAGCGCTACGGCATCTCGCGCGAGAAGCAGGACGAATATTCGCTGGAGAGCCAGCGCCGCACCGCCGCCGCGCAGCAGGGCGGCAAGTTCAGGGATGAGCTCGCGCCGATCACGACGCAGATGGCCGTCACCGACAAGGCGACCGGCGCGGTGTCGATGAAAGAGGTGACGCTGTCGCAGGACGAGGGCCCGCGGCCTGAGACCACCATCGAAGGCCTCGCCGGCCTGAAGCCGGTGCGCGGCGACGGCTTCACCATCACCGCCGGCAATGCCAGCCAGCTCTCCGACGGCGCCAGTGCCTCGGTGATCATGAGCGACAAGGAAGCCTCAAAGCGCGGCCTCAACCCGCTCGGCATCTTCCGCGGCTTCGTCTCCGCCGGCTGCGAGCCGGACGAGATGGGCATCGGCCCGGTCTTCGCCGTGCCGCGCCTCTTGAAGCGCCACGGCCTCACCGTCGACGACATCGGCCTGTGGGAGCTCAACGAAGCCTTCGCGGTGCAGGTGCTGTATTGCCGCGACAAGCTCGGCATCGACCCCGACAAGATCAACGTCAACGGCGGCGCGATCTCGGTCGGCCATCCCTACGGCATGTCCGGCGCACGCCTCACCGGCCACGCTTTGATCGAAGGCCGCCGCCGTAAGGCCAAGTATGCGGTCGTCACCATGTGCGTCGGCGGCGGCATGGGCGCGGCCGGCTTGTTCGAGGTGTTGCAGTAACCGGCCCCGTCGTTCCGGGGCATTCGCATCAGCGAATGAACCCGGAACCTCGAGCCACAAACTTCTAGATTCTCTGATGCGCAATTGCGCATCATAGTTCGCGCTTCGCGCGCCCCGGAATGAGGGCGGGAATAAAAGCTCACAGGAGGATCCGATGGATCTCGCATTCACGAAAGAAGAGCAGGCGTTTCGCGAGGAGGTGCGGCAGTTCTTCCGCGACAACGTGCCGCCGGATACGCGGCGCAAGCTGGTCGAGGGCCGCCACCTCACCAAGGACGAGATGGTGACGTGGTGGCGCATCCTCAACAAGAAGGGCTGGGGCGTCAGCCACTGGCCCAAGCAATATGGCGGCACGGGGTGGACCTCCGTGCAGCACTACATCTTTAACGAGGAGCTGCAGTCCTATCCGGCGCCGCAGCCGCTCGCCTTCGGCGTCAGCATGGTTGGCCCGGTCATCTACACCTTCGGCAACGAGGAGCAGAAGAAGAAGTACCTGCCGCGCATCGCCAATGTCGACGATTGGTGGTGCCAGGGTTTTTCGGAGCCCGGCTCCGGCTCCGACCTCGCCTCGCTGAAGACGAAGGCCGAGCGCCGTGGCGACAGGTGGATCATCAACGGCCAGAAGACCTGGACCACGCTCGCCCAGTACGCCGACATGATCTTCTGCCTCTGCCGCACCGACAACAATGCCAAGAAGCAGATGGGCATCTCCTTCATCGTGTTCTCGATGAAGTCGAAGGGCGTCACTGTGCGTCCGATCCAGACCATCGACGGCGGCCACGAGGTCAACGAGGTCTTCTTCGACGACGTCGAAGTCCCGATCGAGAATCTGATCGGCGAGGAGAACAAGGGCTGGGACTACGCAAAGTTCCTGCTCGGCAATGAGCGCACCGGCATCGCCCGCGTCGGCGTCTCCAAGGAGCGGCTGCGCCGTATCCGCGATCTCGCCGGCAAGGTCGAATCCGCCGGCAAGCCGATCATCCAGGACGCTGCCTTCCGCGAGAAGTTAGCTGCCTGCGAGATCGAGCTGAAGGCGCTCGAGCTGACCCAGCTCCGCGTCGTCGCCGACGAGGGCAAGCACGGCAAGGGCAAGCCCAATCCGGCCTCCTCGGTGCTGAAGATCAAGGGCTCCGAAATCCAGCAGACCACCACCGAGCTGCTCATGGAGGTGATCGGCCCGTTCGCCGCGCCCTACGACGTGCACGGCGACGACGGCTCCAACGAGGCCATGGATTGGACCGCCCAGATCGCGCCGAGCTACTTCAACAACCGCAAGGTCTCGATCTACGGCGGCTCCAACGAGATCCAGCGCAACATCATCGCCAAGGCGGTGCTGGGGCTCTGAGTCAACAATGACGGTGTCGTCCCCCGCGAAGGCGGGGGACCCAGTACGCCGCAGCGGTCGCGAGTACGGCAGGCGGCTGCGTTTACTGGATCCCCGCTTTCGCGGGGATGACGACAGAGGATGAGGCGACGGCAGGGCAATTCCCGCCGATTTGGAGAGAAACATGGATTTTGACCTGAACGAGGAGCAGCGGCTTCTCAAGGAAAGCATCGACGGCCTGCTGACCGATTCCTATGATTTCGAGCAGCGCAAGAAGTACATGAAGGAGAAGGGCGGCTGGAGCCGGGCCGTCTGGGGCAAGCTCGCCGAGCAGGGCCTGCTCGGCCTGCCCTTCAGCGAAGCCGATGGCGGCTTCGGCGGCGGCGGTGTCGAGACCATGATCGTGATGGAAGCGCTCGGCAAGGCGCTGGTGCTGGAGCCCTACCTCCCGACGGTCGTGATCGGCGGCGGCTTCCTCCGCCATGGCGGCAGCGATGCGCAGAAGGCCGCGCACGTGCCGGGGATCATCGACGGCAGCAAGACGCTCGCCTTCGCCCAGCTCGAGAAGAACTCGCGCTACGATCTCTTCGACGTCTCGACGACGGCGAAGAAGAAGGGTGACGGCTGGATCATCGACGGCGAAAAATTCGTCGTGCGCAACGGCGAGAACGCCGACACGCTCGTCGTCACCGCCCGCACCAAGGGTGACCGCCGCGACAAGACCGGCATCGGCGTGTTCCTCGTTCCCGCGAACGCCAAGGGCGTCACCAAGAAGTCCTACCCGACCCAGGACGGCCTGCACGCCGCCGACATCACCTTTACCGGTGTCGAGGTCGGCAGTGACGCGGCGATCGGCAATCCGGAGGACAGCCTCGCGCTGATCGAGCGCGTCGTGGACGAAGCCCGCGTCGCGCTCTGCGCCGAGGCGGTCGGTTTGATGGACGAGTCGCTCAAGACCACGGTCGAGTACATCAAGACGCGAAAGCAGTTCGGCGTCGCGATCGGCTCGTTCCAGGCGCTGCAGCACCGCGCCTCCGACATGTTCGTCGCCACCGAGCAGGCCCGTTCGATGTCGATGTTCGCGACCATGGCGAACGATTTCGAGGACGCCAAGGAGCGCAGCAACGCCATCGCCGCGGCCAAGGTGCAGATCGGCAAGTCGGCCAAATTCGTCGGCCAGCAGTCGATCCAGCTCCACGGCGGCATCGGCATGACCATGGAGGCGAAGATCGGCCACTACTTCAAGCGCCTCACCATGATCGAGAACACCTTCGGCGACACTGACTACCACCAGCGCCGCGTCGCCGATGCGGGCGGGTTGGTTTAGTCGACTAGGCCAAACGAAGACTGTCATGCCCCGGCTTGACCGGGGCATCCAGTACTCCGCGGCAGCAGTTTGCTCATGCAACGTCAGCCGCAGCGTACTGGATCGCCCGATCAAGTCGGGCGATGACACCGAGCAAGTGGACGCAGGGAGGCAATAACAATGAAAAACACCCCGTTCGATCTCACCGGAAAAGTTGCCGTCGTCACCGGCTCCAGCCGCGGCATCGGCCGCTCCTCTGCCGAGCTGCTCGCCAGGCTCGGTGCCAAGGTCGTGGTGTCCTCCCGCAAGCTTGAGGCCTGCAAGGAAGTCGCCGACGGCATCAACGCATCAGGCGGCGATGCCATCGTCATCCCCTGCAACATCGCGCGCAAGAACGAGGTCGAGGCGCTGATCTCGGGCGCCACCAAGCATTACGGCAAGATCGACATCCTCGTCTGCAACGCCGCGGTGAACCCGTATTACGGCCCGCTGCTCGACATCACCGATGAAGCCTTCGACAAGATCATGGGCTCGAACGTCAAGAGCAACATCTGGCTCTCCGCGCTCACGATCCCGCAGATGGCGGAGCGCGGCAGCGGCTCGGTCGTCATCATCTCCTCGATCGGAGGCTTGCGCGGCTCGACCGTGATCGGCGCCTACGGCATTTCGAAAGCCGCCGATTTCGCGCTGTGCCGCTCGCTCGCCGGCGAATGGGGCCCGAAAGGCGTCCGCGTCAACTGCATCGCCCCCGGCCTCATCAAGACCGACTTCGCCCGCGCCTTGTGGGAAGACGAAGCCAACCTCAAGCGCCGCACCGCCACCACGCCGCTTCGCCGCATCGGCGAACCCGACGAAATCGCCGGCGCCGTCGCCTACCTCGCCTCCGACGCCTCGAGCTTCATGACCGGCCAGACCATCGTCATCGACGGCGGCGTGACGACGGCGGCGGTGTAGCCTTACACCACTTGGAATTGCATCGCGGCGGCACTTCGCTTACCCTCCCCTGGAGGGGAGGGTCGCTCACGCGCAGCGTGAGCGGGGTGGGGTGAAGCCACGCAAAATGGTCTCGACATCGATCCGACGCGCCGCCGCGAAGAGGCTGCGAGCGAACACGACGCCATACGAGCGGATTCTGTGGCGCGCACTCAAGGAAGTTCCGCTCGAAGGCTCGCACTTCCGCCGCCAAGCGCCGATCGGTCCCTACGTCGTCGACTTTCTCTGCCCAGCCAAACGTCTCATCATCGAGCTCGACGGCGGGCACCACAACGAAGATCGTACTGCAGAGCGCGACCGCGACAGGCAGCGATGGCTCGAGAATGAGGGGTATCGTGTCGTGCGGTTTTGGAATTCCGAGGTCGCCGCCGACTTGAATGCGGTGCTCGAACGTATTTACGTCGAGCTGTACGGATCACGTGAGGCTGAAGCCATCAAATTGAAACATCGGCGCAAATAAAGCTCCGTTGTCTTACCCTCCCCTGGAGGGGGAGAGTCGATCGCGCGCAGCGCGAGCGGGGTGGGGTGATCTCTCCGCACGGGCACTGTTGGATGTGGAGAGACCGTCACCCCACCCCGTCTCACATTTCGCTGCGCTCAATGTGAGCCGACCCTCCCCCTCCAGGGGAGGGTAAGAGGAGAGCCGCCTTGACCTCTTGCCGGCAATCCCGTTTCTTTGGCGCGACACAATGACCCCTCACGGGAAAACGCTCAAAGAAAACGCCAAGGTAAGCCGCCATGTCTTTCGTCCTCGCCATCGACCAGGGCACCACCTCCTCGCGCGCGATCGTGTTTCGCGGCGACATCTCCATCGCGGCGAAGGCGCAAGCCGAGTTTCCGCAGCATTTTCCGGCCTCGGGCTGGGTCGAGCACGAGCCGGAGGACATCTGGACCTCGACGGTGATGGTCTGCCGCGAGGCGATCGAGCAGGCCGGCATCACGGCAAGGGACATCGCCGCGATCGGCATCACCAACCAGCGCGAGACCACCGTGGTGTGGGACCGCGCCACGGGCCAGGCCGTGCACCGCGCCATCGTCTGGCAGGACCGCCGCACCGCCGACATCTGCGCCAGGCTCAAGGCCGACGGTAGCGAGGATGTGATCTCGCAGAAGACCGGCCTGATCATCGATCCCTATTTCTCCGGCACCAAGGTCGCCTGGATCCTCGACCACGTCCCGGGCGCGCGCGCTCGCGCCGCCCGCGGCGAATTGATGTTCGGCACCATCGACTGCTACCTGCTCTGGCGCCTCACGGGCGGCAAGGTGCACGCCACCGATGCCACCAACGCCTCGCGCACGTTGCTGTTCAACATCCACACCGGCCAGTGGGACGACGAGCTCTTGGAGATCATCGGCGTGCCGCGCTCGATGCTCCCCGAGGTGAAGGATTCCTCGGCGCGTTTCGGCGAGAGCACGCCCGATTTGTTCGGCGGCGCTATCGCAATATCAGGCATCGCCGGCGACCAGCAGGCCGCGACCATCGGCCAGGCCTGCTTCCGCCCGGGCATGATGAAGTCCACCTACGGCACCGGCTGCTTTGCCCTGCTCAACACCGGCACGACTCCCGTCGTATCGAAGAACAAGCTGCTCACCACCGTCGCCTACCAGCTCGACGGCAAGCGCACCTACGCGCTCGAAGGCTCGATCTTTGTCGCCGGCAGCGCGGTGCAGTGGCTGCGCGACGGCCTCGGCATCATCAAGCACGCCGCCGAGACCGGGCCTCTTGCCGACCAGTCGGACTCCATGCAGAGCGTCTATCTCGTCCCCGCCTTCGTCGGCATGGGCGCGCCCTATTGGAATCCGCGCGTGCGCGGCGCGCTGTTCGGCCTCACCCGCAACACCGGCCCCGCCGAGCTCGCCCATGCCGCGCTCGAAAGCGTCTGCTACCAGACCTTCGACCTCTGGGCCGCGATGCGCGCGGACTGGCCGAGCTCGGAAACCGCCAGCGTCGTGCTCCGCGTCGACGGCGGCATGACCGCCTCGGACTGGACCATGCAGCGCCTCGCCGATCTCCTGAATGCGCCGGTCGATCGCCCCGTGATCCAGGAGACGACCGCGCTGGGCGCCGCCTATCTCGCCGGCCTCAATGCCGGCGTCTATCCCGAGCCGACCAAGTTCGCCGACAATTGGCGCCTCGAGCACCGCTTCAAGCCGAACATGAGCGAGGCGACGCGCGAGCGGAAGCTCGCGGGCTGGGCGCGCGCGGTGAAGGGCGTGCTCGCGAGCGATGAGGGGGAGGGGTAGGCGTAGGCACAGCCTCGCAGCTCGATGCCGCGAGCCGCGCTCAACTGCCTCCACCTCGTCATTGCGAGGAGCTCTTGCGACGAAGCACTCCAGACCGCCTCTGCGGAAAGATCCTGGATTGCTTCGCTGGGCCTGTCATCGGGCCGCGCAACGCGCGGACCCGTTGGCTCGCAATGACGGAGTATGGCGCGACTGTCGCCTTTGGAAGCGACGGATCGCTGCTCTAGGCGCTCAAAACATCTTCTGCTCCGCCCGCGCCAGCGCGATGACGATTCATCTCAATCTCATCGCGCTTAGCTGTCGAAATTCACCGCATTGGTGTTGGCGCCGCAGACCAGCACCGCGATGCGCTCGCCGGCCGCGGGAAGATAGCGGCCGGACAGCAGCGCGGCAAAGGCGGCTGCGCCGCCGGGTTCGGTGACGAGACGCAGGCGCGACCACAGGGCGGCCTGGGCCTGCCGGATCGCCTCGTCGCTGACGAGCACGACGCGCTCGACATGGGCGCGTGCGATCGGAAACATCAATGCGCCGACGCGCCGCGGCGCGAGACTGTCGGCGGCGATGCCGCCGGCTGGTGCATCGACCGGCGCGCCGGCCGCGAAGGCGGCATGGAGGGTTGGCGACTGCTCCGGCTCGACCGCCACGATGCGCATGCGGCCGGCGCACCATGCCGCGATGCCGCCGATCAACCCGCCGCCGCCGACGGCCACCAGCAGCGTGTCGATGCCCGGCGCATCCTGCTCCAGCTCCAGGGCCACGCTGCCCTGGCCAAGCAGGGTTTCTGCCTGGTCGTAGGCATGGACGGCCAGCGCGCCGGTCTGCGCGACATGCGCTTCGCTGGCGGCAAGCGCATCGGCGTAGCGATTTCCGGCGATCACGAGCTTTGCGCCATAGAAGCTGATGCGCTCGGCCTTGGCCGGCGAGGTGATGTCGGGCACGAAGATCGTGGCGGGAATGCCGAGCCGCTGCGCCGCATAGGCGACCGCCGCGCCGTGATTGCCGCCGGACGCCGCGACGACGCCCGTTTCTGGCACCTGCCGCAGCAGCAGATTGGCGAAGGCGCCCCGCGCCTTGAACGATCCGGAATGCTGCAGCATCTCGAGCTTGAACGTGACGGGCGCCGCCGGCAGGCCGAAATCGGCGAGGTCGGCCTGAATGAGCGGCGTGCGCCTGATATGCGGACGAATGACCGCCTCGGTCGCCGCGATCCGCTCCCGATTGATGTCCATTGTCGCTGTCATGATGGCGTCCTTCATACCGCATCGGAGAGTTGACATCAATTAGGCCTCTGAGCGCGCCAGGCGCGAGCCGCACGTGACGCGTCAAGCGCGCCGTTGCATGCAGGTCAATGCTCCATGCCCAATATCTTCCTTGCGCCGCGTCGCTGCTCTCGCGGATACTGATCGGCCCTGCCGTCTCCATTGAACGAGAAGAGCGAGAACCATGTTCCTGATCGGCCAATATGATTCCCCCTTCGTCCGCCGCGTCGCGATTGCGCTGAAGCTTTACGGGCTCGCCTTCGAGCACCGGCCGTGGTCGACCTTCGGCGATGCCGACAAGATTGCGCCGTACAACCCGCTGCGCCGCGTGCCGACGCTGGTGCTCGACGACGGCGAGGCGCTGATCGAGAGCACCATCATCCTCGATTATCTCGACGAGCTCGTCGGCGAGGCGAAGGCGATGCTGCCGCGCGGCGGCACTGAGCGGCGCAAGCATTTGCGCATCTGCGCGCTCGCCTCCGGCCTCGGCGACAAGGCGGTGAGCCTGCTCTACGAGCGCGTGCTGCGGAAGGAGCAGTTGGCGCTATGGGTCGAGCGATGCCAGGCGCAGATTTCCGACGTGCTCGGTGTGCTCGAGGCCGAGCGCGCCAGGGTGACGACGCCGTACTGGCTGGGGATGCGCATCGGCCATGCCGATATCGCGGTCGCCTGCGTCACCCGCTTCACCCGCGAGGCGCATCCGCGACTGTTCGATGCCGCGCGCTATCCAGCGCTAGCAGCTCACGCCAACCGTTGCGAGGCGCTCCCGCCATTCCAGGAGATCGTGCAGCCGCTCGCCCCGCCGAAGGGGTGAGCCGCCACCCTCCCCTGGAGGGGGAGGGTCGATCGCGCGCAGCGCGAGCGGGGTGGGGTGATCTCTCGACATGGGCAGCGCTTGGATGGAGAGACCGTCACCCACCTCGGTTCGCATTCCGCTTCGCTGCATGCGAACCGATCCTCCCCCTCCAGGGGAGGATGGGGACCGCGCGTGTGGCAAGAGATGAGGGATACCCGCATCTGCCGCAGTTCGACACCGACGCGGCTGGCGATGATGGAATATTACAGCTGTTTTGCCCGACGGAGCAAGTTGTTTTCGGTAAGGCCGAAATTACTGAGATCTTTCAACCCAGCCCTACTGTGCATGGGGTTGTTTTCTCTACCTTGGTTTTGCAGGCGCCTAACCCGCGCCGGCGCGCTTCTTCTGCCAGACGAGGTGGACCGCGCAGGTGCAGCCCGGAGGATGCGAGGCAAGGTCTTTCGGCATCTCGTCGTTCGCCGGCGTGGCGGCGAAGGTCTTGTCCTGCTGCGAGGGGATGTAGTTCAGCACCGGCGCGAGCCAGCGCTCGGTCTCGGCGACCGTCATGCCCTTGCGCGCGGCGTAGTCCTCGACCTGGTCACGCTCGATCTTGCCGACGCCGAAATAATAGCTCTCGGGGTTGGCGAAATAGAGCCCGGACACGCTGGAGCCCGGCCACATCGCAAAGCTCTCGGTCAGCTTCACGCCGGCGGTCGCTTCCGCATCGAGCAGCGCGAACAGCGTCGCTTTCTCGGTGTGATCAGGCTGCGCGGGATAGCCGGGCGCGGGGCGGATGCCTTGATACTTCTCGAGGATCAGCTCCTCGTTGGAGAGCGCCTCGTCCGGCGCGTAAGCCCAGAACTCGCGGCGCACGCGGGCGTGCATGCGCTCGGCGAAAGCCTCCGCCAAGCGGTCGGCCAGCGCCTTGCATAGGATCGAGGAGTAGTCGTCATTCGCGCTTCTGAAGCGATCGGCCACCGCGTCCTCGCCGATGCCGGCGGTGACGACGAAGCCGCCGATATAGTCGGGCACGCCTGCAGGCGCGATGAAGTCGGACAGCGCCGCGTTGAAACGGCCCTCGCGCTTCTCGAGCTGCTGGCGCAGCGTGTGCAGCGTCGCGATGCTCTTGGTGCGGCTCTCGTCGGCATAGAGCACGATGTCGTCGCCTTGCGCATTTGCCGGCCAGAAGCCGATCGTGGCGCGCGCCCGAAACCACTTTTCCTTGACGATGGTGTCGAGCATCTTGCGCGCATCGTCATAGAGCGAGCGCGCGACCTCGCCGACCTTGGCGTCGTCGAGAATCGCGGGGAAGCGTCCGGCGAGCTCCCAGGTCTGGAAGAACGGCGTCCAGTCGATATAGGGCACGAGCTCGGCGAGGTCGTATTCGTCGAAGCTGCGGGTCCCCAAGAAGGTCGGCTTCACCGGCTTGCTCCTGGCGAAATCGACCGGCACGCGGTTGGCGCGGGCATCGCTGAGCTTCAGGCGCTTCTTGTCCGCCTGCGCGCGCAGATGCGCCTCCGAGATTTTTGCGTATTCGGCGCGCACCTCGGCGGCATAGGCTTCGCGCTTCTCAGGCGAGAGCAGCGCGGAGGCGACGCCGACGGCGCGGCTGGCGTCGTTAACGTGCACGACCGGACCGGCGCGATAGCTCGGGTCGATCTTCACCGCCGTATGCACGCGGCTGGTGGTGGCGCCGCCGATCAAGAGCGGCAGCTTGAGGCCTTCGCGCTGCAATTCGCCGGCGAAGAACGCCATTTCGTCGAGCGAGGGCGTGATCAGGCCTGAGAGGCCGACGATGTCGGCCTTCTCCGCCTTGACGGTCTCGACGATCTTGGCGGCCGGCACCATCACGCCGAGGTCGATGACCTCGAAATTGTTGCACTGGAGCACGATGCCGACGATGTTCTTGCCGATGTCGTGGACGTCGCCCTTCACGGTCGCGAGCACGATCTTGCCGGCGGACGAGGAACCCTCGGCGCCGATCCCGTTGGCGAGATTGCGCGCCTTCTCCTCCTCCATGAACGGCATGAGATACGCCACCGCCTGCTTCATCACGCGGGCCGACTTCACCACCTGCGGCAAAAACATCTTGCCGTCGCCGAAGAGATCGCCGACGACGTTCATGCCAGCCATCAGCGGGCCCTCGATCACGTCGAGCGGGCGCGACGAATTCTTGCGGGCTTCCTCGGTGTCCTGCTCGATGAACTCGGTGATGCCATGCACCAGCGAATGCGACAGCCGCTTCTCCACCGGCCATTCGCGCCAGGCAAGATCAGCTTCCTTGGCTTCGGTCTTCTTGCCGCAGAATTTTTCGGCGAGTGTCAGCAGACGCTCGGATGCGCCCGCATCGCGGTTGAGGACGACGTCCTCGCAAGTCTGGCGCAGCTCCGGATCGATGTCGTCATAGACGATCATCTGCCCGGCATTGACGATGCCCATGTCCATGCCGGCCTTGATGGCGTGATACAGGAACACCGAATGCATGGCCTCGCGCACCGGCTCGTTGCCGCGGAACGAGAACGACAGGTTCGACACGCCGCCCGAGACATGTGCGCCCGGCAGGTTCTGGCGGATCCAGCGTGTCGCCTCGATGAAGTCGACGCCGTAATTGTTGTGCTCCTCGATGCCGGTCGCGATCGCGAAAATGTTCGGATCGAAGATGATGTCTTCTGGCGGGAAGCCGACCTTGTTGACCAGGATGTCGTAGGCGCGCTTGCAGATCTCGGTCTTGCGCGCGAACGTGTCGGCCTGGCCGACCTCGTCGAACGCCATCACCACGACAGCCGCGCCGTGACGGCGCGCGATCTTCGCTTCGTGAATGAACTTGTCCTCGCCTTCCTTCATCGAGATCGAGTTGACGACCGGCTTGCCCTGCACGCATTTCAGGCCGGCCTCGATCACCGAGAATTTCGACGAGTCGACCATCACGGGGACGCGGGCGATGTCGGGCTCGGCGGCGACGAGGTTGAGGAACGTCACCATCGCAGCTTCCGAGTCGAGCAGGCCCTCGTCCATGTTGACGTCAATGATCTGCGCGCCGTTCTCGACCTGGTCGCGCGCGACCTGCAGCGCGGCAGTGTAGTCGCCGGCCGTGATCAGCTTGCGGAAGCGGGCCGAGCCGGTGACGTTGGTGCGCTCACCGACGTTGACGAAGGGAATGGCGTCCGTCAGCACGAACGGCTCGAGGCCGGAGAGGCGCAGCTTCGGTGCGATCTCGGGCACGATGCGCGGCTTGTGGGGAGCGACCGCGGCGGCGATCGCCGCGATGTGGTCCGGCGTGGTGCCGCAGCAGCCGCCGACGATGTTGACGAGGCCGTCGCGGGCGAATTCGCCGACGAGACGGGCCATGTACTCCGGCGTCTCGTCATACTGGCCGAACTCGTTGGGCAGGCCGGCGTTCGGATAGGCGCAGACAAGCGTGTCGGCGACGCGGCCGATATCGGCGATGTGTGCGCGCAGGTCTTCCGCGCCGAGCGCACAGTTGAAGCCGATGGTGATGGGCTTTGCGTGCCGCACCGAATTCCAGAACGCCTCCGGCATCTGGCCCGAAAGCAGGCGGCCGGACTTGTCGGTGATGGTGCCCGACACCATCACCGGCATGTCGATGCCGAGCTCTTCGGTGATCTCGGCGATCGCATAGAGCGCCGCCTTGGCGTTGAGCGTGTCGAAGATGGTCTCGACCAGCAGGAGGTCGACGCCGCCGTCGATCAGGCCGCGGATCTGCTCGCCATAAGACTTGCGCAAATCGTCGAAGGTGACGGCGCGGTAGCCGGGATTGGAAACGTCCGGCGAGATCGAAGCGGTTCGATTGGTGGGGCCGATGGCGCCGGCAACGAAGCGCGGCTTGCCGTCCTCGGCCTCGACGCGGCGAGCGGCATTGCCGGCGAGGCGGGCGCCTTCGCGCGCCATCTCATAGACGATGTCGGTGAGATCGTAGTCGGCCTGCGCGATCGAGGTCGTCGAGAACGTGTTGGTCGCGACGATGTCGGCGCCGGCGCGCAGGTACGCAGCGTGGATGTCCTCGATCGCCTGCGGCTGAGTCAGGATCAACAGGTCGTTGTTGCCGCGCAGGTCGCGATGGAAATTCTTGAAGCGCTCGCCGCGGAAGGCGGCCTCGTCGAGCTGCAGGTTCTGGATCATCGTGCCCATGGCGCCATCGAGCACCAGGATGCGCTCGCGCGCGGCGTTGAGCAGGGCAGTTCGCTTGGCGGAAACGGGTACGGTCATTTTCTCTCACGCAGCCTTCTGGGCGCTCTTGGCGCGGATGCCGAGCAAATGGCTGATCGCGAACACGAGATCGGCGCGGTTCATGGTGTAGAAATGGAAGGTGTCGACGCCGTGCTTGGCGAGCTTCTGCACCTGGCCGGCCGCGACGGTCGCGGCGACCAGCTTGCGGGTCTCGGCGTCCTCATCGAGGCCCTCGAACTTCGCGGCGAACCAGTCCGGCACGGTGGTGCCGGCACGCGTCACGAAATTGCGCGCCTGCTTGAAATTGTGCATGGGCATGATGCCCGGCACGATCGGGATGGTGATGCCGCGGGCGCGGACGCGATCGAGATAGCGGAAGTAGAGGTCGTTATCGAAGAACACCTGCGTGATCGCGCGCGTCGCGCCGGCGTCGACCTTGGCCTGAAGCGTGTCGATGTCGGCGTCGAAGTCGCGCGCCTCGGGGTGCTTCTCGGGATAGGCGGACACCGATACTTCGATGTCGGCGTGGCGCTTCTTGATGCCCGCGACGAGCTCGGCCGAGCTCTGATAGCCCTCGGGATGGCTGGAGTAGGGTGTGCCGATTCCGCCGACGGGGTCGCCGCGCAAGGCCACGATGTGGCGGACGCCCACCTCGTGATAGCGGTCGACGATCTCGTCGATCTCGCCGCGCGAGGCGCCGACGCAGGTCAGATGCGCCGCCGGCAGCAGCGCGGTCTCCTTGAGGATGCGCGAGATGGTCGAGTGAGTGCGCTCGCGAGTCGAGCCGCCGGCACCATAGGTTACCGAGACGAATTTCGGGTCGAGCGGGGCCAGCCGGTTGATGGTCTCCCAGAGATTCCGCTCCATCTCTTCCGTCTTGGGCGGAAAGAACTCGAACGAGATCGCAGGCCGCTTCAGGTGCCCGTCTTGCCCCTCAGCGCGGGCAGGAATCGTCAGGTCGGTCATGGCACCACTCACTCCAGATTTTGGCGGCCGGCGGTCAGGTCTAGATTGGGAGAGTAAGATAAGCCAAAGCGGTTGCGCTCGACAGCCCATCGATGATGGGAAGTGGCCCACTTTTGTGGTAGATCATACGAATTATCGCGCGTATGAAAAGTGGGGTGGGAAGCAGGAGTTTGGCGATATGCTCATAAATCAGCGCGCTGTTCCAACGAAAATGGGCTGTTGGAGCGACGTCATCGTGTGGGCAGTGTGAAACTTACGTTGCAGAGGCAGGGTTCGTCCCACTTCTCTAGCTCAGTCCGCCGCCGGCGCTCGCGGCCGGCACACGCCAGACCTGCGCAGTCTGCCCATTGCTGCTGCGCCGGCCTTCATTAGGTTACCACGCCATGATCCCGCTCTCAGTCCTCGACCTCTCGGTCGTCACATCAGGCACCAAACCCGCCGCGGCGCTGCGCAACAGCATCGACCTGGCGCGCCATGTCGACGGGCTCGGCTATGTCCGCTATTGGCTCGCCGAGCACCACAACCTCGCCTCAGTGGCGAGCCCCGCGCCCGACGTGATGATCGGCCAGATCGCGGCGGTGACGAAACATATCCGCGTCGGCTCCGGTGGCGTGATGCTGCCCAACCACGCGCCGCTGGTGGTGGCTGAGCGCTTCAAGATGCTGGAGGCGTTGTTTCCCGGCCGCATCGATCTTGGCCTTGGCCGCGCGCCCGGCACCGATGGCGCCACGGCCTATGCGTTGCGCAGCCGGCTCGACCGCCGCGAGGGCGACGATTTCCTGGAGCGACTGCACGAATTGATCCTGTGGGAGACCCGCGAATTCCCCGCCGGCCATCCCTACAACAACGTCGTCGCGATGCCCGACGACACGCCCTTGCCGCCGATCTGGCTGCTCGGCTCGAGCGACTATTCCTCGGAGCTCGCCGCGCAGGTCGGCATGGGCTTCGCCTTCGCGCACCATTTCGCCTCGCATGACGCCGTCGATGCCATGGTGCATTACCGCAACCGCTTCCAGCCTTCGGTCTGGCGCGCCAGCCCGCACGCGATCCTCGCAGTGGCGGTCATCACCGCGGATACGGACGATGAGGCCGAGAAGCTCGCGACCTCGTTCGATCTCAACCGCCTGCGCCGCGACCGCGGCCAATATCTGCCGCTGCCGAGCGTCGAAGAGGCGCTGGCGTATCCCTACACGGAGGCCGAGCGCAGCTCGATCCTGCGCAACCGCTCGCGCCTGTTCGTCGGCAGCCCGGCGACGGTGCAGAAGAAGCTTCAGCCGCTGATCGATGCCAGCAAGCCGGACGAATTGATGGTGATCACCGCCGTGTACGATCACGAGGCGCGGAAGAAGTCCTATTCACTGCTGGCGGAGGCGTTCGGGCTTAGAGCGGCCGCGTAACGCTCTCGTGCCCCAGCGCCCGTCAGCGGTGCGCTGCTGAGCCGGGGCCCATCGCCCGTCCGGGCATCGCAGCTCCTGGGTCCCGGCTCGCGCTGCGCGCGTCCGGGACATGCAAATCAATCCTGCGCTTCGCTGAACGTCGCGCGGAACGGATGTCCCGGATAGACGCCGACGATGCGGAATTCGCGCGAGAAGAACTTCAGCTCCTCGATCGCAAACGCCAGGCCCTTGTCGTCGGGGTGGCCGTCGACGTCGGCATAAAACTGCGTGGCGAAGAAATTGCCGTCGACCATATAGCTCTCGAGCTTGGTCATGTTGACGCCGTTGGTGGCGAAGCCGCCGAGCGCCTTGTAGAGCGCTGCGGGCAAATTGCGGACCCGGAATACGAATGTTGTGACCAGCGGGCCCGAGCCCTGCGCCGCCCATTTCGGCTCGCGTGCCAGCATCACGAAGCGCGTGGTGTTGTGCGCCTCGTCCTCGATGTCCTCGGCGAGGATATCGAGGCCGTAGATCTTGGCGGCGAGGCGCGAGGCGATCGCAGCCACCGTCTTGTCGTTGCGCTCGGAGATATCGCGGGCGCTGCCGGCGGTGTCGGCATGCACGATCGGCTTGATGCCGAGCTTGCGGATGATGCGCCGGCACTGGCCGAGCGCGTGCACATGGCTCTCGACGCTCTTGATGTCGTCGAGCTTGGTCCCCTTCACCGCCATCAGCTGATGCCGAACGGGCAGAAACCATTCGCCGATGATGAACAGGCCGGAGGCCGGCAGCAGATGATGGATGTCGGCGACGCGGCCGGCGACGGAGTTCTCGATCGGGATCATGCCGAGATCCGCCTCACCCGAGGAGATCGCCGACAGCGCGTCCTCGAAGGTGGCGCAGGGCATCGGCTCGGCGTCGGGATAGGCCTCGACGATGGCGATGTGGGAATTGGCTCCGGGCTCGCCCTGGAATGCGATCTTCATCTTGCTCATGAGAGGCCTTGTAGCAGCGGCTCAGGATTTGGAAAGGATGCTGCGGGCGGTTTCGAGGTCGGGCGGCGTGTCGACACCGCGGGGCACGCTGTCGACGATCATGATGTCGATGCGCATGCCGGCTTCCACCGCCCGGAGCTGCTCCAGGCTCTCCTGTTTTTCGAGCGGTGACGGCGGTAGCGACACGAATCGCTCCAGCGCGGCGCGGCGATAGGCATAAAGGCCGATGTGGTGGTATCGCGGCCCGTTGCCGTAAGGCGCGGTGGCGCGAGTGAAATAAAGTGCGCGCAACCGCTTCGGCCCGATTGGTGAGCCGATCGCCTTCACGACGCTGGGCGCGAGGTCCTCCTCCTCGGTGTGGATCTGCGAGGCCAGTGTCACGATGTCGACCGCCGGGTCGTCGAAGGGCGGCAGCACCTCGCGGATGGTCTGCGGCGTGATGGTCGGGAAATCGCCCTGGAGATTGATCACGATCTCGGCCGTGCCGTTCGGATCGAGCTTTTGCATGGCCTCGTGGATGCGGTCCGAGCCGGAGGGGTGGGTCGAGCGTGTCATCACGGCCTCGCCGCCATGGGCCGTCACCACCGAGGCGATCTCGTCCGTGTCGGTTGCGACCGCAACCCGGCCGATCCCAGCGGCCTCGGCGCGCCGCAGCACATGCACGACCATCGGCAGGCCCGCGATGTCGGCGAGCGGCTTGCCGGGCAGGCGGGTGGCGGCCATGCGGGCCGGGATCAGCACCAGGATGCGGGGATCGGTCATTGGCTCAAAGGTCTGGGTTCAAGGGCCTGGAAACGGGAGGTTTTCCGCGTCGAGAAATGGAGTGGGGACGGGCTCGAAGCCGGGTCGCTTATACGGGTTGCCAGACCCCGGGCAAACCGATATCTCAATGGCAAAACTCGGGGAAACAACAAGGAACGTTTTGATTCTCCCGAGGCTCGTCCTGGCGGCCGCTTGGGCCGCTGTTTCCTTCTTGCGGTGTGGGGCCTGGCCGGAAATGGACTCGTTTGAACTCAATAAAATCCTCGGTGCCGTGCTCGGGACCTGTCTCGTTCTGCTGGTGACCAGCTTCACCGCCCAGGCACTGTTCTCGCCCAAGATGCCGGAAAAACCGGGCTTCGAGATCGCCGTCAAGGAAGATGCGGGCCACGGCGGCAAGGAAGGTGGCGCGGCCGCCGGATCGTCCGAACCGATCGAAAAGCTGCTCCAGACCGCCTCCGTCGAGAAGGGCGCTGCCGCCGCCAAGAAGTGCGGCGCCTGCCACACCTTCGAGAAGGGCGGCCCGAATCGCGTCGGTCCGAACCTCTATGGCGTCGTCGGCGAAGCTAGAGGTGAGGGCCGCAACGGCTTCAACTTCTCCGCCGCCATGAAGGCCAAGGGAGGCACCTGGACTTTCGAAGACCTCAACAAGTTCATCGCCAATCCGAAGGGCTTCATCCCGGGCACCGCGATGGGCTTTGCCGGTATCCCCAAGGATTCCGAGCGCGCCGACGTCATCGCCTATCTGAACTCGCTGTCGGATCATCCGCAGCCGATCCCGACGGCGTCGAAATAAGGGCGTCAAAAACCTCTTCTGGAACATGCGGCCAGGCTGAAAAGCCTGGCCGTTTCCTTATCCGGGCCTCGCGATGACGTTATCGGGGCGTTTGGCCGCATCCGAGTGGCCGTCCGGCCTTCCAACATGAGGAAAAAGCAACATATTCCGTCGAAACCTCGCCTATATTGGGAACTTAAAGGAGTAGCCTCCTTCAAGACAGGACTATTGATTTGGCCATTACCCGACGCGATCTCCTGCTCACCGGCGCCGCTGCTGCCGCGCTCCCCGTTCTCGGTTCTGTCGCCGGCGTTCCCGCCATCGGCGCGGCCGAGGCGAGTGAGCTACCCTGGCGCCACGCGCTGTCACTGTTCGGAAAGATCAAGTACCCCGCCGACTTCAAGCGTTTCGACTATGTCAATCCGGAAGCGCCAAAAGGCGGGGTCGCGCGTCAGATTGCCGTCGGTACATTCGACAATTTCAACATCGTCGTCTCCGGTGTGAAGGGCCAGGTCGCTGGGGCCGTCGGGTTCATCTATGAATCGCTTCTGACGCCCGCGCTTGACGAGGTCTCGACCGAATACGGTGCGCTCGCTGAGGCCGTCAGCCACCCCGACGATTTCTCCTTCGTTACCTACCGTCTGCGGCCGGAGGCCAAATGGCACGACGGCAAGCCGGTCACCGCGGATGACGTGATCTTCTCGCTCGATTCCTTCAAGAAGCACCACCCGATGTACTCGGCCTATTACAGTCATGTGGTGAAGGCCGAGAAGGTCGGCGAGCGCGAAGTGAGGTTTGTGTTCGACGCGCCGGGCAATCGCGAACTGCCGCAGATCGTCGGGCAGCTCACGGTCTTGCCGAAGCATTGGTGGGAGGGGACCGACGCGCAAGGGCGCAAGCGCGACGTCTCCGCGACCACACTCGAAGTGCCGCTCGGCTCCGGCCCCTACAAGATCAAGGAGTTCGTTGCCGGACGATCGATCGCGCTGGAGCGCGTCAAGGATTATTGGGGGCGCGACCTCCCGGCCAATGTCGGCCGCAACAATTTCGACGAACTGCGCTACGAGTATTTCCGCGACGCCACCGTCGCGATCGAGGCGTTCAAGGCCGATCAGGTCGATTGGCGCACCGAGAACAGCGCGAAGAATTGGGCAACCGCCTACGATTTCCCGGCCGTCGCCGAAAAACGCGTGATCCTCGAGGAGTTCGCCAACCGCAGCTCGGGCGTCATGCAAGCTTTCGTGCCGAACCTGCGCCGCGCCAAGTTCAGCGATCCCCGCGTCCGTCGAGCGCTCAACTACGCGTTCGACTTCGAGGAGATGAACAAGCAGATCTTCTACGGTCAGTACAAGCGCATCACCAGCTATTTCGACGGCATCGACGAACTGATGGCAACCGGCGTGCCGCAAGGAAAGGAGCTCGAGATTCTCGAAACCGTCCGCGGCGAAGTCCCGCCGGAAGTGTTCACCACGGCCTACACCAACCCGGTCGGCGGCAGTCCGGAAGCCGTACGCGATAATCTGCGCGAGGCGCTGCGCCTGTTCAAGGAGGCCGGCTACGAGGTGCGCGACCGCAAGCTGGTCGACGTCAAGACCGGCGCCCAGTTTTCTCTGGAACTGTTGAACCAGGATCCGAGCTTCGAGCGCGTGGCGCTGTTCTACAAGCCGTCGCTGGAACGGCTCGGCATTGCCGTCAGCGTCCGAACGGTCGATCCGACCCAATACGAGAACAGAACACGCGAGTGGGATTTCGATGTCGTCACCAACTCTTGGGGCGAGTCGCAATCTCCGGGCAACGAGCAGCGCGAGTTCTGGTCATCCAAGTCGGCCGACATCGCCGGCTCGCGCAATATCGGCGGCATCAAAAATCCCGCAGTCGACAAGCTGATCGAGCGGCTGATCTACGCCAGAGATCGTGACGATCTCGTCGCGGCAACCAAGGCGCTCGACCGCGTGCTGCTGTGGAATCACTACGTCGTGCCGCAGTGGACCTATACGAAGGTGCGCACCGCGCGATGGGACCGCTTCGGCCGGCCCTCGGAATTGCCCCGATACGGCCAATCCGGCTTCCCGTTCATCTGGTGGTACGACGCAGACAAGGCGGCGCGGATCGCAAAGAAATCGTGAAGGATATCCCCCGCATGGCGCAGCTTTCACGCCGGCAAGTGCTGGCCATAAGTGCCGGCGGTGCACTCAGCGCCGCCTTGTTGCGCGGCGCGGCGGCGTCGGAAGGACCGGCCGAAGTCCACGGCATCTCTGCCTTCGGTGATCTCAAATATTCCGCCGACTTCCATCATTTCGATTACGTCAATCCCGACGCGCCGAAGGGCGGGACGTTCTCGCTCATCCCGTCGGTGCGGTCGTACAACCAGTCCTACCAGACCTTCAACTCGCTCAACGCCTTCATCTTGAAGGGTGATGGTGCGCAAGGCATGGACATGACCTTCGCGCCGCTGATGGTGCGCGCCAATGACGAGCCGGACGCGATGTACGGGCTTGCCGCCAAATCCGTGCAGATCTCGCCGGACAAGCTCACCTATCGCTTCACGATGCGGCCGGAGGCGAAATTCCACGACGGCACCAGGCTCACCGCGCACGATGCGGCGTTTTCGTTGACGGCGCTGAAGACCAAGGGGCATCCGCTGATCATCGTTCAGATGCGCGACATGGTCAGTGCGGAAGCTCTCGACGATGCGACACTTGTCGTCACCTTCGCCAAGGGACGCGCGCGCGACGTGCCGCTCTATGTTGCGGGCCTGCCGATCTTCTCCAAGGCATATTACGCATCCCGCCCGTTCGACGAGTCGTCGCTGGAGATTCCGCTGGGCTCAGGCCCGTATAGGGTCGGCAGGTTCGAGGTCAATCGTTACATCGAGTTCGAACGTGTGAAGGACTGGTGGGCCGCCGATCTGCCGGTTTGCCGCGGCAGCTACAATTTCGATGTCGTGCGGTACGAATTCTATCGCGACCGCGATGTCGCCTTCGAGGGTTTTACCGGCAAGAACTATCTCTACCGCGAGGAATTCACCTCCCGCATCTGGGCGACGCGGTATGACTTTCCGGCCGTGAAGGACGGTCGGGTCAAGATGGAGGTCGTGCCCGATGATACGCCGTCCGGCGCGCAGGGCTGGTTCATCAACACGCGTCGCGAGAAATTCAAAGATCCGCGCGTGCGCGAGGCGCTGATCAATGCCTTCGACTTCGAATGGACCAACAAGACCATCATGTACGGTGCCTATGCCCGCACGCTGTCGCCATTCCAGAATTCTGATCTCATGGCCAGCAATGGGCCCCCGCCGCCGGAAGAGCTGAAGCTGCTGGAGCCGTATCGCGGCCAGGTTCCCGACGATGTATTCGCGGCGCCGTTCACGCCGCCGGTCTCCGACGGCTCCGGGCAGGACCGCAGCCTGCTCCGCAGGGCGCAGCAATTGCTGAACGAGGCCGGCGTGCCGATCAAGGACGGCAAGCGGGTGCTGCCGAACGGCGAGCCGTTCAAGATCGAGTTCCTGCTGGACGAGCCTTCGTTCCAGCCGCACCATGCGCCTTATGTCAAGAATCTCGCAACGCTCGGCATCGAAGCGAGCGTGCGCGTCGTCGATGCCGTGCAGCACAAGGCGCGCCAGGAAGATTTCGACTTCGACATGACGATCCAGCGCTTCAGCATGTCGGCGACACCAGGCGATGCCATGCGCGCGTTCTTCTCCTCCCAGGTCGCGAACACCAAGGGATCATACAATCTCGCAGCAGTCGCGAGCCCGGCGATCGACGCCATGATCGAGAAGATCATGGCCGCCGACAGCCGCGAGGAGTTGACCGTCGCCTGCCGCGCTTTCGATCGCCTGTTCCGGGCCGGCCGCTATTGGGTCCCGCAGTGGTACAATAAGACGCACCGGCTGGCCTATTGGGACCAGTTCGGTCATCCGCAGAAACTGCCGCGTTACGCCAACGGCGTCGGCGCCCCCGACATCTGGTGGTATGATGGTGGCAAGGCGGCCAGGCTCGAGCAGGCGAAATAGTCATGAGCGCTTATATCGCCCGCCGCATCCTCTTGATGATCCCGACGCTGCTCGGAATACTCTTCGTCTCCTTCGTCGTGGTGCAGTTCGCGCCGGGCGGCCCGGTCGAGCGCGTCATTGCACAACTCTCCGGTGCCGACACCGGTGGCAGCTCCCGCATTTCGGGCGGCGGCGATTTTGCGCAGCGTGCGCCGGGACAAATCGGCGCAGGTGGCGATGCCATCAACTCGAAATATCGCGGCGCGCAGGGGCTCGATCCTGATTTCATCAAGAAGCTGGAAGTGCAGTTCGGTTTCGACAAGCCGGCGCCGGAACGCTTCGCCTTGATGGTGTGGAACTTCGCCCGCTTCGATTTCGGCAAGAGCTATTTCCGCGACGTCAGCGTGCTTCAGCTCATCAAGGAGAAGCTGCCGGTCTCGATCTCGCTTGGCCTCTGGCTGACCCTTCTGACCTATCTGATCTCGATCCCGCTCGGCATTCGCAAGGCAGTGAACGACGGCGCGCGGTTCGACACCTGGACGTCGACCGTGCTCGTCCTTGGCTATGCCATTCCCGGCTTCTTGTTCGCGATCTTGCTGATCATCCTGTTTGCCGGTGGCTCGTTCTTCAACTGGTTTCCGCTGCGCGGGTTGACGTCGGACGGCTGGTCGCAATTTCCCTGGTACTGGAAGATCATCGATTATTTCTGGCATCTGACGCTGCCACTGATCGCCATGGGGCTGGGTGCTTTCACCACGATGACGTTCCTGACCAAGAACTCGTTCCTGGACGAGATCCGCAAGCAATACGTCATGACCGCGCGTGCCAAGGGCTGCAGTGAGAACCGGGTGCTCTACGGCCATGTCTTCCGCAACGCCATGTTGATCGTGATCGCCGGCTTTCCCGGAACCTTCATCCACGCCTTCTTTTCAGGCTCGCTCCTGATCGAGACCATCTTCTCGCTCGACGGGCTCGGACTGCTCAGCTTCGAGAGCGTGCTCAACCGCGACTATCCCGTGGTGTTCGGCACGCTCTACATCTTTTCGCTGGTCGGACTTGTGATCAACCTGATCTCCGATCTGACCTATATGTGGATCGACCCCCGGATCGATTTCGAGGCGCGGGAGGTCTGATGACAATCACCGCGCCGACGCCGATCGAGACCACAGCGAAGTCGCCGCTCGGCGATGTCGTTCCGATCACGCGCAAGCCGTTCGCGCCTTCGCCGCTCAACCGGCGGCGGTGGCAGAACTTCAAGGCCAACCGGCGCGGCTATTGGTCGTTCTGGATATTCATTACGCTGTTCGTGATCTCGCTGTTCGCCGAGCTGATCGCCAACGATCGGCCCTTCCTGATCAAGTTCGACGGCCGTCTGTATTGGCCAGCCTTCGTGACTTATTCGGAAACCACCTTCGGCGGTGATTTCGAGACGGCCGCCGACTACCGCGACCCCTATTTGCAGAAGCTGATCAAGGATAAGGGCGGCGTCATCGTCTGGCCGCTGATCCGTTATTCGTACGATACCCACAATCTCGATCTGCCGACGCCGGCGCCGTCGCCGCCGACCTGGATGCTGACGGAAGCGCAATGCAAGCCGGTGGTCGAGAAGAAAGGTCTGAAGAGCTGCCGCGACCTCGAATACAACTGGCTCGGCACCGACGATCAGGGCCGTGACGTGGTGGCGCGGCTGATCTACGGCTTCCGCATCTCCGTGCTGTTCGGCCTTTGCCTCACCATCGTCTCATCCGTCATCGGCATCGCCGCCGGCGCGGTGCAGGGTTATTTCGGCGGCTGGGTCGATCTCATCTTCCAGCGCTTCATCGAGATCTGGACGGCGATACCGTCGCTCTATCTTCTCCTGATCCTGTCCTCGGTCCTCGTGCCCGGCTTCTTCGTGCTGCTCGGTATCCTGCTGCTGTTTTCCTGGGTTTCTCTGGTCGGACTCGTGCGGGCTGAGTTCCTGCGCGGACGCAACTTCGAATACATCCAGGCGGCGCGGGCGCTCGGCGTCTCCAACCCGGTCATCATGTTCCGCCATTTGCTGCCGAACGCGATGGTCGCGACCATGACGTTCCTGCCGTTCATCGTCTCCTCGTCGGTGATGACATTGACGGCGCTGGACTTCCTGGGCTTCGGTCTGCCACCGGGATCGCCCTCGCTCGGCGAATTGCTCTCGCAAGCCAAGGCCAACGTGCAGGCGCCGTGGCTCGGCTTCTCCGGCTTCTTCTCGGTCGCGATCATGCTGTCGCTCTTGATCTTCATCGGCGAAGCGGTGCGCGACGCCTTCGATCCGCGCAAGACGTTCAGGTAAGGCCATGGACGCAATCAACCAGCCCCTGCTCAGCGTGCGCGACCTCTCGGTGGCCTTCCATCAGGGCGGCGCCACCACGCTCGCGGTCGACAAGGTCTCGTTCCAGATCAAGCGCGGCGAATGCGTCGCGCTGGTCGGCGAATCCGGCTCCGGCAAGTCCGTCAGCGCGCTCTCGATCCTGAAGCTCTTGCCCTATCCGAATGCCTCGCATCCCTCGGGCAGCATCCGCTTCAAGGGGCAGGAGCTGATCGACCAGAGCGAGCAGCAGATGCGGGAGATTCGCGGCAGCGACATCTCCATCATCTTTCAAGAGCCGATGACCTCCCTCAATCCGCTGCACACGATCGAGGCGCAGATCGGCGAGATCATCCAGCTGCACAATCCGACCAGCAATTCAGAGGCGCGCCGGCGGACGCTGGAATTGCTGACGCAGGTCGGCATCCCCGAACCGGAAACACGTCTGAAGAGCTATCCGCACCAGCTCTCCGGCGGCCAGCGCCAGCGCGTCATGATCGCGATGGCGCTTGCCAACGAGCCGGACCTGTTGATCGCGGACGAGCCGACCACGGCGCTCGACGTCACCGTACAGGCGCAGATCCTGGCGCTGCTCGCCGAGATCCGCGCGCGGCTCGGCATGAGCCTGCTCTTCATCACCCACGACCTCGGCATCGTGCGCCGCATCGCCGACATCGTCTGCGTCATGAAGGGCGGCGTGATCGTCGAGCAGGGGCCGGTCGAGCAGGTCTTCAAGTCCCCGAAGCATCCCTACACCCGCGACCTGCTCGCGGCCGAGCCGAAGCCCGATCCGGCTCCCCCGCAGCCGGATGCGCCGGTGGTGATGTCCGCCGACGATCTCAAGGTCTGGTTTCCGGTCAAGCGCGGCCTGATGCGCAAGACGGTCGGTCACATCAAGGCGGTCGACGGCGTCAGCGTTGCCGTGCGCAAGGGCGAGACACTCGGCGTCGTCGGCGAATCCGGCTCGGGCAAGACCACGCTCGGGCTCGCCTTGCTCCGACTGATCTCCTCGAACGGGCGCATCGTCTTTCTCGGCAACGACATTCAGGGCCTGCGCTTCAAGGAGATGCGTCCGTTCCGGCGCGACATGCAGATCGTGTTCCAGGATCCGTTCGGCTCGCTCAGCCCGCGCATGTCCGTCGCCGACATCATCGCCGAGGGCCTGTCCGTGCACCAGCCGAAGCTGTCGCGCGAGGAGCGCGAGGCGCGCGTCGTCAAGGCGCTGGAGGATGTCGGGCTGAAGCCGGAGACGCGCAACCGCTATCCGCACGAATTCTCTGGCGGCCAGCGTCAGCGGATCAGCATCGCGCGCGCGGTGGTGCTGGAGCCGGATTTCGTCGTGCTCGACGAGCCGACCAGCGCGCTCGACATGCTGATCCAGGCGCAGATGGTCGATCTGTTGCGCGAGCTTCAGCGCAGGCGCGAGCTCACCTACATGTTCATCTCGCACGATCTGCGCGTTGTCGCCTCGCTCGCCAGCCACCTCATCGTGATGCGCGGCGGCAAGGTGGTCGAGGAAGGCCAGGCCCCGGAGCTATTCAAGAACCCGAAGACCGATTACACGCGCGCGCTGTTTGCGGCGGCGTTCCGGCTGGAGACGGCCGGGAACGGGGCGGCGGCGACTTGATCTCGTCATTCCGGGGCGTGCGATAGCGCGAACCCGGAATCCAGAGATTGAGGCGAGTTTCCCAGATGCGCAATTGCGCACTATAGTTCAGGCGCTGCGCGCGTGCCCCGGAATGACAAGGACAATCAGAGGCGCTTGATCGCGACGACGTCGCTGCCCGCGTGCTTGATCCGCGCAATCGCCGGCGCGATCGGCTCGATCACCGTCGCCATGTGATACGCGTTGGCGTGGACCATGGTGGTGCTGTCGCGAACGATGGCGACGTGCCCTTTCCAGAAGATCAGGTCGCCGCGCAGCAGGCCGCGTCGCTCGTGCGGCTCCAGCGCGCGGCCGAGGCCCGCCAGTTGCATGTCACTGTCGCGCGGGCAGCCGATGCCGGCTGATGTCAGCGAGACCTGCACGAGCCCCGAGCAATCGATGCCAAGACTGCTCTTGCCGCCCCAGAGATAGGGCGTGCCGACAAACCGCTCGGCCACCGTGACGAAATCAGGCTCGTGATGATCGAACGGGGCGAGATGCGTCGTCGGCAAAAATGTCCCGTCATGTGCCACGGCAAAGCTGCCGTCCTCGCGCACAATCGCGAGCTTCGATCCCAACACGAGCGTGCCCGATGGCGGCAGCTTGATGGAGGGGCCGGGGAAAGCCAGCGTTCGCAGCGCGCTGACCACGTGGGTCGGGGCGGCCGATGGCTTGCCCAGCGCCGCGTCCGGCAGCCAGCCGACATAGCCGTCGCCAATGAGCTGGCCCCAGGCCCAGCCCTCGCCGTTGCGATCGTAAACCGTGACGCGCTCGCCGCGCAGCGCTTCGGTCATCAGCATTGCGCCGGATGACGGCTGCTCGCGCACAGGCGCGACCGGATCGACCACCTCGAATTCTTCGCCGGTGACGAAGCGCTGCGCCTCAACCTTGCCTTCGAGATATTTCGCGGCGAGATCGCCCCGCGCCGGCGTCAATCGCGGATCATGCATAGCGCTCGCTCAGCACCTTGTAGATGGCGCGCGCGGCCTGGCATTCGCCGCCCTCGGGCCGCGCGGGCTTCGCCGAGGGCGTCCAGCCGTAGATATCGACGTGCAGCCAGCTCTTGGCGTGCTCGACGAAGCGTTGCAGGAACAGCGCGCACGTGATCGAGCCGGCAAAGCCGCCGGATGGAGCGTTGGTGATGGTGGCGGTCTTGGAATCCAGCCACGCATCATAAGGCGGCCACAGCGGCATGCGCCACAACGGATCGTTCTCCCTGACCGCGCAACGCGAGACGTCGGCGGCGAGCGTCTCATCATTGGTGTAAAAGGGCGGTAAATCCGGCCCCAGTGCAACGCGCGCCGCGCCGGTCAGCGTGCCCAGGTCGATCAGCAGGTCCGGCTTCTCCTCGTCGGCCAGCGCCAGCGCGTCGGCGAGCACGAGCCGGCCTTCCGCGTCGGTGTTGCCGATCTCCACTGTGATACCCTTGCGCGAGGTGAAGATGTCGAGCGGACGGAAGGCGTTGCCGGCGACGGCGTTCTCCACCGCCGGGATCAGCACGCGCAACCGCACCTTCAGCTTGGCGTCCATCACCATGCGCGCCAGCGCCAGCACGTTGGCGGCACCGCCCATGTCCTTCTTCATGATCAGCATGCCGCTCGACGGCTTCAGATCGAGCCCGCCGGTGTCGAAGCAGACGCCCTTGCCGACTAGCGTCACTTTCGGATGTGAGGGATCGCCCCAGCCGATGTCGATCAGCCGCGGGGCGCGGGTGGAGGCCATCCCGACGGCGTGGATCAGCGGAAAATCCTTCTCCAGATCCTCGCCGATCGTGCAGGCAAAGCTTGCACCGAACTCGCTGGCAAGACCTTGCGCGGCTGCAGCGAGCTCCTCAGGCCCCATGTCGTTGGAGGGCGTGTTGATGAGGTCGCGCGCCAGCATCGCGGCATCCGCGATGCGGGTGATCTCGGCGGCATCGACACCGTCAGGCGGCACCAGCCGGACGTCGGGGCGATCGGCTTTGCGATAGCGCGCGAAGCGGTAGCATCCCAGCGCAAAAGCGAGCGCCGCCAAACGTGCATCGTGCGGTGCATTGGCAAAACGATAGGTGCCCGGCGGCAGTAGGCCGGGCAGGGCGCCCGGCCGGAACAGGTCGCGCGATCGTGCGCCCTCGTCCTCGAGACCGAACAGCACCTGTGCGATCGCGCCGTCAGGCGCCGGCAACGCCAGATAACCGCCGGGCTTGGCGGCATAAGCGCTCGCCGTGGCGAACTGGCGCTGCGCCGGCGGCAAGCTTTCGCGCGCGGCATCCCAGCTTGATTTGGTGACGAAGGTGATCGGGATAGCAGTGGACGATGTCTCGAAGACAGAAGGCATTGGCGGGTCCGGATCAGCAGATCATGCGAAGGCACGAGACTTCGCAGAGTTTTGCCGTGGCCGCAATCGGCTTTCATGTCACCGTTCAGCGAGCCGCTACTCGCCGCAAGGGGGCCATGCTAGGTTCCGGAAAGCGGCCGTCCGCTGTGCCGGGGTTGCCAGCGGCCGAGTACGAAAGCCTGCCGGGAGGACGTGTGATGGAAGTTGTGTGGAGCGTGGTCACATTCATCGGCCAGGCCGTCGAAGCCATCTTTGGCTATGTCGAGCATCATCACTGGATCTTCGCGTTCCTTGCCGGCGGTTACGTCTTTTATCTCCACGACCGCTCCGTCCACGCGCGGTTCGATGCGCTCGACAAGCGCATCGACGAGATCCGCAAGCGCCTCGCCATCGAATATTGATCGGGACGCACGAAAATTCCGTCGGGCAGCTCTCGTATCTCGTGCTGAGAACTGCCGTTCACGGTCGCGCAGCCGCAGAGCTTTATTAGCGCGGCGGTTGTGGCATTATCGTCGAGCATTTTAGATTGTGTCGCGCATTTCTGCACGTATCGAGCGTAAGCGCGCAGCGGCAGGCGTTATCCAAGATCGGGGCGGAAGCATGAGCTCGAGGCGCTGGTAGCGGTGACGCAGCTGCTGCAGCGGCTGATCGCGCAATGCGCCGCGGTGCTCGGCATCGACGACGATCGGCTCGATGAGCTCCGCGCCAGGCGTCTGGGTCCATCGCGACGATCTTCAGCGCGAATTGCCGAGGATGCCGCGCACGGACATCGATGTCGCCGCGGAGGCGCGGCAGAGGATTGAATTGCTGCGAGATATGAACGAACAGGTGAAGCAGCTTGATCTCGATCTGGACTTCGGCGGCGAAGCGCCGCCGCAGATGCCGCCGTGAGGGGCAGCGAGGCTGACGTTAACCGGCCGTTAGGGTTAACAGTCTATTGCTGACCGCGTTCGGCTCGATCAATCGGCTCGAGAGTCAAAGCGTCATGCGTCAACGGTTCAGTCCTGCCCGGCTTCTCGCGTCTGCCTCGCTCGTGGCGATGGTGGCGACCGGCCTCGGCGGCTGCACGGCAATGTCAAAGCTCTCCGACGTCACCGGCTCAATCGGGTCGAAGGCGGAAGCCGCGCCGGCAGATCCCGCGCGTGCCGTCGAGGTCTATGGCGAGCGCTATCGCGCCAATCCCAAGGACCCCGACGCCGCCCTCGGCTATGGTCAGGCCTTGCGCGCCAACGGCCAGCGCGCCCAGGCCGCTGCCGTGCTGGAACAGGCGACCATCGCCAACCCCGGCAACAAGGCGCTGCTCGCCCAGTACGGCCGCGCGCTCGCCGACAACGGCAATTTCCAGCAGGCTTTCGACGTGCTGTCGAAGGCGCATTCGCCCGACAATCCCGACTGGCGCCTGCTCTCGGTGCAGGGCACCGCGCTCGATCAGATGGGCCGCCACGAGGAGGCGCGCTCCTACTACGCGAGCGCGTTGAAGATCGCGCCGGGCGATCCCGGCGTGCTCTCCAATCTCGGTCTGTCCTACATGCTGTCGAAGGATTTGCCCAAGGCCGAGGAGGCGCTGCGACAGGCCTATGCCTCGCCGCGCGCAAGCAGCCGGGTACGGCAGAACCTCGGCCTGGTCGTCGGTCTCCAGGGCCGTTTCACCGAGGCTGAGACCATCGTGAAGGCGGACCTGCCGCCGGACCAGGCCGCGGCCAACGTCGCCTATCTGAAGGATATGCTGAGCCGCAGCGAGACTCCACGCGGTGCGCCGAAGCGCACGCCGGTCGCTGCGCTCAGCCAGGCTGACTGATCAAACCGGATCTTGCAATGTGAACCTGATATGCGGGCGGCGCGCGGCCCGCACTGGCATCAATGCAGCTCGGAGATCTTGATGCCGGTCGGTCCGAGGATGACCACGAACAGCACCGGCAGGAAGAACAGGATCATCGGCACCGTCAGTTTCGGCGGTAGCGCGGCAGCCTTCTTCTCTGCCTCGTTCATGCGCATGTCGCGGTTTTCCTGCGCCATGACGCGCAGCGAATGGCCGAGCGGGGTGCCGTAGCGCTCCGCCTGCTGAAGCGCGAGACAGACCGACTTGACGCCCTCGAGCCCGGTGCGCCGCGCCAGGTTCTCATAGGCGGCCTTGCGATCCTGCAAATAGGACAGCTCGGCCGTGGTCAAGGTGAACTCCTCCGACAACGCGATCGACTGGCCGACGATCTCGGTGGCGACTTTGCGGAACGCCATTTCGACCGACATGCCGGATTCGATGCAGATCAGCAGCAGGTCGAGCGCGTCGGGAAAGGCGCGCTTGATCGAGAGTTGACGCTTGGAGATCGCGTTCCTGAGGAACAGCATCGGCGCCTGGAGGCCGAGATAGGCCGCGCCGATGCAGATGCCGATCTTGATCGGCATCGCCTGCTCCATGCGCGCGATCACGAAGACGTAGATCACCGAGCCGACGAACAGCACGATCGGGGCGACCATGCGCGCGAACAGGAAAGTGACGTAGGGAGCCTGGCCGCGATAGCCTGCCATGATGAGCTTGTCGCGCGCGGCTTCCTGCGCGAGCCATTTGGTGAGGTTGAAGTCTTCGACGACCTTGGAGACGATCTGCTTCGGCGTCTGGCGCAGCGAGACCTTTTCGTTCTTGTTGAGGCGGTCGCGCTCGCGCTGCCGGATGCGTTCGCGCTCGCTCGCCACCGCCTTCATGCGCTTGGAGAGCCCCTCGCCGGCGAACAGCGGCATCACCAGCGTATACACGGTAGCGCTGGCGGCGATGGCCGCCAGCAGCATGGTCATGAAATGCGCGTCATGCAGTTTCGTAACGAGGAACTCGACCATGGGGCACCGTCAGAAGTCGAAATTGATCATCTTCTTCATCACCATGATGCCGATCGACATCCAGATGACGCAGCCGACCAGCATCAGCTGGCCGGTCGGATGAGTCCAAAGCAGGGAGATGTATTGCGGCGTCGTGAGATAGACGAGGAACATCACGATCGGCGGCAGCGAGCCGATGATGCCGGCAGAGGCCTTGGCTTCCATCGACATCGCCTGGATCTTCTCCTTCATCTTCTTGCGGTCGCGCAGCACCTTGGACAGGTTGCCGAGCGCTTCGGAGAGGTTTCCGCCCGACTTCTGCTGGATCGACACCACGATGCCGAAGAAATTGGCTTCCGGCAGCGGCATGCGCTCGTACAGCCGCGAGCAGGCCTCGCCGAGCGGCATGCCGATCGCCTGCGTCTCGATGATGGCGAGGAACTCGCTGCGCAGCGGCTCCGGCGAGTCGGCGGCGACGACCTTGATTGATTCGAACAGCGGCAGGCCCGCCTTGATGCCGCGCACGATGACGTCGACCGCATCGGGCAGCGCCGCCAGGAATTTGGTTTCGCGACGCTTCTTCAGGAAGCCGAGCGCCCAGCGCGGCAGGCCGAAGCCGGCGGCAAAGGCGAAGCCGCCGGCGCCGAGCAGACCACCGCCGCCGAACAGAACGACAGCGAAGCACACGCCCGCCACGACGGCGGACACGACCCAGAATTTCTGCGGCGTCCAGTCGAGCCCCGCCTGCGACAGGCGAACGCTAAGCGGGGCGCTCTTCTCCTGGAGGCGCCGGGCCTCGAGATCCTTGAGCGTGGTCTCGACCTGCTCGCGGCGCGAGCGTTGCGTTTTCTCGGCCTGGCGCGCGGTCGGCGCCTCGGCGCGCGCGATCGAGGCGCGGCGGCTTTCGGCCTTCCGTTCCCCCGACAGCAGCGGATAGAGGAAGACCCAGGCGATGCCGCCGACGGCGGCGGTGGCGAGGAAGGCCAGGGCGAGGACCTGCATATTCATGGCGCGCTGACCTGCTTACGTCTTCGGCGCCACTTCCGCAGCGTCGAGCGCCGCGGCAAGGCGCTTCTCGTCGCCATAATAGCGGGCTCGCTCCCAGAATTTCGGACGGCCGATGCCGGTCGAGCGGTGCCGGCCGATGATCTTGCCGTTGGCGTCCTCGCCGATCATGTCGTAGAGGAAGATGTCCTGGGTGATGATGGTGTCGCCTTCCATGCCCATCACCTCGGTGATGTGGGTGATGCGGCGCGAGCCGTCGCGCAGACGCGCGGCCTGGATGATGACGTCGATCGAGGCGCAGATCATCTCGCGAATGGTTCGCGAGGGAAGCGAAAAGCCGCCCATCGTGATCATGGATTCGCAGCGCGACAGCGCCTCGCGCGGGTTGTTGGCGTGCAGCGTGCCCATCGAACCGTCATGGCCCGTGTTCATGGCCTGGAGCAGGTCGAACGCCTCGGGTCCGCGGACCTCGCCGACGATGATGCGTTCGGGGCGCATACGCAGGCAGTTGCGCACCAGTTCGCGCATGGTGACCTGGCCCTCGCCCTCGATGTTGGGCGGCCGGGTCTCCAGCCGAACCACGTGCGGCTGCTGGAGCTGGAGCTCGGCGGCGTCCTCGCACGTGATGACGCGCTCGTCGTGCTCGATATAGTTGGTGAGGCAGTTGAGCAGCGTGGTTTTGCCCGAGCCGGTACCGCCGGAGATCAGTACGTTGCAGCGGCAGCGTCCGATGATCTGGAGGATCTCGGCGCCCTCGGGCGTGATCGCGCCGAACTTGACCAGCTGATCCAGCGTCAGCTTGTCCTTCCTGAATTTGCGGATGGTGAGCGCGGGGCCGTCGATCGACAGCGGCGGCACGATGGCGTTGACGCGGGAGCCGTCGGCGAGGCGCGCGTCGCAGATCGGCGAGGATTCGTCGACGCGCCGGCCGACCTGGCTGACGATGCGCTGGCAGATGTTGAGGAGCTGTTGGTTGTCGCGGAAGCGGATGCCGGTGCGCTGGATCTTGCCGCCGACCTCGATGTAGACGGTGTTGGCGCCATTGACCATGATGTCGGCGATGTCGTCGCGTGACAGCAGGGGCTCGAGCGGGCCGTAGCCGAGCACGTCGTTGCAGATATCGTCGAGCAGCTCTTCCTGCTCGGCGATCGACATCACGATGTTCTTGATCGCGATGATCTCGTTGACGATGTCGCGGATTTCCTCGCGCGCCGATTCGGAATCCAGCTTGGCGAGCTGCGCGAGGTCGATGGCCTCGATCAGCGCGCCGAAGATGGTGGCCTTGACCTCGTAATAATTGTCCGAGCGGCGGGATTCCATCGCCGGCGCGGGCTTTGCCGGAGCAAGCGGCGGCGAGGCGACGGCCGGCGGGGGCGGCGCGCGCGACACGGCGGGCGCCGGAGCCTGGGCAGGCTCGGACACGGCGCCGGGCTTGGGGGCCCGAAGGTCGGTGTCTGTTCCGCTACGCTTACCGAACACTTAACAACTCCATGCGGCGGCTTATTTTCCCCGCAACTTCTCAATCAGCGGTGAAAGCAGGGACGACTTTTGTTTCTTGGTTTCGCTGCGGCCGGTCAGGCGCTGGGCGATCTGAAGGAACATCTCGATCGACTTGTGGTTGGCGGATATCTCCGCGATCATCTGGCCGTTGTTGGCCGCCGAGCCGAAGATCTGCGGCTCAAACGGGATCGAGACCACCGGCTGGCTCTCGATCGCCTTGGCGAACTCGGCTGCGGCGATTTCGGGCCGTTTGGGGACGCCCACCTGGTTCAGGCAGTACAGCGGCGGCCGGTCATTGGGGCGCGAGGCCTTCAACAGGTCGAACAGGTTCTTGGTGTTGCGCAAGTTGGCGAGGTCGGGCGCCGCGACGATCAGGATGTCGTCGGCCCCGATCAGGGCGCGCTTGGTCCAGCCGGACCATTGGTGCGGGATGTCGAGCACGATGCAAGGCATGGTGGAGCGTAGCGTGTCGAACACGGCATCGAAGGCGTCGGTGCCAAAATCATAGACCCGGTCGAGCGTTGCCGGCGCCGCCAGCAGGCTGAGATGGTCCGTGCATTTCGACAGCAGGCGGTCGATGAAGGCGGTGTCGACGCGGTCGGGCGAGAACACTGCGTCGGCAATGCCCTGTGGCGGGTCCTGGTTGTAATCGAGCCCGGCGGTGCCGAAGGCGAGGTCGAGATCGGCGACCACCGCGTCCATCGCAAGGTCGCGCGCGATCGCCCAGGCGACGTTGTGGGAGATGGTGGAGGCGCCCACGCCGCCCTTGGCGCCGACCACGGCGATGATGCGGCCGACCGCCTTGGCCTCCGGCGCCGAGAACAGATTGCAGATCGAGCGGACGACGTCGATGGGGCCGACCGGTGCGAGTACGTAATCGCTGACGCCGCGGCGGACCAGCTCGCGGTAGAGCATGACGTCGTTGATGCGGCCGATCACGACCACGCGAGTGCCGGCGTCGCAGACGGTGGCGAGCTGGTCGAGCCCGCCCAGGAGGTCGTTGCGGCCGTCGCTCTCGAGCACGATCACGTTCGGCGTTGGTGCGGAGCGGTAGGCCTCGATTGCGGCCGCCATGCCGCCCATCTGGATTTTCAGATGGGCCTTGCCGAGACGGCGATCCTCGCCGGCCGACTGCACCGCGGCGGCGGTTTCCACGGTCTCGCAGAAGGCCTGGACCGACACACGTGGGGCGGGCGCAATATGCTCCTCCACCGGCGGGGTCGGGGCCTCCGGCTGCTCTTGTTGGGTCTGGCGAGCGTAGCTGATCATTTGCCGGTGTCGCTGAGTTTGGCCCTGTCGGCTTCAGGATAGGTGGTCGCCGTCGTCGTTCCCTTGCGATATTTCTCGAAGGCCGTGATGCGACGCGCCGTGTAGGACGGTGTTTCCGGCCGCGGCTGATCGAGATCCGACGGATTGTCGACCATCGCCGCCAAATTGCGCTGATAGGCGCAGCCGTAGTTGTAATAGTCCTTGTTCTCGAACCAGCTCTTGTTCTTGATCGAGGGGCCGAGGTCCTCCGGCCACAGACCGCAGGGGCCCGCAACCGCGGCGATCCTGGAATAAGTGAGCCGGATCGGCGGCAGGAAGCGCTTGTCTTCCGGCTGGTAAGGATGAACGTTGATGCCGCGCGGGGGAATGCCGGCTCCTGCCAGGATGGCCTGGATCTCCCGCATCGTGTCCGCAACAGGACGCGCATTGGGCGTGCCGGACGGCACGTCGATGCGGATCGCACCGGTGCCTTGATGCAACCAAGCCGACGCGACACCCATCACGTCGGCACGCTGGGCGGCGGTCAATCCGCCGCGCGCGTGGCCGACGAAGACGACAATCGAGCGGTTCTGCTCCTCGATTGCGATCGGATGGCGCTGCTTGTAGTCGTCGGGAATGGAGGCGGTCGTCACCTCGTCGTGCTGGCAGCCGCCGAGCGCGAGCGCCATGCCGACGAGCGCGCCACCGAGGCCGATGGCGCGTTTGCGAAGCTGGGGTGGTCTAGTCATCATCGTCAAGTCCCCGTTCCGCCTCAGTCGGTAATGAAGCCGTAAGTGCCGCGGTAGCTCTTGGCCGGTTCGGTCCGGCCCGGCACGCCGTAGATGCGGTTGATGTTGCCGATCAGCTCCGCCTGCGGATCGGCGGGCGCTGCGAAGCCGTCATCCGGCCGCGACAGGTCCTTTGGTGCCGTCGCGCGAACGATGTAGGGCGTCACGATCACCACCAGCTCGCTCGCGTTGTTGACGAAGTCGCGGCTGCGGAACAACGTGCCGAGGATCGGCAGCTGCATCAGGCCCGGCAGTCCGCTGATCGCTTGCTTCGTCTGCTGCTGGATCAGGCCGGCCATTGCCATCGCACCGCCGGAGGGAATTTCCAGCGAGGTCTCGGCACGGCGGGTCCGGATCGAGGGCACAGTCAGCGAGTTCACGGAGGTCGAGGTCACGGC
This sequence comes from Bradyrhizobium sp. SOJA106, assembly GCF_059448745.1. NCBI lineage: Bacteria > Pseudomonadati > Pseudomonadota > Alphaproteobacteria > Hyphomicrobiales > Nitrobacteraceae > Bradyrhizobium > Bradyrhizobium sp. SOJA106. The sequence goes on from NZ_CM182549.1 coordinate 1,008,380, forward strand.
CTGGGACAGCGTGATCGCATTTTCGTTCGTAAGCTCGGAGACCTCGGTCATCACCCGCAGGCTGATCTTGCCCTCGCTCAGAACGACCGGGGTGAAGTTGAGCGAGATGCCGAACTTCTTGAAGCTGATCTGGGTGGTGCAGACATGCGTGGTGGGGTCGCACGCATAGCCTGCCGGCACCGGGAATTCGCCGCCGGCGATGAAGGTCGCGGACTCGCCGGAGATCGCGGTGAGGTTCGGCTCGGCCAGCGTGCGGATCACGCCTGCGGATTCCATCGCACGAAGGGTGGCCTGCACCGATGGGGCCCCGCCGAATTTCGCGGTAAGATTGTTGCCGTCGACGAGGTTGTGGCCGAGCGCCGTGAATGGGTTGGTGTTGGTGAAGCTCACCACAGAGGTGCCGTAGTTCAGGTTCGCGGACAGGTCGATGCCGAGCTGCTTGACGATGCTGCGCTGGACCTCGGCCACCGTCACCTTCAGCATGACCTGGTCGCGTCCGCGGATCACGATCGAGTTCACCACCTTGTCGGCGCCGCCGGCGAGGCGCGCAGCGAGATCGTTGGCCTGCTGCGCTTCCAGCGGATTCGCCGCCGAGCCGCTCAGCACGACGCCGTCGGCGAGCCCGTCGATCTGGATGTCGGAGTTCGGCAGGATCTGTTTCAGTGCGGCGCGCACGCCGTTGAGATCGCGCTTGACCGCGATGTCATAGGCCGCGATCTGCTGGCCGGCCGAATCGAAGAACACGATGTTGGTCTGGCCGACCGAGGCACCGATGATGTAGGCGCGCTGCGCCGAGCGGACCACCGCATTGGCGATCTTGGGGTCGGCGACCAGCACGTCCTTGATGTCGCGCGGCAGGTCGATCACGACGGACTTGCCGACACCGAGGGAGAGGAAGCGCGCGTTCATCTGGCCATCGGCCGCGACCGGCGCCACGGGGCGGTAGTCGGCAGCGAGCACCGGCGTGAGCACCGGGTTCAGCGTCAGCGCAAGAGCGGCCGAGAACGACAGGGCGCGGACCGGTGAGGTTCGCATCGTCGCCAAATCTGCCCTGCATTTCATGTCGACAGTCCTCATCGTGCCTTCGCGGTCGAACTCGGGATACCGTAGCGAATGATCGAAACGCCATCGCGCTTCTGCAAGGAATCGTCGAGCGTGATCTCGCTCATCTTGACGTCGGCGATGCTGCGCAGCGCCAGCGACAGCGTTCCGGCCTGACGGGCCGAGGAAAGCGCCTGGGTCTGTGCTGGATTGAGCTCGAGCGTGACGGTCTTGCCGACTACGGTGTTCTGGCCGTCCTTCTCCTTCGGAGCCTGGTCGATGGCCAGGACGCGGACGTTGGACAGGATGATCTCCGAGGTGACGATATCGGGCGCGCCGCTGTTCTGGTCGGGGTTCTTCAGGCGGCGGGTCAGAAGCACGTCAACGCGATCATTGGGCAGGATGAAGCCGCCCGCGCCGGTCTCCGGCGAGATCTCGGTCGAGATCGCCCGCATGCCGCTAGGCAGGATGGCTGCCATGAAGCCGGAGCCCTCGGCCTTGACCAGCTTTTGGTCGCGGATCGGCTCACCCTGGATGAAAGGAGCGCGTGCGATCGAGCCGGTCACCTGGGAAGCGCCGTCGGGGCGCTCGTTACGGCGGATGAAAGTGGAGCTGGCAGTCGCCGCCGGCCAAGTCTGCCATTGCACGTCGTCCGGCTTCACAGTCTGGCCAAGGCCGATGTCGTTCTTGGCCACCAGGACGTCGACGGTCGGAAGCTGCGGGGCTTGCGCCACTGGAAGCTGCGCAGAATTGTCCGAGCCGCTCGCCAGATACGCGGCGACGCCGCCTGCGCAGATGGCGACCGTCAGGACGACAATGCGTGCCCTATTCATACGCTTCACTTTCCAACAAAACGCCGCGACGCTGCCGCCGCCGTAATCGGCAGTTGACCAGCTATTCGTCAAAGCATGGTTAATGAGGCGTATCTAAATCGCCTTAACGCCTGGTTTACCCGGCGTGTTCAGCGCAGCGCGAAGCGAGCGAGGTCAATCGCCTTCACCCACTCGGTCTCCGGATAGACCATCAGCGCGCCAAGCGTGAGCGCGATGCCGTAAGGAATGCCGGTCTGCTTGTCGTGCAGCCGTGCAAGCCAGGCCTGGCCGGCAAGCCCGAAAGGCAGCGGCCATTGCCGGAACTGGAGCAGCAGCAGCGTCAGTGCCCCGCCGAACAGCGAGGCGTAGAGCAGGAAGTCCATCAGCGGTGCGAAGCCGAACCACAGCGCGACGGAAGCTGCGACCTTGGCGTCGCCGCCGCCCATCCAGCCCATCGCGAAGCAGGTGAAGGCCACGGCCAGCAGCAGCGCGCCGGCACCGACATGGCTGAGCATCTCGTAAGGTGCCATGCCACCGGCGAAAGCGAGCACGAAGAAGCCCGCCACCAGCGCCAGCGACACGCGATTCGAGATCGTCATCGTGAAGAGATCGCTCGCGGCGGCGAAGGCCATCAGGGCCGGAAAGAGCAGAAGGCGCGCAAGGTCGAGGATCATGGGCTGCGTCTTGAGGCCTGGTCTTGAGCTTGGGTTCGCCACGGCATCGGGCGTCGCGCGATGCTAGCCGGTAGTGCTAAACAAACCGACAACGGCGGCCGCGGCCTTGAGGGCAAAAGCCCGCCAAAAGCGCGTTCACCAGAAGCTGGCAATGCGCGCGGCGAGCGCGACCGTCGCAAGCAGCAGCGCAAGGCAGACCCAATACGCCGGCGATCCGGTCTGTGCCGCCTCCGCCTCGTTCGCCGCGACCGCGGCATCGGTTCTGTACTTGCGCAACGCCACTGGAACTCGCCGTCTTGGAAAAAAACAAAGGCCCCAGAGTCCGGGGCTTTTGCCGTCGTGTCTCGCTGGCTTACTTCAGCGACGAGCTGATCGAGCCGAACTTGGTGTTCATCGTGCTGCCGAGGTTGTTAACGACGGTGATGATGGCCAGCGCGATACCGGCGGCGATCAGGCCGTATTCGATGGCGGTGGCGCCGGATTCGTCTTTCGCGAAACGCGCAATCAGATTCTTCATGAACGTAACTCCATCTGGTGTGTGTTCGCCGCGTTCGGCGCTATCGTTGACGCGCCGAACATGAGAGCCGAGCTCTTTCGGTAGAGTTAATTCGATCGCGTAAACACACGTCCTGCGCCGCGCTTTTGGCCAGAGTGAATGTCGCCTTAAGGCGCAAGTTGCAATTCCTCGCGGTTCCGGACCTGCGCGCAAGCGCAGCATCGGCTTCACCGTCCCTTAAATTTCGCGGAGTAGGCCTAGGCAGGAACAGAGTTCGGAAGAGAGGCGACGATGTCGAGCCTGCCCATGCAAGTCGCCCTGATGCTTGGCGAGACCATCGAGAAGGTGATTCCGGTCACCTTCGCGCTCGCGGTGGTTTTCACGGTGCTCGAGCATTTCTGGGCCTGCAATCCCGGTCCGTCGTGGTGGCGCAAGCGGGAGATCGTCACCGACATCTGCTACTGGTTCTTCGTTCCGGTGTTCGCCCGCACCATGCGGATCGGGCTGCTGATCGTCACCGCCGGCATCTTCTTCAACATCCACGACGCCGATGAGCTGATCGCCTTCTACGACAATGGCCACGGCCCGCTCTCGCAACTGCCGCTCTGGGTCCAGGGCGTGCTGTTCGTGGTGCTCGCCGACTTCATGCTGTACTGGCTGCACCGGCTGTTTCATGGCGGTGAGTTCTGGAAATACCACGCCATCCATCACTCCTCCGAGGAGATCAGCTGGATTTCGGCGGCCCGCTTTCATCCGGTGAACCTGGTGCTCGGCACGATCGGGGTCGACGTCGTGCTACTGATGGCCGGCATCTCGCCGAACGTGATGATCTGGGTCGGTCCGTTCACCACCTTCCATTCGGCCTTCGTGCACGCCAACCTGAACTGGACCTTCGGCCCGTTCAGATACGTGCTGGCGACGCCGGTGTTCCACCGCTGGCACCACACGCCGCTCGAAGAGGGCGGCGACACCAATTTTGCCGGCACTTTCCCGCTCTGGGACGTGCTGTTCGGGACCTTCCGCATGCCGAAGGGGGAGCTGCCGAAGGAGTACGGCAAGGACGAAGCCACGATGCCGAAGGAGATCGCCGGCCAGCTCGCCTATCCGTTCCGGCGCTAAAGGCAGGGCAGCGGCTTCGAGCGCCGCAAAATCAGTCCGTTCAAACAATAGTCGGCGAATTTGCGGAACGTTCACGAATTAAAGGCAGGTTAGCGAGGTCGGGCACCGGCTCCGCTGTTATCTGATCGCTTCTGCCGGTTTGTGACGTCCCGGGGGTGAGAGTATGCGTAAAGAGTTGCTGCGCCGTCATGCGCGCGTCTGTCTTCTGGTTGCGGCCGCGGTGCTGGCATCGCCTTCTGCCGGCCTTGCCGAGTCGACCGCCGATACCATCGCGGTCAATGTCGATCAGGCCAAGCTGGTCCGGCTTCCGGGCAAGGTGGCAACCATCGTGGTCGGCAATCCGCTGATCGCGGACGTCACGCTCCAGCCCGGCGGCATGGTCATCGTGACCGGTAAGGGTTATGGTGCCACCAATTTCATCGCGCTCGACCGCGGCGGCGAGATCCTGGTCGACCGCCAGATCCAGGTCGAAGGCCCGAGCGACCGGCTCGTCACCGTCTATCGCGGGATCGAGCGCGAGTCCTACAGCTGCATGCCGCTTTGCCAGCGCCGCGTGACGCTGGGCGACAGCGACAGCTATTTCAACAACACCATGAGCCAGGCCGGTTCGCTGGCCAGCACTGCCAGCGGCGGTGGGGCTGCCAAGCAGAATTAACGCGACCGGAGGGGACGTACGGCAGGCGTTTTTCCGCGCTCGGCGTCGCTCGCGTCGGCGTAGCCAGGAAATCCTGCCCCGATTTCGGTTTCTCTTCGAACATTCAAGCTCGGTTAATGATGTCAGTTCAATCTTGCGATGGGATTCCTCGCAGATCGTGTTCACACATTCGAAGTAAGCATTGTTTAAGCGGCCATCCCCAGATTGACCCGTGCAGGAACGTCGCGGCAGAGCAAACCGCGATGCTTCTCCTATTGATGAGGACAAGCCTCGTGCTCGGTCGGAGCCAATCGGGATAAGGTCATGTTTCGCGATACAATGCGACGGTTCCTGGGAGATCGGCGAGCCAACGTCGCCATCATTTTCGCGCTCATGCTGGTTCCGACCATCTTCCTCCTGGGCATGGCGCTCGACTACACGCTCGCTTTGCGTAAGAAAGCGCAACTGGACGCGGCCGCGGACGCCGCGGCGGTCGCCGCTGTGAGGCCGGCCATGCTGACGCAGAGCGACGACACCGTCGTCCAGGCAACCGCAGCAGCCGTCTTCGCGGCGAAGGCAAATCTTCCTGGCCTGTCGTCAGTGCCGACCCCGACGATCAATATTGTCGATTCCGGGCTCCAGCGCACGATCACCGTTTCATATACGGCGCAATCCATCAATAATTTTCCGGGCATTCTTGGCCAGCAGACCTGGCAAATCCAGGGAACGTCGACGGCCAAGGCCTCGAGCGCGCCCAACATGAATTTCTATCTGCTGATGGATGACTCGCCGTCCATGGGTATTGGCGCAACCTATAATGACATCGCCAATCTCATTGCCTACACGGCGCCCGCGAGCCAGGTCGTGAAATCTTCGCAGAATTGCGGCTTCGCCTGCCATGAAACTTCTCCCAGCTCCAACTGCAGTGCCACAAGCCCCTGTCCGAGCGCCGTAGACAACCTGACCATCGCCCGCAACAAGAATGTCACCTTGCGGATTGATCTCGTGACAAGCGCTGTCAACCAGTTGCTCAACACATGGTCGAACTGCCCGCAGTCGGGCGTTTCAGGCGGCGTCATGCAGTGCATGGCGGCGCTGAACAACACGACCTACAAAGCGGCGCTTTATACGTTCGACCTGGGTTTGAACACACTGGCGACGCTGACCACGCCGACCTCCGCCGGAAAGCAGGTTTCCAACATCGCGCTGATGCCGGTCCATCACCAAAACTGCGTCGTCCCAACGACGAACTGCAAGACCGACAATGGGACAAATATCCTCGGCGCGCTGACAACGCTGAACGGCATCATGCCCACGCCCGGCCTTGGCAGCAACAGCTCAGGCGATACGCCGCAGGAAGTGGTGTTCCTGGTCACTGACGGTGTCGAGGACAAGATCTCCGCGACTTGCCCCAACGCGAGCTTTGCCTCCAACAGTCGATGCCAGCAGCCGATGGACACGTCGATCTGCACGACCATCAAGAAACGGGGCATCAAGATTGCGGTCCTCTACACGGAGTATCTGCAACTTATCAAAAATAGCACGACCGGAATTACGGTAACGGACGGCTGGTACATGAGCTGGATCGACAAGTACGACCAGCCCGATCCCTCGAGCGGCACGATCGCGCAAAATCTCCAATCGTGCGCCTCGCCTGGCTTCTATGCCCACGTTCAGACCGGCGGCGATATTTCGAGTGCGCTGACGAACCTCTTCATCAAGGTCGCGTCGAGCACAGCCAGCCTTTCGCAGTAGGACAGCCGCATGACCGGACTTGAGGCCCTAACAAAGAAGAGACGCAGAGGTCGCTGCGCCGCTTTCCTTGGCGACAGCAATGGCGCAACGGCCGTCGAATTCGCGCTCGTTGCCGCGCCGTTCCTCGCCCTCATCATCGCGCTGATTCAGACCTTCCTGGTTTTCTTTGCTCAGCAGCTGCTCGAATCCGTGGTGCGTCAATCCGCACGCCTCATCATGACAGGGCAAGTCCAGTCTGCGCAAATGACGCAGGCCGCATTCAAGCAGAAGGTGTGCGATCAGGTCGTGATCTTCTTCAGCTGCTCGGGCCTCATGGTCGACGTGCAGGTCGCTAACTCCTGGACGACGGCGGACACGAGCATGCCTCCGTTGACCTTCAACGCTCAGGGGCAGGTCACGAATAACTGGCAGTTCAATCCTGGAGACGCCGGGGACATCGTCGTTCTCCGTGTGACCTATGTGTGGCCCGTGGTCCTCGGACCGCTCGGTTTCAATCTCTCGAATTTGTCGAACGGCAACCGGCAGATCATGGCGTCCGCCGCTTTCCAGAACGAGCCTGCATCCTAGAGGGAGTTAAGCCATGATCGCCGGCCTGTCGTTTCGCCCGTGCCACCTGTGGACCGACGTTCGCGGCGTTGCAGCGACCGAGTTTGCCATCGTGGTCCCGTTCATGCTCGTGCTCTATATCGGCGGCGTCGAGCTCGGGAATGGGCTGGCCATGAACGTCAAGGTCAGTGCAACAGCACATAGTGTTGCCGACATGATTTCGCAGAACACGCAGATCAGTACGGCCCGGATGGACAGCATCCTTTCGGCTTCGAGCGCCATCATGGCTCCTTATCCCATCAAGGGTTCGGGTGGCGCTTCCCTGATGACGATCACGGTCTCCGGAGTCTCGACCGACAGTAACGGCAAGGCGACGGTTCAATGGAGCCGGTCAACCAGTGCGTCGGGAGCAAGACCGGTTGGTCAGACGATGACACTGTCGTCGTTTACCGCGCCTGACCCAAAGAATCCGACCAATGCCAATATCTCGCTCGTTCTCAGCGAGGTTTCCTACGACTATACGCCCAACCTCGGCTACACGATTAGCGGCACCGTGAAGCTGACCGACAGCTATTACCTGTTTCCGCGCTGCTCGACCAACAGCCCGAGCAATTCGACCTTTCCCTATTATGACGTGAAGTATCCGGCCACGACAACTTGCACCTGCATACAGCACTTGCAGCAGAAATCTTGTTAGCGGCTGATCTCGGCTGCGGCGTTCTGATTTCCAGTATCGAGGAGGCCGGTTCGACTCCGCAGCGGCGATTGCGTAAGCATCGTTGCTCCACGACATCAATAAAAAAGGCCGCGCATCTCGCGCGGCCTTTTGCCTTTAGTCCGTGACGCGATCCCGTCCTCGGCCCGGCGCGCTCAGCCGGCGGCGCGGAGGTTGTCGGCTGCCTGCTTGCCGGAACGACGGTCGGCCACGATCTCGTAGGAGACCTTCTGGCCTTCGCGCAGCGAGCCGAGGCCGGCGCGCTCGACGGCGCTGATATGAACGAACACGTCGTTGCCGCCGTCGTCGGGCGCAATGAAGCCATAGCCCTTGGTCGCGTTAAACCACTTCACGGTTCCCATGCTCATGGGGGTAGTCCCTTCTCAGATACACAATGTAAAAGCCCGCTCGCGCAGGCAGGTTAGATCGAATTTTTGGAAGGGTCGTCAGCGTGTCTGAACCGGCTGTACCGGTGGATGCTAATGTCGTCCGGCCGAAAATCGATTAATTCATTTTATCGGAAACAGGGCCTCAGAACAATCCTGACGTGCACGATTTTTTGATCCGCCGCGATGCCCGCGGCGGATCAGCATACAGGTCAGAATTTTAATTCCGCGCTCGCGCGCCGAAGGCGATCAGCGGCGGCGGAACTGACCGCCACGCTGCGGGCCACCCCGCGGCGGTCCGCCCGGCGTTGCAGGACGTTCGTCCTTGTGGCGGAAAATCAGCCGGCCTTTCTCGAGGTCGTAGGGCGACATCTCGACCGTCACGCGGTCGCCCGCCAGCGTCTTGATGCGGTTCTTCTTCATCTTGCCGGCGGTGTAGGCGACGATCTCGTGTCCGGCGTCGAGCTGCACGCGGTAGCGCGCGTCGGGGAGGATTTCGGTGACCAGTCCTTCGAACTGGATCAGCTCTTCCTTAGCCATGTGGTTGTCTCCAGTCGTGGACGGCTAATGCGAATGAGGATTGCGGTTCGGTCGACCGGCGGGACGACTCTCGCGGCGCAAAAAGGCAACGCCTTGTATTCCATCAGGCTTGCCTGCGCTATGCGCGGGACGCGGTTCCGGCCGATCGGTTGGTGAGGAATTCATCTTACCACCGGAACGGCGGCGGCGGCGAGACCCCTTCGAGGCGTTGTGGCCTTCGCCGGGCCTGCCATCAACAGGTCTGCCTTCGAGATGACGTCCTTCGCCGTGTCGTCCGTCTGCATGCCGTCCGTCACCATGCCTTCCGCCATGCGGACGCTGGCCGGGACGGCCGGACCGGCCGGAGCGATGCTGCGCAGCAGCGGGGGCTTGAGCGGCCTCTCGGCCGGCATCGGTACGGTGATCCTCACGCGGCAGCGCCACGCGGATCAGCCGCTCGATGTCGCGGAGATAGCTGAGTTCCTCGCCGCCGGCGACCAGCGAGATCGCAGTGCCATCGGCGCCGGCGCGCGCGGTGCGGCCGATGCGGTGGACATAGGTCTCGGGCACGTTGGGCAGGTCGAAGTTGATGACGTGGCTGATGCCATCGACGTCGATGCCGCGCGCGGCGATGTCGGTGGCGACCAGGGTGCGGATCTCGCCCGAGCGGAACTGCGCCAGCGTGCGCTCGCGATGGTTCTGCGACTTGTTGCCGTGGATGGCGTTGGCGGCGATGCCGGCCTTGGCCAGCGTCTTCACCACCTTGTCCGCGCCGTGCTTGGTGCGGGTGAAGACCAGCGCGCGGTTGATCTCTTCGTCCTTCAGCAGCTTGGTCAGGAAGGCCGGCTTGGCCGAGAAATCGACCTGGAGGATGCGCTGGTTGATCCGCTCGGCGGTCGAGGAAACCGGGGTCACCGCGACGCGGGCGGGGTCTCGCAGCATGGAATCGGCAAGCTCGGCGATGTCCTTCGGCATGGTGGCCGAGAAGAACAGCGTCTGCCGCTTGATGGGCAGCTTGGCGACGATTTTGCGGATATCGTTGATGAAACCCATGTCGAGCATGCGGTCGGCCTCGTCAAGCACGAGGAATTCAACGCTCGAGAGCTTCAGTCCGTTGCTCTGCACGAGGTCGAGCAGGCGGCCCGGGGTCGCGACCAGCACGTCGACGCCCTGCATCAGGGCGCGGACCTGTCGGCCCACCGGCACGCCGCCGATGGCGAGTGTCGAGGACAGGCGGATGTGGCGGCCATAGGCGTTGAAGCTGTCGAGGATCTGCCCCGACAGTTCGCGGGTCGGCGACAGCACCAGGACGCGAGCCGTCTTCGGCTGCGGCTTGATGCGGTTCTCGAGCAGCCGATGCAGGATCGGCAGCGCGAAAGACGCGGTCTTGCCGGTCCCGGTCTGGGCGATGCCGACCACGTCGCGGCCGGTCAGTGCCAGCGGAATGGTTTGGGTCTGGATTGGGGTGGGAGTGACGTAATTCTCTTCGCGAAGAGCGCGGGCGATGGGTTCGGCGAGGCCGAAGTCCTGAAACGAAGTCAAAAGACGGGTTCTTTCCATGTCAAAAGCGGACGCCCAGCGCATCTGGCGCGGCGTGCGCAAAAGGGTGTCGAGAAGACACCTGCGTGTTTGGGGTGTCGGATGGCTTGGGAGATATGGGGCAAGCCAGAGGCCCGCAGGGGGCTTAAGAACACGCGGCTTGCTACGACCCCTTGATTCGCAAGAGATCTCGCTCGTTCATATGGAACATCGAGGGGGCGCTTTCAAGGCAAGGCCGCCCGAAACAGCGATTGCGGTGCAGAAATAGTTGTGCCGGAAATTTAGCCAAAGGCTGAAATTTGCTCATAAAATAACCAGCCTGCCACTTTCGCATACATTTGGGTTGCCTGATATTTGGGCGGTTTGACGACGGCGAAACTTTGATTTCTGCCAATTTAAACAACGAAATCAATCGGTTGGTTGGTGTCTCCCCCATGGCACGGTTCTTGCGATTCCGTTAATCGCAGGCGGCCGTGGGGCCGTTTCGCAGCGTATTCACGCCTGCGTCAGGGAGACGAGACACTCATGTTTAGCAAATCCACTCACGATATAGCGGCGTCATTCAGCCGCCGCGGCGTGCTCGCCGCGACCGCCGGCCTGATGCTCGGCCTGGCTTCCATTTCCGGTGCGAAGGCCGCGGACGACACCATCAAAGTCGGCGTGCTTCATTCCCTGTCCGGTACCATGGCCATCAGCGAAACCACGCTGAAGGATACCATCCTCTTCCTGATCGACGAGCAGAACAAGAAGGGCGGCGTGCTCGGCAAGAAGCTCGAGGCCGTCGTTGTCGATCCCGCCTCGAACTGGCCGCTGTTCGCCGAGAAGGCCCGCGAGCTGATTACCAAGGACAAGGTCTCGGTCGTGTTCGGCTGCTGGACCTCGGTGTCGCGCAAATCGGTGCTCCCGGTGTTCAAGGAGCTCAACAACATCCTGTTCTACCCGGTGCAGTACGAGGGCGAAGAGTCCGAGCGTAACGTGTTCTACACGGGCGCTGCGCCGAACCAGCAGGCGATCCCCGCCGTCGACTATCTGATGAAGGAAGAGAAAGTGAAGCGCTGGGTGCTCGCCGGCACCGACTATGTCTATCCGCGCACCACCAACAAGATCCTGGAAGCCTATCTGAAGTCGAAGGGTGTCGCCCAGGAAGACATCATGATCAACTACACGCCGTTCGGTCATTCCGACTGGCAGACCATCGTTGCCGATATCAAGAAGTTCGGCTCGGCCGGCAAGAAGACCGCGGTGGTTTCGACCATCAACGGCGACGCCAACGTTCCCTTCTACAAGGAGCTCGGCAACCAGGGCATCAAGGCCAAGGACATCCCGGTGGTCGCGTTCTCGGTGGGTGAGGAAGAGCTCGCCGGCATCGACACCAAGCCGCTGGTCGGCCATCTCGCCGCCTGGAACTACTTCGAGTCGATCAAGAGCCCGGCGAACGAGAAGTTCATCAAGGACTGGCAGACCTACACCAAGAACCCGAAGCGCGTGACCAACGACCCGATGGAAGCGCACGTGATCGGCTTCAACATGTGGGTGAAGGCCGTCGAGAAGGTGAAGTCGACCGATCCGGACAAGGTGATCGATGCGCTTCCAGGCATCGAGGCGCCGAACCTGACGGGCGGCGTGTCGAAGATGCTGCCGAACCACCACATCACCAAGCCGGTGTTCATCGGCGAGATCAAGGGCAACGGCCAGTTCGACGTGGTCTGGAAGACCCCGAGCCTCGTTGCCGGCGATGCCTGGTCGAAGGAGCTCGACGGTTCCAAGGACCTGATCGGCGACTGGGTCGGCAAGAAGTGCGGCAACTTCAACACCAAGACCAACAAGTGTCTCGGCTCCGGCTCCTGATCCGGATCTGACGTCTATCGCACGATGGGAGAAGACGGCTATTCCGCCGTCTTCTCCCCACTTCTGCCGGGGTGATCCACAGTGCCAACCGATTTATCTGTCCGTCTCTGCACGTTTGTTCTCTCGCTGATTCTGATTGCGTTTGCGCTGCCGGCTTTTGCCGGCCCATTCGAGGATGCGGTCGCCAAATTCGCCAACGACGAGTTTTCCGACACCGAAGAGGCGATCGGCTTGATCGCGAGCAGCGGCAACAAGCTGGCCTTTCCGATCATCAGCGCGCTCCAGGACGGCCGGCTGATGGCCGATGCCGATAGCAAGAAGGTTTACGTCACCGGCCCCGACGGCAAGTCGGTCGACGCCGCAACCGGCGAGCCCGTCGCCAGCGTTCCCGACAGCGCGAGCGCGGTGCGTCTCAACAACCGCCTGCGTCGCAGCGTCGATGCAGCACTCGGCAGCCTGACGCTGCAGTCGCCGGATCTGGCGACGCGCCTCCAGGCCGCGCAATCCGTCTTCAAGTCGCACGAGGAGACTGCGCTCGACGCGGTCGATGCCGCGCTCGCCAAGGAGACCAACAAATCGGTCAAGGCGGCGCTCGGCGAAGCCCGCGCGGCGATCCTGCTGTTCAAGTCTGACGCCAGCGAGGTCGAGAAGCTCGAAGCGGTCGGCACCCTCAAGGCGCGCGGCGACCAGGAGGCATTGGCTCTGCTCACGGGCATGGGCGACCAGCCGGCCTCGGTGACCAAGGCTGCCGCCAGCGCCATCAGCTCGATCCAGTCTTCGCTCGCGGTCTGGTCGACGGTGCAGAACGCCTGGTACGGCCTCTCGCTCGGCTCGGTGCTGCTGCTCGCCGCGATCGGCCTTGCCATCACCTTCGGCGTGATGGGCGTCATCAACATGGCGCATGGCGAGATGGTGATGATCGGGGCCTACACCACCTTCGTGGTGCAGGAGGTGATCCGCACCCGGTATCCCGCATTGTTCGACTTTTCGCTGCTGATCGCGGTGCCGCTCGCCTTCCTCGTCGCCGGTGCGATCGGCGTGTTGATCGAGCGCAGCATCATCCGGTTTCTCTACGGCCGCCCGCTGGAGACGCTGCTCGCGACCTGGGGGCTGTCGCTGGTGCTGCAGCAGGCCGTGCGCACCATGTTCGGCCCGACCAACCGCGAGGTCGGCAACCCCTCCTGGATGAGCGGCGCCTTCGAGCTCGGCCAGATCACCATCACCTATAACCGGCTCTGGATCCTCTGCTTCACGCTCGCCGTGTTCGCGATCCTGCTCGCGATGCTGCGCTACACCGCGCTCGGCCTCGAGATGCGCGCGGTGACGCAGAACCGCCGCATGGCGGCTTCGATGGGCATCGCCACCTCGCGCGTCGACGCGCTGACCTTCGGCCTCGGCTCGGGTATCGCGGGCATTGCCGGCGTGGCGCTGTCGCAGATCGACAATGTCAGCCCCAATCTCGGCCAGAGTTACATCATCGATAGTTTCATGGTCGTGGTGTTCGGCGGGGTCGGCAATCTCTGGGGCACGCTGGTCGGCGCCTTCACGCTCGGCATCGCCAACAAGTTCCTGGAGCCGGTCGCCGGCGCCGTGCTCGGCAAGATCGCGATTCTCGTTCTCATCATCCTGTTCATTCAAAAGCGCCCGCGCGGGCTGTTCGCGCTCAAGGGCCGTGCGGTGGAAGCATGACCCCTCACATGCTGACCCGATCGCTGGACCGCGGTGCGACGATCTTCCTCGTGATCGTCGCGGCCTGCGGCATCCTCATCCCGCTCTCCAATCTGCTGTTGCCTCCAGGCTCGTTCCTCCAGGTGCCGACTTACCTAGTCGCGCTCTGGGGCAAATATGTCTGCTACGCCATCCTGGCGCTCGCGATCGACCTGATCTGGGGCTATTGCGGCATCCTCTCACTCGGCCACGGCGCCTTCTTCGCGCTCGGCGGCTACGCGATGGGCATGTACCTGATGCGGCAGATCGGCACCCGTGGCGTCTACGGCAACCCCATCCTGCCCGATTTTATGGTATTCCTGAACTGGCAGAAGCTGCCCTGGTACTGGTACGGCTTCGACATGTTCTGGTTTGCGGCGCTGATGGTGCTGGTCGTGCCGGGCCTGCTCGCCTTCTGCTTCGGCTGGCTCGCCTTCCGCTCCCGCGTCACCGGCGTGTATTTATCGATCATCACGCAGGCGATGACCTACGCGCTGCTGCTCGCCTTCTTCCGCAACGACTTTGGTTTTGGCGGCAATAACGGCCTCACCGACTTCAAGGACATTCTAGGCTTCAACGTGCAGGCGGAGGGCACCCGCGCAGCGCTGTTCGCGCTGAGCTGCCTCGCGCTGATCCTCGGTTTCCTGATCTGCCGCGCGATCGTCTCGTCCAAGCTCGGCAAGGTGCTGATCGCAGTGCGCGATGCGGAATCGCGCACGCGCTTCCTGGGCTACCGCGTCGAGTCCTACAAGCTGTTCGTGTTCACGGTGTCGGCCTGCATGGCCGGCGTTGCCGGCGCGCTCTACGTGCCGCAGGTCGGCATCATCAATCCGTCCGAATTCGCCCCCGGCAATTCGATCGAGGCGGTGATCTGGGTCGCAGTCGGCGGCCGCGGCACGCTGGTGGGCGCTGCGCTCGGCGCCATCGTCGTCAACTACGCCAAAACCTTCTTCACCTCGGGCGTGCTGGCGCCGTACTGGTTGTTCATGCTGGGCGCGCTGTTCATCCTGGTGACCTTGCTGCTGCCCAAGGGCATCGTCGGCACCTTCAATGCCTGGTGGGACCAGTCGAAGGACAAGCGCGCGGCGACCTCGGCGAGCGCCGCCGCCGAAGACGGCGTCAGCCAACCGAAGATGGCGGAGTAAGCGGTCATGAACGTCATGGACACCCGCGCGACCTCGGCGATGCTTTACCTGGACGGCGTGCACGTCTCGTTCGACGGTTTTCACGCCATCAACAACCTGTCGCTGACACTCGAACCCGGCGAGATGCGCGCCATCATCGGCCCGAACGGCGCCGGCAAGACCACGATGATGGACATCATCACCGGCAAGACCAAGCCCGACGAGGGCACGGTGTTGTTCGACGGCGTCACCGATTTGACGCGGCTCGACGAGACCCGCATCGCCGAGCTCGGCATCGGCCGCAAGTTCCAGAAGCCGACCGTGTTCGAGAGCCAGACCGTGCAGGACAACCTCCTGCTCGCGCTCAATGTTGACCATAGCGTCAAGGGCACGCTGTTCTGGCGCGGCAGCAAGGCCGAATCCGAGCGCATCGACAAGGTGCTGGAGACGATCCGCCTCACCGAGGCGCGCAACCGTCTCGCCGGCAGCCTCAGCCACGGCCAGAAGCAGTGGCTCGAGATCGGCATGCTGCTGGCGCAGGACCCGAAGCTGCTGCTCGTCGACGAGCCCGTCGCCGGCATGACCGACGTGGAGACGCATCTGACCGCCGAGCTCTTGAAAGAGATCAACAAGACCCACACCGTGATGGTGGTCGAGCATGACATGACGTTCGTGCGCGAGCTCGGCGTCAAGGTCACCTGCCTGCACGAAGGCACGGTGCTGGCCGAAGGCACCATCGACCAGGTCTCGTCCAACGAGCGGGTCATCGAAGTCTATCTGGGACGCTGAGCGATGCTTGAGGTCAAGGACATCAACCTGTTCTACGGCGCGGCGCAGGCGCTGCGCGGCGTCTCGATCGCGGCCGAGCCGGGCAAGGTGACGTGCGTGCTCGGGCGCAACGGCGTCGGCAAGACCTCGCTGCTGCGCGCCATGGTCGGGCAATATCCGATCTCCTCGGGCGCGATCATGCTCGACGGCAGCGACATCACCGGCCTCAAGCCCTATGAGCGCGCCCGCAAGGGCATCGGCTTCGTGCCGCAGGGCCGAGAGATCTTTCCGCTTTTGACAGTCGAGGAGAACCTCAAGACCGGCTTCGGCCCGCTCAAGCGCGAGGACAAGCACATTCCGGACGACGTGTTCTCGCTGTTTCCGGTGCTGCAATCCATGCTCGGCCGGCGCGGCGGCGACCTCTCCGGCGGCCAGCAGCAGCAGCTCGCGATCGGCCGCGCGCTGGTGATGCGGCCAAAGCTGCTGCTGCTCGACGAGCCGACCGAGGGCATCCAGCCCTCGATCATCAAGGACATCGGCCGCGCCATCTCATACCTGCGCAATCTCGGCAACATCGCCATCGTGCTGGTCGAACAATATCTCGACTTTGCCTGCGAACTCGGCGACAGTTTTGCCGTGATGGATCGCGGCGCGGTGAAGTTCACCTGCAACCGCTCCAATCTCGACCCGAGCGAAATCAGCCGCCAGATGGCGCTGTAGCCCGGAAATTTGCCGCGACCGGCTGGGGAGGCGGATGCGCAGCGAGCTATCAGCCACGTCTATCTTATTCGAGGCGAACCGCGCCCGCGGCGCGGTGCGGTTCGGCGTGCATGCCCGTGACGGGGTGACGCGACGCGGGGCCCTGCATGAATCCGGCTCCTTGCGTGTGCGCTTTCCCTCGCCGGAAGGCGAAGGGCTCTCCGGCGTGTTCGTCAACACGGCAGGTGGCGTTGCCGGCGGTGATCGCTTCGACATCGAGATCGCGGTCGCCGATGCCGCGCGCCTGACATTGACCACAGCGGCCGCCGAAAAGGTCTATCGCGCGCCTGGCGCGCCGGCGCAGCTCAATATCGCCTTGAAGGTCGCCGCTGGCGCGCATCTCGCCTGGTTGCCCCAGGAGACGATCCTGTTCGATCGTGCCCGGGTCCATCGCCGCTTCGACATCGAGCTCGACGCGGCCGCCTCGCTCCTGCTTTGCGAGATCGTCGTATTCGGCCGCACCGCCATGGGTGAGCGGATGGAGCAGGGCGAGTTCGTCGACCGCTGGCGGCTCTCCCGCGGCGGCAAATTGGTGTTCGCGGAGACCGTCAGGCTCGATGGCAATATCGGCGCCAAACTTGGCCGGTCCGCCGCCGCAAAAGGCGGCGCCGCGATCGGCACGGCGCTGATCGTCCCCGGCGACGAGGCCCTGGTTGAAAAAATCCGCGAGGCCTCGGACTCATTCTCCGGCGAAGTCGGAATCTCGGCCTGGAATGGCTTTGCAATGGCGCGGTTCTGTGCCCAAGATGCAGCGCGTTTGCGGGCCGACATGATGGCCGTGCTGGCGCGCACAGGTGCGGCGCTGCCGCGGCTCTGGCTGAATTGACGTGTTGAATGGAAGAGATTTTTCATGAATCTGTCTCCCCGCGAAAAGGACAAGCTTCTGATCTCGATGGCCGCCATCGTGGCGCGCCGCCGGCTGGATCGCGGCGTCAAGCTCAACCATCCCGAGGCGGTCGCGATCATCTCCGATTTCATTCTCGAAGGCGCGCGCGACGGCCGCACCGTGGCCGATCTGATGCAGTCAGGCGCGCAGGTGCTGACCCGCGACCAGGTGATGCCGGGAATTCCCGAGATGATCCACGACATCCAGGTCGAGGCAACGTTCCCTGATGGCACCAAGCTCGTCACCGTGCACGAGCCGATCAGGTAGCTGCTAATTCGTCATTCCGGGGCGCCCGCAGGGCGAACCCGGAATCCAGAGGTTTTGGTTTCGAGATTCCGGGTTCTCGCTGCGCGAGCCCCGGAATGACGAGGAGGATAGAATGATCCCCGGCGAACTCTTCATCCAGGACGGCGAGATCGAGCTCAATGCCGGCCGCAGAACCGTAACGCTCACGGTCGCCAATACCGGCGACCGCCCGATCCAGGTCGGCTCGCACTACCATTTCTTCGAGACCAACCCCGCGCTGAAGTTCGACCGCAAGAAAGCGCGCGGCATGCGCCTCGACATCGCCGCCGGCACCGCCGTCCGCTTCGAGCCCGGCCAGACCCGCGACGTCCAGCTCGTCGCGTTGGCCGGCAAGAAGACCATCTACGGCTTCCGCGGCGACGTGATGGGGAAGCTGTGAGTTCAGCAGGAACGAGCATGGCGCGGCACCGTTGAGGCGAAAACGGAGGAATTTGCCATGCTCTCCCCGATCCGCCTCGTCACCGAAGCCGCCGAGCTCGCCGCGCACCGCCACAACGGGATGGCGCGGAAGGGGCGCGGCAATCAGCCCTACATCAATCACCTCGCCGAGGTCGCGAACCTGCTTGCGACCGCCACCGACGGCGCCGATGCCGAGCTGGTCGCGGCCGGCTGGCTGCACGATACGATAGAGGACACTGATACTACACGCGAGGAGCTTGCGCAGACATTCTCCGCGCGTGTCGCCTCCCTTGTCGTCGAATGCACCGACGATATGAGCCTGCCGAAGGCCGAGCGGCGGCAGAAGCAGATCGAGGACGCTCCGCACAAATCTCCCGGCGCCAAGCTGATCAAGATCGCCGACAAGATCAGCAATATCGGCGCGCGGATTCAGTCCGATCCAACCGCCGGAGAGCGTGACGAGCTCGCCGACTACACCGGCTGGGCCGAACAGGTGGTCGCGGGCTGCCGCGGCGGCAATGCGTGGCTCGACACGAAATTCGACGATGCCGTGAAAGCAGCGAGGGCTTTGCTGTGAGCAGACAACAGTTCAATCGGAAACGGGGCTTGTGATGTCCGTCAAGATAAAGCGTTCCGTCTATGCCGACATGTTCGGCCCGACCACCGGCGACAGGGTGCGGCTGGCCGATACCGACCTCATCATCGAGGTGGAGAAGGATTTCACCACTTATGGCGAGGAGGTGAAGTTCGGCGGCGGCAAGGTGATCCGCGACGGCATGGGGCAGTCGCAGGTGACCAACAAGCAGGGCGCGGCCGACACCGTCATCACCAATGCGCTGATCGTCGATCACTGGGGCATCGTGAAAGCCGACGTCGCGATCAAGGACGGCATGATCTCCGCGATCGGCAAGGCCGGCAATCCCGACATCCAGCCGGGCATCACCATCGTCATCGGTCCCGGCACCGACGTGATCGCAGGGGAAGGCAAGATCCTCACCGCCGGCGGCTTCGACAGCCACATCCATTTCATCTGCCCGCAGCAGATCGAGCACGCGCTCATGAGCGGCGTCACCTCGATGCTGGGCGGCGGCACAGGCCCGTCGCACGGTACCTTCGCCACCACCTGCACGCCCGGCCCCTGGCACATTGGGCGGATGATCCAGTCGTTCGATGCCTTCCCGGTCAATCTGGGCATCTCCGGCAAGGGCAACGCTTCGCGTCCCGCCGCGCTGGTCGAGATGATCAAGGCCGGCGCCTGTGCGCTGAAGCTGCATGAGGACTGGGGCACCACGCCGGCCGCGATCGACAACTGCTTGTCGGTGGCCGATGACTACGACGTCCAGGTCATGCTGCATTCCGACACGCTGAATGAGTCCGGCTTCGTCGAGGACACGATCAAGGCCTTCAAGGGCCGCACCATCCACGCCTTCCACACCGAGGGCGCTGGCGGCGGCCACGCGCCTGACATCATCAAGGTCGCCGGCCTGAAGAACGTGCTGCCATCCTCGACGAATCCGACGCGGCCCTTCACGCGCAACACCATCGACGAGCATCTGGACATGCTGATGGTGTGCCACCACCTCGATCCGTCGATCGCGGAAGATCTGGCATTCGCAGAAAGCCGCATCCGCAAGGAGACCATAGCGGCGGAGGACATCCTGCACGATCTCGGCGCGCTCTCGATGATGTCCTCGGATTCGCAGGCCATGGGCCGGCTCGGCGAGGTCATCATCCGGACCTGGCAGACCGCCGACAAGATGAAGAAGCAGCGTGGGCAGCTCGCCCAGGACAAGGGCAAGGACAACGACAACTTTCGCGTCAAGCGCTACATCGCCAAGTATACGATCAACCCGGCGATTGCGCACGGCGTGTCAAAATTGATCGGCTCGGTGGAGAAGGGCAAGCTTGCCGATCTGGTGCTGTGGTCGCCCGCGTTCTTCGGCGTCAAGCCGGACTGCGTCGTCAAGGGTGGCACCATCGTCGCAGCGCCCATGGGCGATCCCAACGCCTCGATTCCGACGCCGCAGCCGGTGCATTACCAGCCGATGTTCGGCGCCTTCGGCAGGGCGCGCACCGCATCTTCGGTCGTCTTCACCTCGAAGGCTGCAGTCACCGGCGGTCTCGCGCGAAAGCTCGGCATCGAGAAGAAGCTCTACGCAGTCCAGAACACCCGCGGAAAGATCTCGAAGAAGAGCATGATCCACAACGACGCCACACCCGACATCGAGGTCGATCCGGAGACCTATGAGGTGCGCGCCGATGGCGAACTCCTCACCTGCGCCCCCGCCGAGGTGCTGCCGATGGCGCAGCGATATTTCATGTACTGAAATAGCGGGTCAACGCATGTCCCCGGAACATGTCCGGGGATGGCTTTTCGGGTTTTGCGTTCGATCCCGCCTGGTCTAATGTCCCGCCCGGTATCGTAACCTTGAGAAGAAAAGCCGGGAGGATTTCTCGTGATCTACGTCGTTGCCACCTTGACCATCAAGCCCGAGACGCGCGCCGAATTCATTGCAGCCGCCACCGCCTGTATCAAGGAGACGCGGAAGGAGCCCGGCAATATCGCCTATGATCTGCACGAGAGCGTCACCGATCCCACCAAGATGGTGTTCGTCGAGCAGTGGGAGAATGCCGAGGCGCTGGTGCCGCATCGTGCCATGGAGCACATGAAGACGTTCGGCCGCGTCGCGGTGAAGTGCTTTACCGCGCCACCCAAGATCGAGGTGATCACGCCCGAGAAGGTCGAAGTACGGTAACAGGGTAGAAGCGAATGATCCGGGCGACGCAGGTTAAGGGACAGCACCGCTTCACGGAAGCCCCAGCGGATACGGTCGTGCTTGACTTCGACGATCGGCACCGCCGCCGCATGGTGATGACGGGAACGCGCGGTCTCGAGTTCCTGCTCGACCTGGAGAACGCCGTCGCGCTGCGCGGCGGCGATGCGCTGGTGCTCGAGGACGGAAGGCTGATCGAGGTGGTTGCGGCGCCCGAGCCGCTGCTCGAGATCCGCGGCCGCGATCCGCACCATCTCATCCGCGTCGGCTGGCATCTCGGCAACCGCCATCTGCCGACGCAGATCATGGCGAAGGCCTTGCGCATCCGCCGCGACCACGTCATCGAGGCGATGGTGAAAGGGCTCGGTGCGCGTGTGGTCGAGATCGAGGCGCCGTTCGATCCCGAAGGCGGCGCTTATGCCGATGCCGGTCGTGCGCACGGGCACGATAATCATGCCCATCATGATCACGCGCACGACGATCACGGTCATCATCACCATGATCATGGTCACGACCACCAACACGACGAGCATTGCGACCACCCAGACCATCACCACGGCCACAAGCATGCTCATGACCACAAATGAGCCGGCCAGTGCCGGCGACCTCGGCAAGGGCGAGGCGGCGGCGCTGTACCGGCTGATGACTTGGCTGTCGCCGGCGTTTCCCGTCGGTGGCTTCTCCTATTCCAGCGGCATCGAGTGGGCGGTCGAGGCGGGTGATATCACTGACACCGTGACGCTCGCCGACTGGCTCGAGGCGCTCTTCGCCGATGGCTCCGGCTATTGTGATGCGACGCTTCTGGTCCATGCCTATCGGGCTGCGGAGGCGGGTGACGAGGTCGCCCTGAGCGACATTGCCGAGCTTGCCGCGGCCTTCGTGCCGTCGCGCGAGCGGCAGCTCGAGACGACCTCGCAGGGACGCGCCTTCGTCGACATCGCACGCGCCGCGTGGGATGCCGATGGCCTGGATGCCATGGTGGCGGCATGCCGCACGCCACTGGTCTATCCCGTCGCCGTCGGGGTCGTCGCCGCGATGCACGGCGTCGCGCTGGCGCCGACGCTGCACGCCTTCCTGCATGCGCTGGTCTCGAACTGGATCTCGGCGGCAAGCCGCCTCATTCCGCTTGGCCAGACCGACAGCCAGCGCGTGCTGGTGAAGCTGGAAACCGCTGTGGCCGCCACCGCCAATCGTGCGCTGCATGCGACCCTGGACGATCTCGGCAGCTCGACGTTTCGCGCCGATCTCGCCAGCTTGCGGCACGAGACGCAATATACGCGGCTGTTTCGCTCTTGAGCGTTGCGGCCTTCAATCCATCAGGAGAGAGCTAGTCACATGTCGAAATCCCACGGCCCCTTGCGTGTCGGCGTCGGCGGCCCGGTCGGGTCGGGCAAGACCGCGCTGATGGACCTGCTGTGCAAGAGCATGCGCGAGCGCTATGACATCGCCGCGATCACCAACGACATCTACACGAAATGGGATGCGGAATTCCTGGTGCGGTCGGGCTCGCTGACGCCGGACCGCATCGCCGGCGTCGAGACCGGCGGTTGTCCGCACACCGCGATCCGTGAGGACGCCTCGATGAATCTCGCGGCGGTCGCGGACATGCGCGCGAAATTCCCGGGGCTCGATCTCGTGCTGATCGAATCCGGCGGCGACAATCTCGCTGCCACTTTTTCCCCTGAGCTGGCCGACCTCACCATCTACGTCATCGACGTGGCAGCCGGTGACAAGATCCCGTCCAAGGGCGGTCCCGGCATCACCCGATCCGACCTGCTGGTCATCAACAAGATCGACCTCGCGCCCCATGTCGGCGCCTCCCTGGAGAAGATGGATACGGACGCGCGACGCATGCGCGGCGAACGCCCCTTCGTCATGACAAACCTGAAGAAGAGCGAGGGGCTCGACCGCATCGTCGGCTTCATCGAGGCCAAAGGCGGCCTGAAACGGGCGTAGCGCAGGCGCTTTTCGCCGTTAACACCTGGGGCAAAGCGCGCCGCGCGGAACAAATTTCAGACACGGCGATTAACTACCTCCGGTGCCCGGGGGCAGGTTAATCCCGGCCAGACCATCGGCCGGACGAATTAAGCTTTTCGGGCGACCCAAGTTGCGTACTGATGCCTCCTCCTTCATTATCTCCGCCACTGGGGTTCACCCTGTTTCGGCACATGGCCGTTCGATCGGCGTTCATATGCTCCGTGCTTATTGTCGACCTGCTGCTTTCGCCTGAGTAGTCGCGTGGTCCGGCTGGGTTTCATCATCGGTTTCATCGCTCTGCTCGGAGCTTTGCTCTCCGGGCTGGCGGCCTATCGCGTTCACGACCAGGAGCTGGCGCTGGACCGGATCGCGCTCGCGCGCGCCATCGACGTTCACGCTAGCCTCGTACAGGACCGGCTGACCGAGCGCGAGCTGCTCGCGCGCGTCGCATCAGGCTTGTTCCGCGCGCCATCGGTGCTCAAGCCGAACATGCTGGAGCCGCTGCGCTCGGCCATCTACGCCTTCAAGACCGATTTCGTGGTGGCCGGCTGGGTTGCCCGCCTTCAACCGAACGAGCTCGCAGCGGCGCAGGCCGCGATCGCGGCCGCCGGCTTCCCGAAGCCTGAGATCCGCGACTACAACGATAAGCCGATCACTGGCCTCACCCAGCCGATCGACGTGTTGATGGATCTCGAGCCGCGCAGCGACGAGACCAAGATGCTGCCCGGCCGCAGCTATGATCAGGATCCGGTGCGCAGCGCGATGCTCACCCGCGCCCGGGTCGAGAAGCGGTCGGTCGCCTCCGACCCCGTGCCGCTCCTGCATGCGAACGGGCCGATCGGCGTGATCGTCGCAGCACCCGTCATTCCCGAAGGGGCGACCGTGCCGGTCGGCTTCGTCACATTTTCCTACGAGCTCGCCTCGCTGATGCTGACCAACGACGATATGTCGTTGTTCTCGGTCGCGCTCAAGGACCCGCGCCGGGAAGGCGGCGAGCTGATCGCCAACGACCAGGGCGTGGTCTCGACGCGCGGGGCGGCGGCGGACGGGCCGGCGCCGTCCGCGACGCGCACGGTGAGCTTCGGCGGTCGCGACTGGCAGCTTAGCTATTACGCCAAGACCAACTCGGCGCGGCGGGCCGAGCAGACCGCGATCATCGTGGCCGCGATCGGCTTTGCCATCACCGCGATGGTGTGCGGCCTGTTCGGCTATGTCGCCTACAACAATCTGCGGCTCAGCCGCGAGATCCAGGTGCGGATCGGCTTCGAGCGCCGGCTGACCGCCGTCATCGACGAGCTCAACCACCGGGTCAAGAACATCCTGGCGGTGATCCAGTCGATCGTGACGCGGACGCTGCGCCACGGCTCGGACATCGACGTCGCGCGCGAGCTCCTGATCGGCCGCATCCACGCCATGTCCAACGTGGTCTCGCTGCTCAGCGAGAGCCAGTGGCAGGGCGTCAAGCTGAAGGGCCTGTTCGAGGCGCGGGCCATCCCGCATGCGGACCGCATCGCCGTCACCGGTCCCGACATCGCGGTCAGCGCGCGCGCGGCGCAGAGCCTATCGCTGTTGTTCTTCGAGCTCGCCTCGCACTCCGACGAGGGCCTGTCGCTGGTCGGCAAGCATCCGCACATCACCGCCAACTGGACCGTGACGGGCGAGGCGCCCGACGAGGTCTTCCATTTCCGCTGGGAGGAGTTCAACACCAGCGAAGCGACGCGCCGCCCGGATTCCGATTTCGGCCTGATCCTGCTCGACCGCGTCGCGCCCGAGGCGCTCGGCGGCACCGCCAAGCGCTTCTTCACCGATGTCTCCTATGTCTATGAGCTGACCGCGCCGATGGAGACGGTGGTCGATATGACCGAGCGCGATCGCACCGACAAGATCTCGGCGCCGGTAAGGCCCGTGCGCAGTTAAGCTTTCGGCCGCAAGATCAGGTCGACCAAGTTGCGCGCATACCCAGGCGTGATCGGCGTGATGCCGAAGACATAGCGGTAGAACAGGTTGCCATAGATCGCGTCGTAGAGATCTTCCGCCGGTCCCTCGGCCTGGATGCTGCCGTCGTTCTGGCCTGCGGCAATGATCTCCACCAGCGCGTCGCGGCGGAATTGCAGATAGTGGGCGTAGAACAACTCAGCCGAGCCGGTCTTCGAAATACATTCGGAGATGACAGCAAGCTGGACCTTGCCGAATTCGCCCTGAAGCGCCTCGGCATAGGCCGCGGCGTGGCGGCGGGTGCGCGCCGCGGGGCTGCCGGAGCCGACTGGTGGCAGCGGCAGCATCTGCGCGGCGTGGTGGAGGAAGGCGTCGATCAAAAGCGCCTCGCGCGACGGCCACCATTTATAGATCGTCATCTTGGAGACGCTGGAATGGCGCGCAACGGCGTCGATGGTGGTGGCGGCAAGGCCGGTGGCGGCCATAAGCGCATAGGCGCTTTCGAGGATGGCGTTCGTGGTCTCGATCGACCTCGGCCGGCCGCGCCGGGGCGCGCCGCCGGCCTCTTCACCCCCGCCTTTCGCCATCGCCACGTTCGGTCTCCTCGCGACACCCGGCATAGCGCAGCCGCCGCTTTCGGCCTAGCAGAATCGCACGATTCTTTTGGCAGCACGTGTCCGAGCGAATGGATCCCGGTTCGCGTGAAGAAAACGCGTCAAGATAGGAATCCAAGGCTCCGTTGCGAGTCCATGGGAACAGGGCTCTAGGCCTGCTGGCGCAAGGCCGCCGGCAAGTCCTGCCGCTTGGACCAGGAGATGTAGTAGGCAACTCCGGTCAGCGCGGCGAAACCAACGAGGCTCACCGCGATCTGCATCACCACCAGGTTCGGCCCCGTGATCAAGATGAGATGGCCGGCGAAGGACAGGAACACGGCGATGCAGAACACCGCGAGCCATTCCTCACCGCATGTGATCACCGCCTGAAGCGGCCGCCAATTCAGGCCGGGATGATCGGCCGGAACGAGATGGGTCGCGAGGAAGGCGAGCGCGAGGAAATGGACCACGCGATAGGGCGCGAGGTTTTCCTTGTCGGTCGGCGTGATGCCGTTGAGGAAGAGGTCCGGCAGGTAGGCGGACAAAGCCGGCGAATGGCGCATCAGGGTGACGGCCATCGCAAAGATGAGGTAGGCGCCGGCGAGGATCCGCAGCCATGGCATGCCGCGCAGCGCCCGCCCCGGCGCGCCCGTCACGGCGAACCAGCCGCCCAGCACCATCAGTATCTGCCAGCACAGCGGATTGAAGGTCCACTCCTGGTCGGGATAGACGTGGAAATTCCAGTCGAACCAGCGTGCCGCCACATACAGCGCGATCGATGCGCCGAGCGTCACGTTCGGCCGCCGCAGCAGCCCCCACAGCACGAGCGGAAAGAACGCCATCAGCGGGATCATCAGTTGCAGCAGGTCGAGGTTCAGGGGCTCCTCCTGCAGCACGAGGCCGCGCACCAGGATGCGCAGCGGGTGCTCGAGAATCCCGGAGATGTTGTATTCGTGGATGATCTCCGGCGCCATCGACTGCGAGGCGACATAGGCGATGGTATCGATATAGATCACGAACAGCACGACATAGGCCGCGTAAAGCCGCCAGACGCGGCGGAAGATGCGCGTCGCCGCAACGAGATAGCCGCGCTCCAGCGCCATCCGTCCATGGATGATGGCGACGCCATAACCGACCACGAACACGAACAGGTCAGCCGCGCCGCTGAAGCCGAAGTTGCGCAGCGTCAGCAAATTAACGACGTTGTTCGGGATGTGATCGACGAACACCGACCAGTTGGCGATACCGAGCGTCAAATAGAGCCTGGCGTCGTGCTGGAATGCGGCGAGGTTCGCCTTGACCGACGGCTTCATTGCTAAATATTTCGTTTGGAATCAGGGCGCTGCTTTTAGCGGCAACCGCCTGCCCATCCGAGTAGCGTTTGCGTGAGCGGGGCCGGTTTTGTCCCGGCTGGTGAAAAATTGCGCAAGCGCGCGCCGGCGTGTCGGCGGGCCCCCGCTTTACCCTACCCGGGACGCAATTTTCGGAAAGCGGGGCGATTAGTTCTCCGCTCACCAGAGACCTCCCGAGTGCTGCTGCTCGACCTCGTCACGATCGTGGTGCTCGCCAGCGGAGTTTATCTCTGGTTGGTGCGGTCGCGGGCCAGCAGGACGCAAAAGGGTTCTGCCGCGGCCCTTCCGCTGAGATCGCCAGGTGCCGCGGCATGACCGGACGCCGTTCGCTAGCCCTGATCTGGCACTGGCCGTCGCTGCTCGCAGCCTTGAGCATTTTCGGTCTGCTCTCCGCGCTGCTTGGCCAGACCGGGTTCTGGCTGCCGCTGTCGTGGATCTCGCTCGCAATGCCGCTCGCGGTGGCCGCGATCTGCATCGGCCGCAGCCGGGTGTGACGTCACTCCGCCGGCTCGGCCGAGGCCTCGTCGGAGACGCCGGCGCGGCTCGCCATAATGCCGAGTGCGACGCCGCCGATGGCGAGGATCGGCAAGAGCCGCTTGACCCCGATGGCGCGAACGATCTGGAGTCCCGTGGCGAGCAGCATGGGGTCGGCAAGCATGCTGTGCGCGGCCGACTTTGCGGCGCGCTCGGCCGCGATATGGGCTTCCTTGCGCAACTGCCGCTTGTAGGCCCAATAGGTCACCGCCGCCGTCAGGGTCAGCAGGAAGAAGACGCCGGCCCCCGCGAGGCATGCCTGCACCGGACCATATTTCTCGAGCACGGAGATGAACGCCGCCGCGCACAGGAAGCAGGTCGTGATGAACAGCGCGAATGCGGTGCCTGCGGCGAGCGAGGTCAGCCGCACAGTCGTGCCTGCGGATGCATTGATCCCGTCGATGATGCGCTGAAACATGGCCTTGCTCCTCAGACCCCCACAAGCCGCCGCCGGGCAGCGCCACGGCGCGCTGCCGTTATCTCGATCCGTTCCGCGGACCTTACCGCCGCCAGGCGGCGCCGATCAGGAAACCGATGCCGAGCGCGAGAGCGACAGTCGCGAGCGGCCGCTGCGTGATCGCCTCTTCCAGCGTCTCCTCGATCGATCCGTAGGCGTCCTGCGCAGCCCCCATCATCGCGCTGCCGCGGTCCGACATGTCGTCGATCGCCGAATCCATGTTCTCGCGCGCCTGGCGATAGCCGCGCCTGGCCTGCTTGCTGGTCGAATTCGCAAAGGTGTTGAGCGCGTCGGTGATCTGGTCGGTGAGGGTGGCGATATCGCTTTTCACGGCTGCTACATCCTTCTCGAGGCGTTCTCTGGTGGCTTTGTCGGTCCAGTCTCTGATCCCGGCATCGGCATTGGGCGTGGACATCAGGAGCTCCGAACTGTTGACGGCTGAGATAGCCGGAAAACGCTTCGTCGCCGGGGAAGTTCCG
Source organism: Bradyrhizobium sp. SOJA106 (assembly GCF_059448745.1). Taxonomy (NCBI): domain Bacteria; kingdom Pseudomonadati; phylum Pseudomonadota; class Alphaproteobacteria; order Hyphomicrobiales; family Nitrobacteraceae; genus Bradyrhizobium; species Bradyrhizobium sp. SOJA106. Next base: position 1,036,514 of record NZ_CM182549.1, read on the forward strand.
TTCTCGGAAACCAGTCAGTCCTGTGGCAACTGCGGCGCATCCGCCGGCAGAAGATGCTCCTTCAGGATAAGCGCGACGATCAGCAGCGGCGACGACAGGAACGCGCCCATCGGCCCCCACAGCCAGGTCCAGAACGCGAGCGCGAGCAGCACGGCGAGCGCATTCAGCGCCAGCCGCCGCCCGATGATGGTAGGCGTAACGAAATGTCCCTCCAGGAAAGTGATGCCGCCGAAGGCGAGAGCGGCAAGCAGGCCGCTGCTGATGGTCGGGAAGGCGACGAGCCCCACCACGACAAGGATGGCGAACATCGCAATCGGCCCGATGATCGGGATGAAGTTGAGGGTTGCCGCAAGTGCGCCAAGGCCGGCGGGATTGGGCATGCGGGTGAGCGCGCAGACGACGCCGGTGGCAACCCCGACGCCGATATTGATGACGGTCACGGTAAGGAGATAGTTGCCAAGATGGACCTCGATCTCGTTGAGGATCCGTAGCGTCCGCAGCCGCGCGTCGCGGTCGCTGAAGGTCATGATCAGCGCCCGCCGCAAATCGCGCCAGCTCGCGATGAACAGGATGAGCGTAACGAAGAACAGCAGGAATTCGGTGAAGGTCGGCGACAGAAATTCCAGCGTCGGCTGCACCCATTCGAGTTTCGGCATCTGGAAGCTCGGCAGCCCCTCCGAGCCGCCGACCATGGCTTGCAGCTCCTTCCACAACGCCAGCGGCCGGTCGAGCACGTGCAGCTTGTCCTTCAGCTGCGCGCCGAGCTCCGGCAGGCGCGAGCTCCATTCCATCACCGGCGAGGCGATCAGCGCGACGACGAAGGCGACCACCGCAGACACGGCGACCACGATCAGCACGGCGCCGACCCCGCGCGGCACCTTGCGGTTCTCCAGGAACGTCGCTGCTGGAGACAGCATGGTGCCGATGACGAAGGCCATCACCACGGGGAGGAAGAACGGCTTGCCGACATAGAGCACGGCCACGACCGCGATCAGCAGCAGGCCGGCGAGCGCGAAGGCAACGAACTCGGTGCGGCGGATGACCGGCGGCAGCTCGACATGGCTGTCGGGGAGCGGGGCGCCTTCGCCGTTACCGGAAATCAGACGTTCGCTGGGAAGGACGCGCACAATATCTCTCCCGCACGGAAAGCCTCCGCGCGCCCACTGCTGATCATCCAACGCGCGCGCGGCGCTGCGGTTCCATCGCGGCTTCGTGAAGTCGCGCTCGCTTGACTGTGACGTCGCTGCCTCAGACGGCGGCGGAACTTCAGTCGCCTTGGCCGCGTTTGCTGGAAAGCCGCATCACCCCTGATGCACAGATCCAACGGGGCAGCACATGACAACGTTCCTTGCCGTCCGTCGCCGCTTCTCGCCGCGCGCCGTAACCGCTGTGGCCTTTGCGACAGCATTGCTGACAGTGCCGTTCGGCGCTGCCAGCGCGCAAACTTTCGGCTATGCGCCGATGCAGCCGCCCCTCTATCCGCAAGATCAGAGCTATGCGCGAGGCTATGCCAGCCAGGGCTATGTCACCGACGAGCCGCAGGCGAGGGACGAGGATGCCGTGCTGCCCGATCGGCTGCGCAAGCAGATCGTCAGCTTCGACCGCAGCGAGCCGGCCGGCACCATCGTCATCGATACCGGCAACACCTATCTCTACTACGTGCTCGGCAATGGCCGTGCCATCCGCTACGGCGTCGGCGTGGGTCGCGAGGGCTTCACCTGGTCGGGCGTGCAGAGCGTCAGCCGCAAGGCGGAATGGCCGGACTGGCATCCGCCGGCCCAGATGATCGCGCGCCAACCCTATCTGCCGCGCTTCGTCGCCGGCGGCCCGGGTAATCCGCTCGGCGCGCGTGCGATGTATCTCGGCTCGAGCGAATACCGCATCCACGGCACCAACGATCCCACCACGATCGGAAAGTTCGTCTCCTCCGGCTGCATCCGCATGACCAACGAGGACGTCATCGATCTGTTCAGCCGCGTCAATATCGGCGCCAAGGTCGTGGTGCTGCCGAAGAACGCCCCGCTGATGGCCAAGGGAGGCGACCCCGTTCGCAAGCGCCCGGCGATGACGACGCTGCCCTCGGGCCGGCAGGCGCTGAACATCCCGGCGTCGGCCGTGAACTGAGAGTGCGAGAGGTCACATGAACAGACGTTCGATCGGCAAACTGGCCGGTGGCGCGGCAGCATTGTTCGCGGTCGCTTCTCTCGGCTGCGCGCTGACGCCGTCCGCGCATGCGGAGGATTTCTTCTCGGCCTTGTTTGGCGGATTCCGCATGCGTCCGCCGCCGCAGATCCGCGTCCCGTTCCCGGACGACGACATGCCGCGATATGAAGCACCGCGGGCGCGCGCCAGCTATGGCGGCGGCACGGCCTATTGCGTGCGCGGCTGCGATGGCCGTTACTTCCCGGCGCAGGGCAACGATGCCGAGAGCAAGGCGCAATCCTGCAAGAGCTTCTGCCCGGCGTCCGAAACCTCGCTGGTCTATGGCAGCAATATCGACGAGGCGACGACAGAGAACGGAAAATCCTATTCCGACCTGCCCAACGCCTTCCGCTACCGCAACGAGCTCGTTGCCGGCTGCACCTGCAACGGGAAGGATCCGGTCGGGCTCGCCCAGGTCAAGGTCGAGGACGATCCCACCTTGCGCAAGGGCGACATCGTCGCGGGCGCCGAGGGCCTCGTCGTCGCCAACCGCAACGCCAACGACCGCCACGGCGTCGCGATGAACTTCTCCCCGCTGCCGCAATCACTCCGCGCCAAATTCCGCCAGGTGCCCGTGGTGGCGAAGGAGTAGGGCGGCGCCATCGAGTTGGCGACGCTCGTTGCTCCGCCAAAACTGCCGTCCCGGAGCGCGCCGAAGTGGTGAGCCCGGGACCCCAGCGCGAGCGCTTGCGCTTGTCGCGATACCACACGGAGAAGTTTGGCGAAAACTCGGGGTTAGCAGCTCGCGCGTGACTTCCTGTGTGATGGATCCCTGCTTTCGCGGGGACGACACCGAGTGTGTCGCGCCGGTGTGCCCTAGGCCGCGCGGATCTTGCCCAGGAAATCACTGACCTGCTGGCCAAGCTGGCGGCTCTGCGTCTCCAGCGTCTCCGAGGCCTGCTTGACGTTCTCCGCCGCACCAGCCGCGGTGTCGGCGTCGGCCTTCACGCCAGTGATGTTGTCGGAGACGTTCTTGGTGCCCTGCGCCGCGAATTGCGTGCTGCGGGTGATCTCCTGTGTCGCGGCGCCCTGCTCCTGCACGGCGGCGGCGATCGCGGTGGCTACTTCATTGACCTCGCCGATGATGCCGCCGATGGTCTGGATCGCGTTGATGGCGTCGCTCGCCACCCTCTGGATGTCAGCGATCTGCTCGGAAATCTCCTCCGTCGCCTTCGCGGTCTGGCTGGCGAGCGACTTCACCTCGGATGCGACCACGGCGAAGCCGCGGCCGGCCTCGCCGGCGCGTGCCGCCTCGATCGTGGCGTTGAGCGCGAGCAGATTGGTCTGCGCCGCGATGGTGTTGATCAGCCCGATCACCTCGCCGATGCGGCCTGCCGATTGCGCCAGCCCCTGCACGGTGCTGTCGGTCTCGCGGGCCTGGTTGACGGCACGGCTGGCGATGCCTGCGGCGTGGGCCGCCTGCTGGCTGATATCGTTGATCGAGGCCGAAAGCTCCTCGGCGGCGGCGGCGACGCTGTCAACGCTCATCGATGCGTCGTTCGAGGCCTTGCCGGCGATCTCGACGCGCTCATTGGTCTTTTGCGACACAGCCGAGAGGTCGCCCGAGGTCTTGCGCATCTCGCCGGAGGCTTCGCTGAGCTCGCCCAGCGACTTGCGCACCACGCCCTCGAACTCGCCGACATAGGCCTCCATCGCGCGCTGGCGGGCGGCGGCGCCGGCATTGCGCTCGCGCTCCTGCGCTTCGATCTTGAGCTTGTCGATCGCCTGCTGCTTGAACGTCTCCAGCGCGCGGGCGAGCGAGCCGATCTCGTCGTGGCGGTCGAGATAGCCGCTGTCGACCGCGAGATCGCCGCCGGCGACCTTGAGCATGGCGTCGCGGATAGCGTTGAGCGGATGGATGACGCGGCGGCTGACCAGCATGATCGCCCCGGCGGCAAGTCCGATGGCGAGCGCGAGAAGCATGAGCTGCACGATCAGTGCGCGCTGAGCCGCGCCGCGCTGGTCCAGCGTATGGCTCTTGGCGGCATCGAGCGCGGTCTCGGCCACGGCCACCGCGCCGGCGAGGCGGCCCACCGTGACCGGGGTCCATTGGTTCGCGGTCAACTCGGCTTTTTCGCCATTGGCGAGCGTATTGGCGAGCCGATCGCGCAGCGCCAGATATTGCGGATCGAAATAGGCGGTCTTGACCGTCGCCATGGCCGACGACAGGGCCGGCGGCAATTGCATGCCCGAGGCCGACAGTTCCAGCGCCTTCCACGCCGCGGCCGTTCCGCCGACATATTGGGTGTAGGCGAGACGGGCCTCCGGCGTGATGCGGCCGGCGTTGAGCCCCGTCGAGATGATCAGCGAGGCTTCGCCGGCGGTGTTGCGCAACAGCCAGGCATTCTGCTTGATCGACAGCAGCTGGTCGATCTCCGCGTCCTGATGGTTGACGCTGGCGGCCAGGATGTTCGAGAGCTTGTCGAGCGTCTCGAGTAGGCCCTGCGTCGTCTCCATATATTCCTTCGGCAGGCCGGCGCGACGCTGGTCCTTGGGCTTGGCAACCTCCTCCCAGAACTGCTTCTGCTCCTCCGTCAGCGACTTGTAGAGGCGCGCGAGCTCCGGCACCAGCGCGCCCGATTGCGGGAAGTCCATGTCCGGCAGCAGCTCCAGCGCGTGTACCATCGCCGGCATCTCGGCGTCGCGGATCGCGCGCAGATATTTCTCGATCTCGGTATCCATCGGCTCGGTCGCATTGAGGAGCCGGCTGGTGCTCGCGCGATCGGTGCGCAGATTGTGCATCGCCTTGAACAGATCGGCGGAAGCGTCCGCGATCTGCGAGATGCGGTTGGCGGTCTTGAGGCGATCCCAGGACTCGTAGGCGGTGAGCGAGAGTGCAATCACCACGCAGACCGACGTGATCGCAATCACCGCCTTCAGCAGCGCGGATACGGTCAGGCGATTGAGCATCGAAGTCCCCAATTCCCAATTTCGAAGTTGGTCGAAGCGCCCCAGCAACGACGAAAAGGTGGGGCCCGCAAGAATCGGCAATCACAAGCCGCTTGTGCCTCATGGCCCGAGCGGTTTCTGCATATGAAAGGAAAAGGGTAAAGTTTTCGGCAGCCCGCCTGCCGGTAGAAGTACGCATTTACTAGAAGTTGCAGTGGGTTGCTGCGATGGAACCGGCGCGGGACACAGGCGTTAAGATAACGTTCGCAACTTGCCAGAAGGGGGCCTCGCGATGCTGGTGGGCGTACTCGTCACCTTTCTCGTCGTCATTCTCGTGCTTTATCTCATCAACATGCTGCCGATGGACGGCCGCGCCAAGCAGATCGCGCGCGTGATCGTGATCATCATCGGCATCGTCTCGTTATTGAAGTACCTCGCGGTCTTTTAGCGGGAGCGGGCTACGACCCAAACAAAAGCCCCGGCGCGCGCCGGGGCTTTTCGTGCCGCGCTAAAGCATGATCCGGAAAAGTGCGCAGCGGTTTTCCGAAAAGATCATGCTCAAACAACGAGCTAAAGCGCGATGACGATTCGTCCCAATCTCATCGCGCTTTAGTGCAGCGACTTCAACCAGTCGTCGACGTCCTGGCGAACCTGGTCCTTGGCCTTGCCGTAGCGTTCCTGGAGCCGGCCCTCGAGCTGCTCGCGACGACCCTCGATCAATCGAAGATCATCGTCAGTGAGCTTGCCCCACTTCTCCTTGGCTGATCCCTTGAACTGCTTCCAGTTTCCTTCGATCCGATTCCAGTCCATGACCATCTCCCATTAGTTGATGGCCCGATAACGCGAGGCCGGTGCAGCCAGTTCCGCGACGCAACGCGACGTTTCGTCCAACAAAAAAGCCCCGGCACGCGCCGGGGCTTTTGACATTCGAGTGACGTCGCACGCCCGCCGCCGTTATCCAAGCGCCTTGGCCTCGCGGCGGCGCGCGGTGAGGATGTATTCGGTGTAGCCGTTCGGCTGCTCGCGTCCCCTGAAGATGAGGTCGCAGGCCGCCTTGAAGGCGACGCCGTCGAAGCCGGGCGCCATCGGCTTGTAGATCGGATCGCCCGCATTCTGCTTGTCGACGACGACGGCCATGCGCTTGAGCGATTCCATCACCTGCGCCTCGGTGATCACGCCCTGGTGCAGCCAGTTGGCGAGATGCTGGCTGGAGATGCGCAAGGTGGCGCGGTCTTCCATCAGGCCGACATCGTGGATGTCAGGCACCTTGGAGCAGCCGACGCCCTGGTCGATCCAGCGCACCACATAGCCGAGGATACCCTGGCAGTTGTTGTCGATCTCCTGCTTGACGTCATCAGGGGCCCAGTTCGACTTCGACACCGGAATGGTGAGGATGTCCGAGAGCTTTGCACGCGGGCCGGCCTTGGTCAGCTCCTGCTGGCGCGCGATGACGTTGATCTGGTGGTAGTGCAGCGCGTGCAAGGTTGCTGCGGTCGGCGAGGGGACCCAGGCGGTGGTGGCGCCGGCTTGAGGATGCGCGAGCTTCTGCGACAGCATGTCCGCCATCTTGTCGGGCGCGGCCCACATGCCCTTGCCGATCTGGGCATGGCCGGGCAGGCCACAGGTCAGGCCCATGTCGACGTTCCAGTCCTCATAGGCCTTGATCCAGGCTTGCGCCTTCATCTCGTTCTTGCGGATCATCGGGCCCGCTTCCATCGAGGTGTGGATCTCGTCGCCGGTGCGGTCGAGGAAGCCGGTGTTGATGAACATGATGCGCTTGGAGGCGCGCTGGATGCAGGCCTTGAGGTTGACGGTGGTGCGACGCTCCTCGTCCATGATGCCGACCTTGAGCGTGTTCTCGGGCAGGCCCAGCATCTTCTCGACGCGATCGAATATCTCGCAGGTCAGCGACACCTCGTCCGGGCCGTGCATCTTCGGCTTGACGATGTAGGCCGATCCCGTGCGGCTGTTCTTGACCTTGGAGTTGCCCTTGAGGTCGTGGATCGCGAGCAGGCCCGAGACGGCGGCATCGAGCAGGCCTTCCGGGACTTCCTCGCCCTTCTCGTCGAGCACCGCGTCGGTGAACATGTGGTGACCGCAATTGCGCATCAGGAGCAGGCTGCGGCCGTGCACCTTGAGCTCGCCTTTGCCGTCCGGCGTCTTGTAGACGCGGTCGGCGTTGAGCGAGCGCGTCAGCGTCTTGCCGCCTTTTTCGAAGTCCGCCGACAACGTGCCGTTCATCAGGCCGAGCGTGTTGCGATAGACCAGCACCTTGTCCTCGGCGTCCACGGCAGCGACCGAGTCTTCCATGTCGAGAATGGTCGAGACGGCGGCCTCCAGGATCATGTCGGCGACGCCGGCCGGATCGTCCTTGCCGATCGCGCTGCTGCGGTCGATCTTCACCTCGACATGCAGTCCGTTGTTGGCGAGCAGCACGGCGGACGGCGCGGCTGCATCGCCCTGGAAGCCCGCGAACTGCGCGGCGTTCTTCAGCGCGGTAGCGTTGCCGCTCTTGAGCTTCACCGCGAGCTGGCCCGCGACCACGCTGTAGGCGGTCACGTCGGTGTGGCTGCCGGTCGCGAGCGGCGCGGCGGCGTCGAGGAACGCCTTGGCCTTGGCGATCACCTTGTCGCCGCGGGCCTTGTTGTAGCCCTTGCCGGTCTCTGAGGGATCGTGCGGGATCGCGTCGGTGCCGTAGAAGGCGTCATAGAGCGAGCCCCAGCGCGCATTCGCCGCGTTCAGCGCGTAGCGCGCATTGGTGAGGGGCACGACCAGCTGCGGGCCGCAGATCTTGCCGATCTCCTCGTCGACATTGGCGGTCTCGACCTTCTGCGTCGCCGGCTCCGGGACGAGATAGCCGATCTCCTTCAGGAAGGCGGTGTAGGCGTCGAGATCGAACGTCTTCCCCTTGTTGGCGCGGTGCCAATCGTCGATCTTGGCCTGCAGCGTGTCGCGGAAGGCGAGCAGTTCGCGATTCTTCGGCCCCAGCTCCTTGATGATGGCGGCGACCCCGGCCCAGAACGCATCCGGCGCGATCCCCGTTTTCGGGGCCGCTTCCTTGGCGATGAAGTCAAACAGGACGGGAGCGATCTTCAATCCGTGGGCGTCGACGCGTTTCATGATGGGCTTTCTTGTTGGAAATGGCTGTTTTTGGCTGCTTTTGACCCGACGGCAGCAAAATGCGCCCACGAGGGGCGGCTTTCGGGACTTATTAGACCCAAAATCGGGGCGGTGAGAAGACCCCCCAAAAGGCTTGTCAAAATGTCAAGGTGAGGTGGGGTGGCCAGATGCACCGCTGTCATTCCCCGCGAAAGCGGGGAATCCAGTACGCCGCGGTTTCTCCGCACCTCAATCGTGTCTGGAATACTGGGTCGCCCGGTCGAGCCGGGCGACGAGACAGCTGCGAATAGGGCAGGCTCAAATATTCGCGGCGAGGTCCACGAGCTCGTCGAACAGCACGCCTGATGTCTTCAGCATCTGCTCGATCTCGTCCGCGGCTTCAGCGATCGTCCGCTTCGACGTGTCGATCACGAGCTCGGCGGCCTGCGGCGCCTCGTAGTCGTTGCCGATGCCGGTGAACGAGGCGAGCGCACCAGCTCTAGCCTTCTTGTAGTGGCCCTTGGGGTCGCGCTCCTCGCACACCTCCGCCGGGGTCGCGACATGAATCTCGCGGAACGCGGTGTCGGCGATGCGGCGCGCGGCGGCGCGGTCCTCGCGGGCCGGCGAGACGGCGGCGACGATGGCGATATGGCCGTTGCGGGCGAGATGGGTCGCGACCTCGGCGAGGCGGCGGATGTTCTCGCTGCGATCGGCGGCAGAGAAGCCGAGATCGCTGTTGAGCCCGGCACGCAGCGTGTCGCCGTCGAGCAGGATCGGCGAGCCGCCATTGGTGAAGAGGCGCCGCTCCAGCGCCCTTGCCAGCGTCGACTTGCCGGACGCCGGCAGGCCGGTGAGCCAGACCACGGCGCCGTTGTGGCGATAGCGCGCCGAGCGCTCGTCCGCACGCAGCGCCGATTCCACCGGCACGATGTCAACAGGCACGGCGCGCTGGCCGGCATCGACCGACAGCACGAGGCCGCCGCCGGCGATACGGCCGGACACCTCGATCACCAGGCGGCCCGTGCGCGGGTTCTCGGTGTAGGGATCGGTTGCGATCGGGTTCGAAAGAGAAATGTCGATCTCGCCGACATGATTACGCCCGATTGCCTTGTTCTCGCTGCTCGAGAGCTCGCCGGGATCGACCGCCTTCTCGATGGTGACGACGGTGGCGCGGCTTTCCTTCGGGCCGCAGCGGACCAGGAGCTGGTCGCCCTTGTTGAGCGGCTTATCGTGCAGCCAGAAGATGCGCGCGCGCAGCCGCCGCGTCTCGCGCGGGGCTGTGCCGGCATGCGCGACGATGTCGCCGCGCTCGATGAACAATTCACGGTCGAGCGTGATGCCGACCGAGCGGCCCGCGCCCTGACGGCTCGTGACCGGTGTCATCGGCCAGCTCTCGACGGTCTTGATCTTCGCGATCTTGCCGGCAGGCATGATCACGATCTCGTCGCCGGCAACGAGGCTACCGGATTCGATGCGGCCCGCCACGATGCGGCGATCGTCGAACTTGTAGATCGCCTGCACCGGCAGGCGCAGCGCCAGCGTCTCCAGCGGCCGTGCCGGCTCCAGCCGGTCAATCGCCTCGACCACGGTCGGACCCTTGTACCAGCCGATGCGGTCGGTGCGCTCGGCGACGCCGTCACCGTCGCGTGCGGAGATCGGGATCACAGCCGTCGGCGTCACGCCGAGGCCGCTCAGATGCGCGGAAATCTCGTCGCTGATTTCCTTGAAGCGGTCGGCCGAGAAATCGACGCGGTCCATCTTGTTGACGACGACTGCGACCTGCTTCACGCCAAGCAGATGCAGCAAATAGCCGTGCCGCCTGGTCTGGTCGCGCACGCCTTCGAGCGCGTCGATGATCAGCACGGCACCGTCGGCCTGCGAGGCGCCGGTGATCATGTTGCGCAGGAATTCGGCGTGGCCGGGCGCGTCGATCAGGACGATGTCGCGCGAATTGGTGCGGAAGCGGATCTGCGTGGTGTCGATGGTGATGCCCTGGTCGCGCTCGGTCTGCAGCGCATCGAGCAGGAACGACCATTCGAACGGCATGCCGCGCCGCGCGCTGACGGCCTTCAGCATCTCCAGCTTGCCCTCGGGCAGGCTGCCGGTCTCGTGCAGAAGGCGGCCGACCAGCGTCGACTTGCCGTGATCGACATGGCCGACGATGACAATGCGCACTTGCGGACGCGTGGTGCCGTTCGGCGTGGCGGACGACGTGGGGGTGACGATCATGTTCATAGCCGCGGTGCGTCCTAAGATCAGAGATAGCCGGCGACGCGCAGGCGCTCGAAAGCGTCCTCGGTCTCGTGGTCGAGCGCACGGCCGGCGCGCTCCGGCACCTTGGTCTGCTCGAGCTCGATCAGGATCTCGTCGATGGTCGACGCGGTCGAATTCACGGGATTGGTGATGTCCTGATCGCCCAGCGAGCGATAGCGCTTGCCGTTCTTGGCAAGATAAAGCGGGATGATCGGAATGTTCTCGCGCTTGGTGTAGGCCCAGATGTCGGCCTCGGTCCAATGCAGGATCGGGTGGATGCGCAGATGCGCGCCTTGCGGCGGCGAGGCGTTGAAATGATCCCAGAACTCCGGCGGTTGGTCGCGGACGTCCCAATTGCCTTCGAGACCACGCGGCGAGAACACGCGCTCCTTGGCGCGGGTGGCTTCCTCGTCGCGGCGGATGCCGGCGATGAGGCCATCGAAGCCGTATTTGGCGAGCGCCATCTTGAGGCCCTCGGTCTTGCGCGCGGCGGAACGGGCGGCCGGCGGCAGCGTCGGGTCGACGGCATCGATCGGCGGACAGGGCTCGACGCGCAGATCGAGATCCCACTCCTTCCCGTAATGATCGCGGAAGCGATACATCTCCGGAAACTTCTTGCCGGTATCGACATGGAGCGCCGGAAACGGCATGCGGCCGAAGAACGCCTTCCGCGCCAGCCAGATCATGACGTTGGAGTCCTTGCCGAGCGACCACAGGAGGGCGATCTTCTTCAGGCGGGCAAAGGCCTCGCGGAAGATGTAGATGCTCTGCGCCTCGAGCTGGTCGAGATGGTCCATGCTGGGCGCAAGATCGGCGGAAAATTCTTGCGCGCGCACGCGCTCTGCGAGAGCCGGGCTGCTCAGTCCGTCAGCAGCGGAATCGTCCTTGAGAAGATGCATCTCTGCCACTTTGCGTTTGGAGGCGAAAATTCTATAGTTGCGGTGCAGAAGAGAAGAAAAAATTTTCTCTTTGCGCGCTAGAAACGACACATATATAGAAAATAATTCCAGTCAACCCCGGATGTGGGGGAAGCGAGTATCGCATGCGGTTCTTGCCGGTGTTTCTCGATCTCAAGGCCGGTCCGGTGGTCCTCGTCGGTGCGGGCGAGCTCTTGCGGGCAAAATTGCGCGTGCTTGCCGCTGCCGGCGCGCGCATCCGCGTGCACGCGATCGACGGCAATCATGACCTCGGCCTCGGCTCGGAAGACGCGGCGGGTGTAGAGCTCGTATCGAGCGATCCGCTGACCGCTGACCTTTCGGGCGTCATCGCCATCGTCTGCGCCGCTGCGGGCGATGTGGGCGTCGCCATGTCAGTTCGCGCCAAGTCGCTCGGCCTGCCCGTTAACGTCATGGACGATCTCGAACATTCCAGCTTCATCTTCCCGGCCATCGTCGATCGCGGCGAGGTCGTGGTGGCTGTCGGCACCGGCGGCACCTCGCCGGTGGTGGCGCGGCGCGTGCGCGAGAAGATCGAGGCGCTGCTGCCCGCGCGCATCGGCGAGCTCGCGGAGTTCATCGGCACCTTTCGCAAATCGATCAATGAGCGGATCGCCGAATTTCCGCTGCGCCGCCGTTTCTGGGAGCGCGTCATCGACGGGCCGATCGGGGCCGCCGTGCTCGCCGGCCGTAGGGGCGAGGCGGCCGCATCGCTCAACGCCATTTCTGAGCCGTCGGCATTCGCACGCGCGGACCAGCCGGAAGGCTCGGTCGCGCTGGTCGGTGCCGGTCCCGGCGACCCTGATCTGCTCACCATCAAGGCGCTGCGCGCGCTGCAGGACGCCGACATCGTCTTTCATGACGAGCTGGTCTCGCCCGAGATTCTCGATCGCATCCGGCGCGACACCACGCGCGTTGCGGTCGGCCGCCGTGTCGGCAAGCCGGGCATCGGCCAGGATGCCATCAACAAGCGCATGATCGAGGCCGCGCAGTCCGGCCAGCGCGTGGTCCGGCTGAAGGGCGGCGATCCTTTCGTGTTCGGCCGTGGCGGCGAAGAGGTCCAAGCGCTGCGCGCCGCCGGCATCGACTATTCCATCATTCCCGGCATCACCGCAGGGCTTGGCGGCGCCGCCGATTTCGAGGTGCCGCTCACCTACCGTCACGAAGCGACCCGCATCACCTTCCTCACCGCGCACAAGGCGCGCGATGCGGAGAACGTGGACTGGTCGACGCTGACCGACACCAGGATGACCGTCGTGGTCTACATGGGCATGACGGCGGCACCTGCGATCCGCGAGGGCCTGTTCGCCGCCGGCCGCTCGCCGGAGACGCCAGTCGGCGTGTTCGCCCGCGTCACGCGACCGGACGCGCAAGGCGTGATCGGCACGCTGCGCGATCTGCCCGAGCTCGTGCGGCGGACCCATGGCGGTCCCGCCATCCTCATCATCGGCGACGTGGTCCGGCATGCCGGATCACTTCGCCGCCAAACCCCAAAACAAATCATCTCTGACCTATTGGATGCAGCCGAATGACCTCCCCCCTCGAACAGAAGAAGATCAAGATCGCCGGCCCCTCGGTCGTGACCGCCAACCGCACCTGGGACGGCATCGTGGTCTACCGCACCGCGGCCAGGAGCTGGTCTGCGGAGCTCTCGGAAGCGGCCATCGTGCGCAACTCCGACGAGGCCAAGGCGTTGCTTGCGGAAGCCGTAGCCGATGACGTCGGCGCCATCGGCCCCTATATCGCCCCGGTGCAGGTCGGCGCGGACGGCAAGATCGAACCCGGCAATCTGCGCGAGCAGATCCGCCGCACCGGTGTGACCATCGGACAGCCGGCCCAGGTTTAAGGCGCTTTCTTATGTATGCTTACGACGAAATCGACCGCACGCTCGTCAACGAGCGCGTCTCGGAGTTCCGCGACCAGGTGAAGCGCCGCCTCTCCGGCGAGCTCACCGAGGACGAGTTCAAGATGCTGCGGCTTCAGAACGGCGTCTACCTGCAGCTGCACGCGTACATGTTCCGCGTCGCCATTCCCTATGGCACGCTGGCGACGAACCAGTTGCGGGCGCTCGCCCATGTCGCGCGCAAATACGACCGCGGCTACGGCCATTTCACCACGCGGCAGAACATCCAGTTCAACTGGATCAAGCTCGCCGAGCTGCCGGACGCGCTCGAAGATCTCGCCAAGGTCGGCATCCACGCGATGCAGACCTCCGGCAACAACATGCGCAACGTCACCTCCGACCAATGGGCCGGCGTTGCGCCGGGCGAGATCGAGGATCCGCGCATCTGGTCGGAGCTGATCCGCCAGCACACCACGCTGCATCCGGAATTCTCGTTCCTGCCGCGCAAGTTCAAGATCGCGATCACCGCCTCGGACCATGACCGCGCTGCGATCAAGATCCACGACATCGGACTGCGCCTGGTCAAGAACGAGAAAGGCGAGACCGGCTTCGAGGTGCTGGTCGGCGGCGGTCTCGGCCGTACGCCGTTCATCGCCAAGACCATCAAGCACTTCGTGCATGGCCGCGATATCCTCAGCTACATCGAGGCGATCCTGCGCGTCTACAATCAGTACGGCCGCCGCGACAACATCTACAAGGCGCGCATCAAGATCCTGGTGCACGAGCTCGGCATCGAGAAATTCTCGCGCGAGGTCGAGGACGAGTGGCAGCATATCCGAAACTCCTCGCTCCAGATCGACGACGAGGTGATCGAGGACATCCGCTCGCGCTTCACCTATCCGGCCTACGAGAAGCTGCCGCACATGCCGGACGAGCTGCGCCAAGCCGCGGCCGATCCCGAGTTCGAGGCATGGCGCAAGAACTCGGTGGCCCCGCACAAGGTGCAGGGCTATTCCATCGTCACGATCTCGCTGAAGCCGACCGGCGGGCCTCCGGGCGACGCCACCGCCGAGCAGATGGATGCGCTGGCCGATCTCGCCGACAAATATTCGTTCGGCGAGATTCGCGTCGGCCACGAGCAGAACCTCGCGCTGCCGCATGTCGCCAAGCGCGACTTGCCGGCGCTGTGGAAGGCGCTGGACAAGCTGGGGCTCGCGACGCCGAACGTCAATCTGATCACCGACATCATCGCCTGCCCGGGGCTGGACTATTGCTCGCTGGCGAATGCGCGCTCGATCCCGATCGCGCAGGAGCTGACGCGCCGCTTCGCCAACCACGAGCTCGCCAATTTGATCGGCCGTCTCCACATCAACATCTCCGGCTGCATCAATGCCTGCGGCCATCACCATGTCGGCCACATCGGCATTCTCGGCGTCGAGAAGAACGGCGAGGAGGTCTACCAGATCACCATCGGCGGCCGCGCCGACGAGAACGCCGCGCTCGGCACCCTGATCGGTCCGGGCGTCAAGTTCGACGAGGTCGCCGACGTCGTCGAGGACATCGTGGAAGCCTATCTCGCGCTGCGCGAGCGGCCCGAGGAGCTGTTCATGGACACCGTGAAGCGTCTCGGCGTCGAACCATTCAAGGAGCGCGTTTATGCCACTCGTTAACGGCGGAAAGATCGCCGACGACAGCTTCGTCAAGCTTGCCGTCGACACGCCGCTGCCCGAGGGCGGCGACATCCTGGTGCCGGCCGAGCGCTTCCTCGGCGATGCCGCAGGCCTGCTCAAGCGCGCCGGCAAGGTCGGTGTGATCTGGCCGAACAACCGCGACATCGATGAGCTGGTGCCGTATCTCGGCAAGGTCGCCGCGGTCGCGCTGGTGTTCCCGACCTTCCGCGACGGACGCGCCTACAGTCAGGCGCGGCTGCTGCGCGAACGCTATAACTATCGCGGCGAATTGCGCGCGACCGGCCAGGTGCTGCGCGACCAGTTCGTGTTCATGCTGCGGGCCGGCTTCGATTCGTTCGAGGTCAAGAAGCAGGCCGACGCGGAAGCCTTCATGCAGACCGCCAAGCGCTATTCGGTGTTTTACCAGCCGACCGGCGATGGCCGCATCACGGCGCTGCACCGGCGCATGCAGCTGCGTCATTCCGAGGGTGTCGGCACGTGAACGCGATCGCGCCTCAGGTGTCATCCGTCTCTGCGCTGCCTTCGGCTGAGGAGCTCGATCGCGCCTTGCGGGATGCCTCGCCCGCGGAAATCATCGCCGCGGCGCTGAAGACGGTCGGCCGCGAGAAGCTCGCGCTGGTGTCGTCGTTCGGCACGGAATCAGCAACGCTGCTCAAGGTCATGGCGGACGTCGATCCCGCGATCCCCGTGATCTTCCTCGATACCGGGTGGCTGTTCGAGGAGACGCTAACGTATCGCGACGCGCTGATCGAATCGCTGGGCCTCAGGGACGTTCGCTCGATCAAGCCGGCCGAGGAAACGTTGTTGCGCGAGGATCCCGACCGGGACCTCTGGTTTTCCGACCCCGACGCCTGCTGCCGCATCCGCAAGGTGGAACCGCTGGCGCGGGCGCTGAAACCGTTCGATGCCTGGCTCAACGGCCGCAAGCGCTTCCAGGGCAATGCGCGTGCCGACATTCCGGTCGTCGAGGACGACGGCGCACGGTTGAAGTTCAATCCGTTTGCCAATGTCTCGCGCGAGGAACTCGAAGCGATTTTCGTCCGCGCCAAATTGCCGCGTCACCCACTTGCGGCGTCCGGTTTTCGTTCGGTCGGGTGTATGCCTTGCACCAGCAGAACGGCCGAGGGCGAGGATGAGCGCGCGGGTCGCTGGCGTGGCCGGGCCAAGACAGAATGCGGCATCCACACGATGAAGACTTCGTAGCACAGTCGATCTGCCACGCTGCGAACAAGAAAATCCGGTTCCGTTGACTTGAGAGTGTTTCGCCACGAGTTTCGCCTGCATGCCTTCGCTGACATTGGCGTCGCCGAAGTGAATGGAGATGGACATGATGCGCCGTATCGTTCCGCTCGCTGCAGGACTGCTCGTATCGGGTCTCGTGGCAAGCTCGGCTCTCGCTGCCGACATCAATCTTTTGAACGTGTCGTACGATCCGACGCGGGAGCTCTATGCCGAATTCAACAAGGCGTTCGTGAACGCCTATCAGAAGGAGACCGGCAAGAGCGTCGAGATCAAGCAGTCGCATGGCGGCAGCGGCTCTCAGGCGCGCGCGGTGATCGACGGCTTGCAGGCCGACGTGGTGACGCTCGCCCTCGCCTATGACATCGACGCCATCGCCGGCAAGGGCCTCATCGCGGCCGACTGGCAGAAGCGCCTGCCACAGAATTCATCACCCTACACCTCGACGATCGTGTTCCTGGTGCGCAAGGGCAATCCCAAGGGCATCAAGGACTGGGACGATCTGCTCAAATCCGGCGTTGCCGTGATCACGCCGAACCCGAAGACGTCGGGCGGGGCGCGCTGGAATTATCTGGCGGCCTGGGGCTTTGCGCAGAAGAAGTACGGCTCCGCAGACAAGGCCAAGGAGTTCATCGGCAAGCTCTATCAGCAGGTGCCGGTGCTCGACACCGGCGCGCGCGGCGCCACCGTGACCTTCGTGGAGCGCGGCGTCGGCGACGTGCTGCTCGCCTGGGAGAACGAGGCGTTCCTCGCGCTGAAGGAATTCGGTCCGGAAAAATTCCAGATCGTGGCGCCGCCGCAATCGATCCTCGCCGAGCCACCGGTCGCGATCGTCGACAAGGTCGCCGATAAAAAAGGCACCCGCAACGCCGCCGATGCCTATCTCCAGTACTGGTACACCAAGGAAGGTCAGGAGATCGCCGCCCGCAATTTCTACCGGCCGCGCGATCCCGAGATCGCTAAAAAGTACGAAAACTCGTTTGCAAAGGTCGAGCTGTTCACCATCGATGACGTATTCGGCGGCTGGACCAAGGCGCAGAGGGAACATTTCGCCGACGGCGGCGTCTTCGATCAGATCTACAAGAACTGATCGGGCGCTGTCGAAGGGGCTTTAACAGGGGACCTGGTGAGCGCACTCGCAGCACGACGCCGGACACTGCCGGGCTTCGGTCTCACGATGGGACTGACGCTATCCTGGCTGTCCATCATCATTCTGATTCCGCTCGCCGGCCTGTTTCTGAAATCGCTCGAGCTCAGCCCCGAGCAGTTCTGGAATATTCTCTCCAGCCGCCGCACCCTGAATGCGCTGCGCGTCTCGTTCGGCCTCGCCTTCGCCGCGGCCTGCGTCAACCTGGTGATGGGCAGCATCATCGTCTGGGCGCTGGTGCGCTACCGCTTTCCCGGCCGGCGCATCTTCGATGCCATTGTCGATGTGCCCTTCGCACTGCCCACCGCGGTCGCCGGCGTCGCGCTGACCGCGCTGTTCGCCGAGAAGGGCTGGCTGGGCGCGCCGCTCGCCGTGCTCGGCATCAAGGTGGCGTTCACGCCGGTCGGCATCTTCGTCGCCATGATCTTCATCGGTATTCCGTTCGTGGTGCGCACGGTGCAGCCGGTGCTGCAGGATCTCGACCCCGAGATCGAGGAAGCCGCGGGTAGCTTGGGGGCCAGCCGCCGGCAGACCATCGTGCGCGTGATCCTGCCCTCGCTCGCGCCGGCGCTGCTCACGGGCCTCGCGCTGGCCTTTGCACGCGCGGTCGGCGAATACGGCTCGGTGATCTTCATCGCCGGCAACCTGCCCAACGTCTCCGAGATCGCGCCGCTGCTGATCGTGATCCGCCTGTCCGAATTCCGCTACGCCGACGCGACCGCGATCGCGGTGGTCATGCTCGTCGTCTCCTTCGTCATCATCTTCGCCGTCAACCGGCTGCAGCGCTGGGCGCAGAGCCGGATCCCGGCGCGCTGAGGAGGATGCGATGACGATGCAGATTGCGGATACCGTGTCGCTGACGTCGCCCGATGCACGGGCGCGGGCCCACGCTGCCGCAGCGCAGGACAGCCTGCGGACCGAGCCACGCGCGGTGCGCGCCATCATCATCTCGCTGGCGGTGCTGTTCCTTTCCGTCTTCGTCGTGCTGCCGCTGGTCGTGGTGTTCGCACAAGCCTTCTCGCGAGGGATCCTCGCCTATTTCGCCGCGCTCGGCGAGCCGGAGGCGATGGCGGCGATCAAGCTGACGTTGATCGTCGCGGCGATCTCGGTCGGCCTCAATCTCGTCTTCGGCCTCGTGGCGGCATGGGCGATTGCGAAGTTCGATTTCCCGGGCAAGACCTTCCTGATCACGCTGATCGACCTGCCGTTCTCGGTCAGCCCGGTGATCTCCGGCCTCGTCTTCGTGCTCTTGTTCGGCGCGCAGGGCTATTTCGGCGGCTGGCTCAGGGATCACGACATCCAGATCCTGTTCGCGGTGCCCGGCATCGCGCTCGCCACGACTTTCGTGACCTTTCCGTTCGTGGCGCGCGCGCTGATCCCCTTAATGCAGGAGCAGGGCACACAGGAAGAGGAGGCCGCGATCTCGCTCGGCGCCTCGGGCCTGCAGACCTTCTTCCGCGTCACGCTGCCCAACATCAAATGGGGCGTGCTCTACGGCGTCCTGCTCTGCAATGCACGCGCGATGGGAGAGTTCGGCGCGGTCTCCGTCGTCTCGGGCCATATCCGCGGCGAGACCAACACCATGCCGCTCCTGGTCGAGATCCTCTACAACGAGTACCAGTTCGTCGCCGCGTTCGCGATCGCTTCGCTGCTCGCGATGCTGGCGCTGATCACGCTGGTCGCCAAGACAATTCTCGAACGTCACCTCGACGAAGGACACGACGTCAATGACCATTGAAGTCAAAAATCTCGTCAAGAAGTTCGGCAGCTTTGCCGCGCTCGATGGCGTCGACCTCAGGGTCGACAATGGCGAGCTGCTGGCGCTGCTCGGTCCCTCCGGCTCCGGCAAGACCACCTTGCTGCGGATCATCGCCGGCCTCGACTGGCCGGATTCCGGCGAAGTCTCCTTCAACGGCGAGGACGCGCTGGCGCAGGGCGCGCGCGAGCGGCACGTCGGCTTCGTGTTTCAGCATTACGCGCTGTTCCGCCACATGAGCGTGTTCGAGAACGTTGCCTTCGGCCTGCGCGTGCAGCCGCGCGCCGTCCGCAAGGACGAAGCGACCATCCGTGCGCGGGTGAAGGAGCTGCTCGATCTGGTGCAGCTCGACTGGCTTGCCGACCGTTATCCGAGCCAGCTCTCCGGCGGCCAGCGCCAGCGCATCGCGCTTGCTCGCGCGCTCGCGATCGAGCCGCGCATCCTGCTGCTCGACGAACCCTTCGGTGCGCTGGATGCCAAGGTGCGGAAAGAGCTGCGAAGGTGGCTGCGCTCGCTGCATCACGAGATCAACGTCACCTCGATCTTCGTCACCCACGATCAGGAGGAGGCGCTCGAAGTCGCCAACCGCGTCGTGGTGATGGACAAGGGCAAGATCGAGCAGATCGGCTCGCCCGACGACGTCTACGAGACGCCCGCGACCGCCTTCGTCCACGGCTTCATCGGCGAATCCATCGAGCTGCCGGTGCAGGTCGATGGCGGCGTGATCAGGCTCGGCGACCGGCCGCTCGCCCTCGCCGCGGACGGGCTTGTGCCTGGCGCGTCAAAACTGTTCGTGCGGCGACATGACATGCTGGTCGGCCCGCCCGGCAGCGGCGCATTCGAGGGCGCGGTCCAGCACGTCCGCAATTTTGGTCCGGTGCAGCGCGCGGAGATCGCATTGTCAGGCGGCGAAACCATCGAGATCGACGCTCCCCGCGACAAGGAACTCCGCGCCGGCGATACCATCGGCCTCGAGCCGAGGCGCTACAGGATCTTTGCGGGCTAACGTCCGTCATTCCGGGATGGTCCGAAGGACCAGACCCGGAATCTCGAGATTCCGGGTTCGATGCTTCGCATCGCCCCGGAACGACTTGCGTCGATTTTCCTCAAAATTCACCTTTCAGCCACGGTTGGTATGCAACAACGGCCCCCTCATTTGGGGGCCCCGATCCATGCGCGCTGCGGCCGCAATTCTCATTCTTTTGCTTCTCGCCGGCTGCGCCGGCAATGAGGTGCCGGTCCAGCAGCCGTCGATGTATGCCGACATGGCCGTCCCCGGGGCCCAGCTCGATGCGCAGGCAGCCGCGATTATGATCTCGCAATACCGCCAGAACAACATGCTCGGCACGGTCGTGGTCGATCCCGATTTGATGCGGCTCGCCGAATCCCAGTCCCAGGCCATGGCGGCGGCCAACAAGATGGACCACGACGTCCGTGCGCCGTTGGCCAAGCGCCTCGCCACCGGCGGCTATCCCGCGACCGTGGCGGTCGAGAACATTTCGGCCGGCTATCATACGCTGGCGGAAGCGTTTTCCGGCTGGCGCGACTCGCCTCCGCACCGTGCCAACATGCTCAAGAACGGTGTCACAAAATTGGGCATTGCGGCGAGCTATGCTCCCGGCACCAAATACAAGGTGTTCTGGACCATGATCCTGGCCTCGACGGACCGATAAGCCAGACTTGATCCCGGGATGCATTGACGCGGTGACCGACTGTCGCCACGGTGGCTCGTCTTTTGCTATTGTTCCCGCATGACCGATCATAGCCCGGAATCCGCCAGCGTCCCCGCGAATGCGCAACGTGTCCTGGTCCTCCAGGGCGGCGGCGCGCTCGGCTCGTATCAGGCCGGCGCCTATCAGGCGCTGTGCGGCTACGGCTTCGAGCCGGAATGGGTCGCCGGCATCTCGATCGGCGCCGTCAACGCCGCCATCATCGCCGGCAACGAGGGCCACACCCGCGTCGAGCGGCTGAAGGAATTCTGGGAGATGGTGTCCGCACCGGTGCCGTGGAAGCCGATCGGCAAGAGCAATCACAGCCGCGAGCTGTTCAACTCGACCAGCGCCGCTTTGATCGCGACCTTCGGCGTGCCCGGCTTCTTCGTCCCGCGCGTGCCGCCCGCGCCGCTCTGGCCGCCCGGCCATCGCGAAGCCGAAAGCTATTACGACACCGCGCCGCTGAAGAAGACTTTGGAACGGCTGGTCGATTTCGACCGCATCAACGACCTCAAGACGCGCCTGTCGGTCGGCGCCGTCGGCGTCACCTCCGGCAACTTCAAATATTTCGACAATTACGAGTTCAAGAAGCTCGGCAAGAAAATCGGCCCGGAGCACATCATGGCCTCCGGCGCGCTGCCGCCCGGCTTTCCCTCCGTCGTCATCGAGGGCGAGCATTACTGGGACGGCGGCATCGCCTCAAATACCCCGCTCGACTACGTGCTCGATGCCGAGCTCGCGCGCGACATGCTGATCTTCCAGGTCGACCTGTTCAGCGCCCGCGGCGACCTGCCGAATTCGCTGCTGGAAGCGGCCGAGCGCGAGAAGGACATTCGCTATTCCAGCCGCACGCGGATGAACACCGACAAGAACAAGCAGATCCACAACGCCCGCAGAGCGGTGCGCGACCTGATTTCCAAGTTGCCCGATTATCTCAAGAATGATCCTTCGGTCGAATTCCTTTCGAAGGCGGCACGTGAGAGCACCGTCACGGTGGTGCACCTGATCTATCGCAGCAAGAACTACGAATCCTCGTCCAAGGATTACGACTTCTCGCATGTCGCCATGGTCGAGCATTGGGAAGCCGGCGTGCGCGACGTGCATCTGTCGATGCGCCACAAGGACTGGCTGGAGAAGCCGCAGTCCGGCGAGACCATGGTGACCTACGATCTCACGGGGGACGTCACCGCGCCCCCGGCAAAAAGGAGCGAATAACATGGGTACTCTCTCAGGCAAGAACGCCGTCGTGACCGGTTCGACCAGCGGTATCGGGCTTGCTTATGCGCGCGCCTTCGCCGGCGCCGGCGCCAATGTCGTCATCAACGGCTTCGGCTCCCCTGAGGACATCGAGAAGGAGCGTTCCAAGATCGAGTCCGATTTCGGCGTGAAGGCGGTCTACTCGCCCGCCGACATGACCAAGCCGGCCGAGATCGCGCAGATGATCGCGCTCGGCGAGAAGACGTTTGGCTCGGTCGACATCCTCGTCAACAACGCCGGCATCCAGTTCGTCTCGCCGATCGAGGAATTCCCGATCGAGAAGTGGGACCAGATCATCGCGATCAACCTGTCCTCGGCTTTCCATGCCATCCGCGCTGCTGTCCCCGGCATGAAGAAGAAGGGCTGGGGCCGTATCATCAACACGGCTTCGGCGCACTCGCTGGTCGCCTCGCCCTTCAAGTCGGCCTATGTGTCCGCCAAGCACGGTATCGCCGGCCTGACCAAGACCGTGGCGCTCGAGGTCGCGACCCACAAGATCACCTGCAACTGCATCAGCCCCGGCTACGTCTGGACGCCGCTGGTGGAGAAGCAGATCCCCGACACCATGAAGGCCCGCAATTTGACGCGCGAGCAGGTCATCAATGACGTGCTGCTCGACGCGCAGCCGACCAAGGAGTTCGTCACCTCCGAGCAGGTCGCAGCGCTCGCCCTGTTCCTGTGCAGCGACGACGCCGCGCAGATCACCGGCACCAACCTGTCGATCGACGGCGGCTGGACCGCGGAGTAATGGCCCGGTGCCGGGTGGGCAAGGGCGCATCGCGCCGTGCCCACCATTTCGCACCGCGCGCATTCTCGCCGAGTTTGGTGGGCACGCTTCCCTTTGCCCACCGAGAGCGAGGGCGAGGCGCAAGCCTCCCGCTCAATGGCTCCAGGCCAGTGCCGTCACGATGGCGGACGACAAGTTCAACTCCGCGAACATGATCTTGCCGGCGACCACGACGAGAACGCAGGCGAGCGCGGCGCGCAGCACCGTCTCGGGCACGCGCGTCGCGCTGTAGCTGCCGAGGATGATGCCCGGCAGCGAGCCCAGCAGCAGAACGCCCATCAGCCCCCAATCGACCGAGCCGAGCAGCCAGTGTCCGGCGCCCGCGACCAGCGTCAGCGGCACCGCGTGGGCGATGTCGGAGCCGACGATGTTAGCCATCGGCAGCCGCGGGTAGAGCAGCAGCAGCACGGTGACGCCGACTGCGCCGGCGCCGACGGACGAGATCGAAACCAGCACGCCGAGCACGATGCCGGTGAGGACGGTCGCGATCGCGGTGGTGCGCTCGTCAACGCGTTCGAGGCGCTTGCGGTAGCGCTCTATGATCGATTTGCGGAAGATCAGCGAGGTCGCGGTCAGCAGCAGCGCAAAGCACAGCACGAGGTTGACGAGGCTGCGCTCGGCATCGCTTCTGAGATCGAGCTTCCACAGCACCAGCAGCGTCAGCGCGCTCGCCGGAATGCTGCCGCAGGCGAGCCGCAGCACCGCCGGCCAGTGCACGCTGCGCGACCAGCCATGCACCACGCTGCCGCCGGTCTTGGTGGCGGCGGCATAGAGCAGGTCGGTGCCGACGGCGGTCGAGGGATGGATGCCGAACAGCAGGATCAAGAGCGGGGTCATCAACGAGCCGCCGCCCACGCCGGTCATCCCGACAAGCAGGCCGACGCCAAATCCGGAGGCGACATAGAGCGGGTCGATCATATGCGGGGAATCTTAGGTTTATCTCGTCGGTTGGGCAATATGACGTAGAATAAACTTTCCCTGGAGCGCAACTACTTGGATGGAATAAGAAGAATCGTGCTGCAGAGCGGAAGATGGTAGGAGTTTCGCCTCCAAGCCAGCCGTGCCGCGAAATGGCCGTTCCCTGGCGCCGGCAGGTCCGTAACGCCTATTTTCCAAACGCCAGCACGTGCAGGCCCAGCCGCTGCCGCACGATCCAGAACAGCAGCACGGTCTCGAAAGTCAGCGAGATCGAGGTCGCGGCAGCCGCGCCGTGGCCGCCGTAGCGCGGCACCAGGGCGATGCAGAGCACGACGTTCATCAGGAAAGCCAGCGCGTAGGCGAGGGCGCAGATCTTCTGCTGGCCGAGCATGTTGAGCAGGCGCTCGACCGGGCCGATCGCGGCGCGGACCACCAGGCCGATCGCGGCGACGAACATGATGTCGGAGCCGACTACGAATTGCGGGCCGAACAGCCAGAGCAGCGGCTTGCCAAGCGCGAGCAGCACGATGGTCGCCGCCAGCGACGGCCAGAACGTCCAGCTGATGGCGTGCGCCACATAAGCTGAGAGCCGCGCCTTGTCGCCGAGTGCGTTGTACTCGGCAAAGCGATGCGCCGTCGTCGCCGACATCGCGTAGTGAACGAAGGACACCAGCGCCAGCGTCTTCACCACCGCGAAGTACACGCCGACCTCGTCGGAGGGGCGAAACTGCTGCAGCACGAGCACGTCGGTGTAGGACAAGAGCAGGTAAAAGCTTTCCACCAGCAGGATCGGCAACGACACCGCGAGCCAGCCACTGACGTCGTAGGCCTTGGGTCCCGGCTCGATGTGATCAGCGAGCTTGCGGTTCAGCACCACCATCTGCCCGGCCATCGCGATCCACACCGCGCCTGCGCTTGCGACCATCGCGGCCACCGCGCCGAGATGATAGCCGAGCAGGAAGGCCGCGGCCGTGATGCCGATGATCAGCGCCTGGCGGATGATGAATTGCGGCATCAGACCGAGCTGCATCCAGTCATGCGAGCGTGCGATGCCGTCCTGGGCATTGGCAACGACGAAGGCGGGCAACGTCATGCAGCCGATATAGAGCGGCAGCGCTTCGGCCGGATCGATCCAGGGTGACAGCAGCCCGACCATGCCGGCAAGGCCAAGCGACATCAGCGTGGAGATGGCAAAGACCAGCCAGCGGCTGCCGGAGAGGAAGCCGCGCAGCCGCGCATGTTCGCCGCTGGTGCGGTACTCCGGGATGATCTTCTGCGCGGAGGCGGAGATGCCGAAATCCATCATGCTGCCGAGCAGCAGCACCCAGGTCCAGACATAGACATAGATGCCGTAGTCGGAGGTGCCCATCCAGCGCGCCAGCAGCACCTGCGAGACATAGGCGAGACCGGCGCTGATCACGCGGATGATGAAGATGGTGCCCGCCAGCCGCCGCGTCAGCGACGCCTCGCTCGATCCGCCGGTCAGCTTAGCCCTCAACCGCGCGATCAGTCCGGCCGGTCCGGTCGTTGCTGGCTCTGCATCCATCACAGCCACATCGAGATCCCCAAGGCCCGTAGCAAGCGTCCCGTAGCAAACGCCCCGTAGCAAGCGTTCCGCATGCTGCGGCAGCCTTTGACCTAGCAACCATTCGTTAAGATACGGTTGGGTCAACGATGTTGTCCCGGCCTGGGCACGTGCGCATGAGCTGGCGCTGTGGTCAGGGCGCGTATGAGGTGAGCGCTCTGCCGAGAGGGCCAGCGACCATCAGCTGGAAGACAAGCGCCTGGCGTCTCCAAGCTGAGAACCACGGTCTGGCATGAAACAGGCGGCCCTTTGCGGCCGCCTGTTGTAACCTCGGAGTGGATGGGGCTATTGGCAGAGATGCTGGAGACCGTCAGCACCCTTGTAATTGGTGCCGGGCCTGCACACGATGCCGTTGCGGGCAGCATACTGACTCCAGCTGCCGTTCCACCCGTAACCGCCGCCGCCGCCGTACATGGCGTAGGAATTGCCCCAGTTGCCGGGATTGGCCGTGCCCCCGAGGGGACCCGTTACTGGCGCCGGCTGTTGAGACGCCGTTCGCCGAGATACTTGCCGATATCGAGGGCCGGTGGGGGTACTGCCGGTTCCAAGACCCGTGCAGTTGGCGAATTCAGCTTGGCAGAGGTCCGGATTGGAGAGAGCCCGCTGCGCTGGTGCAGCAGAACTGTACAGGGCGGATGCCGCAATCACGGCGGCGCCAAGAATCCTTAGATTCATCATGGCTTGCTCCTTGCGGTTGGACGTGGCGCTGGATGCCACGTTTGGCAGAGCCTATACGACGCTTGCGAGACTGACCATGCTGCTTCGGCATCGCTAAAATTGAGACTGCTCTGGTCCAGCAACAGTAATACTTTGGTTGATCGTGAGATTTCGCTTGAGGGTCAGAGGCTGACGTCTGCACCTTCTCGAGTACACGTTCTCGTGTGCAATCGTGCACGGGAGCGGGGACGATCGGGAAACATCAATCCAGGTTCGTATTGAACTCGTACGACTTCTCCGGCCCAACCAGCGTGAACTTCAGCGCTGCGCCCTCGGCCCTGGCGCCCGGCGGCAACCCGTCGAGTTCGAATGAGAAGCGCTTCACGCCGGGCGGGCTGGGCTCGACCGGTGCGGGGATCGGCAACGACCAGTCGGGCGTCGGCCCTTCCACGAACAGGTTGACGTCACGGCCATCCGGCGCGACCACGTCGACCACCACGTTCTTGGGCCCGTCGCGCTTGACGTCGCGGATGGTCAGCGGATTGGGATCGCCGATATTGGCCGGCTTCGGTACCGTGTCGAGCGCAGCCCGCAGGTTCGCGTCCTCGGTCGAGGCGACATTGTTGAAGCCCAGCTCGGCGCTCGCCTCGACGGGAATGCAGAGCTTCTCGCACACGGCGTAGTTGATCTCGGCGCGCAAGGTCACCGGCTTGTCCGGCGCCTTGGGCACGATCCGCAGGGGAAGCACGATCTGGTCGTGATAGCCGATCGAATGGCCGCCGGCGCCGTCGTCGAATTTCTGCGGCGCCGGCCACATCACCGTCACCGCTTCGACATTATCCGACTTCGAGAAGTCGAACCGCGGCGGAACGCCGGAATCGCCCGGCATGCGCCAATAGGTCTTCCAGCCGGGTTGGATCTGGAAGGCGATACCGCCGAGCAGGACGGCACCGCTGCGCGAGCCCGCGAGCAGCCGCACCGCGGAATGTTCGTCACGCTGCCAGGGCGATGCGTCATCAGCTTGGGCTGTCAACGCCAGGGACGACGCAAGCAAGGTTGTCGCGACGCCAATCGCCGCACGCAGGGGAACTCTTGTCAGCATGGCACGTCTTTACAGGGGCACCCCGGGCCAAACCATTGAATTGCTTGTGATGGATGCACTTGAATCAGGTCTCTGCAAGCCTTGATTTGACAGCGGCCCGGCCCGACATCAGGATAGGAATTGAAACCGGAGTGCTTCACCATGGCTCCTACAGGCAAAAGGACGGGCGAAAGCACCCGCAGCGCAGGCCCTGCGCTCCCCAGCTCGGCTGGTTATCTCGACGGCCGGCTCCTGATCGCAATGCCCGTGATGGGTGACTCCCGCTTCGAGCGTTCGGTGATCTATCTCTGCGCCCATTCGGCCGAGGGCGCGATGGGCATCATCGTCAACCAGCCGGCCGGCAGCATCGATTTTCCCGAGCTCTTGCAGCAGCTCGGCATCATCAAGAAGGGAGAGCACATCAAGCTGCCCGGGAATGCCGAAACCATGAAGGTATTGCAGGGTGGCCCCGTCGACACCGGCCGCGGCTTCGTGCTGCATTCCAGCGACTTCTACATCGAGAAGGCAACGCTGCGCATCGACGACGGCGTCTGCCTCACCGCGACCGTCGACATCCTGCGCGCGATTGCCAACGGCTCCGGCCCCAAGCACGCGATCCTCGCGCTCGGCTATGCCGGCTGGGCGCCGGGCCAGCTCGAGACCGAGATCCAGAGCAACGGCTGGCTGCATTGCGACGCGGATGCCGACCTGATCTTCGGCGACGACGTCGAAGAGAAATACGGCCGGGCGCTGCGCAAGATCGGCATCGACCCCGGCATGCTCTCGAACGAGGCGGGCCATGCGTAGTTATCGTAATCGCTGCCACAACACCCTCCGGTGTCGTCCCCGCGAAAGCGGGGACCCACAACCCCAGCGAGGAGTTGTTGCGCAGGCTGATAACTCCGAGCCCTCGCCAAACCACTTGCTGCGGTTACCGCGACGAGCGCAAGCGCTCGTGCTGGGGTCCCAGATCGGCGCTCCGCTTCGCTGCGCTTGTCCGGGACACGACGGCAGTGTTCGCCACGCTACTCCGCCGCCTGCTGCTGCACCGTCGGCTCGGTCCCCGCCACAGTCGCCCTGCGCATGTCGCGAGGCTGGGACTGATCGTAGCGGCGGACGCGGTGCATGGTCTGGCGGTTGTCCCACATCACGAGGTCATGCAGCTTCCATTTGTGGACGTAGACGAACTCTGCTTGTGTCGCGTGCTCGTTGAGATCGCGCAGCAAGAGCCGTCCTTCCGGCACGCTCATGCCGACGACCTTGCCGGCGTGCGATGACAGGTACAGCGACTTGCGGCGATGCACGGGATGGGTGCGCACCAGCCGTTGCAGCACCGGCTTGAACATCTCCTTTTCCTCGTCGGTGTATTCGGTGAAGCCGAGCGATCCCCGCGAATACATCAGCGAATGCTCGCAGACGAGGTCGTCGATCTCCGCCTTGGTCTCCTCGTCGAGCGCGTCATAGGCCGCCCGCATGTCGGCGAATTCGGTGTTGCCGCCCTTCGGGTTCACCACCCGCGCCGACAGCAGCGAGAATTTTGCCGGAATCGGGCGGAAGGAGCTGTCGGAATGCCACAGGCAGTTGCCGAGGTTGAACAGATGCGTGCGGCTGTCTTTTGCGAGCGGCTTGCCGTGCTTATCGAGGTTGGAGACGTCGTTGAGACCGGACTGGAGCCGGTAATCCTTTTCCTTGGTTACGGTGCCGCCGCGCGCATCCTCGCGCTGGCCGAAGTTGAGCGCAAACGCCATCTGCTGCTCGTCGGTGATGTCCTGGTCGTGGAAGACGAGCACCGCGTATTTGTCCATGGCGGCCTCGATCTCGCGCGCCTCATCCGGTGTGAGAGGCTTGCGCAGGTCGAGGCCGGAAACCTCGCCGACAAAATGCTTCTGAAGCTGCCGGATGGCGATCGTCATGGCGTTCTCTCCCGCGGGCCGCGAGCGGTTGGTCCCGCTCTGCTGACGAAAAAGCTACTCCCGCACTCGGAGTTGTCAACGCTCGCGGCGCATGGCTCTCACGCGTTCCGCGCCATCAATCCGCCGTCGACCGGGATCACCGCGCCGGTCAGGAACGATGCCGCCGGCAGGCACAGGCTCAGCGTCATATGTGCGACCTCTTCGGGGTCGCCGTAGCGGCCAAGTGCCGTGCGGCGCTTGGCATAGATGGTCTTGTGCTCCTCCGAGATGCGGTCGGTGATCGCGGTGCGGATCGGCCCCGGGCAGATGCAGTTGACGGTGATGCCCTCGCGGCCGAGCTCGACCGCGAGCGAGCGCGTGAGGCTCGCCACGCCCCCCTTCGCCGCCGAATAGGGGCTGTGCAACGCGGTGGCGCCGAGCGCCTCGGTCGAGGCGATGTTGACGATGCGCGGGCTCTTCGACCTGCGCAGATGCGGCAGCGCGGCGCGGATGATGCGCGGATGCGCCGTCAGCATCACTGCGATGGCCTTGGCCCAGGCGTCTTCATAAGTCTCATCATCGATCGCGACGCGCACGGAGATGCCGGCATTGTTGATGACGATGTCGAGCCCGCCGAAATGCATGGCGACATCACCGACCACGCGCTTGATCTCGCCGGCATCGGCAACGTCGAGCCTCCACGCCTTCGCCGCGCCGCCGCTTGCCGCAATCTGCTCCGCAACCGATAGCGCGCCTTGCTCGTCATGATCGGTGACGGCAACCTTCGCGCCCTCGCTCGCGAATACGCGCGCGGTCGCGCGTCCCATGCCGCTGGCCGCGCCGGTGACGAGAACGGTCAGGCCCTTCACCGACCGGCTGAGCTCTCTAGAGTCGGACATGCTGTTCCTCGCGGCGTCTTGCTTGTTGTTATGATTGACAAGGCTGGCATCGATCCGCAGACAGGTCAAACAAGCAAAACAAAAGGGGAGGCCGCGATGGCGAACGAGCTCGATTTCTCAGGCAAGCAGGTGCTGGTCGTCGGCGGTTCCAGCGGCATTGGCAACGGCATCGCGCAGGCCTTTCGTACGAGGGGCGCTAGCGTTGCAGTTTGCGGCACGCGTGCTCACGCAACGGAATATTCGACGGCGGAAGGCTCCGATCTCACCGGTCTTGCTTATGCGCAGCTCGACGTCAGCAACCCAAGTGCCGTCGAGGCTTTCACGCCGTCCTTCGACCGGCTCGACATCTTGGTGCTGGCGCAAGGAGCCGTGATCTACCGCCGCGGCGAGTTCGAGATGAGCGGATTCCGTAAGGTCGTCGAGGTCAATCTGATGAGCCTGATGGCGTGCGCCACGCGATTCCATTCCATGTTGCGGGACGCGAAGGGCGCGCTGATCATGGTGTCCTCGACCGCGGCCTATCACTCCACCATGGGTAATCCCGCCTACAATGCCTCGAAGGCCGGCGCGGTCGGATTGACGCGCACGCTGGGCGAAGCCTGGGCCGAGGACCGCATCCGCGTCAACGGCATCGCGCCGGGCCTCGTCGACACCAAGATGACGAAGGTGACGACGGACAACCCCAAGCGGCTCGAAGGCGCATTGTCGCGCATTCCGCTGCGGCGATTGGGCACGCCGGGCGACATGGCGGGCGCCGCGCTCTTCCTGGCCTCGCCGCTGTGGTCCTACATCATCGGTCAGACGCTGGTCGTCGACGGGGGGCTCATTCTCTAGCCCCGCTGGAACCCCGCCGCGCCTGATCGGTTACTTGGGTTGACCCCGAGGAGGAGCATCATGGACACGGATCGGATAGTCGGATCGGCGAAGGAATATGCCGGACGCGCAGAAGGCGCGGTCGGAGAGATGGCAGGCGATGCCAAGACGCAGGCGTCGGGAAAGGCCCGCGAGGCCGCAGGCACGGTGCAGAATCTCTACGGCCAGGCCAAGGATGCGGTGCGCGACGCCGCGGACACTGCGACGAGCTACGCCAAGGACGCATATGAGAACAGCGGCGACACCTTCCGCGATGGCACACAGGCGCTGTCGAAGAAGGTGCAGGACAATCCGCTCGGCGCACTGCTGGTCGCCGGCGGTATCGGCTTCGCACTTGCGCTGCTGATGTCGCGTCCCGCGCGTCGTCCTCCGCCGTCGCGCTGGCGCTACTACGGCTGAGCTATCTGCCACGTCATTCCGGGGCGCCGCGCCTGCGCGGCGAACCCGGAATCCAGACGTTGCGGCACGAGATTCCGGGTTCGCGCTACGCGCACCCCGGAATGACATCTGACATCAACTCAGCAAGCTACCGGAATATCTCCGCCGAGCGTCCGACATTGCCAGGCGGGCGCGGGATCGCGGGGTTGGGATTCGGATTGCGCGGCGCCGGTGCCATTTGACGCGGCGCTGGCTGCGGCGAGCCGAAGCCGAAGAAATCGCGAAACGATGGCGCAGCCTGCGCCGGCTGCTGTGGCGGCGGCGGCGGCTTTTTCGGTGCGAGCTTCGGCGGCGCGATCGCGGCGGCGGCGCCCGTCCCCGCCGAGCCCGGCGCGGCACTGCCTTCAGGCGTCGTCGCCGCCATCGGCGTATCGCCCTTGGCCTGCTCGCGGCCGACTTCGCGGCGCGGCCAGGCATAATCGTCGGCGCGGCCGGCGGGGGCCGTCAGCGGCTCGCCCTTCACCATCGTCTTCGCAGCGAGCGCATCGACGGCGGCGGGACGTGAGCCCGGGCCGCCCAGCAACTGATCGGTCGAGATCGAGGCCGCAACCAGCGGCACGATCGGGCCGGCCAGCGGCCGCGGCGCCGGCTTGCCGGGCTCGGCGCTGGTGTCGGGCGTCGCCGGCTCGCTCGGCAGCGCGATCGGGCCGGAGCGGCCCGCCAAGAGCCGCGTGATCTCGCGCTCGACATAGTGCGCGAGCTTGCGTGCGCCGGCCTTGGTGAAATAGACGCCGTCACCGCTGCGCAGCTGGCGGATCTGGCCTTCGAAGTCCGGGCCCTTCTGGAGGAAGCGGCCGGCTTCGTCGACGAAGCCGTCCCAGACGTCGACATAGGTGATGCCGGCCTTGGCCGCGCCCTCGCGGTACAGCGAATCCAGGAACAGCATGTCGGCGGTGCCCCTGGGGCCGCGGATCGCGGGCAGGCCGACCCAGAGCACCGGCACGCCCTTGGCCTTGAGGACGTTCGCGAGCTCCTCGATCTTCTTGCCGTAGAGCTCGACCCAGCGCTCGTCGCGGAACTCATAGACGCCGTTGGGATTGCGCGCGGTCTTTTCCGGCGCGGCCGCAGGCGTATCGGCGTTGTCGGCATCGTCTTGCGGCAGATCGCTATCGGCCGGCTTGTCGTCGGGCTTGGCGGCGGCGTCCGGCTTGGCGTCGCCGGGCTTGGTCTCACCGGGCTTTGCGTCACCTTTTCCTTGTGGCTTGGCGCGCGCACCCTTGTCGTTCTTCTTGTCCTTGTCCGACTTGTCGACAACCGGCTCGCGGATCGAGGTGCGGTCATTGAGGCCGAGCATGACGACGATGACGTCAGGCTTCTCGGTCTCGAGAATGCCCCTCGCAGCCGCCGCCCAATCCGAGGGCTCGCCCTTCGGCTGGTACTTGATCAGGCCGGAGGTGGTCTTGTGCTTGCGGATCACGCCCATGTCGGGCTGCTCGGTGTAGGCGTCTTCCAGGCCATAGGCGAGCCAGTCGGCCATGGCGTCGCCGATCACGAGCACGTTCTTGTCGGGCGTGGTGTCGCGCTTGGCCGGTGCCGGCGCGCGCGAAAAATCCTGACGCGGGGCCTGCTGCTGTGGCTGCTGGAACGGCGCGAAGAAATCACCACCGAACCAGCCGCCGCCTCCGCCCTGGCGCGGTGGCGGAGCCTGGCGCTGCGGCGGACCGCCAAAGCCGGGGAAGTTGAAGAACTGCGCCGAGGCGGGTCCCGCAATCGAGACCAGGATCGCAAGCGCCGTCCCCAGCGCGATCAACGGGCCGGTCTCGGTCAGCGCCTTCAAGAAGGATTTTGGCTTCGACATGCGATCTCGGGCGCGCGCAACGGGGGTCTGGGATAGGCTCGATATAATAACGGAATCGGGCGCCAAACGGGCAAATTCTCTTGCAAATTCTTGGCGCCATACACCGCGGATCGGCCAGAATCGCCGCTCAGGGTTACTTTCGGGCCGTTTTTACCGCCCGCGCAGCCGGTCCAGCACGTCGGAGGTGGCAAACCCGTCCGCAGGCAGCCCGATCGAGGCCTGGAAGTTGCGCAGGGCTTCCCTTGTCTGGCCGCCGAACTGGCCGTCAGGAGTGCCCTTGTAGAAGCCGCGCTGGGCCAGCAACTGCTGAAGCTCCAGCCGCTCGCTCCGCGACAATTCGCGCTCCTGGCGCGGCCAGGGCTGCACGAAGGGCTCCCCGCCGCGCAGCCGATCGGCGAAATGGCCGATCGCCAGCGCATAGGCCTCGGCCGGGTTGTACTTCATGATGACGCGGTAGTTCTGCAGCATCAGAAAGCTCGGGCCTTGCGCGCCCGCCGGCGCCAGCAGATAGGCTTTTTCCGCTGGATGCGGGAAGGGCTGGCCCGTCGCACGCTTGAGGCCGAGCTTCTCCCATTGCGCGATCGTCATCGTCTTGGCGCGATCGGCCAGCATGTAGTTGAAGCCCTGGGGCACCACGACCTCGAAGCCCCAGCTCTGTCCCGACTGCCAGCCGTCCTTCTTCAGATTGTTGGCGGTCGAGGCGATCAGATCGGTGGGGTTGTCGACGACGTCGCGCCGTCCATCGCCGTCGCCGTCGACGGCAAAGCGCTTGAACGCGGTCGGCATGAACTGGGTCGGGCCGAAGGCGCCGGCCCAGGAGCCGCGCATCTGCTCAGGCCTGAGATCGCCGCGGTTGAGGATCTCCAGCGCCGAGAGGAACTCATCCTTGAAATAGGCCTGGCGGCGGCCGATGCAGGCGAGCGTCGCGGTCGATTGCAGCACGCTGCGGTCGCCCATCTGCGTCGAGTAGTTGGATTCGATGCCCCAGATCGCGGCGATGATGTAGCGATCGACGCCATAGGCCTTCTCGGTGGCGTCGAACTGCGCCTTGTATTTGGCAAGGACTTCGCGGCCCTTCGCGAGGCGGTTGTCGTTGACGAGAATGTCGAGATAGTCCCAGATCGATTTGGTGAATTCCGGCTGCGAGTCCATCAGGTCCATGATGCGCAGGTCGGGCGAGAGCCCGGCGGTGAAGCGCTGGAAATTCTCCTGGGTGATGCCGCGCCGTGCGGCATCGGGCCACATCCCCGCAACGCAATTGTCGAAATTGGAGGCCGCCTCGCGGATCGCCGCCGCCGTCATCAGCGGATGGCCGGAGGCGCCGTCCTCGCCGCTCCAGGGTTGGACTCCGGTTTGCGCGCCGCCGGGCCCGGGCGGGGCTTGCGATGGGGCAGGGTTCGAGCCGGAGAAGATACCGCCGAACAGGTTCGACAGGCCGTTTTGCGACTGGGCGTTCACGCTGGCCGGCAGCAGTATTGCAGCGGCAATCATCACTCCGATCAAAGATCCGGCACGTTTCGCCAGTGCTGCCATCGATTGCGTCATATCCTGTCCGTCCGGCCGAAAATCCGCCCTTCAGGAGGCCTGGCGACGGTTGCCAATAGCTTAACAAAGGTGAAATTTTGGTGGCTGATTTTTTCTTAACTCTGCGAGCGGGAGGCCCCACATCCGCCTTTGTTGGCGGCTGCAAACAAGCTAGCAAGATACCATTGCTCCCTTCCTCAGGTATTCGATCAATCCCATGAAGATTCGCAAAGCCGTATTCCCCGTCGCCGGCCTCGGCACCCGCGTCCTGCCCGCCACCAAGGCGATGCCGAAGGAAATGCTGACCATCGTCGACAAACCGTTGATCCAGTACGTGTATGACGAGGCCAAGGAAGCCGGCATCGAGCACTTCATCTTCGTCACCGGCCGCAATAAAAATGTCATCGAAGATCATTTCGACAGGATGTTCGAGCTCGACACCACGCTGGCCGCGCGGGGCAAGAAGGCCGAGCAGGAGATTTTGGCGCAGAACCAGCCGGATGCCGGCGCGGTCAGCTTCACCCGCCAGCAGGCGCCGCTCGGGCTCGGCCACGCGGTCTGGTGCGCGCGCGACATCGTCGGCAACGAGCCGTTCGCAGTGGTGCTGCCGGACGAGCTCGTGCTCAACACGCCGGGCTGCCTGAAGCAGATGATCGAGACGGCGTCCTCGCTCGGCGAGAAATCCAATCTGATCGCGGTCGAGGCCGTGCCCGACCATCTCACCCATCAATACGGCATCTGCGGCGTCGGCAAGCGCAACGGCAAGATGTTCGAGGTCGATGGCATGGTGGAGAAACCCGCCAAGGGCACCGCGCCGTCCAATCTCTCGATCACCGGCCGCTACATCCTCCAGCCCGAGATCTTCAAGATCCTGGAGACCCAGGAACGCGGCGCCGGCGGCGAGATCCAGCTCACCGACGCCATGATCGGCCTCGCCAAGACGCAGAAATTCTACGGAGTCGAGTTCGAGGGCGAGCGCCACGATTGCGGCTCCAAGCCCGGCTTCCTCCGCGCCAACATCGCCTACGCCCTGAAGCGCCCCGAGCTGCGCGATGGGCTGATCGCGGAGATGAAGAAGTATCTGGGGCAGTGACATCGAAGGCGCACGCCTTCGATGTCATCCCGGGGCGGTCCGCAGGACCGAACCCGGGATCTCGAGATTCAAGGTTCGATGCTTCGCATCGCCCCGGAATGACTGCCTAGCCTCACGCCACCAGCGACAGCTTCGGCAGGCTCGCGACCACCGACTGGTTGCGCCCGCCTGCCTTCGCCGCATAGAGCGCCTTGTCGGCGGCGGCGACCAGGATCGACCAGTCCATGCCGCTCGCGGGCACCAGGCTGGCGATGCCGCAGGACACGGTCGATGTCGCCTGGTCATCGGACCAGCCCTGCACCTTGGCGCGGATGCTCTCGGCGACCTTGAACGCGTCGGTGGCCGAGGTATTCGGCAGCAGCACCGCGAATTCCTCGCCGCCATAACGCGCGGCGCAATCGCCGGCGCGGCTCACCGAATCCGAGATGCAGATGGCGATGCCGACCAGCACCTGGTCGCCGGCCTGGTGGCCGAACGTGTCGTTGTAGGCCTTGAAGTGATCCGCATCGATCATCAGGAGCGCGATCGGCGTCTTCTGTCGCATCGCGCGCCGCCATTCGACGTCGATCACCGAATCGAACTTGCGCCGATTCTTCAGGCCGGTGAGCGCATCCGTCGTCGCCATCTCCTCGAGCTTGCGTTCAGCCGTGGCGCGCCGGCCGATCTCGCGCGCGAGCACGAGCGTCGATGCCAGCATGAACAGCGCCAGCGCCAGCACCACGGCACCGATGCGAAACGCCTCCCTCTGCCAGAGCGCGAACACCGCCGCGAGCGGCTTGCCCGCCACCACGAACAGCGGACCGTTGTCGGCGCTGCGGACATAGAGCCTGGGCGTCGGATCGACCGGGCCCTGCCCCGAATAGGCGGTGCCAACCCGGAGATTGCCGGGCTTCCAGGTCTGGCGCCCGTTCAAATTCTTGCCGATGATGTCGAGATCGAACGGCCGCCGCATCATGATGGTGCGATCGCGCTTGAGAACGGTGATGGTGTCGTCCGCGTCGAGGCTCAGCCGCTCGAACAATTCGTGGAAATAGCTGAAGCGGATCGAGCCGGCGACGACACCCATGAAACCGCCGTCGTTGTCGCTGATACGCCGGCTCAGCACGATCGAATAGGCGCCGCGGAACAGCATCGGCCGGCTGATGAAGAGCCCGATGCCGGGATTGTCGCGATGGACCGTGAAGTAATCCTCCTCGCCGCGGTTCTCCGGCAGGGGATCGAGCGTGGAGGCGTCGATGGTCAGCCGGCCGTCGGCATCGAACACCTGGATGGCGCCGAAATGCTTCGCCGTTGCCGCATGGTCGAACAGGATCAGGTGACGGATCGGCTTGGAAACCGTGGCGAGTTCGGGCAGCAGCATGTTGCTGGCGACCGCCTTCAGCGACAGATCGTAGACCTCGATGTTGCGGCTGATGTCGGACTCGATGGTCGTCGTGAGGTTCTCCAGCGTCTGGCGGGCGAGCGCCTCCTCGCCGCGCCGCATGTCCAGCATGACGTTGACGCAAATGGCGGAAAAGCCGATCACCGTCACGACGGACGAAATGATCAGCAGCTTCGCCGAAATGCGCCACGGCCGGCGGGCCGTGACTTCGCGCCATCCAGACAGCATCGCTTGCTCCCGACCCTGATGGATGCGCCCGAAAGCTTGCGTAGTGTTTAAGCCGCGACGGCGAAGCCGCGATGAGTTAAGAATCGGTTTAATGGGCTAGCGTTTTTCGGCAGGTCTCGTGTGAAGAGACCTAGCCCTGACGAGAGGACGATTGTGAACGACTACGATGCGTTGCGCGACTATCTGATGCGGCAGAAGCAGGCCGAATTCGTCCTGACCTTCGAACAGATCGAGGAGATCATCGGCGCGGCCCTGCCGCGCGCGGCGAACCGCGCCTCGTGGTGGGACAGCCTGCGCAGCCCCGACATCCAGATGCCGCAGCGCGAAGCCTGCCTCGCCGCCGGCTTCGTGGCGACGCGGATGCCGGACGGCCAGAGCGTGCGGTTTACGAAGCGAAAGAACGACCGGCGCCGCTAGGTGCGGCGAGCGACGCTGCTGCCCTCCTCTGGAGGGAAGGTCGTTTCATTGGCGCCACCGGGACCAGCGTTCATCTTCGGCGTGTGCTCGTATCAGACATCTGGTCGTCTGCTGGTCGCAGGCGCGCATGCACACGTTCTGGCGGCCCCGAAAGTCACCGGCCCCGCCGGTGTAGATGGCACATGTGCCGATGCAGTTTGCGCCTCGATCCTCGCATCGCGCCGCCGTCACGGCTTCGGCCGACGAGGCGAGGAACATTCCGGTGCCTATGAGGGTGATCGCGTGGAAAAGGTGCCGGGTCATCCGTAACTCCTGAGAAGGACGCGCTTGGTCGGCTCATTCTAGCCGTTGCGCTTGACGCGTGTGGGCGCGCCGAGAACGACAGCGGCGAGCCCAACGGCCTCGATGATTTAACCGTTCTGGACCGTTCTGGATCGAATGCTCTGCGCCATTTTTGCGGTAGCTGGGCCGCGGCCCATTGATCTGGATCAAGCAGGGCCTCATCGGCACCTCACCCCCGCGCTTTGCGGCGGCCTCAACAAGGGGAGGGAGGCTAGCTCGCCGCTTCCAGCCGCACTTCCGTCAAGAGCCGCATCGCCGCGTCTGCGTCCATCGGCTCGCCGAAGGCAAAGCCCTGCGCGTATTCGCAGCCCATCTGGTACAGCTCGACCGCGTCGGAATCGGTCTCGGCGCCTTCGGCGACGACGTCCATGCCGAGATCGTGCGCGAGCGCGATGATCGATTTCAGGATCACCGGCCGCGTGCCGCGGCTGGTGGTGCGGACGAAGGACTGGTCGATCTTGATGGTGTCGAACGGGAAGCGCTGGAGGTAGGCGAGCGAGGAGTGGCCGGTGCCGAAATCGTCGAGCGACAGGCCGGTGCCGAGCTCGCGGATGCGCGTCAGCATTTGGGCTGCGTGCTCCGGATTCTCCATGACCAGCGATTCCGTCAATTCCAGCTTGAGCGTGCCGCGCGCCACCGAGGAGCGCGACAGCACGGTGCGGACGTCGTGGATCAGATCGTGGCGCAGCAGCTGCCGCGAGGAGACGTTGACCGAGGCGAAGATCGGCTCGCGCGAGCGCATCGCGCGCTGCCACACCGAGAGTTGCTTTGCGGTCTGGTCGAGCACGAACATGCCGAGGTCGACGATCAGACCGGTCTCCTCGGCGATGGTGATGAATTCCGACGGCGCCATGCGCCCGAGCTTCGGGTGATCCCAACGCGACAGCGCCTCGAAGCCGGCGATCGAGCGATCCTCCAGCCGCACGATCGGCTGGTACAGGATGGTGATCTCCTGCCGCTCGATGGCGCGGCGCAGCTCGCTCTCCAGCGTCAGCCGGTCGGTCTTCCGCGCGCGCATCGCCGGTTTGTAGACGTCGATGCGGTCGCCGCCGATGCGCTTGGAGTGATACATCGCAAGCTCGGCGTCCTTGATGATCTCGTCCGTCAGCTGAACCTGCGGATCGGACAGCGCAAGGCCGATCGAGGCGGTCAAAAAGATCTCGCGGTCGTTGAAGGCGATCGGCGCGCGGATGGTCTTGCGGATGGTCTCGGCGAAGGCGGTGATGCGGGCCGGGTCCTGCTCCGACAGCAGGATCAGGCCGAACTGGTCGCCGGCGAGTCGCGCCAGCGTGTCCTGCGGCTTCAGGATGCGGGTGAGGCGGCGGGCGAGCGTCAGGAGGATGGAATCGCCGACCGCGATACCGACGGAATCGTTGACCTGCTTGAAGCGGTCGAGGTCGATCACCATCAGCGTCGGCCGGAGCGTCGGCATGGTCTTGGCGAAATGCGCGACCGCACCGAGCCGGTCTATGAACAGCTTGCGGTTGGGCAGGCCGGTGAGATTGTCGTGCACGGAATCGTGCAGCAGGCGTTCCTCGGCGTTGCGCAGCTCAGTGACGTCGGTGAGCGTGCCGACCACACGCGAGACTTCGCCGTCCGAGCCGACC
Organism: Bradyrhizobium sp. SOJA106; assembly: GCF_059448745.1. Classification (NCBI taxonomy): domain Bacteria; kingdom Pseudomonadati; phylum Pseudomonadota; class Alphaproteobacteria; order Hyphomicrobiales; family Nitrobacteraceae; genus Bradyrhizobium; species Bradyrhizobium sp. SOJA106. The sequence goes on from NZ_CM182549.1 coordinate 1,076,057, forward strand.
ACCGGGCGTGCCTTCAGGGCGAACCACATGAAATGACCGTCCGGCGTGCGCAGGCGGAAGTCCTGCACCAGGCGGCCGCGGCGCTGGTCCAGGACGCTGTCGAGCGCGGCGCGGAAACGATCCTGGTCGAGCGGATGCAGCACCTCGAGCCACGAGGCCGCGGGCCCTTCCAGCGTGCCGCGCTTGAGGCCGAGCAGGGCCTCGGTCTCGGGGCTGGTGAAGACCTTGTCGGCGGAGACGTCCCAGTCCCAGATCAGATCGCCGGAGCCGGCCAGCGCCAGCGCGCGCCGCTCGATGTCGGAGACGACGCCGGTGCTGGCGCCGCCGCCGGCAAAGGCGTGCTGCATGACGGTGAAGCCGATTAGCATCACGATCAGCACGAGGCCGCCGAGCAGGGCAGGGCCGACGATGTCGTTGGTGACGGAGCCCGCCACCGTCATGCCGGCCGCGACCACCCAGACCACCAGGAGGAACCAGGTCGGGATCAGCAGCACCGCGCGGTCGAAGCCGTGGGTGGAGAGATAGACGATCAGCGCAAAACCGGCGAAGGCGATCAGCACCAGCGAGATGCGGGCGATGCCGGAGGCGACAGCCGGATCGAACAGCGCGAGTGCGACGAGGGAGCCGAGGAACGCCAGCCAGCCCACCGTGATGTGCGAATAGCGCACATGCCATCGACTGAGGTTGAGATAGGCGAACAGGAACACCAGCAGCGTCGCCGCCAATATCGCTTCGCCCGCCGCGCGCCAGATGCGCTCGGCGTTGTTCGACATGTCGAGCACCTTGCCCCAGAAGCCGAAATCGACGCCGATATAGACCAGCACCGCCCAGGCCAGCGCCGCGGCGGCCGGGAACATGATGCTGCCCTTCACCACGAACAGAATCGTGAGCACGAGGGCGAGAAGCCCGGAGATGCCGATCACGATGCCCTGGTACAGCGTGAACGAGTTGACCTTGTCCTTGTAGGCCTCCGGCTCCCACAGATAGAGCTGCGGCAGCTTGTCGGTGCGCAGCTCGGCGACAAAGGTGACAACGGCGCCCGGATCGAGCGTGATGCGGAACACGTCCGCGGTTGCGCTTTCCTGACGTTCGGGCCGGTCGCCGATCGAAGGCGTGATGGTTGCGATACGCGACAGGCCGAGGTCGGGCCAGAGCAGGCCCGATGAGACGATGCGATAGTGCGGGGCGACGATCAGGCGGTCGAGCTGGTCGTCGGTGTTGTTGGCGAGCGCGAACACCACCCAGTTCACGCCGCCCTCGCGGGCGCGCACCTCGATGCGGCGAACGATGCCGTCGGTGCCGGGCGCGGTCGAAACCTGGATGCGGTCGGCGTCGCTGCGCTGATGTTCGAGCACGCCAGTGAGGTCGATCGCGGGCGCGTCACTACGGACGCTGACAGCATCCAGCGCGCGTGCAGGGGACGCGGCGACAAGAATCATGAGGCCCAGCGCGATGGGCGCGAGGCACCTGATCAGACGCAAGGTCAGTTCTCCGCGTTCGACGCAAATTGCGAGTGCAAGACGATTTCAGACCGGACCGGAAGTGGTTCGGCGCGTCGCGATAGATGCCACGAAAGCGAGGAAAATCAAAGGGTTTCCGCCGTCCCCTGTGGGTCAGCGGCCTAGGCCTCCAACACAATTTTGCCAATATGTGCGCTCGTCTCCATGCGCCGGTGCGCATCGGCCGCCTTTTCCAGCGGGAAAGAGCTGTCCATTACCGGTTTGACGCGGCCTTCGCGCAAAAGCGGCATCACTTTCGCTTCGATCGCGGCCACCATCGCTGCCTTGTCCGCATTACTACGGGGGCGCAGCGTCGAGCCGGTATGTGTGAGGCGCTTGACCATCACCTTGGCGATATTGGCGGTGATCTTGGGGCCGTTGAGGGTCGCGATCTGGACGATGCGGCCGTCGACCGCGGCGGCGTCATAGTTTCGATCCACATAGTCGCCGGCGACCATATCGAGGATCAGATTGACACCGGCCTTGCCAGTCTCTTCCTTGACGACAGCGACGAAGTCCTCGGTCTTGTAATTGATGGCGCGGTCGGCGCCCAACTTGAGGCAGGCATCGACCTTGTCCTGCGATCCCACGGTGACGAACACTTTTGCGCCGAACGCTTTCGCGAGCTGGATCGCCATGGTGCCGATGCCGGAGGAGCCGCCATGGATCAGCAGCGTCTCGCCGGCCTTCAGGCCGCCGCGCTCGAACACGTTGTGCCAGACCGTCATCAACGTTTCCGGCAGCGCGCCGGCTTCCTTGATCGACAAGGCCGGCGGCACGCTCATCGCCTGGGCGTCCTGCGCGATGCAGTACTGCGCATAGCCGCCGCCGGCGACCAGCGACATTACCTTGTCGCCGATCTTGTGCCGCTTGGCGTTGCTGCCGACCGCAACCACCTCACCGGCGATCTCGAGGCCGGGCAGATCGCTGGCGCCGGGCGGCGGCGGATAGGCGCCGGAGCGCTGCGCCACATCGGGCCGGTTGACGCCGGCGGCCTCGACCTTGACCAGGATCTCGTCCGGACCGGGCTGCGGCACAGGGCGTTGTTCCGGCACCAGCACCTCCGGTCCGCCGGGCTTGGAGATGGCGACCACGGTCATTTGCGCGGGCAGCTTGTCCATGATGTGTCCTTGAGCAAAGGTGCGGGAAGAGCGAGGCCTTTGCTTAGCCAGCGCGGCCGAAGCTGGCAACCGCCTCAGCTGCAGGTTAGCTGCAGGTGGGACGAACCCAGGAGGAACGAGCATGCCGATCGAGGACGACGACCGCCCGCGCAAGAAGATCAGCCATGAAATCGGACAGGATCTCTCACTCTTGTCAGTGGAGGAACTGACCGAACGTGTGGCTCTGCTCAAGACCGAGATCGCCAGGCTCGAAGAAGCCGCCACCAAGAAGCGCGCCTCGCGCGATGCGGCGAACAGCTTTTTCAAGTCATAGGATGTGAGTGACTTGGCGCGCGTGGTGCGATCTCTCCCCGCCGTCATTCCGGGGCGGGCGCGTAGCGCCGAGCCTGGAATCGATAACCACAGGACGTCGAAACGGGCACGATAGTGAGGGGCCACATCTTCGCATTCCGGGCTTGCGACTTCGTCGCGCCCCGGAATGACGGCGGGAAGATCGTTCCGCGTCGCACTCGGCCTCTGGCCGACATGGCTAACGAACCCTCAAAAAATTAGCTCGTTTACTCCGGATTAAGCTTTTCGTTTTATGACTGGAACGTCCTCTTTGGACACCGAGTGGCTCCTGTCCACTCTGTTTGACGCCTCCCTGTTATCAACTTTCAAAGCCGCCGGTCTCCGGCGGCTCTTTTTTTGCCTCTCCCATCGGTTGAATTCCGAGGAAAGACCCGCAGAAACCATATCCGCGCTTGCCGCTGGACTCCGCGCTTCGCCCGCGCAATGATTTGTTCATCATAAGCCGGCGCCAAAAGCCGGGTGGGTAAACAGTTGCGTAAGGGGCGTTAACCATGGAACGTTTGCAGGCCGACGGCGCTCTCGTTCAACTCAGCGAGCGGTTCACCAATTCTGCGGCGTTCGGCGCGCTGTTCCGCGAGGGCATGGACCTCGTCGAAGAGACCGCCTCCTATCTCGACGGCGCCGGCCGCACCGAGGCCAAGGCGCTCGACCGTGCCGTCAGCCTGACCTACGCGACCGAGAGCATGCGCCTCACCACCCGCCTGATGCAGCTCGCCTCCTGGCTGCTGCTGCACCGCGCGGTGAAGGAAGGCGAGATGACGCTGGTCCAGGCCAACCGCGAGAAGACCAAGGTCAAGCTCACCGCCGCCGATCCCGGCCCCGCTGACACCATCGAGAAGCTGCCGGCCCAGCTCCAGGACCTGATCCACCGCTCGATGAGCCTGCAGACACGCGTCCGCCGTCTCGACACCTCGATCCACACCCCGCCGACCGACCACGCCGCAATCGGAAACCCGCTGGTGCCGCACCTCAACGCGCTCAAGGCCGCGTTCGAGCGGTAAGCTCTGTCGTCGTTCCTCAACGTCGAACCGTCACCCTGAGGTGGCCGCTTCTTCAGCGGCCCTCGAAGGGCGACGGCCCGGCTGCATCTCGGCCGTTCATCCTTCGAGGCTCCGGCGCGATGCTTTGCATCGCGCCACTCGCGCCTCAGGATGACGGGCCTGGTAGCGACATTGCGGCATCCCCCAAAACAAAAACGCCCCTGGTTTGCCGCCAGATCGCTGACAAACCCCTGGCTTTTGCCGGGGGTTTTTGATTCAAGATGGCATGCTGAGGAAGCCGCTGCCGCAACAGACCGCCTGGGAGATGGTCAGTCTCGACGGTCTTGTTCCGAAGGATCACCTGCTTCGCAAGATCGAGGCGGTGGTCGATTTTTCGTTCATCCACGATCGGGTTGCCGGACTTTATTGCCCGGACAACGGGCGTCCGCCGCTGGATCCGACCTTGATGTTCAAGGCTCTGTTCATCGGCTATCTGTTCGGCATTCGCTCCGAGCGGCAGCTGGTGCGTGAGATCGAGGTCAACGTCGCCTATCGCTGGTTTTTGGGGCTCAAGCTGACCGATCCGGTGTTCGACGCCTCGACGCTGAGCCAGAACCGGCGGCGGCGCTACACCGATACGAGGGTGGCGCAGGACATCTTCGATGCGATCGTGGCTCAGGCGATCGCCAAGGGGCTGGTCGATGGCACGGTGCTCTACACCGACTCCACGCATCTGAAGGCCAACGCCAACAAGAACCGCTATGACACCGCGGTGATCGCCAAGTCGCGCGCGGACTACTGGGATGCGCTGGATGGAGCGATCGAGCAAGATCGCGCCGCGCACGGCAAGAAGCCGCTGCCGGAGAAAGAACGCCAGCCGGCCGAGAAAGAGACCAAGGTCTCGCGGACCGACCCGGAGGCCGGCTACATGGTGCGCGAAGGCAAGCCGAAGGGCTTCTTCTACCTGGATCACCGCACCGTCGACGGTCAGCTCGGCATCATCACCGATACCTATGCGACACCTGCCAATGTCCACGACTCGATCGTTTATCTCGGCCGGCTCGACCGTCAACGGCAACGCTTTGACTTCGAGGTCGCAGCCGTCGGGCTAGACGCCGGCTATGCCACCTCCGGCATCGCCCAAGGGCTGGAACAGCGCGGCATTCTGGGCGTCACCGGCTATCGTCGGCCAACGCCGCCGCGCCCCGGTATGATGGCGAATAAGGCATTTGCCTATGAGGCGGATGTCGATGGCTACCGCTGCCCGCAAGGCCAGCTGCTCGCCTACGCCACCACCGACCGCACCGGCTATCGCCACTACCAGAGCGATCCGACCATCTGCAAAACCTGCCCGCTTTTGGCCTCCTGCACCTCAAGCCGCAACGCCGTTCGCCTGATCACCAGGCATGTCTGGGCCGATGCGCGCGAACGCCTCGATGCTCATCGGCTCACACCCTGGGGCAAGCGCATCTACAAGCGCCGCAAGGAAACGGTTGAGCGCTCCTTTGCCGACGCCAAGCAACTCCATGGTCATCGCTACGCGCGCTTCCGCGGCCTACTGGCTGTCACCTGCCAGTGCCTGCTTGCCGCAGCCGCCCAGAACATCAAGAAAATGGCTCTCGCCCTGGCCCCGAGGCCCGTGCCGGCCTGAGTGGTCCTCAGCCCACCCTCAAAACAAAAACCCCGCCAAAGAAACGGCGGGGTTTGTCAGCGGTCTGACGCCCCTGGTTTGCCAGGGGCGCTTTGCGTTCCAACCCTTGCGGGCCGGCTCAATCCTTTTTGAGAAAGCCCGAAAACTTCTTCTGGAAGCGCGAGACGCGGCCGCCGCGATCCATGATCTGGGCCGAGCCGCCGGTCCAGGCCGGGTGCGACTTCGGGTCGATGTCGAGGTGCAGCTTGTCGCCTTCCTTACCCCAGGTCGAACGGGTCTGGTACTCGGTTCCGTCCGTCATGACGACCGTAATCGTATGATAATTCGGGTGAATTTCGGCTTTCATGGCAATTCCTCGGCGCCCGGCGCCTTGCTTGAGTGACTATTGAATGACGGATTTGGGCGGCTCTATACCCCACGAGGTCCCCTAAAACAAGCCATTGTGGGGACTTAAGAACCGGGCCCACCCTTAAGGGACATCCCGGATTTGCCACTCCTCCTGCACCGGCCTATGTGGAGCTGACTTGTCTCCCTGGGTCCGGATCTCATGAGCGCTGTGGAACGGCTTGACGACCAGTACCGCGACGAGCGCGACAGCGCACAGGCGGAAGCCCCGTCGATCGAAGCCGAGCTGATCGAGCAGCCCGCCAAGAGCCGCGCCAGGCTGCGGCCGCTGCTGGCGCTGGCGCCCTATGTCGCGCGCTATCGCGGCCGCGCGGCGCTCGCCTTCGTCGCGCTGACGATCGCGGCGCTGACGACGCTGCTGGTGCCGGTCGCGGTGCGCCGGATGATCGATTTCGGTCTCTCGCCGGAAGGCATCGCGCTGATCAACAGCTATTTCTCGGTGATGATCGCAGTGGTCGCCGTGCTCGCGCTCGCCAGCGCCTCGCGCTATTATCTCGTGATGACGATCGGCGAGCGCATCGTCGCCGATCTCAGGCGCGACGTCTTTGCCCATCTGCTCTCGCTCTCGCCTTCCTTCTTCGATTCCGCGCGCAGCGGCGAATTGGTGTCCCGCCTCACCGCCGACACCACCCAGATCAAATCCGCAGTCGGTGCCTCGGTCTCGATCGCGCTGCGCAATCTCATGATGTTCGTCGGCGCCACGGCGATGATGGTGATCACCAGCCCGCGCCTCTCCGGCTTCGTGCTGCTCGCCATTCCCCTGATCGTGCTGCCGCTGGTTGCCTTCGGCCGCTGGGTGCGGCGGCTGTCGCGCAATGCGCAGGACACGCTGGCCGATGCCTCCGCCTATGCCGGCGAGCTGGTCGGCGCCATTCGCACGGTGCAGGCCTATACCAGCGAGGGGCTGGCCGCGAAACGTTTCGGCGGCGAGGTCGAGCAGGCCTATGAGGCCGCGCGGACCTCGACGCAGGCGCGCGCGGTGCTGACGGCCGTCATCATCTTTATCGTGTTCGCAAGCGTGGTCGCGATCCTCTGGATCGGCTCGCATGACGTCTTGACCGGCACCATCACGCCGGGCCGGCTCGGCCAGTTCGTGCTCTATGCCGCCTTCGCTGCGGCAGGCCTTGGCCAGCTCAGCGAGGTTTGGGGCGAGGTCGCGGCGGCCTCGGGCGCAGCCGAGCGCCTGTTCGAGATCCTGCACGTGCAGCCAGAAATCGCAGCGCCCGCATCGCCGCGCGCCCTGCCGGTGCCGGCGCGCGGGGAGGTCGGCTTCGACCATGTCAGCTTCGCTTATCCCGCGCGGCCCGACGTCAATGTGCTCGACGCCGTCTCATTCACCATTCGCCCCGGCGAGAAGGTCGCGATCGTCGGTCCCTCCGGCGCCGGCAAGAGCACGATCTTCCATCTGCTCTTGCGCTTCTACGATCCGCGCAGCGGCGCGATCTCGCTCGATGGCGTGCCGGTGAAGGCTGCCGATCCGCGCGATTTCCGCTCCCGCATCGCGCTGGTGCCGCAAGAGTCCAACGTGTTCGCGGCAAGCGCCCGCGAGAATATCCGCTTCGGCCGGCCCGATGCGAGCGATGCCGAGGTCGAGCGCGCGGCCGAGCTCGCGCACGCCGCCGAGTTCATCCGCCGCCTGCCCGAAGGTTATGAGACCCCGCTCGGCGAGCGCGGCGTGACGCTGTCGGGCGGCCAGCGCCAGCGTATCGCGATCGCCCGCGCCATTCTGCGCGATGCCCCGCTCTTGCTGCTCGATGAAGCCACCTCCGCGCTCGACGCCGAAAGCGAGACCTTGGTGCAGACCGCGCTGGAAGAGCTGATGCGTCACCGCACCACGCTCGTCATTGCGCATCGCCTCGCCACCGTCCTCTCCTGCGACCGCATCCTGGTGATGGACCAGGGCAGGATCGTCGAGCAGGGCACGCATGCCGAGCTGGTCGCGGCGAACGGGCTTTACGCCCGGCTGGCGAGGTTGCAGTTCGAGGGGGCGTGAGACGCCGCCTCATTCACGTGTCATTGCCCGCGAAAGCCGGGGCATGACGGCTCGTTTTCGAGCCGCGCTCACTGGCACTTCGGCGACAGCGCCGGCACATTCGGCCACGGCCAATTCTTCCAGCTTCCGTCCGTGTCCACGCAGGCCGACGGTCCGGGGCTGTTCGTCGGCGGAGCGGCGCTCGATGTTGCAAAATGCTGGTCGACATAGGTCGTCGATAAAAATCCGGCGACGATGACGCCCAGCATCACCGAGGATCCCTTGGCGAGCTCGCTCAGCTTCATCGATTGTCTCCATCCGCCTGCCATCGCTGACACAACGAATAACCGACGCCGCGGGATCCCCGCGTGACTGGAATCACGCCCGCCAGATCACGCCCGCCAGATCATCTTCAGCACCGGCCGGCCCGAGGTCGGGTTCACGTCGTCGCCGGCGTGGCTAAAGCCGTTGCGCTCGTAGAAGCGGATAGCGCGGGCATTGTCCTTGTTGACGAGCAGCGTGATGCCCGATGGCGACAGCCGTTTCGCCTCATCCACCAGCAGTCGCGCCGCATCCGAGCCCCAGTGATCTGGATCGACCACGAGCTGGTCGAGATAGCCTTCGCCGTCGATGGTGACGAAGCCGGTCAGCGCGCCGTCCTGCTCGGCGACGATGATTTGGGCGTTGGGCACCAGATCCTTGCGCCAGCGCTCGCGCCACCATGTGAGCCGCGCGGCAAAATCGATCTGCGGATAGGCCTCTTGCCAAGTGCGATGCCAGAGGTCGATCGAGGCTGCCTCGTCCTCGGGAAGGTAAGGGCGGAGGTGGATGGTACTCATTTTACAAAGGTCGTCATGCCCCGGGCTTGTCCCGGGCATCCACGCCTTTCTATCGGTGCAGAGCGAAGATCGTGGATGGCCGGGACAAGCCGGCCATGACGGTGCGGTGAGTATCGCGCGCCCCTCACGCTACCGCTCCGTCAGCTTCAGCTCGATGCGGCGGTTGCGCTTGTAGGCCTCCTCGGTGTTGCCGGTGTCGAGCGGCTGGAATTCGCCGAAGCCGGCGGCGACGAGGCGCTGGGCGGGGACGCCGAGCGAGATCAGGTACTGCACCACCGAGATGGCGCGGGCGGCGGACAGGTCCCAGTTCGACTTGAAGTTCGGGCCGTTGACCGGGCGCAAGTCGGTATGGCCGTCGACGCGCAGCACCCAGGGAATTTCGCTCGGGATCTTCTTGTCGAGATCGATCAGCGCGGTCGCCAACGTCTCGAGCTCGGCGCGGCCCTCGGGCAGCAATGTCGCCTGTCCGGTGTCGAAGAACACTTCGGACTGGAACACGAAGCGGTCGCCGACGATGCGAATGTCGGGGCGGTTACCTAGGATCGCGCGCAGGCGACCGAAGAATTCCGAGCGGTAGCGCGACAATTCCTGCACGCGCTGCGCTAGGGCGACGTTCAGGCGGGAGCCGAGATCGGCGATGCGGTTCTGCGATTCCTTGTCGCGCTTCTCGGATGCATCGAGCGCCTCCTCCAGCGCCGCCAATTGCCGTCTGAGCGCGCTGATCTGCTGGTTCAGCACCTCGATCTGCGCCAGCGCCCGCGCCGAGACCGCCTTTTCCGAGTCCAGCGCCTTGCCGAGCTCCGCGGTCTTGCCCTGCGCGTCATTGCCGGCGTTGGCAAGGCCTTCATAGAGGCCCTTCATGCGGTCGCGCTCGGACTCCGCCGAGGCGAGGCCCGCCTTCAACTGCGCGACCTGGTCGTCGAGCGAGAGCTTGCCGAGCTTCTCCAGCGAGAGCAGCTCGTTGAGCTGCGCAATCTTGGCATTGAGCTGCTCCAGCGCCTTGTCCTTGCCTGTCACCTCCTGCGACAGGAAGAATTGCACGACGAGGAAGACCGAAAGCAGGAACACGATCGACAGCACCAGCGTCGACAGCGCGTCGACGAAGCCGGGCCAGTAGTTGAAGGCGCCTTCGCTGCGGCGGCCGCGCGCTAGAGCCATTTATCGTTCTCCGCTTCTTCTCTCGTGTCCTGGATGCGCTGCAGCGTGCAACGCTGCTGCGCAGAGCCGGGATCCATTCTCGTCTCCAGGTCCCGGCTCAGCGATGCATCACCATAGCGTGGCGAAGACGCGCCTAAACGCGCTTCCGGTGCTGCATCGCGTCCGGGGCACGAAACCTTCCGGTCTTCAGCCCTTTTCTGGCTGGCGCGCGAGCCGTTCCAGCAGGCGCCGGATCTCGCGGTTCTGCTCGCCCTGGCCATCGGCCCATTCGCGGATCATCTGCTGCTCGGTGCGCATATGCGAGACCAGCGCCTGGATGGCTTCGGCAAGGCTTGCCATCGCCGCGGTGGTGCCGCGACTGGCGCTGCCCTCCTCGAGCACGGAGCGCAAGCGTTCGACGGCCGCCTGAAGCTCGCCGCCGGCGACGCCGCCGCCAGCGGCGGGGACGGGGACTTCGCCGCTGCCATATTCGCGCACAGTGGTGGCGAGCCAGTCTTCGAGGTCGGTGTAGAAGCGGTTCTGCGCCTGGCTCGATTGCAAATCCAGGAAGCCCAGGATCAGCGAGCCGGCCAGGCCGAACAGGGAGCTGGAGAACGAGATGCCCATGCCGCCGAGCGGGGCGGCGAGGCCCTCCTTCAGGGTGTCGAACAGGGCGCCGGAATCGCTGCCGACCTTCAGCCCGTCGATCACCTTGCCGACCGAACCGACCGTCTCGATCAGGCCCCAGAAGGTGCCGAGCAGGCCAAGGAAGACCAACAGCCCAGTCATGTAGCGCGAGATGTCGCGGGCTTCATCCAGGCGGGTCGCGATCGAATCGAGCAGGTGCCGCATGGTGGTTTGGGTGATGCTCATCCGCCCGGAGCGCTCGCCGCCGAGGATCGCGGCCATCGGCGCCAGCAGCTTGGGGTGCCGGGACGGAGCGAGGCCAGGATCGGCAATGCGGAAATTGTTGACCCAGGAGACCTCAGGATAGAGCCGGATCACCTGGCGGAAGGCCAGGATGATGCCGATGAACAGCACGCCGCCGATCAGGGCATTGAGCCCGGGATTGGCGAAGAAGGCCTGGATGATCTGCTTGTAGAGCACCACGCCCACCAGGGTGCACAGCACCAGGAAGACCAGCATCCGCACCAGGAAGACGCTGGGTGAGGACAGTTTCGTGTACTCGATATCCATGGAGGAGCGGGGCGAGGCGCCAGGCGGCATGGCCGGTATCATCCGTAACTTGATTGCAGTGCGCACTATGGCACAGCGCCGGCCCAAAAAAAGCGCCGGATGCGCCGATTTCGTGGACAGTGCCCGGAACCCAAAGCGGAAACCGTGCTTTGATATCTCGTCGTCTGCAAGAGTTCGCCATCCCCCAAGGCCGCCGGTGCCCTGGGGCTACCCTAGTCGTTGCCGGTACTTGCCCGTTCTTCCCTCCGCTGCCCCCGCGAGATCTGCCAAGGGAGTGGTCGCATGAGCGTTGTCTCCGCCATCATCGGGACTGCCGAACGCGTGCCGCTGCCCGACGTCGTGATCCGCGCCGCGATCCAGCGCCTGTGCTCGCGCACGGCCTCGCGCCTGTCCGCGCTGGATGCAGCCGACGATGCCGCCTTCGCCGGGCGGATGATCCTGCGGCCGATCGCTGGCGAGGCCGATACCGGACATCATGAAGTGCCGGCAGCGTTCTTTGCGCAACTGCTCGGCCCCAACCTCAAATACTCCTGCTGCTTCTACAAGTCCGACGCGACCACCTTGCAGGAGGCGGAAGAGGAGGCGCTGCGGCAGTCCGTCGAGCATGCCGGCATCGCCGACGGCCAGGCCATCCTCGAGCTCGGCTGCGGCTGGGGCTCGCTGTCGCTGTGGATGGCGCGGCGGTTTTCGCACGCGACGGTGACCGCGGTGTCGAACTCGCAGGCGCAGCGAGCCTATGTCGCGGAACAGGCGCGGCTGCGCGGGCTGTCGAACCTGCGCGTGGTCGATGCGGACATGTGCGTGTTCGCACCCGAAGGCGCGTTCGACCGCATCGTCGCGGTCGAGACCTTCGAGCACGTCATGAACTGGCGCAAGCTGATGACGCGCCTGCGGTCGTGGCTCGCCCCCGAGGGGCGCTTCTTCATGCACATCGCCACGCATCGCGCCGGCTCCGATCTGTTCGACCGGATCGATCGCGAGAACGGGATCGCCCAGCACGTCTTCACCGGCGGGCTGATGCCGAGCCATCACCTCGTCAGGCAGTTCGACGACATCTTTTCGGTCGAGAAGGAATGGTGCTGGAGCGGCACGCACTATCAGCGCACCGCGAACGACTGGCTCGCCAATTTCGATGCGCATCGCGATGCGATCGAAGCGTGCTTGCGCAACGTCCATGGCGAGGAGGCCGGCCTTTGGATGCGCCGCTGGCGCTGGTTCCTGCTCGCGACCTCGGGCCTGTTCGGCTATGCCCACGGAACCGAATGGGGCGTCAGCCGGTATCGGATGAGAGCCGCGGGGTGATTGCGATGTTCCGTCGCAGCACGCCGTGATGGAGCCGGACTCACAATCCGGTGAGTCCAGAAAAGCCTCCAGAAGTCAGCGCCATAGGCCGTGTGACATTGAGCCGCCCGCCGCACGCGTTGCGTCGCAGCAAGTCCATTCTATTTTGACGGCACGAGCCGCGCGGATTTGTCCAGAACGGGCCGGCGCGGCGTGTGATCAGTTTTCAACAACCTCGAGGCACTTAACTTCATGTCAGGACTTCGCGCGCGATCGGCATGCGTTGCAATGATGCTCGCGGCCTTTGCGCCGCTGCTCGCAGCTTGCGAGGAATCGAGCTCGGCCGTCTCCGCCGCTCCGCCGGCGGACCCTGACGTCAGCATCGTCGTCGTCAAGCAGCAGGCCCGTGCCGTGGTGCGCGAGCTGCCGGGCCGTATCGCGCCGACCCGGGTCTCCGAGGTGCGCCCGCGCGTCTCCGGCATCGTGGTCGAGCGCCTGTTCCGCCAGGGCAGCGAGGTGAAGGCCGGCGATCCGCTCTACCGCATCGATCCGCGTCCGTTCGAGGTCGAGGTGATGGCCAACGAGGCCGCGCTCGCCAAGGCCGAGGCTGCGCTGATGCAGGCCAAGCAGCAGGCGCACCGTATCGCCACGCTGACCAGCCAGCGCGCCGCGCCCGAGGCCGAGAACGAGAGGGCGGTGGCCGCCGAGCGCCAGGCCCAGGCCGAGGTCGAAGGCCGCAAGGCTGAGCTCGCCCGCGCAAAACTCAATCTCGACTATGCCACCGTGCGCGCGCCGATCGAGGGCGTCGTCGGTGCGGCCCTCGTCAGCGAGGGCGCGCTCGCGGTGCAGAACGAGACCAATCTTGCCACCATCCAGCAGCTCGATCCGATCTATGCCGACTTCACCCAGTCGGTGACCGAGCTCAACCAGCTCCGCCGCGCCTTTGAGAGCGGCGACCTCGAGCGGATCGCCGCCGATGCCGCCAAGGTCCGCCTCGTGCTCGACGACAACACGCTTTATTCGCTCGACGGCAAGCTCTTGTTCTCCGACGCCAAGGTCGACGCCCATACCGGGCAGGTGACCTTGCGCGGCGAGTTCCGCAATCCGAAGCGCGAGCTGCTGCCGGGCATGTATGTCCGCGTTCGCATCGACCAGGGCCTCGACTCCGATGCCATCGCGGTGCCGCAGCAGGCGATCCAGCGCAATGGCGGCGGCGGCAGCGAGGTGTTCGTGGTCAAGGACGACAACCGCATCGCGGTGCAGCCGGTACGCACCGGCTCGGTGCAGGACGGCTTCTGGTTCGTCACCGAGGGCCTGAAGGCCGGCGACAAGGTCGTGGTCGAAGGCTTCCAGAAGTTTGCAGCCGGCGACAAGGTCAAGCCGCAATCCTGGTCGGAGGCGGACGCGACCGCGGACAACCGGCACGCCGAGAAAGTCACGCGGTAATCCGCCATGCCGAGTTTCTTCATCGACAGGCCGATCTTTGCCTGGGTAGTCGCGCTGTTCATCTGTCTGATCGGCGCGATCGCGGTACCGCTGCTGCCGATCGCGCAATATCCGATCATCGCGCCGCCCTCGATCTCGATCTCGACCAGCTATCCCGGCGCTTCGCCCGAAAACCTCTACAACAGCGTCACGCGCCTGATCGAGGAGGAGCTCAACGGCGCCTCCGGCATCCTCAATTTCGAATCGACCAGCGACTCGCTCGGCCAGGTCGAGATCATCGCCAATTTCCAGCCGGGCACCGATACCAGTGCGGCTTCGGTCGAGGTGCAGAACCGCATCAAGCGCGTCGAGGCGCGCCTGCCGCGCGCGGTGATCCAGCAGGGCATCCTGATCGAGGAAGCATCCAGCGCCGTGCTCCAGATCATCACGCTGAATTCGACCGACGGCAGCCTGGACGAGGTCGGCCTCGGCGACTTCATGATCCGCAACGTGCTCGGCGAGATCCGCCGCATCCCCGGCGTCGGCCGCGCCACGCTCTATTCGACCGAGCGCTCGCTTCGCGTCTGGGTCGATCCGGCAAAGCTCGTCGGCTATGGCCTGACCGCGGACGACGTCAACAAGGCGATCGCCGCGCAGAACGCGCAGGTCGCCTCGGGCAGCATCGGCGCCGAGCCGTCGACCGCGACCCAGCGCACCTCCGCTCTGGTCCTGGTCAAGGGCCAGCTCTCCTCGCCCGATGAATTCGGCGCCATCATCCTGCGCGCCAATGCCGACGGCTCGACCGTGCGCCTGCGCGACGTCGCGCGCATCGAGGTCGGCGGCCTCAGCTACCAGTTCAACACGCGCCTCAACGGCAAGCCGACCGCCGGTCTCTCGGTGCTGATGTCGCCGACCGGCAACGCGCTGGCGACCGCGAGCGCGGTCGAGGAGAAGATGAAGGAGCTGTCGCGCTTCTTCCCGGCCAACATCACCTACGAGATCCCCTACAACATCACGCCAGTGGTCGAGGCCTCGATCAAGAAAGTGCTGTCGACGCTGGTCGAAGCGGTGGTGCTGGTGTTCGTGGTGATGTTCCTGTTCCTCCAGAACATCCGCTACACCATCATTCCGACCATCGTGGTGCCGGTGGCGCTTCTGGGCGCCTGCACCACGCTGCTGCTCGCCGGCTACTCCATCAACATGCTTTCGATGTTCGGCATGGTGCTCGCGGTCGGCATCCTCGTCGACGATGCCATCGTCGTGGTCGAGAATGTCGAGCGCATCATGAGCGAGGAGGGGCTGTCGCCGAAGGAGGCGACGCGCAAGGCGATGTCGCAGATATCGGGCGCCATCATCGGCATCACCCTGGTGCTGATGGCGGTGTTCGTGCCGATGGCGTTCTTCCCGGGCTCGGTCGGCATCATCTACCGCCAGTTCTCGGTGACCATGGTCGCCGCGATCGGCTTCTCCGCCTTCCTGGCGCTGTCGCTGACCCCGGCGCTGTGCGCGACCCTGCTCAAGCCCGTTGCCGCCGGTCACGGTCATGCCAGGAAGGGCGTGTTCGGCTGGTTCAACCGCATGCTCGAAGGCGGGAAGGAGCGCTATTCCCGCACCGTCGGCTTCTCGCTCAAGCGCACCGGCCGCCTCATGCTGGTCTATGCCGCGCTGCTGGTGGGTCTGTCCTGGGCCTTCATCAATTTGCCCGGCGGCTTCCTGCCCATCGACGACCAGGGTTTTGTCACCACCGACGTGCAGACGCCATCGGATTCCTCCTATCCGCGCACGGAAGCCGTGATCGAGAAGGTCGAGAAATATCTCGCCGAGCGGCCGGGCGTGAAGGATGTCACCTTCCTTACCGGCTTCAGCTTCTCCGGCCAGGGCATGAACACCGCGCAGGCCTTCATCACCTTGAAGGACTGGTCCGAGCGCGGGCCGAAGGATTCCGCCGCGGCGATCGTCAATGACATCAACCGCGATCTGGGGGCGTCGATCCGCGACGCCAAGATCTCCGCGCTGCAGCCGCCGCCGATCGACAATCTCGGCAACTCCTCGGGCTTCTCGTTCCGCCTCCAGGACCGCGGCCAGAAGGGCTATTCCGCCCTGATGCGCGCGGCCGACCAGCTGATCGCGGACGCCAATGCGAGCCCGGTGCTGCAGAAGGTCTATATCGAGGGCCTGCCCGAGGCGGGCGTGGTCAATCTCGTGATCGACCGCGAGAAGGCCGGCGCCTTCGGCGTCACCTTCGAGGACATCAACAACACGATCTCGACCAATCTCGGCTCGAACTACATCAACGACTTCCCGAACCGCGGCCGCATGCAGCGCGTCGTGGTGCAGGCAGATAGCCGCGACCGCATGCGGACCGAGGATATCCTCAACTACAACGTCAAAAACAGCCGCGGCCAGCTGGTGCCGTTCTCGTCCTTCGCCACGGTGGAATGGGCGCGCGGCCCGACGCAGATCGCCGGCTTCAATTACTATCCCGCGGTGCGCATCTCCGGCGAAGCCAGGCCCGGCTTCACCTCGGGCGACGCCATCGCCGAGATGGAGCGGCTCGCGGGCAGGCTGCCGCGCGGCTTCGGCTATGAATGGACCGGACAGTCGCTGCAGGAGAAGCTGTCGGGCTCGCAGGCGCCGTTCCTGCTCGGCCTCTCGGTGCTCGTGGTGTTCCTGTGTCTGGCCGCGCTCTACGAGAGCTGGACCATTCCGCTCGCGGTGCTGCTCACCGTGCCGCTCGGCATCGTCGGCGCGGTCATCGCCGCGATGCTGCGCGGCCTGCCCAACGACGTCTATTTCACCGTCGGCCTCATCACCATCATCGGTCTCGCCGCCAAGGACGCGATCCTGATCATCGAATTCGCCAAGGATCTGCGCAAAGCGGGCAAGCCGCTGGTGGACGCCACCATCGAAGCCTGCCGCCTGCGCTTCCGCCCGATCCTGATGACCGGCCTTGCCTTCATCTGCGGCGTGCTGCCGATGGCGATCGCGCACGGCGCCGGCGGCGCCAGCCAGCAGGCGCTCGGCAGCGTCGTGATGGGCGGCATGATCGCGGTGGTGATCCTGGCGCTGCTGATGGTGCCGGTGTTCTTCGTCTCGGTGCAGCGCGTGCTGGCGGGCGATCGGGAGCAGACGGAGGGGAAGAAGCCCGAGGCGTATGGGCCGCCCGCGCCGGCAAGGGCGGGCCACTGAACGCCGGATCGGTCGGTCGGCTTGCTTTCTCGGCGTCCTCAATCCAAACTGCATCTCTGGATTGAAGCGGTGTACGTTCGCACCACAGGGCGAATGCACAGCCAGCCGGCCGATTGAGAACATGTGATGCGTTTGACCGACATTGCGATCTCGAACTATCGCTCTATCAGGCGGCTCTCCATACCCATCCACCCCTTGTCAGTGTTCGTAGGCGAGAACGGTGTCGGCAAATCCAACCTTTACAAGTCCCTGTCGCTGTTGCGCGACGCGGCAACGGGGCGGATCACGCGCACTATCGCAGACGAAGGCGGATTGAATTCAGTCTGCTGGTCCGGCGTCCGCAGACGCGGCGAGGATGGACGGCTGCGATTGTCCGCCAGATTCGATCGCCTGAAATATTCCATTGAGATCGGATTCCCCAGCCCGATTGCGGCGGCATTTGCCGGCGAGCCGATGATCAAGGAAGAAAGCATCGAGGCGACTGAGGGCAAGCGAACGGTTCGCCTCATGGAGCGGAAGAATTCGCTCGTGAGCGTCCGCGACGATAGCGGCGCATGGAGCAGCCACAAGGATGCGGTGCTGCCGTCCGAGCCGGCGCTTGCGGGATTTTACGATGGCAAGCAATGTCCCGAGATCGATCTGATCAGAAACGCGATGCTGGGCTGGCGCTTCTATCACGACTTTCGCACCGATCCGGCGTCGCCGATCCGAAAGCCGTGTCTGGCAATCACAACGCCCTCGCTCAGTGCCGATGGAGGCGACCTGGCCGCGGCCCTGGCGACGCTTTATACGATCAGGCAAGACGCCACCGAATTGCAGGACGCAATCCAGGATGCGTTCCCGGGCGCCGAACTCCGCGCCTGGGAGCAGGGCGGCCTGTGCGATTTCGACCTGCAACTGGAGGATATGCCGCGGCCGTTCCGGGCGCATGAACTATCCGACGGGACGCTGAAATACATTTGCCTGCTCGCAGTGTTCATGGGCTATCGGCTGCCGCCCTTCATCGCGCTGAACGAGCCTGAGACCAGCCTGCATCCGTCGCTGCTGGCGCCATTGGCGCGGCTGGTCGCCAAGGCATCACGCCGCGCGGACATCTGGATTGTCACGCATTCCGAACAGTTGATGGAGGCCTTGCGAAGCGAGAGTTCGGTCCCGCTTCGCCGGGTGATCAAGCCGAAAGGCGCCACGACGATCGAGGGCCTGACCCTCGGCGGTGAATATCGCGACGAGGAATCCGATGATGACGACTCTTAGTCGTTGCGGTACCGCCTGGCGCTGGTGAAGTCGTAAGGCACACTGTCATGCCCCGCGAAAGCGGGGCATCCCAGTACGCCGCGGCGATTGTGATTGGACCGAGACGCCACGGAGTACTGGATCACCCGCTTTCGCGGGTGATGACGGCGGAGTGTGAAGCTCGGGCTTCGCCTTACGCCACCTTCCGCAAAATCTTGACCAGCTCCCCGTGCACGAACTCGTTGCCGCACACGACGTGCCCCGTCAGCAGCGGGTCGCCCGGGGTCGCGATGTCGCTCACCGTTCCACCCGCTTCGCGCACCATCAGCATGCCGGCGGCGATATCCCAGGATTGCAGATTGCGCTCCCAGTAGCCGTCGAGGCGACCGGCGGCGACGAAGGCGAGGTCGAGGGCGGCGGCGCCGAAGCGGCGCAGACCCGCGACGCGGTCCTGGATCGCGGTCATCTCGCGGCGGAATTCCTCGTGATCGCCGCGGCCGATATGAGGCAGGCCGCAGGCCACCACGCATTCGTTGAGCTGGCGGCGGCCGGCCACCCGCAGGCGCTGGTCGTTGAGGAAGGCGCCCTTGCCGCGCTCGGCGATGTAGAGCTCGTCATTGGCGGGATTGTAGATCACGCCGGCGATGACCATCCCCTCGCGCGCAAGGCCGATCGAGATCGCAAATTGCGGAATGCCGTGCAGGAAGTTGGTGGTGCCGTCGAGCGGGTCGACGATCCAGGTGTGGCTCTTGTCGGTGCCCTCGCGCGTGCCGCCTTCCTCGCCGATGAAGCCGTAGCCGGGCCGCGCCTTGGCGAGATCCTGGTAGAGGATTTCTTCTGCGCGCTTGTCGGCGAGCGAGACGAAATTGGCCGGCCCCTTCAGCGAGACCTGGAGATGCTCGATCTCGCCGAGATCGCGCTTGAGGCTGCGGCCGGCGCGGCGCGCGGCCTTGACCATGACGTTGATAGTTGCGGAATACAGCATGAGCTCTGGTCTTGTCGGGGGAAAGGGCGCGAAAGCGCGCCTGATTGAGGGACTGGGTGCCCTGCGGGGGGCCCCAGGTCAAGTCATTGCGTCAGGTCATTTCGTCCCGAGCCATTTCTTGGCGGCGGCCTCCGCCTTTGCCCGGTCCTCGGCCGGCAGGTCGGAGAGCTGCTTGTCGAGCTCCGGATCGCCCTTGCCGCCGGTCTTCGCCACCAGATGCCATTTGAAGCCCTCAACCTTGTCCACGGGCGCGCCCATGCCGTTGATCAGCACCCAGGCCAGGCGATTCTGCGCGATCGCGCTGCCTTGGCGGGAGGCCTTGCGAAGCAACGCGACGGCAGCGGGCTGGTTCTTCGGCGTGCCGGTGCCGTTGAACATGGCGATGGCATATTCGACCTCGGCATCAACATTGTCGGCGAGCGAGGCGGCCTGAAGCAGCCGCACCGCGCGCTCGGGGTCCTTCGGCACCCCGGTGCCTTCCTTGTAGAAGGTCGCGAGCGCGTATTGCGCCTCGGGCAGGCCGGCGTCCGCGGCCTGGCGCAAGAGCTCGGCGGAACGCTTCACGTCCTGCGGCAGGGTCTGGCCGTCGAGATAGAGCAGCGCGAGATTGTAGGCCGCCTTGGGCTCGCCGAGCTTGGCGGCGGAGGCCATCAGCTTGACCGCCTCGCCCTTGTCGACCGCACCGCCGCGGCCGGACATCCGCAGCATCGCGAGCGCGGACATCGCCTCGCGGTCGCCGGCATCCGCGGCGCGCTTGTACCATTCGACCGCCTTGGCGTAGTCGCGGCGGATGCCCATGGCGTTGGAATAGAGCTCGCCGAGCATGGTCATCGCCTTGGGATCGCCGGCCGCGGCGCGCGCAGTGGCGAGATCGAACGCGGTCTTGTACTGGCCGCGTTGATAGGCGCCGAACACCAGATCGACGCCGGGCGTGTCGGCGGGCGGCGCGGGGATCACGGTCGCGGGCAGCTGCGGCTTTGGCGAGGCGGCCGGCTTGGGTGAGGCCGACGGTTTCGGCGCCGGCGCGGCCTCCTTCTTCTTGGCGGCGGGAGGCGGCTTGGGTTTCTGCTTCTCGGCGGGCGGGCTCGGGACCGTCGCCGGTGGTGTGATCTGCAGCTGTGCGGCCGCCGGCGCTGTCAGCAGCAGCGTGACAAGGATGGTGATGCGCGGGAGCTTCATGTCAGGGCGCTAGCCGTGCTCCTGTCCCGCAGGCGCCGTGGCATGGGCCTTCTTGATCGCAGCATCGGCCTCGATCAGCGCGGCCTTGGGCCCGCGCGGATCGGCCCAGATGAAGTCGCCGACCAGCACGAAATCGGCGCCGCTGGCGGCGAAATCGTAGGCTTCCTGCAGAGAGGTGGCAAAGCCGACGCAGGGCGGCTCGAACAGTTCGGCCCACCAGTCAAGCCGCTCCGCGATGGCTTGGGCCGAGGGCCGCTGTCCCTTCGCGTCGGGCTCGCCGAACAGCACATAGTCGGCCCCCATCTCGCCCGCGCTCATGGAATCGTGGCGCGTGACAAGCCCGCCGACGCCGGCGATGCGATCCGGCTTGAGTGAGGGCGCGGCCTCCTCCAGTGCGGCGAGGCCGGTGAGATGCGCCCCGTCGGCGCCGCCGCGCGCGACGATGTCGGGATGACCGTCGACGAGCAGTGCCGTGCCCGCCTTCTGCACCGGCGGCGCCAGCGCCTTGACGCGCGAGATCATCGTGCGCTGGTCGGTCTCCTTCAGCCGCAGCAGCACGGCGGCGACGTCCGCGGAGGCGAGCAGGTCCGGCAGCCCGGCAGCGAGCGCAGCCGGATCATCGACAACGGGCGTCGCGAGATAGAGACGCGGCGCCGGGCGCGGCGGAGGCGGTTTGTTCGACAAGATCTAGGCTGCCTTCTTTTCCAGGCTGCTTTGCCATTCGCCCTTGGAGGCGAGACCGTTCATCCGCGCGCGATGGCTGAACGCAGCTTGCCCGGCGGCGACATTCTCGGCCTTGCCCGCCCAGGCCTTCTGCGGCGCGGCCTGCAGCGCGCGGCCGTAGGAGAAGGTCAGGCCCCAGGGCAGCGGACCGAGCTTGTGCATGGCGTTGAGGTGGGCGGTTGCCTCCTCGTCGGACTGGCCGCCGGAGAGGAAGGCGATGCCCGGCACCGCGGCCGGCACGCAGGCCTTCAGCAGCCGGATCGTCTTTTCCGCGACCTCCTCGACGGAAGCCTGCTTCGTGCACTTCTTGCCGGAGATCGCCATGTTCGGCTTCAGCACCATGCCTTCGAGCGCGACGCGCTGCACGCGCAATTCCTGGAACGTCTTGTTGAGCACGCGGCTCGTCACCTCATAGCAGCGATCGATGTCGTGGTCGCCGTCCATCAGCACCTCGGGCTCGACGATCGGCACGATCTGCGCGGCCTGGCACAGCGCCGCATAGCGCGCCAACGCATGGGCGTTGACGCTGATCGCGGTCATCGAGGGAATGCCGCTGCCGATGTCGATCACCGCGCGCCATTTGGCAAAGCGCGCGCCGCGCTCGTAGTATTTCTTCAGCCGCTCGGCGAGCTTGTCGAGCCCGACGGTGACGAGCTCGCCCGGACACATCGGCAAGGCTTGCGTACCCTCGTCGACCTTGATCCCGGGGATGGCGCCGCTCTGTTCGATCAGCTTGACCAGGGGCGTGCCGTCCTTGGCATCCTGCCAGATCGTCTCGTCATAGAGGATCACGCCGGAGATGTACTGGCTCATGGCGTCCCTGGAGCGAAACAGCATCTCGCGATAGTCACGGCGGTTGGTCTCCGTCGATTCCACGCCGATCGCATCAAAACGCTTCTTGATGGTGCCGGAGGATTCGTCGGCGGCAAGGATGCCCTTGCCCGGGGCGACCATGGCGGTCGCGATCCTGTTGAGTTCAGTCAGATTCATCGAGAGGTCCTCCCAAAACGATTCTGCCCTTGCCCGTGAAAATAGACCGTTCTCGGGCAATTGCCGAGTTAACGTTGGTCGCAGGGTAAAGGGGGAGGTGCTGTTACCTCGCCCCGCTTGCAGGGAGAGGTCGGATCGCCCTTGCGATCCGGGTGAGGGGGTACAGGTCCGTCGAAAGGCCACAAGTCGCGGAGAGAGCCCCTCATCCCGACCCTCTCCCCGTAAGAACGGGGAGAGGGAGGGATCATGCCGCCACTTACGCGACGCGGGGGTCCAGCTCGCCCTTGGCGTAGCGCTTGGCCATCTCGGCCGTGGTCAGCACCTTCTTGATCTTGGAGGCCTGGCCGGCGGTGTTGAACTCCTGGAGCCGCTGCTTGCACAGCTTGGTCATGGCTTCCATCGCCGGCTTCAGGTACTTGCGCGGGTCGAACTCCTCCGGGTTGTCCTTCAGCACTTTCCGGATCTGGCCGGTCATCGCCATGCGGTTGTCGGTGTCGATGTTGATCTTGCGCACGCCATTCTTGATGCCGCGCTGGATCTCGGCCACAGGCACACCCCAGGTCGGCTTCATCTTGCCGCCATAGGCGTTGATGATGTCCTGGAGGTCCTGCGGCACCGAGGAGGAGCCGTGCATGACCAGATGCGTGTTCGGCAGCTTGCGGTGGATCTCCTCGATCACGTTCATGGCGAGGATGTCGCCGTCGGGCTTGCGGGTAAATTTATAAGCACCGTGAGAAGTCCCCATCGCGATCGCCAGCGCGTCGACCTTGGTCTCCTGGACGAACTTCACGGCCTCGTCCGGATTGGTCAGCAGCTGGTCGTGGCTGAGCTTGCCCTCGGCGCCGTGGCCGTCTTCCTTGTCGCCCATGCCGGTCTCCAGCGAGCCGAGCACGCCGAGCTCACCCTCGACCGAGATGCCGCCGAGATGGGCCATGTCGGTCACGGTCTTGGTGACGCCGACATTGTAGCCCCAGTCGCCGGGGGTCTTGCCGTCGGCCTTGAGCGAGCCGTCCATCATCACCGAGGTGAAGCCGGCCTGGATCGCGGTCATGCAGGTCGCGGGCTCGTTGCCGTGGTCGAGATGCACGCAGACCGGGATGTGCGGATAGATCTCGGTCACCGCGTCCATCATGTGCTTGAGCATGACGTCGTTGGCGTAGGAACGCGCCCCGCGCGAGGCCTGGATGATGACGGGCGCGTCGACCTGGTTGGCGGCGTCCATGATCGCCAGCGCCTGCTCCATGTTGTTGATGTTGAAGGCCGGTACGCCGTAATCGTTCTCAGCCGCATGGTCGAGCAATTGACGCAACGTGATCCGAGCCATCTGTCTTTCTCTCCGTTTGGGCCTAAAGGGCCGCTTCTTGCTTGCCGTTCCAACTACTTGGTGCGCAGAACTTCGACGCCGGGCAGGGGCTTGCCTTCCATCCATTCAAGGAACGCGCCACCGGCGGTCGAGACATAGGTGAAGTCGCCGGCCACATGGGCCTGGTTGAGCGCGGCAACCGTGTCACCGCCACCCGCGATCGAGATCAGCTTCTTGGCCTTGGTGCGCTCGGCCGCATGCTTGGCCGCCGCGACGGTGCCGCGGTCGAACGGCTGCATCTCGAAGGCCCCGAGCGGTCCGTTCCAGACCAGCGTCGCCGCGTCGTCGATCGCCGCATGGACGCGCGCGACCGATTGCGGCCCGACGTCGAGGATCATGCCGTCGGCCGGGATCGCGTCGAGGCCGTAGGCATGCGAGGGCGCGTTGGCCGCGAAATGGTAGGCGACCGTGGCGTCGACGGGGAGGATGATGGCGCAGTTGGCGGCTTCCGCCTTCTCCATGATGCGCAGCGCCGTCGGCGCGAGATCCTTCTCGGCCAGCGACTTGCCGACCGCGACGCCCTGGGCGTGCAGGAAGGTGTTGGCCATGCCGCCGCCGATCACCAGCGCGTCGACCTTGGTCACGAGATTTTCGAGCAGGTCGATCTTGGTCGACACCTTGGCGCCGCCGATGATGGCGATGACAGGCTTGGTCGGCGAGCCCAGCGCCTTCTCCAGCGCATCGAGCTCGGCCTGCATGGTGCGGCCGGCATAGGCCGGCAGCTTGTGGCCGAGGCCTTCGGTCGAGGCATGGGCGCGGTGCGCGGCCGAGAATGCGTCACTGACCCAGATGTCGCCGAGCTTGGCCAATTCCGCGACGAAGGCGGGATCGTTCTTTTCCTCTTCCTTGTGGAAGCGGGTGTTTTCCAGGCACAGGATGTCGCCGTCCTTCAGGGCGGCCACAGCCGTTGCCGCGGGCTCGCCGATGCAGTCGTCGGCGAAGCCAACGGGCCTCTTCACGACTTTCGACAGCGCCTCCGCAACGGGCTTGAGCGACTCCTTGGGATCGCGTCCCTTGGGCCGGCCGAAATGCGCGAGCAGGATGACCTTAGCTCCCTTGTCTGAAAGCTCCGTGATGGTCGGCGCGACGCGCTCGAGCCGGGTCGCGTCGGTGACGCGCCCGTTGTCCATGGGCACGTTGAGATCGACGCGCAGCAGCACGCGCTTGCCCTTCACGTCGACGTCGTCGAGGGTGCGGAATTTGTTGCTCATCTCAGGCTCTCTTGTCCCGGGCGCTGCGCAGCGCGAAGCGGTGCGCTGCAGAACCGGGACCTACGCGGGACATTGGGTCCCGGCTCTGCGGCGCACCGTGAAGACACGCTGCGCCGCGTCCGGGACGCGAGAGTAACGCTTAGATCACCTTCGCCATCGCGACGGCGGTGTCCGCCATGCGGTTGGAGAAGCCCCACTCGTTGTCGTACCAGGACATCACGCGCACCAGCGTGCCGTTCTGCACCTTGGTCTGGTCCTCGTGGAAGGTCGAGGAGTGCGGGTCGTGGTTGAAGTCGATCGAGACGTTCGGCGCATTGGTGTAGCCGAGGATGCCCTTGAGCTGCTGCTCGCTGGCGCGCTTCATCGCGGCGTTGACTTCCTTGGCGTCGGTGGCGCGCTTGGCCACGATCTTGAGGTCGACGACCGAGACGTTCGGGGTCGGCACGCGGATCGCGACGCCGTCGAGCTTGCCCTTCAGCTCCGGCAGCACCAGTCCGATCGCCTTGGCGGCGCCGGTCGAGGTCGGGATCATCGACATCGCAGCCGCACGGCCGCGGTAGAGATCCTTGTGCAGCGTGTCGAGCGTCGGCTGGTCGCCGGTATAGGCGTGGATCGTGGTCATGAAGCCGGTCTCGATGCCGACGAGATCGTTCAGCACCTTGGCGACCGGCGCGAGGCAGTTGGTGGTGCAGCTTCCGTTGGAGACGACCAGGTGATCCTTGGTCAGGGTCTCGTGGTTGACGCCGTACACGATGGTGGCGTCGGCGCCGTCGGCGGGAGCGGAGACCAGCACGCGCTTGGCGCCGGCGGTCAGATGCGCGGAGGCCTTGTCCTTCGACGTGAAGATGCCGGTGCATTCCAGCGCGATGTCGACGCCGAGATCCTTCCAGGGCAGCTTCGAGGGATCGCGCTCGGCGGTCACCTTGATCTTGCCGCCGCCGAGGCTGATCGAGTCGCCGTCGACGGTGACGGTGCCGGGGAAGCGGCCATGGACGCTGTCGAAGCGAAGAAGATGGGCGTTGGTCTCGACCGGACCGAGATCGTTGATCCCGACGACCTCGATGTCCTTGCGGCCGGACTCGGCGATGGCCCGCAGCACGTTGCGGCCGATGCGGCCAAACCCGTTAATTCCGACGCGGACTGCCATGTTTCGTCTCCTTCAATGACCGTTCAGTGACGGCTGTTCAATAACCCCATCGTCCCACACAACGCGCGGTGTGCGCGCCTGCGAGGGTTTTTAGACGGACGCCCGGTTCGGCCGGACGGTGCTTGATCATATGAGGAGTTAGGTAGTCCTTTTTTTTGGCAAGCTCAACTCTCAGGAAACGCGCTTCAGCACAGCGTTAACCGCAGCCTCGGCGGTAATGCCGAAATGCTTGAAAAGGTCCTTCGCCGGGCCGCTTTCGCCGAAGGAATGCATGCCGACAAATTCACCATCCTGGCCGATCACGGCATCCCAGCCCCAGCGCACGGCGGCCTCGATCGCGACCTTCACCGGCGCGTTGCCGATGATCTCGGCACGCTTGGCCTCTGGTTGCGCTAACAACAGCTCGAGCGAGGGCACCGAGACCACCCGTGACGCAATGCCGCGCTCGGCGAGCTGCTTCTGGGCGGCGACCGCGATCTCGACCTCGGAGCCGGAGGCGAACAGCGTCGCCTTGGCTTCGCCTTGCGCGGCCACCAGCTCGTAGGCGCCGGCGGCGCAAGGGTTATCATTCGGCGCGGTGGTGCGGAGCTGCGGCAGGTTCTGCCGCGTCAGCGCCAGCACGGTCGGGCCGTCGACGCGGTTGAGCGCGAGCTCCCAGCACTCGGCGACCTCGATGGCATCGCAGGGGCGGAACACGCGCATGTTCGGCATGGCGCGAAGCGCGGCGAGATGCTCGACCGGCTGGTGGGTCGGACCGTCTTCGCCGAGGCCGATGGAGTCATGCGTCATCACGTAGACGACGCCGGCGCCCATCAGTGCGGCCAGGCGCATCGCGGGCCGTGCATAGTCGGTGAACACCAGGAAGGTCGCGCCGTTCGGTGCGAAGCCGCCATGCAGGAAGATGCCGTTCATCGCCGCGCACATGCCGTGCTCGCGGATGCCGTAATGAATGAAGCGGCCCTTCGGAGTCTTGGCCGAGAAGGCGGTCGCCGACTTCGCCTTGTTGTTGTTGGAGCCGGTGAGATCGGCCGAGCCGGCCAAAAATTCCATCGGCATCGCGCCGGCAATCACTTCGATCACGGCTTCCGACGACTTGCGCGTCGCCGCCGTCATCGGCTTCTCCAGCAGCTCCTTCTTGTAGGCGCGCACCGCCTTGGCGAGCGAAGCCGGCCGCTCGTGGCGCAGGCGGCGCTCGAACTCGGCACGCTTGCGGCTGCCGAGCTCAGCGAGCCGCGCCTCCCATTCCTGCCTGGCCGAAGCGCCGCGGCTGCCGGCTGCACGCCAGGCCTTCAGCACGTCCTCGGGCACCGAGAACGGCTCGAGCGAGATGCCGAGATTTTCCTTGGCGGCCTTGAGCTCGTCGGCGCCGAGCGCCTCGCCATGCGCCTTCGACGTGCCGGCCTTGTGCGGGGCGCCGAAGCCGATGGTGGTTCGGCAGGCGATCAGCGTCGGCTTGTTCGACTTCTTCGCGCGCGTGATGGCCTCAGTGATGGCGGCCTGATCATGGCCGTCGATCTTCTCGGCGGCCCATCCTGCCGACTTGAAGCGCTTCACCTGGTCGACGGAATCGGCGATCGAGGTCGGGCCGTCGATCGAGATGCCGTTGTCGTCGTAGAGCACGATCAGCTTGCCCAGCTTCCAGTGCCCGGCCATCGCGATCGCTTCCTGCGATACGCCCTCCATCAGGTCGCCGTCGGAGGCGAGCACATAGGTGTGGTGGTCGACGATCTTCTTGCCGAACTCGGCGGCCAGCATCTTCTCGGCGAGCGCCATGCCGACTGCGGTCGAGATGCCCTGGCCGAGCGGGCCGGTGGTGGTCTCGATGCCGTTGGTGCGGAAGTTCTCCGGATGTCCGGGCGTGAGCGAATCGACCTGGCGGAACTGCTTGATCTGGTCCAGCGTCATTTCGGAATTGCCGGTGAGATACAGCAGCGAATAAAGCAGCATCGAGCCGTGGCCGGCCGAGAGCACGAAGCGGTCGCGGTCCGGCCAGGACGGCGTGGACGCATCGTATTTCAGGAACTGCGTGAACAGCACCGTGGCGATGTCGGCGGCACCCATGGGCAGGCCGGGATGGCCCGATTTCGCCTTCTCGACAGCGTCCATCGAAAGGCCGCGGATCGCGTTGGCCATGCGGGTGTGGTCGACCTGCGTCATTGTCTAAAATCCGTCTGGAATGAGGCGCTTGGCGGTGTACGCCCGCGCGGGGAGGGGGCCTCGCGGCCGCGTAAGGTCGGGGCTGGGATAGCACCTCAGTTCCGGAAGTCCAAGGCAATCAAACGCCGGTTTGGCCGCAAAAGTTGCGTCATGCAGGCCCCGAACCCGAAGGGCCGGTGTTAGCGCAAAGTGGCGGCCCGGCTTTGCTCGCCACAAGCGCGGGGCGCTGCCGCGGGGGGCTCGTGCCTGCAAGATCGGTGCATAGTTTCGCGGCGGCGTTGCGCTTGGCTAGCTTGCCACGTAAATTTCTGCTTCTAACCGCTTGCCGAACCGAGTCTTTTGCCGGACGGCAAGCTCCAGGGAAAGGCCACTGGGTAAAGGCCGCCAGGTTCCGCCGCTGACTGCATGAACGATCGCGTTTCCAACAGCTCTGCCATGACCGAGTCCTCGGCCGTCGAGATCGAGATCGCGACCCGCAGGCTGACGGCGGCGCTCGACGCGCTCGAAAGCGCGGTGGAGCGGCGGCGCGATGCCGATCGCGACGAGAACGAGCTCGCTGCGCGCATCCAGGCGCTCGGCGCCGACCGCTCACGGCTTGCCGACGAGCTCGACGGCGCGCTGGTGAAAGCGCGCAAGCTCGAGCGCACCAATCGCGAGATTTCCGACCGGCTGGATTCCGCGATCGTCACGATACGCTCGGTGCTCGATACCGGAGAGGACGGATGAGCCACATCAACGTCACCATCAATGGCCGGCAGTACCGCATGGCGTGCGAGGAAGGCCAGGAGGTGCGGCTGCTCAAGCTCGCCGAGAGCCTGGAGACGCGGATCCAATCGCTGCGCGGAAAATTCGGCGAGATCGGCGATGCGCGCCTCACCGTGATGGCCGCGCTCACCGCTTGCGACGAATTGGTCGATGCCGGCAACCGCATCCGCACCATGGAGCAGGAGCTGAACGAGCTCCGGGATTTCCGCAATGCCGCCGTCGAGCGCGCGAGGATGACGCAGACCGCGGTGGTGAACGCGCTGAACGCCGCCGCCGAGCGCATCGAGAAATCGACCCAGGTCCTGAACCGCACCGTCGGCGGCGGCATCGCGATCGGCTGAGCCTCTTCGGAAGACGCGATCAGTTTGTTGGATTCGATGAGGCTGCGGGCGTTACCCTCCCCTGGAGGGGAGGGTCGATCGCGCGTAGCGCGAGCGGGGTGGGGTGATCTCTCCACACGGGCACTGTTCGAGTGGAGAGATCACCCCACCCCGCGCCGCACTACGCTTCGCTCCATGCGTCACGACCCTCGCCCCCAGGGGAAGGTAAGCAAGTGGCCAGCTCGTCGCACTGGCGATTCGTCAGTATCGTTGTTACATTGCCCCAGCGAGGCTGCGACGCGCGTCAGGAGCCATATATCCCCGGGGCCTTATCGATCCTTTAGGGAACTGTCCCTGGCCGGGCCCGTGGGCTCGGACATATGGTGCCCACCTACTTTCGTAGGGAACTCCGGGATCGAGTGCTTCAACGGCGTCCGCGGCTTCGCACTGTTTCTTCCTTCTGGTTCGTGCCTGTCGAATTGCGTTCCCGACACGCTTGCGGTTCAATCAAGCTCGCTGTCATGGCCCGGCTTGACCGGGGCATCCAGTACGCCGCGGCGTCGAGGTCTAAGCATTGGCGTCTCTGGAATACTGGATCACCCGCATCGCGGGTGATGACGTGGGGGACCAAAGCGCATGTCCAACTCCAAAGCCGAGCTCCGCGCCAAAGCCCTCGCCAAGCGCGATGCGCTGAGCGAGAAGAAGCGCGCGGCTGCCGCCGCAAAACTCGCCGAGCGCGGGCTGCCGTTCGCGCTGCTGCCGGGCAGCATCGTCTCCGGCTATTCGCCGATCCGCAGCGAGATCGATCCGATGCCGCTGTTGAAGAAGCTCGCGGAGGAGGGCGCAAAGCTGGCGCTGCCCTGCGTCACCGCGCGCGGCCAGGCGCTGATCTTCCGCCTCTTCCATCCGAACGATCGGCTGATGCTTGGCCCGCTCGGCATCCCCGAGCCGTCGCCGGCAGCGGCCGAAGTGATCCCCGACATCATGCTGACGCCGCTCGCGGCCTTCGATCGCCTTGGCCATCGCATCGGCTATGGCGCGGGGCATTACGATTTCACCTTCGCGCATTTGCGTAAAGCCAAGCACATCGTCGGCATCGGGCTTGCTTTTGCCGCGCAGGAGATCGAGGCGGTTCCGGCACTATCCCACGACGTGGCGCTGGATTATGTGCTAACGGAATCGGACGTGTTCGATTTCCGGAGTTCTGAAGTTGCGCATTCTCTTCGTGGGTGATGTCGTCGGCCGTAGCGGGCGCACTGCCGTTGCCGAATATCTGCCCGGCATGGTCAAGGACTGGTCCCTCGATTTCGTCGTCGTCAACGGTGAGAATTCGGCCGGCGGGTTCGGCATCACCGAAGCGATCTACCACGAATTGCTCGAGGCCGGCGCCGACGCGGTGACGCTCGGCAATCATTCCTGGGACCAGCGCGAAGCGCTGGTGTTCATCGAGCGCGCCGACCGCCTGGTGCGTCCCGCAAACTATCCGCGCGGCACGCCCGGCCGCGGCGCCGCTCTGGTCGAGACCAAGAACGGCAAGCACGCGCTCGTCGTCAACGCTTTGGGCCGTGTCTTCATGACCCCGTTCGACGATCCCTTCGCAGCGCTCGAGCGCGAGTTAGGGGCCTGCCCGCTCGGCGTTGCCGCGGATGCCATTGTCGTCGACTTCCATTGCGAGGCTTCAAGCGAGAAGCAGGCCATCGGCTTCTTCTGCGACGGCCGCGCCAGCCTCGTCGTCGGCACGCATACGCATGTGCCGACCGCCGACCATCAGATCCTCACCGGTGGCACCGCCTACATGACCGATGCCGGCATGACCGGCGACTACGACTCCATCATCGGCATGCAGAAGGAAGAACCGCTGCGCCGGTTCACCTCGGGAATTCCATCAGGCCGCTTCGAGCCGGCCGCGGGCGTTGCGACCCTCAGCGGCGTTGCGGTGGAGACGGACGACGCAACGGGCCTCGCGCTCAAGGTCGCGCCGGTGCGCATGGGTGGAAGGCTGGAGCCGGCGACGCCGAAGTTTTGGTTGAGTTGAATTTTCGAGCGGCATACGCCGCTGCCCCTTCTCCCCTTGTGGGAGAAGGTGGCGCGAAGCGCCGGATGAGGGGTTGTATCAGCGAATTCGACTGCGAGAGGCTCGCCCGCAGAGAGCACCCCTCACCCGGCTTCGCTTCGCGAAGCCACCCTCTCCCACAAGGGGAGAGGGTGCAGCGTCATTCGCGGAAGCACTACTTCGCCGTCTGCTCCCGCAGCTCCGCCACATCCTTCGCCGTCAGCTTCGAGCCCTTCGCGCCGAACCGCGCCGTCACGTAGTTCGCCACCGCCGCGATCTCGTCGTCGGTATACGCATTGCCGAACGCCGGCATCGACAGCGCACCGTCAGGCGTGTGGCGCTTGGTGCCGGAGATCACGATTTGCGCGACGTTGATGGCCGCGGGGTCGTTGACGGCCCAGGTGCCGGTCAGCGTCGCCATCGGCGACACCGGGCTCTCGCCGCTCCAGCCGTGGCAGCTGGCGCAGGCGCTGGCGAATACTTTCTTGCCGCGCGCGTCGGCGGTGATGCCGTCGCGATGCGAGGCGGGTGCGACCGGCGCCGTGGTAGCGGGAAGGTCAGGCGAGGGCTGCGGCGGCACGCTGCGCAGATAAGCAACGATGGAGCGGATGTCCTCCGGCGCGAACTGGCTAAAACTGTGGTCGACCGCTTCGCCCATCGGACCCGAGGCCGAACCGTGGCTAGGTGCGTGGCCGAGCGACAGATAGGAGATCAGATCCTGGTCGCTCCAGTTGCCGAGACCCGTCGTCTTGTCGGAGGAGATGTTGAAGGCGCGCCAGCCCGCGGTGATCGCGCCGGCGAATTTCTTGCGGTTATCAAGTGCGAAGCCGAGATTGCGCGGCGTGTGGCATTCGCCGCAATGCGTCAGCGCTTCGGCCAGATACGCGCCACGATTCCATTCCGGGCTCTTCGAGCTATCGGGCGCAAAGCGCGTATCCGGATTGAACACGGCCGACCAGACGATCATCGCCCAGCGCTGGTTGAACGGGAACGACAGCGTGTTGTCCGGCGCCTTGGCGCGCACTGCGGGCAGGCTAAACAGATAGGCCTTCACCGCCAGCACGTCCTCGTCGGTCATGAAAGTGTAGGACGTGTACGGCATCGCCGGGTAGAGCCGCGCGCCGTCACGGCGCTTGCCGTGCTGGACCGCGCTCAGAAAATCCTGGTCGCTGTAATTGCCGATGCCCGTGTCCTTGTCCGGCGTGATGTTGGTGGAATAGAGCGTGCCGAACGGAAGCTTGAAGGCGAGACCGCCGGAATAGTCCTTCTCGCCCGGCTTGGTGTGGCAGACCATGCAGTCGGCCGCCTTGGCGAGATATTCGCCGCGTTCGACGAGGCTCGCTTTCTCCAGCTTGGCCGGCACGCCGGTCGGCTTGCCGGCGCGGTAATCCGCCAGCGCCACCTTGGTGCCGCCCGCGAAGTCGAGCGGGCCGGGTCCGCGGATGACGAAGACGCTGAGCGCCACCGCGGCGATGACGACGAGGCTCGTGAGGATACGCATCTTGCCCCTCATGCCTTCTTCCCCGCCGCCAGCAGTTTCCGATCGATGGGCAGGCGCCGCAGCGCCACGCCGGTTGCGGCGTAAATCGCGTTACGCAGCGCCGGTGGTCCGGCATTGACGCCGGCTTCTCCGATGCCGCCCGGCGCCTCGCCGCTCTTCACGACAGTGACCTCGACCTTCGGCGTCTCGTTGATGCGCATCATGCGGTAGTCGTGGAAGTTCGACTGCTGCACGCGGCCCTTGTCGATGGTGATCTCGCCATAGAGCGCGGCGGTGAGGCCGAAGATGAGGCCGCCCTCAATCTGAGCCTTCACCGTATCGGGGTTGACCGCGATGCCGGTGTCGACCACCGAGGTGACGCGGCGGAGCACGATCTCGCCGAACTCGTCGATCTCCGCTTCGACCACGGTCGCGATGAAGCTTGCGAATGACGGCTGCACGCAGACGCCGCGGCCGACGCGCGGCGGCAGTGTCTGACTCCAGCCGGATTTCTCCGCGACCAGGTCGAGGACTGCGAGCATGCGCGGATTCTTGGTCAGCATGGACTTGCGGAACTCGATCGGGTCCTTGCCCGCCTTGCGTGCGAGCTCGTCCATCGCGCATTCGACCGCGAACACGTTGTTGTTCGGGCCGACGCCGCGCCAGAAGCCGGTCGGCACCGACAGCGGCTCGGCGCGGACATATTCGACGTGGAAGTTGGGGAAGTCGTATGGCGCGTCCACTGCGGCATCGATCGCGTCGATATCGATGCCCTTCTGGAACGCCGGCGGCAGCCAGCGCGCCAGCACCGCAGAGCCCGCGACCTTGTACTTCCAGCCCGCGATCTTGCCGTCGACCAGTGATGCCGTGATCTGGTCGCGATAGACCGGACGGTAGACGTCGTGCTGGATGTCCTCCTCGCGGGTCCATATCACCTTCACGGGATAGTCGACCTGCTTGGCAATTTTCACCGCCGCGACGACCATGTCCGGCTCGAGCTTGCGGCCAAAGCCGCCGCCGAGCAGATGCTGGTTGACGATCACCTTGTCGACCGGAACACCGGCGGCCTTCGCCGCTTCCGACTGCACGCGGGTCATGATCTGCGTGCCGGTCCAGATCTCGCAGGCATCCGGCCTGACGTGGACTGTGGCGTTGATCGGCTCCATCGAGGCATGCGCCAAGAACGGCAGCTCGTAGGCCGCCTCGAACCTGTCGCCGCTGGCGAGCGCCTTGGCGATGTCGCCGTCGGACTTGGCGACCGCGCCATCCTTCTGGCTGGCCTTGCGCAGGTCGTCCCAGATGTCCTTGGTGGTGATTTTGGCGTTCGGCCCCTCGTTCCACTCGATCTTGAGCGCTTCGAGGCCTTTCTTGGCCGCCCACATGTGATCGCCGATCACGCCGACCGCGTCGTCGAGCACGACGACCTTGCGCACGCCCGCGACTTTCATCGCGGCGCTGTCGTCGACCTTGCTGACCTTGCCGCCGAACACAGGGCAATTGGCGATTGCTGCGATCTTCATGCCGGGCAGGATCGCGTCGATGCCGTAGAGCGCCTTGCCGTTGACCTTGTCAGGCGTGTCGAGCCGCTTCAGCGGCTGGCCGATGAGGACGAAATCCTTGGGATCCTTGATGGCGACGTCCTTGGGCGGCGTCTCGCCCTGGGCTGCAAGCGCGAGCGCGCCGTAGCTGAGCTTGCGGCCGCTGGCGGCATGCGCGACCTCGCCATTCGACGCGGTGCAGCTGGCTGGTTCGACGCCCCATTGGCTGGCCGCGGCCTGCACCAGCATCGCACGCGCGGTGGCGCCGGCCTTGCGCAGCGGCAGCCACCAGGCGCGGATCGAGTTGGAATTGCCGGTGACTTGCAGTCCGAAGGTCGGGTTGCCGTAGAGCTTGTCGTTGGGCGGGGCGTGCTGCACCTCGACCTTGCTCCAGTCGGCATCCAGCTCTTCGGCGATCACGGCCGAGATTGACGTGTAGGTGCCTTGGCCCATCTCGACCTGCGGCATCATCAGCACGGTGCGGCCGGTCTCGTCGATCCGGATGAAGGCGTTGGGCGCGAACTTGCCGTCGGTCGATTCCTTCGGCTGCACCGGTTCGTTGACGGCGGCGCGCAGCGGCAGGTGGAAGGCGAGCAGGAAGCCGGTGGCGAGGCTGCCAGTCAGAAGCGAACGGCGGGAGACGGTGTCGTGTGCATTCATGGTGGACCTCACGCCTGCTTGCCGTTGGCGGCCAGCTTGATGGCCTCGCGGATGCGGACATAGGTGCCGCAGCGGCAGATGTTGCCGGCCATCGCGGCGTCGATGTCGGAATCATCGGGATTTGGCGTTGTCGC
Source organism: Bradyrhizobium sp. SOJA106 (assembly GCF_059448745.1). NCBI lineage: Bacteria > Pseudomonadati > Pseudomonadota > Alphaproteobacteria > Hyphomicrobiales > Nitrobacteraceae > Bradyrhizobium > Bradyrhizobium sp. SOJA106. Next base: position 1,111,042 of record NZ_CM182549.1, read on the forward strand.
CAGCAATGCGGCGGCCGCCATGATCTGGCCGGACTGGCAATAGCCGCACTGGATCACTTCGGCCTCGAGCCAGGCCTTCTGCACCTTCGCGCCCGCAGGCGTGCTGCCGACATGCTCGATGGTGGTGATGGCGCGGTCCGCGACCGCGCTCACCGGCAGCACGCAGGAGCGCACCGCCTTGCCGTCGACATGCACCGTGCAAGCGCCGCATTGCGCGATGCCGCAGCCGAACTTGGTGCCGGTCATCCCGAGAATGTCGCGCAGCACCCACAGCAAGGGCATTTCGGGTGGCGCGTCGAACGATTTCGTTTCGCCGTTGATGGTGAGAGTTGTAGCCATATGCATCCCCTTGTCCGGCGATCAGCTCGGCGAATTTTCGCGCGACCCTAATCATACCGATGCGAAACGATGAAGCTTTCAAATTCGCAGCAATGCATATCTGCGCAGAGGAAGCGTCAGCCCATGACATTCACGAATTTGTGCGGCGATCGCACCACGCGTTTTAGGCTATTTGATATGATAATCGTCATTTTTTGACGAATTTTCGTCGCGCGTGTCGTCGATCACCGCAGGTCGCCGTGCGAATGCGCAAAATCGTGCGATGACGAAATTCGTGCGATTGGGAAAGCGGGGGACGCGAGCGCGGCAGGCCGACGGGATCAAACGCGACGCCCATTGCTGTGCCCTCTCCCCTTGTGGGAGAGGGCCGCGAAGCCGGCAGACACAGACTCACTCGGGTGAGGGGTCTGTCTTCGCGTATGACCCTGTCTCATTCCGAAGCAGCCTTGTCCGCCGATAGAGACCCTCATCCGGCGCTTCGCGCCACCATCTCCCACAAGGGGAGAAGGGCAGAGGAGTGCATGGCTATTTCGGAATAATAGCATTATGCGCCTGTTTTGCCCGACGAGTCAAGGCGCGCCCGCCGGCTTGCCCCCCACGCCCGGCTACTGTGCATGGGGTTGTTTTTCAGATTTTGATTCAAGGACCGAGAGCAGCGGCGGTCAGCCCTGCCGGAAACCCATCCGGAAGGCGCCCCAGTGCTTGCCGTGAACCACGATCGGCGACGACAGGTCCTTCATCAGCACGAACTGCCCGCCGCCCATGTCGCGGCGATAGGTTTGCAGCAGGAACGGTTTTGTGTTGGCCGCGACCTTCTTCACCGCGCGATCGGTGAACAGGCGGCGGTTGCGGCAGTTGGCGTTGTTCCAGATCGGGTCCTTGCCCTGCGGCAGGCGGTAGTTCGGATTGTGGGTCGGCAAATAGCCGCCCTTGGCCCAGGCGACGCAGAACACGATGCGCGGATCGGACTTCTGGATCGGGTCCTGGATCGCGGGCAGCACGCGGTCGGTGAAGTCGACATAGGCGATGTTGTACTGCTTGGGATCGGTGCCGGGGATTTCGCGATAATTCTCATCCATGAGCTGGTCGAGCGTGATCTCGCCGCGGTTGATCGCGGCTTCGAATTCGGCCGAGATGCGCCTGGCGGTCTCGACCACGACGCGGACCAGCGGCGCGTCCGAGGTCTCGACGCCACTGTCGGCGATCAGCGCGATCAGCCCTTCGGATGTGTCGAGCAGTTTTGCAATCCGCCGGTCGGCATTCCCAAGATCGCGTGAGGACAGGTCGACGCCCTTGGCGAGCTCGTTGAGCTCGCTGATGACGGTGTCGCAGTGGCGGAGATTGGAGGTCGCCGCACGCGCGACGCTGTCGATCTCCGCTTCCACCGAGGCGAAGCCCTGCTGGACGCGCGAGATGATACCGGAGATCGCTTGCGCGCCTTCGCCTGCGGTCTTGGCGCGCTGCGAGGCATCGCTGCTCTCGCCGATCAGGCCTTCGATCTGGCCGTCGAGATCGCGCACCGTGTCGGAGATCTGGTGCGTGGCCTGGCGGGTGGCTTCCGCAAGATTCTTCACTTCACTTGCAACCACCGCGAAGCCGCGGCCGGCATTGCCGGCGCGCGCCGCTTCGATGGTTGCGTTCAGCGCGAGCAGATTGGTCTGCTTCGCGATCGCCTCGATCGAGCCGGACACTTTTGCGACCTGCGCCAGCGCCGAGCCGACGGCGCTGAGGCGCGCCTCGATCCGCTCCACGGCCGCGACCAGCCCGGAGATGTGGCTGACGGCGGTGTCGACCGCGCTGCGCGACTGCGCGATCTCGCCGACGGCGGCGGACGTCGTCGACTGCACCGCTTGCGAGGCGTTGGCGATGTCGTGATTGGCCGAGACCATCGTCTCGGCCGTCTTCTGCAGGTGATGGAACCGTTCCGACTGGTTGGCGACGCGGTTCGCGACTTCCTGGACGTTGCCGGCGATGTCGGCGAGCTCGACGCCAAGACCGCCGATGCGGTCGGCGAGCTGGTCGATCAGCCGTTCAGCCAGCGTCCGGTTGGAGCCGGTGTCCATAACTGCAAGTTGTGCGACGGACATGTCTTAAGGGTCCTCCAGTCGGAGCCGTACGCCGGCCCCCCGCGGCATTCCCATTCCAATTCTGACGTTAAAGGATGATTCGCGGCCGGGGTCTTGCCTGAGCGTGCACAAGGCGCAATTTGCGCCTTGGCTTCTTGCTTGAGCACGGCCTTGTCGAAAAGCCGCTGCCCGCTTATTCGGGCCACGTCCTAAAGCTTGTAGGCGGTGCGAAATCCACCCCAGTGCCGGCCCTGGATGCGGATCGGGACATCGATCTCGCGCATCATGACGGTGTTTCCGTTGCCCATGTCACGCGCATAACTCTGGGCCAGGTACGAGCGGAGGTTGCGCGCGGCGGCGAGCCCCGCCGGATCGTTGAAGATCCGCCGGTTGCGGCTGTTGGCCGTATTCCAGGCGACGTCGCCCGGCCGCTGCGGATGCGAATAGATCTTGTTGTGCACCGGCAGGAAGCCGTTGCGGTCGACCATGGCGCAGAACGCCATGCGCGCGTCCTTGGCGAGGAAGGCCTCCTGGAACGGCGGCAGCGCGCGGTCGGCCCAGTCCAGATAGCGGGTGCGGTATTGCTGCGGATTGGTGCCGGCGATCTCGACATAGTCGGTGTCGAACAGATCGTCGATCTTGATCTCGCCGCGCGCCAGCGCCTGCTCGAAGATCCGGGTCAGTGCGTTGCCCGCCTCCATCGCGCGGGTGACGAACTCGGTATTCTCCTCGTGGATCGACCAGAGCCTGTCCTCGATCTTCTCGCAGAGCTCGGCATCGGGGGCAACGAACTGCGCGCGGGCGCCGGCCTTGGACTGCTCGGTCACGCGCAGGCGGCAGGCGCCGACGTCTTCGAGCCTGCCTTCGATCATCGTGAGCGGTGCCAGCCGTCCAGCGTCCGCGCCGCCGATCAGCACGCCGTCCATCGCAATCTCGTAGACCGGCATGACGCCGCGCGACGTCTCGAATTTGAGATGGCAGGGCAGCCGCTCGGTTTTGCGGCGGTCGTCGTGCTCGCTCTGGCGCAACAGCACTGCGCAACGCGATTTCAGCTTCTGCGCGAAGGTGGTGACCGCCTTGCCGGCGCTGGCGACGTTCTCGCCGTGGGTCTCGGCGGCCTTGGTCGCGGCGTCGATCTCGGCCGCGCTCTCGCCGACCGAGATGATGAACTCCGACGCGCTCGCGGCATTGCCAGAGATTTCGCTGGTGGTGGCATTCTGCTCGGCGACCGCGCCGTTGACGGTGTCGAACACCGGACGGATCGCCTCGATCGCCTGCGAGATGCGGTGTACGGCGTCGGCCGAGCCGGCGGCGTCGCGCTGGAGCGCGTCGATCTTCTTGGAGATCTCTTCCGTGGCGCCTTGCGTCTGCACCGCGAGTGCCTTCACCTCGGTGGCGACGACCGCGAAGCCTTTGCCGGCCGCACCCGCACGCGCGGCCTCGATGGTCGAGTTGAGCGCGAGCAGCGTCGTCTGCCGCGCGATCTGCGCGATCAGGTTGACCACATTGCCGATGGCGGCCGAGGACTCGCGCAGGCGATCGACATTGGCGCGGGCCTCCTGTGCCGCGGTGCTGGCCTCGTCGGCGAGCTTGCCGGCCGCGCGGACCTGCGCGCCGATGCCTTGCGCGGACTGGGTGAACTTGTCGGCGGCATGGGCGAAGGTCGAGGCGGTCGACTGCGCGGCGTTGGTCCGGCCGGTGAGGGCGTCGGTGCGGTCGCGGATGGCGGCAAGCGTCGCGGCGGTCGCTTCGGCGCCGCCAGCCACTGAATTGGCGGCGCGCTCGAGCTGGCGAATCATCGCCCCGAGCTCGAGTTCCAGCAGTTCCAGGATCTCCCGGGCCGAATCAGCCTCGGCGGCCGGAGCGGGCTCGGAATGGGCCGCCGGCTGCATAGCCTCGGGGGCGACCGCGGACGCAGCCGTATCAGGCAGACGCTTCCGAAATAATCCGAACGCCATCAGGTCTCTCTTGTCGGGGAACGGTCGGGCGCTATTTTCGCAGTCCGGAATGAAATCAGGGTTAACGCTGCCTGACTTCTAGGCACGGGCGAGTACGGTGTTACCTTAAAGTCGTAGAGCCTCTTTCATTCCGGTGGGTGGACGGCCTATAAGGCCGCGCTTCCCTAAGCTCACCTTGGCGCACGATTACGAGACCACGCATGGCCGGACATTCCCAATTCAAGAACATCATGCACCGCAAGGGGCGGCAGGATGCGCAGAAGTCGAAGTTGTTCGGCAAGCTGGCGCGGGAAATCACCGTCGCCGCCAAGCTCGGCACGCCAGACCCGGCCATGAACCCGCGCCTGCGCGCCGCCGTGATCGCCGCGCGCCAGGAGAACATGCCGAAGGACAATATCGAGCGCGCCATCAAGAAGGCGGCCGGTAACGACGGCGAGAACTATGACGAGATCCGCTACGAGGGCTACGGCCCCGGCGGCGTCGCCGTCATCGTCGAGGCGCTGACCGACAACCGCAACCGCGCCGCCTCCGACATCCGCTCCTTTTTCACCAAATCGGGCGGCAATCTCGGCGAAACCGGATCGGTCTCCTTCATGTTCGACCGCACCGGCATCATCGAATACGACCGCAGCGTCGCCGATGACGATGCGGTGCTCGATGCCGCGATCGAGGCCGGCGCCGACGACGTCGTCTCCGGCGAAGGCGGCCACGAGATCTACGCCTCGACCGAGAGCTATCGCGACGTCGCCAAGGCGCTGGAAGCCAAGTTCGGCGAGCCGCGCAAGGCCGCGCTGATCTGGAAGCCGCAGAACACGGTGTCAGTCGACGACGAGACCGGCGAGAAGCTGCTCAAGCTGATGGACCTGCTCAACGAGCACGACGACGTCCAGAACGTCTACGCCAATTTCGAGGTGTCGGACGCGCTGATGGCGAAGATGGGCGGGTAGGCCGTCGGGTAGCCTCATCCACCGCTGTCATCGCCCGCGAAGGCGGGCGATCCAGTATTCCAGAGACGCCAGAAGGATACGGATAAGCCGCGGCGTACTGGGTACCCCGCCTCCGCGGGGTACGACACCGAATGCGTTGATGGCGGCTCCGCTGCCGCTCCCCCACATCCCCTGTTACTTCCGTTCTGTTTCTGTTTCCCCCATCGCGGCCAGCCGCTATCACTGGCCCATGACTGCGCTCCCGATTCGTGGCCCCGTTCGCATCATCGGCATCGACCCCGGCCTGCGCCGCACCGGCTGGGGCGTGATCGAGGCTGAGGGCAATCGTTTGGTCTACATCGCCTGCGGTTCGGTGGAACCGCCGGACGATCTGCCGCTGTCGAGCCGCCTGCTCGCGATCCACGAGGGGCTCGCGGCGGTTCTGTCTGATCACAAGCCGATCGAAGCCGCGGTCGAGCAGACTTTCGTCAACAAGGACGGCGTCGCGACGCTGAAGCTCGGCCAGGCCCGCGGCGTCGCCATGCTGGCGCCCGCAATGTTCGGCATCAGTGTTGCCGAATACGCGCCGAACCAGGTCAAGAAGACGGTGGTCGGCGCCGGCCACGCCGACAAGCAACAGATCGCGATGATGCTGAAGATATTGCTGCCGAAAGCCGAGCCGCCGTCCGCGGACGCGGCCGATGCGCTCGCCATCGCCATCACCCACGCCCATCACCGCCAGAGCACGGCGCTCAGGCTGAAGGTGGTGGGGATATGATCGGTCGATGCAACTCATGGTCGTCATCTCCGGGCTTGTCCTGGGCATCCACGTTCTTTCTTGATGATCGCGAAGTCGTGGATGGCCGGGTCAAGCCCGGCCATGACGACAGAGGAGTGTCCGCCGCGATCGAGGTCCTAAAATGATCGGCAAGCTCAAGGGCCTGATCGATTCCTACGGCGAGGATTTCGTCATCCTCGACGTCGGCGGCGTCGGTTATCAGGTGCATTGCTCGTCGCGCACGTTGCAGCATCTGCCTTCGCCCGGCGAGGCCGCCGTGCTGTCGATCGAGACCTATGTTCGCGAGGATCAAATAAAACTGTTCGGCTTCCGGACCGACCAGGAGCGCGAATGGTTTCGCCTGCTCCAGACCGTGCAGGGCGTCGGCGCCAAGGTCGCACTCGCGGTGCTCGGTACGCTGGCGCCGGCCGATCTCGCCAATGCCATCGCGCTCCGCGACAAGGCCGCGGTGTCGCGCACGCCTGGCGTCGGACCCAAGGTCGCTGAACGCATCGTCACCGAATTGAAGGACAAGGCGCCAGCCTTCGCCAACGTCGATCCCGCCGTAGTTCATCTCGCCGGCGCCGTTGACGACCAGCGCGCGCCGCGCCCGGTGGCGGATGCGATCTCCGCCCTGGTCAATCTCGGCTACGGCCAGCCGCAGGCAGCTGCCGCGATTGCCTCGGCATCGCGCAGTGCCGGTGAAGGCGCCGAGACGGCCCAGCTCATCCGGCTCGGCTTGAAGGAGCTCGCGAAGTGAGCGATCCCAGGGCTTCCCGCATGGTCTCGCCCGAGCGCCGCAGCGACGATGTCGGCGACACCGCGCTGCGCCCGCAATCGCTCTCCGACTTCGTCGGCCAGCAGCAGGCGCGCAAGAATCTCTCGATCTTCATCGAGGCGGCGCGCAAGCGCGGCGAGGCCCTGGATCACGTGCTGTTCGTCGGTCCCCCCGGCCTCGGCAAGACCACGCTGGCGCAGATCGTGGCGAAAGAGCTCGGCGTCGGCTTTCGCGCGACGTCAGGCCCTGTCATCGCCAAGGCCGGCGATCTCGCCGCGCTACTGACCAATCTCGAAGAGCGCGACGTGCTCTTCATCGACGAGATCCATCGCCTGAGTCCGGCGGTGGAAGAGGTGCTCTATCCCGCGATGGAGGATTTCCAGCTCGACCTCATCATCGGCGAGGGGCCGGCGGCGCGCTCGGTCAAGATCGAGCTGTCGAAATTCACCCTCGTCGGCGCCACCACGCGCGCAGGCCTGCTCACCAATCCCTTGCGCGACCGTTTCGGCATTCCGGTCCGGCTCAATTTCTACACCATCGAGGAGCTCGAGAGCATCGTCACCCGCGGCGCCCGCGTGCTCAACGTCGGCATGAGCGCTGACGGCGCCAACGAGATCGCGCGCCGCGCCCGCGGCACGCCGCGCATCGCCGGCCGTCTGCTCCGCCGCGTGCGCGACTTTGCTTCAGCCGCCAACGCCGAAAAGATCGACCGAGAGATCGCCGACCACGCGCTGAGCGCGCTCGAGGTCGACGCCGCGGGCCTGGACGCCATGGACCGCCGCTACCTCTCGACCATCGCGCTCAACTATGGCGGCGGTCCCGTCGGCGTCGAAACCATGGCCGCCGCACTCTCGGAGCCGCGCGATGCGATCGAGGACATCATCGAGCCTTATCTCATCCAGTGCGGCTATCTCCAGCGCACCCCGCGCGGTCGCCTACTCACCTCGCACGCCTTCCGCCATCTCGGCCTCGCCGAACCCTCGCGCGATGCGGCGGCACAGTTCGGCCTGTTCGGCACCGACGAGAGCTACGACTGATCGCGCAAAAGACCAGGTTGCCATGAACTTCGAGTAATCTTTGTGCAGGCAATTTGCACGAGGATACGGGTGGTCTGCACCGGCGCACCCCAATTCCGCTTCAATCGGGCCGCATCAGGAAAGTGCATCACGATCGGGCTTCCATGATCTCGCGTCGGCATCTCATCCGGTCCATCGGCGGCCTGTCCGCCCTCGGCGTCTCGACCGCGGCCTATGGCGTCGGCATCGAGCCGATGCGGCTCCGCGTCACCCGCTATCATCCCGCCCCGCGGCAATGGCCGGCGGATTTCCGGCTGAAGATCGCGGCGATCGCTGACATTCATGCCTGCGATCCCTGGATGTCGCTGGAGCGGATCGAGGCGATCGTCGACCGCACCAACGCGTTGAATGCAGATCTCATCGTGCTGCTCGGCGATTATGTCGCGGGCGTTCACCAGGTCACGCGCATCATTCTGCCGAGCGAATGGGCGAGGGTGCTGGCCGGCCTCAAGGCGCCGCTCGGCGTCCATGCCGTCATGGGCAATCACGATTATTGGGACGACAGGAGCGTGCAGCGGGCCGGGCGCGGGCCGACCGTCGCGCATCGCGCGCTGGAGGCGGCCGGCATTCCCGTCTACGAGAACGACACTGTGCGCCTCGCCAAGGACGGCCGCTCCTTCTGGCTCGCCGGCCTCGGCGACCAGCTCGCCTTTGCGCCGGCGCAGCGTTTCCGGAGTGTGACGCGGTTCGGTGCCGACGATCTCGCGGGCACGCTTGCCAAGGTCACCGACGATGCGCCGGTCATCCTGCTGGCGCATGAGCCCAACATCGCACCGCGCGTGCCCGCGCGCGTCGCGCTGCAACTGTCCGGCCACACCCATGGCGGCCAGGTCCGCCTGCTCGGCTGGTCGCCGGCCGTTCGGCCCCAGCATGGCCTCCGGCTCGCCTATGGTCACTTCCGACTGAAATGTGACGTCATCGTCTCCGGCGGCCTCGGTTGCAGCCTCATGCCGATCCGCGTCGGCGTGCCGCCCGAGATCGTCGAGGTGACGCTGGGCCGGGCGGCCCCGGTCGTATCCTGACGCGCTTGCGCGGCCGGCCGCTTTTGCGGCAAAACGGGCTGGTAGCAAAAAGCCAAGAGGCCCGCGACGTGACTGCCCATCTCGACGGCGAGATCCGCGACGGCCGCCATCACATGCAGGTCCGCGTCTACTACGAGGACACGGATTTCTCCGGCATCGTCTATCACGCCAACTATCTGCGCTACATGGAGCGCGGGCGCACCAATCATCTCAGGCTCATGGGTGCCGAGCAGCAGGCGCTGTTCGACCAACCCGAGACCGAAGGCGCCGGCTTTGCCTTCGTCGTGCGCTCGATGCACCTCGATTTCCTCAAGCCGGCGCGGATGGACGATGTGCTTGATGTCGTGACCTGGCCGATTGCGGTGAAGGGCGCCTCGATCATGCTGGCGCAGGAGGTGCGGCGCGGCGAAGACGTGCTGGTGAAAGCCGAAGTCCGGGTCGCCTTCATCAGCGGCGGCCGCGCCCAGCCGATCCCGAAATCGATCCGCACCTTGATGAAGGCCGATCTGATTTCGTGATCGCCCGATAGGGGATCGCCTCTCGACTCCGCGGCAAGCAGCGATAGATTTGCGCACGCAGCAAACCGATGAGGCCATCATGTCGCGCCCGCCACTTCCGCCCTTCACCCGTGAGACCGCCGCGCAAAAGGCGCGCATGGCGGAGGATGCCTGGAATTCACGCGATCCGGTGCGCGTCTCGCTTGCCTATACCGAGGACAGCCGCTGGCGCAATCGCTCCGAAGTGTTCCAGGGCCGCGAAGCCATCGTCGCCTTCCTCACCCGCAAATGGGAGAAGGAGCAGGACTACCGCCTGATCAAGGATCTCTGGGCTTTCGACGGCAACCGCATCGCGGTGCGCTTCCAGTATGAATGGCACGATGGAAACGGCCAATGGTATCGCTCCTATGGCAACGAGCAGTGGGAGTTCGACGAGCACGGCTTGATGCGGCGTCGCGAGGCCTCGATCAACGATATCGCGATTGCGGAGAAGGATCGCCGGTTTCACTGGGCAGCGCCCGGGCCGCGGCCGGCGGATGTGCCGGGGCTGGGGACGGATCCGTTCTGAACCATCCTCTCCCTCTGCCCTTTCTTACGGGGCCACGACGAGCTTCGCTCGCGCTGAAGGGTTGGGGTGAGGGGCTGTCTCAGCAAACGCGATGGCAGACGGACCCGCCGAGAGTCCCCCTGTCCCGGATTGCGCTCGACGATGCTTCGCATCGCCAGGTGCAATCCGACCTCTTCCGCAAGCGGGCGAGGTCAAATCAGCGCTTCGTCAGAAACCGCGTAATCGCCCCGCCCAGCTTTGCGCTGTCCATCGGCTGCGTCAGCGACGCCTTCGCGGTGGCGACGACGTCATCCGGCGCTTTGCCCTTGCGCAGCTCACAACACACCTCGGCAAATCCCACATCGAACTCCGGATGCGGCTGCACGGTCAGCGTCGCGCCGTTGGCGTAAAGCAGGCCGGCATGCGGGGTGAAGTCCGAGGAGAGAATTGTCAGCGCGTCCTTCGGCGGATCGATCACCTGATCCTGATGTGAGGCCGCGATCGCGACCGCTTCGCCATCGATGACGCCGTTCTCCGGCAGCACGCGGTAGACATGCCGCCCGATGCCCCAGCCCTTCTCCGATTTGCGCACGGTGCCGCCGAGCGCCTGCGCGATCAGCTGATGGCCGAAGCAGACGCCGACCATCGGTGTCTCGTTGACGTAGGCGGTGCGTACGAAATCTTCCAGCGGCGCGATCCAGTCGAGCCCGTCATAGACACCGGCGGCAGCGCCGGTGATCAGCACGGCTTCGAGTTCGCGCGGATCGGGAAGCGCATCGCCATTCGGGATGCTGACGACGTCCACCGTCGCGGTCGGGTCCTCGGTGCGGACCATGCGCTCGAACATGTCCGGGAATGAGCCGTAGCGCTCGCGGTACTTTTGCGGGACCTGTCCGGTTTCGATGATGGTGATGCGTGCCATGTGCTCCAACGTCAAAAGCTTGCTAAGCTCAGCTGCTTCCGGCCCCATGTTGCTGCTGCGGCGCTGTGCGCTCCAGCAGCGCGCTTTCCTTGCGCACCTCGTTGAGGAACGCCTTGGCGAGACGCGACAGCGGCTCGGCTTCCGACCATAGCATGTAGGCGACCGCGTGCGTGTTCGGCGCGAACGGCCGCACCACGAGACCGCTGCCGCCGTTCTGCCGCGGCGAGAACGGGTCGACCACAGCGGCGCCGACGCCAGCGGCCGCGAGCACGCAGGCCGTGTTGCAGTAGCGCACCTCGACGGTCGGCCGGAACGGCGCGCCGGCCCGGGCAAAACTGTCGCGCACCGCTTCGCCGAGCCGCGTGCCGCGCTCGAGCCCGATGAAGGGCAGACCGGACAGATCCGCAGCCGAGATCATCGGCTGGCTTGCGAGCGGATGCTGCGGCGGCAGCACGCAGACCATCTCGCCCGTGTGCACCACCTCATGCGCGATGCCGGGGTGATGCGTCAGCCCGAGCGCGAAGCCGAGTTCGGCAACGCGGCTGAGCACGCCCTCGATGATGCCCTCATAGCGCCGCACGTCGAAGAACACGCGCGTCTCCGGGCGGCGGCGCAGGAAGCCGGATAATGCGGACGGGATGATGCTGTAGGCGAGCGGCGGCGTCGCGACGATGGCGAGATGTCCCGAGCGGTTCTCGCGCAGATCGCGCACGCGGCTCTCGAGCTTGGCGTGCAGCGCGAAGATCGCCTCGCTCTCCTTGTAGAGCGCCATCGCTTCCGCGGTCGGAAACAACCGGTTGTTGACGCGCTCGAACAGCGCAAAGCCCGCCTGCGCCTCCATCGTCTTCAGCGCGTTGCTGACCGCGGGCTGCGACAGCGCTAGCTCGTCGGCCGCGGCCACTGTGGTGCGGTGGCGGATGACGGCACGCAGGATCTCGAGCTGACGCAGGTTCATATCACTGCCGGTTATACTCTGGGCCAAAACATCATAGCAGAGCGAATTGATTTTGCAGCCCCGCTTCCGCGTAATGGAGGCGGATTTGCGCGGCGCATCAAAGGGTTCATTCGCCCATTGAGGCAGCATGCGCACAGATTGGAGGCAATCTTGGTTCGTGTCCTTCGCGCCGCCGCTGCCCAGATGGGGCCGACGCAAAAAGCCGATAAGCGTGAACATACGCTGGGGCGGATGCTTGCGCTGCTGGAAGAGGCGGCCGGCCGCGGCGCCAGCCTTGTGGTGTTTCCGGAGCTCGCCTTCACGACCTTCTTTCCACGTTGGTTGCTCGAAGGCGAGGCGCTCGACCAGTATTTCGAGCGCAGCATGCCGAACCCGGCGGTGGCAAAGCTGTTCGATCGTGCACGTGCGCTCCGCGTCGGCTTCTACGTCGGCTATGCCGAGCTGACGCCGGACGGGCGCCGCTACAATTGCGCCGTCCTGGTCGATCGCGACGGCGAGATCCTTGGCCGCTATCGCAAGGTGCATCTGCCGGGCTCGGTCGAGCCTCGGGAAGGCGCGCGCTACCAGCAGCTCGAGAAGCGTTATTTCGAATATGGTGATCTCGGCTTTCCCGCCTTCCGTGCCGGGTCGGCCTGGGCTCACGCCATCATGGGCATGATGATCTGCAACGATCGCCGCTGGCCGGAATCCTGGCGCGTGCTCGGCCTGCAAGGCGTCGAGCTCGTCTGCATCGGCTACAATTCGGCGGCCTATGATCCCAATGGCGGCACGACGGAAGATGCGTCCTTGCGGACCTTCCATTCGGCGCTGGTGACGCAGGCCAACGCCTACATGAATGCGACCTGGGCGATTTCGGTCGCCAAGGCCGGCGAGGAGGACGGCTCCGGGCTGATCGGCGGCTCCTGCATCGTCGATCCCAACGGCCGCATCGTCGCGCAGGCGCAGACGCTCGCGGACGAGGTGATCGTCGCCGACATCGATCTCGACCTCTGCCGCCAGGGCAAGGACAAGATGTTCAATTTCGCCGCCCACCGGCGGCCCGAGCAGTACAGGGTAATCACCGAGCGGGCCGGCATTGTCGAGCCGGCCGTTCTCGACGCGGACTGACTCTTGCACGGCGTTGGCAAAGGAGCTGACATGAGACGCCTCTCGCATTCCCTGTGGTGCGCAGCCTTGGCTGCCGTGACGTCGGCGCAGGCGGCCGAACTTCCGGCGGAGATCAAGCAGGCCGGCACGCTAAAACTCACGGTCAACTCCACCTACGCGCCGATGGAATACCGCGATCCCGCAACCGGCGAGCTGGTCGGGCTCGACATCGATCTGGCGAACGAACTTGCGAAGCGGCTCGGCGGGCTCAAGCTCGTCTGGAGCGAGACGCCGTTCGCCGAGTTGATCCCCTCGCTCCAGACCAGGCGCGCTGATTTCATCATCTCCGGCATCCAGGATCGTAGCTCGCGGCGCGAAACGGCCGACTTCGTCGACTATTTGAGCACCGGCCCGCAGTTCTTTGTGATGGCGGACAACGCGGCCAAGGATGCCACGGATCTCTGCGGCAAGAAGGTCGGCACCACCCGCAGCACTGCGTTCCCGCTCGAGATCGAGAAGTGGAGCAAGCAGAATTGCGAGGCTGCCGGCAAGCCGGCGATTCAATATGTTCCTGGTGAGAATTCGATCGACGTCCGCAACCAGCTCAAGCAGGGCCGGATCGACGCCGCCGTGCAGGGCAGTGAGACCCTGCCCTACGCGCAAAGGCAAGAGCCTGGAAGATACCGCGTCATTGGCGGCCAGCTGTCCACGGGATACCAGGGCATCATGTTTCGCAAGGACGACGCCGCCTTGCGCGAGGTCGTAACCGAGAAACTCACCGCCATGATCGCAGACGGCTCCTATAAGGCCGTGCTCGACAAATGGGGATTGGGGACGAACGCCGTCGAAAAACCCATGCTGAACGCGGCGCCGCAATGAAGCCGGCGCCGGCACTCGCGGAGGGGTTCCCCGATCTGTCGGGAATGCGGATGGCGCGCGAGCCGCACTGGTTTCGCTGGATCAGCGCGGCCCTGATCGTCCTCGTGCTGGCAGCGATCGCGCGCGCGTTCGCAAACGGCCAGATCGAATGGTCCTATGTCAGCCGCTTTCTGACGGCGAAGGTCATTCTCGAAGGCATCGTCAATACCATGGTGATGGCGGTGCTGGCGATGACACTCGGCATCTTCCTTGGTATCGTCGTGGCGATCATGCGGCTGTCGCCCAATCCGGTGTTGAAGACGGTCGCCGCCGGTTACACCTGGCTGTTCCGTGGCACGCCGCTGATCCTGCAACTCTTGCTGTGGTTCAACCTCGCGCTGGTGTTTCCGACCATCGGCATCCCCGGCCTTTGGACCGCGCGCGCGGTGGACGTCATGACGCCATTTCTGGCCGCGCTGCTCGGGCTCGGCATCAACCAGGGCGCCTATACATCGGAAGTGATGCGCGCCGGCATGCTGTCGGTGGACATCGGGCAATATGAGGCAGCGCAGGCGATCGGCATGGGACGGCTGCGCGCGCTCCGCCGCATCGTGCTGCCGCAGGCGATGCGCGTCGTGATCCCGCCGCTCGGCAACGAGTTCATCGGCATGGTGAAGGCGACCTCGCTGGCGAGCGTCATCCAGTATCCGGAATTGCTGCACAACGCCGAGAACATCTATTACGCCAATTCCCGCGTGATCGAGCTCCTGATCGTTGCCGGGCTGTGGTACCTGCTCGTGGTCTCGATCCTGACCCCGCTCCAGATGCTGCTCGAACGCCGTTTCGCACGCGGCACATTGCGGCTGGCGCGATGACAAAACCCCTCGTCGCGATCCGCTCCGTCAGCAAGAATTTTGGAGAGTTTCAGGCTCTCAAGAACGTCTCGCTCGACGTCTGGCCCGGCGAGGTGATGTGTCTGATCGGCGCGTCCGGCTCGGGCAAGACCACGCTGCTTCGTTGCATCAACCAGCTCGCTGCGATCGATGCCGGTGGCATCTGGCTCGACGGCGAGCTGTTAGGGGTGCGCGAGCAGGGCGGCCGGCTGCATCGTCTCACCGAGCGCGAGATCGGCCGGCAGCGGCTGAAGACCGGCATGGTGTTTCAGCGCTTCAACCTGTTTCCGCACAAGACCGCGCTCGAGAACATCACTGAAGGCCCGACCCAGGTGCAGGGGCGTCAAGCCAATGAGGTGCGCGCAGAGGCGCTCGAGCTGCTCGGCCGCGTCGGGCTGGCGGCCAAGGCGGATTCCTACCCCGCCCAGCTCTCCGGCGGCCAGCAGCAGCGCGTCGCGATTGCGCGGGCACTCGCCATGAAGCCGATGCTGATGCTGTTCGACGAGCCGACCAGCGGACTCGATCCCGAGCTCGTCGGCGAGGTGCTCGCGGTGATGAAGGAGCTGGCGAGGAGCGGCATGACCATGATGGTGGTGACGCACGAGCTCGGCTTCGCCCGCGAGGTCGCCGACCGCGTCGTCTACATGGACCAGGGCGCGATCGTCGAGCAGGGGCGCGCCTCGGACGTGCTGGGCGCACCGCGCGAGGAGCGAACCAAGGCATTTCTTTCGGCGGTGATCTGAAACTGGGGGCATGGTGATGAAGAGATTTTTGGTTGCGGCGGCATTGCTGGGCGCCATGAGCACATCGGTGATGGCGATCGAGCTGCCGCCTGATATCGCCAAGCGCGGCAGCCTCAAGGTCGCGCTGGTGCCGAACTATCCACCGATGGAGTTCCGCGATCCCGCCACCAACGCGCTCACGGGATTCGACGTCGATCTTGGCGAGGCGCTCGGGCGCAAGCTCGGCGTCAAGATCGAATGGACCGAGACCAGCTTTGCCGAGTTCATGCCATCGATCTCGACCGGCCGGGTGGATGCAATCCTGTCCGGCTTCACCGACTATGCGAGCCGGCACGAGATCGCGTCCTTCGTCGATTATTTGCGCAGCGGCCCGCAATTTTTCGTGCAGCAGTCGCGCAAGACGGAGTTCAAGGATGCGGCGGCGTTGTGCGGCAAGAAGGTCGGCGCCAGCCGCCGCACCATGTTCCCGGCCCAGATCGCGGCCTGGAGCGAGAAGAATTGCGGCAGCAACCCGATCCAGTTCGTCGGCACCGACGGCTCGGCCGATGCACGCACCCAGCTCCGGCAGGGCCGTATCGATGCCGCAGCCCAAGGCAACGAGACGCTGCCCTACATCATGGACCTGGAGCCCAACACCTATGCGACGCTGGGCGAGCCCATCGCGCAGCAATTCACCGGCATTGCCCTGCCGGTCAAGGAAAAGGCCTTGCAGCAGGCGATGCTGGAGGCGGTCGATGCGCTGATCGCCGACGGCACCTACAAGACCCTGCTTGCCAGGTGGAAACTGACTGACAACGCACTCGAAAAGGCAACGATCAATGCTGGACAGTAAGGCACTCAAGAGCATCCCGCTCGTTCCGGCCAACGCCGCGGATCCCGCGCCCGACTATCCGTGGCCGAGGCCGTACACATCCGCGATGTTCCTGTCCTTCGACGTCGATGCGGAGAGCGCGTGGACCAGCAAGGACGCGCTGCACGCGCAGCGGCTGATCACCATGAGCTATGGCGGCTACGAGGCGCGCGTCGGCACGCCGAAGCTCCTGGAGTTGCTCGACCAGCTCGATCTCAAGGCGACGTTCTTCGTCACCGGCTGGTCGATCGATGCGCATCCGGCGATGGCGGAATCCATCCTGAAGGCCGGCCACGAGATCGGCCATCACGGCTATCACCACCTCCTGCCCGATCCCGGCGATCCCTGGATCGAGGAGGAGCTGGAGCGCGGCTTCGAGGCGCTGAAGCGCCGGCTCGGCGTCAAGCCATCAGGCTATCGCGCCCCCTATGGCGAGTTCACCGAGGAGCTGCGCGTCGCGCTGGTGCGTCACGGCATCGTCTACACGTCCTCGTTCCGCGACGATGTCAGGCCCTATCGTCATCGCCTCGCCGACGGCAAGCCCGGCACGATCGAGCTGCCCGTCACGGCGAGCTATGACGACTGGATGCATGGCCTGTCCGCCCGCTTCAGCCCGCGCTCGATCTTCCCCAAGGAGCACGTGCTCTCGATGTGGAAGGACGAGCTGGATGAGGTCCGCGACTGGGGCGCGATGGTGACGACCGTGCTGCATCCGCAATGCAGCGGCCGTCCGATGCGGCTGCGCCTGCTGCGCGAGTTCCTGAGTTACGCAAAGTCGTGCCCGGACGTCTGGATCACGACCGGCGAGAAGATCGCGGAAAACTTCCTGCGGCACGAAGCCGGCAACCGCTGACCCCGCCATGCCCCGTCGCCGCATTCTCGTCATCAACCCCAACTCCTCTGCCTCGGTCACGGCGGCGATCGACGATGCCGTCGCGCCGCTCCGCATCGCCGGTGGACCCGACATCGAGGTGGTCGGCCTCGCCGAGGGCCCGCCGGGCATCAGCTCGCAGCGCGATGCCGACAGCGTCGTCATGCCGCTGGTCAATCGCGTGTCGCGCGACAACGCCGATGCCTTCGTGCTCGCCTGCTTCAGCGATCCCGGCCTGCATGCGGTGCGTGAAGCCGCCGGCGGGCGTCCGGTGCTGGGCATTGCCGAATGCGCCATCTTCCGCGCGCTGATGCTGGGCGAACGTTTTGGCGTGATCGCTCTGTCGCCGTCGAGCATACGCCGCCAGCAGCGCATGGCGCGGGTGATGGGCGTCGACAGCCGCTATGCCGGAAGCTGGTCGGTGGGCGCGAGCGCGGCCGAAACGGCAGGTACGGACATCCGCGGCCGGTTGATCGAAGCCGGCCATGCGCAGGTCACGCAGTGCCGTGCGGATGTCATCGTGATGGGCTGCGCCGGCATGGCCTCGCATCGCGCGGCGATTGCGGATGCGATCGGCGTGCCCGTGGTCGAGCCGGCGCAGCAGGCGGTCGCGGTCGCGATCGGCGCGGTCTTGTTGAACGCCTAAGATCCTTCAGGAGCCTCTTGCAATGCCCATCTCCCGTCGTTCGCTCCTCAAGGCCGCAGCAGCAGCGCCGGCGCTCTCGATGCCGGGCATTGTGCGCGCCGAATCCCAGAGCACGCTCCGCTTCATTCCCGTCATCGATCTCGCCTTCGTCGATCCCATCTATTCGACCGCGCAGGTGTCGCGAAACCATGGCTTCATGGTCTACGACACGCTCTACGGCATGAGCTCATCGCTGCAGGTCTCTCCGCAAATGCTGGCGGGCCAAGCGATCTCCGGCGAGCAGCTCCAGTGGGACCTCACCTTGCGCGACGGCCTGCTCTGGCACGACGGCGAACGCGTGCTGGCCCGCGACTGCGTCGCCAGCATCCGCCGCTGGGCGGCGCGCGACGGCTTTGGCGGAGAGCTGCTGGAAGCCACCCATGAGCTATCGGCCGCCGACGACCGCACCATCCGCTTCCGTCTCAAGCGCCCGTTCCCGCTGCTGCCGCAGGCGCTCGGCAAGGCCGCGATCAATGCCTGCTTCATGATGCCGGAGCGGCTGGCGAGCCAGGATCCCTTCAAGCCGCTGACCGAAGTGATCGGCAGCGGTCCGTTCCGCTACCTCGCCGACGAGCGCGTGCAGGGCGCGCGCAACGCCTATGCCAGATTCGAGCGTTACCAGCCGCGCACCGACGGCAAGCCGGATTGGACCGCGGGCCCGAAGATCGTGCATTACGATCGCGTGGTCTGGACCACCACGCCCGATGCCGGCACCGGTGTCGCCGCGCTCCAGACCGGTGAGCAGGGTTGGCAGGAGACCACGCCCCATGATCTCTTGCCGATCATCAAGGCCGCCGGCGACATCGAGACGCGCATCCTCGATCCCCGCGGCTACGCGTGCATGCTGCGTCTCAATCACCTGCAGCCGCCGTTCGACAATCCCGCCATCCGCCGCGCGCTGCTGGGCGCGATCGACCAGTCCGCGTTCATGACCGCGGTCGCCGGCACCGATCCCGCCTTCCAGGTGTCGCCGATCGGCTTCTTCGCGCCGGGCACGCCGATGGCGAGCGATGTCGGCCTCGACGTGTTCCGCGGCCCGCGCAACTATGACAAGGTCAAGGCCGACCTGAAAGCCGCCGGCTACAACGGCGAGAAGATCGTGGTGCTCGTCCCCACCAATTCGTTGGCGCAGAAGCCGCTCGGCGAGATTGCGGTCGACAGCTTGCGCAAGGCCGGCATGAACGTCGAATATGCCGGACTCGATTTCGCCGTCGTCCTGCAGCGCCAGCTCAAGAAGGATCCGCTTCCGCAGGGCGGCTGGAGCGCGGCGGTCGGCAATTGGCAGGGCATCGACTGGCTCAACCCGGCCGGCAACACCAACATACGCGGCGAAGGCAAGGTCGCCGGCTGGTATGTGAGCGAGAAGATGGGGCCCTTGCGCAGCCAGTGGCTGGCGGCCTCCGAGCTCGCCGAGCAGCAGCGCATCTGCCGCGAGATCCAGGCCGTCGCGTTCGAGGAAATCCCCTATATTCCGATTGGCCTCTACAAGCAGCCGACCGCGTATCGCAAGGCCATCACCGGCATTCTCGACGGCACCGCCGTCTTCTGGAACGTACGCCCCGCATGAGCACCACAGCAATCTTCGGCAGCTTTGTGCTCTCACGCAAGCACGGCGCGCAGGATGTGCTGCGTGACCATTGGGTCCTGATCGAAGGCAAGAGGATCGCGGCCGTTACGCGCGACAGACCGCGCGCGGATCAGGTCTATGACCGCCCCGGCCGCTTCGTACTGCCGGGTCTGCTCAATTTGCACAATCACTGCTTCTCCGAGGCGGTTGCGCGCAGCCACACCGAGGACGGCAACGGCCGCAAGAACAACCAGAGCATCGTCTATACGGTGCTTCTGCCGCTCACCAAGCGCGGCGCCGATATCCTGTCGGCGGGAGAGCGCCTCGCGGTTGCGCGGCTCGGCATTCTCCAGCTCCTCAAGGGCGGCGCCACCACCGTGATGGAGCCGTTCCGCAACTCGATCCCGGAAATGTTCGACGCGGCGGAAGAGATGGGCATCCGCTTTTACGGCGCGCCCTATCTGTTCTCGACGTCGGATGCCAAGGCCGGCCCGGACGGCGTGGTGCACTATTTCGGCGATGATGGTGCCGCTGACATGGCGATTTGGGACGCGCTCTATCAGCGCTGGAATAATCGCGGCGATGGCCGCATCAGCCTCGCGATGAGCCCGCATGCGACCGACACCTGCGGCCCTGATCTGCTGAAGGCCTGCGCCACGCGGGCGCGCGAGCTCGGCGTGCCCATCACGACCCACATGGCGCAGAGCCGCGCCGAGGTCGAGACCATCGCCAAGCGCTATGGCGGCCGCACGCCGGCGGAGTACCTGGACTGGCTCGGGCTGCTGGCGCCCGACCTGATGGCGGCGCACTGCATGTTCAGCAGCGACGACGATCTCAAGCTGATGGCCGCGCGCGGCATGACCGTCTTGAATTGCCCGCGCGTGTTCGCGCGCGCCGGTGTCACCGCGGCATTCAGCCGCTTCGCCGCGCACGGGGTGCGTACTGTAGTCGGCACCGACGGCTACAACATGGACCTGCTCGGCGAGCTCAATGCGGCATCGCTGATCTCCAAGATCACCTCGGCGCGCCCAGACGCCGCGAACTCACCCGAGCTGATCGAGGCGAACACGGCGGTCGCCGCCGACGTCATCAAGCGGCCTGACCTCGGCCGGATTGAGCCGGGCGCGACCGCCGATCTCACCGTGGTCGATCTCACCCATCCGCATCTGCAGCCGCTGTTCGATCCGCGTCGCGCCCTGATCGCGCTCGCCAACCGCGCCAATATCGATCAGGTCATGGTCGATGGCCGCGTGCTGGTCGATGAGGGCCGCTATCGCGGCGCGGACGAGGCGGCCATCATTGCAGCGGGCAGTGCTGCCATCGGCAAGATCTGGGCCCTGCCGGAGGCGCAGGCGGCGTTCAACGGCTAGCTCTCGAACTCCACCAGCGCCTTGCGCATGGTTTCGACCAGATCCAGCGCCACCGGCGAGGGGCTGCGCTGCGCCGGAAAGACTGCCGAGAATTCGAAGTCGATCCGCGGCAGAAAGCGGCGCACGACGACGCCGCGGGTTGCGAATTCCTGCGCGGTGAAGGGATCGCAGATAGAGACGCCGAGCCCTGACGACACCATGCCGCACATGATCTCCGACAGCGTGGTCTCGACCCGGAGCACGCGGCGGACATCGTGACGGTGGAAAACCTGGTCGACGAGGTGCCGGCTCGACGATCCCGCCGACAGCGAGATGAACGTCTCGCCCTCGAAATCGCGCGGCTCCAGCACGTCCTTCTCCGCGAGGCGATGACCGATCGGCAGCACCGCGACGCGCGCCAATGCCGGCAGCCGCTGGCTCGGCAGGCCGGAATGGGCGATCGGCACCTCGGCAAAACCGATGTCGCATTGGTTGTTCAGCACCCAGTCGACCACGATCGGCGAGATCACGCCGAAGAAGGCGAGGTTGAGGTTTGGCCGCTCCTTCAGGAAGTGCCCAGTGAGTCGCGGGAGATAGCCGTTCGCGAGCGCCGGCAGCGCGGCGATGCGCAACGAGCCTGTGCGGCGGCCGCGGATTTCTTCGGCCGCCGCGGTGATGCGTTCGAGGCCGACGAAGGAGCGCTCGACCTCGGTATAGAGCGCCATGGCGGCCGCGGTTGGCACGAGGCCGGTGCCGCGCCGCTCGAACAGCTCCATCTTGAGCAGCGCCTGGAGGTCGCGGAGCAAGCGGCTCACCGCTGGCTGCGTCACCACCATCAGCTTGGCCGCCTCGGTGACGCTGCCGGTCAGCATCGTCGCCCGGAAGGCCTCCACCTGCCGCGAATTGATCCGGGCCATTTCGAGTTCCGTCCATAACATTCTTGCATGCAGAGGGTGCCATTATTCATTGGACGATGGAAGCATCCGTCTGCGATCTTTTTCATCAGGACTGGAGCCAGCCCGCTTTTTCGGCAGATTGGAGGGGTTCAAACTCCAGATCGCGCCAAAATCCGCCGAATGGGGGCCGGAGCCCTGATCGGGAACGGATTGGCGCGGAAGAAAATGCGGTAGCGCGCTTCAGCCAGCGAGACTCGTCGGCACGTCATCCCATTCCGGTATTGGAGATCGGTCCATATGAAGACTCTTCGCCTTCTGACAGCGGTCAGCATCGCAGCGCTCATTGCCGCCCCGTCGGTCGCGTCGGCTCAGCAAAAGACGCTGTACGTCGCCGGCTATGGCGGTTCGTTCGAGAAGACCATCCGCGACGAGGTGATCCCGACCTTCGAGAAGGAGAACGGCGTCAAGGTCGAATACGTCGCCGGCAATTCCACCGACACGCTGGCCAAACTCCAGGCGCAGAAGGGCAATCAGCAGATCGACGTCGCCATCGTCGACGACGGCCCGATGTACCAGGCGATCCAGCTCGGCTTCTGCGGCAAGCTCGATGGCCTGCCGGCCGATCTCTACGACACCGCGCGCTTCAAGGACGATCGCGCCGTTGCGATCGGCATCGTCGCGACCGGCCTGATGTACAACACCAAGGTCTTCGCCGAAAAAGGCTGGGCGCCGCCGACCTCGTGGAACGATCTGAAGGATACGAAATACGCCAAGCAGCTCGTGATCCCGCCGATCAACAACACCTATGGCCTCGAAGCCCTGGTGATGCTGTCGAAGATGAATGGCGGAGGCGAGTCCAACGTCGATTCCGGTTTCAAGATCTTCAAGGAAGAGATCAATCCGAACGTACTCGCCTATGAGCCGTCGCCGGGCAAGATGACCGAGCTGTTCCAGTCCGGCCAAGCCGTGATCGCGGTGTGGGGCACCGGCCGCGTGCAGAGCTTTGCCAACACCGGCTTTCCCGTCGACTTCGTCTATCCCAAGGAGGGCGCCGCGACGCTGCTGACGACGGCGTGTCCGATCAACAAGCCGAACGCCTCGCCGCTCGCATCGAGCTTCGTCAAGATGTTGCTCGATCCAAAGATCCAGCTCGTGATGCTCAAGGACTACGGCTACGGCCCGGTGCTGAAATCGCTGAAGGTACCGCCGGAGCTCGGCAAGATGGCGCCGATCGGCGAACGCGCGGCCAAGCTCTACAATCCGGACTGGGCGCTCATCAACGAGAAGCGGGAGGAGTGGACCAAGCGCTGGAATCGCGAGGTCGAACGCTGACCGGTCGCAGCGGAGACAGCGTCATGGCCTATCTCGAGCTCGATCGGGTCGCAAAGCAGTTCGGCGCGCAGACTGTGGTCGACGACTTCAGCCTGTCGGTGGGGAAGGGGGAGTTCGTCTCCTTCCTTGGCCCGTCCGGCTGCGGCAAGACCACGACGCTGCAGATGATCGCGGGCTTCCTCGATCCGACGCGCGGCGCGATCCGCCTCGAAGGCAAGGACCTGACCGCGATCCATCCGGCCAAACGCGGCCTCGGCATCGTGTTCCAGAGCTACGCGTTGTTTCCGCACATGACGGCGGCCGAGAACGTCGCGTTCGGCCTGGAGATGCGTAATGTGCCGCGCATGGAAAGGGCCGAGCGCGTCCGCGCCGCGCTCGCGATGGTGGGCCTCGCCGGTTACGAGGATCGCCATCCGCGTCGCATGTCCGGCGGCCAGCAGCAACGTGTGGCGCTGGCGCGCGCGCTGGTGATCAAGCCGAGCGTGCTGCTGCTCGACGAGCCGCTGTCGAACCTCGACGCAAAACTGCGCGAGGAGATGCAGATCGAGCTGCGCCAGATCCAGCGCACCATCGGCACCACCACGATTCTCGTCACCCACGACCAGAACGAGGCGATGTCGCTGTCCGATCGCATCGTGGTGATGAGCCAGGGCAAGATCGAGCAGATCGGCACCCCGCAGGAGACTTATGAAAGGCCCGCCTCGGCTTTCGTCTCGCAGTTTTTGGGCAAGACCAATGATTTTGCCGGGATGATCGACCGGACCGTCTCGCCGACCCAACTGGTGGCGGGCTCCTGGCGCGCACCGGCCCCGGCCGGGCTCGGCGGTCCCGTGATCGTCAGCGTTCGCCCCGAACGAATCGGCTTTGGCGATCAAGGGCTCAGCGCAAAGATCATCACGCGCATCTTCCAGGGCAATCACTGGCTGTTCCAGTGCGACAGCGAATGCGGCCCGGCGATCGTGATCCGTCAGAACGACGGCACGGCGCAACCAGGCGAAGGCGATGCCGTTCGGCTGTCGTGGCGTCCCGAGGACATGAGCGTGCGCGCGAGGGTCGGCGCATGAACGCGGCCGCCGAGGAGCGCAGCGCGCGTGCGCCATGGGCATTGACGGCGCCTGCTCTGATGCTGTTCGTCGGCGTGTTGCTGATTCCGCTCGCGATGACGCTGATGCTCTCGTTCCACGATTGGGGCCAGTACAAGGGCATTGAGCCCGTCTTCATCCTGAAGAACTGGCACGAGATCGCGACCGATCCCTATTACGCCGAGATGTTCTGGCGGACCTTCCGCATCGCAATTCTGACCACACTGCTCACGGCGCTGCTCGGCGCGCCCGAAGCCTACATCCTCAACCGTATGAGCGGCCGCTGGAAGAGCTTCTTCCTGCTGGTCATACTCGGTCCGCTGCTGATCTCCGTGGTGGCGCGCACGCTTGGCTGGGCGCTGCTGTTCGGCGGCAACAACGGGCTGGTCAACAAGCTCCTGATGTCGCTCGGCGTGATCCGTTTCCCCATTCCCTTCATGTTCACCGAAACCGGCATGGTCGTCGCGCTCGCGCATGTGATGATGCCGTTCATGGTTCTCTCGGTGTGGGCCGCGCTGCAGTGGCTCGATCCGCAGATCGAGAATGCCGCGATGTCGCTTGGCGCCGGACCTGTGACCATCATACGCCGCATCATCATGCCGCAGATCATGC
Source organism: Bradyrhizobium sp. SOJA106 (assembly GCF_059448745.1). Lineage (NCBI taxonomy): Bacteria > Pseudomonadati > Pseudomonadota > Alphaproteobacteria > Hyphomicrobiales > Nitrobacteraceae > Bradyrhizobium > Bradyrhizobium sp. SOJA106. Next base: position 1,135,730 of record NZ_CM182549.1, read on the forward strand.
CGGGCGTGCTGTCGGGCGCGATCATCGTGTTCTCGCTCTCCGCCAGCGCCTTCGCGACACCCGCGATCATCGGCGGCCGCCGCCTGAAGGTCGCGGCGACGCTCGCTTATGACGAGTTCCTCAATACGCTGAATTGGCCGCTGGGAGCGGCGGTTGCCACGCTGTTGCTGGTCGCGCTGGTGCTGATCGTCGTCGGCAGCAACGCGCTGATCGAGCGCCGTTACGCGGAGGTGTTCCGATGAGGCGCAACGGGCCGCTCGCGCTGATCTTCCACACCCTCTTCGTCATCGTGATGGTGGCGCCGATCCTGGTGGTCTGCCTTGTCGCCTTCACGCCCGAAGGCTTCCTCTCGCTGCCGACCAGCGGCTTCTCGCTGCGCTGGTTCAGGACCATTGCGAACTACCCCGAGTTCATCCACGCCTTCTGGGTCAGCCTTGGGCTGGGCGCGCTGTCGTCCCTGGTCGCGCTGCTGTTCGCGGTGCCTGCGGCGCTGGCGATTGCGCGCTACCGCTTCCGCGGCCGCGATGCGCTTGCCGCGCTGTTCCTGTCACCGCTGATGATCCCGCATGTCGTGCTCGGCATCGCCTTCCTGCGCTTCTTCACCTCGGCAGGCCTCGGCGGCAGCTTCGCCGCGCTGATCATCGCGCACGTCATCATCGTGTTTCCGTTCGCGCTCCGTCTGACGCTTGCGGCTGCGACCGGCATGGACCGCACGGTGGAGATGGCGGCGGTCTCGCTTGGCGCCGGCGGCTGGACGCTGTTCCGACGTGTCACGCTGCCGCTGATCCTGCCCGGCGTCATCAGCGGCTGGGCCCTCGCTTTCATCCAGTCTTTCGACGATCTCACCATGACCGTCTTCCTCGCCGCACCCGGCACCGAGACGCTGCCGGTGCGCATGTTCCTTTACATCCAGGACAACATCGATCCGCTGGTGACGTCGGTCTCGGCCTGCGTGATCGCGATCACCATGACCGCCCTCATTCTGCTCGACCGCTTCTACGGGCTCGACCGCGTGCTCGCCGGCAAGGCTGGCGATACCGGACGATAGGAGAACTCATGTCAGGAGAATACGACGTCGCCGTCGTCGGCGGCGGACTGCTCGGCTCCGCCATTGCCTGGGGCCTCGGCCGCCTCGGTAAGAAGGTCGCCGTGCTCGACGAAGGCGATATCACCAAGCGCGCCTCGCGCGCGAATTTTGCGCTGGTCTGGGTGCAGAGCAAGGGGCTCGGCATGCCCGCCTATACGGTCTGGACCGTGCAGGCCTCGCAGGCATGGGGCCGGCTCGCCTCCGAGCTGAAGCAGCAGACCGGCCTGGATGTCTCGTTGCAGCAGAACGGCGGCTTTCATCTGACGCTCGGCGAGGACGAATTCGGCCAGCGCACCGAACTCGTCAAGCGCATGCACAACCAGGTCGGTGCGGCCGACTACAAGATGGAGATGCTGCCCGCTTCCGAGGTGAAGAAGGCGCTGCCGCTGATCGGGCCGGAAGTGTCCGGTGGCAGCTATTGTCCGCTCGACGGCCACGTCAATTCGCTGCGCACTTTCCGTGCCTTCCACACCGGTTTCAGGGCGTTCGGCATCGATTATTTTCCCGAGCAGCCGGTCTCGGCCATCAGCAAGAGCGGCGGCGAATTCCGACTGACCACGCCGAAGGGCGAGCTGCGGGCCGCCAAGATCGTGCTTGCCGCCGGCAATGCCAACCAGACGCTGGCGCCGATGGTCGGCCTCTTTGCGCCAATGGGCCCGACCCGCGGCCAGATTGTGGTGACCGAGCGCACCACGCCATTCCTGCCGCATCCGCTGACCACGATCCGCCAGACCGACGAGGGCACGGTGATGATCGGCGACAGCAAGGAGGACGAGCTCGACGAACGCACGATGAAGCCTTCGATCAGCGGCGTGATGGCCGATCGCGCCCAGCGGATGTTTCCGCACCTGTCGCGGCTCAACGTGGTCAGAAGCTGGGCGGGCATCCGCGTCATGCCGCAGGACGGCTTTCCGATCTACGACCAGTCGGAGACGCATCCCGGCGCTTTCGTCGCCTGCTGTCATTCCGGCGTGACGCTCGCCTCCAACCACGCCTTCGAGATCGCGCGCATGGTGGCGCAAGGCGCGCTCGAGCCGGAGCTGGTCGGCGCGTTCTCCGCGAGCCGCTTTGGCGGCGCGGGCGCCGCGAACAATAGCGGCTATTAAAGATATCAAGGAGCCAAGAGGCATCCCATGTTTAGACGATCCGAACAGGACAAACGTCCTCAGGTGCAGATCTTCGTCGACGGCGTCGCCGTCGCGGCGCGCCAGGGCGACACCGTCTCTGCCGCGCTGTTGGCCTCCGGCGTCGACGCACGACGTTCCACGGCGGTCAGCGGCGCGCCGCGCCTGCCCTATTGCATGATGGGCGTGTGCTTCGACTGCCTCGTGACGATCGACGGCGTCGGCAATCGACAGGGCTGCCTCGTGCCAGTCGCCGAGGGCATGCAGATCGAGATTCAGAAGGGTAAGCGGGAGATCGGACGATGAGTGTGGCTCCCAAGCGCGAAGACTATGAACTCGTGGTGATCGGTGCGGGGCCTGCCGGCCTTGCCGCCGCCGCGACCGCCGCCGAAGCTGGTCTTTCGACGCTGCTGCTCGACGAGAATATCGGCCCCGGCGGCCAGGTGTTTCGCGCCATCTCCTCGACGCCGGTGACCGACCGCAATCAGCTCGGCGCCGATTACTGGGTCGGCGCCGATCTCGTGCAGGCCCTGCGCGCGAGCAATGCCGAGGTGATCCACCGCGCCACGGTCTGGAGTCTCGACCGCAATCTCGAGATCGCGGTGTCCATCGGCGGCGCGTCGGCGTTCGTCAAGGCAAAGCGCGTGATCCTCGCGACAGGCGCGCTGGAGCGGCCGTTTCCGGTCCCCGGCTGGACCCTGCCGGGCGTGATGACCGCGGGCGCGGCACAGACCATGTTGAAATCGTCGGCGCTGCTGCCCGATGGCCGCACGGTGATCGCCGGGCAGGGACCGCTGCTCTGGCTGCTGGCCGCGCAGATCCTGCGCCTCGGCGGCCGCATCGATCGCATCCTTGATACGACCGAGCGCGGCAACTATTTCGCAGTGCTGCCGCACGCCTTCGCCTTTCTGACCTCGCCCTATTTCGCCAAGGGCTTGTCGATGATGCGCGAGGTGAAGGCGAAAGTTCAGGTCGTCTCCGGCGTCACTGAGCTTGCTGCGGCCGGGGACGGCCAGCTCGCCAGCGTCAGCTATGTCGCCGGCGGAAAGCGCGAGACCTTTCCCGCGGACCTGTTGCTGTTGCATCAGGGTGTCGTGCCCAACGTCAATCTGGCGATGGCGGCCGGCATCGAGCATCGCTGGGATGATCTGCAGCTGTGCTGGTCGCCGGTGCTGGACGCGAGCGGCAATTCTTCGGTCGCCGGCATCGCGATCGCCGGTGACGGCGCCGGCATCGGCGGTGCAAATGCAGCAGTCGTCCGTGGTCGCATTGCCGCGCGCGCCGCGATCGAAGCACTGGCGCCCGCAGCTGCCGCAAAACTTCCTGCGATGGCGGCTCTCCGCTCCGATCTCGCCAAGGCCGAGCGTGGCCGCGTCTTCCTCGACACGCTGTTCCGCCCGCCGCCGCAGTTTCGCATTCCCTCGGGCGATACCATCGTCTGCCGCTGCGAGGAGGTGACCGCCAAGGACGTGCTCGAGTCCGTCGCGATCGGCGCGACCGGGCCGAACCAGCTCAAGGCCTATCGCCGCACCGGCATGGGGCCGTGCCAGGGCCGGCTCTGCGGTCTCACCGTCACTGAGCTGATGGCGCAGGCGCGCGGCAAGACCCCGCAGGAGATCGGCTATTACCGGCTGCGTGCGCCGGTGAAGCCGATCACGCTCGCCGAGCTCGCCGCTGTCCCGAAGAGCGAGGCCGACATCAAGGCCGTGGTGCGCGGATGAGCCAAAACGTGGATGCGATCGTCATTGGCGGCGGCATCCACGGATGCTCGACGACGCTGCATCTGTGCCTCGCCGGCCTGAAGCCGGTGCTGATCGAGAAGGACTATGCCGGCCGGCACGCGTCCGGCGTCAATGCCGGCGGCGTGCGTCAGCTCGCCCGGCACATTCCCGAGATCCCGCTTTCGATCCGTTCGATGGGGATCTGGGAGAAGATCAACGATCTCCTCGACGACGATTGCAGCTTTGAGAGCCACGGCCAGGTCCTCGTCGCCGAGAACGAGGAGGAGCTCGCTGTCTGCCGCGCGCGCGTCGCCGAGCTCAACGCTCTCGGCTTCACCCATGAAGAGTTGATCGATGCCGCCGAATTGCGCCGCCTCGTGCCGGCGGTGGCCGAGACCTGCTCCGGCGGGGTGGTCTCGCGCCGCGACGGCGCAGCCAATCCTGCGCAGACGACGACGGCGTTTCGGCGCAAGGCCCAGCAGCTGGGTGCGACCGTGCGCGAAGGCGTGGCCGCCAGCAACATCCGCCACAGCGACGGCCTCTGGCATGTCGATGCCGGCAGCGAGAGTTTTGCCGCGCCGGTGCTGGTCAATGCGGCCGGAGCCTGGGCCGGAAGGATCGCAGCTGACCTCGGCGAGCCCGTGCCGGTCGAGACCGTGGCGCCGATGCTGATGATCACATCGCGCGTGCCGCACTTCATCGACCCTGTCGTGATCCTGCGCGGGCGAAAACTTTCCTTCAAGCAGTTCAAGAACGGCACCGTGCTGATCGGCGGCGGCCATCTGGCGACGCCCTATCAGGACCGCAACGAGACGGTGCTGGACTGGAAGAGCCTTGCGACCAGCGCGCAGACCGTGTTCGAGCTGTTTCCGGTGATGCGCAGCGCGACCATCGTGCGCGCCTGGGCCGGCATCGAAGCCAAGATGAAGGACGATATCCCCGTGTTCGGGCCGAGCTCCCGCCACAGGGGTCTCTATCATCAGTTCGGCTTCTCGCTGCACGGTTTTCAGCTCGGCCCCGGCGCCGGCGCCGTGATGGCGGAGCTGATCGTCAATGGCGGCACCCAGACCCGCGTCAGCGATCTTGGCATCGACCGCTTCCATCCTTCCACGCTCTAGCCAAAGAGGACTTCATGAGCATCACCCGCAGCATCCGCACGTCCATCATGCACCGCGCCGTCGAGGCCAACGGATTCGTCTTCCTTGGCGGCACCATCGCCGACGACACCTCGGTCTCGATGGGCGAGCAGACCCGCAACATCCTCGGCAAGATCGCCGGCTATCTCAAGGAAGCCGGCACCGACAAGAGCCGCGTCGTCAGCGCCTCGATCTTCGTCACGGATCTCTCCAAGAAGAAGGAAATGGATGCGGCCTGGACCGAGTTTTTCGGCGACAATCTGCCGACCCGCGCCACCGTCGGCGTCGCCGATCTCGGCGGCAGCGCGCTGATCGAGGTGGTGGTCACCGCGCTCAAGGGCTGACGCCATTCAGCGTTGGGCGCGGCCGCTCTTCAAGCGTGGCGCGCCGGTCCCGGCAAGTTGCCCTTGTAACGATGATCAAAACCCGACGCCCTGCCCCCAGCGCGTCGGGTGGAATGAATAAGTATCGTTCGGTGATCCCAACGCCGTCGTTGTGACGCGTGTCTCATCTCACTCCCTCTCGCGGCGGGAGGGGAGAGGTTACGACGTCGCGCTGCCGCCCGGCTCCAGCGACTCGCCGAGTTCCAGCGGATGCGCCATGGTCTCGTGCAGCGCCTCGCGATCGAGCTCGCCTTCGGAGAGGCTGATGACGACGCAGGCGACGCCGTTGCCGATCAGATTGGTCAGCGCGCGGCATTCGCTCATGAACTTGTCGATGCCGACCAGGATCGCGATCGACTGGATCGGGATGTCAGGCACGATCGAGAGCGTCGCGGCGAGCGTGATGAAGCCGGCCCCCGTCACGCCCGAGGCGCCCTTGGAGGTGATCATGGCGATGCCCAGGATGCCGAGCTCCTGCCAGATCGTCAGGTGGGTGTTGGTCGCCTGCGCCAGGAACAGCGTCGCCAGTGTCATGTAGATGTTGGTGCCGTCGAGGTTGAAGCTGTAGCCGGTCGGGATCACGAGGCCGACCACCGAGCGCGAGGCGCCGAGATGCTCCATCTTCTGGATCATCTGCGGCAGCACCGTCTCCGACGAGGAGGTGCCGAGCACGATCAGGAGCTCATCCTTGATGTAGGCGATGAAGCGCAGGATCGAGAAGCCGGCGAGGCGGGCGATCGAGCCCAGCACGATCAGCACGAACAGGATGCTGGTCAGGTAGAACGTGCCGATCAGGGCGGCGAGGTTGAGCAGCGAGCCGAGACCGTAGGCGCCGACCGTGAACGCCATCGCGCCGAAGGCGCCGATCGGCGCCACACGCACGATGATGCGGATGATCGCGAAGAACATCTTCGCGGCCTTGTCGATGGCATCCGCAATGGGCTCGCCGGCCTTGCCGAGGAAGGCGATGGAAAAGCCTGAGAGGATCGAGATCAACAGGACCTGGAGCAGGTCGCCGCGCGCGATCGCGCCCACATAGCTGTCGGGAATGATCGCCATCAGGTGGGCGACGATGCCCTCTTCCTTGGCCTTGGTGACATAGGTTGCGACCGACTTCGGATCGATCGTCGCCGGATCGATGTTGAAGCCGTGGCCGGGCTGGAGGATCTCGCCGACCAGCAGGCCGACGGCGAGCGCGACGGTCGAGACCGTCTCGAAATAGATCAGCGACTTCAGCCCGACCCTGCCAACGCGTTTGAGGTCGCCCATCGAGGAGATGCCGTGCACGACGGTGCAGAAGATCACCGGGGCGATCATCATCTTGATCAGCGCGATGAAGCCGTCGCCGAGCGGCTTTAAGGCCTTGCCGAGATCGGGATAGAAATAGCCGATCAGCACGCCGAGCGCGATCGCGATCAGCACCTGCACGTAGAGGATCTTGTACCAGGGCTGATGCCGGCGATGGACCGCTGGCTGGATCGCGACTTGTGTCATATTGTGGGCCCCGGGACGCATTGATTTTGCAAGATTTGAAATCGGGCAAGATCTGAATCTTGTATGTCCTGCATCATGTGATGGCCGTCGCCGAAGCGACAATCACATTTTTGTCGGATCGCACGAAGATCAGCCGCTGCACCGCAACGGGGGGGACATGACAACGACGACAGGCTCGGACGAGCAAGGGCAGGGCTATTTTCCGCGCTGGAAGCTCAAGACCTCGGGCGTGATCATGCCGGAGGAACGGCTGTCATGGGGCCAGACCATCGTCTCCGGTCTGCAGCATTGCGTCGCGATGTCGGGCTCGACGATCATCGCGCCGCTGCTGATGGGGTTCGATCCCAATGTTGCGGTGCTGTTCTCCGGCATTGGCACGCTGATCTTCTTCGTCGTCGTCGCAGGTCGCGTGCCGAGCTATCTCGGCTCGAGCTTCGCATTCATCGCCGTCGTCATCGCCGCCACCGGCTATGCCGGGCAGGGCCCGAACCCGAATATCTCCGTTGCGCTCGGCGGTATCGTCGGCGCCGGCGTGCTCTATGGCGTGATCGCGCTGGTCGTGATGTGGTCGGGCGTCGGCTGGATCGAGCGCCTGATGCCGCCGGCCGTCACCGGCGCCGTGGTTGCCGCGATCGGCCTCAACCTCGCGCCCGTGGCGGTCAAAGCGGTGAGCGCCAACGCGTTCGAGACCTGGATGGGCCTTGCGACCGTTCTGATGATTGGCGTGCTGGCGGTTGCAGCTCCAGGCCTGTGGCGCCGCCTGCCGATCATCCTTGGCGCGATCGGCGGATATCTGTTGTACCTGCTGTTCGCGAATGGCCTTGGTTTCGGCAAGCCGATCGATTTTGCGCAACTTGCCGCCGCGCCGTGGATCGGCCTGCCGCACTTCACCACGCCGGCCTTCCAGGCCGATGCGATCTTCTTGATCGCGCCGGTCGCGGTCATCCTCGTCGCCGAGAATCTCGGCCACATCAAGGCGGTCGGCGCCATGACCGGACGCAGCCTCGATGCCTATCTCGGCCGCGCTTTGTTCGCCGACAGTCTCGCCACGATCGTCGCGGCCTGCGGCGGCGGCACCGGCGTCACCACCTATGCGGAGAACATCGGGGTCATGGCGGCGACGAAGGTCTATTCGACATTGCTGTTTGCGTTCGCGGCGACGGTCTCGATCCTGCTCGGCTTCTCGCCGAAATTCGGCGCGCTGATCCTGTCGATCCCCGGCCCCGTCATCGGCGGTCTCTCGATCGTGCTGTTCGGATTGATCGCGGCGATGGCCGGACGGATCTGGGTCGAGAACAAGGTCGACTTCGCAAATCCGGCGAACCTGATCACCGTCGCCGTGGCGCTGACCGCGGGCGCCGGCGACCTCACGCTGAAATTCGGCGCGTTCACTATCGGCGGCATCGGCACCGCAACGTTTGGCGCCATCATCCTCTACCAGATCCTGACCTCGCCGCTCGCGCGCCGCGCGGAATGAATCGCAGCGAGCGCTGCGGGGATGGAACAAAATGCTTGTTCCATCCATGATGAAATGTCCCGGAGGAAGCTCATGCCACAGACCGACCACTCAACCCCTTTTTCTTCGCGCCTCGTCGGCCAATACGCGCTGGTGACCGGCGCCTCGCAAGGAATTGGCCGCGCCGTTGCCGTCCGGCTCGCCCAGGAGGGCGCGACCGTCGCCATCAATTATTTCGACCATCCCGAGAAGGCTGAAGAGTCGCTCGCGCTGGCGCGAACGGCGTCGAGCGACCGCGGTCACGGCAAGCTCGATCATATCGTCGTCAAGGCCGACGTCAGCAGCGAGCAGCAGGTCGCGGCGATGTTCGAGACGGTTCTGGCGCGCTTCAAGCGTCTCGACTGTCTGGTCAACAATGCCGGCTTCCAGCGGGAGTCGCCGAGCGAGGCGCTCGACATCGACACCTATCGCCGCATCATCGACGTCAATCTCAACGGCGCCGTGCTCTGCGCGCAGAAGGCGCTCGCGCATTTCGTCGCACGCGGCGGAGGCGGCAGCATCATCAACTGCTCCAGCGTCCACCAGATCATCCCAAAGCCGGGTTATCTCGCTTATTCGATCAGCAAGGGCGGCATGGCCAACCTGACGCGCACGCTGGCGCTGGAATTCGCAAGGCACGGCATCCGCGTCAATGCGGTCGGTCCGGGCGCGATCGACACCCCGATCAACGTCGCCTGGACCGGCGATCCCGAAAAGCGCGGTGTCGTCACCAGCCACATTCCGCTCGGCCGCGTCGGCACGCCGGAGGAGATCGCCGCCGTGTTCGCCTTCCTCGCCTCGGACGAAGCGAGCTATATCACCGGGCAGACCATCTACGCCTGCGGCGGCCTGACGCTGTTTCCGGAGTTTCGCGAGAACTGGGCGAGTTGAGGCCTGCGCCCATCAACCGGCCGTCGCCGGTTCGAAGCCGGCGATCAGTTTCACCAGCTCGCTCTGGCGTGCGGTTCCGGTCTTGCGGAGAAATATTCTCCAGGTTCAGGCGGGAAACCGGGCGAGGCAATTCAGCAACAGTCTGCAAAAAGTAGAATACCAGCGACGGGTTCGCTGCCGACTTCAACCGAATGGTTGATGTCGGGCCCATCACTCTGGCCCAAGTTGCGCACCGTCGCCGATCGGTCGGAATCCGCGGCGTACTGGAGTTGTGAGCGCAAATGCCTAGCCAAATCGTCAAAGCGATGTCTCGTCTGATCAAATCCATTGGTGGCGCCGTGGCACTTGCCATCTGCACTTTGGGACTCGATCTATCGCCCGTGGCCGCGCAGGCCGTTTGTGGTCAGGCAGGCACGGGCCTCCCCCTCGGTACTGCGACAGGCCCGGGCGCGTTCTCGTGTGCCGGCACCGCAAGCGGTGTCAGCAGCACTGCACTCGGATTCACCAGCAAAGCGAGCGGTCTAGGCAGCTTGGCGGTTGGGATCGGCAACACGGCGAGCGGGACAGGCAGCACAGCGATTGGCCTCTCCACTGATGCAAGCGGTGAGTACAGCACCGCGAGCGGCGTAGGCGCCAAGGCGTACGCCGACTACAGCTTGAGCAGCGGCTCGAGCAGCAGCGCGGCGAGCGTCGGGAGCACCGCGTTGGGGGGAGGCGCATTTGTCCGGTCTGGTCTCACCTATGCTGCCACCGCGTCCGGCAATTACAGCGTCGCGCTCGGAGGTGGCGGCGACGGAAGCGCTGGTATGGGCGCGCGGTCCATGGGCGACAAGTCGGTCGCAATCGGCGTCAGTAGTGTCGCTACGGGTGTGTCCTCGACAGCGATTGGGAGCGGCGCCAGCGCTACGGCAACCAACGCGGTGGCGCTGGGCAACGCCGTCACCGCGTCCGGCGCCAATTCTTTTGCGGCCGGCAACGATTCTCACGCCACCGGGACGAGCGCCGTCGCGATCGGCGATGGCGCGACCGCCGGATTCTCGAACTCCGTTGCGGTCGGCACCGGCGCGACGGCCACGGCCGTCAACCAGGTTGCGATCGGCACGGCGAGCAATACCTATCGCCTGGCTGGCGTGGCCTCCGCCGCGAGCCTTGCCGCGCAAAGCGGACCGGTCTCCTTCGTCACGTCCGACGCGGCCGGCAATCTTGCGACGTCTAGCTTCAATCCAGCGAATCTCACCTCCCTGCAATCGCAATTCACCTCCATGCAGTCACAGGTGACCTCGTTGCAGTCCCAGGTGATGGACAGCCGCCTGGAGGCGCGCAGCGGCACCGCGGTTGCGCTCGCGGCCGGCTCGATGCCGGCGCTGCAACCGGGTCGCAAATTCGGGCTCTCGGCCGGCTATGGCAATTTCGAGGGCGCCAACGCGTTCGCGCTCGGTGCCACCGCGCTGCTCTATGACGGCAAGAGTTATGCGATCATCGCCAATGCCGGCGGCGGCATCGGGCTCGAGCGCAACGTTGCGGGTGGGCGCGGTGCGGTGTCGATCCAGTGGTAGCCAGAACAGCTTGCTCGTGACGCTGCATTGGCCGCGTGTGGGGCTTGGTCTTCTGATGATCGGGCTCCTGCTCCTGGGGGCCGTGACGACGTCTGCGCAGCAGACCCCGTCGCAGCCGCACCAGGCAGCGCCACAGCAGCAGGCGGCCAAGCCCGCCAATATCGACCGCAACGGCGTGCTGATGTTGATCCGCTCGACGCTGCTCGCGCTCGACCACGCCAACAAGACCGGAAACTACACCGTGCTGCGCGATCTCGGCGCGCCCGGGTTCCAGGTAAACACCGCGGCAAAGCTCGCGGAAATTTTTGCCAAGCAGCGCGGCGACAAGCTGGACCTCTCCGGCGTCGCCGTCATCGATCCGCAACTGTCATTGTTGCCGCAGATCGAGCCGAACGGTCTGCTGCACATGGCAGGGTTTTTCCCGTCGGTGCCCTCGCAGGTGAATTTCGAACTGTTGTTTGCGCCGGTCGAAGGGCAATGGCGCGTGTTCGGCGTGTCGCTGTCGGTCGGTCAGTCCGCGCCTGTCGCGCCCGCCGCACCGGAAGCGGCGCCCGCCAAAGCGATGGTTTCGCAAAAGCAGTCCGCGCCGCCGAAACCGAACGTGCCTGCGAAATAGCAGATGTCGGCTGCAATGCATTGATCGGCGATCGCGTGCCGCTTCCTCGTGCAACGTGCGTCTCAACATTTGTGCACGCGAGTTTTGCGGCTGTCGTTGACCTTGTGGTAGAGTGTTAGTGAATGTGCCAATGCCCTGCATGTCATTCGTGACGAAGAGTTGATCGTGAAGTCTGAAGCCGCCTTGCTTTCAGAGCTGATCGGCCTCGTCTACGACGCCGCGCTCGATCCCTCCTTGTGGACGCGTGCCCTCGAGCAGGCGTGCCTGTTCGTCGGCGGCTCCTCCGGAGCGCTGTTCTGGCACGATGCTGCCATCGAGAAAACAGGGGTACTACACCTCTTCAATGAAGCGCCCCACTACACAAAGCTCTATCTCGAGAAATATCTTGCCTTAAATCCATGCTTCCCGGCCGCCACTTTCTGCGAGGCAGGTCTCGTCTACGCGTCCACCGACTTCGTCCCTTTCGCGGAGATGGCAGAGACACGCTTCTATGAAGAGTGGATGAAGCCGCAGGGCATAATCGATGCGCTGGGAGTCAATCTGGAGAAAGGGGCGACCCATTCGTCGATTGTCAGCGTCCGGCTGCATGAGAAGGATGGCCTCGTCGACGCCGAGAGCCGCCGCCGGTTTGCGTTGATCGTGCCCCACTTCCAGCGCGCAGTTTCCATCGGACGGCTGTTCGACCAGAGCAAGACGGCGCAGTCAGTGCTGACTGAGACGCTCGACAATGTGCCGGCCGCCGTCTTCCTGGTCGGCTCCAACGGGCGTCTTGTCTTCACGAATGCGCCGGGACGCGCGATGCTGGACGAGGGGGCGTTGGTCACCGAGAGGAACGGCGCGTTAGTCCCGGCCCGGGCGGATGCGCAGCGCGCGTTCCGCGATGCGCTGCTTGCCGCCGAGAACGGCAGGGCAGTGGCCGATGGTGGCGGCGCGATTCCGATCTCGACATCTCAGGGCCGCTGGTTCGCTGACGTGCTGCCGCTGACCTCCGGCGACCGCCAGCGCACCGGCGCGCTGCACTCGGCAATTGCAGCGGTCTTCGTTCGCAAGACCTCGCTGGCGAGTCCGCCGCCGCTTGAAGCCCTGGCAAAACTGTACAAGCTCACCGCGAGCGAAATCCGCGTGATCGATGCCGTGATGAAGGTCAGCGGGGTGAAGGCCCTGGCCGAGGCACTCGGGCTGACGCAGGCGACGGTGAAGACGCATCTGCACAATGTGTTCCGCAAGACCGGCACGGCCCGGCAGAGCGAGTTCGTCAAGCTGATCGCCGGCTTCGAGCCGCCGGCGCGGGAGTGATCTGGCAAAACCGGCCGGCGCGGACTACATCTGCGCCATGACAAGCCCTCCGCTGGCAAATTCCCCGCTCCAGGATTTCGTCGGCCGGCACGAACGTCTGTTCGTGCTGACCGGCGCCGGCTGCAGCACCAATTCGGGCATTCCCGACTATCGCGACAGAAACGGCAATTGGAAGCGGACCCAGCCGGTGAATGTCCAGGCCTTCATGTCGGAACAGCACACGCGCCAGCGTTATTGGGCGCGCAGCCTGATCGGCTGGCGGCGCTTCGGCCGGGCGAAGCCGAACGATGCGCATCACGCGCTGGCCCGGCTCGAGGCGGGCGGCCGCTGCGGCATGTTGCTGACCCAGAATGTCGACCGGCTGCATCAAGCCGCCGGCCACCGGCAAGTGATCGATCTGCACGGCCGGCTCGATCTCGTCCGCTGCATGGGCTGCGGGGCGAAGACACAGCGCAGCGAATTCCAGGACAGGCTCGGCCGCGCCAATGCCGAATGGCTGACGCTCGATGCCGCGGACGCGCCCGACGGCGACGCCGATCTGGAGCAGGCCGACTTCTCGTCCTTCAACGTGCCTCCTTGCGAAGCCTGCGGCGGCATCCTCAAGCCCGATGTCGTGTTCTTCGGCGAGAACGTCCCGCGCGATGTCGTCGCCACCGCGCACGATCATCTGGCGCAGGCCGACGCCATGCTGATCGTCGGCTCCTCGCTGATGGTCTATTCCGGCTTCCGCTTCGTGCAGGCGGCCGCGCAGCGCAACATTCCGATCGCCGCCGTCAATCTCGGCCGCACCCGCGCCGACGATCTCCTGACGCTGAAGGTCGAGGAGCGCTGCGAAGCGGCGCTTGCATTCCTGCTCTGAAGGGCCGCGAGACGAACACGTCTTGCCTATTGCATAGGTGCCAAGCAGAATGGCCGGGCGCGGCGCTTTCGGCATGCTCGATGGCATGGAAATTGCTGCATTTTCGCCCTGGGTTTTGACGATCTGCCGGAGAATAGTGGAATGCTTGAGGGAGCCGAGGTGCGGCTTGCAGTTGATATCGGTGGCACGTTCACCGACATCGTGCTGGACGTGGGGCAGGATCGCAAGACGCGCAAGGTGCTGACGACGCCGCAGCGGCCGGAGCAGGCGGTGCTGGACGGCATGCGTCTCATTCTCACCGATGCGCGTGCCCATATCAGCGACATTGACGTCTTCATTCACGGCACGACGCTCGCGACCAACGCGATCATCGAGCGCCGCGGCGCCAGGACGGCGCTGATCGCGACCGAGGGCTTTCGCGACGTGCTCGATATCGGCACCGAGAGCCGCTACGACCAGTACGATCTCTCGATCGACAAGCCGAAACCGCTGGCGCCGCGTTCCCTGCGCTTCACCGTACCTGAGCGCATCGACGCCCATGGCGCCGTCCGCCTCCCGCTCGACGAGGCCGCAGTGCGCGCGCTCGTCCCGAAATTGCGCGAGCTGAAGGTTGAGAGCGTCGCGATCGCGTTCCTGCACTCCTATGCCAATCCCGAGCATGAGCGCCGCGCGGCTGCGATCATCAGCGAGGAAATGCCCGGCATCTCCGTGACCGTGTCCTCCGCCGTGTGTCCGGAGATCCGCGAATACGAGCGCACGTCGACCGCGGTTGCGAATGCCTATGTGCAGCCGCTGATCGACGGCTATCTTGCCCGGATGGCCGATGCCTTGCAGGTCGAGCAGTTCCGCGGCGCCATCTATCTCGTCACATCAGGTGGAGGCGTCACCTCGATCGAGACGGCGCGGCGCTTTCCGGTACGTCTCGTCGAATCCGGTCCGGCCGGCGGTGCCATCTTCGCGGCGCAGATCGCAGCACGGCTAGGCGAGAGCAAGGTGCTGTCGTTCGACATGGGCGGCACCACCGCAAAGATCTGCCTGATCGAAAAATATCAGCCTGAAACCTCGCGCGTGTTCGAGGTCGATCGCGCCGCGCGCTTCCTCAAAGGCTCGGGCCTGCCGGTGCGCATCCCCGTGATCGAGATGGTCGAGATCGGCGCCGGTGGCGGCTCGATTGCCCATGTCGACGCGATGAAGCGCGTCACCGTTGGCCCCGAGAGTGCCTCGTCCGAGCCGGGGCCCGCCTGCTACGGGCGCGGCGGCCAGCGCCCGGCCGTGACGGACGCGGACGTTGCCCTCGGCATGATCGATCCCGATGCCTTTGCGGCCGGCACGATCAAGCTCGACGCGGAGCTTTCGAAGCAGGCACTGCTGCGCGACGTGGGCGCGCCGCTCGGCCTCTCCGCGGAGACCGCGGCCTACGCCGTGCACGAGGTCGTTTGCGAGAACATGGCGAGCGCGGCGCGCGTGCACGCGGTCGAGCGCGGCGAGATCGTCGGCCAGCACACGCTGATCGCCTTTGGCGGTGCCGCGCCGCTGCATGCGGCGCGCGTCGCCGAGAAGATCGGCGTCTCCCGCGTGATCGTGCCGTCGAACGCCGGCGTCGGCTCGGCTGTCGGATTTCTTGCAGCTCCGATCGCCTATGAGCTGGTGCGCAGCCGGCACGTCCGGCTCGACGATTTCGACACCGAGGCGGTCTCCGACCTCTTGCAGGAGATGGTGACCGAGGCGCGCGCGCTGGTCGAGCCCGGCGCAGCCGGCGCGCCGGTACGGGAGCGCCGCGCCGCCTTCATGCGCTATGTCGGCCAAGGTCACGAGATCAGCGTCGAGCTGCCGAACCGGCGGCTGACGGCGGCCGATCTCGCCGGCCTGCGCCAGAAATTCGAGGCGGATTATTCCGGGATGTTCGAACGTCCGATCCCAGGCGCCGCAATCGAGGTGTTGAGCTGGTCGGTGCTCGCAACCACTGAGGCGCGCAATCCGCCGCCCGTTGCAGCCGTCGCGCGCAAGCCCGCGGCCAAAGCCTCCGGCAGCCGAAAATTCTTCGACGGCCGCGCCGGCGAGGTGATCGAGATCCCGCTCTATCGCCGCGAGGACATGGCGCCGGGTGCAACGATCGCGGGCCCCGCGGTCATCGCGGAGGACGAGACTTCCACCTTCGTCTCCACCAGTTTCGACGCCCATATCGACGGTGCCGGCAGCATCGTCATGGAACGGAAGGCAGCCTGATCATGAGCAAGGCAAACGGCGCGAGCCTGATCGACCTTCAGATCATGTGGCACCGGCTGATCGCGGTGGTCGAGGAGCAGGCTCAGGTCCTGCTCCGCACCGCCTTCAGCCCGATCGTGCGCGAATGCGGCGACCTCTCGGCCGGCGTGTTCGACCTCAGGGGACGCATGCTCGCGCAGGCGGTGACCGGCACGCCCGGTCACGTCAACTCGATGGCGGAATCGGTCAAACACTTCATCGCGCATTTCCCGCTGGAGACGATGAAGGAGGGCGACGCCTACATCACCAATGATCCCTGGATGGGCACCGGACATCTCAACGATTTCGTCGTCACCACGCCCTGCTTCAAGGATGGCAAGATCGTCGCGCTGTTCTCCTGCACCAGCCATCTCATGGATATCGGCGGCATCGGCTTCGGGCCCGACGCCACCGACGTGTTCATGGAGGGGCTTTACATCCCCATGCTGAAGCTGATCGACCAGGGCGTCGTCAACGAGACGCTGATGGCGATGATCCGCACCAACACGCGGCTTCCGATCGATACCGAGGGCGACACCTATTCGCTCGCCGGCTGCAACGATGTGGGCTGCGAGCGCCTGGTCGAGATGATGACCGAGTTCGGCATCGACACGCTCGACGAGCTCGGCGACTACATCTGCGACCGCTCGCGCGAGGCCGTGCTGGCCGAGATCGCAAAGCTGCCGAAGGGCAGCTGGCGCAACACCATGGTCGTTGACGGCTATGATGCGCCGGTCACGCTCGCTGCGACGTTGACGATCTCGGATGAAGGCATCCACGTCGATTTCGACGGCACCTCGGCCGCGTCGAAATTCGGCATCAACGTGCCCTTGTCCTATACCACGGCCTACACCGTGTTCGGCCTCGGCTGCGTCGTCGCATCGCAGATCCCGAATAATGCCGGCTCGCTCTCGCCGCTGACGGTGTCGGCGCCCTCAGGCGCGATCCTCAACGCGCCGAAGCCGGCGCCGGTCGCCTCGCGCCACATCATCGGCCAGATGCTGCCCGACGTCGTGTTCGGCTGCCTGCGCCAGATCATCCCCGAGCGCGTGCCGGCGGAAGGCACCTCGTGCCTGTGGAATCTCAACGTGCGCGGCCAGACCCGCTCCGGCGTCGGCGGCAATTACGGATTCTCGATGGCGGTGACCTCGAACGGCGGCACCGGCGCGCGCTTCAGCAAGGATGGACTGTCGGCGACGGCCTATCCCAGCGGCGTGCGCGGCACGCCGGTCGAGATCGCGGAAACGCAGACGCCGCTGATCTTCTGGCGCAAGGAGCTGCGCCCGGATTCCGGCGGGGCAGGACGCACCCGCGGCGGCCTCGGTCAGATCATCGAGGTCGGCAGCGGCGTCGATGCGCCGTTCGACATCCTGGCGGCGTTCGATCGCATCGATCATCCGCCGCGCGGCCGCGATGGCGGCAAGAACGGCGAGGCCGGCTATGTCGGTCTCAAGTCCGGCAAGAAGCTGCGCGGCAAAGGTTTCCAGCAGGTTCCGCCGGACGACCGGCTGGTGGTGATGACGCCCGGCGGGGCCGGCATCGGTGCGCCGACGATGCGGGATCGCGCGGCAGTCAAGGACGATATCGAAAGCGGTCTCGTCTCCGCCGACAACGCAGCTGAGGTGTATGGGTACGTGCGCTGATGCATCGGCGCGCTTGATAAACGGAGGGGCTCGATGATCACGCGACGGAACTTCACCGCGGGCGCAGCCACGCTACTCGCCGCCGGGCACATCTCGACCCGCGCGCGGGCTGCGACCGTCAGTTGGGACATGTCGACGGTCTGGCCGGACGGCAATTTCCACACCCAGAACGCGATGGCGTTTGCGGAAGAAGTGAGGAAGCAGAGCAATGGCTCCGTCGCCATTACCGTGAAGGCCGGCGGTCAGCTCGGCTTCAAGGGCCCCGAGCACCTGCGCGCCGTGCGTGATGGTCTCGTGCCGCTCGCCGACGTCCTCAACATCCAGCAGGTCGGCGACGAGCCGTTCATGGGAGTCGAGAGCATCCCGTTCCTCTGCGGCTCGATGGACGAGCTCAAGGTGCTGCACAAATATGTGCGGCCCGAATACGAGAAGGTCGCCGCACGCAACAACCAGAAGATCCTCTACATCGTGCCGTGGCCGACGCAGTATCTGCATCTTAAGACCAAGGTCGCCGACGTCGAGGGATTGAAGAACATCAAAATCCGCGTCCCCGACAAGAATGCGGTCGACATGCTGGCCGTGGTCGGCATGGCGCCCGTGATGATTCCCTGGGGCGAGACCATCCCTGCGTTGGCATCGGGAGCGGTCTCCGGCGTCTCCACCTCGGCGGTGTCCGGCGTCGACGGCAAGTTCTGGGAGTTCCTGAAATACATCTATCCGACCAATCACGTTTGGTCGTCGCAGATGCTCACCGTCAATCTCGATTCCTGGAAGGCGCGCAGCGCCGACCAGCAGAAGCTCGTCGCCGATATCGCAGCGAAGATGGAGCCGGGCTTCTGGGCGAATTCGCTGAAGGCCGATGTCGACAGCCTCAACCGCCTCAAGGAGGGCGGCATGGAGGTAGTGCCGGTCTCGGACGCCATGATGACGGAGATCCGGGCCAAGACCGCCCCGCAGCTCGATGCCTTCCTCAAGCGCGTGCCGGCGGCCGACAAGCCGGTACGGGCCTATCTCGCAGAAATGAAGCGCTGAGGTCGAGCTCATGACCGGCGTTTCGCCCGCGGATCCGCAAAGTCTCAACGCGGCGGCGCCGGCGCCGCTGCGCATCCTGCTCGACGCCATCGACCGGCTTGGCCGGCTCGACGGCTGGATCGGCGGCGGCTGTCTCCTCACGCTGACGCTGCTGATGTTGTGCGAGGTCGCAACGCGCTTCCTCTCGAATTTCCTGTCGTTGTTCCCCCCGACCATCTCGATCGCCTGGGAATACTCCTCTTACCTGATGGCGGCTTCGTTCACTTTCGGTGCCGCCATGACGCTACGCGTCGGCGGCCACATCCGCGTCGTGCTGCTTCTGAAGAACGTCTCGCCCCCGCTGCAGCGGGCGATCGAGATCCTCTCGGCAGCGGCCGGTTTTGCCTTCATGGCATTCCTGACCTCGTCCATGGCGAAGTTCGCGTGGAGCGCCTTCGTGCGCGGCCAGGTCTCGACCTCGAGCGACACGCCGCTGTGGTTTCCGCAAGCGGTCGTCACCTTCGGCATGCTGCTGCTGACGCTTCAGTTCCTGGCGCGCGCGATCCAGGCGGTGCTCGGCCTGCCGCTGGAGGATCACCGCATGAAGGCCTCGCCTGTCGAATGACCGCGTTGCTCGCTATCGGATTTTGGATCCCATGACCATCGAAGTCGTCGCCCTGTTCGGGATTTTGTTTGCGCTGCTGGCGGGTGGCGTCTGGATCGGTCTCACGCTTGCGCTCACCGCGACGCTGCTGCTCGCGATGTTTCGCTCGATCCCGCTCGACAAGCTGCTGCCGCAATATGCCTGGAACATCCTGACCACGCAGGAGCTGCTGGCGCTGCCGCTGTTCATCCTGATGGGCGAATTGCTGTTCCGCACCCGCCTGTCGCGCTCGCTGTTCCAGGGACTTGCGCCCTGGGCCGGCCTTCTGCCCGGCCGGCTGCTGCATGTGAATGTGATCGGCTGCACCATCTTCGCCGCGATCTCGGGCTCCTCGGCCGCAACCACGCAGGTGATCGGCCGCATGTCGCTCAACGAGCTGCTGCGCCGCGGCTATTCCCGCGACATCGCGATCGGCTCGCTCGCCGGCGCCGGCACGCTCGGCTTCCTGATCCCGCCGTCCAACATCATGATCATCTATGGCGTGCTCGGCGACGTCTCGATCCTCAAGCTCTTCACTGCCGGCGTGCTGCCCGGCCTGCTGCTCGCCGCAACCTTCATGGGCTGGGTGATGCTGCACACCTCGCTCAAGCCTTCGATGGTGCCGGAGATGGAAGCAAAGCTCTCGCAGGTGCCGTGGGGCGAACGCTTCGCCGCGCTCAAGGATCTCGCGCCGGCGCTGTTCCTGATCGCCTGCGTGCTGGGCTCGATGTATGGCGGGCTCGCCACTCCCTCGGAGGCCGCCGCCGTCGGCGTTCTCGGCGCAGCAGGGGATCGAACGGTCAGCGCTACTGCCGTTTCAATTCCCCTTCTGCTTCTGCGCCAATTCGCCCCCGCGCGCATTCCGTCTTTGCATGCCCCGCAATCCGTCGTACGCTGTGCATGCAGACGTGCGACAGCAATCACGCCAGTGAACGCAGCTCCTTCGGCGATATGTGCCGAGGGAGAGGGAGATCTATTGGCAGGTCATCTCCGATGGAGAACAATCGACGCGTACTGAACTGCAAACATTCCTCGCAGCGGCGTTCACGAGACCCAAGCAATAAACACAAAGCGGGAGGAAGTGCATATGAGGAAGCAGTGGCTTAGCTCGGGCTTACCTGTTCTTGTCGGCGCGACACTTGCGGCGTCGGCAGCGTTGGCGCAATCCGTGGATACGGCCCGGATCGAGGCCGCCGGTCAGAACGATTGGCTCACCTATCACGGTTCGTACAAATCGCATCACTATAGCCCGCTCGCGCAGATCAATGCGAGCAACATCGGCAATCTAGGCGTAGCCTGGATGCACATCCCCGGGCGATCGACGCGCGGCCTGCAGTCAATGCCGCTCGTGGCCGACGGCGTGCTCTACTATTCGGGCTCCTACAGCCGTGTCTTTGCGCTGAACGGCGCGACGGGCGAGGTGATCTGGTCGTTCTTTCCGGAGCTGGATGAGGCGCTCATCAGCCGACAGACCCATTCGCCTTACAACCGCGGCGTGGCCCTTGGTGAAGGCAAGGTCTTCGTCGGGACGATGGATGGCCGGCTCTTCGGTCTCGATGCGAAATCGGGAAAGGTTCTCTGGGAAACCAGGCTGATCGACTCCCAGAAGCTCACGGTCGGCTTCACCGGCGCGCCGCTTTACGCGAAGGGCAGCGTGATCATCGGCTCGCAAGGAGGGGAATGGCCGGGGCGCGGCCCGATCTTCGCCGTCGATGCCGCCACCGGCAAGAAGAAGTGGGAGTTCCTGACGGTCGCGGGCACCGACGAAGCCATGAAGACCTGGGGTAACGATTCCTGGCGCACCGGCGGTGGCGGCGGCTGGATGCCGGGCACCTATGACTCCGAGACCAACACCCTCCTGTGGGGCACGGCGAACCCGGCGCCGCTCTACGACTGGTCGGGCGCCGACTACAAGACGCAAGGTGCGCGGCCCGGCGACAATCTCTATACGAGTTCGGTCATCGCTCTCGACATCGATACCGGAAAGCTGAAATCCTACCATCAGGAACTGCCGCACGACGCTTGGGACTTTGACAGCGCCGTCGGCGAGTTCGTGATGCTCGAGCGCGACGGCCAGAAATACGTGGTTCACCCGAACAAGGGCGGCTTCGTCTTCGTCTACGACCGCAATCTCGGCGTGAAGAACGTCTGGCGGCTAGTCGAGAACATCAACTTCGTCAAGGATATCGATCCGAAGACGGGCGCGTTGATCGGCCGTCGCGATTTCTCGGTCGGGAAGGTCACCGAACCGCCACTGTGTCCGTTCATCGGCGGCGGCATCAGCTGGAACGCCGGGTCGTACAGCCCGAAGACCGGTCTCTACTACAAGATCGGCCAGGAATGGTGCATGACGCTCGATATCCAGAAGACGACGCCCGTCACCACGCCGCAGGTTCAGCTCAACATCGGCGCCGATTTCAAGATGGCGCCGCCTCCTGGCGGTGAGATCTATGGACACCTCGACGCGCGCGACCCCATAACCGGGGCAAAGAAATGGGAGGTTCGCTACCCCGAGCCGCCGCTCGGGAGCGTGCTGTCGACTGCCGGCAACCTCGTGTTCGTGCCTGATTCCCGCGGCGTCCTGCACGCCTATGATGCCGAAACCGGGGGCGAGTTGTGGAACCACAACAACGGCACCGGCCACCAGGGCGGCATCGTCAGCTATTCCGTTGGCGGCAAGCAATACATTGCGGTGACAGCCGGCTTTGGCGGCATGTTGTCAGACGAGTATGCACCAAACTTCGGTGGTCCCTACAAGAGCATGCCGCGTGACGACGGCGCGCTCATCGTCTTCAGCCTGAAATAGTCCTCGAAAGATCTGCCGAGGAACGGGTGCGAGCCCGCTCCTCGGTCGATCGCAGCGACCGTCGCGTGATTCAGGGATGGAGCGGACGTGTTGAAAGCGCATTTGAAGTCGTACCCGGCGGTGCTGGGTGCTTCGTTGTTGTGCGTCGTGGTGGCTCAAGCACAATCTCCTTCGCCCGCGCCGGACAACGGGTCGTTGGACGTCGAGCAGTTGTTTGCGGGGACTTGCGGGTTTTGCCACTCCGACGGCGGCCGGGCCGCCGGCCGGGGACCGCAACTGATGAATTCGCCGCGAGACGACGAGTTTCTGCACAACCGCATCAAGACCGGCAAGCAAGGTGCGATGCCGGCTTTCGGCGAGAGCTTCAATGACGCGCAGATCGACCAGATCGTCAAATATATCCGCGCCTTGAAGCCGCGCACGGGTTGACCCGCCAAGACCTGATCGATCCAGATGAGGACGCGGAATGAAGGCAATTGTGCTGGCTATCGTCGCTGCCGCCATCGGCCTATCGGAAGTTGCGCAGGCGCGGACCCTGGACGCGATCCGCGCGAGTGGCGAGATCGGGCTGTGCGCGCATCCCAACTCGCTTCCTTTTGCGAGCAAGGCCGGTGATCCGCCCGGCTTCCAGGTCGAGTTGGGACGGGCGCTGGCGCGCGAGCTCGGTGTCTCACTGCGGCTCGACTGGATCATCACGCAGTACCAGATGCGCAGCGCCGGCTGTGACATTCTTCTCGACGTGATCGCCGACCGCGAAGCACAAGGCGAAACCCGCTTGCGGATCTCGAAACCGTACTACCGCACGGGCGTCGCACTCGCTGTGCCGTCATCCAGCACGCTCACCTCGTTCGGGAGCCTCAGCGAGGCGACCAAGGTGGGCGTGCAGGTTGGATCGATCGCAGCCATGATCATCGGTCAACGGCGGGTGCCGACGTCGACCTTCGGCTTCGAAAGCGACAGCCTGGATGCCGTGTCGAACCATGAGATCGATGCGGCTGCGGTTACGCCCACCGCGGCGAGCTATTTCAATCTGACCCATCCGGACAAGGCGCTTCGGATCCTGGATCGCGACGAGAGCGTGGCCGACCTCAACTGGAACGTCGCGGTCGGCATGATCCGTCCGGATGATGCGTTACGCGAGTCGATCGACAGAGCGCTGGAGCGGTTGCGAAGCGACGGCACGATCGATCGGATCTACGGCCGCTATGGGATCGTCCTGCAGGCACCGAGATAGCGCGCTGCACGACGCAACGGCTTTGCTTGAATCGATTGCCGCGGCTCGTCGACCTCTTCCGCCTTGCGGGAGAGGTCGGCGCGAGGCGCCGGGTGAGGGCTTTCTCCTGTTGGGGATTGTCCCATTGGAAAAGCACTCTCCCCCAACTCTCTCCCGCAAGCCCGCAAGCAGGCGGGAGAGGGAGCGCGCCTTCATGTTTGCAGCAATCGAGCCTCATTTCATCGTGTTTTAGGCCGCCGCCTTCTTCCGCGCCTGCTCGGCCTTGTACAGCTCGAACTCCTCCGCGATCGCCTTGGCGATCGAGGGACGCTGGCGCAGCCGCTCGTAATAGGCCTTCACGTTCGGCCATTTCGCAAGCTCGATCGGCGGCGTCGCCATGGTCCAGTTGATGACCGTGACGAGATAGGCGTCGGCCACGCTGAAATGGTCGAGCAGGAACTCGCGCCCGTCCAGGTACCTGTCGAGATAGTCGAGCCGCGACAGGTTCTTCTCCAGCACATAGGCTTTCGCTTCCTGCGGCGCCTTGCGGTCGAGCACGGGAATGAACAGGCCCTTGTGCAGCTCGGTGCCGATGAAGCAGAGCCATTGATGCAGCCGGGTGCGCTCGATGCCCTGTGCCGCACCGAGGCCGGATTGCGGAAAGCGGTCGGCGACGTATTGCAGGATCGCGGCGTTCTCGGTCAGCACCACGCCTTCGTCGGTGCGGAGCGTCGGCACGAGGCCGATCGGGTTCACGGTGCGGAAGTCGGTGCCGTCGTTCAGCACTTTCTTGGTCGGCGGATCGACTTCGAGATAGTTCGCGTCGGCGCCGGCTTCATACAGCGCGACGCGGGTCGCCATCGAGCAGGCGAGCGGCGAGAAATAAAGATCCATCCTGGGGCTCCTTGGGCAAAATCCTCTTGGGTGTCGCTCAACCTGGCCAGATTGATTTTTGTACCATCTTGCATAATATATCGGCGGTCAAGGATTATTTTGCGAAATGGTACAAAAATCGAAGCCGCCAGCTGCTGCCAATCAGCCTAAGCGCCGCGGACGGCCGCGCGCCTACGAGCCGGATGTCGCGCTCGGCAAGGCGCTCGACCTGTTCCGCAAGCAGGGGTTTGCCGCGACCTCGCTCGACGATCTCAGCGAAGCCACCGGCATGAATCGGCCGAGCCTTTATGGCGCGTTCGGCGATAAGCGCGAGCTCTACATCAAGAGCTACCAGCGCTATCGCGACGAAGCCGGCGAGGCGATGATCGAGATCTTCCGCCAGGAGATGCCGCTACGCCAGCGGCTGGAGCGCATCTACGCTTCCGCGCTGGACATCTATCTGTCCGGCGACACCGGCCCGCGCGGCTGCTTCACGGTGGTGACGGCGGCGTCCGAGGCCGTGAGCGATCCCGAGATCCGCGCCATGGTGCTCGACGGTCTCACCGGCCTCGACAAGGCTTTTGCGAGCTGCTTCCGCCGCGCCAAGGAGAAGGGCGAGTTGCCGCAGAGCGCCGATCCGCTCGCGCTGGCGCAGATCGCCTCCGCCACCGTCCACACCATCGCCATCCGCTCGCGCGCCCGGGTCCCGCGCAAGGAGCTCGAGGCCATCGTGAAAGGCGCGATCGATGTGATGGTGGGAGCTGGCACCAAAGCCTGAGCCGTCGTCCCGGGGCGCGCGTAGCGCGAGCCCGGGACCCCAGCGCGAGCGCTTGCACTCGTCGCAGTAGCCACAGGAAGACGTTTGGCGAAGGCTCGGAGCTACCAGCTTCGCACCGTGGGGTTATGGGTTCCCGCGTTTGCGGGAACGACAGCGGGCGTGTGGACCGCTACCGCGCCTGACTACGCCGCGCGAATCTGCGCGAGGAAACGATCCACCTCGTCCCGCAGCCGCTGCGACTGTTTGGACAGCTCGATCGCCGAGCCCAGCACTTCCTCAGCGGCCGTGCCGGTCACCGCGATGCCGTCCGTGACGCCCGCAATGTTCTGCGAGACTTCGCCGGTGCGGGCGGCGGCCTGCTGGACGTTCTGCGCGATCTCCTGCGTCGCCGTGCCCTGCTGGCCGACGGCGGCGGCGATCGCCGCCGAGATCTCATCGACCTGCTGGATCGTTGCGCAGATCGACTGGATGCCGTCCACCGCACCTGATGTTTCGCCCTGCACGGCCTTGACCTGCGCGCCGATTTCTTCCGTCGCTTTCGCGGTTTGGGTTGCCAGTGCTTTCACTTCGGAAGCGACCACGGCAAAGCCGCGGCCGGCTTCGCCTGCGCGCGCCGCCTCGATCGTCGCGTTCAGCGCCAGCAGATTGGTCTGGCCCGCGATGCCGTTGATGAAGGAGACGACGTCGCCGATCTTCTGCGCGGCATCGGCAAGGCTCTGCACCCGTGCGTTCGACGCCCGGCCGTCGCTGGCGGCCTTGCCCACCACTTCGGTCGCGTGCGCGAGACGACGGCTGATCTCGGTCATCGACGAGGACAGCTCTTCCGCGGCGGCCGCGACGGTCTGCACGTTCTCCGAGGCCAGCGCCGAGGCCGACGACACGTTGCGGGTCTGCTGCCGCGACTGCTCGACGATGGCTGACATGGAGCGTGCGGTCTGCTCCATCTCGACCGCGGCCGAGGACACGGTGGTGACGACGTCGCGAATCGACGCTTCGAAATTGTCGGCGAGCGCGGCGAAGGCACGCCGCTTCTCGGCTTCCGACTGCGCCTTGGCCTCGTGCTGATCGGCCTGGAGCCTGCTGAAATTGACGGCATTGTCGCGGAACACTGCGACCGCCTTCACCATGGCACCGACCTCGTCATTCGTCTTGCTTGCGGGCACCTCGACATCGAGCCGTCCGTCCGCGAGCTCGCGCATCACGCCTGTGATGGAGAGGATCGGGCGCGAGATGCTGCGGGCGATGAGATAGCCGACGACCGCCGCCAGCACGAGCCCGAGCGCGGCAATGCCGAGCGACAGCCACCAGGCACGGTCCGCAGACGCGACATAGTCGGCATTGTCCATCACCAGCTCGACCGCGCCGAGCGCCTTGCCGGAAAAGTCCCTGATCGGTCCGAGCAACGCGGCGACCGGCGTAGCGTCCAGTTTCCCCTGCCGCACCGTAAAATCGCCGCCGGCGGCGCGGGCGTAATCTGCCCCATCGAAGAAGCTCTTGCCCATGAGCGTGCCGCCGAACAGCTTGAAGCCGGCACCGTCGGCGAGATGGAAGGCGACATCGACATGGCGATTCGTCTTGAAGTCGTCGAGGAAGGACTGGCCGAAGGTCAGGCCGAACTCGACCGAACCGAGATGCTTGCCGGCTTGCGCGATCGGCACCACGCCGCGGATGCCGAGCCCGGCGACGCCGCCCTCAAGGCCGACCACGACCTTGCGCTCCTGGTTGGCGAGGACGACGGTCTTGCGGAAGCCGGAGAGGTCGTCGCCGAATTTGGCGGGCTGGTGCACGCGCAGGAACGAGGTCGCCGGCGCCACATGGAACTGGAACTGCTCGACGCCGTAGTCCGATTTGGTTGCGGCAAACACCGGTCCGAACAGGCCGACGAGGGCATTGCGGTCCTGCTTGGCCATCGCATCCTGCGTCGCCGGCATCGCGGCCACCACCGTGCTCATGGCGGCGGCGCGGCGGGATTCTTCAGCGATGCGCGACAGCAGCGCATCATAATGGCTGCGCAGCTCGCGCTGGTCGGCGCGGTCGATGATTCCTGAGATGATCCACATCGCGCCCAGCACGGCAAACAGCGCGGTCGCCGCCGCCGTCACCGCCAGCGCAACCGTGATCCGCATCCTGAGACCGAGGCTCACCCGCATGTCCGACTCGTTGTTTGAGCGTTGGTTAACAACGCCTATCAACTTCTCGCTAAGAGAGGGTGAACGGGGGGGACGACACCGATTGTGACGCGCCAGCGTTCGCGAAATCCCGGGGCCCTAATACCCTCTCCCCCGATCCACCACGTTTTCCAGCACCCCGCCCGCCTCGAACCGCGCGATCTGTTCGGCGACATAGGCCGAGATGGCCTCTGCATCCGTATCGGCTGCGTTGTGCGGGGTCAGCACCACTTTCGGATGGGTCCAGAACCGGCTGTCTTTCGGCTGCGGCTCCTGCACGAAGACGTCGAGCGAGGCAGCGCCGAGCGTGCCGTCGTCGAGGCAGGCCAGGATGTCGGCTTCGTTCTGAAGGCCGCCACGGCCGGCATTGATCAGCACGGGCGCGCCGAGGGGGCTGGTGCGGTTCAGCTTGGCGAAAACGTCGCGATTGAGGATGCCGCGCGTGTCGGGCGTCAGCGGCAGCAGCGACACCAGGATGTCGGTTTTGCGCAGGAACGCATCCATGCCCGCGGTGCCGTGAAAACATTCGACGCCTACGATCGTGCGCGGGCTGCGGCTCCAGCCGGCGACGCGGAAGCCGAGCCGGCGCAGCACGTCGGCCGCGTCGGCGCCGAGCGTTCCGAGGCCCATCACGCCGACCGTGACGGCGCTCGCCGGCCACTGATATTGCGGCTCCCAGCGTTTGGCGCGCTGCGACTCGCGCAGGTACAGCTCCTGGCGGTGGTGCATCAGTACGTGCAGCACGACATATTCGGTCATGCGGTTGGTGAGGTCAGGAAGGGCGACGCGCACCAGCGGCACGTCGGGCAGGCTCTTGTCCGCCATCAGTGCATCGACGCCGGCGCCGAGATTGAAGATCGCCCGCAGATTGGGGAAGGAGCCGAGGTCGCCCGGCACCGGCTTCCACACCGCCGCATAGTGCACCTCGGCCGGATCGAGGCAGGCATCCGGCAGCAGCACCACGCGGCGGCCGCCGCAGACCGCATCGAACCGCGCCTTCCAGCGCTCCGGCAGCCAGTTCTGCTGGGTGCTGTTGATCAGGACGGCCAGTGTGCCCATGGTCATTCGTAGTGCCTCATCAGGTTCCGCGTTCGAAAGCCCTCCTTGACACGATCTGCCGGATTTTTCTCGCAATTTTTTTCCGCAGCGCTGTCGGAGCGAGGCATAGTGGACCGTCTTCAAAACAAGCGGTCAGGGAAGGTGCTGCCCATGCTTTATGCGATCCTTTGCTATCACGACGAGGACTTCGTCGGCTCCTGGAGCAAGGAGCAGGACGAGGCCGTGATGAAGAAGCTCGCCGTGGTGCAGGAGAAGCTGACGAGCCAAGGCCGGCTCGGCCCGGTGGCGCGGCTGCTGCCGACCACGGCGGCGGCGACCTTGCGCAAGGAGGACCCGCCGCTGGTGCTCGACGGCCCCTATGCCGAGACCAAGGAGCAGCTGCTCGGCTTCTACATCGTCGACTGCAAGAATCTCGATGACGCACTCGACGTCGCGCGCGATCTTGGCGCTGCCAATCCCGGCGGCGCCTATGAGGTGCGTCCCGTCGGCGTGTTCCGGCCCGGAGGAATTTCGGCGTGAGCGATACTGACACCGCCTGGATCGAGACCGCGCTGACCTCGGCGCGACCCCAGGCGGTCGGCGCGCTGTTGCGCTATTTCCGCGATCTCGATACGGCCGAGGAGGCCTTCCAGAACGCCTGCCTGCGCGCGCTGAAAACCTGGCCGCAGAACGGGCCGCCGCGCGATCCCGCGGCCTGGCTGATCATGGTCGGCCGCAACGTCGCGATCGACGAGGTGCGCCGCGCCCGCAAGCAGCAGCCGCTGCCGGAGGACGACCAGGCCATCTCCGATCTCGACGATGCCGAAGGCGCCCTCGCCGAGCGGCTCGACGGCTCGCATTACCGCGACGACATCTTGCGGCTGATGTTCATCTGCTGCCATCCGCAACTGCCGGCGACGCAGCAGATCGCGCTCGCCTTGCGCATCGTCTCCGGCCTGACGGTGAAGCAGATCGCGCGCGCCTTCCTGGTGTCGGAAGCGGCGATGGAGCAGCGTATCACCCGCGCCAAGGCCAAGGTCGCCGAGGCCGGGACGCCGTTCGAGGCGCCCGGCGCGGTCGAGCGCTCGGAGCGGCTCGCCGGCGTCGCAGCGATGATCTATCTGATCTTCAACGAGGGCTATTCGGCGAGCGGCGATACCGCCGAGATCAGGAAGCCGCTGTGCGAGGAGGCGATCCGGCTGGCGCGGCTGCTGCTGCGGCTGTTCCAGAGTGAGCCGGAGATCATGGGGCTCACGGCGCTGATCCTGCTGCAGCATGCCCGCAGCGCCGCGCGTTTCGCCGCCGATGGTTCGCTGATCCTGCTCGAAGACCAGGACCGTTCGCTGTGGAACGGCACCATGATCGCCGAAGGCCTTGCGCTGATCGACAAGGCGATGCGCCATCGCCGCACCGGGCCCTACCAGATTCAGGCCGCGATCGCCGCGCTGCATGCGCGCGCGGCAACGCCTGAGGAGACCGACTGGACTCAGATCGACCTGCTCTATGGCGCGCTGGAGGTGGTGCAGCCTTCACCCGTGGTGACGCTCAACCGCGCCGTCGCGGTGTCCAAGGTGCGCGGGCCGCAAGCCGCGCTCGATCTGATCGAGCCGCTGGCGCCGAAACTTGCCAACTACTTCCATTTCTACGGCGTGCGCGGCGCCTTCCTGATGCAGCTCGGCCGCAACGACGAAGCCCGCATCGCCTTCGACCGCGCCATCGCCCTCGCCAACACCTCGGCCGAAGCCGCCCATATCCGCATGCATCTCGATCGCCTGATCCGGGATAGCCAGCCGAAAGGCGGCGAGGGAGCCACGAAGCAGGCTGCGAAGGTGAAGTGACGCCGCAGGCGTCATTCCGGGGCGCCCGAAGGGTGAACCCGGAATCTCGAGATTCCGGGTTCGATGCTGCGCATCGCCCCGGAATGACGAGCGAGGGAACGCGAAAAATCTCCTCTCGAATTGTCGGTCCCCGCCGTTCCCCTTCGTCTTAATCCCATATCAAGGGAGCCATTCATGCTGAAAGCTGTTGCCATCGCCGCTGTCGTGCTCGCGGTCGGAATTGCCGCCATCCTCGTCGTCGCGCTGACAAAGCCCGATACGTTCCGTGTCGAGCGCTCGATCGCCGTGAAGGCGCCGGCCGCTGCGATCTATCCGCTGGTTTCCGATTTCCACTTCTGGACCAACTGGTCGCCCTACGAGAACCGCGATCCCGCCATGAAGCGCAGCTACGGCGGAACCGCTGCAGGCAAGGGCGCCACCTATGCCTGGGATGGCAACAACAATGTCGGCGCCGGCCACATGGAGATCCTCGAGGCGAACACGCCCTCGAAGCTCCGTATCAAGCTCGATTTCGAGCGCCCGTTCGAAGGTCACAACACTGCGGAGTTCACCTTTGTGCCGCAAGGCGATGCCACACTGGTCACGTGGGCGATGTACGGTCCGGCCCCGTTCATGTCGAAGCTCATGCAGGTCTTCATCAACATGGACCACATGATCGGCAAGGATTTTGAGACTGGCCTCTCCAGTCTGAAGAAGCTCACCGAGAAGTAACGCGCGTACTGCCCAGAGAAGCGAAAAGGAGAGAAACGATGCTCAATCCCTATCTGTTCTATCAGGACACCTGCGAAGCTGCGTTCAACTACTATGCCAAGGTTCTCGGCGGCAAGATCGACGCGATGATGCGCGCCTCCGAGGCGCCGCCGGACATGCCCGCCGCGCCTGGCCGCGAGAAGACGATCATGCATGCGCGGATGTCGCTGCCCGACGGCAGCGTGCTAATGGCCTCGGACGCGCCGCCCGAGCATGCTCAAAAACCCCAGGGCTTTTCGATCTCGCTCACGGTTGCGGACCCCGCGGAGGGCGAGCGCAAGTTCAACGCGCTTGCCGATGGCGGCACCGTTACCATGCCCTTCAGCAAGACCTTCTGGGCCAAGGGCTTTGGCATGTGCGTCGACAAGTTCGGCATTCCCTGGATGGTGAACTGCCCCGCCGAAGGCATGTAGGTCCGCTCGGCTGCTTGATGCGGTCAGCGGAAATTGCGGTCCGCGTCGTCACATCACGCGGACCGCAGCGCACAACAACTGGCGCAAGATTAAGCTGTCATCTCCGCGACAAAATCGCTAATTCTGGTTCACAAGACCGACAAACCGGGATGAACGGACTTGGAAGGGGAGCGACCGATGGCAGCGGCGCTACAGATCAATTTCGCTCTTTGGGGGATGCTCATCTGTGCAAGCTTGAAGCTGGCGCCGTTGATCCAGACTCTTTTTTAGAAGACCCGCCTATGTCTGCCGCGCTCCGCGCGGGCAGGAGCAGCTGGCCGCGAAAACTTCATCGGCAGCGCGGATAGATCGCGGCGAGATCGCGCCCTTTCAGCAAGAGCAGCCGCGAGGTGAGGCCGCCGCGGCGGCTGATCCAGTCGCGCACCGGGCCGGGATAGGCGGCGAGCACCGCGTCGGATGCTTCCGGCTCGGCATAGAAGCGCCCGCGCCGATCGACCGACCGCGCTGCATGGAAGCCGAGCACGGCCCGGTTCGTCACACAGATGCGCTCGCCCGGCACGATGCTCAGCACCAGCGTGCAGGCCGACAGGCACGGACCGTCGATCACCACGCGCTCGCCGCTCTCGCGCACCTTCTCGAACAGATCGAGGAATGGACCGACCTGTCCGCCCGGCGACTGGATGATGCGGATTTCGGCCGCGGCGGGCACGGCGGCGAGCACCGCAGATGCGAGCATCAGGACTTTGAGGAAGGTGACGCGTCGCATGATACTCTCCGCACAATCGACACCGCAGGTCTCGTAGCGTTGGCAAAGCCTAGCGTGCCCACCAATGGCGCCGCAAATTGGGAGAATTGGTCGGCGCGGCGCGCTGCGCCTTTGCCCACCCAACAAGGTGCTACCCGTTTCGCCGCTGCCCGCGCAGCGTCGGCAGGCCGATGCCGGCTGCATCGAAGCCGCCATCAACGGCCAAAATTTGGCCGGTGATGTAGCTCGCGCGTTCCGAGCACAGGAAGTAGATCGCCTCGGCGAGTTCCTCCTCCAGGCCGTAGCGGTTGAGCGGAATGGCGTCGTGATAATCGGCGCGGATCTCCCTGGTGTGCACCTGCTTGGCCATCGCGGTGTCGACCGGACCCGGCGCCACCGCATTGACGCGGATGTTGAGCGAGGCGAGCTCGACCGCAAGCTGCTTCGTCAGGTGTGCGAGGCCCGCTTTGCTGGTGCCGTAGGCCGAGCGCAGCGTCGAGGCGCGCACCGCCGAGATCGAGGTGATGTTGACGATGGCGCCGCCGCCCTGCTCGCGCATCAGGGGCACCGCCGCCTTGGTGCACAGGAAAGGGCCGGTGAGGTTGACCGCCATGATCCTGTTCCAGTCCGCATCGCTGGTCTCCAGCACCGGCGCGAACACGGCGACGCCGGCATTGTTGACGAGCGCATCGAGCCGGCCGAAGCGGCTCATGATTACGGCCATCGCAGCTCCGACGGCCGCTGTGTCGGATATATCGCAGCTGATCGCAAGCGTGTCGTCGGGCTTCTCCAGCGCCGCGGCCGCGCTCGCCTGCAACTCGCCCTCGATGTCGAGCAGCGCCACGCGCCAGCCCTCGGCCAGGAACTTTTTCGCCGTCGCAAGCCCGATGCCGCGCGCGGCTCCAGTGACCAGGGCGACTTTTTGCGGGGCAGGGGGCATGGCTGATCTATCCTTGAGTCAAAAGGGGGGCGTGCGGGCGGGCTTCTTTTACTGCGTTTTTGTCTGGAGGAGAAAGACGCTTGCCGATGAACGGACTGCTCGCGCGTTAGGACCGTCCCCTTGAGCCGGCCGCTTCTTCGGTGGCCTCGAAGGGCGACGGCCTGGCTGCATCGGGGCCGATTCATCCTTGGAGGCTCACGCGGCTTTGCCGCGTGAGCGCCTTCAGCGACACCCGCTTCGCGGTTGCGCGCGGATGACGGGAATGCGGAGCGCATAGACGGCACCTACGAAAGCCTGCCAGATAATTTTCGTCGCCGTGTCGGTTCCGCAAGGTCCCGCTCGTCTTGGAGGTGAGGGGACGGCTCTGCCGCCTTTCTCGCCGACAGTGAAAGCAAGGAACTCCCATGCGATTCATGATGCTGATGATCCCGCTTGGCTACGAGAGCGCGCCGCCGGACGTTCAACTCGATCCCGAGCGCGTCGCCGCGATGATGCGCTACAACGAGGCGCTGAAGGATGCCGGCGTGCTGATCACGCTCGACGGCCTGCACCCGCCCTCGATGGGCGCGCGCGTCTCGTTTGCGACCGGCGAGCCGGTCGTGACCGACGGCCCCTTCGCGGAAGCCAAGGAAGTCCTCGGTGGCTACTGGATGATCGAGGTGGATTCGCGCGCGGAAGCGATCGCCTGGGCCAAGAAGTGCCCGGCCTCGGCCAACGAGATCATCGAGATCCGGCAGGTGCAGGAGATGTCCGACTTTCCGCCCGACGTGCAGGCGGCCGCCGCCGGCTTCGACGACCTCAGGAAGTAGCGACCGTGCCCGCGAGACGATCACGGCTTGCCTCAATCCATCAACAAGGGAGAGAGAACCGATGAGCACCGAACACAAATTTCTCGCCGTCTATCTCGGCAGCATGAGCGGCGAAAAAATGAAAGCCTGGCACGCGATGCCCGAAGCGGATCGGAAGGCCAGGGAGCGCGAGGGCATGGCCGCCTGGCATGGCTGGGTCGAGAAGCACAAGGACGTCATCGTCGAGATGGGCGGCCCGCTCGGCAAGACCCGCCGGATCGACGCAAAGGGCATCACCGAGATCAGCAACGCGCTGACCGGCTTCACCGTGATCCGGGCCGCCTCGGAGGAGGAGGCCGCAAGATTGTTCGAGAACCATCCGCATTTTGCGATCTTCCCGGGTGAGGCCATCGAGGTCATGCCCGTGCTGGCGATTCCGCAGATGTAGCTTCGGGCGACTGTCAAGTTGGCCATCATTCCGGGGCGATGCGAAGCCTCGAACTATGGTGCGCAATTGCGCACCTGAGAATCTCGAGATTCCGGGTTCGGCTCTTCGAGCCGCCCCGGAATGACTGCGGAAAATACGGGTTCATCAAACCCGGCCTGCGCTAGTGACCTTCACGCGCGGCTCATGTAAAAGCCGTTCACATGAGCTGGCGCAAGGAGCAGCGCCGCGCCGAGCGCGGCTACCACCACGGCAATCTGAAGGAAGCCCTGTTGCAGGCCGCCCTCGGGCTGATCGCCGAGAAGGGCGCGGCCGGCTTCACCTTCGCCGATGCAGCGCGCATGGCCGGCGTCAGTGCGGCGGCGCCGTACCGGCATTTCCGCGACCGTGACGAGCTGTTGTCCTCGATTGCCCAGCGTGGCTTTGAACAGTTTGAATCGCGGCTGACCGCAGCCTGGGACGACGGGCGCCCCGACACCGTCACCGCGTTCGAGCGTGTCGGCCGGGCCTATCTCGCCTTCGCCCGCGAAGAGCCCGCCTTCTACAACGCGATGTTCGAATCCGGCCTGCCGGTCGATGCCAATCCGGCGCTACAGGCCGCTAGCGAGCGCGCTTTTAACGTCATTCGCGCCGCCGCTGAGCGTCTCGCGGCGCTCGCACCTCCCGGCACGCCGCGTCCGCCGGCGATGATGATGGCACTGCACATTTGGTCGATGGCACACGGCGTCGCTTCGCTGTTCTCCCGCGGCGATGCCGCGCGGCGCAAGCTGCCGATGTCGCCGGACGAGCTGCTCGAGGCCGAGGTGCTGATCTATCTGCGCGGCCTCGGCTTCCCGACCGACCGCCGGCCGGCCGCGAAGAGCGCCGAGCCGCCGCCGGTGCCCTCGGAGGCTTCCTCCGGTTCTGGAGTCCCGCCCGGCGGACCCTGGGGCAAGCCGAAATAAAGTTGCGCAAATAATTCCGCGGGCCTGTTGGGCGGCCAGCTTGACAAAATCGCGGGATGGTCTAGCTATGTAAATGTTATTTACATTCACAACGGCGCTGATGCCGTGATGGAGATGGGAAATGGCCTACACCGCTGATGTCAATCGATGGCGCGGCCCTTCGGATCAATACCAACAGTACGAGCGTCCCCGCATGCTCGACACGCCCTGGCATCCCGGCTGGATCGCCGTGACCATCCTCGGCTTCATCATCTGGTGGCCGATCGGACTTGCCCTTCTCTTTTTCACACTCGGGAGCAGAAGAATGTCGTGCTGGAGCCATCAGGATCGCTGGCAGAACAAGATGGAGCGGATGCAGTACAAGATGGATCGCATGCGTGATCGCATGGAGCGCCGCGGCTTCGGCTTTGGCTTCGGCCCGCCGTCCTCGGGCAACCGCGCCTTTGACGAATACCGCGCCGAGACGCTGCAGCGGCTCGAGGAAGAGCAGCGCGAGTTCAAGGATTTCCTGACCCGTCTGCGTCACGCCAAGGACAAGGAAGAGTTCGACCAGTTCATGGCGCAGCACAAGGCGCGTCCGACCCCGCCGCCGACGGACCAGCAACAGGGCTGATCTGACGCCGACACCTCTCAAAGCGTTCAGGCGCATGCCCCCAAAGTCCTGATGGCCCCGAGCCGCCCGCCTGCGCAACCCGCAGGCGGGCGGTCGGGTTTGGTGACCTCTCCCCGCTCTCGTACGCCAAAGCTTCAGCGGAGGCGCGCAGTCCGCGATTTCGCGATTTATGGCCTTCCCGTGCTCGCCGCGGCGTGCGGCCGACTGTATGCGCTCGACTTGCGCAAGCAGGCCCGGTTTGCCTGCGCATCCGAGCGGCGCTACGTCCCGCCGGCATCACTGGCGCTCTGATCCGGACCGCCTATATGCGCCTCGCAGGCGACAAGATCTTCTCGCGCTTTCCGGATGCGGCCGGCCGCGAGGACAGTCTGATCGACATCAAAGGCATCGTCGATGCCTTCGCCTTCCTCTACCGCCAGCCCGAACGCGCCTGGTCGTTCGAGCTCGATGTGCGGACCTCCAAGGAGAAGTGGTGAGGGCCCGTCACCGGCGATCCGTCGCGAGCTCACTCAGGCCGCGCGGCGATGGCTCTCGCCGCCATGGTGCGGCGTGACCGGCTCCGAGCTGGTCTGGCCTGGAGCATCCACCACCGCGACGTGATGGCGATACACCATCTCCCAGCCCTTCCATCCCGTGAACAGCAGGATGCCGACCACGATCAGGGACAGCACGACGCCCCACGGCTTGATCGCAGCCTCCGCACCTTGTGCATAGCGCAGATAGACATTGATCAGCGCCAGCACGACGGCCGCAAGATTGCCGACCATGTGATACCAGGCATCGTTGAGCCGGCGGATGCGGGGCTCGCTGAGGAAATCGGTGAAGCCGGCGGCGGCGGCAACCAGCGCCATGACGATGCCGGCGCCGATCAGCCACATCGCGGCCCTAGCCCAGAAGGTGTCGCCGGTGCCGATGAACGCCAGATCGGCGATGGGCGCGCCGACCAGGAACGCGACAGGGAACGGGATGATCATGGGGTGGACCGGATGATCGCCGATCGCGGCGGTCGTCTTGGGATTGATGCTCATGGCAATGACTCGCTGAAAGTGATTTTCGGGACAATTTTTTGGGGCGAGCGCTAGTTCCTCAGGTCAACGCGGCAGACCCGATGCTCGCCTTGCAAGGAAGTCCAGGGTGAGGCTGCGCGGCCGACTGCGCTCCCTCTCCCCTTGCGGGGGTCCGCCGGGCCGGCCTGACCCCAGGGAGCCGCCGCACAATGCCTCCGCCGCGGCAAGACGGCCATCCCCCTGCGCTACCGACCTTTCCCGCAGCCAAATTTGCTCCTGGTAACCCGGCGTTAACCATCGGCGGGCTCTGGTATTTATGGACAATCGCGCCCAAAGCCCGAGGTCGAGGCCCATAGTTTTGACATCTTGGCAGGGAAATGCAGGCAGCCGGCTTTGGACCAGCCCTTGCACCCCAGAAAGATGAGGCTTTGAGCGGGCTTGCCGCTGCACCGGTTCCGGCGCGGCAGTTGGGAACCGGCAGCCATTTGCTGTCACGGACATCAGGTAACGATCGCCTTGAGAGGATACTGCTTATGAATCCGGCCGACGTGGCTCAGTCAGCCCTTCCGGTTGCCGCTTCCGCGGACGTGTCGCTGATCGCGCTGTTCTGGCAGGCTCACTGGATCGTGAAAGGGGTCATGCTGGGGCTTCTGTCCTGCTCCGTCTGGGTCTGGGCGATCGCCATCGACAAGATCTTCCTGTTTTCCCGCACCCGCCGTTCGATGGACCGCTTCGAGCAGGCTTTCTGGTCCGGCGAATCGATCGAGGAGCTCTACCGCACCCTCTCGGCCAAGCCGACGCATTCGATGGCCGCCTGCTTCGTCGCCGCGATGCGCGAGTGGAAGCGCTCGTTCGAAAGCCACGCCCGCTCGGTCGCCGGCCTTCAAATGCGCATCGACAAGGTCATGAACGTCTCGATCGCGCGCGAGGTCGAGCGGCTGGAACGCCGGCTCCTGGTGCTCGCCACCGTCGGCTCCGCCGGCCCCTTCGTCGGCCTGTTCGGCACGGTCTGGGGCATCATGTCGAGCTTCCAGTCCATCGCGGCGTCGAAAAATACCTCTTTGGCGGTGGTGGCCCCCGGTATCGCGGAAGCGCTGTTCGCGACCGCGGTCGGCCTTATCGCCGCCATTCCTGCCACTATTTTCTACAATAAGTTCACGTCCGAGGTGAACCGGCAGGCGCAGCGGCTCGAGGGCTTCGCCGATGAATTTTCAGCCATCCTGTCGCGTCAGATCGACGAGCGGGGCTGACGGACGGCATGTATAGTGTGAAGGGCAATTTGGGCACCAGACCATGGGCATGAACGTCGCGAGTTCGTCCGGAGGCGGCGGCCGCCGCAGCCGGCGCAAGCCGGTCATGGCCGAGATCAACGTCACCCCGATGGTCGACGTGATGCTGGTGCTGCTCATCATCTTCATGGTGTCGGCACCGCTGCTCACCGTCGGCGTGCCGCTCGATCTGCCGCAGACCCAGGCCAAGAGCCTCGAGCAGAACGACCAGAAGCCGATCCAGATGTCGGTCGACGTCAAGGGCAAGGTGTTCATCAACGACCAGGAGATCGCGATCAACGAGCTGGTGCCGAAGCTGAAGGCAATCACGGATGCGCGCGGCGGGCTCGAGGAGCGGATTTATCTCCGCGCCGACAAGAAGGCGGATTACGGCACGGTAGCCAAGGTGATGGGGCTGTTGTCGGGAGCCGGATTCAAGAAGCTGGCGCTCGTCACGGAAGCGGATCAGGGGTCTTAAGGCCGTGAAGGTGAAGGTCGACAAGACACTCGTTGCGTCGATTGCCCTCCATGTCCTGGTGCTGGGATGGGGTCTCGTCACCTTTAGCAGCAGGGCCTTCGTCGCGCCGGAAGAGTCGCTTCCGATCGACATCATCTCCTCCGATCAGCTCGCCAAGATGATGGCGGGGCAGAAGACCGGCAAGAAGGAAGAGCTGAAGCCCAAGGTCGAGAAGATCGCGGAAGCCAAGCCGGAAGAAGATGCCGTCGGCAAGGTCACCGAGAAGAAAGAGCTGATCAAGACCAACTCGACGCCGGAGCCGCCGCCGAAACCCGTCGAGAAGCCGGTCGAGAAGAAGCCCGAGCCGCCGAAGCCGGTTGCCGAGACGAAGCCGAAGGAGGAACCGAAGCCGCAGGAGAAGAAGCCTGATCCGGCCAAGGAAGATCCGATCGCCGAGCTGCAGAAGAAGCTGGAAACGAAGAAGCCGCCGCCCAAGCCCGTGGAGCAGAAGATCGCCGCGGTGCAGCCGCAGCAGCAGCCCAAGCCCAAGGAGCGCACCTTCGATCCTGCGCAGATCCAGCGCGATCTCGACAAGCGCGCCGCGACCCGGCACGAGCTTGCCGGCGCGGCGCTGAACGCGTCGGCATCTCTGGGAGCGGCCACCGGGACCGCCGCCAACAATGTCGCGACCTGGCGCGGCGCGTTCCAGGGTGCGGTCAAGCGCTGCTTTACACCCACCTATAACGGGCAGGATGCGGATCTGTACGAAGCCGACATCGACATCCCGATGAAGATCGACGGATCGCTCGCGTCCGAGCCTATCGTCGTCGCGGTGAGGGGACCGTCGCGGTCGATCGCCCAGGCGGTGGCCGAGAGCGCCAAGCGCGCCATCGTGCAGTGCCAGGTCTATTCCTTCATGCCGAAGCAGCAATACGAGAGCTGGAAGCTCATTCCGATGACTTTCGGCCTGAAAGACATGTTGTGACATCCGAACAAAAGAATTTTGCAATGAATGACGCTCGATCGATGAACCGCCGCCGCTTCATGACCCTGACCGGGTCGACGCTCGCGATGCTCGGCGGCGGACACGCCTTCGCGCAAGGCCAGCCGCGCATCCGCATCGATCCCACCGAATTCCAGCCGATCCCGATCGCGATCTCCAATTTCCTGCCGGGTTCGCCGTCCGACAGCGACGTCGGCAACGGCGTGACGCAGGTCATCACCAACAATCTGAAGCGCTCCGGCCTGTTTGCGCCGATCGACCAGGCCGCTTTCATCGAGCGCATCAGCAACATCGACGTCGCGCCCCAATTCCAGAACTGGAAGACCATCAACGCGCAGGCCCTCGTCACCGGCCGCATGACGCGGCAGCCGGACGGCCGGCTCAAGGCCGAATTCCGCCTGTGGGACGTGGTCTCCGGCCAGCAGCTCACGGGTCAGCAATATTTCACGTCGCCGGAATACTGGCGCCGCATCGCCCACATCATCTCCGACCAGATCTACGAGCGGATGACCGGCGAGAAGGGCTATTTCGACAGCCGCGTCGTGTTCGTCGACGAGACCGGCCCGAAGGAGCGCCGCGTCAAGCGGCTCGCGATGATGGACCAGGACGGCGCCAATGTGCGCTACCTGACCCGCGGCTCCGATCTCGTGCTGACACCGCGCTTCTCGCCGAACTCGCAAGAGATCACCTATATGGAGTTCGGCCAGGGCGATCCGAAGGTCTATCTCTTCAACATCGAGACCGGCCAGCGCGAGATCGTCGGCAACTTCCCCGGCATGACTTTCGCGCCGCGGTTCTCGCCGGATGGCCAGCGCGTCATCATGAGCCTGCAGCAGGGTGGCAATTCCAACCTGTTCGTGATGGATCTGCGCTCGCGTTCGACCACGCGCCTCACCGACACGCCGGCGATCGACACGTCGCCTTCTTACTCGCCGGACGGCACCCGCATCTGCTTCGAATCCGATCGTGGCGGCCGGTCGCAGATCTATGTGATGGGCGCGGGCGGAGGAGCGGCGCAGCGCATATCCTTCTCCAAGGACGACACCAACGCCAGCTATTCGACGCCGGTGTGGTCGCCGAAGGGCGATTACATCGCCTTCACCCGGCAGGGCGGCGGACAGTTCTCGATCGGCGTCATGAAGCCGGACGGCAGCGGCGAGCGGCTGCTCACCTCCGGCTTCCACAATGAAGGTCCGACGTTCTCGCCGAACGGCCGCGTTTTGATGTTCTTCCGCGATCCCGGCGGCAATGCCGGACCGTCGCTGTACTCCGTCGACATTTCCGGCCGCAACGAGCTGAAGGTGCCGACGCCGGGCTTCGCCTCCGATCCGGCATGGTCGCCGCTGCTGTCCTCGACCG
This sequence comes from Bradyrhizobium sp. SOJA106, assembly GCF_059448745.1. NCBI lineage: Bacteria > Pseudomonadati > Pseudomonadota > Alphaproteobacteria > Hyphomicrobiales > Nitrobacteraceae > Bradyrhizobium > Bradyrhizobium sp. SOJA106. Next base: position 1,176,375 of record NZ_CM182549.1, read on the forward strand.
CGGGCCAATGAGGACACGCGGCCAAAACATCGCGCGTTCAGACGCGCGATGTTTTCGAAAAAAAGCACCGATTTTTTCGCGTCCGGCGTGCAAGGCAAGTGTTCCTTTACCTTGTACCCGGCAAGGCTTGCCTAGCTGATTGATAATATAAGCGGAAATCGGTTCGTTATTGCCGAAAAACAACTCGACTTTAACGATGTTCCCTCAGAAAGGCTTCACCTGGTCTGGGTAAAAGTACGCGTCAAACAGGACGCGCGTACAAACCAGATGCAGTTCGCAAGCCAGACCGGAGAACCCGATCGGGGACAGGCCGCGCCGAAGGCGTCGACCGCGCAGATCGATTCTCTCTTCGAGGCGCCCGGTCCGCTGCTTGCTGGAATCGTCTTCGTCGCCATCGGAGCGGCCATCACCGCGTTGAGGACCGGGCAGATCCTGACCTGGGCAACGGTGGGACTGATCATCCTCGCCGGAGCGATCCGGTTGTTCGATCTGCGACGATTCCTGCCTCGCAAATCGAACCTGACCGCCGAAGAGGCTGCGATTTGGCAGCGGCGCTATCTGATCGGCGCGCTGATCCAGGCTGCCGCGATCGGGATATGGTGCTCGCTGGCTCTGGTGAGCACCAACGACGCCGTGGTTCACATGATCGCCCTGTCCGTCACGACGGGCATCGTGGGGGGCGGTGCGGGCAGGGCTTACGGCCGGCCGTCGATCTATCATCTGCAGGCCGCGCTGATGTTCGTCCCGTCGGTCATCGCGCTGGCATCGCACGGCACGCCCTACTACGTGGCGATGTCGGTCTTGAGCGCCGCATTCCTGCTGGCGATCATGCAGCTCTCCGCCAATCTGCACAAAATCTTCATGCGGGCGGTCATCGCGCGCGAACGCGAGGCGGCACTCGCCGGCCAGTTCGATACCGCGCTGAACAACATGCCGCACGGCCTGTGCATGTTCGGCGTCGACAGGCAGCTCGCGGTGATGAATCACCGGTTCGGCGAAATGCTGGACCTGCCCGACACGCTCGTTCGCAGCGGCGTCAGCGCGCGCGACATCGTGGCGGCGTGCGTCTCCTCCGGCTCCATCTCGGCTGCGAGCGGCGAGACCATCGTGGCCGAGATCGAGAGTTCGCGGGCGAAGGAGATCGTCACCGTCGATCCCGACGCGCAGAGAAACCGGTCGTTGTCCTGGACCGTGCAACCGATGGCGGACGGAGGCGCGGTTGTGCTGCTCGAGGACGTCACCGAGCGGCGCAACGCCGAGGCCAAGATCACCCATCTCGCCCGCTATGATGAGCTGACGGCGCTGCCCAACCGCGTTCATTTCCGCAACGAGATCGAGTGCCTGCTGGCGGCTTCGCATTCGGCCGAGCGTCTGTCGGCGCTGCTGTTCATCGATCTCGACCAGTTCAAGCAGGTCAACGACACGCTCGGCCATCCCTGCGGCGACCAGCTGCTCTGCGCCGTCGCCAATCGCCTGCGCGAGATGCTGCGTCCGGAGGATTTCGTCGCGCGCTTCGGCGGCGACGAGTTCGTCGTGTTCCAGCAGAACCTCAATGCGCCCGAGGACGCGGCGGCGCTCGCGCGCCGTATCGTCGAGCGCCTGAGCGAGCGCTACCGCATCGACAATCATCTGGTCGAGATCGGCGCGAGCGTCGGCATCGCGCTGACCTCGCCGGAGGGGGCCAGCGCGGATACGCTGCTGAAGAACGCCGACATGGCGCTCTACCGCGCCAAGGCCGACGGCCGCGGCACCTTCTGCTTCTTCCGCGACGAGATGGCGGCCACCGTCGAGGCGCGCCGCATCCTCGAGCTCGACCTGCGCAAGGCGCTCGCCAACGAGGAGTTCGAGCTGTTCTACCAGCCGCTGGTCAACCTCAAGTCCGGCAAGATCACCACCTGCGAGGCGCTGCTGCGCTGGAATCATCCGGTGCGCGGCACGGTCTCGCCGGTCGACATCATCCCTGTCGCCGAGGACATGGGGCTGATCGTCGATCTCGGCCGCTGGATCCTGCGCCGCGCCTGCATGGAATGCATGAAGTGGCCGGACGGCGTCAGCGTCGCCGTCAACTTCTCGCCGCAGCAATTCCACCAGCGCGACGTGCTGAGCGAAATCCGCTATGCGCTGGAGGTCTCAGGGCTTCCGGCGCATCGCCTCGAGATCGAGATCACCGAATCCTCGCTGCTGCGCAACACCCAGCTCACCCACGACATCCTGTCGCAATTGCATGCGCTCGGCGTGCGCATCTCGCTCGACGATTTCGGCACCGGCTATTCCAGCCTCAGCTATCTGCACAATTTCCCGATGCAGAAGGTCAAGATCGACCGCTCCTTCCTGGAAGGAATCGACACCGACCGTCCGCTGACGCTGCTGCGCGGCGTGGCGCGGCTGTCCGCCGATCTCGGCATGTCGGTCGTTGTCGAGGGCATCGAGACCAACGAGCAGCTCGAGTTGATCAGCGCCGATGGCACCGTCTCCGAAGGGCAGGGCTACCTGTTCAGCCGGCCGGTGCCCGCGATCCGGATCCGTCAGCTGCTCGACGCCTCGCATGGCCGCCGCATCGCGGACGCCCAGATCGTTTCGATCTCCTCGCGCTCCTTCGCCTAGCGGCGCGCACGCAGCCCCTCCTTTTTTCTCCTCTCCTTCCAGGATGTTTCTGGCGCTCCCCCGGAGTCTTGCGGGCCCCCGAAGTTAACCGTAAAGGGCCTAATCCTTTGCAATTTTATTAAGGAGTCATTAATCTTCCCTTGCACTCGCGGAAGTTGTTTGCAGTGTCGGGAGTACCAGATGAAGTCAGGAGCCGAACCGCGAGCACCGCAGGACATGCGGGGGGCAGGGCTGTTCGACCGCGTCGACTACCGTCTCATCGAGACTCCCGAGGAACGAGATGCCGTCTATGAGATGCGCTACCGGGCCTATCTCCACGGCGGATTGATCTCGCCGTCGCAATCGCAGCGGATCGTCGACGTCTACGATGAATCGCCCAACGCCTGGATCTTCGGAATCTATCTCGACGGCGAACTCTGTAGTTCTCTTCGCCTTCACGTCCTGACGTCGGAGCAGCGGATGTCCTACACATCCGAATTGTTCGGCGACGTTCTTCATCCGCGCCTCGATCGCGGCGAGGTTTTCGTCGATCCGGCGCGCTTTGCCGCGGACCCCGAAAAGAGCCAGCGCTTTCACGAACTGCCCTATTTGACGCTGCGACTGGCCTATCTGGCCTGCGATCATTTCAAGGCCGATCTCGGCCTCGCGATGGTGCGTACGGACCACCAGGCGTTCTATCGCCGCGTCTTCCTGCACGAGACCCTCACGGAGCCGCGGCCGTTCCCGGGCTGGCATTCGCGACAGGTGGTCCTGATGGCCTCCGATTTCGCCAAGCTCCGCGAGCGGGTCCTGACCCGCTTTCCGATCATGCGCTCGAGCGCTTTCGAGCGCAGGATGCTGTTCGACCGTGCCAGCCAGCGCCAGGCCGTGTCCCGGCCGATGCTCGTTTCAGCGCCGCTCAGCCCGGCTTAAGCCCAGGTCGCTGGGCCAACTTGGGGGCCTCACGGCATTCCGTGGCCGCGTGGCCTCTGCTGTCCAAAATTCCAGCAAAACCCGGCATTTTGGCTCCGGCGCGGCTTGCCTTCACCCTCGCGCCACATTTACAACCCATTAACCATGATGGGTGCTTTTCGCGGGTTGGGGGCATTTGACGGTGTGAGGCAAGGTTCCGTCAAGGTTGACGGAACGTTCGCTTAACCAACCCCCTGTAGACCGGACAGCAGTGGACGAACGTGAGCGTGGAGGCTCCGGAATGAAATATCCTATGCGTATCCTCCAGGGATTGAAGCTGGCCGCGGTGGTGGCAATCGCGCTGTCGATGGGCGCCTGCGCCAAGCAGAACGGGGGCCTGGATGCAAATGCGAGCGCGGCGACGCCGGGCAGTCAGCAGGACTTCGTCGTCAACGTCGGCGACCGCGTGTTCTTCGAGAGCGACCAGACCGATCTGACCCCGCAGGCGATCGTGACCCTGGAGAAGCAGGCGCAGTGGCTCCAGACCTATCCGCGCTACTCCTTCACCATCGAGGGCCATGCCGACGAGCGCGGCACCCGCGAATACAACATCGCCCTCGGCGCCCGCCGCGCCCAGTCGGTGCGCTCGTTCCTCGCCTCGCGCGGCATCGATCCGAACCGCATGCGCACGATCTCCTACGGCAAGGAGCGGCCCGTCGCCGTCTGCAACGACATCTCCTGCTGGTCGCAGAACCGGCGCGCCGTCACCGTCCTGAACGCGAGCTCGTAACGACCAGTCAGCGGCCGTTCAGCTTCGGAAACAGATGATCCGGCGCCCTCCTGGGCGCCGGTTTCGTTTCAGCGATCTGTGACAGAAACCCCTTTGTAGCAGTCACATTTTTGGCGTACTCCACTTCAATGTGTGGCGCGTCGAAGGTTCCGTCGCAGGCCATTTCGCTTTTGTCGTCAGGGCAAGATGTCATCCAGATTTAAGGCTTTTACCGGCACCGCGGCGACCGCCGCGCTGCTCTCCTTGTGCTCGCCGATGGTCTTGAGCTCGCCCGCCTTGGCGCAGTCGATCCTGGCGCAGTCGGATGACGATCCCGAGATGCGGATCGAACGGCTGGAGAACCAGCTGCGCCAGCTCACCGGCCAGAATGAAGAGCTGCAATATCGCAACCGCCAACTCGAAGAGCGCCTGCGCGCGCTCGAGGGCGGCGCGCAAGCCGCGCCCGGACAGGTGCCGGTCCAGCCCAATGTCTCAGCCGCGCCGCCCGCGCCGGCCTATCGCCAGCCGCAGCATGCCGCGCAGCCGGGTTACGAGCAGCCGCAGATCGCATCGCCCGCGCCGATCGTCCAGGAGCAGCCGGCGCCCGGTGCCCCCGGCACGCGCCGCCGCGGCGATGCCTTCGACCCGAGCCAGAACCCCAATGCGCCCGGCGCGCCGCGCGCGCTCGGCGGCGGCCAGCAGCCGGTGCCGGCCACCGGTCAGGTCGGTGCCCCCGGCGGCCGCAACGCCGGCGAGCCGCTCGATCTCGCCAACACCAGCCCGCGCTACCAGCAGGGCGTGCCGCCGGCCGCACAGCCGGGCTATCCTCCGGCACAACAGGGCTATCCCGCGCCATCGGGCGGCACCGGCCTGACGACGCTGCCGCCCTCGGCAACGCCGCGCGACGAGTTCGACCTCGGCATCGGCTACATGCAGCGCAAGGACTACGCGCTCGCCGAGCAGACCATGAAGAACTTTGCGCAGAAATATCCGAACGACCCGCTGCTCGGCGATGCGCAATACTGGCTCGGCGAAAGCTACTACCAGCGCCAGCAATATCGCGATTCCGCAGAGGCCTTCCTCGCCGTCACCACAAAATACGACAAATCGGCCAAGGCGCCCGATGCGCTGCTGCGGCTCGGCCAGTCGCTCGCGGCGCTGAAGGAGAAGGAGGCCGCCTGCGCCGCGTTCGGTGAGGTCGGCCGCAAATATCCGCGCGCCTCGGCCGGCGTCAAGGCCGCGGTCGATCGCGAGCAGAAGCGGGTGAAGTGCTAGAGCATGATCCGGACCCGAAGGGCCGCGTTAGCGCAAATTGTGCAGCGGTTTTCCGAAAGATCATGCTCGAACAAGCGCGGTCGCTGACAAGGCGGACGGCGTTGCGCTAAACAGTCGATCCATCCGCGGACGATTGCAGCGTCATGTCAGACGACGACGATTCACCGATCTCGGCGCGCGAGGCGAAGCAGCTCTTCGCAGAGCTGAAAAGCGCCCCCGCGCTGGTGCTCGCGGTCTCCGGCGGGCCCGACTCCGTTGCCCTGATGTGGCTCGCGGCGCGCTGGCAGCGAAGCCTCGCACGCGGGCCGCAGCTCACCGTCGTCACCGTCGATCATGGTCTGCGTCCCGAAGCCGCGCGCGAGGCGCGCGAGGTCAAGCGGCTCGCGACCGAGCTCGGCCTGCCGCACCGGACCCTGCGCTGGCGCGGCGAAAAGCCGAAGACGGGTCTGGCCGCGGCGGCGCGCGAGGCCCGCTACCGCCTCCTCGCAGAGGCCGCGCGCAAGGCGGGCGCGAGCCATGTGCTGACCGCCCACACCCGTGACGACCAGGCGGAGACGCTGCTGATGCGGATGCTGCGCGGCAGCGGATTGGCCGGATTGTCGGCGATGGCGCGGCTCTCGAGGCGCGATGGCATCGTGCTGGCCCGTCCGCTGCTCGACGTCCCGAAGTCAAAGCTGATCGCGACGTTGCGGCGGGCGAAGATCGGCTTCGCCGACGATCCCACCAACCGTGATGTGAATTTCACCCGGCCGCGGCTGCGCGCGCTGCTGCCGCAGCTCGCGGCCGAGGGCGGCGATGCCCGCAGCCTGGCGCGGCTTGCAGGCAGGCTCGCCCGCGCCAATGCGGCGGTCGAGGTGCTCGCCGACGGCGCCGAGCGCTTCCTTCGGCTGAGGGATCGCGGCGATGCGTCGCAGGCAGCGGGTCGAAGCTTCGAGGCGTCGGCCTTTGCCCTGCTTCCAGAGGAAGTCCGGCTGCGGCTCCTGCTGCGGGCCATCGACGCGATCGGCCATGAAGGACCGGCGGAACTCGGCAAGGTCGAGACCCTTCTGGCCGCGCTCGATCGGGCCATCGCCGCCGGTTTGGCGGCCAATCGCCGTGCCCGCGCAAATGGCCGTGCGATCCTGAAGCAAACCCTCGCGGGAGCCTTGATCAGCCTTGCCGGGGGGCGTATCCACATCGCGCCGGCGCCGGCCCGGCGATCCAAAGGTGGGTGAGGGCGGATCATGACACCGGCCGTTTCCGCCGTGCCGCGTCAGGACACCTTAACCAGGCAGGAGAAACCCCGGCCAGCTCGCCATTATTTCAGCGGGAATCGCTCTAAGATGGGATAAATAGTCCCATCTCGTTCCCTTGGCAGCGACGGGGGCGGCACCTAAATTGTAGACGTCTAACGACGGGGATTCCTTGAGGATTTCCTCGCATTGCCCACGATAACTGGGCCAGATAAATGGGCAAATAGCTCCCGAAGGACCAGGGCCGCGATCCGCGCGACCACGAAGGAAGATCGATGAACGCCAATCTGCGCAATTTCGCCCTCTGGGTCATCATTGTCTTGCTGCTGTTGGCGTTGTTCACGCTCTTCCAGAATCCGGGCCAGCGCGCCTCCTCGCAGGACATCGCCTTCTCCCAGCTCCTGAGCGAAGTTGACCGCGGCAATGTGCGCGACGTCGTGATCCAGGGGCCGGAGATCCACGGCACCTTCACCAACGGCTCCAGCTTCCAGACCTATGCGCCGAACGACCCGACGCTGGTGAAGCGCCTCTATGACAGCAAGGTCCAGATCACCGCGAAGCCGCCCGGCGACAACGTGCCGTGGTTCGTCTCGCTACTGGTCTCCTGGCTGCCCTTCATCGCGCTGATCGGTGTCTGGATCTTCCTGTCGCGGCAGATGCAGGGCGGCGCCGGCAAGGCGATGGGCTTTGGCAAGTCGCGCGCCAAGATGCTGACCGAGGCGCATGGCCGCGTCACCTTCGAGGACGTTGCGGGCGTCGACGAGGCCAAGCAGGACCTCCAGGAGATCGTCGAATTCCTCCGCGACCCCGGCAAATTCCAGCGCCTCGGCGGCCGGATTCCGCGCGGCGTGCTGCTGGTCGGACCTCCCGGTACCGGTAAGACGCTGATCGCCCGCGCGGTGGCTGGTGAGGCTAACGTTCCCTTCTTCACCATCTCGGGATCTGACTTCGTCGAGATGTTCGTCGGCGTCGGCGCCAGCCGCGTCCGCGACATGTTCGAGCAGGCCAAGAAGAACGCGCCCTGCATCATCTTCATCGACGAAATCGACGCGGTCGGCCGTCACCGTGGCGCCGGTCTCGGCGGCGGCAATGACGAGCGTGAGCAGACGCTGAACCAGCTGCTGGTCGAGATGGACGGCTTCGAGGCCAACGAGGGCGTGATCCTGATCGCCGCCACCAACCGCCCCGACGTGCTCGATCCCGCGCTGCTGCGTCCCGGCCGCTTCGACCGTCAGGTCGTGGTGCCCAATCCCGACGTCGTTGGCCGCGAGCAGATCCTCAAGGTTCACGTCCGCAAGGTGCCGCTGGCCCCCGATATCAACCTCAAGACCATCGCGCGCGGCACCCCGGGCTTCTCCGGCGCCGACCTGATGAACCTCGTCAACGAAGCTGCGCTGACCGCTGCGCGCCGTAACAAGCGCATGGTGACCCAGGCCGAGTTCGAGGAAGCCAAGGACAAGGTGATGATGGGCGCCGAGCGCAAGTCGCTCGTCATGACCGAGGAAGAGAAGCTGCTGACGGCCTATCACGAGGGCGGCCACGCCATCGTCGGCCTCAACGTGCCGGCGACCGATCCGATCCACAAGGCGACCATCATCCCGCGCGGCCGTGCGCTCGGCATGGTCATGCAGCTGCCGGAGCGCGACAAGCTGTCGATGTCGCTGGAGCAGATGACCTCGCGCCTTGCCATCATGATGGGTGGCCGCGTCGCCGAAGAGCTGATCTTCGGCCGCGAGAAGGTGACCTCGGGTGCTGCCTCCGACATCGAGCAGGCCACGCGCCTGGCCCGCATGATGGTGACGCGCTGGGGCCTGTCCGAAGAGCTCGGCACCGTCTCCTACGGCGAAAACCAGGACGAGGTCTTCCTCGGCATGTCGGTCTCGCGCACGCAGAACGCCTCCGAGGCCACGGTCCAGAAGATCGACTCCGAGATCAAGCGCCTGGTCGAGGAAGGCTATCAGGAAGCGACCCGCATCCTCACCGAGAAGCGCGCCGATCTCGAAGCCTTGGCCAAGGGCCTCTTGGAGTTCGAGACGCTGACCGGCGACGAGATCGTCGACCTGCTCAAGGGCAAGAAGCCGAACCGGGAGTCCGTGCTCGAGCCGACCACCCCGCGCGCCTCCGCCGTGCCGCCGGCCGGCAAGTCGCGCCCGCGCCCCGATCCGGATCCCGGCCTGGAGCCGCAGCCGCAGGCGTAACGCACGGCAGGACAAATTGAAAAACGCGGCGGAGCGCCGCGTTTTTTTGTTGCCAGGGTTGACGCAGTTGCGCCCGAAACTCAGGTCTCGTGCCCCGGACGCGGTGCGGTGCGAAGTGCCGCTCCGCAGAGCGGGGGCCCATGCCCCCGCATCCTCCACGTCGCTTTGTGGGGCCCGGCTCTGCGCGCTTTACCCACCCGACAATCTGGCGCCATAATGATTGGAGTTCGCCGCGATGTCATGGCATGCTGCCTTCAAATAAGGGTGCGGCGCGATCGCACGAACAGAACGGGAGGGGAGGCGGATGCGCTTTGCGAGAGCATTGGGCGTGCTGTGCGCCGTTGCATTTGTAACATTGTCTGCCCCGTCCGTCGCTGCCGAGATGCGCGGCGTCACCGCATCCGAAATCAGAATCGGCCAGACCATGCCCTATAGCGGGCCGGTGTCGGCCTTTGGCGCGCTCGGCAGGGGCGAGGTGGGCTATTTCAAGATGCTGAACGAGAAGGGCGGCATCAACGGCCGCAAGGTCAACCTGATCTCGCTGGACGACAGCTATGCGCCGCCGAAATCGGTCGAGCAGACCCGCAGGCTGGTCGAGAGCGACGAGGTCGCGCTGATCTTCTCCTCGATTGGCACCGCCCACAACACAGCGATCGCGAAATATCTTCAGTCCAAGAACGTGCCGCAGCTGTTCATCGGCTCCGGCGCCTCCAAATTCGCCGACATCACGCAATATCCGCAGGCCACGATGGGCGTGCAGGCGCCGTTCCGTTACGAGGCGCGGCTCTATGCGCGCTATGCGCTGGCGAAGAACCCGAATGCGAAATTCGCGGTGATCTCGCAGAACGACGATTTCGGCCGCGATTATCTCGCCGGCCTGAAGGACGTGCTCGGCGAGAAATACGATGTTGTCGTCACCAATGCGACCTACGAGATTCAGGATCCGACCATCGATTCCCAGATCGTGAAATTGAAAGCGTCAGGCGCCGACGTGTTCGTGATCGCGGCAACGCCGAAATTCGCCGCGCAAGCGATCCGAAAGTCCTTTGAGATCGGCTGGCGTCCGATGACGTTCCTCTCCAACGTCGCAGTATGGATTTCGACGGTGATGGAGCCCGCAGGGCTCGAAGCCGGCACCGGCATCCTCTCCACCGCCTACGTGAAGGACCCCGACGATCCCGCCTGGAAGGACGATCCCGGCGTAAAAGGCTGGCGGGAGTTCATGACCAAGTATGTGCCGGACGCCGACCAGCACGATACCAACTACGTCAATTCCTACAACAGCGCGATGGCGCTGGAGGCGGTGCTGAAAGCCTGCGGCGACGATCTGTCGACCGAGAACATCCTGAAGCAGGCCTATGCGATTCGCGATCTCGAACTGCCGATGCTGCTGCCGGGCATCAAGGTCAACACCAGCCCGACCGATCATGTCCCGGTCGACCAGATGCAGTTCATGCGTTTCAACGGCAAGAGCTGGGAACGTTTTGGCGAGTTGCAGACGGGGAATTGAGGGTAGGGCGTGTACTCAAAAATCCGAGCGTCCGCTTTTGGGCCATGAGGCGACCAAGCTCGGGTCAGTCCGGGATGCCTGATCGTGACCCAAAGCGCACGAGTTGTCCGAAAGACAATCGCGTGGTCAGTCGAACTATTTTGAGACATTTAGATGTGAGCTACTTCACGTCTCTGAATGCCGAAGAAATGTACTTTGGTCCTCTGGTCATGTCCCTGGGAGACATCATGAGGAGAGCGACATGTCGAACCAGTATCGTCCTATGACAAGGGAAGAACTTGAATCGTTGCGTCCCATCAAGGCGACCAAAGAAAACCCCTATTTGCAGTCAAAGCGCGTTTTCGAGGGGGCGTATGTTTATGCTCCGGCAGGCTCTGAATTCACTTCGAAAGTGAGTCGCCAGCGTATCGGCGAACGAGCCGATGGACAGATTCTGTGGAAGGTCGGAATCGAGATTGCAGGCGGGACCACTCCTGGATTTCCCTTGGGCAATACGGTCCAGAGACATGAGCGAACCAGGACAGCGGGGAAGATTACAGGCCATTCATCGTACCGGCCTGAGTGGATGGATGTGAATTTTTCCCCCAAGACTGGAGTGCGCCCGCCGAAGCCCAAAATTCGCGATAAAAAAGGCCGCAAGGTCACACCGCTCACCGTGTTCCCCGGGGACGGGCGCCACATTCTATTTGACACGAGTTGGCCGTGGCTCCTGACCGGAAAAATCATCACGAGTGACAATGACACGGGTTCCGGCGTGCTGATCGGCGATCGGCTTGTCCTTACCGCCCGTCATCTCCTGCCCTGGAATAGCATTTCGACCGGGAGCTGGTGGATGAAATTTACGCCGCACTACTTCGATGGGACAGAGCCGTTCGGTTCTTCGTTCGTTAGTGACGCGCGCCACTACGGAACTGACGACACCGAATTCAATCTATCGCACGATTACGCGGTTCTGAGGTTGTTCGAACCTCTCGGGCATCAGCTCGGCTATATCGGCACGACCTCCTTCGATGACGATTGGCGAAATCTCAACGTCTGGTCCAACATTGGCTATCCTTTTGACGTCGGCGGTGGGGAACGCCCCGCTGTACAAAACTTCCAGCCAATGGAAGACGACTACGAAGATGATGATGGGCAGACCCTCGAAACGGAGGCCAGTCTGAACCATGGCAATTCCGGCGGGCCGTTTTTTGCATGGTTCGAAAATGGGACGCAGGTGCGCGCGTGTGGAGTGGTATCAGGCGAAGTGAGTTTCAATGGCGACGTCGACAATTCCGTATCCGGTGGCGACAACCTGGTGAACATAGTGGACTGGGCACGAGCGAACTGGCCGTTATAAGGGATGGCAGAATACTTGCGCGCTTAGTTCTTGTATCTCCGAGTCGGTTGAGCGAGATACGCACTTCGCCATCGCGACAAACTCGGCATGGCGTGTCGATGTCGGGGATGAGGGGCAAGGGCGATGCGGCGTCGACAAGCCGACGCGATTGACCGAAGCGCTCAGTCCAACGGCGCGGCTTGGTTCGCAGTGGCCGAGACGACTAGTTGTTTCATTCCCGTTACGGAATCTCAAAGACCGTCATCTCCTCAGCGATGCCGCGCAACGCCGCTCCCTTAGCGACTGGTTTGAGATTGTTGGCTTCCAGCAGCATGGACGTCTGCAGATTCTCGACCACGCGTCCAGTGACTACAATCGAGCGAGAGACTGCCAGCTCCCGCACGCGAGCGGCGATATTGACCGTTTGACCAAAGTAATCCTGGCGACCGTTCTGGATGACTGCGAGGCATGGCCCTTCATGAATCCCTATTTTGAGAACGAGATCCTCCCTCTTATGCTCTACATTAAGGCTCAGCATAGCCTCGCGCATGCGCAGCGCCGCAGCGACCGCCCGATCGGCGGTCGGAAAAGTCGCCATCACTGCGTCACCGATGGTCCGTACGATTGCGCCGCCGTGGGCGGCGACGATTTCTGTTAGGACGTGGAAGTGCTCGCGGACTAGATGAAATGCAGCCAAATCGCCAAGGCGTTTGTAGAGCGCCGTGGATCCCTTGAGATCGGTGAACAAAAACGTGAGGTTGGTAATTTGTAGTTGCTGGTCGGCGTCAAGCGTTTCGGTACCGTAAAGGTCGCGGAAGGTCTGGTTACACAGCAGACGCTTTCCAGTTAAAGGGTTTCCGGTGGGCAAGGAGATTGTGGACCGCGGTACCCATAACCCACACTGTGGGCAATATCCGGAAATTGGTGCGATTCTCCAGCAAAAGATGCAATGGCCCTGGACGAAGTTGTATAACCTCGGTTGGGGCTCTCACATTGTTGTAAACGACCGAAACATTCTGGCGCTCGCTCGTGGGCTCGCCGCTCACGTCAAGGAATTGGGCTGCATGTATCACCGGCTCAAAGACAACCACATATGCCGCTGGGATCGGCAAGGATAGCTGAGCCCTTTCGCCAGCCGGCAGCTCGACTGAATCAAGTATAGCGTTCTCCATTACCTGCTCAAAAGCTTCGGGGAGATCGACTCCCGAACTCCAAAGAACCTGTCGGTAATACTCCCAAATGGGAAGTGTTTCCGGACTGTGCCCCGCAATCCTGCGCACGCGCGCGGACACCGTGAACGCCACCTCGACCAATTCATCGAGTGTGAGCTTGAATCCCGCCGCACACAGTTCACATGCGTATTCTTCACGGCGCACGGTCCTCAGCGTGGCGTGGGTGTTGAGAACCCCTCCGCAGGCGGGGCAGAGCACGTTCCAAGATAGCTCGAATATGCCCATCTGCGTGGCATGCAGAAATGCTGCAATGGCACGCTCCTCATCGAGGCCGGCCTTCGACGCAAAATCCAGCACGTTGATGTGGCATAGCTTGTGGTCAGGAGCCTCACGGATGAGCCGCTCAATAGCATCCATCGCGTTGCCATCAACCGACTGCCGCAGCTCGTTAAGCAGTGCATGAGTTTCGCACGCCATCAGCACGTCCATCAGACGGAGACACTAGCGACATCTATCTCGTTGAGTCCGGTGATAATGCCGCCGGCGAGGTATTTGCCTTGCTATTCAATCGAACAAACGTCAGGAGAGTGTAACATGGAACTCTCCGTTACCAGACGCGTCCTGCGGACTACCTCGTCTGCTTGTACTACATTGTGAATTAGGCCCCACCGCCGCGGCCCAGCCGAATGCCCGTTGGGGCGTCGGCTGTCGGGCGTCGAGCAGAAGCTGATCGCGGCAGTCTGGAGCTCGTAGGTGTTCAAACTAGACTCCGGTAGCGCGCAGGAGTTCTAATGGTGCCTTGATCTACTTCACAATGGGAGGAACTCACATGAGGGAACTCTTGGTGATAGCAGGCTTGGTCGCATTCTCACTGCCGGCGACGGCACAAGACACGCCGATGCGGGTCACGCCAGAGGCAATTACGTGGGCCGAGAACCCGGCCTTCCCGAAGGGCGTCCAGACTGCAACTCTCGTGGGCGACCCGACGAAAGCAGGGGATGTGGTCGTCATACGGATCAAGTTTCCCCCAAACTTTCAAATGCCGCCGCACACTCACCCCTATTCCGAAGTTGTGACTATCATCAGCGGCAACGTCGGGACTAGCCACGGTGAAAAATTTGAGAAGAAAGGCGAGCCGTTAAAGCCGGGCTCGTTGTGGGTCTATCCGGCAAAACACGCTCACTACGCTTGGACCGGAAATGAGGAGGGGATTCTCCAAGTTCAATTCGTCGGTCCTGGAGGCATCGATTACATCAACCCAGCGGACGATCCGCGCAAGAAGTAATCGCAGACGCAGCGTCTGGTGCGACTCGGCGCTTCCGAAATAGAGGATGTGCAAACAGCGGGCTCACGTCGGTTCGGGACCCTTCTGCGAAGTTGCCCCGCGTCTGCCGTAGGTCGGCTCACCGCTCCAGAGCGGACCATATTTGCTCAACCTGAGTTCTTCGCATTTTGACCCATGGGCGATATGGGCCGGATTGAATCATGCAGTGCAGCAGGAGAAGCTCCCATTGTGCTATAAGTAGCCCGTCAAGGGCGGCGGATAGCTCGCGACACCCGGCGGAAGCTGGTAGGTTGTTGCCGTCAGGAGCTTGGCGATGACATCCATCGACGAACGCCTTCTCGAAAACAAGATGACCCAGATCGAGCAGGCCCGTACGTGGAGCCCGCGCGTCATCTCCAAGTTTGAAACGCTTATCCGCAGCGGCGACGAGGTCAGCCTCTATCGTGCCAACCCCCTGGCCTTCGCACGTGATCGCGGTGTGACCGAGCCGGAATCGATCGATCTCTTCCTCCACGCTGCGCGCGCCGGGCTGGTCGACATGCATTGGGACATTCTCTGCCCTCACTCGGGCCTGGTGCTGGAAAGCTTCGGCAGGCTGCGCGCGCTCCGGAGCCATTTCGTCTGTGGGCTGTGCGATATCGACGGTCAGACAGACCTGGACGACTTCATCGAGGTTTCCTTCTCCGTCTCGCCGCAAGTCCGACGCCTTGCCTTGCACGACGTGGACAATCTCTCGATCGAGGACCTGCACTGGAAGCTGAAATTCGCCAGCGGCGGTCGGCTGCCCGGCGGACAAACCCGGTTTGTCGATGTCCTGCGCGGCCTCGTCCGCGGAATGACCTATCTGCCATCCGGCGTGGTGACCACTGTGCAGGCCGAAATTGGGCCCGGCGCGCTATCAGGCGTCAACGTCCAGACGCAGGCCGGCTTCACGATTTCAGTCGTGGACCCCGCTGCCGTAGCGATGCCCAACGCTCCGACGATTGTCCGGATCGCCTATGATGGGCAGCGTTTCGCGCCCGCGGTTTCGATCGTGCCATCGGGGCCTGTGGTCTTCGAGATCAGCAACACCGGCCCCAAGCGCGGTTCGCTGCTCCTGATCAACTGGCCACCTGAGATCGTGGCCATGCCGGAGAAGCCGACGCTCGAATTCGACCCCTACGTCTCCGGCGGCATGCTGCTGACGCGTCAGACCTTCCGCAAACTCTTCCGCTCCGAGCGAGTGGATGAGGAGGAAGGTCTCGGGATCAGGCAGGTGACGTTTCTCTTCACCGACTTGAAGGGTTCAACCGCGCTGTACGAGCGACTCGGAGACCTCAATGCCTATGCCCTGGTCCGGCAACATTTCGCGCTTCTCGACACGGTCGCCCATCGGCATGCCGGTGCCATCGTGAAGACAATCGGCGACGCCGTAATGGCGGCGTTCTCCCGGCCGATCGACGCCGTGGCAGCGTCGCTCGACATCCTGCAGGAAATCGGCCAGTTCAACCGCGAGCACGGCCAGCCCGCCATCATTCTCAAGATGGGCGCCCACTGCGGCCCGTCCATCGCCGTCACTCTCAACGAGAATCTCGACTACTTCGGCCAGACCGTCAACATTGCAGCGCGGGTGCAGTCATTCGCCGGCGCCGGCGAAATCTGTCTGACGGAAGCGCTCTACACGGCGCCCGGCGTTCGCCAACTGCTGGCAGGCCACGATGTCGAGGAGTTCGACGCCCCCCTGCGTGGCGTCGAGGGCGACGCGCGAGTCTATCGCACTACTGGCCGATCGTAGCATTGGCTTGCGTGGAGGAGCACCGGCGGTTTCAATCGTGAATGTCAGCCTTTGTGCCCTTAGCGGTCCTCAGTCTTCGAGGACGTGATGTCTCCCTTCAGAGATGGAACAGACTCGTGCTGGAATGATAAGGACAAACCTAGCTCGTCGTGCCCGGGGTTGTCCCGGGCATCCACGTTCTCTGTGCTGCATCGCAAGGCGCGAATGACCGGGGACAAGCCCGGCCATGACGACGTATTCCAGCTTGCTATGGCGGGCAAAGGTGCGTAGGCGCCGTGCCCACCATCTCTCTCGGCAATCCCGCTGGAAGTGGTGGGCACGCTTGCGCTTTGCCCGCCCTACGATCTCACTTCGCCGCCGCTGCCTCGTCCGCCTTCTCCCTTACATGCACCACCGCGACATCGTCCGCATAGATCCGCTTCCAGCCCCTGAGCTGGTCGAGGATCTGCGGACCCGGCGCATCGGCGACCAGGATCGTCGCGTCGATCTTGGATTCATCGAGCAGGCGCGGCAGCAGCTCGGGCTTCTTGCCTTCGGTCGCCTTGAAGAAATCCATGATGAACTTCTCGCCATAGAGCTCGGCGCGGCCGTCGACATAGACGGGGATGTCGCGCGAGATCAGATAGCCGCCGAATTGATAGGCGTTGAAGATGCGCTTGGCGCCCACCTTCTCGATCAGATCCGCTGCCGCAACCGGTGTCTGCGTCATAGTGAAGATGAAGCGATGGTGGTCTATGTAGAGCGCGGTCGTGGTCCAGCTCGCGGCCGCGATCATCAACGCGCCTGCTACAGTGACATAGCGGGCCGGCCAGCGGGCGGCGCCGGCAGCATCGGCGGGCGGGCGCGGGAACATCTCGCCGAGCGGTTTTGCCAGCACCAGCGGTACCAGAAAGGCGAAAGCCTCGATGCTCCTGACATGGCTCAGCGCGCTCCAGGTCAGGAACAGGATCAGGAAGATGCGCGGCGCCGAGAGCACGAGGCCGCGGTAATAGCCGAGCGCGATGAGGCCGAGCAGGGCGCCTTCGAACGCGGTGAAAGTGGCAAAGTTCGCCGGCATCCATTCGAAGATCACGGTGAGCAGCTCGCCGAGGCTGAGGATGTTGGTCGCGCCCATCAGTGTGCGCCAGCCATAGGGCGTGGCACAGCTCGCGATCAGCGCGGCGATGCCGAACAGCACCCAGCGCATGAACAGTGAAAGCCGCTGTCCCTTCTCGGCATGCTCGACCGCCTCGAGCGAGATCGGGCCGATCAGCGCGAGGCCGAGCACGAAGCCGCCATGCAGATTGGCCCACAGCGCTATCAGCGGCAGCCAGGTCCACGACGGCGCGCTCCTGCGGTCGGCAGCGGCCATCAACAGGCCGACCCACGCCACCATGACCGGCAGCGCCAGGATATGCGGCCGCGCCAGCACGTGATGGATCGACAGCATCAGCGCCAGCATCGCGAACAGCACCGCGCGTGGCGCCGCGATCTGCGCGTCGAGCAGATGGACGAACACGGCGACCGTCAGCGCCATCCCGATCGCTGTCAGCATCACCGGGCCGGCCCAGTCCCATTGCGCATAGGAGAAGGCGAACAGGACCTGCGACAGCCACGACGTCGAAATCCACGGCGCACCGGTCCGCGTGAAGGAATAGAAGTCGGTGTACGGCACCGCGCCGTGATCGAGGATCCATTGCCCGATCTTGATCTGCCAGAACGAGTCGGAGTCCTGAAGCAGCGTGTCGCCGACATAGAGGAAGAACAGATAGGCTCCGGCGCTGGCGCACAGCGGCACCAGGGCGCGCGCGCGGCTCTGCACCGCGATGCTGTTGGCGAAGGAAAGGGACATGCCGCCTCGTCGTCCTGCTTGTTCTTGTCGGCTGGAGCATGATCCGGCCGCGACGGGCCGCGTTAGCGCAAAGTGCGTAGCGGTTTTCCGGGAAGATCATGCTCGAACAATAACCTGAAGCGCGATGAGCGATTAATCCATCGCGCGCCAGGCGGCATTGGACCACGGCCGGTCATAACTTGGGGTAAATCTGTGAGGCTGGCTTCGCTGCGAATGCGGACAATTTAACCGATCGTTTTCAATTCCCCTTTACCATCCGCGAATACGCGCAAACCGCTCCGTGTTTACGCAGCCGAGTTAACTGCGACGCAAGTCTTTGCCTCTACGTTCGGTTCCATGGTCGGGCGGCGCTGGGAAGCCGGGAAGACCAGATCAGTTGTAGCCTCGTGTACTCTTTGGAGCAGTCTATGAAGAACCTCGTTTCGCGTTTCGTGAAGGACGAATCCGGCGCCACCGCGATTGAATACGGCCTGATCGCTGCTGGCATCGCGCTGGCGATCATCACCGTCGTCAACAATCTCGGCAGCTCGCTGAACACCAAGTTCGGCTCGATCTCGTCCAGCCTGAAGTAAGATTGGACGACCTGGGAATTTGAGAGCCCCGCCCTGGCGGGGCTCTCTTCTTCTGGAGCTGTTGCACTCGAACGATCTCGACCCGCACGGTGCGCCGGCGATGCAGGGCATCGCCCTTGGCGACCTCTTCACCATGAGGGGCTTATCTCGCCGCAAAACACGACCTCGTCCAGAGGCGGCATTTTTCTTCGTATGCGTGTCCGGGGTCCGCGAGAGCTGGCGGCCTCGTGTTGACTCACCGTGACTGAGAAGGAAGCTGCGCCGGTGCGTCGTCGCGGACGTGAACCACAGCGATATCGTCCCCATAGAGCCGCTTCCAGCCTGGCAGATGGTCCATGATTCTGGCGACGGGGGCGGTGGTGTTCAGCAGCGTCGCGTCGATCCGGTAGGTCTCGAACAGACGCAGCAGAGTCTCCACGTTCTTGCCCTCGACGGCGTCGAAATAGTCGAGCACGAACTGCTCTCCATACAGCTCGGCCCGGCCATCGATGAACGTCTTGATGTTGCGGGTAATCAGATAGCCGCCGATCGGAGCCGTGCTGAATATGCGTTGCGCGTGCCGCCGTTCGAGCAGGTCGACTGCGGCCGCAGGACTGTTAGTGCCGGAGAAGGCATACCGGTACGGCGTGGCATAGGAGCGTGTGATACCCCAGCCGGCCGCGACGACCGCGAGCGCCGCGATTGCGGTCATTGACAGGGAGGACCGCGCTTGTTGCGCCACGGCTCTCGTCAATCGCAATTGTTCTGCGATCGGCTTCGCGACCACGAGCGGGGTCAAGAGTGCAAAGACCTCGATGTTTCTGACGTGGGTGAGTGCCGCCCACGTCAGGCCGAGCAGCAGGAGAATGCGGGTCCATGGCAGCACCAGCCCGCTGTAATAGCCGATGGCAATCAAACCCAGCAGTGCGGCTTCAAACATGCTGAACGAGCTGAAGTCGGCTGGCGTCCACTCCGAGATCAACGAAAGCACCTTGCCGAGGTTGAGGATTTTCGTGGCTCCGAGGAGTGTTTCCCAGCCGTACGGCGTGCAGCAGCTCGCGGCAACCGCAGCAAGGCCGAACAAGGCCCAGCGCGCTGCTAGTGCGAAACGGTCCTTGCGATCGGTGGACGCGATCGCATCGAGGCCAATGGGTCCAATCAATACCAGCCCGAGGACGAAGCCGCCGTGAAAATTGGCCCATAACACCATCAAAGGCAGCAACAGCCAAGAAGGCGCGGCGCGCCGATCGGCGGCCGCCAGCAGCCCGCCGACAAAGGCCAGCATGACGGGCAGGGCCAGCATGTGCGGGCGGGCAAGAAAGTGGCCCACCGACATCCAGAGGATCGGGATGACGAGCAGAAAGGCGCGCACGGGCTCCAGATAGGGCTCGAGCAGGTAGACAAAAATCGCCACGGTCGCACCGATCGCGAGCGATGTCAGGATGACTGCGCCCGACCAGTTCGATGGCTCGTAAACAAGCGCGAACAGGACTTGCGAGAGCCACGAACTCGAGATCCAGGCCTCACCGGCTCGCGTGAACGAATAAATGTCGTTGTAGGGAAGTGCGCGGTGTTCGAGAATCCACTGGCCGATCTTGATCTGCCACCACGTGTCGGTATCGCGCAGCATGACGTCGCCGATGCCCAGAAAGAACGCGTAGACAATGGCACCGATGCAGAACGGCATGAGCCAGCGTGCAACTCCACGGACGGGAACGCTGCTTGTAGCGGAAATCGACATGGGACTCTCGGGAGTTGAACGGCCACGCGGAACAGCGACAGCACGTGAGCATGCTCTCCTTTAAGTTGTGGTAAACTGGGCCGGTTCGCCGTGGCACGCGGTGCAAGGTTTCGTTTACCCGTTGCTCGTTTGCAGCGCGGAATTGCGTGGCGCCCATATGCTCATTTGCATCTTGTCATTCATCCTGAATAGTTGTTCAGTCTTTGCGGGGCGATTTGCATCTTTGCGTGACGAAGCGTTTGGTCGCAGGGCGTGCGGCCGGCGTGTGGGACAGGAAGCGCGCCATGGTTTATCGGCGGACGCATCAAGTGGTTAAGCGCCTGGCGGCGCGACGCAGCGCGATACTGGCCGCAGCGCGCGAGGCGGCGGCGGAAGGCGGCATGGCGGCAGTGCAGATCGCGCCGGTCGCGGTCCGGGCCAATGTCGCGGCCGGGACTGTCTACCGCTACTTCCCCTCCAAGGCCGAGCTGATCTCCGAACTGATCGCCGAGGTCTCCCGGGACGAGCTGGCGGCGATTCGCCGGGCGGCTGACGCCGCGCCGGGCCCGTCCTCGGCGTTGGCCGCGGCCGTCACCACCGTGGCAGTCCACACCCTGTCGCAGCGCCGCCTGGCCTGGGGCATCCTCGCCGAGCCGGTCGATGTCGATGTCAGCGCCTCGCGCCTTGCCAGCCGGCGCGAGATCGCGGGCGAGATTGCCGCCAGGATCGATGCCGCCGTCCGCGCCGGTCATTTGCCGGCGCAGGATACCGCGCTCGCCGCAACAGCCCTGCTCGGCGCGCTGCATGAGGCCCTGGTCGGGCCGCTCGCGCCCGACAATCTCGAAGATCCCGTGAAGATGCGCGATGCGGTGCAGACCGTGACGCTGCTGGCGCTGCGCGCGGTCGGCGTCATGGACGCCCGGGCCCGGGGTCTGGTGGTGCAGCAGACGCTGCTGCCGACGACCAAGGCACTGGTCGGGGCTGCCGGCTGAGCCGATCGATCGGAAGTGCTCTAATCTCGGATCGGCAGTTTTGCGCCGCGTCCCAGCGCGAACTGACCGACCGGCCCCTCGACGTGGAATTCGAGCCCCGTCATTCTTGCAAACAGGTCAATATTGCTGGTGCCGATGGCGCAGCCGCCAAGGCCCATGTCAGCCGCCGCAAGGTAGAACGTCTGGATCATGCAGCCGACATCCTTCAGAACCAGCGAATATGCGATCGAGCTGTATTTCCAGGAGATCCGCCCGAAACGCGCGGCGATCGTCATCAGGACCTGCGGCGGCCCGGATGCGTCCATGGAAAACTCGGCCGCCGCGAGAAGCTCCCGGAGCTGCTCGGGGGAGGCGTCGAGCGTGACCAGCGCGTGGCCCCCGGCGTCGTAATGGTAAAATCCGCGTGCCAGGCCCTCGCAGTTGGAGACCGCCAGATACAACTCCAGCTCATACGCACTGCCGGCCGCTGGATACGGCCGTGAGGTGTAGGTGACCTCGGAGCCACCGCCGGAATCGTCCCCGCTCTTCCATTCCGACAGCACGCGGGCGGTCGTGCCGAGAAACTGCGCGAGCTCGGGAAGCGTGACGGGATTCTGGTCGTCGAAATCCCGTGTCGAACGGCGGGCGCGCAGCAGCTTGGCGAGCGGTGACACTGGCGCGACCGAGGCGAATTTGTCGAGGGAGATCATCTTGCCGGGCCAAGGCGGGCGCAGCGCGGGCAGGGACGGAACGGCGGCGGCATAGGCGTATGCACCGCCAACGGGTTCGGTATGCCGGCCCTCCGTGCTCCGCGTGTGAAACAAAAGATCATGGAAATCCCAGAGAACGAGATTGCCGTCGCCTTCGTTCACCCGGAGGCCGTCTGCGTCTTTCGTATCGAGCTTGATCAACATCCCGCCGTTGAGCAGCAATCCGAGCAGATCGAGATCCAGCGCAGCTGCCTGCCTGCGCAGATTGCCGATCTTCTGAGGACGTGACAGGGCAGCGAGCGTGGCGGCGATGGCAGGATCGCAAATCCGGAACAGCGCGCCAGCGCGCGGCGATTCCAGCACCATTTCGTTGCCGCGCCGGCGCAGATAGGCAAAGCGCGACAAGGCGAGGGTATCGCCATTCGACAGCTTTGCGGGCTCCGGCCAGTATTCGGCAATCTGTGGCTCGATGATCACCACGTCTTGCATGTTACGCGGCGAGAACAGGCGATAGTCGAGGAGCCTGTGCCGCGCCAGCCGCTGCACCAGAGCATGAACCTGCCTCGCGACGATGCTCCTGTCGGCAAGTGAGGCGAGCGGCAGGCCGGTGGCGAGGGAGCCTGCGCGTTCGATCGCCGCGCGACTGTATTGTCCAAGGTTGAGCGACGTATCGCCGGACACGGCGGCAACGCTTCCGTCGGCCTGCATGTGCAGGGAGAAGCGGCCGTTCAGCCGGGCGGCGATGACAGGTGGGACTTTCCTGGCCAACTTTTTCCGCGAGGTGCGCACGGAGGCAGCCTTCAAGTGTGCGGCAGGAACGGGGTCAGCTCGCTTTCCAGGCGCGGGCGATCCAGTAGCCCAAGCTTCACCGGCACATCGTAGAGCCGGCCGGGTCCGAAGCGACGATAGAAATGCCGCAAGCCCGGGACGAGCACTCTGACGACGGGGACCTCGACGTCCGGCCGTGTCTGGTCGAGCACGAGGAAGTCGTATCCGGCGCGGACCGCGATCTCGACGCAGGCATTGACCTGGTCGCGCGTATTGTCGTGAAGCTGGATGTCGGGCGCCGGCGGGACGACCGGGTTGTCGCTCGGGATCAGAAACGGATAGTCCTCGAGCCGCAGGGGCGTGATACCGTCGAGCGACGGCTTCTCGCCGCTTCCGCCGCCCATCAAGCCAATCGACATGAATTGGGTCAGCTCGGTGAGCGAGCGCAGCAGGGCGATGCGGCGATCGAAATGCGCGCCGGACCCGAACTCGATGTTCTCGTGCCCATTTTGCATCCAGTGCATGATCGCAACATAGGAGGGAATGCCGAGATCGCTGGTGATGTCGAGGACCCAGAGCCGGCGTCCAGCATCGGCAAACTGGCGCTGCAGATCCCGTACGTAGGAATCCTCGAATTGCGTGAGATCGACTGCCGCACGTTGCACGCGATTGTACCACCAGATCGCATAGGCATCGCGTTCGACCAGCTCAAGAAAGCCCTGAACGATGGCTTCCTCGCGCGTGTTACCGGCCGCGCATCCGTTCGAATCCGTGTGGAAGCCGCCATAGAAGAAATACAAGAGGCCAGTCGGAAGATATTTGAAACGCTTGTCGCGCAGCGACCAGACCGGTGACCATTCGGTCCTCGTCGAGGGATCGAACGGCTCGGGGACCGGATGTGAATCGTCAGGCAGAGGGACATGCCTGTTCTGGAACTGCAGGTCGCTGAAGAATTGGACGTCGTTGGGCAGCAGCGCGTCGCCGGGAGCGAAGTCGGCGAAGCGTCGCGTCGCCCTGATCTCGTCACCCTGGAAAATGCCGGAGTAGCGCTCGATCGCTTCCATCAGCGCGCTGGCCTCGCCCTGCTCGGCCGTGGAGCCCTTGCCAAAACTGCCGCCGCTCAGGCCGGACCTGAGTTGGTCGACATTCCACGCCGGCGCAGAGAAATTGTGGTAGGCGAAGAAATTGGTGTTCATCGGCAGATCGACCTCGATCCGCTCGAGCCTGGACACCACGCCGGTCAACGGACTGACGTGTTTGCGGAATCGCGCCACAGTGGCTCGCGACGTCACGGTCCGGTATCCCCCGCTGGTCATGACGAGACGTTTGCCTTCGGCAATCTCGATCGGCGCTGCTGCTCGCCGCGGATTCCTCAGTTTCTTGCTGCCACAGGTCCGGCATTGCGGACGTTTCGCAACGTAGTGCTTGGCGATCGCGGCCCCGGTGAGGTCGACGCTTGCAATGTGGTCGCTGAGATCAGTACGAAATCCGGTGGCGATCGCCTTCGCGATTTCAATGGCAGCGAAGTGGACCGCGGTCTGCCCGACACTGTTGTTGACCAGGGGCGATGTTGCAATCGCTTGCGCCGCTCCACGGTCGAGAAATCCCTTGATCTCGCGATTGCGGATCATGCGATCGTGCAGGCAGGTCCAGCAGGCGCTTTCGCCCGGCTTGAACACCGGTCCCACCAATGGAAACACGCCGGAGGGCTGGACCAGCAGCCAGGGCGTCCCGTCAGCCACGCGTTCCTCGTTCAACTCGGCGAGCCTCGGTTCGAGGTAGTCGTTCACAAGCGTGACGATGAGCTTGGGCGACCGCCTGGTGATTTGGACGCCAAGCTTGGTCAACGCCGCGCTCAGTTCGCTGGCACCGCTGACGTCGACCGATTCCACCCGCACTGGCCAGTTGCGCAGGTTCTGTTCGGCGATTTCGGCGGGCAAGCCGATGCTTGCCCAGTATCCATCAATGGGGCTCGCGCGCGATGCTTCGCTGACGACGTAGCGACGCTCCAGCAGGCGCCTGATCGCTTCCTCGATCTCGGTCACGGGAAAATTCTTCGAGAGCTGGCGGATGATATCCTGGCCAGCACGGCCATTCTTTCCGATCGCGCTCGCGATTGCGCAATAGAGATCTCCGTGCAGGAAGAACTTGCGGTTCTCTGAATAGAGACAGACCACATTGGGAGGAAGCAGATAGGCGGTGAAGTTTGGCGCGAAACGCAAGATGTTCTTGCGCGGCGGCTTCGCGGTGCGGCTCTTTCGCTTGACTGTCATCGGGGCCGTACGCTGATCCTGTTTCCGCCATGTTCGATCGTCGGTGTACGACGAACGCCTTGCTGGCCCGACTTGTGTCGAGCACCACCGGATTGATTGATATGAGTTGGAACACACTCGCTCGCCATGGGCAAGCCGAGCAGGGAGGCGAAGCGAACGCGGTCGCCGCAAAAGCAAATTGGCCGAGTCGCGTGCGAGCCCGGCCAACGAAATTGCATCATGCCGATGTTGAGTCAGATGCTCAAGCCTAGCACCAGCGGCAGCGCCCCCATGATGCGCAGCATCCTGTGCAAGCTACCACTGGCCACGGCAGGCCGATCCAGCCAATGCCGCAGCCGCCACAACCACCACAGCCACCACAACCGATGCCGCAGCGACAGGCTCGGCAACCTGCGCAACCTCTGCAGCCACCACATCCTCTGCAGCCTCCGCAGCCGTGACAACCGCCGCATCCTCGGGCCAGCAGCACATGGCTCAATTCTTTTTTGTCGTAGGCCAGATGAAAAGTGGCGAGGCTGACATCGGCGAGTTCTTCCTCGCTGAGCGCCGTGTACCGACCGGAATTGGAGTTCGGGCTTTGTTGAACCTCGCCTGTCGGCAAAGCGGACGCTGCCGCGCTTCCCGCCAGCGAAAACGTCAGTCCGGCGAGGCCCAGCGCCGGCATTGCGGATTTGGTCTTTCTGTTCTTTTTCGAAGCCTGTCTCGTCCGCCGCATGGCCGCATCCTCCAGGGCTTCAAGTCCGTTCTTCGCGGAATGATCCTACGCCGAGCAAAAGGGGCGAGCAAGATTCGCGGATACACAAAATGGTATGAGCCCATTCGCACGCATTCATCTTCATGAACGACATCGCGGCAGTTTTTCGTCGATATCGATGGACGGCCGTGATGCGGTGCGCAATCGTGAGCGTGCTCAACGGAGAAGCGAACTTGGCCGATCAATTTGGACGCTTCGTTTGGTATGAGCTTCTGACGACGGATGTGCCGTCGGCAGCTGCTTTCTACGCGGAAATTGTCGGCTGGACCGTGAAGGATGCGTCGAGTCCGGAACTTGCCTACACGCTGCTGACCGCGGGTGCTGCTCCGGTCGTCGGGCTCATGGATCTTCCCGAGGAGGGGTTGCGGATGGGGGCAACGCCGAGATGGCTGGGCTATGTCGGCGTGGATGACATGGATGCGACGGTCGCGCAGATCCTCCAACTCGGAGGCGCCATCCTGGTATCTCCGACCGACAGCAATATCGGCCGCATTTCGGTGGTCGCCGATCCGCAAGGGGCGACGTTTGCGTTGGTCACACGGCTGGCATTTGGCCAGGCGCAAACAAGCGGGTCGGATCAGCCCGGGCGCGTGGGCTGGCATGAGTTGCTGGCCGAAGACCGACGCACGGTCTTTCCATTTTACGGCAAGCTGCTCGGCTGGCGACAAGTCGCATCCGACGTGGATCCGGCAAGCGTGTATGATTTGTTTTCGGCGGCCGGGCAGACGATCGGCGGCATGCTCACCAAGCTACCGAGCGTATCGCACGCCTGTTGGCTTCATTACTTCAATGTCGAGGACATCGGCGCCGCGGCCCGGCGGGTCATGACCGGCGGCGGGCGGGTCCTTCAGCAGCCGATCGAGTTGCCCGATGGCGGCTGGATCGTGCGATGTGTCGATCCCCAAGGCGCCCTGTTTGCGCTGCAGGGCGCTTGGGATCAAAAGGGCGTCGAGAGATCCTCCAGCTCGGAAGTCAGCTGGTCCTCCCAATGGGGCAGCATTGCTTCACGGGGCAGGATGGTGATCCCCAAGACCAAGCGCTGAAGCGCAACCAGCCGGCTACTGTGCATGGGGTTGTTTTCACGGTTTTGGTCAGCAGCCGGCCGGCCGCCTCAGATATTGGCCTCGCCCTCGGGCCCGACCGAGGCGATGCGGACCATGTTGGTGGTGCCAGGAATGCCAAGCGGCACGCCGGCGACGATGATGACGCGCTGGCCGCCGCGGACGAACCCGTCGCGGAACGCGATCTGACCGGCGCGGCTCACCATGTCGTCCTGGTCGCGCGCGTCCTCCGCCACCACGCAGTGCACGCCCCAGACCACGGCAAGCCGGCGGCCGGCGGTGATGTTGGGCGTGATCGCCACGATCGGCGGCTTCGGCCGCTCGCGCGCCACGCGCACCGCGGTCGAGCCCGAGCTGGTCCAGCAGATCAGGGCCGGCAGGTCGAGCGTCTCGGCGATTTGCCGGGCGGCGTCCGCAATGGCATCGCCCGCGGTGGCTTCGGGGGAGGGGCGCTGGGCGGCGACCACGGAGCGATAGGTCGGGTCGCGCTCGACCTCCTCGCCGATGCGGTTCATGGTCGAGACCGCCTCGACCGGGAATTTGCCGGCGGCCGATTCCGCCGACAGCATGATGGCGTCGGCGCCCTCATAGACGGCGGTGGCGACGTCGGAGACTTCGGCGCGGGTCGGCACCGGCGCCTGGATCATCGATTCCAGCATCTGGGTCGCGATCACCACCGGCTTGCCGGCGCGGCGCGCCATCCGCGTCATCTGCTTCTGCAGGCTCGGCACGCGCTCCAGCGGCAGTTCGACGCCGAGATCGCCGCGCGCCACCATCAGCGCGTCGGAGGCCTCGATGATGTCGGCGAGGCGATCGATCGCCTGCGGCTTCTCGATCTTGGCCATCACCGCGGCGCGGCCGCGAATCATCTTCTTGGCTTCGATCACGTCATCGGCGCGTTGCACGAAGGACAGCGCGATCCAGTCGACGCCGGTGACCAAAGCGGCCTCCAGGTCGGCCTTGTCCTTCGAGGTCATCGCCGAGACCGGCAGGTCGGTGTCGGGCAGGCTGACGCCCTTGCGGTCGGACATCTTGCCGCCGACCACGACACGCGTCACCGCGTGCTCCTTCGAGGTTTCCTCCGCGATCAGACGCACCTTGCCGTCGTCGAGCAGCAGCGCATGGCCGGGCCGCAGCGCCGCCAGGATCTCGGGGTGGGGAAGGTTGACGCGCGTCGCATCGCCCGGCGTCTTGTCGGAATCGAGCGTGAAGGTCTGGCCGTTCTGGAGCTGCACCGCGCCTTCGGCGAAGGCGCCGAGCCGCAGTTTGGGTCCCTGCAGGTCGACCAGGATGCCGATCGGCCGGCCGTAGCTGCTCTCGACCTTGCGGATCGTCGCCACGAGCTCGCGCATCTTGTCATGCGGGGTGTGGCTCATGTTGATGCGGAAGATGTCGGCGCCGGCCTCGAACAGGCGGCGGATCATCGCGAGGTCCGACGAGGCAGGTCCGAGGGTTGCGAGAATCTTGATACGGCGAAGACGCCTCATGGCTTACTTCCAGATGGGGGCGGGGGAGCTGGCGCGAGGCCAGGCGCGGCGGGGGGCGTACCACCGGGCGGACTATTGGGCAAACCGGGCACCCCGCCCGGGCCGACCGGGCCTGGCAGGCCGGGCACGCGCTGCTGCTGTGACGGCTGCTCGTTGGCGTCGGTGAGCTGCACCGTCCAGGCCCGCTGCTCGCCGGTATCGACCTCGAAATAGCCGGTCCGGTCATAGCCCCGTGCGAGGCAATCCTCGGTGCCGCGGATGGTGAATTCCTTGTCCCGCGAGCACATGAAGGCCTGGCCCGACCATTCGCCGCCGCGGTCATAGTCGATGGCGTAGATGTAATAGTAGCGGGCGACCAGCGTGCCCCGCAGCAGGGTCTCGCAGGAGCGGGAGGAGATGTTCCACCAACCCTCAGTGGTCCAGCCCTCGGCATCCTTGTAGCCGAGCGCAATGCCAACCCGGCTCGAAGTGTTGTTGCAGAGGCGGAAATCAGCGGCGGCCGGGCTTGCCGAAAGACACAATAGGCCAACCGCCAGCACCGGGACCAACCG
Source organism: Bradyrhizobium sp. SOJA106 (assembly GCF_059448745.1). NCBI lineage: Bacteria > Pseudomonadati > Pseudomonadota > Alphaproteobacteria > Hyphomicrobiales > Nitrobacteraceae > Bradyrhizobium > Bradyrhizobium sp. SOJA106. The sequence continues at coordinate 1,205,080 of NZ_CM182549.1, forward strand.
GGCGAGCAGGCGAAGGGGGGAGCGGGAAGATTCGGCGATCATTGTCGCGGAACGTATACCAGATGATTGACGATTTGGCGTAGGGCCGGGGGAACCGCCCGTCAGGCCCCTGGGCTCGTGTGAGCCGCGATATGGCAAAATCTGTGACAGGACCCACCTGATCCCGTAAGGGTGACCCGATCAGGGGTCAGAGCCAATTCAGGGATCCAGCCATGGCCATCGACGACAAAACCAGAACGGAGCTCGAGGCGGCCGCTTTCCGCCGCCTGATCGGTCATTTGCGTGAACGGACCGACGTCCAGAACATCGACCTGATGAATCTGGCCGGCTTCTGCCGCAACTGCCTGTCGAACTGGCTCAAGGACGCCGCCGACGCCCAAGGCGTCGCGATGAGCAAGGACGAGAGCCGTGAGGCCATCTACGGCATGCCCTATGAGACCTGGAAGTCGAAGTACCAGGGGACGGCCACGCCCGAGCAGATCGACGCGATGAAGAAGGTTCATCCCCACGGCCACTGACTCTGTGTCCGTCATTCCGGAGCGGTCCGCAGGACCGAACCCGGAATCTCGAACTTCCGGGTTCGATGCTTCGCATCGCCCCGGAATGACCGTGTCATCTCCTGTGGGCGCGCTGTGGACGAGCGCGATGCTTGCTTGAACGCTGGGAGTGCGAACCCTAAGGGTTTTGCCAGCACGCGCGGTGGATGCCGGCGTCACCTCGTTTTGCCAGTTCCATTGGGAGTACCAAGATGGCCACCTCCGCCGCCGTCCGCGACGACGAACCCGCGACGAAATTTGCCAAGGACCAGCTCAAATCCATCATCGAGCGCATCGAGCGGCTGGAGGAAGAGAAGAAGGCGATCTCCGACGATATCCGCGACGTCTATGCCGAGAGCAAGGGCAACGGCTACGACGTCAAGGCGCTGCGTACCATCGTGCGCCTGCGCAAGCAGGACCCGAACGAGCGCGCCGAGGCCGAGACCATTCTCGAGACCTACATGCAGGCGTTGGGCATGCTGTGAGGCGTTTCGCCTCGAGTACGAACTGCCCTAGCCCCGGATGGAGCGCAGCGAAATCCGGGGTCTCGCGCAGCACCGCATCATCGTCCCGGATTGCGCTTCGCACCGTCCGGGCTAGGAAACCGAGCTCTTGGAAATCGTCGTGACGCTCAGCGCAGCGCCGCCGTGCGCACGACGAACGACGTCGTCTCGAGCTTGGCGGTGGCGCTGCCGGTAAAGCTGTCGCAGGACAGGCCCTGCATCGGGTCGTCGACAAAGCCCATCGCGATCACGGTCTGCGGCTTGACGAAATAGCTGCGCAGCGCGGCCATATCGAGCTCGCCCATCAGCGTCACTGACATCGTGCGGCTGGCGCTCGGCGACAGCATCACGATCTTGAGCCAGATGCTCTCGCCCTTTGCCGCGGAGAGCCGGGTCGCGGTGGCGACCAGGCCGTCGACGCTCTTGCCGACCACACTGTTGATCTCGGTGGCGGGCGCGGCGCTGCGCGAGGCGGGACGGGTGGAGCGCGGGATCGGCGCCGAGGCGGCAACCACGTTGGCGCGATCGACCGGGGAGGCCGCCGGCGCGTAAGCCAGCGCCTGAAGCGTTGTGTTGGAGACGCTCGCGGTTGGCTGCGGATCGGTCGCAGCCGCAAGCGCCTGGCGGGCCTTCAACGCCGCCACTTGCGCCGGGGTTGCCTGCTGCGGCGTAGCCGGGATGTCATCCCAGAAGCCGCGGGCATTGATGATATCGGCCGGCGTCTCGGGCTTGACGTCGGCAGATTTGCCGGCTGCGGGCTTGTCAGCCACCGGCGCGGGCTTCGGCTTGGGCGGCGCGACCAGCTGCGCATCGGCAGAGGCGAGCTGGAGGGTGGCTGCGACCTGCGGCGGCTTGGCGCGCGGCGTCGGCACCGGATCGGCGGGCTTGGCTGCGGCGGCGACCACGGTCGGTGCCGCGGACTTGGCGGTCGGGGCGGGTGCGCCCTCGTCGTCCTCTTCGGTGCTGGTGGCGGCCGGCGCCGATTTGCTCTTGAACAGGGCGGCAAAGAAGTTCGGCTTGCTGCCGGACTCATCGCCGCTGCCGCGGCGCTCGATCTCGGCCTTGGCGAGCTCATAGCCCTTCAGCGGCACGCCGTCGGTCGGCAGATGCACCGTCTTTCCGTCCGGGAAGACGCGGGCGAGCTGGTCATGCGTCATGCGCGGCCAGTGCCGGATGCTGCCGGTGTCCAGATGCACGAAGGGCGAGCCGGAGGTCGGATAGAAGCCGACGCCGCCGCGCTGCAGGCGCAGGCCGGCGAAGCGGATCTGCTCCAGCGGCACGCCGGGGATGTAGAAGTCCATCGCATGCCCCAGCATGTGCTGGCTGAAGCGCGCCACGCCGGAGGAGCGGCGGCGGAGCATGGCGTTGGTGGCGGGGGAGCGGTAGGAGGAGATGATCTGGATCGGCTGCTTGCCCTCGACGTCGCGATACACTTCCCAGAGGATGTCGAAGAGGTGACGGTCCATCACCGTCTCGTCCTGGGTGCGCCAGTCGCGCAGGAAATGGTTGAGCGTCTTCAGCGCCGCTTCGTCGTAGCGGCCGTCGCGCTTGAAGGTGATGGTGAGGTCTTCGCCGGAATGAGTGTGGTGGAACGAGAGCGTCTTGGTCTCGTTCAGCGCGGTGGCGTTGTGGACCGAGCCCGCGGCGGCAAGCAGCAGCACGGAAGCGAGGCCGATCCGGGATCCGGCCTTCACTCCCGCATGGGACAACGACAGCACAGCGAATTGGCGTGCGAGACCAGTCAGCACGTATGAGCCCACCCAGTCGACGAGCGTTCAAAATGGACTCTCCCGCCAACCCCGTTAGCGCGCGAAAGAGGATGAACGCTTTCTTAAAGCGAGAAGGTTAATTCGAGGTTGACCTTCCCGCCCCCAAACCAAGTCAGAATACGAACCTAAACGGTTGACTGTGGCAAAAAAACGCCCGGTGCCCGCATGCAGGTTGCACAAGGGTTAACGCTAAGCGGCCCCGTCTCTGAGACGGGGCCGCTGATTTCATTGCACAATTTCTGGAAGTGAGGCGCCGGGCCGGGCTCAGCGGGTAAACACCCGCTGCGGCCGGCGGCCGACCGGAGCCGGCGGCGGGGTCGGTGGACCGAACAGACGCTCGAAGAAGTTCGGACCCGACGAGCCGAAGCCGCCGCCATTGTTGGCGACCGCCACGCCCGAGGGCAGCGTGGTCGCCGGGCGCGAATAGCTCGGCTGGGAGTGCGCGACGACGTTCTCAAGATCCTTGCCGCGGCCGTTCTTCAGGATGTTGAGCATGGTCGCGTCGCGGCCATAGACGTCCTTGCGGAATTGCAGCTTGCCGGCCTCGTCCACGAACGCGGTCTGATAGGTCATGTTGACCGGGATCGGGATGGGGAATTTCAGGTCGATCTCGCTCTTGCCGTACATGCTGCGCACGCGCTCGGGCGTGTACTTTTCATTGGGCATGGCGATGTTGAGCAGCACGGAGGCGTACTGATCCGGGTACTGCACGCGCATGCAGCCATGGCTGAAGGCACGGTCTTCCTTGGCGAACAGGTGCTTGTCCGGCGTGTCGTGCTGATACACCAGGAACTTGTTTGGGAAGTTGAAGCGGATGCGGCCGAGCGCATTGGCTTCACCGGGCGGCTGCGAGATGTGCACCGAGCCGTCGCGGTTCTGTTCGAGCTTGAGGCCCATGCGCTGGAGCACGGTCGGGTCCTGCTGAAGCGCCGGCAGATATTCGTTGTAGACGATCGACGGCGGCACGTTCCAGGTCGGGTTGACCGTGATGTACTTCATCGTCTCGGTCAGCAGCGGCGTTGCGTGCTGGCCCGGCTTGCCGGTGACGACGCGGGTGGTCCAGATCTGCTGGCCGTGCTGCATCACCTTCAGCGTGTAGTCGGGGATGTTGAGGATGACATAGGCGTCGCCCAGCGCGGGCACGCCAAGGTCGCGCGGCAGCCAGCGCCAGCGCTCCATGTTCACCAGCACCACGTCGATCTGCTTGTCGCGCTTCGGCGTGTTGAGCGCCTTGACCGTCTTGTCATCGAGGATGCCGGTCGGCTTCATCTCGGCGCCGTTCTGGAATTTGCGCACGGCTTCGGCGACGGTGGCGTCGTAGCGGGTGTCGCTGGCGTTCTCGGTGATGCCGAGCTTGGCGCGCAGCTGCGGCACGCGCGGATCTTCCACGACGATCTCGGCCTGCTTCTTGCCGGCCGGGGTGTATTTCAGGGCCGGACCGTCGGCGATCTCGATCACAGGGCCGTTGCCCTGGCCGCGCAGCTCCGCGAGCTTGGCCTTCAGCTCCTTGTAGAGCTTCTGCGGTGGGTTGTAGCTGTCGAGCGCCGCGGACGCGTCCGCCGCGGTCGTGACCTTCGTGAGCACCTCGCCCGGGTCGACCGGATGCTCGGGATAAAGGATGTCGGCGCTGACCTGCGACCAATGCATGCGGCCGCTCTGCGCCTGGCGCGCATAGTCGAACATGCTGGCGGTGAGCTTCAGCTCGGCATCGGCGAGCGCATCGGGCGTCGTCGCGGCAGCGAAATCCGGCACCGGATAGTCGGCTGGATTGAGGCCGTCGGACGCCGCGTCCTTCAGCCGCGCGATCACCCCCTTGGCCGCAGCGGTCAGGCTGCCGCCTTGCGTCCATACCGGCGCGAAGTCGCGCGCGCCGTAGAACTTCTCGACGGCTGCGCGCTCGTTCTTGCGATCGAAATGGCGCGAGGCCTTGGCGCCGATGAGGTCCTTGAGCCTGTCGGCGACCGGCTGGTCGGCGGCGGGCACGTTGCTGGCGGCCTTCACGGGCTCGGGGGCCGGAGCCGCTGCGGCAGCGGGCGCGGCCGGCGTTGCCGTCGCGGTATCGGCCTTGGCAGGTTCGGTCTTCGCAGGCTCGCTCTGCGCAGGTTCTGTTTTTGCGGTCTCGCTCTTCGGCGCCTCGGGCGCGGGCGTGGTGGCGAGGTCGGCAGGCTTGGTCTCGACCTTCTCCGCGGCTGGTGCGGGAGCGGCTTCGGCCTTCATTGGCTCCTTGCCTGGTTCCTTCGCGGAGTCCTGAACCGTGGCCGTGGTATCGAGCTTGATGTCGGCGGCGGTCGGGGGTGGGACGTTTGCGGGCTCGGGACGCGGGATCGCGGCTTCGATCGCGAGCTCGGCAGCGCTGCTGCGCGCCTGATCCTGCGCCAAGGCCGAGCTGGCCGACACCGTGAGGAATGTCGCCGCGACCGTGATCAAGACACGGTCAAAGCCTGCACGGTGGTTCAAACAGTCACGCATTGTGTCGCACCCCTCGGGTGAACTGTTCCGCGTGGAACAGCTTCGTTGTCGTCCAAATGAGCTTCGGCTAGACCGCGCCGGCCTCGCGAAAGTTGCACGCCTGCACGCAACGACTCCTGAGCAGAGACTCCTACGCAGACGATACACAGGCCCCGGTTTTGCAGCCAGCGCTCCCCGGGGGCAACTCACCACAAACTGACTTCAGGGAGGCCTGTTTGCAACGGATTGTGCGCCCCCGCGGCGCGCTTTTCCCTGTGTCTGTCACTTCCAGGTCACGGTTCGGATCGCTGGCGAATTTTGACGTATTTCAACGGCTTGCGGCGGCCTCGCCAGCTCAGGCGAACCTCCGTTCGCATCAGGTTCAATGCGTCTCCTCGCCGCTTTTGCCGCCATGACCGGGAACCCCGGCCTCGTCGAGTTTGCGGTAGAGGGTGGAGCGGCCGATTTTGAGGCGGCGGGCCACCTCGGACATCTGCCCGCGGTAATGCGAGATCGCGAAGCGGATGATCTCGTTCTCCATGTCCTCCAGCGCGCGGACGTCCCCGGTCGCGGTCAACATGGAGAGCGAACCAGCCAAGGGCAGGGGCGCGATCGGTATTTCGCTACCCGATACCACTGGGGCCGCCGCCACCGGCTCCAGCATCAGCGGGGCGGTCGGGATCTCCGTTGCGGGATGCGGCTGCGTGCTGAGCAGCGGAAAGTCGCCAAGACCGAGCTGGTCGCCGTCGCTCATGACCACGGCGCGGTAGACCGCGTTTTCGAGCTGGCGGATGTTGCCGGGCCAATCGAGCTGGGAGAGGTGGGCCACGGTCTCGCCGCTGATGCCGGTGATCGGGCGGTTCTCCTCGGCCGCAAAGCGCGCCAGGAAATGCCGAAGCAGATGCGGAATGTCCTCGCGCCGGGCGCGCAGCGAAGGGATCGTCAGCGGCAGCACGTGGAGGCGGTAGAACAGGTCTTCGCGGAAATGGCCCTGCTTCACCCGCTCCAGCAGCTTGCGGTTGGTCGCCGAGATGATGCGGACGTCCACCTTCAGCGGCTTGCGGCCGCCGACCGCCTCGACCGCGCCTTCCTGCAGCGCGCGCAGCAGCTTGACCTGCGCGGTCAGCGGCAGCTCGCTGACCTCGTCCAAGAACAGCGTGCCGCCATGGGCTTCGACGAACTTGCCGGTGTGCCGTTCGGTGGCGCCGGTGAAGGCGCCCTTCTCGTGGCCGAACAGGATGGACTCGACGAGATTGTCGGGGATCGCGCCGCAATTGACCGCGACGAACGGCTTGGCCTTGCGCTCGCCGCTGCCATGGATGGCGCGCGCGAACATTTCCTTGCCGACGCCGGATTCGCCCTCGATCAGCACTGGGATCGAGGAGCCTGCCGCCTTCTGGGCGGCGCGCATGACCGGTGCCATTGCTTCGGCGCGGGTGATGATGTCGGAGAAGGTTAGCCGGCCCTCGCGGCTGTGGCGGATGCGCTGCAATTCGCCTTTGAGCGCGCTGGTGTTGAGCGCGTTGCGAAGTGAGACCTGGAGCCGCTCCACGCCGACGGGCTTGACGACGAAATCGGCCGCGCCGGCGCGCATCGCCGAGATGACGTTGTCGATGCCGCCATGGGCGGTCTGCACGATGACGGGGGTGCTGAGGCCGGCGTCGCGAATCTTCGCCAGTACGCCCATGCCGTCGAGGCCGGGCATCACGAGATCGAGGATGACGGCGTCGATGGGCGGCGCGTCGGGGGCGGTGAGGGTGGCGATCGCGGCGTCGCCGGAATCGACGACCACCGTTTCGTAGCCGCATTTCTGCACCATGTTCTCGACCAGACGGCGGGCTACAGCGTCGTCGTCGGCGATCAAAATACAGGCAGCCATGGTGTTCCCCGCACGCTACTACTATTTGTCTCGAATCGGGTCACTCTGGCCGAAGCCGATTAACGCACTCTTAAACCTTGATGCCCCCGCTCGCCGTCGCGATTGTTGAACACAGGTTTCCCTCACAATGAATTCGCGCTCCAAATCCGCCTCGAAGAAGTCTGCTCTCAAAAAGCCCGCCGCCAAGCCAGCACTCCGCAAGCCAAGCACCAAGAAATCTGCCGCCAAGGCAAAACCCTCCAAAGCCGCGAGCAAGACCGGCAGGCTTCCCGAGTGGAACCTCGCCGATCTCTATTCCGGGATCGATGCGCCGGAAGTGGCGCGCGATCTCGAAAAGATGGATGCCGATTGCGTCGCGTTCGAGACCGACTACAAGGGCAGGCTCGCGACAGGGACAGCAAACGAAGATGGCGGAAAATGGCTCGCCGTAGCCGTCCGACGCTATGAGGCGATCGACGATCTCGCTGGCCGGCTCGGCTCTTATGCCGGCCTCGTGCACGCCGGCGACAGCGTTGATCCCAAGATTTCAAAGTTTTACGGCGATGTGTCGGAGCGGCTGACGGCGGCGTCCACGCATCTGCTGTTCTTCGCGCTCGAGCTCAATCGTATCGATGACGATATTTTGAACCGCGCGATGCAAGCGCCGGAGCTGGCGCATTACCGTCCCTGGATCGAGGATCTGCGCAAGGAGAAGCCGTATCAGCTCGACGACAAGCTCGAGCAGCTGTTCCTGGAGAAGGCGCAGACCGGCTATTCCGCCTTCAACCGGCTGTTCGACCAGACCATCTCCGGCCTGCGCTTCAAGGTCGGCGCCAAAGAGCTCGCGATCGAGCCGACGCTCAATCTGTTGCAGGACCGCGACGGCTTAAAGCGCAAGGCTGCCGCGGAAGCGCTGGCAAAGACCTTCAAGGCCAATGAGCGCACCTTTGCGCTGATCACCAACACGCTCGCCAAGGACAAGGACATCTCCGATCGCTGGCGCGGCTTTCAGGACGTTGCGGATTCCCGCCACCTGAACAACCGCGTCGAGCGCGAGGTGGTGGATGCGCTGGTCGCCTCGGTGCGCGCGGCCTATCCGAAGCTGTCGCATCGTTATTACGCGCTGAAGGCGAAGTGGTTCGGCAAGAAGCGGCTCGCCTATTGGGACCGCAACGCTCCGCTGCCCTTTGCCGCAACCGACGTGATCGGCTGGCCGGATGCGCGCAAGATGGTGCTGACGGCCTATCGGGGCTTCTCGCCGAAAATGGCCGATATCGCTGAGCGCTTTTTCACCGACCGCTGGATCGATGCGCCGGTGCGCCCGGGCAAGGTGCCGGGCGCGTTCTCGCATCCGACCACGCCGTCGGCGCATCCTTACGTGCTCATGAACTACCAGGGCAAGCCGCGCGACGTGATGACGCTCGCCCATGAGCTCGGCCATGGCGTGCACCAGGTGCTGGCGGCCAAGAACGGCGCGCTGATGGCGCCGACGCCGCTGACGCTGGCGGAGACCGCGAGCGTGTTTGGCGAGATGCTGACCTTCCGGCGGCTGCTCGCGCAGACCAAGAGCGCAAAGCAGCGCCAGGCCCTGCTCGCCGGCAAGGTCGAGGACATGATCAACACGGTGGTGCGGCAGATCGCGTTCTATTCCTTCGAGCGCGCGGTCCACACCGAGCGCAAGAACGGCGAGCTCACCGCGACGCGGCTCGGCGAGATCTGGCTGTCGGTGCAGGGCGAGAGCCTCGGGCCCGCCATCGAGATCAAGGCGGGCTACGAGAACTACTGGATGTACATCCCGCACTTCATCCATTCGCCGTTCTACGTCTACGCCTACGCCTTCGGGGATTGCCTGGTGAATTCGCTCTACGCCGTCTACGAGCACGCGGCCGAAGGTTTTGCCGAGCGGTATCTCGACATGCTCGCTGCCGGCGGCACCAAGCATTATTCCGAGCTGCTGCGGCCATTCGGGCTAGATGCCAAGGATCCCAAATTCTGGGACGGCGGCCTCTCGGTCATCGCCGGCATGATCGACGAGCTGGAGGCGATGGGCTGAGGCGGCGGCGTTGCCGCGGGTTCCAACGGCCTGGGCCGAGACCTGGTCTCGCGGCTTCCCCCAACATTTTGCTACGTGGGATTGAACGTTGGCGCAAACCGCCAGACTAACTCAAGAGATATTGCGAAATTGCTTTTCAACTATTGATTGTCGATTGGTCGATTTTTGCCTGGTGAGGCACCCATGCTCGATCAAGGACCTGCCGCGCCGACTCCGGAGTCGAAAAACGCTGCCGCGATCGAGCAGGAAATTCCCTGGTGCGAGAAGCACCATCAGATCGTCCGCGACGAAATTGCGGCGATCAACACCCGGCGTGAGCCAGATCGGCGAATCGATCCCGATCGCCTTGAAAGCTGCCAGTTGCTCGACGTTACCGGGCTCGCATTGTCCGGCGGCGGCATCCGCTCGTCGGCCCTGTGCCTCGGCGTGCTGCAGGCGTTGAACCACCACAATTTGATCGGGCGGATCGACTATCTCTCCACGGTATCGGGCGGCGGCTATATCGGCACCTCTCTCAGCGCCACCATGACGGCTGCGCGGCGATTTGTATTCGGCGAGAGGCCGGTCGGTGGAACCGTCACGGCCGCCGAGATCAGCGACACGCCTTCGGTCGGACATCTCCGCAACTATTCCAACTATCTGATCCCGGCCGGGGCCCGCGATCTTCTCACTGGAATTGCAATCGTCGTGCGCGGGCTGGTCGCCAATGTCGGCCTGACGTTACCCGTCGTGCTGCTCTTGGCCGCCGTGACCGTGTGGTCGACGCCGCTGCGGAGCTGCCTGACGGATGCCAATGTCTTTGGTGTCAGCCTCAGCAACAGAAAGCTGTGCGAGTTGTACAATTTCGGCAGCGTCGATCGCTATGGTTTCAGCACGTTCGGCGCCGCGATTGCCCTGGTCATGTTCCTTTGCAGCGGGCTTGCCTATTTCGCATTGCGCTCTGTCCGCGGCAGCGGGCCCAGCGTCGTGCTCGCTTACGTTGGCGGGATCGCGTTGTTGCTGGGTGTTGCCTGCGATTTCGCGCGCCTCCTCCAGGTCCGACATTTTGCGCTGACGCTCGCGATCGCCATCCTCGGGGCCGTGCTGTTTTTCGGATGGGCTCTCAAGCAGTCACTCGCAAGCCCGCAGAATCGGCAGGAGTTCCGTTCCCATTGGCCGAGCGTGGGGGCGACCTTCCTGGTGCTGCTGGCAGTGATCGCCTTCTTCGAATTTCAGCCCTTCATGCTGGAGCAGATGTTCGATGTCGCCGAGAGCGCCGCAATCGGTGGACCGGCCGCCGGTGTTGCGATCGTCTGGATCAAGTCGCTGGCGGCCGCGGCTGCGCCAATTGGTGTTTTCGTCACCGCATTCAGGCAGCAATTCGCAGAACTGTTGAAGGGAAACGGCGCATCCTCGCAGCGCAGCTCGCTGATCCTCAAGATCGTCGCCAAGGTCGCGCTATGGATTGCGGGCCTCGCGCTTCCGCTCGTCGTCTGGGTCGCATACCTCTATCTGTCCTATTGGGGCATCTCCAACGACTTGTTCGAGAAATGTCCGGCGGGTCTGGGGGCAGCCTCGCAAAGAGAATGCCTGGCGAATGCCAAGTCGAACGTTCCCTCCGGCAACCTCGCCGGCAGGATCCAGTTCGATGCCGGCAAGGGCACATTGTCCGCCGAGATTACGCCGAAGGCCGCGCCGCCGGTCGTCGACGACACCGAGCGGTTGACGCCGACCTGGCACACGCCTGCTTGGCTTGAATTCCTGGCCGAAAAAGTCGGACCCGTGGTCCAGGTCCGTTTTCCCGATCTGTTCAAGGGCGAGGCTTCGGAACTCGCCTATTCCTACAGTCTGCCGAAGGTGATCCTCTACACGTTTGCCGGCATCGTCCTGTTCGCCATCTCGTTCCTGCTGACGCCAAATGCGAATTCGCTGCACCGGCTCTATCGCGATCGTCTGAGCAAGGCGTTCCTGTTCGACCCGACACGGTCGGCCGACGGGGGCGTCGCGCGCGCCGAAGCGAGCCTCGATCAGGGGCGCGATTTCCGGGCGCTCGATCGCATGAAGCTGACGGATCTCTATGCAGTTCCGGCCGAGGCGGCGCGAATTCCGGGGCTGCCGGCCACGCCGAAGCTGCACGCGCCCTATCAGCTCATCAACACGGCACTCAATATCCAGGGTTCGGACTTTGCCAACCGGCGTGGCCGCAACGCGGACTTCTTCCTGTTCTCCGCGCTGAATGTCGGCAGCGAGGCCACAGGCTATGCGCCCACCCGTCTCGTCCAGGACGATGAGCAAAGTCTCGACCTCGCGACCGCAATGGCGATTTCCGGCGCCGCGGCTTCCTCGAACATGGGGTCGAGTTCGATCAAGTCACTGACGCCGACGCTTGCGCTCCTCAACGTACGGCTCGGCTACTGGCTGAAGAATCCGCGCTACGTCGACGAGCGTGTGCGGCCGCAACGCCGTTCCACGCCGCTCTATTTCTGGTCCGAAATCTCAGGGCGCCTGTACGAGAACAGCGACAGCGTCTACCTCACGGATGGCGGCCACATCGAAAATCTCGGCGTCTACGAACTGCTGCGCCGGCGCTGCAGGCTGATCATCGCGGTCGACGCAGAAGCCGATGCGCCGATGAATTTCGGCTCCCTGATGACGTTGCAGCGCTATGCCCGCATCGATCTCGGGGTGCGGATCGACCTGCCGTGGATGCCGATTCGCGAGCGCACGCGTAAGCTCATGGCCCGCAATGCCGCCAAGGCAGGCGATCCCGCGGCGGCCGACGATCATGACGAGATGGTGCAAGACCACGTGCACGTCGCCATCGGCACCATCGACTATGGAGGCGATGAAAGAGGCTATCTCGTCTACATCAAGTCCTCGCTCAATGGCGACGAGAACGACTATATTCGCGATTACGCGCGCCGAAACGACCGTTTCCCCCACGAGACCACGGGCGACCAGTTCTTCTCTGAAGAGCAGTTCGAGGTCTACCGCGCGCTCGGTTTCCACATGGCTCATGGTTTCCTCTCCGGTGACAATCCGGTGGCGGTCGGGTCCGGCGTCGCGCCGCGGACGGCCCGGTTCACCGCGGCGGGCGAGCCCGCCGTCGATGCGGTGCGCGAGGCGCTTGGTCTCGCGGTGCTGCAGCGGCGTACGGCGAGCGTCGCCGCCACGATGATCGATCAGGGTTGAGCCGCACGAGAGCCGGATTCGCGGCAATCGGAATTCCAAATGACCTGATTTGCGGCAAAACCGCGCCTGCCTGCCGTTGCCCTGCCGGAAGGTTTGCGGTATCCCAGCCCAATATTTCGGCTCTCGACTGGGGACAATCCATGGCTGACCATAGCGAAGTGGCGTACACCACCGCCGACGGCAACGACTACGTTGCCCACGAGCAGACCTATGAGGGCTTCATCAAGCTCGTGAAATACGGCACGGCGTCGGTCGCGCTCATCGTGATCCTGATGGCGATCTTCCTGACCTGATCTGATCGATCTGGCGGCTGCCTGCGTCTGCGGCGGCAGCTGCCTACAATATTTGCATCCAAGCCGGTTCTAAAACCGGTAACGAACGTTGCGGGAGTAACGCTGTTTTTTTGTGCGTGCGCTGTCCCGCGCCGCCGGAGGGACTATGAAGATCGCCGTTGCCAAGGAAATCGATCCGTCGGAGCCGCGCGTCGCCGCTTCGCCTGATACGGTGAAGAAATTCAAGGCGCTGGGCGCCGAGGTCGCGGTCGAGCCAGGTGCCGGCCTCAAATCGGGCCTCCCGGATTCCGAATTCACCGCCGTCGGCGCCACCGTCAGCGCTGATGCGCTGAAGGATGCCGACATCATCATCAAGGTGAAGCGCCCTGAGGCGTCCGAGCTTGCGCAGTACAAGCGCGGCGCGCTCGTCATCGCCATCATGGATCCCTATGGCAACGAGGCTGCACTGAAGGCGATGGCCGATGCCGGCGTCGCCGCCTTCGCCATGGAATTGATGCCGCGCATCACCCGGGCGCAGGTGATGGATGTGCTGTCCTCGCAGGCGAACCTTGCCGGCTACCGCGCCGTCATCGAGGGCGCCGAAGCCTTCGGCCGCGCCTTTCCCATGATGATGACCGCGGCCGGCACCGTGCCTGCCGCAAAAGTATTCGTGATGGGCGTCGGCGTCGCCGGCCTCCAGGCGATCGCGACCGCGCGCCGTCTCGGTGCCGTCGTGACCGCGACCGACGTTCGTCCCGCGACGAAGGAGCAGGTGGAATCGCTTGGCGCGAAGTTCCTCGCCGTCGAGGACGAGGAGTTCAAGAACGCGCAGACCGCCGGCGGCTACGCCAAGGAAATGTCGAAAGAGTATCAGGCCAAGCAGGCCGCGCTCACCGCCGAGCACATCAAGAAGCAGGACATCGTGATCACCACCGCGCTGATCCCAGGCCGGCCGGCGCCGAAGCTCGTCAGTGCCGACATGGTCAAGTCGATGAAGCCCGGCTCGGTGCTGGTCGACCTCGCCGTCGAGCGCGGCGGCAATGTCGAGGGCGCCAAGCCCGGCGAGGTCGTCGACCTCGATGGCATCAAGATCGTCGGCTACACCAACGTCGCCGGCCGCGTCGCGGCCTCGGCCTCCAGCCTCTATGCCCGCAATCTGTTCTCCTTCATCGAGACCATGGTCGACAAGAAGGAGAAGAAGCTCGCCGTCAACTGGGACGACGAGCTCGTCAAGGCCACCGCCCTCACCAAGGACGGCGCGGTGATCCACCCGAACTTCCAGCCGAAGGTTTAAGGAGACCCGTCATGGAGCATGCAGCACAGGTCGTCGACCCCTTCATCTTCCGGCTGTCGATCTTCGTCCTCGCCGTCTTCGTCGGCTATTTCGTGGTCTGGTCGGTGACGCCGGCGCTGCACACGCCGCTGATGAGCGTCACCAACGCGATCTCCTCGGTGATCGTGGTCGGTGCGCTGCTCGCCGGCGGCGTCGCCAATGTTTCGAGCGGTTCGGGCTGGGCACGCGCCTTCGGCTTCGTGGCGCTGATCTTTGCCTGCATCAACATCTTCGGCGGCTTCCTTGTCACCCAGCGCATGCTGGCGATGTACAAGAAGAAGTCGAAGTAAGCGGCCACCTCGGGCTGATGGGATCAATGGGGACCTGAGATGAGCGCCAACCTCTCTGCATTTCTGTATCTCGTGGCGGGAGTGCTGTTCATCCTGTCGCTGCGCGGGCTGTCGAGCCCAGCTTCGTCGCGCCAGGGCAATCTGTTCGGCATGATCGGCATGGCGATCGCGGTCGCCACCACGCTTGCCAATCATCCGCCGGCAGACGGCCTCGCCTGGGTGCTGGTGATCGTCGGCATCGCGATCGGCGCCGCGATCGGCGCGGTGATCGCCCGTCGCGTGCCGATGACCTCGATGCCGGAGCTGGTCGCCGCGTTCCACTCGCTGGTCGGCATGGCCGCGGTGCTGGTCGCCGCCGGCGCGTTCTATGCGCCCGAGGCTTTCGATATCGGTACGCCCGGCAATATCCATACCCAGAGCCTCGTCGAAATGTCGCTCGGCGTTGCCATCGGCGCGCTGACATTCACCGGCTCGGTCATCGCGTTCCTGAAACTGTCGGCGCGGATGAGCGGCGCTCCGATCATCCTGCCGGCCCGCCACGTGATCAACGTCGTGCTCGCAGTGGCGCTGGTCGCCTGTATCGTCGGCCTCGTCGTCACCGGCAGCGCCGTGTTCTTCTGGCTCAACGTCATCCTGGCGCTTCTGCTCGGCGTGCTCATGATCATCCCGATCGGCGGCGCCGACATGCCGGTCGTGATCTCGATGCTGAACTCCTACTCGGGCTGGGCGGCGGCCGGCATCGGCTTCACGCTGGGCAATTCCGCGCTGATCATCACCGGCGCGCTTGTGGGCTCAAGCGGCGCGATCCTGTCCTACATCATGTGCCACGCGATGAACCGGTCCTTCATCTCGGTCATCCTCGGCGGCTTCGGTGGCGAGACGGCCGCTGCCGGCGGCGGCACGGGCGAGCAGAAGCCCGCCAAGCTCGGCTCGGCGGATGATGCCGCCTTCATCATGAAGAACGCCTCCAAGGTCATTATCGTGCCCGGCTACGGCATGGCGGTGGCGCAGGCCCAGCACGCGCTGCGCGAGATGGCCGACATCCTGAAGAAGGAAGGCGTCGAGGTGAAATACGCCATTCACCCGGTCGCAGGCCGCATGCCCGGCCACATGAACGTGCTGCTGGCCGAAGCCAACGTTCCCTACGACGAGGTGTTCGAGCTCGAGGACATCAACTCCGAGTTCGCACAGGCCGACATCGCCTTCGTGATCGGCGCCAACGACGTCACCAACCCGGCGGCCGAGGAGGACAAGTCCTCGCCGATCTACGGCATGCCCGTGCTTCAGGTCTGGAAGGCCGGCACCGTGATGTTCATCAAGCGCTCGCTGGCGTCGGGCTATGCCGGCATCGACAATCCGCTGTTTTATCGCGACAACACCATGATGCTGCTCGGCGACGCCAAGAAGGTCACCGAGAACATCGTCAAGGCGATGTAAGGCAAGAGGATGTGAGGCTGCGGCGATGGCCTTGAACCGGGAGTGGCATCGCCTTCATCGCATGCCGCTCCGGGCGAGGCGCGAGCGGCGGATCCGGTGGCACGTCGCGCACGCACAAGCCTGTGCGTGTCGCGGCATTCCCGCCAGCATCAAGTCCGACGTCGAGAAGCTGGTCGAGCCTCGGCGCGGCAAATAGCAGGGCAGGTCTGGATTGCGCATCGCGATGACAATCCTGAAATGGATCCTGATCGTCAGCGCCGTTCTCTATCTGATCGGACTGGCCGTGCTGTTCTTCAGGCAGCGCGAGATGCTGTTTCCGATCCCGCCGGTCGGCCGCACCGCGCCTGCCGCCGCCGGCCTCCCCGAGGCCGAGGAGCATGTTCTGACCACCGCCGATGGCGAGAAGGTCATCGTCTGGCACGTGCCGGCCAAACCCGGACGTCCCGTGGTGCTGTTCTTCCACGGCAATGGCGATTTCCTCGCCGGCCGCGTCGCCCGCTTCAAGGCGATCACCGCTGACGGTACCGGCCTCGTGGCGCTTTCGTTTCGCGGTTACGCCGGCTCGACGGGATCTCCGAGCGAGCAGGGCCTGCTGCAGGACGCCGCAGCCGCTTACGCGTTCACCGCGCAGCGTTACAGCGCCGATCGTATCATCGCCTGGGGCTTTTCGCTCGGCAGCGGCGTGGCGGTGCCCATCGCGGCCGAACATCCCGTCAGCAAGCTGATCCTGGAGGCGCCCTACAGCTCGACGGTGGATGTCGCCGGCTCGATGTTCCGCTTCGTGCCAGTCAGTCTGCTCATGCGGGATCAGTTCCGTTCCGACCAGCACATCGCACATGTCACGGCGCGTCTGCTGATCATGCATGGCACTAACGATCCCGCGATCCCGATCGCCTTCGGCGAGCGTCTGTTCGCGCTGGCCCAGGAGCCGAAAAAATTCGTCCGCTTTCCGGGGGGCGGCCGCGAAAACCTGGATGACTTCGGCGCGATGCAGACGGCGCGGCAATTCATCAACGCTCCCGGAGGCTGACGGCGGCGATTGCATGTCGCATAATCCTGTCGATGGACATGGGGGACACGACGACATGAGCGCACACGGACCGATGCCGCGGTCGGCCTGGCTGTTTCCCGCACTGGCGGTGCTGCTCTTCCTGATTGTCACCGCAACTGGCTACGGCTTCACCGTTTCGGCCGGCGGGATCGTGTTTGCGATCGTCCTGCTGGTGATCCTGTTCGGGACCGTGTTCGCAGCCGTGCATCACTCCGAAGTGATAGCGGAGCGGATCGGCGAGCCTTACGGGACGCTGCTCCTGACGCTTGCGGTAACCATCATCGAGGTCGCGCTGATCACCACGATCATGCTCGGCGACAAGCCTGCGCCGGAGCTCGCGCGCGACACCGTGTTCGCGGTGGTGATGATCGTCTGCAACGGGCTGGTCGGCCTCTGCGTTCTGATTGGGGGACTGCGCTACCGCGAGCAGGGGTTTCAGGTCTCCGGGGCCAACGTCTATCTCAGCGTCCTGTTCGTGCTGGCGACCATGACCCTGATCATGCCGAACTATACGCTGACGACGCCGGGACCGGTCTTTTCGGCGCTCCAGCTCGGCTTCGTCGACCTCGTGACGATCGTTCTCTATGGCGTGTTTCTCTACACCCAGATGGTGCTCCACCGGGACTATTTCGTGCACGAGTCAGAGGGCGGCGAGGGTGGCGCTGGCCATCTCTCGGCAAACATGCTGGCGCTCAGCATCGTGCTGCTGCTGATCTCTCTCGGCGCCGTGGTGTTGCTCGCCAAGAAGTTTTCGGTGGTGGTCGATGCCGTCGCCGCCATGATCGGCGCGCCGCCGGCCTTTGCCGGCCTCGTGGTCGCGCTCCTGATCCTGATGCCGGAGGGCGTCTCGGCGATCGCGGCGGCGCGCAAGAACGACCTCCAAAAGAGCATCAATCTGGCGCTCGGTTCCTCGCTTGCAACGATCGGCCTGACCATCCCGGCGGTCGGGATCGCCACCTATGCGCTCGACCAGCCGCTCGTGCTGGGCCTCAACCCCCAGAACACGGTGCTGCTGTTCCTGACATTCTTGTTGAGCATGCTGACCTTCGGCACCGGCAGGACCAACGTCCTGTTTGGGCTGGTCCATATGGTCGTATTTGCCGTCTACGTGTTCATGGTGTTCGTGCCCTGAAGCGCCACGCCCCAAAAAGAGGTTCCGATGCTACCCGCCAGCTCCGAGGTTCAGGTCGACAATGAAGAGGTCCGGGTGACCGAGTGGCGGCTTGCGCCTGGCACCGCCACCGGGCATCACACCCATGGCATGGACTACGTCATTGTTCCCGTCGTGGCGGGGGAGATGACCATCGTGGCGTCCAATGGCGAGCGGTCCAAGGCGCAGCTTGCGGCGGGAAAATCCTACTTTCGCAAGGCCGGCGTTCAACATGACGTACTTAACGAAACCTCAACCGAGATCGTGTTCCTTGAGATCGAGCTGAAGCCGTAAGGCTGGCATAACCATTTGCCATCGATCTGTCGCAGTTGATCCCTTACAATGCCCCAAAGTTCCCGCATCAGATCGCGCGGGGAGTGGCCGAGAAATGCTGAAATACCTCGCTAAAATCTCGATGGATATTTTCCCCTCGGTGCTCGCGACGATCATCGGGGCCTACATCGTTAATCATTACATCAATGCCAAGCCGGCCGACGCCCCTGCGGCCGTGGTCGCCCCCGCCGACGCCGCCAAGAGCGGCAAGCCCGCCGACGTCGCCAATGTCCCGGCGCCCGGTGTCAAGGCCAAGGGTGTCTCCGAGAAGAGCGTCTCCGACAAGGCCGCGGCCGAGAAGCCCGCCGACAAGTCCGAAACCAAGGCTGCGGACACCAAGGCTGCGGATGTTGCCCCCGCCGAGACCGCTTCGCACGCTCGCCCTCCCGCCCGTGAGAAAGCGGCCGCCAAGTTGCCGCCGGCAGCTTCTGCTCCGGCCGCACCGGTGGCGGAGGCCAATTCGGCACCGGCATCCCCGGCCGCGACGCCCGATGCCAACGATCTGGCGCGCGCCGCCATCGAGCGCCTGCGCAAGTCGCCTGAAGGCAGGGCTGCCGAGGCGAAGGCTGCCGAGACCAAGCCGGTCGAAAGAGCGCCGGAGCCTGCGATGCGAGACGCCGCCCGTGCCCCGGAGGCCCCCCGTGTCGTGACGGCGGAGCCGTCTGCGGTCCGTCCGTTGCCACCGCCGATCACGGTGTCCACGCCGTCCCCCGAGGCGTACGGCAATGGCACCTCGTCGCCGTCCTACACGGCCTCGGTCGGCAATGACGATCCGAATCGAATCACGCCCCCGGCTGACATTCCCGTTCCGGTGATCGCACCGCCGCTCGACCTGCGTGCCGACGCCGGCGCGTCCATGCCGCCGCAGAAGAAGACCAATGTCGCCGACGAGATGCTGTCCGGCATGAAGTCGATGTTCCACGCCGTTCTGCCGAAGAGCGGGACCCCCGATTAAGACGGCGCCTGCGCGGCGCCAAGAGCGTCAGCCGCCGACGCGGGCAAGACCGCTGCGGGCGGCATCGTCGCGCGGTCGAAGAGCAACCGCCTTGTTGTACGATGCCGCCGCCTTGGATTTGTCGCCGAGCCGCTCATAGGCCTGACCCCGGGCGATCCAGACGTGGGCATTGTGCGGATCGGCCTCGGAGGCCTCGTCGAGGTCGGCCGCGGCCTCCTTGAATTTGCCGAGCGCGAGATAGCTGTTGGCGCGGCCGAGCAGCGGCTCGGCCTTCTGCGGGTTGAGCCCGCTCGCGGCGCTGAAATCGGCGATGGCGAAGTCGTGCTGGTTATTGCCCTGATAGATCAGGGCGCGGCCATAGAGCGCCTGCGTATTGTAGGGATCGAGCCCGACCGCGCGATTGAACTCGTCGAGCGCCGACGCCGTCTCGCCTGACTTGGCGAGGGATTGGGCCTTCGCCGTATGGGCCTGAGCTTCGGTGACGTTGCCGGCGCTGACCGCGCTCTCGGCAGCGGCGGCCGCCTTGGGCGCCTCCTGCGGCTTGTCCTTCTCCGGCATCAACGATCCCAGGTCGAAAGAGCATCCGCACAGCGCAACTCCCATCAAAGTCAGCGCGAGCGGCTGCTGCCAGATCTGGCGGAGCCGCGCCAAGCCGCGCTCGGGGAAAGGGAAGGCCATCTACCGTTCGCTCGCGCTAGAACAGGATCCGGAAAAGTGTGCAGCACTCTTCCGAAAAGATCAT
Source organism: Bradyrhizobium sp. SOJA106 (assembly GCF_059448745.1). NCBI lineage: Bacteria > Pseudomonadati > Pseudomonadota > Alphaproteobacteria > Hyphomicrobiales > Nitrobacteraceae > Bradyrhizobium > Bradyrhizobium sp. SOJA106. The sequence continues at coordinate 1,224,981 of NZ_CM182549.1, forward strand.
GCTCGAACAACAATCCAAAGCGCGATGACGATTTATCCCGATCTCGTCGCGCGCCAGTGCCGCATCGGTAGCGCCCTGTCCCAGCAAGGCACCGCTCACAAAACAATAACGCGGGCCGGAGGCCCGCGTCATCGAAAACTGAGATCTTACACGTTCGGCAAATCAGCGCGGTCCGCGCGGACCAGCACCCGGACCGCCACGGCCACCGCGCTCACCACCGGGACCGGCGCCGAACACCGGCTTCGGCTTCATCGGCAGCAGGCCTTCGCGCTGCAGCTTCTTGCGGGCCAGCTTGCGCGCACGGCGCACGGCTTCGGCCTTTTCGCGGGCCTTCTTCTCGGAGGGCTTCTCGTAATGACCGCGGAGCTTCATCTCGCGGAAAATCCCCTCGCGCTGCATCTTCTTCTTCAGCGCCTTGAGGGCTTGATCGACGTTGTTATCGCGAACGAGAACCTGCACGCGGCATCCTCTTCAGTGGATCGGATTTGAATTCTGGTAAGTCAAAGGGGATGGCAAAACGCGCAAGCCCTTAACCTGAGGGCGCGGATGTATCAGACAAAACCCCTGATGTCCACCGGGCAAGCGGGTTTTCGGGCCAAGTTCAGCCATTAAATGCGGCGAAAATGCCCCATGCGGTCCTAATTTGGGGTGATTTGGTGCCCAACACGGGCCGTTTTCCGGAAGTTGATCCGGAGATCTTGCAATCAGGGGAGACGCCACATGGATATGAAGAAATACGCCGCCGAGGCCATCGGCACATTCTGGCTCACATTCGCAGGCTGCGGCAGCGCGGTGATCGCGGCCGGCTTCCCCCAGGTCGGCATCGGCCTCGTCGGTGTTTCCCTGGCGTTCGGCTTGAGCGTCGTCACCATGGCCTATGCGATCGGCCACATCTCGGGCTGCCACCTCAATCCGGCCGTCACGGTCGGCCTTACCGCCGGTGGGCGCTTTCCGGCCGGCCAGATCCTGCCTTACGTCATCGCGCAGGTTTGCGGTGCGATCGTCGCCGCCGAGCTGCTTTATGTGATCGCAAGCGGAGCTCCCGGTTTCGACGTCACCAAGGGCTTTGCGGCCAACGGCTATGATGCGCATTCGCCCGGCCAGTACAGCATGATCGTTTGCTTCATCACCGAGGTGGTGATGACCATGATGTTCCTGTTCGTCATCATGGGCGCCACGCATGGGCGCGCGCCCGCGGGCTTTGCGCCGCTCGCGATCGGGCTTGCGCTGGTGATGATCCATCTCGTCAGCATCCCCGTCACCAACACTTCGGTGAACCCGGCGCGCAGCACGGGCCCGGCGCTGTTCGTCGGCGGCTGGGCGCTGGCGCAGCTCTGGCTGTTCTGGGTCGCACCGCTGATCGGCGGCGCGCTGGGCGGGGTGATCTATCGCTGGCTCAGCGAGGAGCCCACCGGCGTCGTCGCCGGCGTGAAGACGGCGTAGCGGAGAGGCGGGATCGCAGCCTCAAACAATAGTCGCGGCTGCGGTCCCGCTACTTGAATTTCGGCGGCCTGACTTCGGTGACATGGCCCATCTTGCGGCCGGGGCGCGGGGCGCCCTTGCCGTAGATATGTACGGTCGCGCCCGGCACGCTCAGCCACTTCTCGTAATCGTGGATCTCGTCGCCGATCAGATTGGTCATGGTAACGACCTCGCCGTGACGCACGGGCTTGCCGAGCGGCCAGCCTGCGATAGCGCGGATGTGCTGCTCGAATTGCGAGACCGAGGCGCCGTCGAGCGTCCAGTGCCCTGAATTGTGCACGCGCGGAGCGATCTCGTTGACCAGCACCTTCGGCCCGGTGCCGTTGGCGAGCACGAACATCTCCACTGCGAGCACGCCGACATAGTCGAGCGCGGTTGCGATCTTGCCGGCGATGCTGCGCGCTTCCTCGGCGAGCGCATCCGGGATCGGCGCAGGCGCGCGCGAAATCTTCAGGATGTGGTCGCGGTGCTCGTTCTCGGTGACGTCGAAGCATTCGACCTCGCCGGTGGCCGAGCGCGCGGCGATCACGGAGATCTCGCGCTCGTAGGGCACGAAGGCTTCCAGGATCGCCGATTTGGTGGCGAGGCTGGTCCACACCTTGGCGATGTCGTCGCCCTCGCGGATGATGGCCTGGCCCTTGCCGTCGTAGCCAAAGCGGCGGGTCTTCAGCACCGCGGGCAGGCCGATCCTCAGGATCGCCTCGCGCAGCGAGGAGACGGAGGTGACATCGGCATAGGCCGCAGTGCCGATGCCGAGCTTGGTCACGAAGTCCTTCTCGGCGAGCCGGTCCTGCGTGGTCTCGAGGATCTTGCGGTTCGGCAGCACCGGGCGGCGCGCGTCCAGCACCATTGCAGCCGCGGACGGCACGTTCTCGAATTCGTAGGTGATGACGTCGACGTCGCCCGCGAACAGCTCCAGCGCCTCGACGTCGGCATATTCGGCGCAGGTCGCGTTCAGCACGACGTCGAAGGCGGGCGAATCCGGATCGGGCGAGAACACCTGGCAGCGCAGGCCGAGCCGCGCGGCGGCCATGGCCAGCATCCGCCCCAATTGTCCGCCGCCGAGGATTCCGATGGTGTCGCCGGGCTTCAGCTTCACCTGCTTTGCGTCGGTCACGCCTGGTCCTCCGGGCGCTCGGCAACCGCCTCGGTCTGCGCCTTGCGCCAGGCGGCGAGGCGGTCCGACAGAGCCGGGTCGGACAATGCCAGCACGGAAGCGGCAAGAAGCGCCGCGTTGATGGCGCCGGCCTTGCCGATGGCGAGGGTGCCGACCGGAATGCCTGCGGGCATCTGCACGATCGAATAGAGCGAATCGATGCCCTTGAGCGTCCGGGATTCGACGGGAACGCCAAACACCGGCAGCTCAGTCAGCGCCGCGGCCATGCCGGGCAGGTGGGCCGCGCCGCCGGCGCCAGCGATGATGACCTTGTGGCCGGCCGCCTTGGCGCCCTTGGCGAAGGCAAACAGCCGGTCGGGGGTGCGGTGCGCCGAGACGATGCGGGTGTCGGCGGCAATCCCGAGCGCTGCGAGCGTGTCGGCGGAGTGCCGCATCGTCTCCCAGTCCGACTGGCTTCCCATGATGATGGCGATCGGCGCGGTCATGACGTCAATTGTGCTCGGAAAACAGAAAGATAGGCCAGATTAACGGTTCCGGCCGGCGGCTCGCAAGGCGGTGGCAAGGAGAAGGGAATGCACTATCCTGTCTTGGTGAATCCCCGCAAGCCTTCATTGAGCAGGATGCCCATGAAGAAACCAAAAAGGGCGCATGCTGCGAAGGCCAAAAGGGGCCGGAAGACCAGCGTCAGCCGATCCAAAGCCGCCCCCAGGCGTCCGGCCAAGCATTCTGCCGAGCCGGCGCGGCGCGGAGCGCCTGACGGCAGCGCCAGGGAGAACGCAAACGCCATCCGCGATCTCAGGGGCAGGCTGAAGGCGGCGTTGCTGCGGGTTGCGGAACTCGAAGCCGCTGCCGATACCGATTTCTTGCTCGAGATTCCGAACCGGCGCGGTTTCGAGCGCGAGCTGGCACGCGCTATCGCCTACATGAAGCGCTACCGCGCCAGCGGCGCGCTGATCGTGCTCGATGTCGACCGCCTCAAACCGATCAACGATTCCTTCGGCCATGCGGCCGGCGACGAGGTGCTCAAGGCGATCGCGGCCACGCTGACGCGGCAGGTCCGCGCCTCTGACGTGGTCGGCCGGCTTGGCGGCGACGAGTTCGCGCTGCTGCTCTGGAATCTCAGCGAGACCGATGCCAAGGCGAAAGCTGCGGCCCTCGAGCAGGCGATCGACGAATTGACGTTCAGCTTTCGCGGCCAGAGCGTGACCGCGGGCGCATCCGCGGGCGTCACGCTGCTCGGAGCGCACTCCGAGGCAGGCCGCGCCCTGGAGGAGGCAGACGCTGCCATGTATGTGCGCAAGGCACGCCGGCGGCACGAGCAGATCAGGCTCGTCAGCAGCTGACTCTACAGCGTCGAGAGATCTTCCGGCACGTTGCCGAATTTCCGCAGCAGCGTGGCGTCGCCGAATTCGCCGGTCATGGGATCGCCGCTTCGGCTGAACGCGACCGCGCCGATGTGGCCTGCAACATGCGACATGATCTCGGCGCGCCGCAACGCGGCCGTCGAGCTCTGGCATTCCTCCGCGGTGCCTGCGACCGGCGACCCATCGGCATCGATCAGAAAGGGCATTGCAACGTAGTAGGTCACGTCCGACATGGCGTTGCTCCGGGACTAGAAATCAGGCGGCGCTGCTGTTGCTCCGCATCTTGCTGCGTGAGGTCTCTGGAATGCAGCCGGCCGAAATCGCCGCCTGCAATTCCTCGAGCTCGGCTTCGAGATATTCGTTGGCCATGATCAGCGCCTTGATGGTGCTGCGCAGATTGCCGTCGCACATCGCGATCGCCTGATCGCAGGCCTGTTCATAGTGGCTGTTGTCGAGAAGAGCGGTTGCCGACATCTGCGTTGTCCTCATGTGGGCTCCTTGCGGAGCCCTCTGGCTTTCCTGGGGGCGTTGAGCTCTCGAATGTTCCTATTTTGTTCTTTTGGAGTCAAGCGGATTTGGAAGGCGCTGAAGCTGCCGCGAAACGCCGGCGCGGGTCAGGCGATGATGTCGGGCGTGATCTGGTCTTCGATGAACGCGATGCGGTCGCGCAGCAACAGCTTGCGCTTCTTCAACCGCTGCAACCGCAACAGGTCGGGGGCGGGCGATTGATGCAGTGCATCGATCGCCGCATCGAGATCTCGGTGTTCCTGCTGCAACCGGGTGAGCTCGGCTTCGAGCTCACGCTCGTCTTGATTGGTCATGTCTGCGGTGGCCGAAAACCGATGGGCTTGAGATTAAGGCTGTGGATGCCCTGTGGAAATTATCGTCCTTGCGCGGCGTGATCGCAAGCGATCTCGGGCCGCTGCTCACCGATCTCCCGCGAGATATTTCAGCGATTCGCGGCAGCGCTGCGCAAGCGCATTGATATCATGGATTTTTCCAGCGCGGTTCCTTACTCACGGTTCGTTACATATGAATTTTCAAAAATGAAGCTGCGACAACGGATACTTATCGACAGAACGAATCGGTGATGTAGAGTTGCGCGTCCGGATCGAATCCTGAGGTTCAACCCTACCGAGGAGGTTTCGAATGACAATTCAGGCACATCTTGTTGAATTGGAGCGGAAGCACAAACTTCTCGAAAACGAATTGCACGAAGCTCTCGTGCACCTTTCAACAGACGACCTGCAAATTGTTGAGTTGAAGCGCCGGAAGTTGATGGTCAAGGACCAGATCGAGCGTCTGAAGCAAGGCGACACGCTCCACTAGTAACCCCCATAACAGCGTAGAGTTGATAGCTCCCTTTCATGCAGGGATGAGCGCTGTTGCGCTCGTCCCTGCTGGAAGGTCTGCACCGCGCAAGCAGGGATGTTTGCGCGGCGCTTAGAGTCCTGCGAGCTCGGCGACGTGGTCGGCGATCGCGAGCGACGAGGTCAGTCCCGGCGATTCGATGCCGAACAGATTGATCAGGCCTTCGACGCCGTGATCGCGCGGACCCTGCATCAGGAAATCCTGCGTGGCCACCGCGGGCGGCACGATCTTCGGGCGAATGCCCGAATAGCTCGGCATCAGCGCGCCGTCGGGCAGCGTCGGCCAGTATTTGCGGATCGCCGGATAAAAGCGCTCGGCGCGTGACGGGTCGACCTCGTAGTTGATCGTCTCGATCCATTCGACATCGGGGCCGAAACGCGCTTGCCCTGCCATGTCCAGCGTCAGATGCACGCCTAGTCCGCCGGGTTCGGGCACCGGATAGATCAGGCGCGAGAACGGCGCCTTCGCGTTGCAGCTGAAATAGTTTCCCTTGGCGAGATAGGCCGGCGGAATCCGGTCGATAGGCATGCCGTCGATGTGGCGCGCCACGGCGGTTGCCGAGAGCCCCGCGGCATTGACGAGCAGGCTGCACTGCAAGGTCATCGGCGCTTCGCCGCCGGCGTCGATCGCGATCACGCCGCCGGCCGCCCTGGCGCGGATCAGCGGGGTGTGAAAGGCGAAGGCCGCGCCGGCTTCCTCCGCCTCGCCGCGCAGCGAGAGCATGTAGGCGTGGCTGTCGATGATGCCGGTCGAGGGAGAGAGCAGCGCGGCGTCGCAGGCCAAGGCCGGCTCCAGTGCGCGCGCGGCCTCGCCTGACAGCAGCTGCATGTCGAGCACGCCATTGGCCTCGGCATGCGCCTTGATCGATTGCAGCTTCTCGGACTCTTTCGGACTGGTCGCGACGATCAGCTTGCCGCAGTTCTTGTGCTGGATGCCGCGCTCGATACAGTAGCGGTAGAGCGCGTGCTTGCCGCTGACGCACATGCGCGCCATCCAGCTGCCGGCGCGGTAGTAGATGCCGGCATGGATGACCTCGCTGTTGCGCGAGGAGGTGACGGTGCCGATCGCCTCGGCCGCCTCCAGCACGATGACCTCGCGCCCGGCCTGGGCGAGCTTTCGAGCCACCGCGAGCCCGACCACGCCGGCTCCGATGACGACACAGTCGACCCTATCCATGGTTGTGCAGCATATCCGCTGGAAGCGTTGGTGGCATCGAACCCGGCTGCAACGGCGCGGGGCCGTTTTCCGTTAAGGAAGCATTTATCATGTCAGGGCAATTGCCGTACTTCACGTCACATTTTTTCTGTTGCGCGTACAGGCGTTTACCCGATCCAAACCCGCGAGGCCAGACAATCCGACGTTGAAATCGCGGGTGGCTGATGGCTGAGAAGAACTGGCATGTGGGCAGCACGCTTCCGATTGCTGTGCAGGCGGTGCTGTGCCTAGCCGGCGCGGTGGCGCCCGCGCGCGCCTCTGCCCTCTCGGACAGCTTCGCTCCTCCGAGCTATCTCGGCCAGCTCGATCCCAACGTGGTCTGGGAGGTCCTGATCGCGGGCATCGTGATCTGCGCGTTCCTCGCCGCCATTGTGCTGTGGATCCATTCCTCGCTGCGGCGGACCAGGCGCCTGCAGTTGCGGCGCAATGCCTTCGTCTCCTCCGCCATGAACAATCTCAACCAGGGCGTGGTGATGACCGATGCGCAGCGGCGCATCATCTTCTGCAACGACCGCTATCTCGAGATCTACGGCCTGACCCGGTCGGATCTCCGCGCCGGCATGACCGGCCACGACATCCTCGAGCTCAGGCGCAAGCGCGGGGTGCTCGGCGGCGTCTCCGACCAGGAGTTCTACGAAAAGGCGGCAAGCCCCAACGGCCTGGTCACCGAGCTGCCTGACGGCCGCGCCATCCTGGTCAAATATTTCGTCCTGCCGAACGGCGGGTCGGTGGCGACCCATCTCGACGTCAGCGAACAGCGCAAGCTGTCGCGGCAGCTCGCCTCGACCAAGCAGTTCCTGGAAACCGTGCTCGACAACGTGCCGGCCTGCGTCGCCGCCAAGAACATCGAGGACGGCCGCTACATCTTCGCCAACAGCGCCTATGAGCGATTCTGGGGCTTTTCGCGCGACCACGTCGTCGGCAAGAACGCGCGCGAGCTGTTCACGCCGGCCTCGGCCGCGCGCATCGAGGCGACCGACCGGACCGCGCTGCTGGCGCCGGACGGCCAGTATCGCAACGAGTTCGAGGTCGAGCGCGGCGGCGAGCGCCGCATGGTGGCCTCGATCCGGATCGTGGTCCGCAACGAGAGCAACAAGCCCGAATTCCTGATGCTGGTGTTCGAGGACATCACCGACCGCCGCTCGCTGTCGCAGGAGCTGGAGAGCACCAAGAAGTTCCTGGAGCTCGTGGTCGACAACATCCCGGTGGCGCTGATCGTCGAAGAGGTCAAGGACGGCCGCTATCTGCTCGCCAACCGCAGTGCGGAGACGATCCTCAACCGCAGGCGCGAGGAAGCTACCGGCCTGACCGCGTCCGACATCTTCAATGCCAAGGAAGCCAAGCTGATCATCGCGCGCGACGAGGCCGCGATCAAGAAGCGCGGCATGATCACCGAAGAGCATCCGATCTCCACCAAGGACGGCCTGCGGCTGTTCCTGACCCGCCGCGCCACCGTGCTCAGCGATGCCGGCGAGCCGCAATATCTGATCAAGACCCACGAAGACGTCACCGACCGCCGGCAGACCGAGTCGCGCATGGCGCACATGGCCTATCACGACGGCCTGACGGACCTGCCGAACCGCGCCGCCTTCCTCCAGGCGCTGACTCAGATGATCGAAGCCTGCGAAGGCACCGGCGAGGAGTTTGCCGTCCTCTGCGTCGATCTCGACGGCCTCAAGGAGGTCAACGACGTCTTCGGCCATGCGCTCGGCGACAAGCTCCTGATCGAGGTTGCCCGGCGGCTCCAGGACTCCGCGCGCGGCGGCGTGGTGGCACGCCTGTCCGGCGACGAGTTCGGCCTCATCATCGACGGCAAGCAGCCGGAAGCGGGTCTCGCGCTGGCGCGGCAGATCGGCGAGGCCGTCGCCCAGGAATTCCAGATCGACGGCCGGCCGGTCCGCGCCGGGGTCACCACGGGTATGTCGATCTTCCCGCACAATGGCGCTGACGCCGCTTCGCTGCTCGCCAACGCCGGTGCGGCGCTGTTCCGCGCCAAGCAGAAGTCGCGCGGCACGATCAGCCTCTACCAGCCGGAGATGGACCAGCAGATCCGTGACCGCCGCGTGCTGCACCAGGACCTGTCGATGGCGATCAAGAACGGCGAGCTCTCGCTCGCCTTCCAGCCGCAGGGTATCGCGCGTCACAGCGTCGCCGAAAGCGACATCATCGGCTTCGAAGCGCTGGCGCGCTGGCAGCATCCGGTGCGTGGCCAGGTCTCACCGGGCGAATTCATCCCGATCGCGGAGGAGAGCGGCCTGATCGTCGAGATGGGCGAGTGGATCCTGCGCGAGGCCTGCCGCGAGGCGGCGTCCTGGCCGAATCCGCTCCAGGTCGCGGTCAATTTGTCGCCGGCGCAGTTCATGCATGGCGACGTGGTCGGCCTCGTCCATTCGATCCTGATCGAGACCGGCCTTGCGCCGGGCCGGCTCGAGCTCGAAATCACCGAGGGCGTGCTGATCGAGGACTTTGACCGCGGCCTGGCGCTGCTGCGCCGGCTGAAGGCGCTCGGCGTGCGCATCTCCATGGACGATTTCGGCAGCGGCTATTCCTCCCTGAGCTACCTCCAGGCGTTCCCGTTCGACAAGATCAAGATCGACCGCGCCTTCATCATCAATCTCGGCCGCAATCCGCAATCAGCCGCGATCGTGCGCGCCGTGATCGATCTCGGCCACGGCCTCGAAATGTCGATCATCGCCGAGGGCGTCGAAACTGTCGAGCAGCTCGCCTTCCTTGCCAAGGAAGGCTGCGACGGCGTGCAGGGCTATCTGCTCGGCAAGCCGCTGCCGATCGGGAAATATGCCGGCCTCGTCGGCCGCGCCGAGGCCATGGAGCTTGCGCTCAAGACAGGCTAGAGGGTTCGAGCGAAGTGGCCGCCGGTTCGCGTCAAGAAAACGCGTAAAAAGCAAAAATCTAGAGCCCCGTTCCGATTTCATCGGAACGGAAATGGCTCTACTGATGGTGAGCTTCGCTCCCACTCGACGGCTTCATGGCGGATTACGACCTTGCGATCATCGGCGGCGGCCTGAATGGTGTCAGCCTCGCCCGCGATGCGGCCGGGCGCGGCCTGCGGGTCATCCTGCTGGAGCAGGGCGATCTCGGTGGCGCGGCCTCGTCGGCGACGCCGCGGCTCATTCACGGCGATCTGTCGGTGCTGGAGCGCGGCGGGTTCTGGCGGGTGCGCCGGGCGCTCGCCGAGCGCCGGACCTGGCTTCGGATTGCGCCGCATCTGGTCCGGCCGATGCGTTTCGTCATTCCCGCCCATTCCGAGGAGCGGCCGCCCTGGCTGCTGCGCGCCGGCCTATATGTTTATGACGGCCTGACGAAGCGAGGCGGCCTGCCGCCGTCAGTGACCCTCGACATCACGCATCATCCGGTCGGCAACGCGCTGAAGCGCCCGTTCGGCATGGCGTTCGAATATTCGGACTGCGTCGTCGACGATTCCCGCCTGGTGGTGCTCGCGGCGCTGGACGCAGCCGAACGCGGCGCTGCGGTCCGTACAGGCGCGCGCTGCGTGCGCGCCGACAGGACCGACAGCTGGCGGCTTGCGGTGGTCGATCGCGGCCATCGCCGCACCATCACGTCGCGTGCGCTCGCCAACACCACCGGCGCCTGGACCTCGCTGGTCGCGGACACCGTGCTGCGCCAGCCGCAGCCTGCGATGGCGGCGACGCAAATGAGCCAGATCATCGTGCCCCGGCTGTTCGAGTCCGACAACGTCTACGTCTTCCAGAACAGCGATGGACGGCTGATCTTCGCACAGCCGTTCGAGCGCGACTTCACGCTGATCGGCACGGTCACGCATGACTTCACCGGCGATCCCGCCATCGTTGCGATGCCGGGCGCCGATGTCAGCTATCTCTGCGAGGCGGCGAGCCGCTATTTCCGCGAGCGCGTCGGCCCGACCGACGTGGTCCGGACGGTCTCCGGCGTCAACCTGACGCTGGCGTCCGCACGAGGGCGCGACGGGACGACGCTGTTTCACGCACGTCGGCGCAAGGCGCCGCTGATCACTATGTTCGGCGGCGACGTCACCACCTCGCGCCTGCGCGCCGAGCGCGCGGTGACGCGGCTGACGCCGTTCTATCCGATGTCGCGGCCCTGGACGGCGGGTTCACCGCTGCCCGGCGGCGATTTCGCCTGGGATCGTTTCGACACCGAGGTCGATCTCGCGCGCGACCGCTGGCGGTTCCTTTCGGAGCCGGAGGCCCGGCGGTTGGTTGCGGCCTATGGCTCGCGGCTGCCGGCAGTACTCGGCGAAGCGAAGAACCGCGACGAACTCGGCCCCGCGTTCGGACCCGAGTTGACCGGCGCGGAGGTGCGCTATTTGATCGCCCACGAATGGGCGCGCTTTCCGGAGGACATCCTGTGGCGCCGTTCCAAGCTCGGCCTGACCATGCCTCAGGCGGACCGCGATGCGCTGGCGGCGTTCATGGCGAATGTGATGTGAGGGATCCGCCCCGAACCGGTTGAGCAAAGGCCAATCGGCCGCTAGCGTGCGCGGAATCGGGGTTGGCAGGGATCATGACGGACGAGTTACCCAGAACGAATGCCGCGGCGGCGGGCGGAGATGCGCTTCCAGCGGCGGGCCAGCCGTTGCTGCGCATCGAGGGCATCGTCAAGACCTTTGGAACGTTCCGGGCCGTGGACGGCGTCTCGCTGGAGATCAAAGCGGGCGAATTCTTCGCGCTGCTTGGACCGAGCGGCTGCGGCAAGACCACGCTGCTGCGCATGCTCGCCGGCTTCGAGGCGCCGGACGAGGGGCGCATTTTGCTCGGCGGCAAGGACATCGCGCAGGCGCTGCCGCATGAGCGTCCGATCAACATGATGTTCCAGAATTACGCGCTGTTCCCGCACCTCTCGGTGCGCGACAACATCGCCTTCGGCCTGAAACGCGCCGGCATGGCGCGCGCCGAGATAGCGAGGCGCGTGGGGGAAATGGTCGCGCTGGTGAAGCTCGAAGGCCTGGAGACGCGCAAGCCTGACCAGCTCTCGGGCGGCCAGCGCCAGCGTGTCGCGCTGGCGCGTGCGCTGGCGCGCCGACCGCAGCTCCTGCTGCTCGACGAGCCGCTCGCAGCGCTTGACAAGAAGCTGCGCGAGAGCACGCAAGGCGAGCTGATGGATTTGCAGCGCCGGCTCGGCATGACCTTCATCATCGTCACCCACGACCAGGAAGAAGCCATGACGATGGCGAGCCGGATCGGCGTGATGAAATCCGGCAAGCTTGCCCAGGTCGCGCGTCCCCGCGAGCTCTACGAGGCGCCGCGCTCGCGCTGGATCGCGGAGTTCGTCGGCGACATCAATCTGTTCGACGGAGAGACCAAATTGCGCGACGGCCATCGTCTGGTGATCGGCACGCGTGACGCAGGTGCGCTGGTGGTGGCCGAGCCGCGCGAACAGGTCGGCGCGGGAAAATTCTCGGTCGCCGTCCGCCCTGAAAAGGTCAAGCTGTCGCGGCGTGCGCCCGTGAGCGAGGCCGGTCGCGAAACCGCGATCAATGCCCTCGACGGCGTGATCGCCGACGTCTGCTATCTCGGCGGCACCACCACATACAAGGTGAAGCTCGACACGGGCGGGACGATAGAGGCCTCTGTCGCCAACAGCGCGCGCCTCGATGTCGACGCCTTCAGCTTGAACCAGCATGTCATTGCCTGGTTCACGCCTGATGATTGCGTGGTGCTGCCGTCATGAGCACCCGCCGCATCTTCGCAAGGCCCGCGCGCTTCGCCGCCATCGCGCCCTATGTCTGGATGGTGCTGTTCTTCCTGGTGCCGTTCGCCTTCGTGCTGAAGATCGGCCTGTCGCAGACCGCGATCGCGCAGCCGCCTTACGAGCCGGTGTTCGACCTGACGGCGGGATGGGAGGCGCTGAAGACGGGCCTTGCCGGGCTGTCGATCGACAATTTCAGGCTGATCGGCTCCGACGACATCTACGTCTTCGCCTATGTCCGCAGCCTCACCGTCGCCGTCACGGCGACCGCGCTGTTGCTGCTGATCGGCTATCCCATCGCCTACGGCATGGCGCGCTTGCCGAAGCGCTGGCAGGCGGTGGCGATGGTTCTGGTGATCGTGCCGTTCTGGACCTCGTTCCTGATCCGCATCTATGCCTGGATCAACATCCTCCAGCATGACGGCCTGCTCAACCAGATCCTGCTCGCGCTGCATCTGGTCAGCCAGCCCGTGGTCTGGCTCTCGACCGACAGCGCGATGTACATCGGCATCGTCTATTCCTACCTGCCATTCATGATCCTGCCGCTCTACGCCACGCTCGCCAAGATGGAGCCGGTGCTGGAGGAGGCGGCCTCCGATCTCGGCGCGCCGCCCTGGCAGGTGTTCTGGCTCGTCATCTTCCCGCTGTCGCTGCCCGGTATAGGCGCGGGCGTGCTGCTGTGCTTCATTCCGATCGTCGGCGAGTTCGTCATTCCTGATCTCCTGGCCGGCTCCAATTCGCTGATGATTGGCCAGACCCTGTGGCTCGAATTCTTCACCAACAAGGACTGGCCGGTCGCCTCCGCCGCGGCGATCGTGCTGCTCGTCGTGCTGCTGCTGCCGCTGCTGCTCTACGAACGGCTGCAGAAGCGGCAGCTGGAGCAGGGGCGCTGAGGCGATGCGCAAGGTCTCCCGCCTGTCCCGCTTCAACGTCGTCTCGCTCGCACTCGGGCTGGCGTTCCTTTATTTGCCCATCCTGATCCTCGTCATCTACTCCTTCAACGCCTCGCGGCTGGTGACGGTGTGGGGCGGCTGGTCGCTGCGCTGGTACCGCGAGTTCTTCAATGACCGCGCCATGATCGAGGCGGCCTGGATGAGCCTTCGGGTCGCGGTCGCCTCGGCCACCATCGCTACGCTGCTCGGCACGCTCGCCGCCGTCGCGCTGTCGCGCGGCGAGGGGTTCCGCGGCCGCACGCTGTTCTCCGGCATGCTCTATGCGCCGCTGGTGATGCCGGAGGTGATCACGGGACTGTCGCTGCTGCTGCTGTTCGTGGCGCTGAACGCCGAGCGCGGCTTCTGGACGGTGACGATCGCCCACACCACGCTCACGATGTGCTTCGTCGCGGTGGTGGTGCAGTCCCGCCTCGGCTCGCTCGACCGCTCGCTTGAGGAGGCGGCGATGGACCTCGGCTGCAACCCGGTCCGCGCCTTCGCGTCCGTCACCCTGCCGCTGATCGCGCCCGCGGTCGTCGCGGGCTGGATGCTGGCCTTCACGCTGTCGCTCGACGATCTCGTGATCGCGAGCTTTACCACCGGCCCGGGCTCGGCGACGCTGCCGATCCGGATCTATTCGGAGGTGCGGCTCGGCGTGAAGCCCGAGATCAATGCGATCTGCACGCTGGTGATCGCGTTGATTGCGCTCGTCATCGTGATCGCCTCGCTCGCTTCGAAACTGTCGAGCTCGCAGGGCGAGAGCGCGGCGCCGCTGTAGGAGAAAGCGTCATCCCGGGCGATGCGGAGCATCGAACCCGGAATCTCGAGATTCTCAGGTGCGCAATTGCGCACCATAGTTCGCGCTACGCGCGCCCCGGAATGACAGCCTGTTTACGATTTCACCGCACCTGCGGTAAGCCCGCCCACCATGTAGCGGCGGAAGGCGTAATAGACCGCGGCCGGCGGCAGCGCGTAGATGAAGCCGGTGGTCATCAGCAGCTCCCAGGGCGAGTCGTCGGCGGCGAGGAAGTTGCCGAGCGCCACGGGCAGCGTGATCTCGCGGTCGTTCGACAGCAGTAGGAACGCGTAGAGATACTCGTTCCAGGCCAGCAGCACCGCATAGGTGCCGATCGCGACCAGCGAGGGCATCATCAGCGGGAGGTACACCAGACGGAATATCTGCAGCGTGGTCGCGCCGTCCATCACTGCGGCTTCATCCAGCTCGACCGGCAGCTTGTCGGAGGCCTGCTTGAGCACCCAGATCGCATAGGGGCTGGCGATCGTCACCATGGCGAGGATCAGCGACCAGTGATTGTTGAGCAGGCCGTAATTGCCCATGGTGCGATACATCGGCACGGCGAGGAACGCGGCGGGGATGAAATAGGTGAACAGCGCGAGGTTCAGCACCATGCGCCCCCCCGGCACCTTCAGCCGCGAGATCGAGAACGCCGCGGCCGTTGCGATGAACAGCGTCAGCACGCCGACCGCCGCTGCAATCAGCGTCGAGTTCCAGAACTGCACGTAGAAGTCGCGCAGGAAGTAATGCTGCTGCTTGAACACGATCTCGAAGTTGTGCAGCGTCGGGTGATCCGGCCACAGCTTGCCCGAGAACGCGTCCTCCTTCGGCGAGATCGCGAACAGGAACATGTGATAGATCGGGATCATCGTCCACAGGAAGACGGGAATGCCGATCAGCAGCAGCCGCGCTTCCGTCGCGACGTCACGGAGAGAGGGAAGCTTCATCGCGACAACCGTTTCATCATGAAATACACGAGCGGCAGGACGAACGGCATCGCGCAGACGATGGAGGCCATCGCCAGCGAGAGCTGGTCGAGCCGGAGATAGCGGATACCCAGCGTCGACAGCACATGCGTGAGGTCGGCCGGACCACCGCCGGTGAGCAGGTAGACGCTGTTGAAGTCGCCGAGCGTCCAGATCATCGAGAGCAGCGTGCAGGTGACGTAGAGCGTCTGCATCGACGGCCAGGTGATGTAGCGGAATTTTTGCCACCAGCTCGCGCCGTCGACCTCGGCGGCCTCGAACAGGTCGTGCGAGATCGCAAGGCGTCCGGTGATCAGGATCAGCGTCCAGAACGGCAGCGACTTCCAGATGTGAACGCCGATCGCCATGCTGAGCGCCACGGTCGGATCGTTCAGCCAGTTCGGGCCGTCATCGCCGGTGAAGGCGAAGATGAGGTGGTTGACCATGCCCCATTCGGGATTGAGCATGAAGCGCACCGACAGAATGGTCGGGATCGACGGCACCGCCCAGGGCAGGATGAAGATCACCGAGAGCCATTTGATCCAGGTGCGCTGCATGGCAAAGAAGCCGGACAGGAACAGCGCGATCAGCATCTTGATGTTGATGCCGATGACCAGGAAGACCAGCGTGTTGACTGCGGCACGCGCGAAGATCGGATCGTTGTACAGCGCGACATAGTTCGCCGGAGCGCGCGCCAGCCAAAGCCCGTAGCAGACGGGATAAACGACAAAAGCGAGGAAAACCAGCAGATATGGCGCGAGCAGGATGATGCCCCAGACCTGCGCCGGGGTCAGCCGCGACGACAGGGGTGGGCCGGGGAGGGCCTGATCGCCAGAGAGCGTGATCGCCATTCTTTCGGACTCTTTAAAGAGAAGCCGGCCGCAAAACGCGGCCGGTGTTGCTGTTGCACCTCTCCCCGCAAGAACGGGGAGAGGGAAGGATACATTAACCCGCGACCTGCTTGATGCGGGCGATCAGCTCGTCGACGGCCTTGTCGACCGGAACCTTCTCGCTGACGACCCGGTTCATCGCCTTGGCCCAGACGTTCTCGTTGTTCAGAATCGTGAACTTCCAATTCTTGGTGAAGTCGAACGCCGCGGTGCCGCCCTTGAACTGGGCGTAGACGGCCTTGCGGTGCTTGTCAGCCTGCCAGAACGGGCTTTCCTGGCTTTCCTTGGTGACCGGGAACCAGCGGCCGAGCGCGCCCTCGATGTAGGGACGGACGTTCTCTTCCTGGAGCAGGAAGCTGATGAACTGCTTGGCCTCAGGCTTGTTCTTTGCCGCAGTGAAGATCAGTCCGGTCTTGACGTCGGAGCGGTAGCGGATGGTCGAGCCATCCGGCGCCTTCGGGAAGGACGCCGTGATGATGTCCTGCTCATAGGCCTTCTTGCCGGCGTCGCGCTGCTCCTGGGTCAAGGCCTGGTTCTGCGAATCCTCGAACCACTTCGCCGCGATCGAGATCGTGAAGTTATGGGTCATCACGATGGTCTTGTTGTGGAAGGCGACGTTGTTGTCCGGGTCCTTCCAGGTGGTCGAGGAGGGCGGGGTGCAACCCTTGATGTAGGTGTCGGTGTAGTCCTTCATCGCCTTGATCAGGTTCTCGCGCACCTGGGGATCGTCGACGAGCAGCTTGCCGTCGTCATCGACCAGCTTGACGTGGTAGGCGTCCATGAAGGTGTAGAATGACTGGAAGGCGTCGGTCGATTCCACGCCCATCGGCTGGCCGACGGCGTAGATGCGCTGGCCCGTGGCCTTGCGGATCGCCGGCTGCACCTTGTCGCACCAGAACGTCCAATAGCCCGACCAGTCGTTCGGGATGTCCGAGAGCTTGAAGCCGGCCTTCTCCAGCATGTCGTTCCAGATCTGGACGTGCATGCTCTGCTGCTTCAGCGGGAAGCCGTAATAGGCCTTCTTCTTGGTAACGTCGTTGTAGAGGATCGAGGCGTCCAGCGTGTTCTGCACGAACCGGTCCTTGATCGGCTCCATGACGTCGGTGAGGTCCTCGAGCTTGCCCTCATAGGCCCACTTGCCCTGCGCCTGCACATCATAGGAATCGGAATAGGCGACATCGGGCACGGTGCCGGCATCGAGCGCGGCGACCGTCTTGGGAATCATGTCCTGGATCGCGTATTGCGACAATTCGACCTTGATGCCGGTCTTGGCTTCGAATTTCTTGATTGTCTCGATCAGCGCGTCGTCTTCGGAGCGGTAGAAGCCCTTGCCCCACCAGACCGTAATCGTCTTCTGCTGCGCAAAGGCAGGTGCAGTGACGGCAAACAGCCCAGCCGCAGCAACCGCCAGTGACACTGCGCCAATAACCTTGGATCTCACGTTTTTCTCCCTCAAACGGCCGGAGTTTTTAACCGGACGTATAAAACACTAGCGCATGGCGCTGAGCCGATCTAGCGGCATCTTGTCAGACCTAGGTCGTGGGGGCAGCGGGCTCGACGAGATGCTTAATGCGTGCATCGATCCAATCGCCGCATCAATTCGGCCGGATCAATTCGCAGCGGATCGGCCAATGCCGGCCGATCCGTGCTCAATTGGATTTCGCGTTCTCTTTCGTGTTCTCGGCCGTCGGCGAGTCCGACGGCGCGGGGCGCTTGACGCCGGTGATCTTCTCGATGACCGAGCGTACCGTGTCGCCGCTTTTGTCGTCCTTGCCCTTGAGCAGCGGTGCGGCAAACGGCGAGCGGCGGATCAGGACTTCCGAATCGGGGAGGATCAGAGGATCGTCCCAGGGGCCCTGCACCACGAAGGGCAATTGAAAGCCCGACGCCGTGTTGAGGCTCGCGACGCCCTTCATGTCGTATTCGCGCGCCGGCACCGACGCGGTGCCGGTCAGCGTGATCTTCGCCGAAGGTCCCTCGATGCGGATGTCCTCGGCGGTCGCAACACCGTCGGCGAATTTCAGCGCGATGGTGAGGTTGTCGTAAGGCGTCGAGCCGTTGCGGAAATTGCCGCCGCCCGACAGCGGCCGCCGCTCCAGCCGCTTCAGAAGCTGCTCGGCGTTGATGCCGGCGATTGCACCACCGTGCCCGGTCACGGTGGCGGTGCCGTCGAGCGACTGCACGAGGCCGAACGGGCTGGAGCCGGAGGCGACGAGGGAGACGTTGATGTTGCCGCGGCCGGACAGCTTGTTGAGTCCGAACAACTCGGAGGCACAGGCCTGGAGGTCGACATCGGTGAACTGGAATTGCGCCTTGACGTCGGCGACGGTGTCGGAGCGCGCGATCCCGAACGAGCCCTTGGCGATGCCGCCATAGACCTGGGCCTCGCCCACCGAAAGCGCCAACGTGCCGTTGCGCAAATTGGCTCCGATCGCGGTGCGGCCGAGCTTCGATGCGCCGACCGTCAGCCTGGCTGCCGACAGACGCATGTCGAGGTCGGTGGTCGAGAGGCCGTTGAGATCGAACAGCTGCCTGTTCCAGTCGCGCGCGCCGCTCGCGAGCAGGCGGAAGGTGGAAATATAGGGCGTGAAGTCGAGCGCGTCGGCGGCGAGCGTCGCCTGAAGCGTCTGCCGTCCGTTGTTGGCGTAGGTCATGACGCCCTCGGCGGTGTTGCCGTCGAGCTCGACATTGACGTTGGTGAGCGCGATCGATGGGCCGACGACATTGGCGCGCGCCTTCAGCGCGAAGCGGCCGAAGCCGCCGCTGCCAGGCTGCGGCTGGCCGGTCCAGCGCAGCGCATTGCGCAAGGACGGGCTGTCGATGGTGAGCGTGCCCTCCATCATCGCGCTGGTGCGGTTGGCGACGCTGCCATCGAAGGCGAGCTTGAGCGGAGCGCTGGCGATCCGCGCCTTCAGGCCCGAGCGGTCGCCGGAGAGGGCGGCGACGAAATCGGAAAAGCTGATCGAGCCGTCGACGCGCTCGCCGCGCCAGTCGAACTGTCCGGTCGCGGCGAAGGAGCGCGAGATCGAGGGCCAAGCCAGCGACAGGTCGATGTCCTCGAGCTTCTCGGTGGCGTGCGTGGCGGCATCCTCGTAATTCAGCACGCCGTCCTGGATCCGGATCTCCGAGAACGAGATCTGGTTGTCGGCGCCCGGCTTCATGGTGCGCGCGATGGTCTGGATGAACGGCGTCCAGTTGCTCTCGCCGTCCGGCTTCAGGCTGACATGGATGCGCGGCCGCAGCAGCGCCAGGTCGGCGATTTCGAACCGCTGCAGCAGCAGCGGCAGCAGCCGCAGATTGGCAGTGAGCACGTCGACATGGAGCGCGGGATCGGTCGTGCCGCCGCCCTTCAGGCCGACGTCATGGAAGGAGATGTAGCTCGCCGGCAGCACCGAGATGTCGATATTGCCCGCGACATTGAGCTCGAGCCCAGTGACGTCGCGGATCTGCGCCTCCACGGCCTTGCGCAGCGCGTCGCGGTTGATCAGCCATGAGGTCGCGATCAGGGTGATCAGCGCGATGCCGAGCAGCGCCGCGATCGGCGTCCCGAGGCGCTTCATTCCTTGGGCCATGGTCAATGGCATGTCCTGGTCGGGTTGGTCGTTGGAGCCGGAAGGGCGGGTCGGGAAACCTGCGTGCCCACGCCCAACCCCCGCAACTTGATGGGTTTTCTTGTCGCTTTCAAGGCCGCGGGCGGGTCTGCCCACGGTGTGGGCAGCTTCTACCACCGGTGACCGGAACGGAGAACCCCGTATCATTGACGGCTTCGGAGGATTTCGCCTAATAATCGCCGCCAATAAGGCGCGACGCCTGCCAGCCCAAGGTTCAGTCGAAGGTTTTTGCATGAACAAGGTCTATCCCGACGCCAAGTCGGCTCTTTCTGGCATTCTCAAAGACAACATGATGATCATGTCGGGCGGCTTCGGCCTCTGCGGCATCGCCGAGGAGCTGTCGGACGCGATCCGCGAGTCCGGCGTCAAGGGCCTGACGGTGGTCTCCAACAATGCCGGCGTCGACGGCATCGGCCTTTCCCGCCTGCTCGAAACCCGCCAGATCAAGAAGATGATCTCGTCCTATGTCGGCGAGAACAAGCTGTTCGCCCAGCAATTCCTCGCCGGCGAGCTGGAACTCGAATTCAACCCGCAGGGCACGCTCGCCGAGCGCATCCGCGCCGGCGGCGCCGGCATCCCGGCCTTCTATACCAAGACCGGCGTCGGCACGCTGATCGCCGAAGGCAAGGAAGTGAAGGAGTTCGACGGCGAGAAATATCTGATGGAGCGCGGCCTGTTCGCCGACCTCGCCATCGTGCACGCCTGGAAGGGCGACACCGCCGGCAACCTCATTTACCGCAAGACCGCGCGCAACTTTAACCCGATGATGGCGACCGCCGCGAAGATCACCGTGGCCGAGGTCGAGCATCTGGTTCCGGCCGGTGAACTCAATCCCGACCACATCCACACGCCCGGTATCTTCGTGAAGCGCATCGTCGAGGTCGGCACGGCCAAGAAGCGCATCGAATTCCGCAACACCCGCCCGCGTACCGCCGCCTAAGCGCAGGAGACTCACATGGCCTGGACCCGTGAACAGATGGCTGCGCGCGCCGCGAAGGAGCTGCGTGACGGCTATTACGTCAATCTCGGTATCGGCATCCCGACGCTGGTCTCGAACTACATCCCCGACGGGATGGACGTCTCGTTGCAGAGTGAGAACGGCATGCTCGGCATGGGCCCGTTCCCCTATGAGGGTGAGGAAGACGCCGACCTCATCAATGCCGGCAAGCAGACCGTCAGCGAGCTGCCCTCGACCTCGTATTTCTCGAGTGCGGATTCCTTCGGCATGATCCGCGGCGGCCACATGGATCTGTCGATCCTCGGCGCCATGCAGGTGGCGCAGAACGGCGATCTCGCCAACTGGATGATCCCCGGCAAGATGGTCAAGGGCATGGGCGGCGCGATGGATCTCGTCGCCGGCGTCAAGCGCGTCGTCGTGGTGATGGAGCATTCCGCCAAGGACGGCCCGAAGCTGCTCAAGAAGTGCAATCTGCCGCTGACCGGGGAGCGCGTGGTCGACATGGTCGTCACCGATCTCGCCGTCTTCACCATCGACAAGCACGGCGACGGCGGTATGGCTCTGATCGAGCTCGCCGACGGCGTCTCGCTCGACGAGGTCAAGGCAAAGACCGAAGCCGAATTCCGCGTCGCGCTGAAGAATACGTAAGGCTGTCGCGAAGGGGCGCGCATGACGATACGGTCTGCGCGTCCCGACGACGCCGGTCTCATCGCACTGATCATCCTGCGATCGATGCGTGGCTACCGCCCGCGCGGCTGGTTCGACGTTGCGCTCGGCTGGCCCGAAGCGGAATGCCTCGATTTCGTCGCGCGCGGTGTCGATGTGGCACGTCTCGCAGTTCTGGATCGCAGAGGTCGATGGCAAGCAGGGCGCGGCGCTTTGCGCCGTGCCGGCGGCAGGCACTGGTCCTGCGGCCTGGCGCGCGATCGAGGAAGTCGCTTCAGCGACCGGGCTCCCCGCTTCCGAGCTCGATGCCATCCGCAGACGCGGTACCTACACGCGCCCCTTGCCCGCCTTCGCGGGCAAGGGCCGCAGCAAGAGTTCCGCTACGACCTCGCCGCCCATACCTTGCCCCAGCGCGCCGACACGCTCGCCACCCACGACTCCTCGCGCACCAGGCGGAAGCCGAGATTGGCGGGCGGCACGCCTTGCGCGCAGCCGCCGGCGCGGGCGTCGCGGATGAAGTCGGTGACGTAGGCGCGGTGCGCACCTTCGGCGACGCGCACGCCGCAGTTGACGGTCGGGCGGCCGGCCCTGCCGGCTTCGTCGATCCGCGCGCGCACGAAGCAGGTCGAGGTCCATTCCCAGACATTGCCGGCGATGTCCTCGATGCCATGCTCGTTCGCGCCAAACTTGCCGAACGGATAGGCGGTGGTGTCGGAGAGGTCGCGCTCGGATTCGCGCTCGTAGCGGCTGAGCCAGCGCTTTGAGGGATCCTCGGCGTCCACCGGCGCGCCGTCGTCCTTGAATCTGGAGCCCGCGGCAAAGGCCCATTCCGCATCGCTCGGCAGGCGATATTTGTGGCCCGTCTTGCGCGACAGCCAGGCGGCATAGGCTTCGGCATCGTGCCAGCTCACCTGCACGACGGGGCGATCGAACGCGATCGCGACGCCGCGATCGAGCGCGCGGCAGCCGCCGTCCTGCACACAAAGCTGATAGTCGGATGACGAGACCTGATTGCGCATGATGTGCAGTGGCCGGTTGAACCGCATCGCGCGCAGCGGCACTTCCGCCTGCTGCCCGCCGCGAGTGAAGTCGCCGGCCTCGCGATAGGCGATATTGCCCGGCGCCACCCTCACGATAGCGGTCTCTTTCGCCGTGCCATGTACGCCAGCCATGTCGGAGACCAGCGGCGCCATCGCGATCGGCCCAGCGAGTCCAGCGGCGCAGGCCAATGCCAACTTCAGCTTGAATGCGATCAACATGGTCATCCCCGAAGGGAACAAGGGGCCGGTGATGACCGGCCCCTCGTCGCCTCTAGTTGGTGTTGGGAGCCGGTATCTCCGTGGGCGCCTTCACCTGGGTCATCAGATCGTCGTTCCACTTGCCTTCGACCTTGAAGTGCGCGGTGGCACCGAGGTCCGCGGCCTCGATGAGGTTATGCGTGACGTAGGCATAGATGCCAGGCTGCAGGAACTTGTACATCGCCGCTCCCGCGGAGCCGCCGCGGATGAACCAGGTCTCGAGCCCGACTTCAGGCGCGTTGGAGAACTTGCCGGTCTCCCAGACATAGTCGCCATGGCCGCCGATCAGATGCGGACGGCTGTCGCGATTGGCCTGCGAATGCACGATCAGCACGTTCTCGCCGACCTTGGCCGTCAGTGCGTTCTTGCCGGTGAGCGCGCCGACCTTGCCGTTGAACACGACGTGGGAGGGGATCAGCTTCTTCATCACCTCCTCGGTCTCGGTGAAGGCCTCGCCCGGCGAGTCGTAGGACTTGAACTTGCCGTTCTCGTCGCGCGGCACATACATATCCTGCTCGCCGATATAGTAGAGTTTGTCGTACCTCAGCGCGTGGCCCTTGCCGTCGTTCAGCCCGTCGCGCGGCAGCACCATCACTGCGCCGTTCATGCCGGAGACGACGTGCCAGGGAATCATCGGACCGCCCGGCGCGCAGTGATAGACGAACACGCCGGTGCGCGTTGCTTTCCAGCGCAGCACGACCTGCTCGCCGGGATTGACCAGCGTGAGCTCGGCGCCGCCGAGCGCGCCGGTCGCGGAGTGGAAGTCGATGTTGTGCGGCATGGAGTTGGTCGGGGGGTTGACCAGCGTCAGCTCGACATAGTCGCCTTCATGCACGACCATCAACGGGCCCGGCATCGAGCCGTTGAAGGTCATGGCCTGGAAGGTCGTGCCCTTGTCGTCGATGACCACCTTCTTCTCCTCGATGGTCATCCTGAATTCCATGATCTTGGGACCCTGCGTCGTCGCCTGTTCGTGCGGGTGCACGAAGGGAGGGGCGACCAGCTCGACCTTCTGCCGCGGCAGCTTGAGATCGCTCGCAGCAAATGCGGGTGTCGCGAGCATCAGGGCGGTCGCGGCGGCGCTGATCAATGCGGCTCTGCGGGTGAACATCGGAAAGCATCCTTCATGTGAAAGGGTTTTGATGACGGATGCAGTGTGCGCCGATCTACGCAGGCGTGTTTGCGCTGCGACAAGCTTTTGCTGGATTCGGCTCCGGTGAATTTCTGCAGAGGTTTGCCGAAGCGACATCGGCGATAGGGGGAGCATGACAACGCATCGCGCGACATCAGCCGCGCCAGCGGCAAGTGGTTCGCATGTTCGGTCACGGTGATGGTGAATGGCTGGATGCGCCGGCTAGAGCAGATGGATCGCAATCCAGACCGTGCCCCAAATCGCAACGGAGAGTGCGGCGAACACCGCCGCCATGACGGCCAGCACGCGCACGAGATGATTTGCGCCGGCAGAGGGCGTGGCCGGCACGGGACGAAAATCGTCGAAGCGCGGAATATGGCCGCGAATGCCGATCAGCCAGAGAACGAGATCGAGCGCGAACGACGCCATAGCCTATCTCCAGGAAGCGATCATTAAACGTCATCATCGGCCAAATCCGGCGCTCGGACTTTGAGCAAGCGCAAGGTGGCGCATCCGGAAACGGGTAATTCAATGCCGTCCGTGACCTGCCGCGCCATGGCGCGGCATCGATTTACGAATGGGTAAGACATGAGGACCGATCTCGCAGCGAGCTATGGCGAAGAACGTCTGCCGCGCTACACCAGCTATCCGACCGCGCCGCACTTCTCGGCGGCGATCGGCGCAGACACCTACGCCAGATGGCTGTCCGAGCTGCCTGCGGGCGCCAGCGCATCGCTCTATCTGCACGTGCCGTTCTGCCGCGAGATGTGCTGGTATTGCGGCTGCCATACCCAGATCGTCCGCCGCGACGGGCTGATCGCCGCCTATCAGCGGACGCTGCGCAGCGAGATCGCGGAGGTCGCGAAGACCATCGGCCGCCGCATCAGGGTCGAGCACATCCATTTCGGCGGCGGCACGCCCACGATCATGGCGCCGGACGCCTTTGCCGAACTGATGGCGGCGATGCGCCGTTGGTTCTTCGTGCTGCCCTCGGCCGAGATTGCGGTCGAGATCGATCCGCGCACGCTGACCGCCGAGATGGTCGAGGCGATGCGGCTCTCGGGCGTCAACCGCGCGAGCCTCGGCGTGCAGAGTTTTGATCCGGTCGTGCAACGCGCGATCAACCGCGTGCAGAGTTTTGAGCAGACGGCTGTTGTCGTCGGCATGCTCCAGCGCGCCGGCATCAAGGGGATCAATTTCGACCTGATCTATGGGCTGCCGCACCAGACCGTCGCCTCATGCCTCGATACAGTGCAGCGCTCGCTCGAGCTCGGGCCGGATCGTTTCTCGGTATTCGGCTATGCGCATGTGCCAAGCTTCAAGAAGCACCAGCGGATGATCGATGAGAACCATCTGCCTGACGGCCTTGCCCGTCACGACCAGGCCTGCGCGATCGCCGATGCGCTGAAGCAGACCGGCTATGTCCAGATCGGGCTCGATCATTTCGCGCGTCCCGACGACGCCATGGCGGTCGCCTTCGAGGACCGAACGCTGCGGCGCAACTTTCAGGGTTACACGACCGATCGCGGCGAGGTCCTGCTCGGATTCGGCGCCAGCGCGATCGGCCATCTGCCCCAGGGCTACGTTCAGAACGAGGTGCAGATCGGCGCCTATGCGCAGAGCATCACATCGGGCTGCCTCGCCACCGGCAAAGGCTACGGACTGACCGACGACGACCGGCTGCGCGCCGACATCATCGAGCGCATCATGTGCGAGTTCAGCGCCGATCTCGGCGAGATCTGCGCGCGCCATGGTGCCGAGCCCGAAGCCGTGCTGCAATCGGCTCCGCGCCTCGAGCCGCTGATCTCCGACGGCGTGGTGAGGCTCGACGGCGCCCGTCTCGCGGTCGCAAGCGACTCGCGCTTTCTGGTGCGCAGCGTCGCCGCCGCGTTCGACGCGCATCTCGATCCTGGAAAGCAGCTGCACAGCCGAGCGGTGTAGCCCGTCATTCCGGGGCGTGCGAAGCACGAGCCCGGAAATCCATCATGGAGCGCGTGACGTCGAGGAATGGATTCCGCGCTCGCGCCGAACGGCGCGCCCCGCAATGACGGCGGAGGAACTGGCATCAGCTTGCGCTCCAGCAAAGAAACCCACACCCGCTCCGCTATCGTCACTTCGGAACGGAGTTGTCCATGCCTTTCCGATCCGACGATCTGGTCGATGACATCATGCGCACGGCGCCGCACACGATCCGCGTGTTCCTCGCCTTCAGGATGGCATGTGTCGGCTGTCCGATCGCGACCTTCCACACCGTGGAAGATGCCTGCCGCGAGCACGGCATCGATCAGGACAAATTCCTCGCCGCGCTGTGCCAATGCGTGCCGGCGTGAGGCGGGTTGGAGTTCGCGCGGGTCGCGCGCGGATTCCCGCGTGAGGGCGGTCTTTCGCCGTAAGCGGAGCCGCCCTCACTCCTAATTTCAAGGTCGATGTGGCGTTCACCTCTCCCCGTAAGAACGGCAGGGATATCGCATATGCGGATAATGCTGCAGGTTCGATGTGCCTTGTGAACAGCCGATCGCGCCACAAACTCGTCATGCCCGGGCATAGCCGTCCGCAAGGACGGCGTCGCTTCGCTCGCCTATGTCCCGGCCATGACGATGTGGAAACGGTAGCGCCAAAAATCACACCGTTTTCATATGCGATTGCCCTGGTAAGAACGGGGAGAGGGTGAAGAAGAGTTATTTCACGCCGCACCGCTGTCCGCCGTCCGCTCCGCCAATACGACGATCCGGTGCGGATCGCGCAGGATGATGCGCTGGCGGCCGCTCTCGACGAGGCCCTGGCTCTCCCAGCCGCTCAGGATGCGGCTCACCGTATGCAGCGTCGTGCCGGTCATCTGCGCGATGTCCTGGCGGCTGATCGGGAAGTCGATCTCGATGCCGTGGCTGAGCTTCTTGCCGGATTGCTTGGCGAGCCGCAGCAGCGCATGCGCGACGCGCTGCTCGACCTGTTGGGTCGACATTTCCAGGATGCGGGTGTGGCTCTCCTGCAGCCGCGCCCCGACCGTCTGCAACGTGTTGGCGGCGAGCGAGGGAAATCGCTCGACCAATCGCGGCCAGGCCGAATTCGGCCAGATCAGCACCACGCTGTCGTCGACCGCCATCGCGGTCGCCGGATAGCGCACGGCGCCGATCGCCATCGCGAGCCCAAAAGTCTCGCCCGGCGCGACATAGCGCACCACGATCTGCTCGCCGGTCGGCGTAGTCTTGGCGGCGCGGACATGGCCGTGCAGCAGCAGGAAGAAGGATTGCGCGTCCGCGCCCTGCTCGAAAATGGCGGTATTCTTCGGATAGCGCGCCGAGCGCGCCTCGCGCAGGATCTCCTCGAGGTCCTCCGGCTTGACCCCGGCGAACAGCGGCAAATGCGCAACCAGCGATGTGTCGACCTTGGCCATTCTGCCTCCTTGGCATCAGGGAGTGTGATGGCACCTGCAATCGTTCTGCAGTTTGCGATAGCGCAAAAACGGGCCGGCCGGACGGCAGTATTTTTCCAGGCAAAGGTCCGAATTCACAGGAGTTGCCTCATGGCTGGCGCCCGATCCCGTAATTTTCAGGGCTGGCCGCTGTTTGCGAACAGTTTTCGGCCCTTTTTCCTGCTGGCCGCGATCGAGGCGGGCCTGTCGATCCTGGTCTGGCTGCCGATGTTCTACGGCGAGCTGTCCGTGAGCTCGGCCTTCGCGCCGCGCGACTGGCACGTCCACGAGATGCTCTACGGGTTCCTGCCGGCGGTGGTCACCGGCTTCCTGTTCACGGCGATCCCGAACTGGACCGGGCGGCTGCCGATTCAGGGCACGTCGCTTGGCGCGCTGCTGGTGGTGTGGCTTGCCGGGCGTGCTGCCGTGACCCTGTCTGCCGATATCGGCTGGGGCTTCGCACTCGTCGTCGATGCCGCCTTCCTGGCGCTGGTGGTCGCGGCCGCAACGCGCGAAATCATCGCGGGCGGCAATTGGCGCAACCTTCCGGTGGTGGCCCTGGTGCTCGTGCTGCTCGCGGGCAACGTCGCCTTCCATCTCGAAGCGCACTACGAGGGCGCGGCGGATGTCAGCATTCGAATCGGCATCACTGTGGTGTTGCTGCTGATCGCGCTGATCGGCGGCCGCATCATCCCGAGCTTCACCCGCAACTGGCTGGTCAAGTTCAATCCCGGCCGCCTGCCGGTGCCGTTCGGACGTTTTGACGGCGCTGTGATCGGATTGAGCGCGCTGGCCCTCATCGCGTGGATGGTGACGCCGCTCCACATGATCACTGGCGCCGTGATGGGGCTCGTCGGCGTGCTGCACCTTGTGCGACTTGCGCGCTGGGCCGGAGATCGCACCACGCGCGAGCGGTTGCTGCTGATCCTGCATGTCGGCTACCTCTTCGTGCCACTTGGCTTCATCCTGAATGGGCTGGCCGCCTTCGGCGAACTGCCGCCGAGTGCGGGCATTCATGCCTGGATGGCCGGTGCGGCCGGCACCATGACGCTCGCGGTGATGACGCGTGCGAGCCTCGGCCATACCGGTCAGGCGCTGACGGCCTCGCCCGCGACGCACGGCATCTATCTCGCGATCATCATCGCGGCGCTGGCACGGGTCGCTGCCGTGGTGTTGCCTGCGCACGGCGATGTGCTGCTGCACATTGCCGCGTGCGGCTGGATCGTCGCCTTCCTTGGCTTTGCGGTCGCATTCGGGCCGTTGCTCGCCGGCAGCCCCCGACGCGCACTCGCCATCATGGGCCTGCCGGCGCCTGCACGCTGAGCCAGGCTGCGTTCGCCGACAGCGGCCGCACGCCGCGCCGCCATTCCGTGATGCTGCAGCCGAAGCGACCGCGAAACCAGCGCGCCATCGCGCTCTGCGCGGAGAAGCCGAGCTGGGTGGCGATATCGGACAGCGGCCGGTCGGGATCGTCGATCAGCTGGATCGCGAGATCGGCGCGCTGCGCATCGAGGATGGCGGAGAAGCTGGTGCCGGCTTCGGCCAGATGCCGATGGATAGTGCGGCGGGTGCAGGCGAGGTGCTCGGCCACGCGCTCGACCGTGCAGTCGCCGCTGGGGAGCAGGCTGCGCACGACCTCGTCGACCTTCGCCTCCCAGCTTGCCGGCCGCGTTTCGATCGCCTCGATCCGCTTGCGCAAGTAGCTCGCGATCAGCGGGTGGGCGCTCGGGATCCGCCGCCGCATGTCGTGCGCCGACAGCAGGATCGCATCGTCGTCGGCATTGAAGAGTACACGGCAGCCGAAGAAATCACGGTAGCGCTTGCGGTCGTGCGGCGGCGGATAGTGCAGATGCACCTCCTGCGGGCGCCAGTCGCTGCCGAACAGCGACTGGATGATGCGGTGGATGCTGCCGAGCGCCATGTCGATCGATTGCCGTGGCGCAGTCGGCCGCCGGCCGCGCAGATGCAGGGTGACGGTCACCGTCTGCTTGTCCTTGATGACGTCGAGCTTCATGCCGTCATGATGGACATGAATGAAGCGCGAGAACGCTTCGATGGCCTCGCCGAGGGTCGCCTGCTCGCGCACAATCAGGCCGACGGCGCCAAAGTTGGTGAGGCCGCCGCGCTCGGCGAGCCGCAAGCCGAAATCTTCGGCACCCGACGCCTCTGCCGACAATTCGAGCAGCCGGCGCAGGCTCGTCACGGCAATAGGCGTATCAGGCTTGTCCAGCACGGCCAGTGGCAGCCTGACCTTGCGCATCATCTGCTTCGGGTCGAGCCCGACTGACCGGGCGACCTCCGCGTAGTAGCTCAAGCCTGCGCTGCGAATGAGGTCGGTCATGTGAACCGCTCGTGCCAGCCATTCCCGCAGATGTCCCGAAATGTAAAGTTTCTGTCCCGATCCGTCAAATCCGGGAACACGATGGAACGTACATAAGGGAAACCGAAGCACCGGCGCGAATGCCGTGCTCACGACGGCGTGGCAGGGCGATGCGGCCCGCCTCCGGACGCATTTGACCAAGACATTGCTGGATCGGGATTATGCCTGGGAACATGCTTTCCAAGGGTGAGGTATTCGTCATCGACACTGACGCCGCCTCCCGCGAACAACTTGCCAATGCGCTCCAGCAGAGCGCGTATGACGTGATCTGCTTTGCCGATGGCGCATCGCTGCTGTCGGAAGCCAAGGCGCGGATGCCGGCCTGCGTGCTCCTGGAGATGCCGCCGGATCGCTCGGCACTCGATGTGCTCAAGCGGCTGCGCGAGGAAAACTGCATGGCGCCGGTGCTGGTGACTTCGGCCAACGGCAGCATTTCCATGGCGGTCGACGCCATCAAGAGCGGCGCGGCCGATTTCATCGAGAAGCCGTTCCGCACCCACGACATCGTCGGCCGGATCGATGCCGCTATCGACGAGTCCGGCCAGCCAACCTCGAACCGCCAGCGCTGGTTGCCCGGCTGCGAGCCGCTGACCGGGCGTGAAGGCGACGTGCTCGAGCATCTCGCCGCCGGCCTCACCAACAAGGAGATCGCCCGGCGCATGCATCTGAGTGCGCGGACGATCGAGGGCTACCGCGCCAGCATCTTGAAGAAGGCCGGCGCCAGGAACGTGACCGATCTGCTTCGTCGCATCTTCGGCCAGGGCTCGCCCACTCAGGGCTAACGGCCTTCCGCTGCGGGACGATTCGTGCCGTGGCCATGGTGCCGCCGCAGCGGTGCCCCATGGAAACCTCAATCGAACCGGTTCCTCCGCTGCCGCGTCCAATCATGTTGGCGAGGCACTTGATCGCGCGTCCGGCTGGCGGCGCGGCGATACCGGCAGAGAGGAATTCATGCGCATCACCGTAAGATGTTTGGCAACGACGAGCCTGGTTCTGGTGACCACGGCGTTCGCGTCGCATTCATGGGCCGCCGATGTGGACGCCACATCGGCCATCGACGCCGTCACCGTTTACCCTGATGGTGCGACCGTCACCCGCGTCATCACGGTCGATTTGCCGTCCGGCGACTCCACGCTCGTGGCCAAGGACTTTCCGCTCGGCCTCGATACGTCCTCTCTCCGCGTCGAGGGTGAAGGCGGCGTCAAGCTCACCATCGGCACGATCGATGCGCGGCCGCCGCGCGCGGCGCCGGTTAACCTGCCTGAGCTCGAAAAACGCATCGAGGCCCTGAACGACCAGCGCGCCGATCTGCAGGGCGCGATCGACGCGGCCAATGCACGGCGCAAATTCGCGGAGCACTTTGCGGAAGCCGCTCCCGTCGGCATCGGCGAGAAGGGCGAGGCGCGGCCGATCGCCGAATGGCGTACGGCGTTCACCGCAGTCGGCGACGAAATTGCGAGCGCCGATACTGCCATCCGTGAGGCCACACGCAAGATGCGGGAGATCGACCGGCAGATCGCCCAGCTCGAGGTCGAGCGCAAGGCCAAGCCGCCGAGCAAGCTGGAGGTCCGCATGGACATCGCGTCGCCCGCGGCGACCAAGGCGACGTTGCGGATCACTTATAATATGCGCAATGCGCGCTGGCTGCCGCTCTATGATGCCCGGCTCGACACCGGCGCCAAGGATCGCAAGCCGCAGCTGGAGCTGGTCCGCCGCGCCGAGATCACGCAGTCGACCGGCGAGGACTGGTCCAATGTCGCGCTCGGTGTTTCCACCGTCCGCATCAGCCGCGGCGGCAGTGCCCCGGAGCTGGGCTCGCTGGTCGCACAATATCCGCAAATTCCCAAGCCGATGGCACTCGGCGCGGCCTCGGACTTGGCGCGGCCCGCCCCCGTGGCGCGGCAGATGCAAAGTCCATCCTTCGCAGCCAAGCTCGCGGAGTCGCCCGAGCCGCGTGAGCGGGCCGACGAACAGCAGGCGATTGCCGAGATCGGCGATTTCCAGGCGACGTTCAAAATTCCCGGCCGCGTCAGTCTCGGCGCCGCCGAGGGCGCCAAGAGCCTGCGCATCGCGTCGATGACGGTGCCTGCCGATCTCGCGGTGCGCGCCGCGCCGGTGGCGGATCCCACCGCCTTCCTCGAAGCCAGCTTCAAGCAGGCCGACGACACGGCGCTTTTGCCGGGCAAGGTCGCGATCTATCGCGACGGCGTCTTCGTCGGCCGCGGCAAGCTCGCGGCTTCGGCCAAGGACGACATCGTGCGGCTCGGCTTCGGTGCCGACGACAAGGTCAAGATCGAGCGCGCCGTGCTCAAGCGCAACGAAGGCTCGGCCGGCGTGCTCGTGACGACGTCGAAGACCGACGAGCGTTCGTTCAAGACGACGATCCGCAACGGTCACGACCTCCCAATTCGCGTGGCGATCGAGGATCAGCTGCCGGTCAGCGAGAACGAGGACATCGTCGTCGAGATGCTGCCCGCGACCACGCCGCCGACCGCCAGCAACATCCGCGACAAGCGCGGCGTGCTGGAATGGTCGTTCGATGCCAAGCCCGGCGAAGTCAAGGATATCAACTTTGTCTGGCGCGTCCGCTGGCCGAAGGATAAGGGGATGGTGATCGTGCCTGCGGGGTAGGGTGCTAGCCGAGAGCGCACCGCCTATGCGGAAACAGGATGGCTAAATTTCGGTCTGAATCGCCCGCATCGACTGCGGCAGCACATACGGCACGCCGTCATCACCCCTATGAACGATGGCGTCGATCTCGAAGATCTCGCGGATCCTCTCGCCCGTGACGATGTCCGCACGCGGGCCGTCGGCGGCAAGCCGGCCGCCGCTCAGGACGACCAGCCGGTCGGCAAAGCGGATCGCGAGGTTGAGGTCGTGCAGGATGGCGATCACGGCGGTGCCGCCAGCCGCGCGGCGGCGCGCCGCTTCGACGAGGTCGATCTGATGACGCAGGTCGAGGCTCGAGGTCGGCTCATCCAGCAGCAGCACGCCTGGCCCGTGCTCTGCCTCGCCGCCGGCGAGCTGCACCAGCACGCGGGCGAAATGGGCGCGCTGCTGCTCGCCGCCGGACAGCGTCGGCAATTGCCGGTCGCGGAAATGCGAAAGGCCCACCTCGTCCAGCGCCGCGTCGACGAGCTTGCCTGCCTCGCCTGGGCTGCGCTCGCCCGCGCCCATCAGCACGATCTCCTCGACCGTGAAGGGAAAGGTGACGTTGATGTGCTGGGACAGCATCGCGCGGCGCCCGGCAAGCTCGCGCGGCGTGTAGCTGCTGATGTCGCGCTGCTTCAGCCGCACCTCGCCCTCGCTCG
Organism: Bradyrhizobium sp. SOJA106; assembly: GCF_059448745.1. Classification (NCBI taxonomy): domain Bacteria; kingdom Pseudomonadati; phylum Pseudomonadota; class Alphaproteobacteria; order Hyphomicrobiales; family Nitrobacteraceae; genus Bradyrhizobium; species Bradyrhizobium sp. SOJA106. The sequence continues at coordinate 1,257,587 of NZ_CM182549.1, forward strand.
GGCGCAGATCGCCGGAGAGCAGCCGCAGCAGGGTCGATTTGCCGGCGCCGTTCGGGCCGATGATCGCGACCGTCTCGCCGGCCGCGACCGTCAGGCCGACGCCGTCGAGCAGCGTCGCGCAACCGGCGCGCTTGCTGAGGGCACGCGCCTCGATCACGGCGCTCATAGCGAGGCGAGCCCGCGCTGCCGCAGCAGGATGCCGAGGAAGACCGGCGCGCCGACCGCCGCGGTCAGGATGCCGATCGGCATCTCCGCGGGCGCCACGATGGTGCGCGCCAGCGTGTCGGCACCGACCATCAGGATCGCGCCGAGCAGCACTGAAGTGGGCAGCAAAAGGCGATGCGCCGGCCCGATCACGAGGCGAAGGAGATGCGGCACCACGATGCCGACGAAGCCGATCACGCCGCTGATCGACACCGCGACACCCGTCATCGCGGAGACCATCACGATCGAGATCTTCTTGAAACGCTCGACGTTGACGCCGCCGTGAAAGGCATCAGCTTCGCCGAGCACCAGCAGATCGAGGCCGCGCGCGATGAACGCGCAGGCGGCAAGCCCGATAACGAGGACCGGCTCAAGCACCGCGGCCTTGGTCCAGGTCGCGCCGCTCATCGAGCCCAGCATCCAGAAGGTGATGTCGCGGAGCTGGCGGTCGTCCGCGATGAATACCAAGAGCCCGATGCCGGCATTGGTGATCGCGGTGATGGCGACGCCGGCGAGCAGGAAGATCGCGATCGAGGTTCTGCCAGCGCGACTGGAGATGCCGTAAAGGATTGCGGTCGTCGCCAGAGATCCCGCGAAGGCCGCGAGCGGCAACAGCTCGGTCTGGAGAAAGCGCAGTGTCTCGCCGAAGCGCGAGTCGGTGAACACGATCGCGCTCGCGGCCGCCAGCGCCCCGCCGCTGGAGACGCCGACCAGCGCGGGATCGGCGAGGGGATTGCGGAACAGGCCCTGCATGATGGCGCCGGCCGCGGCGAGCAGGCCGCCGACCATGGCGGTCGCCGCGATTCGGGGGATGCGGATCGACCACAGCACGAGCTGGTCGCGCGCCGTCATGGCATCGGCGGGCGTGCTGCTTGTAAAGCCGAGCGCCGCAGGCAGACGGGAGAGAGGGATGCCGGCTGCGCCGACCGTCAGCGCAACGACGGCGGTGACCACCAGCACCGCGACAAGGAGAGGGATCGCCACCGATGTGAACCGACGGCCCGCACCAGCTCGTCGCGGGCTCCGCGCCTCGACTCCGACCGCCACGCTCATTGCCGGCAATTAGCCGCCGACAGGGCCGACGTGAACGCGCCGCTCTCGGCCAATGTCGGATAGAGTTTGACGGCGAGATCACGCGCCGCCGCCGCCGTGCGCGGCCCGAAGCCGAGCAGGTAGAGCCCGTCCATGGTGATAAAGCTCTTGTTGGCGGCGACCGGCGTCAGGGCGAAGCCGGGATGGGCATAGACCGCATCGGCCTGCAGCGAATCCTTGCCGCGCTCGATCGAGAGGACGACATCGGGCTTGGCGGCCACGATCGCCTCGTCGCCGATGATCTTGTAGCCGTCGTAATCGTCGACCGCGTTCGCCGCGCCCGCGAGCTGGATGATCTCGTCGGCCGCGGTCTTGTGGCCGGCAACCATGGCGCGCCCGTTCTGGAGCGACATCACGAACATCACGCGCACCGGCTTGGTGACCTTGGCGCGCAGCGTGCGAAGCTGGGCGAGATCGGCGCCGACCGCGGCGCTGAGGCACTCGGCGCGCGCATCGACGCCCATGGCATGGCCGACCAGCTTGATCTTTTTGAGCAGGCCTTCCTCGGAGAAAGTCTCGGGGACCAGCACCAGCGGCACCTTCGCCGTCTCCAGAATGTCCATGGTCTCGCGCGGGCCCGAGCCCTGGATCGCCAGGATCAGGGTCGGATTGAGGCCGAGCACACCCTCGGCCGAGATCTGGCGCATGTAGCCGACATTGGGTTTGTCGTTCAGCGCTGCCGCCGGATAGAGGCTCGTGGTGTCGACGCCGACCAGCCGGCTCTCGAGCCCGAGCGCATAGAGGATCTCGGTGATGGCGCCGCCGATCGAGACCGTACGCGCGAAGTCGGCAATAGTGACGTCGCGATTGCGGGCGTCATGCACAATGATATCGGTGGCGTGCGCTGCGGAGGCGAGCGCGATCGTGCCTGATAGCAGGAGATTTGCGAGGGTGCGACACAATGTCATTGCGATCTACTTCGTCAGGATCAGCTTGTTCTGCGAGGTCAGGCGCAGGCGATAGCTGTCCTCGCCATGCGCGATGATGATCTCGCGCTCCGCCGCAAACAGCTCGCGGCTGTCGATCCGGCTCCCTCGCATGATGAGGGTTCTCGTTGTTGCAGAAGGGCTTTGCGCCGGCCCTGCCGCATCGCCGCTATGGTCTCCGGACGCTGCCGACATGGTCGTGTGATGCGCTTTCGAGTTCTTGAGTGCTGCCTGTTTGTATAAGCGGCGCGAAGCGCATTCCAACGGCTGCAATTTACAATCGATATAAACTGCAACCCGATGTCATTGACCGCCTGGGTGTTGCCGCGTAACCAATTGTGACAGCGGACAGCAGGTTCGCGACTCGAGAAAATCAGCCAGCCAGTCGTTCGCATGCGAACGCGCGCCAGCCAGACGACTCCAAAAATTGAAGTGAAGTGCAGGCTGGGGCTGATATGGCTGACGGGGCTAGGTATTCGCGCGCCCTGATTTTGGGCGCGTCGGTGGTTTCAATGGCGGCAGTGGTGACGGAGAGCAGCCTTGCGCAGGCCGCTCCGCCGCAAGCCGAAAACGCGTCGTCGGAACGGCCGAAGCAGCTCAGGCGCAAGCCGCCCAACCCGCAAGTCGCGCAGCAGGCAACGCCCGAAGCCTTGAACGCGCGTGCCCAGGCTGGCGGCACGGCGCCGGTTCAGGTGCTTGATACAATTACTGTCGCCGCAACGAAGACCAAGGAGCGCGCGATCGAGGCGCTCGCGCCGGTCAGCTCGATCTCGCTCGACCAGATCCAGGGGCTTCAGCCGAACCGGCTGTCGAACATCTTCTACGCGGTGCCCGGCGTGTCGTTCCAGGAGCGCGGCGACGATCCGGCGACCGTCATCAACATCCGCGGCTTGCAGGATTTCGGCCGCGTCGCCGTCGTCGTCGACGGCGCGCGGCAGAACTTCCAGCGCACCGGCCACAACGCCAACGGCTCGTTCTTCCTCGATCCTGAATTGATCGGCGGAGTCGACGTCGTGCGCGGGCCGACGGCCAACATCTACGGTTCGGGCGCGATCGGCGGCCTGGTCTCGTTCCGCACCAAGGACGTCACCGACGTGCTGCGTCCCGGCGAGCGCTGGGGCATCGATCTCTCCGGATCCTACGGCACGAACAATGCGCGCGGCCTCGGCTCGGTATTCGGCGGCGTGCGCGCCACGCCCGGCGTCGACATCTTCGGCGGCGCAGTCTACCGCACGCAGGGCAATTACAAGGACGGCAACGGCACCGAGATCGGCAACACCGGCAACCAGGTCGAAGCCGGATTGCTGAAGCTCACGGTGCGCCCGGCGCTCGGCCACGAGGTCAAGTTCGGCGCCACTTTCCAGGACTATCAATACAATATCGGCCAGTTCAACACCGGCCCGGTGGCGACCGCGGCCCAGCGCGCGCTCTATCAGGGCTCGTCGGTCTATGCGTCCGACGTCAAGAACTACACCGGCACGTTGACCTGGAACTATTCGCTGCCGAGCGACAATCTGTTCGACACGCACGTGTCGGTCTACGACAACCGCACCGACCAGGATCAGACCAAGACCTATCACTATTCGACCTCGGGCGCGGCCTATTGCGGCGCCGGCAATTTCGGCAACAACATCTCCGGCTGCATCGGCGATAAGCGCGGCTACACGCTGAACACGGTGGGCTTCGACGCCAACAACACCACGCGCTTCAATGTCGGCGACTGGCGCAACGCCGTGACCTACGGGGTCGATGCGTTCCAGGAGGACGTGATCACGACCGACAGCCGCGGCAATTCCAACATCACGACGCCGAGCGGCATCCGCACTGTGTCGGGCGGCTTCCTGCAGCTCAAGCAGAACTACGGCACGTGGTTCGAGGCCATCAGTGCGATCCGTTACGACCGTTACAATCTGCAGTCGGGCACGACCAATACCGGCGGCGACCGCTTCTCGCCGAAGATCACGCTCGGCGTCACGCCGGTCGCGGGCTTCCAGCCCTATGTCAGCTATGCCGAAGGCTATCGTGCGCCGTCGATCACCGAGACGGTGATCTCCGGCGCACATGCGACCGGCGGCGGACCGGCCTTCTTCGTCTGTCCGAACGGAACCGTCGGTCTGTTCTGCTTCCTGCCTAATGCGAATCTTCGCCCTGAAGTCGGCAAGAACGAGGAAGTCGGCATCAACCTGAAATACGACAACATCTTCAGCGCGAACGACTCGTTCCGCGGCAAGATCAACCTGTTCCGCAACGACGTGTCCGACTACATCGATCTCGTCGCCTCGGCGCCGGTCGCGGTGCCGCCGTTCGGCTCGTTCAGCCAGTTCTACCAGTACCAGAACATCGCCAATGCTCGCATCGAGGGCTTCGAGGCGGAGACGATGTACGATGCCGGCGACTGGTTCGTCGGCGTTGCCGGTCACTACATCAAAGGCAAGAACGTCCAGACCAATATCGGGCTCGCCACCATCACCCCGACCAAGGTCGTCACCACAGGCGGCGTCCGCCTGCTCGATCGCAGCCTGGTCCTGTCGGCGCAGTGGGCGTCCTACGGTCCGAACAACGACATCCCTGCCGGCTATGTGCCTTCGACCGGCTACGACCTGATCAACCTCTACATGACGTATGCCGCGACCAAGGACGTCGTGTTCTCGGCCTCGATCGACAATCTCCTGAACCAGTACTACCGGCCCTACGCCATCCCCGGCAGCTCGACCGACGGCACCACGCAGAACGACGTGCTGTGGACGAGCCCGGGGCCGGGCAGAGTCTACAAGGCCGGCCTGAAGATCCACTTTGGAGGTGCGTGAGCCCTGGGGGCCGCAACACCACAAACTTCCGCCGGGCCGCGCTGATGCTCCAGCGCGGCTTCGGCGCGTTTTCGTCTTGAGAAGAAGGAGAGACTCTTGTGTTCATCGCCATGAATCGCTTTCAGGTGAAGAAGGGCGCGGAGACTGCGTTCGAGACTGTCTGGGCTACCCGCGAATCCTATCTCGCCAACATGCCGGGCTTCGTCGAGTTTCATCTGCTGAAGGGACCAGAGGCCGAGGACCACACGCTGTATTCGTCGCACACGAGCTGGGTCGACAAGGCGGCCTTCGAGGCCTGGACGCGCTCGGAGGAATTCCGCCGCGCCCACGCGCGCGCCGACAACAGGACCGGCGAGAGCCTTTACCTCGGCCATCCCAAGTTCGAGGGCTTTGAGGTGATCCAGAGCGAGCGCAAGGCCGCGGCCGCTTAGATGGTGCAGGAGAGGAGCCGCACATGCTGAGCACCGATCTCGCCGAGCTCAAGGCGTATATGGCCGACAACCCCGGCGCGGTGATCGAGGACGTCGCGCGCGAGCGCAAGGTCACGCCGCGTGCGGTGATCGAGGCGCTGCCGTTCACCATGGTCCGCATCGGCAGTGGCGAGCATTTTGCCGCCGCCATGCAGGACATCGCGGAGTGGGGCGAGGTCACGCTGATCGTCCACACCGACGATGCGGTCTTCGAGTTCACAGACAGCGTTCCCGCGGGCGAGATCGGCCGCGGCTACTTCAACCTGATGCAGCCGAAGGGACTACACGGCCATCTCCGCCACGAGCGTTGCGCGGGCGTCGCCTTCGTCGAGCGTCCGTTCATGGGCAAGACCTCTGCCTTCGTCGCCTTCGTCAATGCCGACGGCGGCATCATGTTCAAGGTGTTCGTCGGCCGCGACGAGACCCGGGCGCTGCGCAGCGACCAGCACGCGCGATTCCGGCAGCTTGCAGACCGCATCGCCGCGTCGCCACTTTCTATCATCGGAGGATCAGGATGCAGGGCATCTCCAGGCTGCGGCAAATGATCGTCACTATCGCGCTGGCGCTTGCGCCGGCGCCGGCCTACGCAATCGACGAGGCGCTATTGCCGCGCAATCTGTCGCCCTGGGGCATGTTCCTCGGTGCCGACATCGTCGTGAAGACGGTGATGGTGGGCCTCGCCGTCGCTTCGCTGGTGACGTGGACGGTGTGGCTCGCCAAGAGTATCGAGCTGCGCCGCAAGGGCGCGCTGGCCCTGCGGCGCACGCGCGCGCTCGAAGGCAATATCAGGCTGGCGGAGGCGGCAGAGAAGGCCGGCGATGCGCACGATCCGGTGGCCCAGCTCATCCAGTCCTGCGCCAGAGAGGCGGAGCTTTCCGGAGGCGTCCTCGAAGACGGTCTTGAGGAGCGCGTGGCCCTGCGGCTGGAGCGGGTCGAGGCGGCGATGTCGAGGCAAATCGCGCGCGGCACCGGCGTGCTCGCGACCATCGGCGCCACCGCGCCGTTCGTTGGGCTGTTCGGTACGGTCTGGGGCATCATGAACTCCTTCATCGGCATCTCCGAGAGCCACACCACCAGCCTTGCGGTGGTTGCACCCGGCATCGCGGAGGCGCTGCTCGCCACCGCGCTCGGCCTTGTCGCCGCGATCCCGGCGGTCGTGATCTACAATCACCTCGTCCGCGGCATCGCGAACTACCGCGCGTTGCTCGGCGATGCTTCGGCTCAGCTGATGCTGCTGGTCAGCCGCCAGCGCGATCACAGGGACTTCCGTTTGGCGCGGGCGGCGGAGTAGGGCCATGGCTGCGAAGCTCGGCGCCCGCACCGGATCGCCGCTGAGGCGCGGCGACCCCGGCGATCTCGACGTCACCCATGAGATCAACGTCACGCCGTTCATCGACGTGATGCTGGTGCTCTTGATCATCTTCATGGTGGCCGCCCCGCTCGCCACCGTCGACATCGGCGTCGAGCTCCCGGCAACCGCCGCCGAGCCTTCGCCGCGGCCGGACAAGCCGACCTTCGTGACGGTGAAGCCGGATCTCACCGTCGCCGTTGGCGAAGACACCATGGCTCGCGATGGTCTCGCTGCGGCACTCGATGCCGCTACCAAGGGCCGCAAGGACGAGCGCATTTATCTCCGCGCCGACAAGGCGGTGAGCTATGGCGATCTGATGGAGGTGATGAACACCTTGCGCAATGCCGGCTATCTCAAGGTCGCGCTCGTCGGCCTTGACGGACGCAGCTGATGGCCGCCGCGAACGCCTTTGCCCTGCACGAGCCGCTTGGCGAGCGCGAAACCGCGCGGTGGGGCGTCGCGGCCGCGGTGATCGTGGCGTTGCATGTCGCCGCTGCGCTGATTGCAATGAACTGGATCAGGTCGGAGCCGGAGCAGGGCGTCGGCCTGCCGGCGATCATGATCGACATGTCGCCGGTCACCACGGCGCCGCAGCCGACACTGGACAACGTCGCGCCAGGTCCGCTGATGCAGGAAGCCGACGCTTCGCCGCCCGAGCCGGTGCAACAGCAGGCTGTCGAGGAGACCATCACGCCGACCCCGCCGCAGGAAAAGCCTGACGTGGTGGCGCCACCGGAACAGAAGCTCGAGCCGACATCGGCGAGGCCCGCGCCGGCGAGGATCGTGCCGGTCGGAAAGCCGGCGCCCGAGAAGCCCAAGGTGGTTCGCCGCGAGGCGAAGAAACCGTCGGACGCAACACCCGCGCCGCGCACCAGCGCCCCGCCGCGCGCCGAGCGCGAGGCGCCGATGGCATCGGCCATGAGTGCCGGCTCAGTCGCTTCAGCGATCGCGTCCTACAATCAGCGCGTCCGCGCGCATCTGATGCGCTTCCACGCATATCCGTCCGGCGGCAATGGCCAGCGCGGCGTCGCAAGGCTGAGCTTCACCGTCAGCCGCAGCGGGCAGGTGACATCGAGCCGTCTCGTCGGCTTGTCAGGCATCGCCGCATTCGATGCCCAGGCGATGTCGATGGTCCGCCAGGCCTCGCCGTTTCCGCCGATCCCCGACGAGATCAAGAACGGCTCGATGAGCTTTTCGATTCCGGTGGAGTTTACGGTGAGGTAGCCCCCGCTGTCATGCCCCGGCTTGACCGGGGCATCCAGTACGCCGAGGCCTCGCGATCTAATCGCTGGCGCCGCGGCGTACCGGATCGCCCGGTCAAGCCGGGCGATGACAGTTGGAAGGAGGCGGGCCTTACCTCGCCTTCAGGAAATCGGCGACTTCGAGCAGCATGAACTCGTCGTCGTCGGCCTTGTTGGGATCGCGGCTGGAGGAGAACGGCAAATTGTTGTCGTTGCCGACAATAATGTGGGTGTCGTCGACGCGATCGACGTTCTCGATGGTGAAGAACGGAAAGGTGTAGACGCCGTCGTTGAGCGGCTTCCTGGCCTTCTTGTCGGGGTCCTGGATCTTCAACAAATCGATATAGCCGATCTTGCGCACGGGCTTGCCGACATTGGCGTCCGAGAGCTCGATCTTGTAGATGCGCTTGAACTTGGCGATGTCAGGGAAGCAGTTCTCGCCGCGCTGGCCTTGCGGGCAGGCCTTGTCGGCGGTGCCTTCGCCATTGTCGCGCTCGATGATCAGGCCGGCGGTCGGGTCGATCATGTTGAAATCGCCGATGGCGTTGCCGTTCTGCTCGAACACATACTGCCAGTAACGCCCGGTGAATTTCTCCGCGGCGACGTCGAATTCGAGGATGCGGGAAGCTTCCTTGCCGTCGACCTTCTCCCAATCCTTCTTCTCGGCATCCCACAGCGGGCCCTCGAGCAGGCCGTAGAGGAACTTGCCGTCCTTCGAGGAGGCAAAGCCTTCATAGCCCTTGGAGCGGCGTAGGTTGACGTTGGTGTAGGTCTGGCCCGGCGCGCCCGGCGTTGCCACTGCCCAATTGTCGGGCGAGCGCACCGGCTTGCCGTCGGCAACCGTCTCGAACACGGCGAGGATCTTGCCCGATTTGTCGGCTTTCAGGATGTACGGGCCGAACTCGTCGCCGATCCAGAAGACATCGCCGATGATCTGAAAACCTTCGGTGTCAAAGTCGGAGCCAGTCAGGTAACGCTTCTGGGTGTCCTCGTGCACGATGCGGAAGGGGACCTTCTTGTCGGGATCGTGCAGGAAGACGGTCTCCTGGCGCTCGATCTTGCCGCTGGCCCAATCCATCTTGTAGCGGTTCAGGTACAGCATGGAATCCGGCGAGTTGGCGCGGGCGCCCATGCCGTTGTCGGTGATCACCCAGAAAGTGCCGTCGGGCATGGTCTTGATGCCGGAATGGCCCTGCAGCGGCTGTCCCTTGAACGGCAGCGAGACGCCGGTCGGACGCTCATAGGACTTCCCCATCACGGTGCCCAGCGCGTCGACACGCTTGCCGGTGGTGTACTTGCCCGACGTCTTGAGATCGGCGGGTGCGTCGCTCGGCGCGTCGATGAAGGTGGCGGCTGGCATCACCACGTGGCCGGCGAGCTTGGCCGGGAACTCGCTCTCGTTCTGGGCGAGCGCGGTGCTCGCGGTGAGAATGATCGTTGCGACGGAGGCAAGAAAGGTCGCGCGCATGTGCGTCTCCTGTTGGCGGACGACGCCTTATGCGGATCGCATATTGCAGTTTTGTGAAGCCGGACCAAACGCCGCAGCGCTCTTCGCCTCTCCGCGCTCGCGGGGAGAGGCCGGAATTTGCGCCAGCAAATTCCGGGTGAGGGGCTGCTTCCGCGAGTCCGTCTCTCATTGTATTCGCGGAAGCAGCCGCTCACCCCAATCCTCTCCCCGTAGGAACGGGGAGAGGAACGAGAGAACGAGTCTACTCCTTGACCGCACCGGTCAGCGAGGACACGTAATAGTCCACGAACAGCGAATAAAAGATCGCGACCGGTAGCGACCCGAGCAGCGAGCCGGCCATCAGCGCGCCCCATTGGTAGACGTCGCCGGTGACGAGCTCGGTCAGGATCGCGACCGGCACGGTCTTGTTGGCGCCGCTCTGGATGAAGGCGAGCGCGTAGATGAACTCGTTCCAGGACAGCGTGAAGGAAAAGATGCCCGCCGAGATCAGACCGGGCACCGCCAGCGGCAGCGTGATCCGGCGCAGGATCTGCAGCCGCGTCGCGCCGTCGACCAGCGCGCATTCCTCGAGCTCGTAGGGGATCGACTTGAAATAGCCGATCAGCAGCCAGGTGCAGAACGGCACTAGGAAGGTCGGATAGACCAGGATCAGGGCAAGCGGCGAATCGAACAGGCCGAACTGCACCACGACGGTCGCAAGCGGAATGAACAGGATCGACGGCGGCACGAGATAGGCGAGATAGATGCCGAGGCCGACATAGGGGCTGCCGCGGAAGCGCAGGCGCTCGATGGCATAGGCGGCGAGCGTGCTCGCGATCAGCGACAGCGTGGTCGAGCCGATCGCGACCAGCATCGTGGTCTTCAGCCAGCGCGGGTAGGCGGTGTTGAACAAGAGGTGCTTGATATGCGCCAGCGTCGGCGAGGAGATCCAGAACGGATTATGATCCTTGTAGTTCATCAGCTCCGCGTTCGGCTTGAACGAGGTGATCGCCATCCAATAGAACGGAAACAGCAGGATCAGCACGAAGCAGCCGAGCGGCAGATAGATCATCATCAGCCGTCGCAGCCCGGAATCCCAGGCCATGGTGTCGGGAGCGGCTTTGGCCACGGCAGAGCCTTGCGCGACGGTATCAGTCATTGCTCTCTCCCTGCTGCCATTTGCGGCGCGCCAGGCCGAAATAGGAGAACACCGTCGCGAACACCAGGAACGGGATCATCGACACCGCGATTGCGGCGCCTTCACCGAGCTCGCCGCCGGCGATGCCGCGCTGGAACGCCAAGGTCGCAAGCAGATGGGTCGAGTTGACGGGCCCGCCGCGGGTGATGGCATAGACCAGCTGGAAGTCGGTGAAGGTGAAGATGATCGAGAAGGTCATGACGATGGCGAGGATCGGCATCATCATCGGGAAGGTGATGTAGCGGAAGCGCTGCCAGGCGCTGGCGCCGTCGAGCATCGCGGCTTCATAGAGCGAGGGCGAGATGGTCTGCAGGCCCGCCAGCAGCGAGATCGCGACGAAGGGAATGCCGCGCCAGATGTTGGCCGCGATCAGCGAGAACCGCGCCGGCCAGGGCGAGCCGAGGAAATCGACATTGCCCGATCGCCAGTGCAGCACGTCGACCAAGAGATAGGAGATGATCGAGAATTGCGGATCGTAGATCCACCAGAACGCCAGCGCCGAGAGCACCGTCGGCACGATCCAGGGCAGCAGCACGATGGCGCGCAAGAGGCTCTTGAATGGAAAATGATTGTTGAGCAGCAGTGCGAGCCAGAAGCCGAGCGCGAACTTCCCGAAGGTCGCGACCGCCGTGTAGAACACGCTGTAGAACACCGCGTTCCACCACAAGGGATCGGTCAGCAGGTACTGGAAATTTTCGACGCCGACGAAGATGCCGCGCCGCCCGATCGTGGTGTCGGTGAAGGCGAGCCAGATGCCGAGGCCAAGCGGATAGGTCAGGAACACGGCGAGCAGCCCGAGCGCCGGAGCAAGACACATCGCGATCAGGAACGGCTTGTAGTCGAACAGCCGCACGACCCAGTTCGGCTGCCGGGCCACCACGCTGTGCGTTGAAAGAGCGGTTACGGACATCGGATCTTTGTCTTTTCAGGGCGCCACAAGGTCATTCCGGGACGATGCGCAGCATCGAACCCGGAATCTCGAGATTCCAGATGCCCAAATTGCGCACCTGAGGTCTGGTGCTTGCGCACCATCCCGGAATAATGGCCTGTCATTGCTCGCGCAATGATGTCCGTCTTGCTTGCCTCTCACCGGCCCTGCCGCCGGAAGTATCGCTTGCAGCGCTGCTCGGCTTCGGCGGCCGCGGCCTCCGGCGTGGCAGCGCCGGTGGCGACGGAAGCGCACATCTGGACCAGCACGTAATCGGCGCTGACCGCACCGGTGGCGGTCGAGATCGGGCCCTTGTAGCCGTCATAATAGGTGCTGTTCATGGTGTCCTTGAACAGCTTGACCTTGGGATCCTGCGACCAAACGGCGGCCTCGGCATAGGCGGCCAGCGGCTGGGACCAGTAGCCGCTGTTCGCATTGAGCCACGGTTCGTACTGGTCCTTTTCGAGCATGTATTGCAGGAAGGCTTTTGCGGCGTTGGGGTACGGGCTATGCTTGAACACCATGGCGTTCAGCGTCAGGCCCGCCATCGGTGATACCTTGGCGAGGCCCTTGGGCAGCAGCTGATGTTCGCTGTCCTCTGCGATCGCCTTGGTGGCCGGGTCGTTCTTCAGCGAGAAGTATAGTGAGACCCCGTTGGCCGTCAGCGAGATCTCCTGCGAGGAATAGGCGCGGTTATTGCTGACGTCGTTCCAGGACGGCGTACCGGCGATGAAGGTCGGGTACAGCTCCTTGACCCAGTTCAGCGCTGCGATCGTCTCCTTGCTGTTGATGGTAACATTGCCCTCTTCGTCAAGCAGGGAGGCGTTGTGCGACCACAGCGCCCAGTTGGCGAAGCCGTTGCCATCGCCCTTGGCATTGCCGAGCGCGAAGCCCGCCGGCTTGCCGGCCTTGTGCAGCTTGCGGCACACGTCGACCACGCCGGCATGATCTTCCGGAACCTTGTCGAAGCCGACCGATTGCAGGACTGACTTGCGGTAGATCAGGGGGCCGGCGGTGGCGCCGAACGGCAGGCCGATCCAGGCGTCGCTCTTGTTCCTCTTGCCGTAGCGCTGCGCCAGCGGCAGCCAGCCGCCATACTTCTTGCCAAGGTACTCGGCGATGTCGGTGAGCTCGATGAGCTTGTCGATGTAGATGTGGGGTGCGTCGGAGAAGCCGATGATGACGTCGGGGCCGGCGCCGGAGTTCGAGGTCACCGCGGTCTGCTGGTTGATGTCTTCCCAGCCGACGAAGTCGACCTTGACCTCGACGCCCGTCTCCTTGGTGAATTTCGCCGCGTTGGCGCGGAACACGTCCTCGTCGGCCTGGACGAAGCGCACCGGGCGCAGCATGCGCAGCGATGCGCCTTTCTCGATCTCGAGCTTGGGTGCCGGAACATCGGCAGCTCTGATATTGGATGTTTGCGCTGCAGCGCCGGTGGCGGCAAGTGTTGCGGCGGATAGGCCCAGCGCCAAGGCGTCACGACGTGTAAGGTCGCTCCTCATCAGTTCCTCCCTGTTGTCGTCCCTTCCCGGCGTTGATCGCCGGTGAAGGGTCTCGTCCGTTTGTGGCGCGTATGCGCGCCGTCCGCCTAACTGTTCGGTCCGCGATCCATGCTGACGGGCTGCCAGCGGCGAAGCGCGGTGTTTTGCAGCACCGACGGGTTGACACAGCTTACTGGCCACATGCCCTGAAGCACCAGTGACAATTCGTAGCCCACGCGGCGCTTGCGCGCCTCGTCAAACCGTGCCGAGGCCGAGGCGACATGGGCGGTCAGGGTCACGTTCTCCATGCCGAGCAGCGGGTTGTTGTGCGAGGGCGGTTCCTTCTCGAGCACGTCGAGGGCGGCATGGGCGATCCAACCCTCTTGCAGCGCCTTGATCAGGCTCTCCTCGTCCACCGTGGCGCCGCGGCCGGTGTTGATGAAGATCGAGCCTTTCTTCATCTGCCGAAAGTGCTTCTCGGTCAGCATGTGATGCACCTCGGGTCTTGCGGGAGCGTGCATCGAGACGAAGTCGGATTGCGACAGCACCTCGTTCAGCGTCGCCGGGATGACGCCGTGGTCGTACATCAGCGTCTCCTGGATGAACGGATCATAGGCCATCATGCGCAGGCCGAAGGGCGCTGCGCGTTTCGCAACCGCGCGCGCGACGCGGCCGAACGAGATGAAGCCGAGCGTCTGGCCCAGCAGCCGCGGGATCTTCAAGAGCGCTGGCCGGCCTTCGGCCCAGCGGCCGTTGCGTACCATGCGATCCTGCTCGACCAGGCGGCGGAAGCCGGCGAGCAGCAGCATCATGGCGTGGTCGGCGACCTCCTCGATGAAAGTGTCGGGGATGTTGGTGACGGGAATGCCGCGGGCGGTCGCGGCCTTGACGTCGACGCTGTCGACGCCAACCGACCCGAGCGTAATGACCTTGCAGCTCTGCAGGCTGTCGATGATGGTCTTGGTGATCGGGATACCCTTGGCATAGATGGCATCGGCATCCTTCGCGGCGGCGATGAACTCGGCCTCGCTCGCGGGGGCTTCGATGATCTCGGCATCGATCGGATCGAGCGCCTCGCGCTCGTAGGAATAATCGCTGCCCGCGACCGTGAAGCTCGCGCCCTTCGGCGTCACCACCCTGTATTTCGGCATTCTCTGCTCCCGATTTGGTTTCTTGTTGTGACCCGGCCTTCTCCGGGCCTTTGCGTCTTTTACGCGAAATCGAGGCGGGTGCGTACAATTGCCGGTTGTCCGGACCGATGATTATTCCCGGTTTTGCCGGCATGGTCAGGGCTTCTACGGAGGCACGTAAGTAACTTGCTAAGGGTCCCTCCCTAAAAGTTGATTCAATTTCGATCGATTCACTCGCGTGCCGATATCCTTTTTTTGCCCGGAGCCATCCCGTGAAGTTGAGCAATCTGAAGATCGCCCCCAAGCTTGGCATCCTTGTCGGCGTCACCTTGTTCGGCCTTTGCATCTCCGGAGTTCTCGCCGGCTATCTGATGAAGCGCGAGATGGTGAATGCGCGTATCGACCAGACCAAGGCAATCGTCGAGCTGGCCCGCAACTATGCCGCGACACTGATGAAGCGGGTCAATGCCGGCGAGATAACCAAGGACGCCGCACTTGCGGAGCTGCGTCGCTACGGCAACGCGATGACTTACGACAAGGGCTCCGGCTATCTATTCGGCACCACCTATGACGGCATCACGCAGCTCGCGCCGGATCCGAAGCAGATCGGCCAGAACCGCATGGACGTGGAGACGAACGGCCGCAAGCTGTCCCGTGAGATCATGGACGGCGTCAGGGCCAATGGCGACATCCTTCTGTTCTACGAATATGTGAAGCCCGGTCAGCCGGAGCCTATCCGCAAGCTCGGCTACGCGGTCGCCGTGCCCGGTTTCGAGATGTATCTCGGCACGGGCGCCTATCTCGAGGACATCGACCAGAAGATGGGCCCGGTCTACTGGCTGCTTGGCCTTGCCATGCTCGGCATCGTCATCGTCGCAGGCAGCGTCGCCTGGATGATCGGCCGCAGCATCAGCCGTCCGCTGGCATCGCTCGGCGCCCGCATGAAGGATCTCGCCGAGGGCAAGCTCGAGGGCGACATTCCCGGCGTCGGCCGCAGCGACGAGGTCGGCGCGATGGCGTCCACAGTCCAGATCTTCAAGGACAACGCGTTGCGCATCCGCGACCTCGAGAAGACCGAGGCGGATGCCAAGGAGCGCGCCGCGGCGGAACGTCGCAGCGCGATGGAGGACATCGCCAACGACTTCGAACGCAGCGTCAACGGCATCGTCCGCTCGGTCTCCTCCGCCGCGGCCGGCATGCAGTCGACCGCACAGTCGATGACCGCGACCGCGAGCGACGCCTCCTCGCGCGCGGCCACCGTCGGCGCGGCCTCGCAAAAGGCCTCCGGCAATGTCGGCACGGTTGCCGCCGCCGCCGAGGAGCTGTCGAGCTCGGTTGCGGAAATCTCCCGCCAGGTCACCCGCTCGACCGAGGTGGCGAGCAAGGCCGTCAACGACGCCGAGCGCACCAACGCCACCGTCCAAGTGCTCTCCTCCGGCGCGGAGAAGATCGGCGAGGTGGTCAAGTTGATCCATTCGATTGCGGCACAGACCAACCTCCTGGCGCTCAACGCCACCATCGAAGCGGCGCGTGCCGGTGAATCCGGCCGCGGCTTCGCCGTCGTCGCCTCCGAGGTCAAGGCGCTCGCCAATCAGACCGCGAAGGCGACCGAGGAGATCTCGGCGCAAGTGGCGGCCATGCAGACTTCGACCAGCGACGCGGTCGCGGCCATCGCCGGCATCACGCAGACCATCGCCGAGATGAGCGAGATCACCGCCGGCATCTCCGCCTCGATCGAGCAACAGGGCGAAGCTACGCGCGAGATCGCCCGCAACATTCAGTCGGTCGCGGCCGGCTCGAACGAGATCAACGCCAACATCGGCAGCGTCACCTCGGCCGCGGAAGCGACCGGTGCGGCTGCCACCGACGTGCTCGCCAACGCCCGCGAGCTGGACAGCCAGTCCGGCGCGCTGCGCAGCGCAGTTGACGGCTTCCTCGCCAAGGTGCGTGCGGCGTAACACAGGCCTCGTGCCCCGGACGCATCAGCGCGTTTACGCGCGTCTTCGACGCGCTATGGCAGCGCTTCTTCAGCGGCGCGCCGCAGAGCCGGGGTGCATGCTGCGGCAATCCGGGTCCCGGCTCAGCGTCGCACCGCTTCGCGCTGCGCCGCGTCCGGGACACGAGACCGTTCTACTGCTTCTCGATCCCCGCGTCCCGGATCAGCCGCTCCCACAGCACCAGCTGCTCGTTCACGAACGTGCCGAGCTCCTCGGGCGTGCCGGAGAACGCGTCCATGCCCAGCGTGGCGAGCTGGGCCTTGATCTCCGGCTTCTCGACGATCTTCCGGATCTCGGCATTGAGGCGCGTCACGATCTCCCTGGGCATGCCGGCCGGGCCGAAATAGCCCTGCCAGGACGAGATGTCGAAATCAGGCACGCCGGCCTCCTGCATCGAGGGCAGGCTCGGGATCAGCGGCGTGCGGTCCTTGGTGGTCACGGCGAGCGCGCGCAGCGCGTTGCCCTGGACGTGGGGCAGGCCGGTCAGGATGTCCACGAACATCATCGAGACGCGGCCGCCCATGACGTCGTTGAGCGCCGGCGGCGAGCTCTTGTAGGGCACATGCAACAGGTCGAGCCCGGCCTTGTGCGCAAAAGTCGCACCCGACACGATCGCCGAGGATGAGCCCGAGGCGTAGCTCAGCTTGCCTGGATTGGCCTTGCCGTAGGCGACCAGCTCGGCAACGCTCCTGGCCGGCACATCGGGGTGGATCACCAGCATGAAGGGCAGATCGCCGGTGCGGGCGATCGGGGTGAAGTCCTTGACCGGATCGTAGGTCAGGCTCTTGAGCAGATAGGGATTGGCCGAATGCGTGGTGTTGGTCGTCACCAGCAACGTGTAGCCATCGGGCGCGGCGCGCGCGACATAGGTTGCGGCGATCATGCCGTTGGCGCCGGCCTTGTTCTCGATGACGATGCCGACGCCGAGCGCCTGCGACAGATGCTGCGAGATCAGCCGCGTCGTGGTGTCGGTGCCGCTGCCGGCGGCGAACGGCAGCACCAGCGTGATGTTGCGGCTCGGCCAGGTCTCGGCGTGCGCGGCGCATGCCGCGGCGAGGCAGAGCGCGGCCGCGCCGGCGGTGCGCAGCGTTCGGATCAATGATGTCAGCATGTTCAGACGTTCCCTCTTTTTCGTTGGCGGGGAACCTAGCTTGTCCAGCTAAAAATCAAAAGACGAGAGTAACTCGATCTCGTGCCCCGGACGCCATCAGCGCGTTTACGCGCGTCTTGGACGCGCTATGGCAGCGCTCCCTGGCGATGCGAAGCATCGTCCAGAAGCGGTGCGCTACAGAGCCGGGGCCCATGCCGCGGCAAGCTGGCTCCCGGTTCAGCAGCGCATCACCGCGTGCTGCGCCCCGCTCGGGACACGAGACTTGTCGTGCGCCCGCGGCGCGGAATTACTTTACCGCAGAGCCCTGCCGCGAGGCGATGATGACGCCGGCGAGCACCAGGGCGTAGCCGATCAGATGAAACGGCTGCAGCTTTTCGCCGAGCAGCAGGATCGCCATCGCGGAGCCGAACACCGGCACCAGATGGAAGAACGGCGCGGCGCGGTTCGGGCCGATCAGCGCGACGCCGCGGTTGAAGAAGAGATAGGCGAGCGTCGAGGGGAAGATCAGGATGTAGCCGAGCGTCATCAGCGTCACGCTGTCGAATTGCAGCGCGCTGCCGCTCCTGGCTTCCCAGATCGCGGTCGGCAGCAGCATCATCGCGCCGCAGCAGGTGGTGAAGGACAGGAACGAGAGCTGATGAACTTTCGGCCGGCGCGGGATGAAGGCGGAGTAGATTCCGAATGCCACCAGCGAGGAGGCGAACATGAGGTCGCCCCTGTTGAAGCTGATGCCGGCGAGTGCGGCGAGATCGCCGCGCAGGATGATGATCAGCACGCCGAGCAGCGAGATCGCGATGCCGGCGAGTTGTGCTCCGGTCAGCCCGACGCCGAACAGCACCAGCGACCACAGCGCCACGAACAGGGGACCTGCCGACTGGATCAGCAGCGCGTTCAGCGCCTCCGTGTATTGCAGCGCCCAGTACGAGATCGCGTTGTTGAAGGCAAAGCCGACCAGCGAGAGGAACAGCATGAGGGGCAGGCTGTTGCGCAGGGCGGGCCAGTCGCGCTTCAGATGCGGCCAGGCGAACGGCAGCAGGATCAGGAACACGCCGAACCAGCGGATCGTAGTCACCGTCAGCGGCGGCACATGCGCGCCGACATGGCGCGCGAGCACGATGTTGCCGGCCCAGAACAGCGAGCTCAGGCTGAGCAGCAGATAAGGCTGGTTGTTGAGCCAACTGGCCGGATTGGCGGCCTTTGGCGCGGGCGAAGCGATCGTCATTGGCGTTGGCAACGAGCTTGCGCCGGATCGCCGATATGACACAAGTCACGCCGCCGCAATGCTACAATGCGTGCACCAGCTGCGGAGGTGTCATTGGCGGTTAATATGTTGAACATCGAAGGCCTGACAGTCTCTCCGCGTCTGACAGATCGTTAAGAGTGGGCGAAGGCGCGCTCTTCGCGCGCCGTGCTCGCCATCCTCTCCGTTGCGGCTGGCATGGCGGGCACGCTTCGCGTTGCCCGCCCGACGAGGGCGAATTAACTCGCCTGCTTCCTCGACGCCACGAACACGCCCGACAGCACCAGCGCAAATCCGATAAAGTGGAAGGCCTGCGGGTGCTCGCCCAGGAACGCCATCGCCATGATCGAGCCGAACACCGGCACGACATGGAAGAACGGCGCGGCGCGGTTGGCGCCGATCAGGCGGACGCCGCGATTGAAGCAGAGATAGGCGAGCGTCGAAGGAAACACGGCGACATAGAACAGCGTCAGGAGGTTCGGCCCGTCGAGCTTCATGACCGGGCGCGCCGACAGCTCCCAGATCTCCAGCGGAATCAGACACGCCGCGCCTGCGCCGAAGGTGAAGGCGAGGAACGACAGGCCGTGCATCGGCGGCCGCTTCAGGGTCAGCACCGAATACAGCGCGAAGAAGATGAGCGCGACGATGAAGATGAGATCGCCCTTGTTGAACGCGATGTTCGACAGCGCGGTGAAATCGCCTTGCAGCAGGATGGTCAGCACGCCGCACATCGACAGCAGCACGCCGAACGCCTGGCCTGCGGTGAGGCGGACGCCGAGGATGGCGAGCGACCACAGCGCCACCAGCAGCGGCGCGGCCGATTGCAGCAGCAGCGTGTTGAGCGCCTGGGTATGCTCCAGCGCCCAATATTGCAGCGTGTTGAAGGCGCCGATGCCGATGATCGAGAGCGTGATCATGAGGCCGAGCCGACCCCGGATCGCGGGCCAGTCCTGGGCAAGGTGCTTCCAGGCGAACGGCAGCACCAGCACGAAGGCGAAGGTCCAGCGCAGGAACGAAAGCGTTACCGGCGGGATGTGGCCGGCGGCCAGGCGCCCGACGATGGCGTTGCCGGCCCAGCACAGCGCGGTGATGCTGAGCAGCAGATAAGGCTGGTTGGCAATCCAGTTGTGACCGGAGGTCTCGGTGCCCGTGGTCTGCCCGGTGGCGGTCATTGTGATTGTTATGGCCCCGCGTCATGCGCCGGGGCCCCGACCCGGCGATAGCAGGGCCGGCTGATCGCCCGGCCTGGCCCAAAGACACGGAAATCGCGGTTGCATCAACCTGGGGCGGGTGCATCGCGACCATGCAGCGGCGAAGGCGGCTTCTCACGCTTTGGTCGAAGGTGTGGCGCCGGCCGCCAAGGTTGCGAGATTTTAAGGGGATATCAAAGGCTTGGGCCGGCCTCCGGGGCCCGAAAAAGCCCCGTTCTTGCTTGCCTAGAAGGGCCGCTTCCTTTATCCGGTGGGGTTGCCTCGCGTGCGAACGGCCTTGGGCCGGGAATAGGGCTGGGCGCTAGGCACGATCTTAGGAAAAGTGGGTCCCGGTTTTCCGTTCGGATCGTGCCACCTACAGAGAAATCTTCGAAGGATTACCCGCGAATGGCCAATGTTGTCGTCGTCGGCGCCCAGTGGGGCGACGAAGGGAAGGGCAAGATCGTCGACTGGTTGTCGGAGCAGGCGGACATCGTCGTCCGCTTCCAGGGCGGTCATAACGCCGGCCATACGCTGGTGATCAACGGCAAGACCTATAAGCTCGCGCTGTTGCCCTCGGGCGTGCTGCGCGAGGGCAAGCTCTCCGTGATCGGCAACGGCGTGGTGTTCGATCCCGCCGCCTTCCTCGACGAGGTCACCAAGCTGCGTGCGCAGGGTGTCTCGGTCTCCCCCGACAATCTGCGTGTCGCCGAGAACGTCACCCTGATCCTGCCGCTGCACCGTGAGCTCGATGCGTTGCGCGAATCCGCGAGCGCGGCGACCGCGATCGGCACGACCCGCCGCGGCATCGGCCCGGCTTATGAGGACAAGGTCGGCCGCCGCGCCATCCGCCTGATGGACCTCGCCGACCTCGACACCCTGCCGCACAAGATCGACCGGCTGCTGGCGCATCACAACGCGCTGCGCCGTGGTCTCAACCTGCCGGAGTTCGACGGCAAGGAGATCCTGAAGGAGCTGAGCGCGCTGGCGCCGCAGCTGTTGCCCTATGCGGAAACGGTGTGGCGGCTGCTCGATATCGAGCGGCGCGCCGGCAAGCGCATGCTGTTCGAGGGCGCGCAAGGCGCGTTGCTCGACGTCGACCACGGCACTTACCCCTACGTCACCTCGTCCAACACGGTGGCGGCGCAGGCCGCGACCGGCGCCGGCCTCGGGCCGGGCGCCGTCGGCTACGTGCTCGGCCTGTGCAAGGCCTACACGACCCGTGTCGGCCAGGGCCCGTTCCCGACCGAGCAGGACAATGAGACCGGCCGCAAGATCGGCGAGCGCGGCCGCGAGTTCGGCACCAACACCGGTCGTCCGCGCCGCTGCGGCTGGTTCGACGCCGTGCTGGTCCGCCAGGCGGTCCGCACCTGCGGCATCAATGGCCTGGCGCTGACCAAGCTCGACATCCTCGACGGCTTCGACACGATCGAGGTCTGCACCGGCTACAAGCTCGACGGCAAGGAGATCGACCATTTCCCGGCCGGCGAGGGCGCCCAGGCCCGGGTCGAGCCGATCTACGAGACCATCGAGGGCTGGAAGGAGCCGACCGCCAATGCGCGGTCCTGGGCCGACCTGCCGGCCCAGGCCATCAAATATGTCCGCCGGATCGAGGAATTGGTGGGGTGTCCGGTCGCGCTGCTTTCCACCAGCCCTGAACGTGAAGATACTATCCTGGTGCAAAATCCGTTTGAGGCTTAACGATATCTTACCGGGAGGCGCGTATAGTTGAGTAGAAATGGCTGATTACTATCCGCTGATCGCCCGCGCTATTGCCGCCCTGGACCCCAACGCTCCCGGCGAAAGCCGTCGTGCGCTCTATGAGCGCGCGCGCACGGCGCTGATCGCGCAGCTGCGCAGCGTGCAGCCGCCGCTCTCCGAATCCGAGATCACCCGCGAGCGGCTGTCGCTGGAAGAGGCGGTTCGCAAGGTCGAATCCGAGGCCGCCCAGCGCGCCCGCGAGGCCTCGCGGCCCGGTGGCGGCGGTGGGCGCGGCGGCAGCGGCGATGCCTTCCGGAGAGCCAGCACCCGCGCCGCCGAGGGCAATGCGGCCGGGCCTCAGCCGGGTAGCCCGCCCCGCACCCGTCCGGCCCCGCCGCCGCCGCGGGCCGACCGTCCGTCCTTCAATGCCGATGACCAGGGCGATGCCCAGCGTCCGCCGCGGGCGCCGCGTTTCGACGCCCCGCGCCAGCCGGGTCCGCCCGCTCCGCCGATGCCGGAGCCGCCGGCACCTCCGCAGGCCGGGCGCGATCGCGCCGGCGGGCGCCGTCCGCCGGACATCGGACCGCCGCCGCTGCCGCCCGCGCCGGGCGTGCGCGGCTTCCGCGACATCACCGCCGACGCCAACGATCTCGGGAGGGCCGCTGCGCAGGCCAACCGTGCCGCGCGCCGCACCTACGCCAACGTGCCCTCGCCCTCGCCGGAATTCGACCGGCTGGAGCCGAGCCTGGAAAACCGCGCCGGCGAGCAGGACGCGCCCTATTCCTACGACGAGTCGGTGGAGGAGGCCGAGGGCTACACGCCACCGTCGCCGCGTCCGCGCATCGGGCCGGAGCGCGACGCCAAGAAGCGCGCCCGCACCGGCTCGATGTTCCCGTTCAAGAGCGCGATCGCCATCGGCATCGTGTTGATCCTGGTCGGCGCCGGCATCCTCTGGGGCAAGCAGCTGGTCCAGACCGCGACCAATCTGTTCAAGTCCTCGCCGACCCAGGTGGTGGAGGCGCCGAAGGATCAGTCACAGCCGCAGAGCAAGCCGAAGATCCCGGATCGGGTCGGCCAGCCCTCCGCCAGTGACCAGCCGGTCGCGCCGGTGGCGCAGAAGGTCGTCCTGTACGACGAGGATCCGTCCGATCCGAAGGGCAAGCAATATGTCGGCTCGGTGGTGTGGCGGCTCGAGCCGATCAAGGCGTCGGGCAACCAGAAGGCCGACGTCGCCGTGCGCGCCGACATCGAGATCCCCGACCGCAAGTTCAAGATGACGATGTCGTTCCGCCGCAACACCGACTCGTCGCTGCCGGCGAGCCACACCGCGGAATTGACCTTCATCCTGCCGCCGGATTTTTCGGGCGGCAGCGTCTCCAACGTGCCGGGCATCCTGATGAAGTCGAACGAGCAGGCGCGCGGCACGCCGCTCGCCGGCCTCGCGGTCAAGGTCACCGACGGCTTTTTCCTGGTCGGCCTCTCCAATGTCGATGCCGACCGCGCGCGCAACGTCCAGCTCCTGAAGGAGCGCTCATGGTTCGACGTGCCGCTGGTCTACGCCAACCAGCGCCGCGCCATCATCGCCATCGAGAAGGGCGCCCCGGGCGAGCGCGCCTTCAACGACGCCTTCGCGCAGTGGGGCGACTAGCCCAACTACTTCGACGTCGAGCCGATTGGATTTTCCGGCGAGCCAAGGCCCGAGCCGGAGCTGCCGATCGGTTGCCCGTTGGCGGTATGGCCGACGCCGACCCCGGCCGCACCGACGGCACCCGTTGATTGGTCCGCTCCCGGTGCCGTGTTCGAACCGTTGATGGCCGTACTCCTCTGAGCGGACGCCGTCGCGCTCGGGCCAACGAGCGACGGATCGGACGGCACGAAATAGTTCGTCGCCTTCCTCGGCGGCGCGATTGCGCCTGTGGTGCCCGTCGTTCCCCTCGTGCCGCCTGTGGTTCCGCTGGTGCTGCCCGTCGGTCCTAAATTGGTCGCCGGCCTGATGGTGCTGGTCCCGCTGTACGCGCCATAAGTGCCGGCACCATAGGCTCCGTTCCCGTAGGCGCCCGTTGAACCCGCGGCCGCCGCGCCCGCGGAACCGGTGCCGCCCGAGCCGGCGGCAGCTCCGCTTGTGCCTTGCGCAAGGGCCGGCGTGATGATGCCGTCAAGGACGATCGCGACCAGCGTTCCAAATGTCCGTGAAGCCATGATCCGCTCCGATTGCTCGTTCGAAACGGATCAATGTCGGGAACCCGACAATGTTTCCCGTGAGGCCGGACGCGCGGCGAGCGCGCGTTGTCGCACCCGCCGCTGCTCGACGCTGTCGGCCGCCCGCTTATTGCGCCGCCGCTTCCCGCTTGCGCGCGGCTGCGGCCGCCGCGTGCTCGCGGTCCATCACGGCGCGGCAGCCGGGGCTGACACGCGACTTGTTCCGGACCATGCAGGCAGTGATCCTGGGGATGTCCGGGATTTCACCAGAGCACAACCGCATCGCGTCGGCGGAGCACATTTGCTGTGCTTCGGACGAGAAGGCAAGGCCGGGTGACGTCTGGAGTGCGATGGCGGCGGTGAAGGCGAATAGCGAAACGATGGTGTGATAGCGTGACATGTAGAATGGTCCCCGAGTTCCCTAGGGCTTGAGCCACTTTGATTTTGGGGCGCCGCACGCGGCTTGATCTGCCGCATGTCACAGCCTTCACGCCGGGAGCTTACTCCCGCATGTGGTCGCTCGATTTCCTGATGTCCGAATCGAAAAGTGCTGCGCCGCCCGATTCGAGTATGCGCCATTGTCACGCAGCTGCAATGGTCAACGAGAAGGAATTCGCAGTTGTTGCGCGCACGTCACGCGGAAGGCAGCAATGCGCGGGTCACATCGGCCGATCCGACGATGCGTCCGCGTCGTCCGCATCATCAGCGCCGAGCGCGGCGGCGTGTTCCTCGAGGGCGCTGACGCCTTTTGGCGTGAGCTCGAACAGATCGCCGTCCTTCATCACATAGCCGCCCGCAATCAGCTCGCCGATCTTGCCGTGCCGATCGTCGGCGAAGGCAACCGATTGGCTGATGTCCCTGAGGATCGATAGTTGCTCGTCGCGCAGCATGTCTGACATCGCCGATCTCCGCAGGGGCTCGATCCTCACATGCCGTGGCTCTGGAAGACCTTGCTGCAGGCGCGCGACAGCTTGGCGCGGTTGGCTTGCAGGCAGCTTTGCACCGCGCTGTCATTGCCGAGGTCCTTGCGGCAGAGCCGCGAGGCGTCCCGGGAGCACGCGTTCTGCTCCTGCGGCGTGCCCATGTGGCCCTGCGCAAGAGCGGGAGACAGGCCGCTCATGGCAACCAGCGTGATCGTCGCCAAGACAAGTTTGCGGGACATTGGCGGCTCCAATCCGGCAGCAATGATTCAGGTCCTGTCTGAACTCGGCGCCTTGCCACTTGTTCCCCTTGAGGAGGGGCCCGCGCCTGCTGTTCAAGGTTCCCGCGGCGCTGCTATAACGAGGTGGAGTAACGAGGGGTTCGATGAAACGCTATCTGGTGTTTGCGCTGGTCGGTCCGTTCGTCGGCGGGTTTCTCCTGCTGCTGACCACCACCTACCAGTCCGGCTATTGGGCCCAGACCAGCCTCGGCGAGGTCGGCAAGCTGTTCGCGGTGTTCTTCAAGACCCTGCAATACAGCTACCTGTTCGGCTTCCTGCCCTCGCTGATGATCGGGGCGGTCGACGACATCCTGCTCCATGTCAGGCGGATCGGCCCGGTCGTGCGCATGCTGCTGGTCGGCCTGTTCGCCTTCCTCCTTGCCTCGCTGACCTACAGCTCGCGCGGGCCGGATTCCGGCGTGGTTCAGTTCATCCTGTACGGCCTGGTCGGGCTCGTGCCGGCCGTGATTTCATCCTGGCTCGTGCATAGATATATCGAGGAGCCGCAACCGGCAGCGGCCCCGACCTGAGCGCGCGACGTTCGAGCGCGGCAGCAACCTCCGTCACGCCGTTGCGTTCTCCAGAGACCATGACCATGTCCGATGACGACATCCTTGCTCCGCGCAAATCCCGTTCGGGAGGGCGCTCGCGCGCGGGTTTTTCGGACCGCGAGGCGCGCGGGCCGATCATCGACCAGGAGGGGCATGAGATCCGCCCCGAGACGCTGGATCAGGGGTTTCGCGAGTTTCGCTTCGAGTTCGGCAAGGACAATCCGTTCGCCGGCAGCCCGTTCGGCAGTCTCACCCGTGAGCAGCGCATCGCGCGGCTCGAGGCGATCGCCAAACTGCTCGACGTCGCCTTCATCCTGCCCGGCACCAATATCCGCTACGGCATCGACGGGCTAATCGGGCTGATCCCTGTCGTCGGCGACATCATCACCACTGCGATCTCGCTGTGGCTGGTGCGCGAGGCGCGCGCCTTGGGCGCGCCCTGGTACATCACCGCGCGGATGCTCGGCAATGTCGCGGTCGATGGCGTGGTCGGCATGGTGCCGTTCGCCGGCGACGCCTTCGACGTCATGTTCCGCGCCAACATGCGCAACGTGCGCCTGCTCCGCCGCTGGCTCGACAAGCAGCCGCGGATGTAAGGCTGTTTGCCCCCTCTGGCTCCCCTCTTTTTTGTCCCGGACAAGGTGCAGCGCGTAGGCGCTGCGCCGCAGAGCCTGGACCCAGGAAAGCCGCAAGTGACGTTGATGCGCGGGCCCCGGCTCTGCAGCGCACCGCTGAAGGAGCGCTGCACTGCGTCCAGGGCACAAGAGTTCGCCTTGTTTCTGCAAGCGGGGGGAGGGAGAACCAAAACGCAAAAAGCGCGACGACCGTTCGGCCATCGCGCTTCCTGCGCACATCGGAGGCTTGCGAAGAAACTTACGCCGCGTCGGCGTCGGTCTCGGCGGCCTGCGCCGGCTTGGGACGGCGGGGCAGCGGGAAGGCGTCGCTCTCATAGAGCGAACGGATCCCGTTCTGGTCGAAGCGCGCTTCCTCGACTTGGAGATAGGCGCCGTTCAGTGAATCCGTCGGCAACTGCTCCATCGCGAACTGCACGGCCTCGGCCGCGGTGCCGAACCGGCGATAGGTGAAGCCGGCGCGCTTCTTCTTGCGGATCGCGGCGGGGAACAGTTCGGCGGAAGTGTTGAAGTTGAACGGACGCAGTGGACGCATGGTCAAAGACCTCGTGATCTTCTCTGGGGCTTCAAGCGCGTGGGGTTTGGGAGGGCAGGGGCCGCAATCGAGCGAGCCCGCCGCACATGTCATTTTCGCTCTTTAATATAGGCCGATTTGACGGAATTGCGACCCCTGCGGCGGGAAATGATGAATCCATGCATGGCAGCCCCGCAGGCGCGAGAAATCCAGTAATTGCAATGACTTGAATGGTTTACAGTTTGCCAAGAAGCAACAGCACGATCAGCACCACCAGAACGACGCCGCCGATTCCCATGCCGGAATGGCCCATGCCGTAGCCGTAGCCGCCGATCCGGCCGGACCAGCCGCCCAAGAGATAGATGATCACCAGGATGATCAGGATGGTCCCAAGCGTCATGGCATCCTCCCTGGCGGCCGGCGGACTGTGCGCATCGGCCCCACCGCCAGGAGAGAAAAGCACATGAGTGTCATCGGGTTTCACTGGGGAACCCAATGATGCGCAATAATTATTTCGGCTCGAGCTTCAGCGCCGCCGAGTTGATGCAATAGCGCAGGCCGGTCGGACCGGGACCGTCGGGAAAGACATGGCCGAGATGGCCGCTGCACTTGGAGCACAGCACCTCGGTGCGGATCATGCCGTGGCTCAAGTCCCGCTCCTCGTCGATATGGCTCTCGACGGCGGGCTGGGTGAAGCTCGGCCAGCCGCAGCCGGAATCGAACTTGGCATCGGACTCGAACAGTACATTGCCGCAGCCGGCGCAGACATAGGTGCCGGCGCGGTGGTCATGCTCGTACTCGCCCGTGAAGGGACGCTCGGTCGCCTTCTCGCGCAGCACCGCGTACTGCATCGGCGTCAGCTCGCGCCGCCACTGCTCCTCGCTCTTGATGACTTTGTCGTCGGTGGTTTTCGCCTTGGTGTCGGGCATGGGTCTCCCGTTTCTCTTGCGATCTTTCGATCAGTTGGTCGCCTTGCTGGCACTGACCAGCGTCGGCTTCTCGATGTAGTTATCCGCGAACAGCTTTTTCAGGTTCTCGACCTTCGGAAGGTCGTTGTAGGCGATGTAGGGCTGGTTCGGGTGCAGCGTCAGATAATCCTGGTGATAGGCCTCGGCCGGATAGAACGCCTCCAGCGCGCCGACCTTGGTCACGATCGGCCTATTGAACACCTTGGCGCTGTCGAGCTGGGCGATATAGGCCTCCGCCACCTTCTTCTGCTCGTCGGAGGTGGTGAAGATGGCCGAGCGATATTGCGTGCCGGTGTCGGGGCCCTGGCGATTGAGCTGGGTCGGATCGTGCACCACCGAGAAGTAGATCTGGAGAATCTTGCCGTAGGAAATCTTCTTCGGGTCGAACTTGATCTCGACCGACTCGGCGTGGCCGGTCCGGCCGCTCGAGACGCTCTGGTAGTCGGCGGTCGCCTTGGTGCCGCCGGCATAGCCGGAGACAGCGTTGACGACGCCGGCGGTGTGCTGGAAGACGCCCTGCACGCCCCAGAAGCAGCCGCCGGCGACCACGGCGGTCTGGATGCCGGTTGCCGGCGCCGCGTCCATGGCGGGAGCGGGGATCACGACCGCGTCCTCGGCGGCCCGTGACGGCATGGCGAAGGCCAGTGTCGCGGCGGCGGTGGCGGCGAGCAGGGACAACAGGACAGGTCGGCTCATGGCGGATCCTCTTTCGGAAGGCCTGACAGTCTAAGGCGGTTAGCGGCGGGCGAACAGCCTGCCCGGCGATTTCGGACATCGGAGATACGGAACGAGCGGGCGATTGTTACAGAAGGAGAGACACGACTGCGTGAGGCCGCTGGAGCGGCGCGCCCTCACAGCAGCGAATTGAACCAGTCGAACGCCGTGGATTGTCCGTTCAGCGTGGTGCTATCGCCATAGAGGCTCGCCAGGAAGGTGACGCGATGGCTGGCGCCGCCGACCGGAACGCCATTCGCGAAACGCCCGCCAGCGGCGACCGCCGGCCTCACCAGGCGCGGGTGCAGCGCCTCGTCCGCCAAACCATAATAGAAGCGGATCGGGGAATCGTAGCCCCAGAAGGTCGCGCCATTGTTGCCGAGCCGGCGCAGCAGCCGGCTGTTGGTCTCCGTGGTGAAGCGCTCGAACAGCCCATCCACCGGGAAATCGGCTGCCGGAGGAACGCTGCTCGCGGTCTCGCCCGCCAAGCTATAGTCTGCCCAGTATTTTTCCGCGAACGCCTGGTATTGCGGCTTGATCGCGGTCTTGAACAGATCGCTCAAGCCGCAATACCGGCGATAGCTTCCGAGCAGCACGATCAGGCAGGGCGTGATCCAGGCCGGAGGCATCGGATAAGACGTCTCGGTGGCTGGAATATAAGAGGCCGGGTTCACCCAGTAATGGAAGCTTTCGGCCAGATTGTTGAAGGGGCTCTGCACGGCGGTCGCCGTCACCTTCATGCTGCGGCGCTGCATCTCCTGCTTCAGCCATTGCGTGTTCAGCGCGCCTTGCGACCAGCCGTTCAGAAACAGCGCCGATGGGCGGAGGCCGGCCGTTCGCAGCTCGCGCAACCCGGCAGCGAGCACGTCGAGGCAGCATTGCACCGTGGCAGCCTTGACCGCATAGGCCTCGCCGCGACCGTCGCGATAGGGGCCCTTGCCGATGTAGTCGGCGGCGATGACGGCATAGCCGTTGCCGGCGAAGCGCTGGATGTTGAACAGCGTCTCCAGCGAGTCGACATTGTCGCGGAGCTGATAGTTCTCATCGCCGAGGTGCAGCAGGTTCGACGGAACCTGGTCGAACGACAGGATCGTGCCATGCTGCCAGGACACGACCGGCAACGCACCTCTGATGCCGACGGGGAGTGCGACGAGCGCGCTCACCTTCACCCGCTCCCCGGTTTCCGGTACGCGCGTGAAGGTGACGATACGGCGCAGCTCGACGTCGTGGTGCGCGGCATGCTTTTCGGAGAAGTCCTTGGGCAGGATGTCGTGTTCGTTGAACACGCCATAGAATTTTGCCGCGAGCGCATTCAGGCGTTCCTTCGAGACCCGCACCGGCTTCTCGGAGTGCTCGATGCGAAGCGGCGCGGACTGCGCGATCGCCGGCGCGGCGAGCGAGGCAGCGAATGTACCAGCCGCGACGCCGGAAGCTTTCAGAACGTCGCGACGGCTCGCGCGGGCCTGATCAAACGTGTTGAGGTAGTCGGGTCTTCCGGTGTTCATGCGCGTGCCCCATGCGGATCGCATGGTGATACACATCAAAGCCTAGCGCATGGTGAATGCATTGCGCGGCGCGTCACCTTAGTCACACCACCACGCTCAACCGCTTCGCCGCCCGCGTGATTCCGGTATAGAGCCACCGTGCCCTGGAGTCCTGAAACGCAAAACTCTCGTCGAACAGCACGACGTCGTCCCATTGCGAGCCCTGCGACTTGTGCACCGTCAGCACGTAGCCGTAGTCGAACTCGTCATAGGGCTTGCGCTGCTCCCAGGCGATCTGCTCGATGCCGCCCTCGAAGCAATCGGCGCGCACCGACACCTTCGTCACCTTGTGCCCGAAATCCTCGTCGGGCGAGAGCCGCATCGACAGGATGCGCGATTTCGAGCGCGAGGTATTGCGCGACTTGACGCGCCACAGGCCGCCGTTGAACAGGCCCTTCTTGCGGTTGTTGCGCAGGCACACCAGCTTGTCGCCGGCGACGGGAAACTGATCCTCGATGTTCTGCCGCTGGCGCACCCGCATGTTGTACGCGCGCCGCGTGTTGTTGCGGCCGACAAGCACCTGGTCGGCGCCCATGACGCGATCAGGGTCGAGCTCCTTGCGCGACACCACCTCGCTCTCGCCGTAACGGCCGATGTCGAGCTCGCGGCCCTCGCGCACGTCCATCGACATCCGCACGATCGGATCGTCCTGGGCCTGGCGATGCACCTCGGTCAGCATCGCGTCCGGCTCGCAATTGGTGAAGAAGCCGCCGCCCTGGATCGGCGGCAACTGCGCGGGATCGCCCAGCACCAAGAGCGGACATTCGAACGACATCAGGTCGCGGCCGAGTTCGGCATCGACCATGGAGCATTCGTCGATCACGATCAACTTGGCCTTGGACGCCGGCGCGTCGTCCCACAACTCAAAGCTCGGCTGCTCCTCGCCGGATTCGCGGGCGCGGTAGATCAGCGAGTGGATGGTGGAGGCCTGGTCGCAGCCCTTGTTGCGCATCACGAGCGCCGCCTTGCCGGTGAAGGCGGCGAACTTCACCTCGCCGTCGACGCCTTCTGCGATGTGGCGCGCCAGCGTGGTCTTGCCGGTGCCGGCAAAGCCGAACAGGCGGAACACCGGCGGCGTGCCGCCTCGTCCGGGTTTTGCTTTCAGCCAGTCGCCAACGGCCTTGAGCGCGGCGTCCTGATGCGGGGTGAAGGTGGCCATATCTGTCTTGAAAGGGCGAAACGAGGCGATTCGCCGTCCTCCCAAAACTAACCATTCGCCCTGGCGGTTCAAGCGCAGGGCAACCGCATCTCAAGACACGTCCCGTGGCCCATCCTCCGAGACGCCCGCCTTCGGCAGGCCCTCAGGATGAGGACGGCGTGCGCGGCAGCGGTTTCAGAGGGCAAAGATCCCGCTCAGCCTGATCCTGAGGAGGCCGCGAAGCAGCCGTCTCGAAGGTGCTTGCTCGGACCTCACCAAGCGCGGACTGCCTTACTGCCAGCCCGGAACGCCGCGCATGTCGGGCAGGTGGTGGGCGATGCCCTTGTGGCAGTCGATACAGGTCTTCTCGCCGGTGAACAGGAAGCGCTGGTGCGCCACCGAGGCCCGCGGCGACTGCTTGGTGATGTCCATGGAATCGGCGCTGTGACAGTTGCGGCACTCAAGAGAGTCGTTGGCCTTGAAGCGCGCCCATTCATGCGCGGCGAGCTCGAGGCGGTGGTCGAGAAACTTCTCTCGCGTGTCGATCGTGCCGAAGATCTTGCCCCAGACCTCCTTGGAGGCCTGCATCTTGCGCGCGATCTTGTCGGTCCAGTTGTGCGGCACGTGACAATCCGGGCAGGTCGCGCGCACGCCGGAGCGGTTGGTGAAATGGATGGTCGACTTTAGCTCGGCGTAGACGTTGTCCTTCATCTCGTGGCAGCCGGTGCAGAATTTCTCGGTATTGGTGAGCTCCAGCGCGGTGTTGAAGCCGCCCCAGAAGATCACGCCGGCTATGAAGCCAGCCAGCACCAGTGTGCCCAATGCAAACACCGTGCTCGGCCGCGTCAGCACGCCCCAGAGCTCGAGCGCGAAGTCCGAACTTCGCGCGATGAAGCCGCGCTTGGCCTTCAGCTCCTGCTCCAGCTTTTCATTGGGCCCGTCAGCAGTCGTCGTCATCGCCGGCCACCGGGGCTTGCGCGCGACAGCAGCGTGTCGATGTCGGTGAAATCGTTGCTGACCGGCGGCGTCGCGGTGTTCTGCGGCACGTGGCATTCGGTGCAGAAGAACCGGCGCGGCGATATCGAGGCCAGGAACTGGCCGTCGCGGTCCATGAAATGCGTGATCGAGACCATCGGCGCCTGCGATTCCGCCGTGCGCGCCCGCGCGTGGCAGGACAGGCATTTGTTGCCGTTGAGGTCGATCTGGTAGCCGTCGATCGTGTGCGGGATGACCGGCGGCTGCTCCGGATAATTGCGCGACTCCCGCTCGGAGGTGTTGCGGTTCGGCAGCATCGGCGGCGCCGGGCCCTCGTCGTTGAGCGGGGTCGCGCCGCGCAGGCCCGACGTCACCGTCTGCGCGGTCAGCGAGCTCGCGCCGGCCGCGATCGCGACCGCGAGCACGGCTATGCCAAATCGTTTCATCATGACAGGTTCACCCGCTCGATACGCACGGCGCATTTCTTGAAGTCGGTTTGCAGCGAGATCGGATCGGTGGCGTCCAGCGTCACCTTGTTGATCAGCTTGGACTCGTCGAACCAGGGCACGAACACGAGACCGCGCGGCGGCCGGTCGCGGCCGCGCGTCTCGACGCGGGCGCGGATGAAGCCGCGGCGCGAGACCACCTTCACCTCGTCGCCCCGGCGCAGCTTCATGTCCTGCGCATCGTCGGGATGCATGAAGCAGACCGCCTCGGGGAATGCCTTGTAGAGCTCGGGCACGCGGCGCGTCATGGTGCCGGAATGCCAGTGCTCCAGCACGCGGCCGGTCGAGAGCCAATAGGGATATTCGTTGTCGGGCGATTCCGCCGGCGGCTCGTAAGGCAGCGCGAAGATGCGCGCCTTGCCGTCCGGATAGCCGTAGAACTGCACGTCGGTGCCCTGCTTGACGTAGGGGTCGCTGCCCTCGCGGAAGCGCCAGCGCGTTTCCTGGCCATTCACCACCGGCCAGCGCAGGCCGCGCTCTTTGTGATAGCTCTCGAACGGCGCGAGGTCGTGGCCGTGGCCGCGGCCGAACTGGGCGTATTCCTCGAACAGGCCCTTCTGAACATAGAAGCCGAACGCCTTGGATTCCTCGTTGGCGTAGCCCTCCTCGATCTCCGCAACAGGAAACTTGTCGACCTGGCCATTCTTGTAGAGCACGTCGAACAGCGTCTTGCCGCGCAGCTCCGGCTTCTTGGCGATCAGCTCCTCCGGCCACACCTCCTCGGTCTTGAAGCGCTTGGAAAACTCCATGAGCTGCCAGAGGTCGGATTTGGCCTCGCCCGGCGCATTGACGAGCTGGTGCCAGAACTGCGTGCGCCGCTCGGCATTGCCATAGGCGCCTTCCTTCTCCACCCACATCGCGGTCGGCAGGATCAGGTCGGCGGCAAGCGCCGTCACGGTCGGATAGGCGTCCGAGACCACGATGAAATTGTCGGGGTTGCGGAAGCCCGGATAGGTTTCCTCGTTGGCGTTGGGGCCGGCCTGCAGGTTGTTGTTGACCTGCACCCAATAGGCATTGATCAGCCCGTCCTTCAGCATCCGGCTTTGCAGCACGGCGTGGGCGCCGTTCTTGTCGGGAATGGTGCCTTCGGGCAGCTGCCAGATGTGCTCGGCGTGATCGCGATGGGCCTTGTTGGTCACGACCATGTCGGCGGGCAGGCGGTGCGAGAAGGTGCCGACCTCGCGCGCGGTGCCGCAGGCCGAGGGCTGGCCGGTTAGCGAGAACGGGCTGTTGCCGGGCGAGGAGATCTTTCCGGTCAGGAGATGGATGTTGTAGACGAGGTTGTTGCACCAGACGCCGCGGGTGTGCTGGTTGAAGCCCATGGTCCAGAACGAGACCACCTTCGTCTTGGGATCTGCGTAGAGCTCGGCCAGCGCCTCCAAGCGGTTGAGCGGCACGCCGGACATTTTTGCCGCCTTCTCCAGCGTGTAGTCGGAGACGAACTTGACGAACTCGTCGTAGCTCATCTCGGTGGAGTCGTTGGCCTTGGCCGCGCCCGTGGCCTTCTTCTGCAGCGGATGCTCGGGCCGCAGGCCATAACCGATGTCGGTCTGCCCGCGCCTGAAGATGGTATGGGCGTTGACGAAATCCTTGTTGACCTGTCCGGTCGTGATGATGTGGTTGGCGATGGCGTTGAGGATGTAGAGATCGGTCTGCGGCACGAACACCATGCCGATGTCGGCGAGGTCGAACGAGCGGTGCTCGAAGGTGGAGAGCACGGCGACGCGGACATGCGGCGCGGAGAGCCGGCGGTCGGCGAGGCGCGTCCACAGGATGGGATGCATCTCCGCCATGTTGGAGCCCCACAGCACGAAGGCGTCGGTGGCCTCGATGTCGTCGTAGCAGCCGGCCGGCTCGTCGATGCCGAAGGTGCGCATCATGCCGGCCACCGCCGAGGCCATGCAGTGCCGCGCGTTGGGATCGATGTTGTTGGTGCGGAAGCCGGCCTTGAACAGCTTCGAGGCCGCATAGCCCTCCCAGATCGTCCACTGGCCGGAGCCGAACATGGCGACGCCGTTCGGCCCGCGTTTCTTGATCGCCTCCTTCCACTTCGCCTCCATGATGTCGAAGGCTTCGGTCCAGGACACGGGTGTGAAGTCGCCGTTCTTGTCGTATTTGCCGTTCGTCTTG
The DNA here is from genome assembly GCF_059448745.1 of Bradyrhizobium sp. SOJA106. Taxonomy (NCBI): domain Bacteria; kingdom Pseudomonadati; phylum Pseudomonadota; class Alphaproteobacteria; order Hyphomicrobiales; family Nitrobacteraceae; genus Bradyrhizobium; species Bradyrhizobium sp. SOJA106. The sequence continues at coordinate 1,292,173 of NZ_CM182549.1, forward strand.
CGAAGCATCGGCTGCGTCAGACGGTCGTGGCCGTACATGATCTTGGAGAGGAAGTAGCCCTTGACGCAGTTGAGGCCGCGATTGACCTCGGCCTTGATGTCGCCATGGGTGGCGACGACGCGGTTGTCCTTGGTCGCGACCATCACGGAGCAGCCGGTGCCGCAGAATCGGCAGGCGGCCTTGTCCCATTTCAACTCGCTGTTGTCGCGCTCGGTGACGAGATTGGCGGCAAGCGAGGGCGCGGGCATGCCGGCAGCGGCGGCCGCGATCGCGGCGGCCTCGAGCTTCAGCATCTGGCGGCGGTCGAGCTTCGGCGATGTCATGATGGCTCTCCGGCCCTTAAGTCGTTTCGATGGCGTGGAAGACCAGCGCCGCGGAATAGACGTGGCGCAGCGACTGGATGGTGTTGAGCAGGGTGCCGAGGCTGCCGGTGTCCGGCGCCTCGGTCACGACGACGAGTTTTCCGCGTGGATCCCGTCCATGAATTTCGCAGCCGGGGAGCGCGGCGATCTCGGCTTCCAGCTCGGAAAGACGCTCGGGCCGCGCCTGCACGACGATGCTGGCGATCTCACAGCCAGGCGGGGAGATGACGCCCTCGGTGCTGAGCACCCGGCCGGTGATCAATGCGCGGCGGTTGAGTGTGGCCTTGTTGAGTAAGCCCTGGGCCATGATGGCTGTCTTTCGCTTGTCGGAATCAATGCGGGGAGGGTGGCGGGCCGGGAGGACCGGCGAACATCTGGTAGATCCAGACGCCGAGGCCGTAGGAGCCGACCGTTCCGACCGCGAGGACCGGCATCACGACCGCGGTCAGGAACAGGAAGGCGAAAATCTCCATGCGCCTACGGCGCACGCGCGAGGTCGTGTCGTCAGGGCCCGACATATTCGGTCTCTCTGAAATTCTATGGGAATTGGGACGGCATCCGGGCCGTTGCCTTGCCGCACCTTAGATGCAGCAGGATCGCTAACGCGTTGATCTGGATCAATTCATCGGTTTGCGCGGATGTCGCAGCACCCCGCCGAAAGGCTGCTGATTGCGACCTACAGCCGAAGGATCGGGTCTCCCGCGCGGCGGAATTGCCGCTCCATGGACAGCGCCGCCTCGCCCATTAAGATGCCCGCAACAACAAGCGGGCAAGAAAACTGGGAGAGGCGTCATGAAGTTCGGCATCTTCTACGAGCTGCAGCTGCCGAGGCCCTGGGCCGCGGGGGACGAGCTCGCCCTCTACCAGAACGCGCTCTCGCAGATGGAGCTCGCCGACAAGCTCGGCTACGACCACGCCTGGGTCGTCGAGCATCACTTCCTCGAAGAATACTCCCACTCGCCCTCGCCGGAATCCTTCCTCGCAGCTGCAAGCCAGCGCACGAAAAACATCCGCCTCGGCCACGGCATCCTCCAGCTCACCACCAACCATCCCGCGCGCGTTGCCGAGCGCGTCGCGGTGCTCGATCTGCTCTCCAACGGCCGCTGCGAATTCGGCATGGGCGAGAGCGCCTCGATCACCGAGCTGACGCCGTTCGGCCGTGACATGGAGACCAAGAAGGAGGTGTTCGAGGAGGCCGTCGCCGCGATCTTCCCGATGTTCAAAGACGCAGGGTCCGAGCATCACGGCAAGTATTTCGACATCCCCTTGCGCAACGTTGTGCCGAAGCCCGTGCAGAAGCCGCATCCGCCATTGTGGATGGCCTGCTCGCAATTGCCGACCATCGAGCGCGCCGGCCGTCACGGCTTTGGCGCGCTCGGCTTCCAGTTCGTCAGCGCCGATGCCGCACACGCCTGGGTGCACGCCTACTACAACGCCGTGACAAAGCGGCTGCACAAGCTTGCCGATTAAGAGATCAATCCGAACATGGCGCTGGTCTCGTTCTTCATGTGCGCCAAGACCGACGAAGAAGCGCGCGCCCGCGCCGACGGCGCCACCTTCTTTCAGTTCGCGCTACGCTTCTACGGCGCCTCGCAGAACCGACAGCGTCCCGCGCCCTACACCGTCAACATGTGGGACGAGTACAACAGGTGGAAGCGCGACAACCCGCAAGCGCAGGAGGCGGCGCTGCGCGGCGGCCTGATCGGCTCGCCCGAGACGATCCGAAAGAAACTGAAACGCTTTCAGACCTCGCACATCGATCAGGTCATCCTGCTCAACCAGGCCGGCAAGAACAGCCACGAGCACATTTGCGAATCGCTCGAGCTGTTCGGCCGCGAGGTGATGCCGGAATTCCGGAACGATCCGGCGCAGGCTGCGTGGAAGCAGGGCGTGATGAGCGGCGAGATCAAGCTCGAAGAGATCGACACCGAGGCTTTCACGGATCGCTACGGCAAGCTCGCGATCAATGTCGCACCAGCCAAGACGGCGGCGGAATAGGCCGTTCGACAGGTCATGTTGCTGACGCAATCTCTGTCTTAACCGGCGGCAACTTAAAACACTTCGTGGGAACCACTCTGGTTCGCGCGACGGTTCCATAGCCAAGGGGTTGGCGCGATTCCGTAAAACACCGGTGCAAGCTTCATGAACGCGCCTGCGTTCGCTTGCCCCGTTTGCGACGTCGGGAACCGACGATCGAAAATCACAGGAGATATGATGCTGTTCCGCTCGAGCGCCGCAATCTGCGGCGCCCTGATCGCGCTTGCCGTTTCCGTTGCCGTTGCCCGGGGTGAAACGCGGGGAGTTCACTCAAACGTCGTCGATGCCGCCTCCGGAAGCACGGTGGTCGGCGCTGCATCCATGTACAATCCGTTCAAGCCCGGCAAGGAGGAGGGCGGTCCGAGGACAGCTTCCGGCGAGCGCTATGATCCCTCTGGCTGGACGGCTGCCATCAAGACGAGCTTGCGCAGGAAATTTGGTGGGGTGCTATTTGGCGAGAGGCCGAAATATGCCCTCGTCGAGGCCGTCGGCAAGAAGGTCATCGTCAAGATCAATGACGTGGGACCGCTCAGGCCCGGCCGGATCATCGACTTCAACGAGCGCACGATGCGCCATTTCGATCCGAGCCTGGAGCGGGGCGTCATCAAGGACGTGAAAGTGAGCCCGCTTTCAGGAGACGATTGGACATTGGGGCCGGTGGGCTGATGCAGCAACGAGGGAGGAGCGCTCCCTCTCTGCTTGCGAGAGAGGGTGTCTGCGCAAGCGAGAACCCCGGTGTGGGCAAGCCAGTCCGCTTTAGCTTCTGCCGTACTGGGCTTGATCGTAGGACTGCAGGATCCGGACAAAATCAGCCATGCTGGATCGATCCCGGTTTTCGGCGATAGCCGCAACCTCGGGATTCGATGTGGATTGGCTCTCTTGCCAAAACCGCATCAGGAGATCTGCGATGTTTCTCATGGCGTACTCTCCGGCCAAGCGTGGCAGCGGACACCAGTTGAGCGGCGACGCGCCGCTAAAGCATGATCCGGAAAAGTGCGAAGCGGTTTTCCGGATAGATCATGCGTAAAATCCAAAAGGTCGAGAAAGGCCGGCGGGCACGACGCCGCCGACCTTGCCCCGCAACTGCCGGCTCGCAAGACCGGTTCCGTTGCTTTTCACTCCGGATTGATTGGTAGCATCAGGCACTCGGATCGCGCCATTGCGCACCGGTATGAAGGGCACATACTTAGGTAGGCGCGGGCTGGTGAACCGGCTCAGTTGATCGCAGCCGCTGCCTACGCCGGCTTCCGGTAGAATTTCCTTGCTGCTATCCTCCGGCAAAAGGCATCTGACGGAGGAAGCGATGCGTTCCCAGGGGGCAGGCTCCGGCTTGGCGGCCGGCGACGTCACGCCCGCAGTGCTCGCCATCGGCCGGTCCGACTTTCCGAAGGTCCTGATCGACACGCTGCGCCGGCAGGCCGGGGTCGGTCACTGCATGGTGTTCGCGCTGAGCCGCGCCGGCGCGGCGAGTTGCCTGCTCGATGCCGGCAACATCCCGATCGGCGGCGATCTCGGCGCCGCGTATGCCGGGCAGTTTCACGAATCCGATCCGAACCGCGATGCGCTGTTCGAGGGCGATGGCGGTGCGCCGATCATGCTGCCGTCGTTCGCGCCGCGCATGTACGGTGCGCGCTATCGGAAAATCTTCTTTCAGGATTCCGGCATCGTCGACAAATGCGCCACCGCGATCTGGAACGGCGACACCTGCTTCTATGTCAATTTCTATCGCATCACGTCCCAGGGGCGCTTCGGCGATGTCGAGCGCGCGCGGCTGCAGACAATCGCGCCGGCGATCGGCGCCAGCGTCGCGCGTCACTTCCAGCAGGCCGCAGCGCCCGACCAGAACCTCGCCGCCCTGTTCGCAACGCGCGCTCCATTGTCCGCGCTGACGCCGCGCGAGCAGGAGGTCTGCCGCCGCATCCTGCTCGGCTTCAGCTCCGAGGCGATCTCGAAAGGACTCGGCATCAGCCTGCATTCGACCCTGACCTACCGCAAGCGCGCCTATCAGCGGCTCGGCATTTCCTCGCAGAACGAACTGTTTGCGATCGTGCTGCGCCTGCTCGCGGGGCCTGATGGTTTGAACTGAGGAGACTCATCGTCCGGGATGTCTGCTTCCGAGGAGCAAAGCGGACATGACTTCTCAACTGGTGCGCTGGCGAGGTTAAAAAAGCAACCGTGCGAGCCTCGCAAGGTTCTTCCTAGGAACCGCCTTTATACTTCTTCGATTAAGTATCGTCGTTTGCGGAGCCGACGATGTGTGAGAAGTGCAGCGAGCTTGACGAGAAGATTGAGCACTACAAGGCGCTGCTGTCCCGCATCACCGACAAGATCACGCTAGACGGCATAGCCGAGCTGATTGCCGAGCTGTTGGCGAAGAAAGCTGAACTCCACCCGGAAGCCAAAGAGTAAGGCCGCCTCAGTTGGCGTCCGGTACTGCCCGTATTGACCCGCGGCGTCCTGACTCAGGTTTGATTTTGTGCTATTTGGGCCTGTGGAAGGGGAACGCATGGACTGAGCGTCCATTAATGACGTGAGCAGCCAAACAGGGGGTCGCTCATGGGTATCGAGCGTATGCATCCGCCGAAGTACTGGCGGGATCGCGCGGAGGAGTTCCGCACCAAGGCCAATAACTGCGAGCACAAACAGGTCGCGCAATCACTCCGGAATGTGGCCAAGAATTACGAAGATCTAGCCAACAGAGCTGAGCTGATCCGCACCGTCCAAGACGCCGCAGAATAAAGCCGCTTCGTTGGCCCTGCGCTCAGAGGAGCAGCGGCCCCGCCAATACTCTTACATATGGCGAGGTCGCCTGCTCGACGGGCTCCGGGGCTAGATGATTCGAGCCCGAAGGCGGTTAGACTGTACGCCTATCCGCCTCGGATGAGGATTGCGCCAAAGGAGCACTCAATTCGAGGTGTCCTAAGTCGCCAGAGCAGGTGGCCTCATTCAGTACCCCACGGGCGGCGCTGGCCGGTTCCGACCACAGTGGCCTGTTTTGTTCTTTAGAGTGGCCTGATTAGGCGTATGCTATCCGGATGGACCTTCGGCTTGTCCGGGCACACATCTAGCTCAGGCTGAGCGCCACGTTGCGCTGAGGGACAAGCATATTGCCGCCAGATCGAAATTATTGATGGGCTGGAACGCGCGGGCCGATCGATCGACCTCGCCTTAGACATTCCAACCGCGTACCGGTTGCTCCGGGCTTCGCATGTTGAGCACAGGGATACGACCCGCAGAGCGCTGGGAATGAGAGACAGCTTTCTCGGCCTATCCCAAGCAGCGCAACCCTCCACGCCGGACCGTCGGCCATGCCCGTACCTGCCAAACAGATTGCCAAGCCGCGGAACAAAGCTAACGCAGGTTAATTAATCCGGTACTGAAGCCGGAGGCTGCCATGGAGCGAAAGCTGGATCAGCTTAAGCAGCAGGCGTTAGTCGTGGTTGTTTTGAGCACCGCAACCTTAGTGGTCTGTCTCTCCTTCGTCGTGATCGCACCTATGCGGTGACCTATGACGAGGCACTATTTCGACTTGAGCGATGGCTATTCGCTCGTCGTTGACGAGGAAGGGATCGAGTTGAAAAATTCGAAAGCAGCGCAGGACGAAGCCCTGCGCGCTCTCTCTGTTTCGTCTCTCAGGCAGAGCAAGAGGCGTCGAGTTCCTACCTTGGCGAGATGACAATCCAAGTGCGAGACGAGAAGGGGCGCGTGGTTAGCGAAGTTTCCCCCGGCTATCCCGACGAGACACTAGAAAGACGCCTCCGTTGGCGGCTTCTTTCATTTCAGGCCACGTTGACGTCCGCTGCTGCCGCATCGCGACAGGCTACGCTCGACGCCTAGACGTCGGCCCTAAGGGGTAAACCCGGACGCCATTTTGGCCGGGCCGACCCGGCGCGATTGACCCCCAACAGACATTCCGCTCAGCATTTGTTTGATTCAGGAATATGCGCCGCGAGCTAGCGCTGTCCGTATTCATCCGACGCCGGCGACTAAGTCTGGGCCGCTCGCCATTCGGATGAGTTCGTGCAGGAACCTTGCCCCTGCCTGGGATGTTGGAGAGCAATTGCAATAACTTAGGAGGAACTCGCATGAGAACTCTGCTATTGGCCGGTGTACTGGCGGTCGCTGGTTTCGCGATCGCCACCCCGATCTCCATTGCACCCGCGTCAGCTCAAGTTGCCGTTGATACTCCGCTCGGCGGCGTGAGAGTGGGCCCGGAGCGGCGCTACTATCGAGAGTACGATCGACCCGCTTATCGCGCTTACGGATATGATCGCGGATATCGCGGTGAATGCCGCACCGTCACGATCGAGCGCGACGACGGTTCGGTCCGCAGAATCCGCCGTTGCGACTAGCAGTACCGGACTAGAAGATTGATGCCGGGCTCTTCGCAAAAGAGCGCCCGAAAGAATTGGGAGCTATACTAAGGCCGCTTCAGTTGGCGGCCTCTTTCATTTTACGAATGTTGCCTCGCCAGGAGCGCAACCCTGGCGTCAGCTCATTGAGGTGGACGGAAATATTCGGTCGAGTTGCCAATCGGCGATCATGACCGGAAGCGACAGTTTGGACTACGGACAACAGGCCAGTTAGGAACGTGCGCGCTTAGCGCGGATTTCAGTCTTGGTAGTTTCGCGCGGTTTCAGGGACCATCCGCGATGGCGCTCCAGACCCGCCATGGGAATAGGCTTTTGGCGGCGTTGCCCCCAGCCGATTTCAACTTGCTTGCGCCCCACCTTCAGAAAATGTCTTTCGGCTTCGATGATGTGCTGGTGCGAACAGGAGACGAGTTCAAGCAGGTCTATTTTCCCCTCAGCGGCGCCATATCGTTCTTAGTCGAAATGTCGGACGGTCATATTGTCGCGTCCACTCTCATGGGCTCAGAAGGAGCGGTCGGCGCTCTCTCCGTTCTAAGTCCCTTGCGGTCGAGGTCGCCAGTCACGGCAACGTCCTATGTGGCCGGAACCGCGCTCCATGTACATGTTCCGCAATTGCAGCGTGCCTTTGAGCAAAGCGCTGCGATCAGGCGTGTTCTTCGTTTCCATTTTCGCACGCAATTGTTGCAGCTTCAGAACGTAGCAGCCTGCAACGCGGTCCATTCGGTGGAATGCCGTATGGCCCGATGGCTGCTCGACATTCACGACCGAGTTGCGGATAGCCGAATTCAGTTAACGCAGGAGGCGCTAGCACAACTCCTCGGGGTGCGCCGAACGACTGTGACGCTGACGATGCGCAAAGTTCGAGCCGCCGGCGGCATCATTTCAGAACAGCGAGGAATGCTGGAGATCGACCGAGCGCGGCTCGAGACGATTGCATGCGAGTGCTATGGCGTAATGCGAGACAGGGTCAACCGCCTGTATGACGAGGAGCTGCCTGTGGGCTCGCCGAACACTGCACATGCGCAGCACTCGCCTTCCTCATGAAATCTAGTAGTTGGACTGCGCCGGTGGAGCGGAGGTTTCTTGCCGGTATTGCCCTGTTCAGTCCCTGCCGAACGGGTGGTGAACGAGAATCCGAACCGTCACGCTTGGATGACGCTCACCGTCGAGGAGTATACCCTCGAGCTGCGGGAGATTATCAAGAAGCTCCCCCGCAAGCTGTATCAATCCAGCGGTGCTCGGCGTAACGTCCGCAAGAGCCCGTCGCCGGCCAAATATCAAGTGGTGCCCACAACTTTGATGTCGCCGAACAAGAGTCCGGCGTTAACCATAGCGAACGGCTCCCGTCCGAGCGAAATCGCTTCGAAGTTTCTTAAATTTTGCTGGGTACGTCTCTTGGGCATGGTGACCTGGGCAGAGACATGAGTAAGCGGGCGAAGCGTGGAAAGGCAGCGGCCCTCGCGATACCCATGGCCGCGAGAGTCGCAATTGGCGCCGTAGCCGTCGCCGCATTGGGCTACGGTTTGCTGTCTCGCCCGGCGAGCGTGCAACCGGCACGCAAGCCGTCCGCACAGGAAGCCAAGGCATCTTCAACGCCGGTCTACGTCGCACCGCCAGTTCATGCATCCGCGCCGGCTCCGGCTCCGATTCCGACCCCGGCGCCGCTGGTCGAACCACCAAAAGCCGACGCTGAGGTTCCCGGAGCATTGGTCCGGCAGGTGGTTGACTATGCCAGCCGCCAGCCCCCAGGCACCGTGATCATCGATACCAAGAACACGTTCCTTTATTTCGTTCTGAGCGACACGCAAGCGATGCGCTACGGCATCGGTGTTGGTCGCGAGGGCTTCGCATGGTCAGGCGAGCAGACTGTGGCTCGTAAGGCAGAATGGCCGGATTGGCGTCCGCCCGCGGAGATGATTGGGCGTCAGCCTTATCTGCCGCGGTTCATGGCAGGCGGTCCCGGCAATCCGCTCGGCGCGCGGGCGATGTATCTCGGCGAGACCGAATTTAGAATTCACGGCACCAACAAGCCCGACACGATCGGCAAGCGGGTGTCGTCCGGCTGCATCCGGCTGACCAATGAGGACGTCGTGGACCTCTATGAGCGGGTGAAAGTCGGAGCGAAGGTGATCGTGCTCCCGGCAACCGTTGCCCGCCGGCCATTCCAGGGCGCGCCGTCCGACGCCGCGTTCCGGTTGCCGGACCCGGCATCGCCATCGAAGCGGCCCTTGGCGGCCAACGCGCAGATGCTGTCATCCGGACCGAGGATCGCCGAGGCCCAGTAGCTCCGCCTGTCCCTGTCGCTAGGGACAGACGCCGGCGCCGCGGCGCGCTAGTCTGACCTGGAGGAAACGAGAATCCAGGGGAGCCAGGCTTGAGCACCGCGCCGCGTATCGACATCGACCCGGCCGCCTTCTGGGCCGACCCTTATCCGATGCTCGCCAAAATGCGCAAGGAGGCGCCGATCGCGTTCGTGCCGCAGCTCGGCTCGACGCTGCTGACGAGCCGCGACGACATCTCGATCTCCGAGAAGCAGATCGACGTATTCTCCTCGCACCAGCCCGCCGGCCTGATGAACCGGCTGATGGGCCACAACATGATGCGCAAGGACGGCGAGGCGCATCAGGCCGAGCGGCGCGCGATGTTTCCGACGATCTCGCCGAAGACGGTGAAGGCGCACTGGACCGCGCTGTTCCAGGCTCATGCCGATCGCATCCTCGATTCGATCGCCCCTGGGCGGATCGACTTCATGCGCGACTTCGCGCTGCCGTTCGCCGGCGAATGCCTGAAGTCGATCACCGGCCTCACCAACATCCGATACCAGGACATGGATGTGTGGTCGCAAGGCATGATCGAGGGCATCGCCAACTATGCCGGCGATCCCGCGGTCGAGGCGCGCTGCCACGCCGCGACATCGGGCATCGATGCGGCGATCGACGACATCCTGCCGGTGATGCGCAAGAAGCCCGACCAGAGCATTCTGGGTGTTCTGCTCGCCTCCGGCATGCCGATGGAGAGCGTACGCGCAAATGTAAAGCTCGCGATCTCGGGCGGCCAGAACGAGCCGCGCAAGGCGATCGCGGGCACGGTGTGGGCGCTCTTGACCCATCCCGAGCAGCTCGATCTTGTCAGGCGCGGTGAAGTGTCCTGGCTCCAGGCCTTCGAGGAATATGCCCGCTGGATCTCGCCGATCGGCATGTCGCCGCGCCGCATCGCCAAGCCGTGGAACATCCGGGACGTCACGTTCGAGCTGGACGAGCGCGTGTTCCTGATGTTCGGCTCGGCCAATCGCGACGAAGCGCATTTTGAGCGCGCCGATCAGTTCGACGTGCGGCGCGACACGTCCAAGAGCGTCGCCTTCGGCGCCGGCCCGCATTTCTGCGCCGGCGCCTTCGCATCGCGCGCGATGATCGCCGACGTCGCGCTGCCGACCGTGTTCGCCCGCGCGACGCGGATCGAGATTGCCGATGACGAGCCGGTACGGATCGGCGGATGGGCGTTTCGGGGCTTGCAGAATTTGCCGATGAGGTGGTTGCACTAGGCCGGCCCCTGCGCACGAACGGTGTCATCGCCCGCGAAGGCGGGCGATCCAGTATCCCAGAGACGGTCGTTGGATCGGAGGCGCCGCGGCGTACTGGATTCCCAGCCTGCGCCGGGAACGACAGCGGAGGTGATGGAGGGAGCTCCGGGCCACGGTGATGCCGACCGCGATGATGGCATTATGCCCCTGTTTTGCCCGACGTGTCAAATCTTCTTCGGATAAACGGGAGGCATTGTTTGCGCTCGCCCCAATCTACTGTGCATGGGGTTGTTTTCGCGTTTTTGTTCTGACCGTGAGAGCGTCGGACGAATCCGTGCCGCTCTCACATTCGCGTGCGGAAAAATTCCGTCTGCATCACTGCGAGCGGTTGAAAGATTATTCATGCGCGCCGCCACGCGCGCAGTGCGCGCATCGCTATTTTTCCCGATGTCTCGACAGCTCCGCCGACCCACACCATCATTGCCGCATCGCAATGAACGACGGCCACGTGCGGCCTGGAGTGATGAATGCAGCGTCGTGACTTCCTCAAGCTTTCCGTTGGAACGGCCGCCGCCGCTGCGTTCGCATCGCCCGCAATCGCGCAAGGCGCGGTGAAGGAGATTCGTATCGGCTACCAGAAGAACGGCGTGCTCGTCATCACGCGCCAGCAGGCCGCGCTGGAAAAACATTTCTCGGCGCAAGGCATCGAGGTGAAGTGGGTCGAGTTCTCCTCGGGGCCGCCGATGATGGAAGCGATGAATGTCGGCAGCATCGATTACGGCGCGGTCGGCGATTCCCCGCCGGTGTTCGCCCAGGCCGCAGGCGCCGCGATCGTCTATGCCGCGGGACAGCCGATCACCAACGGCCAGGGCATCCTGGTGCCCAGGGATTCGCCGATCCGCGCCATCGCCGAGTTGAAGGGCAAGCGCATCGGCTTCACCAAGGGCTCGAGCGCCCACAACATCGTGGTGCAGACGCTGGAGAAGGCGGGGCTCACCTATGCCGACATCACGCCGGTCTACCTGACGCCGCCCGACGCCGGCCCCGCTTTCGCCAATGGCAGCATCGAGGCCTGGGCGATCTGGGATCCGTATTTCGCGATCGGCGAGACCAAGCAGAACGGCCGCATCCTGATCAATGCACGGGAGGTCACCAAGACCAACTCCTTCTACATCGCCAACCGCGATTTCGCGAGGAGCCACGGCGCGGTCCTGCAGCAGATCGTCGACGTCACCACCGCGACCGCGAAATGGGCCGAGCAGCACCGCGACGAGGTCGCGAGATCGCTCGCTGCCGTCACCGGCATTCCGCTTGATATCCAGACCATCGCGGCCAACCGCTCGTCCTTCGTGGTCGGCCCCGTCACCGACGACATCGTCGCGACCCAGCAGGGCGTCGCCGACCGCTTCCACAAGCTCGGCCTGATCCCGAAGCCGATCGTGATCCGCGACATCGTCTGGCGCAACCCGGCCGCCTGACCGTGCCGACCAACCTTCCCACGCACAAGGGTTTGAACATGAGGCGTATCATCCAGCGTCTGATCGCGGCCGTCATGCTGTCGATCGGCATCGTCGCCGCCGCGGTCGGCACCTCCTACGGCCAGGACAAGGTGGTCCGCATCGGCTACCAGAAATATGGCAAGCTGGTGCTGCTCAAGAGCAAGGGCACGCTGGAGCCGAAGCTCGCCGCCGACGGCTACAACGTGGTGTGGACCGAATTTCCCTCCGGCCCGCCGCTGCTCGAAGCGCTCAATGTCGGCGCGATCGATTTCGGCAACACCGGTGAAGCCCCGCCGATTTTCGCGCAGGCCGCCGGCGCGCCGATCCAGTATGTCGCCTATGAGCCGCCCGCGCCGAAAGGCGAGGCGATCCTGGTGCCGAAGGACAGCCCGCTGAAATCGGTCACTGAGCTCAAGGGCAGGAAGGTCGCGCTCAACAAGGGCTCCAACGTCCACTATCTCCTGGTCAAGGCGCTGGAGAAGGCGGGCGTCAAATATTCCGAGATCGAGCCGATCTTCCTGGCACCGGCCGATGCCCGCGCCGCCTTCGAGCGCGGCGCGGTCGATGCCTGGGTGATCTGGGATCCGTTCCAGGCTGCCGCGGAAACCGCCACCGGCGCGCGCACGCTGGCCGACGGCACCGGCATCGTCGCCAACTACCAGTTCTACTTCTCCTCGAAGAAATTCCTCGACGCCAATCCGAAGGTCGTCGACGCCGTGCTCGCCGAGCTCAGCGCGGTCGACGACTGGGCCAAGGGCGACATCCACGCGGTCGCCGAGCAGCTCGCGCCGGCGATCGGGCTTTCGGTCCCGGTGGTCGAGGTGGCCTTGAAGCGGCAGGCCTACGGCATCAAGCCGATCACCGATGCCGTCATCGCCGACCAGCAGCAGGTTGCGGACGCGTTCTTCGCGCTGGGCCTGATTCCCAAATCCATCAAGATTTCCGACGTCGCGCGGAAGTCAGGATCGTGAGCAGAATCATGAGCAAGCCAAGCAACGCCAACATCCTCTGGTTCCTGCCGACCCATGGCGACGGCCGCTATCTCGGCACCGGCATCGGTGGCCGCGAGGTCAACTTCAACTATCTGCGCCAGATCGCCCAGGCCGCCGATCAGCTCGGCTATTACGGCGTGCTCTTGCCGACCGGGCGTTCCTGCGAGGATTCCTGGATCGTCGCTTCGAGTGTTGCGCCATTCACCGAGCGGCTGCGCTATCTCGTCGCCGTTCGCCCCGGCCTGCAATCGCCGAGCGTTGCCGCGCGCATGACCGCGACGCTGGACCGCATCACAGGCGGCCGGCTGCTCGTCAACGTCGTCACCGGCGGCGATCCCGTCGAGAACAAGGGCGACGGCATCTTCCTCGCTCATGATGAGCGCTACGAGGTCACCCGCGAGTTCCTGGGCGTCTATAGCGACCTGCTCGCCGGCAAGGCGGTGAACGTCGAGGGCAAGCACATCCGCATCGAGGACGGCAAGCTGCTGTTTCCGCCGGTGCAGTCGCCGCGTCCGCCGCTCTATTTCGGCGGCTCGTCGGATGCCGGTATCGATGTCGCGGTGGACACCGTCGACAAATATCTCACCTGGGGCGAGCCGCCGGCGCTGGTCGCCGAGAAGATCGCCAAGGTGAGGGACATCGCGAGCGCACGCGGCCGCGAGCTCTCCTTCGGCATCCGACTTCATGTGATCGTCCGCGAAACCAACGAGGAAGCCTGGCGCGCTGCAAATGATCTGATCAAGCATGTCAGCGACGACACAATCGCACGGGCGCAGAAGAACTTTGCCCGCATGGACTCCGTCGGCCAGCAGCGCATGGCGCAGCTGCACGGCGGCAGGCGCGACAAGCTCGAGATCGCCCCGAACCTGTGGGCCGGTGTCGGCCTGGTGCGCGGCGGCGCCGGCACGGCGCTGGTCGGCGACGCCCAGACGGTGGCGGCGCGCATCAAGGAATATCAGGATCTCGGCATCGATACCTTCATCATGTCGGGCTACCCGCATCTCGAGGAAGCCTATCGCTTCGCCGAGCTGGTGTTCCCGCTGCTCTCGCTGGAGCAGCCGAGCAACGTGACCAAGCTGCACTTCAATGGTGGTCCCTTCGGCGAAACGGTCGGCAGCGACTACCGTCCGCAGCACAGGGTGTCCCAGTCATGAGTCTGATCGACAGCGTTTCACTTCCGCGCGGCGTCCGCCTGCCGCGCGTCGACGGTCTCATCCAGTGGATCGTGCCGCTCGCCATCATCGCGATCTGGCAGGTCGCCAGCGTCACCGGCTTGGTGCCGACGCGCGTGCTGCCGGCACCGAGCGACGTCGTGCTCGCCGGCTGGAAGCTGCTGCTTTCCGGCGAGCTCGGCCGCAACATCTGGGTGTCGTTCTGGCGTGCTTCGATCGGCTTTCTGATCGGCGGCGGCATCGGCTTCGCTTTCGGGCTCGCCAACGGCCTGTCGCAGCTCTCGGCCAAGCTCACCGACACCACGCTGCAGATGGTGCGCAACGTGCCGCATCTGGCGCTGATCCCGCTGGTCATCCTCTGGTTCGGCATCGACGAGAGCGCCAAGCTGTTCCTGGTGGCGCTGGGCGTGTTCTTCCCGATCTACCTCAACACGCTGCACGGCATCCGCACCGTCGATCCGCAGCTGATCGAGATGGGCCGCATCTACGGCATGACCGACGGCGAATTGTTCCGCCGCGTGATCTTCCCGGGCGCGCTGCCCTCGATCTTCGTCGGCATCCGCTTCGCGCTCGGCATCATGTGGCTGACGCTCATCGTCGCCGAGACCATCGCGGCCTCGTCGGGGCTCGGCTACATGGCGATGCAGGCGCGCGAGTTCATGCTGATCGACGTCGTCGTGCTCTCGATCCTGATCTACGCCCTGCTCGGCAAGCTCGCCGACAGCGCCTCCCGCGTGCTGGAGCGTCTGACGCTCTCCTGGCACCCCGCCTTCCAGAAACGTTGAGCAAGAATACTGGGAATCACATGCAGACAGCGCTTCGTACCTCTCTTCCCGAGACCGAGCTCGCCAGCCGCGCCAGTTTCGCGCCGCACGCCCGCGTGCTGCGCGAGGACCGGCCGGTGCAGGCCAGCGGTCTGCCGCTCAGCATCTGGGGCCTGCGCAAATCCTTCGGCGACAACGAGGTGCTGCGTGGTATCGACCTGCACATCCCTGCCGGCCAGTTCGTCGCCATCGTAGGCAAGAGCGGTTGCGGCAAGAGCACGCTGCTGCGTCTCATCGCCGGCCTCGAAAAGATCGATGCCGGCAGCATCAGCTTTGGCGACGAGGTGCAGGCGGAAGACATTCGCGTGATGTTCCAGGAGCCGCGGCTGTTACCCTGGGCACGCGTGCTCGCCAATGTCGAGGTCGGCCTTGGTCGTGATCGTGCCTCCGCCGATGCGCATGCGCGGGCCGAGAAAGCCCTGGGCGAGGTCGGGCTTGCCGACAAGCGCGACCAGTGGCCCTCGGTGCTGTCGGGCGGGCAGAAGCAGCGCGTCGCGCTCGCTCGCGCGCTGGTGTCGCGCCCGCGCGTGCTCGCCTTCGACGAGCCGCTCGGCGCGCTGGACGCGCTGACCCGGATCTCGATGCAGCGTCTCCTGGAGCGGGTCTGGCGCGACCAGGGCTTTACCGCGATTCTGGTGACCCACGACGTCTCCGAAGCCGTCGCGCTGGCCGACCGGGTGCTGGTGATCGAGGAGGGTCGCATCGCCCATGACGTCACGGTTAACGCCGTCCGGCCGCGCGAACGCGGCTCGGTCGAGCTCGCCGGCCTCGAAGGCTCGATCCTGAGCCATCTTTTGTCGGCGGACGATCGTACCTAGATAAAGAGGAACCCCGCTTCGGGGAGCATGCCATGAATGTAGTGCCCCGCGACCTCATGACCGAAATTCCCGTCTCGCCCGCCGATTTCCGCGGCGCCATGCGCCATCTCACCGGCGGCGTCAGCGTCATCACCGCCGGGCGGGGCAAGGACATCAGCGGCATGACGGTCACATCCGTAACCTCGCTGTCGGTCGAGCCGCCGACGCTGCTGGTCAGCATCAACCGCGATGCCTCCTCTTTCCCGCTGATCAAGCGCCACGGCGCCTTCGGCGTGAGCATCCTCAATGCCGACCAGCTCGATATCGCCGAGCGCTTTGCCGGCAAGGGCGGGCTGAAGGGCGCCGATCGCTTTGCCGGCAGCCACTGGGTGACGGCGGTCTCGGGTGTTCCGCTGCTGGTCGGGGCCTTGTCGGTGTTCGACTGCGAGGTCGAGGAGATCGTCGAGCGCCATTCGCATGGCATCGTCATCGGCCGTGTCAGGGACGTCAGGAACTCGACCCGCAACGCGGCGCTGGCCTATTGGCACGGGCAATATGTGGCGGTCGACCAGGACGAGGACGCGGCAAAGCTCGCCGATGTCAGCGTTCCCTCGCGCGCCCGCCGCGGCGTTTGATCGCCCTCCCCAGGCTGGTCTTTTGCTCCTCATCGCTCTAGAAGCGCCCTGAGCCGTTCCGCCGGGACGGCAATGGAGCGGAACGATGAAGCGCGTCGCGACCTTCGCCTTCTACGCCATCGGCGCGCTGGCGATCGCCTATCTCGCGCTCTACGCTTATGCGACGTTCCGCGGTCAGCCGATCATTCCCGGCGACCCCATCCACATCTTCCGCAAGCCGGATGCGCCGAGTTATTCGTGAGGCTCTCTCCTCGTCATCGCCGGGCTTGACCCGGCTTGTCCCGGGCATGACGACGAGGGTGTGGCTACCCCCGCAAAATCGCCAGCGCCAAGGCCTGCGCGCGCGGCACGATGCTGTCGATCTCCAGATATTCCTCCGGCGTGTGCGCAAGACCGCCGACCGGCCCGAGGCCGCAGATGGTCGGCGTGCCCACGGCAGCGGTGAAGCCGGAATCGGCGCAGCCGCCCGAGAACTCGCCCTGAAGGGTCGTAAGGCCGACCTGCCTTGCCGCCGCCTGATAGCTCTCGAACAGCGCCTTCGACTCCGCGCTCTGCACCACCGGCACGAACTCGCCCTTGATCGTCAGCGTCGCGCTGGTGCCCCGCACGTAAGATGTCGCGACGATCGCCTCGATCGCGCCCATGATCCGCGCGCGATCGGCGGGATCGACATAGCGCAGGTCGATTTGGCCTTCGGCGTAAGGCGCCGTGGTGTTGACCGACTGTCCTCCGGAGACCAGGCCGACATTGAGCGTGATGCCCTTGTCGAGATCGGTCAATGCGTGGATGTGGACGATCTTGTGCGCGAGCTCGCCGATCGCGCTGACGCCGGCGGCAAAGTTGGCGCCGGAATGCGCGGCCTTGCCGGTGATGGCCATGTGCATGAAAATGCCGCCCTTGCGCCCGGTCACGACATTGCCTGTGGGGCGGCCCGGCTCGGAATTGAACACGGCACGCGCCGCGCGTCCCTCGCGCTCGATCACCGGACGGGAGGATGGCGAGCCGATTTCCTCGTCCGAGGTGATCAGCACCTTGATCGGATGCGGCGCGCCGCCGAATTTGTGGAACGCGGTCGCCACGAACACGTTCATGACAAGACCGGACTTCATGTCGGCGACGCCGGGCCCGTAGGCGCGGCCGTCCTTGATCGTGAACGGCCGCCGCCCGGCCTCGCCCTTGCCGAACACGGTGTCGCGATGCCCCATCAACAGCACCGGCTTCTCGTTGCTGCCGGGTTTTGCGACTTCGGCATGAATGGCATCGCCGAACGTGGCATCGCTCTCGCGCCGGCAGGGAATGCCGTGCTCGGCAAAATGCCGCTCGAACCGCGCACCGACCGCATCGACGCCCTCCTTGTCATAGGATCCGGAATCGATGTTCACGACATCGCGCAGCAGGTCGATCATGGCCTGCTTCTGCGACGCCAGCCAGTCCGTGATTTGAGCTTGAGACATTGTCATCCTCGCGTGGTTCTCACGGGAGGTTATAGGACCTTGCGCAGGCGCGACCTAGTCGCCGAATGCGATGCGGCCATGTGTTCGGCGCTTCGAAACGGCAGCCGGCCTAGCGGCTCGGCTGTGCCATCGCCTCCACACCGCGGAGCTGCGTCGCGACGGTCAGCGCGCCGATCTTTCGGCCCATGTCCTTGCCGACTTCAGTCGAGAAGCGGTAGTGAAAGCCGGCCCAGATGCGCGCGTTGGAGACTTCGTCGCTGTAGTCCTGGAGCCGCGACCATTTGCGCGTGACGCCCGGTGCGGTGGGGCTGGTCAGCGAGAACTCGCCAAAATCTCCAACGACAGTTTGCAGCACGGTCGAAATCGCGGCCGAGACGATGCAGTGCGCGCAGGGATATTCCGGATGCATCGGCGTGTCGCCGAGCGGCAGCCAGGACGGATCGCGAGGCGTTGCGGCGTTCGCCGTCAGATCGGCATTGCGGATGGCGGTGATGGGGCGCCAGAAATTGTAAGTGTACTTGGCGTCGAACACGGCGACGATGGCATCGTTGCCGGTCATCGACGTCAAGGCGAACAGACGGGCGCAGTCGACGAGATCCATGCCCTTCGCCATCGCAGCCTGCCTCACGATCGGGTTGTAGGTGCGGGCGCCGACAAAGAGCCAAAAGCGGCCGATCGTGGTTTGCTCAGGCGTCCGGGTCAGGCTGCCTCGGCCGCCGACCTCGCGGATTTCGTTGACGTCCCTGGTCCAGACCTCTGAATCGAGCGCCGGCGGCGGTCCGGGGCGGAACTGCGATCCCGACGTCATGACCCAGGGCGTCGTCGCGCCAGTGGTCGAGAAGAGCGGGACCGCGGTTGGAACATAGGCGCCCGGCGTGGTCAGCGGTCGGTACGTTTCCACGGCGCTGCTGCCGTCCCTGGCGCGAAGCTCGATGATCCGCAGCGCAGCCTCTTTCCCGAGCGCGATGCCGGCGGTCTTGGAGTCGCTGTCGGCAATCGGTGCCAAAGCATTCGTCAGCGTCGCATCCAGATCGGGCTTGAGGTCTGGGTAGATCGACAGCAGCACGTCGTGGGCTGCAACTGCCGCTGCGGCTTCGCGCGATGTCGAACGGTCGGCGGACAAAGAGAGCTTATAAGGCGCGTAGCGGTGGTCGATCGCGTTGACCGCTTCGAACATCGCGACGTGCATCATGGACAAGGCGCGGCTGTGCGGCGCCGGAAGAATTTGCTTCTCGGCGGCGATCGCGTCGGCCTTGGCGTTCCAGTCCATGATCACGTCAGCGCGCGCAAGCGGCGCCGCGGCTATGATCAGCATTGCAATCAGCGACAGGCGGGAAATCGTCCACGACGAATAGTTCATGGCTTGTCCTTTCGGTTTGAAGGACGTTCGCAAGGTGGATGCGGCACCCGGCGGACATCACGCCGCGCTGCATCCACACTCTAGCGCTCCCGGCGCATCTGGCTTGTGAACTGCTTCACTTTGCTTGCAGCCGCCGATCGGGTTGGTCCGTCCGGTTCGAGGCCTTCTGATCCGTCACCTGAGGTGCTTCTCAGCGGCCTCGAAGGACGACACCGGCTGCCGCGGTGGCCGTGCATCCGTCGAGGCGCCGCGCCCGATGCGTTGCATCGTGCTTCGCCCTTAGCATCACGGAGCCGGCGCTAGTGCGTGTGGTGAAAACGAAAATGCCCGGGACCAGCCCGGGCATGCGTATCGCTCAACCAGCGTGGGCGCTTTACGCCCCCACCATCGGCATCCGCGGATATTCACCCGGCGTGCCCGCCGGCGGGATCGGGATGCCGCCGTCGGCGTATTCATTCAGCTTGTTTCGCAGGGTGCGAATCGAGATGCCGAGGATGTTGGCAGCGTGGGTGCGGTTGCCGAGGCAGTGCTTCAGCGTCTCCAGGATCAGGTCGCGTTCGACGTCGGCGACGGTGCGTCCCACGAGCGCGCGCGTCACCTGCTCGGCGGCCATGGTGGCGTGCGCCACGGCCGGGGGCGTCTTGGCGAGGTCGAGACGATCGCCGTCCGGGGTGATGATCGCATCGGGGCCGATCTCGTCGCCCTGCGCCATCAGCACCGCGCGATGCATGGTGTTCTCGAGCTCGCGGACGTTGCCCTGCCAGCGGTTGGTGGAGAGCACCCGGCGCGCCTCCGCCGAGATCGGGCGCATCGGCACGCCGTTGGCCTCGGCATATTTCTTCACGAAGTGCTGGGCGAGCTCCATGATGTCGGCGGGACGCTCGCGCAGCGGCGGGATCTTCAGGTTCACGACGTTGAGGCGGAACAGCAGGTCCTCGCGGAACGTGCCCTCGCGCACGGCTTCGGCGAGGTTGCGGTTCGAGGTCGCGATGATGCGGATGTCCACCGGCACCGGTTTGGTGCCCCCGACGCGGTCGATCACGCGCTCCTGGATGGCGCGCAAGAGTTTGGATTGCAGGCGGACGTCCATCTCCGAGATTTCGTCCAGCAGCAGGGTGCCCCCGGTCGCCTCCTCGAACTTGCCGATACGGCGGGCGACCGCGCCGGTGAAGGCCCCCTTCTCATGGCCGAACAGCTCGGATTCCAGCAGATGCTCGGGGATCGCAGCGCAGTTGATCGAGATGAACGGGCGCTTGGCGCGCGCCGAGCGGGTGTGGACGTAGCGCGCCAGCACTTCCTTGCCGGTGCCGGATTCGCCGGTAATCATCACCGAGGCATCGGAGCCTGCGATCTGCTGCGCCAGCTTGATCACGCGCGCCATGGCGTCGTCACGATAGACCAACTCGCGGGAATCGTTGGCGACGGCGGCCAGCACCGCGGCGATCAGCTCCGGCTCCGGCGGCAGCGGGATGTATTCCTTGGCGCCGGCATGGATCGCGGCGACCGCGGCGCGGGCATCGTTGGTGATGCCGCAGGCGACGATCGGGGCGTGGATGTGCTCGGCTTCCAGCCGCATCACGAGGTCGCGGATGTCGAGGGCGACGTCGACCAGCAGGAGGTCGGCGCCCTTGCCGCCGCGCAGCACGCGCATCGCCTGCTCGTGATCCTCGGCATGGGTCACGGTGGCGCCGTTCTCCATCGCGATTTTGGTGGCGGTGGTGAGCTGGCCCTTCAATGTGCCAACGATGAGAAGCCGCATGTCAGTCTCCTGTCCGTCTGGTCGCGCTATTGCGCGTTATCACGTGCGCTCGGTCTTGATGATTTCGGTCATGGTCACGCCGAGCTTGTCCTCGACCAGGACGACTTCGCCGCGGGCAACCAGCTTGTTGTTGACGTAGATGTCGATGGCCTCGCCGACGCGGCGGTCGAGCTCGAGCACGGTGCCGGGCCCGAGCTTGAGCAGCTCGCCGACATCCATCTTGGAGCGGCCGAGCACGGCGGAGACCTGCACCGGCACGTCGAACACGGCTTCGAGGTCCGCGGCTGCGCGCGCCGCATATTCGTCCTCGTTGTAGCCGATGTCCGCGCTGGTCGGCGGCAGCGGGCCGTTGAGATCGGGCAGCGGGACCTGTCCGTCGGTGTCGCTCATGGCTTAGCTCCCCCTCCGGGACGCGATATAGCGTCCGACCATTTCGTCGATCTTGGCCGCGATGGCGCCGCGCTCCAGCACGACACCGCCATCGGCCCATTCGATCCGGCAATCGCCGGTGGCAATTTCAGGTTCGGCCAGGATCACCAGCCGGCCCTCGAAGCCGCTCTGCTTGGCGAGCCGCTCGATCTTCTCGCGGGCCGCGTCGTAGAGCGCATCGTTGATGCGGACGACCAGATGCGGCGTCGCGACCAGGTGCGAGAAGCAATCCTTGACCAGCGCCATGATCTCGCCGAGCGGCTCGGCGGCGACGAGGTCGGCGCACAGCTTGCGCGCCACCGCAATCGCGACCTCGACCGCCTCGGTTTCCATCCTGGTTTCGATGTTGCCGATGCCGGCAGCGACGCCCCGGATGCCGATGTTGATCTCTTCCATGGCCAGGGCGACGCGGCGATCGCTCTCGGCCTTGGCTTCGCGCTGGCCGGCGGCAAAGCCATCCTGATAGGCGCGCGCCTCGGCTTCGGCGACCTTCTGGGCGATCTCGGCCGCGCTCGCGGCCTTCTCGCGCGGCGAGCGCTCGGGCGCCGCGAAGTCGGTATCGAACAGGAATTTTGCCGGGGCGGCCATCAGTACACCAGCTCGTCGTCAGCGCGGTTCTTGGTCAGCATGATCTCGCCCTTGGCGGCGAGGTCCTTGGCGAGATTGACCAGCAGCGCCTGCGCCTCGTCGACGTCGCGCAGGCGAACCGGACCCATCGCCGCCATGTCGTCCTGGAGCATCTTAGCCGCGCGCGAGGACATGTTGCCGAAGAAGAAGTTGCGGACGTCCTCGTTGGCGCTCTTGAGCGCGACGCCGAGCTTGTCCTTGTCGACGTTGCGCATAAGGGTCTGGGCCGAGCCGGAATCGAGCTTCACGAGGTCGTCGAAGGTGAACATCAGTGCCTTGATGCGCTCGGCGGATTCGCGGTTGTCCTCTTCCAGCGAGGTGATGAAGCGGGTTTCGGTCTGGCGGTCGAAATTGTTGAAGATTTCCGCCATCACCTCGTGAGCGTCGCGGCGGCGGGTCTGCGACAGGTTGGACATGAATTCGGTGCGCAGCGTCTTCTCCACGCTCTCGATCACCTCCTTCTGCACGGCTTCCATCTTCAGCATGCGGTTGACGACGTCGAGCGCGAGCTCCTCGGGGAGGATGCCGAGCACGCGGGCGGCGTGCTCCGACTTCAGCTTCGAGAGCACCACGGCGATGGTCTGCGGGTATTCGTTCTTGAGGTAGTTGGCGAGCACCTCTTCCTGCACGTTGGAGAGCTTCTCCCACATGTTGCGTCCGGCCGGGCCGCGGATCTCGTCCATGATGCCGTTGACGCGCTCCGGCGGCAGGTACTGCTGCAGCAGGCGCTCGGTCGCATCGAAATTGCCCATCAGCGCGCCCGAGGCCGACATGCGCGAGACGAATTCGAGCAGCATGTCCTCGACGGTGTCGACCTCGACGGTCCCGAGGGTGGACATTTCCAGCGAGAGCTGGCGCACCTCGTCGTCATCGAGCAGGCTCCAGATCTTGCCGCCATATTGCTCGCCGAGCGCCAGCATCAGGATCGCGGCGCGCTTCGGGCCGGACAGCGCCTCGGTCTTGCCGCCGGCACGGTTGCCGGCGCGTTGGCCGAGCGTGGAGATCACGCTGGTGATGTCGTTGGAGTTGGCATTTTGCAGCGAGGCGGCCATGTCAGATCACTTCTTGATTCACTTGGCTAATTACTTGGCTGGCTCAGTGAGCCACTGGCGGATGATGGCGACGGTTTCGTTGGGGTTGCGCTCGGCGAGCTCGCCGACGCGGTGAACGGACTGGGCGTGGACCTGGCCCTGAATGGTGGCGACGTCGATCGCGCTGGCGGCGCCGCCCGGCAGGAGCGGCTGGCCGCCGGCGGCAGGCGCGGCCTCGTCGCTTGCGGCGGGACCTGCGAGGACGCCGGAGATGGCCGCGGCAACCTCATCGGAGGCGAGGATACGCTTCACCAGCGGGCGGATCACCATGAACAGCACGACCAGGCCGAGCAGCATCATCACACCGAGCTCGACGAAGTACATGACGTCGTCCTTGGTGAACTGGAGCATGCCAAGGAAGCCGCCAGGTTCGCCGATCGGGGCGGTGGAGGGCGCATCCGCAAAGCGCAGGTTGACGACCTCGACCTGGTCGCCGCGCTTCTGGTCGAAGCCGATCGCCGAGCGCACCAGCGCGGCGATGCGGTCGAGCTGCTCCTTGGTGCGGTCCTGATAGGCCAGCTCGCCCTTCTCGTTCTTGGAATAGATGCCGTCGACCAGCACCGCGACCGAGATGCGGTTGACCCGGCCCGCTTCCGTCACCTCGGTCTTGGTGGTGCGGGAGATCTCGTAATTGTTGGTCTCTTCCGTCTTCTTGCTCTGGTCCTTGGCCGCAACGCCGTTGTTCTGCTGGTTGCCGGGCAGCTCGTTGTTGACGGTGACCTGGCCGTTGTTGTCGGCGGTCATGCTCTGCTCTTCGCGAGTCTGGCTGGAGCGCAGCACGCGGCCCTCGGGGTCGAACTTGTCCGAGGTCTGGGTGACCTTGTTGAAATCGAAATCGGCCGAGAGCTGGACGCGGGCGCGGCCCGAGCCGACCACGGAGGAGACGATGTCCTCGACCTGCTTGCGCATCCGCTTCTCGAAGGCGATGCGGCGCTCATCGCCGACCGCCTGCTCGGGGTCGGTCGCGGCGCCGTCGGCGAGCAGCTGGCCGGCCTCGTCGACGATCGAGACCCGCTGCGGCTTCAGCCCGTTGACGGCGGAAGCGACGAGATGGCGGATGGCGCGGATCTGCTGCGCCTCCAGCGAGCCGCGGACGCGGACCACGATCGAGGCCGACGGCTCCGGCGCCTCGCGCGCAAACAGCGGGCGCTCGGGCAGCACGAGGTGGACGCGGGCGGCCTGGATGCGGTCGATGGCGCGGATGGTGCGGGCGAGCTCGCCTTCGAGGGCGCGCAGGTGGTTGATGTTTTGGACGAAGGAGGTGGTGCCGAGCGCGTCCGACTTGTCGAACACCTCGTAACCGACGCCGCCGCCCTTGGGCAGGCCGCCCTCGGCGAGCTTCATGCGCAGCCGCGTGACCTTGTCCTTGGGCACCATGATGATGCTGCCCTCATTGCGCAGCTCGAACTGGATGCCCTGGCGTTCCAGGTCCTTGATGATGCTGGAGGAATCTTCGACGCTGAGGTCGGTGAACAGGGTCGTCATCTGCGGCGTGGTGACGCGCATGATGACGAAGGCGAAGAAGCCGATGAGCGCGGCGGTGACCGCGATCATCGCCCCGAACCGGGCGGCACCGATACTTTTTAAGAAATCCGCAAGACCTTGCAAGCAACCGCCCCGACAGCTTCGACCCGCATTCCAAGAGCGGCCGACTGGGCAATTATTGCCTAGGTGATGGTTTCGATATGGTTAACGAAGATTAAGAGGTGGGACAAAAGTCGCGCCAAAAGGAAACATGAAAAAAATCGGCCTCGCGGGGCGAGGCCGATTTTGTTCAAAAGCCGCAGTTTTCCGGATCGCTTACTGGCGATATTGCTGGATGCGGGTGGTGCGAAGACCCGCCAGACCGTGCTGGTCGATGGAAAACTGCCAGGAGAGGAATTCGTCGACCGTCAGGGTATAACGGCTGCAGGCCTCCTCGAGCGAGAGAAGTCCGCCACGCACAGCGGCGACGACTTCGGCCTTGCGGCGGATGACCCAGCGTTTGGTGCCGGGCGCGGGCAGGTCTGCGATCGTCAGCGGACTGCCGTCCGGCCCGATGACGTATTTTACCCTCGGGCGATGGGGTTCTGTCATGGCGTACTCACAAACTCTCAACCACTGAACTCACGCGGTAACCCTACGCCGGGCGGCTTAAAAATCCGCTAAGCCTAAGGCTTCAATACAATTCTCGTTGAATCTTGCGGGAACGCGGCCGGCCCGGGGGGCCGAAAACGCGGTTTCGCCGGGCCGGGCAGGGCAGAAGGTAAATACTTTACTAACAAACAGAGGCCTGAGCGCAGTGCCGCAAGGCTCTCTACCGTCATCACGTGGCGCGCTCCGCGCGAGCCCGGCACCTATAACCCCAGGGAGTAGTTTGGCGAAGACTTGGGGGTTACGACCGCATGCGAAAACGACTTCCTCGGGTCATGAAAATTCCGCCTCTGTGCGCAATTGCGCACCAGGCGTGGAGATGACAGCTCGTGTTCGGCGACCGTAGTGGGCGTCAATTGCTGCTGGTCGCGATGATGCTCTTCACCTGGCTCAGCGTGTAGCTGGCGCCGTCGATCGTCAGCAGGGGCGGCGACTGGGTCAGGTCGACGGAGGACACCACGCCCTGGACCTGCGCAGCGATGCCGACATTGTTGTTCGCGACGTCCTTGCCGGTGGCCGAGATCGTGTACTTGCCGTCGGGCCATTGCGTGCCGTCATTGCCCTGGCCGTTCCAGGTGAAGGGAATGTCGGTGCCGGCGGCCGCCGTGTATTTGCCGGTGAACACGGTCTGGCCGCTGGCATTGGCGATGGTGATGTTGACGGTGGAGTCGGTCGGCACGTTGAGGTGCCAGGTCGCTGACGATTTCGTCATGGTCGCGGTCGAGCCGTCGACCAGGGCCGTCTTGCCGACGAAGCCCAGCGCCTGGGTCGCCTGCGTGGTCTGCTGCAACGTGACGAGCTGGGACAGCGAATCGTTGGTCTTGAGCTGCTGCTCGACGCCGGCGAACTGCACCAGTTGCTGAGTGAACTGGTTAGTGTCGAGCGGATCGAGCGGGTTTTGGTTCTGGAGCTGCGTCGTCAGCAGCGTCAAGAAGGTCTGGAAGTTGCCGGCGAGCGTCGAGCCCGTGCTCGAGCTCAGCGACGAGTTCGATGAGGATTTCGGGATATCCGTCGTCCCGGAGACGGGCGTAGGCGCGGTGGTGGCATTCGTGGTGGTCATTGTCGAATACTCCTCACACTCTGATGTCGACGCCGCTGCTCGATCCGAGCATGCGGCCGTAGCTGCGCCCGACCGGCGCGGCGGCAACGCTTTCGTCCTCGCTGATGATCAGCCGGCGGGCGTCGCCGCCATTGTCGTTGTTCTGGCCGGAATTCTGGCCCGATGAATTCTGGTCGCGCAGGCTGAAGGAGAGGCCGTTGCTGCCGGTCTTGAAGCCGGCATCGTCCAGCGCGCGCTGCAATTGCGGCGCGTCCTGCTTCAGCATCGCCAGCGTCTCCGGCTTCTCGACCGTGAGATGCGAGGTGACCTGGCCGTTGCGGTCGACATTGATGCGCACGTCGATGCGGCCGAGCTCGACCGGATCGAGGCTGATGTCGAACCGCGTCTTACCGGCGCGTGCGGCGGCGGCGATCTCGATCGGGACGGCGTTGAGCGGCACGGCGGTATTGGTGGCCGCGGTCGCGGTGAGCGTCGCGGTCGAGGCGGTCGCGGCCGACGTCGTATTGGACACCGGCGCCTGGATGGCGGAGGCGGCCTGCGCGCTGGTGTCGGTCTGCGTCGTGACGGCTTGCGCGCCTGCATGGGCGTGCGTGGTCGTGGCGGCTGGCGTCGCCTCGGTGGCGCCGGCCTTCGCATCGGCCTTGGCGTCGAGAGGACCGGAATCGGCTTGCGGCTTGGTGCCTTGCGCATGCGCGGCGTTGGCGGTCGTTGCCGCCGCCGGCGCTTGCGTGCTTGCGCTGGCCTTACCGGAGTCCTGGCCGATATTGGAGACGTCGGTCTGGCCTTGCGCGGTAGCGGCGGCCTTGAACGAGGTTTTGGGCGTGCCGAGGTCGGCGACGGCGATCAGCCCGCCGCTGGTCTTGGCGTCGGTCGCGTTGGCATCGGTGGTGGCGGCTGCCGTATCCCCGAGCGTTGCCAAGGTGTCGGCATCGACCCTGGCGCCGGCCGTCTTGGCGCTCTTGTCACCGGGTGTCGCGGTATCGGTCTTGGTGCCCACGATCTGCGCCGCGGTGGAGGCGCTGGCGGCTAGGCCGGCGGCCGCGATCGTCAGTGGCGAGGCGGTGGCATCGCTGGTCCGGCTCGCGGCTGCGTTGGGGTCGACCGGCACGACGGGTGCGGCAACCATGACGTTCGGATCGGGCACGGCCGCCTGCGTTGCGTCGCTTTGTGCGGCCGCCGCGGCATCGACGGCGGCGGCAAGCCCGTCGGTGGAGTCGGCCTTGTCAGCCTTGGTCTCGTCGGATTTGTCGGCCGGCTTGGCGTCGGAGGTCTCGGACTTGTCCTTGGTCTTGCCGGCCTTGTCCTGACCCTTGTCCGGATCGGTCGTTGTGTCCGTGCTGGCGCTCGTGGACGGATCGGTGTCGTCGCTCGCTTTGCTCCGCGAGGAGGGATCGGGCGATAACGTCTCGCGCGTACTGTGGTCGGAAGCGGACGAGGACGACGTCGCGGAATCGGTCCGGCGCGGCGCGGTGTCCTGCGTGCCTGCGTTGTTGCTGATCCCCTGGGTGTTGCTGTCGACCAGCGACCCGAAGGAGTCGGAGGTATCTTTGCTGCCCTGCGACTTGGCAGGCTTTTGCTGCGCGCTCGGAACTTGCACGCTGGCGGCTACATCTGACGTCCGACCGACCACAGGCGACCCCTTGGAAACATCTTCGGCATAGGAGGTAGCAAGGAGTGGGCCAGCGTCCCCAGCATGTATTTTAGATAGCAAAATCAATACGTTGTTGAGTCGTCATCAGCGCCCGCGGCCCCATCCAGCCTCGCCATTTCTGCCGCCCCGGCAAGAATTGCCCTAGGCTGCCGTCCGGCGTGATTGCTTCACCGGAATAGCGCCTATATTAAAGAGGTAGCTCTCAGCCGCTTTCGACCGGGCAAGCCGTGCTCTTCGGGAACCGAAGTTCCCGGGAGCGCCGATGCTCCGGTCAGAAGCAAATTGCGGATCGACGAACGCCGCCGTCACAAGCTTTAAAGTCATGCTCAACAGTCTGGATCTCGAAGGCCGTCCTGAGGATACCAGGGTCGTCGTTGCCATGTCAGGCGGCGTCGATTCCTCGACGACGGCTGCGCTGCTCAAGGCTGAGGGCTATGACGTCGTCGGCATCACGCTCCAGCTTTACGACCATGGTGCGGCGACCCATCGCAAGGGCGCCTGCTGCGCCGGCCAGGACATCCACGATGCCCGCGATGTCGCTGCCAAGCTCGGCATTCCCCATTACGTGCTCGACTACGAGGATCGCTTCCGCGAATCCGTCATCGACAACTTTGCCGACTCTTACGCGCTTGGCGAGACGCCGGTGCCGTGCATTGAGTGCAACCGCTCCGTCAAATTCCGCGACCTGCTGAAGACCGCGCGCGAGCTCGGCGCGCAGGCGCTCGCCACCGGCCATTATGTCGCCTCGCGCCGTCAGGGCGACGGCTCGCGCGCGCTGGTCTGCGCCGCAGACGGCGATCGCGACCAGAGCTACTTCCTGTTCGCGACCACGCAGGAACAGCTCGATTTCCTGCGCTTTCCGCTCGGCGACATGACCAAGCCCGAGACGCGCGAGCTCGCGCGCCGCTTTGGCCTTGCTGTCGCCGACAAGCACGACAGCCAGGACATCTGCTTCGTGCCGACGGGCCGCTACACCGATATCATCACGCGCCTGCGCCCGAACGCGATGGACCCCGGCGACATCGTCGATCTCGACGGACGCGTGCTCGGCCGGCACAACGGCATCGCCAATTTCACCGTCGGCCAGCGCCGCGGCCTCGGCATCGCGGCTCACGCGCCGCTGTTCGTGGTGCGGCTCGATGCCCCGGGCCGCCGCGTCGTCGTCGGCCCGCGCGATGCGCTGAAGATGCACCGCATTTCCTTGCGCGACGTCAACTGGATCGGCGGCGGCGACATCGACCGCGCCATCGGCAATGGCCTCGAGATGTTCGTCCGCGTGCGCTCGACCCGCTCGCCGCAGCCGGCCTGGCTGCGCGGCGGAGGCGGTCATTACGAGGTCGAGCTCGTCGCCGGCGAAGAGGGCGTCTCGCCGGGACAAGCCTGCGTGTTCTACGACGCGCCCAGCGGCCAGGCGCGCGTGCTCGGCGGCGGTTTTATCCAGAGCGCGGCCGCGAAGGTGACGGCGAGTTCAGCGAGGCCACTCGCGGAAGCCGTCCGCGGCTAGTAATTTTCCGGGGCAGGGGGCATGGCAGCAGACATCTCGCGGGCCGGGGTCGAGAAGGCCTATGGCCGCTGGGCGCCGGTCTACGATCTCGTGTTCGGCAAGGTTTTTGACGCCGGCCGGCAATCGACCATCGCGGAGGCTGACCGCATCGGCGGCCGCATCCTCGACGTCGGCGTCGGCACCGGTCTGTCGCTGTCGGATTACGCGCGCACCACGAAGATCTGCGGCGTCGACATTTCCGAGCCCATGCTGCGCAAGGCGCAGGCGCGCGTGCGAAGCTTGCGGCTCTCCAACGTCGAAGTGCTCTCGGTGATGGATGCGAAGAATCTCGCCTTCCCCGGAAACTTGTTTGACGCAGTGGTCGCGCAATATGTCATCACCGCTGTGCCCGACCCCGAAGGCACGCTCGACGAGTTCGTGCGCGTGCTCAAGCCCGGCGGCGAATTGATCCTCGTCAACCACATCGGCGCCGAGAAGGGCCTGCGCAAACTCTCCGAGCTCGCCTTCGCGCCGCTCGCCCGTCGCCTCGGCTGGCGCCCGGAATTCCCGTGGGCCCGCCTTGAAGGCTGGTCCGACAGGCACGGCGGCGTCACACTCACCGAGCGCAGGCCGATGCCGCCGATGGGCCATTTCTCGCTGATCCGCTACCGCAAATCGTAATCGCGAACGGCGGCAGTGCACCACCCCCCTTTCGCTTGCCAAGCGGGAGAGGTGAGCGGAGCGCGTGGCGGCGACCGAAGCTCATCCTGGCATTCGCAAACCCGGATCACATCGCACTCCGGCTGGGAACACCCCGCGAGCCCCGCGCGTTTCCTTCCCATGCGCACGACATCAAACATCATCCTGGCCAGCCTCATGATCGCCACCTCCGGCAGCGCGATCGCGCAGGCTCCGCCCGCCCCGGCGACGCCGCCGCAACAGACCGCGCCGCCATCCCCGCAACATGCGGCCGGTTGCACACCCCAGGACCGCCCGAACCGCGCTGCGCCCGATGGCACCACCACCGGCCAGTCCCGGGAACCGCTCGGCGACAAACTGGCGAAGTCCGATGGCGTGATCTGCCCGCCCGCGGGCGTCGACCCCGAGATGCACGCCCCGGCGCCCGAAACCGGTGGCAACACCCCGGTTATCCCGCCCCCCGGCAGCCCCGGCGGCGACCCGAATGTAAGGCCGAAATAGGTTCCTTCTCCTTCGCCTCTGCCCGCGCTTGTCCCGGCGAAGGCGGATGCGGGAGAGGCTCAACTGCGCACGGATCGTGATTTCGGGTGAGTGGCTCTCCGCGAGTCTGGTGCACGAAATGGGCGCGTTCGGCCCCGAACGGCGTGACTTCGGCTTGAAAAACGGGGTGAATCACCCGTCAATCGCCGCCAGCTTGCTTGACTTCCCGCCGCCCCCTTCCTTATATGCCGCGCGTTCGCGAGATCGGCCTCATTGGCTGCCGCGATCCCTGTGGCGGGGTAGCTCAGCTGGTTAGAGCACGGGAATCATAATCCTGGGGTCGGGGGTTCGAGTCCCTCCCCCGCTACCACCTTTCCCCACACTCCTTTGACTTGGTTGGGATAGGCCTTTTCCCCGAGCAGGGCATTTAGCCGGCCTGCTATCTCCACGGCTACACCACCTGGGCGCGCTGGATCGCGGAACACAGTGACCGTCTCGACTAGGTCTCTGATGGCTTCTGCGGCCTCTCCGTCGCCCGCACTGGCACCTTTTGCTAGTGATTCTTCAAGCCGACCGAGTTGCTCCTCGTATCGTTTGAGGATGGCCGGATGTAGCGCGACTTCCTTCGGGGCGAGCGGTTCGCTCTGCAACTCCTCGGATATCCGCTTTCGTTCCGCATCCAGTGCGGTTGATCTCGGTCCGAGAACAGACGGATCGCCATGTCCTTTTGCGATCGCATCCACCAGCCGGTCGATCTCGCGGTTTAATTGCCCAAGTTGCTGCTCAAGGCGCTGCCGTTTTGCGTTTGATGTAGCTGCGAGGCGCTTCCGCTCCTCTAGATATGTGTGCACGTACTCCGAAAGAACCTTCGGCGCGCGCAATTCGGCCTTTAGCCCGCTGAGGACTGCACTCTCGACGGTGTCTAAATAGAACGTCTTGGCGTCAGGACACGTGCCACTTTCGGTGGCCGCCGAGCAGCGAATCCGAACGCGCCCCGATTTGTCCCGTCCATTCGTTGCCATACCCGAGCCGCATGAACCACAACGGAGTAAGCCAGATAGCATCCGACGGGGCCGACGTTGATGGCTGGGGTGGCCGTGGCTGCGCTCCCCTTTGCGTTGCTGGGCAGCTGTGAACAACTCTGGACTGACAATTGCAAGATGCGGCACTTCAGCAATCTGCCAGTCACTCCTCGGATTCGGTCGTGACAGGCGCTTTCCCGAGTCGGGATCTTTCACCATCCTGACTTTGTTCCAGATAAGGCGCCCCATATAAAGTTCGTTCAGCAGAATGCCGGCGCCCCTCTCATGATTGCCATTGATTGTTGAGGCATTCCAGGCTCGCCCGCGCGGAGGTGATACCCTCTCCTTATTGAGATCATGCGCGATTTCCCGAGGCGTACGACCGTCCACGTATTCCTGAAATATGCGCCGGATCACTTGTGCCTCAGTCTCGACAACCACTCGTTCGCCGCTTCTTCCGGTGACCGCGGCGTACCCGTACGTCAGGCCGCCGCCAGCCAAACCTTGCTTGACCCGCCCCGCTTGGCCGCGACGCACTTTGTGCGCATTGTCCTCACGATAGAGTTGTCCGACCAAACCGCGAAGGCCGACCAGCACGGTGTTAACGACTCCCTCGTGGACCGCCCGGATCTCGATCCCGAGAAATGACAGCCGCTTATGAATGCCAGCGAGATCTTCCATGTCGCGAGACAGGCGATCGAGCGCTTCGACGATTACCACGTCGAAGGATCTCTCTCGCGCCTGGTCCAACATCCGCAGAAGGCCTTCACGGCCCATGACGGACCCGCCTGAACGAGCCCGATCTTCATGGATACTGACAACAGTTAAACCTTCGCGCTCGGCATAGCTTTGACAAAGTGAAAGCTGATCCTCAATCGATCGCTCGTTCTGCAGATCGGTCGAGAATCGAGCATAGATTGTCGCTCTTTTCCTTGTCGTCTCTTCGATTAGCGAGCTCTCTTTCATGATCTTCCCTCGCGGCCACACGAGCAAGTACTCGCGCGAGACGTAAGATCGCCTTGTCTGGATTCCTCTGCAAGAAAAATTTGCGATCAGCTTCCCGCACGATCGAGCCTCTACGCCATCGCGAGGCTCAACGAGGTGCACGCACCTGCGCTGGCGCCAGTCGACAAGTGGTGGTGGGCACTGATCATCTCGAGCATCCTGCTCGGATGATAACTAAGTGCAACGGCCGCTATGAGCTCGTCGTGCAATCGGGTGCTTAAGCGATGAAAAAGAGAGGAGCGAACGGCTTGCTTGTGCCGAATTGATACTGCTCGGAGGGGCATATCGTCTCAATCTAGCGAATACCAGGGTGGAAACTCCGGGCTCCGTCACGGGACTCTGTTCCAGCTATCGATTTCGCCACCAGTTCGCTCTGATTGGACCCGATGGCTCAAATGTCTCTAGCAGGTCTATCCAGGCGAGCGGAAATGGTCTTCCCGGGTCGGGGAACGATCGGCGGACTACTAGGGCCAGGCCTATGAGCCCGGATATTGCGTGAAAACGGGTACCGGAACGAAATTCAGTCTTTGGAGTCGCTTCTTTTTGAAGACCCTCGATATCTCCCGCGTCGCCGCGTGCGCGGCACCCGAAGCTTCTTGTGTTACCTGAGAATCTCGCCGAACTGACGAGCTAAGCGCGTCGGGAACTATATTGTTCGGCGCAGTTACAGCTTACGAACGGCATCTTGGTCTAGGGACCGACCGCACGCGGTAAGCGCGCTTGACACAATCGTCACCGGCGTCGAGAGACAACCTTCAAGTTTGACGAAGTTACCTCGTGGCCCTTCGCCACCAGATAACTTCCTCGATGAAACAGGCGTTCGAACAAGCAAAGCGCACCATAGGTACCGACCTTTGATGGAATCGATGCCCTTCGCTGGCCCAGGACCCTTGTCCATGAGCGAAAGATGCACCGACGAGAGGCGGGAATGACGAGCCGCAGGATGAGACCCGAAGGTCCGATCAATTGATGTCCTCCTTTGCTTTACATGCGTCTCGGTGACGGCCAAAGGCGGCGACCTACCAAGCTTGTTGACTTTGATGCGACTATTCCTACTCCCGTTTGCATTGAGGATTGGGTCTCATCGTGCCGATGAGCTCTGATGCGTCTTCAACACGTCGGCCACCGCGGAGGACGGGTCCACTGTCGCGATGTTCTCGACGGTTTACAACGTAGTGCTATTGCTCACGGCAGCCGTGTGCGCATCGGAATGACCGATATACGATCGACCTCAGCGTCAGATCCCAGAACCCATCACTTGCTTATCTTAAGTGAGAAGCACCGCGGGCAATCTAGGCTGAGGAGGCACCGTCATCAGCTGTCCATCCGGGCACCCACCGGAGCAGCGGCAAGTTCAACCTGCCCGGGATCAGCGGAGTAAACGCGCATATCTTCAAGTTTGACCAGCAGTTTCTCGATTGCTGTGCATGACCACCAATGCTGGTAGGTCAACCGAGGACGCTCTATCGCTAAAGTGCCACCGGACCCTTAGGCGACGGGCCTCGCGGGAAGGCCGGGTGCCTAACCTTGTGATCCCCCGGGGTTAACTACTGAGCCAGCGGCACGATAGGGAAAGCTCCTTCCTTCCTTCCTCCACTGGGGCCGAGTCATCTCGCCCCTACCTGAGCGAAGCGGATGCGGCAGAGATAGCGCATTTGTCCACCCCCCGGGTGGATATAGGCGCCGAGTCACATCCGCGCTGCTGTCGAATTCGCCAGCTACCAAGCCTCATCAGGCCCATTAGCCGGTAAGCGTCAAAACTAGACTCAATCGCATTCTGACGAAACGGACACAATCGTCTTCGGTACGAGAACCCAGCGTGGAGCGCGCCCCGGTAAGCGGGCGCGACGTATTCGGGTTCGAAAGCAACTGATGGGCGATCCGAATGGCCAGTCCTGCGGGTCAAAGTGCCGGCACGAGCCGGGGCGTGAGGTCAATCAGTCATAAACGTGCAGTGGATTGGCTGCGCGCTATCCGGCGCAGGCCCGGCGCGGCTGCCGCTGATCGCAAACATGCCGAGTGGCTACTATCCGCGGCGTAAACGTCGATATTGCTCTCGGCGGCAAGCGGCCACATGGGCCGCTTTTGATTATGTAAATTGCTGCGCAGTCTGTCAGCTTTCGGTAAGCCAGCCCCGATAAACAATCGTTGGGTTTAACGGGGGCGTGGCAGGGACAGCGCATGAGCTGAAGGACCACCATGTGCCGAGTTACGCTTCCGTTAAGCTCATTGCACCGCGGATGCTGCAGGGATCGTGCCTCATGATGCCCCGAGGCGCCGAGCCGTGTTCGCACTGCTGCTTGTAGCCGGTTAGCGGGGTTGCAGGGACAGCGCTGCCCCGTGGGGGACGAGCGCCGAGTGCTAAGTTCAATTAGCAATGAGGGCGAGCAGGGACAGCGTCTGCTCCAGCGCAACCAAACGGAGCCGGCCGCCGCATTGCACTGCTTCCGATCAATCATCACCAACCCTCTGGAAGGGAAGGAGGTTGCCTGCGAGGCCCGGCCGCTGTATCTTGGTGGTGCAATTGTGTCCGCCATGTGTGTGGCGACGCCGACGCCGACTGCGTTGCCGAGTTCTTTAACGCGGTACTCCCTGTCGTGGCTTTCGAGGTCTCGGATAATCTTTCCAAAGGAACTGCTTCTATCGCGCTCCGTCTGGATTTACTCCGTCAACGTTCTCGCGTCTCTCATGCGCATTTGTGTCATTCTTGTTTACGCAAGGCGCACGTGTCTGGGCATGCTGGTGTCTCAATTTCTCCAAGGCGAAGACCCAGCTTAGATTGCCGCCGGTGAGGACGGGACCGACCGATTATGGTAGGTGCCCTTCGGTACTTCTAGAAGATACAAGTTGATAGCCTTGAGGATTTGAGCCTCCCGGGAGCAAAGGTGGCCAGCTCCAGTCTTCGTGACCGGGTTGGCCACCAGCGCTTGCGCGCAGCTACAGGCGAACAAATGCATATATTCGAGCGGCATATCGCATCCTTGCGGTCGCAAGCCCTTGCGGTGCTTGCGGCCAATCAAGCCCGTGCCGCCGATCAGTCTCTGGGACCATCAGATCGCAACGCTGCTACATTTAACATCGACGAAGTTCAGGCGATGCTAGCCATACTCGATTGCATGAAGCCCAACCTGCGGCCGAAGGAAGCACGGCAGATCGCTGCGCGCATACGCGCGCTTCTAGAGGACCACAGGGGGCAGCCGCTTCGAATAGGATGTCTGTGAGACCACAAGATGTGAGTTTTCGGTCGGTTGTCCATCCCTGAACGAGGAAGAAGATGTCCATTAGCGTACTCCCCGTGAGGATCGAACGGATACCCAAAAGAATGCGCCTCTGACGCTGAATGGCGGAGGGGCCATAGTACCAATCGTAATCGTAACGTGGCGTGACGAAGACTGCAGCGGGCTGAACGTTGTGTCCGGGCAACCCTGTAAGCCTTGTTGCCGGCGATCAGCGGCCAATTCGACAAACCTTGGTTTAGTGCTTTGCAGCCGATGCTATATCACCCACTTACCTTTGTAGAGTTGAGCGCCGGTTAGATCGTTTGTACTTTCGATGTCGAACCTGGATCATTCGATTTGCGGTTCAGTGCGAAGTCTGAACTGATGCCTTT
Source organism: Bradyrhizobium sp. SOJA106 (assembly GCF_059448745.1). Lineage (NCBI taxonomy): Bacteria > Pseudomonadati > Pseudomonadota > Alphaproteobacteria > Hyphomicrobiales > Nitrobacteraceae > Bradyrhizobium > Bradyrhizobium sp. SOJA106. The sequence goes on from NZ_CM182549.1 coordinate 1,328,247, forward strand.
GCCAGAAGTCGGCGCGTTCCAATCAGGTGTTGAGACGAACATCTTGTTGCACGCAAAAGGGCAGGAGCTTCCTAGAAGGTGCCACTATCGAGATCCCGATCAGCCCCCGATCAGCGGAATAGTACTCTATTTGAGCGACGAAATTGCAAGCGGAGGATAGGGCGTCCTGCGCTCGCGAGCGCCCTTAGAGTAGCCAATAACGCGGCGCTTGTGCTCGGGTCTTTAGTACAGTCGCCGCATTGATGATCATCGCTGGTGTACGTTGCCGGCGAATTTGCATCCCCCCTCTTGAAATGCGAGTCGAGATGGCATTTACCGAGCTTTTCATCAAACGTCCGGTATTGTCTGTCGTCGTTAGTTGCCTGATCTTACTGATCGGCTTTCGTGCGGCCACCGTACTGCCGATCCGGCAATATCCCAAGCTATCTAATACGGTTGTCAATATCACGACTTCCTATCCTGGGGCCTCGGCCGACATGATTCAGGGGTTCATCACCACTCCCCTGGAGCAGGCAGTCGCTTCCGCCGAGGGCGTCGACTACGTTATTTCCTCATCGGTGCTCGGTACCTCCACGATCCAAGTCTACATCAAGCTCAATTTTGATCCCAATGAAGCGCTCACCGAGGTGCTCTCCAAGGTAAACTCAGTCAAATACTTAATCCCGAAGGAATCAAACGATCCGGTCGTCACTAAGTCAACCGGTCAGGCGACCGCTGTCATGTATATCGCCTTCTCCAGCGAAGAACTGGCGGCCAGCGCGATCTCCGACTACCTCTCGCGCGTTGTGCAACCCGTCATGTCAACCGTCGACGGCGTCGCAGCGGCAGACATCCTGGGTGGCCAGAGTTTTGCGATGCGGCTATGGCTCGATACCGCGAAAATGGCAGGGCACGGCGTGTCGCCGGCCGAAGTTTCGGCTGCAATCGCCGCTAACAACTTCCAGGCCGCGGCCGGCCAGACCAAGGGCTATTTCACTATCTCCGATGTCACGGCAAATACGGATCTGCGGAGTGTCGATGACTTCAAGCGCATGATCGTCAAATCCAATGACGGTGGCTTTGTGCGCATAGCGGACATTGCGACAGTCGAGCTTGCCGCGCAGACCACTGACACTAGCGTCGCAATGAACGGCGAGCACGCTGTCTTTATCGGCGTCCGGGCAAGCCCGCAAGGCAATCCGCTAAACATAGCGCGAGGCGTTCGGGCTCTGTTTCCAGAAATGGAGCGTAACCTGCCGCCGTCACTGAAGATGAACGTGGCCTACGACTCCACCAAATTCATTCAATCGTCGCTCGATGAAGTGGAGAAGACGCTCATCCAAGCCGTCGTGATCGTGGTGGCGGTAATCTTCCTATTCCTGGCCTCGCTGCGGTCGGTCATCATTCCTGTGGTCACTATACCGCTCTCGCTTGTTGGAATCTGCAGCATGATGTTGGCGCTGGGGTTTTCATTCAATCTCCTGACTTTCCTTGCGATGGTTCTCGCAATCGGTCTCGTGGTCGATGACGCGATCGTTGTGGTGGAGAACATTCATCGCCATTTGGAAGAGGGCGCGCCGCCTCTAGAGGCTGCTATAAGGGGCTCGCACGAGATCGTCGGCCCCGTTGTCTCCATGACGATTACCTTGGCTGCGGTATATGCCCCAATCGGGTTTCTCGGCGGCCTCACCGGCGCGCTGTTCCGCGAGTTTGCGTTTACGCTGGCAGGAGCGGTGATCGTGTCAGGCGTGATTGCTTTGACACTGTCGCCGATGATGTGCTCGGTCTTCCTGAGGCGCGCAGAGGAGGGGCGGTTTGCAACATTTGTGAACCGCGGGTTCAGCACCATGACACGATGGTACGGCCGAAAGCTCGACCGCTCGCTCGACTATCGTCCGATTACCGGCCTGTTTGCGGTGACCATGCTGGGCCTCGTCGGCTTTCTTTATGTGAATACTTCCAAGGAGCTCGCACCCGAGGAGGATCAAGGTATCGTATTCGCTCTAACCAAGGCGCCGAGATACGCCAATATCGACTACCTCGATTATTACGGCACCAAGCTAGAACACGCGCTCCAAAAATTTCCAGAGACCGATTTGAGCTTTGTGCTCAATGGTGTTGGCGGCCAGCAGAGTGGCATGGCCGGCATGTTGCTCAAGGCATGGGACGAGCGCAAGCGCTCATCGATCGTGCTTAAGTCGCTTGTCCAGGCCGAGCTGTCCAAAATTGAAGGCATCAACGCGTTTGCCTTTAGCTTGCCGCCACTTCCGGGCGGTTCGGATGGCCTACCAGTGCAGATGGTGATCAATTCGACGTTTGACTTCCAATCCGTCTACGAGCAGATGTCGAAGCTGAAGGAGGCCGCGCGGAAGAGCGGTCTGTTCATGGTGAGCGACTCCGACCTCGAGTTCAACCAGCCGGTGGTACGAATCAAGGTTGATCGATCCAAGGCCAACGAGCTTGGCATCACCATGCAGACCATCGGAAACGCGCTCGCCACCTTACTTGGCGGAAACTACGTCAACCGCTTCAATTTGCAGGGCCGCTCCTACGAGGTGATCCCGCAGGTGCCCCGCGAAGAACGCCTGGCGCCGCAAGCAATCGGGAGCTATTATGTGAAGACTGCGGCAGGCTCGATGCTTCCGCTGTCGACCGTAGTCTCCATCGAGACTGCAACCGATCCGAACGCGCTCACCCACTACAATCAGCTCAACTGCGCGACCTTTCAGGCTGTGCCGATGCCCGGCGTCACGATCGGTCAGGCTGTGGACTTCCTGGAAGCGGAGGCGAAGAAACTGCCCGCAGGCTTCAGTCACGACTTCCTTGCCGACGCGCGCCAATATGTGCACGAGGGTAACCAACTGGCCATTGCCTTTGCATTTGCACTCATAATCATATTCTTGGTGCTTGCGGCACAGTTCGAAAGTCTGCGCGATCCCCTCATCATCCTGATCAGCGTGCCGATGGCAATCGTCGGCGCCTTGATCCCGCCATTCTTTGGCTGGGCGACGATGAACATCTACACACAGATCGGACTGTTGACACTGGTCGGGTTAATTTCCAAGCACGGCATCCTGATGGTTGAGTTCGCCAATGAGCTGCAGCTCAAGGAGAGACTTGACCGTCGCTCGGCTATAGAGATGGCGGCGCGCGTCCGACTGCGTCCAATCTTGATGACCACTGTGGCGATGGTCACCGGCTTCATACCCCTGATGATCGCAACGGGAGCTGGCGCCGCGAGTCGCTTCTCGATCGGGCTCGTGCTCGTCGCGGGCATGTCTGTCGGCACGCTGTTCACGCTCTTCGTGCTGCCGGCGGTCTATGTCGCGATCGCGTCCGATCATCGTGCCGATGCGAGCTCCGGCCGCGCGAAGATCGCTGCCGATCTCGACCTAACCGGCGCTGCTGATGCCCAGATGGCCAAGCAATGACGATAAAATCAATCCCGGTTCGCTCAGTGTGGATGCGCGAAGGAGCCTGCGATCGATTCACGCTCCCTTACGAATCGAGATCTTCACGCGGCGTTGGCTTTGCGAGGTTTGTAGGCTTTGCGACAAAGCCACAGTGAGCGTTGCGCCTCAGGTTGTCGCAGATCAGCAAAAACTGTCACCCTCTTATGGCCAGCTTAACTCGGGAAGGAATAACCGAAGCACCCTATCCACGGGCTCGACGATCACCGTCCGCTTGCCTAGTGAGGTAGTCCACTAGTGTTTGTGACGGCATTGCATTTGCAGGGATAAAGAATGCCAGCTTGAGGCCATCATGGTCGAAGCGCCGCCTGCAGGCGACGCACGCAGGATGAGGGGCGTCGCGCTCGCGAGCCCGTTCTCTCAGGAGCGCCCGTGATACTGCCTTCTAATTGGTCTGCCGGCCTGCTTGGGACTCGGCTCGCATTTTTTGTGGCCGGATTCGGCCTCGCGGCCTGGGCGCCTTTGGTGCCACTCGCCAAGGAGCGGCTCGCGGTCGGTGACCGCATGCTTGGTTTTTTGTTGCTCTGTCTCGGAACCGGATCCGTTATCGCTATGCTTTTGACCGGCGTATTGAATGCGCGGTACGGCAGCAAGCCCATTATCCTCGGGGGTGGACTTGGACTCGCGATCATGTTGCCGTGCCTCGGAATTGCCAACACACCTGTCAGGCTCGGTGCTACGCTGTTTGCTTTCGGCGTTTCACTCGGCTCGATCGATGTAGCCATGAACATTCACGCGGTTGAATTGGAGCGCGTCACGGGCCGTCCATTGATGTCTGGCTTCCACGCCCAGTACAGCATTGGGGAATTCACCGGCTCTGCCGCAGTGACCTCGCTCCTGTCGCTGCAACTTGGCCCGCTTTTTTCGACGTTGGTCTGTTCGGCGTTGATGACGATCGCGATTGGATCGGCGTGGCCGGGGTTGCTCGCGGCGGGGGCGGGGCGGCAGGGGCCATCGTTTGTCTTGCCCGATCGCAGTGTGTTGCTAATAGCTGTGCTCGCGGCTATCACTTTCCTTGTCGAAGGTTCAATGCTCGATTGGAGCGCTTTGCTTCTCGTTGAACGAGATCTTCTCGCGGAAGCGAGTGGGGGCATTGGTTGTATGCTCTTCTCACTCGCAATGGCCGCAGGCCGTCTCGGCGGAGATGCCGTGGTGGCGCGAATCGGTGACCGTGCCACATTGATGCTCGGGACTCTGCCGATCGTAACAGGGTTCTTGGCTGTGGTGGCCGCGCCCGTTGCGTTAATTGCTATGGCGGGGTTCCTTCTTATTGGATTGGGTATTTCAAATGTTGTACCTGTACTTTGTCGACGCGCCGGCAAACAGAAAATGATGCCCCCAGCCGTTGCGGTCGCGGTCATCACGACAGCCGGCTATGCGGGTATTCTCATTGGGCCCGCCGGCATTGGGCTCGTCGCACACATGTTTGGCTTGGGCGTGGCATTTGGGATGTTGGGCGCGCTCATGTCCATCGTTACGCTGTCAGCGAGGATGATGAGAGACGATCGCTAAGGCGTTGGCCGAGTGGAAAGGGACACCAGCACGCTTCCGACTAATGGACGTCCAGCGGTCGGCACTTAGCGGCTAGAGACGATGAGCTCTCAACTTCATGGTAGCAGGTCTCGATCATGGCGATTCTCCTTTTCCTGCAAGTGGTTGGCTGCGTTGTAGCTAGAATACACCGCGTCACGTGGGTTCTTGGCGTCCGACCGAGCCCGGTGACAATGAACGCTTGTCAACTGCGAAGCAAAGAAGGACGTGAGCGGCAAGTCCGCTAGGCTGGACATTCACCGCGGATTGATGCCTAGAATTTGGCCGGTTATTCGCGGAACAGGCAGATCACTTTGGTGCCGTTCATCGCTGTCGGCGCGATACGCCCGGTATGCCAGCTGAATGCCGTCCTCAAGCGAGGTCGTGGCGCGCCAGCCGAGCCCGGACAGACGCCCGACGTCGAGCAGCTTGCGCGGTGTGCCGTCAGGGCGCGACGTGTCGAATCTGATCTCACCGCGATAACCGATGGCGGCCGCGACCATGAGCGCTAACTCGGCGATGCTGATGTCCTCGCCGGTACCGATATTGACCAGTTCCGGCGAGGAATAGGTCTTCATCAGATGGATGCAGGCGTCGGCGAGATCGTCAACGTAGAGAAATTCGCGGCGCGGCGTGCCGGTGCCCCAGACCACCACGCTCTTCGAGCCCGCGAGCTTCGCCTGGTGGAAGCGGCGGACCAGGGCGGCAATCACGTGGCTGTACTCGGGATGATAATTGTCGCCGGGACCGTAGAGATTGGTCGGCATCACGCTGATGAAGTCGCTGCCATACTGGCTGCGATAGGCCTCCGCCATCTTAATACCGGCGAGCTTGGCGATCGCATAGGGCTCGTTGGTCGGCTCCAGCGGGCCGGTCAGCACGGAATCCTCGCGCAGCGGCTGCGCCGCCAGCTTCGGATAGATGCAGGACGAACCGAGAAACATCAGCTTCTCGGCGCCGTTCAGGTAGGCGGCGTGAATCACGTTGGCCGCAATCGCGATGTTGTCGTAGATGAACTCGGCGCGCAGCGTGTTGTTGGCGACGATGCCGCCGACTTTGGCGGCAGCAAGGAAGATCACCTGCGGCCGCACGCGGGCGAACCAGTCGAACACGGCGGCCTGGTTGCAGAGATCGACCTCGCGGCGATCCACCGTGACGAGCCTCGCATCCTCCCGTTCGAGACGGCGCACCAGCGCGGCTCCGACCATGCCACGGTGGCCGGCCACATAGACGCTCTTGCCTTTCAGCTCAAACGCTGTGCTTGCCACGGCCAGCGTCCCGTTTTGCGTCCGCCAGATCGCTCGCCACCATCTCCTCGACGAGCTCTGCAAACGTCCGTTTCGGCTTCCAGCCGAGCACCTGGCGTGCCTTGCTGGCGTCACCGACCAGGAGATCGACCTCGGTCGGGCGGAAATAGGTGGGATCGATTCTCACCACGGTCTTGCCGCTCGTCTCGTCGAGGCCGGTCTCGTCGACGCCCTGCCCGCGCCATGCGATACGGCGGCCGACATGGGCGAAAGCCAGTTCGACCATCTCGCGCACCGAGCGCGTCTCGCCGGTGGCGAGCACGAAATCATCAGGCTTGTCGGCCTGGAGGATCATGTGCATGCCTTCGACGTAGTCCCTGGCATGACCCCAGTCGCGCTTGGCTTCGAGATTGCCGAGATAGAGCGTATCCTCGAGGCCGACTTCGATGCGGGCGACGGCACGGGTGATCTTGCGGGTGACGAAGGTCTCGCCGCGGATCGGGCTCTCGTGGTTGAACAGGATGCCGTTGCTTGCGAACATGCCGTAGGCTTCGCGGTAGTTCACCGTGATCCAGTAGCCGTAGAGTTTGGCGACGCCGTAAGGCGAGCGCGGATAGAACGGCGTCGTCTCCTTCTGGGGGACCTCCTGCACGAGGCCATAGAGCTCGGAAGTCGAGGCCTGGTAGAACCGCGTTTCCTTCTCCATGCCGAGGATGCGGATCGCCTCGAGGAGGCGCAGCACGCCGACGGCGTCGGCATTGGCGGTATATTCCGGGCTCTCGAAACTGACGGCGACGTGGCTCTGGGCGGCGAGATTGTAGATCTCTGTGGGGCGGATCTGCTGCATCAGGCGGATCAAATTGGTCGAATCGGTCATGTCGCCATAGTGCATCAGAAAGCGCACGTTGCCGGCACGCGGATCCCGGTAAAGATGATCGACCCGCGCGGTGTTGAACGAGGACGATCGGCGCTTGATGCCGTGCACGGTGTAGCCGAGATCGAGCAAATACTCGGCGAGATATGCGCCGTCCTGCCCGGTCACGCCCGTAATGAGCGCAACGCGCCGCTTTGAGTCCTGAGCCGCCATGGTCTCCCTTAGTGGCGCCGCAAAGAAAAACCATTGCGAAGCCGTTTTTCGAAAAATCTAGATGCGCATGCGCGCTTCACCCGCAATTAAAGGACAGCGTTGGTTAGCTCCAGTCATACACGTCATGCAGGAATGCGCACTATATACATTCATTTATATTTGGACTGAAGGATGCCAACACATTCAGATTCAAAAATGAAGCCCAGTACCCCTAGCAGCGCGATGTTCCTAAGCAGGCGAGACGGATGGCAAAACGCCCTTACGCGTGCTCGGGCGCGCTTGCCCGTGGCGATATTTGCAATGAGACAAAAGAGAGAGTCTGTGCTCCTAATCTATCCTCAGGAGCATGAGTTCATTTCGCGTGGTCTCGTCATGGCGCGGGAGATCGACAAGCTGAGGTCGCATTCGTCAATGCATTTGTCGGAATGACGGCACGCAAGTCAGCACACAGCCAAAGCCTGCTCATAGAGCCGCAGTCTACAAAGTGTTGTTAACTTCCAAATAGAATACGCAATCTTGTAGGTCGACGCATCGACCATGATCAGTGCCGTTGCCAATATCCAACTCGTGGCAGGCGGTGAGAGTCGACGCGCAACAAAGTGAGAAAGAGTAGAAAACGTTGGTATAGATCGTCGAACGTTTCGATATCCAGAGCTTACTTTCGTACAATGGAGCTTCGGCGCCGATCCTTTAACCTTGGCTGAGCGTAAGTTGCCTCGGTCCAAGTATGATAAGTCTCCTAAACCCGTGCCGGAAAACGTCTCCAGTAACTGGGACAATTCAAGCTAGAGCTGCTGCGTCGTTTGTACTCGATCGGCAGCCAAAAGCGCAATGTAGCCGGGCGAAGCGATGATGGCTGAAGGAGATCTAACTCACGCTTGTGAATGCGGCGGAGATACAGGCGGCCGCGAAAACCGAACTTGACACCTGTTACCATCGGGCAATCGAATTTCATGACGGGTTCCTGACCCCTTAAACTTGGGCTGCATTGATCGATATGTGTGGAATTGTTGGTATTTTGGGGCGTGGTCCGGTCGTTGGACAGTTGGTCGCCTCGCTCAAGAGATTGGAATATCGTGGGTACGACTCCGCAGGCCTCGCGACTCTCGAAGGTCTCCATATCGAGCGCCGCCGCGCTGAAGGTAAGCTGAGAAACCTTGAGGAGCGGCTGCGCTATTGTCCGCCGTCGGGACACACGGGAATCGGTCATACCCGCTGGGCGACTCATGGAAAGCCGACCGAGAGCAATGCTCACCCGCATGCGACGGAAAATGTCGCGGTCGTTCATAACGGGATCATTGAGAATTTCCGCGAGCTGCGAGCCGAACTGGAGCGGAATGGAGCCAATTTTAACTCAGAGACAGACACAGAGGTTGTGGCGCATCTCGTCGAATCTTATCTCAAGGAGGGTTACTCGCCACAGGATGCGGTACAAGCTTCGCTGCCGCGGCTGCGCGGTGCCTTCGCGTTGGCATTCCTTTTCAAGGCCCACGACGATCTTTTGATCGGCGCGCGTAAGGGGTCGCCCCTTGCGATCGGACATGGTAACGGCGAAATGTATCTCGGATCGGACGCGATCGCGCTCGCGCCTTTGACCGACACCATCACCTATCTTGAAGACGGCGACTGGGCCGTGCTTACGCGCACGATGTACGTGATCTATAGTGCAGACGGATCTGTCGTCGAGCGGGAAACATCAAAGTCTGGCGTATCGTCACTCCTTGTGGATAAAGCGAATTATCGCCACTTCATGGCCAAGGAAATCCACGAACAGCCGACAGTGGCCGGCAAGACATTGGCGCACTATCTCGACACGGCGGCCAAGCGCGTTGCCCTGCCGCTCACATTACCGTTCGACTTTAAATCCATTCAGCGCATCTCAATTACCGCGTGCGGCACTGCAAGCTATGCCGGGCACATCGCCAAATACTGGTTCGAGCGGCTCGCGCGCTTGCCTGTCGAGATCGATGTAGCGTCCGAGTTCCGCTACAGGGAGGCGCCATTACGCCGGGGCGATCTCGCGATCGTCATCTCGCAGTCGGGCGAAACCGCTGACACGCTAGCTGCGTTGCGATACGCCAAGGACCAGGGCGTGCACACGATATCTGTGGTCAATGTCCCGACGTCGACGATTGCGCGGGAGAGCGAATCCGTTCTGCCGACGCTGGCGGGGCCAGAAATCGGCGTCGCCTCCACCAAGGCATTCATCTGCCAGCTGATGGTATTGGCTGCGCTTGCCATAGCAGCAGGCAAAGAGCGCGACAAACTGTCTGAGATCGATGAATCGAAGCTTGTCCTTGCGCTTATCGAAGTGCCGCGGTTGATTGCTGCGGCGCTGTTGATTGAGCCGCAGATCGAGAAGCTCGCGCGTTATATCGCCGACACAAGGGACGTGCTCTATCTCGGTCGTGGCACATCGGCCCCCCTGGCGCTGGAGGGCGCACTCAAGCTGAAGGAAATTGCCTATATCCACTCAGAAGGTTATGCCGCCGGCGAGCTCAAGCACGGACCGATCGCACTTATAGATGAGGCAGTGCCTGTGGTGGTGATCGCGCCGTATGACGAGGTCTTCGAGAAGACCGTCTCGAATATGCAAGAAGTTGCGGCTCGGGGCGGCAAGATCATCCTGATCACCGATTCGAAGGGTGCTTTGGAAGCGACGGTGGACACACTAATGACCATTGTGCTGCCGGAGATGGTCGCAAGCTTTACGCCGATGGTCTACGCCATTCCGGTTCAGCTCTTGGCTTACCATACCGCACTCGTAAGGGGCGCGGACGTGGATCAGCCGCGTAATCTGGCAAAATCGGTGACCGTGGAATGAGGCGGCAGTGCTATATTGGAGCATTGAGGCCATTAATGGAGTGGGCGAGCTCAAGGAGAACGATCCCAGTATCAACAGGTCTCAATCATAGACCGATCCAGCTCGATGAGCAGAGTAAGTCCTGCTTGCGTCATCATCGTCAACTGACCAACGCCAAAGGGGGTGAGCGTTACGTTCCTGTCGTTCGAGCGGAACGGGCGATAACAAGTGGAAATTACACACAATTGGGAGATCCAAGTCGCCTCTTCGGTCACCCAGCCTACTATCTGCTTTGCAGGGCCAAATCAGCCTGAAGCTCGGTGCACAAAAGTGGCTCTCTAACTCATTCTCCCCCTTGCCGAAGCCGACCAACAATGCATGCACTTCGAGCCCCGGTGACGATCGCTTAGGATTAGCAGTCCAGTTTGTCGCTTCGGCGCGTAGCAGCGGATCACGCAATCCGGTTGGACCATAGCACCACCGCGACCCTCCCAGCTGCTACGCGTCACCAAATGGATTGTTAAGCGCACATTCCCGCGCAAGGTCGAGGACCTAAAAGACGGTTTTCCCAGGCGAGGCTCCGTTATCATCGTCCTGCGGTCGGGCTGCGGACAGCCAATCTCTTGCTTTGTCGAGCGCTCTCGCGCCAGCTCCACTCTGTAATGGAGTATATAGCCTCGATCCAGACGAGTTAAGAAGGGCTTAGGGTCGTCGATTGCTTTGGGTGAGCATTACGTTGAACGTCGACCTGCAGAATGAATCGAGCTAGCGTGCGCTTCCGGCCCTCGCAGCGATGAGGTTGTTCTGCACCAACGTAGCCGCCCGGCGATAGTCGGTAAAACATGGACAAGCCGACTAATTTGCCACTCGCTCGCGTTTTAGCCCAAGTAGCGTGTTTCACCGCGGAGTGGTTGATCGGTGGCGAGATCGACGCGTGGGGCGTTTAGATCGGAGGTCCGCTCAAGCCGCAGGTTGATTGCATCAGATGCGGTCTCCGCCGTCATACGCGTTTAGTGCGGTGTCGAGGCACTGGATTAACGCTTGGCCGGCAAAGGGTTTGGCGAGGAAGCCAATCGCTCCGGCGCCCAGCGCTGACGCGCGCACGCGGTCGTCGGGGAAAGCCGTAATGAAAATGAATGGTGTGTCGTACCCACGTGTCCGCATCTCTGCCAACAGCTCCAGGCCGCTCATAGCCGACATCTGCACATCGGCAATGACACAGGATGTCTCGTCCAATTGCGGGGACCTCAGGAGTTCCTCGGCCGACGCAAATATCCGGGCGATGTAGCCACGCGATTTCAAAAGATTCTCTGTCGCCGCACGGACTGAGGCGTCGTCGTCAACGACGGAAATCAAAGGCGTGGACAAGACGAGCCCTCCTGAAGGGGGAATAGCGGCTGCAAGCATTAGCCACTTTCGGCGAAAAGTGGGCTCGACCGATGAAGTTGTAAAATCATACTTGGGTTTGTTCAGGACGATTAGCGCCAATTCCCAGCGTCTCAGTCATTCTGATCAACTCGGCCAGCGAGCGTGCACGCATCTTTTTCATTACTTTTCCGCGGTAGATCTTGACCGTAATCTCGGCGAGCCCAAGCTCGGCGGCGACCTGCTTGTTCATCAGGCCGGCAGCGACCAGTTTCATCACCCCCTGCTCCCGGGGGCTTAAGTTCTCAAATAAAGACTGCAGGTTCGCGACCGTCTGCTGAGCCTCCCGTCTTTTGCGATCGCGTTCGGTCGCCGCAACAACGGCATCAAGCAGTTCCTGATCGCGAAACGGTTTGCTGAGAAAATCGACGGCTCCTTCCTTCATGGCTCTGACGGTCATTGGAATGTCGCCATGGCCGGTAATGAAAATGATCGGAATATGTATGTTCAACCTCGCTAGCTCAGTCTGGTAGTCAAGCCCGCTCAAGCCTGGCAGCCGGACATCAAGAACTAGACAGCTAATAACGTCCGGAATTGTGCTCTGCAGCATTTCGCGGGCGGATCCGAATGCAATGACGTCTAACCCTACCGATTTAAAAAGATTGGTAAGCGAGCGACGCATTGAGATATCATCCTCGACGACGAAGACGGTCGCCTTCGTCGAGGCCTCGGGATTGCTGCCTTCATCTGGCGCGTCAAATCGTGCTGTCACGAGACGGCCTCCTTATGCAGCGGCAAGGCAAACTGGAACGTCGCGCCCGGTCCATTTTTGTGGACCATTGACAATCGTCCTCCATGAGCTTCCACGATCGACCGGCAGATCGAAAGACCCATTCCAAGGCCAGTCGATTTGGTGGTGAAGAAGGGATCCAAGACGCGGTCCGCGTCGTTCTCGGCGATGCCGACGCCGCAATCGGTCACGGCAAGGTGGACGTGCCCCACATCGTCCTTCGATGATTGAATCAGCAGTTCGCGCTTCCTGTCTGTAACTGCGTCCATGGCTTCGATTCCGTTCATCACCAGATTGATGATCACCTGTTGAAGCTGAATCCGATCGCCGAGGATCCTAGGTAGTCCTTCCGTCAACTCGGTTCGTAATGTCACTCGGTGGCTCACCAGCTCTCGTGTTACCAGCGCAATGATGTCCTTAACGACCTCATTGATATCGAGCGGCACCATCTCAATCTCGCCTTTCTTCGCGAGCGCGCGAATACGACGGATCACCTCGCTTGCCCGGATTGCGTCTTCGATGATCCACTCCACCGAAGAGCGCGCGGCGGAAAGATCAGGCGCTTCCCGGCCCATCCAACCGAGGCACGCATCCGCGTTGCTGATAATAGCGGCGAGTGGCTGGTTTATTTCGTGGGCGATGGAGGTTGTCAGCTCTCCTAAAGTCGTTACACGCGTCACATGCGCAAGCTCCGACTGCGCCTTTCGTAGTTCTTGTTCGGCTTGATCGGCGCGAATGGTAGCGGTGATGTCGGTGCTGACGCCACGGTAGCCGAGAAACTTGCCCTTTCCATCGAAAAAAGGCTTGCCACTCGTGCGGACATAGATCGGAGAACCTGTCCGATTCACGGTGCGGTAGACGAGATCCCGAAACGGAAGATGGGCCTCCAACGTCGCCCGATGCTGCCGCCACTTCTCGGGTTCCTCTTCGACGTCGCACGCAATGTCCCAGCGAAGCAGGCCCATCAATCCTGTCGCCAAAATTCCCGCAGCGCTGGTGTGCTCGGACAAGCGAGTGACCTGATGATCCGGCCCGGTCTCCCAGAGCCAGTCGGAAGCTGTTTCGGCGTAGTCGCGAAAGCGCTGTTCGCTCTCGCGCAGCGCGGCAAGTGTGTTTTCCAGGCGTTCCCTAGCTGCGTGTTGCTCGGTCACATCCATATGTGTTCCGATCAGCTCGCTGACGTTACCATCGCTGCCGATCACCACGTGCGCAACGGAGTGTATGCGTCTTATCCCGCCATCTGGTAGAAGGATACGAAAATTATATTCGAACCGCCCCTCCTTGTGTTCAATCGCCTGGCGCTGCACCTCCTGTAGCCGCGGCAAGTCCTCCGGATGGATGCGCGATCGAATGGTCTCGATCGATACCGGCTCTTGTGGGCTAAAGCCAAACAGGCGATCGACCTCGGCGGAGCGATATATGAAATCTAGACCGTAGACGTCCCAGGACCAGCTGCCTGTGTGACTGAGATGCTGGGCCTCGGCCAGATAGGCCTCGCTGCGGCGCAGTTGCTGTTCTGCTCGCCTCGCCGCCGTAATATCCGTAGCTGCCCCAACAAACTCGATGTCCCCGGAGGCTGTTCTCGTCGCTCGTGCCTGCGCATGGATGTGCTTTACCGAGCCGTCCGGTAGTAGAAGCCGGTATTCGTGCTCGAAATCGCTCGGGTCTCGCATCGCGCGATCGATAATTTCTTTAACCGAAGCCCTATCATCTGGATGAGTGCGCTCAACGACGAGCTGCGGCCCCGGCGGCACCGTGTCAGGATCTAATTGGAAAATCCGAAACGTTTCCTTGGACCAGAAGGCCTCGCCCGTAGTGGGGTTCCAGCTGAAGCTGCCTGTGTGGCTCAACTCCTGCGCCTGGGCCAAATGTGCTTCGCTCCGCTGCAGAGCAAGTTCGGTCCGCCTTCGTTCCGTGATATCTTCGCAGGCGATAAGGACAATGGGCTGCTCATCGCCCCAGAGCATGGCTTTGGCGTTTTCACGTACCCACAACACCGAGCCGCCCTTCCTGACTTTCTGGACGTCCCACGTGCGCGTTTGTCCGATATCCGCCAGGCACGTCCGAACGCATTCGCGAACGAACGCGCGATCCTCTTCGAGGAATACGTCCAGCACGGATCGACCGATCAGTTCAGCACGAGCATAGCCGAGTTGTGTCGCGCCGAGCGTATTGACGTTGAGGACAGTGCCAGCTTCATCGACCATGAAGTACATGGCCGGATTGTGCTCGAAGATGGCGCGCCACCGTTTCTCGCGATCCTCCAAATCGGCCGCACTCCGCTGAAGCTTGGCCGCAACCACACGCGCAGCCTCTCTTTCCTGGCGGAGCTTTCCGATCAGGTGCGCTCCCACAATCGAGGCAATAAAGAATGCAACAACCACCGGTAGATCTTGGGGGTCATCAATTCGCAGGCTGAACGCCGGCGGCGCAAAGTAGTAAGCGAGAGCAGCGATGGCTACGATGCAAAGTGCGGACGACGCGATGAAGCTGCCCATCAACGAAAACAGCAATACCACTAACAAATAGGCGAACGCCGTCGCGGCGAAATGCGCGTGAAGGTATAAGCAAACCAGTGTTACCACGGCCAGCGTTAAGCTGCCGAAGGTAAACTGAGGGGCTGAACGTTCCAAACTGCTGATCTGGCTACGCATTTTGATACCGTCCGGCCTGTTCTCCGGCGGGAGAGCTATAACATTTTAGGCAAAAATAGGGCAATATCCGGCACCAGCACCCGCTGCCGAGCGCTTCCGAGATCGTTTGTTGGTGCTGAACTGAGCACGCCCGGGAAAAAAATGCATCACAGACATACGTATAGTTGTCCTAAACCTTTCAATATGGCGCACTGACGCCTGCAATCGAAGATTAGATGTCTACTTTCGTGCGCTGCCGATAATTGTGGCCAGGCGCTCGAGGCTGCAGCCGCGGATAACTCCCTCACGCCAGCCACGAGGATAGCGGCTGCAGTTCAGTCAAGACGTTGAGCCGGAACAATCAGGCGCACCTCGCCGAACCGGAAAGAAACACTGACAAGCTGCCGGTCCACTCATCTCGCTGGTACGATCGGTCATGCGGAAGAAAGCGCAATGGTCATGTGCCGAGATACGAGGCGAAGTTTCGCGACTGCTTTGTATGCGCTAGCGCCATCACGCCTAGGTGCGAAGCACTTGTCTCCGAGTGGTTAGCCGAAACGAGCGCGCGCAGCGACGCCGAACCGACACTAGCCGTGCACGAGCTGCCACGGCTCTGTCGAGGTGCCATCTTATCCGCGCTCATCACACCCGTCACGATCTGAGGCGGCAGCGCGGACCGTAACAAGGGACGACGAGTTGCGTCAGCACGATCGCGACCACGTCATTGGTCTGACGAGGCAAGCGCAGTGACCGCGCACATGGCGATTGTCCGGAGCAACGTCTAGAGCCGTCAGGCTGGACACATTCTGTCGCAGTCCTGTTATCTGGCAGCGCAAAATGCCGCAGAAGCGTTCAGATGGCCGGGAGCTTGACGGGGAAAGACGCGCTTAAAAATGACTATAAAAAAGCTCCTACTCTTTTGCTCGGCTGGCATCTTTTTTAGGGCAGCCGCCCGGGGGCGGCGCAGGCAGGGGCTGCGCACTGGAGATCGCGCGAGATAGTTCCGGCTACTGTCAAATCGACTTTGTCGATTCGAACTACGAGAAATATTGCTGCGCTTGCCTTCGACGCGTCTTTGAATGGCGGCGGTTAGGATCCGGGACCTATCTCATCGTGTGTCAATAGTGGTGGACACGTTGGGCTGGTTGAGCCGAGCTTGCAGCGTCGCGTGCTCGAGCTCGTCCTCCCACCAGGATACGAACACGGCGGCGATGCCATTGCCGGTGATGTTAGTAAGGGCGCGCACCTCGCTCATGAACTTGTCGATCGAAAATACGATTGCCATGCCTGGCACCAGCGCTGGATTGACCACCGACAACGTCGCAGCGAGCGTGATGAAGCCCGCGCCGGTGACGCCGCTTGCTCCCTTCGACGTTAGCATTGCCACGAGCAGGATCGTGAGCTGCTGGCCAAAGGTGAGATCGACCCCGAGTGCCTGCGCAATGAACAATGTTGCAAGTGTCATATAGATATTGGTGCCGTCGAGATTGAAGGAGTAGCCAGTTGGCACCACCAGGCCGACCACAGGCTTGGAGCAGCCCAGCCGTTCGAGCTTCTCCATTAATTGCGGCAGCGCGCTTTCAGAGGACGATGTGCCGAGCACGATCAGAATCTCGTCCTTGATATAGACAATGAACTTGAAGATTGAAAAGCCGACGAGGCGCGCGATCAAACCGAGCACCACCACAACAAATAACGCCGCCGTCGCGTAAAACAGCGCGATCAGACCGATCAAATTGCCGAGTGCTGCCGGCCCGAACTTGCCGATAGTGAAGGCCATGGCCGCGAAGGCGCCGATCGGAGCCGCTTTCATGATAATAGCGATCACGCCGAACACCGCGTGCGCGACGTCGTCAATCATGCCTCGCAGTCGCTCCCCACGGTTTCCCAACGCCATCAGTGAAAAGCCGAATAGGATCGCGAACAGGAGAACCTGCAGAACATCGCCGCGGGCGAAGGCGCCGACCACGGTTTCGGGAATGATGTTGAGAAAGAAATCGACGGTCTTCGACGCTTCCGCCTGCTTGACGTAATCGGCGACCGCGCCAGCATCGGGCTTGACCGCAAGGCCATGACCGATTTGAACCAGGTTGCCCATAAGAAGGCCCAACACCAAGGCAAAGCTGGAGACGATCTCGAAATAGACCAGCGCCTTGACGCCGACGCGCCCGACTTTCTTCGCATCCTGAATATGCGCAATACCAGATGTGACGGTGCAGAAAATAATCGGCGCGATCACCATCTTGATGAGCTTGATAAACCCGTCACCGAGCGCCTTGACCCAGTCGTTGGTCGCGACAGACGGCCATAGGCAGCCGACCATGGCGCCAATCAAGATCGCGATCAGCACCTGCACGTAGAGAATCTTATACCAAGCTTGCGACGCGCGTGCGGGCACCGCGGTTGCTATGGTGGTCATGACGCTTCCTTCCCGAATATACTCGCATGCGAGCCACCGCGTCATTGAGAGACGACAGCGTCATACGAGACTCATCATTTTAGCCGTGTCCGATGAAGACGGTTCCGAGAGCCGGTGCGTCGTTCCAAAGGCAGGCGTTTAGTTGCGTTATCCTTTCTCGTTAAGCAAGATATGCACCAGTTGGCCAAAGTGCGCCCGATTAAGCAGTCTCGACCAAACCGTCTGTCTCCGTGCGGTATCGGTTTGATTGCTCGGCTCGCGTTCGCAAGGTCGAACAAAAAGTTGTAGCCAGACGCGTAACTTGGTCGGCTGAGCGCATTAGCGAAGTCCCTTCTCGGGATGGAAATCCGAGCGTGATCGATATGCGACAACTGCTGATGGATGCAACAGTAGATGACATTGGTAAAATTGATAGTTTGGATTGTAATCATCCACGCGATGGAAGCCTGGTTTAGGAGCTCGATTGCGCGGCAATGATCTTGAATCGATGCACTGCCTTATCGCTAGCGGCAAAGCTCGTTCGTGCACGGGGCATTTGCCTCCAGGCCTGTGCTAACGATGCGCATTAGGCAGGTTGATCGAGAAGCGGCCTTCGCTCTCGGCCTCTCAGCGCCTTTTGCAACGTCGCAGAAGCAGCATCACGATGATTACTCAGCTAGTTCGTTCGCGTTGCTTCCAAGGGGGCAGGCTTCCTGCGATCCCCTCCACTGCCGGCCCGGCGAGAGCGGCGTTTGAGTCGCCGACAAACCACATAGGCATCTTTGGCAGCGTCAAATTCTCCCGTTCCGTTGCGCAGCCGTCGCTGTCTGCTCGGGAACAGAGATGCCAGAAATCTGACATAGCGTTAGGTCCACGCCACAGCGACATCGACGTCTATGCGAATTTCTCCCATGTTGCGCATATCGCGCCGCGCAGTTCGCACGCGGCACGGGAATTGCTGATTTCAAACGAGGAGGCGCCGCTGTCAGATGGATGGAGCGGCCCTGTCACAGGAGTGCCGATGAGACTTGCGACGCTGTAAACGATGCGCGTGAATGTGGCGGCCGCCATGAAGTGCGGCGCGACTAAAAGGCGATCCGCACCACATACCTGGGCGAGCTGGACGTGCAGGCGATCACTGGGCCCGTAAGGCGACCTGCTTTTCACTTTTTGGCTGACGCACATGGATGTCTTTTCGGCAGAGATTGCGCAATCCGTTGCGCTCACGATTGAGCTAGCCAGCGTAACGACCGTGATCCTCCTCGTGATTGGTGTGCCCCTCGCTTGGTGGCTAGCGCGCTCAAAGAGTCTTTTGAGCGAGGCGGTGGCGACGATGATCGCGCTGCCGCTAGTGCTACCGCCGACGGCTCTCGGCTTTTGCGTACTCGTGTTGCTCGGCCCAAACGGACCGGGTGGCGTTCTCGCCTCTTTGTGGGGCGAGCGCACGCTCGCTTTTACCTTCGCAGGAATCGTGATCGGCTCGGTCCTATCGGCGCTGCCGTTGGTGGTGCAGCCGATCCGTAACGCCTTTGCTGCGATAGGAGACCACGGGTTGGAAACTACGGGGCGCGTTTCGTCGTTGTACGGCTTCATTACCGCCAGGGGGCCGCTGGCACGATTGGAGTTTGTTAGAGCCGCCGTGGTCGGCTTTTCTCATACGATCGGCACATTCGGCGTCGTGATGATGATCGGCGGCAACATTCCTGGGCGTACCAAGGTTTTGTCAGCCTACGTCGTAGACTTCGTTCAAGCGTCGCGCTGGCGCGAGGCGAGTGTGGTTGCCGGCGGTATGGTGATGTTCGCCTTTGCGGCAATCGTCACCTTAGCCCTAATCGACAGACACTGTGCCAGGAGAGGCGCCGAACCCTCTTAGGTTAGCCGGCTGGACATATCCGATCACGACCGAGCAACAGTATTGCAAGCCGGATGCATCAATCCTTGCGAGGTTACAATGAACAAGCTTATTATCGCCGCGGCGGCTGCTGGGATCGGCTTCAATTCAGTGCACTCCGCGCCTCTGCCCGAAGCGGCGGCCCATGACGTCGGCGTTTCTCAGCAGCGCCTCGCCAAGCTCGACGAGTTCTTCGCTCGCGAAATCGCTAGTAAACGCGTGCCGGGTGCGGTGGTTGCAGTCGCCAGGGACGGCAAGCTGATTCACTACAAGGCATACGGGCAACTCGATCCTGCAAAAGGAAAGTCGATGCGGCTCGACGCGATGTTCGCGCTTGCGTCTATGACCAAACCGATGGTGGCCGTTGCGGGACTTATCCTCATGGAGCAAGGTCGCCTGCCTCTACGGGCCAGGCTTACGGATTACTACCCGGAATTCGCAAACATGAAGGTGGGGGTGCCACAGCATGACGGCTCATTGGAATTTCAAACGCAGAGTTCTCCGATCTACATTCACGACCTCTATCGCCACACATCCGGGCTCACCTATGGCGCGCCTCCCGAAAGCTCAGACCAAGTGGCGCGTCTCTATCCCGATTTCGCCGCTCCGCCACTAAGGGGCGATAAGCAGGCGTTCATCGAAGCCATTACTAAGCTGCCGCTAGCGCACCAACCGGGGACGGAATTCGAATACGGCTTCTCGATCGATGTGCTGGGAGCTGTCGTGGAACAGGTCAGCGAACAGCGATTGGGCGACTATCTTGCCAGAAACCTGTGGAAGCCCATCGAAATGCAGGATGCCACTTTCCATTTGTCTGAATTGCAACGCGAACGCCTCGCTCATCCATTTCCAGCCGACCCGCTTACGGGAAAGCCACAAGATATCGAGCTCCTCGAAAGTTCGACTAAGTTTGACTGCGGGGGGGCTTGCGCATTTGCCACAGTCGGTGACTACGTGCGCTTTGGACAAATGCTGCTCAACGGCGGGGAGCTGGATGGGCAGCGCATTCTCGGTCCGAAGACGGTGCGCCACATGATTTCCGACCACCTCGGGACAGAGATCAAAAATAAGGTCGCCAATGTGGAGGCGCACCGTGCCGGCTTCGGCTTCGGGCTCGGAGTAGCTGTACGCATAAACGAGGGTCTCTCGGCGGTTCCGGGCAATCCAGGTGAGTTCACTTGGACTGGCGCCTACGGGACACAATTTTTCTGCGACCCAAAGGAGCGTCTCGTCGTGGTCGTTGGAACGGCAGCGCCCGGAGAAATCCGGAAGTATTACCGCGAACAAGTTCAATATATCGTCTATGCTGCAATAATCCGATAATCCGCTTTAGGCCGAAAGGCTCGGCCGATCGTTTTCAGGGGTCGGCAGACAGTGCTGCTACTGCGCATCGATGTCGACTGAAGTCGGCGCCGTTACCTGCTATCAGCGTTAGCGCGGATCACGCCATTGCTTCAACAACGGGATCGCCTCCGCTATCGCGAAGAAGCTCTTGCAGGCGGGTTTGGTGTCGCGATAAGCCAAGACGATCGCGAATTGCTATCGATCGGCTCGCGGGACGAGCGCTCCTGTGATGGCTCTGAAAGCCCAAGCTCTCGCTTACGATCCTGCGGCGATGCCGTGCGGCGAGGCGCTTTGAATCACAGGCAGATTGGATCGATCAGACCTAAAAAGCGAGGGCGGTGTTCGCGCCGCGGCTTACCTTCGTCGCTCGAGAGCCCCTTTGGTACGGGCTGCTTGCGCAGTTGCGACTATGAGCGGATTAACGCCCTTGGTCAGCAATCGGCAAGTCTGATTAGCACTGGAGGCAGTTCGGGCCCGTCAACTGACACCAATTCCATTGAACAACCAGCATGACGCGCGAGTGTCGCGGTCGTGCAAACGCGAGCAAGACGTAATCGCCGTGCAGTGGTAAAACATCGCGATGCCGTGTTGAAGTGCTCACATGGACGTCCAAAACCGGACACCATTGGCATGACAGATCAATCGCGCCGCTTGTGGCTCGCTGGCTGCTTTCGACAGTCCGCAAATCCCGAAGCGGTGACATGGTATCTGTTAAGGGTTTCCCTTCGATGGCTTGTTTCTTGCTGAACGTCAGTAATTCGTTACGACCGACGACAACTCACATGGAACGCTTCATGGGTGGTGCAACGGAAACGTTCTACAGCGTGATCAGACGTCAGGGTATGACACGTCGTAGTTTCCACAAATTCTGCAGTTTGACTGCCGCGAGCTTGGGACTTGGTCCACTCGCCGCAAGCAGTATTGCTAACGCCCTGGAGACCAAGCCGCGTTTGCCAGTCATTTGGCTGCACGGGCTCGAGTGTACCTGCTGCTCGGAAAGCTTTATCCGCTCGGCCCATCCCTTGATTAAGGACGCGCTGCTGTCGATGATTTCGCTCGACTATGACGATACGATCATGGCGGCGGCGGGACATCAGGCCGAAGCCATCTTGGAGGAAACTCGTGCAAAGTACAAAGGCAGGTATGTGCTCGCCGTCGAAGGCAATCCACCGCTGAACGAGGGTGGCATGTTCTGCATTGACGGCGGCAAGCCGTTCGTTGAAAAGCTCAGGTCCATGGCGGAAGAGTCCATGGCGATCATCGCTTGGGGCACGTGTGCGTCTTGGGGATGCGTGCAAGCGGCCAAGCCCAATCCGACTGGCGCGGCGCCGATCGATAAGGTGATCACCAACAAGCCGATCATCAAGGTGCCCGGGTGCCCGCCTATCGCAGAGGTCATGACCGGCCTCGTGACTTTCATCACCACGTTCGGAAAGCTTCCGGAGCTCGATCGCCAAGGGCGTCCAAGTATGTTCTATTCCGAGCGCATTCACGACAAGTGCTATCGGCGTTCCCACTTCGACGCTGGCCAATTCGTCGAAGAATGGGACGATAAGTACGCACGCAAGGGCTATTGCCTGTACAAGATGGGCTGCAAGGGGCCAACCACCTACAATGCCTGTTCGGCCCTTCGGTGGAACGGCGGCGTTTCATTTCCGATTCAATCCGGCCACGGCTGTTTTGGCTGCTCCGAAGACGGCTTCTGGGATAAGGGGTCATTTTACGACCGACTCACAACCATCAAGCAGTTCGGGATCGAGGAGAACGCCGACCAGATCGGCATGGCCGCTGCCGGCGTAGTTGGGCTAACCGTCGCTGCCCATGCGGCGGTCACCGCCGTGAAGCGGTTGACCCACAAGTCGGATCCCGCAGCCCACAAAAGCAAACCGAGTTGAGGAGGGGACGACGGTGGCCGTCCAGACACCGAATGGGTTCAATGTTGATCGTTCAGGCAGGCGAATCGTCATCGATCCGCTGACGCGGATCGAAGGCCACCTGCGTGTCGAAGCCAATCTCGATTCCGAGAATGTGATCCGCAATGCGGTCTCGAGCGGAACGATGTGGCGGGGCATCGAAGTCATCCTGCGCGGGCGCGATCCTCGCGACGCCTGGGCGTTCACCGAGCGGATTTGCGGGGTCTGCACCGGCGCCCATGCGCTCACCTCCGTGCGCGCAGTTGAAAATGCACTAGGAATTGCGATTCCGAAGAATGCCAATTCGATCCGCAACATCATGCAGCTGTGCGTGCTCGTGCATGATCACCTCGTACATTTCTATCATCTGCACGCGCTGGATTGGGTCGACGTGGTCTCCGCGCTCAAGGCCGATCCCAAGTCGACCTCGGCGCTCGCGCAGTCTATCTCGCCCTGGCCGCTGTCGTCCCCTGGCTATTTTAAGGATTTGCAGATCCGGCTCACCAAATTCTTCGGATCAGGGCAACTCGGTCCGTTCAAGAATGGCTATTGGGGGCATCCGGCCTACAAGCTGCCACCGGAAGCGAACCTGATGGCTGTAGCGCATTATCTGGAAGCGCTGGACTTCCAGAAGGAGATCGTCAAGATCCAAGCTATCTATGGTGGTAAGAACCCGCATCCGAACTGGCTGGTCGGCGGCGTGCCCTGCGCGATCAACACCGAGGGACCTGGTGCGGTGGGTGCGATCAATATAGAGCGACTGAACATCGTGGCCTCGATCATCGACCGTTCGATCGAGTTTGTCGAGCAGGTCTACCTGCCCGACATTGCCGCGATCTGCTCGTTCTATAGGGACTGGCTCCATGGCGGCGGACTTTCGAGCAAGAGCGTGATGTCCTATGGCGACATCCCCGAAAACGCAAATGACTATTCCGCCAAAAGTTTCAAGCTGCCGCGCGGGGTCATACTTGGTGGCGATCTCAAGGAGATCCTGCCGATCGACCATGGTGATCCCGAGCAGATCCAGGAATTCGTCGCGCATTCATGGTATAAATACCCCAACGATTGCTGTGGACTGCATCCCTGGGACGGTATCACCGAGCCGCGTTTTGAACTTGGGCCAAAACTCAAAGGCAGCAAGACGGATATCGAGGAACTCGACGAAGGCGGCAAGTATTCCTGGATCAAAGCGCCGCGCTGGCGCGGCCACGCAGTGGAGGTCGGGCCGTTGGCGCGATACATCATCGGTTATGCGCAAGGCAAAGCCGAGTTCAAGGAGCCGGCCGAGAGACTACTCAAGGGGCTCAATCTTCCCCTGACTGCGCTGTTCTCGACGCTTGGCCGTACTGCGGCGCGGGCGCTCGAATGCCAATGGGCGGCGCATCAGATGCGTTATTTCCAGGATAAGCTGGTAATCAACATCAAGGCAGGCAATACGGCAACTGCTGATGTCACCAAGTGGAAGCCGGAAAGCTGGCAGAAGGAGGCCAAGGGCTACGGGTTCAGTGAGGCCCCGCGCGGCGCGCTTGGGCACTGGATTAAGATCAAGGACGCCAAGATCGACAATTATCAATGTGTCGTGCCGACGACGTGGAATGGATCTCCTCGCGATCCCAAGGGCAATATTGGCGCCTTTGAAGCCTCCCTGATCGGTACCCCGATGCTCGATCCGCAGCGGCCCCTGGAGATCTTGCGCACGATCCATTCCTTTGATCCGTGCTTGGCTTGCTCGACCCACGTGATGAGTCCTGACGGCCAGGAAATGGCTTCGGTCAGTGTTCGTTAGCGACATGCTTGATAGAGCCCGGAAGCTCCTTGCCAGCGTCGATGCGAAACCCACTGAACGAAGCATCGGCGCTGGCACCGCCTTCGCGCCGGTGCGACTGTGGCATTGGGTTAATGCGGGGGCCATTCTGATGCTGAGTTTAACCGGCTATGTCATGGGAACCGGTACACCCGCGATGTCGGGAGAGCCAAGCGACAATTTCCTGTTCGGCTATATCCGCTTTGCTCATTTCTCGGCGGGATATGTGCTCAGTATCGGCTTTCTTCTGCGGATCTACTGGGCGTTAATCGGAAACGCGCATGCCATGCAGATCTTTTGGTTGCCGCTCTGGCGTAGGTGCTTTTGGCGCGAGGTGTACCACGAGATTCGCTGGTACGCGTTCCTGACAGTTGAGCCCGAGAGGTGGCTCGAGCACAACCGTCTTGCTCAGCTCGCGATGTTTTTCATGTTTACGCAGACGATCACGTTCATGGTCGTCACAGGCTTTGCACTCTATGGGCAAGGTGCCGGTACTGACAGTTGGCAGTACACGTTATTCGCCTGGGTATTTTCAATTTGGCCGAACAGTCAGGACGTCCATACCTGGCATCATCTCGGCCTGTGGGTGATCGTGACCTTTGCGCTGGTCCACATCTACGCGGTGGTCCGGGAAGACTCATGCCGCGCCGGAGCATCGCTTCTGTGATATCGGGTGAGTGCGGGTTTCGCGATTGACTGGGAAGCGGATGCATCCGGAAAACAAGAAAAGGATCCTGGTGCTCGGCATCGGCAATATCCTGTGGGCGGATGAGGGATTCGGCGTACGGGTGGTCGAGGAGTTTCACCGGCACTACGCGATCGATGACAACGTAACCGTCCTCGATGGCGGCACACAGGGACTCTACCTCATCAGTTTTCTGGAGCAGGCCGATTGCCTGATCGTGTTTGATGCCATCGACTATGGATTGCTGCCCGGGCAGTTGAGGCTGGTGCGAAATGACGAAGTGCCAAAATTTACGGCCGCCAAGAAGGTGAGCCTGCATCAGACCGGCTTTCAGGAGGTCTTGAGTGCGGCCGACCTGCTTGGCCGTCGCCCGCGAGAGCTCGCTCTCATTGGCTGTCAGCCGATGAACCTGGAGCATTGGGGCGGTCCGCTGACCGCCCCGGTACGCGTCCAGATTGCACCTGCGATTAAACTGGCTTGCAAACTCCTGGCGCAGTGGGACTCGCCGGCAAAGCCGCGGACCGCGCCGCTGCCTGCATCAGAAGGGCTGTTGGCGAACAATATCGACCGTGCAAGCTATGAGATGGGGGCGCAGCCGATCTAGCGGCCGCGACCGACCATGTGTCTTGGCTTGCCAATGACGATTGTCGAGACCGACGGCATCATGGCGCTTTGCAAGTATGGCAATGAACAGCGGCGCGTCTCGGTCATGCTGCTCTCCGACGCCTCGGCCGGCGCCAAGGTGCTCGTTCATATCGATACCGCGGTGCGGCTTTTGGACGAAAATGAAGCAAGGCTGATCTCGGAAGCACTTGAAGGGCTCGAGGCCACCCTCAACGGCCAGGACTGCGATCGCTTCTTTGCGGACTTGATCGGTCATGAGCCGCAATTGCCCGAGCACCTACGCTAGCAGTTCCGCTCGCCGGTTGCGCCGACCAAGCTTGCTCACAAATCGAATTCCAGTCGCACGTAACCTCGGCATGGAAAATGTCAGGGCTTCTGATTGGCACACGCCTTGCTATTACCCTCCTAGCAGAACCGAACAGTATCAGAAAGGCGTGTGATGAAGTTGCAGCCGGCACAGCATGGTCTGGCGCGGCCCGCTGCGTCCGACGTGGAGCGCGTCAGCGTCGATGCGCGCCTGGTCGCGCACGCTCCCGTGAGAGTGGCCGTGATGCCGCTGCCAGCGGCCGATCCCACATATCTGCTTCGGATCATCCAGGTCGCATTCTTACTTTCTGAGATGGTCAAGACGTTTCGGCGGCGCAGGCAAGGAGCAGTGCCTGCGCGCGCTGTAGGTGGCGAACTGGTTAAGTGGCTCGACCTGCGAGGCCCGCCGACGCCGATCCTCTGCCGACGGCACGATACACTCCGCCTGATCGGTAGGAGACCGGTCCGTTTCGTCGCGATCGATCGCATTTCGGTACCGAGGGTTCGGCCACACGCCGGCAGCGCTTGTGTCGGCAAGTGCATTGCCTCACGATGCAGCCAACGGAACATCGCGTTATGAAAACAGCGATCCGCGTTGTTTCCGACGTCGCCGTCGGGGCGGCGAATGACCTTGCCACAGGCGCTGGAAATCTCGATGTATTCTATAGCGGGTTGACGAGTGCGACTGCGCTCGCCAAGCGCGCTTGGCGCGACGGCGACGAGCTTGCAGGAACCTATCCGAATGCCACCGCGCTATTATCGAATGCCGCTGCTGCCGTTGGCAGCCAGAGAAGCGGCGGTCGGACACAACTGTACGGGCTCGCGCATCTCAGCGATCCCGAGCGCAAGCTGATAAGCGAAGTGCTCGGAGCGGGTGAGGTCGCCGGCGTGGTTGCGCTGCCGGATGGCTCTTTGGCGCATATCCGTGAGTCCGTGCTTGCAGGAATTTGGCGCGTGCGCATCGGAAGCGAGCCGGCGCGCGAATATCTTGAGGTCGGAGCGATCCCGCAGATTGTCCGGCGCGCCGCAACTGACCTGACGTCCGCGGACCTTGCGATCGGCCCGGCGCCGGACGGCGCGATGAACGTGCGACCGGTGCTCGCTGAAATACGCGAGCGGGCCCGCGTCTGGCGCGTTGGAATGCGCGCGCATGTCATCAATCTCACCTTGCTGCCGATGAGCGTTATCGACCTGGCATTCCTGCAGCAAAGCCTGGGCAATGGTCCGGTCCAACTCATCTTCCGCGGCTACAGCACGTGCCGAGTGCAGGCGACCGGGATCAGGAACGTCTGGTCCGTGCAGTTCTTCAATTCTATGGACAATATCATCCTTGATACGCTGGAGGTCGGCGGCGTGCCGATGGTTGCGTTGGCTGCCGACGAGGATTTCCGGGACTCTGCCGAGCGCATGCAGGAAATTATTGCGGCGTACTTCACATGAAGAGCTTGGAGAACGTTCGCCGTCCGGTGGGATCCCGCAGTCAGCGACCGCCGGCATACGTGGCGCAGGAGTTGGTGGAGCGGTGCGCATGAGCCTCGCTGCCAGCAACAAAATCGATATCACCGTATCGCTAGCTGCCGACGTAGTCGCCGCGATCGAGATCCTGCCGCGAGTCCGGCCGCCGCTGGCACGGCTGTTCGCTGGGAAACAAGCCTCGTCGCTGCTCAAGCTGCTGCCGCGGCTCTTCGCATTGTGTGCCGCTACACAGCAAATTGCACTGCTGTCCGCGGTCGAGATGGCGCGCGACGAAGTGATCACCCGCACAACAAAGCAGCGCCGTATTGCGCTTATCGTTATTGAGCGCGTTGCGGATTTGCTACGCGGCCTGCTTGTCGGACATCTTGCGCAAGACATCGCGGGCGCGGCGGCAATCCGCTCCCTGGTGCGGGGAATGTCAGCGCTTCTCGGCAGCGCACACTCACCCTCGGGCTCTGCCCAACGCGAAGCAACAGCGCGGATCGTGGGTGCGCTGAACGCGCTCGGTATGTCGGATGAGGGGCGCGCGGTGAGGTCCGGTAGCCCATTGGCGCTTCGCATTGCGGCGCTTGATGAGGTCGGCCTCAAGCCAATTCCGGCGGAGCACTCGTTCCTGTCCGTTG
This sequence comes from Bradyrhizobium sp. SOJA106, assembly GCF_059448745.1. Lineage (NCBI taxonomy): Bacteria > Pseudomonadati > Pseudomonadota > Alphaproteobacteria > Hyphomicrobiales > Nitrobacteraceae > Bradyrhizobium > Bradyrhizobium sp. SOJA106. The sequence goes on from NZ_CM182549.1 coordinate 1,356,215, forward strand.
CTGACGACCTCAACATCGTTAAACGGCTGCTCGTGGATGGCCCGACATTTTGCTATCGTCCAGATCTTGACGGACATGTGCCTGAGACGGGTCCATGGGCGCGCCAAATGACGCGTGATCGGCTCCCGCCGAGCCCCTCCCCGGCCGAGCGGCTGGGTGCCAGAATTGCTGAAACCCTCCGGTTATGTGCCTGGCTCAAGACCGGTGCTCAGATTGACTCGGCAGAGCATGGGATTATCGAAAGATACAAGTTGGGGCCCCGCCGTGCGGCGGCCGCGGTCGAATGCGCCAGGGGGCGTCTCTACCACGGGGTTGAGCTCGATCCTCAGGGCCGGATATCCCGCTTCGAATTCCTTGCGCCGACGGAGTGGAATTTCCACCCGTGCGGACCGCTTGTCCGCAGCCTGCAGGGAGCGGTGCTGACGGTTGGACGACGTCGGGATGCAGTCGATGCGGTAATTGCATCGCTCGATCCGTGCGTCGGGTTCACTCTCAATTTTCGCGAAGTTGGCGATGCATGAAATGGCGATTTGTCTCGGCATCATTCAAATCGTCGAGGAGGAGGTACGTCACCGACCGTTCTCGCGGGTGCGGAGCGTCTGTCTAGAGATGGGAGCGTTGAGTCATGCCGCGCCTGAAGCGCTCAGGTTCTGCTTTGCTGTCGTTGCAACGCGGACGGTTGCCGAGGGTGCAGTCCTTAATATCGTCGAACTGCCTGGCCTTGCCTGGTGCATGAGCTGTTCGAACAGCGTCGAGATTGCGCGCCGCGGTGAGCGCTGTCCTTGTTGCGGCAGCTATCAGTTGCAGGTAACCGCGGGCGAACAGATGCGCGTGAAAGAGCTGGAGATCGATTGATGTGTACCGTTTGCGGCTGCACCGAAGGGACGCCGTCGACCAAACGCGCCAAGGCGCATGATGTGGAGCGCCATGAGGGATACGCTGCCCATGTGCCGGGCGATTGCGATTGCCATTGTGCCCGTCCGCATGGCGACCAAGGCCCGCAGCGTTCAAACCATGCTGGCGATAGTCATAGTCGCCATGCTCAGTCTGCCCATCACCAGGCTCATGGTGGGCAGGCGCTTCTGAGCGGCGCCGGGCCGGCTGGCTTGAAGGTCGCGGGCATGAGCAGAGAGCGGGTCATTCAGATCGAGCGCGATATTCTTAGCAAGAATAATGGGATTGCGGCGCACAACCGCGCGCTCTTTCTCGCTAATGACCTGCTTGTATTTAATCTTTTATCCAGTCCCGGTGCAGGTAAAACGACGCTACTCGTTCGCGCGGCGTCTGAGCTCAAGCGCAGCCGGCCGGTAGGGGTTATCGAGGGCGACCAGCAGACCTCGAACGATGCCGAACGCATCCGGGCCGCCGGCGTGCCAGCCATTCAAGTTAACACCGGCAAGGGCTGCCATCTCGACGCCGCCATGATTGGCGAGGTTTATCGCCGGTTGCCGCTGCTCACGGGTGGTATTCTCTTTATCGAGAACGTCGGTAATCTGATTTGTCCTGCAGCCTTCGATCTCGGCGAGGCTTGCAAGATCGTACTGCTATCCATTACCGAAGGTGAAGACAAGCCGCTCAAATATCCTGATACGTTTGCCGCTTCTTCGCTGATGGTGATCAACAAGATTGATCTGGCCCCGCTGCTTGAGTTCGATTTCCGCAAGACGATCGAATACGCAAGACGAGTCAATCCAAAGATCGAGGTGCTCCTAGTTTCGGCTCGTACGGGTGAGGGTCTTGGCGCGCTCTACGCCTGGATCGATAGACAGGCAGGGCATCAAAGGCGCCCCGTAGAGGATATAAGGCGATGAGCGCCGCAACCAACTGCGACCGAACGCGGCTGAGGGTGCGCGTGACTGGGGCCGTGCAAGGGGTCGGCTTTCGTCCTTACGTCTATAGACTCGCCATGCGCTACGGATTGGCGGGGTTTGTCATCAATGGCGCCGAGGGCGTTACGATCGAGATCGAGGGCAACCGTGCGTCGGAGTTTGTAGCAACATTGCCCCTCGAGGCGCCTCCATTGGCACGCATCGACAACATCTGCGTTCGGGAGACTTCCGCGCTTGCGGCAAAAGAGTTTTTTATCGGCATGAGCGAAGCCGGCAAATTGTCAACCCAGATCGTCGCTGATGCTGCTGCCTGCCAGCAATGCCTCAGCGAGCTGTTCGATCCAGAAAGCCGGTATTACCTTTACCCCTTCATCAGTTGCTGCCATTGCGGCCCACGCTACACCATCGCCGAACGCCTTCCGTACGACCGCCGCAACACCGTGATGCGGGCTTTTAGGCTGTGCGCCGCCTGCGCGGCCGAATATGCCGATCCGGCGAGCCGCAGGTTCCATGCGGAGGCGATCGCGTGTCCGGCATGCGGGCCTCGGCTCAGCCATGGGATCAGCGCCATTGTCGCGGCAATCGCGGGGGGACAAATCGTGGCGATCAAGGGGCTCGGAGGATACCAGCTTCTTTGCGATGCGCGTAACCAGGACGCCGTGCAGCGTTTGCGCAGGAGAAAGCAGCGCCTTCAGAAGCCGTTCGCGGTTATGGTCGATTCCATAGAGCGCGTCAGCACCATCGCGGAGGCGAACGCGCCCGAGCTTGCGCTGCTCCAATCCGTAGCGCGTCCCATCGTTCTTCTGTCTTCGCGCAACAATTTGGCGCCCGCCATAGCTCCTGGCTTATCGCGCGTGGGTGTCATGCTGCCTGTAGCGCCGCTGCATCACGTCATCCTTCATGCGCTTCGCTCGGCAGGAGCATGTGCGCGGACCGGCCCGGTTATCGTCGCCACCAGTGCCAACCTTTGCGGCGAACCGCTCCTGACTGACGACGCGCAGGCGCTGCGGCGGCTCAAGGGGATCTCCGACCTTATCGTGACCCATGATCGCGACATAGTGACCCGTGCTGATGACTCCGTGGTGTCGGTGGTGGCTGGCCGGCCGCAATTTATTCGTCGTGCCCGTGGCTATGTTCCCGAACCGATCAGGCTTGCGAAGTCTGTGCCGCCTGTGCTCGCCGTCGGCGGTGCACTGAAATCGACCGTCACGATCACGCGGGACAACGAAGCGTTCGTCTCCCAGCATATTGGCGATCTGGATACGGCCGAAGGCATCCGTGCGTTCGAGGAGACGATTCGACACCTCACATCGAGCCTTGATGTAGAGCCGGTCGCCATCGCCCATGATCTGCATCCTGATATGGCTTCTACCCGGTTTGCGGAAGCAAATGGCCGCGTGCTGGTCGCTGTCCAGCATCACCACGCACACGCTGCCGCAGTGATTGCCGAGCATGGCCATGCGGGACCAGTGCTTGCCCTGGTGCTCGATGGCCATGGCCTTGGCCCCGAAGGAGGTAACTGGGGTGGCGAGCTATTGTTGTGCGAAGGGACGGGGTTCCGACGCATCGGGCACTTAGCGCCCCTGCAAATGCCCGGTGGAGATCGTGCAGCCCGCGAGCCGTGGCGGATGGCCAGCGCAGTATTACACGGGCTCGGCCGGGGTAACGAAATCGGGCTGCGCTTTGCGGCGCGACGACAGGCCGGATCTGTGTCGGCCTTGCTCGATCAGCCGGGCGGGACCACCACGACCAGTGCGGGCCGGCTGTTCGACGCGGCAGCGGCGCTGCTGGGGATTGCGAGTTTGCAAACCTATGAGGGCGAAGCGGCGATGAAGCTCGAGGCGCTGGTGCGGCGGACTGCAATTCTCGAAGGCGGCTGGACGATCGATGGCGGCGTGCTGTCACTTCGTCCGCTGTTTGCGCGGTTGATTGGAGATGACACTGACGCGGTGGGCGGCGCCGGGCTGTTTCATGGCACCTTCGCCGCTGCCTGCGTTGACTGGGTCACGCGGTCTGCGCGAACAACGGGCGTTAATACCGTCGTTCTGAGCGGCGGCTGCTTCCTGAACGCGGCGCTGGCGGATGAAATCCCGCGCGGTTGCAGCGCTGCCGGCCTTACCCCGCTCGCGCCTCGGCGGGTGCCGCCCAATGATGGTGGTTTGAGCCTTGGCCAGGCCTGGATTGCCGCTCTGCAGATAGCTCAACAGTCGTCCGCCAGGGGAGGAACAGCCTGATATGTGCCTTTCGGTTCCGGCAAAGATTGCGAAAATTCTTCCCAACGACATGGCCATAGTGTCCATCGACGGCATCAGTCTGGAGATATCGATTGCTCTCCTCGACGAGCTCAAGCTCGGCGATTGCGTTCTTGTCCATGTCGGCTATGCGCTTGCCAAGATCGATCCGACGGAAGCCAAGCGCACGCTGGAGCTGCTGCAGGAGCTAGGCAGCGCAGGGGAACGCCGATCATGAAATATGCCGACGAATTTCGCGACAAGGCCGTCGCGCAGGGAATTGCGCGTGCGATTGGCGCCGAGGTCGGTTCGCAAAGAGCCTATCGCTTCATGGAGTTCTGCGGTGGACACACTCATGCGATCTCCCGCTACGCCCTGGAGGATCTGCTGCCCGCGAACGTCCGCATGATCCACGGGCCCGGTTGTCCCGTCTGCGTTCTGCCCGCGAGCCGAATCGATATGGCGATCCGGCTTGTTGACCGACCAGAGGTCACTCTGTGCGTCTACGGCGACCTGATGCGCGCGCCTGGGTCGCACGGACAGTCCCTATTGCGAGCTAAAGCGCTCGGCGCCGACATTCGGATAGTCTACTCGACGCTCGACGCTATCCGGCTCGCCGAACAGGCGCCGAGCCGCGAGGTGGTCTTCTTTGCCATCGGATTTGAGACCACGACGCCCCCAACGGCCGTGATGATCCGAATTGCCGAGAAGAAGCGGCTGAAGGGCCTCAGCGTGTTCTGTAATCACGTGCTTACACCCTCTGCGATGCACAGCATTCTCGAGAACCCCAAAATCCGCGACACCGGCGGGGTTGCAATTGACGGCTTCATCGGGCCTGCACATGTCAGCACCATTATTGGAACGCAGCCTTACGAGCCCCTGGCGGAACAATTTGGCAAGCCGATCGTGATCGCGGGATTTGAACCGCTCGATGTGTTGCAGGCGATCCTGATGCTGGTGCGACAGGTGAACGAAAATCGCTGCGAGGTGGAGAACCAGTACAGTCGCGCGGTGACGCGTGAAGGCAATCGGCGTGCCAAAGACGAGATATCGCAGATATTCGAACTGCGCGAGCAGTTTGAATGGCGTGGGCTCGGACTCGTACCCAACAGCGGACTGAAGCTGAAACCGGCTTACGCGCAATTCGACGCTGAGACGCGTTTTGCGATCCACGACCTGCATGTCGCAGACAATCCAGCCTGCGAGTGCTGCGCGATCCTGCGTGGCGCCAAGCGGCCAGTCGACTGTAAGCTGTTTGGAACCGTCTGCACGCCGGAAACACCCATAGGTTCCTGCATGGTATCGTCGGAAGGCGCTTGTGCTGCGTATTGGACCTATGGCCGAGTTCGCCATGAATCCTTGAGGCCGACGTCATGAGCGTAGAGGGCTATCAACGCAAGCTCGACGTCGAGAACGGACGCGTTGATCTTTCCCACGGATCCGGGGGCCGTGCCATGGCACAGCTGATCTCCGGCCTTTTTCACCAAGCCTTTGGTAATGAATGGCTCGCCCGTTCCAATGATCAGTCGGCGTTTGACGTCGCGGCAGGCAGGATGGTGATGACGACCGACGCCTATGTGGTCTCGCCGCTGTTCTTTCCCGGAGGCAATATCGGGTCATTGGCTGTGCACGGCACGATCAATGATGTCGCGATGTCCGGCGCGCGTCCCCTCTATCTGTCGGCCAGTTTTATCATCGAGGAGGGCTTCCCGTTTTCTGATCTGAAGGCGATCGCGGATTCCATGGGCGCTGCAGCGCGCAGGGCCGACGTTCACATCATTACCGGAGACACCAAGGTTGTTGAGCGCGGCAAGGCGGATGGTCTGTTCATCTCTACAACCGGGATCGGGATTGTGGCCGATGGGCTCGATCTCTCGGCCGACAAGGCAAGGGTCGGGGACCGTGTGCTGGTGTCCGGTAGCCTCGGCGATCATGGGGTGGCGATCATGTCAAAACGTCAGAACCTCGCTTTTCAAACCGAGGTCGTCTCGGATTCCGCAGCGTTGCATAACCTCGTAGCGCTCATGGTTGCCGCCGGCGGTAGCGGCATCCGGGTGATGCGCGACCCCACGCGGGGTGGGCTTGCCGCGACCCTCAACGAGATTGCGCATCAATCCAAGCTCGGGTTCCGTCTGCAGGAAGCATCTATTCCGGTGAAGCCGGCGGTTGGGGCTATCTGCGAACTCCTTGGACTCGATCCGATCCATGTCGCCAACGAAGGCAAGCTCGTTGCGATCGTCGAGCCTGATTTGGCCGATGCCGTGCTTGCAGCCATGAAGGCGCACCCGCTCGGGTCCGACGCAGCTGATATTGGCGAAGCGGTGGCTGACAACCGGAAATTTGTGCAGATGGCGACCGGTTTCGGCGGTCGACGAATCGTCGATTGGTTGTGGGGCGAACAATTGCCTCGGATCTGTTGACCAGCTGCGCATCGTCCAGAACCAAGTTTATGATCAACGGTCATGAGCCGTGACCCATCGCCATTAGCTTTGGAAACGATCCCTTCTATAGGCAATCTGCCCAACCGGCAGACTGCGACTTCGCTCTTTGGGCGTGCTGAATTTGAGTTGTTAGCTTTTCCACGAGACGAGAACGCAATTCGAAACGATTCACCGCGGTCGCGCAGTTTCGACGGTTGCTCAGCGAGCATGGTCACACGATCCGCTCGGCACCCGTGGGTTTGAAATCCTGCGAAGCTTGTCAAATATCGTTGAATTTCTGCGCCATTTTGACGGCGGCGTCGCAACATCGCTGCTCGCTTCCGATTAGAAAGGCGCTTCAGGCACGGAGTTTTCAAATGAAGGTCGGAGTCCCCAAGGAAATCAAGGCACACGAATATCGCGTGGGCCTTACCCCGGGAGCTGTCCGCGAATACGTGGCAGCGGGCCACCGCGTGATGATCGAGACCAATGCCGGCGCTGGCATTGGTGCAACCGATGACGATTACCGCATTGTTGGCGGAACGATTCTCACTTCCGCAGCTGAGGTATTCGCATCGAGCGAGATGATCGTAAAGGTTAAGGAACCTCAGCCGTCCGAGTGGTGTCAGCTGCGGGAAAATCAGATCCTGTTCACTTATCTGCATCTGGCCCCCGACCCGGATCAGGCCAAGGGTCTCCTGAAATCTGGATGCACTGCGATCGCCTACGAGACCGTAACTGATCCGCATGGCGGTCTTCCGCTGCTGGCGCCGATGAGCGAGGTCGCGGGTAGGCTCGCGATCGAAGCGGCGGGCAGCGCCCTGAAGCGGAGTGCAGGCGGACGAGGGCTGTTGATCGGTGGGGTGCCCGGTGTTCAGCCTGCCCGAATCGTGGTGATCGGAGGTGGCGTCGTTGGAACGCACGCGGCACGCATGGCGGTTGGTCTGGGCGCAGAGGTGACCATCATCGACCGTTCAATACTCCGGCTCCGCGAGTTGGACGAGCTATTCGAAGGACGCGCTCGCACCAGGTTTTCAACTATCGACTCTGTGGAGGAAGAGGTATTTGCGGCGGATGTGGTGATTGGCGCGGTGCTCGTTCCAGGTGCGAGCGCGCCGAAGCTGGTCCGCCGGAGCATGCTGAGCTCGATGCGCAAGAGGGCGGTGCTCGTGGACGTCGCTATCGATCAGGGCGGCTGCTTTGAGACATCGCACCCAACCACTCACGCTGATCCTACTTACGAAGTGGATGGCATCATTCATTATTGCGTGGCCAATATGCCCGGGGCCGTGCCGCTGACCTCGAGCCAGGCACTGAATAACGCGACGCTGCCGTTTGGTTTGGCTCTGGCCAACAAGGGCTTTTCCGCCGTGCTCGAAAATCCGCATTTGCGCGCAGGCCTCAACGTCCATCGGGGCCGGCTAACTTACGAAGCGGTGGCCAAAAGCCTCGGGCTGCCCTTCTCACCAATCGAACAGGCTGCGGCCTGATCCCAGAGGCCCTTAGGGGCATTTCCTCCCTGACTTAGGCCACCCTCCGGGGTGGCTTTTTTTTTCGGCTCCATCGATCTGCTGACCGGCGCCGGCATGCGTTTCGAACGTGGAGCGAAGCGGAGGATCGCTAGACGAACACCTCGCTTAAGTCGCCGCACGATGCGAGACAATGTACTTTCGGCCCATACAGCGCATATGAATGCAGTTTTTCCAAGTAATCCGAGCCAATTGAGAATGCGTCCGTGGGGGGCCGCGATAACCGGAGCGACTTTGTCTGGCTTGATCGGCCGCGATTCTGACTGTCTGCGGAGACGCCAACCGGGCCGGTGATGACTGCGCGGGTTATTTACCGTGGTGCGGTCGCCGGAGCCGCCGCTGTACCGCTGAGTGGAACCATCAAGATGCGGCTCGGGGTCGACCCGACACACCGGCGGAGAACTTTTTGAAGTCGCGCGGCGCATCCATCATTGCCGCGGCGCGGCGGCCTTAGCAAAGGATCGCAGATCGTTCCCTGAGTTTGGCGAACGCGGTTCACCTGATCGCTGACTGCCGTGAGATGGACCGTGCGCAAACCACGGCATCGAGCTCAAGCTACTGTCATGCGCGTTGTAGGATTTACGACACAGTGTCGAGGCGGCGAGTTGCGCTATCAAAAATAGCTCAGACAAAATCAAGTTAAACTGTCTGGCACAAGATTTGAAAGCAAGAAGCTGCCCGCAACTTTCGCTCATGGAATCGCAGTGATGGCCTACAAGATAATCGCATCCCAGTGCTCCGTCTGCGGTGCATGTGAGTTCGAATGTCCCAATGCCGCGATCAGCCTGAAGAACGATATATATGTGATCAATCCGACCCAGTGTACCCAATGTGAGGGCCACTTTGACGTGCCGCAATGCGCCGTCGTTTGCCCGGTGCCAGATACCTGCGTGCCGGCATAGGTGGAGTAGTCGATGAGAGGAGCTCCTGCGCGAAACATGATGAAGACGCTATCGACAGCGGCCGTCCGTCGGATTCGTCTTCTGATTCTCTCACTCGCTGGCCCCGAGTTGCCGGCGACTTGCGCGATCCGCTTGGATCGATTGCGGCGGAATCCCCGCCGGCGGGAGTTGTCGTTGCCCCAGTGGAGCGGGCAATGGTAGCTGTACAAGAGACGGTCGAGCGCGTCCGGCGCATCGACGTCGACGAGTATCGATATGGCTTTGAGACGCTGATCGAGTCCGACAAGGCTCCGAAGGGGCTGTCGGAAGAGATCGTAAAGTTCATCTCGCAGAAAAAGAATGAGCCCGCCTGGATGCTCCAGTGGCGGCTGGAAGCCTATCGGCGCTGGCTGACCATGACCGAGCCGACCTGGGCGCGCGTCGACTATCCCAAGATCGACTTCCAGAACATCTACTATTACGCGGCGCCGAAGCCGAAGAAGACGGTCTCATCGCTCGACGAGATCGATCCGGAGATCCTGAAAACCTACGACAAGCTCGGCATCCCGTTGCGCGAGGTCGCGGCGCTCGAGGGCGTTGAGTCGCCACCCGGCGGCGAGCAGACGCCGAACCGCAAGATCGCGGTCGACGCGGTGTTCGATTCGGTATCGGTTGCGACCACCTTCAAGGCGGAGCTGAAGAAGGCCGGCGTGATCTTCATGCCGATCTCGGAGGCGATCCGCGAGCATCCCGAGCTGGTTCAGAAATACCTGGGCTCGGTGGTTCCGACCTCCGACAATTTCTACGCGACGCTGAACTCGGCGGTGTTCTCCGATGGCTCGTTCGTCTACGTGCCGCCCGGCGTGCGCTGCCCGATGGAACTGTCGACCTATTTCCGCATCAACGAGCGCAACACCGGTCAGTTCGAGCGCACGCTGATCATTGCGGACAAGGGCTCCTACGTCTCCTATCTCGAGGGCTGCACCGCGCCGCAGCGCGACGAGAACCAGCTGCACGCGGCCGTGGTCGAGCTCGTCGCGCTCGACGACGCCGAAATCAAATATTCGACTGTGCAGAACTGGTATCCGGGCAATTCGGAAGGCAAGGGCGGCATCTACAACTTCGTCACCAAGCGTGGCGACTGCCGCGGCAACAATTCCAAGATCTCCTGGACCCAGGTCGAGACCGGTTCGGCGATCACCTGGAAATATCCGAGCTGCATCCTGCGTGGCGACAATTCCCGCGGCGAGTTCTACTCGATCGCGATCTCGAACGGCTTCCAGCAGGTCGATTCGGGCACCAAGATGATCCATCTCGGCAAGAACACGTCGAGCCGGATCATCTCCAAGGGCATCGCCGCCGGCAAATCGCAGAACACCTATCGTGGTCTCGTCACCGCGCACCGGAAAGCGACCGGCGCGCGCAACTTCACCGCCTGCGATTCCCTGCTGATCGGCGACAAATGTGGCGCGCACACCGTGCCGTATATCGAGGCCAAGAACTCCTCGGCGACGTTCGAGCACGAGGCGACGACCTCGAAGATCTCCGAGGACGTGCTGTTCTACTGCACCCAGCGCGGGCTTTCGCAGGAAGAAGCCGTCGGACTCGTCGTCAACGGCTTCGTCAAGCAAGTTCTGCAAAAGCTGCCGATGGAGTTCGCAGTGGAAGCGCAGAAGCTGATCTCGATCTCGCTCGACGGATCTGTCGGATAACCAAACCTCCCGCGAGCCCCTCGAATGCGGTTCGCCAGATGACATTTCAGGGATCAGATCAGAATGGCTCTACTCGAAATCCGAGATTTGCATGTTGGTGTCGAAGACCGCGAAGTTATTCGCGGCCTCGATCTTAACGTCAATGCGGGTGAGGTGCACGCGATCATGGGGCCGAACGGCTCCGGCAAGTCGACGCTCTCGCATGTTATCGCTGGCAAGCCCGGTTATGAGATCACCGGCGGACAAATCCTGTTCAGGGGCGAGAGCCTGTTGCGGATGGAGCCAAATGATCGCGCCGCCAAAGGCGTGTTCCTGGCATTCCAGTATCCGGTCGAGATTCCCGGCGTCACCACGATGAACTTCCTCCGGACCGCGCTGAATGCGCAGCGCAAGGCGCGGGACAAAGAGGAATTCTCCACCCCCGAATTTCTGAAAAGAGTCCGCGAGTTGGCCGGTTCGCTCAGCATTCGCCAGGACATGCTTAAGCGTGGCGTTAATGTCGGCTTCTCCGGCGGCGAGAAGAAGCGCAATGAAATTTTGCAGATGGCGTTGTTCGAGCCGAGTCTGTGCATCCTGGACGAGATCGATTCCGGCCTCGACATCGACGCGCTGCGTATCGTCGCCAGCGGCATCAATGCCTTGCGTTCGCCGGAACGAGCGATGATCGTGATCACGCACTATCGGCGGCTTCTCGACCATATCGTTCCGGACGTTGTGCACGTGATGTCTAAAGGGCGGATCGTGAAGAGCGGCGGCAAGGAACTCGCGCTGGAGCTCGAGGCTTGTGGCTACGGCCAATTCGAAGACGCGGCCTGACGGCTCTAGGAACTCCGATGAAGCAGGTTTTACCCAAAGCCGACCCCGAACGCGCAATTGGCAATGTTTTCGCTGCGGCGCGTGGACGGCTGCCTGGTGCAGGCCTTGTCCCCCAAATCCGGGCGAGCGCATTTGATGTCTACGAGCGTACCGGCCTTCCGCACCGGGGCATGGAGGACTGGAAATACACAGATCTGCGCGCCCTGATCGGCGAGGTGCTGCCACTCGCTCCGCGACCGGATGCGGAGGCGCTGGTGCGCGCAAAGGTGTCGGCCGAGCAAGTGTCTGCCGATCACGCGGTCAAACTGGTTTTGGTGGATGGCATCTTTGCGCCGGAGCTATCCGACCTCGGCAGGCTGGAAAATGAAGTTGTTGTGCGGTCGCTGCGAGATGTTCTGGAGAATTCGGTCCCTGGCGACATGGCAGGTCTGGTGCTGTCGACGACGAGCGATTCCGCTATCTCGCTCAACGCCGCAATGGCGACGGATGGCCTGGTGATTACGGTCGCCGACGGCAACGCGGTGAATCGTCCAATTCAAGTCGTTCACGTCGCAACCGGCGTGTCGGTGTCCACCTTTACACGCTCGTATCTACAGCTTGGTCGCGGAGCACGTGCGGCCATCGTGGAAAGTTTCGTCTCGGCTGAACGCGCGAGCGGCTATCAAGCCAACGATGCGATCATCGCGCTGGTTGGTAACGAGGCGAGCCTTTCGTATATCCGCGTCGCAGCCGCTGCCCCTGACGCCGTGAATATCTCGTCGGCGATCATCGCAATCGGCTCCAGGGCTAAGCTCGACCTCTTCAGCATGACCTGCAGTGGCTCCATCAGCCGCTATCAGGGATTCATCTCGCTGGCTGGCGAGGGAACCAAGGTCTCGGCGAATGGAGTTAATCTCATCAGGGGCGAGCTTCACGCCGACACAACGATGGTGGTCGACCATGCCGTGCCACATTGCACCAGTCGGGCGAAGTTCCGCGCGGTCATCGACGATCGCGGCCGGTCGGTATTTCAGGGCCGAATTGTCGTTCGTCCTGCCGCCCGGAAGACGGACGCCACCCTGACAACGCGAGCGTTGCTCTTATCCGACCAGGCCGAGGCCGACAGTAAGCCGGAACTTGAAATCTTGGCTGACGACGTGACCTGCGGGCACGGCGCGACATCGGGTGCCCTGGACAACAGTCTTGTATTCTACCTGCGCGCTCGAGGGCTATCCGAGAAGGGCGCGAAGTTGTTGCTGATTAAAGCGTTCCTTGGCGAGTCGATTGAGGAGATCACTTCCGAGAATTTGCGCGATTTCGTGACAACTCAAGCTGAACACTGGCTGCAGGCGGGGCGATGAGCGCACATCCCGCCGTGAGCAACGGCAGTTACGACGTCAACCGTGTCCGTACGGACTTTCCTGCGCTCGCCATGACGGTGTATGGCAAGCCGCTTGTTTACCTCGATAACGCTGCATCCGCGCAAAAGCCCCACGCGGTGCTTGACCGTATGATGCAGGTGTACTCCAGCGAATACGCCAACGTTCATCGCGGTTTGCACTACCTCGCTAACGCGGCGACCGAGGCGTATGAAGGCGCCCGTACCAAGGTGGCGCAGTTTGTGAACGCGCGTACAAACGAAGAGGTCATCTTCACTCGGAGCGCCACGGAGGCGATCAATCTGGTCGCCCAGACGTTTGGCCGTGAACGCATTAATGCGGGTGATGAGATCGTTCTCTCGATTATGGAACACCACTCGAACATTGTGCCATGGCACCTTCTCAGGGAACGACTCGGTGCAGTGATCAAATGGGCGCCAGTGGATGATGACGGAAACTTCTTGCTCGATGATTTTGAGCGACTGCTGACCCCGCGCACCAAGATGGTTGCAATCACACAAATGTCGAACGTGCTCGGCACGGTATTGCCGGTGAAAGACGTGGTGAGGATCGCGCATGCTCGTGGTATCCCGGTGCTGGTCGACGGCTCGCAAGCTTGCGTGCATCTGAGCGCCGACGTCTGCGACATTGATTGCGATTTCTACGTCATGACGGGCCACAAGCTCTATGGTCCGACCGGGATCGGCGTGCTGTACGGCAAGGCTGAGCATCTGGGATCGATGCCGCCCTTCAACGGTGGCGGGGAGATGATCCGCGAGGTCTCGCGTTCCTGCGTCATTTATGGTGATCCGCCACATCGGTTCGAAGCGGGTACGCCGCCGATCGTCGAAGCCATCGGTTTAGGGGCGGCCATCGATTACATCAATTCAATAGGCAAGGTTCAGATCCGCAGGCACGAGAGCGTACTGCTCGATTACGCGCAGGAGAGGCTGGCGGGGATCAATTTCATGCGCATGATCGGGAGCCCGGCGGACAAGGGACCGATCATTTCCTTTGATATGAAGGGGGCGCATGCGCACGATATTGCCACCGTCATCGACCGCGCCGGTGTGGCGGTGCGGGCGGGGACCCATTGTGCGATGCCGCTGCTCAAGCGCTTCGGCGTGCTGGCAACGTGCCGTGCGTCCCTCGGACTTTACAATACACGTCAAGAGATCGATGTGCTCGTGCGTGCGCTTATCAAGGCGCGGCAGCTGTTCTCATGATTTGGCGAGCCTACGATGTTCAGGTGGCAAGGCAGCTCGCATTGAGGTCTGGAGGATGAGGTCATGCACCTCATCGCATAACAGCAGGTAAGCACCTGTAGGTCGCAGCAAGCATAGATAAGATTGGCAGACCTGTGTCGGCCAGCCGCCCTTGCGGCCGGCCTTCCTGTGCAGCGCCTTCGGCGAGGGCGATCGCAGAGTACTGCGATCGCGGGACACGTTCGAGAATTGGGCGGACAATTTCACGCATAGCCAGCCCTTGTTCCATTTCGAACAGGGCCAAGCCAAGAGTTCTCTGCCTAAAGCGTAATGTCGGGTTCGCAACAAGAACCCCCATACCCGCACGAGGCCCGCTAAGCGATTTTGATTGCTATGTTTTCGGTGCTCATGAGGCGCTGGCATGCTGGTTGCAAAAGTCTTGCCCAAGAAAGCCGCTCTCGCAACAGCTAACATTTGAAGGACATCAGATGAGTCTCGCCACGACCCAGAGCATCGAAGAAATCAGGGCTCGCAACAAAGAGCTGATCGAGGAGGTGCTGAAGGTCTATCCGGAGAAAACCGCGAAACGGCGTGCCAAGCACCTCAACGTTCACCAGGCCGGCAAGTCAGATTGCGGGGTGAAGTCCAACATCAAATCCATACCTGGCGTGATGACGATCAGAGGCTGCGCCTATGCAGGGTCAAAGGGAGTGGTCTGGGGACCGATCAAGGACATGGTCCATATAAGTCATGGCCCGGTAGGCTGCGGTCAATACTCGTGGGGCTCGCGACGCAATTATTACGTTGGCACGACGGGGATCGATAGCTTCGTGACCCTGCAGTTCACCTCCGACTTCCAGGAAAAGGATATCGTATTCGGTGGCGACAAAAAGCTGGTCAAAATTCTTGACGAAATCCAGGAGCTGTTTCCGCTCAACAACGGCATCACAATCCAATCGGAATGCCCGATCGGATTGATCGGTGACGACATCGAGGCCGTGTCGAGAGCAAAATCCAAGGAATACGGCGGCAAGACGATCGTCCCGGTCCGTTGCGAGGGCTTTCGGGGTGTGTCGCAGTCACTTGGCCATCACATCGCCAACGACGCGGTGCGCGATTGGATTTTCGACCAGCTCGAGTCCGATGGCAAACCAAAGTTTGAGCCGACGCCGTACGATGTTGCGATCATCGGAGACTACAATATCGGCGGCGACGCCTGGTCATCGCGAATTCTGCTAGAGGAGATGGGCCTGCGGGTGATCGCGCAGTGGTCAGGCGACGGTTCACTAGCTGAACTCGAAGCAACGCCGAAGGCAAAGCTCAACATTCTGCATTGCTACCGTTCTATGAACTACATCTCGCGCCACATGGAAGAGAAGTTCGGTATCCCCTGGTGCGAGTATAACTTCTTCGGACCTTCAAAGATCGCGGAGTCGCTGCGCAAGATTGCTGGCTATTTCGACGACAAGATCAAGGAAGGCGCCGAGCGGGTGATTGAAAAGTACCAACCGCTGGTGAGCGCTGTGATCGCAAAATATCGCCCGCGCCTGGATGGCAAGACGGTGATGCTGTACGTCGGTGGGCTACGTCCGCGTCATGTGATTGGCGCATACGAGGACCTCGGCATGGAAGTCATTGGTACCGGATACGAGTTCGGTCACAACGACGACTATCAGCGCACAGCTCAGCACTACGTAAAGGACAGCACGCTCATCTACGATGACGTTAACGGCTATGAGTTCGAGCGCTTCGTCGAAAAACTCCAGCCTGACCTTGTCGGCTCGGGCATCAAGGAAAAATACGTTTTTCAAAAGATGGGTGTGCCGTTCCGGCAGATGCACTCCTGGGACTATTCGGGCCCCTATCACGGCTATGACGGCTTTGCCATCTTTGCCCGCGACATGGACATGGCCATCAACTCGCCCGTCTGGAAGAAAACGAAGGCTCCCTGGAAGGAAGCTTCGAGGGCCAAGCTCCTGGCTGCAGAATAAACCAACTCATTCTCGCTCTGTGGGAAAGCCGGGGCGACACCAATCTCGATAGTGAAGGATTTCAACAATGGCGCAGAGTGCCGAACACGTGCTCGATCATTTCGAACTGTTCCGAGGTCCAGAATACCAGGAGATGCTGGCCAAGAAGAAGATATTCGAGAATCCTCGCGATCCCGCCGAGGTCGAACGCATCAAGGAATGGACGAAGACGGCCGAATATCGCGAGAAAAACTTTGCGCGGGAGGCGCTAGCGGTAAATCCAGCCAAGGCATGCCAGCCGCTTGGCGCCGTATTCGCTTCTGTTGGCTTTGAGGGCACGCTGCCCTTCGTCCACGGCTCGCAAGGCTGCGTGGCCTATTACCGCAGCCATCTGTCGCGGCACTTTAAGGAGCCGTCTTCCTGCGTCTCCTCGTCGATGACGGAAGACGCTGCCGTATTCGGCGGCCTGAACAACATGATCGACGGGCTCGCGAACAGCTACAACATGTACAAACCCAAGATGATTGCGGTCTCGACCACCTGCATGGCCGAGGTGATCGGCGATGACCTCAACGCCTTCATCAAAACGTCGAAAGAAAAAGGCTCGGTTCCGGCGGACTTCGACGTGCCATTCGCCCATACGCCGGCGTTCGTCGGTAGCCACGTCACCGGTTATGACAATGCGCTCAAGGGCATTCTGGAACATTTTTGGGATGGTAAGGCCGGAACAGCGCCGAAGCTGGAGCGCAAGCAGAATGGGACGATCAACATCATTGGTGGGTTCGACGGCTATACCGTCGGGAACCTTCGCGAGATCAAGCGCGTCTTGGCGTTGATGGGCATCCAGCACACCATTCTCGCGGACAATTCTGAAGTCTTCGATACTCCGACAGACGGCGAATTCCGGATGTATGACGGAGGCACGACGCTGGAAGATGCGGCCAATGCGGTTCACGCCAAGGCGACAATCTCCATGCAGCAGTGGTGCACCGAAAAAACGCTGCCATTCGTGGCTGAGCATGGGCAGGACGTCATATCCTTCAACTACCCGGTGGGCTTGTCCGCAACGGATGACTTTATCGTGGCGCTGTCACGCATCAGCGGCAAGGAGATTCCCGAGCAACTGGCGCGAGAACGTGGCCGCCTGGTCGACGCCATCGCTGACTCCAGCGCGCATATCCATGGCAAGAAGTTTGCGATCTATGGCGATCCGGATCTTTGCTATGGGCTGGCTGCGTTTCTGCTCGAACTCGGCGCCGAACCGACCCATGTGCTGTCTACGAACGGCAGCAAGGCATGGCACGAAAAAATGCAGGTGCTGCTTGCGAGCTCGCCATTTGGGCAGGGCTGCCAAGCCTATCCGGGCCGAGACCTCTGGCACATGCGCTCACTCTTGTTCACCGAGCCAGTCGATTTTCTGATTGGCAACACCTATGGGAAGTATCTGGAGCGCGATACTGGAACGCCACTGATCCGCATCGGCTTTCCGGTTTTTGATCGGCATCACCATCACCGCTCCCCCCTATGGGGCTATCAGGGCGGCCTGAATGTGCTGGTGAAGATCCTGGACAAGATCTTCGATGAGATCGACAAGAAGACAAACATTCTTGGCAAAACTGACTACAGCTTCGACATCATTCGTTGATGAGCGACCGTGGCTGTGCCATCGCCCAATCACTCGGCGATGGCACAAGCACACGACCGTTGACCATGCAATTAGTTTGCGCTGAGAGGAAAAATGGATGAGTTCACTAGCGACCGCGGTCCAGAATGTTTTTGACGAGCCGGGCTGCGCCAAGAACGGCAGTAAGTCGGAGACTGAACGCAAGAACGGCTGCACCAAACAACTCCAGCCGGGTAGCGCTGCCGGCGGCTGTGCTTTCGATGGCGCCAAGGTTGCGCTGCAGCCGTTCACCGATGTCGCTCACTTGGTGCACGGTCCGATCGCGTGCGAAGGCAATTCCTGGGACAATCGCAGCGCGGCGTCGTCAGGCTCGAATCTGTGGCGCACCGCGTTCACAACCGATTTGAGCGAAACCGATATTGTATTCGGAGGCGAGAAGCGGCTCTGCAAAGCGATCAAGGAGATCATCGACAAGTGCGACCCTCCCGCCATCTTCGTGTATCAAACGTGCATCCCTGCGATGATCGGCGACGACATCAACGCAGTCTGTAAGGCAGCATCTCAAAGGTTTGCAAAGCCGGTGATCCCGATCAATTCCCCGGGCTTCGTCGGCTCGAAGAACCTCGGTAACAAGCTCGCAGGCGAGGCGTTGCTCGACTATGTAATCGGGACGCAAGAGCCAGACTACACCACTCCCTACGATATTAACCTAATCGGGGAATACAACCTTTCGGGAGAGCTCTGGCAAGTGAAGCCATTGCTAGACGAGCTTGGAGTACGGATTCTCTCCTGTATCTCCGGCGATGGCAGGTATTGCGAAGTCGCTTCATCTCATCGCGCGCGGGCGGCGATGTTGGTGTGCTCAAAGTCCATGATCAACGTCGCACGCAAGATGGAGCAACGCTACGGCATCCCGTTCTTCGAGGGGTCGTTCTACGGTATTCAAGATTCGAGCGAATCGCTGCGTCAGCTTGCCCGGTTATTGGTTGAGCGCGGCGCGCCTACAGATCTGCTCGGGCGCACTGAAGCGGTGATCGCGCGTGAGGAAGCGTGGGCCCGGGCTGCGATAGAACCGTACAAGCCACGATTCGAAGGCAAGAAGGCCTTGTTGATTACCGGCGGCGTCAAGTCATGGTCAATCGTTGCGGCACTCCAGGAAGCCGGGCTTGAGTTAGTCGGAACCAGCGTCAAGAAATCAACCGGGAAAGACAAGGAGCGCATCAAGGAGCTCATGGGGCAGGATGCGTACATGATTGAGGACATGACGCCGCGCGAAATGTATCAGATGTTGAAGGGAGCAAAAGCGGACATCATGCTATCGGGCGGCAAGTCGCAGTTCGTCGCGCTGAAAGCGGCGATGCCCTGGCTCGACATCAACCAGGAGCGTTGCCACGCCTATATGGGCTATGTCGGAATGGTCAAGCTGGTGGAGGAGATCGATAAGTCGCTCTCCAGTCCGATGTGGGAGCAGCTTCGTCGACCGGCACCATGGCAGGCATTGGCCAAGGCGATGGAGCAGATGCAATCGCCGGCGGCGATCGCCTCCGATCCGGCGCTCGGCGAAACCGAGCGCCGCTCGAGGAAGATCTGCGTGTGTAACACGGTCGATCTGGGCACTATTGAGGATGCAATCTACGCGCACGGCCTGAGGAGCGTCGCAGCGGTGAGAGAGCATACCAATGCGGCCGGTGGCTGCTGCCAGCGACGCATCGAAGGTATCTTGGTGTCCGAGCCATCTGCCATGCGACAGGCGGCAGAATAGGGAGGCGTCATGGCCATCGTCACGGCGACGACGAAAGCCTGCGCTGTGAACCCGCTGAAGATGAGTCAGCCGATCGGCGGCGCATTCGCCTTCATGGGGTTGCGCGGCGCGATGCCGCTTCT
Organism: Bradyrhizobium sp. SOJA106; assembly: GCF_059448745.1. Taxonomy (NCBI): domain Bacteria; kingdom Pseudomonadati; phylum Pseudomonadota; class Alphaproteobacteria; order Hyphomicrobiales; family Nitrobacteraceae; genus Bradyrhizobium; species Bradyrhizobium sp. SOJA106. Next base: position 1,375,674 of record NZ_CM182549.1, read on the forward strand.
GCACGGTTCTCAGGGATGCACATCCTTTGGGCTCACGCTCTTCGTCCGGCATTTCAAAGAGGCAGTACCGCTGCAGACCACCGCAATGAGCGAGGTCGCGACCGTACTCGGCGGGTATGAGAATCTCGAGCAGGCGATACTGAACATCCACAACCGTACCAAGCCAAACATCATCGGAATCTGCTCGACCGGTGTCACCGAGACCAACGGCGACGATGTGGATGCCTACCTCAAGCTAATCCGGAACAAGCATCCGCAACTTGCAAAGTTGCCACTGGTGTATGTCTCGACGCCTGATTTCAAGGGCGCGTTCCAGGACGGGTGGGAGAAGGCTGTGGCACGCATTGTGGAGGTGGTGGTGGATGGGCCCAATGCCAATCGGTTGCGGGATCCATCCAGGGTGAATGTTCTCCCGGGATGTCACCTGACGCCCGGCGACATTGATGAACTTCGTGTCATACTGGAAGATTTCGGGTTGTGCCCGTCCTTCCTTCCTGACGTAGCAGCATCGCTCGATGGACATATCCCCGATGAGTTTACGCCTACGACCATCGGCGGCATCGGCGTCGACGAAATTGCGAGCATGAGCCGCGCCGGATGGACGATTGCAATCGGGGCGCAGATGCAGCGTGCGGCAGAGGTCATGCAGCTCAAGACCGGCGTGCCTTTTCGTGTCTTCGAGCGGCTGTGTGGTCTCTGTCCGAACGACGAATTCATGACGTTCTTGAGCGAGATCAGCGGTCGCCCCATACCCTTAAAATATCGGCGCCAGCGCGGTCAGCTAGCCGACGCAATGCTGGACGCGCACTTCCACATCGGTGGTCGCAAAGTTGCTATCGGCGCTGAGCCAGACCTTCTGTTCGATTTGTCCGGCATGCTGCACGACATGGGCGCTCAGGTGGCAGCGGCCGTGACGACCACTCAGTCGGAGGTGATCGAGCGGATCAAGACCAAGGAAGTACTCATCGGCGATCTCGAGGATCTGGAAGCGCTTGCCAAAACACACCATTGCGACCTCTTGATCACGCATTCGCATGGCAGGCAAGCGGCGGCGCGGCTGAAATTGCCGTTCTATCGCACGGGTTTTCCGATGTTCGATCGGCTTGGTGCGGGACACCAACTATCCGTGGGCTATCGTGGTACCCGCAATCGGATCTTCGAAATCGCCAACCTCGTGATCGCGCACCGCGAGGAAAACGATCAGCCTACGCCCGATAGATGGCGGACTGCGTCCGGACTGCCACGTTACTCGGGCGATCGCAGCTCCACCGGCGAGGCTGGGGAGGCGTTTGGATGAAGGTTGCGTTTGCTACTCAGGACCTGAGACGAGTCGATGCCCATTTTGGTTGGGCGAAGAATATCGCAATCTACGATGTCACACCTGGCGGGCACGTGTTTCTCAAAGCGATTGAGTTTGAGGGCGATCTTAAGGAAGACGGCAACGACGACAAGTTGGCGCCGAAGATCGAGGCGATCAAGGATTGCGCAATCCTTTACGTCGCCGCCATTGGTGGTGCCGGAGCTGCGCGAGTGGTGGCCAACAAGGTCCATCCTATCAAGGTGAACAAACCAGAAAGCATTCTGGTGTTGCTCGAAAAACTCGAGCGCGTACTGAAGGGCACGCCACCTCCCTGGCTACGCAAGGCCATGGCAAAGGACCGACGGCGTACGTTCGAGTTCGACGAATGAGATGATATGACCGCAAAAAGTGAGCAACAGGACAGCGTCGTCGACGCGCCGTTCCTCAAGGAGTTGATCAAGATTTGGCGTGCTCAGGATACCAACGGAACCTGGGAGGCGAAGAGCGATCTTGACCTGCTCGAACCGTATATCCTGGACAAGAAGAAACGGCGCGCGTTGCCGATTATCGGTGATCCTGATCCTGATACGCTGTGGCGGCTTAAGCTGTTCTTCGATGCGGTCGCGCTCTCGATCGAGAGGGAGACCGGCGTGATGATCCAGCCGATTCTGGATCTGCATCATGAAGGCTTCGGCCGCATGGTGCTCATCTCAGGCCGGCTGATCGCCGTGAACAAGCAGCTGCGCGATGTGCATCGCTTCGGATTCGATAATTTCGTAAAGCTCGCGCAGGAGGGCGACAAGTATGTCAGCCACGGAATCGACCTGATTCGGAAATTTCCGGACGTGGCAAACTATCGGGGATACTCATGAGCGATCGTGAAACACTGAAGGCAGAACTAAGGAAGGTGTCCGCCAAGGCGATACAGGCCAAGATGGATCTGCACGACCTTTCGGAAGAATTACCCATCAACTGGACCTCGATCATGGTGGTGGCGCAGAAGGCGTACGATGCCTATGCGGAACTTGAGCGGAAGGGCCTCGACTTGAAGGCGCTTGAAAAGACTTAAAGGGGCAATGCATGTCGTTTCAAACACGAGACGGACGCGACTGGACGCCACAATACCTGATCTCGATCGATCCCAAGAAGTGCATCGGCTGTGGCCGCTGTTTCAAGGTTTGCGGCCGTGATGTCATGACGTTGAAAGGAATCAGCGAGGATGGTGAATTTGTCAGCCTCGATGACGACGACGATGAGATCGAAAAGAAGATCATGGTCCTGAATGATCAAGGCGCCTGCATTGGCTGCGGTGCATGCGCCAGGGTTTGCCCGGCCAACTGCCAGACTCACACGTCAGCCATACCTGAAGCGGCGTGAGAGAACACAACTCGTCCTGTCGCGGCACGCGAGATATAGGTGAGGAAAGGTGCAATTTTGATCAGGTGAACTCATGGTGAGGACGGCGCGCCAGAAGGATCTCGATTAAACATCGAATAGCAAGATCGAGCGAGCTAAAGCGCAAGCAAAGCCGGTGGGCGCCGGCTATATTATGCCGATACAACAGCTGTTGTTCACAAACCACTCGTCTCCAAGGTTCGCCTATCGTACAACGCGCGCCGCGTCGCGCAGCGCTAAGTAGATCGAAGTGCCTGTCATGATGGAGTCCGAAGAGCATAGTTGAAGGCAGGTAGCCACTACGTTGGCGATTTGATCCGAGGCGATGCAATGCATGTCTGCTTGCGATCGGGAGAAGCTTACGTGTCCGCCGCCGATCGTGGACAATGATGTCTGCCTAGATGGTCGATTCTGTAGAGAACGTGATGTGCCGGGAACACCTTAGTTGGTCTTCTTGCGCACGGGTGACGGACGCCATTTCGCTGCCCAGTTACACAAGTCTTTGCAATAGAGCATGTGGACATCGAGAGCACATCGTCAATCAGACGCGGAACACTTGGCACGCAGGTCTCTAATTGTCGTTGCGCGGGTCCCTGGTCAGGCCCGGTGCCCATCTGTAGACGTTGGTCTCTTTGACGGATCGGCAGCCGGCGATTTTACGTGCGATTCTACCCACAGATCGCGGCTTGTCGCAGCGACTATTTGTAACTCACGCGCAGAGTGCGTCGGGTAGTCACGCCGAAGCGCAGAGTGCTTTGGTCAGGTTGTGGTCAGCTAGGAATCCTATCCTAGCCGCAGAGCTTGCACGGCACGAGCTCACTTGCGTGCAACTTTGCCGATAGGAGAGCGCTCTCATGTATGGCAGAAGCGTTGGCTCATCCAGCCAGTTCACAACCGGTAACCAAACTGACGATTCGTCAGAAGCGGGAGATAGTCCCCGGTTTGCCGAAACAGTTGCAGGAATGGAGCGAGGTGGGTCGTCATCCGCACCAGCGGCGTCATACTCTCTCGTTTCCGAGCCGCCCATTAGAGAGATCGACCGAGAGTCCTTCTTGCGCGGAGTTGAGAGATTCTTGCGCAATGATATCAGGCACATCGCCGACAACCCAGAAGAGTACTCGGACTTCGTCTCCCAGAAGGCTGAGCGCGCAGCGACGGTTGCTGGAAGTTACGCCAACACCTACGACGATCCAAATAAGCCAGCACGATTTTACAGCTACCAGTTGGGCGACGAAATCGTTGGGCTTCTAAGATCAGGAGGCCCGGCTCGGATTAAAGGAGACCATTTTCAGCAGCAGTTTGGGCGCAACGATATCACGTCCGTCGTAGATCTTAGGGTGACTCACCCGCTTGTCGAGAACGCTGGCGATATCTTGCTAGAACATCAACTGCGAGAGGACGGGGACCGTCCGCTGATCATGTCGCGCCCGGCCCTAGCAGGCATGGAACCTCGTCTAGCGGACATGGGCTTTGTTCCCGTAGGTCGTAACCACTGGGTGCTTGATCCTCACCAGCGCCCCGATGTGTGGGCGAAGAACGAGAACGATGAGTGGCAGCGGGTAGGCAAGCCTACGAAGTATCTTTCCAAAGATGGGGGCAGCGATGTCGGTCCTCAGAGAAGCTACGAAACGGATTCATCGGACGATGACCCTTCATTTTACTTGGAGCGCGCTCTTAGGGGGATGCACATGGAATAAATCTGCTGCAATAGCAGTAACGGGTCTGAAATGACGGACATTTAACCGTTCTATCTGAGCTCAACGGTCTTGCTTCAAAGGGGGCGCACGCTCGCTGCGTCGCCCCCGCCGGCTGAAACGTTCGTTCAACCTTTCTCCGAAGGCGCTTACGAAGCTGCGGTGGGATGCGATCCGAGTGGCGTAACGGGGGCTTCCTACAGTGGCCATCAACGAGCAGCAACGACCAGCCACCGCAGGCAGCTATCGCGCAATGGTGCAGAGGGCTTGGACCCGAAAGCTGCAGCTGCACGGCCTCCATAGAAACGGCAGCAAGGCCCAAATTGTCGAACTAATCGGTCCGGATTATGCGTCGGGTAATTGGGTGAGCCAGCAATGGCTGGCTTGCGCGTTGGATTACCACAGACACTATCAGCCCGGCACTTGTACGGTTCTTGCAGGTTGATTGCACAGCGGCAATGAAAAGCGTCTTGCAATGAATGGGCGATAAATGAAGCCAAATCCCGTCTACGCGATCTGCAGCTTTAACGACATTCCGAGCCGCCAAGCTATGGGGTTCCACCTTATGGTCGTGGATGATCACGGCAATCACCGGCCGTGGTCCATCGTTGTGGTGCGCTGGGGCAAAAAGGTGCTTGGCTACACCAATAAATGCCCGCACAACGGCGTCAATTTGGACTGGGTACCGGACGAATTCCTCGATCCATACGGTATACGGCTAATGTGCGGCAAGCATGGTTCGACCTTCGAACTCGGCACCGGCCGGTGCGTCGAAGGTCCATGTCAAGGTAGGGCGCTCACGCCGATCGCGTTGGCAGTTCTGGACGGTGATATCTGCGTGGTTGGTGTGCATCTTGTCGAAGACGATGTATCGGCCAACAACTGAAGACCGCGCTCAGACCGGCCGATTCTCGTTGCGGTTTTTCACAGGCTCCATCCTCTTTAGCCCGTCTTCGTACGAGATCTCCTCACAGGACAGGTCGAGATGCTTTGCGGCATCGAGGAGGTAATCAAGCTTTCCGCCCGGATCGAGCTTCTTGATATCGTCCTTGTTGAGCCCAACCAGGTCCATCATCTCCTTCCAGACCGTGGATTCATCGCACGGTAGGACGTGAAAGCTAATATCACCGAACCTCACTCGGTACTTCGCCAGTAAATCAATGTTGTTGCAGAAAATGAAGTAGCTGCCGGTTGGGCTTAAGGTGCCGTCAAGGACGGTCGCGATGTCAGCAAGATAGGCGAAGGAATGCAGGTAGCCGGCCAGCACCGGAATAGTGCGTTCGCCGTCCTGCGCGATCGTCAACACCTGCTCAATCGAATAGTCTGGCGGTCGCTTCTCGTCCGCGACCTGAGTCTGGAATTTTAGTGCCACGTCGCCACGAAAGCCGAACCGGCCCGGCTTGGTAGTCCCGCCTTTGAGTACAGCATTGAGCAGGCGGCCCTCCTTCTCAAGTCTGCCGAGTGCGGTGTTCTCGATTGCAGTCATTAAATTCTTCCTCGATCTAAACCCTTCACCGACGCCTTGGCCGGTGCCAGGTGCGATGCAAATTGCTTGCCGTCGCATGCGTAGCGGCCTTCGCCGTAGCTTAGAAAAAAACGCGTCCGTGGCTGCTATCGCCTCAAGGAGCCTTGTCGGGAACCCGACAACAGCTTCAATGCCAACAGGCGCGATCCAAAGAAGTGAGCATCATCAAGCGTCTGCCCGCTGGCACCTGACTTGCACTTTCCAGCTAGATCCATGCTGATGAGGGAAAGCCGTGATCAACCTGACGGATAGCGCAGTGAATGCAATCAAGAGCGCGATTTCATCGTCGACCCGCCCGACCGGCGGTCTGCGCGTCATGATCGAAGCGGGCGGCTGCAATGGACTCAAATACAAGATGGCTCTGGTCGAAGAACCGAAGCCTGACGACACCGTGATCGAATGCGATGGGCTGAAGGTGTTCGTCGATAACAAGAGCCGTGACCATCTGATCGGGACGACAATCGATTTCTTGACGGCAGTAGAGACTTCTGGCTTTACGTTTCACAACCCGAACGCCACCGCGAACTGCTCATGCGGAAAATCGTTCAGCTGATGAGGAGGGCATCGAAGTATGCCGGCCGAACCGGAACAACTGAGGCAATCGTCACCCATTGCTACAGACCGAGAGCGTCGCTTTCGCGGCGCCATCGAAGCGATTGGACCCAATCTGCAACGCGATGGTGGCGACTGTCACCTGATCGGGATTGCTCGCAGCAGGGTCATGGTCAGGCTGTCCGCTGGCCGCAGGTTGTGCAAGCGTTCAAGCGTGACATTTAAAGGCATTCAGGCGCGGCTTGTCGATAAACTCGGCGAATTGGTTCGCCTAATCCCCGTCGCGGCTGCAGGCGAGGTGGCCGATTGAGCGAAAATCGAATGCTGATTTACCTCGATAATAATGCAACGACGCGGACCGATCCATCCGTCGTGCAAGCCATGTTGCCGTTCTTCACCGAGCAATTCGGCAATGCCTCGTCCACGCATGCCTTCGGCAGCGGGGTCGCAGTCGCTGTGAGGCAGGCCCGGCGTAGCTTGCGTATCCTGCTAGGGAACGCATGCGATCATGAAATTGTTTTCACCTCGGGAGGGACCGAGAGCAATAATGCCGCGATCCTCTCTGCGCTTGCGATGCAGGAAGATCGCGACGAGATCGTCACCACCGCGGTAGAGCACTCCGCCATTCTTGCGCTGACCGAGCAATTGGCGACAAGAGGAGTCAAGACGCACATTGTACCCGTAGATTCCCGCGGCCGGCTCGACATCGAGGCGTTTCGCGGTGCACTCGGGCCACGCACAGCGATTGCCTCGGTTATGTGGGCCAACAACGAGACCGGAACGATGTTTCCCGTGGAATTTCTGGCGGGGTTGGCCCGTGAGGCCGGCGCGTTGTTTCACACTGATGCGGTCCAGGCCATCGGTAAGGTGTGCGTGAACCTGAAGGACAGTGCGATCGACATGCTGTCGCTATCCGGGCACAAACTGCACGGCCCGAAGGGGATCGGCGCGCTATATTTGCGCAAAGGCATAAAATTCCGGCCGCTGATCTGCGGCGGATCACAGGAACGAGGGCGCCGAGGCGGGACTGAGAATATTCCCGGCATTGTCGGCCTGGGAAAAGCCGCCGAGCTTGCGGCGGAGCGGCTTGAACCCGAACGCAATCGCATTGGCGCTTTGCGGGACCGTCTTGAGCAGGGAATCTTGAAGAATGGCGAGTGCGTTGTGCTCGGCGACGCTGGCAATAGGTTGGCGAACACAGCCAATATTGCATTCGACCATCTCGAAGGCGAAGCCATCGCCCACCATCTCGATCGGGCAGGCATCGCTGTGTCGCTCGGATCAGCCTGCAACTCCGGCTCCATTCAGCCATCGCATGTTCTGCGTGCCATGGGGTTGCCGCAGTGGCGGATACACGGCGCCGTGCGCTTTTCTCTGTCGCGTGAAACCTCTGTCGCGGAGGTCGATGAGGTCGTGTGCGCAGTGTCCGACATCATGGCTCGCCTGCGCGCCACCTGCCCCGTCGCAGTCAGGGAGTAGACCTCATGAAAATCATGATCCGCCGGTCTCCGGACGCGGGCCTGTCGATCTACGTGCCAAAAAAGGATCTCGAAGAGCCAATCGTTGAATCGGAGTACGAGACGCTATGGGGCGGCTGGATCAAAGTAGCTAATGGCTGGGTGCTTGATTTGCCTGAGATGCCGAGCGGCACACCGTTACCGATCACAATTAACGCTAAAAAACGGGGCCAGAAGGGGGACGATCCGTGAAGGCGCCTCCACAGATCGACTTTGTCGATGGTGCCGATGCAAAGGCGAGCTCGTGGACATCGCTGCCGGGCTGAGGGCCGCGCGCGCCATTCCCTATGTCGCTCCTAGCCTCGCCGAATCGCGCAGATCCGATATGCCGACCACGCCGGAGGCGTTGGCCAGCTTCTTCGCGAGCAAGGCTACGCCGCCGCGGCGGGCTAGGGACAATGCGTGGGCGCAGCATATCGAGATGAGTCGAGGCGTTGACCGAAATCGACATTCAGACACCAATTCCGGACATCATCAAGGAAGGGCGAACACCGGACAGACCTTTCTCTTCATCGGCTGTCGCTTCAACGACCAGCCCTTGCGTAGCTATGCCCGGCAGATCATCAAGCGCTCGGCCGACACCCACTATGCGATCATGGATCCGGGCGCGCTCTCTCGCAACGAGCTTCGCTTTCTACTCGAGCAAGGCCTTACACCGCTTGCGACCGGGCTCCCTTGCGCGGTTGAGATACTGATCACGCATTAGCGTCCTTGTGAAGCCCGAATCCCCCAGCTCGTGTCGAGCTATTTGCGAGAGCCGCAACGCGAGAAGATCCGTTCAGTGGAGCCGGGTTCCGGTGAGCTCAGCGCGAGAATGAATGCGCAAGCCATGAAGCGCTGCGTGAGAATGACGACGTATCTGTCGCACTGACAACAAGCGCATCATTGCATGTTCTTACATGAGTCAGCGCCCATCGTTTCCGCTAATTCGTGGAGGTATGGCTGCAATTTCATCGTCTCCGCCATGGCATGCAAGTTGCTACCCAGCTTCTTGAGGCTGGCTCACGGATGGTCTTGGGGCCGATGATGCCTGAAGGGAAAAATGAAAAATGAACGCGGTCGTCGGACGCGGAAAATATGTCAAAGCTGCAGTGGATGGCGGCAAGATGAAGTCCGCCGCCGAGCATAAGGGCTGCCGCGCTTCGGCCAACACCGGGCAGGCGAGCTGCGGCTCGCAGGCAGGGCAAGGCGATCTGCCGATCGAAATCTGGGAAAGGGTCAAGAACCATCCCTGCTACAGCGAAGAAGCGCATCATCATTACGCTCGCATGCATGTCGCGGTAGCGCCTGCCTGCAACATCCAGTGCAATTACTGCAACCGAAAATACGACTGCGCCAATGAATCGCGTCCGGGTGTGGTAAGCGAGAAGCTCACGCCCGAGCAGGCGGTAAGAAAAGTGCTCGCGGTCGCGACCGCCATTCCGCAGATGACGGTCCTTGGCATCGCTGGTCCCGGCGACCCCCTGGCCAATCCGGCAAAGACGTTCAAGACCTTCGAGCTGGTCGCCAAGGCGGCTCCAGACATCAAGCTTTGTTTGTCCACCAACGGACTGGCTCTGCCGGACCATATTGATGCCATCGCCAGGTCCAAAGTTGACCACGTCACCATCACCATCAACACGATCGATCCCGAAATCGGCGCCAAGATCTATCCGTGGATCTTCTTCAACCACAAGCGCTACACCGGCATCGACGCGGCAAAAATACTTACAGATCGCCAGCTGCAAGGCCTCGAGATGCTTAGCGAACGAGGTATCCTGTGCAAGGTCAACTCGGTGATGATTCCGAACGTCAACGACCGCCACTTGGTCGAGGTCAACAAGGCGGTGAAGTCGCGCGGTGCCTTCCTTCACAATATCATGCCACTGATCTCTGCGCCCGAGCACGGCACCGTATTTGGCCTCAACGGTCAGCGCGGACCGACTGCGTGGGAATTGAAGGCGCTGCAAGATGCTTGTGAAGGGGAGATAAAAATGATGCGGCATTGCCGCCAGTGCCGCGCGGATGCGGTCGGTCTACTCGGGGAGGATCGCAGCGCAGAGTTCACCACCGATCAGGTCATGAAAATGCACGTTCAATATAACTTAGACATGCGCAAGGCATATCAGAGCAGGGTAGAGCGTGAGCGTGCCGCCAAAGTCGCGGCCGGCCAAAAGGAGCTTGCCGAATGTGCCGGAGAGGCGAGCGCGATCACTCTTCTAGTGGCCGTCGCAACCAAGGGCTCGGGGTTGATCAACGAGCACTTTGGGCATGCAAAGGAATTCCAGGTTTACGAACTTTCTACATCCGGCGCTAAATTTGTCGGCCACCGCCGCGTGGACGTTTACTGCCAGGGTGGTTATGGCGAGGAGAACAGGCTTTCCGCCATCATGGGGGGCATCAATGACTGCCATGCGGTCTTCGTGTCCAAGATCGGCGGCTGCCCGAAAAGCAAACTGATCGAGGCGGGGATCGAGCCCGTCGATCAATACGCCCATGAGTTCATTGAGAAGTCGGCGATCGCCTGGTTCAAATCCTATCTGGACAAGGTGAAGCGCGGGGAGATCCAGCACATGCAGCGCGGCGGCGCCGCGATCCGGCAAGGATCTGAGATCTTTGCAGCGTAAAAGGGGGAATATGTGCCATTCAAGATTGTCGCCTCGCAGTGTACGAGCTGCTCAGCCTGTGAACCCTTATGCCCGAACGATGCCATCTCGGAGAAGGGGGAGCTTCGTCATTGAAGCAGCGAAATGCACTGAATGTGTTGGCCATTTCGACGAGCCGCAATGTGTCGCCGCCTGTCCGGTCGACAACACCTGCGTGGTTGACACATCCTTGCCTCGCTACCAGGCGCCAGCTTAAAGCGTGAGGCCCATGAGTGGCATGCCAATAGCTGGTTCAGAAAGCGTCATTAGCTACGTGCTGCGCGTTGGCGGCGGCGCAGTCGCCGACGTTCGGTCCTCCATCACGGACGAGGACTGCGCTGGATTGCCGTGCGTTCGTGCTGTAGCTGGTCGACAGCACGGCCTTGGCGGGCATTTCATTGCGCGCGGTTGTGCAAAGGCGGCTCGCGCTGCCGAGAGCGGCCTTCTCGACAGGGCTGCCATCGTCGATGTAACTAACGATGCCGCGTGATGATGAAGTGATGCAGGATCTTGGCTGCGGTAGCCGCGGCGGCCCCCCCGCATCTCAAGGAGCGATGCATGAGGAGCGATACATGGACAGCATCGTTCGCGACAGCGACGTCGTCGAGCTCACCGAGCCGCCTGTCTTCAGCTTTGGCCAAAAGGTGCGAGCCAATCGCACCATCCGCAATGATGGCACCTATCGCGGCAAGGAGATTGGCGACGTCTTAGTCAAGAAGGGAGAGGCGGGTTACGTCGTATCGATCGGCACGTTTCTGCAACAATTCTACATCTACGGCGTCGAATATCTCGAAAGCGGCTACCGAGTTGGCATGAAGCGCAGGGAACTGGAACCGGTGGACACCTGCGAGGAGGTCGATGATCTGCCATTGCCGGAGGAGTCGTGACGCAGCGCGGTTTTCCGAAATATCGGCGTGGCGAGCGGGACACGACCGCAGTCGACCTCGTCAACGACCGCTCATTTCCCGATACGGAGCCCGAGGGAGTCTTGCTCGCCGCCGGAGCGACCGGCGAGGTTATCAACGTGGCGATCCATACCGAAGCGAACGTGCCGATCTACGTTGTCGATTTTGGTAAGCAGCTGCTCATCCGCTGTCTTGAGGAAGAATCACAGTGCTTTGAATGGAGACTTTCGCCATGAATGCTGCCCTGATGAGAAAGATAAAGGCGGGGCTGGTGCCTCACCCCAACGAGCTCGATCGCAAACGGATCGAGCGCGGCTTGAGCTCACGCAGGCGCTATCTCTACGTCTCGCCGAACGTGACGCCGGTGAGGGGGGGCTACCTCGTCGAGAGCCCATGTTGCTCGCGCAACATCACCAAGGATGGCGCTCTCATCGATGTCGCGCTGATTCTTTATGATACCGTGTGCGGGGTCTGGAAGCTGTTTCGCAAGAACCACGCGCGAGGAATCTGGGAATTTTACAGCCTTTGCCATCGGTTGACTTCTGCAATCGACGAATTGAATGCGGATCCCGAGCGTCTGTTTTGGCAATGACGCCCCACCTTTTAGGAGTCAAAGAGGAGCCACGATGGCGCTCACCGCGGAGGAAGTGATCGAAATTGAGCGGCTGCTTGCAGCCGAGGGCGCCGAGATGGGTCCGTTCGTCGAGCTGCGCCGCCGCTTTCCGCAACTTGCTTGGGTGCGCTGTGATGCGTCGGATGTGACGGATCGGCCCTTCCGGCAGTTTCCGCATTTCGACCTTCATCTGATCGATGGAGCGGATCACTGCGTGCAGATTACGGCCGATCCGACGCGGGCGACCGGCATCGTATTGGCCAAAAGGAATGTTGGGCGGTGAGCACTACACTAGCAGAGTATCGGCTTGATGGCGCGCGCACTGTGGAGGAGAATACATCATTCATTCCACTGTCCGATCCCGATATCACCTTCGCCGAGCTCTCTGCAGTTGAAACGCTGCTGTGTTCGCCGCAAATCTCCAACGGGTGGACTACTGAGGCGTTTGAGCACGCTTTCGCCGCCTATCTTGGTCGCAAATATGCTGTTGCGGTCTCGAGTGGTACCATAGGGCTCCTCCTTGCGCTGAGGGCGCTCGGCATTGGCCCCGGGCACGAGGTTATCGCCTCGCCCTACTCCTTTCGTGAGACCGCGCACGCCATCAGTCTCGCAGGCGCACGAGCGGTATTTGCAGATATCGACTATTGGTCGGGAGCATTAGTCCCAGCGAAGGCCGAAGAGCGCATCACGGCCAACACGCGGGCGATTGTCGTCGGCAATCCCAACGGTCATCCAGCGCCATGGTCGGAGCTGCGCGCGGTCGCGCAGCGCCATCAGCTGCTGCTTTTGGAGGATTCCACCGAGGCGATCGGATCGAGCTACAAGGGTGAGCTCGTCGGCCGGTTTGGCGATATCGCGGTGTTCGACTTTGGTCAGCCGGTGGCCCTAACCTGTGGCGAAGGCGCAATGGTGGTGACCGACGATATCGACATCGCGCTCGGCTTGCGTCGCCATCGCGCCCATCGCCTGGACGAGCGCTCTTCCGTTGTTGTCGGTAGCACGGCACCGTATCAGGCCGGCATGAGCGATCTCACGGCTGCCTTGGGCCTAGCGCAGCTCAAGCGTCTCGACGAAATCCTGGAGCGGCGTCGGTTCGTCGAGCAGCTCTATAACGCGCATATGCAATCGTTTGAGGGCATCAAGCCACCTTATGTTGGCCCCGATGTGACCGAGGTGAACTGGTTGCTTTATCTCGTTCATCTGGGGACGCGCTTCACGCGATCAGGGCGCGACGCTATTATCGATGATTTGCGCGGTGCGCAGGTTGAATCCGCCGCTTATAGCCAACCGCTGCACTTGCAACGCCACTACTTCGACTTTGGCTACCGGCGTGGCGATTTCCTGGTTGCGGAAAAAATAGCAGATCGCGCTCTTGCGCTTCCGTTTCACACCCATCTCACGAACAAGCACATCGAGTTTATCGTCGAGACTATGAAAGATGCGTCGATAAACGTGGGAGCGGGTGCCGCGATTTACTAAGATGATCGTCATGCACGGCACCGAACAACGAGGGTTGAATTGCGATGTGCGTGGTAGGTCTCACCGCAAGAAATGAGCGACGGACCGAGGATCGTCGTTTGCGGCAGCGTTGTCGGATACATCGTGCCCCACATGCCGGGAGCGCGCCGCATGCCGCTGGAGGCATGCACTCGTCTTAAGGCCGCAAGAAAAATGCTCCTAGCGAGCGCGAAGAAGACCTGCTCGATAGCAGAGAAGGCGGCGCGTCCAAGGCGCGGCTTGAGAGCCTACGCGCCAAGGTGCCCAAAACCAAGCACATCAAAGTCGAGAGTCTCAGTGTCCGCTCAGGATCGTTTAGAGTTACCAAAAACAGGGGATCGGTATGAACTCGCAACAAGTCATCATCCACGTCCGCTTCGCTCCGAACGGAAGGGTGATCCAAATCAGCGAGCGTCCGGCGAAGCTCACGCCGAACCAGTGGTTTGACGTCCTCAACACCCGTGCCCGCTCCGCCTATCGAGCGCTCGCTCGTGGTCGTGGGATTTTTCAGCTGAGCCGGACTGCGATCGAAGCCTTCAAGCAGGAAAGTGCGAGGCCCGGATGAGCGAACCTATAATCAGCAACCTTATGAGCGGTAAGATCGAGGTTTTTGTCGTCTGTCCGGCCGATGCCATCGAGCGGAGTGGGGCCATGAGCTTTAGCCTGTCGCGGATTGACGATAGGGGCGAGAGCCGGCCGTTTCCGATTATTGTGGTGCGCACCTTCGGCAATGACTATTTTGGTTACGTGAACCGTTGTCCGCATGAGCGCGTCTGGCTGAACATCGGCTCCGGTACGTTTTTCTCGGCGGACCGCTCCTTTCTTAGATGCGGCCGGCACGGAGCGAGATTCGAGATCGACACTGGGATGTGCATCGACGGCCCCTGTGATGGACAATCGCTTGAGCCGGTAGCGCTCGCCGTGATCGAAGGTGACGTTTGCCTGTGCGGCGTCAAGCTGCTCGAGGACGATCGGTTTGCCGACCTCTTCGGGGACAGCGACGAGACCATGGATATCACGATCCATCCGGACTAACGGGCCTATCGGTTTGTTGTGCTCCAGCTGCCTGAGGCGCTTTGCCCTCGAATGAGGGCATTATACTCGTGAGCGTTGGTAGACGCGTGTCACAGCTTTTGATTGGTGAGACAAAAGAGGCACGTCGTCAGTTGCGAACCTGCACTCCGCGACCTCCGCAGCACCAACAAGCTGCTCTTGCGCTGGCTCGTCAAATCGAGGCCGGCGGACGGGACATGCTTCCTATCGCTGTCGATATCTTTCAGGGGAAATGCCCCCGGCGGCTGGAAGTTCGCCGAGGGCATCGTCTGGGCTTGGAGAATGGCGGGACCCAGACTGACAGGATCGTTTGGGGGATGAGGAACGACGATCCTGTGTCAGAAGGCCGGCCGGTGCAGCTGGCGTTGTTGCCTGCGCTGCAACTGCCATGCCAAACCTCGGTTCGTGCGACGCTCTTAGCGAATCGCGACACCATCGTCAGTCCCTGCCTCGTTGGGCTCGCGCGACAGGCGCTATCTGTTGAGCAAACGATAGATGGGCAGCGGCGCGGCGCAGCGTCCAGCTTCAGGGCGAAAAAGATGCTGTGGGCTCACGCCAGTCAATGCGCCCAGCACCCATGGCAGAACACGGCGCTCGATTCACCGCGCTATCTTCGAGCTTCTCGCTGGGCGGCTCGAGGGTCATGAAGATCGCTGCTCATTCCAAGATTTGATAGCGCAAGAGCTGGGCAAAATAACCGAGCTTGTCGGTTATTCTGCGTACGAATTGCAGAAGGTTGACGCGGGAGGTCAAACCGCTACGCGAGGTTTGTCGTGTCCGAAACAGAACCGAACGACATTGTCGCGACCTTCGTAACAATTGTAGGTCGCGCAAAGCAAGAGATCGTTCCAGTAACGAACGTTACGCATCTGGTGTGCAACTTGCTTCGGAGAAGTTGGATGGTGAGCAAGTTAAGAGGGAGCAAAAAGATCGAGGTGAGCAGAAGAGGTTGATCTTCAGCGACGACAATCACTAGGGTGCTCACTTATTTAGCCTGCTTTGGCAAGCGTGAGTTGAAATCATTAGCACCAATTGCTCGCTGCGGCGTTCAATCGTAAGAGATTGTGGGTTGCGATGTGCTCGCATCTTGCCTCTTCTCAGATGAAGCACATTGATCACAGGAAAGGCGCATGAACACAGAAACCGAATTCGAGCTTTCTCAACTTTATAGGCATCATGTCTTTGCCTGCAACACGCAGCGTCCGCCAACTCATCCGCACGGCAGCTGTGGCGCCTCCGGCGCGCAAGCCCTGTGGGATCGAATGGCCAAGGCGATCGAAGCGGAAGGCCTCAACGATATTGGCTTCACGATGGCAGGGTGCCTTGGCTTTTGTAACTCGGGTCCCTTGATGGTCGTCTATCCTGACGGAGTGTGGTATCGCGCGACCACGCCTGAGGATGTTGACGAAATCGTAAACTCCCACCTCAAGCAGGGAAAACGTGTTGACCGCCTTGTGATGGTGTTAAAGCGAAGCTAGACGCCTCCACTAGCGGCCACTTGCCCGGGCCAGCAAGCATTGACGGCTTGTCCGGCGATGAGCTGGCCGCTCGGAGGTCAGATCGTCTGAGATTGAGCGTAGCTATCGCGCCCCGGATGAGAACAGCAAGTCATTGACGTTTCGCGGCGTGCCGCCCTTCTTCTCCGGCCGAATCGGCAGATAGCGCGTTTGCGGGGCGCACTCTGGGCCATCTGCTTGTGTACTGTCGCTCCATGTCGCGCGATCCGTAGCTCACAGCGAGATCATTGCTGCAAAGGGCTCCCGGCGTCTCGCGAAATGACGCGCCCTTGACGCGTCATCTCGCTCTGCTTGCGCTGCGGTGAGGTTAGGGGACGCGCTCGATGAGCTCGCCGCGTCCGGGTTGATCAAAGGGAGTCCCCTGTCTGATCCTGTTCTAGTGTCAGAACTTGTAAGTGACGCCGCCGCTGACGAGCCATGGGTCGATGTGGGCGCGCCCGGTGACGGGAATCGAATTGTTTACGGTCGCGGTGTACTCCGGCCGCAGCCATAGCTTCTTCACGTCAAAGTTGAGGCCCCAGTTACGATCAAGCATGTAATCGAAGCCGAATTGGACCGCCGCGCCGAATTGGTTGCTGATGCGCAACTCCGTAACGGCAAGACCGCCGAGCGACGTATTGGCTGCCGATTGGTTGAAGAACGCAGTGTAGTTGATGCCCGCGCCGATATAGGGCTTGAGGGCGCCGAAATCGGTGAAGTGATATTGCAGGGTCAATGTTGGCGGCAACAGCCAGGCTTTGCCGATATCGAGGCCAGTGAGCGCGCCATTGCCGCTGATGTGATGGCTGGTCACGCCAAGAATGAGTTCGGCAGCAACGTTTCTTGTGAAGAAATAGGTGATGTCGAGCTCGGGTATGGCTTGATCGCTGATCGAAAGCCCAGAACTTGGTGAGGACAGCGAGGGCACCCCGGCGACGCTGACTGAGCTGCCTGCGGTATCCGGCAAGACGCCAAGCACGCGCAGGCGGATCATCCATGGATTGAATGATTGGATCGGGGGCGCTTTATAGTAGATCGGCCGGGCCAGATCTGCAGCCTGTACCGGGATGCTGGCGAACGAGGTTGCTAGCGCGAGGAGTGATGCCCTCGTCAGAACTGTCCTTGTTCTCATCGAATTCTCCATTCCAAAAAATCGCGCGAAGAGCCGCGCGAAATCTCTGTCACACAAGGCTAATGGCGGGGATTTGATACCGATCAAAATGGGAGCGAGCAGCGCGGAATTATGCCGCTACGTTGCATAAGGATCACGGCGGCAAAGCGTAGAGATCTGTTCTGATCGTTGTTCAACCCAAGAGAGCCGGGTCTCTTCAAGAAGCCGCATCTCGGCTTAGTGCTCCGATCCAATCCACGGCGGACGTCATGCGCGGTCGCGGCCTCTCACAAGAGCGAGCAGCGCGGCGATCGAGCGCAATATAGGCGATGCGCCCTTACGGGCAGCCACTCGCGCGGGCCGTCTCAGCGAAGGTCCCGTCGCCTCTTGCCCAAGAAGGAAGCCGGAAGTGGCAAACGTCATCTTTGGCTTGTTTGATGCGCTGGGAGCCGTTCCTTCGTTTCCTCAGGTCTGCGGACAGCGCGTGGGGTTTGCTTCGTGCAGGCATCCCTCGAGATCATCTTGCGTCTTTCGGCCAAGCAGCGACAGCACGGGCTCATGATCGAACCCGGCACATCGTGCCCCGTCTACGTCGATCAGCGGTCGTCGTATCAGGAGCGGATCGCCCACCATCAATGCGATTGCGCTTGCCGCGTCGATAGTATCGGGATTGATCTCGCCTGACTTGATACGTGTCGCCGCTCGGTTGAACCAGGAGGCAACGGGCATATTGCCGAAGAAGCGGCGTAATTGCTCCGCATCCCAAGGCTCCTTAAAGATGTCTTGGGCGATCACCTCGTGGCCGGCGGACTTCAGCGCTTGAATCTGACGCGCGTTAGTGGCGCAGCCGGGCTTCTGATAGAAGATGATTGTCGCCACGATATACCTCTGTAGGCGTGCAGAGCTGAACGATTGGCACAGCGCGGCTGCTTCGGGAGCCTCTTCAATTTCTTGCCGATCATCTCCAAAGTCGGCGCACCAAGCGCCGTGCCATGTAATGTGACATCGCCGCCGGTGCGCCAGGTTTCGGGCCCGACCGGCATACTCACTGTCGTCGTATCGGAGCAACTTCCGTTCCACACCTGAAGGCAGCGGGACAGGTCGCGCAAATCGGCTTTTCGCGTTGATCGTTGTGGTCGTTGTTAGTTTTCTGACAGCCGCGCAGATCTTGTTAGATCCAAAACAGCCGCGGCCTTGCTCACCAGCTAGTTGATTTTCAGAAACGTAATCAGAAGCTTAAGGATCGCGGTCAAGCGTTGGCACGGCGGTTGCTAATAAGCGGCAGCAACACTGAGTGAGGGCTGAGCGCACGCCGACGCGTAAGACGAGCGATGTGCTCCTTCCCTTGGACCCGTGTGCCCCCGTTTCTGAGAGAGAAACAAGCTCGCGCGCAAGAAGCGCGCAACTTTTGGCAAATCGGTTGATGGAGAGCAACATGTCTTCACTGAGACAAATCGCGTTCTACGGGAAGGGCGGCATCGGCAAGTCGACCACTTCGCAGAACACACTGGCGGCGCTGGCTGAGATGGGGCAGAAAATCCTGATTGTAGGGTGCGACCCGAAAGCAGACTCGACCCGGCTGATTCTGCACGCAAAGGCGCAAGACACGATTTTAAGCCTTGCAGCGAGCGCCGGCAGCGTGGAGGACCTCGAGCTCGAGGACGTAATGAAGGTCGGCTACAAAGACATTCGCTGCGTGGAGTCCGGTGGTCCTGAGCCGGGTGTCGGCTGCGCCGGCCGCGGCGTCATTACCTCGATCAATTTCCTGGAGGAGAACGGCGCCTACGAAAACATTGACTATGTCTCATACGACGTGCTCGGCGACGTCGTTTGTGGTGGCTTTGCGATGCCGATCCGCGAGAACAAGGCGCAGGAAATCTATATCGTGATGTCCGGTGAAATGATGGCGATGTATGCCGCGAACAACATTTCCAAGGGAATCCTCAAATACGCAAACTCTGGCGGGGTGCGGCTGGGCGGTCTGATCTGCAATGAGCGGCAGACTGACAAGGAGCTGGAGCTGGCGGAAGCGTTGGCCAAGAAGCTAGGAACTCAGCTGATCTACTTCGTGCCGCGCGACAACGTGGTGCAGCATGCCGAGTTACGCCGCATGACCGTGCTTGAATATGCACCCGATTCCAAGCAGGCCGATCACTATCGCAATCTTGCGACCAAGGTTCACAAAAATGGCGGCAAAGGCATCATCCCGACTCCAATCTCCATGGACGAGCTCGAGGACATGCTGATGGAGCATGGCATTATGAAGCCTGTGGACGAATCCATCATCGGCAAGACCGCCGCCGAACTCGCGGCCTCGTAAAGGTCGCGAGTCGCGGCCTTGCGAAGGTGCGCGACGAATGCCGGTCTCCCTCATCGCCCATCCCGGGAGGCCGGCATTCTGACGATCGACCCTGATCAAAACCAGGATGCGGCGGCGCAAGCCAGACCATTGTGGAAACTCGCAAAATTATGTCCCAATCGCACTTCCTTCCGTTGATGGCTGATTGTGCCGTTGATACCAACAGTCAGATGCACAGGGGAATTGCAACCTACCGCCTACTCACCGGTGTGCCTCCTGCAGATGCCGATATTGCTATTGACAGCAATTTTGATCGCCATGTCCTGGCGTCTATCTTGGCGGCTGCCACAATGGATGGTGGCTTCCTTCCCGAGAAGACCGGCCTGTCCCGCCTTGAACTGGCGGCCCTGCTGGAGCAGTACTTTCCCTCGTTTGAGATCAAGCTCGCGGAGCGGCTCTCGGTTTTCAAGTGCGAAGAGGACGAAGAGATCGCAATGCTGCGCGACCTCTTGCTCGAGCAACGCTCGATGGAAGGGGATATCGGCCACTGGCTGGCTGCGATGATAGCGCGGCGCGCCATTGAGCCTGGCCATCTGTGGCAAGCTCTCGGCTTGCGCAACCGCAGCGAACTCTCCCGGCTGCTGAGCCGCCATTTCGCGCCGCTCGCCGCCCGCAATGTCAACAATATGCGCTGGAAGCGCTTCTTCTACCGCATGCTTTGTGAGAATGAAGGCCTCGTGATGTGCACAACACCCGTGTGCAACCAATGTGAAGACTTCAACATCTGCTTCGACGAAGAAAGCGGTGAGAGTCGGATGGCCGAGCGCCGGCGCGATTTTCTGTTGCGGGCGGCTCGGCCGGTGGTTGCCGGCGACTGGCCATCTGAACTGCCACAAAGGTCCGCTATCGCCCCGTCATCAGAGAAAGCCTCGCCGGATTTGGTAAGCCGCGCGGGAGGTTGAGGGCGCGGCTGACGCCGTTTCAGTGCGAGCGATTGACCATGTGTGTCGAAGGAGGGGCGGCGGCCAGAAGTGCTCCGCGACTATTCTCTCATCCCGGCGCCCGGCAATTGCATTGCGTTCGAACTCGGCGTGGCAACAGGCAAGGCGCGCGCTTCATGAGCCTGTCGCATTTGCGGCAATCCATTTGCTGAAGAGGGGGCGAAGACCGAAGTGTTAGCTTCGCCCGTGGGTTGCCTGCGTCGACGGGCTGGCATGCTGGTTGCTGAGGCTTAGGTAGGTCAAACAATGAGGAGCTCTCGCGTGATTGCTGCCAACACGGCCGCCAAATCGTCTTGCTTCGACCAGGTGCGCGCCAAGCCCACCGTGCTCAACGACACGACATTACGCGACGGCGAGCAGGCACCTGGCGTTGCGTTCACCACAGAGGAAAAGCTGGCGATCGCGCGGGCGCTGGCGCGGGCCGGAGTCACGGAGATCGAGGCGGGAACGCCGGCGATGGGCAACGAGGAGATCGCCGCCATTCGCGCGATTGTCGAAGCAGATCTTCCGCTGACCACCATAGGCTGGTGCCGGATGCGGGAATCGGATGTCGATGCGGCGATCGAAGCAAAGGTGTCCATGATCAATCTGTCGATTCCGACCTCCGATGTCCAGATCGCGGCCAAGCTAGGTCGTCATCGCGACCTGGCGCTGGAACGGGTCAAGCGAGTGGTAGGCTATGCCTGTGCGCGCGGACTTGAGGTCGCCGTCGGTGGTGAGGACTCCTCCCGCGCCGACATCGATTTTCTCATCAGACTGATGGCAACTGCAAAAGCCGCGGGCGCGCGTCGCTTTCGTATTGCAGATACGCTCAGTGTGCTCGATCCCGACGCAACCTACGCGCTGGTCAGGGATTTGCGTGCGACCACCGATCTCGAACTCGAATTTCACGGTCACGATGATCTCGGACTCGCAACCGCCAACACGCTCTCCGCGGTCAAGGCTGGCGTGAGCCACGCCTCAGTGACCGTCATCGGGCTGGGCGAGCGGGCCGGAAATGCCCCGCTTGAGGAAATCGCGGTCGCACTCAAGCAGCTATACGGGCGCGAGACCGGCATCATACTCCCGGAGCTCGAGAACGTCGCCGCGGTGGTAGCAGCCGCGGCCGCACGTGCGATTCCTATGAACAAGGCCATCGTCGGAGAGCATGTATTTACGCACGAATCCGGCATTCATGTCGATGGCCTTTTGAAGGATCAACGCACCTATCAATCGCTTGATCCCGTTTTGCTTGGCCGCTGCAACCGCTTTGTGATCGGCAAGCATTCCGGACTTCGGGCGATCACCGCGTTACTCGATGAACTGCAGCTCGTCGCCAGCGCCGATCAAGCCAGACAGATTCTGTCTCAAGTCCGCAAATATGCCATCGAGCACAAGCGGCCGGTCGAGCGCGAAACCGTCGCGGCGATCTGGCGCGACGTGTGCGGATACCTGGCAACCCACCCCGCGTGAAAAGCCGTGTCCAACAGCATTAGCGTCGACCATTCGCAAACCGACGCGCCGAAAGGACGGTGTGCAATGGCGCTGATGTGCGCGAACGGCGTCCAGCTTTCGCACATCAGATCCCCTGGCGCGATCTCACCTCCAGATCTTACTTGCCGTTCCGCCATACATGCTGTGATCTCCTACCCAATGCCGAGCCGTCCCGGGACTGCCAATCGGCGTCTTTTCGCGCGGCTGATTTCCGGTCCGGCGACCGTCCTGATGAGCGTCAACCTCGATCGTGGTTTGGCAATTGATCTCGGAGCTTCATCGGAACTGACGTCGTCACCGGCGGACCTGCCGATCTGGAGCAGCGAAGTTGAGGGCACCGCTTTCCGGAGTCAGGCTTTGGCCATGCGGACAGCTGTGCGAGGCAGGACGGCAGCAGTCAGCGGGAGCCGCCCCATCTCGTTAAACGTCCAGAGCTAATCCGAAGGAGGACTTTCGATGATCAACTCACCCCCGCCAGCCAGTATCCTGAATCGGCTCAGCAAGGCCTCGTCGGCAGAGGATTTTTTTTCGCTGCTTGGCGTCGATTACGACCTTAAAATCGTGAATGTCGCGCGCCTTCACATCTTAAAGCGCATGGGACAATATCTTGCAAAAGAGCAATTTGCTGGGGCCCCAGAGGCGGAAATCAGAGCTCGGTGCAAGGCGATGCTGGAGCAGGCCTATGCCGATTTCGTGGCATCGTCACCGATCGACCAGCGAGTGTTCAAAGTTTTGAAGGATGCCGTCGCAGATCCTAAGAAGGCCGCGGCCTTTGTCCCGTTGAGCGAGCTGAAGTGATCTCGCGCTCCGCTGCAAGCAAGGTTTGCCCGACGGGGCACCTGGCAACCCCATTCGCGGCCTTCGTCTTTATCCGAGTCAACTCTCCGCAGCCATCACCCGAGCGGCGGCTGTCGTATTCCCGACCCATGTCTGAACTGGTCGTGTCCACGGTATCAGCGGATATTTCAAGTGTCTGCCAAACCATCACTTTCGGCTGACTTTCAATGGTTCTTGCAACTGGTACGACACTTGCTGTTGTCCTGCCGATCCGATCATTGATGCCGGCAGGTGGTAGCCGTCCGAGATGAGCTTGAAGGAAGACCCATGATGATGCTTTTAGTGCCTGCGGAGTCCTGCGCCAACCTACGATCTCGCCAGGTCCGTTCGAAACGGTCTTCGACGCGATCGAAAATTCCGTATCGACGGTGAGATGGTGGTCAATGGATAAGTCGCCTGTTCGCGCTACACCTGGAGAGGGTATGCACTGCGTCGTCCGCATCAAACCGCCCCCCGATTCCGCTCGGATTTGTCTCCATCTCATGGCGGATGGCAGAGAGGGCCACCGTCGGCCCATACAGGTTGTCGGCGCTGGAGGCTCCGCATGGATTGCGTGACAGGTGCGTTGCCAGGATCACCCTCGTCGTCACAGTCAATGTGGCGCCACTGTACCGAAAGCGACGCGCAGGTATTGCGCAGCGAACGGCCTCGCCAACTCAGGCATGGAAGCGAACGGTCAGAATCACCGCGGCACCCTGGCCGCCGCGGTGCCGCTCGTCGAACGCGAAGCGCAAGGGTTCGGTGTGGAAGACCTCGCCAAATCCGGCCGGACCAGTACGTCTATCGCGACGACGCGTCTTGTTGTGAGGCCGGTCCGACCAAGCATCCGGGGCCGAGCAGCCGGCCGCTTGCTGACCAAAAGTGATCTTCAGTTAACGAAGTTAAAAGGCAACCTGTGGCGCGGGCGCGCCTATCTTTCAGGGGAATTTAGAGTATGAGCAATGTCACCAGAACGGCGGTGCCGGCGGCGTCCGGCCGCGCAGCAGCCAAAAAAGAACTGCCGGAGCACTTCAAGGCGTACAAGCACGTCTGGGTCTTCGTCGAGCTGGAGCGCGGCCAGGTTCATCCGGTTTCCTGGGAGCTCATGGGTGCGGGGCGCAGGCTTGCCGATAGGCTAAAGGTGAATCTTGCCGCTGTCGTTATCGGTCCGGAGGGGCAGCACACACGTAACGCCGCGCTTGACGCATTTTGCTATGGCGCCGATATGGCCTATCTCGTGAGCGACAATGTTTTGTCGGATTACCGCAACGAATCCTACACCAAAGCGCTAACCGAACTCGTCAACACCTACAAGCCCGAGATCCTACTGTTGGGGGCGACGACGCTCGGTCGCGATCTCGCGGGTTCCGTGGCGACGACCCTGTCGACGGGGCTCACTGCAGACTGCACCGCGCTGGACGTCGACGCCGATGGTTCGCTTGCGGCGACGCGTCCGACCTTTGGCGGCTCGCTGCTCTGCACGATCTATACCTTGAACTATCGTCCGCAGATGGCAACGGTCCGCCCGCGGGTCATGCCGATGCCTGAGCGCGTCGTACGCGATGCCGCTCGTATCATCGTCCATCCGCTCGGCCTTGTCGAAGACGATATTGTCACGAAAGTATTGTCGTTCCTACCCGACCGCGATGCAGAAACCTCCAATCTGGCCTATGCTGATGTCGTGGTTGCGGGCGGCCTGGGACTGGGATCGCCTGAGAACTTTCGGTTGGTGCGCGAGCTCGCAACTCTGCTTGGCGCTGAATATGGCTGCTCGCGTCCTCTGGTACAAAAAGGGTGGGTGACGTCTGACCGGCAAATCGGCCAGACGGGGAAAACCATCCGGCCAAAGCTCTATATTGCCGCCGGCATTTCCGGCGCGATCCAGCACCGGGTTGGCGTGGAGGGCGCGGATCTGATCGTCGCCGTCAATACTGACAAGAACGCTCCGATCTTCGACTTTGCCCATCTCGCGATCGTCAGCGACGCCATCCAACTGCTACCGGCGCTGACGGCCGCATTTCGCGCCCGGCTTTTGCCGAATTCGCGCGCCCGGATCGCGGTCTAGAGGAGATGATGATGATTGAAGAGAGATTTGATGCGATCGTGGTCGGAGCCGGTATGGCCGGCAACGCGGCGGCATTGACCATGGCCAAGCGCGGCATGAAGGTGCTGCAGCTCGAGCGGGGCGAATATCCAGGATCGAAGAACGTGCAGGGGGCTATCCTCTATGCCGACATGATGGAAAAGCTGATCCCCGAGTTTCGAGAGGAGGCGCCGCTCGAACGTCACCTGATTGAGCAGCGGTTCTGGATGATGGACGATCGTTCCCATGTCGGCATGCATTACCGTTCAGACGACTTCAACGAGGAACGGCCGAACCGGTACACGATTATACGCGCCCAGTTTGACAAATGGTTCTCGTCCAAGGTGCGGGAGGCTGGCGCGACCTTACTGTGCGAGACGACCGTCACCGAGCTCCTACGGGACGAGCGTGAAAGAATCGTCGGTGTTCGTACAGATCGCCGAGACGGCGAAATACATGCCGATGTCGTCGTGCTGGCTGAGGGGGTCAATGGCCTGCTCGGGACGCGCGCGGGCCTGCGCGCGCGGCCGAGGCCCGACAACGTTGCGCTCGCGGTGAAAGAGATGCACTTCTTGGCCCGCGAGACCATCGAGGCGCGGTTCAATCTCAAGGGCGATGAAGGCGTCGTGATCGAGGCGGCTGGTACCATCTCCCGCGGCATGACCGGGATGGGTTTCATCTATGCCAACAAAGAGTGCATTTCGCTCGGCATCGGTTGTCTCGTCGCCGACTTCCAGCGCACGGGCCAGACGCCCTACGGCTTGCTCGATCAGTTCAAGAGCCATCCCTCCGTGGCGCCCCTGGTAGCAGGGTCAGAAGTCAAGGAGTACTCGGCCCATCTCATTCCTGAAGGCGGGTACAAGTCGATCCCGCAGCTTTATGGGGAAGGCTGGGTCGTAGTAGGGGATGCGGCCCAACTCAACAATGCCGTTCATCGTGAGGGTTCCAATCTCGCGATGACTTCCGGCCGCATCGCCGCCGAAGCGATAGGTCTGGTGAAATCGCGCGGCGAGCCGATGACTGCAGCAAATCTGTCGATCTACAAGAAGATGCTAGACGATTCCTTCGTCATCAAAGATCTAAAGAAGTACAAGGATTTGCCGCCCCTAATGCATACCCAGTCACAAAACTTCTTTCTCACCTATCCGCAGCTCATCTCCAAGGCGATGCAAAACTTTGTGCGCGTCGATGGTACGCCCAAGGCTGAGAAGGAGAAGGCGACCCTGAAATCCTTTGTCCAGGCGCGGTCATGGACAGGTTTGTTCGGTGATGCTTGTCGTTTTGCCCGGGCCTGGCGCTGACCGCGACAGTGTGAAGCCCAACGATGGAAAGTCAAAGCATGAATGTCGAATCCCCAGTGCGCGTCGAAGACAAGCTCTATTACAACCGCTATCTTGTCGACATCGGTCACCCTCACGTCAAGGTCCGTGCGCACACGACGCCATCGCCGCAGCTACTTGCACTCTTGAAAGCCTGCCCCGCGCGATGCTACGACCTCAACGACGACGGCCAGGTCGAGATAACAGTTGACGGCTGCATCGAATGCGGTACCTGCCGCGTGATCGCCGAGCCCACCGGCGACATCGAATGGAGCCATCCGCGGGGCGGATATGGAGTACAGTTCAAGTTCGGGTGAGGGTGAAACAGGGCCGTGGTGCGACCGAGTTAGGCGATCGGGTCTCACCGCATCAGTGGCGCACTACGCGTCACTTGCGCGGCGCCTGGAATTCGAGCAAGACACTCTTGGTGGGGACGCTACACAAGCCGTGGCGTGCAGATGTGCCGCTCGTTCGGGAGCCGCTAAGGACTGGTTGTGGCGTCACTGAGTGGCACCACAACGCAGTCGATCGGATGGCAGAGGAAGGATCAGCCCCTCGCCTGAGAGGGGTTGGGCCCAGCGGCTTCGATTGCGATCGCCACTGACTGCATGATCGCCGCAAAGCGCACGGCGGTTTGGATCGCTTCGGAATTGACACCCGCGGCTCTCAGTGTCTTCTCATGGGCATCCATGCAGGCCCCGCAGCCGTTTATGGCGGAGACCGCAAGCGACCACAGCTCGAAATCGGACTTGTCCACGCCGGGATTGCCGATCACGTTCATACGCAGCCGTGGCGCCATCGTCTTGTATTCCGGGTTGGAAACAAGGTGAGCGAAGCGGTAGTAAACGTTGTTCATTGCCATCAGGCTGACTGCGGCTTTCGCTGCGGCGATCGCTACAGATGTCATCACAGCGGACGCAGCCGATTCCATCGCGGCAATCAGGGCTGCATTGCGGGTGGCAATCGCGCTCGCCAGCAGCAGCCCGTATTTTCGTTGCGGCGAAAGCGTCTCATCAGCCACCAAGGAGGTCAAGTTAAGCCTGACATCCTTCGCGAAATCGGGAATCTGGTCGCTTAGTTGTTCGATCGACGACATGCTGCCTCAAGCAACCTTCAAGGTTTCGCCGCCGATTTCTCGGTTGCATGGACAGAGCTCGTCGGTTTGCAGCGCGTCCAGAACGCGGAGCGTGTCCTTAGGACTGCGCCCCACGCTGAGATTGGTCGCATAGACGTGCTGGATGGTATTTTGGGGGTCAACAATAAGGGTGTAACGATAGGCAACCCCTTCTGGTGAACGCACGCCAAGACCGTCGACGAGCGTTCCCTTTGTGTCGGCAAACTGCCAGATTGGAAGTTTGTGCAGGTCGACATGTGAGCGCCGCCAAGCGAGCTTGCAGAACTCGTTGTCAGTCGAACCACCCAGTACAACCGCATCGCGATCGGCGAATTCCTTGGAAAGCCGGGCAAACTCAGCGATCTCTGTCGGGCAGACGAAGGTAAAATCCTTCGGATAGAAGAAGATGATCTTCCATTTTCCTGGAAAGCTCGCTTCGGTCAGCGTCTCGAATGCACTCTGTCCTCCTTCTTCTTGCGTTTGAAAACCGGGCTTCACGCCTGTGATCTCGAACGGCGGCAACTGACTTCCAATTCCGAGCATGCTGTCCTCACAAATTCGCTTTCTGTAGAAGGTGGCTTCACTGTTGAAGCAAGCTATGTGCCATCCGTTCTCAGGAGTGGAGTCCAGCGGCTTTGATACAGACATGCCCGGGCGCTTGGAGGGTCGATCTGAGAAAAATCTGTAGCCAAGCGCTTCCTTGCCAAGGTTCATGAAAGCAGTCTTGCTTTGCGCGTCCGCCTGAGATGTTCGCGCTGCGAGCGTCTGGTCAAAGACCGTTCTGCGCCCCTTAGAGCAAACCGCCTCATCTCGCCATCAATGTGATGAATGACTGTCGGCCTGCTGAGATCTAATGGAAATACGGAGCCTGACGAGGCGCGAGGTTCGTAGCATCTGGCGCAAACAAGAGCGGCTGTATCGCCGGCGACAACAGATCTCGCCAGTAAGGCCACATGCTCGCTTCTGCCAAACAAGGTGCGAGTAATCAGAGGCTACGGCGCTTCGCGCATTGAGACGCTTCAAGCGGCGCTAGATCACCAGGCTCGAGGGTTTGCCGGATTCTAAAACGCTTAAAAGCCAACCAGGCTCGCCTTCGCCGGCGATTTGGGGCTTGAACTCTACGTAGCGTCAGGTTGTACAGTCTGGATGATACATGCGGCGATCACTCTGAAGCTCCATGATCAGAAGGAGAGACCTCAATGTCTCAAGATCTTAGGTGCGTTAGGTATGTCGCTGTGCAGGCACGACCCGATTTGTCGCGGATGTGAGGGGCATTGGCGTGAAGAATTGAGTGAGAAGCAAAACTGTCAGTCGGAAGTATCAAATCCCGGTAGGTCTTCCATCGGCAATGGATCAGCCAAATTTCGACGCCGAGGTGCGGCATGCGCCCTTGCCGGGGGGTAGTGCGGCGAATGCCGTTGCGTTTCCGATGAGGCAAGTTGGCTTTCGTTTTCTCTTGGACAATTTTTGGTTTTAGCGATGCCACTCAGGAGCGAGCGCTCCGCTGCAGTTGGCCAGCTTGGGCAGGTGTGAGTAATGCACGAGCTCGGAGCAGCGTGCGTTGGGGTCTCTTTTGTTCGGCATCGATCTCGTCGGGCGGCTTTTTTGAGCTGGAGTCTACATGGTCGGTGCACCAGAGTGTGACCTTGGGTCGGCGATGAAGAGTTATGTCATCTAGGGAGAGTGGTATGGAGCCGGGTTATAACGATCCGAACTATTGGATGCGCTGGTACGCCGAGCAACAAGAGCTGCAGCGCGCGCGGCAAGAGGCCGATGCCCAGCCTGCAGATCGAGCTGTCTTCGAGCAGCAGTTCGACGAGCTGCAACTCCGCTCTTCTGAGGAGAGTTCGCCTGAGGCGAGTTCCCCCGAGGCTCCAGCCGCCCGGTCGCATGGAAATATCCACCGTACGGATATTGGTGGTTCGATGCGGATGCCGCCCAGGTCCAACCTGCGGGACAGTTCCTTCAGCAGCACGCGTTATAGTGTCGATGTTCCGCACGCTCATCTTGGCTCGGCCGCAACCAATTACCAATCTGACTTGCGGGACAGGCCATTCAGCAGCATGCGCTACACAGCGCCGTCGGAAGTACAACCGGAGGCGCGGACCAAGGAGAGCAAGTCCCGTGGACTGTTCTCGCGGGTCAAATCAGGGATCGGCAAGGTCTTTGGAGGAAGTCGCCGGGAGAAGTCGTCCGGGGGCTCGTCCTCGGACGCCGTCTATTCAGAGCTCCGCATGGATTTCGCAAAGCGCAGTCGACCGTCCGAAGAGGACCTGGAGCTGATTGAAGAGTTCAAGACGGCGTTGGGTAGCGCGGACCGTAAGACCAAGACCATCGAGAACTACGTGACGGCTCTTCGAATGTTCAGCGAATTCCTCCGACCCCAAGGCATTACGCTAAAGGACCTGCTTGGCAACGCTGATCGGCTAGCCGCCTATAAAGATGAATTCATGAAGGTGGCCAGCGCCAACAGCAGGAACTATGTGGGTGGAGCATTGGAAACACTCCAGAATTTCCTGGCTGGAAATGCCATTCCGGCCCCAGCTTTTGTGAATACGCGAGAGCAACCGATGCATCCCCAGGACGAGCGGATGATCCGCCAGTTCATGGAAAACGTCAAAGACTACAGAATTACTCCCGATGGTACCAGAGGCCGCGGGACTGGAAAGGTCCCGGCTGCTACGATCAAGTCCAATGTGCAGGCGCTCAACACGTTCGCTCGTTGGCTCCGAGCCCAGAATAAGGGGCCATTGGCTCTTCGGGCGTTCAATGAACCAAGGTCGCTAGCCGCCGACATCGACGAATACGTCGACGCTGGTGGCGATGATCGTGACCGCCTCAGCGCTGCACTGTCTCACCTGCGCAGGATCGGGGCTGACGGGCTCCAGGCCGTCGGTGCCGGGGCCCGCCTGATGGGGCGCGAAACATTGTCGGCTCATCCGGAGGACATCTCCACGATCGATGACTTTTTGACCGACGCTCTGTCCAAGCTTGGATCTGACGCGACCAAGAAAGAGAAAGCAGCCGTTTCGACGATGGTTTCCCGGCTACGCTCTTTTAGTGATTGGCTTCAAAGGGAGGGCAGGCCGAGCATCATGGACCGAATCGGCGGCGATCCTGCGCAGCAATCGTCATTGAACGCAGATTATGCGGCGTTCAGTAAAGCCACAAAGCGGACGGCCCCACTCGATCCATTTAGAGAATACCTAGGTCTTGAGCCCCAACAAGGATTTCGCCCTTACGACGATGACGCCCGCCTCATCGAGGGCCTCGCTAACGAAGAGCTGAGCAAGCTTGACCCGAGTTCCCAGCACAGGAGAAAAACCATTCAAGGTACTGCCTCGGCGCAACGCAAGTTCAGTGACTGGCTCCGCGCAGAGGGCAAGGAGAGCATCGCGAGCCGAATCAGCGGCAACAATGAGCAGCAACGCTCGCTGGATGCAGACTACCGAGCTTACGCCGAAGCCAAAGGGAAATCTGGCGTGACTCTCAAGAAGCTGAGGCAGTATGTGCAAGTCCTCGAGGCAAACCGAGCGCTGGGAGTATCCTTTCCTCAGCAAAGAGCAGGCTCGGACTCAACCTCCATCCCGACCTGGATGCGAGATTTGCCGACGCCGCCGTCCGAAAGTGAGTGGCCGCCGATAGTAGGCCCGTTTGGTCAGGCCGGCTTGCAGGAACCGGCTGGCTCGAGCTCGACCTCGTCCTGGCTGCGAGATTTGCCGACGCCGCCTTCCGACAGTGAGTGGCCGCCGATGGTAGGCCCGTTTGGGCAGGCCGGCTTGCAGGAGCCGGCTGGGTCGAGCTCGACTTGGTCCCCACACCTGCCGACCTATTTCGACTTTCCAACGCCAAAGGGTGAGCCAGCTCGGTCCTCAGACATCTATCGGGGTCTCGGTTCTCTGGTTGACCTGCCGTCCACACCGCAGGACATGCGTGACGATGCCCAGTCAGGACCGGTGCAGAGCCATGCCGGCAGACCTCCGTTCTTCATCGGGCCATCAGGCGTACCTCAAGAGCTGGAGGATATCGGATATCTCGTCGGCGAGGATTGGCAGCATGGCTCACAGCCGGTGCCGGATTTCCTGCTCGATGTACTGGACAATAAAATGCTGTTGCCGAGTTCGCGAATGGCTCCCCAGCCGGTCTCCATCAACGGAGAGACCTACTCCATCACGTTGGGTCCGCGAGGACGCCGCGACGCTCAGCTGATCCATCATGCTGGCCCATCCTCGGCTCCTAAGGGCAGGGTCGGCGGTTCGGCTGCGAGTGCCTCTGCCGGCGACCGCAGCGGGCGGGTGCTCGGAGCCAGGGACTGGCTGGGCGACGAGCATATCCAGCGGGACTACGAACTCCTGGCGCAGGAGTTATGGGCGAGCAATCCAAATCTTGCCGCCCGGACCCGGTTTGTAGATCCTCTCATGGCCTTTCGGGTGGGCCAGGGTACCAACGCCGACGCGCTATCCGCATTCCATCAGATTGTCGATGATCCCCATGGTAACGACACAGCCGACTTTCTGTTCTTGCCGGTGAATGACGCCAGCACCATGGACCTCGATGACCGCGGGTCCCATTGGTCGTTGCTGCTGGTGGACCGCCGCGATCGCAACAATCCGGTCGCCTACCACTACGACTCCGCCCGGGGACGCAATGACAGACCCGCAGCAATGCTCGCAGCGCGGGTGGGAGCCGGAGACAACCTGCAAAACGCCCCGATACGCCAGCAGAGGAACGGCTACGATTGCGGTGTCTTTGTGCTCGACGGTACGCGCGCGCTGGCCAGGCGGTTAGCGGGCAGACGTCAGCCAGACCTGAACCTAAGCAATCTCGTCGTCGACCGGCAGGCACTGCAGAACCGATTGAGGGGTTGATATGGGCGGAACGGGCAGCTGGTTGAACTCTCGCCATAGAAGGTCCGCAATCGGCACGTTCGCAATGCATCGCGGTGGCGCAGAGCGTGGGAGCGGACGCAAGAGCTAAGGCTGTTTTCGCAGGCGGCGAAAGAGCCCGATGGGCGATTTCGGGGACGAAGCGGTCGACAGTCTAATTGTCGTCATCAAGCGATCCGGTATCATCGTCCCCAAATAATCGCAGCTGGGGCTGAAGGCCCCGCTGCGCGCCCGGCGCGTTGAGATCTCGCGCCACCACTGCTGCAAGGATTGACGATCACAAGGCAGCAGCGTGCTAACGCCGGCGGTGAAGGTTCGCCAGTCGGCAATGCATTTTTTCGGAACGGCTGTCAGGACTGGTACGCCTTGGGTGATCGCGTCAACGAATTCGGCGCGCAGGCCCCGGCCAGCGGCTTCTTGTTTGGCGAATTTGTTGATCACGAGAAGATCTATATTGTCGCGAAGTGCCCGGGAAACGACAGCTGCGGCCTCGGCAAGTCCATTTGTATCGAGATTACAGGACATAGCTCCGCTGCCGAGCGGCTGGGAAATCGAGATCTCTTGTCCTGTCGCAACGTCGATCGCGAGCATGACGTGCGTGCCATTTGCGCACCTCGCGTGTCGCTGCACGATGCCGCCGATGCGTACGCCTTGCAGCGCGATCTCCTGCGCGAAATCGGCGAGTAGCCTATCCACATCGTCTTTTGGACGGTAGAGAATAGCCCCCACACTATTCGGATCTATCTCATCCAGATTATCGATCACGGCCGGGCCCCCTGTTGATGTGTTCCTCGTATCGAGCCATAGCTGTCGAACGCTCTCATGCGGATCGTGGCAGGCGTTGCAAGCACCGCTCGGCAGCAGCGAGCGGAACGGCACGCGCGACCTCCGCAAAAACGTTCGCTCCATTGCTGAGCCGTAGCGCATCAAACGAGCGGCGCGTGATGCGCGCCAAAAGCGGCACGCCAGAACGGCCGGTTTCAAGAGCCAGAACCAAGGTGACCTCCGCCTCGTCGAACGGCAGAAAGGCTTTGATGCGTGCAGGAAATACATTGAGGATCGAGCTTGCACGTGGGGGCTCGCACGCGATGCTGACATCGCCGGCTGCGATGCGTAGCCGCAGCTGTGCGCCCGGTCTAAGCGGCACTCCAGGTATCAGAAAGCGCGCCCCGTTGAGGCGGAGCATAATCAGCCCATAGCGCCCGTCATAGCCGCCGACCAAGGTATCAAGACAGACTGCCGCTTCGCCGCGCCCGGCAAGCGCCGGATCGCTCTGAACGACGTTGAGCGGCCCGGCCGCAGTCACAACGCCATCTTTCATCATGACAAGATGATCGGCAAAACGCTCGATATCAGCGTAATCTTGGGTGATGTAGATCATCGGCAATGGGAGCTTTTCCCGCATGCGCTCGAGAAATGGCAAGATCTCGCATTTAGCGGCGCGGTCGAGCACAATGAGTGGATCGTCCAGCAAAAGGAGCTGAGGCTGGCCCAACAGCGCGCTGCCAAGGGCAAGTCGCTGTCGCTCGGCCGCGGAAAGATGTGATGGCGAACGCTCGAGCAGCGGCGACAAGGCAAGCAATTCGACCACTCCATCAAAATCGATTAGTGTTGGTGTCGATGTTGACGCCTTGTATAGGAGGGTGCGCCGCACAGACCAATGAGAAAGAGGAATTGGTGGTCGGAATACATATGCGATGGGACGCAGATGAGGCGGTCGAAACTTTGTCTCGTCCTGCCAAATCTCTCCATCGACCGCACAAAATCCAGTCGGCACATGCTGCACGCCAGCGATGCAGCGCGCGAGTGTGGTCTTGCCGCACCCGGGCGGACCAAAAATTGCTGTGACGCCTTTGGCCGGCAGACTGAATTGCGCATCTAACGGAATGTTCGCGAGAGAGCCGTTGAACGCAACCTCAATATAGCCCGCTCTTGCTTCTCTCATGAACCTGCGCCTGTGCTGTGTCTTCCCATCCAAGTCACGAGCACAATCGCTGCAATAGAGATGATCGCCCTGCCTCAGATAATCCGGCCGGTGCCGTTCCAGCACGGCGTCTCTGCTCGCCTGAGGGCATAAGCTGCGGCGGCGGACTGCAGATCTGTGTTAAGATCAGAGGCTTCTTGAGCATCTCCGCGCAGCGACGATCGTGACAGTCGGACGCTGCCCAGTGCGCTCGCGAATGAGAGGGAAAGCGCCTCTCCCTTAGCGCGAGGTTTTCAGCCTGCTTCGCCGGCCCGGGGGCTTTTGCTGAATGTCCAAATCGCGCGGGTTGAGAGGTTTGGCGGTAAAGATGTCGGCTCAGGCCAGAGCTGAATACTGGCTCGGGGCCCGAAATCCGCATCAAGGATCCCACGGCTTTGCTAGCCGATTTGAAGTTTGCGCCGGGAGCCACGGTCGTGGCTTCTGCATTCTCGGGTGCGACCAGCATCAAAGCCAGATCAATCAAGATGAATCGGATAAATCTCATTGAAACTCTGGCTCCCCGCGCCCCTTCCTTGGTGGCGACTGGTTGATCCCTACCCAGCAATCCGCGTGCCGTTTCAAGGAATATCTGCGCGTCTTGCGCAAGGGAGGTTTTGTATCGGTCTCCACCCGACATCTTAATTCGTCACATCTTATTGTAGGACTGTGGACGCTCGCGTCACCATGCGCACATGTAGGAGCTACCACATGAAAGCTTAGGATGATCCATCGCCTTTTGGATTGGGGATGGTGCTGTGGCGAACATGCGACCGTAAAACTCGTCAATGAGGGACAAGTGCATGCCATCCGACCTGGCGCACGTTGCGATCTGTGCGGAGGAGAAGGTCGGCGGCCGGGCGCTTGAAAAAAGGGCTGATGTGAGATGATATGCGGTGCCCGCGAGCTACGGCAGAACGTCTACCTAGCAGCACGGGTTGCCGACGTATTTCAGGGCGCGCGGGCCTTCGTTGCCTCGCGAGTCGACGCAGGATTGAGTTGCCCAAGACGGATGATTTGACCCGCTAAGGAACTCTGGCTCGGCGACGAACGGGTTGGGGCGCGAGGTCCGCAATTTGAGGCTACTGAATGCTCCAGCTTGGATCGCCTAGGGTGTCGCTATCGTGAAGGCCTATTTGTCTAAGGAGGGCTTTGGCGTTGCAATGGTGCGCGTGGGCAGTATCGGGTACTCGATCTTCGGCAGCTGCCCGGTGAGCGAATTCAGAAAGGCGACAATCTCGTCAGTTTCTTCATCGCTGAGCTTTGCTCCAAGCTGAACCTCACTCATGACGCCGACCGCTTGCTTTAGACTCCAAACCTGACCAGAATGAAAGTAGGGCGGGCGCAATGCGACGTTGCGCAACGGCGCCGAGCGGAAAACATAGTCGTCGCCGAGATCCTTAGTGACGGCAAAA
Source organism: Bradyrhizobium sp. SOJA106 (assembly GCF_059448745.1). Taxonomy (NCBI): domain Bacteria; kingdom Pseudomonadati; phylum Pseudomonadota; class Alphaproteobacteria; order Hyphomicrobiales; family Nitrobacteraceae; genus Bradyrhizobium; species Bradyrhizobium sp. SOJA106. Next base: position 1,411,322 of record NZ_CM182549.1, read on the forward strand.
CGACCCTTGTCCTCCTTTGGAAGCAGGCTTTCGGCTGGCCTTTCAATGACGCCGAAGCGAAAATAATCCTGTCCACCGACATTAATTCCGTTGTGGCAAGAGGAACATCCCTTTTCGATGAATAGCTTTAGCCCGGTTTTCTGCTGATCGCTGAGAGCATATTCGTCGCCCTCGAGGTACCGATCGAAGGGTGCGGCGGGAGTAATCAAGGTTGCCTCGAAAGCCTCGATGGCCTTGGCGAAATTTTCAAACGTAACGGGCGCCACTTCGTTTGGAAAAGCCTTACTGAACATAACGACATAATCGGTCATTGAATTCAATGTTTTGAGCACGTGATCGGGCGTCGCATTCATTTCGACGCTGGCCTGGACAGGGCCTGCGGCTTGCGCCTTAAGATCCGCCGCTCGCCCATCCCAGAACTGCGCCACGTTGAAGACCGCGTTATAGACTGTTGGCGCACGACGTGACCCCAGCTGCCAACGATGACCAATCGACCTCGGCCCGGCATCTACCCCGCCCGTCCCAAGGTTATGACACGTATTGCAGCTAATAACGCCGCTCGCCGATAGCCTCGAATCGAAAAACAAGGATTTGCCAAGTGTGACCTTTTCATGGGTGATAGGATTGTCCTTCACCGCTGGAGCGACTGAGGGAATTGGCTTGAAAATCCGCTTGGCGACGCGCATCAAATCCTCATTGGCGCCTGCTGCGGGGGAAACCAGAATGGCTGAGGCCACAACACTTAACCTACCGGCCCTGGAAAGCTCGCGTACCGCTATTTTCCTCATGTGATGTCTCGCTTTTTTCCTAGATCGTGGAATCGCAAACATAGCGCTCGGTCCGCGTCCCCCCGCAGAACGACGTGCAGCAGTCAACGAATGATCCGTATGTTGGGCTAGGCTGCACCCAGGCCGACGCTCCGCCGGTGCTATAGCAACCGGCGTGCCAGCGGGCTCAAGGTCGAAGCCTACTGAGCTGGTTTCAAGCAATTGCGCACTGTGAATTGCAGCAAGCGGCTTGAGGCTGTCGAATCGACGGTACGTGACGGGTGCGACGAATCATCATCCAGCCACGGGAATCCTGGCCTGTCGGTCCAAGCCTCCGTGCTTCTCGGAAACTCACCCTACGGCACTCTTTGACTCTGCCGGTCAGCTGGCTGAGAACGCGAACAAAGCGAGCTGCGCCGGCGGAGCTTTTCGCTGCTCGGCTCGATGCGTGCGCTTTGAGCCTTCAACCCCCACACTAAGCTGATCGCCAGCAACATCAGTGACGTTCCTACCCGCGGGGCAGTCGGTCAGGCGTGCAGTTGTCAGGAGTTCGTCCTACTGCCAAACAATGTGGGTACGCCCGTCTCAGCACGTATTCACACGTGCCGGACGCTCAAAGTGCTTGAATCGACCGTAGCGTCAGGTTGTAGGCATTGCGAAGCAGAACGCCGCCGGGGAGACAGCATCGCCACACATGCGCTAAACGGCCGATCTTTGTCGTACCTCCGTCTTCGCAATGAGCATGTTGTGCGTGGCGGGACGATGATTCGGAGGCGGTAATCATTGCGGCTGCCCCGCAACGGGCGCGATCATGCTGCCGAGGCGCCCAATCCGGCAAACAGATTACGCTCGCGGGGCAAAGAATAATAGTGAAGGATATGCGGCTTAAGACAGGTTTGGTGAATCAAGAGCGACGAATGAGCTGGATTTGCAATGCGCATAGCTGTGCATCCGCCCTCGCTGCGATCGTGATCGCGATCGCAGCCACATGGTGCACAGAACAAGCTCGTGCGCGAGATCGTGGGGCCGAGCAAGTCTTAATGTCATGCAGACTAGACGTGATGCGCTTCTGTGACCGCTTTCGAGGGCCTAGCGATGTGGAGGTAGCCATCTTTTGCCTTAGGGACAATTTCAAAAATTTACGCGGCGAATGCCGCCGCATCATGCCAATTGCGGCGGAGAGAAAAGAAGGACCAAGACGGCGTCTCAATAGGCTTCCGGTCGTCCTCCATCGCGAGTGAGGCGTCCGAGTGGCAGTTGCAGAAATTGAGCAACAGTGGGGTGTTCAGACCTGCGGGCCAGAGTTTAACCAGCGTGGCCGAAAGTCGATCGGGCTGAAGCATCAGCCTGCCGCGCCGCAATTCATCTATCCGGGGGCTGAGCTCCGTGAAACGATTGGCCCCGATCAGCAATGGATGTGCGCCCACGCGTGCTACGAGATTGCAATGCGCTCTGAACTTCAATTTCGTACTGAAGCAGTTGCGCTCTTCATCGCTGCAGCGATCCGCCGAGTTTGGGCTCGCCGTGAGATTGCCATCGGCTTGGTCGTGGCTGTCGGAAGGACAATCTGCGTAACTGTGGTGGTTACGGCAGGACATCTGCAGGAATTCGTGCTGCCCATCAATCTATGGCGTTGTGGTCGGCAACGAAGTATTTTCCGGCAGGTGGCTAAGTCGGCTATAACTGGGGAACGTTAGCGTTGGAGGTTGTTCCGTCGTGGTCTTCTTCAGGTTTCTCAGCTGGAGAATAGCGTGGTTTCGACTGCCGGGCTCAAGACACAGATAGAGCCAGGAAACCTCTTTTGTTATCCGCCCGTCGACTTCCCGAAGGAACTCCTTGATGCCATCGCGGCGTTGTCGATGGGCGCTTCAGGGGAATCAGTTTGCCCGATCGTGATGCTCTTGGCCGAATACCGTTTCGGGCTCAAGGTCAAAGGAAACGCCGTCGCCACGAGCCGTTCAAAGGCAGAAGTTCAACCAGACGATTCTCGATGGCGTTGCGCTCCGCGCCAGGTAGGTCCGCTTTAAGGAGCCGACGGCACCGCCAGATTTCACTCCGGAGCGATCTGGTCTCACTTAATGCATCATCAATTGAAGTCATCACAGATGCGTCGTCCCTGAACTATCAAGCATCGCGATGGTCATCGAGCGTCCATTCGTTGGCTCCGCATTCCTGCCGAATAATTGCACCCGAAGACTCGCGACTTTCCCGCCCATTCGTTCGGTGAGCAAAGATGCGCAGTCTACTGAAGAGTCGTAAATCGCAATTCATGCGTTCGAGACCGTTCAGAGCGCCATCGAAGACGACCCTTAGGCCGGACGAATAGATGGCAGGCAGATCGCAATCTCAAGTAGCCCTTGTGCAACGTAGGCTGTCGATATCCGTGCCCCGAGATCGATAGATCTTTCGCAGCATCACACTCGAATCCAGATCGCGAAACATGCTGTAGTTCCGTCGGATCCATTGATGCAGCTCGGTGGACCAGTCATTCTCGTTGCGTAGATATCCGGTGAAGGAAAAGCCAAGCCGGTCTATATATCTCTTCAGGAACAGCGGAAGCGCGGGAATTCGAAGCACCCGCTCGCCATCCATCGCTTCAGGCAATTCGCCACGAAGCACGAATTCATTGTGGACGGTGACCAGCGACGCCGGCGGAATTCGGCGCCGCAGCATTTCATAACCGCGAAAGGAGATGCGGTCAGCGCCCGCGATGAAGAGAATGATGGGGGCGACATAGCAGCGCGCCGTCTCCTTCATGAAGCCGATCTCTTCGCACATCCTGAAGAATTCATCGAAGGCGTGAAAGCCGAGATCGATGACCTTGGCTACCCGGTCGTGGATGATAAGAGGGTCCATCAGCTGCATCTTGCCATAAGTGTCGATCACATCCGCGGTCTCCGTGATGTTGGGCAGGTAATCGAGCAACGACGGCTCTTTCAAGTTGACATCAAACGACAGCGCTGTGCCGTTTTTCAGCAGCAAGAACTCGCTCATGGCCCGAGCGATGAGAGTTTTACCGACCTGCGGGCTAGGAGAGCAAATGATGTAGATGGGGGTTGCTAACATAGCCAGCAGATCAATTTCGTTTCGTACGTGGGCCCGACCTGAGCTCGCCGATATGCGACTACTTCTCGCCGGCCCGGGTGGCGGACTTGGCGCCGGCCAATTCCGTCAAGTTGATGCGATCAAATTCGCTCCAGACATTTGCCAGCCAATGCCGGACATAACCGCGCAGCACGAAGGAGTTGTTCGCGGGTTCATCGTTCCGCCCCTTGTTCGCGACGAAGTCTACGAATGGGACGGATGCAACTTCCACCTGCTCGTAAGCCATCTCGTTGAGCTTCGGTATGACCAACTCAGTCGCATGTTTGATGCGGTGAAAATAGGAATTATAGGTCGCTTGATCCCACTGGAAGAATTGAGTGTCGTTGATGAAGTTCTTGACTAGGTAGTACTTTGCGCCGTTCATGAAGGTCGCGGTCTCCGCGATCTCGTCTAACGAAGCGATGGATGATCCCAGAATATGGAACACGGCGAATGTTATCTGGCCAGACCGCGCCGAGTCCAGAAATCCGATGTCACGCAAGGAAGCCAGCGCAGAGGACAGCAAGCCTGCGCGAGCATCAATGACCGTGACGGACAGCCCTGAGTTCAGGGTATCGAAGATCTTCATCTGGTCCGCTGTCGCCGTCATATCAACGATCTCGGTGATCTCGGGATAAAAGCGCTTCAGCGTTCCCCGTGGCGACTCAGTGTCGAATGCGCGTGTTTGCACGTTGTTGACGCTGAAGTAGTCCAGTAGCGTTCGTGATACGGTGGTTTTGCCGACCCCTCCCTTGTCCGCACCTACCACAATTACAACTGGCTTCACCATGGAAATCTCCTGAGACACTCGCTATTGCCGCGCGCAAACTGCGCAACCGACGCGTCTCTGCTTTGGATGCGAACATGGCAGAAACAAGGGGCAATGAACCTTCGGATGCGAGAGATATGCAACCGATGAACATTTCAACATCAAAGCGAGTGACGTCCTTGAATTGCAACGACGATGCAAGCCGATAATGGGGAGTAAATCACTTGTGGTGGCGATCTACGTGAGCTTTGTAAGCGGTTGGAATGCGTGCCGCCGAGAACCAATGGCCCGCCTGTGGTGATCGTTGCGTTGCCAGTGATCTAGCGACGCCGCAATCTAGATTGGCATAAAGCGACGGAATCTTACGTAGCGTTAGATTGCGAGCTCGAGGAAGAAAAGGCGGTGCTACGCGGCACGACTATGGCTTGGTAAATCGTCAAAGGTCCGCTGGATCAGATCGTCGTCTTTTCGGCAGACAGTGACCCTGAACGAGCGAGCTCTTACTCTGCTGAAGAGATCGAGATATGCGAGCGGTGAAACGGGCTGCTGACGCAAATAGCAAGCACGCATCTGTTTGCGTCGAGGCGAGATTATCGTCTCATGAGAACGAGATCGAAGGGTGGGGGCACGCCCGACGGCGCAACATCGGTGGCGAAGCGAGATCGAGGACGCTGCGTCAAAAGAAAGCCGGCGTCGAGCGAATAGGACCGGCGATCCTCCCTTCGGGCACTGCGGGAAGCTCGCACGGAATGAACGATGGCCTGGCGCGTGTGCGCGCTCGCTTGGCCGCTTCCTTGGGTGCGGCGGACGGTGTACGTTACAGTTTTGAAGCGCCCACTCTGATCACCCTTTCAATTTGGTCGGCAAACGCGCTTGAAAGGGAGTGCGAGGTGCGCGTCCACTTCTCGTTTCTTCTGGTCGGTCGCGCTTTATATAGTTGCTCTGCATATTCGGCCTCGGGTAAAGCTACACCACGCTTGCCTTCCTATGGGGCAACCACCGGAGCGCTGCCAGACACCCCCTAGGGGTTGCGCTGGAGGGACATCGATGCCGCTGGCGCCACGGTACAGACGTGCCGGCTTAACGTAGCTCGAGCACAGGCCGAAGGCGGTCGAAAGTAGCGATCCTCGGGCGCTGCGAAGAGCTCCGATCCGGCCATCGCTGATAGCCTGGAAATGAAAGAATTGGGACAAGCCATTTGGTAAGGGGTTATTTCCACGCCTGAGCTATTGCCCAATGGCAGGACGACAGTGCCTCATCTTACTGTTCGCCGGGCTATTTTCTATCTTGCATTTGGTTGCCCTGAAGACGTCAAGCCGGACTACTTGTTTGGCAACGCGATTGAGCAAAAACCGTGCTCGAGCGGCCGCATGGTAACTGTCCACGAGCGATATCTCCGCGAGCTAAAGGCGGGCGGCTAGGCGCACTCTGTGCGGAGCAGCCAGGCGCTTGCTAAGCGCCTGGCTGCTAGAAGGTTAATTCGGTGGCGCCATCGGAGCGGCATCTAGCTGCTCGGTGCCTGGCGGAGGTATGGTCGCCGGTGGCATGGTGGTCGGCTGCGTTGCGTCCTTTGGGGAGCGGCCAACGATAATTGTGAGCAGACCATCGCCCCACAGCCGCCGCGCTGCTCTCTTCGCGTCCGCCAACGTCACCCCATCGACCACGGCGTTGTGCTTTTCGAAATAGTCGATGGGCAGCTTGTCAAGCTGCTGCTGCTGCAGCGTCCGCGCAAGCTTTGATGATGTGTTGAGAGCCAGCAGTTGCGAACCCTTCAGGTAGGACTTTGCATCATCGAGTTCCTGCTGAGTCGGTCCCTCCTCGGCGATGTGGCGGACCTGCTTCTCGATTTCTTCGACCGTTTCGTCGGCACGATCGGCGCAGGTGCCGCTATTGCCTAGAAACATGGCTGAATGATCCAGCCAGACCATGTTCTCACGAACCGAGTAGGCTAGTCCGCGCTTCTCGCGGACTTCGCGGAACAAACGCGACGTCAGGCCGGCGCCGCCGAGGATGTGATTGACGACATAGGTGGCCATGAAATCGGGCTCGGTACGACGGACGGCTGGACCGCCAAAAGTTACAACTGTCTGTGGAACGTCGAGCGGAATAAAGACCCGCTGCGGCGGCTTTGCTGCGATGACGTCGGGGACTGGCGTCGCTTCCGCTTTGGTCGGCAGGCTGCCAAAGGTTTTGTCGAGCAGCTTGCAGAGGATCTCTGGATCGACGTCGCCGACCACCGCGAGTTTGAGCGTGTCTTTTGCGAGCACGCGTCGGACATAGCCCTTGAGATCCGCGACTTCGATCTTCGGCACGCTTTCCAGCGAGCCTCCGACTGGGCGAGCATAAGGATGATTGCTAAAGGCGACTTCGAGGAACTTGCGATGGGCCAGAGACGAAGGATCGGTCGAGTCGTGCCGAAGGCGCGCAAGGACAGTGGCACGGATCCGTTCGACATCGGCCGCGTCGAAACGCGGCGAGGTCAGCGCCATCCGTAAAAGGTCGAAGGCGTCGTCTGCGTTGTCCTCGAGCGTGCGCAAGGAACCGCGGAAGTGATCATGGGTCGAGTGAAAATGCAGATCAATGGCACGATGCTCGAGCCGCTCATGAAAGGTCTTGAAGTCAAGCTCGCCGGAACCTTCCTTGAGCAGGCCAGCAACCATGTGGCTTACGCCAGGTTTTTGTTCGGGGTCCTGAGTCGCGCCGCCGGTGAAGGCAAATTCCATCGCGATCAACGGGACAGTGGAGTCCTGCACGAACCAGGCTTCTATACCGCAAGACGAAACCAGGCGCTTGATCCTGGTCCGGGCAAGCGTCCTCGTGGCGGCAAGCGAATTGGGCGAAGCGAGCGTGGCGATTGAGAGCGAGCCTCCCCCAAGGAGGACCTCACGTCGTGTGCAAGGATGGATCATTAGAGCTTCTCCCCGTGTTTTGGGGTGGACTCTTTGATGAGATAGCCGGTCACCGCTCGCTTCTTGTCGAACCATTTCCGCGCGGCCTCCTGCACCTGCTGGGCACCGACCGCGCGGATGCCATCCGGCCAGCCCCGAATATCGTCGATGGATAGTCCCGTTGTGAGGCCGCGGCCATACCAGCGCGCGAGCATCTCCTGATCATCCTGGGCGTAGGTTACCCGCGCGATCAGCCGTGTCTTGACCCTCTCGAGATCTTCGGTGCTCGCGGGATTACCCGCAATGTCGGCTATTACCTCGTCGATGGAGCGCTCGATCTGGCTGAGTTTGACGCCGGGTTTTGGTACGGCAGAAACCGCGAATAGCGAGGGATCGAGCGCGGCAGAGTGGTAGCTCGCTCCGGCAGTGACCGCGAGCTGCTTTTCGACCACCAGCGAGCGATAGAGATATGAGTTGACGCCGCCGCCCATCAACTGCTCGAGCACGTCGAGCACTGGACCCTCGCCGGCAGCCGCGGTGCGAGCCGATGGTATAAGATAATAGCGGTGCAGGGCTGGCTGCTCGATGCGGGCATCGGCCAACGTCACTGTGCGCGGCGCGGCCGGCGTCGGCTCCTGCGGCCGCAGGCGTTCCGGGGGAATTGATGCTTGCGTGGGGATGCCACCAAATGTCTCCGTCACCATCGAGCGGATTTCCTTAGGGGCGAGGTCGCCAGCGACAATCAGGATCGCGTTGTTCGGTGCATAAAAGCGCTTGTAAAAAGTAAGCGCATCCTCTCGGGTAAGCTTTTCGATTTCGTGGCGCCACCCAATAATGGGGCGACCGTAGGGGTGGTTGAGGTAAAGCGCCGCCATCATCTGCTCGGCGAGACGTTCACGCGGATTGTTGGCGACGCTCATATTGAATTCCTCCAGAACGACGTCGCGCTCGCAAAGCACGTCCTCATCTTTGAGAATGAGACCGGTCATGCGGTCGGCTTCAAATTCCATCATCTTACCGAGGTGCTCGCGCGGCACGTGCTGGAAGTAGCTGGTGTAGTCGAGCCCGGTGAAGGCGTTGTGAGTGCCGCCGGCGCGCAGGACGGCCTTGGAGAAGGCATCCGCCGGATGTTTGGAGGTGCCCTTGAACATCAGGTGTTCGAGGAAATGCGCAAGCCCCGATTTGCCAGACGGCTCGTCGGCGGAGCCGACCTTATACCAGATCATCTGAGTCACAACGGGTGTGCGCTGATCCGGGATCGCGAGCACCTGGAGGCCGTTCTGAAGCGTGAAGCTAGCGGGCCGATCTGATCTGACCCTGTCGGCAAAGACGCTCTCCTCTTCAGGTAGATATAAGTCACTGCTATCATCCATCCTGTGCTCGACCGCCGGCGCGGTGAGCGTCGTCGAGCCGGAGGTATTAGCGGCGGTACCTCCTGCCTTGGCGGTGACCGAACTCAGAGTCTTCATGGTATCGCCTTTCATTCCATGCTGATCCACGTTCATGGCAGGCAAATCCGACAAAGCGCGGAGCCGCCCGTTTTGCCAAACAGCAGAGCAAAGACCGGACCAGTTGCTGGAGTGGCGTACTCACGGCCGCGCGCACGCCAAGTGGATACAGCACAGAACTGGCACCTACCATCCTGGCAAAAGGTGAACCGTCGACGTGTCGTGAACACGACATTTACGCACGACGCGTCAAGAAAACCTGGCGTCAACTGGCAGAATGGAAACTTGCAGAAGAGATCGATTGAGCAGCGGTATGAGGTCGGACCAACTTTCCGCAGGCTCGCGGCTATAGATCTCGCTCTATACGATGAGTGGCTTGGCGATATTTCTCATGGTCGCGAGGCGGGAGTCGGCGAGCAGCTCCCTGGAGTACACTGCGCCGAAGTAGTCCAGGACAAAGGTACCAGAATAGCGTAGAGTATCGGCCGCGCGGATTAGGTTATCAAGAATTGTGCCGACTTGGCCGATGCGATCGCGATAGCGCGAGCGGATAACATTAACGGCGTTCATCGAGTGGACCGCCTCGTCGGCAATTACCTCCCGCAGCCAATGATGGAATGTGTTGTTCCCAAGGGCGTCATAAAACGGTTTTTCTGCTGCATAGGCGCGGCAAGTGCACATTTCATCAAATGCGATCATAACCATCACGGAAAATTCGTCCTTCAGGTGTTCAACGATCGGCCCAAAATCATGAGATCGAGCATCCAATCTCTCCCGAAGAGTCTTTTCGGATTCATTAGCGACAAGTTCAATGATCCGGATGAATCCGTCGGTGTGGCGCTCTTCGTCAATCGCCCAGGCGTTAAAGAATGCAGCAGCTTCATCGGAAGCGATAAGATTTCGCGCCACTAATTCTTGTTTCAAGTACCGGGCGTCATATTCGGTGTACAGATCAGGCCACAATTTGTCCCAACGTGCGCGGACAGCCGACGGCTCGGCGGCGAACATCGCTGGCGTAAGAGTATTGAATAATTCTTTTGGACTCCAGTTCCGTCGGAACGGCGTGATCATCCGAGTGCCCCTAAACGCGTAGGATGCGAGCGCGCCGGCGCACAATTGTTGTCATCTGTTCGCTCGTGTCATCCGTCGCTCGCATAGCATATGCTACAAACAAGAGGCCGTCGTCTCCCTGTTTTGGTAGGCTGATGGCCAGAGGTCTTTCGGCTGGCTGAAGCGTCCCCTTGGATGGCGCAATAGCCTTTTGTGATCCACACAGCCGCAAAACCCGGGACACTTGTCATTGCTCGTTGCGGGTCTAAAACGGCCTCCTTGACCTCGCGAGGGGCGCTCTGGCGGGCCGCCATGCTGACAGGCACGATAGTTTCAGCAGATCCACGACGCCGCCAGGGGTAAAAGGATGGCGACAAAGCACCGGCTCTCTGTCTTTCAAGTCACCAATAAACGGATTGCCTAAATTAGTTAGTGAAGAGTCGAAAGACAGGCCAGTTCACAGTCATCCCGATTGAGATGCAAGCCGAAACGTGCCTCGCTCGCGCTAGCTATCGCTAACTCCGCTATCCAACCAAATAAGCTGAGCCAACGGGGTGCAGAAGCGCCCGGATGGAGCACTGCCGAGCGGTTTTATGTGGATGTGATCCTTGTGGAAGACATTCATTATCGGCCCCCGTCATGCCGGCAAGATTCTGCCAACCATTCACGGCTTCCACTCCGACCGCTAACGGATCGAAAACGGTTTTCGAGCAAGTTCTTGCCCGGGATAGCAGGGGAGGAGATCCACACATGAGCGGACCGGCCGTTATGGAAAACGTGCGCCGCTATCGCGCGATAGCTTCGTTGTGCCGTCAGTCCGCCGCATTTCGGCCAATCCAACGGGACTCGTTGCTAGCCCAAGCTGCAGAGTGGGAGGAACGCGCGATCGCAGAGATCGAGAAATACTTCAGTTGTTCTGCTGCACGTCCTGCTTGATTGCGCTCGACGATGAAAAGTATCCACCATCTGGCCAATAGGTCGGATCATGAAAGGCAATGCTGGCCAAACGATCCAGTCGCGCAAGCGGCCGCGCTGGGAATTCATCGGTGGGAGCTTCGAATAGAACGCTCAAATAACTTCATCATCTCCGCCAGCACATCCCGGGCCCTCGTCCGGCCACCGGATAGCTCAGCTCTATTGCTTCCGCCCGGGCCGACGCTGTGCCAAGGGGCCCATTACGTTGCCCGGGGGATGATGCGTTCGCATTCGGCAAGAAGGAGTCCTTGGTTCGGCGCCGTTCGTCGCGGTGCCGTGCAAATATTAAGCCCTAAAGCCGACCGTAAGAGGGCCATGCCGAGTAAATCTGCTAGCCGCCGGGAGCTCAGATATGTTCAATGATCGCCTGATGAATGTCGGCGCGCGCTGGACATCCGGAAGATCCGATGTTGCGCCGCGCAAGGAAAACGGAAACTCCGGCTTATCAAAAGCGCGATTCCGCCGTCCCCTGCGGATGCAGAAATCATTGATCAAGAGTTATATGGCGAGGGCATGATATGCGAGGCTGACCTCGCCAAAGTCGATCTGGCCAATGACGTCGGTTATCTTCGTGTAGAGCCTGTACGCTCTACATAAAATATATTCATCATACGGATCGCTCGCAGGCTTTACCGCACTCTCGGTCCACCTGGCATTGCCGCTATTGTCTTCAGTTGCGGCAAGTACAAGGGCGGTTTACCGGCTCGTTGCCTTGTCCTTTGTTTTTCTATTTGTCCTCGTGCTTGGTGGAATCAAGTGCCATCATCGAGTCACTTACCTCAACAGCTGCTGCGCGGGCTTTCGCTTCCGGATTGAAAGAGTGAGAGAGAACGAGGGTTCGCTGCCGTCGATCCGGAGCTGATGTTCAAGCAAGATATCGCCCGCGTTATCGACAAGCGGATGAGTAGCCTGGAAATCCATTATTGAGGTGAGTTCATCTCACCCAGGTAATTGTTCGCGCCAAAGTTTCTTGCGCTTAAGCAGCTCCCTCGGACGACCTCCGGCTTCGGTTCTCAGGAACCCGGCGCTCTTGTTCCCGAGCTGATAGCTGAAATATCGCGCTTTCTCCGAACCAGACTTCGTGCGGAAGAAAAACGCAACGTCCGCTGTGCGTCGAGCCTTTCGGGACACCGGAGCTCAAGTATCGCTGCGGATTCGCAGCAATATCCTCTGTGTCTCCGCCATAAAACTCTGCCAGCTTGTTCTCGAATGAAGATCTTGAGATCTCAACCGCCGGTGGCTCGTCAACCAGCGCGTATGGCAGGACTGCAGTCGAAAAATGAATCAGAGGATAAACTCGATGGCGCCGAATTCAGGAAGGAGAGTATATCCAGCGAATCCTTGGCGATGCGCGTAGTACCGGTCATCAGTCCCGCTCGTTCTCATTTCATCGGCCTCGGAAGCGCATTTTGTATCGGATAAATTGCTGGTGCGCTGAAACATGAAGCCTCCCATTTGTATCCGCGAGGTCGCGGGGGCTGCCGCCGATTGAGTGTTCCGCGTTCATGGCAAGCCGAGCTGTCGGCATGCTGACAGCTAAGCATCAAGACGTCACCATTCCGATCCGCTCCCGCATGGGCTTGTTCGAGATAGCGCCGCGAAGCGCGGGCCGTCCGCCTGCGGTGCTGGGTTGGCGCCGCCGGTCTCCGTCTGACCTTCAAGGGCGATGGACAGTTTGAAGTTATTGCGCAGCATCGGGTTTGCGGGTTCCGCTGCGAGAGCTTGGCGGTAGAGTTCTTGGGCCTCCCGATGTCGGCCCTCATGATCGAGAACAACTGCTTTGGCGTTCAATGCGCGCAGATCGCCAGGGGCTGCCAATAGGATGCCGTCGAGCACCTCAAGCGCATCATTGGGGCATTTGCGTGCCAGCAAAGCCCGCGCAAGAGGAATCGCGGCATCAACATTGTCCGGTCGTTGCTTCAGCGCATCGCGCAAAGCCTTCTCGTCAGCATCCCGACCGAGGGCGAGAGCGATGCGCTCGCGCATAGCTGGATCGACCTCCTTGGCCCCGACCAGCTCTGCCGCAGACGTCGGCTCCTGTGAAAGACCCGACTTGTGCGAGTTAACGCAACCTGCGAGCAGCACGATGGCAAGCATGGGGAGGAAGGCCGAGCACGAATAGCGACGAAAGTTACTCCAGCGCCGCAGAACGTTAATGTTACATAGATTCATAGGCGACCTCACGATCCCAAACCTGTGCTCGTCAGCCGGCCGCAGGGAGGAGGTCACGACGCCCGCCTGTAGGAGTCTTGTCCTTGCCAGGCGCAAGTTTGACGGAGCCAATCGGCTGGATGGTGAAATCCGAGGCGAGATCCTGATAGGAGAGAACAGGTAGGTCTATTCCATTGCGAGTGAGAAAGCCGCGGACGAAGCGTCGGATATCCATCGATCCCAGGATAACTGGCTGATTCTGACTGCGTGCGATGCTCGAATGGATCTGGCGAAATTGTGAAAGCAGCATCTCGCTTTGCCGATCCTCCAAAACGAGATAGGGACCGACAGCGGTCTCGCGCACCGCACTGCGCACGATATCCTCGGTCTCGCGCTCGACGATAAAAGCCGCGACAACACGATGGGCGTTGGCGTAGCGGTGACAGATCTGCCGCTTCAGGGCGGAGCGGACATATTCGGTGAGCAGTACGGCATTTTGTTCCCGTTCGCTCCATTCTGCAAGCGCCTCCAAAACCAAACGGGTGTTCCGGATCGGGATGCCCTCGTCCAGCAAGCGACGTAGGACATCCGCGATGCGAGGGATCGGTGTCGTACGCAGCACCTCTTTCACCAGATCGGCATATTCCTGCTCCATCCGGCCAAGCAACTGACGCGTTTCCTGAATGCCAACCAGGCGCTGTGCATAGCGTGTCAACGTTGACTGGACGCGCAAGGCGATGATTTCGCTCGGATGGTGGTGCCCTATTCCGGCTGCTTTGAGAGCAGGCGCATGGACTTGTTTGATCCAGATCCGATTCGTGTCTGGGTCGTGCCAAAAGGGGATCCCGCTCAAATCAATGTTCGCCACGTCGTCATTAAGTAAGAGTTGTGTGGGGTCAATGGCGCCCTCTTCTACGGGCACTCCTTCGACGTCCACCCGGAATTGCAATTGGGCCAGGTGCTTTGCGCTTTGGGCGGGAATGCGTGGAATTGTGATGCCAAGATCAGCTGACACCAGTGCCGCAACCCGAGCGACGCACTGCTCGAGTTCCCCTACGTCGATTGCCTGCATCAAGCTCGGCGCTAGCAACAGCGTAATTGGAAGTGCCTCCGCGGGCACGGCTTGCTTCTGACCCTGTGCGGAAGCGGGAGCCGAACCGGTGGGACCGGCGCCGGCTTTGGGAGCGGTCTTGCCCTCTTGCACGCCAACCTTGAGAAAGCTGGCGGCGGAGAAGAGCGCGGCCAGTATGACAAAGGGGGGCAAAGGGAAGCCAGGAACGAGCCCCATCACAAGCAAGACACAGGAGGCCAAGCGTAGCGCTTGTGTGCTGGCCGTAAGTTGGTTGACGATATCGGCGCCGAGATTGAGTTTGGAAGGACCGTTGACACGAGTAACAATGGTTGCGGCGGTAATTGACAGTAGCAGAGCCGGAATCTGCGAAATGAGCGCATCACCGATCGTCAGGATGGTGTATTGATGCATCGCCTCCTCGAGGGACATGCCCTTGGAGAGTGATCCGATCGTGATGCCACCCAGCATGTTGATGCAGATGACTATAAGTCCGGCTATGGCGTCGCCCTTCACGAATTTCATAGCGCCGTCCATCGCGCCGTGCAGTTGGCTTTCTCGCTCCAGCGCGCCGCGCCGGCTGCGGGCTTCGTGCTGATCGATATGGCCGTTGCGCAGCTCCGCGTCGATCGCCATCTGCTTGCCCGGCAGCGCATCGAGCGTGAAGCGCGCCGATACCTCCGCCACCCGTTCGGCGCCCTTGGCGAGGACCATGAACTGCACCATGGTCACGATCAGGAATATGACAATGCCGACGGCGATGTTGCCGGATATGACGAAATCGCCGAAGGTATGGATGATGCTGCCGGCATCGCCCTCGGCTAGGATCAGTCGCGTCGTTGCAACGGTAAGAGCGAGACGAAAGACGGTGGAGATCAGGATGACGCCCGGCAGGGACGAAAAGTCGAGCGGCGTGTTGAGATACAAGGCTACCATCAACAGCAATATGGCAAACCCTAGATTGAAGCCGATCAGCATATCGATCACGATGATCGGGATCGGCATGATCATCATTCCGATGGCCAGAAGAAGCATCAACGCGACCATCAAATCCGGGTGAGCCGGCGCGCGCGTGATGAGATTTCGTAGAAGGTTGGCCATCAGAAGCCTTATTGTTGTTCGATTGCAGCTGTGCCGCCCCGCAACAAAACGTAGCGTTTGAAGACGGCTTTCGCTTCGGTCATGCGGCCAGCGTGACGCAGGGCGTGGCTGCGCATCAGCATCAAGGGCAGACACGAAGACGGCTCGTCATCCAGTTTGTCAAGCTTGTCCAATACCGACAGTGCTTCGTCACCGCGACGCTCCGAGATGAGAGCGTAGGCCAGGATGCGGAGCAGTCCGATGTCTTGGGACTGTTCGTGAGCGACCAGCCGCAACAGAGCCAGGCTCTTGGCGCTCTGTCCGCACGCAAGGTAGACATAAGAAAGCACGCAGAGCAAATCTCGCTCCGGCCCGGAGATCAGCTCGACAGCGCCGGCTTCGGAAACGCGCTGTGTAGATGTGAAGTGTTGCACTTTGTCTGGCCCGGCCATCGCTAGCCTTTGATCAAGCCGTTGTGACTCTGCCGGAGCAGGATTAATCGCTGCAGCTCCAGTTGCAGAAGCGCGGCCCCTTCACGTGACACCAAATCCTCTGGCGCGGCTGATAGCGTATCAGCCAAACGCTCCAGAAGAAGGCCGTGTTGCTCTGGACGCAGAACATGCGAATGACGTAAGCGCGGCGTGACGAAGGAGAGCAGACCGTGCGCGAGATTGGGCTCATTAAGCCAAGCGAGTTCCGAGCCTGGCTCGACCTGACCTGGCGGGGCGCGCGCCTCGTCGAGATTGACGCGCGAAACTGCATCGATCGAACTGAGCTCGAGCGCGCTCTCGATCGTGGCGTCCACCAACGGATCCAGCACGTCGCTGTGACGAGAAATTGAGGTGTGGCTGTTGTTATCATTGCCACGCGTCCGATCAATCCCGATGGACTTGCCTCGAGGACTAACGGGCGTGATGGCAGATGCATGATGATCGACGTTTGGCTCCTGAAAAGAGGTGCCAGGCTTGACGGGATTCGGGGGCAGCCTAGTCATGGCACGTTGCTTCCTTACCTGCGGCCTAAAACGCTAATAGGGTAGGGTGGCAAGCCGACCATCCCGGCTCAGCAAAACACGCCCTTCCTCAATCCCGCAGACGGTCCATCCATTGCTCAAGAGCGCGCCGACGAAATACTTTTGACCAGCAACGACAATATAGGGTTCGCTCCCGCGCCAAACAGCTTGGACCTCAATTGCTGGGGGCGTCTTCTCAACCTTGATGGCGACCGCATTGACAAGCGTATAAGCGCCATTGCTATTTTGATCAAACCGCTGCTGGACGTCTCGCCATGTGGCGAGCGAGGCGGGCGTAACGGTGCCGTCGGCGGTGACAACGCCCGCCCCAGAGCCGACCTTGATGCCGACAAGGCCCGCTCTGTCAACTTCCTCTTGCAGCCGCTCGGCAGCTGCATTGGTGGCCAAAGCATCAGGAGCGCTGAGCGCCGGCGTGGGTGCAATGGTCGTAGCAGGGGACGACCGACTTGACGCCATGGTGGTGTCGGTCTGGACAAAACTGGATGAGACTGCGCCAACCGCGGCAGAGCTGATCAGGACAAAAGTGAGAACGGCGAGCGATATACGCCGGCGGTCGATGGAGCCAGCTTGTTTGCAGTCCTCGATCGTCCAGCGAATGGACATCGCCCCGGCATGCAAAACGACAGGAAGAGGGACAACAATGGGCTCATTCCCTAAAACAGTCTCGTGCCCCTCGATCCTGACGTCCCTCGCAAGGGCCTCGATCTCGATTGAATTGGAATGCGGGGTGACACGGAGATGGTGCGGTTCGAGGCCTTGTTCGACGAAGATTAAGTCTGCATCGAGGCTGCTGCCAATCAGACACGATCCGATCCCCACTTTACTTGTCAGCCCAGAATAACCCCCCGACAGCACTTCGAAATGCAAGCAATTTGGTTCATTCACGGTCAGTTTCCTGAATAGCGAACGGGACCGTACGGCAAAACCGTACGGCCCGTTGCGACTTCACAGACTAAGCAGCCGGGGAAAGTGGGGCGGCGACGCCGCCCCATCTCATCCCTTACTGCACCCGCTCATCGGCCGCTTTTTTGATAGTCGAAAGTTCAGTCGAGACAACGCGAAGTTCCACATCCCTCTCAGCAGCCTTTGTGCTGGTCGCAGTCAGAGCGGCGATTTGCTTTTGGAATGCCGCCTCTCCAGCAACTTCAGCAGCCGTGGAAGCTCCTGCAGCAGTAGCGGTGCCGGCTGCCCCACCTGCAGTCGAGGTACCAGACGCACCAACTCCTTTACCCATACTATTCTCCTGTTTGCTCGATTTCGCCGCCACGTGCGGCTCCTATTTCCTAACGTCGCAACATGCGACGTCAGGAATCCTCTTCTGTCTCGGCCATGACATCGTCGAAACGGCTCATTGCACTATTCGCAAATTGGAGAGCAACGGCTCCAAGAGCGACGTTGAACGCTTGCTGCATAGCGGCTTCATGCGAGCTACCGCCCGCAGTGGTCGCGCCGCCGTTTACAGGAATGTTTGCATCAGGCGATCGGCCATGATCGTCGCGCTCGCCAGGCTTGTGAGATGCGTTTTTGCCGCCGCTTTTGCCGCCAGCCGCATGGAGGTCAGCATCAACGTGCCCAGCGGCGCTAGAGCTAGCAACGCGCATCGGGTTCTCCTATGTCAATTCGATGTGCCAATCGAGGCAGGTTCCTCCCTCCACTCTGCAAGTATTAGCTTTCGACAAGCTGACGAGTCGTAGAAAATACAATGAGCCGATGGTGGATCGTCATTAGACGTTTCACCAGCAGACCGTATTTGAAAGGTTGCCGGCGAAAGCTGGAGATCAGATGGTTAAGACAAACAATCGTTTGTGGAGCTTGATCGGGTGAGCACGTTGCTCATCGCTTCGAAAGCGTTAAATTGGCGAAATATCAAAGCCACCACTAATAAAAGCGTTTTTGGGCTGAACGTGCTGCAATCTCTGGCTCACGTCCCTTGCGGTGCCTCCGAGCTCTTTGGACAATTTGCTTGCGGTCAGACGATGCGGCACGGAGCTTGACCTCGTCGGGAGCGAGGCTGGAAGCCAGAGTGACGGCGGGATTCAGCGGCCAGAGCGGTCCATCGGCCCTGGCGGGCCTATGGCAGATCCGTCAATCGCGACCCATTTCAGGGAGACCGAGCAGGAGCCCACTACTCAAGAAAGAGCCCTTTGGTTCCTACCGCTCTGGACCAATGTGCTCTCGATCCTTGCGCAACCGGCAGGCTCCGCGGCTGTGGCCGGTCTGTCGGGTATTGTTAATGCATCGCGATGTTGACAGGCGGCGTATGCAGTCAATGGAACTTCACAGCGGCAGACTGGGTTTGAGGTCGGATTCGAACGATCGAGTGCGGCCAACATAGTTTATGCGCAGCGAAGGGCCGAAATAAGTTTCTCGGATTCGGGGGGCGGTCTCAAGTATGCTGGTGGAGCTTGCGCGACCTACTGCTCGGCAGAGAGGCCCAAGCGCGCGGAGGTCGCGCAAGCTTAGTTTCCAGCGTGATCCTGAGAGGCTAGCGTCCTTCCGCCTAGGCGTAAGCGCCTGCAGCTTGCAAGCGCTCGGACTCGATGCGAGCCTTGAGGTTATTCAAATAATCCTCCGCGTAGGACTGGGCAACCGAAACCGGCAGGTTGATGCCGGCCGTCGCGGCTTCTTGAATTGCCTGCTTCACCAAGCCTTCTCGCATTGCTAATTTGACCTCAGGTCCGGCGATGCAGCCCACCGCCTGTGCCGCAAGGCTCAGCCCGGCTTCTTCCAGCGCTTGCTTTATGTTGCCGCCACTGATGGCAGTGTGAAGAAGATTTGCAGCTTGGGCCTCGGCTTCGAGCACCATTGACGCCAGATCGGCCAATTCACCCAAACCTGGAATGAAGCCAAGTACACCGACTGCTGTCGCGGCCCAGTCGAATACCTTAGAGCCAACTTTGAGCACGTCGTTAAGTGCGTGCATGAAGGCGCCACCGTTCTTTTTGGGAGACTTGATGTCGGGCTGGTCTGCCACGCCCATCGTCATATCCGCGACCGCGTCCTGCTCGGCTGGCGTTCGGACGGCATGCGTCTTCACTTGGTGGACGGTGCGGTTCGCACCCGACATGTTGTTGAAGAACTGGTTGAAGTCGCTGTTGCTGATGTTGCCGGAATCGACCGTATGCCCGCCGCCGAAGTCGAAGAACTTATGGTGGGTTTTGTAGCCCGTAATCGCGTTGTTCATCAACCCGAACAACACGGGATCGGAGAGCAGCTGGGAGGCCGCCTTTCGCACCTCGGGCGTGAGGCTCTTATCATCGACCATGCTCGCCAGCTTTTCCCGGGTCAGATCACCGTTCCCGAAGAAAGCTTTTTGGTTCTTGTTGATCGTATTGAGCGTATCGAGCTCGGCCTGCGTGAGAGTCATCGATGATGAAGCAATCTGCAGGAAGTCCTCTTTGTGGACCTTGTCTATCGAGCCACCATACAGCTGCTTCCATTCATCCGGGTGATCGAGGAAGTATTGAGCGGCCGCGAGGACCTGTGGCGGGCATTTTCCGGTTTTGGCTTCGCCGTCGACGATCCGCTTGAAATCCGCAAGGCTCAGGTTCTTAGGCAGGTTGTCGGAATACCGATAGAGCTCGCGCAATGCATCGGTCTGGGTCATAACCGATGGCTCGCCATTGCCGGTGCCGTCGGAAGGGATGTAGTTTTGCGTATAGCTCTTTGCCCGCTGCTCCTGGAACGCACCAACCTGAGGGTGGTGATCGGAGAAGCCGGAGAGATCACCTGCTTTAATCTTCCCGCCGCAGCGGCCGTCACCTTGCGAGCCTATCGCATAGAAGAGCTCTGGGTCCTGTTGCAGAGCCTCGATCGCCGCTTTTAGATCCGGTGGTGTGGAGGGATCGTTGGCCAAATCTCCAAGAGATTTCCAATCCAGCGGGCACTTGTCTTTGTGTCGGTTCAGCACCGACACAATATGCAGCTCGGCATGAGTCAACGTGCCGCTGTTCCACGTGATCCTGGAGCTTTGTACGGGTGCCTCTGCAATCTTCGGTGCGCTCTCAGCGGGGGAGGACTCCGTGGAGGATGGCTCTGGCGCCTGCTGACTTGCGTCCAGGGCGGCCTTGATCTCCGGCGGGAGGATGTTCCGCACCTCCCGCGTGAGTTCCTCCGTCAGCTGCTTGGCTGAGTCTGCAGCCGCCGGATCTTGCGGTGCGGAATGGTCATCGACTTTGTCTTTCAACGAGAAACTAGCCAGCATCGCCTCGAAATTTGAAAGATCCCGCGCCGATGAGGGCCCGGGCGCCAGCCCGGACAAAGTGGAGCTGGCGATTAGCGACAGGTTGTTGACTGACATTATACGTCCTCTGATTTGAGATCGCACCACAAGCCGGTCATGTGGCGCAGCCCGAGAATCGCGACGAACAACGAGCAATAAATGTTGATAGGATTCGATGGCACCTACCACTTGCTTCCGATTGCTCAGTGCGCCCCAGCGCTCAGTTCCGCTACAATCTATAGGCACATCGCCGTCTAGATATTCACGCCGTATGGTAGGTTCGATTAGCTTTCCAAAAGCTGACGGCATTCAAAGGTTTCATAACAAGACGCGAAATGACAGTGGAAAGGCGGTGATGGTTCTTGATATCGGAATCGGCTTTCCTGCTTTGTTTCGATCGCTCGCCTCCACGCCAATTAGGTCGAATTAATGAACCCGAGTCTGCCGCTTTGCGGATGGTCACGTGCGCTGATTCCTGCAACAACGTCGCAAGTCTCCGCAGCATCTGAGGGTGAAATCACCCACGCGTAGCGACCTGGCGCCTGCGCCCGACGAGCGTGTTGGCGTCTGCCCGATGAGCCAGATACAGAATGATCGTATCAGATTGACTGGCGTAGATGCTCGAAAGAGTCCGGCGGTATTGTGCCGACCATGTTGCTCCGAGCGGATGGAAGCTCAGCTGCGCCTGGCATTCTTTATGTCACCATGCTTATCCGCTTGGCGAGTGTTCGCTCGAGCCTACAGGCCAAAGGGCAGAGTTTAGCGATGGTTTGATACGAATAAACCTGCTTCTCGCCTTTCCGCCCTGTCAGGCACACCCAGGTTGGTGAATGTGGTTGTCCGGGCAGCCCTGGTCGGGATGCTGTTGGCCAGGACTCTGGTTCGCATCCGTGGCTCCGGCCTGGACGTTTATTTGCACCGCCCTGCAGCATCGGCCATCTACATATCCGCGCTCTGACACTGGCAGCAGTAGCTTTCGAAAAGCTGACAGAGGGCACTAGACAGACGCATGGCATCTCTTCGTAGGCGATCTGTTGTCATCAGGTCATTTCTTACCTGCATCGGGTAGGTGGACCATGCCGTCTTGATGTGGTGCCTCCGGCGGAGGAGCGTCATTCGGTCGTCCTTCGCGAATGACCACGCTGGAGGATCCCCGAAACAGCATCAAAACTGACTCGTGCGGCGGCTTTTCGCCACCGCTCGGGTTTCGCCGTGCCTGTGCCTCCGCCGCAAGTCCTTTGAGTGTTTGCTCCACAAGCGCGACAAAGCGGGGTGGACCAGAGGCGAAGACGAGGCCATCTCCCGGTACGGCTCTCACGATGTAACGCTCGTCGGAGATGTTGAGCGCATCGAGTGCCGCCTTGAGCGCATCAAAGCTGATTGGACTCAAGACCAAAAGGCGGCTTTGCGCCTCATGCGCGTCGGATACATAGAGCACCAGCCCATCGTAGTACCATTGAAGATTGTAGAGATTGATCAACCGTTCGAGGAACTCTCGCGGTGGGAGATCGGGCATTCGCCCGCGAATCCGCCCCTTCACCCCGGTGCTGACATTGACTCTGATATTTAGGTTGTTGCCGAATTCCTGCAGTGCGGCCGCGAGGTCCTGATCCAGAACTATGTAACTGTAAGGCGTCGATGGCAGCTCCAGGGGAGCGCCGAGGGCCTCGACGACGCCCAAGCAAATGAAAACACCAGCATAGAGAAGTTTCTTCAAGATGTGCCGCCTTGTGGATGGAATGAGCATTCCTGCTAGTTTTACGCTTGGGAACAAGCACCAGAATTCGTCCCAAAATTTGGAAGCCGCTGCTTCGTCGCAAATTGGAAGCTGACCGTGATCATTAGATGACAGCTGCTCGTCAGTTTTTGGTCAGCTTGCTTCTCTAGCGTGCCGGCCCGTTCGTGTGAACTGACGGCTCACCTCACTACGTGACAGAAATGATTTCCTCCATCTTGTTTGGCATTACGTCGACCCCTGTCAACTCCGTCGAGTGTGCCTCCAGCGGCTGTTCGCCGGCACACGCCCAGTTTGATGAGAGTCTTGCGCAGGCGGGCTCGAACCAAGGTGTCGCCTCTTCTGTGACCGAGCGCGCGCCAGCTCCATTGCTGCCGGAAGTGCAGCGCGCAGTCATGTCAGCGAGCCCGCTCGGCGATCGCGTCCTTCAGAGCATTTCTGCTATCCATCAGGGCAAGCCATTTCCGTCGGGTGCAGTTTCGCCGACGCTCGTCGGTGAGCCTGATCCTACCAAGGGTCTCCAGCTTGGGCCGGCAGCGCAACCAGTCTTGCGTGTTCAGCAAGTCGAGGTACATCCAGCGGGCAAACCGGAAGGTGCGGATCATTTCGACTCGGCGCTGGCGAATCTGCGGGATGTTTACAACGGCGTCATCCAGGTTTCGCTCCTCTCCAAGGGGACAGGTGCGGTCAGTTCATCTCTGAACAAGCTTCTATCGGCGGGCTGAGCGGGCCGTTGGCTGTCTTGACGAAAGACAAGATCGGTAACGGCTGTCCCGCAAGAAAGCGGCTTCATGCTCTCGTCCTGTTGCCGCTTTTGCTGACCCTCGCCGGTTGCAAAGCTGATCTGTATACCAAAGTTCAAGAGCGCGAAGCCAACGAGATGCTTGGGCTGCTCCTGAGCAAGGGCGTCGATGCCATCCGTGTTGTCGGTAAGGATGGGACCAGCACAATTCAGGTGGAAGAAAAGCAGCTCGCCTACTCGATCGAGATTCTGAATGACCAGGGCTTGCCGCGCCAACCCTTCAAGAGCCTTGGTGAGGTGTTCAAGGGGGCGGGCCTCGTTGCCTCTCCGGTTGAGGAGCGAGCCCGCTACGTCTATGCTCTCAGTGAAGAATTGTCGCGTACGATCAACGATATCGATGGTGTTCTCTCCGCCCGTGTTCATGTCGTTCTGCCGAAGAATGATCTTTTGCGACAGGATGCAACCCCGTCTTCGGCGTCGGTGTTCATTCGATACGCCTCGAACGCGAAGCTCTCAGCCTTGCTGCCGCAGATCAAGATGCTCGTCGCCAACAGCATCGAAGGTCTATCATACGACAAGGTGGCGGTCGTGTTCGTGCCGGTTGAGCGGGCTCAGCATGAGGTCTCCGTTGTGCCAGCGGCAGCTTCCGCCGAACCAACCAAGTTCAATGCAACCCACATTGCGATCGGTGCAGGAGGTGGGCTCGCCGCGTTGGGCATTCTATCTTACGTGCTGCTGAGCACACGTGGGCGACAGCTTCGTCAATCCTGGCGCAAAGTGACGAGTCTCGGCAGAGATGCCAGCAGCCCAGCGGTCCAGTCCGCCGGCAAAAAGCTCTCCTCCGATCCGAAATAGCGGCAGCAGGTCCGTATCGATGGCATCCACTAACCCAAGTGTTTCATTCAACCCGCATTCCGATCGCCTGCGTGAGCTTGCCGCTTTGATCCATCCCAGCCGGTTTGCCGGCCATCTTGATGAGCGCCTGTCGACCGCCACAGTGCTGCAGTTGCAAAAGTCTCCCAGACTGCAGAAAAGACTGGTCGAATTGCTGCTAGGTAGTGAGGAACTGGTTTCGAACGGAACCGATTGGGGTGGGGACGCTCTGCTCGGGCATG
This sequence comes from Bradyrhizobium sp. SOJA106, assembly GCF_059448745.1. Classification (NCBI taxonomy): domain Bacteria; kingdom Pseudomonadati; phylum Pseudomonadota; class Alphaproteobacteria; order Hyphomicrobiales; family Nitrobacteraceae; genus Bradyrhizobium; species Bradyrhizobium sp. SOJA106. Next base: position 1,435,450 of record NZ_CM182549.1, read on the forward strand.
ATCCGCGTCGGGCGGCGCTGCTCGCTGGCAGTATCTGGCATGCCCGTTCGGTGCTGAAGCTTGTGTCAAGGCATGATGTGGCAATTCTGATCGAAAATATTGGTGCCGAAGCACATGCTTTCGCAATCCGACACTTATCCAGCGCTGTCGCAACCACATCGATTGACGATCCGCAGACGCTGGCGAGCCAGATTGAACATGACGGACTTGCCTGCCTTGGCGCTTGGCTCAACGACGCATCGAAGCTTGACCGTGTGCGCGTTCTTTTCCGCTTACCTGTGGGGACCACCGCCGAATCTCCAGCACCCGAACACCACAACTCAGCGGGGCAGTTACTGTCTTTGGTGGTGGCCCACTTAGCCACGCAGGAGCCAGCGGCATGACGGCCAATGAAACAGTCTTGCCAGATAGCCCGCAGATACGGCCGCTCGGTCCGCTCATACCAGCCGCGGAACTTGGCATCTGGTACGATGCGGTGCAGACGCGCGCGCTAGCCGAGCGATACCTGCGGCAGGTTCGCAGTTGGGCAAGGAAGGCCTATCAGCAGGAGCGGGAGCGCGGGCACTGCGAGGGTCTAAGGTCAGGCTCGGACGAAATGGCACGGCTGATTGCCGGAGCTGCTTCCGATGTGGCCCGGCGAAAAGCCGTTCTGCAACAGGAGTTACCACAGCTCGTCATTGAGATATTGACCGATTTGTTGGGCTCCTTTGATCCGGGTGAGATGTTGGTAAGGACCGTTCGTCACGCCGTCGAGAAAAGATATGGCAGCGGAGAAGTATGCCTTCACGTGTCTCCTGTGAACGCTGATGCACTAAGACATGAATTCCTGGCGTTCGATGGAGCGAATGGTCGGCCGAAAGTCAGAATTGATCCGGACCCTGCCGTGGGGCCGGACCAGTGCGTTCTGTGGAGTGAGTTCGGCAGTGTCGATTTAGGACTTGCCGCGCAGCTCCGCACATTGCGTCTCGGCCTTAATCCATCTTCTCAGGAAAGCTATCCGTGACGACGCAACGATCAGGCCATGATCAAGCCGGCGGAGAAGGAGATGTGCATGCGGCGATAGCATCTCTGAGATTCGCAGCAAAGGATGTCGATACGCGTGCCGTGCGGGGACGGATCACGCGTGCGATCGGCACCTTGCTCCATGCCGTGTTGCCAGGGGCCCGTGTTGGAGAACTTTGCCTATTGCAGGATCACGCTTCCGGATGGTCACTTGAGGCGGAAGTCATCGGTCTGCTGCCGGACGGGGTATTGCTGACGCCGATTGGCGATATGGTAGGCTTGTCCCACCGCGCGGAAGTGGTCCCGACCGGGCGCATGCAGGAAGTGTCAGTCGGGCCCGACCTGCTCGGCCGCGTGATCGATAGCTTCGGCCGTCCACTCGATGGCAAGGGGCCAATAAAAACGGTCCACACTTGTCCGCTCCGCGGTAAGGCGCCCAACCCGATGAGGCGGCGTGGCATCGAGCAGCCGTTTCCGCTCGGCGTTCGCGTGCTGGATGGACTTCTGACGTGTGGCGAAGGTCAGCGGATCGGAATCTATGGAGATGCCGGTTGCGGTAAGTCGACGCTGATGTCGCAAATTGTAAAAGGCGCGGCCGCCGATGTCACCGTCGTTGCGCTCATAGGGGAGCGTGGACGCGAGGTGCGTGAATTCATCGAACGTCATATTGGAGATGCCCTCGCTCGCACGATCGTTGTCGTTGAGACATCCGATCGATCGGCTATGGAGCGGGCGCAATGCGCTCATATGGCGACCGCACTCGCCGAGTATTTTCGTGATCAAGGGCTGCAGGTCGTTCTGATGATGGATTCGCTGACGCGCTTTAGCCGTGCGATGCGCGAAATCGGCCTTGCCGCCGGAGAACCTCCCACCCGGCGCGGCTTTCCTCCTTCCGTCTTTGCGCTGCTTCCTGGTCTATTGGAGCGAGCCGGTATGGGCGAGCGGGGCTCGATCACGGCATTCTATACTGTGCTTGTCGAAGGTGACGGCACGGGCGATCCGATCGCCGAAGAGTCGCGCGGCATTCTCGATGGTCATATCATTCTTTCGCGCGCGCTGGCCTCCCGAGAGCATTTTCCCGCCATCGACGTGCTGTCGAGCCGAAGTCGTGTCATGGATGCGGTCGCCTCTGGTCCACATCGCAAGGCGGCATCCGCATTCCGCGATCTGCTCTCGCGCTACAATGAGGCTGAGTTCCTGATCAAGGTCGGTGAATACAAGCCAGGCAGCGATCCACTGACTGATCGGGCAATCGAGTCAATCGAGGAACTGCGCGCATTCTTGCGCCAGGGACAGGACGAGCCGTCTAGCTTTGAGGAGACCGTTTCATGGATGTCACGTCTGACGGCCTGAATCTCGTGCAAGCGTCGAAATTGCGGCTGGTGAAAGACATGAGAGAGCGAAGCGCGCTTCGTGAATTGTCGAACATGGAAGCCAGGCGCCAAATTGCGGTCGCAGCGCTGCAGCGAGCGTCTGAGAATGTTAAACGCGCGGAGAATCGTCGCGCCAAGGCCGAAGCTGACCTTTATCAGGAGCTGGCGTCGCTCGAGATGATGTCCGTGACCGAGCTCGATCGTCGCTGTCAACTCGTCCTTGGGCGGCTGGCAGCAGAGATCGAATCGGCACGCCAGGCGCGTGAGCAGGCGCGCATCGCGCATGAGCAGGCCCAGCGGGCGGTGAATGAGGCGCGGACCATATGGGCCAAGCGTTCGGCGGCGAGCCAGAAATGGCAGGAGATTGAGGGCGATGTCCAGCGCACTACCGCTGTCCGTTCGGAGTTTGCAGCCGAAGTCGATGCCGACGATGAGGTTTTGCTCCGATATCAGGGTGGTTCGCGCAGCCAGACGGTCGATGGCTCGAATTAATGGCTGGTTCTCTTACCGCGTCGCGAGCTGCACCCGCGGAACCTGTGATAAATGCCATGGGTGAACCCGCACTATTTCAGCCAGCGGCAAAGCTGTCGCATGAAGTGGTCTCCTGGCTCAACGAGACCGCCGCACCGCGCACGGTTCTGCAGAGCCGCATTGGCGATAAGCCGCTATCGATCCGTATGAGCCGGCTTGTTTGGCAGGCCGAGCCATATGCCATGCCGGTGCTCGACTGCGTATTTTGCGCCGGAGGCGAGACCGCTGTGTTGTCCTTGCCCCGCCTTCTCGTCGAGGCACTGATTTCAACGGTCCAGTCTGGCCTTACTTTACCTTCCGACCCAACCCGCTCGCTCCTTCTCGAACTTGCACTGGAACCTTGGCTCGCTGCATTAGAGATCGTGCTCGCGCGGAATTTGCAGCTGATCCGCATCGAAGACGCAACGGCCAAAGACCCCTATTTGGAGTTCGACGTTGCTTTCGGGCAGCTGGCGGCCAAGGCTCGCCTGTTCTTGTTCGCGCCTCTTGACGGTCTGGTTCCGTCTGCGTTTCGTGTCTTAGGCGAGTTGATCGGCCAATTGCCGCGAGATTTAGGTAAGATTTCTTCGGAATTTCCGGTCGTAATTGCGAGAGAGATCGGCTCGCTGCGTGCGCCCATCAAGCTTCTTCGCCAAGCACAGCCCGGCGACGCACTGGTGCCCGACGTCATTCCCTTTGCCCATGGCCTGCTCATCCTCGCTGCGGACAAGTTGTGGGCGCCGGCGCAGGTCGCGGGCGACAGACTTATCCTTCGGGGACCATTCCGCCTGCAGTCCCATCCTCTAAGGTATGCAAATATGACGATACGCCCCCAAGCTGAACAAGCAATCCCGCCCTCGGAAGCCGACATCGATAGTGTTGAGATCACGCTTGTGTTCGAATGCGGCCGCTGGCCGATCCCGCTGGGTACGTTGAGAAGCATCAACGAGGGGCACGTGTTCGAGCTTGGCCGGCAGGTGGACGGTCCGGTCGACATTGTTGCCAATGGTCAATTGATCGGCCGCGGCGACATCGTACGTGTCGGTGAAGCGTTGGGCATCCGGTTACTTAACAAGTTGGCGGTCAATGGCTGACATTCAACCGAGCATCCTTGCGCTTGTTGCAGCGACCGCCGGTCTTGGCCTGCTGGCGTTCGCAGTTGTCACAACAACGGCGTTCATCAAGGTTTCCGTCGTTCTCTTCCTGATCCGCAACGCGCTCGGCACTCAGTCCATACCACCGAACATCGTTCTGTATGGTGCTGCATTGATCCTTACCGTGTTCATAGGCGCCCCAGTATTCGAGCAAACCTACAACCGCGTGACCGATACGCAACTTCGTTACCAAACCGCCGATGACTGGCTGACCGCCGCCAAGGAAGGTAGCGAGCCGCTGCGCGCCCATCTCAAGAAGTTCACCACTGAGGAGCAGCGCACGTTCTTCCTCTCGTCGACGGAACATATCTGGTCGGAGGAGATGCGCGCCAACGCAACAGCCGATGATTTTGCGATCCTCGTGCCGTCTTTTTTGATCTCGGAGCTTAAGCGTGCGTTTGAAATCGGTTTCCTTCTCTATCTTCCGTTCATCACGATCGACCTGATTGTGACGACAATTCTGATGGCCATGGGCATGTCAATGGTATCACCAACAATGATATCCGTTCCTTTCAAGCTCTTTCTGTTCGTCACAATCGACGGCTGGTCGCGGCTCATGCACGGATTGGTCTTAAGCTACGCATCCCCGGGGGGCGGGTGAGATGGACGAGGCCAGCATCCTCACCCACCTGAGCCGATCATTAGTCCTGTTCATGATCTGGGTTCTACCGCCGCTCCTGGCAGCCCTCGTGGCCGGATTGGGTATTGGCATCGTGCAGGCAGCGACCCAGCTCCAGGATCAAACCTTGCCGCTTACCGTGAAGCTCCTCGTCGTCGTCGCCGTGCTCGTTCTGTTTGCTCCGGTGCTGAGCGCGCCGCTGATCGAGCAAGCCCAGCGTATCTTCACTGAGTTCCCCGCGCTCACAGCGAGGTATTAGTGCACGCGGAACGCAAGCCTGTCTAAGTTTCAGCTATGGAGTCGCGTTTGTCGGCCTTCATTGCGAACCACAAATGGGCGAGTTCGTCATCTTATCGAAAGCTCGCCTCACTATTATGAGACGGATAGACATCCGGACTGTCCTGTTCGGCTCTATGAGCTGCCGTATTCGGAGGAAGAATGACTCCATTTGGAATGTCTATCCGTTCGATTCAGGTTTGCTTACGAGGTGATGGAATTACCTGCTGAGACCTGGTCCTCGATGCGCACAGCCTGGCGAGTTGTCGACGCAAGTGAACGGGAAACCGCTTTGATTGCAAGCGGCCCCACGATTCTGGCATTCTGGTGAATGAGCCAGCGAATGAAGGTGCCGCTCGAGACCGATCTCCATCGACTGCGAAATTGATGAAAGCTTTGAGGCCCTCAGATCTCCAAACCGCGCTGCGGCCGGTGAGAGCGGAAGAAGCGTGGCTTGTAGGCCGCGCGCGATTTCGCGGGTGCTTTCATCGAATGGCCATACCTCTGCGCCGGATGGCTGTAGTCATATGGATAGCTGAAGCCGAAGTCATCTGCCTTGGGAGGCCTGTCGCTCTGCCACCGCTGGAACACGAGATCTGCAGAGTTCTTGGCGTCTCACATCATGGCGACGTGAGTGCGACGGTTGCATTGGCTGAAGGAACGACGAGCTGAGCTCAAATGGATGCCTTGTCACCCACCGAGACGCAAGCTCTGATTCAGACTGCTGTCGAGTTCGTCGTTGCGGCCGGTCTTGGCGCGGCCCGGGCGCTCGGCATTATGCTGGTTCTTCCGGTATTCACGCGACCGCACATTGGCGGGATTATCCGCGCAAGCGCGACGATTGTGATTGGATTGCCTTGCTTGATGCAGATCAGGAACGGCTTGCAGACACTAGATCCGGGCACCCGTATGATTGCGGTCTCGCTCCTCGGTTTGAAGGAGATATTTATCGGCCTGCTGTTCGGGTTTCTGCTTAGTATACCACTTTGGAGCATCCAGGCCGTTGGTGACATCATTGATACCCAGCGTGGCATCTCCAGCCAGCTGGACGACCCTGCGACACGCAGTCAAACTGCCGCGATGGGACTCTTTCTCGGGACTGCCGCGGTTACGATCTTCGTTGTATCAGGAGGTCTGCAGACCATGGTCAGATGCCTCTATGGAAGTTATCTGATCTGGCCCGTGGATCGGCTGCTACCGCCCCTGACCCACCGCGGGGCAATGGAGTTTATTGGGCTTCTCGACCATATCATGCATGCGACCCTCGTGGTCGCCGGGCCCGTGCTGGCTCTGCTGCTTCTGATCGACGTATCCCTCATGCTGCTCGGGCGCTTTGCGCCGCAAATCAAGCTGAACGATCTCTCTCCGACCATCAAGAATGCCGCTTTTGGCATCATTATGGTCAGCTACGCGGTCTTCCTGATCGAATATATGGGAGCAGAGATCATTCGGTTTAACGGCGTGCTGGAGTGGCTCGAGAAGTTCTTGAAATGAACGACACGAGCGAAGAGAAAAACCTTCCACCAAGTCACAAGAAGCTGCGGGACGCGCGTAAGAAAGGCCAGAGCCCGCGCAGCGCCGACTTTGTGACCGCGGCAAGCCTTTGCGCTGGTTTCGGTTGCCTGTGCTTCAGGGCCAGCTCGATCGAAGACGGATGGCGCGAAGCCGTGCGGCTCATCGACAAGCTGCAGGAACAGCCCTTCAACAATGCGGTCCGGCAGGCGTTGGTCGGATTGATGGACCTTTCTATAACAGCCGCGGCTCCCATCCTAGGTGCGGCGGTTGTCGCGGCGATTCTGGCCGGTGTCTTGGCCGGCGGCGGGCTGACGATTTCCGTTGAGCCGCTTAAACCCAGCTTTGAGAAATTGGACCCCGTCAAAGGACTGAAGCGGATTGTCTCCCAGAGGTCGGTTGTCGAGCTTGGAAAGTCTATCGTCAAAGTTTTGGTTCTTGGCGCTACGTTCGTTTTCACTGTGCTCGCAAGTTGGAGGGCACTGGTGTACTTGCCCGTGTGCGATTTGAGCTGCTTTGGTTTTGTCTTTAAAGAGCTTAAAGTGCTGATCGCGATTGCTGCCGGCGCTCTTCTGATTGGCGGCTTGGCCGATCTGCTCATTCAGCGTTGGTTGTTCTTGCGCGACATGCGCATGACGCAGAGCGAAGCCAAGCGCGAGTCCAAGGAACAGGATGGTAATCCGCAGATCAAGGGTGAACACCGCAGGCTCCGCCGGGAGTCCGCCAACGAGTCTCCGCTCGGCATCCATCGGGCGACATTGATACTGACGGGGCGAGCGACATTGATTGGGCTGCGCTACGTTCGGGGCGAGACCGGCGTCCCGGTACTGGTGTGCCGCGGCGAGGGCGAAACGGCTTCACAGTTACTGGCGGAGGCGCGCGCCCAACGTCTGAGCATTGTCGAGGATCATGTATTGGCGCGTCAGCTGATCCGAAAAGGTGCGATGGGCAGGGCAGTTCCGATGGAGTGTTTCGAGAGGGTTGCAAAGGCAGTCTTTGCCGCCGGCCTCGTTTAGCGTCGCACAAAACAGCGATGCGCTCAAATCTCTGGTCAACGACCCAACTGTCCCAAAACCTGATCTGCAAGCTGCACGATCCCAAGAAAAGGATCGAGAAAAGATTCGACTCCAGGAGGCTCTTCGGCCGATTCCAAGACTGATATGGACAAGAATGGCCAACCGAGCGTTCATGCTGCTCGGGTCTTACGAGCCGCTTATTGGGTTTCTGGCGCAACCCTGTTATGCGTTTCATCCTCCAAATTGCTCCTGTTGCCCGCCGACGTGGCCCCACGTGCGGTGATGGGAAGCACTGCACGATCACCACTGGTCGGCATGACAGCGCCATTGCCTAACAAGTCGCCGGGGTCATTGACCATGACCGCAAGGTTATTCCGGACCGAGCAGCCAAGGGTTGGATTGAACGAATTGTCGTTCACTGTAGGACCGACGATGGAGAGCGAGGGGCAGACCGGAGGATGGGCTTCGAAAGTGATCGCTTCGATCCTCACCCCGGAACGAGCCGGCAAATCCACACGAGAAGCGGACAGGTGGATGTTGTAGGTGGCAACGCCCATGGCACGAGCCTCGTGGGCCACCTGTGCAATGAGTCTGGGTGGGCCGATGACACCCACATGGATGGCATCCCGCCGGCCGCGACTGGTCGCTGCAATAAAGCTTCGCAGCCGATGCCGTTCGGGGCCACGAAGGCTCTGCAGGAACAGCACGCTACTCTTCTGCTCCACCTGGATCTCTTGGTCAGCCGGCGCGGGCTGGATCGAGGCAGTATTTGCGCAGCCCCCCAATGTTGCTCCAATAACGATCGGGTAGCACAGATGTCGCAAAGTCATTTGGCGATCCTCATTCGATAATAAAGCCGGCGCTGCCGGTCAATCCTGGTGCGCTGGCGCGAGGCGCATCGCGCTCTCGCGGCGGCCGGGCAACCGTGTTCGTCAAAATCCGCCCCGCGTCTGAGGGCGGTGAGATGCGGTCGCTCGGCGCACTCATCCGCTTCGGATTCGGTCCGGGCCGAACAATGTAGGGCGTGACAATAATGACCAACTCGGTTTCACGTTTTTGAAACGATGAGGAGCGAAAAAGCGCGCCCAGGATCGGCACATCGCCGAGCCAGGGAAACTCGCCGATATCAGTGTTGAAGTTGCGCCTGATGAGGCCGCCGATTGCAAAGCTCTGACCGCTGGCGAGCTCGACCACGGTGCTCGCCCGCCGAGTCGAGAGGGCAGGGACCGCCATGCCATTGATTTTGACTTCGCCTTCGCTCGACAGTTCGCTGACTTCGGGCTTCACACGGACATTGATCTGATTGTTGTTGAGAACCGTCGGAACGAACTCGAGGCTCACGCCGAACTGGCGAAATTGGACCGAAACCTGCCGGTTGTCCTGCATCACTGGAATAGGGAATTCGCCGCCGGCGAGGAAGCTTGCGGCTTCGCCGGACATTGCCGTCAGATTCGGCTCAGCCAGGATTGAGGCGAGGTGCTCGCTTGCGAGAGCGTCCAGAACAGCGCTCAAGTTGGTGTTGCCGGCGCTAAACCCAATCCCGATCGTGCCGCCGCCGCCGGCTGCGCCGGACCCTCCCCCTTTGCCGGTGACAAGAAATGCGCCGTTTGGGCTCGAGGCGGTGAAGTTGATGTTGAGATCCTTGACGGCGCTGCGGGAGACCTCTGCCACCCGTACGCTGAGATTCACCTGTAGTGAGCCGGCGACCTGGATCTTGTTGGCAACCAGCGCGCCAGCCCCAAGAAACTGCTCAGTGACCTTCCTGGCGGTCTCGACGACCTCGGCATTAGGCGCCGTACCGCTAAGGATCGCGCCGCGCGGGGTATAGCTGACCTGAATCGGATAGTCGCCGACCTCGGCCTTCAGCGCGGCCCGCAGATCCTCGATCGGTTGGGTGACGACAACACGCAGCTCGGCGAGAGCCTCTCCGTTGTCGTTTAGGGCGAACAGGCTAGTCCGTCCCGGCTTTTTGCCAAACACGAAAATCGTGGTGTTCGAGGGCGCCTGATAATCCGCAATGGCCGGGTCGGCAATAAAAATGCTCGCAGCCGGTCCGGTCAGATGAACTGTCTTTCCCTGTGAGGAGGTAAGGTTGAGCGTGCCGGTGGTGCTGCCAGGCGCCGCACGTGGCGGTTCTCCTTTGCCATCTCGCTTTACCTGAGCTGCGACAGCAAGCGGAAGTAGCAGAGCGACTGCGCACAGGGCGTAGCAGAGGCGGGGAAAAGCGGCAGAGTGCGAGCTGCTGGCGGCCATCGACGGCTCATCGGCGCCGGCGTCATTGTTAACGACGTTCAAGGGATTGTTGCCTTCAAGTGAGCCTGCTAGGCAGCCGATGCTGCGCCGATGAGTTCAAGGGTGTAGCCGACACCGCGCGCGGTCTTGATCCTGAGCGTTGCCCCCGCCTGGTTCAAATGCGCTCGTAAGCGGTAAATCCCGACTTCCAGCGCATTGGTCGAGACCTCGTCGTCAAATGCATACAAGCTTTCTTCGAGCGCTGTGCGGGGCACAGTACGGCCTGCGCGGTTGAGCAAATGTTCAAGAATGCACACTTCGCGGCGCGCAATTCTCAGTACTCGTCCACCGACGGAGACTTGTCTCGCGATCGGATCGAAATGCAGATTCCCGAATGTCACCACCGGCGCGGTCATCTGCGTTGATCGTCGTAGAATAGCTCGCATGCGAGCAACGAGCTCGTCGATAGAAACGGGCTTGGGCAGAAAATCATCCGCTCCGGCGTTGAAGATCGCAATCCGCCGACCGAGATCATTGAGATTGCTCATCATCATAGTCGGCATTGATCGTCCTTCGCGCCGCAACTGCTTCAACCAGTCCAAACCATCTCCATCGGGCAAGAAGGATTCGAGCAGTATCATGTGGTAGTTCGCGCAATCCAACGCGGCCGACGCCTCATCCAGCGTACGCGTCACGTCGACGGCGAACCCGCAATTCAGCAGCGCTTCCTTTACGGCGCGGCCAAAGTCCGCATGATGATCAACCAATAGAATTCGCATTCATCGCCTCTCGTCCATCCTCGGCAGGACTTGAGCGTGTCACGCTTGACCATGACGATCGGCGGAACCCAGAGGATGCCGCTTTGGCGTGAATTTGAAATCCTGAGCGCGATACGCACGGGCTTGCTGGCAGGCAGCCAATGTCTGCACGGCCGCCGTCGGCGGATAGGCGGGGGCCTGCGGCGGATGGTTCCAGCCCGCGGCGCGGCTCAAAATCTCCTTTACGCCGGCAAGAGATTTGCAATCTCTCACGAGGCTGAGAGCCCCGGCGATGTGCTGATTCATCTGCGGGCCGAGCATGGCGGTGGCTGCATGCATTACGCGAACGCCTGCAGTGGCGATCGCGCCAAACTCGCGGAGCGAAAGGAAAGCGCAGGCGAGAGCGGCTGTATTTGCCGCCGAACGGACTTGCGAAACCGACATTGGAACTCCCAAATCGTCTTGATCCGCGGTCAGTCCTGCAAGGCTGTTGAGCCTGTAGTGTCGTCAAGTCACTACGATACAAGTTGTCCGCGTTTAAGACAGTTCACGCGCTATGCGTCGGACGACGGGCTGTAAAAGGCCAAGATGCGATGAAACGATCAACACGCCCATCGGCGGGTTAGACATTGTCTCGCCAGCCGGTGATAATGGCCAAACATGGTGTCAACCGTCCTGAAGCTCGGTTGCTTCCAAGATCTTCTCCGCGCCAGCCGAGCGAAGGCTGCCAAGGAAGGAAAAATTGAGCCTGGCATTGCTGTCGCGCATTGTCTGAGGTGTCGGCTCAATTTCGTCAGACGGGTTGAACGGCGCAAGAACGATCTAGTCTCGAGCTTGGACTCAGCCGGTGATCGGTACGGCGATTGATCGCCTTGTTCTCGTGCGCTGGATCCTGGTCTGGCTGCGAAGAGCGCGCTTCGTCTTGCGTTCACAGAGCAGATTAACGATGCAAGCTCTGTATCGGAGCAGTCGAGAAGTGTCCCAAGCCGTATCGGCCGAGCATTGAGGTTCTGAGACGTTCGCAATTGTCGCTACCTGTCAGGAAGAGTTCACGCGAGTGGATTCTGTCGCGAGACTGTCGGAAATCCTACAATCTGACGCTGGGTGAGATTCAAGTGCCTTTAAGGGCTCTTTGTATCGGCGACATCAACATCGGACTCCTTGTGAGGCAATGACGACACAGGCGGCCATGCTGTCGAGCTGTGCGAGGGTCAATCGCGCTCTGTCCAAGGTCGTGAGCATTTGTGCCTCCAATCAAGTGTAGCGCCATAACGCCTTGAAGCGCGCGAAGAGGCAGTCGTTCGGCTATGACGCCAAAGATCGGCCAATCCGATCTGCCTCATGCTCGGCAATTTAGTGGGAAAATCGGGGCGGGCGCGTGACGTCGATGTGACGCGCAGGACCTAACGTCCGAGATCCAGACTGCCGATCGCGCGAGCCAAGTTGTTCGGCACGGGACTGAGGAGAGAATCGATTGCCAGACGTCATCTTGAATGCGGTCTCCATACATCGCGATCGACTATGAGGCCTTTAGGCATGCTCGGCAAAATCGATTGTTTTGATGGAACGCATCCAGGTTGCGGATCGGCTGTAATGCAATAGCGCCACTTGCTACGGCTGAGTGAATGTATGATGCGATCGCGGCCGAAACACTGTTGGTTGACGCGCGATCATTGTCAGAAGCAGTTAGCTAACGCGAGGGATGCTGCGCTTGCAGCGGCTTACCTGGCCAAATCCGCGTGCCAACCGCTGAAGCCGGCTGATAAATTCCTGCCTTGCGACACAATGCATCCAAGATGCCACGATGCTTCAACGAGCGGAAAGGGATGAGGGGACAAGATCGGTGTCTTGCTGACCTTCCGTCGGAACTGTCACCCGCTGTACGGCTCGATCGGCGCCTTCATCGGGCCGTCGGGCGCCCCCTTTACGCTTAATCTGTTGTGCATGAGGCGGAGCTGATGCGCCGCTTTTCTTCGTTGCAGGGTGTTGTGGCGCTTGGTCGCCAACGAACCTGCCAAATGGCGCGATCGACCATCTACTCATTACTCTCGCGCTTGTAGGGATTTTCTTCGCTACTGGTGCGGTAGCTTTCCAAATTGCCTCCGAGGAACAGGCGCTCGGTTTCCCGGGTCGGCGTTCTGCCCAGCGAGCACATCAATTCGACGTCCCCATCGATGGTGTCCTGATCCTCGGCGTTCATTCCAAGCCCAATGCTACTCAGCACGTCGTCGGGCGTCCAGATTGTGGTCTTCGGTACGGTATAGGTGTGTAGCGCGTCCGCATTGTTGGCAATCGCTCTCGCCCACGGATCGCGAGAGACGACGAGTTTTGACGGATCCTCGACTAACGATACGAAGGGTGAGGCTGTAGTCTTCCCCCGCATATGCCACCCAGCTTGGCGGGCTCGGTCCAGGGGATACCGCTCCAGAGGATCTCCAACGGAAGAATGATCCCGAGCCGTGTTGCGGACATGAGATATTGCACTCGTGTTTTCTTCCGTGTGCGGCTTGCAATCAGTGTCCTGATTCTGAAAACGCCGCAGCGCGACATATGACGACCCCGCCACGTCGTCGAATACGCGATCTCGATCAATGGCAGCGGTCGCCGATGACCAACGTGCTGCTTGTTGCACGGCAAGTTCGATCTCGTTCCGAAGTGCTTCAAGAGTGGCGCCCGTCAATGTTGCGGCAAGCTGAGCGCGCGCACTGACGTATGATGAGGCTGGATAGCGACTGGGTTCCGAGGTCGCTTCGTTTGGCGCAGATGAGGGCGCGGCGCTCGCGGAATCTGCCGCTAAGGAGACTGGCTCCGAGGTTGGGTAAACCGAATCCAAGTCATCTAGAGCCAAGTCATTCAGCTGCTGCTCAAAGTTTGCTTGGTCTTCTGAACTTGTCCGTGCGCTAAGCTCGTCCTGCTGTCGAGCGACGTGGTGCGGCCGCTGAACCTCAAAGGAATTGTCTGCGGCATTCCGTGGATCAACATTCATCTCTCTACTCCCTTCGAAGTGCCGCCTATCGGCGTGGATTGTTGCAGGTGCAGCTTTCGAGAAGCTGACGATCGATTAAGCTGAGACGGGGTTCCTCGACCGCCGCGCCGCGTACTCTTCACCTGTCGCCTAGGACAGACAGTCCTTGCAAACGAAGAGGGACACGCAAGCGCATGCGGCTGATCGAGTGCTTCCTTCGTAGATCGTCTGCTCCTGCACATGTGACGGCTGCGTGTTCTCGCTCATTATTCCCGAGTGGACCAGCGCGACCGTTCGTCGTTTGTGGTTTCCAAGCGGTCGACGATCGAACAAATCGTTCTAGTCGACGCCCGCACGGCGAAGTCCCCAGAACCTGACCTACGAGGTTGTGATGTCGGAATAGCCGTCGCAACTACTTGCGCCTGATTGCGGCAGGCTGTTTTTGTACAGGCGCGAGCGCGCTTGCTGAATGAAAGCCAAACAACGCGCGAGCACGACATCTTGAAAAACGCAAGCTGTGGTACTTTTCGAGGGAGAAGAGCATATGAAGATTACCGGCAAAAGACTGCCGATCCTGTTGTCCTTGCTTTCGGTCGCGAGCGCTAGCGCTGTGGCGAGAGCCGATGAGCCTTCGCCGAAATACACGGAGGTTCTCAATGCCCTGCAGGCGGGGAAGAATGTGAAGCTCATACTGGACATGAGCCACTGTAACCCCGCGGAGGGCGGCAAACCTGCATCGGCGACGCAGGCCGGTCTGGTTATCAATGCATTCAGGGTGACGGTCCAGAACGGAATCAGCTTCTCCAATGCTCACCAAACGGTCGACAGCTCTGGACGTGCCGTGACCGAGTACATCCGCCATAGCCTTAGCCGCGAAGGCAAGCTGACGGTGCGAGCCTCGAAGCTTGTTGTCGGAACGACCGAGCTTGTGAACCAGGGCGAATTTATCTGCGAACTGCCGGATGGCGCAAAGTTCGTCTGGTAACGAAGAGCACAGAGAAGAGGGGCGCTCCGAAGAGTTGATCCGTTAATCGTGTGGAGGCCTTCGCAGTATGACACGGATCCTTTCGATCTCAGGGACGCTCAGAGTTTCTCTGGCCGTCTTTTCGTCTACGAAGGATCGAGTTGCGCCAACTTGCTGCTGTTTGACCAACGTGGGGCATAAGGGCCGTCGATCCCCATTCGTCTCAGCGATTGGAGGATCGGCGGTTCGGGCCTTCATCATATGGGTTGGAGCCCCCAGCTTTTCAGTCGAACGCTCCAGATGAGCCGGGCAAGGTACGTCCCCCGCCCTCCGCGGTCCTGTTGGGGAGTGTATTTACAAGCCGATCAACCGGCGGGCTCGCGATGATTTCGCTCTACCCTCTGGTATCTTTCATGCCGCGTCTTTGGGGTTCTTTCACTTGAAGCTTCCGTGCTGCCGAATGCAGCCGCAGGGTGATTGAACCATCCCGCTTAAGATCATGTGAATGGCGGCTACGGGCTTTACTCGCCGTCTTAATTGTCGTTCGGAGGCGGTTCTGATTTCCGAAAATAGGCGATCCGAGTGGATTCGGGAGCTTGTGGGGCTGCCCGAGGTGCCCCACAGCATATCGTTCAGCCAAATTGCGGCCGATGGAAGAGAAGAACGCGGCCACCGGGTAGGCTTTCAGCCGTGTAGGGCTCGCCATGGATCAAAAAGCGGGTCATGGGGACGCCCTGGCTCGGCAGAAGGCCCAGGTTTCGGAGCATGTCAATCACGAGAGTCGAAGCTTCTCGCGGGCCGTGCCTCCAGTCGAGGCCGAACCACTCTCCGAGTTCAGGAACTTGCGGGAGCAGGTGGTGGCCCAAGCGGGGCGGGGCGGACGGCGGTTGGAGGTTCGCCGCCTGCAATTCGAACCAGACGGGCCGATCAAGGCCAGATGCGAGGCTGTCGTATGTATGAGGGGGAGCCATCGGCGTCACCGACGCAGCTTCACTCCTCGAAGCGAACCTTGGGTGATGGATGAGTTGAACGTCATTGGATCCTCTCGGCCCCAGCACGGCCGTATAGCGTTCCCCGCCAATCTCATAGTTCATGAGCGGATATTCCGCATTAGGCAAGAAGTCCCACTTGCCCAGCTCGGAAAGCATCATGTCGGGAGCCAGCTGGGTGCGATGGGAAAAATCTTTGGGCACTGCGAATGAAACGTCAAATGTATCACCAACAGCAGGAGAGCGCAGATGGATGAGCTGAAGATCGCCACGCCCACCCGGTCCTAGCACGCCCGTATAGTGTTCACCATGAATGTTGTAGGTCTTTACCCGATGTGCTGCATCCGGCATCTGACCCCAGCGGCTGAGCTCGGAGCGCATCATGTCCGACGCGGGCTGGGTGCCATGGGAAAAACCTTCGGTGACGGCAAAGGAGGCGTCAAAGCTCTCGCCGGCTGTCTCCCCATCTTGATCCATCGTCCGTCCAAAGTCTTTTTCAGAGGCGGGACCCTGCGGCCGTGAGCTGGGCTGCCAAATCACGGCTTCGAAAGGATCCGCCCCGCCGGCGCTATGGGTTGTCGCCTCCATTGCCCACCATAACTTCGATGCCTCCAGATCGAAAGCAGGCGCAAACTGGTCTCGATATGGGACATCGAAAAGCTCTTCCTGGGCGACACCTTGCTCATGCGAATGGGTGACTGAACCAGCGGTTGGCCAGCGCACCGGTGCATCGTAGGATGTCGTCGGCAAGCCCTCCCGGTCAGCAGCACCTAAAAGCTGTTCCTGGGCGACATCTTGCACGGGCGAGTAGGCGACCGAACTCATGCTCGGCCAAAGCGCCGGTGCGTTGATTGGCGGCAGGACCTCGCGATCGGCGGCATCGAAAAGCGCTTCCTGAGCGAAACTCTGCAGGGTCGAGGGGGCGGCGGCACGCATTCCCTGCCAAAGTGCCGGCGCATCGACGCTGGAAGGTGGAGGCACATCGTTTTGGCGCACAGCCTCGAAAAGCATATCCTGGGCGACACGTGGCGCGGGAGAACGAGCGGTTAAACCCGTTCCCTCCCAAAACGGCTGAGCATTGAAGCCGCCCGCCGGCAATGAGCCGTCCGCGTTCCCTGAAGGCTGCTCACGTTCGAAAAGCTGGACGGGCAAATCGGCGGCCGGCTGCATTGGCTGGCGCGAGTCGCCCCCGTAACTCGGCGAGTTGTCCCGCCCCGCGATTCGGCGGTAGTCATTCAGCCTGTTCAACGCGTAGATGAGTTTCTTGTCGTTCGGAAACAAAGCATCGGCATGGCCGAGCAGCGCTTTGTGGCTGAGCTTAGCAATCCCCAAGGGGCGCAGTGCTGCCGCTAGCTTGCGAAGACAGCTAGCGTAATTTCCGGCGGTTTTTGCGTCCATTGCTCGACCAAAGCCCGCTTCGATCGCCTCTCTGATGAGGTTGGCGTCTTCCTTGGACGGACGATAATGTGTTGTGGGCGACGGAGCGGTATCGCTGGGCGTCCGGTACCTACTCACCATTGACAATGCAGAGAAGATCACCTTGTCGTTTGGCAGTAGCGTCTTGGAGCGCTCGAGCAACGTGTCGTCATCGAGCTCAGCAATCGAGTGACCAGACTGCTTCAGCAGCTCTGCCAATTTGCGAAGCCGACGGTCATAGATTTCGATGGTAATCGCCTTTGGCGGTGGGCCTCGGTCAAGGGCAGCACCAGACGCTGCTTGGATGAGGCGATCGTCTTGTTCGGTGATGTCATAAAGCCCACTATGGGAATATACCGGGCCGAGCTGCCGCGCCTCTCGCAAGTGTTGCTCGAACCCCGCTTGCGGTTCTTTGGGCTGTTCAACCGTGGTATCTGACGCAGCGGAATCGTTATGCGCTGGGTTGATCGCGTTGTTTCGATCCATGCTGCAGTTCGCTGGCTTCGTTTCCTCGTCCTTTCGCTACTCACGTTAGCTTTCCAAAACCTGACCCGGCCGAGCCGAAAGTTAGAATGAATATTGGTCGGCAAGTGCCTTTTCGAACCCGACGACGAGTGCGGCGAACGTAAAGACGGTACAGGCGTCGGCTGAAATTCCGATTTTCCAGGTGCGGTACGCGGCCAGCTCCCTGACGGCCAGCTCGGCGGGAGCAGTATAGACGGGAGCGAAGGCTGCTTTCGATTTTCCGAGCATCGAAAACAGCCAAGTTACCTTGCTAAGCCTCCACCCTCAATCTTCTTTCCCTGACTTTCTGTAGGGATTCGACGCGCTCGCGGTCCGATAGTCATCCAGATTCCCGCCCAGAAACAGTACCTCGCGCTCCTCAGTTGGGGTATCGCTCACCCAGGCTAGATTGGGTTCATCATCTTCAGTCCCGTCCTCAAGAATACTGACGATCTCATCGGCCGTCCAAGCGGTGATCCTCGGCACCGTGTACGTGTGCAACTCATTCGCATTTTCAGCGATCACTTTGGCGCCATACTCGTTGTCGTCGTCTGGCGAGAGGAGCAATTGTGAGGCCTCCTCGGACAATGACACAAAGGGCGAAGAAGTGGTGTCGCCCCTCATGTGTTCTGCCGCTGCGCGACCCAGATCAAGTCGTTGGCCTCCCCAGATATTCCAGGGGGCGGCGTCGAAACGCGAAGCCGCCATGGAACGCAAATGAGCCATCGCGCTTTGATTGGCCAATCCGCGCGGCTTGCAATGGCTGGGGTGGTTTTGAAAGCGTTGCAGCTCCAAGTATGAGGATGCCACTACGTCGTCGTAAACGCGGCGACTATCCACGTCGCCGGCCGACGGTCCAGTCCCTCCTGACCATGGTGTCGATGTCTGCGCAGCGAGTGCGATTTCCGTTCTGAGTTCCGCAATGTTCGCGCAGGTCAGCGTTGCGGCGAGTTGAGCGCGCGCTTTTACAAAGGATCCGGCTGTGCACCGTTCGTTTTTCGGGATAAGATCCGCTCTCCTATTGCCATCCGTTGCAGTTCGGGTCGATCCAGCGCCGGCTGAAGCTGGTGCTGGGAGGACTGGCCGATGCTCTCTAAGCCGCAGCTCAAAGTCTGCTTGCGGCCCGGTCTCTTCCTGTTGCGGCTCGACGTAATAACTGATGCGAGCCGCGGACGGGTTGACGTTGTCAAATGGGTCCATTCCCTTCTCCCACGGGTTGCCTTGTCAATGTCATCGAGCAAAGTTGGTTCGATAAGGATCAGAGGCTGGGCCGGGCGCAACTCTCGATAAAATTGCAGCGGACGGTATGTTGAGGGCGTACGGAACGGGCTGAGCCAGGATCCAGATCCTTCTCTTCCTGGTCTTGCGCCATCAACTGGGCCTGCTAGTCCGATAGAGATGTTGCTATGCTAAAGAGCTTAGCTGTCGAATAGCTGACCAGGCCTATTGGTTGAAGTAAAGTTCGGGCCCTTGCCGCTGTGCTGTCGTGCCTGTTGTTCATTGCAGAGTTGAGTTTGGCGAGATGGATCCTTCGCCCCAATCTAGCTCCACGGCAGCGCGGTGTGAATGGTCTGGGAGAAGCGGTGCGCGATAGCGCTGCAATCGAGAGCTTGCGCTGGGTGGATAAGTTTATCTGGGGCAGCTTGCATTGTGCGCGAGTCGATCTCGTAGAAAGGTTCGTCCAGGGGCTAGCTCTGATCCGAGTAGCCGATGCCGCAGCCATCGGGCTTGTGATTGCGCCGGTCTGGCGTGAAGCTCACTGTGCTTTGTTGACTGCTGTTTGGGACGAGAAGTCGCGCGGGCGCGGTGAAGGCTGGTCGCAAAACACGACCCGCTCGATGCAATTTCAACCCGGGCCTCCGCCGCGAGACGTTGAGTTGCCAACCAGACGTGACAAGACCACGAACGATCCATCCCAAGAGGCGTCCACTCCCATGTGCCGGTAAGGGACGCGGTCCGATATCCAGCTGGGTGATTTCGTCGACGTTGATGCCGCCGCGCTTCTTGATGCTCAAAGGCGGCTGCGCCCAAGATAGCTGAGTCCCGTGCACACATCGGTGCGCTCGCGGGGCCGTGAAGACGGGCGTTCTTGGCAAATTGGCGGTGCGTCATCACGCCCGTAGCGTACGCGAGGACATGCGCCGCGCGCGCGAGAATTAACGACGCTCCAGCATCTTCGAATCCAGCGCAGCTTCGAAGCGTTGCCGTAACGCGGCATCTATAATCTAGAATGGTTCATCACATTATTAGATGTTGGGCTTGGCGGCGCCTTATTGATCGGATGTCACTTTGCAGCGCGGCAGCAAGCGGTCGACCAATTGTGTCGCTCCAATACTGCCGTGTGTTCTCGAGCCCATCGAGTCATCTCTTTTGCGTCGCGCCGGCGCTCCCAATTGCAGTCGCTGCAATTACGCAGCGCGTGTTCGGTGGGCCTGATCAGAGAACGCTTGGGATTAAGCGAGGGAAGGTTAGACACGGCAATAGAAGAGGATGCCAAGGGACGATAGTAGATTGAAATACTCAACTATTGCGTTTGCACGGTCTGGACCTCTAAAGATCCTCTAGCGTGATCATTGCTCGCTCGGTCGGGAGTCCAAACGTTTCGATCGCGAATCCCATCCAAAACATCTTCCTGAAAAGAAGCTGGCTTCTTGATGAATTCTGGAGAGCCGATGTGAATGTACTCGTGTGGAAGCAACCCGCCGCTGGAGACAAGCTGTCACGTCGGCGTCAATCGGCAACCAGCGTGGTCGAAGCTCTTCTCGGCCGCGCCCGCTCGGAGAAGATCGCAAGATCTAGCAAAAGCTTCTTTGGTGACATTCTTCTCACATCAGCCGGCTGTTGGTTGTCTATCCCTCAAATTGGCTGCCCGGAGCACATGCAAGGTACGCTTGCGCGAAAGCGCAGGCTGGCGGCCGAGATCAACTCGTCTACAAGGCCTGCCAAGCAGCTCAGATGCCGCCGCATGAGGGGCTGTTATGTCTTCGGGTAACTCCATGCTTCATCTTGGCTTAAATCTTCATGGTGCCGGTGGTCATTCCGCCGCATGGCGCTGGCCGGGCACAAATCCAAGCGCCTTTTTCGACATCGAGCACTACGTCAGCGCTGCGAAGATTGCGGAGCATGGTCTGCTGGATGCTGTATTCCTCGCCGATACCCCCGCGATAAGTTCCGACATCACGCACCAGCCGCCGCTTAATGGGCTCGAACCGACGCTGGTTCTCGCTGTGATTGCACGTGAAACGGAACGGATTGGTCTGATTGCGACAGCGTCGACTACCTACAACGAGCCATACAATCTTGCCCGGCGCTTCCAATCGCTCGATGTCATCAGCCGCGGGCGCGTTGCGTGGAACGCGGTCACGACGTCGAGTCCGGCGACAGTTGCGAACTTTGGCGGTCGAGAGGTTGGGCGAGCAGATCGCTACAGACGTGCCGAGGACTTCGTTGAAACGGTCCGTGCTCTCTGGCTGAGCTGGAGCGGCGAGATGGTCATCGCCGATCAGGCTGCGGGTGTTTACGCAGATCAGAGCCAATTCCGCCTGCTCGATCCCGCTACCAATAGCTTCGGCATCCGCGGCCCACTTACGCATCCCGCTTCATCCCAAGGCCACCCAGTCATCGTTCAGGCCGGCGGTTCGGATCCCGGATTACAGCTTGGTGCCCGCAGTGCAGATGTCGTGTTTGCGGCAGCCGGGGACTTGTCAACGGCTCTGCAGGAGGCAGAGCGCCTGCGCGCTCTTTCTCGGCAATTCGGCCGCCCTGCGGCCCCGCTCATCCTGCCAGGCCTTGTCACTTGTATCGGGGGCACCGAGGAAGAAGCGGCTCGTCGCAAGCAAAACCTTGACGGGCTCCTCGATATGGAGCGCGCCATCGTCGCTCTTGCACGAAGCATGGCCGTGCCGGTCGAGAAGCTCAGCCTCGAAAGGCCAATCCCGGAGGAGATTTTGCCTGCTGCAGATGATGTTCCGTTTTCTGTCGGTCACCATCGCACGATTGAGACTCTGGCGCGTCAAGGTCGGACGGTTCGCGAAATCATTAGCAGCGTTCAAGCGTTTGGCCACCGCTTGCTCGTGGGTGCGCCCGAACAGATCGCGGACTCGATTGAGGCATGGTTCCGCGCTGGCGCGGTTGATGGTTTCAACATCATTCCGGACGTGCTGCAAGATGGCACTTCAGCGTTTGTCGACAATGTGGTGCCCATCCTGCAGAAGCGCGGGCTCTTTCGAAAAGAATATCGAGGGCAGACGCTGCGAGAGCATTTCGGTCTTTCCATTCCTTTCGGGCCGGCATGAGCCACAGCGAGCTCAGCGCTATGACGCTTCCTCAACATCAAATGATTTGGAGACTGGATATGCATTTGTCGAATGCGCGGTCAACGAGGCGATTCACTGGAAAGTCGAGCTATCCAGCAAGAACCGTGAAGGCAACCCTTCTCGTGCTCATGGGCCTGTTGCAACTGCCGTCAAGTATTCATGCTCAAGAAGGGGTAGCCGGCAGCGTAAAGCGAGGAGGCGTTGTTCGTTACGGGCACTTTCAAGAGCCGACGTGCCTCTTCGGAGGATGGGTACAGCAATGGTATCTGCAACGCCAGTACAGCGATAATCTGGTCGCCCGCAGCGAGGATGGCAAGATTGTGCCATGGCTGGCCGAGTCATGGACAATTTCCGATGACAAGAAGATATACACATTCGAGATAAAGCCGAATGTGAAGTTCACGGATGGCACTTCTCTGGATGCGCAGGCCATCGCGGACAATATCAACGGATGGCTCAGCAACGACCCTGATCTGCGTAATCCGACTGCTGCTCCGTATCTTAGCGATAGCTTCGAATCGGCAAGTGCAATCGCTCCTCTGAGGTTACAGGTGACCTTGAAGGTGCCATTTCAACCCTTGCTGAACGTGTTTGCTCAATCCTCACAAGGCATTCTCTCACCATCCGCGCTCAAACGCGGACTTGCGGTGAACTGCGAGAACCCAGTCGGCTCAGGTCCATTCATTGTCGACAAATGGCGTCATGGACGGGAGGTCACCTTCCGTCGCAATCCCGACTACAACTCGGCGCCGGCCACCGCGAAACATCAAGGGCCGGCTTACATTGACGGAATCAGCTGGAAGTTCCTGCCAGATCAGACCGTCCGGTACGGCTCGTTCATCGCGGGCGAGACCGATGCCATATACGATATCCCAGCTATCGCATGGAAGGAGGCCAATTCCCGTTTTCCAGTATTGCGGCACATTACTGGCGGTACCCCGCTGCGCCTTGCGTTGTATACGGCACGGCCCCCATTTGACGATGTGCTCGTCCGCAAGGCGTTTGCCTATTCTACGGACCGGAAGGCCGCAGTCGACACATCATTCCTTGGCTCTTTGCCGTTTGAAGGCAACGGTGCGCTGAGTCAGAGCTCGCCGGAATACCTGCGCGAGCTCGGGCAGTCGTATACGTACGATATTCGGAAAGCCAATCAATTGCTCGATCAGGCGGGTTGGACCGAGCGTAATCCTAGCGGCGTTCGTGTTAAGAATGGCAACCCGCTCATCGTGCGCGTGTCCTATTCGAACGCTTTTCTGAAGCCAGATGGCGAGCAAGCCTTGCAAGTTATCCAGCAGCAGGCAAGAGCGGCCGGTTTTGACGTACGTCTTCAGCCTACCAATCCAGCTGATTTCTTCGCAGGAAAAAACCTCGGACCCGACGATTATGAGATTGTTCTCCTCTATTGGGTTGCCCCCGGCGCGGAGATATTCCGGATCTCGTGGAAGCCCGATCAGAAGGGCGAGACTAATCGCTTCAATCCCTCACGCTATCAAGATCTGACGCTTTGGGACGTCATTCAAAGGGCAGAGCAGGAACTCAATGGGGCGCAACGTACCGCCCTCTATCAGCAGGCGGAACGGAAGATCGTGGATGAGGCTCCTGTGATTGGCCTCACGGTGCTGGACGTAACGTTGGCGACCAAGGCGAACCTCAAAGACGTGTGGCTGGACCGCGGCTCCGTTGGCGAACCCGTTTTCTATGACGCTCATTTCGATGATGGGAAGTGACGCCGTGAAGATAGTAGCCCATCATCCCATTGTTTGGTTCGCGCGCCGGATATTCTCCGGTGTGGTCGTGGTGTGGGCTGCCGCAACCTTCGCGTTCTTGATTCAATGTGTGCTCCCTGGGGACCGCGCCCAGATCATCATCAATGCGACAAGCGGCAACGTCGGACTGGCGTCGTCGGCAGAACTTGCGGCGATCAATGCGAAATACGGATTTGATCAACCGCTCGCGATTCAGTACGGAAAATACATACTGCGAATCCTGCATGGAGACCTTGGCGAGTCATACCAGCAGCATCGGCCTGTCGCAGGGATCATCGCCGAACAGATTGGCCCAACCATCATTCTGGCGGTCACCGCGCTGCTGTTCGCATGGATTATCGCAATCCTGACGACCTTGTTCGTCGCCGGCAGAGACAACATTTGGGCGACGTTGCTCAATGACACGCAGGTCTTTTTTGCAACCGCGCCGCCCTATTGGCTGGCCACAATTCTGCTGGTTGTTTTTGCGGTAAAGCTGCGCATTTTTCCGGTCATCGGTGGAAATTCTCCGGCCGGGCTCATTCTGCCGACACTTGCGTTGGCTCTTGAATTATCGGGCTTTTTCGGACAAGTCGTTCAGAACGAGTTCACGCGCGTGCTCGAGCAGCCGTTCGTTGCATCCGCTCGGGCCCGAGGCATGAGTGATTTTGGCGTCAGGCTTCGCCATGTCCTCCGCCATGCCGCATTGCCTGGCATTACTTTATCAGGTTGGGCGCTCGGAAAACTGCTTTCGGGCGCGATTTTGATCGAGGTGGTTTTCGCCCGTCAAGGCCTAGGTGGAGTCCTTGTTGCTGCAACGTCCTCGCGAGACGTTCCGATTGTCTCGGGAGCTGTTTTGATCTCTGCGGGCCTGTTCGTTCTTGTTAGTTTGATTGTCGATCTGACTTACCAGGTGGTCGATCCGAGGATCAAGTTGACATGAGCATGTTCGCCGAAGCCACCGTGTCTCGGTCGCTCAAAGAGGTCCTGGCAATCGTCCGCCATGTGCCGTTCCGAGTTGCCGCCTGTCTCAGCATCATTGGCCTCTTTGCCCTCGCGGCTGTGGCGCCAAAGGTGCTGCAGACGCATGATCCGCTGGCTATTGATTTGAAATCGTCATTGCAGTCTCCGTCGATCGCCCATTGGTTGGGAACTGATCAATTGGGTCGAGATCTTTACTCTCGAGTAGTCGAGGGGGCAGGCCAATCCCTGGCTATTGGACTAGGCGCGACGGCGCTGAGCATGTCCATTGCGATCGTTTTCGGCGTCACCGCCGCACTTTCTGGTGGCGTATGCGACAGCATCCTGAGCCGGATTGTCGACGTGCTCTTCGCAATTCCCACGCTCCTGCTCGCCCTTGTGTTCGTGACCGTTTTTGGGCCGTCGGTATTGACTGAGGTCATAGCTGTCGGAATCGGCACGGCGCCAGGGTATGCGCGCATGATCAGGGGCCAGATGCTTGCCATCAAGGGGACAGCGTATGTGGAGGCCGCTAAGGTGCTGGGCCATCCATTTCCCCGTATTGTCTGGAGGCATATTCTTCCCAACGCCATGAACCCGCTGACGGCGATGATGACGATCGGTGTAGGTCAGGCGATTATATGGGCTTCCGGTCTTGCTTTTCTGGGACTCGGCGTCGCTCCCCCGGCGCCTGAATGGGGCGCGCTGCTCAACGCCGGGCGCAACTATGTAATCTACGCCTGGTGGCTGGAGATCATACCCGGTCTGGCAGTTACGGCGTTTGCCCTCAGCCTCACCATCATTGGGCGTCATCTACAGGACCGTCTGGAAGGAAAAACGTGAATGTCGCAGGGCCGCCCCCAGCCTGTCCCGCAGCAGCCAGACCTCCTCACGGTCGATTCGCTGCGTGTTTCCTTCGGTTGCGCCATCGACGAGAAGGCGGTTGTGCGCAGTATATCCTTCTCCCTCCGACCGGGACGGTGTCTTGCGATTGTCGGTGAATCCGGCTCGGGCAAGAGCGTGACTGCGCGGACTCTGATAGGCCTCGCTGGTCGCTACGCCAATGTTCATGCACGCCAGCTAAGCTTCGACGGGAAGGACCTGATGGGTCTTAGCGATCGTGCCTGGCGACGCATCCGCGGCAACGAGATTGGCTTTGTATTACAGGATGCACTCGTCTCGCTTGACCCGCTTCGCCGGATCGGCAAAGAGATTGGTGAGGGCTTGCTCCTCCACGGTGCGGTATCATCGCGCGAGGAGCTCGCGCAGCGCGTCATTGCTCTCCTTAAGCTCGTCGGTGTCCCTGACCCCGAGATCAAGGCCGAGCAGCTGCCGCATCAATTATCCGGCGGCCAGCGTCAACGAGCTCTTATCGCTTCGGCACTTGCGCTCGATCCCCGCATCCTGATCGCCGACGAGCCGACGACCGCTCTCGATGTGACGGCGCAAGCCCATGTGCTGTCACTCCTTGAGGAGACCAAAACGAGGGGCAAGGCTCTGATCCTGATCAGTCACGATCTGGCAGTGGTCTCCCGCGTGGCGGATGAGATCCTCGTCATGCGAGAAGGCGAGGTCGTTGAACGCGGTAACGCCGGCCAAATATTCAAAGACCCGGAGCACCCCTATACTAAGCAGCTCCTGGACGCCGTGCCATCAGGCCGGCCGCGCGGCTCACGCCTCTCACCATCGGCGATTGTGCGTTCGCCTGCCCGGCAAACGCAGCTAGCCGTGCAATCGCCACCGAAATCTCGTCCCATCCTGCTCGAAGCGACAAGTCTGGTGAAGCGCTTCAAGGGCCCGGATGGCACTTCACGGACGGCTGTGGACGGCGTCTCCTTCGAACTGCGATCCGGCGAGACTTTGGGCATCGTAGGTGAGTCCGGATCAGGAAAGTCAACGATGGCGCGCATGGTCCTGGCGCTCGAGGAGCCTGACGAGGGAGCCGTTCAGTTTGCAGGCCGGCCTTGGACCGCGCTCGCCGAGCGCGACCGGCGGGCTCGGCGGCGGTCACTATCGATCATTTACCAGGATCCTCTTGGCTCGTTTGATCCACGTTGGACTGTCGGACGCATCATATCCGACAGCCTTTCGAGCGACGTTGAGACACGGGGCAAGCGGCAGGAGCGCGTTATCGAGCTGCTCGATCTGGTCGGGCTATCCCAGGCCCTGCTGGACCGACGACCGCTCGAGCTCTCGGGCGGTCAGCGCCAGCGCGTCGCGATCGCCCGCGCGATCGCACCAAATCCTGCCGTCATCGTCTGCGATGAGCCGGTTTCGGCGCTCGACGTCTCGATCCAGGCCCAGGTCTTGGACCTGCTCGGCTATCTGAAGGACCACGTCGGCGTAAGTTATCTCTTCATCTCGCATGATCTCAGTGTTGTTCGTCACATCAGCGATCGCGTCATAGTTATGCGCCGGGGGAGAATCGTCGATAGTGGCGCCACTGAAGAGATATTTCGCAATCCACAGTCTGAATATACCAAGAGCCTTATCGCCGCCATGCCGCGTCTTGCGCGCGACCACCAGATAGATCATCCAGCTACGATCCTCGAAGAAGGCATCGCATGAACGCCTTCGAATCCAATCCTTTATGGTCTATCTCCGATCGCGGAGCATTCGCCTTTGCGCGCCGAGTTGGTCACGATTACGCGCTCGTTCACCGCTCGAACAGGACAGTCTGTGGCACGGGTTCCCGCTAGATGGACCGGTCGGCGCGGATTGCGTGCTCGCAAAGGACGGGCGGCTCTTGCGCTCCTGCAGACGAGCTCGCAATCTTCGCTTTCACGATAGCCTCGGCCATCATGGTGCGGTCCCTGACAACGAGAGAGTGTTTGTCAGGTTCAAAACATTCGGCGTCAATATTGATTTCATGACGCCTGTTCAGCCGTTAATTGCGACTGATGCGGCTGGCACGGTCATTGCTATCGGAAATGAGGTAACGCCGAATAGGGGCCTACTTCAGCCCTGTGAACAATCACGTTTCCGCCCGTAACCCGTGGGTCCATTCTGAAAAACAAGAAGGGCCCTGAAGTTTTCGCATTCGGTTTGATGGAGAGCGAATTGGATTTGCCTAGAAGAGCCGACGAGACAAATCGCAACGTCTGGCCATATCGGCAATGTCAAAAGACGATTGCGTCGTCAACGTTGCCGGACTCGGTGAACAATCTGAGCGCGCGGCGGTGGGAGCGCATGACTAGAATTCGGCTGACGTGCTCAAGCGTACCGGCTGCGGAGGTCACCGACACAATAGGCGCCTCATCGAGGCATCGTGTCGTCATTTCGCCGACGAGTTCGCCACAGGTCGCATAGCGTACCTCCAAGGCGGAGCAAAAGAGGTCGATAACAGGCCCCCCGTAATCCGGGCAATACGGAATCGTCATGTCGCAAACGATCGGCCCTGATAGCGAGTGCACCGCGAATGAAGAAGCAGAGCACTGGTCAGATCCGAAACACAATCTTTCATCAGATGGCGACTTTGTTCGGTACTGGAGCCGAGCTGCCGATCGGCTGCGCGCGGTGGCTGCGGTTGGGAGGCGAACCGAAGAGGCGATCAGAAGGACCGGGATTGGCTTGCAGCTATCGTCCGAGAACTTTAACGGTCACGACTTGTCAGAGTTCCCGTTGCGACGCTGTACCCTCAATCGTGCGCAGCTCTACGGAGCAAAGTTGGATCGGGCAGACCTTTCTGGCGCGAATCTCATCTGTCCGGGGCTAGAGAGGGCAAGTTTCCGCGGGGCCAAGCTCGATTTTGCGTATATGCATGCGATTGCAGCGCAGGTCTGCGACTTCGACGATGCCAGTCTGCGCAATGTAATTGACGCAACAGGCAGCCTGTTTCACGGTTGCAGCATGAAAAGGACACGCTTTGATAACGCCATGCTCAGCGGGCTTCTCGCTTACCAATGCGACGCGAGTGATGCTGTATTCGATGGCGCGGAGCTACAGGGTTCGACCATTAATGAATGTTTCCTTCCTTCCGCTTCCTTCCGCTTTGCCAAGCTGAGCCAACTCACGATCACGAAATCACATCTGGCGTCTTGCTCGTTCTTCCAGTCAAAGGGGAACTGTTTATCGATTGTGCGTCCCACCTCGATTGATGGTCTTGTCCTGGAAGGCGCTCATCTTCCGTATCTGAGACTCTCAAAAGTAAGCGGCCGCATCGCAGCGAGAGGCATGTGCGCACCATCTGCTGATATTCACTTGTCAAATCTTCCAAATGCGGAGCTTGAGCAGACGGACCTGACCGAGGCGCGGCTTTTGTCCGTAAGCTTGTCCAACGCAAACCTCGTCGGTGCCGTGCTCAACGGTGCATCCATTCATTCCTGCGAGCTCGACGGAGCGGACCTGTCTCTGGTATCAGGCGAATGCATTTCTATAACAGAGAGCACAATGCGAGCCGCCAAATTATTGGGTTTTCGTGGCCGCTCTAGCTTTGTGCGCGACTGCGATCTCGAACGCGCAGACCTATCCAATGCTTACCTTTACAGGTCGATGATCACCGGTGATCCCCCGCAGTCAATGGCACTGGATGAGGCAAATCTCGAAGGATCGAATCTCGTTCAGGCATATCTCGCCGCAGGAATGACGAGAACCAATCTGGAGGCATCGCGGGCCGCGTACGTTCGCATGAACCAATCGTCCTTGCGCGAGGCGAACCTGAGTGGGATGTCGCCGTTCCAGGCCAGCTTCGTAAAGGTGGACTTTTCGGGCGCTAAGATAACCACATTCGAGCCACCGTTCTTTGCAGACCGATGTCCGGGCCTACAGGCCGCTCTGAAGGAGGATCAGCCACGCGAGCCATTAAGCTATCTGACTGAATTCTCATCGTTGATCAGACGGGGTCGAGAAGGGTCTACCTGACGGCTTCGGAGACTGCAAAATCGAAGGGAATGCAGTGTCGGCGAGCTTAGGACAGGTCTGGGCGGTCGTTCGAGCTGTGAGCGAGCGCTTAAGCGCTATGGGGCTCCTTGGCATCGCCGGCGGATCCGAGAGGCGGGGCAGACCTTCTGTGCGATCCGACCGACGATCTTTTGGCGTTCAAAGAGACTGGAGTAGAAAATGCATTTGGCATGTCTTTCCGCAGGTAAAGCGTTCATCCGGGAGGTGGCGAGAACAGGGCAGACCATCGGGACGGTACATACTCTCGGCGCCCTGCATCTTGGGCATGCAGAACTGATCAGACGGGCGGCATCGGAAAATGACGTCGCGATCGTCACAGTGTACCCGAACAAGATCCAGCTTAGACCGGGTGGGAGCTACGACTTCAATTTGGACGAGGATATTGGACTTGCATTGCGTTCGGGAGCAACTGCCGTAATGTCCTCCAACGACACCGAAATGTTCCCGCCCGGCTATCGAACCTTTGTATCGCAAGGCGACTGTCATTTGCGTCTAGGGGGGCCCGAGGCCTATTTAAAGGAAGCCGTTACCGGGGCAATCCGCTGGATCTGCTATGCAAGGCCGACTCGCAGCTACTTCGGCCTCAAAGATATCGGTCAGGCGATCCTGGTGAAGCGCGCCGTCGCAGATCTCCTTCTGGATTGCGAGATAAGGTTTGTGCCGACCGTGAGATACAAGAACGGAGTGCCCATTTCGTCGCGTTTGAGGCGATTTAGCCGTTCCGAGCTTGATGAGCTGTCTTGCCTTTTCACGGCACTCGACCATTCGAGGAAAGAGATCGCGCAAGGGATATCTAGTGTGAAGGATCTGGTCGCGTCCGCCACATCTAAGATCAAGTTCCGGCACTTTAAACTCGATTTTGTTCGAATCGTCGGCGCTGACAACTTCGAAGACCTGGAGCAAGTCGAGCTCCCTTTCATAATTTTTGGGGCGGCAACGGCTCATGGTCTCAGGATCTTCGATAATATCTACGTTCCAGATCAAGATACTCTCGTGAAGGGTCCTTCGGATATCTGGATCGATCTGCCTGAACAGTCCTAGCCGGACGATTATTCATCCATGACCTTGAGAAAGCTATCCGTTCCGGCCGTATCCCAAGGCCAGCGTCACCTTATGAAGGTGTACTCGGCTTGATGTTGCCTCCAGCGCATAGCCATCTTTAACCAGCGCTGAGAGCTCTCATTGATCCATTGAGAACATCGACTTGGAAAGTCAATGGGATCCTTACTGCCCGACATGGTAGGGCGAGGCTAGCTGCACTGTAAGGTAGCCTGGTCGAGCCTCCCGTCGCAGCCGAGCGCTGCGGCAGCTCGAAGGCGACGAATCGCACCACGCCGTAAACTCTCGAGAGCAGAATCTGCAGAGATGATCATGACAAGGCGATCGGAAGATTATAGAGCTGAGGATCCGTGTGTCATCCCGCTGAGCAAGCTGGATGTAAGCGAGGGCAAGCGCTTTCAAGACGACAGCATGTGGGCTTGCTTTGAGCGGTTGCGAAAGGAAGATCCCGTTCACTACTGTCAAGACAGCGCTCATGGTCCATATTGGTCCGTGACGAAATACCGGGATATCGTAGCCGTAGACACAAACCACAAAGCGTTCTCGTCCGAACAAGGTGTCACTATTGTCGACGTGCCTGGCGAGCACTGGACTCCGAGCTTCATCAAGATGGGGCCTCCCAAGCACGCCGAGCAGCGCAATACCGTTGACCCGATCGTCGGACCGGAAAGCTTGACGAAGCTCGAAAGCTTGATCCGGTCTCGGGTCAGGGCGATTCTCGCAGGCTTGCCGCGGAATGAGGCCTTCAACTGGGTGGACATGGTATCCATAGAGTTGACGACGCAAATGCTCGCCACGCTGTTCGACTTTCCATTTGAGGATCGGCGACTGCTGACCTATTGGTCAGACGTCGCTGTTACGGCTCCGAAAGCAGACCATGCAATCGACAGCTGGAACAAGCGAAGCGCCATCTTGTCCGAGTGCCTGGAGTATTTCACCCGGCTTTGGAACGAGCGCATCAATGCCGAGCCGCGCCTCGACCTGATTTCCCTGATGGCGCATTCGCCAGCCACGCGCCAGATGGAGCCGAGCGAGTTTCTCGGAAATCTGATTCTGCTGATCGTTGGGGGAAACGACACCACGCGCAACTCAATTACCGGGGGTCTCCTGTTCATGAGTCAATACCCCTCCGAGCTGCGAAAGCTAATTGACAATCCCAAGCTGATCTCAAGCGCCGTGTCCGAGATTATCCGGTACCAGACGCCAATCGCACATATGCGCCGTACCGCCGCGATCGACAGCATCATAGGCGGAAAACAGATCAGGAAAGGCGACAAGGTCGTCATGTGGTACATCTCCGGTAACAGGGACGAAGAGATCATTGAGAACGCCGACAACTTCATGATCGACCGCAAAAATGTGAGGCAGCATCTCTCGTTCGGATTCGGCATCCATCGCTGTCTTGGTCGACATCTTGCGGAACTACAGTTGAGAGTCCTCTGGGAAGAGATTTTGTCTGCGCAATTGGGGTTCGAGGTTGTCGGCGAACCCGAGCGGATTGCGTCTAACTTCGTGCACGGCTATTCCGCTCTCCCCGTGCGGATTGCGGCCTAGGCCCAAATTGTTCTGCTCACGCAGGCGGCGGAGCGGGCTTGCCCTGAACCATCTTTGGTTTCTGCAAGCAGCGCAGCTGGGGTGATCGACGGAAACAAGATGCTGCATGTCGGAAGCCAATTGCCGGCCCTGCAAACGGTTGGAAGGACCTGCGAGAAGCGATAGGTGAGGCGCGCGTCTCCGCAAGCGCTTTGGCATGCCGAAAATTGAACCTCAACGGCTACTCCGATGCAGGTCTCCGGGCCACCCTCGAATAGCCGAAACCATAGAGGGCAATGACCTTGATGTTCAAAATTGTAGCTGTGGCAGCAATTTTCATTGGAGAAGCTCTTTCGATATTCGCCGAGTTAATTGCCTCAAGGCAATTCGGAAAGGCCGGTGGCGATCTGGCGATGCTTTGGCCGATGTTTCTCCTGGTATGCTTGGGTGGCATCCTCCTCGTTCTCGGATACGCGCTGGGCTACATGCATCTGAAGAATATCTGGATCATTGTCGCGATATCGGTGGGAGCGATCCTGGTCGTGGAACCGATACTCACGGTTCTGCTCTTCAGAGACGTGCCGACCGCCGGTTCGCTGATTGGGCTGGTTCTCGGTGCGTCTGGTGTGCTCGCTGCGATGTTTCTATGAAGCTGATCTCACCGGACCCGGATGGGCGCCGCACTTTTGTGAAATGCAGCTTGAGGATCTCCGGAAGGTCGAGTCAGCCGTTAGGACGAGGAAAAGATCCATTCTGAACGACCTTCAGCATCTCGTCATCGGTGTACGGCCGCTAGATTGTTAAGCTCTTATGTCAAAGTCCTCTTACCGTTAGCAGGACGTGTGTGGCGAGCGAAGGTCTGCCAATCTATGAGCTGGCCATTTCTGCTTGACCAAAATTCGCCGATTAGGCCTCGACTTTTCTCCCGGCTACCAACGTTTGGGGACGATTTGACTCAGTCGGTGTGGACGGAGCTAACGGCAGAGGGGCGACGCGCGTAGTGGAGCGCGTCGAGGCCAGGGCACCTCAGCCGCGATTACGTCGCGGCTGCTTACACGGACGCACTTACCCGCATCGCGCTCTTCAGCGACATTGGAGGTCCGATGGAATGGAACTTCAGGTGACATTGGCTTTCTTGTGCATTCGAAAGAACGCGTTTTGGTCAGCTAGCCGTCAGTCACACGGTCTATCCAGACGGGCTGCACATTCGCGACTTTATCGGAGACGAAGCATGACAGGCATTGGCCGAGCCGGCGCATCGGAAGTTGGAGCCGCAGGAGCTGGCAATACCGGAGATGTGAGCGGTTCGAGCGTGGAGCCCAGCCTATTCCCGGGAGGACACAGTCAATCTTTCGATGTCATCATCGAGCGGATGCGCTCTGGGCCTCCAGACAGGACCGACAACTCAAGTTCGGAGGTGGTAGCGCCCACCCGAGACGAGATAAAGGCAGCAAGGCGAAAAATGGGCGGCCTGTTTGAGGAGCTTGAAGCTAGCCGTCGAGCGGCCCCGCACGGCCAAACCTTCCAAGAGGCGCAAGAGCTGATCGATCAAGTCATCAAAGCAGGCTCAACAGTTCTGGAGTACTACGCGGATTTGCCTGCCAATTTGGCGCGCCGCATTCTGCCCGACGATCGGGCTCGCCGGCTCCGCGATGACACGCTGAACGCGGGCGAAGAATGTAACGCAGTGGCCACCCGGATTATTTACGAGCTGGAGGACAAAAGAAAGGAAGCATTAAGCTGGCTCCCGAAGATCCAAGACACCGGTACGCCCGCCCAGGTGGCCGGCGCGTTTAAAAGCGTGGCGAAACGCTATGCAGCCTGCATGGAATGGTGGGGGAAGAAGGTGTTGCGCTCGGAGCGGATGCAGTCTGTCTGCGCGGCTACTGCCAACTTGCCAAGCAGCACGCCCGATATGCGCAAGGCCGAAGAGGCCGCACTAAGACTGCATACCGGCTGGGCTCTCAATACGAAGTGCATGTATCTGCAAGCGCGGATCGCTCTCGCGGAGCTCTTGATTGACTCGCGAGCGAGCACGCTCGACCCAGACGTGCGCGATGCCTTGATGGAGGAGAGCGGGCGGGCGCGTCTGCTCGGGACCTTCGTCGAGGATGTTTTTCCGGCATTCGTCTCCACGTGCGAGGCCGTTCTGTATCGCGATGGAGCAGTGCTTGACGCGGAGCATCGCGCCGTTCTGGAAGGAGTCCTGGAGCGGCTTTCGGAATTTGCATCCGGGCTGAGCGGCATCGTTGCCAGCCTGAGGCAGATCGGAACGGGAGCTGAAGTTCCCCTGCAGTTGCTAGACGAGATCGTGGAAGGGGCGTGGGTGACCGCGAACGAGGTTATGCGGCTGCTGGCATTGCAGCCAACTACGCCAGCCACGATTGAACCCCCGGCTTTGGCTGCGCTGCCGGAAAATACTGCCGCGGTAAGCCAAGGCAA
This sequence comes from Bradyrhizobium sp. SOJA106, assembly GCF_059448745.1. Classification (NCBI taxonomy): domain Bacteria; kingdom Pseudomonadati; phylum Pseudomonadota; class Alphaproteobacteria; order Hyphomicrobiales; family Nitrobacteraceae; genus Bradyrhizobium; species Bradyrhizobium sp. SOJA106. The sequence continues at coordinate 1,469,694 of NZ_CM182549.1, forward strand.
TTCAGGTCGCAAAAAAGGAAAACAAAAAGGAAAAGGCAGGCGCGCAGCGGCTGCAGGCGAGTGGAGCTCAACGACCAGCTCATCCGAGCCGCACCTCGCCAGGCCCCATGCCGCTACGGCTCCGACGCGCAAGGTTATCGTGCGCTCAGATCTCGGTACCAAGAAGCTCGCCACCACCGAGGAAGCACGTGCCTCATCCGCTGCAACTGATCACCTGCAGATGTGGCAGGCGCCGCCGTCCAAGGAAGCACTGGCGGGATTACTTGAGCGATTGGACAAGCTGCTGCAGTTCGATCTGCCGGTTCAGCAGAGGTCGGTCTCGCAGGCGCGCCAGATGAAGCCCGAGGACGCCGAACACGTCTTGGACCGCGTTATCACGCACTTCCAGATGCAGGCCGCCGAGATTGAAGTCTGTGTGGCCGCGCTGCAGGAGCCCCGCCGACGTGGCTTGCTCACGCCTTCGCAAGTTCCCGAAGTGCACGATAAAATAGTCCGGCTCAATGGGATGTGGTCCGAGCTGCAGGGGCAGGCGAAATCATTGAAAGAGCGAAAGGCAGCAATCACGAGCGATTGCAGGAAGAACTACCCGTTTCCATCGCAAGAGTATCTCGAGCAGATGCGCGCGGCGGGGGAACTGGACTCGGTAGGTCCGCCGCTAGCGTTGAAGGCAGAGCCAGGTAAGCTATTCGAGATCAAGCTGCAGGCTAAGGCGCTTAGCAGCGGCGCAATGCCAAGGCCGATGTGGGTGCACATCCACACCGAGCGGCCGGTTTATGCCTGGCAATTGGCAACGCTGGGCGATCGCGCATTCGCCGCATGCCACGTGAAGTCCGACGAACAGCGCGGATACAATCAGCATTGGCAGAACGCTCGAGCCGCCGAGGGCTACGAGAACGTCGTGATCCACCGCGGCAAGCTGACGCCTGCGTTCTGCAGGTCCTTGTTGAGCACCGCCCCTGGCCAGCCGTGGCAGCCCCTTCCCGATCCCGTGCACGTTTCAACGCAGATCGCTCGAGTGGGAATCTAGTGAGCTGGTTCCCTTGCGGCGGTGAGCCGTTCGTGGCAGCGTTCATGCCTCCCGGACCGGCGCGGCGGATTGCCTGAGCAGCGCCGAGCCCATCTTACAAAAGGATGAAGCTCGGGAGAGAACTCACCTCACGGCAAGGTATCAGCCGGCGGTCCGGAGGATTGTCGGTTGTTCCACAAGCAAGCTGCCAGTCCGGGCTGTGGCGAACATCGGCGCCCATGCGAGAAGTTAGGCGCTGAATATTGCAGATGGAAAACATGTACCTGATGCCGGCGGCGATCGGCCCGGATGTAACAGGGCTTTCACCTGCCTGCCCGGGGAAAACTGGCGCGCAAACCCTCGGCAGAGCTTCAACAGATCGGGGATGCTCCGGGTGCAAGGGGGCTGAGCATTCCAGCCGCTTTGACGAATCGAACCAGGCGGTGCACAACAACGCTGCCTGTTTGCTACTCTTGCATAAGGCTATGACGGCCCCAGCATCACGCCTCCTTGGCCCCCAAAAGATGCTGGGGCTCGTCGTTCTTCCTCGAGCGCCTCAAGCCGAGTGACGTCGCAACTGCTCCGGTTCAACTGCCAATGCGCACCCAGCCGTCCCGGCAATCCCAATATATCGGCGTATGGTCAGCCATGTCGCTGCTGTTCAGTCGCCGTCATGAGCGACCGACCCAACGCGCCCCGAGGGGAGAGCCGGGTTCTGAGGTTTCGGATTGGGACGCTACGGAGTCGGAAATCGCGAAAAAAACATCTCACGACGATCCATCGAAAAGACGAAGCGGACGACCATGAAGCGCGGCTCAAGCTGGAGGGCGCCGAACGCGCTCGCTGATCCGGCGCAGCAATGATGGCGCCCAGACATTCGCACGATTCCGGTTCTCAAACGGCTATGTTGAGGGCGGCCGGCTCATTCTCCTCCCTCGGATCGAGCTGATCAGGCGAGCCTCTTGTCTGGATCGAGATCCTCCTGCTCGGACCCTGAGCTGTCGATAAGCTGGCTAGTCTCATCGCTTGCGAAATTCCGAGCCCTTGCAGCTGTGCTGGCGCCTTGTTCTCACTGGCGGAGATGAATCTAGCCAAGATGCCGTCATCGCCACTGTCGCGTCTTTGGCGAGCGCAGTCCCGCCAGGTCGCTAGCATGCCGCCGCGGCCCGCCTCCGTCGAAGCCTTCTCTTGTGGCCTGCAGCGCAGCCGAAAAAAAGTCGGTAAGCGATTTTCGCGGTCCTCTCGCTCGGTGATGAACAATCGCGCGTCCAAGCGTAACGCACGTGCGTTCGGGCAGCGCATCTTCGGCACCATGCAAGCCGCCTGTAGCCTTGCTCGCACAATAGAGCTCCGAGACATGCATCGGCCACTCCGAGCCCCGTCGAGCGTTCGATCATGAAGAGCCATACGGTGAAGTCCGAACTATCCATTCCTTAGATAGATCTGATCAAGAAAATCAATTTTACCGTCTACAGCGTCGTCATATAGACCCGTCGAGGACGGTTGGGGCTAACCTAGGGAAGCGATTTCTCGGATGAAAAAGTCTGTGTTAGTGACGGCGAGCGCTCTCGCGCTTGCAACGGCCGCGGTGCCTCCTTTTGCTGCAAAAGTTGCCGCGCAACCAATTGCCGGCAGGGTGGAGGTAGCCGATACATCATATCCTCAGTGCGCGGACGACCCGTTGGATGGTATCTGCGACCTGTTCTTTTGTTTGACCGATCCCTCGTGCGTGCGGCACTGAGGACCGAAAATAAGTCAAACAGTGAACGAGGGTGAGCCTCGTGCGGCCGCTAGCTCCGACAGCGGCCGCCTCCTCATCGCGTACCGTTAAACTGGCAGGGCAAGCGGCGCCAGCTTAATTCTCATAAGATCATCAAAGCGATTGGTCACTTTCAGCCAGTCGGTGAATACCGCCAATGGCGCAGCCGCCGCATCGGCGTAGGTTGGGTAAACGGGAAAGTCATTTTAATTCGCGGCGCTGTGTTCCGATGCGAGCCGCAGCTCGATCTAAAACTGGTCGAATTTTTATTGCTTTTCCATGCCACTCCCATAGCGCCCTTCGGTTCGATGGTTCGCATTTCGGACGTCATGGATGTCCATTGTTCCCGCTATACCTAGCGGGGCCGTTTTGGCGAAGGTTCGTTTGTGGTTGGGTGTGATTGAGTGGCGACGTCTCCGGCATCATGAGCATGGCAAAGAGCCCGGCCGCGCTCGCGAAAAGCATGTACCATGCGGGCACGAGTGCGCTCCCGGTAAGGTGGATCAGCCAGGTGACGATTGGTTGAGCTGTGCCACCGAAAATCGCTATCGCAAAAGCGTAAATCGTCGCGAAGGCGCCACCACGAATGTTCCTGGGCAACCCCTCGGCCATGCTCACGTAGAAGGCGCTATACGGAATCGTTCCGATCAGGGTGAGGGCGCCAAGACCTCCTAGAAGTGCGAAGGCACTACGGCTCTCCGCAATCCAGAAGAATACCGGATAGGTCATCAGCAATGCAGTGACCTGCGGCCATATCATGATGCGATGACGGCCTGCGCGGTCGGCGAGCAGGCCGCCCAGCAGTGCTGCAGCAATTCCGACCGCATTGCTGATGAGCGCGGTACCAAAGGCGACCGGCGCGGAAACGTAGAGAGTGTTCATCGCGTAGGTGGTCATATATCCCGTAACATAAGTAGTGATCGTGCAACTGGCCAAGATGACAAATCCCAAGCACATGATGCGGCGATCGGCACGCGATTGCTCTCCAGGCTCGGTGACTAGAACAGGCGCCTCGGGCCGGTGCAACGTTTCGGGCAGGACGCTCCGCAACCAAAGTCCAAACGGCAACGTAGCGGCACCGAGCAGCAGCGCGATCCGCCATCCGTACGCATTGAGAGCTTCGCTTGTCATGGTGAGCGACAGTATTTCTCCAACCAACGCTCCGGCGGTCGCAGCTATCTGTTGGCTCGCGGGCTGAAAGGACACAGCAAGACCGCGGGCCTCAGCGGGGGCCACTTCCAACAGGTAGGCGGTCGTCGGACCCACTTCACCTCCGAGGGCAAATCCTTGCAGCAAGCGTGCGAAGACGACCAGTGACGGGGCGGCAAGTCCTATTGTCTCATACGATGGCGTGATAGCTAACAATAGAACCGCGGCACTCATCATGGTAAAGCTGGCGGTCATCGCGGGCCGTCGGCCGGCCCGATCCGAATACGAGCCGAGCACGATGGCCCCGATCGGTCTGGTTACAAAACCTGCGCCGAAGGTTGCGAGTGACAGCATGAGGCTAGCGAACGAGTCGGTTGCCGGGAAGAACGCTTGGCCGATCTGTATCGCGAAAAAGCTGTAGGTCCCGAAGTCGTAGAATTCGAGAATATTGCCGATGGTTGCGCCCAACACGGCACGGCTCGTCAAGCGTTCCTCTGCGGGATCGAGGACCGCCTCCAGCCTCTCTCGAGTAGATTGCCTCGACATCCTCGACCTAATTTGAAGCGCGATCCCGACCCAAAATTGTGGCCAGGCAGGTCGCACTGTTACATTGCACTGCTCGCTCCCGTCCCTCACGGCCATTTCGCGAGGCAACGTGGAGGCTGAAGCGTGTCACGACGAAGCTCATCGTAACGTCTGCAATAAAAATGCCTGCCTCTCCGCCACCATTTAGCCCTTGATCTGATCGTTGGCCCGGCCGGCAAAGACAAATATGGGCTGCATCCGTCAGGTGGCTGCAGACTTTTGCGCTGCTGTGGCGAGTGTGCGACAAAATTGACAGGCGTCGCACACGACTGACGACGACTCGAGCCACTCCGCCTCGGCCAGAGGCCCTTCATCGCCTAGGCGCTTGCCGTCGCTCAGCGCGCCTGCGGCGGTTTCTCGCGGCGTGCAAGATCACCGCTTATCGGTGCTCCACCTACGGCCGCGTCGCCAGCGGGCGGGCGACCCGTCTAGTCAGGGGCCGCTCGCATCTGGCCACAATCAATGCCCAGACCGTCCGTCATCCTTGCGTTCGGCGCTGCTCGCCGTGCATCTCGGCTATCTCCGCGAGAGGGTCCCCGGGACGGGGACAAGGCGCGGCGTATTCGGGCCCGAGGCCGACGATGTCGATCTCACGTTGTTCGGTGAGCGCTGCCAAAGTTTCAAGGTCGTACATTTTGGTCAACCACTTGGGAAGCTGTTAACGGAAATAAATGACACCACACGTAGGACTACCGCTCGTGTGCCAGGACGGCCGAGCACGCATGCGGCTTACATCTCTTCGTCAACGGACCGTTGGAAGGGAATTCACTCGTGTCCCGAATAAGGTAAATCGTCGTAATTCGTGCGCGTGATGTCGAAGTGGCCGCTGAAATATCCGCTTCCTCTAAGTGCGCCCTGACACGAGCGCCATCTGCATGACGCAGAGCGTCAATAGCAGCCAAGACAAAGTTGCCTGTTCGTATCGGCTCACCTGAGAATGTAGCATTCCGCCTGCGTAATCCGATGCAAGCCGGCCACTGATTCCGATGCAATTCCGCCCGACCGATGTAGCTCCGCCTGGCAGTCCGAGGTTGCATCATGACGCGCAGGATCAGAGGCAGTGGGGACGCCGCCCAGGCTCATTGCACGCAGTGCCATCCGCGTCCCGGGATCACCGGCGGCGCCGAGCCTGAATGATCGTCTCGGCTGCTTTGCGTCTGAGTGATTTCGTTCTTCATCCAATCAGGTGAGCAGTTCGCTCCGCGGTCGCCGGATCTTCATCAGGCCGCGCTCTCGTCTGTTTTCGCGCTGGCGCGGCTACGGTTAGCGGCCAGTGCATAGGCTCGAAGTGTAAGCCAGAACGACTGATCGCGAGCAGAGATCGAAATGCACGCGTTCGGTGGAAGGCTAGATCTGGCCGCGGTCCGCATCCCTCCTAACCAGCTTTACCGCCAGGTGAATGCGATGCATGACGCAGACCTGCGCGCCGACTGGGAGGTCAGGCCGGAACGAGATTTGGCTGGGAGATGATCGCATCAGACGTGGCAGATGCGGCCGCGAGTTTGTCTCCCTCCTTCGACGTTTGTCAGCTTCTCGAAAGCTAGCCTCTTTAACACTCAAACTTGGCCTCTCGATGACGAAGCCGCCATGTCTGACACGAACTTCAGCTCACTCGCTGGGGAGATCTTCAAGAGGCCTTTGTTCTCATAGTAGAAAGGAGAGCTCTATGGATCCGAACCCGATCAACAATGCCCGTTCACCAGAATCACCAACGGCGCACGTCTGGACACAAGAAGATCATGAGTTGTTCAGTCAGGTCATGAATGAAGCGGGACCATCATCATCTGCCGCACCTGAGGAAGCGGTAGATGTCTCATTCGCCGCTCCCCAGAGATTCTCACACGGTTCGCAAATCGCGCCTGACTTCATGGTCGAGAGGCTGTTCCACCAGGGTCTCTTGCCTGACTCGGACCAGCCGACGATGACCTATGAAATCCGAGGTCACCGCTACACGGCCGGTTTGGATGGGTCCAATCGCGTTCTTCTTTTTCATAACCCTGCGGAGGACCAAGTGGTTGGGGCCGGCCGGGCGGGGCTACCGGAATTCGGAGCTTTCTGGACGGAGCACCGGCGCTTCGGAACGCCGCTGCCACAGCAATGGGCCACCCCTGCCCTGATGGACAAGCTGCGTGAAGAAGGTTTCATGCCGACCGAAAATAACCCGACAACAATCCAGCTTAACGGACGGGCCTACAAAGCCGAATTATCCGAAGGAGGGTTCGTTAAGCTTACGCGGGTATGAGACGCGACCCGACGTGAAGCAATCGCGCCGGACTGGAGCCCTGCGGTCACTTCGGTTGTCCTTACCCGGATAGATAATTGACCGCTCAGCAGTGGGGTGCTCGCGCCGCCGGTGGGTTCGCATCATCGGACCCACTGGCAGCCCACGAGATTCACGGCCATCCTGGCCATTTCGTCTGGATGGTGCCGACGTATCATCCGGGCTGCAATATTACCCCGTATTGCCTCAGCTGAGGATGTTGCTTTCCCTTGAGTGATGTAGCTACGGCTGTCGACCAGTCCAAGGTTGCAGCATGGCACGCAGGCGCGGAGGACAGGGGCCCATTACACCGGCCAGCGCCATACCTTTAGCCGTGCGCGGGATGATCGTCTCGGCTGCTTTGCATCTGAGCGATCCCAACAAGCGCTGCACAATGGCGTGCTTGCGGCAGGCCGAGCTGTACGGTGTTGCTCAGCGAGGCGGAGACTTGCCAGCGCGCTCAGGCAGGGCTACTCGGCCGCCGACCAGCGCTCGATGTCGGCAGGGTTCGCGCAAATTGGATAGCGAAACCGGCGACCGTTGAGGATACTCGGAAGCGGCGTAGGCGCTGCCGGCGCGAGCCTACATAGTCTTGGTGGGCGCGGAGTATTTCTCAAGGAGGTAGAAGCAAAGGTCACGCATCTGCAACGATCGTCGCAAGTGGCGGAGTCGCTTTGCGTAGTAGTGGGATTGTGCGAGCTAATCGGATCGAAATCCTGTCAATTGGCACTACCAGATCTGGGCGTTTTGTAAGCACTGCCTTCTCCGTAGGATCACAGCAAAATCGCATGCACATAGCCGTGTGCGAACAGCCTCGAACCGCGGAAAAGAACGCCATGACGAACATCAATCTTACCTCCGCATCTATTGCAGGTGCACGCGACGGACAGCCAGCCATCGCCGACAAAAAAGCCTTCAAATGGAGAGCGCTGGCCCCGAGACGTCGGGGCTTCCAGATGATACGAGGAATGAAGCCGATGGCGCGGATGGCTGTAGCAATCAGGCGCGCGCTCGCCATGTACGAACTCGACCGGTGCCGCGCAATCTGGTGGCTCTATCGTCTCCATTTCGGAGTCGCCGGCGACGTGATGTTGGGGCTCGCCCCGGTTACGGTTGCTCAGAAGAGATCCCGCGGCGGAATTTAGGAATCGTGGCGTCGAGCGCCTTCCATACGGGCTCGGCTGCCGAACCTACCGCAGGTTACGCGTGTGGCTGGCGGACAAAGGCGTTGCCAAACGCCAATGGCCTCAAGTCTCTGCCAGCCAACAAGGCCGCAAATCACATCGAGTACCGGCGGCCTGCGCCCGGCACTGATAGTGCCGGCAAACGCGACCAGCAGGCCGCGAAGATCGAACCTGTGCTCGCACTTCACACCACAACTTGAAACTGGTCGACGCATGATGGTGCCCATGGCCGAGTTGTGAGCGACCGAACGGGGGGCGCAAGCGATTGCCGAGGAGTTACGTAATGCGGAGCAAGGCGGCCGCTGGGCCAACATGCCGCCCCTACTAAGAACCGATTGTCAGGTTTGAGACGGACGTCCAAAAGTCGACACTTACATGGGTTGGAAACGCCTGGAGAAGCTCCAATTTTCAAGCGGCACGCTGTTTGCTCTGTCGAAAGCCAGCGGACGCAATTCCCGGATGCCCGCGCTTTGAAGCCGAGTGTGCATCTTCCGAATGCTTCCACTCTCCTAGCAAGACGCCCAAGTCCGGCTGGCTAACTTCAGGACAACTCCCATGAAAAATTCGCTTTTTCTCGCCGCGTCGCTATCCATGAGCTGTTTGATGGCTGCGGGACTGTCCCAGACGCGAGCGCCTGCGACCGGCGCCGACGATCCTTTGCTTTGGCTTGAGGAGATCGAAGGGCCGCGCCCATTGGCTTGGGCTCAGACCGAGAACGACAAGACACTCAGTGCGCTCCAATCCGATCCACGTTATCCACGCTTTTACGGGAAGGCGCTCCACGTTCTTCAGGCCAAGGACCGGATTCCGTACGTCTCATTGGGACGGCGCGGTCTCGATAATTTCTGGCAGGACGAGAACCAGGTGCGCGGCGTCTTGCGGCGTACGACGCTTGAAAGCTATCGTACCCACAGCCCTAGATGGGAGACCATCCTCGACGTGGATGCTCTCGCTGACGCAGACAAGAAGAACTGGGTCCTTAAAGGGGTGAGCTGCCTTCCGCCCGAGGAGCGCCTATGCTTGCTCAACCTGTCCGAGGGCGGAAAGGACGCTGTGTTCGTTCGGGAGTTCGACGCAGTCGCCAAAACCTTCGTCACGAAGGGCTTCGCACTTCCCGAGGGAAAACAGGAAGTCACTTGGGTAAATAGCGACACGGTCCTAATTACACGAGAGTGGGGCGAAGGGACCATGACTCAAGCCGGTTACCCTTTCGTTGTGAAGGAGCTCAAGCGCGCTCAGTCGCTCGCGGAAGCGCGCGAGGTCTTCCGTGGCGAGCCGACCGACGTCGGGGCCACACCATTTGTGCTGCGCGACAATGAAGGCACGATCCATGCGACCGGCGCCGTGCGCGGCATCAGTTCGTTCGAGCATGAGTATGTGCTCTTTGGGCCCGAGCCCATTAAGCTCAATTTGCCAAAGAAGGCAGTCATCGGCGGCATCGCCAGTGGTCGCCTCCTGGTGACGCTCAACGAAGACTGGATGCCACCGTCCGGAGACGCCCCCTTCTCAGCCGGCTCGGTCATCTCGTATGACCTGGCCGAATGGAAGCAGGATCCGCTGCGCGCCACACCCACGCTCGTTTTCAAGCCTGGGCCTCGACAAGCGCTCAGCGGATTCACTGCCACAAGAAACGTGTTAATCCTAACGATTCTCGACAATGTTCAGAGTAAGGCGTTCGTCTACAAGTACCATCAGGGCGCCTGGCAGGCCACGCCGATCCCGCTTCCAGAGAATGCAAGTGTCGGTCTGGCTGCAGCATCGCATGAAACGGACGAGGCGATGTTCACCGTCTCCAGCTTTCTTAGCCCGACGACGCTCTGGTACTTCGACGCTGCAACCGAACGCCTTGAGATACTGAAGGCGACACCTCCTAGGTTCGACGCCTCGAGACTTGTCGTCGAACAGTTCGAGGCAATATCGCGCGATGGCACCCGCATTCCTTACTTTCTGCTACGACCCAAGAGCGCAAGGTTTGACGGATCAACTCCAACGCTTCTCTATGGTTATGGTGGCTTTCAGACCCCGCTCATCCCCTCTTACGTCGGCCTCACCGGACGACTCTGGCTCGAGCAGGGCAACGCGTATGTTGTCGCGAACCTGCGCGGCGGAGGTGAGTTCGGGCCCCAATGGCACCAGACTGCCCAAGGAGCAACGAAGCAGCGCACATGGGATGATTTTATCGCCGTCGCGGAGGACTTGATCCGGCGCAAAATCACTTCTCCCCGCCGGCTGGGCGTAGTCGGCGGTAGCCAAGGAGGCCTCCTGGTAGGGGCAGCAATCACCCAACGACCCGAGCTCTTCAATGCGGCCATCTTACAAGTTCCGCTGTTCGACATGATTCGGTTCACTAAGCTGGGCGCCGGAGCCTCCTGGATCGGCGAGTATGGCGATCCCACCATTCCCGAACAGCGCAAGTGGCTCGAGGCCTACTCGCCCTATCAGAGGTTGGTGCCAGGCAAGACCTACCCGTCCCCCTTCATTCTCACGTCCACTAAGGACGACCGCGTGCATCCAGGGCATGCCCGCAAGGCAGCGGCGAGGCTCGCTGCGTTGGGCCAACCGTACCTCTACTATGAGAACATCGACGGGGGGCATAGCGCCGCCGCCAACCTCATTGAACAGGCACGCCGGATCTCTTTGGAATATACTTATGCATCCCAGCGGCTTGTCGATGAGTGATGTCGAGGACTAAGATCTACTTCAATGATGACGCTTGGCGGACGACGTTATCGGCAGCGGCGGTGAGCAAGCCCGTCTTTGCTCATTCTCTTCACACTTTGGTATTTCCCTAGAGATGAATCCGAGCGATCAGCAACGCCCTCGGTCTTGCCTATCAGCCGGGTAGGTCCATTCAAGGGCGATTTCTCGTTACGTTAATGCCCGCAAGGCATTTCGTGTGAACAGCCCTCAGGACAAACCGGTGCGTTAGCCTCTCGATCCCGTGGTAACTTCATGGCAGTGCGGATGCGGATAGGGATAGCGCCTTTCTCATCAGGTCCGCTCGATAGGCGGCAAGTCGCATCCGCGCTGCTTTCCATCTATTGCTGATCGGCCTTATGTCGCTCAGTCGTGCGATGCTGTATTTCTGTTGCATCACACCAGCCTACAATTTAAGTGTGCGATCATCATCTGGCCCGCTTTTTCCTCAATCCGCAGAATTCCCCGGTTGAAGGCTTACTTGAATTCCACAAATGCACTCCGACAATCGACCGATACGCGGAGTGCGAAGAACGTGGCAGTACAATATGCACGCCGGAGGTACGGGCGGGCGCAAAGCACCGAGTTCGCAATTTGACCCCACAGCGAGACCTGTCCTCTAGCGGGTGCAGTATCTACGATGGTACGGTCCGCAACCGACAATGTGTCACTGATTGGCAGCCTGAACCTTCCGGATGATCCTGAAGTCGTGACGGCCGACTGCGTTGAGAGCATGTCTGAGTGGTTGCAGGAATTTCCGTGGCAGATTGAGCGGTATTGATAGCCCACACCTACCATTGGCCGACTGAGAAGGCCTGTCAGCTTGCGGTAAGCTATCACAGATACAGAGCCCTTTGGGGTTAACGGGATGTGGCAGGGACAGCGCTATTGCTCCAGATCGATCAGCGCCGAGTCATCTTTCCGCTAGTCTCAACGGCAGTGCGGATGTGGTAGGGACTAGTTGGCCTGGTTTCAGCCCCCGGGTCGGCTAGGACCGAGCCGCGCCCGCACTGTTTTATATCTCGCTCCGACCGATCGCGGTGGCTATCTCGACAAGCTTCGCAGTACTCTGGCGAAGGTCGGTACACCACCTGAAAAGGTGACGGCCACCTATTCCATTTCTGCCGCGACGCGCGCGATGAGTGGCGTTGGAGACTACATACCGCGACGAGAGCCGCCTGAATCGCGAGTTCGGCCAACAAGCGCTTCGGCGATGAAGACATGCCATGGAAGAGTTGGTCGCGTGGAGGCTCTGATGCTCACGCCAAGAACTATTCATTGCTTCTGGCCAGCGGTCCTCTCGTGCGTCTCGCCCCCTTTTGCGACATCGCCAGCATTCTTCCTTACCAACATGTCGATCAGCGCAAGATCAAAGCTCGCCATGGAAGTCGGGGGTGAATACAAGCCCGATCAAATTGGCTTGCGCCAGTGGCAAAAAGTTGCGCGCGAGACGCGTGTTGATGCGGACGTGCTCATTGCTATCCTGATCTCTATGACCGGGGAGCTCCCCGAGCTGGTGGCGGACATTCGCACGCGAGCGCGAAAGGAGGGATTGGAGAACGCTGTCGTCGGGCGATTGCCAACGGCTTTGGGTACGCAAGCCAAGTATTGCGAGTACGCTCTGAGAGGATATCTATGATACGGATCATCCACCAGTTGAACGTAGCGAGCGCGACCACGAGCTCATTCATTCCGATATCGGCGCGCTCACCGAACGGCTCCGTGATCAGGTGCTGCGCCGGCTCATGCTCGTCCGAGTTACGGTTGCATGCACTCAGCCGGCCATCAACTTTGCAGGTCGAAACTAGCAAGCCGCTGCCGGTCTAGAATCATGATCTCGCGTTGAGTATTGCCGATGAACTCAAGAACGCCATCACTATGCAATTGCGACACTGCGCGTGAGACGGTCTCGATGGTCAAGCCAAGGTAGTCCGCGATGTCTCGCCGAGACATTGGCAGTGACATAACATCAACAGCCATGAGCCGCACATCCATCTCATGCAAGAAAGCGGCAACGCGCTCCAGAGCAGTCTTGCGTCCAAGCAGCAGCATATGGTTCTCCGCGTGCTGCAATTTCATCGTGGTCATGCTAAGCAAGGTGCGCCAGACGACTGCATCAGTCTGGGCGATCGCATCAAGAGTGTGCCTCTTGATCAGGCGAACAGTGCTCTGCGTAACGGCTTCCGCGGTAAATCGGTGTACCCCACCGTTCTCGAATGCAAAAATGTCACCTGGTAAATGAAATGCGCCAATCTGGCGTCGCCCATCGGACAGCAGTTTGTAGGTCCGTACCGTCCCTTTTATGACCTGGTAGACGTACTCGGCCGGGTCACCCTCGATGTAGATCGTCCTACCCTTCTTGTAACAGAATTCACTCAAACTGACGATCGGATTTGACAGGCTCGATATGCCGAGGTCATTGAGTGCATTACGGCAAGATCTTTGGTCTGCGGTGATACTTACAGACATAAGCCGGCACTCCTGATGCACTGAAAGATTATAATGACTGAATCGATCGTTGTTCAATGTCGGGCGTAATCTGCGGGGCAGTCAGTTTGCGACAAGCTTGTATGAAAACAAGAAGTCGCATCGTTGCAAGGCAGTGCCGCGCACCAGCGTGGCGCGACACAAGTGCAGCCCGTTTGTCCAAGCACACGCTATATACGCTGAACTGGTTCTAGAATCAGCCCGCCGGGACCGAGCTGCGTGAGCACGCCGTGCGCTGCAACGGAATCGATGTGAGCCTTCGTTCGGCTTGCGTGGTCAAGCCTGCGGCAGAGAATCGGCGGCGAATAGCCGGACGACGCTCTACAGCTGCGCGAGAATGCATTGTTTAGGACAAATACGCGCATAAGAATGTAGAAGAGCCAGCTTCTTCTTCCGTTATCGCGGCGCTCTGCTCTGGGTTGCCTCGAGAGCGATCGCCCGGGTTGAGGATTACGCCTTGACTTCACCGGGATCGGGCGAAGGGCAGACTAGGTCGGGGAGTTCTGCTCGATCCTATGGAGTTGCTGCGCACCTACACTGCCTCGCCCGCCGGCACTGTGGGATCTCGAAATGTTGAACGCCGCTACAACTGCGCTGTTACGGTCCGCCCTCGATGATGAGGTCTGCGTGAGCGTCTCCCGGTACGAGACGAGCTCTCGCGTCGAGGTCACCTCGAAAACTCTGGAGGTGCCAGCACAGGTGAGACGGGGCCAGATCGGCAGAAACAAATTGGTCGCGAAGCGCTTTCCAATGCCTCGATAGCGGCGCGTCCTCAGCATCACGCAGGCCTCCCAGAACGTTCATGATGTTGGCCGCGCACGGTGTTCGTCACGGGCAGCTAAGCGAATGTAGCGGTTGTACATTTTGCCTGGTAGCAAATCTGCACAAACATGCCGAAGCGCGCCCATAAGAGTCGTTCTGCCGGGGAAAGTAGCAGGAAAGCTGCGCCAAGATTTGACCGACGTTCGAGGCCCCCTGACCGCGGGGCTGTACCGTTGGGCTGTCTTATTGCTTGCACCTTTGTGTACCCACGGTCCCGCTCAACTTCGGTCGCGCCCGGCGGCACCCGTCACGCTGAATCCTCTTTCCGGCGCTAGCCCGCGGAGTGACCCCGGCAATCGGCCATTGACTAAGATCAAGGGGTGCAATTCAGATCCTGTATCTTCTGGTGAACTTAACGGAGGCAAGAGGTCTCATGCGCTACCTTCTCATCGGAGTGCTCGCACTTCCCATCCTCGTCGGCTCAGGATCGCGTTCGACGGCTGGTTCGCGGACTCATTCGTACACGCCACCGGTACGCCAGGACGTCTATTGTCTGCAGGGACGCAGTTGGGGATATCCGGGCAATTGCCAGTTCTCGACCTATGACCAGTGCATGGCTACTGCATCAGGTACATACGCCTATTGCGGGATCAATCCGACCTACGCTTTCGGGCGGCAAGGAAGACAATCGCGGTGATGTGAATCAGAATTGCTGGTACAGCAAGCGGCGGATTTGAAACATTTGTCCGGGCGGGCTCCTGTTGCCGTTCGTTCGCCTCACCTTTTCTGCGCTCGTCTTTTCTCAGATGCCGGCCAAGCCCCGCGGATATCCAAAGCCCTGTGCTTCTCCGCTACAGACAAATGAGGAGAGGCGGTTGCTGAGCGGAGATTCATCAAGACAGCCCTTCAGGAAGCCGAAAATTATCGGGCGATATGTCTTAACATTAGTGGGCCGGCTGCGTCTGTCGATTTAAGGCGGGTGGCCGTAGCAGATTGGTGACGGGCCGCTCTGTGCGCTGAGCCAGGCGGTCCCGCGGCTCTGATTGGCTGCCCGAGTATGGATGCACTCAGCCACTCGCCGCCAATTCCGAGCAGAAATACGGCGCCTAAGACTTTGCAATCGCCGCTATCCTGCTTGTTGCGATGCTAGTCGCCAAATATCCCTAAGGAAAACCGGCCATTGATTGGATCGCTGTATTTCGCTGTCGCGGCGGTGCTCTTTTGGGGCGCTCTCGGGTGCCTTTTCTTTTCTACTCTCTTTGGAAGTTGCCGTTCTAATCGTCGCGCGGCCTGGTCTCACGCAATTTCATTCCGAATCGGTGCTCTCGCAACATTTGCGGGTATTTTCAGTCTTGCGCCGGCCCGAAGTCGCTTGCCAGGAATTGCTCGTGGGTCCATTGCTTCAGCGCATCGTCGTTGAGTACCGAGTTGACCAAGGCATTCCAATTCTCACCTGCCTCTCTCCATTTCGTTTTTCGGTCCGGAAGGTTACGCAGCAACCGAAATGCCCTGGTTGCGAACTTGCTTGCCTCTTTCCCTTCAGCAGCCTCGCGGATCATGTCTTTGAACAATTGTTCGGGAAAGGTCCACCCGGCGGGGGTGAAGCGGTCGGCAAACATGTATTCGAACGAGGCGCGAAACACGACCGCGGCTAGCGCATCCTCATATTCCGTGCCTGCGCTGCGCAGGTCGAACCATTGCAGCAGTCTTCGAACGGCTGCAGCAGGCGAAAACTGGTAGTCTCCGAGCGTGAGAGATACGAACATATACGCGATGTCTGATTGAAGTTCGTCGTCCAGGGACACGTACCAATGTTTGATTGCTTCAATAGGAGTCATGTGACAATTGCTATGAAAACGGGACAGGATGCGCCCCTGCTCAGGCGGGCTCGACCACGTAGCGCCATGGCTCTCAACCAGCCGACTGTCGCAGGGGAAGTTGTCCAGCAATCCCTGCTTCTCTGCTGTAAGACATCGACGATGGTGCTCGAGGCAATTCGATGGCACGTCGTGGTTGGCTGCAAAATAATGCGTTCTTAACAGAAGAGAAGTATCAAGAGTGTAGAGTGCTGTCTCGTGCAAAATGAAGGTATCTCGGTCAGTTGTCCTCACATTAGACGGTGGAATCATTCTTGCGATTAGTCCAAACTGCGCAACCGAGAACGACGCGACGAGCTGTCGAGGATAGCCATGGCGCTCTGGGGCGGCGCTTGTAGAATACCGCGCATCCGAGAAGGATTGACCAAATGCCGCAGAGTTATCGCTAATCACCGTCTCACGGAACAAGGTGCAGAAACGATTGCCAGAATCGACGTAAATCGCTGCGTTAGAGTTTCTGTCGGCCCATGGCTCCTTCAGCATGCGCACAGCCATAGCTTGGGGCACCGAATTTGGTCACTCGGCTCCGGATCGAGCTGTTCAGAGCGGCGGAGGAAATCCAAGCTCCTGATCCAGGGTTGGATTAGTGAGCGCCCGGCGAGTAGGTTCGTGGTCTCACGTTGTTGACCGCTAGGCGTCCCGTAGCTGCTGCTCTCTTGAAGGTTCTTGCATCTTTAACGCGGCGTGCAGGCGGGCTTTTTCCAGCCGTTGCCTGACTCCGCTAAGGCAACTAGCCAGCTTCGCAAAGTCCGTAATATCGAGATAACCAGAAACAAACTCATCGAGTTCTTCATGCTGTGCCGCGATGCTCGCAAGTTGTCTGCGAGCGCTGTCGGTTAGCGACAGGTTGACGATTCGTGCATCGTTCGCGCAGCGCTTACGCTGCACAAACCGCTTATCCTCAAGCTGTTTCGAATGCCTCGTTATGAAGGCCGACTCAACCTTCATCAACTTTGCAACGACGTTTACCGGAACTCCGTCGCCCTGTTCCAAGTCGATCAACGCCATCAAGATCATCATTTGTGGTGAAGCAAGACCGAGCGCATGCGCCTGGAAAGAGCGAAGGTCGTCCAGACATACATTAATGGCTCTGATCTCCCACGTGAATCGCCTGAACACATCCTGACTCGCGACAGGGCTCTTCCCGAGCCGTCTTTTCATTCCTGGCAGCTTGGACGGCATCAGATTTCAGGGAGCCTCCATCCTAAAACTATTCCCGAACGACAGAGCGCAGTTTGGCCTGGACTAAATATGCGCCTACTTCGAAGCGTCGAATCTCGGGTCAATAAGCAATCCAACTTGCAGACACGTCCGTGCCGAAGCTGTTTAGGTGCAAGGCAGCTTTACACACTTTCTGATGCGAAATCGCTCAAAACCACCTTTCGTGCGCAGAATTCCGGCGTCACAAACCGCTCTTTCACGCGATCACAGCGTACAACGCGCTGACAAAGCAAAGTCGCCAGACTGCGGCGATAGCTCCTTATTCCACGATAAGTCACACCCTGGATCGAAAGATAAGTAATCGCAAGTCAGTTCCTCACCAGGTTGTACGTCACGGGCTGTGAAAATTCGGCAATGATCGTCTTGATATGTGTTTGGGTGACTGCTGTGATTCATGAACCGAGCGTTGTCCGCATTGTACTCTATAACACCGTCGTTAGCCTTGTAGTCTCTCGGGTAGGCGTGCTTATCAAGCAGAGCTTGAAATGTTGGAGCTAGTTTTTGGTATTGTTCGGGCGTCACCGCAATGTCAACGAGGGGGTTGTGAATCCAAACTAACGTACCTTCAGTCAAAGGAGTAGCGGAGAAAAGTCCAATGCCGCCAAACTGGTCTGGCTTCAAAATAGTTTCAACGATCAACATCGAAGTAATCTCCCAAAGCACTAACGCCCAGCAAGCTAACTGACGTGAGCTGCGGGATCTCCTGCACGAATTGGTAGGGTCGTCTATCGAGCCTCCATCACAATTTGGAGTTTCCTCACCGTTCATGTCGGCTGCCTACTGCGGATCACCATCCGCGGCACGCCATCGTGGTGATGCTGGAAGGAGGCTGCAGGTCAGTGGGATGCCGCGCGAAGATCCGCGTCGACGAAGGTAGCGAGTTCGTGTCGCGCGATCGTGACCTGTGGACTTTCATCGCGGGGGAAGCTGGACTTTGTCGCGGCCCTGCAAGCCGCCGGCAAGGGCTTCATCGAGGCCTTCAAGAGCAGGTTTCGGGCCCGAATGCGTCCATGCCCCCTCGACCTGTGCGTTGCGGATGCCCAGAAGGAAACTGGAGACATGGGCAGACATTATAGCAACGAGCGGCTCCGAGCGGTCGGCAGTCACCTCCCGGGTCTTCTGCACTATTACCTCGCCGCCACCAGCCCGCCAACGTGATCACTCTCTTGACAAACAAAAGGGCCATGGCTGTTCGGCTCACCAAGGAGCCGCTAAGCGATGGCGCCCGCAAGTTCATCGGGGCCGGCTGCGCTTATCCGCACCGCTCAGAACCTCACTGAGCTCGCAAGAGTCGCTAAAGCTAGCTATCGTCCATCAACAAATCCGCTATCTGAGCGATCTGGACTGGCCCCTCACGTAGGGACTGTCCCTGGTGTCTACATCTGTGGATGGTGGATGAGCCGAACGTCATTCGGTCCTCCCGGCCCCAAGAGCGCCGTGTAACGCTCGCCGCGAATGTCGTATTGCTTCATCGGCTCCTCTGCGTCCGGCAAGAGGCCCCAGCGGCCGAGCTTTGATATCATCGTGATTGGGGCGGGTTGTGTGCCGTGCGAAAAGCCCTCAGGAACGGCGAATGATGCGGCGTAAATCTCGCGGGCCGTCGGCCGCGTCGTCTCAGCTCTGGCGGACGCCGGAGCGGCTTGTTCCATCGTCTGTGCTAGCAGTGCTGGCGAGGGCCGATTCGCCGGCTGTGCGCTCGGCTGCGAAACGCTTTCCGGTCGAGATCCGAAATGAATGGGTGCGCCTGACAGATTGAGTGGAGAGCTGCTCCTCATCGCCGCCGCGGGCACGAACAGCGCCGTGAAGCGGTCGTTATGAACTATGAAAGGACCGGGTGGGGTGTCCTGACTCGGCGGGACGCTGCTACCCTCATGCGTGCCTGACGTGCGCTGGTCGTCCTGCTGCGAGTTGAAGGAGCGAACGGCCGCTCCGGAATCCACGGCGTGGTCATGACGCCCGGTGGTCTCGAGAGACGACGATGAGCCGGCGTTTTCCAGCATCGCCCACAGCAGATCCTGAGCGTAGTCTTCCGCAGGAAGGATCAACGGACCGCTGGCCCGAAACGGTGTGCCAGCCTCTTCAATCAGCTCGCGAGCGGCCGAATTGCTAGGCTCGCTCGGCTGGTGCTCGATGGCATCGGCTTGCGCCTGGCTTAGTGTCCTCTGCCTCTTCGCAGGCCTCAATTGGCCGGTGTAGTCCTCACCCATCAGGGCAGCGGCGTCCTCGCGTCCGGTGACTGCGTGTTCGGGATGAGAGCCGTCGGCCCTCTGGTGCTCAAGTCCAAACATCTCGGCGAGTCTGAGGCCTTCTTCTGACAGATGAGGATAGTAGGGATCAGCAGAAACAGGATCCTCTCTGACCGCAGAGGTGCCAACTTGCGGCACTTCATCCAAGTACGGTTCAAACTCCGCTTGCTGCTGTTGTGCTTGCGGGGCCACGGCGTTGTAAGCAGCGAACTCTGGGTCGAATGGCTTGATGCTGTTAAATGGGTCCATGTTCCCCCCTCGGCTCGAGTGTGTCACTCTCGCTCTATTAGGATCAGCTGTCGACAAGCTGACGCACTCGGAGAATTCCGTGAGCCAAATGGGCCTGCCCGACCGCCACACTTCGCTCGAAAAAAGCGCAAGATGCCGGATTGCGCCTCAAATGGCACGGTGTCCTAATGGATCGAGGCCGACCTGAACTAAAAGCAGTTGAGACCTTTGCCGGCCATAGCAGTCTTTAGGTCAAGGACCGCTACGGTTATCTGTTCAAATCGGGCGACCACAACACTCGCTGGATATGATCGCGAACAGTCTCTTTGAATCAACTTCGGACATGCCCGAAAGACGGCATCGAGGTGCAGGCCTAAGACTACGTTGAGGCCTTCGCGGAAACGTCGGGGCCTTGGCCCAGCGTACGCGCCCGCGCAATCTTTACGATGTCGTGAATCTTTGTCGAAACGCCGGCCGAGCGGACAGAGTGTTGTCTCGATCGAGCGGCGTCCCCTTAACGGCGCCATAAATAGTTGCAGGCCGACCGCCTGCCTCTTCGGGCTCATGCCTATTGTGAGGCAGAGACTTATGGTGGCCGCCTCGCGACGTCACGATAAGAATCGAATTAGAGGCTTTCACCCGTTCTGTCGAGGTAAGATAATCTGGACTTCGGCCCGCGTTTTCCCAACTGCAAGCGCGTCGAGATCAGATATATTCACTCGACCTCGTGGTATTCGGCCGCGTCGAAATCCGAGCCGAACAGCGCTGCTGCGGCTTCGTAGAGCGCGATGGTATTGACGGTTGATTGCATGGCGTACCATGCGCGCAATGCCTCGATCGCCGATGCATGGGCTAGCAACTGTCGCGACTGGGTTTGGCAATCGAGCACCTTCAGCTGGGGCGCCTGCCGCTTCGTGCCGCTCTCGAGGATATTCTGATCGATTGTCATCTCTCTGCCTTCGCTGTGCTACTTGGTCCGCGAGATTCTACGCGCTCGCTACCAGCCTGCCAGTCAGCGCCATGTTGACGGATCATTTCGCGATGGGACCGTTTGATGAAGGCGCGCTCGACGCAAAAGCCGGCGGCGACTGAAGCGGCTAACGCTAGGCCGCAGGCGACGTAGTCATCCAGCAAACTCCAAATTATGTTACTGCCGGCGACGACGACAAAAGTGAGTCCCATGACGGTATCGCGAAATGCCTTAACCATGCTTGTTCCCCCAGCCGATCGGCGAGGATGCTAACATTGCAACCAGGACGTTCCGCGGCGTTTGAGGGGCATGATCGGTCGTATTTGCGCTAGATCAGCTTGTTCTCCTGCTCCTCATCAAGGGCAGCTTCATCAAGCAGTTCGTCAAGCTCGTCCTTCAGCTCGTCCGCAGCAAGTTGTAGCTCGGGTTTCCTACGAAAGCGCGCTGGTCGAGCTCATCAACCAGAAGCGCGCCGGGAAGGTCATCCGCCCGAAGGAGCGGCCGAAGGACGAAAACGTCGTCGACCTGATGGGGCTTGAGGAGAGACATGATGCGGAGAAACGCCTCGGGGATCTCGAAGTTTGGATCTTTGCGCTTCTGATCGAGGACGAAGCGGGCGCTGGCGGCGAACGTCTGCCAAAATTGCTCGGGGTTCGGATTATCATGCGCCGTCGCTGTTTGATCTCGCCGAAGTAGCTCGGCCACGGATAGTCACGGCTCCACTCGCGCTCGTCGGACTTCTGCACAAAAAGCCTTCTTCTCCAGTAATTGGTCGGCTCCATCCGCTGCTCGAGCTCTTTTTCGATCAACGTGAGAACGCGGTGATCGTAGGGTTGGACATACGGAAAGAATCTGCGCTCGTCGATGCGGATGTAGGCGTCTTCGACGCCTCGGTAGTCGCCCCGCTCGTCCGCTTCGTACATTCCGAGATGCCAGTTGCATCCTGAACACGCGAGTCCGCGGACATTGTAAACGCTGAGTTTGTCGCCGCTGCCGCGCTCCGGATAATGATCGTGCTCGATAATCAGGCCTTGGGTCTCGTCGCAGAACGCGCACTTGGGCGCGGGCGAGTTCGACGACCAGTTTCCGGACACCGCGGTCGAGGCGCATCCACCGGCGGCTTCCCTACTGAAAACATTGAGGATTTTCGCCTCGCCGTTCTCGCGTGTGTATCAGTGGCGCGAGCAGTTGTCACGCCCATCTGCGGTATCGCCAAGCAAAGCCACACCGTAACTCCCGCTCGCGATAGGCGCAGCGGCGCTGAACCCGGACCAAAGGATGAGGAGCGGGGCCATTTGCCTCCTCGGAACCCTGCGATAGAAATGTCAACTCCAAGTCGAGCGATTCGTCCATGCACGCTTCTGTCCTGTTTAGCGGTGGAATTGATTCAACCTCGTGTGTCCATTTCTTCAAGAAAGCGGGACACGAGGTCCGCGGCATTTTCGTCGACTTCGGCCAGGCGGCGGCGCGGCGTGAGGATGCGGCCGTTGATGTTCTGAGTGAGAAACTCTCAATCCCGGTAATCAAAGTTAGGGTGTCTTCTTCGATAAGGTTTGGCGCAGGAGAGCTTGTTGGCCGCAACTTATTTTTGATCGCAAGTGCGCTGCTGCTGGGAAATTGTCACGATGGGCTGTTGGCGATTGGAATCCATTCTGGGACCAACTACTACGACTGCTCTCGCTCCTTCTTGTCTCGTGTTGAAGTGCTAGCACAGGAGTGCTCCGACGGACGCGTATCTGTCGTTGCCCCCTTCGTCGATTGGTCGAAGGATGACGTCTTTAGTTATTTCAAGGCGGCAGCGTTGCCGCTCAATGATACCTATAGCTGCGAAGCAGGCGCCGTCCCGACGTGTGGGAGCTGTGCTTCGTGCAGAGATCGTGTGAGGCTTTATGCTGGCTAGTCGTCGATTTCTGCGAATAGGCAACGCCCCTTCGATAAAAACCCCTCTCTTGTTGCCATCCTTTTCAAGCAAGGGCTTTCCCAACGTCGCTAAAATTTTGCAGACGATGGAGGAGTATATATCCGACGAGGTCCTCGTCAGTGCCTATGATGTTCACAACAATCATATAAAGCCGCCGTTTGATTTCGCGTCAGCCATCTTTTTAGACAGTGGTGGTTACGAGGCATCCAAGGAGACCGAGCTTTCTGATACCTATGAGAAGGAGTATTTCGGAAAGGAGTGGTCGCTGGACAAGCACCAACAAGTCCTGGCCCAATGGAAATCCAACTCGCCGACGGTGTGTGTCAGCTATGATCACCCAAACGACCGCGTGCCAACGGGACAACAAATTGAACGTGCAAAGGCGATGGTGCTCCCTTCGGGAAACAGCGCACGTGCTTTGTTGATAAAGCCTGAGACCGAAACCTCCAAGCGTCTGCACCTAGAGAATATACTACCGACTGTGAAGCAAATGACTGGGTTTGCGGTGGTCGGTGTCACAGAAAAGGAAATTGGCAACTCTACATTGAGCCGAATGATCAATGTCGCCAAGCTGAGGAAAGAGTTGGACGTACACCATCCCGGTCTTCCAATTCACGTCTTCGGCAGTCTCGATACTATCTCGACGTTCCTATATTTCTTGGCGGGGGCGGACATTTTCGACGGCCTGACGTGGTTGCGTTATGCATTTTCCAACGGCGACACCGTGTACAGGCATCACTTTGGATCGCTCTCGCTACCAATTACAACCAACTCAGACATTGTCGAAGGTAGGTGCTGGACGAACAACTATCAGTACATGCAGGAAATGAGGCTCAGCATGATTAAGTTTGCCGTAGATGGTCGCTTCGAGCATTTTGGTAAGCATCATGAGAGTTTGAAAAGGGCCTACGATGCAATGATTGCCGAGCTGGGAGGAGTCTAAAATGGGTGGTGGTGGAGGCGGTGGCCCATTTGTTAATAGAACGCCCGAGCAGCTTCGTCAGCAGGTGCGTGAAACCGAAGATCAGACCGCCATTAAGGTGTTCGAGACCGAACTCGGCGGTCTTCTCAGCGAACTTCTTGCGTCGGCAAATAGCAGGGATGTTGAACAAGTTAGGGATCGTCTAGATGACATAAAGGACGCTCTCGAGGGGCCGCTCGAAACAACGATCGATTCCCTATTTGGCGGCTCGGTGGCGAAGCATACTTACGTTGACGGGTTAAGCGATGTTGATTCGCTGCTCGTGCTCAATGATCCAGACTTACAAAATTCAAGGCCGTCAGAAGCGATCAAATCGGTTGCGGATATTCTTTCGACTGAACTAGGAGGCGGCGCGAAGGTTAGTTCGGGCAAGCTTGCTGTGACCGTGACGTATCCGGATGGGCAAGAAATTCAGCTGCTACCCGCATTCAAGACGACCGAAGGCTTGAAGGTCCCTTCCTTCATGAGGGACGGGTGGTCTGGCATATCGCCGGAAAAATTTCAGGCTGCGCTAACGGCTAGAAATGAACAATGCGGTGGGAAGCTCGTTCCGACGATCAAGTTGGCTAAAGCCGCAATTGGCGCATTGCCGGAGCAACAAAGACTGTCGGGCTATCACGTGGAAAGTCTAGCGATTGCTGCCTTTCGCGATTACGACGGCCCCAAGACGACAGCGGCGATGCTTCCAGTCTTTTTCGAACGAGCGCGTGAACTGGTGACCTCGCCTATTCGGGATAGTACGGGGCAATCTGTCCATGTGGATAGTTATCTAGGAGACGCCGGTAGCCCTGAGAGGGTCGCCGCCGCGCATGTCTTGGGACGCATCGCAAAGCGCATGCGAAATGCGAGTGCCCATATGTCGAGAGAGCAGTGGGAGGCACTTTTCAGTACCAATGACAATTGAAGCAGAGATCGGCTCACGAGAGGAAATCGAGCGCATACGCCGCGTTTCAGATCAGCTGTGCACCGCGCATGCTGCGTTGTCCGACAGGTTTAGCCGGCGGGCTCTTCTGTTGGATATCGTTGTTTTGGTTCTATCGGCTCTGGTGACGGCGCTTGCGTTTGTCGACCCAAAGGTGCTCCACCATGTCATGCCTGAGACGGTTGATCCCGCAATCGTGGTGGGCGTTTTCGGCCTAGTCGTGTTTTGTCTTACCTTGGTCCAATCGAAAACCGATTGGCGTGGGCGCGGAGAGGCTCATAAGCGCAGCTTCACCATGTACGCGGAAGTAAAGAGAGAGGCCGGCTACTTACTCGCGTCCTCCAGCGACATTCCTTCGCGCGAGTTCCAGCGCCTTGCAGCTCGATATGATATGGCGAGTGACGTTGGTAGCGGCGTGCCGGAATCGGAGTTTCTCCGCCTGAAGCAAAAGCACCTCACCAAGGTGGAGATAAGCAAATTGCTCGACAAAAAGCCGGGAGCGAGTATCTGGTTAACAAAATTGAAGCTCCTGATTCGCGATAATTGGCCATGGTCGAGCTAACGGCACGGCAGTCTGAGCTTGTTGCATATTACCTCAAAGCGAAGTGTTGGGTCGAAGGTTCACCTTTTGTACAAGAGGTCGAGTATCAGAAACGGGTAGTCAGTGAGGCCGCAATCTCGGAGACTGTGTTTCTCAGAGAGTATGCCTGGGTCGTGCTCAATTCCGGCTTCCGAGAGGCTGTCGTCAGGAAGCACTTCAATTTCATCTCGTTGAGTTTCTGCGATTGGGAGTCTGCCGAGGTTATAAGCCAGAATCGAGATGTTTGCGTGAGGTGTGCATCGTCGGTCTTTGGCCACCGAGGAAAGCTTCAGGCGATCGGTGAGACTGCAACCCTAATTGCTAGAAATGGGTTCGGTTGGCTGCGGGAATGTCTTGAGGTGGATGCGCTGTCGACCCTAAGATCGCTGCAGTATATCGGCGACGTTACTAAGTGGCACTTGGCAAAAAATATAGGACTAGACGTTGCCAAGCCCGATCGACATTTAGTCCGAGTAGCTGAACGGTTCGGCTACTCCGATGTCCATAGAATGTGCCGCGAGATAAACGAGCAGTGCGGAGACCTTGTCTCTGTTGCGGATTTGATCCTCTGGCGGTTTGAGGAGCGCTCGGCGCATACTCGGCGGCATGATCACACCGAGTTACTCTCATAGGCCTTGATCTAGGTTCTCGCCGTGGACGCGCGGACGTATTATCGAGGGCGCGCCTAGAGGTTGCAGATTTGTCGAAGACGTAGCATGATTGCGCGTCTTTCAGCGAGTTTTGAATGCCCGACTTCATTTCCTTTCGCTCCCTACAGATATCTAACTGGCAGCAGTTCGCCTCGATCGATATAGACTTCCACCCCACCCTCACGGTGATTACCGGCGCGAACGGGGCTGGCAAAACGACAATCTTGAATCTCCTTTCCCGCCACCTGGGTGCTGCAAGACCCCACTTCTCTATTCCGAGAAGGAACGAGTTCGGCGCCGTTACCTACGTCACCGGTAGGCTGGGTGGCCTTTGGACGCGCATTCTGAATTTTTCTTGGAAAGATCGCGGGCCGCAAAATCAAGTCGGTGAGATTGAGTATTCGAACGGTGAACGGGCGATCGTCACGGTCCCTGAAAATGTCTCAAGCTCGTATCAGCTCAACCTGTCCGCTCAGCCTCAGATATTTGGGGTGCCCGTCAGCTCTCATCGCTTGCTATCAGGCTATCAAGGCGTAACCGCAATCCCGTTCACTGGCGTCGCCCCTGAAAACGCATTTCCCGCACTGATCAACGAAGCCCGAAGCCGCTATCAAGGCGGATATAGCGATCGCTCGATCATCGGGCACGTCAAACAGATTCTCGCGTCGTGGGCCATCGTTGGCGAGGGAAACTCAACGGTTCAAGCCGACAAGAGGCAGAGGGATGCATTTATGGGCTTCGTCGAGAAGCTCAAAGCGGTGCTGCCCGAAACGTTGGGTTTTCAGGAAGTCTCGATTCGCCCTCCCGAAATCGTCCTAGTGACTCAATCTGGCGAGTTCATCATGGACGCCGCGTCTGGCGGAATTACCAGCATCGTCGAACTGACCGCGCTGCTCTATTTTGCCACGCTTACCAATGAAATGTCGGACGGCAAGTTTGTGGTGACGATTGACGAGCCTGAGAACCATCTCCACCCGTCTCTTCAACGGGACCTTCTCCCGAACCTGACGCAGGCATTCCCGGGTGTGCAGTTTATTGTGACAACGCACAGCCCTTTTATTGTTTCATCGCTTAAGGAGTCCACCGTCTATGTACTTCGATATCGCCAGCTTCGAAATGAAAACCCCACGCTTCGTCGTCGCATTATTAGCGAGAAGCTTGACTACGTGAATCGAGCGGGAACCGCTTCCGAGATTCTTCGAGAAGTGCTTGGACTTGTTAGCACCCTTCCTCAGTGGGTCGAAGCTGACCTTCAGCGAATAGTTCAAAAATACCAATCAATAGAATTGAACGATCAAAGCCTCTTGGAGATGCGTTCAGAACTTAAATCAGCTGGTCTGGATGAACTGTTTCCCGAAGCTCTGTCTAAGTTGGCTCGACAATGATTGGCTTAACGAAGGGGCCTATTCCTCCAGCGCTCCAACAAAACGCAGCCGCTTGGACCGCAGAACTCCTTGCTGCGATAGCCGCAGGTACCGCTGCGGAAGAGATGAGGAAAGCAAAATACAATAGACCCGAGATCAAGGCGGCGATTAAAGCGGAAACTCACAACAAGTGCGCGTATTGCGAGAGTGATCCGATGCACGTCTCGTACGGGGACATTGAGCATATCGTCCCCAAATCAATCGAACCCCAGCTTGCCTATGCTTGGGACAACCTCACGCTCGCTTGCGATATCTGCAACACAAAGAAGAGTGACAAGGTGGGGATACTCGATCCCTACACTGCCAATCCAGAAGAGCATCTTGAGTTTGTCGGACCGATGCTGCGCTCTAAGTCCGAAACAGGCAAGTTAACGTGTGTCGCCCTGGACTTGAATAGGACTAAGTTGCTTGAGCGGCGACACGAAAAGCTTGCTGATCTGGAACGCCGATGGCACGAAATCGCCTCGACTCATAATGAACCCCTAAAGGCGGTGCTTCTCGGTGCACTGGAGACATACGCCAGCGATCCGGCAATTGAATACAGTGCATGTATTTCTCGCCACCGTTCGAAAGTGCTTGGCAATGGGGCATAGGCCTATGCAGACCGCATCGGTGATCCGCGCGCAGGAGCGCGAGATCCGGATGCTGCAGCGCGCCAGCGTCACGACGGCATCGGCCGAACTCCTGCTGACGCGTATGCGGGCGAAGGTCGAAGATCTCTGTCGGGAGCGGGAGGGGCTGCGAAAAAACGCCTCCGGTTCAGCCACCGCAAGCCGAGCTAACTCAAGGCGATGCGTTTGATGCCGCAAGGACGAATCGGGCTTGCCTTAGATCGACAAGGTGATCCACCCGTCGCCTTCGTCGGGATACTGGGTGGAGTAGCCGTAGGTCTTCTTCGTCCCCATGTCGTTCTACCTCCAAGCTTCGCGGTGCTCGGAATTGAACACGAAGCGCGGGCGGTTGTCCGATTCTTTGCGGGTCAGAATTCGCGCGATCGACTCTCCGTGCGGAAATAGGTGCTTGCCTCCGCCCTGGGTCGAAATGGTCCACGTCGCCGAAACAATGCGCTCCGCCAGGTCGGGGCTGGTGTTCCGGCGGGAGCCGTGATGCGGAAGCGTGGCGACGTCCACTTCCAGGCGACCACCGAAATCCTCGACAATGGAGGCCACGAGCGTCTCGGCATGCGAGTCCGCCGCGATTAGGATGCGCCGGTTGCCGTGGCCAAGCACGAAGGCGATGCTCGATTGGTTCGGGACGGTATCGTCGGCCGTGTAGTCCGCGTCGGCCAGAGCCTCGACATCTGGGGGCGGTTCGATCCCCATCGCGACTTCCGAAGGCTCCTCATCCCCCTCGGTTTCCTCAGGAACGTCCGGCAGCGGCCAGATTTCCGCCAATGCGGCGAGCCCCGAGGGCAGAGGACCTAACAGGTGAGCGGTGACCTTGCCGCTCTCGCCGAGGTCGATCGGAGCCGTCCCCGGTTTGCGCACGATCGCTTCGCCGTCAGTTTCTTTGTTCCAGGCCCATCCGTTCTTGTCGATGAGTTCGGCGAAAGTCTTGCCCTGGCCGACGGACAGCTATGTTGCCCGTCGCCATGGGCTCTCCCCGAGCCTGGTCTTCCGATGGAGACGGCTGATGAGCGAAGGGGGCAAGGAAGCGGTTCGGGCAGATGAGGATGTGGTCGCCGCATCCGAGGTCCGGCGGTTGGAGGAACGGGTTAGAGACCTCGAACGCCTGCTGGGCCGCAAGACCATGGAGGTCGAGATCCTCAAGGAGGCTCTTGATCTTGCACGGGTAAAAAAACCGACCTTGCTGTCGCGATCGCAAGCGCCGGAGGATACCCCGTGAAACGGATACGGCGCTCCTGTGAAGCTGCTTGCTTGACTTACCCAGTGTTACCCAACTTCGATCTGAATGGGTGCATATGGGCGGAAAATGACGGTTTAGCGTTCCCAACACTCGCGGCCCTGGAAGAGCAGGGCACGTGAATTTGCGGGCCAAAGAGCCCAGAGGAGGGACTAATGCCAAGGACGCTAGCCGCTTTGCGCGGCCATTCGGCTCATTTTGTCAAAACCGCTCTGGTTTGCTCAACTCTCTTGGCCGGTGCGGCCGCATCTTTCGCCCAGGCCAAAGCGCAGGATATCAACTGGCGCCAGTTCGAGGGCTCTTCGATCGTGTGGGCTTACGACATCCATCCGTATGCTGACGCCGTTGCAGCACAGCTGCCTGAGTTCGAGAAGCTAACAGGCATCAAGGTGACACCCGAGCTTTATCCGGACGACGCCTACTGGAATAAGCTGACCATCCAGCTGAGCACAAAGTCGCCCTCGTGGGACGTCGTCGGCACGGGGATTCAGCCAGCTTGGGATCTCGCGCCCGGTCAACTGCTCGAGCCACTCGACCGCTATCTAAGCGACCCCAAGCTCACCTCGGCAAGCTATGACTACCAGGACTTCTTCCCCGCATTGCGCGACGCGCTGACTTGGCAAGTCAAAGGCGGGCAAATCGAAGCAGGCCGGGGTCAAGTGTGGGCTATCCCGCACGGGTTCGAAAACATCCAATTATTCTACCGCAAAGACATTCTGGACAAGCACGGTATCAAGGTTCCGGAAACCCCGCCGGAAATGTCCGCGGCTTGCGAGAAGCTGAAATCTGCGGATCCGGCGATCACACCTCTGGGCGTGCGGGGAGTCCGCTTTTGGAGCAGCATCCACACGGCCGCAATCTCGATTGCCAAGTCTTACGGTGTGCACGACTTCGTCGCCAAGGACGGCAAATTAGAAACTGGTCTCGATTCGGCTGAGTCGGTCGCCTTCCACAAGGACTATGTGGAGATGATCAAGAAGTGCGCTGCTCCATCCTTTGCCAACGACAACTGGTATCAGGTGGTCGATGGCATCAATTCGGGTCGGACAGCGATGGCGATCGATTCCAACATGTTTGGGTTCTGGAACGATGTCGCCGGCAAGCCCGCTTCTGGCAAGATTGCATTCGCTCCCCCTCTGCGCGCTCCGAATGGCAAGAATTTCGAATCGAACATCTGGATCTGGTCCCTGGCCATGAATGCGGCCTCTCAGAAAAAGGGCGCAGCTTGGCTGTTCATCCAGTGGGCGACGTCAAAGCAGGTCGAGCTCAACGGTGCCGTCGCCGGGAAGCTCGTCAACTCTCCGCGCGCCTCGACCTGGAGCGACAAGGTTTGGCTCGACTACGCGGCGCAACCGGAATTCACGAACTTCGTGGATACCTTCAAAATCGTGCAGGACAGGGCTGCATTGGCCTTTACGCCGCGCGCAGGATTTGCCGAGGCAATGAACGCCTGGGCAGTCGCCATGCAGAAAATGGTCAACGGCGCGGACGTGAAGGCGACTTTGACCGACCTCGCCTCCGAGATCCGCTCCTCCATGTAACGCGGTTTGGGGGGCGGCATAAGGGTTTGCCGCCCCCAGCAGGCCCGACTATCTTTTGAGAAGTGAGCGATGGACCTTCAAGGCATCGACGCAATCGTGACGCTACAATCATCGGCAGACCAGCTGGCCTCGTCCAAAAACGAGCAGGCGCAAAAGGCCGAGCAGAATGCTCTTGACTGGTGGAGCCTTGCTGCGATTGCCCCCGCAATCATCATCCTGCTTGGTTTTCTTTTTCTTTTTTTCTATGGGGTGTTTCAATCACTCACCGATCTTAAGTTTGGCCGTCCCGTGGTTCGCTTCATTGGAGTGACCAACTATGAAGTGGCAATCAAGAGCCAAGATTTCTGGAATAGCGTGCGGGCGACTATGGCGTATGCCTGCTCCGCCGTGCTCGCCGAAGCGTTCTTTGGGCTTGCGCTCGCCAAATTGTTCGCAAGTGGGGTGTTCCTTGCCCGGCTGATGCGGCCCGTCATTCTCCTTCCTCTGGTTCTGCCGCCAATGAGCGTCGCCTTGATGTGGACCACAATGATGGATCCGCAGAATGGGATCCTGAACTATTTGCTTTCGCTCGTTGGGATCGGACGGTTCGCATGGATTTCGGACGCCAGCACGGCGATGTTCTCACTGGTTCTCATCGACATATGGACTTACACACCATTTTTTGCGCTCATCATCTTCGCCGGCTTGCAGGGCATCAACGATGAGGTCAGAGAAGCCGCACGGGTCAATGGAGCGGGGCATTGGGCAACGTTCCTCCATATCGAGCTTCCCCTCATCGCACCGTACATCCTGATCGCCGCGGTATTTCGGCTCATCGAATCCCTCAATCAGTTCGATATCGTCTTCGGAACAACACAGGGCGGCCCGCATAGGCGTTAAGTTTATTCTTGAGTGTTGGAATCACACGTGATTCCAAGGGGCATGGCAGACGAATCGCTTCTAAATGAGGACTGGACGAGAGTGGTTGCGCAGCTGGGTGGGGCTGAGCAGCTTGAGATAAGCGCGCGCCAGACGAAGGCTTTCGCGCGGCGGCGCCAAATTCCAGACGCGGTGGCGTTGCTTCGGCTGATGCTGGCCTATTGTTTAGGGGAAAGAGGATTGAGATCGACAGCTGCGTGGGCGGCTTCTGTTGGCCTTGCGGACCTCAGCAGCGTGGCGTTGTTCTATCGCCTGCGTCAATGTGGCGATTGGTTTGCAGTGCTGGTGGAGAGCTTGCTCGATGCGGCAGCGCCGAAGGCGAGCCGAGGCCGCCTGATCCGCATCGTCGATGCGACGACAGTACCTCAGGCCGGGCCGACTGCCCGCAGGAGCAGTGAGCTTTGGCGGCTTCATAGTGCATTTGATCTGCCAAGTGAGCGCTTTGGTCACTTCGAGCTAACGGATCAGCAAGAGGGCGAAACGTTTGACCGGATACCAGTAGTCAAGAACGAGATCCGCATTGCTGACCGCGCTTATCTGCAACCTGACCGCATCGCGGCTGTCCGCGCGGCTGGTGCCGACGTTCTGATCCGAGCAGGCTGGAAGAACGCGCGCTGGCTTGATGCCCAAGGCCTTCCATTCGATCTGATGGCCCAATTGCGTGCGGCAAAGGCACGCGGACTGATCGATCGGAGGATTTGGATCAAACGCAAGGACGGGGCGCCTCTGGCTATGCGTCTGGTTGCGGTCAAGAAGCCCACCGGTGCGGCCGCGGCTTCGCGTCGTAAAGCTCGGCGAGACGCACGAGACGAAAACCGCATCATCTCCAAAGGGACTCTGGAAGCCGCGGATTGGGTCATTCTGGTCACGTCGCTCGCACGGGACGAGTTCTCCGCCAAGGATGTGCTTGCACTCTATCGACTGCGATGGCGGATCGAACTTGGCTTCAAGCGACTGAAAAGCCTGATTGGTCTCAAGACACCGCCTGGAACTGATCAGCGTTCGGCGAAGCCCTACCTGCTGGCTCACCTCTTGATTATCCTGCTGCTCGAGCCGCTTGTCCGCGACTTCGAGGACTCTCCCCACTGGAAGCAGGCCGCCTGACGACACCTGGCGGTTGGCGTATCTTGCAACAACTCGTTGCATCCTTGCTGCAAGCAATCATTCCACAACCAACCATCCGCCGCTTGCGCCGCAGTAAGCGAGCGCTCGGGCGGCACCTGCGCGAGCCTCCCCGAAAACGTCAATATCAATCAATGCTTGCGCTACCTTAACGCCTATGGGGCGGCCCGGGCGACAGTACCTCGGTGCTTTCGGTTCGCGCCTACATCACGGCCTTTCAAAATCTCGCCTTCGGGCGTGGTGCCGCGCTCATGGTTGTCAATTGGATGATCGTGCTTCTCGCGACCTTTGCCATAGTGAGATTGTGGCGGTTGCTCCGTCAGCGCGTAAGCTAGAGGAGGCTCACATGCGTTTCAATCGCTCAACGCCTGCAAGCTTGTTCCTTAACCTGCTGATTGTTGCTTGTACACTGATCCTGACATTTCCGTTGGTCTGGATCGTGATGATGTCGCTGAAGCAGCAGGCCGAGGTCATGACGTGGCCGCCGCGCTTTATCTTCACTCCAACATTTGAAAACTTCCGCGTTTTGTTCGATGCCGCCCACGCCGGGGCAACAAGCTACGGCACCATCAAGGTTGATTTCTTGACACCGGTCACCAATAGCGTCGTCATCTCGCTTGGTGCGGTGCTCGTATCGCTCGTTGCCGGGGTACCGGCAGGCTACGTCCTGGCGAGGCGTGATATCCCTATGAAGGAGGACATCGCATTCTTCATTCTGGGCTTCCGCTTCGCGCCGGCTCTCCTTGTCGTCATACCGCTGTTCAGCGTGTTTCAGACAGTCGGCCTTTATGACACCTATTTCGGTATGATCTGGGTCTATCAAGTCGTCACGCTGCCAATGATCATTTGGCTGAGCCGTTCATATATCGAGGACATCCCAAAGGACATTGAGGAGGCGGCCGCCATGGATGGCGCAAAGCCATTGCGGGTTGTCTGGCACATCGTTCTTCCGCTTCTAAAGCCCGGCTTGATAGGCGCCTCTTTGCTTATCTTTCTGCTCGCGTGGCACAACTTCGCGCTCGGCCTGATCCTCAGTTCGACGAAAGCGCCAGTCACGGTCGCCCTCCTCAAGCTGCTCAATCCGGGCGTTCAGTTCTATCCGGTGATGGCTGCGGGTCTGGTGGTGACCATGATTGTGCCGATCGTCCTGATTATCCTTGGCCAGCGTCATCTCGAACGTGGTCTTACCTTCGGGGCCGTGAAATGAGCCCCAGACCATTGATGTTCTTCGGAACGACCAATCTCGACCTCTGCTTCAACGTCGAGCGGCTTCCAACGCCGGGTGAAAGCCTGATGGGAAGCTTAAAGCGGAATGCGGGAGGCAAGGGCGCCAATCAGGCGGTCGCCGCCGCTCGATTGGGCCTTCGGCCGAGCTTCTACACCCGGCTTGGCGATGATGACGCCGGTCGATCGTTGCTGCAAGCGCTGCGTGAGGCAGGTGTCCGTCTCGATGCCATTGCGGTATGTCCAGGGGAGATATCGGGGTCTGCTCTCGTCCTGGTCGGCGACGACGGCTCCAACATCATTGTCATAGACCCGGGAGCCAATGCAAATGTCACACCAAGCATGGTCGAAAAGGCGGCCGAATTCATTGAGCGGGACGCAATCGTCGTTGCCGAGATGGGCATGCCCGTCCCCGCGCTCAATCACCTCTTTGCAATGAAGAGCAGCAAAGGATTTGAGCTCATTTTCAATCCGGCCCCTGTGAGGGCAGGCCTGTCCGCGGCGGCGTGGAGGAGTGTCGATTTCCTCACTCCAAACCAGACGGAAGCTTTCGAGCTCACCGGTGTCGAGGTGCACGACTTCGACAGCGCAGCTCATGCGGCCGGAAAGCTTCTCGATCTCGGGCCGAGAGCTGCCCTGATCACGCTTGGTGCGCAGGGGGCCTACTACACCGATGCCAGCGCGTCTTTTGCGCTCAGGGCATTTCCTGTGAAGGTCGTTGATACGACCGCCGCTGGCGATGCCTTTAATGGAGCCTTCGCAGCCTCTCTTGCCCACCGGTTGCCGATACGAGAAGCGATCAAAAAGGCGCTCGCGGTTGCCGCCTTATGTGTGACGCGACGCGGCGCCCAAAGCTCGATGCCCAGCAGTGGGGCCGTCGACGAATTCTTAAATTCTCAAACGATCTTGGAGTTGGAATGACCGAACAGTTCTCAGTTGCAGACAGGACCGTGCTCGTGACCGGTGCGGGTGGGGGCATTGGCTCAGCCATTGCCAATGCTTTCCGTCAAGGCGGTGCAAACGTCCTGGCAACCGACGTAAATGTGGAAAACCTTCGGGACATTCTGACGCGCTTGCCGCACGGCAATGGCATCCTGCCGATGAGCATGGATGTGTCACGAGAAGATGATGTCGACAGGGTGCTTGATGAGATCGCCCAGCGCTTCGGCAGGCTCGACGTCTTGATCAACAACGCCGGAATAAAGTCGGCTCAGCCGCTTCTGACCGGCGATTCCGATAGAATCGAAAAGACCATACAGATCAACTCCGTTGCGGTGCTTCGCTGTGCGAAGCTAGCGATCGAGCGCTTCATGAAGAGCAAGGGCGGCCGCATCGTCAATGTCGGGTCCTCGTTGTCATCTCAAGGCGCGGTTTTCAACTACCAGGCTGGCGGCGCTGATTATTGCTTGTCAAAGGCCATTGTGCACGACGTGACAAAGCTGCTCGCCTATGAATGCGCTCCGCTCAAGATCAACGTCAACGCGATTGCACCCGGGATCATCGATACCCCCATGCACGGGCGTCCGCGGGAGGAGACCGAAGCGCGCCACAGTGGCCGAATTCCGCTGGGCCGGGTCGGATTGCCCGAGGATATCGCAGGCCTCGCCGTGTTCCTGGCCAGCCCCGCGGCCTCCTACATGACCGGGCAGATCGTCCATGTGAATGGCGGGATGCTGATGCATGGTTAGCACCGGCTCAAACGTGAACTGGCCGCCAATAGAAGGGATCATCTCGGACCTGGATGGCGTGATCTATCGTGGCAGCACCGCAATCGCGGATGCGATAGAAGCATTTACGCGATGGCAGGAAGCCGGCGTGCCGTTCTGTTTCGTGACGAACAATTCCACGCATACCCCCGAGGACGTCGTCCGCAAGCTGAGAGAATTTGGTCTTTCCATCGCACCGTCAAAGGTCGTTACAAGCGCCATCACCGCCGCAGAGCTCATTCGAGCGAATTATCCGCAGCTGACGCGAATCTATGTCATCGGCGCTCCCTCGCTTGTCACGGCCATGCGCGATGTTGGGCTGGAGGTCACTGACCGAACGCCTGAAGCCGTTGTGATGGGGCTTGACCGGGATATCACGCACGAGAAGATGCGAATTGCCGTTGAGGCGATCCTCAATGGCGCTCTCTTCATCGGAACCAATCCCGATCTTCTGCTGCCGACGGCCAGCGGCTTCGAGCCTGGGGCTGGTGCGACGATTGCAGCTGTGGCTGCCGCTACGCAAGTGCAGCCTACGATCGTCGGAAAGCCGCAAGGGCCGATGATAGAGACAGCGCTCTCACGCGTTGGTACGAACCGCGGCTCGACCATTATGATCGGCGACCAAGTTGCTACGGATATTCAAGCTGGACAGAGGGCGGGCCTTGTCACGGTGCTTGTTACAACCGGCGTGCCGACGCGTCAGGATCCGTCCTTGATGGCCCCCGACTTCATCGTATCGAGCTTGCGCGAAATTGAGGTAAGTGCTGCCCGCGCGGCCGAGGTGCGACAGAGGAGGGCATAATGGCCAATGTTCGCCTGGACGGCCTGAAGAAGGCCTATGGGACCATCGAGATCCTGCGTAATATCGACCTGACCATCGCTCACGGCGAGTTTGTCGTCTTCGTTGGTCCGTCCGGGTCAGGCAAATCCACGCTTCTGCGCATGATTGGCGGGCTCGAGCCCATCAGCGGTGGGCGGCTCCTCATCGACAATGAGCTCGTCAACGACGTCGATGCGGCCGATCGCAACCTCGGCATGGTCTTTCAGAGTTACGCTCTCTATCCGCATATGACGGTGAGAGAGAACCTGGCCTTTCCCCTGCGCATGGCCAAAGCCTCGAAAGCGGAGATCGCCGCCAAGATAGCCACAACAGCGGCGCTATTGCAGATCGACCATCTATTGGATCGCAAGCCTCGACAACTTTCAGGCGGGCAACGCCAGCGCGTCGCAATCGGGCGGGCCATCATGCGAGAACCAAAAGTGTTTCTGTTCGATGAGCCCCTGTCCAACCTCGACACCGAGTTGCGCGTGCAAATGCGGGTTCAGATCGCCAAGTTGCACAAGCAGCTCGGAAATACCATGATCTATGTGACGCATGACCAGGTCGAGGCGATGACCATGGCTGACAAGATCGTCGTCCTCAAGGACGGCAACATCGAACAGGTCGGCAGCCCCCACGATCTATATCACAATCCGGCCTCGCGCTTTGTGGCAGGATTCATCGGCTCGCCGAAGATGAATTTCCTGGGCGGCAAGGTCGAGGCAGCTCACGAGCATGGCCTGGACGTCCGATTGGACGCCGGTTCTACAATCTCCGTTCCGGTCCAGCCGGACCAAATGCTAATTGGCAAGCCGGTCACTGTCGGAATTCGCCCGGATGACTTCTCCTCACCGGCACCCGAGCAGCAGGAGATTTCTATTGGCCTCGAGGTGGATTTCGTTGAGCATCTCGGAAGTGTCACGTACATCTACGGTAACGTTGGAGACGAAACGGTCGTCGCCAGGGCACCAAAATCCGGCTCGCGCAAAGGCGCCGGAAAGCTTACCCTCACCGCCGCTCCAGCCGATTGCCACTTGTTCATGAGCAACGGAAAGGCGGTTCGGCGGTTGCAAGCGCCTGCGACTTGGAGCTAGTCTCGACGTCGAGCCGTGCGATGATGCCGGCTCCGGATGGACACGCGGACCACTGAGGTGAAGGCAGCCGGCATCAGGCAGTTCTTCCGGAATTCCCGTTCGTTTGTCCTTGGTGCGGGGATCGGATCGGGCATGACGGCCAGGGCCGCGGAGCGGGCGGGCGCCGATTTCGTGCTCGCACTCAATGCTGGCCGTTTTCGTGCCATGGGCGGGGCCTCGCCCGCCTCGATTCTTCCAATCCGCAATAGTAACGAGTTCGTAGCGGGGTTCGGACGGACCGAGATCCTGCCAAATACGAAACTGCCGGTCTTCTTCGGCACCTGTACATTCGACCCCGAGCTTAATCTGGATCGATGGCTCGACCGGATCATCAAATGGGGATTTGCTGGCGTGACCAACTTCCCTTCGGTCATACACATCGATGATGACCGCAGGTCGTTGCTCGAGAAGTCCGGCCTTGGCTATTCCCGGGAGATTGAGCTCCTTGTGAAGGCTGCAAAACGCGGCCTGATGACGATTGCCTATACTCGCACTCAATCTGAAGCGCGTCGAATGGTCGAAGCCGGCGCCGAGGCCATTTGCATCAATTTCAATCTAAACCGCGCGGTTGAAAGCGGGGCCGATCCATCGATCAGCCTGTCTGAACTTGCAGCGCGTACGAATGCCGTTGCGCGCGTTGCTCAATCCGTCAATAAGAGCACCATCTGCTTGCTTGGGGGCGGCCCGATCACAAAGCCGGACGAGCTCCTGGACATCTGCCGCGAAACCGGAATCCAAGGGTTCATCGGAGGCTCTTCGCTGGACCGCGTGCCTCTGGAGATGTCGGTTCTCGAGGTGACGTCGGGCTTCAAGACCATCCACCTGTTGCGCGAGAAGGTGGATCTGCTCGAAAGGAAGCTGCAGTTGAGTGGCTTTAGGCACGGCGTCATCGCGCAGTCCTCGGCAATGAAGCGCGTCCTCGAGATGGCCAAACGCGTTGCGGCAACCCCCAGCCCAGTCCTCATCTGGGGCGAGACCGGCTCCGGCAAGCGTAGAATAGCAAGCCTGGTTCACGCGTTCAGCGAGCGCAGGCACGCCAAGGCGACGCTGTTTCATTGCCGACCCGGTCCGGCGATGGATACACTCGGCCCGTTTTTCGGCGCCGAGCGGCTTGAGAGTGGCAGACGCCAATTGTCGCTGCTGGAGGCATCGAGCGACGGCGCCGTCTTGCTGCTGCATGTTGACCAGCTTTCGCGCGAAGGCCAGGAGCGCCTTGCCGATTACCTGGAGACAGGCGGGTTTACCCCTCTGAACGGGGTAACTGTCATGCGCTCCCACGCCCGGATCATTGCGACCGCGACGGTGGCCCGAGGCGCTGGCCTTGAAACGGTTCTGTGCGCGCGGCTTCTCGACCTTTTTACCGGGTTGGATGTCCAGTTACCTTCGCTACCCGACAGGCTTGAAGATCTGCCGCAACTCGTTCAACACTTCACCGTCGAAGCCAAAGGAGATTCCAGCGCCCAGACGCTCACGATAGAAAACTCTGCATTCCTTGCGCTCGCCGGGCACGACTGGCCAGGCAATTTGCGCGAGTTGCGGCAGATCGTGAACCAGCTCGTGACCCTGCCATCAAGTCACATCACCGGTGAGGTGCTAAAGCCGTTGTTGCAGCCCCCTTCAGGCGCACGGCCCGCGGCCTCCCTGTCCGAGCGGGACTGGATTATCGAGGGCCTGAAGAGAAACCGGCTTCACCGCGGCAAGACTGCTCGCTCTCTCGGGCTTTCGCGCAAAACCCTCTACAACAAAATCAAGAAACTACGGATCCTCGAATAAGGCCTCATGCCCGTCGAAGCGGCTGCTTGGCCGTGGAGGCCTGCTCCAGAGAGAACTTCGGTACCGACGACGATCCATGAGAGCCAAGGCTTATGAGCCTGATGTCCGATCCAATCGGCAGCGCAAGCGCCTCGGGTCGCAGATAGACGGACCCATCCAGTTGCGAACCTAGCCGTTGCTCCGCGGCTGTTATCTTTGCCTCGTCCTCCCCGACAAACAGGACTTTGAACCCTCGGCTTGCAAACCACTCCATACGGCGAAGCTCGAGCTCCTGAGCGCGATCGAGCGGCACTCCTGCCGGTGTCCGTTCAATCATGGAGGCAGGCGGAAAGTTCGTCACTCCGGTCATCCTTGCACCTTCCAACAAATCACCAAGATCTTCCCAGCATGCAAACGGGTCGATCATGACGATCGCCGCATAGCAGGAAGAGGGCACTTTGGGCCCCGCTTGCAAGTCCCGCAGGAGACAGTCGTTCCAGTCGATGACGGGAAGCGTGGCCATGACCAGCATGGCGTTCTGTGGAAGGGTCCGCAGTGACGGCGCATAGATCGTCATCTGATCACCGCGAGACGAGGAGAGACTTGCGGCAAGGCGACCTAAGACGTTGGCTCTCACGGTTTCTACCCAACCCTACCCAATTGATGCTTCCGCCGATCTTACACGCCGCTTCATCCAGGTCTAGACCACGACGTCGATCGTTATCGGAGCATCGCACTGCTTTCTTTTGCGCAGGAGCCAGGTTCGGCCGGGAAGGGATGGTCGTCGGCGCCGTTTCCTCCTGGCTGCTTAACTGGGCTCTCCGCGCCCGTCCTGAGTGCCGGATGCGATTTGCTGCAGGGTACTGAGCGAGCTCCGCTCGCGATGAAAGAGGGCCCGTGAAGCGTCTCGGGTAAAGAAATTTCGGGCGAACTATCTGTGCCCTACGGATCCGCTAGCAGACCGGCTCGTCTGCTTCCTCCCTGACTGGCGCCGCTGCTGGAAAACTCCAGCAGCGGCATCTTTTTGACTCGGAGCGCGCCTCGCCGCGCGCTCGGGAACTGGTGTCGCGGAATTGGACGTCCTTGCGATCATGCGGGCGGCTTAATCCATCAAAGATCCGCCAGCTACGCTTGCCCCGGTCGGTTCATGGGAGGCGGCTTCCAATCCACACGGTGGCGCTCAATCACCTCGTTTCGGAACTGCTGTACCTCATCGGGCGCCTTCATCGAAACGCAGAGGGCCCCGTCAGGTCGCTCCATCGCGAGGGATCCTTTCGATGATGCGGCAGGCCCCGGCACGCTCTTGGCTGGCTAAGGACCTCGGACGCTAATATCCCCAATGAGCCTACCATGTGTGTTAGTTCAATGGGTTATCGTAGCCATAGCCTTGGGGTGTTCGCCTAAGATCCGCACCTGGAGGTCGGTGCCAGCGGCCCAGTTTGGGCTGAAGCGGTTCGGGATGCTCGGATTGGATCCGGCGGCTCTGAAGAGACGTTCCAAGAGATGTTTCCGAATCTCGCCGAACGCAAAGAGGCACCCCTCGCCAGTCTGAAGTGGATCATTCTCTCGATTTCGGAGGCCTGGACCGGCGGCTATGCCGTACGTAGATTTCTGCTCACGGTCGAATTCGTTTCAACACCACGCCCGCGCCGATCGGCCTCTGAGGCCGAAAAGCAAATCCGAATAGCCGCTTCATTTCAAGCTGGATCGGCTGATTATGCCCTGTATCGTGTTCGCATGAGAGAAACTTATTCCCATATCCAGCGCGAGCTTGAAAAATTGTTCGACGGCTTCGTGCTTGGGAATGCGGTGCCGTCGGCAAATTGCGATCGCCTTCTTCGCAAGATCGATCCCATCGCTCCCGCTGACCCACTCGGGATTGTCGACTTCCCGTTCGAATTCGGAAATTACCCCGGTCGGTAATTCGCATCCGTGCAGAAAATATCTAAGATACGGCTTGAAGTGAGGGTGCTCGAAGATCTCTTCACCTCTGGTGCCGTTTCTTTCGAAAAGGCTTTGCCGAGACCCCTTCAGGTGGCCTGGCTTGTACTTGGGATCCGTGAAAAAACTGACGCGATGCTGAGGTATCGCCCCACGATCGATGAGAGATTTCATCAGCGCCAAAATCGGTGCGCGATTGCTTTGGTAGACTGCGTGTGGATCGATCGCACGGGCAAGTCATCCCGAAGATCAATCTTACTCAGAAGCTCTTGTTCTTCGGGTGTTAAAGCAATGTGGTACCTGTTCATGCGGTTGTTTTGGGGCACGCCCAACTCTCCGTTCGACTAAGGCGAATGGCGGGGATCGATATGCGCTTATCCTACTTTCCAGTCAGGTTGGCCTGCGGCTTCCAACATTGGGACCTCTAGACTGGGAATCTCCGGCATCGCCTTGCCGGCAATCGCTTGCAGGTCACCAACCATGCCGACGGTCGATTCGATCACGGCCAATATTTGCGTTTCGCGCTTGGCCCACTGCCTTCCCAAGAATTTGCGCTCCTTATCCAAATCCTCGCGCATTTCGTTAAACTTCTCGACCACGGCATCCACCCGTTGGCGGAATTTTGTGCCGGTCAGGTATTGGTAGACCTGCTCCATCTTGGTCTGCTGTCCCTGTTGAACCATGCGCGAACTGTTGACGTCGATAAGTCCCTGGCGGAGAGCCACTGCAACCGGGAGCGCACATCGCGGATGAGCAACCCAGATGCCGTCGATGAGATCGAAATGCTCTACATGCTTTGGTAGAGCCAGTGAGACGATAAGCGCCACGTCCGCGCCACAGCGGCGTTGATCATCGCGAAGTTTTGCAAGCCAGCCGTCGCTCCATGCCTTAGTCCGCTTCGACTCCCATAGGATGATGCCGGCGGGTTGACTGATCGAGCCGTTCACCTGCTGCATCACGTCGGCACCGAGCTCACCCTTACCGACAGGCTCAATCAGATCTGTGGGAAACCTTCCCCGGAGCAACTCCTCCAGCTCAAGTTCGAGAACCTCACCTTGCGACTGTTGCGAACCTTGCTCGGCCTTGCGCTTCAACTCTTCGATCGTGCGGGCCATGGACTCGATTGTTTGGTCCTTTTCCGCAACGCGCAAGCGCGCGGCTTCGTCGGCATCCTGCCTTGCCTTAGTCTGGATTTCCCCGAGGGATGCGTGCACGCGTTTTTCTATGGTTAAGTCGAGCTCCCGCTTTTCCTCTTCGAGCGCTCGTTGTTGTCGCATCAACTCGGCTTGTTGCTTCTGGGCCTCGGCCAGCTTGAGGTTGTTGTTGGCCAAGCTGGCCCTTAGCTCTGCAGCCTCCGCTTCCTTCGCTTGTAGCTCAGCGGCAGCCGCCTCGCGCGCCTTCCTTCCCTCGCTAGAGGCAAGTTGCGCCCTCTCTATCGCCAATCGTTGTGCGACCCGGTCTTCAAGTTGCTCGCGTTCCCTCGTAAGTTGCTCGCGTTCCAGCCGCAGCGCCTCGACTTTTCGAGCCAACTCGGCGTCCTTGCTCGCCAGCTGTTCCTGAAAGCGCTGACGCGTTTCCGCGAGCAGCGGAGCAGCCAATGATTCCGTCAGGTGGATCTCGTGATTGCAGTTGGGGCATTGCAAGGTCGGTTCAGTTGAAGCGCCGGCTGCGATTGCTTTAAAGTTCATGAACTTCCCCATTCCGACCGGTCCCGATTGAAAATCATCCAAGTGCGGTTGGGCCGTCTGCGGCGGCGATGTCTACATGCTGTTTGCCGGTCGCCGCCCTTTTCCACGCAATCCGCACTTTTGAGGCGGGCAGAAATCGCCCGCTCTTTGGCAAAGAAC
Source organism: Bradyrhizobium sp. SOJA106 (assembly GCF_059448745.1). Lineage (NCBI taxonomy): Bacteria > Pseudomonadati > Pseudomonadota > Alphaproteobacteria > Hyphomicrobiales > Nitrobacteraceae > Bradyrhizobium > Bradyrhizobium sp. SOJA106. The sequence continues at coordinate 1,512,471 of NZ_CM182549.1, forward strand.
TGGCTTTGCCGCATTGAGCGAGGTTGAAAGGGCAGTCTTCGATGTTCCTGTTATGTACTCGCGAGGCCGCCGTCGCGGGCCCATGTTGAGGCGCAAGGTGCACACGGGTAATTCTAGCCTTTAGGGAAGTTTTGGCGTATTAAGGCGCCAATATGTGGATTTGCGGTAGCTTAAGGCGCCAAGTAGTTGACACAGCCGAGAGGAGTGATATATTTCTTGGTGCCGTAAGGCGCCAATAAGCCATTTAAGGGAGCCTTAAGACGCCATGCCTCCTCGCAGTCAGTTTATCAGCGCACCACCCTCTGCCGTTCAGGAAGCGATCAAGCGCTTGGGCAACAATCTCCGGACCGCGCGCCTGCGCCGCAACCTGAGCCATACAGAGCTGGCAACTAAGCTGGGCGTAGATCGGCACGTCATCGCCGATGCTGAGAACGGAAAACTGAGCACCAGTGCCGGCGTGTATCTCGGCATGCTGTGGGCAATGAATCTTCTCCCGTCTCTTGCCGACGTTGCCAACCCGAAGAACGATGAGGAGGGGCTCGCTCTAAGCGGCCTCGATGAGCGCGAGCGTGCGCGACAGGGGGGGGGACCAAGCAATGCCTTCTGAGGAATGTTTCGTCTATATCACGCTGCCAGGCCAGACAGAACCGGTTACGGCCGGGCGGTATCAGCTTGACACGACACGCCAAGGTGCCGCCGTTGGACAATTCGTCTATGGCCGCAGCTACCTCGAGCGAAAGGATCGCGTCGAGTTCGATCCGGTCGAGCTCAAGATTCAAGTTCCGCCATTCCGGACAACGAAGCTGCGGGGCAATTTTGGCGCGTTGCGCGACAGCTCTCCGGACGCCTGGGGACGCAAGCTGATCGAAACTCGTTTGGGCAATCCGTCGCCGAGCGAAATTCAATATCTGCTCAATTCACCCGACGATCGCGCCGGCGCTTTGGGTTTTGGTCTCAACGTGCAACCGCCGGCACCTGTTCGCACGTTCAACAAGACGGTGGACTTGGCGCGTTTAATCGAAGTAGCCGACCAGATCGTTGCCGCCGAGAAGGATCCAGCAGCAGCAGCACCAGCAGGTGCTGACGCTGAACAGGCAGAGGCGTTGATGCGCGCGGGCACTTCGATGGGGGGCGCGCGGCCGAAGGCTACTGTCGAGGACGAGGGTGCGCTTTGGCTCGCGAAATTCCCCCACCGCGACGATCGATGGAATAACCCTCGGGTCGAGCACGCTATGCTGACCCTTGCTCGCGGGTGCGGGATCTCGTGCGCAGAGAGCCAGATGACCACGATCGGCGATAAAGATGTCGTCCTGATTAAACGGTTCGATCGGAATAAGGCGGAGAAGGGTTACCACCGCAGCAGGATGGTGAGCGCCTTGACGCTGCTCGATGCCGATGACACGCCTGATACTGTCGATAAGCGTCGAAGATGGTCATATCTCCTGCTGGCTGACGAAATTCGGCGAGCCGCATCCGGAACTCAGTCGAAAGATCTGCCAGAGCTGTTTCGGCGGGTGTGCTTTAACGCTCTCATCTCCAATACCGACGATCATCCACGTAACCACGCCATCTTGGCAAAGGACCAAGCGTGGTCTCTATCACCGGCATACGACCTCACCCCGAACCCGATGATTGCCTTGGAGCGCCGGGACCTGGCGATGGCGTTTGGCAACTGGGGGCGTTACGCCAACCGGCTCAATTTGCTCTCGCAGAGCGAACGTTTCCTCTTATCAAAAGAAGAGGCAACGGCAATCGTAGACGGCATGAAAGCGACCATTGGGGAGTCCTGGTATAGGGTCTGCCGACAGGTTGGCGTCAGCGAGCGTGACTGCGAATTGATCCGTAGCGCGTTCGTTTACGAAGGCTTCGGTTACGATTTGGCGGATCCGACGATCGCAACCGACGACGCCGAAGAGCTGCCAACGACCCGTCCGCGTTAAAACGAACGGGAAATCTGCCGAAGCGCGATGATCGCGCGCTCACAGGCGGTCGCCACAAGGCGCCAACCGACGGTGGACAAGACATCTAGGTCGCTAGTCGTGAGCGTGGCCGGAGGAACGCCGCAGATGCCCGATAATATCTGAATAGCGGCCAGCTTTTTCGACGCGTCGGACCAACTGCGCCAGGATCGGTAGCTTGCTTCTGGCTGTTCGAAACGCCTCATAGTCGTCCGTTAAGAATCTGGTTTGAGCGCGGGTATGAGAGGGAGCAGCTGCATCAAAGCGTTCAGTATCAGGTGCAGCAGAAGCTTCAGCCAGGCGAGGACGAGGCGAAGATTGTGGCCGACGGCGGTCAGGACGACATTGGCCGCATCGCCGTCGCGGCCCTTGAGATGGCAGCGGCCGAGGTGTCCGTCGGTCTTCATATGACCGATCACGGGCTCGATGGCGGAGCGGCGTCTGAGTTCGCATTTGATCACCCCGAAGACGCCACGCTTTTGGCCAGAGATGAAGACGCAGCGCGGGTTTTCTGTTTCGTGACCGCGATAGCCCTTGTCGACATAGGCGCGCTCGATTCCGCAGCCAGTGAGCGCCTCGGTGCTGTTGATGACCTCGCCGAGCGTGTGCCCGTCATAGGGGTTACCCGGCAGCGCCTTGGCGTGCAGCACGAACTGGCCGCCCGGGGCGCGGGCATTGGTGGTGACGATCGAAGCCTTGACGCCGATCTCATAAGGCGCTGAGGCCTTGCCCTTACCGATGCATTCGACCTCGGGTGCGTGGAAGGAGTAAAGCTTGTATCCGCGCTGCCGCTGCTCCTGGGAGCGGATCTGGCCTGCGCGCGAAAGCGGTTGCTCGAACGCAGCTTCGAGTTCTGGCTGGCCGGCGATCTTGCGGCGGATGTCTCGGATCAGGCGGCCGAGCCGCGACCGCAGCAGGCGCAATTGCCGACGATGGCACTTGAACTGTTTGGCATGGGCATAACGACCCGCCATCATCGCCGCCTGCTTGGCGATGCGCCGATAGGATTGCCGCAGCTCAAGGCCATGCGCGCCGGCCAGCCGGTTGACCCCCCTGATCGCCGCATGGACCAGCTTGGCATCGGTCGGGAAGGTGATGGCCTTGGGCTGCACGGTAGTGTCCACCGTCACCCGCTTGAGATCGCGCGTCCGCAACGCGCCGGTTGGCACCTACCCAATTTTACCCAGTCGCGCTCGTATCCGGCCTTATGAGCCATTTTACTTCGATCTAGACCTCCAAATGTCCAGAAACGTCTAGGAGGAAGATCGTGTCTCACCATTGCGCGGGCGACCAGAGGTCGGTCCGGGATGGTCACGCCTCCGATCTTGCGGGCAAGGTCGCGATTATCGCAACCTTGGACACAAAGGGCCGCGAAAGCACTTATCTCGCGCGCGTCATCGAACAGTGGGGCCGCAAGACTCTTACGATCGATGTAGGCACATCAAACAGAAGGTGCAGAAGCGAGGCGGATAGCAGCGATGCACGGGTGGCTGCACCCGCCGAGCTCTTACGGGAAATAGCTGCAAGCGCGCGTGAAGAAGTCAAGGAGCTCCTGCGATCAGGTGCGATCGACGCAGTCGTCGGAGTGGCGGGCGGCAAAGGCAGCGCAGTCTTCGGTGAAGTTGTATCGGATTTGCCATATGGATTCCCAAAGCTGCTGGTGAGCAGCGCGAGGCCAGCCCTCCTGGCCGAACTCGCCCTCCACAATGACATCATCCTCTATCCGACCCTGGTCGATCTCTTCGGAATCAACGCGTTCACCGAGCGCGTTCTCGACAACGCAGGGCGGGCCATTGCGGCGATGCGCTATGTGCCTGCTCGAGAGCGGCGGAAGACAAAGACTGTAGCGATCACGGCCTTTGGCGTGACGACCCCGGCGGCAAATCGCTGTGTAGCGCGGCTAGCAGAGGCAGGCGTCGACGCGATTGTCTTTCCGGCCAATGGCGCCGGGGGCCGCAAGATGGAGCAGCTCGTGTCCGCCGGTGAGTTCGATGCGGTGATCGATTTGACCACAACCGAGCTCGCTGACGAGCTCGTCGGCGGCACCGCCAGTGCAGGTCCCGATCGGCTCAAAGCAGCTTCTCGCCGGTTGATACCTCAGCTTATCGCGCCGGGAGCTGTCGACATGGTGAATTTTGGCCCTCCCTCGAGCGTGCCTGCCGAGTTCAAGGGGCGCCAATTCTATTCGCATACTCCCTTCACGACGCTCATGCGCACGACCGTCTCGGAGAACGAGCGCATAGGCAGGCTCACAGCAGAGCGTCTTTCGCAAGCAAAGGCGCCTGCCCTCGTGTTGTGGCCGGCCAAGGGGGTGTCTGACTATGACCGAGACGGTGGAATCTTTCGAAACCCTGAAGCCGATAGAGCCTGGTTCGACGCTGTCAGGCAAAACCTACCGCCCTCGATTATCGCCCGCGAGCTGGATTGTCACATCAACGATCCGGAATTTGCAGACGCGGCCGCATCGTGGATCGTCGAACGATTGACACCAGGAGGGTCCTCGCGTGCGGATGTTTGATCGGGCCGAAATACTCGCAAAGATCACGGTTCAAGTTGCGGCGGGAAAGGCAGTGCTTGCCGCGGCGAGCAGTTGCGGGCTCGTCGCAAAATGCGCAGCTCTCGGCGGGGCTGATATGCTCGTGGTCTACAGTACTGGGTTATCGCGGTTGATGGGGCTGCCGACGAGCCGGATCGGCGATTCCAATGCGCGGACGCTTGAGCTAGCGGCGGAGATCCGCAATGTCGTCTCCTCCGTTCCTGTTATAGGCGGTGTCGAGGCCTGGGATCCCCTCCGGCTCGACCTCGATGACCTTCTGGACAAGTTCTGGGCTGCCGGCTTCTCCGGCGTGATCAACTACCCGACCATTTCAACAATGGGTGAGAAATGGCGTGAGCGTCGAGACCGCGTCGGGCTCGGCTTTGAGCGTGAAGTTGAGATGATCGCGGCGGCCCGCAAGAAGAACATCTTCTCGCTCGCCTATGTCGCAAGCCCGCACGACGCCAAAGCGATGGTAACGGCGGGAGCCGACTGCATCGTCCCACATGTCGGCGCAACCCGCGGCGGGCTTGTGGGGCATGAGGAGGGACAGTCGATTGAAGAGGCCATCAGGCGCATCAACGACATCAATGCTGCAGCTCAGGCCGTCCGCCCGGACGTCACCCTCCTCTGCCACGGCGGCGCAATCGCTGAGCCCCACGATACCTCGGAAGTCTACCGATCGACCGGATGTGTCGGCTTCGTTGGCGCCTCCTCCATCGAACGGATCCCGATCGAGCGGGCGGTGAAGGCTGCAGCCGAAGAATTCAAAGCCGTTCCGCTCCCGCGAGAGCGTCAGCATTCACTGCAGACTCCACACCGAGGCGCGAATGAATAGCCCGATCACCGAATTGAACAATGCAGCTTCCTTCTCCAAAGCGAGCAAGCCAACGCACGATTCGCAGACGGACATGCTCGTGATCGGCAGCGGCGCCGCCGGACTGTCCGCAGCGCTCTATGCGGCAAAGGCCGGACTTCGCGTCACGGTCTGCGAGAAGTCTAACCGGCTTGGCGGCACGACCGCGCTCTCGAACGGCATGATCTGGGTTCCATGCTCAATGCAGGCCCGAGCCGCGAAAATCGATGATTCGATTACGAAAGCGAAGACCTATCTGCAACACGAACTTGGCAACTACTATCGCCCGGAGTTCGTGAACGCCTATCTTGAAGACGGCCCAACGGCGCTCGCCAGCTTGGAGAATGGGAGTGAAGTCAAGTTCACACTGGCCTCCGCTCCGGATTATCATTCGAGCCAAATCGGCGGGGTCGACAAGGGCCGGGCGCTGAGCCCAGTACCTTACGACGGACGGCTCCTTGGCAAGGATTTCGACCTGATAGGTGATCCGATTCGCGTCGTGCTCGGCGGTATGATGATTTCGTCCGGCGAGGTCAGAAGCTTCCTCAACCCCTTCCAGTCAGTTGCTTCGTTCAAACACGTCCTCGGCCGGGTCAGCCGCTACGCAGGCGACCGGCTGCGCTACAGGAGGGGGACTGAACTCAGTGGCGGCAATGCGCTGATCGCGCGGTTATTGGTAAGCCTTCGTAGATATGGCGTTGAAATCTGGCCACGTTGCCCGGCGATCGAACTCACGAGGGAAGGCGGGAGAGTTACTGGCGCAATCGTCAAGCGAGATGGCGCCGATCTCCGGGTCCGCGCCTCGCACGGAGTGATCCTGGCAACCGGCGGCTTTGCGCGCAACGGAAAATTGCGAGCTCAGCTCAGCGGAGCCCACCAGCACAATGATACGCTCGCCCACAGCGATGTCACTGGCGATGGCATTGCGCTCGCAGGCAAGCTCGGAGCTGCGATCGATAATGACGTGGCATCGAGCGGCTTCTGGACGCCCGTCTCGATCCTCAGGAACGGCCGCTCCTTGCAAGTGGTCCCGTACGGCTGGCTTGATCGTGGCCGTCCAGGCGTCATCGCGGTGGGGCCAAATGCCAAGCGCTTCGTCAATGAATCCAATTCGTATCATGATATCTGCCTTGCCATGTTCAACAACGGTTATCCGGCGGACAAGCGGTTCTATTTCATCTGCGACAAGGAATTCGTCCGCCTCAGGGGCATGGGATACCTGCTCCCCTGGCCATGGACATTGAGCATCAAGAAGTATGCGCGGTTGGGCTACATTGAGATTGGCCGGACTATTGCGGAGCTTGCGGCGGAATTGGGCCTCGACCCGACAGAGCTCGAGAAGACCGTTGAAGAACACAATGCCCACGCAGCTGAAGGACGCGATCCGCTCTTCAACCGCGGTGAATCGGCTTTCAACCGTACGCTGGGAGATCCGGCGGTCGGAAAGAAAAACCCGAACCTTGGGGCTATCAAAACCGGCCCATTCATTGCACTCCCAATTGTCCCGGCAACCCTTGGAACGGCTACCGGCCTCTCAACCGATGCCGAGGGACAGGTCCTGAATGGAAATGGCGCGCCGATCGCAGGTCTTTATGCCTGCGGCAATGACATGACCTCGCCGATGCGTGGAATCTACCCAGGGGCAGGCATTACGATCGGCCCGGCGATTGTGTTCGCCTACCGCGCAGTCGACAGCATCGTGCGGTCGGCGCGACAGGAGCAGCTCGCGGCGGCATCGGGAGCGTAAGCCGAATGTTCTCTCCTGTTCCCCTGCGACGACGGACCGGGGGTAAAGTCAAGGGTGTGGATGGTCCAACCAGCACCGCTTTGAACATCTTATGAACAGCCCTGCCGGGTTTCATGCAACTATGATCTCATGATTTGGAGGGGCACGATGCGCCGCTCACGCAACGCCAAGATCGTCGCAACCGTCGGCCCGCATCAAAGCTCACCGGGAGGCAGTTGCGAGCCTCCGGTGATGCTGAACTGGTCGGTGAAGGAGTTCGCCGACCGAAGCGGGTTGTCATGCGCCGTCATCAGGCGGCTAGAAGAGTATAATGACACGCCTCCGGCGTCCGACGAGTTGCTTCAAACCTTGTAAAACACGTGTGCAAGGGAATTGAATCTACATTTCCGCTGATTGGCAAGGCAGGTGTTCGGCCGCGGGTGCAATGTCGGTTGCCCAGCGAACATTACTCAACATTACTCACATCTCCCCTACGTTTCTCTAGGAAATCTCGCGCTGGGTGTCGTGAATGAAGTGTCGACAGGCGAGCCGCCCAAGTAGCTCACGTTCGCCTGCAACTCCCATTGCCGGGATGACCTTCTAGGAGCGCTCTCGTGGCAGAAGCCCTTCGCATTCCAACGAGTAGCCCACGCCGTCAAGCGGTCGGCGTGAAGAGGATGTGCTCGCAATCGCCGGGAATGTGACGCAGCAGCATGGACACGCTACCTATCGCCATCTTCGAAATCTTGAGCTTCGGCGCGATCGTTGTGCTGGTCGTGCTCGGCCTCGGGATCATTGCCAGCATGATGGGTATCTTCAACTTCGCCCAGGGCGAGTTCGTCCTGCTCGGCGCCTACGTCACTTATCTCGTGCACAGCGTCGGTTTGCCGGTCCAGCTCGGGATGCTTGCCGCGCCCGTCGTCGTCGGCGCGCTTGGTTTCATCCTGGAAAAGCTCGTGGTGCGACGTTTCTACGCCGCTCCAATCGTCGCCATGCTCGGCACCTATGCGCTCGGGCTGACCATTCGCGAAGTCGTGCGCGGTCTGATCGGCGGACTCTATCTCTCGGTGCCTGAGCCAATCGGTGGCTCCATCACGATCGGAAGTCTACATTTCGCCACCTGGCGCGGCGTCATCGTCATCATCACTTTGCTGGTGATGGCCGCGAGCCATGCATTGCTCGCCTACACCTCGTTCGGCCTGCGAGTCCGCGCCTCTCTGGAGAACCCGTCGCTGGCGCGTGCCTCGGGCATCTCCACGGGCATGATCTACAGCCTCACCTTTGCGTTTGGTGCGGCGCTCGCGGGCCTCGCGGGCGCGCTGATCGTGCCAGTCTTTTCACTGTTCGCCGATCTCGGCATCCGCTTTCTTATCCAGGGTTTTGTTGCCGTGATGGTCGGCGGCGTCGGGTCCTTTGCGGGCCCGGTCGCTGGCGCCAGCGTCATCGGCACGTTCAGTGCCTCGCTGCCTTGGCTGATGTCACCGGTCATCGCCGACGTTCTGGTGTTCGTGCTCGCCATCATTTTTATCAAGTTCCGGCCGGAAGGCCTAGTTTCGGGAAGAGGGGTCAACCGATGATCAACGCCAGCCGTCAACCAAGCCGCCGCCGCTTTCTTGGTAGTTTTGCCCTCGCTTCGGCAGCAATCGCGGCGGGCCCGGGTAGCTGGCTGATCCGCCCGGACTGGGCAAATGCTGCAGAAGGCCCGATCAGGCTCGGCATTGCTACCGATCTTACGGGGTCGCTCGGCTTCGCCGGCAACACCGACGCCAATGTCGCTCGCATGCTGGTCAAGGAAATCAACGATTCCGGCGGCCTGTTGGGACGCCCCATCGAACTCCTGATTGAGGATACTGCCTCAGACGAATCCGTCGCCGTGGGAAATGTGCGCAAGCTGATTCAGCGAGACAGGGTCGACTTGGTGCTCGGCGGTATCTCGAGCTCGATGCGCAATGCGATCAAGGACGTCATTATCTCTCGCGGCAAGACGCTCTATATCTATCCGGAAGGTTACGAAGGTAAAGAGTGCACCCCCTATCTTTTCTGCACGGGGCCGGTACCGGCTCAGAACTGCGATCAGTTCATTCCCTGGTTGATCAAAAATGGTGGCAAGCGCTTTGCGCTGCCTGGCTCGAATTATGTTTGGCCGCAAACCATCAATGCCTATGCGCGCAAGGTGATCGAGAGCAGCGGTGGCGAAGTCGTCTTTGAAGAATACTACCCGCTCGATCAGATCGACTTTTCCTCTACGGTTAACCGCATCATATCCAACAAAGTAGACGTGGTTTTCAACGCCATTGTCCCGCCCGGCGTTAGCCCGTTCTTCAAACAGCTCTACCAAGCCGGCTTCTCCAAAAACGGTGGGCGTCTAGGCTGCGTCTATTACGACGAAAACTTCCTGGAAATGAACGAGGCTCACGAGATTGAAGGACTTGCGAGCAGCCTCGACTACTACAAGGTGCTCGCGGCGGAGGATCCAGCGAGCGCCAGGATTCAATCGGCTTACGACAAACAATTCCCTGCCAAGTTCCGGTTCTCGGCAGGCAGCGCCGCGACCGGCACCTATCGTGGACTGAGGCTGTGGGAGGCTGCAGTGAAGGAGGCCGGTACAATTGACCGCGACGCGGTAGCCGCCGCCCTCGACCACGCGAAGATTGCGGAAGGGCCGGGCGGGCCTGCCGAGATGGCGCCCGGCAAACGCCACTGCAGGATGAACATGTACATTGGAGTGGCGAAGGGCGGCCAGTACGAGATTGTCGCGCGTAGCGCCGGCCTGGTCGATCCGAAGGAGTGCTGATGTCATCGACCGGCACTGGCATACAGCCCCCGCCACGGGTCATTGAAGCTGCTCATTCGCCCGTCCTGGCATCTGCCTTCGCACGGCGAAAGAAGGTGCTTCCGATTCTCGAACTGGCATTGCTGATTGCCGCTTCCATCGCACCTCTCGTGCTGCGGGATTACATCACTGTCTATGCGACACGGGTGCTCATTTTGTGCCTCTTCGCGTTGTCGTTCGACTTGGTGTGGGGCTATGCGGGTATCTTGAGCTTGGGTCAGTCGTTGTTCTTCGGCATGGCCGGGTACGGTGTGGCGCTGCTTTCACGCGATTTCGGGGTTGGATCGATTTTTGCCGTTCTTCCGGCCGGAACGCTGATAGGCTTTGTGGCGGCATTGTTGCTGGCAGGCTTTCTGCTGCTCGGCCGTCATCCCTCCAGTGTGGTCTTCGTTTCGCTTGGTACTATGACGGGAGCGTACGCAGCTGATCGGCTGGCGAGAGGTTCACAATATCTTGGCGGTCAGAACGGTATCCCTTCGATCCAACCGATGACCATCGGTTCGCACGAAGTGAGCGAGGGACCAGGTTTTTACTACCTGGTGCTCGCCATTCTAGTTCTGATCTACCTTCTGTCGCGCTTTCTGTTGCGCTCCCAGTTCGGCCTAGCGCTGGCGGGATTGCGAGAGAACGAACAGCGGATCGCCTTCTTCGGGTACAAAGTGCAACATTTGAAGGCGATCATATTCGCAATCAGCGGCGCGATCGCTGGGACTGCCGGTAGCCTCTATGCCTTTCACGAGGGGTTTGTCTGGACCAACATGCTGGGCGTGGTCATGTCGACTCAGGTCGTGCTCTACGTGTTGTTCGGCGGCTCTGGGACATTCATCGGTGCGGTCATCGGCACCGCGATTGTCGAGGGCCTCAGCTTCTGGCTCTCCGATAATTATCGCGATATCTGGCCGATCATTCTCGGCGTTCTGCTGTTGCTCGTCATTCTGTTCCGCCCCCTCGGCTTGATCAGCCTCGTGCTGGGCGAGCGAGAACGTGTCGGTCATTTCGGCCCGAGCCTCAAGGAGAAGCGCAATGCCGCTCCTTGAAGCTGCCGGCATCTCCAAGGTCTTTGGCAAGCTCACCGCGCTGGATGGAGCGGCGCTCACGGTCGGCGAGAGAGAGTTTCATGGTCTGATCGGGCCGAACGGCTCGGGCAAGAGCACGCTGATGAAGTGTCTTGCAGGTGCGCTCGTGCCGACGCGAGGCAAGGTGACGTTCAACAATACTGACGTCACCTCGTTTACGCCGCCAGAGCGTGCGCGAGCCGGCATGAGCCTGAAATTCCAGATCACCGCCGTGCTACCGACCCTCACGCTTTACGACAACATCCTGCTCGCGCTGCAGGCACGGTCCCCACTGCTGGATCTGGCGTTCTCGCGCACCCGAGGACGACTGCACGAGGAGGTCATGACGATGCTGCTCCAGTTCCGGCTCGCCGACCGCGCCTTTGATGCTGCGGCGACCCTATCTCACGGGCAGCAGCAATGGTTGGAGATCGCGATGGCGCTCGCATGCCGACCGCGCCTGCTGCTGTTGGACGAGCCCACCGGCGGCATGAGCCTGGAAGAGCGCCGCGTCACCGGCGAATTGCTGCAGCCGATCAAACAGCACTGCTCGCTCGTCATCGTGGAGCACGACCTGGATTTCATTCGGGACATCTGCGACCGGCTGACCGTGCTCGATCAGGGCAAGGTGCTGGCGTCAGGAACGGTTGCCGAGATCCAGGCCAACAGAAACGTCCAGGAGATTTATCTGCGCCGTGCCTGAATTCCTCAATATCAAGCATCTCGATGCCGGCTATGGACGCAGTCAGGTCCTGTTCGGCGTCAATATGGCCGTCCCACCGCGCGGCGGTGTGGCCGTCCTCGGCCGCAACGGCGCCGGAAAGAGCACGCTCATGAAGGCCATCGTTGGCGAACTGCCGGCATGGAAGGGCGCCGTGCAGTTCAACGGCCAAGACATAGATAGCCGCCGCACCGAAGAGCGGGTCCGGGCCGGCATTGGATACGTGCCGCAAGAGCATTCAGTGTTCGCGCGCCTCTCCGTGCGCGACAATCTCGCCGTTGGATCGCTTTTGAACCGCGATGGATCGGCACTGGACCGGGTGATGAGGATGTTTCCAAAACTCGGCCAGCGCCTGGATCAACCGGCCGGCACTCTGTCCGGCGGCGAGCGCAAGATGCTCGCAATCGCCCGCGCGATGCTCGGAGCCCCTAAACTCCTCCTGTTGGATGAGCCGACCGAGGGGGTCTGGATCGGCGTCATCGAGGAGATCACCGAGCGCTTGATGGAGCTAGCCAGAGAGATCGCCATCATCATCGTCGAGCAACATCTCGATCTCGCAATGCGTGTGGCGGAGCAGGCCTATGTGCTCGATCGCGGCCGTGTCGCCCTTGCGGGTCCGTCGCAGCAGCTGCGCGACGATCCGCGGCTCTTGACGTATTTGGCGCCGTAGAGGCGTCCCCCGGCTGCCATCACAGCCTAAAGATGGCGCCTTGAAGTTCCTTGCGATGGCTGAACAGAGAGGGTCCATGTCTAAAACCATGAGCGACTTTGTGAATGCGTGGCAGGTCGTCGATGTCCATGAACATCACATGCCTGAGGTCGCCCATAGCCGGGACGTCAATCTGTTGAAACTGTTTCAACAGAGCTATGCGGCTTGGACAAGCCACGTCCTGCCATCCGAGCCCAAGGCGACGGGCGATATGTTATCGACCGCTACCGAGCCGACCACCTGGGAAGCCCTTGCTCCGTTCCTGGAGAAGAGCGGGTCGAACGCGTTCGTTCGCAACCTCGCCGGCGGTGTTGCCGAGCTTTACGGCGTCGCCGAGACCGGAATCACGCGCGACAACTGGGAGGCGGTAGATGCTTCAGTGCGCTCGCGCCACAAGGAGGCGACATGGCCAAGTGAGGTGATCGGGCGGGCCGCCATCGGAAGGATCGTAACGGACCCTTTTCTCGATCCGTTGATGGATCCGCGGCCGGTCCTAGGGCAAAGTTACGATGCGGTCCTGCGGATTAACGCATTCGCGCTCGGCTGGCACCCCGAATCTCGCGATCATAATGGAAATTGCGGGCATACGTTGCTGCGGCGCCTCGGCCTCGAGGTGAAAACCTTCGATGATTATTGCGACGCAATCCGCGAGCTCGTTGCCGGCTGCTCACGGCGCAATCACATCGCGCTCAAGAACGCACTCGCCTATGACCGGGATATTAGCTTTGACGAACCCAACGAGGAATTGGCTCGGCAGGCCTGGGGACAAAGGTCTCCATCCCCAGCGGCGCGCAAGGCGTTCTGCGACTTTGTCGTCGACTTGTTTTGCCAAATCGCAGGCGAGGCCGACCTGCCAGTCCAAACTCATCTTGGAACGGCAATCATAAGCGGCTCCCACCCCCTACGCATGACTGCCTTGATTGAGCGTCATCCTCGGACCCGCTTTCTGCTGATGCATTTGGCCTATCCGTGGAGCCGGGATTTATTGGGAATGGCCTTTGTGTATCGAAATGTCTGGCTTGATTTGTGCTGGTCCTTTCTGTTGAGCCCGTCCCATTTCAAGCTCGCCCTTCATGAGGCTATTGAAGTCCTGCCGGATGAATCGCGAATGATGATCGGAGGAGATTGTCTTCACGTTGAGGAGACGTTTGCCGCGATAAAGGGCGCGCGCCAGCTTATCGGCGAGGTTCTGAATGAAAAAGTCGCGAACGGTTACTTTCGGTCGAGAGATGCAGAGCGCTTGGCGATCAGGATCCTTGGCGAGAACGCGAAGGAGTTTTTCAGACTGTCCTGAACCGTGCCCTTCGTTACGCGATTTTACCCAAACGCGAGCGGAAGAGGCTGCTTGAAACCTAAAATGACGGATAGCTTTCAGGCTGCCGGGCCCCTGGAAAGAGCAGGGCAGGTGGATTTTAGGCTGTGAGCCAAGGGGGAGGTCAGTTCGATGTTGAATGATCGCCGACAACTCAGCCGCCGCCGCTTTCTCTGCAATTTCGCCTTTGCGTCGGCGGCCATTGCGGCCGGCCCGGGCAGCTGGGTGATCCGTCCTGACTGGGCCAACGCCGCCGAAGGCCCGATCAGGATAGGTATTGCCACCGACCTTACGGGGGCACTCGGCTTTGCCGGGAATACCGACGCCAATGTCGCTCGCATGGTGGTCAACGAGATCAACGAGACTGGTGGTCTACTGGGGCGCCCCATCGAGCTCCTGATCGAGGACACCGCGTCCAACGAGTCTGTCGCTGTTGGCAATGTCCGCAAGCTGATTCAGCGAGACAAGGTCGACCTGGTGCTCGGTGGCATTGCGAGCTCGATGCGCAACGCCATCAAGGACACCATCATCTTTCGTGGCAAGACGCTCTACATCTATCCGCAGGCCTACGAAGGCAAGGAGTGCACGTCCTATCTGTTCTGCACCGGCCCGGTTCCGGCGCAGAATTGCGACCGGTTCATCCCCTGGCTGATCAAGAACGGGGGCAGACGCTTCGCGCTGCCTGGCTCCAACTACGTCTGGCCGCAAACAATTAACGCCTATGCGCGCAAGGTGATCGAGAGCAGCGGCGGGGAAGTGGTGTTCGAGGAGTACTACCCCCTCGACCAGATCGATTTTTCATCGACCGTGAGCCGCATCACGTCCAACAAAGTAGACGTGGTCTTCAACAGCGTCATTCCCCCGGGTGTCGGCTCCTTTTTCAAACAGCTTTATGAAGCAGGTTTTTCCAGGAATGGGGGACAGCTGGGCTGCGTCTACTATGACGAGAACACGCTCGAAATGAATCAGGCTCACGAGATCGAGGGCCTCGCCAGCAGCCTCGACTATTACAAGGCGCTGGCGGTCGAAGATCCGGCGAGCGCCAAAATCCAGTCAGCCTACGAAAAGCGGTTTCCTGGCAAGTTCCGGTTCTCAGCAGGCAGCGCCGCGACCGGCACTTATCGAGGATTGAAGCTGTGGGAAGCCGCAGTCAAGGAAGCCGGTACGCTTGACCACGAGGCGGTCGCCGCCGCGCTCGACCACGCAAAGCTTGCGGAAGGGCCTGGCGGGCCGGCGGAGATGGTGCCGGGCAAGCGCCACTGCAGGATGAACATGTACGTTGGTGTGGCAAGGGCCGGCCAATACGAAATCGTCGCCCGTAGCGCCGGCCTGGTCGACCCGAAGGAGTGTTGAAACCCCAAGTTACGCGGTCCAGCTTCGCTGGCGCCGCATGCGAGCAGATCGCGGTAGCTAGTTTCCGCGATAGTTCGGCGGCCTCTTCTCAAAGAAGGCGTTCATGCCTTCCTGCTGGTCAGCTGTGCTGAACGCAAACCGGATCGCCTGGCGTTCAAACTCGAGCCCAGCGTCCAGCGTGGTCTGAAACGCGGCGAGAACTGCAGCTTTGGCAAGTTCAGCCGAACGGGGAGGCTTTTGCGCAATCAGCTCGGCGAGTTCGACCGCACGAATCTGCGCCCTGCCGCTTTCGACAACTTCCGCCACAAGGCCGGCCTGCATCGCGATCTGCGCCGTGATGGATTGGCCGCTCAGGATCATCAGCATGGCCAGCGATTTGCCAGCCACGCGTGTCAGCCTTTGCGTCGCGCCGTCGCCCGGCAATATCCCGATGTTAATCTCAGGCTGTCCAAATACAGCCCCTGCGCCTGCTATCACGATGTCCGCGAGCAGTGCCAATTCGTGGCCGCCGCCGAAGCAAATGCCCTCGACTGCGGCAATGAGAGGCTTGGGGAAATTGGCGACATCCCGCCAGGCAGAACGTCGCGCGGAATTGTCGATTGCCTCAAAGCCGCGCTCTCGCATCTCCTTGATGTCGGCGCCGGCAGAGAAGAATGCATCGCTGCCACAAATCACGACACAGCGGACATCTTCGTCAATTGCGGCATCGCGCAAGGTCGCGCCTAGATCCACAATCAGTTCGTTGCTCAAGGCGTTGCGTTTCGATGTCCTGTTCAGCGTCAAAAGGCGCACGTGGGGCGCGACAGATGTCGACAGGATAAGATCGGACGTCTTGGTCATGGAGCGGTTCTCCTGAAGGAATATAAGAACCAGCGCATAAACTGAAATCGATTTCTTGGCAACGACGCTTCCAGAAAGCTGTTTTGGGGCTGAATCAGCCCCGCGCCGCTGGCGCCACTCGCTCAAGGCGGGGCTGACGGCGCCCGTGAGGCGCGCCTTAGCCTTGAAAAGCGGGCTTGACTCCGCAGTTTCTTATTCTTATTGATTGTGAAATCGATTTCAAAGATCGGCTTCGAAATGGCCGATAAATGCGGGAAACCGGAAGCGTGCGCCCGGCGAGAGTGGGGTGCATCTGAAGGATTTCATTGACGCTGCGGCGGTCTTTGACGCCGCGCTGTCCAACAAGAACATCAGCTTCTTCAGAAGCGCGCTTAGAGCAACAGGAGGAGGGTTAGCCATGGGAATGGCACGGAATGTCGCGCGCGCTTTATGCGAGCCGCCGCGCAAGTCGGAGGCAACGATGGACGCGTCCTGCGCCGTTGGGGGCGTGCAATGGCCGCTCCTGAGGCGAGGCCCGCAAATACGTGGAGCGAGGCGGGCTTTCCACCGGCATCCTGGGCACCTTTTGCGCCTGCACTTGCGCGGTCCGGCCTGCTCAAGGCCGCTGCTCTCGTAGACCCCGCCGCTGCGGGCGCAGTTGAGCCGACGAGCGGCTGCTCGTTCTCGCGCGATCCGCAAAATTAATGACGCATCAATAGAGCCCGAGGACCCATGAACATCATTGCTCAGCCCAGCGCCGTACCCATCCAGCTTGACAAGCAAACTGCCAACAAGCGGATGACCGCTGGCCTTGGAGGAGGGGTGGCGCTGGAGTGGTACGACTGGAATGTCTACGGCGTAATGGCAGCGTTTCTCTCGCCGCACTTCTTCCCTTCCGATGATCCCACCACCTCGCTGCTAGCGGGACTGGCCGTGTACGGGGCGGGTTTTTGCGCTCGGCCGCTGGGCGCGGCTTTGCTGGGGCCGGTCGCAGATCGCATCAGCCACAAGCGCGTGATGTTGATCTCGGTTACGGCCATGGCGGTTTGCTCGCTTTTGATATCCTTGCTGCCCACCTACAAGGACCTCGGCGTCACGGCGGCCATAGCGCTGCTGATCATGCGGCTCATTCAGGGGCTTGCCACTGGCGCTGAGGCTGGTGTCGCCAACGCCATTGCAATTGAATTGGCGCCACCTGGAAAGGAGGGACACTACCTCGGTCTGATTGGTGGCACATTCATCCAGTTGGGAAACCTTGGATCGAGCCTGGTTGCCTTCCTGGTGAGCGCCTCGGTCGCACCTGAAGCCATGCGCGAGTGGGCCTGGCGCATACCCTTTGCGGTCGGTGGCCTGCTGGGCCTTTTGATCATCTATCTGCGCACGACGGTGCCGGAAACCTTGATCAATCGAGCCATGCATCGGCAAGACGAGTCTTCGCGCATTCAGGAAACGACTGGCGGTGTGTGGAAAACGCTATGGAGCGTCCGTCTTTCGCTGCTCGCCGTCATCCTGGTGATCGGCTCGGTGCAGATCGCCAACTATGCGTGGAACACCGGTCTGCCCAACATGGCCAACACGGTCTTCAAGGAGAACAGCACGTATGTGTACGGGATCATGACGCTGATGGTCCTGATCTGGATGTCAACGGCGCCTCTTGTCGGCGCTTTCGCCGATAACGTGCGACCCTCGCGCGCGTTCACGCTGCTGCGCCTGTTGCTCATCCCATGCTTCTTCCTGACGCTGCTCTATTCGGAAAAAGGCATCGTCACGTTCTTCTTCGTCACGGTGTTCGGCGGCGCGATCGTGGGCTTCAACATGGCCCTCTATAACTTCATCGCCACCACGCTGATGCCGCGCGCCGTGCGGACCACCGGAGTGGCTCTCGGCTATGCGCTCGGCGTCTCTCTGTTTGGCGGGACGTCACCCTATCTGCTGGTTTGGTTGCAACGCGAGCACATCGCCTGGATGTTTCCCGTCTACGGATCGTTGATCGCGCTCTTAAGCGTGCTGGTCTACCAAACCGCCAAGAAGCGCGGCCGCCTCTACATCGGTGAATGAACACTCTGCCACTGCGCTTCGCCGCGACAGACGCAAAGTGTTCGCATCAGGTGCAAAACATAAGGGTTGGCGCGTATCCCTTCATGCTGGGCATGGGATTGGCGCAAGCCTCCTTGCGCGAGCAGTCATTCACAAGACAAAGACTGCTTGCGCGGCACCAGAGTTCCTGAAGCCGGAGTTCGAAGCATGAAAACACCTTCATCGCCGCACTTCACGCCTGTGGACTTGAAGCGATATTTCAACGCCAGGCGCGCAAATACCGGTGAGGGTTTCGCCAGCCGCCCGGGTGACACCGGCTGGATCGATTCGCTTCGCGGGCTCCAGACCCATCGCGGCATGCCCTTTCTCTTCGGCAGCGAAACAGGGCCGGATGTGCTGGAGCTGCGCCCCGGGGCCCCTCCTGCCGTAATTGCGTTGCCGCGGGCAATGGCGAGCTATGTGATTTTCGTGCAAGTGGCGGCAGACCGCCCCAGCGCAAGCCCCGATGGTTTCGGAGAGATCGGCCCGGCTACGCTACCTGTAGAAGGCAATCCACTCGGCGAGCGGGTGGCGACATACGGGCTCCGCTATGCCGACGGCAGCGAGACCGACTTGCCGGTGCTGCGCCGCTTCGCGATCCAGCAGAACCACATCTCCTGGAGTGCGAGTGCGTTCGCCGCCCTGCCGCTACGCGGCCCCATCGTGCATGCAAGCACGGGCGAGGACTTTATACTCGGCAGAGCGCCGGGGGCGAGCTTCTTCCAGGGCGAGGCCCGCACCCAATCGGGACGCATGGATCGACAAGGTGAGAACCTGTGGCTTTACGCGCTCCCGAACCCCTATCCGGACAAGGAGCTTTCGGCGCTAAGCTTGCGCGCGGAACAGGAAATCTCGCTTGTCTTTGCGGTGACCACGACAACGCTCACCCAGCACCCGCTGCGCCTCCAGGGCCGTCGCAAGCTGAAGGTGAGGCTGCCGCCCGGGGTTCATCTCAATAAGCTTGGCGAGCTCGATGTCGACGATCGAGGCGAGCAGATCGGCATGGACCTCGGCACGGTCATTTCGGCCCGCGCAGTGCTCGAGTACTCCAGAGCGGATTGGCTGGGCGGCAAAGTTGATGTGCAACCCGTGCGCTCCGCCAACGAAGTCATCGTTGAGTACTCCGCGCATCCCGACGCAAGACTCTATCTGCGCTCCGACGATGGCCGCTTGCACATGTTCGATCTTCGATCGCTGGAAGATTGCGGTAACGCAGGCGGCGTCTCGATGACCGTGGCAAGAGTCGAACCGGCCACAAGGCCGGTCAAGATCCGCATCGTTGAGAAGGGCAGCGGGGTGCGTGTTGCCGCGCGGCTGCATCTCCATGGTGAGCACGGGGAGTATCTGCCACCCAAGGGACATCACCGCAAGGTCAATACCGGCAGGTTCGAGGACTTCTCGGGCGAATTTGCCAATGGGCTGAACCAGTACGTCTACGTAGACGGCAGCTGCGACGCTGACCTGCCGCTCGGGCCCGTGTTCGTAGAGATCAGCAGGGGTTTCGAGGTGCGCCCGCTGCGCACCATCGTTGAAATCACCGCAACGACGGACAATCTCACCTTTGAGCTCGACCGTGTGCTGCGCTGGCGCGAACAGGGATGGGTCAGCTCTGATACGCACGTCCATTTCTTGAGCCCGCAGACAGCGCTGCTTGAGGGCAAGGCGGAGGGTGTCAACGTCGTCAACCTGCTCGCCGCACAGTGGGGCGAGCTATTCACCAACGTCGCCGATTTCGACGGACGCACGACGATCGGGGCAAAGGATTTCGGCGGGGACGGAGAATTCCTGGTTCGGGTCGGCACGGAGAACCGGATGCAGGTTCTGGGGCACATATCGCTACTCGGCTACGAAGGTGAGATGATCAATCCGCTCTCTTGCGGCGGGTCCAACGAAGCTGCGATCGGTCATGTTCTGGAAGCGACCATGGCCGACTGGGCGGAGCGCTGCCGTCGGCAAGGGGGGCTGGTCGTGATGCCGCATGCGCCGAACCCGCAGGCGGAGCGGGCGGCCGATATTGTGCTCGGCCTTGTTGACGCCGTCGAAATGATGTCGTTCAACCCACGGACCGCGCAGATCAGCGCATTTGGTCTTGCCGACTGGTATCGTTATCTCAACATCGGGTACCATCTACCGCTGGTCGCGGGCTCCGACAAGATGGACGCGGCCGCACTCCTCGGGGGCTCGCGGACCTATGTGCGGCTTGGCGAACACGACTTCACGTATCGCAACTGGATGGATGCCGTACGTAGGGGGGACACGTTCATCACTGTCGGGCCTCTGGTTGAGATGACCGTTGAAGGACGGCGCCCTGGAGGAACGGTGGCGCTTCCCCATTCAGGCGGCACCCTCACGATCGACTGGCGGATCGAATCGGTCAGCGTTCCGCCAGCGCGGGTGGAGCTGATCCAGAACGGCCGCGTCGTCGAGGAGATTCGATGTGGCGGCTTGTCGTGCAAGGGACAGCTTTCGCTGCCGATCAGCGAGTCATGCTGGATCGCGCTGCGCGTTCGGGGCAGTGTCGCCGGACGCGAGGCCGACATTGCGGCGCACACCAGTGCGGTATATGTCAAAGTAGGCGAGATGCCCATCTTTGCCACCGCGGATGCAGTCTCGGTCCTTGCACAAATCGAGGGATCGATCGCCTATATGGACACGCTGGCTCCCAAGTCCGACGAAGCGCGACACTCGCGGCTGCGAGCTGCCCTGGAACTTGCGCACCATCGCCTGCATCATAGACTGCACGAACTGGGCGCCAGCCACCACCATGCGCCCGTTCACTCCGTTCACGTTGAACGCGAGCATTGAGGAGCCTCTTGTGCCATTGACGATCGCGCAGGCGGCGCGTCGCATGCTCAGCCACCTCTACTTACGGCCGAATAATGTTATGGGGCGAGCAGCTTCCGTCACCGGGTCTTGGGACGCGAAGGCCAGGCTACGGTTCTGAATAGTTTTCAGGAACCGTGGCCCGATCAATGATCTCGACTGCGCCCGCGCCGGGCGGCACGGACGCTGGACCGCGGCGGTGCGCTCGATGAGCGCACGACCAGCCGATAAGGCAACACGACACTTCTCGGGACAGGACTTCCAGCGATGGCATTGATGAGATAATCGGCGGCTCCCCGGCCGATTTCTGCTGCCGGAACACTGACCGTTGTGAGCGGCGGGTCCATTTGCGCCGCCAGCTCCACATCGTCAAATCCTGTGATGGAAAGCGTTGCAGGTACGGCCAGACCCATCTTACGAGCCTCTGCCATTGCACCGATGGCAAGCGTGTCGGTGGTGCAGATGACTGCTGTCGTGTCCGGGTGATCGGTGAGGAGTTGACGAAGGGCACTACGGCCTTGGACAAGCGAATAATCGGCCTTGACGATCTGGGTTGGCTTGAGCGGGAGGCCGGCGTCCGAGAGCGCGCGCTGAATTCCCTCAAGCCTGGCGCGGGATCTGTCGTTTGATGCAGCAACAACGTTGGCAATTGCGCCGAAACGGACGTGTCCAAGCCTTAGCAGATACTCCGTCATCTCGCGGGTGGCGCTTTCGTTGTCGATTCCGATCGCGGGGATGCCGCCGCCGGCCTTGGCAACATAGGTGGTGATGACGGGTACGCTTGCCTGTTCGATCAGGCTCCTCAGCTCCCGTCCGTGAGAAGCTCCGACCAGCACGATTCCATCGATGCCACGTTCAATGAGACTTTGCAGTTCCTGAAGTTCACGCCGCTGGTCATATTGCGAATTCGCAATGAACAGGGTGTAGCCGCTTTCGCTGAGGCGGTTCTGGAGCGCTTCGACCCCTTCTGCAAAGATACCGAGCGCCAGCGTCGGAACGATGACGCCGACGGTCCGCATGCGTCCCGATTTTAATGCTCTGGCTGCGCTATCGCGCGTGTAGGCGAGGTCATTGATATGCCGCATGACCCTATCGCGAAGCTCCGGCCGTACGATATCGGGATGATTGAGCACCCGCGATACCGTCGCCGGCGACACATTCGCCTTCCGGGCAACGTCCTCGATCTTCACGCGCGGCTGCTGGCGGCCTTTTGGCGCGATTACAGGTTTCTTGTCCATTTGCGTTGGTCAACCAGGAGAAGGAGAGGGTCACCCCGTCAAAAGGGTTAAACCATCACGAGCGCCACCTTCTCAAGCCCTGTATGCGGGCCATTGGCGCTATTTCTGGCCCTCTCATGCGCACATCGAGCGGGAGGGAAGCGAATCTCACTCGAAAGTTGGTTGATTCCCTTGACTCCAGTTCTTGCAACGCCTAAGTCTGAAATCGATTTCAGGAATGCGAGCCCAAACAGCTCGATTCAGGCAAAACCGAAAGCAATGACGTATGGTCGATCTCTTGAAGGGCATTCGTGTCCTCAGCCTCAACCACTTTCTGATGGGTCCGGTCGGCGTGCAGTTTCTCGCCGACCTCGGTGCGGACGTGATCGCCGTGGAACCGCCCGGAGGGGCCTTTCAGAGGAAGTGGGGCGGGGCGGACAAGCGGGTTGATGGCCAGTCAATGTTGCTTCTCACGGGCAACCGCAACAAGCGCAGCCTCACGCTCGATCTGAAAAAACCCGAAGCCGTCGTCATCGCCAGGCAACTGATCGCGAAATCGGATGTGATCGCAGAGAACTTCCGCCCGGGTGTGCTCGACAAGCTTGGTCTCGGCTACGAGGATGCAAAGAAGATCAATCCGCAGATCATCTATGCGGCTGCCTCCGGCTACGGTCCTGACGGGCCCTACGTCAACCGCCCAGGCCAGGATCTCTTGATCCAGGCCCTATCAGGACTTGCGATGATCACCGGAAGTCGCGAGCAGGGGCCGCGGGCTGTGGGCGTTTCCGCCATCGATCATCACGGCGCCGCCTTGTTTGCGGCGGGCATCCTAGCTGCCCTGGTGAGGAAAGCGCGCACGGGGCAGGGCTGCCGCGTCGATGTTAGCCTACTGTCGGCTGCACTCGACCTGCAGATGGAATCTTTTACCTGCTACCTGAACGGCCAAAGGCCTGACGACGTCCGTCAGCCGGGTCCGGTGGCGGGCTGGTACTACGGCGCGCCCTACGGCATCTATGCGACGCGCGATGGACACATTGCGATCTCTTTGGGATCGCTGGAGGCGCTCTCAGACGCGCTTGGCCTTCCGGTCGACCAGCGAATTCCTGACGAGGAGGCGTATCGCCGGCGGGACGAGGCCTCAGCCATGATTGCGCCCAGTGTCGCCAAGCGCACAACCACCGAATGCATCGCCTTGTTCGAGGCGCGTGGAATTTGGCACGCTGCGGTGAACGATTATGCCGACGTCGTTGCGGATCCGCAGATTGCACACAACAGGAATTTTCAGGTCGTGACCGGCGCGACCGGAACTCCCATCACCCTCGTCAGCCATCCCGTGCGCTACGATGGCGAGCAGCCGGACGTGCGTTTGCCGCCGCAAAAGCTCGGTGCGCAAACGGAAGAGATTCTGAAAGAGCTGGGCTATGACGCCAGGAAATTGAAGCATCTTTACGATACGGGCGCCATCGGGCCAACGGACTCGTATCACTAAACGACCAAAGTGACTTCTCGAAAGTAGCGCGCGTACGTCAGGAGGGCATGGTGATCGGCATAAACTCGCGCGCGGCTTTCCCTGCGGTGTTGCTGACGAGGCGTGCTCCTCGGCAGCGATGCAGCAAGCACACGCTTGGAAGTCTGGTGAACATTAACCGTTCACCCCAGTCCAGGACCTGTTGGTAAAGAGCTTTAAGTTGCCGCCAGGCCAAAGCCGCGCGGCGAGTTTTATGTTGGACCAGAAGCCATGTCGGAAAGCGAATATCTGACCGCGCGCGAGCGTATGTTGAAGCGCATTGCCGAGACCAGGGACACTGCACGCACGGGCTTGCCGCACTGGGCGAGTGCCGCCGACGGAACGTGGACGTTTACGCCCGATGGTGATTGGACCGGCGGGGCCTTTGTCGGCGAGCTTTGGCTCGCGCATCTCGCTAATCCCAGGCAGTTCCCAATCGAAGACGCGCGTGCTGCGCTAAGCCGAATGTTGCCGCGTGCCGAGCGGCTAACGGCCTTCAAGGGTTTCGGCTTCTATCATGCTGGCGCCCTCGGCAGCATCCTGTTCGAGGACGAAAACGCGCGCGAGGTGGCTCTGACAGCTGCAAGGTCGCTTCGTGATATGTTCGATCCACACCTCGGACTGATACCGTTGGGCAGGGATGCCGAGGAGGCGAGCGCAGTCGGAGCCTCCGAAAGCAGCATCGACTCGCTCCAGGCGACAGGCCTGCTCTATTGGGCCGCGGACGAGCTTTCCGATGCCCGGATGGAGGAGGTTGCCAATGCACATATGCGGCGTGTCCTGGACATCCATGTGCGGCAGGACAATTCGGTTATCCAGTCTTCCACCCTTGATCCACACACCGGCAAGGTACTCAGAACGCACACGCACAAAGGCTATAGCGATGTCAGCACCTGGGGCCGGGCGCAGGGATGGGCGATGCTCTACACCGCTCACGCCGCCATGGTCCGCCCGGACGAACCACTATGGCGCGACTACGCCGTGCGCCTTCTTGACTGGTGGATCGACCATGTCCCTGCGGATCTCATTGCCTTCTGGGATTTCGACGATCCGGCGATCCCCAACACCAGCAGGGATACTGCGGCCACTGCTATCGCTGCTGCCGCGGCGCTGCGCCTCGCATCCGCACTTGGTCCTGAGCGGGGCGCCAAATATCGATCATTTGCGGAGCGCACAGTTACTCAACTGAGCTCGAAATACCTGACGCCGACTGCTCCCGATGACGCGCGCCCGCCTGGAATGCTCACCGGCGGCTGCTTCACCCGAAAGGCAATTGTGCGCGATATCGATGCGGCCCATAACGTCGAGCTGATCTTCGGAAGCTACTTCCTGTTTGAATGTCTTGCCGTCCTCACGGACCTGGTGCCGCCTGGCTGGATTTAATGAGGAGGCACGAAAGGCGTCCAACGCGAGCAAAGCCTCAAACCAATCTTGTTTGTGACGCCACGCTAGTCAATCTGTCAAAAAAGTGCGCCGGTATCGGCGCCACTCCTTAGATGTTTGCGATGGCTGACCCCGATCGACAGAACTGACCGCCTCCTGTCTGGAATCCTCTACATGAGAAATGCGAAAACTCCCATCTATGGCGGCTTGTTTCCGGTCGCTCCGACGCCGTTTACGGAGGCTGGAGATCTTGATCTTGAAGGGCAGCGGCGCGTTATCGATTGCATGATTGATCAAGGCGTGGACGGGATCTGTATTCTAGCCAACTACTCCGAGCAGTTCCTGCTGTCGGATCAAGAACGCGACACTCTGGTCGAACTCTGTCTTTCGCATGTCGCGGGCCGCAAGCCAGTCATGGTGACCTGCAGCCATTTCAGCACCCAGATTGCGGTGCAACGCGCCCGCTATGCGGCCGAACGTGGCGCAAGCCTCCTCATGATGATGCCGCCTTATCATGGTGCAAGCCTCAAGGCGGATGACGGGGCCATGATCGGGCATTTCGGCCGGGTCGCAGACGCGGCAGGGATTCCAATCATGGTCCAGGACGCGCCGCTCTCCGGCGTTACATTGACGGTCCCGTTTCTCGTCCGCCTCGCTTGCGAGGTGCCGCTCGCCAGATATTTCAAGATCGAGGTCCCGTTTGCTGCTGCCAAGTTGCGCAGTCTGATCGAGCTCGGCGGTGAGGCCATCATTGGTCCTTTTGACGGGGAGGAGGCCATCACCATGATGGCAGACCTCGACGCCGGTGCGACCGGAACGATGTCGAGTGCGCTGCTGCCCGATCTGCTTCGCCCGGTGCTCGATCACCACAAAGCGGGACGCAGGCAAGAAGCCGCTCTTGCCTATGCAAAGGTGCTGCCGCTCATCAACTTCGAGAGCCGCCAGTGCGGCCTGCGCGCTGCCAAGAGCGTGATGGCTGAAGGTGGTGTGATCAAGTGTGAAGCGGTGCGGCATCCGCTCGATGGGCTCCATCCGGCGACGAGAGCTGGATTGATCGAGCTTGCGCACGAGCTCAACCCGCTGGCTCTTCGCTGGGGACATTGAGGCATGAACAATCCGGAACAAGCGGTGCAGGCACAACCTGTGTACCCTCAGATCAAGATGTTCATTGCCGGGGAATGGACGGAAGGGGAGGCAGAGCGCTCGGAAGAGATCCTCAACCCCGCGACCGGACAGCCCATCGGCGAAACGCCTTATGCCTCCCGCGGTGATCTTGATCGTGCCCTCGCGGCGGCCGCGGACGGCTTCGAGATCTGGCGAAAGGTTTCGGCCTTCGACCGGTACAAGACCATGCGCAAGGCCGCCGAGCTCATACGCTCGCGCGCAGCCGACATCGCTGCAATCATGACCCTCGAACAGGGTAAGCCGGTGAGCGAGTCGAGTGCTGAAACGCTCCTCGCTGCCGATATCATCGACTGGCTCGCCGAAGAAGGGCGGCGCGCTTATGGGCGGATCGTGCCGGCGCGCTTTGGCAATGTTGCCCAGCTCGTGACCAAGGAGCCTGTCGGGCCGGTTGCGGCATTTACGCCCTGGAATTTTCCGATCAACCAAGCCGTGCGGAAGATCTCGGCGAGCCTTGCAGCCGGCTGCTCCATCATCGTCAAGGGACCTGAAGAGACGCCAGCGAGCTGCATGGAGCTGGTGCGTAGTTTCGCGGATGCGGGCTTGCCGACGGGCGTGATCAATCTCGTCTTCGGGCTGCCATCCGAAGTTTCAGATTATCTCATACGCCATCCTATCGTCCGTAAAGTCTCCTTCACCGGTTCGACCGTAGTAGGAAAGCATCTCGCAGCCCTTGCCGGCGCCCACATGAAGCGCGCCACCATGGAGCTCGGCGGGCACGCGCCTGCCATCGTTTTCCCAGATGCCGACGTCGAGAAAGCCGCAAGAATCTTGTCGGCGAACAAGTTCCGCAATGCCGGCCAAGTCTGCGTCTCGCCGACGCGGTTTCTGGTGCATGAGAGTGTCTATGAAGATTTCGTCAAGAGGTTTGTTGCCGAGGCCAGCGCCATCAAAGTTGGCAATGGCCTAGAGAGAGATAGCCGCATGGGACCGCTCGCCAACTTGCGGCGGATCGACGCAATGGAGAGCTTTGTCGCGGACGCTCTCGATTGCGGCGCCCAGTTGCGCACCGGCGGCAAGCGTATCGGCAATGCGGGGTACTTCTTCGAGCCGACGGTCCTGACCGATGTTCCACCTCAAGCGCGCATCATGAATGAAGAACCGTTCGGCCCTGTCGCCCCGATTACGCGGTTTAAAACCTATGACGAGGTTGTCGCGGAGGCCAATCGACTGCCTTACGGGCTCGCCGCCTATGCCTACACGCGATCCGCCGCAACCATGGCCGCGATCGGAGCCGATCTCCAATGCGGGATGGTATCGATCAATCATCATGGGCTTGGGCTTCCGGAAGTGCCCTTCGGAGGAACGAAGGAGTCCGGCTTCGGCTCGGAAGGTGGCCTCGAGGCAATCGAGGGCTATCTCGACACCAAATTTGTGAGCCAGGCGAGCTAGAACCGGAATACCAGGTCCCAAACCGGAGCAGAACGATTGTTCGACAGTGCCGCCGGATCGCGTCAAGCGCTTTCCCCTTCTCCGCTGGCAGACCGGTATGTCTGCCTTCTCCCCAGACTTGAGCCGCTGTCGGAGAAATCCGGCAGCGGTTCTTTTTCTTTGCTGGACTGACACCTTATTGTTCATTCAGGCGGAAGCAGAAGTAAGATACTTTGTCCGGCAGATCGGCGCGGACGGATAACAGCTGCGTGTGCCAAAGCCCTCAAGCCTCCGCGCCAGTGATAGCCCGCGAGCACCACGAATATGGCGCGGCCCAGCATGACCATCGCCTGGAATTTCTCGGCGATGACCATCTCACGCGGATAAGCGCGCAGATGCGGAGCAGGAACATCGTGGAGATCTGACAAGTCCATTTCCAGTAGACCCGGTTCGACCGCATCATCAAAGGCCATATCGCGGGCCTTGGCGGAACAATACGTCGGCGGTGACACGCAGTCCGCCATACTCGGTTTCCTCGCGAATGCGATTGACCTTGAGGCTGTTTGGATCGAACTCCGCCCATCCTTATATGAAACGCCGCTGACTTCTTTGAAGATGCGGACCGTCTCGTCCTAACCATCGTTCTCTGACGAGGGAGTCGAGGGGCACCACGGACTCGTGGAAAAATGGCCCGCTTGGAGCCATACCAAGCGTTTACGATAGGGCCAAATGTGGTAGGGTCAGTTCACCTTTGCCTGCGACAACTGAGAGGTTGAGTTCCTGCGCGGCAGCATCCAGGACCGGCACGGAAACGGCACTCTCGCGCGCTAGGCGCACAGCACACTCGATGTCCTTTGCAGCATTTGCAATCGAGATCGCCAGTGCATCCGGTTTCTCTCCCAACAAAAAGGCGGCGAAGGCTTGGAATATTCCACTGTTCGTAGCGCCCCGACTGACCAAAGACCGTAGTGTTACAAGATCTATCTGAAGACTATCCGCGAATTGGCAGACCTCAGCGGCGACCGCAGCTATGCCCATAGTCATGCTGTTGTAAACAAGCTTGAACTTGTGGCCGTGTCCGACATCTCCAACATGCATCACGGTCTCGCAAAACGCAGCAAGAATGCGTTCAGCGACGGGAAAAAGTGTTGTATCCGATCCAACCATCGCATTGAGAAGGCCGAGCTCTGCTTGCTCGGGGCTTCGTGTTACTGGAGCATCAATAAAGCTTAGACCTCGTTTTTGCGCCGTTTTCGCCAATGCAATAGTCGAGGCAGGATACGAGGTTGTGCAATCAATTATCAAGCCTCCTCGGCACATGTGGACAAATAATCCATCGTCATCAAGGCACACCGTCTCAACTTCGCGGCTGGACGGTAAGGACAACACCACCACACTTACATGCTGCGCCAACTCAGCGATCGACGGATGTTCGCGGGCCCCTGCACTTATCAGGCGATCGGCACCGAACCGCTTCTTGTTGACTTTGATGTGGAGTTCGCGTTGCTGACGCAGCAGGCTGATGCCTATACCTGTTCCCATGCGCCCCGCTCCGATAAGCCCTACGCTCTGCTTGATCAGTCTGGGAGCCGCGCTCGCTGATGATCCCTTGCTCATGACTTAGCATTCCGAAAAGTAGCCACGGCTTTGCAGGATGGGCAGCAGCTCGTGATGGTTGTTGATCGTGTAATCTGGACGCGCGGCTTGCAGGCGCGAGGTCGAAACAAATCCTCCGGTAATGGATATGCTCGTCAGACCGAGATTACGTGCAATATCAGTCTCCACGGGCATATCGCCGATGATGAAGGTTGAGGCGGGCTTCAGGTCGTACTTTTGCATATAAAGCCGAAGCCGCTCTCCTTTGCTCATCGATTTGTATTGCGTGGCGCGGCTTTCAAAAGCGAGCACATCGGTGATGTAGTGATCTACTCCAAGCCTCCTCAGCTGGGACTGTAAAGGCGCGACTATGTGGTTGCTGAGGATGATGAGTGGAGCGGATTGTCGTCGCGCCATCTCGAGCAGTCTGCGCGCCCCCTCACGTAGATCGGCCTTGTCCGCAAGAGGCTCGTATAAGTCGTGAAACAGTGCGCCATCGTCACGCTCCACTGCCTCAATCTCTTCGCGCGACATTCCAAGGCTAAGGTAGAGACGAGAGAGGGGAACATCACAACGATCTCGAAAGGTCTTTATATCGATGCTCGGACGACCAAAGCGGTCCAAAATGACATTGGTCGTTTCGAGCAGCGCATAGGTGTCATCGAGCAGTGTTCCGTTCCAGTCAAATACGAGAGCGGGTTTCATGATCCTGACCTCAGACGGGTATTGACAGGAAGAGCGGCCAGCAACGCTTCCAAGTGTCTACGCGCGCGCTGCCGTCCAGCGGGGGTCGGCATGTCGAACGTGAACGGTGACAGATCGATGCCCTCTAGCCTGTTGGCCAGAACGGATACAAGGGCGCGGAAAGGCAGATAAGTTATCGATGCTGCTTGGATCGCCGTCGCAATGTTGGTCTCAATGATTCTGAGCGCTGGCGGCTCCATCCTGTGGAAGCGAAGGCATTGGGCGCGCAGTTCGGATGGAAGCCGCTTCAATGCCTGCCAGAATGCGAGCTCATCTAGCGTATCAATACCCATGCCGTAGTAGTTTGGCGCAACTATAGGGGGAGAACCTATCGCCCAATGTACGTCTTTGGCTCCAGCGGCAAGGAGCATCGTTGTGACGGCTTGGCTGGTGTCGCCTCGAATGAGGGCTTCGTCGACAACTATTACGATCCGTTCAGCTACGGCGGGTTCCGACACTCGATACTTCCGGGCAATGCAAGATTGCCGGGCGCTGGTTCTGCCGAGGAGCGTTCGCTCATGAAATTGCGTTGCCACTACGTCACTACGCTCGGCAAGCACACCCTGTTCGGCGAGAGAGTCAAATAGACCATCGGCGTACGGGCCCCCAGTATTTGGCATTGAGGAGACGATTGGCGGCATCAAGAGTGGCTCTGCTTGAAGTCGCTCCGCAACGATTTTTCCCAAAGAGAGCCCGATATTGTAACGTGTTTGGCGATGTGAATGGCCCTCGACCGACGTATTTGGACTTCCCAAATAGAGAGCTTCGTACGCGCAGAGCTTGGCCTTATGTCCTCCGCAGTTCAGGGCATGGTCAACGCTGGCGCCGGTCTTAGCATCCACGCGCTGTATGCTCCCAGGCAAGAGCTGGCTGATCTCACCTTCAAAGCCTGCGAAGGCACAATTTTCAGAAGCAAAGAGCAACAAGCCATTACTTGCTCGCATAGTCTCCAATGGTCGCAAACCGCTTCGACTGCGGTATGCAACAAGATCTCCATCCTTATCTAGCAAAAGCGCACTAAGGGCACCATCGATACGATTATCAAGCTCGCGAAAGATAGCTTCGTAGTTTGCGGGCCGGCCGTGACGCCAATAGTCTCGTTCGCAAGAGTGTTCAATCCACCTCAGCAAGAGCTCGGCGTCTGTGTTCGTATCTATCAGTTGGCTTCGAGCGAGTAATTCGCTCCTGAGTTCATGAGCGTTCACCAAGGCGCCGTCCAGAGCAATGGCAAAATGGCGGCCAGGAATTGACTGCACGTCGTCGCCATTCCCAGCTCCACAGGATCTGCTACGGATCTGCGCGATTGCAACATGAGGCCGAAAGCACGGGTCCTGTTCGATGCAGTCAATGCGCACCGAGCCATCGTTCGATTGAAAGGCCCTTCCATGTCGGAGTCCACGCTCTTGCATAAAGGCAGAGACGACGACACCCGCTTGCCCACGGAGTGCAAGTGTCGGAATCATTTTGGTCAGCTGATCAACGACACGCGGCGATGGTTCGCTTGAAGCGCAGAAAAACGCACCGGCGACACCGGACATATAGTCACCCACTTGTTAAGGAGTCGCTCTGGCGGGGCGCCTCGATGGCACTTCGCTTCATCCTAAGCAAGCGTCGTACCAGCCTTTTGCATGTGCTGGGTGGCATTTCCGGAACGAGGAGAGTTGGAAGACAAGCCGTTCCAGCCATCGAGGGGATATTGTGCGTCGTTTAAGCACCACGCGGATGTTCAGGATGCTACGACCATGTGCGAAACGCGCCACACCGGAGCGAGTAGGAACGGGGGCTTAAAGTCGACGAAAGCCTTCTGATCTTTCACTCTTGTCTTTTATTTCTTGCGTCCAGCCACCAAAGCGGGTCTCCAAAGACGACCAGCCTAAGAAAGGGAGCTCTAAGCAGCCAGAGAGTGGCGTTCGACGCTCGTCTGATCAACCACTAACACTGGTGATTGATCAGGACCATGAATCGTGGCCAGAACGACTCGTGTCGCTTGCGCGCAGCAACGCATGACGATGCGCCTTCAAACCGTGTGGTCAGAAACTGCAATATGTCAGCTTCAACCGCTCTGTCGCGGCGCGCGCGGCCAAATTATCTTGTGTGCGAAATCCTTCGAGCCCGAGGTGACAGGTATCCACGTCCTTGGCGGCAAAACGCGGCTCGATCGGCGGCGCTGAGATAAAAGGTGGGTAGGCGGATATACCAAGCCGCCATGATCCCGGATCCTGTACTGCCGAGCCGTAGCCGTCGATGGCATCCTCGTCCCTGTGTCTTCACGCAACACAGACGACGGTGCAACGATCAGGGCTGTTCGCGACGTTGAGCGAGACACGACTTAAGAAGGAGCATCTGTTTGTTTTCTCCAAGTGCCGTCACTCCCAAAGCGGTGCAGACTAGTGCATCGGTGTTGCCGACACTGCCGAAATCTCGGCACATGGCACCTACGATATGCGCAGTCGCCACGATGCATAATGTCGTGCTAGCGCGAATGCCTAGGCGCTAACTGAATTACGAAGCGCGTTCGTTTCACGGTAAGCCATTTCGTGGCAGCCATGATCTCGTTTAGCCGGCAGAGAATTTCGCTGCACTCGTTCGCTCTACCTCGCTAGGCATAAGGGAGGCCCCCGGTCGTGCGCATGGAAATTGTTGCTGTAGGCCCTAGTGCTTGGTCCGAAACCGAACACGTTGGGTGTCACGAATCGGTCAAGCAGCCTCCAATCTCGACTTTAATCAGACAATTGCCGGCGATTCCTCTGATTGGAACTGGCCCAGAGCGTGCATCGTGAAAGATGGGAGCCCATCTGAGTCTCGCGACATGAGCAGCAGTTGGGGAGAGCGTTCAAATCGAGTGTATCTGACATTAGGTTCGGAGACTGTATGCGAATCTGCGGTATCAAACTGACTCATGACGGAGCAGTCGCCCTTGTCGAGGACGGAAGGCTGGTCTTTTGTGTGGAGCAGGAGAAGCGGGACAATAATCCGCGATATCAAAAGCTCCACAATCTCGATGCGGTTGTTGTCGCCTTGGCAGAACACGGTTTGGATCCGCGGGACGTTGACCGGTTCGTCATCGATGGATGGTGGGGCGAGAGTGAGTCACAATTTCAGGTTCTCAGCGGGACTGCGCCCATTACCCTGAAAGGGGCGCCGTATGTTGAGGGCGATGCCGACGGCCTCCTCATAGCGCACGACGGCGCTGGGCTGATGCTCAAGGAGAGCGCCTTCCCTTATAAAAGCTATCCGCATGTCACAGGTCACGTGGCTTCCGCTTTTTGTACCAGTCCTTTCGCCAAGGCCGGGCAACCCGCGTTCTGTCTGGTTTGGGACGGCGCCTCCTTTCCACGGCTCTACCATGTGGAACGCCACGCAGCCAGGTTCGTCGAGTGCCTCTTTCCGCTGATCGGGCATGCTTATGCTGCCGCAGGCTATCACTTCGGACCATACAAGCAGGCTAACCGCATCAGGTGGGACCTCGGTGTTGCGGGCAAGTTGATGGCCTACATCGCGCTCGGTTCGGTCGATGAAAGCATCGTCGAGGTGTTTCAGGAGCTCTATGAAAAGCACTTTAGCATGTTCACGGAGCCAGTCGGTCGTTGCAGCGAGGATGCCGCGCTTGAGCCTGTCCATGCGTTCTTCGATGCCTGCGTGCTACGGTTAAAGGCCAAAGCCCCCACAGATGTGCTTGCATCCTTTCATTGCTTCCAAGAGCGTCTGCTCGTTAGCAAACTGGCGAGTGCTATACAGAGACATTCGAGGTTTCCCGCGCGCAATCTGTGCATAGTCGGTGGCTGCGGTCTCAACATAAAATGGAATAGTGCACTACGAGCTGCCGGCTTGTTCGATGCTATCTGGGTGCCACCCTTTCCGAATGACAGTGGCTCGGCAATAGGTGCTGCTTGCTCCGCATTGGCCGCGGACCAAGGTTTTGTACCATTGGAATGGTCCGTCTATAGTGGTCCAGCCGTGGAACGAGGCGACATGCCGCCCGGATGGGGCGGCTCACCATGCAGCATGCGTGAACTTGCAACCATTCTCGCCAGCAACAAACCCGTCATTTTTCTTGCCGGCCGCGCGGAGCTTGGACCTCGGGCTCTCGGTAGCAGAAGCATACTGGCCGCGGCGACATCGCCGCAAATGAAGGACCGTCTCAACGACATCAAACTTCGCGAGCACTTCCGGCCTGTAGCGCCAATATGCCTGGAGGATCGGGCGCCGGATATTTTTAGTCCCGGAACGCCAGACCCTTACATGCTGTTCGAGCACCTAACACGAGCAGAATGGCGGGATAAGATCCCCGCTGTTGTGCATCTGGACGGATCTGCGCGATTGCAGACCATTTGCAGGACCTCTCGGCACAAGATCGCCGAACTTCTCGTCGAATACGAAGGCCTCACAGGCATTCCGCTACTATGCAACACCAGCGCCAATCACAATGGACGCGGCTTTTTCCCGAATGCGGCATCTGCCTGCCAGTGGAATCGCGTTGACCACGTGTGGTGCGACGGCGTGCTGTGGACGAGACGCGAGGGCGGCGACTGAGCGCTGGTCAACGGCATCTTTCTCTCTAAGCGCGGGGCAGTGGGACCGTACGCCGAGTCATATACCTCCGCGAAAGGCCACCTAGTTTGACGAACGCGATAGCAGGCCCCCGCGGTAATCCTACGAGAAGCGGCGTCGCGGTGATCGCTGGATGAGAAGGAGCGGCTTGTTGCAGCATCGCTGCAGCTCGGTGCCAGTGTTTCCGAGGCAGCTCGCATGGCCGGCCTTCGTCTCAGCCAGCTATTCAGGTGTCGCAAGGAGCATTGCAGGCACGCTGAAGCGAGGTCGAGATTGGGTCGTCTGTGCCACCGCGGGAAGTGGCCGAAGCGCCATTGACGACGATGGCAGCGCGTCGAGGAGATTGCTGCTCAAAATGAGCAATTTGAGCAGTCCTTGAGATCAAGCATCTCAACCTTGATCCGTTGGGCACTCCGGACAAGTATCACCGATCGAGGCGTAGTATGTCGTCGATGGCAGCTATGGCCTCGTCAGGCGAGAGGCCGAAGGCCGGTTCTTCGCGCGCGATCCGACGGGCGCGATCACGCGCATGCGGATCGGCACGATCTTTCATCCAGTCATGGTCTTCGCACTCGCGAATAGCGCCCGCGTCCTGGAGGACACTACGCGCCCAACCTTCGACCCTCCGGCTCGCCTCCTCATCATCAGCATGTCGATCACTCCCGCCAGGGCGGACGAACCCGGATCGGTCGTGTCCCGTCCCGGCCGGCTAGCACAAGGCAGGGATTCGCAACCTATTCCCACCGTCTGTGGTCGGTGCGGCTACTTTTCCAGGCCGGCCTCTTCACGAAGTTGGTCAATTAGCTCGGACGCTTCGGCCTTGGTGAGCGTCTTGCCCGTCGGGTCGGGCTTATGCGCCTGCTCGCTGAGGGTCCTCAGATAGGACTGCTGGGCGCCAGTCATTGGATCATCGCCGGAAACCCAGTCCTCGGGGTCTTTTTGGGTATTGTCCGCCATTTGAACCTCCTAAGAGTTTGCCTCCCTCAACGTTTAAGTTGATTGTGTGTTCCGTTTTTGTTCTAGTGGCCTCATTCGAGGTTGAGAGGCGAGAAATGCCGAACATTGACTTCATCCGGAGTGAAATCGAGCTCATGCACGCGCAGGTGGGCCGGCAGCGCAGGGAGATCCTTCTGCTCCAGCGCGCGCATTGCCACCTCATCAGCCAAAGCCCTGCTCAGCGCATGCACTCCAAGATCGAAAGTTCTCTCCGCCCAGCGCGACGCTTTGAAGAAGCTTCAGCGGGGGCCGGTCAAGGGCAAGGTGCTTGGTGGTCGGAGATGGTGATGAGTGAGCTGAAAGCCTTCACCGACAGCACCGACGGCGCGCCATTTCTCAAACCATTGGGGAAGTCAGGCGCGTCGGCGTGCTATGAGGCCGGTGCTGCATCATGCAGGGAGGCTTCGCGCGCAGTCAGAGAGTTGCCGTGCTACGGTTTTCGAAGTGCCTGATTCAGGATCATGGCGAGGCGTACCCCCGCCTTGCTCAGCTGTAGGGCGGCATCATTTGTCGCCGTTGTGACGTAATCGTCGGTCAGGCGAAAGCTTCCGCGCGGGTTCGGGGAGGGAAGGGCGCCATAAGCGTCGTCTTTCGAAATCGCAAAAGCTTCCTTCGCCCAGTCGGCGGGCCCTCCGGTCTGCCACTGCGTCTGCTGCTGCTTGGTGATATGGCCAATCAGGTCAGAGGCGATCGTTCGCGCATCCGGACCAAGTTGGATCACGAATTCGGTGTCCCAAAAGTGATGCAGATTGCCGGCGCTCAGGCCGGCGGCCGAGACGCGTTTGTCGTTGCCGCCACGATCGTGATCGTCGGAGCTGTGAAGCGGTTGGTGCACATCGCCCACAAAGTGAAGCAGGAATTTCAGGGCCACCACGCGCTCCTCGGCATCGGTCGAGGGGTCGGCAAGTTCCGCCGAAAATTGCTCAATCTTGTCGACAACGCAGTCATCCTTGTCGCCATCTGATGCGGGCTTGCCGCTGGGCAGCGCGGGATGATTGAAGCATGCCTGATCGAGGTTCGGCGCCGAGACCTCAATGTCGACAAAATGCCATTGCCGCGTGCGCTCGCGGGAATTGTCAATATTGGCATCGCGGTACTTGTCAGCCCATGTCGCGGCCGAGGCAATGTCATGGCCGGTCAACGAGTCGGTATCCGCGGCCAATAATGCGTTCACGCGCTTTCGCACGTCAGGCTCCAGGAAAGACTGGGCAACCAGAGCGACCACTTGATGACCCTCGTCACCCCAGGCGCGGGCACTGTCCGTCTGAATGCAGTTCAGGAGCGCGCCACAGGCGAAAGCGGTAAGGCTCAGGGCAACTCGCATGGATCGAATCCTTTCGAGAAAAAAAGACAGCAGTGCAAAACCGATAACGACGCATCCATTGCGCCCGAAAATCACGTCAGAAAGTACTGGGTAATGTCGCCCTTGGAGCCGTCGACGTACCGCTTAAGCCAGTCATCATTCAAATCAATATGCCCCTGGAAGACCGGCTTTCCCTCGAGCTTGTTCTTCGCCTGCCAGGCGCGATAGCGGTAGTGATCGTACACATCAAGAATGTGCACCGCATAGGCCTGCGCCAGTTTCTTGTCGCCCCTGATGATGAGCATGTTTTCATCATTTTCGTAGGAGGCCTTGTAGCCAAGGTTATGACTTCCCGTGACAATGGTGCAGTTGTCCGAGAGCGGATCGATGACGACGACCTTGTCGTGGACGATGGCAGTGCCGAGCTTGAGGATCTCGGCCTCAAAATCTCCGAGTGCCGTTCCGGCGCCGAGATTGCTCGCGCGCACGATATGCGTGTGGCGCTCGTCATAGACATAAGGCTTCCGCGCCGCGGCTTCCTCCGGGGTTTCGTCCTCCTCCTCGCCGTCCTCCTCCTTCTTTGCCTGATAGCCGGGCATGGCGGTGGGATCGCTAATGGCTCCGACGACCAGAAGATTGGGATTGGTCTCGCCGGCGCGCCGTGCGGTCTCAATGATGCTGTAGAGGCCACCGCGCGAGGGCAGGAAGGCAAGAAAGAAGATGGCCTGCTCAGCATGCGTCATCAGATTGAACAGCTCATCGAGGTCTGGCGGCGCCTTCTTGATGTTCCGCGTTTTCCCTTTTGTATTCGGAGATAACCAGAGACGCGCCTGCGACGAAGTCAGGTTGGCGGCGACCGGCTTCTGATCTTCGGTGCGCAGCTCTTCACCCTGAACATTGCTCCCACCGGACGCGGAGGGTGGATCGGGGTCATCGATCTCATCATCGTGTAATCGTTGCCAATAGGCGCGGTATCCCTCCGCGATGTCGGCATTCTCGATGATAATGGAGTTGTTTGTCTGGCCGCAGAGGCCGAGCGATGTCCAGTTGGTACTGCCGGTCATGACCGCCTGAGCGTCACCATGACTGTCGAGATAGACCGCGAACTTGTTGTGGCCAATATGCCGATTGTTGAAGAGGCGGTTCTGCACTTCCACCTTGTTGGCCTTGAGCTTGGTACGCGCAGGAGCGTTCCGCTTATCCCATTCCCCCGTATCCCGATCTGCACTCGAGTTCGA
This sequence comes from Bradyrhizobium sp. SOJA106, assembly GCF_059448745.1. Lineage (NCBI taxonomy): Bacteria > Pseudomonadati > Pseudomonadota > Alphaproteobacteria > Hyphomicrobiales > Nitrobacteraceae > Bradyrhizobium > Bradyrhizobium sp. SOJA106. The sequence goes on from NZ_CM182549.1 coordinate 1,550,336, forward strand.
GAGGATTATCCGCACGATCGCCTTATTGCGGATCAGAAGGTCGATCAGCTCGGGATCGTCCAGTTCATAGAGCGCGAGCAATACCTTGCCGCCGCTCTCAAGAGCCCGGTCGATCATGCTCTTGAGAAACGAGATCAGATCGCCGGACAGATATTCCCGTATCGCACTATGCTGATCCTCCACCTCGGCGGTCAGCACATCCTTGTTGAAGTCCTTGTTCTCTTCCTCAATGGCGTGCCGCAGCCACTGTCCGGCAATAATGCCATTGTTGAAGGCTGCCTTCACATCCCCGTAGTTGGAGGTGATGAGGATAGTGTTGGTCTCCACAGCGTCGCCGAGATAGCCTAGCGAGATGACCGGACCGTCATAGGTCTTCTTCTGTCGAACCGGCACCGGCTCCAGCCCGTCGGCCATGCGGCCGACCGGCCGGATCTCATATTTGACCCTAACGTTGTCCGGGCGGCGCTCGGCCCGATCCCGGCGGCGGCGCAAGGTCAGATCGCGCCAGTTGGTCTTCTGAACGGGCCAGACGCCCGTATCCTGCTCTTTCCAGCCATGGTTGTGCTGCCCCTCAAATGGCACCCAGGCAGACAGGGCCCGCCGCTCGCCCGTGTCGGGATAGACCCGGACGATGTCGAAGCCGAGACAGCCGGGGATCATTTCTTCCACGTCCCAGGCGATGAAGGCGACCTCATTATTGCAGTACGCGACTGCACGCGTGATCCTACCCACCGGCCCCTCCCGTTGCTTTGCCGAGCCAATTGTTGCTGCAGTATGTGACAATCGCAAGATGTGTCACAAAAATTATTCGCACCCGGCGACGGGACTTCCCCCTCCAGCAGGCAAGCCCTTCAACGTACGGCAACTAGGCCGACGCTATTTGTCTTGGGCAGGCTGTCCTTCGAGGTCGCCATCACAATGGCTTGTGATACGACATCCAGCACCTGAAGCGATCGGGCTTGCTCGACCGTGCCCAGCTGTGGTCTTGGTATATAGAATCCCTCGCCATTCAACATGACCTGAACAGCGGCGCCGGCGGACACGCCTCGCTGCACGACGAAAGGTCGACGAGGCGTGCCTACCTCGCTCACAATGAAGAGCTGTGGCCGGTATCGCTGGACCGAGTAGTTTTGCGCTGCGATCAGCTCGCCAAGAGAATAAAGATGCCTTCTGGGCCGAAACGGGATAATTCTTTTCCTTCAGGAGACGCAGCATTCGCAGCGTATATTGAAACTTGTTCATAGTGCAGAACACGCGCGCCGAGTTGAGGATAGTGGCGTCGTCGAAGGTCAGCCGTCGCCCCCTGCAATCCTGTCTTGCGTGCGTCCAGCTGTGTCGCTGCTGCATTTGGATTTCGTGGTGCGGATCAACCATTAATACTCGGTTGGCGGCATCTGAAAGCAGGTTCATCATCTCAATCGGCCAATTGAGCTCGTGAAAATATTCGACAAGCTTCGGAATCGATCGGCTTTCGCATCGCTGTCGCGAATTTCTCATGATTGAGATTATTGATCGTGCATTGCGAGAGGCCGCCCGCGTAGGAGACGGTTGGATTGAGCGCATAGTTGCTCAGGCCCGACGGGGAGAAATTGAATGTACCCCCGGCATTTCAAAAAAAATGTGGGCTGGCGAGCACGTCGCCATAGCCGACAAACGACATCGGTGCCCATTGCCTCGCGCGCACCGCATTGAGTAGGATTTGCTTGTTGCTGGAGTCCCAGATTGCTTGGTCATAAGCGTCGGCCTTGTCCACGAGCTCGGCCCGTGTGCACGCGTTGCGCGTCAGCGTCGCGAGAAAGAGCCCAGCCAGAACTGAGATAGACATGGATGCGATGACGTTCATCCCCATAGTAGGCCCCTGAAGATATGGAACGCGCTCAAGTTGCGGGCTGCGTCGCTGTCCGACGAACCCACCGAAACGGTTTTCATCGACTGCGCCGTTGGCGCACGCCTGGTCGGGCCTGCCGTTGCGAGCGCATCCGTATCATCGTCGGGCGGGATTTCGCGCTCGATGACCCAATAGTTTCCGGATTGAAGGATCATTCGAATTCGCTCCTTAGCCAGTTAGCGGAGCGACTTGCGAACTTTCCGTTCAAAGCTATCCGTCATCATGATGCCTGGACGTCCCGATTATGCTGGGAAGTCCTTCTCGCGCGCAGAAAGCTCAAGGACGCTTGGCTTTCGTATCGTTCTTTCCGATCTTCCCGTGCCTGCTTGAGGACCTTTTGACGGACGCAGTAGTAGTCGAACACGATCTCAGCTCGGCCGAGCCTATAAAGGACGATGCCGCACGGCGGCCGTTCCTAGGCAGGTGCCGATCGCGGTCTTAGCAGCAGGGGGAGTAAATCCCAATTGGCTGCGTCAAAAATTTGTCGAATATCCATTGCGTGGTACGCCGAGGGCTAATTGTGAAAGATCGTCCAGGCCCAACCAAGCGCCGCACTTGCCCCGGCAACCGTCGCGGCCAAAGCCGCAAACGTGTCCAGAAGACCTGCCGGTTATGCCGCTGGGTTTCCAATGCCTCTCGCCGGCGATCGTGCCACGCGAGCCATTCCTGCGCGAAGCCGATCGTCAATACGACCTGGCTAAGGGCAGCTTGAAACGGCGGGGCCGTTGTTTGACGCGATCCTGCAAAAGACGAGCGCCCGCGATATCCAAGCGATCCTGGGCGACAAACAGGGCGGCCGGGCGTCCCTGCTGCTGGACGCTCGCGACCAATACGGCGAGTACCTCGATAAGCTGAATCATGGCGAAGGCTTCGCTCAGAAGATCGCCGAAGAGCGCATGCAGGGCTTAGCGGCGGCTGTCGATAGGCTCGCGGCCTCAGTCGACTCGGCCGAAAAGCAGATGGTCAAGGCGAATAATCGAATGTCCACGGACCGAGACCGGCTGATGCAGCTTGTCGGCTTGTTGTCACAAGGCATGTGTGGGTAAGGGCTCAGTGCCGAGCAATTGCAGGAGAGGCTCTCGTCCGTACTGGACCAGGGTCGCCGCCATCTCGTCAAAGTCCGCCAGGCGAGCGGAGGGCGACTTGGCATCGAGTTCGATGCCGGACTAGGCGACGTAGAGCAGGCCTTCAAAAAGGCCGCGAAGTCATCGCCGCGCAGTCGGCCCAATTGAAGCGCGCTCGGACATTTGAGGAGCGGCCGCCCGATCAGCAGATCGTTGCCGGCTGTTTGCGAGATCGATTTTGAAAACGAGATTAGTCGCGCGACCCTTAAAGCGGAGCACAGGCGGGCCAACCTCGATATTTTCAAAATCGGTCGGTCGTACTTCACGACGCGGCGGCACTTCGAAGCGATGATAGATAAGTGTCGGATTTGCGTCTCAGTGAGACATCGAGCTGCGCTGGCGGCGGTCTGACTCAGCGTCGAGAACTTAAAGGCAGCCCTAAGGAAGGGACACCGAAATGCCCACACGACGAGCGTCACGTGGTTGAAGTCTCAAGGACTATCTCCGGACGATGTAACTCTTGGAGCCCGATATGATCAGCACCATCTGGCACTGCCTGCCGTCTTGAGCGGAAGGTCCCTTCTTGGTGCACCGGAGATCGTGATTGGCGGTCTCGTGCGTGGTGGCCTGCTCAAGGCCCTTCCGAACTCGCGTGTGCCAAGTGGGATGCAGTATAACGCCTATTCATTCGACCGTAGCGACAACCCTGACCTGGCCCGTGCATTCTGTCGCTGGCTCGTGAGACTTTGCCGGGACGAGACCAAGCTGATCCCATCATGTGCTCCGATCCCTTCTCGGGATATTTAATTGATTTACTCCTTTTGCATCGGCCCGATCGTTCAATCTCTTTAGCATCTTCCAAGCGCGAATGGGCGCAAACCCGTTCACGAGTAAGGCGATGCAAGTGCAGCAAATCCCGCAAGCAAATCGTCACGGCGCCACCATTGAAGGCCACCAAGGATGCTGTTCGGGAGTTCAGGAAAGGGTCGCGCCGATCTCACTGTCAGATACCCACAGTGAGCGAACCCACTTAGGCTCCTTCCAGGCCAGGGCAACCCAGACGCGTTATTGATTGCGGATCGCTTTGGTGGAAGGCTGTACAGTCAAGCGATAAATCACGAGGTGAGCCGCTCCGAGCTCCTCGATCAGTGTGCCGCAAGCAGGGCAGTGGTAGTTTCCTTGGATGCCGCGTTCAGACGTAAGCTCAAGACGGCGAAAGCCAGCACCGCATCCAAAGCACGTCACATCGCTCTTTTTCATGCGTGGCCTCCTCGCGCTGGCAATCGTCACATTTCTTTAACATGCGCTTCGTTATCGCGCATCTCCCTGGGAGGGCCTTTCAAGCACAATCAACATTGTGGACCTGCTGACGCCTGCGACCGTCCATAAATAGTGGTCGCACAAATCCGACATCCGACAAAAAAATCGAACGAAACTGACGGCGCTCCTTCGTAGAATGCGTGACGCTCAAATCGTTAGCTACGAAGCTTCTCGTCGTCATCGCGACACTGGCAACGCTTTTCGTCGAATTCTGGCTTATCGCCGCAGAGTTTCTGCGTTGTGAGGCGCGAAAGACGATCGGGCCCGATGTTCCAGGCAACGCCATCGATCAGCAGGGCTAGAGCGCGACCGTCGCATCTTTTAAGAGCGAATTAAGCCAAGCTGGATTTTATGCCGTCCGGGCAGGAAGCTTAGGTCAGCGGGGCGTGTGATGAGTGCTGCGAACAGGCAATCCGTGGAATCAGATACCAGGCTGCTCAATGACATGCCGATCCTGCGGCGCAAGTGGCAAGCTGCGCTCGAGCCCGGCGAAACGCTTCCCCGCTACGAAAATGTGCTGCTGGGGAGCCTCGGGCGGCTTGCCGATCATCTTGTGCTGCTCAGGTGTGACGATGGCGCGTTTGCTGTTTCGCGCACTGGCCGTTATGTGCAGAACTGGTTGGGCGATGCCCGCTGGGACATTCCGCTTGATGCGTTGCGTCCAGACTGCGCGACAGCCCTCACCGAGGCGGCCTCGAATGCGATTGCAAACAACCATCCCTATCTCGCAACCGCTCATTGCGTGCAAGCCGGCATGGTACGGACCTACGACGTGCTGGCGCTGCCGACCTTATCGCGTTGGGCCCGTACGCTGGTCGGCGTCTATGTCAACGAGCGCGCTACAGAATACAATTTGATCGATGCAATCTTTTCCAAGACCGACGATGGCGTTATCGCGCTCTCAACCGTTCGCGATTCCGCGGGCAGGCCATTTGATTTTCAAGTTGTGCACAACAATCAGGCAGCCGCAAGGCTCCTCGGTGTGGAAGAGGGCAGCTTGCTGTGGCAGCGCCTCGGCAATGCAGACCATCTGCTTTGTTCGGAAGAGGTGATGGAGCGGTTGGGCGCCGCGGTCGCGAATGAATTCGGTGACCAGTTCGAGCTCGAATACGGTGATCAGAGCCTGCGCTTGCGCCTCAGTGCCTTCGGAGACATCGTGTCCGTGGTCATTTCCGACGTTACGTCGTTCAAGCGCCGGGACGCCTCGTTCAGGTTGCTGTTCGACAGTAATCCGATGCCGATGTGGGCGTTAGATGCCGAGACAATGGACTTCGTGAGGGTCAATGACGCGGCAGTGCAGCACTATGGCTATGCTCGCGAGACCTTCCTGCGAATGAAAGTTCAGGAGATCTGGCCAGACGACGAGCGGGTCAGCTATACGCGGGCGCTGCGAGAAGCGGGCGACATCTCTCAGTCCGAACATCCCTGGCGCCATGTCAGGGCTGATGGCACTGAGATTTCTGCGCTGACCTTTGGGCGGCGCCTCATGATCGAGGGACGCGAGGGTTATCTGGTTGTGGTGGTCGACATCACCGAACGGCGCAAGGCCGAGGCCCGCATCGCCCATATGGCACTTCACGACGGGTTGACCAACCTCGCTAACCGTGCACTCCACCAGAGGTGGCTCGGAGAGGCACTCGAAAGCGCTAATGCAGCCGGCAACCGCGTTGCGGCGCTCTGTATCGACCTCGACCTCTTCAAGAACGTCAACGATTCGTTCGGCCACCTCATCGGCGATCACCTGCTCGAGCAAGTGGCCGACCGGCTGCGGTCCAGGGTGGCCGGCAACAATCTGGCGGCACGGCTCGGCGGCGACGAATTTTCGATCATTCTCACGGATGATACCTCGCCGACGCATGTGAGCCAATTCGCGGACGACCTGATCAGAACATTGAGTGCGCCATACGAGATTGACGATATCGAGGTCATTATCGGTGCCTCGGTCGGAATCGCGCTGTCACCAGGCGACGGCGCGAGCAGCGCCGAGTTGATGCGTAACGCCGATATCGCGCTCTATCGCGCCAAAGAGGATGGCCGCGGAACGCATCGCTTTTTCGAGCCGGAGATGGATCAGCAGGTGCAGCGACGGCGCGAGATGGAGCTTGATTTGCGCCACGCCTTTGCCAGCAACGAGTTCGAGCTCTACTATCAGCCGCTGGTCGAGATCGCGAGCGACAAGATCTCAGGTTTCGAAGCGCTTCTGCGCTGGCCGCACCCAGAGAAGGGCATGATCTCGCCGGCCGAATTCATTCCCCTTGCGGAAGAAATCGGGCTGATCGGGCCCCTCGGAGAATGGGTGCTGCGCGAAGCCTGTAAGGAGGCGGCAAAGTGGCCTTTAGAGATCAAGGTCGCGGTCAACCTGTCACCGGTGCAATTCCGTAGCCGCAATCTGGTTCAGGTGGTGATTTCAGCGCTGGCGAATTCCGGCTTGGCCCCGAAGCGGCTCGAGCTTGAAATCACAGAATCGGTGTTTCTGGCGGAGACGGAGGCAAATCTTGCGATCCTGCACCAGCTCCGCGACCTCGGCGTCTCCATATCGCTGGATGACTTTGGAACGGGCTATTCGAGCCTCAGCTACTTGCGCAGCTTTCCCTTCGACAAGATCAAGATTGATCGCTCCTTTGTGAAGGATCTGGCGAAACGCTCAGATTGCGGGGCCATCGTGCGGGCGATCTCGGGCCTCGGCCGGAGCCTCAACATCACGACGACAGCGGAAGGGGTGGAGACCACGGAGCAACTCGATTGGCTTCGGGCCGAGGGTTGCAACGAGGTGCAAGGATTCTTGTTCAGCGGCGCCAGGCCAGCCGCCGAAGTGGGGCAGCTCTTGTTTCGCTTTGGCGCAAAGCCGCCCAGGGCGGCATGATCGCCGTGCCGCAGGAACAGCTTCGTCACGTTGAGGCTTCGCAAATCGAACCCGATCAGGCCACAAGGTCGCCCGTAGCCGTCTCTGCCCCCAGGAGGTGATCTCCGACACTTCTCGCGCGCCTTCACTGCGGGAAGGCGCGGTGCCAAGACTTCAAGGGGCTTCAGCGCTCTTGGCGGCAGCCGGCACCAGATGCACGATCCGATACCCGTTCTGATGCAGGTAACGCAGGAACGCAGGCAGCATGGCCGCCGTCCGCGTCTGCGCATCATGCAGCAGAATGATGCCCTTACGAGCGGCCTCGAGCCGCTCGATCAAGGTTGTGAGCTCCTGCTCTGGAGTTATGTTCTCCCAATCGCTCGCCCAAAGGTCAGCTCCGAACACGACAATTCCGCGCGCCTGCAAGAGATCGAGCGTCGCAGGTGTCGCGTCGAAGTAGGGGAACCGGAAGAACGGTGTCGAGGGCATTTTGGTGGACACACCGTTGAGTGCCATTTCGACGGCGGCGATACCGCGCTCGATGTCCTCTTTCGCCTGCTCGAACGAGATTTTCGACATGTTCGGATGCGACCAGCTGTGGGACGCTACGGTGTTCCCCTGGGCGGCCATACGCCGCACGAGTTCGGGAAATTCCGCCGACGATCGGCCGACCAGAAAGAACGTGGCTCGCGCGCATTCCTGTGCGAGCGCGGCCAGTACCTTATCCGTGTTCGGCGGCCGCGGTCCGTCATCGAAGGTGAGGACGACTTCATGGTCCGCGAGAGGAAGCGTCTCTGGAAAGTTCTGCAGCCCCACGCGCGGGAAGAGCGCGGCATCGACAGCGAGCACCCGCCCCGTGCCGAGCGCATCCCGCCGATTGCAGCTAGAGGTGTCTGGCATGGCAGTACCGGCGAGCAACGCCAGCCCAGCGCAGCCGATGCGAAAAGCTAATCTAGGCAGGCGCAACTCCGTCATTACGCGTTAGTGCGACCTCGATTGGTTGGTGAGCCCCGTGGTACTCAGCAGACTATCTGATCGGCATCGCGGGATTTCGGCGCATCGAGGCCATGTCGTGCGCACAAAGGTCGTCGAACGTCCGTTATCCGCTCGAACCGCGCCCGCTGCCTGACTTGCTTGAGCTGGGGGTGGCCCTGATGCGACATGGCGTGTGATCGCTGATGTAAGCGTGACGGGATGGATTTCCGGGTTCCTGTGGCGATAATCCCTTGCCAAGCTTGCCAAGCGGCCGTGCCGCGATGATCGCTCCGCTTCTTCGCGTGTGAGGCGCTGCTTCTCGCGTACGCGCTTATCAAGCTCGTTGGAGTTTTTCCTAGCTTTAAGGTCAAGTCGGGAATGCAGGTCAATGTGTTGGGCGCCGAGATCGGCGGCGATCGAGTTACGACGAGAAGGTCCGCCTTGTCCAAGAGACCTTGCAGCCCGGCGAGACGGTCTGCGGGGTGACACGCGGCACGGGGTGGCTCATAGCCTGCTGTTCACCTGGCGTCGACAAGCGCGCCAGGTCGGGGCGGTTGGACAACTACCGGGTTGTCATGAGGTCATTCAATGCGATCGACCGGCCTCCCTTGAGTGACGGCAGAAGAGGCTTCACCGAACCGTGAGCTCCCAGATGATGCGAATGGCCCCCTTCAATCGATGGTCGGAAAATATGCATGTTTCTAACGCGCAGCTTACTGAAAGCGGTGCGCGTCAATACGGGAATCGTCACCGAAGCTTGCAACGGCATCCAAGTCGCCCTGCAAACCGTGACGGATACGAAGGCCAAGGTCGATCTCTTATCGGGCAAGATCGAAGGGGTGCTGTGACGGAGGAGCCGATGAACCTTCGTTCGATCCTGCGCAAGATACGCATCCTCTATCCGTTCGACATCGAAGACGTCGATCAGGCGGAAGCTGAGAACTCGCTACGTGACCATGATGCCGCGATGAGCCGCATCAACACGATCGCGACGGGTGTTTGAGAGGTGCAAGGAAAACTCCTGGAGTCGATAGCGTACTCGCGGACGTCGAGCCAGACGGCAAGCAATCCAGACATCTTGGCCGGACTGGTCCACGGCATGAAGTCGATGGGGCTTGGTGGACGAAAGTGGACGCATTGAAATGCTGATGTCACGATCCCTCGAAGGGACGTTCGGAACGCTCTTCGTCCTGCTGCTCTTCGCCTGCTTCATGTTCGGCTCTACATTGCTCGCGTAGGTCAGGAAGAACGGCTTAGGGCCCCGATGACCCTGAACGGACCGCGACGCCGCCGATCGTGCTTAATGCGCTGCGTGCATGGAAGCTCCAGTGCTACAAGACCGAGCTCGGGCTGGTATTTCCGAGCCCGATGGAGGATGTAGAAATCATCGGCCCCGACTACATTCTCAAAAGGGGCCTGTAGCCGGCGCAGATTGCCGCCGGGATCACCAGACGGCGAGCTCGAATTGCCGCCGAAGGTGGTTCCGGAGCGCCTTGGTCATTCGACCATCGCGATGACCCCGGATATCTGACAGACACCCATTTCCGCGTCATCATGACAGCCAGGAATTGGCTGCAGCGGAGCGGGCGTGGTTAATGCGGGGTTAAGCCTGCTGTAGGCCCTTGAAAATGTCGGGTATCTGAGTCAACGAATGTCGTCGATTGACGACATTTGGTAATGTCGACGAACGGCGACATTTTTGAATGTCAGCGAATGGCGACATCTGATAATGTAAAGCGAACGCTGACATTCGGATTTCCCATGCTTACACGTACCGCAGCCGATTTTGGCGCCGTCATCCGCGACCGGCGCAAACGCCTCAAGCTCGATCAGTCGACGCTGGCCAAACAGGTTGGTGTCAGTCGCCAATGGCTCATTGAAGTCGAGCATGGACATCCGCGCGCAGAACTCGGGCTAATCCTCCGCGTCCTCGATGCTCTCGGCATTAAGCTCGATGCAGACAGCAATCCCTCCGCGGGCCGCAGTGCCCCGAAAACCGCCGTCGATCTGGACGCCATCGTGGCGAAAGCCAAAAAAGGCAAGCCTTAATGGCTGAGCTCATTGCACTCTTGGATGGCAACGAAGTCGGTCGTATCCGAAGTGACGCACGCGGCCGGCTGACCTTTGTCTATGACAATGCATGGCGCAACGCTGAGGGAGCCTACTCGCCACGCCACATTTGCGAAATGGGATGCGCGCGCCGACAAGTTCGTGCCGTGCGACTGCCCGACGGAAGTCGCTCGCATGATCCTCGCGAGCAAGGGTCATGGCTGGACCGTGCCGCGCCTGCGGGCCATCATCAGCGCGCCGACGCTGCGGCATGACGGAACGGTGCTCAGCGCGCCTGGATACGACAAGGCCACTGGCCTCCTGCTGGTCGGGGACCGCATCTGGAGGCAGGTTCCTGAAAACCCATCTAAACGCGACGCGGCGAAAGCTCTGGACGTGCTGGTAGAGCCGATCGACGGGTTTCCCTTCGTTGATAACTCTGACCGCGCTGCCGCCTTGGCGCTGCTCATCACCAGTGTCATGCGTCCTAGCCTGAAAACGGTCCCGATGTTCACCGTGACCGCGCCTGCGGCGGGGACCGGAAAGAGCCTTCTGGTTGACATCGCCGCCATTTTGGCAACGGGCCGCAAGGCCGCAGTCGTCACGCCGACGCAGGATGAGGCCGAACTTGAGAAACGGATCGGCGCTGCCGCGCTTGCGGGCGATCAGATTATCAGCATCGACAACGTGACGCACATCCTGCGGAGCGATCAGCTTTGCCAGCTTCTCACCCAGGAGGAGGTTCAGGTCCGGGTGCTCGGCGCGTCCAAGAATGTCCGCATTCCTTCGACCGCGCTGATCTGCGCCACGGGCAACAACCTGTCGATCCACGGCGACTTGAACCGCCGCTCCGTTCGCATTCGACTGGACGCTAAATGCGAGCGGCCTGACGAGCGCCGCTTTGACCGTGATGCGACGGGCGTCGCGCTGCGGAAGCGCTCCGAACTCGTTGCCGCCGCGCTGACCATCGTCCGAGCTTACCTGTCTGCCGGTGCGCCAAGCCAAGCCTCGCCCATGGGGGCGTTTGAGGACTGGTCAGATACCGTGAGATCGGTCCTGATCTGGCTGGCTATGGGCGATTGCCGGGGCGATGTCGATGCGATGCGAGCAGAGGACCCCGAGAAGGCGGAACTTGCTGAGATCATCGAGGCTCTGCCGACCGGCAGGTTCACGGTCCGCGAAATCGCGCATAATGTCCTCGGAGAGCACCGAGATGCGAGAGGTGTTCGCCGCTTTTCTGGGGCGCAATGGCGTATTCGCCTCAAAGAGTTTCGGCCGCTATCTGGCGCGGTTTCGTGGCACCATCATCGGCGGGCGATCGATTGAACTAGTGACCAAGGACATTCACGGCGCTGTGTGGCAGGTTCGTGGCCAAGTCGATCAACAATGGTGAGGTCGCCGTACGGATCACTTTCCCTCTGTCGTGCCACTCGCATTACCGGCCATAATGGTCAGTGGAAGTGCGCCCACGAAAGCGTCGGGAAATGAGGGTAGGTAAACGCCATCGTTAATCCCAACCTCATGCCATGCTAGGTACCATTGAGAGCGATGACCCATCCCCTTAGTTGCGTCTGGCCTGACAAAATCGATATTGATCTGAACTGAAGCCATCTCACTCGGAATTTTGAGTGCGAGCACTTCCGATTCCCAGCGTCCCCTCATTGATCCGGTAGCAGTCTTAAGGCCGGAAACGGGGCCTGACGTTGCTTTTATCCATGGCACCTCCAAATCCTGCTGCAGCATAAGTGGAATATTTGCGATGCCTCGAAATGACGCATCCTGTGCGCGCTGGCCTTTGCTCTTTAGGTGAAAGTAGTTTGGCGCATGCCACGTTAGATGAGGGTTAACGACCTGAACTGCAGCCGAAGGGTCTGAGACCACTTCGAACGTCGTCTTTACCCGGTTGTAGGCATTCCAAATACCGACAATCGCCTCAAATTTCGGCGCAATATAGGTGTTGTCACTGAGGCCGAAAGATATATCGCCATTCTTTTGGAACGAGAGCCACCCTATTCTGACGCGCCTGCTTGGCGTATCGCAGCATAGTGATTTAATCATGACATCCACAATGGACGCGATCGAGCGCTTTGAGCGCGCCGCGAACGTAGGTTGCGTAAAGCAGTCAATTCGTACTCCAAAATTAGAATTCTACCCATCTGAGGTTTGTGAGGTTTCTGAGCTTTCTCCCAACCCTAACGCGGAAACTGTCAGTAGAGCTGGTTATATACCGGTGTACACATGACAATTCCTGAGGAGCAGCTGAAACAAACATCAGAAACCTCCGAAACATCATCGCTCCGTGCGATTTGCAATGCCATCAATAGCCCGTTGCGCGCGTTCAATCTGGTCGTCTTCTAGGTGGAGCCGAAGGGGAGCCATGTCGAACAGTTGGCGGCAGGCTTTTGCTGCTGCTCCGAACATCCGCGGCAAACCGGCGATCTCCAGTGACCATCCGCGCGGCTTGACGTGCGCCAAGTCGTTCCGGAAGCCATTTAAGCTCAGAAGATCGTCCTTCTCCCCTTCTGTGAGCACGAGCGTTCCATGCATGTCGTGAACGTTGGCCGCGTCGCATGCGCGGCTCAGAAGTTCTCCGAATACAACCACCCGCTCCTCGGCAGGCGGCTCAATGTCGGCATCATTCCTGGCCTTGAAATAGTCCAGCCATTCCTTCTGTAACTTCTTCGGCAGAGCGCCTATCCCAGCTGTGCCACTGAGCGTCTCGACCAGCGCCGCTGTCAGAGCTTGATGAATGTCTGTGATTGCGAAGAACCACCGTGCCGTGTCGCCCGAGGTTGCTGCATCATATTCAGTGGCGGCTCTCTCGCAGGCGTGCACTGCTAAAAGAGCGGGGCTGGTTCGCGCATAGAGATCATCCGACACGCTTGGTTTCATATTGACGCTTCCTCCCTCGGCGAACTTCAAGCCTACGCGGGGACGCCTGTTCCCAGAACATTATTCAGGAGAGTCACGGCGCCGCTTGCAATGAGGTTGCCCGCGGCTCCGGACAAGGCGGCGCGAATGTCCGTCAGAGCAGCCTTTACCAACGACGGGTCAGGCTTAGGCTTCATGACTTCCTGATCGACCTTCTGAAGTCGTTCGTTGAAGCCGGCCGGATCGGCCGTCAACTCGGCAAGGGCAGCAGCATTCGCCCTGAGTTGGGACACAACAGATCTTGCAGCGTCGATGGAGATCGTGCCTACCGTGATGGACCCGACGGAGTTATGGTTGCCAATCGAGCCGACAAGCGAATGAATTGCCGATCGTGATATTGGCAGCGGAGCTTTCGGCTATCTTTTTCTCATTCTCTGAGAAGCTCATTCCATCACCTTTGATTCCGCTCTTTTCGAGGTTGATCGCCCAGTCCAAAACCAAATTTCTAACGGCCGATAGCACACCGGAAAGCTGTGCTCGATCTATAAACAGCGCATAAGAAGCTTGGCCGCCGCCAGCAGCCCTTGAAATGATTTCCGCGAGCTTCCCACTGAACTGGATCTGGAAAGTCCGATTATCGGCGGGCTCCAACATCGCTTCGATCTGAGCGACAGGTTGACCGTTTCCCTTTTCCAGAGAAGGAACTTGTGTCGCCGAGAAGGGTCTGCCAGCCGGTATAGCCGTTGTTATACCGGACGGTACCTTTCATCATTCGATATGCTGGGACCGCTGTTTCATAGCCGTCGAGCTCGTTCGATACCCAATCTTCGACGGTGTCGAGTTTCAACTTTGCTGCGGCAAGTCTGACCTTGCGTAGTAGAGTCGATACCGGGATCGTGGGGTCGAGGGCCTCTTTCTGAATTTCTTTCGATCAGTGAACTCACTTTAGCTTCTTATAGCTCCGATCACCAGTACTTCGGAATAAGGGCAGAAAACATGTAAGAGGAGCCATTTCGCGGTTGATTCGCGAGCGACGTCCCTGATTACCGGGCGAAATGGCACCGAAGGGCGCCCTCCGCCAAGCCATAACAGACCTTGCGGCAAGCGGCGGCGCTTACGTCATTGCTTCAACCAGAGATAATCTTTCGGATAGCTCGCTGGCTGATCGTAAGGCTGCGATGGAACTATGTTTGTCTAGCTTTTCCCTGGCCGGCAAAGTCGAGGTAGATTTCTTCGATTGTCGCCGTAGGCGAGGGGGAGCCTTGCAGGGCTGCCATGTCCCGGCGACGAGCCAATGTACCGTTACGGCGCAGGCGCTGCTGTCGCCTTCGCTATCGAGAGACGCGCGAGAAGCCCGTCCTTGCCACCCGTAAGGCCGTACTCGTCCGCCGACTTCCCGTCGAGTTTCGCCGCTTCGGCGACACCCTTCGAGAGCATGGCGAAAGTGTCATCGGAAAGACGTAGGGCGCCAACGCCAAGGCGGCGTCGCCATCTCGCTCCGCGTTCCCATGCCTCCATCCATGCGAAGCCTAGGTCACTTCCGCGCTTAACGGTATCGAACGCCTGAATGAGCGCACCGGCTTGGTTGATGTCCTTCTTCGCCTTGTCCGCAAAGAAGACGTTCCTCTTGGTTGCGACTATGAGCTTGTGGATGGCGTACCGCTCCGGCGCCGGTACAAGGACCGGTACGCCTGCATCGTGCAGAACGACGGAGCGGATCGGCTCATGGATCAGGTAGTCCAAGAACCGTAATACCTGTGCGCCCACCGACGGCCCCAACGACGGCATCTTCGTTAGCCTGGAGGAGTAGTCCTCGTCGCCGCGGTTCGGCGTGAGGAATTCAACTTTGAACCCGGTGGCGTTCGCGAAACCGCTGAACAGCTTCGTCTCGTCGGGGGAGAACGAGGGCGCGAACGTCGGATCGACCTTTTTCAGGATGTCTTCAATGTCCGGCATGCTCTCATCGATAAAGATCGAGATACCGTAGAACTTGGCGATATCCATATCCTCGGTCGTGACGAGTTCGTCGCGAAGCCTGACGCCGAGGACGCCACTGTATGTTTGATAAGCCATCGAACCGACAAGCGTGGCGCGAAGTCGAAAAAGTCCCGCTCGCGCGAGTTCGCTGACAACGAGACCTTCCATATGAGGCGGAGCCGGGTAGCCCGCCCGCCTCAACTTCGCAGCCAGCTCTCGACGCGCGCGATATCCGATCTTCGTGCGCTGAAACGCTTGGGCGCGCTTGGCGATCTCCGGATCGTCGGCCGGCCCGACGTATTTGAGGGCCGTCTTCGTCGGTCCCTGGCCGCCGGAGGTCTCATAGGCCTTGTAATAGTAGTATTCGCGATTGGCCCGCTTCTGTTTGAGAAAGGTCCCGTTCTCCGGGAAATTCTCATCGAAGTCGGCGTCGGTCGCCTTTTGAACCAGGTCGGAAAACATGACTTGGTCGATGTTTGAAAACTGCTTCATGGGTCTTTGTTACCATGTTGGCGAAGTGGTAACAAAGGTCTTTTTGTATCCATTCTGCCGAAATGGTAGCAAGTCCCTTGTGTCCATTTCGGCAAAATGGTAACAATAATAAAATCAACAGTTTACCTGAAATTTGTTCCAGGTTCACTATTCTGGAACCTTGGCTCCGCCTCATTCGCCTCCCTGCGGATGAGTTCGGGCACGAGGCCGGACCGAGGTCCTCTCCGCTGTCTGGGCACCCCGGGGCGGAGCCGCCCGACGCGGCGGCTCTGGAAGGCCGCGCCAGACGCGGGTCGGCGCGCGCTTTGAGGTAGCAGCTGCTGGATGATCCTTTCGCGCACGAACAGTCTCTTGAGCCAATCTGTAGGGTTAGCTAGCTGCCGCCACAGCAGCTTCGAAACGATCGCGGGTCGAAGCTGCCAGCCGCCCTAAGCCGAAGTGCTCCTGCATGCCGCGGATGATATCCTCATCTTCCTCGAGGCCAGCGCTCCGCAGCATCCCAGCGAGATCCGCCAATTCGGGAAGCGGAATGTCACTGTGATCGCGTCCCCCAGCGCCCCTGTAAGGAGCCCTGTCCTGCGCCGCGGCATCCTGAGGCCAAACAATCTGCCGCTCGCCGTCCTTGGACATCGGAAACCGATTTCGTCCGAGGGATGAGGCGACGATGTTTTGGACCGTCTCACCCGAGCGCATGAAACCGTGTGCACGCGCAATGCGATCTACAATCACGTCGAAATAGATCGGGCCTTCGGTATCGACAACATGATCGACCATACTACGGAGTGTCCCGCGGTAGCTCGCCTCGTAGAAGCGCTCCCGATCAGGGGGCGCCACATTTGCGGGATCGGCTTTGACATACGTGGCCGTCCCTCGATCGGGCTCCCGCACCTCGGTCATCGGTCCTCGAGCGTAGACCTTCGTTTCCCCGACAGGCGCTCCGTCGTCGTTTACCAATTCCGGCGAGACTTCGGTTTGCTCAGATTCGGGGGCCGCCTCTGCGACCGACGTTTCGGCGCCAGCCGGCTCGCCGGTATCATTAACGGACGGGATTCTCTCCGGCGGAGGCGCTGGTTCTTCACTTATCGCGGGAGCTCGCCGAGAAGCACGGTCGGCTTCGAGATCGGCGACCAGCCTTGCGTGGATCTTTTCCGTCGCAGTAGATGAATCCATCCACCATTCCGTGCTCCAGATCCGCCGAATTCGCCAACCAAGATCCGTAAGCACCATTTCGCGCAGACGGTCGCGGTCGCGGGCGGTGGCCGATCGGTGGTAGGCAGCGCCGTCGCATTCGACGCCGGCAAGATATCGCCCGGGGAAATCCGGATGAACGACGCCGAGATCGATCCGGAAGAAGGAGACGCCCACCTGAGGATGAACCTCCCAACCCTTCTCTTGGAGGGCCCGCATCACAGCGTCCTCAAACGGCGATTCCGCGTCGCGCCCGGTTGACGAGAAGGCCTCGGCGATAGCCCGTGCGCCGTTCTCAGCGAACTCGAGGAAGTGTTTGAAGTCGACTACACCTTTGGCGCCGGTCCGCCCGAGATCGATCTGCTCGGGCCGCAATGTCGCGAACACCAACAACTCGCGCCGCGCACGAGTGACCGCGACGTTGAGGCGGCGGTGGCCGCCCTCGCTGTTCAGCGACGAGATCTGAGCTGTGACACGTCCAGTCTTGTCCGGTCCGACCGCCACCGAGAATACGATCACGTCCCGTTCGTCGCCCTGCACGTTCTCGATGTTCTTGACCAGGATCGGTTCCCTGGACTGGTTGCGATCGAAGTGCGGCTCCAGCGATGGGTCAGAGCGGCGGGCTTGATCGAGCAAGTTCTCGATCAGCCGTTGCTGTTCGCCATTAAATGTGACGACGCCAATTGAATGGGACGACGTTTTCATGCGCCGAACGACCTCGGCCACCACGGCTTCGGCCTCCTTGCGGTTTATCTTGGCGCCGCCTCGCTCGTAGACGCCGCCCTCTACGTGAATATAGCGGACCGCGGTATCGCGCGTCACGGGCGAGGGGAAAGTCGTCAGCTCACCCCGATAATATTTGACGTTGGAGAAAGCGATTAGACTCTCGTGGCGGCTGCGGTAGTGCCAAGACAGCCGCATGCTCGGAATGTTCGAGGCAAGGCATTCGTCAAGTATGCTCTGTTGGCTCTGGATGGTCGAACCGTCGTCATCTTCGTCATCGACGCCACGCTGTCCGACGTTCGTCGGGGGCAGCTGCTCCGGGTCGCCGACGATCACAACTTGAGTGCCGCGCGCAATCGCTCCGATTGCGTCCCATACCGGGATCTGAGAGGCCTCGTCGAAAATTACGACATCGAAGGGTTTGGCGTCTGCGGGTAGGTACTGCGCAATAGAAAGCGGGCTCATCATAACGCATGGGGCGAGCTGGGTTAGCACCGTCGGGAGGCGGCCAAACAGCTGCCGAAGCGGCATGTGCCGAGCTTTCTTATTGATCTCGCGCGCGAGCGTGCCCCATTCCGGATCCTTGCCGAAATTAGTCTGAGTTGGCACCCCCGCCCCAATTCGTGCCTTTACGATGTCTCTGGCGAGTTCTCCAACCCGCTTGTCAGCCGCGATGAACGCCTCAATGGTGGCTTCGTGCTTTTCCGCAAGAAAGCCACTTAGAACCTCGTCCTCGTTGACGATAGCTTCGGCAATCCAGCGCGCATAAGAGTAATCGAAGACGTTCGAGAGGGCCGTCCCATCTACGATTCCGTTTTCGACGGCATCGACGAGAGGGGAAAGTCCCGCTGCGCGTGCCGATCGAGCAGCCCAACGCCAAGTCGCCCATTGCGGAGCCTTGATGACGTTTGATCTCCAATTCGCGGTTCGTTGGAGGAGGGCCTCGATCCAGCCAGATTCGATCTTGACGATGTCCTCCGGGTCATCAAGGCCGATGCATGCACCCAGCTCTTTGGCCGTCCGGTGCATAGTCGGAAATGCCCTGTACATAGCCTCGAATGCATGGCGGACCTGTCCGCTCGGCCGGAAGCGAGGATTGTTGCGAAGCAGCATATCTTGGATATGCAGGAGCAGCTGATGCGGCTGCATGCCATCGATAGGATATGCATCGACCGCATCGCGTACGCTTGTGGCCCAGTCGATCAGCCCTTGGAAACGAGACACCTCGCTCTGCGGCCCGCGCCAAAGGCGCTCCATGCCCCTGAAGCGAGGTTTCGTATTCTCGATTTCGCGCAGCAAGCCAGCGAGCTCTTGCAGCACAACAATGTCTCGACCGATGTCCTTAGGCACCTCGTCCGGGCAATATGGCTTCAGAGCCAATCTGACCTTCTTTTTCCGGCCGCTTCGCACGAGAACATTCGACGCGCATGCATCCGTCCAATCGCGCTCGAGCGATGGCAGATCCAGCAGCGCCGCCCTGAGCTCGTATTGGACGGAAAGCTGCGAGTTTTTCTCGTTTAGCCGGCCTACGGCGTCGGCAAGGTCGTGCAACGCGTTCACGCGTTCTGGTGCGTCGGTCGAGAGCAAAAGCGATCCGTCCGCAGCATCGGTGTGCAGCAGCAACGAGACGAGCTTGATCAGTTGCGGCAACAGACCATCGTTGCGAGCGGCGCCATCGAGCCCAATCGATAACACCAGATCGTCGGCGGCCGTCCTAACTTCCTGGAGGGCGAGATGGAGACGGTCGACCAGCTGCTGAAGCGACTGTACCCACGCAGGACTCCATTTGGTCTGCTCGATGCCTTTGAGTGGATGATTGACAGGATCACCCACGGCTTCGAGGGCGGTGCGAATATCTGAGCAAATCTCGCGCATGCGAACGAGATCTTCGGGGGTATGTACCGTACCGATAGGCCATGTCAGGCCGATGTCTGGAAACCGATCGCGATCGGCGACGACCCGTCCGAAGGCCTCGTATGCTGTCATTCCATTGGCGCGGCGCCGGTGTAGCGCGGAAACAAGCTTGTTCAGTTGGTCGCGTCGCCGCTTCAGCTCGCTAGCCGCTGCCGACCAATGTTCCTCGGTGACGAGATTGCGCTCGCGCCAGGCGGTGGCCAGCTGCTCCAGCACATTAGACTTCTGGGCTTTGGTCGAATGAACCTCGAGACAGTAATTACCGAGACCGATCGCCTGCATTCGCTGTCTTACGACTTCGAGCGCAGCAGTCTTTTGCGACACGAAAAGAACCGTCTTTTGATGAGCGAGGCAGTTCGTGATCATATTCGCGATAGTCTGGCTCTTGCCCGTGCCCGGCGGGCCGAAGAGCACGAAATCGCCTCCACGCTGCGCGGCGAGCACGGCAGCAACTTGGGAGGAGTCGGCCGAGAGCGGCGTGAAGAGTTCGGCCGGATCGATGACTTGGTCGATGGTGTGCTCTGCGACAAAGGCGGCGCCCGAGCCGTCATAGGTGTGGGTGGGGGTGTCTATCAGATGCCGCACCACCGTATTTCGCTTCAGGATTTCGGTGCGGTCGACGAGATCCTTCCACATCAGGTACTTCGTGAAGGACAGCGTCGCGAGCACGACCTGCTCGGTAACCTCCCAGCCTTTGATACTCTTGATATGACGCCTGATGGTCTTCCAAATACCTGCAACATCGAGCCCAGTTGCGTCTTCCGGCAATTCTCCTTCGAGTTCGGGAATCGAGAGGTCAAAATCCTGCTTCAGCATCTGCAGCAGGGTCGGATTGAACCGAGCCTCATCCTCGTGCAGCGCGAGGCGGAAGCCGGAGCGCACGCTCTTGCGCTCAAGCTGGACCGGGACAAGGATCAACGGAGCACGGTAGGGCCCGGCGCCATCCTGGGGCGTCCACTTTAGGAAGCCGAGGCAGAGGTACAGTATGTTGGCTCCGCCCTCCTCGAAGGCGAGGCGGGTGGCCCGGTAGAGGTCGGTTAGCCGACCTTCGAGTTCGGTCTCCGGAACGGCGGTGTGGAGTTCGCCGCGGACCATGGCGTCAGAGATGAAATTTTTGCGGGCGTCGTCCTGCAGCCGCTGCGCGAGCAGCGCAGTATCGCGGCCATCGCTGCCATCGAGCACGCTGGCTCTTCCGAGCAATTTGAAGCGGTCTCCACCTGAGAGCTTGTCCTCCAATATCGCCGCATCAGGGCACTCGATCCCGATGGTGGATTTCGAGTCCTTGAAGTTCAGCAGGCGGTTCCTCAGCGTGAGGTCTAGAAGATTGCGTTTCCAAACCTCTAGCCGATCCAGGCTCCGTTCAGAAACGTCTTCCCGTGGTTTGTCGAGATTCTCTTCAAATTTTGGTATTTCGCCAAGTTCATTCGGGACAGACGGTGCGCCAGAAGGGGTTATGGTCGGCTCGCCGGACCTCGTTAGATCGAGTGGCCGGATCTTAGCGCTTCGTGCACGCTTGACGTCGATGGCAAGCTCGAACTCGGACGTTGCCTCCTCGGCGATCAACTTGGCGCCGGCATCGACAGCTTGTTTGAAACGGCCTGGATTTGACCCCGTGAGGATCGTCGTCTCCACCAGGACCATCTCATCGAGCTGCACGCGCTTGCGCAGCATCTGCGCGTCGTCGATTACAAGGCTTGAGAAGTCTTCGTCAACGAGCCACACGCCAACGAAAGCGTGACCTTCAGTTAGGACAAGCACAGGATTGAGGCCTGCCTGCTCAAGGCAGGACGCATAGAGGAGAGTAAGATCCAGACAGGTTCCGACCTTACGAGACAGGATTTCGCTGGGGCCTCGGATCTGCTGGCCCGACCGTTCAAAGCTTTTCGCGGGGAGGACGTAGGCGATTGAGTGCGAAACCAGAGCTGCCCAGACGGCATCGGCTATCTCCCAGGCCCGCGCCTTGGTCTTCTTGTGATAGCCATCTATCGCATCATGACGGCCTGCTGCTGCCAGCTTACCCGAGGCTTCCCGAAGGATGACATCGATGGTGGGATCCGTCGGTCTAACGAAAGCGGCCAGCAGCTCGGGCGCGGCGTTGACGCCGCCCCAGTGCGAGGGAGGGAGCAGATTGAGCTCGACTGCGCTCTCGATAAGCGTTTCACCCGCGGATTCTACGCGAATGCGCAACTGCGCTCGCCTGGACGCGGTTACGCCGGCCAGGAACGCAGGATCCAGCTTCAGGTCTGGGCTGCGGATATGATGATTGGCGCGATCGGCAACGTATTGGATCTGTGACACCGCGGGTGTCAGAAACGGAGGCTCCGCTGTGAGATGTACGGAGAGCTCTGAAAGATCGCGCCCCGTGCCGTTCTCGATTGCCAATTCGCGGACTATTGGGACAGCGTTTTGATAGAAGGCGATGTTGACGTTGTCCGCAGCCGTGCAATTGATTTTCAGTCCGCCAGCTGGTTCCTTGATTTCAGCCCTCTCCGCCATATTGTGCGCCCCCAAAAAGAAAATTCGGCAACTGTAGACCATCTTCGGCCAAGAACAATCATGCGCAAGCTAGACTTGACTGGGCTTGACATAATGGTGGCCGCCTAAAGAATCGCCCTATTGCCTCCCGGCGTCTTCTACTCCTTTGGAGCAGGTGTAAAGTAAGTCCTTCGGATGCGCTAAAGAACGTAGGGAGATCCCCAGGGCTGGTCAAAAGTCTCGCAGTCGGGCCACACAATCAATAACGGCCATTGCCATTGTGATTGCGAGCGCCCGAGTTCACTGGGGATGCGCTACTTAATACAACGAAGTCGCAACGATGGCCGTGTCGCAAGCGCTAATGATCCATTCTCAATGCGTGTTCGATCAATACCCGATTTCCGTGCAGGGTCGCCCCCTCATCGCCAATTGAGGCAGATAACCCAATGAACCCCCGCCCGGCCCCACGTGGCTTGTATCCTATCGCACCCAACGCGATGACCGCTAAAGTTTCGGTCTGTGCGAATGCCTGTAATCTGCTGCCGCACTTTCTAAAAGCCTCCCCGGCATCGGCCAGTCTTTTTTTATCGCCTCGACCTGTGGGTCTCGTGGCCTGAACATATTTGAGCGTAGCTCAACAGGTACTGCGCTTACATTGCCGAAATGTATGAGGGTCTCTATGGATTCCTTCTTTAGATCGAAGAACGCGCGAACAGGTTTGCCGACAAACTCCGCAGTGATCCAGCCAATGGCCGCTCCTAAGGCGCCCAGAGCGACCGGTTCAAGCCAAGCAAGAAAGTCGCTCACTGTACGCAGACCTCAAGCGGAAAGGTCGGTGCACCGATTCTGCCGCTTCCTATGCGGTTGATAGCTGCTGTCATCAAAAGAGCCCCAAAAGGGGCAATCAAGCGCAACTAGCGGACGAGTGCAAGTGGTGAAGGTTTCGATCGCATCCCGAATGGCACGCGCGCTGACGAGGCGCGCGCGACGTCGGCGGAAGCTCGAGGTGGCGGCGCCGACACACAGGCCGACGGGTAACCCATCGCTCATAAAGTCTTGAGATACTCAACAAGCGCTCGGCGCTCGGCTTCGGTCAATTCTGGTCCGATGACGCCAGGCGCCAGCTTCGTTAAGTCGGTTTCCTTGCCCTCGAACGAATGTCCGCGATTGCTGTTGCCAAGCAGCGACACATCAAAGTTCGTAAGGCCGGCCGCACAGCTCTCGATCGCCTTTGCTTTTGTAACAAGCCCGACCTTGACCGGGTCGAACGCACGACTGCCGACGCAAAACGACCTCGGCCGTTCGGCTTGCGGCACCAACATGTCTCTCAGTGTCGGAACGGACCCATTGTGAAGATAAGGAGCCGTTGCCCAAACACCATCCAATGGGCGGGCCCGGTACTGAGGCTCAAGGGCGAGTACTGTCTCGTCCTTGCCGTTGTGGCTCGCACGCGCCCC
This sequence comes from Bradyrhizobium sp. SOJA106, assembly GCF_059448745.1. Classification (NCBI taxonomy): domain Bacteria; kingdom Pseudomonadati; phylum Pseudomonadota; class Alphaproteobacteria; order Hyphomicrobiales; family Nitrobacteraceae; genus Bradyrhizobium; species Bradyrhizobium sp. SOJA106. Next base: position 1,573,571 of record NZ_CM182549.1, read on the forward strand.
GACATAGACCCGCTGGTTTTGGCAGTTCTTCCGAGGCCCCCACATTTGCCGCTTGGTCTCTTCAGAAGTGTCGTTCGCAATGATCCATTGATCGATCGTTTTGCTGACCACGTCCATGAGCGCGAGTACAAACAGAGGATCTACGCCTTTATCTGCCAGAAGGCCACAACCTCCGGCTTTGTTAAGGTCATCTGCAGGATTTAATCCGAGTGACTCGGGTAGGTGAACGCGCCGCGTCGTGAGGACGTTAGATTGTTGGCGGTCGGTGCCGATCGCCGAGACCGGCATCTGGACGACATTAAAATAATGTCGTCCCCCGATCTCTACCCAATTCTTCTCGCTCTTGGCTGAGCGATCGGGGTTCTCTGCGCGCCAGAACGAGTCTTCCGGCCACTTTTTATCGAAGGCAGCATCGTTCACCGGGCCTCGGTGGCATTCAAAGCAGTGAGCACGATAAAGATCGCGACCCTGTTCAACGAGCTTTTCATCGATCGCCCAGGCCGGGTCACTGCGGAATTTCTCCTGCGCGTCCTTCCATCGGGGGGCTACGAGCCCGGTGAATTTTCTGCCTCCTGCATCTTCAGACGAAAAGGGATCGGTGCCGCGTAGAAGCTCTTCGAACCGCGCGATGTCGGAGAGATGTATGGATGAGGCAAAAAGCGGCCTTCCGGGCGCGACAGCGGTCATATTAATTTTTGCGCTGACACCGAGCGCTTCGCCTGCATTTCGAACGAGTTCGTTGAGAACAGATGCGTCATACTGTGCCCAAAGGAAATACGGCGTGTCCCAGATCGGTGGAAAGCTCACGGGGGCATCGTGGCGCGCGAAGTTGCCCTTGAGGAGTGGCTCGGACAGTTCGCCGGTCAAGGGATCGAGTAGATTGCTATAGAAAACCTGGTTCCCGATCCGATTCAGCGCATCAAGTCGACCGAACCCTTCATCGAGATCCGCTACTCCCTGTCCCATCAAAAGTCTGTCGGTCTCTGCCTTTTGGTTCTTGATCTTTTGGAGTGCTAGCTCAAGATCGCTTCGAAGCTTATTTCGATCGACGCTCTGCCCTTTGATCTGCTCCAGCTTGCTGGCGAAACGCTCGAAACGCCATGGCAAGATCAGCGTGTAGCCGATAGACAGCCCGACGGCTCTTTCAACCTCGCCAAGATTGACCATCGCCGGCCCGCCGTCGAACCGTATGCTGACATTCTTGTATTCGAGATGACCCGTATGACAGGCGGCGCAGGTTAGCCCGATCTGATCTTCATACGGGACGCCAGTCGCCGGATCGACACCGCCCTTGAGTATGGCAAAGCCGACCGGCAAAGCATTTGGGTTGGCGGGCGCGCTTGGAGTCCAACCGGGGTTGGCTATATCCCCATTCGGCGCATCGTCCTGATAACCGTATGCGGGCGCAATACCGGCGAAGTCCTTTGAGCCAGGACTGGGAATGAAGCCGAGGCGGCGCAGGTAGTTCTCGTCCGTTAAGCTCGTGTAAGAGAAGGACAGCTCCGGGCGTTCCAGGGCCAAAAACCACTGATAAGGGACAGGGATGGTCGCTGTCCCCTGCGATGTGTGGTGAAACCAGTAACGCTGGCGGGCGCTCCAATTTTGCGGGAGCCAATAAGCGCTTTCTATTTTTGATGGCTCGGGCAGGGTCGCAGGCAGTAATTGAGCGACGAGATTGGCATCGTTCTTGATCTTAAGGGTTGCGTCGCGAACCTTCTCCGGGGCGAAATACACCAGGCCGGCCGCCACGATCACGACAACGACGGTTGCTAATAACAGGCTGGTGATATGAGGCCAGCGCATCCACCAGGAATAAAGACGAGAGCCAAAAGAAGGTCTGCCCATAGCAAGGACTCCATCCATCTTTTTCGTCCGTCCAGCCGGCCCGGCAGGCTACCGGAAACGGCGACGGCGTCTGTTACTTGTTCAGCGATTGGCTATTGATGAAGGCGACCACGTCGGACGTCTCGGCTGCCGCGCGCCTGGTTATCGTCGCCGCTGCCGGGCCGCCGCGCAAAAAGGATGGGAACCAACCGAAGTTGCGAACATTCCAGTTTTCTTTCGGCCACACCGCGCGGTTGACGCCCAGCGCTACGAAATTTGGAATTTTCCTGGCGAGTGGCTGTGCCGTCTCGGTGTGACAGCTCACGCAATCGGTATTGAAGAAGTGGCTCTTCTTCGTATCGGCAATGGTATTGACGATCTCGATGATGCGGCTGTTGGGCGCGTTACCATCGATGAACTCGGAGGTCGAAACACCCTTACGATTAGCTTGGGGCAAGGGCGGATTTTGCAATGCCGCGTGTCGACAGGTGACCGGGTTTTGATTGTTCGTGCCCGGTTCGGGGACCACGTGCTTTCCGCCGACGGCGCTGAACATCTGTGCCACGTGCATGCCATCAAGCGTCGGGCCGGGGACTGGGATTAGGCCTGCTTGCGGGACCCTTAACATCGACACGAAAATCCAGGGTTCGGGCGGGGCGATGCCCATCACGGCCATGGTGTTGAGGCGCTGCGGCGAGAGGTGCTTCTCAATCAAAGCCTTGAGCGCATCGCGGAACGCCTTTGCCGATGCCCCTACAAGACCCGGGTGCACATTCAGATCACCCGCAGTCGAGACTTTGACATTGCCAAACTGTCCGGCCCCAAGCTGATCGCGCAAGGTCGCGACGTCACGAATGATCGCCTTGAATGCTTCGTCGTCCGGTTTGGATCGCGGGAACGGCGCACAACCGTCCAGAGGCGGGTCCGGGGCGAGAGTGAAGCTGAAGATAAGGTGGCCTGCAGTGTCATGAACCCTGAGGCCGTCCGGCCCATTGGTCACCGGCTGAATGATGAGCCGGATCTGTGGTTGTCGGCCAAACTGCGCGATGATCTCCGGCGACAATCCCGGCGCGCCCGGATCGATCCGGATGCCGGCCACAAACCAGGCGCCAATCTTTTTCACGGCATCGGGAAACTGAATGCGCCGTGCACCCGAATCGGGCACGCCCGGATGCTCCGGATTTTCGGCGTTGGCGATAAAATGCGCGAAATCCGCGTCGGAAAACAGCCGCTGCGGCGATCCCGAAGGGCCTGCAAGATCAGACACGGCGATCAGATTGGCGAGGTCGGCCGCCGACTTCGGCGGAGGAAAGAGAATAGATACGTCATTGGGCGCAAGCGGCCTGGACGCCGCTTGCGCCGGAGCCGTTCCTACCTCCAAAGCTGCGACGAACATCAACCCCGCCGCTAACAAGCTTGCGAGCCGTCGCGGAAACAGAGATCCGTTGATTTGACCCCTCGCGATCATTGGAAAATCCCCCTGCAAGAGCAAAAAGTTAAACATCAGCTGTCGAACAACTACATCTCGCCGCTACGCGCCTCGCCATGGCAATGCGGGCGACCGGATCAAACCCTTCATTCCTCACCGTAGAATTGGCTTTGCAAGGTCTTGAGTTTCGTCGGATGCAACGCCTCCTCGATACAGCCGAGGAACATCTCACTGCGTGCATTGACCCGCGCGTGATCGGCTGGATGCGTCATATCGGTTTGCAACGCGCGCACCGTTGTCCAGTCGTTCGCACGATCCTTGAGCAATTCGAATAGCGTTCGGCGGTTGTCCGGCGGAGATAACCGGCCGTCCTTGTACCGGTGCAGTCGGAAGTGAGCGAAGGTAACCTTAGCCGAGATCTTCGCATCAAATAGCGCGTCGGGTAGCGTTAGCAGATCAAGTCCTTGCAGCTCGCGTAGCTGCACCATCTGATCCTGCGCTTCCTGATACTGCTCACGGCCGACCAATTGATACATTCCTCTCGGGCGAAACAGCCAGCCGTCGTCCGTGCCGGGCTGGTTGCCAAAGTCGTTGTCATCGTAAGCGAGCACGAAATTGGCCAGTTCCTTGGGATGATTAAGCAAAGAGTTCACGTCCACCGCGGGCTTGTTTGCGGCCAGGAGCCTCGAATTGTTCTTGTCAATGCGATCGCGCCATTTCTGTGGGAGTTGAGAAACCGCGCTGTAAGAAAAGTTCTCGCTGCTGCGAGTAAAATCGGCGCTGTCGTAAGAGACGGATCCTAGAATATAGGCAAGGATACGGGGATCCGTTTCCTCGACGCGATCCCATTCCTGCAACAAGGCTTTGACCTGCTCGGCCTGATAGTAGGCCATATAGCTCTTGCGATATGGCGGAACGGGTGGAGGGGCCGGCGAATGATCTTTGCGCGATTGACTCAGCTGGTGCTCGTAGGCGGCGACTTTTTCCTGATATTCCTCATAACCGCGCTGTTGCAACCAATTGCTCTCATAACAAGCAAGTAATGGCTGCGGCTTGATCTTTGGAGTTGGTTGATATTCCTTCGCTAGCTCGTCGGCGTAGGCAGCGCGTGCAAGTTTAGCATCCTTCAGCGTTTCAAATGCGGTCGCGACGGATCCATTCAGAAGATGGAACAACTTCACCTGCAGGCAATCCGCATTGCTCTGCCTTTCGCGGGACTGATCGAAGTCGTCCTTCGGCACGCAGTCCCAAAAGCGGCCGCTGCTCAATGAGATGATATCCTCGGTCTTCTGGGACAGTGTCCAGCCGAGCGGAAGGCTATAAAACAATCCTGTTATGTCCGTCCGGCCGAATGTTGGAAAGCGCTGAACACTTGGCGTCACTTCGGCGTCGGGGCGACGGTCGATGCTGGTTGCATGATTGAGGGCCACATAGGTTCGGGAGGTTCGTGTGCTTAGAAGCGCGCGTACCGGCTCCATGAGCTCACCGAACATAAATGAACCATGATCACCGAACTGCCCGCTGACGAGGGACAGCAGGTAAATCCTGAATTTCGGCGCATCGGAGGTGCCCTTGATGGCGTTAAGCTTCTCAATCAAGTCGAGCGCTGTCTCAATCCCAGAGTTCTCCACATATCCGCCGTCCACCAGGCGCGCCTGCGGATGAGAGGTTATGCAGTCATTTTTGACTGAGACGGTCGCCGCTGGCGTCACCCACGGAAAACGCGCGCTCGTGAAAGCGGCCGTGCTGAGCGGAATACGCAGCGAGTGGCTCTTGACCGTTTGGTCCGTCCCAGTGCCCGCACGTTCAAGCGCTGCAAGAACACACAGGTCTGTGTCTTTGGGGTGCAGCGGATCGAAATCAAATGGAGCGATGACGGCCCGTTTGCCGCTGCCGGCATCCGTCGTGTTGAACAACAGGGCCGGCATGTTGTTGTCGGGCGTCCAATGGGACTGGAAGTCAGCCCTTAGCAAATTGAATTGATTGCCGCTGCCCTTGTTGCTGCGGAGGACTCTGTCACCGGCGTTCTCCAACGTGTATTCGAGGAAGCGCGCGCGATCGAAGGCCGGGATCGCGAACGGTGAAAACATCTGAGTGAAGTCAGTAAAGAGAAAGCCAGCAACCAAAGGCGACAGAAAATCTGTTGCCAAGATGCTTGCAACCCGCTGCTCGACCGGCCCAGGAGCATCAAGATCTTGGACCCGTCCAACCCCTGCCAGGAAATCCGCGATTTTGGGGCATGTTTTTGCGTCGACGGCATTCGGATCAAGGGACGCATTTTCGGCGTGGAGCGCAGCGGCGAAGATTGCCGAGCCGACGCTGCCCCCGGACACACCGCTTATCGCAAACAGATGTTGGCGAAATGCCGGACAGAGATCCTGCATCCGCGCAAGAAACCGCGCCGCATTATTGGCGGCATAGATTCCTCCGCCTTGAGCCGCCACAATGAAGACGGGATATTCGCCCAGCCTCTTGGCTTCCTCTACCCGCGGTTTTTGTAAAAGCCACTCGCGGAATGCGGCGGCTGCGGACGTGCGCGCCTTTTCCGGCGAGCTGTTTGCTTCAGAGACGTTACGCAGTTCGTGGTCGTCACCTCCCAACAAGGAGGCAAGCAGAAACAACCCACCGAACACAACCGGAATAAACGGAAACGCAAATCTGATGGTCAGGAGAGCAAAATGGACCGTGAGACCAAGGACGCAAACCGCAAAGAGGGCGATCACGCCAAACGATCCGACAAATTGTGCAAGCCTATCAGGCAGCATAAGGAATGCTGCTGTCAACAGCACGATGCCGCCGATCGAGAGCGCGAGAAACCTGTAACGGATGAAGTAAGCGTTGTTGGCGCGGCTCGCGAGATCAATCGAGCGATCTCGTGATCCTATTCGCCAAGTAAATGCCACGAAACAGACGAGCATGATCAGCATGGCAATTGCGAGGATGAGCAGCATGTTCCGCTCAAACGCAAGCGCCTGGTCCTGAATGCGGAAGATACTTCCGACTTCCTCGACCTCGCCAATCTTTTGCGCCGGCCGCGAGGCGAATTGGCCTGCTATGGCCGCGATGATCGGCAGAGCCCCAAGCAGGACGGGAGCAAGTCTTATATAGAAAGCCATGCGCCCCGAAGGCTTGGGGATTTGCGGCAGGGATGCAGTTGTGAGCTGAAACGCGCTTGCCCAAATCGCCGTCGCAATTACGCCCAAGGCCGCAAACTCCTTGAACGTCACCCAGCCAAGGTCGTCGGCGGCTATCCGGTAGAGCTCCTGAATCTGATCTGGCAGGTAGAGCAATGCTGAGATAGCTACCGACAGGACAATGATCCATCGAAGGTTGCGCAACAAAGTAAACAGCTGCTCGCGCACAGTCATCGCGTGATCTCCTCACACTTTATGGAGGTTGCTGGCAAGCTGGTAAAAAAAGCTCGCGTACCAGGCATTCGCGCCAGCTCACATTGAACACATCCCAAGCATCAGGGCGGCTTGAAAAAAATTGAATTACCGTCACGCTCCTAGGTAGCGCATGTAATATTGTGCACTTCCCTACAGGAGTGTTCTAGGTTTGTCGATGTCTTCTACGCAGCAATCGCAGAGTTTTCCTCCGAATGGCCGTGACTTGCTGATCGCCGCGCAATCGATGGCTGACGTATGACTCCCGTTGAGGCGGATGGCCAAGCGTGATCGCAAACGATCAGTACGAAACGCGTCGTTCCCAGTAGGAAGATTGCGCTGTTGCCAGCACAGGATGCGAGATGGCCCGCGACTAAGCTGGGATCGAGTGGACCCTCGAGAGCGACGTCTTGCGGCTTGAAACGCCGCCCTCAGGCTCTTGTTCAGCGTGACTCGGGGTAGAAACGCAAAAAACAGGCGACGTTGCTGCTCTAAGCTGTGGGGTTACGAAGTTTGGGAGCCTGCTGTGTTGCGCGCCCTGCCGACGGCATGGCTGAAGAATCTCAGTCAATTCAGTGAGGATGCTCATCAGGATCAAGAACGGGCTTCTGTGACTCGCCGTCTGCCTCACGTACTCAAGCTTTCCTCGCGGATGTGATGATTGAGCCACAAGCTGAGAATTTGTAGCGCACAAATCCGTAACGCGTTTAATACTGTGAAGGGCTGCCGTAAGGTGGCCGGCGACTTAAACGCTATCATAGACATTTCCTCCGGCCCGCGGTCCGGCGGGAGTGGCATTCGTCGCTTGCTCTGTATTCATGCTTTGTTTCACCAAATTTCTTGAGAGTAGTCATGCTGCATAGGCGGCCTAAGAACCCGAACATTCGCGCGAAATTCTTCAGCCAAGCATGGGATGAAACGCGATGGCAGCCAGCGTTGGCAGGCATTACAACGGTCTTTCTTGCGGGCTGTTCGCTCCATCCGGTCCAGCAGGATGTTACTGGGGTGCGCACATCCGAGCTTGTGCAATACATTCGTTGCGAAAGCCGACTGGCAATCCAGGACAAGGCGATCGCTCTCTTCCGGAAGGAGAATCAGGCCAACCCTTTGATTGATGAGCTCAGCGCTCTCCGTGGAAGACAGTGGCCTTCGAACCTCAGGACTCGTTTAAACGGAATCGAGCAGGTCATTTACGATCGATACATCCGGACTGGCATAGCCTATGATTTTTCCTTCGACATTACTGAGGACAACGGCGCCTTCGGCGGCGCCGACCCCGTCAAGTTGTTCACCAATGGGGCTGCGGGACTCGGCTTGTCGGCAAGCGGCGATTTCAGGCGCGAGAACCTCAGGCATTTCGTTGTCAGTGAGACAGCCGAAGATCTTTTGGAGAATGGCCAGCTGGAGTGCGGGCCGAGCTACGACTACAAATCATCCAACTACACTTACCCGATCGCAGGAAAGATCGGAATCGACGAACTGCTTTCGACGTTCTTTGACGTCAACGAGATCAAGAATTTGTCGCCTGACAAAACGAGCGCGACGGTTTTTGCAGACACATTGACTTTCACCACGACCATTACAGGGTCAGCCTCTCCGCATGTTATCGTAGCACCGTCGGGAAACCGGTGGGGATTGGCGAGCGCAGCAAGCCTCGGCGTCTCCGGATCGAGGGTGGATAAGCACGCGCTGATCATTGGTCTGTCGCTCGACACGACGAAACGAATGGCTCCACGGCAGACAGCTGCGGCTGCGATCGTGGCTCCTGGATTGGCAGCAAGGTCCGCCCTTCAAAGATCCAATGTGCGATCAGCGAACGAGCAGAGCGCGCTTGATGCTGTTACTCAAGCGCGTCTGGACGCTTATCTGGATCGGGCGTTTCGCTAAACCAGGAGTCCTTGCTCTCCGCGACGGCGGCATCGCATGCAGCCGGCGCTTTGACGGGCAGTTGAGTTTGGATCCACAGTGGCTCCGCTGCCTCCATTCCGCCGTGAGCGCGAACACTCTTGTGAGTCTTTGAACTGCCGTTTTGGGGGCTGGCGACATTCCTTGGCGACCTCATCGCGGTGCTCCTGGCGATGTCGCTTGCGCTGACGGTCACGATGTGGCGGGCATTCTCCTGTTCTACGAAGGCCACGGACGCGATCTCGAGGTCACCATCTCGTAGAATGCCTCGTGGGACTATTTCTGTCATTATGGATCCGGTCGACCGATGGTCAGTCTTCGGCATTCCGCGGCTCCGATTGCCGACAATACCGTACTGTTCACCGTCTTTTTTCAAGCACGACCAGTCGCCCCGTTGGGATTGGCTCCGGCGATCTCTTAAAAATGGCAACCGTACTTGGGTTGCGTAAAGTCTCACGGGCAACCTTAACGAGTGTTAAGTGCAGCCCACCGAGGAGGGCTTGCTGTGGGAGAAGGGAGATGTCGCGGGAGGGCTGATTGTCACCGGTCTAACCAAATCGTCTCCCGAGGGAGGCTCAATCATCGCTGTTGCTCCGGATGGGGATTTGGTAGCCGTGGCGACGTACGCCATCCGCCTGTTTAGGACGAAGTAGCGCGGTAGCCAAGAGTGGGTTGTAGGCCATGGCACCAGCTAACGCGTTACAGGAGTCCTGTTCGATTGACTATCGACTTGAGAATGGACGTGGGTAATCGGTTTGGGTAAGAGCATAAACGCTAGCGGCGCCTACGAGGCCAAAACAGCAGCCTGGTCCGGGCGTAGTTCAGTGGTAGAACGGCAGCTTCCCAATCTTTTGTGAAGCCTCTCCACCGTTCTACATAGTGCCCGTAAACCCCTTGTAATGCAGTGGTTTCTGCGACTCGACCCTCGTATACTTCGGCATGGTTATCCGCCTCAATCCACGTGAAAGGCGTGCCAAATCGTGCCAATTCTTGGACTCACAGATCTCACCGTTCAGTCACTGAAGCCCGGCCTATACATGGACCGGAAGACGCCGGCTTTTGGCTTGCGCGTCGGCAAGCGTCGAAAGACCTGGATCGTCCTCAAAGAGCCCAACCGGACCAAAATCCGGCTGGGTCACTATCCCGATCTGAAGCTGGCAGAAGCACGCCGCCGCGCCTTCGTGGCTCTTGGCACGCCGGTCGGAGAGGAAGAAATCAGCATTGAGTTCGAGCAAGCGAAGCTCGTCTTCATTGAGGAAAACTACAAAGGCAAAGCCGAGCGTACGAAGTCTGAGACGCTTCGTCTCCTTAGCCGCTTGGATTTTAGATGCACGCTCGCTGATCTCGACGATGCGACCATTGAGCGTGAACTTGGCAAGCTCGCCGACGTGCCCAGCGAGCAGCTTCACGCCTTCCGCGCACTCCGGACGATGCTCCGATGGTGCACGAAGCCTCCCCATCGCTACATCAAGCGGAGTCCACTTGAAGGCTATCCGGCTCCAGGGAAAGACAAAAAACGCAGCCGTATCCTGAGCGACGACGAAGTCAGAAAAATCTGGCAGGCATGCGATGGTTTCTTCGGCGACATGATCCGCCTCATCTTCCTGTGGGGATGCCGCAACGGAGAGATAGGCCGGCTGCAACGAGCCTGGCGAGAAGGCCGCGTAATCACGATCCCAGGTGAGTTTACTAAGAATGGACGCGCGCACGCCATTCCGATCCTCCCAATGGCGCGCGCAATCCTGGATCGGCAAGAAAAGATCGGCGACAACTGGCGAGACAAGAATACCGACTACTACTTCCCCGGCCATATCAAGGGTACGCACTTCAACGATGGCTCGTGGGGAAAGCTGAAAAAGGAGCTCGACAAGCAATCGGGCGTGAGCGGATGGCAAGTGCGGGATTGTAGCGCGGCAATCTGGGTAGGAAGTGCGCGGCAATCAGGATAGCGAGGTAGTGTCGCGGCCTGATGATGATTGCCGCGATGATTGTCGCGCGCAAGAGTTTTGTTGAACTCTGATTGTCGCGCAGCGTCAATCAGCGACGGTTTTGGGTGTCGCGTGCGATGGCGGCCGTCCGGGACCGCGTTTTCGTTCGAGGGCGGTCCGTCTGCGATAGCTCTCGACGTTCATCTCGACGATGGTGGCGTGGTGAACGAGGCGATCGATAGCGGCCAGGGTCATGGCGGGGTCCGGGAAGACCCTGTTCCATTCGCCGAATGGCTGATTGGCGGTGATCAGCATCGCGCGGCGCTCATAGCGTGCGCTGATGAGCTCGAACAGCACGCTGGTCTCGGCCTGATCCTTGGTAACGTAAGCGAGATCATCAAGAATCAGGAGATCGAAGCGATCGAGACGATTGATGGCCGCCTCGAGGTTAAGCTCGCGTCGCGCCAGCTGGAGCTTCTGCACGAGATCGGTGGTCCTGGTGAAGAGGACGCGCCATCCGTTCTCGATGAGGGCCAGGCCGATCGCTGCCGCCAAGTGGCTCTTTCCGCCGCCGGGCGGCCCGAACAACAGCAAATTGGCGCCCTTGCCCAGCCAGCTGTCACCGGCGGCGAGCGCCATCACCTGCGCCTTCGAGATCATCGGCACGGCTTCGAAGTCGAAGCTGTCGAAGGTCTTTCCGGCGGGCAAACGTGCTTCGACAAGGTGTCGTTCGATCCGACGGCGGCCGCGTTCGGCGATCTCGTGCTCGGCGATGGTCGCGAGGAAGCGGCCGGCCGGCCAGCCTTCCTTGTCGGACTGTTCGGCAAATTGCGCCCACAGCACCTTGATGGCAGGCAGCCGGAGCTCATTGAGCAACAGATTGAGGCGCGCGGCATCAACCGTGTTCGTTACGGTCATGCGGCACCTCCGGTCTCGGCGGTACCGATGAGGCATTCGTAGGTCGCAAGCGGCACGAGCTGCACCACGACGTTCGGCAGGTTGGCGGGATCGGGGGCGAAGTGAGCACGTAGCCGGTTGAGGTCGGGCAGTCGGCCGGCGTCGAGGTCGGCGGTGAGCTGATCGGCGAGTTCGGCCTCGCAGCCGCGCTCATGAGAGAGCGCGAGAAGATCGACCATGATCCGGCAGGCTTTTTTGTCCGGCAAGCGTTCGCGCAAGCGATCGAAGGTCTTCCGATAGGCATCGCGCGGGAACAGCCGATCTCGGTAGACCAGATTGAGAAGCGCCATCGGCTTGCGCCGCAGGGAATGGATCACGTGCCGATAATCGACGACCTGGTCGTACTTGCCATTGGGATGCGGCCGCCCACGCGGCAGGGTGACGAGATGGGTGCCGCCGACGAACACGTCGAGACGATCGTCGTAAAGGCGCACCCGCAGCCGGTGACCGATCAGGCGCGATGGCACCGTGTAGAACACCTTGCGCAGGGTGAAGCCGCCGGACGATGTCACGCGGACGATCACCTCTTCGTAGTCCGAGGTGCGGCGATCGGGCAGCTCCTGCAACTCCATGCGCTCGCTATCGATCCGCTTGGCCTTGCGGGCATTGCGGCGGCTGACGATCTCGTCGATGAAGCCGCGATAGGTGGCAAGATCGTCGAAGTCGACAGTTCCGCGCAGCAGCAAGGCGTCCGCGATTGCTCGCTTGAGATGACCGTGGGGGCCTTCGATCGAACCATTCTCGTGAGCAACGCCTCGATTGTTGCGGGAAGGCCGCATGCCGTAGTGGGCACAAAGGGCCTCGTATCGCTGCGTCAGATCGTCCCGTGCATCACGATCGAGATTGCAGAATGCGGCCGACAGACTGTCGGTCCGATGCTCCCGCGGCGCCCCACCCAGCGACCAGAGGGCATTCTGCAGGCCTTCGGCCAGGGCAACGAAGCTCTCGCCGCCAAGCACGACGTGGGCGTGCTCGAACCCGCAATAGGCCAAACGGAAGTGATAGAGACGATGATCCAACGGAGCACCCGCGATCGTCACACCCAACTCGCCCATGTCGGTGAAGTCGGAGAGGCCGAGCTGGCCAGGCTCGTGGGTTTGGCGGAAGATCACCTCCTGCTCCTCGCCGTGGACCGCCCGCCATGCACGGATCCGACGTTCCAGGGTACGACGGATACCGCTGCCGAGATCCGGATGACGCCGTAGCATCTCCTCGAACACCGCCACCGGGCGTAAGCCAGGGGCCGCCTTCAGGATCGGGACGATCTCGGTCTCGAACACGTCGCTCAACGGGTCCGGTCGTCGCCGGCCGCGGGGCGCCTTCCTTTGCGATGGAAATCGGGGATCTCTCTCGATCCGATAGGCGGTCGACGCACTGAATGACGCCTTGGCCGCCGCCACTGGCGGGCTATCGGTCTGACGGTACTTCATGTAGAGCCTCATCTGGTGATCTGTGATGTGTCGGCCGGGCAAGCGAGTGATTCCTCTTGGCGGAAGAACCACTTGCATAACCCCGCCGGCCGCGATCACCAGTCGGCGCGGTCCTCCTCGGGATCGCGCCGACGCTGGGCTCGTAACTCCGGTCGGGCTACGCCCTCCCTACGTCACGAGCCCAGCGAAACTCTCTCACCTTGAATGACGCTGCCTTCCATCCTGATCGCCGCGCGACAGCGGGATTCTGCGTCGGACGTTTCGTTCGACGCTCGCGCGGTTGGGGATCTCGCGCGAGATTGCGGAGATCATGCTCAACCACGTAACCGGCGGAGGCAAAACCGACCTAGACGAAATTTACGATAGATATGACTATCTACCTGAGAAGCGCGCCGCACTGCAAAAGCTTGAAGCTCACCTCAGAAAGATACTGGCTCACAAAGAGGTCTGATGCCCGAAAACAAAGTTCATGTCGAAGTGGGTGAGTAAACTCCATTGAGTATCGGCAAGCATCCCTCTTGAAGGAGGTGGATGTTGAGCCAAGTGCGTTCGATTTTGTTTGTTTCCGTCGTCTCAAGCCAATGAAACAGAAACGCGACACCCAGTTCGGTAGTGGTTGTCTTCTGAGGGTTGTCTAAATGCTCTCCGAACCGACGACGCAGGTCATCGGTCAAACCGACATAAAGGACAATGCCCGCGAACGTGGTCAGCACGTAGCAACCAGCCTTCCGTGGCACAAAGCGTTCTCTGCTTCTACTAAATCGTTCTTTGTTCATTGGGGATGGGATCAAATGCTCGATGTTCATAGCTCAATAGCGGATGAAAGGGACACCTTGTGAAGGGCCTTGGACATCTCCTGAGAAACCACGTTAATCGCTCCGGCATTCAGAAAACTTGCCTTGCTCCCTTTTGCCCACCAATCAGGATGGCCAACTCCGGCATAATCGCCTTCGACATTGTTGAAACAGGAGGCCAATAGCTCCTCCATGGTGGAAACGGTGAAACTCTTGCGGTCAAGGAGCTTAGTAAAGAAAGGTATTGAGAATTTACAGAAGAGCTCGACCCCATTGTACTTGTAAAGAACTGATGAGTTGCCATCGTCCAGTTGAGCAGCGATGGCTTTCCAGTAATTCAGAAATATCTTCTTTTCCTTGTCGAAGTCATTGAAGCTCGCCAAAGGGTTGTTAGCCGTGAGAACATACTTCACGATAGCTTTAACGAATGAACGCTGGTTGATTGTTGCTCCATCCATGTCTGCATTCGCCATTAGGATTTTGCTCTTCCAGGGCGATCCATCCGCTTCATTCAGGTAGTCAACAAACCGAATGGCCTTCTCGACCTCGCCTCGTTCGACGGTTTTGAGTATCCACCTCGGCAAGCTCGGCAGGTCTTCAACATCGAGCGCATCGCTTAGTCGAGCAATGATCCGCTGCTCGACCGACTTGTCTACGCTTTTCTGAGTCGTGTTCACGATCAAGAAGTGGCACATCTGGGCGATCTTCGGCAGGTTCACCGCGATATTTACGGGAACCTCAAACTCCAGAACACGGCTATCTTTTTGTGCCGCTAACTTGAGCCCCTCAAGTCGATGCTGACCGTCCACAACGCTGAAGGGGCCCACTGAGGAGATGTCAAACGTTATGGAGTTATCTTCAGTGTTGAACTCGATCGATTTATCAGTGGCCAGGAAGACGGATGTTGGCAGAAATGCATCTTTGCTGCCTTGTCCACTTACGATGTAGTCGGCGAGCTTCTTGGCCCGCGCTGTATTTAACAGACGCTGATATCCGGTCTCCGTGTCCTCCGGGTCCAGTGTGTCCACGCTGTAAAAATCTTTTGCGATCAGGTCGCTTACCTTCAGAGCCGTCGTGTACAGAACCAGCGCACCCTGTCGGACCCGCGCAGCCGGGATTTTCAACTTCGTCAATCGAGCCCCCATTAAATGCAAAATTACTCCAGGTTGCAATAGGAGCACATACCGTGGCTCAGTGGAAGGCCGATGCTTTCGTAATGACTACAATCGGTAAACCGCCGACGAGGCCACAAACCGGCCCTTTGCCCGAGCGGAAGCACGCAGCGGCTAGCCACCCCCGAGGTAGCAATAGCCGTCAACGGCTTAGATCGCCAGTTCTGACAGCTTTCATGACCTAAAAAATCGAATCCACGAGATCTCAACCTAGAGTAAGGTTGCTTGTCGGCTGACTTAACCAGCCGTCGCGACGGCTCCAACCCAACGGAGTCTAGCGATGTCTGAGAAATCAGTGGTCACATTCAAACGTCTGCGTTCAGATTTCGGAATACCTTACAGTCGTACTCACCTGGACCGCTTGGAAAAGGCGAAGAGGTTTCCGCAGAGTTTTAAGCTCTCGCCCTATCGCGGTTCCCCGCGCGTCTGGTGGGTGATTGAGGTTACCGAATATCTGGAGAGATGCGCGAAGGCCAGGTCCGACGCTCCGAAGTAAGAGGAGCGGGCGGTCAGATAAGGCCAGCATTCCAACGCTGCCCCCACGCTGACCGCCTCCTCTAGGGAGGGACCAATGTCGGACAATTTACAACTGGTCCGCGTGCTTATCGGCATGGCCGGTCTGCTCGTCGGTTTTGTTGGGACCATGTACATCGTGATGCCTTGGTGGTTCGAAAGCACTCGAACGACCGGCTACGTCATCACTGCCGTTGGCGTTCTTATGTGGCTCCAGGCCATACCGGTCTTGAAGGCTTCCGATAGAGCCGAAATGAAGCAGAAATTCCTCGAGGAGCTTAATCGAAGGAAATAGCCTCATGACAAACATAGGCCTTCTTCGATGCTTGATCGGAATGGTTGGCGCGGTGTTTTGCTTTGTAGGCGTCATTAGCTTGTGGGCCCTTTGGATTGGTAGCGAGGATAAGGCCAGCACATTGATATTCACCATGGCCGGCGCGCTCATGTGGCTACAAGCGGTGCCCGTTTCGCGGGCTTGCGAAAGGGCGGAGATGAAACAGCGATTCCTTGATGAATTGAATCGAAAGAAATAGCGATGCCTATCGCAGAGGATAGATGTTTGACCTGTGGCACTCGTCATCGACCAGGCAATCTCGACACGACTGTGTCGTCTTGCGAGGCTCTTGATGCAGACGGGACCTTCTTTGGGCTCCCCTACTGGTTTTGCTCAGTGGACTGTTACAAGAAGGCTGTAAGCAAATACATCAAAGACAAACGCTACGGTTTCGATAAGACGCCTCAAGATGATGACGACGTCAAAGCTGCTGTGAAAGATGCTTATGCAGAATTGATGGTCGAAATGAGTACAGGCAACATCATCACGCATTTCTTCAACCGTAAGCTGCGTATGTCTGAGTCCGAGTTCGTCCAGCAACATATCAAGCCGACCGTCGACAATTTCTACTCGCTTCAAAGTGAGCAAATATTCAACGCTGAAATAGAGCTGCAGCAACATCTTAATGCCGAATGGATGCACCAAATCGATCAAGACAGCGCTCAACGTGAGAAGGAGCGAGCCAAGCTCCACGAGCAATTCGACAAAGAGTGGAAGAAGCTGAAAGAAAGAGAAGCAAAGGAAGAGGCTGAGCGCGAAGCGAAGCGACAGGAGGAGGAGCGCTGGCAGCCGAGGCCGTTTAAGCTATGAGCGAAGTCAGATTCTCAGGTCATTGGATCGTTGCCGCTCAGGGGATGGGCAAATCTAATCTCTTGCTTCATATGATCTCGGAAGACCTTCCGACGGATGCCGCTGTTATTGTCATCGACCCGAAGGGCGATGTCATCAACGCGATCAGAAATCTCGCGCTTGGTACGCTTCTTGTCACCCTTGACCCGACGTTCGTTCCATTCGCCGTAAATCCGCTTGACGTCCCCAAGACCGACACGAAACGAGCCGTAGACCAAATCGAGTACATCTTCGGCGCAATCCTCGGAGCAGGCATTACCCCTAAACAACAAGCATTGCTTCGCTCGCTGTTGCGAGCGTGCATCCTTTCAATTCCCAACCCTACCCTCATAACTGTTCAAGATCTCCTCACGCGAGGTCCAGAACCGTATCGCTCTCATCTCAAATCGCTTCCACCCGATCTTCAGCACCTCTTTGACACGAGTAAACATGGAGGCTGGAGCACATATGATGCGACCAGGAATGAACTCAGTTGGCGAATTCAGCTGCTCTTTGAGATCGACATCATCAGAACGATGTTCTCGGCGCCCAAGACACGCTTCAGCATTGCGGAGTGCATGGATGACGGCGATGTCGTCTTGATCGATAATTCCTGGGACAAGCTTCACATAGAAGGATCGAAATTTCTCGGTCGCTACATCATGGCGCAGATCTGGGCGGCGGCCACGGCGCGATCATCGAGGCCACGACACGAGAAGCGGCCTGTCTACGTCTATGTCGATGAAGCCGACACTATCATCGATAGTACTGTTGCTGAGATCATTTATCGTTGCAGCTCGCAGAATATCGGCCTCATTCTCGCTCACCAATCGTATTCACAGATCAAAGACCCGGCCGTCCTGAGTGCGTTAGAGAACTGCGCCATCAAGATGGCCAATGTCGACGCCGAGGCTAACTATTTCAGCAAACTTCTGCACGTCCCAGAGGAGCGAATGCATAACCTGCCCCCTGGGCAGTTCGCTATGCATGTACGTGGCGAAGAGCCTCAAATCGTAGAAACCCCCATCGCAGAGATTCCTCTTAAAGAGATGTCACCAAGCGAGCGCGATGAACATCGAGATTGTATGCGGCGCCTGTATGGTCTTGAAGAGCAAGTAGCGCACGAAGCCAGCCCTGCAGAGTCGGATTCAAAAGCCACCTCGAGCGAAATGCGTGACGCAGTGAAGTGTGATGATCCCGGTGTCTCTCCTTCCGACGATGACAACAAGCCGTCTACTTGGGGAGAATAGTTACGCAAATTTAATCAGAATCGAGCGCTACAACATAGCACTCCACGGCGTGTCACAGTCCTCCTAGGACCTCCATAGTTGCCGACTTAACGAGCCGCCACGCGCGGACTTACATTCGGCGCTATGAAAGCCATCAAGCCAGACGTACCCGGTGATCTCGAGATCCTAAAAGCAATTGGGCGGCACGGCGTGCTTTTGCCTGACGATCTCTGCGCGATCACACAGCGGTCGTACTCATCGGTCATCTTCCGCACCAAGAAGCTCAAGGACCACGGCTTCATCCGGTGGAGCGAGACACAAGATAAGAACCGCGCCGCCTGGCTCAGCTATCCGAAAGCCTTTCAGCTCACCAACAAGGGCGTTGGAAAGCTCATGGAGAAGGGCTGCGAGCACCGGGTGCCCGAATCTTCCAAGCAGTTCCTTCACCAAGTGACCGAAGCGCACGTCGCGGCGTCTTTTGAGATTGGAGCCCGCAACCGTCTTATTACTCACTCTCAAATCCTCGACAATCCAAAAACCCCCGAGACAGCGAGTGACTTCTTCCCGGTCGTGTTTCATTTCAAGGGCAAGGACCACAATTACAAACTCAAGCCCGACATAGGCCCGATTGCGATCAAGTACGCGAACGGCACCTACCGTTTTCTCGTTGTCGAAGTGGACTTGGGTACCGAGCCCCTCAAATCCGCAAACCGCGACAGGCAAGCAATCGAAACAAAGATCGCTGCCTACCTCAATGTCCTTGAACAAGCGACGTTTCGCTCGCAGTTCGGGATACCGAATCTCACGGTCCTTTTCACCTCCACGAACCAAACCCGCGTCAACAACATCCTCAGTCTCTGTGAGACGATGGCCGGAAAGTTCGTCAGCAAATTTGGCGCTCAAGTGGTGCCCACAATCACCTGTGGCGTCAAACCCCCCATGCCTGGATATGCCGTCAACCAGCCATGGCTCCAACCCGGCGGCAGAACGCTGAACATAGGAGAAGCGTAATGGATCGACTGAAGCGGATAACAGAGTTGGTTGCACAGAAGACGGCAATCGACGCCGAACTCAAGACGCTTAAGGAGCAAATCGCTCAAGAAAGCGCGGCTCTCAAGAAAGCGAGGAGGCCACGTCAGAAGAAGGAGCCGCAGAATGTCTGAGTTTCTTTGGTGTCCAGAATGCCGACAGGCGTTCATCGATGAGGAGCGCATGTTCTTCGCCCAACGATGCACCGACTGCGGCGGCCTCTTGGAAAGAGATGAACCTGGCCGATGCGAGGTCGACTTCAAGGAGCTCGACATCGGTTATGAAGAGGAAGATCAGGAGGGAGGGGTGGAAGAAGAGGAGGGACAGGAAGACGAAGAGACCGACGAACAAGCGGAAGATCAAGAAGACGCAGACGACACAGAGACTGAAAGTGAAGCCGAGTGACCTCTGAAGAGCCGCGCAAATGCGGCTCCATGTTCGTACCGGCGGCACCACGCCCATCCTCCACTGCAAGCCAGCGAAGCCCGGTCACGACGTCATGGTCGATTTTCTCGTGCAAGGATGCCTTGCGCTCGTGCCGCCCGATCTAAGGCAACAGCAAGTCGTCGGGCCTGCTCACGAGTGCACCGCGAAAGAACTGCGGCACGGCGGAGAGCCGTCGATAGCGCTGACACAATCTCCCGCGTGGACAGGCCGCCTTTCGGAGACGTGGATTATGGGCTTGCCACGTTTTCCCGGTCTGCTGTAGAATCCTCTTCGTGTGAGGAGTTCGAGGCATAGCCTCCGTTCAGTTCCAGATTTCGCAAATTCATTTGAAACATTCTATGGGGGACATTGCGATGGCAAAGCCTTCGGTTTCCCGTGAGGCCTTTCGTGGGTTGTTCGCCTTTTATGCGGCCAAGGCCCACCATGATCATAACGATGTCGCCGAAGGCCGGCTTCTCAAGCTATTTGGATCGAGCGAACACATTCCCGACGGGCTGTTGGAGTTGTGGTCATCACGGACCGAGCTGATTGGCTCGGAGGCCATTGGCAACATAATGTCACCGCTCGCTCATCAGATCCTGGACGGCGGCGCACAATACAACCACGCCAGCGACTTCCTTCATCGACTGTTGCGCGAGTTAGACCGAAACGACCATTAGCCGCGGTTGCTAGTGGCTGACGCTGACCTGTGGGCGTAGCCCATCGCCTAGATTTTCGTTCGACGCTACACCTCGAAACACGAGCGATCGCCGTCCCAAAGCTCAACGTCGTGCACGCTATACATTTTTTCGGCTCGACGTCTCGCCGCCTGCTCGTCGATGCAGTCGAGCTTCGCAGCGCAAATCGCTTGCCGGTTGCTGTCCACCACGAACACTTAAGTCCCATCCTAACGCCGTCGTAGAAGGTTCGTTTAAGGCAGCGCCAAAGTGTCAAACATCTTGCATGAGCAATGTCCGTAAAGGGATCACGAACCGTACTACTTCTTCAGCAGTGTTCCGATCGTCCGCGCCATCTGCCTCACCGAGCCGGCGTGGCGGCCCAACTCGGCAGCGATCTTCGATACAGCGGCTCCCTGCCGAGCGAGCGCGGCTAAGCGCCGAACCTCCTGCTCGGTCCACTGCTTTGGCTTTGGTGTTTTCATGCGGGGCGCTCGACCACGCTCATGGTGAGCCGACAAGACCTTTTCCTGCATTCGTCTTGGCCTTCGTCCTTGCTGTGACGAACTGAACTCCGACGTGAGATCCATCCACCCAAATCAGTTCGCAGCGCCGAAATGCCAGACCAGTTGAGGACAGAACCAGAAAGAATTCCTGTGCCTTCAGGGGGTCCGTTGAGCCCTCGACCTCAAGCTTGGCGCCGCTCGCAGAAGCGTCGACAAGAACGCAGCTTCGCCGCCACGTCCCATCGACACCCATGATGCTCACGATGTGCTTGTGTTCAAACCGAACACGGTGCGCCTTTCGATTGTTCGCCATCATCTGCAATCTCCAAATTCAAATCATCCTCTCCAAATAATGCGCCGCCCTCCCTGCGCGTCGTTGTTATAAGCAAGTCGATCTTTGCCGACTGAGCCAGTAAAGTCCTTCTGGTCGTTTCATCCAGTTTGGTTTGTCCGATGAGCAATCGGATGCAGCCATTCGCGAGTTCGAGAATGAAGATGGCCTGACGGATGTCATCCGTTGTTTGGACGTCCAGAGCGTGAACTTGCGACAACAGAGCGGCGACATTCGCCAAAATGTTAGGCAGTTTCTGGCGCGAGGAGTACGTCTTAGACTTCGCCCTGTGGGGCTGTCGAAATTGAAGCACCGACGACATTGTCGCGAATCTCTATTTCGTTCGGCGGCATTGCCGAAAAAATGATCAAAAAGGCACGTAAGAAATACAGCTATACACGAGCACAAGGAGAGGCCGATTAGAGTAGGCCCGCAACGATGGGCTCCCCGAGCATCTTAGAATAAGCAGAACTTACGCCACACCGGTTGATAAAAAGTAATGAGGTTTCGCGCAGCAGGTACTGTAGTGTGCAGGTTGCTTCCTGAACGCTAGCGAGATTCGGCGAGAATGCCTATGCAACGCGCAGCCCCGGGGGATATCAAAAAGCGAGCATGCCGGCTTACGGTCGCGAGGTTGCTGAGATCCCACCCGAAGAGGCGCAAGCGTCTGAACTAAATCGGTCGCTTCCTCGCGATCGGGAGACTGCGGACGTAATACCCTTGTGTCTGAACCTTGGACCTAATCTCCTCGCTCACTTTGAAAATGCGCTTTCTGCTCTTGCGCCATTTCCTTGATCCGCATGTCATGCCCTTACGGAACGTGCTACAGTTGTGCTATGTTGAAGTCGTTCGTTGCGGCAATCGTCATTATTCTTGCGGGCCTGTTATCCAAACAATATCAAAAATTCCAAGGCAGCTACCCTACCATTTGGCAGCCACCACACTGCTGCCACGTCGACTTGTCCCCGACTTCTACCCACAAAACTGCAAGAGTCTTCGTTGATCTCTGCCACCTCAACTCCGGAAAATCCACAAGCAGTAACTTTCTTAATCTCTTCGGAGCATGCCGGTGAAAACGATTACTACGCCAATGGACTGAGCATTAGTTTTGGAGACGGAACGTGCGCCCATCCTTTTGTGCTTCTTGGCAACTGCGGTGATAAGCCGCGCTGCTTCACAGGAGCTATTGCGTACCACACGTATGCGGTACCCGGGACATACACCGCGCAGCTTCTCATTCCGGGCAGCAAGTGCAATCGGCGAGATGTGACATGCGTGTGGCAAGCAATTTCGGTCACGTCGATTGTCATCAAAAACAGCTCACTAGTGCACGGCAGTGATTAGAGTAGAAGTACTCTCCCGAGACTCAGCCTGTCTGACTGCCAATAACGGATGCGGGAAATTGAACCATCAAATTCAGAGCCCGAACGAAGGTCGCGTCGAATTAGACAAGCAAATGGTCATTTTGCACTGTGACGGGTTTCCAACCTAGAACATCCATGATTTGGAGGTCTGTTACTGTGACTATCTCCTTCAGTCCGCGCTCTCCGGTTCCGAAAGCGTCGATACCATCTATATAGCGCACCACACCGCTCCAATCCGCGAGGTCACCGCCACTCTTAGTTGTAGTGGACCCCATACGTTAGACACCAAAGAGGAGCTTAGAGAGCTCTCAGAAAAAACACGGCGGTGCGACTGCCCACCCGATGATCCGTATTGCATATACCTCGGCTGAACTTCCGACTTGGTCGTTGCTTCAGACTTGATGGCTGATCGGAGGGTCCAAAGCTACAATTGTAAAGCGCCCACGAAGTGGGCGCCTTAGCGAGATTCAGCGCAGTTCACGCATCTGACGATAGGCTGCATATGCATAAATTGCCGAGAGAACAAGGAGCATGAGTCCTGCTGCGATCATAGAGCCGAATGCAATCAACGGTCCAGAGCTCAATAATGCTGAGAAGGAAAGCACGACAAGCGAGGCCAAAGCGGCCTCTATCGACAGCAAGAGTACGAGCAATGGGACGATGAATGCATCGGGTGGGCTGCTCTTCATGGGGCGGCTTTCTCCGAAGGGTGGGCTCGTATTATCCTAACAGGAATTAATACCTAGGCAACGAGCGCGGGTGAGCAACCGTAGCTTCGCCTAACGAGCCGATGAAGGCTTGCCTTTTTGTGGTTGCCAGCCAAAGGTGGTATCATGGCGACGCTTATCGGATCGATTTTCCGTGGAGGAATCGGAGGAGCCGATGGAAGCTGATGCCGCCTCAGATGAGGCTGGAAAGAATCCGCCCCCATCCAGCAATACCGAGAATGTAGACGCTAGCCGTCGGACCGGCACGGTCAGCTTTAGCGACAAGATCGCATTAGGTACTGCTGCAATTCATTTTTTAATTTTGGTCGCTGCCGTAGCCGGACTGCTGTATGCGGCCGAACAGCTGAAGGTTGCTGTGAAGGGCACACAATATCAGAACGCAATTCTTATTGTCGACCAATCCGCCGAGACCGCGGATCGGCTCAGAAAAGAGAACAAGCTCTTAGATGTGCTAGAAAACAAGAGTTCTGAGACAACGTCCGCTGAAGAGGTGGAGGAGGCTCTGGAAAGATATCAGTCCCTTCTATTCAAGGCCTCAGTCTTGGAAGACAACGAGCTAATGCCCGGGGAGTTTTGGACGGCTTTTATTACCGATTTCTGCGACCGCATGTATAACCGGTATCCTTATATCCAAGGCTGGTGGGGCCGACAGAAAATTCGTGAGCCATACGCGTCTCTGTCGCAACGATATAAGAACTTGAGCTACGAATGTGTGGAGCGTGGCACGAAAGCAGGAGGAGCACGATGAAAACTCGGTGGCTAGCTGCTCTAGTTGCAACGTTTCTGACGATATCCGCGTACGCGTTCGTTGGCGATAGGATGACAAAAACCATCGGCGATCTTGGGGTTGAATTGGTGCGAGCGGTGTCGCTTACAGGTGAAATTCAGGCGGACATTGCAAGGCCTAGCGCGGACGATTTAATCAAGAACAAAGACAGGATACAGAGACAGCTTGCTGACCTTAAAGAGGAGACCGAAGCCATTTCGCAACTTCTTCTGAGGATGAGAGATCAGCCTTCGTTGAGTCTGGAAAAGTTAGATGCGGCAAAAAGAGCTGACTTTCTTAGGCTCGTGCCTGTAGATTTCCGGCCAGATGTTGAGAAGAGAAATGCACTTGATTTGGCACTCGTACTGCGAATCTACGCAGGCATAAAAAGCGACGTTCATCGGGATGCATCGCTGTTTAACAGAGCTCTCGCAGAAATTACGGATAGTTCAAATATCGGATTAGTCGATAAGGTGGGAATAACTCGGGGGGCTTTAACAGCAAGTTTAGGCCGCCTCGTCGAATTCTCAGGGCGAGTTCAGGAATTGGCTTATTTGCAGGAGATGAGGTCGTAACGCAACGGGCAAGTTGCGAAACAAGTTCGTTCGGAGGGCGAAATGGCGGTGTGCGGATAGGACCGTAGCGCATTCCCCTCCCAACAAGCGAGGACTTGCGGTAGGTTGCGGACCTCCGGGCGTATAGGATCGATGCAGGATGAATCCGCTTCGGACTACCGTAGTCATGAAGACTGACATCAGCGGCTCGACATCGGATGCCGCCTGCCCCCTTTGCTGATCCAACGGCAAGCCGAGAAACGGTGTGTGCCCCGCTGGCTTAACCCATGCGGCCGGTCAACCCCGAAGGGCGACCAGCCAGTTCGGCGGTCGAGCTTGCCCGAAGCAACGTTAGCCCTGATCCTGGCAGAGGTGAGGTTTGCTCATTGGCCGAGGTGGAAGCGTCGAGATATGTGGAGTTAGTTGGAGCGGTCATTTAATCCCCCGTTGACTTGCGAAATACCCACATGGCGCAAGGGCAAAGCATCAATGACATGCAATAATAATTCTAATGCAGAGATTGGTAGTGCGCTTGAAGCGCCCTTTTAAGTACGCCAGCATCACATACTGGTCGCTCTATCTTGCCGCGCTGATCATGCCAGCGCTGATGCTTCCACTGGATCAATTCAGCTGTAATTCCTTTAAAGGTAGGGACAATTTGTTAGGCTTCAACGATCCTCTTGTTTTATCAACTCCCTGCACCTCGAAGATGGAGTATGTAGTGACTAACATTATATATGGTCTGCCTCTCACAATTCTGCTCTGGTTGTCTACTTGCCTTATGATTTTCATCATCGTGGCGATCGTCTTTCTGTTCACGCACCAATCCAGCGATCAAGGTAAACATTGAGGCCGTCCCGTGCGTCAGCGGCAGGTGCCTTTTCCCGAATTGTTGTGACAGTAGAAGGTGTACCGCGCGTTCCCGGCAGTTGCAGGCGCGCAAGGCTTCCCTACGTAATTGGAGCCAGCGATTTGCGCAAAACAGTGTGCCGCTCCGGCACTTCCCCAAATCTTGGTGCAGAGCGCTTTGCAGTTAGCCTCACACCAAGCGCCATGCTGACGCCGTACTTCTCGCCAGCTTCGCGCAGGGTGTGTAAGGCACCGCTCTTCGATGCGCCGGACCACGGTATCAGTCCACCGAAGTACTAGGCTCGGGCGAGTTAAAAATAAAACCGAGTTGCCGCCACAGGGCATCGGCACGAGCCGCAAGTGCGTGACCGACGTCCTCCAGATTCTTACTCTGCGAGGATAATCCCTCGATCTTGGCGGTCGTCTGGTCGTCTGATAGGTCAGATATTTCGCCCGGTCTTTGGAGTTCGCTTGCCGACCTCAGTTGCACAATGTCCCGCTCCAATTGATCACGTTGCAGTCGCACAGCCCGCATTTCCCGGACGAGGTCGGTGAGCTCCCCGAGTTTGATCAACCGGGCACCGAGGAAGGAGAAATAGGCGATCTCGCTCAATATCATTAAAGTCACTAGGCGCCACCCTACCGACGTGAACGACTCCGAAGCACTGACGAACGGAAGCACAAATCCAACAAGTGCTAGTTGAAGCACCGCAAGATCTATCCTGCCATATTCGCCCAGAAGTGATCGGCGTGCCTGATGCGTTTGAAACGGACGATCCTCGGTACGGCGTGATTCAGCGACGCCGGTACCGCGACCACTTTCGACAAGCCACCTCCGCAAGCGCGCTGGCATGCGAACTAGGCGCGTCTCGAGCGGCAGCGCCACTGCACCCGCGATCGCCATGATAGCCACGATAATGAAAGCAAATATCGGCGCGGGCTCAGATAACTTGGAAGGTGCTCCGGGTATAATTGACATGAGAAAAAGAGTATAGATCCATGTGAAAAACAGCGACAGCGACCAAACCAATTGGCACCGCGCGACACTGAGTCGCCCGTCCACGGCCCATAGCGATCGAAGCGCGAACATATGTAAACTCTAGCGCTACGGCGTCCCACCGGCCGGCCTGCAGCTCGGTTTGAAGTCTTTCTCGCGAACCATTTGGAGGGCATGGGTCAGATCAGCGCCACTGAGATTCGCTCCCGACTCTCCGAAGTCCGCGTCCTTGATATTGGCGTTTGCAAAGTCTACTGCGCTGAGATCCTTGGGCAGTTTTGCATTACTGAGTTCGGTCCACTGCAGCGAGGCACCGACGAGCGTAGCACCCGACAGATCGGCACCGCGCAGATCCGCACCGCAGAGGCACGCGCCGGACAAATCAGCGTCTGCGAAAGGTCCGCGTAGAATTGCGCCCGTCAGGTCGGCGCCCCTTAGCTTCGCCTTACTGGCATCCCTGAGATTAACAATGGTCGCACCACGCAGAAGAGCATTGCTGAGATCAGCGTCCGTCAGTTTCGCGCCCGTTAGGATCGCGTTATTGAGCTTGGGGCCGGTCGCGGCAGTCGCAGGTCGGTTGCAAGCGTTGGCAACCGGCGCCGCAGGGGGCGTTGCGGTCGGAGAAGCTTGCGCCAAAAGGCTGCAACTTCTGTCGTTGACGCACGATAGATCGGCGTTACGCAGATCTGCCTCCATCAGCACCGTTCGCGCGAGTCGTGCACCCAGGAGCGACGCGTCGATTAAATCGGTGCGAATGAAACTTGCGTCCGAAAGGTCGGCGAGGTCGAGACGCACCTTAGGCATAACGGCACTATCGAACGACGTGCCGACAAAACGCCACCTCCGGTAGTCGAGGCCTCGGCCGAAACTCTCCCAAGCCCTCATCCGGGCATTTTCCGGCCAATTTTCCTTGCGCACTGTGTCAAAAAGATCGCCAGTGCTGGCACCTTGACCGCGCGTCGAGGTTATCATCGCCGCCATGATCGTGTCGCTCGGTTCCGCAGCGACAAGCTTTGCCCCGGCGAGATCGAGCGCCCTTCCGAGATCCGGCAAGGCAACGCTCACAAGCAAAAGTACGAGCAAGCATAGGTAGACCGGCATGGCGATAACCTCCTTCTCCGTGGCGGTTCGGCCGAAGCGAGGCAGATCACCAGGGATTTTATGAAAGCGACGGATCAAGACGAGTACCGGTGCTACGCTTATGGCGAGCACTATTGCTAGGCCAATTGCGAACGTCGTATTGCTGATACCGAGGAGATTAGGGGAGAAGTCCTGAGGCGACTCGGTGTGTTGAGCCGCCACCTTGACGAAAGTTGCCGCCCCGAGGGCCGCTACTCCGAGCAACCCGGCCGCCCTGATTGATACGAGCGCGAGACCAATCCGTCTCATGACGGCGGAGCGCATCGCGATGGCAGTATCGTACAGCGCGAGAGGCTCAATGCTCGCATAAATGAGCAGCGCAGCGTCGGCGATCAGCGCGAAGGCGTGAGCAAAGCTCAGCATCCCCGCGGCCTGAATATCGGCGATATCTGAGGGCCGAGAGCGCCCGTAGGGCGCGAATTTCCAAAGCATGAGAAACAGCGCCAGAGGCGCCAAGACATTTCCTGCCCAGCGGAGCGCCAGATCCCACCGTTGTCTTGCTGCTGGTCGGGGCGTCAGCAATTCAAAATGAAGCGCCAGCACCAAAATCGGCGCGAACGCATAGAACCACAAAATCGACAGCTTGAGGCCGAGAAAGGGTGTCAGAATCCAGCCGCTCGGTAGGTTCACCCTTTGGGCTGCCGCCTCAAGCGACACCTGTGTGTCGGGCCGGACTAGATCCGAGTCCGCCTGACTCGCCACCGTCATGACGATATAGAACAGTAGAAGCACGATCGCCGATGGGGCGATTGACGCGGTAGCCTTGCCTTCCTGGACGCCTTCGCCGGTCGGCATGTCACTTCCCGATCACATTGTTGGTAGAGAGTGGCGTGCACGCCGCGCTGGGGAGCCTTCACAGACGAAGACAGGATCGTTCGGCCGGTCAGACGAACGGCCGCTCCGAAATCGTATTCTAGAACGTGAGGCTCAGTAACAGTGGCAATCAACGCAACGCGCCAAAACGACTCCACTTACCTATGTTTGAGTAAAGTCCTGCTTCGAAAATCAAACTCGCCGTTCTTTGTGAACTGACATAAAAAGCGATGCCAGAAAGTAGGTGGTTATCCCAATTTCGTCCCGTCATTGGGCAGGTGTTATTAGTTGTCAAATTCTATCATCGGTTGTTCGATCGTCAATCGCATTGTTGACGGTCCGGTTGCAGGTAAGAAGCGCTGACTAATCTAGACGTGCCGCGGTGACTTCTAGCCCTTCTCCGAACCGCAGCTATCCTCGATATCCGATGGATGCTCCCCTTTCAAAAACGAGCGACCGCAAATACTTCATACGCCGTGATCATAGAGCTGAGAAGATGAGCAGCTTGCGCGCGCCGGTTTGACGTAGTGGTCGCATCAAGGACGATATCCAATATCTTCCAGCGATCTGGCTCTGAGGTCTGCGCTCCGCTGCTCCCTTGAATCTTCCTGCCTGGAGCAGTTCGATGCGACAAGATGTCCGGATGGCTCGAAATTCTTTGAGATCAGGATCGTTTGCTGCTGCTCGGAGCCGCTGAACGAGGGCGTCGCTTGGATATGCGGACCTGTAACCGGCAATCGTTTCTCGCGCGTTTACACGTTTGCCCGAGGTGAGAACTGCAAAGCAGTCCGGCCGTAAAAGAGCTCCCGCGGCATACATGCCGTACCAAAGAGACTCGAACGCGGAAACGCCATTGCTAAAGAACCCAAACAGATCTCGCTCTTGTGCATAGCGCTCCTCATGCGGAGGAGCTGCGCCGTGCTTCAGAATGGATTCGGTAAATAGCTGATCGTATTCGGCGAAGGCTTTGTACCGATAAGAGATAGCCTTCCAGGCGCCGGCGAACGCCGAATACACCTCCTTGTGCGTATCAGCGTACGGAACGATCTTTAGATGGATTGCGCGATACACTTCAGCAGGAAACTCGGGTGGCATTTTGATCCCGGTAGCCATCAAGGTGCCCATTTCCCAGCTTAGACTAAGTGAAAGTCATTCTGGTGTGTCTGCAGCTGTGCGACCGTAACGCCGCTGATCGCGACTGAATCTCCGTGGCCATCATCAATCACGGCACCGAGCGACGTATTAGCTGTGTTACGTAACAGGTCTGCAGTGCTCGGGAAGATCGATTTATCTAACTGAAGCACATCATTGCTGATGTTGAAATCGGTAATCGTATTAGCTCCGAAGTGCGGACGGAAGAGGAACGCATCCGGCCCATTGCCCCCCGTCAGAATATCTCCATTCCCACCGATCAATATGTCAGGCCCATTGCCGCCAAATAGCTTGTCATTGCCAGCCGAACCATCCAAGACGCCGCTGCCGTCTCCACCGATAATGGTCGTGTGGATGCCAGAGCTGTACGTGACGCCTGGATTTGAGACCACGATGCTCAGCGTCGAACTCGCAGTACCTCCGTGCCCGTCGCTGACCGAATACGTGAAAGTATCTTGGACAATAAACTTGGCTGGCAGCGCGCCCTTGTTGGCGCTGTACACGTAACTGCCGTCCGCATTGAGCGTTAGCGAACCGTATGTGCCAAAGATCGGGTGGCCGACACTTGCAGCGTTTCCTCCCACCGCGCTTACGGTCAGCTGATCGTGCACATCCGGATCCCCGTCGTTCGCAAGCACCCCGGCCGCCGCAGATACGGAGAGCAAGGCGCCTTTTGCTACTCCGTTGCTATCAGGAAGCGCAAACGGATTGTCGTTGGTGCCATTAATGAGGACCGTAACTGGCTCAACGCTCGTGCCGCCTTGACTATCAGTGATCAAAATATTGTAGCTCGCCCGCAGCGACTCCCCAGCCCCGAGGAAGTCAAAATAATGATCCGCGCTCGCAAAATGCCAGGCTATCTCCCCAATGGCTCCGTTCGTGCTGTCGCTAACTAGCGTGTTTTGGAGCGCATGGAGGAGGGCATCATACGTATCCTTTGGGAGCGCGGTCGAGGACCCGGTACCGTCGGGCGCCATCCACGTTGGTGACGATGGATCCAAAGCCGCACTAACGTGGTGCGTGTCAGTAACGTCCTGGTCCGTGAATAGAAGCTTTCCGTTGGCCGCGTCGAGAACGTTATTGCCGGTGGTTCCTGCAACCTCGGCAATCGCGTGGAAGGCCACGTTGTCTGTGGCAAGCCACGGCGCGTGGCTTGCGCCCGAAGCGTGTGGAGCAAGCGCATTGGCGAGGTTAGAGCCAGTGAACGCGTTCACGATAGCATCAATGAGGCTCGGATCTGCCGCAGCCTTCTGGAGTGCGTCTGAAAGTGCGCCTTGGCCGAGACGCTCGATGTCGCTCACCGCATCCAACAAGTCTTGGCCAATTAAGTGTGACGCGTTCTGCTCGATGACGGAGTCGGTTGTTGCTACCACGGTCGCCGCAGCTGACGCAATTTTTGGATCGATTGTCACATTCAATGCGAGCGCAGCAGCCGCAATGATTTGAGAAATGGCAGTCGCATCGGTCAGGTCGAGTGGTGCCGAACTGTGATTGCCGATGATTGCGGCGAGTGTGTTGAACACCTGAACCGAATTGTGTGCGATCGGTCCGGTACTCGTGAGGGCCGATGAGATCGCCGCGACGGTGTCCATGATCTCGGCGTTTTTTGAGTAGATTTGCGCCGCGTCCACGTCATTGACGAGCAGCTGCTCAACTGGATCGTAGGTCGTTATGTCGACAGCCGGATTGATGGAGAGCGCCGAGAGTATCTGTGCGTTCGCGTTGGAGACCCCTTGGTTCTGCAGTGCGAGAACTAATGTTGAGATGGGACTGATCTTGGTCGAGCCTCCCGGAGCTTCAAGTATTCCCTTAAAGGAGAGGCCCGTAAATGTGTCCGTACCGCCGTATGCGAGCAGCGGCCCGGTACCTCCGATCGGTTCGAAATTGCCTCCATCGTCGGTAATGGCGAAGGATTCGTTTGGATCAAGGGCCCCGTTATTGTTGTCGTCCGCGAATACGGTAGCGCCGGCAATTTTCCCGCCGACGACACTCGACAATGGGATCGAGCGCAAATAGGGATAGCTTCCATTCTCGACCCAGGCGGCAGGATCAAAACCAGCCGGCAATACCCCGGATCTCAAATACGCGGTCGGCTCAAGTAGGCCCCCAGCACTCTTCAGCTGTCCCGTCGTTTGGTAGTCCCAATACGAACTCGTTGTGAAGGCGCTGCTCTCTGCGGCGAGACCTCCGGCAATGGCAAACGGGCCCGTCGTGGCAACTTTTCCCGTCGCATACGATTGGCTTATCGTGCCACCATAGGAGTGCGCGACGAGGCCACCTACGTCGGTGCCGCTCGTGCCAGTTGCAGCACCCTTGGCATACGATTCAAGTATCGCGCCCGCATTCATCTGTCCGACGAGGCCGCCAGCATCGCCAAGAGTGCCGACCGTCACCGAGCCTTTTGCGAAGGATTGCGAGACAGTCCCGTTAAACAGAATGCCGACGAGCCCACCGTCCCAGCTGGGACCGCCTGTGATCACCGATCCGGTTGCGTAGGATTGGAAGATCGTGCTGCTGCTTACGGACGCGCCCACGAGGCCGCCCGCCGCCGTATTTGAGCCGTCACTAATTACGGAACCGGTCGCGTAGGAGTGCAGGATTGTGCCGCCCGCTGTGCCAAGGCCGAGCGAGCCGACTAGGCCACCAATCTCAACGAGACCCGAGCCGTACGCTCCGCTGTGGCCAATGATCGTTCCATTGGCATGCGAATGGTCGATCAGGCCGGAGTTGCCTCCGGCGAGACCGCCCAGATCGACAAAAATCGTGCTTGCACTCGTGATACTTGCAGACGAATACGAGTCCTTGATCGTACCAAAATTCCAACCCGCGACGCCGCCGATAGCGATGCCGTTTAGTCCAGCAACGAAATTTCCAGCGGTAGCGCTGATAGTACCAGTCGTATAGCTATTCTCTATTGTTCCGAGGTTGCGTCCGGCCAAGCCACCAACGTCGTATCCGCGCGGAGCGGAGACAGTGAGGTTGGTCAGCCCGAGGTTCGATATCTTCCCGCTAGCTCCCACCTCCGCAAAGAGGCCAACGTAGATGCCATTCCCAGCTATATGGAGCCCGTTAATCGTATGACCATTCCCGTCGAATGTGCCGGTGAATGGATTGGACGAAGAGCCGATGGGCGCGATAGTGACGCCCGTGGCATCAAGATTTGCACCGAGAATGTAATGCCCAGATAGGTTATTCCTGACAGCTGCTAGATCGGCAAGTGAATTGATAACTATCGTATCTGTCGTCAACGATATGGGAGCATGAAAGACATCAAGAACGACTTGGACCGAGTTGCCCCGATGAATTCCATCGAGCTTTGCGATTGTGACCCAATTTGCCCCGCCAACCGTACCGTTCGGATCGATCTGAAGTAGTGAGAATGTTCCGCTTGTATCTTCGACGACGCGAACTAGCGAATTGACGGGCTGTCCATTGCTATAAACTGAGCTGAGCAGCTGTGAGAGATCAACGAGATCACCTTCACCGAAGTTAAAAGTGCCCGAATTGCCTTGGTCGTAGTCGACTATACGATCAAAGATGGGGCTGGCGGACCGCGCGTCAGCTAACGCGGTACCATCGAAAACAAAAACATCCGCTCCAGCGCCGCCACGCAGAATGTCGTTGCCAGCCCCCGACCGGATCGTGTCGTCGCCGCCGCCCCCATCGATGCTGTCTGGCCCATCGCTGCCATAAATTGTTTCCGCCGTTTGAATTCCAATATATGTTCCTTTGATGTGAATGGTACCATCAGCCGGAGGAGGGACTAGCTGGATCATCTGCGCATAGTTGGAGTAACCGGGCACTTCAAACGGAAAGACACCCAATGGAAGGCTCGTAGTAGGGTCTCTCCCTGCTGCTGCGATTAGTGCAGCAATGAACGTGTTTGAATTCAGACCATCAAGCGAGTAAGAGACCCCCGTCGCTTCCAACTCGTGAGCATACTTGCACATCAAATTCCAGGTATCGTCTGCGGATCTCGGAAACACCAGGAGCGTACTGTCGCGATCTTCCGGAGTGAGAGGTATTAGGTCGAAGGCGACGCGCGCATCACCTGAATCTTCGAGCCTGTCATTTATTTCAAATTCAAATGGGCCACCCAAGATGCCAGCGATTGAAGATGGTCCCGAGCGAAGAACCCATTCGCGACCATCATCCGCTCGATAAACGAGATAGAGGTGATGGTCGATGAGTAATTCGATATTGTCCGCCGGCTTCATCTCTATGTAGATTGCTGACATTCGAACCCTCCTGATTCGCAATCTGGTCGGATATTCAGGGGTGCAATACGGCGTACGTACTCGACTTGGTAGAAGCTCTTGTACCTATCGAATGTGTGCTACTATTTGTGGCATGTCCGCGTGGCCGCGAATACTGCGTCTTATATTTGCGATCTCAACGTTTGCCGCGGGTTTGTTGACTTGGCTTGTGATTGCATCTGTGGCCAGTGAACTTGATTCCGACTATCAGTTTGTTGTTGCCGTTCTTTCCGGTTGTTCAATTTGCATCTTGTGGTGTCTGATCGTGCAAAAGCTGATCTACAAATAAGCCCGATTCAGCGACGAGTCCCCGTGCCCGGATTGTTGTGCCGACAGACGGTGTATCGTGCATTCACGACGCCGCTGACGCGCAGGCCTTGCCGACGTAATTAGAACAAGGGATCTTTGCGAAGCAGTCTGCCGCTCCAGCACCTCCCCAAATCTTCAGCAAGAAATGCTTTGCGCATGGAAGGCCCCTTCAAAATAACGTCGCCGTAGTCGCATACGTTGAAGGCGCGCGCCAAAACGATGGGCGCATCAATCAGGTTCTCGGTCCACGCGACGGTGGGCGAGCCAGTCACACTCAGGAATTGTCGCTCGAGGTGCCTGCCGATGGCATCGACGCTGCCAGTTGAAATAACGGCGAACTCGGTGCGCCGCCGTTTTGCGGGCAGCTGTCAGGCGCTCAATTGCACCTGTTTCAATTTGATGCTCATTTTCGCAGACATGCAAGGAGAAATTGCGCCGTGAGGCCGCTCCACCATACTGAATTACGCGGTGCGCTTCTCGTTTGATCCAAAGAATGTGAGTGCTAAGGCCGCTGCATCAAACAGGCCCATTCGCGGGTCTTCACTCATCCAGGGCTTTCGCGGTGGCGGAAGATAGAGACTAAGGCACGGGAGTTGCACCGCAATTTGCTTGGCGATCTGATACTTCGTAGCTCTGCCGTGCTCCTCAAGGAGCTCTACGATTTGCCCGGGAGAATACTTCTTTACTTCAATGCCCCGATGAGCGGCGTTCTCCGCTGCAGCACTGCTGAGCGTGCGGATGCGTCTAATCCGGCGGGAGGCATCTCCCATTATCAAGGTGTCAGGAGTGTGTAGCTCAAAGAGAGCATCAAGGCGGCGTAGACAATTGGCGTTCTTGTTCGGGCCGCGTGCGTTAAAGACTCCCCCATCGATAGGTATCATATCGCGATCAAGCAGGACAAAAGCGATACCGCGCGATTGAAAGTGGACGGTGAGTACTAGACCGACCGCGCTGTGCGACCTCATATCCGAGGTGCCTGCTTCCTCTGCTCGGCTCGCGCGATGGCGCCTTCGAACAACTCGATTTTGGTTCTTGTCTTTCTCGACGGCTCTCCTTGTATCCTTTCATACGCCTCCCAAACCCGCATCATCACGCTCGCCTCGATACCGGCCGCGAGGTCGGGAAACAGCTCAGCTGCAGGGGCACCAAACAGAATGAAGCAGGCCATGACAAATTTGAGCGTAGGAGGACGTTGCTTCTTCTCGATGCGCGAGACGACCTCGGACCCTTTCCATCCGAGTAGGTATGCGAGCTCACCCTGCGAGAGGCCCCATCGCAGGCGAAATGACCGCAAGTAGTTTACCGGTTTTCGAGTTTTCATGACGGGTGTTCGCCAACTGAGAGGCGTTGGAGAACACGCGGCATGATCGTCAAATGCTGCAGGGTTGGGGAGGGGCGAGAATTTGCCAAGTTGGCAAATGAGAATGGCCTCCAGAAGCGATGATTCGGGGCGGTTGTGGGGACAAGGGGACGTGGGGAGCTAGCTCCTTGGGTCAAGGTACAGTGTAAGGATGCCTTGTCGTTCGCTTTTGATGAGATGGGTGCGGAGGCTAGGAAGTCCCCACGTCCCCATATCTCAAATTGTACTCCTAAACACTCAGGTGCGTAATCACCCAGTGGATAAGTGGGTCATGTGCTCATGCGAAGAGATCACCTGAAGGTCGCAAATGCACTCGGCTTGAGCATACACCGACCCTGCTTGTCGGCGATGAGGAGGTTATCGAACAGCTCTCACCTTCGGGGCATGGGTGCGCTGTTGGCCAGCTCACAAGTTTGGGATGTCTACACCGTACCGCCTACACAGCAGCTCGATCTTCGTTCGGTCTGCAATCGGCACGGCATAGACGCCGTGGCGTTTGTACGTGGGTATATTGAGCCGCTTTCGCAGAATACTGCCAACCCATCGATGCGTGATTGGCCGTTCATACTCGGATCCATATCGCTCGATCAGCTTCGCCGTAATGTCCGCAACAGGGATCGCAGGGGCCTCAGAATGGATCAGAAGCTCGAATAGGATTTCCAATACATGGGCGTCGATTGAGAAACTCCGTTCGGTAACGAGGCCGAGCTGGGCAGTTCTCGCGACGGTGCGGAGATCGGAGCGGAGGCGCTCATTCGAAACGACGCTCAATAGTGGCAGCATGATTTGGTTGAGACGCGGCTCAAGCGCCGGATCGACCAGGCGCTCGTCCAGCCTGACATGCATCCGTCGATGAAAGCGATAAAGGAGTAGCTTGTTCCGAAGCTCACGCGCGTCCTCTTTAAAACTCTCCGGGAGGCTTATAGGAATATCCGACCGGAGGCGCCTTGATCCCATCTCTTCAGTAAGGAACCTGCTCTCAAGAGCCTTGTCGTCATAGCTGCCGCGCGTCGCGATGATTTTAGGCCCAAACACGTGGAAGGCTTGCGGGTTGAACTCGCGTTGCTGGTTCATGAGGGTGCGCAGCACGGGTAGGCCACGGACATTGCCATTGTTCAATATCTTCACAATTTCCGCCTTCTCGTCGCTAAAGCGAAAGTCTGCCTCGTCAAAAATGAGCGTGCCCCGAAAGGCGTTCAGCGTGTGGAAGATCGGCGAAACAGTCGATGCGCCGCTGGCGAAGAATCCTTTGTAGCACAATGATCCGATCGTCAGCAGCGCGCGCGTCTTGCCACTTCCGAAGTCGCCGCGCAGACGCAAGTACGGTAGCTCATTGAACGCATCGTACAGCCATGTGAGGAGAACGTAGTAGGTAGCCACTCTTTCGAATGCGGGATCGAAATCAACGTGCCGGTGAATGAATTGCTGCACCTCTGCGACCAACGCTTCTTCGCTCCCGTAGATAGAAGGCTCGGTCGGAAGTAGCACAACATCATTTTTGATGAGGTTGTTGTTGGCGGAGTAAGGGACGAGGCGAGCGTTCTGGCCGATTTCGATGCTATCCTGCAGCGTCCAACGCCCAGCGGTAAAGATCGCGAAGACTGTTCGGCCTGCCTTTGCCGGGCACACCATCTCTACGATCGATCCGTCTTCGAGAATTGCTGACGCGGTAGGGACAGTCTGCTTGCCTTGCTCGCGGTTACTCTCCATCGGAGGAGCGTACTCGCCCCTTCAGGTCTCGCTAGGCGGGCTGAGCAGCCTAACCGGCAAATACCCCTCTCTATTCCGGGCTACTGACATCCAGCACCATTGCGCGATGCTTACAATCAACGTGAACTGGGAATATTTCTTAGCGGTGATCGGCACTCTCGTCGCGCTTGCCTACTATGCCAACGGGAGGTTTACAAAGCTTGAGACGAACGTTGAGTGGCTTATGAAAGCGATTGAGACGCTCACGCAAAGCCGACGGGCTCCACGACAGGGCGAAAGCGGCGGCCGGACATCAAGGGATAAGCAAGAGGCGCATAAATCGCTCAAGCAACTAAGTCTTTGGTAGAGCAGCCAAGCCAACTCGGATCATGACCAAAACTGCATGCTTTGCCGTCACCCCTACCGGTATAGGTTTGACATTCTGTTGCTTCAACGTCGAATGCGAATCTTGCTTGCAAGATGATCGGCTACGCGTAGCATCATAAGAGAGATGGCCTGCGGCAATTGTGCGCGATCGATCGCACTCCGAATTGACGGGCCGCTTCATCTCAAAATTACCAGATCATTTGCTGAAGGAGGTATGACAAAGGTAGAAGCAATCGCAAAGATCTTGAGGGCAAACGGCGGCAAAGCTGATTGGTCGCGGATCTATAGGGAGATAGGTCGATATTACAAGGGCGCCAAGAACTCTAAGGATTGGCAGGCTGGCATTCGAGGTGTTCTCTATCGAGAAATGCGGAATGGGCGCGTATTCAAGAAAGTCGCGCCGGGCACTTTTGCGCTCAAGTAGATCGAAAAATCATCTTTGAGCTACTCGTGCTATCATTGGCGGATACCGAAGCCTTCGAAAGTCTCGGTCTATCTATGGATATCAAAATAGTGCTAGCATGGGCGGGAAGGCGCGTGCCAAAAAGCTATCAAAAGAACGTCGCTCAGAGATCGCGAAGATCGCGGTCGCCGCGAGGGAGAAGAAGCGCATCAGCAGCAGGAGACAATCTTGATTGCTTGCGCACTCAGCTGCAATAGGTCACAGCTCTGCGGCTTGTTTTAAACCATTGCTCTGCGATCCTCTTTCCTTGTCATCCGAGATATGATGTGCTCCGCGCCGACGCGGAAACTGTGCCGATTGGCACAAGACACCCTCTCGCCCATTATGCTACGACGCGCTGAAATACAACTATAGAGCAGATTTAGCACTATCCCCGGAGTGCCGCGATCATAGTAGGTGCCCGTTGGAGAGGCGTAGAGTGCTGAAGTGGCTATCGCCCACTTAGATCCATCACCTCCCCAACCAGTTCCGGTGTTAAGAGATACCGAAAAGCTTCCGCCGCCGGTCACCCAGTCGTCGAGTCCGTCGCCATTGATGTCGATAAGTTGTTGTACTGCTCCATCTGAGGCTAAAGCGGGAAATGAGGCGTTGGGACTGAAATTCGATGTCGAGTCCCAGGCAGAACCATTGCCAAGGTACGCTGCGGGGCCGACATAGCTCGGAACATTCTGTTCGAAATCTGGGAGACCGTCGCCATTCACGTCACCAAAAATTCCAGTTGTGTCATTGTGGACGGACCCCGAGCCATCGACATCAAACGCCGGTATTGTGCCGTTCCAGGATGTCGAAGCAGTCCAGCTCAAGCTGCTCCCTGACGAACCGTTTATATACATCGCGTTGGAACTCGTGCTCGTCGTATAGTTGTAGTAGCCCAGAACAACGTCAGCCTTCCCGTCACCATTGACGTCGACGTATCTGACACCGCGTTCATAGGGAGAAAGCGGGTGACCGCCGTCGCCTGCCCAATAGTCTGGTGGAGTAACGCTTGTGCTGTACGAGGTATTATCTAGTTCAATATTGGAATGTTTGTTGAGATCGCCGGAGGAATAGTAGAACGCATTTACATCGGCGATACCATTGCCGTTTGTATCGGCAATTACGTACGCCTGACCCCACGAACTGATTTGACTGCTCGGCTTATAAAACTGAGTAGACGAACTCATGTACCCAAATGTGGCTGCCGGAAGTGACGTTAGATTGCCGTTTTCGTCGTACCCTAGCTGCTGAATACTAGTAAGAAGCGATCGAGCGCCGTTGTTGCCGGCTCCATAACCGAGGAGAAACTTTCGAACGATCGAGCCGTTTACTGACGCGTCAATCTCGGAAATGCGTTGCGTTGTGGTAACTGAAAATACGGGAGCATAGCTCACCCGAGTATCAGGACGAGTACTCGTCGCAAAAATGACTTGCAGCGGGCCGTCGGTAGAGCCCCGTCCGGTGTAGGTTATTTTGTATGGATAGATCTCGTTGCTGTCCTTGAGATACGTGTACTTGACGTAATTGTCGTTCGTATCCCGAATCTCTTGGAGCATCCACTTATAGGTCTTAGTCGACGTACCTGCGCCAGTGTCATACTGCCTGCCCGTATCATCGAAACCGAAAAGGTACCGTGTTCCATTCTTATCGTATACGGTCCATGTATTCCCCGAGAACGTATATGAATTGCGAGAGCTTTCGGTAACGCGACCACGATACGTCGTGGTATCCTGTTGAACCAGTTCGCCATCGAGAGAAGACGTGAAGTACGAACTTGTCGCGTAGAGATTTTGAGAACCTGTTTTGTTGAGACGTTGAATGTAAGGTATCGAAAGTGACCAGCCGTACCCGACAATTCCATCGGTCGTGTTCTGACTATTGTAGTTGAGAGACACATCCGGCTGCAGACCATTGCGGCCAGGCGGAATATCTAGAGAAAACTTCTGAGTGAAAGCGCCACTGGCTCCGTCGATTCTTTCTTGATTGATTGGCTCACCGAAGACGGACTGATTTGGAATCGTAGGAGAACCGTCGCCGAACGATGCGAATGCGGTAAGCGGCGTGAAAAGTAGGGGCGCAAGGGTAAGGAGCGAAATTACCTTCGATTGGACTGACCCCGGATTCCAATGAAAAAGTTTCACAAAGAAGAAATTGCCAACACTTGCACAATAGCATGCGCAAAATAGGCGCGGCCGCGGTCAAACGCACTGCTGTGGATAGTCAGCTATCTGTAATGGGACGATCTAATCGCTAACCCTAGCCGATCCTGTGCGGTTTATTCCAGAAGAACTCCCGATTACCGAGAGCGGCTTCTGCGTACTGATCTATTGAAACCATGATTGCCTGAACGTGCATCGCGCACCAACCCTCAAACGGAGCGAGGCGGCGGACGTGAGCCAACGCCTTCACGAACTCGGAATGATCTTCGCTGTCTGAAAAATACAATGGTCGCTCCTTCACCATTTCCGGCCTCCCAATACCTTCTCCTTCGCCAGGCCTGGCTCCATCTTTCTCAACTCATCGCGCTGGCGGCAAAGTCGCTCCACCTTCTCTACCATGCGCTGCAGCAGGATCTCAGCAGCGGCGGTTGCTATACCTGCTCGCTGAAGCTGGAGGATTTCCTTGCGCTGGCGGCCTATCTGCGCGCGCATGTGCTCGATCTCCGAGCGAATGAATTCGAGGGTCGGCATTTTTGGCTCAAAGGGGTAGCGTGTCGAAATAAGAACAAAGTGAGAACGGAGAGTCAATCCGTTTGATCGCCATGATTGAACGGAAGGGCCTGGTTGCGAGTTTTAACATCGGAGCAGGTTCATAGATGGGTCACCCGTCAAACGTCTCCCGTTCGGGCAGAAGATGTCGCTTAAGGCCCCGCCTTGATCTTGAATTGAGGGCATGCACATGCGCGCGAATTGGCTGCAATCCGTAGCAGGGCTCGCGTTCGATGCGCTGTTGGCAAGCGGCATACTTGCCTCGTTTGTCTTGATCGTTGTCTTTCTTTCGTTGACACAGGACGCGCACCACGCTGATCTGCGGACCGTCGCGGCGATCTTTTTGTTTTTTGCTGGAATTCTATACGCACTGCGCCACTTCCGTCGCCGGGCGCGTATGGCTTTGCCGAAGTCGGGTTCGCTATCGGCTTTTTTGCGTATGCGCTGTTCACAATGAATAAGCCCGCCGAACTCATGAACTTGATGTTTCAATGCGCCGCGGCGGTTTATGTAGCGATCCGCGGCTTCGACAATATCGTGCTCTTTCATAAGAGCAGATCGGGCCGATAAGGCATGCATCGCGGCCCCTCGGATGCTGATTGCAAAACGTGATGCGGTTTGCTCTAACTACCGCAGAGGCCGACGATGACCGTGCCAAAATCGTGCCACGCTGATTTGGTTGACGCGGAAAAGACAAGCAATCTCAAGGGATTGCGGGCGTAGTTCAATGGTAGAACGGCAGCTTCCCAAGCTGCATACGAGGGTTCGATTCCCTTCGCCCGCTCCATACAATTTCCTTAAATTACTTCAACCGTTTAGCCGGAAGTGGAGCAGCCTTTCAACGTTTTCGGCGGCTGGTGCTCTACAACGTTTCTACAACATCCAGCACCACGCGCATTGCTGCGAAGAGTCGGACTGCAGGAGCGGGTAAAGAGGCAAGCACGATTAGGATGTGACGTGCCGTCGGAAGTTGCAGAGATTGCTCTAGTCCGACTTGGTGAAGCGCTTACGCAAGCTCCCCTTTTGTTCGGGCTAAGTGTTGGCTGCGGAGCACACGTCCAGCAAAAGAAGAGGGCGAGAATCCCTCCCTCTCCGCCATCTGACCGCGACGTGCGAAAATCCGACAAAACAAGGGCATCGAGAGCCACCGGATTCGGACGGTGGAGCGCGGTGGAGAATCGCGGCCGGATCAAGTTGCCATCATTAAGGAGCCGGCGGAAGCTGAATCCTTGCAAGCCAGTTGGTCGGAATCGCCCTCTTTTCTTGGGCCGAATCCTTGGACTAATTCGACTTTCGGCGCGTTGATCCTGAATCGATCGATGCTTAATCCGTTCGCGTGGAAGTTCCGGGGGCGTGAATCCTTGATATTCAGTGCAAAATTATTTTGGTCGCCATTCGTTAGGGCGCGCTACGTGTTGGCAGGTCATTTTCCGGCTAATCGTGGAGCATGCCAATTCTAGCTTGGTTCGCGAGGTTTTGGCGGAAGTCGCTCGAAGCAACATCGACAACGTAAGCCGGCCCGAGTTCGCCTACGCGCTCGCCTCGGAAATCGTGCGCTGCGCCGTCGCGATCGCGTTTCGCCCTACTCCTGGGCGATGTACTTCCGATCCGATCGCTCTTGTGGCTGGCCCGTCGCAAGGTGGAGAGGCTGAAGGACCAGAAGGAATTCGAGACCAACTACGACGGGCTCAACCAGTCGCTTGCGAGTGATCCGCTCATTGGCAACGCTTGGTTTGCCTATTCAAAGACCCACGTCAGCGAGAAAGTGAACGGTAGAGTCATTCGGTTCGCGACGGTCCGTCCCCAGAACTTCTTCAATTCCA
The DNA here is from genome assembly GCF_059448745.1 of Bradyrhizobium sp. SOJA106. Lineage (NCBI taxonomy): Bacteria > Pseudomonadati > Pseudomonadota > Alphaproteobacteria > Hyphomicrobiales > Nitrobacteraceae > Bradyrhizobium > Bradyrhizobium sp. SOJA106. Next base: position 1,615,603 of record NZ_CM182549.1, read on the forward strand.
ACCTGGCGCGCGAGCACATGTTCAGTCTGCGCCTCATGCCAAGTATTCCAGGTTACTTCGTCGGGCTCGGTCTGCTCCTCACCTTCATCGGTCTGGTAATCGCGCTCTCGAAAGCTTCTCACGGCACGGGCGCATGCGCGAACGACATGACGCAGTCCTTGCGGGAGCTTCTGAACGCCGCGACCTTCAAGTTCTCGACATCCATCGCCGGACTCTTCTCATCCATCGTGCTGAGCATCTTCTTCCGGTCGTACGGCATCGTCATCGACATGGGATTCGAGCGATTCTGCCGGGCGCTGGAGGCGCGCACATCCGCCGTTTCGGCCCAGGCGTTGGCGATCAAAAACTTGGACCTTGGCCAGCAGCTTCTCCAGCTTCGCGAGATGAACACGGATCAGTACTTCCAGAAGTTGGGGGCGGCGATCGGTCCCACGATCGGAACGGCGGTCGCCGAAGCCGTCGCGCCACTCTCGCGGACGCTCGAGGCGACGGCCACTCAGATGGAGAACGCGACTAGGACCGGCACTGAAGGGCTGCTGGAGCACTTTAGCGAAGTGGTCCAGGGCAGCGCGGGGCGGGAGTTGCGCGAGATATCGACTGCCCTCGCAAACAGTGGCGAAGTTATTCGAGCCATGCAGGAGAAGCTGGCTTCGACAGGAGACGCGTTCGCGACAAAGATCGAAAGCGCGACCGACAACTTCGCGCGTCTGGTCGCGGACGCCACCGAGAACTTTCACAGTCTAGCGCGAGCGGAAAGGAGGCGGTCGAGCACGCTGTCCAGACCCTCACGTCGGCCGCCCGGGAAGCTCGGAATCTAGTCCAGGCCAGTACGGAAGCTGCATCGAGAAGTGCCAACGGGATCATGGAGGAAGGCCTGCGGGACGTGCTGGCGAAGGTCGGCAATCAGATGGATGGCTTCAAGCAGGCCATGTCGGGCCTCCAGGAGGTGATGACGCGCGAATCCGCCGAGGCTGCCGCCCGATCTCGTGAGGTGATCGAGAAGCTGGCGAACGCGACGGTGAAGGCTTCGGAGGACGGCGCCGGCGCCATCCGCTCGGGCATCGGGGAGATGCTCGATGGGGTCCGGACCGAAGTCGCGCGCGGCGGAGGGCTTCCGCACCGCCGAAGAGGCAATGCGCCAGCGATCGCAGGAACAGATGGACGTCCTCCAGGCGCACTTGCGTAAGGTCACCGAGATGGCGGCGTCCGAGGCGAACGCGTCCGTGGATCGCTCGCGCGCGGCCCTCGATGACGTTGTGGAGGCGGCTTCCAAGGCTCGGCAGCTGGAGGTAAGCACGGTCTGAACCAAACCTTTGCGGCAGCTCAGACCGGCAGATTATCCGTCATTCCGGGAGGCACCTCGCCCAACTCCCTCCGCTCGGCAAGAAGCTGCTTCTCAGCCTCGTACCAAAATGTGTCCATCTTTCCCGCCGGCTCCCCGGCCTCTGTCCAGAGATGATACGCCCGAACGCGGATCTCTTCTTCGCTTAGATCAGCCATGACTTCCTCCTTTCAGAAGCAAGCGTTGGCGAAGCGCGCCGGTTCCTTTTTGCCGGAACGAGCTATCAAAACCTCCGGCACCTTACTCTATGGACGGAGAGGCGGTCGTCAGAACACCGCATCGATCATCGCATCGCCGAAGGACGCAATGACTGCGGGATCCTCACTCGGTGACGCAACGAAGGGGAAATGGATTGTCGCCTCCGGCTGGGCGAAGGGGAAACGGGGTTATCGCCCCCGCCGTCGAAACACGACAGCCTCGAAATTCTTGAGGACCGTAAATTTTTTGACCCGATCTCCGGCCTTTGACAGCGCAGCCTCCCTCCACTGGTGTCTGGTAAACAGCGTAGTGTCGGCGTGAAGGGAAAAGGGCAGTCTCTGCATCTCTGAGCGGAATTTGCCGAGGCCCCCCATACTGAAGCAAGGCCAATGAGCGCACACATCCAGAGCGTTTACATTTCACCTGCTGGATAGCCGGTTATCGAGACTGTTCGCATGACGGGCCTACCTTTGGCTTGATATCGGTAGCTCCATCTTTTTCGGCATCACATGGTGTCGGGTACTCTTTTCGGCGGCCGTCTTTGGTCCCACAGGATATCACTTGGGCGCATTCTTTCGTTTGAGCCACTCGTGATCGAGCCTGCTGAGCTTGCGAAGATGCGCTCCAACATCCGATGGTGATTGATAGGCACAATCCTGTTGTAATGAGCAATCTCATTGGACATCTCCAAGCATGGTGGTCCGATTCCAGCAGATCCAATTCACTACCAAGGCCAGGGCCACGGATATTGCGAGGCCCAGGGAAATGGCCATGGGCCCGGCATGCCATCCGCTGCCTGCATGTGTATGGCTGAGCTAACGGATGACCGCGACGGAGCCGTTAGACTGCTCGCCTGGAGCACACTGAAATTGTGGTCGCGCGCCTTTTGGAGGTCTGCAGCGTCGATTTCAAAAATATTGATGGCACCAGTTACTGCGCCGCAGACGAACGGATGCATAAGACCGTCGTTGCCTTTGCGCTGTGCTATAATCTTAACTCCCGCATCCGTAAGCTCTTTGGCCATAACATCCAGCGAGACAGGCTCGACGCCGCCGCACTGTACGGAGCCGTCATACCTATAGACGCTAACAGAATTGCTGGAAGCGGGGTCCCACAATGCAAAACCAGCAGGTCCTACAAAGCCTCTGAGTATCTTTGACCAGTCGGCTGCTGAGATCACGTATGTATTTGCTGCGCCTGTTGGAGCTCCGCAAACTGCAATGATTGCTGCCGGTACGGCGCGTTTTTCTTCGCTGATTACTTTCGCGCCGAGCTGCTCAAGAGTCTGCCGGTCTTCTGCAAGTGTCCTAGCTTTTCCCATGCCGCATTGCAGACTGCCGTCGAGACGAAAAACTCGGAGGTTGGACTCCTGGCCCAGAGCCGGGCCGAACAGAAAAAGCGACGCAAGAAAAACCATCATGTATCGCATGTTCAGTATGTCCCTACTTGAATGAACACGGGAAACCCAACTGCGCAGAGGTGAGCTCAGCTTGTATCCACAATCACGAGTAGTCAATCTTTTTGCTTTGTGCAGTTGCTCACCACCACGCTGGACCCGGCGACCGCTACTTTTTCTGGTTTGAGTCCATTGCAGCGGCTGCCTACCGCCGCCTGAGGCACAGAATTCGGAGCAGGAAGTACCAATGCCTCAAAAGGTCGTCGGTGCCTCGGCGACGTCGACTGCTTTGATTTGCTTTAGCTGTGGCCCCGTTGGGTCTCTACGATGCTGGATAGGCTGATCCGCTCGCCCGAGAGAATGCGCTTATCCAGACGATGACGAACCTCAGCAGGCAGTGTGGGGCCTGAAAGGGCCACAAGGGCACGCCACGACAGCCGGGAGGCGACTTCCTCCCGCTCACCGTAGCAGCGAACAACTCGCATCATTTCCGAGGCGCCGGAGGCTTCAAGGTTGTATTTGGCCCGCACAAGCTCGCCGAACTTCCTGCTGTTAGGTGTCTGTCCGACTCCGCGTAGCGGTTGATTAGTATCCGCATGATCGGGTCTGAAATGCCTTGAGCGACTGCGTGCAGCGCAAGGCCGATCGAGACAAGCACAATGCCAGCTCCTTTGCCCGAGGCAAACGAAAGGCTCATGATCGCAAACGCGGCCACGATGAGGGCCGTCTGGGTGTGCAACAGGCCGAAGCGTCATTGAATGAGAGGTGAGACCCGGTTCGGGCGCACTGGTCGTGTCATTATATCGGGTGCTGCTCTGGCCGGAGGTGCCGGGGTCGCTGCGGCCGGCGCACCCGGCACGGGCGCTGCAACTGCTTTCTTTGGCCGTGCGGGGACGCTTTGCGAGACCGTTATCGGCACGCGCCGATCCGCATATTTGGGCGCGAATTCATCGGCGTAGCTGATGCAATAGACTTCGGGAGCCGTGAATCGCAACTGCTTGAACGTGTTCTCCCTCGACCGGGCATCTTGGACGCAAAGGTTATAGCGCGCACGCCAAGGTGCAGGCCTTTCGAACGGTGCGTTCAAATCTCCGTCGACGCGCACAACGCCTGTGATCGCATTGGGGGGATCCGGCTGCGGAAACGCGAGGCTGATGGTCAATTTGTGAATGTCCAGCCGCGAAGCGCTAACCCCTGCCGTCCCCGAGACGATCCGAAACTGGTTCGACACGGGCTCCAGCTTGACGGTCGCGTCCGCACCGCCGCTGGCCTGTGTCGTGAAGGTCATCGTGTCGACGAAATTGTCCTTGGCTCCGCCCTGGTCGTCGATATCGATGAATGTCTCGACGACCCGACCGACACCGATCGATCCGGTCAGCGGATAGACGAAGTGTTCCGATCTTCGCCAAGGGTGCTGGTTGCACAGATCCGGATCGGTGATCAGGTCTTCCCAGCTGTCCTCGGTGCCGAATACTCGCGAGCCTTGACGTGTCAGGTCCAGCGCGCCCGTAGCTCCGGCGTCGAGCACGTTCGAGGTCAGCCACGGGAGCCTGAATCCCGCGCTTGCGCCGGCCTTGTTGGTCTCGGTGATGTTGAAGTCGAACGAATAGACCACGGCGACTTTCGCCAACCGCAACAGTTTGGTTACCTTGCGGTCCAAGGGAATCTTTGCCTTCTCCTTATCCTTCTCCTCCGCCTTCGCCTTCTCGAGCCGCTTCGCCTCCTTGATCAGCTTCTTGATGTCCTCCTCGTTAGATGCCTCGGTGATGATTTCGTTGTTCAACATGTGGAGGAGAACCGCGTTTCTCACCTCGCAGCGGCCATAGCGAACGATCTTCTCGGTGCTGTATATGCTCACGTCGTCGGGGATGGGATAAAGCGAGCAGCCCGCGACGCTTGCCGCAAAACCACAGACGACCCAATTGATCTTACGCATACGCTGAGCCCCGCAACTCACACCGTCAATCGTCGCGCACGCGGGGGTCCCCCGACACATCATCGCTTACGCGAGCGCGCTGGTTGATGTGCCACGTTCAATTGACAATTCTTAAAGTACGCCCATAGCGTGTCGAAGCGACCTTCCCTCGTCAAGCCCAAAAGGTTTGCCCGGTTTGTTTGGCCGGGCGTGTCGTAATTCCATCACAGACGGCGAGTGCGGCAGCCGAGAGGAGTCGAGATGTGCTGCCCGCACGTTCGGTGCCGAGACTGCCCGTCGATGGTTCTCACTGAACGCCGTGATCCCCGCAGCGCCGTGACCGCCGGCATCATGATGCCGCGGCCGGTGGTTCCGGCAGTGGTGGCCGTGGCCCTCGGAAGCGGCCTCGATGACCGATCGGCGAAGAACTCCGAAACGGCCGTGAAAAGAGTTTCTCCCGATGCAGCGCTTCGCCTCCGGCGCATCCGCGCGGCTTTTCTTTTGCCAAGAAAGCGGCAATGCCGACCAGAAACCGGCCAGCGCGCGACGTCCGACTCAGCCTCCGTCCGGCTCGCGCTCGGCAAAGGCGTTGACGACGCCAAAAAAGAGCAGCTATCATGTGAAGCAACGTTAAAGCGAGTTTCCGATCGCGTTTTAAAGCGTGGAGGGGGCCGCTTCCTGCAGCTCTGTCGGCTCAGGCGTCGTTAGTTATTGTGGCTTCTTCTGGCTGATATTGCCGATTTCATTCCCGGAGTTCGCATGCTCGCAGCCATCACGGAACGGAAACGGGATGTGAGGCGCCGCGTCGGACGCCGTCGCTGGCCAGTCCGATTTCGAAACCCAGTGGCGGTAGTTGCCGTTGGCCTCTGCCTCCTGACGCCGCAATCGGCATTCGCCGCAGAACTAGTCCAGCCGCTCGTGTGCTCGGCCGTCACCGCAACGCCGCCCGCGCTCGCCGGTATCTGCACCGTCACGCCTGTCGGAAACGGCCACAACGACGTTAAGTTGGAGTTGACGGCGGCGAGCGCCGCGATCGACGTGGGCGGCTACAAGGTCGTCACCGAAAACTACAACGGAAACTATTTGACGCCGGTCATCGAAGCGATGCCCGGCGACACGGTCTCAGCGCGTCTGGTCAACGGGCTGTCTCCGAAGCAGCATCAGGGCATGGGCCACGGGGGCGGGCACGATAATCCGACGAACCTTCATTATTTTCACGGCGGAATCGTATCGCCCAACAATGCGCGGCCCAAAGCCGCAGAAACCGGCGATGGCGACAACGTCTATGTCTATCTCAAGTCCGGTCTCAATGCCCAGGGAAAGCCGAACAGCTTCGACTTCAAGGTGCCGATACCGGGAGAGAAGACGCTGGACGCGCGGGTCCTGGAGACCGAAGGCTACATCGCGCATCCTCTCGGCCTGAACTGGTACCATTCCCACATGCACGGGATTTCGTCCGATCAGGTTATGGGCGGCATGTCGGGTCTGCTGTCGGTCGGGGACGCCGCCGCCAACGTCAGGGCAGGCTGCCTAAAGGACCCGAACAATCCAGGCGGTTGCCGCAACGACGTGGATAGCGACACACGCGATCTGCGGAAGAGGACCGAGGTGCGTTATGCGCTGCTTCGCGATCTCCCCGTGAAGGTCACCAAACGTCCCGATCAGGCCAACGGCGATATCGCCCAGTGGGATCCGGACCCGGGCGCGCGGGATTTCCCGACCGGTGGACGCTGCGGTGTGTGGAAGCCCGACGATTCCGGACTGGACGCCGATCCGGCGCTGCGGACCGGGTTCTGTCAGCGCGCCAAGGATTCGGCGTTGCTGTTCACGGTGAACGGTCAACTATTCCCGACCATTACGGTGGAAGGCGATCGAAACCTTCTCATCCGACTAGGCAATCTCAGCGCCAATATTCCCTACTGGCTCGAATTGCGTAACGAGGCCGATGGATCGGTCCTGCCGCTAACCATCCTGAGCCTCGACGGTGTGGTCCCCGCCGCCCCGGTTCCTCCCGGGCAGGCCGAGAAGCCCGTTTTGGCGGTCGACTACGACAACGTGCTAATGATGCCGGCCACGCGCGCCGAGATCTATGTCCGCAACGACGAGAAGCCTCATGCCGTCCGGCAGGTCTATATCCTCCGAAGCAAGAAGCACGTGGTCGGAACCGACGAATGGCCCGAGGTTCAGCTCGCGCGCATCGTGCTGGAGCCGAACGCCGGTGCGAGCAAGGTATCGGTCGCGCTGAACGCGCCGGTCGCCAGCCATCGTGTCGGGCCGCAAGCGGCCGGGCCGCTTGGAGGTGCGAGGGCCACCTTGCCCGAAGGCTGTGTCCGCGACCTGGATCCGGCTTTCCGTGAATTCCGTCGCGTCACCTTCATTCCCGGAGGGGAGACGTCGAGTGGATTGAAGACGGAGTGGAGCGTCCTCACCGAGATCATCCGCCCGACAGGGACGCAACTGAAGGATGAAGGCGAGTACGTACCGGCGGACGCCCAGGAGACTACGGTTGCGCTCGGCCTTGAACCTGGAGGTACGCCTCGTGGCTACCCGTTCGAGGAATATGTCGGGGCCGACGGGCTGGTCGATTGGACCAAGCGGCACGTGTGCATCTTCATGGACGACACCGCGCACGCGGGCAGTCACAAGCAGCTTTGGATTCTCTTCAATGCGACAGGCACCCTGCACAACTTCCATATCCATCAAATGAAATTCCGTCTCGCGACGGCCGAGGAGCTCAAGAAGAACTACCTTATCGAACCGCCCAGCCCGGCGCGTACCTGCGACCCCGGCGGATGTCCGCCCGATACGCCGAATTACGATCTCTACGACGATCAGACGTCGGGCGACATCGATCCCGGAGCGACGCGTCGCTGGCACGACACGATTCCGATCCCTCCGTTCGGCAGAGTCTTCGTCGTCATGAGCTTCGACGCCAGAGAGCAGATCGGACGGTTCGTTTTCCATTGCCACATCCTGAAGCACGAGGACAAAGGATTGATGGCTCCGATCGAAGTGTGGTCCGACACGCCCGGACCGTTGGTGCAATAACATCACCGCGAATGGAGGAACGCCGAATGAGAAAATCGTCGAAGCGCTTGTCCGTTTCTTGTCTTGTCGTAAGCGGATCTCTTGCCTGTGCCAGCCTGGTGTTCGCGGCAGACACGCTCATCATCGGTACTCAAGGAGTCTCGTGGACCTACAAGGACAAGAAATCGACACCTGCGGCACCTCTCGTCGTCGACGAGCTGAAGATCGCCGATATCGTCGAGGTCAAGATCGCCGGCGCTATTCCGCACGGAATCATCACCATCAAACGTAGCGACGGCGGGCCTCCGGTGGAGGACAAGAGCCCGGTACTGGCATGCGGCGAAGACGGTAGTGCAAAGCCGAATGCCGTGCTGCGCGAACTCGATTGCGGCGCCGCCAGCAGATTCGGGGTAGCGTTCACCGGAAGCCTGCGGCTGGAAGTCATGAATACGTTCAAGGATCCCGTCGACTTTTATTGCGTGATCCATCACGCCGGCATGGCGGGAACGCTCAAGCTCCAACCGTGACGCCAGCAGGCCCGGCCTTCCGCGGCTCGCGCCACCGCCGTGTGGCGCCAGGGTGCTAGTGACGGGGCGATCCGTTGCACTCAGCCGCCCGAACGCCGTGTCAACTCCACCGAACCGATGGCCGGCTCCGACTTCGGATCGACGGTGCCCGCCGTCGGCACGATCGTCACCCTGATCGGGCCGCCTCCCCAGTTTTGCCTGCGAAGAATGGCCGTGACATCCCGCTCCCACAACGGCGCCTCGACACCGTGCCCTGCATGCCGCCCGCCGGACGAGCTTCCTCTGCGCGCGGCGTAAAAGAAGTCCAGCTCTCCGACAAAATACTCCGCTGGTTCAGACCGGCCCGGATCTGTGGCTTGGCCATCGGGCAAGTTGAGATAAACGGCGAAACTATCCGCGGGGCTTTGCACGACGGAAAGGTCTCTCAGCACGAGAATCCACCGATCGTTCGACGCCGCGCCGGCTGGCACCGCCGCGGCAGGCCCAGAAGGCGTCAATGTGACTTCCTTCGGTTGTCCCGACAGCGCAACCGCCTCGACCTTAGCGATCGCCGGCTGTGAAGCGGTCGCCGCAGCCGGTGCGCCGGGCTGCGGGGCCGAGCGCGGAATCGGCGCCTCGCCCGCTACGGTCGTAACGGTCGCCGACGGCGTCGGAGCTGGGCCTGCTGCCAAGATCAACGTCTCCTCGTGATCATACTCATAGCCTTGCTGCAGGATCTGAGCGGCTACAAGTACCTGTTCGGTGGTCAGCGACGTAAGCTGGCCATCGGGACCGGCGAATGAATGCTTGTCCGTACGCCAGCTCGGGGTCGTCGGACTAGCGTGCCCCGGTAGCTTGGACCAGCTTTCCCAAAGCCGGTCGATGTTGGCATGGTGCAGCCAGAAGATGGGATCGCGCGCCGCCGCTTCGAAAAAGCCCATGCCAGTGTCGTCGCCCACCGTCGTGTGCACGGGGCCATGCGGCCTTTGCTCGATTCTCCTTCCAAAACCGATCGTATCGCCGGCCTGCAGCCGTTCGTCCAAGATCGGATCGGACAGCATTTCGATCCTTACGTTGGACTGGGTAAGCGTTCGGGTCGGAGGCGAGCCGTCGGCGCCGCCGTTGATCCCGGGGTTGCGGTTGCTCCAGTACAGAGCGTTCTTGTCTTGGGTCCCGTCGACGCTTTCCCAGAACGGCTTGGGCAAGGATCTGTCCTTCGTCCAGTTCCAGTAAGGCAGCCCGAACGTCGCGTCGCCCGCAGCCGCGGCGACGGTTCGCTCGAAGAAATAAAGATAGACCCGATGCCAGGAAAGGAAGCTTGCGGGTCCGTGCGGGCAGGTATTCCAGACCGTCCGCGCCATCTGAAGACGCCGTGCTCTTTCTGCGGCTGAAAGTCCCGGAATGGTATCCGGGAAGGTTTCACGAAACTCCTTTTCGGGATCGTCGTTCATCACGCCCTTGCTGCCTGGATAGGCGTGGATGTTGGCTTGAAAGGTCCAACTGGTCGGATCGTGAGGTGGCCTTCCCTTCATCACCTGAACGCCCCGGCGATAGGATTTCACCGCAGCGGCGGCACCGGCATCCGTGCCGTTCACGTCGCGCCGCTTAACGGGGGTCGCAGCTTGCGCCAGCAGCGCGTCCGCCAGGCTAAGGGGCAAAACGCTTGCCATCGACAACAAGGAACTGGAAATAAATGTTCGGCGCGAAATCGCCATTATGGCCTCCCTGATCTCGGCAAAATCCCAAGGGTGAGACGGAGACACTATAGCGCAGACCGGACGCAACCAAAAGTCGATTAAGTTGACTCGATCCCGCACGGAGCACATAATGTTTCATATGACTCTGATACGGGTGTTCGAGACCCCGCCAGCTTTCTTCAAGTCGAGGGGTGATAGCAATGCGACATACTCATATTGCCGGCCTCGTTGGGCGGCTTGCAATCGCCGGTTTCGCCGCAGTCTTATTGTCGGAAGTCCGAACGGCAGATGCACAAGGCATCGATCATCCGCTCTGTGTGCGGAACTTCAATAAGATTCCGCTCACCGACGCAGACGTAGACGACATACTATCGCGCGCGTCCGCAATCCTGAGCGACGTGGGCATGACGAGGTTGCCGTGCCAGGGAGTGAAGTTGTCGCGGCAGGGCAATGTCGCGTCGTTCGACGAATCTGTTTTTCCAAGGTCTCTGGCACTTGAAAGCGAATTCCCGAAATTTACCGGCGACGCCTGTGTCAAGGTGGTCGAGCGGATCATCTGGTGCGGAGGATTGGTGCCTGGCGCATTGGGCTGCGCGCCCGTTCCGGGCCAGGGCCTCGTCGTTGTCCGCCGGGTGCTCGGCCTGACGGACAGCTTCAATCGCGATGTCGAACCCGTCACCTGGCTGCATGAGTTCGGTCATACCCGCGGATTGCAACATAATGCGCTCGATAGTCTTTCCGTGATGGCGCCGGGGCTCGGGCCAACCAACCGATCCATCAACGACAACGAATGTACGGTCCTGGCCAGCACCGTGCCGGCCGCGGGCGCCGCGCCTTTGGCGGCAGCGATGCCGATGCCGGCCGGCGGCATGATCGAACTGGCCCAGGCGACCGGGGTCGCGCCCCAATCGGCCGAGCAGGCTCGCATGCCAGTGGAGGAATTCGTGAAGCAGACGTTCCTCCATAACCCTCCGCCCGAAAAGCTGAAGCAATACGAGGGTGATCTCCCGAAGGTCCAGGAAATGCTCTTCGATCCGAAGTTTGCGGCCTATCGGAGCAACATCATCGTGCTGTTGGGCGCAATCGGAAACAAGGATACGATACCGCTGTTGGCCAAGATCATCGACACGAACATCTCGCCCGACAAGACCGACGTGGACATCGGTGCCCGGCTTGCGACCCCTCTGGCTATGGGAACGATCGCGAACCGGAACAATCTGCCCGAAAAGGATATCGCCATCCTCAGGAGTGCCTCGCAACAGGCCTTCTGGGAGCAACGGTTGACGTTGGTGAGGGCGCCGTCCCCCGGATCGAAGGGGCTCGACGACGACGATGTCCGCGCCCTCAGTCGCGATCTGGCGATTCAGTCCACTCGGGGATACGCGATTTCGGGTTCCGACGAAGTGCGCAGCAAACTTCAGGAAGAGCATGCAGGCACCGTATCGGCAGCGCTCCCAGAACCGGTCCGGCAGGAACAACTTTCAATCCTCAATGATGCACTCAAGCTGAATAAAACCAGCAAGGAAATGGGCGCCTACGCGACCTTCTCGAAATAGGCGCGGACGCGGGACGATCGCCGTTGCCGGCGCCTGTTTTTTGGCGTTGCGCGCGTGTCTGCAATGATCGCCCCACATTTCAACGGCTGCTTGCGGCCGATTCTTGCAACGCAATCGATGCATGCGGACGTGCCCGCGAACGTCATCCGTCGGACGCGGCGCCCTTGATGCGACGAGGATTCGCGAACGCTAAGGCGTCGGTCGCGGGCCTGGCGCGCGGGGCATTCCTCCCCCGATGTCGGAGGGCTCGTGGGCGTCGAATTCCTTGAAATGATCTTCGGCGCTGGTGGCCATCATTCTCTGGACTCGCTCCGCCGTGGCGGTCGGTCCGGCTGAGCGGGCGAATTGCCAATAGAGAGCAGCCAGGCCGGCGATGTGCGGGCAAGCCATGCTCGTCCCGCTCAAGACCGACAACTGCTCGCTGATGCCGGCGGATACCACGTCCACGCCGGGAGCAACGAATGTCGGATCCGCATTGGAAAATGGCGCGACCGCAAGCGTCGCGTCGACAGCGCCGACGGCGACGATGCTATCAGCCTCCGAAGGGCTGGCTTTGCCCACCACGAATGCCGGGCGGCCGCTTTCATTTCCGCTCGCCGCGACGACGAGAGGATCGAAGCCGTCTTTTCGTCTTGCCCTCAGCTCGTTCATCCAGGCATCGAAAATCCGTATGTTGTCACGGAACGCGATCAGGGCCATCGAGGTCGCCGCATCCTCGTGGACGTTTACCGCGATCAGAGACTTCCGGTACTCGACGAAGTCGAAGCCGAGCGACATCGAGATGACGTCGGCCCGTACCGTGAAGGCGGCCCAGTTCAGGGCGTCGAGCAGCGCGGCGGAGCCGCGCGTTCCGCCTATCGCCTTGGCGACGAGAAGCCTCTCGATGCTCGGCGCTACACCGATCTGAACTCCATCGACGTTGCCGCCGCAGATCGTCCCGGCACAGTGCGTTCCATGGCCGTCGGTGTCGAAGGCGACGCCCTCGCCGAAGGTACCGCCCGGCTTGGAAGTGAAGTCGGCTTCATCTATGGCGCCCTTCAGATGTACGAATGCAGGATGGTCGCGCCTGATCCCGGTGTCGATGATGGCCACCTTCACCCCTGCGCCGTTGAAGCGTTTGGTGTCGACGCCCAACGTCTTCAGGCCCCACGCGGTGCCGGCGGCTTTGGCGTCGCGCAGAACCGCGTCGGCGGCCTTGGTCTCAGCCACGATCGGCGCGATCAAGGACACGGGCATCGGCCCGGCGGCCATTCCGATCTCCTTCGGATTGGCGAGGTGATCTCGGCTGGGCGCTTGCTCGAGGGCAACCCGAGTTGCGGCGTCGGGCGTGGCCGGCGCGGATGCGGTTTTCGCTATCGGCGTCGCCCCCCGCCGCCGAGAACTGCCGCTCGGCTGAACGCGCCTGACAACCAGCCATTCCTTCATAATCGCACTTGTCCTATCGTTTCAGCGTTGGATCTCGGCCATACTACCTGAAATCGTCATTCCGAGAATGGGCGCGATGGGCATAGATAGAGCGATGGGGATCATCGAGATCAAGCGTCCCGATCCTACCGATCCCGAGTTGCTCGAGCATTGCGGCATGGCGATTCTCGTCTCGCCTCGGGTCGCGATCACCTGCGCGCATGCAGTCAACGCGGCGATGTCCCGGATGCCGGAGGCGGAGGAGCGTCCGTCGGACGATACGCGCATCATTCTGCTCTTTCCGATGGTGGCGGGACGCCAGACGCGCCTCTGCCGCATCACGAAGTGGAGGAAGATGGGGGCCAATCCGCTTGACGATATGGCGGTCCTGGAACTGGAGGAGCCTGCGCCTCCCGAGGCCGGGGTGAACGTGCTCGCCGTCGTTTCGCAGGAGCGCGACGAGCGCGGAGCTCTCAGTCTCTTCGGCGTTCGCGGCGATCGGGAGCTGGGCGAACACGTGCCGGCGAGATTGATCGGACAATCGAGTCCGGCCTGGCGACAAATCGTCGTCGAGCAGGGCGGCAGCGTGGAGCCCGGCTTCAGCGGCGCCGGTGTGTGGGACGAAGCGCAGCAGGCCACGATCGGCATGGCGGTCCGCCGTCACGACAGCGATGTGGCGTTCTTCCTGCCTGCCGAAGCGCTGGTCAGCTTCGCCGGCGACATACCGCACGAGCGGCGAAACCTTTCGTCCGTGTTCGCCCGCGGCTTCACCGTGTTCGGCGCGGCATTCTTCATCGCGCTCCTATTCCATCTCCTTGCCGATCGGATCCGGGAGTTTCCGAAATTCCTGTCTCTAGGGCTCGGCAACGAGACCTTGGCATCGTTTTGGGGGGTGCACCTGATCGCGGTGTTCATGCCCTTCCTCCTGTGGATGCTGCTATCGTTCGCGGAGGCCTATCGGGAGCATCCCTGGTGGATGCGCCTTCCCCAATTCGGCTATCTGGGCGCGCCGGCACGACCGACCTCCGGCAGATTTGCGGCCATTGCGACGCTGATCCTGCTGGTCGCAGGCCCGCTCTATCTGAGCGGCCACTTCCTACGACGGATGCACAGCAACGAGACCAAGGTTTACATCGACGCGAAAGCGTTCGGCTACGAGCCTGCGGGGCTGGTCGCGGCCGGCGAAAGCTGCGGGCCCGATCGCTCGGCCGGATACTGCACCCACCCTCGCGCAGGCCTATACTCTCTCGTCCCGCCTGAGACCGCCGGCAAAGGCGGATATGTCGACAACTATTATCAGATCGGGGGACTTGACCGTCATGTTCCGGGATCGGTGACCTTCTATCCGATCGCACAACCGGTCCTTTGGTGGCTGCTGACGGCGCTATGCTTCTGTTTGTCGGCGCTCCTCGTCCGGCGCATCGCGAGGCCGCCGCGCAGGCTGATCGTCGCGCCCGCGCCCACCGACTATTTGCAGTAGTCCTTGATCTGCTTGGCGGCGGCCTCGCGGAGCTTGGTCTTCAAGTCGGCGATCTGGATGCCCGCCTGGCTCGCGAACTTTCCCGCCGAGACGTCGGCATCCAGTACCTGGCAGGTGTCCAGATTTGCGGACGCGGTTGCGGTGACGTCGTCCTCGAGGTCGGCCGCGATCAAGGCCTTCTCGGACGTAGCGCACCAGACATGCGCCGTGATGGCGGCGCTGACGATCGGGCCGTTCTCGCACAAGGAGAACTTGCGCAGCTCGAGGGCTTTCGTCTTGTCGATGCCGAAAGGGCCCTTCTTCAGGCCAGCGCATGCATCGTCGCGATGGTCGGCGACAGCCTTTTCGGCCGCCCTCTTTGCTATCCTCGTGAGCGCCGTGTTGCAGTTCTCCTGGGTCTGCGCCACCGAAGGCTGGGCCGAAAGGGCGAAGACGGCGACGCTCAACATACTCGGCCATCGCAGGGGGCCAAGGCACGACCCGAGCAGCGGGATCTCGGCTCGGACTAATTCCCGACAATGGCGCATGGGTCACCATAGAAGCAGTAGGCGGCGAAACTGTCTTTGCCGAGACGGCGGTCGTAAGCCTTTGCCCGAATTCCCGCGACGATCTTGCTGAGCGGAATGCCACGATTGGCTCTCACTGCGGCATAAAACTCGCGGGCGACCTGATGCGCGTCGACGTCGTCCACGCTCCACACGGGAGCGATCACCGCGGCGGCGCCCAGTCTTATGAACGACGGCGCAAAACCGCCCAGACCGATCAGGGCCGGAGCTCCCCGGCCGACTTCGCAGGCGTTCAGGAATACGATCGGCCGGGTCGCGGCAAGAAGGCCGGCGATACCGCGCAATCTGACGATGTTCGAGGACGTGAGCTTGCCGCCGCACTCCAGGTGCAGAGATTGTATCCCGTCCCGATCGTCGTCGCCGTGGCAAACGAAGTGGATCAGCGAACGCCCCACGGTCCCCAACGTATTCTCGACGGTCTCGAAATCCGCCGGCGTCACCACGTCGCCGGGATATTGAGAGATCACCATCGCGGCTTCCGCGGGCGCTTCCTCCAGCCTCCGATCCCCATGATAGGTCGGAGCGATCACATGCGAGTCGACGAGCCTGATGTCCCTGGGCGGAGCGATGACGCGCTCGTCCGTCCAGCGGCCGACATCGAACTCCACTCCCAGCGGCATCGTCCGATCTTCGTAGCGGCCGCTCGTCGCGCGGTTCGGGATCATGAGCTCCCACGGCATGTACGGCTCCGCGGATACGATGGCGATGGAGTTGAATTCGATCTTCGCGTCGATCAGCTCCCAAATGACCCTCTGGAATATCGGCGGAGCCGCTTCGAAAAGCTTGATCCCGGCACCCGAAAGCTCGGCCACCAGCTGCGCCTTGCCGATGCCGGGCGCCGTGAACTCGCGCATGTACGCGGTCACGATCTCCCGAGCGGCTTGCGGCAGATTCCAGCGCTCTGTCGCCCGTCGCGCATATGCCGGCAGATGCGGCGTGCTGATCGAGCACCAATAGTGGCGTCCGTCGTTCTCGGGGTCGGCGACGATGGTGACGGTGAGGTCCGCCGGAGGGAGTCCGTTCCTGCCGATTTGGACCGAGGCGTCGTTTTCGCCATGCGTCGGCCTCGTCGGCAAGTCGAGGACCTCGACCGTGCGCGCGACTTTGCCGCATGGTCTGTCGTCGACGTAGAACATGGCGACGACGGACGGCGCATCGTCGTCCCATTGCGACCGCTCGACGCATCTCATCTCGAATGGCGGGAGCTCGTAACGATCGTTCTCCGCGGTCATTATGAAGGACGCGGTCGGCGCGCCGGTGACGACGAAGTGGCTGCTCGCGAGTAGTTCGACCTCCACGAGGCTCCCCGCCGGCGCCGCCACATCGTAGCCGACCTCGTCGGGGCGCCGCGATTTTCGATCAAGATAGACCGAAACGCCGAAGGAGGCCCCGGGGCTTATCGGTCCATCCGCCAGGATGTCGATGTGAGGCGTCCGCAAGATCGTCCCGCCTTGATCACGCTCCGCCAGAGCGTGGCCCCAGCCGGTCCGGACGAGCTCGTCGGCGCTGATTTCGCGGGCGAGGCTTCGCAATCGTTCTCGCATGACCGGGATATCGTCCGGGCTTCGACCGAGCAGATGCGCGATCTGCTCCAGCGCCCTCGCTTCCCTCGGACAATCGGCGTACGTGATCTTCAGCAGCGCGACGACGCGCAGAAGCCTTTCGCGGGCGCGCAAGAGCCACTCGTCGCGTGTCGCCGCCAAGCCGACGAGCAGGTCGAAGGTCGCCAGCACTTGCCCGTCTTCGTAGAGCTCTTCGGCTCTTCGAAAGTCGGCTTCGGCTTTCGATTCACCCTCGGACGGTCGGAACATCGTAGGCAATACCACCATTTCGGGTCGGCGACAGGCGCGCGATCGCGGCTTCGCGATAGCCTACATGGCGCCGTTCCCACCGCAAGGTCGAGATGGCCGTCGTTGAAGCGCGGCGCGCACCCTCCCGGCGCCAGCGGCCCCCCGAGACGGCCGGCGGGATCTGTCGTAGGGTAGGCGGAAAGCGACGCCCCAAGGACGTGTTTTCGGATGGATAATCGGGAGATCAGAGGCGCCGTCGAGGCTGCCGGAGCTGGTTGGACGCTGACGGACTATGGCGGCAGTGACGATTTCCGCTCGATGGTCGGACTTTCGCTGGGGTCGGAGACCGCGGAGCTCTTGAAGCCCGCGAGCCGCGCCGCGTTAGACTTCAAGGCGCCCCATCTGCCCGATCGGTTCGATTGGCGTCTGCACCAGGGCAAGGATTGGACAGGCCCGGTCAGAGCCCAGGGGCGCTGCTTGAGCTGCGTGAGCTTCGCGGTGACGGCAGCGATGGAGGCGGCGATCCGGATTCGCTCGGGCATGCCGGATCCCGAACTCCATCTTTCGGAAGCCGACCTGTTCTTCGGCGCTCTCGGCCGCTGCGACACGGCGTGCGTGGAGCCGCCGGCGATCCTGAACCGAGCGCGCGATCATGGCGTGTGCCTGGCATCCGATTTTCCGTACGAACCGAGGCAGCTTTCGCACCGGCAAGTCCCTCCGAGGTACAAGCTCGATTTCTGGCAAGCGCTGAGATCGCGGTCGCAGCGGCGGGCGGCCATCGCGGAGGACGGCCCCGTCGTCGCATGCATGCAGATATTCGAGGACTTCATCGTCTACGGTGGAGGGGTGTACCGGCACGTCGCGGGGAACGAACTGGGGCTGCACGCGGTCTGCCTGGTCGGCTACGACGATGTCGACAAGTATTGGATCGCCAAGAACAGCTGGTCGGAAAGGCACGGAGAGGGCGGGTACTTCCGGATCGCGTACGGCGAATGTGGTATCGACGACGCGCTGTCATCGTACTCGATCACCCTAGGCGAAGAGTTGTCCTGACATGAGGACGCTCACGACGGCGACGGAGAACGAGGTGGCGATCGGCGAAGATTTCGAGGTCGCTATCGAGGAGCCGGGCGCGTCGGGGTATCGGTTTCGTGCCTCGTTCGATCATCGATTGCTCTCGCTATTGAGCGAACTCCATTCGGTCTCGAGACCGTTCGGGAACGATTGCACGGCCAAGTTCACCTTTCGGGCTCGCGCGTCGGGCAACTGCGAGCTGGCGTTCCGTCTCTGCGCGCCTTGGGATCGGGAGCCGGCCGACGTCCGTACATTTCGCCTCCGGATCAGAAGCCGAGAGGATTGATTTCGGTCGAAAAATAGCATAATGCATATTCATTATGCCGACTGACGTCGAGTTGATATCCGCCCTGAGGGACCGCATCGAAGCAAAGCTGGCTACCCAGGCCTCGCTTGCTGCGGAGCTCAAGATGTCGCAGGGGCACTTGTGTAAGCTATTGAAAAAACAAAAGCTCGCAAAGAAATCGCGAGCCCGGATCTCCGACTATCTACAGCGGCCCGACATTGCCGACGGGTCGCATGATGAACTCATCGTGACACGGCGCGTGCTTCAAAGGTGTCAGCAAATAATGCATAATATGCAATATTTATTGACCGACGTGCAACGAATGTGTGATCAGATCGCTTCTACCGGACAGAAAGCGAAATCATGAGCGAGCGACCCAAGCCGAGCAGTGTGTCCGTTGCCTCCGCCGAGCAATTGCTGTCGCTCGTCCGCAGCTTCGTGAAGAGGGACGACAAGCGCTTCGTGTCCGTGGCGCTGCAGGTCGCGGACAGTGCCGCGAAGCGGGGGCACAATCGGGTCGCCGAAGAGATGCAGTCGATCATTGCGCAGGCGCGGGCCTCCCTGTCGGCGGTGGAAACGAGCAACGATCCGATCCCGCTGGTGAGACCTCGCGGCGAATTGGCGGGCATCGTCTCGATCTCGTTTCCGCGCCTGAAACTTGCCGACCTGGTGTTGCCGCACGCCCTTTCCGATCGGCTACGCAAGATCGTCAAGGAGCACACCGCGCGAGCCCGCCTGGGCGACTTCGGCCTACAGCCGAGGCGCAAATTCCTCCTCAGTGGTCCTCCGGGGACCGGCAAGACCATGACCGCCGCCGCGATCGCCGGAGAACTGCAGCTCCCGCTCTTCACGGTCCTGTTGGACGGACTGATCACCCGATTCATGGGCGAAACGGCGGCGAAGCTGCGTCTGGTGTTCGATGCGATGGCGAACACGCGGGGCGTCTATTTTTTCGACGAGGTGGACGCGTTGGCGACGGCGCGGGCGGCCGGCAACGACGTCGGCGAGGCGCGTCGCATATTGAATTCGCTGCTGCAGTTCCTCGACGACGACAAGAGCACGAGCGTCATCTTCGCGGCGACCAACCATCCGGAATTGCTGGATCGAGCCGTGTTCCGGCGCTTCGACTCGCAGCTTCGCTACGCGCTTCCGGGCCGCGATCTGATCCGGCCGCTTCTCGAAAATAGCCTGTTGGCGTTCGATCTTTCCTCCATCGATTGGGAGGCCGTCGAACGCTCGGTCGAAGGCTTGAGCCAGGCCGATCTGGCGCTGAGCGCCGACGATGCGGCGCGCGAAGCCGTTCTCGAGCATAATGGCGTCCTCGGCACGGAGCTCCTTATTTCCGCCCTGTCCGAGCGTGGAATGCACCACAGATAGTCGACATGGCTGCCCGAGAACGGGCGCGCCCGCTCCGCACCGGCGGGGCCGAGCTACCCTCCCGTCGATAAGGAAGGGGAAAACCGAAAATCGGCGGAATATTCCGGATTGCCCAAGTTTCCGAGTGGGTTAGATACTCCGCCGTATGGCTTCCGACGATAAGCACCTGATTCTCCCCCGCCTGGGCAGAGGCGTCGACTTCACCCCGGTCGGCAAGCCGATCACTCCGATCGTACCCGAGCCGGTCGACGACAGGCCCGAGCACGCGCGCAATCTGATCGAAAGCCTTCATTCCGCGCTCAAACGATCCGCGAGAAGGCTGGATGCCCAGAGCGAGGTCCTGTCGCCAGATCGAAGGGGCCTTCTGCTGGTGCTTCGGCCGCGCTACGGATCTGAGATCGACCTGTCCTTCTTCCGCGGCACGTCTCACAAGATCGAGCTTCTCGCGGCTGGCGGAAGGGGGCGTCGTCAGATGGTGCGGGTGTTCATGCCCGAGCGGAGGGTGGCCAGGATTTCGGAGGCTATCGCCAAATACGGCGACTGGGAGGAAGGAGAGCGAAAGCCCCTTTTCACGGATTTCTTCGAGCAGCTCGGCAACATCAATCTCGCCGCTGTTTCGCGGTTCTGGAACGGGCCGGACGAGGCGCTACCGCCCAAAACAAAGATGGCGGACTGGGAAGTGTGGGTAAGGCCGGCGGTCGCGGAAGACGTCAGGCGCGTCGCCGCGGACTTCGATGTCCTGGTCGATCCTCACGCGACGGACTTCAACCGCGTCGTCGTCATGCAGATGCGCGCGCGGCTCGCGGACCTGGAACGGCTGCTCATCGCCACGGCGGCGGTGGTCGAACTTCGTCCGGCGTCGGAACTGACGGTGCCGCCGACATCCATGGCGCCGGCGCAGCGGGCGGCTTTGGCGAGGGCCCTCGCCGGCCGCATCGTCCCTGCCGCCACGGGTGCGCCGCTCACCACCATTCTCGACACCGGCGTCCGATACCAGCACGTCATGCTGAGCGCCTCCCTGCCGGAAGATCGCGCCCACACCCTGCTTCCCGCCTGGCGCAAGGACGATACCGACGGCCACGGAACGCAAATGGCGGGCGCGGCGCTGTTCGGCGATCTGGAGAAGCTGATCAGAAGAACGGATCCGATCGTGCTGCAGACGGCGCTCGAGTCCGTCACGCTCTTGGGTGCTTCGGGTTCGCGCAGGCCGAATCCGAGTCACCAGCTTCGCGAGGCCGTGCGACGGGTCGAGCGCACGCCGGGGCGTCGGATCTATTCGCTGTCACTGGGAATGCCCAAGAATCGAAACGACGGCCTGCCCACCGAATTCTCCAGCACCATCGATCAGCTCGCGTTCGGCGAGGGAACGCACCAGCGGTTGTTCTGCGTCGCGGCCGGCAATCTGATCGATACGAGCGGTCTCGTCGTCGGCGACTACATCGGAACGAACGATGCGACCGGAATTCAGACTCCCGGGCAGGCCGCAAACGCGCTGACCGTCGGCGCCTACACCGAGAAGACCGATGTCGGTTGGGGCGAGCGCGCGCATGCCCCTCACGGAGATCTGTGTCCGTCGTCGCGAACGGCAATGGGCTGGAGCACGCACCTCGCCCACAAGCCCGACATCGTCACGGAGGGGGGAAATCGGGTCGTGGAAGCCGACGGTGTTTCGACCCGCATCGTCGAGAGCCTCTGCGTGCTGACGACCCACCATGAGATACCGGGAAGGCCGTTCGCCGCAGCGGCCGAAACCAGCATCGCCAACGCCGCGGCCGCGGGCATGGCGACGCGCGTCGCCGCACTCTATCCCGAGCTCTGGCCGGAAACGATCAGAGGTCTCATGGTCCATTCGGCCCGCTGGACGTCCGCCATGATGAACAGATGGGAGGGGTCGACTCGAGCGGCCGCGCAGGACGTGTTGCGCAGATTCGGGTGGGGCGTGCCCAGCGAAGAGCGTATGCGACGTTCGGTGGACAACGTTCTCACGATGATAGAGCAGGACCGTCTGTCTCCCTTCACGCAAAAGCCCGGACGAAAGCCCACCTACGACAAGATGAACTTCTACAGGCTGCCGTGGCCGCGCGAGGCCCTGGAATCAATCGCGAGCGAGAAGGTTCGGCTGCGCATCACGCTCTCGTACTTCGCCGAACCGTTCCCCTCGGCGATCACGTTCGATAGCGAACAGGACTACTTCTCGCACGGTCTGACCTTCGACGTCGGCGAACCGGACGACGACGACAACGAAGCGATCGCGCGCATCAACGGACGACACCGCAAGGCGGGCCACGTGCCCGGTGGAAGGCGCCGAAAAAATAGGTGGGTCCTGGGATCGGAGGCGCGCGCCGTCGGAACGCTGCGACAGGACATCTGGGAGGGCGCGGCAGGCGATCTTGCGACCATGAACCGGATATCGGTGTTACCGGAACGGGGCTGGTGGTCCTCGTTCCGGACCGACAAGGACGCGGACGAGACCGTTCGGTATGCTCTCATCGTCAGCATCGAGGCCCCCGAGGCGGCGGTCGATCTCCTGACTGAAACTTCCCAGGCCATCGCGAGACTGCCTACTGTGGTCGAAGTCTGACGGGCCCTGATGAAGTCCTCCTTCTCAGAGGCCCATTGCCCGCCGGAAAGGGCTCGTTCCAGGCAGCCCCATGACCGGCGGAGAAGCGAACATCGCACGACATGCTTTGCATCCGCCGCGCGATCTCGAAGTCCTGCTGCCGGATCTCTATCCGCTCAGGCCGACCGACCAGGAATATCTGGCAGCGCGCCGGAGGCGACCTTTCCTTGCTCTAACTGAACGGAACCGGCAAGTCGAATTGGTTCTCCGCCTTGCGGGCCCTGCGGCGCGGAGGTGGCGGTCGCACCATCGACAGGCGTTCGCTGATCGCGACGGCGCTGGACGACTACCCCGAAGCATGGCGAGCTGCTCGCTCTCGACTCCTCGGACGACCGTTTGGAGGCCATGCGCGTGCTTCAGGATTCCTACGGTCGTCTTCAGGTCGACGCCGAACATCGACCCTATCTCAGGGACGCGGCTCTCGCGCACCTCGGAGTATCGCTCGAGCGCGGCGTGCGCTCGCCGGTATATGTGGTGGTGTATCCGAACTCTCTCGGTCTTCTTTCCGTCGCGGCGCGGGAATTCAGATTGAAGCACGCCACCGCGTTGGACGGCCTGCCGGCATAGCTGGCTGCGGCGTGCGCTCATGATGGTGCCTGTCTTGCCGCGCTGGCGAGCGGATCGCCGAAGAAGCAATAGGCCGCGTACGTGTCTTTCGCCTCGCTGTAGGCCTTGTCCCGGATCTGCGACAGGATCAGGCTGAACGGCTTGCCGGGATCGTTCTTCACGGCCTCGTAGAACGCCCGGGCGACCTGATGCGCCGTGCCGTCCTCCACGCTCCACAGCGGGGCGATCACGGCTGCCGCTCCCAACTCGATGAAGGCGGAGGCGAACCCTCTCACGCCCACCAAGGCGGGCTTGAGCCTGCCGATCTCGCAGGCGTTCAGAAACACGAGGGGGCGCTTGTCGGAGATGATCGCAGCGAGGCTGGGAATGCCCAGCAGCGTCGTGGTCGTGATGCTCGAATCCTCGAGGCGTATCGTCTGGTCGACCGCGGACGAGTCTCCGTGGCAGACGAAATGGATGAGGGATCGGGACTGCTCCAGAAGTTCCTTGCGGAATTCCTTGAACGTCGCCGGTACGACGCGCTGGCCGCCGTACGTGGAGAGCACCAATTCCGCTTCCTGTTCGGCGTTGGCAAGCTTGGCGGCGCCGGAATATCTGGGAGCGACCACGAAACTGTCGACGAGTTCGACGCTCCACGCCGGCGATACCAAGTCCCGATCGGTCCATCTGCCGATCCCGAAATCGACGCCGAGTGGATTTCGCTCCTGCCACTTCTTGCCGACCATCCGGCGCGGAACCATGAGCTCCCAGGGGAAGAAGGCTTCCTCGGAAACGATCGCTATCGTCGACAGCGGAGCGTTCGCGTCGATGAGGTCCCAGAATGCCTGCTGGAAGTTTCTCGGCGAGGCGGTGAAGAGCTGCTTGCCCGCTCCACGCAGTTCGTCCGTGAGCATCTCGGCGGGCGTCTGGTCCGACGTGAAGCGGTCCATGAAGCCGGCGACTATCCGGCTGGTGTCGTCCCCCAGGCTCCACGGGCCGGTCTGCGGAGTCCTATACTTCTCCAGATGCGGAGAGCTCACCAGGCAAACGAACTGTCGACTGCTGCCTGGTGGATCCGCGACGATCGTGACGACGAGATCGGCTTGGGGAGCGTTCGGTGGCGGAATCACGACCTTTGCCGGCGGGTCCGCCGCCGCACCCGACGTCGGGCCGAACTGCACGAAGCGGCCGATCTTGCCGCAGGCGCGTTGCTCCGCGAAGAATATGACGATTATGCAGGGCATCTCCTCCGCTGCCTCTTGGCCCCGCACGACCTTCAAGCCGAACGACGGCAACGATACCTTGGTCTCGACCGGATCGAGGATGAACGTGGTCCGGTCGTCACCCTCGACCTCGAAGTGATCGGAGGCGACGAGAACGGCTTCGATCCTCGTTCCCGCTGGCGCGGCCACCTTGGTCGCGATCTCGCCTTTTCTGGCCGCCGAGACGTCGAGCCACACATTCACGTTGAGGGTCGAGCCGGGCCCCAACGGCCCTTCATGGATGATGTCCATGTGCGGGGTCCGCTCGACGATCTCGCGAAGCGATCGCTTCGTCCGGTCGCCGCTCTGCCGATCGGACGATGGCGACCGGAAAGTGCCCGGGAAAGGCAGCCCGGGCAGATGTTCGAAGATCAGCGTCTCTTCAGGCGGCCTCGGCACCACGCCTGCGCCCTTCGTTCGCGCCTCACGATTGAGCATCCTCGCGATGACGTTCGCTTCGATCTTGCGCAGCTTTTCCGACGATCCGACTCCCTTCCGCAGGAGCTCCGAACAGATAGCGAGGATGTAGGCGGAGCAACGATCGAACCATTGCTCCGACTCGGCGAGCCGCACGAATTCCGGGAGCGCCTGTTCGAAGCGTTCTTCTCGGAACAGATCGATCGCCCGCTCGAAAGCCTCGGTCCTACCCGGATCGGCGTTCCAATCCCTGGCATCATTCATGGCGTTCCGTCCCGCGGATGCGCCGGCGGCACGACCGATGCGTTTGCGGCATGCTGAAATTCTATCGAGCGCAAGTCGCCATCCCCGATGTCCCCATCATCCGCGGACCCGTCTTATAGGACGCGATCCGTCCGCTTCGCGGGCGGACATTAGACCATTCCTCCGCCGTGAACCACCCGGTCGCTCTCCGCGCAATGGTCCTCGAAGACCGCCGTCGTGCGGCCGCGATCCGTCGCGGGCGGATGCATTGCCGTTCACGCGGCGGGATTTATCGTCTCGTCGTGGCAGAGGAAACCATCCTCGTCGAAGTAACGCTCGCGCAACGAGGTGCCGTAGAGGTCGACGACCGAGAAGCCCATGTACGCCCAGCGCTCGAGGCCGCTTGCGATGTAGCGGCGGTCCTCGAACGTCGCCGGCGCCGGATACTCGTCTCCTTGCGCGTGCGTCATGTAGGTCGGAACGCCTCCGTTCCCGACGAGCCGGGCATATTCGAGATCGCCGTGGGCGGAGTGGAGCACGCATCGATGTTCGTGTCCCCAGATCGCGCCGAAGATCGCCTTGCCGGCCAGAAGAGGACCGAGCTTCTCGCGCAGAACCTTGCCGACGCTGGGGGCGTCCTCGTATGCGCTGAAGAATTGATGATGCGTGAGCAATACCGCGCGCTGCCGGCTTCCGGCCAAAGTATCGGCCAGCCAGGCCGCCTGCGGGTCCTTTAGACCGTCGTCGTCGTACGCCGTATCGAGGCCGATGAACTGCCAATGGTCGTTGGCCAGGCGGAAGAAGCTCGAGCGGGCCTGCCTCGCGAACCGCACGTCGGCAAGCAGGGTGCCGTAGTACGCGTGGCCGCCCGAATACATGTCGTGATTGCCGTTCAAGGACCAGGATCCGATCCTGTCCTCCTCGCCCGGCTTGACGGGCCAGTACGGTAGGAAGCGCTTTCGGTATTCGTAATCGAAGCCGGAATAATAGACGTCACCCAGGTGAACGACGTGGCATTCCGTCCCGGCGGCCATCGCCTCCTCGACGAACTTGCGCATCTGCTCGGCGACCTTCTGCGCTCTCGGCAGGCCGCTGCCCCAATCGCCCACGAACACGAGCCGGCATCGGTCCGCCATGACGTGCGTGGGCGCGGGTTCGGGATTGAACGGATGAGGGTTTCGGAACTTGGAGATGCCCATGGCGACGAGCGAGCTCACCCATCCGGGATCGGTCACCGAAAACTTGTCGAGGACGCGGCGGGAAGCAGGGGGAAGGCCGGCGGCCAACGATCTGTCGGTCACCGGAGCGGTCGCGTCCGGACCGCGGCGCGCGGAGCCCCTATCACTCTCGGCGACGTGGTCCCGGCTCTCGGGATGGTCGAAGTATTCTTCCAACGCGCTCTGAGTGATGCTGACGATGGGATCGCTGCTGATGAAGCACGTCTCGTCCAGCGACGGCGAAGCTTGGCCCCGTCGCCGCGGTCCGGGTTCGAAGCCGGTTGCTCCCCAGGATCCGGCTTGCTCGCGGTCCTTCGCGGCCTCCACGTCCGAGGCCGCGCGCGAGTATTCCTCCCTGTCGAGGGCCGGCTCCTGACCCGACGTCGTCCCGCCCCGGCGCGACGACGCTCGCTTCTTGAGCTCCGCCAGCACGGCGTCCATCTGCGCAAGCACGAATTCGCGGTTCAAGACCTCTCTGATCATTCGAGCTCCGTACCTCCGATGCGACTCCGATCCGCCGCGGTCGCCGCTTGGCGAGGCGGATTCGGGATGGGATAACCTAGGGGATTCCCATGGATAGGCAATCTGCGAAACCGTATCATCTTAAGGTGGCGGCAAAGCCGGTGGCTAATCGGAACCGGACGACGGTTCGTTTCGTGCGGCCGACCGTGCTCGCGGAAGACATCTTGTTGGAGCAACGAATCGTGGAAGCTGTCCGGCCGCCGAAGACGCCTTCGTCGGAGCGACGTCGCAACGCGCGAAGGTGTTCGGCATGATCACCCGAATGACGAAAGCGCGCTTCGACGCGTTCGGGATGTGGGGCCGGAGCCCGGGCACCCATCACGAACTGGCGAACTGCTCGTACTTCTCGGCCGACGGCGAACGCCTGATCGGGGCGACCTATTACGTTCGCCGGGCCGATCGTTTCGCGTACGTCGTTCTGGCGCGCGATGCGCACGGCCGATTTCAGGGGTTCGCCAATCATGGTCCTTATCCGTCGCTCCGAAGCGCCGAGGCGGCGCTGATCGGTCGCTTGACGACTCTGCTCGGTGAGCCGACTCCGGAAGTGCCGATGCGGAGCGACACGCGACCGGGCGTGGATCTCTTCGCGACCATCGAAGGGGCGCGGCTCAACCCCAAGTTCGTCAATCTGCGCGACGGGCGCAATCCATCCGCGGCTCGCGAGTTGCTGCGCGAAATCTCGCCCTGGGTGATCGACCTGGACGGCAATCTGGTGCGCGATTTCCAGACGACCGGCTTCGACGCGAGAACCTGGGAATTGTATCTGTTCGCGGCGTTCCGAGAGCTCGATTTTGGGTTCGATCGCTCGCACGCCGTGCCCGACTTTCGCTTGATCAGGGACGAGACCAGGATATTCGTCGAAGCGGTGACGGCGAACCCGACCGGAAACGTCGAGTTCGACATCAGAAAGCCTCCTCCGGAGCCGCCCGAGGACTTCTGGCCATACCTTCACCAGCAGTTGGCCCGCAAGTTCGCGTCTCCGCTGCGATCGAAGCTCGCGAAGCGATACTGGGAACGCGAGGACGTGGCCGGTCACCCGTTCGTCCTGGCGATCGCCGATTTCCACGCCCCGGGATCGATGATCTGGTCTCAGTCGGCCTTGCCGCTCTATCTTTACGGGATCGAGATTCATCGGACCGATGCCGGGGCCCCGCACTCGGTGCGCAGAAAGGACGAGGTCGTCGACGGAAAGGTCGTCCCGGCGGCGTTCTTCGATCAGCCCGAAGCCAGGCATGTTTCGGCCGTGCTTTCCTCCAACGCGGGCACGATGGCGAAATTCAACCGGATGGGCGTGTTGGCCGGATTCGGCGACGCCGACGTCAGTTTGGAGCGCAACGGAGGCTTGAGCGATCCTTCGCCGGGCGCTCTCGACGCCGTTCCATTCGAAGTGAACATCGAGGATCCCGACTACGAGGAGGGATGGGCCGACGAAATCCAGATCTTCCACAATCCGAACGCTGCCGTGCCGCTCCCGGAAGATGTCTTCCAAGACGTCGTTCAGTATTTTCTCGAGCATGGGGAGGCCGTATGGCGCGGGCCTGCGCCGCGGGTCCTCTATTCCTCGACGACGTCGCGCGCGCCCGCGAAGCGATAGTCTACTCGGCTGGAGAGAATATCGGACGCGACCGGCGGCCGAACCGTGCAATCGCCCGTCCGATCGGGCAATTCGATGCCGAGCGGCCTGTCGCCGCGACAGCGAAACGCCAAGAGGCGCCTGCACAAGGTCGCCTGGGCGCCGTCGCGGAGCGCCGGACTTCATCGTCGAACCTGCGCAGCCGAGATGGGGCACCTGGATGAGGGCGCCGGCGCGAACCGGCGCGATGTCTCCTTGCGATAAGTCCACCTCATCGGATGGCGTTATCCCACCCCGTCGTGGGTCTAACCGCCCGGTGACGTCGAGAATGCGGGAGGCGTCGCATCGAACGGAGCGAGTTGCGCGCCGAAATCCGCCAATCTGCAGAGTCTGGCGTGCAGATCGACGAAGCGAGTCAACGCATCGCACCTGATTTGGGTGCCGGGGCGCTCGTCGATCTCCATCGTGATCGTCCTGATCGGACCGGTCGAAGCGTCACGCTGTTCCAGGTTCAGCCAGGGTGCCATGGCTCCGATGTGTTCGCGATGCAGAAATAGATTTCGATACTCGCCGATATCGTTCAACCAGGGATCCGACGATGTCGCGTCGGAGGCCTCCAGAAGACGCCGGATGAAGGGATCGCTCGACGCGGCCGAATTGACCGGACGGTTCAGCCATTGCCGGAGCCGGGCGAGGGAATCGATATTGTCCGGTGCGCCGACGCGCAGTCCCGCCGATCTGGCCAGGTAGTCTCGGGCGCTCGCCATTTCGCTCAGCAGCGCGTGACATGCGAGATGCAGATCGTCCATAGCGAGGTTGGAAAATCTGCGTCCGAATTCCCGATCTCCTGCCAAAGCTGCTTCGAGCTGCCTGTTGTACTCGTTCGATACGTTTCGCAACTGAAGTCCCGCGGCGCGCAGGCTGGCGGACAGACTGCGCGCGAGCCTGTTATACCCTTCGTCGCCGGCGGCCCGGGCGCCGGCCGAGATCATGGCCCAGGAATCGTCGGCGGCGCGAGCCAGCGTGGGTGGACCAAGGAGCGACCTCCAGATCCGGGCGGGCAAGTCGTGGTCGACCGAGACGATCTACTCCGCGCCGAAGAGCACGACCCCCAGTGTTGGCGTGGTCGTCTCGGAGATGCTGATCTCCTCTGCCGGCATCGGCTATCTGATCTCGCGCTATCGCACCATTTTGGATAGTCGCCTTCATATCGCGATCTCAGGCACTCCGGCGTCGGTCAAAAGCTGAAAGAGTTCCGCCACACGCTGGCGCTGCCCGCGCTCACGGCAGAAGGCGAAAATCGCCCTTTGCTTGGCGCGGGAGAGCGCAACGAAGAAAGTGGCGAGACCCTCGGGATCTCCTGGTCGATGAGCCCACCACGCTTGATCATCGAGCCCCACGAAGACAATTGTGTCGTATTCGAGCCCCTTGCTCTTGTGGACGGTCATAAGTGGAATCTGTCCGATGCCTTCGAAGGCGTCGAGCGCCTCCGTCCATGTCGCGGCCCCGTCCACGGACGCGGCCAGGTGGCACTTAAAGGCGTCGACCATGATCGAGAGAAGGTCGCCGGTCGAATACTCGACGTAGGTCCGGGCTATCGCGACCAGATCGAGAAACGCAAAGAGCCGATCGGCAAATATGACCGCGCTGGCTGGCGACGGCGGAGTGTTGCCCATGTCAACGCGTAGCGCAGTGACGAATGTGGTGAGTTGTTCCTCCACTCTGGCTGCGCTGAGATCGTCGTCCGTCGCGATTGCGTGGATTTCGAGAAGGGCCGCCGCCGCAAGCTGCCAAGCGGAGGCGGCGCGCCGGGTCGAGCCGAGGCGAAGCAACGCGATAGCGATCTTCGCGAATGTGTCGGTGAGGAGGTCCTGCAGCGTCGTGGAGCCGAGCGCGTGACTTTCGTTGCCCAACCGCAAGCCTCCCTGAGCAAATGCGCCGGCGAGGTCGGCTTCGAAGTCGTCGGATTTTTGCTTGACCAAAATGGCGTAATCACGTGGCGCACGGCCCCGCGTGGCCATGTCATTTGCCAGCCACTGGGCGAGGTGTCCGGCCTCGCGCGCCTTCGTCGGGCTGTTCCAAACCTGTGCGACGTCGCCGCCGACCTGACGCTGGGCTTGAGCCACCGTCGCCGCCGCATTAGGTTCTAGAGCTCTGGCGACGACATGCTGAATGCGGACCAGATCCGGTGAGGATCTGAAATTGAACAGCAGCGGGATGCGAACGGCCGCGAAGTCAGCTTCGAAGCGCTCGAAGGCGTCGGCCCGCGCGCCTGCCCAAGTCATGATGCGCTGCTTGTCGTCGCCGACGGCCGTGACCACGATATTCGCCCCAGCGAAAGCCGACAGCAGGAAATCGTGCTGCGCGTAGGTCGTGTCCTGGAACTCGTCGACAAAGACGAAGGGATAGGTGAGTTGCAAGGCTCGCCGAATGTGGGGGCCCGCGCGCAGGAGTAGTTCGGCGAGACGATTGAGACTGACGAACGTCAAGGTTGACCGCGGCTGAGCGCCAAGCTGACCTGCCCACCACCGCTGGATTGTGCGCTCGATGCCGGACTGAGGCGCCGCGCGGACGATCGGCAGTCGATATGCCCCGACGTGTAGGGACTCGAAATCACCGGCGCCCAGCCCCGCGACGTCGGCTCTCCATTCGGGCGGAGCGCCCAGAACTTCTTGCTGAAGGAAGCCCGTTACCTGGCGATAGCTTGGGAACGCGATGTCATAACGTCGAGTGGGTCTCCAATCCGCGGGAATCGCCGGCTGAAACCGATCGAGCAGGCTTTTGGTGAAGGCATCAAAGGTGAAGGAAGTGAAGCGGTTTGCCAGTTCCGGCGGGCAACGCCTTTTTACGCGAGCGGCGAGATTGTCGGCGGCGTCGCTCTTGAACGAGATGGCGAGAACGCGGAACGGCGCAGGACAAAGGCCCGTTTCGAGCAGATAAGCGGCGCGCTGTTCGAGAAACTCGGTCTTACCGGCGCCGGGTCCCGCGACGATGGACGTCGAGCCAGGGTGACGCAAAGCGCGCCAAGCGTCGGGTTCGAGATCGTCGATTCCCCGTGGCCGCCACTCGTCTGGTCGGACTAGTGCCATGCTTAGCGCAACGGTGGCCGCGGTGGATTCTGTGGCGGACGGGGCGGCGGCGGCACGAGGCGCACGGAGATCGATGTCAAAAGTGCGCGCAGTTCTTCTGGTGCGCCTGCCGCCAACGCCTGCGGGGCTTGGTTGCTCAGAACGCGAACATGAGTGCTGGGCTTGCCTCGACCGAGGAACAGATAGCGATACCAGCGCAGCTCTTGCTCGCGGTCGGGTCCGTACAGGGCGTGGTGACCCTCCTCGCCGAGAACTGCGGTGCGGGGGTCTCCTCGTTGCGATGGACCTTGTCGTCCTGGTTCAGGAACTTGATAGGCTGCCGGGAACGCCCGCAGCATTGAGTAGTCGAGATCAAGCGGGGTGCAGAAGAAGACGCCATGCTGTCGGAGCGCGTTTGCCCAATTGGTCAGAGCGGGGAAGTCTTCAGCGGCGTGATTGTCGAATGCCGCAAGGTTCGCGGCTGGACCTGCGGGATCGGGTTGGGCGAAGATTGCCTGTGGCGGGACCCCGATTTCTAAGAGCTGGGTACACGCAGTCTTGATGCGTCCCCAGCCGCCCCCGTCTCGTCCCCAGTCAAGGTCCAACAGGGTGGCGTAGGGAATGTTGAGATCGGTCAGAAGTCGCCAAAGGTGGTTCACGTGGCGCCCGCCTAGGGGAACGACCGCGACGAACGAGCGGTCGATATCCAGGCCCATCGTTTCAGCCAGTCGCGGTAGCACGACCTCCTCTGATGCGCCTTCGCCCAGCAACACAAAGCGAGCGAAATAGAGCTCCGGATACGTCCGGACAGCCTCGCGCACGAACTTCGACGCATCCTCCTGGTTGGGCGGTAGACTGATTGCGCGGACGTGCGCCGTTCGGTCGGCTGGATTAAGCCTGAAGTGCCGAACTTGGGATGGGTCTACCCGAGCAAGGATGCTTGCCGAATGGCTAGAAATGATGGCTTGCGCTCGGGGGCCGGCTGTCAGTTCCTCGATCTGGCGAACGATGCGCGACAAGTAGAAGGGCGCTAGGTTATTTTCGGGCTCCTCGACCGCAATGAGCGTAAGTGCCGGCAGTGGAACGCCTCCGGGCTGGAATCCTGGCCGCGCTGGGTTTGCGGCAATGTCGGCTTCGACGTCCAGGGTGGCGGCCGTCATCGCGAGATGGAAGAGCGATCGCTGCCCATCGCTTAGATCGTCGAGTGCGCGTTCACGGCGAGCTTCGTCGGGCCGGAACACCACCTCGACCTTGCGGATGAACTCTTGGAAGCGCAGATCGATCGGACGAAACAGCGGTGTTGTGTCGGTGCCTGCGGTATGCACTTGCTGCCATCGCCGCGCGACGGCGCCCACGACGATATCGACCGCAGGCTCAGCCGCGAAAGCACCGTTTAGGGTGGCGCCTGCATCAGCGAATGTCTGTCTAACGCTTGCGACCAGTTGATCGCACGCCACAGTCGACCGCGCAGGAAAGCCGATACCTGGGATGCACCATCCCGCGACGCCGGCACATAGATCATTTGGATGCGTGCGCGATCGAGCGGCTTCATCTCGATGCAGTCAGCTTCCGCAAATGCGCCGAATGCACGAACGGCCCAATATTTCTGTTCGATGCTCCCTTCAAGCGAGCCGTCGTCGGTCCAAGTCGCTTCGAGGCGCAGACGACATTTCAGTCGACCGGCCTCGTCGGCGGCCATCTGCTGGAAGAATTCTGGAATGGCGCCGACGTTGGGCCCGCCTGCCTCCAACTCGGGAAAAGCCAGGATCGCCTCTAGTGTCAGTGTACGCTGCGCCGGTGCCGCCAGCTCGGCGGCCGGAATGTGGAAGTCCTGCCGGCGAAGCCGGCGTTGTTCGCCGGTTATCCCAAACAGGCGCTGAAGTGCTTGCAGAACGGCCGTCTTGCCCGCACCGTTCACGCCCACGAAGGCGGTGAGTCCGGGGATGAGGTCGATCGTCGATGCCGCAGGTCCGAAGCATCGGAAATTGGTCAAGTAAAGTTTTTCGATGTGCATCTTGCGCCACCCCCAAAGTTGCGCTCGTTAGCTCGGTGCGCTTCCGAACCACAGTTTGGGATACGATCCGCCGGTTTATTTTGGCTTTCCACTCGATTTGCGCGGGAGAGAGATTTCTCTTTCGCATTGTCTGCTTAAGAAAGGCGTACTCCTTCTCGCCAAAAAGATAGCCCATTCGATAGGCGTGCTCGATGAGATCATTGTTCGCGTTCGCGGTGAGGTCCTTCGCGATGCGCTTCAGGCCATCGAACAGATTGCCAGTATCGATCTGGATGAAGCGGTTGATGCAGACATTACCTACGTAGGTCTCGTTACCGTTCACGCGGTTGCGGATGTAGCAATGTTCCTTGATGTTTTGTCCGCAGGGGCACTGATCGAACTCCTCGCTGATCTCAACCGCGACCAGCGACCACTCGGTGCGCGCGATGTCGAAGCGTCGAGACACCGAGAGGGGAAGGATGTGAGCCTTCAATCTCTCGAAATTGTGTCCGTCCATCGCGATGGCCTCCGCCTTACATCTGGACACGCAGGCGTCGCGCGCGTTCACGGAATGCGGTTTCGCCCCCTTCGAGAATCTCGCAGACCAGACGGCGGATATCTGGGTTTTCGAGACCACCGCTCTGATAGGTGATCTCCGGCAATTGGCCCGGTCGATGCGGACCGCAGGTTGCCACGATGACCTGATCGGCGTCGGTGTTGACGACCAGGTTGGCGTTATGGGTGACCATGATGATCTGCCTCCGCTGTTTGGCGCGTCGAAGCGCTCGACCAGCTCATCGAAGATCGACTTCGGATCGAGGTTCTCTTCGGGCTGATCGATTATTAGAGGCCGGTCATCGTCGCGGTCGATCGCAAGGTAAAGCAGCAGCAGAACGATGCCGCGGGTGCCCGGCGAGAGCTGCTCGATGTCGACGCCCTCATACTGGACGCCGTAACTCACGGTGATGTGGTCGGTCCCATAGAGCCAGCTCGAGATGCGGCCCGCCCATTCGCGGAAAGCCGCTGCGTTGCTGCGCTCGACAGGCGCGTGCTCGACCAAATCATGCTCATGGGCATCGCGGAAACGTGCCATCGCTTCGGCGACGGCGGCGCTCGATCCTTTTTCCCATGCCGCCTGAAGGCTGCCTTTTGCTGCTGCCAGGAGTGCGCCCCGGCCCTTGAACGGCCCCGTCTTGCGTAGGTCCAGAAGCTCTTCTCCGGATTGTGCCCATGCGCGGACATCGACGACCCGCCGGATGGAGAAGGAGAGCTTTCCGAGCGCTCCTTCCTCCGTCCCGAGGTGGGCCTTGAGCGGCGCGTAGAGATCGGAGAGCTCGCGTTCCTCGTCGATGATGCCGTCGAAGACGGACGCGTAACTCTCGCGCCGCGACTGCATGAGTTGCTTGATCCGGTCGTCGGCCTTCTCCGCGAGATCGATGTCGCGATCAAGCTTGGCCAGCGCTGCCTCGTCGCGAGAGATCTTTTCGGACAGGCGGGCAAATGCCTTCGCATTTTCCGCGTCGATCCCGATCAGGGCGCGGAGGCGGGCCACTTCCTTGTTCAGCAGGCTGAGAGTGAGCTCGGCATGAGGCCGTCCGTCCGGAAGCAGCGAGGCCTGCACCGGCGGGGCTTCGGAAACGATCCTTGGTTCTCCCGCCGCCGGCGCCGACAACGTCTTTATGCGTGCGTCGACGGCCTTGATCGCCGTCGACAGAATCCCATCAATGTCTCCGGCGAACTCCAGTAGAAACGCCTTCCACTGGTCGGCGGTCAGTCCCGCCTCCGGATGAGCTTGCTGCAGTTGGCGAAGGCGTGCCGGCGCCTTCGTCTTGCGGGTGTCGTCGGCCTCATCCTTGAGCGCCAGAAGTGCTTGGCGTCTGCGCTGTGCCTGTTCGACCTGAAACCGAACCGACTCAGCGGCCGTGGCGACTTCATCAAGCAGCTTGGCTCGTTCTGCTCCGCCCTTGCCGATCAGGCCGCTGCGATCGCGCTTGTCCTTGGCGATCAATGCGGCCTTCTCGGCCCGCTGCTTCTGCAGCGTGGGCAACCCGGCCTTGCGCTCACGTTCGAGGTTCAGTTCTGAGGCAGCTTCGGCGAGGGCTTCCTCATGGCTTTGGCGCAGGGCGCGTCCACGCGCTGCGCGGAGATCCTGCAACTCGCGGAATTCCGTCGTTCCCATCCGGTCCTCGTCCGGATGCGCCTGGTAGATCACACGCTCGACTTCGGCGAGAAGTTCATCGGGGACGCCCTCGGCCGAGCAAAGCCTGTCTACGAACTGCTGGGAGAGGTACTGAACACGGGGCGAGTCCCAAAAATCCTCCAACTCGACATGTCGTAGTTCGTTCGAGGTCGGATCACCATCCTCCCATGTCAAGTGTGCCGAGGATTCGTTCAGATGGTCTGGCCCGACGAATGAACGAACGTTCGCTCAGATGGGGCGAGAGAGCGTACCCGCCGGCGGCGATGATGTCGGCCAGTGCGGTCTTTCCGGAGCCACGCGCGCCGATGATACCGACAAGCCCGGCATTGAGCGGCACGTTGTTCGTGACGAGCCAGGCCGCATCCGTCACCTCGACGTTGGTGATGACTTGCGAGGGGAGTGCGCCGCGTGGCGGCATGGCGCCGATGAAGACGCGAGTCTCCGGCTCCAAGCATGTCTTGCGCCTGCGCTGGTTCGATCCCTCCGCGGAGCTCGTCGTCGGACGGGAAAGGTGCGCCCGGCAGGTCGTCGCGGAACACGGTGATGTCGATATCTTCCGAGAACCGTTGGATAAGATCGAAGGCCTTCGAGAGCGAAGTGCCTCCCTTAAAGAGCAGACGCTCCGCGATGCCCGCCCTGTTGTAGAGGGCATCGAGGGTCCAGCAGACCCAGAAGTCCTTTTCGACGTTCTCCGGCGCGCATGAAAGACGTTGTCCGGTCTGCTGGAATAGTCCTCGCCGGTCGTCAGCGCTCGCTCGGATGATCTGCGGCAGGTCGCTCATGATCGCCTCTCTCGTGTGAGAGCCGGCGACAGCGGATCCGGCGCCGTCGCGTCGGACTTCAGGATATCCTTTACCAGGGGAACGAGCCAGGCGGGCAGATCGCCTAGGTGGTCTTGCAGATCCTTGCGCATGCGGTGCCCGTCCTCGCCGTCGTTTAGGATCGACTTGAGACGCTTTGCGATCTTGTCGCCGTCCGAGGGCAGAACGTCGCGCAACCAGATCAGAGCCTGCACTAACTGCGCCGCCGGGCGGCCGGCCCACACAAGCCGGCTGGGCGCGACCTTCTTGAAGTCGATGACCATTTTGTCGAGATGTATCGGCTTCCCGCGCGCGTCGGTCCACACGACCACCTTCGCCGGCACGGCATTGGTGAGGCCCAGGTTATTGGCGGCGGTTATACCGTCGACCAGCACCTTTGCGCCGTCCCGTCTCGCCACCGCCTGAATCACCGACTTGTAGTCGGGCGGAGAAATCTTGTTTGTCAGCCGGTTGGTGCGCGGAAGGTCATAGAGACCCTGATCGATGCGCCTGATGCGGTTGTCGCTCCGGAGGCGATGGAGGGCGACGTCCACGGCCGACCGAGAGCCGGTGTCCGCAAAATCGCGTGCGGTCCACACCTTGCTCGGCTGGGGGTCGTGACTCATCCGGTCGGAACGGGGATGGTTCATGGGGCGGCAGGCTCACTGAAAAAGCGACAGGACGCTTCGTTACGGCGAGACGGCGATATGAATCCGAAGCGAAGGCCAAGCTGGCCGCGTTCGACGGCATGATCTTCCTGAAAGATAGATGTGGTTGGGGTGGATAGGGCGGCGCCTGTCGGTCCGTTACGTTTCGTCCGGTCGGTCGGTCGAATCGGTTTCCCCGCAACTCACCGATCTGGTTCAAGAGTCGCTCGTCCATCCCAACAAATATTTTTCTACCAGTATCTGCATGAACATAGCTGGTTCGTGGGAGCCGCCGGGGCGTAGGATTCCACACGATTCGAACCGTCCATCCACAGGCGAACGACGATGGCATCCAACTCGGAATGGCAGGCTGCGGCGCGCCACTTGCGCGAAATTTGGGAGCACAAGGCTTGGCCCGACCAGCCGCTCGGTCCGGGTTGGACCACTGCATTCTCCGTTTGGATCGAGAAGTTCGGTTTCGGGCGCGTCGCGGACGCTATGCAGATGGTATCGGCTCCTCGTTTCTC
Source organism: Bradyrhizobium sp. SOJA106 (assembly GCF_059448745.1). Lineage (NCBI taxonomy): Bacteria > Pseudomonadati > Pseudomonadota > Alphaproteobacteria > Hyphomicrobiales > Nitrobacteraceae > Bradyrhizobium > Bradyrhizobium sp. SOJA106. The sequence continues at coordinate 1,652,852 of NZ_CM182549.1, forward strand.
GGAGGACGGCGAGCGCTTGCCTCCAGACATTCGGGACATTCCGAGATACGCCGCAGTAGAGCACGCCGAGGATGGGGAGCCCGGGATGAAGGGTTGCTATCTCGTCCGCGGAAGGATGCGCGTGAAATTCTACTGCTCGGAAAGCGACGACGAAGTCCTAATGCTGCTAAGGCGCGCAATGCGCGCCGGGGTTTCAGAATCGGCAATGCACCATGCGGTCGATGACAACATCACGCTCGAGAACTGCTTTGCAGCGATGGGCATCGATCGGATTGAGTTCCGGATTACCATGGGGCACCCGATCGTCGACCTGCGCCCCAAAGGACAGCAGGTCTTCGTGCGAACAGAAGATCCGGAGTGGCCGATCTGGGACGCGTACCGCCGGCGTACGACGGGTAAGGGCGCGCCGATAAGCAACCGCGGGGGCTGGTATTTTCCCAGCCGTCTGCCACCGGCGGATCCCGCGCCTAAGAAGGCGAGGCGGTGAACCCCGCGCCAGAGGACGATCAGCTCGCGCCGCGCGCTGTTCAATCTTCGTGGTCAGCGTCCTTTCCCTTAGATTTCTCGGCCGCTTTGTTTGGCGGACATGCGCGCAAGGATTCGGATGATGGTCTGAGCCGGCGTAGGCTCTTGGCGGCGTGCCGCCGGATGCCGATGCATCCGGCCTTTGGCGGGTTGACGATTGAGATCGCCAGCGATGAGGCGATCCGCGACCTCGATTTTTTGGCCGAGATCGCTCGCGAAATGAGCTTCCACAATATCGGCCTGTCGATCGACAATCTGGGCGCCGATTGGCTGCTTGAAGCGGATTGACGAGACCGGCAGTGTTGAGCCTAGCCAGATCGGCGGCCACAAGCCAAAAAGCGATCTCGGCAAGTATGCTGAAATGGGCGGCTTTGATCCGTTGCGACAGCCAAGCCAATAAGGAAATAGCTTCGGCTTATGATCTGTAGTCCGGCGTGGCATTCAGTTCCGTGCGCTCATGGCGAGGCAAAAATAGCCGTCCGGAATTTGCGGCTTGCAGTCTGAAAGCAGTGATCGCTACGCAGGCGAACCATACGCGCCGATCACTATTCCGAAGGCTGCGAGTTTTGCTGACATGGTCCGGCTCAAAGGGCGGCCGGACATCGGCGATTAAATCAACAAGAAAATCCTGGCGCCGCTCGCTCAGGCGAACGGACCATCCGACATGCCGGACTTCAACGAGTCGGCCAAGCTCGGAACCGGAAAGGAGATGGTCGAACGCCCGACCAATCTCGTCGCGATCTTCGAAAATCCTGCCCTGGATTTTTCGAAGATCCGGGCCCATGGCGACGATCTTTTGGGGATGCGTACGAATAGCGTTAAAGAAACGGAATTACGTCGGCATGGAACATCTCAGTGTCTTCGTCTTCTTCAGTCGGATCGAGTGCGACGAGCACATTTCTGCGACGGAAATAGGAGAGCATGCGATCGGCCGCAGCCTCGTCGAGCTTTGCCTCGTCCGCCAAGTGACAATCGCGGAGTATCTCGACGATCTGCTCAGCTCGCGCCAGTTCGGCTCGACGAGCGAGGCGGATTTGTCGATGACGCAGCGTCGACCGGCTTCAGTCGCGATCACGGGCGGGACCGAGGGAACGGCGGCGCTACGGCGATGGTCGTGACGATCTTATTCATCAGGAATCTCGTGGCTACGCATACGCCCGGCTCATGCGCGGGTGCGCGATCTGTCACGCCGCGGTTGTTAATTTGATGTGTCATGATTTCGGGTCCAGTTGGATGGCTTCTCACAGCCCGCGCCGGTGGCAGACTGGCAGCCGAGGGGTGAGAACCAGCCTGGATGACTGGTCGGCAGCGCTTTTAAGCCTTGCGGTTCTGGAAATGACGCGCCGCCCCGGCCATGGTAGCCAGGTGAGGCGCGCCCGCCAAGGCGCTCCCTAGTCGCCCAGAAAGCCCGCCAAGGCCTCCTTCCTCGTGCATTCGGCGACCCCACCAAGAGCCGCTATAGTCCAAGTCAGGGTTCTCACACCCACCGCCAGATTCTCCGATTTGCGGCCGATTGCCAAGCCCCCTCCGGGTGCAGCATTGGCGCCGGTTTGTCAGTTCCGGCCGGGTCCCGTCCCGGCGGAGGGGACGCCCTCCGGATCATGCCCGCCCGGCACAAAGCAATCACCGCAAGACTGGCGTTGCGGCTGGTTTAGCTGGAAACGGCAGCCGGATCGCGGAACAAATGTGTAAGCTATCCGTTGACACGGGGTCAACAGAATGCTTACATCGCACATGATCAAGACCTTCCGGAACAAAGCTCTCGCCGACTTCTGGTCGTCCGGAAAGACGTCGAAAATCGACAAGAGGATGCACAAACGCATCAACATTCGGCTCGACACGCTCAACGAGGCTGTGGAGACGTCCGAACTGAACCTGCCGGGTTATAATTTCCACAAGCTGGAAGGCAAACCCGTGCGGTACTCGATCCATGTCAACGGGCCATGGTGCATCACATTCGAATTTGAAGGAGGGGATGCAACGAACGTTGACTTCGAGCAATACCACTGAATGCCGAATAGGCGAATATTGAAGCCATCACGGCTTCGCCATAGGGGCCAAGAAGGGTCCGACACCGCTGGAGAGCGACAAATGGCCGAGCACAAAGCCTTGCGAAACCCCGACCGCTGCCCGTCTCATCCGGGCGCGGTCCTTGATGATATCCTTCAGGACATCAAGAAGACCAAGGGCGAGATCGCCGAGACGCTCGGCATCTCGCGGCAGCACCTGCACGACATCTTGTCGGAAAAGAAGCCGGTCAGCCCGAACGTGGCAGCCCGGATCGGAAAGCTGGTCGGCAACGGCCCGGCGATCTGGCTTCGCCTCCAGGCGGCCCACGATGCATGGCACGCCGAGCGCGAGGTCGACGTCAGCAAGATCAAGACGCTGGAACTGGCTTAGGTGCCGACGAGAATCCCAGACGGGCGAGCGCCCCTTCCGCGCTCGCCCGCCCGAGACGACGGCGAGGAATTCGCAAACATGCGTTTCAAGCAATACGGCGATTGGCTGGTTGAAGGGGGCGACGAGACCGGCAGCGTTGAACCCAGCCAGATCGGTGGCCACAAGCCAAAGGCGATATCGGTCGAGTATGCTGAAATCGGCGGCTTTGATCCGTTGCGACAGTCAGACCCATAAGGAGAAAGATCCCGGCTTATGATCTGTAGTCCAGCGTGGCATTCAGTTTCGCGCACTCATGGCGAGGTAAAAATAGCCATCCGGAATTTACGGCTTGCAGTCTGATAGCGCAGAGACGCATAACTGTCTCCTCGGCGCTCTGTTTCCGTCGTGTGTGCTCAACTGCCACGAAGCCAAACAGTATGCAGTTCGTAAGGAGCATTGATGTCGCCAAGCAGACCAAACGCAGGTCATCGCCGCAATAGCCTGAATTGGTGCCGACTTGACCTGCCACTGAATTTTCATCCAGCGGCAGTTAGAGTCTCGGGGTTTTGTATGCCAAGTGGCGCGGTTGAAGCAACGGACGATTTGCGGAGCTGGTCGGGGTTGCGCAGCCGATCGTCCGTTGCGGTGAGGTGGGCGGCGTAGGCCGCGGGGGTCAGGTATTTCAGGCACGGGTGGGGACGCTGGAGATTGTAGTCGGCGACCCAATTGGTGATTTTGGCGCGGGCGTCGTCAAGATCGCAGAACAGAGTCTCGTTGAGTAGCTCATCGCGCTTGAAGCTCTCGATGAAGCCGTTCTGCATGGGCTTTCCCGGTGCGATGAAGTGCCAATCGATGGCTGCGTCCTTGCACCAAGCCAGCATGGCGTTGCAGGTGAATTCGGTGCCATGGTCGGATACGATCATTCCTGGCTTTCGGCGTCGCTCAAAGCGTGGGTGAAACCGAGGCTCACGCCTAAATATCCTTCCGCGATCAAGTCCGGCGCCTTTCACAGTTGAAGCGAAAGCACGAGACAACCTATGCCCAGCCAATTGCGCGTTGCCCCCAGAAAGATTCTAGCACATCGAGCAGCTCCATTTGGAGCGTTCGCAGCTACGCATCTGAATCCAGATACTAAACCAATTGGAAGTATCTAATTAGCCCTGGGCGCAGAGCGTCCGCGGCGCCAAAATCCGCGAGGTGTTCGGATAGTGCGGCGGGTTTCAGCTCTTGACGCCTAATGCCCAATCCTTAGCAACATACCAACATCGTCCCTTCGCCCGTTGCTTCCAATAGAGGGTTGAAACGTTCTGCCATCCCTTGGAGGCAAGTGCTTTCCTCAACCGTCTTTCCTCAGACGCTCCGACAGCAGCATCGCTTCCTTCAGCGAAAACAAATGACACCTCGCGCAATGCCTCCGCTGCAAACTCCTTTCTCCGACGTCTGACTAACAATGCGACAGCATGCATCGCATGTCGTCCTACAAACCGGGCTTCCGCTTCGGGAGTTCCAAGAGGAAATAGAAGACGTCCGCCCTCTTTCAGATTGTCGATCCAGGTGACAGCTGGTCGGCTTACCGCAAAGTTGACGTAAATGAGATCAGCCAATGGAAGTGCGCAGTTCTTGCCGTCGGCATTCAAAACTTCAACGTTTCCCCAAAGTCTCAGGTTCTTGCTTGCGAATTTCGCCAATGACTTGTCGTATTCGATGGCCAACACTCGCCCCTTTTTGCCGACTAGTTCGGCAAGAATGGCGCTGAAATACCCCGTTCCCGCGCCTGCGTGGACAACTGTCGCCCCTGTTAGTGGTCCGACCCTGTGCATCAGCCACGCGTGAAGCGACGGACTACCATTGTTAACTCCGCGTTTTGGATCAAGGGAGATGACAACATCTTGGTAAAGAAGTGTGGGGTCGTTCGTCTGCAAACGCAAATGAGGAGCCCATGGAGTCACCGCGTGCCACCGACGGCCTACAAGAAAGTGTTCTCGCGGAACAGCCGAAAATGCCTTTTCTAATTTCTTGTCCCGATCTGCTCCGACCATGGCCAGTATCTGCCGGGCATACAGTTGTCTTACTTCGCGAATATTCATGCCTCTACCCTTGTGTCGCAAAAGTGGCGCACGCAAACATGCACCCGAGCCTAGATCATAATTGTAGGATAAGATCTCCCAGTTAAGCGAAATCAATTGAATTTGAGTGTCTGCTTGAGGCGGCTTCATCGGTGCTTGCCACATGTTCGCTCGCATGACGAATTACTGCGAGAAGGCGATTGTAGCGGAGCCGCCGGCGGACCGCCGCCAGTTCGCGCAGGGGTATGTACGACTGCCTCATCAACTCGCCCGCCGCGATAGCGAACTGATGTGGGACTTTGCACTTCCGCCGTTCGCTCACCTCAATGTGGTCGGCAGCGGTGCACCAGCCTCTCGCCTTGCGGCTTCCGGCGCTATGTTTTTTCTTCAAGATCCTGGAGCATGGGCGCTTCTAGAGCGCCGTCCCGGCCACGCTTGGCGTCTGACACTTCCAAGCAACCGTATTGGCCTTTCCACCTTGTAGAACGTCGCGCGGAAAATCCCGTGCTTGGTGGCAGACACCGGCCGTCGCCGCTGCCGCTCCTTTTGTTGTGTAATCTCGATGACCTGCTAGTTCTTGAATCGCGCTGACTTCATTGCGCCAGCCCGTCGCAGGTCATCGACTCTACCAACTCTTGGAGGTTCTTGCGAGGCTCAGACCATCTACAATCCTGCCTGGCCGAGATGGCCAAAACGATCGCAGGAAAGATAGGAGCTAGCAAATGGGCTCATCAGTACCAAACCTGATCCTCAAGACAGACTACGCCACACCAGCAGATGAAACAGTTTTGGAATTCCACATGGACATTCCGCTCTCTCCTGAGGAGACTGCCAGAATCCGGCGGTTTCTCGCAGGGAATGATTGGAAGGCGTTGAAAGACTATGTCGGAAATTCAAGGCCCCAACTTCGTTCTCTCATATCGGAATGGATTGATAAGACAGAGGATCGCAAGCTTGGCAAGATCGTTTCGCTGAAGGCCAGGGCGTCCTAAATTTCCATGTCCCATTGTCTCCCGCTGTCGCCACATCTTGCGGCGATGGCGGCTGCTCCGTGAGGAGTAACTCAGTGCTGCGAATTTCTGAATGCGATTTGACCATAGAACGTCGAGCTAAAATTCGAGCGGAATTCCAGACATTCGGATCTGCGAGGATAGTGGATTTTCTCACGCCTGATGCAGCCGCGGCTGCGTCGAAAGTTCTCCAGTCGTTCGATGCATGGTCGGTTGTATCTATTGCCCCGGATGGAACGCCGATCTGTCTCGACTGGAAGGAATGGGAGCGCTCTCGTCCTGACGGGCGCCAGCCGTACAGTTCCAATGCATCGTTCCAGTATTTATTCAAGAGCTATCCGCTCGTGGAACGACTGCGTGATGGTTGCGCCACTGGAGTTCTTCGCACAATTGCTGAATACCTGACTGGCACAACATTCCGACGCATTGTTGCAGAGGCGACCGGGCATGGCGAGTTTATCCATGTCGACGGGTTTGCTTCGCGCTTTGAGGCCGGACATTTTCTAACAACGCATACCGATAAGCAACCGGCTGGAACACCGGGAATTCGAAAGGTTGCCTACTCTCTCAATCTCACAACACAATGGAACAATGACTGGGGTGGACAGACTGCCTTTTGGAGCGATCATGATCCACCCATATGCCTTCCACCGACTTACAATACTCTCTTATTGTTCGCGGTGCCGCGACCACATTCCGTACTGTATGTGCCGCCCTATGCGCGCGGCGCTCGACTCGCCCTTACCGGATGGCTACATGAATGAGGTTTGTATCCATCCGACGCGGACGGATCTGCAGCCAGCCCGCGCGATAGAGACGACGAGGAATTTCATGGAAAATCCTTAGCACATCGAAGCCTGCATACGAAGATGCCCGCACTAACGTCGGATTGCCGGCTGCATAGCGCAAGGTGTGACCTGAATAGCAGATCGCATTAAGCCGAACGAGCGAGGCCTCTTGAGCGCCGGTCAATCACGGAAACTCGGCATTGCGACGCGCCGGGGCTTCGTTGTCGATCAGTCACACTCAAGCAAGCCCGCCTGTAGCGATAGCTCCGTTGCAAAGACTGTTCGCAGGATCCGCGTCATTGGCCTTCTATGCAGCAAGTATCCTTTCTCTGCTCTACGCTGGCTCCCTACGACGACTGAATACTTGTTGAACTAAGCCGTTATCGGGTGGAATGAAATTGCGTGCGCGGCCGCCAAGCTGATCGGCCAGTACGATAGTTCTGTGGCATTCGGCCAGAGCCGAATCCTCCTGGTCTGGACCCGCATCATCATGTCAAATGGTAGCTCGATCGCGCTGGAGCGCCAGCCGGGAGCCGAGACCGGTGGTTGCGCTGGCCTCCAGGACGAGGTCGACAATTATTGGGGCATGCTGTTCAAGGCCGCCGTCCTTTCGACTATGCTTAGCGTCCGAGCGAAGGCGGGCACAAGCCAGAATGAGAACAACCTTGTTCAAGTGATCCGCAGCGGCGCGTCCAACAGCATCAGCCAGACCGGGCAGCAAATCGTACAGCGCCAGCTCAACATCCAGCCGACGCTGACCATCCGGCCAGGTTTCCCGGTGCGGGTCATTGTTACGCGCGGCTTAGTCCTGGCCCCCTACGGCAATGGAGGAAGACCGTGACGAAACTCAAGCTTGGACCGCTCGAAGACGACAAGCCGGTAAAGCTCACGATCGAGCTGCCGGCGGCAGTCTTCAGAAATCTCAAAAGCTACGCCGAGATTCTGACGCGTAGCGGAAGTGCGGCGACGCCGACCGAACCTGCCAAATTGATCGCGCCGATGATCGAGCGCTTTATGGCAACCGATCGGGCCTTTGCCAAGGCACGACGAAATGCTGCTCAATTCTCGCCCGGGGCGGCGGAAAGGTCCGGATAACGTTCGCGAAGCAGGTCGAGCAGCGGACCTACTAATGGATTGCCGTTTGACTGCGGCCAATAGACGCGGAAGCTCAGCCGCGTCGGCCCCTCGGCATCATGCACCTCCCGGAAGATGACACCGGGATAAGTCGCACCAGTCGCACTTTCCAGCGCAAGGAGAATACCGAAGTCCATGCCTACCAGGGAGAGAAGCCGGTCGAGCCCCACGTCATGGCGAAGCAGCTTGCAGGGGTCGGAAGACCCTAATTTGCTGATGAGAAGCTTGAGGAGTTCCGGTCCGGGGCCACGCTGTGACATCAAAAGCGGTTCGCGCCGCAGTTCGCCCCAGTGAACTACGTCATGACTTGCCAGAGGATGTTTCGCGGGAAGGGCCGCAACAACACGTTCGCTCCAGAGCACCAATGACTTGCCGCTCCAATTCGGATTAGGATCCGCCACGACAGCGACATCGATGGTTGAACTGGCGAGGTCCGAAATCAGATGCTCGCTCGCGCCCTCGACAAACTGTCTATCGACATCGGGAAAGCGGTGCCGGTGCTCGAGGAGGGTGGCTCGGAGATTGCCGGCTGATAGGGAGGTGTGGATCCCGATGCTCAACCGGCCACTCTCGCGACGCGAGCGGGACTTGAGGCGAGCAGCCATTGCTTCAGCTTCGACTATGATGCGCCGGGCATCCTCGAGAAATTCTCGACCATCCATCGTTGGTCGCGTACCTCCGTTGGTACGCTCGAATAGTTTGCTGCCCAACGTGTGTTCGAGACTTCTTAGGCAGCGACTGAGCGTCGACTGCTTGATTCTAAGCGTCTCTGCCGCTTGACGGATGCTTCGATGCTGAGACGCAGCGATCGCCCAGCGTAGGTCTCGAAATTCCACAGCCACGTTCGAAGCCCTATGGTGAGTTGTCGGACCAAGTGATTTCTTGCCTCTTCATCAATTGTCCGTCGGCACGTCCGATTGCGGCCGGAATACGTACTTCAAAAACAAGGATAATTCAAGTTGTGGATGTAGGACATAAAAAAACAACTATGAGGTCTTTGCCTATCTATGCGCTCCGATCTCGGTCTTCGGATTTTAGGGCCAGTGGCTCAGAAGACAAATCAAACAGCACAGTGCGCTTGGTGGCTCGGAGACCCGCGCCAGAATGGTTCGTATGTCGAGTTGCGCGGTCGATCTAATTCGCGGCTTTCTGAAGCCGCGCCGGGTGGCCGAGAAGGCGCTCGCCGCAATGGTACAGAAACCCTATGTGCAGCGCGTTTCGACCCTTCGGTAGACGACCTGACGACCTAGACCAGCATCTCGAAGAACCAAGTCAGCCAGTCATGCGCGGAGATCGACAACAAGGTGAATGCTTTTCTCGCTCAGCCGATCGAAGGTAATTGGCCCTATCTATGGATCGAAGGCCACCTAAGTGAAGGTGCGCCAGAATGGCCGCATAGTATCGATCTCGGTGATCGTAGCGGTCGGTGGCTCAACTGCCACAAAGCCAAATGCATGCACTCAGTAACGGAAATCTACTTCTCCGGGCAGCACCAAAGGCAGGTCACCGCGGGGCAGCTGCATTCGTACAGTGCAGATTTCGAGAAAATCGAGGGATTAAGTCCGTTGTTAAGCTGCATCGGAAGTTGCAGCCTCCTGGTTTTGCGCTTCTCCCGCTAGTGCATGACAGTGGGTGGTTAGAGCTGATGAAACAAGTTGCGCATGAACAACTCCAAGTCGCGAAAATATGATTGTGAGCCCGTTGAAGTAGTTATGGTGATTGTATACATCTTCAGGTAGATCTCGCTTTACGTCCTATGGGCTTCGCCAGTGCATGCCGCGAACCAGTTCCAATCTTTGTCGTGCGCATGAGGCCGTGCAGGATGGAGGCACGAGGCAGTCGTTGTTCGAGGATTTTCCAAGCATGAGTTCTGAGACGACGCGAACGTCGCGCGAGCTCAAAAAGAAAGCTGGTTTCGTTTCATCGACTGGACATGGATTGCGTCTATGATCTGCACTGTTGATCAGGCTGCAAATCGATCTGCTGGCCTCATATGCGAGTGCCCTTCGATGAGAACGGCACGAGGCGTGTCGATACGCAAAGGGAGTCGGATTCTTAGATGCTGGTGGTGTGTATCGGAATTGCGGCGCGGTGACCCACGCTCACATAATTCGAGTGTGCAGCATCAAGATGGTTTTGCCGGGTTTGTCGCCAGACGCGACCACCACTGAGCCTGTTTAGACATCCACAGAAAGAGGCGTCGTCATGAGTGGGACAATGGTTGTTGAAAATGTCATTCCGCGAGCAGACATCGTCAGGCACGCAGAGCGGCTTGGTGCCGAAATCAAGAACATTGCGCTGTCGGACGATTTGCCTGACGATGTCATCTTAGCGTTCAAGCGGCTTCTGTTAGAGCATAAGGTCATCTTCTTCCGTGACCAGGGACATCTCGACGATGCACAGCAGCAGCGTTTTGTGTTCAGGCTCGGCTCGCTGATACCGAATCCCATAATGGCGGACACAATGGGCGGTTTAACGATCCGACAGGAGCTGTCTGATCTCGCCTGCGGTCATCTCAGCCAGATCAACGATGAGCGGGTCCGCACAGCCATCTCGGTGCTGCGGCTCGCGGCGGTCCCGCCTTTTGGCGGCGACATTGCTTGGTCGAGCAGGGCGGCCGCTTATCTTGATCTTCCCCATCCCTTGCGGATGCTCGCCGATAACCTCTGGGCTGTGAGCTTCGTCGCATCTGATCTCACTGCGACAGAGAGGGCCGCCGAAGCCAACAAGCGGCCTTGGTGGGGCGTATCCACTGCAACGATCTACGAAACGACACATCCGATTGTTCGTGTTCATCCCGAGACCGGCGAACGCATGCTATCGCTCGGTCGTTCTGTGAACAACTTCGTCGGCCTGCAGCGCTATCCCAGCCAAAAACTGTTTGAACGGCTGCAATCCTATCTCATTGCGCCCCGGAACACCCTGTGCTGGAACTGGAAATCAGGCGACGTCGTAATCTGGGACAATCGTGCGACGGAGCCGTACCCTGTCAGCAAATACAGCAGCCCTCATTGGATGATGGACCAGCTTGCGATTGACGCCCGCGTACCGCACGTGAAGAGGCCAAAATCAAGGGCGGCAAAGGCTGCTTGATATTGTCGGCACCTCCCGGATCACGTCAACGCCTGGAGACCCAAGACTAAGTTGCGGCCCTGCAATGTCGAGCAGAGCGGCCGGTCTTATGCGCGAGGACCGGCTAACGGGGCAACTGCCACCTGCTGGGATTCTTCCAGGCCCAACAGCATCAATCTTCAGGCATCGTCTCTGCTCGCCGGTCAAACCGGTGACGCTGCATTTTTGATGATCTGATGCATCCGTTGGCTCTCGCTCGTCGAGCAGCATCCCCTTGATCGTATCGGGATAGTCAGGTCCGGCGTGGCTCACACCCCATTCAGAGCATATTCGCCGCCATCTCGCGACGCGTCGGATAGCCTTGATTCACAGCGCCCGGCGTCGGCTGAAACTATCCCGCTCGAGATGGTGCCTGCGTCTTAGTTGTCCCATAGACAAACCTCCAGTCGAGCCTTTCCAACACCCCTCAATTGCGCCACTGCATGGGCGCCACACCCTCCCGATCTTCGTCCAGCGCAAAGGTCCCATCCTCGAGGCGAACACAATCCTCCGACCGAAAGCTCTGGAGGGCGAATCTGCTCTCATGCTCTTTGCGCAGCAGGATAGCAAAGTCCCTGCATACCTTCGGCCTCCCCGTTGCGCGCAATCACCCGAACCGTACCGTCGACCCAAACAGGCTCTTCGAAAACGTCGGGTTCAAGCGGTCGTCGGTAGGTTTACGCGAGCGGCGCAACCTCATTTCGAAGATGCTCGGCCTTATAACAGGCCGCTCCGATGGAGCGCTAAGCGGAAGGCTGCGGGGGCCACATTGGCTGGAGCGAGATCGGAAGCGACCGCTGTAGATACATGAAGCAGGTGGGCCGCTCCGGCTCGATTCCGCCCAAGCGTTAGCCGAAACATGGCTCGCTCAATAATTACGTCTTGTTTCGGCCAAGCCGTGCCGGTTTACGCCCTCTGGACATCGGCTTGGGGGGCATTGCACCTTTAGCCGGCTGTGTGAATAATTCGGACAAGTGAATACCCAAAGCCGCGGCGATGCGTTCCAGGAGATCAATAGTCGGGTTCTCTTTCTTCTGCTCGATGCGCCCCATGTATGAGCGGTCGATCCCGGCATCATAGGCCAATTGGTCTTGCGGAATGCCGCGCTCTACGCGGATCCGGCGCACATTCCAGGCCACAAGCGCACGAGCATTCATGCGCAGAGGCAGCCATTCCGATGATTATGAAACCACTGGTTATAGCCAGACTATTACGATAAGCTCGCACCAGTAGTGGCTGTCTTCCCCAATTGCTTCGAGGAATCAGCCAACGGTGAGATGCAGACGCAGCTGGCGCGTGCCCGTCTTCTCGCTGACCATCACATGCGTTCTCGTAGGGCAATAGCTTCCATTAGCGGCAGAGAAGAAATAGCGCTCAGAGGTACAGGCGACGTTTCGCGAGTGCCGCGACTATATAGGAAGAATGTTCAACTGTGGGTCGAAATAGAAACGAATATTCTCCAGTTGACCGGTTCTGGTGATTGCCTTTCACGAGTGCGACCGGGCCGATCACCACGGAGCACCATGCCTCCCGCTAGGAACAGAACAGCAAGGGCGACCAGTGACAGGGCACATCTGCAATCGCTTGCGGTATGGACTGGGATGAAAAAGGGAAAGCGCGGGACGGAGCCACCAGGTCAGTGTGAGCCGATATGCGATTGCCATCTCAGCGCCAAAAGGAGGTCGGCGTGCGACCATTGGACGGGTACCAAAACGAGGTCAGATTAGTTATCGTTGCTCTGATTTCGGTAGATTTTTCAGCTGGGTAGGAGTTTCAGGCAGTGCCAGCCGAGCCGAAGGTCGCAGAATTGGCGCCCAGCGTCGACGAGCTCACGTCATATGACAGGGAGCACGCTGTCGCCTACATGCGACTACTTGATGCGGACGCTGACAAGGCAGATTGGCGCGAGATCGCGCGAATTGTGCTTGGGCTTGACCCCGCCGTTGAACCGGATCGTGCGCGACGCACGTTCGAAAGTCATCTCACTCGGGCCAAGTGGCTAGCAGGCCACGGCTATCGCGATCTGCTACGTAGCGGTTGGCCAAAACAATGATCAGCGCGGATGTCAGGGCGCCGAGATCCCTCGCGATCGCAAAAGTTGATCACTCCATCGATTAAGTGCGTGCGCGACGCGCACACGGTAAGCAGGCAGCTGGAAACTGCCACAATCATCGGCTGCATTCCGCCGCGCCGGAAGATTGAGCGGGAAAGGTGCGATGCCGAATACTGACTGGAGATCTGAGGAAGCGTACAGCGGCCTGAAGAAGGCGGATGCTGCCGACCTGGCCTGGGAGTGGCTGCGCCGGGATCGCGACTACCAAGAGGATTATAAGCGGCTATCTCGCCGCGAACGTTCAAGCGCAGCGGCGGGCGAGTTCCGGCGCAAGTGGGGACTCTCGTTTTCCTGCTGATCCGCAAAAGACCTTCGACAAGCAAGAAGTCTTCTGGGCACCCGAGGTGCTGCCGACCGTACTGGCTGTGCGGGCGGCCAACCTTGCGCCCAAAACCTATCAGCTCGATTTCGACAATCTGCCGGGCAGCGAACTTCGCCGTGCGGCGGATGGTTGGCATGCGATCGTGCCGCTCGGGGGCACGAAGCATCGTCTCTGGCTAAGAGAGCTTCCGGCGAGCGGATATGCTGTCGTCGTTGATCTGCCGCTCGATGGCGATTTCGAGCTTCGCCTGGGAGCCGCACGTCGATTTTGGCTCGCCCTTGAGCGTCGGGCGCTCGGAATGCCTCCTCTTGCTTTGCCTGCCTTGAAGCAGCGCCGGCTGATCCTTGCGCTGCGCGCACTCGATGGATGGCAGGAAGGAAATAGCTACCGCCAAATCGCGCAGGGCCTGTTTGGAAGCCGTCGCATTGCCGAGCGCGGCTGGAAAACAGACGATTTGCGCAGCCGAACCATTCGACTTGTTAAGCTGGGGCGGCGCCTCATGCGCCTTCGCTGGCGAGCATTACTCACCAAACGCAGGGGCAGGGATGACAAGTAAAGGGTTGCGGCGCGATAACGGCCTTCCTCCGTTTGCCTGCCAATTCTTCTGCCATGGCACGATGGCGGCCAGGATAAAGTCTTTGCGCTACGATCTCTCATTGTTGGCGTGTTGATTGCTGCACCAGAGCGGCGCCATCTGCGTAGGCTTTCACGACTGTGCTCGAATAGTCTTCTTAAGTTGAGCGCCCTAGACTTGAGCATTGATCTCCTGCTGTGCCGAATTGAGGGACACCGCTAGACCTCAGGCAGCCTGCGCAGGTGCGACCTTTTTGCAGAGACGAGCCAGCCATCGACAAAAAGAACGTGCGAGCTCGGGGTGCGCGCTGCGATCTACGGCATAGGCGCGATATTGCATGCCACTTGGAGCGCGGGTGCCGGGGATGATTTGCAAAGCGCCCCCTCGCACGAGGTCACTGACGATGATTTCCGGCGCGACAAGAAGGCATTTTCCTGTCATGACCGCCGGCAAAGCAAGATAGTTGTGATCATACCGCGCGCCCGCTCGTATGTCGCTTGAAGACAGGTTCATGGCCCTGAGCCATGTCGGCAGGATGTCGGGGCGGGATGTGATGTTCAGTATAGGGGTTGAGCGGACAATCGAGAGCTCTTTACCCCCGACGAGATTTGGCGGGCCGACGCACACCAGCTCCTCTTTGTAGATCTCCCAACTGTCGGCGGGTTCGATGACGGAAAGATCGCGTGTAATCAAAATATCGAAATCATCCGAAGATGTCGGCGGCGCCAGCGAGCTGACGATGTCCACGATAACGCCACCCGCTTCAGAAGTGAAAGCCTGCAGATTTGGAATAAGAAGAGAGAAAGCAAAGGTTGATAATGACGTGCGGACCACAATCCGATTCGTTCCTGCGCCTGCACGGCGTCGCATTCTCTTTGCGGTGAAGCTGACAGTTTCGAGCGGTTCAGACACTGCGTTTGCGAATAGCCTCCCGAACTCGGTCAAATTGCTGCGCCGTCCACGCCGCTCGATGAGATCAGCACCCAAATAATCCCGCAGCACAGCCAAATACCGGCTGACCGAACTTTGCGTTGTTCCCAAAGCGGTGGCCGCGCGCGTGACGCTGCCTTCACGGGCGACGGTCACAAATGCGCGGATGGCATTTAAAGGGACTTCATCGTCTTGAGCCGCCATTGTCCCCTCCGGCGCCAAAATGAACATCCATCACATTATTCGATGCCCATGGCCGCATCGCTGCGTATCATGGGCCGGCAACGCATGAAATCCTCGCGGAAGCGTGATCCTGCGCCGGTACCGCGACAAGATCTGCGTCTCAGCTGGTGTTTGTCTGGGGCTTAAGTCCTTTTGCCGCGTGCCGGCTTCGGCTTGCGACCTTTAGGTAGGGTTGCAGGTGGCGGCGCGCCCTTGGATGGCCGAACAAACAGCTCGGAGACAGCTACGCCGAGGGTCTCGGCAAGGCGATCGAGAAGATCGATTGTCGGGTTCGCTTGTTGGCGCTCAAGTCCGCTCATGTAGGAGCGATCAATTCCCGCATCGTAAGCCAATTGCTCTTGCGGAATACCGCGCTGGACGCGGATCCGGCGCACATTGTAAGCCACAAGCGCACGAGCTCTCATGCGCGCAAGCAGCCATTTCGATGGCCATCAAACCACTGGCTATAACCTAACTAAAAACATCACCAAATTGGAAGGTTTTTAGGATCGAATTATCCCTGCGTGCCAACGTATCGGCTTTCCCGGACGCTACTGGGTCGGCCCGCACAAGCGCCGGTATGTCGACGGTCTCTCTCGCGGCGGTGTTTTGGGGGGGATGACCGGCGCTCACCCGAACCGCTGCCTCGGGGTTCGATTCCGCTGCCCAACTCGCACGAATGGCCTCGAGGCGAGCAAAGATGCTGACTGAGGCGATGGTCCTCCATTCAACGAAATGGAGTTGCAGCTCCGATCGAATGAGCCAGCGCAAACCATTGCGATCGCATCGACAGCCGTTCGGCCAAGGTGATAGTGGTCTTTATCCCTGGATTGGCGCAGACAGCGCGTTTCAGCGACCTTGATCTCGTTCATTCCATGGAATCTGAGAATGTCGTCTACCGGTACAACATCTTTGTTGACTTTAAGCAGGCTGCCATCAGCCATGATACGGGGTTTAGGTTCTCTCGTCCGCTCAAGAGGCACGACCGTGAACTCTCTTAGCTGAGGCTCAAGGAACGCGCGCCGGTCAGGTTAAAGTATAACGGCCAGTTCAAATCAAACGCAGTACGGCAAGTCGTAACCTACTTTGGGAGCCGCCATTGACTGCACAAGCGTGGCGCCCAGAGAGCAAAGTCTCGCAGTGTCGACTTGGAACGCGCGGGCGATACCGCGAGGGAAAGCGGCGAGATGTCGCGAATTGGATCCGCGACGATCAAGTCGAACAGATGGCCACGCGTATCGTTACCCATGATGGATGCCCGAACGAATTGCGATTCGGCACGCGGTTGAGGCTAGCTGAGAGGTTTCGGCTTGGGCGTTGTCCGGATCATTCGAGCGCCGCGGGCCGGCATAGCCCAAGGTCACTCAGCTGAGAGACTTCGATGTCGGCGAGCGGTGCCAAGGCCGACGAGGGTGTCAGGAAAGAGTTGTTGCAGAACACGGAGAGCAGCGCAGACGCGACTGGCGCCATGGAAAGAATCCGATGCTGCTCCGGCTAGCCGGCATGCTAGCGAAACGAGCCGGTGGCTGGGCGATCGGGTAGTGAAACGGTGAAAGGGCTGTGCCTGGCAGATGCCGCAAGCCTCTGTGGTCAGCGAAAGCTGGCCACCTTTGCTCCTGTGAGCGGCAAGCCCGTCACGGCGCTGCCAAGTCGTATTTTTGAGAAGTACCGCAGAGCACTTAGCTGGACTGGTGGGCAAGCCTTCAAAGACGACGCGTCCCTAGTGTGCCAGGGGTGAAAAAGGTTAACGGCGACGTGACTCGGCGCTCAATCCCTGGAAAGCGCTGTCCCTGCCACGCGCCGCTAACTTTAGCGCCGGCCTTGCCCGATTTCGGTATCCAGCCTGACACTTTGCCCCCCTGTAGGGTGCTGCCAAGTTGTAGACTCAGAACGACTGCCAATCACCTACCTGAATTGGTCAGATCGTTTGGTATTTCTAAGCTGGTCCGGTGCTTACGAAAAAATGGGAGCGGCCCGGCATGCCAAAGTTGCGCAAAAAAGCTTCCACGCTGCCGCTCATGACGGTGCCCAAGAATGTTGGCGGAGTAAGACGGAAGGCATGGAAGCGATCGCTTGAAAGACCACGTGCGCCGCTAAATTTAACGTCGTCAATCTCCCTCGGCACAGGCGGAACGGCTGTCCGTGCCTGAAAAAAGCATGACAGTGCGGCTCGTTTCTCCGGCACCGGAAGCAGCGCAGGCGCGACTCGGCACCAGTCGGTTGGGACTGGATCGGGGGCTGTCCCTGCCGCGCCTGCGCTGCAGATTGAGGTTAGCAGGAACGTGACTCGGCGCTGTCCCATTCTGGTAATGGCGCTGTCTCTACCACGCCTCGCTAACCCTAGCGGCTCTGTACTCACGTTAGCTTTCCAAAAGCTGACGAAACCTGTGCGGAAATTCACAAGCGAACAGCAGCTGTCGTGGCCGATTACGGACCATGCTCACTGACCGCCGCTGACCGCCCGATCAGCGCGCGCACCCAAAAATGAAACCGATCGCTCCCAAGACTGGCACAAAGGATCTCCTCTGCGGTCTCTAGGCAGGGCAAGTACAGACTTCATCGAAGGCGGTCATCGCGACCAGGAAACTGGTCTTAGAGCATGCGTGTGCGCACAGCATGATAATGCATTGTTAGTCTGCTCAGTTGAAGGATCGTCCCCCCAGAGAGTGGGTGGTGCGCGCCAAATCGTATTCGCTTGGCCTCAATATTCGTGAAGGCCGCAACAGGCTGCGCAACGCGCTGTCGATCGTACCGGACCCGTGTTGTGGGCGGCCGCTTTGCTGCCCTGGGTATATCGCGTGTCCAATCGGTTAGGCGGTCGGCCGGCGAGTTGCTGAAATGACGAATACACATTCGTTGACCGCATGCCCACAGCGGCAGGAAGTCGCAGTGGATCACCTTTCCCAATTGACGGCCAGTCGCGAGGAGCGGGTTCATCAGGCGCGAATAAAGCTCAGGATGGTCCACCGGCTATCGACAAGACGAGGCGACATCACATGGCTGCGGACCCGCGCTGCGCCGTTTTTTCGAGGTGCAGCCAACGCCATCCACTCCGATCGGTTCGAGGCACCAGCATCGGGTGTGCGAACTAACGCGCGCCACCGCGTAACTATCGCATAAGAGTGCTGTCAATTGGCACTACCAGATCTGGGTGTTTGGGCATGCAGTACTTGCATCGTAAGGTTACGGACAGGTCGGACACATATGTGTTCCCATCAAGATTCGAAATGCGCAATTCCATGGCAAACATGAACCTCAGCTCCCAATCCTTTGCCGACGGAGGCGCGCGACAGCGGACCGTCACCGACCAAGAACTCACAAAATTTAGAGCACTGGTGCCGAGACGTTCAGGTCTCCAGATGAGACGTGTCATGGAGCCAATAGCGCGGGTCGCAGCCGCAATAAAGCGCGCTCGGGCACTCTTCGATGTCGACCGGTGCTGCGCAATCTGGTGGCTCTATCGCCTCCATTTCGGCATCAACCGCGACGTGATGTTGGGCGTTGACCCGGTCACGATCGCCCAGGAGAGATCCCGCTGCGGCATTTCGGCCTCGTGACATCGGCCACCTTTCATGCGAGCGCTGGCACTGCCCCACCAAACCAGCCACTGGGTTGCGCGTTGGCTGGTGGACAAAAAATCTCAGCCTAACTCCAAACGTCTCAAGTCTCCCCCAGCCCATTAAGGTCGCAATCACATCTAGTACCGGCGGACTTCCCGGGGCGCACACAACAGCGCCCGGAAATACGTGAGCAGACCGCATAAGCCGAACTAGTGCTCGTCGTTCGCAGCATCAGCAGGCTGAGATTTTTGGCGTGGATGATGCTGGTCATGCAGTCCAGCATCGTTGAATTGACGGGCCCGAATTGCTGAGCGGAGAGCGCCAAAATCGGACTGGTTGATTTTTGTAAAGTCTGCCGATCGGGAGCAAGGACAGGACGCTCGCATTTCACCAGATGATCTTAAACGGAAAGGAATATGCCGCGCCCGATACCGCAAAGGCCGTGAAAAGTAGTCGAGTAGCTCATCAAGCAAGTCTGGCAAGCGCATTGGGATGGATTAATCCTCACGCAGAGGCCGCCCGTGGGCAGGCTGCGTCTCTGTCGATAAAACCTCCATGAGCCATACGTCCCTGCGGACGGCCAGCCGTTCACCCGTGCGCCGCCCGGGGAATATGCCCTCAGCGCCTAACCATACGGTTTGTGCTCGCCCCCGGGGCGCTACGCGATGACACGACGTCTCCGTTTCCAGCTCGCGTTATCTATAGCCATAAATCAATCTCCGTTGACTGGCGGCCAAATAAGCGGAGCTATTCGATTTAGGTGACGAGGTGATCGGGCGCTTTGTTTGCCGGTGCCAGCACTTGGGTGACCTCAAGGCCCTGCGTGGAACTGCTGCTGCGAGCTTCGATAACTCGTTGTAATGTTGAGGCGCCGCCGCGTTCCCGTTGCGGCGATCACCGGCTTGAATACCATCGGTCCGGCGGTGGTTACGGTAAGAAGCCTTTCGTCCGTACAAGCTGCACCGACGGGGTGGCCAACACGCTCGATGGGTTGGTGGTGCCGGCTCCAATTGCCGGGAAATCGGATAATTACGCTCATCACAAGCCGTAACGAGCCTGTGGGCGCGTTGATTGCGGGTGCCATGCACACGCTGGCAGGTCCACCACAAGCGTAGGTAGGTGCCAAAGTGGGCGCGGGGTCCTAGCGTCCTCCTGTTTCTCTGCCGATCATCGAGCCAGAAGCGAACACCGAGAAGGTCATACGGACAAAACCGTGCGACGTGCGGAATCAGGTGGCTGCGCATGCACACCTCGATGACGAGCTCCGGCGTTCCGATTTGGGCGCCGAAGAAGGCGACGAATGGTGGGGCGCGTGCCTACGGAAAATCAATCAGGCAAGAAGCTGTCTGCGGAAGGTCAACCGGTTGACGTGATCACGGCGATCAATCGGCTTGCAGGTTCGGATCCGAAGAGAGTTGCGCTGAGGCACGGCGCAGACGAACTCACATATGAGGCCCTCCGATCAAGATCGGACGCCCTTGCAAGGACCTTACGAGAGCAGGGTGCTCGCGGCGCGGTTGTCGGCTATTGGGGAGGGCGGGACCTCGACTGGGCGACGGCGGTCATCGCAATTTTGAAAGCTGGATCAACGTACCTACCGCTCGATCCATCGCTACCGACTTCCCGTACATCATTCATGATCGAGCAGAGCCGCTGCGCTTTGTTGATGGGCCGAGACCGGCCGGAATGGCTCGGCCTATTCCAGGAGAGCGGCAAAGCAGCTCCTCAATTCGTAGCTATAGAGGCGGCCCTGCGCCAGGTGCAGACCTCGGCTGTCGTGCCATCGCCGAACGTGGATGGACTTGCCTATATTCTGTTTACGTCTGGTTCGACGGGCCGGCCTAAGGGCGCAATGATCGAGCGCGCCGGCCTAAACAATCATTTGGCGGCAAAGATCGATGCTCTAAGTCTCACTCGGACGGATTGCGTTGCACAAACGGCATCGCACTGCTTTGATATCTCGCTTTGGCAGCTTCTCTCTGGGCTTTGCGTCGGAGCCTCTACATCAATCATCGATGATGCGACACTTAGATCGCCGTCATCGCTCCTTCAAGCCATTCAACGATGCGGCGCTACGGTCGTCCAATTCGTTCCGTCGATGCTGGCAGTGTTTGTTGAATATCTGCAATCGCTCGCCGCGGCAGAGCGAGCCATGGATGGATTGCGGATTATTTCTACGGTCGGAGAACCTCTAACGCCCGGATTGGCGCGTGCGTGGCTTGCCTTGTATCCCCGCGTTTCCATTCTCAATCATTACGGGCCGACCGAGTGCGCCGACGGCGTGACGCATCATCTGGTTTTCGTGCCGCCTGCGCTGGCTGAGCCTTATGTGCCGATCGGCAGGCCAATTCAAAACGTTGAGGTCTATGTCGCGGACGGACCGCGGCTCTGCAATGTAGGAGAAGTCGGCGAAATCTGTGTTAGCGGTGTCGGTGTCGCTGCCGGTTACGTCAATGACCATGTCCGCACCAAGGATGCGTTTGGGCCAAACCCGTTCTCAAGCGACCTGTCCTTCCGGCGCTTATATCGGACAGGTGATCTTGGGCGCCTCCGTTCCGACGGCCTTTTGGAATGTCTCGGCCGACGGGATCGTCAGGTCAAAATTCGCGGGCACAGAATCGAGCTGGGAGAAATCGAAGCTCGTTTGTCCGCTCATCCGTTGGTGCATGGCGCCGTCGCAGTCGCCTCTGTCTGCGCAGGTGTAAAGCTTACGGCGCGAGATATAGCTGGGGCGGAGGCGCAAGCCGAATCGCGGCGGCTGGTTGCGTATGTGTCGGCTCCAGCTGAACTGGCGGAAAGCGACCTTCAGAATTTTCTTGCTGAGGCACTCCCCAGCTACATGCTTCCGGAAAGAATCATCCGCGTCAGCAGTATTCCGCTGACCAGGAATGGAAAGGTCGACTTTGCAGCATTGCCTGAACCGGGGAGTGTTCGGCCGTTATTGTCAACGCCCTTCGAGGAGCCGCAATCAGACCTCGAAGTCCGGCTACGTCAAATCTGGTCCGGCGTTTTGCGTATCGAGAACATAGGTGTGAATGACCATTTCATAAGCCTCGGCGGAGACTCCCTCCGCGCAATGCTTATATTGGGACAGTTGCAGACTTTGCTCGGAGTGAAAGCGGATTTCAGACTGGTCCTGAATGGCACAATTCGATCTCTTGCCGCTTCGATCGAGGCTCGCACTGAGTCCAATCCATGCACAGCCTTGACATACCGAAAACTAAACCGATCGCCTCTGACGCACCTCCAGGAGCACCTTTGGTTTCTGGCGCAGCTCGATCCAACTGCCCGGAACTACATCATTCAAGGCGGGATACGGATTAAGGGAAACATCGATTTAGCTCGGTTCAATCGCGCCTGGACGGAGGTCATTCATTCCCACCAGGCACTTTCGGCGCGCTTTATCGATGAAGACGGTCCGGTTCAGTGCTTTGATGCTCCGCCATGCACAAATCTTGAATTGATCGATGTATCTCATCTCACCTCCTCCGAGGCTGAGGAGCTCATCGCACAGTTTCGACGAACGGAGCTGAAAGACAATTTCGATCTTGGACAGGGCCACCTGTTTCGCGCGCGCATGGTCAGGTTTGGTCCTGACAATCATCTCATATTGATCACCGCTCACGAAATCATCCTCGATGCCTGGTCGATTTCTGTTCTGCTCAGAGATCTTCAGCAGAGATATTTAGATGCTGCGGCGCCTTGGCCAGAGAAGCGGGCGTCACTCTCGGGCTACGCGGCGTGGGAAAAACAACACGTTTCTCAGGAGGCGCTGGAAAACCAACGTCACTACTGGCGTCGTCAGATTGGTGATGATCCACCGGTGCTTTCGCTTGGAAGAGCGCGCCCGCAAACGAATTCATACCGCGGCGGCTCGCATCCGGTGCTGCTTGGCGGCGATCTATCCAGCCGGGTAAGAGAATTCGCGCGCCAAAATAGCTGCACCACGTCGACAACACTGCTGGCTTGCTTCCAGCTGCTGCTACGAATGTATAGCGGCCAGGACGATATTGTCGTCGGCATGCCACACGCTGTACGGGATCAACCTGGCAGTGCTGACATCATTGGCTTTTTCCTGAATATGCTGCCGATCCGTGCCGCGATCGATGCCGGTCAGTCCTTTGCTGCTCATGCCCGGCGCATCCAGAACCTGGTCAGCGATGCCATCGCAAATTCGGCCTATCCATTCGGATGGATGGTCAGGGACACCAGGTTATGTCGCGAACCAGGGCGATCACCGATCTTCCAGGTCATGTTCAACATGTACTCCGAAGCCGCCGAGCCACTTGGTCAAGACGAGGTGGCTCTGACATTCCGCGAGTATGACACAGGCTATATCAAATTCGACTTAACACTGTACGCGCAAGATCACGGCGATGAGATTGCGCTCCAGCTGGCGTATGCGGAAGACATAATATCGAGTGATCTGGCTGTCCGCATGGCAAACAATCTGCGCTTTCTGATTGCCGCCTGCGTTGATAAGCCGCTTGTGCCCATTGAGGAACTAAGCTGCCTCAGCGCCTCAGATCTCACTATCCTGAATTCGCTGGATGGGTCGATCCAGCGATATGAATCTGAATGTCCGCTCGTTGAAGCCTTCGAGCAGATCAGCGTCTCTAATGGCGGCAAAGTAGCATATTTTGGCGAGTTCGGGGAGGTCACGTTTGGCCAGCTGCGTGAGCGCGTAGCAGCTATCCGCTCGTTACTGCAGGATATGAAGGTGGGGGCCGGCGATCTGGTCGGCACGCTTGTTGACCGGTCGCCGGACGTTGCCGCTGTCATGCTTGCGGCGCGAGGCTTGGATGCTGTTGTTGTGCCGATACCTCCGGATTATCCGCGGGATCGGATCCAACATATCCTGCGAGATAGTCAGGCAAAGCTCTTGGTCCACGCGAATACCACGGAGCCTGGCTTTGAGATACCGTCGATTTGTCTATCCACCTTAGAAAGGTGCAACAGGACTGCGGATGATTTCGCACCTAGCGAGAAACCGTTAGATCGCCGAATTGCGAACCTCATATATACGTCCTCCTCCACGGGCCGGGCGAAGGGGGTTCTTATACCGGAAGCGGCCATTCTCAACCGGCTGAACTGGATGTGGCGGCGCTTTCCCTTCGATGGCACCGACGTCATGGTTGTCCAGAAGTCCGCCTGCCTTGTTGCGTCCGCTTGGGAGTATTTTGGTGGGCTTCTGAGAGGTGTGCCCACGCTGATCCTCACCCAAGAGCAGGTGCTAGATCCGGATCTGTTGTTGTGCAGTTTGGCAAAGCATCGCGTGACACGCTTTTTTGCCTCTCCGCCAGTCCTGTCCGGTCTCATTGGGTCTCAGGAACGGCAACCGCAAAGGACCGCCTTAAGATTGGTCACAAGCAGCGCCGAGCCGATGCCTTCCTCGCTGCCCGCTCGCTGGCGTGCGTCTTTTCCGGGCGTGTCGTTGTGGAATTTCTATGGTGCGACGGAATGTGCGTCCAATGCGGCCGTCCACGAAACATCGGATACCGAGGACAACTCGGCGCTCGTCCCGGTGGGGAGGCCGATCGACAACGTCAAACTCTACGTGCTCGATTCACGATTGAAAAGAGTGCCTGTTGGAGCCCCCGGCGAACTGTGCATCGCGGGCCGCTGCCTAAGCGCTGGGTACTGGCGCGATCAAGATCGGACTGACCGCTGTTTCGTGCCGAATCCGTATGATGGCGGACAATACAACGTGCTTTATCGAACTGGGGACATCGCACGCATCTCAACCAGCGGCCTTCTCGAGATTTGCGGCCGATCGGACAACCAGATCAAGGTGAGGGGCTTTCGGATCGAGCCGGAGGAGGTCGAAGTTGCCCTCGAGTCTCATCCGGCAATCGCAAAGGCCGCGGTCTTCGCAGAAGACATCGATGACGATCGCCGCTTGACGGCGAGCGTGGTACCCGCTCGCGAGAATCTAAGCTCCGGAGAGCTTCTCGCCCACCTGCGCGATAGATTGCCATCTTCTATGATTCCGGCAGCCTTCAGGTTGGTTGACAGTATTCCACTGACGACGAGCGGAAAGATAGATCGTGCTCGCCTATCATGCGTTCCTTACCGCGACATAGAAACTAGTTCATCAGCTGAGCCCCGCACCAGGAACGAGCGGATTCTCGCTCGGATCTGGGAGGATCTATTAGGCGCCAAGCGGGTAGGTATCGACAGCAGTTTCTTTGATATCGGAGGCGATTCTCTTCTGAGCGTACGTTGCATCACGCTGGCGCGCAAAGCCGGGCTGAATCTCACTGTCAACCAACTTTATCGAACACCGACCATCAGGGACTTGGCGGCCGGGGAAGCGGAGGCGGCGGCCCACAACATCGCTTTCGCGGACGGCTTACTGCCTGTGCCCCCTTTAATATCGTTTTGGAATTCTCTTCTCGGCTTTGACGAGCATTTCAACATCGGCGATCTGTTCTTCTTGCGCGGCGGCTTCCTGAAAATCAAGATCCTGGACCGCGCTCTTGCCCATGTCATCGAGAGGCACGAAGGCCTCAGGCTCCGCGTTGCCCGAACCCAAGATGGACTACGGCTGGGGATTGGGCCTTGTCCGGCCGAGCGCATTGTGGAGGAGATCGATCTCGTCCGGATGACCGGCCCAGACCAGCGCAGGACAATCGAGAGCGTCTCGGCAAGACGTCAGCACATGTTTCGATTTGACGGCCACACGCCTCTTGTTCACGTCGCGGCCTTCCGCACTTCAGAAAGCGGCGATTACTACCTGCTGGTGCTGATGCATCATTTCGTAGCAGATGGGATGGGCTATCGGCTATTCCTGGAAGCATTGGAGGACGCATACAACGCTCTTGCTGCAGGCCATAATGTGAAGGGTCCCGAGACCGTACAAAGGCTCTCTCCCTGGTTAAAGCGCCTCGAGCACTACGCGAACAGCGAAGCACCAGGCGAACTCAAGCACTGGGAGGGCATTGACTACGATCAATTCAATTTCTGCGTCAGCGACGCGTCATCGGGCGGTACGAGTGTTGCCGAAGAAAGCGCGAGAGAGCTTCACAATGCAAGTCTCGGAAATCGTCCGGAGGACGCGAACGGCCGTTCGCTTGGGATAGATCAAGCCAAGTACCATCTTGAAATCGATGGGGAAGCGACAGCGGGTCTCCTCAGTATTGGAGCCAGATCAGCGCATTGTCAGGACTTTGATGTGTTTCTTGCTGCCCTGTCCGGTGCGTGTGGCGCCCTGTTCGGCAACTATTCGCTCTGGATTGATAGCCTGATCTCGACACGAGGTCGGCTGTTTGATGATTTCGATTCATCTCAGATCATTGGCCTTATCAGCGAGCTCGTTCCGCTTCCATTGAAAGTCACCGCAAGGGAGTCGCGTTCCGACCGCGCTCGTTCAATATACCGGCAGCGCACTGCGCTGCCGCGTGGGGGAATTGGCTTTCGGGCCCTGAAATTCCTAAACCGAGATTCAGCCGTGCGGGGTCGGCTCGATCGCCTGCCACTACCCAGAATTGGGGTGAATTATCGCGCCGGGTTGCAGCGCCATTTCCCACGCCGTTTTCTAGACACAGACCCTTGTCCGCTTTCGATCGGCGAACACATGCATCAAGCAGCGGCGATCCACCTCTTCTGGTTCGAGGTCGGATATCAATCCGGTCGTCTACAGATCGACACCACTTATGATCCGAGCATGGTCGATTATGAGGCGACCCGCCATCTTTGCACGATCTTGCAACAGGAGCTGATGCAGACGATCAGCGAAATGCGGAAGATCTCGGGACACCTTCATTCATGAATGTGCCCGATACGGAATTCGCCGCCGAGGCCGATCACGATGTGATGCCGAACAAGAACGCGCGCGTCGATCTATCAGACCCCAGTCTGTTCAGACTTATCCTACGGCTCGCCATTCCGTCTGTTGTTGGCTTGTCGATCAACGCGTTTCAGCAGGTCGTCAACGCAATCTTTGTTGGCACACTCGGCGCGCCTGCGATCGCAGCTGTCAGCATGACCTTGCCGATCGTGGTCCTGCTCGCGGCGGCCGGACAGGGGATAGGAGTCGGAGCAGCGTCGTTCATGTCTCGTCATCTTGGTGCTGGTGAGTACCTAGAGGCGAGTCGAGCCGCCAGTACCGCTCTCGCGCTCGCCGCGCCAATCGGCATCACGGTCACAGTCGCTCTGTTTCTAAACATGCGAGAGATCTTCCTAGCGCTCGGAGCAACTCCAACCATCATGCCCCTGGCGCTCGACTATGCAACGACGCTTTTGTTCGGATGCACCCTGATGCTTCTGAACATCGTCAACGGCTTCATCGTCCGAGCCGAAGGCAACACACGATTCAGCATGTGGACGATGATGACCGCCTTCATCCTGAACGCTGGCCTTGATCCAGTGCTCATAACCGTGCTGGAGCTCGGTGTGCGAGGCGCCGCTCTCGCAACGCTTGTGTCTCAGGCTGCGGCTATTAGCCTCTATATCGCGTATTTTATCAAGCGACGCGGAATGGTCGTCGTCAGGATGTCTCACATCTCGTTGCGAGCAGATCGCATCAGACAGATCGCGCTCGTGGGGGCGCCAGCGACCGTGACCAGCATCTTATCTGCTATTACTGTTGTGCTCTTGTACGGAGCAGCTGCGCCCTTCGGCGAAGAGTCCATCGCGGCCGTGGGAATAGCCGTGCGACTCCTAACAATTGGCGCACTGCTTATCAGCGGTTTCTGTATGGGTTCTCAAGCTATCCTGGGTTTTGGCTGGGGCGCACGCGATTTTTTTCGCGTACTGAGGGCTGCAAAGGTCATGCTCTCTATCACGGTTGCGCTTTCCTTTGCGTATTCCGCGGCCATTATGGTTTTTGCCCGTCCTTTGGTCAGGCTGTTTAGCGATAGCGATAGCGTCAGGGAAATTGCCGTTTCTGCCTGCACCGTCTTCCACCTTTTTTTTGGATTGTATGGTATTGAGACTGTCGTCACGGCGATGCTTCAATCGCTCGGGAGAGCGCGTCTCAGCGCGGTTGTGTGTTTCGCGAGGCATTATCTCTTCATTCCGGCTGTACTGTTATTCCCTGCCATCTCTGGCTTCAGCGGAGTGTTGGCCAGTCAAGCCATCGCGGAGCTAGGCGCCGGAATGATTGCACTGTTTATCATGCGTCGTCAGTTCGTTGAGCTCAGGCGATGCGGCCGACACATTCCGCCAGCAGGGATGGAGCATGCTTCTTGGCCTGATTAGACATGTTCAGAGCCAACATTAGGCCGCTGAGTATTGGCTCCAGGGTGATGTGCGAGATTGAGGCGCCATATGACATTCATTGTCGCCGGCAATCGTGATGAAAGAAAAAGGCGAGTGTCGCGCGGGCCGGAAGCGAACGCTCGCCGAGAGTTTCGGACCCGTCAAGACCGAGGCGCGCTTGACTGGGCGAGACCAACGTCAAGACTACCGAGTGGTGCAAGTAGCCACAGCAGGCTTCCGCATCGCTGCGCGATGGAGCTACTTGGTGCTCTCGTTAAGATGGCTGATGAGCGGGGTGGGAGGGCTGAGCGTGCCCGATAGCTTGACCAGAATGAGGCACAAGAGTTCTCTGACTCAGATGAGGATGCGAGGAGCCGAACCGCGCCGGCCGGATCAATCTGGTCCAGCCTAGCCCGGAACAGACCGCCGGCTTCCGTCGTCCTGTGCTTGCTCCGTCGCATCTACGCGACGATCGAATCACGGTTGCCGATTGGTTCGGAATCATGTGCGTTTCGTGAGGTCGCCGGGCCAAGGCCAGCTGCGTGCTGCGCCTGGCGACCTCACAGAAGCCCATTGGAATGCGACAGTTGTATTTGCGAGCGGCCCAGATCCGCTCGTCCTCACATGAACCACAGCGTGGACCTTTGGAGATGGGTTGCGAACCCGACAATGTGGGTACGACGTATTGCTGTTGAAAATGAGGGTGGCAGGGGAGGCTGTGCGCGATCACCGCTTGGACCCCTCCTCGAAAAGATCGTCCTGGCCTCGGCGAAACATGTCGGACCGCTAGGCTTGGCATTCGTGCCGACAAGGTACGGTGCGGCTCACCATTGCGGTCTCGGACCTTGTCAACAGGGAGAGCTCGATGCTTGTGCGGCTGAACACAGCAGCCTTCTCGAACCCACCGAAACCGCAGCATTGATGCGCACATACTCGAAGCCTTTATCCGCCCTGATCATCGAACGCGGTTGGAACGGGTGCGAACTGGCCAACGTCAAGCGGATCTGACCGGCGACAACACTTGCAACGTTCCGAAAGTGCAAATCGAAGATTTCCGACTTGTGGCTCCTGTTCGCGGACGAGTAGGCCATCCTCTGAGACCCTGCGCGGAGTTATCTCGACCAATCTTGAGACAGCCGAGATTAGGCGCGGTTTCGCGATGCGGGGTCTCGTTAGACTCTCCTTCGCTATTGAGCATTACAGCAGCGACGACGCTTACGTGCCGCGGTTCGCTCATTAGTATAGTGAGCGGATGTGTCCGCCGACGTTCTCATCCGAAGCCACCATCGGCCGCACTATTGCCTAAAAGAATGCGAAGCTGATCGTTACTGGAACAACCGAGAGCGTTGGTGATTGGCGTCAGGTCAACTCGTCGGACGAGACTGGTGACTCGCCGAAAAGCGTGCGGAAGTGATCCCGCCACAGCTCAGAAACGCACCGCTGCTGTCGATAGCAGCTACGTGCCGACCTCGCTTCATCGGCATATAATTCCAAGTGTCTTCACCAAGCTAGGTAGGTTTCGATCCATTGTTCCCCGTGTACCATCGGTGAGCAAATGGCCTGCGGGTCAGGATGCAGTTCATCACATAGGACAAGATGTAGCAATGACGAGCGCAGCTAATTCCATGCCCGTTAGAGGGCATGTCATGAAATTCATCGAAGGGGCGGGGTCGTCACTGAGAGTGAATTGCAAGCCAACAACATCACCCGTCATCAGGTCACGAAATACTACCGCAATCAGATTACAAACGGTGGCTACTACGAGCAGCTCAAAAACATTGTGGAGCCCTCAGTTCAGGAGTTCGAGAGTCGTGGCAGTTTAGATACGAGCGGCGAGCACGATAACACGGTCGTGCTCGGCCTCCAGCATAAGTATCCCCAGACCGGTTTGTTGCTTGTAACGGACCGATGCGCTTCATATTGCCGCTATTGCTTTCGCAAGCGCCTAGTCGGCAAGGAGTCCGATGAAATTGCACCCGATTTCGCAAGGGTCGCCGAATAAATTCGGGACCACCCTGAAATGACGAACGTGCTGCTATCTGGAGGCGACCCATTCGTGCTCAGCACCGCCAACCTCAATGAGATTCTTGATCATTTGCTCCCCATCAGACATTTGGAATCAATTCGATTCGGCACGAAAATGCTGGCCTATGAGCCCAAGCGTTTTGACGATTCCGCTCTACCAGCCTTGTTCCAACGACTCCAAAAAACGGGTAAAACTGCAGTAATTGTCACACATTTCGATCACATCGGCGAAATTTGGGACTATGCGGTGCGCCAAATTCAGTCCTTGCGCGCACGGCGCGTACAATTCCTCAATCAGGCCGTTCTTCTCGCGAAAGTCAATGATGATCCCGAGGTGTTGGCGGCGACCTTTGCCAAATGTCATCAAATCGGAGTGCGTCCCTACTATCTTTTTCAGGGAGGCCGGTCAAGGGCGCTTCGCACTTTCAGGTTTCATTGCGTCGTGGACTAGAGATTACGCGCGGCATCAACCAACGTCTCAGCGGCATCCAGAAGACATTCAAATACATCATGTCCCACTACACGGGAAAGATCGAGATCCTCGATCTGGGAGATGATGGCCGCGTGTATATGCGATATCATCAAAATAAGATGCCCGAAAAGATCGGAAGGATCTTTTGCCGGCCGCACGTGGAGGATGCCTGCTGGTTGGACGACTTGCCCAAGGGATGAGATCGGTGGGCGCGCAATGATGATTACTGCTGCAGAGCGCGGGGACTACCAAAGTCCGGCCGGTATACGGTCAGCGCGAGTGGTCTGCTGGCCGCGCTCTCCAGAGGAATGGCCACGTCGCAGTGACGTGGGTAGGATATTTGCATCATGTGCGAGCCGAGCGTCAGCTCGACTGGAGGGCAAATGGTGTTGCTGCTTTCATTTCGTGAATGATCGAATGCAGTCATCAGTTGGGGGCGCGGGCAGTCCAGCATCACCGGCAAGCGTAGTGGCTCCCGTGAGCAGGCGCGCAGAAATTACCATGCCGCTCGGCGTAGCGCTGGCCAGGCGACCCTTGCTGCCGCCCTACATCTTGCCGACAGGGGTGCGCAGGTCGCTGTGCCAGAAGCACCCAAAATAGGTGTTGGAGGTTCGGGGGCGGGCTGGTTAACGCAGGCATGTGGAGCATGCGCAATATCCTAGTAGAAGTGCTGGGCTCACCATTGGGTGAACGGCTGATCAAACTGGAATACGGAGATGAGCGCACCAGTACTCTGCATTGTGCCGTTGGACGCAAGGGTTTGCAGAAAATCGAGAGCCAATGGACAAGCGCGTTGCTGCAGTAGTGCGGACGAGACGCGCAAGACGATCGGCGACGAAAATAACACTGGAGCGCTGCTCGACAAGCCCCCGGGCACCATAGAGCCGTTGGCTTACGTGCGCGGCCTGTGTCGACTCGCTCTCGCGGCGGTGAGGAAGGAGCTTCACTGAGAGAACGCATCGTCGCCAGCGGTACCGGTTCGCGCTGGAGGAATGGCGCGGCAACGGATCTGAGAATGCCGAGTGGGTGATCATCGCGACCGATGCTTACGGCAAGCGACCCTGGTCATAGATTCGGTAGGAGCAGATCAACTGCCTTATTTCAATCTTGCCACGCGGCGCCTAACAGACAATTTGAAGACCTGAATCTTGCCCGAGCGTGAAATGGCGTGGAACAAGATTCTCTCCTCCTTTCGTTTCGACCGCTCTGGTCGTGTTAGGCGGCGTCGCGCCTCTCAAGCATTGGTGCGTGCGTTCACCGGGCCTAGGCTATAACGGGCGGGGCATTGAACCCGGCACCGTCTTTGCCTTTTGGCCCCTTGTGGCGCGTGATCCGCGGACCGTCCGGAATCAGCATGTTGACTTACTATCAAGAAGTGCAGAGCTCGTGACCTCGGCGGCTTCAAGCGATTTCTCGGATGGCCATGGCGTGAGCGTGCTTCTGCTCGAAGGGACGACGTATCGAACTCAACAGGCTGTTTCGGCCGCGACATTGTGCCCAAAGGCCGCCAACAATTCCGTTCGCCTCGTGCTGGCATAAATCCTGCTCCGCCCTCAGAAAAGTTGAAAGGACTTCATGCCGTTTCGCAACTTGCCTCCGCCCGTTTTTGGTCAAGTCAAAATAAGTGTATCCTCCTACTGCAATCTTCATTGCAAACACTGCTACGTTCCCGAACAGTATAGAAATCAATCCAGGAAACGCCGGGATCCATCACAGTTGACTATCAAAGAAATTACGAATTTCGTGGACCTCCTCGTTGAACGACATAGGTTGGAAAAAGTCATCGTAACCGGCGGTGAGCCGCTTCTCAAAATCGTGTTTCCGCGCTCCGCAGCCCTGATGGCACACGCTGCGAACAGACGAGGCATTCATGTCCAGCTGAACACTGGTGGACTTGGTCAGGTTCCAGTTCGGGATGTCGCATCAATCTTCGACGATCGCGACAAGCTTGCCTTTCAATTCAGTCTTGATGCTGCAAACGCGCAGGCGCTTGACCGCGTTCAGACAAAGCGGGGAGTTCACAAAACGGCACTCCGGCAGATGGCAGAGGCAGTTAATTGCGGGGCCTCGGTGCAGGCTAGGATGATTGTGAATCGGCACAACATCCATGGGGCGTTGGACGCCTATCGCGCATTGTCATCGATCGGCGTCGACACTTTCAGAATCATGCCGATGTTCGCTGTAGGTGCCGCTCTCGACTACGAAGACGAATGTTTGGTCTCGGCTGAGGAAGTTAAAGAACTTCAGACGGCACTAATCGCAATGGCTGCACAGGGCTCGACGCGCCTTGAGCTGCTAACGCCGATTCTCGTCGAAGTGACAACGCAGCCGCCGAACGTTCGGTTCACCGAATGCAACTGTCATTTCGCTTCCGGCTATCTCTCTACAAACGGCGACCTCTATCCCTGTTCTTGCGCGATCGGTGATCCCGACAGGCATAAACTTGTTGTCGGAAACGTCCGGTACCCGGGGTTTGACTTAGAAACTGCTTGGGGAGCCGCCCTTAGGAAATACCAGACGAACAGCTGCGCCAAGTGTCCCACAGTCCTTCTCAATCATATTGAGAGCCGTGCGCGTGCTTGCGCTTAACCAACAGAACGGCCTACGCCACATGCCTTGACTTCGGCGGTTGTCGACGGTGCCTCGGGGCCTTTCGATTTTCAGCTAAAAGCGGGTTTTCCGGCAACGATCCGCGTCGATCAAGGCAGCGAGTTCGTTTCCCGCGATCTTACCCTGTGGGCCATCAGCGCGGGCCGCGGCACGCTGGTCTTCTCGCCTCTCGCGGCTCGGAAAGCCGACCGACAACGTCTTTATCCAGCCTTCAACTGCCGCTTCCTGGCCGAATGCCTCAACGCCCACTGGTTCATGCCCATTCTGGAGGCCCAGGAAATGTGGAGACTTGGCGCAATTGTCAAACCTGCATCGGAGTACCCGTCTGGCTATGCGATTGATGAGAAGAGGTTTCGCTGGTTGGGAGGCGATCCTGCGGGGCTTTGGGTTTGCCGCGCCCTTTGGTGATCGATTGAACGGCGGACGCTCTGAGGCGGCGCGGGCAAAGACCCAATGACCATCCAACAGCGGATGAAGAGATTGGATCTCTCCCGCGTTAGGCGAGCCGGAGCGTCTTGGACGCAATCTTCAGGATGAGCCAAGGCTTGATCCCGTCCTCCGCGGGCTTGAACACCGGGACGCAGTACCTCGAGCTAATTGATGTGACGCGCACGCGGCTCCGGCGCTTGTTGCCCGCAAGAGGCCGTTGCGGTTGAGGAAGCCGCAATCAGTTCGTCGCTACCGATCAGCACCAGCCGACGCGCGCCTTGGATGATTGTCGGTAGAGGTGCTGCCGCGCTGTCCCCGCCGGCGCGTCGGCGAGCGCAGCTCGCTGTGGCGTCACCCTCGTCGTGGACGATGAGAACGATCTCCGAGGCTACATCGGCCACGACTTCGTCGATCGGGATGCCCACGACGCACTTCTTCAGCCGTGCATCGGTTGTAGGCGCCGTTCAGACAGTCTTTAGAGCAGTGGCCAGCGGCGCAAGGCGTCGCTGGATCAGCGGCAGCCCTCGGTCGTACAGTGTCGTAGGTGGCTCTTGCGTTCTTCCTCTGCGCCATGGGAAGTGCCTTGTTCCAGCGCGCTTCACGCTCGCTCGCCACCAACCGGCTAGCAGGGGCAGCCGCATTCAATTACTGCAAGGCCCGGTCGGCGCCATAGCACGCTGCTTCGACCTCGCGGCTGAGAGCATCGCGCATCTGATGCCGGCTTCCTTGGCGGCCGCGGTTGCGGCGGCGTAGCGCCCGGACGGAAAAGCAAGCAGTATCGACTGCATCATCGACGCGCAATCCGCGGAAGGCGATGCCATGAGGCCGTCGTTATCCATCCAGGCGCAGTTGAAGTGCGGGATATGGCGCCGCCACAACCAACTCGCCCCAGCGCGCCTTCTCGTAGCGGGCCGAGAGCGAGCGCTGGCGCAACAGATCCAGCTCGTACTCATTGAGGCTGCCTTTGAGCCCGAGCAGCAGGGAGGCGGTGCCGTGCCTCGGCGCATAAATCGTCTCCTGATCGACCAGAACGGTATCGCCCACGCGTCTGCTGCCAATCCCGGCTGTTGTTGGCGAAGCGCGATATTGCGGGAGCAAACCGCACCAGCCTTGCCAAGGCAAACTCCACTACCATTCGCTCAAATCCGGCAGGTCGCCGCTGGTGGCTGAACGGCCCAGATCATCATCGGTCACTTCAACCTCCGACCACCCGAGCGCCATCAGCCGATCCAGAAAGCAGGGCGACTGATGAGATTCGATCTTTCAACGCCCCAGAGAAGCGGCCGAGGACGCTCAGGTGCGACCCTGGCTGAGGCGCTATTCGTCAGACGGTCGTTCGAGGTTGCCACGGTTGCGCAAGCCAACAAAACTGCGCGGATCATTTGCGCCTTCTGAAGAAAGGCGGAACCTACCGGCACCCCAACCCGCTGTCGACTACTGCGGGCCGCCGTCCGATGGACGCAGTCGCCAAGGCGATCTGACCGGCGCTGGCCGGCAGAGGGCAAGGTGCAACAACAGCCGATGAACCATGGGACGAAATCCCGAAGCGAGTGAAGCTACTGCCTCCCATGCGCTAAAACGCGTGAACTTGATTTAGCTTCTCGTTGCGCGAATCTCATCGAGCCCAGCGGCCACGTGCCGGGCGCAAAGGCCAGGGATATGACGGCGTGGTCCCAATGTGTGAAATCGGCTGAAGAAGCTCTTGCACGCCGGCCGTTCCACATATTGCGGGGCAAGGTCAGTGCCTCTGCAACAAAGACTACCGGCCTTAGTAGGTTCGTTGTTCGCAGAGTCTTAGATAAAAGACTCGCCAGGAGCTGAATCGAAACAACGGTCTGGAATGCACCGTGATGAACCAGTCGCTGCAGTCTGGACATTTGTCGCAAACTGAACGTGTTCGGTCCATTTCGCTCAAGAGATGCATGCACACGGATCCGCAAGATGAATGTTGACGTTTTCTCTGCTCATGAATCTAATGTTCGTCGCTATAGCCGGTCGTTTCCCACTGTCTTTACGAGGGCGCTTGGGGCGACGATTTGGGACGAGGGCGGCAAGAGCTATATTGATTTCCTTGTGGGGTCCGGCGCACTCAACTACGGGCACAACAATCCCAATATCCTTGCACCGGCAATTGATTATCTCGCGGGCGGGAACATTCTTTTGTCGCTTGATATGCACACCACGGCGAAACGTGAATTTATCGAAGTATTTGTTGATACGATCCTGAAGCCGAGGGGTCTTTCGTACAAATTGCAATTTCCTGGACCGACTGGAACAGGCGCTAACGAAGCGGCGCTTGCGCTGGCCCGAAAATATACCGGCCGTTCCAGCGTCATGGCCTTTACAAATGCGTTCCACGGGATGTCACTTGGCTCCCTGGCTGTATCAGGTTCAGCCTCTACCAGGGAGCTCGGCGGCGTGGCTCGCCACGATGTGATCCGCGTCCCCTATGACGGCTATGCAAACGGAGCTTTCGATTCAGCGAGTTACATCGACTACGTCCTGGGCGACCTCGGGAGTGGCATAGAAAAACCCGCCGCAATCATTCTGGAAACGATCCAGGCAGAAGGCGGCATGAACACTGCATCGGCACGTTGGCTCACGGATATTCAGCGCATCTGCCGTGACCACGGCATCGTTTTCATCGTCGACGACATTCAAGCAGGAGCAGGCCGAACAGGTGATTTCTTCTCCTTCGAATTCGCAAAGATCGAGCCAGACATCGTCTGTCTTTCAAAGTCGCTAAGCGGCTCGGGAAATCCGCTCTCGATGGTTTTGATTCGCCCCGACCTAGACGTATGGAAACCCGGAGAACATAGCGGCACCTTCAGAGGCAACAATCTTGCTTTCGTGACTGCAGGCGCCATGTGCAAAATGTGGTCAGGCACCAAATTTACTCATGGCGTCGAGCGGACAGCTGCCAAACTGCAACGACACCTTGATGATCTCGTCGCGAAATTCCCAAATTGCATTGAAGAAAAGCGAGGTCGCGGCCTGATGGCGGGACTCAAGTGTCGCTCACACGCGATTTTCGACCGCGCACACGATATCGCGTTCGCAAACGGACTGCTGATTGAATCTTCGGGACCAAACCGAGACGTCATCAAAGTCCTCCCGCCGATAACAATCTCGGATGACGAGCTCGACCGTGGCATCGCGATCCTCGAGCAGGCAATACAGGAGTAAGGCAATGGGAACTGCCCAGCTGTCTCAAGTACCAGCGATCTCGCGTCTCACGACCAAGGAACGAACCGGCTCCATCAAACTTGGGGAGATCATCTCAGTCCTAAAGGGTGAGATCACCGGCCTGCACATCAAACAGGCATTCAGTCCCGAGCTGGCCGAGGACATCACGACGAACTTTAATCGAAACCCCGGTCTCGAGGAGCGCAAAGATGGCGTTCCCGGCCGATACGTCGGCGCATCGCACTACCGGAGGAATGCAGCCACCTATTTTGCCGAGGCGGAAAGTGCGCGTCCTTTCGTGGAAGCCCTTTTTGCGGATCTGGTAGATCCGGTCCGCGCGTTATTCGATGCGCTGAAAGGCGAGCTTCACAAACAGGGAGTTGAGTTGCGGCTGGCTCGTTCGGAGCACGGTCAAGCTAATCTTTGTCGTGCCATCTGCTGGTCTGGCGCAGGGATGTATTGCTTAGAGCCCCACGATGACGTCGCCCAAGTTCTATGTGCCGATAGCGAGATCCGGCCGGTGGCGAACAAAACGGTTGTAGCGCTGAACTTCTACCCCAGCATGCCCGATGAAGGTGGCAATCTGCGCATCTGGAGCCACAAACCGACAGAGAGTGACCGAAAATCGCAAGGCCTGGAGACTACAGGCTATCCCTTTTCGACAGCTTATCTTGAGGACCTTCCTTATCACGATTTTCAGCTCAAAGCAGGAGATATCGCGCTCATCGACGGCGGCTACGTTCATGGGGTGACCCGACAATCAGGCAATGGGAAGCCTCGCCTTCTCCTGAACTGTTTTTTTGGGTTTGCGAGCCCAGATGTGGTTCTCTGGTGGACCTGAAGTCGGGCTTGCACAGTCAGGGGTCCGTCGCACGGAATACGATCTGCCACGAGGAATGAAACGAAGGGAAGATCAATGTTCAAAACTAGTAAGACACACTCAATGGAAGAAAAGGTCTTTGATCGCAGTAACGCGCTGTACGTCAAAACTGTGCCACGAAAGGGTCGCGGCGTATTTGCAAACATTGCATTCAAAACCGGAGATGTGATCGATCGCGCCCCTACTTGGGGATTTGATCATGCTGCGGCCAAGCTGTTAGATCGTACGGGAGTCTTGGAGTACTACTTCGTGCGGCACGAAAGCAGTAAGACCGAGCCTCTGACGGGGTACATTGTGTTTGGTTTGAGTTCGCTAATGAACCATTCCGCGAACCCAAATGCACAAAGAGTTTGGGCTGATAGAGAGTCCGGCACATGGGTGAGCATTGTGGCGATACAGGACATTGCCGTTGATGATGAAATAACGCATCGCTATATCAATGTGTCCGCTTACCCTCATAGCGTCAAATTCATCGACTAAACGGGAACGTTAAAGCGATTTGGGGCCGCAACGCTATGTTGCCGCAGCCTGATCGAGAGAGACTCAGCGGGCTTTGGCCTGCACGACGGCTGGCCGGTCAAATCCGCTTCCTGTTTGCCCGATGCCTCCTTCGAGAGCCAATGATGCCTGGTATAAGAGGCGTGTTGCCCATGTGTCGATATATGGTCGCGCGCAACAAGGCCGAGCCTCCAGTCGGAGGCGGGTGTTTACGGTGACCGGAAAGCGCGATTGTACAAGAGTACTTGTGTGCCGGGGTGATCGCGAGGAAGAGAGAGGCGAATCGAGGCGGCGCGCGACAAAGGAGAGCGATACACACACGGTGCCTGGCCTGTGAAGCTGGACGGGTTTAGCGAGCGCGCAACATTGTCAGGGAATCAGCGCAACGCACTCCCCGGCCCAGGCTGAGCAGCGCGCGAGCACTCTTGCCGCTGTCCACTTTATTTCGCCATTCTGCCGCTGTGCGCGGTGAACCATCGGCATGATCTTTTCACTGATGTGGACCCGAATCGGACCGGTTGACTAATTGGCTTTTGGGCCGTTCCGTCGCAAACGACACAGTGGAGAATGACGCAGAGGACGAGGCGGAAGATTGACGCGGCGCCGAAGGCGAAGATCGCGCTGGAGGCGCTGCGAAAGCATGCGACGGTGGCCGATCTGGCGCAACGCTAACAGGGGTACCCGAACCAGATTTCCGTTTGGAAGATGCGGCTTCTGAATCAGGCGGCACGCCCGTTCGGGAGCTGCATCGGCGACGGCGCAGCGCGAGCGCGACATTGAGAAGCTGCACGCCAAGATCGGCCAGTTGATCGTCGAGCGGTATTTTTTACCGAAAGAGGTCCTAGTCATCTGGAACGCAAGTTCGTCGCATTAGTTGATAGCTCGAATCTCTGTAGAGGAGAGCGCTTGTGGCGAATGCAGGTATGAGAGGCCGGCCGATTGCGCCGTTAGTGCTGAGCGAGCAGGAGCGGACGTACCTGGAGAGGCAAGTTCGTCGTCATCGCGTTGCCCGGTCGCTATCTGAGCGATGCCGCGCGATCCTGCGATGTGCGGATGGCTTGCCAAGCAAGTCTGTGGCTGCCGAACTCGGCCTCCACGAACACACCGTTGGGAAGTGGCGTCGCCGATTTTTGAAGGATCGCTGTGACGGCCTGCTTGACGAGGCCCGCCCTGGTCGCCCTCGAACCATCAACGACGATCAGGTTGCCGCGGTGATCGAGCGGACGTTGCGGACGACGCCAGCCGATGCGACGCACTGGTCGATCCGCTCGATGGCTGCGGAAACCGGCTTTTCCCACACCACGATCCGCCGAATGTGGGCGGCGTTCGGCTTGCAGCCGCACCGTAGCCAGACATTCAAGTTATCGAGCGATCCGCTGTTCGTCGACAAGGTACGCGACATCGTCGGCCTTTATCTGTCCCCGCCGAACCGAGCCCTTGTCCTCAGCATCGATGAGAAAAGTCAGATTCAGGCACTCGATCGCGAGCAGCCGGTCTTGCCGATGATGCCTGGCGTACCGGAACGTCGCACGCACAGCTATGTGCGGCATGGCACGACCACGCTGTTTGCTGCACTTGATGTCGCCTCGGGGTTTGTCATCGGCAAATGCTACAAGCGTCACCGGGCGGTCGAGTTCTTGAAGTTCCTCAAAGAGATCGACGCTCAAGTCCCTGAAGGGCTCGAGGTCCATATCGTCATGGACAATTACGCCACCCACAAGACACCCAAGATCAAAGCGTGGCTCGCCCGCCGGCCGCATTATCATATCCACTTCACGCCGACTTCCGCGTCATGGATCAATCAGGTCGAGCGCTAGTTCGCTGAGCTCACCAGAAAGCAGATCCAGCGAGGTGTTCACACCTCCGTCAGGCAGCTCGAGGCCGACATCCGTACCTTCATCGACCTGCACAACAAAAATCCCAAGCCCTTCAAATGGACCAAGTCCGCAGACCAGATTTTGGCTTCCGTCAAACGCTTCTGTCACAAAGCTCAGCAGACTTTATGTGGCGAACTTTAGATTCACGTGACTAGAGATGAGCGCCCGGATCGCCGCGTGCTCGGCGACCGCAGCCATGGAGAGATGTCGGCGCAGCGGCAGTGCCAGCTGCTCGGCCCGGCCGAGAATCTAAGTAACAAACTGCGCCAGCATTCACAAATGAAAGGCAAAATATGGCGCCATGGAGGTGTCGGAGACCAAGCGCTGAAGTGGCTGAGGCGGTTCTTGGCCGATGCCGTGCTGGACAACGTTGCCTTGAAGGCCGTTCTTGGAAAGAAATGGTGACGCCCGCAGCGGCGGAAAGCTGTCGCCCATCTCCGTGGAGCCTTGATGTGCGAACGGCGGGCGTGTAAAGGCATCGGCTGCTGCTTAATGACGATGAGCTACAAGGTGACCCGGGCGGATGATGCCGGCCAACGCCAAGCGCGTGAGGGTGATCGCCGAGGTAGGTCGCCGTTTCGGATATCGACGCCCGCGCGTGCTGCTCAAGCGGGAGGGCTATCTGGTCAACCACAAGGCTACGGCGCCGTGGCGGCCGTAAGCGGGCAATCGGGACTATGCCGCCGATGATCTCCAACGATCGTTGGAGGCTCCACTTTCTATCGGACCAGCTGACCGACGTCCGTCCCTTCCGTATTCTGACCGTGGTCGACGATTGCACCGGCGAGTGTCTGGCACTGGTGGCCGGTCCCTTGCTCCCGGCACCCGGGTGGCGCGGGAGCTAGACCGCAGGCTGGTCACCGAACGCGGGAAGCCCAAGACGCTGGTCAGGGACAACGACACCGAACTCACAGCAACGCAATTCTGACGTAAGCCGATACAGAGCCGCGCTACCTAGCACTACATCGCGGGGCAAGCCCATGCAGAACGCGTTCATCGGGAGCTTTAACACGGCGACATTCGCCGAATTAAGGAGGCTCCCAACTGTGACAGGCCTATGAGTACTGTGGGCAGACCACTGGCAACGGTGCCGCGCCGGGCTTTCGGTGAGGATAACCGGTGCAGAAATTCTTGATGCAGTACGGATTCTTGCCGCTTCCGCACTTTTGGCAGCGGGTGACGCAATCCTCGTAGGTCACTCCGGGCCGTATCTGCTCAATCAGCATAGGTTCTCGCTGAGTTTTCTGAGCCAGCGCTGGATCGAGGAGTAACACGGAGAGGAGTAGTCCAATCGGGTATTTCATGTGCTCGTCCTCCTGTCGTAAAGGGAGATTCGAGGCGGGCGGTGATGTCTGCCGAACTCCTGGTCAAGGCAAGCTCACAGCAAAAGTCCCAGCGAGACCGCTCCCTGGGCGGATTCAAGCAGCTCAGAATGACACGTCAATATTCTCCCCCGCTCGCGGAGAATTTTTGGCGCGTCCCGTCCATCCGGTCGGAGATTAATGCGATCGCAGCTATGCGCAGCCGCCGCCAGATGAGTCGAATTTCGTTGACTGATCCGAGTTAGACGCAGGATTACAGCGACAAAGCGCATCAACTAGGATTGCAACATCGGTATATTTTAACCTCAAGATTTGGCTGGCGAGGCACGGGATACAGCGTGCCGCTTCGCCAAGCAGTCGCACATGTCAACTGTCGCGCCGGTGTCAGTTCATGCAGTGGCACTTGAAATGCCGACGCCGCACGTGACGTGCGGCCGAGGTGCGGCGCCACGAGGATGCGCGGCGACTATCCGCATGGCATCAGCAGGAGGCGAGAATGCACAACAGCTCTCATAATACCCTCCGTGGTACAGTAAAGCGCTGCGGCGTCTGCGGCGGACAGTTCGGGCTGATCCGCCACTACTCTTGGCGAACTGTTCTTTGCTCCAGGAAATGCGTGGACCGTTTCACGGCCCGCCGGGAGGCCGACCAGAAATGGTTCGCGGGTCGCACTGGCTTAATGCGTCCCACGGAGTACAAAGCAGACTTTGACGGAGAGCTTAGGAAGCTCCGCACGCAGTTGTTTCATTGACCGCTGTGCCTGAAGCAACGCGAGCCTAGTGATTGAAGCTAAAGAACGACGCGCTATGCGCCGCCGCAAGTGGAGCGCGCGGGGAACTTCGGCCAGTCGCCGTCTGCACCATGGTGGCGCTCGGGACCATTGGCTAAGCTCACTCCGGTCGACCCCGCCACTTAGGTGGCAGGCGGTCGGAGGGCATAGACATGGGCGACGCCCGGCGGATCGTCGCCTGCCCCATGGCCGGTCGTCCGCCGCATAGGCCCAGAGCTGACCCGTCTTGGTGCGCGATCGAGCACTGGCATCGTCGTGTCGTCGGCGAACAGCTTGGCCGTCGCTTGAGCTTGCCAAGGAGGCGCTCATGTAACGGACGCAGATGGAAGGCTGCCTGCCGCACCCAGTCCGCCAGGGCCGAACGATCGAGCTCAATCCCCTGGCGGGCGTAGATCTGCACCTGCCGGTAGAGCGGCAGGTGATCGGCATATTTGGACACCAGAACCCGGGCGACGGTCGCTTCGGTCGGCAGTCCGCCCTCGATCAACCGTATCGGAGCCGGTGCCTGTATGACACCGTCTTGTACGGCAGGCGTATTTGGGACGCGTCACGAGGATCCGGGACTGCGCCCGGACCAGGTCCAGCCGCTCGCTTCTATCCTCGCCAATCCAATGTAACTCGCCCTGGCAGCAGGGACAGGTCTTGTTCTCGATGTCGACGACGACCTCGATCCGCGCCAGGTGCGTCGGCAACGTGTCACGGTTGCCGCGGCGCCTACGGCTCGCACCTCACGGCCTTCAGCTGCGCTGACGTCCTGCGCCATCTCGCTGTACGCTGTCACCCGCTCGACGTCCTCCAGGCCTAGCAGCATCTGATCTTCACGCAGCGTCTCTGCTGGCCGGCCAAACCGATGCCGCTGCAATTCCTTGATGATCTGACGCAGTCGTTCGCTCTCGCACCGTTCGGCAAGCAGTGTCGCGCGGCGATCAGGATAGAAGACTTCCTACCCAGATTGCCGCGCTACAAAGCAGCTTTGCATGTCTCGGATCGTCAGGCAGGGCCTCGCTAACAGCCAATTCAAAGCATATTCGCCGCCATCACGGCGACGCGTCTGGCGCTCCCGATTCACTTCGCCGCAGCGCCGCCAACAACTATCCAGCTGCGTCAGCGCCGGCGTCTCTCGTCGCGCGTGGACACGCCGCCAGTCGAAGCCTTCGAGCAATGCCGACAATTGCGCCGCCGACAAGCACTACGCCATACTCGAACTTCGGCCGGCGGAAGATCCCATCCTCGAGCCGCTTAACGAACAAACACGGGCCCGTTGCGGCCCAGAACACCAGCTTGATCCGATCCGCCCGCTTGGCCCGGAACACATAGACAGTTCTCGAGAACGGATTTGCCCCCATGCTTCGCACACCGGGGTAACAAGCCCCTCCATTCCCTTGCGGAAGTCTACCGGTTTGATCGCCACCATCGCCCGGACCGCACCCGACGGCCCGCTCACCACCTCACCTTCAGCGCCTGGATGATCGACGCAATCATCGTCCGGTCCGCACCACGGCGGGCCCGGATCGTGATGCCGTCAACGTCGATCTCGATGACTCCGCCCTTGGCCTTGCGGCGCACCGCTTTGCGCTCGCGCCCAAGAGCGGCCGCCGGCACTACGGCATCCACCACCGCCAGCGCAAACTGTACTTTTTCTGTTTCGAAATGACCGTGCGCTGCCTCTCGCAACTGACGGCGCCAGCAAAACAACTGCCGCGGCACTGTCGCGTTACCCGGCCGAGTCGCCACTCGTAACGATCTCCGCAAGAACCCGGGCCTTGTCCTCGTCGTTCCACTTTCGCCCACGGCCGGCTCGGTTGAAGAACTCGAGCCGCCGCACCGACTCCGTGATAGTAGTATGCACTGTGTCCATTCTAAACCTAAC
Organism: Bradyrhizobium sp. SOJA106; assembly: GCF_059448745.1. NCBI lineage: Bacteria > Pseudomonadati > Pseudomonadota > Alphaproteobacteria > Hyphomicrobiales > Nitrobacteraceae > Bradyrhizobium > Bradyrhizobium sp. SOJA106. Next base: position 1,696,746 of record NZ_CM182549.1, read on the forward strand.
GGTCCAAACCGAACCGCAGCCTCGCAGATCACCCCGTCACCCCACCCGAACAGCGCTTACCGTTAAAACCGGCTCGCGGCGGAAGTCCTCTCTTGGCGTGCTCAATCCCGAGATGATTCTGACGATCACAACTTCAACGGGACCAGATGGGCTTCCTTGGGATGGCCCGCAATGACTTCTCATGGGTCCGGGAAGCAGGCGACGTGTCGAAAACCGTTGCATTTCTTGTTTATTCGGTCGATTTTCTGCATACCGGTGGCATTTATCAATGAAGTTCATCTCCGTGGCAGCAAGTATGCGATACGATCGAATAGACGCCCGCATCCTCGAGATCGTGCAAAAGAACAACCGACTGACCTCCGATGTCATCGGCGAAATGGTCGGGCTTTCCGCTACCGCGTGTCAGCGACGACTGAAGCGACTCCGCTCGGAAGGCATCATCGAGGCCGACATCTCGATCGTTTCGCCGAAGGCGGTTGGCAGACCCATTCAAATGCTACTGCTGGTAAGCCTGGAGCGGGAAAGTTCGGAAATAGTCGATAAGTTCAAAAAGGCCATCAAATCGTCCGCTGAAGTCGTGAATGGATTCTACGTTACTGGCGACGCGGACTTCCTTTTATACATTACTGCGCCCACCATGGAGGACTATGAGCAGTTCACCAGGCGGTTCTTCTATACGAACCCAAACATCAAGGCGGTCAAGACGATGGTCGTAGTAGACCGCGTAAAGGTAGGTTTCGCTGTGCCAGTTGAAGCCTCGTCGGAGGATTGACGAAACTTCGATGTCCGCGCCTGCATCCAGGGGAAGTGTTGCAAACAGGAATGTAAGAGCTCGCTGAAGTGCGCGACACTGCGGCGAATGACTGACCATAGTGGGGGTCGATGCGGATCGCCAGAGTCGTGGTCGAGGCAGCGACCATAGGCATCGCCTCAATGTCCAAGGCGCCGATCGAATTCGTCGCGAAGTCGATGTAGCTCTTTTCAACGTTCTGCCCCGCCGTTCGCAAGTAGAAAATGGTGAGCAGAAGCTGGCGCCTAGCCCCCCGACTGACCTAAGTCGGCGTGATCTTTCACCCCGACTATCTAGCCTGCTAGGTTCACGACCCCCCGTCGTCCGCGCGACAGGGGCGAGTCGTTCAGGTTAAGGGGGTATCTCAGCGTTCGTCACGGTCGGGGCAGCCGGCACCAGATGTACTATCCGATATTCGTTTTCATGCAGGTAGCGCAAGAACGCTGGCATCATGGCGGCCGTTCGGGCCTGGGTGTCGTGCAGCAGAATGACACCCTTTCTCGCGGTCGTTAGCCGCTCGATCAGATTCCGTAGTTCTTGATCCGGGGTTATATTCTCCCAATCGCTCGCCCAAAGGTCAGCACCGAACACTGCAATCCCGCGTGACTTCAAATGGTCGAGCACCGCAGGGGGCGAGTCGAAATAGGGAAACCGAAAGAAATGTGTTGACGGAGTTGTGATCGAGACGCCGTTGAGCGCCAGTTCATCAGCCGCAATGCCTCGATCGATATCTTCCGTAGCCTGTTCGAGCGGAATCTTCGACATCATAGGATGCGACCAGCTATGGTGCCCAACGGTGTGCCCCTCGGTGGCAATGCGGCGGACGAGCTCGGGAAATGCTGCGGAGGACCTGCCGACCAGGAAGAACGTGGCCCGCACGCATTCCTGCGCGAGCGCCGTCAGCACCTTTTCTGTATTCGGGGGCCGTGGCCCATCATCGAAGGTGAGGACGACCTCATGGTCCGCCAGAGGAAGGGTTTCTGGAAAGCTTCCCAGCCCCACGCGCGGATAGGTCTCCGCATCGACAGCGAGCACGCGCGATGTGCCGAGCGCATACTGCCGCGGGCAGTTGGCGGAATTTGTCACCGCGCTGCCGGCAAGCAACGCTGTCACAGCGCCGGCGAACCGTGAAGCCAATCTGTGCAGGCACATCCTTCTCATTGCGCTCGGCGCGACCTTGAAGCCCAGTGTCGTGCCCGCAGGCTATTCGATGCACGTCGCCGGATTGCTGCGCATTGAGGTATACGGCGCGTAAAAACGTCGTCAGGCCTAAGCTGATGCGACGAAAGCGACGTCCATAACAATTGAACTCACTTTGGCTGCGTTCCTCTTAGGTGGATCCTCAGCACTCCGTATCAACTGCAATGGTACCAAAGGATCTTGATCAGCTTGCCGCTTTTGCCACGGAACGCGTTCATCGTTGTAGACCTTCAGATAGTGCTTCCAGTACCCGGGGTCCTTCAGGACTTCGCGCTGCCCTTCGAGCACGGCCGTTTCAATCTTATTGCGGTTGACCATGCGGCTGTTGGTGCACGATCCGCTCTCGCGGTACGTCGAGCACTGCACGCGCGGTTCGCCACGGTGCAGGCCTACTGAGCCCATGCCCCCGCCGCACGCGGGACAGCGAAGCAAGCCACTCAGTAAACGCGGCACACGGTGCATCGTCGGCTTGACGATGCTCCGACGCTTCGCGCGCACGGCTGCCCACGTCTCATCGCTGATAATGCGGAGGTGCGGCGCGTCAGCTCGCTTGTGCTTCGCAGGGGGGGGGAGGGCGCGACAGCCGTTTGCCAGTGGTCGGGTCTTTGACCATGCTGACTTTGTTCCAGACGATTTGCCCAACGTAGATTTCGGGTCTGTACCTAATTAGCGAACTCTGATTCCCTCGCAGCGGGTTGATTCCACGCGGGGGACTTCGATGCGCAAAGGACTGTTCTGGCTCAACGACAAGCAATGGGCTGTGATAGAGCCGCATCTGCCAACGAACCAGACCGGACCGGTGCGCGACGACGATCGACGCGTCATCAGCGGTATCATTCACATGCTTCAGTGCGGCGCACGCTGGCGCGATTGCCCGCCCGACTATGGTCCGTACACGACGATCTACAATCGTTTCAATCGCTGGGCCAAGCGCGGACATTGGCGGGCGATCTTTGAAGCGCTCGCCCGCTGCGGCAAAGACGGCCTGACTTTGTCCATCGACTCCACCACGATCAAAGCGCATCGCTCGGCGAGCGGCGGAAAGGGGGGAGCATGAACAAGCGATCGGCCGCTCGCGCGGCGGGCGGACCACGAAAATCCACGCGCTGAGCGACCCTGACTGCAGACCTTGCGCATTTCATCTCATTCCAGGCCAGGACGCTGATATTGCCGCAGCGCCAGCCCTTTTGGGCCTCGCGCCACCCATGTCTGCCCTCATTGGCGACAAAGGGTACGACGGCGACGGCTTTCGAGCCGAAATCGTCGATCGTGGTGCCAAGCCCGTCATTCCAAACAAATCCAACAGGGTCACTCTCCACAGCTTCAGCAAACGCGCCTACAAGGGGCGCAACGTCATCGAGCGCTGTTTCTGCCGCCTCAAGGATTTCAGGCGTGTCGCAACTCGCTACGACAAACTAGCCAGGAACTTCTTGGCTGCCGTCCATCTCGCCGCCATCGTTGCCTATTGGATCAATTGAGTCCGAGCCCTCGTTTTGCAGAATGCCGCTGCCACGTTGCGCGCTGCCTTGGATCGTTGACGCGTTCCAGCGCAAGCCGCTCGGAGGCGCAACGCCATTCTTGTTTAGCCGTCCCGCGATGTCGCGCACGGTGCGACCTTCAATGTACTCTTTGAAGATGCGACGGATGACGGTCGCTTGCTCTTCGACAATCTGAAGTTCGCCCCGCTTGCCGGGCACGGGCTGATAGCCGTACGCCTTGCCTCCTGCATACCTGCCGTCGCGCACGACGCCTTCCATTGCGCGCACAACGTGGACCTTCAGATTGTCGATAAAATATTCGCCCATCAACGCGCGGAGCGAGCCGTCAAGCTTGCCGATCTTGCCCGATGCGCTGTGAATCGCAACGCCGTGATACTCAAAGCGCTTGCGGGCGGCGTGGTAGTCCGCCTGATCGCGAAAGATGCGGTCCATGTCTTCGATGACGAGAACGTCAAACCCGCGCCGCTCTAGGGCGCGCATCATTTCCTTAAAGCCCGGCCGGTTGGCGGTTGACGCGCCTGAGATAGCGCGGTCCTCAAACGCCGCCGTAACGGACCAGCCTTCGCGCTGGCAGATGTCCCGACAGAGCGCAATTTGGTCGTCTACTGATCGGCCGTTCTGATTATCGGAAGAATACCGTGCATAGATCGCGGCACGCATCACTTCCTCGTTTGGGCCTCATGGTCCTTACGCGCCGCGTACCGGGCCAAAGCCTCGACGAACGCGAGCACGTCAGGATCAAGCTTACGCTGCCCCTGGGGGGCGGGTAAACCTGCCGTGGTCCGTCCACAGTTTTGTCGGGCCTCAAGTGCCATCGCCTACCCGGGGTGAAATCTCACCCTCACTAAGCGGCGCTTTTCGGGAAAAGTGCAACTTAATGGACAAAACCAAGGCCGCTTGGGGGGCTTCCCGGGAGGAGAAAATTGGCTCGGCTGTCCAAAAAGCCCGTGTCCATTAAGTTGATAATTTCGGGCAATCGCCGATATACAGAAAGCAAGCTCCGTAGGAATGGACATATTCTGCGGTCAGGACCAGGGGGCGGATGGCACGCCTACCAGCCGAAGTCCTAACATGGGAAAGAGCCTATGGTTCGCGCAAGCGAATTGCCGAAGCGTCCCTCGCAAGAGACGCGAACCGGACAGTGCGAGAGTGCCATTAGATTGTCAGCCGTCTCTGCGGGGGCGGTGTCCTGAGCCCAAAAGTTCCTCTAGCTCAGGTCATCCAAATGAGCCATCCGACCCGCGTGAGCGCGCCTCGCGTCGAAATTCCTGCTGACTTCCCTCATCCCCACCGCCTCGGTGGGCGCGATCTTTACCTAGCCGTACTCGGGCGCCGTCAACGTTCGCGCGTTGGCTGGCCGAAGGAAAAATTCCGAAACCCACGAAGGTCGGCGCGCTGAACCGCTGGCCCGAAATGGTCATTGCTGCAACGCGCGACGCTGGCTTCGCGCGTTTGCATTGCTCCAGCCTGCACGCTTTCTGACCCAACTACAAACGGAGGGAAGCAGATACCATCGCGCTATGATCGAAGAACTTGGAAAGCATCCCACAGCGTCGCCGCCGAGCTTTAACATCCAGTTCAATCGACCATGGACCGTCTTGAGACCGCGCCTGTACCGCTTCTTGGAGGCTCAGTATGTTGAGGCGTTTTTCAAGGATGGATCGCTACGGCTTTCCTCGTTCAGCCAGTTCGCGAAGCATCCTGATGAGCAGCGGCAAGATGCTCAGGAAGGGACTGGAATACGCTTTGGACTTGGCAAGAACCTTACGATGGTAACGGTTCAGGAGGCAGCGATTGTTATGTCTTGTGTGGCACGCTAAACAACACGGCAGAAATGCGAAAGCTCTTTCCGCAGTACGATGCTTGCTTAGTCATTGACGACATCACTGCGTTCGCGAACACCGTGTCCACCAAGATACCCTTTGTTCGCGGCCTTGAAGGTATCGCCATCTATCAAGATGAAACGACGATCACCAGGTCTGTAGGCGGCCACCTTACGGCAGAGGAACTATTGGACAAGTACAGAGTGCCAGATGGCAACATTAGCATGGACATGCTCCGCGACACGATGAACACGGTTGGAGGACCGGAGGAGTACTTCATCAAGCACAGTCGATACTCCGCACAATGTGAGTATAGACTGCTGTGGGCGACCGGACAGCCTGTGTCACCGTTCATAGATATCAAGGTACCCGAAGCAATTCAGTTCTGTCGGCGCCTCTCGCTGAATGTAACGACTAAGACCGAGGCAAGGCCGTCAGGTGGGTGCCTTGGCATCTGAGATGCCCTCTAGCTGCCGCTCTCTGCGTAGATTGGTCTCGAATTCGGCGAGCACACCGAGCATGTCTAGGAAGCACTTTCCGCCGCCGTGCTGGTGTCGATGGGTTGCTCCGTGGCCCTCAGGGATGCACCGCGCGCCTTCACGGCCCTCACAATGTCCTGCAGGTCACCGATGCTGCGTGCAAGACGGTCGATGCGTGTCACCATCAGCACGTCACCGGAGCGCAGAAAGTCGAGCACAGTGCGCAACTCCTCGCGGCCGGTGGTGGTGGTGCCGGTGCGCTTCTCAGAGCGGATCAGATCGCAGCCTGCCGCTTTCAGCGCAGTCTCTTGGATAGTCAGGTCTTGGTCGATGGTGGAGACGCGTGCGTAACCAATGACGGTCATGTTTGTCCCTTTGATCGTGGTCGAGTAGCTCGGCCATTTGGCTTTGCCCTCACAGATCCGGGCAGGCGGCTTTCCCGCACCCGGCTCTTCCCGAGGGTAACCCGCGTCATATCCGCGCCTGCGCCCATGTGCGAGTGATGCGTGGAGTTGGCAGGCGGAAGCGTGCCGTCAGGGTCTCGAACTCCGGCCAGCTCATGCGCCGACTTTTCTGGCTGCGCCGTCTCAGACAACGCAGCCAGGTTCGACGCACTTCGCGGTAGAAGCCGTTGAGCGCTGGATAGTTGTGCGGCCTGCCATAGTAGCCGTAGTGCCCGCGCAGAACGGCGGCGAACCACTCGTACTGCGTGGCCAGTGGCGCGTGCATGAACCGCCAGGCCTCCTGGCGCAACGCCGTCAGCTTGCGCGTCAGGCGTTTCCCTTCCGTCTTGTGCTTCACGATGAACCGGCCATCTCGGGTCCGCCCGCAGTAGTGGGTAAAGCCGAGGAAGGCGAAGGTCTCTGGCCGCCGCTCGCCCCGCCGCTGACGCGAGGGGGCCGCGAACCGGCCAAACTCGATCAGCCGCGTCTTGTCCTCATGAAGCATCAGGCCGAAGCCGGCCAGCCGCGCCTTGAGGGCCAAGAGCATTTCCTGCGCATCGGCCTTGCTCTCGAAGCCCATGACGAAGTCGTCCGCGTAGCGCACGATCACGATACGACCGCGTGCGTGGCGATGACGCCATTTCTGGGTCCAGAGATCGAGGATGTAGTGCAGGAAGATGTTGGCAAGGAGCGGGCTGATGCCCGCCCCTTGCGGCGTGCCCCTGTCCGTCTCTTGCTTCTCGCCGCTCTCAAGAACGCCGGCTCGCAGCCACAGTCCGATGAGCTGCAAGATGCGAGGATCGGCGATCCTGTGCGCCACCATCCGCAACAGCCACTCGTGGTCGACCGAGTCGAAGAAGCTACGTATGTCGGCATCGAGCACCCAGTTCACGTGCTGGCTCATGATCGCCGTATGCAGAGCATCAAGCGCCATGTGAGGATTCCGCCCCGGCCGGAAGCCATAGGAGAACCCGAGGAAGTCGGCCTCGTAGACGGCGCTCAGCACCTCGGCCACCGCGCTTTGGACAATCTTGTCCTCGAGCGCCGGCACGCGAGAGGCCGCTTGCCGCCATCGGCTTTGGGGATGTAGACGCGCCGCACCGGCTGTGGCCGGTAACGACCGGTGTGGACTCGTCCGCAGAGGTCGCGGAGGTTATCCGTCAGCCCCTCTTCGTACTTCGCCACCGTCACCCCATCGACCCCCGCGCTGGCCTGCCGCTTCTGTCGTCGAAACGCCCGAAGCAGAGCGGCTTCATCGACATGGTGCAGCAGAGCCGTGAACCGGGTTTGGGCAGCCTGCTTGGCTGCCGCGTTCACCCGCTTGAGGTTCGGCGGCAAGGTAACCCGGCTCTGTGTCCGGACCCTGGCCTCCTCGCGCAGGCTCCCCTCGGGCTGGTCCCTTCCCTCCATGCGTCTCGTTACCTTCGACGACTTCACAGGTAGTATGGACCAGTCCGACTCCCGACCTCAGCTCGAACAACGGCTCTGGCAGTGCCTTGCCGCTGTCCCCCGCTGGAGACCAATCCAGCGGATCCGGTCGGGCCTCTCATGTTCCGATGATTACCTTCCGTGCGTGATGCGGCCATCGACCCCGACGGAGCGGCATCGTCTCGCGTATCGACGATGCTCATGCAGCCTTCGTGCTTAGGGAACACACTCGGCCTCCGCGAACATCCACCTTTCGAGGCTCATTCCCGCACCCCGCACGACTCCTGTCTACACTTCGGACCCCAGCGTTGCCGCGACGCCCGCAAGACTCGGTCCCGGCTTGCCTGCTACGGCTTTGGCCGGATGGGACTTGCACCCACAAGCAATCATCAGCTTGGCATGACGTACTCCCATGGCGTGGTGTAGCTGACGGCAGGTCACCGCCGATTTTCCGGCGGGTCGGAAGGCATCAGCCTGCCACGGCGGGCAAGCCGACGATGGGATCATCGCTCAACGGCGCGATGGTTTCCAGCGTCATGTAGCGGGCCCGCTGAACCGCCCACTCGTCGTTCTGCTCGAGCAGGATCGCGCCGACCAGGCGAACGATGGCGTCTTCATTTGGGAAGATGCCAACCACCTCGGTCCGCCGCTTGATCTCGCCGTTGAGGCGCTCGATCGGATTGTGTAACCGGTATGAGATGTCTCGGTGCCAACGTTCCCGCTGCGGTGTTCTACATCGTGGCGTATGGTGCGACCATCGGGACAGAGGCACCGGGAGCACGAAGTGCGGGCAGGCCGATGTTATTCGATGAGCCGAGAGCTCGAGTTAGTAGCTGGCCGCCTCTGCGACTCGCCCGGTTGCGCTGGGAGCGCGAATCCGTAGTTGTCGTGTCGCCCGCAGCTCCCGTCATATGTCTGACAGGAGGTGCGAATGCGACGGGTGATTGGCATCGACGTCCACCGAACTTTCGGCGAGGTGGTGTTTTGGGAGGACGGCAGGCTCCGACATGCGGGCCGCATCGATATGACGCGGACTGCGCTGGAGGGATTTGGCAAGACCCTGCTGGCCAGTGCTGAGGTGGTGGTCGAAGCGACTGCCAACAGCATGGCGGTGTCGCGGGTTCTGGCGCCGTTCGTGGCACGGGTGATTATCGCCAATCCGCTGCAGGCGAAGGCGATCGCCCAGGCTCACGTTAAGACCGACAAGATCGATGCCGGCACGCTCGCCAGTCTGCAGGCGGCCGGGTACCTGCCGCAGATCTGGACGCCTGACGCGGAGACCGAACGCAAGCGTCGGCTGGTGGCGCGGCGCTACCAGGTCGTGCGGCATCGCACGCGGCTCAAGAACGAGGTGCATTCGATCCTGCACGCGCACCTAATCCCGAAGTGTCCGCATGCCGATCTTTTCAACGCCCGCGGCCGGGCGTGGTTGGGGGCCCAACAGCTGCCGCACGATGAGCGCGCGGCCATCGATCGGCATGTCCGTGAGCTTGACCGGCTGGCGGAAGACCTGGCTCTGCTCGACCGTGAGATCGCGCAGGACGCCATCGACGATCTCGCGGTCAACAGATTGATGACGATCACCGGCGTCAATCTGGCGGTCGCCGCCGGCATCGTGGCGGCGATCGGCGACATCAGCCGGTTCAACAGCCCGCAGAAGCTGGTGAGCTATTTCGGGCTGAACCCGCGGGTGCGGCAGTCGGGACTGGGAGCCGCCCATCACGGTCGCATCAGCAAGATCGGCCGCAGTCACGCGCGCGCCATGCTGGTCGAGGCCGCCTGGGCCGCGGCCAAGGCGCCCGGTCCACTGCATGCTTTTTTCGTGCGGATTCGCGCCCGGCGTGGCCATCAGGTCGCCGCGGTGGCCGTGGCTCGCAAGCTCACGGTGCTCTGCTGGCATTTGTTGACGAAGGGCGAGGATTACCTGTGGGCGCGTCCGGCGCTGGTCGCCAACAAGACCCGCGCAATGCAACTTCAAGCTGGACATCCGCAACAGAAGGGCAGCCGGCGCGGACCAGCCTATGCCTACAACATCGCGGCGCTGCGCAACCGTGAGATGTTGATTGCCGCCCAGGCGGAGCGAAACTACGAACGAATGGTGTCGCAATGGAAACCGCGGCGGCCAAAACCCGGCGCGCGGGCGCCTCAGCTCGGCAGGACAAAATAGGCAGTCCGGTGACGCTTTCAGCCGATGCGTCACGCTTCGCCACGAGGTCGCCCGCGCCCGACAACCATAACCGCCGCTGACGGCAAGTGCCAGCCAGGAATGCAGTCCCGTTCCACGCCAGCATGCCGCCGTGCTCGGGCCGGTCAAGGCCAAGCCGTGCGGTGGCCGCAAACGCGGCCAGCCTTGACCGACCCTGCGCGCGGCGGCCGCGAGATCGGTGGCCGGGACGGAAGAATGCCCCCGCCGCGGCCGAACAAAAGAATGGACGCGATTTCCCCAATCGTCATCGGGGCGATCATTAAAAATCGCTTGTCCATCTCATCCGTCGAATGCAGCTTGGCACGGTGCTGAGGTGGGAAGCTCATATAGGCGAGCACGTCTGGCTCGGCCTCATCCATGAAGACGGCGAGCTTTGGCAGTTTGGGACGGAGCTGGTCGGCGACCTTGCGCCACTGAGCCCTGGCCGCTTCGGCATCGTCCTGGGCAAAGGCGGTGGCGATGAAGGCGGAGACGACGCGTCTTCCGCTCTTGCCGGCATGGGCCAGGACGTTGCGCATGAAGTGGACGCGGCAGCGCTGCCAGGCGGTGTTGAGCACCTTGCTGACGGCGGCCTTGATGCCCTCATGCGCATCGGAGATCACGAGCTTGAGGCCACGAAGCCCGCGCCGAGCGAGCTTGCGCAAGAACGCGGTCCAGAACGTCTCGGCCTCCGAGGGACCGATGTCCATGCCGAGAACTTCACGCCGGCCGTCGCTATTGACGCCGACCGCGATGATCACCGCGACCGAGACGATCCGGCCATTCTGGCGCACCTTCACGTAGGTGGCGTCGATCCACAGATACAGCCAGTCACCCTCGATCGGGCGGGCGAGGAAGGCCTTCACCTTGTCGTCGATCTCGGCACATAGTCGGCTCACCTGGCTCTTGGAGATGCCAGTCATGCCCATGGCCTGGACCAGATCATCGACGGATCGGGTCGAGACGCCCTGCACATAGGCTTCCTGCACCACCGCGGTGAGCGCCTTTTCGGCCATCCGACGCGGCTCCAGGAAGCCCGGGAAGTAGCTTCCTTTGCGCAGCTTGGGAATGCGCAGCTCGACCGCGCCGGCGCGCGTCTCCCAGGTCCGGTCACGGTAGCCGTTACGCTGGGCAAGGCGCTCGGCATTCTTCTCGCCGTAGGCCGCTCCGGTCAGCCCGGCGACCTCCAGCTCCATCAATCGCTGGGCGGCAAAGCCAATCATCTCGCGAAGCAGATCGGCGTCTGGGGCCTTCTCCACGAGCGCGCGAAGGTTCATCATCTCGTCGGTCATCGGTGGTTCCTCGAATCAGGTTGGTGTCAGCAACCCGACCCTACCGGCGAATTGCCGGTGACCACCGCAAAGCCGTCCACCCGCTACGGCGCTATCTGAGGGCGCGCGTGCGGACGGCTTCGCTCTACCGAGCTACACCATCACTGGGGAGTACGTCATGCCAAGCTGATGATTGCTTGTGGGTGCAAGTCCCATCCGGCCAAAGCCGTAGCAGGCAAGCCGGGACCGAGTCTTGCGGGCGTCGCGGCAACGCTGGGGTCCGAGGTGTAGACAGGAGTCGTGCGGGGTGCGGGAATGAGCCTCGAAAGGTGGATGTTCGCGGAGGCCGAGTGTGTTCCCTAAGCACGAAGGCTGCATGAGCATCGTCGATACGCGAGACGATGCCGCTCCGTCGGGGTCGATGGCCGCATCACGCACGGAAGGTAATCATCGGAACATGAGAGGCCCGACCGGATCCGCTGGATTGGTCTCCAGCGGGGGACAGCGGCAAGGCACTGCCAGAGCCGTTGTTCGAGCTGAGGTCGGGAGTCGGACTGGTCCATACTACCTGTGAAGTCGTCGAAGGTAACGAGACGCATGGAGGGAAGGGACCAGCCCGAGGGGAGCCTGCGCGAGGAGGCCAGGGTCCGGACACAGAGCCGGGTTACCTTGCCGCCGAACCTCAAGCGGGTGAACGCGGCAGCCAAGCAGGCTGCCCAAACCCGGTTCACGGCTCTGCTGCACCATGTCGATGAAGCCGCTCTGCTTCGGGCGTTTCGACGACAGAAGCGGCAGGCCAGCGCGGGGGTCGATGGGGTGACGGTGGCGAAGTACGAAGAGGGGCTGACGGATAACCTCCGCGACCTCTGCGGACGAGTCCACACCGGTCGTTACCGGCCACAGCCGGTGCGGCGCGTCTACATCCCCAAAGCCGATGGCGGCAAGCGGCCTCTCGCGTGCCGGCGCTCGAGGACAAGATTGTCCAAAGCGCGGTGGCCGAGGTGCTGAGCGCCGTCTACGAGGCCGACTTCCTCGGGTTCTCCTATGGCTTCCGGCCGGGGCGGAATCCTCACATGGCGCTTGATGCTCTGCATACGGCGATCATGAGCCAGCACGTGAACTGGGTGCTCGATGCCGACATACGTAGCTTCTTCGACTCGGTCGACCACGAGTGGCTGTTGCGGATGGTGGCGCACAGGATCGCCGATCCTCGCATCTTGCAGCTCATCGGACTGTGGCTGCGAGCCGGCGTTCTTGAGAGCGGCGAGAAGCAAGAGACGGACAGGGGCACGCCGCAAGGGGCGGGCATCAGCCCGCTCCTTGCCAACATCTTCCTGCACTACATCCTCGATCTCTGGACCCAGAAATGGCGTCATCGCCACGCACGCGGTCGTATCGTGATCGTGCGCTACGCGGACGACTTCGTCATGGGCTTCGAGAGCAAGGCCGATGCGCAGGAAATGCTCTTGGCCCTCAAGGCGCGGCTGGCCGGCTTCGGCCTGATGCTTCATGAGGACAAGACGCGGCTGATCGAGTTTGGCCGGTTCGCGGCCCCCTCGCGTCAGCGGCGGGGCGAGCGGCGGCCAGAGACCTTCGCCTTCCTCGGCTTTACCCACTACTGCGGGCGGACCCGAGATGGCCGGTTCATCGTGAAGCACAAGACGGAAGGGAAACGCCTGACGCGCAAGCTGACGGCGTTGCGCCAGGAGGCCTGGCGGTTCATGCACGCGCCACTGGCCACGCAGTACGAGTGGTTCGCCGCCGTTCTGCGCGGGCACTACGGCTACTATGGCAGGCCGCACAACTATCCAGCGCTCAACGGCTTCTACCGCGAAGTGCGTCGAACCTGGCTGCGTTGTCTGAGACGGCGCAGCCAGAAAAGTCGGCGCATGAGCTGGCCGGAGTTCGAGACCCTGACGGCACGCTTCCGCCTGCCAACTCCACGCATCACTCGCACATGGGCGCAGGCGCGGATATGACGCGGGTTACCCTCGGGAAGAGCCGGGTGCGGGAAAGCCGCCTGCCCGGATCTGTGAGGGCAAAGCCAAATGGCCGAGCTACTCGACCACGACCGTCCCTTTTGTCTCGTTAGGCGCTAGGCGGTGTGGACACTTATCGCATCCATAAGACGATGGCTGCGAGGGTGACGACGGCGAGGTAGTTTCGTGCGGTTTTTTCGAAGCGGGTTGCGACGCGGCGGAATTGCTTGAGCTTTGAGAAGCAGCATTCGATGAGATGGCGCTGGGCATAGACATGCTTGTCGAGCGGATGCTTGAGGGCTCGTGACGGGTTGTTGGGAATGACAGCGAGCGCCCCTTTGGCTGCGATGGCTTGGCGCAGGTGATCGGCGTCATAAGCCGTATCGGCCATGAAAACCTCGGCAGGCAATCCCTCGATCAATTCGGCGGCTTGCGGTGCATCGCCCTTCTGGCCTGCGGTGATCGTGAACCGTACAGGACATCCCAAGCCGCGAACGGCCATATGTATCTTGGTGCTCAGGCCGCCGCGCGAACGGCCAATCGCCTGATCTTCAGACCCCCTTTTTTGGCCCCGGCAGCATGCTGATGGGCTCGAACAATGGTGGAATCGACAATCAGGTATTCGAAGTCCGGATCGTCGGACATCGCCTCGAAGATCCGCCACCAGACGCCTTTGGCACTCCATCGGCTGAAGCGCCGGAACACGCTGTTCCAGTCCCCAAACACTTCCGGAAGATCACGCCAGGGAGAGCCCGTACGAACGATCCACAGCACACCTTCCACGAACATCCGATTGTCGCGCCCAGTCGAGCCCTTCTGGTCAGGCCGACCTATGATCAGCGGCGCCATCCGCTCCCAAGCCGCGTCGCTCAACACCAGCCGATCCATCACACCCAAGACTGCCTCCCGAAAAGCAGCTTTGAATCTGATTTGCTCCTAAAAGGGAATCCTTAGAGTCCACACCGCCTAGACCGTGAGACAATGCCGTCTCAAAATTCCGAAGCCAACCCTATTGAGACGGTTTTTGGGTCTCAGGTGAATGTCTCGTGAGGGTCGACCCATGTGAGACCTTGGGGAAAAGGCGGGAAGAGTAGGGAACAACAAGGGGGAGGGAACTCGCGCATGGTACGATGGCTGCAACCGAGGCGAGGCGCTGGAAATGTCGAGCCAATTCGGAGGGGGCTCCCAATGACGAAGACGGCCATCACTCCTGCTGACCTGCAGGTGCACTTTGAAGAGCAGCTTGGATTTCTGAAGCGGTCGGCCGCTGCGTTCGATCAAGGTTACGAAGACGAAGCCAAAAGGTTGGCCGTCACCCTGCGCGTCCTTCTTCACGAGACGGCCCAATCGCACTCGCTGTTGGGACAACTCGGACGTCGGCATGGTGCGTTCGTTGATACCGCCCTGCCTGCCGATGCGGCGAACCTCATGACACACGGTGGTCTCGTATTCATCGCTATGGGGCCTCCTGAGACGCGGTATGTGGCCATGCTCGATGATGTGCCTATCGCGTCCTCGGCGCCCTTCGATCAATGGTGGGCTGCTCCTGTGTTCATAGACCGAGATGGGAACAGCCTCACCCGCAAGCAACTCATCCTCATCGCCGCCAACCAAGATGGGGGCGCGCACATCGACCCTGCCTTAGATGACACCTACGCGGAGCTATCGAAGCAGAACTCAATGAATTGGACAGTGGTGGAGAACGGCCAGCAACGGCCGATGGGCGGACCTGAGCGCGCCGCCATCAGGCAGATCACGCATGAGGTTCTCAAGACATTGAAGCCCGCCTACGTGAAGATGCCGGCGCACGCGGGGTCAATCTTCGTCGGCGGCATGTCCCTGCGGCAGGGCGCGCACCCACCACAAGGATCGCCACCCGCGGCTTCAACCGGTAGGAAAATCGGACGAAACGAACCTTGTCCATGTGGCAGCGGGAAGAAGTACAAAAGGTGCCACGGTTCGTTCGCAGCCGCGTGAAACGCGTTGTTTTTCGTCTCAGCAGAAAGGCAAACAATAAAGTCAGCCATTGCCGGTGGTCCCAAAGGGTGGTACGAGCCACTTCGGCAGTTGGCGATTTTATTCTGATTTTTAAACGGAAGGATGTGTGGCGGGCGCCTCGTTCCAGGCGCGCCACTTACCTCGTTGAAATCAAACGACTTTGCCGTTCTTCTTTTCTTCCGGATCGGGCGTGGTTTGCAGTTGGTTTGCAAATTTTGTTCGCGGTGAGTTCTCGAAATTGAAGATCGCTTGCTCGGCCAAGCCGCGGGTCCGCGCAAGATAGCGCTCCAATATTCGGTGCACCGTCTTCAACGAATGTCCGGTGATCGTTGCGATTTGCTGAGGAGTACAACCGGCGTCCGACAACGGCGTCACCCCGGTTCCCCGCAAATCATGGAAGTGCAGTTCCACGGGATGATCTAACCCGGGCAACGTCACAGACTGCATCAAGTACGCACCAAACCGACACTCTCCCTCGCTAAAGCCGTCCGCGATGCCGTCGGCGCCGGTGTTCACAATCCATGTTAAGGACCGAGCAGCGGCGCCGGGCACGTTCACAGATGGCTAGCTTGTACCGGGATGTTGATTGAACATAACGGCGAACCGGGCGTACCCGGTGTCCGACGTCTGAGCGCACGCTCGTCGTCGCATCAGTTTCTCTCGCTGCCGAGAGCCTTGCAACCGAGAGTTTCGCCTCGGTTGGACCGTAGATGTCCTGGCTCCAGCGGAGGGCTAACGCTATCTGCCGCCACGTTAGGGATTATCGAGCGGCATTTCGGACGCAGTGCGGTCGGGCACGTCTTCCTTCCATCGCACTGATCCGAATGGGCGCTCCAGCATGCGGCGGACGCGTACCGGGTCAGGACCAACATGGAAAGCCGAAGCGCGCCGATCCAGCGCGCGCTCCGACTGAGTCGAGCGATTGCGCTGGCGCAAATAGTCTAGCCAAGTCGGGCAGTGATAGCGCTCGGTCCATAGTTCTGGGTCGGCGATGTCACGCGCAATCGACCAACCATAGGCCCCGTTGCGTTGCCGCAATAGCTGCACATTCTGCATGACATTGTGAAAGGCCCGCGCATTCTCTTGCGAGACGCGATATTCGATCTCGACTACCAGCGGGCCACTCCGCGGGGTGAGCGCTAGCCGTATTTCGGGATCGGCGAGCGACTCGGCATCCTGGTCACTTGCCCTGATGGGGGGCATTCGAAGCCAGAGTCCTAGGAGTGGAGAGAGTAGCATGAGCGTCGAGGAAGCCAGCAGCGCGACCTCAACACCAGCGCCATCCGTGAGGCGCCCCCAGCCCCAGCTGCCGATCGCAATCCCTCCCGAGATTGCAGCCTGATAGGCCGCAAGCGATCGGCCAGCCACCCAACGCGGGGCGGAGAGCTGTACGGCAATGTTGAACAGCGTCATCGTCGTCGTCCACACCGCTCCTGCCAACAGCAGAGCGGCCGCGGTGATGATCGGCTTATCGCTCAGCGCGACCGCAGCGATGGCGCTCCCCATCGACAGGGCGCAGGCACGCACCGCTGCCTCGCCGCTCATTCGTTTACGCACCTCGCCTATGAAGAGCGCTCCCACAACCGCTCCAAGGCCGAAGGCGCCAAGTATGAGGCCATAGGTCTGCGCACCTCCATGCAAGAGATCGCGCGCGATAAGCGGCATCAGCGCTGAAATTGAACCGCCTATCATACCGGTTAAGAACGTGCGCGTCAGCACGATCTTGATCGACGGCGAGTTGGTAATATAGCGTACGCCTGAGACAATGGCGCGGCTCAGTTGTTCGCGCGGCAGCCGCGACGGCTCGGCGACACGCTTCCAAAGGAACAGTGCGCCCAGCAGTGGCAGATAGAAGCATGCGTTCAGCGCGAAGGCGGCAACGGCGCCCGCAGTCGCAACCACAATTCCGCCGATTGCAGGCCCAAAGCTGCGCGCTATATTGTAACTGATCCCGTTGAGCGCAACCGCGGCTGGCAGCGTGGCGGGCGGCACCTGCTCGCTGACAGAGGATTGCCAGGCCGGCCCCCTCAATGCCATGCCGCTGCCCATCACAAAGCAAAGCACCAACAACACAAATGGCGTGGTGAAACCTGACCATTCGACTATGGCTAGCGCGATTGCGCCGAAAAGCTCAATCGAGAGCGCCACCAGAGCCACGATCCGTCGGTCGTGCATGTCAGCAATAGCGCCAGCCGGCATCGCAATCAGCATGATCGGCAGCAGGAGCGCCGTCTGCACCAGCGCGACCTGGTCCGCGGACGACGTCATCTGAGTCATTGACCAGGCCGCTCCGACACCTTGCATCAGGATGCCGAGATTGGCGAGCAGGCTCGCGAACCAGACGCGTCGATAAGTCGGAAAGCGTAATGGTGCGATAATCCCGTCGGAGCTGAATGTCTGTGTCCTGGATGGATCGATCATTCCCTTCGACATCGCCCGTTCCTGTCTGATTTCCGCATCCGATCTGCTCGGTCGAGCTTGACCGCGACCAACGGCGCAAGTGCCGTCCAAACGCCGCTTACAGATTTCGCGTTTGAGAGCAGCGCCAAGTTCTCAAGCAAATCTGGTGAGGTACTTATCTCATCGCGCGAGCGACATCGACCTCCCGCTCCAAGTATCGAGGACACCGAGTATTCCAAGCTGCTTGAG
Organism: Bradyrhizobium sp. SOJA106; assembly: GCF_059448745.1. Classification (NCBI taxonomy): domain Bacteria; kingdom Pseudomonadati; phylum Pseudomonadota; class Alphaproteobacteria; order Hyphomicrobiales; family Nitrobacteraceae; genus Bradyrhizobium; species Bradyrhizobium sp. SOJA106. Next base: position 1,714,490 of record NZ_CM182549.1, read on the forward strand.
CAGAGTAGGGCTATTGCCCGCCAGAGCCGCCATAATGTCCCGTGGTCAGAGCAGAATTGTTGCGGCCAAATATGGGTGCATCTGGAGCGTTGGGCGCCTGAGTTGAAAGAAGCTTGTGCCGATGGCATAACGTTGTGACCGTGACATTGAGGTTCACGGTGAGTCTATCTGAATCGCAGTCCGTGTGTCGCATCGAACGGGATCCGGTGTCGCTCGTTGAAGCTCGCTGCTAGCCACGAATCTGACGAAACGTTTCAAAGCATCGACATCAGCGGAAAGTACAGCAGCGAGATTGCTGATTTTTCGCGTTCTGCGCCAGGGAGCGGTGAAAAAGTGCACCAGCGCGCCACTTTGTGGGCAAGATGCGCGGAATATACTTGCTCAATCATCTGCAGACTCAATTGGAATTGCAAAGCCGACCTTGACACGGTCCACAATAACCATCGTTTTAAAACCCTTGATGTTTGGATTTTCATAGAAGAAGCGGCGGGTGAACTGCTCATAATCGTCCATGGTGCGCGCTGTGACGTACAAAACAAAATCAGCATCGCCGGTGACGTAAAATCCGTTTACGACCTCAGCTGACGATTTGATGGCCTTCTTGAATCTGTCGATTATGTCTGTGCGCTCCCGCTCGAGGCTCACTAGCACAAGCATCTGAAGAGGCCTTCCTACAGCTTTTGGCGAGACGATCGAAACGTCGGCTTCAATGATGCCTTCTGAACGAAGCCGCTTAAGGCGTCGTTGACACGCAGTGGCAGAAAGTCCCGCCATCTCGCCGATCACCTCGGATGTCAAACGGTTGTTTTTTTGCACGATCTCGAGGATGCGGGCGTCTGTTCGATCATATTGCATAACTTCTCCAACCTTCGGGTGAATCGCCGCGCGAACTGCCTGTACGATGCAGGAAATATTCTGAACGACAGGAGATACGACGCAAATATGTGCGTTACATCAGTATCCTGATTGCATAGGCATTTCAACAAAAGGGGCGCATCGGATTTAATAGATGGTCTTTCAAACTATTCAGCAGCCGGTGCCCGCGCCGCCTGAACGAGTAGCGCTGCGCGGACGAAGCGTTGTGGTGGCTGTCGTGCTTGTTGGAGAAAGTGAAGACTCGGTCGAAAGGGAAGGAACGTTCGGCGGGCGAGATGCCAATTTTCTCCGCGGTGATCAGCGTAATTTCAGTGATCGGCGAAGAGTCGGTTGCCGGACGCGTGGCCCTGGCTACGTGGGGCGACGCCGGCCGGTCCACGCGGCCGAACTTGCGTAAATGCAGGCGTGCAGGTGACCGTCGCCTGAAAGTCCATTTGCTTTCATCTATCTAGGTAGATGCAAGCGGTTAGTCTCAACGTGTGGTCTCGTTGAGAGAAAATAGTCTGCTTTGCGAACCTCGCAGCTTGAACAGAGAGTGGTGCACAATGGCAATCAATATCAAACAAATCAGCGAAAAAGACAAAAGCAGCGTCTTGCATCCCTTCACGCATCTCAAGGAATTTGCGACCGGTAAGCTTGGCGAGCCGACGATCATCGAAACTGGTAAGGGTATCCGTATTCAGGACGCCAATGGCAATCAGCTCATCGACGGCTTTGCCGGCATGTACTGCGTCAATGTAGGTTATGGGCGAACCGAAGTAGCTGAAGCCATCTCGCGTCAGGCTTACCGCCTCGCGTACTACCATTGCTACGCAGCGCACACCACCGACGAGCTCGCGATCCTCTCCGATCGTCTCGTCAAGATGGCTCCAGGCAAGATGAGTAAGGTGTTCTACGGCATGTCCGGGTCGGATGCCAATGAGACGCAGGCCAAGCTCGTCTGGTACTACAACAATCTTCGAGGTAAGCCCAACAAGAAGAAGATCATCGCGCGAGAGCGTGGCTATCACGGTTGCAGCGTGCTTTCCGGTTCGATGACCGGTATGAGCTTCTACCATGACTATATGGATCTCCCGCTGCCGCAGATCGTGCGCACGGGCGCTCCGCATTACTATTGGGGCTGCAATCCTGAGGAGACCGAGCGCGAGTTCTCGGCCCGTCGCGCCGGTGAGCTCGACCAACTCATCGAACGTCTTGGTCCGGACAATGTGGGCGCTTTTATCGCCGAGCCGGTGCTTGGTACCGGAGGTATCACTCCGCCCCCGGTGGGCTACTGGGAGGCGATCCAGGCCGTGCTCAAGAAGCACGACGTTCTTTTGATCGCCGACGAGGTGATCACGGGCTTCGGCCGCACTGGCTCGATGTTTGGCTCGGAGCACTACGGAATCGTGCCGGATCTGATAACGATCGCGAAGGGGCTGACTTCGGGCTACTTCCCGCTCTCAGCCGCGATCGTCGGTGACAAAGTCTACAAAGTGTTGGAAGACGGTGCTGACCAAGTCGGCGCATTTTCGCACGGCTACACCTATTCGGGCCACCCCATCGGTGCCGCAACTGCAAACGCCGTTCTTGACATCGTGGAACGAGAGAACCTTCCTGCCAATGCGCGCGAAGTCGGCGCCTATTTCCAAGCCCAGCTCAAGGAGAAGTTCGCGCAGTTGCCCATCGTTGGTGAAGTGCGCGGGGTCGGACTGATGGGAGCCATCGAGTTCGTGGCCGATCGCGATAAGAAGAGGCGGTTTGATGCGTCTCTCAAGATCGGTGCTCGCGTTTCCAAGGCAGCGCGCGATCGGGGGCTTATTGCCCGCCCCATGCCTCATGGTGACATCCTTGGCTTTGCCCCGCCGCTCGTCACCACCAAGGCGGAAGTTGATGACATTGTTTCGATTACTGAAAGTGCCGTGCGCTCAGTGATGGATGAGCTCGTGCGAGGCGGTGAGAAAGTCTAGAAAATGAGTGACCGCATACTTCGGTCACTCCTTTCCTGGGTCGCCTGCACTGAAAGCTGATATGCGCCCCGCATCCGGATATCGGACGCATACATGCCCAGGTCGTGGGCTGCTCGGTCATACAATCGGCTTAAGAGCGCGGATTGCAACGATGACTATCCTCCAAGCGGTAACTTGACCGTAAAACGAAAAACGACACAAACCCTGAACGGCAGAGCGGCAACGACGTATGTCCGATAGCATAGACTACAAACTCTTTATCAACGGTGCGTGGCGCTTAGGCAGTAACGGCGCTGATCTGCCCCTTCTCAATCCTTCCAACGGGCATGAGTTCGGGCGTGTTGCTGTTGCCTCAGCGACGGATCTCGACGATGCGTTGACGTCCGCACACGCGGGTCTGCTGCAGTGGTCGAGTACGCCGGCCGAAGAACGGGGGGCGCTTCTCATTCGCGCAGCCAGGATCCTAAAAGGAAGAATCGACGTTGCGGCAGCCGCACTTTCGACCGAACAAGGCAAGACCGTTGCCGAAGCGAAGGGGGAATATGCCCGCGCAGTCGAAATGCTCGAATGGAATGGTACGCACGCTGCGAAAACGTCAGCTCCATATTCGATAGACGAGAAAAGGATCATCGTACCAGAACCGATTGGTGTGGTTGCCGCATTCACGCCTTGGAACTACCCGGCAGTCCTTAACGCCCGAAAGCTTGGCGCGTCTATCGCGGCCGGCTGCTCGGTCATCCTGAAAGCGGCAGAGGAGACTCCAAGCGCCGGTGTCTATATGGTCGAAGCCTTACAGGAGGCGGGGATTCCGCCGGGTGTTGTGAGTCTGGTCTTCGGAAATCCACCTATGATCTCTGAACACCTTCTTGCTTCGCCTTCTGTTCGAGGCGTGTCGTTCACCGGCTCTACCCCTGTCGGCAAACAACTCGCGAAAATTGCCGCAGGAAATCTACAGCGATGCGTTCTGGAACTTGGCGGCCACTCGCCGGTCGTGGTTTTTGAAGACGCGGATCTTTCGAAGGCCGCTTGGGCGATATCGGAATACAAGTTTGAGTGCGCAGGCCAAAGCTGCAACGCGCCTAGTCGTATTCTAGTAGCGAGATCGATTTACAAGGAGTTTCTGGCGAGGCTTGTGCGCGCGGCAGAAAAGATCAGAGTTGGCGCTCCGGACGATCCTGAGACGGACATGGGGCCCATGGCGAATGCGAGACGCATTGAAGCCATGGAACGCCTGACGAAGGATGCTGTCGATCGCGGAGCGAAGATTGAAACCGGTGGTGCACGCATTGGTCGAGCGGGGTTTTATTGGGCTCCCACCATTCTAAGCAACGTGCACCCTGCGTCAAAGGTGCTTCGTGAAGAACCGTTTGGACCGATTCTTACTGTTGCCGCGTTTGACACAATTGAAGAAGCGATTGCAGAGGCGAATGATACCGAATATGGCCTTGCTTCGTATTTCTTCACCGAATCTCCGGAAATCCAGAAGCAAATGATCCGCAGACTTGTAGCTGGGGCTGTAAGCATGAACCACCTCAAGGGTGTGTCTGCCGATGCACCAAATGCCGGAGTCAAGCAAAGCGGCTATGGGTACGAAGGTGGTGTGGAAGGCGTGAGGGCCTTCCAGAACCTGAAGCTCGTCAACGGTGTTAAAGCTGCTTCTCTCGCATGAGGGGACAAAATCCAGACGACACACGACCTGGCCGTGAGCTTGGCCCTAAGTAGCAATCAAAGTGTTCTTCAGGCAAGAGTGGCTCGGACGATTAAGATGTTTATCGGATTCGTCCATGCGCGGAAGCCAAGGCTGCTCGTAAATTCCACGGCCGATGTGGGATGGCTAGTGGAATGCCGTGTGCGACCATGAGGCCTGGGCTCTTCGGGATATGGCGGAACGCTTAGATTTGAGTGCGCAATGAAAAACTCTCCTACGATAAAAGACGTGATTCTGGCTCCCGGGAACGGAAGCTTCTTCTATGACGATCAAGCTGCAATACGCGCCGGCGTTTCTCAGGATGGGTTTCGCTATCTGGGCGCACCTCTGACGCAGGGTTTCACGACCATCCGCATGCCCTCGCGTTCGCTCAGCATCGGCCTCGTCCTGTCAGACGATACGATCGTGTGGGGCGATATGATGAACGTACAATATTCTGGCGCAGGCGGTCGCGACCCGGTTTTTCAGGTCGACAAGATCGAAGCGCTCACGAGATCTGTGGTGATTCCGCGGCTTCTCACTTGTGACGCCTCCAATTTCATTGGTGCCTGCGATCGTGTTCTCGCATTCCATGAGCACAAGCGCCTGCCGCTCGCCATTGAATATGGAGTGAGCCAAGCGTTGCTTCGGGCCGCTGCGCATATTGCGCGGACAACACTGGCCGAAGTGATCTGCTCAGAGTATGATCTGCCATTGCCTGAGAAGCCGGTCCCGATTTACGCTCAGAGCGGGGATGCCAGGGAAATTAACGTCGATAAGATGATCCTCAAGTCGGTGGATGTGCTTCCGCACGGCTTGATCAACTCACGTGAGAAGTTCGGCCCTTCCGGCGAGAGGTTTCGCGACTTCGTCAAATGGGTCGTTCAGCGCACAAGGGAAATCGGCCCGCCGGGGTATCATCCTGTTCTGCATTTCGACGTGTACGGGTGGATCGGGCTCGAGATTGGTATGCAGGCGCAGAAGATTGCGGATTTCATCGCGCGCGTTGCCGATGACGTGCCGGGATACCGAATTAATATCGAATGCCCGGCGGACTATGGATCAACAGAAGCTCAGCTTGAAGAGTACGCCAAGATCGTGGCACTCCTCGATAGGCGGGGCACCGAAGCGCGGGTGGTTGTCGACGAGCAATGCAATACGCTTGACGACATCCGACTCTTCGCCGAAGCGAAAGCAGCTCATCTAGTTCAGATCAAGATGCCTGACGTGGGCTCGATAGCTGACTCTGCCAGGGCCGTGCTGGTCTGCAAGAGAAATGGCGTTGGGGCCTACGTCGGTGGGAGCTGCACGGAAACCGACTTGTCAGCAAGAGCCGCAGTCAATATTGCGGTGGCGACGCAGGCTGACATGATGCTCGCAAGACCCGGGATGGGCGTTGACGAGGGAATTTCAATCGTCGGGAACGAACAGAGCAGACTACTTTCCATTCTTGCCTACCGCCGGTCGCAGAACTCCCGTCAGAATGTCGGGGGGGCGTCCGTATGAGAAAGGCACTCGAAGGCATCACCGTCGTTGCTGTCGAGCAGGCTGTAGCGGCGCCTTATGCGTCTTCCCGCCTCGCCGACGCTGGTGCGCGCGTCATTAAAGTCGAACGTCCGGAGGGAGACTTTGCGCGGAATTACGACAAACTCGTTCAGGGCCAAAGTGCATATTTCGTTTGGTTAAATCGCGGAAAAGAAAGCATCTGCCTCGACCTCACGGTCGAGCAAGACCGTTCGGTTCTCGAGGCTATGGTTGCACAGGCTGATGTCTTCATTCAAAATCTGAAGCCCGGCAGCATCACAAAGCTCGGATTCGGATCGGCGGATCTGCGGAAGCGCCATCCCCGTTTGATAACCTGTGACATCTCCGGATTCGGTGACGGCGGTGCTTTGTCGCATTTGAAAGCGTATGACTTGATCGTCCAAGCTGAGACCGGACTCTGTGCGATCACGGGAACAGCGGAGGGCCCGGCGCGCGTCGGGGTTTCTGTATGTGATATTTCGGCTGGCATGACCGCTCTCAATGCCATCTTGCAGGCACTACTTCTGAGAGAGCGAACTGGGGAAGGCACGGCTATTCAGGTGTCGCTGTTTGACGCCATCGCAGACTGGATGAATGTTCCGGTGCTTCAATTTGATTACGGCGGCTATCACACTTCGCGTGCGGGCGTGAATCATCCGTCTCTGGCGCCATATGGGGCGTACCGCTGTGCGGACGGCAAGGACGTCATCTTCTCCGTTCAAAACGATCGCGAATGGGTTAAGTTTTGCACCGAATTCCTGAAGCGACCGGAACTCATTCGCCACCCCGATTTCAGTGACAACATGGACCGGATCCGCAACAGGGCCATTTTGGACGAAATCGTGGTAGATCGGTTCGCGCACATGTCGAGCCACGAAGCGATGCGTGAGCTGGAAGCCGCTGGACTCGCGTACGGACGGTTGAACCAGATAGAAGACGTAGCCAAGCACCCGCATCTGCGTCGAATATTGCTGTCCACGCCGGCAGGCGATGTGCACGTGATCGCGCCGGGCGCAATTTTCGAGGGAGAAACAGCTCCGGTATTGCGACCCGTTCCCGCTCGGGGAGCTCATTCCGAGATATTGCGCAGGGAGTTTAGGCCCTCCTCTTAATGGCGGGGGAGCCTGCTCGTTAGTCCTTTCTCCACGCACCGCAGGCGTTTCCTAGGTCAGAGTATCTTCGCCGCATTGCCTTACTTAAATCAGAAATGGCGCGGCGCAACATTGATGCCTTTGTCATTAAAAGCTGGGCCAATATCACTTACCTGACCGGTAACTTCACCCGCATGCTTGCCATGCACGCGCTTGTGGTTTCAACTCGCGAAGAGGAGCCGGCTCTCATAGTACGTCGCATGTGTGCGCCCGGAGCCTTTCATCAATCGGAAAGCTATGTCGGCAAGCATGATAGGGATGGCTTTGACGCGGTGATCGATTTTATCCACGATCTTGGCGTTGCGAGCCGCGGATAGGCTTGGAACTGGGCAACCTGACGGCGCAGGCGGCGGAAAAGTTCAAAGCGCGATTGCCGAATGCAACAATCGTAGACTGCACGAAGGCCGTAGACTGGATCCGTGGCGTTAAGTCCGATCTGGAGGTAGAGGTAATGCGGCAAGCTGCTGCGCTTGCTGACGCCGCTGTCATTCGGGTGGCCGAAGTAATTCGGCCTGGCGTACTGGAAGCCGACGCCGCGGCCGAGATCATGGCGGCGCAGGTCCGGGGTGCGGAAGGCGTGCCACCTGCGACTGGATTGCGGCCGCTCTTGATGAAATCCTCGCCGCGCGTCTGTACGCCCCACATTCTATGGAGCGAGGACGTTTTTCGTGACGGCTCGCAGATCGATATGGAAGTAAGTGGTAACCGCCACCAGTACATGTGTGAGCTCATGCGGAGCTTTTCGATTGGCGCTCCATCCGACCGCCTGCTTCGCCTACATGAGGCGCATGCTGCCGGTATTGAAGCCGCGCTGAACGTCATCCGGCCTGGACGCACGTGCAGCGACGTCGCCGAAGTCGTCTATCGCACGATCGAAAAACATGGATTCAAGAAGGAGTCGCGCTGCGGCTACGCTATTGGTATTGAGAGTCAGACTTCGGCCTGGATAGAGCCGACAGCAAGCTTCGGAATTGGCGACATGACAGAGCTAAAGCCGAACATGACCTTCCACTTGATGATCGGCAACTGGGTAGAAGAGGAATTTGGTTACGAGATCAGTGAAACGATCTGCGTGACCGATCCGGCGTAGAAGTGTTGACGCGTGCACCACGGCAGCTTTTCCAACTTTAGTTGGACGCAATCAAAGAAGGTTGCCGACTGACATCAAGGATCAACGGCGGGATTCAAATGGTCGAAAAGACATTGCAAGCGTATAAAGGTGGTGGGCGCGACTACCCAGAGAGTGACCAAGATCGGTCACAAGCAAGTATGTCGAGTGTGCCCGCAAGTTGCAAAATCAAGGTGTCACGGCAACCATAGCCAACTGTGGCTTTGCGCATTTGTATCAAGCGGAGGTGGCTGCGGCAGTTTCAGTCCCCGTTGCCCTCTCCAGCCTACTGCTCGTGTCGTTTGTCTCCAAAACTCTTCCTCGGGGAGGCAAAGTCGGAATCGTCACCTACGATGCAAACAAGCTAAGAGAGGACCATTTTGTCGCCGCAGGGTGGTCATCTGCGGAGCTACAGGTCCCTGTCGTGGGAATCGAAGGAAGCAAGTCCTGGCACCGCTTAAGTCAAACCGCTCCTGATGCGGACCCAGCTGAGCTCATCGAGGACGTATTGAGTGCGGCAAGTCGTCTCTTGAAGTCCGCACCGGGCGTGGCCGCGTTGGTATTCGAGTGCACCGGCTTTCCGATCGCCGCGGAAGCGGTACGGCGTGAAACAGGCCTGCCGGTCGTTGACTGTACCGTTTTGGCAAGGATGCTGATTGAAGTAAGCCCCTCACGTAAGACCGGCTAGCGCCTCGATCGGCCAGGAGAGAGCGCGTCCAAGTCCTCGTTAGTCCTGCAAGATGCCGCGGGTTGAGAAACTCGCTGCTCGATGCAGAACCCGGATGTTTCGCCCCACAGAAAGTGCTCATTCGTCAGCGGCGCCTAGATCGGGCGATTTGATAGCGCGCAATGGTCGATGATACGAAGATAAAGCCGTCCACGTTCAGCGTAGCGCCTCACTGGACGTCGAGACCGGACGAGCCCCTTGCTGTCTGCGAAACGCCGAGCCGATCAATGACAGCTACCGAAAAGCATCCTCGGCTGCCGCCATCACGAAGAGTATCGGCAAACTTGATATTTTGAACACGTGTTTTCGGTGTATCGCGAAGGTTATCATTTTTTTCTTAAGACAGTCCCAAAACGATCAGGATGGTCGATGATGAGACCAACTAGCATTCACTCCGTCAGTACCGAATTGTCCAAGGTGTTTGAGCACATCGATGTGAACAAAGATCAATTCATCAATCGTCTGCTCGATTACCTGCGACATCCCAGTATCAGTGCTCAGAACATCGGCCTCGGCGAGGTTGCCGAGCTGCTCGTGAGCATGCTGCGGCGCGTGGGCTTCGAAGCGCAGAGTTTTCCGACACCCGGGCATCCGATGGTGATGGGGCGCTGGGAACGTGCACCGGGAGCGCCCACCGTCCTGCTGTACGGCCACTACGACGTCCAACCACCTGACCCGATCGAGGCCTGGATCAGCCCGCCATTCGAGCCGACCATTCGCGATGGGCGAATATATGCGCGCGGTGCTGGAGACAACAAAGGACAGCATTTCGCTCAAATTCTGGCCGTGGAATCGTATTTGGCGATGCATGGCCGCTTGCCTTGCAACGTGATCATTCTTCTGGAAGGAGAAGAAGAGAACGGAAGTCCAAACATCGCAGAGTTTGTTCGGGCACACCGCGACCTGCTCAAAGCGGATTTGGTCGTAACAGCTGATGGGCTACTGCACGAGTCGGGCCGTCCGGTCATTACGCATGGGGTTCGCGGGATCGTATCCTTCGAGTTGCGGGCTCGTGCGGCCAATCAGGATGTGCATTCCGGCAACTTCGGCGGCGTTGTGCCCAATGCGATCTGAACGCTGGTCCACTTGCTGGGGACAATGAAGAATTCAGGGGGCGAGATTACGATTGATGGCTTTTACGGTGATGTCGTTGCTCCAACTGACCTTGAGCGCCGCGCGGCAGCACGGTTACCCCTGGATCCAGACGACGTTAAGCGCACGCTGGGCCTTTCAAGGCTGGACAATCCGGCAGATCGGCCATTGGCGGACAGGCTAATGTTTCATCCAACATTGACCATCAACGGATTCCACGGCGGCTATGGAGGACCTGGTCCGAAAACGGTGTTGCCGCACGAGGCGATAGTCAAATGTGATGCTCGCCTCGTCGATCGACAAACGCCTGACGATGTTCTCGCCAAAATAGAAGCGCACGTGAAACGCCATGCGCCGGAGGTCGAGCTCGTTCGTCTCGAAGGCATGCTGCCGTCCAAGACGCCGCTCGATTCTCCGTTTTCAGAACGTGTTCAGCGTGCAGTACGTACTGCGCACGGCGTCGAGCCGCTCATTTATCCCTCGCTCGGCGGCAGCTTGCCGGACTGCGTCTTCACGAAAATTCTGAGCGCGCACTCGTTCATCGTGCCGTATGCGAACGCCGACGAGGCCAATCACGCGCCGAACGAAAACATTAAGATAGACTGCTTTATCAAGGGAATACGTACTGGAGCGGCTCTCCTGGACGAGTTGGGCAGGTCTGTGGGCTCACATACGTCGAGTTAGTCTCCTCTTCCAAGCTACGGCAAAGTCAAGCTTGACCGCGCCGGCAAGCTGCTCGTACGGCGGGCGTCCCCCCTCGAAGGAGCGCTGAAATGTTGGCCGTCAATCTGATCCGCCGATTGCTTGGAAACGAACTTGTTCCCTTCATCCATGGCCCTGTTTCAGGGCGTAATGGCCGATCTCAACGGCCGATCTATGCTGCATGAACAACATCCTGGTGCATTCATTGTGAATAGCGAAGAGAGCACCCGCCGTTCATCCGGACGGAATAGCTCGAAACGAACTGGCCCGTAAGGAATTGCAAAATGCCGCTCGCGTTTCCCAACGTGGAATATCTCGAACGGCTGACCGCATTGCGTCGGCGGATGGCCGAGATGGGATTATCCCTGCTTGTGGTGATCGATCCGGCCCATATGAACTACATTTCAGGATTCGATTCCTGGAGCTATCAAAACACACAAGTTCTGCTGGTGCCAGGCAACGATCTGGAACCGGTTTGGATCGGGCGCGGCGTCGATGCTGGCGGGGCACGCCAGACGACGTGGCTTTCGCCCGACAATATTGTCGCTTATGCCGACTTCTATTCGGATTCGCATTCAAATCACGCAATGGAAGCCGTGGCAGAGGAGATCAAAAAGCGTGGCTGGAACAGCGGCCGGATCGGGTATGAAGGCGATACCTACTACTTCAGCCCTCGAGCCTTTTTCGTGCTGGAAAAGGCAATTCCCGAGGCCGAGTGGGTGGATGTCGGCCTTTTGATCAATCAGCTCAAGACGATCAAGACAGCGCGTGAGATCGAGTTCATGCGCCGGGCCGGGAAGATTGTCGACCAAGTGATGAGCGTGGCTATCGAATGCCTTCACCCTGGAATGCGAGAGAATGACCTCGCAGGGCGGATCATGCAGGCGCAGGCCCAAGGCACTAAACACTTTGGTGGTTCATGGCCGAGCTCCGTTCCGCTTGTTCTCACCGGCCCGCGTGCGGCTTATCCGCATTTGCCCTGGACGGACGGCATTATACCAAACGAGACCAGCATAGCGTTCGAATTGGCGGGCTGCTATTTGCGCTACAACGCGGCGCTGGCCCGTACAGTCAGTCTCGGCAAGCCCAGTGCCGGTCTGGTCAGACTTGGAGATACCGTTCGGGAAGGTCTTCAGGCTGCGATGTCGGCTATGAAGCCGGGCGTGACGTGTCACGACGTGTGGGCGGCCTGGCAGGCCGTTCTGGAGCGGGAAGGTTTCGAAAAGCACTCGCGCATTGGCTATTCCTTAGGGCTGAATTATCCCCCGACCTGGCGCGATCACACGGCAAGCTTGCGTTCAGGAGAACAGGTTGAGCTTAGAGAATGCATGTGTTTCCACGTTCTCTGCGGAATGTGGGCTGGAGACGGTACAAAGAAGGGAGAGGAAAACTACACTCTCAGCGAGACGGTTCTAGTGACACCAACTGGCATTGAGACGCTGACGAATTTTGAAAGAAAGCTCTTCGTGAAGGACTAGAAGTAAAATAGTGGCGGCAGGAACGATCGATTTAGCCATCCTTTACGGATTGTATCGGCGCTCCGAGGAACATCTTGGTAGGCGAAAATAGAGAGTACCGCCGATTAGGGTGGGCAAGCTGATGCGCTTTTAGCACGAGACATCCGGAGACTGTTTTCGCTTCGTCGAGGCGAGCATGAGTGCGGCGCTGAGACAAACCTACGGGCACGAGTAGAATGCAGCCGGTGAAATGTGCCTTCAGCGAATTACAAACCGCGACTGAATCCACCCTTTTCTAGCGAGCCAGTTGGTCGCGGGGCTCCCGCACAACGGTCCCTGAAGGCAACCAGCGCAGCGCTCTTAGACCACAAGCCGCATGCTTGTATGTTCGCGTAGGGTGCGCTCCATTTTTTCGCCCAACCCGTCGGGAAGTCAGCGCCACGTTGTAAGCGAGGCGCGCCTATTCTGCGTGCGGGAAAGAAAGGCAGCTGAATTTCTGCGCTGATCGTCTCCGCTTCGCAGCGATGACACGCATCATCCAGTTAAAACATGATAATGCGGTCTAAATAATTGTGTAAGCGTGGCGCCGTCACGAAGTGTCGCATGGGCTGCAACAGGTTAGTTCGGCCTTAAATGGGACCAACGGCTGCCAACGACGTGATTGGGTCAAAGAGTCCGTGCCTGCTGGATTTTTGTAGACGAATGCCTCCGCACAGGAAGCACGTGAAGTTCGGTGGCTCTCGCCCAAGTGCAGAGTTTCGTTCACGCGAATTCCGACTGGATGGATAACTCGAGCCCGATGTAGTGCAAAGTTAATCGAGAGCGTACCCACCATGAACAAGCCTGCTTCCCCTAAAGAAACGGTCATCACCAAACTGCTCGTTGCGAACCGCTCGGAGATCGCGATTCGCATCTTCCGAGCCGCGAGCGAATTGGGGTTGCGAACATTCGCAGTCTATGCGGAGCAGGACAAGCTGTCGCTACACCGGTTTAAGGCCGATGAGGCCTACCAGATCGGAAGAGGCAAGGGGCCGATCGAAGCATATCTCTCCATCGACGAAATTCTGAGAGTCGCGAAAGAAGGAGGCGTCGACGCGATTCACCCAGGCTATGGCTTTCTCTCGGAGAGTCCGGAGTTCGCGGAGGCCTGTGCCCGGGAGGGTATCGTCTTTATTGGTCCGTCGCCGAAGACTATGCGCACCCTGGGTAACAAGATCGCTGCACGCAATCTCGCGATTTCTTGTGGCGTACCGGTCATGCCAGCGAGCGAGCCCTTACCGGATGATGCTGATGGAATCATTTCCGCAGCTAGATCTATCGGTTATCCAGTAATGATCAAAGCCTCATGGGGCGGGGGCGGTCGTGGCATGCGACCAATCGAAAGTGAGGATCGCCTCGTCGAAGCTGTACTGAGCGCGAAACGGGAGGCGCGCGCGGCGTTCGGCAAAGACGAAGTCTACCTCGAGAAGCTTGTGCGGCAGGCGCGTCATGTCGAGGTACAAATTCTGGGCGATCGCCACGGTAATGTCGTGCATCTGTTTGAGCGCGACTGTTCGATTCAGCGGCGCAATCAGAAAATTGTAGAAAGGGCCCCCGCTCCCTATCTCGATCCCACGAGCCGTGAGGCACTCTGCGCGGCCGCGCTCAAGATTGCCGGGGCGACACAATATGTCGGCGCCGGCACGGTCGAATTTCTAATGAACGCCGAGACCGGCCAATTCTACTTCATCGAGGTCAATCCGCGTATTCAGGTCGAGCACACAGTGACCGAGGTGGTGACGGGCCTTGACATCGTGAAGGCGCAGATCAGGATCGCCGATGGCGGACACATCGGACAGGTCGCAGAGACCGGAATTCCGCCGCAAGCTGACATCCGCTTGTTCGGTCACGCGATGCAGTGCCGGATAACGACCGAAAATCCAGAGAACAACTTTATTCCCGATTACGGACGCATCACCGCCTACCGCGGCGCCATGGGATTTGGCATCCGGGTTGACGGAGGAACGGCCTATTCCGGCGCCGTGGTCACGCGATTTTACGATCCGATGCTGGAAAAGGTCACCGCATGGGCTCCAACTCCCGACGAGGTCATCGACCGGATGGCGCGAGCGCTGACAGAGTATCGCATCCGCGGCGTAACGACCAATCTCGCATTTCTGCACAATGTGATCAGCCATCCGCGCTTCCGCACCAACGAGTATACGACGCGCTTCATCGACGACACGCCCGCGTTGTTCGATTTCAGTGCACGCCAGGATCGAGCAACCAGGCTGTTGACCTGGATCGCAGATGTTACCGTGAACGGCCATCCCGAAACCCGGGGTCGGCCAAGGCCGGCCGCCAGTGCTCCGACACCGCGCGTTCCGCAGTTCTCAAATTCACCGGCCGCTGGAACCCGCCAGCTTTTGGAGCGGATCGGTCCAAAAGCGTTCGCCGAGTGGATGAAGGCGGAAAAGCGCGTGTTAATGACCGATACAACGATGCGCGATGCGCATCAGTCGTTGCTCGCGACGCGGATGCGCACGAAGGATATCGTCACGATCGCCCCCGGCTATGCAACCGGAATGCCGCAGCTTTTCTCACTAGAGTGTTGGGGGGGCGCAACTTTTGACGTGGCAATGCGATTTCTCGCGGAAGATCCTTGGGAGCGATTGCGCGAGATCAGAGCGAGAGTCCCAAACATACTCACACAGATGCTGCTCCGGGGCGCAAATGGCGTTGGGTACACTAACTACCCCGACAACGTCGTCCGTCATTTCGTCCATCGCGCCGCGAAGGCCGGCATGGACCTGTTCCGGATCTTCGACTGCTTGAACTGGGTCGAGAATATGCGGCTCTCGATTGACGCGGTGATCGAGAGCGGAAAGCTGGCCGAGGGCGCGATCTGCTACACTGGCGATATCTTCGATCCCGCCCGCTGCAAATATGACCTTAAATATTACGTCGCGTTGGCCAAGGAGCTGGAAGCGACCGGGATCCACATTCTCGGCCTGAAGGACATGGCAGGCCTGTTAAAGCCCGCCGCGGCGCGTGCCCTGATCTCCGCACTAAAGCAGGAGGTCGGCCTACCGATCCATCTCCATACCCACGACACCTCAGGGATCGCGTCAGCCACGATTCTTGCCGCCGTAGAGGCCGGGGTAGATGCGGTAGACGCTGCAATGGACGCGCTGAGCGGAACGACCTCGCAGCCGACCCTTGGATCGATCGTGGAAGCGCTGGCGCGCACAGAACGCGACACCGGTCTGGATTCAGATGCAATCCGTCGCATTAGCTTCTATTGGGAGGCAGTACGGGCCCAATATGCGGCCTTCGAGAGTGATCTCAAAGGTGGTGCTTCGGAAGTCTACTTGCATGAAATGCCGGGCGGCCAATTCACGAATCTGAAGGAGCAGGCCCGTTCGCTGGGCCTTGAGATGCGCTGGCACGACCTTGCAAGAGCGTACCGTGCGGCGAACGAGATGTTCGGTGACATCGTCAAAGTAACTCCCTCGTCCAAGGTGGTCGGGGATATGGCGTTGTTGATGGTATCGCAGGGATTAACGTCAGAAGATGTCATGGCCGAAGACCGCGACATCGCCTTTCCGGCATCCGTGGTGGACATGCTCCGGGGCGATCTCGGACAGCCGCCGGGAGGATGGCCGACGGCGCTGCAAAAAAAGGCGTTGAAGGGCATCGCCCCGATCACGGTGCGGCCTGCGTCGCTCCTGCCCGATGAGAATTTGGCCGCCCGGCGCGAGGAAGCGGAGAAAGCCTGCGGTCGTGCGCTCGATGAAGCGGAGCTCTCCGCGTATCTGATGTATCCGAAGGTCTTCGTCGACTTCGTGGGCGTTCAGCGCAAGTATGGGCCAGTCTCTGTGCTGCCGACGCCGGTGTTCTTCTATGGTATGAAGATCGGCGACGAGGTGACGCTAGAAATCGAGCGGGGTAAGACGCTCGTGGTACAGCTCACGGCGATCGGCGAGACGCGCGATGACGGGCAGGTCGAGCTGTTTTTCGAGTTGAATGGCCAGTCACGGGTTATCACCGTTCCTGATCGCGCTGCGGCTGCCGGTGGCCAACCGCGTCGGAAGGCGGAGAGCGGCAATGCCGCCCACATCGCCGCGCCCATGCCCGGTGTCGTGTCGACTGTCAATATCGTCAAGGACCAGAGGGTCGCCGCCGGAGATGTCCTGTTTACGCTTGAGGCCATGAAGATGGAGACCGTGCTGCATGCGCCGCACGACGGAACCGTAGTCGAACTACTTGTCGGTCCTGGTGCACAGGTTGACTCGAAGGATCTGTTGCTCGAGCTGAGGCCGCTGCCCGCTGCCTGAACCTGCTCCTTCTCTGAATGCTGGCCAGGTAAGTGTCTCGTCAGTCATTCTCAATACTAGGAGCTTTCTCTCTCAGCTAAGCTGGTTGCTAGCGGCTTAGTACCTGGCACCAATGACCAGACAGAGTGTGGGTTAAGATTGACTACTTTAAGATGCTGTGAAAGAGGAGTTTGGTGCCATGGCCTTTACGCTCTACGACGCAAGTGTTGCGAACTACCTGCAGATTCTCGGGGCGCTCGGCGGTGTTCTCGAGAAGGGCGCCGCGCATTTTCGCGAGGTGGGTGTCGATCTTGCCGAGATCATCGAAGCGCGACTTGCACCCGACATGCTGCCGCTGACCTACCAAATCGCTTCAGTCACCCATCACTCGCGTGGTGCGATCGAGGCTGCGAAGAACGGCGTGTTCGTTCCGCCGAAAGTTCCGCCCGGGATCGACTATGCAGGCCTGCAGGCTCAGGTGAAGGGCGCGCACGACGAACTTGCAGCGCTGACACCGGAGGCCGTGAACGGCCTCATCGGCCGTGAGGTCACGTTCAAGTTCAGCGATCGCGCGCTGCCGTTCTCGGTGGAGGGTTTCCTGATGTCGTTCTCGCTGCCGAACTTCTTCTTCCACGCCACCACGGCCTACGACATCCTGCGCCACAAAGGCGTGCCGCTCGGCAAGCGCGATTTCATGGGGCGGCTGAAGCTGAAGACGTGAGTTGGTTGTCGGGATGCACTGCGCACAATGAAGCGCGTCCGATGATCGGCAGGCGCTCTGCGGCCGCGCAACGCGTCTTGCGTTAGAGAAGTCTCGCGCTCGACTTCACAAATCCAGCTGAACTTACTCACCGCGCCCGCGGCGGAATGGACGCCAAAGCTGAGGCGGCGTTTTGACCTCCAAGAGGTGACACATCGGACTCGCGATGCTGTGCGCGGTTCGTCCCAAATCAGCCGGAATCCGTTGGAGGGCGCGCCCGCAACGCGGGATTTCATCGCCCATTCGCCGCTTACCGCATCAATCAAGCAAGGATTCAGGTTACATATAGCACATCCGGCGAAGCACTATATGCGCGCTCGGTGCTGGGACGGGACCCGCACCGGGCGCGCTGTATCGTTGTTTCGCGTACTGGCGAGACTGTGAGAACGAAGAGGACATGGAGCCCAGTTGCTGGTGAAGTGACCCCTTTTCTTTCCACGCAATTGGGTCGGACGACGTGTCTCGCCAAGCCTATCTCGCTCTCCCTCAGGAATTCATCATGAATGCTGTCCGAATTGATGGAAAGGTCATCGCAGAAAGTCTTCGAGCTCGCGTCGCGCGCGACGTGGCCCTGCTACAGGCCAATTGCAACGTGACCCCCGGCTTGGCCGTCGTGCTCGTCGGAAAGGATCCTGCCAGTTCCGTTTACGTGAAGACAAAAGCCAAGCAAGCGCAGGCCGTAGGCTTCAAGTCTAAGCAATTTTTATTGCCGAGCGATGTCGGTCAAGCTGAGCTGCTGGAATTGATCGAGCAGCTTAACGCGGACGACTCCATCGATGGTATTCTGGTTCAGCTTCCGTTGCCGGCGCACATTGACCGTTGGCGCGTGCTGGAGGCCATCGATCCAGCGAAGGACGTGGATGGGTTTCATCCCTACAATGTCGGAAGGTTGGCAGCGGGTCGACCTGCCCTTGCGCCTTGCACTCCGCTCGGGGTTGTTCATCTCATCAACACGGTTGTCAGTGACTTGAACGGTCTTGACGTCGTCGTAGTTGGTCGCTCGAACATTGTCGGAAAACCTCTCGCAACTCTCCTCGGCGACGCCGGATGCACCGTGACAGGTGCGCAGCTCCAGACCAGAAACCTGCCGGAAATTTGCCGAAGGGCCGACATCGTGATCGCTGCGGCCGGTTGCGCTGGGCTGGTTCGAGGCGACTGGCTCAAGCCAGGCGCAATTGTCATTGACGTCGGCATCAATCGCGCTGTTGATTCGACCGGGACTACCAAGATAGTTGGAGATGTGGCGTTTGCTGAAGCGAGTAAGCACGCAAGCTATATCACGCCGGTCCCTGGCGGTGTCGGACCAATGACGGTCGCTTACTTGCTTGCGAATACCCTAAGTGCCGCAATTTCCCGACGAAATCTGTCGCTGGCGATGGGTGCCGAGGACCGCCACGTTTGTCCACCGCGCGTGCCGAGCCGGATCCTTCAGGTTGATCTACAGCATGAGGGTTAGAAGCCATCTGGAGGTTGCCGCCATCTGGCGGATACCTAGTGCAATTGCTGTGCCCTTGGTGTTGAACGGGTGCTGCTGCCCATCGGCGACGCGGCAGTGCCGGCGTAGCGGTCGGTTCCTCACAAGCAGGAGAATGGACAACTGTTCGTCATCGACGGTTCGGCGTGGCTGGACACCAACAACGCTTCGCATTTTGCAATCGAAAACAATCGCGCGCACAGCGGTCAAATAGCCGAATCGGCAGGTATGTGACCACGCTTGACCTGATTTTAATGAGCTTGCCGGCCTACGATGGCTGCGGCCGCCGGCCCGTCGATCTAAGTCACTCCCGTGCCTGTTGTCTCAATCTGGCAAGATCAAAACGACGCGTCTTGCTCCGGGCAAAAATCTTTCTAGCACTCCAGCTTACACAAGGACCAGATTATGACGACCCACAGACTTTTGCTACTCCCCGGTGACGGTATCGGCCCGGAGGTGATGGGCGAGGTGAAGCGGCTGATCGACTGGCTCAACGCGGCAGGCATTGCGAAGTTCGAGACCGATACGGGGCTCGTCGGCGGCGCCGCCTACGACGCGCACAAAGTCTCGATCTCCGAAGGCGACATGGCCAAGGTGCAGGACGCAGATGTGGTCATTTTCGGCGCGGTCGGTGGCCCGAAATGGGATGCCGTACCTTACGAGGTGCGCCCCGAAGCCGGCCTGTTGCGGCTGCGCAAGGATCTCGCCCTTTTCGCCAATCTGCGTCCCGCCGTGTGCTATCCGGCGCTTACGAACGTCTCGACCCTGAAGCGCGAAGCCGTTGAAGGGCTCGACATCATGATCGTGCGCGAGCTTACGGGCGGCGTCTATTTCGGCGAGCCCAAGACCATCACCGATCTCGGCAACGGCCAGAAGCGCGCCGTCGACACCCAGGTCTACGACACCTATGAGATCGAGCGCATCGGCCGCGTCGCCTTCGAGCTTGCCCGGAAGCGCAAGAACAAGGTGACCTCGATGGAGAAGCGCAACGTCATGAAGTCGGGCGTGCTCTGGAACGAGGTCATGACCCAGGTCCACAAGCGCGAATATCCCGACGTCACGCTCGAGCATCAGCTCGCCGATTCCGGCGGCATGATGCTGGTGAAGTGGCCGAAGCAGTTCGACGTCATCGTCACCGACAATCTGTTCGGCGACATGCTGTCCGATATCGCGGCGATGCTGACCGGCTCGCTCGGCATGCTGCCCTCGGCCTCGCTCGGCGAAGTCGACGTCAAGAGCAAGAAGCGCAAGGCGCTGTACGAGCCCGTGCACGGATCGGCGCCAGACATCGCCGGCAAGGGCCTCGCCAATCCCATTGCGATGATCTCGTCCTTCGGCATGGCGCTGCGCTATTCCTTCGATATGGGCGATCTCGCCGACAAGGTCGACGCCGCGATCGCCGCGGTGCTGGCGAGCGGCCTGCGCACCGCCGACATCAAGTCGGAGGGCACGACCGCCGCCTCGACCACGCAGATGGGCGAAGCGATCCTGAAGGAATTGCAGAAGCTGCACGCATGAGGGCTGCGTCCCTCATTTCTTAGCACGGAGCGCCCATCGACTTTTTCTGGATGTCGAGAGCCCGTGCTTCGCGCCATGCTACAAGCAGGAAATGCGCGCGGCCGCACGACCCGGACCGTTTCTATATTTCCACCTGGGCATCGCAATTGAGCACTTAAAACCTTTAAGCTTTGGAGATTGAGTGCAGTATTTCGGCGCTGGCAGCCGCGATATTAAACAAATTCAGATCAGCCCGCCGATAATATGCCAGGGCATAAAGCTTCCGGCTGACGACGTTACGGAACGAGCGGCGTAGGAGGGGATCGAAATTTGTATGCTTCCGTACACGTCGCGCATGATGCGGTGGTCAACGACCTCGGGCGCAAAAACGACGCCAGGGTGCCCCGTTCTGCGCGAATAGCTCATCGTATCCGCAGCGGAAACGGTGCCAATGTCGAGTGTAGAGTGGCGCGCCAACCCACCAATCTCGCTACTCAACATCCTGATCAGGGTTGGCAAGGCGCTGCTGCTGTCATCCTGCATCGCACTGCCCGATGGTGGGCGCGTGTTCAGCCAAACGAACTTGACGCCAACTCGAACGCACCGACATTCATGGCGTGATCCAGGTCTGCATCTCGCTTATCCCCCTGCCAGTCATTTTTGAGTCCTCGAATGCAAAGCAAGCTGCCCTCCCATGCGGAATACGTCATCGTCGGCGGTGGCGTCATCGGTCTATCGACTGCTTTTCATCTTACGCGCCTTGGGCATCGCGACGTTCTCCTGCTTGAGCGCGACCAACTCACCTGCGGCACCACATGGCACGCGGCGGGATTGGTAACTCAGCTTCGAGCCAACGAGAACATGGCGAAGTTGGCCCAGTACACCGCGGGGTTGTTCCATGAGCTTGAAAGCCTGACGGGGCAGTCCACAGGCTTCCGGCAATCCGGGTCTATCACCATCGCGGCCACGCCTGCGCGACTTGAGGAGTTGAGGCGAGGCGCGTCAATGGGGCGCTCCTTTGGTCTTGAGGTCGAGATGATCGACGCTGCCGAAGCCAAACGACGTGTGCCTTTGCTCGATGTGGCCGATGTCATTGGCGCTGCATGGATCCCCTCCGATGGCATGACCAGCCCGGTGGATACGGCACGCGCTTTCGCGGCCGGAGCTCGGCAGGGCGGAGCCAAAATCCTGGAGCGCACTCCAGTGACCCGCATCATTGTCGAAAAGGGGCGCGTCGCCGGCGTCGAGACCACGGAAGGCGTCGTGCGCGCCGAGAAGGTCGTCATCTGCACGGGAATGTGGACACGGACCGTGGCTGCCGAGCTCAATTGGACGGTGCCGCTGCAAGCGGCAGAGCATTTTTATGTGGTGACACAAGTGATCGCCGATTTGCCTTCTGATCTTCCGACCATTCGCGATATGGATGCGCATTTCTACGCAAAGCCAGACGCAGGCAAATTGCTGGTCGGGTTTTTCGAGACCCGTGGCAAACCCTGGGGCATGGATGGAATTCCGCACGATTTCAGCTTTGATTCCCTCCCAGATGATTTTGAGCACATCGAGCCTTATCTCATCAATGCCATGCGGCGCATGCCAGCGCTGGAGAACGTTGGACTGCAACTAAACTTCAATGGGCCGGAGAGTTTTACGCCTGATAATCGGTTCCTGTTAGGACCTGCACCGGACATCGCGAACCTCTATGTCGCTGCGGGGTTCAATTCGTGCGGCATCGAATCTTCTGGTGGGGCTGGCAAAGTGATGGCCGAGTGGATGTCGACGGCCGTCCCCGCCAGTGACTATTGGGAAATGGACGTGCGGCGAGCCATGCCGTTCCAACGCAATCGCCGATATCTGCGCGATCGAACCGGTGAGGCTGTTGGTAATCTTTGGGCCCTGCATTGGCCTCACAAGTCTCCCAAGACGGCGCGGAACGTGCGCGTATCACCGCTGCACGATCGGCTTGCGGCGGCGGGCGCGAACTTCGGCGAGGCAGCGGGATGGGAAAGGGCGCAATGGTTTGGTGCGCCTGGGGCGCCGACCAGCACTCATGGCACATTTGGTCGCGACGATTGGTTTAGGGCAAGCCGTGCGGAACACGAGGCCACCCGGTCTGGGGTCACACTGTTTGATCAGACGTCCTTCGCGCATCTGCTGGTGCAGGGGCGCGATGCCCTCGCCTTGCTTCAACGCCTGTCGACCAACAACGTCGACGTTCCCGTAGGCCGCATCGTGTACACGCCATGGCTCAACCAGCGAGGCGGCATGGAGTCCGACGTCACAATCGCACGAACGGGAGACGACGAGTTTCTGGTGGTTACTGCGGCCGTGCAGCGCATCCGGGATCTCGCATGGCTGCGAACGCATGCCAGAGGTTCAGGTCACGTCTCCGTTGCCGACGTCTCGTCGGGATACGCGTGCCTCTCAGTCATGGGGCCGCGATCGCGCGAGTTGCTCATGCGCGTGAGTCCTGCAGATTTTTCCGATGCAGCATTTCCTTTCGCGACGGCCCAGGAAATCGAGATTGGCTATGGCCTTGCCTTTGCGTTCCGCATGACGTTCGTCGGAGAGCTCGGATGGGAGCTGCACATTCCTGTCGAGCAGGCACTGGGTATCTACGATGCGCTTATCGCGGCGGGCCGCGATCTCGATCTGCACCACGCCGGCTACGTGGCCCTGAATACGTTGCGCCTGGAGGCGGGTTACCGAGATTGGGGCTCGGACGTCAGTGATGAAGACTCGCCGCTCGAGTCGGGATTGGGGTTCACAATCGCCTGGAAAAAGGACGAGGATTTCATCGGACGGGCCGTCCTCGAGACCCAGCGCCCGCAAGTTCCACGCCGGCGTCTTGTTCAACTAGCTGCCCCGAGGGCGGTGCCGCTCATGTTCGGAACTGAGCCCGTCTGGCGCAATGGATCGCTCGTCGGCTATCTGCGGTCCGCGGGCTTCGGCCATACGCTTGGCTGCGGCGTTGGCATGGGCTATCTGCATTCCGAAAGCGGGGTGAGTGCCGAATGGCTGGCTCAGGGAAACTTTGAGATCGAGATCGCGGGCGAAAGGCACGCAGCGATCGCATCTCTTCGTCCCTTCTACGATTTGAACCGCACGCGCGTGAAGGGCGAGTGGCGGAAAGCCGAAGACCTCATTGCGCCGGAGCTGCTGGTAGCACGCTCCAGGGAATGATCACTATCGTCGCTTCTTAACTCCGCTTACGAAGGGCCGCCGCTGGGCGTGTTTGTCATGTCTGATCGTTCGATGATCCTCGTGTTGTCCTGCCCTGACCGCCCAGGCATTGTTTCGGCTGTCTCAAGTCGTCTGTTCGAGGCCGGCTGCAACATACTTGACGCACAGCAGTTCGACGATACGGAGACAGGTCAATTTTTTATGCGCGTCGTCTTCGATCGCGGTGAGCAAGCGAAATCAGAGCCGGAAATCAGTGCATCAATTGCGGAGCTCGCGGACCGACTCGCGATGAGGTTTACTTTGCGACAGAGCTCCGCAAAAAAGCGTGTGATGCTGCTGGTCTCAAAATTCGATCATTGCCTGGCCGATCTACTCTATCGCTGGCGCATTGGCGAACTGCCGATGGAATTAACGGGTATCGTTTCCAACCACGCTCGCGAGCATCTGTCTTCGACCGATTTAGTCGACCTCCCATTTCACCACCTACCCGTCACCAAGCAGACAAAAATGGAACAAGAAACGCGCATTTGGGAGCTTGTGCAAGAAACCCATACAGACGTCGTGGTCCTTGCGCGATATATGCAGATTCTATCGGACGGTTTCTCCGCCAAGTTGTCCGGGCGCTGCATTAATATCCATCACTCTTTCTTGCCAGGCTTCAAGGGGGCCAAGCCGTACCATCAGGCCCACGAGCGGGGGGTCAAGCTGATCGGCGCGACAGCACATTATGTGACCTCCGATCTCGATGAGGGCCCCATTATCGAGCAGGATGTTGAGCGGATCTCACATCGCGACACGCCGGAGGATCTCGTCCGCAAAGGTCGCGACATAGAACGCCGCGTACTCGCCCGAGCCGTACGACATCATCTCGAGGATCGGGTGGTGCTGAATGGAAGAAAAACTGTAGTCTTCGGTGCCTGAGCAGGACCGACTCGCAGGAGCAGAGTTCCAGCGGGCGCGTGAGACGCAGTCCTAAGCGCGTAGGCGCTCATCGTAAGAGCAGCTAGCAAATCCTTCTCATCAAGCAGATTCAAAGTGAAAGAGGATCGATGAAGGTTGTAGTTCCGGTAAAGCGGGTGGTCGATTACAACGTCAAGGTCCGCGTCAAGGGCGATGGATCGGGCGTTGAGCTCGCCAACGTCAAAATGTCCATGAACCCGTTCGACGAGATCGCGGTCGAGGAAGCGCTGCGCCTGAAGGAAGGCGGTAAGGCGACCGAAGTCGTGGTGGTCTCCATCGGACCGGCGCAGGCGTCGGAGACGATCCGTACCGGTCTCGCCATGGGCGCCGATCGCGGCATCCTGGTCAAGGTCGAGGGCAATGTCGAGCCGCTCGCCGTCGCCAAGATCCTCAAGAAGGTTGCTGAAGAAGAGCAGCCGGGCCTGATCATCCTCGGCAAGCAGGCGATCGACGACGACAGCAACCAGACCGGCCAGATGCTGGCCGCGCTGCTCGGCTGGTCGCAGGCGACCTTCGCCTCGAAGCTCGAGGTCGAAGGTTCGGATTTCAAGGTCACCCGCGAAGTCGACGGCGGGCTGCAGACCGTGAAGCTGAAGGGACCGGCGATCGTCACGACCGACCTTCGTCTCAACGAGCCGCGTTATGCCTCGCTGCCCAACATCATGAAGGCGAAGAAGAAGCCGATCGCGGAGAAGGCCGTCGCCGATTACGGCGTCGACGTCACCGCGCGTCTCGAGGTTCTCAAGACGACTGAACCGGCAGGCCGCAAGGCGGGCGTCAAGGTCAAGGACGTCGCCGAGCTGGTATCGAAACTCAAGAACGAAGCCGGGGTGCTCTGATGACGACGCTTCTGATTGCCGAACACGACAATGCGTCGTTGAAGGATGCAAGCAATAAGGCCCTGACCGCGGCTGCCGCGCTCGGCGCGGATGTCGAGGTGCTGGTGGCAGGCCAGAACGCCAAGGCGGCCGCGGACGCCGCTGCCAAGCTCGCCGGCGTCAAGAAGGTGCTGCTCGCCGATGGCGAGACCTATGCGCACGATCTCGCCGAGCCGCTGGCCGCGCTGATCGTCTCGCTGGCCCCGTCCTATGACGCGATCGTCGCGCCCGCGACCTCGCGCTTCAAGAACGTGATGCCGCGCGTCGCAGCCCTGCTCGACGTCATGCAGGTCTCGGAGATCATCAAGGTGGTCGCGCCCGACACCTTTGAGCGTCCGATCTATGCCGGCAACGCCATCCAGACCGTGAAGTCGAAGGACGCCAAGAAGGTCATCACGGTCCGCACCTCCACCTTCGCCGCGGCGGGCGAAGGCGGCAGCGCGCCGGTTGAGAGCGTTCAGGCGGCGGCCGATCCCGGCCTGTCGACCTTCATCGGCGAGGAAGTCGCCAAGAGCGACCGACCGGAGCT
The DNA here is from genome assembly GCF_059448745.1 of Bradyrhizobium sp. SOJA106. Taxonomy (NCBI): domain Bacteria; kingdom Pseudomonadati; phylum Pseudomonadota; class Alphaproteobacteria; order Hyphomicrobiales; family Nitrobacteraceae; genus Bradyrhizobium; species Bradyrhizobium sp. SOJA106. The sequence goes on from NZ_CM182549.1 coordinate 1,740,336, forward strand.
GACCTCGGCCAAGATCATCGTCTCCGGTGGCCGTGCCATGCAGAGCCGTGAGAACTTCGCCAAGTACATCGAGCCGCTGGCCGACAAGCTCGGCGCCGGCGTCGGTGCTTCCCGTGCGGCGGTCGACGCCGGCTATGCGCCGAACGACTGGCAGGTTGGCCAGACCGGCAAGGTCGTGGCCCCCGAGCTTTACGTCGCGGTCGGCATTTCCGGCGCGATCCAGCATCTGGCCGGCATGAAGGACTCCAAGGTGATCGTCGCGATCAACAAGGACGAGGACGCTCCGATCTTCCAGGTGGCCGATTACGGCCTGGTCGCCGATCTGTACCAGGCGGTTCCGGAGCTGACGGCCGAACTCGAAAGATAGGAAGATTATCGTAGGCAATAGCCATCTCCGTGTCTTTTGGCTCTCCGAGGCTATGCGCCGCTTACCAGTGGATGAGGCGCGCGACAGATTGGTTGATCGGGCGTTTCTGATCGTAAAGGTGGTCCTCGATGTGCCCTGAGTTCGACGATCCGCTGCGCGTACCGTTCATGGAAGCAGCCGGGCTCCTGAACGGGCGAACGGAGCTGTTCGCGGTCTATTCAGGCGCGCTGACTTCTCGGTCCGGCTGTCCGCGCTGCGCGGGACCGACACCCAGCAGCCATACGAACACGACGAGATCTATATTGTAGTGGCAGGCACCGGCGTGTTCCGCCGCGGAGTGGACCCGCGTGCCGTTTGGCCCGGGCGACTTCCTGTTCGTACCGGCGCGCGTACCCCACGCATTCGAGACGTTTTGCGCGGCCTTCAAAGACTTGGGTCTTCTTTTTCGGCCCTCAGGGCGGCTATTTGACGGCCGGCCCAGCGGTTGGAGGCACCCTCGGCTACCTGAGAGAGGAGCCGGTCCTCATCCCGGCGTCCCCACGGCCGGCTCCGCGCGGCCAAGCTTTCGCTCACGTAGAAAAATGTAGAGCCCTGCCGCGGTGATGATGGCAGCGCCCGCAAGCGTTGCCACCGATGGCACATCCCCGAAAACGGCAAAACCGAAGATCACGGCCCAGAAGATCTGGGAATACTGATAAGGTACCACAGCGCTCGCCGGCGCGAGCTTCAGCGAGCGGCTCACGCACAAGAGCGCGCAGACTGAGATCATCCCTGCCGCGGCGAATAGCAGGAGGCTTCGCGGCGTCGGAGCTACCCAGCTGATAGGAGCGAGCACCGCGCCCAGGAGGAACGTCCCGACAAATTGCGAGGTGACGATCACGACATCGGGCGTCCCTCTCAACCGCCGTGTGATCAGCATCAACCCGGCAAAAGAAAGGCTTCCGCAGAGAGCGATCAGTCCCGGCCAGCTGAAGCTCTGTGCTGAGGGGGCGAGTGCGATCAGGACGCCGGCAAAGCCGACTAGAATAGCACTCCAGCGCCGCCAACCGACCTGCTCTCGCAGCACGATCGCTGACAAGGCGGTCACGAAAATCGGACACGCGAGATAATAGGTCACGACGTCGGCTAGCGGCAGATATACAGTTGCGAGAAAGAACGAGGCGACTTCGGTCGTTGAAAGTGCAACACGAAGAAATTGGAGGCCCGGCCGCTCGAGCTTTGTGAAATTCTCCTTATTGCGCCAGATCATGGGAGCGAGCACGAGGAGTGCGGTGCATGCTCGCAACCACAGCAACTGACCAACCGAATAGGTTGAGACGATCAGTTTTCCGATCGCATCGCCACAGGAGAACACGAATACTGCCAGGAGCATCAGGCCGATGCCAGCCAAACGCCCGGATTGTTCGTCGCGATGCGGCGAGAGTCTCGTAACCACAAGCATGATGCGCCCGTTCTTCCATTTTCTGTTGATTAGTCCGCCTACAGCCCGACGCCGCTCCGGCGATCAGTTGGCCCGGTGCCTGGCCAGCCCCGCGGTCAAGCAAGCCGATCCAGGATTAAAGCAGCGGGAGACTCGCGATGGCATCTCGCAAGGCTCCGAATAGCTGGCATACCGAGTCGGATACGACTAATCTGGCAACCCCGCTCGCAGGGACGCTGCGTCCTCTCCGGCGGTTGCGAAGCTTTACTGCGATCCAAGCCCTCGGCTTAGATGGACAGAGTGGTGCCGGAAGTTGGCCGGATCCGGTTCGTACTGGCATATGAACCCGCAGCTAACGAGGGAGATGAGGGCGATCGAAGTAACCGCGAAGGCGTCGACGACGATCTCCGATCGCCACATGTGCTTGGTCAATGACGCTAAAAGCATCGCGCATTGCGCGCCAAGCGCAGGATTACTGCTGGTTTGCCCATCATATTGGTCAAATTAGGATCTGACGCTCGATAAAGTTTACCCGAGGTTGCCACTTTCCAGTGATCGAGCAACAAAACGCGCGAAAGACAAGCAGAGTAAGCGCGGGCATCTTGCCGTCGCGTGGACTGTAGCGCATGGCTACCGCGTTCCCGTGGTTCTCGATGGAAAGCAGTTCAGGCGTCTAATGCGAAGCGAGTGCCTGCTGGCTAGATATAACAGAGCAAGCGCCTCTATTTTGGGAATGATTGGGAGGTCGGCAGTCTATGCGCAGCGTTGAAGTGTTCCGGGAATTGCAGAGCGAGGCAACCGCGTGGCGGCGATATCTCCACCAGAACCCCGAGCTCGACTACCAGCTACACAACACCGCGGGGTTCGTAGCTGAGACCGGTATCGTAGCGTTGATACAGGGCGAGGGCGGAGAAGGCCCGACTATCGGCTTGAGAGCGGACATGGACGCTCTCGCGATTCTCGAAGAGTCAAACAAGCCATGGTCGTCGAAAAAGCCTGGAAAAATGCACGGGTGCGGCCATGACGGACACACAGCTATGCTGCTGGGCGCCGCAAAGTATCTTGCCTCTACGCTTAAGTTCAAGGGATCTGTTGCCCTGATCTTTCAGCCGGCGGAGGAAGTGCTGCCATCCGGATCGAATTTATCAAACATCGCGTACTGCGCGGAATAGCCAGCCGGCAGCGCGGTGGTTAGCGGACCCCCGATCCGGCGCGACGGTTACACTCAGCAAGCCTATCCATGAGGTAGTCAGACTTGCCTGGCGATTTGCTTCTTGACGGACTTAGCCGATACGGCGCTGAGCGCGACCTGCCGGGGGTACGATCAGCACACCTCCTGGCCTGTCGGCAATCATGAAGCGAGGATGGCGAACGGCGCCAACTGACCGCGCCTTGATAAAGAGCTGAACGGCAGCGCACGCGCGTAAACCCCGTGGCCGCTGAAACTGTGCCACCGGAAAGCGCACTGCTGCAAAATAGAGCTACGTAGAGATTGCGTCAGAGCCAAAGTTCGGATCCGAAATGAACTTCAGCGGCGCAACGCGCTTTCGAGGAATCTCCCGGCGGCGAGTCCTTTGGCATCCTCGCCGACGCGCGATGATTCGCACTCCGACAGGCAAGTGGTTCTCTGCAATATGAGCAGGCACGTTGACGCATGGCGCTCCTCTATCCAGAGACTGTTGAAGCGCGCGCCACCGGTCGAATCCAAACCCCTCGGTGCCGTGCCAGGCGCGGAATAGGTCAGGATCACGTCGAGATCGGATAGTGCACTGTCGAATGGCGCGCGCGCGTTGTTTGCGATGTGCGACGGCGCACTGTAAGCCGTTCGCGGAATGTCCGCGGTGTCATCCATCCTGGCACGCAGCTTCGGTGCAATCGCGTCGTGATGCGTCTGGTATTCCCAGACGAGAGCGCGGTGCAGCTCGAAGTCCCAGATGTTAGATTGAACCTGCCAAGTTTCCGCAAAGATAGCGGGTAGCTCGAGGATCTGGACGTCGGCGCCGGCGCGCTGCGCCGCTGAAGTCGCTTTCCGTAATGCCGTTTCGGAGTCTGCTTCCGCTAGGCCGGCAAAATCCTGCATAACTACGCCAATGCGTAGCCACTCCGCGCTGGCCGCAAACAGCTCGATTGTATCGAGCGTCCAAGAATAACATTTTACACCGACGGTCGGCAGCAGCCGATAAGACGGTTTGATTGCCGCCACGCCACAGAAGGAAGCGGGGCGGATCACCGAGCCAGCGGTTTGCGTGCCTACCGCGAGTGGAATCATGCCCGCGGCCACAGCCGCCGCTGAGCCTGCCGAGGAGCCGCCGGTGTTTGATTATGATTGTGCGGATTGAGTGTGACAGTGGGGTCGTGCCCGGCAAAAGCACACGTTGTGGTCTTGCCGACGATGGTTGCACCCGCGCTCTTAAGCAGCATCACCACTGAAGCATCTGCTCGCGGCTGCCAACCTTATAGATCGACGAGCCCATTCCGTGAGAAGATCCGAGGTATCGATGAGGTCCTTGATGCCGACAGCAATGCCGCGCAGAGGCCCCTCATCTCCGGCCCGCGGGTTCTTCGCGTTGCAGACAAAGGCGCCGAGGTTCTTTTCGTGCGCCTCGATGGCCGCGAGTGACTGCAAGAGCGCAGCATCCGGCGAGAGTTTGCCCTCATCGATGCGGCGCTTGAGACCGGAAAGCGACATCATGACGGAGGCTCCCTTTTCGGAGATTGTCGGATTGCAGGAACTCGTTTGCCGACGGAGCATCTGAAAACCCTTTTTCGGAGGCATTCACGTCTACACACATCATCAGCAAACAATCGAAAATTGAAGTGTATTGAGGGAGCGATGGCTGCAACAATCGGCCGGCGATCGAACAAATCCTGCGAAATGAGGGCGCGCCTTGATCATCTAGAGCGCATTGAGCGGCAACGGCTACAGTCGTCTAAGCGGATGGTGCTAGCGTTTCGCGCCGAGAGCAGTCCTGCCGTCGTGCTGTACAGACTGGCATATTTGTAGCGAAAACCACGTCATTCGCGCGGAAATCGCTCGACCTGACTGACGGCTAGAGCCTTCTACCTGACCTTGTCAAGTAATCGCGCGCGCAGGCCGACATACATTGTCTCGCCACTAGAGGGAAACGGATGGACGCGCGCCACGTCCCACCAGGGGGGACTGCCCAGCGGCCGCAGGGAAGACGGTTTGATACGTTGACCACAACCCAGTTGCTACCGGCAGCGTTCACATTCGCCGCTGCATGTGGACGGTCCCGGTATCGGATGTGCCCAGAGCTGCCGACTTTCAACACGGTGCCGCAGCATAGGAGTGCAGGTATGCGCAATGTGAGGGCTCGCCGGAATGAAACGATGAGGGCCGTTCCATCGCAGGATTTAGTCGCCGAATGGGGGCTCATTGCACGAATCGGCGACGACGCATTGCTAAAATAAGAATAAACAGTTCGTGAAGGTGTTTGACCCAGCAGAATCGTCTTGGGGAAAGGCCGACCGCAGCATGACCGAGCACGTACCCGCCGTCGGCGAAGCGCTTGAAATCCCCAGCGCTGCAGCAATCACGCGGACCTCCGATGCCCATCGGATGCTTCAGTGGTCCGGTGCAGTCCGCCCCAGAACGCGCTTTCTTAAAAACGAAATTCTGGCGAGAATTTCCCTTCAGGATCTCGCGGCGATAGGGGAATTCCTTGACCCGGTCGTTCTAAAAGAACGCATGGTGCTGCAAGAACCCAAAAGGCCGCTCGATTACGTCTATTTTCTAGAGTCGGGACTTGTTTCCCTCAGGATTGTCTCCTCGGGCAGCGTTCTTGAAACAGCGGTGATAGGACGCGGCGGAGCTATCGGCGCCTCGCTCTTATTCGGACCGCACCTTGCGACGCATCAATCTGTTGTGCTCTTCCCGGGAACTGCGCACAGAATTCGCGTTGAAGATCTGCGACGCGTGATGCGCGAGCACTCTGAAATCCGAGAACATCTTCTTCGGTACGTCCATGCACTAAGCTTGCATTGTGCTCAGAGTGGACTGTGTGCCGTACGGCACGATCGAGAGAAACGGCTCGCATGCTGGCTATGTTTGGCAAGTGATGCACTTGATGCTGATGTGCTTCCGGTTACGCATGATTACCTCTCTACCGTCTTGGCATTGCGCCGCGCCGGGGTCACGGAGACTCTAATCCGTTTCGAAGAACAAGGATTAATTCGCAAAACTCGTGGCGTGTTGCGGATTGAGGAACGCGCGTGCCTCGAGCAAGCTGCATGCAGTTGTTACAAGCTTATTTCACGAGCTTACACCGCGACCGAGGCCGTGATGTCACCCATCGATCCATAGCACGAGGTACGAGCGGCGCGGCAGCTTGCTCAGCAGTCTCTACGATCAAATGTCATCGAGTTCAATTTGACATCCGAGGATCTGGCGCTGTTGCACGCCTCTCGTCTGCTCTTCGTCGCGTCGTTCAAAGGTGCGCCTCGACCGCAGGGCGCGCCGATTGCGGCAATTCAAGTCTCCATTCCAAACAAGCGCCTAGACTCTGTCTTCCCGTCGAGGGCGGTTGATGGCGCTTTCCTGCCGCCTGCCAGGCTCGTGGTGTCAGGATCATCGGTTCTAAATTTCATCACTAGGGGAAGAAGTGCCAAAAATCATCCTCGCTTGTTGTAAGTCGCTGCACTCAATTCCTGCCAATCTCAATCAATACGAAGAGAAAGGGTGAAATATTCAAAGGCGATGGAACTCGATTTCCTCCCATGTGGATGTTGGGCGAGAGTTGGTAATTCTTCCGCGTGCGGGAGCAGGTCGGAAGGCGAGTAAAGTAAGACATGAACGGTCATGCCGTAAGCGGCGTGTCTCCCGCACCTCGTTGCTGTTGAGCAGATAGGCAAAATGAGTTCCGTCTTGAAGAGGACGGTTTGCATAGATGATCGAGCGTGTTGTCGACGCATCGCAGCTACGGGTCCGGCGGCGCTGGAGCGACGAGGTCAAGAGACGGATTGTCTCGGAATCCTTTGTGCCGGGCGCGATCGTCTCGGACGTCGCGCGGCGCCATGATCTGTCGCCGCAGCATTTGGCGGCCTGGCGCAAGGCGGTGCGCGACGGGTTTTTGAAGATGCCGGAAGGCACAGAGCCGGTGGCGATGGAGCCGGCTGGATCGGTCGCGATCCAGGAAGCGAGTTCATCAAGCGGCGAGGCTGTTAGCTTGCTCGGCGCTCCACGCCCAGGGCATGAGTTCGTCCAGACGCGAGGCCGGCCAGAGGTTGACGAGTCTGGTGAGGACGTTGGTCAAATAGGCCTGCGGCTCGACGCCGCAGAGCTTGCAGGTCTCGATCAGCGAAGCGATGCAGGCCCAATTCTCCGCGCCCTCATCATGCCCAGCGAACAGCGCATTCTTGCGATTAAGGACAAGAGGACGGATGCTCCGCTCGACAATATTTGTGTCGAGCTCGATGCGGCCGTCGTCGAGGAATCGCGTCAGGCCACCCCAGTGGTTCAAAGCGTAACGGATGTGCTCGGCGATTGTCGCTTTGCCCGAGACGCGGGTGAGTTGCTGCTCGAACCAGGCCTTGAGCGCCGCGACCTGCGGCTTGCTGCGCTCCTGGCGGACGGCACGGCGCTCATCGGCGCTGCGGCCCCTGATCGTCTTCTCGACGGCATAGAGAGCGGCGATACGCTCGAGAGCTTCACTGGCGATCGGGGCAGGACCGTCCTGGACAACGTCGAAGAAGCGCCGCCGCAGATGAGCCCAGCAGAAGGCGAGCGTGATCGCCGCGTCAGGCGCGGTGTTGGCAATGGTCTTGTAGACGGTATAGCCGTCGCATTGCACGATGCCGCGATAACCGTCGAGCAGCTTCAGCGCGTGGACGGCGCCGCGACCGGGCGCGTAAGTGTAGGCCACTACCGGCGGATCGGCTCCGTCCCACGGCCGATCGTCGCGTGCGATCGCCCAGAAGAAGCCCTTCTTGGTGCGGCCGCGGCCGGGATTGAGCACTGGCGCTGTGGTCTCGTCGACCGCGATGTTGCGCGCGGTCAGAATGGTCTCGCGCAGCCTGAGCCAGAGCGGACGAAGCTCCGCGGCCGCATAGCCGACCCAGAACGCCAGAACCGAGCGCTTGATGTCGATGCCCTGCGCCAGCAGCATCTGAGCCTGCCGATAGAGCGGCAGGTGCCAGGCATATTTGGCGACCAGCACATGGGCGACCATCGCCTCGGTCGGCAAGCCGCCCTTGATCAGTCGCTCCGGTGCCGGCGCCCTGAACCACGCCATCTGTGCAGGCCCGACAGGCGTATTTGGGACGGTGGGTGACGATCACGCGGAACTGCGCCGGGACGACGTCGAGCCGCCGTGAGGTCTCCTCACCGATCACATGCAGAGGCGCGCGGCAGCACGGGCAGCAGGTCACTTCCGGGGCAATCGTGATGGGCCGGAAGCGCACCACGGCTGGCGCGACGCCGTTCAGCGCGCTGGCGTGCGCCTGCCGTGTCTTTCCGGTCCTGAGCCGCCTCGTCGCTGGCAATGGCCTGCTCGATGTCTTCGATCGCCAGCTGCAACTGCTCAGGATCGAGCTTCTCCGAGCGGCGACCGAACTGCGCGCGTTGCAGCTGGCGCAAGAGATGCTGAAGGCGATCCATTTGCGACGGCGCCTGGTCGCGTTCGGCGATCGCAGTGTCGCACTTTGCGATCGCAGCGTCGCGCTCCGCGCGTGCCGCGGCAACCAGCGCCTGCAGCGCCTCAATATCGGTCGGAAGCTGATCCGTAGTCTCGCTCACGCCCGGCACTCAAGCTGATTCGTGGGCCGTTGTGGAATATTGCAGCCAACGTGATCCAATTGGTCACAGGGTTTATGACGTTGCGCTCGGCTGAGCAATGTCGCGGGCATGCAGGCGCGACCAGTCCAGGCCGTCCATCAGCGCGGTGAGCTGTGAGGCAGACAAACGCATCACGCCATCGCTGATCGGTGGCCAGCGGAACGCGCTATGCTCCAGCCGCTTCCACAGCAGCACGAGCCCGGACCCGTCCCAGGCAAAAATCTTCAAACGATCCGCGCGCTTTGAACGGAAGACGAAAATCGTTTTCGCGAATGGATCATCATGAAGTTGCTCGCGCACCAGCGCGGCCAGACCATCCGCACCTTTACGGAAGTCCACCGGCCGCGTCGCGATCATGATCCTTACGCCCGCCGAAGCCGCGATCATGTCGTCGCCCTCACGGCCCGCAGCACGTCGCGCAGCCACCCCGGATCGACCCCGGCCGCTGCCCGAACCACCGCATCACCAATCTCGATGCTGATCGTTGTTGCGTTCCGCGTTGCCGCTTCCGCGGTCGTCCCAGCGGCGGGGTGCAGCTCCGATACCACCGGAACAAAGAATGGCCCATCCTCCGCCGGCAAGCTCAGCACACCGGCACGCGCGGCCTTGCGCCAAACGAAGAGATGTTGCGGCCCGAGGCCGTGCCGGCGCGCCACCTCGGACGCAACAGCGCCCGGCGCATATGACTCCGCCACGATCCGCCCCTTGACCGCGTCGCTCCACCGTCGCCGACGCCCCGCTCCAACCTGGATATCCACCCGGCTCCGTGGCTCCGAAGCGTCGACCATATCGTCAACCATATATGCGAACCTAACTGTATATGACGCTCGCATGTTGCCGATCCGCTCACGCCAAACAAGGTGCGGGACACACGCCGCTTACGTCATGCCAGCACTCTGATCGGGTACTCTGTGTCAGCGAGCCGTGTCAGCCCGTAAAGCCGGCATCCATTAATTAGGTCCGACGCTCCGATCGTTCTCTCTAGGTTAGTCATCTGGAACGCAAATTCGTCGCATTAGTTGTTTGCTCGAATCTCTTAGAGAGGAGAGTGCTCGTGGCGAATGCATGCGTGCGAGGCCGGCCGATCGCGCCGTTAGTGCTCAGTCCGCAGGAGCGGGCGTACTTAGAGAGGCAAGTTCGTCGTCGTCGTGTAGCCCGATCGCAATCTGAGCGATGCCGCGCCATCCTGCGGTGTGCAGATGGTCTGCCAAGCAAGTCTGTAGCTGCCGCACTTGGCATCCATGAGCACACCGTTGGTAAGTGGCGCCGCAGATTTTTGAAGGATCGCTGTGATGGCCTGCTTGACGAAGCTCGTCCTGGCCGCGCTCGAACCATCGACGACGATCAGGTAGCGGAGGTAATCGAGCGGACGTTGCGTACGACGCCGCGCGACGCGACACACTGGTCGATCCGCTCGATGGCTGCGGAAACTGGCTTTTCTCACACCACGATCCGCCGAATGTGGACAGCGTTCGGCTTGCAGCCGCACCGCAGCCAGACATTTAAACTGTCGAGCGATCCGCTATTCGTCGATAAGGTGCGCGATATTGTCGGACTTTACCTGTCCCCACCAAACCGAGCCCGTTGTCCTCAGCTTAGATGAGAAAAGCCAGATTCAGGCCCTCGATCGCGAGCAGCCGGTCCTGCCGATGATGCCCGGCATACCGGAGCGTCGTGCGCACAGCTATGTGCGGCATGGTACGACCACGCTGTTTGCCGCCCTCGATGTCGCTTCCGGCTTTGTTATTGGCAAATGCTACAAGCGCCATCGGGCAGTCGAGTCCTTAAAGGTCTTGAAGGAGATCGATGCTCAAATCCCTGAGGGGCTCGCTATCCATATCGTCATGGACAACTACGCCACCCACAAGACACCCAGGATTAAAGCCTCGCTCGCTCGCCGGCGGCTGTCGCGCGGCGATCAGGATGGAAGGCAGCGTCATTCAAGGTGAGAGAGTTTCGCTGGGCTCGTGACGTAGGGAGGGCGTAGCCCGACCGGAGTTACGAGCCCAGCGTCGGCGCGATCCCGAGGAGGACCGCGCCGACTGGTGATCGCGGCCGGCGGGGTTATGCAAGTGGTTCTTCCGCCAAGAGGAATCACTCGCTTGCCCGGCCGACACATCACAGATCACCAGATGAGGCTCTACATGAAGTACCGTCAGACCGATAGCCCGCCAGTGGCGGCGGCCAAGGCGTCATTCAGTGCGTCGACCGCCTATCGGATCGAGAGAGATCCCCGATTTCCATCGCAAAGGAAGGCGCCCCGCGGCCGGCGACGACCGGACCCGTTGAGCGACGTGTTCGAGACCGAGATCGTCCCGATCCTGAAGGCGGCCCCTGGCTTACGCCCGGTGGCGGTGTTCGAGGAGATGCTACGGCGTCATCCGGATCTCGGCAGCGGTATCCGTCGTACCCTGGAACGTCGGATCCGTGCATGGCGGGCGGTCCACGGCGAGGAGCAGGAGGTGATCTTCCGCCAAACCCACGAGCCTGGCCAGCTCGGCCTCTCCGACTTCACCGACATGGGCGAGTTGGGTGTGACGATCGCGGGTGCTCCGTTGGATCATCGTCTCTATCACTTCCGTTTGGCCTATTGCGGGTTCGAGCACGCCCACGTCGTGCTTGGCGGCGAGAGCTTCGTTGCCCTGGCCGAAGGCCTGCAGAATGCCCTCTGGTCGCTGGGTGGGGCGCCGCGGGAGCATCGGACCGACAGTCTGTCGGCCGCATTCTGCAATCTCGATCGTGATGCACGGGACGATCTGACGCAGCGATACGAGGCCCTTTGTGCCCACTACGGCATGCGGCCTTCCCGCAACAATCGAGGCGTTGCTCACGAGAATGGTTCGATCGAAGGCCCCCACGGTCATCTCAAGCGAGCAATCGCGGACGCCTTGCTGCTGCGCGGAACTGTCGACTTCGACGATCTTGCCACCTATCGCGGCTTCATCGACGAGATCGTCAGCCGCCGCAATGCCCGCAAGGCCAAGCGGATCGATAGCGAGCGCATGGAGTTGCAGGAGCTGCCCGATCGCCGCACCTCGGACTACGAAGAGGTGATCGTCCGCGTGACATCGTCCGGCGGCTTCACCCTGCGCAAGGTGTTCTACACGGTGCCATCGCGCCTGATCGGTCACCGGCTGCGGGTGCGCCTTTACGACGATCGTCTCGACGTGTTCGTCGGCGGCACCCATCTCGTCACCCTGCCGCGTGGGCGGCCGCATCCCAATGGCAAGTACGACCAGGTCGTCGATTATCGGCACGTGATCCATTCCCTGCGGCGCAAGCCGATGGCGCTTCTCAATCTGGTCTACCGAGATCGGCTGTTCCCGCGCGATGCCTATCGGAAGACCTTCGATCGCTTGCGCGAACGCTTGCCGGACAAAAAAGCCTGCCGGATCATGGTCGATCTTCTCGCGCTCTCTCATGAGCGCGGCTGCGAGGCCGAACTCGCCGATCAGCTCACCGCCGACCTCGACGCCGGCCGACTGCCCGACCTCAACCGGCTACGTGCTCACTTCGCCCCCGATCCCGCCAACCTGCCGAACGTCGTGGTGCAGCTCGTGCCGCTTGCGACCTACGAATGCCTCATCGGTACCGCCGAGACCGGAGGTGCCGCATGACCGTAACGAACACGGTTGATGCCGCGCGCCTCAATCTGTTGCTCAATGAGCTCCGGCTGCCTGCCATCAAGGTGCTGTGGGCGCAATTTGCCGAACAGTCCGACAAGGAAGGCTGGCCGGCCGGCCGCTTCCTCGCGACCATCGCCGAGCACGAGATCGCCGAACGCGGCCGCCGTCGGATCGAACGACACCTTGTCGAAGCACGTTTGCCCGCCGGAAAGACCTTCGACAGCTTCGACTTCGAAGCCGTGCCGATGATCTCGAAGGCGCAGGTGATGGCGCTCGCCGCCGGTGACAGCTGGCTGGGCAAGGGCGCCAATTTGCTGTTGTTCGGGCCGCCCGGCGGCGGAAAGAGCCACTTGGCGGCAGCGATCGGCCTGGCCCTCATCGAGAACGGATGGCGCGTCCTCTTCACCAGGACCACTGATCTCGTGCAGAAGCTCCAGCTGGCGCGACGCGAGCTTAACCTCGAGGCGGCCATCAATCGTCTCGATCGCTTCGATCTCCTGATTCTTGATGATCTCGCTTACGTTACCAAGGATCAGGCCGAGACCAGCGTGCTGTTCGAGCTCATCAGCGCACGCTATGAGCGCCGCGCGATGCTGATCACCGCCAATCAGCCATTCGGCGAATGGAACAGGGTCTTCCCGGACCCCGCCATGACCCTGGCCGCTATCGATCGCCTCGTTCACCACGCCACCATCGTCGAGATGAACGTCGAGAGCTATCGCAGACGGACCGCCCTCGAACGAAAACGCGGTCCCGGACGGCCGCCATCGCACGCGACACCCAAAACCGTCGCTGATTGACGCTGCGCGACAATCAGAGTTCAACAAAACTCTTGCGCGCGACAATCATCGCGGCAATCATCATCAGGCCGCGACACTACCTCGCTATCCTGATTGCCGCGCACTTCCTACCCAGATTGCCGCGCTACAGGCCGCACTATCACGTCCCTTCACGCCGACTTCCGCGTCATGGATCAATCAGATCGAGCGCTGGTTCGCAGAACCCACCAGAAAGCAGATCCAGAGAGGTGTTCACACCTCCGTCAGGCAACTCGAGGCCGATATCCGCAGCTTCATCGAACTGCACAACAACAACCCGAAGCCCTTCAAATGGACAAAGTCCGCAGACCAGATATTGGCTTCCGTCAAACGCTTCTGTCACAAAGCCCAGCAGACTTTATGTGGCGAACTTCTACGGCGCGCACCCAAGCAGCTTAATAAAATCTCCATGTCTCAGCGGGCGGCTCTCGAATTGAATACTCAAAGCGCGCGCTATCATCTTAGCGTGCATTTCAACTTGGGAAATGAATTGACCTGCGTGCGTAACGTACGTTCACTTGCCTCGTCGGTACTAATCGTACGTTTATGACGCGATTAGAACACTGTGGTTGAGAGCGGCGACGCTTTCGTGCGTTTCGTACAAAGTTTTCACGCCGATAACAAACGCAATCTGTCAACGTAACCTTGCGAGCGGCGGAATGGTCCGCACCGCGACGCCAGTGCTCAATCGAGTAGCCGGCGTTCGAGGAAGGCCCTGTCGGTCGAGAATGATTGGGGGGCGAAGATGGCCGAACTCTGGGGTGAGCGGCCAGGCTTCAAGCGAAACATTTGGAGGTCATTTATGAAAATGGCAAAGAGCCTTTTTCTAGGTTCGGCGGCGGCTCTAATCTCGGTGGGTGGGGCACACGCGGCTGATCTCCCGGTCAAGGCTAAAGCGGTTGAGTACGTTAAGATCTGCTCCCTGTATGGCGCCGGGTTCTACTACATTCCGGGCACTGACACGTGTATCAAATTGGGCGGCTACCTGCGCGCTGAAACGACATTCAACACGAGCTACCATTATGCTCCGCCGGACAGTGGTGTGGGTGGTGCGCACAACCGCCTGAGCGAATATTACAGCGCGCGCGTCCGTCAAGACCTCTTCGTCGACACGCGTACAGCCACCGAGTACGGCGTGCTCCGTACGTTCGGCGAGATGGCCTGGACCTATACCGGAGGTGCCTATAGCGGTAACGGCGCGGGCGGCACTACGTATACGACCGGGATTGGCAATCAGGTCGCTCAGGGTACGCCCGGTCTCTATTACGCATTCATTCAGTTCGCTGGCTTCACGTTCGGCAAGGCGACGTCTCAGTTCAGTACTCCTTGGGGCCAATATGCGGCGCAATCTTTCGAGCTAACGGGTTCTGGCGGTTGGGATCCCGTGAACCAGGTCGCCTATACATTTGACTTCGGGCAAGGCATCTCGGCTTCGTTGTCTGCAGAGGATCAGGTTTCCCGCAACCAGCTCGCTGTCTGGAACGTGAGCGCCGCATCAGTTGGAGGGCTTGCCGCCGGTGCGTACGGTGCTAACGATTTCGGAGGCTCGAGGGCTCCAGACCTCATCGGATCCGTTACCGTCGACCAGAGTTGGGGCTATTTCAAAGCCTCGGTCGCTGCCCATAATAACCATGTTGCGTACTATGGCGCGACCGAACTCACGGGCCATCCGGATGACAAATGGGGCGGGGCCGGTCAGCTGGCATTGTCGATCAAGAACGTCCCGACCGGTGCGGGGGACACGATCAACCTGACAGCCGTGTATACGAAGGGTGCAAGCCGATACAACTTCCACGACTATACGAATGCACCCAGCTACGCGATGTACGGAAGCACGGGCCTCGCCGGCGCTTACCAGAGTGTCGGGCTCGCTGGTGTGTCTGACTCGGTGTTCGTGACGGGCTCGGGCCAGGAGCTGACTACGACATTCGGCTTCAACGGCGGCTACACTCACAACTGGAACCCGCAATGGGCCAGCAGCGTCTTCGGGTCCTGGTCTGCTGTGCGCTACAACGGCACGGCCAAGGGGTATATCTGTGGTGCTGTCGTTCCAGGTCTCGCGCTCTCGACTGGTCTTTCTGGCTGCAATCCCGATTTCAACTACGCGGTCGTCGGCACGAGAACGGGCTGGACTCCGGTCAAGGGTCTGACCTTCTCGGCCGAACTCGCATATACGATGCTGGACCAGAAGTACGCGAGCGGAAGCACGGTCACTTTGCCGGTGCAGAACTCGATTGCCAAGCCAGGTACTACGTATGAGCTGAAGGACCAGAATGCGCTCACGCTGCTGGTCCGAGCTCAGCGCAATTTCTAATTCTCTATCAACTAGCGGAAGGAGAAAAGAAGCGCTTCTATTCATCTTAGTGTAAACCTCCAAGAAGGCCTCCGGCATGCCCGCTGGGGGCCTTTTCAATTCCAGCGTTCAAAAGAAATATGGTTTGCGAGAAGTTAACAAGAGTTGCCGGGCAGGAGCGATCGTCACGTTTTGATCACAGATGGTGCGAGCCAGCCAGCAGTTGAGCATTCGCTGGCGGAAACACTCATGGGGAGGCTGCCTTTTGCATCGCTCGCCTTACAAATCAGTTATGTTGTCAGCGACATTGTTGCCGACAAGTTTCGGGCCCTGGATTGCGTGTTTGGGCAGGTGAGTGTTGGATGCTGCGGCCTGCAAGCCTCGAGTTCGTGACGATAATACCGCAATGTGATTTCTTAGATCATGGGCATCGTATTTTGCCGCTTTGCAGCGTGGATCATTAAGCCAAGGACGTCGACTCGAACCGCTAGGGGAAGGAGGACCACTGCTCATCGCCATCAATCGCTGCGGCCACTTCCGGCTAAAACGAGCGACGGCAGCGAAATGGGTTCTCTCTGCAGTCAATCCAGTCTCGAGCAGAGATGACGGATACCCTAGGTGCTGAGAAAGGAGAACGCAGCGCTGCCTTCATCGCAGCTGCTCGGCGTCTGGTACATCGCGGTGCCGTCGCTATCAGGGGTGCCGCGCCTGTCAATGTGCCGGTCGCAATGTCGAGCCTTCTGTTGGCGCCGACGTTGCTCCGCCAATTGCGGCGTTCGCTAAATCTGTCGTGGTCGCCGATTCGAGGCATTGCAATGACGATCTGCGCGGCCTGAATGATCCCGCCGAGCGGGCGAGGGCAGTTATCGGTGGACTCGAAAACGGTCAATGGTTCAAGAATGTGACGAGTCGTCTGTTAAGAAGCCGATTTGAGCGGTGAGCGGTCGCTGGCGGCCGCGATGAGGGTGGTCAGGATGAGGCACCAAAGAGCCCTCAGCCAGGCGAGGACACGGCGGAAGTTGTGACCGACGGCGGAGAGGATGACGTTAGCCGCATCGCCGAGGCGGCCTTTGAGGTAGCATCGGCCGAGGTGACCATCGGTCTTCAGGTGTCCGATGATGGGCTCGATGGCGGAGCGGCGGCGCAGCTCGCGCTTGATGACACCGAAGACGCCGCGCTTCTGGCCGGAGATGAAGACGCGACGAGGATTTTGCGCGTCGTGGCCGCGGTATCCCTTGTCGACATAGGCCCGCTCGATCGCACAGCCGGTGAGTGTCTCGGTGCGGTCGATGACGTCCCGCAAGGTGTGACCATCGTACGGGTTATCGGGTAGCGCCCTGGCGTGCAGCACGAACAGGCCGCCAGGAGCGCGGCGGTTGTTGGTGACGATGGAGGCTTTGACACCGATCTATGGACCACGCCCGCGTTGCAAGAGGAATCGACAAAGGGATGAAGCGGTTTGCGCCAATCTATCCGGCTTCAATTTGGGGCTGTTGCCCCGAGCCATCATGGATATCCGCTCACTTCTGTCCTCAATAACTCGCCGGCCTCAAGAAGGGCCATGGAGTCGAACCAGGCTTCAGAAGTGTCGGTGGAACCGTTTCTCCATTCGTCCTTTCCGTCTCGCAAACCTCGGCGGGTTATTGTGCCTTCTGATCCCGACCTTGCATTTTCCTTTCCGGCCCTGTTTCTTATGCGGTGCGGCCCAGGAGGTTGGCGTCGTAGTCACGGCCCTTTGCGAGCATGCTCCAGGCCATGCGCGCAAGTTTTGCGGCCAGGGCAACAACCAAGACATTGGAGTGGAGCCGCTTCGACGCTGCCTCTAACCAGGCTGCGAAGCCATGCCGAGGCCAACTCTGACGCTGCAGAAGTACGGCTCTGGCACCTTGAATAAACAGCGTTCGCAGGTACCGATTACCGCGCCTCGATATGCGCCCGAGAATGGTTCGATCGCCGGTCGAGATTTGCTTTGGTACCAGACCAAGCCATGCTGCAAAGTCTCGGCCTTTATGGAAGGCATCACCCGTTCCGATGGCGGCGACCATCGCGCTTGAGATGATCGGCCCGACGCCGGGCGCACTCATTAGGCGGCGACAGTGTGGATCTTGATCAGCGAGTTCGTCGATTTCTTTCGTCAATGACGCGACCCGTCGGTCGAGATAGCGCCAGTCCTCGGCCAAGTCCTGAATGAGCTGGATCACGCGAGGCGATAAGTTGTCGTTTGGCGCTGAGAGAATCTGAGGAAGTGCCAGTCGAAGTGCTGCCGCTCCCTGCCGCACTGGTAGCCCTCGCTCAAGCAAAAAGCCCCGGATTTGATTGATGACCGCCGTTCTCTGCGTCACCAATCGACTGCGAACTCTGTGTAGTGCCTGTAAATCAAGTTGTTCGGCTGACTTCACTGGAACGAACCGCATTGTCGGCCGCTGAGCGGCCTCGGCGATCGCTTCAGCATCCCGAAAGTCATTCTTGTGACCCTTGAGGTATGGTTTGACGTACTGCGCCGGCAAGAGCCGTACTTGATGGCCTAATTTCTCGAGCCTGCGCCCCAGATGATGTGCGCCTGCACACGCCTCCATTCCGATCAGACAACGCGGAATATTGCCCAGCGACTGGTCAAGCTGATTTCTCGACCGCTTCTTGCGTAGCGTAATTGCGCCTGTGGCATCGAGACCGACGACGTGGAATGTGTTCTTCCCGAGATCGATGCCGATTGTGACAAGGTTCGTATTCGACATGGCTTGCACTCCTGCTGCTGCCCCCCGCCGGGCTGCACGTTGCCGCTGAGAGCGGGCGTGGTCCATGCCATTAACTCGTAGGGCGCGGCGGCCTTGCCCTTGCCGATGCACTCGACCTCTGGAGCATGGAAGGAATAAAGCTTCCAGCCGCGCTGGCGTTGCTGCTGTGAGCGGATCTGCGAGGCCCGGCCGAGCGGGAGGGCGAAGGCGTTCTCGAGCACGGCCTGACCTTCGATCTTGCGGCGGATATCGCGGATGATCCGGCCCAGCCGGCTGCGCAGGATGCGCAGCTGCCGCTGATGCCGCTTGAATTGCTTGGCGTGGGCGTAGCGTCCCGCCATCATCGCCGCGGTCTTGGCAATGCGAAGATAGGACTGCCGCAGCTTGACCCCGTGCTTCCTCGCCAGGCGGTTGAGCCCCTTGATTGCCGCGTGCAGCAGCTTGGCATCGGTCGGGAAGGTGATGGCCTTCGGCTGCACGGTGGTATCGACCGTGACCCGCTTGAGATCCTGGCTGCGCAACGCGCCGGCTTCGTGCGCCACCCGCAGGCTCTCGGCCAGCAACAGCTCCAGCTTGTCGCCAAGCCGCTTGCGCCAGTGGCTCAGGTCCGAGCGCTCATGCGGGAACGCGTGCTGAAAGAACTCTTCGCCGGTGAAGTACTGGAAATACGGGTCGTGGACCCAGCGCTCGCACACCCCCTCATCGGACAAGCCGTAAATGTGCTTGAGCAGCAGCAGCCCGATCATGAAGCGGGTCGCAATCCCCGGCCGACCGTTCTCGCTGTAGAGCGGCGCGATCTCGCCGTCGATCCAGTCCCAGTCGACCTTGCCGGCGAGCTGAACCAGTTCGTGCTTCATGTTGATGATCTGGTCCAGCCTGGCCCGGAACAGATCGCCCGATCCCGTCGCTTTGGGCTTCTTCGGTCGCATCGCCACCTCCGATGCGAGGACGGAATCATGTCTGGCGATTCGATGGAATCCTCAAAACGAAATTGCAGGGTTCCGATGCCCGAAGCATCAAAACCCTGCAATCCCAAAACAGGCCACAACGAATAATGCGATCCCAGCTCAATCGCTTACCCGCTCTTCACGGACGACTGACGAAGGATTGGTCGCTGGAACGGCCGGATTTCCCCGCGTCGAACTACCACGCGAATCTTGAGCCAGATGTTGCCGCTTGTCACGCGACTGCGCGCGAAGCATCCAGAAGTGGCAGCAATCCTGTTCGAATGTACCGGTTTTGCGGTGGTAGCAACAGCGATCCGTCTCGCTAAGGGGATGCCTGTCTACGATATCACGCCCCTTTGCCGGATGGCCATCCAGTCAGTCTTCTGGAGTTACCGAGACATTGCGTCATTCCAGATCTTCGCGACTTGAATGGATCCCGGGCCAGCCTACCATAAACAGCAGGCACGACGATGTGGCGCGCAAGGAGCAAGAGCAGGCGACGGAAAAATGTGCTAACACCCAACCTCTGAGCTTGTGGCACAGCCGTTTTTGCCCAGGCTCAACTCATTGCCTTCGGCATCGTCTCGGGGAGACGGTTTGGCGTTCACCTACCGCGGTCGCTCTTTGGACCGCGGCGAATCGCAACGCGCACCAAAACGCATTCTTCGGAGCCCGAGACGTCTAGCCAATCACAAAGAGCTCTCTGGGGGCCTTGGTCAGCACTTCAACCCCGGATTCGGTTACACAAATGCTCTCGCTGATCACGTACCCGAAGTCTTCCTCGATCCATGAACCCAAATGCATGTGGAAGGTCATGTTGGGTTTCAGGACGGACAAATTCCCCTTTTGTAGGCTGAGCGTGCGCTCCATCCAATCGATGCCAATCCCGTATCCAGGTCGGGACCGTTTTTTAAAGCCAAGCTTCTCGGTCGCACGATGAATCGAGTGAGCTACATCACTAATGACCGCTCCCGCCCGGACCGCGCGTAGGCCAGCTTCCAAGCCGGCGAGTTGAGCGTCGTGAATGCGACGCAAGCGATCGGAAGGTTTGCCGATACAGTAGGTCCGGCAAATCGGCGCGGTATAGCCATGCCGCACCCCTGCAATTTCCAAGTTTATTTGCGATCCTTGATGGAATACATCCTCGCTCCAGGTGACGTGAGGGGTACCAATCCGCGATGACGCGCACAGGAAAGGAGTTGCAATCCAAGTCCCGGGTTTGCCGTTCGCACCGCGCGCAAGTGCGCCTACGATTTCGGCGATCGCATCCGATTCTCGCATCCCGGGACTGATGACTTCCGCTGCGCGCACTACTCCGGCATCCGCTATGGCTGCCGCTTCCCTCATGACAGCGATCTCGAGATCTGACTTAACGCTCCGTATAGTGGTGATGATGCCTGAGAAATCCACTATACGAGTATTGGCTAACCGTGCCTTAAATTTTTCTGCCGCGCTTACCGTAAGATTGCCCAGCTCAAGTCCAACACCTCCCTTTCCGAGCCCAGCATCCAAGAGAAAATCGATCACTGCATCATAGCCGTTCTTTGAGGGATCCCCCATCAGCTCTTCCGGATAACCAATTACCTTCTCGCGGTCCATGAATGTTTCTTGAAAAGCCGCCGGCACGTCCATCCAACGCAAGATGAAACTTGGTTGCTCTTCGCTAAGTGAGACAACGAGACCTCTCGTGTCATAAGACCTGGCAGTAGACCCAGTGAGGTAAGTAATGTGGGCGTGATCGGTTACTACAAGCGCGCTCAGATCACGTTGAGCCATTTGCTCCTTTACCGCGGCGAGCCTACGTAGATATTCCGCTGGCGGGTAAATCTGTGGACCTTTGCTGATCGGCATAGTGAAAACTCCATCGGATAAGCTTGTAAGTTACAGTGGGACCTTATTCTTGAGAGACTATACAAAAAGCTCAAACATATTTGCGCTGTAATCGCTGTCTTTCAATGACCGAATCTGCGATCTATTGCATGCTCACGCAGTATTCGTGCGCGAGCGCCCCCCCTCCCCCAGAAGATGTCAAACTCTTGGATGCTTAATGTGGCGCTTTAGCAAGTGGCAAGCTCGCCCAAGAACTGTTTGACTCCGCCAGAGCGCGCCTTTCGATTGTTTTATGTGGAATCATTGAGCGATCTGCGCAGGGAGCTTGATGAGACTCGCCTCGAAATGATCACTGTTGGACTCGTCAAGTGTTTCGTGCGAGGAGCGAACGCGCATTACGCCGAACGGTCCAAAGTCCGCTTCAAGTGCGACTGCAATAACGTTGTCGTTTCGCAGATGGCTTGCCGAAGCCTTGCAAAGGGGCGTTGGGCAAGTGACTCCAGTCCACTTATGGTCGTGCTTAAGTCGTGCAGTCGAAGCTGGAGAGCGCGAACTCTGCTTCAAGTGCTTGTCCGCAACCATATTGAAGTTCTAGCCTCTGTTGCTCGATTTCCGCACACGGGCGAGCTTACCGGCGGAGCTTGCCACCCAGCGCAGAATTTCGGCGTTGAGGCTATGTACATTGCAGAAATGCCGCTCTGAGAATCGGTAGCCTCTGAGGGGCGACAACTTGATCGAGCCGCTATTTTGCTCCCGCGCTGTGTGGGATCAAGGTGGGGGGGCGGGAGATCGTTCACCCGTGGATGGGGCGCCGCGAGTATTGACCATCGTCCTCGCGTCGCGAGGCGATGAGCATGGAGGTAAGCACGGTGAGCCTTGATATTGTAAATCAAATCGCGGCGCTCAATTTTTCTGATACCTATCTGGAGGCGAGACAGAAATTCTTGACGGCAGCGCCGAAGTCGCGGGCGTATCACTGCAGCGCAAAGGGGCCATCTGGCGAGGCGTTGTTTACTGACGTGGCGTATTTCGGGGCCTCAGAAGCCAAGAATCTGTTGGTCCTGGTTTCCGGCACCCATGGTCCAGAGGGATACCACGGCTCCGCCGCGCAACTGCTGTTCCTGCAAGCTAGGTGGCACGAGGGGCTTCCACGCTCGAGTGCGGTGCTCTTGATCCACGCGCTGAACTGCTACGGATTTGCCTGGGATCGCAGGTCGACTGCAGAGGGGTGTGACTTAAATCGCAACTTTATCGATTTTTCAAAGCCCGTCCCCGCAAATCCCGGATATGAAGAGTTGGATGAACATCTTGTTCCTGTGGACAGGACAGCGGAGGGAATCCGGCGTGCAGAAGCTGCCATCGCCGAATATCGCAAGCGGCACGGTGAGGGGGCTTACCTCTCAGCCAAGTCGAGTGGCCAGTACACTCGGCCGGGGGGGCTGTTTTACGGCGGGACCGAGCCTACGGAAGCCAGGCGAACCCTCGAGAAAATAGCGGCCGACTTTGATGTGGCTGCCCGCGATAACGTTATCATCATCGATTACCACACCGGGCTAGGTCCTTACGGCTATGGGGAACCGCAGTGCGAGCAGCCGTCTGGGCAAGACGGGTATGAGCGAGCAGCGCGCATTTTTGGCCCTTCCACAGCGGCCTATCTGGAAGACTCCTCCTCCACCTCGTACTCCGTTCCCGGATCCCAAGATGCGTTCTGGGAGCGAGCTTTGGGTGATCGCCACACTTACATCGCGCTCGAATACGGGACCTATGCCAATTCGACAGTACTGCGCGATGAGCATTGGTTGTTTAAGTATAGGCGGGACGAGATCAATTCGGAACTCGGGCGCCAGATTCGGAATGCCACAAAGCGGCATTTCTACCCTCAGAAGCCGGACTGGAATGAGATGGTTCTTTGGAGGGCGCATCAGGTGCATCGACAGGCGATCGAAGGACTAGGGTCCGAAACATAGTTGACCTGAGGTGCATCGGTTTCGAAGAAGTGCGCGTGACCGCGAATAGAGCGGGTGCGAGCTCATGGGTAGCTGGAGCGATTGAGTAACCGATTTTGCAGGAAGCATGTCAGTTGGCGATTGGGCATAAACTGCGCGTGCTCACGATCGTCGATATCTTCATATCTTCTCCCGCTTCTCACCGGCGCTGGTGCCGCGGTTCACCTTCCGCGGCAGCGACGTCGTGGCGATGCCGGAAAGGGCCTGCAAGGAAGTGGGATACCCGGCCACGATCCGCGTCGATCAGGGCAGCGAGTTCGTGTCGCGCGACCTTGACCTGTGGGCCTATCAGCGCGGCGTCACGCTGGACTTCTCGCGGCCTGGCAAGCCGACCGACAACGCGTTCATCGAGGCCTTCAATGGCCGCTTCCGGGCCGAATGCCTCAACGCCCACTGGTTCCTTAGCCTTGCAAACGCCCACGAAAAGGTGGAGAGTTGACACATCAGAACACCCAATTGTCTATGTTGTTGAAGAGAAGAGACTTTGTTGATCGGGATGCGATCCTGCGGGGTATCTTGGGTTCTGCCGCGCTCGTTCGGTGATGGATGTGGCGGCATCCGTGGTCAAGGCCGCGCGCGCGAAGATCCATGGCCCATCCGGCAAAGGGTGGACCGCTTCGATCTGACCAGCTTCTGCGGCCAAGCGCAGCGTCTTGGATGCGACCTTGAGAAGCCTGGCGGCGTCGGAGAGATTGAGCCATGGCTCGACGCTATCCTCGGCCCGCCGGAAGACGGGTATCCGATGATAAGATCGCGTGGTTGTGACGCGCTTACGGGTCCAACGGTTGCCGTTGCCCGTCTTGGGGCCGTTGCGGTTGAGCAGGCCCGCAATCAGGTCGTCGCTGGCGATCAGCACCAGTTGCCGGATGGCTGCGATGATGTCACCGGAGGTGCTGTTACGCTGCCCCCGTCGACGCTTCGGCAGCCGCATCTCGCTGTGAGCGCCGCCCGCCCAATGCACGACAAGAACGATCTCGGACGCTTCGTCATCGATATCGGCAACGACCTAGTGGATCAGCGTACGGACGATGCGCTTCTTCAGCCGCGCATCGATGGTCGGCCCTGACCAGATTGACTTGAGGTCTGAGGCCAGCACGCTGAGCATCGTTGGATCGATCGCTGTCGGTGCGGTCGTCGCATCATGCGCGGCAATCTTGCTCTCTACGTCGGCGACGCGGGCAAGCGAGCGACTCCAGCGCGTCTCAAGCTCCGCGGCAACCAGGCGATTTGCCGGATTCGCCGGGTCATATTGCCGGAAGGCGCGATCGGCGGCGTAACGGGCCGCTTCGAGATCACGGCCGAGCGCTTCGCGAACTTGATCCCTCTGATGTGTGGCTTGGGCTGCGGCGGCCGTAGCCGCCGCAACGGCGCCGGGTCCGACAACGCCGAGCAGTGCCCCTTCGATCGCATCATCGACGCGCAAGCCACCGAACGCGATGCAGCGCGGTTCGCCGTTGTCCATCCAGCCGCGCGAGCAGCTGTAACGGGGGATGTGATGCTTCATACCGCTGTAGCGCAGCGTCAGCTTGCGGCCACAACGCCGGCAGCGGATGAGCCCAGCGAGCAGCGCCTCGCCATGCTTGGGCGCGCCATGATGCCGGCTCGTGGGCACGTTACTGGAGACCATTGTACGGATCGCTTCGAACCTTTCCCAGTTCACATAGCCTTCGTGGGCGTCCGGCTTGAGGACGAGCCACTAGGCGCGCGCCTTCCGCCGGATCTTCGCGCCTGCGCCATGGGCGCCGTACCCCGTCGCTACGGCTGTTCTACCATAGGCGTAGGCTCCGCCGTAGACCGGGTTCTCGACCATCCTGTGGAGAGTCGCGTAGCTGGGCCGCCGCCAGGCTGTGTCGCCGTTCGGCTGCTTCACCGGTAGGTCGAGGCCGTGCTCATGGAACCACAGCAGCGCCTGCCGCGCGGTCCCGAGTTCCTCGATCTTGTCGAAGACGAGCGTAATAGCGTCCTGCACACGCCGGTCCGGATCCTTCTCGTAGCGATCACCGACCTTCACAAAACCGTGAGCGTCATCCAGGGACCACGCACTGAGGGCTGATCCGGTCGGCTAAGAATATCTCCCGGAATGGTTTGTCGCGGGGTCACAATGTCCAAGGATAGTCGTAAGGATAGCGATAAGGATAGGCATACGTCTATCCTTGAAGACGGCGCCGACACGCTGCAGCGCATCGAGATCATCACGGGGACGGGGCCGGCGTCGGCGCTGGTCGACCGACGCGAAGGCGGCGATTGTTGCGGAGAGTTTTGCGCCGGGGGCGAGCGTGTCCGCGGTGGCGCGGCGGCACGATATCAGTCCAAGCCTGTTGTTTCTCTGGCGTCGCCAGGCAACGCAGGCGCAAGTCGCGGAGCGCGGGGACAGAGGCATGCTACCTGGCTTTGTGCCGGCCGCGATCATCGGCTGCGGGAGCAAATTGCCGAGTGGGGAGCAGGCGGAGATCGAGGTCGGCGCGGTTCGGATCCGTGTCAGGGGGACAATCGACCGGCGGGCACTGTGCGAGGTGCTGGCGGCAGTCGGGGCGATTGGTCGATGATCGGGCTTCGATCTGGGTTGTCGATCTGGATTGCGACGCAGCCGGTCGATTTCCGCCGCGGCATGGACTCGTTGGCGATGCTGGTGAGCGAGGCTTTTGGAGCCGATCCGTTCGACGGCGGACTTTATGTCTTCCGCTCCAAGCGCCGAGATCGCGTGAAGATCCTGACCTGGGATGGGAGCGGCCTTATCCTTTACTACAAAAGAATCGAGGGACAGTTCACCTGGCCGCCGATCAAGGGAGGCGTCATGCCGCTATCTCATGCTCAGCTCTCGGTGCTGCTCGATGGCTCGGACTGGAAGCGTCTGCCGATGCGAGTTGTGGATCAGCCACTACGAGCTGGTTGATCCTTATTAAGAGTCGTTCGTCACTCATGCGGAGTTGTTGTAGAATCACTCTGCATGAGTGATTTGCCTTTCGATCCAGCATTGCTCCGTCAAACCGTGATAGTGCTATCGTCCGGCTTGCGGCGTTGTCGGAGGAATGCAGCTCGCTTTCGGCCGAGCGTGATGCGGCAATCGCCCAACGCGACGCTGCGATCCAGGAGAACGACAAGCTCCTGATGATCCTGTCCCAGTACAAACGCACGATCTTCGGTCCCCGCTCCGAGACACTGGATCTCGGACAGCTGTCTCTCTTCACCATCACGGCACAGGCGGTTCGTGCCGCCGCCAACGACGACGTGACCGGAGGCAGGCTGCCCGACGGAGCGGAGGACCGTGGAAAGCGACCGGCGCGACGCAACCGTGGGAAGCTTCCGGAGCATTTGCCGCGTATCGATGTCGTGATCGATATGGAGAGCCAGATCTGCCCCTGCTGCGGCGAGCAGCTGCACAAGATCGGGGAGACCGTCAAGGAAGCCTTCGACGTCATTCCGATGCAGTACCGGGTCAAGCGCATTGTGCGCCCGCGGTACGGCTGCCGGGGATGCCGCCAGGGCGTCCTGCAGGCACCCGCGCCGGCCCAGGCGATCGACGGTGGGATGGTGACGGAAGCGTTGCTGGCCCACATCGCGGTAATGAAATACGGGTACCAGCTGCCGCTGTATCGCCAGGAACAGATGTTTGCCGCCCAAGGCATCACGCTCGACCGGCAAACGCTGGCCTCGTGGATGGGTCGCGCCGCCTGGTGGCTGAAGCCGCTTCACACGTTGTTGCGCGACACAGTGATGTCCTACCCGCGGCTGTTTGCCGACGAGACGCCGCTGCCGGTTCTCGATCCCGGCCGTGGCCGGACCAAAGTCTGCCAGTTCTGGGCGATCGCCACCGATGACCGTCCGTGGGGTGGCCCGGCGCCGCCGGCGGTGGTCTAAATGTTTGCCGAGGATCGCAAGGCGATCCGCGCCAAGCAGCTGTTCGGGGACTACCACGGCATCCTGCAGGTCGACGGCTATGCCGCCTACAAGGGCCTGATCAAGAACGGCGGCCATCTGGTGCAGCTCGCGTTCTGCTTTGCGCATGCGCGGCGGAAGTTCTGGGACGTTCACGTCGCGACGAAGTCGCCGATTGCCGCGGAAGCGCTGCAACGGATCGCGATGTTCTACGCCATTGAGGATCGCATCCGCGGTCTGCCAGCGGCGCATCGGGCTGCGGTGCGGCAAACCGACACCAAGCCGCTGATCGAGGACTTCAAACCCTGGCTCGAAGCGCGACTGCTGGAAGTCTCGAAGAAGTCCGGTCTGGGCAAAGCCATTCGCTACACCCTCAACCATTGGGACGGCCTGACGCGCTTCATCGATGACGGACGCATCGAAATAGACAGCAATACGGTCGAGCGCAGCATCAAGCCGATAGGCCTGGGAAAGAAGAACTACTTGTTCGCCGGCAATGACGGCGGCGCCGAGACATGGGCCATTCTCGCCTCGCTCATCAACTCGGCAAAGCTGCAAGACATCGACCCGCGGCACTATCTGACCGATGTTCTCGAGCGCATCGTCTCTGGACGCACCAAGATCAATCAGCTGAACACGCTGCTGCCGTGGAATTGGAAGGCCGAACGCGACGGTTCGGAGGCAAAGCTCGCCGCTTGATCAGTTCGACGGCAAGGCGTCAGGAACTTCCTGCGCATCGCTGGCGTCGTCGTAGATCTCTTCGCGGGTCACGCGCAGCGTCACCTCGTGCAGATACACTTGCAGCGCACCCTCCAGCTCGGTGAACTCCGGCAGCAGGACTCGATCGACGAAGCCTCGTGATGCACGGACCATCACCGTGTTGCGTCGCTGCCGGTGATAACGAAACGGCCGCAGCCCATATCGGCGGCAAAGCGCCAGAAAAAGATGCCGAGACCATTGGTCGGGAAGTGAGAATTGCTGTTCGATCGGTGGATCGTGGCGAGCGAGTTCCTCGACCCTAGCTCGCACCCGCTGCAGCGCGGCTTCCGCCGCAAGGCGCTCACCAGCAGTTCCGGCACCTGCGAACAAGGCCTCGATCTTCCGAAGCTTCTCGCGCAGCTGCGACTCGCTGGTCATTCTGATCTCGTTACCCGCTCCGAACCAGGGTCACCCCATCACCGCGCGCCGGCGGCGTCAATCATCCCGACCGCGCTATCCAAAGCATTCCGCGCAAGTCAAGCCCGGGCACCGGTGATACTATCGTGACGCTCACACAAAACCGACTGGCGTGGCCGCAATCAGTTCGCCACGGCTGGCCCTCTCGTAGCGTGCCGAGAGCGAGCGTTGTCGCAAAAGGTCCAGCTCATACTCGTTGAGGCTCCCCCTTCAGCCCGAGAAGCAGTCGGTCGTTGCCATGCCGCGGAGCATAGACAGCTTCCTGGTCAACCAGCACCGTGTCGACGACGCGACACATCTAGCTAGATCAGCTGTTGCCAATCCCGGCTATTGCGGGCAAAGCGCGAGACCTCCCGCGCACAGACTGCGCCGACCTTGCCGAGGCAGACCTCGGCCACCATCCGCTCGAAGCCCGCGCGCTGGACGCCGCCGGCAGCGGAACGCCCAAGATCATCGTCGATCACCTCGATCTTGGACCACCCCAGCGCCGTCAATCGGTCGCGCATCGCGTATTGCAACGCGCTGCTCTCACGATTGTGCAGAACCTGATGGGCGGAGGACTGGCGCACATAGAGGATCGCCTTGCGCTCGAGATGGTGAGGGCGGACCTTGTCACTGATCATGACCGTCTTCCCTCTTCGCGAGCGTTGCGCTTACCCGTGCATGGTCCAGCACCAGCTGCGTCATCAAGTTCACCAGCGCATCCTGCGCCTCCTTCGGCAGCTCCCGCCATTCCGGTACCCCGACGGCGCCGTGCGCTATGCCACCCGTGAACAGGTCCATCTGATGCACGCCGAACCGCCGGTTGCGCCGAACCGGGTTCGATATCGCCGTCCTGCTTGCCATGAGCCTCTCCCCGATTCTGATCGTGAGAGACTCCACATGCACCGGAAAGCGGTTCATTCAATGATGATGTCGCGCTCTTGACCGCTGAATCGACAAGCGACGACAACGCGTTGAGCGCTTCCAGGCTGACAAAGGGCTCTGCCGTTAGGCTGCCACCGCGAGCACATGCCGCGCGGTCGAACATCCAGGATGGGATCTCCAGAAAACGCTGCGTCTCCGATCCATCCAGCGTGCAGCGGAAAACAACGCCGTCCGCCTTGTCGATCACACCATGGACGAAAACCTCGCGGCCTGCCCAAGGGGGATGCCGGTACAGAACCTCACGGCATACGGTCCCGTGGGCGTTCTCAAGCTTGTTGTACAATGAAGAACGTCCTCATGGGGCAATCGGCAACAGACCGCCGATTTTGCTGCATAACCACGATGGCGCCACCAGCCCGCCACCGTGAAAGAAGCGCAAAACTCTAGTTCTGGGTGGTCCAAACTTCGGTCTCGCTGCAAGAAGCGAAATACTCTAGTCATCTGGAACGCAAGTTCGTCGCATTAGTTGATAGCTCGAATCTCTGTAGAGGAGAGCGCTTGTGGCGAATGCAGGTATGAGAGGCCGGCCGATTGCGCCGTTAGTGCTGAGCCAGCAGGAGCGGACGTACCTGGAGAGGCAAGTTCGTCGTCATCGCGTTGCCCGGTCGCCATCTGAGCGATGCCGCGCGATCCTGCGATGTGCGGATGGCTTGCCAAGCAAGTCTGTGGCTGCCGAACTCGGCCTCCACGAACACACCGTTGGGAAGTGGCGTCGCCGATTTTTGAAGGATCGCTGTGACGGCCTGCTTGACGAGGCCCGCCCTGGTCGCCCTCGAACCATCAACGACGATCAGGTTGCCGCGGTGATCGAGCGGACGTTGCGGACGACGCCAGCCGATGCGACGCACTGGTCGATCCGCTCGATGGCTGCGGAAACCGGCTTTTCCCACACCACGATCCGCCGAATGTGGGCGGCGTTCGGCTTGCAGCCGCACCGTAGCCAGACATTCAAGTTATCGAGCGATCCGCTGTTCGTCGACAAGGTACGCGACATCGTCGGCCTTTATCTGTCCCCGCCGAACCGAGCCCTTGTCCTCAGCATCGATGAGAAAAGTCAGATTCAGGCACTCGATCGCGAGCAGCCGGTCTTGCCGATGATGCCTGGCGTACCGGATCGTCGCACGCACAGCTATGTGCGGCATGGCACGACCACGCTGTTTGCTGCACTTGATGTCGCCTCGGGGTTTGTCATCGGCAAATGCTACAAGCGTCACCGGGCGGTCGAGTTCTTGAAGTTCCTCAAAGAGATCGACGCTCAAGTCCCTGAAGGGCTCGATGTCCATATCGTCATGGACAATTACGCCACCCACAAGACACCC
This sequence comes from Bradyrhizobium sp. SOJA106, assembly GCF_059448745.1. NCBI lineage: Bacteria > Pseudomonadati > Pseudomonadota > Alphaproteobacteria > Hyphomicrobiales > Nitrobacteraceae > Bradyrhizobium > Bradyrhizobium sp. SOJA106. Next base: position 1,770,469 of record NZ_CM182549.1, read on the forward strand.
AAGATCAAAGCGTGGCTCGCCCGCCGGCCGCATTATCATATCCACTTCACGCCGACTTCCGCGTCATGGATCAATCAGGTCGAGCGCTGGTTCGCTGAGCTCACCAGAAAGCAGATCCAGCGAGGTGTTCACACCTCCGTCAGGCAGCTCGAGGCCGACATCCGTACCTTCATCGACCTGCACAACAAAAATCCCAAGCCCTTCAAATGGACCAAGTCCGCAGACCAGATTTTGGCTTCCGTCAAACGCTTCTGTCACAAAGCTCAGCAGACTTTATGTGGCGAACTTTAGATTCACGTGACTAGTGTCCTGAGTCACAAGTTCGCAATCGTAGATTCGCAGTAGATTCGCGTCGCTGTGTCAGAGATGGCGGCTGTAACAGCGACGGAGGATCTGATGTCGGCCCAGCGACTTGCGCCCCTGATATTGAGCGATGATGAGCTTGCCGAACTTCAGGCGCTGACGATGCGACGGAAAACGGCGCAGGCGCTGGCTCTGAGAGCCCGGATCGTGCTGACCTGCGCGGAAGGCGGTCAGAACAAGGAGGTGGCGGCCAAGCTGGGCCTGGAGCGGGGAACGGTAGGCAAGTGGCGGCAGCGTTTTGTAGAGCAGCGCGTGGCCGGGCTGCACGACGAGCCGCGTTCCGGGGCGCCGCGCACCATTGACGATGCCCGCATCGAAGCCGTGATCGTGCGGACGCTGGAAAGCTGCCCCGAGAACGCCACTCATTGGAGTTCTCGGGGCATGGCGAAGGCCAGCGGCCTGTCGGTATCAACGGTGCAACGCATCTGGCGGGCCTTCGGGCTCCAGCCGCACCGGCTGGAGACATTCAAGCTCTCCACCGATCCGAACTTCGTCGCCAAGGTGCGCGACGTCGTCGGCCTTTACGTCTCGCCGCCGGCACACGCCATCGTTCTGTGTGTAGACGAAAAGTCCCAAATCCAGGCACTGGACCGCAGTCAGCCGATGCTGCCGATGCGTCCCGGTCAGCCGGCTCGAAGGAGCCATGACTACAAAAGGCACGGCACCACATCGCTGTTCGCCGCTCTCGACATTGCGACCGGACGGGTCATCGGCAAATGCTACGGACGCCACCGAGCCGCCGAGTTCCGCAAGTTCCTCGACGAGATCGAGGCCGCCGTACCGGGCGAACTCGACGTCCATCTCGTCATGGATAACTAAGCAACGCACAAGACGCCGCTGATCCGGAAATGGCTAGCCAAAAGGCCGCGTTGGCATGTGCACCTGACCCCGACCAGTTCGTCATGGCTCAATCAGGTCGAGCGCTTCTTCGCGCTCCTTACCGATAAGAAGATCAGGCGCGGCGTCTATCGCAGTGTCGCTGCCCTCAGGGCGGACATCACCTCGTTCATCGAACGACACAATGCCGATCCGAAACCATTCCGATGGACCAAGTCCGCTGACGACATCCTTGCTTCCATCGAGCGCTTCTGCCGATACAATGCCCCGGCACAAAACGGACCAATGTTGCGAACTTCTGGTTCAGGACACTAGCAGCATGGCTGTTCTATCATCAAATCCCCACGTCGGAGCACGATCAATTAGATCTGACGGAAAATTTGCAAATACACCGCGGCCCTTTATCGGCACTCTTTTAACATACAGCTCGTTGCTGCGATCGAATACCTTGTCACTCATCGTGTCTGTCTTCTCGGTCCTGAGCTTTTGACTATTTCCTTCGTCGTATTCAGCACTGGTTCGATCCATTTGGACGGGAGCACCCCGATGGAGCGGCATCAGGAGCTTTGTGCTGCATGGGACGTTTGATGACGGAGAATTGGATGGACTATCACCAATGCGTGGACTAGGGCCAACGGCGCAGCAGAGCGTGAGACCGCGCTCGATAGGATCTCGAGCAATGCCCAGGCCCGGCAGCAAAATGGGTGACGAAAAGTACTGCGAGGCGGCCGAGTGCGCGGTCGGTTGTCGGGGGCGCGGCCTCACACCACAGATCTAGGAAAACAATACAAACCACCGCTCGATGACCGATGAGCGCACGACCAGCCGGTATAGTATTGGCACGATCAAGCGTTAGCGAGTCGAAAAATCGTATTGGCTGGATCAGGGCAGTCAGCGGGCCACTCCAGACACTCCGCCAGTCCGGACGGGTACGGGCAGAACGGTACTCCACGCTTGCGGACGCTGCCAACAATGTCATGCATACCACCCGACCGCGCATTCTTTGGGGAGCGAAATCTCAGCCTTCCGCTCACATTTTAGGTAGCTAACACTACACTTTCGCGAGCTAACGTAAACTATCTCCAAGCTCCTTACACCTACGTGGGAAGGTAGCTACCTAACACCGGGGGGCTGACCTGCCACTGCGTATTGATATTTCCTCGAAATTGTGGACGGTTGTAGGCGCCTTTTAGCTCTATCTCGCTCGGGGCGGATTGAGGAATGGAGTCGGGTTCGATTGTAGAAGCCCTCGATGAAAGCAAGGACATCGCGCTGGGCCTCGGCGCGGGTCTGGTACTGGCGATGACGGACGAGCTCTGTCTTCGAGGTGTGGAAGAAGCTCTCCATCGGGGCGGTGTCATAAAAGTCAGCCTTGCGGCTCATTGATGCGGTGATTGCGGCGGCCGACAGCGCCTCGCGATAATCGTGGGAGGCGTACTGGGCGGCTTCAAACGCAAGCGTAGCGCCGAGACCCTTCAGATTGTCCGTGCGCAGACTTGGGAGCACCGTTAGAAGAGTCATCTTCGGCAAGGGTGCTCATAATGGACGACCATTCGGACGACATAAGACGACCGTTGACGCAGCGTATCAAAGTCTATGCTGGCGCAGGCCGGAAGCAATGGCCGGATGATTTGAAGGCACAGATTGTCGCGGAAAGCCTCGAGCCAGGTGCGGTTGTAGCAGATATCGCACGCCGTCATGGCTGCCGGCCGCAGCAGGTGCATGACTGGGTCCGGAAGCACGTGACGTGCAAGTGGGCGCTGCTCTTCATCGAACGATGGCTGGCGGCACCTATGGACAAGGATGGAATTATTATCGAGCGAACCCGCGGCACCCCTCAGGGTGGCGTGATTAGCCCGATATTATCCAACCTTTTCTTGCACTACACTTTCGACCTCTGGATGGGACGGGCGCACCCCGACCTCCCATGGTGTAGGTATGCAGACGATGGCCTAGTGCACTGCCGGAGCGAGCAAGAAGCGGAAGCCTTAAAGGCCGAGCTACAAACTCGTCTGGCGGAACGCGGCTTGAGATGCACCCCACCAAAACCAGGATTGTCTACTGTAAGGACAGCCGGCAAGGGCAGCTATTCGAACGTCAAGTTTGACTTCCTTGGCTACTGCTTCCGGCCGCGACGGGCAAAGAACTCGCAAGACGCCTCGGTGTTCTGCAGTTTTCTGCCTGGGGTCAGCGCTTCGGCGCTGAAGTCTATGCGGGCGGCAATCCGGGATTTGAACCTCTCGAAGACGGACCCGTGTGTCAATGGCTGACATCGCTCGGCAGCTCAATCCACTCCTGCCGGGGTGGATTGAGTATTACGGTCGATTCACGCGGGCGGCTCTGGGGCCAATCCTTCGATACGTCAATCAGACAATCGAGGCTTGGATGATGCGGAAGTTCAAACGCTTTATGGGTCGCAAGGCCAAGGCCGGCCGCGTTCTCGACCGACTATCTCGAGAACGTCCCGGGTTGTTCGCACACTGGAAGATCGGCATACGCGGCTCGTTCGCCTGATGGGAGCCCAGTGAGGCGAGAGTCTCACGCTGGGATCTATGAGAGGCCGGCGGTGAGATTCCACCGGCCTACTCGCCAAAGCCGCCCGCCCGGATCTGTGAGGGCAAAGCCAAATGGCCGAGCTACTCGACCACGATCTCTGTTCGATCGTATTCCATGATTCGCTCCGGGGCTAAACTGCCGTTCTCTGCAGGAAAAACCTAGCAGATGGGGTGTATTGCGACAAAAAACGTCCTGATAGCATCTTGGATAGAAGGGGCCATTTCAACGACATCGGAATGAAAAACTTTGGTTGGAATGGTCGAACGGTGGTATCGCAAAGCCACCGCTGAGATTGAGTTTCGGCGCCCGCCGCTCCGCTCGCGCCGAGCGGCCGACTCATGCAGGTTGCTAAAAGTCCGCGAATGTCGTTTTTGAAATTGGCGCGTGTTGCCGAAGAGTAGCCATGGTGTTTTGCTGCGGTTGCGGTCTTGGCACGCGAATTGCTGTGACTTACCTGGAGCCAAGTTCAGCCTGAGTCGGAACTTCGTTGATAGCTGACCCCTCCATCGCAGAAAATCGTCGATTTCTGCGGCCACAAGCGGAATTTCTTTGATATGCGTCTCAAAGCAAGAGAATTCGAGCTCGAATCCCTTGCTAGAAGTTTTTCTTCGTTTGTAGTCGCGATATTTATTGGAGTTGTTTAATGCCGTCTCAAACCTCTCGCGCTCTCGGATTCCTGAACCTTGAACGGAAATTGCCGTTTGACGTCCAATCTCCCAAGCCAACGCCAAACGTGCTCCTAAATCCGGACACCTACGGCTTCCCAGTTATTACAGAAACCGTCGAAGGTGCGTGGTCGGACCGTGTCATCCGAGGTGATCCAACGCTTGAGTCGGCCTGCATTCGTGCCGCTCGCCGTCTGTTAGAGCGTGGTGCCATCGCAATAACGTCGAACTGTGGCTTTTTCATCCGTCATCAAGCGGCGGTAGCCGCTTCGGTGAGTGTCCCAGTAGCAGTGTCGAGTCTGCTCCTAGTGCCGATGTTGCTCCGCCAGCTTCCGCCGCACCTTAAGCTGGCTGTGGTGACTGCCGACTCGAGGCATTGCAGCGAGGACCTGCTCGGGGTTGATGATCCGGTTGAGCGGTCAAGAGTGATAATTGGCGGCGTCGAAGAAGGTGAGTGGTTTATTAATCTGATGAAGGATTGGTCAGAAGACGAGTCGGAGCGTCCAGCGGCACCGAATTACCAGGCCCATCTTGAGACAGATGTTTCAGCCTGCATTGCGCGATTGCGCCGTGCGAATCCGGAAATCGCAGCGCTCGTGTTCGAATGTACGGGGTTTCCATCTGTAGCGCCGGCAATCCGTCGCGTCTCGGGGCTGCCGGTCTACGACATCACGACTCTCTGTCGGCTGACCTTGGCATCGGTTTCTTGAAAGACTTTCTGACGGTGCAGAAAATCGCATGAGCGATGGGTTCGTTCGAACGGCGGGCGGGAGCGATATGATCGTTTCGGCTAGTTACTGTGCCGTAACAACATCAAAAGTGATCATGAGCGCAGGGCCCGAATGGCTGACATGGACTGGCTATTTGACAACCCAATAATCTGAGCCATCAAGATCGCAGTGGCTGCGCCGCAAGCCTTGTCAAGTGAGGTTCTGAGTGGCTTCGCGCCTCGACATTGCAGGGCAACTCGCTGAGCTAATGGCGGTCGCACTTCCGCTGAACAGAGCGCCGGTGTGCTGATGGTCGCGCTCGACCGCTTGCCTCAGATTCTTGACCACCTCGTCGGCGAGCCATGGCACGAAGCTGCTTTCTGAATTCCACTCGCCGAAAGCTATGAGAGCTGTCGCTGCGGGCAACGTGTTCTCGCAAACATTGAGCTGCTACCGGTTTGATGGACACCAGGTTAAGCTAATCCCACCTTGCGCTCGAACTCAATCGGGCTGAGATAGCCGATGGTCGAGTGCCTACGAATCGTGTTGTAAAATCCTTCGATAAATCGAACACATCGGCTCGTGCATCGTCTCTGGTTCGGTAGATCTTGTTGGCGGCCCGTTCGGTCTTGAGCGACGAGAAGAAGCTCTCCATCACTGCGTTGTCCCAGACGTTGCCGGAACGGCTCATGCTGCAGAGAATGCCGTGGTCGGCCATCAAGCGTAACCGGCATGAGGCCCCCACCTAGCCACCCCTCGGCTTGCGCGCGATACAGCCTGGCATGAGCTGATCGGTGGAGGTGGAACGATGGCAAATGCCATGCTTGATGCCAGGCAGGAAGATGACTCCTAGCGTCGCGTCGAGGTGATCACTGGGGAGCGCCGACGGCGTCGGTGGACGGGCGAGGAGAAGGCCCGGATCGTGGCGGAGAGCTTTGGGGAGGGTGCGAACATCTCCGAGGTTGCGCGGCGCAATGGCGTTTCGCGCGGGCTGCTTACGGTGTGGCGACGCCAAGTTGCGGCGGCGGTGGTGGGCAAGGCGCCGAACTTCGTGCCAATCCAAATTGATGCCGAGAGCGGTAGCGGGACAGCCGGCCGCCCGAGCGTATTTCGCGGCTACAGACGAAGCTTTTGGAGATCGCCGCGCCGCCGGCCAAGGTTTGCGGGGTTGTCGAGATCGAGGTGAACGGGGCGCGCATCCGGGTCGAGCCGGGCGTGGAGCTGGCGACGCTGTCGACCGTGCTGGCGGCGCTTCGGGGCGTCCGGTGATTGCGCTACGCTCTGACCTCAAGGTGGTGCTGGCGACACAGCCGGTCGATTTCCGCAAGTCGGTGCATACGCTGTCGGCACTGGTGAGCGAAGCGCTGCGTGCGAACCCTTATTGTGGCGACGTCTTCGTGTTCCGCAGCAAACGCATGGACAGAGTGAAGCTTCTGGCGTGGGACGGCAGCGGCATGGTGCTGGTGACGAAGTGGTTGCACCAAGGGCACTTCACCTGGCCGCCGATCCGCGACGGCGTGGTGCATCTCAGTGCGACGCAGCTCGCGATGCTGCTCGACGGACTCGAGTGGACGCGCGTCTCACCCAAGCCTGTGAAGCAGCCGGCCGTTGTCGGCTGAGAGGAGAGGATTTCGCTGGAGCCTCTGGCGCGCGCATGTATCGTCTGGTCATGGCGATTCGCCCTGACGCTCTCCCGACCGATCCAGCGGCGCTGACCGAGATGGTGCTCGCGCTTGACGCCGAGAACGAGAAGCTGCGCGTGGCGATGCAGACGCTCAAGGAGATGATCTTCGGGAAGCGCTCGGAGCGGCTTGCGGCGCTCGTGGCCGAGCAGCTCGCGCTTGAGCTTGGCGATCTCGAGACCAGTGTCACGCCGCCTGCAGCTGCCAACGACGATGCTCCTGCGGCAAAGCCGGCCGACAAGCCGCGCAAGAAGGCGCGCCGCAACATCGGCGCGCTGCCCAAGCACCTGCCGCGCTGTGAGCAGGTGCTGGAGCCGGAGGCGACCGCGTGCCCGTGCTGCCCGAGTCAGCTTCACAAGATCGGCGAGGACGTCAGCGAGGTGCTGGACGTGATTCCGGCGATCCTGCGGGTGCTGCGCACGATCCGTCCCAAATACGGCTGCCGCAGCTGCACCGATGGCGTGGTCCAGGCGAAGGTGCTGCCGCGTCTGATTGAGAGTGGCATGGCGTCGACAGCCCTCGTGACCCACGTGGTGGTCTCGAAGTTCGCCTGGTATCTGCCGCTGTACCGGCAGGTGCAGATCCTGGTCGGCCAGGGCATCCATCTTGACCGCGCGACACTCGCCGGCTGGGTGAAGCGTGCCGCCTGGTGGCTCCAGAGCCTGTATGAGCTCCAGCTGCGGGTGATCCAGGCCGCACCGCGCGTGTTCTGCGACGAGACGCCGATGCCGGTGCTCGATCCCGGACGACATCGCCCCCGTATGTGCCAGTTCTGGGCGCATGCCATGGATGATCGGCCGTGGGGCGGCCCTTCGCCGCCGGCGGTGGCCTACGTGTTCGCCGGCGGCCGTGGCACCGAGGAGATCGCCCGACAATTGACGGGCTTTTCCGGCATTCTGCAGGTGGATGGGTATGCCGCCTACAAGGCGCTGGCCCGCGGTCATGGCGGCGCGATCCAGCTCGCCTTTTGTCTCGCCCATGCCCGCCGCAAATTCGTCGAGGTCTTCAAAACGACCCAGTCGCCGTTCGCGCGCGAGGTGATCGAACGGCTGCAGGCGGTCTATGCGATCGAGGCAGAGATCCGCGGCAATAGTGCGGAGCAGCGGCTCGCCGTCCGCCGCATCAGGAGCGCACCGTTGATGGCGGCGCTCAAGGCGCGACTGACCGAGATAGTCGGCCAGCTGTTCTCCCAGTCGAAGCTGACAGAGGCGATCAACTATGCGCTCAATCACTGGGACGGACTGACGCTGTTTCTCCGCGACGGCCGCGTCGAGGTCGACTCCAACACGGTCGAGCGTTCCATGCGCCCGATTGCCATGGGAAGACGCAACTCCTTGTTCAGCGGCAGCGAAGGCGGCGCCGAGAGCTGGGCCATCCTGGCGTCGATCGTGAACACCGCAAAACTCCATGAGCTCGATCCGCAGGCCTATCTGACCGACGTGCTGGAGCGCATCGTCTCCGGGCGAACCGAGAGCCATCAACTGCACGAGCTGCTCGCCTGGCACTGGAAGGCGGCGCGCCAGCGCACCGCACAGGCCGCTGCGTGAGCCCACGTCGCCATAAAGCATCGTCATCGATGGCCGCCGCCGCGATGCCACTTGCGGAACTCGAGCGATGGCTGCAGGCTCGCGTCGATCAGCATCCTGCCGCCACCAATCTCCCTATGCTCGACGGCTACGTCGCCGCAATCGTGGCCGGACCGGTGTCGATGAGCCCACTCGACTGGATCTGCCCGCTGCTCGCCATCGATGCCGATGCCTTCAACCACGGCGGCACCCCGGCGTTTGCAGCCATATCGGCCGTCGCGCTGCGCCACAACGACATCAGCAACACCCTCTCGACCGCACCCGACAGGTTCGCGCCGATGCACCGGCGCAAACCCAGTGGAGACGTCGATCCGCGACCATGGTGCCAAGGCTTCTATGCCGCGATGCGGCTCAAGCTATCGGCGTGGGCGCCGTTGCTGGACGCCAGCAACGTCAATCACGGCCTACTTCTGCCCATCCTGCTGCACTGTCGCGACGATCAGGGCCGTCCGCTGCTTGGACCACCACGAAGCGGCCGCGAGACCAAGAACTTTCTGCGTAACGCCCACGCCGATATTCCGGCGGCGGTCGAGGCCTTGCGGCAATACTGGATGCCGATCCGCTACGCCCGCGCTCGCTGATCAGCGCGGACGTGGGAGCTCATACCGGTTACCATCAAGCGCTGGAACTGCTCGCTGGTGTACTGACTGACCTGGTCGGAGTGGTGCAACAGGGCGTCCGGCTTGCCGCGTCGCCAGACGGCCATCAGCAGGGCATCGGTTACCAACTGAGCTGTCATGTCGGCGCTCATCGACCAACCCACCACCCGGCGCGAGAACAGGTCGATCACCGCTGCGACGTAGAGCCAGCCCTCGCTGTCGAGAGATAAGTAAAGTCGGCGATCCACTTCTGGTTCGGCCGCTCGGCGGCGAACTGCCGGTCAAGGAGGTTCGCCGGCACGGTCTCGAGCTGTCGATCGCCGCTGTCCTTCGGCAAGCGCCGGCGTCGCGGCCGCGCCCGCAAGCCTTGCAGGCGCATCAGCCGTTCGATTTGGTGCAGGCCACAGCCCGCCCCATCGGCGAGCAGATCACGCCACACCCGGCGCGCACCATAGGTGCGGTCGCTCGCCATGAAGCTGGCCGTCACCTTGCCGCCGAGCTCTTCCGTCGCTGCGGGACCTGGCGCTGGGCGAGCGATTCAGCCAGGCATGGAAGCCCGACCGCGACACCCCCAGCGCATCGCATTGCCATGCCACCGGCCAGATCGTCCGGTGCTTCGCGATGAAGACGAACTTCATATCGCTTCCTTCGCGAAGAAGGCTGCGGCCTTCCTAAGAAACAGCCGGATTGGCGTCCCCGGAATGGCCTGCAATAGGAGGCCTAGCGATTTGGCCGTCCGCTGAAGGTTGGCGACGACGCGGCTGCGATATTGTTGCTCATATTGGTTGGCACCCGGATCGCTGTAGCTCATGCCGTGCCGGAGCGTGTTGTAGAATAAAACCGCAATCTTGCGGGCGGTCGCCGTTACGGCCTTCGACTTACCCGCCCGTGAGGACAGCCGACGATAGAATGCACTCCCAGCGCTGTATCACTTCGACCGACCGTTGTGGCCGCCAACCGCAACAGTGCGGCTGCCCGACTGGAGGATCGTCGCGTACGCGAAGACAGCACCTTGCCGCCGGAAATCTTGTTGTCCGGTGCGAGGCAGAGCCAGGAGGTGAAGTGCTTGGCGCTCGGCCATGCCCTCAGATCTGTGCCGCACTCGCCGATGAGCTTCAAGGCGAGCGACGGACCCAACCCATGGATCTCGGTCAGATCGACGCCGAGCACACCATACAGCGCGGTCCTGACCTCGAACCTGGGTGTGTTGACCTGCTTGGTCTTTACGCGTGGTCTGGGTAACTTTCTGCCGGTTTTGTCCCTCTGTTGCTTAACGCAGCGATCAAGACTTCGAGCTTGCGATCGCAGTCCAGCATCTTCGCCTGGTAGACGTCGTAGAGTTCCAGCGATTGGGTCAGGGCGAAGACATGTTCATGTCGGTTGTTGCCCCACCAGTGCGGCGCGGATCGTCTCCATGGAAGAATGGCAACGTGCATCCCGGTAGGTCGCCAACACGGGGATTGCGTTCGCCCGCAACAATAGCTCGAATGATCCGCATGCCAGTCGCGCCCCTGATATCCGAGACCACGTGATGGAGCTGCAGGTTCATCTCCATCAGGCCTTCTGCATATGCTGGATATGGGCAGCGGCATATTCCACCAACCGCTCCCGCTGGCGCAAATAGGCGCGCAGGGTTGCAATCTCGGCATCAGGTCGGAAGCTGCCGCGTAACAGGCCATAGGAATGAAGCTGGCGCAACCATGCGGCATCGCTGACATCACTTTTGCGCCCGGGCACGTTCTTTGCGTAGCGAGCATTGACCAGAATGACCTCAAACCCGCGCTGCTCCAGGATCTCGTGAACCGGGATCCAATAGACCCCGGTGGATTCCATCGCGACACTCGTCACGCCGCAGGCCTTAAACCAGTCTGCCAGATGATGCAGGTCTTCTGTGAATGTGCCGAACGTGCGCACTGGCATATCAGCGCAGGCTGGGTTCACCGCAGCCATGTGCATCTTTGATCCGATGTCGATGGCGGCCGCGCCGACATTGACCGGCTTCAGCTCCGGGCGGTCACCAGTCGTCCTCTTGAGCATAAGCGTGTCCTACATTTAATGATGGGCAGGAGGGTCTGGGTTATGCCAATCGTCATCTTCCTAATCGGGATCGCCGCCGGAGCAGCGTCACCACTCCCAAGTGCGTATTTCGCAAAAACGGGACAGTGGTTTCGCTAACTGACGGACAGCAGTTTCGCTAAATCGCGGACAGCGTGGCGGCGCTGGCTTTTGGTTGCCTGGTTGTTGAAGTCAGTTGGTATTCGTTTCGCTGTTTTCGACGTCGGTCAAGGGGCGCGCGGCTTTTTTCCTTCGCATGCTGTCGCCTTCGAGAGCGATGCGGTGGGAGTTGTGGATGATCCGGTCGAGGATAGCGTCTGCGATGGTCGGCTCGCCGATCATGTCGTGCCATTGCGCAACGGGCAGCTGGGCGGTAATCAAGGTCGATTTGCGCCTATAGCGCTCTTCGAAGATTTCAAGGAGATCAAGGCGCTGCTGATCATTGAGGGTGTGGGTGCCCCAGTCGTCGAGGATGAGCAACTGGACCCGTGCGAGCTTGTCGATGAGGCGCGGGAAGCGACCATCGAGACGGGCCATGGCGAGGTCTTCGAACAGGCGCGGCATACGCAAATAAAGGACGGAATGATCGAGCCTGGCCGCCTGGCGTCCGAAGGCGCACGCCAGTCAGGTTTTACCAGTCCCGGTCAGGCCGGTGATGATGAAGTTCTCATGGGCTTTCAGCCAAGCGCCTTGCGCCAGTTGGAGAGTGTTGCGCCGGTCAAGGCCGCGGCGGGACGCGAAGTCGACGTCTTCGATACAGGCGTCGACGAAGCGCAGCTTGGCTGCGGCGAGGCGATTGGTCAGGCGCCGGTCGGCACGCATGGCGGCTTCACGATCGAGCATCAGGCCGAGCCACTCATCCCGGCTGAGATCGGCGGCATTGTCCTGTTCGGCTAGTTGCCTGTAAGCGGCCGCCATTCCGGCAAGGCCGAGCGCCTGCATCTGCTCGAGGGTCGGGTGGGTCAGCATCGCGATGTTCCTTTCCTTCATTGATAATAGCCCCCACCACGGATGTTGGTGTGCGAGGGGGTGGCTTTGACGGGTGCGGCAGCAGGGCTCGCGCGGTCGAGCCCGGATTTGAGGATCGCCCTCACCGAGGAGTAGCTGATCGCGTTGATGACGAGTGCCCGCTCGCAGGCCGCTTCGAGCCGATCGCGCTCGTAGCGCCGTGCCAGGGCGATGATCCCCATGGCGGAGCGATAACCCTGCTCGGGATGCGGGCGCTCACGCATCATCCGCTCGACCAGAGTGGCGGTGTTGACGCCGATCCGCGCCGCCATCTTGATCAAGCTCGCCGGCGTCATATTGGCATAACGCTGATGGGCCTTGGGCATGTGCTCGTTCACGGTGACATGGCCGCCGCGCTGAGAGCGGCGCACATGGCTGGCGACACGCGTGTGATCCTGGAAGATCTCGACGGCTCGATAGGTGAGCCGGATGTCCACCCGACGGCCGATCAGCCGGTGCGGCACTGAGTAAAAGGTCTTGTCGACTTCGACGTGATAATCGGGATGGACCTTCGCCGTTTTCCATTCGGCGTATTCGAACGGTTCGCTCGGCAGCGGGGTCAACGCAGCGCGCTCGATCTCCTCGAACAGCTGCCGGCGGGATTTGCCGATATGGCGCATCGGCCGATGGTTCAGCTCCTCCAGCAAACCGCCGATCGCAGTATTGAGATCGGTCAGGTTGAAGAACCGCCGATGGCGCAGCCGTGCCAGAATCCAGCGCTCAACAATCAGCACCGCGCCTTCAACCTTGCCCTTGTCGCGGGGCTTGCGGCTGCGGGTCGGCAAAATCGTCGTGTCGTAGTGCTCGGCCATGGCGCCAAAGGTTTGGTTGAGCGTCGGCTCGAACCACAACGCCTTGACGACCCCGGCCTTCAGATTGTCGCAGACGATCGCCTTGGGAACTCCGCCGAAGTACGACAAGGCTCGGGTCTGGCCTTCGATCCAATCTGGTAGTCGCTGACCGAAGCTTCCCATAGCGAAGGTCAGCGACGAGGCCCCGAGCACCGCGACAAATATCTGCGCCTGACGGATCTCGCCGGTTTGCGGATCGATCACCTCCACCGTCGGACCGGCATAGTCGGTCTGCATAACTGCACCCGCCGCGTGGCGATGACGGAAGGTCGGGTTCGCCCGGCGCCGATAGACGTCAAACTTCTCGCAGAACCACGTGTAACCATAGCCCTCGGGATGCGCCGTCCGGTATTCCTGCCACAGCAGCGTCAGTGCCACGCCCTTGCGCTTGAGCTCCTGCGCGACCCGCAGCCACTCAGGCTCACTCAAGTCCTGCGGAGGCCGCCCGACCCGCCGGAACAGAGCCCGCTGCAACGCCGCCTCGCTCGCGTAAATCGGCGGTAACGGCCAGCTTAAGCCCGCCTCGCGTGCCCGCAGCAGGTAGGTGGCAACCGAGCTCTTGCTGATCTGCAGCCGTTCCGAGATCTCCCGAACCGACAGGTCCTGCTCGTACGTCAGCCTCAGGATCGATCGTAGGTCCTTCACAGTGGTTCGTTTCGCTTGCTTCCGTCTCGGCATTGCCCCTCTCAAACTCAGCTTGAGAGAGAACATTGCCTGAACGGCGCTCCCGAAAACCAACCTCCCGCAACTGTCCGCGATTTAGCGGAATCCCTGTCCCGGAATTACTGAAATCGCTGTCCGCGAATTACCGAAATCGGTGTCCGGAAATTGCCGAAACACGCACCCAAGTCCGCATGCGCCCATGGACCACGTTTTCTAACGGGGATTCTGCCTCCAATAAGCTGACGGCCGCTACCCTCCTAGCCAAGAAGATAGCATCTACCCCGCGCAGGCGCGCCACAACGCTGGACAGTTTTTTAGGATATCCCGCTCGGCCTTCAACTTGGCGACCTCACGGCGCAACCGCTCGATCTCCTGCTGCTCCGGCTTCATTTGCCGTGGCCGGGAAAGGCCTGCACCGGATCGGAGCCGAACTCCTTCACCCATTTGCGCAGAACGTTCTCATGAACATCCAGGTCGCCCGGCCTGCGCCACCGACACCTCACGCTCCCTGACCAGCTTGATCGCCTCGATCTTGAACTCGCGACTGAACTTCCGTCCCTTCATCGCCCTCCTCCGGCTTCATGAAATACCTAATCTCGGTTTCCATCAAACCGGCAGCAGCTCAACCCGCCTGCTCGCCTTCCTAGGTAGAGGCACTCTGAGCGCCTCAACTATGCCGAATGAAGTGGGAAACCGTGCACGCGATCGACGTGATAGCGACGCGCCAAGCCGGACCCGTTCGGCATAGACCGGCGGGCGACATCTTCCGGAAGTTTGGCTTGGCGCGCTCGCGGGTAAATCTCCGCATACCCGTTGTCTCGGCCAACGGCCTGTTCCGTCGCCACGATGCCGCCGGGTACCTCGCGTGCTCACAACGGGCTGAATGCGGCTCAGCGGAACCTTCCCTTGCAGAATTTCGGCTCCAGGCGCCTCCATATTGATCAAATTCAGATTCAGCAGCCCGGTAATATTTGCGTGAGCGATACCTCCTTTGTCGACATAGTAAAATAATAGGTAGAGGAACATGACCCACTTGGTAAACCGCAGACGTCTCATGCAGGCGAGCTCAGCCGCTGTTGCTGTGACGGCGCTGGATATTGTCGCTGGCCGGGCTTCGGCGCAGCCGAAGAGCGAGCTGCGAGTTCAGCTCTACGGCGGCGACGCGGGAAGAGCAAACATTGAAGCTTACGTGAAGCCGTTTCAAACCGAGACCGGGATCAAGGTGACTCCGATTACTGATGATATCACCTTGGCTCAACTTGAGCTGATGGTCACGAACAATAACGTTACGGCCGATGTGGTAGCTCTGAGCCCAGCCCAGAACTTTATCGCAGCTAAGAGAGGACATCTCGATCAGATCGACTACTCGATTTATAGGAAGGAGGAACTGGAGGGCATCTTAGATTTCGCCAAAAAGCCTTTCGGCGTTTCCGGGATTATTTATTCCGCGGTTATGTTCTATAATACGGAGAGAATTTCCGGCGTCAGACAGCGTCCGACCTCGTGGGCCGAGTTTTGGGATGTCAAGAAGTTTCCTGGCGTTCGTACCCTCATGAACGGCCAAGGCGGGGCTGAAGGTCCTTGGGAGGAGGCACTGCTCGCGGACGGCGTGCATGCAGATGCGCTTTACCCGATTGATATTGATCGTGCTTTTGCCAGCTTAGACAAAATCAAGTCGCATATCCGGAAGTGGTGGGTATCTGGGTCAGAGATCCAGCAAATCATGCGCAGTGGGGCCGCGGACTTCGGGAGTTGCTATGACGGGCGGGCGGGCGTGTTGATCGATCAGGGCGCGCCGATTGAGATTAGTCGGAATCAGGCCAAGCTCTACAGTGATTACTGGGCGATCCCGAGGGGCAGCCCGAACGCTCAGAACGCGCAAAAGTTTATCGAATTCGCCACCCGTGCCGACCGCCAGGCGGCCTTCGCTCAGCTCATGCCGTACGGTCCTAGCAACCTCAATGCCTACAAGCTGCTTTCGGAGGAGAGGGGGCGCCGGCTTCCGAGTCATCCTCACCATTTGAAGAGCGGAGTTCTCGTCAATGCAGGGTGGTATAGTGAGATTGGGGCGGACGGGCGGCCGAACCAAGAGCGGCTTCGAGAGCGCTGGAACGATTGGATTCTTCGTTAGCTCAAACATCTTCCGACACATACCGCGACTTCAAATCGAAGAAGTCGCGGGCAAAATCCGGTGTATGCGCAAGTGCGGATAGACGGTGCACCTTGCTATTCGGGTGCGAGACTCAGACGTTCTGGAGCATCAAAGTGAACATGTATGTCAGACATTCAGTCGATGCCGAGGGTCGAGCATTGAAAACAGAGCCAGCTGCTCCGCAAATCGAGTTTCGTAACGTCATTAAGCAATACGGGCCGATTACCGCGGTTGAAGACTTCTCGCTGATCGTTCAGCAAGGCGAGTTTCTTACAATCCTCGGTCCGAGCGGTTCGGGTAAAACTACAACCCTCATGCTGCTCGCGGGCTTCGAAGCTCCCACGCAAGGCGACATTCTTATCGCGGGAAAGTCCGTTGCGCGTGTGCCGTCGTATCAGCGGGACCAAGGCGTTGTTTTCCAGAGTTATGCGCTGTTTCCGCACCTTTCGGTGCGCCGGAATCTCGAGTTTCCGCTCGAAATGCGCGGCATGAACGCCATCGAGAGGGCAAGTCGGGCCGACCGAATTCTGGAGCGCGTACACCTCAATGACTTGGGGAATCGCATGCCGTCACAACTAAGTGGCGGTCAGCAGCAGCGCGTGGCGCTTGCCCGCGCATTGATAGCGGATCCCCCGATTCTTCTGCTTGACGAGCCGCTGAGTGCGCTCGACCGCAACCTGCGCGAGCAGATGCAGGGTGAAATCAAAAGCCTGCACAAGGAGTTCGGCATCACAACTGTCTGCGTCACACACGACCAAGAGGAAGCGCTCACGTTGTCCGATCGCATCGTGGTCATGCGCGCCGGCCGGATCGAGCAGACCGACACGCCGGAGGCACTCTACGACAGGCCAGCGACACGGTTCGTGGCGAATTTTCTGGGCGAGGCCAACATCTTGGATTGTCCCAGTTTCGAAGTCGAAGCCGTTGTCCCGCAGCCGCCTGGCACTGTAGCGATGCTTCGGCCGGAACGTGTCTGCATTGCCGCTCCCACAGCGTCGCAAAGAAATGATGCGGACCGGCGCCAGTTTGTCACCGGCACCGTGGACGATATGATCTACGCTGGTCCATTGCGCAAATACCGTGTGCGCGTCGGAAGCAGCGTGCTAATCGTGCGTGAGCATGTCGCCTCGGGACAACAGGTCTTCCGACCGGGCGCTGAGGTGCGGCTTGAGTGGCTGCGATCCGACATCCGCTTTGTCGAGGTGTGAGGCAGTGGCATGAAAACAATTCAGAAGCTCTGGCGCATGCCAATCGGGCTCACGATACCGGCTTTCGCTCTCCTGCTCGCCGTGTTTGGCATACCGACCGTTCTGCTCTTTCTGACTAGCTTCAACGCGCCAGCCTTTTCCTTAATTAATTATCACGCGTTCATCGTTCAGCCGGCGAACATACGCGTGCTTTTGCAGACCGTCGAAGTCAGCCTGGTGTCCACGACCATCTGCGTGATCATCGGCTACCCCATGGCTTATCTGATCACAGCAGCCTCGAAGGGACTACGCGCGGCACTCATCGTGCTCATCGTCATCCCTTATCTGACTAGCGGTCTGGCGCGCACCTACGCTTGGGTCGCGATCCTTGGCGACCGAGGCTTGATTAACAATGTGCTGTTCGAACTCGGGCTGATCTCGAGCCCTCTGGCTCTCATTTACAATCGCACGGCGGTGTACATTGGTATAGTGCATATCATGCTGCCGCTGATGATCCTGCCGTTGATCACCGTCATGCTGGGCGTCGACAAATCCCTTGTGGCTGCGGCCCGCAGCATGGGCGCGCGCCCCTTTGCCGCCTTTTGGCGCGTGTTCTTTCCGCTCAGTCTGCCCGGCGTTCGCAGCGGCTCTCTTCTAGTGTTCGTACTCTGTCTTGGCTTCTACATCACGCCAGCCGCGCTCGGCGGGCTACGAGACGCTATGCTCTCGACCTTCATCGCGGCGCAGGTCTCGTCCTCATTCAACCTGGCTCGCACCGCCGCCTCGGCGTTCATTCTCCTCGGTATCGCCGCAATCATGCTCTTCGTGCTCGGGCTCGATCTTTCTGGTCCGCAAGGTCGTGCGGCGCAATCCGCGCGCGAGTCTTCGCGGAGATGGCTGCCATCATTTGGCTCCTTAACACAAGAGTTCGCGACGCGGTATCGGGCTAAGCGTTGGGCGGCCAAGCTCTTCCAGGTCGGTGCTGAGAGCCCCTGTTGGAAGATCATTGGCGCTGTGTTCGTTGTGCTGACCATGTTCTATCTGCTGTTTCCGGGTCTCATCGTCATCATCATGTCTTTCAGCGCCGGAACGTTTCTGCAGTTCCCCCCGAAAGGCCTTTCAATGCAGTGGTACCGCTCCTTCTTCTGTGATCCGTCCTGGACAGACGCCACCTTGACCAGCATTCAGATCGGCATTGCGGTCGTCATCCTTTCGACTATCGCCGGTACCCTCGCGGCCTACGGCCTCAGCCGTACCCGTCCGCAGTTACGCGCCGTCCTAACCATGATTCTCCTAACACCAATCACCTTTCCGAGTATTGTTGTCGGCATCGCGGCCTATCTCGGGCTGCTCAACCTCGGAATGATCGGCACGATTACCGGTGTCGTCTTGACGCACAGCATCGGATCCATCAGCTATGTCGTCGTGATTGTTTCGGCGACTCTGGCGAATTTTGATCTGCGACTGGAGCGAGCGGCGAAGAGCATGCGGGCCGGACCGCTGCAGACCTTCTCGAAAGTGACACTGCCGCTAATCCGGCCAGGCATCATCGGCGGAGCTATGTTTGCATTTCTGCACTCCTTCGATGAAGTTGTCGAAACGTCGCTAGTCAGCGGACTCTCGATTCGTACCTTACCACTGAAGATGTGGGAGAACATGCGCAACGATATCGACCCGACGATCGCCGCAATAGCATCGCTGCTAACGCTTCTGCCGGTGCTCTGGCTGATTGTCCTCTACGCCGCGTGGTGGCGGGGGAGAACGTTGGCTAAGAACGTGCCCCCGGTCCTCGCGCCTTGAGCTGTCGGTTCCAGATATTTAATTTGCACGATATTGTCTCGGCAACCTTATCACCAGATTGCCGACCGACCTGAATCAACGACGTCTTGATCAATCGACCTGGACGTTGTCTGGCGGGAAGCCGCATTGATATCCAGTGACTGCGAAGCAGATTCCCAGTTATGGCTCGAGACACGGTGGTGGTCACTACTTGATGTCCATTAGCAAGCCTTTGAGAATCGCGCGGGCATCGAGCGTGACTTGAGGCGCGGCTGTGGCGCGATCATCCCGATGATTGATCCAGAGATTGTGATCGAGACCCCGTCGGGGCTTGAGCGCAAGTTTGCTGCGACTTTCGCTGATTGGGCAGCCGACGATCCCGCCGGAGACGCTGGTTCTGCGAGGAAGGACGAACGACTGAAACGACTCGGCACTGCCCTGCCACTGAGTTTTCATCCAGCGGCGGTTGGACTCTCGGAGTTTTGTGCAGCGAGACCGAACTTTGGACCACCCAGAACTCGAGTTTTGCGCTTCTTTCACAATGGCGGGCTGGTGACGCCATCGCGGTTATGCAGCGCAATCGGCGGTCGATTGCCGATCGCCCCATGGGGACGCTCCAGCCTTTTCTGGGCGTCCGCAAGGCTGAGGAACCAATGAGCGTTGAGGCATTCGGCCCGGAAGCGCCCGTTGAAGGCTTCGAGGAAACCGTTGTCGGTCGGCTTGCCAGGCCGCGGGAAATCCAGCGTGACGCCGCGGTGATAGGCCCATAGGTCAAGATCGCGCGACACGAACTCGCTGCCCTGATCGACGCGGATCGTCGCCGGGTATCCCACTTCCTTGCAGGCCCTTTCCCGGATCGTCACGACGTCGCTGCCGCGGAAGGTGAACCGGGGCTGCAGCGCTGGCGAGAAGCGGGAGGAGATATCGACGATCGTGAGCACGCGCAGTTTATGCCCCGTCGCCAACTGATCGTGGACAAAGTCCATCGCCCAGATCTCGTTCGACTGCGCCGCTCGATGATCGCCGTCAGTTCGTCGTTTTCCCGAGATTTCTTGCTCACCGCGCAGCGGAGGACCGGAAGATGCGAGATGCAGAATACTTCTGCAGAAGTCAGCTGTAATAGCGTGTCAGAAGCGGGTGGCACGGACAGCTCGTCGAGTGCTAGACGTTCATCTGGTCGAATAGAGACTCGTTCGGCAGGGCGCGTCGTGTTGTCTCAAGGTAGTTGGCGAGCTGCTGAGTTGGAGTCGCCTCCTCCTCAACCGGCCAGCTCAGCCCTGTGGCTTCGAACCTATAGATCGTGAGCCCCACAGTTGAGGGTATGGTCCCAATTCACCGCCTGATTCTCGGATCGCAAGCCCCGGCACCTGCCACATGGCGCGTCACAAGCCTCTCGGCTTACAATCCACTCGTCTCAATGCCGGAAGAGGGACCCTGTCAGAGCTAAAACAGGCCGCTTCACTGGCGATTTCATCCCGGAATGGGGGCGATTCCATCTAGGAACGGTGTTGATGTCGAGCGGAATCAGCTGTTCACTTCTCTGGCCGAGCCCTGCCCCGATATAGTGGCGATCGACTGCAATGAAGAGCGATTAAAAAGTTCAGCTCGAGAGGAAGGCGCCCACCGAATTGGCCTTCTGGAATCCGCGCCCAGGTCAGCCGCTGTTGTGCGATGTCAAGGGCTCGGCGTCGGCTTTCCTTAGACTACTGCCAACACAAATCCAACAGCTAGAGCGGATTGAGGACCTGACGTTGGGCAAAGTCACCGTTGCTATCTCGTCCGGATGATCAGCTCCTCACGATACCTCGTTCCCACTTAACCCGGTAGTAGCGCCAGACTGTTTAACGATCTAACAGAACTACGATCGCGCCAAGGCCGCGACGCGGCTTCTCGCGATCGAGACAGGGCACACAGCAATGAAACACCTAGTCGATCCGTTACAAGTCTCCCGCTTCCTTCAAGTGTATGACCAAGCCGCCATTCAGAAAGGCGTCAAGCTCTCGATAGGATTCGATTTTTGTGAGTACGTCTCGATCACGAAGAATCTTCCGACAAAAGGGCGGACGTATCCAATTTTTCGGCCTGATCGCTCTCCCATTAAATCCGGCGAGGGATATTGGGTTGTCGGCGCTGACAAGAATAACGATATCGTTCTTGTAGAGGCTGCTCGGCTGTATGATCTTTCGAACACCACTCTTGCGGAACATCTAGAATCTCTAAAGTTCTTCTACGCTGATCCGAGCAAGCATGCCCATCCTGATGATAGTTGTATCTGCAGAGCACCACATGCGCGGCAGATCAGTGGAAAGGTGGTCTTCCACGGAGACATTTGGGTGCGCAGTGACTTTAGGCGACGGGGTATGCCCAAGATCATGGCAGGGATAGTGCGCGGTGTGTCTCTTGCCATGTGGGCTCCTGATTTTACATGCGGTCTTGCAGGGCGGTGGTCCGTCGACAAGCGTGTATACGATATATCGCACTGTGAACCTGATGGTGCAATTTTAAGACTCGTGGCAGAGAACGTCGTGGACGATGATTGGCTTTTCTGGACGACTCGTGAGGACTTAATCAGGTTAGTCAGCGGTCAGGATGGAAGGGCAATGGCGTTACCACCGTGATCTAAAGACCGATCCGCCGGCTAGCACGTTGGCGCTCGACCAGTAGCCAAGTTATTTAGTCTCACGCGCGAGTTCCTTCACACCTATGTTCGCATCTGAGGCCGTCGGGCAGCCGCGGCCATCGCCGGCTAGAGAGCGCGCGAGGGGCAGCATAATCGCGATCGAGCTTGGCGGCTGCCGGGTCCGCCTTGACCGTGACGTGGACACTGAAGCGCTGTAGCGGTCCTCGAGCTTCTGAGACGGTGATGATTCCGATCCCAAGCAAAGTCAGGGTCAGGATCCAGCGGTCCCGCAGACATGCGCCGCGGCATGCAAAGCCTGGCGCTCGCGGTCCAGGAGAGTTTGGAGCGCGCCCCCAATGCGGGTGATCTCTACATGTTTCGCGGCCGCCGCGGTGATCTGGTCCAGATTCTTTGGCATGACGGGTTAGGCATGTCGCTCTATGCCAAACGCTTGGATCGCGGCAAGTTTATCTGGCCTTCGACGTCGGGAAGGCGGTATCGATCTCGGCGGCGCAGATGGCTTATATGCTCGACGGCATCGATTGGAGGGATCCCCAATTAAGCTGGCGGCCGTTGAGCGCTGGCTAAGCTGCATGTTTCGCGGGATCCTGAGCACGGATTTCAGAGGATCGTGAGCAGAGATTTCAGACGATCGTGAGCACGGATTTCGCGGGATCGTGAGCAGCTTTTCAGTGGCTCAGCCCGCTTCGGCCGACAACTCAACCGGCTTAGGAACTGCCTCGTCAGTGAACGAGGAAGGCCGATGCCCAACCAGAGATTGTTGATGCGCCGGATCAAAGAGGTTCTCCGCTTAAAACATGTTCAAGGCTTGCCGGAGCGAGCCATCGCGCGCACCCTGGGCATCAGCAACGGTGCCGTGCAAAAAACTCCGAGACTCTAACGGCCGCTGGATGAAAACTCAGTGGCAGGTCAGCACCGATGAAGGCATTTTCGGTCGGTTGCCGGGCCGCGAGAAGTTCAGTCTGACGCAGCGCTCGTAGGCCCACAGGTCAAGATCACGCGACACGAACTCGCTGCCTTGATCGAGGCGGATCGTTGCCGGGAATCCCGCTTTTTTGCAGGCCACTTCCCAGTACCTCCACGACGGCGGTGCCGCGGAAGGTGCGCCGGCGAGAAGCGCGAGCAGATATCGACGATCGTAAGCACGCGAAGCCTGTGTCCGCTCGCCAAATGGTCATGGACGAAGTCCATCGCCCAGGTTTCATTGGTCTGACCTTCCGCCCTATCCCCGCGTAGCTTGGCCTCTTCACACGATGCTTCGGCATTTTGCTGCTACGCTGCGTCTGGTTCTGCCAGAACGTGGACACGGCGATACCCGTAGCGAGGGCGTGCAGAGTGAATTCTCTAGCTGGATCAAGGTTTGCGAGGCAAGCCAAAAGCAGACGTGGCTGCGCTTGATCAGCGATGCGACGAGGCTCGGGCTACTTGTTTGGAAGGCGACCTTTCGTGTGCCGCTGTCGGAGATCCGACACAACTACCAGCCTCGCTCAAAACAAACGCCTGCTTTCGAATGCCCCGCCTATTTTCATAAGCGGAACGGAAATTGCTCATTGGCATCTGGATCCGCCCCAGAAACTGTTCAGGGAGAGTGACAGCGCAGATATATCGAAAGGTCGAGTGCCATGGATAAATCAAAACCGCCGAGCACAGAGATTGAGATCACTCACGTGGCGCTGACGATCAATATTCCTCTAGGAGGCCAACATAAATGAGCGTCCACTTCATATTCGTTCGCTGGCACGGCCATGACGCGCTCTGCGAGCTGCTCGCTCGAAGCGAAGGAGCAATACTGATGCGGATGGCGCTGGAGAGTCATCCTAACCTGATGCGTCTCAACAGGCACTACGACGAGATCATTCACAAAGATTGATCCGTCGGCATCTGAGAGACGACACGTTCGGACGCGTGCGACACGTTTGCCAGCGGCGCTGCCCATGACCAAATCACGATCGAAACTCATAGGCGGTGCGAGCGTTGGATCGCGCGCGGTGCATCTGTCCAGCAAGATAACAACGGCCAAGTTTTTCGCTATCGCACTTCCGGCGATGCTCGTCAATATAACCACTCCATTGATTGGAATCGTCTCAGCCGCAGCGATCGGCCAGCTCGGAGATCCCGCCTTGCTCGGAGGCGTGGCGCTAGCTTCAGTTATCTTGGACTGCCTTTTGTGGTTGTTCAGCTTCCTGCGATCTTCCGTTGTCGCTTTCACGGCGCAGTCGCTGGGGGCCGGCGACATTGAAGAATTACCGGCTCACTTGGCGCGCGGTCTCATCGTGGCCGCTGTAGTCGGAGCAGCACTCATTCTATTGCAGGCGCCGATCGCGGCTCTTTTGCTCGGGGTAATAGGCGGCACCAGCAATGTGACAGCTGCCGCAAGCGTGTACTTGGTCATCCGCATTTGGTCGTCGCCTCTCGCACTTGGCAACTATGTCGTGCTGGGCTGGCTAATTGGTCAAGCGCGTTCGAAGCCTGCGGTTCTCCTACAACTCGTCATCAACTTCACCAACGCGTCGGCTACAGTCTTGTTGGTTCTCGGCCTCGATTTTGGCGCTGCCGGCGCCGCTATTGCTACGGTGATCGCCGAGGCCATTGGCCTTTTGCTCGGCATATTGATGACCCAGCGGATGATGCGCGGACGGCTGGCTGTGCCGGCAAAAGCACTTCTGGACGGTTCAAAACTTATGCGAATGCTGACTGTCAATCGCGACATCATGATTCGTGCCGCGGCCATGATCACGGCGCTTCTCTTCTTTACCTCGCGAGGCACACATTTTGGCGATGTAGCCTTAGCCGCAAACAGTGTGCTGAGTACATTTCTGTGGGTGAGTGGCTTTTTACTCGACGGGCTCACCAGTGCGGCCCAACAGCTCTGTGGCCACGCCTTTGGCGCTCGAGACAGAACAGGCTTTTCCACGGCGACGCGGCTGGTGGTATCTTGGGGCGCTCTCTTGGCAGTAGTGATGACGGCGATGTTTGCACTATTTGGGCCAGCGCTGATCGCTGCCATTAGCTCGAGCCAGGACGTATGCCGCTTAGCGCGCGAGTATCTAGCCTTCGTCATTGTCTTACCGCTAGTTGGAGTATTCGCATCCGCTTTTGACGGTGTCTATATCGGCGCGACTTGGACGCGAGAGGTGCGTAACTCAATGCTGGCCTCTCTCGCTATTTTTCTGCTTGCCTGGGTTGAGTTGCGCTCATTTGGCAACGCGGGCCTCTGGGGTGCGCTGCTGGTGTTCTATGCCGCACGTAGCGGCTTGGGAGCGTTACGTTATCCGGCGCTCGTCAAAGCGTCGTTTGGGAAGGCTAGATGAGCGTTTGTCCATGGATTGTGATCGGCACTGCTGGCGACCTTGTAGTTTGCGCCTTAGTTACCCGATGCCGGCTTTCAAGCTTGCTTGAAACCGCGGCTGAGTTCTTCAAAACCTGCTACAACGATTGTGGAAGATCCGTCCTCACTAGGAACTATCAGTTGTTCTTTACAGTTCGTCAGCGGATCGGCCCCAACCAGTCACGCGTTGGGCAATGGCCGGACCGGCGTCGGTGCACATGTCTCTTGAACATGCTGGAGGCTGCCAGCAGGGGTGAGACGACGCGCGAGCGCCTCTAGGAGCTTTGATTACGTGCGCCTCGCCAGACTAACCATGTGGAAGTCGGCACGCGAGATCGATGTTGTCACTGAGGAGAACTTCCAAGCCACAGTTCTGAAGAATTTGGTGCTCTAGCCTGACGGGCTCACTCCGTTGGCAGAGCTTAGGGGACAAGGAACATTTGCTGATCACTATGGAGATCGAGGGCGGCCTCATTTGTGTCGCTGCGTCGGCGAAAATGATGTTCAGGCGTTCACCGACTTTGTCATCGAAAACCTGATCGAGCTCGTCAGGTTCTACGAAGAAAACCCCAAGCTGCTCACGCGCTGGCAGCGGGAATGATCCAGCCACCCTACGGTCCGTGCACGGTTGCGCACAAAAAAGGGAAGATTTCGTATTTCATCCAGCCAATCGTTGTTCGGTATTCGACAAGGTCTGGTGCGTCGGTAAGTGTTAATCCGCGGTTCGCGATGCCCAAATGTTGCAAGGGTGACCCGGGCAACACGTTAAATAAGTCCTGGCATGACTATTGCTGCACCAGGAAATTGAGGAGCAACAACGCTGGTAACAGCCCTACTGGATCCAAGTAGCGCAAAGCGCGATGCTCTTTGTTCTTTGAGCTGGCCCTTGATACAAAACGACGAGATAGAAGCCATGCAGAGAATCAGTGGTCAGGTTCGTCCTTATGTTAGAGCGAAGTACCCTCGGTCTCTCAAGTCCGCAGGCTTCCGCATAAAAAAATCCGGAGGGGTTATATCACCCGGAGTGTATTCCTGCGTCGCGGCCGCAGGCTGGCCGCTGTTTCGTGGATACCCGGTGCCTGTTTTCGCCGGGCCAATCAAGCCACTTTTGAAATCCGCTGTTCGGTATTGGTCTCATTTAGGTGAGGTAGCATGCCTGAGGCATTCATCTATGATCACGTTCGTACTCCACGAGGTCGCGGCAAGCCGGACGGCGCGCTACATGAGGTAACCGCACTTCAGCTAGCCTCCGTGCCACTCAACGCACTCAGGCGGCGGAACAACATTCCTCGCGATATGATCGACGACGTTATCCTCGGCATCGTCGATCCCATCGGCGAAGCCGGTGGCGACATCGCTCGGTTTGCAGCCCTCAAGGCGGGGCTCGGTGATGCCGTAGCCGGCGTACAGATTAATCGGTTCTGCGCTTCAGGCCTTGATGCCGTGAATTTTGCAGCCGCCCAAATAATCAGCGGTCAGCACGAACTCGTCATTGGCGGCGGCGCTGAATCTATGAGCCGGGTGGGCATGGGCTCATCCGGCGGCGCCTCGTCGATGGATCCCACAGTGGCGATACCCACCTATTTCATGCCACAGGGCCTGTCGGCAGATCTGATCGCAACCAAGTATGGCTTCTCACGCAACCAGGTTGATAGCTATGCCGTGCAGAGCCAGCAGCGGGCGGCAAAAGCATGGGAGCTGGGTCGCTTCAACAAATCGGTCGTGCCCGTACAAGATATCAACGGGCTTTCTCTCTTGGACAGGGACGAGTACATTCGCCCAAACACGACTCTGAAGTCGTTGGCACAGCTCAAACCAGCATTTGAGGAGGGCGGGCAAACGGGCAGCTTCGACGCTGTCGCCATTCAGTCACACCCTGAACTTGAAGGCATCAACCATGTGCACCACGCCGGCAACTCGTCGGGAATCGTCGATGGCGCTGCAGCAGTGTTACTCGGCAGCAAGAATTTCGGTGTGAAACACGGGCTCAACGCACGCGCACGAATAAGAGCGTTCGCTAATATCGGTTCAGAGCCCGCCATCATGTTAACGGGTCCCCTCGATGTCACAAATAAGTTGTTCGCACGCGCCGGCATGAATAAGTCGGACATTGATCTCTTTGAGGTCAATGAGGCGTTCGCTTCAGTCGTCTTGCGCTATATCCAAGCGTTCGAGATCGATCACGACAAGATCAATGTCAATGGTGGCGCGATTGCGCTTGGCCATCCACTAGGCGCCACCGGCGCGATGATCTTAGGCACCGTGCTCGACGAGCTCGAACGCAGCAATAAAGAAACCGCCCTAGTGACCCTATGTGTTGGCGGCGGCATGGGGACTGCCACAATCATCGAACGGGTGTGAAGGCAAGGCGGCAGGAGCAGCATATGATTTTTCAGAACTTTCAAGTTGAAGTCGCCTCGGATGGCGTAGCTCTCGTGACTTGGAGCAATCTCGGTCGTTCGGCCAACGTGCTGGACGAGACTTCGACTAGCGAACTCGAGCAGATTGTTAAGGAGATCATAGCGGACAACTCGGTGAAGGGCGTTGTTATCACCTCGGGCAAGGAGAACTTCTGCGCGGGAGGCGATCTCCCGTTGCTCGAAAGCACGAATAGGGAATACATCAAGGCGATGGAGGAAGAGGGGGAGCTTGCCGCGACCCAGATGCTGTTTAATCGAAGCCGCCGATTGTCGCTCGCCTTTCGGTCGATCGAGACGTCGGGCAAGCCCTGGGTGGCTGCCATCAATGGGACCGCGCTAGGCTGCGGATTTGAGCTGACGCTATGCTGCCATTATCGCGTTGCGGCCGATAACCCGGTAACGCAGGTTGGTTTTCCCGAGATAAAGATTGGTCTGCTCCAAGGCGCTGGTGGGACCCAGCGTGTGCCTCGCATCGTAGCTTTGGAAGACGCGATTCAGATCTTGCTAAAAGGCCAGCCCGTGAACCTGCCGCGCGCCAAAGCACTGAAGCTGATCGATGCGGTGGTGCCGGCGGCCGATCTGATCAAGAGGGCGAAAGACTGGATAAAAGGGAGCGGCGACGCGGTTTCACCTTGGGATAAGCAGGGATTTAGGTTCCCCGCTGGGCCGATATATTCGCCGGCAGGCAAATCGGCGTTTCGGGCTGCCAATGCGCTCTATCGGCGCGACACTTACGACAATTATCCTGCCTCCCGCGCAGTAATGAGCTGTGTCTATGAAGGCTTACAGTTACCAATCGACGCGGCGCTGCGCGTGGAGTCGCGATATTTTACGAGCGTCCTACGGTCCAAGGAAGCTCGGGCTATGATTCGCAGTCAAATCTCGATGCGCGAACTGGAGCAAGGGCGTTGCCGTCCGCAGGACGTGCCGCCCAGCAAGGTCAGGAAGCTGGCTGTCATTGGCGCTGGTTTCATGGGTGCAAGCATCGGTTACGTTTCGGCGCGCGCCGGAATCGAAGTGGTTCTAATTACCCGGCACCAACAGAGCGCGATTAAAGCCAAAGCGTACGCAAAATCTGCGTTCGACGATCTAATTCGGAAGGGGCGTGCCAACGAAAATGAGCGCGACGAAGCGCTCTCGCGCATCACGGCAACCACTGATTATGCGGCGCTTCCGCAATGCGATCTGGTCATCGAGTCGGTATTTGAGGACCGGAAGTCCAAGGCCGACGTGTATGCCAAGGCACAGCCTCTTCTGAAGGACGGTGCTATTTTCGCCTCGAACACTTCGTCGCTGCCGATCAGTTCTCTGGCCGAAACCTTCGGGAATCAGGGCATATTCGTTGGCCTTCATTTCTTCTCGCCCGCTGAAAAGATGAGGCTGGTCGAGGTTATTCTAGGCAAAAACACAGGCAAGCTCGCGCTTGCCACCGCCCTAGACTACGTTGCCCAGATCGGGAAGACCCCGATACTCGTAAAAGATTCCCGCGGGTTTTTCGCTAATCGCTGCGTGCGGCGCTATGTCTCTGAAGGAATAGAGATGTTTCTGGAGGGGGTGCCTCCGGCTGCGATCGAGAACTGCGCCAAGATGGCAGGCATGCCGATAGGACCGCTCTCGTTAGCTGATGAAGTTGCTCTCGACCTTCGCTTGCAGATTATGAAAGCGACAGAAGCCGATTTGGGCCCAAACGCGATCGACCCAGGCCAAAAGAAACTGATGGTAGAGCTAGTCGAGAACCAGGGTCGATTTGGACGAAAAAACGGCCGTGGCTTTTACGATTATCCTGAGAAAGGCAACGGAAAAAAGCATCTTTGGCAGGGTCTTGCCAATCTGCAACCAAGGCATATTGATTCCGACAGGGTTGATACAGGGGAGTTGAGCCAGCGGTTCTTGATTGTGCAATCGGTGGAAGCTGCGCGCGCGATCGACGAATGCATCATAACCGATCCGCGCGACGCCGATGTCGGCTCAATTTTAGGCTTCGGCTATCCACCGTTTACCGGTGGCGTACTATCATATATCGACCTCGTAGGCGCGGACAGGTTTGTTGAGCGCTGCCGCAAGCTCGAAGCTACGTACGGTGATCGGTTTACACCGCCGCAGCTCTTGGAAAATATGGCCAAGAATTCTGAATCCTTCTACTAATTAGCATAACTCTCTTGAGTGCAAGAAAAGACGTGTCGCCATCGCAGCGTATCGGGTCTGCGAAAGAGTCAAAAGTTCGAAATGTTTTACTCAGACCGCGCGACTGCGCGGCCTTGATCAGCACTGACTGGATCTATGCGAACTCATGAAGGTGATCGTTGAGCGTTGGACACAAGCCCTTGCCTCCTCCATGTGGAACGCTACACCCCCTTGGCTGGCAAGCTTACCAATCCGTGCTGGGCAATATCTCACTTGCCCCGATCTGCATCAAACGGGATAGCAAACAAAGGCTGAAATGCATCGAAGCGTCATGGCTTCTCTGGAGCTTGACTGATCGCGTTGACAGAATGTCCCGGCACGCTGCCAGATGGCCAGAAGCAGGAGGGCGATTGTGCACGGCTGCCAGGAAGCGAGGACCTATGTTGCTAGGCGAGCCCACTGCAGCGCTCTTGATCCGACAATGGTGTGAGAAGTTCTCGATGTTTATTCGTAAGTTCGCACGGGATGGCGTGATGAGTGATCGCCACTAAAGAAAAGAGTTTTGGAGACTGCCGCGGGTGGCCGTTATCATGGTGAGTTTTCCCGCGAATCTCTGGAGCTCCCCACGAGCGGGACACGGGAATTCCTCACGAAAGATCTATGAGACGGCAAGATGCGCAAGAACACCCGTTTAGATGAGACGCTTTGCGTTATTCCGCCTGAAACACCGCTTGAAGGCTTCGCGAGTCTTGCCATTCCCGTCTATCGGGGATCGACAATTGTATTTCCGGACGCAGCCTCTTATCGCGGCCGGGCTACTCGTGCACCAGATGGTTACACCTATGGACTGTCGGGGACGCCGACCACACGGACTTTGGAGCGGCAGCTGTCCGCCATGCACAATGCGGAGCGGGCAATCATTGTGCCGTCTGGTCAAGCTGCGATTTCAGCCGCCATATTAAGCGTGGTCAAAAACGGCGATCTTCTGCTCGTAACGGATAACGTTTATCCGCCTGTAAAGCAATTCACGCGCAAGATACTTGGCGATCTAGGTATAGAGACAGAGTTCTTCGATCCTACTCGGCTCACAGAACTCGAGGCGCGGCTTCGCTCCCGACGCACGCGGCTCGTGTGGATCGAGTCCCCGGATCGACCACCATGGAGATCTGCGACATTCCCGCTATTGCTCGCTTGAGCAAGGAAAACGGCGCGCTCCTTGGATGTGACAACACCTGGGCAACGGGACTATTGTGCAAACCTTTGGACCTGGGCGTTGATATAGTTGCGGAAGCACTCACGAAATATGTTGGTGGGCATTCCGATATTCTGTTGGGCGTGATTATTTTCTGTAATATGGACCTCTACCAGCGTGCACGACTCACATTGGGGTCACTTGGTATCGGCGTGTCGCCCGACGAATGTTCTCTTGCCCTGCGCGGCATGCAGACAATGAGCCTCCGATTGCGACACGTTGGCAAACTTTCAGAAGAATTTGCTCTCCAATTGGCTCAAAGTTGGAACTTCCCGGTGCTACACCCTTGCCTGCCTGGGTTTCCTAATCATGAAATCTGGCAGCGTGATTTCAAGGGCAGTTCCGGTGTTTTCAGCCTCCAAGTGGACAGCGTTTCTTCAGAAGGTATCAATCGCGCGTTAGATGGTCTCCAGACATTCGCCATAGGAGCCTCTTGGGGCGGGACCCGCAGCCTTGTGGCCCCAATGATCATCGCCAGCGACCGCGATGTTATGGCTTCAAGCGCCTCAACAACCTATCTGCGGATTAGCATTGGCTTGGAAAACATTGACCAGCTGTGGGCAGATCTTGAAGGGCTGGTGAAAACGTTGCAACGTCAATAACGCCACACACGACCGACCTAACCATATCGTAAAGGCCGTTTTTGAAGAGCGGCATTGACGCCACAAGCAGAGCTGCCGTACGCAATCTGGTAGGGCAGGGTGAGCTTGGCATAGAAGCGCTTGTACGTGCACGGATGCGCATGACCAGAGACTTTCGACAATGAAAGGAGAGGCAAATGGCGCATCTCCCACGATGGCCCCCAAGGATTAATACATCTCGGCTCAACCAATCTAGTCGTATCGAGGCAAGTGGCAAGATATCTAGACTCATGTTCGTCAGAGCTATGTGCAGATCATCAACTCAGCCGTCCGCCGCCGCGCCAACATCAAGTGCCCTTTGTCAGACCTCGCTCGATGGATCGACTGGCTTCTTCGAACTTGCCTGTGAGAGGCGGCGACGCTCCTTTACGGATCAATCATGCAAGCACGTGCGGATTGCAGCAGAGCTGAAACTCCTCTGGTCGGCGCCGTCGATTTCGCGGGGTGCGATAAAGCCTCAGAAGCTTATTGTACTTGGCCTCGTTCCAATCGCGCCGAGCCGCTCAGCGAGCAGACCCCTTGATCAATCGTTCTGACGCAGCATACTAGAGGAAGACAATGACAATCCGCCGCCACGCCAGATTGGGCCGGTGAGCCACGACCGCCCGATATTGCGCCGGAACGACGTCCAGGCTCTCTCCTACCACGACTCCAAGCGTAAATTGCCGACGCTTTGTCGACAATCATTGTCCACCCGGCAACACGTGCCGTAACGGCGTCATATGCGGCCGTCATTGCGATATGGCGTCCTTGCCCATTCCGGAGCTGCAGTTCTGGAACTGAGGTCCGTTCAACAGACGCTAGTGAAAACGTGACTCATCTTAGATCCCGTGCGACTTATCTTAGATTTTGATCTTGGAACGACCACCCCACCATTTTTGGAATTGGCGCTTCGTTCGGTGCGCCAGACGTTGCTCTTGAAATCAATTCACAGAGGCAAAACCAGCAGTTTCGGGCAACCGGTTTGGATCTACGCAACCCGTAGGTCCATGCGCTCGACCTACGTACCGAGACCACAGCGATACTACCGCCGAACGCAGGACAATCGACGCTGTTGGTTTTGTCGAGTTCGCGACAAGAGACTACCAGCGCCTCGCCTCTTGCTGCCACTCATCTAAGCCGTTGAATTGTCAATTCTAATCCGATCTCGGCGCTCTTGCGGTTGTTGGCACGAGTTTTGTGAGTCTCTCGTCGGAGCTCAAGGAGCTACCAACGCAGATCGACGTTGTGTCGGAGCTATTCATTCGTTTTCTTCAGCAAGGGCCTGAATCGACGCTGATACGGAGAGTTAGCATGCGCGCGGCGCTGAAAAGCCTGTCTCATCTTGATTACCCGCTGGTCGCCCACCTGAGGGTGGAGCCCGAGCAAGAAGACTTTGTGGACCCATTGGATTTAGTGTTTTCGGAGCTTCGAAATAGCGCATGTCCCGGTTTTGAGCACGCGTTCTCGATTGAGGTCTGCGATAAGACCGTTGGCTTCTTTGTTCTGCGTGAAAGAGCGGCATTGCCCGAATGGGCGCTCCCAAATGCCATGACCTTGCACACCCTTTGCGTGGACCGATCATGCCAAAGGAATGGATACGGTAAAGCAGCGATTGAACTTGCTGCTCGATGGATCTCTAGGAACCGTCCTTCTATCGGCAGTCTCATGCTCGGCGTCAACGTACGCAATGTGACAGCTAGAGCTGTTTATCTGGAGTCGGGGTTTCGGGACACGGGCGCTACTCACTACGGCCCAAGCGGCCTTCAAAACATTCTTAAACATGAGATCCGTCCGGGAGGGTAAGAGTGCCTTGTTCTCGATTAGTCCCTCGGGCGGCGTGGCATTCGCGGCACGTCTTCTCTGAGTGAAGCCTGCATGGTTTTCGCGATTCGGTCATAGAATGCTCGGTGGAGAATGTTCCAGCAAATTTCTGATCCTCGTCCCGAGCCACAAATTGGAGACTAGCTTAACTCGCCAGTCGAGGTCGTCACCAGATGGTCATCTCGAAGCAAAAAATCTACCACAACCTGAGGCCCCGCCCGCTCCGCAGAGGAGGCGCACAACGGCGGTCCACTCATTACAGAAGCATCAAAGAGGCATGCTATGCTGCACAAGACCGTAACTCAATTGATCGGGCAGACGCCGGTAATGTCAGTTGACATTCCCAATCGTGATGCCCGTTTGATGCTAAAAATCGAAAAAAACAATCCGGGCGGTTCGATGAAGGACCGCATGGCGCGAAGCATGGTTATGGCTGCGCTCCAGGATGGGCGACTCGCTCCTGGCGGCACCATCGTTGAGTCCTCTTCCGGCAATACGGGTATAGGTTTAGCTCTCTCCGCATTGGACTTTGGCCTGCACTTCATCGCGGTGGTAGATCACCATGCGGCCCCCGATAAAGTCCGGATGATGCGGGCGCTCGGCGCCGAGATCCGCTACGTCGAAGGCGAGTTTGCGGAAGACGAAGTCGCCGTCGTCGCGAGGCAGCGCTTAGCGGAACGGCTTGCCTCAGAGCTTAGCGGCGCGCTATTCATGAACCAATCGAACAATCCTGCAAATCCGGACGGCTATGCAACTCTCGTCGAAGAGCTGATCACGCAAATTCCTCAGGGCATCGACGCGTTTGTCGGATGCGTTGGGACCGGCGGGTCCATGACAGGTATTGCGCAACGGCTCAAGCGCCATAAGTCGACGGTGCGCACAATCGGCGTGGAGCCGGCCGGATCGATCATTTTCGGAGGACCCGCGCACCCCTATTATCAATCAGGGACCGGCATGCCTACTGGTGACCAGGTCGGCAACGTCCTGGACTATGGCTGCATCGACGAGGGCGTCCAGGTGACCGATGCTCACGCTTTCGAGACGGCGCGCTACATCGCTCGGCGCAAAGGGCTTTTAGTCGGCGGGTCGTCCGGCGGCGCTATCTACAAAGCCTTGGAGTTCATCGACGCAGGCAAGCTGACCGGTACGGTCGTAAGCTTGGTGGTTGATGGCGGTGAAAAATATCTGAGCACGATTTTCGACGATGACTGGATGGAAAAGCGTAGCTTGCTAGATCCAACAGTCGCTGCCCAATTGGACAAGTGGCTCTTTGGGAATGACACGTAAGGTAACGGTAGCTGGGCACGCATCCCCATTCGATAATGCGTCGCTGCTTATCTTCAGTAGGTGCGAATGCATCGAGGTGGGAAACTCGCGAGGATAATGGTCTTGAGACAGGTTAAGAGGATCGTCATGAAGGCCGACTGGGCGAGAGAACTTGAGTAGGCTGATTATCGGTCAGCCTCCTGCCGGCTTAAGCCTTAAAGCCGGATGACTTTGCTGCTTGATTTCGTGAAGGGGTAACATGCTTCATAGCTTGCCTCAGCGAATGTGGGCATGGGCGTGGCGCGCATATAACGATGTGCTGAGCTCGCTCGCGGAGAGCCGATGCAGGCGCAGCTCTTGCTGCCGATTAGGAGCGACGTTTGCCCCAGCATTGAGAGCAAAAGCATCCGATGACGCTCCAAGTTCTGCATCCGTCCGAGCGTAAAAAGGGCATCGCGATGTTTGGCGAGGACAAGAACGTGTTGGAAAGGGGCGTATACCTTACCAAACCGATGTTTTGGATGAACCTATGTCTGGGTCCTCGAGCTCGAGATCATGCGTGACTTACGCCATACTTGCGGGGACCGCGCCGCAATCACGAGGAGCAGCTCTGTTGATCATCGTTTGTCCTATTCTGTCGTTGAGAGAGCTTCTCCTATCTGGGTTGAAAGGCGTCTGAGGGAGAGTTGCATCGAAACCGCAAGCGTCCGTGCTCGAGTGCCGTTTGTCAACCAAAGGTGCAAGATCTATGAGAACCCGCGTGTGGACTACTATCAATTTTGATGCGGACGGAATGCAATCCGATTTCGCGCGCGTTCCATACTCCTCGGACACCTCCGCCTATGGTTGGATCCCTATCCCGATGCTTTGCTTCAAAGGTGCTGACGGGCCAACGGCCCTATTTACTGCGGGTACCCATGGGGACGAGTATGAAGGCCAAGTCGCACTTCGCAAGCTAGCACGAGAACTTACGAGTACCAATCTCCAGGGTCGGGTCATCATCCTGCCCGCTCTCAACAGGCCTGCGGTCGCCGCGGGCCATCGCAACTCGCCCCTCGATGGAAGCAACCTCAATCGCGTTTTTCCTGGTATGCCTGATGGCGGCCCAACGGCCATGATCGCACATTATGTAGCCACGGAACTGTTTCCTCGCGCCGATCTTATCATTGATCTGCATTCGGGCGGGACATCGCTCGAATACTTGCCTGTGGCGCTGGCCCCACCCGGGCGCACCGACGGCGAAGCCGAAAAAATCCGCTGCCTTTTGAGGAGTTTCGGTGCGCCCTATGGCATCCTTACGGACAGAGCGGGAGGCGGAGCAAGCGGCACACTCTATGGGTTCGCCGAACAGCAGGGCATTCCAGCATTGACGACGGAGCTCGGCAGCGGTCCAACGATATCAAGAGTTGGCCTCGCAATCGCCGAAAGCGGCCTTCGCCGCGTGCTGCGTGACTACGGTATCGCGCCCGATATTATCGCTCCAGAGGCGCCGCCGGTTCGGCTCGCCAGATCACTCGGGCGAACAAGTACAATCTATTCGCCTACTGATGGTCTTTTCGAACCTCATGTGAGGCCCGGCGACCAGGTTGCCGTCGGTCAAAAGGCTGGATGCATCTATCGCTTAGATGACCCGCTCGCGCAACCGCTTGAACTCACCTTTGCTGCAGCAGGCATCGTCAGCTTCCGGCGCTTTCCAACGCTTACGTCGATTGGGGATGCACTATTTGGCCTTATGGTAGAGGCAGATAACTAGCAAAAAGTGTGGCAGAAGTGTTCCTTCGATGGGCGCGACTGCATCGAACGAAACCGCTACCAAAGCGTGAACCGAGAGTTGGCGTTGAGCGCCTCAGATGATCCCGCATCAGCAGTTCGGCTGGACGCGGGCATGTACCCGGTGGTTGATTCCGGCTGGCCTGCGTTCAGCAGTTCTCTTCGCGCATGCGTTTCTGGCCCGATCTTTCGCTAGCTCGAGAGCCGCAATGGCTCCATCGAGGTCCTCCAAAGCCGAACGTAACTGGAGCTGAGAATTGATCTATCGCCAAGCTTAAGCGATCCCGGCAAAGCGATTCAGTAGAGGCGCGGCGACCGCACGTAGCTCGGTGGCTCGCTTGGCGACCATCAAGCAAAGCCCTGTTGTCCCGATTCCATGCGAGCGTCGATGCAGCGAAGTGTTTCGGCTGGGTGATGCGAGGTATTCCATACGTCAGTCGTCACCCAATGCTCTGATTAGTTTGGCATGGTACGTGCTTTGCTGTTCGTACACGAGTCACAGGCGAGCCTTTGTCGCGAGCTGCTGGTGCATTTCAGTCGTCTGAATGCGCAAGGTGTACAAAGAATCAGGGACAAAAGAATGTGCGCAACGGCCAATCCCGTATCGAATTACGCCGTAATCAAACTGCCTGTCAGGCAATTGCGACCGACAGAGCAAATCAACATTGAAGATGCGCGTAAACTGACGAATATAATCGGGAAGGAGAAACGTTGGAAGCGACCTATTTTGGTCGAGCACCGTCACTCTGTCATCATGGACGGTCATCATCGCTACTTCTGTGCAAACGCGCTTGGTCTCTCGTTTGTCCCGTGCGTCTTGCTTTCTTATGATGATCCCAACCTGCAGGTGACCTACTGGTCCAATTCGGCGCCTGTCGCTGTGGATCAGATCATCCGGGCCGGGCTTTCCGGCGACCTTATGGACTATAAAACGACGCGCCATCAGCTACTCGTCCCTGTGGACAGCTGCTCAGTCGACCTAGACGACTTGAGGTGAGGGACGATGGAATGATGCAGGGCTTTAACGAACGCGACGTCAAATGAAGAATGGTCCCGAGCCGTAGACAAGTTTTGTTCCCTTTCAACCTCGGTGGGCTCCCGCAACGTAGAAGGCAAGTAGCCCTTTTCCACCGTACGCCTGATGTCTGCTCGAGGGGCCCCCACGTGGTACACGTGCGCTGACGTCTAGCAGCGCGGGCAACCTTGTCTACCCGATCTTAGACGTTGTCGATAGGCATCCAGGCGATCTCGCCCACCAGCTCCCGGACGCGGCCGTCGGCCGCCCTAGTGATCCGGCGACCTGACGGACAGTCCCGCCGTTAGCTCGCCGGGCATCACACGGCGATAATGCATGATGCGACCAAAACTCTCAAAAACACTCGCCTCGCAAGCTCGGGGTTGAATGCTATCGCGACGATTAGGGCGATAGCTCCCAATGTTCGAAGCGCCCGCAGACGGGGAGAAGCCGTACCGAGACAAACTCTTCGATCAAGCGCTCAAGCCGGTCGATCCGGTCCTTGGCGACCCAAACCGCCTTACTATTTCGTGAAGCGCGACCATGTGCCGGAGTGATTTAACCTCTAGTTCCTGAGGCTAGCGAGATAACGAATTGTCGAGCCTTTTCTGCAGGGATAGGTGAGGCCGTGCTTGAGCATCAAGGCGCGCGCCTTCTGCCGATGGACGGCAGCGCTTCAACCGCTGCCACTCGGACGTGAACGAGACCGCGCATCGTCTCGCGGCATTCATCGGAGACCCATACCGCCGTCGGCGCCCACGCGTAGCAGCCACGCGAGAAAGGCGCGCCTGGCGGTTAGTCTTGGCCCGATCACCTGCCTTCTTTGAGGCCAGTGACGAGCTAGCCTGCATTCATGAGGCATAGCCGGCCGGACAGGCCTCATAACCAAAATGCACACGATCAAATCGGCACCGATCCGTAGCGCATACTGGCTGCAGGCGCGTCGACCTCGCAAGAGGCAAGCGTCTCCTTTGCCGGCATGTTTCCACGAACGCGCAGTGTCTTCACCTTCGCGACGTCGGCTCTGACACATGCATAGCAATCAGCTACCACAACTCCTTCCCGGATCATGATTATCGGATCGGCCGCCCGATCATCACTCGGACTCGCTGTGTCGGCCGGTCGCCTCAACACAGGCGGACATAGGGTCTTACAGCTCGTCTATCTCGCCAGGGTGCTGGATCGGGTAGCATGCCAATTTCTGTTGTGGCGGTGGTCGGATCACCATGGAAGCAGCCTTTCTCGCAAAAAAAATCTTTTGAGGATACCCTGATCGTCAAAGCGGGTCGGACCCCTCCACAGATTTGGCCTCACAATTCACGGGTAAGCCCCTCATAACTGTACGCGCCGGCAACGACGTCGCCGTCAGCACGGACGATAAGGGCGCCCGGCGCGACAAACGTGTTTGTCTGAACGGTGGGAGCGCAGCGCCAGTACGAGGAGGTATATCGTCGGGTCTGCGAGACCGGCAGTGGGGGCTCACGATCATAGGCCATATCCCGATTCCACAGAGACGCCCCTATTCGAGCTTCGACCGCAGCACACCAAGCCTGCTTCACCTCTCCGCCCGATCCGCGTGGCCGCCTAACATAGGCAGAGGTGTCAACGCGGAGAATTGTCGTGACTGGCTCGATCTACGGCGGCAGCCGCCTTGGAGGCGGCGCGAACGAACTTACTAAACGCCTTCTGCTTGAGTTGAGTTCAAGTGTGAGCTCAACGAGCCGAGGCTATCATCATTGGCAGTTGGCAGACCAGAGGTAGAGCGTCTAAATCGCATGATGCCGATGAGTCACAGCTACCGTGTCGACAGCTAAACAAGATGAGAGCACAGGTCAAATCGAGTCGGAGAGATAAGCTATGAACAAAACTAACCTCGCTTGTAAGCCGTCAGATCGCATCTACGTCGGACGATCCGAGATAAATGGGTCCGGCTTGTTTTCAAGAAGAAATATATCGAGGGGAGATGTCATCGAACGGCTCGAAGGTGAGATCTGTCCGCTGGCGACCAAGAGGACGATACAGATTGATCGCGATAAGCATCTTTGTAGTGAATACATAGACTTCATAAATCACTGTTGTCGTCCGAATGCCCGCCTTCAGATCGACGATGGTGGCGTTGCACTGATTGCGATGGAGGAAATTGGTCGTGACAGAAATGAAGTGACGATCAATTACAACTGCTCCGAATACTCTCTTGCTGAGAGCTTCTTGTGTCGATGCTGCGAGCCTCCCACGCTTATCGCTGGATACAGATACTTATTGGAAGCAGGTCACGGCGAATACCTAAATCGAATAGAGCAATTCGTGCTGCCGCACCTCTTGTCGATGTCTTCAAAATGATCGTCGTCACAGGACTGAGTTCGACTACGAGGAGGTAAACTGAGATCAGGTAGTCCAAGCATGGTGTAAGGAGTGCAACAGCTGCGTCGCAGAGATGCGTTACGCGGAGTTCTGATGGTCGAGCCAGCTTGCTCTTTCAGCCCGATTTCTTAGCTCTCTGCGGACCACGTCCTGCAGCGTCTCCTTGTGTCGAGCGATAGATCCGACGACAGCTTCTTTCAGCTTGATCTTCTCGTCCTCGAGCTGCTTTAACCGCCGTTTCTCGGTCGGCAACCGCCGTCATACTCTTCTTCCAATTAAAATAGGGAAAGTCACCTGGCTGATGCGGCCTTGCGACCGATGTCCGACAGCAAACGGATAAACGCCTTCTGGCAGCCGAAACGCCGAGGGCCTTCTTCATTCTTCGCTCGTTCCAGCCTGGGAATCAGTGCGAAAAATTGCAGCTCAAATAGTGCTTACCGCGCCTCAGATCACATTCTTGCAAAAAGTCGATCCCTCGCGATTGCTATGAAATCAATCGCCTGATTCATGCAAGTAACCCCAATCCCCAGTTGTTTGCCACTTCGCGCCGGCAAATAGTTGCGCTGAGGGTCCGAAAATTGCGCATGTCCGGTTCCAGACATTTTTCGGCCGAGCCTCGGCATCTCACTGTGTAAGCATTTCAGCGACGGAGGAAAAAGGCGGAATGCCCTCCTCTTATCTCCGCAACATCCGGGCACATCGTCGTGGCATACTGTTTGCTGGGAGATCGCAGGGCTTACGACGCGCCACTTTCGGCGAAGGAAGATCCAATGAAATTGATCGGGGAGATCAAGCAGCTGGGAGCGGTTCCGATCGAAGCTTTGTCACTCGTGTTCCTTTTCGAATGATGACACGGAGGATAGTTCGTCTATGCCGTACGGCATCGGGACGGACGGCCCGAAACTCTCTGAAGTCGCAGAACATGCAACTAGCCGCGCAGCGCGAGAGGGTCATCCCCGCAAAGTTAGTTGGACGCTCAGCTCGAACGCGGCGTTCGACGAAGAGGCGCAGGCCCGTTTGTTCGCCGTTCTCGTGGAGGAAGTGAAATGGACCAGAGCATGTCCTCCTGGGCATATGATGAATCTAAGGCGCGTACCTCGCGGCTTTGCCTGGGCGCATCGCGCAATGCCATCTGCCGCTTGGTCCGCTGCCTATTCGCCGAGCGTCTTCTTGAGCCGGAGGGATTAATGTGGGCTCGCCAAGGCAACGAAGCATGGCTTCCCCTTTGGCGATCACGCGAAGTCCTACACTTTACGGATTTGCATCGTGCGCCTGCCGGAATACTTCAAAATCGAGGTTCAATCGAAGTAATAGACGAGACCGGCGCTCGTTACCTGATCGATAGTCCCTCCGACCTCATCGGACAGGTCGCGTCGGCTTTGACAATCGCGCCAGCAACGGACGGCGTTCAGCGTCTCATCTGCGACGTCGAGGACAGCATGCGTAACGACGTCCTCGCACGTGATCACCGGGAGCACTGGAGCGCAGAGTTGCGTGGTAAAATAGCCGAAGTAGGAGCCCGGGATTTCATCGAATATCTCCAAAGGAATCTGCCGCCGCACCTGGCGGCAATTACTCTCGATCAGTGGGGAGCACTGGAGGGACATCCCTTCTACCCGACATGGAAGGCCAAATCCGACCTGTCGACCGAGGACGTCACTGCATTGTCGCCTGAGTTCGGGGCTCGCGTGCGCGTCCGAATCGCCGCACTGCGCAAAGAATGGTCTTATGTGGAGAAGATGCCGCATGTGGGCACCTATTCGGAATGGTTCTCCCAAAACTTCCCGCAGCTCTGGTACGACTGGACTGAAGGACTTAAGAAAAGGGGCAAATCCTCTGAGGACTGGCTGCCGCTACCTGTCCATATCTGGCACCTAGACAATTTTCTGCGACGTGAACTCGCCTCAGAGATAGCGTCTGGAATTTTCGATCCCAACGGCCCGGAAATCATAACGCTGCCGGCAATGTCATTCCGCACAATGCTGCCAGACACACGGGAGCCGAGACCCTTTATCAAATTACCGGTGGCGATTTGGATGACCAGCGAACAGCGCATTCTGCAGGCAAAGTCGATTCACATGGGACCGCGTCTCAGCACCTTGATTCTAAAAATCATATCAAAGGAGAGGCATCTCTCAGAAAAATTGGAGATCTTCCCAGAGGAGCTGGGGGCAATCCTTCACCACCCCGTAACAGACGACGAGCATCGGGGTCGATTTCTTTCGGTTGTCTACCGCAACCCTGATGCAATGACACGAAATGATGGACTATTTTCGGTCACTGTTGCAGCGCTCCTTGCTGCAAGCCCGGTCGACGGCCGCCCGCTCATTTGCGAACTGATTGCGCGGGGCGGCTGTCAAAGCGAATCTGCATTCTTCCGTGCCTATGTGAGGACCGTGATCACGCCGATCCTCACCATGTATTTGCTTTACGGACTGGCGCTTGAGGCGCATCAGCAAAACAGTACAATCTTGTTCGACGAGATCGGTCGTCCCCAAAAACTCCTACTCCGGGATTTCGGCGACGCCCGCACCTTTGTTCCCCTGCTCAAGGAGCGAGGGTACGATCTCAAGCCGTTCACTCGGACGGGGATCTTACCCACGGCCTTTTACGACGACATCAGTCTCGTGCGCTCATTCGTCATCGACGCGTGCTTCGTCTGTCATTTACATGAGGTCGCACTGTGCCTCAATGAACATTATGAGCCGTCAGGCCCAAGCCTTTGGTACATCCTACGGGAAGAGACCGAGGCCGTCTTTGACGCCCTCAGGCCACGCATGATGTCGGATGCGCTCTGGTTGGAAGAACGCAAAGCGTTTCTCGAGGATCCCTGGCGAAGCCGCTCGGTGCTACGGATGCACTTGGAGCGCTATCGGGACTTTCGAGTGGAGCACGAGCTGCCAAATCCACTGGCGGGAGTGTAATGACAGCGGTCCCCGGGGTTTTCGGACCTGGCATACTGCATCCGCAAACCGCCGGTTCAGCGCCTCTGATGTTGCGCTTGACGGCCGCTGGAAGCTGAAATCGGGCTTTGACGCTCCGTGCCAGGCCAGCTGAAGACCCACTTTATCCTTCAGAGCAGGATCGATGCGCCGAGAATCCAAAAGTGGCGATCGCTATATTCGGGCTGCCGTCGTCTTCAAGTCTTTCATTGCCACCCTGCCGGTGTCGCAACTCTCCTGGCCTGACGGACGCGCCCCCCTTTGCTGTTTTGCCTGCCAAAGAACATCGATGGCGGCAACATAGCGAGATTTGCTGCCTGTTCTTTCGGCGGCCATGATCGTGTGCGGTTTCGCCAGAGCTGGCTCACTTTACGCCAAGCGCTCCCGCTTGGTGGTCCACAAAGGTGGACGGGGCACCACCTTGGTAATGCAGATCGTTTCGTTCCGAGCGATGTGACAGAGACTGGAGACGAGGCGCAGGCGATCCCGTTCTCTATGCGCCTCACGGTCCACATTGGCCAGTTTCGCGATGACCTTGTCGCCTCAACTCGAGCATAGGGGAGAACAAACGGCGAGACGTGGGCGAATTCGCCGGAATCAACGCAAGGACGCAGAATTTCAAACAGCAGCGGCGCTACATCGAATGAATCGAAAGTCGGTCGTTTGATAGCGGTTTTCCGGCAACTGAAAAAGGAAACGATTTCTGCGCCCCAGGCGGTTCGGTGAGTTCAAGAAGGCGCACACCTTGGCTCGCACGATGCGATGTGTGCAGATCCTCGCTCCCATTCAGCAGGTGTTTTGAGCAAACAAGAATCGGTGTCCAGGCACCATCCTACGCACAAACATGAGGTAGCATGTCAAGTGAAAGTCCCGCCCTCACCATTGTCGTCAACCACGATAAGGCGGAATTGTTTGCACATGTGTTGGGTGAACGTTTTCCGCAAGTCCGAATCATTGTGGCGCCGGATGCCGAACGGCTAGAGCAACACATAGGTGAGGCCCAGGCATTGCTTGCTTACCATTTCCCGGTCGAACTGCACGGCCGGGCGCGGAAGCTGAAGTGGTTTCAGTCCCTTAGCGCGGGTGTCGATTCCATGCTTCCGATCCGCGACAGAGTGGGTGATATCATCGTGACAAATGTTCGCGGAATGCAGGGCGGCCTCATCGCTGATTACGTGATGGGCGGCGTGACGATACTGAATTGGAATTTCCGAAAACTTTTGTCCGAGCAAGCGGAGCGCAAATGGATCCATCGATCCGTGGCGCCTTTGGCCAACAAAACGCTTGGCATTGTCGGGTTGGGTTCGATCGGTTCGACTATTGCTCGGCGCGCGAAGAGCGCGGGGATGATCGTTTTGGGTGCGAAGCGGGATATTTCTGTCCTGGCGGAAGACGTAGAACGGTTGTTCGGCTCCGATCAGCTGAAGGACTTGCTGCCACTCTGTGATTTCGTGGTTTTGGCCGTGCCGGCCACGCCGGAGACGGTCGGTCTGATCGGCGCTGACGAGATAGCATGCATGCGAAGTGATGCATTCCTGATCAACATCGCCCGGGGCAGCGTCGTCGTGGAGTCCGAATTGATCAGTGCCCTGCAGGCGGGCTCACTCGGGGGTGCAATGCTCGACGTGTTCGAGCGTGAGCCGCCGCCGCAGGACAGTCCGCTTTGGGACATGCCGAATGTGATCATGACGCCCCATATTGCAGGTATTCTCACAGATTATGTGGAGCGAGCAATTGACATCGTCACAGAGAACGTCGAACGCTACCTGAAAGGGCTCCCGCTGAGGAACGTAATTGACCTGCGACGCGGTTACTGAGCCTCGATGGGAGCCAGGCAGAAGATTCGTTTCGCTCGCCCCACGTGCCGCCGCATGGGCGTCTCGAATCGATGGCGTGCTTAGGCTCGCCGCGAGACGAATCTT
Source organism: Bradyrhizobium sp. SOJA106 (assembly GCF_059448745.1). Classification (NCBI taxonomy): domain Bacteria; kingdom Pseudomonadati; phylum Pseudomonadota; class Alphaproteobacteria; order Hyphomicrobiales; family Nitrobacteraceae; genus Bradyrhizobium; species Bradyrhizobium sp. SOJA106. Next base: position 1,814,647 of record NZ_CM182549.1, read on the forward strand.
ACATGAATCCTGGACGATATCCTATATGAATGCTGTTGAATGCCTTTTGCAGCGGGCCAAGCTTTGCTGGCTCAACGAGGCTAGTAATGGCCGGCTTCCTGATGGGGGGGACGGCCTGAGAGGCGGTCTCCTGACTGAACAGCCCTCGTTGGGGCACCTCGAGATGACAAACCTTGCTCTGGAGAGCAAGGATGGCCGGCCCTCCCCGAACTGCTCGGCAGGTTGTCCCGGTCGGAGCCAATTGTTGTCGGGGCAAGCCGTCTTTTCCTTTGCAGCGGCCTCATTCCCCCTACTGTCGTCGTGCTCGAGCTGAGTATCGTTTCGATCGAATGAAAAGCCGCGCTGTTGTCCAGTTCCGCGTTGAATTTCGAACATATGACGGCCCAGATTGAAGAAATTCGGCCGGCGAGACGGCTAGTCTATTTGAACAACGCAGTGAACCGCCTGAGCGCTGCACATTAACCCGGGCGCGATGCAGAGGTTCATTGTCTATCGCCCTTTCGAATTACCCTGACTGCTCGGAGTTCTGATTGCTGTTTGCATTGATCCTGCACGCGATGCGGCGCTGATGCAGCGTCGATTCGCGTCTGCTCGGAATATTGACTGGCCGTACATCGCCGCGCTGGGCCTCCGGTTCACCAGGGACTCCAGCGATCGGATGATGGCGATCTGTCATCCTGGTGAGTATTCGATGTGGCGCGTCGGTGTACGAGATGCGGCCCCACTGCAGTCTAGGGCCTGCGACGAGTGTGGTCGGCTGAACAATGTCTTGACGTGCGTTCCGCTACCTCGCTCGCAGATGATGGGCTTTAAGGCTGAGACGATCGAGCATCGCGTCTCGGCGGAATAACTAAAGGAAGAATTGGAGCTATGGAAGCACGCGTTCCGACCGCCGCGGTCGCCTCAAGTGATTGGTCGCCTGCAGCCGATGCGAGTGACGTCATTAGCGGCATTCATGCGATGCTGCATCCCCGCAACATCGTGCTCGTCGGTGCCACAGACAAGCCGGGCAACTATGCCGAGCGCATTTGGAACAATCTGATCAAGTATAAATACGCTGGCGGGCTCTATGCTATGAACCCCGGGCGCGACACGATCTGGGGCGTGACCTGCTATCGGAATTTCGCCTCCCTTCCCGAAGCGCCCGACCATGTGCTCGTGCTGGTGCCGGCGAAGTTCGTCGTTCAGGTATTACGGGAGGCAGCCAGCGCAGGTGCGCGATCAGCAACTATCGTGACGTCGGGATTCAGCGAGTTGCAAGATGAGGAAAGTCAGCGGCTTGCGGCTGAACTTAAGGCCGCGGTGCGCGAGACGGGAATTTTCGTAACGGGCCCGAATTGCCTTGGCAATTTAAGTGCAGGCGAAAGACTGTTCACCAATATCGATGACCGAGTCGTCACGATGGAGCAGGGGGCGGTCGCGATTGCCGGCCAATCGGGCGCTATCGTGATGCTGATCCGGCAGGCGCTCGAGGAGCGCGGTGTCGGTGTCGGTTATATGGTATCGACCGGTAACGAGGTCGGGCTGGAAACGCCGGCTTTGATAGAGTACTTCGCCGCCGATCCCTCGATCCGAGTCATCGTGGTTTATCTGGAGGGCGTGCGCAATACCAATGCGTTTCGGCGTGCCTGCAGGGCAGCGCGTGACGCCGGAAAACCTGTCATTGCGTTGAAGCTGGGGGCCTCTGCGGGGGGGCGCGCTGCCGCTATGGCGCATACCGGGGCGCTGGCAGGCTCCATCGAATCCTTCGACGCGATATCGAGCCGCGAGGGCGTGATCCGGGTGCGCGGGCTTGATGAGCTGATCGAAACGACCGAATGTTTCGTTCATGCTCAATTACCTAGGGGCGGGCGGCTTGCCGCGGTGACGCTATCGGGTGGCAAGCGCGGGCTTCTGATTGACGCATTCCATTCGACGGGACTTCATTTTCCCCCGCTCTGTAAGGACATTAGCGGAAAGCTCGCGACGATGCTTGGGCCGGGTTCGCTCGTTGGCAATCCGCTGGATGCCGGTTTTGCTGCGGTGGTCGATCCATCCGTTTATCTCAAGTCAATCAAGATCATGATCGATGATCCGGACACCGACATCGTCATCATTGACGCGGAATTGCCTAAGGCGCCGCATGAGTTGCGCGAGAAAAATCTGCGCATCGTTAACGAGATGGCGAGCACCACATCGAAGCCTGTGATCTACATTAGCGGGATGTCCATCGGATTTACCGAGCACTCAAAGGCCCTGCGTAAGTCCTTGCCTTACATTGCTGTTGTGCAGGGCATGGACCGTGCCGTCAGCGCGATCAAGGCGCTAATCGACTATGCGATGCTCAAAAATGACGTGCCCGATATCGTTTCCTGCTCAAAACCCCGGGCTCGGGCCGTACTAAAAAAGACCTTGAACTGCACCAACGGCGCCGCGCTCGACGAAGTCGCCTCGAAAAAGCTGCTCAAGGCCTATGGCATTCCGATCCCAAAGGAGGCGATAGCGCGAACCGCCAAAGAGGCGTCAGCACTCGCAATGAAGATCGGCTTTCCAGTCGTGGCGAAAGTAGTCAGCCCTGACATCCTTCACAAATCCGATGTCGGCGGCGTCATGCTCAACCTCAAAAGTGCGGACGAGGTTCAGGTTGCCTTCAACGAAATCGTCACACGCGTGAAGAAGTTGAAGAGCAAGCCGAGGCTGGAAGGTATCTTGATTTCTCAGCAGCTCGAAGCCGATCTCGAGCTACTGATAGGCGCCTCGCTTGATGCTGAGATGGGGCCGGTGGTGCTATTTGGCACCGGCGGTGTCGACGTCGAGTTGATGAAAGACGTGGCACTCGCCGGAGCGCCTATTGACGCGACCGAGGCCAGAAGGCTGATACGTCGCACCAAAGCGGGCATTAAGATCGGGGGCTACCGCGGCAAGCCCGCCTTGAAGCAGGCTTCAGTTGTCAAGGCGCTCGTCGGGCTCTCCAACCTGATAGCCGATGCGGATGGTCAGATCACGTCTATTGACGTCAATCCATTTCTCGTCACGACCAAGAAAGGTCTCGCGGCTGATGCACTTGTCGTACTGCGGTCTGACACAGACAAGAGCGCCAAGAGGAGCCCACTGTGAGCGAAGTGGTGAAGCTTGAGCGTCATGATGAGGTCGGCATCGTCACAGTCAACAGTCCACCGGTCAACGCGCTGAGTGCCGCAGTCCGGGGCGGCATCTTCGAATGCATCAAGGCCGCAATCGCCGATCCTGCGATCAAGGGCATCGTGCTGACCTGCGCCGGCCGCACCTTTATCGCCGGTGCCGACATCACCGAATTCGGCAAGCCGCCAAAGCCGCCCGCCCTCAACGATGTGCTTTCCGAGATCGAGAACTCCCCAAAGCCGGTCGTGGCCGCGATCCATGGTACCGCGCTCGGCGGCGGCCTCGAGGTCGCGCTGGCCTGTCATTTCTGCGTGGCCGTGAAGGAAGCCAAGCTCGGCCTGCCCGAGGTGAAGCTCGGCCTGTTGCCGGGCGCTGGCGGCACCCAGCGCCTGCCGCGCGCGGTCGGGCCGGAACTCGCGGTCAAGATGATCGTCGGCGGTGATCCGATCTGTGCTGCCGAAGCGCTCAAGAATGGCCTGATCGAGGAGATCGTCGAAGGTCCGGCCTCCGGCGGCGAAGCCTTCGTGCGCAAGCTGCTCGCCGAGAAGCGCCCCCTGCGGCGCCTGCGCGACGACGATTCCAAGCTCGCGGCGGCCAAGGCCGACCGCTCGATCTTCACCAATGCGGTCGCCGCCATGACCAAGAAGGCGCGCGGCCTGAAGGCGCCGTTTGCCGCCGCCGACGCCGTCGGCTACGCCATCGACCTGCCGTTCGACGAGGGGCTGAAGAAGGAGCGCGAGGGTTTCCTCAAGCTCGTCTCCAGCGACCAGTCCAAGGCGCAGCGTTATGCCTTCTTCGCGGAGCGCGAGGCCAGCAAGATCGCCGGCGTCCCTGAAGGCACCAAGTCGCGGCCGGTGAACCGCGTTGCCATCCTCGGTGCCGGCACCATGGGCGGCGGCATCGCGATGTCCTTTGCCAATGCCGGCGTGCCCGTCACCCTGATCGAGTCCGGTGAGGAGCAGCTCAAGCGCGGCATGGGCATCATGCAGAAGAACTGGGAAGCGACCGCCGCGCGCGGCGGAATCCCGGCCGACGCGCCAGCCAAGCGCATGGCGCTGATCAACGGCGTCGTCGGCATCGAGAACGTCGGTGATGCTGACCTGGTGATCGAGGCCGTGTTCGAGACCATGGCGGTGAAGAAGGAAGTGTTCGGCAAGCTCGACCAATACGTGAAGCCCGGCGCCGTGCTCGCCTCCAACACCTCCTACCTCAACATCGACGAGATCGCGAAGGCGACCAAGCGGCCGCAGGACGTGCTCGGCATGCACTTCTTCTCGCCCGCCAACGTCATGAAGCTGTGCGAGATCGTGCGCGCCGACAAGACGGCGCCGGATGCGCTGGTCACCGCTGTGACCATCGCGCGCAAAATTGCAAAGGTGCCGGCCGTGGTCGGCGTCTGCGACGGCTTCGTCGGCAATCGCATGCTGGCGCAGCGCGGCAAGCAGTCCGAGAAGCTGCTGTTCGAAGGCGCGCTGCCGCAGCAGGTTGACGCGGTCGTCACCAAGTTCGGCATGCCGATGGGGCCGTTCGCGATGGGCGATCTCGCCGGCCTCGACATCGGCTGGCGCTCGCGGAAAGATCGCGGCATCAAGTCGGAGATCGCGGACGCGCTGTGCGAAGCCGGCCGCTTCGGCCAGAAGACCGGCAAGGGCTATTACAAGTACGAGGCCGGCTCCCGCGCGCCGCTGCCCGACCCCGAGGTCGAGAAGCTGATCGACGAGACGCTGCTGCGCCTCGGCCGCAAGAAGCGCGTCGTCAGCGACGAGGAGATCTTGGAGCGCATGATGTACCCGATGATCAACGAGGGCGCGAAGATCCTCGAAGAGGGCATCGCGGCGCGTCCCTCCGACATCGACGTGGTCTGGCTTTACGGTTACGGCTGGCCGATCTATCGCGGCGGCCCGATGTACTGGGCCGACACCGTCGGCCTCAAGCACATCGCCGATCGCCTGTCGTTCTACGCCAAGGAGACCAACGACCCCAGCCTCGAGCCCGCCCCGCTGCTGAAGAAGCTCGCCGCAGAGGGCAAGATCTTTGCGTCGCTCGCGGCCGCGGCGAAAGCGGCGTGATGGCCTCAGCCTCTCCGCTTGTCATTCCGGAAGCGCCGAAGGGGCGGGCCGGGAATCCATTTCGCCGTGAAAAGCGCGGGTCGATTGATTCCGCGGCTCGCGACTTGTCCAATCCCGGAATGAGTCTGATCTAATTGCAGAAAATGACCCCTCCCGGTGACCAGGCTTATTCCGAGACCGTGCGGCAGACGACACCATCTTGCAATGCGCGCCGCCCGACCACCTGTCGGAAGCTGCCGCTGATTATGGCGCGCATGCCGAATCTGGCGACCAGCGGATCAGCTCACCGAACTCGCGGCCATGGTCGGGCGCGCCAACAGCAGAAATCGTCACAATCCATCTCATCTCGCATCAGGAGGTCGTTTTGATCGACGCCGTCATTGTTTCAACCGCCCGCACGCCCATCGGCAAGGCCTATCGCGGCATGCTCAACGCCACCGAGGGCGCAACCCTGCTCGGCCACGCCATCGGCGAAGCCGTCGCCCGGGCCAAGATCGAGCCCAATGAGGTCGAGGACATCGCAATGGGGGTGGCCCTTCAACAGGGATCAACCGGCAGCAACATCACTCGCAAGGCGCTGCTCCGCGCCGGCTTTCCCGTGACCGTTTCCGGCACCACGATCGACCGGCAATGCGGTTCGGGCCTGCAGGCGATCGCGCTCGCCGCGCGCTCGGTTATCTTCGACGGCGTCGAGATCGCGGTCGGCGGCGGCGGCGAGTCGATCAGCCTCGTGCAGAACGACAAGATGAATTCGTTCCACGTACGGGATCCCGCGCTGCTAAAAATCAAGAGCGAAGCCTACATGTCCATGATCGACACGGCAGAAGTCGTCGCTAAGCGCTACGGCATCTCGCGTGCACGCCAGGACGAATATTCGCTGGAAAGCCAGCGCCGCACCGCGGCCGCGCAGCAGGGCGGCAAATTCAAGGACGAGCTCGCGCCGATCACCACCACGATGGCGGTGACCGACAAGGCGACCGGTGCCGTGTCGATGAAGGAGGTCACGCTGTCGCAGGACGAAGGTCCGCGCCCCGAAACCACCGCTGAAGGCCTCGCAAGGCTCAGGGCCGTGCGGGGCGAAGGATTTTCGATCACCGCCGGCAATGCCAGCCAACTTTCGGACGGCGCCAGCGCTTCCGTCATCATGAGCGACAAGGAAGCGGCCAAGCGCGGTCTTGCGCCGATCGGCATCTTCCGCGGCTTCGTCTCCGCCGGCTGCGAGCCGGACGAGATGGGCATCGGCCCGGTCTTTGCCGTGCCGCGCCTCTTGAAGCGCCACGGCCTTACCGTCGACGACATCGGCCTCTGGGAGCTGAACGAAGCCTTTGCTGCGCAGGTGCTGTATTGCCGCGACAAGCTCGGCATCGACCCCGAGAAGATCAACGTCAATGGTGGCGCGATCTCGCTCGGCCATCCTTACGGGATGTCAGGCGCGCGCCTGACCGGCCACGCCCTGATCGAGGGACGCCGCCGCAAGGCCAAATATGCCGTCGTCACCATGTGCGTCGGCGGCGGCATGGGCGCGGCGGGTTTGTTCGAGGTGTTGCAGTAATCGCACCTTGCAGCCGAGTTGCGCAATTGCGCACGCGCGGCACGAACCGTATTCCGCAGACGGAGTGACGGCTACGGAGACGAGTGGCTTTCTTACGAAGGCCGATTGTTACGGTCCCGGCCCCTGTGCCTGTTTGCGCAAGGCCGGACGACGAGGAAGCTCACAGGAGGATCTCATGGATCTCGCGTTCACAAAGGAAGAGCAGGCGTTTCGGGAGGAGGTGCGGCAATTCCTGAGTGACAACGTGCCACCGGATACGCGGCGCAAGCTTGTGGAGGAGCGGCACCTCTCGAAGGACGAGATGGTGACCTGGTGGCGCATCCTCAACAAGAAAGGCTGGGGCGTCAGCCACTGGCCCAAGCAGTACGGCGGTACGGGTTGGACATCCGTGCAGCATTATATCTTCAATGAGGAATTGCAGTGCTATCCGGCGCAGCCTCCGCTCGCTTTTGGCGTCGGCATGGTCGGCCCCGTCATCTACACCTTCGGCAACGAGGAGCAGAAGAGGAAGTATCTGCCGCGCATTGCCAATGTCGACGATTGGTGGTGCCAGGGCTTCTCCGAGACAGGCTCCGGCTCGGACCTTGCTTCGCTGAAGACCAAGGCCGAGCGGAAGGGCGACAAGTGGATCATCAACGGCCAGAAGACCTGGACCACGCTCGCCCAGCACGCCGACATGATCTTTTGCCTGTGCCGCACCGATCCGTCCGCGAAGAAGCAGATGGGCATCTCCTTCATTGTCCTCTCGATGAAATCGAAGGGCGTCACCGTGCGACCGATCCAGACCATCGACGGCGGTCATGAGGTCAACGAAGTGTTCTTCGACGACGTCGAGGTGCCCTACGAGAACCTCATCGGCGAGGAGAACAAAGGCTGGGATTATGCAAAATTCCTGCTCGGCCATGAACGAATCGGCCTAGCTCGCGTCGGCCTCTCCAAAGCACGGTTGCGCCGCATTCGCGATCTCGCCTCCAAGGTGGAAGCCGGCGGCAAGCCCATTATAGAGCATCACGCGTTCCGCCAGAAGCTCACGGCCTGCGAGATCGAGCTGAAGGCGCTCGAGCTCACCCAGCTCCGCGTCGTCGCCGACGAAACCAAGCATGGCAAGGGCAAGCCGAACCCGGCCTCCTCAGTCTTGAAGATCAAGGGCTCCGAGATCCAGCAGGCCACCACCGAGCTGCTGATGGAAGTGATCGGCCCGTTCGCTGCTCCTTTCGAAGTGCGCGGCGACGACGGCTCCAGTGAGGCCATGGACTGGACCGCCCAAATCGCGCCGAGCTACTTCAACAACCGGAAGCTCTCGATCTATGGCGGCTCCGACGAGATCCAGCGGAACATCATCGCCAAGGCGGTGCTGGGGCTGTGAATTCTGCCCGTCACAAACACACTCGACGTCACGGCCGGGGCAAAAGCGCGAAGCGCGTCTTCGACGAATGACCCCGCCATCCACGCTAGCGGCACGAAGAACGTGGATACCCGGCACAAGGCCGGGCATGACGAAATCAGATACCGGGAGAGTTGAGAAACATGGATTTTGACCTGAACGAGGAGCAGCGGCTTCTCAAGGAAAGCATCGACGGCCTGCTGACCGATTCCTACGATTTCGAGCAGCGCAAGAAGTATATGAAGGAGAAGGGCGGCTGGAGCAAGGCGGTCTGGCTCAAGCTCGCCGAGCAGGGCCTGCTCGGCCTGCCGTTCAGCGAGGCCGATGGCGGCTTCGGTGGTGGCGGCGTCGAGACCATGATCGTGATGGAGGCGCTCGGCAAGGCGCTGGTGCTCGAGCCGTATCTGGCAACGGTCGTGATTGGCGGCGGCTTCCTGCGCCATGCCGGCACCGACGCTCAGAAGGCGGCACACCTGCCCGGCATCATCGACGGCAGCAAGACGCTGGCGTTCGCCCAGCTCGAGAAGAATTCGCGCTACGATCTGTTCGACGTCACCACGACCGCGAAGAAGAAGGGCGACGGCTGGGTCATCGACGGTGAGAAATTCGTCGTGCTCAACGGCGAGAACGCGGACACGCTTGTAGTGACCGCCCGCACCAAGGGCGACCGCCGCGATCATGGCGGCATCGGCGTGTTCCTGGTGCCGGCCAACGCCAAGGGCGTCGGCACGAAGGGCTATCCGACCCAGGACGGCCTGCACGCCGCCGACATCACCTTCGCCGGCGTCGAGGTCGGCCCGGATGCGGTGCTCGGCAATCCCGAGGATTCCCTCGCGCTGGTCGAGCGCCTGGTCGACGAGGCCCGCGTCGCGCTCTGCGCCGAGGCGGTCGGGCTGATGGACGAGTCGCTCAAGATCACGGTCGAGTACATCAAGACCCGAAAGCAGTTCGGCGTCGCGATCGGCTCGTTCCAGTCGCTCCAGCACCGCGCCTCCGACATGTTCGTCGCGGCCGAGCAGGCGCGCTCGATGTCGATGTTCGCGACCATGGCTGGTGATTTCGAGAACGCCAGGGAGCGCAGCAATGCCATCGCCGCGGCCAAGGCGCAGATCGGCAAGTCGCTGAAATTCGTCGGTCAGCAGTCGATTCAGCTCCACGGCGGCATCGGCATGACCATGGAGGCGAAGATCGGCCACTACTTCAAGCGCCTCACCATGATCGAGAACTCGTTTGGCGATGTCGACTATCACCAGTCTCGCGTGATGGGGATAGCTTAATTTAATACACAGCCGTCATCCTGGATCTCGCAAGCGCGGGGCCAGTCTTCTCGTTCCTGGCAAAGCGAACCAACCCAGACCCTTTCGGCGAGAGACAGCCGGATGGTTCGTCGCTACGCTCCTGGCGATGACGGAGCAAGCGCACCCAATCAGGTCGACAAAAATGGAAACCACCTTGTTCGACTGCACCAGCAAGGGCGCCCTCGTTAGCTGCTCAAGCCGCGGCATAAGTGGGTTTTGTACTGCAAGAACAGGCGGAAAAAGCGAGGATATGCGAAAAGGTCGTATAGATGCGATCTGGTCCACCGGTCGGACACTGCATTGCGATCTCCGGGACTCGCTTCCACAGCTGCGAAGATTTCGGAATAACGCTGCTCTTCTTATCCCGCCTCGCGATGGGCGTTACAACACCGACTAAGAAACCTAAGACCGGCAATTCAGAGATGTCGGCGGCGCAAAAAACGGATAGGCCGACATAGAGAGATCTGCTGGGGATGTTGTAGACCTTATGATGTGCACGAAGCGGTTGTCCGTAGAGGATTCTTCTTGGTAATGGTCGACTTTTCGGGGGAAATTCGTTGACTGTTCTCGACGAGCCGAACGAGGAGCTCCGGTTGGCTGGGGTGTACGATCGCCTCAGGCTGAAGCTTCTGGATCTGTCCAAAAAGAACTTAATGCTGAATTACAGCCTCGGTGCGAGATCCAAGCGACATCTTCAGATCGTCGACGAGGTGATGGAGGAGGTCTACAGGAAGCTCGCCGGCGAAGATGCCTCCTTGAGAATCGACCCTCTGGAAGAGCCCGAAGATATTCCGCCGGAGGAGAAGGCGGAGGAGTTCATCGCCGCGCTCGAGCATGCGAAAGTCTCGAACCTGGAGTATCTGACGAAGCTTCAGGCTCTGGAAAGCTCCGGGCGCGATGACGAGTTCTCCTTGGGAAAGCTCGAGCGCGAGCTTCGCGATCACATCCGCGACGAATTCGAATTGCCGCCTCGGCCCAAGAAGGCCGAAATCAACCGTGCAGAACACGCCCGCCGGTCGAACATCGATCCGAATCCGGAGCTCGGACGCGTCAAGTCGAAGCCATCGCATAGCGACGCCGCCCTACAGACCTTGAAATTTCCGGACGAACTCGAGCGCGTGCTGGAGAAGATCGCCGCTGATGCACGATTATCGGAACAGGAAATGGGACTTTCGACCCTGTTCCTGTCGTTCGGCTTTTTGGATGGTACGAATCCGACAACTGCGACAAGAAGGCGTTCGCGCCTTTGCTTCTGTTGCCCGTCGCACTCGACGTGAAGAAGGCGTACGGCCGAAATTCTTTCCATTTGTCGGCCACCGAATCTTCCGCCGAGTCAAATGTCAGTTTGCAGAAGCTTCTGGAGACGGAGTTCCACCGGAAATTGCCGTCCTTCGAAGGCAGCGATGACGAAGGATTGGCCTCTATCGAAGCATATTTCGACCTGGTCCAGGAGGCCATCAAGGATCTCGGACGATGGCAGATACGCCGATGGCTCGTCCCGGGTCATTTCGCCTTCGGTCGGTTCGCAGTATACGCCGACCTGAATCCTGCGAACTGGCAAGTCGATCCTGCTGCGCATCCCCTCGTCGGATCGATCCTGCAGGGGGCAGAAAAGGGCTTCGAAGGCGACGGCGCTCTCATCCCGAGTGAACCTACCGGCTATCTGATCGACGATCCGCATATAGAAGCGGCGGCGCCTTTCCTGATCCACGATGCGGACGCTTCGCAGCACAGCGCCGTCATCGATGCGATGAAGGGCCGCAACCTCGTCATCCAAGGCCCGCCGGGCACCGGTAAATCGCAGACGATAGCGAACATCGTGGCTATACTGAGCGATGCGAAGGTCGGAGCCCACATTCTGTCCCATGACGAAGAAAACCCGCCTGCCTTGCTGCACTCGTCGGCAGAATCCTGCAGGAGATCTTTCAGGAAAGCCGCAAAGAGTTGCGGACTTTGACCTGCATTTTTAGATGCTTGCACGATAGCAGGGTCAAAATTCGCGCGAAAATCGGCGAAGCGATGATCGTCAGCCCGGATTTTTGATAGTAGCTCCCAGTCGACACCGCTGGCATCGAGCAGTTGGAACGTAGTGATCGCGCGGGCTACTTCAATGCCCATGCTCTTTCCCTTGTCCGCCGTTTGAGCCAAACCCTTTTCGATACGCTCAAAAACATGAGGCGCGGTAGTGATCGGCCAAGCGCCGGTTGTCGCGACCCAGGCTAAGGCAAGCGCAACTTCATCGGATAGGAACCGGATTCCGAAGTTTATGCTGTCCTCCGGAGCCCCCGGGTTGGCATCTCGAACAAGCTTGGCCCAAAATTCCGTATCTTCGCTAGACACGTTCTTCAGCTCTTCGCGGGCGTGCGCCTGCAAGATAGGGTGCAATCCTCCGAAGCCATGTGGCACGAGGGCGAAGGCGCCAGCGCGGACTAGAGGGGCTATCTCAGCCAGTCTCATCAAGCCGGCGCGAAAGCCGATCCGGGCTTCTTCGAGCGAGAAAGAACCAATCAGCTGTCCAGTCTCTACGGACGGGTGCATCGCAGCGGCAAGTAGATCGGGAACGGCGATTGAACTGAAACAAAGTGCCGCTCGCTTATATGAGGCACTGGACATCAGGAGCGGACCTTCCTCGCCAAACTGGTCCGCGCCAGACGGCAAGTAGAGTGGCTTGTCCGCAATCGCCCCTCGCCGCGATACCGTCACTCTCCAGCCAATCGTACCAAGCAGGAGCGAATCTGGCGAGGAAATCGCTCAGTTGGTCGTCTGGAGCTCCAGAAAGTTTTTCAGCTTCATCAACGTCGAAGTGGCAGCCAATTAGGTCCTCGACTGCCTGTAGAGAACCCCAATTCCGCTCCTGCCCCGCCATGCCGTCGTCCTTTCCACTGGGAGATGTATGATGTCAGGATCACTCGTCTACCGCAATCTGCGGCGAACGCGCGAACTGCGTCCAACCGCGATCAAGAAGTCCACGCGCATTCGCGGGGCGGGCCTGCTTCGACAGTGGTCCCGATCCAATCGTCTGCCCGCCTGGCCTCGCGGGCTTCAACGCTGACGTCGAGAAAATTCAGCCCTGCCTTCGGGAGTGGGAGGGAGCCCGGCCTCGATGAGCCATTTCCGGATATGACCTGGGACGTACCCCTTGGATTCCAAGATATGTTGCTCGTCTCGGTCGCGTCGCGCGAAGTACTCCTCGACGGTGAAATTCTTGATCAGGAACCTCCTGAATCCCGCCGCGTTCGATCGCACGTACTTGAACCTGGCCACGAAGCGTCCCTCGTACTCGAGATACGTGTCATCCCAGGTGAACTTGGATTTGTCGAATGCCGTCATGTCACTCCCGAAGTGAACTTTCGTGCGTATCTGCGCGCTTAGAGCTTGCCGCGAAAGCGCTCGGCGCCCATTCGCACCATTGGTGTGGATCGGCAGAGGAACGAAGAAGTGGTCGACGACGGAGGGCGGAAGTCCGTCGCGAAAGGCGATCCTCTCTTCTTGCGTCTCGATGACGCCATTGCAATGGATCGATGCCCATGAAGGAAAATAGCTTGCGCCATTCCTCTAACCGAGCAGATCAGCCGTATGCGGAGAGATCGCCGTAAAGACCGGCTTTACGTATCCTTGCATGGCCCCGATGACGCAACGCGTCGGCAGGTAATCCCGATTGCTCGCTATTACCCGCTCAACGAGCTACTAGCTGAAATGACCCGCTACGCGGAACAGGAGTTCGGCAAAGTTCATGTGAGTTATCTGCTTCTGCCTGGTGTCAACGACACGCAACAGCATCGGGATCAGCTCAGCGCCGTAATTCGCGGGCGACCACTGTTCAAATCCTTCTGTGGAACGCGGTTGCCGGAATGGGTTTTTCTCGAGTGGCGATCGAGACCGCGTCCGACTGGGCAGACCACCTGTGGAGCGCCGGAGTTCCGGCATATGTCATGCAAAGCAAGGGAAGGGACATCGGCGCGGCTTGCGGTCAGTTGGGATTAAATTCAGTTGGTCTTTGCGGCGGCAAAGGGCGCCAAAGCGGCGGACCGCGCGTTCGCTGAGCACGATTTCGGCGTCGGCGGCGATATCCGCCAGCTTCACCTTCGTCCCGTTCGGTCGGCGTGATCTCGCCATTAAGATCAAGATCGCGAACGCGTTGAAGACGAGAATGATATACGCGAACTATGGATGGAAATGCAGTCCATCCCGTTCCAACTAAACGATCGGCGACCAGGTCCGGTAGGCGTCCGCGACCGGGCCGTGCCGCAGTGATCGGCGGTTGCGGCGACGTCGTCTGGCGCTCGGTGAGCGTCGCTCTTCGCGGCATACGCGGCGAAAGGTGTCGCATCGCAGATCGCGTTGGTCGAAGCGATCTTGTCGGCCTTGATCTTGGCGAGTTCGACCACCATGGCGTTCGCCATCAGATAAGTATCCGCGACTAGACGACCACCGCTTGCTCGTCGTCGCCGTAGACCGCGAGAGCCGTGAGCTTCTTGACAGGCGGGCGAAGGCATTCTGGAAGACGCGGAAACGCTCGATGCCCTTGATTGCCCGAGAGGATCCTCCCCGTCGATGCGGAGCTGAATACGGTAGCCATCGTATTTGATTTCGTGAATCCACCTAGAGCCCGAAGGTGCCTTCAGCTTCAGGGCCGCAAGCTGGAGAAAGATGAACCCCGGCATCCGAGAGGCTTGCGGCTCTCTGGCCGGCTTCTTGGTACGCTTCGCCACGCTACACAACTCATAAAAAACCCACCGCCGGGTTTGGGCCGACGGCGGGCAGTCTACCTACCTTACTCAACGAGTCCTCCAACTTCGGAGGCTGTGACGTGTTCCGAAGCGCACCAAGGCCATCGCGTTGCCCCGAGAACCGGTCCAAACGCCGCGCACAGGTTCCTATTTGAGCCCGCGGACCTCACCCCACCGAGTTCGACCGAACCATAGGCTCGAGCCGGCGTTTACCGACATCATGTCAGACGCATTCGACTACTTCCGGGCCTATGCCGTACGAGCTCTCTGCAGGGCCCGGTCTATGCCGCAGGGCAAGATGAAGCATCTGCAGCTCGTGGCCGGGCGAATATACAATCTCCTCAAGAAAGAGGCCGCTTACGGCCCGAACACCCAGCATCTGGAGGACTTCCGCGCAGCGCAGAAACTCGAGAGATCCCTCGATTGTCCGCCGGGCGATGGCCCGGCCGCTCAAAGTCATTTTGCTAAATCGAGATCGTCGAGCGCGGGTCGGGAGGCTCGTTGAGTGGCTTCTCTCGACAGTCCCACGGTAGCGAGCCTCCTGCGAGAATACGCGCAGCGCGGCGGCAATCCCTACCGGGCAAAAGCCTATTCACGGGCCGCGGACAGCCTGGCCGCCCTTGCGATCCCTCTTCATGTGCTCATAGCCGAAGAGCGGCTCACGGAGATCCCGGCGTCGGCGATGCGATCGCCGACATCATCACCAAGCTGCACAAGACCTCCTTGACGCCACGGGCGACGATCCGCAGCGTGCCGTCCGGCAGTGGCCGCTGCCGTCCAGCGGGCTCAACCCGCTGGCGATCGGAAAGAGCACCGGGGGCCTTTCGAATTTGCCGGTGCGTGTCACGATGACGAGCTGACGTTGAAATCGAGCGAGGCTGTTGTCGCCGCCGAATCCGTTGTCCTCGCCTTCGATCAGCGCCTTGTACATGCTGTTCACGTCTTTCGAGCATCGATTGAAAGCTTGTCGAAACTGCAGTCTCGGGTCTCCCGCGTCCAGGTCACGTCCTTCCACCAGGAGATCGGATGCGTAAGCAGCAGCTCCCAACGGTGGCCGGTCATCGGGTCGGGCGGAGGCCAACCCATCCCCGGTTGGTTTGCGAGCTTCAGGAGCCATTGTCGAGACGTCGTCGGGCCAATTCGGGAAGTCCGACTTAATGTCCGGGAGCGAAACCATTCACGGCGCACCTTGTCTAAGGGCCGCGCGGCGGCCAAAGTGATTAGAAATCGTGACGGATGGCAGGGCGACCCGCCGTCGAGGAAACTACCGGGTCATATTCCGCGCGGCTCTCGCGGCTTCGCTGTCGATCCTGAGGTTGAACAATTCGGGATTCGTTTGCGGTCGAGAACGGTTTGCCGTGCTCGGCAGCGCTCGCTTCGGCGAGCGCTTCAATCCGATCTTTCAGAACTTAAGCGAAGCAACTAGAATTCACGTGCGGTGCAAGGGAGGGGTGTTCGCCGAGGCCGGAAACGCTCTTGAGCCTCCGCTGCCGCCGTACGGACGTCTTCAGCCGAAGCCAATCCAAGTGCTTCCGATTGTCCGCCGGTCGCGAGATTGTAAGCAACCGCAGTACGGCCACCTGCATTGAAAATCGCTCTAAACAGGGCTTGATCGAGGTTCGTATGCAGCGCATAAATTCGTGCAACGACGACCGAATTTGCCGCCCGTTGTGCAAAAATTATATTCGATGGATTGGGAACGCGTTCGCATATTCTTGGAGGTCGCGCGAGCAGGGCAAATCCTGAAGGCATCGAAGACTCTTAGGTTAGATCATTCCACGGTAGCTCGACAACTTACCGCTCTTGAGCGAAGTTTGAACACTAAGCTGCTTGAACGACATACGTCTGGATGCACTCTAACTGCGGCAGGCGAGTCGTTGATGGTCGCGGCGGAGCGCGCGGAGAGCGAATTTATCAGAGTGAGTTCGAGCATCAGCGGCGCGAATCAGGCTATCACAGGTACAGTGCGCGTCGGTGCACCTGACGGCCTTGGCAACTATTTCCTTGCAGAGCGCCTCGGTATGCTTGCTGCGAAACATTCAAGGCTCGTCATCCAACTGGTTCCGCTGCCACGAACATTCTCGCTATCGCGGCGAGAGGCCGACATAGCGATCACGTTGGATCGCCCCAAACAGGGCCGACTGATCCTGGCGAAGCTAACCGATTACACACTAAGTGTGTATGCGGCGGAGAAGTACCTTGCGCGAGAGGGCCCGATCACAAACCAGCACGAACTGGACGGCCGATTGTTCGTAACGCATGTTGAGGACATGGCCTACAGCCCCGCCTTAGACTATGCTTCTGTACTCGGTCGCCTTATGTCACGTAAATACGAATGCGGCAGCGTGGTCGCGCAAATGGAGGCAATTCGCGCCGGGTATGGAGTTGGAATCCTTCACGACTATGCGGCGCAACGGTATCCGGAGTTGAAGCGCGTGCTGCCGGCAGTTCGATTCGTGCGCAATTATTGGATCACCTCTCACCCTGATACGCATGAGACACGCCGAGTTCAAGAGGTGCATCGATTTATCTCTAGATCCGTGAAGGCCGAGAGGGCCTCATTCGTGTCGGAGTAAGATGGACAGACGCACAGACGGATGCATCGAATAGGCTAGAGTTCATATTGCAGTCGAGAAGGGAGCGCAAACGTCGCTTACGAGTGCCTGGCGAGAAAGCCTGTCCAGCGCATGCGGAAAATGGTGCCAGGAATTCCGGTGCATCGGCTCCTGAAGATGGGCCCAGATCATAAGTACATCGTCATGAGCAAGGCTCTCGCACGACAATCTAGCCTATAACCGAGCTGGTCCAACAGGCGCGCTTGGAGAGAGACGTCTCAATTATTTCTTTTTGAAGAGTTGGATTGCCACCGCTGAGGACAAACACCAGCACAGTCTCAGGGTACGCGGCCAACGGATTGGCGGGGCTTAGCTGAACGTCACCGGCCGCGACTTGAACAAGGTACCTGTTGTTTGCTTCCTCGGAAGTGACTATGACACCCTTGATTCGCTCTGTTATTTTTGCCAGCTGGCTCAAAGATTCGCGCATTCCCAACTGGTCGACCAAATCCTTCGTGCGCAGAACCATGGTGCTGAACGTGGTTCCGGAGAGCTCAGCGTCGCTCGCGGCAGGAAGAACTTTTGAGGGAAGGCGCGTCAGAATCGGTATGCCATCCCGCAAGTAGATTGCACTCGCATCGACTTGACTATGACGGGTGCGTACAACGACTGCCTCTTGGTTGAGTTCGCGTAAGATCGCTTCGACCTTGGACACCCGACTTGCGGGTACAAGATCTATTTTGTTAAGGATCAGCCGGTCGGCCGCTTCGATTTGCCGCTGGACCAGTTTGCCAACGAACCTGTCGTTCAAACGATCGACGAAACTTGAAGCGTCGATCACTGTAATCATGGCGCTGAGGCTCAACTCTCGCAGGCCTCGGCTGTAATATGAAATGCGGCGAGGGTCGCCAACTCCGCTGGCTTCGACCAGAATGCGCTTTAGTCGCGGACGAAATGCAGTCATCCAATCGAAGGCCTCTCCGAGTCGATCGGTGACGGAGCAGCAGACGCAACCATCTTGAATGCCGAGCGTCAGCCCAGTCTCGCTAATCACGTGTTGAGCATCGATGTTGATAGGCGCGAGGTCGTTTACGATAACGCCTGTCTCTTTGGAGCCCCACGCTTGTAAGAGGTGATTGACAAGGCTTGATTTGCCGGAGCCGAGATACCCGCCAATTATGATGACGTCCACACTCATTGACGCGCTCTAAAAGCTGTTCGGAAAGTACTTTCCTTCAAAAACTGTGCCGAGAACCTTGATTTCGCGGATGCGCTCCGGCGGCACTTCGAACGGATCACTGTCCAGCACAGCGAAGTCCGCTTTTTTGCCCGAGCGGATACTACCGACTTCGCTATCCATTCCGAGTATATAGGCGGCGTCGATAGTGATGGCTTTCATCGCCTGCTCGACTGAAATGCGCTCGAGTTCTCCCATGACCTTACCCGTTTCAGACAGGCGGTTTACTGCAACCCAGGCGTTCACCAGTGGTGCTGCGGGCGCCATGCTGAAGTCTGAGTGCAAGGAGAAGCGAATATTGTTACGCGTCAAAGTGCCTAGCCGGGACATCTGCGATGCCCTCTCATAACCGAGTATGCGCTTATAAAAACGGTCGCTGAGCTCATGAACGTAGTAGACGTTGACCGAAGCATTGGCGCCCAGCTCGGCCGCACGCTGAATTTGTTCCGGTGTGCTAACTCCCAGATGCTCGATGACGAGCTTGCGTCCAAATCGCGGCCGGCGAGCTTGGAGATGCTCGAGCGTGTCGAGGACGAGTTCTAGACCCAAGTCGGCGGAGGTATGAATATGAATGACGTTTCCGGCATCCCAATAGGCTTCGGCAGCCTGGCGTAGGATCTCGGGCGATGTGATCCAGTGGCCATCCTGGCCCTCGATCCGACCCGGCCAGTTAAGTTGCATCAGGTTGGAGAAGAATCCACCGTCAGCAAACAACTTGACCGATTTGCCGAAGTGTGCGCGCTCGGTTTTCGTTGCGCGCAGAGCTTCGAGATGAGCCATACGCGCAGGGATGTCGACGGAGTCCGCTCCGAAGGGAACTCCAACGGGAGTCATTTGCACTCTGAACGGCGTGTTTTCATCGAAGGCTTCCTGGCAAAGCTGCCATTCCAGCTCTTCGCCGCCGATTTTGCCAAAGGCCATGTCACCGATCGTGGTGTTGCCGCCCGCACGTATGACGTCTTTGAAGGAACGATATCCAGCCTTGATACGTTCGGGTTCGAGGAGATAGCTCCGTAAACGCGCCAGCACCATGGCCATGCCGCTCTCGTAGAACAGCTGTCGTTCGGCATCGACTTGGGGATGCCTTTCGGCATCCTCCCGCGTTATTCCGGCCCATGCCATCGCGGCGTCGTTGAGGTAAAGCGAGTGAAAGCCGCGGTGCCACACGACAATCGGCCGTCTATTGGAGATGCGTGACAGAAGTCCTCCGCTTACCGGGCCGTGCCACAACTCGTGATAGCCCCAACTTACGAGCGGTTCGCCCTCGGAGAGCTGGCTTTCGATCTCGGTCAGACGGTTGAGAAATTCGTTTTGTCCACGAACGGAGACGAGCGATCTCCCAGGCAATTTCCAATCCACGCCAGTGATCCAGTGCATGGGAAGGAGTATAGAAGCCAGAGCAGGATGCACATGTGGGTCTATGAAGCCGGGCATCAGGACGGCATCTCGAAACCTGTCGTCGATCTCAGGTGTTTGGCCTGGGAACCACGGCCGGATTGACTCTTCCGTACCAACTTCGAGGATGCGAGACCCTCGAACGACCACGGTGTCGGCGACCGGCAATGACGGGTTCATCGTCCGGATGGTCTTCGCCCTGTAGATGGTCGTCTTTTCCACCTTGGAATCCTTCCGAAGATCTGTTGGGAATGGCCAAGCCCGTGCCATGACAACGCCGAGTTAGAGCCGATTCACTATGCGCGGTCACACATGCGATCGCCAACCAACGGCTGCTCAAGGTTCATTCTGCTCGTGATGGTAACGTGCACCCGGCACCACCATTCACGACGCATCGTTGCCGCTACTGCTTCGGTTAGCTGCTCCCTGTGAAGAAGGGTTGATGGCCGGCAGCTAGGAATGGTCGTCTGTGCTATGCAGCCTGTCGCCCACTCGGCGCTTCTTCGGCCGAGCACTCCCAAATTCTTTCTCCCTCGACGTACGTGCCGAGGACCTTGAGATCAAGCACGTGCTCTGGATCGACGGCGCGCGGGTTCTTGTCGAGGACTACAAAATCCGCATATTTGCCAACCTCAATGCTTCCGATCTCGTTGTGCTTTCTAAGATGGAAGGCCGCGTCAATTGTTATGGACCGCAAGGCCGAATCCATATCCATGATCTGATCTGGACCAATAACGTTTCCTGCGCGGCTTCGGCGAGTGGTGGCAAGATGTAGACAAAGGAGCGCGTGCGGCCAGGTCATCGGTGGGTCGCAGTGGAGCGAACTCCGCATCCCCTTTCGGACGGCGCTCCCCGCTGGCACAAACTTTGCGGCCGCTTCCGGTCCAAGGAGCGCGTCGCGGAGTGCTTCGCCCCAGTAATAAAGGTAAGGTAAGAAGAAGCTACACACCACTCCGAGCGTGTTGCAGCGGTCAATTTGGTCTTCGCGCAACGTTCCGCAATGCTCGAGCCGGAACGGTCGCTTTGCTTCGGGAAACTCATTGAGTGCCGCCTCATATGCATCCAGAACCGCGTCGATAGTCCGATCGCCATGCGTATGAACGGACATTTGATGCCCGCGGGCGGCGTAAGCTCGTATGATACGGTTCAACTCTTCGGGCTTGTAGTTCATGTGACCGACGCTGTCGCGCGGTAGACCCATGCTCGTAAGGGTGATTTCGTTATTGAGGTATGGCTTTGTCAGCCACACGTTGCCCATAAGGACGGACCCATCACCCCACACCTTGATGCCGGCCATTGCAAACCGATCGTTTCCTCCCTCAAAGGAAATTGTCTCGATTCCTTCGGGAACAGCTCTCTGATAGCAAAAGACCCGAATGGGCATTTGCTCTCTTTCCAAAGTCTTCTTGTAGAAGAGGCTGGTCATGGGCGTCACGCCCATTTCGGAGCTGGTCGTATATCCAGACTTTGAGAACTTCCACAGCCAATCCCGTAAGGAGTCGACGCCCCGCTGCTCGCCACAGAGAGCATAGAAACTCTCGATGACGTATTCGCGCGAGCGCTCCTCAAATTTCCAAGGTTCACCATTCTCATCGCAACGAACATTCCCGCCAGGAACAACGGGGGTTTCGCGTGTGATTTTAAGTGCCTTAAGGGCCGCCGAATTGAGGTAAATTCCGTGCATGTTTGACACCTGCACCGCGATCGGAATGTTCGGTGAGAGTTCGTCCAGGTCGGCCTTGCTAGGCTCTTTGGCGCCGACGTGGAGCTGGGGGTCAAGCCCCAGGAACCAGAGGAACTCACCATCTTTTGCTTTGCTAACTCTTCTTCTTATCTTAGCGAGAGCCGCCTCGTACGTGGGCGTGTGCACCGATCGAATATCGACCACGGGGTCGCCCCAACACAAAGCGCTAAGCAGGGGATGACCGTGTGCTTCGACGAAGCCGGGTAACATCGTGCGCCCATCGAGATCGACTAGAGTTGTTTGCGAGCCACGGTGACGGCTTACGGCCTCCCAAGATCCAACGGCGAGTATTTTTCCCTTGGATATTGCCACGGCTTCAACCTGCATCTGGTCGCGATCCATCGTGACTATCGGTCCGCCGTGAAAAATTGTGTCTGCGCCCATCTGTGCTCCTCCTGCCGGCTTTCCGGCGTCAAGCGCCGTTGGTCTGCCCTTCAAACATTTCCGTGAGTGTGTCGGTTGGTAGTTCGCCGCGCACGCCTATGAACACCAGCTCGCTTCTGCGATCGCCTGAAAAGGAAGGGCGGAGATCGATCGTCGAGCGCTTGCCGATTAGCTGGAAAATGCCGCTCTGATCGGCCAAATCCGAGAACCGAACGATACCTTTCGCGCGCAAGATTGACGCAGGAAGAGCCTTTACGATGTCAGCGAAGTTGGCTTGATTCCCGACATTGCCTGACCAGGACCAACTCTCAAACGTGCCGGAATGATTACGAATCCTTGAGGTGCCGGTGCAGGCGGTACAGCCTTCGTGACGGCAAGGGCTTTCAGCGCGGTCGCATCGAAAGGATGCCTTCCGATCAAGCCGGAGGGCCTCTGCGTCGCCGTCACCGAGCAGCATAAATGCCGGAAGGATGGCATTCTGCGTCTTTATGATTCTCATCGTCGGCAACGCACCGCGGAGTATCGTGATCACTTTGTCGGCGAACCGCGGCGCTATCAAATCGGTCTTGTTGAGTAATACATAATCCGCGACCGCAGCCTGATCGATAGCAAGCTCAGTATGTTCGAAGCTTAGGCTCGGGAAGTTTTCGGCATCAACAACGCAAATGGTGCGATCAATCCTCAGCCGGCGAGAAACCGCGGGTTGCATAAATGCATCCGCAATGGCCATCGGGTTCGATACGCCACTTGTCTCGAGCAAAACTCCGTCGAACCTCTGCTCCGAAGACGCGATAGACAGAATTGAGCTCAAGAGGTCATCTTTGATGCTGCAGCACACACATCCATTGGTAAGAGAAATGATGGTGTCGTCCTGCGATGCGATAAGCTTCACATCGATGCTGAGCGCGGCAAAATCATTGACGAGGACAGCCAGCTTCAGCCGAGTGTGCTGTAGGATGTTGTTCAGAAGCGTCGTCTTTCCGGCACCCAGAAAGCCGGACACAATCGTAACCGGTAATCGTTGCTCCCGGGCGAAATGCAGCATCGCGGCGAATCCTCGGTGATTACAGCAACGGTCAGGCGCGTCCGTCGCCTGCCACACCGCCCCAGGTACGAAGTGCGTTTTCGAGCCTTTGAAAATCGAAACGACGAAGCAGTTATTCCGATAAATCAACGAAAAAACTCTGTCAACATGAAATTTTACGCAAGAATTTCACGCGTGTGCTTGGCTGTTTCGGTCCGCACGGGACTTGCGTTTGCGAGATGTGGGAATGGCGTTCGGGTGTACTTCGCCAGCAGCGCAGCCGGCTGAGGACCTATCAATGCACGCAGGCGGAATGCGCCCAGACAAATTGGCAGGCATCCTTTTTAGGACGGAGTGTCCATTTCGTTTCGTGGCGCCGATCATTGCCAATGGCGAGGACTGTCGTCGGTTATAGAAAAGGTTCTCGCGGAGGCAGGTTTGCCGCCCCGGCGAGGGAGATGCTTCGCTAACAGGCACCGCTTCATTAGGGCAGATCGTCAGCCCGTTAAAGCGGGTCCATTTCTCACGAAGCAGCGCGACCTGGTGTAGCTTCTATCGTATGCCCCGGTCGCTCCGGAGCGAATGCAGCGGTCGCGATCATCAATTCAAGGAAGCTGCGCGACTAAGTGATGACGAGCCGACCCCGCCGTTTTCTTGCCCGGTTGTTTGCAACGGCGGCAGAGGCGGCAACGATTGGTCTCTATGCTCCTTCGAGATGATATCTGTATGGGGTCATCTGATTGCAGCTCGAGCCATTCTCGGATCTCCGCTTATCGACAGCGAGTCTAATAGTGCGGCGGAGTAATGACCCAAACCACTTTAGCTCGCACCGTTCCGGGATTTGCGCAGCGATGTTGCAAGGTGCTGCTAAAGGAGAAGCTGTCTCCTTCTTCAAGCTGAAACAGCTTGCCGTCGACCCACAGGTTCAGTTGCCCAGCAATCACAATCCCCGCCTCGTTGCCGTCGTGGCTGTATTCTTCGCTGTCGGCCCCCGGTTCAATCGTACTCAAGAGCAGCTCTAGAGGGCCAGCGAGGTTGGGCGAGAGAAGCTCCTCGGCGATCCCGAGGCCGGTGAATGTCAATCGGCGGCGGTGCGCTTTACGAACGACGATGTCTCGTTCGCCCGGCGCCGCCTGCATGTTCCCGTTGAAGAACCAATTCATATGTACGCCAAGAGCGTCGCTCAGCTTCTTCAGAACACCGATGGGCAGCTTCGATTGATTTCGTTCGACTTGGCTCAAATAGCCGACCGAAATGCCGGCGGCCTGAGCAAGCTGGGTCAGCGTCAGCTTCTTGATCTTCCGAAGTTCGCGGATCTGGCTACCGACGGCAGCCTCCAAATCCATTCCGCTTTTTGTTTCAGAGGCCGCCCATTCCTCAGCTGCGCGTATCGGTCTAATCGCCATGGGCTCTCTCGTCCTTCAATGCGGGCGGCGTGCCGCGACCAGCCGCCTGTAGCCACAAGCCACCATTCAAACCGCCAGATTGGGCTCAATCCATTTGGAGCGCCTGCAACATGAGCTCCCGACTACCCGATTCCTTATAGAAGCCACAACATCGAAAAAAAACTCCAGATGTGAAAAATCTATTCACCTTTGTGAAAAAATATGCAAGATTTTCGCGAAAGATCGTTAGGAGCTTTAGGTGTGACGGATCTCCCGAAGTCGGCCCAAGTCGTCATTGTTGGCGGCGGTATCATGGGCTGCAGTCTTGCCTACCATCTTACTCTTCGTGGGTGGACGGATGTCGTTTTACTCGAACGTAAGCAGCTTACGTCGGGAACGACGTGGCACGCCGCCGGGCTGGTAGGCCAACTCGGAGCAACCCACAACCTGACGCGGTTGGCCCAATACACGACCGAACTCTATGATCAGCTCGAGAGAGAAACAGGTCAAAACACCGGCTACCGTCAGATCGGATCGTTGGCGATTGCAAGTCATCAGGAGCGATTTGAGGAGTTGAAGCGCGGGGCCTCAATGGCTCGTTGTTTTGGGCTGGAAGTAAATATCTTGACTGCTAAGGAGGCGGCCGATCTTTGGCCGTTGATGGTGACCGAAGATGTTGTGGGTGCGGTCCATCTTCCGAAGGATGGTCAGACCAATCCGGTGGACACGACGCATGCGCTGGCAAAGGGTGCCAAGAGTCGTGGGGCGAAGATATTTGAGGGCACGGCTGTAACCGAGATCATGACCGAACGCGGTCGTGCTGTCGGTGTTCGCACCAAGGACAGCGAAATCGCTGCCGAATTTGTGGTCAATTGTGCGGGCATGTGGGCGCGGGACCTCGGTGCAGCCGCGGGGGCGATCGTCCCACTTCACGCAGCCGAACACTTCTATATCGTCACTGAGCCGGTGCCTGACATAAAAAAGCACCTTCCCGTGCTGCGGGACGCGGACGCCTGCACGTATTTCAAGGAAGATGCCGGCAAGCTGCTGGTCGGCTGGTTCGAACCGGTTGCAAAGCCCTGGGGGATGGAAGGCATTCCCGAGAGTTTCGAGTTCGATACGTTGCCGGATGATTTCGAGCACATCGAGCCGCTGCTTGAGGGAGCGATCCGTCGCGTTCCCATACTGGCAAAGACGGGAATCCAGTTGTTCTTCAACGGACCGGAGAGTTTCACCCCGGACGATCGCTATATGCTGGGCGAGACGCCAGAGGTGCGAAATCTCTTTGTGGCGGCAGGCTTCAATTCCATCGGTATTCGTTCGGCCGGCGGAGCAGGCAGAGTTCTCGCCGACTGGATTGTCGATGGTCATCCGCCGATGGACCTGTGGGACG
The DNA here is from genome assembly GCF_059448745.1 of Bradyrhizobium sp. SOJA106. NCBI lineage: Bacteria > Pseudomonadati > Pseudomonadota > Alphaproteobacteria > Hyphomicrobiales > Nitrobacteraceae > Bradyrhizobium > Bradyrhizobium sp. SOJA106. Next base: position 1,839,917 of record NZ_CM182549.1, read on the forward strand.
TCGACATACGGCGCGTCATGCCTTTTCAGTCCAATCGTCTTTATCTACGGGATCGAACGGTCGAGTCGCTTGGCTTGCTGTACGCGATGCACTGGCCGTTCCGGCAGGCGGAGAGGGCGAGAGGAGTCCGGCGTTCGGCGCTACATGACCGCTTGCTCTCGCGGGGGGCTTGCTTCGGTGAGGTCGCGGGCTTCGAACGGCCCAATTGGTATGCGCCAAAGGGGCGCGAGCCCAAATATGAATATAGCTTCGGGCGGCAAAACTGGTTCGACTATTCCGCGGCGGAGCATCGCGCGGTTCGCGAGAACGTCGGACTGTTCGACCAATCCTCTTTCGCCAAATTCGTTTTCGAGGGCGATGATGCCGAGCACATTCTCAATCAAATTTGCGCAAACAACGTCTCAGTTCCGATCGGCCGCATCGTCTATACTCAGTGGCTGAACGAGCGGGGGGGCATTGAAGCAGATGTGACGATCACCCGTGAAGGCGAAAAGCGCTTCCTCATCGTTACTGCGGTCGCCACCCAAGTCAGGGATTTCGCCTGGTTGAAGCGCAATATTCCAGAAGGTGCCCGGGCGCTGGCCGTCGACGTCAGTTCGGCCTACGCCGTCCTGGGCGTTATGGGTCCGAAGTCTAGAAGTTTGCTGAGCAAGCTGACGGATGCCGATCTGTCGAACGGAGCGTTTCCATTTGCCAGCTCAAAGATCATCGATCTTGGTTATGCCAAGGTGAGGGCGAGCCGTATCACCTATGTCGGCGAACTGGGATGGGAATTGTATGTGCCGACTGAGTTCGTCCAGGGTGTATTCGACGTTCTTGTCGAAGAGGGAGCTTCATTCGACATGCGTCTCGCCGGCTACCATGCGATGAACTCGTTGCGGATGGAGAAAGGATATCGGCACTGGGGCCACGACATCACCGACGAAGATACCCCGCTGGAGGCCGGGCTCGGCTTCGCAGTTGCTTGGTCGAAGCCGCAAGGATTCATTGGGCGCGATGCGTTGCTGCGTCAAAAGGAGGTGGGCCTCAAACGCAAGATGATCCACATGGCAGTCGAGGATCCCGCGCTAATGCTCTACCACAATGAACCGATTTGGCATGACGGTCGGCTCGTTGGGCGCATCACGTCCGCCATGTACGGTCACAGCATTGGAGCTTCTCTTGGTCTGGGATACGTCGAGAATCCCGACGGCGGAGGAGTTGATGCGGCCTTCTTGCAGAGCGGAAGATTGGAGATCGAGGTTTCCGGCGTGCGTGTGCCCGCACGTGCGTCGTTGCGCGCGTTCTATGATCCGGCGAACAATCGGGTGAAGGACGTCGAAGGTGCCGTTACCGTGTCCGCGGCGGCTTCCTGATCGGTGCGTGTCATGTCTGAAATCAACACGGCACCCATCAAAATCCCCGATGCAGGGAGTTCGTCTGTCTTCCTCTCGTCAAAAGAACGAGCAGATCGTCCCGATTTCGTCCTGACATTTTCCTGCCCGGACCGGACCGGCATTGTCCACGCCGTCTCCGGTTTCCTCGCGACCCATGGATGCAACATCAGAGACAGCGCTCAGTTCTCCGATCGCAGCGTCGGCAAACTTTTCATGCGCATCTCTTTCGACGCGCTCGCTGAGACCGGAACCTCACGCTTACAGTCGGAGTTTGCCGAGGTCGGAAAGTTGTTTGACATGACGTGGCAATTGCATGATTTCGGGTTGAAGCCACGCTCATGATTATGGTCTCGCGGGCGGGGCACTGCTTGAACGATCTTCTGTTTAAGTATTCCACCCGAATGCTCGATGTCGAGATTCCGTTGATCGTTTCGAACCATAAGGATTTTTTCCGCCTTGCTGCGTCCTACGACATTCCTTTCCATCACCTGCCGATCACCGCCGATACAAAGCTGGCGCAAGAGGCAAAACTGATGGATCTGGTCGAGCGGGAACGCATCGACTTGATCGTTTTGGCTCGATACATGCAGGTCTTGTCGGATGGGGTCTGCCAGAAGATGTCTGGGCGGGTCATCAATATCCATCATTCGTTCCTGCCGAGTTTCAAGGGAGCGCGGCCGTATCATCAGGCCCAGGCAAGAGGCGTGAAGTTGATCGGTGCGACGGCGCACTACGTCACGGCGGACCTGGATGAGGGGCCTATCATCGAGCAAGACGTCCTGCGCGTTGATCACTCCCTCACGCCGGAGCAACTCTCGGCAGTCGGACGTGACGTCGAGGCCGCGGTATTGACGCGAGCCGTAAAGTTCCACGCGGAGAACCGGGTCTTGTTGAACGGCGATCGCACAGTGGTATTTGGATGAGCATTTTGATGCGGTTAAACACGAAATGAGCGCAGTGGTGATCGACGGTACTGCCGCGGCCAGGCAGCTTCACGCCGTGTTGCGTGGTGCCGTTCTAGATCTCGTGGAGCGTGGGGTGACGCCTGGCCTTGCGGTCGTGCTTGTGGGCGATGATCCCGCGAGTTCGGTTTACGTTCGCAACAAGGTGCGAAAATCGGTCGAAGCGGAATTGCGCTCGTTTCATCACAGATTACCCGCCTCAACCAGCGAAAGTGATATTCTGGCGCTGATCACACGCCTGAACGGCGACGAAGACGTTGACGGCATTCTCGTTCAACTGCCGCTACCCTCTCACATTGACGCCCAGAAGGTGACTGCCGCCATTGATCCAGCGAAGGACGTTGACGGTTTTCATCCCACTAATGTGGGCAACCTGTCGCTCAGCGCCTCCGCTTTGATCCCCTGCACGCCACTCGGCTGTATGCTCTTGATCAAGAGCGTCCGTAAGGATCTTACAGGACTTTCTGCGGTCATCGTTGGCCGTTCAAACATAGTCGGAAAGCCGCTGGCACAACTCCTGTTACGAGAAAACTGCACGGTTACTATAGCCCACTCCAAGACCGAGGATCTGCCATCGGTCTGTCGTGGCGCAGACATCCTGGTTGTGGCGGCCGGACGGGCGAGATTCGTTCGTGGCGATTGGATCAAGCCTGGTGCAATCGTTATCGACGTTGGCATCAATCGCATAGGAGGCGATGGCAATGAGCAATTGGTTGGCGATGTGGATTTCGAGGGCGCGCGCACTGTTGCCGGCGCACTGACACCCGTCCCGGGCGGTGTGGGCCCGATGACCATTGCGTGCCTGCTCAGAAATACGATCGAGGCTGCCTGTCGCCGCCGGGGTGTTTCTTCGCCGCTTGACCATAGCGCACTAGGCGCCGGAGCCCCTCCGCCACTCCTGCGTTGATTGAACTGCGCGTAAGGCAGAAGCATTCGACCTAAGCAATGGTGATGGCGAGCCCAATTGAGCAAGATCTCTGTCAGGGAAGGATCTCGATGGATCGCATCCGATCTTCATTTAAAGCTAGGGTGACGCGGTTGCCTGAGATGCGCGTGCTGCGCTCGGCGGCTTGCCCGGCGCCGCGGCTCGAGGTCTACGACGAGCATGGCATGCAGGGCTTTAGCTAGTCTCAAGCACGTAAGGAAGACAACGCGATGAAAGTCACCGGTGATCCGCCTGAGCCGGATCGCGCGGACCCGAGCGAAGATGCATTGGCAGCTGATCTGCCCGGTTCCTACTGGTGAACTTGCTGCCCGCTGCCGGCTACACGCGCAACGGGGACGATACCGCTGTTAACATATACCTCCGCCGGCGACCGCCTGGTGCAGTTGAGAAGGGACCCGAGGATTTGACGTTAACTCTGTCAGGGTCACGTGTCGGATGCGCGAGAGGCAAACTCGTCGGTCTTTGAGGAACATCGTGAAGCTCGCCAAACCCTTAAGGAGTAGTTGATGGCTTGGCTTGGTCATGGCCGCGGGGCAGCTTCGCGAGCCAGTCGAGCATAATTGACCTGCTGAGCCGCGACCGGTTGGCGGTTCAGCGTCTGTCGTTCTTCGGCGCGCCCACTCAGTTGCGGACTTGGCCACAGACGCCCCAAAGCAATCCCCGCATAGAGGCTAACCGGCCAACGAGAACACTCGGCGTCTTCACCCAGCGGGTCGTCATCAAAATGTCCTTGTCCCCAAAAGGGGGACTCCGAAAGATGGTTTTCGGAACGGTTGACAAGGGCCGTAGGAGATGAACTTGCCGCGATCCGAACGCTCCGCGTAGAGCATCGTAGCTGGCCGAAAGACCCCATGCGGGCGCAACATCTGTAGAAGTTTCGACTTAATCTGACGGCGAGGTTTGAACTGGCAGGGAATCGAGCTGCGGGCGAGCAGGAGCGCTCACCCAAAGGGCGCTCCCGCGCAGCCCGCAGCGTCTCACAGGAGACGTTCCCATGACCCAGGAACAGAAGGTCATTCGCGCGAAAGTCGGAATGCTGGAATTGGCCAAGCAGCTTGGCAACGTCAGCCAAGCTTGCCGGATGATGGGCTATAGCCGCGACAGCTTCTACCGGTTCAAGGAACTTTACGACAAGGGCGGCGAGCTGGCGCTGATTGAGATCAGCCGCAAGAAACCGATCCTGAAGAACCGTGTCGCGCCGCAGGTCGAGGTGGCCGTCGTTGAGCTGGCGATCGACCAGCCGGCCTGGGGCCAGGTGCGGGTCAGCAATGAGCTCAGGAGCCGCGGCCTGTCGATCTCCCCGTTCGGCGTGCGGGCGGTGTGGCTGCGTCACGACCTCGCCAACGTCAAGAAGCGGCTGACGGCGCTGGAGGCCAGGATGGCCCAGGACGGCCTGGTGCTGACCGAGGCCCAGCTCGTTGCGTTGGAAAAGGCCAAGTCCGAGAAGGAGGCGCACGGCGAGTTCGAGAGTGCGAGTGCCCCGGCTATTGTGGTGCGCAGGACACCTTCTATGTCGGCAACATGAAGGGGGTCGGGCGGATCTATCAGCAGACCTTCATTGACACCTACAGCAAGGTGGCGTTCGCCAAGCTGTATGATCGCAAGACGCCGATCACGGCGGCCGAGCTGTTGAATGACCGCGTGGTACCGTTCTTCGATGCGCGGGGCATCGCGCTGAACCGGATCCTGACCGACCGCGGCACCGAGTATTGCGGCAATCCGGAGCATCACGAATACGAGCTCTACCTCGCCGTCGAGGACATCGATCACACCCGCACCAAGACGAAAAGCCCACAGACCAACGGCATTGTCGAGCGCTTCCACCGCACCGTGCTCGAGGAGTTCTATCGCGTCGCGTTCCGCAAGAAGATCTATCCGAGCATTACTGCGTTGCAGAGCGATCTCGATGAGTGGATCACCGCCTATAATGAGTTACGCCCGCATCAGGGGCGCTGGTGCTACGGCAAGACGCCGAATGCAAACCTTGCTTGACGCAAGTGCTCTGTCGAGAGCGAAATTGTTGCCGGCTGCGTGAGGTCGGACATGAAATCTTTGTCGGACACCTGCCGCGACAAAGCACCCACTGTCAGATCAAGTCCCTTCTTTTACACAACATCGGTTCTTGCAAGGCTGACTTTTGCCGCCGCTTTTCTATCCCTCAAATTCTTCTTCCTGACTGCTCCCAATAAGGATCCCGCAGCTGCCTCTTGAAGATCTTGCCTGAGTCTTCGCGCGGCAGGCCGGTCCGGATCTCGATCTCCCTGGGAACCTTGTAGTCGGCCAAGACCGTCTTCAGCTTCTCGCGTATGTCCAGGACATTAAGCATAGTCCCGGGTTGCGGTTCGACCACTGCCATGAGTGCCTCGCCAAATTCCGCATCGGGAATGCCAAACACTGCGCAGTCATGCACGCCCTGCACCATGTGTAGAGCTGCTTCGATCTCGGCGGGGTAAATGTTGACCCCACCGGAAATCACTACATTGTGCAGCCGGTCACATAGGAACAGATAGCCATGCGCGTCGACAAAGCCGAGATCGCCGGAGGCGATAAAGCCTTCCTGATCCATCTCGACCGGCTTCTCGGGTCTGTTGTGATATGTGAATCGCGGGAAAGACGTGTTGCGGGAATAAATCTCTCCAACCTCCCCAGCTGGCAGTACTTGTCCGTGCACACCGACTACGCGCAGCTCGACATGGCGCAAAGGCGTGCCGACCGTTCCAGGCTTTTGCAGCCAATCCAGCGAGGTCGCAAACGTCACAGCCCCTGCTTCTGTCGAGCCGTAGAACTCATGTATGATGGGCCCCCACCATTCAATCATCCCACGCTTCACCTCCGACGGGCAGGGCGCCGCCCCATGGACGACGTGGCGCAGCGACGAAAGGTCATATTTCATTCGTATACTTTCAGGCAGCTGCATAAGGCGTACAAACATGGTTGGCACCATGAGAATAGTGTCAATCTTCTCTGCTTCTATCAGGCGTAACAACTCCTCAGGTTCGAAACGAGGCATCAGCACCAGCGCGCCGCCCCGGCGGCTGAACCAGATTCCAAAGAAGTTCGGTGCGGAGTGGTAAAGCGGTCCTGGGACGAGCGCGCGAGCGCCCGGCCCATAAAGGATCGCGCGTATATCCTCCAATCCCGCGGCCTGCTCGCCGGTTGGTGGGACGCGACGTACCCCTTTGGGATGCCCCGTGGTGCCCGACGTATAGATCATTGTCGTCGGCTGGGCTGCAGGCAAAGCCGCGCACGACGGCTGATCCGCAATCCACCTTTCGAAATCGCGTGCGAACCGCGGCATCGCGAGAAGCGCGGGATGGATATTGTAAGCAGCTATCAATTCCGGCGGCGTCGCTATACTCAGAACCAACTTGTTTGAGGCGTCACGTTCCAGTTGATGCAAAAGGTCTGCATGGCCTATCAGCACCTGCGCGCCGGAGTCGGCCACAATGTACTCTATCTCTTGACGCTTGAAATGCCAGTTAACCGGTACAGCATAAGCTCCGAGCTGCATAACTCCATGCGTGACCTCCACAAATGCGATCTCATTCCGCATCAGAATGCACACGCTATCGCCTTCGCGAATGCCGAGCCGAGCAAGCCCTCCCGCGATCCGCATCGCGCGATCCGCGACATCGGAATGACTGCGCCGTCTCTCACCCGAGATGATGCCATGAAAAAGGGGGGAAGTCCCGATCATCCTATCTCTCCTCTTTAGTAAGATGGGTGCCATCGAACCGCTTCGCAGGACCAAGAGGTGTGTCAGTTGCTTGGCCGAAGGAAAAGGCGCGCGCTATAGACTTCACGGTTTGAGAGACGCAGAAAGCCGGCGTCATTTCCGTGGCTGCAGTCGCGACATGACATTCACGAGATCGCCAACTCGACTAACCATCCATCCTTAACCACCTAACTGCGGCGCGGCCGCCCTTGGTGAACGCCATGCACGCTCGGGCCCGATTTGCCGCAATTTGATGCGGCGTGCCCTCTACTCTTTGGCCTCGCCCTAAACCTGCAACTTAACCTTCAACCAATATTGTTGCGCGAACTAGTCTTGTGATCCTCGTGCTCTCGATGGTCGAGCGTGTACATGACCAAACATTGAATGACATTAATGACCCGTGAAGTGACAGTGTTGAATGCCGCAAGCGAAGGGCTTAGCAATCAGAAAGGCACTCGACTGTTCGTCAAAAGGCTTCTGCATCCAGTTGGTTTCGATCCATTCGCATCAGGCCCCGTTCAACGCCCGAGAACCTATTTCGGCCAGCTCCAGCCTTGTAGTTGAGAAGGCCACATATTCTGTGACCGGCTCTGCACTAGTCGCTTTCGTCCCAGAGCACCGTTCAGGAGCATTTAGTTTCCAGAGCGCTCCACTAACATTGACTCAAATGTAGCTCCGCGGCTTCAAGGCCAAGGCCCTCGAGGCCCTGTCAACCCATCTCTCCGATGGGCGATAGATAGCTGGGCACCTCAACAAGAAAGCTCCGCGAGCACATGCAGTTAGAGATCGAATGGCACCATCGCGCCGCTCTGGCGTGACGACCATAATGTGGATCACCCATGATCAGCGTGCGAATGTCGTAATGATCGCCATGTATCTCGAGAGGCAAGACGATTGCGGCCCATGTTGAATCTATCAGTTACGAAGGAGCTGAAGACGAAGAACTTCGTGCCGACTAAAGCGGCCGACCAGTGTGCTGCGATGGTGCCGATGATCAGCTCCTTTCTCCCTGTGTTATCGCTTCGCGCACTTCCGGCGGAACGAGGGGTCATCGACACCTAAGGCGATGCTCGTGCGGAACGAGACGAATGCTCGCCTGGCGTTTCGGCGCGCTTAGCATCGAGTCCATGCGCCAGTTACGACGGACCCGTGTTTTGCGGTTGATGCTTCAATGGACTCCAAAGAGCAGATTCATGCACTCAAAGGTCTTGACCGGTATCAGACGGAGCTCGCCAAGGTCGCCCTATATTGCGCGGCGACCTGCTGCACCAGGTCGGCGGCACCCATAATCGAGAGCACGCCTGAAACGGCGTGACCAGCACTCAAGATATCGATCCACCGCCGCGGTCCTTCGCCAGAATTGCCACCAAATCTTTCTTTGGCTTGTGCTTCGGACACGGTTTCGTCGAGGGTCGACGGATCAAGGCCGGACGCGACGATTGATGGCCTTAGCATGTTGACTTGAAGCCCCGTGAAAGCCCTGGTCAGCATTACGTCGTCAAGCGTGCTATCTATCAGCATGCGTCGATAGGCACTGCTCGCCATGCTCTCAAGTGTCGCAATGAAGCTGGTTCCCATGTAGGCGAGATCACACCCGAGCAAACGTGCAGCAGCGAGGGAAACGCCGTCAGTGATGCCGCCGGCGAGTACGATTGGACCATCGAACATGGCGCGAACTGCCCGAACGAAAGCAAATGGGTTAGCCCAGCCAGTATGGCCACCAGCTCCCGCGGTAAGCAGGATCAAGCCATCCGCACCGGCTTTCACGGCGTTTTCCGCGTGGTGCAGCGATGCGACGTCGGTGAATACAAGGCAGCCAATTTCGTGCAGCGGTCCGATCGCAGCAGTCGGCGATCCCATGCTGGTTATCACAATTTCCACCTTGTGGCGTATGAGACAGGCGAGGTCATCTTTCATCCGCGCCTGACGCATGAGAAGGTTTGGGCAGTGCGGCGCGGTCACTCGGTTCCCCTTCGCGAGATCATGCTCAATGAAGGTTAGCCAATGATCGAGCTCCTCGACCGATCGCGCATTGATGGTCGGAAATGCGCCAATCGCTCCCGACCGGCAGACAGTAGTCACAAGTTCTACCCCAGAGACAGAGAACATGGGCGCAACGATCAGCGGTAGGCCAAGCCGAGATGCGATTGCAGCCGGCAATCTGCTTCCATGGGATCGTGCAATCATACTTATCGCCTCAAAAATTGAGTTGCGCTTCTAGGATCATGTTGTCTCTAGCTATTGCGTTTGCCGGAGGAGGTTCCACGGACGGACGTCATAACGTTCGAAGCTTAGGCCTGCCTGAGCGAGGAGAGGCCGTCGTGCGCCTACCCTGATCGAGACAAGATCAGGGTCGTTCGAGCAAACAGGCGAGCGAAGGAGGGCGCTCGATCAGGGGAGCTAGCGAGGGCTGATAGTGCTTATGATGCATCGCGAACACCCGTAGCTCCTTGTCATCAGGCTGAAGGCTGACGTTCTCAGGTAATTCGTGACATGCGGATGCTGCTGGATCAACTGCCAAAGCAGATAGTATTGTCCGGAAGACGAGCTCCACTCTATCCCGGGATCTGCGCGATGGAGGCGCCGGAACACCTGCACAGCGCCCAAACGTCGCAAGAATTGCTCGCTCGTGGCGCTGACGGCCTGCCGCGCGACTACACGATCAGCGCATACTCGGCTGGGAACGCAAGCGCGGCGACATTGGAGCCCCCCTTTGCACTGACTAGAGTTAGTGGCGAGGCGATCTCGCAAGGCGTTTAGGATATCAGTGATCTCGCGAGATGTCTCCGATAGCCTCTGGATTGGCCATTTTCGTAGAGTGCGTAGTTGAACGTATGCTTCGGCTCGCGAACGAGACAAAAAATGTTCCATCGTGCTGGCGGGACGGCCAGTTTCCAAATCCGTTGCCAAGAAGACCGTCGGTCCGGTCGAATGCTAGGACGATATTCGTCAAGCGTCAGAATCATTGGACCTTGAGACGTACCGTCATTCTTTGCGAATTCCGCACCACCTCGCGCAGTGCGGCCTTGACCCGGCCCTTTATTTTGTCGCGCAATTGCGGGCCCAACTCCCGATGGATGGCGGCGTCCGGCCCGGCGGGCAGAACGCAGACGCGCGGATAGCCGTAGCCAGCGCGGGCATGACGGATCTCCTTGAACTGATGTTCGAGGGCAGCGTGGCCGGCGCGACGGGGTTTGTAACGGTAGGTTGATCCGTCAAACGTGAGTGCCGCGCGGGTGTGGCGGATCGAGACCTGCCACTCGTTGCTGCTTCGACGACCAGCTTGCGCTTGTGGCCGGGCGTCATGCTATTTGCGGATCGCATCCTGCGGCATCCCTCGTTGAGCGACAGAGTTGCCACCAGCTTCGCCAGCTTGACGTTGTCGTCCTCGAGCAGCAGCCGCATCTCGGTTGGTAGCAGCCTGTCGTGCTTCTTCTTCCAATTAAAGTAGTCAGCCCGACTAATGCCGGCCTTGCGGCAGATCTTGGCTGCGGCGACCAGTCACGGCTCTGCTTGAGAATGAATGCCTTCTGGGCGTCGGGAATTCGAGGCCGTCAGTGTTCTTCCCCCTCCTCAGGGGGAGCCGGTGCTGGAACCCTCGCGAAAATGCCCCAGTCTGCCGGCCTCAGATCGTTCTCTCCGGGCCCCGTTCGGAAATTGGGGCCTCTTGAAGGTGTTGCTGGCGATCTCACCAGAGTAGGTAGTGTCGCGATGTCCTATTGATGCGTACGGTCAGCTAGCAACTCGCCACCTGCTGTGATGCAGCTAATCTGAGGGTATCCAGCAGAGGCCGCAACATGCGGGGCGTTAATTGATGAGATCTGCGTCCCCAAGCGTTCTCTGCTGCGCATGCGCCAGGCGCACGCAAGCAAGTTCGTTACTGTGGACCCGCGGACAAAAGCAGTACCGAACCAATATCGAGAGTAGAGGAAACTCTCTGCGGCAGTTTGGCATGAGGGGCTAATCCAGTTTGATTGACGTTTTGATCGCGTGATGCGCAAATTGGTCGATAGTCCCCTTCGCCCGAAGCCGAACGTCAGGGCTCAGGCGTTGTGGCATCGCTATGACTGGTGACTGCCTACTCAGCACAACTTCAAGAAGACTATGAGGATGTCGTGAACCACAAGAAAGCAGAGTCCAATACGGCGGTTTGATTTTCGCGCGCTGGGAGGCGGTCCGACGAAAGCTTTTCCCGGGGACAAAGAGTGTTCCCCGACGGCACCTCGCGAGTTACGATTGAGCGAGATCCAACTCCGCTTTATATCGAGCGTTGGCTTGGGCAGCTATGTGTTCGATGTCGATGGCCGCCGGTTTCGGACCTCAATTGCAACTTCACGACGTTGATCCATGGACATGCCTTCGCCCCCGTGGTGGAAGCGCTAGTGAATCAAATTCAGCGCGGCAGCTGCTTCGCAAATCCGACGGAGATCGAGATCGAACTCGCAGAACTACTCTGTGAACGCATTCCGAGGGTTGACCGCGTTCGCTTCGTGAATACCGGGACTGACGCCGTACTATTTGCGGTCAAAGCTGCGCGGGCCTTCACCGGACGTTCGAAGATTGCCAAGATCGAGGGTGCATATCATGGTGCCTATGACTGGGTCGAAGTCAGTCAAGCGGCGACACCGGAGAACTGGGGTGACGTCATCCAGCCAAACTCGACGCCCTTCTATCGCGGGATGCCTGCAAGTGTTCTCGATGAGCTGATTGTTCTCCGCTTCAACGATGTTGAAGGCGCACATCGATTGATATAGTCGAATGCGTCTGAGCTTGCCGCCGTCATTCTGGATCCGATGCCGAGCCGCGCGGGGTTCATTGCGCCAAAGCCCGAATTCGTAGCTGCTGTGCAGGAATCGGCCCGCAAAAACGGGATTCTTGTGATTGCTGATGAGGTCCTCAATCTTAGGCAGAGCTTTCAGGGGGGCTTCCGCACGTTACGGCCTTGTCCCAGACATCATCGCGATGGGCAAGATCATCGGCGGAGGTCTGCCGATTGGAGCAATCGGCGGTCGCGAGGACGTGATGAAGGTATTCGATGCACATCGGGTCGACCACTGCTTCCGCAAGGAGGTACGTTTTCTGCCAATCCACTATCCATGACAGCGGGGCTAGCCGCAATGCATCATCTGGACCATGGGTCTTTTGCTCATCTGGAGATCCTCGGGGACATCGTGCGAACAGGAATCGGTCGGGCAATCTCGAAACTGGGCGCGCCGCTCTGTGTCACTGGAGCCGCCTCACTCTTCCGCATTCATCCGGGGGCAGAAGCTCCGAGTGAATATCGCGAGATCTGTCCCACGCCCGCCGGAGAAACTCTAATGAAGGAGTTAACACGCTTCTTTGCGGAGAACGGCATCATCCTCCCTTATGGTGCTGCTGCATCGATTTCATCACCTATGACGCGCGCCGACGCGGAGTTCATCGTCGATGTGTTCGCAGGCTTTCTCGAGAGCCGTCAAGACATGCGGGGCGCAATGAGGGTAGGCAGATGAATGGGCTATGTCGGCAGCGCATTTTGGTTTAAGCCTTTAAGAGGATCTTTCGCCTATAGTCTACCGTCCTCGACGATCCCGGTTGGTGAGGGCCGGCGATAATCAGCTGGGATAGTCGGGTGGTAATCGCTCGTCCACACGCCGCTGCTCCCTTGCACGAGTTGAGCGACCGGCAGGACCCCTGTCACAGTGCGCTTGGTAGTTTCGTGGCCCGAGTAAGCATCACACCTGCGTGCGCGCAACCTTTTCGACTTTGTTGGCTACACGAGTGTTGCCGTCGTGCCTTGAGTGAGCTCGGCAATCGGAGCCACAGCTTGGCCTAAGGAGCGATAGGTCGCAGCCTTGCACCTTAAAGAACGCTGTTCAGCAGTCCGTTCAGGCCATATACATGGGCGGACCTACGCGCCGACCAAAATCTGACTTATTCTCGTCCTCTAGGCGCAAGATCGCCGTCATGTTTCGCTCCTTGTGATGGCCAAGGCCAGCCTTTATGCATTCTTAAAGGGGATGCGATCTGGCGGTCTGCTGTCGTGGCCTGCAGCAAAGCCAAGTACCTTACTCAATAGGGCTGATCTATTCAACCATGCTCCTCGGGCGGGCCGTGGAGAATAATAAGTTCGATCTCGCGAGATACCTCGAATATAGCTTCTGGATGTAGGCCATTCTCGCAAAGTGCATATTTGAGCGCTTGCGCACGGCTCGCGAACAAGCCACCGAAATTGCCGTTCTGTTCACGGACGACCCAGTTTCCAAAACGATTCTTGCCAACAAGGACGATCGGTTCGGTGGAGTTTCCAGAAGGATATTCGACAAGTGTCATAACCATAGACCATGAGTTTGTAGAACCTGGGGATAATTCTGCTCGTTGCATAGCGTGAGCTGACCAGTCAAAGCGTGTTGTGTTGGCGAGAGAGCATCGCCGTTTTAGGCTGCGAGAGACAGCTGGAAAGGCTTGCCCGCCTACCTTTGAATTGTCAGTTAGACTGGAGCAGCACGACGCTTTTGGCCTGTTTCGTTTCATATATGCGACGTTTTCTTGCACCCATGAGGCGCGGACGACTACCACCCTGAACGTTTGCCGCCGTAATGCGGCGAAGCGCAAAATCTCCCAGCGGTCGGGATTGTCAGCCAAACTTCATCGGTGCTAGGCACGACTAGCACGGGTTCATCGAGGCACGGGTACGTGGAATATGGGGGTGTTGGTGGAGTATCAGGATTATCTGCCGAACTTGGCATCTGCAGCTCCGTCCTTGGATTGCGCTTCAGGATTCGCAGATCCGTATCACGTCTAGAGGACCGCCGCGATTTCAGCCATCTCGCATGGTCGTTGCAGATCGCGGCAACCAAATGCGATGTTTCATTTCGCGAACCATTCGTCGTTCCGGATGACAGAATCTACAGCAAACACCAGGCTTGTCGCGCTATCAATTCTGGGGAAGGCAGAGTCGCTTGAACGAGGAAGTGTACCTACCCCATTGAGACGTCTTTTCTGCTTTTCACCAGAAGATCCGAGAGAAAGAGGCGACTAGGATAAAAAACGCGCGCGAATACATGAGGATCTCGGACGCTTGCCTATGCGCGCGCTCATCGCTGGCAAAGGCGAGACCACTTTCGTGCTGAGCTCGTCGTTGCGCGCCAAGGCCGTAATCTCATCGCTTCGACAAACCTGCTTAGAAACGTTCGAAATGTGTTCGAGCGCAGCTTCTGTGGGCTCAAGGACTTCCGCCGCATCGCCACCAAACACGCAAGCTCTTTGGGAACTTCTTGGCCACTGTATCGGCTCAATTGAGGCCGGACATTAAGAGTTTAGGCAGGCGGCAGAAGTGGACCGTAATGAGAAAGATCGTAGCGCCCCATTCTCGGCCAATTGATGCGGCAGGTGGACCGTAACCACGGCTTATTCCTGGGTTAGATGTCAGGAATGCACTTTCAGCTAAGCCCTCAAATGCTAGCGATGTGTCGGCTCTGGTCCAGGCGTATACGATTAGCGTTCCTGGCCTTTCATTGAAGTGAGTGCAGAATCGGGTGCGCCAAGAAACGGACTGTGGGGACGCGCAAGATGCCTCTGCGGCCGGCTCGTCGGCAGTGGCGCCGGCCTTTCAGAGGCAGCTGAGCGACGTCGCTCGCCCATCCACTTCCGTGCTCATGCAGGTCCGTGCCCAAGCGGATGCATGGCAATCTGAGGCGCGGTCCGTCATGCGGGCGAGCGCGCACCCATATCTGCCGGCTCCGGACGGTGAAGGAACAATGCCGAACGCTTCGGCACTCATGGAGCCGAGCCGTGTCTTGGATCGCGCCGTACGGCATAGCGCTTCGCATGACTGGCCAGAGGTCCTGCCTGTGGAAGATCAGCATCGGTTTCAGGTGATCATGAACGAACCCCTCCCGGCATCACCTCTGGAATTAACCGGAGAGGATGATGCGATGCCGGGCAACTCAGCGCAGCAGAAGAGCCAGCCAATTGGGGTATTGGTAGGTCGCAGCGAGAAGCCCCTTTATGCCGAAGATGCACTCCTTATTCCCCGGCTTAAGCAGGCGCTCATCGAAGGAGGAGCCGCCGAGAGCACCGCCACGAGCAACGTCGGTCATCTGCGCAGCTTCGCCCGCTGGCTCTTTGCAAACAGAAAGCCCAGCATTGCTGATCGGCTTCATAGCGATTCAATGGATGAAGACGTCGATGAGTTCATAGCAAAAGGTGGAACGACGAACGTCCGTTGGGCATTTAGCTCATCTGCGGACCTCTCAGTCGACAAGAGGTATCGCGCCGATCGCTGGCCGCCCTGACCTGACTCCCTATCCAGAGGACGCGAGTCTCAACAAAGAGTACAAACAACAAGCAGTGACGGCCGGAACTTTAGGTACCGCCAGCACCTGTGCCACTCTTCTCGCGGATTTCAGCCACTACCTTCGTACAAACAACCAGCCGGGCATTGCGGCGCGGATTCACGACGAGACATGGAATATGGAAGAAGCGCTGAATGAAGAGATCAAGCGCTTCAAGGACGCCGGTGGTCATAGAAGTATCGGCGCGGCACTTGAACATCTCCGCGATGGAGCGAGAAAACGCAATGCTCCGCCTTTATATTCCGAAGACGCACAGATGATTTCTACACTTCAAGACGCGCTTGTTGGGGCAGAGTACAAGGAGATCACCGCTAGGGTGGATTATGTTCGTCCTCTTCGCAGATACAGCCAGTGGCTCTTTGCAAACAACAAACCGTGCATCGCTGCTCGGCTTAACGACGCGTCGTTGGCCAGCGATGCCGCGGTGTTTGATATAAGTAAAAGGCGGCTCGTTCTTTGCGCACTAGTGCCCACTTTTCTTGGATCGTGAGTCGTGATTCAAGATATGGATGATACCCGAAGCAAGAGAAGTCCACCTTTCGAGGAAAGATCGCAAGGTGCTTGAGGCGAGCTGTCGCTCACCGATGACGTTGCAGCACGATTTGAAGCGGGCGCGGATAGTTCTGTTGGCGGCGGATGGGCGCAGCACCCGGTCGATCGCCTTGGGGTCCAGCCGCGGATTGTCAGCCTTGGCGGCATCGCTATGCCGACCAAGGCCTTGACGGGCTGCAAGACAAGGCGCGCCCGGGCAAGCAGCCGATTTATACGAAGGCCACTGACAAGCGGATTCTGAAGCTGCTGGACAAGCTGCCGCCGAAAGGGTTCGCACGCTGGACCGGGCCCCTGCTGGCCGGGGCGCTGGGCGATGTTGACGTCCAATATGTCTGGCGGTTCCTGCGCAACCACAAGATTGACCTCGCGGCTCGCAAGTCCTGGTGTAAGAGCAACGACCCGAACTTTACGGCCAAAGCCGCGGATGTCGTCGGCCTCTATGTCGCCCCACCCGCGAAGGCCATTGTGCTGTGCGTGGACGAGAAGCCCTCGATCCAGGCTCTGGAGCGAGCGCAGGGTTATCTGAAGTTGCCCAATGGCCGCGCCTTGACCGGCCAGAGCCACGATTAAAAGCGGCATGGCACGACAACGCTGTTTGCAGCGCTCGAAGTCGCCACCGGAAAGATCATCGCAACGCACTCTAAACGGCGTCGCCGCGTCGAGTTTCTTGATTTCATGAAAAGCATCACCGCGGCTTTTCCGAACCGGAAGCTTCACGTCATCCTCGACAACCTCAACACAAGAAGAACGAGCATTGGCTCAAGGCCCACCCCAACGTGCAATTTCACGCCGACAAGTGCGTCCTGGCTCAATCAGGTCGAGGTGTGGTTTTCGATCTTGCAGGGGCAGTCGCTCAGCGGCACCTCCTTCACAAGCCTCAAGCAGCTGCAGGATCACATCGATGCCTACGTCAACGCATACAACGACAGAGCCGAGCCCTTCGTCTGGACCAAGAAAAAGGTCCGTCAGCGCCGTTTCAAAGGCCGCCGTATCACTCCGCTCTGATTCCGGGTACTAGGCGCCCATGCGATGCGAATCCCTGCGCGCAGGGTCCAATCTTCAGTTCGCTCTGGCTGCTGGAGTCCCTAGTCAGGCGGGCCAGCGTCCGCGTCCGACCTGGGCGTGCCGCAGTGAGGAGAACAGGTCTCGATCAAAGGTTTTGCGAGGGCTTTGCGTCGGGCGCGATGTGATGCCAGGAGACACCACTCCGATCCGCCGATGTCAGAATGGCATGGCTGTATTTCGGTGCCATTTTCGCTGACTGTCCTTGGTCTGCCGCCCTCGCGCCCACTCGCCGAGAGCGAGTGTCAGCGGCCATTACCGGCAGGCATTCACGGGTGCAGTCGTCAACAACGGTCTGGTTATGGAATCAGCGTCCGTCTGTAAGCTGATCCGAGACGGCCGGCAAGGGGAGACGGACCTCGCCTCATCTGGAGTCTCACGCTGTCGCGGAAGCGGCGAATTTGCGGACAGTGTGCGCTCCTCTTCTGGCGGCGATTTCGTTAGCAACGCCTCGCCAATGATAAGAGAAACGATACGACGACTCGTCGGGTTTGTTGGGTTCGCGACAGTGTTTCAGCCTGGTTCGCGGAGTCGAACCCACTAAGAAGTGATCGAACGGGTTGGCCTGCGCAATCAGCGAACTGGCACGAGTTTTGATGCTTTCCTTGGCGCGGCAGAAGCTGCCGGTTGGCATCGTGCCCCGGGTTAACGTCATCGGCTGCGGGGAGGAGGGTGCCAACCTCGCTCAAATCGCACGCGATCGAATGGTGGGAATCGCCGCGTTCACGACCTGCCGACGGTGAGCGCGAGCAATTGTCGAGCTCAAGAGAAGATGTCGAAAATTGATTCCAGTCGCTCTCTTGTGGCGGCGCGAGCTGGCCTAATAGAATCCAAAAGTTTGTGCGCGTTCGGGGCCTCTCCTATTTACTTGAGCGTCAGCACCGCAGTCGGCTCTGTCTGTTCGAAGAGTTGCAGGAGATGCCTTATGAATCTGGATATTCATCGCAACGGAGTGTCGTATGCTAGCCCCGCCGCGGGTCAAGTGCTGCGCGATCTTGGCGTCGAACCGATCATTAATTGCACCGGCGTGCGTACCTCCTACAGACCACGGTACATCGAGACCCACCGCGCAGTCGCATGGCCGAGTCAATACAATTGGTGCGATCAAACGGCTGCCAAAGTCCGTCTTGCCCCGTAGCTCGTGTCATTCACCATCGCTGGAATTAATCAGTTCGGGCGAAATCGGAGGCGAACAGAACCTATGCACCTAATCCGTAGTAGTTGAGGCACTCGGCGATGCGACACGAACCGAGAAGATCGCGCCCCATCCGGGAGGATGACTGGCTGATTGTTGTAGCACTGGGCGGTGCAGGAATTATCAGCTACGGCACACTTTATTATTGTGTGGTGGCCATTGCAAAAGAGGCTTCTCATGACCTCGTAGTCACAGAGGACTGGTTAATTGGTCGTTTCTCCTTTGCTTTGCTTGCTAGTGCGCTGATGTCCCTGGTTGCCGGTCGCCTCATGGACCGATACGGCGCAGGCAAGACAATGAAAGTCGCCTCAGTCGTTGGAGCTGCTAGTCTGGGAATTGCAGCAATTTCGTGGAATGCGGTCGTTTTTGCGATCGCCCTGTTCGGTATGCAACTTGCGTCGGCATTTCTCTTTTATGAGGCGGCTTTCGTATTTTTGGTGCAGCGAGATGCGATCCATGCGAAACGGCAAATGGCTGCCTTGACATTGATCGTCGGTTTCTCGTCGACGCTGTTTTGGCCGTTGACCTCGTTGCTGCTCGCATCGATATGCTGGAGCCAAGTCTGTTGGATCTATGGAGGCTGCAATGTTCTCCTCGCGTACCTTTAATCCAATTGGCTCTTGGAAAGTCGTCCGCAAGGCTTGGAGATCTGAATACCGTCTGTGGCTCGCGAGACCAGTCCTCTTCCAAGCCGATTGGCCTCGTCCTCATAACGGTAGGATTCTCGCTGACGACATTTGCTTTTTCAGCATTACTTAGCCGGATGATTCCCATCCTTTCGTCGATCGGCTTAGACCCGCAGGAGACAGCGTTAATTTCCGCACTCTTCGGCCCGTCACAGCTCGCAGTACGGTTGTTTGCAGGATGGTTTAGCGAGAGGATATCTCCCATTCAACTCACCATTTTCGCATGTGTTATGCTTTTGGCGGCCACAATCGTCATTGTGCCGGCGTCTCACTCTGTCGTCCGAATTGCAATCTTCGTTGCCTTGGTTGGGTTTAGCTCTGGCCTAACAGCATCTGTCGAGGAAGCTTGCCGCTGTCAGTCTTCGCGCCGGGCGGGTATGGAACACGAGTGGGCTTGATCACGACTTTCCGATTGTCGACGGCGTCGTTTGCGCCGTTCTTCTTCAGCTTCATTCAAAACAACTATGGAGTTGGGCTTGCCTTGGGTTCACTAGCCGTCTACGCAGTAGGAAGCACGCTTTCATTCGCATTCGTGGGTTTCCGATCAAAGGCGGAGCCAGGCCAATGAAAAGTGGGCTGATCGGCCTGGTTGCGAGCCCGACGTGAACCGGATCGTCAATAAGTGTTCGCCACCTTAGATCCACGATCGCAAGTGTCTGAGTCTAGGCCATCACGCGGAGCTCGACGTTCGCGCGCATTCTGGAAGCCGTGGTGTGCGCGAGGGGGATCAACTGAGCGGTCCAACTGCAGTGCCAAATGGGAGACGTATCTCGGCTTCGCCGGGCCAGAGCTCAAAATGCAGATGTCGCCCCGCTGAGGAGTTGCACGTTGGGATTATCTGGACGCTAGACTTGGTCATCGCGATCGCGACCGCCATTTGCCGCGGTGTTCGGCCCCATTTTGCGTCCTGCCTTGGGCATGTCAACAAGCGCCCGCTGGCGGTCCTTTCGAGGCGATTGAACAGCCGCGGCTATGGGAGAGAACGTCAAGCTGGCCGACCATAGCTCGAGTCCGCCTCGGCCCCACATTTGCATGAAGGCTGCCGTCTTCGCTCGCGGAACCACTAAGCTGACCTACTAGAACCGGTAGTTTGCGGACATTTCGGGCCCCGCCCAATTTAAGTTGCGGCCGCCAACCAGCCGCATGGGCTCAGGTTTCGATCGCTCTCGGCAGAGAGAGCAACATCGAGGTTCGATGATCGCATATTTATCTGACCGCGCAAATGCCGTTACTGCCGTGGGGCTCCTGTGCTGTGGTGCAGCGATGGGGCTCGTGGTGAAAGGACACTATGAGGCGGGAGTCGCGTTCGGTCTCTGGGCGATCATCGCTGATGATGTCGACGGCGAAATTGCCCGGCGCACCAAAGGTCGAACAATGGCTACCAAGGCCATTGGTAAAGCTCTCGATGCTTTCTCTGACCTCTCGTTTGGATCAGTCATCCCGGCGATTGTCATCGCATCTTTTATCGAGTTTCCAGCATCTGCGGTGTTCACAGCGTTCGTGATGCTCATCGGAGCTCTTCGTCTGGCATATTTTGACTATTTCGGATTGGACAAGCGTGGTCGTTCGACCGGTCTACCTCTCTCTTACGCTCTGCCGATGCTGGCCGCGATCTTGCTGCTTGACCACACTATCGCGCCGCTTGAGTTGGGTGTGGTTCTTCCAGCATTCTTTGTACCGCTATCTTTGCTCCACATCGCCCCTTTCAAGATCAAAGCCTCTGGCAGTCTTGTGCATGTGATAACCATCGGCGTGGCGGCCACTGCGTCCGCCGGATTATTGATGACGAGTAGAGCGTTTCAATAAGCGGGCTTGCAATGTCTCAAGGAATAGAAATGTCCAGCTCAATCAACCGCGTGGTATTTGCCGGCACCAGGGGACTTGCGACCCGCTGTCTTCTGTTCGTCATCGAGACCTGCGGCAAAGACCACATCGCCGGCATTCTCGGCGCTTCTCGGTACGAGAAAACTTGGTGGAGGCACGAAACCAGTGAGGAGCTTTGGGAAGTCGCAGACCGCTTCGGAATACCTTTTTTCGAGTCGATAGATGATGTTCCTTCTCTCGGAACGTTTCTCGTAAGCGTCATGTGGAACAAGATTTTCCCGCCCCATATCCTCGCACGGTTCGATGGAGGGGGTATCAATCTTCATCCTGGCCCACTCCCTGAATATCGCGGCAGTTTTGCGCGGACGCATGCCATACTCAATGGCGAGAAGAGCTTTGGGGTAACTGTCCACTATCTCTCAGAGCGGGTCGATAGGGGCGATATTATCGGCGAATTGCGGTTCCCGGTGCTGCCTTCTGAGACCGCCCTTTCTTTAGACACCAGAGCGCTACTTTATGGCTACGCTCTCTTCTGCCAAGTGTGGCTGCGTTTATTGGACGGATCGGCGACGCGTCGCTCACAAGACGAGTTGATCTCTCAAGAAAAGCGCAAGGCTTGCTTCTATCCCATGCGCATGATGACCGAACTTTTGGATTCGTCAGACGTTCCGCGAAGCGCCGAAGAACTCGATCGGCTCTATCGCGCTCTATACCTTCCACCACGCATTGAGCCTCCAAAGTGGCTTATCGAACGAGTGATGACCAATGAGGTTCGGACGCTCGCTCGGGACGTTCACCTCCAGGGGAAGGCTTGACTTGGCTCGCACCGCGGAAGCTAGCCCGGAATCTGAGATCGCGCTTCGGCGAGGCCGTCCGCGAAGCCAAAGTGTGCCTGCAAACCTCCGCTCATTGACTGAACGTGGTCTTAGCTCTGGAGGTTGTTTTTGTAGCAACCAGCCCATCGAGAGGCGCCGGCGGGCCGACCGCGTGTGGGCCGGCTAAGCACGCAGGAGGCTAGCTGTGTGTGGGATTTGCGGATTCATCGGACGGGTCACTGATCTGTCAGTGACCGAGCGGAACCTCGCGCGTTGCGCTCAGGCGCTGGCCCACCGGGGCCCTGACGCGAGTGGTAGTTGCGTGGCCTCTTCCTTTGCCTTTGCGCATCGAAGGCTCGCTATAATCGATCCGGACCCTAGGTCAAATCAACCGTTCCTCGATGAGGAATTCGGCTTGGCTCTCACGTATAACGGGGAGATCTATAATTACCGTGACTTAAGGCGGGACCTGCTCCGGCGCGGATACCGATTTCGCACTGAGTCGGATACGGAAGTACTTTGCAAGGCATTTGCTTGTTGGGGGATTGATAGCGTCAAACGTCTGCGGGGAATGTTTGCTTTCGCAATCTACGATCAAAAGACCGCGACAGCGTTCCTTGTCAGAGATCGGCTCGGTGTCAAACCGCTATATTACGCTTGCGTGGATAATGGGTTTGTCTTTGCCTCACAACCCTCAGCCATCCTGCAGTGGCCTAGGGTCCGCTCGAAGCTCGATCCGGTCGGATTATCAAGCTTTCTCTCCTACCGCGCCGTTTTCGGCGAGAGGACGTTGTTTGCAGATGTTCGAAAGCTGCAACCTGGAACCTGGCTGAAAATCACGGCTCAATCGCACGAGCAGACGTGTTGGTCGGATCCTGCCTACCTCGATGATGGTGGCGATTGCGATTCTCTGGAAACCTTGATTGCCAGCGCCGTGGAGGAACATTTGCTGCCCCACACTCCAGTCGCGGCGCTGCTTTCCGGAGGGCTCGACTCCAGTATCTTGGCTTTCGAGCTTTCAAGGCGCTCGTCGCAAAGGCCGACATGCTTTACTGGAATCGTAAGCAAGGATGCGTACGATGAAAGCCCTTATGCCGTTGCGGTCGCGAAATCCCTTAAGCTCCCCCACGTCTTGGTCCGGCTGCCCGGAGCAACGAGCCTGGATGTCGTTACGCGCCTTACCGCGTTACGTGGTCATCCAGTCGGCATGCACAACGAAGCCGCGATGTATTTACTTGCGCGGACGGTCAGCCACTCTCACAAGGTCCTCCTTACCGGCGAAGGTGCCGACGAGATATTCCTCGGGTATAGCCGGATCTTCAGATTGCCGTTCGACCTTCGTCGACAGGCGCTGTTGGCCGCTCTGCCAGATGTCATTGGCCGCCCGGTGCGACGCCATCTCGGCCTCCCCAAGTTCAAGGCGGGCGAATTTGAGTTCTTCCTTGCGCGGTACACTTATTTTCCCCAAACCGAGAAGCTGTTGCTGGCGACACCGGAATGGAGAAAGGAGATCGTTCACGATGCGGAGCTGATCGATTGGATGAACGATGCCTACCATTCAGGTGGCGCCACCCCCGTGGAGCGCATAAGGCAATTCTTTGTACGGCATCATCTGCCGGCGCTGCTTGAAATGGTCGACAACACCACAATGGCGGCGGGCGTGGAGTCTCGCGTTCCCTTCACAGACCACCGAATCGTTGCGCTAGCTCTGCGCATGTCGTTCTCAGAACATCTGAGTTGGAAACATGCCTTCGCCCCGTTTCAGGCGGCCCTCCAGCCCATTGCGAAATTTAGCGAAACGCTTGATGTCTCCAAGGCCGCTCTGCGCAGTCTTTACCGAGATCATCTACCCACAAGTGTGATCACGAGAAAAAAACTCGGGTTTCCGCTGCCTCTAGGTAAGTGGGCGACAGAGCAGAGCTCGGCGCCCTTTCGTGACTTAATCTTCAAAGACTCTCCCGCGATCGCTGACTATCTCGACATTGGTGCTCTCCGCCGATGGTATGCGCGCCGCTCAGAAGCGGCGAACGATGCATTCGGAAAACAGCTCTGGTTGATCTGCAATCTGGAGGTCTTCCTTCGTCAACTGTCTTCATAGCTGTTGGTAGGGACCGGATGCGGGGGGAGCCAAGGCAATGCCCCACCGCTTAGCGGGAAGACGAGCCGATCGGTGTTTGGAAACAGGAGAATGCCAGCCACCAGAAATATATGGATGCGCGATCGCGTAATCCAGTGCGGATGAGGCGTTCTGACTGTGCTGGAACTGGGTTGAACTACGCCAGTGGATTAGTACGCGAGAAGAACGTTGATGCTGAGAGACGACCTGTCGTGTTCGCGCGCCCTGCGAGAAGCGCGGTTTGACGGACGCGTGATAGGAATGCAGGACAGACCTCATGATGGCCGATTTGCTGCTGTCCAGCTCGAGTGTATACCGGCACCGGACCGCGAGCCCGCTCTATGGCACCATTCGAAGCCACTCACTGCCGCTATATGTCGGACTTTTCGCGTCCACCGGAGGCATCAGCGTTCGAACCAGAAACAGGCCGAGGTTGATGGCTAGCATAAATCCTGGGAAGCGGAAGCGCGACATTCGCCATTTTTGGAAGGCCAGCAAGAATGACAGCCTTTTCCCGGTTAGGGCCGAACTCGGTGATGCTGGCAAAGGTCGCGTGATCGACGCGCGTGGCAGCATCTTCCTGGGCGGGATCTTTGAGTGGATCATTGAAGAACACGTAATCGGCGTTCGTCCCAGTCACCACCACCCAATGAGTGATCATTTTAGCTTCGAACTCAATGCTGACCATCACGATAGGGTACCACCCCACCGCCATCCATTTCGAGAGGTCATCGAGGCTGTAGGTGCCAAGATGGACGGGGATGCAGCGCTGGTATGCTTCGGCTAGATCTCGCTCCTGGAGAATCTGCATCACCTCCACCTCGCCGCCTTGCGAAGCGCGAGACTTAAGAAAAAGCCCATCATGGCTCACGGCAACAAGCGCTGCGAAGCCGCGGCGTTTGAGGGCTAGTGCCAGACCAATCGGTCCGCAGCCGCCGTGAATGGTTGTCGCCTCTCGCCAGATCTCGAGCTCAGCTGTTTCATTCGGCTGATATCGCTCGTCGAGAGCGGACATGACCATCATCAAGGAAGATGGTCCACAGGTGAACTTCCTTTTTTGTCGATACAGAGGAACGTTCCTGACCATGTGATTTGTTGAGCTTTCGAAGTCGGGACGCGACATGACGTCATCTCAGGTGAATGTGAAAGAAGCTGAGCGAGATCCCGTCTGGCGCAGCGCCTCGCTGATTGTCATGAGAGCAACCGCTGTCGCTGCGATGACGAGCCCGGGCGCCAGGGCGATCCACCATGCGGTCATCAAATAGTCTCTGCCGAATCCCACCATATTGCCCAAGCTGGACATCGGCGGCTGTATCCCCAGACCAAGAAAGCTCAGGGTGCTTTCCAGGAGAGCCGTCTCGGTGAGCCCAAGAGTCATGCCGAGCACGATGGTCGGTGCATAGGCTGGGAGAATATGCCTTGCGTAGATATGGATTCGCGAAGCGTTATAGGTCCGCGCGGCCGTTACATGGAGCCGATTGCGGGCCGTCAAAGCAAGCCCCCTTGCGATGCGGGCGTGGCGCTCCCAACCGTGCAGGCCCACAAGACAGACAAAGAGTGCCAGCGAATTGCCAAATATCGTTATGACAAGAAGTGCGGTCATCATGAACGGCACGGCAGCCTGCATATCGACCAGTGCCATGACTCCCTCGGCGATTAGTCCGCCAAGCTCGGCCGCGAGGAAGCCCAACGAAACGCCCAGCAGGGTGCTAATGAAGGTGCCGCCCACCGCGACGAGCATGCTGATCTGGATTGAATATATCAAGCGAGCCAGCACGTCCCGACCGAGCTCGTCGGTGCCCAACAAATGTTCAATCGTGCCGCCGAAGAATAGTGGTGGCGAAAGCCGCGCATCCAAGGAGATCTCCGCTGGATGATAGGGAGAAATCACCTGGGCCAGTGCGGCAATCAACAGACATCCGACAATCCATATCGCGGCAACATAGATTCCAATTTGGGGTGGCTTACGCAGCTCGCGACGGTTTTTCGAAGAACGAAAGATATTCCGGGTCCATTCATGCGCCCAGTCGGTGCTCATTCAGGTCTCCGAGGATTTCGACCGCGGATCGAGCCAGGCGTAACCGAGATCGACGGCTAGGTTGGTCATGATCATCGCAGTGCCAGCAAGCAGGACAATAGCCTGCACCACTGGAACGTCCCTGTTGCCGACGGATGTGACGAAGAGGCTTCCGATACCCGGCCATGAGAAGACCGTCTCGACCACAGTCGAACCCGTTACCGCTCCGCCGATGAGCAGGCCCAGAATGGTCAGGATCGGCACCGCCGCATTGGGCAGTACGTGGTGGATCAATATCCGCCAGAACGGAATGCCGCGCGCAAACGCAGCCAACACATACCGGCTGTTCAGCGATTCGCGAACGGCCACGCGGGTGTAGCGGGCAAGCACGGCGGAGCTTGCGGCCGCCATGGTTACTGCCGGCAGAACCAAGCTGCGCCAGCTCTCAGCGCCGCCGGTTGGCAACCAATTGAGCTGGATTGAGAACACCAGCATCAGCACGATCGCCAGGAAGAAGCTTGGAACGCACAGTCCCACGATGGTTCCGATCGTGCACGCACGGCCTATGAAGCTCGCCGGAAACACCGCGGCCGTTATTCCTGCCGTAACGCCTGTGACCGCTGCCAACATTAGAGCAGAGCAGGTGAGTATCAGCGTCAGTGGAAGCTGGCTGAGGACGACACCGAGTGCATCCTGTCGATAGACGTAAGAGACGCCCAAGCTTCCTCGGACGATGTTATGGAGATAGGCTAGGTACTGTGCCAGGATCGGCCGGTCGAGCCCCAATTCGCCGGAGTATGCGGCCCGCATGTCCGTGGTCGCGTCCGGCCCGAGTAAGACGGTGACCGGATCGCCCGCGCAGCGCATAAGAACGAATACGCTTGTTACCATCAAAACGAGCGTAACCAATGCGCGAGCAATTTTGTTCGCAAATATCTTCTGCGTGTTGCGCCTCATGCGGCTATCACCCATCCGCCGGCAAGTCGCGACGCCCCGGTGGCTGCGAACAAGGCTTTGAAGGTGGTGCCGTTTCAAGGCCGAGCCCAGAATTGGGTACCGCCTCGAGTAGGGACTTCATGTAATCCGTCTTTGGGTCGAGCAGCACCTCATCGCGTGAACCGCTCTCAACGATGCTTCCGCGCTTCAGGACGGTGATCTCTGAGCAGAGATAGGCCACGGATCTGATATCATGACTGATGAACAAGAGGGACAGGCCCCGGCTCTCGCGCAGATCCGACAGAAGGTGCAGGATCTGAGCTTGAACGGTCATGTCGAGCGCCGAGACGGGCTCGTCACAGATCAGAACCTCGGGATTGACAATAAGTGCCCGCGCTATATTGACCCGCTGCGCCTGTCCGCCGCTTATCTGATGCGGCAATTTGCCAAGGATCTCGCCCGATAGGCCGACGGCCGAAATTGCTGCAGCGAGCCGAGCCTGACAATCGGAAGACTTCATTTTGAAGTTCACGAGCAGAGGCGCGATGATTTGTTTGCTGATCGGGGTAATTGGGTCCAGTGCGTCCAGAGGGCTTTGAAAGACAGGTTGGACACGGAGGCGGAACGCAGCCAAGCGATCCGGCGTCAGCAGCTCGCCGTCAAAAAAGATCTGACCCGCTTCTGGCGCCGTCAGGCCAAGTAGAAGCTTGGCAATTGTGCTTTTGCCGCTGCCGGACTCCCCAATCAGCCCATGGGCTTTCCCGCGATGGATGCTCATGTTGATCTTGTGCAGCCTCGCGCCGCCAAGGGCGTGCGCAGCGGAGCGCCGAGCAGCCGGGTAGCAAAAATCGACATTGCGCAGCTCGAGAATCGGTTCGGAGGACGCGCGCGCTGTATGAGCGTGAGGAGGCTCGATCCGTAATGCCATTCATGCCTCCAAGTTGTGGCATGCCACCACTTGTTGTGGAATGCCCTGCAAGGTGGGCCTTGTGTGCCGACAAATGTCCAACCTCCCGGAGCACCGAGATGCGAAATTGCAGCCGGCCTGGCGCTGAGTAGGTTCAGGGAGGGTGCCTGCTGGGCTGTGCAGACGCCGGGGACGCCCTGAGAGTGGGGGGACAGCGGAGAATAGCGCGCGCGTATAGGGATGCAGGGGAGTTCGAGCGACGAGATCGGCGCGCCCGATTTCGACCAACTGCCCGGCGTAGAGCACGCCAATACGATCCGATCGCTGCAGGGCAACGCCCAGGTCGTGGGTCACAAAGAGGATTGCCATGTCTGAGCGGAGCCGTTCGAGCAAGTCAAGGATCTGCTTTTGCGTGGTGACGTCGAGGGCCGAGGTCGGCTCGTCAGCGATGAGAAGCTTCGGCTTCATCGCCAGCGCCATTGCAATCATGACGCGCTGATTCATTCCGCCGGACATCTCGTGCGGGTATTTTGTCATCGTCTCTTTGGGATCATCGATCCCCACATCGCGGAGGAGATCTGCAGCCCTTTCGCTCGCCTCTTTCTTGCTCAAGCCGTCGATCACCTGGACCGTCTCGCGAAGCTGGAATACAATGTTACGAACGGGATTAAGATATAGACTTGGCTGTTGGTAGATCATTGCACGCCGGTGCCGATCGACATCAGAAAGACGCCTGCCTTCGATATAAATGTCGCCGAGACATCTCAGTTCGGAACTTGCTACTCCCATGATGGTCGAACACAGCACGCTCTTTCCGCTGCCGCTTTCGCCGACAAGCGCGAAAAACTCACCTTTGCGCAACTCGAGCTGAACGGCATCCAGGAGGTGCGTCTCGGGCCGGTCCGCAAGGACAACGGTCAATCCAGTAATGCTGAGGAGCGGCGGGCTGCCCGCCGCCATGGCTGGGCGCCCGACATTCCCTTGCTCAAAAGTTTGGACAAAAGGTGCTTCAAGCGCATGCGCTGTGGTTTGGTCCATGATTCCACCTTCCGAGCACCATAGTCTTGTGCGTCTGGCCCAAGGCGTCTTCTCAGCTAGACGTTGATTGCGCCTGGCCGAAAATCCATCAAACCGGTTGGCGTCGGTGTCCACTTGATGTTGGCGCGCTTTCCGAAAAACTCGCCGAGCGAATGAAGCACCGTTCCTGGTGGATCAATCTCGTCGAATATGTCGAGCATCTCTTGATAGGCGGCTCGCCTTTGGGCCGGGTCCTGCGCCGTCAACAAGGTCGTCTCCAGCACATTGAATCTGTCGTTCCGCCAATACCCGCCCCTCTGAAAATTGCTCTGAGACCCCCAGCGCGAGACGAACGATGCCGTGGGATCAGGGTAGTATGTCCCATCGGACGAGTTGTTCACGCCGCGGCCCAGACGGTCTTCGACTTGGGCCCAATTCTCTTTTATTTGGATATCGACGTTCAGGCCGACAGCCCTCCACATTGCCGCGATAGCTTGAGTTTCGATAAGCTCGGCCGTGTAATAGTTGCCGACTGTTTTGAAAGGAATTGCTGCCCCTCTGTAACCAGCTTCGGCGAGAAGCCGCTTGGCCTCTTTCGGATTGTACCGTGGGATTGGCCGGTCAGGATTGTAGAGAGCGCCGTAAGCAAGGTGTTGATGGGAAGGCGGCACACTGATGCGCTTGCGCCAGATACTATTGACAATAGTCTGCCTGTCGATCGCAAGATTCATGGCGCGCCTGATGCGCGGATCCCGCAGCACCTCATTGGTCGTCGAATCATAGACCAGCGTGCGGAAGGACATCGTGTCGCCTCCAATCACGTCCAGCCGGTTGTCCGCGGCGAGGATATCGAACTGATCCGGCGCTACGGTTGTGATGATGTCGAAGTCACCAGCGCGAAGGCCGGCGACGCGTGCTGCCGGCTCCCGCACCATCCGAAACTCGATGCCCTTCAGCGGCGGCCTTCCACCCCAGTACCCCTCGTGCGCCTCGAGGCGTATGTAGCGGTTTTCGACGGCCTCAACGACGCGGTAAGGCCCCGCCGCGACGGGTGCTCTGGCCCATTGATCGAATGTCGCCGCCTTCAGATAGGCCGATTTCGAGACGATGCCGGCTCCATAGGAGGTCAGTCGTTTGACGAAGACAGGATCGGGCGCCTTCGTGCTGAACTCGACAGTATGTCGACCGGTTGCCCGCACCGCGCTCATCGACGGAAAGCTGATCTGGCCAACGCCATAACCCGGGTTGTCCTTTGCCAGCATACGCTCCGCGCCGAAGGTAAATGCGACGTCCTCTGCCGTTAACTCTTCACCATCGTGGAATTGAACCCCTTTCCGCAGAGACACGCGATATGTGGTGCTGTCGAGAGCCTTGATGCTTTCAGCCAACATCGGCCGAATCTGCCCGTCCCGTTGATAGTCGATTGCAAAGAGCTTGTCGTAAATGCTCTCGAGCACCCGGAAGCTCACGAGCGCCGTAGCACGGGGATGGAGCGGATCGAGCTCGACGCGCAGATCCTGCATTGCGATCCGCAGTGCCGTTCGGCCAGCGTCTTGGGCAAAGACAGAGGTCGATCGAAGCAAGCTCAGACCACCGACCAATTTCAGAACCGTGCGTCGATCACAGGTCTTCATCATACATCTCTTCTTAGTTGCACAAACCACTGAGTGCCGAGCTTCTGGACCATGCAGCTTCGGGTGCTCACGCTCGAGCCGGGCGGACTCGGACAATGGTTTTCTGAGGAGCGGTTCGATTGGTGCGAGATATAATTCACACCATGTGACACCATCATGACAGGCCTAGGTACCTAGGTAGCTAGACAAGGGGGCTGCCACTCCCGTAGGTTGAGGCTCGGAATCGGAGCTGGAAGGTGGCCGAATGAAATTTGTAATTGTCATGCTGGATGGTCTTCGTCCTGACCAGCTAGACGAAGCAGTTACGCCGAATCTCACCGAGCTGTCCAAAATCGGCCTTCGACTTGCCCGCCATACCTCATCTTTTCCCAGTGAGACGCGGGTCTCATCGGCCGCGCTGGCCACGGGCGGACATAGCTCGGCGCATGGAATCATCGGCAACCGCTTCGTGGCGAACGGTCGGTCGATCGACGGATCTTCGCTCTCGGCGCTCCTGACACTCGGCAGCGAAAGCGGTGGCGTCCTCACCGCCACGACGATCGGCGAAGTCTTGGCGGCTCATGGAAGGGCGATGTTGTCGATCGGATCTCAGTCACAGGGCTCTTTTGGACTTTCCAGCTGGGGGAGTTGGCAGGCGGGGGCGCCGGTGTTCTGGGTGCATGACCCGTCAATGTTCAGTGGCAACGCTGCCGTTCGCCGGATTGCGCCGTCGTTTCCGATGCTCCCTCCCGACGAGCGACCGGCGCGTGCGACCATTGAACGCGTCGTCGATCTATTCTTCTCGTTCCTGAAGAAAGAAGCACTTCCGGAGGTCAGCCTGCTCTGGCTTTCCGAGCCGGACATTACATATCACATGTTCGGACTTCAGCATCCTAGAGCGCGTGAGGTGCTCCACGAGGTCGATCGCCAGTTTGGGCGTATTTTCGCTTGGTGGAACGAGAAAGGAGAGCGGGAAGGAGTACAGCTTATTGCTGCATCCGATCACGGACACGCCATCATTGGAGACAAGGTCTCCGTATCGAAACACCTGCGGCGGTCGGGTTTCAAGGTCGGATACGAACTCACGCCCAACGTAGACGCCGCAATAACCGCTCAACGCGTTGTCAACATTTGGGCCCGGGACAGAGAGGGTCATCTTCTGACAGAGCTGTATCACGCCATGTGCGAGGAGCCATGGTTTGGCGTTGCTTTCTCACGTCAGGCTCCCGATGGCTCTCCACTTATCGCGAGCACCCTTGCGCTTTCGGCTGTCATGGCCGAACACGAACGAAGTGCAGACCTGTCGTTTTGTTCTCGCCGATTGCGGCGTGGCTAATCGGAGCGGTTCGCGCGACGCCGTGTACTACGATGGGACCTATCCAATCGGCGTTGGTATGCACGGAGGGCTTTCGGCGCACGAGCTGTCTTCATTATGCATCCTTGCTGGCAATGCCTTTAGAAGCGGAGTTGTTGCTTCCCCAACCAGCATCGTTGATCTGGTACCGACGATCCTTTCCAGCTTGGGACTGCCGCTACCGTCGACGGTGCACGGCCGTATCATCGATGAAGCTTTGCAAGATTGGGAGGACTCAGGCCAGTATGATGTCGAAGATGCGAGCGTCTCAATTTCCTCTTCAGTGCGCCGGTCAACTGTCTTCCGGGAGCTTTACCGACAACGTCTTTATCTGAGGGGAGCGGCCGTAACACGGCTGGCGCAGGTTAAGGATGATAAACCTGGCGCTAATCCGCGCAATTGAAAGCCTGAACCACGGACCATTTGACCTATGTATCAAGGAAAGCGCTGGGAGTTTGTTCGGTCGAACATCGAAGAAGCCATTGCCTCGAGCCGATTTCGGCCAGGCGAAAAACTTCCGAACGACGTAGAGCTTGCTCTCGAATATGGTGTCAACCGGCACACCGTAAGATACGCCATTCGGGCACTCGAGCAGGAGGGACTGCTCCGCGTCGAGCAGGGGAGAGGCACTTTCGTTGTCGAACATCCAACACCCTATTTGCTCTCCCCTCAAACCCGGCTGACCGATAATCTCATCTCGCAAGGCCGCTTGGCGCGTCGTAAGATCCTGTCTGCTGCAACGATAAAGGCAGACGAGCGGCTCGCCGGCTACCTCGATTTGCAGGCTCGTGACGATGTGCTGCGCATCGACACACTCAGTTATCAGGACGAGATCCCAATCGTCATTGCGCATAGCTACTTTCCGGCGAAACGCACTCCCGGACTGCTGGAGAAATTCTCGGGCGCCAACTCGATCTCGACAGCTCTCAGGCGCATTGGAATTGAAGACTACTCGCAGCAATGGGTGACGATAAGTGCGCGTCTGCCCTCTGCGCAGGAGGCGCGCCTTCTTGAAATGTCGACTTCAGCACCGGTCTTCGTTAAAGAGAGCCTTGATCGCTCCGGCCGTATTCCGATCAAATTTGGCGAGAATGTACTGTGCGCGCCGAGAATCAGCTTCAGGTTCGACTTTAAAGAGACGAGTTCCGCGGAGCAGTCGCTTGCAGGAAGCCTCGATCCGGAAAAGCGCAATCGAGGAAGTGGAAAACATCTGCCTCTGTGAAGGTCTAGGTGCCGTCCCATTCCTGCCGTCAAAGCGGCTGCAGCGAAATAACTGTTTCGCTAGCACCATTGCTTGTGGGTGTGTGTTTCACGCGTCATACCCGGACGAGCCGCTCGCGTTTTGCTGAGGCACTAGGAGGCCGCATCGGTTGCGACCCCATCGAGCTGGTGGGTCTTGGCATCGTTACGGGGCCAGTGTCAGGGGCAGCGGCGCAGGCCGTGAAGAGGCGCCGCGTCAAACCTTCCGTGATCGTGGGGCGGTTGGATCAAACGTCGGCTTTTGCGAAGATGCGCTCGGCGGTATGCAGATCGTCCGCATCATCGATTTCGTACCACTTGAGATCATCGCATCTTACCGCCGCGAGCAGCAGGCCTTGCCTTTCCACGAGATAGGAAAGAAGCTCCTCGGTGTAGGCCTGGGTAGCTCCGGCCTTGATCATATCGTCCAGGGCCGGAACGACCTCTGTCCGCAGAGTAGACGCGGACAGGCGTAACAGATTAATCGTCTTATAAAGAGGCGGGCCATCCGTGATGAGATTTTTCGCTGTTTGTTTCAAGCGAAATTCCGAAATGAAGCCAAGATCCGACAACAGGACCGCTGACCCCTGCATCAGCTCACCGAACGGAGCGACAGCAGCCGCGTCTGGCTCTTCACTGATGAGCAGCTGCCGCAACACGTTTTCCTCGAAGAAGACGTCGCCCTCAAGAAGGAAGTGGTCCCCGCAAACGAGCGCGTCACGCGCCAGCCAGAGCGAATAGGCGCTCCCAGTACGGTCATAAACGGGGGATTCGATGTATTTGATCGCAACACCGCCAAACCGGCTGCCGCAAGCTTCTTGGATCTTCTCTTTGCGATACCCGACAACAATCGTCACCTGTTTCACGCCGACACGCCCAAGGTTATCTAGCGCGTTGTGCAGGATGGCAGTGCCATGGATTTGGACTAACGGTTTCGGGTTTAGATCCGTGAGCGGTCGCAGTCGAGAGCCCACTCCCGCGGCGAGAATGAGAGCATGCTTGGGAGCATTCAGAGGCATTTCATTCGCCTTCTTCATCCCGAATTTCGCCCCCCGAGCATCGTGAACGCCTCTGTTCAGTGTCACGTGCCGCAGACTTGTCCGACCAGCCTAGATATCAAAGGGGGATAGGTGTGAATTGTCATCAACGCATACACCTGCATCAGCCGCTGTGTGATCCTTAAGCGTTAGGCCATGTCTGGAGCTGTCCAGGATGTTAGGTCGCGGGCTTGCGGGGTCACACTGGAGCGAGTCCGACGAGAGGCCAGCAGCGCATCGGGCGGGTTTTGCAAGAGAAGCGTTAGGTGCCAACCCTGCTGACATGGACTAGCTGGGCTGCAGATATTGCTTTTCGGCCGCGGCGAGCTCGTCATACCTCAGGAGCTCGAATATCTCACTGAGCGGCGCGATGTGAGATTCAATGTTCGCAACGCTCTCTTGAGCTGCGATGCTATCGCAGATGCGCCGCATTGCAGCTGCCGCAGCTCGCATGGAGTGATTGGCCCAGACGACTGTGGAGATGCGCGCATCACGATAGGCAGAGACTGGCGTTAGAAAGTACGTCGTCGGAACGATCACGACAGGGAGCCGGTTCCGCCACTCGGTGACAAACGAAAGCATCTCGTCCGCGGTACTCTTTCGCGAGTGAATCAAGATTGCATCGGCTCCCGCGTCGGTATAAGCGTGAGCACGCAATATAGCTTCATTCAACCCGTGGCCGGCGATCAGCGCTTCGATTCTGGCCACGAGAACCAAATTGTCGGCGACTGCATCCTTTACAGCCCGCAGACGACCGGAGAATTCATCGATATCGGCGAGCGGATGCCGCTCACCAATGAGCGAGTTCAGCTTCGGAAAGCAGCTGTCCTCAAGCGAGATGCCGGCGGCGCCCGCCTGATGAAGTTTGCGCGCGAGGAGGCGAGCATTGTTGAAATTACCGAAGCCGCCATCCCCATCAACGAGCACAGGGAGCTCTGTCGAGTCCACGATGCGTTCGACGCTCTGGACGAGCTGGGTCCATGAGGCTTCATTGGCATCGCGATAGCCGAGCGAGCTGGCAATCGACAAACCAGAGGCCCAGAGCCCCTTGAATCCTGAGCGCTGCGCGATCGTGGCAGACAGGCCATCATGCGCTTCCATCAGAAACGAGAGCTCATCATTCGAACAGACCTGGGCGCGAAGCATTTCGACAGGCGACGGCCGTGCGCATTGACGACCTGCCGTAGCCCGAACAGCTTGTGGTTGATACTGCATGCCTAGATCCTGCAAGCCGATCCTCGATTGGCACCAACATCACCGTTCATATCTTTTTGAGGGAATGCCGATCAATGACCAGCATTGGTAGTTTTTTGAGACGCGCAGATTCGCATAATCGCGTAGAAGTGGCGGCGAACACAAAGCTTTCGCTATGGGGTTGATGGGGGTCCCCTAAAGGCTGGAAAGAGGGGCCTTGGTTACAAATGGATGACCTGGGTTCGCGAGCCTAGTCCTACAGCCCCCGGGGAGAATTCTTCCACTCCTTGACGGGGAGGAGTGCTTAGCGAAAGGGTGATATCCGCCTTACATACAGTTGGACAGAACATCGACAGCCACGATTGTCGTAATGCTGATGTCGTGTGTACGACACATGTCGCAAGCCCATCGACAGGGCTGTAGCGGGATGGCGGTTTCGCGCGAATGTCGCGGCAATCGCCGAAGAATTCGTCCTGCCTCGCCGATGCTTGTTGGCCGCCACTGAGTGGCATGGCACTTGC
Source organism: Bradyrhizobium sp. SOJA106 (assembly GCF_059448745.1). Lineage (NCBI taxonomy): Bacteria > Pseudomonadati > Pseudomonadota > Alphaproteobacteria > Hyphomicrobiales > Nitrobacteraceae > Bradyrhizobium > Bradyrhizobium sp. SOJA106. The sequence continues at coordinate 1,875,337 of NZ_CM182549.1, forward strand.
TGATGCCTCTCCTGTTCTCTCAAGTCCAGGAGAAATTCATGGCGGATGAGAAAGAGGTTGTGCTGTCGGAACGGGAACGACAGTGTTTGCGATGGGTCGAGGAAGGGAAGTCATCCTGGGCTATCGGCGTCATTCTGAAAGTGAGCGAGAACACCGTCAACTTTCATATCAAGAATGCGATGCGAAAGCTGGAAACGTCCAGCCGGACTCAGTGCGTCGTCAAGGCGCGACGGTACCGTCTTATTGAGTAACGGCCGCGGTTCCGTTGCCGCTCATACAGATCTAGCCAAATGTAAGGGGCGACTGTGGCTTGCTCCGGCGGAATGCGAAGCGAATGACGCGGCCGTAGAGCCATAATATAGGCGCTGTTACTATGAATCGGGGCGTGCTTCTATTTTGTCGCCGATCGTCACGGGGCTCCGTGGACCATTAGGCGAGGTGAGATCACAGGCTCATGACGCTCTTGTAAGCTCGACGGCCGGTCGGATCTCTATGTTAACGTTGTGATCGGTCCGTCCCCCTGCTGCGGCTGCGGCGGTCGTATGCGTGGCGCAAATTGAAGAGAGTTGATCGTAGCGGCTTACGTACTGAAGTCGTGGTCGTTCGGAAAGGCGGCGTAGACGGCTTGGGCCGGACACGAAAAGGGCACTGATAGTCCGTGAACCCATTTCCGAAAGCGTGCTGCTGGTAGACGTTTCATCACATTCTAGCGCTCTGCGCGCTCAACGATGTGCGCGCGATCCTCGCGAAGCTTACCTAGCTTGACGAACGACCTTTCCGCGGACACCCAGTGCGACTATTGGGTTCTTCAGATGATGTGGCGGCTAAGCTGGAATTGTTTGCCACGGACGGCTCGATCCCGGTGTTTTCGGAAAGGCGGACGACTCCGAAAAGGTCGAGGTGGCTGAGTTGGGCCACGACCGGAGGGCGTCATCGATGATTGGGAGGCTCGGCAGTATCGGGATAGCGTTGAGGTTTAGTCGAGGCGGGGACGCAACCACATTCAACGCGCCTTCGGCGCAGCGGTCGCACCCAGGCGCGCTCGCGATGATGGATAATACTTGAGCGACGCCGCTGTATTTGAAGCGCTTTGAGCGTGATCTTGACATCTCCATTCATGCTGCCACGAACTATATCTTTGGTCACTCTGATGCCGTCCTGGATATTGCGACTGCCAATCAGGAGGCCTGGGCGGTCCTGCGGGTGAGTGCTCATCAATCTGAGGAGATTGCAGGACGATGTGGCATCTATCCGGCTCTACGCGGACTGCGCACGCTGGCGGTCCGCATGAGGCAACTGGCTGGCTCAAAGCCTGGAAGAGACACCCGGCTGTCGAGCGGGTCTTGCACCGTGCGCTCCAAAATGATCCCGGCCATAGGATTTGGAGACGAGAGTTTTCGGGTGCGAGCGGACTGTTGTTGAAATCGATGTCCAAGGCCCAGCTTTCGGTTAGCCGTCCCACGACCAGCCGATACTGAAAAGCTGCAGCTTTGCGAAGAGGAAAAATATTCGAGAGTTGTCCTGGCTAAGAGTCGTTCAAGGCGACTGGAGTTGATGGGTGAGGTCTATACGTAGTCCATCAATTCTGATGAGCAAGCCACCGGTGAGCCTTTGGGTGTCCGAAAGACCGATGCAGGTCGTGCCGTTGGGAGGTATGCGCTTTCTGAATTTCCGCGACCAACGAGTGAACGCCTTTGATTGTTAGGGCTTCGCCGCGCCCTGTGCCTAAGTGCGCGCGAACTAGCGCAGCCCCGTCAACTACTAAGGCTAATAGTTGATCTGGATCACAGAAGTGTGTCACTGTTTAGTTGAAGAACAGCACGCTGATCAAGCTTATCTCCAGGTGTGGTATGCAACGTCAACCACTATCTGCTCTTGCTACTAGCCGTGAAAGGCGCGCTGCCTTTGCGCCTGCAGAACTGCTGGGCGGTCAGATGTGCTCCGAGAGCGAGCTCTTCTTCTTCACTGAAACTCATGATGCGCTCTGCGCCTCGAACCTCAAGCGCGGAGGTCACTCGGCGTTGGCCCTGTCAATTGGCTCCTTCCTCGACGTCGAAGGCGACGGAGCATCATGGAATCAAGTCGTTGACGTTCCAAGGCCCGCCCTGGACTTGACCGAACTGGCTCACGGTGACAGCGGCTTCGGGAATGTCAACAATGCACATCTACGTGCGGAAACTCCGACGACAGCTGCTATACGAAGATGAGCCCGTCTGGCCAACGACATCCGCTAGCCAAATGTGACAGCCTCTCAGGCCGTCTGCGGGTATTAAACGGAACAGTCGCGGAGGTGCTAATCCGCGGGGCCGGAATAGCAGGGCTGATCGCCGTCCACGGAATGGACGAAGCAATTTCAAGTGCTAGCGCCTCCGCCGTCTCGAAAAGATTTGATGTCATTCGCGTCGTCGTCACAGCATTTTGCGTTAGGCCACCCATCGTACTTGCGACGAGCGGACATGGCTACGCGGCCTGACCTCCCACAGGCATTCGCTCCGTCCGAACGCGACCACGCGCGCGGGTGGATCTACCGAGAATTCGGTGTCGAGCCGTTCATCCAATGCGCTGGCGTACGCACGAATTATGGAGGAAGCCATCCGAGCGACGAGGTCATCGCAGCAATGAACGCAGCCGCCCAGGCTTTCGTCGACCTAGACGAGCTTGCGGAAGCCGCAGGCGAAAGGATGGCTAAACTCACTGGCGCCGAATGGGGTGTCATCACCGCCAGCGCTACAGCGGCGCTAGCATTAGCCACTGCGGCGTGCATTGCAGGAAACAACCCGGAACTGATGTTGCGGTTGCCGAATACGTCCGGGCTACGCAACACCGTGTTGATTCCATCCGACCAGCGTTTTGCTTATGAACAGGCGCTCCGCGTCGCGGGCGCTGAAATCGTCGGCATTAGCACAACAGAGGAGTTTGCGCACGCACTGGATGGAAGTGTAGCGATGATCTGCTTGCTCGGTCGCATGGACGAGGAGTCGGTATTGCCATTGAGCTCGCTCCTTCCTTTGGCACGCGCGCGCGGTGTGCCGATTCTCGTCGATGCCGCCGGGCTTTCTCCAGACAAGCCGGATAGCTGGATCAAGAAAGGAGTCGATCTGGTCGTTTACGCAGGTGGCAAGTATATCCGGGGGCCACAATCCACTGCTATCGTTCTTGGTAAGGAGCGGCTTTGCAGGTCGATCTGGTGGAACGGAACGCCCCACCAGGCATTTGGCAGGTCGATGAAGGTCGGCAAGGAAGAGGTGGTTGGGGCCGTAGTCGCGCTCGACCGCTGGATCAATTCTCAATCGGCCAAAGATGAGCGCGATCAGTGGCTTCCGCGATTGAAGCGGATTGAGGCTTACCTCGTCTCGCTGCCAGGCGTTACTACGGAAGTGCTGCCTTGGGCGAGTTTTGCAGCAGCTATTCGGCTAAAAATCATCTGGGATGCTGGCGTGATTCCGTTTGATGCGGAAGACCTAAGGCTTGCGCTCTTGCAACAACGACCGCGCATCCTGATCCACGATTTTTGGTCCACGCCGACATCAATCATGCTGGATCCCGTGAATCTCTCGGATGAGGAGGCTGATACCGTCGGCCGCGCTTTGGCATCGGCATTTCGTATGCCCCAGTCCATCGGTCAAGTGACTCCCTACTTCCCAGCGGAAGTGGATTTCTCGGGCAGCTGGCGTGTCGAAATGCAATTCCTTCATGGGTCTGCGACACACCAAATCAAGATTCAACAGGATGGTGAACTCATATCGGGTGTCCATCACACTGCATCGTCCTCCGGAGACATATCTGGTGAGGTTCATGGTCGCCATATTCACTTCGAGGCTGCGCACGAGCAGGTGCCGATTTCCTTGTTTTACGAGTTCGAGGGCGAATTTGCAGAGGACGGCTCCGTCAGTGGAAAAGTGCGGCTGGGCGGTGCGACCAAAGAACATCTCGGGCCGGTGTTCAAAGGTCAGTACGGTTTTGCCGAATGGCATGCAATACACTGCGCATAGCCGGTCATAACTCGGCCGAGCACGCGGCTTGTCAAGCGCGGCACAAGCCCGATCCACCATGTGGCTTCCGCAGCGTTATCGCAGCCGCGCGCTCCTTATTGCGATACGCAACAACTTAGAGACCAAGAAGAAGCCCGTGGTCCGCTTCTGTCGGATCATCAACTGAAGCAATGTAATTGAGCAGTTGCCTATCTTTCTTGGCACCCTACCAGAGTTGGTAGTGTCAAAAGGAGATGAGGCTTGGTTTGACTGGGCGCTCACGCGCCTTGCGACTCGCTCCACTTACCCAGCGCGAGGAGTGCAAGCTCAACGTTCCTCGAAGCGCCGCATAGGAGCAATGGGAAGGCGAGCAGCCGTAGGGCCTGCGATCACCAAGAGGATAGTATAGTGGCTCGACACCTCCGATTCTCGACCACGGCCAGCGCCAGCTGCCGCGGATATAGGCGCCTAGCTCTTGCGGAAGACGCTATTGCGCGTGACGCCGTTCTCTGGGCAGAGAACGAGCAAGCAGCTCAGACCATAGTCGGTCCGTTGTTGAGGCGAGCGTCGCTCGGTCGAGTGGCAGCACAGGACCAGAAAAAAGCGTGCGGCCGGCCTGCTGCAGAGACCGATCGTATGCTGGCCTTTCCAAGCCTCGTCTCTAATCTACGCGTCCGGTGCGTGAGCCGGGACAGCCGTCTGTTCGACTGGCGCGCTTGCGTTCCGCCCGCTCCGTCCTCTCCGTGAGCATTCCCCCCATGACAAGTTCGTGGCTGCGATACGACGCGGAGAGCACCTACCAGGTAGCGAAGCGCCGTCATTCAGCTTGCGCAAGGCGATCCACTGCGGCGGCTCGCGCAACTATACCTAGCGGTTGCAAATTCCCCTACAGCTAGCTATTTGCCGCAGGTTCGTGTGAACGACTGCTCAGCAGATGGGGAACTAGGAGACTTGATTTACGGGTCGGTCGGCGCGGCCTCACAGCCTTAATGAGCGTCTTGCGATGGATATAAGGTACAATGCCGCACAATGTTGGCGAAGCTAATGCGCGTTAGGATCATCTGCTAGCGAGGTGAGCGCTCGATCTCAGCAAAAAGGAGTACCGTTCGTTTGTGCCGGGGGAATGCGTACCCGGCGAAAAATGTATCGGTGCCGGACCATTCTAACCCGCCAAAAGGAATGAGAGCCCATGAACCGCCGAGCGGCTTGCAGGAGTTTCATGCCTACAGAAAGTCGTCCGACCGGCGTGCTGCACCGCTGAGAAGCCAAGGAACGCGCGTTATCGTAGGATAATTACGTCACTGATATGCGGCCCATCGATCGCAAGAAAAAGCGCGGAACTACAGGCGTAGCGCCCTCTTACGACAAGTTGGTGTTTCTAGACCTGGTCCTGGATGTTCGCGCCCAACGCGTCAGTCGCAACGGTCGGCCAATCAAGATAAGGCCGTTGGAATTCCGCTTGCTGCAGCACTTCCTTGAACACCCCGAGCAGGTGTTTTCGAGGACCGAGCTCCTATCAATCATTTGGGGACAGAACCTCCATGTCGGGTCGCGAAGCGTCGATCTTCAAATCAGCCGCCTACGCAAGGCACTCAATGAAGGCGGCCAGCGCAACTATATCCGCACCGTACACTCGCGAGGTTACTCCCTCGATGCGCAGGAGTAGTGGGCCCGACCGCCGGCGGCATCGGCCGTTGTCGCTTGGCCAAGATTAAGCCGCGGCAGTCAATCACCCTCGCACGCTTCGACAGTGTTTGGGGATCCTGGCGACATCATCCCGGAACAATAGGCGGCATCATGGGCATCCGCGGTATCATCGAACGCCGACCGGGGCGAAGCCGAATGCCGACTGAACGTTGCAATCGCATAGTTATAGGATTCGAGTCGACGGCGACAAATTGCGGATTGTGACGTTCTCGAGATCCGCCGGCACAGCAGGTTCATCGTAGTCATCTGAATCTCCTGTCTGGATAGAGTGTGCAATGACCGAGATCCTCTCCGACAGAACATCACCGTTCAGATGCTTGCGCTCACTTCGTGTAGCGGCTTCGTACGCTCATTGGTCGGCTCGCGACCTGACCACGCACTTTGGTCAGCGGACAGACGTCTCAGCTGAACCATCTGACACTTTCTGTTTGGGTTGTCGGATTCTCAACACAGGCTTGTTCATCCAAGCACTCATTGGGGGCCTCTCTGATAAGATTGCTGAACGCAACCAATAAAACGTTTTTCCCATCGAGCAGCCGAATTGGCACGCGTTTTGAAGCCCTTCCTTGGGAAGCGGCCGGAGTTGCCGATTGGCGTCCATCTCTGGTGCCGACTTAGGTCGGACGAGAAGCAAAGCAACGTGCCAGATTTACGTCAGAGTGCATTCGACAGTAAGGGGGGAATCGGCAAGGCTCACTACCTTGCAAAATACGATCGCAGCCTTTGTCGACCTCGAGCAGTATATCCCTCTCGTCGGCTGCGACCTCAAATCGGCTTCACCGCGGCGTATAGGTTTGTTCGTTCCAAGATCGCTAGACGGTTACAGCAAAGCACTTCGGCGCCTTGGCTTTCGAGCGTCTACAAAGACGCGATAGTTAGATCGAGGTTGAAGCGAGTCTCAGGATTGCACAGCGATTGCATGGCGATGGACTCCGATTTCGAGAACATCATTAATGGCGATAGCTGACCGGGATCGTTCACTCAGACAAGCATCGGCGTGACGTTGAAGCGGCAATTCGGACATGCGAGCTGTCATCACCAGCCTGATGGAGGACGAGATGCGAGTTGCTAAGAAGCGGTCCTTTGGAAGCTTTTCCGAAGTAGCAGAGACTTATCCACGGCGCCCGCCCTATTCACGACGAGTCCTTCAGATGCTTGTCGACCAGGTGAAGAACTTAGCCGGCAGTCCGACTTTCGGGGATATCGGTGCTGGTACAGGCGCGATCGCCTATGCCTTGGCTGACATGGGGCTTACCGGCTATGCGGTCGAACCTAATATTAAGATGGTCGCAGTGGGGCAGAGGCTCGGCCGAGTTTATCCAACCGTCTCTTGGATTAATGCGCCGGGCGAGTGCACGGGCCTGCCCGACGGTACGCTAGATTGGGTTTGCTACAGCTCGTCGTTCCACTGGACGAACAAGAGCGAAGCGCTTCGCGAAGTTATGCGGATCTTGCGACCGCGTGGTTTCTTCACGATTACAACCTTCCTTAACGATCTTGAGGCCGATCCATTTCAACTTGAAATTGAAGCGAAGCTACGCGATATGGTGCCGGCTTTGCGGCGGGCGCGTCTCCCATACGTTGCCGAGATGGGAACCTACGAGGCGCTGCTTAATCAATATCCGGAGCTGGGCAACTGCATTTCTCTCGCTACCACCGAGGCGATCTCCATGAGTGAGGAGCAGTATCTCAACTACTGGGCTGGTTTCCACGATATTCCCAGTCAGGTGTCCCCCGAGGTGTGGACTTCCATTCTGGAAATGGTAGCCGGGACGTTCCGACAGAGGCAGCCGACGGGTATACGATTTCGCTCTATGGCATGGCATTCTCAACGAGACTGAGCCGAGTGCCAGTCTCATAAGCTCAGATTAAAGACAACGAATCAACAATTGGGAGACGCGACGGTTAGTATGAGAACCGAGGAGAGGGCTAGCGACCATCTGGAATGATGACAAAATCGTTGTCGCCGCACTGGGTTGCGCAGAAATCATCAGTTACGGCACACTCTACTATTGCATCGCCGGTGTGGCTAACGAGGTTGCCCGTGACCTCGCAGTCACAGGTGCATGGATATTAGTTTGTTTTTCCTTCGCTCAATTTGCGAGTGCGCCAATGTCGTTGATCGCCGGTCGCCTTATGGACCGATACGGTGCCGCCAGAGCGATGGAAATCGCCTCAGTTGTGGGCGCTACCAGTTTAGGAATAGCCGCAGTCTCCTGGAATGCGACCGTATTCGCGTTCGCGCTGTTCAGCATACAAATAGCGTCTGCCTTTGTTTTCTACGAAGCTGCAGTGTTGTTCTTGATCCAACGAGATGGAGTCCAGGCAAAACAGCAGATCGCTCTACTGACGTTGATCAGTGGGTTATCGTCAACGCTGTTCTGGCCGCTCACCTCTTTGTTGCTCATTTGGATATCCTGGAGAGAGGTGTTTGGGATCTATGCGGGCTGTAATGTTCTCATTGCTCTCCCGTTAATGGTATGGGCTCGTAGGAGAGCCCCGGTTGGCTCCGTAGATCTAGATAAATCGCACAACTTGCAAGTCCACTCACAGTCCTCTCCCAAGGCGATAGATTGTGCGTTGATAACGTTTGGTTTTTCGCTCACCGCATTTATCATCTCAGCATTCCTTAGTCAGATGACTCCAATCCTTTCAACGTTTGGCTTAGGTCCGATGGGCCCTTTGATTTCAGCGCTCTTTGGACCGTCTCAGGTCTTAATACTGCTTTTTGCGGCTTCGCTCACCGAGACAATGGCCGAAATTCATCTCACTCTTCTCTCATGCCTCCTGCTCTTCGCGGCTGCGCTTATCGTTGCACTAGCTTCTCACTCCGTCCTTGGAGTTACGGTGTTCGTTGTTTTGCTCGGATTCAGCTCCGGTCTAAACTGCATCTGTCGTGGAACGCTACCCCTGGCGACTTACGGGCAGGACAGATACGGAGGTCGAGTTGGGTTGATCAACGGCTTTCGATTGTTATCGGGGTCTGTTGCACCATTATTCTTCAGTTCGGTCCAAGATCATTATGGCGTCACCGCCGCATTAGCATCCCTTGCGGTCTGCGGAGCGGGGAGCGTGCTCGCATTTGGTCTCGTGAGCATCCGATCAACGCGATCTTAGCATCGAGTGATAGTGTGGAAGAGAGAAAGAATGAGGTGGGGCGTCGATCCTCAAGCACGAGTTACAAGCGAACCGACCGCCATGCGAGTGCCAACAAAACGATCAAAACAGAGGTCGCCACAGACGTTGGAATCTGATGGGCAAGCATCCCGAATTTACCTTATCGTTCCATCGAATCCGCAACGCGATCCTCTCACCGCTTTGGCGTCGTGGATCCGGCTGCCTGGCGGTAAGCCGGCATCGTGATCGCTGGCTTTCGGCCGACACATCGCCATCATTCGGCAAGCCTAGTTATGCTAGAAGGCGCTGCTTGTCGGGGAAAGATAACAGCGGACATTCTGTCGATCGTTGGCGGAAAAGCGATCGTTAAGAAGCAAGGCGCCCCGGCGGATTGAGGCCGGCGAACTGCTCAAGGGCCTCTTTTAGACTGGCAGTGGGGGCCGCCGTCACGGGGCTTGTGAGATTGCATTATCCGGCGCGCAGGCCGCTGCAAAACTGCAGCAGCGATTTCCACCAAGGAATTCGGCGACAAGGGCCTGCATGTCGATCCGGGTTATACGCCAATAGTTCGGTTTCAGCCTTGGGTTTCGATCGCGGCGCATTCGCGCTGTACTCGGGCTATGCATGTGGACCCCTCAACCAGTGACATCATTGTCCTACGCGTCAAGACCCAGATAGCAAGCGGCAGAACCTGGTCCAAGTCGTTCTGCCGGGCGATTTGTTCACACGTTGCGAGTGTCATCAATATCTACAATCTGTCGAACCGAAATTGGACCCTATCGGCAGCATAGATCACTTGGTAACACCAGACTGGTTGACCGTGCTGATCGATGCTTGATGCGCGCTTTTCCATGACCGGCCTAGCCAGGGATTGATCCAGCAGGGTTGCCTCTTCCTCGCTCGGCATCCGCGCGAGCAGGTTGACGTCGATCTGGGCTTTTTCTACCAAAGCGAATTGCTGTAGCGCGTTTTCGACGTTTGCCTCGGGACCAAGCGCCGAGACGAAGCCGTCGAAACGCGGTAGTTCCAGATAGCACGTGCTCAATGCGAGAGGGCGGTTGTCGGCCTCGCTGACGAGTCGGATGCGTAAGGCCGAAGAGCCTTGGGTTAAGCGCAGAGATTGCCGCACCCAGTTGTCGGGCTGGACGATATCCGCCGCGAGCAACCTACGGCTCGGCCTCATGCCATTATCGATGACGTTCTTCGAGAAAGTGTGGCGTCCGCTGAGGCGGTACTTGATGGCGTCGATCTCCACGAACGAGCCACGCCCGTGTTCAATGCGGATGATCCCCTTGCTTTGAAGGCTCGCTAGGGCCTTGCGAGCCGTCATGCGGCTCACGGCAAAGCGTTCGGCGACTTTGGTGTCGGATGGCAGTGGCCTGTCGATCTCGAAATGCCCGCTCAGGATCTCCTGCGTCAGCGTTTTCGCGATAAAGCGCCACCGGGGGCCTTCCAAAGCATCGGAATCGGTGTCAGCCACATCGAGAGGGCCCTCGACTTTATCCATATTGTATCCATTCTGTGTCATGAGGCTGTCATCTCAACTCGTATATACGAGTGCGGCCGTCAAGAGCGGGCTGCTTGGCAAACACAATGCGGCGGCCGTTCCGAGCGGACCAATACTCGACGGGGGTGAGGCCGTTGCCATGACATCTCAAATGATCACGCGTCGCAACTTCAGTGGTTTGATCGGTGCCACTGTCCTGTCCACGGCGTCGCGGCCGTCCATGGCCCAGCAAACCGCGCCTCGCCGCGGCGGTCGCGTGCGGGTCGTCCTGCAGGAGACGGCTTCCTCGTCATTACTTGATCCGACTAAGGTTGCGTCGTGGGCGGTCTATTTCGCCTATGAGCTGATAGGAGCTCGCCTCGTTAATGTCGATTCGCATCTTCAGCCCATTCCGGCCCTGGCGGAGAGCTGGGAAGCCGCAAACGGCAAGGTGAACGACTGGATCTTTCGCCTGCGCCGCGGCGCCGAGTTCCACGATGGCAGATCGGTCACGGCGCGCGACGTGATCTATACCATCAACCGATTGCGCGATCCGGCAGCGCAGTCGCCTTTGCGCGTGCTTGTTGATCACGTGAGCGATATCGTTGCTGAAGACCCGCAGACAATCCGCTTCAAGCTGACACGTCCCGATGCCGATTTCCCGCTGCTGCTCGCCCAGGATCGTTTCCATATCTTGCCTGAGGGATATTCGCGCTTCGACAAGCCGCTTGGGGCGGGCGCCTTCATCGCCAATGGTCTCGATCCGGCTGGTGTAAACACATATCGCCGTAATCCGAACTTCTGGGACGGCGGCAAGCCCTATCTCGATGAGGTCTCATTTCAAGGCAACCAGGATCCGATCGCGCGCGTTTCGGCTTTGCTCGCTGGGGACGTCGACGCTGTGCAAACAATCAGCTTTGCGCTGGCTAAACGCGTGTCCGCAGCGACCGGCCTTGAGGTCGTCTCATCGCCCAGCGGTGTGCACAACGTGGTCGCGATGCATGTCGACAAGGCACCATTCGACCGTGTCGAGGTGCGCGAGGCACTAAAATGTCTGTTCGACCGTTCTCTTCTCCGCGACAAACTGTGCGCCGGGCAGGCGAGCATTGCCAATGACCATCCCATTCCTCCGTTTAGCCCGTTCTACCATTCCGAGTTGCCCGTCAGACCCTACGATCCCGACCGGGCGCGGACGCTGCTTCGCCAGGCTGGCGTCGACCTCGGTCAACTCGTCTTGCACGCCTCCGAGGCCGTGACGCCCAATGTTGCTGTCGACTTGGCGCAGATGTTTGCCGATACGGCGCGTCAGGCCGGTGTCAATGTGCAGGCGCGACGGGATCCCGTTGCTGGCTATTGGGACAATATCTGGCTCAAAGAGCCGCTGATGGTGGGTGGTTGGGGCATGCGCTACACACCCGACGCTATGCTGCGCGTTGCCTATCGATCTGACGCCAAATGGAATGAGACACGGTGGAGACGCCCCGAGATCGACCGCATGATGGATGATGCCCTGGCTACGACTGATTTAGAACGTCGGCGCCTGTTGTACTGGGGGATCCAAGAGGCGATCCACAAGGAGGGCGGTGCCGCCATCCCACTGTTCTTCAATCAGCTCGACGCCAAGGCGAGCTATGTCAAAGGCGTTGCACCGTCACCGCTCGGAGCGCTCAAGGGCTCGGCATTCTCCGAGATCTGGCTCGATCGGGAGATTTGATCCCGTGGAAGTGCCGACACCATTTCACGCCGCGCCTGAGCGCGTGCATTCGCGTGCCAGAGCGTGGTTGCTCTTGCGTGGCATCCTCACCCGTGTTGCCATTCTTATCGGCGCATCCGCCCTGATCTTTCTCGGAACGGCGGTCATTCCGGGGGATTTTGTCACCGAGTTGCTGGGTCAGGACTACACTCCCGAGCTCGCTCAACGCATGCGCGCTGACCTCGGCCTCGATCGTGGCCTTGTGGAACGCTTCGTCCTCTGGCTCTCCGCCTTCTTGACCGGTGATCTTGGCCGCTCGTTTACGACCCGCACCGGCGTCTGGGAAGTTGTCGAGCCTCGGCTCGAAAACACCCTCGCTCTCGCGGCCGTGACGTTTCTGTGGTTTCCGGTCGCGATCGCGGCAGGGCTTGGAGTGTTCATGACTGGCCGACGCACCCAGCATTTCTTCAGGCTCGTAGCGCAAATTGTCATCTGCATGCCGGAATTCCTAATCGCCTACATCTTCATCTATGTGTTTGCCGTGGAGCTTAGGCTTTTACCTGCGATTTCGCGCATTTCGCAGGGACAGCCTTTCCTGGACCAGCTGCGTCTCCTCATTCTGCCGAGCGCTTGTCTCGGTGTCGGCATCGTCGCCTATGTCGGGCGGATGGTGCTCGCGCTGCTCGCCACGGAGGAACGCAAGGATTACTTCGAGTTTGCTCGGCTCAAAGGCTTTGGCCGGGGCAAAACTGCGCTACGTTATGCATTGCCTGCGATTACACCATCGATCCTCAACCTCGCACTGACTTATTGCGCCTATCTGCTGACGGGCGTGCTCGTGATCGAAGTCGTGTTCGGCTTTGCGGGCCTTGGTGACCTTACTGTGTCGTCGGTTGTGTGGCGCGATATCCCCGTACTGCAATTCTGCGCGATGCTGATCACCGGCATCTATATGCTGCTGTATTCATTGTCCGATCTCGTGAGTGGTCGCTTCGTCGCGAGGACAACGCTGTGAGCGAGGTGCTGCGGATACGTGAGCTCAAAGTAGAAATCGCAAGCTCGGACAGCGACGTGAACCAGATCGGCGCGCTTAGTGCCACTTTCATGGGCGGTCGCCTCTATTCCGTCATAGGCCCCTCGGGCATCGGTAAGACGAGCCTGTGCCTGGCCCTTATCGGCTGGCAGCGTCCCAATCTCCGTATCACGGGTGGCGATACCTCATTTCTGGGGCGATCACTCACCGGAATGGCTCTCCGTGATCGGCAGGCGCTTTGGGGGCGGGACATCCTCTACATTCCCCAGTCGTCTGCCACGACCCTCGTTTCAAGCCGTGGCGTGGTCGATCAACTCGCGGCCTTTCCCGGGGACACGAGCTCGCAACGCATTGAGCGCAGGCATCTGCTTCGCAGCGCCTTCGATCGCCTCGATATTCCAGGGTTCGACGAGAACCGCTATCCCCACCAATATAGCGGCGGCCAGCTCCAGCGTGTTCTGATCTCTAGCTTGTTCTGCGCTGCACCGCGTCTCGTCATCCTGGATGAACCGACGAGTTCGCTCCAGCCGGCGCTGAAGGGCATGGTCATGACTGCCATCAAAGCGCGTATCCAAGAGATCGGCGCTGCCGCCATAGTGGTGACCCACGAGCTCGCTTTTTTCGAAGCCTTGTCGGATGGAGCCATCGACGTTGCCCGGCATCTGAAGCGTCCGCTTCCCACCAAAGCGACCACTTCTCGCCAAAAAGACCGCAACAGCATAAGGACGCTCGCCCCAGAAAACAGTCCTACTCCTCTCGATTCGAACACGGACAAATCACCGCCGCGGCATGCTGTGCCGCTCCGCGTCGACCGACTGAGCGTGCATGCGCCAAACGGACATTCGCTTGTCGTCGATGCCTCGTTTTCGCTGGGCGCTGGCAGCTGCATCGGTCTCGTCGGCCCGTCCGGCGCAGGCAAGACGACGGTTCTTCGTGCACTTCTTGGTCAGCACCGTGGCTCCTCGGGGGAGATCTTGGTTGGCGGGCGCCGTCTACCCCTCCACTATTCGGCCCGCACAACAGCCGAGAAGCGTGTTTTCGAGTACGTTCCTCAGTCAGTTCGGTTGCATCTCAACCCAGCGCTGACGATTGCCTATCTGATCGGCCGCAGATTGCGTCAGGCGGGGAGAGGCGACACCGCAAACGAGGTTGCAAAGGTTCTCGACTCGATTTTTCTTCCGACCGATTATCTGCCTAAGCGCCTCTCAGAGCTTTCCGGCGGGGAATGCCAACGGCTCGGGATCGCCTTGGCTCTTGCTTCGCGGCCACGCATTCTTCTCCTCGATGAGGTGACGGCCTCGCTCGACTCTGCCAATGGCGCTCTTGTCGTGGAGCTTCTGCGAAAAGTACGTGATCATCGTTCGGTCAGCATGCTCTTCGTTTCACATCAGCCGGACATGGTGGCGCGGCTCGCTGATGAAGTGATCGAAATGCGTGCCGGACGCGTGCTCTCCTCTGTGATCAGCGTCGACGCGGCATCGCCTCCCACGACGTTCCCGAACTCGGCGAGCGCTTTCGAGCCGGCGCATTCTGTTGGACGGGGCAGCACATGAGGATTGCCGTTTTCGCGATCTTTTCGCTTGTTCTCTTCATGGCGCCATCCTTGATCGACGCGCGATGGACGGAGCGTTACGGCGCCGAGCGGTTCGAGCCACCATCCGCGGCACACATTCTTGGAACCGATCACCTCGGGCGAGATCTATTCGCCGAGACACTCGCGGCTGGCCGTGAGACCATGCTCATTTCCGTGACTGCGGCATTCGTCGCCTTTGGTCTCGGCCTCGGCCTCGCGGTGCTCACGGGCGTGTCGACCGGTTTCGGCGGCTCGGTGCTTGCCCGATCGATGGATGCGCTGATCGCGATCCCGGGCCTGATCGTCGCCTTCGTGCTGATCGCGGCCCTCGGATCGAGTACGTCCAGCCTGATCGCGGTCATCATCGTCGTCGAATTCTGCCGTGTGTTCCGATCCCTGCGCGCGCCCGTCGCTCAGGTAATTGCGCAGCCGTTCGTGGAGCTCTCGCGCATTCGCGGAGAGGGCATCGGCTACCTTATCTTTCGTGACGTTTGGCCAAATATACGGGCCTATGCAGCCGTAGAACTCATCAACCGTTTCGTGTCATGCCTGATGTTCCTGAGCGCGCTCAGCGTGTTGGGCCTCGGTGTGCAGCCCCCGGCGAGTGATTGGGGCACACTCATCAAGCTCAATGCGGCGGGTCTTCTTCTTGGATCGCCTGCGCCAATTCTTCCTGGGCTATTCATCCTCACTACCTCGCTGCTTGCCCTTTGGGCCGTCGGCGAGGAGCGTCTCACCCCGTTCCGCAACTGACCCTGACATGAAACCGGACATGACCAAGCTGTTCTTGCATTCTTACGGCCTGCGCTATCAATATCGTCACAAACCCGGCTTCAATGTTTTCTCATTGATCGATATCGCGGCCGAGCTCGGGTTCGACGGGATCAACGTATCGGCTCACCTTCCGGGCTATGTTGAAATCTCCGGACGCGAACGCGATCACCTTCGGAAGGTACGACGCCATCTCGATCACCGCGGGCTACTCATCGACATCGAGACCCGCGGGACGGAGGTCGCCCATCTAAGCGATTGCCTCGCCATGGCTGCTGACGTCGGAGCCGGATACCTCAGAACCTTCACGACAGGTGCGCCGGATCGCTGCCAGCGCGTGAGTGAGGCCAAGAGGAATTTATCTCAACTCACTCCGATAGCCGAGCGGGTCGGCATTCCAGTTCTTCTGGAGAACCACGAAGATTTATGCGGTGCTGAGGTCGCGGAGATCCTCACATCGGTCAATAGCACATGGATTCGCGCGTTGTTCGATTATGTCAATTCGATGCTGTTCTTTGAGCATCCGTGTGATGCTCTCGAGGCGATGGAGCCCTGGGTATGCTCCGCGCATCTAAAGGACTGCGTGCTATTACCCCCTGTGCGTCAGGGGGAGGAGGGGACCCTGCTCGGTGTGCCGATCGGTGCCGGCGTTGCACCTGTCGCAAAGCTGACGCAAAAGCTCGCAAGCCTAGGGCTCGACCGTATCTGCTTCGAGAACACATGGTCTTATCGCGCCCCGCTGCGCGACCGACGCGGCAGGGGTGAGCCTGGAGAATCCATTTTTGGTTGGGCAAATCTCCGAGGACTCCCCGCTGAGTGGATGATCAATGCCGCCGAAATGGCGCAGTCGGCCCCCGCAAAGCTGGTTGAGATGGAGATGCAAGCTCTCGACCAATCCCTCTGCTGGCTTAGAAAACAGTCTATCGGTGTCGGCCTGATGAGGTCGGATGCGAAGGCATAGCCCAGCGGATGTTCGCAGGCGCTGAGATGTCGCCGATCAGTGATGGTTGTGCGCGGGCGCTCGATGGGTTCAGCATCATTCAGAACGTGCTCGAAGCCGATGAACGGATCGCGACAGAAGTGTGGAGTTGGACATGTCTCTGGACGACGGCGCCGGCCCAACTGTGGGGCCCAGCTGTTTCCTGGCGGGCTTGCACTGCACGCTTCTACGCGAAAACTGGCGGATCGTCGTTGTCTCGAAGAACTCCCCTCGCTTCATATCTAACCCGCGTTGGACGATGTGACCCAAGAGCAGAGCAGTCTGTCGATCCTTCCGCGCCCTGGAAGCTGCGTGGTCCGGGCGAGTATGCGGTCCTTTGTCAAGAATGCGATCCTGGCGAGGCTGCCTCTGCAAGATCTCGCAGCAATAGGGCAGTGTCTTGAGCCAATCGTTCTAAGAGAACGCATCGTTCTGCAAGAGCCGAAAAGGAATGTCGATTACGTCTATTTCATAGAGTCGGGACTCGTCTCGCTAAGGATTGTCACCTGCGGCGTCATCCTTGAAACGGCGGTAATAGGATTTCGGGGCGCGGTCGGCGCTTCGGTCCTATTGGGAGGTCATCTTTCGACACATCAATCTGTCGTGCTTTTTCCTGGAACCGCTCTCAGGATCGGTGTCAAAGATTTGCGTCAGCTGATGAACGAGCGTCCGAAAATCCGGGAGCAGCTCTCTCGCTACGTCGACGCGCTATCATTGCATTGCGCTCAGACAGGATTTTGTGGCGTTTGGCACCATCGCGAAAAGCGGCTCGCGAGCTGGCTCTGTCTATCGAGTGACGCCGCTGACACTCATGTGCTTCCAGTTACCCATGACTACCTTTCGTCCGCCTTGGGATTGCCTCGTCCGGGGATTACCGAGACCCTGAACAAGTTTGCCGAACAGCGTCTTATTCGCAAGGAGCGCGGCGTGTTGCGGATCGATGAACGCAAGTGCCTCGAGCAAAGGGCATGCACTTGTTACAAGCTTGTCTCCGAGGCGTATGCCTTCTCGGGATCGGCAATTGCAGCGCAAGAGCCGACCAACTAAAACAGCGCAGCGAGCTCGGCGTCGCCTCTTCTGTTCAATTTGTAAACGAGTGCACGGCAGGGTGTCGCCTGCAGGTGCGCATGCATATGCCTCGGCTAATGCTGTCAGGACGTTCAGCTCTAATCTCATTGAGACGCAAGATGCGCTGCTATGGAGCATGCGTTCTTAGCCGATTGCAGTCCGAAGCATACCGTTGTGAGGCGATTAGAGCACACCTGCCAGAGCGAGCGTGAAGTTCGTCTGTTTCCTACACAGTTTCCGCGCCGATAACGAGCGTGATCTGACACCGTAGCGATGCGAGCTGCGGAATGGTCCGCGGCGCGACGTTCACTGGTTCAATCAGGCAGGTGGCGTTCGAATAAAGCCCTTTAGGTCGAGAGTGATTGGGGGCGAAGGTGATGGTCTCTTCGGTGCGCTTTTCTGGTCGCCTTTGAGATGGAACAGTTTGGAGGACTGTTATGAAGTTGGTGGAGAAGTTTTTGCTCGGTTCGGCCGTCGGTCTGATCGCCGTGGTCGAGGCGCATGCAACCGATCTTCCCTTGAAGGCCAGGCCAGTCGAGTACGTGAAGATTTGCTCGTTGTATGGGGTTGGCTTCTATTACATTCCCGGCACCGATGCGTGCATCAGATTGGGCGGGTATCTGCGCGTTGAAACCACACTGAACACCAGCGGCCATTATGACATGCCCAGCAGCGGCGTCCCTGGCGCTCGTAATCGCCTGACGGACTATTACAGTACGCGTTCTCGCGAATACCTTTCTATCGATACACGCACTGCGACTGAATATGGTGTAGTGCGCACCTTCTTCGATGGCGCCTTTACCTGGACCACAGGAACCTATTCAGGCGCGGGTACAACTGGCGTGAATGGTTCGACAGCGTATACGTCGTCACTTGGTTCTGCGGTTGGCGCTGGTTTGCTTGGTGTTTATGACGCCTTCATCCAGTTCGCTGGGTTCACTTTCGGCAAGGCGGCTTCGCAGTTCAGCTCGCCTTGGACTGGATATCCCGGGAACAACATCGAACTGCCTGGCGGCGGCGGCTGGGAGCCCGTGAACCAGTTCACTTATACCGCTGACCTCGGTCAAGGAGTCACGGCCTCGATCTCAGTCCAGGATCAAGTCGCCAACTACACGAGCAATGTCTGGAACGTGAGTGCTGCGACAGCCACCGGTCTAGCCGTCGGCGCATACGGTGCCAACGACATCGGCGGTTCGCGCACACCAGACCTTGTCGGTATGGTGCGCGTTGACCAGGCTTGGGGCCTCTTCCAGGCATCGGTTGCTGCACATGACAACCACGCCGCATATTACGGCGCATCCGAAGTCACCGGCAATCCGAGCGACAAGTGGGGATGGGCCGGTCAGTTGGCATTGTCCGTCAAGAACATCCCAACGGGACCAGGTGATACCATCAACATCCAAGGCGTCTATACGAGCGGCGCTAGCCGCTACAACTTCGATAGCTATAAGTCGACCACCTACGCGATGTATGGCGGCACCGGCCTTGCCGGAGCTTACCAAAGCATCGGGCTTGCTGGCATCTCTGACTCTGTATTCGTAACTGGCACCAGCCAGGAGTTGACCACGAGCTACGGCTTTAACAGCGCGTACACCCATAATTGGGATCCTCATTGGAGTAGTGCCATCTACGGTGCGTGGACGGCTGTGCGGTACAACAACACGGCCAAGGGCTACATCTGCGGCGCGTTCGTCACGGCCCTCGCGTTGTCAAGCGGCGGTTCCGGCTGTAATCCCGACTTCAACTATGCCGTTCTTGGCACGGTTACGCGTTGGACTGCCGTCAGGAATCTGACTTTCTCGGCTGAACTCTCTTACATGGTGCTCGACCAGAAGTACGCGGGCGGAAGCACTGTGACGCTGCCGCAGCAATCCAATATCGCTAAGCCGGGTACTGTGTACGAACTCAAGGATCAGAATAGGCTGACGTTGCTGCTGCGCGCTCAGCGCAACTGGTAGATCGTGCGAACTAGCGAAAGGAGAAAAGTAACGGCTCCAAAGATAACGTTAACCTCCAAGAGGGCTTTCGGCATGTCCGCCGGAAGCTCTCCAACTC
Organism: Bradyrhizobium sp. SOJA106; assembly: GCF_059448745.1. NCBI lineage: Bacteria > Pseudomonadati > Pseudomonadota > Alphaproteobacteria > Hyphomicrobiales > Nitrobacteraceae > Bradyrhizobium > Bradyrhizobium sp. SOJA106. The sequence goes on from NZ_CM182549.1 coordinate 1,894,790, forward strand.
CGTCGCGATGATCCGATACAAGACCGTGTCTACCGCACAGCCATGTGCGCCGGCGAATGCCTTCCGCAATCTTGGAGTCCACATTAGTTCGAGGGCGCTGGGCGAGCCTAGCCGCGAAACATGCTTTCAGCCGAGCGCAGTACAAATGTTGAGGCGTTGGAATGCTCGCGGAGCGGCACTCAAGCTCGTATGTTCTCGACGTGGTTCCCGCTCTGATGACGAACGCGATCTGCGAACGCAACCATGCTTGCACGGACGCATCGGAGCCGAGATGTTCGCTAGTTTTTCCGATCGCTTCGCCGACATAGCCCTCCTGAGAGATCATATAACAACCAACACCATCGCTGGAAGATTGAGGGCATGGAACGTGTCAAAAAGGTTCTCGTACAGGCCGGCCTCGTTTTGGCATGGAGCTCGGGTTTCATCGGTGCACGGATGATCAATGGCGAAGAATCGGTTTACCTGGTCCTCTTCTGGAGGTTCTCAATAGCTGCAGTCATATTCTCTCCATGGCTGTTCTTGATATTGATCCGAGGGGTGGCGCTCCGCGACGTTGCGAACCAAAGCTGTCTTGGCTTCTTAGCAATGTTCTGCTCCACTACTTTTGCAGTAAAGGCCGTCGCAACAGGGCTGCCTGCTGGAACGGCGGCATTGATAAGTGCATTGCAGCCCCTTGCAACGACCATCTGCGCCGGGCCTGTATTAGGCGAGAGGATTTCTGCCGGAAAGTGGGCGGGATCTTTGATTGCTCTTGCAGGCGTAGCACTTGCAACGGGAGGGGCAACAGGGCATGCTCCGCCTTTGGCGTATGGATTGGCGGCAGCAGCCACTTTATGTCTTGTGTTGGCGACGCTTATTTCAAAGCTGAGCTCCAACGCTATGTCGATTTTTCCTGCATTGGCAGTACAAAGCGCGGTCTCAGCGCTTTGTATGCTCCCGTTGGCCGTTCTGGATGGAAGACTTGCTCCTCACATGACGGCGCAATTTGCCACTGTCGTCCTGTGGTTCGTAATTATCTCAACCGCTGTGGGTTATGGACTTTACTGGTTCTGCCTACGGGAAAATGCGGCGAGTGAAGTTGCAACCCTGATCTATCTTACTCCCTTGACTACGGCGGCCTGGGCGTACTTTGTGTTTGGAGAGCCGGCGACAATGAAGGCAACTCTCGGATATTTTGTGTGCGTGATAGGTATAGCTATAGGGACCAGCGCGTTCACAAACAAACTAAACTTAAGCAGAAAGTGAGATTGCCGTTTTCCAAATAGTCGAGTTTTCCAATTCACACTTCCATCGCGAGTTGCAGGCGCGCATGGCGCCGAAGACGATCTCGTCTTCAGTCGGATCGGATACGGACCGTACGTCCGCCCACATCCGCGGGACTGGCCGGGCAGGGCCGAATCTTGCCATCTGTTAGTGTCCGGATCGCATGCGATGCCCATCTTGTGACGTCGAAAGCCCATGGGTCTATCATCTCGGGTCGACCGGCCCCTGGATAACGCGGGGCCTGCCGCTGACGTGATCTCGCGGTTCGTGTACATACTAAGTTTGCTCCCATTGAACCTATCCGCCGGCGCTGCCCAGCTGACAGGCAAGTTGGGCGGCAACAGTTTTACTGATGCAATGGGCGGCCGCGCCGACCAACATCGCTGGCGAGGAAAGTGGCCGCGCGGGAAGAACTTCGGGCCATCCGCCGTGATTCGTAGTGCCCCTGGCACGAATAGCGCGGTTCCCAACTTGAAAAGACAAGAAGGGACGGCGAGGCTAGGCTGGATCAAAATTGCTCATGCGGGGCTCTCCTTGTAAAGGTGCGCTCCGCGATCAGCAGATCTTCGCTGCTGTCAGTCGTCGCAGCGTGCCGCTGTCACCTGTAGCACACGCTTTCCACTGGTTAAGCAAGAAGCTAGTCGGTGTAGTCCTGCGCAGCACGGGACCTCGTTATATAGTCCGGCGCTGGAACGATCATCGTGCCGAGGGCTGTCGCTGAAAATTGTAGCAGGTTCATCGTCTTGAAAAATGTTCGGCTTCCGCGACAGATTCGCTCCGGTCAAGGTGGTGCATCCCTTCTGCGGACGAAGCTGAAGCAATCGATCAAAGTTCGCCTAGTCTTCTCGCCGGCAGACGGCGGCCGAGGCCGAGCCATTCGCACGGCAATGGCTTCGTGCCATGCTTCGTGCGCTTTCCTGGCACGTGCCCGGAATTGGAGTGATCTGAACCCGACCATTTATCTCAACCTTGTCGTGCGGTGTGCACCGACTTGAGGAGGCACGTGCTCAACACGCCGAGGCCGAAAGCTTCGACAGCTGCCCCCTCGAACGTAGTTCGGCTGTTCCGGAATTCGAAGCTGCCGCCCAGCCAGCCTCGCGATCCGAGTCCGCCTGGGCAACAACCCCGCAACGTCGACCAGGAGGTCTTCGCCCATGTCGAGAACTGGCAGGGTCGCAGGCTGTCCGGCAGCACGCGGCGAGGCCGCCGGTTGAGGGCGCCATCTGTTCCTACAGCCACCGCAGAGGTGAACCGCTCGATCGTCGCTCGGTGCAACAACTAGTTGCAGTGCGATGATGTGGAGATGACGCTTATCCGAGTGCCACGGGACGACGGCATCTGGAGCGCTCCACAGCTGCAAGTGGATCACAACCAAACGCGATGCCACACTTGCGACCTTCCTTGCGGTGCCCCCAACATCATGATCGGGTTCTCAGCAACACCAAGCTGGCACCTTAGATGCGTTCGAGGGCACTTCGAAAGAACCGATCACTTGACAAGGCAAATCTAGTCATCAGTCAGCTTTCGGAAAGCTAGACTTGGCATCCTGGCCTAGTGGAAATATCTCGGGGCTGATCTGCGAGTGCATCGAAAGCAAACATCGTCAAAGGGAGTTACGACATGGTTCCGATCCATGAGGCGCCCGACACCGCAACGTTGGCTTCCAGCAGCACATCAGGCGCGACCCAGCAAGATGAAACCTTAAGCCAAGCGGCCTTCGACCTGCACCTGAACGACATGCCGTTGGAACAGGAGCAACAAGAAGGTGCAGCTCCTTCCGATGCTGTTGTTTTGGCCGACATGGAGGACGACCTCGCTACGGTCAACCGGAAGCCCGAAATGAAGCTGGTTGTCATCTCGAACCGGGTTGCGCCCTTCGACCCTAATAAGCCCCAGGTAGGCGGGCTTGCGGCAGGCCTCGAACCGGTCGTTGAACGTTCCGGTGCACTCTGGGTGGGTTCCTCGGATACCCGAGGAGATGGGACCGACCAGCCCTTGCCGCTGGTGAAGACCGGTGCAGGCGGTGTGGCGAGGCTAGACCTGCCAGAGACGGATTATCCCGGCTATTATCGAGGTTTTTCGAATTCGACCCTGTGGCCGGCACTGCACTCCCTGCCTGAACGGATGTCGGGCTCGGAAGGCGATTATGAGAGCTATCGAAATGTGAACGCGTTTATAGCGCGAGCGGCCTTCGACGTACGGGATCGGGACGCATTCTGGGTCCATGACTATCATTTACTTCCGCTCGCGGCTGAACTGCATAGGCTCGGCATCGATCGGCCGACCGGCTTTTTTCTGCACACGCCATGGCCGCCGCCCGACATGATCGAGCACGTACCCCACCATCGCGAATTCATGAAGTTGATGCTGGAGTACGATCTGCTCGGCTTTCAGACAAACCGAGATCTCAACAATTTTCTCGCCTGCCTGCAGGTATATTTCGGGCTGAAGAGCAAGAATGGCGTCGTGACAACGGAGCGTGGCCAGACGCGGCTCGAAAAGTTCCCGATCGGCATCGATCCCAAGCAGTTTGCAGAGTATCTTGCGGCACAGCTTTCACCCGCTGAGGAAGAAAAACTCTCGTCATTATTGCAGAAGTTCGAAGGCGCCAAGTTTGCAGTCGGCGTAGACCGGCTCGACTACACAAAGGGTATCGATAAGAGGGTCGAAGCGTTCAACCACCTTTTAGCCGCGGAGCCTGGTAGCATGTCGTTGCTGCAGATCGCGCCGTCCTCTCGTGCGGACGTCGGCGAATATCAGAAGTACAAGGAGGACGTGGAGAATGCGATCAGTCAAGTCAATGCTGAGCATGGCACGGACGAGTGGAAGGCGATCCACTACACGAATGACTCGTTCAGCCAGGCTGCACTCGCCCGTCTTTACCGCGCCGCAAATGTAGGTCTCGTCACGCCGCTCCGTGATGGCATGAATCTTGTGGCGAAAGAATATGTCGCGGCCCAAGACCCAAATAATCCCGGGGTTCTTGTACTATCGAAGTTTGCGGGGGCGGCTGAAGATTTCAACGAAGACGAGGCACTGCTGATTGACCCAAACAATCCCGAAGAGATTGCAGACGCTATTACGAAAGCGGCCAACATGCCGCTTGAGGAGCGTGTCAAGCGCTGGCGGTCGATGATGGATAAGATTGAATCCTATACCATCCACCATTGGGCGGCGGACTACCTCCGGGAGCTGGACAAAGGCAGCATCACCGTTCCGGCTGATCAGTTCCACCATCTCGGTCTCGGCTGGACCAACGAGGCCGAGATGCCGCTCTATCAAGATTATGCAGCGGCCCTGACCTCCTATAATGAGATCGATCCCGCTGATGCCGCCTTGAAGGACGCTGCCTATGGAGACGTGAAGTCGGCCTTCGAGGCTTTAGCGGCCCCATTGAAGCATACACAGGACAGACTGTGGGATCTGCCGGCGGCGACAGCTTCCGGCGATGGTCATCGCGGACAAGAGCTCGGTGCCCGCGAGCACTGACCGGGCGAAAAGCATAGCACGGCGGATGACAGGCTTCTGTAGCAGGACAGAGGAGCAGTCCAGGTCTTTGGCGCTGACGCGGTTCTTGCGGGCGGCGCAGGCCCCCCATGAAATCAAGACATCATGCGAGTGCCCCATGACCAGAATGGGTCGATACAGTCAATTCATGTTCTATCTCTAACCGATGCTGATAAGTGATGGCGGCGCCACTCGGCGCGGTGCTGCCTGTTGATCGCTCCGCCCAGGCTTGCGGGACCTGGCGCGTCAAGCAGAAGCAGCGGCAAGCACGCAACCGCATGACATAGCGCGGCTTGCGCTATGTCGCGGGCCGTTCAAGGCAAGCTGCGTGCCGGCTAAAGAGTCGTAAGTGTCAGCCATCGGGGGCTGCACGATCATGTTCGGTTACCGACATTGGGTTGCCAAGCGAACATCAAATCGTGTCGGAGGCCAGCCAGACACCGCCAGCGTTTTTGATCTTCACTGGCAAAGACCCAGGGCGCGGGTCGAGCCTCGCAACTGTTCTGTAAACCGGTGGTGCGCGGCGAGTGAAGCGGATATCAAAACGTCATCTGGGCTGAAGCCTTGCGGCGAAACTGTCGTCGACGTCAGGATTTCTGTCGCTTGCACGATGCGGCCGCAGCTAGACCACGCGATAAAAAAGTGAGCACGTGACCATCGCAGCGACGCTGGGCATCACTTGCCGACCGTCTTGATGGCCGGGAGACTCTTCGCTAGACCACACTGGTTCACTATGGAGATGCCGCTGTGGCAATGGGTATTGTGAAGTGGTTCAACTCGACCAAAGGCTATGGGTTCATCAGGCCTGAGGACGGAAGTCCCGATGTCTTCGTGCACATCAGTGCCGTGGAAAAGGCCGGTTACACCACCCTCGAAGAGGGGGCCCGGGTAAGTTATCAGCTCAAGTCCGGGCGTTCGGGTAAGATGTCAGCTGAGGATCTGCGGGTTGGCTGATCTGCCCCACTCCGGAAGCTCCTCTCTGCAAAGCGTGTTCTCGCACCTGTCCGGCGATGCCTTGTCACGGCGCGCCGGGCGTTCGGCCTTTCGACCGTCCCTTCAAGGCATGGGGCTGTCTCGCAAACCGCTTGAGAGCCTCGATCGCCTGAAGCTGTTGATCAATCGCTGCAGCCACAGTTACAGCTGGCACGTCGCGCAGGCCTCGAGCGCATAAAGCTGTTGGCAGAACACGGGCCGGATCTCGGCGGACTTTGTGTTTCGCGATGCTCTGGGCTGGAAATACGCAAGACGATCGAGCAGAGAAGCCGCCGATAGTGCTCTCGCATTGGGACCATCTTCATGGCGCGCTCATGCTCACGCATCTGCTCGACTGCCTTTGGATTGTCCCGGATCAGCGGCTGGGACCTGGTGCCGCGCGTCTAGTGTCCTGAGTCACAAGTTCGCAATCGTAGATTCGCAGTAGATTCGCGTCGCTGTGCCAGAGATGGCGGCTGTAACAGCGACGGAGGATCTGATGTCGGCCCAGCGGCTTGCGCCCCTGATATTGAGCGATGATGAGCTTGCCGAACTTCAGTCGCTGACGATGCGGCGGAAAACGGCGCAGGCGCTGGCTCTGAGAGCCCGGATCGTGCTGACCTGCGCGGAAGGCGGTCAGAACAAGGAGGTGGCGGCCAAGCTAGGCCTGGAGCGGGGAACGGTAGGCAAGTGGCGGCAGCGTTTTGTAGAGCAGCGCGTGGCCGGGCTGCACGACGAGCCGCGTTCCGGGGCGCCGCGCACCATTGACGATGCCCGCATCGAAGCTGTGATCGTGCGGACGCTGGAAAGCTGCCCCGAGAACGCCACTCATTGGAGTTCTCGGGGCATGGCGAAGGCCAGCGGCCTGTCGGTGTCAACGGTGCAACGCATCTGGCGGGCCTTCGGGCTCCAGCCGCACCGGCTAGAGACATTCAAGCTCTCCACCGATCCGAACTTCGTCGCCAAGGTGCGCGACGTCGTCGGCCTTTACGTCTCGCCGCCGGCACACGCCATCGTTCTGTGTGTAGACGAAAAGTCCCAAATCCAGGCGCTGGACCGCAGTCAGCCGATGCTGCCGATGCGTCCCGGTCAGCCGGCTCGAAGGAGCCATGACTACAAAAGGCACGGCACCACATCGCTGTTCGCCGCTCTCGACATTGCGACCGGACGGGTCATCGGCAAATGCTACGGACGCCACCGAGCCGCCGAGTTCCGCAAGTTCCTCGACGAGATCGAGGCCGCCGTACCGGGCGAACTCGACGTCCATCTCGTCATGGATAACTATGCAACGCACAAGACGCCGCTGATCCGGAAATGGCTAGCCAAAAGGCCGCGTTGGCATGTGCACCTGACTCCGACCAGTTCGTCATGGCTCAATCAGGTCGAGCGCTTCTTCGCGCTCCTTACCGATAAGAAGATCAGGCGCGGCGTCTATCGCAGTGTCGCTGCCCTCAGGGCGGACATCACCTCGTTCATCGAACGACACAATGCCGATCCGAAACCATTCCGATGGACCAAGTCCGCTGACGACATCCTTGCTTCCATCGAGCGCTTCTGCCGATACAATGCCCCGGCACAAAACGGACCAATGTTGCGAACTTCTGGTTCAGGACACTAGCACATATGCTGCTCCAAAAAGGGCAATCTGGTCGTACGCCCTGCCAACGCAAGCGTCTGTTTTGCTTTTGGTGAATTGTTAAGAGGCGGTGCGCGGCTCTCTGATCTCAACGACAGCGGATTGACCATCCTTGCGACTCTCACGAGCGATCGGCCTTGCTGACCGGAGATACAGACTATGCGCACCTCATGCATGCCAATGCCAAGCAAGTAGATCACCTGGTCGCAACTCATCATGGCGCCCCGCTTCAATGCAGGCGCGCCGTCGGTGCCAAAGCCAAATAGCGGCCGCTGTCAACTGGTGATTTCCGGCGGATATCCTAAAGTCTATGGGCACCCGCACCCGGATGGGCTATCCAAGCATGCGATGTCGGGTTGGACCTACGTGACCACCACTGGGCGAGGAGGTATTACCGCTCGAGGCGACCGCATCCTCAATTGACGGCGAAACGCCGAGATCTTCTGCCTGCCCTGAAGGTCGTTCTCGTGATTCATCAGAGAGGCGCGCGAACCGGCGCGAAGCCATGCGCAGCGAAAGGCTCTGACGCTCAACATAGCTGGCTGAAACGTACTGATCGGAATCGCCAGATAGTACGTCACGGCTTACCGCCACTACGGCGGCGGGCGAGTAGCGGCCCTGCGCTCCTTCACTAGATGCGTTACCGAGTAGGTCTTTACGATCACGCCATGAGTGGTGGCGTCCGGGCCGAAGGCATTGCGGATCGCTCCGCCGTAGGGATAGAAGCCGTCCCTTGAAATCTCAGCCTGGCCGATGACGCGGTGCGGACCTCATGCAGGAAGTCCATGGTGCTTTCGGTCGTGGCGCTGCACGTTCTTTTACTTCTTGTCAAGGCGCTGCGGAATGCGATCGACGAGCCCTTGAGGAACAACAGGGAGACCAAGACACCCGATCTCGCACTGGTGATGGCGAGAGCTACGGCTCGACAACAGCTCTTTGCCAAGCTATATACGAACATACAGTGAACATATCCTTGCAGTTGCAGCAGCCTTGCGATACATCTAGACCGAGGTATTCCCCCTAGGCAGATTCTGAGTGCGGCGGCAAGCTGCATCCCTTTTTGGATGATGCCGATTCAGGGAGTGATAGCGATTGTCCTTGTTCCGCCATTTGCATGACGACGCGTTTTTAGCCTTCTCGCGCGATCACAAGCACCTGTACGCGGCCTGTCTGCTCGACCTCCATGAACGCTTCTTTTCAGGCGCGCCGTCGTTTCCGACCCCTCAGCAGGTCGTCCATGCCATCTATGACGTCATGCGCGCCAACCCCGCCCTCTGGAATGAAGGCGATGATTTCGGCAGCCTGCCGGAAATGATCTCCGCGGGACGCCGCCGGATCCGGAAGGCCGACGTCGCGCTCGCTTCCGAGAAGGGCGACAAGGCGCTCGGTCTTGCCCGACAATTGTACGCTCGGCTGCTCGCCTGGGGGTGGCTTGAAGAGGAGGAATACGGGCTTCGCGTTACCGTTGACATGGCTATGGGACCGCTGCTCGTGATCCAGCGGCTCGCGAGCCTCAATAAGGATCTCTCGCAGCGATTCGGCGGCTTGATCGTGCAAATTCGCCTCAACCTGGAGGCCGTCGAAAAACTGAGGCCCGAGATCACCGACCGCAAGCAGCGCGAAGCCGCGCTCGCCGTCCGCGAGGCGCGCAATCAGGCCGACCAGTTCACCAAGAGCCTGCGGGCCATTCTGGCCGACCTGAAGCGCGTCCGACGGACGGTCATGGAGTCGAAAACAGTCGCTACCCGGCTGGAAGCCTTTTTTGAGGAGTTCGTCGACCAGCTCCTGCTGAAGGATTTCGAGTCCATCCTCACCGTCAACCATCCGTACCGCTTCCGCGACGCTATCGTCGATCTCGCTCGGAGAATCTCCTACACCCCGGAAACCATGCAGGTCCTCGCCGAGGAGTACACAGCTTCCAGCATGGCAGCCGACGTCGAGGACGGTCGAATGGCCGCGGCCGATGACCTGCTGGCCATCGAAAGCATTTTCGAACAGATCGGGGAGATGTTCGATCGGATCGAGGCCTTCCGCAGGCAGCTCGAAGCCCGGGTCCGCAACACCATTAAGTACGCCGAGCGGGGCGGGCAGGGACTCGTCAGCCGGGCCGGCGACCTGGTGCGGCGCCTGGACGCCCTACTGCGGGACGGCAGACACCACAAGGCGACTATCGAATGGAGCATCGAGCCGCTGCGGTCCCCCTGGTCGGAGCACCATCAGGCGCCGGCCAGGCAGCCCCGCCGTCCCGTCGAAGCAAGGGAGCTCGCCGAGCCGCCATCGGACCCGTTGTACGAACTGCGGAAGAAACTCCGCCTCGAGTACATCGCTCGCATCGCGCCCCGCCCCGAGGATGTCAGACGATTCCTCGAGGACCAGGTGCCGCCATTCGCGACTAGGGAAGCCCGCTTCATGGAAATCGATAGCGTGGACGACTTTCTCGCCTTCGACTGCGCCCGCCGATATGCGTTGACGGGCGAAGTTCCGGCGCAGGTCGCGGCCGGGTTCGATCTGGAGCCGCGCCCAGACACGCCGCCCCACGACAGCGAATGGCTTCGGTGTGCGAACTTCGTGGTCAGGCGAGCCGGCCCCCTCCGGAAAGCAGAGGCAGCCCGTGCTCAGTGAGTTCGAAAACGTCGAGCGCTCCTTCGGCGCGGAAAAGGCAGCCGACCTCCGCAAAGCGCTGCACTTCCTGCTACGGCGGCAGTTCGTGTTCGCGGGAGATCCCCGGACTGGGACAGTCTACAACACGATCATGGATGGCCGCTTCCGCGACCTGGTCGACGGCTTCTTCGATAGTTGCGGATATCGCGTCCATCGCGATCCGGAAGCGCAGTGGGCCGGCATCGTCGCCATGGACGAGGACGTGCCGCTGCCTCGAATGAAGCTCGACGAAACCATTGTTGTTTTGGTGCTGGCGGCGCACTGGCAACAGGAGGTGAACGTCGGAGCGGTCGAGGACCGGGCCGTCGTAGTGGCCACTTTGAACGACCTGTTCGATCGCTACCGCGAGATGGCGCAACACGGCGGCGGAGGGGCGATCTCACCCGCCCGCTTTCGGGACATCCTGCGCGAGGCCGCCCAACGCAGTTTGGTCGAGATCGGTGATTTTGACGACGAGCAGCAGGACTGCGAGATCAGGATCCGCCCGATGGTCAAGCTGATCAGTGGCGGCGATGCCCTCCAACGGCTTGAGCGCTACGTCCGTAGCGAGGAGGCGCGGTTTCCGCAGCCGGCAGGAGACGAGGCATGATGGAGCTACGCCACCTGACGATGGTGAACTGGCACCTGTTCGACGTGGCCGACATCGACGTGACAGGACACGTCGGGGTATTGGGCGAGAACCGGTCCGGCAAATCGACAATCCTCGACATGGCACAGGTCGTTCTCACCGGCGGGAGCCGGCGGTTCTTGCGCCTGAACGCGGTTGCCGGCGACAGCGGAAAATCGCGCAGCGGCTCGAAGCGCAGCGTCGTCGATTACTGCCTTGGGACCCTCGGTGAAGACCAGCGCCGGCGCGACGAGGCGCGCACCTACGTGGCGCTAGGGTTCGAAGACAAGGAAGGCGATCGACCGCCAGTCACGATCGGCATGGCGCTTGAGGCGCGTAAGTCCGACAGCAGGGAGACCGTGCTGGCACTGTTCGTCGCCGTCGGGACCGTTTTGAGCTCCAAGGCCTTCATCGAGCAGCGAGGAAAGTCGCAATTCCCGGCGCAGTGGGAGGACGTGCGCGCCCGGATCGTCGCGGCGGTCGGCGAAGGCAACTTCGTCAATCATCGCGACCGGGCAAGCGACTACGTCCGCGAGTATATGCGCCATCTTCTGCCGCATTCGCCCTATGGCGAGCAGAACGCCAGCGCCCTTCAGAAATCAATCGTCAACGCGATGACGCTCGACCACAACCAGACGGCCACGCAGTTCGTGCGGAACTACATCCTCGAAGACAGCCCGATCGGCATCAAGGAGCTCCGCGAGTCGATCCAGACATACCGCAATATCAGCGAAACCATCAGAAAGATGCGCCTCAGGCTCGAAGCCCTGAGGGCGCTTCGCGTCGTCCTCGGCACCCTTGAAGAAGCGCTCGAGACCAAGTTCAGGGAGGAGTGGATCGCAAAACGCGCGACTTGGCTTGCGGCGCGCGCGACAAACCTGGACTTTAAGGCCAAGCGGCGTACCGAGATGGCGCGCCGGGACGCGGCAGCAAAAGAACTCGAATTCATCGACTACGACGTCAAGGCCATCGATAACGAGATCGAACGTCTCACGGCCGCGATCGCCGAGCACGATGCCAAGACCGGCAGAAAGTCCCTGCAGCAGACCGCCGATGTGGCCGGGCAGGCGGCGCACCGCGCCTCAGCGGACTTCAAGGCTCGTATGGAGAACATCCGTCGCCTGGAGCCGCTACGCGCGATGTGCGCGGACGGTTTCGAGGACTTCGTTCCTGCGCTTGAGCGTCTTCTGACTGCCACGGCCGGGGCCGAGATCGGGCGCGTGTCCGACGAGCTCTCCGCGGCCGAGAAGTCTTTCGCGGCAAGCGGCGCGAAATGGCTGCCGAAGATTGACGAAGCGCGTCAAACGATCATCGCGGAGCTTTCCGGGCTCCGTGGCCGGCGCGACGAGGTGCTCGAACGGATCCGACAGCACGCCGCCGGAGGGGCGCGGGCCTATCTCGGCGACGATACTGAACTCCTCTGCCGCAGGCTGCGGCAGAGCGGAATGGTCCCGCGCGTGCTCTGCGACATCATCGAAGTCGCCGAACCCGAGTGGGTAGGAGCCGCCGAGGCGCTCCTCGGCCGCGACCGGGAAGCCGTGTTCGTGGACAGAGCGGATATGAGCGCCGCCACGTCAATCTTCAAGGAAGGTCGGCGCGAGTTTCGCCATGCATCGCTCGTGAGCCTAAACAAGCTCGAGCAGTTCAGGGCCAAGCCGGAGCGCGGTACTTTCCCCTCGATCTTCCGGAGCCAGGATCCGGACGCGATGGCCTTCGTCATGCGCCGCTACGGCACAGTCCGCCTCGCGGACACGCTCGACCAGTTCAACAGGCCCGGCCGCGCTATCATGAAGGACGGCCTCTACGACGACGGACTCGTAAGGACCCATCGCTGGATCGAAGCCTCGCAACATAAGATTGGAAAGGCGGCCCAGGCGAACGCCCTGCGCTCGCTGCAGGATCAGGCCGAGGAACTAGATCGACTCCAAACGGAAAAGAGCAAGGAGGCTCAGGCGGCAGAGCAGGCCTTTGCCGCTCTGAAGAACATCTGCGAGGGACGTAACGATCTGAAGGCTAGCGCCGCTGCCTTCGCAGCCGCGCAGACTGAGATCGCCGAAGCCCAGGCGAGGCTCGAAGCGCTCGACGGCGCGGGCGACGGCGGGCTTCGCGACAAGAAACGAGCGCAGCAGAAGCTGAAGGAGAGGAGGCTCGATGAGCGAAAGATCCAGCAGAAGGCGTTCGGCGAGCATGACGGCGAGGTCAGATCGGCAGAAAGGAGACTGGGAGAGGGCGAAAACGTACCCGGCTCCGAGCTTAACCTGCGGGTCGCCCGGTCGATCTATCGCAGGACCTTCCCGCTCTACTCCGCGGCGAAGGGCAGGATCGTGTACCGCGAGCGCCTCAATGCCGCGGCCCCGAAGGGCTTCGCGGAGAAGCACCGCGCCATCGCGGACAGGGCACTGAAGGATGCGGACGCCTCGGACGCAGAGCGCGCCCGCATCGAGCGGCGGGTCCGCGAGCTCCTCTACGATTATTTCGACCAGTTCGGCGTGAGCTCGCAAGTCGGCGCGGAGAGCGAGCCGCTGAGGGAGGTGAAGCCCTGGATGGAACAGCTCATCTCGGATATCGAATCCAACGAGCTGCGCCAGTACGAACGGCAGGCGCGGGAAGCGGCGGAAAAGGCCTCCACCCTGCTGCGCGGCGAGTTCATCAACGCGCTCACGGCGCGCATCGGCAAGATGGAGCGGGAGCTGCAGTCGTTGAACCGCAGTCTCTACGCACATCCCTTCCACAACGAGCGCTATTCATTCCACCGTACCCAGGTCGTGGAATTCCAACCCATCCTGAAGATCATCGAGATCGCCAAAACCTCTCCGGAGGCGCTCGATATGCTGTTCCGGGGCAACGTGCCCGATGACTTCCCGCACAAGGATACGATCGTCGCACTTGAGGCGCTGCTTGAGGATCCCGACAAGGATTTCACCCAGTTCGAGGACTACCGGAACTTCTACACTTTTGAGATTCACATGGAGGATGTCGCCACGGGTCGTTCAACCCGCTGGGAGCAGCGGCGCGGCACCGGATCCGGCGCCGAACAGCAGGTGCCCATCTACGTCGCCATCGGCGCTTCGCTGGCCGCCGTCTACGGTAGCGCCGAGCGTCGCACGGGCAAGCCCTCCGGCGTCGCCCTGGCCATGTTCGACGAGGCCTTCTCCAAGATGGACGGCAAGAACCAGCGGCAGATGATGAGCTTTTACAAAAACCTCGGCCTGCAGTTCGTGATCGCGGCGCCGTTCGAGAAGCGGGTGGCCGTGCTCGAGCACATGGACACAATCGTGGAGGTGGACCGCATCGGCGAACAGTCCAGGGCCACAGTGGTGGAACTGAAAGAGAAGGCCAAGCGCGAACTGATGGCCATCGATCCGGACCTGATGTCCGAAGATGAGCTCGCCACCCGTCTGGCCGCCGAGTAGCCATGGCGCGACGTTTCACAGAGGCGATCGGCCTGCTGAACGACCTGCTCAATCGCTTCGAAGGCGGGGCCGCAAGCCCAATCGCCCACCCCGACTATGCTGCTTTCTCGTCGGTAGTCGCGGCGGACGCTTTTCTGAACCAGATCAGGAAAGCCGAAAGTGCCGGCGCGGTGTCCATTGGCTGGGGGCGCGGAGCAAAGCGGGACCAAGTGGCGCACGTGCGGTTGGCCTCGGCGGAGATCTTATACCGATACCTTGGCCGCACGCCGGCGTCACGCATCGCGGAGGACGCCGCCGCGCGGCTTGTAGCCGGAGTGGCGCTGCACGAGTCTCTGAAGAACAGTGGCTCTCAAATCGCAGAGGTGTGGGCGCGGGGTAAGACATGGCACGGATTCGGTTCGTCCGACGCCGACACGCTGCGTCACGCATTCGTTCTCGCCCAGGCGATCCTCGATAGTAAGCATCTGGACGTCGACTACAAAACTTTCTCGCGACGTACGGTGGGGCACAGCAAGATACTCGAACGCATCGAGGGTGCTGTGGTCCGGCTTTTGAGCGGCATAATGGACTTTCCGCCTGGTGCCCGCCCCCGAGAGGCACTGCGAGCGATCGGACTGGAGCGCTTCGCCCCGCCGCTTCTGATTGCAGGCAAGATCGACCTCGATGGAGCCGACCTGTCCGGTATCTCTCCGCATTATCTCGGGATCAGTCCCAAGGAAGCAGATCGCGTCCGCTTCCGGGAGCCGCCGGCCTACATTCTGACAATCGAAAACTTCGCAAGCTTCAACCGGCACATCGCCGAGGCGGACCCCGGTCGATTAGGAACGACCATGTATGTCGGCGGGTACCCCTCGCTTGCCACCCAACAGGCGCTGCGGACGATCGCAAGATTGGTATCCGAAGAAACGCCGATCTTTCATTGGTCGGACATCGATCCGGACGGCACTTGGATCTTCCGCACCATCGAGCGCGCGGTCGATCGACCGATCGGTCCCCACCTCATGAGCGTCGAAGTTGCCGAGCGCTTGGGACAAGTGCCGTTCAAAAAATCGTCACCCGCTCGATGTCCACCGGACTCCGGTATCGCGGCTCTGGCAGCGTACCTGGCGGAAGAGGGAGCCAAGACGCTCGAGCAGGAAGAACTCGATCCAGTCCTGCCAGAGCTTCATGAGAAAATGCGCTCGGATCAACGCAGTGTCGATCCCGATGAGCTTCCTCGGTCGACGATCTCCGTCGGCGTTTGTTGAACAACACCTGCGTTCCGCAGAGCGAACGCGATGAGTAGGGCGGCTCCTCGCCTCGTGGCGTCGATAGCCGATTGGCAGACGAACAGCGGCGATTTCAAACCGAGTGCCGACCACCGCAATCGTGGCAATCGTCGCGATCAGGATTACGAGCAGCATGGCGGTAACACCGCTCGCCCAATGCGGACAGATCGTTGCGGCCGAGTGCGTGTCCGACGCGTACGCTCACCGCCATCCCGATGCATGGAATCATGAACAGGACCTTTCCGACCTGCAAAGGAATCTGATGGGCTGCAACGGCAGTGGTGCTGATTACACCTATCAGAAGCGCCGTCGCAGAAAAGGGCCCGATCCGTGAAAATGGCAGCCGAAACCAGCGTCCCGATCACGATGAGCTGCCTCGGTGAGTTGACGGCGAGCTACCCATTTCGCCAACTGACGAGGCCGCGATGCGAGCGTTTTTTCTGCTGTCTTCCGAACGAACAGGCTGCCCCGCATTGCGCGCTTCAGCTATCCTTTGCCCTTCCTAACACGATCTTATCGCTGCGTTCGCGCCGCATCATCGGCGCCATGGCCCAGCGATAGCATGTTCTCACACAACAACGCACCGCTCAAAATGGTGAGAGCAATCTGGCCGGCGTCCGCAAAATCTTCTCTCTATGTTGACCGCTGCCATAGTGAGCGCTGCTATGGCCGTCGTGGTTACGGCTTTGGCTGTCTCGTTCAAGACGTCCTTTGTTTCAAGCGCGACAACAGCACCGCCTGCAACTACGTGCTGCGGGAAAACCGACATCGTTTCGTCATAAAAACACTCAACCGGAATTGGCATGCCGGTTGCCTCAAGATGTGACGAAACCAATTGCGACTGTGATGCTCGTTCAGCATCCGGCCGAGGTATTCAGATGAACTTGCCCGATTGATCGATGGCAGAGGTCTCCTGATGCGCTTTTCAAACCGTGCACCTGCGTCACGAACTCTGCCATCTTCGTATCGCGCTCCGGTTTGCCGGGCCGAATCCGATCGTCTTGTAAAGGGCTGGTGACGAATGGCGGGTCCTCAACAAGATGGTGCACACCGCTGCAAAGGCGTTATACCTCAGGGCGATTGTCTGCCTCACTTTTGGCCGGTGGCTCAAGCGCCGGGCATCTGCGAGATACCCAGCCTGCGTTCGTGAAGCTAGCGGCGGCCTTAATCGGTGCTTTGCAGATGGTTGGTGGGCTGATGCAGGACGATTGGAATTCTGAGAAAATACTCAGGCAACAGGACGAGCTCAAGGTCAAGCTGCTTCGCGCCCAATCGATTGTCGAGGAATGTAAGGCAGGATTGGCGGATCTGGAGCGGAGGCTTCAGCGTCGAGCAGTCGCATCACCGATCGATGAACGCCAGCGCAACTCTGCGGCAACTAATCACGCGCGATCGCAAAAATCCCGAAGATCCTGTTGATCAGAATGCCGGTGTGGTGTTTTCGAGTCGACCATGGGACCGCTGAAAGCTGCTGCCGCGCACATTAGCGGCGAAGCTTTCGTCGCGGAGTTGGTGAAGATCTCGAGACGCATGGGGTTGCGAGCCCGGCGTTTCGAACCGGATAACTGGGTGCGGACCTGTCGATAGGCTCGTCTTTTTGGTCGACGCGGTGCGTTGGCCAGGGGATGCGCGAAGAGTAGCACCACATATGAGACGTATCGCCGCGTCTTTGGCTAGAGCGTCTTGTTTCGTGGGCTGCTCACGTAGATGTTCTGAAGGGAATGTCAAAACTCTCCACCTTGAGCCAGCCGGTTCCGGCGTTTCGTCCGTCTTAAAGCGTTTCAAATTACCGCTAGACGTTTCTGTAGGGCGAGGGCCGCTTCAATGACACGATGGGCCACTATGGCAGCAAGGCAGGACATGCGGGGCACCGGCGGTGCTGACCAAAGAAGCCGACCATGCCTCATCCGGCATCGCATGGAGGATGACGAGAACTGGTTGACTATGTCCGCAAACGATCACGATGCGATCCGGGGGGCAGAAACGGCAGTCACCTAAATTCGTGAGAACCAGAAAGAGGGTTCCCGGTGCGAATGCGATCCGGTGCCGGCCGGTAGCCTCGTCAGCTTCTCGAAAGCTTCTCCGAATACGGACTAACCCAGTGATTCTGGATGGGAGGCTGGCGTGGACTCGCACAATTTCGCCATATCCAATGCAGCACCTCCGCTATCGGTACAGCACGCCGTTCGAGACGATCAACCGAACCAGACGGGAGAAGACGCCTTCGAGCAGCAATTAGATGCGGCGCGCGCGGTCGATTCCGCTGACCTTGCCTGGCGCCGCGGCCGTAAACCGCCGCCGAATGTGTCGCGCGCGGATTTTGACTACATTCACGAGATGATGAGCGGCGTCAGTGCTCGCGGAAAACTGTCGCCGTTGTCGGCCCAGAAGTATACTTTAATGCTTTACAAGGTGACGAATTACCTCGGCGAGCGCGGCCAGTCGCTCGAAGCCAGTGATGATAATGCACTAAATCAGCTCTCTGACACCGTGTTCAGGGAGAATAAGCACGTAGGTATCGCTTTGCGGGCGCTTCAAGAACAGCGCGGAGGTTCACTGCAGTAACGTAAGGTCATGTCGATGATCATATCGAGCCTCGCGGGAAACGTCTGGTCCTCTATGTCGCCCCGTTCCAGCCCTCGCTGCTCGCCAACGTACCCGAGGCGACCATGCCCGACGAGTGCTAACCTCGCTTTTCGGTCGATCCAGCTAGAACAAAACGTCGGTTCGTAATTCGGAAATCGGCGGCTCAAGTGTTTTTCACGGGCGGCGAACTCCGGCCGATGCTCGACTGTTGATTGTTACCCACTCATTGTCGCGGCGGCGTTGTAGCGAGCAGGGAATGCGCATGGCTTCGCGGTACTTCGCGACCGTGCGGCGGGCAATATCAATGCCCGAGGCGCGCAAGCGTTCCACGATGGTATCATCCGACAGGATCGCCGAGGGTTCTTCCGAATCGATCAGCTGCTTGATGTGATGACGCACCGCTTCGGCGGAGTGCGCCTCGCCGCCGTCAGCCGAGGCGATCGACGCCGTGAAGAAATATTTCAATTCGAATGTGCCGCGATTTGTCGCCATGTACTTGTTGGCGGTGACGCGCGACACCGTCGATTCATGCATCTGGATGGCGTCGGCGACGGCCTTCAGATTCAGCGGCCGCAGGTGCGCGATGCCATGGGTGAAGAAGCCGTCCTGCTGGCGCACGATTTCCGTTGCAACCTTCAGGATGGTGCGGGCGCGCTGGTCGAGCGCACGCACCAGCCAAGTCGCGTTCTGCAGCGCGTCGGTGAAATAGGACTTGTCGCCGTCCTTGCCGACCTTCTTCGACAGCTCGGAATAATAGGTCTGGTTGACCAGCACGCGCGGCAAGGTGTCGCTGTTGAGCTCGACATGCCAGCCGCAGTCGGGACCCGGGCGGACATAGACGTCGGGCACCATGGTCTGCAAACGGGCCGAGCCGAACTTCATGCCGGGCTTGGGATTGAGCCGGCGGATCTCGCCGATCATGTCGGCGATGTCCTCGTCGTCGACGCCGCAGAGCTTGCGCAAGCTCGCGATGTCGCGCTTGGCCAGCAGATCGAGATGCTCGACGAGGGCCTGCATCGCCGGATCGTAGCGGTCGAGCTCGCGGAGCTGGATCGCGAGGCATTCGCTCAGGTTGCGGGCACAGACGCCGGGCGGGTCGAATTTTTGCAGCACGGCAAGAACGTCCTCGACGTCCTTTTGCGATGCGCCAAGACGCTCGGCGGCCTGGCCGAGGTCGGGCGGCAGATAACCGGCCTCGTCGACGAGATCGATCAGATACTGGCCGATCATGCGCTGCGCCGGCGCGGTGAAGGCGACCGAGAGCTGCTCGGCGAGATTATCCAACAATGTTGTCTCGGCTGCGACAAAAGCTTCAACATTGTAATCTTCATCACCTGAGGCGCGGCCACCCCATTCGGTGTAGACGCTCGGCGCGGCGTCCTGCGCGTTGCGCGCGGCCGCCTCGGCCGGCTGTTCGGCGCTGACATGATCAACCTCAGTCAGGGATTCGATGCCAGTTGCATTGCCACTGGCGCGCTCAAGCAGAGGATTGCGCTCGAGCTCCTCCTCCACGAAGGCCATGAGATCGACATGGGCCAATTGCAGCAGCTTGATCGCCTGCATCAACTGCGGCGACATGACCAATGACTGCGAATGCCGTAACTCTAATCTCTGCGTGAGCGCCATGAAGCGAGAACCAATACTGAAGCTAGCCGCGTTTTGCTCATCTACTCAGGAGCTGATCCACGCGCTTTGATGCCGCGCAAAAAGCAGATCCGAGGTGTGATTCTGGTGCAAATGGCTGGAAGGACGGCAGATCCTATCGACGCGTCCCTCCCGAGGGCGCATGAATTATGACGAACTGCCTGGCTAAGTCCCACACAATGTGGTTCGGCGGAAGGTCGGAAAACAGCAGTCACTTCGTCCGTGCGGCGTCAGACAGAGCATTCCCGGCGAATGTAAGTCCGGCGCCAACCGTTAAACTCGTCAGCTTTTCGAAAGCTTGTCCGAATAGGGACTGATCAAACTGACCCGCACGAGAGGTTGCTGTGGACTCGCACACGAGCTCTCGAACCGTCGCACATTTCCCTATCGTTTTAGGCGCACATGCAAGGTGCTACTGCACGATCGCAACGTCAGGACTTCTGCTGCGTCTTACAAATGTCATCTTGCGCAGGCCCTTGACACGTGGGCGGCTCGATCCAGGCGCTCCAGCAGACGCAATCGGCAGAGATGCACCTGACAAAGTACGAGGAGGTCGATGACAAAGCGTTTTCGCAACTGGGCCGTATTGTCCATACTCGCCTCCATGGTGGTCTGCCCCGCCGCAAAAGCGCAAGACCGCCGGACGATCGCCGAACCTGTTGCACCGAATACGGTCTGCGATCGCCCTGTGCCTTCCGGCAAGAACGATACAGTTACCCTACAGGACGCCATTGAACATTGCCCGGCTGGCGCTGCAGTTTATCTCGGGCGCGGCGAGTTTCACTCAGGTCCACTCGAGATGAAATCGGGCGTGACCTTATGGATTGGGCGCGGTGCGGCGCTGATCGCCATCCCCGAACCAGCTGCTTACGATAGGGGCCGGGGACAATGTGGTCGCATCATGGGTAAGGGCGACGCTTGCCGGCCATTCATCAGCTTTTCCAAAACGCGTGGCGGCGGCATCTACGGGGAGGGCATCATCGATGGCCAGGGCGGCGCAATTATGGGCGGCGGCGCCGAAACCTGGTGGCAGCTGGCCCGCCGCGCGCAAGCTGAGGGCGGCAAGCAGAACGCCCCGCGCTTGATCCAGATCGATCATGCGCAGGACATCACATTCTCTGGTATCACCTTGCGCAACGCTCCAAATTTCCATGTCGCGA
Organism: Bradyrhizobium sp. SOJA106; assembly: GCF_059448745.1. Taxonomy (NCBI): domain Bacteria; kingdom Pseudomonadati; phylum Pseudomonadota; class Alphaproteobacteria; order Hyphomicrobiales; family Nitrobacteraceae; genus Bradyrhizobium; species Bradyrhizobium sp. SOJA106. The sequence continues at coordinate 1,915,507 of NZ_CM182549.1, forward strand.
TGAACCGGGTCGAGGGTGCCACTTTCTGGGGCCTCACCATCGATTCACCAGCGGATGCGCGCAATACCGACGGCATCGATCCCGGCGCGAGCCAGGATGTGACCATCACCCACAGCTTCATCCGCACGGGAGACGACAACGTTGCGATCAAGGCCGGCGACAACGGCTCGAGCAGCCATATCTCCATCCTTGATAATTATTTCGGATGGGGGCACGGCATGTCGATCGGCAGCGAGGTGAATTCCGGAGTTAGCGACATACTGGTTCGCAATCTGACGCTGGACGGTACGACGTCTGGCCTGCGCATCAAGAGCGATGTCAGTCGAGGCGGTCTGGTCGAGCGCGTGACTTATGAGAACGTGTGCCTGAGGGGCAACCGGTGGCCGGTGGCGTTCGATGCAAAATATGATCCGCGCGCACAAGGCACGAGGATTCCGGTCTATCGGCAGATCGTTCTGCGCCATGTGCGTGGTGACAATGGTGTGCTGCTGATGCGCGGCGTAGACGAGCGGCATGCCCTCGACGTTGCACTCGAGGATGTCCGATTTGCCAATTCCGCGACTTGGCAACTCGAACACGCGAAGGTGACCGCGGGTCCCTCTGACGTATCCCCGCCGCTGCCGGGACGAGCCACAGAACCGCTGCGCGGATCGGAGGCATGTGCCAGAGCATTCCGCGACGCCCATCGCTAAGTACGACACCCGGTGCCGAACCCGGCTGGTGAGTTCGGCACCGGCCGGCCTAAATCGCTGGACTTGCAGAACCTCAGCCTCATGTCCGGTACTTCGTTGCGGGCCGCAGCCGGCTTTGCAGGACCGCAATTGCGAGAGTCAGGTAGGGATTCTGGGCTGGCGAGGAAAATGTGTTTGACAATGCACGGCGGCTATCCCGCGGCGGTATCTCATATCGACTGCGTCGATCGTGTCGCGAACTCAACGAAGAGTGAGATCATATGCGAATTTTCGTGCCTTCCGCTGCGCTTCTGGTCCGATGTTTCTGCATCCCGGCAGCGTACGCTGAGCCACTATTCGTATCGCATGCCGGAAATGCAGACTATCGCTCCGTGCAGCAAGCCATCGACGCGTTGCCGGCGGAAGGCGGAAATGTCCGGATCGCGCCGGGCGTCTATCGCGAGAAGGTCAAAATCTCCAAATCCGGTATTCATATCGAAGGGACTGGCAGGAAGCCGGAGGATACGGTCATTGTGTATGGCGACGGCGCGATCAATGTAGGAGGAACCGCCCGTTCGGCGACGCTGGATGCTTCTGGCGATGACTTGCGGCTCGAGAATCTGACCATCCGGAACGACTACGCCCTCAATCCGGCCAATCCCCCCTCGCAGGCGGTAGCGCTGTCCGTTACCGGAGACAGGGACGTCGCTACGCGCGTCCGCCTGCTCGGTGCCCAGGACACGCTATTTGCCGGCAAGGGACCAAACGGCAGAATGTCACGACAATACTTCTCGAACTGCTACATCGAAGGACATGTCGATTTCATATTTGGCAACGCCAAGGCCTGGTTTCGGCAATGTGAGTTGCACGGCATCGCAAATCAAGCGGTCATCTATACCGCTCAGAGCAAGGCAGCGCCGGATGAAGACAGTGGCTATGTTTTTGATCATTGCAGGCTAACTGCCGACACTGCTGCGGGCTATATCGCACTTGGTCGCCCTTGGCGCCCCTACGCCACAGTGGTCTTCCTGGCGGCGAAGATAGATGCCCCCGTGATCGCGGAAGGTTGGCGCGAATGGACGCCCGGCAAGACCGATACGTTGAGGACGAGCTATTATGCTGAATACAGATCCTTCGGCGTCGGGGCCAACCCCTCAGCCCGCGAGCCTAACTCCCATCAACTGACAGATGGCGAAGCTGCGAGATGGTCGCTGAGCGTGTTCTTCGGAGGCGCCACAGATTGGCTGCCAACGGAACGATATCGAGCGAACGCAAAGAAACGGTGACGAGACGACGGCGATCGTCGCATGAATGACGGGGAGTGCGGATATGACGGCGGCCTGGGCTGTCACCGACATCGCGCTGGGCACCATATTCGTGGGGGCTCACCAGACGGTTACTCACGAAGAGGGAAACGCGCAACTGCGTGCGATAGCCCAGTGCTTGATGAACGCGATGCACGGTGTGGAGTGCGATCAAGTTCACGATGCCTGCCTTGCCTCGCTGCGATCGGGAGAGCCCTTGAGATAGGTTCGGGGCGCGGGGCTCTACAGCCCCTGGCTATGTCAAAACTGGCCGCGAACGCCGCGATCCATCGGCTCTCGTGCTCGATCGTTGATCCGGCGCTACCGAGCGAATAGGCCTGGACGGGTCGCTTCTGCGCCGAAACCCTTTCCATAGAGCCAACGAGTGTCCCCAGATAGGTTTGTACTTTCGTGTTGCCTCTCGAACAACGGAGGGATCGATCGTGCGCAACTCCTGTTGGAGCTTCGAAGGTGGAACCGGCGGTGGTAGCAACTCAGCCGCCAGGAGTGGAAGGAGCCGTTTGGCATTTCCACGAACTCACCGCTGAGCCGATGGAGCCGCCCACGTGCGCAGGATCTTGCCACATCCCTTTTTCCGGCCTTTCTTTCTCACCGCTGCGCGGGACTTAACGAACCGGTCATCGTGCCGATTGTCCGCCAATGGTCGCCCGAAAGCGTTAGCCAGGGAGGTCAAGTGCACGCGTAGCCAGAGCAAAGCTCTGGATGGTTCCATCCTCCACTTCACATGCGCCGTTGAGGTCCACTGAGATGTTCGGGCTAGCTCTCGCGCACCACGGTCTTCAGGTACTGGTACGCCTTGATGATCTCGACCAGGCGATCCTCCGTCGACCGGTCGCCGCCATTGGCATCGGGATGGTGCTGCTTGACCAGCATCTTATACTTCGCCTTGATCTCGCCGAGCGTCGCATTAGCATTGAGGCCCATTACCTGCAACGCTTTGCCCTCGGCATTGAAAATCTTGCGTACCTTGGGCTTGGCTTCCGCGCGGTGGCGGGCGCCGGCGCGTCCGTCCAGCTCGACTAGCATGCAGAGGGCATCCCAGTCGTCCTCGAAATTGGCAGTGCTGCCGGTCATTTTGTGTGCGCTGATGCTCTCGCCCATCTTCCAGGTCGGACGATGGCCGGTCAGCGCGTCCTTCTGGTAGCGCGCGACCGCTTCCGCATCCATGCCCGAGAAGAAATTGTAGGACTGATTGTATTTGCGAACATGCTTGATGCAGAAGTGCCAATAGGCGCGCGCATTGTCGCGGCCCTTGGGCGCGGGATGGGTAGCCTTGTTCTGGCAACCAGGCCATTCGCATAGCGCCGCCGGCTGGCGCTTCTGCGCTTCCTGCTTATTGATGCGAATGGAGTCGAAGATTTTGAATGTGTCGATCAACATGACCTGGCTCCGTTTGCGCAGCGGCAGTTAACAGCGCCGCTTCTATGCTAGAGACGTGGTTTGGACGGCAAGTCAGGTCCGACACGGCCTTGCGTCCAGTCAGTCGCATGATGTAACGGGCACTTCCTAGCAATGGACATGCCAGGACGCGCGAGCTTGGTTTACATCATCTCTTTGCGATTTCAGATCAGCTCAATCGCAATTTGCTGTCGGGTTCTGCACACGGACGTGTTTAATATGACCGGTGCGAATACTCTCAAGGGTCCAGCGAAGGGCAATGCTCGGTAATGTGCGCAGCGAGGAACGCGAGCGGCGTCTTCTCAATTTTGCTTAGAAGCTCGGAAAGTCTTCCGTCTTCGTAGCGAAACAGAAAGCGCAATGTCGCGATCTGAAGGGAATTCGGCCCCGCTCGTTCACGGATCAATGCAAGTCACAGCGCCGGCCCGCCGCTGACGAAGCCCCTGCTTACCGGCCGACCCAGCAAAGTCTCGGACGTTTCGCTGTTGGAGCGGCTGGATGCTGGCGCTGGCACGACAGCCGTGTTGTAGGAGGTGCTTGGCAAGGCGCTGGTCCACGTCCCGGATGCAGCTCTAATGGTTATGTCGAGGCAATTCGTTTGCGGGGAGTCGGATCCTATGAAACACCAGTTTGTCGCCAATTGCCTCAGAGCATCGTGTGCCGAAGCGTCACCCAGCGCGGCGATGTCGCCTTTAGACAACCATTTTTCGACCCCTGGCGCTTTTGGCAGTTTGGCGACGACGGGACATGCACCGTGAATCAGAAATTGGATCTCGATTATGCCCTCGTCGGGTACTGGAATGCATGACCCAAAAACAAGCGAGACGATCAGTCAGCGAATATCCTTCTTAAGGATCGGGCAGAAGAGCATTTCGGACATCGTGCATGAGTACAACCCGCCTGTTGTGGGAGTTGCAGCCCTATGCGCATGCGGTGCGGCCGGCCCGCAGTGGCACCGATGGCTTTCGGCAGCGCAACTCTATTTTCCCGAAAAGTTGCAGAGCCTGGACCTCACGTCTTTACGAAACAGCTCTACCAATCTAGGGAGCGACCGCGGTCAAGACGTGAAACGCAATCGGTGCGACTTCGTCATTAAGCGGAAGCCCATGATCGGTTCAAACTCTCCTCCAGCCTGCGCACCTCCTCCGCGCTCGACGGCGACAATCATCGTTGCCGTCGCTAGCCCTGCCCAACAGAAGGTCACCTTGATCCCAGGGCGTCGCATTCGCCTGTCGCGCCGTCGGCCCGCATTCTATTTGCAGATCAGTATCTGCGGTGGTCCGGCGGACCAGAGTAGGAACCCAATAGAGGATGGCGCAGCTATCGGCCCTGTGAGGCGATTCCGGCCAGTAACCCGTCAAAACAACTGCTTTGCATCCGGGAGACCGGTGCGCAGCGATCCCCGGGACCTTTCCGTCCGTTGACAAGTGCCCCATTGCCTACACGTCTGCTTGCACCGTCTCATCATTGGATGCCGAAACGCCAAGCTTCCCCGGAGCAAGAAGTCATATTGAGAGACATAGGGTTGGATGCCGCGGGCATCCGGCGCGGGCGCCGACCATGAGGGGCAGCCTGGCCGTCGGATCTCGGTCAGCTCACTGCCTTCGTCGATTTCCTGTCGGCAACCCAAAAATTTTTTGCGGGGTCGTCGGTGGCTGGATTAGCCGCTCGAACCCACCTGGTACATGCTCGGAAATACTGTAATGCGTTTTTAGTGCGTTTTGTCACCCGCCACGAAGAGTTTCTGCGCATCTCAGGGTGCCGGCGCGGTAATTCAACGTTCGTGTCGCCAGTGCAGCCTGCAATTTAAAACGATGTACGCGGTCAGTCGTTGATGCGCGCAAAGCGGACCATCTGCATTTAAAGAAATTTGTTAACTCTAGCCGACTTACAACCTTAGCGAACACGCGGTCGCTGAGCATGTATGTCGAGTTATCCGCAGAACCATTCGCATGACTGCGCGCCCGTATTTTTGAGGCACTTCGGTCGAGTTCAAAATGTTCAATGTCGTGAAATTTCGTCGACCTGGTGCGCCCATGCGGCGTACTGAGCCAATGCAAACGATGGCGATTGCTAAGCGCGACGCGCCATTAGCGCCGATCGCAACAGTATGTGATTCCAGTAGAGGTGCAAATCAGCGGCTCAAAGCCGCCCGCGCCAATGCCAAGCTCACGATCGCGCGTGCGATTGCCACGCTAGAGGAGAACCATCGTCAGATACGAGCGGCCATACACAAGATTGCCGATTCATCAGCTAGGGCCAGGCTGGAAGCCGATCTCGATCTAGTCGAGCGAGGGCTTGCTCTCGCCAAACGGAAATCTGCCAGCCTTTAGAGCTGACGGTCCTCGTTTTACGATGGGGTCGCTGAAGTACATTCGAGGTAAGACCACCACCCTTTAGCAGAGAGCCACAACAAGTGTTTGCAAACATCAAGATCACCGGTCGATTGATAGCTGGGTTTGGATCGCTCCTTCTGATGTCCGTTGCAATTGTCGGTTACGCGATCCATACCTCCCGGAGCGCGAGCGGATCGTTAGCGACTGTGGTTCGCCAAAAGGACCACGTGGCCGAAGATGAGCGTATCGAGAAGCAACTATTTGAAGCTCGGATGCATGTATGGATGGCCTTGGCAACCGATGATCCGTCGCATTGGGAGAAGGCCGCAGACACCTATAGGCGAACATTTGCACGGCTTGAGGACCTCGCTGCCGACACCAAGGACGTGGGGCGCCGGGTGCGAGTGCTGGATCTCAAAAAAGCTGTCGAGGACGATGAAACGAAGGCGCTCGGACTGAAGGAATTTAGAGGAAGAAATAGCGCGCTAGACACGCCCGCGGCGAAATCGGCCGTAAATTCCGCACTCGCCGCCGGTGGTCGGGTTGACGAACTCTCAGAGCCGCTCGCGATTGATTACGATAAGGCTTCGAAAGCGACTGCGCTAAAGGCGGAAGATGACCTTGGATTTGGCGTGATGATAGCCTTGATCCTTGGCACTCTCAGTTTGCTGCTGGGTTTCATCCTCGCGGTGTTTACCTCGCGCAGCATTAGCAGCCCGATCCGGAATCTGACAGCATCGATGCTCGAGTTGGCCGAAGGCAATTTCGATGTTGTACTCCACGGTCTTGGTCGCAAGGACGAAATTGGGGAAATTGCGAATGCGGTCGAAAGGTTCAAGGTGAAATCGGCCGAGAAGGCGGAGGCGGAAGCCCAAGCCAACCTAGCTCATGATCGTATCGCTGCTGAGCAACGAAAGTCCGACATGCGCAGGCTTGCAGATGCGTTCGACGCGGCCATCGGGGAAATTGTCGAAACCGTTTCCTCGGCGTCCACAGAACTGGAGGCGTCGGCTCGCTCACTGGCAAACACTGCCGAATCGACACAGCGACTCTCGACCGCTGTAGCGTCGGTCTCCGAACAGGCGTCCGCGAACGTTCAGTCAGTTGCATCGGCCACAGAGGAAGTGTCGATTTCCGTAAATGAGATTGGCCGGCAAGTGCAGGAGTCAGCTCGTATTGCCAGTGAAGCCGTTCGAATAGCCGCGAGCGCTGACAAGCGCGTTCTGTCTCTCTCTGAGGCCGCCGGCAAGGTCGGTGACGTCATCCAATTCATCAACACAATTGCATCTCAAACAAATCTTCTGGCCTTGAACGCGACAATCGAGGCAGCCCGCGCCGGAGACGCTGGGCGAGGGTTCGCGGTCGTTGCATCAGAAGTGAAAATGTTAGCGAACCAGACCGCGAAGGCGACGAAGGAGATAAGTGATCAGATTTGTGGAATTCAGTCATCCACCAAGGAATCAGTGGCAAGCATCAAAGAAGTCACTAGCGTTATTGGCCGAATCTCAGAAAGTTGCTCGGCCATCGCGTCTGCTGTGGAAGAACAAGGCGCTGCAAACCAAGAGATTGCCCGGAATGTTCAGCAGGCGGCAATTGGTACGACCCAGGTCGCCACAAATATCGCCGAAGTCAATCGAGGTGCGGATCAGACGGGCACCGCGTCAACGCAGGTGCTTTCCGCTGCCAGGTCCCTAGCTGAGGATAGCAATCGTCTGAAGCTGGAAGTGCAGAGATTCCTGGCCAGGGTAGCGGAAGCTTAGCAAAGGTTTGAGCTCCTGAAGAAGCGCTGCTCCAGTGCGCATGCCCCTTTATCTTGGTCGGATGTATTTTCCACGCCGACCTCTCGGGGGCGCGACCGACGGACAAGAGCCCCAATAGGGCTTGAGGGCAGCAGCTGCCCACAATCATCTCGTGCAAAGCGCCACTTCGCGTGGAATGAGCGCACCTGGGAATGGAATGATTGCCGCTTTTCGTCAGGTCGAAGTCAAAGCTAGATGCGGCGTGGAACACGTTCGCGCAGCTCCGAACTTCGTCAAGCGACGTCTGTTACTGTACGTCTGATGGCTCCAGCGGCTTCGACCGAAAGAAACCGAACCTGCCGGAATGTGTTCAGGCCGCCATCAGCTCGGCTGGCCTTTCACCTACAAGGGCGGCCAATCGATAGGCCTACAAGTCCACTGCGGTTGATCTCAGCAAGCAGACTGTCGGCGCGATTCCTCGCCGGAATTCCAACAAGCCGTGTGCCCGCTGTCGCATCCGTCGCCACCGGATCACGAATGAACTCATAGGATAATGAAATGGACGGAAAGGCCTGCGAAATCCTCCTCCGGCCTCTTGGTGCTTACGTAGAAGCCTTGTGCTCAAACTCCAACTCGCCCAAACTATCGCTGCAAGCCAGGCGATCATTACGATGGTGGCAACTCCCAGGAATCCGATAGGAACTAGCTGATTGCCATTTCGCCGCCGTTCGCCGGCATCCAGGGTAAGAGACGATGAGAGCTGCCCGCCTGGCATAGACCGATGAGCTGAGACAACCATCCGGGTTGAGGACGACCTAGGAGTGACCGGGCCGAAAGCTGCTCTAATACTGCAAAGGCCGCTTCATAGGGTGAGGCCGTGCTCATTAAGCACCTTATCTCTGAGAGCCCCCTTGATCTCACGGGCGATCTCTTTGCGAACTGCGGCGCCCAACTCTATCTTGGCATCCTCGACAAGGTCAGCTTCGACCCCGATCAAACCTTTGTCGGTGAGCTGTTGCTGCAGCCGGCTGTGGAACTCCGTGCCCATTGCAGCAAGGAGCTGGTCGTGCGCCCTGGTGTGGTCTTCGGGTGCGATACGACTCACAACGCTGTCCCAGGGTTCCCAGTCCACCGCCAAATAGTCGGCGAATTCCGCCGCTTCTCGGTTGCGCACGGATGTCTCTGCGCTGTCAAAGTCAGCGTCGGTCACACCGGAAACCTCAAAGAAGCGCATGTTCGGGGCGACGTGTTGCAGCCCCAGCCGCTCGCGGAGCTTATTTTGATAAGCAAGAGAGACCTCAATGGCGTCGATGTCTTCGACGTTGTTGCCCGAGCCTAGCGCGTGAACCTTCTCGCGCGCAATTCTGTCCAGCGCGTCCAGGCGGAACATGACCCGCCCCAGATCGATGAGATCGGGAAGCCGGGCCTTGTTGTTATAGGCGCCGTTCTCGACCTCTGCGATGAGGCGTGCGGTCTGCATGCCGTTCCAGGTCAAAGTTCTGCGATCCTCGCAGCTCTCGTTGGCGTCCAGGGCTAGTTGGAAGTAGCGCTTACGCAATTCCGGGTTTTGCGCCACTTGGCGCAGATCATTGGCCACTGACTGCCGGAATTCTTCGTTGCCAGAGTTCACGGAGTCGAACAGTTTGCCAAGGAAGAGTGCGTATTCCCGGGCGCCCGGCTCTTCAGCGACGCTCCGCCAAGCGGCCAGCACCTCTCGATCACCCTCCTGTGGATTTCCCCGGAGCCAGTTTGCGACCGTTTCAATGAGAGCATCGGGCTGTTCATCGTCTGTCTCGGACAATTCACTTTCGTCATTGTGCGAATGGTAGACGGTTGGACCGGCATAGTTTTCGGCGCTTAGGATTGTATCCAGGTCCGCGAGCACCTGCTCGGGCAGAGGATTGTCGGTCAGAACTATGCTGCCAGGAGCGACCAATTGCGTCAGCAGGTCGTCCGGTAGGCTCGTCAATTGGTTTTGGCCGACGTCGAGAAAGTCCAGCGAAGCAGGGAGGTGCCGCGGCAGACGCGTCAGTTGGTTTTCGCTGACGTCGAGAAACTGGAGGGTGGCGGGAAGGGTCTCCGGCAGATTCGCCAACTGATTGTGACTGGCGCGGAGAAACTGCAGCGAAGCAGGCAGCGCCTCGGGCAGTTCCTGCAGCTGATTGTGGTTGAGGTCGAGATGTTCGAGCTCAGCAGGTAGGACGCTAGGCAGGCTCCTCAGCCGGTTTGAGCTCGCGTCGAGGCCTCTGAGCTCGGTCGGGAGTTCGGGCAGGGTGGTCAGCTGATTGCCCCTAACGTCAAGACGCCGGAGCGAAGCAGGCAGGCTATCGGGCAGAGTGGTCAATCGATTGAAGGGCACATCAAGCGCAACGATAATGCTCGGAAGTCTTGGCAGGCTTGTAAGGGACAGCGATCCAAGATCCAGTGTAGTGGTCTCACCCAGAGTATTCGCTCGGCGCACCGCTTCTTCCCGATCCTCGAGCGGGCCTACCTCCGGTTCGGCAGCCCAATTCTCAAGCGCCCCATTTCCATCGCCCTCGATATGGGCGGAATCTCCGGAGTTTGCTGCGGAGCCTGTCACCATCGCGTTCCACTGCGCCGCGTCTTCGTTTTGCCCGTCCCGCTGTCCGGAAGATACAGAAGGGATGCCACCGTTGCGCTGAATATGTCCTCTCTCAAATGGATCCATCCCACCCTCCTCACGAAATTGAGCGCAGACTCAGCCCACGGTGACGATGCTCTAGGAACATTAGCTTTCGATAAGCTGACAGACTGTCGCCGGAAGTGGCATCGATGGCAACGAAGCTGGCATGACCTTGGGTGCAGGATTTGATCGGCCGATCCCCTGACCGTAAGAAATTTTCCGCTGACGTGTTTCCGCGCATAACCAAGCAGCAGCGGCTCAAGTATAAAGCCCGCGCGTGGCGGCGGTGCCTTTCTCCAACTGCCTGCGAAGCAAGAGCGCACGCTCTCCAACGCCCAACCGTCCGCGTCGGTCCTCTCTCGTGCCAAGACAATCGCTGCCGCGCTGGTATTTGCCGTTGGTGGCGAGCCCCACGATCTGGGTGTTTTTGCAGCGACACTCGTCAGCTGATCGACAGGTGGGCCTGCTAAGGGCGAAGGCTGCCACCGTTGACGGTTCTCCGGACTTGTCTGGCAGCGAGATGGCAGACTGCGGGCAGCAGTATCGATCTATTGTCCAGGTTGGGCTCGTATCGGCCTGTGTCAAAGAGGTGCTGGACGGCAGTCGCGGACCACGCGCACAGGCCTCCGAATGATCATTTGCTCTGCGGACCTAGCTGCTTCGCGGCCTTGGGAAGCGGAGGTGTACTCGTTAGTTCTGACGGATGGAGAGATTGATGAACACAGGACACGCACAGCGGAGCGCGGCTTCCTCCCCGGGCGCATTCGAAGAGGTGGAGCAGGAAAGCTACCTCGGCGGCTTCAATCGTGCCGTCGCGAATTTGGTCGAAACGTTGACAGGGTATCGGACCCCAGCCTCCGCGCGCGCACAGATCCTGGACAATTGGGTTGCCGAAGAAGGGCAGGGCGAAGCCGAGAATAGGCGACAGGGGCGCAGACGAATCAGGAATTCGGATAACACAGGCTCGCGCTCGCTGGATTTGTCCTGGCTCTCACTGACCGCTCTGCCCGCCGCCCTTCCGCCAAGGTTGCTGGAACTGCGCGCCAGACACAACGAGCTAAGCAGCCTGCCTGCCGTGTTCCCCCCCCGTCTCCAGCGTCTTCTCATTAGCCATAATCGCTTGACCAGTTTGCCGGACGATCTTCCGGCGACCCTCTCTGAGCTCGAGGTCGTTGACAACAGCTTGACCAGTCTGCCGGCAAACCTTCCAGCCGGGCTCGAGATCCTGAACGCAAACGACAACCGGCTCATCAGCCTGCCGGACGCTCTCCCGAGCGGGCTCACCTCGCTTGCGGTCAGTGGCAATCAGTTGACCGACCTCCCGGTGTCCCTCCCCTCGTGGCTCGTTGAACTCAATGTCAGCGGCAATCAATTGGCCAACCTCCCCGACCCACTTCCGAGCACGCTCCAATCGCTCAATGTCAGCGGTAACCGGCTGACCAGCCTGCCTGAAGGTCTTTTAGATGCTGTTGTGCCGAATAATAGCCTCTACTACCCGCATCTGGAGAGCCTCGAATTGGAGGATAACGCGCTGCCGGACGACGTCCTCGCTCATCTGGCGGCGGCTCAAGCGCCACCGCAGCTTGCGCAGCAATCCCTGCATGAAGCTGCCGCACACTGGCTCGCAGACGACCCGGCCACGCTGGCCGAATGGCAGCACTTTGCAGATGAGCCCGGCGCCCAAGACTACGCACAGTTCCTGGAGAGGCTACGAGGCACCGTGAACTACGGCAATAACGGGTTTCGGCAAGCAGTGGCTGATGATCTGCGGCACGCGGCCGCCAATCCGACATTGCGCGAGCAGTTCTTTGCGCAGGCTTCCGAGGCCAACACGAGCTGCGAGGATCGCGTCACCTTGCACTGGAATGGTATGCAGACCGCGCGCATCAACGCTGACGTCAAGGACGGGCTATATGACGATCGCCTTGGCGATCTGATCCAGCGCGGCCGTGTCGCCTTCCGCTTGGAGGCGTTGGACGAGATCGCGCGCGACAGGATCAACTCGCTCGCCAGCGGCAACCCGAACGTAGACGACATCGAAGTCTATCTGGCCTATCAACATCGGCTGCGCGAGCCGTTGGAGCTCCATCATCTCGCCCCTGACATGCGCTTCCTGGAGGTCTCTCACGTCAGCGAGGATGATGCGACGGAGGCGCTCGACCTGGTGCGGCAGCGGGAAGCAAGCCAGTTCACCGACTACATGGCAAGCCGCTGGGAACCCTGGGAGACGGTGCTGAGGCGCCTCGCTCCAGACGAACATGCCGCGATGGAAGACCGGGTGCTCGACGCCATGGGCGACGAGTTTCAAACCCGCTTGACTCAGCGACTGGGCGAGCATGGTCTTCTAGGCGATCCGGATGCCGAGCGGGTGCTCGGAGCCCAAGTCCGAAACGAGATCGCTGGCGAGATCAAAGGCGAGGTCATGCAACGTGTGCTCGCAGAGCGTGGCCTCGAACTATGAGGCTCCCAAACCGCCGCAGCGATATCTACTGTTGCTCCGCGGCGGTACCTAAAGATCGATCGCTAAGGCTCGGCCATCGCTGCCAAGGTGCTTTTGCGTCTTGGCAATGCGCTCCTGTCGATGAGGGTCTTTCGGTCTTGACGAGTGACGAAAATCCTCGCGTGTCGGGTGAGGGCGTATCTACGCTCAGTCGAAGGCGCTTCGCGACGAGAGCTCCTCGGTCGAAAGTTGTCGAGGAGACCAAGGCGCGCAGCGGTGAAATCATCGGTTGCCGAGGCGCTGCCGAAGCCAGCCAGCTCGGTTTGACGAGGCAGCTAACTGCTCGGGCGGCGATGCTTGAATTCGGCGCACGATCGACAGGCGATCCATTGTTACGTCAGTCGAGGAATTTCGTCAGCTCGAACTTGGAGGCCGGCGAAGAGGTGCGGCAAAATTTGAGCGACCCCCGTCCCTAGTCAGGCGAGTGCCTATTCCGGGCCACTCTCGCGCCCAGTAATATCCTGATCTCGTCAGCTTTTCGAAAGGTTGCTGCTACAACAATAAATGATCTGACTCTTGCTGAACGAGCTGCTATTTGGCCGTAATCCAGACCGTACGGATTGCTGCAGGGTCTATGCAAACATGAGGAGAGCAGGATGGATCCGGTTGACCCATTCTTCGATTCAGGAGCCTGGATGCGAGAGTACGCCGCCCTTCAGGGGCGGAGTGGGCGGCGAGCGGGCAGCCCAAGCGAGCAGGGTGACTTTGAAAGGCGGCTGCAGGATTTGAATCTCGATCCGTCTGATGAAAGCAAGTCAGCTTCGCCTGAGCGGCCTCCCGCAGGAGGTGGTCGAGCAGTCCGGCGGGAGGATTTCGGCGGTTCGATGCGGGTGCCGCCGCACTCCGCTTTCAGGGAGAGTGCGCTAGGCGGCACGCGACGGAGCGTAGACATTCCCAGCTTCCAGCTTCCCGCTTCAGCGCAAGTGCCGCAGTCTAGTTTGCGAGATGATCTGTTCAGCAGCGCACGTTACAGCTTTCCGGACGCAGAGTCTGCCGCCTCGGCCAAGAGCGGAAAAAGCCGCGGATTATGGTCACGCTTCAAGTCGGGAATCGGCAAGGCCCTTGGCGGAAAGTCGTCGCGTGACGCGGGGGAATCTGACGTCTTTTCGACGAATGTACGAATTGATTATGCAAGGCAGCCGGGCCGGACGCGCGGGGTCAATTCGGCCGATGAGGAGCTCATTGAAGATTTCCGAAACAAGGCGACGGGTAATCTCAGCGACGGCACCATCAAGAATGCGGCAGCCGATTTGCGCCATTTGAGCGCGCGCCTGAGCGACGCCGGCAGGCCCTCGATTGCCGATCGAATTCGCCGGGAATTGCAAAACGCGCAGCTGGAAAATCCGGATGTGGAAAACCACCAGCTAGAAGCTGAGCTCGATGAGGACGTCGACACCTACGCAAAGGACCGCGGCAGGCGCATCAAGGCGGCCCTGAAGAAGCTCCGTGAAGTCGGTGCCGGAAACACCTTGGCAGCCGATGTCCGCCGGCTGGCTCCTCATGCTGAGGACGCACCCCTCATTCGCATGTGGGCGGCGGCGGAAAAGGCAACAGACAGGATCGATCCAAAGACGATCGACAGGCAAACTCGCCGCATGTTCAGGCTGAGTGAGTGGCTGCAGACGCATAATAGGCAGCCGATCGCCGGCCGACTTTCCACTCCTGGCCTCGCCCAGGATGTGGAGGAGTACAAGCGCGAAACGAAGGACAGCAAGATCAACGCTGATCTGGTCAGGCTCGGCCTTTACCAGCAAATCCTTGAGGCGAACAGGGCGCTGGGATTGCCGCCTCCTGAGGACCCGGGTCAGCCTTCTGCGGAAGCTGCTCGGCAGGCCCACTCGCCACAAGAGCTTCCCGCAACGCCAGCCACGCCGAGCGCGGGAGCTTGGGAATGGCTTGGAGAGCAAATGCACGGATCTGGCTCATCGATGCCGGCGCCGCAAAGCGGATGGCAGGCCGGCTCGTCCCAGCAGCTTCCCGCAACGCCGGCGACGCCGAGCGCGGGAGCCTGGGATTGGCTCGGCGACCAAATCCACGAACCTGCCTCACCAGTGCCGGCGCCGCACTGGGCCGCGCAGGCTCATCCGCCGCTCGAGCTTCCTGCCACTCCAGCCACCCCGAGCCAGGGAGCCTGGGCTTGGCTTGGGCAACAGATGCAAGAACCCGCATCGCCTTCGTCCGTGAGGCCTCGATCGTCAAACATCTACGGCGGTCTCGAGTCCTTCGTTGATCTGGACCCACCTACACCCCACGACTTGCGTGACGATGCGCGCTCCGCGCCAGCACCTGAATTTGCGGCCGCCTCGCCGTTCGCAGGACCGCCCGTGGGGGCTTCGGAGCTGCGGGACATTGGGGCGATCGTTGGCGCCAACTGGCGCCACGGCTCCCAGGCCGCTTCAGACGTGCTGATCGATGTCTTGGGCAACATCAATCTGCTGCCAAACCAGTTCGGGCCAAGTCAGTTTGCAATCAATGGGGAGCGCTATTCGGCGACATTTGGACCGGGCGGTCGCAGAGATATTCGCCTGATCCATCACCCGCGCGCCGCTGGGATGAACGAAGCCGGGCCATCCCGGCCGCTGCATCGTCCACGGCCAATCGTAAGCGCAAGGCAAACCGGGGAAGGTGCAGTCGATCTTGGCCATCTTATCCGGGGCGGCTGGGAGCATAGGGAGCGGTTCCTGCCGCCTTACCTCGTGCGCGTTTTGGAAGGCGAGGGCATCATGCCCCAGCCCGGGCGGCCGACCTATTTCGAAATCCGCGGAATCCCATATAGGGGCGAGTTGGTGGAAAGCGAAGGACGCGAGCGCGTTCGCGTTTATCCCGAACCTCGGTGAAGAAGCAAGTTGGCTGCAATTCCAAATGCTCGGCGGGCAGCTCGCGTGAGACCTTCTATCACGCCGCACTTGACCGGCGATGCACCCAATCGATGCAGATCGCAAAGGTGGGGCGTGAATACACGCCTGATTTCGACCGCGATGGATGATCAGTTAGTTCTCAAGCGGAAACCTCTCCGCTGCCTGTACATCAGGCCCGTGCCTGGCTCGGAAGGTTTCGAAGCGACGGTCTCTCAAGCGAGCGCGGCGTGAACCCGATCGAATCAAGCGACCCATTCAACACGGAAGTTTGTGTACAGGGTAAGCTGCCCTGCAAGATCCGCATCGGGTGAGACAACATCCGGCAGGTGTCAAATTGCATGACGACCGGCCCCCTGCGCGCATCGTCCGTCTCATCGTGTCATCATTAGTCCGCCGTGCCGTGTTCGTGGTCTGAAACAGGAGCGCGTCGGCCCGCTCGCTGCACGATGATTTAAGTCTGCGCCGAAGCCGTATCAAAAATTTATCAAGATACTGCACTTGAATGGCCGGTGCTCACGTCAGGCGGTACCGTCACGTTTACTGATACCGCACAGGGAGGAACGAGCACGCCTCCGCGCGAACAGCCTTATCGTCGAATGCGATGTCCCCTCGCACGAAAGCGGACGTCACGCCCTTCCTAAAGCTCCTCTGGTTATTCATCATCAAGCAGTCGCCGAAGCTCCCCTGGAGAAAACTGCTCTGGCTCAAAAGTAAATTCTTCTGGATCAATGGAAACAGGAGGAGCGAAGTGATCATCCCGGAGTCCGTGAAGAGCGTCGTGCAAGTCCTTTTCCAGTTGCCGCAGCTCCTCTGGAGGGACGGAGACGGGCGAGTCGCTGGGTAGATCATCGAGATGATCCAGTACTCGCCGAAGATCTGCCTGAGGGAGCTGCTCCGAATCGGATGCGACTTGCTCCTGGATGAAGGCCGAGGTGGCGGGTTGATCATCTCGCCCCTCGGTAAGCTCCTGTGCGTCTTCATCCTCGAGCAGTCGCCAAACCTCCGCTGGAGAGAACTGGTCTAGATCAATGATAAACTCTTCTGGATCAGAGGGAAACGAGGGATCAGGGGGATCCTCCGATTGCTGGTGAAGCTCGTTATGCAACGCCTTTTCCAGCTGCTGAAGCTCCTCTGAAGGCAGAGAAACTGGCGAGGGGATAGCTTGGTCCTCAAGATGGTCGCGTAGGCGCCGAAGTTGCTCCTGAGGAAGCTGCTCTGGATCGACCGCGACCTGTCCTTCGAGGAGAGCCGACGGGACAGGTTGATTGTCGTGTCCCTCCTGATGCTCCTCTTGCCAATTAGCTTCGTACGATGCGCGCTGCTGCGCAGCGGCGCTGTCGATGCGTGTCGGTTCTGTCAGTAAATTGCCCTCGGCATTTATGAGCGCCACATTCTGAGGGGATGGATCGAGCTTAGCGCGAGTACGCCCTGGACGCACGATGGGAACGACGCCCCCCGTCGATCGAAAGGTCCGCAGATACTCTAATGCCTTGAGCAGTCTCTTGCTACTAGAGGCACCGCTGAACTCGCGCACGTCACTGCCCTCGCTCAGCGATTTGCCGTCTAGCCGAGCAACAATGCTTGGTCTATTTTTTGCGAAGAGCCAACGGCTATAGCCGATAAGAGAACCTGCATGCTGCTTCGCCGTCACGGAGGCCGTCCCGCCCGCAATAAGCGCCTCCTCAAGCCTGAAGATATCGGCAGCATCCTCGGGATAAAGAGGTCGCCTGTCCCACTGCCCCCGGATTATGACGCCCGGTGAGGCGACCGGCATTGCTCCGCCACTTCCTCCTGAAGCGGCGCTTGCGGTCGGTTTCCGATATACCAGAACTTCTTCCAGATCGTTCAGCGTCCTCTGTCTTTTCGCTGCTCTCGATTGAGCTGTGTCATGTTCATGATTGATGGGGAGCTCCTCACTTGCCAGGAGATTGCTCTGGGCCCGTGGATCGATCGCCTCATCCGGGGATTGCCGGCCATCGTTAGATGCGTCTTTCGCTGAAGGGAGCGCGCGCCGTCGCCCACGAGAAACTACATGGTCGGGATCGTGATACGCACGAAGCACGCTTAGTGCAGTCTTCATGAGTGCGTCTTTAGGAAAGTAAGTATCTGCGTGATGAACCAGGGAATTGTGATCCGCTAGATCAGTCGTTTGGCCATGAGCACGCAGAGCATTGGCCAGTCGACTAAGTGCCTGAGTATAGAAGCTGACTGTGCTCGACTGGGATTTTTTCTGGGTCGCGTGTTGAGCAATCGCTCTGTCGATAACGTCCCGGTCTTCTGCAGATAGATGGGGATAGGGGCCCTCAGCGCTGACGGGAGCGGGTTCGGCCTGCCTTACCTCAGCCAAGTGCTGCTCAAAGCCATCTTGTCCGGCCTGGCTTGTCTGCGGCTCTTGAGAGACGGCGTGCTGCACTTGCGACCAAGCTGGCACGTTAAACGGGTCAAAATCTTGCGGGTCCACGCTAACCTCACTTCCAGGATCACCTGAACAGGTCTGCCTAGTCGCGTAAGCTTTCGAGAACCTGACGCGGCCATGGTTCCGGGCAGAGAGTTATTCGCGGTGGACAACCTCGGAAATGACCGCGCTCGGGACCAGCTTCTCCTCAACACTCCGCCTCACCTTGCTTGGGGTCCAACGACATCTTTTCTCCATAAGCTCTTGCAGCTGGCGCACCCCTACACGGGCTCGTCTCGCGCAGATGCAGCCGGTCTCCTCAACAAGATCGCGAAGCTCAAGTCCCATGCGGCACGAGATGCTGAAATCAGAATGGCGTCTGCGATGATCAGAAGAATATCAACGTAGATACCAGCAGATTGAGCGCGTGTTCAGTGTGGGGCGTGTGCGTGATGCCTGTGGGGTTATGAATGTATGATAGTCCCACGCCTGCATATATTCCCGGAGCAAGATGGGCGGTATATGTTCCAGTGATTGCCGTGGTATCGCGATGCGCAAGCTGGCCTTTAGCCAAGGCAGCATCCACCGCAAATTTGCTCCAGCTCGTCTTGCTAGCAACGATTGCAATCAGATCACTGGGCCGGCTATCAAAAGGCCCTTTCGCATAAAGACGAAGCTCGTAATATTGGCTGATCCTGTTGAGGTCAGGCGGAGCTCCCATGATGGAGAAGCCGCCATAGATGCCGCGCGACGGCATCCCACCCGCGTCATTCTGCCAGAGCTGCCTGTCCGCAGCGATGTAGTGAAAGTTATTCCCGCTCTCTCTTTGTTGCTTGGGATCCGCCAAATTCGTGTAGCGGCTACTGTTCAAACCAACGCCCGCCCGCAGCCACGTGTCGGGTACGCCGGCAGCAGCCTTGCTCTTGTAGCCGGCTTCTTCAACGAGAAGGATGCCCGTGTTGGCCGTGCTCCAGTTCAAGCCGGTGGGATTCTCGGTTATGTGGGCATAGGCACCATCTGGACTGATTGAGCGCTGGACGGAGACCTTGTTGTACAAGCGATCGTCAAAATTGTACTTCAAGTTGACCGCTGGCGTCGGCGCAGCATTGGTGCTCATCCCTGCCTGGAACAAGGCAGACATGTTCGATCCTGTAATTCCTCCGAACAATGTGCCGGTGAACTCATTTTGGTTTCTGAGGTAGCCAAGTTTGAGTTCTAGCGTCCTGTCGAAGAAAGTCTGGTAGTAGGCGAGCGTGTTGATTCCCGCTCGATCCGGTCCCGGGCGATCCCACGTCGAGTATTGGTGCTCGGCTCCTACGACAATCTGTCCGTCGGCAATGCCAAACCGGCTGAGATCGTAGGTAACGATCATGAAGTTTGCCGACGCGAAGGTCGGATTCTGGCCCATATAGAGCTGGTTTGCGATAGGGCTTCTGGTCGCATTCGGCAGCTGGTTGTTTGCAAAGCTGTTGCTTGTCCAGCCGATGTACCCGATGCCGACATCTGCCAGCGCCGATCTAACGCCGTCTTTGTCCTGATCAATCGTGTCCGCTGGGCCAGGTATGTTGAACCACAACCCTTTTTCACGCAGCTTGTCGTACCTTTCAAAGGGATCGATCGTCTTTTGCGGTCTCGTCTGAGCACCCGTGCCCGCATTGCCCTGCTTCTCGAAAGGCACTCCGAGACCTTCTGCTGGAGCCGAGGCAGGAGCGCGGATTTCCTGACGCATCAGGTCGATCGGGAGCCTCGCGGCCCGAGCGGGGGTCTTTCCTCTTTTGCTGGCCTGATCCACGGAGTGGTTACGAGGATCAAGTCCGCTCGCCGTTTGTCCCAGTACGGAATTGCCGACCAGACAAGCCGCTAGCGAAAGCGCGATAACAAGCCTAGATTGCTTTCCCCTTGATCTCAAATTGAACGAAAGTGCTGCCGTAGCCGAGTTTGTCCCAGGCGAGCTCGTCGCAAGAAGGCAATCACGCATGGCGTACTTCGGGCCCATGTCGCCCGGCGATGAATAGATTGAACTGCGGCCTGATTGGGCAGAGTGAGCTCCCGGCGTTTTCGCGTCCGAGGGCGAGAGGGACGAGCCAGAACACGATCTATCCGAAGAGGACCACCCAGGTTTCCTGAACCTCTCACCCCGCGGCACGACGATGATCTGGTCCGAAACTTTGCTGGTGCATAACGCCGGTGCGCCGAGAGCCAGAGGAGGGCGCTGGCTCGGCAGATGCTCACGACGAGCGCGCAGGGGCTTGCTGTCCTGGCCACCAAAACATTGCGAATGTCCGCCCTGCCCACTGTGTGTCAGGCGAGTCTGGCGGTGTCGCGCGTCTGCATCGAAGGGGGCTTTCTGGACGAAACGGTAGCTACCGGAAAGCAAGGCTCGCCGTGCAAGAGGCTTGGATTCACGAAGCGCTTTAGCGGTATCGTTCGCAGCGAAACACGAGACAATAGCCAGGCTTGAAGTTGCGCGCGCGCCAACCTCACCACAACATCCAACGTGATGGCCCAGAAGACCTGAGGAATCAGCCATCGAGCAGCTTTGGCGAGTAACGGCGAACAGTTGCTGGCGGCCGAGAGCGCGGCACAACCTGTCTTGCATCCGAATCCTTGACGTACGCGGCGTTCATTGGTCACGCTTGCCACGAGGCCGTCATCTCGAACAATCTGCTGGAATTGGTAGTTGACCAGGTACAGTTCTTGCCGTTCCAATCGGCCATTGCCGCTTGGCCGATCAGCCGTCGCCGCCCCGGATGAGGTTGCTGGTCCGGCAAGAGGGTGCTCCATCGAACACTCTGCACGAATGGGTGGACGGTTTGCATTCGTTCTGTGAGTAAGAAAATCCCGAGGGTTCTCCTGAATGGCGAGAATCTGCTGCGCCATCGCCGGCGTAGATGAGTAAGCTCAGTGATGACGCGATCATGGAGGACGCGCGCAAATTGTCGCGTTGCCTTGCTCAAGAAGTAGCTTCATAGGAGCAGGGCGGTCGGTCGGGAAGTTCGGCAAGATTGATTATTGTCGGCGCTCGCAGCTTCTGGAGCGCATGAGCATCGCAGTCTATCGCGTCGACGAAGCAAGCCTGCTGGGATCGCATCTTGAGCGAGGGACAATGGACTTGATGGATCAAGCGGCCGCTTCAGACTTGCGGCCGCTCTTGCACGGGCCGTCAAGACGGATCCTCCCGGTCTTGGTGCTCCCGCTTGTCCTCGTTGGCTCGTGTGCTGCTGGCGCCTGGCTTTGGGCTAACCTTGAAGCCTTTCTCGAGACGCCGGAAGCTTCAACGATGAGCCTGTCACTGGAGGACAGGGCATCCTTGTTTGAGATAAAGTGGGCACAACAGAAAGCCGGCGATGAGATCGCAGTACTCAACAACCGGATCAACGCTCAGCGGGATGACCTCAAAGGAATCCTGGATCAGATCGCCATGCTGACGTCGCGGATCGATTCGCTGCAGAGTTTAACACCTGTTCCTTCTGCTGCTTCCGAGCCTCCTTTGTCGTCAACCCGGGCTGCTTCGAGCGTCGCCAGGAAACGGTTCGGGCGATCCAAACCACAGGGACCTGTTTCCGTCGGAGGCGCGCCAGTGATCGCCCCACCGAAGACAGCCGAGCCTTGAGGTCTGAGACGCTGCAGGTGTGGTCGAGTCCCAACTGTGCTCGATGAGGTGGCCCGTAGGTTAGGAAAGCTGCCTGCGGCCGAGCAATACCCGAAGCTTGTGCGGGCGCTGTCGTCTCCAGCGGCATGTACTGAGGCCGTCACTATCATCGAGAGCACTCCAGGGCAGGTGGTCAGAGCACGTTCCGCGTGATCGAGCCGTGGCCCTGAACGGCGGAAGCCGCGCTCCTCGCTCCCTTTTAATCAGCCTTCGCCAGTTTTGAGGCCATATCTCAAAGCTCGTGTCATCACATCGCCGCCACATTCTCGAATCTGGTCTGTCTGCCCGAGGCGCTTATTCGGAGCGCTCCCTCTTAAAGGTTTTGGATCTGCTCCCATGCGTAGCTTAGTTAATCGGAATGCGGTCGAGATGAGTGTCGAACGCGGCAGCAACAGCTCGAATGACAAACCGGTGCTCCTGCTTGACCCGAATGAATCCCTCTTCAATGTCCACTATCCCATCTTCTGCAAGCATTCCCAGGCGGTCGGCCGAATGGAGAAGAGGAATCGGATCAAATCCGTGAGCAGCACAGATCGTTGGTACGTCGGCCTGCAAATCGCACATCAGGCGCTCGATGATTGCGGCGCGGAGGCGATCTTCCGCGGTGAGACAGTAGCCTTTTGCGGTTGCCAGGCGGCCGGCCTGAATGTGTCGGTGATAGGAAGCGGTTGCGATCTCGTTCTGGACGTAACCGTCGCGCAGACGGCCGATGGCTGACGGACCTAAGCCGATTACGGTTTTGCAGGTATCAGCCGAATAGCCCAGAGAGTTGCGGCGCAGCCGACCAGCTTTCTGGGCCAGCGCGAGCTCGTCATTGGGCAGGGCGAAATGGTCAAGCCCGATCTGGCGGTAGCCGGCCGAGACCAGCGTATGTGCAATAGCCGCGGCTTGCTCAGCGCGGGCGACATTATCCGGCAGCGCCGTCTCATCGATCTGGCGCTGACGCTTCATATAGGACGGGACGTGAGCATAGCCGAAAACCGCAAGCCGGTCTGGCCGCATGGCCAGAGCCGTCCGCGCGGAGTCCACGCAAGACCGCACCGTCTGATGCGGCAGTCCGAAGAGAAGGTCGAAATTGATGCGCCTTATCCCATGCTGGCGAAGCCTTTCGACGACAGAAGCCGTCTGTACCTCGCTCTGGACTCGGTTCACCGCCCTTTGAACCACGGGGTCGAAGCTTTGCACGCCTATGCTTGCGCGGTTGATCCCGGCCGCTTCCAACGTCTCCACCATCTCGGCCGTGACCCCACGCGGATCGATTTCTATGGCAATGGTAGCTGATTTGCTGAATGTAAAGCAGTGGCGCAGGAGTTCCATCAAGGCGAGAAAATCGCTCGGTGCAATGCTGGTCGGCGTCCCGCCGCCGAAATGCACGTCGTGCACCGGCAGAGCGCGCGGCACTTGCTCTGCGACCAAGCAGATCTCGTCCCGCACTGCTGCCAAGTAATTGCGGACCGGTCGCTCGCCGCGAGTGAGGCTTGTAGGGAAACCGCAATACCAACATATAGAGCGACAGAACGGAACGTGGATGTAGAGCGATACTGGCTCGTCGGGAGGCAGCCGCCTCAGCCATGTCTCACAAGTCTTGGCACCGACCATCGCGGAGAAATCCGGTACGGTTGGATAGATGGTGTACCAAGGCAGGCGAGCATCGCAATACTTATCTAGAAGAGAGGTCTGCAAGACTCAACTTTCCCATGCTCAACAGCATGAAGCTGACCGATGCCGCCTCTTGTGTCTTTGCGTTATGTCAAACCCGCTTAGTGGTTTTGAGATCTGGTCCCGTTTTCGATGTTACTGCCAACGCGGCTTAGGAGCAGAGCGAGGGGTGAGAGCCGCTCGTTGGCGATTATCTGGACGTTTAGGTATGAATTTTCTCGTGCGAACACGGTTGAAGCGGCCAGACGTCCCCGACGAGCTGGAGCGAGCGATCAATCGCTCACCCGAGGGCACGTCAGTTCGGATCCGCTGACGGCCCGTCATTTTTGCGACGGAAACAGGGACTTGTAGGTCTCACCAAGAGCAGCTCGGCCTCTCGATCTCCAGACCGGTTTTTTCAAGCAAAGCCGATTGGTTGCTCATAGAGTTCGACGGATGCCTCCTCCAAAGGCCGGCGTGACACAAAAGATAAGTTGCTTGCTAGATGAGAGCGAGGAGCGCACTAGCAAAACGTGACGCGACGTGCGATTCAAGTCCTCTAGCGCGGCCGACGAAAACAATTCTCAATCTCTAGTATCGAACGCATAAGCCTCAATTCCGCCACGCTGGTTGTCTCATTGCCACAAGCATCATCACGGATGTACTGATGATGTTGGGGCGACCCCAGCGCACTTTCAGCCCCCCGGCGAAGTGCGTCGGGGCGCCTTGGTTCGCCGGCGTGTCGCTGTCTAATGCAGCTCACCAACTCACAACGACTTTGGACGCCTGCTGATGGCAAAGCGAATCGCGGCCAGATGCAATCGGACGAGACACTATCTGCAATAGCGTCGATTCTGCTTCAAACTGGGTGGTCTTCTTTTTACATCGGCTTTGGAGCTATCGATCCCTGCCAGATCGCGTATATCTATTCCGTTAGCCTTCATTGGCGTCGCATCGATGCGATGCACCTGCAGCTCTCAGCTTCACATAGACCGCCTGGTCAGGTTTCGACCGTCCCGTCACTATGTTCTGATGCTGCGAGCCGGAGCCGCCATGCAGGAGCCGACTGGGAGATCTTGCGCCTGTTCATTGCATGGAAATAGCCTTCGTGGCCTGGCATTTCAGTCCATTCACAACGGATCGGGGAAGTTTGTGGTTCGGTAGGCCACCGAACCAGGAGCTCGTCTCGCGAAAATGAGAGCTGAGCCTAGCCAGGCCTGAAGAAGAGTGCCGCCAAACAGCTCGATCAGCCGAAAGTGGGCACCCCACCCAACCTCCGGTATACAACGCCGAAGGCATCGAACTCATCGGGCACTCGTAAAGGGATGAATCTATCGGCACGGCTGATTTCAAAGCTGCACGCGCGACATTTTGACGGCTTCGTGGCCGAGGCGGCTCATTGCCGCGCCTTCGCATCCATGCCCTCAAGATTGCCTGCGTCTTTCTGGCGCTCAGCACATCATCTTCCCTGACATTCTCCATGAGAACGTAACCCACACACACGCGCGGCGTTGCAGGTCTACATTGAAGTAGATTTCCAGGCCCCCACCGCTCTTGAAGAAGCCGAATGCGGCCCCTGGCGCGATCCGTAGGGTAGCGAGAGCGTGCCCGATCGCCTCCCATCAGATGCTCTTCTTCCTGCGTTACTGCGCCCTGGATGAGAGGGCCGCGCGAGCCATAGACGAGATGGAGGTACGCCTCATCCCGCTCGCGCGCCCCGCCGACGTTGACCCTCTCGCCAAATGGGAAGCGCGAACGGGATGTGACTAGGTACGGACCGCTTGGTTCATGACGATCAGCTGGGATGCACGAGGTGATCCGCCCCATCGCCGCTCAACCCGACAGCTTTTCGTGTTCGCGTTGGCGGTTTTTCAGAGTTAGTCAAGGCGCGCGGACCAGACATAAGCTGCTGCCTCCATCATGTTGCACCCCGATCTGACCGTGCTGGATGTCCTGCCGGTCCACGAAAGATGGGAGCTGAGACTTTCAAGCGAGAACCAATTGGATGCCGGCAACGACCAGAACCGCCACGAGGATAAATCTGATGCCTGTCTGGTCCAGGAAGTTTAGGCTAATTACCGTTCCGGCGACCGCACCGGCCAGCGCGGAGATAGCGTAAAGAGGCAAATCCGGAGAGGGAAATTGGCCGGTGAAAAGAGCTCCGACGAAGCCGACTGCGGAATTGGCCAGAATAAAAGGGGGTGATAACGCGACGGTCTGCTTCGGTGATGCCCAACTCAGTGTGATGAGCGTCGGCGCGAGGAACACTCCACCACCCACGCCGGTCAGACCGGAAACCAGGCCAAGGGCCGCGCCAATGCTCACGATTGCCGTGAGCGGAGTTTCGCAAACACGATCAGCAGCGCGTCCCCGCTGCATGATCATCACGGCGCTCGCCAGAAGAAGAACGAGCCCGGTCAGCGTCTTGTACATGTGATCATCGAGCACAATCAAGCCGCCGGCAAGCGACGCTGGCATAGACGAAAAGAGAAGCGGGCGCAGGATGGCCCAGTCAACGGCCTTGTTGCGGTGGAAGAGCCACGTAGAATAAGTCGCGACGACAATGTTGAGACCAAGCGCCGTCGGGCGCATCTCTGTCGGCGACATACCAAAAAATGCCATTAGTGAGACGAATGCAGTGCCACCAGCCTGGC
The DNA here is from genome assembly GCF_059448745.1 of Bradyrhizobium sp. SOJA106. Classification (NCBI taxonomy): domain Bacteria; kingdom Pseudomonadati; phylum Pseudomonadota; class Alphaproteobacteria; order Hyphomicrobiales; family Nitrobacteraceae; genus Bradyrhizobium; species Bradyrhizobium sp. SOJA106. The sequence continues at coordinate 1,941,317 of NZ_CM182549.1, forward strand.
CAACGCTCGCATAGAGCAGTGAGATGATCGCAAAGAGCAGACAAGCCATGCTTCACCGATCTTGGCGACGATCTTCGCCTTTTTCCACCGAGCCCATCATGATTCGCGCAATCAGGTGCGGTGTAACTGTGTTTCTGCTTAGGGACGGATCGAAGCGCTTCGCCGGAATAGCTGGCCGGAGGTGCAGTCAGTTCAAGTTCCTTGACGAGTGGCATGTTGGGACCCTCCAATCAATTGCCGAACCTGGTACTTGACTGGGCTGGAATAAGACTGCGTTGGGGCCTGAGGGAGCGTCACTCGACGGGCCCGCCGAGGTGAGCTGCATTTCTTGCTGTAGCTCACCTCGTGTCGCGCCTCGCAATGGTGATGTCACCTTTCCTCCGCATGTCATGAATGCTTCGACGGACCTACATCGCACCAATCATGCGCGTTCGAAGCTCTTTCTGCGTTTGTTTTTGTCAAATCAGCAGTTGGTATGACACTTGCTGGTCTGGCGCGTCGTCTCCCTGCTGGAGAAGCGCATGCAAAATGTCCTCCGCATCAAGCAGATCTCGCGGTTACGAGTATCTCTCGTTGCGCCTTTAAGGTGGCCCCTTTCTGCACGTTCGGTACGTTTGCGCCAGGCCTGCCGGACGGAATCGATGAGACGCCGCACAAATATGCGGGGAGTATGGCTTCTACCTCGACTGTTCCGTGTTGCTCATCGATCCCGTCCCCGGCGCCGTCGCGCGGCGGAGAATCGGCGAACGGTCAGCGATGGCAATTCGCAAGATTGGGAAAAGACATGAATCTCGTATTGTCTTCGTCCCTAAGCAAGGCCTGGATGCTCATAGGACGCTCCTCGAGTCGCGCGCCGCCAAGCCCCTCGAGCTTTGCTGTATCGCGCAGATCAGAGCCCAAGATCTCGTCATGCTCGGCTTCGAGACAAACCAAAGCGTCGTTCGGCTGCGTTTTCTCGCCATGCAAGCTCAACAGAGCCAAGCCTCTAGCCGGTGGAGCTGTTTGGAAGCTCAGTCCAGGACCTGCGGACCATCGGTGCCGCCATGATCGAGCGGGACACCGTTGGATTCGTATCAACGACATCATTCGTCAACACGGATCACGGGCGATGATCTCCGATTTGGCCAGTGCGTTATCGGCAAAACGGACCGATCACTTCCGCTCAGCCTCGGAGGCAGGGCTGCTGCCGGCGCATTCGGCGGCGGTGCAACGAATTCGTCGAATGGCGTCCGGCATAGCGCGAGCGCTCAGACTGCACGAATAAACTAACCCTCGAGTTCAGCTCATGGACTGGAATTTGGCTCGGCCTAAAACAAGCGCAATCGAACACGATGACGTGGAGATCGATCATCGCACTGAAGCGCCCGTCATGGACCTCTTTAGCTTCACCGAATGCGCGAACCAGACTCATTCACTCAGAGCGCTATTCGAGCTTCTTGTAGGCTGTGCCACCAAGGAAGGCTTCAGCGAAGTCGCATACGGCGCTCTTAACTTCGTTGAGCCACTTCGCCTCGCGGAGTATCCACCGCCTACTGTGGCTGTGAAGTGGCCGCCAGACTGGTGCGAGCGATACTTCAAGCGCAAGTACCATACTATCGATCCGGTGGTCCGGCGTACGCCGATGCATTCGCGGCCGTTTTTATGGGATCAACTCGCCGACCACTGTCAGCTTCAACCGGACGAAAGACGCGTACTGGACGAGGCGAGAGAGGCGGGGCTGAAGCATGGCATGAGTGTGCCGTTGTTTGGCCCGTTGGGTCGGATATCTGTGGTGTCGTTTGCATCTGCGTTCGACGATGCTGATCCTCAGGACCACATCGGTCATCTCAACGCCCTGGCCTGGCAGTTTCACACCGCCTATGGCGACATCTCGCGTCCCAGCGATAATGGTTGCGAAAGAAAAGTTGCACTGTCGCCGCGGGAGATCAGTTGCATGCAGTGGGTGGCGGAGGGGAAATCGTCATGGGAAATTGGGAAAATCCTCGGAATCAGCGACAATACAGTCAACTTTCATGTCAAGAATGCGATGCGAAAGCTGGGTGCAGCCAGCCGGATGCAAGCGGTCGTTGTGGCGGTTCGCCTAAATGTTCTTTGAATTTGAGAAAGGGGCCCTAGCAGGCAAATCGTGGGCTTCCAGCTTCTCGCATATTGAGCATGGCACCTTCGGCGAGCTCGCAACGCTCCTTGGAGCAAGTCCGCTATCTCACGCTGCGTGAGGTTGTGGGACTTTCACGAGATCGATGAATTGTCGAATCGACTGACCTGTTCCTCCAGTGGTTGGCGGCATCTCGGCCACACTCCAACTAGTCATCTGGAACGCAAGTTCGTCGCATTAGTTGATAGCTCGAATCTCTGTAGAGGAGAGCGCTTGTGGCGAATGCAGGTATGAGAGGCCGGCCGATTGCGCCGTTAGTGCTGAGCGAGCAGGAGCGGACGTACCTGGAGAGGCAAGTTCGTCGTCATCGCGTTGCCCGGTCGCTATCTGAGCGATGCCGCGCGATCCTGCGATGTGCGGATGGCTTGCCAAGCAAGTCTGTGGCTGCCGAACTCGGCCTCCACGAACACACCGTTGGGAAGTGGCGTCGCCGATTTTTGAAGGATCGCTGTGACGGCCTGCTTGACGAGGCCCGCCCTGGTCGCCCTCGAACCATCAACGACGATCAGGTTGCCGCGGTGAACGAGCGGACGTTGCGGACGACGCCAGCCGATGCGACGCACTGGTCGATCCGCTCGATGGCTGCGGAAACCGGCTTTTCCCACACCACGATCCGCCGAATGTGGGCGGCGTTCGGCTTGCAGCCGCACCGTAGCCAGACATTCAAGTTATCGAGCGATCCGCTGTTCGTCGACAAGGTACGCGACATCGTCGGCCTTTATCTGTCCCCGCCGAACCGAGCCCTTGTCCTCAGCATCGATGAGAAAAGTCAGATTCAGGCACTCGATCGCGAGCAGCCGGTCTTGCCGATGATGCCTGGCGTACCGGAACGTCGCACGCACAGCTATGTGCGGCATGGCACGACCACGCTGTTTGCTGCACTTGATGTCGCCTCGGGGTTTGTCATCGGCAAATGCTACAAGCGTCACCGGGCGGTCGAGTTCTTGAAGTTCCTCAAAGAGATCGACGCTCAAGTCCCTGAAGGGCTCGATGTCCATATCGTCATGGACAATTACGCCACCTACAAGACACCCAAAATCAAAGCGTGGCTCGCCCGCCGGCCGCATTATCATATCCACTTCACGCCGACTTCCGCGTCATGGATCAATCAGGTCGAGCGCTGGTTCGCTGAGCTCACCAGAAAGCAGATCCAGCGAGGTGTTCACACCTCCGTCAGGCAGCTCGAGGCCGACATCCGTACCTTCATCGACCTGCACAACAAAAATCCCAAGCCCTTCAAATGGACCAAGTCCGCAGACCAGATTTTGGCTTCCGTCAAACGCTTCTGTCACAAAGCTCAGCAGACTTTATGTGGCGAACTTTAGATTCACGTGACTAGACTCTGGATCCATTACTCAGACGAGCTCGCAGCTGGTGCTTCGGAACTGGATTGGGGCCGGCAGGGAGAGGAGCAGCTGAGGAAAGAACCCCGACCGGGGGTCGGGGCTCCGATTCACGCAACCGCGTGGAGGTCTCTATTTGGCAAAGGGCGAGCCAAACCTGTAATTGAGCCGCGCCGTGATGAGATCGATGTCCTGGTGGGCGCGGTCCGTGCCGACAAACCCAGGGAAGCTTATGTTGCTGCGCTGCATGAACAAGTGGTTATACTCGACGCCAGCTGACCAGTTCGGCGTGAGGCTGACTTCGGCACCGGCCCCCAGCACGCCACCCCAACGCACATCATTGCTGCTGGCAAGTTCGGTGCGAGTAGCTGCCGAATTGAGGAGATAGTTGTTGCTGGTCACCGCAGCGCCACCCTTTCCGTAAAGTAGGACGGCATTGAACGCGTAGCCGATATGTCCCGTGAGTAGACCGAATGCGTCTGTCGTGGTGCCAATGGTGTTTGCCGGAAAGGCGGTGCTGACATTGGAGCCGCTGAAATCGGCCCAGTTGCCCTGTCCTTCGATGCCGTAGACCATGTTGAAGATGTGCCAACGATAGCCAATCTGGCCGCCAATGGTACCGCCAGTCGAATTATGGCAGCCCTCGGGAGTGACACCATTGAAATCCCAGCAGTTGCGGCTCGTTCCCCAGCCACCATTGACGCCGATATAGTAGCCGGACCAATCGATAATCGGGGCTGCGACCGGCAGCGGTACCGCCTTGACCTTGACAGGTTGCCCCGCCAAGTCCGTGGCGAATGAGGGAGCGGCGGCACCGAGTGCGCCGATGGTTGCGGTCAGAATCAGAAAATTCTTCATTTGAGTTCGTTCCTTTCGATGCCCCCCGGCGCGGTGCGTTTAACAATATGATCGCGAATTGCTGTAACTGCCGCACAACATGTCCTCGAAAGAAATGAGCCCAATCGCACGCCGCGTCAGATTGTGGAGCGCGCATCTTTTCCATGCCTCGACCGAAATGCTGGGGCCTGACAGTGGCGCGTTTCGCGCAGATTCTTCTTCGAACACGATCCGTTCGTGATGGTCTCCGATGGGACGCGAGACGCGATGCGAACTGTTTGGCTTCCTTGATCGCCAACTAGCGCCAGAGCCAGGCCGCGCCAGCAGGTCCCGTGCATGCTTGCTATTCACAGAGTTCGGCAAATGAAGACCGCTGATCGACGACCCGCCTCGGGCGCTCGAGCTCATTCTTCCGGCAGGACGGTCGTGCTGCCACTTGCAATCGTGAGATGCGGCGATGATCGATCACAGCCAGGATCGCTTTGGCTCAGGACTTTTCGAAAGTGTAGCACAATGTTCCTCAACCTCGACCTCGATTGACGGATGTGGATGCGGCTGTGCTTGATGAGCCCTTTGAACTTGCGCTCGTGCCGAGCTAAGGGTCAGGAGAGGAAACGGTATGGCTTTTCCTGACGCCAGCGAATATTAGCGCGGCTGTCCCGTCTCGTCGCCGACTTGCACTGGATTCCAGGTGACCGGTCTGGGGGCGCCATAAGAGCTGCATAGGCGATAGTCGTCGCGAACGTGCTCCTCTTCAGCGGGGCTGAACATTGGTGGAAGGTAAGCTCCACCACGCTCTGCCCCGGTGTTTTTCCGCCGCATAAGGCCCCAAGAGCTTCAACAAGCCAAGCTAATGTGGCAGTACAGGTTCAAGCGCCCTATTGCTCGGTCGACCGCGCCAGTTCAGCCCGCAAGCTGCGTATCGCCTCGTTAGCGAGATTCAAAGTATTCCGTTCGCCCTTCTTTATCGAAGACTGAAGGAAAGTGCACAATCGGCTATGGAGAACCGTCTTGCGATTATGCGCCAGCAACGGATCCTTCTCAACAAAGCGCCAGGCCTTATCAAATGCGACGCTCACAATAGCATCTTGCATCTGCTGATCCATCTCAACACTCCACGCCGTCCTGATACAAGGAAGTACCTTCGCAAAAGCAAACCGAGCGCCTGTGGCTTGTCTCAGCAAGTAAGACATCAGAGCCGCAGTACGCTCGGACATCGAGCTGCTCTCGATGCTTCACTGAAGTTATAGATGTTTGTTGAAGTTCCGATGACCCCGAATGTCGGATTGCCAGGCGCATTCGAATAATTCTGAAGCGGTTGAAACGAGCTCGCGCTGTTCGCGCGGCTTCGTTGCCGAAGTGCCCTTGTTGCTCGGTATCGGTCGATAATTGAGGCTCTTTTTCCTGCAATCGGAAGATCGGGGCCATGCCAATCACGGACTAAAGCCGAACATCGATGAAAATGGATCGTTCGCCTCTTTTCGCGGTCTCTAGCTAAGACGCTTTATCGAAGCCTGTGGCGTTTTCCGGCCACGGCTTGTTTGCTTTCTGACATGTGTCCGCGGGGCGCCGTCCTTCTCGAGGCTTCGCAGCCCCGCTCTCGGTGCGGGCTTCCGCTTTCGAGCATGGTGGTGAACAGTTGTGAACCGAAAAGCCAGCGGAATCGGCGCGCTTACGGCACGGTGAGCCCATAAACGCCGAGTCGCCGATCCCTGGCGCGTATGGCCGTAGCAGTCAGCCCAGCGATAAACGTTCGATAAAAGCGGCATCAACCGCAGAGAAAGCCAAATGAAATCTCAGTCTGCTGCTGCACGTGACAGAATTAGTTTCGCGATCCTCATTTGATTAGCGGGAGTTCGGAGCACTTCGGGTAATGCCGCCACGGCCTGATCGAAAAGGCGTCCCAAAATCTGAAGGTCTTCTGGGTAGTAAACGCCACGGTCTTGCGACAGTCGCGTCGTTTGCTGGTCGCGGGCGGCGTCCCCGGTTTTGGCATCGCCGAGCTGGCCGAGCTCCAGTTCCGCCATAATCATTTGGTTTGTCAGCGCGTTTAGCAGTCGGATCGCTTCGAGCTCGTTGCCTTCTTCGCGTATGAGGGCGGCCACGAGGTCGAGTTGCAGGTCGATGCGATCCTCGAGGTCCTCTGAGCGTGAATTGGAAGGGTCAAGTTCCACGGTGTTTGCTCCAAAGTTAGTTAAATGCAGGAAGCAGGCTGAGTAAGGGTTGTGTCGTGCTTTCCCGTCCGCGAGACGGCAGACGCGGCGATAGAACGAATGGCTGCTGCACAAGCCAAGGTGCGCACGCGCGGTCGCCGAAGGTGGAGAGGGCGGCAGGCATGTGCCGCGAAAGGACCGCAAAGGCGAAATCGAGCAGAGAACGCTGCGAACTGTCATGTGATTCGACCGTCGAGCAGATCCAGCGCGTCGACAGTCGCAGTGACTCCAGCCGGCAGGGATGCCGCTGATGACGGCAAGTCGGGAATTGCGGCCCAAACTGCCGCGCGATTGCTTGTCGCCTGACATAGCAATCCAGATGTAACCGGAGGCCTCGCCAGGCAGAGTGCCACAAAGAGCGCTCGGCGCTGGACGAAGCCGTTGCTGAAGGCGCGCCGTCAGCTGGTCCAGACCGGTCTCCTCATCATGCCAGAAAATTATCGCCCAGCTCACGCCAGGCAACCCAGAAATAACATCCGTTACATACGTCTGCGGTTTGTCTTGGCATTCGTTGACACGCGATGCCCGACCCAGTGAGGGTGCGGATCGGCTTTTGGAATGTGGGCGACAAGGCCGGCAGATCGCGCGCCTCCACCCCTCGTTCCGGTGGCGATGTAAGGATTGCAGAGAAGGGATAACCGCGCCGGGATACGGTCGAAGCGGGCCGGCGCATAGAATGAGATAGGGGAGCGCCAGTCTGTAGGAAATGGGCGCGGAAGCCGCCCGCCGACGAAGACTGAGGACGCGAGCAGAGTGAGAATCCACGATCACACCACGTGTAGGGGTGGGCAGTAAGATCGTGAGGCTGGTCGCATCACACCGATCGACGTCAGTGCCTCCGCCTGGCCGGAGGATAGCGTGGTCAGATAGCCGACTGCACAGCTTTGTTTGAAGGCAACGACGGCGTCGGATCTTCGGCGCTGCCCGTCCGGTCAGGGCAAAACGGTCAGCCCGCACCGGTCTAGAGGACGGTTCGCCTGCCCCAATTCTATGCAGCGCACGCATTTACCTTGGCCAAGCAGTGTGCGTGAGCGTCGATCTTCCTGGAGGGCGCTAGTATGATTGCAAAGGGGGAGGCGCCAGCGCGATAGAGTGCGCGCCAGACGTTGCGATTAGCAATCTGACCGCATTTACGCCGCTCGTGCGTCGATTCCAAAGATTGATGGCTGTCGTTGGCGATGCAGCCACGAGAACCTTGAAGCGCCCTGCGACTATGCTGAAAGCAAAATGGGTTCATTGCTCACTCGACATCCGTGGAATGTGCTTTCCGGAAACCGGCGATCGTCTTATGGGTATTTGGCTGAAATTGGTAAAATCGAAAGTGTTGATGGAATGCATCCGGTTCGTGGATCGCGCACGCGCGTAGTCTTTCTCTTCCAGTGAAAGCGGGTCATTTTTTTTCTGCCGTCTTGCCGCAGTGAGCTTATGGGTCCTTGCGAGCCTGCTGATTCGTTGATGACCGGCCATGATTGAGAAGACAGAAAGGGTCGCAGCAGCGAGCCGCTGGCGAATACCTCTAAATTGGACTCCAGATGTCACGAAGGTGACAGAAAAACTCCTCGATCCTCATAGGCCGAAGAGAAGGTCATAGAGTCTCGTCGGCGACTGTCCGACCAGATCCGGCCTCCCGCAGATGCAGGACGAGCCCTGAGCAATCGCGGGTCTTCATTGAAAGCCCCGCGAGATCGAAGCGGACAAAGAGCGTTCGGCCGCGGATAAGTTGATAAAGCGGTTCGCAAACACTCCTAAGCTAAAGCTCGTCCCCAAAATAGGAGCGCGAGGCGGTCAGAATCGCCGCCATTGAGGCTGACGGTCGCCTTTGCGCCCAGGGCAACGACAGCCAAAATGGCAACCAGCTTCGGATAACCTCAGTGCGTCGGCATACTTGCCACGCATACGATGTCCCAATGCAGATATTATCCGCCAAAGCTATCGAGAATTTCAGCTTTGATTGCGGTTGCGGTGTACAGGGAAATCTCCAGCGGAAGGTTTCCGAATGCAAGCTGGCAAAGCAAGTAGTTGGCACCCGCCACTTCCATCTGCTGGAGAAGGGCCTCTCGGACGGAAGCCGGCGTTCCAACGACGCACAATTCGCTCTCAAGTGCTGCATCGAAGGTCAGCGGAAGGGCGGGCGGTGTCGGAATGGCGTTAAGCTCGTAAAGAAACTTAAAGCTCTCCAGCCATCGACGATACGCGGTTTCGGCCGCCGCATGAGCGTCCTGATCAGACTTCGCAATCACGACCATGCGGGCCAGCCCGAGAAATGGCTCGCGGCCGTGTGCGGCTGTGTTGTGGGCTCGGTGGGAACGGTAAGCGTCCGTAACGTTCCGGACAACGCAGGCGGGGCCTATGCACGCCAGATTGGCGCCATTTGCCGCGGCCCACTGCGCCGAATCAGCCCGATTGCTCGCGATCCAGATGGGCGGATATGGACGTTGATGAGGCCTCAACGCTAAGGGTACGTCGCTCAACTCGAAGTGGTCTCCGTGATAAGATAGCCTATGTCCCTTCAGCGCAATATTCAGGATTTCACTGGCCTCCGTATAACGACTTGGCGCAGCGTCGGCACTGATACCGAAATAGCCCCATTCAATCGGCTGGGAGCCGCGGCCCATCCCGAGCTCGAGCCTGCCGCCGCTCAATTGGTCAAGCATGCAGATCTCTTCGAATGCGCGCAACGGATGATAGAGGTTGAGCAACAGGACGAGCGGACCGAGGCGTAATCGCCGCGTTCGCTGCGCGACACTTGATAGAAACAGGTTTGGCGAGGGCCCTCTGCCATGAGGTGTGCAGTGGTGTTCGGCCAGGTGATAAGCGTAGAAGCCGAGCGAGTCGCAGACCTCGGTCAGCTTGAGGCGATCTTCATATTGCCGTGCGACATCTCGGCCGTCGTCATCCAAATGGTCGAAAATGCCGCACCTTAGTCTTGGAGGAAGTCCACTCTTCACTCGATCAATCTCCGATTATGGCCAGATGGCGAGTCCTGGTTGCTTCATGCCGTCGCGCTCAAAGAGGTCTCGTTCATCATTTGACCGCTTAGGCCGTTTCTCTTTGGGGACGTGGATCTGAGCTTGCACCATGTGAGTGGGTCACGAGAATGCGCAAATGGCGGTCCGGCCGCACCCTCGATAGATGTTCCTGAAGCGCTTTCACTGCGGCATGTTCTCGACCAGAAGCATCGGTTGCCGCTTCGGAGGTCCTGTGCCTTGCGAGCCAGATCAGCCCGGCACGGCTACTATTTGTCTATCATAGGGCGTAGCGTCGCCGTGAGGTCGACGTCGGGTAGCTCTGCGAGCGCTGCAACGAACGCGAAAAACGCACCCAAGGCTGCAAGTATGAGAGAGCTTGCGAGTATCGCTGCTCCGATCTGAGTGCGTCTCATCAACCGTGTCGCTTCGGCTTTGGGGAGACGGCGATGACGCCAATCAGTTCTGCTCGACAGTTTCAACACGGCCGTCCCGCCAGCGGTAAACCAAAAAGCCAGGAGCCGCATTGTCTCCCTTTGTATCGAACCGGACCGGGCCAATCACGGTATCGGTCGGCCTTGAACGAAGTGCGCTGGCGACGCGCACAGCGTTGAAGGATCCTGTCCGAGTCACCGCCTCTGCCCATGCTTGCACGGCTGCATAGGCGTAAAGCGTGTAGCCTTCAGCGGAGAGATTGGAAGCTTTGAGTTCGGCTACCACACCGGCCGCATCGGCATTCCTGGCGGGGTCCGGCATGAAGGTAAACAACGTGCCATTCCCGGCGCTGCCTGTAATGGCCCAAAATTCAGAGGTCATCAACGGATCGTTCGCCATGACGATGAGTCCCGCTCTTGCTTCTGACGCCTGGCGTACAAACAATCCGATTTCGGTATGATAGCCGCCGATATACGCGACGCGCACCCGATCCTTCTTCATTCTTGAGACCAGCGCTCTGTAATCCTTTTCACCAGCTACATAGCTTTGCCGAATGACTTGTTCACCGAACTTCCGAAGCTGTGCGTCAACCACGTCGGCGATACCCTTACCTGCGGTGCTCCTGTCGTCGAGCACTGCGATCTTGTCGTTAGGGTAGTTCCGGTGAATGTACTCCGCAGCAACGATGCCCTGTTGGTCGTCGCGGCCGCAGATCCGAAAGACAGTCTCAAGGCCCCGTTCCGTTAGCTGAGGATTTGACGAACCTGGTGACACCTGAATGATGCCTGCTTCGGCGTAGATCTCGGAGGCCGGGATCGACGAAGAAGAACAAAAATGGCCAACGACCAACCGGACCCGCTCGGTTGTGAGCTTATTCGCGACTGCGACAGCTTGCTTCGGGTCGCAAGCGTCGTCGGCGACAGTCAATATCACCTTGGTGTCGACGAGTAGGCCAGAAGCGTTCAGCGCCTCCACCGCCGCAGCTGCACCATCGCGCATTTGCGCACCGAAGGCAGCGCTGCTTCCGCTCATTGGGCCCACTACGGCAATATTGACCTCGGAGCTGCGCGCAACCGAGGCAAGGGCGCAGAACAGAAGCGCTGCACTCGCAGCGGAAGCGTAACGCCAATTTAACATCGTAGAGCTCCCAACGCTCACCTGAAGAGAACCGCCAGCAGCTGTGATCAGACCGGCCTGCACGTCGAGGCTGTCTGCCAAGTGAAGCTGGCGTTAGGTCGGCCAGATTTCGACCACGGTTGAGCCTACAAATTGACGTTACGTGCGGTTCAAGCCCCTTTTTATGGGAGCCTCGATCAGTGCGTCACGAACCGGCGTTCGGCGAGATCATGAGGGCGGTCCGGCTTCCGTCGGCCCGCGTCAGAGCCGCCGATCTACCAAGTGTCATCGCGTTTTCAGATTGCCAGGGCCGGTCGGCAATGCCGTACGGAGCCGGCCATCAGGCGTTAGTACGGCTGATCCTCCAACCCGCCAAGCGCGAGATCGAGATATTGCATGAGGCAGGGATCCCAACCAGCCAGACTACGGGGGGCGCTTAATCGTGCAAGTACCTTCAGGATCATCGAAACGCGTGAATCGGCGCCAGCGATTTCGCTGATCAGCAAGCGTGCTGCGCCTGCGACGGCCTTTGCCCGTTCGCTGCAGGGATGTTCGCCCCGATCCATACAATCACGCAGGTCGTCGCGGATCCGCCGCCACCGCTCCTCGCGATCTGCAGCTAACTTGCAGGTGCATCGGGACGTCTGATTGCGCGTCTCGACCCGCGACATGGCATTAAGGGTGGCAGGCAGCTCATCCACACTTACCCGGACATCACCGTCGATGGTCATGTTGCGCAAGCGATCTCGCAGCAGAGTCGCCCGAGCGACTTGAAGTTCTATCCGCTCTAAATGTTTGCGCAGAAGATCGGTAAGTGAGGTCGTGCCCTCCATCGCTTTACGGATCTCGACAAGGGAGAAGCCAAGCTCACGTAGCGCCCGAATCTGGTGAACCCGTTGCACGCTTTCGCGGTCGTACATCCGGTGGCCGCCGTCAGTACGCTCTGAAGCGGCCAGGAGCCCGGTGTGTTCATAGTGATGCAGCGTGCGCACCGTTACTCCGGTCGCCTCTGCAAGTTCGCCAATGCGCCATCGACGCCTTCGTGGTGTAGCTTTGCTCATGTTGTTCATTTCAAAGCCTACAACCTGACGTCACGTGTGATTCAAGCTATTTCAAAGCTCTAGCTGGATCGTCTTCCATTCCAGCGCGAGAGTGGTGACTATCCTCAGAATGGCGCGGGATCAACCCTGAGGGGAAATGGTGATCAACAAGTTCGTCAGGCATGCCAGTTGAGCCTCGCCAGCCGCTGTACGCTCCAGGATGAGTTTCGCGATGGCTGTGCGATTTTCCGGACTTCGCATCGATGGGGGTAGCGCGGTGATCGCACGATCATAAAGACGTCCTAAGACGGAAAGCTCTTCCGGATAGAAGACGCCGCTAGATTGCTCCAACGTTCAGCTCCTTGTTGGTCTTGCGTGATGGCAGCGCACGTCGTCAAGACGTTTGGCTGCGATAGGGCCAAAAGAAGTCAGACCCGCGGCGCGGAGCGACGAAGACGCGATGTACTCGCAGGTGATGCGAGAGGGCAACACGCGTGCGCGATGCATGCTTCGACAGCCCTAGAGATCGTACTCATGCGCACGATCGATGACCACCACGGGTCCGAAGAAGGGAAGCGCCTCCGCTCATCGGGAGCCGCTACTGATTCGGAGAGTTGACGAGGGCAGCCGAGCGCCGATTCTGCTGTATCGAGGCAGGTGGGCCGGGCGGCCGGGTGCAACGTACGTCCCCGTCTCTAAAACTCGGGCAACAGTCTCAGACGCCGCTCGCACGGCGAGCTTATTGTCAACGTGCGAAAGACCTACACAACGTCGTCATCATAGCCGTCCGCTAGGACGAGCGACGACGAATTCGAGCGAGGCGAGCCTAAATTGTCTGCGCTGGGGCGTTCGTTGGGATATGAGCTTCGCAGATCTTGCGAACGTTCTTACGGCGAGACAGATCATGCGAAATCTCCCGCAGTATCCGCTCGTTCCGAAGTGCAGATGGCGGAGCGTTCTTGTCCATTCGCCATGCGGCTAGCCTCCTGCAACAATATCTCTCGCATCCACAGGCTTTCCGGGTCGCTATTGTGGAGCACGGGCCATTGGACCGCCTCTGTGAAGGTGGGGAATGGATGCGGAAGCTCGGCAATCCGAAGGGGCATTGTTCTTTGGAAATGTTTTACGAGCCCTAATGGCATCGTCCCTATGCGGTTTGTGCCTACCAGCAGGGGCGGGATCATGCTGAAGCTCTGCACGAGAATGTCGATGCGTCGATTGAGAGCGAGATCGAGTAAAAATGAGTCTTCGACCGGCGTCTTGCGCGCACCTTTCACCTTAACCGCCACGTGGCCCATCGACATATATCGATCAAATGTAAGCCGCCGCAGTAGTTGGGTGTTCGTGCGGCAACCTACGCAGACGAGTCTCTCCTCGAATAGGCACGCCATGGGGTGCACGCGAGACATGAATAATTCCGGCAAGATAACAAAATCGACTTCTCCGCGGCGGAGAAGCTCATCGTACTCATCGGTGAGCGCCACCAGTTCAAAGCTGACGGCTGGTGCTTCTCGCGCGACGCGCTCCACGACATTTCGGAAGAATACGACTGATATAAAATCAGAAAGGCCGATCCTGAATCGCCGGCTTGATCGAGCTGGATCAAACACGTCCCGCGCGATAATTGAGGACTCAATGTGCGTTAGAGCCTCGCGCACAGGAGCTGCGAGTCCTTCCGCGCGTGAGGTCAGGACAAGTTCCCGCCCCCTCATCCCAAACAGCTCATCACGGAAGTAGGAACGGAGTCGGGCAACGGCTGCGCTCATGGCCGGCTGACTAAGGTTAATCTTGCGTGCCGCTGCGCTGAGGTTGCGCTCGGTCATGAGAGCATCCAGCGCGACGAGAAGATTTAGATCCAGACCTTTGAAGCGCATGTTTACTTATCCCGCATGAACGTAATTGCGGCCCATACAACGAGCGATGACCGCTGCGTCGGGAGAGGTCCTATTGGCTTGCCCGAATGGACATCGTTTCCGATCCTGCGATCGCGAAAAGACGCTCGTGAAATGACCGCAACAATGGAGAGCAAGGCGGTAGGCCGACGAGCAGCGTCCGGAAACTGTCAGGAATTCCGAAGTCGAGTCGTCCTGGCCGCTTCCGGCGAGCCAAGCAACGGGGCCCGGTCTTGGTTAATGGCGAACCGACCCAGTGTCCGGCCAGTGCCGTGAGTTAGCCAAAAGCGCCCAGCCGACGGCCGCGTAGCTCAGCGTTAGTCGCGGCGGCCAACCTACAACCTGACGTAATGTGCGGTTCAAGCGTTTTTTATGAGCAAGCCAAAGATTAGCGGACTGGGGGAGGTGTATTCTGCCGCGATAGTGGTAGGCGTCGCCTGTTGGTAGTGCAAGCGCATCAAACCTCACCGGCTAGGTCACCACGTGCACCACTCGGCAAGTCTTCGCAACCGATCGCCGCCTCTGCTAGCTCCGCTCCTGTCACGTCTCGAAGTTGCGAAAGTGGCTGAGCACGTCGAATGATAGCGTATCTTGAACGTGCCGAGAGCCGCTTATGGTGAGCCTAGCAGCGCCTGCGAGTGGGAGGCTCCTGATGCCCAGATGCCATGTTGGATGCTTCCTCCAGCAATATCCGCCGCATCCAAATGCTCGCTGGGTCGGTATTGTGGAACGCAGGCCACTGCACAGCCTCTGTGAATGTGGGCAGGGGGAGCGGTGGTTCGACTATTCGCAGTGGCATCCGCTTTTCGAAGTGTTTGGCGAGTCGTAAGGGCATTGTGCCGATTCGGCCTGTGTCCAGCAATATCGGCGGAATCAGGCTAAAGCCCTGCACAACGATCTCAATGCGTCTCTTGACGCCGTGCTCAAGCAGGAACCATTCCTCAAGGTTTGGTCGGAGCGCGCGTCCGAACTTCGCCGTAACGTGCCCCATAGAAATGTATTTCTCGAACGTCAGCTGCCGCGATAGCTGCTTGTTCTCGCGGCATCCCACGCATACGAGGGTCTCGTCGAACAGCGTCGCCTTAGGATGCGCGCTCGACATGAACAGCTCCGGCAGAATGAGAAAGTCGACCTCGCCCCGGCGGAGCAGCTCATCGGGTTCATCGGAAAATGGCAGCAACTCGAAACGCACCGCCGGAGCTTCCTTTGCAATACGGTCCACAATCTTGCGAAGAAAGACGATCGTCATGAAATCGGAGAGAATGAACCTGAAGCGTCGGCTCGACTGAGTAGGGTCGAACGCGTCCCGCGATATAATCGAGAGTTGGATGTGCAGCAGCGCCTCGCGAACCGGACCTGCAAGCGCCTCCGCGCCAGGTGTCGGGACGAGCTCGCGACCTCTCATGGTAAATAGTTCATCACGGAAATAGGTGCGCAGCCGCGCAATCGCAGCGCTCATAGCGGGCTGGCTTAGGTGAATCTTGCGCGCCGCCGCTGTGAGGTTGCGCTCCGTCATCAGAGCATCGAGCGCAACGAGAAGGTTTAGATCAAGTCCCTTGAACCGCATGTTGTGAGTCTATCCATCGTGTGGATGTGTTCCATCGGAACAATCGATTTTACCAAACTTGGCGACGTTGGATAGCAAACATCAGTTTGGAAAAGTAATCAGGCATACCACCATGGCTGCTGCTCGTTCATGCGGGCTCAGAGAAAAGCTGCTGGACGTGCGGGCAGCCGGCGCATCCGCTTCGAGGGCGGCTATGGGCACGCCGTGCGAGCCGCGTCGTTTCTTATCGGTGCGAAACTCGCTGAATCGCGACGCCAGGCAGACCTCCGTAAACGTTGGTATGCGCGTTTCATCCGTTTCCATATTGCAGGTTTACCCGCGTACACTTGAGAGCGCGCTCAGCCGCATTCTAGTGTCGCGTAGTAGCGGCAGGCGCAGATTGCGGATGCCAAGTAATTCAGGCCAGTCTCCAAATGGCTCGCCTGTCCACCGCATTCAGGGCGTGTCGAAGATGCATAAGAACCAGTGTGATCTGATGCCACTCGGATGCGCCATCGATGAGGCCCCGCGCATCGAAGGCCTGCCCGCAGACGTCGAAACGTCGACAGCGATGCTAGACGAGGCGGAAAAGCTCCGTGGTGCAGACAGGTTCTGGCTAGTCCAATCGTCTCGTCGGCATCTTCCAGGATATCTCGCACAGGCCATTGGCCGGATAGCGAGCGCGAACCATGCGATCGCGTCCTCGCGAGGCAAAAGCACCCGGCGCGGGATGCCGAGCTCCGCGGCATGGCAGCGCATTCAGTAATGATCAGCGGTTCGACGACTAGCCAGTTCACGTGACCATCTCCGCTCTTAATTCCACCGGCGCAAGGAAGCTCGCCATGAACATTGCGGTACCCCAGACTGCGGACGCTCCTTCGGCACGCGCCCAAGTGCAGTGGAGCCGTCGCTGGGAAAGCGAATTGCAGCTCTCCGATCATGCCGAACTCGCCGAGTTCTTCCGCAAGAGTTACGGGCCGACCGGTGCGTTCAATGCGCAGCCATTTGAGGGGAACCGAAGTTGGGCCGGGGCGAGGCCGGAGGTCCGCATTATCGGTTATGACACGCGCGGGGTCGCTGCTCATGTCGGGCTACTACGCCGCTTCATCAAGATTGGTGGGGTCGATCTACTCGTTGCCGAGCTTGGCTTGTATGCGGTGCGCCCGGATCTCGAAGGGCTTGGAATCAGCCACGCAATGCGCGTGACGTATCCGATACTGCATGAGCTTGGGGTGCCATTCGGCTTTGGTACGGTTCGGCCTGCGCTCGCGAAACATATGACCCGACTGGTCGAAAGACAGGGGCTCGCCACCCTCATGTCTGGGATTCGCGTCCGCTCCACGCTTCCGGATGTCTATCCCAATTTGTCGCCGATCCGCACCGAAGATGTGATCGTGGTGATTTTTCCGGTTGGGCGCTCGATAAGCGAGTGGCCGGCCGGAACGATCATCGATCGGAACGGGCCTGAGTTGTGAAAGAGCTCTTCGGCCTATCTGCCGTCCGTTGCGACTACGCTGACGTGAGCGGAAGTCGCCCTGTCTATTTGACCTTTGATGATGGGCCAAATCCATTTTGCACGCCAGAGGTGCTCGATGTGCTGGCGCAGCATCGGGTTCCGGCGACGTTCTTCGTGATCGGCACGTACGCTGCCGAACAGCCTGAACTCATTCGACGAATGATTGCGGAAGGGCACGAGGTTGCGAACCACACGATGACGCATCCGGATCTATCGAGATGCGGACTAGCGGAGGTACGCGATGAAATTGTGACGGCGAGTGAGGCGATCCGTTCGGCATGCCCGCAGGCCTCACCGAGACACATGCGAGCACCTTACGGCAAGTGGACACAAGAGGTGCTCGCTATGTCAGCGAGCGCTGGCCTCACAGCTGTGCACTGGTCGGTCGATCCGAGAGATTGGTCCCGCCCCGGGGTCGATGGAATTGTGAATTCAGTACTGGCGAGCGTTCGCCCGGGGGCAATTGTGCTTCTGCACGACGGATATCCTCCTGATGAGGAGCGACCGTGCACTGATGCAACGCTGCGCGATCAGACCACCATCGCGCTGTCACATCTGATCCCGGCACTACAACGGCGCGGGTTTGTAATCCGTCCACTCCCTCAACTTCACTGAAAAACTGACACACCCAATGGACCTGCTCGCTACAACCAGTGCTGTCGCTGTTTCGTCTTATGCACTGCTCTCGACGATCTACAAGAGCGCGCAAGCGCTTTATGCCCAGCCGGCGAGGAACCCATCGCTGCAGGGCAACCTGGGACGCTCGGAGGCGGTCCTTCCCAGTGTAGACATCATCGTACCGTGCTTCAACGAGGATCCAATCACGCTCGCCCAATGTCTGGAGTCGCTTGCGAGTCAAGACTACACCGGAAAGCTACAGGTCTATGTGGTCGACGATGGATCTAAAAATCGCGACCGTGTCGCGCCTGTACACAAGATCTATGCGAACGATCCGAGGTTCAGCATCATCTTGCTGGCAAATAACGTTGGAAAACGCAAGGCGCAGATCGCCGCAATACGCAGCTCATCCGGTGACCTGGTCCTCAACGTTGACTCCGATACGATACTTGCCGCCGACGTCGTCACGAAGCTCGTATTGAAGATGGACGACCCGCAGATTGGTGCGGCTATGGGTCAGTTGATAGCGAGCAACCGCAGCCAAACCTGGCTTACCAGGCTAATTGATATGGAATACTGGTTGGCATGCAACGAGGAGCGCGCCGCGCAGGCGCGTTTCGGTGCCGTCATGTGCTGCTGCGGCCCATGTGCCATGTATCGTCGCACCGCGCTCGCCTTGCTTCTTGATCAATACGAAGCGCAATTCTTTCGTGGGAAGCCGAGCGATTTCGGTGAGGATCGCCATCTAACGATCCTCATGCTCAAGGCGGGATTTCGAACCGAATACGTCCCGGACGCGATCGCAGCAACAGTCGTGCCGGACAGCCTCGCCCCATATCTACGCCAGCAACTCCGCTGGGCGCGCAGTACCTTCCGGGACACCTTCCTTGCATTGCGCCTGCTGCCAGAGCTCGATGGCTATCTGACGCTAGACGTTATCGGGCAAAATCTCGGCCCGTTGCTTCTCGCCCTGTCATCACTGGCTGCGCTCGCACAGCTCCTAATCGCCGGCTCAGTACCCTGGTGGACGGGATTGACGATTGCAGCAATGACAATGATCCGCTGCAGTGTGGCAGCCTTTCGTGCTCGCGAACTGCGTTTTCTCGGCTTCTCGCTCCACACACCGATTAATATCTTTCTCTTACTTCCCTTGAAGGCCTATGCGCTTTGTACGTTGAGCAACAGCGATTGGCTATCGCGCAAGCTCGCCAGTGGGCCGGACGAAGCGGAAAACCAGTCTGTCATACTGCACCCGAACGTTGGACGAAGTGCTGCAAGTAGATGGAGAGCGCCTGCAACAATGCGTAAGGAGGAACTTTCGTACTGTGAATCGAGCCTGACGCCAACAAAGAGCGTTTGCGGCCGCGATGGTTCAACTGCCTGCAAGTAGGTGATAAGCTCATGACCTCGGACGCAAACCATCACCTATTAGAGCGTGAGTTGGCTGTCGACGATCCATGGCGCCTCGACAGTAGTTCTTTCGAGCAGGAGCGATACGCGCAAATGCTCCGGATGTCGCGTTGCAATGGAGATGTTGCGTGTGCCCTCGAAGTTGGATGTGCAGCCGGTGCATTCACCGGCATGCTGGCGCCGCTATGCGAACGACTCACCGTGGTCGATGTCATGCCCCAGGCGATTGAGCGAGCGCGACTACGGACCAGTAAGTGGTCACATATCACGTGGGTGACGTGCGACATTCAGCGGTTCTCGACGACTGAGCAATTCGATTTGATCGTCGTCGCCGAGGTTCTTTACTATCTCAATGACATTGCCGAGATGCATGCGGCTATCCGCAACCTCGTGAGCATGCTTGCGCCAAATGGAGCTCTGGTTTTCGGGTCCGCACGTGATGCTCCATGTCAACGATGGGGCCATGCTGCTGGTGCCGAAACGGTGATCGCTCTCTTCAAGGAGAGCCTATCGGAGGTCGAGCGTCTGCATTGTCACACCGAGTCGATCAACGAAGACTGCTTGATCGTCCGCTTCCGGAAGCCGGGTCATTCGTCAGAACAATCAAACGTCGGTCACTAGACGAGGGGGTCGTATGCGCATCTGCGGCATCAAGTTAACACATGACGGGGCAATTGCTGTCGTCGAGGACGGGCGGCTTGTCTTTTGCACCGAGCAAGAGAAGCGCGGCAACAGTCCACGCTATCAACCCGTCGATAATCTCGATGCAGTCGTGCTCGCCCTGGCGGAGCATGGCCTGGATCCGCGGGATATCGATCAGTTCGTGATCGACGGCTGGGATGGGGAGATTGAGTCGCAGTTCCAGGTCCTAAGCGGCGCTGTGCCGATCGCGCTGAAAGGGGCGCCATATGTCGAGCGCCATGCTGAGGGCCTTCTTGATTCCGTCGACGGCTTTGGCCTGATCCTCGGAGGCAAGGTGTTTCCATATAAGAGCTACCCGCACGTCACGGGCCACGTCGCGTCAGCATATAGCACCAGTCCCTTTGCCAGCGCGGGAAAACCCGCGTTCTGTCTGGTATGGGACGGCTGCATCTTTCCACGTCTTTACTATGTGGAACCCCGGGGGGCACGGCTCATTGCATCCCTGTTTCCGATGATCGGCCATGCCTATGCTGCCGCGGGCCTTCACTTCGGCCCTTATAGGCAGCCGAACCGCTCCAATTGGGATTTGGGCATCGCCGGCAAGCTGATGGCTTACATCGCGCTTGGCTCTGTCGATGAAAGCATCGTGGCGGTTTTTCAGGAGCTCTACGAAAAGCGCTTCGCCGCTGACACGGAGCAGGCGCATCGATACCGCGCTGACATCAACAATGCGGAAGCATCGCTTGCAGCTATGCACGACTTCTTCGAGGCAAGCGCATTGCGCCTGACCGCCAAGCGAGCGGAGGACGTCCTTGCGTCGTTTCATGTGTTCGTGGAACGTCTTCTTGTCAAGGAAATGGCGGTGGTGTTGCTGCGATACTCGTCGCTTCCGGGAGCGCGAAATCTATGTATCGCCGGAGGTTGCGGTCTCAATATCAAGTGGAACAGCGCGCTTCGTGCGGCGGGATTGTTCGATGATGTTTGGGTGCCGCCGTTTCCGAATGACAGCGGCTCGGCAATCGGCGCTGCTTGCGGCGCGATGGCGGCGCAAAATGGCTTCGGGCCATTGGAATGGTCAGTCTACAGTGGTCCGGCTCTGCAGGACAGCGAGCTTCCGCCGGATTGGGAGGTGGCGCCATGCAGTCTGCGTGAACTTGCGGTGATTCTCGCCGACAACAAGCCGGTCATCTTCCTTTCCGGGCGCGCCGAGCTGGGGCCGCGGGCGTTGGGCGGCAGAAGCATTCTTGCAGCGCCGACCTCCCCGGCAATGAAGGATCATCTCAACGACATCAAGCGTCGCGAGCACTTCCGGCCGGTGGCGCCGATCTGTCTGGAGGACCGGGCCCCAGAAATTTTCAGCCCAGGTACGCCAGATCCTTACATGCTGTTCGATCACCAGACCCGCGCGGAATGGCGCGACAAGATCCCCGCTGTGGTCCATCTTGACGGCTCGGCGCGGCTGCAGACCATCTCCCGCAACTCTCCGCACAAGGTCGCCGCGCTTCTCGTCGAATTTGAGCAACTCACGGGGATTCCGCTGCTCTGCAACACGAGCGCCAACCTCCACGGACGGGGATTCTTCCCGGATGCTGCCGCGGCCTGCCAATGGGGGCGTGTTGAGCATGTGTGGTGCGATGGCCAGCTTTGGACCAAAACGGTAGTCGAGAAGCCATCGTCTGCTGAACGACTTCTTTCAGCCTAAGATGAACATGTCCACGGTAGCGATCGATCTTGTTGATGTGAAAAAGTCATTTGGCGACAAGGTCATCGTCAATAAACTGTCGTTCTCGGTTGCGCGCGGAGAATGCTTCGGCCTGCTTGGGCCAAATGGAGCTGGCAAGAGCACGATTGCGCGTATGCTCCTCGGCATGATTTCGCCGGACGCGGGCAAGATTACGGTCCTCAATGAGCCTGTGCCTTCCCGCGCTCGTGTGGCGCGTGTGCGCATCGGCGTGGTGCCGCAGTTCGATAACCTTGAACTCGAGTTCACCGTGCGAGAGAATCTGCTCGTATTTGGCCGCTATTTCGGCATGAGCGCTCGCAAGATCGAGGAGGTCGCGCCATCGCTGCTCGAGTTTGCCCGCCTCGAAAGTAAGGCGGACGTGCGCGTCTCCGAGCTGTCCGGTGGCATGAAGAGGCGGCTGACGCTGGCGCGCGCTCTGATTAATGATCCACATCTACTCGTGATGGACGAGCCTACAACTGGTCTCGATCCACATGCACGCCACCTGATTTGGGAACGCCTGCGAGTTCTACTTGCGCGCGGCAAAACGATCCTCTTGACAACTCACTTCATGGAAGAGGCCGAACGCCTGTGCGACCGGCTGTGCGTGCTTGAGAGTGGATGCAAGATCGCCGAAGGCAAGCCCGACGCGTTGATAGACGAGCATATCGGTTGCAACGTCATCGAAATTTATGGCGGTGATCCACTTCAACTCCGTGAGTTGATCAGGCCCTATGCCCGGCACATCGAAGTGAGTGGAGAAACGCTTTTTTGTTATGCGCCACACCCGGAGCAGGTACGCGTGCACCTGCGCGGGCGAGCGGACCTTCGCATTCTGCAGCGCCCGCCCAATCTCGAGGACGTGTTTTTGCGTTTGACCGGGCGAGAGATGGAGAAATGAGCGATGGGTGAACGTTATGCCGCGGTCATGCCCGCTAACGCATACAACTGGATCGCGGTGTGGCGCCGAAATTTCCTGGCATGGAGGAAAGTCGCGCTTGCATCGCTTCTCGGCAACCTCGCAGATCCCATGACTAATCTGTTTGGCCTCGGCTTTGGCCTCGGACTCATCATGGGGCAGGTTGAGGGGACTTCGTACATCGCATTTCTGGCGGCGGGTATGGTCGCGATCAGCGCCATGACATCCGCGACCTTTGAAACCCTATATGCGGCCTTTGCTCGCATGGACGCCAAGCGCACCTGGGAGGCAGTCCTGTTCACACAGCTCACGCTTGGCGATATCGTGCTAGGTGAATTGGTGTGGGCGGCTAGTAAGTCCGTTCTGGCCGGGACAGCAATTGGGATTGTGGCTGCCATGCTGGGTTATGCGTCCTGGACGTCCATTTTCTGTGCCATACCAACAATTGCCCTTACTGGCCTTGTCTTTGCTAGCCTGGCAATGGTCGTCATAGCTATCGCGCCAACTTACGATTACTTCGTGTTTTACCAGTCGCTCATTCTTACGCCCATGGTGTTTCTTTGTGGCGCGGTCTTCCCGATAACCCAACTGCCCAGCTCATTTCAGCACCTCGCCGGCTTATTGCCGCTCGCGCATTCGGTCGACCTCATTCGTCCGGTAATGCTTGAGCGCGGCGTCGGCGACGCTGCGCTGCATGTCGGTGCCCTGTGCTTGTACGCGGTATTCCCCTTCTTCATCTCGACAATGCTGTTTCGGCGGCGCCTGCTGCGTTGACATGAAATTTCGCAAAAACGCCGAAGTGAATTGATGCCATCTCACGGTGCTCTTTTGCGACAGCTTGAGACTATTCAACCTGACACAGCAGCTGCTGCAGGGCTCGAGGGTTATAATACGTTCGCCGCTATCGCCTGCATGTGTGGGCGGCCAGGCCATCCGACGCACAGGGCGGCATCGGCATCCGACTGAAATCGGGTGCGCCGACGCAACACCGCTGAAGAAAATACGCAAAGCACGCGGCACACCAGGGATAGCGCTGCTATGAAGTTCTACCGACGCAGCTCGCCGACACCGCGATTTCAGGCCATGGCGTCGGACGAGATGAGTGAGACGTTTGCAGTGACGTCTCTTGTCCAAACAGGAGCCCCGGAAGAGGCAATGCAGATGCTTAGCGGTTTGAGAAATGACCGGTTCGTAGTTTCCCGGCGACGTACGGGGTTCGGCGATTGCCTGTGGTCACTGGCGGCAGCCTGGCGTTTTGCAAAGCAGACTGGACGGACGCTAGCCATTGATTGGCGGGGATCTTGTTATCTCGATGAGCCATTCACTAATGCCTTTCCAGTCTTTTTCGAGCCGGTTCACGACATTGCTGGCGTGCGGGTGATTTGCGACGACGAGATCAATCAGTGTTCATTTCCGGGACCATTCTTCCCGGCATGGTGGAACAAGCCATCCATCGATTGCGTCTATCGACCGGACGAGCAGATTTTCCGGGAACGCGACGAACTCGATCAACTGTTCCAGAGTCGGAAAGATAGTGACGCTAGCACGGTTGTGTGTGACGCCTGCCTGATGTGGCGCTGCGATCAGGAGGCCGAACGAGAAATCTTTCGGAGCATCAGGCCACGAGCTGACATTCAGGCTCGGATTGATGCTATCTACCGCGAGCACTTTGAATCGTACAGCGTAATCGGCATCCATGTCCGGCATGGCAACGGCGAGGACATTATGGGGCATGCTCCTTACTGGGCTGACCCGGAGCGCGCCTTGCGACAAGTCTGTAATGCCGTTGATAAGGCTTGGGGGTTACCCCACGCAAAACCCGTGAAGGCTTTCCTGTGCACCGACAGCGCGCTCGTCCTTGAGAAGGTATCGACTATATTTCCTGATGTTTTCACGATCCCAAAACGGTTCCAGGCACCTCAGGCCGGCCCATTGCACAACGCTGCGCTCGGAGCCGAGGGTGGCGTTTCCGCCCTCATCGATATGTATCTCCTTGCGCGCTGCGACACCGTGATCCGCTTTCCCCCAACGAGCGCCTTCACACGCTATGCGCGTCTCTTTGCCCCACGCGTTATAGAATTTGATTTGAACGATCCGAGCCGATTGATCCTGATTGAAGAATCCTCGCAAGAGCTCGTGGGTTCATGAAATTCGTGGCCCGTCTAATCGATCTGATTGCCGCTTTTTGCACCCAGCAGTATTGGCAGATCTTCTCGGGGCGGCAATTGTCTGCCCAGAGTGAGGCTCTGTCGCGAACTTCCACCGGAGAACAGAGCGACGCGGGATTCGAACGTCTTCCGCCGAAGCGCGACGTCGGCAACAATGACCTTAAGGTGCTGCCGCCCGGTAAACAGGTGTAAACGTCTTCGCGTAGGGGGCGCAAGTCGAAGCGAACTAATTGGTGGTCGATCGCGGTGAACATATCGAAAGGTTCTCCGTTCAGCCGGCGAGTTCCGGCGTGGCGGTCGGACACTGGCTGGTGCGGACGGGCGCTCTCGAGATCCACTATTTTGAACAAGATCCAGTACGCCAGGTCGTGGTCCGGAATCAATCCGGCCGCCGATGTGCAGTGCTGGATACAGCCGAGCAGGGCGCGATGAAGTCGGCATCGTTGCCGACGAATCTAACGTACGAGGCTGGTAACGTCAGCTTTCGAGCTGAGGCGCTACTGGCGGCGCCGCTATCCTGATCGATCTTTGCCACGACGAGAGGCGCTGGACATCTTTTGGCTTCCGGTTGTGCGATCGGGAAAGAGAGCGCGGCTCGCAGCCTTGTCTTGACGAAGGCGAGTGTGCTCGCGACATTGCGTAGCTGATGCACCATCGCTGTCACAAAGCACACTCACCGTGTCTTGAACCCGCCAAGCATTCCGCGTGCGCGACATTAGGACGCAAAACGGAAGCGGATTTACATGCATCGCACTGGCCCAAATCCTGCTACGCGTGCGGCACGCGGCAGGAGAGGAGGCGGGCGTGGGTTTTGATCTGCCAAATGACGATCTGATCAAAGGCCCGGCGCCCGAAACACATTTGGGTTGCTCCTTTCAGGCCGATAAAGCCCGTGTTCATGGCAGAGAACAGAAGGCGATGTTGCTCACCGGAGCATCGCGCGGAATTGGTCATGCGACCGCCAAGTTGTTCTCGGAGGCGGGCTGGCGCATCATCTCTTGCGCGCGTCAACCGTTCGACGGCGAGCGATGCCCTTGGGAGGCAGGCAACGAAGATCATGTCCAGATCGACCTCAGCAATCATCGAATGCTGCCGCGCGCGATCACTGAGGTCAAGAACCGCTTGGCCGGTGCACCTTTGCATGCGCTGGTGAACAATGCAGGTGTCTCGCCGAAAACGCCCGCTGGCGATCGGATGACGTCGTTGACGACGTCAATCGAGACCTGGATGAAGGTGTTCCATCTCAATTTGGTGGCGCCGATCCTGTTGGCCCAGGGTTTGTTTGACGAGCTAAGAGCCGCGTCAGGTTCGATCGTGAATGTGACTTCCATTGCGGGCTCGCGGGTGCACCCGTTTGCCGGCAGTGCCTATGCGACGTCGAAAGCTGCGCTTGCGAGCCTCACACGCGAAATGGCGCACGATTATGCGCCGCATGGCATTCGCGTGAATGCGATCGCGCCCGGCGAAATCAGGACGGACATGTTATCGCCCGACACAGAAGCGCGTCTTGTGCCAAGTATCCCGCTTCGCAGAGTGGGAACCCCGGATGAAGTGGCCAGGGTCATCTTCTTCCTGTGCTCGGATGCGGCGAGCTATGTCACGGGGGCCGAGGTGCCGATCAATGGTGGGCAACATCTGTGAATCGCCCGGCCTTGGCGACGAGCTGACGTGAGCTGCAGCAGCGGTGCTTATGTTCTCCGCTGACGACGCGCACGCAATCCGCAAAAATGAATGAAAGCACACCGTAAGTTTACCGTCGTGCCATGAAAAGGTGTCACGGTTCTATGTCATCTCGTCAACACTTGGCGTTAGATCGAGAGTGACATGCAAAACGAAGCTCGCCAACCGGGACAAGGTACCAGGGAGGATGATCAAGAGAACGGAGCCCGCCTCATGCTGGATATACCTTCCTCACGTGAACGTCCTGCCTCGCAACCTGAGCCGGAGGGTAAGCTCTCGGGTGAGCCGCTGCGTGAGAGCGCGCTGACCGGCATCTTCGAGATATCGAAAATACTCGCCGCTCCTTGTCGGATCGAGGTCACGTTGGCCAACGTTCTTGATCTTCTGCAGTCGTTTGTGCAGATGCGACACGGCATCGTCTCACTGTTCGATGACGACGGCATGCCGGACATTACAGTGGGCGCGGGCTGGAGCGAAGGCAGCGACGAACGTTACCGGATGCGACTGCCGCGGACGGCAATCGACCAGATCATCGCGACGGACAGGCCTCTGGTCGTCGAGAACGTGGCCACCGATCCGGTATTCAGCGCTGCCGACCGGGAAGTGCTCGGCGCCTCTGATGATATGCCGGTGTCGTTCATCGGGGTGCCGATTCGTATTGATCCGAAGGTCGTAGGTACGCTGACGGTTGACCGTATCCGGGACGACAGGTCGAGTCTCCGGCTCGAGTACGATGCGCGACTGCTCGCCATGATCGGCAATCTGGTGGGACAAACAGTGAAGTTACATCGCTTGTTCGTCTCCGATCGCGAACGGCTGATGACGGAGAAAGACCGGCTGCAGAAGCAAGTACTGGACCTCAGGCAACCCGCTCGGGAGCGCAAGAAGCTACACGCCCATGGGATCATTGGCGACAGTCCGGCCCTGCGTGGGCTGCTCGAGAAGATTGCCGTTGTAGCGAGATCTAACAGCACGGTTCTGCTGCGTGGCGAATCCGGTACCGGAAAGGAACTCGTAGCCAAGGCCATTCACGAATCTTCGCCCCGCGCCAGGCGCCCGTTCGTTAAGCTGAATTGCGCGGCGCTTCCTGAGACCGTCCTGGAATCCGAATTGTTCGGACATGAGAAAGGCGCCTTTACCGGTGCGTTCAGCTCGCGCAAGGGACGCTTCGAACTTGCGGACAAAGGAACGCTGTTTCTTGACGAGATCGGCGAGATCTCAGCTCCGTTCCAGGCGAAGTTGCTGCGCGTTCTCCAAGAGCAGGAGTTCGAGCGCGTTGGCAGCAACCAGACTGTTAAGGTCGATGTTCGAGTGATAGCTGCGACCAACAAGAACCTTGAAGAGGCTGTCGCAAGGAGCGAGTTCCGCGCGGACCTTTACTATCGCATCAGTGTAGTCCCCTTGCTGTTGCCGCCCTTGCGCGAAAGACGCAGTGATATTCCGCTGCTTGCGAGGGAGTTCCTCAGAAATTTCAATAACGAGAACGGCCGTACTCTGACCTTGGAGGCGAGTGCGATCGATGTACTGATGAACTGCGGCTTTCCAGGAAATGTCCGCGAACTCGAGAACTGCATCGAGCGTACAGCGACGCTGTGCGCTGGATCATCGATTGTGAGAAGTGACTTTGCATGCTGCCACGGCCAGTGCCTTTCAGCGATGCTGTGGAAAGGCACCTCCGACGAGAGACCGGACCAGCCCGCAGCCATGCCATCGGTGCCCGCAAAGTCCACCATTCCGCTAGCGGATGCGACCCAGCCGGTTCAGTCTGTCGGCGGCGAACTGGCCTCACTGGGCGCTCCCGGCACAGTTCTCGTCAGTGGCGCTAGGATGGCCGATCGCGAACGGGTCATTGCCGCCATGGAAAGATCTGGCTGGGTGCAGGCAAAAGCAGCGCGCCTGCTCGGACTAACGCCGCGCCAGATTGGCTACGCGCTGAGGAAATATGGAATAGAGATAAAGCGGTTCTGAACGACAACATCGGTCGGAACGCGATCTGCTATAGGCAATCTCACGCAATCTGAAGGAAATGGGTCCACCCACGGGGGCAACTTGGCCCCCAGCGAAATCAGCGCGCCCGCTTGCGGGACTGCTGTCGAAAGGTGGGCTCACCTGGACGTCACCCTGTCGGCCGGCCGCTGGTGATTGGCGGGGTGATCTGTCGCAAGCCGTCCTGGCCTTACTCAGCTGGCGAACCCTGCTGAAAAGCGCTGTCGCAGTCCTGACAGTGTAGCATTCGTTCGTCGGGGAGCGGGCTAGAGGCGCGCATTACCCGGTCTAAGCCTCTGTGATGGCAGGCCGATCCCAAAAGGGCGGGTGATGGTACAACACTTGCTGTGCTCTTCGTAGCTGTCGCAGCTTTTGGGAGCAACACCGTGCACAATGTCGTCTGCATCAAACAGGTTCCGGACTCGGCGCAGATCCGCGTGCACCCCGTGACCAATACAATCATGCGGCAGGGAGTGCCGACCATCATTAACCCATACGACCTCTTCGCCCTCGAGGCTGCGCTGGAGCTGCGCGATCGGTTCGGCGGCGAAATTACGGTGCTTACAATGGGACCGCCGTCGGCGGAAGATTCTTTGCGAAAGGCGCTGACTTACGGCGCCGATCGCGCCGTCCTGCTCACCGATCGCTGCTTTGCGGGCTCCGACACCCTGGCCACAACGTATGCACTTGCAACAGCCATCCGAAAAATTGGGAAGGAATATGGCCCGACAAACCTCATCTTCACGGGGAAGCAGACCATCGACGGCGATACCGCGCAGGTTGGGCCCGGCATCGCAAAGCGGCTGGGCGTATTGCAGCTAACCTACGTTGCGAAAGTGAGATCCTTAGATCTCGCCGCCGATACAATTGAAGCAGAACGACGCTCCGAAGGTGGCGTCCAGGTGCTGCACACGAAGCTGCCCTGTCTCATCACCATGCTCGAGGCAACGAATCAGATTCGGCGAGGCGCGATGGCGGATGCCTTGCGTGCCGCGCGTGCCAAAATCGTGAAATGGAGTGCAAACGATGCCGGTATCGAAGACGTCTCCAAATGCGGCCTCAAGGGATCGCCGACCGTCGTCAAGCGAGTGTTCGCTCCCCCTGCGCGGGCTGAGAAGGCAGCGCTGGTCGAGGCCGGCGAGCAACCCGCTCAGGCGTTGATAGACGCGATTTTCAAGCATCAGCCGAAGCTCGAAGCCGATCTTGCTGCACTTGCCCGTGAGGCTTGATCTGGAGCGAGCGAAACGGTCCAAGATGTACCAACACCATGAGGCACTCGCGCGAGCGCGCAAAATGTAGCCAGGTATTTCAGCCCGCGAGCCGCGCGTTCTGGTTCATGGCGTTCTGCGATTGCTCACGAGCATCGGGGACTGCATGTTTCCTAGACCGCGTCATGGCCTCGATCGATGGCCGGAGTTGGCCGCGATTGTCAGGCGCATCGAAAAGGGCTGCGAATGCGTCCAGATCACGCCATATGGTCGTGTTCGACGGCGTTGAGGCGACTGCTTAGCGCGTAGTTGTCACAAGCGACAAATTACGTCAGCGAACGGGATCACCATGCTAGCGCCCCCCCAAAGCGCTTGTCGCGCTGTTCAGGGCGTGAAGCCGACCTATGTGGCACTTTGGATTAATCTCCGCGATTCAATACTCCCTATGCTCATTGACCCATTGTGAGTGGCGGCTGGCTCTTCGCCGTCTGGTGTCCGACAGCCGTCCAAGCGCTGTCAGGTTCAATACACTTGCGATGAGGAGTTCATCGCGATTTTGTCAATGTATTCAGAATTTGTGGAGCGAGGTGCACGGGTTGGCACGGTGATTGCTGTAAGCGTGCAAGAAGACATCGTGGTGGCACTAGCGAACGTGAAACATAGCGCCGTCTCTTCGAGAAGCTCGTGCCGGCCAGCAGCAGCAGCCGGCATTTTCGCGCAGTCTGCTGCAAGGCCAAAGGCCAGGTAGATGCGGGTAGTCCTTGCAATGCGGTACGAAGCTCATAACGGTTCGATCGATTGGCAGGAGCCGCAACAGCGAGGGCCTGCGCGGCGCAATATCTCACCATGACGCCGCAAGCGTATGATGGCCGGCCCGGAAATTCGCGGCATCGAACTGTTCGTGGGCCGGAATCCGTCTTGATCGCCGCCGTTCAGTTGATGTGCGCGCTCCGTTCGATGCGGGTGAGCAGCCCTGAACATTCCGCTGTCTGCTACCGCGAAGGTGGCGACCAAGAATGTCGCCTACATGGTGAACGCGAAGACAAGCCCATCGAAACCAACGAACTCGCGGTGGCCAATAGTTGGCGCGGTGCTCCGTCAAAGACGGTTCTCTCCTCATCGCCAGGGGTCACATGACATCTCAAGCGTCTCGACTTACACCCGATCAGCCTCCGCAGATATGCTGCGAGTATTTGACCGAGCAAGCGCGAGCTCTGTTCGGCTCGCACCCGTTCGCTGCGGAGATGTCCGAGGACCAGGTCGCTCGCCTGCTGCCTGACTATCTGGCGATGTCACAGGCGTTCCCGTACCTGCAGGCGGGGTCGCAACGGGATCTCATTTTCGATGCAATGAATCACAATCGAGATATTGCGCGGGACATTGAACTGACCAGCGTGGTCGGAAATTTCATCTGTTGGGATGAGACGGGCGGTCATGGCCAAATTCTCCAGGGCGGCAAGGCGGCGCTACCCGACATTCTGGTGACTGAGAACTTCCACTCCAACCTGTTTAGAAGGGATGCGTCGCAACTACTCGGCAGAGCAATACGGCCCAACTACAGCGCCACGACCAAGCGGTACCTGCATTCTCTCTACGCCGGCTTGTCATCGAAAGATCCCTTAGTGCGTTGCGCCTACATGGTCGCTTTTGAGCTACATGCTGCGGACATGATCGAGTCGCTATGGACCACTCTAGTCAAAACGTTTAAGGCGCGGCCTGACGATCTTGAGTACTTCCGCAGCCATGTCGGCGGAGAAGATCCTGCGGAGAAGTACCACGGAGAAATGACAGGCCGGCTGATTGGCGAACTTATCCCGGCTGACCGCCAAAACCGCTTTTTAGATGAATTTGCTCGAGCCTATCGGCTCAGCCTACAGTGGTGCTGCGATCTGCTCCGAATTGTCTCACCGAAGGGAGATGATCACTCGGAGATCGAGCACCATGGCCGTTGTCATTGTGGTTCTGTCAAGTTCTACGTCAAAGCACCGCGAGAGCTCTCTGCAGTTCGATGCAACTGTTCAATCTGCGAAATGTCTGGATTTCTGCACTTGCTCGTACCTGGCAGTAAGCTTGGCATTGAGTGTGGCGAAGAATTCCTCACCGCGTATCAGTTCAATAAGAACATCGCTCGGCACACGTTTTGCCGGGTTTGTGGCGTAAAGCCATTCTATAGGCCGCGGTCGAACCCCGCCGGATTCAGCGTAAATATTCGATGCCTCGATAAAGGGACCATCGAACGCATAACAGTAAGCGAGTTCGATGGCGAGCATTGGGACCAAGCATTCCGCTCGATGCACCAGGACCTTCAGTCCTGCGTCGAAGATAACACCCTGGAGTGAACTCGAATGGCGCGCGCAATGAATCATAAATCCCGTCTGCTTTCAGAAGAAGCTTTGACAAAATACCGCATAGAGCTGCTGGTAAAGGGGACGGTCGTGATCGGCCCTCAGATATTATTCACCGAAGATGAGTTGTCCAAGATCGATCAGCTCCAGGCTGAGATTCCCGAAGAAGAAGTGAGGGAGGGAGATGCCGGCGACTCGCACAGAGTTTTCGTCAAACGCGTGAGGGTCGACCCGCCGGGCCGCGCTCCTAGCGACGTGAGCGGTGCAGCTCCACGGCAGATCATGGAACTACTTGAAAGGAAAGACCGCAGCTTCGCGGTAAGAAAGATCTTGGGGGCCACGTCGGATCACGTGATTCGCAGGTGCCAAATGCACCGGATGCCTCCTGGTTCGTTTGTTGGCATTCATCTGGATGCTGCGAGCGATCCGGATTTCGAGTACGCGGTCATTGTGCAGCTGGCGAGGGACTTCGAGGGGGGTGAGTTCGTGGTATATCCAAGCGAGTACGAACATCAGGTATTCCGACCACCATTTGGCGCTGTGCTTGTCACCACGTGTAAGCTCCGGCACGAGGTGAAGCCTGTGCTGTCCGGCGAGCGTCGATCGCTGGTCTACTTCTGTTCAAAACGCAGCGGCGCGAACCGCCGGATCATCGAAAGTTCTATCGCTGGCGCGTGAGGTGGGCTGGCTGAGATCGCTTTCGATGAATTTGCTAAGGGTGAGCTCTCAGGAGAGGGGGAGCTTGGCATCCTGTGCTCAGAGTGTCTCTGGCAAAAGCTGCCGGGGCGATGAGCATGTGGAAGAAGAGTTGCTTTGGAACGAACCCGGATCTCGCCGCCCCAGACCCGATTCGTTTCAACCTGCGCGAGCCCAGCTGCTGCGCTTGATCCCGAGCCAGAGCGAGCGCGTACAAACCTCCGGCAGATCGTCAACCATCAGGATGGTAAGGTACCGCCAATTTCCTGTTCATGCCTGTGAACGATGCGGGCGTTACTCGCGGCGGCGCCCACTGGTCGCTTCTGTTGGTTGACCAGCGCGTGCCTACCGCACCGGTTGCCTATCACTATGACTCCGCCCAGTCTTTCAACAGTACCGTTTGCAGAACAGCTCGCAGCACGTCTCGGCTTCCGCCTGCAACTGGCCCGCTGGCCCGGCAGCAGAACAGCCTGGATAGGGTATCCAGGTGGTAGACGCGACGCCAGCGCTGATTGGACGATTGGCGCAGGGCGAGCGGCCAGACCATGAGCCGCTGCACCTCGCGCACCTCATCGCCGATCGGCACTTCAGGAGCGACTTAAGGCTGATCCCGATCGGGCTGACAGAGCTCGAGCTAGACGAGCCAAACATTCACGTTGCGTCGTCCGGTACCGCGCGGGATCGAAGCAGGGACAAGTTCAGATGAATTGAGCGTCTGAAGATATGGTCGCTGGGATCTCAATCAAACCATTCGCAGTATCTGGTGCTGCAGATCGCGGGCCGCGGGCCTATCGCGCGCAATCACAAGGCACTCCACCGTGCCCGCCTCTGGGTCGGCAGCAAGCGGGATCACGCCCTCCTTGCGCGTGTGGTCGAACAGAAATCCCTTCTTGACCAAACGATCATGCGCTATTTGGAGGGATCCTGCTCGAACATTTCTTACGGATAAAATAACGTTGCAACCGGAATAGTCGAAGCCCAGCAGCCGGACGGCAATGCTGTGTAACACCGAGCCGCCACCCCAGCGGCCGTTCGCTTCATTAAACAGCAACCGTCCGTCGTCAGCGAAAATGGCGTCAATGTTGATCATTCCGCGATATCCCAGGTTTCGCGCAAGCGCCACAAATCGGTAGGCATGCGCCTGGGCGGTCAACCATTGCTCGTTCCTCAGGTCGCTTGGAAGCTCAAGTCCTGTCCAGATCAGAGCTCTTTCAGATCGATCCGTGCTTTTACGCAGACGTATGTTCCCACTGCTCATGAAAACGATTGAACCATCATCCTCGATTTCATACTCGAGATAGAACAAAGACTTCGCCAGGTGGTACGACTCCACGACCAGCGTCTTACACGATGCCGTTGTCATCTCAGACCACAGTGCGTCCGGATCAAACGACGGCCATGGAATCCGCCGGGTATCTCTTCCCCCAGGTAGTGGATCGCTTGCGTTGCCGGTCAGGATGACATTTCCGACTCCACCGGCTCCATTGTCCAACTTTACAATGACGCTGCCGGTCTCAGCTCTGAGCGAAGTGACCGCTCTGAATAGTTCGTTTGAGTCCGTCGTGACAGCCCCGTTGGGCAGCGGAAGTGCGACGCTTGTCGCCAATTGACGGAAGTGGCTCTTGCGGTTCAACAGATCAGGCCCTCGCTGCAGAGCGAAGTCGTCGCCGGTCTGCGGTATGCCCAGCTTGGCCGCCAGGCGTGCGACGCCTTCAGTAGAGTAGCAGGGAAACAATCGCCAGGTTGATTTCTGACGAATATGTCTGTTGATTCGCTCAACAACACTCTTTGACAGGAGTGTGCAATCATCAAGCACCGGCGATTGGCTGCCGCCTTGAGGTACAAGCAGACAGAGACTCGATGCGTCGAAATTGAGCGTCGCTCCAATGAAGGATAGCAGATCCGCCGGGATGACTACCGGCGAGACTATCAGGTCACCCTCATGAGCAAACCATGCTGAACGGTATGCCGAATTGGCGGCTAGCGAAAGTTGAGCTCGTGTCAGATCGGAGCCCGACATTTGAGCCGTACCGGCATTCATGATCAGGATCCGCGGCATTCGCGACCTCCGGGCAGTTTGGCCCGATCCGACAGGGATCGTGATGCCAACAATGTTGAACTTGCTGCGCCGTGTTGAGCACTGAGCGAAGCTTGAATTAGCGCCGTCCTGCTCCGAGAGAGGATCGGTCGCTGTTTTCTCATCGACATTGCAGCCCCAGAAAAGTCGGCGTGCTGAAGCTGAGGATCGCTATCCGGTCTCCCCCCTGGACACCGAGCTGATTGAAGGCGCGAGCGATACCGTCAGTCCGTCGGTTGAGGCTGACGTAGCCGAGAGGCGGCCCTTCGAAATGGATCGCAGTTTCGTCGGGAGCATACGCAGCTTTTCGGTCGATCGGGCTGCAGAGATTCAACTCGTTGTTCAAGCGCCTCACGCCCGTATAGTACGTTTGCAGCGAGTTGTTTTCGCCGCAACCCGGAACTGCTTGGCGAGTCTCCGATGACATGATTCGCTTGGCCCTTATGCAGGCTATGATCAGACGGCCTTGGAAGGATGATGGTTCTTATGAGTTGCGAACAATGGATATCGCTTGAGGGATCTCGGCCGATTGATCACTCTCTCTGTTTTGCTGGGCGGCGGTCGTGTGCATCTGTCCGTAGTGATAGACACACCATGACGACAGTTTCTTGCCGCGTCTTTGATATACAGGCTCGCCGCACATATAGGCCTCTCTGGCATCTCCATCTTTGAAGCCGATGATGCAACGGCATTGGCCTTCAATATGGTCGATCAACAGGACCTTCTTGAGGCCGTCGGGTTCTTTCAACTTCTAGCTCCGTAATGCCAAGCAATATCTTCCGATGCCGCGCTGGCCACGCGGAGCGACAATTGCAGCTCAGGCTCTTTGAAAGCCCGGGCGGGCCCGCCGTCTGTCGCACCTTTGCGAGATCGACATGCCTTGCCACCACGGGAGAGCAGTGACAGAGCGGAAAGCCGGTTCGGCGAACTGATTTTGGCGCGGTGTCGCGCCAGAGGAGGGGCCTGGTTCAGCTTCGGCAAGCAACGTCCCCGACTTAGGAGTTCGGATGGAGGTCTAGGTCGCTGAACTCTGACCTCGTCGGCTCTCTGGCGCCCCGGGCAAGAACAGCCACGTAGTCTCGCTTTCGGAATGGCAAGCCGTTCAAAGCTACGTTCGAACCATAGCGCGGCAATTAGGACTCGCTGCAGAACCCTTCCGACCGACCCGCCACGGGGGACGAGGATCATGACTGACCATGGGGACGAGGATCTGATCAGCTGAGACATTCGCAATCCTTCACGATCCCGGCGGCAGACCGAGATAGGTGCCCACCTCAAGACCGTACAACTTAACGTTACGTCCGATTCAAGCCCTTTTATGCTGCCGTGTGAACGTGCCCAGCTCTTAAATCGGCTCGCCGGCCGGTCTGGTGTCGCACGCATTCAGCGCTGCGATTTGAGTCAAGAAAGTTCGTCTGCCTTTGAGATCATGGCCACTGCCGATAAGCCCATTCTAGGAAACGTTCGCCCTTTGCGACCGAGGGCTCGCTCCCTTTGCGGCCGATTGCCCGCCTGACCTCTGCTGCCGTCATTGGATAGCTCAGTCACTTCTATGATTTCGCAATGGCAAATCCGGCATCCGACCGATGGTTTTCGATCAGATCGGCCTGACGGGGGCGCAGCCGGTAGCCCGTGGAGGAGGGCGAGGAACAATCCTGCCAATGTGCGGCGGCCGTCAGTCAAACGTACCTCGCCGTCACCGACTTCGCCTGGCGTCAGGATTATCGCAGCGTCTGATACAGGCGGTACAGTAACCGCGCGCGAGGTTCAATCGACGAGATGTAGAGTTGCTCATGATGCGTATGCGCGCCCTTGCCGTCAACGCCAAGGCCATCAAGGGTCGCGGTAAGCGGCGCGGTGAAATTGCTGTCGGAGCCGCCGCCGCTGAACGCGTCGAGCAGCTCGAAGCCAAGTTCGGCGGCGAGCGTTTTGGCGTGTGCGTAAAGTGCGGCACCGGCGCTGGTCTTCTCATATGGCGGACGGTTCAATTCGCCTGATACCATCACGCTGACGCCCTCGCTGCGCGAGGTGATGCCGAGAATCTTCGGCACCAGCTCGTCGGCCTGGGCCATGATCGCGACGCGCACGTCGACTTGCGCATGGGCCAGTTCCGCGACGACGTTGGGCCTGGTGCCGCCGCGAACGACGCCGACATTGACGGTGATACCGCGTGTGAGATCGTTCATCGCCTCCAGCGTCTGGATCACATGGGCGAGTTCCCGGATCGCGCTGCGGCCGTCCTTGGGCCGCGTACCTGCATGCGCCGGAGCGCCCTTGATGAATACGTCAAAGCGCGCAACGCCCTTGCGTCCCGTGATGACCTTGCCCCCGTCGCGCGCCGGCTCGGTCACCAGCACGTATTTGGCCTTGCGACCCTCGGCCTCGATCAGCGCTCGCGAGGTTGGGCTGCCGATCTCTTCGTCCGAGACGTAGAGGTGCGTGATGCCGAGCGGCGGGCGTGCATCATCGGCGCAGATTTGCCGGAATGCGTGATAGGCGAGGTAGGCACCGCCTTTCATGTCGTAGATGCCGGGGCCGAACGCACGGTCGCCGTCGATCTTGAAGGGTAGCCGTTCGATGGATCCCATCGGATGAACTGTGTCGAGATGGCTCAACACCAGAATGCCCGGTACGCCCTGCCCCCAAGAAGAGCGGGTGACCAAATGATCGCCGCATCCGTCACGCCCCGCAACGCGCTCGACACTGGCCGGCAGGTCGCGATAACCTGCTGCGACAGCATCAGCGAGTTTGTTGATCTGATCCGGCCGCTCCGTCGGAGATTCGATCAGGACCCAGCGGCGAATGCCCTCGAGAATCTGGGCGATTTGGAACGCGTTGCTGGACATAGTTGTCTGACGCCTTTGAATTCGATTTGTCATCGCTTCTGCAAGATCACAATGTCCCCATGTACCCACGTCAGAATCGAGCCGAAAGATCTAGAGAAGCGCCAACCATTGTGACCCGGGGCGTGCCTATGAACCCGATCCTGCTGCGGCAACGATGCTTACTCGGCTGTCGCTCACAACTGATCTACCAAAGCTGGTAGTTTTCGAGGGGATTATGCAGTTGTCCTGACCAGGTACCCGCACGCGTCTCGACGCGGGAGGTCGCAGACCGGCACGAGCATAGCTCGACAGGCGAAGCGCCGAAATCGCCGAAGCTGATGAGACTTTTCAATACGAGATCTGTGGAACCAGTCGCAGCCCAGGCAATTGTTGGATGGCTGTCGTGGAAGCGACTAGGGAGTGAGGCCCTCGGCCATTCTGCTGTCCCGACGGAATCTGCGCAAACCCCACTCAGTCTAGCAGTAAAGTACGAAGTGCGCCCCGGAAGTTGATCAATGGAGTTCCATCGCTTTGTCGGGTCGCGACAACTCGTCCGATAAAGGCGGTGTGCGTGACAAGCGCCTTGTCATACAAAACGTATTCGAGCGCGCAAAATGCATTGGCCAATAGCGGTACATCGAGGACGCCCTGATCCCAGTCCCCGGTGTCGAGGCGGTGAACGCCTTTCGCCCCCTCCCCACCGCCAAAACGTAGCGCAAGGTCCTCCGGGTCACTGCGGAGAACACTGACCCCAAAGCTGCCGTTGGCAAGGATCTCATCATGTGTCCCGGAGCCGGCATTGATGCCAACGACCAGGCACGGCGGCTCCATGCAGATGGACGTCAGAGGCCCACCGTCAGTCCACGCCGTCCGGCTGCCGTCCGGTCATAACTATGGCGACACCGCTCGCCAGGCTTTGCATGGCATGGCGGAACTCTGCCTGTTGGATTAGATCGCAAGTCCCGAATCGCAGGAGAGAACTGGTGGCTCATGACCAGCCTCTGCAGTTGAACCCCCACTTCTAGTGTCTCCACACCCAGAGACGACTTGATTCCTAGGGGCAATGGGCACCCGTGTGGAAATTGCGTGGCGAGTAGGCTCAGATGGAGACCAGGTATGGCTTCGATGTCCTCTGGATTAGCTACAGTCATGACCGGACGGACGTGCAATATCTCGGCGCGTTACGCCGGATGGCGATCGCAACGGCAGAACTTAGAATTTCCGTTGCCTCTGTTTCGACAGCGCCTCCACTAAACAGCAAACCGCGCTGAGCAGCCCGGCGACGCGCCAGTGCACAGGGACTCGTGGCCGCGATCCGACCAGCTGGGCCGGAATCTCGCTGTGCCCCGTGCGGATGGGATGATGCCGGTTGCGGTAACGGCACGCGCCTGCCAGAGTTTCTCCGCATGTAGACGGCATCGGCGCATCTAATGTACTTTTAGGAGAACACGTTTTTTTGCCGCGAGAAGATGCTCATCGAGCGTCGAGTGCAGCGCACCCCGCAGCTCCGGTGGGATTGAGCTATCTGTATCGATCAATTCCCGAAACTTCCGTATGATGTGTTCTATCGCAGCAATAGATCCGAGTGTTTCAATCCTCTGCCGGGACATCATCATCTCCTTTGGCGCGCAGCGCGTTTCATCGCGGATCCTCAGCTCGGCAACGCGGGCTGCAGCAGGCTCTCATCGCTAAGAAGGCTGGCTCTCGCGCCCGTGCTCGGCGCGAATTGCTTTCGTCAGGGCGAGCGCAGGCGGCGCAGAGTCCTTGAAATCCTGCAGCGGTGACGTGCATTCGTGGCTCCATTATATGCCTGCTCGTGAGCAGCAGACCTGGTCGCAATACTGAAACATCGGCCAGCTCGGCTGTCAGGCGTTCGAAACCGCGATCAGGCGCTTCAGTCGAGCAGCTGCGGCGCCGCGATCAAGTGATTCTAGTCCAAGTGCGACGCCTTCCTGCAGTGTCGAAGCCCGCCCGGCCACGACCAACGCCGCCGCCGCGTTCAAAAGCGCAGCGTCGCGAAATGGACCTGGTACGCCATCGAGTACATTTTGCAGCGAAACGGCATTAGTCTCCGCATCGCTGCTTTCCAGCGCATCGTTGTGGCAGCGGGGGAGCCCGGCTTGTTCCGGCGTCACTTCGAAGGTGCGGACTATACCTGCCTCAAGCGCAGCAACAAACGTTGGGCCGGTGAGGGTTATTTCGTCGAGCCCGTCCGAGCCATGAACAACCCATACCGACTCGGCACCAAGGTTCTTCAAGACGTACGCCAGAGGCTGCACCCATTCGGGAGACAATACCCCAACGATCTGCCGCTTGACCCCGGCCGGATTGCACAGAGCCTCGATGAGATCAAAGATCGTATGAGTTCCAACTGCGGTCCGGATCTGCCCGATGCGCTGCATTGCCGGATAATGGGCTGACGCAAACATGAAGCCGATGTTGGCTTCCTGCACGCAACGTGCGATCGCGTCAGGCTTGAGATCAACCTTCACACCGAGGCGCGCCAACACGACTTCGGCGCCTGAACCCGAAGACGCAGCGCGGTTGGCATGCTTGGCCACAGGAACGCCGGCCCCGGCGACGATGAAGGAAGCACACGTCGACACGTTGACCGAATGCATAGGGGTCTTGCTCGTGCCAGCGAGACCGACGGGGTCGCATGTCGCCTCGACCCGCGGCATTCTATTCCGCATCGCTAAGGCGGCGCCGGTGACTTCTTCGACCGTCTCGCCCCGGACCCGCATCCCCATCAACAAGGCGCCGATTTGCGAGGGAGTTGCGTCACCCGACATCATGCTGTCGAAGGCTGACGCAGTTTCCTCACGCGTCAGAGTGGCGCCCGTGGCAACTTTGCCGATGATTGATCTAAGCACTTCCATCGAACTTTACACGTTCCCTGTCCAAACCTCGGGCTCTTCCGCAAGACTTCGTTGGAAGAGACCCGACACCGATTGCCTTGATGCAGTGGCCCGCCCCATGTGGCATGTCCTCATTGACGCTTGAGGCGGCAGTCGGTTGAGTGTAGGCACACTTGGCGAGGCTACAACCTGACGCTACGTGAGGGTCAAGCTCTCCATTTCGGTGGTGCCGTCGAGAGGAGATCGTCGATCAGTTAGAACACTGCAGTTGCTTGTCGCAGGACCGATGACAGTGTCTCCTGCCCGCAGTGGCCTCTACCGCGGCGTTCCGGCCGGATCACCACATCCTTCAAAGCGTTTTAGCCTTCTGCGCCGCAGTGGTGAACCGTTGAAGCCGCTTCCTCTACCTGCTTCGAGGCTATCGATGCTGGGTAGATCGAGCCCGATCTCAGCTGGCGCTACACAATAGCCCCACCTGGTTGTAAATGAAGGTGGCCTTTCATAGGCGATGGACGCGTCCCGTTGATCCGCCCGCGCGAGGGCCGGTCATGTTCGGTCCTGCCTTACAGCAGAATACGCCGTGCTGAGGCGCGTCGAGGCGATCGGTTTTCAGAGCAGCCTCTGCGGTGGCACAATGATTTTGGCGAGCATGGGATCGAACGCCGGCGTGATGTGCCGGCGTTGCATGAAGCCGCTGTCGATCCATCGCCATCCGGATACTCGAGACGAAGTACTTTGCCGGTGGTCGAGACGTATCCGCGTATCGGAGCCGCCGCGCAGGGGCTGGGCTCGATTGCATGCCCAGTTGAAACAATGTCGGACTGCGAAAGTGCAGCTTAGCGACCCGCTGCCGGTTGGACTTGTTCCGCGATCAGATCGACGCCGGTGATCATCTCTGCCACCGGATGTGCGAGCTGAAGACGTGTATTCACTTCAGAAAGAAAACTCTCCGCCGCTGAAAATGAACTCGACCGTTCCTACATTCTGATAGTTCGCTGCACCGGCGATACCGACGGCGCTCTCGCAAATCCGGGTCCGCAATTCTGATGATAGCGCTGGCGAGGGCGTTCCTAGACGAACTTCTGCAAACGGCGCTGCACCGAACATTCGCGCTCGGAAGAGGGGCCCCGCGTCAACCTCATGGTAGGATTGCAGAACGAATTCCAAGCTTGTGCAGCGCTATGATAACGTACGCCGCACCCCTATTGGCGATCAGAACGGCATCGAAGGGCAATTTCTGCATTCGCCTATCCGGACAAGAGCGACTGAACCAGAGCGTTGATCAATTGTGGGCGGCCATGCTCGTTACCTGACCTCGTGTGACCATCCCGCAGGTCACGCTGAGATCACTTCCGCGGATACGCGGACGAACAGGCCGCCACAGTTCACTTCGAGTCGCTGCTTTTCTTGCCAGTGTCTCGCACGGAGATCACGTCGCGGCATCGCTGACTAAGGCTCGCTTGCTTGGATCTGAGGCAGGCAGTGATAGCGGTGCGATCTGGTATGTGGCTGCTACAAAGGCGGAACACGTCATCCATGCAAGCCTCTTTCTCTTCTGCGGTCGGCGGTTGATCGCGCGCGTTGACCTGCCCTGGGATTACAGCTGTCATTGCGACGACAAGAGCAATGGCGCCACGGGAGATTGTGCGGTGCGAAGCCAACTGACTTCGTTGATTTTGAGTCATGATATCCATTCAAGTCCGGGCGGCTACGTTATTGTTCTTCCTGCGCGAAGCGCAAAGTGACCTGTCAGCCGGGAAACAGGCCGGAACTGCATATCGAAGGTGCCGGCATGCCCGTTATTCCGCTTTTGCGGTCCGTGCGGTGCTGCTCATCCGTCCGGCGCGACAGAAACGACACCTGCCGTCGTGGCCGAGCACCACGAAGAGTGGAAGCACTGGCGGCTGAGCTGGCCCAGCAAGTGATCATTCTGGAGCTTCCAGTGGTTCGGTGCATGCCTGGATATCGCGAGGCACTGTTTGAGCCTGACGTGTGCTTAGGTACTCTGGCTCAGCCTACCGCCAACCGACTAATGACGCCGTAGCCGGCGCGACGCCGGGTTGAAGGGCATGGTCCTATCGCGAGCGAGGGAGAGCAGGCAAAGCCGCAGGTGCGCCCAGGCCACTGTTGATGATGCATTCGATCGTTCAGAGCGAACCATGATGACGCGCGCCAAAACCATGTTTGCTGTAGTCGCGCTGTTCCGCGTTATGTGAAGACCTTGGGTGATGTGTCTGGGATGGAGCCTCCGTCTGGCGTTCCGCTGAGGTTGCGGTGATGGGGCGCCTGCCGTGTAGAGCTCGAAACGCGCGATTTCGTCCAGTCGCGACAGGAGCAGCTCCGATGCGGCGCGGACAAGGATGCACCTTGAGGATCTTAGCATCCTCATCGGGTCGCGCCAGGTAAGTTTCAATGTCTGAAACATTCGCAATTCTCATGACGTGTCTGGAACGGCCTGGGTTGTCGGACGTGGTTCCCCTTTGTCGAGGATCGTACAATCTAACGCTACGTGCGGTTCAAGTCCCTTCGTGCGTCTGATCGTCTGAGGATGTCGGGGCTGTGCATTCTTCGTACGAGCCTCGGCTGCAACACCCACTGTGGTGTCTCAGTATAGCGGCTGTGCATGGCGACTGTCTGCCTCGAGAACCGAGGCTCCGAGCGTCGCTGTTACGTGATTATACGGAACGCCGGTGTCGCATTTCTTTGATCTGCGAACTGCATGCTCTCGGCATGAATCCGAAGAGTAAACTCTACCAACCCGAGCACTGGCGAGGCCGTGCGGAAGCAACGCGAAAGAAAGCGGAAGCGCTCGCCGAGGGGAAGGCCAAAGACAGGCTACTCAAAATTGCCGTGGAATACGACAAGCTGGCTCGGCGCGCCGACGTGTGGCAGATGCACAAAGACGAGGACGATACGTGGCATGAGGAAGAGCTGTAAAGCGTCGCTGCGGATCATCAAAAGGCGCCAGCCTGTTGATCGCTAGCCGACCCAATGGCCACGCAAATGTCGCTCAGCGAGCAAGTCAGTGCCTGGAACGGACGTTGAGGGGCATCGTAGGGGGCCTGACCGTCCTGTGCCGCGCTCCAGATCGCGACATATACGTGAAGGCCGAGCAGTCCGCCTGCCCAGCGCTCCTTCAAGCCTACTTGCTTCGTCAGCTTCTCGAAAGCTAATTCTCATAAAATGCGCAACCCTACAGCTCAATTTGCAGTCAATGCGTCGCAGTCAGCGCGGAAGCCCGGATGCCGTCCGCGCCGGAACGTTCAGCTGTTACAGGCTAGTGTTTGGAATTTCGTCGCGGCTGCAATTGCATATCAGTTTCACCAATTCGGGACATCTGCGTCATGCCTCAATATTTCCTTTGCGTTCGTTCGAGGGACAGATTTCCAGGTAGTCGGGCGAAGTGTGCGTTGAAACCAGGTCTGTGAAAGAGGTCTCCACGTCCGACTGATGGTCCGCAGACGGTGCGGCCGCGGCCTGCGAGAGGCGTCGGAAAGCCCCTCGCGCCTCTGCCGTCCGCGAGGATTATTTCAGAAGAACGCTGCGATGATCCAGTAGAGTCCAGCCCAAAGCAGCGCATTTACGAGGAGTGCCGCCAGAGGCCAAAGGTTCCACCTCTTTTGCGCCTGCCGGGAGCGACAATTGCCGCGGTAGTGCTTGATCGGTGGGTGCTTTGGTGCGCGCCAATGCGTCATTTCATCAGACGTCGCGCT
Source organism: Bradyrhizobium sp. SOJA106 (assembly GCF_059448745.1). Taxonomy (NCBI): domain Bacteria; kingdom Pseudomonadati; phylum Pseudomonadota; class Alphaproteobacteria; order Hyphomicrobiales; family Nitrobacteraceae; genus Bradyrhizobium; species Bradyrhizobium sp. SOJA106. Next base: position 1,985,244 of record NZ_CM182549.1, read on the forward strand.
GGTCCACCGAAAAATGCCGGACTTTGCATGCCTCGTACCACTCAGAAGTTCGCAGTCATCTTGCATAAGGAGGGTATCGGAATGTTGCCTGTTGCGCGGCGAGCCTCCGTCCGATGGTAGGCTCGTGTATGGTCGGTACAGTTAGGGTCGCTTTCCGTCACCGCAGCAATCTACATGCCACGACGCAGAAGTATCAGTACCGCTTTGATGCCGACAAAAGCGCGTATGTCGGACGTCGTCGACACAGAGCCGCTGCCAGATGTCGGATTCGCGACGTCCATGTCCGAAAGACAACACCCGCATTAGCGACAGAAGGCTGAGCGTATCGCGAGCGCCATACCGTGAGCAATGAGTTCGGACTTGCATCGTAGTGTCGCGTGAAGAGCGGCCGACGGTCGCCCTGATTGAGATCGACTAATCATTGTTTCTGACCGTTAGCTTACGAGGAGACATCGAGATGGCAGGCGACCAGCTGGATGCTATCAGCTCCAAGACAGTTCATGTCAGGCGTCCGCGGCTCTGGTGCAGGCCGGCATAGATGGTCGAACGCGACGAGAAAGCAGTGAACGATCAAGTGCGATCTCACCAAGCAGCTAATCGCCGGGCAGCATCAACTGGTGCCATCAGTGGCTTTGCGAGTCGTCATGGAGTGTGGATGTCGAAGGTCCTGCGGGAGCATGCCATGATGACGACCAATTCGTTGGAGAGGAGGAGCCGCCAGTGTCTTGTGGTCAAGCAGGTAGCCATGAAACATGAATGCCCACTAACGCTGGCTTGAAGCGCGGGAGAGCGATGGCGCGCATCAGTGTTGCTGATGGGCGCTCGGTTCGTCGATGTGCGACCAATACTGGCTGGCGTCGGTGAGTAAGGTGCGTCGCATGAGAGGGGCTCGATGACAGAGTTGCATCATGAGCGGGAAGTTGCGATCGGCGGACTGATTCGCCATCGCCCAGATCGCTACCGCTGTACTCAGGCAATGAGTGGCCCCTGAGAGCGTTCGGCCCACAATGAGATCGAAGACTATAGCAGGAGAACGAGGGATGATGGACATCTGCGGTTTGCTCAGATGGTGCTCTGAAGAGCGGTATAGGAGCGCCGGGCCGAGGATCGAACCGGTTTATGAGTTGCGAGACAACGTCATCTGCATCGAGTTCAAGGCCCTGCGAAAGGCAGAGGAGCGGGCGTGCGAGCGCGGCTGATAGAGAAGCTGGAGGCCGGCCGCGTGCAACACGGCCGGTTCGCTACGGTTCCGGGATCAGGTCCTTGCGGCGTGTTCTTTGTGCAGGGGCCTTGCGGGTGTGAACTAAAGATAACTGGATTTGTCCGTCCTGGCTGGGAGCATGTCGCTGTCTCGACGCCGCGGCGCTGTCCGAACTGGGACGAGATGTGCTTTGTCAAGGACCTGTTCTGGGATGAAGAGGAGTGCGTCATGCAACTGCATCCGCCACATTCGCAGTATGTGAATAACAGCCGATATTGCCTTCACCTGTGGAGACCCACTCATCGGGACATCCCGACGCCGCCGCCGAGCTTTGTAGGCGTCGTTGGATTAGGGCCCTCAGACGCGGCAATATTGTTCGCGCGGATCAGCGCGACACCATGATGAGCTGAGTTGTTGATATCCAAGCGGAAGGTGACGCCGAGGGGCTGCAGAAGCACCGATTCGGCGCCGCCGAACTGACACGTCAAAAGCGGGTATATGTCAGGATCGATCGGCTGTTGCCGTGTGCGGGGGCCTGAGCCTGAATTAGCTGCGATCAACTGGGAGCAGCTAACAGTGCACTGATCCCGGAAAGATCGCGGAGCCGTGCTGAAGGCGGTGCGCCAGCAACAACAGCATCGCCGGGTCGACGACCGGTCACAAGGCAATCACTGGCGATCCGAGGACGCGAATGGCGCACTTCTTTGGCGCGAGAAGTGTGTGCCGAGGCGAAATAACGTAATGATGGTGAGATCGAGGCCAACGCGACCGTCGAATTCGGTTTGACGAAGGAGGCGTTGTCGGCCCATCACCCTGACTGCATCCGGAATTGCGCAAGGTCGGCTTGCCGTCGCTGTGCGACAGTCATGAGCTCGTGGACCGCTACCCCGCCTTTGGAGCGGGGCTCCTAGGCAGTGTCGGTCGAGACACCGACTAGGCGCGGGGGGGGCGGTAGCTTCGTCAAAATATCTGGTTGTCAGCTCGTCGTCAGCTTGCCGCAAGATCATCCGCAAGCAGAGCGTAAGCAGCCCGCGCTCTGAGGAAAAGTACGCTGAAGAAGCAGGCGAACCGACATGTATAATCGAGTGAGTGGCCGATCCACACGCCCTGATCAAGCTGACGTACCGAGTGGGTCGGCGGGCAGCCACGAATTTGCTCAAACATTGGCGGATCTCGCTCAACGGGAGAGCCCGCCAGCTGGGGAATTGTCCGACAAAATGGGCCTCTGCTGCAGCAAGCCACAGACCTCCGATGCAATCATTTATAGTCCACGCAGCTCGGAGCCAAGCACATCCTCTCTGTCCACCAGCTCAAATCCATCTTCTCCAGCGAGACCTATCCGTCCTCTGTTCGAATACAGGACTGCTGAATTATCCGAGGCCAATGTCAACGGAATCTGCGTTGGATTGGCAGCGGAGTGGCTCCTCAATCTCCCGAGCAGCCCATCATCCCGGATGAGGGCGCTGCGCCCGGGGACTCAAAATCACAGCTCAGCGGCAATGCGGCAGCAGCGGTATGAAGACCTCAAGAGTTTGTTGCGAAGGAACAGGGCGGAAGGTTCTCACAACCTTCAGGCAAAAAGTACGATGTTACGCGAAGCTGGCCTAGAGCCGTTCGCCGAACAGACGCAATATGAGTTTGGTACATCTTCGAGCGTTGACCGAATCGTGAATGAGGTCGCCGACGATGGGTCGATTTACCTGGTCAGCTTGCGTTTCGGCGCAGGTGGCGCCCACACAATCGCAACGTCGTCATCGAATGGAATGACGACCCTCTTTGATCCTAACTATGGGGAATTTACTGTTCGGTCAGATCAGATGGGTGAGTTGTTCAAAAGTCTCGCCGACCGCTACAGGAGCCCGAACCAACTTGATATATCGGCTGTCGTCACCCTAAGGATGACGTGAGTGTTTCTGACGTTGGAACAGACCCGAGGCCCGCGAGGATCTTCCGCGATCGTTGCTGGACAGCCACATCGCCTCCGACAGCGCAACCACGGCACGGAACATGGATGTGGCACCCTGAATGCGCGCGCGACGTGGTAGCGGAGCTCACCGCGGCCCCTCGGACGTTGGAGGAGCACGCTCGTGGGAAGCTCTCTGGAAGTAGTTCGGCGAGGGGAGAATGTTCAGAGTGAGGTTGGCTGGTCACTCAGGTTGACCAGCTCGTGCCCTGGCGTGTCAAAGCCTGAATGGGCTGCGCTTGCACTCAAGCAGGGCCGTCGGCCTGTTATACCTTCCTGAAAGCTGGCTAATCTCCTCGTGCGGGTTTCGACGCCTTTAGGCCTTGCGCTCAGGGCTAACGGCGGGCATCACGCATCCAACACAGGCGGCACAAGCTGTATTTTCGTCTGCTTCGGAATCGTCGCCGGCCGCTTCTCTACTGACCTCGTCAGCCAAACAGCTGCTGTCAGCGACAATGGGTGCCGTAGCACCAGCGCGCGAGCGACACGACGCTCGCCACGCGCTGCGCAACAATTCTTGCCCTTGTCCTCGTCACTGCGCTTTCGCTGAGGTCCGGCTCTGGTTGAGTTTCAAAACCGGACCAGAAATGATAACACTATGCACCGTGTTCGTTCCAAACAAAGGTTTGCGCCGAGCCGATTACAAAGTCATTTAACAACTTTCGAATTTACGGCCTGGAGCCCTCTCCGCGGAGCGGGCGCAAGCTGGCTATTAGTTTGATCTGAAGGACGTCTGGTGGTTTTCATATGATCCCAGTGTCACACCGGAAGCAGCGCGGGCGCGACTCGGCGTTGGTCAGGACGGTGAATCAGACGCTGTCGCTGCCACGCCCGCACTGGTGAAGTTAGCAGAAACGTGACTCGGCGCCCAAAAGCCCCACGCATACACGGGGCAACGCGCTGTCCCTACCACGCACCACTAACTTCGACGTCACCGTACAGGGACTAGCTTTCCGAAAGCTGACGAACCCGACGCGATCCACAAAAGCGAAAGCGGCCGGTGTGGGGCGATGCCCTTCTGCGTGGCACCCACCCATCTGTCCAGCGGACATCCGATTTAACGGTATGATCAAGCATAGACATAAGCCGATCTCTGCAAAGAGATCGTAAAACTCGCATATGCCATGTGCCGCGAGAAGGTGTCAGCAGAAATCCATCGATATTTGCAAAGGCGCGGCTCTGCGACATCGCTGGAAAGACGATCCATTATCTCTGGGACTTCGACTACAGCTAGGCCCATCCGATCAAGCTTGAAGTGGTCGGACAACATGCCAACGAACGGCCCTTCATTGTTACTCGATGCCGCCGGTCGCGTCCCGAGGAAGATGTCGGCGGTGTGTCGGACGATGTCGCTCGATGTCAAAGGTGATCCGTCTGTTCCCGAGCACGAACACTGCGCCCGCGCGGCCCAGATAGATTTGATCGCTGCCGGTCGTCTTCGCATTGTCCGGAAAATGGAAGGCGCGTCAGCCGCTGGACCGACCGGGCGCATACACTTCCAACCGCGAGAGAAGATCGACCGCGGTCAAGTGCGGAGCCGCCGGTATGCCGTTTTGCAACCAGAGCAATGACGAGGCATCGGGTCCCATGCCGCCGGAAGGCCTCTCGGCCGCGAGGAAGGCGGGTTCTGACTCTCATGAAACCCCGCGACGATTGAGAGGCGCGGGGCAGTTTCCTTTTGGAGATGTGGCGATGCATGATTCGGCGATGGTCTCGTCAGCTTCTGGAAAGCCCATCGATAATAGGATCAGCTCAATTGATTTCTTGGACGTAAGGCTAGCATGGACCCGCACAATTTCGATCCATCCAATGTCCCAGCTTGGACTCGGGCGCAGCAGGCTGTTCCGGACGAGCACCAGGGGGGCCATGACGCGCAAAGGGTCTTTGAGCAGCACTTGACCGAGGCGCGCCCAACCAACCCGAGTCCTGTCTCCGGTGGCGGCCACAACTACCATCCCCATCTCTCTACAGAACATCGGGTCATTATCGACAAGGCGATTGGCCACTATGTGGCTCAGAAGAACCCGACGCAGAAGACAGTTAAGCGCTACACTCAGGCGCTTCGTCGACTTGGAAATCATCTTGGCGCTCATCGCCAAGCGATTGATCTGGGGGGGCATGAGGCCCTGGTCCGTTACGTCAAGACTTACTTCCCGAAGGACGAAGACATGAAGAAGGGGTTGAGTGTCCTTCGTGCGTATCATGATCCGTGCTTTGTGGCTTCTGGCGGGCGGCCGCGTACGATGCCCTCAGCGGAAGACGCGCCGCTCTCGGAGCGGCTTAGTGCCAGTGGCATGACACCGGGCAGCGCCGCTCGTCATGATCGTAGTCTTCGCAGATTTTCTAACGCGCTTAATCGTGCGGGCCATTCGATTTCCGGGCTAGACCACGCTGCGCGCATTGAATTCGCTCAGAAGTGGTTCCCGAAGGACGAGCATCTATTGTTCGCCTTAAACAAGGTTGGCGAGGCTGAGGGCGTTTCCGGAGCGGGTGCGTCTCGGAAGCCCAGCCGTCGTGCTGCCCCGTCGCCCACATTGCATCTTTACCCCGACGACGCTCGCATCATAGATGACCTGGAAAAGGCAGAGCTGAGCTTGCTTAAACCCGAGGACAGCCGGAGAAAAGTCGTTCAGAATCTGGCTCAGAACCAACGAAGATTCGGGGGGTGGCTTCAAAGGGAGGGGCGAGGGAGCATAGTGAGCCGACTCACCGGCACCAGTGAACAGCAAAAGTCTTTGAACGACGATCACACCGACTTTAAAAGAGCCAGTCGAAACGCCGACATGGGCTTCGATCGTCTTCGGAGCTACCTATTGCTCGTCGAGGCGAACGCTGCGCTGGGCGTCTCCCCTGATCGGGTGGGCGGAGAGCCGCGGCGTGGCGAGTCGAACTCAACGTGGTCGCCGCACCTGCCGTCCGATTTCGAGTGGCCGACGCCGGAAGCGGTGCCAGATGGGTCGTCCGCGATCTACCGAGGTCTCCAGTCTTTGGTTGATCTGCCGCACTCCTTGCAGGAGGTGAGAGACGATGCTCAGTCCGCGCCGGTGGGTGGGGCTGCTGCCGGACCGCCGCTCTTCACCGGACCACCTGACATGCCAGCTCAGTCGTCAGACATCTACCGCGGTCTCAATTCTTTCGTTGATCTCCCATACACACCGCAGCAGATGCAAGACGATGCTGAGTCCGCGCCGGTGGGTAGGGCTGCCGCCGGACCGCCGCTCTTCATCGGGCCACCTGACATGCCAGCTCAGTCGTTAGACATCTACAGCGGTCTCAATTCTCTCGTGGATTTACCGTACACACCGCAGCAGATGCGAGACGATGCTCAGTCAGCGCCGGTGGGTGGGGCTGCGGGGAGACCGCCGCTCTCCACCGAACCATCAGACGCGCCAGCTCAGTCGTCAGACATCTACCGCGGTCTCAACTCTTTGGTTGACTTGCCGTACACGCCGCAGCAGATGCGAGATGATGCTCAATCAGCGCCGGTGGGTGGGGCTGCACGCAGACCGCCGCTCTTCACCGAACCATCCTACTCGCGAGCTCAGTCGTCGGACATCTACCGCGGGCTCAACTCTTTGGTTGATTTGCCGTACACGCCGCGGCAGATGCGAGACGATGCTCAGTCAGCGCCGCTGGGTGGGGCTGCCGCCACACCGCCGCTCTTCACCGAACCACCACACACGCCAGCTCAGTCCTCGGACATCTACCGTGGGCTCAACTCTTTGGTTGATTTGCCGTACACACCGCAGCGGATGCAAGATGATGCTCAGTCAGCGCCGGTGCTCAACTCCGGCGGTAAACCCGAATTCTTCGTCGGGCGGTCGGGCGTGCTTCAGGAACTTGAGGACATCGGATACCGGGCCGGCGAGGATTGGCAGGAGGAGACCTTCATTGGGCCGCTGAACTGGGTCGGCCGGATCTCGATGTTATCCAGGACACCGGGCAGGAAATCTGGTACCGGCTTGGAGCCAGTGAACGGTGAGACCTACTCGATCACATTGGGGCCCCAAGGAGGCCGCGACGCGCAATTCATCCATGATCCTCGCCCGCCCCATGTCCCGGGTGCTCAGCTTGGCCCAACGGCTACCGCTGCCTATTCCGACCATCGCAGCGGCCCCGTTCTGGGCCCCACGCAGTGGCTGGGTGACGAGCATATCCAGCGGGATTATGAGCTCCTGGCGCACGAGTTGCAGCAAAACAATCCGGATCTCGCCGCCCGAACGCGGTTCGTGGATCCCCTGATAGCCCAGATGTTGCGATCTCCCTTTAAGGAGGTCGCCGAACGAGCATTAGGGTGGGTTCGCTATGATACAGCCGAGTTCTTATTCCTGCCGGTGAGCGATGCCAGCGATACGGATAGACATCGGCGCGGCAGTCACTGGTCGCTGCTGCTGGTTGATCGCCGCGATCGGGGCCGACCGGTCGCCTATCACTATGACTCCACCCAGGGATACAATGACAGGCCCGCAGCGGAACTCGCAGGACGGCTCGACGCTAACCTGCAACGGGGCGCGATAAGTCAGCAGCAGAACGGTTATGACTGCGGCGTCTTTGTCGTGGACGGCACCCGGGAACTGGTTGGGCGATTGGCAGCAAGACGGCCGGACCTGAACCTCAATAATCTTGTCATCAGTCGGGAGGCACTGCGGGACCGACTAGGCCCTGGTGTCCGCTTCAACTGAACAGGGTGCGCGATCGAGTCAAATGCGCTTCTTGCCGATCGAAGATCCGCAATCGGCGTGTTCGCAGAGCATCATAGTGTCTCACGTGAGGAGGTGAGTACGCATACGACGAAGACCGCCTCATTCACGCATGTGCGCGGGCACAATGAGCTCTGCGGCTTGCTGACCGGCGGGCTTATCGGCCTGGCGCAGGAGCTTTCATTCCCAGGGCAGCAGTTCGTGCAGGCGTGTCGCGGGAAGGTCGCCCGATCCGGGTCAGGACCTCGGCGAGACAGGCGTTGGGCTCGACGTCGCTGAGGCGACAGGTCCTGATCATCGTCAGCATGATGGCGGCACGGTCGGCCCCACGTTGGCTATGAAGGTCCAGTTGGGCTCCCAAGGCGATGCCTCTCAATGCGCGCTTAGCGCAATTGTTAAAGGGCATGATGCTTTCGGCGCCTCAAACGCTGATGGTGAGGACTGGCCGGCGGCTGCCGGGACCACCAGGTGGAAAGACGTCCGGCATCCGCCAGATGTCAGACATACTGCACCAATCTAAGGTAATCGTCCGTGAGGACAGGTGAGCGAATAGAACAAGCCGCGTCTTCAAGGAAGGTGGCCAGAGTCCGACTAGCCCGATTGCGGACTTCGACAGATTGCCGAGTCGGCGCGCGAGTACGGAGAGTTGCAAGTTCGGAACTGACCAGGTCAGCCGCCGCTGCCGCGCAATCTGAGGCAGAGAAGCAACCAGCAGACATGACGGCTTTTGCCAGTCCCAATGTGGTGAGCCAACCCGCATAGATCAGCACGGCACCGTCGGTCTCATTGAGCCCAGAGAGCTCCTCGATTGCAGCAGCATGGACTGATGCCGCTCCAACTGACCGAAAGAGATTGGCTATTTCGTCCCGCGTGGCTTTAGAGAGGAGGCAGCGGCCGAGATGTGATAGGAGCGCCTCAGTCGGACCTTCGAAGATGCGAAGGATGCGAGCGTCTCGATAGATTTTGGCTAAAGGCGCTCCCTCGTCGTAACCACGGCCACCTAACAGCTGGACGCATTGATCAGCGACAAGGCCGCACCACTCCGAGGACAAAACCTTCGTTGCCGACGCAAGGTGGACGTTTGGCGCGCCCTGCGCTGAAACAAGTCGGCAGGATGCGGCCAGCATCGCCTTCACGACTTCCCGCCGCAGCACCATCTGTCCAAATAACTGCTCGATGTAGCTGTTCTCGATCATACGCAGTTTACCGAGCCGGCGATGGCTTGCATAAGAGGCCGCGACCTGGATAGCGCGCTCAAGGGCTCCAAGACCCATAGCAGCCACACCGACACGGCCGCAGTTCATACTAGATGCCGCCGCGCCCCAGCCGTCTTGATCGCGAGAGAGCACGTAAGAACGCGGCACCTCGACATCGTGGAACTCAAGGGTATTCTGAATGATGCCACGTAGACCGAGTGTGCGATGCTCGTGCGTGACCTTTAGGCCTGGAGCTTGCCGGTCAACGAGTACACCAACGAGCCGACCTTTCGCATCGGGTCCAGACGCGCGCGCAAAGCAAACGATCCAGCGAGCCCAGTCAGCGAGGCCGATCCAGATCTTGCGGCCAGAGATACGAACTTTATCTTCGCGCATGAGAGCCGAAGCCTCTATGTGCCTCGGGGCCGAGCCAGCTCCGGGCTCCGTCAAAGCGAAAGCGCAGAGATCGCCACGTGTTGCACCCCAAATGATATGCTTTTGTTCGGGGATGTGTGGTGCCGCTTGGATGCAGGGCAAGGCCAGGAAGTTATGGATGACGAGGGTAGAGGCAGCGGAGACATCGAAGGATGCAGTGGCGGAGATGAGGTTGATGGCCTCCTGCAATGGAAGAGCTAATCCGCCGTGCTCTCCCGGTGTGGTGAGCCCGAACAGTCCATGCCTTGCCAATATGCTGTGTAGGGTCGGAGGGAATGCCCGGCGGTCATCCGCGTCAGCGAAATTCAGCTGACTGAGGTCAGAGATCAAACTGGAGTTTAGTGCAGCTGAACGGCCTTCGGCCGTGCGTTCCTGCGCCTCCCGGAATTGGGAGTAAACCTGAGTATACATAGTCATAAGTCCGACAATGAACCCGGTCGCGCTTCGTGCCAATTCATCCCCGTGGCTATCTCGGTTACACATTGGTATAGTGTAGAGGTAAGCGCAGTATAAGCCCGTTCTCCGGGACTTCGATTTATTGCGGCCGCTGCGCGGGCTCTCATCAAGATACGTCTTGTCGATATGACCTTTCGGAGGCGCACGCTCGTTTCAGTGACCTCCCATTCTGCTCAAGACTCCGCGTTGTCGATTGGTGTTTCGTCCCTAAGGCGGCGGCGCTCTTTGCCCTATCTGCCACGGCCCATCCATCTCATTGCCCGAGGCACCACAGCTTGATCCTATGAGGCGTCCGCCAGCCGTGCTTGCGGCGGAGCTCCGACCACGCAGTTCCTCCAGGATGATTGCAGTATTCGACCAGATTGCGAGCGGCATCGCCGCCGGGATTCCGCAGATTGACGGCAATCATCGTCGCGACATCGACGGCCCTGCAAGCCCGGCCATCGGAGCGCAGACGAAAGAGGTTTTCAGAAGGACGTGCTGGCGCTGGTGAACGAGCTCGGCCTGACCGTCGTTCGATATCCTGGCGCAAATTTCGTCTCCGGTTACAATTGGGAGGACGGCGTTGGACCAATAGAGACGAGGCCGGCGCGCCTCGACTTGGCTTGGTTGAGCACCGACCCGAACAGCTTCGGCACCAATGAATTCATGGTGCCACCGTAGATGCATCGGCCCAGATGTTACCCCAAAGCACCAAACAGCCGAGGTCCGTGTGACCAGCGGTTAAGTCGCGATCGATGAGAATTTTGGCTTTCCTCATGTTCTTCTCGGGTGGCCTGCTGGTGATGACAGTTACGGCATCGCTGCTGCTCTGCGAAAAGAGCGAATCAAAAGTTGTGCCGCCACTGGAGAGAACGGCATCAAGCCGAACAGCATCTAATGTAGGATTTGAGGAGTACGAGCCGTTCGGCAGCGGCGTCGTGGGAGATACCAGAAAGAGCCTACAAAGAAGTGGGATGTCGACGATCCGCATCGAGCAGGGCAGCGAGTTAGTCTCGCGCAATCTTGACTGAGGGCTACAGCGCGGCGTTACGCTTGGTTTGGCAGCCCGGCAAGGCAAACGATGATGCGTTCATCCAGGCCTTCAACGGCCGCTTCCGGGCGGGATCTGCGATCGATGCCTACGCCTTGCAGACGCACAGAAAAAGGGGGAGATTTGGCGCAAACACTACAACAAAAAAGGGCCTTAGAGAGCAATCGGCAGCAGATCGCCAATTTTACCGCAAACCCACTTGGCACACCAGCCCGCGAACGCTCTGGGTGGTACCAAGTTCGGTGCCGCTGCATCCCCAAGAAACTCATTTCCCGTGATCTGCCTGACCGTATGCGCAACAGCATCGATTGCGCAACCTGCCGACACACAGCGGCTCGCTAGGGTTACGTTGCAAGCGCGCCGAAGCAAAACCCTGGTATTCGTGCCAGGGTTTTGCATGGTCATCGACACTTTGACAGGGTAGATCAGAAGTCCATACCGCCCATACCGGCGCCCGGAGGCATTGCTGGACCAGCCGCGCCCTTCTTCGGCAGCTCGGCAACCATCGCTTCCGTCGTGATCAGCAGCGCCGCCACCGAGGCAGCGTTCTGGACCGCGATGCGCACGACCTTGGTCGGGTCAATGATGCCCTTGGAGACAAGGTTGCTATACTCGCCTGTCTGCGCATCGAAGCCATAAGAGTACTGCTCGTTGTCCAGGACTTTGCCGACCACGATCGAACCGTCTTCACCGGCGTTGATCGCGATCTGGCGGGCCGGCCAGGACAGCGCCTTGCGCACGATCTCGACGCCGGTCTTCTGGTCGTCGTTCTTGGTGCGCAGGCCTTTGAGCTGCTCGGAGGCCCGGAGCAGGGCGACGCCGCCGCCCGGCAGGATGCCTTCCTCGACTGCCGCGCGGGTCGCATGCATCGCGTCATCAACGCGATCCTTGCGCTCCTTCACCTCGACCTCGGTCGCGCCGCCGACGCGGATCACCGCGACGCCGCCCGCGAGCTTGGCGAGACGCTCTTGGAGCTTCTCACGGTCGTAGTCCGAGGTGGTCTCCGCGATCTGCGTCTTGATCTGGGCCACGCGCGCCTCGATGTCGGTCTTCTCGCCGGCGCCGTTGACGATCGTGGTGTTCTCCTTCTCGATCATCACCTTCTTGGCGCGACCAAGCATATTGAGCGTGACGTTCTCGAGCTTGATGCCGAGGTCTTCCGAGATCGCCTGGCCGCCGGTCAGGATCGCGATGTCCTGCAGCATGGCCTTGCGGCGATCGCCGAAGCCCGGAGCCTTGACGGCCGCGACTTTCAGGCCGCCACGCAGGCGGTTCACGACCAGCGTCGCGAGCGCTTCGCCTTCGACGTCTTCAGCGACGATGACCAGCGGCTTACCGCTCTGCACCACGGCCTCGAGCAGCGGCAGTAGCTCGTTCAGCGAGGACAGCTTCTTCTCGTTGATGAGGATGTAGGCGTCGTCCATCTCAACGCGCATCTTGTCGGCGTTGGTGACGAAGTAGGGCGAGATGTAGCCGCGGTCGAACTGCATGCCCTCGACGACGTCGAGCTCGGTCTCAAGCGACTTGGCCTCTTCGACCGTGATCACGCCTTCGTTGCCGACCTTCTTCACGGCGTCGGCGAGGAACTTGCCGATCTCCTGGTCGCCGTTGGCCGAAATGGTGCCGACCTGGGCGATCTCCTCGTTCGAGGTGACCTTCTTCGAGTTCTTCTGGAGATCCGCAACCACGGCTTCGACCGCGAGGTCGATACCGCGTTTCAGGTCCATCGGGTTCATACCGGCGGCAACCGACTTGGCGCCTTCGCGGACAATCGCGGCGGCCAGGACGGTCGCAGTGGTGGTGCCGTCGCCGGCAGCATCCGCGGCCTTCGAAGCGACTTCGCGCACCATCTGGGCGCCCATGTTCTCGAACTTGTCGTCGAGTTCGATGTCCTTGGCGACGGCAACGCCGTCCTTGGTGATGCGAGGCGCGCCGAACGACCTGTCGAGCACGACGTTGCGGCCCTTCGGACCAAGCGTGACCTGCACGGCATTGGCGAGGATGTCGACGCCGCGCAGCATGCGGTCCCGCGCGTCTACTCCGAATTTGACTTCTTTGGCTGACATTAAGAATTCCCTCAGTTCTTATTTTTTCACCCTTCAGCGCGCCTAAGTGGGCGCTCTTCAGGAAGTGAGCTGTGCGAGCGCTGGGTTAGGCAGCTTTCTTGTCGGAAAACACATGGGTGAGAACCCCCATGATGTCGCTCTCCTTCATGATCAACAGCTCCTCGCTATCGATCTTGACTTCGGTACCTGACCATTTGCCGAACAGCACGCGGTCCCCGACCTCGATGTCGATCGGAATCAGCTTGCCGGTCTCATCGCGGCCACCCGGGCCAATTGCAATGACTTCGCCCTGCGAGGGTTTTTCCTTGGCTGTGTCGGGAATGATAATGCCACCAGCGCTCTTCTCATCGGCGTCGATGCGCTTGACCACGACGCGGTCGTGAAGCGGACGGAAATTCATACAAGACTCCTGAGCGTTTTGAACAAGTTGGAGATAGTCACATTGTGACAAGCCCAATTATAGCAAGGGTCAGGCCAAAATGAGCTGAACGATCCACGCCTGCATTCTGCTGATCCGTTGCTTGGCCTGCGCGTGTCCTTGTCCGGAAGCAGACACCCTTAGATATACAGGCGCCAAGCTGTCGCGGAAATGACATTACGTGTCGCCGAAACACCCGGTTGAGCCCAGGGTTCCTCACGCCCTTACACCGATTGAAGCGCCGCGTATTTCGACGTCGCTGTCCGGCCTGCACCTGATTGCTTTGTCTGACAGCAGCGGCGGGAAAACGTGGAGCGCACAAGATTCAGCGAAGAGCTGACTCGAGCAATATGAGATCCATGCGCATAATAATAAATATGCCAACTATTCCATCGCGGGGCGTTCAAGAATTGATCTGCTCCGACCTATCAGGCAATCGGACGCTGTACGAACACAGCAGAGGCCGGCCATGAGGAAGTCGCACGGAGTCACGCGTCGTCGTCACGGTCGCCGACCACACGTTCGACCGACGCAGCCCGGCTCGCCCAATTCGGATGATCGCCGTCTTCTTCACATTTGTTGTGTTCGCGACTGACTAGTCATGTTGCGACCTAATGTCCGAGCCGTCTGCCCGCACTCAGGCCTTCAAAAACACACGCACACTTTCCCGCTGTCCTAAGCGGCTGGCACGAAACTTGAAACCCGTATGTTGGCGGCAGCAGTTGTTGACCCGTCGTCCTATGCAAAAGGAGAAAGGAATGGATTTGCCAGCTTATGGAGTGACTGAACTGACCTACGAAGAAGCGTGCGCTGCTGGGGGCCATCTTTGCTGGATCGAGTGGGTGCCAGATCCTTACACGGGTGTGTTGGTCCAGACAGTAGTCTGCGAAGATTAAGCAGCTTGCGTGAAGAATAGCTGGCGAGCCGGCGCGGTGAACAGATGCAGGCCGGCTCGCCTCAGGCTCTTTTGGAAACTTCGTTGCGGAACGAAACGCTTTCGTGCCCGCGCGCATTTCTCGTGTCCTTGCCGTCGGCAACGATCGGGTTGTACACGGCCAGGAAGTTCTGGTTCTCGACGAAAAGTTCATTGAGGAGGAAATCGGTACGTTGGCGGACGAAATCCGTCTGAAGCGTGATCGTGCCAGTGACGTCCGGGATCTAATTTCTTTCGACCCTGCCGTCCGACTCCGGACGCAGTTACCTTGTACTCAATAGCGGAATTATTGGCCATCTCAACAAAGGCATGACTGCACGAGTCCGATTTGTCGTCGCCGAGCGCACTCTCCTGCAACTCATCTACAGTGAGATGGACGATTGGCTCAACCCGCTCTTGGCTGCTAGCTAAATACCTACTTTTTAAAAGTCAGTGAACCACCGTGTCGAGTCAGATCAAGTTTAAGCAGCGCGACATGATGGATTGTGGGGCCGTCAGTCTTGCTTCAGTTGCAGCCCACTACGGCTGCAAGTTGCCATTGTCTCGTATCCGCCAATATGCCTCGACCGACCGCTCCGGCACCACGGTGTCGGGTCTTTTGCATGCCGCTCAAAAGTTGGGCTTCATTGCAAAGGGTGTCAAGGGTGACTTCGACAGCTTGTACAGGATACCCAAGCCCGCTATTGCGCATGTGACCGTCAAGGATGTGCTGCACCACTTCGTGGTCGTCGTGGCGATCGACGCGCGGTGGGTCACCGTCATGGACCCGGCGTTCGGAGAAATCCGAAAGCTATCGCATGAAGAGTTCCAGGGGCAATGGACTGGCGTCCTGGTGCTGCTGATTCCGGCAGAGACCTTCAAGCGTCGCGATGAGACCACCTCTACTATTGTCCGCTTCGCACGACTGCTTGCGCCCCACAGAGCGGCGTTGACCCAGGCTCTCGTCGGCGCGCTGGTAACCACGATCCTCGGTCTTTCAACGGCCATTTACGTCCAGAAGATCGTCGATCAGGTTGTGACATCAGGCAACCGAAACTTGCTCAACCTCTTGGGCGTCGCGATGTTGCTGATCCTAGTGCTTCAGACCTTAATCAATCTGCTTCGAAGCCGGATCGTGTTGGAGACAGGGCAGAAGATCGATGTGTGCTTGATCCTCAGTTACTACAATCACATCCTAAGCTTACCTCAAAGGTTCTTCGACAGTATGCGGGTTGGAGAAATCGTCTCCCGGATGAACGATGCGGTGAAAATCAGGAGCTTCCTTAACGAGCTCTCGATCACGATGTTCGTCAACATTCTCGTGATACTGTTCTCGCTCGCGCTGATGTTCCTCTACTCGTGGAAGATCGCCCTTGTCGTGGCGATCTCGGTCCCGCTTTACGCCTTGTTATATTGGACCATCAACAGGCTGAACAGAAAACGACAGCGTGCGATGATGGAGAGTGCCGCCGATCTCGCGGCGCAACTGGTGGAATCGCTCAGAGCTATTTCTACGATCAAGGCATTCGGAATCGAGAGCGTTGCCTGCCTCAAGATGGAGACCCGCTTCGTCAAGACGCTGCAGTCGGCCTACAGCGTCGGTCTCGTCTCAATCGTTGGAGATAATGCCTGTAGCTTCCTCTCAACTCTATTCACAATCCTGCTAATGTGGTTCGGCACGACGCTCGTTTTGGACCGGACCGTCACTCCAGGTGAGTTGCTCTCCTGCTATGCATTGCTCTGCTATCTCAACCGACCAGTCGCCGACCTGATCCAAACCAACAGAATCGTGCAGGACGCCTTTGTTGCGGCGGATCGCCTGTTCGAGATCTTCGACCTAGAGCCGGCACCTAACGGCGCCGTTGATCTCACAAAATCCGGGCTTGGTGATATCCGCCTGGAGAATGTCACGTTTCGCCATGGCGCCCAGCCAAAGCTCTTTCAAGATCTGAGCGTCACGTTCCGCAAAGGGGAGATAACCGCAGTGGTGGGGGAAAGCGGCTCCGGCAAGAGCTCCCTTGCTGCGCTGCTTCAGAATATTTATCCGCTTGAGGGAGGACGCATCCGGATCGGTTCCTATGATCTCAAGGACCTCTCAAAGGTATCCCTGCGCAGGATTGTCGGTGCGGTACCGCAATCAGCGGACGTATTCTCGGGCTCTGTGATCGAGAACATCGCACTTGGTGAATTCGAACCCGAGATCGATAGGATTATGAGAATCTGCGATCAAACTGGGCTGCGGGAGGCAATCGAGCATTGGCCCGGAGGTTTCCAAGCCTACCTGGGCGAAAATGGCGTAAAATTGTCTGGTGGCGAGAAGCAGCGCCTTTCGTTAGCACGAATTCTATACCGGGATCCGGAAATCCTAATCTTGGACGAGCCGACTTCCTCCCTCGACTCGGTTGCCGAAGCCACTGTGCACCGGCTCTTTGAGAATTTGCGTCGGGACGGCAAGACTATCATCGTCATCTCTCACCGACTCAGCACCATCTGTGGTGCCGACAAGATCGTCGTCTTAGACAGGGGCCGGATCGTTGCGGAGGGCAGACATCCTGAACTGCTGGCTGAAAGCGCCTATGCGCGCTTGTGGCAGACGTAAACCCGCGAGCCCTAAAGTTGGGAGGCGTTCGAAGATGGTGCGCCGAGAGACGGCAAAGCGGATCGCTTCGGCCAGCTTCGATTTGCCGGAGATCCGCGGCAAGGTCCAGAAGTCGAAGAGATCCGCGACGACTGCCGTGCAGTGTTTTGCTTGCGCAGCAACGAGTGCGTCGGTTCCTTCCTCGTACGGTATTCCGAAGAACAGGTCATTCCAATGAGTGGTTCACACGTTGCCTCAGCGAATCTGGGATGGCAGCGGTCAGTCGGCCGGGCACATCTTGCCTGTCGCAACCGCGATCGAGGTGATTGGCTATTCCTGCGCACGAGAGATCAGTCTGGCGGGCACGCTTTGGGGAGAATGGCCGACGACTGACATTTGTACGAAGCCGATCTTTCTGCCGCTCCGAAAGGCGGACCGGAGACGACGAACTAGCTCGCAGTTGGCGCGTCTGCCGAGATCGAGGGGCAAACTGCATTGCAGGCAGTCGCTGCAGGCCCCGGTCCGACAGGCTTGCCTTTTGATGTTGATGGCCTCCAAATCGCTGCCATGGATCAAGGGGACCGACGGGTATATGAATCATATACATTGATATACGTTGTGCCGGCGCGTCTGGCGTGTGATTGCGGCGTCAAAGACGAAATTCATCCGATCTCCGCGCCCAATGGGAAAAGCACCTGTGTCATCTGTCGAAGTACACCAGCACATTGTTTCACTTCTTCAGAAGCCCAATCCCGTCATCCTGGATATCGGCTGCAATGACGGGACCGATACGCAACAGTTTCTCAACCTCTGCCCGCAAGCTCAGCTCTACTGCTTTGAGCCGGACCCCAGAGCGATCGCGCGCTTCAAGAAGAAGCTGGGCCCATCCCTCGATAGGGTGAAGCTGCTTGAAATCGCGATCAGTGATCGAAACGGGATGATCGACTTCCATCCAAGCAATGCAGACGGTGATGCGAAGGAATGGGACCTCTCCGGCTCAATACGCCGCCCGAAGAATCATCTTACTGAGTATGATTGGGTTCGGTTCGATCGCCCTGTCTCGGTTGAAACGCGGCGGCTGGACGATTGGTGCAGCGAAGCTAAGCTGAATACGATCGACTTCATCTGGATGGATGTCCAGGGAGCCGAATCCGATGTTATCGCCGGCGGCATGCGGACCTTGAGCAACACGCGCTTCGTCTACACGGAATATAGCGACCGCGAGCTCTACGAAGGGCAGTTGTCCCTGCAAGCTATTCTTGACCTGTTGCCATCCTTCGAGGTGGCGTCCCACTATCCCCGCGCGGTGGAGGGTGATGTATTGCTCAAAAATACGCGCTTCTAGAGACGACTCACATCGAGCGCCTCATTCACCGCTGGAAAACCTGACCGGCGCGCTTGGCCGCCCAAAGCTGCACAACGGGTGCTCATTTGAGCGGACACCGGTGGCCGGACGGCACTCCCGTTTCCGGGTTGCCATTACAAACCCGGCGCACGACGTCCAGGTCGGGCGGGTGGTCAGTTTTTCACACTGCAGCCAGCGCTAAAAGCATTGAATCGTCCGAGGGCTGCTGTATGGCCTGGTCCTCTCGGAAGCGGGTGCACTGCTTCGAACAAATGCCAGAACAATTGCATCGGTTCTCGTAATTCCTTGAGATCGGCTGATTTCAGCACGCGCTAGGCGTCGCTATTCTTATGTCAATGGGAGAGCGAGCTGAAGTATGTGTTCATTCCAGAACAGAATTGCGGCGAGGCGTCCAGCATAACTGCAGCAGCCGATTGTCCGGCAGGGCGTCCTGGTCGCGACGTAGTAGAGGGCGGCGGCGATCATCAGCGGCCGATCTCGCGCCGGATCGGATCAAGATCGTCATCCCAATTGCGGTTACTTGCCTGCTCATTTGCCGCACGCGGAGCTGATCATCGAATCTGCGAGCACGCCGTGCCTATGTGGCGGCAACGCGATCACGAAGATCGGGAGAGGACGTCAGTAAAAGCCGCGACGTAATCCCGGCGCAATGGCGCGAAGTGTCTCCTAACCGCGCGGCCCGATCACCCGCAATTCCAGATGGGCCCGATCGGCGTCCGCGTCCAGCACGGCCCGAAACTGCCTCCGTTGTAGCGGCCGCCGCGGAAGCCGGGTTGGCCGAAATAGTGCCACTCGCCGTCCCAACCGAAATACTGAGGAACCGGGTCAATATACCAGTGGCGTCGGTCGGCGCGCGAGAACCGGCGCATCAAGTCCTTCTGTTTGTAGAGTGGAATGCTGTTGCTCAGCGGCTGGCGATAGCCGGGCAGGAAGCCGTAGCCTTGCCAGACCGGCTTGGGCCCCGTTTTGATTGGCGCAGCGTGCGCGACGACCGACAGCAGCGTAAGGGTGATAGTAGCAGTTAGACACACAAGGCGAGACATGGTTCGATAATAGTCAGTCGGTTGCGCGAAGGCCACTCAAATTTGGATGCAGAGCTTCACGTGATCTAGCGCAGAACGTTTCTCTGATCACGCCCTTCCTGATCAGAAGGCGCGCTTATCCCTGCTGTCACCCACCTGCACGACGTCGAAGCCGTAGCCGAGAAAATCCGGGCGCGAGAGCTCACCGGGACAGATGGGCGCCCGACCGAGCGCTCGATCTCGGGCAGCACCGTGCGCTGCGTCCGGGCACACGGTCGGATCGTCGACCGTTGTCATCACGCGCAGGGATCGACGAGATCGTCGAACTCATGCTCGATCGCTTACGTTTGTCTCTCTCTCTCTCCCTAACCCTTCGCAATCATGAAACACCGCGGGCCAGGACAATCCAAAACTGTCATTCAGTGACGCAAAAAAAAGCGCCCGGCCTCTTTGGATGGCCGGGCGGAAGTTAGTCGTCGACAGAGGGAGCGCTGCCGACGTTATTTGCGGCAAAACGTTCGCCGCAAATTCTAATTACGGAATGATCAATGGTCGCAGAAATCTGGTGTCATTCCTTGTTTCAAAACGATATTGACAGAACGCGGCTCAACACTGGCTCGCACAGCTGGAGGGAAGTATTGTCCGTTGTCCTGAGAAGCGGCAAAGTCATGCGGATTTAGTGAGTGGGGCCGATTAGAGGCGATCCGCGGCTGTTCGCATGGCATCAGCGGGCCGGCCGAAGAACGCCGCGACCCACCATCCCCGCGGCGTGGGAAGAAGTACCTTGTTATTTGTGCGAGCGCTCGGAGCGCGTTCGAGCGATCCGCAGGCGGTGATTGGCCCACCTGGGTCCCCCTCTGCCGTAGACACATCGACCGCACCAGTATCATCGTCTCACCGAGGTCGGCAGCAAACATCGGCTCGGTCCGCTTGCGGGGCATCCTCGTCAGCCGACTTCAAAATGGTACAACGTGACGCTACGTGCGATTCAAGGTCTTTTGAGCTGACCCGCATAAAACTCAAGCCGCCGACCTCTCGCCGATAGCAAGTGATCCGCCATCGGTCGACATGGCGTCGCGCATACCGTTTTTGGATGGGCATATACGCGCGAGCGCTCCTGGTACATTGGACGGCATATTTCTTGTGTGATGTCGTGTGTTCGTCTTGTCCAGAAGATCGCGAGAGTTGGCGATCATGAGTCGTCAGTTCATCATTTCGATCTTGTTGGCTTCCGACTGGCATCACCAGCGTTGAAATGTCGCGCTCCATGCGCAGTCGTCCTCTCTCCTGACGCAGCCGAGTGATCTCCGGTCCGCCGACATCGCGCTGCGAAATCTCTCCCAATCAAAACGCCACTTAGAAGCGTTGTGAATCAAACCGCGAGACGTTGCGGCTATGCGTGTAGATCGCGCTCGACACGACAATGATCGAGGCGGGTGCGTAGAGACCCATGAGGCCGCTCGTTATGTTCGCGACGGGGGAAGGGATGCTTGCTCCACGGATATCGAGCGGTCGCTTTTGAGAAGAGCCCGACTGAAAGGCTCTCGCTCTCTCTTTCTACTCTTCCTTTAAGGAAGGCTGGCAGGCCGCTAAGTCTTGTAGCTGCAGACAGCATGATATCGCGGTGCGGCAATCAGTTGCTGGGAGGGGTGCGGAACGTGGATGAACCACCTCATGGAAATCCCGGCTGTGCTGCACTTCCGAGCAGGAGTCGGCCGGCGCTCTGGAGCGTTCCCTCGCTTAGAGCTGCGTGCTGGGCAACCACGAAGCTATCGCACATCGCTCGCGCCAGATTGCTGGTTGTATAGAGCGACGCACTTCCAGCGAGGACGCTCGCAATGTTGCAGACCTCAGCGCTTTGCCGCGCGGCATTTGTCGCGGCGAGTCGCATTAGGGTCGCGGTGCGCGGGTTTACCGCATCCTTGATCGCTTCCTCCCACAGCTCCTCGGTGGCCTCATAGAAGAAGGAACGGGCGGAACGCAGCATGGCTTCGGCTCTAGCCATCTCCAGTTGGGCATAGCCGCGCTCTGCCATGACGGGCGCTCCTGTGATTGAGGTGCGGCTTCCGGCCTCCGCGATCACCTCGTCTAGCGCGGAGCGCGCAATTCCGATGCCGACAATCGCATGCGCCTGGGCAGCGAAAGTCATGGACGGATAACGATAGATCGGCGCGTCGAGTGTCGGCGGACCGCCGCGGATCAAGGTCCATTCTTCCGGCACAATGACGTCGTTGACAACGACGTCGTGGCTGCCGGTGCCTTGCAGACCGATGACGTCCCAATTGGGGCGGATTGTCACCTTCTCGGCCGGCATCACGGCTACACGCGCAAGGCCACCGGTCGAATCGTCTTCCACAGTGATGCCAACGGCTATCAGATCCGCGCCCGGTGAGCCGCTGGCGAATGGCCACACGCCGTTCACGACAAACCCGTCGGTGCTTCGCCTGGCGGGCTGGAGCGGGAAAAGCGCACCTGCCAACACCACGTCAGGTCCATTCGCGTATACCTTGTGAAGCGTGTCCTCCGGAAGAGCAGCGAGGTAGCGAGCCCCATCGCCGAAGCTGGCGACCCAACCGGCGGAGCCGTCGACTTCGGAAATACGCTCGATCAGGCGACAAAAATCGGCCGGCGTTCGCTCCTCGCCGCCGAATCGCTTGGCGACCAAAGCTCGATAGACGCCAACGCGCTTGAAGCCCTCGATGATCTCGTCTGGAATCTTCTGCGCTCGGGCGAATTCGTTTCGACGCGCGCGGATATCAACGAGCAGCGGCGACAGATTGTCCCAGGTCGCAGCCGTAGCGTCGGTTACTCGAGTGATCGTCTCTGGTGGAGCGTTCATAAACCTGTCCTCGGCGTCTTGAGCCGATCGCTGCCGCACTTCGTTGAATTTGATTGCGGGCGCACGGCGAAGTCGGTCGGATTGATACCCAGTCGGCAGGGATCGTCGAAAGTGTCGCAGTTGATATTGACTGTGATGCGATGAAAGGCGCTTGCCAGTCTAAACCACTCCCCGAACGCATTGACTCAAAGAAAAGGTGTTGAGGGCCGGCAAGACTGACTGAGACATGGCTGTCGATGCTCTCATTGAGGCTGAACCGGCAAAGCAACTGATATGCGGCGGCGAGATCGATCCACCTCTGCTGCACTATGTCTCCGACGGCCGACGACAGCGCTGGTTCTGCCATGTCTCCTCCAACGGCCGATTTGCCCACCCGGCTCGAACCACGTTGTGAATTCCTGACTTGGCAACCGCGAGGTCGGCGATGCCTGCGGCTCCTTTGCATGTCCCCAGCAATCGACGTGCCATCAATCATGGTCTGCCGGCGTGTCTGACTCGAGCGAGATCACTTGGCTCGTGCCGCGCCGAGAGGATGCTCGCGCCTCGCGTGTCTGATTCCAGGCACAACGCGTCATCAACCGGACATGGAAGGAGAACAACTGAAGTGGACCTCGATCGCGAATCAGTCGGGCTCGGCTTGCCTGCTGAGTTTCAGGCCCGCTCCGATCTCCCGACGTTACCGAAAGCGGAATTTACCGTGCTCGCGACTATGGGTGAGCTGTTGGTTAGAAGTGGACATCACACCGCAAGTATTCATCAAACGTGACGGCGGCGTCCAGGAGTTTCGGATGAGCGCCCATATTGATCTACAGTCGGTCGCAGATGTGATTGGCAACTGGTGCGCCAAGGGCGGAATAGGGCGCATCCGGATCGTGGTGGAAAGCCTCTACAGAATGGACGGCGACTTCGCGCCGCTTAAAGATCTAGTCGCAGTCGCCGAGTGCTACCAAGTTTCTGGTCGTGGACGAGGCTTATGCCACAGGCGTTACGGCGAGCAGGAGACGGGGCTCAGCGCGTCCTATGAGGGGCGCGGAGATCTGGTGGTGGTCCACGCCTGGGGCAAGGTGCTGGGCGCGGCGGGCGCGCTTGTCACTGCTTCCGGCGTATTGCGCAACTTCATGGTCAATCGGTGCCGTCCATTCATTGTCGCCGAGGCGCCATCACCCTTTATGGCTGTCGCGGTGGAGAAGCACTCCAGATCCTGCAGGAGGAGCCTGAGCGGCAGCAACGCCTGGTCGATCTGGTCGATTTTACACAAGTCAGCTCGTTGCGTGTTGGACTAGCGCATTAACGCGCAGGCATAAATACTGGCGGTCGCGGTATGAGGGTTTCTTGGTGCTGGCCTCGCGTTGCCAATATGAGCACGTATAATGCAACGAGAATTAAGAGGCCGCGCATACCAAGGGTCTTCCCGAAGCTATGACAATTGTGGAGCGGATTGTATTCGGTGCATTTGAGGGCAGCCGATGCACGAGTGAATTACGGGAATTCGACCGAAGCCCTGCATCAGGCGGCAAACGACTAGCGGGCCGGCGAGGGTGTCAGCGTCAGCTCAGCAAATCGACCTTGCCGGTGTCGAGCCGATACAGGCCCCCGACGACCTTTAGTCTGTTCTGCTCAACTGCCGCGTTCAGAATCGGCCCCGTCGATTTTAGTTTGTTGACGTTATCGACTACATTTTGTCGGGTTACTTCGGCGAACGTGTCACCGGTTTGCTGGCGAGAACCTTTTACCGCAGGCGCAAGCGCAGCAACGAGGGATGAAATGTGCCCCGGCGGCGGCTTATCGTCCTGGAGCGACTTGATCGTGGCGTCTATCGCACCGCAATGATCGTGGCCAAGTACCAGGATCAGCGGCGTGTTCAGTACGGCCACCGCATATTCCATACTGGCGAGCGTGTCATCGTTGGCGAAGTTACCGGCGAGGCGGCAGACAAATAGATCACCAAGTCCGCTGCCGAAGACAAGTTCAGGCGCCACGCGAGAATCGGCGCAGCTCAGAACCGCGGCATATGGATTTTGCCCATCCACCAAAACCTGACGCTCGCGCTTGAAGTCGTCGTGTCGTGATCCGCCCCGGACATAGCGATCGTTCCCTTCCATGAGCCGCTTCAGGGCAGCCTCGGGCGAGATCAGGTTATTTGGCTTGGGCGGCGCTTTTGCTTGCTTTGCATCGACAATGTTGTTGCCAACCCGTAGGCAAACCGCCGAAACAGCGAACAGCAACAGCGAGCGGCGCGAAGGCGCCATCTTGGTCAGATAGGTCGGAGAATGGTCTGCCTTCATGCATCTCACCTCATCGCGCGGCTTTACGCCACCCGGTGGCTTCGGCTTCCGCTTCGCTGCAGAGCCAGCGTTCACCGGGTTTGGTCATGTCGATTTGTTCGTAACTGAGTTGCCCGGGCAGGTGATAAATGCGCTCGCCATTGCGGCCCACAGTGCCTTTTATCACACACTCGGACGAGGGCGGGTCCGATAGCAGCGCCGATCCGAGCAGGAGTGCCTGAGCGTCGACGGGAACCGAGCTCGCGCCGATGATGACCGTCCCCTTATTGCGGCGACGCCAGTCCCAGGGGGCGATGAAGGCCCCCGACCACAGCCCAGCACAGGTTTTGCTCGCCACAACTTCATAGATGACGTATGGACCCGACGAGAGTGCCCAACCGGAGCGTACCATCCAGGCGTTCACGTTCTCGCCTTCTATGAAGCAACTGCCGCGTGACCTGCCGTATTCATCACCTCCCGTGGTATGACAATCCCACGTTCGTCCGTTCGAATGCTTGATCAGCTCGTCGCGAGCAGCTATGCCGCAAGCCCATTTCCGACCGTGGGCGTCGAGGCAAATCTGGTCAGTTTCGGGAGCTTCGATGCCTGAGAGCCGAAGTTTGGATCGCTCGATCTCGATCGTATTGCCGTCGAGGATGCGCGCAGGACCGCTGAGCTTCGCCGCGCAGACCGGAGATGTGATGACAGCGAACACTGCGACCATCATTACGCGGTGTTTCATCCCGACAATAACCTCTCGCTCTTGATCCATGTTTACGCACGATTCGGCGCCGCCGCATTCGACTGCTTAAACGTCTGTCCGTTAGTCGGCCGCATCTTTCGACGCTTGGTCTATGAAAGCGTGGCCTTCATTTCCAAGCTACGACCTGACGCTGCGTGAGGTTCAAGCGATTTCTTCCGGTGTGCATGTCGCGGTATCCTTAGCCTCGTCGATCTCTCTCACCGGGCTCGTGCTGCACCCTCTCGACCTGAGGAGGAGATCCGATCACTTGGCCGCGAACTTGGTATGCGGGAGAAAGGCCAAGCCTCGAACGCTGTCTTCTCACGCGTTTGAAGGAGAAGAAGTCGCCTGTGAATCTCGACGTCGAGTGCAAGTCAGGCGGGGACGAGCAACCTGGTTATGCTTTGTGCCAACCTGCATCGCCAGACAGAAGGCTGCCGACGGTTTCAGCGAGGGGACGACATTTCGCTGTAAATTCTTGTCAGGAGAAGATTGATGTTCGAAGGAAATCTGGTCTCGCTTCCTCTGAAAACTGGAAAGGCGCCACGGAGTTCAGCTCAACGCTCGCTGCGTAAATGAACCGGTATCGCTTGCGCAAACCGCCAACCCCGAGCCCTCTTTTGGAGAGCCAGGCCTTTATGCCCATCGCATTGTGGCTTTTCGCACCTCTGCGCTGCACCATGACCGTTCGTGGTGCTGCCGCCCCGTTCGTAGGAGAACCCGATTGTCATGACCCAGGCGGCGCGACTGGCGGCCGCTCTCTCATAGTGCGCTTCACCGCGATCACATGTGGAGATTGACCCAGCAAGCCCGGTATGAGGGCGCGCGTTTGCGCCAGAAAATCTCAAACGGCAACCTCCGTGGCTTCGTCTTATACGCACCGGACGAGGGGTAAGCCGCCCGCGTGTTCGGACGGTCGCGAGTGCCATCCTGATGCCATTCGGTGCGAGGCGTCCATCCATAACATGGTTCCGCCATTGCGGCACTTGGGCAGGTCGCTCTGGTGCGGTTTAGCCGACTCAAGCTACAAATTCATTCTCAACGACCTCACTACACAATGGGAATCAAATGGCTGCAGCCCCACGGGAATTGCCGGTCTCTTCTTACGCGCTTGAAGTGGATGGCCGACTCAGAGCCGAATTCGCAACCAGAGACGGCGCCAGGGCAGGCGGAGCAGAACTAAAGAAGCGTTTTCCCATGCTTCAAATCCGGATCTATGACGCGCAGACGAATGCGCGCGAGGAAATTTAGGACCGGCTCAGTCGTTCCTCGAGGCCTCGCGCACGGCTCCGGGGGTCGTCGCCAGGGCCCTCGGACAACGGCCGGTGTTCAGGGGTATGCCGACAATGCCCCATTACCCTCTTAATGGGTTGGTCGCAGCACTCGATCGTGCCGGCTCGGCCTCGGCATGCTCGCGAGTCAGTCGCGCGATAGTTCTGTGCGTCATTCAGCAAAATTCATCATGGGGTCCGGCCGAGGCATCTCCAGGCCCGGTCCCTTGAAGAGTGCATGGAGAGCTGGTTCCCTCGCAGATCGGTGTTCTCTCTGCGTCGCGTGCGCTGGGAGCAAAATCTCGCCAACTGGCATGCGCCGCTGAGCTCGATTCGTCGCAGAAAGTGTCCGGAGGTAATCCTGCTGCCTGACTTTTGCTGACGGGCTGAAGGGTACGGGAAGGCTCGCGATTGTTGAAGGTGTAAACACCGACATTTTAGGGCTGATATGTCTTGCAGTTGCTCTGAGGGGATCGGCGGTAAAGGAGCTGCGGCGCGATCTTGCTCTGCGCGACCATTTTACCGAGGGCTTTCGCTCCCCTCCAACTCTCGCCGTTCCTTTGGCTCCATGCCAGCGAACCAAGAGCCGGGAGGAAAGGCCGCGATACGCTTGGCAAAAGGGGATTTCGGCTCCCAATCTTGCCCTTCGCTCTTCTCGAAAGTGATGACACCGTTGTGTGTAAAAAAACGGGGTCCTGGGATATCACAGTTCACCAAAAGCAAAACGCGCCACAGATCACCCTTCTCGGTCGGCTTGTCCTTCTGGTTCGGCAAGTAGTCCACTTCAACAGGTTCAACGATAGTGCAGCGGCCCTGCCGCAGAAGATCGCCGAGGCGGCCTTGCGTGGTCGTCACAAAGTTGAAGTTGCTCGGCTCATGCAGAAAGCCAAGATTTGCGTCCCTTTCACTCTCCTTCACTTCAGTGGCGATCAACGAGAGTGCTAGGGCGTGCCAGCCCAATTCGATCGGCTTTGCATAGGTCGACGCAAGTTGAAACGTACCGTCGAGCGCGATCCTCCAGGTGATAAAGTACGGTTCCTCTAATATATCGTCAGGGTGTCTGGTCCACAAAACGAAAACATAGTCGTTTTCGTCAAGTTCAGCGACGCCCCACATTCGAGGGACGAACTGTGCAACCTTCGAGACGTTGGAGATAATTTGTTCTATTGTCTCACCGTCTTGCGCTCGCCACGTTGACTTGAATCTTTCGATATGGGGGCTCTCGATGGCGCGAACACTGTTGCTCGTCGCAGCCAGCCCGGCCAGGCAGATCAGGAGGCGACCGAGACAAAACCATAACGCGCGTCTTCTAGACACTGTTCTCATAACTGCCGGCCTATGTGGTGTCATCCACACGTCATTCCAAAGCGGGCAACCTTCAACTTGTTATGCGCGAGCACAAGAAGTTAGCGGCGACGCGACGGGGAGACCGATGGTGTCCCGTGCGAGCAGGCGCTCCCCTCTATGTCACGCGCCGCTAACTTCGCTGCCGGCGACAGCAGTCAAGTTGCTGTGCTGGACATGCCCAGCAGGAGGAGACTGGGCATCCCGAAGACTTGCATTCTTCGTGCCAGGTAATACACGGCAATTCGCACCGCTTTTGTGTCCTCTTTGTCGACTTTCCGACTGGTCAATGTCTCGATGTTTCCGTTCAGCGCTATCCAGCCCGGCTTATGCATCCTGGTCCCGCACCGGATCGTTCGATGGCGCAGCGGAACACCTCGGTACCAAGCTCCCGATGAGAATTGTTTGCCGCTATTGAACCGTTTGGTTCGGCATCGTTGCCAGAACGTAGCTTTCGATCTCTGCCACGCGTTTGGCCATCTGCGGCCATCGGCCATGGTGCGTGTGCCGCTCCTATCGCGACATGCG
Source organism: Bradyrhizobium sp. SOJA106 (assembly GCF_059448745.1). NCBI lineage: Bacteria > Pseudomonadati > Pseudomonadota > Alphaproteobacteria > Hyphomicrobiales > Nitrobacteraceae > Bradyrhizobium > Bradyrhizobium sp. SOJA106. Next base: position 2,013,579 of record NZ_CM182549.1, read on the forward strand.
GCGCTTCGAGAATAGCCTCGCTTAGGAGCGCTTTGCACTCGATGGCGACGAGGCGAAACCGATCTTCACCGCCGAACATTTGGAGTCTTGCTGAACCGCACATCAACGTGCTGGCCGGGTATGTTGCTGGCCTCGCCAGCTTGGGCCTATTCAACACGGATCCTGTTGGCCGAGAAGGTGGCTGGATGGTGGACTTGCTCAAAGAACCGCTGAGAAGCCGGAGATGCGTTCTGCTCGAGGCAGCAGTCCCGACCGGGCAAGCCGCATTTGTCCCTTCCACCGATCTGGCGTGCGGCCCGCAGGCAGCTGCGATCGTCATTCCGATATTGCTGACTTTAAAGCGCTTCTACGTCGGCTCAACGCGTCAAGATGCGAGGTCATTCGCGTAGCGGATGTCGCAGCACCAGCTTGAGACACGATCTGAGAGGTTGACGGAAGACCTGTCTTCTCGATAATCCAAGTCGTCGAGGTTCTCCGGTCGCACTTGATCCGGAGCTAAGAGGGAAGCCGGTGAAGATGCCGGCGCTGCCCCCGCAACTGTGAGTGGCGAGCCGCTGTCCAACGATGTCACTGAAGCCTGCGCGGCTTCGGGAAGGCCGGACAGCAGCGATGACCCGCGAGCCAGGAGACCTGCCCCGACATTATATTCGTCCACGGGCGGGGTGTCCCGGTGGTGCGCCAAGCAGCCGTCGCACTGCGCGACTTCCCCTGCCTGCGTCCGCCATGGCCTTCTGCCCCCAACACGGGGTTAACGCTATGTCTCTTCTCTCCCTTCCCGTTGCCACGCTCGGAACGCCACGCATCGGTCCAAGGCGCGAGCTCAAACTCGCTCTAGAAAGCTACTGGGCCGGAAAAAGCAGCGAACAGCAGTTGCTCGAGGACGCAGCTGGCCTGCGTGCCGCGAACTGGGCTCGTCAGAAATCTATCGGCGTCACGGTCATTCCATCGAACGATTTCTCGCTGTATGACCAGGTGCTCGACACAAGTGTCATGGTTGGCGCCATCCCGGAGAACTACGCCTCAAAAGCCGAATCCGTTTCGCTGAAGACGTACTTCGCCATGGCCCGCGGATCACAATGCGACGATCAGGATGCGAGTTGCGGTCACGGACCGCGCGCATTTGGCGCACCCGCGCAGGAGATGACCAAGTGGTTCGATACTAACTACCACTACATGGTCCCCGAGTTTCGCAGAGGACAGACTTTCAGGCTATGCTCTCGCAAGCCGATCGAGGAGTATGAAGAGGCCAAGGCCCTTGGCTTTCAGACCCGTCCTGTCCTGATCGGGCCGGTCACATTCCTAAAGCTCGGCAAGAGTCCCGATCCTGCATTCCAGCCACTCTCACTACTAGATGAACTGATACCGGTCTATATCGAGGTTCTGCAGGAATTGGCGAAACGTGGGGCAAAGTGGGTTCAGTTCGACGAGCCCTGCCTGGTTCTTGATCTGGATGAGGGGGCGCGAAAATCTTTGCGGCATGCCTATGACCGGCTCGCCAAGGAGGGCCCGGCCATCAAGATCATGGTTGCCAGCTATTTCGGCGACCTCGGCGACAATCTGGATACCGCCTTGAGCCTGCCGGTTGCAGGACTGCATCTCGATCTGGTTCGAGCGCCACAGTTGTTAAATCAGATCATAGCTGGCGGCCGACGTGATCTCGTCATGTCGCTCGGTGTCGTCGACGGCCGGAATGTATGGCGGTCGAATTTGTCCTCGCTGCGCCAGCGGCTCGAACCCGCGATTGCGAAGCTCGGCAAAGATCGTGTACAGATGGCGCCATCCTGCTCGCTGCTTCATGTGCCGGTCGATGTTGGACTCGAGACCGGGCTCGCTTCCGACGTCAAGAGCTGGCTTGCTTTTGCGGTCCAGAAGATGCGAGAGCTTACTATCCTGGCGCGGGCACTCGCAGGCGACCAGAATGTCGCGCAAGCTCTTGCCGAGTCGGAATGTGCCGCGACTGACCGGCGGACTTCGCCGAAAATCCGTGATGCTAATGTCGCTGTCCGGATGAAAGCGATCGATCAGACCATGCGTCGGCGCGCGAGCCCATTTGCCCGTCGTGCCGAGATCCAAAGCAATCGTTTTGGACTGCCGGCTTTTCCTACCACGACGATCGGATCGTTCCCACAGACCATAGAGGTTCGGAATGCGCGTGCGGCCCATGCGCGGGGCGCGATGAGTGACGAGCAATACGACAGGTTCCTCAAGGAGGAGACTGCGCGCGCCGTACGTTGGCAGGAGGACATCGGTCTCGACGTCCTCGTGCACGGCGAGTTCGAACGCAATGACATGGTCCAGTACTTCGGCGAGCAACTTGCCGGCTTCGCATTTACCAAGAACGGATGGGTGCAGTCCTACGGCTCGCGCTGTGTCAGGCCACCGATCCTGTTTGGCGATGTAGTGCGGTCGAAGCCTATCACCGTGGACTGGTGGCGCTACGCGCAATCATTAACAAAGAAGCCGATGAAGGCGATGTTGACCGGACCGGTGACGATCTTGAACTGGTCCTTTGTTCGCGATGATATTCCCAGAAGCGAGGCCTGCCGCCAGATTGCGCTCGCGATCCGAGACGAAGTCCGCGATCTCGAGAATGCTGGTGCGACCATGATCCAGATCGACGAAGCTGCACTTCGAGAAGGATTGCCGTTGCGTCGATCGGAGTGGACGGCTTATCTCGATTGGGCCGTGGATTGCTTCCGCATCTGCTCATCGGGCGTCGCTGATAAAACGCAAATCCATACACATATGTGTTACTCGGAGTTCAACGACATCATCGGTGCAATCGCTGCTATGGACGCGGATGTAATCTCGATCGAGACGTCGCGCTCAAAAATGGAGCTACTCGACGCGTTTAGGAACTACGAATACCCAAATCAGATCGGGCCGGGCGTGTACGACATCCACTCTCCACGCGTTCCTGAAACGGGCGAAATGAAAGAGCTGCTGGCGTTGGCTCGGACCCGGCTGCAGGATTCGCAACTCTGGGTCAATCCGGACTGCGGCCTGAAGACGCGCAAATGGGAGGAGGTTCGGCCGGCGCTAACGAACATGGTCGCTGCCGCCCGCGAGCTGCGCGCTGCATTCGATCCGCCGGGCCGGTGATCAGGGATTGGGTCTGTTCTCGGCAAAGTTGATCCTCTTGCGGTCATTTTGCGCTCTCCATGATCGATGGACCATTGGGAACACAAAAAAACCGGCGCCGCTTAGCGGGCCGGGTGAAACTCTGGGAGGAGCAAAGCTGAATGCCTAGGAGAGATCGACTGCCATGTCGCACATGAGTCGACCGATGGTTTCGGCGCAGCAACGATGCTCCTGCCTCAGCAAACAGCCCTTCGCGGTGGCGAGCCGATCCTCGGCGATGCGAGCTAGGTAGTCCTTCGCTGAGATGGCTTTCCGACAAGCCCTTGTTGGATGCGCTCGATCGCGATGGCGCCGAGCCCAATAATGGGCCCGTCAGTGTAGCCCTGGAAGTTGCACTTAGCCTGTTTGATGCCGGGCCCTCCGGCAAGACTTTCGAGTGGCAGGGCAAAGTGAGCGACGCCGACGCATATGTATCCAGCATCAACCAAGGATTCCGTGATCCTTTCGAATTGGAGGTAGCCCTCGACACTGTCGAGCGGAATGAATTCATCGTCTTTGCGTTGATGCTTCTTGAATGCAGGAATATGCGGGAGCCGAATCCCGAAATCCGACCCGGATGCAATTCGAGGCATTTGGTGAGGATTTCGCGGCAGGAAGCGACTGTCTCGTGGGGCTACGCCATACAGCCAAAGGGACTCAAGCCATGCTTGATAATCTAACTCGCAAACTGACGCTGAGAAATGCGAGGACGTCGGGTATCTGGTGGAACGTGGCAGCCCCGTGCAGGCGGCTACTCGTCGTGGCCTCATCGACGTCAACTGCCTTGTTGTTGGTGCTGACCTAGCCGGCCTGACAGTGCCCCCAGTTGGCGCGCAGCAGGTCGAACCGGCTGCCGTCGGATGATTGAGAGCGTACCGGGTTGGGGTCAACGAGTGGGATTGCTTCGCGCGCATCCGCGCGATCGCAATCGTCCGGCCTTATCGGGCGGCAGACATAAAAGGCGTCAGTTTCGCGCGATATCACCGCGCAACTGCCCGATCTGCGACCGTCACATTCTGGAACATGCCGGAACCAGAGCTCAGGAAGGCTCGGCCGCGCCGTTTGCACCCGTGGTAGAGCAGCGATCATATTGCGCAGAAGCCATTTTGCCGGTACGACCAGCCTACGTGCCGGCGAGCACCCCATTTTCATTCGACAGGAAGAACATGAGGTCCACTTCCTGCTGTGAAACGGCAGCGATCAATACAGCCCGTCCATCTCGGCGCCGTATCACGGGGGGGCGGCCTTGGGGCACGCAAACGCGACCGAGCTCCGTTCGGCCTCAGCTTCTTGCTCCAATTGCAGAATATGCGCTCTTAGCGCATCGGAAGTTGCTGCCGCCGTCTCGCTGAACAGCGGATCTCCATGATCGGTCAGACCGGAAGCGATTTCGGTCCAATCCTGAGCCGAGAGAGCCTTCAGAGCTGCCGGAAAGAAATCTCGTTCTTCCCACTTCATGTGGTGCCGCTCGCGTACTATAAAGTCGCGTATGATATCGCCGACGTCCTGCCGAAAAAGTTCACGATCCGCGAGGATGGCGTCAATAGCCCGCGCGAAGTGGTGCAAACGGTCGACGACTTCCTGGTGTTCAAGCGCGAGATCGCCGACGATTGCAGCTGCATCCGGATCGCGAGCCTTGAGCTTGGAAAAAATCAAGTCTTCCTGTGGATGATGGTACACCTCGGGATAAACCTCGAAATAGCTGATAATCGCGCGAATGACCTCATAATCAGGACGGATCCCTTTCTCAAAAATCTCCACTTCGCGTTCAAGAGCGACCAGAAGCAGATCAATGTTGCGATGCTCTCGAAGCAAAAGATCGATAATCATTGCGGTGCTCCTGGAGGCACAATATAGGCTGGAAGCGTTTCTGCGGCTCAGAAGATCTCCTAAGCCGAATTTGGCGTCCTTCGCTGCGCCGCGTTCGTCCGCGCCGTTCGACGCGAAAAAGTAGCGCGCTCCGATTTGAGCTGGCGTATAGCAACTTAGCCGAAGTGTTGAAGTTGCCCACGCAAGACGCTGGTCCGATGGCGGCAGCTCTTGGTAAAACTGGCGTGCATCGGGGACCCTACCTTGCGAACGTCGATGTGACGCAGATTGTCTGTTCCTGACGAACTGGGAAATCTGGTTGTTTTCCCTAGGTAGAAGCCCCTAAGTATTTATACGTAAGTCCGATGAGGAGGGCGTCTTGAATGGGGCCGGCGCGGTCCCTTGGTTGCTCAAACACGGATCGATGTACGGCGGCCGACCTCATCGACGGGCTTGATGATCATGCGCCTCCAACCCACGCCATCGTTGATTTAAGACCGCAGTGACTGTAGCCCAGCCGAGCGTTCACGGAAGCCCGCACTGGGAGCTCCGTTGGAGGACCGACCAATATATTGCCGAGTTATGCCGGTCTTCGGGCGGTCAGACCTGCTGTTCATCGGAACACAAATTTGGGCACCGCATTGATCTGCTTCATGTGCCGTCGTGATTCCAAGAAACCAGCAGCTTGTGTTGCATCAATAGCCACCACCGAAAACATGATCGGCTCCGCGCTGTGCACCTGCCAACCTCCGTTCGTCGGCTGAACTGCGCAGCTTGAATGCATGAATAGGCCATTCGCACCATGTGCGTCCCTGCTAGAGTCCCGCGGTAATGGCGATCCGCATCAACTCGGACATGCTGCGGACATTGGCCTTGGCCATGAGGTTTGCACGGTAAACCTCGACTGTCCGAGGACTAATGCCCAGATCATGGGCGATCACCTTGTTGATCTTGCCGGCTAATAGTCCCTGCAGGACGTCACGTTCGCGCGAGGAGAGGTCCGCGAGGCGGGCTTCCGCCCGCAGTTTCGCTGCATCATCGGCGGGCTTCGTTGGCCGCGCTTTCAACGCACTATTGATCGCGCGCAACAGTACCTCCTCTTCGAACGGCTTTTCGATGAAGTCGACCGCACCCGCTTTCATCGCTTCGACTGCGAGCGATACGTCGGCATGACCAGTTATCAAGATAACCGGGCAGTCGACGCGATTGGCCTTCACTTTTCTGACCAATTCGAGACCGCTCATACCCGGCATACGGATGTCTGACACGATGCAATCGATTGGACCGCTCGCGACGTCATTAAAAAACGCGGTCGCCGTCTCATAGGTTGCTACGTAGAAACCGTTTACATCAAGAAGAAATGCGAGCGAGTCCCGCATTGCGGCGTCATCGTCGATCACAAGAATTCGCCGCCCAATCATGTCTCTTCGCTAAGCTCCGCAAATGCCGTCTTAAGGATCGTGCTGCTACTCGGAGTCGCTTCCACGACGATATGGCTGCTATGTGATTCGATGATCGTCCGGCAGATTGATAGCCTCACACGCACGCCATGGCTTTTGGTCGCGAAAGAGCTGGATCAGTCGGTCGGCGATATCAGCTCTTGATGCAGGGCCCCTTATCAGCAACGGTATACGTGTCGACGTTGGCAACTTCGCGGCGCGGGCAGGAAGTCATGGCCTCGATTTCATTACGTATCAGGTTTAGCGCGGCCTGCTGAATCTGGATCTTGTCGACAATGATGTCGCGGTCGCTGCGGGTCATCACGCGTACGCCTTCCTTGCCCGACTAGGGCCAGGGCCACAGCTTCTTCAAGGAGCGTGAGCGGCTTCTCCACAGTGTGCTCGCCCCTGGAAACGAAGTCCCGTGGGCGCTTGATGATATCTTTGGCGCGTAGAGCATGTTGCGCGGCGCGTTCGAGTGCATCGCCATTGCAGTTGGCGTCCAGCGCGGTGCGCGCGAGCGGAGCCTTTGTGTCCCACATGCAGTTTGTAATTGCGGAGACCGGCCGGTTGATCTCACTGGCAATAGACGATGCCATCTCACCTATGCCGGTCGGTCGCGACACGTGCACGAGTTCAGATTGTAGCTCTTCCAACCGCCGTCCCTGCGCCCGCCTCGGTGAGGTTTCGGATGAAACCGGTGAAGAACCGTTCGGTGCGCACTTTGGCCTCACCGACGGAGATCGAGCCGTCGCTTCGTTCGCCGACCACGATGCGGCCGATGCCAATGATGTGCCGCTCGCCGTTGGTCAGACAACGTTCGATGTAGCGCCCGTGCTCGACGCGGTAGAGCTGCGGCCTCAACCTCGATACATTCATTCCGACCACGTGAGAGCAACCAAGTAAACGAACTGCTAAGGCGCTGAACGAGCGAATAATCCTCTTCTCAATCACGATCATGGCGCCCGCGAATTCCGGGGTATCGATCATGGCTGCGGGATTAGGCCCTTCACAGGAAAGGCCACGCCGATCATAAGGCTGCAGAACAGGGGAGTGACGTTAGCCTGGGCCGCAGCCGCGACGAAAGCGCCAAAACGAGCACTGGAAGGTAGATGTTCATGAACGCGAGGTCATGAACATATGGATATAGCGCCAGGCAGAGCATGAGAGCTAGCGCGGCGGCGGCCGCGGCAGCGCCGTAGGCTTACCAGACGTGGTCGGACATCTTTCCTGGGAGACGCTATCATTCGATCGACTTTTCATTGTTTCCCACGAGAGGCCACCGGAGCAGAACGCGCTTCAACTCACACCAATGTATTGCGCGGGATGGCCGCAGCTATCTGGGCCATATGCGCCAGTGCGTCGGCTGCACGGCTATGTGTTCTCCGGTCGTGGCATTGATCCAGCCGCTGAAGGCCCGCCGGCAAGGAAAGACCACCCGGTGAATGGTATTACCCTCGATCACGGCAATCTCCAGATCCCGATTCAAGGGCGGCGCCGTTTCGAGCCGCTCCCACGTCAGGTCGCCAGTAGATCTTGCACGGTGTTCATCGCTGCTGGCTGACAAATTCAGGCAACCTTCTGAACACTTCGCACGAGATGGCTTGGCCGCCGCGAGCAGGCTCAGCGCAATATTGCCGAGGCGGCGCGGTCTCGATTGCGTCAGTCGCGGCCGGGCTTTTGTCGGCCGTGGCGCCGTTTAACCTATCGTGCCGGGACATGATCGGCTCGCCAGCTGAGATATTAGGATTGGCGCTGCGAAGCAACTCCCGGGCTTCGGTCAAATCAACGTGGATCGGCTCAAGACGTCGGCGGCTCGTATTAACCGCTGTTCTGCGGAAGTTTAACTGGACTTCCGCCCCGGCAGCCTGACCTGCGTCGAGACGAATGTCTCTGTGGTCTGTCATGTCGAACATCCCTCGTTCGTGGGAAATCTCCTTCCCACGTCGGCAGCGTGGGTCGCTCGGTTGTGATGACGTCAGCCGCGCCGCTTGTGAGCGGGGCGGCATCCCCGAGAACCGGAAGCCGCCGGAACCCGCTTGACACCATTCGGATAAACCGGGCTTCGCTCGGCACCGATCATCGCGCCCGCCCGCGGGCCGATGAAGTGGACGCCTAGCACGCGGCGGAGGTTCTTGTGTGCACTCATCGGCACGCGGCTTGGGTACATCCGGCAGCGCTCCTTGAACTGGGTCGCCGGTATCTGGACATGAAAAGATGATGGCGCACCATGTCTTCTGCCATGTGTGTGATCTTGGACAGGAAGCTTACTTCTATCAGCAGGCAGTCGCCGCTGCATTGATACAGGTCAAAAAGAGCTGATGCACGTCCAGAATGGCCGAGCTCGAGCTGCGGCTGCGAGCCGCATAGGCCTCATTGGCAGGCGACATGTCCCAAGTCGAGCGATCCACCGCGGCCTCGCGTTCGTCTGCAAACACGTAAGCATATAGCCTGGTTGATTTGATCCGCACGCTCGAATAGGCCACGACAGCATTTGTCCCGGCGCTGCGGTAGCCGGCAAGCAGATCGTCGATTGATCGCTTGCCTCGCATTGTCGGTGGCCTTGCCGGGCAGATCCCAGAAATGGGCTTTGGCGCTGAAGGTCCTGAAGCCTGGGCTCATGGAAACGTCTGCTGCGGCAAGCGTGGTCGTCGGCTTTGCTGTCGCGGCCGCAGCATGGACCGTCAGAAGCGAGATCGAGGCGGTCCGCCGCATGGCCCACGATCACGTGCGCGTAGGTTTCACCATCGATAGCCGCGGCCGCCGGCGCGCGTCAGAAATGGCTTTGGCCGGTGACTGGCGCAATGACCTGGTGTTTGCGGCGATGCCTCCTGAGACCACAAAGTACCGCGTGTAAAGTTCACGGCCTCTCGAATCTCCATATTGCAAGCGGTTGGGTCGGATCGATCGTGATCAATAGCCCGCATTTGAGGCGTGACGGCGCATGCCGCACTCAATCGTCTGTTCGAGACATTCCTCGAGCCATCGGCGACACAATTTCCTTGCTCGAGGGCATGAGCAGACCAGAACGCGTTATCCCGCAGCTCACAACAGAGTGCGATCCGCGAAGCTGGACAAATAGATGTCGCGTGGTCTGCGGGACAACGGGAGCGCTCGGGCGGCGATGCCAAAGTCTCAACAGTACTCAATGAAGCAGCGGACAACCTCTTGGGATGCTGCTTGACGCAGATCAAATACGCCTGTGGCGCGAGTAGGCAGAATGGTGAATCAGGAAACCCACAAGAAGAGCGTGTCATGCCTTCATTTAATGTTCGGTTCATTAGGACCGTTTGTGACGATACCGGCCACGAACATCGTGCATGTCAGGCAGCGTTCAGGGTCGATGCTGCCTCACTGAGTGCTGCTGCACAACAGGCTGAGGCCGATTTCTGCAAGCAAAAGAGTGTGCGCGATTGGACGGTCTTCGCCGATGTGATAGAGCTTCGAACCCCGCCTGCATTGCCGCCGGTATGGGCTGGTTAGCCTGACTTTGGTGCGGGAAGTTCGCGAATTGAAACGTGGGTCAATCTGTAATGTAAGCGTGATCCCCGAGAGGCCCGCGTCGACCGTCGGCTCGAGTACAACTGGTGATGCTGGCGTCAAGTCGGAGGGCGGTTGTCTCACGACACGTAAGAGGATCTGTTTGCGATAATAAGGCGTCCGACGGCGCCTGTATTCTCGGCGATGCGGAGCACGTGAAGGAGCAGCGGGATTGCCCCAGGCACGCTCAAGTACAGGCGAATTCTGCAGAACACTCGCGTAGAGTCTTTGAGCGCAACAGTTGCTTCGATGTCACCAAATGTATAGACCGGCGATCTACGCTCGTGTCAAACGAGGACGACATGTTCGATATTTATTTGAACGAAAGACGCGATCTTTTGGTCGTTCCGCGAGGGTTTGCGATCCCCGCGGGGTTGGACGGCAGTTGGAAGAAAAAGAAGCGGGCGGTGCGTTCAGTGAGCGATGTCATTCGGCAAGATGTGCAACAGCGCGGGTACCACCGACGTAGTTTGATCTCAAATCGATCAAAGACGGCGGGCGAGACCTCGTCACAGCTCAGCCAACGCGGTCGCCTGCGCTGACCCATGCTTCAAAACGCTCTGGGCCGGATGTCGCCGATGCCGTTGAGAACCTTGCTTACGGCGAAGCCGTTGTGCGCTGGCGATGAAGTAATCCCAGGTCGTCGTCGACGGCAGGTGGGTATCCTGCTTCAATAGGCTTATGACGCAAGGTTTCTTTTGAAAAAACGGCGCACGGCGCTGCCGGCTTCGCGCAGGATAAGTATTATGGAGCTTTTCCTCGACTCGATGGCGTGCGCGCGTGAGTTTTCAGCTGTCCATACTGAAGATACTTGCCGGCCAGCCGCACGGACGGGCGAGCATCGAAGTCGTTAAACAGTATTTGGCGATCTATTACAGCAGCGGCCCAGAGTGGCCGGCGCGTATGAAGCGCATCGCGAGCCGCGCGCCGCAACTCGATATTTTCGGCCAAAGGCTGGTCGAGCGAGAGGCCGGGTGCTGGATTATCACCGACGAGGGAAGGAAGGCTCTTGAGAGGCTCGAACTGCTAGATCTGGGTGCTATGCAGGGCCAGGTTGAGCGGAAGACCGCGCAAGAGCCCGAAGATGAGTAGCCACTGATGGTGTCTTAGCAGCTGCCAACGAGTGCGCGCAGAAAGCGTTCCTTGGCAAGCGATTGAGCCGGCGCAAGGGTTATCAGCCCGACGGCTTGCCGCTCAATCCCTTGGTGATGGCCACCTACCCCGATTAGGTCGCGCAAGTGCAGTTCGGAGATAATGCAGTGGCTAGTGGTAATGTGAAGCGGTTCACCGCGATCAAGAGATGATATAGCTTCATCCAACCTGAGGATGGAGGACCTGATGTCTTCATGCGCTTCGACGCCTTGAGCTGAGCCCGGACGATGGACACGAAGGCGACATCGATATTCTCTCGCGCCCCGAGGGAGCTCTGGCACTTAGTAACGAGCGCGCGCTAAATCGCCGTGAGGTGACCATAGCAAGAGACCGTCACGATGTATCATAGGGCGTCGATGTTTGATCGCTCTAGGCATATACAAATCACGGACCGTCCTGCTTAGCTTCGAATAGAAAGACGTCGAGTGGGCTGCATTCAATAACGAAGCCTCTCAACACAGCGTCTGTATGAAGTTTATCAACAGGTGCAGTAGTCCAGACGCCTTGTCTTCCGAAAGCATGACCGAGCTAATAACTGGCGCGAGTTCCGATGACTGTCCGTTTTTAACGGTCGTCGCTCCGAAAAAACTATGCTACAAGCGCTCCACTCAGAAGGAGCATTCATGGTAAAAAAAGCAACCAAGAAACGCGTTAAGCGGCGCGAGTGGACGAAGGCGGATATCAAAGAGCTCAAAGTCCATTCGAAGGCTCGGACGCCGGTCATAAAAATAGCAAAAATGACCAAACGCAGCGTCGGCGCGCTACGCCAGAAGGCCTTAAATCTCGGAATCGGACTCGGGCATCAGCGTTAATTCAGCAACGCTGGTTAATAGCGCAGTAGGGCGGCTCGCGGGCCGCCCTCTTTGGTCATAGAAACGTTATTGCACATTGGCTTTGCCGACCCGCGCTGAGAGAGTGTTTCACGCACGTGCTGGATGGCGTTCAATGTCGCGGAACGGGCTCCATCGTCTCCCTATCTTTGAAACATTTTTTGCAAGGCGCTCTCGACAGCCGCTTGCAAGGTATGATTGCCAGTGAAGACATAGTCTTAGCCCGCGATGGGGCCAAAACGCCCAGTCCTAGGCGCGTTACTTTGAGAAGATGACCCGTCGCACACGAATCCCCTACAGAATCTAGTATTCGTTCGCCATCAGCTTCTTCAGCTTCGACGAGCAGTCTACGCGTTGGGCCGAACACATCGGCTGACCGCTTTAGCCAAATGGAAACAAACTCGCGAATGGGGCATCCTCGAAGCTCATGCTAGGCTAAAGTTTGGGTGTAAGCGGACCTCGCCGAGCCTGTTGGCTAGCTCGAGCTCCGAGGCGACATGGCGCGCTCAACAGCAATTGAAAAAGCGCTCTGTTAGCTTGATAGATGGCGGCCGAGCGGTTACGGCCTGAACCCGTCATCACCTGAGCGCCCTCGGCGTTGTGAACGAACCACAACCACGTTCGACCGCGCTGCTTCAAGACATATTCGAAGGATGGGAGACTCATGTTAGCGAGCTCCATTTCTGACAGTCGTGCGTTTGATCTTCTGAATGCCAGGGCGGGCCCTTTCCAGGCGAAGCTTCACTGTAGCAGCCCTGGGAATGAACTCGCTTGATCGGTCAACGCCACTTTCATCAAATGCGAGCTCATCCAGCGCTGCCTGTCGTTGCTCCAAAGTCGCGAGATGCTTGCGCGTTTGGCCGTCAGCGACATCTGTCCGCCGGGCATCGTTTGCGGAGGACTTAGCCGCAGCAAACCGTTTTTCTCTAGCAGCTTAGAGTGGGTTGTCACGAAGTAAGGGCCGACGTTCATCAATCGAGATACCAGGTTGAACGGTACACCCTTTTCTTTTGCCCAAATAGGTCAAAGCCATCAGGATCATCCACCGTAGCCGAGTGATGCCAAGCGCTTTTAATTTGGCAAGTTCTTGGAGACACGCACGGATCGATCTGATCTCCCACATAAATGGCCGGACAATCTCGTCTCCGTCAGTAGAGATGCGGCCAACCGCGCTTGCTGGATCTCCGGAGGCATCTTAAGTCAGGTTCCATCGTTTACAAGCCTCCTTAGCGCCGATTAGGGAGGGGCAACGCGCCAAGAGCAGGAAAATCAAATACTTGGTATAGTTCGGACGGATGGGCTGGCATACAACAGGCTGGCCGGAGCTACGGCTCAGTGTCTTGGCGGACCAAGGGCAGCATTCACGGTCGCGCCGGGAGCGATACGCGCTGACAAGATTGCTGCACCTTGCCAACTGAGATGTCATGGTCTGCCTCTTGCCGCGCTCGCCGAGCTGATCGCTCTTTTGCCGAACTTCTTTGGTGTATGCGGAGCCTCAGCGAGGTGCATGTCGCATTTACGTCTTTCAATGCCTCAGCAACAGGAAGCTTGTGATTATACGTGATAGCCTTCCATGTGCCGCGAGCGGTCTTCGGCAAACGTCCGTAGAGTTCGTTCCAACCTTCCCATATCCGCAATCAAACTTCGTGCAATTGAGCTGGCGCGCGACTTCGTTTCAACTGTCGAGCAATCGAGGATGCGATTGCAGTGTCCTTTAATCCAGCCGATCGATCGAACTGAACGGTTCTCAAGTCATGAGTGGCAGACAAAATTCTTATCGTTTTAGCGCTTTGCGGCTGGCTTTGTATCGCTCCATCGAGCGAGCGCCGACAGGGTTCACTTTTCAAGCACGAAGGTCTGAACGATGAGCGCTGGTTTTGGCCATTCGCCTGCGGTGTGCTTTCTCCTCGGTCTTCCACGGTCTGGGACGACACTCCTGGCGCATTTGCTCCAGCACCATCCAGACATTCTGGCTTCGCCTGAACCCTGGTTGATGCTGGCGCTTGAATCATTTGGCAGGGTGGATCAGCGCCATCCGGCGGGTAGCTCACTGATTGAGGCCGCGACCTCGGAATTCCTGGGGCGGATAGATCGTACGATCCCCAGCCGCGCTTTCGCCGATGCAGCATATAATCAGTATCTGGCAAAAGCGGGCAAGCGCATTATCCTAGACAAGACACCACGCTATTGGATGGCGCTTGAGTTTCTTGAATCTGTTTATCCAGAAGCGCCACACATCCTTCTGATGCGAAATCCCTATGCCATCGCGGCTTCACTGAAATCGACGTGGGGCATCCCACTGCACGCAGAATGCTCGCACCCGGTCAGCGTCTCCAGTCTCGTCGATCTCATGCTCCGTCTGCCCGACGGCATCATAACTTCACTCGCCGATTTAGTTCTAGGCCTTCCCAAGCTCACCGCGCACCGCACTCGGCCGCACACACAGTTCGTCCAGTACGAACTGCTCGTGGCTCATCCGGACGAGGAGATCCGGCGTCTATTGACGGGGCTCGGCTGTGATCCTGCGGCCGTCGCATCGGCGGGGATGAGACCAGCAGATTATCTTCGATCGAGCAGCTTCGGAGACCGGAAAATCTTGGAACGAAACGCCGTCGATCAAAGCTCTGTCAAGGCATGGCAATCTCAATTGAGCGTGGAAGAGATGCAAACCGTGACCGATCTTGTCGGCGCCGAGCTTTTGCTCGAACTCGGATATGAGCAGGAACTGGTACATGCACGGCAAGCCGGAGTCCTGGATAGGGGAGGGGAGGTAACCGAACTTTATCGTCAGATATTCCGAACCTGGTGGGATTTGCGAAGTACCAAGGCGGGAGCATTATCCGGCCCATCTCGCGCTGGAGAGCCGGGCCACACGATGGCTGAGCAGTTGCAACAGACGCTGTTGGCGTCAGAAGCTGATCGAGCTGCGGGGCTGGATGGCATTCGCAACCGCGACGCGGCTATCGAGATGTTGCGCGGCGAAGTCGCTCGGCTTGAGCGAATCCTCAATATCCGCTAGGGGATCTGAATGGTTGCGAACAAAACACGCTGGTTGATTTAGCCAAGATCCTTGACTCGCACGAGCTGATCTCCCGATCAGTGTGACGCAGGCGCCGGCGGCACCAGCGGCCTAATGCGATATGCTCCCGCGTCTGCAAGTCGCCTGTCCAACGGGGTTGAGCTATTTGAGCCATGCGTCTTGGCCGGTCGTTTCAGCGGCGGATATCCCCACGCCAGCCTGGAGCCATGGAGCGGCGAAGAACAGAGATCCTGCATCGAAAAAGAAGACATATGCTACCGAAACATCTGCGCCGCCTCGAAGCTGAATCGATTGAAATCATGCGTGATGTGGTCGCCGAGTTCAAAAGGCCGGTCATGCTTTACTCGATCGGAAAAGACTCAAGCGTAATGCTGCACATTGCGATCAAGGCGTTCTATCCTGCAAAATTGCCTTTTCCCCTGCTTCACGTTGACACCACCTGGAAGTTCCGCGAGATGATCTGCTTCCGGGACGCGACAGCCAAGCGACTCGGCCTCAACCTGATCGTCCATGTCAACAAGGAGGGCATCGCGCGCGGGATCAATCCGATCGCTTCCGGCTCCGCGCTCCATACCCAGGTGATGAAGACCGACGCGCTGAAGCAGGCGCTCGACCTCCATGGATTTGATGCCGCCTTTGGCGGAGCGCGGCGCGATGAGGAAAAGAGTCGCGCAAAAGAACGGATACTCTCCTTCCGTTCGGCCGGACACGTATGGGACCCCCGTAACCAGCGGCCGGAGCTCTGGAGCCTGTTCAACACACAAATCCGCCAGGGCGAGACCATGCGCGTGTTTGCGATGTCAAACTGGACCGAGCTCGAGGTGTGGGAATACATCATGCTTGAGAAGATTCCGGTCGTTCCGCTCTACTTCGCAAAACAAAGACCGATAGTGCGTCGAAATGGTGCGATGATCATGGTCGATGACCAGCGATTGCCGCTTAACGGCGACGAGTCGCCGGAAATGCGGATGATCCGTTTTCGCACGCTTGGATGTTATCCTTTGAGCGGGGCTATTGAATCCGATGCGACGACGATCAAAGATATCGTCGCAGAAATGCAGACTACGACTGTGTCGGAGCGCCAGGGTCGCCTAATTGATACCGACGAAGCCGCTTCAATGGAGAAGAAGAAGCGAGAAGGCTACTTTTGATGTTTACGAATCCGGCAACGGAACTGGTCCCGGCCAGGACAAAGGATCAGCTGCGATTCATCACATGTGGCTCGGTGGACGACGGCAAATCGACGCTGATCGGCCGATTACTGCACGACAGCAAGATGATCTACCACGATCAGCTCACGGCGCTGGAACGCGACAGCATCAAGCATGGTAGCACCGGCAATGACATCGACTTCGCTCTGCTCGTGGACGGGCTGGAGGCCGAACGGGAGCAGGGCATCACGATCGATGTCGCCTACCGCTTCTTCACGACGCCGCGGCGCTCCTTCATGGTGGCCGACACTCCCGGCCACGAGCAGTATACCCGCAATATGGCTACCGGCGCCTCGCATGCCCAGCTCGCCATCATCCTGATCGATGCCCGCAAGGGCGTGATGGTTCAGACCCGCCGCCACTCCTTTATCTGCTCGCTGCTCGGTATTCGTCATGTCGTGCTGGCAGTGAACAAGATTGATCTTGTCGCATATGACAAGGAGCGCTTCGATCGGATCGCCCGTGACTATCTGGCCTTTGCCGCCGGTCTCAGCTTCACCTCGATTGTTCCGATCCCGATCTCGGCCCGCTACGGCGACAACGTCGTGGACCGCTCCGCTCATGCCAACTGGTATCATGGTCCCTGCCTGCTCGAGCATTTGGAGAGCATTGACATCCAGTCCGGCACCGCAACCCAAGCTTTCCGCTTTCCCGTCCAATGGGTAAACCGGCCAAACCCGGATTTTCGGGGTTACGCCGGGTCGGTGGCTTCCGGGAGGATCTCGACAGGAGACGAGATCGTTGTCGCTGCGTCGGGGCGGACCACGCGCGTCAAGCGGATCGTGACCCACGATGGTGACCTTGTTGCCGCCGAAGCCGGGGATGCGGTTACCATTACACTAGAAGACGAAATCGATATCAGTCGTGGCGACATTCTGTCGCGACCGGACGACCGACCGAAGGTGGCCGACCAGCTTGCCGCTTATGTGATCTGGATGGACAAGGAGCCGCTCGCTCCCGGACGCAATTACGTCCTGCGGATTGGAGCGCAGACGATTTCTGGCAGCATTACCACAATTAGGCATCGAATCGACGTCAACACTTGTGAGCATCTGGCCGCCGGGACGCTTTCCCTCAACGAGATCGCCTTCTGCGATGTTGTGACCGCAACGCCCGCCGTATTCGATCCTTACGACCTCAATCGAAAGACCGGATCATTTATCGTCATCGATCGTTACACGAATCGTACGGTCGGGGCCGGCATGATTGCCTTTCCGCTACGGCGGGCCACCAATATTGCTAGGCAAGCGCTATCCGTGGACAGGAGAGTGCGCGCCGCGCTCAAGAATCAGAAGCCTTGCGTCATCTGGTTCACTGGCCTGTCTGGCGCGGGAAAGTCGACAATTGCCGACCTTGTTGATCAAAAGCTGTCTGCGATGTCGCGGCATACCATGCTGCTGGATGGCGACAACCTCCGGCACGGATTGAACGCGGACCTCGGCTTCTCGGAGGCGGATCGCGTGGAGAACATCCGGCGTGTCGGCGAAGTTGCCAAGTTGATGGCGGACAGCGGCTTGATCGTGATCTGCTCGTTCATCTCGCCCACTAGGGCCGAACGGGACAGCGTGCGCAGCCTGGTTGGAAAGGAAGAGTTCATAGAAGTCTTTGTCGATACGCCGCTCGAGGAATGCGCGCGGCGGGACCCAAAAGGCCTGTATTCAAAGGTGAAATCCGGCAAGATCAAGAACTTCAGCGGGATCGATTCGTGCTACGAGGCACCAACGACACCGGAGGTTCATCTCAGGACCATGGAGCAGACCCTAGAGCATTCAGCGGAAGCAGTAGTGGATGTCTTGATGGCGCGGTCAATTCTTGATGGTTAGAGGTCCCTCGCGTCGCACCGTCGATTCGCACAATATCCCGCAGGCTCGGCCAAGGTGATCCAGCTCAGGCGAACCTGCGATCGGACTTTTGGCTCTAAAGGAACAAAATGGTCGCACCCACTCGTCGATTGCCCGCTTCCGGTTATGTGCTCGAAGTGGATGGTCAATTCAAAACCGAGTACGCGAGCAGAGACGGAGCATGGGCGGGAGCGGAGGAGCTCAAGAAACGCCGTCCCATGCTCCAGATCAGAATCTACGATGTGACAACAAAGTCCAGAGAGGAAGTCCGACTTCCAGTAAGTTGACTTTTCGCTTGGCCCATCTTGCTGCGCGTGCCGCCGAGCTCCCGTTAAAGCCGAGCAGCGTCTCGGCCGGCTTCGATCTCTCGCGCAGTATGAGGGGCGTCGGTTTCTGGGCTTGGCCGCATCCGGCGAGTGGACACTTGCTTTCCAGAACCCGAACTTGGCAGTCGACCACGACTCCCTCATGTCGCGGCCATGCCGGCTTTCGGCAAGCTTGTTTCCGTGGCCCGCCGCTCGACGGCGGACAACGCCTGCCTACACCCGCGCCTTCGCATTGCGAGACAAAGCAGCCGCGAACCTTAGCCATCCCGCGCTGCGCTACCGACCTTCGCCGCGCTTCGGGTTCTGCTCCCTTCCGCCTGCCGTCGTTGATCGCCATGAAGGCGGCCATGGCGCGGCCGAATGGCAAGAGAGCTTATCCACGGCAAGCGACAAGGACGATCTCTCGATGATCTGCTCTGGTCAACCGTCAACCTGTCCGACCGCGGTAGACCGCGTCGAACGCGAGCTCGCCATCAACGAGCAGGCGCGAGAGGGGCCAACGCGAGCAGAACGGCTGCGAGGTGCGATTCGGCGAACCAAACCGCCTCACTGCCGAGGTACTTGCGCTCATTGAGTGCTGGACGCGATGGAACTCCGTTCACTTCGGGCTTACGGTTTGGACAACCCGTCAACCGCGGCACGCTCGCCGCGGCGGTGATTGTCCATGAGACTTTGGCGCAGCGAAGCCGCGTGCAGAACCGAGAGATGCTGCCAGCCTAACGATCGCGCTCACAGAGGCACACGTGCCACTCATCTGGGGTCGAGTCGACCTGGTCCGAGCAAAGCAGGACGACATGTTCTGCGTCACGGCCTCGCCGAAAGGTGTCGAACTGTTCGTTGCTAAAGCGACAGCAATCGCAGGCTCGCTCAGATTACCTTCAAGCCGGACTCGACCTCAGCCTGCCAGGGGCGCTTCATTCAAGCGCAACGACACCTGACAGCGGTGGTCATGTGCGGCGAGGCGTACACTTTCGAGGTACCAGCTATCGAGGAGGATCTCGGCCGCATGGCGGAGAAGCTCGGTACCTCCATCTGCCGTATGGCGAGGAATACGTGAACGGGAAGACTGGGCCATCCTTACCTGCTGGTATGCGGTCGCAGCCGGAGGCCGAGTGTCCTGATGTCGAACTCTCAAATTGTTTTCAGCTCGCTGTGAATCTCCGCACTCTCCCATCTACGTCCGGTTGCGCGGGCCGATGCGAGTGCGGTCAGGAAAAATTCACACGAGAAACTGCCCGGAGAGGGTTGAAACGCCCCTAACGTCAAGTTGTACGATCTCGAAATGGACAACGACAGTGATTGGCGTCCGAAATCCTCCAAAAAGCGACGGAGTGCGAATGCATCGAGTCTCAAGCCCACGCATCAGACTGCCGCTGCCGACAACGATCATCAAGTGTGTCGTGGCATGGTCTGCATCCAGGCGCGATGACATCCGACTGCATCGCTTTCCTAGCGCCGAGTTTGCCTGAATAGAGCAGGTCCACCGCGTAAGGTGGATCACCGACCTACTGCTTCGCGCCGGCTAGAAGCCGACGGCGCTTAAGTCTGCACATGGATGACAGTTGGGATGAGATCGCGCGTCAGCGTCACCTGCGTTCGAGCGCCCGCTCGGAAAGCCAATGTCTAGGAGATGTGAATGGCATCCGTGATGAGCTTTATGAGCGATCGCTCCGCATCTGCGATGACGGAGGTTGCCATCCGGCAGGGGTTTCGGACGCCCACCCGAAACGGACCCGCGTATGGCGCTTGGCCCGAAGCTGTTGACCTAGGAAGTCGATGCTCGCCACAGGGCTCCCTGGTGGCTGGCGTTATCCAGATCAATTGACACTACAACTTGAGGAGGAATGGTTTGACGAGACAGCGCTCTTTGCTGACGCCTGGTCCATTGTCGTTATCGCTGGCGGTCAGGAGCCAGATGCAGCTTGATCTCGCATCGCGCGATTGCGAGTTCAAGGAAGTGACCGCCTGCATGAGGCGGCTGATGCTCAGCTTGTTGGGAAATGCTGAGGACTATTCGGTGGTGCCTATTCAGGGAGGCGGCTCTTTTGCAATGGAAGCCGCGCTCTCTTCATTTGTGTCCCGAGCGGACAGGCCGCTCGTTTGCATAAACGGCATCTATGGCGAGCGCATTTTACGAATCTTGCGGCTGTGGGGCGTCGAAGCGCTGAAGCTCGTCAAGCGAGCGACCGATCCTTTGGATCCTGAAGAAATTGGCGAGTATCTGAGCCGAAATCCTGGCGTTACGCACCTATGTTTGGTGCATTGCGAGACGACAACCGGAATCGTCAATCCGCTGGACGCGATCGTGGAGGAGGCAAGGCGACGTGGCGTAAAGACCATCATCGACGCGATGAGTTCTTTTGGTGCCCTTAATATCGATCTGAGCCAGCGAGGAGCTGACGTCCTGGTCACCTCGAGCAACAAGTGCATAGAAGGGCCGCCGGGAGTAGCGTTTGTCATCGCGTCTCGCGAGCTGCTCGAGAATGCGGCTCAAGAACGGAGGTCGTTTGTGCTCGACGTGAGAGATCAATGGCTCTCGCTCGAGCGCAGCGGTGAGTGGCGATCGACCCCACCAACCCACATCGTTCAGGCAACGACAAAGGCCCTGGAGATTCTGCACGAGGAGGGTATTGATGCGAGGCGCCGCAGGTATGAGAAGATTAGGGACGATCTCGTCAAAGAACTCGAAGGAGTAGTGTCGCCGCTGCTGTCGACCGAGTTGCAATCGCCGGTCTGCGTCGCGTTCGGTGCGCCGTCCGGAATCGTGGACCAGGCAGGATTCGACGGGCTGTACCGCCACTTGGCAGCCCACAACCTTTACGTCTACTCGAAGCTGCATCTTCCGACGCGGAGTTTCCGTATCGGTTGCATTGGAGAAATCCAATCCAGCTGGATCGTGCAGTTGGGCTGCGCATTTCGTACATATTTCCGCTCCAGTCAGGGTCGGTCAGCTCCGCTGATGTCGGCCCAAGAGACATGTGGCGCTCGCGTAAAGATGCCAGCTCGAACGGGTGGAGAACCGCAGCTGTCGTTTTCAGCCGAGACCGCGGTTCTGCATGCGGGCTATCGACGCGACGCAGTGACGAAAGCCGTCGCAGTGCCGATTTACCAGAATACGGCTTATGAACTCGATGGCGATCTAAACCACATTGCTGACGTCTACAACGTCAAGGCCGACGGGTTCACCTACACGAGGATCATCAATCCGACGACCCGCGCGCTGGAAAGGCGCTACGCCGCCGTCGATATGGGAAGGGACTCGCTCGCGGTCGCGTCAGGTCAAGCGGCGACGTTCTTGGCTATCGTCAACCTGTCAAGTGGCGAAGTGGGAGACAATGTCGTCGCCTCTCCGTATCTATATGGCAATACCTGGAACCTGCTCCACAACACATTAAAGCGTCTTGGGATCAGCGTGAGGACGGCAGATCCTCGAAAGCCCGAGACGTTTGAACGTGCCATTGATGATCGCACGATATGCCTGTTCGGAGAGGTGATTTCGAATCCTTGTCTGATTCCGCTCCCCGTCAAACAGCTGGCCGAGATCGGCCGAAAGTACGGCGTGCCTTTGGTCGTGGACAATACGACAACGCCACTGGTATGCCGGCCGTCAGATCTCGGCGCTGCGATTACGACGTACTCCGCAACAAAATATATTTGCGGCCACGGTACGACGCTCGGCGGACTGATCGTTGACAACGGCGAGTTTAGCTACCGGGGAGCCTCTCGCTTTCCCTTGTTCAATCGTCCCGACGATGCGCATGGCGGAATTGTCTGGCGTAACGCGGTGCGCGATGTCGACGATCTCGGAAAGAGCGAGTTTCTCCTTAAGGCTCGCATGACCTGGTTGCGCGATACCGGCGCGGCGATCGCCCCGTTTGCGAGCTTTCAACTGATCCAGGGGCTTGAAACGCTGCCACTTCGCATGAAGCAGCACTGCGCGAATGCCAGGATCGTGGCCGACGTTCTCAAGGAGCATCCTAAAGTGCGCCGTGTCTTCTACCCGGGGCTCTTTGAAGGCGCCGATCGGGAAGTCGTCGAACAGACACTCAATGTTGCATACGGACACGGGGCGATGGTTATGTTCGAAGTGGAGGACGAACAAGCCGGGCGCAAGTTCATCCAGAACGTCGACTTGATGTATCACGTTTCGAATGTAGGCGACGCCCGCACGCTCGTGACCCATCCTGTCTCGACGACCCACACCACCGTCCCGCGGGAAAAGCGCGAAGCCGCCGGCATATTTGGCGGCTCGATCCGGCTTTGTGTCGGCATCGAAGATGTCAACGACATCCTGCGCGATCTGGACAAGGCGCTTTCCGCAATCTGACAACCAGCAAGGCGATCAGGAGGAAGTTCTCATGAATCAGGCAGATGCTTGGAAATTGAGGTCATCACGCTACGAGGCCGTTCAATTCAGCCGAGAGATCAATAAGCAGCTCTCTGAGCTGAGACCCGACAACATAACGGGAGCTGCTTATATTGCCAAAGATTACGCTGTCATCACAGCGTGCACGCTCGCGACTGTGTCAGTCTCATGGTGGCTCTACCCGCTGGCCGTCCTTCTAATTGGTGCCTACCAGCGCGGATTGACAACCATCGCTCATGATGCGGCTCACCGCACGCTCGCGAAGAACACGACCTGGAACTACGTCCTGGGCATTCTGTTCGCTTCGTATCCCTTGTTCCAGCGCCACTGGGCCTATCGGATCTCGCACGTCTATTTGCATCACCCCTATCTTGGAGACCCGGATAAGGACCCCGACCTGAAGTTCTTCCTGGCCAGCGGCGTTTACGACGTGCAGCCTCCGGAGCGGTACGCTTTCAACATGATCTGGAAGCCGATCTTCGGCGGCGCGACGGTGGCGTATCTGAAGTATCTTTGGGCGAATCGATTTTCGGTCACAGATGTCGAGGATCAGAGCCGCTCAGGCATACTTATCGACAAGTATGGCTTCTTTCTCTTCTGGATCAGCATCCTGGCCGGGTCATATGCTGTTGGACTGCTCCATATCGTCGTCCTGTTTTGGATCGTGCCCTATCTCACCGCGTTTCAGATCCTCGGCTGGTTTATCGAGCTCGCCGAGCACTCACCTATGTGCGAAACCGAGACGCAGAACGTCTATCTCACCCGGAATCGGAAAGGAAATTTCCTCGAGCGGGCCATCCTCGGGCAGAATTTGGATGAGTACCACCTTGAGCATCACCTTTCACCGGGCATCCCGTTTTGGCTGTTGCGCAAAGCTCAGAAAATCCGAATGCAGGATCCGAACTATGCGAAGGTTGCCGCGACCTGGGGCGGGCTCTTTGTCAAGGGACCTCAAGGTCAACCTAGCGTCATAGATCAGTTAAAAGAGCGAAATCGACGGTTGTATGAGCAGTCCGTTGCCCAGGTTCGCACACGAGGGCAGGTGGCGTGACGTTGCTACGGCCAGAGAGCACCCGAGCCGTGGTAGGCGTCACTTCGAACCGTCTTCTGGTCGATGCTGTGCATCGCGACTGGTTGCGGCGCAAGTACTTGCAGGCACTCTATCGTCATGCGGGCGTGGCTTGCGTCATATTGCCGACGGTCGACGCCGAAGATGCGAGGGAGGACGTCGTCCCGGCGATCATGCGCCGGCTCGACGGCTTGGTGTTGACAGGTGATGAATCGAACATCGACCCCTCCGTCCTGAGAGCGCCCGCGTCCTTGACGGAGGATGACCGGCAGGACGTTGAGGTTGGGATCCTCGACCGTCCGCGGGACAGGCTCTCTGCCGTAACTATAGAGAGCGCCATCGCGCTCGGAATGCCTATTCTGGGCATCTGCCGTGGGCTTCAGGAACTCAACGTCTATTTCGGCGGCACGCTCCGCTCATCGCTTGCGGAGTGGAGGCCGGAAAGTGGTGCGATGCATGCCGAGAAGCCAGATCGTCCAAGAGACCGCCAGTACGACGCCGCCCACAGCGTCAAGATATGTTCCGATGGCGCGCTCTTTCCAATCGCGCGGACGATCGAAGCGCAAGTCAACTCGCTGCACAATCAAGGCATCGAGGCGCTTGCCCCGGCGCTGAGGCGGGAGGCGTGGGCGCCTGACGGTTTGGTCGAGGCGGCTTCGGTCATTGGCGCCCCGACGCTGCAAATCGGTGTGCAATGGCACCCCGAATGGCACGTCTCAAGCGATCTCCTCAGCAAGCAATTGTTCAAGGCGTTTGGAGAGGCGTGTGTTGGGTACTACCGGACTAAGAAGAGGTAGAGGCGGATTGTGACATTTCAAACCAAACGTGGTCCGTGCACGTCGAAAGGACATTCCCTCGGAGCCGACGCACGCGTCCGGTCCTGCGAGGGCCGCGCGTCGCTTCGCGGGCACAGGAAGACTGGACGATTGGCGAATCGCTTCGCTTTGGGAGTGTTCCTTGTGGCGCTTTATGTCGTCGTGAGCGCGGCAGGTGAGGTTTATGCAGCGTCGTACTTTCAGCAAGCGGATGTGTTCGTCGCGCTCCTGCTGTCCTTCGCCGCGGTATGTCTGACATTCAATCTCCTGGCTCGCCACGAGGGAGAGGAGGCAACGGTGGCGAAATGGTCGCTCCTGGTCTTCGTCGCGCTCAATGTAGTGACAGCAATCAGCTGGATCGGTTTATTTATCGGACTGAAATACGCCGAACCTGCGATCGTCGTCGCTTTCATGGTCGCACTCGGGCCCACCGCGACGGTGTGGTTAAACGCATTGATCAGGCGCCAGGGCGCCCCTCCAGCATCCGATATTGTCGTGAGCGTTACGATCGCAACGATCGGCAGTTACATGATTTGGATCTCGGCCAGCGGCAACGCAGGTGTGGAGTGGGGGGCTCGATCATCCTTTGGCATCGTCTTGGCAATCGTGGCCGGGCTATCGCTGGCTCTTACAAATATACTCGTCAAACTGCTGTTCGACCATGGGTTTTCTGGCCGACAAGTCCTGGCGCATCGCTTTTATGGAACGATTCTCTTGCTGCTTGGACTGGTCGACTATTCATCTATCGTGCCTGAGATCTCGCAGCATTGGTTTGCGATCGCAGCAATTGG
The DNA here is from genome assembly GCF_059448745.1 of Bradyrhizobium sp. SOJA106. Classification (NCBI taxonomy): domain Bacteria; kingdom Pseudomonadati; phylum Pseudomonadota; class Alphaproteobacteria; order Hyphomicrobiales; family Nitrobacteraceae; genus Bradyrhizobium; species Bradyrhizobium sp. SOJA106. Next base: position 2,038,928 of record NZ_CM182549.1, read on the forward strand.
GCTGTCGACGATCATTGTTCCATTGCTCTTGATCCAGCAGGGCATTCGGCGCGTAGAGCCCTTCACCGTCAACATGGTCCTGTCAACCGCCCCTATCATCACCTTCCTGTTCCAGTACTTCGATTCTCGCATCGTGCCTTCGTCACATACGTTCATTGGAAACGCTCTCATTACGGCTGTCGCTGTCGGCAACATCTACTTGCAGTATCGGAGATCCGCATGAAACAACGGAATTGTGTAATCGTAGACGCATACTCTACCGGTCGATACCTACCGGAAGAGTTCAAGCGCTATGGAATTGGAACGGTGCATGTGATGTCGGCTGCAGAGATTGCGCCCATATTCCGATCGCATTTCAATGCGGATCTTTATGATGAAGTCATTCGCCCCAGCGAGGGGATGGGCTATGACGAAACCGTTGAATATCATCTTCAGGCTCTGCATGGCCGGGAATTGGAGTTCGTTATCGCGGGCTGCGAGACCGGAGTTGAACTCGCCGATTCTTTGGCGGAGCGGCTGGGCTTGCCGTCAAATGGAACCGCGCTATCCGCTGCTCGGCGTGACAAAGCGCGATTGTCTTGCGCGCTGACCTCTGCAGGCGTGCGATCCATCAGACAAGTCGTGTCCGACAATCCTGTAGAGATCGCGAGCTGGAAGCGTGAAGCGAAGTTCGATCAGATCGTGATCAAGCCGCTGAACAGTACGGGTACCGAGGATGTATTCTTTTGCTCGACAGATGCTGATATTCAGCGGGCTCTAAGCACAATTGTCGGGAAGACGAACCGTGTCGGAGTGTTGAATCGTTTTGCCCTCGGGCAAGAAAAAATAAGCGGCCAGCAGTACACCGTAAATGCCGTCTCGATCGGCGGGGAAGCTTTCGTTACAGAGGCCTGGACCTATGACACGGTTCCTATTGAGGGGGCATCATCGGTCTGCTCACTTGAGAGATTGTTGGACGGCAGCGAACCAATCGTTCAGGAACTATCCGACTATTTGGTGCGTGCGTTGCAGGCGCTACAGATCGTCGACGGACCGGCTCATGCTGAGATCATCGTCGATGATCGGGGACCGGTTCTGGTGGACTTCGGAGCGAGGCTTCAAGGGACCATGTCGGAAAAAGCACGAACGATGGCGTTGGGGCACAACCATATGAGCCTGACGGCCTGGCGCTACGCAGATCCCAAGGGCTTTGGTGAATATATGAGGCTGCGCGGGCCCTACAGGCGGCAGGCTCACGCACTTTGCGTCTCGCTGATCTCAGATATGGGCGGTGTCGTTGCCGGTTACCCGGGACTCGAAGCAATCCGCGAGCTCCCGAGCTTCGCGGATGCCATTGCATTTGTTCCAATTGGTCATGACCTGGTTCCCACGATCGACTTGGCGTCGACACCAGGCATCGTTTATCTGGTGAATAGCGACCTGACTCAGCTTGAGAATGACTATCGCAAGTTGCGAGCAATGCGGATGGACCAGGTCTTCGAGTTAGTGATGCAGGATCGCGACTAATGCCAACTGATCCCAGGTTGACCGGAGCGAATCCAGCCCGCTCGGCGATGGTCGGCGTAAGCGACTTCGATGGCGTTCTGCGAGGCAAACACGTCTTAGGTGAAGATCTCTCGGATGGAGACAAAGTCGTCAAGTTCTCTGAAGCGGTGCTGGCGTGGGATTGTGCGGACCGGGTCATTCCGGCCAGTTTTACGCAAAAGCCGCTATCAGCGTTCGGGGACGCTGACCTGCGTATTCTGTCAGGCACCGGCCGTTCGGTGTCTCATCTCGGCGATCAATATCTCTACCTCGCGGAGTTCACGGGCCCACATGAGAACATTTGCCCGCGCGGTGTTCTGCGCAGGGTCTTGCGAAGGGCTGCTGACCACGGATACGACTGCACTGTCGGGTTCGAGTTTGAATTCATGCTGTTTAAGGAGAACGCAGACACGATCGAAGAAAAGCCGTTCGGCGAGTGGGCTCCTTTAACTCGCGGCCCGTTCGGCTACTCGATTGCGCGCTCTGTCGCGCAACATGAGCTGTTTGATGAGATCTTGGCGCTTTGTGAGAAGGCTAGAATACCTCTCAGCGGACTGCACTTTGAAACGGGACCTGGCGTGGTCGAAGCGTCACTTCGTCATTGTGATGCGCTGGAAGCTGCCGATCGAGCAACCGTATTCAAGTCGATGATAAAGGCCTGGGCGCAAACGCGAGGCATGATGGCTACATTTATGGCCAAGGTTTCCGAGGAATGGCCCGGCCAGTCCGGGCATATTCACATCTCGATGTCCTCGGATAGTCAGAATGCGTTTTACGACGGTGATGCGTTCGGCAACGTCTCGAAGCTTATGAGGCAATTCATCGCCGGACAACTAGAATACATGAATGAGTTCTGTGTGCTCGCCGCGCCGAACTTCAACAGCTACAAGAGATTGGTACCTGGCTGCTGGGCACCAATCTGTCCAAGCTGGGGAGTTGACAACCGCTCCTGCGCAATTCGCACCATTCCGGGAGAGCCATCTGCCCATCGCCTAGAGTATAGGCTGCCTGGCGCAGACCTGAACCCATATCTCGCGCTCGCAAGTGCGATTGGTTCGGGAATATTGGGTGTCGAGACAGGTCCGGAACTGCCGGCTTCGATCGTCGGTGATGCAAGCGCGGAAATGTGTCGGCCGTCCGCGAGACTGCCTCAAAGCCTATCAGAGGCAACTTCTCGGTTTGCAGAGTCTGCGGCGGCAAGTGATGTCTTCGGAGAAAGGTTTGTTGAAGCGTTTTCTTGCTCGCGCCGTTGGGAGTGGGAAACCGTTCAACATCGGGTCACCGACTTTGAACGTCGGAGATACTTCGAGATCATTTAGCTTGAGCTCTTCGACAGTTCTGAACTTCATTCCTCTGGCTTGCCGGCCACACTATTGCGGCTGCCTGTTCCGCTGATGTTGGACTTCATACGGAGCAAATGTGCGTTACTCGTTAAGTGAGGACCTCGGGAACGTTGAGGAGGTCTGCTGTTATCTGCTCTGTGGCAGCAACCGCGATTGCTCCGTTGGGATGCTAGATTATATCTAACGTCAGGTCCTTCTCGTAAGCTTTACATCGGCAAGCAGATGGTGGAGCTCAAGCATGCGCCCGGTTGGCAGCTATCCCTCGCAACCCGACGAGCGTGCGCGCGCTTGCCTGGGTTGGTCCCAAAGCGGCAAGACAAACGTTGCGGTCCGTCAGCCAGAAACTCACTCCGGCTCAAGTGAACGAGCTGAAGTTCCTCGCCTCTTCATTGCCGAGTTGGCTTGCAGACCGGTAAGCGGACTGTAAGCGTAGCTCTGCGGCCCGTTTGATGATTGACGCTTGACATCTGTTTGAGCCACGTGCCGCGACGCCGCGGCTTCCAGATTTGGACAATGCGCTGGCGGCGGCCGCGAGCATCCTCGGGGCGACGAGGTTGGGATCGAACTGTGCGGGCCCCAGAGGCGGCGGCGGGGACCTGACAACGCTCTTGCCGTTGTTTCTGCTGATACCCTTCGGCGGTATACTTCTCGTCTTCGGATATGCATTGGATACATGCATCTCGAAATATCTGCATAATCGTCGCGATATCGGTCGGAGCAATTTTGGTGGTAGAACCGATTCTCACGCTTTCTGCTGCTTCGAGACGGGCTAACGGTAGTTCGCCGATATCGGATTGGCGCTCGGTGTGCTTGGCACGCTCGCTGCGCTCTTTTTATGAGCGTATTCTAAGTGCGCTTAACTGGGCAGCATCCTCGGCGAGGTCCTATTCTGAAAAGGAGTTGCGCAGCGTAGGTTCTGCTCACTCGAACGCGAGAAGAAGAGGTCGAGTTGACGGAACGTTCCACATCGAGCCAGATCTACGCATAGTTGGATCCGAAACTCTTTGGTCGAACAATAGCATCTCCTCCCGGTTAATAGGAGCTTTGCTGCTGCCGAAAGCCTGACAATCGACCCTGCGGTTCGCCATGCTCGACGGCTTCCGGTATTCGGGAATGACTTTGGCAGGGCCATTTCTGACAGCGCACATTTCCATACTGGTCACGGCGAGGCGGCGGAATGCGGACCGGCGCTACAATCGACTATCCCGCACCTTATGGGTCATCCCCATTGCTGCCTCAGCACCACAACAGCTTCCATGAAATTGGAACTCGGACGGCGGGGTTGTGCATTCGGAGAGCATCCGCCGTGAGCCGGCCGTCAGCCAGCCGTCAGCCAGGCGGCCTATCCAGGGACGCTGCGCATTGTTGACCGTATTGGAGATGGAACATGACGGGCATTGGCCGACCTGGCGAACCGCACGTTGGGGCTGCGGGAGCCGACACCACGTCGGTATCGAGCAGTGCGCATTCGGAGCCAAATTTTGCCCCTGCGGAAGGCCACCGAGTTTTCAACTCCGTCGTGGAGCGGATGCGCTTAGCGTCTGAAGATAGAATGGCGACGCTCGCGAGCCTGCCCTCAGGTTCGGGTGTGGCAGTCCCCATTTCCTCAAGCGGTGAGGGGATCAACGCAGCGAAACAAAATATGGACGACCTGCTTGAGGAACTTGATGCTTGCCACAGTGCTGCCATGGGCGCTCAGAGCTCGTCTGAGGCGCAAGAGCTGATCGATCAGGTTGTCAAAGCAGGCGCAGCAGTTCTGGACTACTACGCGAGCCTGTCTCCAGATGTAGCGCGCAGCATTCTGTCCGAAGATCAGGCTCGCCGAATTCGCGACCGGACTCTGGATGCGGGGAACGAATGCAACGCGCTGGCCCAACCGACTATCTACGCCTTGGAGAAGAGTAGGGAGAACGCGGGAAAGATACTCGAGCGGATGCGCCAATCCAATGCTCCGCCCGACCAGCTAATCCGAGCGGCTTCCAGTGTGGCGAAACACTATTTGGCCTGCACGGAGTGGTGGGAAAAGAAGGCATTGCGCTCTGAACGGATGCAGTCCGTCTGCGCAGCCACTGCCAGCTTGCCAAGTGCAACGGCCGAAATGCGACAGGCCGAACAGGCGACACTACGGCTGCATACCGGCTGGGCACTGAATACGAGGTGTGTGCATCTGCAATCGCAAGTCCTTCTCGCGCGGGTCATGATTGAGTCGCACGCGAGCACGCTCGACCCGGCCGTCAGGCAAATCCTCTTGGGTGAGAACGGTCGGGCGCGTCTACTCGGAACCTTCATGGGCGATGTTGTTCCGGCATTCCTCTCAACGGGCGACGCTGTTCTGCACAGCAAAGGACAAGCCCTCGACGCAGAGCACTGCGCCGTTCTGGAAGGGGTCATGGAGCGGCTATCGGAATTTGCGTCGGCGTTGCCCAACATGGTTGCCGAGCTAAGGAATAAGGGAGCAAGTCCCGAGCTTCCGTTGGATCTGTTGGATCAGATCGTGGAAGGATCGTGGGTCACTGCCCATGAGGTCATGCGCCTGCTAGCAGTGCAGCCGAAGACACCAGCCATCATTGCACCGCCAACGGAGGCTGGCCTTGCGTTACCGGCCGACACTGCTGGCAACGAGCCGGCGGCCGAAGGCAGTCCAGCGCGAAGGAAAGGGAAGGGCAAGCGGAGGCAGGCCGGAGGTGCGGGGAGCTCGGCAGCCGGGCAGCCCGAGCCGCAGCTCGCTAGGCCCGAAGCCGACACGGCGCGAACCACCAAGGTTATTGTGCTCTCGGATCTGGGCACGAAGAAACTCGCGAGCGCGGAAGAGGCGCATACGAGGATGTCATCGTCCGCGAGGGAACATTTGGCAATATGGCAGGCCCCGCCATCGAAGGAGACACTGACGCGCCTGCTCGCGCGATTGGACGAACTCTTGCAATTCGATCTGCGCAGTGAGCAAAGAGCCGTTTCGCAAGCGCGCCACATGAAGCCCGAAGATGCCGAGCACGTCGTGGACACCGTGGTTGAGCGGCTGCAGAGCCAATCCGCGGAGATTGAGGCCTGTGTAACCGCGCTGGACGAACCTCGCCGACGCGGCCTACTCACGCCTATCCAAGTGCCCGAAGTGCAAAAAAAAATAGTCCGCCTCAAGGCGATGTTGTCGGAGGTTAAGGGGCAGGCACGTACTGCGAAGGCGCAAAAGGCTTCGATCGAGATCGATTGCATGAAGACCTATGCGTTTCCCTCGCAGAAGTACCTCGAACGGTTGCAGGCGGCCGAGGAGTTGGCTCCGTTGGAGTCACCGCGCGCGCTGAAGGGTGAGCCAGGAACGCTGTTCGAGCTCAAGCTGCAGCCTACGCCACTGCGCAATGGTACGGTGAATCCGATGTGGGTGCACATCCATACGAAGCGGCCGGTCTATGCGTGGCAGTTAACGACATTGGATGACGCCGAATTCGCCGCTTGCCACGTGAAATCCAACGAACAGCGCGGCTACAATCGCCTCTGGCAGAACGCTCGAGCTGCAACGGGTCACGAAGACGTCGTGATCCACCGCGGCAAGCTCACGCCTGCGTTCTGCAAGTCCTTGTTAAGTTCCGCTTTTAGCGGCTATCCAGGGTATCCTTTTGCCGGAACGGAGCGCGGGGCGCGCAGGTGACTCGATACGAGACTAGTTAAGCGATAGAGTGCCGCTTGTGGTACGGCATCGGTCTTCTTCGCATCCGGATCCAGTGGCCAAATGAACCGCACTTTGGCCTCCAGGCTCCAACTCCTGAGTTAAGAAGCCGGATTGAGCTGTGTTGGAAAGGCGAGCGTTCGCCATTAGCAACTCGAGGAAGAGGCCCAAGAGTTCTCTGAGCCGGGCGAGGACGCGGCTGGAAGTCGTCGCCGACGGCCGAGAGGACGACATTAGCGGCGTCGCCGGCGCGGCCTTTGAGGTAGCAGCGGCTTTCGGCCTTCATGTGCGCGATGATGGGCTCGATGACAGAGCGACGGCGCAGCTCGCGCTTGATAACACCGAAGGTGCTGCGCTTCTGGCCGGAGATGAAGATGCGACGGGGAGTCTGCGCATCGTGGTCGCGGTACCCCTTGTCGACATAGGCCCGCTCGATCGGACAGCCGGTGAGCGTCTCTGTGCGCTCGATGACGTCCCGCAGGGGGTGCTCATCATACGGATTGTCGGGCATTGCGCTCGCGTGCAGCACGAACACTCCGCCGGGAGCGCGGCGATTGTTGGTGACGACGAAGGCCTTCACGCTCTATGGACCACGCCCGCGTTGCAAGAGGAATCGACAAAGGGATGAAGCGGTTTGCGCCAATCTATCCGGCTTCAATTTGGGGCTGTTGCCCCGAGCCATCATGGATATCCGCTCACTTCTGTCCTCAATAACTCGCCGGCCTCAAGAAGGGCCATGGAGTCGAACCAGGCTTCAGAAGTGTCGGTGGAACCGTTTCTCCATTCGTCCTTTCCGTCTCGCAAACCTCGGCGGGTTATTGTGCCTTCTGATCCCGACCTTGGATTTTCCTTTCCGGCCCTGTTTCTTATGCGGTGCGGCCCAGGAGGTTGGCGTCGTAGTCACGGCCCTTTGCGAGCATGCTCCAGGCCATGCGCGCAAGTTTTGCGGCCAGGGCAACAACCAAGACATTGGAGTGGAGCCGCTTCGACGCTGCCTCTAACCAGGCTGCGAAGCCATGCCGAGGCCAACTCTGACGCTGCAGAAGTACGGCTCTGGCACCTTGAATAAGCAGCGTTCGCAGGTACCGATTACCGCGCCTCGATATGCGCCCGAGAATGGTTCGATCGCCGGTCGAGATTTGCTTTGGTACCAGACCAAGCCATGCTGCAAAGTCTCGGCCTTTATGGAAGGCATCACCCGTTCCGATGGCGGCGACCATCGCGCTTGAGATGATCGGCCCGACGCCGGGCGCACTCATTAGGCGGCGACAGTGTGGATCTTGATCAGCGAGTTCGTCGATTTCTTTCGTCAATGACGCGACCCGTCGGTCGAGATAGCGCCAGTCCTCGGCCAAGTCCTGAATGAGCTGGATCACGCGAGGCGATAAGTTGTCGTTTGGCGCTGAGAGAATCTGAGGAAGTGCCAGTCGGAGTGCTGCCGCTCCCTGCCGCACTGGTAGCCCTCGCTCAAGCAAAAAGCCCCGGATTTGATTGATGACCGCCGTTCTCTGCGTCACCAATCGACTGCGAACTCTGTGTAGTGCCTGTAAATCAAGTTGTTCGGCTGACTTCACTGGAACGAACCGCATTGTCGGCCGCTGAGCGGCCTCGGCGATCGCTTCAGCATCCCGAAAGTCATTCTTGTGACCCTTGAGGTATGGTTTGACGTACTGCGCCGGCAAGAGCCGTACTTGATGGCCTAATTTCTCGAGCCTGCGCCCCAGATGATGTGCGCCTGCACACGCCTCCATTCCGATCAGACAACGCGGAATATTGCCCAGCGACTGGTCAAGCTGATTTCTCGACCGCTTCTTGCGTAGCGTAATTGCGCCTGTGGCATCGAGACCGACGACGTGGAATGTGTTCTTCCCGAGATCGATGCCGATTGTGACAAGGTTCGTATTCGACATGGCTTGCACTCCTGCTGCTGCCCCCCGCCGGGCTGCACGTTGCCGCTGAGAGCGGGCGTGGTCCATGCCATTAACTCGTAAGGCGCGGCGGCCTTGGCTTTGCCGATGCACTCCACCTCCGGACCATGGAAGGAATAAAGCTTCCAGCCGCGCTGGCGCTGCTGCTGCGAACGAATCTGCGCGGCCCAGCCGAGCGAAAGGGCGAAGGCCTCCTCCAGTGCCGGCTGGCCCTCGATGTTGCGGCGGATGTCGCGAATAATTGGGCCGAGCCTGCTACGCAGGATGCGCAGCTGTCCCTGATGCCGCCTGAACTGTTTGGCGCGAGCGGGAAGCCATCATCGCGGCGGCCTTGGCCACGCGAGCATAGGATTGCCGGACCTGACCCCGTGCCTTCTCGCGAACTGATTGAGGCCCTTGATGCCCGCATGCAGCAGCTCGGCATCGGTCGGAATGGTGATGGCCTTCGGCTGCACTGTGGTATCGACCGTGACGCGCTTGAGGTCCTGGCTGCGTAACGTGCCGGCCTCGTGCGCCACCCGCAGGCGCTCGGTCCGCAGCAGCTCCAGCTTGTCGCCGAGCCGCTTGCGCCAATGGCTCAGGTCTGAGCGCTCCTGCGTGAAAGCGTGCTGGAAGAGCTCTAGGTCGTGAACCCAGCGCTCGCACCCCCCCTCATCGGCCTATGATAGTGGCGAATTGCGTGAAGAACTCGATGAGCGCGGAACCAAGCCGGTTATTCCAAACCGCAGCAATCGCAATCAACCGTACGGCTTCTCAAAGCGTTTTAGTCTGCTCCGGGCTCCCCTGTGTTTGGTCGAGGCAAATATTTGGGCGATGTAGCCACGCGATTTCAAAAGAGTCTCTGTCGCCGCACGGACTGAGGCGTCGTCGTCAACGACGGAAATCAAAGGCGTGGACAAGACGAGCCCTCCTGAAGCGGGAATAGCGGCTGCAAGCATTAGCCACCTTGCGCGAAAAGTGGGCTCGACCGATGAAGTTGTAAAATCATACTTGGGTTTGTTCAGGACGATTAGCGCGAATTCCCAGTGTCTCAGTCATTCTGATCAAGTCGGCCAGCGAGCGTGCACGCATCTTTTTCATTACTTTTCCGCGGTAGATCTTGACCGTAATCTCGGCGAGCCCAAGCTCGGCGGCGACCTGCTTATTCATCAGGCCGGCAGCGACCAGTTTCATCACCCCCTGCTCGCGGGGGCTTAAGGTCTCAAATAAAGACTGCAGGTTCGCGACCGTCCGCTGAGCCTCCCGTCTTTTGCGATCGCGTTCGGTTGCCGCAACCACGGCATCAAGCAGTTCCTGATCGCGAAACGGTTTGCTGAGAAAATCGACGGCTCCTTCCTTCATGGCTCTGACGGTCATTGGAATGTCGCCATGGCCGGTAATGAAAATGATCGGGATATGTATGTTCAACCTCGCTAGCTCAGTCTGGTAGTCAAGCCCGCTCAAGCCTGGCAGCCGGACATCAAGAACTAGACAGCTAATAACCTCCGGAATTGTGCTCTGCAGCATTTCGCGGGCGGATCCGAATGCAATGACGTCTAACCCTACCGATTTAAAAAGATTGGTAAGCGAGCGACGCATTGAGATATCATCCTCGACGACGAAGACGGTCGCCTTTGTCGAGGCCTCGGGATTGCTGCCTTCATCTGACGCGTCAAATAGTGCTGTCACGAGACGGCCTCCTTATGCAGCGGCAAGGCAAGCTGGAACGTCGCGCCCGGTCCATTTTTGCGGACCATTGACAATCGTCCTCCATGAGCTTCCACGATCGACCGGCAGATCGAAAGACCCATTCCAAGGCCAGTCGATTTGGTGGTGAAGAAGGGATCCAAGACGCGGTCCGCGTCGTTCTCGGCGATGCCGACGCCGCAATCGGTCACGGCAAGGTGGACGTGCCCCACATCGTCCTTCGATGATTGAATCAGCAGTTCGCGCTTCCTGTCTGTAACTGCGTCCATGGCTTCGATTCCGTTCATCACCAGATTGATGATCACCTGTTGAAGCTGAATCCGATCGCCGAGGATCCTAGGTAGTCCTTCCCTCAACTCGGTTCGTAATGTCACTCGGTGGCTCACCAGCTCTCGTGTTACCAGCGCAATGACGTCCTTAACGACCTCATTGATATCGAGCGGCACCATCTCAATCTCGCCTTTCTTCGCGAGCGCGCGAATACGACGGATCACCTCGCTTGCCCGGATTGCGTCTTCGATGATCCACTCCACCGAAGAGCGCGCGGCGGAAAGATCAGGCGCTTCCCGGCCCATCCAACCGAGGCACGCATCCGCGTTGCTGATAATAGCGGCGAGTGGCTGGTTTATTTCGTGGGCGATGGAGGTTGTCAGCTCTCCTAACGTCGTTACACGCGTCACATGCGCAAGCTCCGACTGCGCCTTTCGTAGTTCTTGTTCGGCTTGATCGGCGCGAATTGTAGCGGTGATGTCGGTGCTGACGCCACGGTAGCCGAGAAACTTGCCCTTTCCATCGAAAAAAGGCTTGCCACTCGTGCGGACGTAGATCGGAGAACCTGTCCGATTCACGGTGCGATAGACGAGATCCCGAAACGGAAGATGGGCTTCCAACGTCGCCCGATGCTGCCGCCACTTCTCGGGTTCCTCTTCGACGTCGCACGCAATGTCCCAGCGAAGCAGGCCGAGCAATCCGGTCGCCAAAATTCCCGCAGCGCTGGTGTGCTCGGACAAGCGAGTGACCTGATGATCCGGCCCGGTCTCCCAGAGCCAGTCGGAAGCTGTTTCGGCGTAGTCGCGAAAGCGCTGTTCGCTCTCGCGCAGCGCGGCAAGTGTGTTTTCCAGGCGTTCCCTAGCTGCGTGTTGCTCGGTCACATCCATATGTGTTCCGATCAGCTCGCTGACGTTACCATCGCTGCCGATCACCACGTGCGCAACGGAGTGTATGCGTCTTATCCCGCCATCTGGTAGAAGGATACGAAAATCATATTCGAACCGCCCCTCCTTGTGTTCAATCGCCTGGCGCTGCACCTCCTGTAGCCGCGGCAAGTCCTCCGGATGGATGCGCGATCGAATGGTCTCGATCGATACCGGCTCTTGTGGGCTAAAGCCAAACAGGCGATCGACCTCGGCGGAGCGATATATGAAATCTAGACCGTAGACATCCCAGGACCAGCTGCCTGTGTGACTGAGATGCTGGGCCTCGGCCAGATAGGCCTCGCTGCGGCGCAGTTGCTGTTCTGCTCGCCTCGCCGCCGTAATATCCGTAGCTGCCCCAACAAACTCGATGTCCCCAGAGGCTGTTCTCGTCGCTCGTGCCTGCGCATGGATGTGCTTTACCGAGCCGTCCGGTAGTAGAAGCCGGTATTCGTGCTCGAAATCGCTCGGGTCTCGCATCGCGCGATCGATAATTTCTTTAACCGAAGCCCTATCATCTGGATGAGTGCGCTCAACGACGAGCTGGGGCCCCGGCGGCACCGTGTCAGGATCTAATTGGAAAATCCGAAACGTTTCCTTGGACCAGAAGGCCTCGCCCGTAGTGGGGTTCCAGCTGAAGCTGCCTGTGTGGCTCAACTCCTGCGCCTGGGCCAAATGTGCTTCGCTCCGCTGCAGAGCAAGTTCGGTCCGCCTTCGTTCCGTGATATCTTCGCAGGCGATAAGGACAATGGGCTGCTCATCGCCCCAGAGCATGGCTTTGGCGTTTTCACGTACCCACAACACCGAGCCGCCCTTCCTGACTTTCTGGACGTCCCACGTGCGCGTCTGTCCGACATCCTCCAGGCACGTCCGAACGCATTCGCGAACGAACGCGCGATCCTCCTCGAGAAATACGTCCAGCACGGATCGACCGACCAGTTCAGCAGGAGCATAGCCGAGTTGTGTCGCGCCGAGCGTATTGACGTTGAGGACAGTGCCGGCTTCATCGACCATGAAGTACATGGCGGGATTGTGCTCGAAGATGGCGCGCCACCGCTTTTCGCGATCCTCCAAATCGGCCGCACTCCGCTGAAGCTTGGCCGCAACGACACGCGCAGCCTCTCTTTCCTGGCGGAGCTTTCCGATCAGTTGCGCTCCCACAATCGAGGCAATAAAGAATGCAACAACCACCGGCAGATCTTGGGGGTCATCAATTCGCATGCTGAACGCCGGCGGCGCAAAGTAGTAAGCGAGAGCAGCGATGGCTATGATGCAAAGTGCGGACGACGCGATGAAGCTGCCCATCAACGAAAGCAGCAATACCACTAACAAATAGGCGAACGCCGTCGCGGCGAAATGCGCCTGAAGGTACAAGCAAGCCAGTGTTACCACGGCCATCGCTATGCTGCCGAAGGTAAACTGAGGGGCTGAACGTTCTAAACTGCTGATCGGGCTACGCATTCTGATTACCATCCGGCTGTTCTCCGGCGGGAGAGCTATAACATTTTAGGGCGCGTACTCATAAAGCCACGACAATACCGGGCCTCAGGTCAGTTGTCCGCGCAGTTCTGGTTGAGGTGATCAAGCGGGTTTGTGGCGCAACCATCCCTTCATTTTGAGACCGTCCTGCATGTTGAGAGCAAGAAGTGTAATGTTTGTTGCGCCCGCGACGAGCTCGATCGCCTGCACAGCATAGAACGCGGCATCGAATTCTGCCGCCTGAGCCTTGGACGCAAGGAAGAACGCAGACGGAATAAGAATCAGGATGCCGTTTCCTGCAATGAATGGCATGCGCTTGAATTTGGCCCCGATCAGTCCGGCCCGGCGCGCCTTTGCCAAGATGACACCTGTACCACCGGTCGCAGCGAGCGCCGGAATCAGCAACAAGAAACCCCACGGTATGGTGCTCTTAACCGCTGCAACTGTGGCATGGGACGCGAACAGCTCGCTGAGTACCGTCGACAGCCAAAATGTGCCGATCGTTCCGATAGCCAAACCGCCAGCGACAGGATGGATCAACTTGATCATGAGTATCTTTCCCTTCCTAAAAGAGCAGGGCTAGGCAACGCAGATGCCGGGCACGGCAACTTTCTGGAACAGATGAGGGGAGGCTATCGCGGAGGCCGGATAGCTGGCGATTTTTGCTAAAAAGTCAGGATGGGTGAAGGCCGCGCGGAAGTGTGCGGTGGATTCCCAGACGGCGTAGTTCAGATAGGTCGAGCTGTCGCCGAGAGCTCTGTGCAGCTGAGTGGAAATGAAGCCCGGCTGTCGCTTCATGAACGCTGCGTCGTCCTGCCACGTCTTGAGAAAAGCCGCCTCATCGGCTTTGTCGAGTGTGAATGGGTTCACCAGGACGACCGAATTTGCCTCAATAGCGATCTGGCGGTCGATCGGGAAAGAAGGGTCGAGTGGGCGTCGCAGCGCCATGAGTGCCTCCATTGCTATTTGATGTGTGGTGTCTAATTGGTATTATGATCACATAACGCTTTGACATCATGATGTCAATAGAAAACGATGGTGACAAATGAAAAGAGCCAAGCGAACCCCGGAGGGTGACGCCCTGACCGACCTTGTTCTCGATCTATTCAGGCTCGACAGCCTATTGCTGACGGCCGGCGACCGTCTGGTCGCCCCACTTGGCCTAACAAGCGCACGCTGGCAGGTGCTTGGCGCCATTGTGTCCGCCGAACGTCCCCAACCGGTCGCTTGGCTCGCACGTGACCTCGGCGGCAATCGTCAAAACGTGCAGCGGATTATCAATGATCTGCACAGAGAGGGCCTCGTATCTTTTGAGGTCAACCCGCATCACCGACGGGCGCAGCTCGTCGTGCTCACTAAGAATGGACAGCGTGCCTTCGAAGCCGCAATGGAGTTGCAGGCTCCCTGGATCAACGATCTTTCAGAAGGGCTGTCGGTCAAGGATATCCGGATTGTCCATCGCGTGATCACGGCCTTGCGAGATAAGCTTGAGGGCAGCCGTGAGGACAAGTCGGCCTGACATGGCAAAAGCATTGTGATTGGCCCGGCGCCCCCCCGGACTTAAGTGCCGCTACGCCAGTTCCGCAATGGCAGAATGACGTGGCTGTCCCCACGCTAGGGCGGAAGATGTGCCGCCTACAGCAGCGGTGCAGAGCGCAAGTCGTTTGCGGACAAAGGCAGGTGCCTGGGTTACGGCACGTCGACCGCGGGCATGGATGCCGTCGGGCGTGGCACGAAGCCATTTTGGTGCCGGTCACGTGCCGCGAACATGATCGCAAAAGCCGCGAGGAGGATTAGGAGAGCACGCATGCAACAAGGTTACTCGAAACGATATGTCGCAGTTATGAAACGGCTCACATCCCGTGCCTTGGCGGAGGGGCGGCTCTTACGAGCCATCCCACGCGCATAGCCTGTTGGCCAGCGAACACCTTACAAATCTTGATACTCGTTCGTTCTCGCCGGCAACCGTCGAACAGCGCGACGATTGCGCTCAAAAAATGCATTTTCCCTTGCAGACTGCAGGAATAGTGCAACGAATTTGAATAGTAATCCGGCGATTGGCTATTCACCACGAAGGCAGCCGCCCCCTCGTGCTGCTTCCGGGCGCCATGGAGGACGGTTCATGCGCAATCATGACATTGTGTCCGGCAGCCTGTTGGCGCTGACCGCGGCTGGGCTTGCGCTGCTTTGCTCGAGCCTGCTCGCATTTGCTTTCATTTAGATCCGCGGTCGACCCTTTGGTCGCGCTAGGATCCCCGCGAGACCTCATCCAAGACGGTACGCAGCCCGACAGGGGCGCTGGTATGTTTTCCACGTATGGAGGCCCGGCGGTTGCAGATGACCTGCGCAGGCATCCGCGGGGAGCCGCTTTCCTCGAATCGCTTCATTTTCGCATGTAGTGCCCGTCTTTCTGAACGGCCGACCTGATCTCCGGGCTGGCCTTCGTGCAGTTGCCCACTAACAACGCAATTCCCCTCCATCGAACGATATAGTTAGTCTTATGATTGCGCTCGCATCACGCGTTTGTTGCGTGGGTTGCGCAGCATTTTTGCGCCAAGTTAACTTCGACGCTACGACTACCGATCCTCGAACAATCAGACACAGGACCGCTGGAAGCCTCACTTAGCAAATCCCCGACGCGCATTGCCTTTCGGTGAGGCGGCCCTCTCAAGAGCACAGGTATGAATGTGGTTCACGGGTAATCCCCTCTACCGCCCCTCATTATTTACCTCACCACCTGCAGCGCAATGCGCAGCTCGTAAAAGTCTTGATGCGATCAAGACCCGGCTTTGGGGACAACATTGCTGAAAACGATGCAGCGGGGGTGCGGCTTGCGGCAGCTCTTGACCACCTTCTGCTATCGCGGCAACGAGAACAACCAAAGCAGATCGAGATCATGAGAGCGGGGTGTGGCTGTGACGGATCAATCCCAAGCATCGGAGTTGCCGCCGGTCCTGCAAAGAC
The DNA here is from genome assembly GCF_059448745.1 of Bradyrhizobium sp. SOJA106. Taxonomy (NCBI): domain Bacteria; kingdom Pseudomonadati; phylum Pseudomonadota; class Alphaproteobacteria; order Hyphomicrobiales; family Nitrobacteraceae; genus Bradyrhizobium; species Bradyrhizobium sp. SOJA106. The sequence goes on from NZ_CM182549.1 coordinate 2,054,706, forward strand.
CCTCGAAAGGCTTTCGGTGGATCTTTGCTCTTCTAGCCGTATTGCTCGTTCTTTGCGCCGGAGGAGCCTATTTTTTGGCGAATATCGAAACGTTTGCCGAGGCGCCGTCGGCGCATGAAGTCGTGCCTCCTACGTTTGGCTTGTCACCTGAGGATAGGGACGTCCTTTTAGGGATCCAATCAGGGCAGCAGAAGACAGCCGGTGAAATTGCCGAGCTCAATCGCAACGTCGACGCGCAGCAAGCCGAGCTAAAGCGGATCTCGGATCAGATCACAGCCCTGACCCAAAGAATCGAGGAGCTGCATAATCCGGCGCCTGTTGCCCCTCCTGCTCCTGCTGCTTCTTCCCCACCCGTGCGCACCACATCCAAGCCGGCCAATAGAGACGTCCGGCCCTCGAAGCCGCAAGGTCCGGTTTCCGTCGGAGGCGCGCCGCTGACTGCGGAGCCGAGCACCGAACAGCGCTGATTGCCACAAAATGCCTGCCATATGACGCTGCGCCTTCCAACCAAGTCGGAAACCAACCGTCCACCATCTTGATGCGCAGGCCGAGCCTCTCATTGCTCGTCGCGGTTTCGGAAATCCTCCGCGAGTCGTAAGAAGTTCATAAGCAGGACGTGCCCCTGTGAGGTAAGTATCGACTCAGGATGGAACTGAACCCCATAGGTGGGATAATAGCCGTGCGTGAGGGCCATGATCTCGCCTTCCTCCGAACGCGCTGTCACTATGAGGTTCTGCGCACATGAGTGATCAAGCTCGACGATAAGAGAATGGTAGCGTCCGACGTCAAGCGGCGTTGGCAGCCCCTTGAATAACCCTCGGCCGTCATGCGCAACGTATGACCGCTGACCGTGCATGGGCCGATGCGCACGCGCCACCCGTCCTCCGAAAGCGCTCGCAATACACTGATGTCCAAGGCAGATGCCGAGAATTGGTAGGCGTCCTGAAAGTTCGCGAACCACTGCTGTCGATATTCCTGCCTCAGTTGGGGTGCAGGGGCCGGGCGATATGACCACCGCGCGGGGGTTGAGACCAACGAGCTCGCCGATGCTGATAGCGTCGTTTCGGATCACTTCCGTTGCTTCACTGAGCTTGTGGAAATAGCGGGCAATGTTGAACACGAAGGAATCGTAATTATCGATGATGACAATCAAAATGCACCAGCTGGTTCAGAACCAAATGCATCAAAGAGTCGCTCTGCCTTGGCGAGCGCTTCCTCGTATTCGGCCTCGGGCTCCGACAGGGCCGTTATACCGCCGCCCGTATGAAACACCGCCAGGTCACCGTCGATGGTGACAGTGCGTATCGCAATACTTGTGTCCATGTGCCCGTTGAAGCCGATGAAGCCGATCGCCCCACAATAGACCTCTCGCGCTATGCGCTCGATTTCTGTAATAATTTCCATTGACCGCACCTTTGGCGCTCCCGTAATGGAGCCCCCGGGAAAGCAAGCACGGAGCAGGCTAACGGCGTCTTCCCCTCCGGCAACTTCCCCCGTAACGATCGACACGAGATGGTGCACCGAGGCATAGGACTCGAGATTGCACAGAGCCGGAACCTCGACCGAATGCGCAGTGCAAACGCGTGACAGATCGTTTCGCAAAAGGTCGACAATCATCGTGTTCTCGGCATGATCCTTTGCGGAAGCGAGGAGAACAGCCGCACGGCGGTGGTCTTCATTGAAATCAGGCGAACGCGCGATCGTGCCCTTGATGGGTCGTGTCTCGACTTGTTGCTCGTTAAGCTTCAGGAATCGTTCCGGCGAACTTGATGCGATGGTCAGCTTTCCCCATCGCAACAGGGCCGCAAAAGGCGCCGGATTCAGTGATCGTAGCTGGCAATAGAAGGCGAGCGGATCAAACGAGGTCGGCAGGCGGGTGCTGAAACGCTGCGCAATATTGGTCTGGAACACGTCACCCGCCAGGATCAAGTCGATCACGCGTTGTACCGCCGCAATGTAGCCCTCGCGGCTGAAGTTCGAGCTCCAAGCGCCCGCTTTGCTGGCACAACCATTCTGTGGCGCCATTGGACGGTCAAGGAATGCTGCAAACTCATCAGCTCGACGACGCGCTCGCTCGCTCCGTCGCACGCGATCGTGCTCCGGCCATCCGGTCGAGACGATCCAGCATTTGTTATCCCGATGGTCGAAGCTGATGACCACGTCATAGAAATGCAGGATGGATTGGGGCAAACCCAGACCGGCAATTGTCGGCGCAAACAATCGCTCCAATGTCCTGTTCATGTCGTAGCCAAGGTAACCTGCCGCTCCTCCCTGGAATGGCGGGAGATCGGGGCGATGCTCTTGCGGGTAGTTCGCGAGTAGCGTGCGAAGGACCTTCCATGGATCGGCCTTGAGAGTCAGTCCGTTCCAACTGGCTTGGCCGTTCGCGACCCTATAGGTGCTGAACGGGTCGCACGTTACATATGAGTAGCGCCCGAGCAGCTCGTGCCTTGCTGCGCTATCGAGAAACGTGAGATGCGATCGATGCCCAAGACGTCGCATCGCTGTGACAGGGTCAATCCACTGCAACTCGCGGACGTACATCGACTTATCGGTCACCGGCTGCTGACGTTCCATCTGTTGCCCCACCCGATGATAGCGACGCCTGTCTGCGATGGCACGAAACTTGAGGCCGTTGCCAAATTAAGCCGGCGGCTGACCTATGCTGCCACAGCACCTCGATCATCCTGCCGTCGAGGCGAAAGGGGTATCTTTTGATACATCGTAGTCGGCCGCGAACCGCAGCTCGCGGAGCGGTCGGACCCGTTTGATCGATTCCTGGTAGAGATCGTGTGCTTTGTACGCTGCGAGCTCCGTCTCGCTGTCGAACTCACCATAGACCACGATGTCAATATCGTTGCCGAGCTGATCGGTCTTGCGGTTGCGGGCAACCTCAAGCCGGCGCGCATGTGGTATCGTGGTGAGAAGCGAAAGACCTTCGATGATCTGGTCGATATGCGCCTTGTCCTTGGCGCTGAAGAAGACGATGTGACGAATCATGGCCGTCCGTGGAGATGTCGCTAGCGGGGGGCATAACTATCTGGGAATAGAGCCCGTTGCAATGAGGCTAGTGACTTGCTGCATGCTCGTCACTTGCGATCGTCGGCGATCCGCAATGAAGCTTGCCAGATTTGCTCAGGACGCCGGAAGGATAAGGCGCTCAATGGTTTGAATGTGCCGCGTCAGCAGATTGCAGGCTTGATCGATGTTGCGCGTTCGCAAGGCTTGCAGAATCAGGCGGTGATCTTGATTGGAGCGCGGTCGCCAGCCGACCGATCGCGCCGTCGCGAACACCAATCGAGAATTGGCAAGCTGCAGTCCATCGAGGCTCGCGAGCAGAAGCGGCATTCCGCACGGCGCGACCAAGGCTCGGTGAAAGGCGCGGTTGGCCATCTCAAACTCCTCGATCGTCTTTGCATTGTCTCCCTCGATCATGGTGAGCTCGATCCGAGCCAAATGAGCTGTTGTGAGCTTTGGCCCCGAATGGCGCAATGCCACCACTTCGAGCGCAGCGCGCATTTCGGCGATCTCCTTCACTGAACGGGTGTCGAGCGGGGCAACCCGAACGCCGCGGCGCGGCACAGCGACAACAAGATGTTGTGCCTGCAGCTGCCGAAACGCCTCGCGCACTGGGACGTGGCTGGAATTGAATTCTCGTGCAATGTGATCCTGGCGGAGTGGTGCGCCTGGCTCTAGGGCACCGCTGATAATGCGTTCAGCGATTGAGTCCGCGATGCGCGCGACGGTCGTCATGTTGTCAGCCGTGATCATAGATTATCTACCGCAATAACCGGTGCATTTGCGAGGCAGCTCGATTAGCATCTCTTCGAGAGCGATGACTATAGATAATTCACGCGATTATCTACAATCGAGCGGGATTGGATTATGGATGCTGCTGCGCAAGTCCAACGGAAGGAAGCAAGCAAAGGGGCGCAGCTTCGTCATCTTTGGAACGTCGAACGGGCTAAGGCGCTCTACGACCTGCCTTTTGCCGACCTGATGTTTCAGGCGCAGCGCGCTCATCGTAAGAACTTCGATCCAAACCACGTCGAAACTGCGAGCCTGCTCAGCATCAAGACCGGCGGCTGTCCGGAAGACTGCGGCTACTGCTCGCAAAGCGCGCATCACGAGACCGGCCTGAAAGCCACCCGTCTGATGCATTGCGCCGATGTGGTTGCGACCGCGCGGCGCGCCAAGAATGCGGGCGCCACGCGCTTCTGCATGGCCGCGGCCTGGCGCACGCCAAAAGATCGCGATCTCGATTCCGTCTGCGACATGGTCAACGCGGTCAAGGGACTCGGCATGGAAACGTGCGTCACGCTCGGCATGCTGACAGCGAACCAGGCCGCGCGCCTGGCCGAGGCCGGCCTTGATTTCTACAATCACAACGTCGACACATCACCCGAGTTTTACAGCAAGATCATCACGACCCGTAGCCTGCAGGACCGCATCGATACGCTGGCGCACGTGCGCGATGCCGGCATCAAGATCTGCTGCGGCGGGATTATCGGTATGGGCGAGCACATCGAGGACCGCCTAGGTATGCTCGTGCTGCTCACGAATCTTCCCAGCCATCCCGAAAGCGTGCCGATCAACTTATGGAACAAGATCGAAGGGGTGCCGGTGGAAGACACCGCGGAGCCGCCCGATCCGATCGCGCTGGTCCGCCTGCTGGCGACCGCGCGGATCATGATGCCAAGGAGTGTGGTTCGCTTGTCCGCCGGGCGGCAATATATGAGCGATGAATTGCAGGCGCTTTGCTTCTTGGCCGGCGCAAATTCGATCTTCATCGGCGACGTGCTCTTGACCACCAAAAACCCGAAAGTTGATCGAGATGCGGATCTGCTGACCCGGCTCGGCGTCACGTCCGGGCTCGCCTGACGGAAGCAGTGCGCAGCATGTTGCCGCTACATCCAGCCTAGGTGAGAAATGCAGATAACTTTGATGAAGGGCAAAATCCATCGCGCCTCAGTGACCGAAGCTGATTTGCACTATGAAGGCTCGATCTCGATAGATCGTACGCTCCTGGAGGCGGCGGGAATGGTGATCAACGAGCGCGTCGAAATCTACAATGTCGAAACAGGGGCGCGCTTTGCCACCTACGTGATCGAGGCGCCGCCGAGGTCTGGCACGATAAGCCTGAACGGTGCGGCCGCCCGACTCGCGATGCCCGGAGACAAGATCATTATCGTTGCATATGCCTCATTCGACGAGGCCGAAGCAAAGATATTTAAGCCACGCATTGTGCGTGTGGACCGAGAGAATCGCATCCTGGCAAGTTGAGCCTCAAGGCCCATCCGTCCTTCAACGGCCAACGGATCTTTTGCGTGATTTGATGCGATCGGTGGGAGCGATGAATGCGGTCAATGCAAGCAGCTAGACTTAGTCCCTACGTCGCGGCGTTGAATGCCTTGAACGAAGATAAACGGCTGCGCTGTCTCAAGCCGCGCGTGGGGATCGATTTCGCATCAAACGACTATCTGGCGCTCGGGAGCGCCTCGCGCATCAAAAAGGCGATGGCCGCCGCGCTCGAGGCGGGCACTCCGGTTGGAGCCGGCGGGTCGCGGCTCCTGCGCGGCAATTGCGAGGAGCATGAACGTCTCGAAACGGAAGCGGCTCAGTTCTTTGGCGCGGAGGCAGCGCTTTTCTTTGGGGGCGGCTACATCGCAAATTTTGCGCTCCTGACAACGCTGCCGCAGCGCGGCGATCTGCTCGTTCTCGACGCGCTCGTGCACGCCAGTATTCACGAGGGGGCGCGAGCCGGCCGCGCAGAGTGCCAAATTCATGCGCACAATGATCCTCAGTCAGTCGAAGACGCAATTCGCGACTGGCGAACCAAAGGTGGAGCGGGCCGCGTCTGGATCGTGGCCGAAAGTCTCTACAGTATGGATGGCGACTTCGCTCCACTCGAAGAGCTGGTGGCAATCGCCGATCGCCATGATGCATTTCTGATCGTGGATGAGGCTCATGCCACAGGGGTTTACGGGCTTCAAGGACGAGGGCTCACAGCCCCTTATGACAGGCGCGACAATCTCATCGTCGTTCATACCTGCGGCAAAGCGCTCGGTGCGGCGGGGGCACTTGTTACGGTCTCCGGCGTCCTGCGCGATTTCATGGTCAATCGCTGCCGTCCGTTTATCTTTGCCACGGCCCCATCACCATTGATGGCCGTTGCCGTTCGAGAGGCACTCCTCATCCTGCAGGAGGAGCCGGAGCGGCAGCAACGGCTGGCTAAACTTGTTTCGTTCGCGCATCGGCAGATCACCTCCCTTGGTTTGCGCACGCCGTCGACCTCTCAGATCGTGCCGTACATAGTGGGTGACAATGCTCATGCAATGCGACTTGCCTCTGCTCTGCAGGCGCGCGGCTTCGACATCCGCGGAATTCGGCCGCCAACCGTTCCAGCAGGCACCGCCCGTTTGCGAATTTCGTTGACACTCAATGTTGGGGAAGCGGACGTGCGCGCAATGCTCGATGCGCTTGTTGAGGTGACGAGGGGCTCGTTTTGATGAATAAGCGGATCGTCGTGACTGGTACGGACACCGGGGTCGGCAAAACGGTATTTTCCGCAGGGCTCGCCGGCCTGCTTGGCGCGAATTACTGGAAGCCGGTCCAGGCTGGACTCGAACAAGAGACCGACTCCGAATGCGTCCGCCGCCTCGGCGGCCTCTCGTCCGATCGGATTGTCCCGGAGCTCTATCGACTTCGGACGCCTGCGTCGCCCCATTACGCCGCGGAGATCGATGGCGTTCGCATAGACACAGAAGCGCTTGGACTGCCGGACAGCGGCGAGCGGCAACTGGTGATCGAGGGCGCCGGCGGACTCATGGTGCCGCTGACAGCGCGCACTCTTTACATCGACATCTTCGAACGCTGGCAGCTTCCCGTCGTGCTTTGCGCCAGGACGGGACTGGGCACAATCAATCACTCCCTGCTCTCCATAGAGGCTCTGCGGAAGCGCCAGATTCGAATCCTTGGAATTGCGTTCATTGGCGAAAGAAACGCCGAAACTGAAAGCGCGATTTGCGAGATCGGGAGAGTGCGTTGGTTGGGACGACTCCCGTGGCTTGTTCCCCTCACGGACGAAAGGCTGCAGGCCGCTTTCAAAGACTCCTTTCTTGGCAGTGATTTCCTGAACCTATGAAGATAGGCAAGAGGTCGCCGATCTGGCACCCGTTCACGCAGCATGCTCTACAGCCGAACATGACGAAGGTGCTGCGGGGAGAGGGGGCTTATCTCTACACCGAAGATGGCCGACGCCTTATCGATGCAATCTCCTCCTGGTGGGTCGTGACCCACGGCCATTGCCATCCATGCATCGTGAACGCGATTCGAGAACAGGCAGGCAAGCTCAACCAGGTCATCTTCGCCGGATACACTCACGACCCGGCTGAGCAAGTTGCGACGGAACTATTGAGGCTCACCTCCCCGGCGCTCGAGCATGTGTTCTTCTCCGATAGCGGGTCAACCAGCGTCGAAGTCGCGCTGAAAATGGCGCTCGGCTACTGGCACAATACCGGAAGACAGCGAACCCAAATTGTGGTGATGCAGCACTCGTACCATGGCGACACGATCGGGGCGATGTCGGTAGGTAGCCGAGGCGTCTTCAATGCGGCCTACGGGGCGCTGATGTTCGAGGTGACCTCGATTCCGTTTCCGGCAAGAGGTCGTGAGCAAATAGCTCTCGATGCGCTCGAAAACGCGTGTCGAAACGAACATCCTGCAGCCTTTATCGTGGAGCCCCTTATATTGGGTGCCGGTGGAATGTTGATGTATTCTCCCTCGGTGCTACGAGAGATGAAGCGAATCTGCGAAGCCTTCGATGTCCTGTTCATTGCGGACGAGGTCATGACCGGCTGGGGCCGGACGGGTACCTTGTTTGCGTGTGAGCAGGCCGATGTCACGCCCGATATTGCCTGCTATTCGAAAGGCCTCACGGCTGGGGCGCTGCCGCTCGCCGTCACACTCTGTCGTGCCGATATTTTCGATGCGCATTATTCTGAAGATCGCACGCGTACGTTTTTCCATTCGAGCTCATATACAGCCAATCCAGTGGCCTGCGCCGCCGCCAAGGCCAATCTGGACCTATGGCAGCAACAGGAATATCGCACGCGGGTGGCATCCTTGGCCAGGATGCAAGAACGGGCACTCGCGCCATTTTGCGCCGATCCACGGTTCGCAAACGTCCGACGCACAGGAACAGTCACAGCGCTTGAACTCAACACGAGCGATGGCGGCTATCTGGCGGACATCGGGCCGAAGCTTTTGGCTTTCTTCCAAGCGCGGAATCTGCTGTTACGCCCACTCGGTAACACGATCTATGTGATGCCGCCTTACTGCGTTACGGCGGCCGACCTTGATGAAATCTATGCTGCCATCCGTGACGCTGCGGACTTGCTGATGTGAGGTGCCACAACAGTTGCAATCGTCTGCAGTGACAGGATCTTGCAAGACGAAAAGTGTCCGTATTGCTGCCGTTTGAGAGTGCAAGGAGGATGCTGCGCCCAGGGCTAGCAAGCTAATCGTGCTTTAAGCACTTGCTTTAATCGCTCCTGATCCAACTGGCGCAGCAATCCTGCGGGCTAGCTATGAAAGCGCAGCATTTAGCTGAAATGCGGGGCGAATTGTCTCAATCACGATAGAGAAATCCACTATCTTGAGGAAATTCTCGGCGAGGCATTCTGCGGCTGCTTCGCGAGGCAGCCGCGCATCAGAGTCAAGGCTCTTTGATGGCTGCAAGACCAGCGAGACGGATCGCCGGGCGGCCGCACCGTAGGTGCGTGCGTGGTGCTGCCGTGAGGGGCAGCGGGGCATCCCAAGTAAATGTCGACAGGAGGCGAGAAATGCACGTTGGCTTCCGTAATTCCCTCGACCATTCAGCCGCATGCTGCGCGATATGCGGCGGAAAGTTTGGGCTGATCCGCCATTACTGGTGGCGAACTGCCCTTTGCTCCAAAAAATGCGTCAACCGCTTCAAGGCGCGACGGGAAGCCGATCAGAAATGGCTGAGATGGTTGCGAGCGGCTTAGGACTGGGCCGAGCTGTGCCGGTACCGCCCTGGTCAGACTTGTTGCGAATTCGAGTGGCCCTATAGAGCGCGTGGAAATCAAGTGACAGAAGCATCGGCAAAAATAATCGACTTCAGGGCCTACAGGGCCGGCAGGCTGGCTCGCTCTGAGCGCCTTCGCGACGACGTCTACTCGACCGCGACTCTCGCTGCGCTCACAGCGGCCTGTCACCTTTGGACCTTCCTGGTCTGCCATCCGTTCGCTTTGCTTGGCGCGTCAGCGCCGAAGCAGGAGCCTCACGAGTACCCCTAGGGACAGGCACGGAGGTGTGTGCCCTAAAGGCGGAGTCCCCACTGCGCGCATCTCCAGCTCGGTCCGGCTCGAGCCGTCACCGTTTGGAGAGACTGCAATCAGCCCAGAAACGCGTGCAGATGGTGGCTCGTCGCGAGCGCCGCTCCTCGATCGAGGCTTCGGTCGGCATAGTCGCTGAAACTGTGGGGGAAGACGAGCCCTCGGGTGGTGAAATCGCGATGAGGAAGGTCTTGCCTCATGCTTGCGCGACCATTGGACTGTTTTTGCGTTATTCTCCACTTCTAGAGAACTGGGATCTCCATCCTCCATGCCATTGACAGGTTTCTCCCGCCTTCTCTAGGAAGCGCCGATAGTGTGTGGGGAGCGGATCCAAGATGAGCCACAGTTCAGAGCAGCCTCTAGAACGTGTCACGATTCCGGCACTGCAGCAGTGGAAGGATGAAGGACGTCGTGTCGTGATGACCACCGCCTACGATGCGGTTGCGGCGCGCATCGCGGATCCCATTGTCGATATCATCCTGGTCGGCGATAGCGTTGGAAACGTCTGCCTGGGATTCGACAACACGCTGCCCGTCAGCGTGGCCATGATGAATCATCACCTGGAGGCTGTTGCGCGCACGAGGCCTCATGCGCTGCTTGTGGCCGACATGCCCTTTCTGAGCTTTCATGTCGGTTCTGAGGATACGATTCGCAATGCAGGAGGTTTTCTGCAGCGTGGCGCCGATGCTGTGAAACTCGAGGGTGGTGCCAAACGCGTCGAGATGGTACGCGCCTTGGTCGATTGCGAAATTCCTGTGATGGGACATCTCGGTCTGACCCCGCAGAGCGTCAACGTCATGGGTGGATTCAAGGTGCAGGGAAGGACAACGGATACCGCCTTGCGGCTGCTCGATGACGCGCACCGTCTGCAGGAAGCCGGCTGTTTCGCTTTGGTCCTGGAGGGGATCCCTGCCGAGCTCGCGGCGCGAGCGACCGAATTTCTCACGATACCCACCATCGGGATCGGAGCAGGACCCGATTGCTCGGGCCAAGTGCTCGTGTTCCATGATGTTTTGGGGCTAACCGAAGGCCACCGCCCCAAATTCGTTCGTGCCTATACAAATGGATTCCAGCTGTTCCAGGAGGCGCTGTCGCGCTGGGCTGCCGATATCCGCAAAGGCGCATTCCCGGGCTCAGAGGAGTGCTATCGGCTTCCTGATCAGCTTCGCCATGCCATCGCCAACTGGGTGCCCTCCAATTCAACCTGAAGCAAGGTAAGAAATGCAAGTAATTACGAAGCTCGCTGAGCTGCGTCGGGCCCTTGCAGACGTCCGCGACGCCCACAAGCGCATCGGGTTCGTTCCGACGATGGGATACCTGCACGACGGCCACCTATCCCTGATCTCGGCTAGCCGTGGACACTGCGACGTCACTGTCGTTAGCATCTTCGTCAACCCCACTCAGTTCGGCCCAAATGAGGATCTCAGCAGGTATCCTCGCGACTTCGCGCGCGATGAAGCCTTGTGCCGTAATGCCGGCGTGTCCATCATCTTCGCGCCAGGTGCAGAGGAGATCTATCCGGCTCAGTTTGAGACCTTTGTCGAGCCGGGCGAACTCGCAAAACCGCTCTGCGGAGGCTTCAGGCCCGGACATTTTCGTGGTGTAGCGACTGTCGTCTGCAAGCTATTCAACATGGTGCAGCCGGACGTCGCTTACTTTGGACAGAAGGATTTTCAGCAATGCGCTGTGATACGCCGCATGACGGTTGATCTGAATCTTCCGATCGAGATTGTCACCGTGCCAACCGTGCGGGAGCAAGACGGGCTGGCAATGAGCAGTCGCAACCGTTATCTCAGCCCGGAAGAACGCGGTCGGAGCCTTGCGATCAGCCGTGGCTTGTTCGCCGCAGCGCAAGAGTTTGCCTCAGGGGAGCGCGACGTGGCAACGCTGATTGCGCTTGCAAGAAAATATTTGGATAGCGTCAATCGACTCCAGTATCTCGAGCTTGTCGACGCTGGGACCCTCAGGATTGCCGAGAGCCCGCTGCGCCATCCGGCGGTGCTCTGTGTCGCAGCGTACGTCGGCTCGACTCGGTTGATCGACAACGTAGTCCTTTCCTAGCCGCCGCCGTAGCCAGATCCGCAAGCGACTGCGCCCAGAAGCAGTCGAACCCGATCAGTTGGCCCTGAAATCCTCAACATCCTGAAAAGAGCTCTCGAACGCGATCCGAAATTGCTCCTTTGGCTCCTGAACGACTGCCCCACGCTCGAGCACCTGATGTCGGTTGATTGGCTCTGCCGCTGACAAGTGGAGCGAGACGGGCCGCTCACGCTGCCGAGAGCAGCCAAGCGCGGATTCGCTTTTCGTACTATGACTTCGGCGGCTCGCTCAGACGTTCCGGGCCATTCTGACCGCTTTGCGCGCTTTCTACGACGTGGCGCAAAGTAATTGCAGAAAGTCGCACAACCAGCTGTTTGAGGCGCGCAATTTCCTGCTTGCAGCGCTCCAGCTCGTACTGTTCGGCCGTCATCACAGATGTTGTGCGACGTTGGCTGCTGCCGAGATGATTCATGTAGCTCCCTTTCCGATTCGACAAACACAGCAGAAAGTCTGAACAGCCCAGTCGCTTCTCTTCGCTGAAGGAGGCGCCTCGCCGTCAGATCGGAGTTTTCACATGCAGCCGGCTGCGGGCTGGTTTGCTAGCTCACTCCCCTGCAAAGGGCTCGCGCCCAGCTCGCTGATGCGACCGCACTTTCGGCGACGCCATCTCGCTCATGGCTCATGCTCAGTTGCAGTAATGGCTCAAAATATGGCCGTGGAATATGCCGCCCTCCGGCTGCGTGTGATCGCTCTGGGCGGAACTGTAACAAAATCGCAATATCGAATAATGCAAGGAGCCGCACTCTCGCGCTCAAATCCTGCATTACGGCGACGCCCCGATGAATTTTCACACGACGTTCGCGTGCCCGCGCTGGGGTACTTCGGCTACACCAATGCGCCTGCAAGCAAGCGGGCATTCCCAAAGGAGGCCCGCTCAAAATCGTGTGCTGCCGCTACGTGCGATAATCAATAGCCACACGCGCATGACCATGAAATTGCTTCACGATCGCAAGACGACTTCCCCAAGCTGCATAAAGCCGAAGATCGCCAAGAGCGGCTAAGGGGCTAGTCACTGGTCAAAGATCGTAGGCGTCGAATCTTGGCGCGATTTCGTCGTCAAACACAGGGCGGGCGCTGGTTTTTGGCGTGAAGATATGCTTCATCGCAACAATTGATCGCGATGTCCCTCTACAGTGCAAGAGGCGAAGCTTCGGGCTTGGTTGGGCGCGGCAGGCGCGATAAGCGGCAAATCCTCTGGTCGCAATTAAACCTGATGAGGTCCGCAACCGAACTGGCACCGTCCGAACACATTGGCCTGCTGCAGCCGGCCAGCCAGTCCGGCGCCCAATAGAAGTCCAAAGCCCTGCGTAATCGCAGGGCGTCGCGTTGGGCTCTGAGCTCTGCCAAACTTGTCTGTTAAGCCGGAGAGAAGCGACGAGAAAAGCAAAAGTAGGCCGATTAAGCGAGCTGCCGCAATTGATCAGCGATCGCAGAGATGCTGGACATTGCGCCGCCGTGAAAATCGGCTGACCCGCAGTCCCGAAGCCTCATACGATCCGATGTACTTGCGTTGCGGTCCAGCAAATGTCCATTATCTTCCTCGATGGGATGAGGGAGATCTCCCAATGCTGGACGGTGCCACGACCGCGCTCCTGCGCACGATCCTGGAGGAGGTTTGCGAGAACGTCCCACCGTATGACGCCGGCGTCCGCGCCTACGTTGCCTCCAAAATCCTGGAGGCCGCCACCAGAGGTGAGACGCGCCCCGATCTGCTTAGACAGATCGGTCGGGAAGCTCTTTCCAAAGCGCCAACGATGTGGCGATACACCTAGGACCCGGCTTTGTCATTGAGGTGAATTTCCAAATCACAGTGCTGAAGATCCTGGCCCGTTCTCTAGGTTCGCGCCGTCGCCTCGCCTGCGGCGTAGCGATCCGACCAGCTCGCAGAGGTCTATTGTGGTCGCAAATCGATGGTGACCTACGTCACCCAAGACGCAGCGTCATCCGATCGAGCATTGTCATGGCGCATCCTTTCGCGCGCAGCGGACGCGAACGGATCCGCGTGTTGAAATTCATTGTTCATGTCGTGGGCGACGTTCACCAGCCTGCGGCGGTCGGTTGCCGATTGAGAAGCAGCACGCGGTGTCCGTCGGCTGCGCGTCCAACGGGACCTTTGTACGATGGACACGGGCGCAGTGTCTTGTCGTTGCGGTCGAGCGTTCCTGGCCGCAGGAGTTGATGCGCTCTTATTCACATCGCATGTGCAGGCTCGAACGATCACACAATCTGGCATCTCGAATGCTTTGCACAAAATCAGACCTTGTTTACCCGGGAAGCGGTGAGCATCCGCTTTATCAGTTCAGCTTGTTCAACGGTTGGATTGGCTGCCAAGCTGGTCCCGATCAACGCTGGCCCCTTACGTTCTCGATCATAAACCATCCAACCCTTCCCGCCCTTCCGAACGAAGAATCTGTTTTGCGAACAGGCGCGTCAATCTTAGTCCCCCAGGTCATTGCCACGATACGTCACGATAGGCCCATGCAAGCCGCCGAGCGCATTTGCATATGTGAATCGGTAGGCGGGTTGCTCGCTGCGAGCGGCCAAGCGTTGAAACAAGAGAGCAGCTCGGACAAAAGGCCGCGCATCCAAGCCTTGGCGCACGCATCCTTGGGCGCAACGATACCGGTGAGGCATTGTGCTCATAACATTCATCCGCAAATGCGGGCGAAGTCAGCCTTCGGCGCCGGAATGCCGTCAACTCACGCGAGCCGGTGCGCCGTTGCTGTTTACCCCTGTGGGAGCGCCGCAAGTGCCTTTTCGATCACTGTGATTTCTTGACTGACCTGAGCGATTGCTTCCTTCGGATCAGTTCCGGTAACGCGGTTCAACTTCTGCAGTAGCTCCCGCCGATGCGTCAGAAGGTTCTCCAGCGCGCTCCGGTTGTTTAGTTTCACATAGCCGTCCACAATCAATCCAATCGAAAGAGACATCGAAACTCTCAAACAAACCTGTTCTCAACGAAGCTGCATATAGCACATCGGCAGATGATGTTCAGCTCGCCGGGAGAGAATACTGGCGGGCGAGCTTGTTGGCGACAAGCTTCCGCCACCCGCGGCCTGCTGACTATTCCTTGCGCCTTACAAGCGTCCAGCTCTGTTTGAGGGACTAGCGGAGCAGAAAAACGGCGCATGGCGAGCCAAAAAAGCTGCGGATCGTCGAAATGGAAATGCTAGGAATGATATCACGAACTGCTATGCAGAACGGCTTTCGAGATGCGATGACAGGCGGCGCGCTAATCGAGGACATGCTCGCCTGAATATCTCTTTATAGACATTGCGACGACGTCAGGAGCGTCCAGGATGCTCGATGAATACTTCGCCCGCATTCGTGCTTACCGCAACAATATCCATCGCTATCGTCGCCTGCTGAAGTCGAACCTGTCGGATGTCGAACGCCAGTTCATCGAAAAACGTCTCACCGAAGAGCAGACCGCGCTCGAGTCTCTTTCGGCCGAAACCTTCCCGCTCGCGTTTGGCCTTCGGAAAGGCGCCGGACATGCCGGCGAGCTAGGCCCGGAGACGCGAACGACGCGCGCGTCCGGGACCCCGGCGGCCTGATCTGCCCGCTCGGGGCGCGGTGGCACCCCAGTTCTGCTCAGGGATGCTCCAATTGGGCCGACGAAATCGGATTAAAGATCAATATGTTAGTTTGAGTGTTTCTGGGGCGCGCACGTGACTGATATGGTCGCGCGGGCGAGCGGCCATTTGTCTCGTGCGACGAGCGGGCTCGTGAACGGATAGCCTGGCTGAGTAGGTTGAGCGTGCGCATTCCGTCCGCGTTCAAACAGAACGCCACCGATTGAAGACGTGCAGGGGTCGCGGTAGGCTCGTGCAGGTGGTGATCAGCGGAGTCCTATCATGCCGCAAGGATCTATTCTTCTTGTGCACGGCACTGGTGTTCGCCTTGGCAATTACGAGAAGAGCTTCGAGGTCGCCGTGAAAACGGCCAGCGAGTGCAGCTTGGGACGGAATTTGTTCCCCTGTGCTTGGGGAGACCCGCTCGGGGTTGAATTCGAAGGGCTTTCTCTTCCGGATGTTCCGACTGCGGAAGTCGAGCGCAAGGCGGAAGAGGATCTCGCTCAGTGGATCTGGATCCTAGATGATCCGCTTGTCGAACTCTCCTTGCTCGCAATTCCCGATGGAAGCGCTGCAAAGGCAGGCGTTCTGAATCCGGAAGGACCAACACCCGCCGAGCAAAATCTCGAACAGGTGAGGGCGTACGCTCCCAGCCTGGAGTTCCGGCAATTGCTCGCTCGCGGTGGCCTTGAGGATGTTTGGGAGCCCGCTCGAACCCGGATTTTATCCGATAAGGTCACTGAGCGCGCATTTGAGGCGTCCGAGCATGAACCTCAAGAAGCGTTCCGCGCGCTCGCCCGAGCTTTGGTGGCGCAGCTGCATGTGGAAGCTGTCTCTCGCTCGCGCCCCGCTCTGTCTGCCGTTCACCGCGAGAAGCTGGTGCAGCGGCTCTTGATCGACTGGAAGCAACAGGTGTTCGGGATAAGCGACCGATTTCTCAAATTTGTGGCGCGCGCCGGGACGAGATACGTCAGAGATCGTCGCAACGCGCTCAATGCCGTCGCGGCTCTCCCGCTCGGAGACGTCCTGCTTTATCAGACCAACGGAGCCAAGATCCGCTCGTTCATCAAGAGTAAGATTGAGTCCTGTCCTGCGCCAGTGACCATCGTCGCGCATAGCCTCGGCGGCATCGCCTGCGTGGATCTGCTGGCTTTGGGCGACATTCCGAAGGTCGATGGTCTCGTGACCCTCGGCTCCCAATCGTCGTTCATGCACGAGATAGGTTCGCTTTCCTCATTGAAAGCTGGAGAGAAGCTGCGCGAAAGCTTTCCGAGATGGCTGAATGTCTTCGACAGAAATGATTTTCTGAGTTTCTTCGCCTCAAGGATTTTTCCCAATGCGATCGATTTCGAGGTCGCCTCAGGGCAACCCTTCCCTGAATCTCACAGCGCCTACTTTGGCAACGAAGTCGTCTGGACCAGGATCAGAAGTTTCATCGCCGGGCAGGAATAATGAGAGAGATTGTGGCCGTAATCGTTGGAATCGAGAAATATTCCCGTAGCGGAATCGATATCTCCTCGCCGTTTGCTAATGCGATGACTGCTGCTCGCCACCTCTTGGGGATGGGCGCCAAGGCAAAGAACATTCATCTTCTCGTCAATCGGACCTCATCGTTAGACGGGTATAGGGGCGAAGTGGACATCGAGAGATTTCGGGCCGAGGGCGTAACAGTCTTGGAGGAACCGACGAAGGCGGCTATTCTCAATGAACTGGCCTCCCTTCCAGCTGGGATACCGCCGGACTCGCGGTTGTTCTTATACTGGTGCGGACATGGATATGCCGGCGCAGGAGATCGGATCCTTCTTTGCAGCGACTACGATGCTGCGAGATGCGATGACCGCACATTCAATGCCACACGGAGATTCCGTCGGCTCGGCTCCCACCCGGAATACACTTGTTTCACCGAGCAGATCTTTCTGGTCGACGTCTGCGCAAGGTACAGCGACACGATCGATCCGGACCAGCTTTCGGTCACCGGGCAACGCCACGCAAAACAGGTCGCAGCTTTCGCCACGCGGGAAGGCGGGTACTCCAGAGGCGGATTTTCTGACGTCGCGCTGGATTGGCTCGGTCGGCAGAAAACCTGGCCTGACACGGGTATTGTGCTCAAGACACTCCTACCTGAGCTGGATAAAGCCAAGCTGAAGCCGTTCACACTTGATGCCGATGACGAGGCGACGACGATCGCGGGCCGGCGGTTCGGCGGAGCCTCCGCACGGTCATATCCGCCCCACGTGTTGGAGATGCAGGCGCTGCTTGCCAGCGCGAATTTGAGTTCGCAAACAATCCGCAACTCCTATGAGGCGACCCTTGCAGATTTGAGACTGCCGGTGGAAGGTGATCCCGACCTGGTCCTGATGCTCGCCGAGCTCGCGGAAATGTTGGATGCGGAGGAAGTTACGGACATATCGGACGCCTTCCTGCAATTCGTGACGAGGCTCAGTTTTGAACCTGAGGGCGCGCCTCTGAAACGTTGGCTTGAGGAGTTGCCAGCACCACTCGCGTACCGGCGAAACTCGGTCAGGGAAAGATTAGCCGCCGAAGCCGACGAGAAGCTGCTCATCGTTGAAATTGACGGCAATGAACGCGCAGACCCTTCGCTTCTTTCCGCATTTGCATGCACACGGGCGGGGAAGTGGCTGAATGTTCCGCCTTTCCAGCGGCAGTTAGCGGATTGGGATGACCTGAGCGCTGCCGTGAACGGCGCGCTCGACTCCATGGTTCAGAAAGGAGTCCAGATCAGCGAGATCCAATTCGTGGTGCGGCCGTTCCTCTTTCATCACGAATTCCACAAGATATCGCGGCCCAACGAGGGCGAACTAGGTGAGCACTACGTCGTGGTACTGCGCGACAAGTATCGAGCCTATCAAGATCCGCCGCCACAAGCCGTTCTGGCTTACAAGCAGGCAATGGCGAAATGCTCTCCGGACAAGATCAAGCTCATACAGATTCCCAGCGAAGCAACCAAGCTGCCGCAGATGTTTTCTGGTGATCAAGGCTTCTGCTATGCCGGCTTCATTTGCGGGCCCGATCCTCACGCGGAAACAGCTCGCCGCGATATTCTAAGACGCGTGGTGCTGCGCGGAGTTGGTTACGCCTATTGGCTTCAGAAGGAGCCGGTCTGCGGCGGAGACTGGACGATCGCACTGAAGAAATATCTTCTAGACGCCCTAGCCGGTGTGGGGCAGCTCAAAGACCTTCCAAGCTGGATTCGTAACGGACGGCAGGAATGCAACGAGTTGGCGGTGCACGGGGCCTTGCTATGGGACGATCCTGATTTCAAGCCATTTTTGAAACTCTCATCTCCTTCGCGAACGAGCACATGACACAAGACTGGAAGATATTTACCGGCAAAGACGCAGAACAGACCGACAGGCTCTACGATCTTCCGCCGGCGCCGCCATGGCGGTTCGCTGGCCGCAACAGCCAATTATCGCGTCCCGCGGGGCTGGACTTGGCCTCCGAGAAGAAGAGGGCCGATCCCTTTATTCCCACTGAACCGATGAGGATGGCTGTCAATGCTGCCCTCTATCTTAGGCGCCCGCTGCTCCTTACCGGCAGGCCAGGAACTGGCAAATCGACCCTCATTTCGAAAGTTGCTTACGAACTCCGCCTTGGATCTGTCATCCGTTGGCCGATCTCCTCGAAATCTACAGTGAAGGGCGGGATCTACGAGTATGACGCGGTTGGCCGCCTCCAAGCGAGCAAGACAAAGGATCCGCCTGTGGAGGACTTCCTCCGCCTTGGCCCCTTGGGTACAGCGCTGATGGGCCAGACCTGGCCGCGGCCTCTCCTCATCGATGAGATCGACAAGTCCGATCTGGATTTCGCCAACGATTTGCTGAACGTTATTGAAGAGGGTACCTATGAAATCCCCGAGCTCGTGCGCTTGAAGCCAAAGCCGACGACAGCCCGATCCCGCAAGCGCGGCACGAATGCGCACGAAGTCCGGGTGCGAGACTACTTTGGAGATCTGGTCACGATCGTCGACGGAAGGATCGTGTGCGGCGAATTTCCTTTTGTGGTCATCACTTCGAATGCTGAGCGCGATTTTCCTGCTCCTTTTCTGCGCCGCTGCATCAGATTGAACGTTGCCCAGCCCTCCGAGACACAACTGGCTGACATCGTCGAATCACAGCTCGGCAAGTACGAGGATGAGGATCGCACGAATAAGAGACGTCACCTCATCCAGGAATTCGCGGAACGGCTGGCTAAAAATGAGGATCTCGCAACGGACCAGCTGTTGAACGCCATGTTCCTGACGGTCTCGCTAGCCGATGGTACAAGATCCTTCGACAAGGAGGAACTCGAACGGCTGAAGCAAAACCTTCTCCGCTCACTCACCGCGAGCTGATATGCAGCTTTCCGACCTTCTGAAGGGGCTGCGCTCGGGCGGTGTAGATCTAGCCGCTGAGCATATGCTCGACTGCTTTTGGCTGGCCCACCACGTCAGTGGCAAGCTATTCGACGAGGTGGAAGACGTGCAGCAACGCACGCCCGCGGTCCAAACGCAGCCGGTCTTCGGTGGTGCTGCCGTCACCGAGCGGACCAGCGAAGCCACCGCCGGTCCACGAAGCGCCGCGCCCGCTCAAGTCTGGGCCGACGCGCCGAGCGGGGTGGGGACGCGCAGGGCCTCGCTCGGCTCCGTTCCTTCAGCGCGTGCCTTACCAAACCGGCTAGACTTCTCGCGCGCTTTACGGCCGTTCACGCTCCGTAGAAAATCTGCCGAGCGGACAGAAATGGACGAGGAGCAAACAGTCGACGCATCCGCCACCATCGGTTTTCCCTTTCCGATGCTCAAGCCGTCGGAGCAGCGCTGGTTTACCGTCGATCTCGTGCTCGAGGACGATCCGGCGATCCCAATCTGGCGACAAACACTTCGCGAATTTTTCAAGATCCTGCATGAAAGCGGCGCTTTCGACGATGTGCGTTTCTGGCATCTTGAGAAGCGGTCGCGCGCGACGGATGCGGAGGGTTCTGATTTCGTG
Organism: Bradyrhizobium sp. SOJA106; assembly: GCF_059448745.1. Classification (NCBI taxonomy): domain Bacteria; kingdom Pseudomonadati; phylum Pseudomonadota; class Alphaproteobacteria; order Hyphomicrobiales; family Nitrobacteraceae; genus Bradyrhizobium; species Bradyrhizobium sp. SOJA106. Next base: position 2,074,728 of record NZ_CM182549.1, read on the forward strand.
CTCGTGTCACAGGCTGGCGCCCGCATCTCAACGAAGTTCGTCGCCGGCAGCGGAGTTGCAAGGCTCGTCCTTCTCGCCACGCACGGTTCTTCGCCGAATTGGACGAATGGCAGTTATGATCGGCTTCTGCGCGATTGGCTGGACACATCGTCGGTCGCTCTCATCTATTTACTGCCAGAGCGTGATCGGAAGCGATCCCCCTTAGGAGAGCCTCAAGGCCTCTGTTCGGCTGTGAAGCCGGGACTTCCGGTAGCGCAGCTCGACGTGCGCCGTTATTGGTGGACGATCTCTGACGAAACGACCAGTCCCTTCGTGCCGGTGCTAGGCCTGGATCCCGCGAGCGTACACCGATTTGCCAAGATGCAGATGGGTCTCGGCGGAAGTAATCCGGTGATCTTCCTGGATTCCTCGCGCATCACGTCATTGCTGCCGAACCGGGCCAACCGTTCCGAGTCCGATTTCGAGCAGATCATCTCAGCTCTCGCGGTGCAGTCACCCGACGCGCTCAGGCTTGCGCGTCTATTGTGCACGACCCCCTTTACGCTTCCCGTCGCGCGGCTGATCCAAGAAGCAGTTCTCGGACGAGATACCTCTCCCTATGTGCTTGCGCAAGTTATGCTGAGTGGGATCGTCGGCACCGCGGAAGCGGCGGCGAGCAGCGATCCGGAGCGCACCTATTTTGAGGTCCGTGCGCTCGCTCGAAGAATCTTATTGCGGTCTCTGCGCAAGTCTGAAGCCGAAGCTGCTGCGTCCGAGTTGGAGGCGCGCGTGTCGATGCACTTGGAAAATATCCAGGATCGCGTGGGCAGATACGCGGTGAGATACCTCGACGAACGCGGTGAACATTCAATTCCCGATTTCGCATCAGCATTCGCCCGAGTGAGCCGGGCTCTGCTTGGCGATCCAGCAACGGCCGCCGATTTGAAAACGAAGGCTCACCAATTTAGAAACAGGTTTTCCGAGCGCCGGCTTGCTGACGTCCTGGATAAGCTCCGATATGGACGCCATCTACCACTTGACCCGGAAAGCACAGAGGATGACGTTTGGAAAGCGCTGCTTGAAACCGGACTCGTACGGCAGAACTCGAGCGGCGAATGGCGGCTGAGGGTCGGAGTGTGGGAGGAAATTGCGGGCGAGCCGCTGACCGGCGATGAAGGCCAGCAAGCTCCGACTGCACCCCTCAAGACGGTTAGCCAGTTCGCCCTGGTCATTGGCGCTCCTGGCGTGCCTGGGATGCCGCTGATCGCCGACGCGCAAGCCGACGCGGAAAGTTTTGTGGGGTGGCTCGGCGAAATAGGCATCGCCCGCGAGCAGGTTCTCTATTTGGAGCAGCCCGACCGAAGTCAACTGCTGGATGCGGTAGAAAACTTAGCAAAGCACGCCAAAGGCGCTGGCGACCATCGCCGAGTTTTCATCTATTTTTCTGGACATACGGTTGTCGACGGCCAGCAGCAGCTCTTTCTGAGGATGGGCTCGTCAGACCCGGAAGATATTGCGCTCTCGGAGATTGTATCTCAGTCGGCAAATCTCGGATCGTTTGACGATATCGTGTGCATAATCGATGGAGAAGGCGCGCCCCTATTGGGGAGTGAGCCTATCATGCCGCTGTCTTTCGTGCAGCGGATACCTCATCCCGTGCTCCCAAACATCATGACAATTGTTGCCCAGGGATTTGGGCGGCGGGCTATTGCACCACGGTCCTTTACGGCGGAGATACTGGATGCCTTGCGTACGGCCACCGTGAACGGCTACGTGACGACGCGATCCCTGACCCAAAGGTTGCATAAGCGTCTGAGTAGCGAGGTCTCGATTCGCCTATCCGGGAATGATTTCACGATTTGCGGACCTCTAGCCGGAATGATTCCGACCCAAGGCCCAATCCGATCTACGTGGATCGTCACCAGTATCGGCGAAGTGAAGGAACTGCTTGCCCGCGAATTTCGTCGGACTGGGAGCTCGCGGGACGAGCTCGATTCGTTTGAACTCAAAGGACCCGATGGCCGGATGAGCTTGTCACTTTTTCCGAGCAAATTTCGCGTGCCGCGTGCCGATCCTCCTCAGGCAATCATCGTGGTCGGGACCGCTTATCGAGCAAACGAGTCCGACCGAAGTCGACTATTGGTCGCGACCGAGTTCGCCCAGGAGGAGCGCGAAACGCTGGCTCCTTCAATGAGACTTCTCAATGCTGCGCATAGAATTTCCTACGACGACGATTGGTCTCGGTATATCTCCATCCCAAACGCCGGATCGCCGCATGTAACTTTCGGGACTCTCGCCGATATGCGAATGGAAGGGGGCCGCTCGGCGTTGTCCGCCGCTGGCTTTTCGTCCGGCATGGACGAAATCGCCGAACTGCAGGAGGAGTTTCCGCAGGCGCATCTTCTAGCAGTATGCGTGTTGAGCGATGCTCCGCGACAGGATCTAACGGCCAATAGACAGCTTGCGTCGTTATTCGTGCGCGCACTTGTTCAGTCTCTGCTGGAGGCGCCGGAAGAGGAGCAAAGCCGATCGTCAGTTGCCCTCGATGTTCGACAACAGCTCGAGCGCCGCCTCACTGCGGCCCTGGCCGCTTTGCCGCAGTCTCCAGCCGAGGCCGAGAGCGAGCTTGGACACGTCGCAGAGTTGTTGTCGAGAGATGGCAAACAAGACATCCCATGGATGCATTTAGAAGCCCAGCTCGCCGCTGCCTATGTCGAAGTCTCCTCCCGGATAAACCAAGCAAAAAACCTCTCCGCGGCGATACAGCACTACCTGCGCCTTCGGGACTATTACTCCAAAGCCGAACGGGATTCGCTTGAAATCGCGCGCATGGAGAGCCACCTAGGTGACACTCTCTCGCTCAGAGGGGAGCTTACTCAAAGCCTGACTGATCTCGAAGCCGCAGAGGCGTGTTTCCGAAGGGCCGCAGACCATTTCCGCGCCGCTAACCGGACGAATGAGGCAGCGAGCCTACAACACCGCGTCCAGGTGTTAGCCGATCGACGACGAGTGCAGAGCGCCTTTCAAGATGGTCCTGTGACTAAGAAGACCCGCCCAAGATCGCCACGAGCGAAGAAGCCCCCAAAGTCTGCTAAATCGGCGGCCAGAGCTCGGAGGCCGAAGCGCAAGGTTGCCAAAAAAAAGAAATAGCTCAAAGGGCAGCCAGAGGGCGGCGCAGCTTGTGCCACGATTTCCGACGTTCACAACGAGTTTCCGAGCGCGACGCCCGGAGTAGTTTGCAACTTCTAAAAGCGCGGATTGAAGCGGTTTGGTGATCTTGAGGCTCCGCGCTGCTCGACCGGTTCTCGCTCGAGGACCTGTTTGTATTTGGCCATTATCTCGCCAGTTTGTTAGATTGGCTACACGCCCAGCCAAATCGTTCTAATCGCTAGCCAGCTGAGACAGCCACAACTTTTATCTTTCATCGGTCTGTTATCGCGGCATGGGATTTGCTCTCCTAGCTGAGACGCTGGCGAACCCTATTCGCGGCGAGAGGCACAGCAAGGAAGGAAACAACTTGCCAAATTTGCGACTGGAGACAGTTCATGTCGCCGGCAATATCTCCAGCAGCATTCTGGGAAATACAAAGGTAAGCGGTACCGCGCGAAAGGTGGAACACCAAGCTGGTACGCGCCGATCCGGGTCGGCTGCGAAATACCCTAGTCGATGTGGGGCAAATGGCAGGGCGTTTGCGTGTAGCCAGTCCCGTAGGATTACTGCACGGGTTCTCGGCAACCGGCGGCGGGGTTTTTCGACGGAGATCCCAGTCGGCCGCGCGACAGGGGAGGTCGCAGTTCCGGGGCAGAACAACCGCCTCCAGCTTTTGGATGAATCACTTCAATCTGCACGGGGCAATCGAACACTATGATTGTGCGTAGTCTGCACGACGTTGAAGCAACCGATCACTTCGTCGATTGGGGCAATGGTACTAGCCACCGTCTCCTCACGGATAAGGACGGCATGGGTTTTAGCATCTGCCACACTGTCGTGCGCGCCAACACCGTTTCCCTTCTGCAATACCGGAATCATCTCGAAGCCTGCTACTGCATCGGCGGAGAGGGCGAGGTCGAGGACATGGACGGCAATGTCTTTCCCATTCGCCGGGGCGACATGTATGTGCTTGACAAGCATGACAAGCATTTCCTGCGCGGGGGACGGGGCAAGGACATGATCCTCGTTAGCATCTTCAACCCGCCCCTCACCGGAACCGAGCGCCACAAGCTCGACGACCCGGCAGGCTCTACATATTGAGCGATGCGAAGAAACACCAATCCAATATGCACTGCCGCTAATTGCCAGAAACGTTGACTCGAGCCATCCAGCACTGGCCCGTACCGCACGCGCGGACCTCAGAAGAAAGTTCTGTCCCGGTTTTGCGAAGGGCGCACGCGATGCGGTTCGGCTGAGCCGACAAATTACTTTGGGAGGCCAGGCTTGTCCGGAAGACCAGGCGGTGGATGCTTATGCCGATTAATGGTGCGCTCAGTTGTACGATGTCGGGCGACGCTGTTGGAGAACTGACATAGCACCGCTGTGACGATCGCAGTGATTGCACTCGATTTCACCGTTGGCACGATACATGCGTAATCCTCTAAAGAGCGCCATAGAGGAGAAGTCGTTCGATGAGAACGCTTACCAGAAACGCTGACGCGGTTGAGTGGCAGCTGCGATACTGCCGACATCATATTTGGTGATGCGGAATGAGCGATGAACAGGTGCAGAGCATATCTGGCGCACATGAGCTGCTGACGCGCGGTGAGGAGTTTTGGCGACGGCGCCTCGAGCAGTTTAGAAGATTGCATCCTCCTTTCGTGTCATCATCCGTGGCTGCGGCGCCTTCCCGATGGCAGTCGAGTTCGTGGTTTAGCCCAAGCGCTTTGGCTAAACGTTCCCCACAAGATCGCTCGGAATATTTGGTAGCGGCTTGGCTGATCTACCTCGCTCGGATGACGGGGCAAAAAGAGTTCCAACTGGGATGGAAGCCTGCATTGGACGGATTGCAAACTGGCTGCAAACTCGTCGAGATGTTGATTGCCTCCGTCGTGCCGATGGATGTTTGCATCGAGCTCGGTCATGATTTTGAAGAAGTCCGCAAAACCGTAGCGACCGAAGTCGCTGAGTTGAGAGCGCACGCTGGCTTTTCCCGAGATCTGATCGCGCGCTGCCCGACATTGCGAGGAGTGGAGGCGCTGCGGGCGCGTCAGCCTTGGCCGATCGGCATTGCCATCAGGACAGAGAGCTGTTCCCTCGCCGACGATCTGTCGACGAACCATAAGGCTGCCCAAGCCTTATGCGGCGATTTGCTGACCTTTGAGGTTCGCGCTCTGGATGGGAGCTTCCGCTGGCATTTTGATGCCGCTCGATTTGCGCCCAAGCAGATTGACCGCATGACGCAGCATTTGCAAGGGTTGTTACGCGGCGTGATGGACGATGCGGGGCAGTCTGTCGGCCGAATCGACTTTCTGCCACCTGACGAACGCACGTATCTACTCGAGGATTTGAATCGAACGGCGGCGCCCTTTTCGTTTGAGCGATGTATCCACGACTTGTTCGAGGCGCAGGTGCAAAAGGCACCGGAAGCGGTGGCGGTGGTCCATGAGAAGGAGAGACTGAGCTATGGCGAACTCAATGCGCGGGCCAACCGGCTGGCGCATCATCTGATCGAGCTCGGCGTCAAGCCGGACCAGCCGGTGGCGATCTGCCTGGGACGCAGCCTAGCGATGGTGGTTGGTGTCTTAGCGATCCTGAAGGCCGGAGGCGCCTATCTGCCGCTAGATCCGGCGTATCCCTCAGCGCGGCTGCGGCAGATTGTCGACGATGCAAAACCGAAACTGCTGCTTTGCGATGTCTCCGGTCGAACCGCATTGGGCGCCGAGGCCGTGGCCGATGTGAAGGTGGTCGATCTGGAGACGGCGGCCCCGCCCTGGGCCGAGCGGCCACCTTCCAACCCGGACCCAGTCACGCTTGGCCTCACATCGCGCCATCTCGCCTATGTGATCTATACCTCCGGCTCAACCGGAATCCCCAAGGGCGTTGAAATGTCCCATGGCGCGCTTGTGAATTCGCTTGCCGGGATTGGCACGTCAAAACTGCGCACACTTCAATTCGCAACCCTGAACTTCGATGTGTCCTGCCAGGAATTGTTCATCTGTTGGAAGGACGGCGGTGCGCTTGTGCTCGTGCGGGAAGAGACCCGGAGGCGCTTCTCCGACCTGCTGGAATTTGTACAGCGTGAGGCGATCGAGCGGCTTTTCCTGCCGTTCGTAGCATTGAATCATTTTGCGGAAGTCTGGAGCAGGCAGCGCGTGCAGCTGCCCTCCTTAAGAGAGCTTTATACAGCCGGCGAGCGATTGCAGGCCACTCCACTGCTTAGGACGTTCTTCGAAGCACACCCGAACGCGAGATTGATCAATCAATATGGGTCCACAGAAATCAGCGTCATTTCCGAGCACCGCCTTGCAGCTGATCCGTCATGTTGGTCCGAGATGCCTCACGTCGGGCGTCCAATTGCCAACACGCGGGTGTACCTGCTGGACGGCCATGGCGCGCCCGTGCCGTTCGGCGCGGTGGGCGAGCTTTACATTGGCGGGGCGGGGGTGGCTCGGGGCTATCTGAACCGCCCTGAGCTGACGGCCGAGCGGTTCATCGCCAGTCCCTTTGTCGAGGGCGATCGGCTGTACCGGACCGGCGACCTTGCACGTTATCTGCCGGACGGCAATCTTGAGTTCCTGGGCCGCAACGACGATCAGGTGAAGATCCGCGGCTACCGCATCGAGCCGGGCGAGATCGTCGCAAAGCTTTGCGAACACGCCTCGGTGCGCGAGGCGGTGGTGGTGGCGCGCCAGAACGGCGCCGGTGACAAGCATCTGATCGCCTATGTGGTCTGCGCGCCCGAGGCCGGCTCGGACGACGGCGATGCACGCGGGCTTGCGGGCGCCTTGCGCGCGCACTTAAGTGCGCGGCTGCCGGACTACATGGTGCCGAGCGCGTTCGTGCGGCTGGCGGCGCTTCCGCTCACGGTCAATGGCAAGCTCGATCGCAACGCGCTGCCGGCGCCGGCCGATCAGGCCTATGCGCTGGCAGCCTATGAGGCGCCGCAAGGCGCGGTCGAGACGGCGCTGGCGCAGATCTGGGCCGAGCTCCTTGGTGTCGAGCGCATCGGGCGCAACGACCACTTCTTCGAACTGGGCGGCCACTCGCTCTTGGCCGTGCAGATGTCGAGCCGGCTGTCACACGCGGTTGGGGTCGACCTACCGCTGTCGACGCTGTTCGCAAGGCCAGTGCTGACTGACCTGGCGGCAAGCATCGTCGAGCTATTGAGCCGCTCCGGGCCGCAACAGCTACCGTCGATTGCAGCCGTGTCGCGCCATGAGCCGCTTGTGCTGTCGTTTGCGCAGCAGCGGCTATGGTTTTTGGCGCAGCTGAACGAAGGCAGCACGAACTATCACATTCCGCTGACCCTGCGACTGCGCGGTGTGCTCGACCGCACCGCCTGGCAGCGCAGCCTTGACCGTCTGTTTGCGCGTCATGAGGCGCTGCGCAGTGTCTTTGTCGCGACGCAAGGTAAGCCCCGGGTTGAGGTTCTGCCGCCGGATGCGGGACTGCCGATAGTTGACCACGATCTGCGGGAGAGATCGGATGCGGAAGCGGCACTTTTGGATCTGTGCCATGAAGACGGGCGCACGCCGTTCGATCTTGCGCGCGGTCCGCTGATCCGCGGGCATCTGGTGCGGATGTCGGACGAGGAGCACGTCTTCCTGCTGACCCAGCATCACATCGTCTCGGACGGCTGGTCGATGGGCGTGCTGCTGCGTGAACTTAGCCAGCTTTACCGGGCGTTCGAGGCTGGGCAGGACGATCCTCTGCCGCCGCTTGCGATCCAGTATCCGGATTACGCCGCCTGGCAACGCCAATGGCTGTCGGGGGAACGGCTGCAGAAGCAGGCGCAGTATTGGCGCGGCGCCCTGGCAGGCACGACCCGTCTTGTCTTGCCGACGGACCGTGCGCGGCCTGCCCAGCAGTCGTTTGCCGCGGCCACGGTCCCGGTCACCGTCGATGCGGATCTGACGCGGGAGCTGAAGCGGCTGAGCCTGCAGCATGGCTCGACGTTGTTCATGACGGTGCTGGCGGCCTGGGCGGCGGTGCTGTCGCGTCTGTCGGGGCAGGACGATCTTGTGATTGGCGTGCCGAGCGCCAATCGGGGGCACCGCGAGATCGAAGAGCTGATCGGCTTCTTCGTCAACACCCTGGCGCTTCGGCTCGACCTGTCGGGCAAGCCAAGCGTGTCCGAGCTTCTGGAGCGGACGCGGCGCACGGTGCTGGCTGCGCAGGAGCATCAGGACCTGCCGTTCGAGCAGGTGGTGGAGATCGTGCAGCCGCCCCGGGCTCTTGATCACACGCCGTTATTGCAGGTGATGCTGGCCTGGGAGAACAATGCGGTTGGGTCATTGGAGCTGCCGGGGCTGAGTGTCGAAGCTGCCGGGGACGAGGTTGATCAAGTCGAGTTCGATCTGGAGCTGAGCCTTGGCGAGCATGGCGAAGAGATCGCCGGAACGCTGGCTTATGCCACGGCGCTATTTGATCAGGCGACGATCGAGCGGCAGCGTGGTTATCTGCTGGCACTGCTGCGGGCGATGGCCGCCGATGCGCAGCAAGAGGTCGACGGGATTGAGCTGCTGTCGGCTGCCCAGCGCACGTATCTGCTGGAGGAGCTGAACCGGACGGCGGCGCCATATCCTGCGGAGCGGTGCATCCACGAGCTGTTCGAGGCGCAGGTGCACAAGGCCCCGGATGCGGTGGCGGTGGTCTGCGATGATGAGCGGCTGAGCTATGGCGAGCTCAACGCGCGGGCCAACCGCCTGGCACATCATCTAATCGCCCTCGGGGTCAAACCTGGGGATTGCATTGCCACCGTGCTGGACCGCTCCGCCGCTCTTGTGGTGGCACAGCTGGGGATTCTGAAGGCCGGCGGGGTGTATGTACCGATCGATCGCGCCCTTCCGGTGGCGCGACAAGAATTGTTGATCGCCGATTGTGCTGCACGCTTGGTGCTTTGCGGGGATGATCGGGTTGAGGCGACGATACCTGTTCGTGCTATTGAGCCGCTTATAGCTGGTACGGAATGTAGTTCCGATCCTGGGCTGGCGTTGAGCGCTGAAACCGCCGCTTACGTCATGTACACCTCCGGCTCAACTGGCCTTCCCAAAGGAGTTGTTGTTCCTCATCGTGCCGTCAACCGGCTCGTGATCAACAGTGGGTATGTGAAGATCGATGCAGGAGATCGGGTGGCATGGGCTGGCAATCCCGCCTTCGACGCAAGCACATTCGAGGTATGGGCACCGCTGCTGAACGGTGGTTGCATTGTTGCCATGCATGCGGCCACCGTCAGGGATACTGCTAGTTTTGCCCGGGCGCTTGAACAGCATCGGGTGACGTCACTGTTTCTGACAACAGCATTGTTCAACCAATATACATCCTCGATTGCTCCGACGTTGGCGCAACTGAAGCACCTCCTCTGTGGGGGTGAGCGCGGTGATCTTGCCTCTTTTTTGAGAGTGTTGAAAGAAAACGGCCCCGTGCGTCTCATGAACTGCTACGGGCCCACCGAGACGACGACCTTCGCGACGATCTGGACTTGCCCGGCTGATTTCAATGGGTCGTTGGTCCCGATCGGGCGTCCAATTTCCAACACGCGGGTGTACCTGCTGGACGGCCATGGCGCGCCCGTGCCGTTTGGCGCGGTGGGCGAGCTTTACATTGGCGGGGCGGGGGTGGCACGGGGCTATCTGAACCGCCCTGAGCTGACAGCCGAGCGGTTCATCGCCAGTCCCTTTGTCGAGGGCGATCGGCTGTACCGGACCGGCGATCTGGCACGTTATCTGCCGGACGGCAATCTTGAGTTCCTGGGCCGCAACGACGATCAGGTGAAGATCCGCGGCTACCGCATCGAGCCGGGCGAGGTCGTCGCAAAGCTTTGCGAACACGCCTGGGTGCGCGAGGCGGTGGTGGTGGCGCGCCAGAACGGCGCCGGTGACAAGCATCTGATCGCCTATGTGGTCTGCGCGCCCGAGGCCGGCTCGGACGAGGGCGATGCAGGCGGGCTTGCGGGCGCTTTGCGCGCGCACTTGAGTGCGCGGCTGCCGGACTACATGGTGCCGAGCGCGTTCGTGCGGCTGGCGGCGCTTCCGCTCACGGTCAATGGCAAGCTCGATCGCAACGCGCTGCCGGCGCCGGCCGATCAGGCCTATGCACTGGCGGCCTATGAGGCGCCGCAAGGCGCGGTCGAGACGGCGCTGGCGCAGATCTGGGCCGAGCTCCTTGGTCTCGAGCGCATCGGGCGCAACGACCACTTCTTCGAACTGGGCGGCCACTCTCTCTTGGCCGTGCAGATGTCGAGCCGGCTGTCACACGCGGTTGGAGTCGACCTACCGCTGTCGACGCTGTTCGCAAGGCCAGTGCTGACTGACCTGGCGGCAAGCATCGTCGAGCTATTGAGCCGCTCCGGGCCGCAACAGCTACCGTCGATTGCAGCCGTGTCGCGCCATGAGCCGCTTGTGCTGTCGTTTGCGCAGCAGCGGCTATGGTTTTTGGCGCAGCTGAACGAAGGCAGCACGAACTATCACATTCCGCTGACCCTGCGACTGCGCGGTGTGCTCGACCGCACCGCCTGGCAGCGCAGCCTTGACCGTCTGTTTGCGCGTCATGAGGCGCTGCGCAGTGTCTTTGTCGCGACGCAAGGTAAGCCCCGGGTTGAGGTTCTGCCGCCGGATGCGGGACTGCCGATAGTTGACCACGATCTGCGGGAGAGATCGGATGCGGAAGCGGCACTTTTGGATCTGTGCCATGAAGACGGGCGCACGCCGTTCGATCTTGCGCGCGGTCCGCTGATCCGCGGGCATCTGGTGCGGATGTCGGACGAGGAGCACGTCTTCCTGCTGACCCAGCATCACATCGTCTCGGACGGCTGGTCGATGGGCGTGCTGCTGCGTGAACTTAGCCAGCTTTACCGGGCGTTCGAGGCTGGGCAGGACGATCCTCTGCCGCCGCTTGCGATCCAGTATCCGGATTACGCCGCCTGGCAACGCCAATGGCTGTCGGGGGAACGGCTGCAGAAGCAGGCGCAGTATTGGCGCGGCGCCCTGGCAGGCACGACCCGTCTTGTCTTGCCGACGGACCGTGCGCGGCCTGCCCAGCAGTCGTTTGCCGCGGCCACGGTCCCGGTCACCGTCGATGCGGATCTGACGCGGGAGCTGAAGCGGCTGAGCCTGCAGCATGGCTCGACGTTGTTCATGACGGTGCTGGCGGCCTGGGCGGCGGTGCTGTCGCGTCTGTCGGGGCAGGACGATCTTGTGATTGGCGTGCCGAGCGCCAATCGGGGGCACCGGGAGATCGAAGAGCTGATCGGCTTCTTCGTCAACACCCTGGCGCTACGGCTCAACCTGTCGGGCAAGCCAAGCGTGTCGGAGCTTCTGGAGCGGACGCGGCGCACGGTGCTGGCTGCGCAGGAGCATCAGGACCTGCCGTTCGAGCAGGTGGTGGAGATCGTGCAGCCGCCCCGGGCTCTTGATCACACGCCGTTATTGCAGGTGATGCTGGCCTGGGAGAACAATGCGGTTGGGTCATTGGACCTGCCGGGGCTGAGTGTCGAAGCTGCCAGGGAGGAGATTGATCAGCTCAAGTTCGATCTGGAACTGAGCCTTGGCGAGCATGGCGAAGAGATCGCCGGAACGCTGGCTTATGCCACGGCGCTATTTGATCAGGCGACGATCGAGCGGCAGCGTGGCTATCTGCTGGCGCTGCTGCGGGCGATGGCAGCCGATGCGCAGCAAGAGGTCCGCCGGATTGAGCTGCTGTCGGCTGCCGAGCGCACGTATCTGCTGGAGGAGCTGAACCGGACGGCGGCGCCGTATCCTGCGGAGCGGTGCATCCACGAGCTGTTCGAGGCGCAGGTGCACAAGGCCCCGGATGCGGTGGCGGTGGTCTGCGGTGATGAGCGGCTGAGCTATGGCGAGCTCAATGCGCGGGCCAACCGCCTGGCACATCATCTAATCGCCCTCGAGGTCAGGCCGGACCAGCCGGTTGCGATCTGCGTCGAGCGCAGTTCGATGATGGTTGTTGGGCTTCTGGCGATCCTGAAGGCCGGCGGGGCGTATATGCCGCTGGACCCGGCCTATCCGCCGGCGCGGCTGCATCAGGTGCTCGACGACGCGGCGCCGCGGCTGCTGCTGGCCGATGTGGCCGGCCGTGCCGCCTTCGGCGCAGATGTGCCGGCCAATATGAGCATTGTGGAGCTCGATGCTGCGGCGCCGGCCTGGGCCAGCTTGCCGGAAGCGGATCCCGACCCGCGCGCGCTCAGCCTGACCTCCCGCAATCTCGCCTATGTGATCTACACCTCGGGATCCACGGGCGCGCCCAAAGGGGCACAGAATGAACATCGGGCTATCGTCAATCGCCTGATCTGGATGCAGAGCGCCTATGGCCTGAAGGCAACAGACGTCGTGTTGCAGAAGACGCCATTTAGCTTCGATGTCTCCGCCTGGGAGTTCTTTTGGACTTTACTTGAAGGGGCAACGCTGGTACTGGCGCCGCCCGGTGCGCACAGAGATCCCGATGCATTGGTCGGCTTGATCGTCAGCCAGCGCATCACGACGATTCACTTCGTGCCATCCATGCTGGTCAGCTTTTTGGATGCGCAGAGTGTTGAGCGCTGCACATCGCTGCGGCGGGTTGTATGCAGCGGCGAGGCGTTCCCTGCCGCCAGTGTGCATAGGGTTCGGCACGTATTGCCCTGGACGGACCTGCACAATCTCTACGGTCCGACTGAGGCCGCGATCGACGTTACATCCTGGAGGTGCCCGGCTGAGTTTGATAACGCTATCGTCCCGATTGGCCGTCCGATCGCCAACACGCGGGTGTACCTGCTGGATGGCCATGGCGCGCCCGTGCCGTTTGGCGCGGTGGGCGAGCTTTACATTGGCGGGGCGGGGGTGGCACGGGGCTACCTGAACCGACCTGAGCTGACAGCCGAGCGGTTCATCGCCAGTCCCTTTGTCGAGGGCGACCGGCTGTACCGGACCGGCGACCTGGCACGTTATCTGCCGGACGGCAATCTTGAGTTCCTGGGCCGCAACGACGATCAGGTGAAGATCCGCGGCTTCCGCATCGAACCGGGCGAGATCGCAGCAAAGCTTTGCGAGCACGCCTTCGTACGCGAGGCGGTGGTGGTGGCGCGCGAGGATGGTCGCGGCGAGCAGCGCCTCGTTGCGTATGTCGTTGCCTCTGAAGCCGAGGAATCTGATCTTGCCGGCGGTTTGCGGGCGCATGTGAGTGCAGGGCTGCCGGACTACATGGTGCCGAGTGCGTTCGTGCGGCTGCCGGCGCTTCCGCTGACGCTGAACGGCAAGCTCGATCGAAACGCGCTGCCGGCCCCTCGCGACGAGGCGTATGCGCGCCGGACCTACGCGCCGCCACAGGGCGAGATGGAGACGGTTCTGGCGCAGATCTGGGCCGAGCTGCTGGGGCTGGAGCGGGTCGGACGAGACGACAACTTCTTCGAACTGGGAGGGCACTCGCTCTTGGCGGTGCAGATGATCGAGCGTCTACGGCGGCGGTCACTGCGCATCGAGGTGCGCACCTTGTTCGTCAAGCCCGTGCTGGCGGATCTGGCTGCAAGCCTGGATCGTCATTACGAGGCGGCGGTCCCGGCCAACTTGATCACCGAGCGGAGCGCGGCGATCACGCCGCAAATGTTGCCGCTGATCGAGCTCACGCAGCGCGAGATCGACCGGATCATCGCCACGGTACCCGGCGGGGTTTGCAACATCCAGGACATTTACGGCCTGTCGCCGCTGCAGGACGGCATCCTGTTCCATCATTTGCTAGCGGCAAAGGGCGATCCATACCTACTGGTGTCGCTTATGGCGTTTGCCGAGCGTGGGCTGCTCGATCGCTATCTTGCCGCGGTCCAGCGGGTGGTGGATCGGCATGACATCCTGCGTACCTCGTTTGTCTGGGAGGGGTTGTCTCGGCCAGCCCAGGTGGTGTGGCGGCAGGCGCGACTGGAGGTGATTGAGGTTCAGCTGGATGGCGCTCACGGCACTGGCGCCGAGCAGCTCAAGGAGCGGTTTGATCCACGTCAGCACCGCATCGAGCTTGGCCGCGCGCCGCTGCTGCGGTTTGTGATTGCACGCGAGCCCGGTAGCGCGCGCTGGCTGCTGCTGGAGCTGCAGCATCATCTCATCGGGGATCACACGACGCGCGACGTGATGCATGCTGAGGTCCGGGCCGAGCTGGAGGAGCGTGTGCATGAGCTGACGGCGCCGCAGCCATTCCGTAATCTGGTGGCACAGGCGCATCTACGTGGTGATGCCAAGTCCGATGAGGCCTTCTTCCGGGAGCTGCTGGCCGACATCGACGAGCCGACCACGCCCTTTGGCTTGAGCGAGGTGCGCGGCGACGGTGGCGGGGTTCGAGAGGCTCATCGGATGCTGCCGCCAGCGCTCCATGCGCGGCTACGCGAACAGGCGCGGCGGCTGGGGGTGAGTCTGGCGAGCCTGTGCCATCTGGCGTGGGGACAGGTGGTGGCGCGCAGCAGCGGCCGAGAGCAGGTGGTGTTCGGCACGGTGCTGTTAGGCCGGCTGCAGGGCAGCGCTGGCGCCGACCGCGCCATGGGGCTGTTCATAGACACCCTGCCGGTGCGGCTTGATCTCGATGAGACCGCCGTCGAGGCGAGCGTTCGGATGACGCACGCCCGGCTGGCCGACCTGCTGGCACATGAGCATGCCTCGCTGGCATTGGCACAGCGCTGCAGCGCTGTTGCCGGGTCGGCGCCGCTGTTCAGCACGCTGTTGAACTACCGTCACAACATGGCGCCGGCTGTGCCCGGCTCCGGGACGGATGATGTCTTGTCGGGCATGGAATGGCTGGGCGGGGAGGAACGCACCAACTATCCGCTGACCCTGTCGGTGGAGGATTATGGCGAGGCGCTGGGCCTCACTGCGCAGGTGGCGGAGCCAATCTCGGCGGATCGGATCTGCGGCTACATGCAGCGCGCGCTCGAGGAGCTGGCAAAAGCGCTGGAGCACGCCCCGGATACGCCGGTACGCTACCTCGACGTCCTGCCGGCCGAGGAGCGTACCTATCTGCTGGAGGATCTGAACCGGACGGCGAGGGCCTATCCGTCGGACCTGTGCGTCCATGAGCTGTTCGAGGCGCAGGTGCAAAAGGCGCCGGAGGCGGTGGCGCTAGTCTGCGATGATGAGCGGCTGAGCTATGGCGAACTCAACGCTCGGGCCAACCGCCTCGCACATCACCTGATCGAGCTTGGGGTCAAGCCGGACCAGCCGGTTGCGATCTGCCTCGAACGCAGTCCGGCGATGGTGGTTGGTGTCTTGGCGATCCTGAAGGCGGGCGGTGCCTATCTGCCGCTGGACCCAGCCTATCCCAGCCAGCGGCTGCACCAGGTTGTCGACGATGCCGCGCCACGGCTGCTGCTTTGCGACGGCGTTGGTCGCGCAGCACTCCGCCCCGAGGTGCTGACCGATGTGACAGTCATCGATCTGGAGACGGCAACGCCCGCCTGGGCCGAACGGGCAGCTTCAAACCCTGATCGGCGCACGCTTGGCCTCACATCGGACCATCTCGCTTATGTAATCTACACCTCAGGCTCAACCGGAATCCCAAAGGGGGTCATGGTCGAGCATCAGGGGTTGGTCAATCTGCAGTCGGCTCAGGTCGGCCTCTTTGGCGCTTCTTCCAACAGCCGGGTCGTGCAGTTCGCCTCCATTGCTTTTGATGCAAGCGCTTGGGAGCTTGTTATGGCGTTTGGCTCCGGAGCCGCTTTGCACTTGCCGGCCGAACAGATCCGTCAAGCGAGTAACAAGCTATCGGATTATCTCCAAAGCGAAGCCATCACCCACGCGACATTACCCCCCGCGTTGCTTCAGACCAGCAAGGATCCGAAAGGTTTGGCTGTGCAAGTTCTCATTCTTGCCGGAGAGCTGCCGAAGCCAGAACTCATCCGAAGTCTGGCCCCAGCATCAATTGTCAATGCTTACGGCCCGACCGAGGCAACAGTCTGTGCGACGATCTGGACTTGCCCGGCTGATTTCAATGGGTCGATGGTCCCGATCGGGCGTCCAATTGCCAACACGCGGGTGTACCTGCTGGACGGCCATGGCGCGCCCGTGCCGTTCGGTGCGGTGGGCGAGCTTTACATTGGCGGGGCGGGGGTGGCACGGGGCTACCTGAACCGCCCTGAGCTGACAGCCGAGCGGTTCATCGCCAGTCCCTTTGTCGAGGGCGATCGGCTGTACCGGACCGGCGATCTGGCACGCTACCTGCCGGACGGCAATCTTGAGTTCCTGGGCCGCAACGACGATCAGGTGAAGATCCGCGGCTACCGCATCGAGCCGGGCGAGGTCGTCGCAAAGCTTTGCGAACACGCCTGGGTGCGCGAGGCGGTGGTGGTGGCGCGCCAGAACGGCGCCGGTGACAAGCATCTGATCGCCTATGTGGTCTGCGCGCCCGAGGCCGGCTCGGACGAGGGCGATGCAGGCGGGCTTGCGGGCGCTTTGCGCGCGCACTTGAGTGCGCGGCTGCCGGACTACATGGTGCCGAGCGCGTTCGTGCGGCTGGCGGCGATCCCGCTCACGGTCAACGGCAAGCTCGATCGCAACGCGCTGCCGGTGCCGGCCGATCAGGCCTATGCGCTGGCAGCCTATGAGGCGCCGCAAGGCGCGGTTGAGACGGCGCTGGCGCAGATCTGGGCCGAGCTCCTTGGTGTCGAGCGCATCGGGCGCAACGACCACTTCTTCGAACTGGGCGGCCACTCCCTCTTGGCCGTGCAGATGCTCAGTGGAGCATTAAATCTTGGGCTAAGTTTTAGCGCCATCGACCTCTTCCGAGCCCCTGTTCTGAAGGAGCTTGCATCGAAGATTCGTTTGCAGGTGCAGCCCAGTAACAGGGCGGTGATTCCCGTTCGATCGACCGGATCGCAGCCACCTCTCTTCTTTGTCCCCACAGGTTTTGGGGATTGTTCGTATGTCCTCAGTTTGGCAGCGGAAATGGATGCAGACTGCTCGGTCTACGCTCTGCCATGGCCCCCGTTCGATGATGTTCGTCCACCGACGCTCGAGGCGATGGCCGCGGAGGTGATTCTTGCGATTAAACAGATCCAGCCGCGTGGCCCATACCGCTTTGCTGGATACTCATCAGGTGCAATCCTGGCTTATGCAATTGCCGAGCAGTTACTGAGTGTTGATGAAGTTGTGTCATTCATGGCGTTCATCGATGTTAGTCTACCTGCGGCTTCTTCAAACGAATCGCTGAAGAATTTGGCACGAGAATTTGTTTTGGATCGTTGTGGAATCTTACGCGATGCGTATCGCGAGATTTTAGAACGGGACACCGAAGAATGTTCCATCTCTGAGTTGCTTGAAAAGGCGCAGCAAATAGAAGCGCTAGCTCCAGATCACGATCTTCACAGTGACATTTCGATGTATCAAAAGGTCGCGACATTTCACCGCGCGCTACGATCGTATCGCGTTCCGTCGCTCCCGATTGAAATCCACCAGTTTTATGCCAGTGAGCCTCTCATCGGTCGGTTATCAGCTGACAAACAGCCTGATCGCGACTTGCCAAAGCAGGGCTGGGACCGGGTCGTGGATGCTGGGGATATTCATACTGTGCCCGTTCCAGGCGACCACGCGACAATGGTGAACCATCCAGAAAACCGCCGAGTTCTGGCTCGAGCCATTTCAACAGCCTTGATCGCGACTGTTGAATAGACCGAGAGAGCTTCTCCGAGGCCTCAGGGTTCGAGGGTTAGTCTCCAGTACCGGCGCTTCTTGAACACGGGCGACTCCGTCGTGGAGCGGATGAGCTCCGCCTCAAGATAGAGCCGCGGCGCTTGCCAACCCGCCACCGACTTCGGATGTGGGGCGCCAACCCGGGACGAAATCAACGCAGCAAAGCGAAAATTGGGGAGCCTCGAGGAGCTTGAAACTTGCCGTCGAGCGGCCAGGCACGCCCGGGACTTGCCCGAGGCGCTAGAGCTGATCGACCAAGTCGTCAGGGCAGGCTCAGGGACTACTACGCCGATCTGCCCCCAAAAGTTGGCGCGTCGCATTCTGTCCGACGATGAGGCCCGCCTGCTTAGCTCATCCCGGACTTTCGGATCATCTCAATGCCGCGCTCGCAGAGTTTGCTGGAGCGCGCGACGTCAGGGCCTTCTCGCGCGCCGCGGTGGGCTACAGCAAGCAGTTCCGCAGTGCAGCTTCTCATTTCCGATCCAACCTAAAACGTTGCGGCGTTTCCTCAACTTGGGGACGCTTGCATTGAACCTATTGTTCAAGAAGTGAAAGCGCTGACACTTACTTCTATTCTCATGAGACGATCGAAGGAGGTTGGAAGATCCTCAAGGAAGGCGGGGGGTGGGTGAAATCGTGTCGGCACTGAGGCTTTCGGGGGCCGAAGGGACTCGAGAGGCGTGGGGCTCGCACCGGCTGGCACTCATTCTTTGCAACCAAGCTGAGCTCCGCTCCGAGGTGCTTCACCATCATTACCCGCGACGTCGGCGTTGCTGTTTGGCGCCGACGTCGCTGCTTACAAGCAGGCCCGGATGGCTCGAGAAGTAGTCTCGAGCCGGCCAAGATCAAGTCTTTGAATCGAATCTGTATGAGGCCTGAAAGAACGTACCCCAGCGCTCCATGCTGTACTTCGCAAATGAGGGCGAGTGCTTGATGCAGCCGTTACCGCAGTTCATGGACCCGGCGTCCTCTTTGGTCCACATGGCCCAATAGCGACCACCAACGCCAATGCTAATGTTGTCGGTGAGGAAGTAGGACAGCACGCCTTCAAGCTGGACTCCGCCGCCACCACTGCCGCGTTGTTCAGAGAAGGTGGTCTTTGGGCGCAGGAGGTGATTGTCCCGGCCGATGAAATCGGTCCAGGGCAGGTAAGCGATATCAGTGTTCAGGCGCCAACGCTCGGTCAGCATGGTTTCGGCGCTCAGGCCGATCCGGGGCGCATTCCATTGCGTATCCTCGCTGCCAACAATCCTGTTGTCACCCGGGTTAAGACATCGATTCCGCCGATTAGCGAACTCAACGCAACCGGTCGAGTCCGAGCTCTGGCCGTAATAGGTCCAGCCTAGAAATCCACCAACCTTGTAGTTCGTGCCGCGCAGGAAATCGTATCCGACATCGGCCGTGTAATATGTGAACTTTCCGTTTGCCTCATCTGAAAGAGTGTTCTGGTAGGACCGTCCCTCGTCGGGCAACCAGTCTTCATCATACGACTTCCCTTTGTTGAACTGCCCAAGGCCAATGTTGCTCTTCAGGAACACTCCCCAGGGACTGTCAACACGGCCGAACAACTCCCCGGAGTATCCGTCCTGTCGATGATAGGTGAGCCTCGATATCAGCAAGCCAGGATCTTGGTCTCTGCCCGCTGCGCTGTGATCCCACTGGAATTTCCCCCGGCTAAGCCAGAGCCGCGAGCCGCCTTCGAACGACCAACCAATTGCGTACGGAATGGGCTGCACGCTCGCGGGCGCCTTCGTGTACAGCGGAGCATTAGACCATTGTGCGGCCTTTGAGTCGGCGTCGAAATGGTAGTTAAGGCCAATCTTTCCGATGTGGTAGTTGCTGGACAGGCTGGTTGTGTTCGCCGGCAGAATCGCAAACGGCGGAAACTGCACTGTCGAAGGGGTCGCGACGCCCGGTCCGCCAAAGTGCAGATAATCATACTCGACGTTCACCGACCATGCAGGCGTTAGGGCTTGCTCGATGCCCAGCCCGATGATGCCACCGACCCGGCCATAGTCGAAATGGGTTTTCTCCTGTGGCCAGCCGCCTTCATAGTTGTTGACGATATCGCCCCGATTGTTTTGCCAGGCTAGACCTGCCTTGAGATAAGCCAGTGTGTGTCCGAGCGCGCCAAAGGCGTAACCGACGCGACCGGTCCCGGTGGCAAAGAGGCTCGGACCTGCCTTGCAATTTGCGCTCACAACTAAGCCCGAAGGGGCGAGGCATGTATTTGTGCCGTCGGAGACAGCACCGCTGGCATCCAGCTCGATGCCAAACACCCAGCTGTTGTTCTGCCAGTTGTAACCGATCTGGCCACCTGCGAGGAACGCCGGGGTATCGATGATGCCGCCATAGATTGATGGACCGTATGGATTGCTGAAGGAGGTTCGGCCGTATCCACCGCCGACGTGTCCGCCGATATAGCCACCCGACCAGTTCCATACGACCAGCGGCAGCTTCGGTTCTTGTTCAAGGCGCGCGTTGGCCGCTCCGCTCGCTATGACCGCAATCGTCGTGACACCCAACAAAAGTACTCTCGACTTCATCAAAGATCCTGCACTTTCCCGGTCCACACCGGCCTTCCTAAGATATCGCCGCGCGGCAAATCGTCGGAGCAGAGCTGACATTTGCAGCAATGCGCGCCAGATCCGCTCCGAAATCACCCGATCGGTGATGATGCCCGAATGGAGCAATGCATGTGCCAAACTGAATTCGCATGTTTTTGCAGGCTTTTCGGAAGAGTTTGTCGCGTCAACTTGCCGACGTTGTCTCAAATGTGACAATCGGAGCTTCCGACAATCTCTCCACAGCCGATATTTGCGAGGACAGATCCAATAACCAACGTTTATACCTGCGTGGGAATAGTTGCGCGCCAAAGCGCCGCCAAACGGAAAACAACCAGGGCTTGGGAGTGAGTGGCGATTGTAACGCCGGATCCTCAATAGCAACACACACGATGGAGTGGCAGCCGGCAACCTCGGCGCCAATGACAAAATCGTATAACTGGATTTGTGACGATCCGGTCCCTGCGTTTCCTGCTGTAGGGTCGCGCGCGCCGTGGTGGCGGAAGGCGCAGCCGTCAGACCTCTATCTCACGGAGTCCACCGCCATGGTCATGCTCGGGCCAGCACTCATTATCCTCGTCATCGGCTTGTTCTGTTGGCTGGTGTTCATGCTGGCTGCCTCTGCGCTCCCGGTCTTCGTTGGCATGACGATCGCCATGTGGGCTTCCATACCCGTGCCGGGTTGCTCGGAGGCGTCGCAATTGGCATCGCGCCCGCTACGTAGAGGCGATAGCGGCACATATGGAATCGCCCTGATGACGGTGCCTTCACCAATCTGGCGGACGATATTTGCCGTCGTGGGTGCCATTGCCGTCAGCATCAAAGCGTTCACCCGCTTCACTGGAATGGCCGCCCCCGAACCTGCCACAATGGTAGCGCCAAATGAAGCGTCGCGTCGACGGGAGGGACTGGACCAGATATCCGCAATTCTCGCGGGTCCTCATCGTCGAAATTCGAACGTGAGCGGGCTGGCCGTTGAAGCTCCGATGGTCGAGCTTCCACCCCGGATTTGTCGCGGTGATCATGGAGGCATGGGCCAAGCGGTCGCATCTTGAGGATGCGCCCGACAATAAACGTGAACGGGCCGCGCGGCTGACGCGTAATCACGACGCCAAATCCGTCCGTTGCTGAAGGGAGAGGGCGCGTGTCGCCATCGAAATCACTTGCCTGCCTCTCGGTGCGGTCGAACTCGCCACATTCTCCTTGACTCAGTTCTTTAGGCCGAGCGCACCAAAGACCTCTTCGACCGATTGGTCTGAAGGACGGCTGCGCCTCGACCGCCTAAGGCGCAACAGCTGCGTTACCTTCCCGTGTGGCTGCGCCGTCATTCCTCGCGCCAGCCAAGAAAGTTGCTCCTTTGCTGTCAGGCCCCTTCGGGGTGCGCCGTCGATCGCCCTGTCGATCACCATCGAGGCCGCAAGGTGGGGGGTCGGAATACAGAAATCAAGGAGAACTACTATGGCGACCATCGGCACCTTCAAGAAGACCGGCAACAACGATCTCACCGGCGCGATCGTCACCCTCTCGCTCCAGGCCAGGAACGTCCGGATCGTCCCCGACCAACCGCTCCGGCGACAACGGACCGAGCCACCGGGTCTATGTCGGCCGTGTGGAGATCGGGGTCGCCTGGTCGAAGCGCTCCAACGGCGGCCGCGATTATCTGGGTCTGAAGCTTGACGATCCAAGCTTCACTGCTGCGATCTTCGCCGACCTCTTCGACGAGGAAGGTCAGGGCTTCAGCCTGATCTGGTCCCGTCCTAGCCGTCGCAACGGCGACTGACCCGATACAATGCCTCGCCTGGCTGGTCCGGGCCGGGCATTACCTTGCGCAGGAGCCGTTCGCGATCTTGCGGCAGCGTCGCACCCCGACCATGCGAGCTTCGCAGGACGGACGCACCGATGCCCTCAAGGAGCTTTAGTCGCAAGTAACCGAGGGCTCGTCGTTGTGCTTGAGGTGTCGCTTTCGGACATTGTAACTCACCAGCCAGATCACGCCGACCGCGATCGGCACGAAGGCTGCGGTCAGGAACGAGGGCTCTACTCGCAGTCCGACATCATGCGCGCCCTTGGCAAGATAACTAAACAGGCTGACAACATAATATCCTATCGCCCCGACCGACAATCCTTCGACCGTGCACTGCAGCCGAAGTTGCTGTCTCGCGCGCTCGTTGATAGCCTGCAACAGGTCACGATTCTGTCGTTCGATTTCGACGTCGACCCGGGTTCGCAACAGGTCGGCGGCCCGCGCGAGCTTGATCGACAGAGTCGCCTGACGGTCCTCCACAGTGGCGCAGGTTCGCATCGCCGGCGCCATGCGGCGTGCCAGAAACGACGACCAGGTTGGATAGCCCGAGACATCGTTGCCTTCAATGATGGATAGTCGCGATTGGACCAGCTCGTAATAGGCCCTGCTGGCGCCGAAGCGAAACAGGCTGCCGGTCGCGCCTCTTTCGAAGGATGCGGCCAGCGCCGTCAGCTCGGCAAGCAGCTGGTTGTTGAACTGCAGCCCCTCACCGCTTTGCATTTTTTCGAGCGCCTCAACAAGACGGCGGTCGATGCGATCAACAGATGGTGCAAGCTCAAGGGCCGCCGACAGGCCAAGCAGCGCCAATGGACGGTAGGTCTCGATTTCCAGGAGCCGCTGCACCAGCGCTCCGAGATCGTGCGATGTCAACCCGAGGTCGCAGACGAGTATTTTCGTGAAGCCTTTTTCGTCTACGCGGAAGTCTGAGGCGGCAACGCCTGTGCCGCTCTTTGTGGCAACCATGGCCAGGCTATTCTTGTCAAAAATCTGTTCGGCCCGCCTGGTCGGCGAGGCGTTCCGCTCCACTTCTAGCCTGATCGCGACCAGCAACTGTCCAGTCTGACGCAGCGCGCGGATCAGCGATCGGACGGCACCATCAACTTTGTCAAATTGGTCTGCGGCAGAACAATTTGCGTTAGTCCAGATCCAGGTAAATGTTGTAAATTCCGAATGCTGCTCCCAGCGTAACGTAGCGGGCCCGATGACAATCTGATGTAGTTTCGCCGATTGCTCAGGCGGCGTAAGATTGCGCTCGAGGCAAAAATCGATAAAACGACAGCGATCGCTTGTGGCCGCCTCGCCCTGCGCAAGAAAAGCGAAGTGGATCACGCTGAACGGCGAAACAAGGCGCGTGAAGGGGCGCGCGTGCACTTCGCGGAGCACAGCGTCGCGCTGCGGATGTGCCGTGAAGGTTCGCAGATCCAGTTCATCGACCATGTATTGACGTCTCGCTTCAGGTGAGCAGGCAACCGTCAGCCTTGAGGCGGGAGGCAATGGCGGTGCTTGGAAACGGTTGCGCGCGGCTAGGTTGATGATGAAGTCATTTCGACGATCACTACCGAGGCCGCCTTGAACTCGGGAAAGAGGTCTTGCGGGAGGAGCGTCAGGCCAGGCAGATTGAGCGGCGCTATCCAGCTTTCGAATGACGGCATCAACGTATGGTCCGGTGTTTGCGAAATGTCGGCGTCGTGGCTCAATAGGTGTAGCGGTGCGCGCGAGACCTTGGCGATGGCGCGCGGCACGGTTCGACGCATGCCTAGATTTGCGTGGACATGGTTGTCAGGCCGTCCCTCAGGCGCCGCCACGTGTCCGCCGATGAGCACCTCGGCTTGTGGCTTGGACATGCCGACGTCGAGAGGGGCGCCAGGCGAAAGCTCCTTCGCGGCCACGACCCAAAGCTCCTGCTCGCCCTGCAAACGATCTGCGCGCGGGTTGGCGAGGTCGAACATCGCGAAGACCGAAAACATGAGGTTCGCCCCTGAAAGACGACGCTCGCATTTGCTCAACAGAACCAGTGTGCGGGGCTTTACAAGAACGGGCATGAAGCCTGCCAAGACGTTTTTCGTCCCCACCAATATCTCTCGAGCGTGACAGACTTTCGGTCGCACGGTGCAAACGCGTCTTTATGTCCCATACCAAATTTGGTAGGCAGCCGTTTAGCTCCGCGTTGCGTAAACTTGTCGTTCCCGCGGCGAAGGTTGATATTCGAAGCAGGCGCAATTTGCTCCAGCGGAATCCTCGGCTCCCAAAGCCGCTCCGTCTCGCAGCTTACCGCGATGCGCGACTAGAGCACTTCGACGCCGGCACAAAAGCCGGTACAGCGATCAACCTCCAAGTCTGGGATCGTCAAAGCGAATCGAAGATGACGAAGATGCCTTTGTGTTTGAGGTCAGCCCTTCAGCCTTGAACCCGCAGTTGCTGCCGCGCCCTGATGGCGGCAAGAGTCATTCGCCACGATTGGTGAAGACCTTGACAAAGACGAAGACTGCCTGCGCGGCTGGAAAACTCTGACAAGTTTGTGGCTTGTAGCATCGCTGTTCTAAGTTGACTGGGGTGCGTCGCGCCCCGCAAGTCACCGAAATTCGAGGAATTGTTAGCGGCCGTCAGCTTTTGGTCAGGGGACGAAATTAGTCAGGCACTGCCCGAAAGGTGCCTGGGCAGCCCCACGAGCTCCTTTGCCGGTCATGCTCGATCAGGTGGAGGGGAAATGTCGTAGCGTTTGATGAACACGTATCGCGCCTCGCGCGCGACGATTTGATGATCGGCAACGCGTTACTAGACAAATCACATATCTAGCGTGTCCAAAATGCCCCGCATGAATATCGCAGCCTTAGTGTTATCGCTCGGTCCTCGCCGGGCGCGCAGGCGATACCGGCGAGATAGCCGGAAGGACGATACAAGGCCGAGGAGGGATACGTACTTCTTAACAAGTAGTGGCGTTGCGCACGGGCCGCCTTGGTAACGACGATGGTCCCACCGCTATCGCGAAACGACACTTAAAATCCTGGTGGCAGACGCAGGGTGTTTGCGGGAACATGGAGCCGCCTAAGCGGAGTCTTGAGCCTATATTGGCGCGTCACAAGTACGGCATCTCGAAACGCATGTGCGCGCTCCATCATCCGCGATCCGCGATGGCCGCTGTTCCCGAAGGAGTTGTAATGACCCAATATAGCGTCACGACAGACGATGCCGATGTCTATCTGTCATTCGCCGCCGAGCTCGCGGATTCGGTCAGGCCCATCGTGCTATCCTATTTCCGTACGCCGCTGGATGTCGTTGCCAAGTCCGATGCCAGCCCGGTGACGATCGCCGATCGAGCCGTCGAGTTGCGCCTTAGGGAAAGGATCGAGGCGCGCTTTCCGGAGCATGGCATCATCGGCGAGGAGATCGGAGCCAAGCTTGGCGGAGCGTTCACCTGGATCGTCGACCCGATCGATGGCACTAAGAGCTTTATCAGCGGCTTTCCCTTGTTCGGCACGCTGATCGCGTTGACCTATCAGCAGCAGCCGTTCTGCGGCCTGATCGACATCCCCTTTACGGGCGAGCGGTGGATGGCGAAGCCCAGCGTGGCGCGGTTTGGCGATGGATTGGCTCGGACCAGCGCATGCGAGAGCCTCGCCGACGCGAGCTTCTACACCACATCGCCTGACATGTTCCGCAAAGGCGAGATGGAGCCATTCGAGCGGTTGTCGCGAGTTGCGCGGATGCGCCGATTCGGCGGCGATTGCTACATCTATGGCCTGCTTGCGTCGGGACACTGCGACATAGTTCTCGAAACGGGGCTTCAGCCATATGACTACATGGCGCTGGTTCCGATCGTGCAGGGCGCCGGTGGCTGCATCACCGACTGGGAGGGATGCCCGCTTTCGATTCACTCGGAAGGGCGCATCTTGGCAACCGCCACGCCGCGGCTTCATGCCGAAGCGCTCGCCTTGATCACGGGATAACCACCAATCACGCCCTCCGGAGGGACGGGTGTCCGCTTTGCTGACCTCAGGGATCCGATGACCAAGGTGACGTCCGAGCGGACGGGCGATCAGCTCGTCGGCATCGCCGCTGACGGTCCGGAAGAGCGGCTTGCGGCCAGATGGCGCGCGCAGATCTGCAGCTCAAGGCCCGGCCGAGGAACTGATTCCCGCCGTACTGACGACGTCTCTCGCCTGATCTTGGATCGACATGATCCGGCGGCCTTTGCGATCGACTCATCGCTCACCGTCGGCGAATTGCTGATTCCGCTCGATGTCCGCCCACCATTCCGGAATGATCTCGCCCACCATTCCGGGATGATGTCGCCCGGGGCGACGAGGCCCCTTCTGGCTCCGCTACGGTCCCGCCTTTTGGCTTTGCGAAGGGGACCTGGCCTGGGAAGACCGGCTATCGGTGACGATGCGTCAGTCGCATGCCCGCGCAGGCCGGGACGAAGGAACGACCGCCGGGCACGAACAAAGGAACAAAGCGAAGTGAGGAGCTATCGAGATGCCGTAACCAACATCCCTTACCCGCCGAGGTCTGCGAGAGGATGAGACGACGATGGAAGATCGGTCTTCCCGGCGCATGCGAACACTGGTGACCCGAATGGCCCGTTCGAGGCCTGTGCGCTAATCAGCTCTCGAATGCGCGCTGATATCCATGATGGCCCGGAGCACAGAACGCTCCAATCAGAGGCCGGATACATTGATGCAAGACGATTGCGCCGTACTACAGCGACGTGCCGCCGGAAGAGGCGCCGCGGTTAGCGCCGCGGCAATCGCAGTTCGGAGCTGGCCAGTGAAAGAGCGCCAGATCGAAAAGGCAGGGCGTGCCTACAGTCACACCTTCAGGGACCCGGGCCCTCCAATCGCCGACGCCGACTACCAGCCGATCACTCTTCAGAAGGATCCAGAGCAGATTCTCGCTCTGATCTTCGCGCAGCTTGGCCGGGATTACGGCGGGTCGTTGGTTGGCGAGCCTGGGGATGTTGGGGCAGAAGTTAGGGCAGGGCCGCCGGCCCCCCAGAATTGCTGATAAATTTCATCCCCCTGGGGCCTGGATGAGGCGGACAGTGGATCCGCCGAGCCGGAGAAAACGCAGCGTGGTCAATGGCAACTCCTTCCAATCACGGAAGACGCACCGCTCGTAGTCGCAACACGCTAAAACTTTCGCATCATGGGGTGGCCCGGATAGAGAAGCTGAAGCCTCGCGCTCCGCACCATGATCGCCCATTCTTCATGCTTTGAAACGCCTGGCGCTTTGATGTCCGTTTCAAAGTATATGATGCTGCTGTTGATGAGGTCTGAGGGCATCTGGAGGGCGAGTTGTGCCGTATGGCCTTCATGTACGCCCTCTTTGAAGAGGGGTACACCGGGCGGAGAGGCGATCGTCCATCGGTAGACGCGAAACTTCGGTGCGGGCGGTTTGCCAACCTCTCCAACCTGAATGAACGGATTGACCTGAAACGGATTCACAAGCCTATAGTCCGCCAAAAGCTCAACTATCGCGTAGTTGGCTGGGGTCGGGGACTTATTGATGACGGTGCAGTTCAACATGAAAGTCTTCGAAAGTTCTTGATGAGGCGCAAACTCGACGCTTCCGACTGAGAGAGAGAGTTTGACTTCGAGGTCCGGCGCCGTGGCCCGCCGCATGATGTCGCGAATTTCATAATCATGCATCGGCACCGACTGCAGATTGAAGCGCTTGTAGTACTTTCCGTCGGGCGCTTGGTGAGGTCCCGTCTGTGACTGGCGCACTGAAATGACGAAACCGAACTTTCCGGTTTCCATGTCCACGCGGTCGATCTGAACACCATCCATGCGAGGCTGGACCTTAGAATTCAAAACTTGTTCAATCCACTCTCTGGTAATTTTTGGGTCGGTGACTCCGTCATCCACTTTCGATGGCTTGCCCGCGGCCTTGTCTTCCTCGATGCCATAGACGATCTGGCCGCCTGCCGAGTTGGCAAGCGCGCTCACGTCCTTGCAGAGTTCGTCAGGTCCTTTGCCATCGCGGGTGAGGGCGGGCGATGCCTTGTAGTCGAGGGTAAGGCTCTCTTCCAAACCCTCGTCAACAAGCCGCTGAAAGTCCGCCCTTTTAGTCAAACCAAGCATATTCGGTCCTCTACGGCTTCACGGGTTTCGGCATGTTGAACAGCATCAGGGTGACGATGATGTGCCGGTGCTTGTCGTCGGGATGGCTGAAGACGTACCTGAACCTGGTGTCACCCTCTGTGCTGGGCCCCGATTTGTAGTGCTGATGATCCTTCATCGCACGCTGGGCCTCCGAAATGACATTTGTGAAGTCGAGGTTGCGGTTGAAGATAATGAGGGCTGTTCTCGTATCCCGCCACGTCGTGTATCCCAGCAGTTGGTCGGCCGTTTCGATAAGGGCCTTGTACCCTCCCCAAAACTTGCACTCGGCTACGAATATGTTCTCGTTTTCATGCCGGATAAGGATGTCGGTCTTTCCAACATGATTGAACGTCTCGCCCGTCGCCTGGCCTTCGTACTGGCCATTCAATTGCACGAGGTAGTGAACGCGGATGTCTTCTTCGCCCGCATTTGCGAACACTGAAGGGCTGCGCTCCATGACCAGAGACATACTTGCGCAGATTTTCAGGATGTTCTGGTAGTCACCCTCGCTGAGCACGAAAGACTTTTCAGTCGCGCGCCCTGCCGGCTGAGGAGCGATCGGCTTCGGTTTCTCGGGTAGCTTGTAGGTCTGCTGTGCGTTCGCGACCTGACGGAGGGGAAACTTGATGTCCTCTGTTGTCTGGCGGGTTCGCTCCGCGATCTGATGGCGTCTGTCGAGCCGAGGCCGAATGAAGGTTGGTAGTGCGGTATTGTATCGGTCGCAGTTCTCCCGAAGACGCTTCAGTGCATCTTCGATCGTCTCGATGTCCTGCGTGAATTTCTGCGTGATTGATTCCGCGGTGAACCAGGCGCCGGCGGCGTAGACCATTACCTCCGTGTCGGTGGTGGCGCCGGTAACGCCGAGTCTCGGAGGTACCGGGGGCATGTAGTAAAACATATGCTGCTGCCCGGTGAAGGGAATGTGGAGGACATGAATCCGGCCAGGTACGCCGACCTGAATGTCTATGAAGTTTGGATTAGGCCCGCGATGCTCTGGGACGATCGCGTCTTCGAAGGTCCGTTCCACCCGCGCGAGGTCGAGGACCGGCACTTGAATCACATGGCCCTCGGCGATTTGCTTGGTCAAATCCTCCAGCGATGCTGCCAATATTTGCGCGTCCGTTAGCTTGTTGATGGTCTCCTCGACATTACGGTTAGTATTATCGAGCAGGACAGAAAGCGGCGTCCCTGCAAACAATTGTTGGGCCATTCAGAGTCCCGAAAAAGTGGAAGCACTTGCCAATAGCAGCTTTTCCGAGTGTATGGTAGTCGGCGATTTTCCCCCTTGAGGTCAGGCTGATGCCCTGGGTTAAGAGCGACTATACTGAGCTGCTGAAGGAATACCCCAATCTCAAAGACTTCCTTCCCTACCTTGACGAGCTGAATAAAGAGAGCCCGCGCGGGAAGGTCTTGATCTCGACCGGCTACCTCGAACAGATGCTCAAGGACATCCTCGTGGCCTTCTTGATGAAAGACAAGGTTGTGGACGAGCTGTTCGAGGGAGGCAACGCCCCGCTTGGTACGTTCAGCGCCCGCGCAAAGCTTGCATACACCCTGGGCCTGATTTCTGAGCCGGAGTTTCACGACATCGATTTGATACGGCGCATTCGCAACGAATTTGCGCACGATGTGAAAGCCTCGTTCGCGAACGACGGGGTCAGGAGCCGCTGCGGCCAACTCAAGCACAAGGTGCCGGACGACAAGGGAAAGGTGTCGCCTGAAGGTCAGTTTACGAGCGCCGCGTCGGGTCTGCTTCTCAACCTAGTGAACCGCGCGGCATACGTGAGCGAAGCGCGGCGGTCTCCCGGCAACTGGAAGCGGTGACTTCATGGGGTACACGCGCCAGCCTGTCGGTGACGCCACTCGGGGCTAGGGCAGCCGTTAGGGCACCGGCACCACGCCGACAGGATTATTGATCGATTTCAGCAGCCTAGGTTCCCGATGTGGCGGATGGAGCGTCGGCTCCTAAGGGCTTAACCGCAAAAACGACAACGCCCCGCTGTGAACAGCGCTGTCTACGGGGGCGCTGTCTGAACCGCTCATATTTCCCGTCGCTCACTTCTACTCTACGCGCTTGAAAACTTCGGCGATCGGCGGCGACAGGCGCGATGGCCGGCCACCGTAGTTTTCCAGGAACTGCTTTGCGCGGCCAACGATGTCTTCTCCTCCCGCAAGCGGGCATCAGGACGCCGACTGCGAATTAACATGCGCGCGGCAGAGATTTTGCACCGCACTGTCGTGCACGCACCCTCCATGACTAAGTCCGATTGCCCTCAACTCCTGACTTCCTTTGCGCCACGCCAAACTGCGCGCGAAGAGTTATAAAGAGAGCATGCTGGCTACCTCCTCACCGGGGCGGCCGCCTAATCCTGTTTGCGATGTAACTATCACTTCGATCCTCCCCCTCCTTGAGGTAGGATGGATCACATCACTAAGGGCCAACTGTCGTGCAATATAGAGCCGGGTGGGGGCAGCATGGGCTACTTCACACTCACGCTCGACGTAGATAGCTACGACAGCCCAACCATGGTTACGAGGGTTGGATTACTCGCGAGTACAGAGAGGAAGGAGCAGGAATTTTGGAATCGCTTTCGTAAGCAAGCGGAACGCGAGCGCCAAGTTGACCTGTCCGACATCAACAAGATTCACGCAAGGATCCGGAGCGAACTCCCCGCCTCGTTGAAGCGCGAGCTCTTAAAAAACCTACGTGTGCTCATACCGAGCCCTGAACCGTTCGTTCCCCAGGCAGGAGTGGCTGCCCCCTCACCACAAATACAAGCCGAGGAAAGCAGAAGGCACCAGCAAATTGAACGGACACTGGATACGCTTGAAATCCACGTAAGGACTATTCGGGGCGGCAGCCTTGAAGTCCTGCTATTTGTACTTGGCTTCGCTAAGCTCGTTTCGCTGACTGGCATAAGTCCGGATGATTTTGCAAGATGCCTGGAGATTGCGGCCCCTGTCGCAATGAACGTAATTTTTGGAACGAGTGTTCCGCTATCGGCTGACGCTAAGCCATCCAGCGTCCCAGCGGGTGATTCCCCCGCAGAAGGGGCGGCTATGCGGCTGGCTGCGGTTCAGAATGCTTCGGGAGCGTCCTATTTCATTCCCGCTCTATTTGGTTTGGCAGTTTTCGGTTGCGCAATGTGGCTCGTTGGAACGATATCGAGCGAACTTGCTGCCGAGCGCAAGGAGCTTGTAGGACATGTAAAGAAAGAGGCGGAGGACATTGGACGAGAACGTGCCGCCATAGCGGAGAAATTGTCGACATTGTTGTCGAGCCACGATGCGACACTCGCGAAGGAGAGAACGGGATTCATTGAGACAAGCACTGCACTATTGGCTACGTTGACCAAGTCGCAGGTCGACAAAGATAACGTAGCCGCAGGTTCGCAAAAGGTGTTGTTCGACGCAGAGTTAGAGTTTGCGCGCAGAATAGATGGTGCAAACCAGGCGCGCGAAACCGCAGTGATTGAGTTCGTAAAATCGCACCTCGCTCCGGAAGTGAAACCAAAACCATCACCAGCCTCGTCTTCCAAAGATTCGGTCACGAGCGCCTGTGGCCAAGATACCTATGCTGCGAGACGGCGAATTCAGTTGGCCTTGAGCGAGCGTGGCCTGTACGCGGGCGCGATCGACGGACGGATTGGTCCGAAGACTGAAGAGGGACTACGCAAGTTTCAAATTCAGGCTTCGCTCCCATCGACCGGGACGGCCGACGCCGCGACGCTCGGAAAGCTTGGCGTGCATTGCGAGGCCGCTAGCGTCGACTAATTGGACGCCCGCAAACTCGTGCCAGGAGATTGTCGTGCGAAGCCAATGACACTAAAGGGCACGCGAGAGCCTTCCCGCGCGAATGGCCATACAGCGCATACACATCAAGCGCGACTGTGTATGGTCGGCGCGACCACTTACATCCTGAAGGACGCCCACGACGCGACCGATCGTGTGCACGGGCAAATTCCTATTCGCGGCGCAGGCAGCAAATTCTCGTAATCGGCGCATGGTCCCCTATCGTCGAACGGCGATATTGGCAGCCGATGTACGATTCGGCTCAAGCTCGGAAGCGGCTGCGCGCGTCCGCCGAACTGCACGACCTTGGTGGCCTTCGGCGCCCTAGCACTTGCATCCGACTGTAGCGAACAGCTGAAGGGAAAGACAACTGTAGCAAGAGAGCCTATAAAATAAGCACTAATTTGAGCACCTGTAGATGTGCACAAACACCTGCAAGTGATAGTTCGGCGGACACCCCTTCCGCCACGCGTTCACGCCATTAGAGATCCTAGACGATGCTGGCGAAGATCTTCGCGAGAGGGTGGAAGCTTACTATCGTGAAAACTGGGATGAGGTCGGCCATGCGGTTCAAAAGCGAGCAGAGACGTTCGACGCTGATGCCGAAGCCCAAGGAGACCCTCGTCGATGCCTTGAACGCACACAAGAGCGGCTACTACCGCTCGACTTGTCGTCTGTTGCTCCGAGATCGAGAGGGTTGCCCGTGTCGCGTTGCAGCGCAAGGAGCTTGGGGTTAGTCACGTCGACAAGGTACTGGGCAAGCTAGCGGGCTCTCTTGACCAGTTAGCTGGTCCGTGGAGGCGCGCGCATGAAGTTTTTGGTCGAATATTTAGAGCGAGCTGTTCAGCGACATGCGCATACAGATCATCTGCAAGCCGCTCGTACAGCTGCACAGCAAAATAGCCCGAGACCGGTTCGAAGCGCTCGTCGAGCGAGCCGCGCGGTCACTTAACTTTTGTTGTTCTTGCACCGTGTGGGTCCGCTGGCGGCGCGAGGCTTTCGTCGATTTCATGGATCTGCGGGAGGATCTTCGATCGCCATAGGCGGCCGATAGCGTGCAGCTTTTGTCAGTTTCTCCGAAGAGCTCCACATGGAGCGTCGTGCAGACGTAGCCTCCGAAATAAGGGTCTGATGAGCCAAACGGAGCTTCTCAATATTTTCGAAGAGAGCGTTCCTCGACCGGCGCAGCTTTGCGATGGCTGCCCGACTTTCGTCTCGCTGCCGGCGAGCCTCTGATATAATCGTTGTGGCGCGATCCAAGAGGTTATGTCCTTCATCTCGCGCTTCGGAACGATGGGTTGCACTAGAACAAAGGAGCAAGAAGAGCGCGCGATCCGCTTTGTAACGTGCTCCCGCTCGAGTATGCTCCGAGCCTGACATAAGAATTTGTCCCGCTGCTGCGTTGACGGCCCATTTCCAGCGGCTTCGCCCGCACTTTTTCAGCACGACCGCGAAATGTGCAAACGACGGATATTCTCGCATGCCACGCCCCCAAGGACTGTCCAGGAGAGCAGTTTATGGGACCGATCTGATCAGGCAAGGTTGCCTCTTGCAGAATGATTTATCGCCCTTGTGGCACCCGTCGGCCCGGCCATAGGTGGTTCTTGCCCACTCCGCTCAAAGACATCGCGGACCTTCAGACCTTTTGCAAGTCGGTTTGGCGGCACCAACCGAGCCATCCCGCTTAACATGCGTTAATGCCCAAGCTGCCGCACCGAGGAGAGGCCTATGCTGCTAGACGACCGGAAATGCTCCGCGAGTACATCAAGAAGTGAGTCGCTCGGCACCCCGTCAACGATGAAATGATGCAGGTATGCTGCGTCGCTCGCGGCAAGCTTCGGCAAGATCGGAGGAATTGCTGAAGCTTCCGGTGCCCGTCGTCTGGCATCCGGAGCCGCCCATAACGTAAGGCCAGCACCAGTGGCAGCCTGTGCCGATATTGGCTCTTGTGCAGGATTTTGGATGCCGGCACCAAAATGGCTCCGCAGGCTCAATTGACCCAAAAAGCGCCAAGGCAC
This sequence comes from Bradyrhizobium sp. SOJA106, assembly GCF_059448745.1. Classification (NCBI taxonomy): domain Bacteria; kingdom Pseudomonadati; phylum Pseudomonadota; class Alphaproteobacteria; order Hyphomicrobiales; family Nitrobacteraceae; genus Bradyrhizobium; species Bradyrhizobium sp. SOJA106. The sequence continues at coordinate 2,108,796 of NZ_CM182549.1, forward strand.
GAAGTCGCGGGGAGTTGGCACCGGCTCCGCCCGGCACGATCATGTGCACGTGTGGATGATGGGTGAGCGCCGACCCCAGGTGTGCAACACGGCCGTAACACCGATCCGCGCGCCGATGCGCTTGGGATCGGCGGCGATGGCGAGCGTTGTCTCGGCAGCCGCCTTCATCAGTAGGTCATAGACCACGCGCTTGTTCTGGTAAGCGATGTCGCGCAACTAGCTCGGCGGCGTGTACACAACATGGAAGAACGGCACCGGCAACAGCTCCGCTTCGCGGTCGGCCAGCCATTGGCGTGACGCCGCAGCCTGGCACTTTGGGCAATGACGGTTGCGGCAGGAGTTATAGGCGATCTCCGTGTGGCCGCATGCTACGTTCTCGCTGCGTGCGACATGCCCGCCGAGCTCTGCCGTGCGGCAGCGCTCGATGGCACTCATCACCTTCAACTGGTCGAGGTTGACATGCCCGAGATTGGCCTCGCGCCACGCAGGGCCGTGATCGCGGAGAATGTCCGCGAGGTCGAGCCATAGCCGGCGGCGCTATGGCGCCGCCGGCTCCGTAGCGGCCCGCTTCGCTCGCCTACGCCGCGGTGCGCTCAGGCGTCGAGTAGGCTCTCGATCGTGGCGATCATGCCTGTCGCCACGCGGGCGTAGCGGGCCGTCGTCTCGAGCTTGTCGTGTCCGAGCAACGCCTGAATCAGGCGAATGTCGGTGCCGCGCTCTAGCAAATGGGTCGCGAAGCTATGACGGAGCGCGTGCAGAGAGGGCACTTTGCGCAATCCCCCGTCTTTGACCGCCTCCTTGAACAGCTGGCTGAACTGACGCGTGGTCAACAGCCAATGTTGACTGCGGCCCGGAAACAGCCAGCGCTGTTCCGGCGCGGCGCCGGCATCATGCCTGGTCCGTCGCACCTTCCACCATTGTCGTAACAGGTCGAGGACTTCCGCCGGTAGCATCACGTTGCGGTCCTTCTTCGACTGCACGATACGGATGATCATCTGCGCACTATCGATGTCGCCCGAGCGCAGCCGCACCACTTCGCCGGCACGCAGACCGCAGCCATAGGCCAGCGTCAGCATCGCCTGCGCCTTGAGGCTCGTCGCCATGGTCAGGACACGTTTGACCTCCTCGAGGCTCAGCACCGGCGGTAGCTTCAGCGACTCCTTGATGTGCCAGACCTCGGCCGCCAGATCGTGGCGGCGCAGCGTGACTCGGAACAGGAACGGCATCACGGTCATGATCCGATTGGGCTGCAGATGCTGGCACCATTCTCGATCAGGTGCAGCTGAAAATGCAGCTGGCGACAAGCTGTTCGTCGACTATGCCGGCTACGGCGTGCCGGTGGTGATCGACCGGCTCACCGGCTAGCGGCGCGCTGCGCAGATCTTTGTCGCGGTGCTCGGCGCATCGAGCTTCAGCTACGCGCAGGCGACCTGGACGGAGGGGCTTGCCGACTGGATGAGCGGCCACGTCGGCGCCTTGCGATCGGCGGCGTGCCGGCGCTCTTGGTGCCGGACAACACCAAGATCGCGGTGATTAACGCCTGCCTCTACGATTCGCAGATCAACCGCAGCTACGCCGACATGGCGGCGCATTACGGCACCGCCATTCTGCCGGCCAGGCCACGGCGGCCACGGGAAGCCAAGCTCGAGCAGGCGGTCCTGATGGTCGAACGCTGGCTGCTCTGACGGCTGGCCAGCGAGCACCACAAAATCACTGCTGCAAAAGAAAAAGAAATCCAAGAGCTGAAGGCCAAGCTTCAGGCCGTCGAGTTTGAGAAGAAACTCGCCGTCACTGCAGCGGTCGGCGCGATCGAGAAAGAGCGCGATGAGCTGAAAAACGGGATTAAGCAGGTTCAGCTTAAAAAGCAGCTCTTCGAGCAGTCGCTCAAGGACAAGTACGAAACCCAGATCAAGGATCGTGACGATGCGATCGAGCGCCTCAAGGACATGAAGGCGCGTCTGTCGACCAAGATGGTCGGCGAAATCCTTGAACAGCACTGCGAGACCGAATTCAACCGCGTGCGCTCGATGGGCTTCCCGCTCGCGTTTTTCGAGAAGGACAACGACGCGCGGACCGGCAGTAAGGGAGACTACATCTTCCGGGACTCGGACGAGGGCGGCACCGAAATCATCTCGATCATGTTCGAGATGAAGAACGAGAGCGATAGAACCGCAAGAGCAAGAACGAGGACTTCCTCAAGGAGCTTGATCGGGATCGGGCCGAGAAGGGCTGCGAGTACGCCATCCCGGTCTCATTGATTGAGCCGGATAACGAACTTTACAATACCGGCATCGTCGATGTCCTACAAAAATGTACGTTATCCGGCCGCAGTTCTTCCTGCCAATGATTACGCTCTTGCGGAATGCGGTCATCAACTCGCTCAAATACAAGACCGAGCTCGCGCTAGTGAAGGCGCAGAATATCGACATCAGCCAATTCGAAAGCCAGCTTGAGACGTTCAAGACCGCATTCTCGAAGAACGACGATTTTGCGTCTCGGCACTTCCAGACCGCGATCGCCGAGATCGATAAGTCGATCGATCACCTGTAGAAGACCGAAGACGCCTTGATCGGCGCCGACCGCAACCTGCGCCTTGCGAACGACAAGGCGCAGGATGTGACGATCAAGAAGCTGACCCAGGGCAATCCGACGATGGCAGCGAAACTTGCGGAGCTGAGGAGCCCTCCCGCTGAAGCCGCGGAGTAAGGCCGGCAAGGGACGGCGATCTTAGACGTCCTCCGCCTACGCAATCCGTTCGAGAATTTGTGTGAGCCATGCATGCGGATTGACAATATTCATCCTCACCTGTCTCCATAAGCGTGGCGGTGCCCGCCTAGGTCCGGCCGCCCCGATGGCTGTGGGTACGAGTATTTTGATGCCGGAGGCGTCGTTTAGCATTTTAGTGTAAACCGTCAGACCGTCAGATTTGGTTGCCACTCGCCGCCGGAGAAATGGATGATGGCCAGCGAGCAATTCCGACTATCGCCCTGCTTTTTGTTGTTTGCTCCGTTGCCTGCGCTTTGACGCTCTCGGAAACCCACCTTGCGGAGTTGCACAAACACTCTCATAGCAAGCCTTCTCACCCTTGTAGTTGGCCAGCGCTTGGACCAACCGCGGCGTGACGCGCTGTTTCAGTTCGTCGGGGATAGGCTCCGGACCGCTTAGCGAGTTCAATGCCACCTCGACCAATTCGATTGCGCGATCCTTGTTGCCGCTCTCATAATAATACTGCGCGACCACCCCATAAGACAGCCACTTGAGGCCACCGTCCCGGTGCGGAGGATTCAGCGCAAGAATGTGTTCGGACAACTCTTTGCCCATCGCAAGGCGCTCGGCAGACGGGAAGTGGGAGTTGTCATTCGCCGGATTGAAGAGTTGGCGTAGCGCCTCTTCCATCCACACCTCATTGTTTTTGTCGATCGCGTCGCGAGCGAATTGCCTCATAACCGGCAAGCCGGTCTGCATGTTGCGCAGTTTGTGAAGCAACAGATCGGCATGGCGCCCGCGGAAGTCGAGGTAGTCCGGCATCACCGCGAGGGCCTCTTCGACCGCCGAAACCGCCTTTGCCCAATCCTCCGCCTTCATCGCGGCGAGTATCGGCTCAGTCAACGCCCGCTCGCGCGTCATTTCGTCCATTTCGCGTCGTCCGGTTTCGATCCGCTCTGTGTCGGCGGCTTTAGCTTGATCGCTGGTCCGCCAGCTGCCGTTAAGAACTTTCGGCAAGACGTCATCGAGCTGCATCGGAGGACCGATAAAGGCGATGTGGCCGTCACGGTCAACGACGAACGAGGTGGGAATCCCGACAGAAAAGCTGGAGTCCATCCAAAGCTTGTTCATTTCGCCTGTGGAGTCGAACCCTATCCGATAGTTCAGGTTCGAGAACTTGTCGGTCAACCACGCGTCCAAGCTTGTTCGGGCCTCGTCCGCCGTTGGAGCTTGTTCGTAAGCTGCGACGCCGAGCACCTCAAGTCCGCTGTCTTTGTATTTCTCTTGCAGCTCTACTAGATGAGGCATCACTGCCGCACATGGTGCGCACCAAGTGGCCCAAAATTCGACGATGTACACCTTCCCGGGCTGGAAGCTCGTGAGGGGCTCGCCTCGCAGCCAGCTCTCCACCTTGATCGGGGGAGCTGGGGACTCCATGTGCAGCACCATGTTGCTCTCCAAAACTATTGCCACTCATTGCGCACTTCGTGTGCTAGCTGTCTCTCTCAGAAACAGAGCACACGGGTTCAAGAGAAGGCGAGCATCACTCGTTTTGCGCATCTGGTGTGCGCTCAGCCCTCACTCCGTGTTTCTGCATCCCAATTGCAACAGACGTGCCAGCTCCGTCAGCACGCATCAAGCGCCTGACTACGCTTTGAATCTTGCAAGGCGCCCCAAACGCAGCCGGTGTTTTGAACCTGACTGACTTTGTCCCGTGTCAGAACTTGGACACGAATCGCGCGCTTCGCGCCACTACCAGAAAAGCTGGTTTGTGAGTCACCGAATGGAGCCTGGCAACCCCTTTCCCCGCCAGGCAGGATGAGAGGAGAGCTCGATGCAGATCGGAATCGAAATAGCCAAGGCACAGGACCGCGACCGGCTCGTGGTCGATGACGACGGAATCATTCGAGGGCACTGGAGCACGAGCTGCGGATCGGTGCGCCTTAAAGACTGCCAGTGCTCGCCAGCATGCCAAGCGTTTCCTGCACCAACTGGCACTTCGATCAATTTTGCTGTTCAGCCGCGTGAATCGCGGCCGGACAGGAGTTTTTGCGGATGTTCGAACAAGGCTGCCGCCCGAAGCGAGCGGCCCGCTGGTCATAGACATGCCAGAGAACAATGGTGTGCTGAGCGAACTCGTGGTCGAGCGATTTCTTCTTTCGACAATGTCTTGATCCCGTTCCGGATGCCGTCCGATCTGGGGTCTTGGGGTCTTCTTCACCCGTCTGGTCGTCGACCGGCGCCTGCAATGTCGTTGGACGCGGCGGGAGCCGTCGTGAGCTCCAGTCGTCCAGCCTGCCGCCTTTGGCCTTGGTTAGAGGCGACGGTGCCAGGATGCGCTCCTTGAAGCGCGCGTCCTCGTAATGCCGCCTGGCTTATGCGGCGTGCTGTAGAACCCGCAAAGCTTGAGCCGTTTCAGCTAAACCGCTTACGCAAAGAGGGGTGAAATGGGTGGAAGATCCTCGATCGCAGCTCTTGGAGATTGGGCACGCGTCGCCTCGTACGGCCGCGCCAAGCATTGGGACATAGCGCCGGGATCGAAATGGTCTTACGCAGCGTGCGGCACAAGCAGGAGCGCCATGATCGTTCAAGGTCCGGCAGCTACCTGGGATAAAGCGACGCAGGCGCTACTGCATTCAGGAAGGCAGCCCGTGGCCCAAACCGGACCACACTGAAGCTACGCGTCGGCATAGCAATCGTGAACCGTTTATCTTATCAGGGTACAACTTAAGGGCGGGAAATTCTCAATGCAGTGAATCGTAAGGTCTCTGTTCTTGGATGTCCGCCGGATAGATTTGGAAATGCGGCAAATGATGATCGAGGACGAGAAGGTGCTTCGCGCCCGGCATCGAAACTGATGCGCGGGTTGCCCGCATTTTTTGATGGTGCAGTAGCGACGACCGTCGGTCACGAATGTAAGTCTCTACGTGTCGATCTGGACGCGGCGAAGCAGTTGGATCGATTCCAACCGATGCTGGACGCGGGCAAGCCATATGTCGCCAAAGGCGCAACGTTCGAGCGGCCGTAAACTACACGACGCTTTGGCAGCTGCAACCTGTGTCAAAGAGTTGAAGTTCGTTGCGGTTTCTCGTTCTCGCCAATGAAGTAGTCTACGAGGATCGAGCGATGCAGTTCGCAGCGCATCTCTAAGCTATCGAACGCGGCGTGGAATTCGACGATGTTGGAACGACCATTCGGAAATCTGATTGCCACCTGCTCGCATCAAAGTGGCGGCGGGCCATCCCGCCGGAGTGGTCAATTTTCTCGCGAACGCACGCGCCGACGCTGGCCCCGTCGTTGGGGTGGTCATTGCCCATCCCACCGTACGCCGCATAAACTTCATTGGCTCCACTAGGTTGGCGCTATTATCGCCGCCGCTTCGGCCAAATATCTCAAACCATAATATGTTGGAGCTTGGGGCTCGGCGCCGTTGATTGTGCTCAACGACGCGGCGAACAAAGCGACAAGACTGGCGCGAGCGCCAAGCAGAGGAGACAGGCGACGGGTGTCACCTTGCGAACTGCACACCGCAGTTTTCCTTATTCGCGCGGGACGGCTGCTGGCGTGGAGCGTCGGTCGAGATAGCCACCAGGAAACGCAGTCGGGGGAAGGATTGGCGTATATGGATGCCATAACGCGAGCCCAACGAGCCGCGCGTCAAGCCGTACGATCAGTTTGCGGGCGATCATGTCAGCTATCGCCGCCTCAATCTCGCCCTGCATTACATTCGTCGCGCCCGGCCGTTCGTGCAGGCGGGTTTCAGGCGAACCTTCGTCCGCGGCCAGAAGAATTTCTCTCTCGAGGCCTCTAACGCGGTGTTCGCGCTCGACTGCAATGGCTCGCGTGTCCTCGACTATGATTTCGTCGCCGTTGTCCTGCATCGACAGCATAGACAAAGTCGGCCCCCGCCAAGCTTTCAGCCAGGCATCGATGCCCTTGGCGACGGCATTTAGTCCCGGACGGCGGTGAGCGTCGCGCACTGTGAAGTGGCCGCCGACATCATTGTCTTCGCTGTCTTCGAAGTAGTATACCTGATCCGAGAGATCGCGCTCCGACAGCGGATATACGTAGCGATAGGGGGCGGCGGGGAGCAGCTTCAGTCCATGTTTCTCGGGTGTGTGATGATAAGGGCTGTAGCGCTGGTATCGCAAACGTACCGCAGGTCCCGGCTGCAGATGATGCAACAACGGCAACGAAGAGGCCATTTCTTCATACCATGCATCACTCTCGCCGGGAAAGCCCCACAATAAACTCCAACTGACCCGCACGCCGTACTGACGGCACCACTTCAAGAGCAGAACATTATGCGCTGAGGTCGTTCCTTTGCGCATCAGCTTCAAAACACGAGTATCCAGGCTCTCAATACCTGGTTGAATCCAGCGGACGCCGGCAGCAGCCAGCTTCTCCACTTCGTGGCGCTTCAGGTTGGCCTTGACCTCAAAGAAGATCGCGAGCTTCTCGGGTAGCGCGGTGAGGTGAGGCAGCGCCTTTTCAAGGTAGTCAATGGCCATAATATTGTCCACAGCTTCGATGCGCGACGAGCCGTAGCGCGCCGACATCTCAATCATCTCCGCTGCGGCCTGCCCCGCGGGCTTCTGGCGGTAGGCCATCGATCCGCCGTTTAGCCCGCAAAACATGCAGTGACTGCGCTCGCCCCACCAGCAGCCGCGAGAGAACTCCATCGGCAGCCCGGCATGGATGCGATCGGCGTAGAGCGATGCCTCGACCTCCGCAAAATAGTCCGTGAAATCCGGCAGCGGCAGGTCACGCATGTTCTCGATCACTGCGCGGGGCACTAGGTCACGCGTCGACGCCGCGGGATAGCCGGCCTCGCGATGCGTCGGACCGAAAACGCCAAATGGCAGGTCAGCAGGCGGAATGTCTCTGCCGCGGTTGAGGATGTCCCAACACAGCGGGCCGATCAGTGCGTCGGCCTCGCCCGACACGACATAGTCGACCCATGTAAAACGCGCGTGAGTGCTCCACCCCATTACCGACTCGCAGTTTGCTCCACCCATGAGGGTGACAAGATCAGGTGAGCGCTCGCTCAGCCGGCGCAGCAACGCGAGCGATGGGACATGCTGGGTGAAGGTCGAGCTGCACCCGACCATAGCCGGCCGCTTCGCCAGTATCTTGTCAGCCGTCCAGTCGATAAACTCGCCGATAAGCGAGCGCAGCCTGAGGAAATTCGCGCGACGCTCGGCCATACCTTTGCCTGTGCGTATCGGGTTGCGCTCGAAATAAAGGTCGAGAAAGGCGTTTTGTTCGCGTTCGTAGCCGGGAAAAGCAATGCCCGCGAACAGCCAATCAACCAGTGCCTCCTCTGGCGGGCAATTCTCAAGAGGTACATAGTCGGCGATGCCTATGTATTCTAAAAACCAGATGTTGGCATAAGCTATGGTGGATTGCAGTCCAGCCTGCGCCAGCGCTGATTTCAGCAAACCAAGGGCCAGCGACGGCCTTTCGACTGCCGACACAGGCATGTTGACTAGGACGATTGGCACATCGATACTCATAATCATACCACGTTATTCATGATGTGCGCACAGGTGCGTTCGTCCCGGCCGTAGTCTCACGCGAGGGACGGCAAAGTGAACTCCTGCGCATTCCTGACTGGGGCCGTGAACATGAAGTCGGCTAATTCCGCCAGTGCGCAGCCCGCTTCGAGCCACGATTTCCGCGTCACGTTCGTTGCCCGGCGACTGGACGGCATGAACAAGCAGAGAGTGCTGGAGCCGAGTGGTGAATAGTTGCCTGCACGCGGCTCCGCTCTTGATATTGAGCGGCGCCACGCTCGAGTGCGACTCGTTGTTTTTCATCATCGATGAACGGATTGAAGTCGTCATTCACATGGACCTATCAAAGTGTCAGGTGCGTCGTCGTCGGCTACCAGGGATCACCGCCAGTGCAAGGTGCAGTGGCGCGCCACGAAAAGCCACGACCTCTCCGGAACCAGCGGCACTGTCGTCTGGCAGAATCATTTGATCGACGACTGGGCGGGGCAAGCCATTCTTGACTTAACAGCGTGCGTCCAGTCGTGGACCGTTGATGCACGCAAATGAGGGCTTGGCTCGAAGCCGCAAGCGCGGAAGTCCGCTGGGCTTCTGTGGTCACGCCGGTTGTGCACGCCACGAAGCCACGGACCGTGGATGCGAGCGGCTTGTCATCGCGCTCAGCACTGTTGGACGGTGGGATGCTGACGTTGCTTGAGGCTAAGTAGTACCTCAATGCGAATCGGCGTAATCTGCACCCTTGCGGGAGCCCGCGTTTTTTACTCGTTCGATGCGGCTCCTCCAGTCACCGGTCTTCCAGATGAAGCGATCGTCGAGGTCTTCTTCGATCAGGCCGGCCATGTACAACTGATCGAGCAAGTCGGCGACCCCAAGGAGAGATTTTCCATCAGCTGCGACCCGAGTAATCAGCTCCGAAATTGTGCAGTTGCCGTCCGCGATCAAACGGCCAACGGAAATCGGGGCGATGTCGTCGAGCACGCGGTGTTCCATGTTTCGTGAGCGAAGATGAAAGTACCCGTTCCCTGCCTTGTACTTCAGGTCCCTGCGGAAGCGGATTGGCAGATCATGGGCTGGGCTCTCGAGCATATGCTGTTCGATCATGCTCTGCAGCCCGCCCCGGAACCCGTCAGGCGTGCTGAAGAAGCGTTCGGCCAGGATGCGGTACCCGAGAGGCCAGCGCTCGCTACCCGGCACCGGCGTCACCAGTCGTAAACGCCCCTGCCGCATATTTACGAGGAAGCCGGAAACACAGGCGATTGTCGTGTGATTGCGTTCCAGAAAGGCGATTGCACCGTCCTTGTTAGCGCCCCTGAGCTTCTCCTTCTGCTCGCGTGCGCGCCCGGCCATGGCCTTTGCCGTCAGCGCCTCGTTGCCCTGCAGGATGAGTTCGACTCCTAGCAACTCCTCAGGCGAAAACGCCGTGTGAATCTGATTGAGATGTGCCGTGCTCAGAACGGAGAAACGGTTCGTGGTCGTGCGATATAGATTGAAGAGCCCGAGCACGCGCCTGGTGAGTGCCCGATCCTTGAGTGGGGCGGCCGTTGTTGTTTGCGGTAAGGCGCCCGTAATCTGATAGTAGTCGAACAGAAAGCGGTCGTAGTGTGGGTTGTCCATGGGATCTGTGGCCCAGTAGCAGAAACCCGTGCGGACTGCCGAACCGAACATTTCGCTCGCGACACCAACCACGCCCCGCCAAAGCGCTGCATGCTCTGTGCGATAGTCGTAATAGCCTTTGAAGCGATCGGCCGAGAGGCCGCAGAACCAACAGCCGACGCTGCAGCCTTCGCTTAGCTCGAAAGCGATTATGGGGTGCGTGAGCGACGCCGCCGACACGCCCAATTGGTCATTGCAGCGCCGGATTTGCCGCTCGCGCCAAGCATGAAAGCGAGGATTGATCGTTGACATCTCGCCTTCGTCGCGCAACAGGTCGCGATGACGCATCATCTCGCGGAGATACTCATCCCACATCACAGCCAGCGGCCACGGCGCAGACTCCGGCTTGAAGCGGTATTGTTGGTAGCCACCGCGCCAGAGCGGTAGCACCTCCATTGGATCCACTTTGATGCCGTACCGCTCTGTTACCTCTCGAGGGGTGGCGATTGCCTCAGCAAGCGCCCTGCGGAACTCCACGTCACCGACTAACCGCTCCATGAACCGTTTGAGGTGCGACAGGGTGCGCAGTTGCTCCGGCGTGCGCCGGTCAAAAATCTGTCGGTAGTGCTCGGCGGCAGCGTGTGTCATTCGGCGAAGCTTACTTCATGTTCTCATCGCACTCCATCGCCTCCTTGAGCAACCAGCCGATGCGGTCAGAGCGAAGGGCGGGTCAGATCTCGACCGCGACAACAGCCGCAACAATAACAACCACAACAACTGCAACGGGCTCAGCGGGCCGGGCGTGGTCAGAGGCCGCTTCCGCGGCTTGCGCGCTGCTCGTGGCCACCTCCGCAACGCCCTGCACAGCGCTGAGCGAGATCGTATCACTCGAATGAAAAGTGCCATCGGCGAGCCGTTTAGTCGTCAGCTTCTGTCGGGCTCGAATGCAGCTTTTAGCTTCATCAAGTGTGAAGCTGTAGCCAAGGCTCTTTCCGATCGCGACAATCGATGCAAGGCCGGTAGCACTTGGTTTTATGCGTTCAAGCAGACCACCCTCCTTCTCGAGATCGTTGACGAATCGCTCTACGTCAGTTCGCGACACAGCCAGTCTCCCTGCCTTTGCTCAAAGTCGTCAAATCATCCATCACGAGCTCACAAGCGATCGGTGCCGACGCTGTGAACAAGGCAAGCGGCGTGCCGAATTGAAGATTGCTGATTTTCGCTTTTTCTGACCGTGCGTATCGTCCACTTAGTGACATTTTGTTGCCGAACTGACAATCGGCCCACTAGCGGGACGATGTTTTCGTTGTCAGTATCCAAACGCAGCGGCTTAGGGCGATATCAAACGCGGGAATCGACGGACGTTGCTGATCGTTAGTGCGACCTTGATCGCCAAGTTGCTTGACGAGGCTTGAACGCCCTGCTCTGGATTCGGACTGCAAAGACTACCGATCATAGGCGTACGGGCGGCTGTTCAATGATGGGAGGTGGTGCAGCCGGCCCTATCTACTCAACCGCGGGCGCCGCAGCCGCTGCTAACTCAGGCGGTGGAGGCGGCACTGCTAACGTGTGCAGTCCACAGCTGGCCCTGGTGGCGGCGCAGGCGGCGGCATCGACATCATCATCGCACCCCTGCTGCGACCTGCGCTTACGCGGTTGGAGCGGCGGGCACTGCAGGCGGCGCAGGCACATCAGGTCTCGCTGGCGGCGCAGGTGGTTCAGGCATCATTGTCGTCGAAGAACACTATGGATCCTGAGCGCAAAAACCGAATGGTTAGCGCTCCACGAGTCGAGCGATATCGAAATCTGGCGACGAGTGATCACCTTTGCCAGTCGGCGACTCCATCGATTGTTAGGAGCGCGGTCTAACAACATCGCGCACGCTGCGCAACAATAGCTCGATTGTCTTTCGGAGAGTTAATGGCTGACAACGAACAACTAATCTTATCTATCTCGGCCGACACGCGAGCAATGCAACGCCAGCTTGATAAGCTGGTAGGGCAGATCGGCACGGTTGACAATAGCCTTGGGAACGCCTTCACGAAGGCTCCCAAGAAGATCGACGACGTCACCAAGTCTCTTGGTGCGGCCAAATTCCAGACCAGAAGCTTTGGCCGCTGCGCAACAGGGCGAAGCCTTCGCCAAGGCGATGCAGACGCTTGGCAACACGGTCGCGCCCGACCTGACTGACTGCCAAAAGATCTTCAAGAACTACAACGATGGGCTGGAAAAGGCGGGCAGCACCGAGGAGCGCCTGGCAGTTGCTAGAGTGCGTGACGACCAACTCACTATCTTGTCAGCCAACGAACGCAAGAAAGCGGCGGAGGATCAGGCTAGCCAGGAAGAGCAAAATCTCAAGCGTTTCCGAAACGCGCTGAACACCAACAACAAGCACACAGCGTCAATCGCTGGTGAGATCCCCGCAATCGACCTGGGCGTATGTGCGCTCGCTAATCTGGAGACATTTGAATGAGTGCCATCAACGCGCTGGTGCAGAGAGAGGCCGTGTATATGATGACCGACACCCTCTTATACGCTCGCGGCAAGGTACTGCAGACCGATTTCCCTTAATCTACCTCAATCCGCGGGATGCGGGCGGTTGTCACGTCGACTGGCCCGGCGAGCTTTGGATTTTTGCTTGCGGAAATGCTGGCCGAGAGTTGCACAACGTTTGAGGAGGTTGTCGCCAAGGATAGTGAATGGTTCCGGGGTGCCTTTGATTGGTATGTCGAGAAAGAGCGCGCTGACGTAAGCGCGAACGCTCACGGGGCGGCTGCCGCCGCAGTGCGGGTAGTGAAACATACTGTTTCACCTCCTTTCCGAGATCGCGCCAGGATCGAGCCTGGCCCTCCTTCGACGAGCGAAGCCGCCGAAATCCGTGTAAGTCATGACGACTTCCACGCATCGCGGAGTGGGCGATTCGGATGCACCATCTAGCTACATGAATGAATCGTTAGAGAGTCGCAAGGGTAGTTCGCGGCTATCCAGTTTTTTCAGTGGGAAGAGTGCGCAATGCAGCCTTTGGGGTAGGCCAGCTGCAGTTGGCAGTGCCACTCGGTCAAGTCCACAGGCGAGGGCGCGCCCGTGACCTGAAGCAGGATCTCCGCTACGCTATTGCCGGAAGCATGGAGTGTCGCTGTGTCGGATGAGCACTACGACTACTGGGGCCGGATCGCCGAGATCGAACTCAATTAAGCGGCGGCGGTTTGCGTTGAGCAAATCGAGACGAAATCACCGTTTCCATCGCGAGCACCGTCGGCGTGCATTTCCAATTGACGGCTGATCAGGCGCTTGAGTTGTCTGGCGCCTTGGCCGTGGCCGCAGAGAACGCGAAAAAATTCGGCGTGCAGCTGGATGACGTAAGCGAGGCATAAATCCTGCCCCCTAGTTCTGTGGCCTGTCTTTTCTGACAGCTGCGGCGCATCCCGAGAGGGGCACATGATCGCCCAAACGACGGAGGGCCATCGCTGTGCAGCGCTACTACTTCCCGATCATTCACAACGGGCAACTACAGACGGACGAGGCGGGAGAACTGTTTGGCTCGGCCGATCTTGCCAGGCAATATGGCGCCCGTGTCGCTCGGGATACCGGCAGCGATCCCGAGTACGATCCCGTTAGTGGCACCATTGTAGTGGTTGTCGAAGGCGATGGGGCAGAGATCGCGCGGTACCGGGTCTCGGTAAGCCGTGATTCTACAGGATGCCAATTGTTAACCAATTCACACATACGCGACGCGTTGCGAGACGGATGTCCTCAAACGACAAGGCCGGCTGTAAGAGCCGGCCTTGAGTGGTCTTGTGCTTCAGCAACTCAATACCGAGGGACCACCGGGCCGCCAAAGTGATAGTTGACGCCCGCCTTCACCGTATGGACGGTGACTCCTAAACCGACACCGCCCGGCACGAATGTCGTCAGATAGGTTGCGTTGCTGTAGTCGGCATACATGTATTCGACCTTGGCAGACCAGTTCGGCACGAAGAGATATTCGAGACCTCCACCGACCGTCCAGCCCGAATGGAATCGGCTTTCAGCAAATGTTGCACCAAGGGCTGAGGCCGATACCTTGTTATCTGCCCATGCGTAGCCGCCCTTGGCGTACAGTAGCGCCGGACCGATGGCGTATCCCAAGCGACCGGTGACGCTTCCAAATGATTCAATCTTGTCGGACAGCGTCACGCCGAAGACTGTTTCCGAATATTTGATGTCTGACCACGCGGCATCCGCTTCAACACCAAACACGAACTGACCGGTTTGCCAGTTGTAGCCGAGTGTCCCGCCGGCAAAACCGCCGTTGAGATCGTTGCTGGAAGCCGAAGCGGTCAAACCGCCAGCACTAGCCCGCACCCGATCAGACCAACCATAGCCGCCGAATGCTCCCAAATAGAAACCCGACCAGTTGTAGGCAGGTGATACAGCGGCCGGCGCCTTGGTGTATGGCGCCGCCGCAAGATCGGCGGCTGACGCGCCTGAAATTAGCGCGAGAGTGGCCGCGCTGGATAGCAAAAGTCTCTTCATTAGAAATCTCCTCAGCCAAAGTGCTCATCTAAAAGGCACATCGGGTCGGAATATCCAAGTGCCAACAGGACAATATTCCTGCAATTTTTGCGAGTGTGTCCGGCCGGTCACACAACTTCGAACTACCGCGCGAGACGGACGCCCGGCCCGCCGTCGATAGATTGACCATCGCCCAAGAAGATGACGCCGGCGGATTGGAGGGCGCACTTCATCTTGTTTCAGCGCATGCGATTGCAGGCGGCGATCTCGATCTTCGTGTTGGAGTTCGGCAACTCAGTTATTTGCGGTCGGATCTGGTAGTGGCTTCACACGTCACCGTTTGTCGGCAAACCCGTCCTGCTTCTCGGCGCCTTCATTACGGTCCTCGGCATCATCTGCGTCATCCGGGTGTTCGCCCCCGATGACTGGGGCCGGAATGTATGGATTGGCTCGGTGCTGTTCGCAATCGCGACGGCGGTTCTATTCTTCTACATCTGATGGTGGATCGAAGAAGCGAGGCCCGGCAACGGAGGCGAATCCTAACCGGGCCTCGCGACCGCCGATCACCTCGCGGGATAGACCGGCGAGCAGGAAGGATGTCGCATGGCAGGCTGCCATTGTACGCGATAAGCGCTTTTTGACGCGAGATTGCTGCAGACCGATCGGTCAGCGGGCAGCTTTCCTGCGCAGCGTATGCCCGCGCCGAGGATAACTGCCGGCTCCTTCGGTGCCGGCGGCCCCCGGGCGATGCGCAGGCATCACACCTTTCTGGACCTCCACGCCCGCCATCTGAAGCCGAAAGGGCCCGGGTGGCGGGGACTTTTTTGTGCCCGGATTTTGTGGGTACCGCTAGCGGATTGAAAGAGGCCGCCAACTGAGGGCGGCCTCTGGGTTGTGTGCCGAGTATGAACGACAGCTTGGAGGTGGAAGTCCTCTATCCAGCCTGATGGCGGCGAAGGATTAGCGAAGCGCAAGGGCGTCACCGCGAGGTGGGGTCTGAAGAAAGCGTGGAGCAAAGCCGCGGCCCGATGGACAAACACCGGATAACGAGGCCTACCCGGCCGGACGAGCGAGCAACTGATCGCGAAGTCCAGGGTCATCAAGGGTCGGGGTGGTAAATTCGGCGGGCGCGCGGTGAAGGCGGTCGGTCTTACCTCGGGAGGTCTGCGTTGTGTCCCGGCAACGGGACTGAGGTCGTCGTAAGGCGGCCCGACCGCAGCGCAGAAGTCAGCTGAGGGCATAGTAGGTGGCGTGTGCCGCCGAAGGCCCGAACGGTGGAAGTGGTTAGTAGAGCAACGATCTCGCGCGAGCCATGCGGCAGAAGAATCAGGTCGAACTGAACTTGGGCACCGGAGCAGGCGGTGAAGCCGCAAGCTCCGCCGCCGGAGAGACCGAAGCAAGCGCGGTGAGAGCCAGCCTCGAACGCCCGGCGGTCGCAGGACCGTCGATGGAAGTAGTCGTCGAGCGTGAGAATCTGCAAGCAGCATTGGCGCAAGTGAAGCGCAACAAGGGTGCGGCAGGCGTCGATGGGATGACCGTCGGCGAGCTATCGGCCTATCTGAAGGAGCACTGGCTCACGATCCGCGCCCAGTTGCTTGACGGCACCTATAAGCCACAGCCGGTGCGGCGGGTGGAGATACCGAAGGCGTCGGGCGGCCTGCGGCCGCTCGGCATCCCGACGGTGCTCGACCGCTTCATCCAGCAGGCGGTGATGCAGGTGTTGCAGGCAGATTGGGACGGAACGTTCTCCGAGGCGAGCTTCGGCTTCCGGCCGACCCGCTCGGCGCATCAGGCGGTGGAACGGGCGCAGACCTACATCGCATCCGGTTACGCCGTCGTCGTCGACATCGATCTGGAAAAGTTCTTCGACCGGGTCAACCACGACATCCTGATGGGGCTCATTGCCAAACGGGTCGCTGACAAGCGCCTCCTCAAGCTCATCCGTGGCTTCTTGACTGCGGGTGTGATGGAGGCAGGGCTGGTCAGCCCGACGGAGGAGGGTACGCCGCAAGGCGGACCGCTCTCGCCGCTGTTGTCGAACCTGATGCTGGATGTGCTGGACAAGGAACTGGAGAAACGCGGCCATCGCTTCGTGCGCTACGCCGACGACTGCAATATCTATGTACGCAGTCAGAAGGCGGGCGAGCGGGTGTTGGCCGGCCTCGAACGGTTCCTCGAAAAGCACCTCAAGCTCAAGATCAACAAGGCCAAGAGTGCGGTCGCCAAACCGAGCGTTCGCAAGTTCCTGGGCTTCAGCTTTACCGGCGGAAGTGAACCACCGCGACGGCGCATCGCGCCGCAGGCGCTCGCCCGCTTCAAGGTAAAAGTTCTGGAGCTGACGCGACGCACGTGCGGTCGAAGCCTCGTGCAGATTACCAAGGAGCTGTCAGCCTACCTGATCGGGTGGCGCGGCTACTTCGGCTTCTGCCAAACCCCGTCGGTGTTGCGCGTGCTTGACCGGTGGATCAGGCGGCGGCTGCGCGCCGTCGTCTGGAAGCAATGGAAGTATGGACCCGCTCGCTTCGCCGAGCTGCGACGCCGTGGCGTCGGCCGGGATCTGGCAGCGCAAACTGCCGGCGCCCCGCATGGCCCTTGGCGGCTCGCGAACAGCCCCGCGCTCGCCATTGCTCTGCCAAACAGCTTCTTCGCTTCGCTCGGCTTGGCTTCCGTCACGGGACAGTGGCCTGCATAATCCGCCGAACCGCCGTATACGGACCCGTATGTACGGTGGTGTGGGAGGGGAGGAGTCGCGAGACTCCCCCCTATCCCGATTGATCTAATTGCAGGTATCGATTGGATATTGATTAGAGCCGCCGATTCCGACGAAGTATTTGTTGCCGGCCTTGCAACGCGCTCTGCATTTAGGAATTTCTTCACGGCATATCCCCATAGCGGCGCTTTGCCTTGCCGCGTCAGGAACGTTTGCTTTCGCCCAACTCACGCACAACGCTCCTTGCTCGGTGCAGGAGCGAGCCGAGACGGTTTCGACCGAAGCTAAGCCGATTATGCCGATCTGCAAAAACATGAAAAATCGCATTTCTATGTCCCTCCTTTTTTCAATTTCCAATGTGCCGACGCCGCTGCGCCATGCCGATCTCATCGATCGCATCCGCCAGCCCTTCTAAGAACGCTCGGTGCCACGCATCATCATCGGGCAGCTCCCAATCCCGCAGGCCGGCGACGTATCTGATCAGATCGATCACGCCCGCGATCGTGGCTGGCTTCGAACGGATGAGCACATTTGCATGCTCCGTGAGAGCCAGGTTCGTTTGGCCGGTGACTTCGTCGGCGGCAGCAAATTCGGCACCATCCTCGAGCTTAGCCGAAACCGACGCCGCCGCATCGTAATGCGCGGATAGCTCGCGGTGGCGCTCGATTACTACGAAGATCAGATCCCGATCGGCTGCAGCAACCGACGGCGAGTAAATTTCTTGCGATGACAATGTTGGCCCCGAGCAAATATGAGGCCGATGTTAGCAGCGCTGTCGCGACGAAAGTCGACCCACATTACTTGGCAAGCGCAGGTTTTCTGCGCAGCCAAGCGGCTGCGTCGCTTGACTCCGTGTCTGCAACACAGTGGACGACTTTGGTGATATTTAGCCTTTTTTGATTCTTTGGCGATTTCGGGCGCCTTCAATTTTTCCCGTTCAAAGGATTGGCATGGCGGCCGTCACGCTCGATCTGAAATTCCGTGTAGTGCCTGCGCCCCGCAAGGACCGACCGGTTACCTTCGACTTGCCGGCAATCAAAGATGCTGCCGAAGCCGCCTCAGCAACGGGCGCAATTCTCAGCGGGGCGGCGTCGGGCCAGATCACGCCTGGCGAAGCTGCAGAAGTGGCCAAATTGGTCGAGACGTTCGTGAAGGCCTTCGAGACTGCGGATTGAGCGCGCGTATTGATCGGCTCGAAAGGATGACGAACCATGAACTTACAGGAACGGATTGCTCTCCTCGAGGTGGAGCGGAAACCAGATTTTCAGGTGATCATCGGAACAATCTACGAAGGTCGTAGCGGCGTCATCGCCGAGATGCTAGCGTGGCACGAGAGTGGTTTGTCTTCAGGGTAACCGTGTCCTTGGACAAACCCAGGCCTGGCCGGCTACCTGCCGACATACCATCCGGTTTACAGGCCGGCCAATTCCTACACGCCCACTCTATACGCATGTCATAGGAGACGATCGGAAAAGCTACTACTCGGAAAAGAGGAGAGTAAGCGCGACCCGGCCAGGCCTTAAGAGCAATGCAGTGGTGGCATAGCCTCGGCAGTCCGCCGTCGGGCGAAGATCGGACGATCCTCGAACGGGCGCCTATTCTCCGCGATCTGCTTTCGCGCGCCCGAATTGCTAAATTGAGTGCGCCCGAATTCGAGGAGATCTGCATGCGCGTGTGGTCCATTCAGGATCATGCGCATCGTTTGTCGAATCTACATTGAACTTGCCGGATGGCGAGAGGCACGACAAGTACAAGAAGACAAGGTCGCTTGCGAAATTCCTCTGCAGCCGCCATTCAAAGAATGGATCGTCCGTTCTAGAAGCCATCAACAACGTTCTCTATGGCGTACGGATGAACGATTCCGCTTAAATTGTGGGAGACGACCACCGACGCTCCCTGGCGCATCGAACATCCTCGGCATTAGCGCACCAGGTGTTTAGTCCCAAGCTTTGATGGTGCATTCTTATCGCACGATTCGAAGGGTGCGCTATGGGACAGGTTTTACACGGGTGCGCCACCACGACGGAGGCAGTCCGTCGATCAATACAAAATAGTCAAGAGAGCCTGAGAGGTCTCGCCAAGCGCTACGGGATCAAGCGGAAGACTGGAGACTGTAGCGAAGTGGAAGCAGCGCGAGACCGTCGCCGATCGTTCGACTGGCCCTAAGGAAGCCAAGTCGACCATCGCGTACTCGACTTGGCGGGCTCAAACCGCCGGAGTGTCCCACGCTCTTCATCGCTGCTGCTTTAATGGAATTCCAGGACGGTCGATGCGAGCGCCGGTCAGGTAAGGACCAGCGCACTAGTCAAGTGCGGATTGAGCCCTCCGGCAGCGGACGACGCGGCTTCAAGCTAATATTCGATTGATCCGTCGGGGGGACACAGTCGAAAGACGAAACGGCAGAGTCTTCGAAATATCTTTTTTGGTTGGGGCCTCGCGGCACGGTTCTCACGGCGGAACTGTTACGGGCCATTCTGCGCGCGAATCCTGCGGGCATGACTAGCAAACTGCAGAATTTATGCGTCGGTTATTACTGCTACGCTGCAGAGTGCGTGGTCATCTCTCGACTATTCGCGCATGTATGATTTAGATGACAACCGAGTTCAATCTTATGTAACCAATCAAAACTAGGGGTTTCGCGAAACGATCTCATATCTAGTCGGAAGTCTGATGACCGCCCCTACAATCGCGAAACGGCTCCCATCAACGGTCCTTCGTCGATTTCGACCGAGCCTGCGCACTCAGATTGGTTTTTTGGGAATCGTGAGCGTGCTTGTCACTGGCGCGACTTGCGTTGCCGGACTTAACTATCTTGCGAAGGCGCAGAGTGAGGTAAGCGAGAGCGCCAATCTTCGCGCCCATCTGACGTCTCTTTCTGAGGCCTTTCTCGAATCGCAGCAGCTTGCGTTGGAGTTCTTGCGCAAGCACGACGAAGCCCTGGTCGCGCGGCAAGCCGAGGGCCTCAATAACGCACTGGCGGACCTTGGCCAAATCGAAGAGCGGGCCGCTTCCGCGCCCGAGGGCGATCCCCTGAGAGACGTGAAGTTCCTTCGCGCCGGAATCAACCTTTATGCGACTCGTTTTAATAACGTCGTCTCCGCGCAGCGGGTGCTCGGGTTCACGGAAAATGATGGGCTCCAGGGTAAGCTTCGCGAAGCCGTGCATCAGGCGGAAGCGCGACTTGCACATTTCAATGAGCCGCACCTAACGGTATTGATGTTGATGATGCGACGGCATGAAAAGGATCTTATGCTGCGTCATGAGGAGAGGTATGGCGATGAGCTGGAAAAGCGCGTCGTCGAATTCGAGGCCGCACTTGCTGCTTCAGAACTTGCTCCTGAGTCCAAGAGTGAGCTGAAGAAGCTTGTTGCTTCTTATCGATCGAGCTTTCTTGCGTTTCTTGTATCGCAGCAAGCGCTGGACGACCAAGTTGACGATCTCGTCCAAATCTACGGCCGGAACCGTCCCCTTCTTTTGAAAGCAATAGCAGCCGCGGATGCTCGCGCTACCTCTGCTGAAGCGCGTGCGTTGCGCCTCAGAGAGACGTTGGGGTGGGCAATCGGTCTTGCCACTCTCGGGATCGGATTCGTTGCGGTGCTTGTTGGCCAGAGGCTGGCGAGACTTATAAGCCGGATGAGCGAGGCAATGCGTCAACTTGCGGCCGGGCAGTTCGATGTCACGCTGCCGGGCCTTGGCCGTTCGGACGAGATCGGCGATATGGCTCAGGCCATGGAAGCGTTTAAGGTGAGATCGAAGGAAAAATTGCAAGAGGAACTTGCGGCGAATCAAGAGCAGGATCGTGTAGCTGCGAAGCGGCGCAAGGCGGAGCTTGGCGAGCTGGCCGGCACATTTGAACGCGCCGTTAGCAGCGTCATTGATACGATGTCTTCCGCATCGACCGAACTGGAGGCTTCCGCTCGGGAGCTGACAGAGACGGCACAGCTTACTCGGGAGATCTCTGATAACGTTGCGTCGGCATCGGAGGAGGCGTCAGCCAATGTTCAGCTGGTTGCTGCGGCAACGGAAGAGATGATGGCGTCCGCTTCCGAGATCGGCCGGCAGGTCGCGCGATCAACGGAAATCGCCCACGAAGCCGTGCGCCAGGCTGAAGAAACGGATCGCCGGATGAAGCAACTATCGGCTGCTGCAACAAAAGTCGGTGGGGTGGTTGACCTAATTGCAGCGATCGCCAGGCAAACCAACCTTCTGGCGCTCAATGCAACAATCGAGGCCGCGCGTGCCGGCGGCGCCGGCCGCGGCTTTGCAGTTGTGGCGCTCGAGGTGAAGTCGTTAGCAACTCAGACGGCGAACGCGACCGTTGAAATCGGACAGCAGATTGCTGACATTCAGGCAGCGACACTGGAGTCGGCCAGCGCCATCACAAACATTGGAAACAGCATTAGCAGAATCTCACAAATTGCATCAGCGATCGCCGCGGCGATCGACCAACAGGGCGCAGTCACGAAAGATATTTCCCAAAATATTCAGCATGCGGCCGCGATGTCGACGATTGTCGCGGGCAACATCCGGCAGGTCGCGCTGAAGGCGTTTATCACAGGTGCATCATCGTCGCAGGTGTTGACATCTGCCAATGTGCTTGCCCGAACCAGCCATCACCTTAAAATCGAAGCCGATCACTTTCTCATCGGGATCCGATCATGATCCTTTCGAGATGCCATGCGAGGCTCGGCGAAGGCGCTCCAACACCGCCCAGCGCTCGCCGGCTCCTGTAGAAGCATACTCCCCACAGTACTTGCATCCCTGGCTGGGTGAAGTCGGTTTACCGCTTTGTGCCTTTGAACCTGCTTCACGTCGCAGCGGATCAGCGTCTGATCGAGTAGCTCGGCAGGCGTTTTGATTGATCTTGCCAGGGCACTGGAACAGAGCGGGTGACCGTCTCCTCCGGAAGAGGGACAACTTCGGCGGCTTCGGCGCGCGCGGGACCTAGTTTCTCGCCGCTTATCCGACGCTTGAGGTGGCGCATTACAAGCAAAGGATGGGGAGTTCTGAAATTTGTGAAAAGCCGTAGGCGCCGGCGCCGGATGGGCATAGTCATTGCCGATGCCGACGGCACGGCTAGGATCTGCCGACCCGCGCCGAAGGGCAGGACAGCGCGAGCGCAGACGCTCCACCAATCTTTGCGCCGCGTCTGATGAGGGGCCGTTCGAACCAAGGCCGGCGGCGAATGACGCGGCGAGCCCGAGAATGCAGGCGAAATAGCTGTTCACCAGATCCGAGGTGGCGTTAAACGGATCGCGAGGGAAGTTCCTGCCATGACTATACTGCGAATGCGTCCGACCATATTGGTCCCGGAAAATAGGAGGGCCAACGTGAGCATTGCAGCGATGGCGATAATCAGCGCGGAGCGGCTGTCGCCTGCCGTATTTCTGCTCATTAGGCCTTATGATGGCCAAGGTCCACTTGCGAACAGCTCGCCGGGCGGCGGGCGGTTGCCGACAGGCAGCGACGAAGCTCATTGAGCACTCGGTGTGCGGCGCGCCTCGGAATAGCTTCCCGTCACCCCGAGACCGTCGGCCTCCGGCTGCGCGCTTGCCTTTTCTTCCCGGATTAATAAATTAACAGCTTTCAGGGCAGGCAAATGTTCCGCCCAATAACACATAACTCGGAATTATGCCGTCTATCTCCTCCACGTTTGCGATTGAGGTGTTCGACCGTAAGCGAGCACGCTCTGACAGGTTGGCGGAATTTCTCGCCTTATATGTCCACCACTTCGGTCCAGAGCACCGTACTGCTTCCAACGAACTGATCGAGTTTCTGGCTTCGCTGAACGGACAATGGATCACTTATTTTGGGTTGACGTACGACGGAAATCCCTGCGGCTTCGCCACATTTATGTACTACCCAGAAGGTCCCATTGGAGTAGTCGACCATCTGGTGATCGCACCTAACCTGCGCGGTTACGGAGCATTTTTCGGTTTCTGCGATTTGATTGCTCGGTACATCGACTTCAAGGAAGCGGCTTCCGCTGGACTTCATTGTCGCTGAAATAAGCTCGCTGATGGAAGTCTCACAAGCATAAGACCAGCCCTGCTGGTTCGGCTCATGCGTTTGGTTGGTTTCAAGGCGGCGCGAGCGGCGTACTGGGCGCCAGATCCTACGATTTTGCACGACCGAGAGAGCTGCAAGGCTGTGCTGTTGTTTGCTTCTCAACCGGATCGAGATGAATTGCCCGCCGTCGAGTTTCTTCGATTGGTGGAGCTGATCTACAAGTCCCACTATCAACGCTGGTACGAGCGGACTATGCCCGCCGAAAAGTTCCAACGCTATCAAGAAGTCGCGGACGAGCTTCTTCAAAAGATCCGAGCCGGGGCTGCAAAGGACAAACGGGTCGTGCTGAACGGGTTGAAGAATATTGATTTGGTCTTCCATTGGATCCAAATCCACCAGCGAATCGATAGACCATTCTACA
Source organism: Bradyrhizobium sp. SOJA106 (assembly GCF_059448745.1). Classification (NCBI taxonomy): domain Bacteria; kingdom Pseudomonadati; phylum Pseudomonadota; class Alphaproteobacteria; order Hyphomicrobiales; family Nitrobacteraceae; genus Bradyrhizobium; species Bradyrhizobium sp. SOJA106. The sequence continues at coordinate 2,132,242 of NZ_CM182549.1, forward strand.
TAGGATTGTTGTTAATCCCGGCAGCTGTAGGGATCGCTGTAGCATGCCAGGAACTTACAGTCGCTGCTGTCGCGGCGGACTATCGATTGCGTTGATGGATTTTCGCCGCAACGGAAGACCACGCAATATGCTTGCAAGCTTTTCGGCACGACCCGCATTGCCCTTTGCAGCACGCCCGGATCGATCCAAGAAGCTCGTCCGCGACTTCTTGATAGCGTCAAACCCAAATCGAAGCGCTAGTGCCGAGCCAATGTGAAAACCTTGGCGTTGTTTGATACTGAGCCCTCGGTTTCTCAGGAGGGCGTTCACATAAGAGGGGCTGTAGATCCATAGAGTATCTTGGCGTCCGCTGTTTAACGTATCAACTCGGACGACAGGGGCGCCCAGCTCAATCTGAATAACTGTTCGAAGGTTGTCGACGTCTCAAAGTGTAGCAACAAATGCCCGCCGGGACGTAGAACTCGTGATATCTCGACAACGGCTTCTGCAGCGGAAACGTAGTTCAGGACGGATGCGACGCACACTATGAAGTCGATGGAGTGATCTCCAAATGGTAGCCGCTCAAGGTCTCCAGCGATTGGCTTTGACCGGCCTTGCACCTGGCGGTCGACTACTCCAAGGGACCATGTGGGCAGCCATAAATGTGGCGAAGCCGCAGGGATCTCCGTCGTACGTCAGCTCCTGAACTAAGTACGAGCGTCCGTTCAGCGAAGCAATTGATGGCAGAGCGTTGGACGCGTTCCAGCGATCTTGTGGGTCCCAAATGGGTTGCCCCTGACCATATAGTCGCTCAGCAGATTCACCTCAATCAAGCGTCCGTCGGATGACCGCATAATTCCGAGTTATGTGCTCTCCCCGCGGTTCATTGTGAGGGTGTTTACCATTAATGAATCTGAGCCCATCCCAAGCCTGCTTGTACTGCGATAGAGACTGGTCGCGTTTGCGGATGGAGTGTGGTTGTGATGCTGATCAGCTCAGCGGTTGCGGAGTACTTGCGGCATTGTGCGATTGAGCGGCAACTATCCCCGCATAGCCTGCAAGCCTACGCTGTGGATCTGAACGACTTCCGTCGGTTCTTGGGTGCCGATCGTTCGGTTGAATCGATAATTAGCGCGGATCTTGGAGCTTACCTTTCCGATCTGTTGGAGCGGCGGAGGCTTTCGATCTCAACTGCTCGTCGGCGCTTCGCTTGCCTGCGCACATTCTTTCGTCGCACGGCCGTCTTGGAGCCTGCTGCGGATCCGTTCCGTGCTTGGCGACTGGAACTTCCGCGACGCAAGCGGTTGCCGCGTTGCCTCTCGCATTCTGAGGCTCGCAACGTATTGTCGGGCCTGGCAAGCGTCGGAAGAGTGACACCCATCTCGTCACGGTCCGTTTCAATCGCGGTGCGCCTGATGATCGCAACCGGAATAAGGGTAGGTGAGCTCTGCAACATACTTATTGCCGATGTGGCTCCCGAGGGGACGCGCGTCAGGATTCGCGGCAAGGGAGCAAGGGATCGCGAGGTGTACATCTCTGATCCGGGGCTCCGGTCGGGTCTGCTGCAGCTATTGGACGCGCGCGCGAAGCAGCCGGCCAAAAGCGCGCATGTTTTTGTGAATCGACTTAAGCGGCCGATGCGGCCCCAGTCGGTTCGCCTCGCACTTCGTCGCTATTCTGAATTGTCGAGTAGCCCGCGTCGGATTACGCCGCATATGTTGCGTCACACAGCCGCCACTCTATTGATCGAGCGCGGCGTCGATATCCGCTTCGTTCAAAAATTGCTTGGACATTCCAGCATATCAACCACGGAAATATACACGCACGTGTCCGACGAGGCGCTCAGAGCTAGCCTGGAGAAAGCTGATGTGCTGGCTAACCTAGCAGCATAGCTATAGGGATGGCGGCGGAGAGATGGTGACTGAGCTGTAAGGGATGGATCAGAGGCAATGTTTCACATCGAGCTGAGAAGGATATCCCAGCATCCCAAAGCCGGAGATGGTTGCGCTGGAACAGAAAGAATCTTCTCCATTTTGTCGCCGCAGTGGAGCGCGCTTGCAAAACGCCAGGCCCCTTCGAGGCCTCAGCCAATCCCTTCCAAATCTGCCAGGCATTTTTGGATGTTATCCTTTGCTTCGTTCAGAAGCCTTTTTGTTTCTCCCAACCGCTTGAAGTCGGGCTTTACCGGTCCAGCACTCACCGCACTCAGGTGACGGCAAATGGTCGTGAGATCGTTTGATATGTCCTCGAGAACGAAAGCTACGTTTTCGAGCGGCACCAGCTCTGAAAAGAAGGTCTTCGATATAGCGTCGTCTTGGCCGGTCGGGCCCTCGAACTTCACCTCCACCAGCGGGACTAGCACATCGCGATTGTCACGAGCAGCTTTGCCGATACTCATGATTAGCGAGCTGAAAGTTGTTGAGATGTATGTCAGTCGATCCACGAGGGCACTTCCGTACAGCACGACAGAGTCGGGATCGCTTTGCGCCTCATCCGGCTTCAAAGCATCGAGATCCTCATTCGGCATGTTCATCCTCTTCGTACAGATGCAGCGCCCTTACAGGAAATGAAGCGGGTTTGGGACTGTTTGCCGCCTCGATGGCGTAGGAGCCGTGGGCTTCGGCCTTTTTTGTCTGGACGATGGTGACGGAAAAACCTTGGTATGAATTCTTTGTCCTCACCTTCATGTATCCAGGCGCTGCAGGTGCTGGCCCATGAAAATGAAGTAGATAATCTTCCATGGCGCGACGAACGCCAATAGCGCCCGCATTGAGCAGCCCAGCCGTATTCGGGGCGTGCGCAGAGCTCTGTATCGCCAGGTCAAAAGAGCGAAGAACCGCATCCACATCCGCGGCTAGATGATGAGGGTGGGCGGCTCCGGCTAGAGGATGTTTTTCTCTTAGCAGTGCGGGCAATTGGTTGCGCTTCTTGCCTTCACGCCTTTCTCGGTTTTCCAGCCCAAGCAAACCGTCGCGCGTCAAAGCGAAATGGGCGAATTTTCCCTGCGTCGTTCGCTCCACAAATCGCGCATTCGTCATCAACCGGAGAATGCGGCTCAGATTGGCGTCTCTAAGTTCTAATTTCTTGGCGATCGCTGCCTTCTCCATCTGACGCGACGGTGCGTCGCGGAGCAGCCGAAGGATTGCGACAACGTGCTGACGATGCATGACCTCGCTCGGACGCGCGAGCTTGGAGGTGTTGATCGACATCTGCAGAAGATCGTAGAATGCTCGGAACCGCTCCGCGTAGGTGGAATTCCTCGGCCCGAGCGTTGCGCTCGTCCGTCGCAGGATATCGAACCATTCTCGTAGCTCCGGATCACGCCGGCGGCTCTCGAGCGTATTCCAAATCCACGCGCCGAGCGTGGCGTAGAGCCGCTCCAGACTTTTTTCGGATCCCTCTTTGAGCAATTCCGAAATGAGGCGTCTGGCCTCGATCGCCGTCGCTTCGCCCGTCTCTATTCTCTCCAATGCTACGTCAGACATGGGCTAGACCTACATCACAACCGTTAAGAACGTTTTACAACGCTTTACTCTGATTTTAGTCCCCGAATCTAGGTGTCAAGAGCCCCATTTGTAGGCACTCCAAATGGTTTTTTGACCGAGTTCCCGGGCTGAAACGGAGTTGGGTGCCTTGAGTAGTGGTAAAATGGTACCTAGCCTTTCATCTTTGAAGGCCGTGTGGGTGGGATGTTGAACCACGAAGCTCCGTGTGCCGAACCGCACCTCGACTTGAGCTGCTGTGGTCTGGTGGCCCTGCATGGTGCGGTCGTTCCCCATCGAAGGCACCAGCATCACGTCGACATCGAGCTCATTAAACGGCGTCTCGCATACGTCGCAGAAATCAAGGCAAATGGCGACGCCAATCAAGGCGCCTTCGGTGGCAAGGACACATATGCGATCGCCCGCAGTGATGTTTTCCGCGCCCCAGTCATCGTCAGCGTAAGGGGCGATCTTGTCGTAGATCAGGCGCTCCTCTCCATACCCGTCGTAGATCCGAGCGCGGTTTACGGTCCCATGGTCAGCTGCCTCGTGCCAGGTCCCTGGGATCAGAATTTCGGGCGCTTCGAGCTCATCAGCGACGTCACGCTCGCGAATAAGTTTGATGATCCTCTCCCGTAAATCCGGAGGAACGGTCAGCTCGGGCCAGACGACCGCGATGCAATTTTCTCGCAGCGCCTGGCCGATCTGCACCGCAATCGCTTCTCCTGCAGAAGGCGCCTCCAGGCTGGCGACCGTGAAGCGCTTATCGTCGTCTACCAAAATGAACTCGGGGTTGAGCTTCAGCGCCTTGAATAGGCAAGCTCCCATTTTCCACTTGCTTGCATCCTTCGATGCACTATGCAGCGTCCGGCTATCGACCACGTGGACGGGGTAGCCCTGTATGAGTGCAGGCAATATCCGGTGAAAGAGCGTGCCACGCTTTGAATAGGCTTGCCCCCGTCGGGCCGGACGCAATGCGCTGACGCCCTGCCGCGGAATGAACCAGCATCCGAGCTGCTCGAGGTGCCACTCACTTGGCCCGATCGGCCAGTGAGAGCGCCGCTCGGCAAGGACGCGGTCGACTTCCCGTATGAGGCCAGCCATCTTTAGCGCAGCCAATTCGGGCGTTTCATCGGATAGCGACCACGAAAGATGGCCGTCTCCTATCGCGTCGCTGAAGGTTTCCCGCGCCCGCTCGATTCGCTTTTCAGTCAGATTGCGGTAGGCCTTGTGGACGCTTCCAGGAGCACTGCGAAACAGCGCGTCAAGATCAACCAGAGCTTTCCTGAGCTCGTCCCGACTGGCATTCGCAATCCCCTCGTGTCCGTGAGCAAGCTCTTGGGCTGCCTTTTTCCAGACAGCAAAGGCCTCTCTCTCGGTTCGGTGGTTGACGAGCCCAGGCAAAATCTTCGTCCAAATCAAACAAGCAAATATGTCTCTTCGATAGGCGCGTGCTGATCTGTTTGCAATCGGCTCGACGCGTTGCTCACATGTCTTAGTCTCGATCTTGTTTGTTGTTCAGCCTGGCATCAATGACGTCCTCGCGGCGCGCGGAAAATCTGCGCCAACAGGGCCGGGGACAATGAAAAGATGCAATGTGGTTCACGACGCTATTGACGGACCGATGCGACTGTTTTTCAATCTGGGCGGGAGATCCGCGCGCGGTCGGCGACGCGGACGGGGGGCGATCATGTGGAAATTTAGCCGCACCGCGGCATGCGCTGGCATCTGCCTTATCATGGGTGGGTGCACGAGCCTGTACTACATTCATGATCCGCAGACCGGCGTCAACACGGCCGGTGAGCTGCCGTATTTTCTCAAGTCAAGTGTGAGGTTGTGACCTTCTACCAGATCGAGCGCGAGAGGCGGAAGGAATACCTGAAAATTTACAAAACCCGGCCTGAAGAAGCGTTCGACAAGTACGCTCATTTCGACATCGCCCCCTTCCTGTATGGCACCTTTTTCCTCGAGTTGAAGGTGACCGATACGGGCGGACTCGGATCCGGTACAGGATTCGACTACAAGCGGATTCTCAAACGCGACAAGCAACGACGACACGCATGTAGGCCCCACCGCCTCGGCTCAGGACACTTATGACCTGATCTGGTCATTCCTTATGAAGCAGAATGCCCAACTTGCGTCCGATACCGCTCTGCCACGGCCAGTTCGGCGACGTATGAACGTGGTTGCTGTCGTGGAACGCCTGCCGATCTGGCAGAGCTCGAGGCTCTCGCCGAGAACAAATTTCCGGAGCGGCTCGCTTACAAGCGCATCATTGTCGATGCTTCGAAGCCGTTGCAACGTGATTGCGGGACAACGCTGTTCTCATCTCCACCAACAATCTGACGCCGGCTACGCCGTCGGAGAGCGCGGAGCCAGCGCAAATGACCTATACTTTCTCGGTTCAGGTGACCGGCGGCATCAAGGCAAAGTACTCTTCGGTGCGTTGGAGCCCCGCTGCCGTCCAGGCTTCCGCCTCCGCGCAGCAGTTCAGCAATCTCGGGATTTACATCAACGCTCCGAATGCGGTCTCGCCAATGGAGCCAAATCCGGCGAAACGCGATTTGGACCGAAGTCTCTCCCGACTTGCTGAATTTCCGGCCCTCTGGTTAGCCGAGGCCGGTAGCTCACAAACCAGACGCGGTGGGCGCGCGACACTCTCAAATCGCAAGGCGTGATCCTCCGTGGCTACAAGAGCGCAATCGACACGCTGCTTGAGTTAGCGACCGAGAGCCGGCGATCACAGCTGCAAGCCTTCGACGAAGAGGTGCAGAGAATTCTAGATGTTCGTGCGCCAGGCAGGCCCAACAAGCACTCTGCGTTGCGTGATTCTGATCCTCACAATGGTGGTGCTGTATGAGTGGGCTGTCGACCGTGACTGGCGTTCGCGATCGCTCCAAGCGGCTTGGCCACCGCACCGGCCAGCTGGCCGACATGTTCCTGGCGCCTGATAGCGTCGAGCAGATGCGGGGCGTGGCAACGTGCGCCGCTGAGCCGCCGATAGCGGACGCTCTTCTCAGGCAGATGCTTGTGACACCTGCTGAGCTGAATCGTTAGGTCGGCGTCAACTGAGCTGGTGACAATCGGCGCGGGGCTTAGGTCCGCGCCTTGAGGACAACAGCCGATATTCAGCCCTCTCCGTGCTCGGCGCGCTCGTTTCCCGCGTGAAAGGCTTCGTTTTCGTCCGAAACGTACAGAGTTTTCAGTGGAGGTTTGCCGCAACGATTCGTAATTGCGCGGATCAATTGCGAGCAAATGGGGCGGGGCTTTGGGGCTTATATCAATTCGAGCGGCACTGCTGGGCGTGCTAGTCTCGGCGGGTTCGCTCGCCGTCCTGGCGCACGGTCTACTTGGTGCAGGTTCGCTGGTGACTGGAGTGTTGTTCGCCGGGCCCGTGGTGCTGTTGGTCGTGCTCGGCGAATGGCGCGGGCTGTCGCCAAATATCTGCGACGGGTTGTTTGGTCTGTTCGTGCTGTCCGCAGGCGCATCCATGCTAGTGAACGGCTTTGGCGGTGACGTTAAGGAAGGGGGACTATTCGCCATCACACTCGGCAGTTATGCGGCCGGGCGCCTGATGGGTCCGGACGATATCCGCACTGGCGTGATCACGGTCGGTTCGATCACTGTGGCGGCAGGGACGCTGGCGACGCTTATTGCGCTGATCGAGCAGTGGTCCTGGCGACACGGCAAGCCGCTGGTGTTCGGCGAGTTCGATGCGGCGCCGGCGCAGTTCACGATGCTGCTCGGTCTCGTCGTCCTGGCGGTCCTGACAAGCGTGTGCAGCTCGCGGCGCCTGATCGCTATCATCGTGGTCGCTGCTGTGCCGGCAGCGATCTTTGCCGCCTCAATGGTGCGCTTTACCTTCATTGCGCTGGCACTAGGACTGGCCGTCGAGGCAATGCTGGGGCCGCGGCTATTGAGCCACAAAGCGGCAACGGGGCTGGCCGCCGTGGTTCTCTGCGCGATTTTAGCCGCGCTTGCGCTGCGCTGGCAAACAACGCGGACCTTCGTCGATCACTCTTGGAATGCTGCCGCGGGCGCCTGGTCGATCGCCTGCGAGGCGGTCGACCGCGACAACTCGATCGAGATTCGCCAGCAGCTCTATCTCGACGCCCTGCGCATGCTGCCCGCCGGTGGGCCGTTCGGAATCGGGCTCGACGGCTTCAACGTCCGCGGCTGTATCAAAGGCGTCGGCGTGCACAATACCTTCCTGCAAGCGGCGCTCGAGTTCGGCTGGGTTGCCGGTGCCGCGCTGATCACGCTCGTTCTAAGCGCCTGGCGCGACCTCCGTCCGATCGCGCGGATCTCGGCGGAGTATCGCTTCATCGCTGCCGCGCTGGTCTTTGTGGCGACGGTCTCGATGATGCATGGACGGATCAGTCGCGAGTGCGCGCTATTCGTCCTGCTCGGCTGCGCAGCCCGGCTGCGCGGGCTGGCACTGGAGACCGCCGCCAAACGGATGCTGCGTCCTGTCCGCTTTGAGAGACCAGCAGACTGCAGCTCCCGCGGCGGTTGAGTACGGCATCGGGCCGAGAAATGCATAGTACGCACTTGTTGTGCGTGGGCACACTTGCGGTGCTCGCGCTTTATTTTTTTATTTGGCCGATTTGGCGGGCTCAATTCCCGATCGAGATTTGGTTCACCGAATCGTGGAACGCCTTCCATCAGGACGCTGCAGCGGCGAGATTGCCGCTGTATCCGAGCGCCGATCAGCTTATCGTTAACAACTACCCGCCGCTCTCATTCTTCGTCGTGGGTGCGCTCGGAGGTCTCTTCCGAGATAGTCTCTTCGTCGGACGGGCGCTTTCGATTATTGGGCTTCTCACGCTCGCGGTAGAGATCGCGTTGGCCGTGAGGATCCTGGCCGGCTCACTGCTGGCGGGTGTCGTCGGCGGCCTGTGGTTCGTCGCGATCATGGCGCACAATGCGACGCGCTACGTGGGCGCGAACGATCCGCAGATTGCCGGGCAAGCGATCATGGGGGCGGGATTCGTTTGGTTCCTCGCGCGCGAGCGGTCGGGGCGCTCTCCTGTCTCGGCTTTGTTGGTGATGGTCCTAGCAGGCTTCTGGAGGCACAACATTATCGGGATGCCTGCAACCGCGGTTCTGTGGCTTTTGCTGCGCGACTGGCGCGCTGGGGCAAGGGCTGCGCTCATCAGTGCGCTCGCCGCGGCGGCTGGCCTGTTCGCCTGCGGCATGATCTTCGGAACGGCGTTCTACAGCAATCTTCTGACCAGCCAGGCCTACTCCGTGGGCCATCTCGTGAGTCAGAGCGGGACGTTGGCGAACGACAAGGGCGCGGGGCTTTGGTCCCGCGGCCTCCGCCACCGCGGATCTAGCACCTCAACCGCGACGATAATCAGCGTTGATGACCCATCTCCCGCCGCGTTCCTGCGCGATCAGCACGACTTCCGAAGAACGTTCTATGTTTTGCCGTTCGGCGGAAGCCTATTGATCTCGCGCAATGGTTGAGATTGGATGCGGCGGTTTTTAGGGGGGATACCATGCGTAATTTCATCGTAGCCGCGCTTGCTGTTGCGCTTGCCAGCTGCGCCTCATCTGCAGCGGATATCACGCCGACATACGTTTCACCGGTACAATATCAATCTTACAACTGCCAACAGCTCGCGCTTGAGGCTCAGTCTGTCTCGGCAAGAGCCGCGGCGCTGTCCGGCGCGCAAGACAGTCAACGCACGAAAGACACACTGGCCACCACCGCAGCTGTAGTCATTTTTTGGCCAGCAGCGTTCTTTGTTGGAGGCGACAAGCAAACGGCCGCGGAGCTCGCGCAGATGAAAGGCCAGATGGTCGCGCTCGAGCAGGCCTCCATTGCAAAGAAGTGCAACATTCAGTTTCAGGAAAAATCACATGGCTAGATGCACGGCACCAAAAGAGGGCCATCGCTCAGCGAGCGCTGCAGCGGCCTGCCCTGCATGTCGTGGCAGCTGGGGTCGCCGTTACGGCGGCTACAGCTCTTACTCACCCCGGTCCTACTCGTCTCCGTCCTACTACGCGTCAGAGAGCAGCGGGGGCAGTCGGAGCAGCAGCGGGTCTGGCAGCCGCGTAAGGGCACGATGGTCGCGACCCGGTTCGACCGTGATGTACACGCCGACCGAGGTGCGGGAGCTCACGCCGGTCCGCGAGGCCGTCGAGAAGCAAGCGACCCTTGACCTTCGGGACGTCTTTCTTTGCCACGCATGGGACGACCGGCAGGGGGCAGCCAAACAATTGCACGATCTGCTTGAGGCACGCGGTGTTAAGGTGTGGTTCAGCGAAAAGGACGTTGGCCTCGGCGTGCCATTACTCCGCGCCATCGACAGGGGGCTGGCGAACTCGCGGATTGGGATCGTGCTGGTGACCCCTGCGCTGCTGCGCCGCCTCCCAAAAGAAGGCATTGCCGACAAAGAACTTTCGGTGCTCCTTGCCGGTGCGCGTCTCGTTCCCGTCGTGCATCAGACGACGTATGAAGCGCTCCGGGACGTCAGCCCTATGCTCGCCTCGCGAACCGGCCTCGACACTGCGGAAGAGTCAATGGCTGAGGTCGCAGCCAAGCTCGCCGAACTGGTCGCCCTTTAGCTCTATTGCGCGGGGTGGCCGACCCCACGTCGCACGAGCGGTCCGGGCGTGCGGCAGCCACCGGGCCGCCGCGATGCCGGCGGCTCGCACCGGTCCTCGTCACCCGATACGGCGCTACCCATCGCACAACACCCCATCGGCCTTGCAGTAGGTGATGCGAGCGTCATCGGGATAAGGATGATACGGATCCTGCTTCCTTTGGGGCTCGGCGCCAAAGTAAAGCCGAAGCCGATCGGATAACCTGACCTCGTCAGCTTATCGACAGCTGAGCTTCCTAGCATGCGAACGTCTCGATCTAGCCGATAGAGCTGCCTTATCGGCTGAGGCCAAACATGTCATGAAGTTCAATGAATACAGAACAGGCGCAGACTCGCGCTGGCATACCCTCCGAATCCGAAAGCACCGAGCCAACGTCTGGGGCCGCCGGGCATTCGCCTTCGTGCCTGACCCAGTGGGCGTCAGCCTTGACTCGGTGGGCCACAGGAGCCGCCGCCGCCGACCTCGTCTCGTCGCAGGACCGCGCCCTGGCCAGTTGGGCAGCGGAAGAGGGGCAGGGTGAAGACGAGAATCGGCAAGAGGCGGTCAACCGGACGAGGGCATGGCGGGACGAGGGTGATGTCAGAGACGAGCTGGATTTATCGTCGCTGTCCCTGACCGCCTTGCCAGCCTCACTCCTGCCGAGGCTCCGGACCCTCAATGTCATCGGTAACCAGTTGAGCAGCCTGCCGGCCCAGCTTCCGGGCGGACTCCGGGACCTCTACGCTTCTGACAACCGGCTGACTAGTCTGCCCGCCCTTCCGAGCAGGCTCCGGCACCTCCACCTCATGGCCAACGACTTGGCCAGCCTGCCGGCAGCGCTGCCGTCCAGGCTCCGCAGCTTGACTGTCGATGGCAACCAACTGACCGATCTGCCCGCCCTTCCGGCAACGATCGAGGAGTTCTCCGCCTGCAATAACCAGCTGACCAGTCTGCCTGAGCTTCCAGCCAGGCTCCGCCGCCTGGATGTCAGCGAAAATCGGCTGACGAGTCTGCCCGGTCTTCCGGCAAGGTTGCGGTACCTGGACGCAGGCGACAACCAGCTGACAAGCCTGCCCGACATTCCGGCCAGACTTCGATATCTGGACGTCAGCGAAAATCAGCTGACCAATCTGCCCGAGACACTCCCCGTCAGCCTTGAAATGCTCGGCGCCAGCAATAATCAGCTGACCGGCCTGCCCGCGAGCGTGCTGACGCAGCTCGGCAGCGCGTCCAGCATCGACCTGCGGTCTAATCCGATACCGGCTCCGGTGCTGGCCGATTTGGCGACAGTCACGCGCGGCGCGGACTATGCCGGCCCGCAAGTCTTGCTGTCGATGCCGCTACAACCGATGGAACACGAGTCGCGGCCCCTGCACGAAGTTGTCGCGGAGTGGCTCGCGGACCAGCCTGGCGCAGTGGACGCGTGGCAGGGCTTCGCGGCAGAGCCGGGTGCGCAGGACTTCGCTCTGTTTCTCGAAAGACTTGCGGGCACCGTAAACTATGGTCATCAGGCGTTCCGCGACCAGGTGGCCGAGAATCTGCTACAGGCCGCGATGAGGCCGGGACTGCGCAAGCAGTTTTTCGAGCTGGCCAACGGAGCGACTGCGTCCTGCGAGGACCGCATCACATTGACCTGGAACGGCATGCAGACCGCACTGTAGCGCGGCAATCTGGGTAGGAAGTGCGCGGCAATCAGGATAGCGAGGTAGTGTCGCGGCCTGATGATGATTGCCGCGATGATTGTCGCGCGCAAGAGTTTTGTTGAACTCTGATTGTCGCGCAGCGTCAATCAGCGACGGTTTTGGGTGTCGCGTGCGATGGCGGCCGTCCGGGACCGCGTTTTCGTTCGAGGGCGGTCCGTCTGCGATAGCTCTCGACGTTCATCTCGACGATGGTGGCGTGGTGAACGAGGCGATCGATAGCGGCCAGGGTCATGGCGGGGTCCGGGAAGACCCTGTTCCATTCGCCGAATGGCTGATTGGCGGTGATCAGCATCGCGCGGCGCTCATAGCGTGCGCTGATGAGCTCGAACAGCACGCTGGTCTCGGCCTGATCCTTGGTAACGTAAGCGAGATCATCAAGAATCAGGAGATCGAAGCGATCGAGACGATTGATGGCCGCCTCGAGGTTAAGCTCGCGTCGCGCCAGCTGGAGCTTCTGCACGAGATCGGTGGTCCTGGTGAAGAGGACGCGCCATCCGTTCTCGATGAGGGCCAGGCCGATCGCTGCCGCCAAGTGGCTCTTTCCGCCGCCGGGCGGCCCGAACAACAGCAAATTGGCGCCCTTGCCCAGCCAGCTGTCACCGGCGGCGAGCGCCATCACCTGCGCCTTCGAGATCATCGGCACGGCTTCGAAGTCGAAGCTGTCGAAGGTCTTTCCGGCGGGCAAACGTGCTTCGACAAGGTGTCGTTCGATCCGACGGCGGCCGCGTTCGGCGATCTCGTGCTCGGCGATGGTCGCGAGGAAGCGGCCGGCCGGCCAGCCTTCCTTGTCGGACTGTTCGGCAAATTGCGCCCACAGCACCTTGATGGCAGGCAGCCGGAGCTCATTGAGCAACAGATTGAGGCGCGCGGCATCAACCGTGTTCGTTACGGTCATGCGGCACCTCCGGTCTCGGCGGTACCGATGAGGCATTCGTAGGTCGCAAGCGGCACGAGCTGCACCACGACGTTCGGCAGGTTGGCGGGATCGGGGGCGAAGTGAGCACGTAGCCGGTTGAGGTCGGGCAGTCGGCCGGCGTCGAGGTCGGCGGTGAGCTGATCGGCGAGTTCGGCCTCGCAGCCGCGCTCATGAGAGAGCGCGAGAAGATCGACCATGATCCGGCAGGCTTTTTTGTCCGGCAAGCGTTCGCGCAAGCGATCGAAGGTCTTCCGATAGGCATCGCGCGGGAACAGCCGATCTCGGTAGACCAGATTGAGAAGCGCCATCGGCTTGCGCCGCAGGGAATGGATCACGTGCCGATAATCGACGACCTGGTCGTACTTGCCATTGGGATGCGGCCGCCCACGCGGCAGGGTGACGAGATGGGTGCCGCCGACGAACACGTCGAGACGATCGTCGTAAAGGCGCACCCGCAGCCGGTGACCGATCAGGCGCGATGGCACCGTGTAGAACACCTTGCGCAGGGTGAAGCCGCCGGACGATGTCACGCGGACGATCACCTCTTCGTAGTCCGAGGTGCGGCGATCGGGCAGCTCCTGCAACTCCATGCGCTCGCTATCGATCCGCTTGGCCTTGCGGGCATTGCGGCGGCTGACGATCTCGTCGATGAAGCCGCGATAGGTGGCAAGATCGTCGAAGTCGACAGTTCCGCGCAGCAGCAAGGCGTCCGCGATTGCTCGCTTGAGATGACCGTGGGGGCCTTCGATCGAACCATTCTCGTGAGCAACGCCTCGATTGTTGCGGGAAGGCCGCATGCCGTAGTGGGCACAAAGGGCCTCGTATCGCTGCGTCAGATCGTCCCGTGCATCACGATCGAGATTGCAGAATGCGGCCGACAGACTGTCGGTCCGATGCTCCCGCGGCGCCCCACCCAGCGACCAGAGGGCATTCTGCAGGCCTTCGGCCAGGGCAACGAAGCTCTCGCCGCCAAGCACGACGTGGGCGTGCTCGAACCCGCAATAGGCCAAACGGAAGTGATAGAGACGATGATCCAACGGAGCACCCGCGATCGTCACACCCAACTCGCCCATGTCGGTGAAGTCGGAGAGGCCGAGCTGGCCAGGCTCGTGGGTTTGGCGGAAGATCACCTCCTGCTCCTCGCCGTGGACCGCCCGCCATGCACGGATCCGACGTTCCAGGGTACGACGGATACCGCTGCCGAGATCCGGATGACGCCGTAGCATCTCCTCGAACACCGCCACCGGGCGTAAGCCAGGGGCCGCCTTCAGGATCGGGACGATCTCGGTCTCGAACACGTCGCTCAACGGGTCCGGTCGTCGCCGGCCGCGGGGCGCCTTCCTTTGCGATGGAAATCGGGGATCTCTCTCGATCCGATAGGCGGTCGACGCACTGAATGACGCCTTGGCCGCCGCCACTGGCGGGCTATCGGTCTGACGGTACTTCATGTAGAGCCTCATCTGGTGATCTGTGATGTGTCGGCCGGGCAAGCGAGTGATTCCTCTTGGCGGAAGAACCACTTGCATAACCCCGCCGGCCGCGATCACCAGTCGGCGCGGTCCTCCTCGGGATCGCGCCGACGCTGGGCTCGTAACTCCGGTCGGGCTACGCCCTCCCTACGTCACGAGCCCAGCGAAACTCTCTCACCTTGAATGACGCTGCCTTCCATCCTGATCGCCGCGCGACACCGCACGCCTGAACGCTGATGTCAAGGAGGGGCTCTACGACAATCGGCTCGACCAACTGCTCCAACATGGCCGTGTCATGTTTCGTTTGGGAGCGCTTGACGACATCGCACGCGAGACGGTCAGCTCGCTCCGGCGTGCCGACCCGGAGGCCAATATCGACGAGATCGAGGTCTATCTTGCCTATCAGACCCAGCTGCGGGATCAGCTGGAACTGCGCCACATCGCCCCGGATATGCGCTTCTTGAATCTCTCTGACGTCACGCCGGATGACGTTGCCAGGGCTGAGACGTCGGTGCGGGAACAGGAAGCGACGGGTTTCGAGGATTTTCTGGCAACGCGCTGGGAGCCTTGGGATACGGTGGCAAGGCGGATCGCCCCCGATGATCATGGCGCGATGCGGGACCGGCTTGCCGATGCGCTGGAAGATGAGTTTCCGACGCGCTTGAACGAACGACTCGCGGAGCATGGCTTGACAGATGATGTCGATGCCCGGCGGGTAGTCGGAGCCCAGATCCTCAGCGAAATCGCCCGCGAGATCAAAGGCGAGCTGATGCATAAGGTTCTCCGCGAGCACGGCCTCGAGCCCTGATCGATGCGATAGCCGCCCCGATCATGCAGTCTCGTTTGGTCGTTACGGACGAGCGATTGTCAGGTTGAATGGATGCGTGGAGTTGCCGTCCGCTGACACCTCCGACCACTTCGGCTGTTGTTCGCTCGGCGGGCCGTATCCAGGAACCCGCAATTCTCAACTTGTAAGCGGTGCCAGAGTTCGAGGTCATTGCTCGCCTGGATTCGACAAACAGATCATGTTCGTCGGTGCAAGATTGTGCCAGGTCACGACTGGCATAGCCTGGGTCGAACTTGATCACGCGCAGGCTTACTTCGGCAGCGCAGCCAATGCGGCTTCATGATTCGTTCACGTCGTAGCCGATGTCGCTCTCCGCCACCGGGATAAGAAAATAACTAAAATTCGGCGCGCCTTTTCATGGCCTTAGATAGCCGTTGCAGGAGTCCGCTTTTTGTAGGAGCCGCGCTCTTTCGATGTCCGTCGGCGCGGGCCAGGCCGCGCTCGCGACGGCCGAAGAGGGGTTTGATCAGCGCGCCGATGAGGCCTCCGAGAGTGAGACCACCCAGGACCAGAAATAGCAAATCGAGACATTGCATAATCGCGCGTTTTTGTGAAAACCGCAGTCTTAATGACGAGTCGGGATGAATGGCTGCAGATCTTTGGCGTTTGCGCGGGATTTGTTCGAATTTTGCCGCTCCGTGATCTTAATTGAGCAATGATTGCCCGATAGCCGCGCGCGCCATTCAGTCGACGTCATCGAGAATGATGTGGTTACCTTCCATGCTATTTGTCAGACTATTTGTTCGAAACGCATCAGCTTCCCGGTCTTCGAATAGCCGATCATGGCGTTTGCCGCCGTGGATGAACTCGATCTTATGAATGACGAACTCACCCTCCGAAAGATTGTAGCTACGCACGCGCAAAATATTGGCGAGGGTTATCTTCCGGATGCGATCTACTTTGACCGTAACCGCGCCTTCGGGTTCGACCTGCGTACCGTCCGCGGTCTCGGTGTTTGATCGCCACTGATTTTAGTCATCGACTGAGCTCCCCGCCTGAAATGAGAGCAAGGCCCTAGCTACCGACAATTGCAGAGCCAATCGAGCATGGCACTCGCGGGCCGTCGTGCTTGAGCACTGCGAGCTGCGATCATCGATAAAAGCCGACCATGTAGCGGATTGCGACGAATGTGCCGACGGCAACTGCGGCTGTGATAGCGATTGAAAACGCTACTCGCGCCAAAAACTGGCCGGGGCTTAGTCCATCCCATGAACTCATTTTCATGCTTTGCGTTATAAACTCGGATTTCCGCCTGAGGCGTGAAGGCCTTCAGTTAGATGCGCGCATAGATCCAGTCCAGACCGATTGGGACAACCAACCACGATACTGACCACTCACCAGGTCGTGACCATATGCCTGTCGGCGTTGTCCATGTATTTCCGGATGTCGGCATATAGCGCCTCAGCTGTCGATGGTACTTGGATGAACCACACGGAATCGAGGCCCATCGTCCTTAGTGTGACCCTCGCGTGAAATGTGATCGATCAGGTTCTGTCGCGCCTGCGCATAGTTCGCCCTATGTTTGTTTAGATCTCAAGTGACCAAGTACACAGCCATTAGTGATTTCTATAGCTCACATGATGCGCAAAATGAGCGTACCACACGCACTATGCGAGTGATCGGCGGAAGTGGGAATACACACGCAGCGAATCATCGCGCGCGCTGAGAGCGCGCCGCGAATCGACTTGCAATACGAGGTAGGCGGAGGTCTGCAGTGCGTCCCGGCAGAACCGTTGCCGATGGGCACGGTTCAGCCCACAGCAATTGCGGAGCGCGTCGTCCCGGTGGCCGGGAAGGGTACAGCAGGACGTTTTTGGGGTCGGAGCCGGGGGAGTCTTTTCGGCGTGGTTGAAGTGGGGTTTCGCATTTGCCTGGTAGCACCTCACGTGCATCAATCGCGTCCTCATTTATCACCTGCCAGGTCCTCGGTAATCGATGATCGTATGCATCTTTCGGCGCGCGGCGAACGGGCTCTAGGTGTTTTGTTCCAGACTTTGATGGTGCATCCTTATCGCACAATTCGAAGGAAGCGCTATAGGACCAAGTTTTACACGGCTGCGCCATCACGACGGAGGCAGTCCGTCGAGCAATATAAAAATAGTCAGGAGAGCCTGAGAACCCTCGCCAAGCGCTACAAAATCAACCAGAAGACTGTTGCGAAGTGGAAGCAGCGCGAGACCGTCGCCGATCGTTCGACCGGCCCTAAGGAATCCGACCAAGCGCCTCGGCCTGCAAGCGATCGTGTTCCCCAACGCTCTCAACAAGGCTGGCCAGGTTCCGGAGGGCGAAGGCTGGTTCGTGAAGGAGCGCCACGCCGGATGGAGGGCAGCTCGCTGCTCACGTTATAGCTTGATCCGGCGACAAGAGAGTCCCGCTTCGCGGGATCGGACGGTTCGTTTACCGTACGGGCAAAGCAGGTCCAAGAAGCAGGTGTGTTGCGCAGTCCCTCCTTCAAGCGGCACCGTCTGCTCAGTTTTGCGAGGAGACCGCCAATCCTGCGATGCAAGCAAGCAGAGCTTTACTTCCAACAATGCGCCGACATCTTAGTTCGGTCTTTAATAGCCGCGCCATGGGCGCCGATGCCAAGTCGAACGCAACCTGAAATTACATCCGATAGCCCTCTTCGCCTTGCTGATGCCGTGAAGATCGCGTTCCCTTTGGGAGGAATGACGGTCGCGGGCCTGCGTCGCGAGCGCGATCGTAACCGATTGGTTATTGAGAAGATTGCCGGCAAGGAATTTACGACGCTGGCTCATATCGAACGGATGCGAGAGCTATGCCGCGAAGAAGCAAGGGGGCCAGGCTTCAACTCAAAGCCGCGCGCCGAAACAAGGGCGGAAAGATCACCCACCAAGCGACCTGGATCATCAGAGACAACGGCCGGGATGTCGGCACAGGCTGCGCTGCAGATGAGATTGCGGCCGCGGAGGAAAAGCTAAGGGACTACATAACATCCAAGCACACACCGAAGCGAAGAATCCGCCACATAGACGATATTCCAATCGCGGATGTCCTCTCGATCTACTTGGATGCGCAACTGGACAAGCTTCGCAGTCGCTTCAATGTCGATAGCGAAAGCGAAGATACCATCCCGGATATCCGCAAGTTCAAGAAGAGAATCGAACGACTGAACGATTGGTGGGGGGCAAAAATGCTCGGCGAGGTCAATGGAGAGGCCTGCCGGTCCTATGCCAAGAAGCGCGGCAAGAAGGGAGGGGCTCGGCGAGACCTTGAAGACCTACGAGCTGCGATTGGCCACCATGCATCCGAAGGATTTCACCGGGAAATCGTCAAGATCTCGCTGCCAGAGAGAGGCCAGCCTCGAGACCGGTGGCTAACGCGCAGCGATGCGGCCAAACTGATTTGGACGTGCTGGCGCTATCGCGAAATGCAGAAGGGCTCGCGTCGGCCGACCGACGACCTGAAGGTCCCGACAAGCAAGCGTCCGCTACGCCATCTTGCACGGTTTATTTTGTTGGGGATCTACAGCGGAACTCGTGCTGGAGCTATCGCTGCTGCATCTCCCATTCCCGCGATTGGTCGCTCTCACGTGGACTTAGAGCGCGGCCGCTACTACCGCCTGAAGCAGGGCAGCGCGAAAACCAACAAACGGCAACCCACCGTGCCGATCCCCTTGCGCTTGCTCGCGCACCTGCGGCGCTGGCACCGAGTTAGCCCAGAGGCGAAGCATTTCGTGGAGTACAATGGGAAGGCTGTGACGTCAGTCAAGACTGCATTCAAGAGTGCAGTCAGGCTCGCAGGCCTCGGTCCGGGAATCTCTCCTCACACTTTGCGGCACACCGCTGCGACTTGGCTCATGCAGAGAGGTGCGGACCCTTGGCAGGCAGCTGGCTACCTTGGAATGTCGCTAGAGGTGTTGCTCAACACCTATGGTCATCATCATCCCGACTATTTGTCCGATGCCGTGGAAAAAATCACCAGTCGAAAGCCGGCTGGGGAACGAAAAGCGCACGTATCTGGTGCGATTTCTGGTGCCGTGATTCCGATCCGGCGAAATGGCGCCTGATGAGTTTACTGACTTTTTTGGTGAGCCCGGCAGGGCCCTCAGACTGTCGATTTATCAATGGTGTGCGACGAAGTGGGCGACTTGCGCGCTTCAAGCGATTTCAGGGGAGCCCCTTTATGCCCTTCGCGACGCGCCTATCCGCACGCCGTCATCGTGCTTTCGCACCATGAGCCGGTAGCCGTCATGCTTGATTTCGTAGACCCAATCCGGCCCTACCGGTGCGGTTTTGGCGACCGTGGTGATGCAGGGTCCAATGAAGCCGGGAGCGGGGCGTACGCTGAAATTGGATCGCCATCGGTTGAGGCAAGTTCTATTTTTCCAGTCGGCAGGAGCCTACCTTCCGCATGTTGGCGGGGCTCCCGCTTCCGTTGTGTCCGGGTTGGCGGCGATCCGGACGGGGAACGTTGCCTTCCGAGACAGATGCATTCTATAGTCATTCTCGTTCATGGAACAAAGCCAGAGGTTGAAAGTTTTTATTGTTTTTGTGCCCTCGGAGGCAAGATGATTTCCGCCGCGCAATGCTTAGAGTTTGCACGCCACTACAGAGCCCTCTCCCAGCACCCCAACACCTCCCCAGACCGCGCCTTCCTGATGAAGAACATAGCTCGGAGCCTCACCGGGTTGGCGGGTCAATTGGATCGGCTTGACGCGCTGACAAGGGAGGAGCAGCAAAGATGCCCCGCGCCCAGGGCTCTTTAGAAGTTAAGATTGGAACTAAGATGTTTGTGCGCCGCACCATCACCGGCCAAGGCTCTGCCCGTAGGCGTCAGTGGCTGGAGTCGGACAACATCGGCGCAGATCCGCAAAGCGCTCGATAGTTCAAAGGTCTAAGTCGGAAATAACTTATGTTCCTGCGATGGTCTGCGCGCGGACGTACAATCAATACCATCAGCACAAGGAACATGCGATGGGATTGAAGCGACGGCGATTCAAGCAGACGGATACTCTGGAAACGCGACTCGAGCAATTTGCACAGTACATGCGTGAGCGGGCAGATGGAAAGCCTCGGCGACGAGCGCAATGCCTTGCTCAAGCGAGCACGCAATGCAGATCAAGCAATCGACATTGAGCGGCAACTTCGTCAGGACCACTAGGAACGGCCAAGAGAGAAGCGGTTTAGCCTGGCTCCTCCTTCGGAAAACTCTTGCCCTCGCTGCTCCCTGGCAAGGGCGGCGGTAGCCCCTTGATTGCCGATCCGGCCATGTTGACAATCCAGCCCTCCAAGCGCGCCGATCGCTGCACACGCGTTACTGGCGGCCTATCTCCTCGTTGATTTGTCCTAATTTAGCGCCAGGCTGAGGTCGTAGTCCTTGTGCTGTCGATCGTGCCCTGGCCCCATCCCGTTTTTTTGAGCTTAGCAAAAACAACGCGGCATCAGATGGGCATGGTCTAGGCGCGCTCAGGGTCGGACGCGGCCTCGCGCTGCGCGCGATCCCGCAAGAGAGAGCAAAAAGTAGTAGCCCTACGAGCGATGGCGCATCTCGGCACAGGCCATTAAGGCTTCCTTGACCAAGTTGTTCGTAAAACGAACCGATATTTCCTTCGAGGACAGCCGATGAAGGTCTGGGTCAGCCTGGCTTTGCTTGCGGCGTTCGTGCCGTTGGGGCAGCGCTTTGGCTCGACTGCCACGGAAAGGAGCGAGGCGGCGGAGATCCGCGCCAGCTACCGTCGGCCGGCGGCCATTCCTTTTCCGGACGGCAATCCCTACTCGGCGCCCAAAGCGGCTCTTGGGAAGATGTTGTTTTTCGATCCGCTGCTCTCGAGGTCCCGCACCGTTTCCTGTGCAACTTGCCACAATCCGTCGCTGTCGTGGGGAGATGGCCTTGCGCGTGCGGTCGGGGAGGATCCGAAAGGACTGCCGTTGCGTGCGCCCACTTTGATCGATGTGGCGTTCACCGAGCCGCTGGGCTGGGACGGCAAGTTCAGAGACATCGAATCCGTTACGTTTGGCCCGATCACAGGACGAGCGAACATGAACCTTTCGGAATCGGAATTAATCGCACGTCTTTCGGCCACCCCGGGCTATGCGGATGAGTTCTCCAACGCGTTCGGCGACAGCGCGATCACCCGACCCAGGATCGAAGCTGCCTTGGCGACCTTTGAACGCACCATTGTCGCTGACGAGGCCCCCTTCGACCGCTGGATCATGGGAGATGAAACCGCAATCAGCGCAGCGGCCAAACACGGCTTTGAGCTCTTCAACGGCAAAGCGCGCTGCGCAAACTGCCACAGCGGACCGTCTTTCACGGATGGATCGTTTCAGGATATCGGCAGCGCAAAAGACGATGATATTGGACGCGGGCGGCTGTTTCCGACGTCACAAAAACTCCGGTACGCGTTCAAGACGCCGACGTTGCGCAATGTCGTGCAGCGTGCGCCCTACATGCATGATGGATCGGTCGCAACGCTCGAAGAGGTCATCGAACTCTATGATAGGGGTGGAATCGACCGTCCAAGCCGGTCGCCTTCAATCAGGCCGCTCTTTCTGACGGTCAACGAAAAGGCCGACTTGATTGCCTTCCTTCAAACCCTGACTGCCTCTTCTCTGGCGGCCACCAAATTGACCCGATAACGCGCTTCCGCGATCAAGTCGCTTCTAGCAGACGTGCGGCAACGCCGCTCCCACGAGACCAAGGCCGATGGCAAGGATCGCGCCTGCCCAAGCCTCCAGGGCCTCGGTGCGCGTTGCGTAGCGGTTCGCGCCGCGGGCGAGCACCGAGCCTATTGCCACACGCGCAGCACCTAACGCTCCGAACATGGACTACTCCAACCATCCGTTTTGTCCGACCTTCAGTACGACATCCGGATTGAAGGCTCGTCGTCGAAATCTATAAAAATTGAAAGGACTTGCGGCCCCACCGCCCAAATCTGCCCCCGCGGACCCCATTAACCACCAATCAACCAGCAGCTGCTGCGGCGTCACAAATCTTAAAATTTATGCTACGGTGAATAAATCGTTAAAGGTGTGCTTTTCCAAGACGGGTGGATTTTTGAAATGTTCAGGTCTCTGGGGCGGGATGCCGTATCGGCATCTCGGGGAGTTGTCCTGTTTGCCAAGTCCATCACCGGATTCTCCT
The DNA here is from genome assembly GCF_059448745.1 of Bradyrhizobium sp. SOJA106. Lineage (NCBI taxonomy): Bacteria > Pseudomonadati > Pseudomonadota > Alphaproteobacteria > Hyphomicrobiales > Nitrobacteraceae > Bradyrhizobium > Bradyrhizobium sp. SOJA106. The sequence goes on from NZ_CM182549.1 coordinate 2,154,336, forward strand.
TCTGGGTCCTTGGGACCCGAGCTGCCAGCGCTCATGTCAAGTGGTTCTGTGCCTATGACGCTGCCGGCCAGCCGCGGGGCCTCGAAAACGTTCTGTGCCAGGATTTTGAGCTCCTCCTAGGCGTAGCCTTGTTCTGGTTCTTCTCCGGCTGTGTGGTGGAGCGCACGTCTCTCGGCGCGCTGGTGGCCCGCTCCCTGAACCGTTTCACGGACAGCTTGCGCCTGCACACCGAGGTGATAATTCGCGCCGTCTGCGGCTTTTTCTTCATTTCGCTCTGGGCGGTCGGAGGTATCATCCTGACACCCGAACTGAAGACGACGTCCGCAATGGTGGGACCTTTGCAGCTCGCCATCGCAGCCGGCCTGCTGTCGCGCCGCACCATGCCGCTCTCTGCAGCAGGAATCGTGCTGTTGTTCGGGCTCGCTGTGCGCGATTACGGCACGTTTCACCTTGCCGACTATCCGATCTTTCTGGGCCTTGCTGCCTATCTCGCCCTCACCGGGTTGCAAACGAATCTGCTCGACGTTCCTCCGCTCGACCTCGTGCGCTATGCGACCGCCGTTACCTTGATGTGGGCGTCGATAGAGAAGTGGGCCTATCCAGAATGGAGCTTCCCGCTTCTGATCGAGCACCCTGGTATCACGCTGGGATTCGACAACGAGTTCTACATGCGGGCTGCAGGCATGGTTGAGTTCACGCTCGCCTTTGCCTTGGCTTGGACGCCCTTGGTTCGGCGCGTAGCGGCGGCCATGCTGCTCGGAATGTTCATCAGCGCGTGCTTCGAATTCGGCAAGCTTGATGTGATCGGGCACTCGGCGATCATCGTCGTCCTCGTCGCGATCCTTTCCGACAACCGGCCGACTGAAGCCGACTATCGCGCTCCGTGGCTCGCTCCGGCTGGATTGTGTACGGCGCTGATGGTTACGCTTTTCGCCTACTATGTGGGCCACGCCGCGATCTTCAACACCGCGATCCTCTAGGCCCGCTACTTGATGACGTGCACGCCAAGCTTCATCTTGGGATGGATGCCGCACAGCACGGTGTAATCACCAGCTACCGAAAAGACGACCTCGAATTGGCTGCCCGGCTGCTGATCACCTGTATCGAAATCAAAAGTCTCCGAGCTCAAATAGGCATGGTGCAACAGCTCACCATCGTCGTTAACGAACCGTAAAGTCTCGCCGCGCTTGATAATGACCTCGCGCGGCCTGAATTCTCGATCCTTTTGCGAAATTGTATAGGGAGCTGCACCCAGAGCGGCGCCTGCGAGCAGTCCCACGATGATCGCGGCTGTAATCTGGAGACCCAACTTGCCGGTGCGCAAGGGTAAAAGTCTTGCCATCATTTCAACCTCGCTGAAACTACAACTTTACCAAATATCCTGCCTGGCGCGGATCTTCCGAGCACGTGAGTACTCCCATAGGTATCACAGGTTGATCTTAACGATTTGCGCATCCCTCACAGTCATTAGTAGGGAAATTTGAGGCGGAGGCAGCCGGACTGCGTCCGCGCCCCACGTTTGCGATTAGTTGTTTAGAGCGAAAGAGACCGCGATGAGTCTTTTCGTCGGCAGGGTTGTGCGTCAGCCGAAAGCGGCTCTTGAGGCGCTTCGGTCCACAATGGCCTGCCTGCCACGGTACGCCGAAACGCGCGGCTCGATCCGAACAGGGATATTGATTTTTTGTCTTGCCATGAGCGCGATAGCGGCAGCCCTCGGAGGCTATGCCACCCTCGGCATTCGACATGCCGGCGACCTGGTTGCCAGAACCTTCGACGAGTCACTGATGTCGATCAATTACGCGCGCGCGGCTGGCGCCGACTTCGCTGCCATGCGTGTGGCGTCTGCACAACGCCTCCTCACCAAGGATCCGTTGGTCCGTGCTCGACTGGAAGCCGAAATTGATCAACTGGCGAAGTCGTTGTCGGAAGACGTGACGATCGCAGCGGAACGGTCACAATCCGCGCGCGCCGCAAAAGCGGCCGCCAATGTCCAGGAGGCCGCAAAAGCGTGGACCGCGCTCCATCGTCGCTCACTTCAAGCGCCTGCTGACGAGCATGGGAGCATTGTAGCACGTGAGATCGAAGATCTCGGTCAGTACTCCAACGCCGTCAATCAGCAGATTGAATTGCTTGTGAACTATACGGCCGGTGATGGCTTTCTATTCCGTCAACGTGCGCTTGCTGCGATCAGGCGGGATATGCAACTCAACGTGGTTGGGCTAACCGGCGCCCTTCTTCTCTCCGCGCTGTTCTCGTGGATGTTGGCACGTCGGATTATCGGTCCAGTCGCGATTGCCTCCAAAGCGGCAAGGAGCATCGCGGATGGTGATTTGAACGCAGACATTCCGAAAGGCGGCAATGATGAGCTCGGTACCCTCCTGAGCGCAATGGGACGGATGCGGGACAACATCAGAGCGATGGTGGATCGAGAGGTGGAGCAGCGACGCTCGGCCCAGGCGCGGCTTTCCGATGCACTCGAGAACTCCCGTGAGGGAGTCGTGCTCCTCGATAACGATGGCCAGATCGCCCTATCCAATTCCAGGGCCAGCGAATTCATTTATTGCTTGCCGCAGCTTGTTCACCCAGGTTTGCTGCGGGGGACGCGGGTGTCAAGCGACGACAGCTCACCGGGACTCGCTCTCCGAGATGACTTTAGCAATGTCGATAGCGTGGAGAGTGAAGCCCAGCTCCCCGATGGCAGGTGGCTGCGGGTCAGCCGCAGCCCGACCCAGGAAGGCGGCGTGATGCTCGTCTACAGCGACATCACAGGCTTGAAGCAGCAGAAAGCCGAGCTGCATGCGACCAATCTGAGACTGGATGCGGCGCTCGCGCACATGTCGCAAGGACTCTGTCTCTATGATAGAGAGGGACGGCTGCAGGTCGTCAACCGTCGCTTCTGCGAGATATTTGATATTTCGCCGGAGCTCGTGCGTCCAGGCTTGACGTTCGAAGACGTCCTCCGCCTAAGCGTTGCCGCCGGCAATCATGGCAGCCAGACTGTGGCCGAACTGTTGGCGGAATGCGAGGAGTTCCTGGCTCGCCGCGGGAGCGGCAATTACCTCCAGCAGCTCAGCGACGGACGCATCGTCTCGATCGCTCATCGCTCCACATCCGACGGCGGCTGGCTCATCAGCTGTGAAGATGTGACCGAGCAACAAAGGGCGCAATCTCAAATCGCGTTCATGGCACGCCATGACGCTCTGACCCGATTACCGAACCGTTCTCTCTTCGGCGAGCGGATCGAGCAGGCCGTTGCGGAGGCCGGCCGAGGGACAGGGTTTGCCGTGTTTTGTATCGATCTGGATAATTTCAAGCAGATCAATGATACCTTGGGACATCCTGTGGGCGACGCGCTGCTCTGCGCGGTTGCCGACCGGTTAAGAGCGTGCGTCAGAGAGGTTGATACCGTTGCGCGTTTGGGTGGCGACGAGTTTGCGGTCATTCAATCCGAAGTCCAAAACGCCGAAGAGGCCGAGCACCTCGCCCAGCGCATCGTGGAGCGTGTCGGAGCGCCCTATGAACTGAATGGGCATCGCGTCATCGTCGGGTGCAGCGTCGGAATCTCGCTCGCGCCCGATGATGGTACGACACGCGAAAAGCTCCTGAAAAACGCCGACATGGCGCTGTACCGGTCCAAAATGGACGGCAGGGGAACATGGCGGTTCTTCGAGCCAGCAATGGACGTAAGCCTGCAAAGCCGCCGAGCGCTCGAAATCGATCTGCGCGAGGCTATGGACAAGGACGAGTTCACTCTGTTCTACCAGCCGATTTATGACTTGCAGACGGACCGGATCAGCGGCCTCGAAGCATTGTTGCGCTGGCAGCATCCGAAGAGGGGGCTGGTGCCGCCCGACCAATTTATTCCGCTCGCAGAAGAAATAGGTCTCATCAATCCGCTGGGGGAGTGGGTGCTAAACCGCGCCTGCGAGCATGCCGCTAGTTGGCCGAACGAGCTAAAAGTTGCGGTCAATGTCTCGCCAACTCAGTTTCGCGATCCGAAACTCGCGAGCGCCATCGCCAACGCGCTCGATATGTCAGCGCTGGCGCCGCACCGGCTCGAGCTCGAAATCACCGAATCCGTTCTCCTTGGCAATAGCTCCGAAACTATCGCGACGCTGCATGAATTGAAGGCGCGCGGGTTACGGATCGCTTTGGACGATTTTGGTACCGGCTATTCGTCGCTGAGTTATCTCCGCAGTTTTCCCTTTGATAAGATCAAAATTGATCAGTCCTTCGTCCGTGACGCAACGGCGACAAACGGATCAAAATTGATCGTCAGGGCGATTACCAGCCTCGGAAGAAGCCTTGGTATGACAACAACGGCGGAGGGGGTCGAAACAGTTGAGCAGTTGAACCAGATGAAGGCGGAAGGATGCAACGAGGCGCAAGGGTTCTTGTTCAGCCGCCCGGTCCCTGCAACCGAACTCGCATCGACTATCCTGAGCTCGCGAAACGGATTCAATCGAAGCGACTGGAGCAGGGCGAGAGCCAGCTAGGACCGCACGATGTCATCTGCCTCAGGTCGGCGAAAGCGATCGCGGGCGCCCTGTAACGCGATTGCGGCTAATGGTATGTCAGGCGAGATCGGAGCCGCGGTCGATCGGCAGAGTGCCGCGCGGAATTGCCGCCAACCTGAGGTAGGCTGATGACCGCGCCAAGGCAGCACAAATGGCGCATCCGAGGAGGTCGGTAGCGCCGCCGCGCGGCTTCTCGATGCCGCGAATGCAGTGTGATCACAATCCGATCGGCTTAAGATCGAAGTCGGAAGTTATCTCGATTCGTTACAGGCAGCCTAAGGCTCGGTGGGCCGGCGTATATTGCGCGTTTTGGAATGCGGTATCTTTTTAGTGCGGGGTCGCTTCGTTGCCACCTCGCTGGCGGCCAGACTTAGTTGAAGTTCTGTAAGCTGCTGCAGCAGTCGGCTAACAATTGTTTCATATTCGGTGGATGTGAATGAAATCACGCCGCGAGAAACAAGTTCATCCTGGAGAATCGTTGCCATGATGATTTTGACACTCATGCGGACTCCGCTTCAGGAGTAAATGAACGCCAGAACTTTCCGCACGGCCGCTGGCCAGCAAGCGATCGACGATCACGTCGCTGATTATCTTGGTGCCGAACCGCCAGCCCCCGCGCGGCCGCCGTTCAAACGGGCTAAATTCGAGAAGGCGCAGGTAATCGCGGTCGTAATGAAATTTATCGTCCGGCATCACGTTGCCCCCACAACAAGCTTTACCGATAATTCAAGTCTCGTCCAGTAAACCGAGGTTGTCACCTTCAGCGCGGGTCTGCTCTAAACTACGCTTCTGCGCCATTATCCCTTATTTCGGTGTAGGGCCCCTAGAAAGGCATGTGCAAATACTACGGCTGCGGTCGGATATGCGCTCTCGTCGGACGACCATCCAAAAAACCAAATCGATGTTGGTGAGGAAGCCCGTCGATCAGAAGATGGTTGTTTCCGCCGAGGATGAATGTATTCACGCCCGAGTAGAGGTGATGACGGACTCTAGTTTGAGTTTGCCCGAGGCGTCTTTCCGCCGGGTGAATTCATGTTTTGCGCTTTCGCTACCGCGATGTATGTTGGTTGAAAGTAGCACATCGTGGCTGAGGTGAGATGAGATTCACAGCGCGCCGGTTAGTCCTCGGCATCGCAACAGCGCTCTTGATTGGCAATGTATCGGCGCGCGATCCAGGCGGCCAATATTCCAGCTCACCCCTTAAAGAATGGTTTGATCAGCTAAGCAGCGGCAAGGGCCGTTGTTGTTCGGTGGCCGATGGCCACGCTGTCGCCGATACGGATTGGGATTCCAAGGATGGGCATTATCGCGTCCGTTTAATCGGCGAGTGGGTCGATGTTCCTCACGACGCAGTAATTACGGAACCAAACCGCGCTGGTCGGACGATGGTTTGGACTCTGGACCCAGTAGATGGTTTTGGCATCCGCTGCTTCATACCTGGAAGCATGAGCTAACTACCAGACAGTTATTCCTGTCGCTGCGTCGAGGCCTCTCCCCAACTTGCCGCCGACGGCTCGGCGGCTGATGGCTGGGAGTGCCGCACGGCGGGGCGGCGTCCGCGGATTGTGGCGAATGAGCTCGACTGGGAGGCAGAGCGCCTCAAGCCCGTCATGAACACATGCTGCCGTTCCTTCGCATTGGTCGTTCGCTCCCGGAGAGGTCTCGCATCCTGTTTTGCATTTGAACGGCAAATATCTTTCGACTTGAGAGAATTGGCATGCTGCGTCGTACCTCTCTCGGCATAATTTGTGCGTGCGCGCTTGACTGGCCATGGCAGCGAAGCCCAGCCTCGATGAGGGGTCACGGGGACGTCATTGTTGTCGCGACGAGCTTGCAATAGCCGCAGCCCAACACAAAACTTCGACGATCCCGATCGTCATGTCGCCCGTACCGTCGGACCTTCGGCCACGTCTTCTAAACTGTCCTGAGCTATTCTCGTGGCATGGACGACGATGATGTACCTGCGGGGGGTGGGACCGCTCTTCGAGGGAGCTATGCCCGTCGAGCCGCTTGGATGGTGCGGTTTGACCGCGCATCTGAGCCTAGTCGATCGCCGCACCCGACGCGGGTTGAACAACCCAATCGCGTTCTCGATAAATCGCGTCGGCTCGCGCCTCCGCGCCCATAAGCTCGGACGAGGCCACGTTGCCGAGAAGCCGCAACTTGCGCCGATCTTGGTCACCGGAAGAGGAGGGGCGATTAATCTCCCGTCTTGGCGACGGAGCCACTGCCAACGAAATTGGAGAACGGCTAGGTCAGACGCGTCAGTCGGTTTACGCTCGCCTCCAGCCTTTCAGAGGCAGCGGTGGCATTGCTCTTTCGCCCGCTACCACTTCAATCCTCAGGCCATCACGCGCCGCACACGCATGTCTCCCCAGAATTACTCTGGCAGAGACCCTCACGGCGGGGGCGATCCGCAAGTATCGCGTTGCCGCGGCGGAGGGCCCAAAAAACGAGACTGGCAGCGCCTCATGACCCACCGGCGTCGAGCGGTAACCGGGCATCAACCGAGACCGGCTTACGATAGATCATCGCGGATTGGTGACGAGTACCGCGGTACGCATGGGCATTGAGAACCCGCTGGCTGTCGAGGCCGGCGGGTTTTTCGTTGACTAGTTTTCTCTGTAGGGAATACCGAGGTTATTGCAGGCCGCCGCGAATGACGCTTTTGCCTTGGCGTCTTCAAAGCAGAACTTGGTGCCGACCTGCGCGCGGTCAGTCCACCAGCCAACATTTGCACCTTTGGCGATACGAAAGGCTTCGGCGCGCAAAAGGTCCAGTTGCCTGCCGGCAGCTCGGACAATCAGGCAATTTTCTTCAGACATAGGTATTGTCTCCAACGGCAACGAACCACAAAGTTGTCAATTGAACGGAAAACGTTCGCCGGAGCGGCTGTCAGCAAAAGGCCGCAGCAGTCCTCGTGCTGCGGCCACTTCTCAAAATCAAAACAAGTAGAATATGCGCCAGCTCCGGTAAGAATTTCCTAACACATGTCCGCCGCCAGTCGCGAACCATTTCGCCAGTTCCGACTTGGAACTTTTTAGGCCATTCGCCCCCGGCGCTCTGACCACAATTGGATCGGCAGCCGGGAGCATTGGGCTGGGAAATAAGCCGTGCCATGTTGGCTCTCACGGTGCAATCCTTCGACTGATACTGATTTCGGAACGCCCACGGGAACGCAGGAAGCTTGATCCGATACGAGCAACATCTTAGAGCCCTCAAGAGTGCCGCGCCGATCGTGCGGAACGTCGCGGCGCCGGCGCAGGGGCGTACCAGAGCGGCACCTGCGGCCCTTCCTTTATCAGCAGAGCTGTGGGAATTTGGATACACATCCGGGAATAATCGGCAAGCGAAGAAACAGCTGATCGGAAATGTGCTTGTGTCTCGCGGGTGACGGCCTCTGTCCCAGGAGGCAAGAGCCTGTCCGGAGGCCCCAGCATCATCATGCCCCCCGGCCCGATGCTGGGGCCACCACGGGCGCCGTGTCTGTACGAGGCGTCGATTGGACGAGACTTGGAGAGTCCTGTTTGCGATCAGTGCGACGGCTGTTGTCGCCGCTGGCTCATTCTTCGCCGTCCGGTTTATTATCGGTTTGCACCTGTGACTTCGATCTGAATTGATCACTGCCCGGGTGGCCTACGATTGCAAGTCGTGCATCGCCGCGCTCGAAGTCGGGGCCGAACGTCGGCTCCCCGAGAGCCGCACCCCTGACAGACAAACCGCGGCTGGAGATCTGACAACCGGACGTCATCAGCCCAGCGATCAGCGCTCAGTTCAACGCGGTGTCCGCAATGGCAGTAGACTAGGACGCCGCGCGAGCCCGTCTCACGCATCTCCGCCGAAGGTGATCTTGAACCGGCGACCGTCAGCATGCGTGGGCTTGGGGCGTCGGACTGGGCGAGGCATGCCGCCATTCAAGCGGCATCGTAAGTACCTCGCAAATTTTAGATCGATGGTGGCCTCGAACCCGCGCGACCTACAGCCTCTTGTGGGTGTGGAAAAGCAAAGCCTGTCTGTCACTCAGAGAGAGCGATCGAGGGCACCGGTTATATCCAAAGGCATACATACCCGATTGCCGGATGTTCCTAGACCTTAGCACGCCTCGGCGGCCCCCCATTACTGTCGAGGCCTCCAACGTCTCCGGCGGGTTGTGCTGGGGCGTTTTTTTTCGGCCAGCGATCCGCACCCAGCGCAACGCGGTGCCCGCAATGTGGAAAGTCTCACAGCTGTCAATTGCGAACTTAGGAACGAGACCTCGGCTTTCACATTCCCTCTGAAGTGCAATCGGGAGCCTCAGCATGGCAATCCAAATCGTGATGGATCACAGCGGCGATAGCCAGCACTTCTTCGACAACTCCAATGCAGAAGCATTGGCAGAGGCGGAGAAGCGTTTTCTGGAATTTGCCCTCAAAGGATATACAGCGGCGGTGCGGAAGGGGCCCGGTGAGATAACCAGGATCACCGCGTTCGATCCGACTGCCGAAGAGACACTGTTTTTCCCGCGGCTCGTGGGCGGGTGATGATCTGGTGACGAGAGGGCTTCAACGCATCGGCCTGTGGCTCCATCGAAGCGTCGCGATTGGCAGACTTTATCAAGCAGCTAAGGCCGAGAAGACGATTCAGGCTTGTGCGCTGCGACTGCTGCGTTCCTGGCTTTCGCCTGAGCAAAGGGCAGAGTTCTATACCAGGGGTACTTCGATGTGGTAGGATGCGACAGCGGGAAGCGTTACCGCATCCGGCAGGGAACATCCGGGAATATCAACGAAGACGAGTACGGGCGGCTCGGCACGGGCTGGTGTTTCGTCCCGCTGGGTGGCTTGGTCGAGGGCGATGTCATGCTCGCTCAAAAGATAGCTAAAGATAGCTCTCGAGACGGAGGAGGAGCGCGCTTTAAGCGTTGCCAACAACTTCCCGGGACCGATTCGGTGGCGCCTACCAGGTCGTCGTTCATCAGAGAGGAGAAGTTTGGGTAGGCAGCACGACGATGAGACGTTTCAAGATCTCTGTAGCTAAGTCAGCAATCACCAAAGCGAAGTCATCCTCAATCTCCGCAGCGGTGCTTTCGTCCTTCGCATACACGTACAAGAGCGGTCCGTCGACTTCAGCAAATCCGACGCCGGCGAACAGGCGATAGAATACAGTCGCGCCAAGCGAATTGGAGGAAACGCTTGCTGTCTGCGGGGGCGGTTCTCACGCGCTCCACTCGACGCAACATGATCGTGTAGGTCCTTTCCGCCAGCAATTTTTCCAGCCTGTTGAAATTGCCGGAAGCGCCTGAAGATAAAGGTATATTTCTGTTGCTGCCGGACGGGCGAGAGGCCCGTCCGAACTTGCGGGGCCCTAATAGGCCCTCGTTTCACATGGCGCTGGCGCGGGTCGCTCCCGTCCCCTGTCGCCCGGTTGCGCTGTGCGGCCTTCCTGTGGCCTTGCGCCTGCTGTCTGCCTACGTCGTGCTGTTGATGCGGAGCGCGAGAAGAGAGCCCGTGCTCAATCGGTCAGGTTGAGCGTCTTATCGGCGCAGACGTTGATGCTGGAAGCATCCGCCGATTGGCCGTCATCGAACGTCCCGCGCAGATCGAAGCGGCAATCGCTGGCCGGTGGCAGTTTAGCTGACGCTTGCTTGCCGGGTTTCAGCGGGCCGAGTACTTCCTTCCAGTCTGCAGAGCCAGACTTGGTCGCCTCCAGCTGGACTAGATCCGCTTTGCGCGAGTTCGTCACTGTGACGATGACCGCGCCCGCTTGATGTGCCTTGGGCTTCGGCGCGGCCTGTGCGGCGGTAAGGTCGAACAGAGTTGCTCCCACGAGCGCTGCAGCAAGTGTCCGAGTGTTCATCGGATTGTCTCCGGTTGGCCCCCAGCAGCGACTGTCTCATTCTTCAACGCGAACTCGTCCCGGCTATGGCCGCTTCGTGTGTTTTAGAGATCAAGGTGAAGAAATCCTTTCACCTCGAAGCGCGGCGCTCCCGGCGCGCAGTGCAGCCCTCCTGGCACACTCGCGCCATGATGCCGATTGCCTGACGCGCCGTCGCTCGACAATTGGGATTCTAGGTCAAGCCGATGCCGTGCGGATCGGTTGCTAACCAGTGCAGCGTGTCTCAACCGATGCAACGTGCGCACGGATGAGCCTTGCGACATCCGACGCATGGGTCGCAATCATGAAATGGCTGGCGCCGGGAACGGTCACCAGCGACGATCTGGAGACTGCGTTAGTCAGCAGCTCGGCGACGTGCTGAACGACTGGATGACCGCGCTCGCCTCGCACGAAGAGGCTTGGCGCAGTGATGTTCGCATAGGCGGCAAGCGGCACATCGAACCCCCGCCCCGACGACCAGTCGAGAAGGTTCGTCGGCGTGGTGGCAACAATGTAGTCCCGGGTCCGGGATGGAACGGCGTCAAAGCTGCCGTCGCCGCCGCAGAAATCGATGATGCTTCGCGCAGCCAGCGGCTTTCCGTCGTCACACGCGCGAACATAAGCGTCGGCCACCGCGCGCACTTGCTCGTACAGCGCGAGATCGCCGGAGTGGCGAAGCAGATTGAATGGGGTTGCCTCGATCAAGGCATGCTTGCGACCTTAGTCTGGTCACGGAGGACTGTCGCCAAGCATGCCGTGGCACCCCACGAATGCCCAACGAGGTGGACAGCACTATTGGTGCGCTGGATGACTGCCTCGATGATGTCGATCTCCCGTTCGATAGAAATGTCGTCCGGGGTGCGGCGCTCTATAGTGTCGCCATAACCGAGCAGGCTCATTGCCACCGCCCGAAAGCTGTCTCCTAAGAGAGCGATCACGCCACGCCACAGCGCTCCTTGGAGCCGAGCTATCACCAGTTCGGGTGTTCCCTAAAGCACGGTGAAGGAACCCTTTAGCTCATAAGGACGCGCGTTACCGGCAGAATGATCCGCAGCGATTGCCGTCGTCAAAAGCCACGCGGCCTTGATTGGACACCGCGCACACTCGGTGCGTTCATGTGATCTGAGGCTATTGCTTGGCTGGGAATATCGCTGCATGTGGAACTGGATGATGCTCGGGCTGGAAAGCAACCGCGTGATCGGCCTGCGGATGGCGAAGCTGATGCGGGGCGGCAAAGCGGCGCAACGCGAAGCCCAGCGCATGGTCACTGAAAAGATGTTTGCTGCGGCGCAGGCCGGTACAAGCCTGATGGCTGGAGCATCCGGAGATAAGATTGTTGCGCAGTATCGAAGGAAGGTGGCGGCCAACGTCAAACGGCTCAGCCGCAAACGAATACGCCGCAAGCGAAAATCGCGCTGATCCCTTGGGCGCAGCATAGGCGGGATGCGCGGCGACGTTCCAAAGTTCACAAATGCACAATTCATTTTTGGAGCGAGGAGCGACCCGCCACAGCCACCGTTGGCCGACCGCCTTGAATTGCTTCCGAGTCAGCATGTCGCAGGACAAGAAGTCCAAGAAGCCTACGGAACCAGCAAAATCGCGCGAGGAAGAAGCTCGCGAGGTCGCGCAAGAATATGCCGATCAGCAGCGCGAGTTCATTGACAAATTTCGCAAGCGTCAGGACGGGCACGCTCGGTAAGTTGCATGGGGTCGCGCCGCCGGAGAGACAATGAAGCCGGAAGAACACTAAACAGGGGCGCTCTTACCGCTTCGGCACTCTGATTTCCCGGACCGTCAGCTCGGCCAGAGCGATGGCATCACTAACGCCGCGCATGTAAATGTCCATCATCCTCTTGGCGACGGGATCACAAATCGGATCGCTCCGATCCACCAAGTCGAGCTTGCGCAGGCGTGGTGGAAGGCCAGCCGCCGGACCGCATCATCCTTGCCGAGAGCGCAATTGTGTCGTCGCAAAAAATGCGGCGCCACCTCGGGGGCTGAGTTGGGGTTGATTCTACGGACCAGCCGATGGGGATCGTACTGGCCCAGGGCCCAAAGTGCACCGGGCTGGGCTTTCTAGCGATATAGCATCCGATGTATGGCGTGGCGCGACCGGCTTGCGTAGGAACTTTGGAACTAACGTTTCAAACCGGGCGCATCGCGCGGTGTCAGCGTCGCGTGCGGGAGTTGGTGCTACTGACGTTGATCTTTCAACTTGGTTGACGATACGCCCCGTTGAAGGGCATCCAATGCGCTGCGTACGTGTTGTGCGGCTTTCTTACTGCCGGTCTTTTCAATTTCTTCCAAAGCCCAAATCAGGTGCTGCATCGCAGCTTGGAGGCGAGGATCGGTCGGAGATGTCATCGACCCTGCATATCCAACTAAATTTCGTTCGTCGCCTCTCAGGCCCGCATAGGGGAAATGCGGGAAAAAGCGGAAGTTCACAAATGAACAGTTCATGTTGATGAACGGTCAGTACCTACTCGCCCCATTGTCCCCCAGATAGACACATCCGGGTCGCTCCAACGCACACATCACCGTTGATCTAAATCAAGCTTGAACGCAGCGCCACACGAAACGATGGAAATGCAGTGGGAGCTGGCCAAGTCACCGGAGCAAAGGGCATGAGATGCGGAACCGGATTGGTCGTTGCTACTCTGCTGGCAGCCGGAGCACACCCAAGCGATGCCGCCGTGCGGATCACAGATGATCCCGGTGGTTGATCGAGAAGTATATATACAGGTATGAGCGGCTGCGCGCTTCAGGGCAGCGTGTAGTCATCGATGGTCTCTGCGCGTCTGCTTGCACGATTGTCTTGGCGACCTTGCCCTCCAACAGGATTTGCGTCACTTCGCGGGCCGAACTAGCTTTCCACGCCGCCTGGGATATTGGGCCTCACGGAAGGCCTATTACAAACTCCGGCGCAACACGCATGATGTATCTGATGTATCCTGGTCCGGTGCGCCGTTGGATCGCCCAACGTGGCGGGTTAACGCGCCGAACCATATTCCTGAGCGGAAACCCGCTACAAGCGATGTATCGCTCATGCCCGTCCTGAGCCAGCGCGAGAAGAAGCTTCTGAGACGACTGGCTCAAGGCAAGACTGACCGGCAAATCGCGACCGAGATCGGGGGCAGAAAAGATCAAATCGGATTGCAGCGGCAAAGGCTGATTGAACGACTGCAAATCCGGTCGCAGGAACAGCTTGAGGCTCGAGCCGAGGAATTTGCTTGTTGGCCGAAACGAACAGGACGGCGAGAGCCTTAGCCAAGCACCGTCCGCGCTCGATCGATGTGGTCAGTACCGATATCCATAAGGATACTGACCCGGGCAGACGTAGTTGCCGTAAGTGTCGTATGTGCAGTTGTTGTAACCGCCGTAATAAACCTCCGGCGCGCATGCCGCCCCCATGGAAGCCTCCGCCACCGCGGAACCCACCGCCGCCGCCACGTCGAGGTCAGCACCCGAAAAGAGCCTTCGCCTCGCGCAGTAATCAGTTTTTGACCTAGTCATCTGGAACGCAAGTTCGTCGCATTAGTTGATAGCTCGAATCTCTGTAGAGGAGAGCGCTTGTGGCGAATGCAGGTATGAGAGGCCGACCGATTGCGCCGTTAGTGCTGAGCCAGCAGGAGCGGACGTACCTGGAGAGGCAAGTTCGTCGTCATCGCGTTGCCCGGTCGCTATCTGAGCGATGCCGCGCGATCCTGCGATGTGCGGACGGCTTGCCAAGCAAGTCTGTGGCTGCCGAACTCGGCCTCCACGAACACACCGTTGGGAAGTGGCGGCGCCGATTTTTGAAGGATCGCTGTGACGGCCTGCTTGACGAGGCCCGCCCTGGTCGCCCTCGAACCATCAACGACGATCAGGTTGCCGCGGTGATCGAGCGGACGTTGCGGACGACGCCAGCCGATGCGACGCACTGGTCGATCCGCTCGATGGCTGCGGAAACCGGCTTTTCCCACACCACGATCCGCCGAATGTGGGCGGCGTTCGGCTTGCAGCCGCACCGTAGCCAGACATTCAAGTTATCGAGCGATCCGCTGTTCGTCGACAAGGTACGCGAATCGTCGGCCTTTATCTGTCCCCGCCGAACCGAGCCCTTGTCCTCAGCATCGATGAGAAAAGTCAGATTCAGGCACTCGATCGCGAGCAGCCGGTCTTGCCGATGATGCCTGGCGTACCGGAACGTCGCACGCACAGCTATGTGCGGCATGGCACGACCACGCTGTTTGCTGCACTTGATGTCGCCTCGGGGTTTGTCATCGGCAAATGCTACAAGCGTCACCGGGCGGTCGAGTTCTTGAAGTTCCTCAAAGAGATCGACGCTCAAGTCCCTGAAGGGCTCGAGGTCCATATCGTCATGGACAATTACGCCACCCACAAGACACCCAAGATCAAAGCGTGGCTCGCCCGCCGGCCGCATTATCATATCCACTTCACGCCGACTTCCGCGTCATGGATCAATCAGGTCGAGCGCTAGTTCGCTGAGCTCACCAGAAAGCAGATCCAGCGAGGTGTTCACACCTCCGTCAGGCAGCTCGAGGCCGACATCCGTACCTTCATCGACCTGCACAACAAAAATCCCAAGCCCTTCAAATGGACCAAGTCCGCAGACCAGATTTTGGCTTCCGTCAAACGCTTCTGTCACAAAGCTCAGCAGACTTTATGTGGCGAACTTTAGATTCACGTGACCAGATCAAAGTCGATCGCAGGCTCGATTCTTAATCGTGCACGTTCCCGATGGGAACGGGACGCATTTGCCACTACGGCTGCCGGTGCAGTTGGTGGCGTCCGACATCGGTCAAGTATCCGCCGAGTGTGCGCACTCGGCGCCATCTGCTCCATCGTCGCGCGATTAAATGTGACGCCGTACTCGTCTGTCGGGGAAAACTTTCGTTCGCTTCGACAGTCAATAATCGCTGGCGGCCGACGTCTGCCAGTCATCGACTTAGCGGTGCTGTGTGATTATCTACCGGGTGCTGGTCTGGTCGTCAAAGTTGATCCATTGATGTCGCACTGGGTCCGACGACCGCCGGCCTAACTCGTGCTCGGCCTGCATCAGACGGACCTGCTGAAGGACCACAACCTCACTACGTTGAGACTGAAATTGAGGACGCGCATGGACGACAAACGATGGCATTGACTTCTTAACTTTGAGGAGGCTGAAACCAAGAAACGTGGGGTCGCGTCGGCCAAAGCTACCGGACCGAGGTATCCGTGCTCGAGTTGGCATGTTGGGGAACGAGTCCCTCCCTTAGGCCTGCGTTGTCGTTGGACGAGCGCTCCTCGAGACACGGGAGCGATTACCGCGGCGTTCAGTTACGAGCATCCATCGGTGCTACGCTGCGACAGGCCGCAGCGACTTGGCTCATGCAGCGAGGCGCGGATCCGTGGCAGCCAGCGAGGTATCTCGGGATGTAACTTGAGGTGCTGTTCAACACGTATGACCATCAAAATCCTGACGATTTGTCCGATGCCGTCGACCGAATCGCCAAGTGCTACCCAGCCAGCGAACGAAAAGCGCACGTATCTGGTGCGATATCTGGTGCGGTGCTTCCGATGAAACGAACCCGGGCTTGATAAGCCACTGATTTCATTGGTGGGCCCGGCAGGACTCGAACCTGCAACCAGACCGTTATGAGCGGCCGGCTCTAACCATTGAGCTACAGGCCCCGCCGCGGGACGGCTAGCGCGTATGCGCGACCGGCAACGGTGCGCGGTTCGTTTACAGGGATGGAGGCGGGGGTGCAATGCTGACAGCCGCGGCGGGAACGCCAGCACGGCTTGGCTCAGTAAATTTTGAATTACCGAAATCGGCAATGATGCCCTTATGCGCCTGTTTTGCCCGACGAGTCAAAGGGTTTTTCGCGGGCCGGCTCGCCCGATCCTGTAAACCATTGTAATCGCTGAAGGTTTCTACTGTGCATGGGGTTGTTTTGATTTTTGATTTGAAGGGGCCCTTCGGCCCCGCCCAATGGCTTGGTTGCGAGCCGCAAGCTCGCCACTAGCCCACTAGTCCACCGAGACGCCGGCGAACTCCACCACCTTGCGCCACTTCTCGGTCTCGTCGGCGACCAGCTTGCCGAACTCGGCTGGCGCCATTGGCTTGGGGATGCCGCCGTTCTCGGTCAGCCGCGCGATCACCTTCGGGTCCTTCAGCGCCTCGCCGACGGCCTTGTTGAGGATCTCGATCACCTCGCTCGGCGTGCCCTTCGGGGCGGAGATGCCGTAGAAGCCGACCGATTCGAAGCCGGGCACGGTCTCGGCGATCGCCGGCACGTCAGGCACGCTCGGCCAGCGCTGCGGCGAGGTCACGCCAAGCGCGCGGACATTGCCGCCGCGCGACTGCTCGAGCGCGGAGGGCAGGTTGTCGAAGATCAGCTGCACCTTGTTGGAGATGATGTCGGGGAAGGCGATCGCCGAGCCCCGATAGGGCACGTGGATCATGTCGCACTTGGTCATCGCCTTGAACAGCTCGGCCGACATGTGCACCGAGGTGCCGTTGCCGGAGGAGGCATAGGAGATCTTGCCGGGATTGGCCTTGCAATAATCGATGAACTCCTGGACCGTCTTCGCCGGAAACGCGTTGGAGACGACCAGCATGTTGGTGAGCTGCATGATGCTCGCCACCGGCACGGTGTCGCGCAGGAAGTCGAACGGCAGCTTCTTGTACAGCGAGGTCGAGATCGCGTTGTTGGGCGCGACGAACAGCAGCGTGTAGCCGTCGGGGGCTGCGTTGATCGCAGCCGCAGCCGCGATGTTGCCGCCGGAACCGGTGCGGTTCTCGACGATGAACTGCTGGCCGAGCCGATCCGACAGCGCCTGCGCCATGATCCGCGCCACGATGTCGACCGGGCCGCCGGCGGCAAAGCCGATCATCCAGTGCACGGGGCGGTCGGGATAGGCGGCGGAGGCGGGAGGGGAGGCGCTGAAAAGACCTAACAGAACTGCGAGCCCGAAAACACCGTTACGCAAAATTCGCAACATGACGCCTCCCATTGTTCTATTGTCGTTATGGGCCATGCTTTCACAAAAACGGGCCGCTGCCTACATCGCCGCAAGTCGGTGTTGACGCAGGCCCGCCGGGACTGACCATGAGATTCGTAATTCTCCTTCTCGCAGCGGTGCTGCCCTTCACCCCCGTCGTGGCTCAAACCGGAGGCAAGGCCATTCCGACCACGACACTCAGCCTCGGTACCGCGACGCCCGGCGGCGGCTTCCCGCTCTATGGCAATGCCTTCGCCGAGGTGATGAACGCGGCCGATCCGCAAATCACCATCGCGCCGCGCAACACCAAGGGCAGCAACGAGAACATCCCGCTCCTCGAGAAAGGCGAGCTCGATCTCGCTTTGGTCGCGGGCGAGCCGGCCTATGAGGCCTTTGCCGGCATCGGCCGTGCGAAGGTAGCGCTGAAGATTCTCACGGCGATCTATTCCAACCCCGGCATGTTCGTGGTGCGGGCCGACAGTCCCTACAAGACGATCCGCGATCTCGTCGGCCAGCCCGTCGCGTTCGGCGCCAAGGGCTCGGGCCTGCCGATCCTGGCGCGCTATGTGCTCGACGGCCTCGGCCTCAAGCAGGACGAGGATTTCAACGCCATCTATCTCGACCGCGCCGGCGATGGCCCTGCGATGGTCGAGGACGGCCGCGTCGCCGCGCTCTGGGGCGCCGGCATCGGCTGGCCCGGCTTTGCCGCGGTCGCCTCGAGCGCGGCAGGCGCGCGCTTCATCGCACCGAGCGCAGAGGAGATCGCGCGCATCCGCGCCAAGCACGCGTTCCTGAAGCCGCTCACGGTTCCGGCCGGCTCCTATCCGAAGCAGAGCGAGCCGATTGCCTCGCTCGGCTCCTGGAGTTTCGTCCTAACGCGCGAGGACCTGCCCGACGATGTCGCCTATCGGTTGGCGAAGACGCTGCACGGCGTCGAGGCGACGTTCTGCAAGCGGCTCGCGCAGGCCTGCGAGACCACGGCCGCGAACACCGTCGCGGCCGCGCCGAAGACGGAGCTGATCCATCCGGGCGTGATGAAGTACTTTCGCGAGATCGGGGTGGTGAAATAGGAACAGCCACACCCACGGCCGTCATGGCCGGGCTTGACCCGGCCATCCACGCGTCACCGCGGTTGAGAAGAGACGTGGATGCCGGGGTCAAGCCCGGCCATGACGAGTGTGTGTTTCGCTACATCGTCACTTCTTCACGAGCGCGCACGCCGGGTCCGGCGGGCCGAACGCCTTCTCGCCGGAGATCGTCGTGAGGATCTTGTAATAGTCCCACGGGTACTTGCTCTCCTCCGGCGTCTTCACCTGCACCAGCCAGAGATCGTGCACCATCAGATTGTCCTCGCGGATCCTGCCGTTGCGGGCGAAGAAATCCTCGACCGGCTTCTCGCGCATCTTGGCGGCGACCTTGAGCGGATCGTCGGTGCCGGCGTCCTTAATGGCGTTGAGATAGTGGATCACGCTGGAATAGACGCCGGCCTGCCACATCGAGGGCATCTTGTTCATCTTGGCGAAATAGCGCTTCGACCATTCGCGCGTCTTGTCGTCCATGTCCCAATAGAACGACGTGGTCAGGAGCAGGCCTTGCGCGGCTTGCAGGCCAAGGCCGTGGATGTCGGTGATCAACGCCAGCAGTGCCGCCATCTGCTGGCCGCCCTTGAACACGCCGAACTCCGAGCCGGTCTTGATCTCGTTCATGTTGTTGGGCGGGCCTGCCGCAATGCCGATGATCTTGGCCTTGGAGGCCTGCGCCTGCAGCACGAACGAGGAGAGGTCAGCCGTTGCCAAGGGCGGCTTCACCGATCCCAGCACCTTGCCGCCATTGGCGGTGATGACGCTCGAGGCATCGCGTTCGAGGGAGTGACCGAAGGCGTAATCGTCGGTGATGAAGAACCAGCTGTCGCCGCCGCGCTTGACCACGGCATCCGCGGTGCCGACCGCGAGCGCGCGGGTGTCGAACACCCACTGCATCGCATAAGGCGAGCAGAACTTGCCGTGGAAGTCGGCAGTGCCGGTGGAGTGGGTGATGAACAGCTTCTTCTTCTCGTTGGCGATGTTCTGCACCGCGAGGCCGACGGCGGAGACCGGTACGTCGACGATCAGGTCGACCTGGTCGACGTCGTACCAGCGCCGCGCGAGCGAGGCGCCGATGTCGGCCTTCAATTGGTGGTCGCCGATCACGATGCTGATCGGCTTGCCGAGCACGGTGCCGCCGAAATCGTCGATCGCCATCTGCGCCGCGGTCACCGAGCCCTGGCCGGTCGGCGCGGAGGCGGGGCCGTTCATGTCGGTGAGCACGCCGATCTTGACGACGTTGTCGGACACCTGCGCCGAAGCTGTGCCCGGCAATAGCGCTGCCACCAGGGCAGCCGCGACCGGCAGTCCAAATCTCGCTGGATTCACGTTTGTCCTCCCCTGATCCGGCGCGTTGGCCGGTGTTGCCCCGGGTATGGCCCGGCTGAATTGGTTTCTTTTGCAACTATTAGGGGGCGGGCGTCAATGTCAGGCTGCGAAGCGGATCTGTCCTGCGGGCGAGGGATCATAGCCGGTCAGCTCCTCGGCGCGTTGGCGCAGCCTCCGCTCGTTCAGGAACCTGATCAAGGCCTGCATGGCCGGGCGGAAATAACTGCGCTGCCGCATCGCAAGATCGAAATTCTCCCAGGCCAGCGGCACGAAATCCAGTCCAGCCGAACGTGCCGCCGCCCGCGTCGCGACGCCGCAATCGGCCTGTCCCGCCCGCACGATCTCGGCGAGGTCCGGACCCGTGAGGGCCGGCGCCTCGATCCGGTGCAGATCCCGCGTCGAGGCGCCGGCGCGCTTCAGCAGCACGTCGAGCAGCATCTGCGCGCCAGTGCCCTGTTGCCGCATCGCCATCCTGGCGCCGAGCGCGAGCACGTCGGAGAGGCCGCGCAGCCGCTTCGGATTGCCCGGCGCCAGCACGAGGCCCTGCTCGCGGCGCACGAATGCGACCAGCACGGCATCGTGCAGGTCCGGCGCGTCGCGCAGCGCCGTCGCGCTGGCGTCAGCGGCAAGATTGCCGTCGGCGTCGAGGCTGTGGAAGTGCACCGCGGCTGCCATCACCTCGTCGCGCTGCAAGCGCTCCAGCCCGCGCGCGCTGCCCTCGGTCATCGATCCCAGGCCCGAGCCGGATTCGCGCAGGCTCCAATCCAAGAGCTCGTCCTGGCTGCCGCCCACGACCGGCGGCGGCTCCGCGATCAGCATGCCGGCGGGCCGCGCGAGGCCCGAGAGCACCCAGAGGTCGAGTTCGTGCCGCGGGAAGAGCCACTTTCCGGTCACCTTGCTGCAGGGGATCGCGCCATTGGTGACGAGTTCGTAGAGCTTGCGTTCGCCGAGCCGGAGATAGTCGGCGGCTTCGCTGGTGGTCAGGAATTCCATCCTGCATTCCTATGCAAATTCTTGCTTCTTTTTGACGCTCGACGCAGGTGGAATTCTGCATTTCAATTTCTGTACAATGGAACCATGCACGTTGATTTCGTTGCTTTGCAACACATCCGCGCCGGCGATTTTTGCTTTGGTGAACGATCCTGTGCACGCGCATGGCGGGGGTTGCGATCGCGATCGAGATAAACGTCGCGGCGTTGCCGAACTTTCCCGAATGTCGCGCCTCGACGCGAGCGCGCCGGCGCGCGGCGACGTCTGCTGCTGTGGTGATTGGACTGCAGCTCTATCTTTTGTTGCCGAGACCCGACTGGCGATGCGAAATGCGTCACGAGTGCGGCGCAATCGATCATCATCATGATCGCGTCATATCCGAGGGAACCCGTCCATGGCCGTTCGCCGCTTGTCCGCTCTGCTTGCGCTTCTCTGCGGCCTTGGCGCAGCCGTTGCGGCGTCATCCGCCGAGGACCGCGCGATCGTGCTCGCGACGACGGCATCGACGCAGGAGTCCGGCCTGCTCGACTATCTCCTGCCGATCTTCCGCGACAAGACCGGCATCGACGTCACCGTGATCGCGCGCCGCGCCGACGAGGTGCTCGAGGGCGCGCGACGGGGCGAAGCCGACGTGGTGCTGATGCACGCGCGGCCGCAGGAGGAGAAATTCGTCGCCGACGGATTCGCATCGAAGCGCTACGACGTGATGTACAACGACTACCTGCTGATCGGGCCGAAGAGCGACCCCGCCGCCGTGAAGGGCAAGGACATTGCGACCGCGCTGAAGGCGATCGAGGCCAAGGGCGCGCCGTTCGTGACGCGCGGCGATCGCTCGGGCACCCACGCAGCCGAGCTCGCGCTGTGGATCGTCGCCGGCATCGACATCGCAAGCGCGAAGGGCGCCTGGTATCGCGAGGCTAGGCAAGGCATGAACGCGGCGCTCGAGGCCGCGCGCGCCGCGAACGCCTATGTGCTGTCCGATCGCGGCAGCTGGATCGCCTTCAAGGAGCGCGGCGGTCTCGACGTCGTCGTCGAAGGCGACAAGCGGCTGCTCAACCAGTACGGCGTGATGCTGGTCAATCCCGAGAAGTTTCCGGACGTGAAGAAGGAGCTCGGGCAGACCTTCGTCGATTGGCTGACCTCGCCGGAGGGACAGACCGCGATCGCCGGCTTCAAGGTCGACGGACAGCAGCTGTTCTTTCCAAATGCGGACAGGTCGGGCGGCTGATGTCCGCACCGCCAGCGGTTGCCAAACCGGGCGATGCATGGTCCATCATGGCGCATGACCCAGCGCCTGCCGCCCTCGCTCACATCGCTCGACGTTGCGCTCGCCGCATTGCTGCGCGGCGTCGATCCGCTTGCGCCGGTGGATTTGCCGCTGACCGAAGCGGCCGGCTGCATTGCGGCGGGCGCTCCGCTGCTTCCGGCCTGTCCGCTGCGCGACATCGCCGCCGCGGACGGCTGGGCGTTCCGCGCCAATGATCTCGTCGGCGCCTCCGCCTAT
The DNA here is from genome assembly GCF_059448745.1 of Bradyrhizobium sp. SOJA106. Taxonomy (NCBI): domain Bacteria; kingdom Pseudomonadati; phylum Pseudomonadota; class Alphaproteobacteria; order Hyphomicrobiales; family Nitrobacteraceae; genus Bradyrhizobium; species Bradyrhizobium sp. SOJA106. The sequence goes on from NZ_CM182549.1 coordinate 2,176,595, forward strand.
TCGCCGCTGCCTCTCACAGGGACGCCTGCCTGGGTCGAGGTCGGTGATGCGATGCCTGCGGAATGCGACTGCGTGCTCGATGCCGATGCGGTCGAGGTGTTGGGGCCGCTGGTCCAGGTGCTGGCCGAAGGTGTGCCGGGGCAGGGCGTCAGGCGCGCCCGAAGCGATGTCGCGGACCGCACGCCTGCCGGGCGACAGGGGCACCCGGTCAGCGCAGCCGATCTGTTCATCGTGCGCATCGCGGGTTTGGCAGAGCTCAGCGTGCGGCGGCCGCGGCTGCGCATCGTCAATGTGCCGGGCGCAACGATAGCGGCGCATATGGTCGCCGAGATGGCGCGTGCGGCGGGGCTGGACGTGACGACGTTCGAGGCCGGCGCGCGTGATCGGGCATCGATTGCCGCTGTGCTCGATGTCTCCTCTTGCGATGTGCTGCTGACGGTCGGCGGCAGCGGCATCGGCCACCGGGACGCGGCCGTCACCGCGCTGGCCGAGCGCGGCGATGTGCTCGCGCACGGAATTGCGCTCCAACCGGGACGTACCACGGCCGTGGTGCGGCTTGGCAAGGTTCCCGCCGTGGCCCTGCCGGGATCGCCGGATCATGCCCTCGCGGCCTGGTTCGCGCTGGTGCTCCCCCTGATCGATCGTCTGTCGGCGCGTCAGCCGCGCAGACAGGCGACCTTGCCGCTCGCGCGAAAAATTGCGTCCAGCGTCGGCATCGCCGAGATCGCGCTGCTCGCGAGGGAACATCAGACATGGATGCCGATTGCGGTCGGCGACTGGCCGCTTCAGGCGATCGCCCGCGCGGATGCATGGCTGCTCATTCCCGGCAGCCACGAAGGATTTGCGGCGGGCGCGCCGGTCGATGCTTATCTGATGCGGGAGTGAGATGGGTTCCGGCATGACGATGTTCCCAAAACCGCCAGACCGCAGCGGGCTCGAACAGGAGCAGTTCCTGAAGGTTCTCTCGCGCGAGGAGGCGCTGGCGCGCTTCGAGGCGGCGTTGTTCCCGCGTGTTCTTCCGAATGAGACGCGCAAGCTCGGTGCTGCGCTCGGCGCGGCACTCGCCGAAGACATCACCGCACCGATCGATGTGCCGCCGTTCGACCGTTCCAATGTCGACGGTTTTGCCGTGCGCTCGTCCGACCTCGCCGCGGCCGGCGAAGGCGCGCCCGTTCGCCTTGCGCTCAACGGTGAGACCATCCATTGCGGCGCCGCGCCGGCGCTGCAAGTGGCAGCGGGAACCGCAACGCCCATTGCGACGGGCGGTCCGTTGCCGCGCGGCGCCGATGCGGTCATCATGGTCGAGCACACCCAGCCGGCCGGCTCGGATGCGATCGAGGTCCGCCGCGCGACATCTCCCGGCCAGTTCGTCTCCTATGCGGGCTCCGACATCGCGCGCGGCGAGGCGCTGCTGCGCGCCGGCACACTCGTCGGCTCGCGCGAGATCGGCATGCTCGCGGCCTGCGGCATCGCCGAGGTGAAAGTCGCACGCAAGCCGCGGGTTGCCGTGATCTCCACCGGCGACGAACTGGTGCAGTCCGGCGAAGCGCTTGCGCCGGCGGCGATCTACGACACCAACGGCGCGATCGTCGCCGCGGCGATTGATGAGAATGGCGGCGAGGCGGTCTTCCTCGGCGCCATTCCCGATGATGAGGCAAAACTCGAAGCCGCCATGCGCAGCGCGCTGGCGGCCTCCGACATGCTGGTGCTCTCAGGCGGGACCTCGAAGGGTGCCGGCGACCTGTCACATCGCATCATCGGCCGGCTCGGAGAACCCGGCATCATCGCGCACGGCGTTGCGCTCAAGCCCGGAAAGCCGCTGTGCCTTGCGGTGTGCGACGGCAAGCCGGTGGTGATCCTGCCGGGCTTTCCGACCTCGGCGATGTTCACCTTTCACGATATGATCCTGCCGGTGCTGCGCAAGCTGGCCGGATTGCCGCCGCGCTCCGATGCCAAGGTGAATGCGACGGTGCCGGTGCGCATCGCGTCCGAGCTTGGCCGCACCGAATTCGTCATGGTCTCGCTGGTCGAGGGCAAGGACGGCCTGATCGCCTATCCCTCCGGCAAAGGCTCCGGTGCGATCACGTCCTTCGCGCAGGCCGACGGGTTCCTGCGCATCGGTGCGCTGGCCGACCAGATGCCGGCCGGGACTGAAGCGGAGGTGACGCTGTTCACACCACATGTGCGCGTGCCCGATCTCGTCATCGTCGGCAGCCACTGCACCGGCCTCGATCTCGTCACGGCGCAGCTCGCGCATGCCGGATTCACCGTCCGCTCGATCGCGGTCGGCAGTCTCGGCGGGCTCGCGGCGGCCAAGCGCGGCGAATGTGACCTCGCGCCGATCCATCTGTTCGACGACAAGAGCGAGACCTACAATGTGCCTTATCTCGTCGACGGGCTTGAGCTCGTGCCGGGCTGGCGGCGGATGCAGGGCATCGTCTTCCGGAAGGGCGACAAGCGTTTCGACGGGCTCGGCGCGAAGGAGGCGGTTGCCGCTGCCCTCGCTGATCCGACCTGCATCATGGTCAACCGGAACCAGGGCGCCGGCACGCGCATCCTGATCGACCGGTTGCTCGGCGGTGCGCGGCCCGAAGGCTACTGGAACCAGCCGCGCTCGCACAATGCGGTGGCCGCGGCGGTCGCGCAGCACCGCGCCGACTGGGGCATGACCATTGCGCCAGTCGCCCATGCGGTCGGGCTCGGTTTCATTCCGTTCTCGGAAGAGCATTACGACTTCGCGCTGGTGATGGCGCGCGAGCAGCGGCCGGCGGTGCAGGCTTTTCTCGATGCGCTCGGCTCGGATGAGGCGCGCGCCGCACTGCAGCACGCGGGCTTCCGGCCCGCGTAGACGACGCGGCGCTCGAGCCGGACGATGTCGGGCTTGCTAAGCCGTTTCCTGCGATTGATCGTATCCGAAACATCGATGGCGAAATCGACAACTTCGAATATGACATCCAAGAGGGAGTCGGCCATGGCTCATCCCGGCAACGTATCGATCATTGTTCGTTCCCTTGCGCGGTCCGGTTCACGGCCACGAGCTCCGCGCAGCGCGCCAAGGCGCGATGGCAATAAAGATGAATGATCATCGCGCTTAGCTTATTGTGAGCATGATCTTGTCGGAAAACCGATACCCACTTTTCCGGATCGTGCTCTAGGCTGCGTCATCCAGCGCGGCCAGCCGCTCGGCCTCGGCGATGTCCTCGACCGTGTTGGCATTGAAGAACGGATCGAGCGGCGCGGTCGGCCACGTCACCGTCGCCAGTGGATGACGCGCGGTCCAGCGGTCGATCTTGCGGAGGTCCTCGACGACAAGGGCGTGGCGTAGCTCGTCGCGCAAGGCGACGCGCCACAATCCGATCACCGGATGCGTCTGATCGCCGGATGCGGCGACCGCGAGCTGCGCGTTGTCTCGCTCTCGTGCCTGGTGCAGCCGCGCGACGAGATCACGCGGGAGGAACGGGCAATCGCCGGCGGCGCTCAGCACCCATTCGATTTCCGGGCGATTCGATGCGGTCCAGTCGAGCGCGGCCAAAATGCCGGCGAGCGGGCCGGGATAGCCCGGGACATTGTCGGCGACGACCTGCAGGCCGAAGGCGGCGAAGCGCGCGGGATCCCCATTCGCATTGAGGATCAGCCCGCTGCATTGGGGTGACAGGCGCGCGATCACGCGCTCGAGAATGGTGCGGCCGCCGATCGTGCGCATCGGTTTGTCGCCACCGCCCATGCGCCGCGCGAGGCCGCCCGCGAGCAGCACGCCAAGAGTTGATGGAATACTCGTGGCGGGGATGTCAGTCGTCACCACCTTCACCCTTGCGCTTGTGCTTGGCCGACTCCTCCTCGACGTAAGCGAGGTTCTGGTCGTAGACGATCCGCTCTTCGCCGGCGAGCACGATGAAGCGCTTGCCGCGGGTGCGGCCGACCAGCGTCAGGCCGACCTGCCTTGCGAGATCGACACCCCAGGCGGTGAAGCCGGAGCGCGACACCAGGATCGGAATGCCCATCCGCACGGTCTTGATCACCATCTCCGAGGTGAGGCGTCCCGTAGTGTACAGGATCTTGTCGCTGGCATCGACGCCGTGGCGGTACATCCAACCGGCGATCTTGTCGACGGCGTTGTGGCGGCCGACATCCTCGGTGTAGCAGAGCGGCGTGCCCTCTTTGCACAGCACGCAGCCGTGGATCGCGCCGGCTTCCAGATACAGTGAGGGCATGGTGTTGATGGTCTGCGTCATCTGGTACAGCCAGGAGGTGCGCAGTTCGGCCTTCGGCAGCGCCACGCTCTCGACGGCCTCCAAGAGATCGCCGAAGGCCGTACCCTGCGCGCAGCCCGAGGTCTGCGTGCGCTTCTTCAGCTTGGCTTCGAAATTGGTGTGGTGCTCTGTGCGCACGACGACCACCTGGAGGTCGTCGTCGTATTCGACCTGGGTGACTGCGTCATTATATTTCAGCATGTTCTGGTTCAGCAGGTAGCCGAGCGCCAGATATTCCGGATAGTCGCCGATTGTCATCATGGTGACGATCTCCTGCGCATTCAGGTAGAGCGTCAGCGGCCGCTCCATCGGCACCTTGATCTCGACCCTGGCGCCGGTCTGGTCGGTCCCGGTCACGCTCTGCGTCAGGCGCGGGTCGTCCGGATTGGGAACGATGAGGGGCACCGGGGCTTTGTCGATCTTCATCATAGCCGTGACGTTAGCATGACATTCGGGTCAAGCCGATATAAGCATGCTCACCATGATGGAGAAGGCGGTTCCGGCCGCGGAGATCTAGATGCGATGAAAGTCATCGGCCTTGCAGGCTGGAGCGGTGCGGGCAAGACCACGCTGTTGACGCGGCTGATCCCGCATTTCAACACGCGAGGCCTGCGTGTCTCCGTGATCAAGCACGCGCATCACCGGTTCGACGTCGATGTGCCTGGCAAGGATTCCTGGCGCCATCGCGAAGCGGGGGCGGCCGAGGTGCTGGTGGCATCGTCAAACCGCTGGGCCCTGATGCACGAGTTGCGCGGTGCGGCGGAGCCGCGGCTGCCGGAACTATTGAGCAAGCTGTCCGCCGTCGATCTCGTCGTGGTCGAGGGCTTCAAGCGCGAGCCGCATCGCAAGATCGAGGTGCACCGCGCCGCCAACGGCAAGCCGCTGCTGTTTCCGGACGATCCCGGCATTGCCGGGATCGCGACCGACGTCGCGATTGACACGCGGCTGCCGACTGTCCATCTCGATGACATCGAGGCTGCCGCGGCGCTGATGCTGCGTGCGGCGATGCCGGTCGAAGAAGCGGTGGCCAAAAGCGCCGCGATGCGCTGACGAGGCACTATGGCGCAACTGTCAGACGATTGCTTTGCCTTCGGCGGACCGATGATGTCGGTCGACGAGGCCGTTGGCCTGATCACCACGCGCGTCAACGCGATTACCGATCTCGAAACGGTGGGCCTGGTCGATGCGGACGGCCGCGTGCTGGCGCGGGATATCGCCGCGCCCCTGCCGCTGCCGCCGTTCACCAACTCGGCCGTTGATGGCTACGCCGTGCGCAACGCGGACCTGCCGCAAATTGCGGAGCAAGCGTTGCCGCTCGATGGCCGCATCCAGGCCGGGGGGGCTGCGCATGCGCCGATCAAGCCCGGCCACACCGCGCGCATCTTCACGGGCGCGCCGATGCCGCCGGAAGCCGAGACCGTCTTCATGCAGGAAGATGTCCGCATCGATGTATCGGGCAAGATCGTGCTGCCGGCGGGGCTGAAGCCCGGCGCGAATGTACGTCCTGCCGGCGAGGACATCCCTCAAGGGCACGTCGCGCTGCGCGCCGGCCAGCGCCTGCGGCCGCAGCATGTCGCGCTTGCCGCAGCCTTCGGCCTCGCCAGGTTCGACGTGATCAGGCGCATCCGCGTCGCGGTGTTCTCGACCGGCGACGAGCTGGCCTCGCCCGGCGAGCCGCGCGCCGCCTCGCAGCTGTTCGATTCCAACCGCTTCATGCTGATCGCGATGCTGCGCCGGCTCGGCTGCGATGTCAGCGATCTCGGCATCCTGCGCGATGAACGAATCGCGTTGGCGAATGGCTTGAAGCAGGTTGCGGGCGTGCACGACTTGATCCTGACCACCGGCGGCGTCTCGACCGGCGAGGAGGACCATGTCAAGGCGGCCGTCGAAAGCATCGGCTCGCTGGTGCTGTGGCGGATTGCGATCAAGCCCGGACGGCCCGTGGCGATGGGCATCATCGGCGGCACGCCGCTGATCGGTCTGCCCGGCAACCCCGTCGCGAGCTTCGTCACTTTCGTTCATGTGGTGCGACCGACAGTGCTGGCGCTTGCCGGCAGCCTGCCCGAGCCGCGGTTGCCGATTCCGGTACGCGCGGCGTTCACCTACAAAAAGAAGACCGGCCGCCGCGAATATGTCCGCGCGACCTTGCGGCGCGGAAACGACGGTGCATTGGAGGCGGTCAAGTTCCCGCGCGAGGGCGCCGGCCTGTTGTCCTCGCTGGTTGAGACCGACGGCCTCATCGAACTTGGCGAGGACATCATTCGTGTCGAGCCCGGCCAGAGCGTGGGGTTCCTGTCCTATGCGGATTTGCTTTGACGTTCCTTCGTTGACGCCAGCGCTTCGCCCGGCCATGTTGCGCCCATGACCAGAACGACGCTCGATCTCACCGGGCTGAAATGCCCATTGCCTGCGTTGAAAACGCGCAAGGCGCTGAAGCCTTTGCGGCCGGGCGATCAGCTCGAAGTGCACTGCACTGATCCGCTGTCGGTGATTGACATTCCGAATCTGGTCCGCGAGACGGGCGACACGGTGGAGATCACCGAGCGCAACGACGCGCGCATCGTGTTCTTGATAGAAAAGACAAATGGCTCAATAGAAAGCATCAATGCTGCGTTGCGTCCTTGAGGACGTTACCGCGCTGATACCGACCATTTGTCTATCGACATCAATCACGGCTTCTGCCCCAATTGACAATCTCCGTGCAGGCGCGGAGGTTGAGTCTTGTCTGCGATACGCGGAACGGGCCACACGAAGCTTGCACGTCGTATCGGCATAGCACCCCGCTCGCGGGGTTAACTTTTTCGGATGCGCGCGACGATCCTGGCGCGCGTCGGATGATTGGGCGGAGCAGCAGGGACATTGGCTGCCCCGCAACGGGCTGAGGATCAGGATATTTGCGGCAGGCTGTTCAGAAGGGCGGCTTAGGGGAGGAATGTATGGCTACTGTGGAAAGCGCCGGGACCATTGCAGGCCGCGGCGCGGGTTTTCTTGATCGCGAACGAACCATTGCGACTGCCGGCTTCAATCGCTGGCTGGTACCGCCGGCGGCGCTGTGCATCCATCTCTGCATCGGCATGGCCTACGGCTTCTCGGTGTTCTGGCTCCCGTTGTCGCGCGCGATCGGCTTGACCGCGCCGAAGACCTGCGGGGACATTTCGCTGTTCCAGGAGCTGTTCACGACCAGCTGCGACTGGAAGGTCGCCAGCATGGGGTGGATGTACACGCTGTTCTTCGTGCTGCTCGGCATCGCGGCGGCGGTCTGGGGCGGCTGGCTGGAGCGGGTGGGTCCGCGCAAGGCCGGCTTCGTTTCGGCGCTGTGCTGGTGCGGCGGCCTCTTCCTCGGCGCGATCGGCGTCTACACCCATCAGCTCTGGCTGTTGTGGCTGGGCTCGGGCGTGATCGGCGGCGTCGGTCTCGGCCTCGGCTACATCTCGCCGGTCTCGACGTTGGTGAAATGGTTTCCGGACCGCCGCGGCATGGCGACCGGCATGGCCATCATGGGCTTCGGCGGCGGCGCCATGATCGGTGCGCCGCTGGCGAACCTCCTGATGAACTATTTCAAGAGCCCGACCTCGGTCGGCGTCTGGGAAACCTTCGTCGCGATGGGCGTCATCTACTTTGTGTTCATGATGATCGGCGCGTTCCGCTATCGCCTGCCGCCGCCCGGCTGGCAGCCGGAGGGCTGGACCCCTCCGGCCAAGGCGAACGCGATGATCTCGAAGAACAACGTCCATCTCAACGACGCGCACAAGACGCCGCAGTTCTGGCTGATCTGGTGGGTGCTCTGTCTTAACGTGTCGGCGGGTATCGGCGTGATCGGCATGGCCTCGCCGATGCTGCAGGAGATCTTCGCCGGCAAGCTGATCGGCCTGCCGGACGTCGGCTTCAACGCGCTCGACGCCGGGCAGAAGGCGCAGATCGCGGCGATCGCCGCGGGCTTTGCCGGATTGCTGTCGCTGTTCAACATCGGTGGCCGTTTCTTCTGGGCCTCGCTGTCGGACAAGATCGGACGCAAGAACACCTACTACACGTTCTTCATCCTCGGCATCGTGCTCTACGCACTGGCGCCGACCTTCGCGGCGATGGGCTCGAAGCTCCTGTTCGTGCTCGGCTTCGGCATCATCCTGTCGATGTATGGCGGCGGCTTCGCCACCGTGCCGGCCTATCTCGCCGACATGTTCGGCACCCAGTTCGTCGGCGCCATCCATGGCCGGTTGCTGACGGCGTGGTCGACCGCCGGCATCATCGGCCCAGTCGTGGTGAACTACATCCGCGAGTTCCAGCTCGCAGCCGGCGTGCCGCGTGACCAGCTCTACAACACGACGATGTACATCCTTTGCGCGATGCTGATCGCGGGCCTGATCTGTAACTACCTGGTCAAGCCGGTCGATGCGAAGTGGCACATGAAGGAGGCCGAGGTTGCCAAGCTGCAAGCGGCCAGCGCCAGCGCGGCCGCCGCGGGGCCGCACGGCTCCTACGGCATCGGCTTCGGCGGGCTTGATGCCAAGGCGGCGCTGTTCTGGGCCTTCGTCGGCATTCCCCTGCTCTGGGGTGTCTGGAAGACGCTGGAGAGCGCGGTCAAGATCTTCTGATTGCCGTCGAGACCGCTGCGGGACGCTCATCTGCGTCCCGCAGCGTTCGCCTTTTAGACATCACCAGGAATGGGACTCAGGGGGATCTCAATGCTTCGCACCCGTATCTGCCTCGCCGCCATGCTGCTGGCCGCGGGCCTCCATACCGCGTCGGCACAGACTGCAACCGCGCCCGCAGCACCGGCCGCGACGACCCAAGCCAAGCCGGGCAAGATCAAGCTCACTATGCAGAAGTTGAAGGACATGAAGGCCAAATGGGCGGCCAACAAGCCGAAGCTGAAAGCCTGCCGCGGCGAGGTGAAATCCAAGGGCCTGACCGGCGACGATCGCTGGTTCTACATCGAAGACTGCATGAACAAGACCTGAGGCAAGGTTCCCGCGAACAGTTTGCGCAAGGGGGCGCGGCAGGGCGGCTGCCCGCCCCTAAATGACTATAGACACATTCTAATTTTACTTGGCGTCTGGTATACCAGAGGCTAGAGTCGCCTGGAATGAGGCCTGACTCAGGGGATGCGGACGACGCGGTTCCCGTCCGACAGGCCTGGAAATGGCGGATCGCGATGGCGATCCCGCCTGAGGTCATCGCGCTTTTGAGGAGAACGCGACGTTTCCATGAGCAGCAACGACGACGTTCACAAGGTCAGGGAATTCGAGCATCCGGGCGAGGGGCGCCGGCGCGCCAAGGCCACGCCCAAGGGGCGGCAGGTCGACCCCATAGCCGCCCATGAGATCGAGCAATTGCTCGGCGATCGGCCGCGGCGGCGCGATCTCCTGATCGAATATCTCCACCTGATCCAGGACCGATATCACCAGATCTCGGCCGCGCATCTGGCGGCGCTTGCCGACGAGATGAAGCTCGCCTTCGCCGAAGTGTTCGAGACCGCGACCTTCTACGCGCACTTTGACGTGGTCAAAGAGGGCGAGCCGAACATTCCGCCGCTCACGATCCGTGTCTGCGATTCGCTGACCTGCGCGATGCTTGGCGGCGAGAAGCTTCTCGCGGACTTGCAGGACGCCTCCGGTCCCGGCGTCCGCGTCGTCCGCGCGCCCTGCGTCGGGCGCTGCGACACCGCGCCCGCCGCGGAAGTCGGCCACAACTTCGTCGATCACGCCACGGTTGCCAATGTGATGGCGGCGGCGAAGGCCGGCGACACCCACGCGCATCTGCCCGATTATGTCGACTACGACGCCTATGTCGCTGGCGGTGGCTATAAGCTGCTGGGCCGCGTGCGCTCCGGCGAATTGTCGAAGGATGATTTGCTGAAGGCGCTCGATGACGCCTCGCTGCGCGGCCTTGGCGGCGCCGGCTTCCCCACCGGGCGCAAATGGCGCGCGGTCCTGGGCGAACCCGGTCCGCGGCTGATGGCGATCAACGGCGACGAGGGCGAGCCCGGCACGTTCAAGGACCGCTATTATCTCGAAACCGATCCGCATCGCTTCATCGAGGGCATGCTGATCGGCGCGCATGTGGTGCAGGCCTCCGACGTCTACATTTACTTGCGCGATGAATATCCGGCCTCGCGCGAGATCCTCGAGCGCGAGATCGCCAAGCTTCCGGCGGGCGGCCCGACGCTGCACATGCGCCGCGGCGCCGGCGCCTATATCTGCGGAGAAGAGTCCTCGCTGCTGGAAAGCATCGAGGGCAAGCGCGGCCTGCCCCGGCACAAGCCGCCTTATCCGTTCCAGGTCGGCCTGTTTGGCCTGCCGACGCTGATCAACAACATCGAGACGCTGTGGTGGGTGCGCGACATCGTCGAGAAGGGCGCCGATTGGTGGAAGGGTCATGGCCGCCATGAGCGCCACGGCCTGCGCAGCTTCTCGGTCTCGGGCCGCGTGAAAAATCCCGGCATGAAGCTGGCGCCCGCGGGCATCACCGTGCGCGAGCTGGTCGATGAATATTGCGGCGGCATGGCCGACGGCCATCAGTTCTACGCGTACCTTCCGGGCGGCGCCTCCGGCGGCATCTTGCCGGCCTCGATGGATGACATCCCGCTCGATTTCGGCACGCTGGAAAAATACGGCTGCTTCATCGGCTCGGCCGCGATCGTGATCCTGTCGCAGAAGGACAGCGTGCGCGCGGCCGCACTCAACCTGATGAAGTTTTTCGAGGACGAGAGCTGCGGCCAATGCACGCCGTGCCGGGTCGGAACCCAGAAGGCGGCGCTGCTGATGCAGAAGCCGGTCTGGAACCGCGCCTTGCTGGAAGAATTGAGCCAGGCGATGCGCGATGCCTCGATCTGCGGGCTCGGACAGGCGGCATCGAATCCGCTGTCCTCCGTGATCAAATATTTCCCTGAGGAGTTCAAGGAAGCGGCGGAATGACGAAGATTACGTTCGAGCTCGACGGCAAGCAGGTCGAGGCCAGGCCCGGCGAGACGATCTGGCAGGTGGCAAAACGCCAGGGCCGCGACATCCCGCATCTCTGCTATTCGCCTGCGCCCGACTATCGCCCCGACGGCAATTGCCGCGCCTGCATGGTCGAGATCGAGGGCGAGCGCGTTCTGGCGGCATCCTGCAAGCGTACGCCGTCGGTCGGTATGAAGGTGAAGACCGAATCCGCGCGCGCGACTGCTGCGCAGAAGATGGTGATGGAGCTGCTGGTCGCCGACCAGCCGGCGCGCGAGACCAGCCACGATCCGGATTCGAAGTTCTGGCATTGGGCCGAGACCACGGGCGTCACCGAAAGCCGCTTCCCCGCCGCCGAGCGCTGGGAGACCGACGCCAGCCATCCGGCGATGCGTGTCAATCTCGACGCCTGCATCCAGTGCGGCCTCTGCGTGCGCGCCTGCCGCGAAGTCCAGGTCAACGACGTCATCGGCATGGCTTATCGCAACCACGATTCCAAAATCGTGTTCGACTTCGACGATCCCATGGGCGAGTCCACTTGCGTTGCCTGCGGCGAATGCGTGCAGGCCTGCCCGACCGGAGCGTTGATGCCGGCCGTGATGCTCGACGAGAAGCAGACGCGCGTCGTGTACGCCGACAAGAAGGTAGACTCGCTCTGCCCGTTCTGCGGCGTCGGTTGCCAGGTCACCTACGAGGTCAAGGACGAGAAGGTGATCTATGCCGAAGGTCGCGATGGCCCCGCGAACCACAATCGTCTCTGCGTGAAGGGCCGCTTCGGCTTCGACTACATCCATCATCCGCATCGGCTCACAACACCGCTGGTGCGGCTGCCGAATGCGAAGAAGGATGCCAACGACCAGGTCGATCCCGCCAATCCCTTCACCCATTTCCGCGAAGCGAGTTGGGAAGAGGCGCTCGACATTGCCGCCAAGGGCCTCGTCAAGATACGTGACGAGAAGGGCGCGAAGGCGCTGGCCGGCTTCGGTTCGGCCAAGGGCTCGAACGAAGAGGCCTATCTGTTCCAGAAGCTGGTACGCACCGGTTTTGGCTCGAACAACGTCGATCATTGCACCCGTCTCTGCCACGCCTCGTCGGTGGCGGCGCTGTTCGAAGGCCTGAGCTCGGGCGCGGTGTCGGCGCCGTTCTCGGCGGCGATGGATGCCGAGGTGATCTGGGTGATTGGCGCCAATCCGACGGTGAACCATCCGGTCGCGGCGACGTTCATGAAGAACGCCGTGAAGAATGGGGCAAAGCTGTTCGTGATGGATCCGCGCCGGCAGACGCTGTCGCGCCACGCGACCAAGCATCTCCAGTTCAAGCCCGGCTCCGACGTCGCCATGCTGAACGCGATGATCAACACGATCATCACCGAGGGCCTAACCGACGACCAGTACATCGCCGGCTACACCGAAGGGTTCGAGCAGCTCAAAGAGAAGATCAAGGAGTTCACGCCGGAGAAGATGGAGCCAATCTGCGGCATCCCGGCGCAGACGCTGCGCGAGGTGGCGCGCACCTATGCGCGGGCAAAGTCGTCGATCATCTTCTGGGGCATGGGCATCAGCCAGCATGTCCACGGCACAGACAACGCGCGCTGCCTGATTGCGCTGGCGCTGATCACCGGTCAGGTCGGCCGGCCAGGGACCGGTCTGCATCCGCTGCGCGGCCAGAACAACGTGCAGGGCGCCTCCGACGCCGGCCTGATCCCGATGTTCCTGCCGGACTATCAGCCGGTCGGCCGCGACGACATGCGCGGTGCTTTCGAGAAGCTCTGGCAGCAGGACCTCGATCCCGTCCGCGGCCTCACCGTCGTCGAGATCATGAACGCGATCCACGCCGGCGAGATCAAGGGCATGTATATCGAGGGCGAGAATCCCGCGATGTCCGACCCCGATCTCCAGCACGCGCGGCAGGCGCTCGCGATGCTCGATCATCTCGTGGTGCAGGATCTGTTCGTCACCGAGACCGCGTTCCACGCCGACGTCATCCTGCCGGCCTCGGCCTTCGCCGAGAAGGAGGGCTCTTTCACCAATACCGATCGCCGCGTGCAGCTCGCGCGTCAGGTGATCAAGCCGCCGGGCGATGCGCGCCAGGATCTCTGGATCATCCAGGAGATCGGCAAGCGGATGGGCCTGCCCTGGAATTATTCCGGTCCCGGCGACGTCTACACCGAGATGGCGGAGCTGATGCCGTCGCTGAAGAACATCAGCTGGGAGCGGCTGGTGCGCGAAGGTGCCGTGACCTATCCGGCCGATGATCCGAACAAGCCCGGCAACGAGATCATCTTCACCACGGGCTTCCCGACTGCGAGCGGCCGCGGCAAGATCGTGCCGGCTAAGGTCATCCCGCCCGATGAGCTGCCGGATGCCGAGTATCCGATGGTGCTCTCGACCGGCCGCGTGCTGGAGCACTGGCACACCGGCTCGATGACGCGCCGCGCCCAGGTGCTCGACCAGATCGAGCCGGAGGCGGTCGCGTTCATGTCGCCGAAGGACATGCACAGGAAGAAGCTTGCGCCGGGCGATTTCATTCGCCTCGAGACCCGCCGCGGCGCCGTCGAGGTCAAGGTCCGCTCCGACCGCGACGTGCCGGAGAACATGGTCTTCATGCCGTTCTGCTACGCCGAGGCGGCGGCGAACCTCCTGACCAACCCGGCGCTCGATCCGTTCGGCAAGATCCCGGAGTTCAAGTTCTGTGCGGCCAGGGCCGAGCGCGCCGAGATGCGGGACGCGGCGGAGTAGGGGCGGCGGTACGGCGTCTGCCTCATCCACGGTGTCGTCCTCTCGTTCGCGGGGACGACACTGAAGGTGTGGCGCGCGTGTGCATCCACATCGTCATCCCTTCGCTCCTCGCAATGACGGTGGTAAATGTGGCCCATGTCCAAGGTCACCCCCGCCACACGCGCGCTTGAAGCCGCCCGCGTCGTCTTCACCGTCCACAGCTACGACTACGATCCCGACGCGCAGAGCATCGGCCTCCAGGCCGCCGCCGCGCTCGGTGAGGATCCGGCGCGCGTCCTCAAGACGCTGATGGCGCTAATCGACGGCAAGCCGGTTTGCGTGATCGTCCCGTCCGACCAGGAAGTCTCCATGAAGAAGCTCGCCGCGGCCGTGGGTGGCAAGTCGGCGCAGATGATGAAGCCGCCCGAAGCCGAGCGCGTCACCGGCTACAAGGTCGGCGGCATCAGCCCGTTCGGACAGCGCAAGCCGGTCCGCACGGTGATCGAGCAGAGCGCGCTCACGCATGATCTGGTCTATCTCAATGGCGGTCAACGCGGCCTGCAAGTGCGGCTCAAGCCGGCCGATCTGCGGGACGCCCTGAAGCTGGTCGTGGCGGACGTCGTCGCCTGAGCTAAACGCGACCGTGGGCCATCTCGAGCCATCGAATTGCAGCGCACAAAGCACGCCGCGCGCCGCGCAGGTCGATTTATTTGCACGCTCGCGTGCATGGAGCCTGCACAGCGGCGTTAGACTATGGTAGGGTGCTGCAATCCGCTGAAAAAAAGTGCGTCGAAAACAGGGAGGACGACATGCGGGTGACTGCGTTGAAGGTCCTTGGCTCGCTGGCCGCAGGACTTTTTTTTATTTCGGCAGCCGCGCTGGCCGCTGAACCGCCCAAGGAGATGAAGCTCTACGTCTTCTCTTCGGGAGCGCTCAATCTCGACAAGTCGATCATTCAGAACGGCAGCAGCGGCAAGGTCCAGATCCCTGTCGGTTTCTTCCTGATCCGCCACCCCAAGGGCGACATTTTGTTCGATTGCGGCAATAACGACCGCATCATCAAGGATCCCGACTATTGGGGCCCGTTCGTCAAGGCGCTTGATCCGGGCCGTTCGCCCGAAATCGCCATCGACGCGCAGCTTTCCAAGATCAACGTGAAGCCGTCCGACATCAAATATGTCATCCTCGGCCATTTCCACGTCGATCACGCCGGTAACATCGGCAAGTTCCTGGATTCGACCTTCGTGTACCAGCGCGACGAGATGAGGAACGCGTTCTGGCCTGCGCCGGGCTACGCGACCTTCTTCATCACCGATGATTTCGCCATGCTGCGCAACAGCGTCGGCGGAGGCATGCCCTCCAAGTACAAGACCATCGAGCTCGACGGCGATCTCGACCTGTTCGGCGACAACAGCGTATTCATCCACCGCACCGTGTCGCATACGCCCGGAAGTCAAATCCTGGTCGTGCGCCTGCCGAAGACCGGCACGGTGGTGCTGACTAGCGACGCCGTCTATCTCCAGGAGAATCTGGACAAGAACATCCTGCCGAGCATCGGCAGCGTCTACGATCCGGTCGGCATGCTCGATGCCTACGCTTGGGTGAAGCGGGTTCGGGACACCGAGGGCGCCGACATCATCTATGCCCATGACCCCGATACGTTCAAGGCGCACAAGCATTCGCCCGAATTCTACGAGTGATTGGTCGCGACTTCGGGCCATCGCACATGCGTCATCATCCCGGGCCCTCGCCCGGGATTTTGCGCGGTAGTCTCACGCGGTGCCTGCCACAGGGGGTGTAAGGTCTCCATGCTGTCGGCTGTCTCTCCGGTCGTCGTCGCCGAGCGCGTAACAAAATGGTACGGACCGCGGCGCGCAGTTGCGGACGTGTCTTTTGCGATCGCGCCCGGCGAGATCGTCGGCCTGTTGGGGCCGAACGGTTCCGGCAAGAGCACGATCTTCCGCATGCTTACCGGCTATCTGGTGCCGACCTCTGGACGGATCGAGGTCGCGGGCCACGATGTCATCGAAGACTCGCTCGGCGTGCGCCGCGCCATCAGCTATGTGCCGGAAGATGCGCCGCTCTACGACCATATGCGGGTCGGCGAGTTCCTGCATTTCATGGCCGGCATCAAGGGATTGCGCGGGCCGAAGGCGAGGGCGGCGGTCGACGAGGCCGCCGAGCGGCTCGACCTTGCCCGTGTCATGAGCCTCACGACCGGAAAGCTGTCGCGCGGCTTCCGCCAGCGTGTCTCGATCGCGCAAGCGCTGCTGGGCGATCCAAAAGTTCTCGTGCTGGACGAGCCGACCAGCGGTCTCGATCCGCACCAGGTGATCGCCGTGCGCGACTTGATCCAGTCATTGGCCGGACGTCACACCGTGCTGATGGCTTCGCACATCCTGCCCGAAATCGAGAAGATGGCGTCCCGCGTGATGATCCTGCTCGATGGCATGCTTCTGACGTCCGATGCGCTGAAGGACGCCGCGCAGGACCTCGCATTGCGACTGTCGGCAGACGCGACAGAAGATGCTGTGCGCAATGCGACAAAGACGGTCGCCGGCATTCGCGAGATTGTCGCCGATCCGGGCAGCGCCGGACGCTTTCGGATCAGGACGGAGCGGCGTCCGTTGCTCGCGGAGGACCTGGTCTCCGCCCTGGTTGCGGCCCAGATCCCGTTGCGCGAGCTGACCGAACTGCGGCCCGATCTCGAACGGGTGTTCCTCGATCTCACACGGCAACCGGAGGCGGCCGCATGAGAAGCTTTGCGGTGCTGCTAGGGAAGGAAGCGACGGCGCTGTTCTCCTCGCCGATCGCCTACGTGCTGATGACGGTGTTCCTGCTGATCATGGGCTACAGCTTCACGCTCACCCTGTTCCTCAGCCACCAGCCCAGTATGGTGCACATCTTCTTCCAGATGTTCGTGCTGTTCATGCTGACCGTTCCGCTGATCACGATGCGTCTGTTCGCCGAGGAGCGGAAGTTGAAGACGCTGGAGGTTCTGTTGACCGCGCCGGTCTCGGAGGTCGCGATCGTGCTCGCAAAGTTCCTGGCCGCGATGAGTCTGATCGTAGTCATGTTGGTGCTGTCTGGGGCCTACGCGGCTGCGCTCGCCTGGTTCGGGGACCCCGATTTCGGACCGATCTATAGCGGCTATTTCGGCTTGCTGCTGTTCGGATCGGCGCTGGTCGGCGCGGGGCTGCTCGCCTCGGCGCTGACGGCCAACCAGGTGATCGCCGCAATGATCTCGCTCAGCGTATTTCTGCTGCTCTGGATCATCGACAATTTCGGCTGGTTGCTGCCGAGTCCCGCCGACACGCTGGTGGTGAACCTGTCGCTCTCGATCCATTTCCGTCCCTTTGCCGTCGGTTCGATCTATCTGTCCGACGTGGGCTTCTTCCTCAGCGTCACCCTGTTGACGCTGCTGTTGACGGTCCGCGCGCTGGCGCGGCGCTGAGGGCGCAGGCGATGCGCGGCTCCGCGAGATCCAACATTGGTTTCCTCGCATTGGCGGCCGCCGCGATCGTTTGCGGCGCGCTCGGCTTTGCAGGGTTCGGCGAGACCGCATCGAACAGCGTCTTGTTCGCCGCCTGCGTCCTGGCGTTGCTCGCGCTGTTCATGCTCGCGATGCGGCTTCCCTTGCGCGGCGGCGGCGCGCGCTGGTCGGCCTGGCTTGCCAACGCGTCGGTCGTCATTGCTGCGGTCGTAGCCGTGATCAGCGCCAACGTCGCGCTGTACCGTCACGACGTGCATTTCGACGTCAGCCGGGAAGGGCGCAACACGCCGCCGCAACAGCTCACCGACGTGATCGCGCAACTGCCCGCGCCGCTCGCGCTGACCTATTTCTACAATGCGAGTGACGCCAACGCGATCGCGGTCCGTGACCTCGTTCAGACCGCCGCGCGCAACCACCCGCTGCTCGCCTTCCGCGCCATCGACCTCGATAAGGAGCCCGGCCTTGCCCGCGATCTCGGCGTGCGCGCCTATAATACGGCGGTCTTGCAGGCCGACGACCGCAAGGTTCTGGTCGAAAACGTCATCGATCCCGCCCGCATCGGCTATGCGGCGCTCCGCGTGCTGCGCAAGCGCGTGGAGACAGTCTGCTTCGTCACCGGCCACGGCGAGACGTTCCGTCCGCTGCCCCCGCACTTCCACTTCAGCCATGTCGAGACCCTGAAGGGGCACGAGACGCCCGGCGCCGGCGACGTGCTGGAGACGGCGCCCGAAGCGCTCGACCGGCTGCTGCTGGCGCTGAACCAGATCGGCTTCGAGATGCGCGAGCTCGTCACGGCGACCGCGTCCGCCATTCCGTCCGATTGCTCGGTCGTCGCAGATATCGGTCCACGCACGGCTTTTGACGCTCGCGAGACCGCGCTGCTCGGCGATTATGTGAGGGGTGGTGGCCGGTTGTTGTTGCTGATCGATCCGCTCTCGCACGTCGACGGCGATTTTGAGCGGTTGCTGCTCAAGCCCGTGGGCCTGTCGAGCGAGGCTGCGATCGTCATCGATCCGCTCAATCATTTCCGCACCGATGCGGACAAGGTCGCCGTGCCCTATTATCCGCCCCACCCGATCACGAAGCGTTTGGCGCTGACCGTGTTTCCGCAAGCGCGGCCGCTCGCGGTGGCGCAGCCGCCGTCCGGGGTCAGTCTCATCGTGCTGGCCGCGAGCAGCCAGGATAGTTATCTGCGCTCGCCGAGTGCAGCGCCGGCCGCAGCCGATGGCGAAGCGCCGGGCGCACGGCGGAGCGCGCAGCCGCTCGCGGTTGCGCTCGAAGGCAGCTGGCCGGGCGCGGTGCCGGACAAGCGCTTCCGCCTGGTCGTGGCCGGCACCAGCAAGGTCGCGAGCAACGAATATTTTCCTTACGTCTCCAATGGCGAACTGTCGCTCGCGATGCTGCGCTGGCTCGCCGAGGACGACACGACGCCGAGCATCGCACCGCAGACCTTCAAGCTGCCGGAGATCGTGTTGACCAGCAGCCAGATGCGCGACACCTTCATCGTGCTCGAGGTGCTGCTGCCGCTGAGCACGGCAGTGTTCGGTGTTGCAATGTGGTGGAGGCGACGGTGACGGACGGGACGGCCGCACGCGGAACGGCCCGATGGCTGACGCCGCTGCTGGCTGCCTGCCTCGCTGGACTGCTGGCTGTCCTGATCATCAGCGGACAATGGCCGGAGCTGCGCAGCAAGGTTGCTTTTGCGCCGAAGGGTCTTGTGACCATCGCACCCGCGGACGCGCGACGGGTGGAAATCCGTTCCGGCAGCGACAGTGTCGTCCTGGTGCGCGAGGGCGGTGAGTGGACGATCGAGGGGCTGAACGGTGCCTTGCCGGCCGAGCTCAAATCGCATCTCGAAACCGCGCTACGGCTTGTCACCGTCAGCGAGCCTGCACGCGAAATTCCGGCAAGCGAGCTCACCACGGCGAGCTTTGCCGCATTTGGTCTCGATCCGCCCGCAACCGTTGCCGCGATCGAGACGGCCGATGGCTCGGCGACGTCGATGAATGTGGGCACGCTCAACCCCGCGAGCACCTCTCACTATGTCCGGATCGCCGGGCGTCCCGCGGTGTATCTGATGCCGCGCCATGTCGGCGATGAGTGGCGTGTCACGCTCGATATGGCGCGCCGTCTGCGCGGGCCGACCGGACCGGACGCGACAAGCCGCGGCAGGAGCCTATTGCTGCCGGTGTCGATGGCGCAGGTGTGGGCGCTCGAGATCCTGTTCGCCGGCAAGCTCACCCGCTTCGAACGCGACGCCGACGGCAACTGGTTCCGTCATCTCGGCCTGCACAACCATGCTGCCGGTAACGTTGTGCATGTCGCCAATCCCGAGCAGGCCCGCATCATCGACGCAGCGCTGCGCGCATTCGATGCGAGCGCGATCGAGACGCATGTTGGACCCGCCGATCCGTCGCAACTGGCCCGCTACGGGCTCAACCTGCCGAGCCTGATCGTGCTGGTCTTT
This sequence comes from Bradyrhizobium sp. SOJA106, assembly GCF_059448745.1. Classification (NCBI taxonomy): domain Bacteria; kingdom Pseudomonadati; phylum Pseudomonadota; class Alphaproteobacteria; order Hyphomicrobiales; family Nitrobacteraceae; genus Bradyrhizobium; species Bradyrhizobium sp. SOJA106. The sequence continues at coordinate 2,196,460 of NZ_CM182549.1, forward strand.
GCTCGCGACGCATCTGCGCCGTTGGCAAGGCTCGAATTCGGCGCGTCCGCCGACAGCCTCGACCGCTATGCGCGCCTCGCGCCCGATGGGACGGTGGTCACCGTGGCCGAGTTCGAAATGCGCCGGTTGACGGAGCTGCTGCGCGCGGTCGGAGCGGGATCATGAGCCTGCTCCGCCTCCTGCTGCTCGGCGTGATCCTGCTCGGCCTTGGCGCGCCGGTGCGCGCGCATCAGGTCAACCTCTCGACGGCGCGCGTGGCGCTGGCTGCGGACCGCACGGTGGTCATCGAGGTCGCGCTCAAGGGCAGTGATGTCGACCGCCTCGTCGGCACCAAGCTTTATGACGCGACGGCGGATGCGGTCGATCCCGCCGCGGTCGATGCGGCTGCGTCGTTGATCCTGGTCTATTTCAAGGCGCATCTGGCCGTCGCCGGCACCGGTGGGAGCGGCTGCGCCGCAGGAGCGGCCGTGATCCTCGCCGACGGCGACGGCGTGATCTACCGCAACAGTTTTGCCTGCACCGCCGTCACGGGCGACATCATCTACCGCTCCACTGTGCTGACCGAGAAGGATCCGACCGCGCGGCAGGTGGTGCTGGTCGCGCAGGGCAAGTCCGAGGCGCAGGCGCTGCTCGATGCCGGCAATATCGCCGTCACGCTCTCGGCGCCGGCGCCGCCGCTGTGGTCGACGATGCAGCGCTATCTCCTCACCGGCATCGAGCACATCTTTCTCGGCTATGACCACATCGCCTTCCTGATCGCGGTCGTGCTGTGGGCACGCCGACTCGTTCCGGTCATCAAGATCGTCACCGCCTTCACCATCGCCCATTCGATCACGCTGTCGCTGGCAGCGCTAAACGTCGTCGTCATTCCGAGCCGCATCGTCGAGCCGGCGATCGCCGTCTCCATCGTGTTCGTGGCCGTCGAGAATTTCTTCTCGCGCGACATCGACAGGCGTTGGCGCGTGACCTTCCTGTTCGGACTGATCCATGGCTTCGGTTTCGCCGGCGCGCTAAGGGAGGTCGGCCTACCGACGGACGCGATCGTGCCGGCGCTCGCGGCTTTCAATGTCGGCGTCGAGATCGGGCAGGTCGCGATCGTCGCGATCGTGCTGCCGATGCTCAGCCTGTTCGACCGGCTGATCGCAGCCGACCCGGCCAAGCCGGTCAGGGCGGCAAGGCTGGTCTATGCTGTATCCGCGGCCATCAGCCTGGTCGGCGGTTACTGGCTTTTCGAGCGCGTGTTCGAGGCCTAAAGCGCGATGAGATCAGGATGATTCGTCACCGCGCTTTAGCTTGTTGTTTGCGCATGATCTTTCGGAAAAGCGCTGCGCACTTTTCCGGATCATGCTTTAGCTACTGTTTCTGCAACAATTTCAGCCGGCAGCGCAGCGCCTCGCGGATGTGCGCGCGCGCGATCTGCTCGGCCTTGTCGCCGTCGCGCGCCGCGATGGCATCGATGATCGCCTGGTGCTCGCCGTGACTGGTTGAGGGCCGGCCCGATACGGTGAAGGTGGTCGGGCCAAGCAGAGCGATCCAGTCCTGTAATTCGCGGGAGGCGTTGTCGAGATAGCGGTTGCGCGCGGCACGGCAGATCGCTTCGTGGAAGGCACGGTTGAGCTTCGCCATCTCGGCGGCGTCGGTGGTCTCGACAAAAGCCTGCTCGATATCCCTGAGTGCGTCGACCTCGGGAGGCGAGGCATGCGCAGCGGCAAGGCGCGCGGCGGCGCCTTCCATGATCTCGCGCATGGCATAGAGCTCCAGCACCTCGGAAATGTCGAGGTTGCGCACGATCAGCCCGCGGCCGCCGGCGGGCTCGACGAAGCCGCGTGCGGCAAGCCGGCCTAATGCTTCGCGCACCGGCGTGCGGCTGACCTTGAGCCGCTGGGCGACCTCTTCCTCGCGCAGACGGTCGCCGGCGCGGTAGCTGCCGGCCTGAAGCGCCTGGCAGAGCGAGCGGAACACGGCCTCGCCCAGCGCGACGCCGGCGCCGCGCGCGATCGATCCGCCTGTCTTTGCCGGGCGTCTGGCCATGGTCCCTCACCTGCATCCTGCCCATGCAGAGATGGCACTTGCTGCCTTTTGTATATCTTTGTATACGAAAGTGCGCAATGGCGGACGGCATTGACCGGCCGCCGCCGGCGGGCAGAATGTCTCCAACTTCGTCGCATCGGGCGGACCGCATGGGCAGCAAATACGACGTGCTGGTGATCGGCGGCGGCAACGCGGCGCTGTGCGCGGCGATCTCGGCGCGCCGCGGCGGCGCCTCGGTGCTGGTGCTCGAAGGCGCGCCGAAATTCTATCGCGGCGGCAACACACGCCACACCCGCAACATGCGCTGCGCCCACGACACCGGCACCGAGATCCTGACCGGACCCTATACCGAGGAGGAATTCTGGGAGGACCTGCTGCGCGTCACCGGCGGGCAGACCGACGAGGCGCTTGCCCGCCACATGATCCGGGAGTCCAAAGATATCCTGAACTGGATCGTGGAGCAGGGCGTGCGCTGGCAACCCTCGCTCGGCGGCACGCTGAGCCTCGGCCGCACCAACTCTTTCTTCCTCGGCGGCGGCCGCGCGATGCTGAACGCGCTGTATCTGACCGCCGAGCAGCTCGGCGTCGAGGTCGAATACGACGCCGAAGTCACCGACCTCGCGATCGAGGATGGCATGTTCCTCGCAGCGCGTCTCAAGCGGCCGGTCAAGGGCGAAACCGAGATCCGCGCGACGGCGCTGGTCGCCGCGGCCGGCGGGTTTGAAGCCAACATCGAATGGCTGAAGCAATATTGGGGCGAGGCCGCCGACAATTTCCTGATCCGCGGCACGCCCTATAACCGCGGCTCGATCCTGAAGATGCTGCTCGACAAGGGCGTGCAGGAGGTCGGCGATCCCACCCAGTGCCATGCCGTCGCGATCGACGCCCGCGCGCCGAAATTCGACGGCGGCATCATCACGCGCCATGACTCCGTCGTGTTCGGCATCGTCGTCAACAAACACGCGCAACGCTTCTATGACGAGGGCGAGGACATCTGGCCGAAGCGCTACGCGATCTGGGGCCGGCTGGTCGCGGCTCAGCCCGACCAGATCGCCTACATCATTTTCGACTCGACCGTCGTCACCAGCTTCATGCCGACGCTGTTCCCGCCGATCGCCGGACAGACCCTGGCCGAGCTTGCCGGCAAGCTCGAGCTCGATCCAGCCGCGCTGGAAAAGACTATCGCCGAGTTCAACGCCGCGGTGCGGCCTGGCACGTTCGATCACACCATCCTGGACGATTGCCGCACCGAAGGTATCACGCCGCAAAAGACGCACTGGGCCCGCAAGATCGAGACGCCGCCTTATCTCGCCTATCCGGTGCGGCCCGGCATCACCTTCACCTATCTCGGCACGCGCGTGAACAAGGAGGCGCGGATGCTGATGACTGACGGCAAGCCGTCGGGCAACATGTTCGCTGCCGGCGAGATCATGGCCGGCAACGTGCTCGGCAAGGGTTATGCCGCCGGCATGGGCATGACCATCGGCAGCGTGTTCGGGCGTATCGCAGGACGGGAAGCGGCGAAACATGCACGGAACTAGGACCCTCGACGAAGCCGACCGTCTGATGACGGTCTGCAATTCCTGCCGCTACTGCGAGGGTCTTTGCGCGGTGTTTCCGGCCATGGAGATGCGCCGCGCTTTCTCGGACGGTGACCTCAACTATCTCGCCAATCTCTGCCATGCCTGCGGCGCTTGCTACGTCGACTGCCAGTTCTCGCCGCCACACGAATTCAACGTGAATGTTCCGAAGACGCTCGCGATCGCGCGTGCCGAATCCTATGCCGCCTATGCCTGGCCAAAGGCGCTGTCCGGCGCCTTCGCGCGCAACGGATTGGTCATCAGTGTCATCGCCGCGCTCAGCATGGCGGCCTTCGTTTTCGGTTTCGCGGCACTGAACGACCGCGGCGTGCTTTTCGGTGTGCAAACCGGCCCCGGCGCGTTCTACCGACTGATGCCGCACAATGCGATGGCCGCGCTGTTCAGCGCTGCGTTTCTCTTCGCGATTCTGGCGCTGGTCATGAGCGTTCGCGCATTCTGGCGCGACATCGGCTCGCCCATCGGCGGCCATGCCGACACGGGCTCCATCTTCCAGGCGATCCGCGACCTCGGCGAGCTACGCTATCTCCATGGCGGCGGTGTCGGTTGCTACAACGAGGACGACAAGCCGACCGACCGGCGCAAGCTTTTTCATCATTTGACGTTCTACGGCTTGCTGCTGTGTTTCGTTGCAACATCGGTGGCCACGCTCTATCACTATCTGCTCGGCCGCGAGGCGCCGTATCCATGGTGGGACCTGCCGGTTGTGCTGGGCACTCTTGGCGGCATCGGCCTCATCGTCGGTCCGATCGGCCTGTTCATGGCCAAGACGCGCCATGATCCTGATCTGCTCGACGAGAACAGCTATGGCATGGATGTCGGATTCATCACCATGCTGTTCCTGACCGGGTTCACCGGCATGCTGCTTCTGATCCTGCGCGAAACTGCAGCCATGGGGCCGCTGCTCGCGCTGCATCTCGGCGCGGTGTTTGCCCTGTTCATCACCTTGCCCTATGGCAAGTTCGTGCACGGCATCTATCGCTTTGTGGCGCTGGTGCGTTACGCGCAGGAGCGGCGCAGCGAAGCCGGCTCTTGAGCGGCGTGCGGCGCCGGCGTATCTCTTGAGCCGGCGGCATGGGATTTCAGTTCAGCAGGCGCTTCGGCGAGCGTCCGTCGCACTGTGGGATGATGTTCGTGCGAGCAAATGAGGGGAGCGTCGCACCGGGCATGTGCCGGTGCGACGGTCCTGAGCCTTACGCCACCTCGCGCTCCGGCGCGGACGCCTGCTCGCGGGCCATCGTGGTTGCGGTGACATAGTCGGTCTTGCCGGTGCCGAGCAGCGGCACCTTGTCGACCACCATGATCGTCGCGGGAACGGTCAGTTCGGAGGCGCCGATCGTCTTGGCCCGGGCCTGCATCGCGCTGCGCTCGGCGTTCTTTTCCGTCGTCAGCAAGACGATACGCTCGCCCTTGCGCTGGTCGGGAATCGATACGGCGACCGATGCGGCTTGCGGCCACAGCGTCGCCGCGATGCTCTCGACCGCCGAGAGCGAGACCATTTCGCCCGCGATCTTGGCAAAGCGCTTGGCGCGTCCCCTGATGGTGATGAAGCCGGCGGAGTCGATCGACACGATGTCGCCGGTGTCGTGCCAGCCTTCGGCGAGCCTTTCGAGCACGCCGGGATTTTCGGCGCGCAGGTAGCCCAGCATCACGTTCGGTCCGCGCACCGAAAGGCGTCCGCCTTCCTCGATGCCAGGGACGGGATCGAGCCTGCTTTCCATCAGCGGCGACAGACGGCCGACCGTGCCGGGGCGGTTGGCCATCGGCGTGTTCATTGCCAGCACCGGTGCGGTCTCGGTGACGCCATAGCCTTCGAGGATGCGGATGCCGTAGCGCTCCATGAACACCTGCCGCGTGCGGTCCTTGACTGCTTCGGCGCCGGCGATCACGAGGCGCAGCGTGCGGAAATCGTAGGCGTGCGCCGAGCGCGCATAGCCGGTGAGGAACGTATCAGTGCCGAACAGGATGGTGGCGCCGGTCTGGTAGATCAGCTCGGGCACGATGCGGTAATGCAGCGGGGAGGGGTACATGTAGATCGGAATGCCTGCGAGCAGCGGCATCATCATTCCGCCGGTCAGTCCGAATGAATGGAACACCGGCAGCACGTTGAACACCTTGTCATTGGCGTTGGCATCGACCCGCGCCAGCGCCTGCGCCGCGTTGGCGAGGATGTTGCGGTGGGACAGCACCACGCCCTTGGGCGTGCCTTCCGAGCCCGACGTGAACAGCACGACGGCCGGATCGTTCGCCTGGCGGGCGACACGTGGCGCGGTGCCGCCGAGTAAGCCCCTGATCTTGTCGGCTGTGCCGATCGAGGCGCGGACGTCCTCGAGATAGACCACGCGCGCTTCCGCGGAGATCGCCGCCATCAGCTTGTCGAGCTTGCCCTTCTCGATGAAGGCTTTTGACGTCAGCACCGTCTTGACCTGGGCGGCCTTCATCGCGGCGAGAACGTTGACCGGCCCGGCGGAGAAGTTGAGCATTGCGGGGACGCGGCCGATGCTTTGCAGCGCCATGAACACGACGGCAACTCCCGCCGAATTCGGCAGCAGCACGCCGACATTCTCGCCGGCCGTGGTGCCGACCTCGAGCTTGCGGCTCAACACCTGCGCGCCGAGGATCAGCTTGCGATAGGTCAGTTTGGTGCCGAGCGCGTCCTCGATGATGACCTTGCCGGTGTCGCGGTCGCGATAGGCGTGGCCGAGCGCTTCGAACAGCGTTTGGTCGAGCATGGCGTTCTTGACCAAGGCGTCGATCATCACGTCCTGGAGCGCGGCGCCCGCGGCGTTGCGGCGCGCCTTGCCCTTCAGCGCCTCGTCGACCGGGAGCTTGACCGGCGGCAGGATCGTGACCGTCACCCGCGGGAACCACGAGCGTTTGATCTGGCTGGAGTTGAGGTAGCTGAGATGCGAGCGCTGTGCGCCCTCGATGCGGACCGGAACGACCACGGCGTCGGCCTTGTCGGCGATCATCGCGGTGCCGTCATAGACCTTCATCAGCGAACCGGAGACGGTGATGCGTCCTTCCGGGAAGATCACCACCGGTTCGCCGGCGGCGACCAGCTTGATCAGGTCACGTGCGGCGAGCGGCTTGGTGGGGTCCATGGTGTAGTGCTTGACGACGCGCAGGAAGGGCTTCGCCCACCAGGCCTTGGAGATGCCGGTGTCGACCGCGAAACTCGCGTCGATCGGCAGCACGGCGTGCAGCAGCGGGCCGTCGATCAGGCTGACATGGTTCGGCGCGATCAGCATGCGCGTGCCGGGGGGCGGCAGGTTCTCGAGCCCGCGAACCTCGGTGCGGAACAGCGCGCGGAACAGGAGCCCGCCGAAATCGCGCACGCCTTCCTTGCCCCACTTCGTCAACACGAACCACACCGCGCCGAAGCTCGCGACGCCGAGGCCAAAGAATATCCAGCCGACATGCAGCCCGCCTGCCTGGAGAAGCGCGACGAACAGCGAGCCGACCACCATGAAGGCAGCCTGCAGCACGTTGCCGGCAGCGATGATGCGGGCGCGCTCGTTCGGTGCCGACCAGGCCTGGACGGCGGCGAAGGAGGGAACGACGAACAGGCCGCCGCCGAACGCGAAGGCGACGAAATCGGCGAGCATGCGAAGGCCGGCGAATGAGGTCGCGAAGCTGGCTGCGGTGATGTCCTGACCCTTGGTGGTCACGGCGATGGCCCAAGCGAGATCGAGGCCGGCGCAGCCCATGATGATGGCGCCGATCGGCACCAGCGCGAGGTTGGGGCGAACGTGGCTCAGGCTGGCTGCGAACAGCGAGCCAATGGCAATACCGATCGCGAAGATCGCAAGGCACAGCGTCACCACGCCCTCGGTGCCACCGACGACCTCCTTGATCAGGGCCGGCAGCAGCGACAGCACGATGGCGCCCACCAGCCAGAACCAGGAGACGATCACCGTGCCGTCCCACAGCCGGCGGTCGGCATGCAGCGTCCTCAGCAGGCTCAGCGTCGAGGTCCAGGGATTTGCGGTGACGGGCAGATCGGGAGCGGAGGGCGTGGTTGCGGGAATGCGGGAGGCGAAGGCCCAGGACAACAGGGCCAGCACAACAACGGCCGATGCGACCCAGCCCATATGCGCCGAGCCCGCCACGAATTGGCCGCCGGCAACAGTGCCGAGCAGGATGGCCATGAAGGTCGCGCCTTCGACCAGCGCATTGCCGGTCGCGAGCTCGCCGAGTTCGAGCTGGTCCGGCAGCATCGAATATTTCACGGGACCGAACAGGGCGGCGATGATGCCGAACAGTGCCAGCGCTGCGAACAGCAGCGGCACCGAGTGCAGGAAGAAGCCGGCGGCGGCAAAGGCGGCGGCGAATATCTCGGCGAATTTGAGCCGCCTTGCGACGACGGATTTGACGTACTTGTCGGCGAGCTGGCCGCCGAGCCCGGACAGGATGAAATAGGGGAAGATGAACACCGCGCCTGCCACCGTCACCAGGGCGTCGCCATGGCCGGTCGCGGCACTGTAAAGCAGGATGATGACGAGTGCGTTCTTGAGCACGTTGTCATTGAGTGCCGAGAAGAACTGCGCCCAGAACAGCGGCGCAAAGCGGCGTGACGACATCAAATCCCTGATCATGACTAGTCCTGTTTTGGCGAGGCAGCCTGAGGTTGTTACGCTGTTGATGAAACGTCACGACCGAAGGATATGGGACGAACGATTGCGGAGTGACGACGGTCACCGCCTGCTCTGTTCCCCCGGTCCTCCGATCCTGTTGGTCTCCAAGTGATCTCGTTAGGTTCGCAAATATCTGGCTGCGGCCGCGCTTCCGGCGGAAGGGCCGCACCCATCGGGATATCGCGCCGCACGATGAGGAAAGTGAACCGCATCGCCGAGGATTGCGGGAAGGGCTGCGAATGTCGGGACATGGTGAGTGCTTTGTTGCAAGCGGTCCTTGCATTCTAGTCGTTCCGAACGTGCCAGCTCAGGTGAGATGATTGAGGTGGCGGAACGGCGAGAAGCGGCGGAGCAGGCTGAAGCGGCGGCCATCGTGACGGGCGCGGGCGCGACTGGCCCGCCACATCCGGAAGGTCGCGCGCCGTTCGGACAGCACGCCGGCAATGTCGCAGGCATTTGCGATGCGATCGATCGGGGTCATCGCGAACTTGAGCAACGCCCGGCCAAAGCCGGTCGCGAGAGCGGCGGCGTCATCGACGAAGGTCGAGGCGATATCAACAGCGAGGGTTTGCATTTTCCAGGTCTCCGGGTTAATTTGAACAATGTTCACGTGAGTAGCTTGAAAATGAACAATGTTCAAGAAGAATCGCTGCGGGACCAGAAAAAAAATCGGCGACGGCTCCAGATCCTGGAGATCGCCCGCGGCATCATTGCGGCTAAAGGGTTGAGATCGTTAAAGGTTCGGGACATCGCGGAGGCCGCCGGCTGCTCGGTCGGCAGCGTCTATAACGAGTTCGGCGATTTCGACGGGGTGATCCTCACCGTCAACCGGGAGACCGTCCAGGCGCTCACACTACGCCTTCGCGGGGTTTCGGCCGAGGATCCGGTTCGCCAACTCTATGGGCTGGCCGAGACCTATCTCGATTTCTTCGCCGAACACGCCAATCTGCTGCGCTCGTTGTTCGAGCACCGGATGGAGGACGACCGTCCTTATCCAGATGACATCCTCCAGATGGTGATGGATGCGTTTGCGCTGATGCATCCGCCTCTGGTGCGGGTGCTACCGGATGCCGACGACGTGAAGATCGCGCTGCTCTCGCGCACGCTGTTCTCGGCGGTCCATGGGATCATCTCGCTGGGCCTCGAGGACCGCATGGTGGCGGTGCCGTCGCAGATGCTGCGCCAGCAGGTCGAGCAGTTCCTGGACACGCATCTCGCCGGCCTCGGGATTCCCTGCGCGCGATGAACACGACGAGCCGCGTCAGGCGCAGGCAGCCTCGCGCGGCCGCGCCGGAACGACGACGACATCCGATTTCGCATTGTCGACCTGGATCCGGTTGCGTCCCTTTTCCTTGGCGCGGTAGCAGGCGGCGTCCGCGCGGCGCATGGCGTCTTCGAGCGTGGTGCCGCCTTCGGCGATGCAGGTGACACCGACGCTTGCCGTCACCGCAAAGCAACGATCCTCCCAGGCGAAGCTGAACATTTCGAGCGACCGGCGCAGCCGTTCTGCGATGTCGACGGCGCGCGGAAGCGAGCACCGCGGCAGGATCAGGCCGAATTCGTCGCCGCCGAGCCGGGCCACGAGATCATGCGGCCGCCGGTCCTGCTGCAACAGCTGCGAAACCTGGCCGAGCAGGCTGTCGCCGGCGAGATGGCCGCAGCTGTCGTTGACGCTCTTGAACTGGTCGAGGTCGAGCAGGATCAGTGCCAGCGTGCCCGCTGCGACATTGTCCAGCTCGGCTTGCAGGCGCGCTTCGAAGGCGCGGCGGTTCGAAAGCCCGGTCAGCCAGTCGTGCGAAGCTTGAAAGGCGAGGCGCTCCTTCTCGGCATGCAAGGCGTCCTCGAAGGCCTGTCGCTGCAGCAGCAATCGCCGCGTGTGCCAGACCAGGAGCACGATCAGCATCACCGCAGTGACGATGTTGATGCCGGTCAGCGTCACCTTGATGGCGCGGGAGCCTTCGCCGAGAACGGTGGAGAAGCGGTTGGCATGCACCGTGAATTGAGCGTTGAGGTCCGAGAGCCGCGACGACAGGAATTGCAGGCGGCCCGTGTCCTGAACAGGGCCGTTGTCCAGCTCGGACCGGATCACCTCGCCGAAGACGCTCAGCTCCAGCAGCATGGGGTCGGTGGCAGCCCACTCGCGGATCGCTTCCCGGAGGAAGCTGACGCCATTGAAGTAGCGAAACAGCCAGATCAATCCCGGGACGTCATCGGGGTGGTTGCCACCTTGCAGGAAACCGACGCGGGCGGCTTCGACGTCGACCGGATCGCGCTCAAGCGCCCAGCGCGCGAATTCGTCGCCGATCGGCACGGCGAGCGAGGCCTGATATTGCGCGAACTGGCTGGCCTTGCCCGAATGCAGATAGAGATTGAGGAAATAGACGGCGTTCTTCTGCGAGCGCGACCACAGCGCTTCGCCTGCGACATAGGCGCGGACCGAGGACATCACTTCGAGACTGAATCCCGCGATCCCCGCCTGGAGCACGACGACCATCACGAAAGGCGAGACGAGCTTGATGACGTGAAGGAAGCTGTTTCCCTTCGTCGAAGACGCTGTTCTGCGGAGCACCCTGCATTCCCCAAATCGATCAACGACCCCAGCGGAGCGTTGCGCCTGCAACGCCAAGTAGAGGAGATGGTTGCTTAACTCGATCTGAAAGAGACAGGGGACTGCGTTGCAGGGTGAAGGCGCTGTGAAGCGGATGGGCGCAGATCGCTTCAAATGCCGGAAGATCGCAACTGGCCCTGTTTCGGCGAGCCGATGACTCGCATTCGTCGCCTGCGATTTACCCGATCGAGAGAATACTAGACCAGCACCGGCTTGCGCACACGACCGGCGTCGCCGAACACGCGCAGATAACGCTCGATCTCGGAGGGCATTCCGGTCGCCTTCTCCGGATTGTCGGAGAGCTTGACGGCCGGATGGCCGTCGACCGACGACACCTTGCAGACCAGCGAGATCGGATCGAGGCTGAACGAGCCATCCGGCGTGCAGCCGACGAAGTCATTGGTGAGATTGGTGCCCCAGCCGAAGGAGAGCCGCACGCGGCCGGCGAAGTGATGATAGGTCTCCTCGATCGAGCCGACATCCATCGCGTCGGAGAACACCAGCAGCTTGTCCCTGGGATTGCGGCCCTTCTTCTGCCACCAGGCGATGATTTCCTCGCCCGCCTGGATCGGCGGCGCGCTGTCAGGACGGAAGCCGGTCCAGTCGGCGACCCATTCCGGCGCATCGCGCAGGAACGCCTTGGTGCCGAAGGCGTCAGGCAGCGCGATCAGGAGATTGCCGCCATAGGTCTGGCGCCACTGGTCGAGGATGCGATAGGGCGCCCAGCGCAATTCCTCGTCGTCCTTGGCGAGCGCGGCCGCGACCATCGGCAGTTCGTGCGCGTTGGTGCCGATGGCTTCGAGATCGTTGTCCATCGCGAGCAGCACATTGGAGGTGCCGATGAAGGACGAACCCAGGCCTTCCTTCACCGCCTCGACGCACCAGCGCTGCCACAGGAAGCCGTGGCGGCGGCGGGTGCCGAAGTCCGACAGCCGCAAATTCTCCAGCTTGCGCAGCCGCTCGACCTTGGTCCACAGCTTGGCCTTGGCGCGCGCATAGAGCACGTCGAGCTCGAAGCGGCCGCGGCCCTTCATCGCCGAACGCGAGCGCAACTCGTTGAGGATCGCGAGTGCCGGGATTTCCCACATCGTGGTGTGCGTCCAGGGTCCGTGGAAATGCAGCTCGTATTGACCCTCGACCTTGCGCAGCTCGTATTCGGGAAGGCGGAATTCGGCGAGCCAGCGGATGAAATCCGCCGAGAACATGTGGGTCTTGCCGTAGAAGGTGTTACCCGCGAGCCAGATCAGCTCCTTCTTGGTGAAGCGGATGGTGCGGGCATGGTCGAGCTGGGCGCGCAGCTCGCCCTCGTCGATGATCTCGGCGAGGCGCACATGGCGCGAGCGGTTGATGACCGAAAATGTCACCTGCTGATCCGGGTAATCCTCCCGAATCATCTGTAACATCAACAGCTTATAGAAGTCGGTATCGAGCAGGCTGCGGATGATGGGATCCAGCCGCCAGCTGTGATTGTAGGTTCGGCTCGCAATGTCGGTCACTGTCATGACCGAATTCTAGCGTGGCCGCCCGCGCCCAACCAGTGGGTTTGGCGAGGAGCAGGCCCCCCGCCGCACGTTCCGCGACGGCTTCTACATCGCGTCGAACTGTCCCGTCAGCCTGACGCGCGGACCGTGGGTGTAACGGTCCGGCGTGAAGCCGTTGTTGGACGAGCCGGCCTCGTTGAACACGTTGACGAACGCATCGAGCCGGTAGCTGGCGCCAAGCTTCAGGTTCTGGGTCAGCCAATAGGAGATGCCGACCTGGATGTCGGCGCTGAGCGAACCGGCAAAGATACGATTGCTGTCCGTCGTCACATGTTCGAAGGGTGGTGGAGGGTCAGACAAGCTCCTCACAGTGCGCTGCTGCTGCTGCCGGCCCACCAACAAGGCGACGTCGCCGTGATAGTCGAACGACCATGTGCCGGCGAATGGGACCGAGCCTTCCAGACCGATGAGTGGTCCCGCGCCCAGGAAGCTCGCGCGCGTATCGACGAAATTCGATGTCGTGTAGGAGAGGCCGAGGCCGGTGAGAGTCTCGGCATTCGGGTCCGAGCTCCGGGCGGTGAATTCGGCAATGCGAAGACCAGCCTTGAGCTGAAGTGCATCTGGGCCGCGCCCGGCGATGTCGTGCCCGATCGCAAGATCAGCAAGCCAGTGAGTTTCCTTGTACGCGGCCCCGAAGGTTTGTGTTCCTATTACGCCGAGGGGGAAGGCGAAGTTGATCGTTCGCGTACCGTTGGTCTCGCCGCCTTCGCCGTAGCGGAATTGACCGTTGATGTGCCAGGGAGATGCGGCGAAGCGATGGTCGAATCCGATGGCTGTTTCCCAGCCGACTTTGGGGGTCAGGGCGAAGACACCGGTGACGCCAGTGATGTCGAAGTAAGTATGGAGCACGGGATCCCCGCCGCTCCAGATTGCGCCGCCTTCCACCCAGGCTCTGAACAGTGCCGGGCCGGCCAGCGGCGGCGCCTTGACCGGGAAGTCCGCGGCATAGGACTGCAACGGATTCTTGGCCTGTCGCGAAGCCGCCGATACGGCCGAGAACGTACCGTTTTCCCCGTGCGATCGGGCGCCGGTCCTGGCCGATTCGACCGAAGCCTGCGCGCCCTGCGATTTCAGCCGTATATTCCCTTGTGCAGCCGCTGGTTCTCGCGTAAGGCAGCGTTTTCCTTGCGGATCGCGGCATTCTGACGTTCCAGCCGTTCGAGGCGCGCATTGACGTCTTCGAGTTCCCCGGCAGCGGCACCTGACGCCGTCAACGCAGCAGTTGCGCCGAGCATGAGCGCAAGAATTGTCTTCATTGTATTCACCTCATTCCACCAGTGGCGCGACCGTGGCGAGGAGTCGGGGATTGCGCATCGACCGTTCGGTTGAACTCGGCCGGTTGCTACGCCTGGCGCGACATTTCCGGACGTTGGTGTGGCCGATCGGCCGCAGCGGCGCCGACTTCTGGATCAGCCGCCTGATGCGGTCGCTGCGACCGTCTCGAGCTGACTCCTGAGCCAGCGATGTGCCGGGTCTTTCTGATAGCGCTGGTGCCAGACCATGAACATCGGCAGCTCGGCCAGCGTGCGCGTGCGTGAGGCCAAGGGAATTCGCGCATACGCGAAACCGTGCATCACGCCGGACGCGAGCAGGCTCGGCATGCTCGCCAGCATCTGCGAGCCGCGCAGGAACGACGGCACGCCGGAGAAGCTCGGCACGGAAATGGCGATGTCGCGGTGGAAGCCGCTCGCAGCGAGCCGGCGGTCGAAGTCGAGCCGCTCGTTGTCGGTATAGACCACGGTGATATGTCGCGCGGTGAGATAAGCGCTCCGGCCTGACGGTGCGGCGCGTGCCTTGGGATCGAAGTAACAGACATAGTGATCGCTCAGCAGGCGCTTCTGCACGATGTCGACGCCCGACGGCGGTAGCGGCGTGATCAGGAGATCGCAGCGGTTTTCGCGCAGCATGGCGGGCGAGGGCGATTGCGACGGGATCACGCGCAGGTTCAGGCTCTTCACCTGCGCGGCGACATGATCGAAGAACCGCGGCAACAGCAGGTCGCGCTGAAAATCATTGGCGGCGATCGTCAGCGAAAGCTGCGCGCGCGCCGGCTCGAAGGTCACGCCGCCGGCAAAGCTGCGCATCTCGTCGATCAGGGCGCGCGCCTTCGCGGCCAGCGCCTGGGCATGGGCGGTGGCGACGATGCCGCGGCCGGACTTGGCGAACAGCGGATCGCCCGCGATCCGCCGCAGCTTGTTCAGGCCGTGACTGACCGCCGACTGCGTCAGGCCGAGCCGCGTCGCCGCCGCAGTGACCGAACCTTCCTCGAGCACGGCGAGAAACAGCTCGAGGGCGTGGCCGTCCAGCGACAAATGATCGATTTTTTTCATGCAATACATTATAATCGATCTATTTATCTTGAGAATAGACCGGCTCATGATCTCCCGATAAGCCGCGTGCCCGACCCGGCGCCACAGAGGGAGAGACAACGCCGATGAATGCCCAGGCCCCGATGCCAGCCTTGCAGGATCCTCGCCTCAACCGTCCCGAACCGTTCACGCCTCGCGATGGCGGCTTCTTCCAGCGCGACCGCTCGATCCATCCGCCGGCACATGCGCCTGGCTACAAATCCTCGGTGCTGCGCTCGCCGCGCCAGGCGCTGTTGTCGCTGGAGAACTCGGTCTCGGAGATCACGGGGCCGGTGTTCGGCCACAACGATCTCGGCCCGCTCGACAACGACCTGATCCGCAACTACGCCAAGGACGGCGATCCCGTCGGCGAACGCATCATCGTCCACGGCCGCGTGCTGGACGAGACCGGCCGCGGCGTGCCGAACACGCTGGTCGAGTTCTGGCAGGCCAATGCAGGCGGCCGCTACCGGCACAAGAAGGATACGTATCTGGCGCCGATCGATCCCAATTTCGGCGGCTGCGGCCGCGCGCTGACCGACGACACCGGCTATTACTATTTCCGCACCGTGAGACCAGGTCCCTATCCCTGGCGCAACTTCGTCAACAGCTGGCGTCCCGCCCATATTCATTTCTCGGTATTCGGCTCGGGCTTTGCGCAGCGGCTGATCACGCAGATGTATTTCGAAGGCGATCCCTTGATCCCGGTCTGCCCGATCCTGACGACGATCCCGGACAAGGATGCGCTGGATCGCCTGGTCGCACCGCTCGACCTCAACGCCTCGACGCCGTTCGACTCGCTCGCCTATCGCTTCGACATCGTGCTGCGCGGCCAGCGTTCGACCTATTTTGAAAATCGCCCCGAAGGGAACTGAGCCCAGGAAACTGAATCATGCCGCAGCCGCTCAACTACCTCAAGGAAACCGCTTCGCAGACCGCCGGGCCCTACGTCCATATCGGCCTGATCCCGGCCATGGCCGGCTTCGACATCTTCGAGAAGAATTTTTCCAACGTGCTGGTGACGCCAAACACGTTGGGCGAGCGCATCACGCTGGAAGGCAAGGTGCTCGACGGCAGCGGCACGGCGCTGCGCGACGTCCTGCTGGAGATCTGGCAGGCCAATGCGGCCGGCCGCTACAACCATCCGGCCGATCGCTCGGCCGGCGCGCTGGACGAGGCGTTTCGTGGCTGGGGCCGCGCCGGCTCCGACTTCGAGAGCGGCCTCGTCACCTTCGAGACCATCAAGCCCGGCGCCATCACCGACAAGGCGGGGCGCAAATGCGCGCCGCATGTCAATGTCTGGATCGTCGCGCGCGGCATCAATATCGGCCTCAATACGCGAATCTATTTCTCGGATGAAGAGACCGCCAATGCCGCCGATCCCGTGCTCAACCTGGTCGAACCGCCGGTGCGCCGCAAGACATTGATTGCCACGCGCAGCGAACGCGCCGGCAAGGTCGTGTACTCCTTCACGATCAACTTGCAGGGACCGGAGGAGACGGTGTTCTTCGACGTGTGAAATCCGGCATTCGTCTCGCAGGGTCACTCTACCCGGTCGTCGCGTTTGATCGTTCCGCGCGTGAGGAATTGCGGTGACTGCCGCAGCTCCCGCGGCCGGTCGGCCGGATCGCGCCCCACTTTCGGTTTCAGGTCTGCCAAATCGATGAAGACGTCAGCCTGTCGGCGCAGCTCATCTGCGACCATCGGCGGTTGGGTGGAGAGAGTGGAGACGACCGTCACGCAGACACCGCGGCGTTGCAGGCTTTCCACCAGTGAACGAAAGTCTCCATCGCCGGAGAACAACACGATCTGATCGACGTGCTCGGCGAGCTCCATCGCACTTACGGCGAGCTCGACACCCATGCTGCCCTTCACCTTGCGGCGGCCGGTGGTGGCGTCGACGAACTCCCTGGTGAGCTTGGTGATGACGGTGTATCCGTTATAGTCGAGCCAGTCGATCAACGGGCGGATCGACGAATACTCCTGATCCTCGATGACGATCGTGTAGTAGAACGCGCGCAACAGCGTGCCGCGGCTCTGGAATTCGCCGAGCAGACGCCTGTAATCGATGTCGAACCCGAGCGCCTTGGAGGTGGCGTAGAGATTGGGGCCATCGATGAAGAGCGCGATCTTCCCAATTGAAGACATTATGCACAAATCCCCAGTTCCGCACGAAAGCTGGACGGTCCAGCCGAAATGGTGCGGTGTGTCGGCCGGAAGCTCTGAAGGCGCCGATGGCTTGGCGAAAAAGGCGGCGCAGACGACCGGACAGGGGTGGCCGCCTTGCGCCAAGGTTAGGGAGGATTCATGCCACAGGCGCCAGGGCGCCGAATGCAGCCACGCTAAGGCGGGCGCAGTTCTGGCTCAATTGTACGGAGGTAAACAGCCCCTATCCAAAGGATGGGACGGCATATACGAAGGTAAGTGGCTGCGTCGGCAACAGGCGCAATCGCGGTCCGCGGCGTGGCCCGCGACCGTGGGCGCGCTGGGTTCTTCGCGCCTGTGTCAGTCTTGATTGCGATACAGCCGCGCGCGGAATGCCCGCGGTGATGCGCCGGTGGCAGCGGTGTAGACCCGGCTGAAATAGGCGGGATCCTCGAAGCCGAGCGCATAGGCGATCGTCGAGACCGGCAGATTGGTGTAGACGAGGTTGCGCCGCGCCTCACGGATCAGCCGGTTGAGGATCAGGTGCGAGGCGGTATCGCCGGTCGCAGCCCGCGTGATCCGGTTGAGATGGGTCGGCGTGATCGACAGAGCCTTGGCGTAGTCCGCAACGCTCCAGCGCTCCAGATGATGCTGCTCCAGCAGCGCCTCGAAGCGGCGGAACAGTCCGCTTTCCGCCGTGCCCGCGCCGCCGCTCTCGCCGGTGAGCGCGCGTGCCACCAGCCCGATCATGGCCGACGACAGAGCGCGCAGCACATGGGCCCGGCCGAAATCGCGTGCGGCGTGCTCGGCAAAAATCTGCTTCATGGTCGTGCGGATCTGCGGCGTGCCGCGCACCACGGCCGATCGCGACAGCGCCCCGCGCAGGCCTTCAGCGGCGAGCAGCGCCTCGTCCAGAATTTCCGCCGCGATGGTCAGCACCCAGCCTTGCGTATCGGGCTCGAAGCGAAAGCCGTGGACATGGCCGACCGGCACGTTGACGATCTGCATCGGCCGGAGCGGCACCACCCGCCCGTCGAGCGTCGCCTCGCCGCCGCCGCGCTCGATCAGCAGCACCTGATGCAGCCGGGCGTGGCGGTGCACCGCTAGCGTCCAGTCGTGCAGCGCCGAGCGGGACGCGATCGTCTCGCAATGCACGACGTCGGGCAGATCGCCGGATTCGCCAAACAGATTATAGACCCGGATCGCCGGGACAGGGGCTGCGCGTCTCATGTTCGAATAGTACAAGACAAAGACGAAACCCTCCATCGGTTTGCGGGATCAGATCTGCAAAAAAGTGCCGACGGGAGGACGCAAAAATGAAAGTTCAGGTCTGCATCATCGGCGGTGGACCGTCCGGGCTGCTGTTGTCCCAGCTCCTTCATCTGAAGGGCATCGACACGATCGTGCTGGAGAAATACAGCCGCGATCATGTGCTCGCCCGGATTCGCGCCGGCGTGCTCGAGCATGGTTTTGCGAAACTGATGCGCGAGGCGCAATGCGGCGAGCGGATGGACCGCGAGGGTGAGATCCACGGCGGATTCGAGATCGCCCATGACGGCAAGCTGTCCCATATCGACCTGCACAAGCATTCCGGCGGCAATTCGGTGCTGGTCTACGGCCAGACCGAGCTGACGCGCGACCTCTACGAGGCGCGCGACCGGCTCGGCGGCAAGGTCGTGCACAATGCCGAGGACGTCACGCCGCATGATCTGACGTCCAACCGGCCTTACGTGACGTACCGCTCGAACGGCGAGACTGTCCGCGTCGATTGCGACTACATCGTCGGCGCCGACGGCTTTCATGGCGTCAGCCGCAAGTCGATCCCGAAGGACGTGCTGCGCGAATACGAGAAGGTCTATCCGTTCGGCTGGCTTGGTGTGCTGTCGCGCACGAAGCCGGTGTCGCCGGAACTGATTTACGTGAAGCACGAGCGCGGCTTTGCGCTCTGCTCGCTGCGGTCTCAGGTATTGAGCCGCTACTACGTCCAGGTGCCGCTGACCGACAAGGTGGAGGACTGGAGCGATGATGCGTTCTGGGCCGAGCTGAAGCGCCGCCTGCCGGACGAGGTTGCCGGCCGCCTGATCACGGGGCCCTCGATCGAGAAGAGCATCGCACCGCTGCGCAGCTTCGTCGCCGAGCCGATGAGCTATGGCCGTCTGTTCCTCGCCGGAGATGCTGCGCACATCGTGCCGCCGACCGGCGCGCGCGGGCTGAACAGCGCTGCCTCCGATATCTACTATCTCTATCACGCCATGCTCGCGCACTATCGGCGCGGCGATGATTCCGGGCTTGCGGGCTATTCCGCCAAGGCGCTGGCGCGGATCTGGAAGGCGCAGCGCTTCTCCTGGTGGATGACGATGATGTTGCATCGTTTCCCCGACCGGCTGGAATATGAGGACCGGCTGCAGCAGACCGAGCTGGAATACCTGCTCTCGTCCGAGACGGCGCAGCGCCTGCTCGCGGAGAATTATGTGGGGCTGCCGTTTTAGCGCGATCTCTCTTCCGCTCCCCTGGAGAGGAGGGTGAGAGAGGTTACTTCCCTTCCAGCGTGTTGACAGGGACCCAATCCAGCGGCGGAGGATTGACCGTCAAAGCTTTCGCGCGCTTGGCGAACAGCGCCGATGCCGGGTCGATCTTCGCAACGCGTTCGAACGCATCAGCCGCCTTCGCGAACTCCCGCGCCCGCCAGCACGCCAGCCCCTCCGCATACGCCGCGGCTACCTTCGTCTGCTCAGCGCTCTCTGCGCCCCTCTCGGCGAGCGGCTCGAACACCTTGATCGCCTCGCCGCGTCCCAAGACCCTGATCGCATCGAGCTCGCGCCATTCAAAGGTGTCGCCGGTCTGCGCGACGGTTGCCTCCGAGGCCATGATCGCGGTGCCGTAATATTTGTTGGCGCCTTCGAGCCGCGAGGCGACGTTCACGGTGTCGCTCATCACGGTGTAGTTGAAGCGGCGGCGGGAGCCGATATTGCCGACCACGGCTTCGCCGCTGTTGAGGCCGATACGGTGCGACAGACGGTGGCCGACGAAGGCTTTATTGCCGGCGTTCAGCTCCGCCAGCTTCTCATGGCACTTCAGAGCGGCGTGGACGGCGTTGCGCGCGTGGGCGGGATCGTCGGCCGGCGCGCCGAACATGGCGACGATGGAATCGCCGATATATTTGTCGACATAGCCGCCATGGCTCTCGATGATATCGGTCATGGCGGAGAGATATTCGTTCATCAGCTTCACCAGCTCGCCCGGTGTCATCTTTTCGGCGATGGAGGAGAAGCCGCTGAGGTCGGAGAAGAACATGGTGACGTTGCGCATCTCGCCGCCGAGCTCCGGCATCTTGCCGGAGGCGACCATGGTCTCGATGATTTCGGGGGCGAGATAGAGCGCAAAGCTCTTGCGCAGGAAACGTTCGTCGCGATCGGCCAGCACGAAGCGGTAGCCGATCATCATCGCGAGCGCGGCAAGGCTCGCGAGCGCCGGCTCGGTCAGCGGCAGCGCCAGGGCGTGGACGAAAGCCCCGACGGCCACGGCGGTGTAGATGGCGGTGAGACCGAACCATGCCATCACTGCGCCGCCCGGCGCGAGCAGGCAGGCCGCGCAGGCGATGATCGCCGCGAACACGATCGTGAGAATGGCTCGCATGGGAAAACCGAGCTCGGTCACGGCATCGCGCTCGATCAGGTTCCGCACCACGGTGGCGTGCACGAAGACGCCGGCGACATCGCTGCGAGCCTTCCGCGCGGTGCTTGCGGGTGCGGGCAGGGCGCACCGCGGGCCCGGCGCGCCGTCATAACCGCCCGCAAGGCGCATCGATGTCAGCTTGCGGTCCTCGAAATTGAGGATAGTGCCGAGCAGCACGACCTTGCCGTCGAACGCACGGCGGAAGAAATCGGTGTCGCCTTTCTCGACGCAGGCGCGCAGATCAGCGAACGAATAGGTCGGAACGTCGCGAGCCATCCCGCGAAAGTTTAGCGACAGTGTATTCGGCACCGCGCTCGGGATCGTGTAGCCGGACAATTCGGCTGCGCCGGACGGCCCAATTTCGACCTTTACTCCGAGCGCACGGGCGGCGAGCTCGACCGCCATCGCGGGCATCGGCTTGCCGTCGACGGAGAAGCTGAGCGGCATCCGCCGGATGACCTCGTCTGCGTCGGTGTGGACGTTGAGAGCGCGGATATTGCTTTTCACCGCCACTTGTTGCGCGCGGTCGGGCCGTTCCGGATGGTTATTGCTCAGGATCTCACCGAGCACCAGCTTGCCGCTATCGGAAAGCTTCCGCAATGCGATGAGGTAGTCCCGATCGAATCCCTTCAAGCGGCTGCCGAATGGCGCGTCGCCGAATGGAATCTCCGACTGCTCGATCGAGCTTTGAAAGATCACGTCGAAGCCGATCACCTTGGCTCCGCCCTCGGTGATGCTGCCGAGCACCCGGCCGATTTCGCGCGTCCAGGTTTGTGTCGGCGATCCCTTGAACGGCGAGGTGTCGTAGGTCTCTCCGTCGATCGCCACGACGACCACAGGCGAGGCCGCGGGATCGCGGCTGTCACTGGCGATCTTGCCGCGCAGCGCCGTGAGAATGTCGAGCGAGAGACCTTGCAGCGTCTGTAGCGGCGGAGACGTGAACACCGCGCCCGCAAGGAGCGCGATCAGGAACGCCGCAACGATGTCCCGCCTGCCGATCCGTCGCATCGCCCCGTCGCTACGTCGCCTATTCGAGCCGCAGCAGGCGGCCGACGATCGGGGTCGGCGATGACGTGGCGCTGGCGTCGACCTGGAAGGCGTAACGCTTGGCGCCGAGAATGGCGAGATAGCTGCCGCCGGGGGTCAGCGACTTGCCGGCCCTGGCAAAGTCGTAGAACTTGCCGCCGACCATGATCTCGCTCTTGAGCGGCACGCTGATCGTGGGCTCCTTGCCGTCGGTGCGCTCGATCACCAGCGTGCTGCCGCTCTTGGCCTGCACCAGCGGCGCTGTGCCGTAAAGCGTCGGCAGCTTCGATGATGCGTCCTTGGCGTCCGAGCGCATCGTTCGGAAGGTGGTCGCCGCGCTCTGGTTCGCCTCGCGCTCCGACAGTTTCGCCGCGTTGGTATCGCAGGGCACTTTTTCCCGCTTGATCTCGCCGAGCTGCACGGTGCTCTGCTCGGCGCCGACCAGGACGACGCCTTCGCTGATGGTCTCGCGCTGGCATGATTTGAGATAGCTGAGCGTGATGCTGGCCTTGGGACCGAGCTTGATGATTTTGCCCGGCGCCACATAATCCATGAACGCGACGCCGTCGACCTTGCCCTGCACGTCCTCGACGATTGCGGCCGGCGTCTCGGCCGAAGCGGGGGCCGCAAGGCAGAACGCGCCGACAGCGGCGCCGATCAGGCTTTTCATGGGAATGCTCATCCAGTTCGACCGATGCTGTACCGGTCCCCGTCCTGGTCCGATGCTTAGCAGCGGTGCGCCCAGGCATGTGTGACCAGAATCACTCTTGGTATTGGTGCCACTCTAGCAGCAACAGGTTCAACCCGGCGACCGGAGAAAGCGGAGCCGTGGCAAGCTGTTGGCCGAATGGATATATCAGGCCGCCGGGATGGCCGGACGGCTCTCCGTCGCACACTCTATATTGGGCAAGAGTGTCGCCTCGGTCTGATATGGCGTCGCCTGTTGCGCGGCGGCGATCTCGACGACCTCGTCCCAGCGCTCGTGATGGCCTGCCGCAATTTGCGCCCCGAGCTGGATCAGCTCGCAGCTGGAGTCCGCCAGGATCCTCTCGCCGATCGTCGCATGGGTCCGGATCACCGCCATCTCCTCGTCGGTCAGCCGGCCAGGCTTGAGCAAGATGTTGTCGGGGATGGCGACCTTGCCGACGTCATGCAGGGGCGCGGCCAAGTAGATGTCGCGGCAGAGCCGGGCCGACAGGCCGAGCTGCTCGGCGATGATGCGGCTGTACCGGGCGACCCGCAGCGTGTGCTCGCCGGTGTCGTTGTCGCGATATTCGACCGCGAGTGCGAGCCGCAGGATGATCTCCTCCTCGCGCTCGCCGAGCTTCCGTGTCGCCGCCACGCGCAGGGTCAACGCGGTTGAGGCCGCGGATGACGGCATAGAATTGTTCTGACGTCGGCCGTCGCGCCTTTGCGCGCGCCGCCAGCAATTTGACGGGTTCGCTTTGCGGGGCATTAACCGTGGCGAAATGCTCGTCGCATCGGTCATTGTCGCGCCCCAGAGTTCGTCGCAAATACGCATGGAATTGCGACGGATGTTCTTCATGCTGAGAGACGGCAAATACGCTGCCTGGTTCAGAACCCCACGTGGCCAGGGCACCGGCGTCGTACATCTGGCCGAAGGGCGGATCTCGGGCAGCGACAGCTTCTTCACCTATGGCGGATCCTATCGCGTCGACGAGCAGCGCTTCACCGCCCTCCTGACCACCAAGCGGTATGCCGATGGCCCGCCGACCGTGTTCGGGCACGACGAGGTCGAGGTCGAGCTCTCCGGCGTGTGCAGTGGGGCGATGGCGACCTGCTCCGGAAGAGCGAGGCAAGCGCCTGACGTGATGTTCGAGGCGACGTTGATCTACAGCCAGGAAGATCAACCTGCCGTCGAGGGGCGGCGCGGGGTCGTGAAGCTCAATGACAAGTTGCCCAGGGGGCTCGACAGCCGGTCCCGGCCGCGCCACTTCCCCGGACCACCCAGGTCTCCCGCATCTTAGTATTGCATTGACGCTGTTGCCTCGAAAAGACGCTGGGGCCGCGCCGAAGCAACCGTGCCTTTAGACGTGGAATCTAAATCTGAAGCCAGATAACAGTGGTGGAAAACATGCCTCAGATCTGGATGACTTATGACGAACTCGGAAGACTGTGCGACTGCGGCAGCAGTGAAGCCCGGTTGAGAGCCATTCACCTGTCACTTGACCGTCGCAAGAGCCGCGACGGAACGACGCGCGTCAAACTGGATCTGGCGTTGACAGCCAAGTTCTTCGCCTCCGTCCGCGAGTCTGATTTCGATCTCGACGGCGCCATCGAGGCGCTCCAAGCCACGCATCGGCAGATGGCCGAGCTCCTGACACCGCACGAATTCCTCGGCCGGCGCGGGGTCGCGTAAGCGATTCCCCGAATCGGGGGCGATCGCAATCGTCGGCGAGATTTATTCAGCAATACATCACGCTGGAGTTGATTGTCGGACGCAGCATGAAGCACCTGTTCTCTCCGGCTGGCGGGCTTGATCGATGTCGCCGGCCAGTTGTAGGCATTCTCGATCAATATCTGGAGGGCCGGACGCAACACGCATTCCGGCGCAACTGGCAACAGGCCTACTGTTGACGGCCAATTCCTAACTCTTTCTGCAATTGCGGCGAAAGTCCCATCGCGCCCTCGGTACGTCCTTGGCCGGTTCCCAGGTTTCGAGTCGACGTTGTCGGAGAGGGGGATGCACCCGTAGCGCTAGTCATCGGGGTGGGTGAACTCGACATAGTGCCGGTGTAGCCGCTGCGCACACCGCTCGGATAAGTGCCTTGGGCGATTGCCGAGTGCGATGTGGCAATGAGCAAAGCTCCACCCAGGAGCACATGAAGTTTACCGGCCATCGTTCAAATCCTCTAAACAGGGTGTGTGCATTGTGGATCAGAAGCCGCAGTTTGCCAATCTGCGTCATGCTGCGAGCTTTGAGCAGAGCGTGCAGAACGTGTCTACGATGGAGCTCTGGGCAAAAAGGCAAGAATCGCCTGAGCAAACAGGACGCCGACTGTTCCGCCTGCTGCCTTCTGCAGCACATCCACCAGGGCCGGATCGCGATCGGGCGTCAGAGCCTGCAGAACCTCGAGCCCGATTGCGACGGACAGCACGAGCATGCAAGCCAGGCGGAAGCGTCCAGGCAGCAAAAAAGACAAGAGAAAGCCCAGCAGCCCATAAGCGCTGAACCGCTCGACGACGACGATCCAATAGGCTTCGTGATGGCCGACAAGCACGGGGCGACCTGCCAATTTCGCCAGGGTGGCGTAAGTTATCAGCGCGAGGCAGATGCCAGTGGCCGCAACGAGGGGCTTCCGAAACATGTCAGCACCATACCGCAATTTTGCGAGCTGATGCCGGGAAACCCTTTGCTATCGTTAAGGAGGCCGCGCCTCTCCGTCCGACGAGAGTGCTCACCGACGCTTCGCAACAACGGATGCGCCAACCTTCATCGGGGCGCGGCGAGGGCTGGACCGGAACAACCTGCCAGGATCAGCCGCTACGACGGCCGTTTGATGCAACCCTCGGCATCTGAGCGACATTTCCCCCGTGGGGACGGATCAGGAATTGTGGAGGCTCGGACGACTTGGAGGGGCGCACATAAGGCTTCAACTTGAGGTATTTCGTACGACGCCTCTGCGAGATGACGGATCGCGTTCCATAACCAGCCGCGAACGAAATTGCCACGATGGCAGCCAGGAGTATGATGTCGAACATGCGAGAGAACCACCATCGGAGCACTTGCGTGTCCGATACCGGTGCTGGTCAACATTCATAAGGCAGTTTTGCGGACTTCCGATGACTCGCGATCACATGAATTTGCCTGGGATGACCGGAACTTTGTCCCCGTCCGCAGAATGCTCATCGAGGAACGTGTGTCAACATCATGACCCTTGCGTCACGCCCGTTCAGGAGGCAATTCGCCTGAACCTGCGTCGGCGCCGCCGTGAACGCAGCTCGCGAATGGCGTAACCCGCGGCAAACCCAGCCGCAAAAATAGCCAATACGAAGAGCAGCGCCAGCATGGCACCACTCGAAGCATTTGCCGTGCCAGCTCGGATTCGTCAGATAAAGGCGCTTCCTTGCAGGCGGCTGCTTTCGAGCCGCATCGTCAACCTGCTGTTCCTAGGCAAACAAGCACAGCCTTTTGTGTCGTGCCCTCGAGTGCTGCCGGTCCACGTCTCTCAAATCACTTCGATCACTATCTGAGCGTGGATACCTTGGCCGACGGGCCGCGTGACACAAAGGCGCAGCACCACGAATGCAACGTTAAGGGCTAGCCAGATCGATGCCGCGACAGTGAACTAATGTGTCACAGCGGAGTCCCCGCTTCTCGGCAGATCTTGCCGAAACAGCGCGAAGAACGGGGCGTGATTCCCTAAGCGACTCAGGCGGCCTTCGCCAGCTGCTAGCTAGCCTTTCTTCGCTGCCTTCGACTTGAGTGAAAGGCCGAGGCGCAAGGCCATCCGCTTGATTGCGTCGGGCGATCGCCCGAGCTGTTTTGCTGCATCTTCCAGCGAAGTCGAAGACTTGGCCAATTGCATGAGGCGGCGGTCTTCCTTGAATGACCAGGGCTTGCGCGCCATAATCGAAACTACCCTCTCACATCGATACGACGACAAAGCCGCCAAGCGGACCCATGTTCGCTCAGCGGCTTTGCTTGGGTGGGGCCGGGCCTTGGGGGAAGCCCGGTACGACGATGGATATGCGATCCGCCGAAACGCGCAACAAAGACTGGGAATTAAGCTAACCTCTCAACCTTACCGCTACGAAGCTGGTGCCGGATCTACGTATAACCACGGGAGTTTTTCGTCAGTGACGGCGGCTTACGGACAAGTGGCTGAAACCGAGGATGCTTCCATTATGGCTTCCGCAGAACTGGTTTGCGCGAACTGGATTCAAGAGATGGCTACTGTCGAGTTCGAAGCGCGAGTTGATGTTCCAGGCCTCGCCGTCTTTGCTCTGTTGGCTCTCTACCGGTCGTTGCTGACACAGTCGCCCCGATGAACTACTCTGCGGTTCGAATAGTCAGACCATCGCAATGCTCGCTATGAGACCAGATTTCGGCGCCATGATTGCGTTGGTCGTGACGATCCATGCGTGGTGCGGTCAAGCTTGGGCCGGCGACGGGATATCAACGACTGGTTCGATGGCCGAAAGCCAGGCTAGTGATCCCGTCGCATCCCCCGATAGTCATATTTCCCGTCAAGATTGGAAGCGCCGGATCGAGCAAGCTCGCTCGCGGGCTGAGCAGGCACGACGGGAGTGGCGGCAAAATGCGCCGTTGCGAACGTTCGTGTCAGATCCGCCGGAGAAGATCGCCACTGAACGGGTGCTGAGCGATGACACGCTGCAGCCGGGCGACATCGTCTCGACGGACAAGGGCTTCTTTGTGTTTCTCGGGCGGTCGGGAGCCGACCGACAGGCTGCGGATTTCGCGCCGATAGCTCCGCGCTAGCTTGCTCGCGGCGAGATACATTTCTCGCTCGCACTCACGCCTTGCAACATCGTGCTGATCGAGACGAAGCGAATCATCGCGCGCGAAATCGTGACGCTCGTGTCCACTCTGGTTCACAATCGATCAACTCATGATGGGCGCATGCAACGTCATCCCCGGTGAATTCTCCCTCGATGGAGTCCTGCACCTCATCTCATGAGGACGCGTCACGAGATCGTCGAATTCATTCGCTTATGATCGTGCAAACAACAATGCGAACACGCAGATGCTTCAAAAAGCTTGGACGACGCTGCCTCTCACCAAGATCAAGGAACGGGCATTCGAAGGCGCGTTCTTCAGTGTTGTGCTGATCGCGATGGCCGGCTGGGTCTATTTCATCACGCTATTGCTGCTGAGATTGATCCTGTGGTTCGTCGGCTGACTGCATGCGGATGATCGATCCTCAAGCAGATGGCTGCCCAACATTTCTCGCGCGTGAGAACGAAATCAGCAGAGCTCATCATGATGTCGACAAATCTGAAGGATGAGAATCCTGCGTCTGGGACAAGGAAACGTTCCGCAAATGGAAAGATTTCCCAATGACATCGGTCTTGATCGTAGGCTTGATCTTCTTCGCCGGCTTCGGAGTTGGCTATCTCGCGCGTGCCTGGCGTTCGCGCAAGCGCAAGCACATGCGCCAACTTTACGCGCCCTATCGCGCGCCGACATCCCGGCCGGCCGCGCGGCGAGCATTTTGAGACTAGACAACTGGAAGACAGCTAGCGTGATGACAGCATCCGTACGGAGCGACTGGGCGGCGCCCGCGTGTGGGCCTATGGCTGCCGGCTTGGCACGCTAAGCGGACCGTGGATCTGGGAAGGGGCGGCGCGTCATGACTGATCTGAGGAACAATGCACCGCGGCGATATTGCGTGGATGCGGGCGGGCGACGAGTTTTGATTGGGCTGACCCTTGAAGAGACCTTCGAGTTCGAACGGCTGGACAGCAAACCGGTTGCCGACCTATCCGAGGGCCAAGTTCTCCGCGACGGGAAGGTCCCGTGGCCGGCAGCCGGCGAGCGGCGTTGGCAGGAGCTGTACGCCAAGCACGACGGAGCCTGGAAGGCGTGGTTGGTGCAGAACCGTGGTGAACGGGCCAGGCTTTAGGCTTTATTAACTATCCCGGACCCATTTTCTGGTCTGGCGCTTCCAATCGGAAAATGAACGCATGTTCCAGCTGTTCTTGCGGGGTCGCACCCACAACTTCTTGAGAGGCCATAGCCGGGGAGAGCAGGAGTTTCGTGCACGTTCGCCCGAACGCGACATGGAAACGGATCGCTCCCGGATCGGGGCCATCATGACAGCGATCGAAGATGCGCTGCACGCTGCCGAGCGTGAGCAGTCAGGCCTGAGCCGCCGCGTGGAAGACGTGCTCGCGCGGGCTGCCGTGACGTTCGGCAATGGCGATGACGAGTATCTGGAGCGCGAAGACCTGGACAATCACCATCAGGATCTCTTCGACAAGGAGATCCTGAACGGGCAGCGCAGGCTCAAGGAGCTGGGCTCCTCAATCGCGCACTTCAAATTCCTGAAGGCGGCAATGCTGAGCCGCTTTCCGGAGTTCAGGCCACCCACCGGCGCAAATTAGCTAGACTGCACCGCAGCCATTGAAGCCAACGGCAAATCGGAGCCCTGATAGCGCCTCAACCGGCGTCTGCGCTCAGGCAGCGAATCTGCGCGCCTTAGTATTGAAGTACGCGCTCCGGGAATGCGGGATTTGCATAGCGCGCGTATGTGCGAACGCGACCGTAGTAGTAGTGAGGCTCGTCCCGGGTTCGCGGATCAAAAGCGTAGGAATATGCCTGTCCGAGCGAACGATGCCGGACATGGACCACGATCGGGCAGCCGCAGCGCGGACCGCAATAAGGGTTGGGGCCGCGATCGATATAGGGAACAGCCGTAGCGTGACGAACGGCGACTGGCGGAACGGCGTAGTCGGCGGCGAGAGACGGTGAGGCGACGGCGGTCAGGCTCGTCGCAAGGGCGAGAAATCCGAAAAGAGATCGCATGGCTGTATTTCCCCAATTGGGACAATCTTAAACGTTCTCGTCCGAACCGGCAAGTTGGTCTCTGGACAGCCGGGTATCGTGCAATAAACGGACAAACTTCTAGCTGCGTAGCGCGCCGACAAAGGAGGGGTCGACCGCCTGCACGGCTTGCTCCAGGAAGACTTTGCCCTGCTTGGAGGCTTGCCGGTAGGCCCTAACGAGCGTCGCCCTCAATTCCGGGCGGCGCGTCAACATCAGGCGCACGTCGCCTCGCGCGAGGTCCGCAAGCTCAAGATCGAAAAGTGCATCGGCAGAGGTCGCGGTATAAAGCCGCAGCGGCATCAAACGAGCATCATTCGCCCCCGTGATGTAGGCCATCCTGAGCGCGCCGACCACCGCCGGACCACTGGGGTCACGTTGGGCTTCGAGAAGGGCTAGGGTCAGCCATAACTCGGCGTCATACGGCGTTACGGACAGGGCCGATATGACGCGCAATCGGGCATGATCGTTCCTCGGAGAGATTTTTCCATCCCGAATGGCATGTAGTGCTTCGATGAGCGTGTGATTGCTTTCGAGGTCCGATCTGAAGGGAATGCCACCGGGCCAACCGGGAGCTTCGTGCAGCTGTACCGACAGCTTGGGATCGTCAGGAAAAACGGGCCGCGCACTCGCAGCCAATTCCGCGGCGCCAGAGACGAAGCCGTAGCATCCTACGAGCAGCGACAAGGCAATCAGGCTGATCCGGAAGAGCATCGACGAACCCATGGCCGAGCATTGCGCTCAAAGCGCCAGGAGACTATGCCCTTGAATAGTCAACAACGTCAAATTGCCGGTTGCATAGGCGCCCGTGTCGATATTGATCCGGTTAGGACGGATATCGGGCTCCTGAACCGGTGTGTGTCCATGGACGACGTATTTGCCGAAAAAGGCTTCGCTTCGTAGAAATTCCTCTCGGATCCAGAGGAGGTCGTGCTCCTGCTGACGTGCCAGCGGGACGCCCGGTCTGACGCCGGCGTGAACGAAGAAGAAGTCCCCGCAGACAAAGCGAGGGCGCAGACCTTGAAAGAATCGATGCTGATGAAGCGGAATTCTTGCTGACAGCTCCTGGATGAGTTCGGCTTGTTCCGCTGCGCTGGGGTTGAGAGAGGGTTTGAGGCCGTAGGACGCCAGCGTCTGCAGGCCGCCGAACTGCTTCCATTGATCGAACTGGGCGGGGTCTTTCAGGACATCCAGCAGGAACTCCTCGTGATTGCCCTTGAGAAACACCGACTCATGCTTGCGGCCTCGTTCGATCAAAAGTTCGATGGTGCGGTACGAATCCGGGCCACGATCGATGTAGTCGCCGAGAAAGACATGGATCGGCCGCATCGAGCCGATCGTCGTGAGATCCTTGTCGATGACCGTAAACATCTGCTCGAGAAGATTGGCGCATCCGTGGACGTCGCTGATCGCATAGATGCGGATGCCATTCGGCAACCTCGGCTTCGGCATTTGCGCCTTCGAACGGGGCCATTTGATCATAGCGACTTGGGGACCTGTAACGCCTGCAGGTAATACGATTCGGATAACGCGACCGTACCTCCCATCCTAAACAGATTCAGTAAGCAATTGTGCCCAAGTGGTATGAGCCGGTCCTATAGAGGGTATCGGAAAGGGCGGGAAGTGCGCCAAACGTCTCATTCTCGAGCCGATGGGCAATCAATCTGGCGCTATCTTGCGGGCATCTACCGGGGGCGGTTTTCCGGTCTGTTCGTGCCGTGATCCGCGTGTCTGGCCGGCGGCGACAAGCATGCATCGCCGGCCATGAGCTTGATGTTCGCCCGGTCTTCATTCGCGTTTAGCGGCCCTACACCATCACCAGATGATCGCGGATCCAAGCGGCGTCGTGGCGTAAATCGGCCAGCTGCTGAGTGGTCGCTTCCTCGACCATGGCGATAGAGGCGGTGTGTCCGGCGGCGTCCACCACGTAGCCTCCATACTGCTGATAGGCTCTCGCAACCGCCAAGCCCTCCGGCGTCAGACCAGCGTGCTCGACATCAAGGTCGGTTGGCAGGGCGAAGTGGGCTCCGACCGGGATTGTACCCTTGTAGGTGTTGACGCTCCCGCCATCGGCCGCCACGGCAGGGAAGACGAACTGGTCGAGTTGGCTGGTCCCTGCCTTGAGTTGGGTCGGGTCCAGTTCGATGGCCATGGCGTGGTTGATCGAAAGGCTATTCAACTCGTCGGTCGTGATGAGGCCTCCGAGAAGAGACGCACCTGATGCGCGGACTCCCGCGCCGACGCCCACTGCGGTTCCCCATCCGGTGCCGTTCAGGTCACCTTCAACGAGGTAGCTCGCATGCCAGGTCTGGCTTGCCGAATCGTAGCTGGCTTTCCACGCCTCCCAATAGTGGATGCCGTCAGGATCGGCAAAGACGACCCAGCCGTCGCTGGCATGCGTCGGCGTCAAATTGGTCGGTGTCGTAATCTGCAGCGTTCCGTGCGACGAGAAGCCTCCACCCACGGTTGCCTGGTTCAGAACGTCAAATGTCCACTTCATGCTCGGCGCATCCGACGGCGTGGTGAAGAAGACGTTCTCCGATTGGACCCAGGTGTTGGCGAGACTGGTGCTTTTGAATTGCTGGTTCTGAATCGCGTTCGGATCGGAGTAGTGGACGTTCAGCTCGCTGATGGGCGTATTCCAGAGGCTGCCCGCCGAGAAGAAGTGGTGCCCGGAAAGCTCGAAATCCTGCTGATGAGATATCAAGTCGGCCTTGCTGAGCCCGGAGAATGTCAGCGTGTTGCCGTGCCCGTCGTCGATGACAGCGCCGGCGGCGGTGTCCGTCGTGTGATTCTGCAGCATGTCGGGCACGCTGGTAAAGGCGGTCGAGTCGATTTCAACATGATCGCTGCCGAAGTCAAAGGAGGCGATCGTGTCGTGACCGAAATCGAACTTGAAGACCAGCGTCTCGGACCCGCTGCTGGTGAAGCTCTCGTCGGCACCACTCGAGTAGACGGTTCGGGTATGCGTGCCGTCGAGAGCGACCTGGTCCTTTGACTTGAGAAAGCCGGTGGCGTCATACACGTCATGTTCGGAGACGTAGGGCGTCGCCGCTGCGTTCGTCAGGTAGACGTCCTTGCTGTTGTCCGCGTGAAGCACGGTCTCCTTGGTGAGTGTGGCCTGACCGTTCACCACCGTATAGAGCTTAGTGTCGGAGATGTCGGCCGAGCCTTTCGGATACGTCAAGACGTCGCTGCTCAGGACGGCATGGCTGGAGACATTCGCATAGGTTCGCGTGTCCGTAGTGCCGTTCGTGTCGATGGTTACCTCTGATTTGAGGACGCCTGTCGTGTCGAAATAGTCGATTATCTTGGTGCCGTCTGCACTCGAAACGTACGTGTAGTCGAGAGTGCCGTCGGCGTGGGTGCGCGCCGCGCTCATGAGGACACCGGCGGCGTTGTAGACGTCGTGCTCGGCGACGTAGGTCTTGCCGCTGATGTTGGACAGATAGACGTCCTTGCTCTTGTCGGTGTGTACGACGGTCTCGCTGGTGAGAACGCCGTTGGTGTAGGCAAGCGTATCCGAGGAGCCGTCTGCCTTCACAACGCTGCTGGACGTCAGCAGGCTGCCATTGGCGTTGTATTGAAGGGATGTCTTGGTGCCGTCTGCGTCCAGTGCGTAGGTGAAGTCGCGGGTGCCGTCGGCA
Organism: Bradyrhizobium sp. SOJA106; assembly: GCF_059448745.1. Taxonomy (NCBI): domain Bacteria; kingdom Pseudomonadati; phylum Pseudomonadota; class Alphaproteobacteria; order Hyphomicrobiales; family Nitrobacteraceae; genus Bradyrhizobium; species Bradyrhizobium sp. SOJA106. The sequence continues at coordinate 2,229,244 of NZ_CM182549.1, forward strand.
TGGGTGCGGATGGTGTTGGTGAGAACGCCGGCGGCGTTGTAGACGTCGTGCTCGGCGACGTAGATCTTGCCGGTGATGTTGGACAGATAGACGTCCTTGGTCTTGTCGACATGCACCACGGTCTCGCCCGTGAGGACGCCGTTGGTGTAGGCGAGCGTATCCGAGGAGCCATCCGCCTTCACGATCGAGCGGGACGTTATGGTGCTGCCGGCGGCGTTGTATTGGAGGATCGTCTTGGTGCCGTCTGCGCCCAGAGTGTAGGTGTAGTCGAGCGTGCCGTCTGCGTGGGTGCGCACCGAACTGGTGAGAGCGCCGGCCGCATCGAAGACGTCGTGTTGAGCGACGTAGGTCCTCCCGGCGATCTGCGAGTAGTAGACGTCTTTGCTCTTGTCGGCATGGATGACCGTTTCGCCGGTGACGACACCATTGGTGTAGGCGAGGGTGTCCGAGGAGCCGTCTGCCTTCACGACGATGCTGGACGTCAGCAGGCTGCCACTGGCGCTGTACTGCAGGGACGTCTTGGTCCCGTCCGCGCCCAGAGTGTAAGTGAAATCGCGGGTGCCGTCGGCATGGCTGCGCACAGCGCTGGTGAGCACGCCGGCGGCGTTGTACACGTCGTGCTCGGCAACGTAGGTCTTGCCGGTGATGTTGGAGAGATAGACGTCCTTGGTCTTGTCCGCATGCAACACCGTCTCGCTGGTCAGGACGCCTTTTGTGTAGGCGAAACTGTCCGACGAGCCGTCGGTCTTCGTGATCGTGCGGGACGTCAGCGCGCTGCCAGTGGCATCGTACTGTAGTGCTGTCTTGGTGCCGTCAGCGCCCAGGTTGAAGGTGTAGTCGAGCGTGCCGTCGGCGTGGTTGCGCACCGAGCTGGTGAGAATGCCGGCCGCGTTGAAGACGTCATGTTGAGCGACGTAGGTCCTGCCGGCGATCTGCGAGTAGTAGATGTCCTTGCTCTTGTCGGCATGGATGACCGTCTCGCCGGTGACGACACCGTTGGTGTAGACGAGGGTGTCCGAGGAACCGTCCGCCTTTGCAACGCTGCTGGACATCAGCAGGCCGCCATTTGCGTTGTACTGCAGGGATGTCTTGGTGCCGTCCGCACCCAGAGCGTAGGTGAAGTCGCGGGTGCCGTCGGCATGGGTACGCACCGTGCTGATAAGGACGCCGCCGGCGTTGTAGACGTCGTGCTCGGCGACATAGGTCTTCCCCGTGATGTTGGAGAGATAGATGTCTTTGCTCTTGTCGGCGTGGACGACCGTGTCGCTGGTGAGCACCCCATTGGAATAGACGGAAGTGTCGGACGAATTGTCCGCACGTACTATCGCACGGGACGCCAGGCTGCCGCTGGCATTGTATTGCAGCATGGTCTTGGTGCCATCTGCGCCTAAAACGTACGTGTAATCGAGAGTGCCGTCGGCATGGGTGCGCGCCGCGCTAACGAGCACACCGGCAGCGTTGTACACATCGTGCTCGGCGACGTAGGTCTTGCCGGTGATGCTGGACAGATAGACGTCCTTGCTCTTGTCGGTGTGTACGACGGCCTCACTGGTGAGAACGCCGTTGGTATAGGCGAGCGTGTCCGAGGAGCCGTCTGGCTTGGTGACCGCGCGGGAGGTTACGGCGCTGCCGGTGGCGTTGTATTGGAGAGCCGTCTTGGTGCCGTCGGCGCCCAGGCTAAAGGTGTAGTCGAGAGTGCCGTCGGCATGGGTGCGCACCGAGCTGGTGAGAACGCCTGCCGCATTGAAAACATCGTGCTGAGCGACGTAGGTCTTGCCGGCGATGTGGGAGTAGTAGACATCCTTGCTCTTGTCGGCATGGACGACCGTTTCGCCGGTGACCACACCGTTGGTGTAGATGAGCGTATCCGAGGAGCCGTCAGCTCCTACAATGCTGCTGGACGTCAGCAGACTGCCGTTTGCGTTGTATTGCAGTGACGCTTTGGTGCCGTCGGCGCTCAGCGTGTAGTTGAAGTCGAGGGTTCCGTCCGCATGGGTGCGGACCATGTTGGTGAGGACACCCGCAGCGTTGTAGACTTCGTGCTCGGCGACGTAGGTCTTGCCGGTGATGTTGGAGAGATAAACATCCTTGCTCTTGTCGGCATGCACTACGGTGTCGCTGGTGAGGACCGCCTGTCCATTGACCGTCGTATAGAGCTTCGTGTCGGACACGTTGGTCGAGCCGGCCGGATATTTGATCACGCTGCTGGAGAGAACGCCGTTCGTGTAGGTCTGGGTCTGCGTCGACCCGTCCGCGAGCTTGGTCGTTGTCGATATAACCGTAGGAGTAGTCGAGGCCATTGGAACCCACCCATGTGTCGAGGCTGATGGATGTGTAGGGCCGAAGACGTCTCTATCGCGCGAAGTCTATCGATGGGTTCTGATCGGTAGAAGCAACCAGACATTAATCGGAAACCGCCAGTCCCGTATTTTGCCCGGCAGTCGTAGTCTTGACTTGCACGATCGCTGCGCGCCGCAACATTGCGCTGGTGTGAGCCGCGCGTTCGAGCCACCAACCGATGCGCGCGCCGAAAAGAACTGCGTCCTATCGTTTTGCTCACATGGGGAACCGTTAGCGCACACTTGCCAAATGGCCGCCTCTCCCCGGGGAAAACGAGGTTCCTATCGCGCGCTCCGGGTTGCAAGGGTGTCTTGTTGACGGATCATGGTCCGTCTCGGAACGGCGGCAGCAGAATTCGTCAGGGTTACCGCATTCCAAAGCCCCGCCGAATTGGCGCCGAGTCTTCGATGGGCGACGACCGCGAGTATTTTCTCGATTTCGGTTCGTCTCGAGCTTGCAGTGGAGATTGGTAAATGACTCGTGTCGAAGAACGAGACCGTTTGATTCCATTTGATTGGTCGAACGGCGCAGAATCTCAAATCGTTCCATCTAGCGTGCTCCTCAAGAGTGTTGTGGGGAGTCAAGCATGCGTAAGATTTCAGCCTGGGTGGTCACGGGGGCCGCCGCGATCGCCCTCGGGTTTCAGCCGGTTCAAGCTGGTCTGTTGGGAATGCCGATGGGACTGCAGTCGGCTATCCAGCACATCAAATTCGAAGCCAATGCGTTGGCTCCGTTCGCGTACACGCAATTCTGTGCTCGATATGTCGATGAATGTCGCAAGCGCCCAATGTTCCGCGGCGGTCCGGTGAAGCTGACGGCCGAGCGATGGGACCAGCTCAACGAAGTCAATCGAGCGGTCAACAGGGACATCATCCCTGAGCGCAACGAGCTTGGACTAGCCGGCGAGACTTGGCTGATCGGTCCGGATCGTGGTGATTGCAACGACTATGCGGTCACGAAGCGCCATCAACTCCTGGCTCAGGGTTGGCCGGCCCGCGCTCTGCTCCTGAGCGAGGTGGTCACCAATTCCGGGGAGCATCATCTCGTTCTCGTCGTTCGCACGAAGAATGGCGATCTCGTGCTCGACAATTTGAGCCCGAGTATCAAGCCCTGGTCCCGCGCACCCTATCGCTGGGTTCGAATTCAGACGCCAGATCACAACAGATTGTGGGCCACGATCGCTTCGCGTCGGGTATGAGCCTTAGTTGCGGCGCTCGTGCGGCCCATGCTCTGCGCCACTCCGATCCCGATCGTGATGGTTGCGAGGATCTGAACGGCGGCATTCAGGAGACCGCTGTCGAGGAACGCCTCGCAAAGCAGGACAATCAGGCCGGCAGCAGCCGTGGAAGCATAACGCGAGTCGCGTCCGCGCCGAACGGCCCCTCGGAACATCACGCCAAAGACATAGGCAACCATCAGGACGATGAAAGCCAACGCCGGTTTGCCCCACTCGATTGCCATTGTGGCCGCGGCGGATGGCAGTTCGATAACCGGCGTTGCTTCGAAATCGCGATAGACGGGCTCGAGCGACTGGAACGTTCCGACCCCATTGCCGAGTTGCGGCGCGTCCGCCATCATGCGCTGCGCCATTGAACGCTGCGCTGCGTTCGCCGCCTGCGCCAAATCAACGATCGTCCACGACGCGATCCCCTGAAGGCGCGTGATCGCTGTTGCGGCCACGATCGCTGTGACGATCGCGAATAGAACGAGCGCGGGCCACCATCCGACCTCAAGATGGCGGCTCGCGGCCACGAGGATGAGTGAGACAACTCCCAGGGCCACTGCTGTCGTCAGACCAATGGAAGCAAGACTGGCCAAGGCGGCGAGTGAGATGCCGAGCCCAACGAGAACGAGTGCGAACTGGACCAGCACTGTCGTTGACACGCCTTGCGCTACGCCGCTGCCCCAATTCCTTCCGATCATCATGATGATCGTTGCTGCGTTCATGAGGACCGACAGTGCACCCGCTGCAGCGAAGGCGGAAGCTGCGCCGTCCGTCGACGGGATCAGGCCGGGAACGCCTCCAAAGCGCGAGATCAGCACCATCGCCGACATGAAGGTCGTTACCGTACTCAATGCATAGAACAGCGTTTCAGCCCGGTGCCGGTCTCGCGTGACAATCACCGTAGAAATAAAAAGCGAGAGCATGGCCAGGTAGACCATAAGGCTTCGTAGTGTGTCGTCCGGTGAAATGCTGACTCTCCCGGCGACGGGCTCGCCAAGGGCTACGGTCGCCATCCTCCAAATTGGATTGACGAGCGCAGGAAAGGGAAGGGGCGTCACCTGGAAGATCATCCATAAAGCGGGCAAGGCGAGCGAGAGCGCCAGCGGACTTATGAACCGAGCTGCACCGGATATCTCGGCCTGTTCTCTCGTGGCTGCGCATACGAGAATCATTGCAGCTGCAGCAGAAACGAGCTGCTCGACCAGAGAGATACGAATGGTTGCCAGCGCGGGGCATGCAGCCAGCACGATGATCAAAAGGCGAACGGAAATCTGCAAGCGAAAATTCTTCGTGCGAGAGTCGGGCAGACGCTATGGGCCGGTGCTTATCGCACATCGAGCGAGGTGTGCCAAATACGCGGATCAGATCCCGACCGATTGGCTTTCGGTTGCGACTCTGCGGATGTCGTGCGCGTCTAGACGTGGAGGGCAGCGCACCGCTCGAACGGAATGATCAGCGGTTTGGCCGCTGCCTGTACAACAGAGCGACGGCCGCAGTGCGCGATCTCGTCGCAGACGGCGTTCTCAATACGGCGAGGACGTGACGGCCGACCAAGCCGAAGCCGTAGCCGATTTGTGTGAGCGCGCCGGCCAAAAAGGCCTGCGACAATGTCGACGCGAAATCCTCGCCATGCAACAGCGCGAGCAGTGTGGCCGCCATGGCCGCGAGCAGAGTAACTGGCACGAGTATCCAGACGCGAAAGCGCCATGCGAGCACCGCACCTACCAGAAATGAAAATAAGGCGACCGGAACCATTTTTGTCTCCCGGCGACCACCTTTTCACCTGGTTCCCTAAGAATCCGTGAAGCTTGGCAAGAGGGCTTCTAGCGCAGCGCGCAGCTTGATCGCAGCGCCCGCATGGCATTGCCCAGTCCTGCGAGGGGAATGATCCCGCGGGTTGGCGTCGGCGTCGTTGCGATCTCTACGTTGAGCTCCGGAAACGTCTGCCAAGGGCCAGCAGCGAGTGCGGATGCGCTCTGCGGTAATACGATCGACTCTGCGCTTTGGTTGACTGTTGCCTCGAGTTGAACTCGATCAGATCCCGCGGCCAGGGTGACTTTTGGGTGGCTTGCGCGAGGCTGTTGTTCCAGCAGGGTCAGCATCACTTCCGTCCCGAACTCTGCGCAACGCAGGCTCAATCCGGCCAGATTCAGGTCCGATCTTGTCGTGTCGGCCGTGCGCATGATTGCGACGATATCCGCACCGCCATTTGGATTGCGCGTCTTGACCAACCGCCAACCTCCATCGAGAGACGTCAATTGGCTCGACGAGTTCAATTGCTGCGATACCGCATCGTCGCAGCGCTGACGCTGGTCTGGATCAGCACCGGGCACGCAACTTTGAGGAAGACGCGTTGAGTCAGCGGATGCAGAGCACGGGAGCGCGATCGCGACCACGAGAAACAATTCGCGGAACATCTTGAAGGTTTCCAACTTGAAGGCTTCGAACCAGACAATTGCCCATTGCGGGCCTTGGCCTTGACGAGCTGATGATCAATTTGGCAGTACTCGTATCATACAAACTTGATGCATTGCGCTGCGCAATCTTATTGCATTGCAGCAAAAAATGTTGTTTCTAACCGTAGTTAATCTCACGTTACGTCTTTGTTGCGGGAGGCGATCTTGATCCCCCACAGTCCGATGGAGCGGGACGCACGCGGGTGCGGGCCAGCGGAGCGTGCGGCCTTGGAGACCTCCGCAATGCAATACCAAACGTTGCCAGGGACGAATTCCGGAGGAGGGCGCGTCAAGATCCCTTACTCCGCCCTGCAATATCTGCTCGCGCTGGCCGACGCGTTCCTGATCGCGTCCGCTGCCGTCGTCGGCGGCGGCCTTTACCAGCTTGTCACGACCGGCGAGTTCAGGAACGCAGACCAGTTGCTTGGCGCTGGCCTTACAGCTGCGTTGCTCTATGTGCTGATTGGTCAATCCGGCGGCTTCTACGATTTGCGCATCGCATTCTCCAAGAGAAGTCGAGACGCCGGGCGCATTTTCGCGCAATGGTCCATGGTCGGCTTGCTGCTGACCCTGCTGGCGTTTCTGATGAAGACCGGGGCGGTTTTCTCACGCGGCTCGATCATCTGCTTCGGCTTGCTTGCCCTGGCGCTGCTTTTGGCCTGCCGCCGCTTTTCGAAACGATTCGTCGCAGCTGCTGTCGCCGACGGCCAGGTGCAGGGCAGGCGTGCCATCGTCATCGGAACGCGGGAAGAACTTGCCGCGCTTGGGGTCGAAGAATTGCTTGAACGCTTCGGTTTGACCGAGATGGCGCGCGTCGTCTTTTCATCGGATCGCAACGGCGGATTTGCGATGACCGAGGAAGAATCGTCGTTGCTCGATCGCGCGCTGGCAATTGGCCGCGAGTCGGCGGTCGACGAAATCGTATTGGCGCTGCCGTGGACCGATACGCGTAAGCTCGAATTGGTGCGGGACCGCCTGAGGGTGTCGCCTCTCCCGGTGCAGTTGGTGCCAGACAGGCGAATTCGTGCGCTGGCTGAGAATCCGTCCTATCGCCTGCGTCGATCTTTATCGATCGAAATCCAGCGCGGGCCGCTGTCGCGCGCGGAACAGTTTTCGAAACGAGTGGTCGACATTGTCGGCGCATCGCTCGGTCTGATCATTCTGGCGCCGCTCATGATTTTGAGCGCCATCGCGATCAAGCTAGATTCTGCCGGCCCCATTTTCTTCCGCCAGCGCCGCAATGGCTTCAACGCCAAGCAGTTTTCGATCTTCAAGTTTCGCACCATGACGGTGATGGAAGACGGGGCTGCGGTGGTTCAGGCCAAGCGCTTCGATCCTCGCGTGACCCGCGTCGGGCGTGTTCTGCGGCGGTCGAGCATCGACGAGGTCCCTCAGCTCTTGAACGTCCTCACCGGCGAAATGTCGCTGGTCGGACCTCGACCGCATGCGTTGGCGCACGACAACCATTACGGTGACCTGCTGGCGGAGTACGCATTCAGGCATCACGTGAAACCTGGAATAACCGGCTGGGCGCAAGTTCGCGGGTATCGCGGCGAGACCGCAAGGGTCGAGCAAATGAAAGGCCGGGTGGATTGCGATCTCTGGTACATCAACAACTGGAGTCTCGCGCTCGACCTGAAGATTTTGATGCTCACCTGCCTCGAGGTCACCCGTCGGGGTAACGCGTACTGACCACATAACAGGCAAAAAATGGGCTGCGCTTAGGCAACTTTTGTCTGAGCGCGATGACGGTCATCTGTGCGGCGTTGCCGATGTAGCTGCGGCGCAACAACCTCAATCCAATTAAAGCAGATCGATAGGGATTACGTTGACTCTGTTGAGGATTCAGCCCACTTCTCGGCCCGGATTACCATTGGGGTTGGGCGTGAGATCCAGCATTACTTTATCGGCATTGCTTTCGGTCGTTCTGCTGTGTTCGACAGGTTGCGCGATCATGCCCAGCTCTGGTCCCGAGGACCACGTCATCAAGAGCGAGGTGACGAAGGCGGGGCCTGAGTACGGGCTCGTCAAGCTCACGCCGACCGTCGTCGACATTCTGAAGGAATATGGTCCGGGCGCACTGGCCGGCACCTTCCCCGACAAGTCACCCCCGCGCAGCATCAAATTCGGTATTGGCGACGTCGTTTCGGTGACGATCTTCGAAGCGGCCGCCGGCGGTCTCTTCATCCCCGCTGAAGCGGGCGTCAGGCCCGGCAACTTCGTCCAGATTCCAAATCAGAACGTCGATACCGCCGGCAACATCACGGTGCCGTATGCCGGCGCCGTCAAGGCGGCCGGTCGTACGCCCAGCGAGATTCAGCAGGACATCGTCAAGGCGATCGGTAATCGAGCCATCGAGCCGCAGGTCGTGGTCGCCTTGATCACGCAAAACACGTCGCTCATCAGCGTGCTGGGCGAAGTCAACACGCCGGCCCGCCTGCAAGCGAACGCCGCTGGCGAGCGTGTGCTGGACGTGATCAGCCGCGCCGGCGGCCCGAAGGGGCAGGGCTGGGAGACCTGGGTCACGCTCGAGCGCAATGGCAAGCGTGCAACGGTGCCGTTCGGCGCTCTCGTGTATCAACCCGACAACAACGTGTGGGTCCACCCAGGCGATACCATTTACGTCTACCGCGAACCCCAGATCTTCCTGGCGTTCGGCGCGGCGGGACAGCAGGGGCAATTCCCGTTTGACATGTGGAAGATCACCATGGCGCAAGCCATGGCCAAGGCTGGCGGATTGCTTGATACGCAGGCCGAGCCCGCGGGTGTGTTCGTGTACCGCCGTGAACCCCGGGAGCTCGCCGAACGATTGGGCGTGGACTGCTCGAAGTATGTCGGCCCGCTGGTCCCGGTTGTCTACAATGTCGATTTCCGAGATCCCGCCGGCTTCTTCCTGGCGACCAAGTTCGACATGCGTGACAAGGACGTCCTGTTCGCGGCAAATGCCGCAACCTACGACACCGCGAAGTTCCTGCAGTTCGTGCGCCTGATCGTGGCGACCGCGAACGACACGGTCGTGACGGCTAACAACGTGCAAGTGCTCAGGATCAACTCGAAGGGACTCTGATCCCTTCGGGCGGCTCGAGTCTGAACTCCATCAGCGGCGATCGAATATCTTTCGGCAACAAAAAGCGCCGCCGACATTTGTCGGCGGCGCTTTTTGTTGAGCCTATCCGATTTCCTTCCTTCGGTCGGCCTCTCGAGGCGCCGCTAATGAAGCGGCTGCAGTTCGGAAGGTCGCGGTGCAATCCTCTCGCCGGGTCCTCCAACGTTGTCGGGGCCGCTGTTCGTGACCATCCGGAGCTGGGCCAGGATCTTCCGCTTGTCGCGTTGCAGATTGTCAGTCTGTTCCTTGCGGCATCCGGTTTCTGTGACGGCGATCATGTTGGTTCGAGCCGCAGCATCGACGACATAGCCCCCATAGGTCGCGTAGGCCCGCGCCAGGGCCATTCCCTCGGGCGACAGACCAAGCTTGTTAAGATCGACGGATTGAGGAATCGCAAAAAGAGCGCCCATCGGGACGCTGCCCGAATAGGTGTTGCGGCCATCATGGTCGGTCGTAGTCGCCGGCCACACTTTCTGCTCTGCGACGGTCGCGCCTCGCCGCAACTGGGTTGGGCTGATGACCATGGCCAATGCGTGCGGAATGATGCCTTGGTCGAGTTCATGGCAGCGAACGAGGCCACCTAACAGCGATCCGCCAAACGCCCGAATGCCTTCGGATGCGCCATCGCGGCTGGCTTTCCCCAAGCCGTACAAATCCGTCAGCACAACATAGTGAGCGCGATAGACGTTGGCCGCGGGATCATACGAACCCTTCCAGACTTCGTACGCGTAGTGCCCGTCCTCGGTAATGATCGCGGCATACCTGTCGGTCCCTCCCAGGAATTGAATATCACGAGGCGTTTTTAGCTCGAATGATCCTCCATTCACCGGCGACGAGAATAACCAGGGACCCGTCGCTGAGCGTCCCTTGTATTCCCATCGCATCACTTGATCGTCGGCCTTCTGTCTATCTATCTTGAGAAGGTCTACCCCGATCCAGGCGTAGGAGGCCGCATGACCGCCGACACTCTCATTCCTGATCATGGCGGTCTCAGTCTCTTGAGGATCCTGGAAGGAGGCTCCCTTTCCGAGAGGCGTATTCCAAAAACTCGCATTCGAGAAAGGCTGCAGTCTCGGATCTCGACCCGACCCGGCTCGTACCTCACCGTCGAGGAACGCGGCCGAAAAGCCGCAAACGAGCAGGACCGCACTCAAACCAAATCCAGATACTTCGCGTCGCATCGCTTGCCTCGACGTTGTTGGCCTTATGCAACGCTCTTTCGCGCATATCCGCGTGCCATGACCAAGGCGTTGCGGATTGTTGCGCGTAACATCTTCGCGAGAAGCGCAGGCGTGGCGCCCCATTGAATCATGCATCTCCAATCGCCGAAGCTCGGTATGGTGCCGTAGAAGGGAGAGAAGAGCTGCATGAAGAGATACGGTTTGAGATGGGCGGGGGCCTTGTCGTTCTTCTGCATTATTCTCTCGAAGGCCTCGTATCGCTTCTTGGCGTTCTTGGAGATGCGGTCGCGGCCGTCGTCGACGTAACAGACGTAGCTGCAATCAGGAACGAGACGTGCGGGTCCGTATCTTCTCACCAAGCGCATGAAAAGCTCGAGGTCCTGCAAGGCGGGCATATTTTCGTCAAACCCGCCGACTTCCGCGAGGTGCTGGGTAGGGCAGAAAATCTGGTTGCCGATGAAGTTGTGGTGGAAAAGATCTTCGTAGCTGACCTCGTCCTTGCGGTCGGTGGTTGGAGAAGACCATTTGCCGTCAGTCATCACGCTTTGCGTGAACAATCCCGAAATGCGGTTCGCTTGGTCGCCGAGATTGCTCCAGTAGTTCAGAAGAGTCTCGATCCGAGTCGGCGTGAATTCGTCGTCATCGTCCAATCCGGTGATAAATTGTCCGGTCGCGACGTTTATGGCGCGGTTTCGTGCGGCGGGCGCTCCTTTTGCCTTATCCGCGTGGATTACCGTGAGGCGAGGCTCGCTGGCCCGAAGACCGTCGAGATACGCGCGCGTGTCGTCCGTGGAGGCGTCGTTGACGACGATGATGTCAAGATCGCTGTGTGTCTGTTGTATGACAGATCTGAGCGCACGCTCGAGAAGCAATCTGCGATTGCGAGTTGGGATATATATGCTGACTTTAACCATCTTCAGGCACCGCAACGAGTTGCTCGCGCGCGCAAGCCGCGGCGATAACCAATTTCTAAGGAATCCGCCTTGATCCCGCAATGATTTGGTATTTTATCGCAGTGCGAGAAGCCTCGGTCGACGAAGGGATTTTGAAGCGTGCCTGAACTGAAGTCGCCGCTCCGGAAGCGTGTGGCGTATCTAACAAGCCAATATCCCAAAGTCAGTCACAGTTTCATCCGGCGTGAAATTCTCGCGCTTGAGCGGTTGGGCTGGGAGGTCCATCGATTTGCCTTGCGTGGTTGGGATGCGGAACTGCCGGACGTTGACGATCGGGCGGAACTGGAGCGCACTGCTTACGTTTTGAACAAGGGCGCGTTGTCCATTGCATGGGCAGTTGTGGCGATGATGCTTGCTGCGCCCGGCGGATTCTGGCGATCTTTGACGATGGCAGTGGCCTTGATGCGGCGAAGCGATCGTCCCTTCTTTCTTCACGCCATATATTTGGCCGAGGCGTGCTGGTTGGCGCGGGAACTTGCAAGACTTCAGCTTTCGCATCTTCACACCCATTTCGGCACCAATCCCACTGACGTCGCATTGCTCGTCAATTGCCTCACAGGAATCTCTTTCAGCTTTACCGTGCATGGCCCCGAGGAGTTCGACCGGATTGTTGGGATCAACCTGAAAACCAAGGTCGAGCGGGCGAAATTCGTCGTTGCAATCAGCTCGTTCGGACGCGGCCAGCTGATGCGTCTTATTCACCCGAGTGGGTGGGATAGGATCAAAGTGGTTCACTGCGGGGTCGACGAGCGTTTCTTGATCAGCTCTGTGCTGGCCAACGGCGCGAACAGATTGGTGTGCGTGGGACGACTCTGCGAGCAGAAGGGGCAGGCGCTACTGGTGTCAGCAGCTGCACGATTGGCAGGCAGGGGTGCCAGCTTTGAGCTCGTGCTCGTTGGGGACGGGGAGAATCGCCCGATCATCGAGCAGTTGATCAGGGATCACCAGTTGCAAGGCAAAGTTCGTATCATTGGCTGGGCGGATGGTGAGGCCGTGCGTCGCGAGATACTTGATGCCCGTGCGTTCGTTCTGCCGAGCTTCGCGGAAGGGCTTGCGGTTGTCCTGATGGAGGCGATGGCGCTCGGTCGCCCTGTTTTGACGACGTACATTGCTGGTAATCCTGAACTTGTCGTCCACGAAGAAAATGGCTGGCTGTTTCCTGCCGGCAGCGAGGACGAACTGGCCGATGCCATGCACCGTTGTCTGAATGCGCCCCTATCGATCCTTCAAGCCATGGGCGAGCGAGGCGCTCGCGCCGTTGCCGAGCAGCACAACGTGCAGACAGAAGCGGGGAAGCTGAGCGCGCTGTTCGCCCACGCTCTGGAAACATGATGTCCGTACTCATCGTCTGCGCGAGCGTTGCGATAGCGGTTGCTATCGCCGTTCCGATCCTCGTTTTTGCCATCCAGATCTTCGCTGCCGCTGGAACAGGGCAATTGTCTCCGCGAGAAGCCGATCGCGCGGGTTTCGCCGTCATCGTCCCCGCGCACGACGAGGAACAAGGAATTGCGTCAACCTTGCAGTCGATCCGTCGAGAGCTGACAGATCTGGACCGCTTGGTGGTTGTCGCAGATAACTGCTCTGATCGAACCGCCGAAATCGCGGCCGCGGCGGGCGCGGAGGTCACCTCTCGCAATGACCCGATGCATCGTGGCAAGGGATTTGCTCTGGATCACGGTTTGCAGTTTCTGACGCGAACCGGAGCTCCCGAGGTGGTGATCATTGTTGATGCGGATTGTCAGGTCGCGGACGGAGCGCTTTCGCGCATCGCGGCACTTGCAGCGTCAACAGGGAGGCCGGTGCAGGCGGCCTATCTGATGACGCCCACGCGGAGCGGCGATCTTTCCCCAATCCGGAATCTTGCCTGGTTCACGAAGAATTATGTGAGGCCACTCGGCTGGTTGCAGCTCGGCTTGCCGACACAGCTAACAGGATCCGGTATGTCGTTCCCGACGCATCTGCTTGGGCCAGTCAGCCTGGCAACCGATGAATTGGTCGAAGATCTCACCTTGGGACTCAAACTGGCACTGCTGGGGCGCGCGCCCTTGTTCTGTCCCGAAGCCGTTGTGACGAGCCAATTTCCGGAAGACATACGCGCAGAAAAATCACAGCGGACGCGCTGGGAACACGGGTATCTTCATTCGATTATAACGCACGCGCCGCGGCTGTTCGGCGACGCGATCAAGCGCCGCGACTTGAACCTCCTTGGCTTGGCGCTGGACCTGATCGTGCCGCCGCTGTCGCTGTTGATGGTTTTGACAGTGGCATCGCTGCTCCAGGGAACCCTGGTATTCTTCTGGACCGGCACTGCCGCACCATTCGCCGTCAGCTTTGTCTCGACAGCCGTTTTCGTGCTTGCCGTCATGCTGTTGTGGTCTCGCTTCGGGAGGGACTTCTGCTCACTCGAGGATTTGCTGAAAGTGCCAATCTATGTCGTGGCGAAGATACCGCTATACCTGAAGTTCATTTTGAATCGTCAGCGCGTCTGGGTAAGAACCGATCGTGACTCAAGATAGCCGCAAAATTGCAGATGTGTCGGAACGCGACCTCAATCCGGTGCGCGTTGACTTCGGCCGTCAGGTGTATTGCCTGTTCGGCATTCCGGTCGATGCGCTTTCCCTCGAGGAGACGATTGCCGAGTTGAGGCAGTCTGTGGCGAGGAGGGATCGCTGTGTTTGGTCGACGCCAAACCTGAACCATCTCACCTCATGTCTGAAGAGCCCGGAATTTCGGGATATTCTTGGCAAGAGTCAGCTCTCGACCGTCGATGGAATGCCGCTGGTGATTCTATCGCGGATGCTTGGGATCCCCATTCCGGAAAGGGTCCCGGGATCGACAGTTTTTGACAGAATGATGTCGGGTGCGGCCGGACCTATGAGAGTGTACTTCTTCGGGGGACCTGAAGGTGCCGCAGCACGTGCCTGCGAGCGGTTGCCGCAGTTGTCGCCCTGCTTGCGGAGTGCGGGCAGTTTTTCCCCGGGCTATGGCTCGATTGAAAGCATGAGCCGAACGGACATTCTCGATGACATCAATCGATCCGGTGCCGACCTGCTGATTCTGGCGCTCAATGCCAAGCGCGGCCATAGCTGGATCAGCCTGAATTCGCCCCATCTCAACGTGCCCGTCATCGCGCATCTCGGGTCCGTCATTAACTTTGTCGCGGGAACGATACGACGCTCGCCGGAGTTTCTGCAGAAGACGGGCCTGGAATGGCTCTGGCGGATTTGGGAGGAGCCCTATTTGGCGGCCCGGTACGCCAAGGATTTCGTCGATTTGGCGAAGCTCTTGGCGACAAAGGCATTCCCGCTTTTGCTGCTCGGCCCTTTGCTCAAGCTTGCCGGCTCGGGTGCAGGGCCGCTGGGTGTGACCGTCACGGCCCGAGACGGTCGTGCCGTGATCGGGCTGAAAGGAAGCACGAGTGCCCTTGATCTCGACGGTCTGCGCAAAGCACTCGATCAGTATCAGCACTTTCCAGGTGAACTCGTCGTATGCCTGAGAGAGGTCAGCTATGTCGATCCTGCTTTGCTCGGCCTGTTGATCGTTGCCAGAGGAGGACGTCTCGAAAAGGGGCTTCGGGTCCGGTTTCGCTCGCCTCGGCGGCTTGGGGCCCGATTGCTCGTCCGTCTCCACTGCGCCGATTATTTGATGGACCCGGCCGACGATTGACCTTCGCCAACAGCCTGATTATATTTGAGAAATAGCTGCCCGATGCGATTCACGAAGTACTTGCCTTTGCCGAACGCCTCACATTCGTCGTGATGCCTATGGTATTTTAGTGCAGCGCAGCATCGCTTTCCTCAAACAACAAAGTACTCCGCGCATGCTTCATAGCCGATTGCCTTCAGTCAACGTCGAGGCTCCGGAGCCCGAGCTTCTGTCGATCAGCGATGCCATTCTGGCGTTGAAGGGGCTGGTCTCGCGGCAGCTTCCCTTGATGATCTTCGTTTTCCTGGCGTGCGTGTCTCTTGGGCTGCTCTACGTGATCACCGCGCAGCGAATGTATACGAGCACTGCGAATCTGATCATCGACAGCCGCAAGATCAACCTGATGCAGCAACAACAATCGGCTGCAGCCGACGCGCCGATCGAATCGGCGATGATCGACAGCCAGGTCGAGATCATCAAGTCGGATACGATCGCCCTCTCGGTCATCAAGGACTTGCGCTTGGTCGACGAACCCGAATTTACCGGTGATGGCGGCGGGCTTGTCGGCAATGTCCTGGGCGCCGTTCTTTCTCTGTTTTCGAGTCCCACGCCGCCGTCCGAGTATCAGCAGTTGCGTAAGGCGCTCAGTCGCTTTCAGAAGAACCTCGCCGTTAAACGCGTGGGGTTGAGCTACGTCATCGAGATATCCTATCGATCGACATCCGCGGAGCGCGCCGCGCAGATATCGAACGCGGTGGCGGAGGCCTATATCGTCGACTCTCTCGAGGCGAAGTACAACGCGTCTCGCCGGGCCGCGGTGTGGCTCCAGGATCGCATGAAGGAGCTCCGGGCTCAGGCCTCGGCTGCCGAGCGCGCCGTTGCCGACTACAAGGCCAAGAACAACATCGTCGACGCGGGTGGTCGACTGCTCAGCGAGCAGCAGCTGGCCGAGATCAACAGTGCGCTGACCACCGCGCGGGCGCAGCGTGCGGAAGCACAGGCCCGGCTCGAGCGTATCACGGCGATTCTGAAGTCTGATGACGAAGACCGCAACGTCATTCTCAATGATCTCGCGACCGTGGCTGACACGATGCAGAATCCGGTCATCGTCAAGCTGCGTCAGACCTATCTCGACTATGCGGCGAAGGAATCGGACTGGTCGAATCGCTACGGCGCGAACCATCTTGCGGTCATCAATCTGCGCAATCAGATGCGCGAGATCCGGCGGTCGATCAAGGACGAGCTGAGGCGAACGGCCGAAAGCTTCAAGAGTGATCTGGAAATCGCGAAATCGCGCGAGGAGGCCAGCCAGAAGAGCCTCAACGACGCGATCAGCCAATCCAACGACACCAGCCAGGCCCAGATCGTGCTGCGCGATCTAGAAAGCAACGCGCAGAGCGCGCGTGCTCTCTCCGACAATTTCCTGCAGATGTACATGGTATCGGTACAGCAGCAGTCCTTTCCGATCACCGAAGCTCGCGTGATCACGCCGGCTGCAATATCGCTGAGCCCATCGTCACCGAAGACCTTGCTCGTGCTCCTCGGCAGCGTGCTCGTCGGCGGCTTGTTTGCTGGAGCAGGTGCGTTCATCAGGGACATGATGGATCGCGTGTTCCGTACGGCGCCGCAGGTTGAAGCGATGCTGGGTATGAGTTGTCTTGCGGTCGTGCCGCGCGTTCTGCCGGAAGAGTTGCCCCAGACGGGCTGGAGCAAAGTGAGAACTGTGGCCAAACTGGCCTCTGGTTGGCGCCAACTGAGGGGCTGGAGCGAACCCGAGCAACGGGTCGTCCCTTCGGAGTATCCTGCGGGTGCTCAGCTTCAGGGCCGACAGATGAACGTCACTGAGACCATGTCCGGCGTCGTGACCCGCGCACCATTCTCTCGTTTTGCGGAAGCTATGAGAGCGATCAAGATGGCAATCGATTTGAGCAGGGATGAGGCGTCCTGCAAGATCATTGGCATCACATCGTCATTGCCTAATGAAGGTAAATCGACGATTGCCGGCGCCATAGCGCAGGCGAGCTCCATGAGTGGCACGCGCACGCTTCTTGTGGACTGCGATATCCGCAACCCATCGCTGACCAGGCGCTTCTCCCCGGATGCGCAGGCAGGGCTAATCGAGCTTGTGCTCGGTCAAGCGGAGCTCAAGGAGCTGATCTGGACTGACAGTCAGTCCACGCTCCATTTCCTGCCTTGCGTCATCGCATCACGATCGTCGAACTCGGCCGATTTGCTGGCCTCGGCTCCGATGGAAAGATTGTTCAAGGCGCTCCGAAACCACTACGATCTCATCATCGTCGACTTGTCTCCGCTCGCGCCCGTTATCGATGTGCGCGGCACGTCGCGTATCGTGGACCACTATGCTCTGGTGGTGGAATGGGCCGAGACCAAGATCGACGTCGTCAAGCGTTGCCTCGACGAAGCACCGAGTGTGCAGAAAAAGCTAATGGGCGTTGTGTTGAACAAGGTAGATATCGGAGCGCTTGGTCGCTACGATTCGTACCGCGGTGATTACTATCGAAATCGCTATTACCACCGTTACGGCTATGTCGATTAAAAAGGATCGTTGCGCCTGCTGCTCACCGTTAGGCTTCTTGCGACCTGTACTTGTCTTCTGGCCGGGGGGTGGGGTGTTTTTTTTCTCATCCACCCCGATCACGAGACGCGTCTGAACGGATTCGCTACGCGAATTCTCGCTTCGGATCGTTTCGATCGGCTTGAGGCATTGCTGCCCGAGCTGAAAGCCGCCGAACTGCGGATCCCTTGCAACCCAATTGAGCTCCGTAGCGATTTGATCATCCGTACCCGTCTGTACGAGGAAGCGGTGGCCGCGGCTGACCCGAAGCGGGCAGATCAACTGCTCATGGGAGCGCGCGAAGCACTCGACAAGGCGATCACATGTGCTCCGACCGAAGGCTTCCTCTGGTTCATCCGGTACTGGATACGGATCAATCAGGGAGCTCCGGCCGGACCGGAGCTTGCCAGCCTTGCGATGTCGTACCGGCTGGCCCCGGTCGAGGGATGGATAGCCGTCCGTCGAAATGTCTATTCCCTTGCGGTTTATGAGTTGTTGGCGGAAGATCAAAAGAGTGCCGTCCGCACCGAATTTGCCGCATTGGTGAACTCGGGCTTGCTCGCTACCGCCGTGCGTAACGTTTTGGGGGCGGGCTGGCCTATTCGCGATAAATTGCTGTCGGAGCTGGAGTGGACGGATCCGACCATGCGATATCAATTTGCGCGCATGGCCCGTGCTGAAGGTGCGGATCTTGCGGTGCCCGGAGTGAAGTTGCGCGACCCCTTGGGACGGCAGCAATAATTTGGAATGTGATGCGGAAGATGCGCGCACTAATGCTTGAAAAGACGATGGCTCGAGCCATCGGACCGGTCCTCTCTTTGGCTGGTCGCACGAATTGCTTGCGCGAGATCTTGATGGCATTTGTGCTGGGCACGATCTGCCTCGGAGGCGGGCCAGCATTCGGACAGGCAAGTCTCGCCAACGAACCTTTGTCCGAGGAAACGGTCGGTGGCTCCGGTAAGTTCGCGACGAATTCTCCGCTGACGCAGCCCAAGAGTTTCACGGTCTCGCGCCCCCGCAGCCTCGATCCGACCGGTAAGCCATGTCTCACCGTGTCACCGACGGCCGAAAGTCAGACGCTCAACAAGAACGTCTACAATCATATCCTCATTCTCGACAATCACTGCGGCAAGCAGATCCGGATTCGCGCCTGCTACTACAAGACCGATAGCTGCACGACGATGTCGGTTGGTGGTTATCGGCGTCAGCAACACATCCTCGGAATCTTCTCGTACTCCGATTTTCAGTATTCATTTCGCGAATATGCCAACTAGGCGCCATGGAAGACCAAGGCGGGACGGGTCACGGCGTGCCCACGGCAGGCCCTTACGATCCATCTCGCGGAGATTCTTTCCGCGTGCGATGTTGTTGGGCGTGCTCGTCGGGCTCATGTCCTTGGTCGCGGCCTCTCTCTTGGTCAGAGAATCATCGCCGATCGCAGTCAAGGAAGCTAAATCGGCTTCTCAAGCGCTGATTATCAAGTGGAATGGTCCTCTGACCGAGGCTGCCGCGGGCCTCGTGCTCGGTATCAACGATGGCCTTTTTCAGAAGGCTGGGTTGTCTTCACGCCTCGAGGTCGGCGTTGACGACGACGACGTGGTGAAGGCCGTAGCTGCTAGCGATCGCCTCATCGGGCATGTTTCCGCGATGGCATTTCTGCGAGCGCGCGCCGCAGGCATGCCGATTGTCGCGATCGCCGGCTCCTATGTTGCCAGCTCAATTCGCCTGTTCGCGCTGGACACGACCGCCTTGCAGACCCCCTCGGATTTGCTTGGCAAGACTCTGGCTTATAGGGCGTCGAGCGAGGTCGGGTTTGTCGTCGAAGCGCTCATCAGCCGAAACGCCGTGCAGCGCAGCCTGGTCAAGGCGACCGAAGCCACCGGCACGGTGGAACAGCTCATGGCTGGTGCTATCGATGTTCTGGCCGGCTACCTCGAAGTTGAGGGCGCGGAGTTGCGCCGGCTCAATCTTCCCCATCGTGTGCTCGATCCAGGTGCCTTCAAGATCCACATTCCGGGGACGGTCTACATCGTCTCGACGCAGATGCTGGCAAGGTCGTCCAGTTCGGCCGAAACCTTCGTCTCCGCGCTTCTTGCATCCTGGGCGCGAGCCGATCTTGATCCACGTCGAACGGCTACGCTCGTTGCTGCGGCGATTGGGCGCGCAGCGACGCCAGAACGCGCGATGACCATGCTTGAGCAGCAGCGCGATCTGATCAGGCCCTTTGGAGCGCGGATGGCCGAACTCGATCTGGGGCGATGGCAGGAGTTTCAGAGGCTGCTGCTGCAACAGCGTGTGATTTCAGACCCGGTCGATCTGCGCGCGGCCATCGACTTCTCGCTCGTGCCGGACGTTTATCGTAGGCAGCCGCGGTCGGTTCAGGCCGATTAGCGATGTCTGGACGGTCGCAAATACGTGCTGGGCGGCAAGTGGCTGCAGCTGAAGAGCAGACGGCTGCCGCAATCGAGATACCCCTCAGCGAAAGATTGGCAACCTACGCTCTCGGGCTCGTGCTCGCTGCAGTGCCGCTGATCTTTGGCTCGGTGCAGAACAACGTGCTGGCGGTTTGGGTCACCCTGCTGGCGGCAATAGCCTTGTCTTGCGTGTGGCGCAATGTCTGTGGCCTCGCCGTGCTTGCGGTGTTCGCTCTTGTGATCTGCTGCTGGCTGTTGGTGGTCACGCTGCAGCTCATCCCGCTGCCGCCGTCTCTTGCCGCGCTTGCCCACCCGATCTGGCGCGAAAGTTCGGCGCTGCTCGGCACCGAGCCGACGGCTCGTATCAGTGCTGTACGCGACCTGCCGAGCATTGCAGCCGGAGCGCAGATCGCAAATGCACTCGCACTGTTCTGCGCGATTTGCCTTGGCCGGAGCAGGTGGTCTGCGGCCTTGCTCCTCGAGATATTCGCCTGGTCCGGCCTCTTCTATGCGGTGTATGGAATAGTCAGCTTTCTTACTGCGCCTGATCATGTGCTCTGGCTCGAGAAGGTGGCCTATCGCAACGTCCTGACGACGACTTTCATCAACGCCAACACGGCTGCTGTGTATCTGGGGGCAAGCGCTTTGGCGTGGCTGCTGCTTTGCGCGCGGAGCCTGAGGCTCCCCGAGGTCTCGCGACGTCACATCATCAGGGCCTTGTTCGAACGTCCATCCCGTCGAACGTTGATCTGCTTCGTTGCTTTCTTCTTGACGCTCGCAGCCAGCTTCATGACGGGCTCGCGGCTCGGCACCAGCACTACCCTTCTGGTCATCGCCGGAGGCGCGCTTTCGTACTACCGTGTCTGGGTCCGCAGCTGGCGGGCCGCCGCGATGGCCGTTGTGACCATTGTCGGTGCTGCTGTCCTGCTGAGTTCGGTCTTGGGCGGATCGGTCAACGCGCGATTCGATACCGGAGGGCTTTCCGGCGGCGGACGGGCGGAGGCCTACGGATCGACGCTTAAGATCATCCGGGAATATCCTCTTCTCGGGACCGGGCTCGGCACATTCACGTGGGTTTTCCCCGAATATCGCAGCCGCGAAGTGCCTATCGGGGGGGTATGGGATCGCGCCCACAGCACCCCGCTTGAGCTCGCAGCCGAAATGGGGCTGCCGTTCGCCGGGCTGATCGCCGCCGTTTGGGCCGCTGTGATGGTCGCTCTGGCGCGCGCCATGATTCGTCGCCGGCGCGACCGCGTGTTTCCCGTGATGGCTTTTTGGGCCGGAACGCTCGGGCTCCTCCATTCGCTCCTAGACTTTTCCCTGCAGATTCCTGGATTTTCCATAAGTATCATGGTGTTGCTCGGAATTGGATTGGCCCATTCGTCCGGCCGGAGCGACCGGCTGTCGGTTCCATGATCTCTGGACGGGTCGATCAAAATGTGCTATCTATCTCAATAGGTTATTAATAATTGCGGCAAGCGCCGTTTGACAGTTTGGTGTCTAAGGACAATGGCAGCATTTCTTGGGGATTTTCGCGTTCGTTTGAGGGGGGTGATGTCAGCGGTGTTCCTGCTGGCGGTGGTCGGAGGGGCTCAGCAAGCCTCCGCAGCTTGCAGTCCGGGCGCCGCGTCCCCTCAGAAGATTGCCGATTTCACAGCAAATCCTTCATCGCTTTTGGGAACCACCGGTTCGTCGCGCTCGCCTGGAGATGTGACGGCTGATGTCCGGGATCTCGTCATCAGCGACCCCGCTATGCTGCCTTTGGTCATCGGCCTCTTGAAGACGGATCCGCTTCCGAGTTCTGAATTGCAGAAGGCCATCGGGACCGGACTTGGGCTTGCGGCAAACCAGTGCATTCGCCCCGACCCCAACTTTGCCAGCGACATCCAAACGCAGATCGTCGGCACGAACTCGGCCGATGCCAAGCAGCAATACGCGGCCATTACCGGGAACCTGCTGATCGGCAGCGTTGGCGGCGGCGCGGGCGGCTTCTCCGGCGGTGCCAGCGGTGGCCAAACGGACCCATTGACCAATCGGTTTGGCGGGTCGAGCACCTTGCAGACTTTCCTCGCAAACAGCGTCACCAACCCGTCCAACAACTTTTTCAGTGGCGGTACCACGGGTCTGGGCGCGTCGAACGGCACCACACCGGCCAGCGTAAGCAGCTCGAGACCCTAGGCATGATCCGGAAAAGTGCGTAGCGGTTTTCCGGAAGATCATGCTCGAACAATTACCTAAAGCGCGATGGTAATTCATCTTCATGTCATCGCGCTTTAGAAGGCACGCTTTCAGCTAAGAGCGCCTTGCCGGTCGGGCAAACCGGCAGCTGCTTGGGCTTGGCCACTGGGGCGGATCTACGGACCTGACTTTTAGCGTCGGATTTCCGGGCTTTTGGACGGAGTTCCCAGGCCGATCGTCGTGGAGATGCGCCCGATGCGTTTCTCCACGGAGCTTCGAAGCCACCGTAGGCGCCGAGCGGTTCTCTGCCTTGTCAATGCGACCAGTGTCGATGCTTTGAGATGCATTGGAATGGCGGCGACAGCGCAATTTCGCTCGAGCGCGATCCGCGCGTGGTAATATTCCGGCGAGAAACGGTAGTCGCCGGCGAAATGGCAGATTGCCGGAGTGACAAGGCCCTCCGCCCTCATGAAGCTGCACTGGCCCTGCGTCGGGTCGATCGTCAGCTTCCCGCGCAGGCCCACGGGAGTTCGCATCAAGCGGCCGAGGTCGTCGTATCCTGAGATGCCGTGCTGCGCCATCGCAAGGGCATAGGCGGGTTCGTCGCCGGGTCCCGTTGAATCGAAGGCCTTCAGCCCGTAACTGGCGGGATCGTTCTGGATGCGTCGCGCGAATTCGAAAACCTTCTCGCTGAGAGCCGATTTACGGAAAAAGTAAACACCGCCGTTGAATTTGGGCAGAGATCGCAAGTCGAGGCGATGCATCAGGCCCGGCAGATCCAGGAAATACTCGTCCGCGTCGCCCGCGCGAAGATGTCGTTGCACGACCGGGCTGAAGTCGAAACTGCGGACCTCGTTCAGCTCGTGCTCGAACGGCCGCGCCGCGATGCAATCGGCGTCGATGAACAGCGTGTCCTCGAAAGGCGAATACTGGTCGATGTACATCTTCTGGCGCACGCCACGCCCCAGTGATTGCCGCGCCGGTACGAGGTGGTCGTAAACTCCGGCAAGCCTTCCCGTCTGATCATCCGTGACGACGGCAATCGGATATGCCGGCATGTTCGCCTTCAGCGAAAGGCCGAGGTAATAGGCCTGGTCGATGTAGTCCCGCGCGCCGATCGCCAGGGTCAGAAATCCGATGGCCGATCTCCCTGTGGGTTTCGCAAGGTCTCCTCCAGCGGGCAGGGAGTTCATGGTTGTTCCGCGTCGATTGGATTGCAGGGTTACGGAGCGATACACGATGGTGTCTTCGGTGCGATGACCGAGACTCCCATCTATCTCGGCTGCACTGCAGCTAAGGTGGGAGAGGGCACTTCGGCAAGTGAAGAGTGCTGTGTCGGCGTCGGCTTCAGAATCCCAAATCGCAGGGCGAAATCCGCTCCGAATATCGCCCACGCGTACCAATTGTATGACAAGTAATAGGGTAGGTTGTCCGAGTAGCTGATGATCAGGTTGACGGTGGCGAAGCCGATGATGATGTAGGCCGGGCGGATCGCGCGACGCCTATAGCGAAAAACCGCAACAATGACGCCTGCATAAAGCAGCACGTAGCCCGCCAACCCGACGACTCCGAGCTCGTAAATCGTCTGGATATAGGCGCTATGTGCCTCGATGGCATGATTGGCCAAAGGAAAGAAGCGCTCGGCGTTCTTTCCAAGTGTGCCAAGGCCCTTGCCCAGTATCCGCGCATCCTCAGAATCAGCCAACGCGCGTCCCCAGAGCAGCTGACGCCACCCGTAGGAGTTGACGACCACGTAGCCGCTTTGGATGTCCTCGAAGGTGATGGTCGGCTCGGCCCCGATGCCTTCAAGGCGCTCGGAAACGACGGGCACCAGCAAGACAAGCGGCGCTAAGGGAAGGACCACGAGCAACTTCCGATCCACGCCGATGGCGTAAATGACGATGAAGACGGCCATCGCAAGCCAAGCCGACCGGGTTTGGGTTGCAACCAGCAATGCAAATAGCACGAAAAGATAGGAGAACAGCGACACGCGCCAGAAGAAGAGGATACGGCGATGAAGCACCAGATTGTAGTACAAGATCGCACATATGACGGCGATCAGATAAAATGCGAAGACGTTCGGATGAGCGAAGGTGGATTGTATCCGTCCGCTCGCAAGTCCTCCGGCCGCCAGTTCATAGAAGGCCACCATAGTCGGAATGACGGATGAGTAGATGATGCAAAGCATCAGATTGGCGACGTCTTCTTTCGTTCTGAGCAGGATGAAGGCCGCAAGGAAGATCGCCGGGAATGTCAGCGTGCTCATCAACAGCTTTACGCTGTCGCCCAGGGACGTCGTATAAGCCAATGACAGGAACGCGACCGTGAGGTAAGGAGCCCAAAGCAGCAGGGGAATCCGACCAGATCTCGCACGCGAGCTGTAGAGCAGTGCCACAGCCGCGATGAAAAGTGCTGCAAGGTTGAACAGAGCACCGAGTGAAAAGCCACCTTCGTCGCCGCCGCTCGTCCTGCCCATCAGCTGAATGACGATCTCTGCGCCAGTACGCGTACCTATGAGCCAAAAGAGCGCCGCTCTTGCGAGATTCATCTATTCGTCGCCGATCCGGGGTAGTTGGTAGGTCGATCCGCCGTCCTTTTACCCGATCGGTGCTGCCCGTGCCAGCGCTGGAGGGCCAATCCTCGTACTCTCTGCATTAATCTTAGCACGTCATGCCGCTCATTTCGGCTTGCGTGCATGCAGGAACGATGTCCTCACTTGTGATGGTTCCGAAAACCATTCCACGGAAATGACAACTTTTGTCCACACAAGAGACCCGCGTATTTTTTCCCGGAATCTTATGCAGTACCGTGCTGACATCGATGGCTTGAGAGCTGTCGCAGTTCTTCCTGTTCTTTTCTTTCACGCAGGGGTCCCTTATTTCTCGGGAGGCTTCGTCGGGGTCGACGTCTTCTTCGTCATCTCCGGCTACGTCATCACCAAGGGGATTCGCGCGGAAATAGAATCCGGTCATTTTTCAATCGCCGGCTTTTATGAGCGTAGATTTCGAAGGATATTTCCCGCCCTCGTGGCCACGCTGTGCCTCACTTTTGCGGCAGCCCTTTTTCTCCTGCTGCCGCAAGAACTGGTCGATTTATCCAACAGCCTGATCGCTTCGGTCCTCTCAGTCTCGAATATCTATTTTTGGCGGAGCTCCAGCTATTTCGATGCGTCGTCG
Source organism: Bradyrhizobium sp. SOJA106 (assembly GCF_059448745.1). Classification (NCBI taxonomy): domain Bacteria; kingdom Pseudomonadati; phylum Pseudomonadota; class Alphaproteobacteria; order Hyphomicrobiales; family Nitrobacteraceae; genus Bradyrhizobium; species Bradyrhizobium sp. SOJA106. Next base: position 2,254,493 of record NZ_CM182549.1, read on the forward strand.
CTGTTTCGGCCGCTTCTGCACACCTGGTCGCTGTCCGTCGAAGAGCAGTTTTACATCCTGATGCCGCTCTCGATGGTGGCGAGCAGGTACTTCTTCGAGCGGACGTGGCGTTATCTGTTCTGGCCGGTCCTTCTGCTCTCGTTGCTGCTGAGTATCTCGGCGACCTACACCGCGCCAACCGCGAACTTCTACCTCCTGCCGACCCGCGCCTGGGAAATTCTGCTCGGGGCGATGCTGGTGCTCGCGCCGCCTCCAAGGCCGGCTCCCTGGCTGGCTGAACTATTGGCAGCCGCAGGCCTCGCGCTGATCGGCTTCTGCGTCTTCTCTTACACTGACGCGACACCCTTTCCGGGCGTGTCCGCATTGCTTCCGTGCATCGGAAGCTTTCTCGTCATATTCGCCGGAACCGATAACACGACGCGGATTGGACGACTCCTGAGTGTCCGGCCATTGGTGCTGGTTGGCCTGATCTCTTATTCGCTTTATCTCGTTCATTGGCCGATCACGGTCATGATGCGGTTCTATCTGTTGCAGAACCCCCAGGCGCTCCAGGTCCTGTTCATCATCGTAGCCAGCTTCGTCCTGGCCATTCTCTCCTGGAGGTTCATCGAAACGCCATTCAGGCGGGGCGGGGCCGTGATGACGCGAAAGGTCGTTTTTGCGTCTTGGGGCACTGCGGTCGCGTTCCTGGTGATGCTCGGATCCGTCGGCACGCTGTCCGCAGGATTTCCAGCAAGATTTCCGGACATGCAGGTGGCGGCCGCGGCCGGTCCCGGGCTGTGGCGAAATGGCGTCTGTTTTCTGGACGGATCGCAGACGTTCGAGAAGTGGGATGCGAAGACGTGCGCGCTGACCCACGGATACAGCGAGAACGTGCTGCTCTGGGGTGACTCGTTCGCCGCGCACTACGTGCCTGGCATCATCGCGTACGGCACGCAATTGAACGCGAACATCTATCAATACACTGCGGCTGGGTGTCCCCCCGTCCTTAAGTATTTCTCCTACAAGCTGCCGAACTGCCAAGCCTTCAACGCCCATGCTCTGGAGATCATCAAGCAGCTCGGCATCAGGAAGGTCATCCTGAGCGCGCGGTGGGGCCTTCTGACCACCCGCGGCGGTTTCGATCTCCGCGACACCATTCGACAGATCGAGGAAGCCGGTGCCGACGTCTTCGTTTTTGGCCAGTCTCCGGAATTTGGGATCGATACTCGCGCGCTTGCCGTCAGGCTGAAGGAGAGGTCGAACTGGTACGCCGCCAATTACGACGAAGACCTGGAGCAAAAAATAAGGCTACAATCAGAGGGGGCCCACTATATCTCCCCCTTTGATCTCCTGTGTGCAAAGACCCTTTGCGCCTTCAAGACGAGCGCGGGCCTGCTCTACATCGACTACGGCCACTTCTCGGAGAAGGGTAGCCTGGCGGCGGTCAAGTCCATCTTTCCGCTGATCTGGGGTATCGAGGCGAGGACCTCCGAGGCGCATTAACGCTTGGCTCAACGCGACGGTATCCGCCTTTCGGCCTCCAATTCGATGTGCTAGTCAGCGTTGTCCTGGCCGATCCGAGGCTCGCGCGAACGGAATCGTTTGCCGGATACTTGAGCTGGAAACCACCGGGGGCGGGATCATTGAACTCCCCTCACACCGAAGATTTCCAGCTAACCTGCGGAATTTGTAACGACGCCCAGCATGCCGCTCACCGATCTGATCCGAAGCTACTGGCGTCGACCACTTTTCCGTAATATCGCCGTCGTGTTGACCGGAACTGCTGCCGCCCAAGTTGTAAACCTCGCAGCTTCACCTATTCTCAGCCGGCTATTCGACCCTGCTGCATTTGGTGCGCTCGGCACCTTTATGGCGATCGCGGTGCTCGTCAACGCCGCCGCGTCCTTGACCTATTCTGCAGCCATCGTGCTGCCTCCCAATGATCGTGATGCCCTGGCGCTCGTGTGGGTGAGCTTGCTGTCGTCATTTGCCGTCGCTGCGGTGCTATTGCTCGGCATCGCGGCCTATCTGCGCGTGTTGGATCGCGTTGAGACGATCCAACTGCTCTTGTTCGTGCTACCTTTCCAGGCAATCTTCGAGGCTCTGCTCCAGGCGGCGCAGCAATGGATGATCAGGAAGAGGTGGTACGCCATTTCGGCGCGGGTCATCATTGCCCAAGCGGCCGCTGTCAGCCTTTCCAAGATACTGGTGGGGGCGATTTGGCCCACTCCGTTCGCACTGATCCTCGTCTCACTCCTCGCAAGCCCGTTTAGTTCGCTCGTGTTGCTGTTCTGGCTGAATACTGGCGGCCGAAGATGGCCAGCATTGGCCTCGCTGCCTCGCGTTCGTCGCGCGGCTCGAAAGTACTCGGATTTTCCGATGTTTAGGGCTCCGCAGACGCTCGTTAGCGCCGTGTCGCAGAGTAGCCCGCTTCTGCTGCTGGCTATGTTCCATGGACCAATCGCTGCAGGCTTTTTCTCCCTTAGTAACTCCGTACTGGGATCTCCCACCGCGCTAATGGCAAAGACGGTCAACGATATTTTCTTTCCGCGGCTTGCCGAACTCGCAAATCACGGCGAGGAAACGCGCCCGCTGCTCTTGAAGGCAACCGGCGCCCTCTGTGCGATTACGGCAGTGCCCTTCACAGTATTGATCTTACTAAGTCCGCAGATATTTGGTTTCGTTTTCGGCGCCAAGTGGACAGAGGCGGGCACGTACAGCCAATTTCTGTCGTTCTTCTTCTGGACCGGAATTGTCGCGAGACCCAGCTTTGCTGCGGTATCGGTCTATCGTGTGCAGGGCGCCTACCTGGCTTACGAAATACTGAACATTTTTGTCAGGTTAGGCGCGCTCTCAATAAATGTACTTGTCCAAACCAGCCCGATCGTACCAATAGCACTATTTAGCTTGGCCGGTTCTTTAGCCAACCTTGCCTTTCTGGGCTATGTTCTCTTCGTCGGGAAGAAGTTTGACGAGCGCAGGCCAAAGGCGCTCCCGGGGAAAAGCGCCGACCAGACGACCACTGTGTGATTTATATCGTTCAAACCGGTCGGACGCGGAATCCAATCTGCGAATACTGCGTGTCCGCCCACAGACCTAGCGTCACGAGAACCACAGAAGCAGCCGCAATTTGCGAGACTCTCTTTTTGAGGGGAGGGAGCCCAGTAACTCCCCCTCTGATGATGCTGCGAATACCCCGCAGCTCTTCGATGGCATAGTCGTTCTCAACGAACGCTCTCCTTAAGCTGCGCTCCGTGAAGAATCTCAGATGCGTCCGATCCAATATTCCTTCGTCGGCATACGGCCAGTCCTTTAGCAGGAGCAACTTGACCATTGCAGTGAAGTGGCGAATGTTTGGAACTGACCCGACTAACGTGGCTCCTGGCACCATCTTATTTTTTATGCTTCGCAGGAACTTGTCATGGTCGGGCATGTGCTCGATAACATCGTTACAAATTACAAGGTCAAAGAACCGATCTGGTAGCTCGTGACTCACTTGATCGAAAGTACCAATCAGTAATTTCGTGAAAAGCGGTGCGCCGATGGCTGCGGCTTTTTCGTCGGGTTCTACGCCCCACATTTGGTCGCCGCCCGCCAAGTAGGTGCGCGAGAAGCCGCCGGCGCCGCAGCCGATTTCGAGCGTCCTCGAAAAAGTGTGCGGAAGAAACTGAGCCATGTCAGGACGGGTGTTCAGAAAGTATTGTCTCACAGGAAGTTCGGCCATCCGGATTCCTCCAATGAAGGGATTGTCTTATCCTTTTCCTACCTTGGTAACAGCCGTACACACGTTATAACACGAAGGAAGCGCACAACGAGACCTGGCAGCTATCGATCGAACTTCCTCAGTATCTGTTGCATTGTGGGTGCGACCGCTTCGAAGGTGAAAGATCGTTCAAAGTTGAGCTTGGCTGCACTTCCTAGTTTGTTTCGCAAATCTTCATCATTCCAAAAGCGAGCGATCGCCTCTCGTAGCTCGTCGACGTCGCCTGGAGCCACAAGAAGGCCGTTTTCGCCGTCCTGAATGTAGTCGATGGTTCCTGGCCCTCGTGTCACGATTATTGGTCGACCGAACATCATGGTTTCGAGGAAGCTGACTTGGCCGGAAGCGGCCTCGACGTTCTGAAGCGGAATGACGATCACATCGGCGGCGCAGCTCAACCGGTGGCACTCTGCGAGCGGCAGACCGCTTCTATGCTCCACAAAGCTCGGCAACTCCACGTTCTCCATCGCCTTGGGTCCGGCGACGATAATCGTTCGATAGCCAAGTGGGCCTAACGCTTTTACAAGGCTACCGTAATCGCGGTTGGCCGTCCCCAAAGCCAGGATGAACCGGTCCGAGGCACGAGTGACGTTAGGAAGTGGCTTCATCTCCACGGAGAGCGGGACGTAGACGAATCTTTCGCGCGGCAGCCCGAGCCACTTTGAGTACATTTCGATCTCGGCGGTCGAATGCACTACAAAGATGTCAATGGCCTTCGCGGCAAAACGGGCAAGCGCCCCCTTGAGTCCGTCATAGGTCGATCCGAGATTGAAGCACCATGCCACGATTGGGACGTTCGAGAACATCAGACGCTTAATCAGGGCAAGGCAAATCGGCAGTTGTGGAAAGCTCGTGAGATAGCCGAACGATGCCCCAAGGTTTGATGGTTGCTTGAACCACGCCCGGAGGGCATGAAAGGCATAATCAGCCCACTCACGCAGGCCCGACAAGCGGCGCGATCGATCATGATCGTATCTCGACGGGATGACTTCAAACGTCAAATCCGGATCGTGGATATAACTCGGAATCCATCCGGTCGTCGTGGACGGGCTAAATGGTGTTAGAACTTTCCAGTGCATCGTCGGCTCAAATTGAAATTGGGCGATCATTGACTCGACGGCAATGCGCGGACTTGCTCAGGAAAGATGATGCTCTTGTGGCCACGCGCACACCCGCAGCAGATATTGCCCGTACGCGCTCTTGGCGACCGGCTTGGCCAAGCGTTCCAGTTGATCAACTGAGATCCAGCCTGAGCGGTAAGCGATCTCTTCGGGGCAGCAAATCTTGTAACCCTGCCGCTTCTCAAGCACGCGAACAAATTCTGCGGCCTCAAGCATGTTGTCGGGCGTGCCGGTGTCCAGCCACGCGAAGCCGCGGCCCATTCGCTCCACATGCAGTTGCTTCCGCTCGAGATAGGTCCGATTCACGTCAGTGATCTCAAGCTCTCCGCGGTTCGACGGCTTCAGAGCGGCCGCAATATTGACGACGTCTTTGTCGTAGAAATAGAGTCCTGTGACCGCCCAGTTTGATCGCGGTTCGAGGGGCTTCTCCTCGATTGAAACGGCCATGTTTCGCTGATCGAAATCCACAACGCCGTAGCTTCGCGGATCGTTTACATGATACGCGAATACCGTGGCACCGTCGCCTCGCTGACGCGCTTGGCGGAGGAGTGGAACCAAATCGTGGCCGTAGAAGAGATTGTCACCCAGCACGAGCGCAGATGATTGTCCTGCGACGAAGTCGGCGCCAATGATGTAAGCTTGTGCGAGTCCTTCGGGGCTCGGCTGCTCTGCGTAGCTAAACGTCATTCCCCATCTTGTGCCATCTCCTAGCAGCTGGCGGAACCGCGGCAGGTCAGTCGGTGTGGAGATGATCAGGACGTCTCGAATTCCGGCCAGCATCAGAGTCGATAAGGGATAGTAGATCAGGGGCTTGTCATAGATGGGGAGCAGCTGTTTCGAAGCAGCAGTCGTCATCGGATGAAGGCGCGTTCCGCTGCCGCCGGCTAGGATAATACCCTTTGTTGCTAATGCCATCGTCTCATTGCTCCTGCCGGAAGTCTTGCTTCACCAATCGTTCGACGCACGTTTGAAGGGACTTTTCCCAATGAGGGAGAGTTATCTGATGAATGTTCGCAAGTCGCGAGTTGTCGAGCCTTGAGTTTGCGGGTCTATGCGCCGGGGTCGGGTAAGCAGATGTAGGAATGGGTTTGACATGGGCTGCCGGCCCGCCGATGGAGGCGGACACAGCGAAAATAGCTTCGGCGAAGCCAGCCCAGGTGGTCTCGCCGGTGCCGGTCATGTGAAACGTCCCGCGGAGTTGCGAGGACGGGTCGGTCAAGAGATTTTGGACTATACTGATGACCCCCTGCGCCAGATCGAGCGCGCTGGTTGGTGCACCCTGTTGGTCGCTGACGACGGATATCTCCTCGCGTTTCGAGGCGAGCGAAAGCATCGTTCGCACAAAGTTTCGTCCGAACGGGCTGTATAACCACGATGTACGAAGGACTGCATGGTCTGCGTTCGCGTCCCTGACGGCGCGTTCGCCCTCGAGCTTGGTCTTTCCATAGACCCCCAGAGGGCCGGTTGCATCGTCTTCGCGATAAGGTCTTTCGAGCTCACCGCTAAAGACATAATCGGTCGATATGTGAACAATTGGAATCGAGAGTCGCGCGGCCGCGCGCGCCGTGGCCGCAGCGCCATCTACGTTGATTGCATGCGCCGCTGCCGCCTCGCTTTCGGCAAGATCGACGGCCGTGTAGGCTGCGGCATTGACGATGGCCGCGGGGCGCAACGCGAACAGAGCGCTTTCTAGATCTGCCGGCCGACCCAAATCCACATCCGGCCGTGCGACTGGGCAAATCTCCACGCCCCGCATCGGCGCACACTCAATCAGTGACTTGACGAGTTGGCCGTTTCGGCCTGTGACGACAATGCGCATAGCTCAATCGAAATAAATCGGCAGCGCCTTCAGCTGTGGCCAGCGGGTATCTTTCTCTGCGAGCAGAGCCTTGTCTCGCGGCATCTGCCAATCGATCGCGAGATCCGGATCATCCCAGGCAAGGCCACGCTCGTCCTTCGGAGACCAGTAGGCGGTTACTTTGTAGAGGACGACCGTGTCGGGCTCCAGCGTGCAATAGCCGTGGGCAAAGCCGGCCGGGACCAGAAGCTGTTTGCCGTTTTCGGCCGAAAGCACTTCCGAGACCCACTTTCCATAAGTGGGCGACGAGCGCCGCAAGTCGACTGCGACGTCAACGACGCTCCCGTGCAGCACGCGCAGCAACTTGTCTTGAGCGGTGGGGGGCGTTTGGAAATGGAGGCCGCGGATGGTGCCCGCCTCCTTCGAGAAGGCCTGATTGTCCTGAACGAAATTCAGTGTGATGCCTTGCTCGAAAAACCGCTGCTGGTTGTACGTCTCGCTGAAGTGCCCGCGGACATCGCCGAATGATTTGGGCGTGATGACCTTGACGGCCTCGATGGCGGTAGGAACGACGTTGAGCATGGTAAATCCTGGACGCTGAAGACCTAGACTGCGAGGCCAAGCCGCTCGCCTCGATAGGTGCCCGTCCTCACGCGTTCCCACCATGTCTTATTGTCGAGATACCATTGCACGGTTTGGCGCAATCCGCTTTCAAAACTGTGCCTTGGTTTCCAGCCCAGCTCTCGCGCAATCTTCGCAGCGTCGATCGCATAGCGTGCATCGTGGCCCGGGCGGTCTGCCACAAAGGTGATCAGCCGTTCGCGTGGGCCGATCGACGGATTGGGGGCGAGCTCATCGACCAATGCGCAGATCGCCCTGACAACATCGATATTTGTGGCCTCATTGTGGCCGCCGATATTGTAGCACTGTCCCGTGACACCTTTGTGAGCAACGAGCAGAAGTGCCTCCGCGTGGTCGTCCACATGAAGCCAGTCGCGGATGTTTTCACCCTTGCCGTAGACCGGCAGCGGCTTGCCCTCCAGTGCGTTGATGATCGTGAGCGGAATCAGCTTTTCGGGAAAGTGGTAGGGGCCGTAATTGTTGGAGCAGTTGGTGATCACGACTGGCAGGCCGTAAGTGTGGTGCCAGGCGCGAACAAGGTGATCGGACGCGGCCTTGGACGCGGAATAGGGGGAGTTGGGCTGATAGGCCGTCTCTTCGCTGAAGTAGCCGGTGGCGCCCAGCGAGCCAAAAACCTCGTCGGTCGAGATGTGATGGAAGCGAAAGCCGTCCTTGCGTTGCGGCAGCAGTTTCCGCCAGTAATCCAGGGCCGCCTGAAGCAGTGCAAAGGTGCCGACGACGTTGGTTTGAATGAACTCGGCGGGCCCGTCGATCGAGCGGTCGACGTGACTTTCAGCCGCAAGATGCATGACAACGTCCGGGGCGAACGCCGTCACAATTCGTCGCATGGCCGCAGCATCGGCGATGTCGGCTTGCTCGAAACGGTATCGCGGATTCGCGGAGACCGGCCGAAGCGAATCCAGATTGCCCGCGTAGGTGAGCTTGTCGACGACGAGGACATCACTCGACGTGGTCTCGATGAGGCGACGCACCACGGCCGAGCCGATGAAACCCGCTCCGCCGGTTACGAGAAATCTCTTCGGAGCGGAGTGGGAATCCAACGTCGAGTCCTTAGCCACGAACAGTTCCATTCTTGGTTTCAGCAGATACCCGGTGAGTGACTAAAAGTCCTTGCGGGCCACTCTGTGGCAAGTGCCCAAGAATTCTTCATCGTGCTCAAAATTCGGACTGAAATTCCAAGATGAAGATAGATTAGCTGATTATGCGCGAAGTCTATTGTCCCCGTAAAATACGAGCAAGTCATTTTTCCCGGCATAGCTAATATGACAAAATTCCGGAATCCTTCGTGATTTCGAGCCTCCGGTGCATGGGCCTGGAGCTGCCGCCTGCGTCGATGCCAACGACGATGGTCAGTGTGCCGGAATGAGCTCCGATCACGGCAGCCTTCATTGAGAGCTCCCGCCAAGCATCAGCTCGAACTGCTCCGCTGAAGCGAGGGGTCCATCTTCGCTTTGGGCTTGGACAATTGGGCGAGTAGCCGCGACGTCGGCCTCTCGATGGTCGAGTACACGATTAGTCCGCCGACGAGCGCAATTGCGGCGCCGATCGTCGCATAAAAAAGCGCGATCTCGCTGAAACCGTGAAAGATGCCGGCCCGTTTCGCGATCAGGTTGAAGATCAGGAAGAAGATGATGTGCGACAGATAGATCGAATAGGACGCATCGCCGAGCAGCAATCCTGCACGGCTCGGACTCTTCTGAGCGTCGGGTTCGAAGCTGAGCGCTGCTGCGACGACCAGCGCGGCCGGCAGCCCCCAAACGATCGCTCGTGAGAGCAGGCTTTCAGGGGTGTTCCAGGCGGACCAAACGATCGCAACGCTCGCAAGAAAAATCAGCGCAGTTGCCCAGGCCCTTGGGGGAATGAGTTTGGCTTCGTAGAGCCTCCCGATCACGCATCCGGCGATGAATTCGAGGAGGAGCGGGCTCGTATACGCGAATGACATGCCATTCCTAAAATCGAACAGCAGGCCAACGGCAACCAAAACGGCGAGGCACAAGACGACGGCCTTGAGCTGCGTCGACCTTGGCAGGGTCAGCGTCGCGGCAAAGACGCAATAGAAGAACATTTCGTACATCAGCGTCCAACCGAGGAAGTAGAATGCCGAAATCCGCTGGCTCAAATGCTCGTCAAACCACGGAATGAAGAATAGCGACCTGACCACATCCACCGGCGCAATCGGATTGTGCTTACTGGCCAATGTGACCAGAAGGTAGACCAGGGTGAAGATCCAATAGAGGGGAACGATTCGGATCAGGCGATGCCAGATGAATTCCCTCGGTCCGATTTGCCTGCGTCCTGTTGTCGTCCACATGATGAAGCCGCTGATCACGAAGAACAGATCGACCCCTGCTTCCCCGATCGATGCAGGTTGCTTCAATCCTGTCTCGAAGTAGGCCGGGCCGATGAAATGGTGAACAACAACGGCGCTGGCTGCTATCGCGCGCAAGTATTGAATAGTGACTATGCGGTGCACTACTGCTCCTGGGCCGCTGGGTAGCTTCGAGGCGGTGGGCTCTAGATATCACTGGATATCTGTGGGCCTCAACATGGCAAGCTGAAGACAGTCGGCGGCTTATGCCTATCTTGTCATAAATGGCAGGACGATTGGGCGGCTGGCTTTGGGGCGCGAAAGGCTGCCAGCAGGCGCTGCAAGCAGGACAAGATCATTGATCCCCGTGTAGGATGCTCATTGGCTGCGAGCCGTCCAGATTCGGCAACAGGTGCGTCGTGACTAAGTTCATGCTCCAATCGCTTGCACTTCTCGCGGGGCTCTCGCCCGCGGCGGCACTGGCCGGGGGGACATGTCTCCTGCATCCGGAGCCATTCAAGCTTCAGTCGGATATGGTTCGCTGGTCGTTCAAGATCGCTTCGGGCGGCCAGTGCATCCAGGGCTTGCGCTGGTCCACGATCATGATCGATCACATCGCCATCACGGAGATGCCCAAATCAGGCCAGGTCATTATCCAGGGACCCTCGTTCCGCTACTTGTCCAATCAGGGCGCTCGCGGAAGCGATTCCTTCAAGCTGAGCATCACGGGATCGTCGATGCGGATTTCGGGCAGTTCGTCGATCGAGGTCGAAGTAAGCGCCGAATAGGCTTGCTGCTGTTTGCGATGCTGCGCGTTCGGCGGAGAAGATTTCGGCTTGCTCTGAAGGGCGATCCCGCCACTGCATGCTCAGTGCGGCGGATTGGTCAGCCCACTGTTGTTGTTGGTATTGGGATTGGCCGAGACCGCGGGCGGCACGCCTTGACCAATGGGATTCTGGAAGGGATTGTTGCTCGGTTGGGTTGCGACCGCCCTGCGCGCGGACTGTTGCTGGCTCCTCTGCCCCTGTTGCTGCGTTCCCTGGGCCTCTGCCGCTGTAGACGTGCCGAGCATTGCTATGACGAGAACCGTGAGCACGGACGAACGCATTGTTGCCTCCATCGATCCGACGCGGTTAACCGACAGCTCCAACCTAGCTAGGCGTCGCGTTGCAAATTGGAAGGCGTCACGGCTTCTTGCAATCGGTATAGAGAACGCCGGTGGTCAGGACCACGCGCTCGATGCAATGCCTGGCATCGGTGATCTCTCCTGGGACCGTGAAATCGTAGGCCTGTCCCCTGAGGATCAGGGCGTACCGGCCCGGTGCCAATTCAAGCTCGGGATCCTCACTATGCAGCTCGTACATCTCGGGTGCGTTTGGGAGCGGTGATGAACGGAACGGGAACGACACGTTCCTGATCACCCAGGTCGCCTCGCCGTCATCCGGCCTCTTTCCGGCGGCCTCGGCGGAAAATTCCCGGGTGACCCTCGCCAGGATGCGAACCTCGGCCCGATCGGCGGCATTGGCCGAGGAATCGCGGCGGAACACGACGAATTTCGGGTGTCCATTCGGTAACACGGTCGGGCTCGGTGCCTTGAGCGCGGCCGATACCGCAACGCGAATATCTGGTGGCTTGCCGGGGAGGAGCGGCAGCTCCACGAGACGATTGTCGGCGACCGCGTAGATGCCGTAGTCCGTCGGCCGCAACGGATCGGGCTTCGCCGGGGGAGGCGTGGGCGCCGGTGCGCTCGCGGGCTGGACCGGCGGCGGGGAGGCAATTGTTGTTTCCTGAGGAGCGAGATCCCGAGCCAAGTTTTGTGTGAAGTGCCACAGCCGCTCCCGTTGCTGGACAGCGAGCAAAACGCCGCCGAGGACGACAAGCATCGCGGCAGTTCGTCGCATCAGTGCAAACTGCGGGCTTCGGCCGCGACCTGCCGCGTGGACCGGTCCGAGGCGCCAGGCTGGCTCCGGCGCCGTCGGCTGCGCCGCTGCGGCCTGAGCGGCAATAGAGCCTGGCAGCTGATCCAGTCGGGCCGGGCCCTCTTCGCGCTGAAGCTTGGTCGGCGAGGGCGCAATGAGCGGCTGTTGCTGCGAGAAGTGTTCAACGCCCCGGATTGCGGTCTCGAGCGCCTGCTGCGCGCGCTTGATATCCTTGGCATCCGCGTGCGTAAATTGCTCCAGCAGTTTGTAGCGGGCGAGGTCGTAGATGGCCTGACGCAAATGCTCGGGGTTGTTGTCCACCGTCTCGATCATGCGGGCGATGACGAGCGCGAATTGGATCTCCGTAGGAGCCTGGTCCGGCCGTTCGGGATCGTTGGGAATTAGGTCGCCCGAGGTCATCGCCTGGGTGGCATTCTTAGGTGCATGACGGTCAGATTAAACCAATCCGCCTGCCACGAATACGGCATTTTCGGCTGTATCGGCGCCATGCATCTCGACTAGAATGGCTGGATGCCGCGGATCAAGTGGTCCGGTCGTCAGAAAAGCTGTCGTGCGGGAACATTACATGGTCGCTAACCGGAAATCGCCCTTGATGCTACTGGCCGTGACGTGTCTTGCGGTCGGTGCCCTTCCAGGGCACGCATCGGCACTCACGGCCGAGCTTGCGCGGAAATGCAGTGCATTGACGGCCAAGCAATTTCCGCCGCGCGAGCCCGGCAACCCGGCAGCCGGCAGTGCAAAGGGGTCAGGGCGTGCTCAGCACGACTATTTCAACAAATGTGTCGTCAACAACGGCAGGATGGACGCTGAAACGTCATCCAAGTGAAACAGCGTCCCTCTGACTGCGGAATTGGGCCGGCCGCAGGCACGTCAGGATTGGCGTTGCGCAGATGAGGACGGCGTCTCTGGAGCAGGAATATTGCCTTCCTTCTCTATACAGTTCCTGAAATAGGCTTGGCGATCCCCGCTCATCCGCACCGAACCGGGGCGCTGATACGGATAGGCGATGTAGGAATAATGCATGCACTTGCGGGCCACCTCGGCGCTTGGACCGGCGGCCGCCGCGGTCGGAACGAGCGTACAGGCCAGCATGGCGAGATTGATTGCGATCCTCAATGTTTTGTCTCGCATCATGGGAGGGCAAGTGGGTTCGAACGAACCAGCCGAACCGGCTTTATAGCCGTTCGTTTCACGGTCTTGCCAGCGTCGTCTCGCAAACCTGCTAACGGGATTTAGCTTCACATTTACCAATGCGGGCCCTTTGCGGCCGGGCCTTACCGAACGTTAGCCCGAGTTGGCGCATCGTCCTCAAAAAAGGATGGCGCCAATGAAACCGTTCACTTTTCCCGCTCTCGTTATGCCGACGATCAGCGCTCTTCTCATCGGCCAAGCCAACGCAACGCCAAATTGCCTGCGAGATCATCAGCCCTATAAGCTCGCCGGCGACAGTATCGATTGGTCGATGACGATCAAGCCGGGCGCCAACTGCATTCAGGGCCTTCGCTGGTCGACCATGCAAATCTACAGCGTGTCCGTCGCGGAGCAGCCGAGGGGCGGCGAGCTCACATTGGTCGGTCCAGGGTTTCGCTATTTCGCCAACTCAGACTTCAAGGGGAGCGACAGTTTTGCCTTGGTGGTGGTGGGAAAGAACCGCCACGACGAGGGACGGTCGGTCATTCACATCAACGTCAGCGCCTCAAACGAGGGTCTCGTCGCCAATCTGGCGGGCTATTGAACTGAGGCTTGCTGGACCGTCGATCTGGCGTTAGTGGCTGGAGTGCCGCTGGAGCATTCAGAGCAAGGCTTCGTAGCGAAGTGCTCGAGCTGGACGCTGCTAACGCGCGCGCACGCTGCCGGATAGGCCGGCGCGCACGACGCCTCGTATGCGATACAGCTATGAAGAAGCGCGGCTTGCCAGTCTGCCTAGTTTTTTGGCTGCGGAACTTGAACAAACTTCATCTCAATGTGGCAATGTCGCTCTTCTGGAGCGAGGAGCCCGTTCACCGTCGAACAATTCGACCGATCGCGCGGGCGAAGGGTGAGGAACGGGCCCGTCGCGACCGAGTTGTGCAATTGCATAGCAATGCGGTGGCGAAAATGCGCCGTTGGACTGAGGAAGAGATCTCACGGCTGAGGATGCTGGCGCAGAAGCGGCGTGCATCTCAAATCGCAATTGAACTCGGCCGGTCAACCGGTGAAGTTCATCGCAAAGCCCGTGAGCTGGGTCTGTCTCTGCGTCTCCAATCTCAGACCAAGCCTCCGAGCCCTTGAGAAGGCCGCATCGCCGGCGTTGTTTGCCCCTTCAAAGCAAAAAGATCGTGGGCCACGGTGAGCGACGTTTGCGCTCAACTCCGTTCCAACGAAACTCGGCGCCCAACACATTCTCATTGCGCTGGCCGCCTTCGCCCCCGGAGTGATCTGGCAGGAAAAAGTCTGTCTCATGCGGTCGACGCAGACGCTCGCAAGAGGGATCGTCGGCGAACCGTTGTTGCGGCGCTGGTTTCCCCGAACTGCTCCGCGGCCGCGCAATACGGGCTTTGAGACGTTCCATCCACATGCCGACGTTATCGTGGTCGGCGAGAGCCTCACCGAGGCGGCGGAATGGCGCGCATGTTTTGCCGGTACGAGCATTGCGAATCGCGGTATCCGCGGCGATCGCACCGATGACATTCTCCAGCGAATGGACGCCATTCCTGCCGTCGGAGCACACATCCAGTCCACCATCACGAATGATCGAGGACGGTGTACGGTGGGATACTTGATGACATTCGTGCTCTCAATGAGCTGCTGCGCCCATGCCGGCAAGAACGGACTGACATTCATCGACTTGAACAAGTCACTGTCGTCTGCGGAGAAAGGTCTTATCAAGCAGTATACTTATGACGGAATTCACCGGCTCGGCCTGGGGTACCTACAGTGGAGGGGGCTATCGAGCGGCACGTCCGGTGAGAGGCGAGTGTCTGGGGCGCGTCGTTTCAGTTGAGGTCGGAGTAGCGTTCCTTCAGCAAGTAGCGGACTTCGTCGTGGCTTTCCTACGGCACGGCATGAGGCCCCATAGTGGTGCGCCATTGCGCGATTCTCTATCGTCCGGGCGCAGACTTGATCTTCCCGCAAGACAGCGCGGTTAAGGTTTATTCGGACTACTCCAGAACCTGCTCCAATGTTGGGCGTGCGAGCAGATAAAGAAGTGTACTAAGATGTTCGGTGGAACATCTGTCCCTATTGGAGCTGGGTTTTTCATGCGAATCGCGATGATCGGCACGGGTTATGTGGGACTGGTGTCCGGGGCCTGCTTTGCGGATTTCGGTCACGAGGTCACGTGCGTCGACAAGGACGAGAAGAAGATCGCCAGCCTTCATCGCGGCGAGATCCCGATCTACGAGCCCGGTCTGGATGAGCTGGTTGCCAGCAACGTCAAGGCCAAGCGGCTGGACTTCACCACCGATCTGTCGAAGCCGGTTGCCGAGGCCGACGCCGTGTTCATCGCGGTCGGCACGCCCTCGCGCCGCGGCGACGGCCACGCCGATCTGTCCTATGTCTACGCCGCCGCGAGGGAGATCGCGCAGGCGCTGTCCGGCTTCACCGTGGTGGTGACCAAGTCGACCGTGCCGGTCGGCACCGGCGACGAGGTCGAGCGCATCATCCGCGAGGCCAATCCTAACGCCGACGTCGTCGTCGCCTCCAACCCCGAGTTCCTGCGCGAGGGCGCGGCGATTCGCGACTTCAAGTTCCCCGACCGCATCGTGGTCGGCACCTCCGACGAGCGCGGCCGCAAGGTGATGGGCGACCTCTATCGTCCGCTGTCGCTGAACCAGGCACCGCTGATGTTCACCGCGCGCCGCACCGCGGAGATGATCAAATACGCTGCCAACGCGTTCCTGGCGACCAAGATCACCTTTATCAACGAGATCGCCGATCTCTCGGAGAAGGCCGGCGCCAACGTCCAGGAGGTCGCGCGCGGCATTGGCCTGGACAACCGCATCGGCACCAAGTTCCTGCATGCCGGTCCCGGCTTCGGCGGCTCGTGCTTTCCCAAGGACACCAAGGCGCTGATCAAGATCGCCCAGGACCACGACGTGCAGCTGCGCATCGTCGAATCCGTGCTGGCGGTCAACGAGAACCGCAAGCGCGCGATGGCGCGGAAGGTGAGCCAGGCGCTCGGCGGTAGCTTGCGCGGCAAGACCATCGCGGTGCTCGGCCTCACCTTCAAGCCCGACACCGACGACATGCGCGATGCGCCGTCGATCCCGCTGGTCACCGGCCTGATCGACATGGGCGCGACCGTCAAGGCGTTCGACCCGATCGGCATGGAGCAGGCGAAGGGTGAGCTGCCCAGCATCACCTATTGCGAGGATGCCTATTCCTGCGCGCAAGGCGCCGACGCGGTCGTCATCGTTACCGAATGGGTCCAGTTCCGCGCGCTCGACCTCGACCGGCTGAAGAGCGCCATGGCCCAGCCGGTCATCGTCGACCTCCGCAACATCTATCGCCCGGAAGAGATGGAAGCCGCAGGCTTCACCTACGAGAGTGTCGGGCGCCCCGCTCGGCTGAATGAGGCTTGACGCTGTCGGTTTGTCCCTGAACAGGGGTCTCGAGGGAGGTTGTCGCCGGCCGGTCAGGAGAGTCGCGCTGGCGCCGCGCACGCTATCTTGACGGCGCGTCTGACACATCTTGCGTTTTGGGTGGCGTTGCCAGTTTCGGCGCGGCTTTGGCGTTTTGCGATGATGTCGCCGATGCTGGTTTCGCCGTCGTGGAGAACGTCCGATCAAAGCAATCCCGCATCGCCTGGTCCGATGTCATGAGCATGCAGTTTGGGCCGGCCTGCGCGGAGTTCGATGAGATGGCGACGCACGCCACGGCCGAGATCAACAAGATGCGCATGACTCAAATCCTTGTGCGGTGGAAAAGCATGCATTGTAGCATTTGCCGTCGACTCTCGTCGAATCGACGAAGTCTGGTCGATAAATAGGCAACTCAACACACAGAGCTTCGCCCCGTTCATTGGGCAGGTGAACTTGCAGCTTGAGACGGGAACAGCCCTAGTCCCGCTCGCGGCCATGCGGAGCTGTTGGACCGTCAATCAACTCGAGGTGAAAGGGAATTCGATCAAGGATTGCAAATGGGCGACATATTGCGTCGTCCAATACGACGGCAGAGGTGTTGCAGATCAATTTCGCGCTTTGAGTTGTGCTCGTCGGCGTCGCGAGGGAACAGGCAGCTTATGACTGCGCTCTAGCCGAAGATCATCCAACTAATAGCGGCAAGCCCGGCGCGGATGATGACATATAGCCAGCCGATCATTGCGACAGCGACCGTGGTCAAATAGGCGGCTGCAAAGGCGCGGTCGCCGATCGGGGGTTTGTTGACTCCAAAGTCTTCGGTGGTGATGTCCGCGCTCAGACTTGTTCGATTGGCTGCATCCGACATGTCTCGCCTCCGACGCGTGAGTATCTCGCAGGAATATTGCGCCCACCCGACAGCAACGTGGAAAGCACGCGGCGGCAGAGAGGCAGAAGCGAGACGCGCAACAAGTCGTCTGATGCGTCGTCCCGCGTCTGCCTTGCTGAGGCGCGTTCCTGCAGGTTTACTCGGTGCAGTTGTCGTGCCAAGTTTGCGCTTTCTGGATGGAATGCGCTTTCCGACGACGATCTCACCGTAGGGCCACTCCACCGCCGCACCAGAGTTCCGCCGAAGATCTTCAGAAATTGCCCGGGTACAGCGACGCGCGCCATGGCACGTCGGTGGATACGGCTCCCATCGATTCCTCGACTGCTCTCGTGGTGAAATTTGAGCGCTCACGATTGAGTTTGCGAATTGGATCTTTACCAAGTTCCAATCCCGTCCCGCCTCTAGCGCGCCGAGGCTTGCAATCCGAAGGATGCTTGGCGCAGAAGGCGGTGTATTGAACCGGCGGCAGAGTGGGCTCGGCGTGCACACGCAAGATGCACAGCTGCACGAGCATGACCGAGAGTGATGCATACAGGAGGAGCTTTTGCATTCACTATACTCGCGCTGAAGCAAACAACGAAACCTGGCTCGAGATTGAGTCGAACGTTTGGCTGCGGCGGCGATGTCGCCCGAGGAACTCTGCGTGCGATCGATCAGGCCGCAGCGGAACAAGCGCGGCCACCAAATATATGTCGCGGAGCTCGAAAGTGAGCTACTCCAAATCGCCGTAGGCGAGACTAAGGCGAGCTTCGCATGCGCTCCGATCAAATGCGGACTTTTTTCGAAATTCCGCCATTCTGCCATGCATGCCGATCAGATCGGCAAATTCCTGAACAGTTTCGTAGTTGCGACCGACATAATCGTCGATGAGGATCGTGGTATCGGGAGTGACGCGGAGAAGTGCTTCCAGTGTGCACGCCACACGCATCCGCCCATCCACCAGGACCAGATCCGGCGTGAACTCTGGAGACGATCGCCAAGGTGCCTGCGGTAAGCGCTTCCACTTTTCGACGCGACCGGGCGTGGCCGTATCAAAAACCGGGAAGCCCCAATCTCGCGTGAACCCGATGTCAGGAGTCAGTATGCTCACGTGGGCATCTGTTGGCGGAAGTGCGGCTCTCACTGCCGCTGCGAAAACGCCATCCGTCTCGACGGACACCAGTTTTTTGACGTTCCGGGCGGCCTCGATCGTCGAACCCCCGGAGCCATATTCAAGGTAGGCCTGAGACCTGAGAACCGCCCATTGAAAGCGGATTAGTCCTTCCGGATCAAATGTTGGCGTGGGATTAATCGTGTAGCCGCGGAGATGTTTCTTCACGTTGAATTTGGCGGCATCCCAATAGTAGCTGAATCCATGCTCAGTCACGATTGTTTCCCTCGTCGCTTCACTACGGGAAGATTAGCGGGAGAAACGAGTGCGCGTCCACCACGTCAACGGCAATCGAATCTTGTCAGCGCGCTGTAAGCGCGAATGTTGTCTAGCCGTTGGCGGAGACATGAAGATGACGCCGTGGGCAACCATCAGCGGCAACGACAACCGGGCGATCTTCTCGCGCTCGGTCATATGCCGCTCACCATTGGTCCGTCTCCCATTCTTCGAAGGCTTGCGGCTTTTGAATGTATTGCCATTTCCCGTCTTTGCCGCGGCGGCGCCAGGTCGGGCACTTAAGCAGAGTCTTGCCGCCATCAACTGTCGGTCTCGGGAAGAGTGGAGGTTCGCACGGACGCCATTGATATTCATCATCCCGCTGGCCGCTTCGGCCCCCGAACCACCGTCGCCAGAAAAACATTGTGTCAGCCCCATGACAATCATCGGGGCCTATCAGAAGTTGCGTCGCACAATCAATGGCTGAATGTTGGGGCTTTCGGTAAGGCATGTAGCGCGGTTAACGCTCTTGCCGGTGAACGGTTCACTGCGTCAGCAAGCTGCGACCCGCAAGGAACGGCAAGCATATTGATCCAGCTGTACCTGCTATGGACATAACTCGGCTATAGACGAGCTCGATGGTCCCGCTTGCCACTTGCAACATCGGCAGGTCTCCACGGCTCGGTCAAATTCCCGAGAGTGGTGGATGCAATGACATATGACTTGCTCGCAGGAGCGTGCACATGACGAACGACACGCACACGATTCGCGCCGGCGACCTCACCGCAACCATCAAGGCCCACGGCGCCGAGCTGTGCTCGCTGAAGGACGCAAGCGGCCTCGAGTTCATCTGGCAGGCGGGGCCGGAATGGCCGCGCCATGCGCCGCTGCTGTTCCCGATCGTCGGGCGTCTTGCGGGTGACGAATTGCAGCACGGGGGCAGGACCTACCGGATGACCCAGCACGGTTTTGCGCGTGACAGTCGCTTTGCCTGGGCTGGGCGTGATACGACCAGTTGCACGCTGGTGCTCGAAGACAACGAGGCGACGCGCGCGCTCTATCCGTTCGCGCTCCGCCTGAAGGCCATCTATACGATCGACGACGCCGGCCTTGATCTCGTGCTCACGATCGTCAACACCGGCAAGGAGATGTTGCCGGCTTCGCTCGGCGGACATCCGGCCTTCAACTGGCCGCTGCAGGCGGGTGTGCCCAAGGAAAGCTATGCGCTGACCTTCGCCAACGCAGAGGCATCTGCCGTCCGCCGTCTCGATGGTGGATTGCTGCGCGCGGCAGCGGAGCCGAGCCCGGTCAACGGCACGGTGCTGCCCTTGTCCGAATCCCTGTTCGTCGACGATGCCATCATCTTCGACCGGATCGAGAGCAGTTCGGTCCGCTATGCCGCCGGGCAGGACGCATCCGCCGGGCCGTGGCTGAAGATGTCCTGGCGCGGCTTTCGCGAACTCGGCGTCTGGTCGAAGCCCTCAGGCGCGCCGTTCATCTGCATCGAGCCCTGGCGCGGCTATGCCAGCCCCAAAGGCTTCGACGGCGAGTTCGCCGACAAGCCCGGCCTGATGCAGATCGCGCCTGGAGCGGAACAGCGTTTGTCGTATCGGATCGAGATCGGATCGTCCTGAGATCGATGACCCGACGACCGGTTTCCAGCCGCCGAAGGTCGGTTCGCCCTGATCGCGCCAGGCGATGTCCTTGTCGTAGACCTGCGTGACCAGCGTGTTGACGAGCCGTTCGGTATCCGGCGGCCCGAAGATGCGCAGCTCGTCCTTGCGCCCGTGCATCCATGAATTGAGCATCACATCGTAGAGGTCGCCGATGTGGTCGAAATGGTGGTGGGTGAGAAAGACCGTGTTGATGGCGCCGAGCGGCACGCCGGCCTTGCCGAGCTGCACCATCACGCCGCGGCCGGCGTCGAACAGGATGTTCTCCTCGCCGAGCCGGATCAGCGTGGTCGTCGCCATGCGGCGCGGGTCCGGGCGCGGGCCGCCGGTGCCGAGCAGGATGACCTCCATGCGCCTTCTCCAGTGTGAAGCCGGGAGCGCACAGTAGATACCAAGGCTGCGGCGAGGCAAGCGGCGAAGGACGCGCGTTCAGTGCACGCCGGTCGCAGTGGCCGCGACGACGGGGCCGATGGCCGGGCGGGCGGACGCCGATGAGGTCAGGCGCTGCGCCAGGTCCTGGGTGTGCCGCTCGACCAGGTGCCAGGTCGCGCGCGCGAGGAGATAGCTGAGCGCGATGGTGACGAGGTAAGTCACCAGCAGCGAGGTCAGCCCGTCCGCGAATGGCCAGATCCGGTGCAGGCCCGAGATCACCGCAAAGTGCGACAGATACATCGAATAGGAATTGCGGCCGAGCGCCTCGATCGGCGACCAGTGTACCGCGAGGCGGATGCAGCCCGCCACCATCGCGCCGAGCACGAGGTTGATGATCAGATAGTTGAACTCGTGGGCGCCGGTCGCGCGATTGGCGAAGAAGGACAGCGCGATAAAGACGCAGAAGATCGCGGCGTCGGATCTGGTGAAGCCGTCGCGCAGCGAGAAGAACAGCGCACAGCCGATCAGGAAGACGGGCAGCTGGTTCAGGAAGCTGTAGTGCAGTGTGGTCCAGACGAAGGAGTCGTGGCCGGGGCCGTAATAGGCCGAGAACAGCTCGAAGGCCCACGGCTTGAACAGGCAGACATTGACGAGGTGCAGCAGAAGCGCGAGCGCGAGATAGAGACCGCGGCGCGATCCGAAGGCGACGATCAGAAGCGGGAAGACGAGATAGAACGTCATCTCCGCCGCGATCGACCAGTCGCCCGGCACCACGCTGTTGACGCTGTCGGGCCAGAAGCCGTGCAGGAACGTCGCGGTCAGGATCACCTGCAGCGGCCCGATTCCGTTGGGCGCGTTGTAGCTCGGTCCCGTACCGTTGAGGACGAGGTAGAGCGGGATCGCGAGCCAGAACAGCGGCGCGATGCGCAAGGCACGCCGGATGTAGAATTTGCGCGTCGGGCTCGTTTCGCCGGCGCGCTGCGTCCACATCAGGCACATCGTCATCGCGCTGACGAAGTAGAACACGTTGACGCCGGTCCAGCCGCACATGAAGGCGTAGTCGATTGCGTGGATGTTCGACGGAAATGACTGCGAGACGTGGATCGCGATCACGCCGAGGATGGCGAGGCCGCGCAGGAAGTCGAGCGTGTGCGAGCGACTGAGGTGCGCTGCGCCTCGTTCGGTTCGACCGGCAGCCGACCGGGCCTGCCCCTGCATAACGCCTGCTCCGTGGTTTCGCACACCTGCAAGCGGAGACAATAGAGGCGCGGCCGGCTTTTCCGAAGCCGAAGGCTGTCTTTACGTTAACCAGTGGTTGAATCGGGAGCCGAATGTACCGGATCGGCGCTCGGCCGCCCCGACGCCGCTTGGCGCAAGCCAGGGCGGGCGCGATGGTGCGCGGCACGAGAATTGTGGGCCAATTCGGCTGCGCCGCAAGCTGATCGGCAGCGGCAGGCCCGTGATCGCGACCGCCGGCGTCGGCTACAGGCTCGCACTCAGCGAGCGGCTCTAGAGCACGATCCGGAAAAGTGCGCAGCGGTTTTCCGACAAGATCATGCTCAAACATAACCTGAAGCGCAGGGGACGCATTGCCGTCAGCGCGAGGCGACCCGTTTCCACTTCGCTTCGATCCGCGCCTTGATGAGGCTGACCCTCGCTTCATGCGCGGCCCAATAGGCGCGGCTGGCGGCTGCCGTGCCCTGGCGGTAGCGCGCATAGACGTCCTTGGGACGCGTCGGCACCTTCTGCGCCGTCTTTGCTGCCTTTGCTGCCGCCGGAGGCGGATCCGGCACGGCCGCCGCCGGCGCGGGATCGAGCGCCGCAACGCTGCCTTCCAGAGCCGCCGAGTTCATCGCGACGAGACGGTTGCGGGCGCGGTTGCAATAGACTTGCGAGCGCGCCGTCATCGTTTCCTCGCCGTGACCTGCCCGATATTTCATCAGGGCGCGGCAGAGATCGCCGCCGGCGAGGCGCCATGCGCGGGCGAGATAAAGCACGCCGTAATGGATGTTGATATCAGGCTCCGCGAGCTCCGTATTGTTGCCGCGGAACCCGAGCATCGCGGCGGTTTCGGGCCGCACCTGCATCAGGCCGATCTCGCCGACGCTGCCGATCACGGCCGAATTGTACCCGCTTTCGACGAAGACGACGGCCTCTGCGATATCGGCAGGCAGGCCGGTCTTCGCGGTTTCCCGCTCGATGATTTTCCGGATCTCGGCACGGGACGATGGCGTTTCGCCGGCGCCGAGCTCCGTCATGCTCTCCGCAGCTGGCGTCGTGCGCGGCTCGTCCGGCGCGCCGTCCTTGCCATGCGCGCAGATCGGAATCGACAAAAGCAGGGCGACCGCGACGTATCTCCACGTCGCGCCGCGATTGAAGCGTGTCCGATCACGTCGCATGGGCCTGTCATAGGGCGTCGAAGTTAACAACGGGCTTCGGGAAGATGCGAAGACGGCCTCTCCGCGTCATTCGGGCCGCGCCACTTGGCGCGAGCCGGAATGAAGGATGAACGAGATGACGACTGCGCCCCGCCCAAGGAACGCCTCACCCGTCGCGTGTGTTGTGGTTTGGCGGACACCGGGTCGATGCTATGGTGTCCCGCTATCTCGATGACGACAGGACGAGGATATTTCAGTGGCTGATGTCAATCCCGCGGCGGGCAAGCTGGTCTCGCCGGACGCGCTCACCAACATTCCGCGGCTCGTGACGGCCTATTTCGCCGGCAAGCCCGATGCCGCGGATCCCGCGCAGCGGGTGGCATTCGGGACGTCAGGCCATCGCGGCACCTCGTTCAAGAACAGCTTCAACGAGGGCCATATCCTCGCGACCACGCAGGCGATCTGCGACTACAGACAAGAAAAAGGCCTCACCGGCCCGCTCTTCATCGGCATCGACACCCACGCGCTGGCCGAGCCGGCGCTGGCAAGCGCGGTGGAAGTGTTCGCCGCCAACGGCGTCGAGGTCATGATCGACAAGGACGGCGGCTATACGCCGACGCCCGTGATCTCGCACGCGATCCTCACCTACAACAAGGGCCGCACGTCGGGTCTCGCCGACGGCGTCGTCGTCACGCCCTCGCACAATCCGCCCGAGGATGGCGGTTACAAATACAATCCGCCGCATGGCGGCCCGGCCGACACCGACGTCACGGGTGTCGTCGAGAAGCGCGCCAATGCCTATCTCGCCGATGGCCTCAAGGGCGTGAAGCGCATCGACTACGCGAGGGCGCGCAAGGCCGCGAACGTGCACGCCTACGACTTCATCACCCCTTACGTCGCCGATCTCGGCAATGTCGTCGATCTCGATCTCGTCAAATCCGCCGGCGTCAATATCGGCATCGATCCGCTCGGCGGCGCCGCCGTGCATTACTGGCATCCGGTCATCGAGCGCTACGGCCTCAAGGCGACGGTGGTGAACGAGGCGATCGATCCGACCTTCCGCTTCATGACGGTGGACTGGGACGGCAAGATCCGCATGGACTGCTCCTCGCCTTACGCGATGGCGAGCCTGATCGCGATGCGCGACCGCTTCGACGTCGCGTTCGCCAACGACACCGACGCCGATCGCCACGGCATCGTGACGCGCAGCGGCGGCCTGATGAATCCGAACCATTACCTCGCGACCGCGATCTCCTATCTGTTCGCGCACCGGCCGAATTGGCGCAAGGATGCCGCGATCGGCAAGACCGTGGTGTCGAGCTCGATCATCGACCGCGTCGCGAAAAAACTCGGCCGCAAGCTGGTGGAGACGCCGGTCGGCTTCAAATGGTTCGTCGACGGCCTCGTTGGTGGCAGCTTCGGCTTCGGCGGCGAGGAGAGTGCAGGGGCCTCGTTCCTGCGCCGCGACGGCAAGGTGTGGACCACCGACAAGGACGGCGTCATCCTCGGCCTGCTCGCCGCCGAGATCATGGCCAAGACCGGCCGCGATCCCAGCCAGCTCTTTGGTGACCTCACCGCCGAATTCGGCGTGCCCCATTACGCCCGCATCGACGTTGCCGCCACCGGGCCGCAGAAGAACATCCTGAAGTCGGTGACGCCCGAGCAGCTCGGCCTGAGGGACCTCGCCGGCGATCCGGTCCGCTCGACGCTGAGCAAGGCCCCCGGCAACGGCCAGCCCTTCGGCGGCATCAAGGTCGAGACCGATTTCGGCTGGTTCGCCGCGCGGCCGTCCGGGACCGAGGATGTCTACAAGATCTACGCCGAGAGCTTCCGCAGCACCGAGCACCTGAAGCGGATCCAGGAAGAAGCCCAGGCGGGGCTGAAGAAGGTGTTCGGGGCGTAGCCACCAACGCGGCCGCTCCTCTTACCCCTTCCTGGAGGGGGCCGCGTCCGCTTGGCCCGCAGTCACCGCCGTCATTCCCCGCGAAGGCGGGGAATCCAGTACTCCGCGGCGGTCAATTTGTTCAGAAAACTTCCGCGGCGGAGTACTGGATCGCCCGCCTTCGCGGGCGATGACAGTGGAATTGGATCATCTGTATACACTTAATCACATTTGGGTATCATATTACGCCAATTTTGGCCTTGAACGATTTTCAGACCGGCGCTATTGTATACAGAACGAATACATAAGCCTCGGGAGCTACGCCCATGACAAAACCCTTCCCCATGAACGCCTGGTACGCCGCGGCCTGGGACGCGGAGGTGAAGCCGGCGCTGTTGCCCCGGACGATCTGCGGCAAGCATGTCGTGATGTACCGCAAGGCCGACGGCTCGGTGGCCGCGCTGGAGGATGCCTGCTGGCATCGGCTGGTGCCGCTGTCCAAGGGCCGGCTCGAAGGCGACACCGTCGTCTGCGGCTATCACGGCCTGAAATACAACGCGCAGGGCCGCTGCACCTTCATGCCCTCGCAGGAGACCATCAACCCGTCGGCCTGCGTGCGCGCCTATCCCGTGGTCGAGCGCCACCGCTACGTCTGGCTCTGGATGGGCGATCCGGCGCTCGCCGATCCCGCGCTCGTGCCCGACATGCACTGGAATCACGATCCGGCCTGGGCCGGCGACGGCAAGACTATCCACGTCAATTGCGACTACCGTCTCGTGCTCGACAATCTCATGGACCTCACCCACGAGACGTTCGTGCACGGCTCGTCCATTGGAAACGACGCCGTGGCGGAAGCGCCGTTCGACGTCACCCATGGCGAGAAGACGGTGACGGTGACGCGCTGGATGCGCGGCATCGAGGCGCCGCCGTTCTGGGCCAAGCAGCTCGGCAAGCCCGGCCTCGTCGACCGCTGGCAGATCATCCGCTTCGAGGCGCCGTGCACCATCGCCATCGACGTCGGCGTGGCGCCGACAGGCACCGGCGCGCCCGAAGGCGACCGCTCGCAGGGCGTCAACGGCTTCGTGCTCAACACCATCACGCCCGAGACCGAGAAGACCTGTCACTACTTCTGGGCTTTCGTGCGCAACTATCGTCTCGATGAGCAGCGCATCACCACCGAGATCCGCGAGGGTGTCTCCGGCATCTTCCGCGAGGACGAACTGATCCTCGAGGCGCAGCAGCGTGCGATGGACGAGAACCCCGACCGCATCTTCTACAACCTCAATATCGACGCCGGCGCGATGTGGTCGCGCAAGCTCATCGACAAGATGGTGGCGAAGGAAAATCCGCCGCCGCGCCTTCAGGCTGCGGAGTAGGTCATGGCCGAGCGTGAGGTCGACCGCTCTGTCTCGCAGACCGTGAAGGCGCAGCTGGCACTGCGCGACCAGATTCTGTCGGGGTCTTTGCGCCCCGGCGAACGCATCTCCGAGCTGCAGGCGGTGGAGATGACGGGCGCCTCGCGCACCCCGGTGCGCATGGCGCTGGTGCGGCTGGAGGAGGAGGGGCTGTTGGAAGCGATTCCCTCCGGCGGCTTCATGGTGAAGGCGTTTTCGGAGCGGGACATCTCCGATTCCATCGAGCTGCGCGGCACGCTGGAAGGCCTTGCCGCGCGCTTTGCCGCCGAGCGCGGCGCCTCCGCGCGCGAGCTCGAGCCGCTGAAGGAATGCCTGGCTGCGATCGACGAGCTGCTGCGTCAGGTGCCGATCTCGATCGAGGCTTTCTCGTCCTATGTCACGCTCAACGCGCGCTTCCATGCCCTCCTGACCGAATTGTCGCGCAGCCCGCCGCTGATCCGGCAGATCGACCGCGCTTCGGCGCTGCCGTTTGCGTCCCCGAGCGCGTTCGTGATGGCGCAGTCGGCATTGCCCGAAGCGCAGCAGATCTTGATCATCGGGCAGGAGCACCACCGCGTCGTGATCGACGCGATCGAGAACCGCGAGGGCGCGCGCGCCGAAGCCGTGATGCGCGAGCACGCGCGGCTCGCGGTCCGCAACCTGCGGCTCGCACTGCGCAACCGTACCCATCTCGACCTCTTGCCGGCGCTCGCGCTGATCAAAAACGCAACCGACTGAGGGCAGTCACCATGCGCTTCGTTGAGACCTGGATTCCGGCAACGCTCGTTGAGACGCGCGATCTCGCCCCCGGCATCCGCGAATTCCTGATCAAGCCGGATCAATTCGACGGCGCGGCCTATCCGGTCGGCAGCCATATCAATGTCAGTGTCACCATCAACGGCCTGCCGGAGACGCGGTCCTATTCGCTCGTGGGCGAAGCCACCTCGCGCGGCTTCAAGATCGCGGTCCGTCGCGCGGAGGATTCCCGCGGCGGCTCGCGCTACATGTGGTCCTTGCAGCCCGGCGCGCGGCTCGACATCACGCAGCCGGCCTCGCTGCTCGCGGTCGACTGGGCCCGCGAAAACTACTGCCTGATCGCCGGTGGCATCGGCATCACCCCGATCCTCGGCGCCGCGCAGGCGCTGGCCCGGCGCGGGGCAAACGTGACGCTGCACTATGCGGTGCGCTCGCGCACGGAGGCGGCCTATCTCGACGATCTCGCCGCGATGCTCGGCGATCGCCTCGTCGTTCATGCCAGCGACGAGGGCCGGCGCCTCGATCTTGACGCGCTGTTCGCCTCATTGCCGCAAGGTGCGCTGGCACTGTTCTGCGGCCCGATGCGGATGCTGGATGCCGCACGCCACGCCTGGATTGGCGCCGGCCATCCGCTCCCTGATCTCCGCTACGAGACCTTCGGCTCCAGCGGAACGCTGCCGACCGAGACTTTTCGCGTGCGATTGAAGGACTCGGACGTCGAGCTCGAAATCCCGCGCGAGCGTTCGATGCTCGACGTGCTCAACGCCAGCGGCCACGAGGTGATGTACGACTGCAAGCGCGGCGAGTGCGGCCTCTGCGCCATCGACGTCGTCGCCGTCGACGGCGAGATCGACCACCGCGATGTCTTCTTCAGCGATCACCAGAAGCAGAGCAACCAGAAGATCTGCGCCTGCGTCTCGCGGGCGAGGGGCACGATCACGGTGGACACGCTGCTGCGGGCGGATGCGGTCTGAGGTGAAGTCGTCATGCCCGGGCTTGTCCCGGGCATCCACGTTCTTGGTGCCGAGTGGTTAGGCGTGGATGGCCGGGACATAGGCGAGCGGAAGCGACGGCGTCCTTCGGACGGCTATGCCCGGCCATGACGCCGCGGAGGCTCTGATAGCTACGCCGCAAACGTCGCCCGCAGCTTCTTCGTCTCCAGCAGCGCCATCACGCCGTCGGCCGGCACCGGCCGGCTGATTAGATAGCCCTGCACCTCGTCGCAACTGATCTGCCTGAGATATTCGAGCTGGTCCGCGGTCTCGACGCCCTCCGCGACCACGCCGATGCGCAAATCGCGCGCCAGCGAGATCACCGACTTCACGATCGCGGCGCAGTCGGGCTGCACCAGCATGTCGCGGATGAAGGATTGGTCGATCTTGATCCGGCTGAACGGCAGCTTGCGCAAATAGGTGAGCGAGGAGAAGCCGGTGCCGAAATCGTCCAGCGCCACCGTGATGCCGAGCTCGAGCAGCGCGTTCAGGATCGATGCGGCCGAGCCGTATTTCGACAGCAGCATCGATTCCGTGATCTCGATCTCGAGCCGGTGCGGAGCGACCTTTGCCTCCGCCAGCGCCTGCACGATGGTCTGGAGAATGCTCGTGTTGCGAAACTGCGCCGCCGAAAAATTCACGGCGACGCGGATGTCCTCGGGCCAGTCCGCCAGCGTCGCGCAGGCGCGGCGGATCACCCATTCGCCGATCTCGTGGATCAGCCCGGTTTCCTCCGCGATCGGGATGAACTCGCTCGGCGGCACGAGGCCGCGCGAGGGATGCTGCCATCGCAGCAGCGCCTCGAAGCCGGTGATGCGGTTCGCATCTAGATCGAGGAACGGCTGAAAGGCGAGGAACAGCTCGTTGCGCCCGACGGCGCCTGCGAGGTCCGATTGCAGCGCCTTGCGCTCGCGCGATGAGCGGTCGTCGCTGGCCTCGAAGAAGCAGACCGTGCCCGGGCCGGCCTTCTTGGCGCGGTAGAGCGCGGTATCGGCGTTCTTCATGATGTCGAGCGCTGAGCTGCCGTCGCGCGGCGCCACCACGATGCCGACGCTGGTTGCGCCGACGAACTGGCGGCCCTCGATCTGGAACGGCTCCTTGAAGGCGCCAACGAAGCGCTCGGCGATCTCGAGCGCGTCTTCGGGGCGCGCCAGGTTGGCCATCAGCAGCGCGAACTCGTCGCCGCCGATCCGCGCGACGTGCTCGGCCGCGCGGGTGCAGCGTTGCAGGCGGCTTGCGACCTGGACCAGGAATTCGTCGCCGGCGGGATGGCCGAACTGGTCGTTGACCTCCTTGAATCGGTCGAGGTCGAGCAGCAGCACCGCGAACTCCTCGCCGGACAGAGCGAGGCGCTTCAGCGCGGCATCGAGCGTCTCGCCGAAGGCGACGCGGTTCGGCAGCTGGGTCAGCGGATCCTGCCGCACCGTGCGCTCGGCCTCGATCTGCCGCATCACGCGCCGCGCGAAGGCGAATGAATTCACGAACACGCCGCGCAGCAGCACGCTGCCATAGACCACGACCAGAAAGGCGATCAGCAGGAAGGCGAGGTCGCCGTTTCGCCCGAGGCAAATGGCGATCCCGACGAAGATGGGCGCGGTGAAAGAGATGGCGGCAATCGGGATCGTGGCGAAGGCGAGTGCGCCGCCGGCCAGCATGCCCGAGCAGAGACAGGTGATGACGAGCTGGCCGCCGGTCGAGGCGTTGTTGAAGAAGGCGACTGGGACGATGCCCCAGGCACTGCCGAGCACGAAGGCATTGCGCACCAGGCGGTGCATCGCCCGGCGTGAGACGAATTGCGGTTTGGTGATCCGGCGCGCGGCATGGGATTGCAGGCCGAACGCGATTGCGGCGCCGGCCACGATGACCGCCCAGATCAGGGCGAACATTCGCTCCGGCGACTGCCACAGCGCGATCGCCAGCACGACGGCGTTGCAGGCATTGGCGAGCATGATGCCGACCGAATAGCCGAGCACCAGCGACATTTGTTCCGCGCGGATATGGCCGGCCACGGCTTCGTCGGTTGCAGGACCGCCAAAGGCCGACAGATCGCCGCCAAACAGCCGCGCGAAATAGCTGGTCGTTTGAGTCCGCATCCCAGAGCCTAGCAGCACGAGCCGTTTGTCCGGCTCGATCCGGAGAATTCGCCATAAAGCTTTGACGAACTGTGAATTATCGACGCTTGCGGCGGGCTCTGTGACCACTTCTGCGTGTTCGATCGGGAGTATCGATAACAAATCGATACAAATGCAGGCCCGCGCGTTACGGCTGTAACGGAAGGAAACATGTTCGCCACCAGCTGTCATGCCCCGGCTTGACCGGGCATCCAGTACGCTGCGGCGGATGTGGCGAGAGCGAGCTCTTCAATGCCCAGCTCTGGAGTACTGGATCGACCGGTCAAGTCGGGCGATGACAGCGCGCCCGAGGCTCACCGCCCCAACTGCTTCGGATCGTAGTAGAACCGCTCCTCGATCAGCTCATCACCCCGCCAGGTCTGCCAGGCGATCTCGTCCAGCGTTCGCGTGACGCCCTCGGCATTGGTGAAGCTGAAGATCCAGCGCGTCGCGACATTGTCGCCCTCGATCAGGCTCGGCCCGATGCGGACCGCCTTGACCTCCTTGAAGGCGGCCAGCACGCCGCGCTCCTTCGCTGCCAGCTTGTCCCGTCCGATCGTCGGCGCGGCGTTGTTCTCGTAAGTGGCGGCATCGGGCGTGTAGAATTGCTCGATCGCCCCGACGAAATCCCCATCCTCCAACCGCTTCGCAAAAGCTTCGACTATGTCACGGCTCGGCATGGCGCACCTCACGAATAAAACCGACTTATAGTCGGTAAATACCGACCGAGGGTCGAAAAGTCAACTGGCAGCGTCCGCCAAATTCAATTAGAGCATCAGATCAGATCGAGCCGCGTCCGCGAAGAAGGTGGGCTCCCTCTCCCGCTTGCTGGCGGGAGAGGCTAAGCGAGGCCGCGGCCTGATCTGCGCGTGACAGGAACAACATGGCGAAACAGGCAGAGCGGCGCGCGGCGACGACGGAGGCGATCCTGACGGCGGCGCGCCGGCTGTTCGGGACGCACGGCTTTGCCGCCACCACCATGGACGAGATTGCGGAAGGCGCCGGCATCGCCAAGGGCGCGGTCTATCATCATTTCAAGACCAAGGAAGCCGTGTTCGAAGCCGTGTTCGATTCCGTCTCGCGCGAGCTCGTTGCCGAGATCGACCGCACCGCGCGCGCCGAAAAGGACGTGCTCGCCGCGATGATCGCCGGCACCCAGCATTATTTTTCCGCGACCGCCAAGGGCCCGACCGGCCGGATCATCCTGCGCGACGGCCCGGCCGTGCTCGGCTGGGAACGCTGGCGGGAGATCGACGCGCGGCACTTCGGCGGCAAGATGCCGCGGGCGCTCTCCGCCGCGATGGACGCCGGTCTGATCGCACGCCAGCCGGTCGAGCCGCTGGCCCGGCTGCTGCTCGGCGCGGTGACGGAGGCCGCGGTCGCCTGCGCCGGGCGCGCCGACATCGCAAGGGCCGGTGCGGAATATGCCCGTGCGTTCCGATCGTTGGTCGAGGCGCTGCGTCTCTCCGCATGATTGTGCTAATGTCCCTGCAGAGAGCGCAGCAGCCATCTACCATGCGACCTGAACCTGTCGTATGGGCAATGACGCGCTCGCGCACGCGACACGCGTCCTGGATGGAGAACGGCTTGGCTATTCGACTACGGATCGGCACCCGCAAGAGCGCGATGGCGCTGGCGCAGACGGAGGAGATTGCGCGCCGTCTGACCGCCGCCAGGCCCGATCTCGAGGTCGAGATCGTCAAGTTCGACACCACGGGCGATCTCGACCAGACCAGCAAGCTGCTGCCGCATGGCGGCAAGGGCGGCGCCTTCGTGGCGCAGATCCGTGCCGCCGTGCTGTCAGGGGAACTGCAGGCCGCGATGCATTCGTTGAAAGACATGCCGGGCAACGAGGACACGCCCGGTCTCGTCATCGGCGCCACGCTGTCGCGCGATCCACCCGCCGATGCGCTGGTGCTGCGTGAAGGCGTGACGCTGGACGCGCTGCGCCAGTCGCGCGGCAAGGGTCTTAAAATTGGCACCAATGCGGTGCGCCGTGCCGCCTATGCGCGGCGGTTGTTTCCGGATGTCGAGGTGATCCACTTCCGTGGCGCCGCCGATACCCGCGTGCGAAAGCTCGACAATGGCGAGAAGCAGCGCCTGCCGGATGGCGGCGCTGTGGGGCCCGCGGATGCGCTGATCATGGCGCGCTCGGGCCTCGACCGCGTCGGTCTTGCGCATCGCATCGCCTACGAATTCACCGCGGCGGAGATGTTGCCCGCGGCGGGGCAGGGCATCGTCGCCGTCGAATGCGCCGCGCAGGACTGGCAAACGAGGCAAATTCTTTCATCGATCGACGATCCCGCTGCGCACGCCTCTGCTGATGCCGAGCGCGAGGTGCTGTGGGTCCTCAACGGCCACTGCAATTCGCCGGTTGCGGGCTTCTCGACCATCACGGGCGATCAGATGTCGCTCACCGCCTCCGTGCTCGACCTTTCCGGCAACACCATCATCGAAGCTTCGCGCATAGGCCCCGCCAATCGCCCGCGCGAGCTCGGTCGTGCGGTGGGTCTCGAACTCTTGGCAAAGGGTGCGGCGGAGATCATCGAGCGAAGCCGGCCCCGCTAGCTGGCTCTCTGCGAATTACGGTCGGCGAGATGATGGCATTATGCGCCTGTGTTGCCCGACGGGTCAAGTTATATTCGGAAACGGAGAATTTTCCACGGCGGCGAAATCTTCAATGATTCGTACTGTGCATGGGGTTGTTTCGCGGCTTTTGTTTTGTCCTTAGGCGCAGCGAAATTCACCCCCGCACCCGCTTGATCATCTGCTCGACATGGGCGATCGGCGTCTCCGGCTGGATGCCGTGGCCGAGATTGAAGATCAGCCGTCCTTGCGCAAAATTCGCCAGCACGTTGTCCACCGCGCGATCGAGCGCGGCGCCCCCTGATATCAGCACCAGCGGATCGAGATTGCCCTGCACGGCGACCTTGCTCTGCACGCGCTCGCGGATGAAGGCGGGCTCCGCAGTCCAGTCAATGCTGACCGCGTCGACGCCGGTCGCCTCGACGTAACCAGGCAATTGCGCCGCAGCGCCGCGGGGAAAGCCGATGATCTTCGCGTCCGGCACCTTTGCGCGCACGCCCGCGACGATGCGCCGCGTCGGCTCAGTCGACCAGCGCGCGAACTCGGCCGGCGGCAGCACGCCGGCCCAGGTGTCGAAGATCTGCAGTGCGTTGGCGCCGGCCTCTAACTGCGCCAGCAGATATGCGATCGAGCTCTCGACCAGCACGTCGATGATCTTCGCAAACGCTTCTGGATGCTGGTAAGCCATCATCCGCGCCGGCGCCTGGTCAGGCGTGCCGTGGCCCGCGACCATGTAGGTCGCGACCGTCCACGGCGCACCGCAGAAGCCGATCAGCGCGGTCTTGGCATCGAGCGCGCCGCGCACGAGCTTGAGCGCCTCGAACACCGGCGTGAGCTTGCCGAGATCGGCCTGCGCGGCGAGCGCTGCGACTTTCGCCGGATCATCCAGCGGCTCGAGCCGCGGACCCTCGCCGACCTCGAAGCGCACCGAGCGGCCGAGTGCGTAGGGGATCACGAGGATGTCGGAGAAGATGATCGCCGCATCGAAGCCGAACCTGCGGATCGGCTGCAGCGTCACTTCGGCGGCAAGCTCCGGGTTGAAGCAGAGATCGAGGAAGCCGCCGGCCTTGGCGCGCACCTCGCGATATTCAGGCAGATAGCGGCCGGCCTGCCGCATCATCCACATGGGCGGGACGGGCTGACGTTGGCCGGAGAGGACGTCGATGAAAAGTTTCGTCGCAGGCTGGGGCACGAATGGTCCTGAAGCAGGTTATCGCCCCTGATACACCGCCGCGCGCCCCAGCGGAACAGGGGAACCAGCGCGTTACGGCCGCGTTGACCAGCCAACGGAGGAGATCATGGCTGAGACGTTCAATCCCGCGCCGCACGACAAGCACGCCGACGATCTGCGCGAGGCGCTCGCCGCCGATCGTCACGCCAAGCTCGACACCGGGCTGGAGGACACCTTCCCGGCATCCGATCCCGTCAGCGCCGCCCAGCCGACGCCTTCGAAGGCCGACGCGGAGGCGGACAATCCCTCGCTCTGGGACAAGGTTAAGGCGATCTTCAGCTAGCGAGGAGGGGCGCCGGATTCCGATAGGTTCGCTAATGTCTTGTTAGCGATGGATCGATTCCGGTGTCCGTACGACTACGGGAAACCGGGGATATGGCGGCCCATTCCGCCAATCGTTTCAGAGTTCAATAACAGAAGCGGCAGAGGTTCCGGACGATCGGAGACCTCTGCCGCATGAACGTCGTTGCCCAAAGAGCCGGATGGAGCCGCCTGCCGCTGCGTGCGGCGGCGTTCGTCGTGCTGACTTGCGCGACCATCCTCGGCGTCAGCGGCTGGCGCGAATGGGCCGCGCGCGATGCGGTGCTCAAGGGCGCCGAGACCGAAATGGCGAATGTCGCGCGCTTGCTGACCCAGCATGCCGAGGACAGCCTCGATCTCCTGGATTCCGGCGTCGTCGGCGTCGTCAGCCGGCTGGAGATGGACGGCACCGAGCCGGCGACGATCAGCAAGCTCAGAAGCCTCCTGGAGGCGCGCAAGAAGGCGATGGAGCGCGTCCACAGCCTCGCCATCATCGATGACCAGGGCAATTGGCTGACTTCGCCCGGCACGATCTCCTCGACGCTCAGCGACGATGCGTTCTTCCGCCATCATCAACTCTCGCCGAAGCGTGAGCCCTTTGTCGGCCACCCCGTGAAGAGCCAGCTCGATGGCGAATGGGTCGTCACCCTGTCGCGCCGCTTCAACAAGCCGGACGGCAGCTTTGGCGGCGTCGTGCTCGCAACCATCAGCTCGCGCTATCTCTCGCATTTCTTCGAGCAGTTCGAGATCGGCCGCAACAGCTCCGTGGCGTTGATGCACGGCGAGGGCACGATCATCGCGCGCACCCCGCACAACGCAAAGTTCGTCGGCCGCAGCGTGGCCGAGACCCCGCTATTCCGCGACGCCAGCCTGCAGCGGCCGGCCGGCGCCTATCATTTCAAGTCACCGCTGGACGGCGCCGACCGCGTCAGCTTCTTCAAGCGCAGCGGGCGCTTTCCGCTTGTCCTGCTCGCGACCGTCGACAAGGACGAGCTGCTGGCGCCCTGGCGCGCGGCGGCCATCTCCCGCATGCTCTACGTGCTTGCGCTGGTCATGCTGATTGCGATCATCGGCGCGGTGCTGGTGCGGCAGTTGCAGCGGGGCCAGAACATGGCCGCCGCCCTGGTCGAGAAGGAAGCCCATTTCCGCCTGCTCGCCGAAGGCTCCAGCGACATGGTGACCCGGATCGGCCTCGACGAGCGGCTGCGCTACGTCTCTCCCTCCTCGGTCCGCGTCGTCGGCTGGCGCGCCAACCAGCTGATCGGAACGCCGGCGCTGGCGGGCATCCATGCCGACGACCTGCCGCAGGTCCAGGCTCTCGTCGATGCCATGAAGCGCGGCGAAAAAGAGGAGGCGCGGGTCACCTATCGCAACTCGCACCGGCAGACGGGCGAGGTCTGGCTCGAATCGACCATGCGGGTGACGCGGAGGGACAACGGTCGCGTCGACGGCGTGGTCGCAATCTCGCGCGACATCACCGAGCAGAAGAAGCTGGAGACCCGGCTCGAGACGCTCGCGATCGAGGACAGCCTGACCGGGCTAGCCAACCGCCGCCGCTTCGACGAGAGGCTTAGCGATGAATGGGCGCGCGCCTATCGCGACCGCTCCAGCCTCGCGCTGCTGATGATCGACGTCGACCACTTCAAGGCCTACAACGACGAATACGGCCATCCTGCGGGCGATGTCTGCCTGCGCGTGGTGGCGCAGGTCATCGCCGCCGAGATGAAGCGCCCCGGCGATCTCGCTGCGCGCTACGGTGGTGAGGAATTCGCAGTGCTGCTGCCGAACACCGATGCCGACGGCTGCGCCCGCATCGGCGAGCGAATCCGGAAGGCCATCCGCGAGGCGGGCCTCGTCCACAGCGCCAATCGCAGCTCTGGCTGCGTGACCGCTTCGTTCGGCGGCGCCGCCTGCCGCCCGGCGCTGGAGCGCACCGCCGGCGTCGGCACCCTCGTCGAGGCGGCCGACCAGGCGCTCTATGCCGCGAAGGAATCCGGTCGCGATCGGTTGATGATGTCGGTCGAGGTCGCGAGCCTGCCCAAGGCCGTCGGCGAGTAATATCAAACGGCATAAGAGCTATCGTGTCCCGGACGCGCCGCAGCGTGAAACGCTGCGGCGCTGAGCCGGGATCCAGCACTCTTCTTCGCTGCAGCGATGGGCCCCGGTTCAGCAGCGCACCGCGAAGAGCGCGGCGCCCGGGGCACGAGGGCTAGTAGTGCGGCGGGCGCTCGTTGGCAGGGCCGGGCGCGTTGGCTTCGGCCTGCTGAAGACGCTCGCCGAGCTCTGCGACCTTCCGCGTCAGCGCATCGATCTGCTTCCACTGCGCGGTGATGGTCTGGTTCAGCGTCTCGATCGTGTCGTCCTGATAGGCGATGCGCATCTCCAGCGCGTCGATGCGCTCGCCCAGGTTCTTGATCTCATTGGTCACGTGCGGCGTCCTTGTCCCGTTCGCGCAAGCCGTGGCCGAGCGCCACGCGCTCGTCGAACACGAAACATTCGCCGCGCCAGCGGCTCTGCGCCTCCGGCACCTCTTCGAGATACTTCAAGATGCCGCCCTTGAGGTGATACACCTCGGCAAAGCCGCGCGCGAGCAGATGCGCGCTCGCCTTCTCGCAGCGGATTCCGCCGGTGCAGAACATCGCGATGCGCCGGTGCTTCGCGGGATCGAGTTTTTGCGCGGCAAAATCCTTGAATTGACCAAAGCTCTTGATATCAGGATCGACCGCGCCTTCGAACGTGCCCATCGCCACCTCGAACGCATTGCGGGTGTCGAGCACCAGCACGTCGGGCGCCGCGATCAGCGCGTTCCATTCGCTCGCATCGACATAGATGCCGACCTGTCGCGTCGGATCGGCCGCCGCATCGCCAAGGGTGACGATCTCCTTCTTCAGCCGCACCTTGAGCCGGCTGAACGGCATCGCGTCCGCAGTCGAGAATTTCAGTTCGAGGTCGTCCAGCCGGCCGCCGAACATGGCGCCGTGAGCGAGCTCATGAACGAAGGCGTCGATCGCCTCCGGTGCGCCCGCGATCGTGCCGTTGATGCCTTCCTCCGCCAGCAGCACACTGCCCTTCAGTGCTAGCCCA
The DNA here is from genome assembly GCF_059448745.1 of Bradyrhizobium sp. SOJA106. Taxonomy (NCBI): domain Bacteria; kingdom Pseudomonadati; phylum Pseudomonadota; class Alphaproteobacteria; order Hyphomicrobiales; family Nitrobacteraceae; genus Bradyrhizobium; species Bradyrhizobium sp. SOJA106. Next base: position 2,291,617 of record NZ_CM182549.1, read on the forward strand.
GCGCAGAACGCGCGCAGCGGCTCGCGCAGCTCGCGGTAATCGGGCAGGGCGGCGAATTGGTAGAAGGCGGCGACCTTGTGGATCATGGCGGCTCGTTTAGCAGGCGGCCGCCGCCCAGAAAACCCGCATGGATGCGGACGGCAAAAGGCCTATCGCCCAGCGGGCGGCTGCCATTTTCCTGGTATGCCAGGATTGCCCGGATGGGCAGGAATGTGTCATGTAGGCCCAGTTTTTCCGAGATGGCGCGCCTCCGCGCCGACGGTCTGAGAGAGCAAAGATTCAATGAGAAGCTTCCACTTCCCCGGCAGGTCCACGGTCCACGCCACCAACGCGATGGTGGCGACCTCGCATCCGCAGGCCTCGCTGGCCGCGATCGAGGTGCTGCGCGAGGGCGGGACGGCGGTGGACGCGGCGGTCGCGGGCTCAGCCATTCTCGCCGTGATCGAGCCGCAATCGACCGGCATCGGCGGCGACTGCTTCGCGCTGATCCAGCCGCGCGGCGAGGGCAAGATCATCGCCTATAACGGCTCCGGCCGCGCCCCGAAGGCGGCCAATGCCGACTGGTATCTCGAGCGCAAGATCAATTCCGTGCCACTAACCTCGGCGCATGCGGTCTCTATCCCCGGCGTGATCGACTGCTTCGCGACCGTGCTGCGCGATCATGGCAAGTTCGGCTTCGACCGGCTGCTTCAGCCCGCGATCAAGGCGGCCGAGGAAGGCTACGTCGTCGCCCCCCGCGTCGCCTTCGACTGGAAGAACCAGTTCGAGAAGCTCAAGGCCGGCACCAACACCGTGCGCTACCTGCTGCCGGGCGGCAAGCCGCCGGTGGCCGGCGACGTCATCCGTCAGGTCGAGCTCGGCAAGACGCTGCGCGCGATTGCCAAGAACGGCCGCGACGCCTTCTACAAGGGCGAGATCGCCGAGGACATGGTCGAGACCCTGCGTTCGATCGGCGGTCTCCACACGCTCGACGATTTCGCCGCGCACACCACCGAGACGACGACGCCGATCGGCACCATGTACAAGGGCTACGACGTCTGGCAGTGCCCCCCGAACGGCCCGGGCGTCACGGCGCTGTTGATGCTCAACATCCTGTCGCGCTTCGACTTGACCAAGTACGCGCCCGTCAGCGTCGAGCGCTTCCATCTGGAGGCGGAAGCCGCGCGCATCGCCTACATCAACCGCGAGATGCACGTCGCCTCGCCCGAGCACATGAAAATCAATGTCGCCGAGATGCTCGAGAAGGGCTTTGCCGACGAGTATATCAGCAAGATCCGCATGGACGGCATGCTCGACCTGCCGAACGTCGCGCCGCCGATGAATCCCTCGACGATCTACATCACCGTGGTGGACAAGGACCGCAACGTCTGCTCGTTCATCAACTCGGTCGCGCATTCCTTCGGCTCGGCGATCGTCTCCAACAGGACCGGCGTCTTGTTCCAGAACCGGGCCGGCGGTTTCCGTATCCAGCCGGGCCATCCCAACTGCATCGAAGGCGGCAAGCGTCCGCTGCACACGATCATGCCGGGGCTGCTGACCAAGGGCGGCCGGTCCGCGATGTCGTTCGCAGTAATGGGCGGCCAGTACCAGCCGACCGGCCAGACCCATCTCCTGACCAATATCCTGGACTATGGCTGCGACGTGCAGGAGGCGATCGACATGCCGCGTGGCCTGCACTACGAGGGCCAGTACCAGCTCGAGGACAGCGTCCCGGCCAATATCGTCGAGGGCCTGAAGAAGCTCGGCCACAAGACCACCAGCGTCGTCGGACCGCTTGGCGGCGCCCAGGCGATCTGGATCGATTGGGAGAAGGGCACGCTGACCGGCGGTTCCGATCCGCGCAAGGACGGCTGCGCACTCGGCTATTGATCGCGCGCGGAACGAGTTCCGCGCGCGAGTTCAGGAAAATTTGACGAAGGGGCGGCGCGGCATTTGCCGTGTCGCCCCTCTCGCGTTCGGAACTGCGCTCATCGCTCCAAGTTGAGGGGCGAGCGGTGCAGGCGTGCGCTGCTTTGTCTTGAAGCGGCGGAGGCCGTCAATGTCCGACAATTCAAGTTCCCGATCATCCGGATTCGATCGTCGCGCCTTCATGGCAGGCGCCGCCGGCAGCGCCCTCGTTCCGATCACTGCGCGCGCTGCTGCGCAGGATGCGGGTGCGTCGTCCGCGCAGAATCCGGCGCTGCCCGTCGACGTCACGCTGCATGTCAACGGCAAGGAGAAGCGTCTGCACATCGACGCCCGCACCACCGTGCTCGATGCGCTGCGCGAGCACCTCAAGCTCACCGGCAGCAAGAAAGGCTGCGATCACGGCCAGTGCGGCGCCTGCACCGTGCTGATCAACGATCGCCGCGTGGTGTCGTGCCTGACGCTCGCGCTCGCGGCGGAGGGGCAGGAGATCACCACGATCGAGGGCCTTGCCACCGACGATCGCCTGCATCCGATGCAGCAGGCCTTCGTCGACAACGACGCCTTCCAGTGCGGCTATTGCACGCCGGGCCAGGTCATGTCGGCGATCGCATGCGTAAAGGAGGGCCATGCCAACAGCGAAGCTGATATTCGCGAATATATGAGCGGCAACATCTGCCGCTGCGCCGCCTATCCCAACATCGTCGCCGCGGTGAAGCAGGCCGCGCCCGAGATCATGAAAGGCTAGGCACATGCGACCTTTCTCGTATCAGAGGGCGAGCGACCCCGATATGGCCGTGCAGGCGCTCAGCGCCGCCGCGGCTGCCAACCGTCCGCTGACCCAGGCCGCTGCGCAGCCGCTTGCTGGCGGCACCACGCTGATCGACCTGATGAAGCTGGACGTGATGCGGCCCGCTGCGATCATCGACATCAATCCGCTCGCGCGCAGCTGGTCGGCAATCGAGCCGGGCGGCGACAAGTTGCGGCTCGGCGCGCTCGCGAAGATGTCTGATGTCGCCGCGCATGACGGAATCCAGCGCGATTATCCGGTGATCGCCGACTCCCTGAAGCTTGCCGCCAGCGCCCAGTTGCGCAACATGGCGACGCTCGGCGGCAACGTGATGCAGCGGACGCGCTGCAACTATTTCCGCGATGTGTCCTATGAGAATTGCAACAAGCGCAATCCCGGCTCCGGCTGTGCCGCGATGGACGGCGTCAACCGCATGCATGCCGTGCTCGGCACCTCGGACCACTGCATCGCCACCTATCCCGGCGATTTCGCCCAGGCGCTGATCGCGCTGGATGCCACGGTCGAGATCACCGGCAAGTCCGGTACGCGCAACATGCTGTTCGCGGAGTTGCACAAGGCGCCCGGCAACACGCCTGATATCGAGACCACGCTTGAGCCCGGAGAGCTGATCTCGGCCTTCGTCATCCGTGGCCGCTGGCCGCGTTCGGTGTACCTCAAGGCGCGCGACCGGCAATCCTATGAGTTCGCGCTGTCCTCGGCGGCGGTCGCGCTCGACGTGCAGGACGGCACGATCAAGGATGCGCGCGTCGCGCTCGGCGGCGTCGCGACCGTGCCCTGGCGCGCGCGCGAGGCGGAAGCGCTGCTCAAGGGCCAGAAGTTCGACGACGGGCTGGCGCAGCGTGTCGCCGATGCCGCTTTCGCCGACGCCAGAGGACGTCAGCACAACAATTTCAAGATCGCGCTCGGCAAGCGCGTGGTGGCGCGTGCGCTCCAGCAGGCCGTAACGATGGAGATCTGACCATGACCGCTGCTGCTCCCGAGCCGAAGGCGAATATGGGCCGGCCTGTGCCGCGCTATGATGCGGCCGCAAAAGTCACGGGGCGCGCGACCTATGCCTCCGACATGCCGCTGGACAACCCGGCCCATGCCTTCCTGGTCACCAGCGCCATCGCCAAAGGCCGCATCGACAGCTTCGACCTCGCTGATGCAAGGCGCGTCCGCGGCGTGATCGACATCGTCACGCACGAGAACGCCCCGAAGCTGAAGGAGTCGAAACTCTTCAGCAATGGCGGCTATGCCGGCACCACGATCCAGCCGCTGAAATCGGCCGACATCGCGCATGACGGCCAAATCATCGCTGTCGTGATCGCGGACACCTACGAGGCCGCGCGCGAGGCCGCCAACCGCGTCAAGGTCAGCTATACGGCGGCTACGCCCAGCGCGACCTTCGATTCCCCGGGGACGACGACAGCCGCCGCCAAGGGGCAGAACTCGCAGTTCAAGGAAGACCCCAAGGTCGGCGATTTTGCCAAGGCATTCGACGAGGCCGAGGTCAAGCTCACCGCCTCCTACGACACGCCGACCCAGCACCACAATCCGATGGAGCTGTTCACGACGAGCTGCGCCTGGATGGGCGACGACCTCGTCATTTACGAGGGCAGCCAGTACGTCTACGGGCTCAAGAACGGCGTCGCCGAGCAGCTCGGCGTCGACGCCGACAGGGTGCGCGTGGTCAATCCCTATGTCGGCGGCGGCTTTGGCTCGCGCGGCTCGATGACGCCGCGCACCGCGATCATCGCTGCGATTGCCAGGCGTCTGAACCGGCCGATCAAGCTCGTTGCCACCCGCGACCAGGGCTTTACCATCGCGACCTATCGCGCCGAGACGCGGCACGAGATCAGGCTTGGCGCCAGCCGCGACGGCAGGCTTACCGCGCTCAGGCACGAGGGCGCCGAGGTGTCCTCGCGTCCCGATCCCTATTGCGTCGGCGGCACCAAGACCACGACGCGGCTCTATGCCTGTCCGAACGTCGACAGCCTGGTGTCGATCGTGCGCGCCGACCGCAACACGCCGGGCTTCATGCGCTCGCCGCCGGAGGTGCCGTATCTGTTCGCGCTGGAGAGCGCGATGGACGAACTCGCGGTCAAGCTCAACATGGACCCAGTCGAGCTTCGCCGCATCAACGACACCACCAACGAGCCGATCGACGGCAAGCCCTACACGTCGCGGTCGCTGATGGCGTGCTTCGATGAGGCTGCCAAGGCGTTCGGCTGGTCGCGGCGATCGCCGGAGCCGAAATCGATGGCGGAGGGCGACTGGCTGATCGGCTATGGCTGCGCCGCCACCTGCTATCCGACACAGATGGCGCCGTCGGCCGCGCGCGTGCGCCTCCAGCGCGACGGCCGTACCCGCGTGGAGATCGCGGGCCACGAGATCGGCACCGGCGCTTACACGATCATCGCCCAGACCGCGTCCGAGCGGCTCGGCGTGCCGCTGGAGAAGGTCGCCGTCTTCATCGGTGACAGCGATCTGCCGCCGGCGCCGGTGGCCGGTGGCTCGAACTCGACCGCCAGTACCTGCTCGGCGGTGATGATGGTGTGCGACCAGATCCGCCAGCGGCTGTTCAAGGCGGTGATGCCGAATGCGAGCCTGACCGACAAAGCCAAGGAAACCATCGGCATGGGACAGACGCCGACGACGCAAGCCGCAAAAAGCGATCGTCCGCTCGATTTGGACAAGGCGTTCGACGCGCTCGGTGTCGGCGTCGTCGAGGAATATGGCGAGTGGAAGCCGGAAGGTGCGCCGCTGGATTCGTTCAAGGCCATGCACAGCGGGCACGCGCGCCTCGTCGGCGGGCATCAGATGAAGGACAAGATTGCCTACGCCTTCGGCGCGGAGTTCGCTGAGGTCCGCGTCAACCGCTTCACGCACGAGATCCGCAGCCCCCGTCTGGTCGGCGCCTTCGCGGCCGGCCGCATCATGAATCCGCGCACGGCGCGCAGCCAACTCATGGGCGGGTTGATCTGGGGCATGTCCTCGGCGCTGCTGGAGGCGACCGAGATCGACGAACGCTATGCGCGCTATGTCAACGATAATCTCGCCGATTATCTCGTGCCCGTGAATGCTGACACACCAAGCGTCGAGGTGATCCTGCTCTCCGAGCAGGACGATCACATCAATCCGGCTGGCGCCAAGGGCCTAGGCGAGCTCGCCAATGTCGGCACCAACGCTGCGATCTGCAACGCGATCTATCACGCCACCGGCCAGCGCATCCGCAAGCTGCCGGTGCGGCTGGAAAATATCGAGGTCTAAGGGGTGGAAACCCCACGCTCCTTGCGCTAGACACCTTCCGCCTCAAACCGAAGGTGCCTTATGCAGCGTTTTCAACGCGCAGTTCTCGCCATCATCTCGGCACTCGCGATCACTGTGATTGCCGGCGTGTCGGCTTTCGTTTCCACCACGGCCTCCGCCCAGACCGCAGGAAAGACCATGACCACAGCTTCAGGCTTGCAAGTCACCGACAGCGTCGTTGGCACCGGCGCATCGCCCAAGCCCGGCCAGATTTGCGTGATGCATTACACCGGCTGGCTCTATGAGAACGGCCAGAAGGGCAAGAAATTCGACTCCTCCGTCGACCGCAACGAGCCGTTTGAATTCCCGATCGGCAAGGGCCGCGTCATTGCGGGCTGGGACGAGGGTGTCGCCACGATGAAGGTCGGCGGCAAGCGCACCCTGATCATCCCGCCGCAGCTCGGCTACGGCGCCCGCGGCGCCGGCGGCGTGATCCCTCCGAACGCGACGCTGATGTTCGACGTGGAATTGCTCGCGGTGAAGTGACGGCGCAGCCGTCATTCCGGGGCGATGCGCCAACATCGAACCCGGAATCTCGAGACTCCGGGTTTGGTCCTTCGGACCATCCGGAATGACGGCACAAGCAAAAAGACCGGCCTTCGGCCGGCCTTTTCGCTTTCAATGCTGGCACGCGCTACTCCGCCGCGCGACGTGCTGCCGCAGCTGCGCGGTCCATGGCGTCCTTCGCTGCGTCCTTGGCATCGCCCATGGCCTGCTGGCCCTTGCCCTTCACTTCCTGAACCGAACCTTCGCCTTTCATGCGGTCGGAACCGGTGGCTTCGCCGATGCCCTGCTTGGCCTTGCCGATGGTCTCGTTGGCGGTGCCCTTGATCTTGTCCGTGGTGCTACCCATGAAACTCTCCTTCCATTTTGCTTGTGAGGGCAACGTCCCGCAGTTACGAGAGTTCCGATTTTGGTATGGCTTGCGGATGCGGCTTTGGGGTAGCTTGCCGCGCACGGAACCAACAGAAAGCACGTCCCATGACCGGCCATGACCATTCGCATTCCCACCATGACCACGATCACGATGATCGCTGGAAACATGACGGCGTGCGTGTCATTCCCGGCAACCAGCTCGACACCAACGTGCCGTCGACGGCGGGCATGGACCGCGCAGCCGCGATCAATTTCGCGCGGGTTGGCGCGCAGAAATTGTGGGCGGGCACCGTCAGCATCAAGCCCGATGCCAAGACCGGCGCCCATCACCACGGCCATCTCGAAAGCGTCATCTACGTGGTGAAGGGCAAGGCGCGGATGCGCTGGGGCGAGAAGCTGCAATTCACCGCCGAGGCCGGACCCGGCGATTTCATTTTCGTGCCTCCTTACGTGCCGCACCAGGAGATCAACGCCAGCCCGGACGAAGTGCTGGAATGCGTGCTGGTGCGCAGCGACGGCGAGGCGGTCGCGATCAACCTCGACATCGAGCCGGTCGAGAAGCCCGAGACCGTACTGTGGATCGACCCGGTGCACCGGGATCCCAACGAGAAGAGGTAGGACCGGCCCACGGGGCGGGGGCAGTGCCATCGCCCCAGCCGGCAAAAAATATCCGGAAGCGATGTCGGATGGCCGTCGGGCCATCCGTCCTTGGGCAGAACCCCGCCCAAGGAGTTTGCGATGCCCAGGATGATTTTCATCAATCTGCCGGTGACCGACCTCAAGCGCGCCACCGCCTTCTACGAGGCGGTCGGCGCGACCAGGAACCCGCAATTCTGCGATGACACCGCGAGCTGCATGGTCTTCTCCGAGACCATCTTCGCGATGCTGACGACCCACGACAAATTCCGTCAGTTCACGCCAAAACCGATCGCAGACGCGAAGACCTCGAACCAGGCGCTTTTCTGCCTGTCCGCGGACAGCCGGAACGAGGTCGACGAGATCGTCGCCAGGGCCGCGGCTGCGGGCGGGGTGGCCGATCCCAGCCCGAAGGACGAATACAGCTTCATGTATGGCCGCAGCTTTGAGGATCCGGATGGCCATATGTGGGGTGTGAACTGGATGGACATGGCAGCCTTTTCCGCGCAGCCCGAGATGGCGAACGCCTGACCGAAGCCCACGAATTCAGAGAATCTCGAGAAGGAGCATTCACGATGTCCAAGCTTGTCCCCTGCATGTGGTTCAACGGCGATGCCGAGGAAGCTGCGAAGTTCTACACCTCGCTCGTGCCGAATTCGGAGATCACGCACGTTCAGCAAAACGTTTCGGACGGCCCGTCCGGCAAGACAGGTTCAGTGCTGGTCGTCGAGTTCACGGTGGCCGGGCAGCCGCTGGTCGCGCTGAACGGCGGCATGAAGATGGAATACACCCATGCGATATCGCTGATGATCCATTGCGACGACCAGGCCCAGGTCGACAGCGTTTGGAACGCGTTCCTGGCGCATGGCGGCAGGGAAGAGCAGTGCGGCTGGCTCAGGGATCGCTGGGGCGTGGCCTGGCAGGTGGTGCCGAAGGTGATGTTCGAATTCCTGTCGAGCCCCGACAAGGCGGCTGCCGCGCGCGCGATGCAGGCCATGATGAAGATGGTGAAGCTCGACGTCGAAGCGCTGCGGCGGGCGTTCGAGGGCAAGTCCGCGGCGTGACTCGCACCACGCACTCAGTGCCGTAGGGTTGGGCAAAGGCGCGAAGCGCCGTGCCACCATCTGTCCATGGTCGAGAGAGGTGGTGGGCACGCTTCCGCCTTCGCTCTTCGAGCTACGCACGCCGATGGTCGCGAGCGGCGTCGTGATCTTGTAGGCGGCCTTCTCGGAATGGCCGGTGACGAAGCCGAACGCGCCTGTGGTCATGCGGATCGCGACGTCGCGATAGCTGTGCTCGTCGTTGAAGACGGTGCGGTCGAGCTTGAGCGTCGAACTCGGGCCGAGCGAGAGATTGGTGCTGTCGGCCATGACGAAGCGCGCGGCGCTGTCGGCGCCGCTGCGCACGGTCTCGTCGCGCAGCATGCTGTCGCCGACATTGATCGGCCTCGTGGTCGCAGCGACGCGCACCACCTCGTTCTGAATCACGACCGCTTCGCCGACGCGCGTGTGCGCCTGCGCGCCGGACGCCGCGCACAGCGCGGCCATCAGCAGGGTCGTGAAAACGAGAACGCAAATTCATTTCGCAATCGATCGATGTGTCCCTGATCGTACCGGATCGCGCACGCTTCCGATGTGGCGAAATTATCACAAGCGGCGCGGGACCTGCGCTATGCTTAGTGACAGTTGCGGCGGAATGCGTTCAATGAAAACGGCCGTCCAGTTTTTCGCCCCGGTGAAGCAGATTTGTCACGCAAAATATCCCCACAACAGCCGATCGAAGTGTCAGCGGTTCCGAAGCTATCGCAGAGCGCAGTGATCGCTGTCGCGATCTTTCTGGTTGCACATCTGGCGCTGCTGATTGGCCTGACGACGCCGGAAAAATTCGTCTTCGACGAGGTGCACTACGTGCCGGCGGGGCGGCAGATGCTGGCACCTCCGATGTCGCAGCCGATGCTCAATCCGATGCACCCGCCACTGGCCAAGGAAATGATCGCGGCCTCGATCGCGGCGTTCGGCGACAACGCATTCGGCTGGCGCTATCCCGCGACGTTGTTCGGCGCGTTCGCGATCGTCGCGATCTATCTGTGCGGGCTTGCACTGTTCTCGGCACAAGGGCCTGCGATCGCCGCCGCGCTGATCGCGACGTTCAATCAGATGCTGTACGTGCAGGCCCGCATCGCGATGCTCGACATCTTCGCGTTAGGGTTCGGCCTGCTCGCGATCGCCGCCTTCATGCATGGGTTTCGAAGAGAGCGCCCGCATGCGCTGTTCGCGCTCGCGGGCGCTCTGTTCGGCTTTGCTGCAGCCTGCAAATGGAGCGGTCTGTTTCCGCTCGGGGTCTGCATCGTCATCGTCGCGGTGATCCGCCTGATGCAGGGCTGGCGCACGCTGTTCGCCGACGCCAAGCCCGGTGACTGGTACCGGCCCGACCTCTGGCCCGACTTTCGTTTGCATCACGCCGCATTCTGCTTCGCGGTCTTGCCGGCGATCACGTATCCCGCCGCATTCGTCCCGCTCTATGGTTTCTCGCTATCGGATCTAATCGAGGCACAGCGCCGGATCTTCGCCGACAACACCACGACCGCGATCGCCGGTCACACCTATATGAGCGCGTGGCCGTCCTGGCCGCTGCTGGCGCGACCGGTATGGTTCCTGTTCGACAAGACGTCGGAGAACAGCGTGTCCGCGATCGTTTTTCTCGGCAATCCCCTGGTGCTGTGGCCGGCGCTGCTCGCGCTCGCAATCGTGCTCCGCGACTTCGTCGTCGCGCGCCGCTGGGATGCGTTCCTGATCGCGGCGTTCTATTTCGGCTGCTGGCTCGCCTGGGCGTTGCTGCCGCGCACGCTCGGCTTCATCTACTACTATCTGCCGGCCGCAACGATGGCATCGCTCGCGCTGGTCTATGTGCTGCGAGGAGAGCGGCTGCCGCGCTGGCTGCTTTGGGCCTATGTCGGCGTCGCCGCCATCGGCTTTGCGGTAATGCTGCCGATCTCGGCGGCTTTCATCGGCACGACGATGCAGATATTCAACCGCCTGATGCTGTTCCAGAGCTGGATCTGACAACAGAAAGCCGCCTGCCGCCGATGCGGCAGGCGGCTCATTGATCGCCGCGATTATTTCGACGCGGTCTTGGTGTCCATGTTCACGACCTGGACGCGGCGGTTGATCGGGTCGGCGCCGTTGGCCGCATCCTTCAGCTTGGTCTTGCCGTATCCGACGGTGACGAGATCGGCGCTGTTGAGGCCGTAGTTCTGCACCAGGTACTTCTTGATGGTGTCGGCGCGACGTTCCGAGAGCCCCTGATTGAACGCTTCGCCGCCGATCGCGTCGGTGTGGCCTGCGACCACGAAGGTCGATCCCTTCAGCGCCGGGTCGGACAGGGCCTTGCCGAGCGCCTGCACCGACGACACCGAGGTCTTGGCGATGTCGGCCGAGTTGTAGTCGAACTGGATCTCCAGATCGATCTTCGGCTTGGTCGCGGCAAGCTCTGCGATCTGCTCGCGTTCGCCCATCGAGAGGGACCGGGTCGAGCGGTTGCGCACGGTGTTCAGGAAGGTCGCTTCCTTGGCCTGCGCGGTCGGATCGGCCTGCGGACCGACGGACAGGCCGCGGGTCGCCGGCTTCGGCTTCAGCGCATCCAGGATCTGGCTCGCGGAGACGTTGTTGTCACCGGCGAAAGCAAGGCCCGCCGTCATCGACAGCGCGGCGGAAAGAGCAATCGCCTTCAGTCCAAAAAACTTATCGAAACGGGTCATTGTCGTATCCTCGGTGTGACGCCTGATAGCGATTTGATGCCGAGAGCCTAGGACAGGTTCAAAGGCCCTGATGTGATGCGGGTCACATTCCAAATCGCCAGAAATGTCCTGTGCATCCTAGCGCCGGAGCCAGTTGGCATCCATGGCGAGCCGATCCCTTGGCAGCGCCCTAACAACGGGAAGAAGCGCTGTCGCATTCGGCCGTGGAAGCAGAATGCCGATCCTTCTCGCTTTCTCGGAAGAGTGTTCATTACCTGCTGGACTCGCCGCGCCCGCAGGTACAATCTCTTTCGTCATTGCTCGTCACCAGCCTGTATTGCCCGCTGCGTCAGCAGCCCGAAAAGCCGACGTCGCAGCGACTCCCAGCTCGGTTCGAGCAGGAGAAATCCCCGAGTGATCCAGATCACGGTGCGTCCTTGTGAGCTGGATCAGATTGCGTTCATCGGATCGGCGAAGGCCGACCCGAGAGCAGCGAAGAAGTTTGGATCAGGGGAGAATGATCATGCGCTTCTTGATCGCAGCAATTTCAATCGCAGCATTCATTGTCAGCGGCAACGCAGCTTTCGCGGACAAGCGCGTCGCCTTCGTCGTCGGCAACGCCGCCTACCGGAATGTCCCGCAGCTTCCCAACCCCGCGATCGATTCCAAGGCGATGGCCAGGGTGCTGCGCAATGTGGGCTTCGACGTCGTCGAGGGCGCCAACCTCACCCGCGACGCCATGACCGCAAAGCTTCTGGAGTTCGGCAAGAAGAGCGAAGGCGCCGACGTTGCGGTATTCTTCTATGCCGGCCATGGGATCGCCGTGAACGGCGTCAACTACCTGTTGCCGATCGACGCAGACCTAAAATCTGAGATCGACGTCAAGCTGGGCGCGGCGATCAATGTCGACCTCACGCTCGATCAGACGATGTCGGACGCGAAGGTGAAGCTCGTGTTCCTCGATGCCTGCCGTGACAATCCGTTCGCGGCGAAGATCCGCTCGGCCAAGGCCACCCGCTCCGTCAATGTGCAGACTGGCCTTGCCGAGATGAAGTCGGGCGAGGGCACGCTGATTGCCTTTGCCACGGGCCCTGGCCAGACCGCGCTCGACGGCGAAGCCGGCACCAACAGCCCGTTCACCCGCGCGCTCGTTGCCAATATCGTCCAGCCCGGGGTCGAGATCCAGCAGGCGATGACCAAGGTCCGCGCCCAGGTCAGCGACGAGACCAGCAAGGGACAATTGCCCTGGGGGCACACCAACCTCACGGGCAACGTGTATCTCAATCCGGTTGGGGTGCCGGCCGCGGCCACCACGGATACGTCGAACGCCCCGGCACAGGCCGCCAGCAAGCAAGGCTCGGACGTCGAGCTCGAGTTCTGGCGCTCGATCAAGGACTCCAACAAGGTCGAGGAACTCAACGCCTATCTCACCAGCTATCCCAACGGCACATTCAAATCGATCGCACTCGCCCGCATCGCGGCGTTGCAGGATGGTCCCTCCAACACCACCCGCAACCTCTCGGCCGGGATCGATCCTGCGACCTTTACGGAAGAGGCCAACCAGGTGTCCGAAGACCAGATTGGTCTCGACAAGAGCCAGCGCCGCGACGTGCAGCGCCGCCTTACCGGCCTCGGCTTTGATGTCAAGGCGACGGGCAAGTTCGACGAGGAGACCCGTTCCGTGATGAGGCGGTGGCAGGCGGCACGCGGCTATCCCGCTACCGGCTATCTCAACAAGCTCCAGCACAAGGCCCTGCTGTCGGAGATCGTCTCGACCCGCGCGGCCTCCTCCGAGCAGGCCGACGATGAGCCGGCGCGTCGCCGTTCCTCCGGCGGTGGCGGCCGGCGCCATTATTATAGCGGTGGTGGTGGCGGTCCGGCGGGCGGCCCGGGCGGGCTGCTCGGCGGTATGATGGGCGGGTTGTTCGGCCGCCGCTGAGTAGAAGGCAGCGTTAGAGGCGGCCTGTCCGGGCCGTCTCTGTGTTCCGGAAACCCTTGCTCATCGCAAAGCCGTCGCGTGATGGCCTGCGTGCGAACAAGAATTCGGCCAGTTGCGCGCCTAGCACGCTCCGACAGCCACTTATGTACGAAGGGAGCCGAGTTCCGTCCTGTGCCGCGGCCAAGTGACTATCAGCGTGACTCCCAGTTCTATCGCAGTGGCCCGCCGGATCGGACCGTCTCTCTGAATTCCATGCCCATCTATATCGGCGCGGCGATGATCGCGGTGGCGATCCTGCTGTCGACGCTGATCACGGGGCTGACCTCCCGCTATGTCGGGCTCGAGGCGCCGACCGAAGAAAATATGTGGCTGGTCGACCGTCTCACCGGCAGCGTCTACCGCTGCCAGGCGGAAGGACGCGGCAGGGCCTCGTGCGAGCCCGATGTCGCCACAGGCAGTATCGGCGGCCGGTCCGGGATGCCGAAGGAGGGCCGCTGAGCCCTGTGCCGCTGGCCAACACGGACATGAGCAATGGCAAGATGAAGAGCGCCTGCATGCACTACATGAAGTCGCAAAAGGCAATGTCGATGAAGTAAGGCGCAAGGTGCCTCTCGTTTGGCCGCGCTGTCAGCAGACGACAGCGCGGCTTTCTCCTGTCCGCTGCCTGCTTTCTCTCTCGGCGCGAATCCCGCTACATTGCTCCCTGTAATGTCACGTGCGCCCAAACCGCTCCCGCTCACCACGACACAGGCCCGGCAGATCTGGCTGCATGCCCAGCGGCTGGACCAGCGTGCGCCGTTCGGCGAAGGCGCGCAGGCGGTGGCGGATGCCGTCACCCATCTCGGCTATGTGCAGATCGACACCATCAACGTCATCGAGCGCAGCCATCATCACATCCTGTTCAGCCGCATTCCGGCCTATCGCCGCGCCGATCTGCGCCAGGCCCAGAGCGTCGACAGAAGCGTGTTCGAATACTGGACGCATGCGCTCTCCTACGTGCCGTCCGCCGACTTCCGCTTCTTCCTGCCGGCGATGCGCGAGCACAAGCGCGAGGGGCACAAATGGTATGCTTCGGTGAAGCCGGCCGACACGCGCAAGGTGATGCGGCTGCTGCGCGCCGGCCCGCTCACGATCCGTGACATCGAGGACGACGTGCTCACAGAGAAGGAGCACCTCTGGCAGAGCCGAAAGCCCTCGAAGCGGGCGCTTCAGCTCGCTTTCTACACCGGCGCCGTGACCATCAGCGCGCGCCTGGGCATGCTCAAGACCTATGACCTGATGACGCGCCATTTCGGCTGGGACAAGCCGCCGAAGCCGGCCTCCGCGAAAGAGATCACGGCCTATCTGATCGACCGCGCGCTGCGCTCGCAGGGTGTCGTTAGCCTGGATTCGATCTGCCATCTCGACGCGCCGCGCAAGAAGGCGGTCGCCGGCCTCATCGCCTCGCGCGTCCGCCGCGGCGAACTCGTGCCTGTCGCGCTCGACGGCGCCGGCAAGCAGGAGCATTGGGCGACGCCCGCGGCGTTGGAGCCCGGCGAGGGCGCATCGCCCGATCTCGTCCACATCCTCTCGCCATTCGACCCGCTGATCATCCAGCGCAAGCGCACCAATCTCATCTTCGGCTACAACCATCTGTTCGAAGCCTATGTGCCGAAGGCCAAGCGCAAGCTCGGCTATTTCGCGCTTCCCGTGCTGGTCGGCGACGAGATCGTCGCCGCGCTCGATCTCAAGGCCGACCGGCAGGCCAAGAAGCTGTTGATGCAGAAATGGACCTGGGTCGGGCAGGGCAGGAAGACGGCGGGGCGCAAGGAGCTGAAGCGGGTGATCGAGGAAGAGCTCGATCGATTCGAGCGGTTTCAGCTGGCGGAGTGAGAGCTGCTCGCCACGGCGTCGGTCCCGTAGGATAGGCAAAGCGAAGCGCGCCCACCATTGCCCAACGTGAATGAAATCGTGAGCACGGCAATAATTAGGTGGTTGTTGTTTGAGCATGATCTTTTCGGAAAACGGCTGCGCACTTTTCCGGATCATGCTTTAGCGCGCCTTTGCCCACCCTTGAGACCGCGCATCGCGGCGAGCTGATCGATCCAAACGCCGACCGCAACCCCGACCGCATAGGCCATCAAATTCCATAGCGAGAAGATGCGGCCCAGCAGCAGCGCGCCGGCGGTCGTCAGCCGAAACGCATCAAGCCACGGCGTGTGCACTAGCCGGGAGAATTCGACGACGGCGGCGATCATCGCCGCAATGGCCGCGAGCTGCGCCCGCGACAGCCGCGGCAGCAGAACCCCGACCAGCAGATACACCATCGTCGCCCATAGCAGCGAGCCGCCGTACTTCACGACGAAGGCGGGAAGGCTGAGCGGGAAGCCATACCAGCGCAGGGACAGGCCGCAGGCAATCACGATCAGCGCCAGCCCTCCGCGCATCAGCGGCGTCCGAACGGGCGCAACAGTGTTGGCCGGCTGCGCCCCGTGCATTGCTTGCTCCATTGACTCTTTCGCGGCGATGCTCAAAACCCGGATCAGCCCATAAAAGGAACAACCCCGGGGGGGAAGCCATGAGCCAGACCACGATTTACGCCGGTTCCGCCGGCACAGCCAGGAGCGCCGTCGAGACCTCGACGATCCGCGCCATCTCCTGGCGCCTGATTCCGTTCCTGGTGCTGGCCTACTTCTTCTCCTACCTCGACCGCGTCAATCTCGGCTTCGCGGCGCTGACCATGAACGCGGACCTGAAGTTCACGCCGCTGATCTTCTCCTGGGGCGCCGGCATCTTCTTCATCGGCTATTTCATCTTCGAGGTGCCGAGCAATCTGGCGCTGGAGAAGTTCGGCGCCAGCCGGTGGATTGCGCGAATCATGGTGACTTGGGGCATCATCTCGGCGCTGATGGCGATGGTCAGCGGCGTCACCAGTTTCTACGTCCTGCGCTTCCTGCTTGGCGTCGCGGAGGCCGGCTTCTTCCCCGGCATCATCCTCTATCTCACCTATTGGTATCCCGCCGAATACCGCGCGCGCTTTCTCGCGGCGTTCGCCATCGCCGTCCCGGTCTCGACCGTGATCGGCGCGCCCATCTCCGGCCTGCTGCTCGGCCTCGACGGCATGATGGGCCTGAAGGGCTGGCAGTGGCTGTTCATTCTTGAAGGCATTCCCTCCGTGCTGCTGGGCATCGTCACCTGGTTCTATCTCACCGACAGGCCGGAGAAGGCGGACTGGCTCTCGGCCGAGCAGAAGGCCTGGCTCAAGGCGAAACTCGATGCGGAGATCGCGGCGAAGCAGGCCGTGAAGCATCTGACGCTCGGCGAAGCGCTGTCCTCGCCCAAGGTGATCACGCTGAGCCTGATCTATTTCGGCTTCGTCGGCGCGCTCTACGGCATGCAGTTCTGGCTGCCGCAGATCGTCAAGGCGTTCGGCCTCACCAACGCGCAGACCGGCTTCGTGACGGCGATTCCCTATGTGTTCGGCACGATCGCGATGATCCTGTGGGCGCGGCATTCGGACGCCACGCGCGAGCGCGTGATGCATGTCGGCGCGCCCATGATCCTGATCGCCATCGCGCTCGGCATCTCCTCCTATCTCACCGATCCGGCCATGACGATGGTGGCATTGACCTTCGCCGCCATCGGTCTGTTCTGCGTCTTCGGCGTGTTCTGGACCCTGCCGACCGCCTGGCTTTCCGGTAAGGCCGCGGCCGGGGCCATCGCCCTGATCAATTCGATCGGCAATCTCGCCGGCTTCGGCGGCCCGTATCTGATCGGCTGGGTCAAGGAAGCGACAGGGCAGACCTCGACCGGTCTCCTGGTGCTTGCCGTGCTCCCGCTGATCGCCGGCATCCTGGTCTTCGTCGGCGGCCACGAGAGCAAGCACGAGTTCGCCGGGCAGGGGCGGTGAGGCAGTAGCCCCATAGGTTAGGTAAAGGCGCGAAGCGCTGTGCCCACCATCTTTCCCTGATCTCCTGAAGGGGTGGGCACGTTTCGCTTCGCCCACCCTGCGATAGCAGCTTCGCGACAATAGGTCCCGCCCCTTAACGATCACGCTTTCCTGATGATTGACGATTATTGACTTTTATCAGTGATTAGTCGACATTCTTCTCATTCGATAATAGGGGAGTGTCCTCCGATGTTCGCGTCGGGCTATTCCAGGCTTTTGGCAGGTGTGTCGCTGGCGCTGATGGCCGCTTCGCTGGCCGGGTGCAATGACACCGTCGCCGAGAAGGCCGAGCCGTCGCGGCCGGTTCTGGTCGCGACAGCCCATTACGACGCCGAGACGCCGGAGCGGAGCTTCGTCGGCACCATCCGGCCCCGGATCGAGAGCGATCTCGGCTTCCGCGTGGCCGGCAAGGTCGCCAAGCGCCTGGTCGAGGTCGGCCAGACCATCGAGGTCGGCCAGCCGCTCGCCACCCTCGATGAGGTCGATCTGAAGCTCCAGGCCGAGCAGGCTGTCGCCGAGCAGACCGCTGCGACCGGCGTGCTGGCCCAGGCCGCCGCCGCCGAGCAGCGCGCCAAGGATCTGAAGGCCAAGGGCTGGACCACGGACGCGCAGCTCGATTCGAGCCGTGCATCTGCCGACGAGGCCCGTGCGCGCCTCGACCGCGCTGTGCGCTCGGTCGAGCTGACTAAGAATTCCCTTTCCTACGCGACGCTCGTTGCCGACGCCCGTGGCGTCGTCACCGCAACCTTGATCGAGCCCGGCCAGGTGGTCGCCGCGGGCCAGGCCTCGATCCGTGTCGCCCGCTTTGCCGAAAAGGAAGCGGTCGTCGCGATCCCTGAGACGCTGGTCGGACGCGCCAAATCGGGCGTCGCCAGCGTCACTCTTTGGTCCGAGCCGGACAAGAAGTACACGGCGAAACTGCGCGAGATCGCGCCGGCGGCGGATCCCGCCACGCGCACCTATCTTGCAAAGTTCTCGCTGCCTGAAGCCGACGACAAGGTCGCGCTCGGCATGACCGCGACGCTGACGCTGTCGGATGCCGCCACCGAGCGCGTGGCGCGACTGCCGCTGTCGGCGCTGTTCAACGAAGGCGGCAAGCCGTCGTTCTATGTCGTCGACGACAACGGCTCGGTCACGCTGCAGCCGGTCGTCGTGAAGTCCTATGAGAGCAACGACGTCGTCATCACCGGCGGTGTGCCGGAAGGCGCCAAGATCGTCGCGCTCGGTGTCCAGAAGCTCGATCCGAGCCAGAAGGTGCGGGTCGTTTCGTCGCTGAGTTTCTAGTTCCTGTCATTCCGGGATGGTCCGAAGGACCAGACCACAGGTGCGCAATTGCGCACCGGGGAATCTCGAGATTCCGGGTTCGCCCCGCGGGCGCCCCGGAATGACAAGGAAAGTCGAGTGACGTCGTGCAAGGCGAGTTTCGGCCCAAGCGCAAATGCTGGGGCTGAAGCGGCGAAGCGATCCAGAACCTGCCCAGCCCCCTGGATTTGCTTCGCTGCCTCGCGACGACGGTTTGAACAGGGCGGCTGCCGTTTTTGCAACTGGATCGTCTTTCGGAGAGAGCGATGAAGCGCTTCAATCTTTCGGCCTGGGCCGTCAGCCATCCGACGCTGGTTCTCTTCCTGATGCTCGTGCTCGGCGTCGCCGGCTTCTTCTCCTATCAGAAGCTCGGTCGCGCCGAGGATCCGTTCTTCACGGTCAAGGTAGTCAACGTGTCCGTGCTCTGGCCGGGCGCGACCGCGCAGGAGATGCAGACCCAGGTCGCCGACCCCATCGAGAAGAAGATCCAGGAGCTGCCCTATTTCGAGAAGGTGCAGACCTATTCCAAGCCCGGCTTCGCCGCGCTCCAGGTGACCTTCCGCGACAATACGCCGCCGAAGGACGTGCCTTATCTCTTCTATCTCCTGCGCAAGAAGCTGGTCGACGTGCAGGGCCAGCTGCCCTCCGGCATTCTCGGGCCCGTCGTCAACGACGAGTTCTCCGACGTCGATTCCATCCTCTACATGATGACCGGCGACGGCGCCGACTATGCCCAGCTCAAGAAGGTCTCCGAAGGTTTCCGCCAGCGCCTCTTGAAAGTGCCGGGCGTCACCAAGGTCGACGTCTACGGTAACCAGGACGAGCGCATCTTCGTCGAGTTCAGCCACGCCAAGCTCGCCACCCTCGGCATCACGCCGCAGGCGCTGTTCGATTCGCTCGCCAAGCAGAACAACGTGACGCCGGCCGGCACGGTCGAGACCGCCTCGCAGCGCGTGCCGCTGCGCGTCACCGGCGCGCTCGACGGCGCCAAGGCCGTGGCCGAGACGCCGGTCGAGAGCAATGGCCGCGTGTTCCGCTTAGGGGATATCGCCACTGTCACCCACGGCTATGTCGACCCGCCGAGCTTCGTCGTCCGCCAGGAAGGCAAGGCCGCGATCGGCATCGGCGTCGTCACCGCCAAGGGCGCCAACATCCTCGATCTCGGCAAGGAGGTCGAGAAGGCCACTGCCGAGTTCATGAAGGCCGTGCCGCAGGGCATCGAGGTCAAGCTGATCGCCGACCAGCCCAAGGTGGTCGAGCACGCCGTCGGCGAGTTCGTGCACTCCTTCATGGAAGCGCTCGTGATCGTGCTGTTCGTCTCGTTCCTGGCGCTCGGCTGGCGCACCGGCATCGTGGTCGCGCTGTCGGTGCCCTTGGTGCTCGGCATCGTCTTCATCGTCATGAACACGATGTCGCTTGACCTGCACCGCATCACGCTGGGCGCGCTGATCATCGCGCTCGGCCTGCTCGTCGACGACGCCATCATCGCGGTCGAGATGATGGTGGTGAAGATGGAGCAGGGCTGGGACCGCATGCGTGCGGCATCCTTTGCCTGGGAATCCACCGCGTTTCCGATGCTCACGGGAACGCTGGTCACGGCCGCTGGCTTCCTCCCCATCGGCTTTGCCAATTCGGCGGTCGGCGAATATGCCGGCAGCATCTTCTGGATCGTGGCGATCGCGCTGGTCGCCTCCTGGTTCGTGGCGGTGATCTTCACGCCCTATATCGGCGTCAAGCTGCTGCCGGAGATGAAGGCGCACCACAACCACGATCCGCACGCGGTCTACGAGACGCGCATGTACCGCGGCTTGCGTGCCATCGTGCAATGGTGCGTCAACCACCGCATCACCGTGGTCGCCGCGACCGTCGGGGTCTTCGTTGCCTCGATCGTCGGTTTCGGCCATGTCCAGCAGCAGTTCTTCCCGCTCTCGGAGCGGCCCGAGCTGTTCCTGCAGCTGCGCCTGCCTGAGGGCACCGCCTTCAACGTCACCGAGAAGGCCGTGAAGCAGGCCGAGACGCTGCTCAAGGACGACAAGGACATCGAGACCTATACGGCCTATGTCGGCCAGGGCTCGCCGCGCTTCTGGCTCGGTCTCAACCCGCAGCTTCCGAACGAGGCCTTCGCCGAGATCGTCATCGTCGCCAAGGGCGTCGAGGCGCGCGAGCGCGTCAAGGCCAAGATCGAGAACGCGGTCGCCGACGGCATGCTGACCGAGGCGCGCGTCCGCGTCGACCGCTTCAATTTCGGCCCGCCGGTCGGCTTCCCCGTCCAGTTCCGCGTGATCGGCCCTGACGCCAACAAGGTGCGCGAGATCGCCTACCAGGTCCGCGATGTCATGCGGCAAAACAAGAGCGTCAAGGACGTCCAGCTCGACTGGAACGAGCAGTCGCCTTACCTGAAGCTCGTCGTCGACCAGGATCGTGCCCGCGCCATGGGCCTCACCCCGCAGGATGTCTCGCAGGCGCTCGCGATGCTGATCTCGGGCTCGCAGGTCACGACCGTGCGCGACGGCATCGAGAAGGTCGGCGTGGTCGCCCGCGCGATCCCATCCGAGCGGCTCGACCTCGGCGGTGTCGGCGATCTCACTATCACCTCGCGCAACGGCGTCGCCGTGCCGCTGCAGCAGATTGCCAAGATCGAGTACTCCCACGAGGAGCCGATCATGTGGCGGCGCAACCGCGACATGGCGATCACCGTGCGCTCCGACGTCGTCGACGGCGTGCAGGCGCCCGACATCACCAACCAGATCACGCCGAAGCTGAAGGCGATCAAGGATCACCTCGAGCCGGCATACCGGATCGAACCGGGCGGCGCGTTCGAGGAATCCGCCAAGGGCAATGCCTCGATCTTCATCCTCTTCCCGGTGATGGTCATGGTGATGCTGACGCTGCTGATGATCCAGCTGCAGAGTTTCTCGCGCCTGATCCTGGTGTTCCTCACTGCGCCGCTCGGCATTGTCGGCGCCTCACTCGGGCTCAATGTCGCCAACGCCCCCTTCGGCTTCGTGGCGCTGCTCGGCCTGATCGCGCTCGCCGGCATGATCATGCGCAACACCGTCATCCTGGTCGACCAGATCGAGACCGACGTGTCTCATGGCCTGACCCGCCGGGAGGCGATCGTGGAGGCCACCGTCCGCCGCGCGCGTCCGGTGGTGCTGACGGCGCTGGCGGCCATCCTCGCCATGATCCCGCTGTCGCGCTCGGCGTTCTGGGGGCCGATGGCGATCACTATCATGGGAGGCCTGTTCGTCGCGACCTTCCTGACGCTTCTGTACCTGCCGGGCCTCTACGCCCTGTGGTTCAGGAAGAGCCTGGACGAGGCCGGTTCGGTCGAACAGCCTGCCGCATCGCAGCATGGGAGCGATGACCATCCTGCTATTCCGCTTGCTGAAGCGGCTGAATAAGTGAGATGAAGTACTGACGAACGAGTCCTGACAAAATGACACTGGTTGCGGAACATATCGAAGGCGACACCCGGGATCGTATCCTCGAGGTGGCCGAGCGGCTGTTCCGCCAGATCGGCTATCAGAAGACCACGGTCGGGGACATCGCCAAGGAGCTCAGGATGAGCCCCGCCAACGTCTATCGCTTCTTCGAATCGAAGAAGGCGATTCACCAGGCGGTGGCGCGGGGCCTGATGGGCGAGGTCGAGCTGGAGGCGCAGCGGATCGTGGCCAAGCCCGGTCCGGTGCCCGAGCGCTTCCGCGAGCTGCTCACGACCATCCACCGCATGAACACCGAGCGCTATGTCGGCGATAACAAGCTGCACGAGATGGTCGCGATCGCGATGGAGGAGGACTGGGACGTCTGCGTCGCACATATGGAGTGCATTGCCGGCGTCATCGGCCAGATGATCGCCCAGGGCGCTGCCACCGGCGAGTTCGAGGCGCCGGACCTGCAACTGGCCTCGCTGTGCGCCTGCACCGCGATGATGCGCTTCTTCCACCCCCAGATGATCGCCCAGTGCGCCACCAAGCCGGGCCCGACCATCGACCAGATGATCGATTTCGTCATCGCGGGTCTGTCCCCGCGCCACTGAAGTCGTTTGCCCGATGTTTTAAGTTGACCGTCATTCCGGGGCGATGCGAAGCATCGAACTCCGGTGCGCAATTGCGCACCTGAGAATCTCGAGATTCCGGGTTCGGTCCTCCGGGCCGCGCTTGCGCGGTCCGCCGGACCGCCCCGGAATGACAGAAACGGAGAAACAGCGGCGTGACCGACAAAGACCTTTACTTCTACGAGCCGTCCAAGGGCCACGGCCTCAAGCACGATCCCTTCAACGCCATCATCGCGCCGCGGCCGATCGGCTGGATCTCCTCGCGCGACAGCAAGGGCCACGTCAACCTCGCGCCCTACAGCTTTTTCAACGCCTTCGCTTACGTGCCGCCGATCATCGGCTTCTCCTCCACCAACTGGAAGGACTCGGTCGAGAACATCCAGCAGACCGGCGAGTTCGTCTGGAATCTCGCGACGATGGATTTGGCCAAGCACATGAACGCGACCGCCGCGCATGTCGCCCCGGAGGTCAACGAATTCGAGATCGCGGGGCTGACCGCCGTGCCCGGCAAGCTCGTCAACGTGCCGCGCGTCGGCGAGAGCCCGGTCGCCTTCGAATGCAAGGTGTCCGACATCGTCCGCCTCAAGGGCGCCGACGGCAAGGAGGCCGACGCCTGGCTGACGCTGGGTGAGGTCGTCGCCGTCCACATCGACAAGGCCATGATCAAGGACGGCGTCTACCAGACCGCCGCCGCCCGCCCCATCGTCCGCGCCGGCCGCCGCGGCGACTATTTCGAGATCAAGCCGGAAAACATGTTCGAGATGGTCCGGCCGGATTAGAGAGCATGATCCGGACCCGAAGGGCCGCGTTAGCGCAAAGTGCGCAGCGGTTTTCCGAAAGGATCATGCTCAAACAATAACCTAAAGCGCGATGACGATTCATCCTGATCTCATCGCGCTTTAGGCTACTCCGCCATTCCGCGCCGCGCCGGCAGGCGCGAGCCCGGAATCCATAACCACGATCGGGAGTATGGATTCGGGGCTCACGCTTCGCGTGCCCCGGAATGACACGTGCGAAGACATCTCGTCCCATTCCCCCTCCCGGAACTGCCCGCACGCCCCGGCCGTTATGGTCCCGGGGGTGGCCGCCCGGCCGCGTCGATTCGCGTCTTTTTTGCCGCCGAGATGTTCACTTTCGCCGGCCACTTTCCGCTAAAATGCCGACACCCGCGCCGATCCATGAGGTCCGCCATGAGCTTCCGCCGCGACAAAATCACAAAGCCGATCTTTTCCTGGGCGCGCGGCGTGCTGCCGGCGATGTCCGACACCGAACGCGAGGCGCTGGAGGCCGGTGACGTCTGGTGGGACGCCGACCTCTTCACCGGCAACCCTGATTGGACCAAGCTGTTGAAGGTGCCGCAGGCGAGGCTGACCGCCGAGGAGCAGGCCTTCCTCAACGGCCCCGTCGACGAGCTCTGCGCCATGCTCGACGAATGGAAAATCTTCTGGGAATGGCGCGACCTGCCGCCGGACGTCTGGCATTTCGTCAAGCGCGAGAAGTTCTTCGGCATGATCATACCGAAGGAGTTTGGCGGTCTCGGCTTCTCGCCCTATGCGCATTCGGAAGTCGTGCGCAAGATCTCGACCCGCTCGATCGCAGCGGCGGTCACCGTGATGGTGCCGAACTCGCTCGGCCCCGGCGAGCTCTTGATGCGCTTCGGCACCAAAGAACAACAGGAGCGCTGGCTGCCACGGCTGGCCGACGGCCGCGACATTCCCTGCTTCGGCCTCACCAGCCCCGAGGCCGGCTCCGATGCCGCCTCGATGATCGACACCGGCATCATCTGCAAGGGCGATTTCGAGGGCCGCGAAGTCGTCGGCCTCAGGCTGAACTGGCACAAGCGCTATATCACGCTCGGCCCCGTGGCGACGCTGCTAGGGCTCGCCTTCAAGGCCTATGACCCTGATCATCTCGTCGGCAACCAGGAAGAGCTCGGCATCACCGTCGCACTGATCCCGACCAACCTGCCCGGTGTCGAGATCGGCCATCGCCATCTGCCGTCGATGCAGGTGTTCCAGAATGGCCCGAACTGGGGCCGCGACGTCTTCATCCCGCTCGACTACGTCATCGGCGGCAAGGAACGCCTCGGCCAGGGCTGGAAGATGCTGATGACGGCGCTTGCCGCCGGCCGCGGCATCTCGCTGCCCTCGCTCTCCGCTGCCGGCGCGGCCTATGCCGCGCGCACCACCGGCGCCTATGCCCGCATCCGCGAGCAGTTCGGCATCTCCATCTCCAAGTTCGAGGGCGTCGAGGAGCCGCTCGCGCGCATCGTCGCCACCGCCTATCAGCTCGATGCAGCACGGCGGCTGACCTGCGCGGCGCTGAATGCCGGCGTTCATCCTGCCGTCATCTCCGGCATCATGAAGCTGCACGCGACTGAGCGGATGCGCACCGCCGTCGACGATGCCATGGATATCCACGGCGGCAAGGCCGTGATCGACGGCCCGCAGAATTATCTCGGCAACCTGCACCGTGCCGTGCCTGTGGGCATCACCGTCGAAGGCGCCAATATCCTTACGCGCAATCTCATCGTGTTCGGGCAGGGCGCGATTCGCGCGCATCCTTATCTGCTCGACGAGATGAACGCGCTGGCCGATACCGATCGCGAGCGCGGGCTCACCGCATTCGACAAGGCGTTCTGGAAGCATGTCGGCCATAGCTTGCGGACATTGTTCCGTGCCTTCGGCCAGAGCTGGACCTTCGGCGCCTTCGCGATGGCTCCGGATGCGGGCGACGCCAGGCCCTTCTATCGCCAGCTCTCGCGCTACTCCGCGGCCTTCGCGCTCTGCGCCGATATGGCGTTGCTCACGCTGGGCGGCGCGCTCAAACGCAAGGAGATGCTGTCGGCGCGCTTCGGCGACATCCTCTCCGAGCTGTATCTGCTCTCGGCCGCGCTGAAGCGTTGGCAGGACGAAGGCCGGCAGAAGGAGGATTTTGCGGCGCTGGAATGGTGCATGGCAACGGGGTTCAAGACCATCGAGAACCGGCTTGCCGAGATTCTCGCCAATCTGCCCAACCGCTTCGTCGCCGGCTTCCTCAAGTTCGTGGTCCAGCCGTTCGGCGCCCGCGTGCTCGGCCCCTCCGACCGCGTCGTGCACGAATGCGCAAGCATTGTGCTGGAGCCGTCGGCCGCGCGGGAGCGGCTTACGCCGGATCTCGCCCATGTCGATGACGACAGCGGCTTTGCCCGGCTGGAGCGCGCATTCAAGCTCGTGGCAGGTGCCGACGCGATCGCCAGGCGCATGCGCGCTGCGCATATTTGGGACTGGAAGGACGCCGTCACCAAGGGCGTGATCACGCAGGCCGAGGGCGAGCAGCTCGCGGCCGCTCGTGAAGCCGCCACAAAAGTGATCGAGGTCGACGATTTTGCGCCGGAGGCCCTGTCGCCGATTTACAAGAAAATCGGCGACGTGCATCAGTTCTTCCAGGAACTCGGGGAACAGAGGGCGGCGAGCTGATGGCACGACCGGTTTTCATCGTCGACGGCAGCCGGACGCCGTTTCTGAAGGCGCGTTCCGGGCCCGGGCCGTTCACGCCGGTCGATCTCGCCGTGCAATGCGGCCGGCCACTGCTGGCGCGCCAGCCGTTTGCTCCAGATGATTTCGACCAGGTCATTCTCGGCTGCGTCAACGTCATCGCCGACGAGATGAACCCGGCGCGCGTCGCCGCACTCCGGCTTGGCATGGGCGAGGACATGGTCGCCTTCACGGTGCAGATCAATTGCGGCTCGGGCATGCAGTCGATCGACACCGCCTATCGCTACATCCGCGAGGGCCACGCCGACATGATCCTGGCCGGCGGCACCGAGGCGCTGAGCCACGCGCCGCTGGTCTGGCCCAATTCCGGCGTGCGCTGGTTCGCCGGCCTTGCCACTGCCAAGGGCGTCGCCGCAACACTCGCCGCCGCGTTCAAGCTGCGCCCGCGCTATCTCAAGCCGATCATCGGCCTCGAGCGCGGGCTGACCGATCCCATCACCGATCTCAACATGGGCCAGACAGCCGAAGTCGTCGGCCATCTCTTCGGCATCACGCGCGCCCAGTCCGATGCCTACGCCGCCGAGAGCCATCGCCGGCTCGCCCGCGCGCAGGCCGAGGGCTTTTTGAAAGGCGAGGTCGAGACTGCGTTCTCCCGCGACGGCAAGTTCTTCGATCATGACGACGGCGTGCGCCCGGACTCGACGGCCGAGTCACTTGCAAAGCTGAGGCCGGCGTTCGAGCGGCCCTGGGGCCAGGTCACCGCCGGCAATTCCTCGCAGATCACCGACGGCGCCTCCTGGGTGATCCTTGCTTCCGACGCGGCGGTGGCAAAGCACAGGCTGACGCCGAAGGCTGCGATCGTCGACAGCCACTGGGCCGCGCTCGACCCCAGCATCATGGGGCTCGGTCCCGTGATGTCGGCAACGCCGCTGCTTCAGCGCAACGACCTCACCATCAAGGACGTCGACACCTGGGAGCTGAACGAGGCCTTTGCCACACAGGTGCTCGGATGCCTCGCCGCCTGGAACGACGACAAATTCTGCCGCGAGATTCTTGGCCTCGACGGCGCTGCCGGCGAGATCGACCGTGAAAGGCTCAATGTCGATGGCGGTGCGATCTCGCTCGGCCATCCCGTCGGCACCTCCGGCAACCGCATCGTTCTGCATCTCGTCAATGCGATGAAGCGGCTCGGCACGCGGCGTGGTGTCGCCACCGAATGCATCGGCGGCGGGCTCGGCGGCGCGATGCTGATCGAGGTGGTGTGACCATGGATTCGAAGATCATGACCGCGCTCGGCGACCGCGTATTGGAGCTCGGGCCGCAGCCCGCTCCGGACGGCCGCTACAAGCACTTCAAGCTGACGCGCGATGCCGACGGCGTCGCCTGGCTGCTGTTCGACCGTGCCGATTCCAGCGCCAACACGCTCTCTTCCGACGTGATGGAGGAGTTCGACGCAGTGCTCGCGGCGATCGAGACCGAGCGTCCGGCCGGTCTCGTGATCCGCTCGGCAAAACCCTCCGGCTTCATTGCCGGCGCCGACGTCAACGAATTCCGCGGCGCCAGCGATGCCGAGACGGTGGAGACACGCATCCGCGCCGCGCATGCGGTGGTGGATCATCTGGAAGCGCTCAAGCTGCCGACGGTCGCAGTGATCCACGGCTTCTGCCTCGGCGGCGGGCTCGAGGTCGCGCTGGCCTGCCAGTCGCGCATCGCCATCGACGGCGCGCGCTTCGGCTTCCCGGAGGTGATGCTCGGCCTGCATCCCGGCCTCGGCGGCACCGCGCGTTTCACGGCGCTGGTCAATCCCACGCAGTCGATGGCGCTGATGCTCACGGGGCGCACCATCGATGCGCGCCGCGCCAAATCGCTCGGCCTGGTCGATAGCGTGACGCAGGAGCGCCATGTCCGGGGCGCCGTGAAGGACGCGCTGTTCGGCCGCCTGAAGCGGGCGCGTCCAGGCGTCCTGACACGCGCGGCCAATTTCGGCGCCGCGCGCGGGCTGCTCGCAAAACGCATGCGCTCGGAGGCGGCGAAGGCCGCGTCCCGCGAGCATTATCCGGCGCCTTACGCGCTGATCGATCTCTGGGAGAGGCATGGCGGCAGCAAGGCTGCGATGCTGAAGGCCGAGCAGGCATCATTTGCCAAGCTGATGGTGACGCCGACCGCGCAGAATTTGATCAGGGTCTTCTTCCTGCGCGAGCAGATGAAGAAGGTGGCCGGAAGCGGCAACGCGATCAAGCACGTCCATGTCATCGGCGCCGGCGCCATGGGCGGCGACATCGCGGCCTGGTGTGCGGGACAGGGGCTGCGCGTCTCGCTCGCCGACATGAAGGCGGAGCCGATCGCAGGCGCTGTGAAGCGTGCCGCCGAGCTCTACGGCAAGATCATCCGAAAAGCCACCGAGGTGCGCGACGCGCTCGATCGCCTGATTCCGGATATGGACGGGGAGGGCGTCCGCAACGCCGATCTGATCATCGAGGCCGTGCCGGAAAAGCTCGAGCTGAAGCAGAAGGTCTATGCCGGCCTCGAACCACGCATGAAGCCGGGCGCGATCCTTGCGACCAACACGTCCAGCATTCCGCTGCAGGATCTGCGGACCACGCTGGCGCGGCCGGAGCGGCTGGTCGGCCTGCATTTCTTCAATCCGGTGTCGCGCCTGCAACTGGTCGAGGTCGTCGGCCATGACGGCAACGCCCCCGATGTGCTGAAAGAAGCGCTCGCCTTTGTCGGCGCTATCGATCGCCTGCCGCTGGCCGTCAAGAGCTCGCCCGGCTTCCTCGTCAACCGCGCGCTGACGCCCTACATGTTGGAGGCGATGGTGATGCTGGACGAGAAGATCGACCAGCGCCTGATCGATGCTGCCGCCGAACAGTTCGGTATGCCGATGGGACCGATCGAGCTCGCCGATCAGGTCGGTCTCGACATCTGCCTCGACGTCGGCGACATGCTGCGCGCCAAGTTCGGCGACCTCCTGCCGCCGACGCCGGCCTGGCTGCGCGAGAAGGTCACCAAGGGCGAGCTCGGCCGCAAGACCGGCAAGGGTTTTTACACCTGGAAGGACGGCAATGCCGAGAAGGCACCGCTGCCCGACACCGGCCCGCGCGTCACCGACCAGATGATCGACCGCCTGGTGCTGCCGATGTCCAATGTCTGCGTCGCGGCGCTTCGCGAGGGCATCGTCGATGACCCCGATGCCGTCGATGGCGCCATGATCTTCGGCACAGGTTATGCGCCGTTCCGCGGCGGCCCGCTGAACTATGCGCGCACGCGCGGCGTGGAAAATATTGTATCCACGCTGCGCGCGCTGGCCGAACGATTCGGCGGACGCTTCGCGCCCGATCCGGGCTGGGATAATTTCAAGTGAGAGCGATATGAACGAAAAGTCCGACGCCGCGCCGCGCGGCGATCTCTGCATCCGCACGCTGGCGATGCCCGCTGACACCAATGCCAACGGCGACATCTTCGGCGGCTGGCTGCTCAGCCAGATGGACGTCGGTGGCGGCGTGTTTGCTTCAAAGGTCGCGAAGTCGCGCACCGTGACGGTGGCGATCGAGGCCATGAATTTTCGCAAAGCGGTGTATGTCGGCGATCTCGTCTCGGTTTATGCCAATCTCGTGCGCGTCGGGCGCACGTCAATGACCGTGCATCTCGAAGCCTGGGCGCTGCGTCGCGGCGAGGAGCATCCGTTCCTGGTCACCGACGGCAATTTTACCTACGTCTCGATCGACGAGCACGGCCGGCCACAGGAAGTGCGCGCCCCTGACGCGTCGATCGCGACGTAAGCGCGCGCGGCGGACGACCGCGCGGCGTCTCGTCCGCATCCGTCGCGGCTTCGCCAAGAACAGGTCATAAAACGGATGAGGTCCCGGCGTACTCAATTGCGTGTCGATTCGGGGTGGAAACGGCCTCAAATGCCCAGGAACCTTTGGGCCTGGATGCCGTTATCTGCGCGCACTGAGGACTTCACGGACCATGCCGGACAGCTACATCATCGAAGTTAATTCGCAGACCGCAGGTATCGTCGTTCGTTCCCAAGGAGGCTATTGCTTCTTCGCCTCATCGCACCGCTTCAACCGCCTCGAAGGCCAACTCTTCCGCAACCCCCGCGAAGCCGAGCGCGCTGCGCGCAAGCTGGTCAACGGCGATGTGAAGGAGGCGGCGTAAGCGTCGCGTCCGTCATTTCGGGGCGCGCGAAGCGTGGTCGGAATTTTTTGCAGCCGTTGATGCGGCTGCATTTTCCTTCCCTCATGTTCGCCGAAGCCTTGGCGAAGGCGGACATGAGCGGAGAGGGTGGGCGGTCACATCACAATTTCGTCGCGGCGCGCGACAAGAGCTTCCACTCGTCGCCCTGCTTCTGCCAATTCATCAGGATGTGAAGATTGGTCGACACTTTCTTCCCATCGGCCGCCATCTCCTGCTCGCCCAGCCAGTGGAAGCGCACGATCGCGGCGGGACCGACCACCTTGATGGTGGGGTCCTTGTATTCGATCGACAGGAATTTCGATTTGCCGTCGGTGGCGTTGGCGATGAAGGTCGCCTTGTCCTCGACCTTGCCGCTGGAATGGCTGTAGCTGAGATCGTCCCAGCACAGCGTGCCGAGCGCCTTCGGGTCGGCCGCGATCTGGGCGAGGCGGAAGGCCTCGACCTTCTTCGCCACGGCTTCTTCGTCCGCCGATGCGGCGAACGCAGGTGATGTGAGCGCAAGCGCCGAGACGGCGAGGGTCGAGAGAGCCAGGTCGCGTCGGTTGATCGTCATCGTTTCCTCCTTTTTGGTCTTGCACCGAGTGTTGCAGCCGCGCGCCACTTTGTCGAGTGGCGCATTGTCGTCATGTGGATGCGTCATTGCGCGATGGAGGCCATATTGATACGTGTCGCGCATCGATGCGTCGCGCATTTTAGAAAGTCCGGAAATGATCGAGGCCAAACCGGGGACGATGGGCAGGGCATTGCTGTTCGACATCGATGGCACGCTCGCCGACACCGACCCGTTGCACTTGAAGGCCTTCAACCAGGTGCTCGGCCCGCACGGCCATGTCTTCGACCACGCGCGCTTCTCCAGAGAGCTGCAAGGCTTCGCCAACGTCGCAATTGGCGAGCGCTTTCTGTCCCACGAGGCGCCGGAGCGGCGCGCCCTGATTCTCGACGAGAAGGAGGAGGTCTTCCGCACGCTGGTTGCCGGGCAGATCGCGCCGCTGCCGGGTCTGATGGCGCTGCTCGACCGGGCCGACAGCGCCGGCATTCCCATGGTCGCCGTGACCAACGCGCCGCGTCTCAACGCCGAGCTGCTGCTGTCCGGCCTCGGCATCACGCACCGTTTCAGGGCGCTCGTGATCGGCGCCGAGCTGCCGCACGGCAAGCCGCATCCGCTGCCTTATCAAGAGGGGCTGCGGTTCGTCGGCGCGAGGCCGGAGGCTTCGATCGCATTCGAGGACTCCCGCACCGGCGTGCAATCCGCCGCAGCGGCCGGCATTCCGACCATCGGCATCCGCACCAGCCTCAGCCATGCTGACCTGGTTGCGTCAGGCGCGGTCGCCTCCGCCAGCGCCTATGACGATCCGGAACTGCTTGCGCGTCTCTCCGCCGCGATGGCGTGGTGAGGCCATCCGTTAACCGTGATCGGCGTGTGCATTGACCGGACGCGCGAACCGCCGCACCATGCGGCATTCTGATTTGAGGCCATTGCCGTGACCGGACTGACCCACCGCCAAGCCGAAATCCTCAACATCGCGCGCGCGTCCGGCCGCGTCACGGTCGAGGAACTCGCGCGCAAGTTCGAGGTCTCGGCGCAGACCATCCGCAAGGACCTCAACGATCTCTGCGAACGAAGATCGCTGACCCGCATCCACGGCGGCGCCATCATCGCCTCCGGCGTGGAAAACCTAGCCTACGAGGCGCGCCGCTTCGTGGCCGCGGATGAGAAGAAAGCGATTGGTGCCGCCGCCGCCTCGCTGATCCCGAACGGCTGCTCGCTGTTCATCAACATCGGCACCACGACCGAGGAGGTGGCAAGCGCGCTGACCTCGCACGAGGATCTCCTCGTCATCACCAACAATCTCAACGTCGCCATGTTGCTCTACCGCCATCCCCGCATCGAGGTGGTGGTCGCAGGTGGTACGGTCCGCCGCGCCGACGGCGCCGTGGTCGGTTCGACCGCGACGCAGCTGATCGGCCAGTTCAAGGTCGACTATGCCATCATCGGCGCGTCCGCGATCGACGAGGAAGGCGCGCTGCTCGACTTCGACTATCGCGAGGTGCAGGTGGCGCAGGCCATCATCGCCAATGCCCGCAGCGTCATGCTGGTCGCCGATTCGACAAAGCTCCGGCGCAGCGCGCCGGTGCGCATCGCCCACATCACCCAGATCCAGACCTTCGTCACCGACCAGGAGCTTCCCGAGCGCCTCGCCACCATCTGCCACAGCAAGGGCATCGAGGTGGTGGAGGCGATGCCGAAGGGAGCGGATATCGACGACACCCAGACCGATGCGCAGGACGCGGCGCCGGTCGTGCGGTTGAGATAGCGGCTTAAGCTTCGTCCCACGGGTTGAGTAGCGGCACGCCGAAGGGGGCAAAATCCTTCGCATTGCGCGTGACGAGCGTGAGGCTGTTCGTGACCGCCGTGGCCGCAAAGAAGCCGTCCATAACAGACAATGCGACGCCGCTTCTGCGGCTCTGGGCCATCAGGTCGCCCCAGCGCTCGGCCACGGCGTGATCGATCGGCAGGACTCGTCGGGCGAACCGCGCCGGCAGATCGTTCGCAAGCCAGGCGGCCAGCGCGGTGCGCCGCCTGCCCTCCTCCAGCAATGCGATGCCGCGGCGAAGCTCAGCGATTGATGCAACGCTGATGAACGCACGGTCCTCGTCGATCGTATCGAGCCACGCCAGGAGTTTCGGCGAAGGCGCAGGTCGCTGAACCTCGGACAGCACGTTGGTGTCGAGCAGCAGGTTCACGGCATTTCGTCGCGTGGCGTGTCGTGCACGCGATCGAGCTCAAGCTCGGCGCCGCGCAGTGGCGAGGCGAGCAGGAATTCGGCAAGGGTGCCCTTGCGCGCTGTCTTGCGCGCCCATTCCTCGGCAGAAACCACCACCGCATTGGGCTTGCCGTGTCGGGTGATGACCTGCGGTCCGGTTTGAGCGCGGTCGATGACCTCCGACAACCGCGCCTTGGCATTGGCGAGCGTCCAGGTGTCATCAATCGGAAGTGAGTCACGTGCTGGGTTGTTATCGATCATGAAGCAGAAACCAATATGACTATTATGACTATAATTCTGCATCGCTGACCGTTCAAGGGTGCGTCCGCCTCGAATCGCAGCTCCGAACTGCTTCATTTCCGGTCCAATTGCTCGCCAAAAAAAGTTCCTCTTTCACTTCGCTTCCCCTCTCTTTCATCTTGCTTTCGTTTTTTGGTGTGATCTAATCAAAAACGAAAGTAGTCGCTCGAAGGAAGAGCGGTCGCCGGGGGATGCGTCTGTTGGAGCGTATTTTCGACCTCGCCATCATTGGAGGCGGTGTTAACGGCTGCGGCATCGCGCGCGACGCGGTGGGCCGCGGCAACACGGTTTTCCTGTGTGAAATGAACGATCTGGCGAGCGGGACGTCGTCCTGGTCGACCAAGCTGGTGCACGGCGGCCTGCGCTATCTCGAATATTACGAGTTTCGGCTGGTCCGCGAGGCGCTGATCGAGCGAGAAATCCTCTGGGGCATCGCGCCCCACATCATCCGGCCCCTACGTTTCGTCTTGCCGCATCACGCCGGGTTGCGCCCCGCCTGGCTGCTGCGCCTCGGTCTCTTCCTTTATGACCATATCGGGGGCCGGCACCTGCTGCCGGCCACCCGTTCGGTCGATCTTCGGCGTGACGAGGTCGGCAAGCCGCTGATCCCGAATCGCTACAGCCGAGCGTTCGAATACTCGGACTGCTTCGTCGACGACGCCCGCCTTGTCGTGCTCAACGCGCGCGATGCCGCCGACAAGGGCGCGGAGATCCGCACCCGCACCCGCGCCACCGAGATCCGCCAGTCCGACGGCATCTGGACCGTCGGCATGGTCAACACGCTGACCGGCGCGCGCTCGTCGATCCGGGCGAAGGCCTTGGTCAATGCCGGCGGCCCCTGGGTCGAGGACGTGCTCGGCCGCGGCGCCGGCGTCAACTCCAAAGCCAAGGTACGCCTGGTGCAGGGCTCGCATATCGTGGTCAAGAAGCTCTACGACCACGACCGCGCCTACATGTTCCAGAATGCTGACGGGCGCATCATCTTCGTGATTCCTTATCAGGACGATTTCACGCTGATCGGCACGACGGACCGGGATTATGACGGCGATCCTGCCAAGGTGAAGGCGACGCCGGAGGAGATCCAGTATCTCTGCACGGCGGCGAGCGAGTATCTGGCGAAACCCGTCACGTCCGATGACGTGGTCTGGACCTATTCCGGCGTGCGACCGCTTTATGACGATGGCGCCAACGAGGCCAAAGCCGCGACGCGCGATTACGTGTTCGAGCTCGATACCCCCGGTGGCGTGCCGCTGCTGTCGATCTACGGCGGCAAGATCACCACCTATCGGCGCCTCGCCGAAGAGGCGCTGGAGCGGCTCGCGCCCTATCTTCGCAGTGCAAAAGCGCGCGAGGGCTGGACCGGCAAATGGCCACTGCCCGGCGGCGACATGGGCGTGTCCGATGTCGACGGCCTGGTCGCCGAGCTTCAGCGCGGCTATCCCTTCCTCAGCCATGAGCATGCACGCCGCCTTGCGCGCGCCTACGGCACCAGGGCGATCAAGCTGCTCGGTGACGCCAAATCGGCCGCCGATCTCGGCCAGGTCTTCGGTGCGACGCTGACCGAGCGCGAGGTGCGCTATCTCATCGCCAATGAATGGGCGGTCACGGCCGAGGACATCGTCTGGCGCCGTTCCAAGCTCGGCCTGCGACTAAGTGCCGACGAGATCGCAGCGCTTGACGACTGGATCAGGACCCACGCTGTGCAGCAAAGTCCACTGCTGGAAGCAGGAGGACGCCCATGAGCGTGACACTCGATCACGTCACCCGGACCGTCGACGGCATCGCGCATATCCGCGACGTCTCGCTGACGCTCGAGAGCGGCACGCTCAACGTGCTGCTCGGACCGACGCTGTCGGGCAAAACCTCGATCATGCGGCTGCTCGCCGGCCTCGATAAGCCGACGACGGGCAGGGTGCTGGTTGGTGGCAAGGACGTCACCGGCGCCGACGTGCGCGAGCGGTCGGTCGCGATGGTCTACCAGCAATTCATCAACTACCCCTCGCTCACGGTCTATGAGAACATCGCCTCGCCCCTGCGCGTGCAGGGCAAGCCGCGCGAGGAGATCGAGAAGCGCGTGGCCGAGGCGGCAAAGCTGCTGCGGCTCGAGCCGTTCCTCAAGCGCACGCCGCTCCAGCTCTCCGGCGGCCAGCAGCAGCGCACCGCGATCGCGCGCGCGCTGGTCAAGGGCGCCGATCTCGTGCTGCTCGACGAGCCGCTCGCCAATCTTGACTACAAGCTGCGCGAAGAGCTGCGCGCCGAGCTTCCGCGCATTTTCGAGGCCTCGGGCGCGATCTTCGTCTATGCCACCACGGAGCCGACCGAGGCGCTGCTGCTCGGCGGCAACACGGTCTGTATGTGGGAAGGGCAGGCGCTGCAGATGGGCGAGACCGCCAATGTCTACCGCCGGCCGCAGACCTTGCGCGTCGCGCAGGTCTTCTCCGATCCGCCGCTCAATCTGGTCGGCATCGAGAAGAGGAACGGCTCTGTGCTATATGCCGGCGGCACGGCCTCGCCGGCCTCCGGCCTCTATTCCTCGCTCGCCGATGGCACCTATCGCGTCGGCTTCCGCGCCCATCAGCTTGGGCTTGCCGATGGCGAGGCCGACCGCCATGCCTTCCACGCCACTGTTACGGTGACCGAGATCACCGGTTCGGAGAGTTTCGTGCATCTGACCCGCGACGGATCGAACTGGGTGGCGGTGCTGCACGGCGTGCACGAGTTCGAGCCCGGCCAGACCATCGATGCCGTGCTTGATCCCAACGATGTGTTTGTGTTCGATGCGGCTGACCGCCTGGTCGCCGCTCCGGGCCCTATAGCGTTTTCAAGCGAAGTGCCTAGCGGTTCGCGTGAAGAAAACGCGTCAAAGAAAAAAGCTTGAGGGAGATGCGCCATGGCCCGCATTGACCTCGTCGATCTCGCCCATTCCTACGGCGGCAATGATGCGCCGCAGGAAAGCTTTGCGCTGAAGCCGGTGACCATGACCTGGCGGCAGGGCGGCGCCTATGCGCTGCTTGGCCCGTCCGGTTGCGGCAAGACCACGCTGCTCAATGTGATCTCCGGCATCATCACGCCCTCGCGCGGCAAGATCCTGTTCGACGGCAAGGACATCACGCCGCTGTCGACCCAGAAGCGCAACATCGCCCAGGTGTTCCAGTTTCCGGTCATCTACGACACCATGACCGTCGGGCAGAACCTGGCATTTCCGCTGAAGAACCGCGGCGTACCGAAGGCCGAGATCGACAAGCGCGTCGCCGAGATCGGCCGCCTGCTCGACCTCGAGCCCTATCTGAACCGCAAGGCCACGCGTCTCACCGCCGACGCCAAGCAGAAGATCTCGCTCGGCCGTGGCCTCGTCCGCTCCGACGTTGCCGCCGTGCTGTTCGACGAACCACTGACGGTGATCGATCCCGAGCTGAAATGGCAGCTGCGCTCCAAGCTGAAGGCGCTGCATCGCGAGCTCGACCTCACGATGATCTACGTCACCCATGACCAAACCGAGGCGCTGACCTTCGCCGACACCGTCGTCGTCATGCATGACGGCCGCGTGGTGCAGAGCGGCACGCCGGCCGAGCTGTTCGACAAGCCGGCACACACCTTCGTCGGTTACTTCATCGGCTCGCCCGGCATGAACATCCTGCCGGCGGAGGTGAGGGGACGCGAGGCCAGGGTCGACGGCCACATCATCGCGCTCAACCGCGCCTACGACAATCTTCCGGCGGGTGCCAAGATCGAGATCGGCGTGCGCCCCGAATTCGTCGAGGCCGTCGTGCCCGCGCCCGGCCTGCTCAGCGCGAAGATCGAACGCATCGACGATCTCGGCCGCATCCGCTTCGCGCGCGTGCGTGTTGGCGATGCCAAACTCGCGGCGCGCGCGCCGGCGGGCTTCACCTCATCCGACAGCACGGCCGGGCTCAAATTCGATCCGTCGCATGTCCACGTCTATGCCGACAGCCTTCTGGTGGAGGGAGCCGCCTGATGGACAAGACCGTCAACCAAAAAGCCTGGTTCCTGGTGCTGCCGGTGTTCCTGGTGGTCGCCTTCTCGGCGGTGCTGCCGCTGATGACGGTGGTGAACTATTCGATGCAGGATACCTTCGGCAACAACCAATTCTTCTGGAACGGTGTCGGCTGGTTCAAGGAGCTGCTCGACCCCTCGACCGATCTCGGCGGCCGCTTCCTCGCCTCGCTCGGGCGAAACTTGTTCTTCTCGATGGTGATCCTCGCGATCGAGGTGCCGCTCGGCATCGTCGTCGCGCTGTCGATGCCGCGCCAGGGCTGGACCGTCGCGGCCTGCCTCATCATCCTCGCGCTGCCGCTCCTGATTCCGTGGAACGTGGTCGGCACGATCTGGCAGATCTTCGGCCGGCCCGATATCGGCCTGCTCGGCTACGTGCTGAACGCCATCGGCATCGACTATAACTACGTCTCCAACGAGATCGACGCCTGGGTCACCGTCATCGTGATGGACGTCTGGCACTGGACCAGCCTCGTCGCGCTGCTCTGCTATGCCGGCCTGAAGTCGATCCCGGATGCCTACTACCAGGCGGCCCAGATCGACGGCGCCTCGCGCTGGGCGGTGTTCAAGGCGATCCAGCTGCCGAAGATGAACCGGGTGCTGCTGATCGCGGTGCTGCTGCGCTTCATGGACAGCTTCATGATCTACACCGAGCCGTTCGTCGTCACCGGCGGCGGACCCGGCAACTCCACCACTTTCGTGTCGATCGAGCTGGTCAAGATCGCGCTCGGCCAGTTCGACCTCGGCAAGGCCGCCGCGCTGTCGCTGGTCTACAATCTGATCATTCTGATCGTGTGCTGGATCTTCTACACCGTCATGACCAATGCCGGCGTCGAACGAAAGGTCCAGGCGGAGAGCGAGCCGGCGGTGGAGCCCAAGCCTTCGGCCGCGCTGAAGCCCGTACCCGCGCTCAAGCCAAAGGAAGGAGTGGCCTGATGCATTCGATTCCCGGCCGCCGCCTCATCATGGGGCTGTTCCTGGTCTTCCTGCTGCTGCCGATCTACTGGCTCGTCAATATGAGCTTCAAGACAAACAGCGAGATCGTCTCGACAATGACGCTGTGGCCGCACACGCCGACCTTGCAGCACTACAAGCGCATCTTCGCCGACGAGAGCTGGTATTCCGGCTACATCAACTCGTTGGAATACGTCGTTCTCAACACCATCATCTCGATCTCGGTGGCGCTGCCGGCGGCCTACGCCTTCTCGCGCTATCGCTTCCTCGGCGACAAGCATTTGTTCTTCTGGCTGCTGTCGAACCGCATGGCGCCGGCCGCGGTCTATGCGCTGCCGTTCTTCAACCTCTATTCGGCGATCGGCCTGTTCGATACGCCCTGGGCGGTGGCGCTCGCGCATTGCATCTTCAACGTTCCGCTCGCGGTGTGGATCCTCGAGGGCTTCGTCTCCGGTGTGCCG
This sequence comes from Bradyrhizobium sp. SOJA106, assembly GCF_059448745.1. Classification (NCBI taxonomy): domain Bacteria; kingdom Pseudomonadati; phylum Pseudomonadota; class Alphaproteobacteria; order Hyphomicrobiales; family Nitrobacteraceae; genus Bradyrhizobium; species Bradyrhizobium sp. SOJA106. The sequence goes on from NZ_CM182549.1 coordinate 2,330,271, forward strand.
CGCGAGATCGACGAGACCGCCTTCCTCGACGGCTATTCCTTCCCGCGCTTCTTCATCAAGATCCTGGTGCCGCTGATTGCGAGCGGCATCGGCGTCGCCGCCTTCTTCTGCTTCATGTTCTCCTGGGTGGAGCTGCTGCTCGCACGCACGCTGACCTCGGTGCAGGCCAAGCCCATCGCCGCGATCATGACGCGCACGGTGTCGGCCGCCGGCATGGACTGGGGCTTGCTTGCGGCGGCCGGCGTGCTCACCATCATTCCGGGCGCGCTGGTGATCTGGTTCGTCCGCAACTACATCGCGCGGGGCTTCGCGCTCGGCCGGGTCTGACCCCATGATCCCGAAAAGTGAAAACCGGTTTTCGGACCAGGTCATGCGCAAGGAGTAAGAGCTATGGAATCCATCGCATGGATGGCGTGGACGCTGCCGACCGCTATCTTCTTCGCCGCGCTCGCCTGCACGCTGGCGGTGATGACGTGGCTCGCCGCGGTCTACCCCGAAACCGAGCGTGTCGGCGTGCTCAGCATTCCGACCACGCGCGGCGATCGCCTGTTCATCTCGCTGATAGCGGCCGCCGTGATCCATCTGCTCTGGATCGGCCTCGTCGGCACCGACGCGATCGCGACGCTGCCGGTCGGCGAGGAGGGTTTTGAAATCTCGAGCCTGTGGCTCGCATCAGGAATTTCGCTGGTCACGGCCGCGCTCATTTTCCGCACGGTCTGAAGCTCGCGAAGGGACGGCCAGATCCGGGATCTAACCCGGGCCTGTATAAAAGTTTGTCGCTGCAACGGAGGAACAACATGCGACAGTTTAGGAGAAGGAAAGGTCCATTGACCAAGAGCAGCTTTCTGACCATGTCCAGCGCCGCCGCGATCGTCGCGGTGTCGTTCGCCGTCTCGGCGCCGGTCCGCGCCGCCGACGAGGCTGTGATCCAGAAGTGGATCGCGGAATTCCAGCCCTCGACCCTATCGAAGGAAGACCAGAAGAAGGAGCTGGAGTGGTTCGCCAAGGCGGCCGAGCCGTTCAAGGGCATGGAGATCAACGTCGTCTCCGAGACCATCACCACCCACGAATACGAGTCGCAGACGCTGGCCAAGGCGTTCTCCGAACTCACCGGCATCAAGCTCAAGCACGACCTGATCCAGGAAGGTGACGTCGTCGAGAAGCTGCAGACCCAGATGCAGTCCGGCAAGAACGTCTATGACGGCTGGATCAACGACAGCGACCTGATCGGTACCCACTTCCGCTACGGCCAGACCGTGATCCTGTCGGATTACATGACCGGCGAAGGCAAGGACGTCACCGACCCGATGCTCGACGTCAACGACTTCATCGGCAAGTCGTTCACCACGGCGCCGGACGGCAAGCTCTATCAGCTCCCCGACCAGCAGTTCGCCAACCTCTACTGGTTCCGCTACGACTGGTTCACCAACCCCGACTACAAGGCCAAGTTCAAGGCCAAGTACGGCTACGAGCTCGGCGTGCCCGTGAACTGGTCCGCCTACGAGGACATCGCCGAGTTCTTCACCAACGACATCAAGGAGATCAACGGCGTCAAGGTCTACGGCCATATGGACTATGGCAAGAAGGACCCCTCGCTGGGATGGCGCTTTACCGACGCCTGGCTGTCGATGGCCGGCAACGGTGACAAGGGCATTCCGAACGGTCTGCCGGTCGACGAGTGGGGCATCCGCATGGAAGGCTGCCGCCCGGTCGGCTCCTCGGTCGAGCGTGGTGGCGACACCAACGGTCCGGCCGCGGTCTACTCGATCACCAAATATCTCGAGTGGCTGAAGAAGTATGCGCCGCCGCAGGCGCAGGGCATGACCTTCTCCGAAGCCGGCCCCGTTCCGGCGCAGGGCAACATCGCCCAGCAGATCTTCTGGTACACCGCCTTCACCGCCGACATGGTGAAGCCCGGTCTGCCCGTGGTGAATGAGGACGGTACGCCGAAATGGCGTATGGCCCCGTCGCCGCACGGCGCCTACTGGAAGGAAGGCATGAAGCTCGGCTACCAGGATGCCGGCTCCGCGACGCTGCTGAAGTCGACGCCGGCGGACCGCCGCAAGGCAGCCTGGCTTTATCTCCAGTTCATCGTCTCCAAGTCGGTGAGCCTGAAGAAGAGCCATGTCGGTCTCACCTTCATCCGTGAATCCGACATCTGGGACAAGTCGTTCACCGAGCGTGCGCCGAAGCTCGGCGGCCTGATCGAGTTCTACCGCTCGCCCGCGCGCGTGCAATGGACCCCGACCGGCAACAACGTGCCGGACTATCCGAAGCTCGCCCAGCTGTGGTGGCAGAACATCGGCGATGCGTCGTCCGGTGCGAAGACGCCGCAGCAGGCGATGGACGCTCTCGCGGCGGCCCAGGACTCCGTGATGGAGCGCCTGGAGAAGTCCGGCGTGCAGGGCGCCTGCGGTCCGAAGCTGCACAAGAAGGAGACGGCCGAGTACTGGTTCGCCAAGGCCCAGAAGGACGGCACCATCGCTCCGCAGCGCAAGCTCGCCAACGAGAAGCCGAAGGGCGAGACGGTGGACTACGACACGCTGATCAAGTCGTGGCCGGCGCAGCCCCCGAAGCGCGCGGAAGCGAAGTAAGCGGCGTCTAGCTCGTCAAATGCGAAAGGCCGGGAGCGATCCCGGCCTTTTTTCGCACGCGGCAATCAGTGCGGCATTGCAAGCGCAGCGAAAGTGCCGCTGGTCTCGTCAGTCCCTACGCCTCACCAGATCCTCGATCATCGCCTGCACATGCAGGAGCCACGTCTTTCGTCGTTCCTCGTCCGCAAGATCAACCTGCGTATAGCTCGACAGCGTGTACAGGTTGGCGCGGTAGAAATAGGTCAGCGACAGGATGGACAGGTAGAGGTGAAAGAGATCGCAGTTCGGCCGGAACTCGCGCCGTTCGATGCCGCTCTGCAGCACCCGCTCCAGCATGCCCAGTTGAGTATTGGAGAAACTGCGGCGGATGTTGTTCTTGACGTGACGGCCTTTGAAGAGATTCTCCGTGGCGAGAATGCTCAACAGCTCCGGATGCGCCCAATAGTAGTTCCAATTGAACGCGACCAGCGCCGCAAGCGCCTGGCGCGGGCTGGAAAAATCGAGATCGAGCGCCTCTTCCGATGCGACCAGGTCAGCATAGCAATGCTCGATCACCTGGTGAAACAGCTTCTCCTTGCTCTTGAAATAGTAATAGAGCATCCGGTCGTTGCTCCTGGCGGCCTTGCTGATGCGATCGACCCGCGCACCGCCATAGCCTTCGCGGGCAAACTCGGCGACGGCTGCATGCAGAATGGCTTCACGGGTCTTATCGGGCGCTCGCGTCCGTCGAACCGTTGATGCCCTTTTTCGCTTGCCAGGCCGCTTGAGGCGGGGGCCGGCCAAAGTGCGGGCTGGCTGCTCTGTGTCGTTGGCCATCATGTATCCCGGGAATCACGGCCAGTAGGATGGCGCCTGCCGTTTTTTTGGCAAGGCCGCCGTTACTTCGCCGTTGACAACCATCAGCGCCTGGTATTCGCTATGTAGTAAGTACTACATACACTCGCGATCCCAACGAAGGGAGGCTGATTTGCGCATTTCGGCTGTTGCGAAGCTTGTTGGAGTGGCCTTGACGGCAACCTACGCTGGGGCGTGGGCGGCGGAGCCGCCGCCGATCAAGATCGGCGAGATATCGAGCTATTCAGCTCTCCCGGTCGGCACCCGCGGCTATCGCCAGGGCTGGGAACTCGCACGCGACGAGATCAATCGAAGCGGCGGCGTTCTCGGTCGCAAGCTCGACATCATCGCTCGCGACGACGCCGGCAAGCCGGACGTTGCAATCACCGCCGCCGGGCAGCTTGTCGATGGTGAGCAGGTCGATCTCCTCACCGGCACGATTCTCTCCCATGTCGGACTCGCCGTGGCCGATTTCGCCAAGCAGAGGCGGATATTCTTTCTCGCTTCGCAGCCGCTGACCGATGCGCTCATCTGGGAAAAGGGCAATCGCTATACGTTCAGGCTGCGGCCGAGCACCTATACGCAAGCGTCAATTCTGGCAAAAGAGGCGGCCAAGTTCCCCGCGCGGCGCTGGGCGACGATTGCGCCGAACTACGAGTTTGGCCAAGCCGCGGTGGCCAGTTTCAAAAGCGAATTGAAGCGATTGAAGCCGGAGGTCGAATTCGTCTCCGAACAATGGCCGCCGCTCGGCAAGATCGATGCGGGTGCAGTTGTGCAAGCGATGATGGCGGAGCAGCCCGATGCCATTTTCAACGCGACGTTCGGCGCCGATTTGACGAAATTCGTGCGCGAAGGCACGACGCGCAATGTGTTTGCCAAGCGCGCGGTGGTCAGCATCCTCTCCGGCGAGCCGGAATATCTCGCCCCGCTGAAGGATGAAGCGCCGCCCGGCTGGCTCGTCACCGGGTATCCCTGGAGCGAGATCAAGACCTCGGCGCATGACTCCTTCTTGAAGGTCTATGTTGCGCGTTTCAAGGAGCCTCCGAATATCGGCGCGCTGATCGGCTACACCAACACGCTGGTGCTGGCAAAGGCGATCGAGACGGCCGGCTCGACCAAGACCGACGAGCTGATCAAGGCGATGGAGCATCTCAAGGTCGACACGCCCGTGGGCCCGATTTCCTTCCGGACGATTGATCACCAATCCACCATGGGAGTCTATGTCGGACAGCTCGCGGTGCGGGACGGCCAGGGGGTGATGACGGACTGGCGCTATGTCGACGGCGCCGACTATCAGCCCGCCGACGCCGAGGTGTTGGCCAAGCTGAAGAACTAGAGGTGCCGCATGAACCTGCTTGCTCCGCGTAACAATTGGTATCCGCTCACGTGGTCGCGCAATGTGACGCGCTTGCTCGCGCGACACCGCATTCTCGGCATGGACCTCGTCGTCTATCGCAGCGAAGCAGGTGAGGTGGTTGCACTGGATGATGCCTGCCCGCACCGGCTCGCGCCGTTGTCGATGGGCAAGCTCAAGGGCGATGCGATCGAATGCGGCTATCATGGCATGACGTTTGGCCCGGACGGGCGCTGCATCCGGATTCCCGGCCAGCCGATGATACCGCCGAACGCGCGGGTGCCATCATATCCGCTTCGGGAAAAGATGGGCCTCGTCTGGATCTGGCCCGGCGATCCCGCGCTCGCCGACCCATCGCTGATTTATTATCTGCCGCAGTTCGGCCAGAGCGGTTGGCATGTGGCGGAAGGAGACGCGCTCCGGATCGGGACAAACTATCTGAACCTCGCCGACAATCTTTGCGATCCCGCGCATGTCAGCTTCGTGCACCTGTCGACGCTTGGCAATTCGGCCAGCGAAGAAATTCCGGTGGAGCACAGCTTTTCCGAGCGCGGCGTGCTGGTGTGGCGGTGGATCAGGAACGCCCCGCCTATCCCGCTGTTCGCCAAGTACGGCAACTTCGGCGGCAATGTCGATCGCTGGCACTATTACGACTATATCGCTCCTTGCATCGCAGTGATCGATTTCGGGAGCGCGGACGCCGGCGTGATCGTTGATCCCGAGGAGCGAGGAAGGGGATTGCGGATATTCGCCTGCCATTTCATCACGCCGGTGGACGATCACGTTTGCATCGATCACTGGCTCCATGTCCGCAATTTCGCTGTGGGCGATGCCGATGTGGACCAGCGTCTGCACGCCGATTTTCGTATCGCGTTCAACGAAGACAAAGACATTCTGGAGCGCATAGAGGAGGTCTCGCAGGCGCGCCCCAATGCAAAATGCATCCGGCTCGGCATCGACGCCGCCCCCCAGCGCATGCGTCGTATCGTCGAGCGGATGGTGGCGTCCGAGTCCGAGGCGCGCGCATCGGCATGAACCGGCAAAGGCAAGAAGAAGGCCGGGAGCTATCCCGGCCTTCTCCTTTTCGCTCGCAATGACGAGCTTGTGGCACATGCGTCCCACGTTCGCGTTGTCATCGCCCGCGACGGCGGGCGATCCAGTACGCCGCAGCTCGTCGTTTCTAGCCGCGCCGTCTCGGAATACTAGATGCCCCGCCTTCGCTGGGCATGGCAGTGTGCCCGCCGCTTACTCCGCCGGCTCGGCCGCCAGCGTCGGGTAATCGGTGTAGCCCTTCGCGCCGCCGCCGTAGAAGGTGCTCTTGTCCCAGTCGTTCAGGCCCGCGCCCTGCTTCACCCGCTCGACCAGGTCGGGGTTGGAGATGAACGGCTTGCCGAAGGCGATGAGGTCGGCGGCGTTCGCGTCCAGCACCTTGGTGGCAAGATCGAAATCGTAGCCGTTGTTGGCGACGTAGGCGCCGGAGAAGCGCTTGCGCAAGGATGCATAGTCGAACGGGGCGATGTCGCGCGGCCCGCCGGTGGCGCCCTCGACGACGTGGAGATAGACCAGCTTGAGCGCGCTGAGGCCGTCGACGATGTGGTCGTACAGGGCTTGCGGGTTGGAATCCGAGATGTCGTTGGCCGGCGTTACCGGCGAGATTCGGATGCCGGTGCGATCGGCGCCGGCCTCCGCCACGACCGCCTTCGATACCTCCAGCATCAGCCGCGCGCGGTTCTCGATCGAGCCACCGTAAGCATCGGTGCGCTTGTTGGCGCCGTCCTTGGCGAACTGCTCGAGCAGGTAGCCGTTGGCACCGTGGATCTCGACGCCGTCGAAGCCGGCTTCCAGCGCATTCTTCGTCGCGCGCTTGAAGTCGTCGATGATCCCGGGAATCTCGGAAAGCTCGAGCGCACGCGGCTCGGAGACGTCGACAAAGCTGCCGTTCACGAAGGTCTTGCCCTTGGCACGGATCGCGCTCGGCGCCACCGGAGCTGCGCCATTCGCCTGCAGATCGACATGCGAGATGCGGCCGACATGCCAGAGCTGGATGAAGATCTTGCCGCCACGCTCATGCACCTTGTCGGTAACCTTGCGCCATCCCGCCGCCTGCTCCTTGGAATAGATGCCGGGGGTGTCCTGGTAGCCCTGGCCCTGTTGCGAGACTTGGCTCGCTTCGGTGATCAGGAGGCCTGCGGAGGCGCGCTGGCCGTAATAATCGGCCGCGAGCGCCCCGGGCACGAATGTGCCGGGAACGGCGCGGTTGCGCGTCAGCGGCGCCATGACGAAACGGTTGACCAGCGTGATCGGGCCGAGCTTGTAGGTCTCAAACAATTTGGTCGAACGGCTCATGGGAATGCTTCCAGGCGGTGAGAGGTCAGCAACACTTGTGCATCGCGACAACCCGCGCAAGAGAGGAGCCATACGGAAAGTGCAGGCGAGCTACGCGTGGGACCCCGCCTAGCATAATTCATGTGCAATTTCGGCCACGACAGCAGAATCCTGCTGCCGCGGCCGTGCGATTGCGCAAATCAGGTCAGGCCCAATCGATTCAAACTCAATCAGTTCGAGCCCAATCAGCTCAAGCCCAATCAGCTCAAGCCCAATCAGCTCAAGCCCAATCAGCTCAAGCCCAATCAGCTCAAGCCCATGAAATCGCGCTTGCCGATCTCGACGCCGTTGTGACGCAGGATGCCGTGAGCGGTCGCGCAGTGGAAATAGAAGTTCGGCAGCGAGAACGTGCTCAGGAACTGCTGGCCCTTCAGGGTCGTGGTCTTGTCGGGCCCGGTCGGGAAGGTGACGTCCTTGGTGTCGGCGCCCTCGAACTGCTCCGGCTTGAACGACTTCACGTAGTCGATGGTTTTCGCCAGCCGCTGCTTCAATTCTTCGAAGGTCTTTTCGGTGTCGGGATTGGAGGGCACTTCGCTGTGGGTCAGGCGCGCGCAGCCCTTGGTGGCGAAATCGCTGACGAGCTGGATCTGCTTCGACAGCGGCAGCATGTCCGGGAAGAGGCGGGAGCCGAGCAGCACGCTCGGATCGATCTTTTTGGCTGCGCAATGCGCCTCGGCCTTGGTGAGCAGGCCGGTCATGCTGTTCAGCATTTGCAAATAAGGGGGGACGACGGCGTCGTAGAAGGACATGTGATGCTCGCTTCAATGGTGGAAATCTCAGGAGAAAACCTGAGCCACTCACATGGGAGCCTCATGGAAAAATACAATCGCGCAACGCCGCCTGTGCAGTGCGAAAATTCTACCGCCTCACCGCTCCCCCACCCACGGTGTCATCGCCCGCCTTGTGCGCACTAGCGCACTGGGGCGGGTGATCCAGTACTCCGAAACCGTCGTGGTCAAATCGACAGGTTGCGGCGTACTGGATTCCCCGCCCTTCGCGGGGGATGAGGACGGATAGACTATTTAGCGCATCACACCCGCCGGCTGCGCCTGCGCCGTGCCGCCGCGCATACGGGCGAGCAGCTCCGCCGTCGGCCAGGAATCCGCCGGCAGGCCGTACTTGATCTGCATTGCCTTTACGGCGGCGCGGCTCTGCTGGCCCAGCACGCCGTCGACCTTGCCGACATTGAAGCCGGCCTGGACCAGCAGCTGCTGCAATTGCTTGAGCTCGTTGAACGGCAGCTGCGCCACCGGCTGGGCAGGTTTTCGCATCGGCGCTGCGCCGGCGATGCGCGAGGCGAGATAGCCCGCGGTGGTCGAATAGATCAGCGAATTATTCCACTCGGTATAGGCCGCGAAATTCGCATAGGCCATGAAGGCCGGCCCATTGCGGCCCATCGGCAGCAGCACGGAGGCTGCGAGATTGTCGTTCGGCAGCGGCCGTCCGTCGGGATAAGTGACGCCAAGCTGCGCCCATTTCGAACGCGGCTCTCGCACCGTGAGATCGGTCTGCTCCCACGGCAGGCTCGAGGGCACCTTGATCTCCTCCAGCCACGGCTCGCCGCGCCGCCACTTCAGGCCGTTGGCGATGTAGTTCGCGGTCGAGCCGATCACGTCGGGGCCCGAGCGCAACAGATCGCGCCGTCCGTCGCCGTCATAGTCGACGGCGTAGTTGACGTAATGCACCGGCAGGAACTGGGTCTGTCCGAGCTCGCCGGCCCAGGAGCCGATCATTTCGTCGGGCGTGAGATCGCCGCGGTCGATGATCTTCAGAGCCGCGATGGTCTCGTTCACGAACATCTCCGACCGGCGGCAATCATAGGCCAGCGACACCAGCGATTTCAGCGTCGGCAGGTTGCCCATGTTGGCGCCGAAGTCGCTCTCAAGGCCCCAGAACGCGGCGATCACCGCCGGCGGCACGCCGTACTCCTTCTCGGCACGCGCGAACGCCGCGGCGTATTGCTTGATGTGCTGCTGCCCGTTCTGCATGCGATAGGGCGCGGCCATGCGGCCGGCAAATTCGGTGAAGAGCTGGCCGAACACGCGCTGGCCGCGGTCGCGATTGACGATGCTCTGGTCGTAGACGAGGTACGGCGACGCCTCTGTGATCGTCCGCTGCGACACGCCCGCGGCGACCGCCTGTTGTTTCACCTCAGCGAGGAAGCGATCGAAGCTCGCCCCGTTGTGGCACGAGGCCGCGCGCGGCGATGGCGTGGTGGCCTTCGGCGCGGCAGGCCTTGCGGGCGGCGGTGCGAACTGGGCGGAGGCGGTGGCGGAGCATGCGAGGAGCGCGACGGCCGCGATCAGAAATCGGGTCTGGACCATAAGGGTTCCGGCAGGGAAGGACGGACGAGGATTCGCGTGAAGTCTAAAGCATGATCCGGAAAAGTGCGAAGCGGTTTTCCGGAAAGATCATGCGCAAACAACAACCTAAAGCGCGATGACGATTTATCCAAGTCTCATCGCGCTTTAGGTGAACTCACACCCTCAGGCCATCCTTTCCATGCCAGGCCGGGCCGCGGAACGCGAGCTAGCCAAACAGTCGCATCAGCAGCGCCTTCCCAACCGGGAACGCTCTGACGCCCCGGTAGGCGCGCACATATTCGCCGGCATAGAACGCCCGGATCGCGTGCACACGCGTATCCATGCCCTCCGCGAAGCGGACCGCAAAACCGTCCGTCGTCCGCCGCACCACGACGGCCGCGATCGAGCGGCCATAGATCTGGCACTCGATCGTGCTGCCGGGAAGCGGCGGATCGGGATCGATCAGCCGGGCGCCCGTGATGGAGATGTCGGCAAGCCGCGCCAGGTGCGACTTGCCGTCCTGGCGCAGCAGCACGGGTTCATTGCGGTGGAAGCGTTCCGCCTTTCGCTTGCGCGGCTGCTCGATGCAGACGAAGCAGACCACGGTGAGGATGAATGCGTTATAGAGGCTCCACGCCAGCGCCAGCCCGCCGTAGGCGATGTTCTCGCCGCGCAAATGCAGGATGAAAGCGTAGGCGATCGACACGAGCGTGATGACCAGCGCACTGCCATAGATTCGCAGCAACGGCCATTCGACGAATCTGTTGTCGCGGTCGCCGCCTTTCGCGGTGACCTTGAATTTGTGCCCCTGTGGCTTCAGCAGGCCGGCCGCCACCGCCTTCAGCACCGCGGGCGCGGCGATCAGTTGCGAGACGTCGGTCATCATCGCGAGCGACCGGCCGTGCGACAGCCAGGCCATGCTGAGTCCGTGCCAAACATAGAACGGCAGGAAGAAGCGGAGCAGCTCGGTGAGATCGGCCTGCACCGCCTTGATGCCGAACAACAGGAACAGCCAGGGCACGACGAGACCCGCGATCTTTGCGGAGTAAACCGCGGCCCAGCTCATGAAGGCGTCGACCAGCGAGAGCCGGTCAATGAAAGAGAGTTTTGATGCCCGCGAAAACGGTCCGCTGCGGCCGCGGACGATCTGCATGAAGCCGAGACACCAGCGGGCGCGCTGGGTGATGTATTCCTTCAGCCCCTCCGGTGCGAGGCCGATCGTCAGCCGCTCGTTGAGATAGACCGTGGTGAGGCCGCATTCCTTCAGGCGAAGCGTGACGAGATAATCTTCCGTGACGGAATCGGTCGGAAAGCCGCCGATCTGCACAAGCCCCTCATAGCGAATGAGAGATGACGTGCCGCAGCAGAACGCGACGCCCCAGGCGTCCTTGGCCGGCATCAATATGTCGAAGAAGAAGCGCTGCTCGTCGGGCCAGACGTCGGTCGCGGCGAGATTGGTCTGGATCGGGTCGGGATTGATGAAATGCTGCGGCGTCTGCACCACGCCGACCGATGCGTCGTCCATCAGCGAGATGGTTCGGGCCAGGAAGTCCGGCCGCGGCACGAAATCCGCATCGAGGATGGCCACGAATTGCGGCGGCTCGGCCAGCGTGCCGACATGCCTCAGCGCATGATTGATGTTGCCGGCCTTGGCATCGCGGTTGTCGGGCCGCGTCAGATAACGGCAGCCGAGATCGCCGGCGAGCCGCCGCAGCCAAGGGCGGCGGCCGTCGTCGAGCAGCCAGACGCGGTAATTGCCGTACTCCATGCCGGTGGCGCCGATGATCGTGCGCTCGAGGATTGATCGCTCCTCGTTGTAGGTGCAGATGAAGACGTCGATCAGCGGCGCGCCCGGATCGCTGGCGCGGCTGGCGATCCTGGGCGCCTTGGTGCGGTCGCGCGTGCGGCTGAGGAACAGCAGCGACAGCGCGACCGCAACCAGCGAGGCGGCCTCCAGCAGCATGAAGGGATAGCCGGTCACGGCATCCGCCGTCAGGCGTAGCGGAGGCAGCGTCGAAGTCACGCGCCAATGAAGATAACGAAGCAGCAGCGCCAGCGACACCACGGCCAGGAACGAGCGGGCCATCGTGCTGTCGCGCCTCAGCAGCGGCGCGATCGCCGTGAAGGCGCCGAGCGCAATCAGGCCGGGCGCCAGCGCCATCGTCACGATGCGCCTTCGCGGCCGGCAAACACGACACGGCCGGTGCGTCCCACCGTGCAGCCGTGGGCGGCGGCATCAGCGAGCGCAACGGTCACGCGGTAAGGCTCCTTGCTCAGCGCGTCCGGATTGATGGCGAGATTGGCGGGCGCACCCGCGCCCCCGGTCAGATTGACGACCGTGCCCGAGATCGCCGCGCCGCCGTCGTTCGGCTCGAACGTGGCGTGATCTCCGAGCTGCAGGCGGTTGTAGACGTTCTCGGTGACATTGGCGGTGATGACGGCGCTGCTGCAATCGAGCACCTTGAGCAGCGGCTGACCCGCCTGCACGTCCTCGCCGGGCGAGGTCATCATCTCCCAGACGCGGCCCGCAACGGGCGTCGTGATGTTGGCCTCGGAGAGGTCGGCGAAGCGGACCTCCTCGACGATGATCTCGTTGGCGAGCCAGGCGATCTCGGTGTCGATGCGGGCGAGATCGGCCTCGAGGTCGCTGGCGCGCTGGCGCATCTCCTCCTCGCGCTGCACCGAGCTCGGGCGGTCGTTGTAGCTGTCGCCGAGGAACGAGCCGTTCTGTGCCGCGGCAAGCTCGACCTTGGCGGCATCCAGCCGCTTGCGCGCGCCGAGCTCGGTCTGCTGCGCCACCGAGAGCTCGCGCGTCAGCCGCGCCAGCTCGACGGTCGAGACATTGCCCGATTTCGCCAGCGACGAGGCGCGCTCGACCGCGGCGCTGGCCTCGTCGCGTCGCGCCGCGGCCGCTTCGATCGAGGTCTGAATCTCGGCGATGCGGGCTTCGAGCTGGAGGACCCGTCCGTCGCGGAATTGCGCGGCCTGCCGTGCCAGATCCTTCTGTGCGGATTGAGCGGAGGCGAGCTTGGCGGCCAGGCTCGGTCGCTCGTTCTCCAGGCGAGATTTCTGCCGCCGGAGATCGTCGAGGCGGGTGCGGTCGCTGCGTGAGTTCACCACGCGCAGGACCACGGTTCCGGCGTCGAGCCTCGCTTGATCGATCATGCGATGGGCGGCCGCGACGCGGCCACCGATCGGCGTTCGCAGGGTGACGAGGCGGGAATTCAGCACGGCCTCGACGCTCGAATATTCCCAGATCGCGCGCAGCGGCAGCCAGCCGAACACGGCGGTGATCGCAAGTCCGATCGCGATCTTAGCGCCACGTCGCAGATGCGGCGAGCGCCGCCCTGAGTCCGGTGCGGTCTGCGCTTCGGGCGCGTGGCCGGGCTCGTCATTGGCGAACAGCTGCTCGTGCAGCGCCTCCTGCAATCCTTTCGCGTCGGTCTCGTGAGAGGAGGGAGCGGATGCGGAGTCCACGGAAGCGGCGCGCGAGCGGTCTACCATGACGGTCACCTTGCGGACGGAAGCCGATGGAACCGGTCAATGCGCAAGGGCCGCGCAGTGTGCCAGGTTACCGCCACTATGCCGACGCCGCGCTTTCCAGGTTGCTAAGCGTGCGCACGCGTTTTTGCACAATTCCCGGTCAAGCTTTAGCGGCTGGGGAAAGGCTGGCCGCACCGCCCTCGATCTGCGGCTCCGCGACGCATGAACCTTGCGATGCACGGCGCCAATCATACTTCGAAGATGCCGGCCGAAGGCCCGCCCGCGGCCGGTTTGGGAGACGGCCATGAACTATCTTCGTACCGCAATGCTGCTCGCAGGCCTCACTGCCCTGTTCATGGGCGTGGGCTATCTGATCGGCGGTGCCTCGGGCGCCATGATCGCGCTCGTCATCGCGGCTGCGACCAATCTCTTCACCTACTGGAACTCTGATCGCATGGTGCTCTCGATGTACGGGGCCCATCAGGTCGACCGCGCCAGCGCGCCGGAACTGGTCGGCCTCGTCGCCGAGCTTGCCGGCCGCGCAGGATTGCCGATGCCGCGCGTGTTCGTGATGGATGAGCCGCAGCCAAATGCGTTCGCGACCGGCCGCAATCCGGAAAATGCGGCCGTCGCCGTCACCATCGGACTGATGAACCAGCTCAGCCGCGAGGAGCTCGCCGGTGTGATCGCGCACGAGCTTGCGCATATCAAGAACCACGACACGCTGCTGATGACCATCACCGCCACCATCGCCGGCGCGATCTCCATGCTGGCGCAGTTCGGCATGTTCTTCGGCGGCCACCGCGACAACAACGGTCCGGGCATCGTCAGCTCGATCCTGATGATGATCCTGGCGCCGCTCGGCGCGATGCTCGTGCAGATGGCCATCAGCCGCACCCGCGAATACGCCGCCGACGATCTCGGCGCGCGCATCGTCGGACAGCCGATGTGGCTGGCCTCGGCGCTGGTGAAGATCGAGGGCGCGGCGCACCAGGTCCCGAATTTCGAGGCCGAGCGCAATCCTGCGACCGCGCACATGTTCATCATCAATCCGCTGTCGGGCCATGGCGTGGACAATCTGTTCGCCACCCACCCCTCGACGCAGAATCGCATCGCGGCGCTCCAGCAGCTTGCGGCGCAGCTCGGCACACATGCGGCGCCATCGGTTGGCGCCAACGAGAACTATCCGCCGCAGGGCCCCTGGGGCCGCTCGTCCTCGCGCGGGCCGTCTCGTGGCCCTTCTCGTGGGCCTTGGGGCTGATGGAGCCGGTCAGGAATTGTGCCTGGGTTTGTGACCTGGCGCACAAAGGATGGCCCCAGCCGGTGTTAACACGCAGGCGAGCCACTTCCTTCGAAAGGGGATGCGTGGCCGGCCCGGCGCCGGCCACGATCGAAGATGACCAGAACTGCCGTACCATTGCTGATCGTCCTTTGCGTGCTGATCGGGCTGTCCACGCACATGGTCGTCAATTGCGGCGACGAGGACGATCCCGACATCTGCTCGGCCGTGATCGGCTTCTCGCCGCTGCGCGGCTCGCTGATCGCCTTTGCCTATGAGGGGCGCGGACGGATCGCGCTGCGCCACGGCGACTTCCGCCGGGCGATCGCCGATTTCGACGAGGCCATCCACCTCAATCCCAATCGCGCCTCGCTCTATCGCGACCGCGCGCTGGCCCACCGCCAGAACGGCGACCTCGCACGCGCCATCGAGGATTACGACGAGGCGATCGCGCATGATCCAAAGCTCGCCGCGCCCTATCACCAGCGCGCCCTGGCGCTTGCTGCGACCGGCGATCTCGACCGCGCGATCCTGAGCTACAACACGGCGATCCGCCTCGACCCCTCGGACGCGCAGGCCCGCCTCGACCGGGGCCTTGCCTTCCTCGCCCGCGGTCAGGCCGACGACGCCCGCGCCGATTTCGAGGCCGCGCTGGCGCTGCCCGCCGGCAAGGACGTCCGGACCCGCGAGGCCGCACGCGCCAAGCTCGCCGAGCTCGCGAGCGCCGAGCCGACCCAGGTGGCGGCGCCGAGAAGGTGAAGAGTGCTTCTCTCGCTCTCCCGTTCTTGAGGGGGCGCGACGAGCTTCGCTCGCGCTGAGAGGGTTGAGGCGAGGGACTCTATCCACACGCGCGACGGCCGCGGTACCTCTACCCCCTCACCCGGATCGCGCCGGACGATGCTTCGCATCGCCGGGGCAATCCGACCGCCCCCGCAAGCAGCCCGCAAGCAGGGAGAGGTGACGCGCACGAGCCGCGCCTACTTCGCCTTCTTGGCTTTCGCCTTCTTCGCCTTGGCCTTCTTCGCCGGCTTCTCTTCCTTCGTCTTCTCCGCCTTCACTGCCACCGGCGTGCTCGCGGCAATCCGCATCGACCTGGCGTAGCTGTCGGCGACGTTGTCGGCGGACATCTGCAGGCGCCTGGCGGCAGCGGTGGCCTGCTCCATGGTGGCCTTGGCCATCATCTTGAAGCGCTCGCCGGCCTCCTTGCCCTTGGCCTTGGCCGCAAGGCCGTTGAAGCGATCCCGCCGCTCCTTGGCGCGGGTCATCAGGCCCGTATGCAGTTGTCTGGCCAGTTGCCGGATCACGACATCCAGGTCGGCGTCCGCCATGTTGTTCTATCCTCTTGAAAACAGTCTCGATGCGGGCGGGACTATGCAGATCGGGCCCCACCTTGGCAATTCCTCCCCAGGCGTCATCCGCAGCTTCCGGTTGGCAAAACAAAAAAGCCGCGCTGGCTGGCGCGGCTTTTGGGGTGGATTGGCGCAGACGCCTTATTTCAGCGAGGCGACCGGTCCGCTCGAGGCCGCCGGGTCGGGGTCGAAGCCGAACACGCCGACCAGATATTTGTAATAGTCCGGCATCTTCTCCTTGAGCGCCTCGCGCGACTTCGGATCGTGGAATTCGCTCTTGCCCGCCAGGAAGATGCTGCCGGTCACGGCAAAGAACTCCATGGGATTCTTCATCGCATAGGATTCCTTGGGCAGGAGATCCTTGGTCTTGGCCAGCGCGTAATAGAGGATCACGCCCTTGTTGGCGTAGCCGTCCGGCAACAGCCGGGCGTGATAGGCGTGCAGCAGCTCGTGCAGCAGCACGGCCTCCTTCTCGTAGCGCATCATGTCCGGGCGCAGCATGATGACGCCGAGGCCCGAATCGACCGCGAGGTCGACGGCATTGGGATTGGTCCAGCGCTGCTTGTCATGATCCCACACCGTCAGCGTCCGCGGCGCGCTGCGCTGGATGTCCGGCGTGACGCGGCCGTAGCAGGCGGTCGCGGCGCCCTCGTCGAGACAGGCGAGCTCGCTCGCGACGATCGGGACGGTGCGGAAGAAGCGCAGCACGCGCGGCGACAGACCGGCTGCTTCGACGACGTCGATCTGCTGCTTCACATTCTTGGTGAGCTTGTCGACGTCCTTGCGCTCGGAATTCTCCGTGAGGTCGAACATGTAGCCGCGGTAGCTCTGGAAGCCGGGCGGCAGCGGCTGCGCTGCGCCGGCGGCATCGAGCGAGCCGGCATGGGACGGATTGGCGAAGAGCGCGCCGACAATGGTTGCGGTCAGCAGCAACGCAATGCGCATGATGAACCCCCTGATGTCACTTCGCCGGGCAGGATAGGCCACCGTTGTTTGCGAAAAGTGAGTGGGGCAACACTAAGGCACCGATGTTGAGGCGTGCTTAACCGCCGGTTGCAGATCGCGCGGATGGATTAGGGACGGGTTAACCAAGGCCGACAGCGCGGGCGCCAGCCTGTCATCCGTCGCCCTGAGGTGGCCGCTTCTTCAGCCGCCCTCGAAGGGCGACGGCCCAGCTGCATCGGCCGTGCATCCTTCGAGGCTCCCCCTGCGGTGCTCTGCACTGCAGGCCTCGCACCTCAGGATGACGGGATGGGTACTGAGGTGTAGATTCATCGGAGGGCAGCAAGCCCCGAATCCAGACAGCCGGAAGGGAGGATGCCATGTATGCCGCCATCCGTCAGGCCAAGGCAAAAAGCGGGAGCGCGGAAGAGCTGGCGCGCCGCATCAAGGACGGCGCCGTTCCGATCATCAGCGACGTCGACGGTTTCCGCGCCTATTACGTCGTCTATGCCGGCGACGACACGGTCACCGCGATCTCGATCTTCGACAAGTTCGAGCAGGCCGAGGAAGCGAACAAGCGCGCCATCGCCTGGATCGAGAAGGATCTGGGCCCGCTTCTGGTGGGACATGCGAGTGCCGCTGCGGGGCCGGTGATCGTGCATACGCTGGCGTGAGGCGGGTCAGTCATGCCTCATTTTCCGCTGTCATGCCCTGCGAAGGCGGGGCATCCAGTACTCCGCGGCGTCTCGGTTCAATCACAGCCGCTGCGGCGTACTGGATCGCCCGCCTTCGCGGGCGATGACAGCGGTGGGTGTAGCGGATGCCTTCCGCCAAACGCGAAGCAATGCCCGCGCGATTCCTGCCCTCACAACTCCCTCGCATTCGAGAACGCGAAGCTCGATACCCGTCTCGTCGTCTCGTCCAGGATCAGCGTGCGCGTGATCGGCGGCTCGGCGCGCTGGGCGCAGTTTTCGCGCTCGCAGAGGCGGCAGTTGACGCCGATCGGCGTGCCCTCGGTCTTCTCGAGGTCCGTGCCGGCGGCATAAGTGAGGCGCGCGGCGTGGCGGATCTCGCAGCCGAGGCCGATGGCGAAGCGCGGCTGCGGCAGCGGATGCGGCGCCACGGGCCGGCGCACCATCTGCGCGATCGAGAAATAGCGCGTACTGTCGGGAAGCTCGATCACCTGCTTGAGCAGGCGATCCGGCGTGTCGAAGGTCGAGTGCACGTTCCACAACGGGCACGTGCCGCCGAACTTGGAGAAGGGGAACGTGCCCGACGAAAAGCGTTTGGAGACGTTGCCGGCATTGTCGACGCGCAAGAGGAAGAACGGGATGCCGCGCGCGTTCGGCCGTTGCAGCGTGGTGAGGCGGTGGCAGACCTGCTCGAAGCCGGAATTGAAGCGCTGCGCCAGCACGTGGATGTCGTAGTTGAGCGCTTCGGCCGCCGCGAGGAACGCCGGATACGGCATCATCACGGCTGCCGCGAAGTAGTTGCCGAGCGTGATGCGGAACAGCCGGCGCGGGGCGTCGTCGAGCGGGCCGGCGCGGCCGATGATGGTCTCAAGGGCTTGCGCACATTCGCCAAGGCCGAGCTGAAAGGCGAGCTGGAACGCGCGGCCGGGCGGATCGACCAGTTCCGAGATCAGCAGCTGGCGGCGGTGGCGGTCGAACCGCCTGAGCGTCTCGCGCATCACGTCGACAGGCATGATGCGGGTCTGGATCGAGTGCTTTTCGCGCAGACGCGCGGCGAGCGCCGCATAGAGTCCTTCAGCCGGCACGTTCAGTTCGTCGCGCAGGGCCTCCGCTGCCTGCTCCAGCTCCGGAAAATAATTGCGGTTGGCCTCGATCAGCTCGCGCACGCGCTCGACCGGATTGGCCTCGAAGCGCGGGCCGACGTCGCGGTCAGCCATTTGCGCCGCCGCCAGCGTTTCGCCCTGGCGCGCCTCGGTATAGGCGGCGTAGAGCCGTTGCAGCGCGTGCGTGACGCCGGGGCAGAGTTCGGCGAGATCGCGCAGCTCCTGCTTGGGTACGTCGATCTGGCGGAACAGGGGATCGGAGAAGATCTCGTTGAGCTCGGCGAAGAAGCGGTCCTCGTCGGCGGTTGCGAGGTCGCGCAAATCGAGGTCATAGCTCTCGGCCAGCCGCAGCAGGATCTGAGCCGTCACCGGGCGCTGGTTGCGCTCGATCAGGTTGACGTAGCTTGGCGAGATCCCGAGCCCCTCGGCGATCTGGGTCTGCGACAGCCCCAATTGCTGCCGGATCCTCCGGAAGCGCGGCCCGACGAACAGTTTCTTCCCGGATTCGGCGGGCATCAGCGGCTCCCCTCTTCGCCTCGCTCCGCTTGCGGGGAGAGGCAGAGGCCGCCCTCGGCGGCCGTCCTGAACAACGCCGAAGCGAACCTTCGGCCATGGCGCATCGCAGATGCGATCCGGGTGAGGCGGGCTCTTCGGGAGGGAGGTGAGAGTCGGTCTCGCCGAGAGAGCCCCTCACCCCGACCCTCTCCGCGCAAGAAGGGGGAGCGGGAGAAAGCAGCGGATTTGGCAGGCATTTCTCAGACCTCCGTAGCGTGAAAGGCAGGCATGCTGACAAAAATTTTACAAAATTGACAATATAACCACAATTACATGTTCTGATGTTACATGACATCACCATTCAAATGCAAGGCCTCTGTACGAACTTCCTTTTCTCGCGTTTAGCTCATGACACGCATTTCGCAATGCACTGTCAAAAATGTCGATGACGAGGGCGAGAGGCTTCGTCATCATTGAGAAGGATCAGGCACATGAATTACCAGCCCCGTGGCATCAGCGCTCTCGAGCGTCCGGCGTCCTATCAGAGCGAGATCGAGGCAGCCCAGGCGCTGCTTCAGACCAAGCCGACCTGGAACGGGGTGACGGCCGAGGCCGTCGCACGCATGCGCCTGCAGAATCGTTTCAAGACCGGCCTCGATATCGCGCGCTATACCGCGGCGCTGATGCGCGCCGACATGGCGGCCTATGACAAGGATCCGACCAAGTACACCCAGTCGCTGGGTTGCTGGCACGGCTTCATCGCCCAGCAGAAGCTGATCTCGGTCAAGAAGCATTTCGGCGGCAAGACGGATCGCACCTACCTCTATCTCTCCGGCTGGATGATCGCGGCGCTGCGCTCCGAGTTCGGCCCGCTGCCCGACCAGTCGATGCACGAGAAAACCGCGGTGCCGGCGCTGATCGAGGAGCTCTACACCTTCCTGCGTCAGGCGGACTCGCGCGAGCTCAACGACATCTTCCGTCTGCTCGACAAGGCGCGCAAGGAAGGAGACAAGGCCCGCGAGAAGGAGCTGATCGAGAAGATCGATAACTTCCAGACCCATGTCGTGCCCGTCATCGCCGATATCGATGCCGGCTTCGGCAATGCGGAGGCGACCTATCTGCTCGCCAAGAAGATGATCGAGGCGGGCGCCTGCGCGCTCCAGATCGAGAACCAGGTTTCCGACGAGAAGCAGTGCGGCCATCAGGACGGCAAGGTCACCGTGCCGCATGACGTCTTCCTCGCCAAGATCCGCGCCTGCCGCCACGCCTTCCTCGAGCTCGGCGTCGAAGACGGCATCGTCGTGACCCGCACCGACTCGCTCGGCGCCGGCCTGACGCAGCAGATCGCCGTCAGCCACAAGCCCGGTGACATCGGCGACCAGTACAACAGCTTCCTCGATTGCGAGGAAGTGACGCCGGAGAACGCCCGCAACGGCGACGTCATCATCAACCGCAACGGCAAGATGATGCGTCCGAAGCGGCTGCCCTCCAACCTCTACCAGTTCCGTCCCGGCACCGGTGCCGACCGCTGCGTGCTCGACTGCATCACCTCGCTCCAGAACGGCGCCGACCTGCTCTGGATCGAGACCGAGAAGCCGCATATCGAGCAGATCGCCAGCATGGTCGACCGCATCCGCAAGGTCGTGCCGAACGCCAAGCTCGCCTACAACAACTCGCCGTCCTTCAACTGGACCCTCAACTTCCGTTGGCAGGTCTACGACGCGATGAAGGAGGCGGGCCAGGACGTCAGCAAGTACAACCGTGCCGAGCTGATGAAGGCGGAGTACGACGACACGCCGCTGGCGAAGGAAGCCGACGAGCGCATCCGCACCTTCCAGGCGGATTCGGCCAAGCGCGCCGGCATCTTCCACCACCTGATCACGCTGCCGACCTACCACACGGCTGCGCTCTCGACCGACAATCTCGCCCGCGAGTATTTCGGCGAGCAGGGCATGCTGGGCTACGTCAAGAACGTCCAGCGCGCCGAGATCCGTCAGGGCATCGCCTGCGTGAAGCACCAGAACATGGCCGGCTCCGACATCGGCGACGACCACAAGGAGTACTTCGCAGGTGAAGCCGCCCTCAAGGCGGGCGGCGTCCACAACACCATGAACCAGTTCGGCTAACGCACCACGCGCTTCGAGAGGAGACTGACAATGACCAATGGCAGCAATTTCTGGGTGATCGGCGGCGAGTTCGGCTCGATGAACTTTCACAAGCTGGTGGAAGGCTCGGCCCAGGTGAAAGGCCCCTTCAAGACCCGCAAGGAAGCAGAGGACTGCTGGAGGGAAGTCTCGGAGGAGAGCCGCCACAAGGCCGGCGTCCGCTTCTCGATCGTGGAAGAGCCCTCGCGCGTCTCGGCCTGAGGGCCTACCCGCCGAGCTGAATTAAGAAGACGTCCAAGGACGGATGGTCCCATCCAGGCTCTGCCTGGGTGGGATCGTCTGTTTTTGGCACAGGTCGGCGCCTGTGGGCGCCGTAAGTATCTGGAATTGTGGGCCCTTTGCGGACGGTTTGGTTGCTGATAGGTTAATTGCGGCAAATGAGGACGAGGCCGACGATGTCAGAGCCCGAGACCAGCGGGACCCACCCCAGCCAGCCGCGCCCGGTGCGGCTGCGCGATGCGCTGCTGCGCGCGCGGATCGAGGCCGCCGATCGGACCGGCGTCGTCGTCGACCTCCGCGACGCGGAAGTGGCGCGGCTGGAGATCCTCAACGACGCGCTCGACCCGCTGTTCGCGCAGGTGCCCGATCAGATCGACCTGTTCGACCGCGGCATCAGCCAGGGCGAGACGCCCAGGCTCTGGATCGACGTGGTCGCGCACATCATGATGGGGCGCGACAAGCGGCAGTACCGCTTCGTCCAGGACACCCGCTTCGGCCGCGTCGTGCTCGCCGAATCGCACGACACGGCTGTCATCGTGGATGCCGTGACCGACTACGTCGCGCGCCGCATGATCGAGCGCGAGCGTGCGATGGTGGTCCCGCCCGAGCCGGTGCCCGAACTCGCGGAGAAGCCGCGGCGCCACTCGCGCGTCTGGCCGTTCGTGCTCGGCTTCATCCTCGCCGCCGCCGCGCTGTTCGGCCTCGCCCTTGTGGCGGCGTTGCGGAGCTGGTGAGAGTTTCGCTGTCATTCCGGGACGCGCGAAGCGCGAACCCGGAATCTCGAGATTCCGGGTTCGGCTCTTCGAGCCGTCCCGGAATGACGGCATGGGACTAGATCAACCTCGCATGCTTGACTTGCTGGATCTGAAATCCAGCCCCCAGCCCCCGCACCGTCTGCTCGCAGCGCCAGCCGGCGTTGTCCTTCTCAATCGTGAAGAGATTGTACGCCGCCGCCGGATAGCGCCCATGCGCGAGTGCGGAGGCCGAAGGGACGCCGAGCGCGGGAATCTTGCCGTTGGGTCCCTCGAACCACATCGTCGAATGAACGTGGTCGTGCCCGTGCAGAATCAGCTCGACGCCGTGGCGCCTCACGAGCGCGAGCAGCTCGGCCGAGTCGGTCATCCGCTTCTGGCGTGCGAGCGACTTCAGCGGATGATGCACCAGCAGCACGCGGAACACGTCCTCTGCTGCGAGCCGTTCGAGCACCGCTGCGAGCGCGGCGAGCTGATTGCGCCCGAGCGTGCCCGTCGCCATCAGCGGCAAAGTCGGCACTGCCGTCGACAGGCTGATCAGCGCGAGCGGCCCGCGCCGGCGCACGCTCGGAAAGCCGATGCGGCCATCGTCGCCGGCAAGATAGGGCGCAAAGGTCTCGCCGAAGCGATGGAAGGTGGCGCGGACATACGCATCGTGATTGCCGGGAATCGTGGTGACGCGGTCGGGCGGCCCGAGATCATCGAGCCAGGCGCGGACAGGGGCGAACTCCGCCTCCAGCGCGAGGTTGACGAGATCGCCCGTCACCGCGATGTGGTCGGGCGCCTGCGCCTTCATGTCGGCGACGATGGCGTCGAGCACCTCGCGGCGCTGGTACTTGTGGCGGTTGCGCGTCCAGTTGACGTAACCGAGCACGCGCTTGCCCGCGAGCTCGACCAGCCGCGGCTTCGGCAGCGGCGGCAGATGCGGGTCGGACAGATGGGCGAGCGTGAAGGGGGTCAGCGTGTTGTAAGTCATGGCGCGCGATTGCCTCGCTATTCGTCCGCTGTAATGGCAAGGTCGCGGGCAGCGCGCAAGCCAGGCCTGACAAGCCAGGCCTGACAAGCCAAGCCTGACAAGCCGAGCCTGACAACCAAATCCTGAAGCGGAGCGTCAAGGAAGCCTGATGGGAGAACCTCTCGACCGGATGCGACGGAAATTCGAGCCGCTGCTGCGGCACGTCTTCCACACCTATTTCCTGTTCGTCCGCGGCATGACCCTCGGCGTCCGCGCCGTGGTGCTGGATGCCGAGAACAGGGTGTTCCTGGTCAGGCACAGCTATGTCAGCGGCTGGTATCTGCCCGGCGGCGGCGTCGACTATGGCGAGACCATGGAGCAGGCGATGCGGCGCGAGCTCAAGGAGGAGGGGGACATCGATCTCACCGGAGAGGCCGTGCTGCACGGCATCTTTCTCAACAGCCACATCTCCCGCCGCGACCATGTCGCGGTCTACGTCGTCAGGCAGTTCAAGCAGGACCGTCTGCCCAAGCCCAATCGCGAGATCGCCGAATGCGGGTTCTTCGCCATCTCGGCGCTGCCCGAGGGGACCACGCCCGGCACGCGGCTGCGGCTTGCGGAAGTCCTGGACGGCAGGCCGCTGATTGCGACGTGGCGGTGAGATTTCAATGCAAAGCCGGATGAGGCAGAAGGAACTTCCTTTTCTCGCGGCCCTGGTGTGCTAGGAAGAAGGCCGCATGGGGCAAAGCAACTTCATCCCGAGACTTGAATCTCTTCGCGGTGTGGCTGCCGTTCTGGTCGCGGTCTACCATTGCGGCGTCATGTACTTGCAATACCCGGCCTCGGGGTCTTCGCGGCTCTATTTCGCCTTTGCCAACGGTCTTGGCTGCGTCGTCGTTTTCTTCGTCATCAGCGGGTTTGTTCTCGCCCGAAGCCTGGACCGGGACGCTTCCATTTCCTTCGTTTCATTCGCCAGGAACAGAGCTTTTCGTCTCTTGCCGGCGTCCATAGCGGTCGTCGGCCTGCTCACGCTCCTTCATGAACGTTTTGGATTCTATGTTGGCTTCGAGGCTTCGTTTGCGCCACTCAACGTCTTGCTCAACATGCTTCTCATCAGGAGCGACATCAATGGCGTGATGTGGTCGTTGACGGTCGAGATTGCCGCGACTCCACTGATCTTCATGTCTGTTCGAGCATACAGGAAACACGGCAGGACGCCTCTTCTCGCAGTTGCCGCCGTTCTGTTTGGCCTGTCGTTCGTTGGCCAGTATCGGGATCTCATTGGCGCGAATCTGGCGCCGCTTTACGCATTTCTTGCGGGAATTCTCGTTCATTTTGAGGGACCGAAGATCGCGCGCTCCGTTTCACCGCGAACTTCGATCTGGATTCCAATCCTCGGCGTAGCACTGTTCCTTGTGGCGGGCATGCTCAAGCAAGACGCCGGTCTGATGATCTTGATGGATTGCATCGGCGGAGCTTTGCTCGTGCTGGCGATTTCGCAGATGCCGCATCAGCGCATGATGAAGCCGCTCGATTGGCCGCTGATACGGTTCTACGGTCGGATATCTTATAGCTTCTATTTGCTGCACATGCTCACGGTCGCGCCTGCGATAGCTCTGGGCGCGCGGTTCTTCGAGCACTTGAACCCGTGGACAACTGCGATGACGCTGTCAATGGTGACGATCCTCGCAGCGGCCGTGCCTGCGCTGGCCTGCTACAAGCTGATCGAAATTCCAGGGATTAACCTCGGTCGGCGGCTGGCCGGTCTGAATGGCTTGCGCAGCCGCGCCGTTGCGCAGTGACCGCCCTATCTGTCCTCATGCCCCGCGAGCGAAAGTGCTTGAATCGATGGATCTGACCGAACCTTCTTCGATAAGCGCAGGGCCAGTTGGGACATTGCGTCAGGTGACCATGCCTGAACTCGAACTGACGATCTTGATGCCTTGCCTCAATGAGGCCGAAACGCTGGCAATTTGCGTTGCCAAGGCGCAGGCGTTTCTTCGTCGGGCCCGGATCGCGGGCGAGGTTTTGATTGCCGATAACGGCAGCACGGATAGTTCGCGGCACATCGCCGAGGCCGGCGGCGCTCGTGTCATCGACGTCCCCGTGCGCGGCTACGGCGCAGCGCTCCGCGCCGGTATCGCGGCGGCCCGCGGCCGCTACATCGTCATGGGAGACGCCGACGATAGTTATGATTTCTCACGCCTCGATGCATTCCTGGAACGCCTGCGGGCCGGTGATGATCTGGTGATGGGAAACAGGTTTCGCGGTGGCATAGAAACGGGCGCTATGCCGTACCTTCATCGCTATCTCGGAAACCCTATCCTGAGCTGGTTGGGCCGTCTGTTCTTCCGCACGCCTCTCGGTGATTTTCATTGTGGCATGCGGGGCTTTTCCAGAGATCCAATTGCGAAACTGGACCTGCGCACCACCGGAATGGAGTTTGCGAGCGAGATGGTTGTTCGTGCGACCATCGTTGGGCTCAAGATCTCCGAGGTGCCGACCACACTGTCGAAAGACGGCAGATCCCGCCCGCCCCATCTCAGAACGTGGCGCGACGGCTGGCGTCATCTGAAGTTCCTGCTGCTGTATTCGCCGAGATGGCTGTTCTTCTATCCGGGGGCGCTTCTTGTTGCCACGGGTACCATTCTCAGCAGCATACTTTTGTTCGGGCAGATCAGCATCGGTGGAATCGGTTTCGATATCCGGACGATGCTCGTCGCCTGTACCTGTCTGGTCGTGGGCATCCAGGGCATTTGTTTCGCGGCCATCGCCCGCAGTTTCGCCAAGGATATGAACCTTCTTCCGCCTTCCGAGAGATATGGCCGCATGCTCGAGGCCTGCACGCTCGAGTTCTTCGTATTCGGGGGGAGCGCGATCTTCGTGCTCGGGATCGCTGGCCTGACTACAGCTATCATCCAATGGAGCGAGGTCCATTTCGGGCCGCTCGACGTATCGAGCCTGCTCCGCGTCGTGGCGCTTTCCACGACTGCGATCACCGTTGGGGCCCAGTTGGTATTTGCGGGCTTCCTCGCAGGCCTGATGTCGATCAAGCACTCCTAGCGTCTGATGTCCGCGGGTCCTGGTCACGGTGATTGAATGAAATTTCTCAAAATGGCTTTCGGCCTGATCTGTCTCCTGATCCTCGCCAGCAACGTTCGTGTGATGTCGCATTGGACCGAAGCCCGCGGCGTATGGGACGACATATGCTATTTGCGCCAGGCGCACCTGTTTCAGCTCCATGGTATCGGCGGGCTGGATACGGATGTGTCACGGGATGAAGATCACTTCCTGCAAGGCAAGCTGAAGGAGATAGGTTATCCCGAGGGAGCCCCTGCACCGTGTCATCCTCCGACGGCCAGCGGAAAATACGTGATGCAGTATCCGCCAGGCACCGGGTTCGTGCTCGCGCTGTTTTCGCAGGGCCATCAGGTGGTGCCGCTATATGTCAGCGTCAATCTGATCGTCTGCGGATTTGCGTTGCTCGCCATCTTCTACGCGCGGTCGCCGTCATCGGTCGTGGCGGCTGGCGTGTTTGGCGCACTTGCCGTCTACATGATGATCAACCCGGCGAAGGCCAGCTATTCCATCGCGCCGACGATGGCGCTCTGCGCCGTCGTGGGTTATCTGACCGCCTTGTGGCTGATCAAGCCGAAGGACGATGTTTGGCTCGTGCTGTTGATCGGTCTCCTGCTCGGATTGTCGGTCAATCTCAGGCTGCCGAACCTATTCCTGGTTGCGGGTTACGTTCTGTCCTTGGGCGTGACCTTCCTCCGCTGGCGCACGGTCGCCACGTTTGTACGCGGATTGGTCTTTGGCCTCGCCTTTGCCGTCGGCATGGTTCCGACACTGGTCGCCAATGCGATCAATGCTGGCAGTCCGTTTGCGACCACCTATAGTTCCGACGATGCCACGGCCCCCGAAATCAATCTCGCGATCCTGAACGAGTATCTGCACGACATGCAGTTCGTCCTGGTCCTGCTCGCGGTCGGTTCGACCGCGTGGCTGCTGCTGACCGGCCGGGGCGGCGCACGGCAGCTCGCGCTCGTCGTTGGCGGCAATCTTGTCGTCAACCTCATATTCTTCGTCAGCCATCCGACGTTCACGCCCTATTATGTCGTTCCCATCACAATGCTCTCATTGTGGAGCGTGTGTTTCGCTCTCGCGATGCAACCTGCTGGATCTGCGGAGCACGCCCGTCTCGGCCAGGCGGCACGCGCGTGAGGGTGCAACACAGCTCGATGGACCTTGTTGCGCGCAGATGCTATCTCGCATGCTGACATGACCGACCTCTCAGTGACCATCCTTCCCGAAGCCGCCGGCGACGCCCAGGCGATCGAGCGGCTGCATGAGCGCACCTTCGGTCCCGGCCGTTTCGTGCTCAGCGCCTACCGCATCCGCGAGCACGTCGATCATCTGCTCGACGTCTCCTTTACCGCGCGCATCGGCACGCTGCTGGTCGGCTCGGTCAGGCAATTGCCGATCCTGATCGGTGAGACCAAGGCGCTGCTGCTCGGGCCGCTCACCGTCGAGCCGCCGTTCCGCGACCGCGGCATCGGCCGTCAGTTGATGGAACGCGCGCTGAAGGACGCGAGGGAAAAGGGCCACGCGATCGTGCTGCTGGTCGGCGACGAAGCCTATTACAGCCGCGTCGGTTTCAAGCCGGTCCCGAAGGGCCGCGTCATCATGCCGGGCCCGGTCGATGCCGCTCGCGTCCTGGTGTACGAGCTGGTCGAGGGCGCGTTCGAAGGTGTGTCGGGCGCGGTTGTGCCCGACTGGAGCAGGGCGCGGGTGTAGCGGTGCGGGTCGAAAGAAACGTGTTCGCTACTGCTTGTTGCGATTCTTGCTCGCACCTCTGAGCGGCGGGGGCGATGACAGCGCACTCGCGGTCTCCGTCATCTGGATGCAGGTAAGCAGATCGACATAGCTCTGGGATCCCGCTGCAACCGCCTCGCCCTCGCAGGTGTCACGGACAGTGGACTTGGTCGTCGCCCACATCGTGCCGAGCTGTTGCTGTGCTGCCGTCTCGTCGCGCATGCAATCAGCAAAGCTCTGTGCCAGCGCCAATCCCATCGCCTTGTCAGTTTCGGACGTCATCTTGCAGAGCGTTTCGACCTTCAGTTCGGGGACGCGATCGGAGATGGGCAGCAACGAATGGCTTGCCAGCAATCCAAGCGAGAAAAGGACCAGTTTCATCTAGCTCTCCATCTCTAGAACTGTCCCGGCTGCGCCGGAGGGGCCGGCCAATCCGACCTGAAATTGTTGGGAGAGGCGCGATCGAACAGATCCTGTCGCAATGCAAAGCCGCGTACGGTCGAACGGGCATCGAGCGCAAATGGCACCTTGGGCCTGGTTGTGCCGATCGTTTTCTGCGGCGAAACATGACCGGCAGCTGCCGTTCCGGCAGGTGCGGTGTCTGCCATTGCGAGAGCGGCAACAGCGAGAATGAGGACGCACGATGCATTTGAGAACATATGGATTCTCCTGCAATCAAATCACGTCCAGAGCAGTGGGCCACCGCAGCGCGTGAATGATGTTGATCCAGATCAATATCGACGGGCGCAGAAAATGCTGCCCCGCATGATGACCCCTCCCCGAACCACGAGCTTCGCCCAATGGGAGCGCCCATATGGGACCGATCATACAACCCGGGCGACCCGACAGACCATCGCTATGCTTACGCCGGGAATATTCGGTCATCGGAGGAACGAACAACAGTGCAGCGCCATCGTACCGGCGGGACTGATGCGCGATCCGGGATTTTACGGAAAGTGGCACCAGGTTGTTCTCATGTGGCGACGTTCCGCCGCGTGGAGACATATCTCCGTTTCCCATCCGCCATTTTGATCTGTTGATCCATATCAAACCCCTTTTCTGCTTGCTGGAAGATGATGGAGTTTCATTTGAGGGGAGGCATTGCAATGAGCGGCATCCGATCCTTTCATCTCGTCGCGTTTTCGCTTTCCTTTGCATTGTCGGCGCCCGCATTCGCACAACAGGCTGGACAAGCTGAGCCACCCGGCTCACCTGCCGCGACCATCACCATTCCCGGCAACCAGCTTCCGCCACCTCCGCAGAAGTTCGGCGGCAAGATCGAGCGCGATGCCAGGGACTCGAAGCCTTACTGGCCGGCACGCGTCGTGCCGCCAAAGGGCGCGCCGAACGTTCTGCTCATCATCACCGACGATGCCGGTTACGGCGTGCCGAGCACATTTGGCGGCGTGATCCCGACGCCGACGCTCGACCGCATTGCGCAAAGCGGATTGCGCTATACCAACTTCCACTCGACCGCGTTGTGCTCGCCGACGCGCGCGGCCCTGATAACGGGCCGCAATCATCATTCCGCCGGGTATGGCGTCATTGCGGAACAAGCCACCGGCTATCCCGGCTACGACAGCATCATCACCAAGGACAAGGCCACCATCGGCCGGATTCTGACCGACAACGGCTATCACACTGCCTGGTTCGGCAAGAACCACAACACGCCGGAATACCAGGCCAGCCAGTCCGGTCCATTCGACCAGTGGCCGACCGGCATGGGCTTCGAGTACTTCTACGGCTTCATGGGCGGTGACACCAATCAATGGGAGCCCGGCAATCTCGTTCGTAACACCACGCCGATCTATCCCTTCCAGGGAAAGCCCGGCTGGAATCTGGTGACCGCTATGGCGGACGAGGCGATCGATTACGTGAACCGCATGAACGCGCTGTCGCCGGACACGCCTTTCTTCGTGAAATTCGCTCCCGGCGCAACCCACGCGCCGCATCACCCGACGCCGGAGTGGGTCAAGAAGATCAGCGACATGCACCTGTTCGACCAGGGCTGGAACAAGCTGCGCGACTCTATCTTCGAGAATCAGAAGCGGCTGGGTGTCATTCCGCAGAATGCCAAGCTGACGCCGTGGCCGAAGGATCTGATCAAGGAATGGGATCAGCTTTCGGCCGACGAGAAGAAGCTATTCATCCGTCAGGCCGACGTCTTTGCTGCATATGCGGCATACGCTGACAATGAAATCGGCCGGGTGATCCAGTCCATTCAGGATACGGGCAAGCTCGACAACACGTTGATCATCTACATCGAGGGCGACAACGGGACGAGCGCGGAGGGGCAACCGAACGGCACGCCCAACGAAGTGGCGATGTTCAACCAAATCAATCCGTCGGTGGAGGATCAACTCAAATATTTCTACGACGTCTGGGGCACCGACCGTACCTACAACCACATGTCGATCGGCTGGGCCTGGGCGTTTGACACCCCGTTCTCATGGACCAAGCAGATCGCGTCCCACTTCGGCGGCACGCGCCAGGGCATGGCGATCTCCTGGCCGGCGGTGATCAAGGACAAGGGCGGCATCCGTCATCAGTTCCACCACGTCATCGACGTCGTGCCGACCATTCTCGAGGCAGCCCAGATCAAGCAGCCCGAATTCGTCGACGGCATCAAGCAGAGCCCGATCGAGGGTGTCAGCATGATGTATACTTTCGACGCGAAGAACGCGAATGCCGCCACGTCACACACGATTCAATATTTCGAGATGTTTGCCGACCGCGCGCTCTACAGCGACGGTTGGATCGCGAGCACGAAGGTGATGCGCCCGCCATGGGTGACGATCGCGAAAGTGCCGAACCCGCAGGACTACCCGTGGGAGCTTTATGACCTCCGCAATGACTGGACACAGGCCGAGGACGTCGCGACCAAATATCCAGACAAGCTGAAGGAGATGCAGGCGCTGTTCTGGAAGGAGGCAGAAAAATATCAGGTGCTGCCGCTCGATTCATCGGTGGCAGCGCGGCTGATCACGCCGCGTCCGAGCCTCAGTGCCGGCCGAACCAGCTTTGCCTGGATGCGGCCGATGACCGGAACGCCGAATGGCGACGCGCCGAGCCTGCTCAACGCCTCCTACAGTTTCAAGGCCGATGTGGAGATCCCGCAAGGAGGCGCGGAAGGTGTCCTGGTGACGCAAGGTGGCCGCTTCGGCGGCTATGGGCTCTATGTCCTGAAGAACAAGCCGGTGTTCACCTGGAATCTCGTGGATCTCAAGCGCGTGCGCTGGGAAGGTCCGGAACTGACGCCTGGCAAGCACGTCATCGAGTTCGACTTCAAATATGACGGTCTCGGCGCGGGGACCATGGCGTTCGGAAACTATAGCGGCATCGGGCAGGGCGGCATCGGCAGGCTGAAACTCGACGGCAATGCGGTGTCCACGGAAAAGATGGAGCACACGCTTCCGTTCATCCTGCAATGGGACGAAGCATTGGATATCGGCTCCGACACGGGCACACCGGTCGACGACAACGATTATCAGGTGCCGTTTGCCTTCACCGGCAAGATCAACCGGATCTCGCTCGACATCGACCGGCCCAAGCTGAGTCCGGAAGACGAGAAGCGGTTGCAGGAGGCCGCGCGTGCGGCTGGCGACGGTCCATCCGCCGACGACGCAAAGATGGCTTCCGCAACACCACGAGTCGGCACTGTCGGTCTGAGCCTGGTCGACAAGATCCAGTTGCGCATCGACAAGCGCGAGGGTTGTCGCAAGCAGGCAGAGGCAAAGGATCTCGGTGTGGTGGACCGCATCAAGTTCATCCAGGAATGCGTCGGGCAATAGGCCCGCGCTAGCGGCGGGAAGCCTGCCGGCTTCCCGCCGGCAAAATTCGCACGATGTCACGGTGGGAGAAGCCCATGAAACGTAATCCTTGGACATGTCTTTCGGCCCTTGCACTGATCGCCGGCCTGGCTCCCGGCGGAGCAGTGGCGCAGGCTGCCGGAGAGACAGTGCAGGGCATGCTCGCGACGCAGATCCGCTCGCAGGGATTTGTCTGCGACAAGGCGCTCGGCGCGACCAAGGATACGAGGCGCTCACGGCCCGATCATGGTGTCTGGGTGCTTAGATGCAGCAACGCGAGCTATCGGGTGAGCCGTGCGCCCGACATGGCCGCCAAGGTCGAGCCTCTTCGGTGACGTAGCGCTCGGGTCACAACAGTGATCGTCACGCGCAAGCCAATGACGGCTGAACGAGCGGAGCGGTGAGCGGACGTGGCACGAGGTTCGCGAAAGAACCGCAAGCGCGACAAGGTCCGCAAGGGAGGCACGCCCGAACCGGACAGTTCCGCACTGCAGCCACGGTCCCTCTCCAAGAGCGGCATGAAGCGGTCGGCCGTCGGCGCCGGCATGCTTGTTGGCGCGATCATCGTGGGGCTGCTCTGGTTCGAGGCGTCAAAGGCTCCAATCCAGCATCCCACATCCGTCGCACTGGCCTTTGTCGGGAGCGCGTCCTGTGCGGGCTGCCACCAGGCAGAGACGAAACTCTGGCAAACGTCGCAGCACCGCCACGCCATGGATCATGCGACCGCGCAATCCGTGCGCGGCGATTTCAACGACGCCGCCTTCGACTACGTCGGTACACGCTCGCGCTTCTTCCGGAAGGACGACAAGTTCCTGGTCGAGACCGATGGGCCTGACGGCAAGCTCGCCGTCTTCGAGGTCAAATATACCTTTGGCATCTATCCACTGCAGCAATACCTGGTCGAGTTCCCGGGCGGGCATGTCCAGGCCTTGTCCATCGCCTGGGATATGAGGCCGGAGCAGGAGGGCGGCCAACGCTGGTTTCATCTCTACCCGGATGCAGCCGTCACCAGCAGCGATCCCCTGCACTGGACTAAGCTGAACCAGAATTGGAATTTCATGTGGGCGGAGTGTCATTCGACGGGCGTGCGCAAGAACTACGACGCCGCCAACGACCGCTTCGCCACGAGATTCGCCGAAATCAGCGTTGGCTGCGAAGCTTGTCACGGGGAAGGTTCGCGCCATGTTGCGTGGGCCCGCCAGACGCCGGCGTCGCGCGGTCCGGACAGTGGTTTGCTCGTGAAGTTCGACGAGCGAACGGGCATCACCTGGTCAATCGAAGCAGGCACATTGACGCCGAAACGCAGCGCATCGGCGTCGGCCTTGCACAAGGAGGTCGAGGCTTGCGGTCGCTGCCACGCGCGCCGCGGCCAGATGTCGGAGGACTGGACGCCAGGCCGGCCGCTTTCGGAAACTCACAGCGTGTCGCTGCTCGACCGCCAGCGCTTCCACGCCGATGGCCAGATGCGCGACGACGAGGAGACCTACAACTACGCACCGTTCCGGCAGAGCAAGATGTTCGCCAGGGGCGTGACCTGTAGCGACTGCCATGATCCGCATAGCGCCTCACTGAAGGCCGGCGGGGACGGCGCTTGTGCGCAGTGCCATGCGCCCGAGAAGTACGAGACCGCCGCGCACCGTCACCACGCCGACGTTTCGCCGCCACCAGGCTGCGCGTCCTGCCATATGCCGGAGCGGCGCTACATGGTCGTCGACCGTCGCCACGATCACGGCTTCCGCATCCCTCGCCCGGATCTCTCTGTTGCCACGGGCGCGCCGAATGCCTGCAACGACTGTCACCGCGACAAGCCCGCGGTATGGGCGGCCCGGCAAGTCGAGACCTGGTTCGGCCCGGAGCGGCGCGGCTATCAGAACTATGCGCGCGCGTTCCACGCGGCGTGGATCCAAGCCCCCGATGCACAAGCCCTGCTCGCTGCTGTCGCCGGCTCCGGCGACATTCCGGGCATCGTGCGCGCCAGTGCGTTGGTCGAACTTCCCGTGCCTGATCTCGGTCTGGTCCGGCGCGGACTGTCCGATCCCGATCCGCTCGTCAGGCTGGGAGCGCTCGACGCGCTGGAAGGCGTTTCGGCCAGCCAGCTCTGGACGCTCGCGTCGCCCCAGCTGACTGATCCCGTGCGCGGCGTACGCATCCGCGCCGCCGAACTTCTTGCTTCCGTGCCTTCCTCTCAACGACCTGCAGCCGATCGCGACGGGTTCGCGCAGGCCGCCGCTGAATTCGTGGCGGCGCAAAAGCTGAACGCTGATCGGCCCGACGCGCGCACCGCGCTGGGGGCCTTCTTCGCGCGCCAGGTCAATATCGGTGCCGCGGAGACCGAATATCGGGCTGCGCTCAGGCTTGATCCATCGTATGCCGCTGCCGCCATCAACCTGTCCGATCTCTATCGGCAGCTTGGACGTGACGGCGACGGCGAACGCGTCTTGCGCGAGGCCCTATCCGGATCGACGCAGGATGCTTCGCTTCACCATGCGCTTGGTTTGACCCTGGTGCGCCAGAGGCGCAACGAGGCCGCTCTCGATGAGCTGCGTCAGGCGGCGGCACTGGACACGAGCCAGGCGCGCTATGCCTATGTCTATGCCGTGGGGTTGAACTCTGCGGGCCGACGCGACGACGCTCTTGCAGTATTGAAGGAGACGTTGCGCAGACACCCCAACGATATCGATGTGCTTGCCGCCGCGATCAACTTCAGTCGCGAGAGCGGCGACATCGCGGCCGCTCTCGATCACGCCGAGCAGATGGCGCGGCTCCGCCCCGGCGATGCGGGGCTGGCCAACCTGATCAGGGAGCTGAAACGATAGCTCGACCAAGCGCAACGATGTCCTTCAGGCCCCGGCCCAAGCCTAGAACTTGAAGTTCGCGAACGCCCGCACGCCAATGCCGGGCAGCAGCACCTGGTCCTTGGTGTAGGAAACGGCGTTGCGGATGTTTTCGTTGAGCAAATTGTTGCCGAGAAGTCCTACCGTCATCTCGCGCGCGCCGAACCAGGAAGGATCGAGCTTGGTCTTGTAGCTGACTTCGGCCTTCAACAGATTGTAGCCGGGCGTCGGGGTTTCCGCGATCGGGGCGATATCGTTCTGTGCAAAGGCATGCAGGAGGTTGACGCGCATGAGCCAGTTGTCGTCGCGCCAGTAGACGCCGCCGCCGACGCGCATCGGGGGAATCCGTGGCACGTTGGTGCCGTCCGTGAAGGTGGCGCGCACGATGTCGAACTGGTTCTCGATGCCCCAGATGCCGCCGTTCAGTGGCCCGACATCGAGCTGGCTCTGGAACTCGCCGCCGCGGAAGATGGCGTCGCGCTGCGAATATCTCGCTTGCTGCAGCTCAAGTTGGTCCGGATTGGCTATGTCCACACAAGCCGCACTGTCGCATGTGTTGCCGGTCAAGCGGCGGAATATGAAGCCGTTGAACTTCGTGTAGTAGCCGGTGAGTTCGAATCGCAACGGCCCTGTCGCCCGCCGTAACCCGACCTCGATCGATTTTGCGGTCTCTATGCCGAGATTCGGATCGCCGATATCGAAGGTGGCCGTGGCATCATGGGCCCCGCGTGAAAACAGCTCTGCCGGCTTCGGCGCGCGTTCGACGTATTGACCGGTAACGCTGGCGACCAGATCCCACGGCAGATTCTGGATCAGGCCGATGCTCGCGCTCTTTGGCGTGAAGTTCAGATTGCGCGGCGTGGCGGGACCAATACTGGCCGGGTCGACGTTGACGTCGAACACGGGAGGTATGAATGCCGGCGTCGTCCCCGCGAGGTTGACGTGCTCGATGCGTCCGGCAATCTGCGCCTTGGTGGTCTCGCTGAATTTCAGCTCGTTGAAGACGTAACCGGCGACCCTGTTGTTGTTGTTAGGGTTCCACAATCCGTTGAGCGGGCTGCCCGGATCGTCCGGGCTTGGGGCGGTCAGCTCCTGATGGCCTCCCTGCAGGCCGAACGCGGTGGTTACCTGCGCGAAGCGGGCGTTGAACGGCATCATCTGCACTTCAACGCGCGCCTCCTGCTCCTTGTTGGTGAAGGTCTGGCGTACGCCGTCGCTGAAGGGATCGGCTGGGTCGGCCAGCCCAAGCTCGTTGTGCCGGTAGTCGGTCGCGCCGGCCCAGAGACGGATCGCATCGATGGCCGCCGCATCCGGCCGGTACTCGCCCTTCATCGTGATTTTGGTCTGATGCGCATCGATCCGGGTGTCGTGGTCGGCGCCATCGATGCCAGGGACGTGATAAAGCGAATCGTTCTGCGTGATGGCAGCGCCAATAAAGCCGCCTGTGAAGATATACGAGCCGCCGATCGAGGCGCCGTCCGCTTGCATAGCCGAATTCGGCTGCTGTCCACCGACCGGTCGGGTGTGGTCGAACAGGTAGGGATAGCTGGGGATGTTGTAGTCGCTGGCCTTGCGACCATAGGCATCGGCATGAAACGCGAAATTGCCTCCGCCGGTATCGAGCAGGATGCCGCCGTCGACGCCACGATCAACGGAGTTCACCGCCATTCGCGTCTCGACGTTCACGCAAGGCGCCGATGGCGCATTAGCCAGCGGCGCTTTCGTTGGCAGTCCGTAGGTCTGGAACGGAGGGGCCGCGCATGTGGGCAGGGCGTCCGGAATGCGGTTGTTGGTCGCACTCACGATGCCGCCGATCGACGTCGAGCCGTAACGCATCGCTGCCGGACCGCGAATGACCTCGACCTGGTTGGTGGCAAGCGGATCGATCGGCACGAAATGATCTTCGCCGAGATCCGAGGCGCCGCCGGCGTTATTGCCGTTCTCGAGAATTCCAACCCGATTGACGTCAAGGCCGCGAATGATCGGCCTGCTCGACGCTCCCGGCGCAAAGGTTGAACCGGTGATGCCGGGCTTGGAGAACAGGAGGTCGCCGAGCTGGGCGGTGCCCTCACGGCGAATTTCCTCGTTCGGCACCACGGTCACCGTTGCGAACTGATCGGTCACGACCTGCAGCACGCCCTGCTGCGGCGTTGCCGGGGCCGCCGGCGTGGTTTCCGCCGCGCGTTCGCGGCTGCGTGTCCGCGCGGTTCGTGTGGCGCGGACGGGGGTGCGGGACGGCACGACCGCACGGCGGACGATGGGACTGGGAGCCGTTACGGTGACGGAGGGAAGCTCGGTGGCGGCCGGCTTATCTTGCGCCAGCGCCGGGGTCGCGGCGACGCCGAGCAGGAGCAGACTTGCTCCGCTCAGGCGCTGCGCGCGTCGCAATTCAAATGACATGATCCTGATTCCTGTCAGGCGGCCGTCCGAATGTATGCTTGTTGATCGGAGGCGGCCTGCCGTCGCGGCGCGACGGAATTCGACTTCAGCGGCTCTTGGGCGTTCGCCGACTGCGGCGGGCCCAGGGGTGATCAATCGATGGATCAGGAGACGGGAGGAGCGCGTGGCTGGAACGCGGAGCCGGCCGATTCCAGATGGATGAATTCGGCGTCCGTGGTGCGGTGGAGAAGCTCGATCGCTTGCGGCAAGAGCAGCAGAGGCGGCGTCGCGAACGAGACCGTGCCGGCCATCGCGACCAATGCGCAGATCGCGCAATTGTCGTCACCCGGCTGCTCGCGGTCGGGCTTTGCTGGAGACTGCTTCTGGACCGCCGCGTGGTCGGTCGACGCGATGGTCTTGGCAGTCCCCTTGGCGCTGTCGGCCAGTTGCGACTGCGCCAGCGGCGCGGCCTGCGCGAACCAGTGGCTGTGGCCGAAGGTCAGCGCGAGCTGCACCAGCATCGCGAACAACGCGAGCCGGGCACCGTGCCTGATATTCGACCGGAACCACTTCATCTGCAAACGCCACCCCGCATCGCGAGACGCCCATAAGGCGTCGCGATGTTATATTGTAACATCGCAAGAGACGGGAGCGGATGTCAACCGCGGGAGCGCTGGATCGCGCGGCGTGGCCGCGCGATGTGTCATTCGTGCAACTGCGTGCGAGGAGATCAGGCCTAACTAAATTAGTGCGGCGCGCATTCTCTCCCTTGTGAGGAGGGAATGGGGAGAGCGCTGATGGTGGCCAGATTGAATTCGACGTCTACTCAGCACGCCTCATCGCCCCTCGCGGACCCAGGTCGCGGCGAAGGCGCCGAGCAGGAGGAGCAGGCCGATCAGGCCGGCGAAGATCGGCAGCACGCCGACGCCCTTCACGACGCTGGCGTCGCGCATCCGCACGCCCATCCAGCCGTCGCCGGCGAAGACACTCGCCGAGCGCGACGGCACGATGCGCGGCAGCTCGACGCTGGAGCCACTGGCGACGCGCACGGCATTGCCGCCGGTCGCCTGCGTCAGCGGCCTCAACGTCTCGGTGGTGGAGGTGACCTCCGAAAACTCCTTCGGATTGGTCGGGCCGACATTGATCAGCGCCTTCAGCGTGCCGTCGGTGGCCTGCCACAGGCCGAGCTCATTGGCCGGCAGGCTGGCGCGCCACTCGCCGGGATCACCGGCGCTCAGCGTCAGGTCGCGCGACACGCCCGATGGCGAGGTCACGCTGACGGGGGGAACGCTGTCGGTCATGGTCTGGCGCACCACGACGAGATCCTTGCCCTGCACCTGGAGGCGCAGCGCCTCTTCGTCGAGATCAGGCTGCTTCATCAGCCAGTGCGACATCCGCCTGAGCAGATCGAGATGCGGCCCGCCACCTTCATAGCCGCGCGCCCACAGCCAGATGTGGTCGGAGAGCAGCAGCGCGACACGGCCCTCGCCGAAGCGCGACAGGAACAGAAGCGGCTTGCCGTCCACGCCGGTCATGACAGGCGGGTTGACCGCATTGCGGGTGTCCACGGTGCGGAAGAAGCGGCTCCAATGCGGCGGCTCGCTGGCCGAGCCTTCCAGCCCGCGCGTGACGGGATGGCGTTTGCCGATGTCGGAGAGATGCGCATAGAACGGCTTTTCGGTCACGCCGACGGGCTCGGCCGGCAGCACCGAATCCAGCGGCGTGCGCCAGATGCTGGTGTTGGAGGCATAGTCCGGACCGGCCGAGACCAGCACCGCGCCGCCCGCGCGGACATAACGCGCGATGTTGTCGAAATAGGCGATCGGAAGCACGCCCTGGCGGGCGTAGCGGTCGAAGATGATCAGCTGGAATTCGTTGATCTTCTGCTGGAACAGCTCGCGGGTCGGAAACGCGATCAGCGACAATTCGTTGATCGGCGTGCCGTCCTGCTTCTCCGGCGGACGTAGAATCGTAAAGTGCACGAGGTCGACGCTGGCGTCGGACTTCAAGAGATTGCGCCAGGTGCGCTCGCCGGAATGCGGCTCGCCGGAGACCAGCAGCACGCGCAACTTGTCGCGCACGCCGTCGATGGCGACGACGGCGCGATTGTTCACCGGCGTCAGCTCGCGTTCCAGCGGCGAGGCCTCGATCTCGACGATGTTCGGGCCGGCATGCTTGATGTCGACGTCGACGCTCGCGGTCTGGCCGCTCGAGAGCGTGCGCTCGTTGATGGTCTCGCCGTCGCGGCGGACCGTGACCTTGGCGCGTTCGCCGGAGACGCCCTGGTCATCGAGGCGGTAGGTGATGGTCTGGCTCTGGCCGACGATGCCGAAGCGCGGCGCCGCGGTGATCGCGATGCGGCGGTCGCGCTCGTCCTTCTGCCCGGTGATCAGCGCGTGCACCGGTGCCTGGAAGCCGAGCGCGGCGGCACTGGCCGGAATATCGTGGACGCGGCCGTCGGTGATCAGGAACGCGCCGGCGACGCGGTCGACCGGCACGTCCGACAAGGTCGAGGCGAGGGCGCCGAACAGCCGCGTGCCGTCGGTCTCGCCATCGGCCTGTCCGGCGTCGACGACGCGAACCTCGAGCCCCTTGATCTTCTTCAGGCCGTCGACCAGCGCTTCCTGCGCCTGGGCTGCCTCGCGATTGCGGTTGCCGAAATTCTGGCTCGGGCTCTTGTCGACGACGACGGCCGCGACCGAAGTGAGGGGATCGCGGTCCTCGCGGGTGAAGGAGGGATTGGCGAGCGCCAGCAGGAACAGCGCCAGCGCCGCCACGCGCACGGCCGCGCCGCGCGCGCGCGCCACCAGCAGCAAAAGCGCAATGACCACGATCGCAGCGAGCGCGATCCACAGCACGATCGCGGGTACAAGCGGCGTAAAGGCGATGCCGTAATTCATCAGACAAACCTATCGACTTCATTCCGGAGCGATGCGAAGCATCGAATCCGGAATCTCGAGATTCCGGATCTGGTCCTTCGGACCATTCCGGAATGACGGGGTGTGTAGCTCAAGCTCGTCACCCGCATCATTGTCCCAGCCGTTCAATCAACGCGGGCGCGTGCACCTGGTCGGCCTTGTAGTTGCCGGTCAGGGTGTACATCACGATATTGGCGCCGGCACGGTAGGCGAATTCGCGCTGGCGGGGGTCGCCGCCGACGACGGGCAGCATGGACTGGCCGTCGGGCCGCACCGCCCAGGCGCCGGCGAGATCGTTCGAGGTGATGATGATCGGCGAGACGCCGTCACCGCCGCGCGCCGGCCGCTGCGCAGCCTCGTCGTCCTCTTCGCGCGGCAGGGTCTCGACCCAGGTCTGGCCGGTGCTGAAGCGGCCGGGGAAGTCGCGCAGCAGATAGAAGGTCTTGGTCAGCACGTGCTCGCGCGGCACCGGTTCGAGCTCGGGGACGTCGAGCGACGACAGGATCTCGCGCAGCGTCCGCATCGCCGGGGTCTGCGACGCGCCGTTGTCGCCCGGCCCAGCCTCGATGGCGTCGCGGGTGTCGAACAGCACGGTGCCGCCCTGCTTCATGTAGGCGTCGATCTTGTTGATCGCGTCCTGCGGCGGCTTGGGCGCGCCGGGCACGATGGGCCAGTAGATCAGCGGGAAGAAGGCGAGCTCGTCGCGCGCGGGATCGACGCCGACGGGATCGCCGGCCTCGAGCGCGGTGCGCTGCGCCAGGAACAGCGTCAGTCCGGACATGCCGGCCTTGACGATGGAATCGACGTCGGCGTTGCCGGTGACGACGTAGGCGAGTCGGGTTTGCGACACCGCCTTCATCGCGAACTCGTCGGACGCGCTGTCGGCGCGCAATGGCGTGGGCGAGAGCGATGCGAGGCCTGCGAGCACGAGGCCAAGCACGATCGCTGCGGTCGCGGCACGGCGGCGCAGCAGCGCGGCGAGGCCGCCGCCGAGCACCGCGACGATGATGGCGTCGATCAGGAACAGCGCCAGCGCCGTCGACAGCAGCCAGCCGCGCAGGTCGCGCGGCTCGGCATTGGTGTAGGTGGCGTGCCGGGCGCGCAAGCTGGTGGTATTCAGCGCGGCGATGCGGTCGGCAGCGGCAAGTGTGTTCACGGCGAGCGGTCCTTCTGCCGGACCATAGAAGCCAGGCGGATGATCGGGGGTGGCGCGGTCGCGATAATCCGCAGGCAGCGGCTTCGCGGTCGCCGGCGGCGGGCCGAACGCGCCAAAACCGTCGAGGATGTGCAGCGGCGCCACCGTCTCGGTGGTGGCCTCGGCGGCAACGCCGGCCCCGGGCTTGGCGGTGTAGCCGGACATGTCGACGACGCGCCTCAGCATTTCGACGAAGGTGCCCGACATCGGCAGATCCGACCAGCGCATGTCAGCGCTGACATGGAACAGGCTGACGAGGCCCTTGCCGCGATGCTCGCCGGTGACCAGCGGCGTGCCGTCCTCCAGCGAGGCCCAGCTCTTGGTGGCGAGCACGGCATCGGGCTCGGCCAGCACCTGCCGGCTCACGGTAACGTCCTTCGGCACGGCGACGCCGGCGAATGGACCGTCGGCGGCGAAGGAGGCGAGATGCTGCGGCTTCTCCCAGGTCAGGCTGCCGCCGAGCGTGCGGCCGCCCTTGCGCAGCTTGACCGGCACGAGGTCGTCCTCGGCCTGCGCGAGGCGGGGGCCTGCGAACCGCACCAGCACGCCGCCTCCGTCGATCCAGGCGTTGAGGCGCTCGCGCACATCCGGCGCGATGGTGCCGACATCGGCGAGGACGATCATCGGCAGCTTCTGGTCGAGGAACTGGGTGATGCCCTGCTGCGGCGAGCCCTTGTCGGCGAGCCGCACGTCGGCGAACGGCGCCAGCGCGCGGGTGAGATAGAAGGTCGGCGCCAGCAGCGGCTGCGCGGTCTCGCTGGTCGAGCCCGAGACGATTCCGATGGCGCGGCGGCGCCAGCGCTTGTCGAGCAGCTGCACTGCGCCGGCGGAGCGCTCGCCCGAGATCTCGAGCCGCGTGATGTCGTTGCGCAGCTCGACCGGCAGGTCGAACGCGGCGTCGGTCTCCTTGTCCTGTGGGCCGAACGAGAAGCGCGCCTCGCCGATCGGCGAGGCCTTCTGGTCGAGCGCGCGCACGATGCCCGCGGCAATGCCGCTGTCGGTGCGCAGCACCTTCACCGTCATCTTCGCCGCGGCGTTCTCGGCCGCGACCAGCGCCAGCGGCGCGGAGGTGCCGCCTTCGAAAATGGTCAGGTTTCGATCGCCGATGGTCTTGCCGAGGCCAGTCACGAATTCCTCGCCGCGGCCGGTGTCGACGCCGTCGGACAGCCAGGCGATCTCGCAGTCACCGGTTGCCTTCAGGAAACGGTCGATCGCGGTCAGGGTCTCGACCCGGTCGATCGAATAGGGCTTTGGCGCGAGCTGCCGCAGCGCGACGCGCGCAGCGCCTGCCGGCATCAGCGTGATGTCGCGGTTCGGCTCCGACAGCGGCACCAGCGCGATCGCGCGGCGGTCGTTGTCGGCATTGGCGATCAATTCGTCGGCCGCCCTGATCCGGATGTCCCAGTTCGAGGCCGCGCTCCAGCCGTCGTCGAACATGATCATCAGCGGCGCCTTGCTGCCGGCAAGCCCGTTCTGCGGATTCCAGATCGGGCCGGCAGCGGCGAAGATGACGAGCGCCGCGGCGAGCAGGCGCAATGCGGTCAACCACCACGGCGTCCGCGACGGCGTCTCTTCCCTCGGTGCGATGTCGAACAACAGGCGCGTCGGCGGAAACTCGATGCGGCGCGGCCGCGGCGGCATCACGCGGAGCAGCCACCACAGCACGGGCAGGCTGACGAGGCCGATCAGGAGCAGCGGTTCGGTGAAGGCGAGCGGCAGTCCCATCATGCGGCCGGCCCCGCCTTGATGGTCGTGGTGCGCGCGCCCGACTTGCTCACCTGCATGCCGGCGTGCAGATACAGCAACAGTTCGGCAGCCGAGCGGTCGGTCGCATGGGTCGTGAACAGCCAGTCGAGCTTGCTCGTCTCGGCACGGATCTGGTCGCGGTGCAGCGCGAGGCGCGCGGTGTAGTCCTGCACCCAGCTCTCGGCGCGGCCGGCGGTGATCACGCCGAAGCCTTCAGGCTCGACGAACTCGATGCGTCCGGAATAGGGGAAGGATTCCTCGGCGGGATCGACGATCTGCACCAGCGTGCCATGCGCGCCGGAGCCGGAGAGACCTGCGAGCATGGTCCTGATCTCCGCGATCGGCGACCAGAAATCCGACAGCACGATGATCTCGGCCAGCGCCGCCGGCACGAAGGACGGCGGCAGGCTGAGCCGGTCGGCATCGTCATGCAGCATCGCCTGCGCCATCTTATCGATGACGCTGCGGCTCGCGGTCGGCGCCATCAGCCCGGGAATGCCGACGCGCTCGCCGCCGGAGACCAGCAGCTCGGCCAGCGCGAAGGCGACGATCAGCGTACGCTCCAGCTTGGACTCGCGCGCGACCTTCGAGGCGAACGCCATCGACGGCGAGCGATCGGGCCAGATCCACACCGTGTGCGAGGCTTCCCATTCGAGCTCGCGGACATAGAGATGGTCGTCGCGCGCCGAGCGGCGCCAATCGACGTTCTGCGCCGGCTCGCCGGAGACGAAGCGGCGGTATTGCCAGAAATTCTCGCCGGAGCCGGCACGGCGGCGGCCGTGCAGGCCGTGGATGACGTTGGCGGCGATGCGGCGGGCTTCCAACACCAGGCGCGGCAGCGAAGCGGCGAGCGTGCGGCTTTCGCCATCGGCACGTCGGATCGCGATGATCTCCTTTGCTGTGTGCCCGGTCTCTGCGGCCATCAACCGATCCGTGTCTTGAGTTGCCTGATCACGTCCGGAATCGTGCGGCCTTCGGCGCGCGCCTGGAACGTCAAGGCCATACGGTGCTTCAGCACGGGCTCGGCGAGATCGAGCACGTCGTCGACCGAGGGGGCGAGGCGGCCGTCGATCAGCGCGCGGGCACGCACGGCCAGCATCAGGGATTGGCTGGCGCGCGGGCCGGGGCCCCAGGCGATGAACTTGCCGGCTTCGCCGCTCTCCGCGCCCGGACGGGCCGAGCGCACCAGCGATAGGATCGCCTCCACCACGGAATCGCCGACCGGCAGGCGGCGCACCAGCCGCTGCGCGGTGATCAGCGCGTCCGCGCTCATCGAGCCCTTCGCCAGCGTCTCTTCCGCACCTGTCGTCTCGAACAGGATGCGGCGCTCGGCATCGCGATCGGGATAGTCGACGTCGATCTCCATCAGGAAGCGGTCGAGCTGCGCTTCCGGCAGCGGATAGGTGCCTTCCTGCTCCAGCGGGTTTTGCGTCGCGAGCACGTGGAATGGCTTGGGCAGATCGTGACGCGCGCCGGCGACGGTGATGTGCTGCTCCTGCATCGCCTGCAGCAGCGCCGACTGCGTGCGGGGGCTCGCGCGGTTGATCTCGTCGGCCATCAGCAGCTG
This sequence comes from Bradyrhizobium sp. SOJA106, assembly GCF_059448745.1. Lineage (NCBI taxonomy): Bacteria > Pseudomonadati > Pseudomonadota > Alphaproteobacteria > Hyphomicrobiales > Nitrobacteraceae > Bradyrhizobium > Bradyrhizobium sp. SOJA106. Next base: position 2,374,438 of record NZ_CM182549.1, read on the forward strand.
CGCGAACACCGGACCGGCAATGAAGCGGAACGCGCGCCTGCCGGCGGTGCTCTCGTCCAGCACCTCGGCGCCGAGAATGTCCGACGGCATCAAATCGGGCGTGAACTGGATGCGCTTGGCATCGAGACCGAGCGTGACGCCGAGCGTTTCGACCAGCTTGGTCTTGGCGAGGCCCGGCACGCCGATCAAGAGCGCATGGCCGCCGGAGAGGATCGTCACCAGCGTGTTCTCGACGACGCGATCCTGGCCGAAGATGACGGAGCCGATCGCCTCCTTCGCCGCGCGAATCTGGCTCGACACCTGCTCGGCCGAACGGACGATCCCGTCCTCGAGTTTCTCGACACTCTCCGCCATTCGCTCGCTCCTTCAGCCTGCCACGAGGCTTGCTTGCGTCGTCACATCAGCACGTCGGCTGGATCATGGGCCCCATGCTAGACTTGCAGGAAGGCCATGTATTCGTTGAATTAACCTATCCCCACCTTATCGGCTTCGGGTTATGTACGGCATCACGAAGTGGCGACCTCCACACCGGACTAGTCCGGGGTGGAACCGAGCGCCCGATGACAACGTAGACCTGCACCATTCGTGCCAAACGACATTCGTGCCAAATGACAAAGTCAGGGCAAACCATGGCGAACCAAGGGCAGAGCGCCGATCGCGGTCTTGAGGGGCTGACTGCCGCCGCCAAAAGTGCTGCCAGTGCCGAAGGCGCCAAAAAGGGCCTGCCTCCGGTGCATCTGTGGAATCCGCCGTTTTGCGGCGATCTCGACATCCGAATCGCGTCCGATGGTACTTGGTTCTACATGGGGACGCCAATCGGCCGTCACGCGCTGGTGCGCCTGTTCTCGACCATCCTCAAGCGCGAGGGCGACAAGCATTTCCTGGTCACGCCGGTCGAAAAGGTCGGCATCCGCGTCGACGACGCGCCGTTCATGGCGGTCGAGATGCTGAAGAGCGGCGAGGACAACCATCGCGTGCTGAGCTTCCGCACCAATGTCGACGACTGGGTCACCTGCGATGCCGCGCACCGGCTGCGCTTCGAGCAGGCCGAGGATGGCGGGCTGACGCCGTATCTGCACGTGCGCGCAGATCTCTGGGCCAAGGTCACCCGCGCGCTCTATTACGATCTGGTTGACATGGGCGAGGAGCGGATGATCGATGGCCAGCCGATGTTCGGCGTCGAGTCGGCCGGCGAGTTCTTCGCCATGGCCGACGCGGAGCAGGTGAGGGCCGCGCTTTGAACAAGCCTATCCCCAAGAGTGGCCCTGAGCGTGAGCCCGTCGCGATCGGCGCGCCGGAGTTTTTCGCGCGGTCCCGGGCAAGGCTCGGCTTCGATGTGCCGCCCGGCCTCTACGATCCCAACATCATTCCCGCCTCGGGTGATCCCGGCACCGACAAGATGCTGGAGATCATCGCGCGCGAGCAGCCGGTGCGCCCCGCAGCGGTCCTGATCGCGGTGGTGGACCATCCCGAGCCGACCATCCTGCTGACGCAGCGCTCGGCGCATCTCAACGACCATGCCGGCCAGATCGCCTTTCCCGGCGGCAAGATCGATGCGACCGATTCCTCGCCGCTCGATGCGGCGCTGCGCGAGGCCGAGGAGGAGGTCGGGCTGTCCAGGGATTTCGTCGAGCCGATCGGCTATCTCGATCTCTACGGCACCGCCTTCGGCTTTCGCATCCTGCCGACGGTTGCGAGGGTCCGCCCGGGCTTCTCGCTCACGATCAACCATTCCGAGGTTGATGATGCCTTCGAGGTGCCGCTATCCTTCCTGATGAACCCGGCGAACCACCAGGTGCACAGCAAGGAATTCCGCGGCATGGAGCGTTTCTATTACGCGATGCCGTTCGCGGAGCGCTACATCTGGGGTGCGACGGCCGGGATGCTGCGTGTGTTGTATGAGCGGATCTATTCATCATGATCCGGACGGTTCTGACCGAGATCGGAATCTTCCTCATCCCCTTTGCCGTCTACGCGCTATTCCTGGCCGCCAGCCGCTCCGGCCTGTTCGTGCAATCGTCCTGGCCGGTCACGGTCCTCGCGCGCCTCGTGCTGGCGGCACTGGTGCTGGTGATCGCAGGCCTGATCGGTCTTGCGCATTTCTCCGGTGCGGCGCCGGATTCGACCTACACGCCCGCCCATATCGAGAACGGCAAGCTCGTGCCGGGCGTGGAAAGATAGGGGCGGGCCGATGAGCGCGGAGCCGTTGCTTGCGCAAGCGCCCTGGCTGATCTCCGGCGGCACCGCGCGCGTGCTGAAGCTGCTCAACGCCGACGGCGAGGAGGCACGCGTGGTCGGCGGCGCCGTGCGCAACGCGCTGCTCGGTCTCGTGCCCGGCGACATCGACATCGCGACCACGGCGCTGCCGGACGAGGTGATCCGCCGGGCCAAGGCGGCCGGCATCAAGAGCGTGCCGACCGGCGTCGAGCACGGCACCGTCACCCTCGTCATCGACGGCCATCCGTACGAGGTCACGACGCTGCGCGAGGACACCGAGACCTTCGGCCGCAAGGCCAAGGTCGCGTTCGGCCGTGACTGGGTCAAGGACGCCGAGCGGCGCGACTTCACCATGAACGGCCTGTCGGTCGATGCGAGCGGCGTCGTCTACGACCATGTCGGCGGCATCGCCGATGCCAAGGCGCGGCGCGTGCGCTTCATCGGCGATCCCGATCAGCGCATCGCCGAGGATTATTTGCGCATCCTGCGCTTCTTCCGCATCCACGCCGCGTTCGGCGCCGGCGAGCCCGACCGCGGCGGCTATCTCGCATGCATCCGCGGACGCGCGGGGCTGGCCAGCCTGTCAGCGGAGCGGGTGCGCATGGAGATGCTGAAGCTGCTGGTGGCACCAGGCGCATCCGCCGCCGCGCTGGCGATGACCGAGGGCGGCTTGCTGCAGGCGCTGATCGGCGGCGTCGCCTATACCGGGCCGCTCTCGGCGATGATCGCGATCGAGCGCGAGCTCGGCCTCACCGCAAGCGCAACGCGGCGCCTCGCCGCGCTGGCGGTCGCCGTGACCGAGGATGCCAAGCGCGTCGCGATGCGCCTACGGCTCTCCAATGCCGAGGCCAGGGCGCTGGATTCGATGGGCCATCGCTGGTGGCGCTTCGCCGCCAAGGACGAGGCCCATGCGCGGCGGCTGCTCTACCGGCTCGGCGCGGAGCGCTATCAGGATCGCGTGCTGCTGGCCTGGGCCCGGGACGGCGGCGATACCGGCTCGTCGCGCTGGCGCGCGCTCGCCGAGCTGCCGCAGCGCTGGACCGCGCCGAAATTTCCGCTGAAGGCCGCCGATTTCATCGCGCGTGGTCTCGCCGAAGGTCCCGCGCTCGGGCACGTGTTGACGCTCGCCGAGGACGCTTGGCTTGCAGCGGATTTTCCCCTAGAGGAAGCCGCGCTCGCTTCCATCGCCGATCAAGCTGCGGCACGCATCAGCCGCGACCAGAAAAATTGACCATCGCATCAGGCTTCGCCGACATCTCGCTTCCGCAGCTCCTGCTGGTCGCGATGATGGCGTTGTTTGCTTCGATCATCGGCGGTCTTGCCGGCTACGGCACCGGCGCCTTGATGCCCTTGGTGCTGGTGCCGCTGGTCGGCGCCGAGCCGGTGGTGCCGATCATCGCGATCTCGGCGATGCTGACCAATGCGAGCCGCGCCCTTGCCTATGTCCGCTATGCCGACCGCCGCCGCGCATTGATCGTGCTCGCCTGCGCCGCGCTGACGACCGCGCTCGGCGCCTACGGCTACACGCGCCTCACCAACGCGGGCGCTGCAATCGTGATCGGCGCCATGCTGATCCTGAGCGTGCCGCTGCGCCGCGTGCTCCGCCGCCGCAAGGTCAGGATCGGCGACACCGGCCTTGCCGCGGGCTCGGTCGGCTACGGCGTGCTGGTCGGCGGCACGTCCGGCTCCGGCGTGATCCTGCTCTCGCTGTTGATGGCCGCCGGCCTCGAAGGCGCCGCCGTAATCGCCACCGACGCGATGATCTCGCTCGGCACCGGCCTCGTCAAGATCTCGGTGTTCGGCCTCGCCGGCGCAGTGACGACGCAGGTGCTCGCCTTCGCGCTGTTGATCGGCGGTGTGGCCGTGCCCGGCGCGTTCCTGGCAAAAGCCTTCGTCGAGCGGATGAGCGTGCACATTCACACCGCGATCCTCGACGTCGCGGTGATCACCGGCGGGCTGGTGATGATCTCGGCGGCGGCGCGGCAGCTGATCGCATAGATGCGGATCGAAGCTCGTCAGGGCGTGTGCGCAAAGACGCTGGCTCCGAGTGCAAATTAGCCGTCATCGGCGGCCTTTAACCTCATTGCTGACATTCCGGGCGCCGCGTAGTCTTGCCGACGTTGCGAGAAAGCAGGGGCGTCTCATGGATAGGCGTTATGCAGTTGGTCTTTGCGCGAAGGCGTTGATCTTGCTGGTCGTGTTCCCGAACGCCAGCATCGCCCAGGGAACGTCTCTTCGGGATCAATTGGTAGGCACCTGGACTTATGTGTCCAGCACCGCGACCAGTGAAGATGGCAGTGCCGTAGAACGGCCCAAGCTACAAGGTGCGGTCACCTATACCGCCGACGGTCATTTTCATTTCATTACTGTCCGCTCCGACGCTCCAAAATATGCATCGGGCGATTCTGCACGTCCCTCCGCCGAGGAGGCCATGGCAATTGCCTCAGGTGTCGTCGCCTACACCGGGACATACAAAGTGGACGAGAGCACCAAGACGATCCACGTCAACATCGAAACGAGTTCGTTTCCGAATTTGGTCGGAGCGCCAAATCAACGGCGGATCGTGCAATCGATCAGCGACGAAGAATTGAAGTTTACAAATCCGCGCACCCCGGCCGGCATTACGCTGGAGCTAGTGTTCAAACGAGCGAAATGACGCTCCAAGCAGCGGTTTGCCCCCGGCGTTAGCGTGCTTCTGGCACATCGCGCCCCTGCTCGATCCAGTGCACCAGGTGGCGCTCAACCCGCAGAGTTGGGCGATCTCCTCGCGCCGCGGGCCCGGCCGTGCGTGCGGCCAGCTCCTAGCCGGTGTTTCTGACCGCCTCAGCCAGAATGGCGTAAAGCTGCTGCTTGCTGAATTCCTTGGGCTGCCGCTTGTCGGCTTTGTTCCGCGACACCTTCTGTGCGGCTCGATTGGTGCAGGCTGCCGATGACATCAGCTTCGGGGGCGGCCTTATCTTGGGTCTTGCCGTCGGCGGCTTGCGGCCGCGCCTCAGGCCCTGACGGGTCAGCATGCCGCAGACCGCGTTACGACTGCAGCCGAGACGACGTGCAATCTCCGCCGCGCTCCGTCCTGCGGACCAGAGCCTCTTGAGAAGCGCTATGTCTTTCGCGTCCCAGCCCATGGGAGACATTATAAAGCCAACCGTCGAACGCGCGCTAGTCTAAAGCATGATCCGGAAAAGTGCGAAGCGGTTTTCCGGAAAGATCATGCGTACACAACAACCCAAAGCGCGACGACGATTCATCCAAATCTTATCGCGCTCTAGTCTTCGTCCGGCTCGCGCACGACCGCCGGTTCGTCATCGTCATCTTCCTCTTCGTCGTCTTCGTCCTCGTCGTCTCCGTCGTCTTCGTCGGGATCTCTGGGCGGCATCGCCGCGCCCGTAGGCACGGGCGGTGTCCAGCCGGCCGCTGGGGTGAAAAGTGCCTCGGAGGTGCGTTGCTTCATGTTGTTGCTACTCCTCGAAAGGAACGCGCAGTCGCACGTTCCCGGTTGACGACATGCACATGCTCAGAGGCGCGGTCGCTGCTAGCGCGACGGGGATCCGGTTGACGCATCAGCCGCGGGCGGCACCCGCCACGCAAGCGGTGACGTGGCTACCTCATGCCTGAGGACCCGTGGGGCTCCATGTTCACCAAAACCTCGCCGGCGAAGATCTCGGGAACTCCGAGATCGAGGTCAAGCAGACTTGCTTGAACGAACGCCAGTATCTTGGCGTTCGCCGCCTCGGCGCTTTCGCGGTCCTCGAATATCATCACGGCGATACCAACGCCGTCGCCCGCATCCAGCACATGGTAAGATCTGAATCCGGGCGATTGCCTCAGGATCTCGCCGACGCCGCTCTTGGCGCGGCGGGCAGCGTCCGCCACCGAACGAACCTTGGTGTACTTGCGAATGACCATGTACATGAGGTCACCACGCGCCACACGCCCCCACGCATCAAAACATATCGATCCCGATCAGACTAGGGCCTACTTCCGAGATGGCTTACACCGGCCTGTTCGGCGGGCCGCGCAGGCGCGCCTTGTTCCAATGAGACGTCCTCGCCCCGCAAGCGGGGCGAGGTGCCGAGGCTCAGGAGCCCTCGAATTTGAACGATACGTTGAGCTTGGCGCGATAGGCCTCGACTCTTCCATTCTCATCCAGCTGCATATCGAGCTTGACGACCTCCGCGATGCGAAGATCTCGGAGCGATTTTGCAGCTTGCTCGACCGCATTGGCGGCCGCCTTCTCCCACGACTCGCTGCTGGTACCGACCAGTTCTATGACTTTGTAGACGCTATCGGGCATGTCGTCCTCCTGTCCGGTATGACCCAGGAAATCTAGCATTAGGCGGGTAGGCGGAAAAACGTCCGATTGGCTGTCACTTTTCTGACCGGGATCGCAATACGATCCAGTTCAAGTCGCCGGCAAAATGTCGTGTCTCCACGAGAGTGCACGTCGCGAGGCGAGCCGACAGGTTCAATCCGTGCTTGCGACGGCCAGCCGTGTCGGCGACGAGCAGCACCATCAGGATATGCGCCAAGCCTTGCGCGTACTATGCACCATCGATAGTTCATTGCGCGATCGGCTTACCTCTCTAGCTCGAATCCAGGAACGCTTAACCATGCTCACCGTCTATGGCGAAGGTCGCGGCTTCCGTGTCGTTTGGCTGCTCGAGGAATTGGGATTGGCTTATCAGCTGCGCCCGGTCGATCTTCTGGCAGCCGAGGTTGATCGCGATTTCCTCGCCATCAACCCCGCCGGCTTCATTCCCGCACTGCAGGACGGTGAGACGATCATGGTCGAATCGATCGCGATTCTGCAGTATCTGCTCGTCCGCTACGGCTCAGGTTCGCTTGCGGTCGCCCCGGACGATCCCGCCTTCGCTTCCTATCTGCAATTTCTTCACTTGGGCGAGGCCGGGCTCGCCGGGCCGATGAACGCCGTCCTTGTCGGCCGCCAACTGGCGCCCGAAGCCGAGCGAAATGCCCGGGTTACCCGCTGGGCAAGCGAGACCTTCGAGAGCCGGCTGGGATTGGTGATCCGCCGCCTCGCGGATTGCCCCTATCTCGCCGGCGACCGATTCACCGCTGCCGATATCTCGGTGAGCTACGCCCTGCTGCTCGGCCTGCGAACTGGCAACTACGTCCCCGGTCCTACCGAGCGGGACTATCTCACTCGCACGACAGCACGCCCCGCCTACGCCCGAGCGATGGAAAGCTGTCAGGCCACCAAGGCCTGGGCGGCGAGATCACCGGGATTGTAGGGCTCGCGTCAATCCGCAGGGCAATCGCATATGCGGATAATGCTGCAGGTTCGATGTGTCTCGTGAGCAGCCGATCGCTCCACAAACTCGTCATGCCCGGGCATAGCCGTCCGCAAGGACGGCGTCGCTTCGCTCGCCTATGTCCCGGGCATCCACGTCTTGTTTTGCAGGAGTGAAGACGTGGATGGCCGGGACAAGCCCGGCCATGACGATGTGGAAACGGTAGCGCCAAAAATTACGCCGTTTTCATATGCGATAGCCCTGCGTCAATCCGGCTGTGGGCTCCGCGCTTGCGGGTCGACGGCCAGGATCAATATTGAAGCGAGTTCTTAAACGCGAGCGAACTGTCGTGTGCCAAAGCGCGATGAGATTGGGATGAACCGTCATCGCGCTCTAGGTTGTTGTTTGAGCATGATCTTTTCGCGAAACCGCTTCGCATTTTCACGGGAGCGGAAGGCTCCGGCCTAACCAGGACGCGGCCTCAAGGCGTGCCTAATCGTCGTCTTCGTCCTCGTCTTCATCCTCGTCTTCGTCGTCCTCTTCCTCGTCGGGGTCTTCCTCCACCTGCACGAGCGTGGCCAGCGGCAGCGTCTCGCGGAACAGGTCGCCTTCCATGCCCATCCAGAGGCAGAGCACGTCGTCTTCTTTCACTTCCGCGACGGTCAGCGGCTGGCCGCCGGATTTCAGCATCACGACATCGCCGGCTTTCAAGTCCATGGATTGTCCTCCTGAGTGGTCTACGAGGAGGACGCTAGCAAGCCGTCATGACAGGGCGATCACGCAAGGCGCGTGTCGCAGGCAATCGCCGCCTCGGCCCTCGTCTCAACTGTCCGCGTTCGCGAACCGCTTGGCCGGCGAGCATCGGTGGCCGAAGAAGCCGGTCTCGCGCGTCATGTAGCAGAGCAGGCCGGCCGGGCGATATCGCACCCGGATGCGGTCCAGCTGCGCCATCGTCAGGGTCATGAATGCATCGATCCGTCGGGCCTGAAGCTGCAATCCGTGCTGATTGGCTTCCTGCAGCTTGGGGAGTTCCAGCTTTCGGTCGCGCGGAAGCTCGCCGGCGGGCCCGAGGCTCTGCTTGCCGAGCTGACCATACAACGTCTCCGCGCAATGATTCATCACGAGCACGTGGTGCTTGGCACTCAGCCAGTTGACCGTGACGACCTTGTGCAACGGGTTGATCGTGCCATCCGGCTGCCGGGCACAGAGGTTGAGATAGGCCTTCGGCCCATTTGCCTCCGGGTCATTGCAAAGCTCTTCGGTGGGACGCCCCGGATCGGCTCCGTTAAAGATCGCGCCATTGAACTGCGGAAGATTGGCTTCGGCGTTACAGTCGAAATTATACTTGGTGAGCAACGTTTCGGTCAGCGGATCCTGATCAAGAGTCTGCTTGCCAGCGGGATTCCGGCCGAGGTCACTCGGCCAGTCGATGTAGATCTCCGCCTTACGGCCGAAAATGGCGCCGCTCTGTCGCAGGGACGTGCGTGCCTTCCAATAGTCCGTGCCCGGTGCGAGCGTTTTCGTCTCGACCTGCATGAAGGCCCCGCTCAACTGGGGCTTTGGCGCGCCGCTTTGCTCCGCCAATATGTTCTCCTGCTGCGTTTGCACCTGGGCGAACGCATCCGAGATCTCGAGAAAGGTTTTGGTCGCCCATTCCATGTCGGTCTTGGCTTGTTCACCCATCTTCTGGTCGTACAAGTTCATGTACTGGAAGTATCCACCAACCAGTCCGGTCAGCACCGTCACGAGCGACAGGCCTTTGACGAGGGAGAACCCACGATCGAATTTAGTCAGCCAGCTCAGCGGTCCCGCGGCGGGAGGCTGCGTGTGCGTTGCGTCCTTCTCCTGCTCCATTGGTCGCCTCCAACTCGCTCCACGCCCCATGGCACGAGCGTACCGCAATTGGTGATTGCGAACTGTGAGGCATTTCACTTCAAGTGGGGCAGGGGAGCTGCCGAATGTCGGCAGGCAGTGGCTCGCTAGAGCATGATCCGGAAAAGTGCGAAGCGGTTTTCCGGAAAGATCATGCGAAACAAAAACGTAAAGCGCGACGACGATTCATCCAAATCTCATCGCGCTTTAGAGCAATCGCTTTGAAGATTTAGCAGGTCGTCATGCCCGGGCTTGTCCTGGACAAGCCCGGCCATGACACGGTGGATGTTTTGGTGCGCCCAATCATACGCAATTAGCCCCGCCAAGCAGGCAGGTGCAGCTCACGCAGCTGTCCATCGCAGACGTCGCGACGGTGACATCATGCCCCTGTTTTGCCCGACATGTCAACGGCTATTCGGAAAATCAGTAGGTCGTCCTTGAATTTGCCGCCGTCCGGCTACTGTGCATGGGGTTGTTTTCGACTTTTTGCTCCCGTGCCCGATCAAGTCCGGTCCGGCACGAGCTCGGTCAGCGAGCGGATGATGCGGTCGGGCCTGATGGTCGAGCCTGCGGGCAGGCCGTCGCCATGCACGTCGATCCAGATCGCATAGATGCCGAGACGCTGCGGCGTCACGACTTCCCATTCGAGGTTGTCGCCGATCATCCAGGTGTCCTTCGCGGTGACGCCGAGCGCCTCCATCGCGTGCAGATAGGCGCGCTCCTCGGGCTTGCCGAAACCGTGCTCGCCCTCGATCTGGATGTGGTGGAAGCGGTGCGCGAGCTCGAAGCGCTCGACCTTGGCACGCTGGGTATTGGCCGCGCCGTTGGTGACCAGCGCGAGCTTGACGCCGAGCGCTTTCAACTGGTCGATCGCCTCATGCGCGCCGGGGAAGACGAACATCTCCTCCTCGCGATAGGCGGTGAAGCGGTCGGCGATGCGGATGGCGAGTTCGTCGGGGAGAGCAGGGTGGCCGGCCGCGGCGAGCGCGGCGAAGCCGCCCTTGACGGTGATGTGCCGCGCCTCGGCGAGCTTGAGCCGCCACGAGGCGTCCGCATTGGCCCAGAAGTTTCGCGCGAACGCCAGCACCGCGGTTGCAACCTCGTGCGGCGGCAGCGGCGCAAGCTCTGCGACGAATTCGTTGGCGATGGTGTTCCAGGCGATCTCTGGCCGGCCATAGGCCGACAGGATGGTGTCGTCCATGTCGATCAGCATGGCGCGCGGCAGCGGCGGCATTGCAGCGCTCATGGCCATTTCACCTCCGGCGGCAGCGAGGACAGGATGGAATCCACATTGCCGCCGGTCTTGAGCCCGAAGATGGTGCCGCGGTCGTAGAGCAGGTTGAATTCGACATAGCGGCCGCGCCGGATCAGCTGCTCCTCGCGATCAGCAGCCGTCCAGGCGCTCGCGAAATTGCGCCTGACGATGTCAGGATAGACCTTCAGGAAGGCGCGGCCGACATCCTGGGTGAAGGCGAGGTCGGCGTCCCAATCGCCGCTGTCGTGCCAGTCGTAGAAGATGCCGCCGATGCCGCGCGCCTCTTTCCGGTGCGGCAGATAAAAATACTCGTCGCACCACTTCTTGTACTTGTCGTAATCGGCGACGCCGCTCGGCTGATTGCAGGCCTCCTTCATCGCGGCGTGGAAGGCGAGCGTGTCGGCATCCTCCTGCGTGCGCCGGCGCTCGAGCACCGGCGTCAAATCCGCGCCGCCGCCGAACCAGGCCTTGGTGGTGACGACGAAGCGCGTGTTCATGTGCACGGCCGGCACATGCGGATTGCGCATATGCGCAATCAGCGAGATGCCGGAGGCCCAGAAGTTCGGGTCTTCCGCCGCGCCCGGGATCTGCGTGCGAAACTCGGGCGCGAATTCGCCGTGCACGGTCGAGCAATGCACGCCGACCTTCTCGAACAGGCGCCCATGCATCATCGACATCACGCCGCCGCCGCCGGCAGCGCCGCTGTGATCGGTGCGCTGCCAGGGCGTGCGCTTGAAGCGGCCGGCCTCGCCCGGATAGAGGCTTTGCGGTGCGTCGTCCTCGAGCCGCTCGAAGCTTGCGCAGATGTCGTCGCGCAAGGCCTCGAACCAGGCGCGGGCGCGGCTCTTGCGGTCTTCGATTGTCGATGCGTCCATGTTCATTCCAGTGTGGACTGCCGTAGGGTGGGCAAAGGCGCCCTTGCGCCGTGCCCACGATCTGTCTTCGCCATCTCGAATGGTGGGCACGCTACGCTTCGCCCACCCTACGAGATTCTCACGCGTGCGGACCGTAATAGGTGCAGCTCTCGTTGCAACTGTCGCGGTGGATGCTGACGCGGGTCAGCTGGCCGATATGGGCCAGCCGCTCCCAGACGAAGCGCGAGAGGTTTTCCAGCGTCGGCGCGCCCAGCCCCTCGATCTTGTTGAGGTACTTGTGATCGAGCGCGAGCCGCACGTCTTCAATCGCACGCTGGACGAGGCCGAGGTCGACCACCATGCCGGTTGCAGGATCTGGCGTGCCGCGCAGCGTCACCTCAGCGCGGAAGGAGTGGCCGTGGATCTCTTCGCTCGCGGCACCGAAGGTCGTGCCGGATAGTGAATGCGCCGCCTCGAAGCGGAACGATTTCGTCAATTCCCACATTTTTCGAAAACCAGTCCTATCTGATGCCGAGCGACTTATGCGTCTGCACGCTCAGCCGCCACTGCGGGTGGCGCAGGCAATAATCGATCGCGCGCGCGGTGTTCTCGGTGACCTCAGGTCCATCCATCGGCTGCAGCGAGAAGCGCTCGAAGGCGAGGCCCTCGAAGGTCTCGGGAGCGGCGAGGGCCTGCGGATAGACCAGCTTCAGCTCATGGCCGCGCGTCTGCACGAGCTCGCTGCCACCCTTGGGGCTGACGCAGATCCAGTCGAGGCCGTCGGGAGCTGCAATCGTGCCGTTGGTCTCGACGCCGATCTCGAAACCGCGCGCATGGAGCGCATCGATCAGGTCGGCGTCGACCTGGAGCAGCGGCTCGCCTCCGGTGAGGACCACGTAGCGGTTGTCGCTCGAGGCGGTCCACTGCGCGGCGATGGTGTCGGCGAGGTCTTCAGCCGAAGCGTAACGGCCGCCGAGCGTGCCGTCGGTGCCGACGAAATCCGTGTCACAGAACTTGCACACGGCCTCGGTGCGGTCGGCCTCGCCGCCGCTCCAGAGGTTGCAGCCGGCAAAACGGCAGAACACCGACGCGCGCCCGGCATGGGCGCCTTCGCCTTGCAGGGTCAGGAAGATCTCCTTGACCGCGTAACTCACTGGTCTCTCCTCAATGGTCTCGAACTTGCGGGTTCCGGAGCTGCCGCAGCGCTTCGCCCGCGGCCATCGCCGCGGTCATGGCGACATTGAGCGACCGCAGCCCCGGATTGATCGGGATCACCAGCCGCGCGTCGGCGGCCTCGATCACCGCGTCGGTGACACCGGCGCTCTCGCGCCCGAATAGCAGGATGTCCGCCGTCTGGTAACGGAAATCGCGGTAGTCGGTGGCACCCTTGGTGGTGAACAGCAGCAGGCGGTAGCCCTGTGCCGCGCGCCACTCCTCGAACTTCGCCCAGGAGTCGTGTCTGACGATGCTGACATGGTCAAGATAATCCATTCCCGCCCGGCGGAAATGCCGGTCGGAGATCGGGAACCCTGCCGGCTCGATGATGTGGGCGCCTAGCCCCAAGCAGGCGCAGAGGCGGAGAATCGTGCCGGTGTTCTGGGGGATGTCGGGCTGGAAAAGCGCTATCTGCATGGCTTGGCTTCGGGTTGGGCCGGGACCGAATTGTCTCAATAAAACATCGCTGGCGCGGGAATTCGTGCATTGCACGCTCCCGCGCCGTTAGCGGGCTTGCGCTCGCTCGGCAAGGGTGCCAATAGAACGATTCTGGACTGCTGTTTTCGCCCTTGTTTTGGTGGGGACAAGTGAAGTTCTGCCGCCGCGGGGGGCCGCGGGCGCCGGCAGGCTGTTCTGGGGACCTTGGGGGCTCCCGGAGCGGTTCCGCCGGCAGCATAAGAAGAAAGGGTTGGAATCGTGACGACAGCGTCTTCGGCGGACCATCCGACACGCCGTGATTTCTTATTCGTTGCAACGGGGGCAGCTGCAGCAGTAGGGGGCGCGGCCGCGCTCTGGCCCTTCATCTCCCAAATGAATCCTGATGCGTCGACCATCGCCGCCGGTGCGCCGATCGAGGTCGATCTCAGCCCGGTCGCCGAGGGCCAGGACATCAAGGTGTTCTGGCGCGGCAAGCCGATCTACATCAGCCACCGCACCAAGAAGCAGATCGACGAGGCGCGCGCCGTCAACGTGGCGAGCCTGCCCGATCCGCAGTCTGACGAGGCCCGGGTCAAGTCCGGCCATGAGCAGTGGCTGGTCGTGATCGGCATCTGCACCCATCTCGGCTGCATCCCGATCGCCCATGAGGGCAATTACGACGGGTTCTTCTGCCCCTGCCATGGTTCGCAATACGACTCGTCCGGCCGCATCCGCCAGGGGCCCGCGCCCGCGAACCTGGCCGTGCCGCCGTACCAGTTCGTTTCCGACACCAAAATCCAGATCGGCTGAGCTGCGGACCTGCGTCCGAAGTTTCGCGCCGTCTCGTCGTTATATTTCCTCAGGATCGCATCATGAGCGGACCATCCGACTACCAGCCGAGCAATCCGGCCCTGCAATGGATCGAGCGGCGCCTGCCGATCATGGGTCTCATCCATTCCTCCTTCGTCGTCTATCCCACCCCGCGCAACCTGAACTACTGGTGGACGTTCGGCGCCATCCTCTCCTTCATGCTGGGGATGCAGATCCTCACCGGCGTGATCCTGGCGATGCACTACACGCCGCATGCCGATCTCGCCTTCAAGTCGGTCGAGCTGATCGTCCGCGACGTCAATTACGGCTGGCTGCTGCGCAACATGCATGCCTGCGGGGCGTCGATGTTCTTCTTCGCGGTCTATGTCCATATGCTGCGCGGCCTCTATTACGGCTCCTACAAGGAGCCGCGCGAGGTGCTGTGGATCCTCGGCGTCATCATCTACCTCCTGATGATGGCGACGGGCTTCATGGGCTATGTGCTGCCCTGGGGCCAGATGAGCTTCTGGGGCGCCACCGTCATCACCAATTTGTTCTCCGCCATTCCCTATGTCGGCGAGAGCATCGTGACGCTGCTGTGGGGCGGCTATTCGGTCGGCAACCCGACGCTGAACCGCTTCTTCTCGCTGCACTATCTCCTGCCGTTCCTGATCGCGGGGGTCGTCGTGCTGCACGTCTGGGCGCTGCACGTCGCCGGCCAGAACAATCCTGACGGCGTCGAGCCGAAGACGGAGAAGGACACGGTGCCGTTCACGCCGCACGCGACCATGAAGGACATGTTCGGCGTGTCCTGCTTCCTGCTGCTCTACGCCTGGTTCATCTTCTACATGCCGAACTATCTCGGCGATGCCGACAACTACATCCCGGCCAACCCGGGCGTGACGCCGCCGCACATCGTGCCGGAATGGTACTACCTGCCGTTCTACGCGATCCTGCGCTCGATCCCGAACAAGCTTGCGGGCGTCATCGCGATGTTCTCGGCGATCATCATCCTGTGCTTCCTGCCCTGGCTGGACAGCGCCAGGACGCGGTCGTCGAAGTACCGTCCGCTGGCCAAGCAGTTCTTCTGGATCTTCGTCGTGGTCTGCATCCTGCTCGGCTATCTCGGCGCGCAGCCGCCGGAAGGCATCTATGTGATCGCCGGCCGAGTCCTGACGGTGTGCTACTTTGCCTATTTCCTGATCGTGCTGCCGCTGCTCTCGCGGATCGAGACGCCACGGCCGGTGCCGAACTCGATCTCGGAGGCGATCCTCGCCAAGACCGGCAGCAAGTCGACGCCGATGGTATCGACCGCGATCGTGCTCGCGCTCGCCGGCGCCCTGTTCGCGGGCTCTGTCGATACCGCCAAAGCGTCCGAAGGCAGTGACAGGCCGCCGGGCAACAAATGGTCGTTCTCAGGTCCGTTCGGCAAGTTCGACCGCGGCGCGCTGCAGCGCGGCCTGAAGGTCTACAAGGAGGTCTGCGCCAACTGCCACGGCCTGTCCTTCGTCGCCTTCCGCAATCTCGCGGAAGCCGGCGGTCCCGGCTATTCGCCAGCACAGGCGGCGGCGTTTGCGTCCGACTACAAGATCAAGGACGGTCCAAACGATGCTGGCGACATGTTCGAGCGCCCAGGCCGGCCGGCCGACTACTTCCCTTCGCCGTTCCCGAACGAGCAGGCTGCCCGTGCTGCCAATGGCGGCGCGGCGCCGCCCGACCTGTCGCTGATCACCAAGGCGCGCTCCTACGGCCGCGGTTTCCCCTGGTTCATCTTCGACTTCTTCACCCAGTACCAGGAGCAGGGCCCGGACTATGTCGCGGCGGTGCTTCAGGGCTTCGAGGAGAAGGTGCCGGAGGGCGTGACGATCCCGGAGGGCTCCTACTACAACAAGTACTTCCCGGGCCATGCCATCAAGATGCCGAAGCCGCTCAGTGACGGCCAAGTGACCTATGACGACGGCTCGCCGACCACGGTGGCGCAATACGCCAAGGACGTCACCACGTTCCTGATGTGGACCGCCGAGCCGCATATGGAAGCGCGCAAGCGCCTCGGCCTCCAGGTGTTCGTGTTCCTGATCATCTTCGCGTTCCTGATGTACTTCACCAAGAAGAAAGTTTGGGCCGACTCGCACTGAGCGGCGCGCGACGAGAAATGAAAAAGCCCCCGCGAGGGGCTTTTTTGTTGGACTGTCATTCCGGGGCGATGCGTCAGCATCGAGCCGGAATCTTGAGATTCCGGGCTCGCTATCGCGCGCCCCGGAATGACGAGAGTGTGGATTGCCTCACGCGCTTGCACCCGCCAAAATACCGCCAACCGCTCCCCAGAAACTCACCGGAGGACACCATGGGAACCACCATCACCTTCAAGCGCCCGGACGGCAAGGACGCCTCGGGCTATCTCGCCAATGCCGCGCGGGGCAACGCGCCGGGCGTGGTCGTGATCCAGGAATGGTGGGGCTTGTCGGACCAGATCAAGGGCCTGTGCGACCGCTTTGCGCTGGCCGGCTTCGATGCGCTGGCGCCCGATCTCTACAAGGGCAAGGTGGTGCCGTATCACGACACGGATTCCGCCAACAAGGAGATGAACTCGCTCGACTTCATGGACGCCACCACGCAGACCGTGCGCGGCGCCGCGCAATATCTGTCGCGCAACGGCGCCAAGGTCGGGCTGACAGGCTTCTGCCTCGGCGGCGCCGTCACCATCATCGGCGCGGTGCATGTGCCGGAGCTCGCCGCCGGCGTCGTGTTCTACGGCATCCCGCCGGAGCAGGCGGCCAAGCCCGCCGACGTCAAGATCCCGCTCCAGGCCCATTTCGCCAATAAGGACGATTGGTGCACGCCGGAGCTGGTGGGCGGCTTCGAGAACGCCATGAAGGCCGCCGGCAAGTCGCTCGAGCTGTTCCGCTATGACGCCGAGCACGCCTTCGTCAACGAGCAGCGCCAGGCCGTGCACGACCGCGAAGCCGCCGAGCTCGCCTGGGGCAGGGCCACGGAGTTTTTCCGGAAGCATCTGGGATAATTGTCGGCAGCCCAGAGTTGGGCGGCGCCCTTGACGCCGCCCCCGGGCCATGGTGAGTATCCGCCCCATGAGCACCGCCGTCCGCCCAGCCCGTCTCTGGTGGCGCACCTCCTAAGAGGTGGCCGGTGCGATTTCCTTTCCCAAATCGTCTGAGGTCGCCAGCACAGCGCGGCGGCCTGATCGTTTGTCCTGTGTGGCGTTCCCTCGACAAGTTTCGTAAGAGGACCACATGAACAGGACAGTCTTTGCCCTCCCGGCCAGAAGTGAGTACGCCACCCGCGCGGGTCTCGCGATCACGCGCGTGGCGGAGCAATTCACCGGCGGCGCCAACCGCCTCGACGACCTCATCAACCTGCTTGATCGCCGCCGCGGCGTGGTGCTGTCCTCGGGCACGACCGTGCCCGGCCGTTACGAGAGTTTTGACCTCGGCTTCTCCGATCCGCCGCTCAAGCTCGAGACCACGAGCGTCAATTTCAAGCTGGAAGCCCTGAACGGGCGTGGCGAGGTTCTGATCGCCTTCCTCGGCGACGTGCTGCGCGAGCCCTGCGTCGTGATCTCCGAAAAGATGCCAACGCGCCTTGCCGGCCATATCGTTCGCGGCGAGGCGCCGGTCGATGAGGACCAGCGCACGCGGCGCGCCAGCGTGATGTCGTTGGTGCGCGACATCGTCGCCGCCTTCTCCTCCAATGACGATGGCCTGCTCGGCCTGTTCGGCGCCTTCGCCTATGACCTCGTGTTCCAGATCGAGGATCTCGTGCAGAAGCGCCCGCGCGAGGCCGACCAGCGCGACATCGTGCTGTACGTGCCCGATCGCCTGCTGGCCTATGACCGCGCCACCGGCCGCGGCGTGGTGCTCACTTACGATTTCGCCTGGAAGGGCAAGTCGACCGAAGGTCTGCCGCGCGAGACCGCCGAGAGCCCGTATCTGAAGACGCCGCGCCAGGGTTTTGCCGATCACGCCCCAGGCGAGTATCAGGCGACCGTCGAGACCGCGCGCGCGGCGTTTGCACGCGGCGATCTGTTCGAGGCCGTGCCCGGCCAGCTGTTCGCCGAGCCGTGCGACCGCTCGCCGGCCGAAGTCTTCCAGCGGCTCTGCGTCATCAATCCGTCGCCCTATGGCGCGCTGATGAATCTCGGCGAGGGCGAGTTTCTCGTCTCGGCTTCGCCGGAAATGTTCGTGCGCTCCGACGGACGCCGCGTCGAGACCTGCCCGATCTCGGGCACGATCGCGCGCGGCACCGATGCGATCGGCGATGCCGAGCAGATCCGCCAGCTGCTGAACTCGGAGAAGGACGAGTTCGAGCTCAACATGTGCACCGACGTCGATCGCAACGACAAGGCGCGCGTCTGCGTCCCCGGCACCATCAAGGTGCTGGCGCGGCGGCAGATCGAGACCTACTCAAAGCTGTTCCACACTGTCGATCATGTCGAGGGCATGCTGCGCCCCGGCTTCGACGCGCTCGACGCCTTCCTCACCCATGCCTGGGCGGTGACTGTCACCGGTGCGCCAAAGCTGTGGGCGATGCAGTTCGTCGAGGATCACGAACGCTCGCCGCGGCGCTGGTACGCCGGCGCGATCGGCGCGGTGAACTTCGACGGCAGCATCAACACCGGCCTCACCATCCGCACCATCCGCATGAAGGATGGCCTCGCCGAGGTGCGCGTCGGCGCCACCTGCCTGTTCGACTCCGATCCGGCCGCTGAAGACCGCGAGTGCCAGGTCAAGGCTGCCGCCTTATTCCAGGCGCTGCGCGGCGATCCGCCGAAGCCGCTCTCGACCTTTGCGCCCGATGCGACCGGTTCGGGCAAGCAGGTGCTGCTGATCGACCACGACGACAGCTTCGTGCACATGCTCGCCGATTATTTCCGCCAGGTCGGCGCCAGCGTCACCGTGGTCCGCTATGTGCATGCGCTCGACATGCTCAAGCAGAAGAGGTGGGACTTGCTGGTGCTGTCGCCCGGCCCCGGGCGCCCTGAGGATTTCGGGATCAGGAAGACGATCGATGCGGCGCTGGAGAAGAAGCTGCCGGTGTTCGGCGTCTGCCTCGGCGTGCAGGCGATTGGCGAATATTTCGGCGGCGAACTCGGCCAGCTGACCCATCCCGCCCATGGCCGTCCCTCGCGGGTGCAGGTGCGCGGCGGCCGCCTGATGCGCAATCTGCCGAACGAGATCGTCATCGGCCGCTACCACTCGCTGTTCGTCGAGCGGGACAGCATGCCGGAGGTGCTAAGCGTCACCGCCAGCACCGAGGACGGCGTCGCCATGGCGCTGGAGCACAAGACCCTGCCGGTCGCCGGCGTGCAATTCCACCCGGAATCGCTGATGTCGCTCGGCGGCGAGGTGGGCTTGAAGATTGTTGAGAATGCGTTCCGGCTGGATGCCGGGACGAATTGAGTGCAGGATATTTCACCTCGTGTTCCGGGATGATGCGCAAGCACCAGACCCGGGATCTCGAGATTCCGGCTTCGGTGCTACGCACACCCCCGGAATGACATGAAACGAGAAACGAATGACCTTTGACCACGACCTGAAGGCGAGCGTCCGCACCATCCCCGACTATCCCAAGCCGGGGATCATGTTCCGCGACATCACGACCCTGCTCGCGGATGCGCGCGCATTCCGCCGCGCCGTCGACGAGCTCGTCAATCCCTGGGCCGGCAACAAGATCGACAAGGTCGCAGGCATGGAAGCGCGCGGCTTCATCATCGGCGGTGCGGTGGCGCATCAGCTCTCGGCCGGCTTCGTGCCGATCCGCAAGAAAGGCAAGCTGCCGCACACCACCGTGCGCATCGCCTATTCGCTCGAATACGGCATCGACGAGATGGAGATGCATGTCGACGCCATCCAGCCCGGCGAGCGCGTCATCCTGGTCGACGATCTCATCGCCACCGGCGGCACCGCCGAGGGCGCCGTGAAGCTGCTGCGCCAGATCGGCGCCAATGTCGTCGCCGCCTGCTTCATCATCGACCTGCCCGAGCTCGGCGGCGCCGCCAAGCTGCGCGCCATGGACGTGCCGGTGCGCACGCTGATGACGTTCGAGGGACACTGAGGGGGGCGTAGAATAGCGCCCGGGCTATTTTGTTTGGATTGCTGTCGGCTGCGGCCTCCGTCCACCTCTCCCTGCGGGAGAGGTGGAGTTCGTCGGCCGAGCACACTCTATGACCGCTGCAGGATCAGGTTGAGCTCCAGCTCGCGGAAGGCGAGATAATTGCGCCGGATCCACTGGTGCAGCTCGGTCGAGGAGTCCTTCTCCTGACGCAGATAGCCGGTGAAGGAGAAGCTCAGCCGGTCGATATAGGTCTTCAGGAAGCCGGGCAGCGCGGGCAGGCGGAACAGACGGCCGCCTTCCATCGCGGCGGGCAGCTCGCCGCGGACGACATATTCATTGTCCACCGTGATCAGGTTCATCCGGGGGATCTGTCCGCGCAGCATCGCGTGGGCGCGGGCCGAGACGCGGTCGGTGTCGGCCACGAACATGATCTGCGGTGCGACATGGCGGCGTGCCGCTTCCTTGAGCAGGCCGATCTCCTCCGTCATCTTGAAGAACTCGTCGAAGGCGTGGAAGCCGAGGTCGATCACCTTGGCGAGACCGTCATCGACGATGACGCGGTCCATCAGCTGCATCTTGCCGTAGGTGTCGATCACGTCGGCGGTCTCCGTGATCTTCGGCAGATAGTCGAGCAGCGACGGCTCCTTCAGGTTGACGTCGAAGGCCGCCACATTGCCGTTCTTCAGCAGCAGGAATTCGCTCAGGAGCCGCGCCAGCAGGGTCTTGCCGACCTGCGGGCGGGGCGAGCAGATGATGTAGACGGGTGTCGCGGACATTGCGGATGATTATTTGAGCGAACTTGCCGCCCAATCCAGCCGTATCCGCCCGAGGTTCGCAACTATTTTTCGCTGTTGCGGGTCACCGGCTTCGAACCGACGATGTCGGTCAGGCGGATGCGGTCGTACTCGCTCCAGACGTTGGCCAGCCAGTGCCGGACATAGCCGCGCAGCACGAACGAATAGTTCGCCGCCTCGTCGCTGATGCCCTTGTTGGCGACGAATTTCAGGAACGGAACGGAGGACACCTCGACCTGCTCATAGGCCATTTCGTTGAGCTTGGGGATGGTCAGCTCGGTGGCGTCCTTGATGCGGTGGAAGTAGGAATTGTAGGTCGCCTGGTCCCACTGGAAGAACTGGGTGTCGTTGATGAAGTTCTTCACCAGGAAGTATTTCGCGCCGGTCATGAAGCCGGCGGTCTCGGCGATCTCCTCCAGCGAGGCGATCGAGGGGCCCAGGATATGGAACACCGCGAAGGTGATCTGGCCGGCCTTGGCGGCGTCGAGGAAGCCGATGTCGCGCAGCGAGGCCAGCGCCGGCGAGAGCAGGCCGGCGCGCACGTCGATGACGGTGACCGACGGGCTGACCGCGTTGAGCGTGTCA
Organism: Bradyrhizobium sp. SOJA106; assembly: GCF_059448745.1. Taxonomy (NCBI): domain Bacteria; kingdom Pseudomonadati; phylum Pseudomonadota; class Alphaproteobacteria; order Hyphomicrobiales; family Nitrobacteraceae; genus Bradyrhizobium; species Bradyrhizobium sp. SOJA106. Next base: position 2,395,778 of record NZ_CM182549.1, read on the forward strand.
AAGATCTTCATCTGGTCGGCCGTCGTCGTCATGTCGACGATCTCGGTGATATCAGGGTGAAAGCGCTTCAGGGTTCCGCGCGGCGACTCCGTGTCGAACGCGCGCGTCGGCACGTTGTTGGCTGAGAAATAATCGAGCAGGGTGCGCGATACCGTGGTCTTGCCGACCCCGCCCTTGTCCGCGCCCACCACAACCACTGCCGGCTTTGCCATTGCTGTCCCCTAACGCGCGCCCCCGATCGCGAGGTCGCAATCGGCCGGGCCCCAAATCGATGTCCCGAGTCTGCTGTTGGGCGCGAACATGGCAGAAACAAGGGAGAATTCAAATCCTCGGCACGCTCATGCGGCTATTCGCGGGGGTTTTTCCTGATCGTTGCGAAACCGCCGCATGCGGTGCCTGCTTCAACGGCGGCCCCAGGGACCGATGGGATTGCAAGCCGCGGTTCCGGAGGGGCTGGACGCGGGGACGGGCGGCGGACTGGCCGGATCGGCTGCATCGCCCCACGGTCCCTGCGACAGTGGCGGCGGGGTGGTCTGCGCATCAGACTGCGGCTCGGGCTGATCCGTCGCTTCAGCCGGGTCGGGCAACGGGCCGGGATCGTGGCCGCCGGCAAACTTGACCAGCGCGTCGATGCGCGACTGCACCGAGGGATGGGTCGCGAACAAATCGGCAAAGCCCTCGCGCGGATTGTCGACGCAAAGCTCCATCACCGCCGAGGTCGCGCCCGGCAGCTCGCCGCGGCCCTCGATCTTGCGCAGTGCCGAGATCATGGCATCAGGATCCTTGGTCAGTTCGACCGAACCGGCGTCGGCGAGAAATTCACGCGAGCGCGACAGCGCCAGCTTCACCACCTGCGACATCAGCCAGGCCACCACGATCAGCACGACCGCGATGATGATGACGATCACCGCGCCGCCGCCGGAGCTCTTGCTGTCGCTCGACGAGGAGGACGACCGCGACGACGAGGAGGAGCCCGACGACCACGAGCCGCCACTGGTGTTCCAGCTGAAATTCGTGAACACGCGGAAGAACAATTCGCCGAAGAAGCCGACCACGCCGGCGATGATGACGGCAACCACCATCAGCTGCACGTCGCCGTTCTTGATGTGGGTCAGCTCGTGCCCCAGCACCGCCTCGATCTCCTTGTCATTCAGCGCATCGAGGAGACCGGTGGTGACGGTGACCGAATATTGCCGCGGGTTGAGGCCGGTCGCGAACGCGTTCAGCGCCGGGCTTTCCATGATCTTCAGCTTCGGCATGGTGATGCCGCGCGAGATGCAGAGGTTTTCGAGCAGGTTATAGAGCCGCGGCTCCTCCTGCCGGGTGATGTCGTGGCCGCCGGTCACCGCGTCGATCATCGACTGGTGGAAGAAATAGGCGATCACGACCCAGGCCACTGTGACGACCGTCGCAATCGGCGCGGCGACGATCAGATCATGCAAGGCGCGGCTCAGGTAGAAGGCGGCGGTCCGGTTGCTGTCGATGAGGACTTCGGCGACCAACGCACCGGCATAGACCAGCACATAGACCAAAGCGAACAGGCCGGCGAGCAGCAGCATCGAACGAAACTTGTTCGAGGCGATATGCGTGTAGAGACCATACGCGGCCATGGCTGCTTCCGTTTAACCTTTGTCATTCCGGTGCAGGCCACAGGCCTGAACCCGGAATCCAGAGGTTGGTGATCTCGAAGAGATTCCGGGTTCGATGCTGCGCATCGCCCCGGAATGACACCGTTGGTGAGCAGCAATCAGAACTTCACCTGAGGCGTCGCTTCGACTTCGGTGCGGCTGCCGCCGAGATCGAAGAAGTCCTTTCTAGTGAAGCCGAACATGCCGGCGAACAGCGCGGCGGGCATCTGCTGGATGCCGGTGTTGTACTCCTGGACCGCGTTGTTGAAGAAGCGGCGGCTCGCCGCGATCTTGTTCTCGAGGTCGGAGAGCTCGGATGCGAGTTGCTGGAAATTGGCGTTGGCCTTGAGGTCGGGATAGGCCTCCGACAGCGCGATCAGGCGGCCGAGCGCGCCGGAGAGCTGGTTCTCGGCCGCGGACACCTGTGCCGGACCCTGCGCCGACATCGCCGAATTGCGCGCCTTGATGACGTCGTCGAGCGTGCCGCGCTCGTGCGAGGCATAGCCCTTCACGGTCTCGACGAGGTTCGGAATCAGGTCGTGACGCTGCTTGAGCTGCACGTCGATATCGGCAAAGGCCTGGCCGACGCGCTGGCTCAGCGCCACCAGGCGGTTGTAGGCGCTGAAGGCCAAGAATACGAGGACGACGATGACGCCGAGAACGATCCAGCCGGTCGACATGGAGGACTCCTGAAGGGCATTGAGGCGGGCGTTAGGGTAGACCAAACTGGCACAGGGCGAGAGCCCCGGCGCAGAGGGCAAGTAAGACTTGGTCGAACCGGGAACCATCCAAGTTCAAGGCGAAAGCCTTGAATGAGGTTAACTTTCGGCAATAACGGCATCGCCCCAGCGCCAGCGCCGGGCACCTGCATAGGCGGCTTTATCGCGGCGGGCGACCTTTGCCAGTTCGACGCCGCCCTCGGTACAGAGCTTGGCCGCGATCTCGGCCTTGCCGATATCGGGCGGTGCCAGCACGCGTGAGGCACGCGTTGTTGGCGGCGTACGGGTCAGGGCGACGTAGATGAAGCGTTCGTCCTCGAACGGGACCTCGGCGCCCTTGATCTGCCGGTGCGCCTGCGAGCGCGGCAGGCGCTGGCTGAAATGGCACCAGTCGGGTGCTGTGAGCGGGCAGGGTTTTTCGTGCGGGCAGGGCGCAACGACGTAGGCGCCAGCCGCGATCAGCTGCTGGCGCAGCGCGAGGATGCGGGCGTAGCCCGCGGGCGTGCCGGGCTCGATCACGACCAGCGCGCGGCGCGCTTTGGCCCACATTGCCTCCGCGAGTATGCGCTGGTCGCCTTCGCTGAGCTCGCCGACGATGTAGCTGGCGATGACGAGATCGGCTTGCGAGAGCTCGCCGAGGTTGCCGCCGGCATCGCCCGGCAGATAGCGGCACTCCGAAAGGCGCGAGCTGTCCCGTGCCAATTCGAGCGCAAGCCGGCTCAGCGTGGTGTTGGCGTCGAGCAGGGTGAAATCCTGCAGCGATGGAAACGCCTCAGCGGCGGCCCAGGTCGCGGTGCCTGGACCTGCGCCGACATCGAGCAGTGTCTCCGGGGCGAGATCAGGAGCGATTTCGGTCAGCGCATTCAGGCTCGCGGTCACGGCCGCGTAGGTCGCCGGCATGCGCGCCAGCGCATAAGCCAGCGCATCGGCCTCCGACTTGATCCTGCCGGAGCCGCCGCCGGCGCGATAGGTGCTCGAGATTTTCTGCGCCCGCTGGGCAGCGTCGGCGCGGGAGAAGCCCTGAAGCTTGCCGTCGAGGGCGGCTTTCAATTCGGCGGGGAGCGTGGAGGCGATCATAACAACCTCGCGTCATTCCGGGGCGCGTGAAGCGCGAACCCGGAATCTAGAGATTGTAGCGCGAGATTCCGGGTTCGATGCTGCGCATCGCCCCGGAATGACGGCCAATCCTCTCAAGCCACGTTCTGGTCGAGAATATCCACCGCCTCTTGCAGGCTCACCGAGACCAGCTGCGAGACGCCGCGCTCGGCCATGGTGACGCCGAACAGGCGGTTCATCCGCGCCATCGTGATCGGATTGTGCGTGATGATGATGAAGCGAGTGTCGGTCGAGCCGGTCATCTCGTGCAAGAGGTTGCAGTAGCGCTCGACGTTGTGGTCGTCGAGCGGCGCGTCGACTTCGTCCAGCACGCAGATCGGCGAGGGGTTGGTCAGGAACACCGCGAAGATCAGCGCCATCGCGGTCAGCGCCTGCTCGCCGCCCGAGAGCAGTGACAGCGTCTGCGGCTTCTTGCCCGGCGGTTTTGCGATGATCTCGAGACCGGCCTCGAGCGGGTCGTCGCTCTCGATCAGGTGCAGGGCGGCCTCGCCACCGCCGAACAGCTCGACGAACAGCCGCTTGAAATGGTTGTTGACGACCTCGAACGAGGTCAGCAGCCGCTCGCGCGCTTCCTTGTTGAGGCTCTGGATGCCCTGACGCAGCCGCTTGATGGCCTCGACCAGGTCGTCGCGCTCGGTGACGAGGCCCGTGTGCTGGGTCTCGACCTCGCGCAGCTCTTCCTCGGCGCGCAAATTGACTGCGCCGAGGCGCTCGCGGTCTCGGCGCATCTTTTCGAGGTCTTCCTCGATGTCGTGCAGCGGCGGCAGCTCTGCGCCGGGCTCGATCTCGGCAAGGCCCGCGACCGCCTGCGGCTCGACCTCGAGCATGTCGCGGATCTCGCGCTCGATGTCCTCGAGCCGGCGCCGCGCGCCTTCCATGCGCTCCTCGGCGCGCGCGGTGGCCTCGCGGGCGCTGGAGAGCGCCTCGAGCGTCAGCTTGGCGACGCGGTCGGTCTCGGCCATCGCGGTCTCCGCGGTCGCCAGCGCGTCGGCGGCCATGCGGCGGTCGTTCTCGGCGTATTCGATCTCGGTGATCAGTGCGCTGCGCTTCTCAGCGAACACTTGCGGCGCGTTCTCGAGCTCGCTGCGCTCGATCGTGAGCTCGGCGATGCGGGCCTGGATGGTGTCGATATGGGAGGCCGCGCTCTCCTTGCGGTTCTGCCACTCGGTGCGTTCGGCGAGGATCGCCTGCACGCGGCGGTCGGCGAGCTCGGCCTCGCGCGCCAGCGCCTGTGCTTCGGCGCGGACCTGGGCGGCCATGCGGCGATGGGCCTCGATGTCGCTGCGGACGGCGGCGAGGCGGGTCTCGGTGTCCTCGCTCGACGGCAGCTCGCTAATGCCGGCCTCGGCATATTCGTAGGCGGCTTCGGCCTCGGCGCGGTCTGCCGCGAGGCGGCTGTGCGCTTCCGACAGCGTCGCCTTGCGCGCGGCGTGGCGGCTGATCTCGCGCTCCGCGCTCGCATGGCGCTCGCGCGCGGTGTTGAGCTCGCGCTGCGCGGCGCGCCAGGCTTCGCGGCTGGCAGCTTCGGTGCTGGCGGCCATCTGCAATTCGGACTCGGCATTCTCAAGCGCCTGGCGCTTGATCTGCGCGTCGATGCGGGCCTGCTCCAGCTCGTTCTCGATGTCGACGAGGCGGGCGCGCTCGGCGAGACGCCGCGCCGCGCCGGTCGGGGCGTGCGCCGCGGCGACGAAGCCGTCCCAGCGCCAGACGTCGCCCTCCGGTGAGACCAGCCGCTGGCCGGTCTTGAGCTGCGAGACCAGCTCAGCGCCGCGCTCGCGCGGCACCACGCCGATCTGCGCCAGGCGGCGCGCCAGCTCGGCCGGCGCCTGCACGTGGTTGGCGAGCGGGGTGACGCCCTCGGGCAGCTCCGGATCGCCCTCGGTGACGCCGGCATTGGTCCAGCGCATTGGCGCCGACGGGTCGACCGGTGCGTCGAGATCGTCGCCGAGCGCGGCGCCGATCGCCTTTTCAAAACCCTTGTCGACGGTGATGCCGTCGATGATCGGCGGCCACAGGTTCTTGGTCTCGCCATTGACGATTTTAGAGATCGTACGCGCTTCGGTCTCCAGGCGCTGCACGCGCTTGTCGGCTTCGTTCAGCGGCGAGCGCGAGGATTCCAGCGTCTGGCGTGCGGCGAGGTGCGCGGCTTCGCTCGCCTGCGCTGCGGCTTCGGAGGCTGCCAGCGTCTGCTCGGCGGTCTCGACCAGAGCAGTCAGCTCGTCGAGATCGCCGAAGCCGCCGGTCTCCTGCGCAAGCTTCTGCTCTTCGGCGGTGACGTTCGCGATCTCCTGGTCGAGCCGGGCGAGCTTGTCGCGATGGGTACGGACATTGGCTTCCAGTTGATTGCGCTTGGCGGTGAGGTCGGCGAGCGCGGTGGTGAGCTCGGCGAATTGCCGCTCGGTCTCGGTCAGCACAGCCTCGGCCTCGGCGACGCGCTCGTCGACGCCGGACCGCTTCTCGACGCGCGACTTGATCTCTTCCTTCAGCTCGGCGTCTTCGGTGTCGAGCCGCTGTAGCGCGACGTCGGCATCCATGGTTTGTTGTTGAGCACGGGAAATGTCGCCCTCGAATTGCGCAAGCCGGCGCTCGAGCTCGGCGACGCGCTCCTTGGCGCGCTCTTCCTCGCGGTCGAGCTGCTCGCGGGCATTGGTGAGGCGCTGCAGCCCGGCCGCGGCGCGCGCTTCGGCATCGCGCAGCGCCGGCATTTCGGCGGCGCGGATCGCCTGGATGCGGGCGGCTTCGGCCTGGTGCTGCGTGCGCTCGGCCATCTCGCGCACGGCGAGGTCGTGGGTCTGGCCGGACTCGTTGACGTCGGCGTGGGCGCCGATCCAGCGCAGGTGGAACAGCGTGGCCTCGGCCTTGCGGACCTTGGCCGCGACCTCGCGATAGCGCACGGCCTGGCGGGCCTGCTTCTTCAGGCCTTCCATCTGGCCGGAGAGCTGGCCGATCACGTCCTCGACGCGGGTGAGGTTGGTTTCGGCGGCCTTCAGCCGCAGCTCGGCCTCGTGCCGGCGGGCGTGCAGGCCGGCGACGCCGGCGGCGTCTTCCAGCACGCGGCGGCGCTGCTCGGGCTTGGCCTGGATGATCTCGCCGATCTTGCCCTGGTGGACGAGGGCTGGCGAGCGCGCGCCGGTGGCGGCGTCGGCGAACAGGATCTGCACGTCGCGGGCGCGCACGTCGCGGCCGTTGATGCGATAGACCGAACCGGCCTCACGCTCGATGCGGCGGGAGATCTCCAGAATCTGGCTGTCGTTCATCGCCGCCGGCGCGGTGCGATCGGCATTGTCGATCGTCATCGTCACTTCGGCGTGGTTGCGCGCGGGACGGTTGCCGGAGCCGGCGAAGATCACCGCGTCCATGTCGGCGGCGCGCAAGCTCTTGTACGAGGTCTCACCCATCGCCCAGCGCAGCGCTTCGACGAGATTCGACTTGCCGCAACCGTTGGGGCCGACCACGCCGGTCAGGCCGGGCTCGATGACGAAGTCCGTGGGCTCAACGAAGGACTTGAAGCCGTGAAGGCGCAGGCGGGTGATTTTCATAAGCACGCATCTCTGTTGGCAGGCGCGAATCCCCCTGCCGGGACAGTACCATGGAAGGCAATGTCGCTGTCTGGGCGAGTCGCGCGAGGCGGCTCGTGCGGCTGGACAATGGCCGCCGGGCGCCGCGAGGGCAACCGGCGAAAGCCGCTTTTCCCAAGGGATTTATGGCGGGCATGATACGGCTTTCGAGATGAGAATCAGGATCTTGACGAGCGAATCAGCTCTTGAGCAGCGCGTTGATCTTCTTGGCGAACTCCTCGAACGAGGCCTCGCCCTTGATCTTCTCGCCGTTGATGAAGAAGGTCGGCGTCGAATCCACCTTCAAGATGTCGCTGGCGTATTTCTGGTCGGCGGCGATCTTGTCGAGCAGCGCCTGATCCTTCAGGCAGGCCTCGACCTGCTGCTGGGTCAGGCCGGCCTGCTTGCCGATCCGCGTCAGGGTCTCGGTGGTGTTCTTCATCACCCAGTCGCTCTGCTGGCGGAACAGCATGTCGGTGACCGCGAAGTATTTCGGCGCGTCGCCATTGGCGATGCAGCGCGACAGCATCGAGCCGGCCGCGGCCTTGATGTCGAGCGGGAACTCGCGGAAGATGTAACGGATCTTGCCGGTGTCGATGTATTCCGACTTGATCTTGGGGAACACCTGCTCGTTGAAGGCCGCGCAATGCGGGCAAGTCATCGAGGCGAATTCGGTGATGGTGACCGGGGCGTCCTTCGGGCCGAGCGCCATGTCGGGCAGCGACACCGGCTTGGCGACGTCGGCGGCGGTCTGCGCCTTTGCTTCAGGGATCATTGCCTCGGAGATGAACCGCAGCGGCGAGAGGCCGGCGACCGCGGCAAGCCCGGTCAGCGACAGCATCGTGGTGAAGGCGCGGCGGGTGATGATCACGGTCGGCTCCCGAATTGGCGAGGTGTTGCCCGAGGTTCCCGTTCGGGCGGCCTGTCGCTAGCTTGAAACCTCGTTCGAGGCAATGGCGAGGGACAAGGACCGGTCCAGAATAGCCAGGGAATGAGGCTCAATTTCGCTTGATGGCGGCCCCGAGCCGCGCCAGCGCCGTCTTCAACTCTTCATCTTCGATGCCCACGAGGCTTTCCGCCACCTTGGCGACGCTCTTGGGGTCCGGCGGGCCAGGTCGCTTCCGGACCTGGGGACGGGACAGGGGGGCCTGGCGGAAGGCCAGCTTGCCGACAGCGCTCCAGCCGAAGAAGCGGTTGACCCGCTCCAGGATGACGTCGGCGGAGTGCTGGATCTCCAGCGCCATCGGGCCCTCGACCCGCAGCACCAGCGTCGCCGGCTCCTGCGGCTGGCCCTCGACCGGCCGCGGCCACTGCATCTTGAGGGGTTCGGCATGGGCCGCGATCTCGGGCCCGGCAATCTGCGCCCACCGCGTCACCAGCTCGCGCGCCGCAAAACCTTGCTTGGCATAGGCCTCGGCAAAGACGTCGTTGAGCAGGATCCCGAGTGGCTTCGCGCTGATAGGACCGGGTTTGAAGATGGGGCCGGATTTGGACATGGGCGCCTTATAGCACTTCGGCGGGTGGACCACAGGCCCGCGGCTCGTCACGGCCGGGCATAGCCGTCCGAAGGACGGCGTCGCTTCGCTCGTCTATGTCCCGGCCATCCACGTTCTTCCTTCGAAGAAAGACGTGGATGCCCGCGACGAGCGCGGGCATGACGTAGAGAGGCCGGTGCATTTGCCGTTACAGTGAGGCATGAGTTCCAGATCCGTCCGCAAGCCGAAGCCGAAACCTTCCCTGCCGGAGACCACATCGCGTCCGTTCGCGCTCCTCCAATGGTATGACCGCCATCGCCGCCGGTTGCCCTGGCGCGCCGCGCCGGGCGAGGCGTCGGACCCTTATCGCGTCTGGCTGTCGGAGATCATGCTGCAGCAGACCACGGTGAAGGCGGTCGGGCCCTACTTCGAGAAATTCGTCGCGCGCTGGCCTGACGTCACGGCGCTGGGGAGCGCTTCGCAGGACGAGGTGCTGCGGATGTGGGCCGGGCTCGGTTATTATTCGCGCGCACGAAATCTCTACGCCTGTGCGGTTGCCGTGACGCAGGAACATGGCGGTGTGTTTCCGGACACGGAGGAGCGGCTGCGGACACTGCCGGGCATTGGCCCTTATACAGCAGCGGCGATTGCGGCAATCGCGTTCGGCCGCCGTACCATGCCGGTCGACGGCAATATCGAGCGCGTGGTGTCACGGCTGTTCGCGGTCGAGGAGGAGCTGCCGCAGGCGAAGCCCCTGATCCAGCAATTGGCCGCGACGCTGCTGGCGGATTCTCGCGCCGGCGACAGCGCGCAGGCGCTGATGGATCTCGGCGCCTCGATTTGCACGCCGAAGAAGCCGGCCTGCTCGCTGTGCCCGTTGAACGAGGATTGCACCGCGCGTGCGCAGGGCACGCAGGAGACCTTCCCGCGCAAGGCGCCGAAGAAGAGCGGGACGTTGCGGCGTGGCGCGGCCTTCGTCGTCACGCGCGGCGACGACCTGCTGGTTCGCTCAAGGCCCGAAAAGGGCCTGCTCGGCGGCATGACGGAAGTGCCGGGCTCGGACTGGCTCGCCGGCCAGGAGGATGCGACGGCGAAGCAGCAGGCGCCCGATTTGAATGGGCTGTCGCGCTGGCAGCGCAAGGTGGGCGTCGTCACCCACGTCTTCACGCATTTTCCGCTGGAGCTGGTGGTCTACACGGCGAAGGCCGAGGCTCGCACGCGCGCGCCTGAAGGCATGCGCTGGGTGCCGATCGCGACCCTCGCGAACGAGGCGCTGCCCAACATCATGCGCAAGGTGATCGCGCACGCATTGGACCTCTAGCCGGCTATCCTGCTGCCAGCATGGTGTCAGCAGGGCTCGGTTACCTGTCGGCAGCAACGGAGGTGCCGCATGGTCAAGACCGCGCTCGACAATTTTCCGAGGCCGCCCTGCGCCGAGCTGTTGGGATGGCGCCTGCTCGACGCCCGCCCCGAAGAGGGCTGGATCAAGCTCTCCTTCGGCGGCAAGCCGGAGTTCTGCAACCCCGCAGGCTTCATCCAGGGCGGCATGCTCTCTTCCATGCTCGACGACACCATGGGTCCGGCGGTGCTGGTGATGAGCGAGGGCCGGCTCTACACCATCACCATCAGCATGACGGTGAACTTTTTGGCGCCGGCAAAGCCCGGGCCGATCATCGGCGAAGCCAAGGTGACGCAGCTCGGGAAGACGATCGCGTTCGTCGAGGGCAAGCTGACGGCGGAGGACGGCACGGTGCTGGCGACGGCGAGTGCCAGCGAGAGGTTGTTGGAGGCGGCGAGGGTGATGAAGTAAGGCGGGCGCTTTCCGCTTCGCGTGTTAGCGTTCGCGCGCCCAAGCTTCTGCATCGTCATGGCCGGGCTTGTCCCGGCCATCCACGCCTTGCCAAGCGGAACGAAGAACGTGGATGCCCGGGAACAAGCCCGGACATGACGAACCCTGGAAAGCCGCGCTATCAGGGAATGACCCTTACACCTCTGCGCGCGCGTCCTTGCTCACGATCGGCGGCTTGGCGTTGAGCGCCTCCACCTGGAATCCCGCGACGCGCTTGTAGTTCGCAGCGATGTCTTCCAGCTCCTGCTGCGACAGCACGTCGGTGACCACCTTGTAGCCATCGGGCGCGCGCTCCTCGACCAGTTGCATCACCTGCTCGGGTCCGTTCTTGCGGTTGAGCAGGACGAGGTCGGTGGTTGCCGGCCTGCGCTCGGCCTCGTAGGCGAGCAGCGCGGCCTGCGTCGGGCCGTGCGCCAGGATCTCGCGGGTGATGACGCGGGCATCGAGGATCGCCTGCGAGGCGCCATTGGAGCCGATCGGATACATCGGATGCGCGGCATCGCCCATCAGCGTGACCTTGCCGAATGTCCATTGCGACACTGGATCGCGGTCGACCAGCGGATATTCGTAAGCGTGCGGCGGGCAGTTCCTGATGAGACCGGGCACGTCGAGCCAATCGAACTGCCAGCTCTCGAACCAGGGCAAAAACTCATCGAGCCGCGCGGTGCGGTTATAGTCCTCGCGCCGCCACTGATAGGTCGGCGGCATGTGCCGCTCGGCCACCCAGTTGATCAGATGGTTGCCTGATTCGTCCGGCTCCTTGGAGATCGGATAGCAGACGAATTTCAGGATTTCGTGGCCGGCCATGATCATGGTGCGGCCGGTGAGGAAGGCCTTCGATGGCGTGACGCCGCGCCAGAGGATGCGGCCGTTCCAGATTGGCGGTCCCTCCTGCGGATAGAGCTTTTCGCGCGCGGCGGAATGGATGCCGTCGGCGGCGATCAGGATCGCGCCATCATAACTGCCGGCGGCCTTGCCGGTCGCCCGGTCGATGAAGTCGGCGCGCACGCCGTTGGCCGTCTCAGTCCAGCCGGTCAGATGATGGCTGGTCAGGATGTTCTCGCGGCCGAGCCGCTCGACCGCGATATCGAGCAGGATTTGCTGGAGCGTGCCGCGGTGGATCGAGAATTGCGGCCATTTGTAGCCGGCTTCCAACCCGCGCGGCTCGCTCCAGATCGGCTTGCCGTGCTTTGAGAAATAGGCGAGCTCGCGGGTCCGCACACCGCTGGCATCCAACTTGTCCATCAGCCCGAGCTCGATCAGCTCGCGGACCGCATGCGGCAGCACGTTGATGCCGACGCCCAGCGGCTTCAGTTCCGCGACGCTCTCGAGCACTTTTACGGGAACGCCGATTTGATGCAGGCTGAGCGCAAGCGTCAGCCCGCCGATGCCGCCACCGGCGATGAGTACCGTCATGACAAATCCCCCTCCGATCCTCGGCGTCTTGGCACAGGCGGGCGGCGGTGGGCAACTGCGAACAGGATATCGTGCTATGGACCTGGGCTCCGGCAGCCGTTAATTTCCAATTTTCCCATGAGGTCCGACATGCTCAAGCTCTACTACGCCACCGGCACCTGTGCGCTCGCCACCTATATGACCCTGGAGGAGGCCGGCGCCGACTACACGGCCGAACGGCTGAGCTTCAAGGACAACCAGCAGAACAGCCCGGACTATCTCGCGATCAACCCGAAGGGCCGCGTGCCGGCGCTGGTGACCGATCGCGGCGTCCTCACCGAGACGCCGGCGATGCTGGCCTATATCGCGCAAATCTTCCCGAAGGCGAAGCTCGCGCCGCTCGACGACCCCTTCGACTTCGCGCAAGTGCAGTCGTTCAACTCCTATCTCTGCTCGACCGTGCACATCAACCACGCCCACAAGATGCGCGGTGCGCGCTGGGCGACCGAGGAGAGCTCGTTCGCCGACATGAAGGCGATGGTGCCGAAGACCATGGCCGCCTGCTTCAAGCTCATCGAGCAGAAGATGTTCAAAGGCCCCTGGGTGATGGGCGATCAGTTCACGATCTGCGATCCCTATCTCCACACGCTCTCGCACTGGCTCGAAGGGGACAGCGTCGACATCAACGCGACTCCGAAGATCGCGGATCACTTCAAGCGCATGTCCAATCGCCCGGCGATCCGCAAGGTTATGGACGCGCAGAAGGCGTAGGAGCACTGCTCCGCTGGGGTGGGCAAAGGCGCAACGCGCCGTGCCCACGATCTTTTCTCCGGCAGTGACAGAAGGTGGGCACGCTTCGCTTTGCCCACCCTACGAGAGCTTGCGCTTGGCTTGCTCCAGCTCCCGACCGGTCTGGAGCATCAGGCGCCGCAGCCAGATCGAGCCCGGATCCATCTGCGCGCGGGTCGGATAGAACATGAACTGCTCGTCGATCCCGGGGTCGAGCGGCGGCGTCACCGTGACGAGGCCGAGCTGCCTGGACAGCGCCGCGATCAATCGGCGCGGCACGAAGGCGACGAGGTCCGTTCGCGCCGCGACGTGCAGCGCTTCGAGATAGCCCGATACCACCAGCGCAATGTGCCGCTCGATGCCGTGGCTGTGCAGCCAGGTGTCGATCAGATCCTCAGCATTGCCGCGGATGATGACGCCGACATGGCGCGCGGCCAGGAACGTCTCACGTCGCTTCAGCTTCGCTCCAACCGGATGCCCGCGCCGCACCGCCAGCGCATCGCTATCGGTGTAGAGCAGCTGGCGGTGAAATCCTTTGAAGGCGTTGCCGATCGAGATCACGAGGTCGATGGTGCGGGCAAATTCGGCGTGGAAGATCGCGGGCCCCCGCCACGGCACGACGTCGATGCGGACGTTGGGCGCAAGGCGCGTCACCTTCTCCATCAAGGGCGGCATTAGCAGCTCGACCGCGAGATCCGGCATCATCAGGCGGAATTGCCGCTCGCTGCGCGCGGCATCGAAGTCCTCAGGCAGGAACAGCCCGCGGACCTGGTCGAGCGCCTGCGCCAGGGGCGCGCGCAGCGCCTGTGCCCGCGGCGTCAGCTCCATCCGCGCGCCGGTGCGCACCAGCAGCGGATCGCCGAAAATGTCGCGCAGGCGCTGCAGCGCGTGACTCGCCGCCGGCTGCGACAGGCCAATCCTCATCGCGGCGCGGCTGACATTGGCCTCGCGCAGCAGCGCGTCGAGCGCAGTCAGGAGATTGAGGTCAAGGGAGTTCAAATTCATGAGGTGAATAGATATCATATCTGATATCGATTTGAAGAATTTCGATCGGCAAACGATGATCTCCGTGGTTCTTACCAAAGGAGATGCCGCCATGAGCGCGAGCGCCAACAAGAAACTGATGCAGGATATTTTCGCCGCCGCCGCCAATCCCGATCCGGCCGCGCGCGATCGCGCCCTGTTCACCGCAAGCCTTGCCGACGATGCCAGATGGGTCGTGACCGGCCAGTATTCCTGGTCGCGCACCTTCAACGGCAAGGAGGCGATCCTCAACGACCTGCACGGCTATGTGCGCACCCGCCTGCGCGATCGCACACGCACCGTGGCTCACCGCTTCATCGCCGATGGCGACATCGTCGTGGTGGAAGCCAAGGGCGACAACGTCACGCCCGAGGGCGTGCGCTACGACAACGATTATTGTCTGGTGTTTCAGATCGAGGACGGCAAGATCAAGGAGATCCGGGAATACTGCGACTCCGCCCTGACCGAGAAGGCGCTTGGCCCGTTTCCGCAAACGGGTGTGAGGGCCGCGAGCTGACCGGATTGAACGACACCGCGTCGGCCGGCCGGTCCCATTCGTCACGGCCGCCGATCGTCGTGCGAGCATGGCGGACGCTGGTGGACGTCATGCGGGTTCGGCGGGAGCAGTCGCGCGCCCGTTGCCAGCTCGCTGCCATGACCGAACGGGAGCTTCAGGACTGCGGCATGACCCGGTCGGAGATTGCGTATGAGCTGAAGAATCCCATTCGGCGGAAGTAAAACGGCAGAGCGGACATCGGCGCGTCCTTCATCTTCGCAACCCGAGATGGTGAGCGCGCCGATTCATGCATAGCTGGCTATAAAATCAGCAAATTTTGCGCGCTTCGCCGCAGGTCTGCGCGAAATATTGGAAGGTTCAATTAACGAGTGTCCCCCATTGTGTCGCGGTGCAGCGTGAGTCGCCTTCACAGCGCGACGCGCGGCTGCCAGGGTGGCCGTGACGATTGCCGGATTCGTTCGGTCCGCTCGAATTCACATGCATCTGGGTGGACAGTGGGAATGCCGAAGTTTCGTTTGCGGATCAGGGGACGCCTGTACGCAGGCTTCATGGCCCTGGTGGCGGTCGGTCTCGTGATGGCGGTGGTTGCCATCTGGAATTTGAGGTCCGTGCAGGAGCAGGTCGCGAAGGCCTCGGCATTTTCGGACAGCACGGCGCGGGTCCTGGAGATCTCGACCCATCTCCAGGCGATCCAGCGGGCCAATCTGCGCTACATCTACGACGCCAATGAATCCACGATGAGGGAGGCGTCCGAGCGGGAGGCCGCGGCGACCGAGCTGCTGCAAGTCGGCGCGAAGGGGACGGCCTCCGAGGAGCGGCGGAAGCTCTACAACGATCTGATCGCCGACATCGCCAGGATGCGAAGCCTGCGCGACAATCTCGGCGATGCCGTCAACGAGGCGCGCACGGGCAAGGCGACGCTGCTGCCGAGCGGCGACGAGCTGACCGTCAAGATGGGCAAGCTGGTCGACGTCGCACGCGCGGCGGTCGACGAAGACACCGCGGCGCTGGTTGCGGATCTCGAATCGAGGCTGCTCGTCGTGCAAATCGCAAACTGGCGTTTTCTGGCTCTGCGCGACACCAAGGGGCCGGCCAACTTCAGGACCAATGTGGACAGAGCGATGCAGCGGCTATCGGCGCTCGAAAAGAGCCCGCAGGCGAGCGAGCTGCGCACCACGCTCGCGCCGGTGAAGACCTCGCTCGGAATCTATAAATCCGCGTTCGAGACCACGTCGGCGGCGATGCTCCAGGCCGACGAGATCTACCATAAGAACCTCGCGCCGCTGATCGTCGACAGCATCGCCAAGCTCAGGGCCGCGGAAACCACCCTGAAGAAGGACTACAAGGAATCCCGCACCCAGGCCGAAGCTGTCATCGACGGCACGACGACGGTGCAGGAGATTGCGGGCGGCATCGCCGTCCTGTTCGGCCTGATCGTGGCCTTCCTGACTGCCCGCAGCCTCGTCGGTCCCCTGACCTCGATGACCCGTGCGATGGGGCTATTGGCCGGCGGCAATCTCGACGTCGAGATTCCCGGACGCGGCAAGGCCGATGAGATCGGCGACATGGCCAAGGCGATCCAGGTGTTCAAGGACAACATGGTCGAAACCGAACGCCTGCGCGCCGAGCAGGTCGAGGCCGAGGCGCGGCAGGCCGAAAGCCGCAAGAAAGACATGGTCCGGCTGGCCGACCAATTCGAGCAGGCGGTCGGCGAGATCGTCGACACCGTCTCGTCGGCATCGAGCGAGCTGGAGGCCTCGGCCGGGACGCTCACCACGACCGCCTCGCGTGCCCAGGACCTGTCGACGGAAGTCGCCTCCGCCTCGCAGGAAGCCACGGCCAACGTGCAGGCCGTCGCCTCGGCGACGGAAGAGCTGTCCTCCTCGGTGAGCGAGATCGCCCGCCAGGTGCAGGAATCCGCCCGCATCGCCACCGAGGCGGTCGGCCAGGCGAGCCGGACCAATGCGCGCGTCGGCGAGCTGTCCAAGGCCGCCGCCCGCATCGGCGATGTGGTGGAGCTGATCAGCACCATCGCCGGCCAGACCAATCTGCTCGCGCTCAACGCCACCATCGAGGCGGCGCGCGCCGGCGATGCCGGCCGCGGCTTTGCCGTGGTCGCTTCCGAGGTCAAGGCGCTCGCCCAGCAGACCGCGAAGGCGACCGACGAGATCGCCCAGCAGGTCTCCGGCATCCAGTCCGCGACCGAGGAATCGGTTGACTCGATCCGCGAGATCAGCGGCACCATCGAGCGGCTGTCGGAGATCGCCTCGACTGTGGCCGCGGCCGTGGAGCAGCAGGGCGCGGCGACGCGGGAAATTTCCCGCAACGTCCAGCAGGCCGCTCATGGCACCCAGCGTGTCTCGACCAATATCGGCGACGTCCAGCGCGGCGCCTCCGAGACCGGCTCGGCCTCATCGCAGGTGCTGTCGGCGGCACGCTCGCTGTCGTCGGACAGCAGCCGCCTGAAGCAGGAAGTCGCGCGGTTCCTGAGCTCGGTCCACGCCGCCTGAAAAAGCAAAAGGCCACGCGCATGCGCGTGGCCTTCAAACGGCGGCAGGACGCGATCAGGCCACCTTGGTCGCCATGTGCCTGAACATGTTGCGGCGCGCCTCGTCGTCCATCTCGGCCTTGAAGGTGAACTTGTCCTTCAGCGCGATCGCGCGCGCCGCCGCCGGCCGCGCCGAGATCTCGTCGACGAGCCGCTTCACGTTCGGGTAGCGCGCGAAGGCGCCATCGCCGAGCTTGAACGGCACCATCCGCGCCCAGCCCCACAGCGCCATGTCGACGATCGAATAGGCATCGCCGACCATGTAGCTGCGGCCCTTGAGGTGACCGTCCAGGATCGTGTAGTGGCGATCGGTCTCGTACTGGTAGCGGTTATGGGCGTAGTCGTGGTTCTGGTCCTTCGGCGCGAAATGCTTGAAGTGCACCGCCTGACCCGAATACGGTCCGACGCCGGTCGCCACGAACATCAGCCACGACAGCAATTCGGCGCGATTGGCGGGCAGAAACTTTCCGGTCTTCTCGGCCAGATAGAGCAGGATGGCGTTGGAATCGAACACGATCGTGCCATTGTCGTCGATCGCCGGCACCTTGGCGTTCGGATTGATCTTCAGATAGTCCGGCGTGAACTGCTCGCCCTTGCGGGTGTCGACCGCGACGGGCTCGAAAGGCAGTCCGGATTCCTCGAGGAAGAGCGCGACCTTGGTCGGGTTCGGCGATCCGTTGAAATAGAATTTGAGCATTGAGCATCTCCCCAGTGTGTTGCCGAGAGCGAACGCGTGGCGACCTCTCTTGCCAAACCCGGGGCCGGACGCGCAACCGGCGAGTTTGCCGGGCGGTATCTGCGCGCCACGCAGATCAGCCGGCATAACAAAGCCCGATCGCCGCAGTAACGACCATCGCCGCGCCGATCGCCTCCAGGCGCAGTCCAAGCTTGGCGGCCAGATGCATGTCGGACGCCCGCGCCGCGCGCTCCGTTTGCCGGGCATAGCCGTGCACGATGACGTCGTGGTTGAAATTGTCGTGCGCCTCGTTGCTGCTGGCGAGGCCGACGCAGACCACGAGCACGCCGAACAGCGCGAGGCCGAAGAAGCCGAGCAGTGCGATCAGGAACATCGGAAACATGCCGAGCAGGAAGATCGGCAGCAGCGGCACCAGCAGCAAAGTCTCGGACTGTCGTCGCATGAGGGCCAACCGTCAGGACGGGGCTGATCCCGCAAGTTTAGTCCTGGCTGTTGCCTCATTCAAGGCGCCGTAGGGTGGGCAAAGCGAAGCGTGCCCACGTTCTGCATCTACGGAGAAGGATTCGTAGGCACGGCGCTTCGCAAGCCCCGGAATGACGATGGAGGGACCTTACTCCGCCGCCATCCCCGCACGGATCTCCGCCCGCAGCTCGTCGATCAGCTTCAGGCCCTTCTTGGTCTCGACGTGCCAGAAGGTCCAGCCGTTGCAGGCCTGCGCGCCTTGCGCGACCGCGCCGATGCGGTGGATCGAGCCGACCTTGTCGCCGAGCATGATGGCGCCGTCGGCGCGCACCAGGGCGCCGAGCTTCTTCTTGGCGTCGAACAGTTTCGTGCCGGGCATGATCATGCCGCGCTCGATCAACTCGGCGAACGCGACGCGCGGGGCTTCGCGCGCGGTCATGAACGGGGCGAGGCTCTCTTCCGGCAGCGGCTCGACCTTGGCGATGCGCGCTTCCGCGGCCTTCGCATAGGTCTTGTCGCGCTCGAAGCCGATATAGGAGCGGCCGAGGCGCTTGGCGACGGCGCCGGTGGTGCCGGTGCCGTTGAAGGGATCGATCACGAGATCGCCGGGCTTCGACGACGACAGCAGCACGCGCGCGAGCAGGCCTTCCGGCTTCTGCGTCGGATGCACCTTCTTGCCGTCGGCGCCCTTGAGGCGCTCTTCGCCGGTGCAGAGCGGGATCAGCCAGTCCGAGCGTGCCTGCACGTCCTCGTTGGCGGCCTTCAGCGCTTCGTAGTTGAACGTGTAGCCCTTGGCTTTTTCGTCGCGCGCGGCCCAGATCATCGTTTCGTGCGCATTGGTGAAGCGGCGGCCGCGGAAATTCGGCATCGGGTTGGTCTTGCGCCAGACGATGTCGTTCAGGAGCCAGAAGCCGAGGTCCTGCATGATCGCGCCGACGCGGAAGATGTTGTGATAGGAGCCGATCACCCAAATCGTCGCCGACGGCTTCATCGCGCGGCGCGCGGCCAAGAGCCAGGCGCGGGTGAAATCGTCATAGGCGGAAAACGAATCGAACTTGTCCCACGCGTCGTTGACGGCATCGACATGGGATTCGTCGGGACGCTTGAGATCGCCCTTGAGCTGAAGATTGTACGGCGGATCTGCGAACACCAGATCGACGCTGCCGGCCTGAAGCTTCGACATCTCGGCGACGCAGTCGCCGACGATGATGCGATGCGAGGCGGACTCAAAATTTGTGCGGGGCGCCCTTGCAGACGCCCCGCGACGCGACTCTACCATGACTCAAGAACTCTGACTCAGGCGACGCTGTCGGCGACGCGGGACCAAACAACCGACTGGTCGTTACATTGCAGCGGCAAAGTAAAAAACGACTTAACCCGCTGCTTTTCTGAGCAGGCCTCGCATTAGTGGCCTCATGCGTTGTGGTGCGCGCAATCGCTGTGTTTTACAGTATATTTCGCATTCATCTGCGGCGCAGCGGCCGCCGCGGCTGCAAATTTCTCTCGGAAAAAATTGCACGCGGACAGGAAAAAATTGCTGGTGCGGACGTGCTGTCGCACTAGGCAATTTTTGCCGACCGGGATATTGATTAACGCACTGGAAATTTTACCTGTGTGGCGCGTTGAGCTTTTGCGTTTCTGTGCGCCGACGAAACTGAATCAGGGACCCCCAAATCAGGGACCGCCAAGGGACAGCCGCCATGCGTTACGATGACTTCCGCCGCAGCGACGACATCGAGGATCGTCGCGACGAAGGTGGTGGCTTTGGCGGCGGTGGAGGCGGCGGGTTCGGCCTGCCGATGGGCGGCGGCGGTCTCGGCATCGGCACCATCATCGTGCTCGGCCTGATCGGCTATGCCTTCGGCATCGATCCGCGCATCCTGATCGGCGGCGCCGAGATCCTCTCCGGCGGCGGCCAGGCGCCGAGCTACCAGACCGATCGGCAGTCGACCTCCGCCAAGCGCGGCGCGCCGACCGACGAGGTCGGCAGCATGATATCCGGCATCCTCGGCGAGATCGACGATCGTTGGAGCGAGATTTTCCAGGCCAGCGGCCAGTCCTATACCGGTCCGAAGGTCGTGCTGTTCCGCAACGCCACCAATGGCGGCCGCTGCGGCATGGCGCAGTCGGCGATGGGGCCGTTCTACTGCCCGCCGGACCGCACCATCTTCCTCGACACCAGCTTCTTCCGCGAGGTCGAGACGCGCTTCCGCGGCTGCTCCGGCAAGTCGGCGTGCAATTTCACCACGGCCTACATCATCGCGCATGAAGCCGGCCATCACATCCAGAACCTGCTCGGCATCATCCCGCGCGTGACGCGGCTGCAGCAGCAGGCCGGCAGCAAGGCCGAGGCCAACGCGCTCCAGGTCAAGGTCGAGTTGCAGGCGGATTGCCTCTCCGGCGTCTGGGTCAATCGCGAGGCCAAGAAGCGTCCGAACTTCCTCGAGCCCGGCGACATCGACGCCGCGCTGACCACGGCGAGCGCGATCGGCGACGACACGCTGCAGCGCCAGGCCACTGGCCGCGTCGTGCCCGACTCCTTCACTCACGGCTCTGCGGCGCAACGCAAGCAGTGGTTCATGACCGGCTATCAGCAGGGCACGGTCCAGGCCTGCAACACGTTCGGCAGCGGGGCGTTGTAGTTCGTCATTCCGGGGCGCGCGCAGCGCGAACCCGGAATCCAGAAGTTGCGGCGCGAGGTTCCGGGTTCTCGCTTTGCGAGCCCCGGAACGACGAGTGAGGGTGAAGAATGGCCTCGATCGATGAATCCAAACAGTTCATCCCGCTCAACATCGCGGTGCTCACCGTCTCCGATACGCGCGCGCTGGCCGACGACAAATCCGGCCAGACGCTCGCCGACCGCCTGACCGCAGCCGGTCACCATCTCGCCGCGCGCGAGATCGTCACCGACGACGTCGAGGCGATCCGCGCCGTCGTCCGCCGCTGGATCGCGGACGCCGGCATCGACGTCGTCATCACCACCGGCGGCACCGGCTTTACCGGACGCGACGTCACGCCGGAGGCGATCGAGCCGCTGTTCGAGAAGCGCATGGACGGCTTCTCGATCGCCTTCCACATGCTGAGCCACGCCAAGATCGGCACGTCGACGATTCAGAGCCGTGCCACCGCGGGCGTTGCGGGCGCGACCTACATCTTCTGCCTGCCGGGCTCGCCCGGCGCCTGCCGCGACGGCTGGGACGGCATCCTCGCAAGCCAGCTCGACTACCGCACGCGCCCCTGCAATTTCGTCGAGATCATGCCGCGGCTGGACGAGCATCTGCGCAGGCCAAAGGCGCAGGGCGCGACAGTGTAGTCTGTTCTTTCTTCCCTTCCCCCCTTGTGGGGAAGGTGGCACAGGCGGCCTGCGGCTGCCGTTCTTAAGAACGCCGAAGCGAAGCTTCGGCTATGGCGCCGGATGAGGGGTATCTATCAGCACGGAATGCGAGGAGACATGCCCCTCACCCTAGTGAGGTTGTGTCTACTTGCGTCGCTGCCCTCTCCCGCAAGGGGAGAGGGCACCACAATGCGCATCGCTCCATAATCTACGCAGCATCGCGCTTTACAGATCCATCTCCCAGGTCTCGCCAATCAAATCCTGCCCGAAGCTGTGATGCGGCTCCGTGGCGACGAGCTTGAAACCGGCACTCTGATAGATGCCGCGCGCGGCGACCAGGATGCTTTGCGTCCACAGCGTCATCCTGCTGTAGCCGCGCTCGCGTGCGCCCTGGATACATTGCTCGACCAGCGCGCGGCCGACGCCGAGGCCGCGCGCCTTCTTCTCCACCTGCAACAGGCGCAGCTTGGCGATCTCGTTGGTGGCCTTGACCAGGAAGACCGAGCCGACCGGCTCGCCGCCGACCTCGGCGATCCAGCAGTGCTCGCGCGCGGCGTCGTAATTCCTGATGAACTGGGCGCAGATCTCGGCGACCAGCGCCTCATAGCTGATGTCCCAGCCGTAGTCCGCGGCATAGGCGGCGCCTTGGCTGGAGATGACCCAGCCCATGTCGCCGACGCGATGGCTGCGCAGCATGAACGAAGCGGGCTGGCTTCGGCGTTGCTCCAGCACGGCCTCGATGGTCGCCATGGCCTGCGTGAGCCGCGTTGCATCGCTGGCCGACAGCTGAGCCAGCATGGCGGCGACCTCGTTTTGCGAGCCGAGGTTCAACTGGGCAAAGGCCTGGCGGCCCTTGGCGGTGAGGCTAAGCTGATATTGCCTGCGATCTGCGGGCAGGGGCGTTCGCGTGATCAGTCCCTTCTCGTCAAAGCTCTGCACGATGCGGCTGAGATAGCCGGGATCGAGACCGAGCTCGTTGCCGATCTCCTTTGCCGAAAGATCGTCGCGATGTGCGAGCTCGTAGAGCACGCGCGCCTCGCTGAGGGAGAACGGGCTCTTTCCAAGATGCTGGTCGAGCACGCCGAGCTTGCGGGTGTAAAAGCGGTTGAAGGCGCGGACTGCCGCGATCTGGTGGTCGGTACCGTTGAATGACATCGGGACACCTCAATAATTGCCATTGTCAAATAATTATTTGACTTTGGCAAGTATTGGGCGGCCTCAGCCGACCATGACGATCCGGCTGCGCAGCATGGTCCGGGACGAGCGCCCGAGCCGGCGGAGCAGCCGCGCCTCGGAACGGCGGGCTTGGGGCGGATAGCCGCCGACCCGATCGTAATGGTCACGCGCGATCAAAAGTCCCTGATCGCCCAGCGGGCCGACGAGCTTGCGCGCGACGGCGCGGAGCAGGTCGCGCACACCGGTATCTGCGTAAGGTGAGCGGGTATAGCGGAACACCGCTGCGCGATCCCGTCCGCTGGTCGAGACGGCCTGGATGAACTGGGTGGTCTCCTCGATCCAGCCGGTTTCCAGCACGGCGCCGGCGGGCAGGAACATCAGCCAAGGCGAACGGGCCTGATGCGCGCCGGCGGCGAGCGCGGCGCCATGAGAAGATCCCTCGAAGGCAATGAAACGGCAGCCCGCGACGTCGGCAACCCGCTCAATGACGCCGTTGCGGGTGCCGTCGACCAGCAGGACTTCGCGGATGATGCCGGCGGCGGCACCGGGCACCAGCGCGGCCAGAGTTGCGACCGCCGTCTGTTCGACGCCTTCGGTCGGAATGATGACGCTCAGCATGATTGTGGCTTCGATGTCCGCAATTCGGGAGAAGCGTAGCTTGTTATGACTTTGTCATAAACATGCGGCGTTACCGAGTGCAACTTTTTGGCGGTGCTCCGGGATGCGATGGTAAACCGCGCCCGCCCATCGCAGCCAAATGTGTCGCGCGCAGGGGGACAATATTGCCGAATGTTTCGGCGAATTTCGGGCTTCGTGAGCTTCAAACGGGGCTGTCTTCGCCGATATGATCGAGGTGAAGACGCTACTGGTCCGCAAGCCTGCATCGGCGGTCTGACATGGACCTTACGACCGGAAAACTCGCAACCGCCGGTGCCGAGAGTGAGATAGTCGAGTGACCGCCGATCAACTTCCCATTGGCACCACGCCAGCACCGCCGAAACCGGACGCCGCGCCGACCTTGCGGATCCGCGCCGTGATGCTCGGCGAACGCATCAATGCCTCCGGCCTCGAGATCGGCACGCTCGTCTCCTCGACGCCGGCCGCGTTCCGCGTCCATGGCGGCCTTGCCGTGATCTTCCGCTACGGCGTCGTCGTGCTGATCGGGCTGCTTCCCTCGGAAGAGAAGGTGCTGATCGACGGCCTCAAGTCCCGCGTGATCGGCGAGTTCAGCCCCTATGAGGAAGAGACCGCGCAGGCCCAGCTCTGCAAGGACGAAAACGCCGAGGTGATCCAGCCGGGCGGGCCGATCTGCCTTGCCAGGTTCTCCGACGACCGGCTGCTCCTGATTGCGGATGCGCTCGCCAAGAGCACCTCGCTGGCGCGTGATGAGCGGCGCGTGGCCGCCGTCTTCGATGTGATCGAGCCCTTCGCGCGCAAGCTCGCCGAGCAGGGCCGCACGCCGCCGCGCCGCAAGGGCATGCTGCAACTGATCGGCAATGCGCTCCTGGTCCAGCAGCGCGTCGCCGGCCGTGTCGCTGTGGCCGAAAAGCCGGACGTGCTCTGGGAAAAGCCCGAGCTCGACCGGCTCTATGCCCGTCTCGAGGACGAGTATGAATTGAAGGAGCGCCTCGACACGCTCGAGCGCAAGCTCACCGCGGTGTCGGAAACCGCCAACGCGCTGACCGACATCATCGACACCCAGCGCTCCCTCCGCCTCGAGGTCGCGGTGGTGGTGCTGATCGTGATCGAGGTCGCGATCGGGTGCTTTCAGATTCTTGCGGGTATTCACTGAGCTTTGTTGTGCCCCCCTGTCTCCGCGCGTCCAGTATCGTAGGGTGGACAAAGGCGCACTTGCGCCGTCCCACAACCTCGAATTGGTGGGGCACGCTTCGCTTTGCCCACCCTATGATACTACGATGCTAAGCCTTCGCTCGCAGCACCGCCGCGCAGTGCCGCGCGATCGTCAGTTCCTCATTCGTCGGAATGACGAACACATCGACGGCGCTGTCGCCGCTGCTGATCCGCTCGCGTCTCGCGTCATTCGCCGCCGCATCAATGCGCACGCCAAGCCACGCAAGGCGCTCGCCGATCGCGCTGCGGATCTCGCTCGCATGCTCGCCGATGCCGCCGGTGAAAACCAGACACTCCAGCCCGCCGAGCGTGGCCGCCATCATTGCGACCTGCTGCGCCGCGCGAAGCGTGAAGAGATCGACCGCCTCCCGCGCAGCGGCCTCGCCGCTTGCGAGCAGCGTGCGCATATCGGCGGAGAGGCCGGAGACGCCGAGCAGGCCGGACTGGCGATAGAGCAGATGCTGGACGTCTTCGGCGGACATCTTCTCGTGCTGGTGCAGATAGAGCAGCATGCCGGGATCGATCGTGCCGCAGCGCGTGCCCATCACGAGGCCGTCGAGCGGCGTCAGCCCCATCGTGGTGTCGACACTGCGACCGTCGCGCAATGCGCAGAGGCTGGCACCATTGCCGAGATGCGCGATGACCGTGCGCTTCGCCGTGAGCTCTGGTGCGATCCCGGCGAGGCGGCCGGCGACATATTCGAACGAGAGACCGTGAAACCCGTAGCGGCGGATGCCGCGTGCCTCGAAGCGCCGTGGGATCGCGAAACGGCTCGCCGGCGGCGCCATGCTGTGATGGAAGGCGGTGTCGAAACAGGCGATCTGCGTGAGGGCAGGCTTGATTGCCGCGATGGTTCGGATCGGCTCCAGGCATCGCGGCTGATGCAGCGGCGCCAGCGGGGTCAACGCCTCCAGCCTTGCTTGGACATCATCGGTCAGTTCGACTGGGCCTGAATAATCCGGCCCGCCATGAACGATGCGATGACCGACGGCGCGCAGGCGATGGTCGCCAATACGATCTTCGACGAAGCCGATTACGTCGGCGAACAGACGGCCGCTGTCCGCATCCGCCACGTCCCTTTGCGTCTCGAACAGATCTTCGCCGGCAGGGTTCTTCACGACGAGCCGGGGCTTTGCCTCATGCTCGTCGAGCAGGCCCTTGCAGAGCAGGGTGGGCTCGGCCGCGGAAATATCGAACAGGCCGAACTTGATGCTCGACGAGCCCGAGTTGAGGACGAGGACCGCATCGGACATGGCGGGCATCAATCGCCGGCTTCCGCCGGCGTGTTGCCGCCGGCGCTGTTGGGCCAGACCCAGTCGCGCACCTCAGGCATGTCCTCGCCGTGCTCGCGCACGTAACGCGAATGCTCGATCAGCCTGTCGCGGAACTGCTGCTTCACCTGCGCGGCCTTGGTCGCCAGGCCCGGCACGCGTTCGATCGCCTCGATCGCGAGGTGATAGCGGTCGAGCCCGTTGAGCACGACCATGTCGAAGGGCGTGGTCGTGGTGCCTTCCTCGGCAAAGCCGCGCACATGCATGCCGGCATGGTTGGTGCGGTTATAGGTCAGGCGATGGATCAGGTAGGGATAGCCGTGATAGGCGAAGATCACGGGCTTGTCGCGCGTGAACAGGCTGTCGAAGTCGCGGCCGGAGAGGCCGTGCGGGTGCTGCTCGCTCGGTTGCAGCGTCATCAGGTCGACGACGTTGACGACGCGGATCTTCAGGTCAGGCAACGCCTTGCGCAGCAGGTCGACGGCGGCGAGCGTCTCCAGCGTCGGCACGTCGCCGGCGCAGGCCATCACCACGTCGGGCTCGCTGTCGGCATCCTCGTTGCCGGCCCAGGTCCAGATGCCGATGCCGGCATCGCAATGCGTCGCCGCCTCCTGCACCGATAGCCATTGCGGCGCCGGCTGCTTGCCGGCGACGATCACGTTGATGCGATTGTAAGTGCGCAGGCAGTGATCGGCGATCCACAGCAGCGTGTTGGCGTCGGGCGGGAGATAGATGCGGACGATATCGGCCTTCTTGTTGGCGACGAGATCGACGAAACCGGGGTCCTGATGGCTGAAGCCGTTGTGGTCCTGGCGCCAGACATGCGAGGTCAGGAGATAATTGAGCGAGGCGATCGGGCGCCGCCATGGCAGATGCCGCGTCACCTTCAGCCATTTGGCGTGCTGGTTGAACATGGAATCCACGATGTGGATGAACGCCTCGTAGCAGGAGAAGAAGCCGTGGCGGCCGGTGAGCAGATAGCCTTCGAGCCAGCCCTGGCAGAGATGCTCGCTCAGCACCTCCATCACGCGTCCGTCTTGCGCCAGATGCACGTCGTAATGTTCGGTCGGCTCCATCCAGACGCGCTCGGTGGCCTCGAACACGGCGTCCAGCCGGTTGGACGCGGTCTCGTCCGGCCCCATGATGCGAAAGTTACGAGTCTCGGTGTTGAGCTTGATGACGTCGCGCAGGAATTTGCCCAGCTCGCGCGTCGCTTCGGCGATGACGCCGCCGGGCTGCGGCACATCCAGCGCATAACTGCGGAAGTCCGGCAGCTTCAGCTCCTTCTTGAGCAGCCCACCATTGGCATGCGGATTGGCGCCCATGCGCCTGTTCCCATCGGGTGCCAGCGCCTGAAGCTCGGGCATGAGCGTACCGTTCGCGTCGAACAGCTTGTCCGGCTCGTAGCTGCGCATCCAGTCTTCGAGCAGTTTCAGATGCGCCGGGTTCTCGCGGCAGCTCGCAACCGGCACCTGATGCGCGCGCCAGAAATCCTCGACCTTCTTGCCATCGACCTCCTTCGGGCCGGTCCAGCCCTTCGGACTGCGCAGCACGATCATCGGCCAGCGCGGCCGCTCGATGGTCTTGCGTCCGTCGCGGGCGTGCTGCTGGATCGAGCGGATGCTGGCGAGCGCGACGTCGAGGGCGTCCGCCATGGCCTGGTGCATCAATTTGGGATCGTCGCCCTCGACGAACAGCGGCTCGTGACCAAGCCCGCGGAAGAGGTCACGGATCTCGCTGTCGGGCATCCGCCCGAGCACGGTCGGACCCGCGATCTTGTAGCCGTTGAGGTGCAGGATCGGCAGCACCGCGCCGTCATGGGCCGGGTTCAGGAACTTGTTGGAATGCCAGGACGCCGCGAGCGGGCCGGTCTCGGCCTCGCCGTCGCCGACCACGCAGGCGACGATCAGATCGGGATTGTCGAATGCCGCGCCATAGGCATGCACCAGCGCATAGCCAAGCTCGCCGCCTTCGTGGATGGAGCCGGGCGTCTCCGGCGCCGCATGGCTCGGAATGCCGCCGGGGAAGGAGAACTGTCTGAAAAGTTTTCGCAATCCGTCCGCATCGCGGGCGATGTCGGGGTAGATCTCGCTGTAGCTCCCTTCGAGATAGGTGTTGGCGACCATGCCCGGGCCGCCATGGCCGGGCCCGCAGACATAGATCACGCTGAGGTCAAGCGTGCGGATGACGCGGTTGAGATGGGCGTAGATGAAGTTCAGCCCGGGCGTCGTGCCCCAATGGCCGAGCAAACGCGGCTTGATGTGTTCGGGCCGCAGCGGCTCACGCAGCAGCGGATTGTCCAGCAGGTAGATTTGCCCGACGGAGAGATAGTTGGCGGCGCGCCAATAGCGATCGAGCAGACCGAGGTCGCTGCTCGCCGCACGCGATTGTTGTTGATTTGTCATGTTCATGCCGACCTTCACCGGGGATGGTCACCAACATTGTTCCGCGACGATCGATCCCTTGCCGAAATCAAACGGGATCGCCCCGCAAGCGTGTTGCGTGAGGTCAAAGCCGCGCGCGAGAAATTTGGGCGGCTACTGTGCATGGGGTTGTTTTCGAGTCTTTTGTCTTGGTTCTTGATTTGTTCCTATGTCATGCTATCTTGTCCGCATGAGTCCAGCAGCATCCTCTCATGCTCTCAAGCACCCGCCGGTCACGGCGCCCTCCGAGCCGGCGGGTGCGGGCTCTGATTTTCCCGAGCTTGGCGTCGCCATTGATCGCGCGCGCAGGCGAGGGCGGGGCGCACAATCCAACGCCAGCGGCCGTTATGAGGCCGAGGCCCGCGTCGCTTTCGACGATGGCTGGCAGAGCCTGGAAGATCTGCCGCCGTTCAAGACCACCGTCGGGGTCGACACCTCGCGCAAGGTGATCACCCGTAACGATTCGCCCGACATCGGCTTCGATCGCTCCATCAATCCCTATCGCGGCTGTGAGCATGGCTGCGTCTATTGTTTCGCTCGGCCGACGCATGCCTATCTCGGCCTGTCGCCGGGGCTCGACTTCGAGTCAAAGTTGTTCGTGAAGCCCGAAGCGCCCTTGCTACTCGAGAAGGAGCTCGCCGCACCCGGCTACGAGCCGCGGATGATCGCGATCGGCACCAACACCGATCCCTATCAGCCGATCGAGCGCGAGCGCAAGATCATGCGCGGGATTCTCGAGGTGCTGGAGCGCACCGGCCACCCCGTCGGCATTGTCACCAAGTCGGCGCTGGTGGTTCGCGACATCGACATTCTCGCGCGGATGGCCAAGCGTAACCTCGCCAAGGTCGCGATCTCGGTGACCTCGCTCGATCCGAAGCTGGCGCGCACCATGGAGCCGCGGGCCTCGACGCCGCCGAAGCGGCTGGAGGCGCTGAAGCAGCTCTCCGAGGCCGGCATTCCCACCACAGTGATGGTCGCGCCCGTGATCCCCGCGCTGAACGATTCCGAGATCGAGCGCATTTTGGATGCCGCCGCCCATGCCGGCGTCAAGGAAGCCTCCTACGTATTGCTGCGGCTGCCGCTCGAGGTGCGCGATCTCTTCCGCGAATGGTTGATGGCCAATTTTCCCGACCGCTATCGCCACGTCTTCACGCTGATCCGCGACATGCGCGGCGGCCGCGACTACGACGCGAAATGGGGCGAGCGGATGAAGGGCACGGGGCCGATGGCCTGGACCATCGGCCGGCGCTTCGAGATCGCCTGCGAGAGGCTTGGTCTCAACAAGCGGCGGTCGAAGTTGACGACGGATCACTTTGCCAAGCCGAAGCAGAACGGCGAGCAGCTCAGCCTGTTCTGATCGAAACGAAGGGGCGTCGCATGAGCAAGGAACTCCCGGCTCCGGTGCCGCGGCTCACCGTCGTCACGCTCGGCGTCAGCGACATCCGTGCCAGCATCGCCTTTTACGACGCGCTCGGCTTTGCGCGCCGGCTGAAAGGAACCGGCGAGGCCGTCGCGTTCTACGACACCGGCGGTCCGGTGCTCGCGCTCTATCCCTGGGATCAGCTCGCAGCCGACGCCAAGCTGCCCGACGATCCGAGGCCATCAACCTTCCGCGGCATCACGCTCGCCTGGAACTGCCGGACACGCGAGGAGGTCGACGCCGTGCTGTCCTTCGCCCTCGGCAAGGGCGCGGCTATGCTGAAAGCGGCGCATGAGACTGATTACGGCGGCTATTCCGGCTATTTCGCCGATCCCGACGGCCATCCCTGGGAAGTGGTGGTTGCGCCTGGCATCGAGGTCGGCGAGGACCGGCGGGTCCATCTGGCGGAGTAGGGGACGGTCTGAATAACGGGAATTGCGCGGGGTTCCCGGTTGCGCTGGCCGGATCGCTTGCGCACGATCCCGGCCATGATTCGGGACAAGTCCGCCAAGAAGCCGGCCAAAGACGCGCCCAAGGCGAGCGCCGCTGCGAAGAAGGCCACACCTGCCAAATCGGGCAAGGCGTCTGCCGTCGAGGCCGCGCCGGCCCTGCCCGGCAAGAAAGGCATCATCGCGATCGCGCCGCCGAGCTTTCGCC
Organism: Bradyrhizobium sp. SOJA106; assembly: GCF_059448745.1. Lineage (NCBI taxonomy): Bacteria > Pseudomonadati > Pseudomonadota > Alphaproteobacteria > Hyphomicrobiales > Nitrobacteraceae > Bradyrhizobium > Bradyrhizobium sp. SOJA106. The sequence goes on from NZ_CM182549.1 coordinate 2,425,685, forward strand.
GCGAGCGGGCGCTGATCAAGCGCGGCATCTGGCCGGTCGCGGGCTGCGACGAGGCCGGCCGCGGGCCGCTGGCTGGTCCCGTGGTGGCAGCCGCCGTGATTCTCGATCCCGACCGCATCCCGCGCGGCATCGACGATTCCAAGCGCCTGACCGCGGAAGAGCGCGAAAAGCTGTTCGACAAGATCTGCGCCACCGCGCAGGTGTCGGTCGCCGTCGCTTCGCCGTCGCGAATCGACCGCGACAACATTTTGCGCGCCTCGCTGTGGGCCTTGAAGCGCGCCGTGGTGGCGCTGCCGGAAGCGCCCCGCCACGTCTTCGTCGACGGCCGCGACCGGCTCGATACGGCTTGCGACTGCGAGGCCGTGATCGGCGGCGACGGCATCGTGCTGTCGATCGCCGCCGCCTCGATCGTCGCCAAGGTGACGCGCGACCGCCTGATGTGCGCGCTGGCGCAGGACTGCCCCGGCTACGGTTTCGAGCAGCACAAGGGCTATGCCGTCCCCGAGCATCTCGAGGCGCTCGATCGCCTTGGTCCCAGCGTCCACCACCGCAGCTTCTTCGCCCCCGTCGCCGCCGCCCGCGCCAAGCACATGCCCTGGACCGTCGAGCCGGTGCAGGATTTGTTCTCGGTGAGCGAGGTCGAGGTGCAGGTGGAAGCGAGCGTCGAGGTCGATATTTCAGCAAATCTCTAGGGCCTAGCCCCGCAGCTTCCGAATTGTCATGACCGGGCTTGACCCGGTCATCCACGTCTTTCTTGCGGCTTGAAGAACGGGGATGCCCGGGACAAGCCTGGACAAGCCCGGGCATGACGAGCAGACGGTCGTTGCCACAACGCGCAGCGCCCATTATCAAAACAGGTGTGAGCGAATAGGGCCGGCTGGACGGGTTGGCTGCATCTTTCGGACGTTGCATGCGGTTTACCTCCCTGGTCATCGAGCTCATTCGCGCCCGGCCGCGGCTGATCGTGTGGATCGCCGTGCTGCTCCAGGCTTTGATGTGGCTGTTCGTGGCGCTGGCGTTCTATCGCAGCCCGCCCGGCAGCCTTGCGACGCTGCTGGCGTTCGGCCGCGAATACCAGGTCGGTACGGATCTGGGCCCGCCGCTGCCGATCTGGCTCGCTGATATCGCCTACCGCGCCGCCGGCGGCCACGTGTTCGGCGTCTATGTGCTGGCCCAGCTCTGCGAGATCGCGACCTTCATCGCGCTCTACCATCTCTCGCGTGCCGTGGTCGGCTCGCAGCAGGCGGTGCTCGCCGTGCTCCTGACCATGACGGTGCTGGCCTTCTCCTCGCCCGCGCTCGACTTCGGCCCGCTGGTCCTGGCGCGGCCGCTCTGGGCGCTGCTGCTGCTGCATTCCTGGCAGATCATCGGCCAGCGCCGCGGCAACGCCTGGTTCGCCTGGTCGATCGAGGCCGGCCTGCTGCTGCTGACCACGCCTGCCGCGATCTTCCTCCTGCTGCTGATCGTCGTCTTCGCGCTCGCGACCGCCGGTGGCCGTCGCACGCTGCGCTCGCTCGACCCGCTGTTTGCGCTGATCGTCGTCGCGGTGCTGGCGCTGCCCTATGCGGTCTGGCTGATGCGCGCCGAGACGTTTGTAATGCCGGCCTTGCCGCAAGTCACGGAGCTCAGCGCCCGCGCGATCCATGCGGCCTGGTTGCTCGGCGGGCTCGTGCTCGGCGCGGCGGCGATCCCGGCGCTGACCTTCCTCAACACCGGCCTGTTCGTCGCCAAGGGCGAGGAGGCGCCGATCATTTTCCGCCCGCCGGTCGAGCCGCTCGGGCGCAACTTCGTTTACTTCTTCGCCCTGGCGCCGGCGCTCGGCGCGGTGCTGATCTCGGGCCTGCTCGGGCTCGACTCCGTCGTCGGCGGCCCCGGCGTCGTGCTGGTGATGTCCGGGCTTGCCGTGGTGGTCGCGGCCGGCGACCTCATTGCGATGCGCCGCGCGCGGATGCTGCGGACGGTGTGGGCTGCCGCCGTCGCCGCGCCGGCCGCCGGCGTCGTGCTCGCCGTGCTGTTCCTGCCCTGGACCGGCACCAATGAGATCGCAACCTCGATGCCGGCGCGTGCGATTTCGGATTTCTTCGACGAGAGCTTCGCCCGCCGCACCAACCATCGCCTGCGCGCGGTCGCCGGCGAGACCCAGCTTGCCAGCCTGATCACGCTGCATTCCGGCCGGCCGCATCTGTTCATCGATGCCCAGCCTTCGCGGACGCCGTGGATGAGCCAGGCCAAATTCAGCGAGACCGGCGGCGTCGTGGTCTGGCGCGCCTCCGACACCGCCGGCACCCCGCCGCCGGAGATCCTCGCGCGCTTTCCCGGCATCGTGCCGGAAGTGCCGCGTGCGTTCGAATGGCTGGTCAATGGTCGACAGGGATTGCTGCGCATCGGCTGGGCGATCGTGCGGCCGAAGGGGTCGTGAGACGGGTCTCTCGTGCCCCGGACGCAGCGCAGCGCTGTCCTGGCGATGCGAAGCATCGTCCAGTTCGGCGGTGCGCCGCCGAGCCGGGGCCCATCTCACCGCATTGGACTGTATCGCGATCTGGGTCCCGGCCCTGCGAAGCAGCACCATGGCGCTGCATCGCGTCCGGGACACGAGAGTGTCATCCCGCCAGCACCTTCGCGATCGCGCGCAGATCCTGCCAGGCCAGCCGCTTGTACGCCGGCGAGCGCAAGAGGTAGGCCGGGTGAAACGTCGGCAGCGCGCGGATGGTGCGCTGGCCGGTCTCGTACTCGAACCAGCGGCCGCGCGTGCGCATGATACCCTCGCGCGTCGACAGCAGCGTCTGCGTCGAGGGATTGCCGAGCGTCACCAGCACGTCGGGATTCACCAGCTCGATCTGGCGCTGGATGAAGGGCAGGCAGATCTGCGTCTCCTGCGGCGTCGGCGTGCGGTTGCCGGGCGGCCGCCAGGGAATAACGTTGGCGATGTAGGCGGTGGTGCGGTTGAGGCCTATGGCGCCGATCATCAGGTCGAGCAGCTTGCCGCTGCGCCCGACGAACGGCAGTCCCTCGATGTCCTCGTCGCGGCCTGGCGCCTCGCCGACGAACATGATGCGCGCCTGCGGATTGCCGTCGGCGAACACCAGCCGCGTCGCCGTGTGCTTCAGTGCGCAGCCCTCGAAGTTTTGCATCAGCTCGCGCAAGGCATCGAGCGTCGGCGCGGTGCGCGCGGCCTCGCGTGCGGACGCGATGGCGACATCGGGCGCAGGTGCGGCCTCGCCGCGCATCACCGCAGGCGCGGCGACCGGCCGCGGTGCCTCGACCGGCGGTGCCGCGCGCGGGGCCGGAGGCGGAGCGTCCAATTCCGCCAGGCGGTCGATCGGCTCCTCCGCGAGCGCGCAGTCGACCCCGGCCTCCAGATAGAAGGCGAGAAGCTCTCGAACGGTGGGTGCGGGCTCGGGGACCATTTGGAAAGTCAGACTATTAGTTCATCTTAAGGCGCCTTGCATCCCAGCGGAACGCATTTCCGTGGTTGTCCTACCCGGAAAAATCGGAAACAAGGGAGCGCAAATGACAAGGAACCGTCTCAAGGGCTGAGATCAGATGAGCACCGAAGAACTTCCCCCGCGCGAATCCATGGAATTCGACGTCGTCATCGTCGGCGCCGGCCCCTCGGGCCTGGCCGCGGCGATCCGGCTGAAGCAGCTCAACGCCGATCTCAGCGTCGTCGTCGTCGAAAAGGGATCCGAGGTCGGCGCACACATCCTTTCGGGTGCGGTGATCGATCCGATCGCGCTCGACAAGCTGATCCCCGACTGGCGCGAGGATCCCGACTGTCCTTTGAAGACGCAGGTCAAGGACGACCACTTCTACTGGATGTTCGGCGACAACCGCATCAAGCTGCCGAACTTCGCGATGCCGTCGCTGATGGACAATCATCACTGCTACATCGGCTCGCTCGGCAATGTCTGCCGCTGGCTCGCGCCCAAGGCGGAAGCACTCGGCGTCGAGATCTATCCCGGCTTTGCCGCGACCGAGGTGCTCTATGACGAGAAGGGCGCGGTGCGGGGCATCGCGACCGGCGACATGGGCATCGCCAAGGACGGCACGCACAAGGATTCCTACACCCGCGGCATGGAGCTGCTCGGCAAGTACACGCTGTTTGCCGAAGGCGCCCGCGGCTCGCTGTCGAAGCAATTGATCGCGAAGTTCGCACTGGACGCCAAGAGCGAGCCGCCGAAGTTCGGCATCGGCCTGAAGGAAGTCTGGCAGATCGATCCGGCCAAGCACAAGAAGGGCCTGATCCAGCACTCGTTCGGCTGGCCGCTCAACAATTCCACCGGCGGCGGCTCGTTCCTCTATCACTACGACGACAACCGCGTCGCGGTCGGCTTCGTCGTGCATCTCAACTACGACGATCCGTATCTGTCGCCGTTCGATGAATTCCAGCGCTTCAAGACCCATCCCTCGATCCGCGACGTGTTCGAGGGTGGCAAGCGTCTCGCCTACGGTGCGCGCGCCATCACCGAAGGCGGCTACCAGTCGGTGCCGCGCCTGACCTTCCCGGGCGGTGCGCTGGTCGGCTGCGCCGCGGGCTTCGTCAACGTTCCCCGGATCAAGGGCGTCCACAACGCGATGGGCACCGGCATGCTCGCCGCCGAGCATGTCGCCGCCGCGCTCGCCGAAGGCCGCGCCAATGACGAGGTCGTCGCCTACGAGAACGCCTGGCGCGACTCGGCTGTCGGCAAGGACCTGTTCAGGATCCGCAACGTCAAGCCGCTGTGGTCGAAGTTCGGCACGCTTCTCGGCGTCCCCCTTGGCGCGCTCGACATGTGGACCAACCAGCTGTTCGGCATCTCGCTGTTCGGCACCCTGCCGCACGGCAAGCCCGATCGCGCCACGCTTGATCCGGCCAAGAACCACGCACCGAAGAACTATCCGAAGCCGGACGGAAAAATCTCTTTCGACAAGCTGTCCTCGGTGTTCCTGTCGAACACCAATCACGAGGAGGACCAGCCGGTCCATCTGAAGGTCACGGACATGAACCTGCAGAAGACCTCGGAGCACGACGTGTTCGCCGGTCCCTCGAGCCGCTATTGCCCGGCCGGCGTCTATGAGTGGATCGAGGAGAGTTCCGGCCCGCGCTTCCAGATCAACGCTCAGAACTGCGTTCACTGTAAAACCTGCGATGTGAAGGACCCCAACGGCAACATCACCTGGGTTCCTCCGGAGGGCGGCGGCGGGCCGAACTACGAGGCGATGTAATCCGGGGGTAGCCACGGCCGATGTGACCGAGGTTACGCGTCCCGCCATTGTGACGCACGTTCGCGTGAGAACCGGGCTGCCACGGCGGTCCGTGGTCACGATAAGGCCATACTGGCAGCGTCTTGGGGCGTTGTCGGCCGATTTGGGACCTGCGGAGGGGATCGCGTGCCCGAATCCTTGCGGTGAAGCGCCAAAAGCGGCATTGTCGGCCCGACGGTTCCGGGTCCCGATGCCACCGGCCGCGTTCGCATGCGAGACGGCCTTCTGCTGCAAACCCAGGCACTACCAACTCAAGGCGAGCCCTGATGTTTTCATATCGTTTCAACCGCTGGACTGTTGCCGCCATCGCCCTCATGGGCACCGCGATCGCGACGGTCCCCGGCGCGGTCCTGGCGCAGACGCCGGACCATCCGTCCGACACGGCGGCGCAGTTTCCGACCCGGAACGATCTGAAGTCGCTCACCACTGCCGGCAGCTATCTCGCCGCCCGCCACGCCAGCGTCGAGCGCGATGCGGCCTCGGCGGCTGCGTTTTACCGCTCGGCCTTGCGCGCCGATCCGAAGAACAACGAGCTGCTCGACCGCGCCTTCATCTCGTCGGTCGCCGACGGCGACATCGACGAAGCGGTCAAGCTCGCCGAGCGCATCCTCACCATCGACAAGACCAACCGCGTCGCGCGCCTCGTCGTCGGCGTGCATGATCTCAAGCTGAAGAAGTACGCGACCGCGCAGAGCAACATCAATCAGTCGATCCGCGGTCCGATCACCGATCTCGTCGCCACGCTGCTGTCGGGCTGGGCCGCCTATGGCGCCGGCGATGCCAAGGGCGGTGTTGCCGCCATCGACAAGCTCGCCGGTCCGGAATGGTATCCGCTGTTCAAGGATCTCCACGCTGGCATGATCCTCGAGCTCTCGGGCAAGGAGAAGGACGCCGGCACCCGCTTCGAGCGCGCCTACAAGCTCGACGATTCCATGCTGCGCGTGACCGAGGCCTATGCGCGCTGGCTGTCGCGCAACAAGGATTCGGCTGCAGCGACCAATGTCTACCAGGCGTTCGACAAGAAGCTCGCCCGCCATCCGCTGATCGTGGAGGGGTTGCGCGACACGAAGGCCGGCAAGAAGCTGCCGCCGCTGGTCGATTCCGCACAGGCCGGCGCGGCCGAAGCGCTGTACGGCATTGGCGCCACACTGACCCGCCGCGGCGGCGAGGATCTGGCGCTTGTCTATCTCCAGCTCTCGCTCTACCTGCAGCCCAGCCATCCGCTGGCGCTGCTCTCGCTCGCCGATCTCTACGAATCGGTGAAGCGGCCGCAGATGGCGATCAAGGTCTATGAGCGCGTGCCGGCGTCCTCGCCGCTCAAGCGCAACGCGCAGATCCAGCTCGCCATTGACCTCGATTCCGCCGACCGCACCGACGAGGCGATCAAGATCCTCAAGGGCGTCACCACTGAGGATTCCAAGGATCTTGAAGCCATCATGGCGCTCGGCAATATCGAGCGCGGCCGCAAGCGGTTCGGCGATTGCGGCGCGACCTATTCGCAAGGGATCGACGTGCTGCCGGCCGGCAACGACAAGGCCAACAGCGTCTGGTATTACTATCGCGGCATCTGCGAGGAGCGCTCCAAGCAGTGGGCCAAGGCCGAAGCCGACATGAAGAAGGCGCTGGAGCTGCAGCCCGACCAGCCGCACGTCCTCAACTATCTCGGCTATTCCTGGATCGACCAGGGAGTGAATCTCGACGAGGGCATGAAGATGATCAAGCGCGCCGTCGAGCAGCGTCCCGACGACGGCTACATCGTCGACTCCCTCGGCTGGGCCTATTACCGCATCGGCAATTACGAGGAGGCGGTGAAGAACCTCGAGCGCGCGATCGACCTCAAGCCCGAGGATCCCACCATCAACGACCATCTCGGCGACGCCTATTGGCGCGTCGGCCGCACGCTGGAGGCCAAATTCCAGTGGTCGCATGCGCGCGATCTCAAGCCCGAGCCGGAAGAGCTGCCGAAGATCGAGGCCAAGATCGCCAATGGTCTCACCGACGACAATTCGAATTCTTCTGCGGCGCAGGCCGAGAAGAAGAAGGACGACGGCAAGGGCGGTTGAGCCGGGCGCATGATCCGGAAAAGTGTGTGGCGGTTTTCCGCAAAGATCATGCGCAAAGGAATTTGTTCTGGGGGCTGATCGCCAATGCCGGCGTTGATTGAAGAAGGGCGCGCGAAGGTCAATTTGAGCCTTCGCGTCGTTGGCCGTCGTGCCGACGGCTATCATGATCTCGAAAGCGTGGTCGCTTTTGCCGACTGCGTCGACCGGCTCACGCTGGAGCCGGGCGATGAGCTGAAGCTCACTACCACGGGGCCGCTGGCTGCCGCCTGCGGCGATACCGCTGACAATCTCGTGCTCAAGGCGGCCAAGCTGTTGGCCGAAGCCGTGCCGGACCTGAAGCTCGGCGCCTTCGCGCTCGACAAGGTGCTGCCGGTTGCAGCCGGCATCGGCGGCGGCTCGGCCGATGCCGCTGCGGCGCTGCGGCTCTTGGCGCGTCTCAACAATCTCTCGCTCGACGATCCCCGCTTGCAGAAGGTCGCGCTCGCGACCGGCGCGGACGTGCCGGTGTGCCTGCTCTCGCGCGCCTGCGACATGACCGGCGTCGGCGAGCAGCTGCTGCCGCTCGCGCTGCCGAGCATGCCCTGCGTGATGGTCAATCCGCGCCTGCCTGTTGCGACCAAGGACGTGTTTCAGGCGCTGGGCCTGCGCAACGGCGAGCTTCTGGTCGGCGCCACCTCCGTCCTCGAAGCGCCGGCCTGGCCGGACGAGGGCGCCTCGATCGCCGATTGGGTCGACGTTCTCGAAACCGTCGCCAACGATCTCGAAGCGCCCGCGATGCGCATCGAGCCCGTGATCGGCGAGGTGCTGGAAGCGCTGCGCTCTTCCGCCGGCGTCAAGCTCGCCCGCATGTCCGGCTCCGGCGCGACGTGCTTTGCGGTCTACGGTGCGGCGACTGATGCCCATGCCGCCGCTGAACGGATTCGCCGTGACCACCCCGGCTGGTGGGTGCATGCGGGGACGTTGAGCTAGGTAATTTCCGCGGCGACGGTGCCGTAGGGTGGTCAAAGGCGCGACGCGCGGTGCCCACCGTCAACCGAGATTTGAACGGGTAGATTGGTGGGCACGCTTCGCTTTTGCCCACCTACGGCAGCGGGCCTAACCGCCGCTGTCCGCGGCCAAACCCAAAAACCGCCGGATCTCGCCCAGCACTTCCTGCGGTTTGTCATGCTGCAGCCAGTGCCCGGCGCCCGCTATCGTCTCAATGCGCGCCTGCGCGAAATAGCGCTCCAGACCTGCTCCCCTGGTGCCGGCGAGAAAGCTTTCGCCGGCATTGAGCAGCAGTGTCGGGCAGTTGATCCGCGACCACAGCGCGACGTGATCGTTCGGCCAGAGCCGGTGCGGCGCACTGGCGCGCTGATAGGGATCGAACTTCCAGCTGTAGGTGCCGTCCTCGTTCTGCCGCGCGCCGTGGGTGGCGAGATGCAGTGCGAGCTCGCGCGACAGCCGCTTGTTGTGCAGCACCATCTGCGCGGCCGCGTCTTCCAGGGTCGCATAGCGGCGCGGCGTGCGGTCGTGCAGTCGGTCGAGCTGGCTCACCCATTTGCCGATGCGCTCATGCACCGGTGGCTTCGGTGAATCCGGCAGCATGGTGATGCCGTCGAGCACGACGAGCTTGGTGACCAGCTCGGGAAACGATCCTGAAAAGATCAGGCTCACCATGCCGCCCATGGAATGGCCGACGAGAGTGACTTGAGGTGCGGCGATCGTCCGAACCAGCTGCGCGAGATCGTAGACATACTCCGTCAGCGCATAGCTGCCGCCACGCGTCCAGTCGGAATCGCCGTGGCCGCGCAGATCGGGCGCGATCACGTGAAAATGCGGCTGGAGCGATCGCGCGATGACGTCCCAACTGCGGCAATGATCGCGGCCGCCATGGACCAGGATGAGAGGCGGCGCGCCCGCGTTGCCCCAATCGGCATAATGCAGCCGCAGGCCGTGCGATTCATAGAAGCGGCTTTGCGGCGCGCTAGCCATTTGCCGGCCGCCGCGCCAGCGCGAGCGAGAGGCCGAGGCCGGCGATGAAAACGCCGGAGCCCTGTGTAAGGCGCCGCATCAGATGCGGCTGTCCGATCAGCTGCGTGCGCGTCGCCGAGGCCATCAGCACCACGACGACGTCGGCGAGCGTGTTCAGCGCCACTGAGATCGTACCCAGCATGATGAATTGCAGCGTCGGGCTCGATCCCGCGGGGTCGAGGAATTGCGGAATGAAGGCGAGGAAGAACGCGGCGGTCTTGGGGTTCAGCGCCTCGACCAGCACGCCGTCGCGAAACGCGCGCTTGTCGCCGACGGCTTCGCTCTCCAGCGACATCGCGCGGCCAGCGCTGCGGAACGTCTTGATGCCGAGCCAGACCAGATAGAGCGCGCCGACGAATTTCACCGCGCCGAACAGCTCCGCGCTGGCGAGGATGATCGCGGAGATGCCGAGGCTGCCGGCGAGGACATGGACCATGCCGCCGAGCGCCGTGCCCGCGGTCGAGGCAAAGCCGCTGGCGCGCCCTTCCGACAAGGTGCGCGCCGCGACATAGAAAATGCCGGGGCCGGGAATTGCCGCAATGAGGAATGCTGCGGCCAGGAACAGCCAGAAATTGGTGTCGATCATCCTGTTTTCGTAGCGCAGCGCGCCACGATTGCAAGGCCTCTCGTTCAGCCCATCCGGCGGAAGATCGCGCTGGCATTGACCCCGCCGAAGCCAAATCCGTTCGAGATGGCGTGCCGCATCGGCATCGGCCGCGCGTTGCCTGAGACGATGTCGATGCCGTCGGCGCTCGCGTCGGGGTTTTCGAGATTGAGCGTCGGCGGCGCGATCTGGTCGCGCAATGCGAGGATGGTGAAGATCGCTTCCAGGCCGCCGGCCGCGCCGAGCAGATGACCGGTGGCCGATTTGGTCGCGCTGACGGCGATGTTTCGGTTGCGGCCGAACAGCGCGCCGATGGCGCCGAGTTCGCTCTCGTCGCCGGCGGGCGTCGAGGTCGCATGCGCGTTGAGGTGCTGCAGATCGCCGGGCTCCAGCCGCGCCTGCCGCAGCGCCAGCTCCATGGCGCGGCGGGCGCCGTCGCCGTCGGGCGGACCCGATGTCATGTGATAGGCATCCGCCGTCGTGCCGTAGCCGACGATCTCCGCGATCGGCGTCGCCCCGCGCGCCAGCGCATGCTCGAGATCCTCGATCACGAGGATGCCGGCGCCTTCGCCCATGACAAAGCCGTCGCGTTCGCGGTCGAACGGGCGCGAAGCGCGTGCGGGCTCGTCGTTGAAGCCGCTTGAGAGCGCGCGTGCGGCGGCAAAGCCGCCGAGGCTGACGATATCGATGCAGGCCTCCGCGCCGCCGCAGATCGCGACATCGGCTTCACCCGCGCGGATCATGCGCGCGGCATCGCCGATCGCCTGCACGCCCGCGGCGCACGCGGTGACAGGCGTGCCCAGCGCACCCTTGTAGCCGTATTTGATCGAGACATGGCCGGCGGCGAGATTGGCGAGGAAGGAGGGGATCGTGAACGGCGACAGCCGCCGCGCGCCGCGCTGCTCGGTGATGCGCACGGCTTCCGCCATCGCTGGAAAGCCGCCGACGCCGGAGGCGATGATCGTCGCGGTCCGCTCCAGCGCGCTTGCATCCTGCGGCGTCCATTTGGCCTGCGTCACCGCTTCAGCGGTGGCGAGCAGCGCGAACAGGATGAAACGGTCCATCTTGCGCTGGTCTTTTGGCGCAGCGGCCTCTCCCGGATCGAATCCGCCGTCGGCATCATCGGCCTTGTCGGGCACGAGGCCGGCGATGCGTGCGGGCAATGATTGCGCCCATTCGGGCAGCGGTCGCAGTCCGCTCTGGCCGGCAAGCAGCCGGCGCCACGACAATTCGACACCGCAGCCGAGCGGCGACACCGCGCCCATGCCTGTCACGACGATACGACGCATGTCAGTCTCCAGCCGGCGCGACGGCCGGGTTCATGGCTTTGAGCGAAGCGAGCCGTGCGCGCATGCCGCGGCTGGCGCGGGGCCCCGGAATGGCGACCGTATTGGCGAGCGTGATCGGACGCATGTCGCTCGCATTGACGACGACCGGGTCGAGTGGACGGATGCCGTCCCGGCTCGCCAGCAGGATGGATTCGCCTTTCGGCGCGAGGTGCTTGTTGCCCCAGGCGAGCAGCGCGGCGACCACGGGAAAGAAGTCGCGCGCCTTGTCGGTCAGCACATATTCGTAGCGCGGCGGGCGTTCGTGATAGCGGCGGCGCGCGAACATGCCGCTCCTGGTGAGATGCGCAAGCCGCCGCGACAAGATGTTCGGCGCAATCCCGAGGCTCTGTTGGAATTCGTCGAACTTCGTCGCGCCCTGAAACGCATCCCGCAGGATCAGGATGCTCCACCACTCGCCAACCGTCTCCACGGCACGGCCGACCGGGCATTCCAGGATGGATGGGGATTTGGGTTGCATGGGCGAAAGGTAGGGAATTGACTTGCAAAATGCAAGTGACTGGGAAGCAACTGTCGTGCGGGTGGAGGGACGATGAAGAATTTGGAGTTAGTTCGCTGGTGAGATGGGATAGGAGAGCGATGCGTGTGTTGCCGCGGGCCCAAATGGTGAGATGTGCTGGACAACCGCTCTCGTGCCCCGGACGCAGCGCAGCGCTTCTTCAGCGGTGCTCTGCAGAGAGCCGGGCCTATGTTGCTGATCGCTCGGTGCTACGTGGGTCCCGGCTCAGCGCAGCAGCGTTTCACGCTGCAGCGCGTCCGGGACACGAGAGATGTGCTGTTGCGCCAAACTCCGTGCAGCTGTCGGTCGCCGTCCCCTGAGGTTGCAACACGAGCGACGCGGTCGCCGCGCTTGTCGAGCCTCGCGCCTAATGCGACCTTGCCAGACAGAACGCCACCACCTGCTCCAGCGCGCTCTTCATCGGCGAGGGCGGGAACAGCGCCAGGGCGTCCACGGCCATGGCGCCGTAATGCTGGGCGCGGCTCAGCGTGTCCTCGAGCGCGCGGTGCTTGTTCATCAGGCCGATGGCGTGGTCGAGATCGGCATCGCCGATCTCGCCGCGCTCGAGCGCGCGGATCCAGAAGCCGCGCTCGGTGTCGTTGCCGCGCCGGAAGGCGAGCACCACGGGCAGGGTGATCTTGCCCTCGCGGAAATCATCGCCGGTGTTCTTGCCGAGCTTCGCGCTCTTGCCGCCATAGTCGAGCACGTCGTCGACGAGCTGGAAGGCGATGCCAAGATTCATGCCGACGGAGCGGCAGGCGGTCTGCTCCGCCTTTGGGCGGTTGGCGATGACGGGCCCGACCTCGCAAGCGGCTGCGAACAATTCGGCGGTCTTGCCGCGGATCACGGCGAGATATTCATCCTCGGTGGTCGCGGTGTTCTTGGCGGCGGCAAGCTGCATCACCTCGCCTTCGGCGATGGTGGCGGCAGCCGCGGACAGGATGTCGAGCGCGCGGAGCGAGCCGACCTCGACCATCATGCGGAACGCCTGTCCGAGCAGGAAGTCGCCGACCAAGACGCTCGCCTCGTTGCCCCAGAGCATGCGCGCTGACAATTTGCCGCGGCGCATCTCGCTCTCGTCGACGACGTCGTCGTGGAGCAGGGTTGCGGTATGCATGAACTCGACGGACGCGGCGAGCTTGATATGGCCGTCGCCGGTGTAGCCGGCGAGGTTGGCCATGGCGAGCGTCAGCATCGGCCGCAGGCGCTTGCCGCCGGAGGAGATCAGGTGGTTGGCGACCTCGGGGATCATGGTTACGTCTGAGCCGGTCCGCGACAGGATCGTGGCGTTGACGCGTTCCATGTCGGGAGCGACAAGGGCAACCAGCTCTTCGATCGACGCGCCGGGAGTTTCGAAAGGTACGATGACGGCCACGCCGGTCTCCAATATTTGCCCCGGAGGGGCTATTCTGATGGAAAGACAATAGAAACTGGCAGCGGATGCGGCAAGGCCCGCGGAACCATTGACATTTGCCGCTTAAGCCCCTTTCAGGCAGGAGACCTGCGTTTTGCGTGAACTGGTTCGGACCAACGACATGGTGCTGGTGTCGGCGATCGGCGCGCTGCTCGACGGCGCCAATATCCATCATCTGGTGCTGGACCAGAACATGAGCATCATCGAGGGCTCGCTCGGCATTTTGCCGCGGCGGATCCTGGTCCATGAGGACGACGCCCAGGAGGCCCGGCAGATCCTGACCGAGGCGGGTCTCAGCCACGAACTGCGCGGCGATGAGTGAGGTTTTGGCAGACATCACCGAGGACGCCTTTCTCGGCGGGCAGTTGCTCCTGAAGCAGAAGCGCAGCGGACATCGCGCCGGCCATGACGCCATTTTGCTGGCGGCGGCGACCGAGCCGAAGGCGGGCGACCGCGTCGTCGATCTCGGCGCCGGCATCGGCGCGGCTGGGCTCGCGCTGGCGCGCCGCGTCGAGGGGATCAGGCTCAGCCTGGTCGAGATCGATCCGGAACTGGCGGAGCTGGCGCGCGCCAATGCGGCGGCAAACGTGATCGCTGCCGAGGCTATCGTGCTCGACGTCACCGCGGATGCGCAGACCTTCGCGGCAAATGACCTGCCGCCCGACAGTGTCGACGTGGTGCTGATGAATCCGCCCTTCAACGATCCTGCACGGCACCGCGTCTCGCCCGATCAGGCGCGCCAGATCGCGCATGTCGCGACCGACGAGACGCTGCATGCCTGGGTGCATGCAGCACGGCGCATCCTCCGATCGAATGGCGCGCTCACCTTGATCTGGCGTGCAGATGGAATCGGCGATGTCTTGGCAGCGCTGTCACGCGGCTTCGGGGGCCTCGCGATCCTGCCGATTCATGGCGAAGCGGGACGGCCCGCGATCCGCGTGCTGGTCCGCGCCGTCAAGGGCGGTCGGGCGCCGACGCGATTGCTGCCGGGCCTCGTGCTCAACGATGCGTCACGCGTGCCTAAAAAAGAGGTCAGCGATATTCTGGAGGGGAGGGCGGCCTTGCCGCTGGCGGAGCCGTGATCGCTTACTGGGGAAGCGACTCCGACTGCTGTTCTTGCGGGGACGTAAAGCGAATCGCCGTGAAAAGCGCACCGATCAGCATCAACAGCAGATAGATCTTCATGGCGTTTCCTCCGCTGCTTCATTGCAGCTTCCCTACGCGGATTCTGCAAAACACGTTCCAGGCACCTTCAATGACAGTCGCGTGATAAGAAATGGTTAAACAGAGGTAACGGCATGGCCGAACAATTGAACGATCGAGACAGTTCCGGCCTGGCCGACAAGCTCATGGAATATCTGCCGGCGCGCTTTCGCCCCGGCACGGCTGTGGTGCCGGTGGTGCGGCTCTCGGGCGTGATCGGCGCGGTGACGCCGTTGCGGCCGGGCATGACGCTCGCCGGGGTAGCGCGAATCCTGGAGCGGGCGTTTTCTTATCGGAACGCCAAGGCGGTGGCGCTGGTGATCAATTCGCCCGGCGGCTCGCCGGTGCAGTCGCGCCAGATCTACTTGCGCATCAAGCAGCTCGCGGCGGAGAAGAAGCTTAAGGTCCTGGTGTTCGTCGAGGACGTCGCGGCCTCCGGCGGCTACATGATCGCCTGCGCAGGCGACGAGATCATTTGCGATCCATCCTCCATCCTCGGCTCGATCGGCGTGGTCGGCGGCAGCTTCGGTTTCCAGGACGCGATCAAGCGACTCGGTATCGAGCGGCGGCTCTATACCGCCGGCGCGCACAAGGCGATGCTCGATCCCTTTCTGCCCGAGAATCCGGATGACGTCGCCAAGCTGAAGGCGATCCAGCGCGAGATCCACCAGATATTCATTTCGCTAGTGAAGGACAGCCGCGGCGTAAGGCTGAAGGGCAATGACGACACGCTCTTCACGGGAGAGTACTGGGCTGGCGAGAGCGCGATCGCGCTGGGGCTCGCCGATGGCATCGGTGATCTCCGCTCAACTCTTCGTGCCCGCTACGGCGACAAGGTTCTCACCCCCGTGATTGCCCAGCCGACCGGACTTCTCTCCGGCCTTTTTGGGCGGAAAGCGCCCGGCGCGGGGCAGCTTTTGGCCATGGAATCAATGGCCGGGCTGCCGGACGAGCTGATCTCGGCGGTCGAGACGCGAGCGATTTGGGCGAAATTCGGGTTCTAAGACGCGCCCTCCCGCGCCATTTGGTCCAAGGGGAATCGAAGCCGAGCCAATTGCGGCGTAGCCCCGACTGCGCGACAATGCATGTGGGGGCTGAGCACTAGACAAGGATCGACCGATGCCGCCGTTCGTCGCTTTCGCAGGCGTCCTGGGCGGGCTTGCCGTGGTCCGCTGGGCCTACAAGACCGCCGTCCGCATCAACCAGGAGCTGGAGGAAATGCGCCTGTCGCGCGTTGCTGAAGCCGCCCGCATGGGGGACATCCAGACGTTGAAGCGTGACCCCGTGACCGGAGCTTATAGGCCGGGTTAACCGCACTTTTCCATACGCACCGTCATTCCGGGGCGCCCGAAGGGCGAACCCGGAATCTCGAGATTCCGGGCTCGATGCTCTCGCATCGCCCCGGAATGACAGCCATTTCCGCCCCCTTCGCCTTGATTCCCATCCCCGCCGTCGATACGGTCCCGCGCGATTCAAACCCCCCGCGAGAGCCCGATCTGACGATGGACGCCTCATTGCCCGCCCATATGCGCCCGGAACGTTCGTTCCAGGGCTTCATCCTCGCGCTCCAGCGGTTCTGGGCTGAGCAGGGTTGCGTGATCCTGCAGCCCTACGACATGGAGATGGGCGCAGGCACCTTCCATCCGGCGACCACGCTCCGCGCGCTCGGGCCAAAGCCCTGGAACGCAGCCTATGTGCAGCCCTCGCGCCGCCCCAAGGACGGGCGTTACGGCGAGAATCCGAACCGGCTGCAGCACTACTACCAGTTCCAGGTGATCATGAAGCCGTCGCCGCCGAACCTTCAGGAGCTGTATCTGAAGTCGCTTGCCGCGATCGGCATCGATTCCGCCGTGCACGACATCCGCTTCGTCGAGGACGATTGGGAGAGCCCGACGCTCGGCGCCTGGGGCCTCGGCTGGGAGTGCTGGTGCGACGGCATGGAGGTGAGCCAGTTCACTTACTTCCAGCAGGTCGCCGGCTTCGAATGCGCCCCTGTCGCGGGCGAACTGACCTACGGGCTCGAGCGCCTCGCGATGTATGTGCAGGGCGTCGACCGCGTCTACGACCTCAACTTCAACGGTCGCGAGGGCGATCAGAAGGTCACCTATGGCGACGTCTTCCTGCAGGCCGAGCAGGAATATTCGTGGCACAATTTTGAAGTCGCCGACACCGCGATGCTGTTCGAGCAGTTCAAGATGGCCGAGGCGGCTTGCCGGAAATATCTCGACGCTGGCTGGCGCGAAGGAAGTAACAGCAAGCAGCACCTGATGGCACTGCCGGCCTATGACCAGTGCATCAAGGCAAGCCATGTCTTCAACCTGCTCGACGCGCGCGGCGTGATCTCGGTGACGGAGCGGCAGAGCTACATCTTGCGTGTGCGCGAATTGGCAAAAGCCTGCGGCGAGGCCTGGATCCACACTGAAGCGGGCGGAGTGGCCTGATGCCCGAACTTTTGCTTGAACTGTTCTCGGAAGAAATCCCCGCGCGCATGCAGGCCAAGGCGGCCGACGATCTGCGCCGCATGGTCACCGACAAGCTCGTCGCCGAGGGTCTCGTCTACGAAGGCGCGAAAGCCTTCGCGACGCCACGCCGCCTCGCGCTGACCGTGCACGGCATCCCCGCGCGCCAGCCTGATCTGAAGACCGAGCGTCGCGGCCCGAAGGTCGGCGCGCCCGATGCGGCCGTGCAGGGTTTTTTGAAAGCGACGGGTCTCAAATCGCTCGATGAAGCCAAGATCCAGCGCGACCCGAAGGGTGATTTCTACATCGGCTTGATCGAGAAGCCCGGACGCGATGCGATCGACGTGCTCGCGGAAATCCTGCCCGTGATCATCCGCACCTTCCCCTGGCCGAAATCGATGCGTTGGGGCGCGCGCTCGGGCAAGCCGGGCTCGCTGAGCTGGGTACGTCCGCTGCACGCGATCACCGCGATCTTCGGGCTCGAGACCGAAGAGCCCGATGTCGTGAAGTTCGAGGTGGATGGCATCGAGGCCGGCCAGACGACTTACGGCCACCGCTTCATGGCCCCTGGCGCGATCTCCGTGCGCCGCTTCGAGGACTACGAGGCCAAGCTGAAGGCGGCCAAAGTCATCCTCGACCCGCAGGCGCGCAAGGACATCATCTTCGCCGACGCCAAGGAGCTGACCTTCGCGCAGGGCTTCGAGCTGGTCGAGGATCAGGTGCTGCTCGACGAGGTCTCGGGCCTCGTCGAGTGGCCCGTCGTCATGATGGGATCGTTCGAGGAAGAATATCTCGCGATCCCGGACGAAGTGATCCGCGCCACCATCCGCAACAACCAGAAGTGCTTCGTCGTCAAGGATCCCAAGACGGGCAAGCTGACCAACAAGTTCGTCCTCACCGCCAATATCGAGGCGGCCGACGGCGGCAAGGTCATCGTATCAGGCAATGAGCGCGTGATCCGTCCGCGCCTGTCGGATGCGAAGTTCTTCTATGAGACCGACCTGAAGACGAGGCTCGAGGACCGACTGCCGAAGTTCGAGCAGATCGTGTTCCACGAGAAGCTGGGAACGCAGGCCGCGCGCATCAAGCGCATCGAGCGGCTAGCGACCGAGATCGCGCCGCTGGTCGGCGCGGATGTTGCGAAGGCCAAGCGCGCCGCGCATTTGGCGAAGGCCGACTTGCTCACCGAGGTCGTCGGCGAATTCCCGGAAGTTCAGGGCTTGATGGGCAAGTACTATGCGCTGGCCCAGGGCGAGGACGCGTCTGTCGCTGCGGCTTGCGAGGAGCACTACAAGCCGCAAGGGCCGGCGGATCGCGTCCCGATTGATCCGGTCAGTGTTGCGGTGGCGCTTGCCGACAAGCTCGATACGCTTGTTGGCTTCTGGGCCATCGACGAAAAGCCGACGGGATCGAAGGACCCCTATGCGCTGCGTCGTGCGGCGCTGGGTGTGATCCGATTGATCGCCGAGAATGCGCTACGTTTGTCGCTGATGAAGGTGGCGGCGTCCGCGCTCGCCGGCTTGTCGGTGCAGCCCGCGGACGCGCAGACGCTCCCGAGCGATCTGCTCGCCTTCTTCGCCGACCGCCTCAAAGTCCAGCTTCGCGAGCAGGGCGCCCGTTACGATCTTGTCGATGCTGTGTTCGCGCTTGGCGGCCAGGACGATCTGTTGATGATCGTCCGCCGCGTCGAGGCGCTCGGACAATTCCTCGACAGCGACGACGGCAGGAACCTGCTCGCCGGCACCAAGCGCGCCAGCAACATTCTCACGATCGAGGAGAAGAAGGACAAGCGCACCTTTGATGGCACACCCGATGCTGCGCTCTACAGCCTCGCCGAGGAGAAGGCGCTGGCGAAAGCGATCGGCGAGGTGAAGGGGGAGGCAAGCGCCGCCGTCGCCAAGGAAGACTTTGCCGCCGCGATGAGCGCGATGGCGAAGCTGCGTCCGCCGGTCGATGCGTTCTTCGACAAGGTGCGCGTCAATGACGACGATGCGAAGGTGCGCGAGAACCGCCTGAAACTGCTCAACGAGATCCGCAGCGCCACGCGTGCGGTGGCGGATTTCTCGAAGATCCAGGATTGAGGCGCGGTCGCGCGGCAAATACCACTGTCATTCCGGGGCGGTGCGCAGTACCGAACCCGGAATCTCGAGATTCCGGGTTCACGCTTCGCGCGCGCCCGAATGACGTCGCAAAAAAGCCCCGCCCGGCGGGGGGAGGACCGGGCAGGGCCTGATGTCCGATTTAATACTGCTCGCGCCAGCCTGATGTGACGCGCCGGACATCGAGTTGATCGACAGCGCTTTCGCGCGAAGCGGAGACCGGTTCGCGTGAAGAACAACGCGTCCAGACACCAGCCTAGTCCAGCACCTCGACGATGCGGCGCGAACGCGGCTCGACCAACACGGTCTCGCCGTTCACGACGGTGTAGCGATAGGTGGTGGCGCCGAAACGTTGCGGCACGTCATAATAGGTGATGCCGGTCTCCGGTAAGGTGGCGCCGACCACCACGCGATCCGGGATACGGAAGGCCGGCACACGTTGTTCGACGACGTATTCGCGGAAGGCCGGTCGCTGTTCGATTGCGATGGTTGGGCCAGAATCGACTACGACAGGCGCGCGTCCGATTGTGACCCCGCTTTGCGCTTGCGCCGCCAAGGGCGAGCCGATCGCGGCCGCAAGCGCTGCAAGAGCAAGAATCCTGTTCCGCATGGGAAACTCCTTCGACGTGATCCTTCGGGAAGCGCGAGTAGCGCAACCGGTTGCCAATGCGTGCCTCTTCGCAATGTTCCGGGGAAAGCCCTGCCGCATCAGCGGCAATTTCGGGCAGTTTTCGTGAGTGGCGGGAACCGGCCTGGCGCTTGCGCGTCTCTACTCGCGGAACCGGGGCCGCTATGATCCGGCCGCGATTCGCCTCACCTCAGGGAAAGATAGTTCATGCACATCACCGTCGCCCACATTTCGCCGATCCTGTCGTTGATTGCGGGCGTGCTCATCCTCATCATGCCGCGGCTGCTCAACCTGATCGTCGCGATCTTCCTCATCATCAATGGCGCGATCGGGCTTGGGCTCCTGAAGTGGCTTCACCTCTAGGGGTTCACTTTCCGGAACAGTCCGACTTGCGCGGGCCCGCCCAAAATGGTGTAAGGCCCGCGATTTCCCCTCCCTCTCGCAGGTTGTGTGCAAGCCATGGCCAAAGCCGCCTCGAAGCCCAATAAAACTTCAGCGAAATCAAAGTCTTCCGCTGCCGCGAAAGCCGCGCCGCCAGCCCGCAAGGCACTGGCCAAGAGCGCCCCGAAGTCGGTTGCTAAGCCTGCAGCCAAGCCCGCAGCCAAGTCGGCTGCGAAACCCGCTGCCAAAGCTGCAAAGGCTGCGACCAAGCCGGCTGCGCCGAAGACGGCTGCCCCGGCCAAGGCTGCCCCCGCCAAGGCTGCCCCCGCCAAGGCTGCGCCGGCTGCGGTCAAGGCCGGCAAATGGGTGTTCACCTTCGGTGACGGCAAGGCCGAGGGCCGCTCGGAGATGCGCGACCTGCTCGGCGGCAAGGGCGCCAACCTCGCCGAGATGGCCAATCTCGGCCTGCCGGTGCCTCCCGGCTTCACCATTCCGACCTCGGTCTGCACCTATTTCTACGAGCACGGCAAGACGTACCCGAAGGAGCTGAGGCCGCAGGTTGAGAAGGCGCTGGACTATGTCGGCAAGTTGACTGGCAAGGTGTTCGGCGACACCAAGAACCCGCTGCTCGTCTCCGTGCGCTCCGGCGCGCGCGCCTCGATGCCGGGCATGATGGACACCGTGCTCAATCTCGGCCTCAACGACGAGACCGTCGAAGCTCTGGCCGCGCTCTCGGGCGACCGCCGCTTCGCCTATGACAGCTATCGCCGCTTCATCACCATGTATTCCGACGTGGTGCTCGGCTTCGAGCATCATCACTTCGAGGAGATCCTCGACACCTTCAAGGACAGCCAGGGCTATTCGCTCGACACAGACCTGTCGGCCGAGGACTGGGTCGAGCTGGTCGGCAAGTACAAGGACGCCGTTGCGCGCGAGACCGGCAAGGAGTTTCCGCAGGATCCGCACGATCAGCTCTGGGGCGCGATCGGCGCGGTGTTCTCATCCTGGATGAACGCGCGCGCGGTGACCTACCGCAAGCTGCACGACATTCCGGAATCCTGGGGCACCGCGGTCAACGTGCAGGCCATGGTGTTCGGCAACATGGGCGAGACCTCGGCGACCGGCGTTGCGTTCACGCGCAATCCCTCGACCGGCGAGAGCAAGCTCTACGGCGAGTTCCTGATCAACGCGCAAGGCGAGGACGTGGTGGCGGGCATCCGCACGCCGCAGGACATCACCGAGGACGCTCGGAAAGAGTCGGGCTCCGACAAGGCGTCGATGGAATCGGCGATGCCGGAAGCCTTCAAGGAGCTGACGCGGATCTACACGCTGCTCGAGAAGCATTACCGCGACATGCAGGACATGGAGTTCACGGTCGAGCAGGGCAAGCTGTGGATGCTGCAAACCCGCGGCGGCAAGCGCACCGCGAAGGCGGCGCTGCGCATCGCGGTCGAGCTCGCCAATGAAGGCCTGATCTCGAAGAAGGAAGCGGTGACGCGGATCGATCCCGCCTCGCTCGACCAGCTCCTGCATCCGACGATCGATCCCAACGCCAAGCGCGACGTGATCGCGACCGGCCTGCCGGCTTCGCCAGGCGCGGCCTCAGGCGAGATCGTGTTCTCCTCGGACGAAGCCGCCAAGCTGCAGGGCGACGGACGCAAGGTGATCCTGGTCCGCATCGAGACCAGCCCCGAAGACATCCACGGCATGCACGCGGCCGAAGGCATCCTGACCACCCGCGGCGGCATGACCTCGCACGCGGCGGTGGTCGCGCGCGGCATGGGCAAGCCCTGCGTCTCCGGCTGCGGCACCATCCGGGTCGACTACGGCCGCGGCACCATGAGCATCGGCTCGCGCACCTTCAAGACCGGGGACGTCATCACCATCGACGGCTCGCTCGGCCAGGTGCTGGCCGGCCGCATGCCGATGATCGAACCGGAGCTGTCCGGCGAGTTCGGCACGCTGATGAACTGGGCCGACCAGGTCCGCAAGATCGGCGTGCGCGTCAATGCCGACACGCCGGAGGATGCGCGCACCGCGATCAAGTTCGGCGCCGAAGGCATCGGCCTCTGCCGCACCGAGCACATGTTCTTCGAGGAGACGCGCATCCGCACCGTGCGCGAGATGATCCTCGCCGAGGACGAGCAGGCGCGCCGCGCGGCTCTCGCAAAGCTGCTGCCGATGCAGCGCGCCGACTTTGTCGAGCTGTTCGAGATCATGAAGGGCCTGCCCGTCACGATCCGGCTGCTCGATCCGCCGCTGCACGAGTTCCTGCCGCACACCCATGCCGAGGTCGAGGAAGTGGCGCGAGCCATGAACACCGATCCGCGGCGCCTCGCCGATCGCGCACGCGAGCTCTCGGAGTTCAATCCGATGCTCGGCTTCCGCGGCTGCCGCATCGCGATCGCCTATCCTGAAATCGCCGAGATGCAGGCGCGCGCGATCTTCGAGGCGGCGGTCGAGGCGCAGAAGCGCACCGGCAAGGCCGTCGGCCTCGAGGTGATGGTGCCGCTGATCGCAACCAAGGCCGAGCTCGATCTGGTCAAGGCGCGCATCGATGCTACCGCGCAGTCGGTGATGCGCGACGCCAACACCAAGCTCGCCTATCAGGTCGGCACCATGATCGAGCTGCCGCGCGCCTGCCTGCTCGCGGCCGAGATCGCTCAGTCGGCCGAGTTCTTCTCGTTCGGCACCAACGATCTCACGCAGACGACCTACGGCATCAGCCGCGACGACGCGGCGAGCTTCCTTGGTCCCTACGTGGCGAAGGGTATCCTCTCGGTCGATCCCTTCATCGCGCTCGACCAGGAAGGCGTCGGCGAGCTCGTCAAGATCGGCGTCGCGCGCGGCCGCAAGACGCGTGCCTCGCTCAAGGTCGGCATCTGCGGCGAGCACGGCGGCGATCCCGCCTCGGTCGCCTTCTGCCACAATATCGGCCTCGACTACGTCTCCTGCTCGCCCTATCGCGTGCCGATCGCACGGCTTGCCGCAGCGCAGGCCGCGCTCGGCAAGGCGATCGCGAGCCAGGCGTAAGCGCGAAGCGCACGATTGGATTGAGAGAGGCGGGGTTTGGCTCCGCCTCTTTTCATTTTGCGCGCCGCTGCATCCATACTGTCATTGCGAGCGCAGCGAAGCAATCCAGACTGTCTCTGCGGCAAGACTCTGGATTGCTTCGCTGCGCTCGCAATGACCAGTTTGTGGGATGCACTTGCCGCTCACTCGCTGTCATCGCCCGGCTTGACCGGGCGATCCAGTACGCCGAGATAGCAGTGATAGAAGCAATAGGCCGCGGCGTACTGGATGCCCCGCCTTCGCGGAGCATGACACTCGTTGCGGAGAAGCATCTCGTGCTTATGCCGGGAACTCATCACGCGTCCCGAAATGAGACGCGCGCGCAAGAGTTCCTTCACCATTCGCATTGACCGATTGTTTACCGCTTCAAAATGAGGCGGCATTTACCACGCAGGCAATCGCTCCGTGAAAACACCTGTGTTCGCTTGAGTGTGCCGCGCGCGCAACGCCGATTAACGCCCCGGCAACCTAAATTAGATACTTACGAAAAAGATCGAATTGCACGGACGTACTGAGTTCGATCGAAACGGGCGTAAGCGTTGCGTGAGCGTATCGATGTCAGTGTTGCGTAACCATCCGAAGGGCGCGCGGTTCGCGTCCTTCGGCATCGGTCTCTGCATCTTCGCATTTATGCCGAGAGAGACCGGGTATCAGGACATTGCCTCTCTGCTGGCCCGCCAGCCCGGCGTCGCCGAGCGTTGGCAGAAGCAGGTGTTTTCCGCGGCGTCCTCGATCCAGCTCGCGACCTACAGCTTCTCCCGCCCGATTGGTACGTCGGCGCCGCAGAGCGCGATGGTTCGGCTCGCGAGCCTCGATGCTCGCGACGTCACCGGCGCGATCAGCCGCAATCCGGTGCTGCAGGCGCCGCCGCGCTACCAGGCCGCCGATTTTCCCAAGGTCGATCGCTCGCTGAAGGGTGATCGTCTCGCAACCGTTGCGCCAACGCAGGCGCCTGAGACGACGGCTCCGGCCGCGGCACCCGCGCAGGAAGATCCTGCGACCTCGAACAGCTCGGTGTTCGGCGCGAAGACCGCTACCTTGCCGCAAGCGATGTCGCAACCAATGTCGCCCGAGTCCGCAGCCGCGCTCGATCCCGAGCTCGCCGAAGCGCTGCGCGCGCCGCCGCTGCCGCAATATGCCAATCCGCCAAAGGCCAGCGACCTCGCCCGCTCGTTCCCGGTGCAGCCGCTGGAAGCGCTGAAGCAGGAGACGCTTCCGACGGCACCGCCGCGCGATCCGTTCAGTGTCAAGACCGCGAACCTGTTCTTCGGCAGCTCCTCCCTCGGCGGCAATCTCGAGAGCATCGAGAGTTGGCAGCCCGGTGCCGAGCCGATGATCGTGATGCCCGATCCCGACATGAAGGTGACGGCCTCGCTGACGCCGCCGACCCAAGAGATCGCCAGGGATATCGAGAGCGGCGAGAGCGTCGCGGCGAAAGGCGAGGTCAACGTCGACAACCAGCGCGCCAGGTCTCCGGCGGAGCGGCTCGCGCTCGACGACAAGTCGCGCGCGAAATCAGAAAAATGTCTCGCCGAAGCGATCTACTTCGAATCCCGCGGCGAAGCCGTGCGCGGCCAGATGGCGGTCGCGCAGGTGGTGATGAACCGCGTGTTCTCCGGCAAATATCCCGATACCGTGTGCGGCGTGGTCTACCAGAACAAGTATCGCCACTTCGCCTGTCAGTTCACCTTCGCCTGCGACAACAATCCCGACGTGATCCGCGAGCCCGAGATGTGGGAGCGCGCCAAGAAGATCTCGAAGGCGATGCTCGACGGCCAGATCTGGCTGCCCGAGGTCGGCAAATCCACCCATTACCACGCCTATTGGGTGCGCCCGTCCTGGGTCGCTGAGATGAAGAAGATGTACAGGACCGGCGTGCACACCTTCTACCGCCCCCGCGCCTGGGGCGATGGCAGCGAGGAACCGAGCTGGGGCACGCCGGCGCAGACAGCCGCGCTGTCGGCCGAGCTCGCGCAGGAAGCCAAGAGCTCTGCCGAGATGGGCGCGAGCGAGCGGAGGTAGCATCTCGACTGCGTCATGGCCGGGGCTTGTCCCGGCCATCCACGTTCTTGGACTAGCGCAAGAAGCGCGTGGATGCCCGGGACAAGCCCGGGCATGACGATCTCGTGCAAGCCGCGCCCCTCACGCCTCGATATCAAGCGCGCAGTCGAAATTCGGCGCCGAATGCGTCAGCGCGCCGGCTGAGGCGTAATCGACGCCGGTCGCGGCAATCGCGGCGATCGAGTCCAGCGTGACGCCGCCGGAGGCCTCCAACTCGAGGCGGCCCTCCGTCATCCGCACCGCCTCGCGCAAGGTTGCAAGGTCCATGTTGTCGAGCAGCACGGCGTCGGCAAGGCCCGTATCGAGCACCTCGCGCAGCTGCGCCAGCGTATCGACCTCGATCTCGATCTTGACGAGATGGCCGGCATGGGCACGGGCGCGCTCCAGCACCGGGCGGATGCCACCTGCGACCGCGACGTGGTTGTCCTTGATCAGAATCGCATCGTCGAGCCCGAAACGGTGGTTGAAGCCGCCGCCGCAGCGTACCGCGTACTTCTCCAGCGCCCGCAATCCCGGTGTGGTCTTCCGCGTGCAGCAGATCCGCATCTTCGTGCCCTCGGTGCGCGCGACATAGTCGGCCGTGAGCGTTGCAACACCCGATAGCCGGCCGACGAAGTTTAGCGCGGTCCGCTCCGCCGTCAGAATGGCGCGCGCCGGGCCCGAGATCGTCAGCACATGCTGGCCGCGGGCAACGCGGGCAGCGTCGCGGACATGCGCGCGCACCTCGACGTCGGACGAGAGCTTTTGCAGCGTCGCCAGCGCCAACGGCAATCCGGCCATCACGCCGGACTGGCGCGCGACCAGGATGGCCTGCGCTCTGGTCGCCTCGGGAATCGTTGCGAGCGAGGTGATGTCGCCGGCGCGGCCGAGGTCTTCCGCCAGCGCGCGCTGCACGGCCTCGTCGATGGCGAGGGGCGAAACGAAGGCATCGGGATAGAGCAGGGAGGTCGGGGTCATATCGAGTTTCCTTCAGGCGATCATGGGTTGAGCGGTGCGCGGCAGCGGACGCTCGCTTAGGCTGTCCGCGACTTCGCGCGCAGCGGTGAGCGTGGTCATCGTCCGCTGCGCCAGCTCTGGGACATCGGCCGGATGGTCGGAACGGAAATGCGCGCCGCGGCTCTCGCGCCGGCTCAAGGCGGCGGTTGCGACGAGAAGGGCCGTGGTTGCCATGTTGCGGACGGTGATGCTCGTCGCCTCGCGCTCCAGTGCAGCAAAGCTGCGCGCGGCCTGTGCAAGCCCGTCACCATCGCGGATCACGCCGACATGCGCACTCATTATCGCCCGCAGCCGCGCCACGTTCGCTGCATCCGGAGCGCCGCTGCGCTGTGTCACCAGCGCATCCGGGAGCGGGGCCGGCGACGGGATCGCACGGCCGGCGATGTCGTCGGCGATGCGCGCGGCATAGACCACGGCCTCCAGCAGCGAATTGGAGGCGAGACGGTTGGCGCCATGCGCGCCGGTGGACGACACCTCGCCGCCGGCCCAGAGTCCGTCGATCGAGCTGCGGCCGCGTGCATCCACCGCGATGCCGCCCATGTGATAGTGCGCGGCTGGCGCGATCGGGATGGCTTGCGTCGCGGGATCGATGCCGGCGGCGATGCAGCTCGCATGCACGGCCGGAAATTTTTCGGCGAAGCGCACGCCCAGCGCCGCCCGCGCGTCGAGGAGGGCGCCGCGCCCGGTCGCGATCTCCGCGAATACGCCCCGGGCGACGATGTCGCGCGGCGCGAGCTCGGCGAGCGGATGGCGCGCAAGCATAAAGCGCTCGCCATGGCGGTTGATGAGTATCGCGCCTTCGCCGCGCAGCGCTTCGGTCGCGAGCGGCGCGGGATCGCGCCCGACCATAATGGCGGTCGGGTGGAACTGCACGAATTCGGGGTCGGCGATGACCGCGCCGGCGCGCGCGGCGATCGCAAGGCCGGAGCCGCTGGCCTCAATCGGATTGGTGGTGACGGCATAGAGGTGGCCGATGCCCCCGGTCGCAAGCACGATCGCACGCGAGGCCAGCATAACCGGCCGCGCGGCTGGATTGGCTGCCTCGCGCAATTGAAGACCGGTGACCGCGCCGTCCTCAGTCAACAGCGCTTCGGCGACAAAACCTTCGATCAGCCGGATCGAGGGCGTGCGGCGCACGGCCTCGGTCAACGCCGCGATGATCGCCGCGCCTGCGCCGTCGCCGCGCACATGCACGATGCGCCGCGCCGAATGCGCAGCTTCCCGACCGACGGCGAGCCGGCCCTCGAGGTCGCGATCGAACGGCACGCCATAGGCGAGCAGATCGTCGATCCGCGGCGCCGCCTCGCGCGCGATGCCGAGTGCGACGGCTTCGTCGACGATACCGCCGCCAACGGCAATGGTGTCAGCAGCATGCGCTTCGGGTGTATCGCCCTCGGCCACCGCCGCGGCGATACCGCCTTGCGCCCATGCGGAGGATGCGCCTTGGCCAAGCGGCGCGGCCGAGATCAGTGTCACCGGCCGCGGCGCGAGCTTGAGTGCGCAGAACAATCCGGCGAGGCCGCCGCCGACGATGACGACGTCGTCAGTGGTGCGGGTGAGATTGTGGATGTTTGTCATGGTAGTTCCTCTTGCTCCGCTGCCGTCCCTGCGAAAGCAGCGACCCATACGCCGTGGCGGAAGTTGTTGCGCGAAGTTCTGCAATGCCGTTCTTCGCCAAATATCTTCCGGTGGTTATGGGTCCCGGATTGGCGCTCCGCTCCCGACCACGCTGCGCGTTGTCTGGAGTTTCGCTTATCCGGGACGACAGCTGTGTCGTTGCTGCGCTTCGCTCTCAATTCTTCAGATTGATCATCCGCTCGACCGATCGCCTTGCGCGCGCCGCAAGCGCCGGCTCGATCGTGACTTCCTCGCGCAGCGTCAGCAGGCTGTCCAAAATGTTGGCGAGCGTGATGCGCTTCATGTGCGGGCAGAGATTGCAGGGGCGCAGCATCTCCACGTCGGGCAGCTCGGCGCGCACATTGTCGGCCATCGAGCATTCCGTGATCATCACCAGCCGCCGTGGCCGCTTCGCGCGCACCCAGTTGATCATATGCGCGGTCGAGCCGGTGAAGTCGGCTTCGGCCAGCACGTCCGGCGGGCATTCGGGATGCGCGATGATCTGGACCGACGGGTCGGCGTCGCGAAACGCGCGCAGCTCTTCGCCCGTAAAGCGCTCATGCACCTCGCAGGCGCCCTTCCAGGCGATGATCTTGACGTCGGTCTTCGAGGCCACGTAGCTGGCGAGATAGCGGTCGGGCAGGAAGATCACGGTCGGCGAGTTCAGGCTCTCCACCACCTGCACCGCATTCGATGAGGTGCAGCAGATATCGACCTCGGCCTTCACCTCCGCCGACGTGTTGACGTAGGCGACGACGGGCACGCCGGGGAATTTTTCGCGCAGCAGCCGCACGTCGGCGCCGGTGATGCTGGCGGCGAGCGAGCAGCCGGCGCGCCAATCCGGGATCAGCACCGTCTTCTCCGGGTTGAGCAGCTTCGACGTCTCCGCCATGAAGTGCACGCCGCACTGGACGATGATGTCCGCCTTCACCTTGGTGGCTTCGACCGCGAGCTGGAGCGAGTCGCCGCCGATGTCGGCGACGCAGTGGAAGATCTCCGGCGCCTGGTAGTTGTGCGCGAGGATCACCGCGCCGCGCGCCTGTTTCAGCTCGTTGATCGCGTGAATCCTCGGCGCCATCAGCGGCCACTCGATCGGCGGGATCACGTGCTTCACGCGCTCATAGAGCGGCGCGGTGGCGCGCTCGACCTCGTCAGTCCATTCCAGCGAGGGCATCGGCAGCGCAGGTCCCGTGCGCGCCGGCGCAGCCCGCGGGGAGGTTGTGGCTTGGCCCTGCGGCCGGCTTGCAAAGTCGTCGGGCCCGTAAAGTCCAGTGATCGGCATGGAAGCCTCCCGTGTGTCGGTTATGCTCGATGTGAGTATATATTTGGCCTGAGAAATCCGGCCGCGAGGGCCGGTGGCGTATCGTCAGAGCTCCGATATACTCATTATGAGTAAATCTAAGATAGCAGGTCGTCCGGGACGCCGCTAGGGCCAGCCGCACACATTCTCGTCAAGTCACTCTCCGGCGAGGCCGCAAGGAAACGCAATGCTCCCGCAGCAGCCCTTCGTGGAACGCAATCGTTTTTGACTTGGGATTTTCATGCATCTGCATTAAACGCGGTGTCGCGGCTGCCTATTCCGGATCCCCCAATGACGATGAGGAACACGATGTCGACGCAGATAGGCGAACTCGGTCCGGTCTCACGTTCTTCCTCCTGGCGCACGCCGGCGATCATCATTCTCTGCGGCTGCGCCATCGGCATGCTCGGCTTCGGTCCGCGCTCGGCGCTGGGCTTCTTCGTGCAGCCGATGAGCCACGAATTCGCTTGGGGCCGTGACGTGTTCGGCCTCGCCATCGCCGTGCAGAACCTGTTGTGGGGATTGGGCCAGCCCTTCGCTGGCGCGGTCGCCGACCGGTTCGGCCTGTTCCGCGTGATGTGCGTCGGCGCGCTGCTCTATGCCGGCGGCCTCCTGCTGATGCGCTACTCCTCGACGCCCTTGTCGCTCAACATCGGCGCAGGCGTCATGATCGGCTTCGGTCTTGCCGGCTGCTCGTTCAACCTGGTGCTGTCGGCGTTCACAAAACTGCTGCCGGCGGAAAAGCGCGGCCTTGCGCTCGGCGCCGGCACCGCGGCGGGCTCGTTCGGCCAGTTCCTGTTCGCACCCATTGGTGTGGCGCTGATCGACAATTTCGGCTGGCAGCAGGCGCTCTCCGTATTCGGCTTCCTGATGCTGCTGATCATCCCGCTGTCGCTGGCGCTGTCGACACCACCGGTCGCGAGCACGGCAAATGCGGCGCCCGCCGATGAGCAGACCTTCACGAGGGCGCTCGCCGAAGCGTTTGGTCATCGTTCCTATGTGCTGCTGGTGCTCGGCTTCTTCACCTGCGGCTTCCAGCTCGCCTTCATCACGGTGCATCTGCCGGCGTTCCTGGTCGATCGCGGCATCTCGGCACAAACCGGCGGCTGGGTGATCGCGGCGATCGGCCTGTTCAACATCATGGGATCGCTCGGCGTCGGCTATCTCCAGAATTCGCTGCCCAAGCGCTACATCCTCTCGACCATCTACTTCACCCGCGCGCTTGCGACGCTCGCATTCATCTCGTTCCCGATCACGCCGTTCTCGGCGATCGCGTTCGGCGCCATCTCCGGCCTGACCTGGCTGTCGACGGTGCCGCCGACCTCGGCGCTGGTGGCGCTGATGTTCGGCACGCGCTGGCTTGCCACGCTCTATGGCTTCGCCTTCGTCAGCCATCAGGTCGGCGGCTTTCTCGGCGTCTGGCTTGGCGGCATCGTGTTCGAGAAGTTCGGTTCCTACACGCCGATCTGGTGGCTCTCGATCCTGTTCGGCGTGCTCTCGGCGCTGATCAATCTTCCGATCGTGGAGAAACCGGTTCAGCGAGTGGTTGCGCAGCCTGCCTGATCGGCTAAACATCCCCGGCAAACAAGTCAGGGAGTGCAGCCGTGGCCACATTCAAGGCGATCCGGATCGACAAGACGGACAAGGGCACCACCGCGCAGCTCGCGCAGTTCGACGAAGCCGAGCTGATGGAGGGCAATGTCAGCGTCCGCGTGGAATGGTCGACGCTGAACTACAAGGACGGCCTCGCGCTCACCGCCAAGGCGCCGGTGGTACGCCGCTTCCCGATGATCGCCGGCATCGACTTCGCCGGCACGGTGGAAGCCTCCTCGCATCCGCAATGGAAGGCGGGTGACAAGGTCGTCTGCACCGGCTGGGGAATGGGCGAGACCCATCTCGGCGCCTATGCCGAGAAGGCGCGGGTGAAGGGCGACTGGCTGGTCGCGTTGCCGCAAGGGCTTTCGGCGCGCGACGCCATGGCGATCGGCACCGCCGGCTTCACCGCGATGCTCTCGGTGCTGGCGCTGGAGAAGCACGGCATCTCGCCGAAGAGCGGCCCCGTGGTGGTGACGGGCGCCGCCGGCGGTGTCGGCTCGGTCGCAACCGCCGTGCTGTCGAAGCTCGGCTATCACGTCATCGCCTCGACCGGCCGCGCCTCCGAGGCGGACTATCTGAAAGAGATCGGCGCCGCCGAGGTGATCGATCGCAATGAGCTGTCGGCGGCGGCCAAGCCGCTGGCCAAGGAGCGCTGGGCGGGCGGCGTCGACAGCGTCGGCTCGACCACGCTCGCGAATCTTCTGTCGATGACGAAATACGGCGGGGCGATCGCGGCCTGCGGCCTGGCGGGCGGTATGGACCTGCCGTCTTCCGTCGCACCCTTCATTTTGCGCGGAGTGTGCCTTCTCGGCATCGATTCCGTGATGTGCCCGATCGAGCCACGCAAGGCCGCCTGGCAACGTCTGGCCTCGGACCTGGACCGGATGAAACTCTCTGAAATAACTCAGGAAATTTCGCTCGACCAAGTTCCGGAATGGGGCGCGAAAATCCTCGCGGGCCAGGTCCGCGGTCGAGTCGTGGTAAAAATTCTCTAACGGCGTTCAGACTTTACCAACCAAGCTGCTTCAATGTTGCCTTGGTTAGTATGGTAAGCAGCGGGTAAAGAGATAAAGGCATCGCCCGCTGCGGGGGTTGGTTCGGAGTAGAGCATGCTTGCGCGTATTGTGTTGGGGGCTGTCACGGCGGCAGCGACGTTTGCGCCGGCCATTGCTGGAAGCATGAATGCCGATGAGGCGCGCCGCTTCGTCGCCGGCAAGGTGTTCGCTTTCACCTGTTTCGACGGCACCCGCGGCGCAGGCCGCATCCTCGATGACCTCGGTGCCGCCGGCGCGGTGCAGTTCTCGGGCTCGGGCCCGGTGCGGCATCTTCGCCTGCCCGGCAACACGCTCCAGATTCGCGGCCAGAACGTCTGCGCCTCGATCAAGGGCATTCCGTTCGAGCCCTGTTTCAACCTGGAGAAGACCGACGAGCGCAGCTTCCGCGGCTCGGTGTCAGGCATGGGCTTCGCCTATTGCGACTTCCATCATCAGGGCGGCAATCAGATGCTGATGGCCCGCGCCACGGCGCGTCCGCGCTCGCTGCGCTCGTCCGAGCACACCGGATCGATCGGCGCCTCCAACACCGAGGTCGCCGCGCGGGTGGAGACGCCGCGTGTGGAGAGCAGCCGGCTCGAGCCCGTGAAGGCCGAGCCCGCCAGGAACGACGCCCCGCTGGAGCTGCGCCGCTCGACCCAGTGAGCCGGCCGCGGCATCCACCGCGTACGCTCGAAGAGCCCCACCGAGCACGAAGCCGCTGCGCCGTAATCATACGGACGGCGGCTTTCATGCGTTGGTAGCTAGTCGCCCCCAAGTTTGCGCAGGGCCGGGGGAGCGCAAGGGTTCTACGATGTCGCTGTATTTCTTTCGCATCAGCACCGGCCGCTATTCCGGGGCCGCCGACCAGCCGTACGAGTTCGAGGACCGGGCGGCCGCCTGGACCGAGATGACCGAGGTGTGCGCCAATCTGCTCGGCGGCATCGCGCGTGGCCTGAAGCCGAATGCCGAGTGGCGCATGGAGCTGCTTGACGAGAACAAGAAGCCGGTCTTCCGCGTCAGTCTGGTCGGCGAGACGATCTGCTGACGGCCGCGAATCGGCGACACTCGTTAATGGCCACAAGGCATGCAAATTCGCGAAGTGCAGATTCGCTGCACGCGAAAAGTGCGCAAATCCGGCGGGTTGAGCGGCTTTTTCGGTATTTCTACCTAGGCCACGCTGCGCTCACTTAACGTTAATGAGGAACCTCTCGGCTAGCTTTTCATGACTGTTCACGCGCGTCCGCGCGGCCATGCGTAGCCGGGATATCTCGATGTCGTTCATTCAAAATCTGCGAATTGGCACCAAGCTCGCCGTCACCTCCGTGCTGACGATCGGGCTCGTCGCGCTGATGATCTTCCTTCAGATGAGCGGCGGCGCCGAGGTCCAGAAGCTTGGCATGAGCGCGGCGGGGCAGCAGGCGATCGCGCAGAATGCTGCCGAAGCGAAGGCCTCGGTCCGCGGCATGCAGATCGGCATTCGCGACATCCTGAGCTCATCCTCGCCGGTCGAGATGCAGAAGGCGGTCGGTTATTTTAACGACCGCCAGACGGCGGCCCAGAAATTCGCCGGTGAAATGGCGAAGCTTTCGCGCTCCCCCGAGAACCGCCAGCGGATCGATCGCTTGACCGTGCTGATCGGCGATTTCGGCAAAGGCGCGCAGCAGATCGAAGCCATCCGCAAGCAGGAGCTCGCGCTCGAGGGAAAGAAGGACGGCGAGGCGGCGGCGCAACACGCAAAGCTCGCGGCCGAGATCGATCGCGTTCGCAAGGGGACGCTGGCGCCGATCAACGAAGAGATTTCGGAGCTGTCCAACAAGATCACCGAATTCGCCAAGCAGAGAAGTGTCGAGACCCGCGCCGAGGCCGAAGCGGAGGCCGCGTCGGTCGCACGGACGTCGCTCGTCGTCGGCGTGCTGGTCGCGCTGGTTCTCGTCGGCGCATGCATCTTCTCCGTCTTCAGCATTGCGCGGCCCATGCGTGCGCTGACGCTCGCGATGGAGAAGCTTGCAGGCGGCGATTTCTCCGTGGTGCTACCGGGCCTCGGCCGCAAGGACGAGGTCGGCGAGGTCGCCGGTGCGGTCGAGAAATTCAAGATCGTGTCCGAGCAGAAGGCGCATGCGGAAGCCGAAGCCAAGATGCGGCAGGATCAGATCGCAGCCGAGCAGCGTAAAGCGGAGATGCGCAGGCTCGCCGACAGTTTCGAAGGCGCCGTCGGCGAAATCGTCGGCACGGTGTCGTCGGCCTCGACCGAGCTCGAAGCGTCCGCCACGACGCTGACCTCGACCGCAGAGCGTACGCAACGCTTGACCACTGTGGTCGCGGCCGCTTCGGAGGAAGCCTCCACCAACGTGCAGTCGGTGGCCTCCGCCACAGAAGAGCTGTCGTCCTCGATCACCGAGATCAGCCGCCAAGTGCAGGAATCGGCACGCGTCGCGAGCGAAGCCGTCGGCCAGGCCCGCACCACCAC
Organism: Bradyrhizobium sp. SOJA106; assembly: GCF_059448745.1. Lineage (NCBI taxonomy): Bacteria > Pseudomonadati > Pseudomonadota > Alphaproteobacteria > Hyphomicrobiales > Nitrobacteraceae > Bradyrhizobium > Bradyrhizobium sp. SOJA106. The sequence goes on from NZ_CM182549.1 coordinate 2,459,781, forward strand.
CGAACGCGTCAGCGAACTGTCCAAGGCGGCGACGCGGATCGGCGACGTGGTCGAGCTGATCAACACCATCGCGGGCCAGACCAATCTCCTGGCGCTCAATGCCACGATCGAGGCGGCACGCGCCGGCGAGGCCGGCAAGGGGTTTGCGGTCGTCGCCTCCGAGGTCAAGGCGCTCGCCGAGCAGACGGCGAAGGCGACCGGCGAGATCGGCCAGCAGATATCCGGAATCCAGGCCGCGACACAGGAATCGGTTGGCGCCATCAAGGACATCAGCGATACCATCGAGAAGCTGTCCGAGATCTCCTCGACCATCGCAGCAGCGGTGGAAGAGCAGGGCGCCGCGACGCAGGAAATCTCCCGCAACGTGCAGCAGGCCGCGCAGGGCACGCACCAGGTCTCGTCCAACATCACCGACGTACGGCGCGGCGCAAGCGAGACCGGATCGGCTTCCTCGCAGGTGCTGTCTGCCGCGCAGATGCTGTCGGGCGACAGCAACCGTCTCAAGCTCGAGGTCGGCAGATTTCTCGAGACAGTGCGCGCGGCCTGACGGCGCATGGTGATCAGCGCGGCCGGCTTTCGCGTTAAGCGATGCCTGTCGCGCTGCAATGCATGGTTGCAATGAAAATAGCGGCGGTCATCCTTGCTTCGATAGTTTCACGTAGGTTCCTGTTAACGCCTGTTTGCAATTATCGGCGCAATCTTACCGGATAAGAACCAGCCAGCATCGTTGCATGAAGCCGGCCCTGTCGTCCGTTGCGGCGATTGCGGCGTGGGTAAGTTGTGCGTTGCCAGGTATCAGCGGGATGTCGTGATGTCGAAGTTGTCGATCGTCTTCAAGCTTCTGACCGTGCTCTCGGTCCTCGTGCTCTCGCTCGCCGGCGTCGGCGTGACGGCGATCGGCACGATGCAGAACATCAACGCCCATACCGTCGAGATCGCCGAAAGCTGGCTGCCGAGCGTGCGCGCGCTCGGCTCGCTCCGGGCCGACATCAACGAGCTGCGCGTCGCGCTGCGGCTGCACCTGATGCAGGAGAGCGCCGAGGGCAAGGAGGCGGCCGAGAAGCGCCTCGCCTCGCTGCGCGACCGCATCGAGCAGACCCGCAAGGTCTACGAGCCCCTGATCACCTCGTCGGAAGAGCGCTCGCTCTATCAGCAATGGACCACGGCCTGGGGCGAGTATCTGAACGGCGTGCAGGATGTGATGGCGCTGTCGCGCAAGAGCGTCGGCAAGTTCCCGACTGAAGCCAACGAGATGCTTCAGACCAAGGTCGCCAAGATGGCGCAGGCGGCCGACCCGCTGCTCCAGAAGGGCATCGAAATGAACAATCGCGGCGCCGAGCTGGAGACCAAGCAGGCGGCCGACAGCTACGCCACGATCTTCCGCGTGCTGGTCGCCATCATCGTGCTCTCGGTCGTGATCGCGATCAGCGCCGCCTATTATCTGGTGCGCGATGTGTCGCGTGGCATCGCCTCGATCATTAAGCCGATGCAGTCGCTCGGCGAGGGCGATCTTTCGGCCGAGGTGCCGCATCGCGGTGAGAAGACCGAGATCGGCTCGATGGCGGATGCGCTCCAGATCTTCAAGGAAGCCCTGATCGCCAAGAAGGCCGCCGACGAAGCTGCCAGGCTCGACGCCGAAGCCAAGATCGAGCGCGGCCGCCGGGTCGACGCCATCACCCGCAGGTTCGAGGCCATGATCGGCGAGGTCGTCGGCACGGTCTCCTCTGCCTCGACCGAGCTCGAGGCGTCGGCGTCAACCCTGACCAGCACCGCACAACGCGGGCAGGAGCTGGCAACCGTGGTTGCCGCCGCCTCCGAGGAAGCCTCCACCAATGTCCAGGCGGTGGCCTCCGCCTCGGAAGAGCTGTCGTCGTCTATCACCGAAATCAGCCGGCGCGTGCAGGATTCGGCGCGGATGGCGGCGGAAGCGGTCGAGCAGGCTGCGCGCACCAACGAGCGCGTCAACGCGCTGTCGCAGGCGGCCTCCCGCATTGGCGACGTAGTCGAGCTGATCAACACCATCGCGGGACAGACCAATCTGCTGGCGCTGAACGCCACCATCGAGGCCGCGCGCGCCGGCGAAGCCGGCCGCGGCTTTGCCGTCGTCGCCTCCGAGGTCAAGGCGCTGGCCGAGCAGACCGCGAAGGCCACCGGCGAAATCGGCGCGCAGGTCTCGGGCATCCAGGCCGCGACGCAGGAATCCGTCACCGCCATCCAGGAGATCGGCGGCACCATCGAGCGGCTGTCCGAAGTGTCAGCTGCGATCGCTGCCGCCGTCGAAGAGCAGGGCGCGGCCACGCAGGAGATCTCGCGCAACGTGCAGCAGGCCTCGGTCGGCACGCAGGAGGTCTCCTCGAACATCACCGACGTGCAGCGCGGCGCGATCGAGACCGGCGAGGCCTCGGTCGAGGTGCTGTCGGCGGCGAAATCGCTCGCGACCGACAGCACGCGCCTTAAGGTCGAGGTCGCGCAGTTCCTGGAATCGGTCCGCGCGGCCTAGCGCTCGCTCTTAGTTCGCCTCTCCCCGCTGGGCAGAGGTGAAGTACCTCGTCCCACGCTCTAGCTGCTCGTCTGCGGAGCCGGCGGCGGTGCGACCTGCCGCCGGAACAGGATGCGCTGGTACAGCCAGCCGATCGCGACCAGCACGATGCCGAGGCACATGAACGACAGCGCGCGGTAGATGCCCGTCAGCGTCGACACGTCGATGACGAAGGCCTTCAGGATCGTCAGCGCGATCACGACGGCCGACGCCAGGCGGGCGCGCTCCGAATTGACGAGAACGCCGACGCCGAGCAGCACCACGCCGAAGCCGAGCCAGCCGATCGAGTAGGTGTATTGCTCCGCGCCCGTCGTAGACCCCGTGGAGAGGATCGGGCCGTGATAGAAGCGGCGGATCTCCAGCGTGACGTAGGCGAGCGCGAACACCAGCGCGCCGCCTGCGATGGTGTTGGCGTAGACCTTGCCGCGCGCGCCGACCACGGCATAAGAGAGCAGCAGCATCAAGATCGCAGGCAGCGCGTAGCCGAGCAGCAGTAGGTTGAACACGGCGCCGCCGACATCGACGCGCCAGATCAGCGGGTTCTCCAGGATGAAGAGACCGAACACGCTGATGAGGCCGGCGATCACGGTAAGCACGACCGCGCCGACATTGTGCACGATGCTGCGGCTGCGCAGCCGCAGGCGCTCCAACCCGATCGCCATCGCAAGTGCGACGCAGACCTGCAGCGCGAATTCGAGCAATGACGGCGGCGAGATCATGTCGCCGCCGGTCGCAAGGTGCCGGATCTCCATGAAGGCGAGCAGCGCGGTGAACAGGATCGCAGCCGCTTCGACCACGCGCAGCGGGGCGTCATCGCCGCGGCGGCGCAGGAACATGCTCGCGCCCCAGAACGAGGCCGCCGGCAGGCCGTAACCCCAGAGCAGCCAGTTGAAGATCGGCGTCGTGCCGACGACATCGCCGACGATGCGCGGATCATAAGCGATGCGTGCGGTGACGATCGCGGCGAAAATCGCAGCTAGCCGGCGCAGCACCGGAATTGGCCGCTGCAACGAGATCCAGGCGGTCCCGAGCGACATCAGTGCGAGTGCAATGGTGAGCCAGCCCTTCTCCAGCGCGAAGGTCAGCGCCAGCGCCAGCGCGCCGAGCGTGCCGGTCGCGAACAATGCGATCGAGGCTGCCACGCCCGGTCGCTCTTCGCGACGCATCAGCGCTTCGGTCGCAGCGCCGAAGGCCGCGGCGAGCAGCACCGCGAGGATCGCGAACGGGATGGAGCGGTCGAGATGGGCGATGCGCGCATAGAGCGCAACCAGGATGGCGATCGGCGTGGCGACGCCGGCCGCCGACCACACCACCGGAACGATCGCCGAATTCGAGCGGCCTTGCGCGAGGAAGCCCGCGACGCCGAAGCCGCTGGCGAAGATCGCGGCCATCACCAGATGCAGCGTCACCGAGCTGTCGGTCGCGACCGGCCCGACGCCGGGCATCGGGCCGCCCGGCAGCACCAGCATATCGGGATTGGCGCGCACCGCCCATTCGGCGAACACGATGAAGACCGTAGCAGCGGCTGCGCCGAGCGCGCCGGTCGCCGCCGGCGCCCGCCAAGCGACGAACAGCGTTCCGCCCACGAGCAGCGTGAAGGCGGTCAGCGCCAGATCCGCATGCGCGCTCGACAGCACGATCAGCATCGCGCCGAACAGATAGGCGCCGAGCGAGCTCGACGACACCGGCTCGATCTCGCCGTCATCGATGGCCGGGCCGAACATGAAGCCGCAGACCACGAGCAGTGCGGCGAGCACGAAGCCGGCGATGACGTGGAAGGCGTGCGGCGCGACCTGCAAATCGCTGGTGTCGAGCCCCGGGAAGACCCACAGCACGGCGAAAACGATGCTGGTCATTGCGAGCCATCGCCACAGCCGGATGCGGGCGAGACCAAAGCTCGCGGCGGTGACGATCGCGAGATAGATATAGAGCGCCCAATAGTCCGGCTTGCCGCTGGAGACGAGGATCGGCGTCGCGAATGCGCCGACAACGCCCAGGCCGGCGAGTGCAGGGCCATGCAGCAGTGCCGCAGCGAGCGTGCCCATCGCAACGATGCCGAGCAGCACGAAGGCCGTGGCGGGCACGAGGAAGCCGTAGAGCGCGTAGGCCGCATAAATGGTCGCGAACGCCGCCGCCGTTCCGGCGGCGGTGAGAATGGCGGGGATGTTGGCGATCGGCAGCGCCGCGATGTTGGAGGTGCTCTCCTTGCGCCGCGTCCATTCGCCGGCGCCGAGCAGCGCGGCTGCGAACAGGCCGCCGAGGAAGACGCGCACGCCGGGGCCGACGAGGCCGGCCTCGATCGAATAGCGCACCATGAAGAAGCCGCCGAGCGCGAGCGCAAGGCCGCCGATCCACACCACCCAGCGCGTGCCGAGCCGCTCCTCGAAGCCGGGCGCCGGCGCGGGCAAAGGCGGCGGCGCTGCATCGGCTGCGGTGCTCGCTTCGAGCGGCGGAGGTGAGGTCTCTTCGATGACGAGCGGAGGCGCCGCGGTCTCGGATTCCGGCGCGAGCGGCGGCGGCTCGGCGGCAGCAGCCGTCGCCGGCGCCTCGGGCTGCACCTGGGTCGGCGGCAGCGGCGGCGGCTGCACCTGCCGCTGCGCATAAAACATCTCTTCGAGCAAGCTCAGCCGGCGGCGCAGCTCGGCCGCCTGGCTGGAAGCCTTGATCGCGATCAGGAAGGCGATGATCGCAATGATCAGCGCGAAGACGTCAAACGGGCCGTCGAACATGAAGCCTCCAGGCAACCGGCGCGCAGATCACGCAATGCTCTAGCGCCGGGAGCGTACGCGCAAGCCTGGCGCGGGCCGCTCCTGGAGCACCTCGCGGCGGAAGCGGTAGAGCGCCGCCGGCCGTCCGCCGGTCTGTGTCGACATCACGCCGGTCGGTTCGACCAGGGCTTCGGTTTCGACCAGGCGGCGGAAATTCTGCTTGTGCAGATGCCGGCCGGAGATCGCCTCCACCGTATGCTGCAATTCCGTAAGTGTGAACTCGGCGGGTAAAAGTTCAAACACCACAGGGCGATACTTCAGTTTTGCGCGCAGCCGCGCGATCGCCGTGGCGAGAATCCGGCGGTGGTCGAAGCGCATGGAGATGCCGAGCGCAGGCAGCGCCTTGCGCGCTAATGCCGCAGGGCGGCCGTCGCGCCGCGCCTCCTCGATCAGGCCGGCCTCGTAGAGCAGCTCGTAGCGGTCGAGCACGCGCTCCTCGTCCCACGGCGCGCCGTCAAGGCCGAAATAGAACCGCACGCGATCCTTTCGCGGCAGTGCGCGTGTGGTCTCCGGCGTCTCCTCCTCGGCCCATTTGGTGAGCGCCGGGATGATGTCGCGGGCGATGATCGCAGGCGGCTGCTCGCGCCAGTCTTCCCAGGGGAAGAAGCGATACCAGGGCTCGAAGCTCGCCCCGGTTGCGGCGAGCTCGCCGTCCACCGCGCGCGTCAGCGCGAGATAGCCGATCGACACCATATGCGCGCCAGTGTCGCCGGCCTCCGCGTGACGGCCGCGATCGCCGAAGGTGTAGAGCTGCTCAACATAGCCGAGCCGCAAGGCCGCCTGTTCCTCGACCCAGGCACGCAGGCCGATCTCGAAGGTGCGATGGCTGAGCGCGTCGAACGGGCCGAACGGCAGTCCGGCCAGCCCGTCGCTGCCGCGCGCGGTGAGCACCAGCGGCTCGTGCTCCGCGATCGCAACGATCGCCGCGGTCAACCCGATCTCGATCGGCGTCAGCAGCTTGTCGCTCATGCGATGATGATCGCGGGTGTTGAGAGAAAGATATGCCGGTTGATTTTGGCAGCATCACCGCGGGCTCGCTGTAACCTCTCCCGCTTGCGGCAGAGGCGCAGGCCGCCCTCGGCGGCCGTAATTAGACACGCCGAGGCAAAGCCTCGGCTATGGCGTAGCGCCGGGTGAGGGCTTACTCCTCTAGGGGATTGTCCCGTTGCGGAGACACCCGCTCCCGCAAGCGGGAGAGGGGGCGCACCTGAGTTGCGGACCACAACGCTCATTCGAGCTCGATCGCGAAGGGGCGGCCTTCGACCATCATGGCGCCGGGGCCCATCTCGTCGAGCGCGCGCAGCATGCGGCCGTTGCGCCCGAGCGCGCGGTCGGCAAGGCTGACGATGCGGCGGTTCGGGGAGGCGATTGGCGAGGCCGCACGGATTTTCCTGGCGATCTCGATCTCGTCGCGCTCCGGATTGAGCGCGCACACGGCGGCGAACGCGCTCGCAGTGGAGCGGCTGATGCCGGCATAGCAATGCACTACCAGCGGCGCACTGCGGTCCCAGCCACGCACGAAGTTCAGCACCTGCTCGATATGCGCCTCCGACGGCGCGACGAAACCGTCCATCTCCTCGGTGATGTCGTCCATCGACACCTTGAGATGGTTGGCCGGCAGCACCGACACGGGACGCGCGACCTGCTCGACATTGGCCATCACCGTCAGCACATGGCTGGCCTTGGTGAGGCGGACAGTTTCGGGAAGCGCGGCGAGGGAACAGACGTGGATCATGGCGGACCTTTTTTGCCGCTGATTATAGCGAGCGCTCGTGGGGTGGGCAAAGGCGCATCGCGCCGTGCCCACCATTTCGCACCGCGCGCATCTCGCCCAGTTTGGTGGGCACGCTTCGCTTTGCCACCCTACGAAGGGATGATGCTACGCAAACACCGCGCCAAACCGCTCCAGAAACTGCTTCTCCGCCCGTGCCGCGGTCCACGGCGTGAGATAGTCGCGCCGGACACTGTCGGACAGGCCCGGATCCTTGCCGAACAGGCGCTTGGCCTCGCTTTCGCTGAAGCCGGCGAGCTCGGTCGCCTCGAGATACGCCGCGCCGCGATCGGCGGCCTTGATCGCCTGCGTGATTTCGTCGGGTAGCACCGGCGGCAGGCCGAAGCGGATGTGGATGGCGCCGAGCAGGCGCTTCTCCACTGCCTTGTAATGGCCATCGAGCACGGCCTTGAACGGCGAGATCATGTCGCCGATCACGTATTCGGGCGCATCGTGCAGCAGTGCGGCGAGCCGCATGCGCTGGTCAACGTTCGGCATCTCGTGCCGCATCACCGTCTCCACCAGCAACGTATGCTGCGCGACCGAGAAGATGTGCGCGCCCGTCGTCTGCCCGTTCCAGCGCGCAACCCGCGCCAGCCCATGCGCGATGTCGGCGATCTCGACGTCGAGCGGCGAGGGATCGAGCAGGTCGAGCCGGCGGCCCGACAGCATGCGCTGCCAGGCGCGGGATTGCGCATCGCGCGCCGTCTTCTTCGCGGTCATTTGGCCTTGAGGCGCGGCTTGCGTTGCGTCTTGCCGCAAGTCGCGTGGCAATGGCAGTCGACGAGATGGTCGTTGACCATGCCGGTCGCCTGCATGAAGGCATAGACGATGGTCGGGCCGACGAACTTGAAGCCGCGCGCGGACAGCTCCTTCGAGATCTGCACCGACAACGGCGTCGAGGCCGGCACGCTCGCGGTGGTCTTGAAATGGTTGACCTTGGGCCGCCCGTCCATGAAGTCCCACAACAGCTTCGAGAAGCCGGGGCCCTTCTCCATGATGTCGAGGTATGACTTCGCGCTCAAAATCGTGCCCTCGATCTTGGCGCGGTTGCGCACGATGCCAATATCGTTCATCAGCGCGTGAACCTTCTTCTCGTTGTAGCGCGCGATCTTTTCCGGCTGGAAGTCGTCGAAGGCTCTGCGGAAATTGTCGCGCTTGCGCAGGATCGTGATCCAGGAGAGGCCGGCCTGAAAGCCGTCGAGGATCAGCTTCTCGTAGAGCGCGCGGTCGTCATATTCCGGCACGCCCCATTCGGTGTCGTGATAGGCGACATAGAGCGGATCCTCGCCGGGCCAGGGGCAGCGGGTCTTTCCGTCGGGATGCAGGCGGGGGGCTCGGCTCATGCGGTGGGCTGCTTGGCTGGAATACGCACGGCGTCGGGTTCGGCGAGGGTCAGGGGCAGGCCGCCGGCGGTGAGCGGCTGCCCGGCATCGAGTGCATCGGCGACGCGGTCGATGCGCACCAGCGCAATGCCCTTGCCTTGCGCCGACGAGCCCATGGTGCCGACTTGCTTGTCGCCGGCCATGACGCTGACACCGACCTCCGGCGAGAGGTCGTCGAGCAGCACCTTGACGCTGCGGGTTCGCGCGGTGCCGCGATGCTGCATGCGCGAGACGACCTCCTGGCCGACATAGCAGCCCTTGTCGAAGTCGACGCCGGCGAGGCGGTCCATGTTGGTCTCGTGCGGGAACGCGTCGCTGTACATGAAATCGAGCCCGCCGCGCGGCACGCCGAGCGCGATGCGGTGCGCTTCATATTCGGCGGCGTCGACAAGCTCGGCGCCGATCAGGTCCGACAATTTCTGCTTGAGATCCTCGGGGATCAGGATGCGGATGCCGAGCTCGGCATTGCGCGGATCGGCAAAGGCGAGGTCCGGCTGCGCCGCAGGCTGACCGCCCCAGGCCGCGAGCACGCCGAGATCGAGGGTCTCCACCCTGACCTTGGCGCGCAGCTTGTAGAATTTCAGCTTGGTGGCAAGTCCCTCGGCCAGGGGCTTCGGGCAGTCGATCAGGAACCCGCCGCCATGGCCCGCGGGCACCTCCGTGATCAGGAAGTCCACGATGATCTTGCCCTGCGGCGTCAGCAGCGCGCCGAATCGCCCCAGGCCCGGCTTGAGCCTGTCGACATCGGTGGTGATGAGGCCGTTGAGGAAGTTGCGCGCATCCTCGCCCGCGATCTTGACCACGCCCCGGTCGGGAAGAAACGCTGATTTCATGCGAAAATCTCTTGCGACATGTTGCTCCGGAACGTAAGCCCGCAAGGCATAAACGACAAGACCTCGAGCCCTGCGCTTGGGGATGAGAGAGGCCCCATGACCCAGCGTTTCGATGTGATCTTGAGGGGCGGCACCGTCGTCAACCAGGACGGCGAGGGTGTTCGCGATATCGGCATCACGGGCGGTCGCGTCGCCGCGCTGGGGGCGCTGTCGCAAGGCTCCGCCGCCGAGGTGATCGACTGCAAGGGCCTGCACATCCTGCCCGGCGTGATGGACACGCAGGTGCATTTCCGCGAGCCCGGGCTGGAGCACAAGGAAGACCTCGAGACCGGCTCGCGCAGCGCCGTGATGGGCGGCGTCACCGCCGTGTTCGAGATGCCGAACACGGCGCCGCTCACGGTGACGGAAGCCACCTTCACCGACAAGGTGAAGCGCGCCCATCACCGCATGCATTGCGATTTCGCCTTCTTCATCGGCGGCACCCGCGAGAACGTGCAGGACCTGCCGGTGCTGGAGCGCGCGCCGGGCTGCGCCGGCGTGAAAGTGTTCATCGGCTCCTCGACCGGCGCGCTGCTGGTCGAGGACGACGAAAGCCTGCGCCGCATCTTCCAGGTGATCCGCCGCCGCGCCGCCTTCCACGCCGAGGACGAGTACCGCCTCAACGATCGGAAATCGCTGCGCATCGAGGGCGATCCGCGCTCGCATCCGGTCTGGCGCGACGAGACCGCGGCGCTGATGGCGACACAGCGCCTGGTCAAGCTCGCGCACGAAACAGGAAAACGCATCCACGTGCTGCACATCTCGACCAAGGAAGAGATCGAATTCCTGCGCGACCACAAGGATGTCGCATCCTGCGAGGCGACGCCGCATCATCTGACGCTGGTCGCGCCCGAATGCTACGAGCGGCTCGGCACGCTCGCGCAGATGAACCCGCCGGTGCGCGGCGCCGATCACCGCGCCGGCATCTGGCGCGGCATCGAGCAGGGCATCATCGACGTGCTCGGCTCCGACCATGCCCCGCATACTCTGGAAGAGAAGCAGAAGACCTATCCGGCGTCGCCTTCCGGCATGACCGGCGTGCAGACGCTGGTGCCGCTGATGCTCGACCACGTCAATGCCGGCCGCCTGTCGCTGGCAAGATTCGTCGATCTCACCAGCGCCGGCCCCGCGCGCCTCTACAACATGGCCTGCAAGGGCCGCATCGCCGCCGGCTATGATGCCGACTTCACGGTGGTCGATTTGAAGCGCAGCGAGACCATCACCAACAAATGGGTGGCGTCGAAAGCCGGCTGGACGCCGTATGACTGTGTGCGTGTGACGGGCTGGCCCGTCGGCACCTTCATCCGCGGCCGCCGCGTGATGTGGCAGGGCGAGCTGGTGACGGCCTCGCAAGGAGAGCCGGTGCGGTTTCTGGAGACGCTGAAGCAGTAGGCGGCGCGGACTAAACACTTCGCGGGCAATGACAGAGTGCCAGGAAGCCCGAGCGCAAATTGGGAGAGAGCAATGTCCCAACCGACGCCCCTCATCACCACCGAGCAACTTGCCGCCATCCTCGGTGATCCCAATCTGCGCCTCTACGACTGCACGACCTACAACGAGCCTGTCCCGCCGGGCAGCGACGTGCCGTATCGCGCGGTGCCCGGCGACAAGACCTTCGCGGCCGGCCACATCCCTGGCGCCGATTTCCTCGACCTGCAAGGCGAATTCTCAGACACCTCCGCGCAGCAGTTCTTCATGATGGCTGATGTGCCCCAGCTGGAAGCCGCCTTCGGCCGCCACGGCCTTGATGCATCCAAAACCGTCGTTCTCTACAGCATCGGCACCATGATGTGGTCGACGCGGTTCTGGTGGATGCTGCGCTCGCTCGGCGTCGATGCCCGCGTGCTCGACGGCGGCCTCGACAAATGGAAGGAAGAGGGGCGGCCGATCGAAACAGGCGCACCGAAGGGTTATCCGGCGACGACCTTCAAGGCTTCGCCGCGCGCGGGCTTCTTCGTCGACAAGAATGTCGTGAAGGCGCGGATCGGCGATCCCTCGACCGTGATCGTCAATGCGCTCGGACCACAGTTTCACCAGGGCTTGGAGCCGAGCCGCTACGGCCGGCCCGGCCGCGTACCTGGCAGCGTCAACGTTCCCGCCGCGACGCTCGCCAACGCCGACAAGACGCTGACAACGCTGGCCGATGCCGAAGCGAAATTCGCGGCCCAAGGCGTCACGCGCGACAAGAATGTGATCGTATATTGCGGCGGAGGCATCTCGGCGACGATCGACCTGCTGATGCTGACGCAGCTCGGCTACGACAAGCTGGCGCTGTACGACGCCTCCATGGGCGAATGGGCGAGGGACCCCTCGCTCCCGATCGAGACGGATTAGGGCCTTTCTTACCCTCCGCTCCAGGTCCTTCCAGGCGAGGGTAAGGGCCGGACGAGAAAACTGGGAACCTTTTCCCTTGGCCCGCATCCAATGTCCGGAATGACGCAAAACAAGCAGGTGACCGCCATGCAACGGACCGCAGCCGGCCTCTCCGCCGGTCTCAGGACATCGGAAGCCGAGCTGATTGACCGGGCCCGGGGCCGCGACGAGGCCGCGCTGCGCGAGATCATGCAGGCCAACAACCGCAGGCTCTACCGCCTCGCGCGCGGCATCCTGCGCAGCGACAGCGAAGCTGAGGACGTGGTGCAGGAGACCTATGTCCGTGCCTTCACCCATCTCGAGGGCTTCCGCGGCGAGTCCGGGCTGTCGACCTGGCTGTCGCGCATCGCCATCAACGAGGCGCTTGGCCGGGCGCGCAGCGCCAGGCCGCATGTCGAGCTCGGCGCGGTGCCCGAAGAGGCGCTCGAGGCGCAGATCATCAAATTTCCCGTTTCTCCCGCAGGCGATCCGGAAAGGACCATGGCCCAACGTGAAATCCAGCGCGTCGTCGAACGCGCCATCGACGAGTTGCCGGATGTCTTCCGCATGGTGTTCGTCGCGCGGGTCATGGAGGGCATGAACATCGAGGAGACCGCCGATCTCCTCGGCGTCAAGCCCGAAACCGTGAAGACGCGGCTGCACCGCGCCCGCGCCATGCTGCGCGAGAACGTCGAGAAGGAGATCGGCCCGGTGATGATGGACGCCTTCCCGTTCGCCGGCTGGCGCTGCGAACGGCTGACGGAGGCCGTGCTGAAGCGGCTCGGCATCGGCGGCTGAAGATTTTCGGGAACGTTTGCGCGAGACGTCCATCCAATTCCTGTGAAGCAACGCGCCGGCAAAACGTCCGGCAGCACAGGAGTGTCAAGCCATGTCCGTTCGTTGGAGCGCGGCGACCGCCGCAGCCATTCTGTTGTTCAGCCCCGTGCTGCTGCAAGGCGCGCACGCTGCCGACAAGCTCAGCGATCCGCAGATCGCGCACATCGCCTACACCGCCGGCGTGATCGACATCAACGCTGCCAAGCAGGCGCAGAAGAAGGCCAAGAACAAGGACGTCAAGGCGTTTGCCGACGACATGCTGCGCGACCACGAGGCGGTCAACAAGCAGGCGCTGGCGCTGGTCAAGAAGCTCAACGTGACCCCTGAGGACAACGACACCAGCAAGGCGTTGTCGAAGCAGGCGAGCGACAAGCTGGCCGAGCTCGATAAGCTGAGCGGCGCGGCCTTCGACCAGGCCTATGTCGCCAATGAGGTCGCCTATCACAAGACGGTCAATGGCGCGCTCGAGACCCAGCTGATTCCGTCGGCGAGCAATGCCGAGCTGAAAAGCCTGCTGCAGACCGGTCTGAAGATCTTTCAGGGCCATCAGCAGCACGCCGAGCACGTCGCATCCGAGCTGAAGTAGGAGGGTGTGAGATGAAGCCGGGACGCCTCGCAGCGATCACGCTTGCGGCCATCTTCATGCCGATGGTCGTCCCGGCACACGCCGCGACCATCGAGATCACGATGGAGAATCTCGTGATCTCACCGGCTGAGGTGTCGGCGAAGGTCGGCGACACCATCAATTGGATCAACAAGGACGTCTTCGCCCACACCGCCACGGCGAAGAACGCCGATTTTGACGTGGCGCTGCCGCCGAAGAAGTCTGCCTCATTCGTTCTGAAGAAATCGGGAACGGTCGAGTACTACTGCCGCTATCATCCCAACATGAAAGCGACGCTCAAGATCGAGCCGTAAGCGCTTACTGCCTTGAGACGCCGACCGAGAATTCGCCGTTGCGCACCCGGCCAGGAAGACCCTCGACGAATTTCGCCACCGCGTCCTCGCCATAGGTGCCGACCAGCTCGGCGAAGGCGGCGAACAGGCTCGCCTGCGCCAGGCAATCGCCATCGACGCCGTCATGGCGCGCCTCGGCCCAGGCCTCGTTGAGATAGCTCAAGGCGGCCTGCTTCTGCTCGTGATCGGGCAGCGGCGCGCGGGCGGGGGCGTAGGAAATCGGCTGGCTCATGAAACTCAGTCAGGGCTGGGCGCGATCCACGGCGATGCGCTGTGCGAGAGGTGTAGCACGGGCGTTAACGACCGCTAGGGCACATCTTTAAGAACGGTTAACGGCTGTGAACAAAGTCGATGACAGGGTTCCCGTCACTGTCAATCCGGGGCGCGACCAAGTCGCGAACCCCGGAATGACGAGGAGAGAGTTTCAGTTCGCGTAACGCGCGGTGAGATCGCGCGAGATCCTCGAGCCTTCCTCGATATAGCGGCGGATCGCGACCGTGGCCGCCGGCGTGCAGCTGCGGTAGGTCTGCTGGAAGCCGTTATAGCCGCGGTTGAAGCCGGCGATCATGCGGGTGCGGCGCTCGCCAGAGGGGGTTTCGGCATCGATCAGCGCCTGCATCTCGCTGCGCCATTTGTTGCCCTCGTTGGATCCGCAGATGCCGCGCAGATAGTGCAGGCCGCCCAGGATCTCGGCCAGCCGCTGCAAATCGGCGTCAAACGGCGCCGCCACGTCCTGTGCCCTCGCGGGCACGGAGGCGCAGGCGAGAAGCAGGGCAAAAATGGCCAGAGATCGCGTGGACATCGCCGCGTGTATGCCCCCTCGGGACGGCGGGCGCAAGGCGGGATGGTCAGGCGCCAATCAAGCGCGCAGCGGACTGGATGACGTCCTCCAGTCCCCCGGTCAGCTTGACCTCGCCGAGGCTCGCGAGCGCATCCGGGGCGATCCAGCGGTAATCGTCGAGCTCGTCGTTGAGCGCCGGTTCCCTGGCCACCCAGCGGGCGGCAAAGGACATGATCAGGTAATGGCCGGCGCCGGGCGCGGACGGCAGCACCTCGCGCCAGCCGGCAAGGCCGACGATCTCGATGGAAAGGCCGGTCTCTTCGTCGACCTCGCGCTTGAGCGCCTGGTGCAGCGATTCGCCGAACTCGACGCGGCCGCCCGGGAGCGAATAGAAGCCTTTGGCGGGTGAGCGGGCACGGCGAGTCAGCAGCACCTTGCTGTTGCGAAAGATCGCGGCACTGACCGCGATCTGGGGATGGGTGGGCTGGACGACCGCCGACATTTTCTTGGAGACCCTGGCTCAGTTGGCCATGATGGTGTCGACGTCGGCTTCCGCGCCGCCATTGATGATGCCGCCGCAGGCCGCGATCAGCGGCTTGACCCAGAGAGTGGCCTGCTCGGCGAGGCGGACGCGAGTCGAATCCTTCTCGACCTCGCGCATGGCCGAGCCAACCGCGGTCAGAATCGATGTCATGGTGTCGGTGATGTGGTCGAACTGGGCGCGCACATTCGGATCGGCTTTCTCGTAGGCCTCGATGGCGAGATCACGTGCCTTGAAATTCGACGCCGTGAAATGCTCGGCATAGGACAGCGGCGACCAGGTCAGAAAATCTTCCGCGCATTCGGGCATGTCGGGGACCATTTCCAGCAGCATCACGGCTTCATTGAAATGGTTGAGATAGTCGGTGGCAAGCCCGGTCCGCGGGTTGATGTTGGCCACGCGCAGCCGTTCGGCCCAGGCCTCGGCCTCGGGGCCCGTCTGTACATGCGTCCGCGCGGGTTGGGAGGCCATTGAGCTCATCGGCCGCAGTGTTAACGTTCGGGGTTAAAAGGACCTCAACGGACCCTATATTGGCCCAAGGATGTGTGGACGCTTCGTCATAACTTCAGCCCCCGCGGCTTTACGGCAACTGTTCGGCTATATCGAGCAGCCGAATTTCCCGCCCCGGTACAATGTCGCTCCGACACAACCGATTCCGGTCGTTTTGATCGAGAACGGCGCGCGCCATTTCCGCCTGATGCGTTGGGGCCTGCTGCCGAGCTGGGTCAAGGATCCCCGCGGATTTACGCTCCTGATCAACGCCCGCTCGGAGACGGTGCTGGAGAAGCCCGCGTTCAGACACGCGATTCGCCGCCGGCGCGGGCTGATCCCGGCCGACGGCTATTACGAGTGGAAAACCATCGAGGGCCGCAAGCAGCCCTTCTTCATCCACCGCGCCGACGGCGAGCCGCTCGGCTTTGCCGCGGTGTTCGAAACCTGGATCGGTCCGAACGGCGAGGAGCTCGACACTGTCGCGATCGTCACCGCTGCGGCGGGCGAGGATCTCGCCGCGCTGCATGACCGCGTGCCGGTCACCATCAGCCCGCGCGATTTCGAGCGCTGGCTGGAGATCCGCGGCGACGAGGTCGATCACGTGTTGCCGCTGATGAGGGCGCCACGCATCGGCGAATTCGCCTGGCACCCGGTCTCGACCCGCGTCAACCGCGTCGCCAATGACGACGAGCAGTTGCTGTTGCCGATCAGTGCGGAGGAGATGGAGGCGGAAGCGCCGAAGCCGAAGAGAGTGGCGCGGAAAGTTGCGGCGAGCTCGGCCGATGACGGGCAGGGGTCGTTGTTCTAGCCAAGCTGGCGCCCTTCACTCCGCTGTCGTCCCGGATCTGCGCTTGTGCTTGTCCGGAACGACAGTTTGGAGTTTGTGGCTGCGTCCTCACACAATCTCGCGCGCCCTGAGCGCCGCGATCTCCGCCGCATCGAAGCCCAGCTCGCCAAGCACTGCGTCCGTATCCGCTCCTAATTCCGGCGCCATCCGGTCCAGCCGTCCGCCGCCATGCGCGAGCTTGAATCCGCTGCCGGCGAAGCGCAGACGGCCGTAGGGCGTATCCAGCTCCTGGATGGCGCCGCGCGCCTTGATTTGCGGATGGTCGATGACCTCCTCGACCCTCCAGATGCTGGCGCAGGGCGCGCCGGCGTCCTCGAGGATTTTCTCCCATTCGCGCGCCGGCCGTTTTGCGAGCGCCTCCTCGATGATGGCACGCAGGGCCGGCTCGTTCTCGTTGCGCGAGAACCAGTCGGCAAAGCGCGGATCGGAGAGCGTATCCTCACGGCCGAGCGTGGACATCAGCGCGCGGTACTGCTTCTCGTTGTTGACGGCGAGCAGGATGTAGCCGTCACCGGCCTTGAACAGGTTCGCGGTGGTCTTGCGGCTGACCGCCTGGTTGCCCGACAGCTGCTGGCGATGACCGGCGACCGACCAGTCAGCGATCTGGCCCGAGAGGAACGCCATCGTCGCCTCCAGCATGGAGACGTCAATGAGCTGACCCTTGCCGGTGCGGTCGCGCTGGTACAGCGCGCTCGACACGCCGAACGCGGCGGTCGCGCCCGAGAGCACGTCGCATACCGCAAAGCCCGCGCGCGTCGGCCCGGTCTCGGGATGGCCGGTGATCGCCATGATGCCCGACAGCGCCTGCATCTTGCCGTCATAGCCGGGCCGCAAACGATCCGGCCCGGTCTGGCCGAAGCCTGACACCGCGCAATAAATCAGCTTGGGATTGACCGCCGACAGCGCCTCATATCCGATGCCAAGCTTGTCCATCACGCCGGGGCGGAAATTCTCCATGACCACATCGACCGTTGCCGCAAGTTTCTTCACGATCGCGATCGCATCGGGCTTTTGCAGGTCGAGCGTCAGGCTGCGCTTGTTGCCGTTGATGGCCTGGAACGCCGGAGCCAGCCCGCGCTCGGCCCATTCGCGGGACAGCGGCGTGCGGCGCATGTCCTCGCCCTCGCGCCGCTCGACCTTGATGACGTCGGCCCCCAGCAGCGCGAGCTGGTAGCTCGCATAGGGGCCGGCCAGCACTTGCGTGAAGTCCAGGATCTTCACGCCCTCGAACGGTCGCGTCACGTCGCTCTCCCCATTGCTTATCGTTATCGGAGGATGTCAGGCGGCGCGGTTGCCGCGCGCGATCTCCTTCTGCTTGTCGAATTCGGCGCGGCGGCGCGCCAGCTCTTCCGGCGAAAGCTGCGCGACATTGTTGTAGTCGAGCTTCCAGGAGGCATCCTCGCTCCAGCGCAGCGGCGACTGCATCGTGGTCTGCGGCCCGCTCGCGGTCTCCAGCAACTTCAAGGCCAGCTCCAGCGTCTGCGCCTGCGAGGCGACATCGTGCGGCTTGCCGGCGGAATTGCCGAGCGGGAAGTCGCTGAACAAAAACCGCGGCACGGCGGCGTGCTCGACGATGTCCTTGGCGCAGCCCATGATCACCGTCGAAATGCCGTTCCGCTCCAGGTGCCGCGCCACCAGCGCGGTGGTCTGGTGGCAGACCGGGCAGTTCGGGACCAGCACCGCGACGTCGACCTTGTCGGCCAGGCAGCGCGAAAGAATCTCCGGCGCGTCGGTGTCGATCGTGACGCGATGGCTGCGGTTGGTCGGCGCGCCGAAGAAGCGCGGGGCGACTTCGCCGATCCGTCCCGCCGCGCTCGCCTTCAACAGCTGCGGCAGCGGAAACCAGGTGCCGCTGTCGGTGGCCGAGGTGTGCTTGCGGTCGTAGCCGATATGCGAGATGCGCAGGTCGTGCTGCTTCGAGGTGTCGCCGTCATAGACCTGGTAGAACTTCGCGCTGCCATTATACGCCGCGCCCGGACCCTGGTCGCCCTTGTCAGGATCGTACGGCGCCGCCGTCGTGATGATGGTCACAAGCGATTGCGCAAGCGCCTTTTTCAGCGGCCGGAACGGCGCCTCGGTGTAATGCGCCCAGCGATACGGCGTGGTGTAGCCGATCGCCGCGTAATAATCCCGCGTGCGCTGCATATAAGGGACGGGGGAATCATAGTCGGGCGCAAAGCCGAATTCGTCGTCGCGCGGAGCGGACATGGGCGCGTCTCCTGGTTCTTGGTTGAGGCCAGACTAGAGATAGTTTTGCGGTTGCTCAACGGGGAGCAGGGCGGCGCAGGTCAGAATTGCAGCCGACGATGAAGCCGCGCGCACGGTGTCACTTACCCTCCCCTGGAGGGGGAGGGTCGATCGCGCACAGCGCGAGCGGGGTGGGGTGATCTCTCCACACGGGCACTGTTCGTTGCGGAGAGACCGTCACCCCACCCCGTCTCGCATCTTCGCTACGCTCAGATGCGAGCCGACCCTCCCCCTCCAGGGAAGAGGCGCCGGCATCACCTACCTGAAAACGTGCAGCGCGGCGTATTGCAGCAGCATGATCGCCTTCGCGTCGATGATGCGGCCGTCCGCGATCATCGCCAGCGCCTCGTCGATGCCGAGCTCCAGCACCTCGATGTCCTCGCCCTCATGCGCGAGGCCGCCGCCGTCGCTCACCCGCATCGAAGGCTCGTACTCGGCGACGAAGAAATGCAGCTTCTCGGTGATCGCACCGGGGCTCATGAAGGCCTCGAACACCTTGTGCACATGGTGCAGGCGATAGCCGGTCTCCTCCTCCGCCTCGGCGCGGATGCGCTCTTCCGGCGAAGCATTGTCCAGCACGCCGGCGGCGGCTTCGATCAGGAGATCGTCGTAGCCGCGGATGAATGCCGGCAGGCGGAACTGACGCACAAGGATCACGCTGCGGCGGGCAAGGTTGTAGGGCAGCACGGCCGCGGCGTTGTCACGCTCATAGGTCTCGCGATGCTGGGTCTGCCATTCGCCATTGGCGCGGCGGTACTCGAACGTGGTGGTCTTCAGGGGCGTCCAATTGTCCGAGAGCACGCGGACGTCCTTGATGCGGACGCGGTCGGAAATGGTCATGGCTGTCCTTCTTTTCTTCACCTCGCCCCGCTTGCGGAGCGAGGGAGAGCGCAGCTGCGCCCGGGGCCGCAGCTCAGTTGCTTGGCGTGGTCGCGCGGCCGTCGAGCCACTTCTGGAACATCACGGAGGTGGAGAGCTCGAAGCCGAGCGAGCTATAGAACGCATTCGCCGGTGCATTCTCGCGCCGCACGAGCAGCTGGAGCTTCGATATCCCGGCCGCCCGCAGCCAGTCCTCGGCCGCCGCCATGATGACGCGGCCGTAGCCGCGCTTCTGGCACTCGGGGTCGACGGCGACGTAATAGACCCAGCCGCGATGGCCGTCATGGCCGACCATGACGGTGGCGACGATTGCGCCACCATCGCGGCCGATCAGCACGGTCGAGTTGTCGCGCCGGCGCGCCAGCGCGATGTCGGCGTGCGGATCGTTCCAGGGCCGCGTCAGGCCGCAGCGCTGCCACAGCGCCACGACGTTCTCGACGTCGGCATCCCCGATCGCATCGATCGCAAGAATACTCACAGCACCTTCCCCGGATTCATGATGCCGAGCGGGTCGAGCATCGCCTTGATCGACCGCATCAGCTCGATGGCGGTCTTGTCCTTGACCTCGGGCAGCTCGTCGCGCTTGAGCACGCCGATGCCGTGCTCGGCCGAGATCGAGCCGCCCATGCGCAGCACGATCTCGAACACCACCGCGTTCATCTCGTGCCAGCGCGCGAGAAAATCCGCCGTGTTGGCGCCGATCGGCTGGCTGACATTGTAGTGCAGATTGCCGTCGCCGAGATGGCCGAACGGCACCGGCCGTGCGCCCGGGATCAGCTTGACGACGGCAGCATCGGCCTCCGCGATGAAGGCGGGCACGGCGGCGACCGGCACGGAGATGTCGTGCTTGATCGAGCCGCCCTCCGGCTTCTGCGCCGCCGACATTTCCTCGCGCAGCTTCCAGAAATTGTTGCGCTGGGCGAGGCTGGCCGCGATCACGGCGTCGTCGACGATCTCCTCCTCCATGGCGCGGGCCAGGATCGTCTCCAGCGGCGTGCGGGCGTCCTCGCTCGGCGAGGACAGCTCCATCAGCACGTACCAGGGATGTTTTTCCGCCAGCGGATCGCGCACGTCGATGCCGTGACGCACCGAAAAATCCACCGCCATCTGCGAGAGCAGCTCGAAGCTCGTCAGCGCGTTGGCGGCCTCGCTCTGCGCGATCGTCAGCAGCTTGAGCGCCGCCTCCGGCGACTTCAGCCCGACATAGGCGGTCTCGACCGCCCGCGGCTTGGGGAACAGCTTGAGCGTCGCCGCGGTGATGATGCCGAGCGTGCCTTCGGCGCCGATGAACAGGTTATGCAGATTGTAGCCGGTGTTGTCCTTCTTCAGCTTCGACAGCACGTTGAGCACACGCCCGTCGGCGAGCACCACTTCCAGCCCCAGCGCCATCTCGCGCGCGACGCCATAGGCGAGCGCGGCGGTGCCGCCGGCATTGGTGGAGAGATTGCCGCCGATGGTGCAGCTGCCTTCGGCGCCGAGCGACAGCGGAAACAGCCGGTCCGCGTCGGAGGCCTTCTGCTGCGCGACCTGCAGCACCACGCCGGCCTCGCACGTCATGGTGTTCGAGGCGGTGTCGACCTCGCGGATCTTGTCGAGGCGGCGCAGCGACACCACCACCTCGCCATTGTGCGGCGTCTGCCCGCCGACGAGACCGGTATTGCCGCCCTGCGGCACCAGCGCGATCCTGTGCGCGGAGGCGAGCTTGCAGATTTCGGAGACTTCCGCGGTCGAGCCCGGGCGCAGCACCAGCGGCGTGCGGCCGTGGAACAAATTGCGCTCTTCGGTGACGTAGGCCTCGATGTCGGCCGCATCGGTGATCCCGTGGCGATCGCCGACGATCTTGCGGAATTGCTCGATCAGCTCGGGCGCAAGCGGAGGGGCGGCGGATTGATTGATGTTCATGTCGTCTTCTTTCATCCCGCGTTCTAAGCATGATCCGGACCCGAAGGGCTGCGTTAGCGCAAAGTGCGAAGCGGTTTTCCGGAAAGATCATGCGTAAACAGCAACCTAAAGCGCGATGACGATTCATCCAATGCTCATCGCGCTTTAACGCGCAACTGCCGCGCGCCGCAGCCGGTCATTGATCGCTTCGCCCAAGCCTTCCTCGGGGATCGCCATCACTGCGATCGCCTTCGGTGCCTTCGCATCGAGCGTGCGAAGATAGCCGAACAGATTGGCGGCGGCTTCATCGAGATCAGCCGCGAGCGACAGATTCATGACGGCCGCGGCCGCCTCCATGCCCGGCAGACGCGCAGGCCCGAACGCCAGCAGCGCTTCACCCGGCGCGACGTCCTGCGCGTGCAGCCGCACATGGGCGCGCGGCGCGTAATGCGAGGCCAGCATGCCCGGCGCCAGCGGCTGGCTGTCGTCGCTCTCGGCGTCCGCCGGTGGCCGCGCCAGCGGCGCGCCGAGCACGGCCTCGATCCGGTCGCGCGACAGCCCGCCTGGCCGCAGCAGCATTGGCGCCTCGAAGCAGCCGACGATGGTCGATTCGACGCCGACCGCGACCGGCCCGCCGTCGATGATCAGGTCGATGCGCCCGGCAAGGTCGCTGGCGACATGCGCCGCCAGCGTCGGCGAGACGTGCCCGGAGATGTTTGCCGACGGCGCCACCACCGCTCCGCCAAAAGCGCGCAAAATCGCCTCGGCCACGGGGTGGGCGGGAATGCGGATCGCGACCGTGTCGAGGCCTGCGGTGGCGAGATCAGACACCGGGCAGTTCTCCGTCTTCGGCACCACCAGCGTCAGCGGCCCCGGCCAGAACGCCTCTGCCAGCTTCAGCGCGCGGCCGTCGAGCCGGCCGATGCGGCGCGCAGCGGCGATATCAGGCACGTGCGCGATCAGCGGATTGAACGCCGGCCGTCCCTTGGCGCTGTAGATATGGGCCACCGCGGCGGCGTTGGCGGCATCCGCGCCGAGCCCGTAGACCGTCTCGGTCGGAAACGCGACCAGCCCGCCGGCGGCCAAGGTCCGGGCGGCGGCTTCCGCGCCGGCCTCGCCGGCCGGCAAAATCAGTGTCTCGAGACCCGTTCTCACAGGGACAAAATTCCTCGGCTCGGCCGCTTGCAGTGCGTCAAACCCGACGCTATAAGCCGCCTTCTTGTCGGAGTGTGGCTCAGCCCGGTAGAGCACTGCGTTCGGGACGCAGGGGTCGCAGGTTCGAATCCTGCCACTCCGACCATTATTTTCAATGGCTTAAGCCTGTAGCATTTTCTGGGGCCCAAGGAAGGGCCCAAGAAATAATTACCTGCGCCCCCAGCGGATAGTACGCAGGGTGCGCGGATCTTCGATGGGGCTCCCTGGCCCGAAGGCGCCTCTTAGGCTGTGTCTGTGGACATTCGCGCGAAGTAGTCTCTCCAATAGTTCAATACCGTCGACCCATCCTTTCCTTACAGTTGCATCGCGATGTACGATCGCGTGATAGAAGTGTGGGGCTGGGGAACGATTCATGCTGCTTGCGAAGTTCCGTGTTCAGAATTTCCGTTCCGTGGAAGACAGTGGTGATATTGACGTAGCCAAATTGACATCGCTGGTGGGTCGTAACGAAAGCGGCAAGTCAAATCTTTTGTTGGCGCTTGCGACACTGAATCCGCCGGACAACCGTCGACCGCTTACGAAGATCAAGGATTTTCCACGCAGCAGGCGCATTGAGGACTGCAAGCCCGATACGCCCGTCGTTTGGTCTTGGTGGAAGCTCGATCAATCGGAAGTCGCTGAGCTAAAGAAGCTTCTGCCCAATACTTCTCATCTTGAAGAAGTCGCTATCGGCCGAGGTTACGAGCCGCCACTTTGGGTTTCCATCAAAGCAGATGAGCCAACGCTTGATGCGAAGAAAATAGCGGGAACATTCAGGCGCCTGAAGCCTGTTCTTGCGCCAAAACTGGAGGCGCTTGAAGATCCCCAAGCAGCAAATTGCGCAGCCGCTTGGACCGCGTTCGACGCAGCGACAAGTCCCGTCAATGACACGAAGCAGCAGCGAGCTTGGGCGACAACCCTGAAGACTACAGCCACGAATGTGCGTCAGGCGCTCGGTGCAGCGAATATAATGCTCGATGACTCACAAGACGAGCTACTTGCCGATATTGAAGCCATGGCTGACGCTGTCGTTGGCTTCGACGAAGCGTTGAAGAAAGCGCGTATCCTAGTCGAATCATGGCTTCCCAAATTTATCTATGTGTCAGATTTTCCTGAACTGCTTGGGCATCAAAATCTTGACCACTATGTCAATCATCGTGGGGAAGATCCAACAAAGAAGATGAGCGAGGAGAATTTCGCGAAGCTGGCCAAAGTAGCGGACTTCGACCCCGCATTCTTGCATAAGAACTTGAATGACTACGAAACTCGCGGACAGATTCTAAATCGGGCCGGTTCCTTGGTTACCGGCGAGATACGTCGCCTGTGGAAGGATCGGCAACTTACGGTTCGCTTCAATATCGACGGGCCCTATCTGTCGGTGCTCGTTTCTGATCCTAACTCGGATTATCCCGTTGAAATCAACCTGGACGAACGTAGCCGAGGCTTTCGTTGGTTTTTTGCTTTTTACATTACGTTTTCCGCGGATACTCAAGGCGGAAACGCGGACGGCGCTGTCCTGCTTCTGGACGAGCCCGGCCTATACTTGCATGCCAAGTCGCAAGAAAACCTTCTGAGGCATTTCCGCGAGGACTACAAAAATCAGATCATCTACACGACGCATTCGCCATTCATGGTGCCACCCGACGCAATCGAGATCGTGCGGACCGTAAATATCGATCCGGCAGCCGGAACTACTGTAACCAACACTCCAACGGGAGATTCCCGCACGCTGTTTCCGCTGCAGGCAGCTCTTGGCTACCATCTGTCTCAAACCTTGTTCATTGGGAACAACAACCTCATCATCGAAGGCATCACAGATTTTTGGATATTGTCGTCGGTAAGCGCACACCTGACCGCGATTGGTAAATCCGGTCTTCCGGAAGATCTGGTTCTGATGCCGGTTGGTGGTGCTGGCAAAGTGTCGTACATGGCTGCGCTGTTGTCGTCGCAAGATCTGAACGTACTGATCCTCCTTGACGATGATCGCGCCGGGCGTGAGACATTCGAAGATCTCGTAAAGAATAAGCTCCTCAAGCCGACAGAGATTACCTTTGTAACCGAGGCATTCGATGTTCCCCCTAAAGAGGCTGACATCGAGGACTTGCTCGACCAATCGGTCTATGAGGCGCTCGTCGGCGACACTTACAAAGCGGAATTGAAGGGTAAAAAGCTCGTGCTTAACCCGAATATACCTCGAATAGTGAAGCGCTACGAAGATGCGTTTGAAGCCATAGGCTTGAAGTTCAATAAGACCAGACCGGCGCGGGAATTCATGGCGCGTATGACGACGCAGCCCTCGAAGATGCTGCCCGATGATCAGCGCTTCGTGAAGGTATTCTCTATCCTGAGCGAGAAGTATTCAAAGCTCTTGAAGCAGTAGCCCCGGGCAGGCACATGCTTTCGATTGCCGATATTCAAAAAGACCTCCCGGGGTGGCCGCAGGATGTCATTGAGCAATGGTTGCTTTACTTCGCCAATGAACCCGACTGCGGTTGGCCACCTCCCGATCCCTTAGGCGATCACCGCTGGAATGGTCTCCTTGGCGGACGACCGCTTTCCTGGTGGAAGAATGTTAAGTGGAAGAAGCAAAAAGTACGGTGCGAACTTGATGCTCTAACCGTCAAAGCTCGGGCGGATGTAACTGACCTGGTTTCCGGAATGAAAAGCGGTAATCTCGACGCGAGTACGAAGAGAAGGATCGCACAGCCGTGGCTCTATCTGAAAGACAACGCCCGTTTTCCAAGGGCGTTGGTCACCATGCAGAAGCCGGATGGCATTAGTCTGATTGATGGCACGCACAGGATGGCTGCATTCAGCCTCATCCAAGAATTGCCAAAGGCGGAATTTGACAAGATCCATAAACGCAAGGCGCCGCTCAAACAGCAGGTATGGATCGGTATGCACAGCGCTGGCGAAGTGCCGCTCACTTGAAGACGCCCAAGTAGATCTGGCCAGAAATGCTCGGTCTATTCGTGTTTCGTAGGACGAGACGAAAATAAGTCTGCGACTAACTCAACGGTCCATAGGTTAGATCCAAGCGAGGAAATACGACCGCTTCGCTTCGTTGCATTCTCGCGAGTTGCCTCTAGGCGCTTTCGCCTTCTTTCCTTGAAGCAACTTTGTCGAAGATAAAGAATTGAAGATAGAAGAGACATTTGATGAGATGATGCAACCTGTGCATTTCTCTATATGAGATCAGAAGCTGCCTAAGAAATAAAAGAAACGAAATTGATTCGCCTTTCTCCTCCTTGATGCCCTCCTTTCTCGGATAGTACGTCAATGTTTGGGATATCTCATCATAGTCGGTCTTGTGATGAGCGATAGCGTTTCGCAGTTTATTGTCGGCGCTCCCATCGATTAAATCGAACCAAGCATCGTCCACAAACTGGAGCTTGTTTCCGAACGGAACGTCTGCAAAGTCGTGCAGATTTTTCGGGGTGTAGTCTTTGCCACCCTTGGTTTTCCCAATCTCAGGCTGGAAGGCATTGTGATCGCCTCGCTTGAGGAGATTGTTGATGCCGGCCACCAGAACGAGCTGGCGTGAAATCACTTCGGATATGTCCTTATACAGATCCTTTGTACTTTCGAAGTCTGCATTCGAAACTCTCATCGCAACTGGGTTGTTCTCAAACTCTTGATCAAAGTCGAGAAAAAGCGCGGGTCTTAACGGAAGCTCAGCGTCGAGTATTCGAGGGTAAATACCAAGGCAATCTGCTTGGAGATTCTTGAGGAATGATGTGTCCATCATCTCCTCCATGAAGGCTTTCACGGCTTCGGGGCATCGCTTCATTATGTCGCCGATCGCTTGCTGAAATAGTTCAATCGCTTCGCTGTTCTGCCACGGGTAGTCGAAGGGCATCATGAAATTGCTGATCAGCGTGTAAAGAGCGGCGTTTATATCCTCCGGAGCGTCCGACTTTACCTCGATGCCGAAATTTCGCACCAGGCTCATCTTGAACGGCGTCAGTTTGCGTGAAGCATAGAGTTTGAGGATGAGCTTAAAAAAGCGTGCTTTGGACATCTCTTCATTGAGAAAGTTCAAACGATGATTATGGATCATCATGCCGTTCTGGTCCGTGCGAGCGAGGGCGCGCATGAACGGTGTTCTGCCCATCACATATTTTTCAAATGAGACTGGGAAATCGAGATGCAAATCGACGAAATTGATGTTCTCATCAAATGGGACTTTGTCTGGGATTTGTTTGGCTCCGACGAACTCTCCGGGGCCATCGTTGCGGACAATAATGTCGATAGGAGAGCCGCAGGTTTGGCAACAGAAGCGAAACGGTTGCTCATCACGATTCGACATGCCAATGCGGCAGTTAGTCGTATCTTCGCAGGTATCGCATTGGATGGCTATGTTGACGTTCATGACGATCGGTTGCCGTGCTATTCGGGAAATCCAAATGCGTCACACATAGGTGGCCGCGTATCAGTTGTCGTGTTTGGCCAGCCCCGCCTGAACTAGATTCATGACTTCCATTGCCACCGAGGTCTCTACCTCCGCATCAATGATGAGGCGCGTTCGACCGCCGAGCGAAGTGATAGCTTGAGCTATCTGAACCGCGGGCGGCTTGTGTGTTGGGGGCAGTAGGTTTTCCGGTTGGACACCCAGGGCCTTTGCAATGTAACCGAGGTTAGTCCAGTTCGGTTCGTTTTCGCCGCGGCAGTACGCACTGACCAGGTGCCGACCCACGATGTATCGCTTGCCGTTCTTGCGATGAGTCTCAGGCACGAACTTGCTCGCCTCCCGAGCGAGCTCGGCGGCGGACCACTGCCGCTCGTCGAGCAAACGTTTAAGGCGATGCGCGAACGCGACAAGATGGTCTTTGGGTAGATTGGCAGGCATCCCCGAAATCTAATTGGTAGGAAAGCTCCTTACCATACCTGCCATGCCTGCGCACGGGCCCAAGAAGGGCCCAAGAATGACGTGAACGAAAGCAGAAGATCGATCAGGAAGGCGCACAAAAATGGCAGAAAATTCAAGGGGCGCCGGGAAGCGCAGCGAGTTCGGGACGCAGGGGTCGCAGGTTCGAATCCTGCCACTCCGACCATTATTCCAAAAGTTGACGTTTTCCAGAGGCTTGGCGGATTGGCCGCCAGCGCCTCAGGTGTCTTTCTGCAACGATTTTCGGGACGGGTCCACGGCCGATTTGGCATGGGCGGGGCAGCCTGTTGCGGCGGCATGGCTTCCAGCGGCGGCCGAGGCCGCGCGAGCGGCATTGCTATCGCCGCGCCACCAGGACGCCCACCAAGAACGCCACCATCAGCGACGGCAGCGGGGCCTCGCGCACCATGCCGCGAACGATGTCCGTCCAGTGCTGATCCGGCGCCAGTCGCGGCGACCTGACCTCAGCCATCGGCGTCATGCCCCAGTCGGAAGCGAGCTCGGCGATCTCGCTCGACGCCAAACGCGAGCCGTCGCGGATGCGGAAGATGGCGGCATCTGATCGCTCGCGCTCGCCGAGCGCCATCAGCGTCGCGATCGCGCTGCGCAACGTCATCTCGCCAAAGCCTTGCAGCCTCACCGACTCCTCAGGGTCGGATGTCATGCGAAATCCCTCACAGCGCGAAATGGCGTGCGATGGCAAAGGCCGCCGTCGCGCACACGACCAGCGTGGATACCGCGCCAGCCACGCCGCGCGCGAGATCGGCTCGCGTCAGGTGCCTGCTCATGACCTTGCTCCATGCTCTCATGGAAATGGCGGCGGGACGCGTTGGTTCCTGGGCGGCGAGCGAATCGCCGGCTACTTCCGCAAGAGCTCGCTCAGCGCCGCCGTCGCTTCCGCGCAGCGGATGTCGTCGATCTCGCGCGACAGCCTGAGCGCGCTCGATCTCAGCTCGTCGAGCTTCCAGGTCTCCGGATTCTGGCCTTCGAGCTGGCTGAGACGCTTGTTGAGATCGTCCAGTCTCGACTGGAGCTGCCCGATGCTGGCAGCCCCATTCACTTTCCAAACGCGTTGTGCACGCATCGTCATTCCCCTGTCGTCCTCACGGCGTTGTGAGAGCGGTTCGTGGCCGGAATGGGAGTTTGTTTTGTCCGGCTTCAGATCGCGGGGAACCGTTGCAGATCGGCAACGAAAGTTCCGGTATTGTCGGCGAGCCGTCGCACGATGGTCCCGACGGGGGGTCCAAAGCGGCTGCGCGCGGTGCCTGGGCAACTCCAGGTCCGACGCGATCAGAAACGTAAGGAATGAGTCGTGGCGAGATTTGTGACTATTGCAGCCGGCCAGCTCGGCCCGATTGCGAGGAGCGAGACCAGGACCGCGGTGGTGGCGCGGCTGATGGCGTTGATGCGCGAGGCGCGCGCTTGCGGCTGCGACCTGATCGTCTATCCCGAGCTGGCGCTGACCACGTTCTTTCCGCGCTGGTACTTCGAGGACCAGGCCGAGGTCGACAGCTTCTTCGAGCGCGAGATGCCGGGCCCTGAGACGCAGCCGCTGTTCGATCTCGCGCGCGAACTCGGGATCGGCTTTTGCCTTGGCTATGCCGAGCTCGCGGTGGAGGCCGGAATCGTCAGGCGCTACAACACGTCCATTCTCGTGGACAAGAGCGGCGCGATTGTCCTGAAGTATCGCAAGGTCCATCTGCCCGGTCATGCCGAGCACGAGCCCTGGCGCGCGTTTCAGCATCTGGAAAAGCGCTACTTCGAGCCGGGTAGCGGCTTCGGCGTGGTCGATGCCTTCGGTGGCGTCATGGGCATGGCGATCTGCAACGACCGCCGCTGGAGCGAGACCTATCGGGTGATGGGTCTGCAGGGCGTCGAGATGTTGCTGATCGGTTACAACACGCCGGTGCACAATCCACCCGCGCCCGAGCATGACGATCTCTCGTTGTTTCATAATGGTCTGGTGATGCAAGCCGGTGCCTATCAGAACGGCACTTTCGTCGTCGGGGTCGCCAAGGCCGGTCTCGAGGAGGGCGTCGATCAGATCGGCGGCAGCTGCATCATCGCGCCCTCGGGCGAGATCATCGCGGCCTGCACCACCAAGGGCGACGAGATCGCGCTGGCGCGCTGCGACCTCGATCTCTGCAATTCCTACAAGCGCACCACCTTCAATTTCGACGTCCACCGCCAGCCGCGGGCTTACGGGATGATCGTCGAGCGGAAAGGCGTGACGACGATGGCGGATGGGACGCCGGTGCTGTCGAAGGGGTGATGCTTCCGCAGCCCGGATGGAGCGAAAGCGCAGTCCGGGGCCGCTCGCGCGGCATCTTGCACTGTGCCGGATTGGGCTGCGCTCCATGCGGGCTGGGGGACCGGCCTGTTTCGCTTCTCTGTCAACCCAGCGGCGCAAAAATATTCCGCTTTGCCGAAATTCGGATTTGTCGTATGTGTCGGCCATCCCGGCTCATCCTTGAGGGGCGATCATGAGGTCGTCATTGTCGCGAGCCGGGCTTTGCGGTGGACGCAGCAGCGTCGGGCGCGAGTGGCCAGAGGCAGGGCGGATTGCTCTCCGTGAGCCCTTAAGGCTTCGCGTGGACGGACGGCGCTGTCAGGTCGGTCTCGCCTGTAAGTTTCGCAGCCCCGTCGACAGGGCTGCGAAAACTGCGGCGAAATGGCGGGCCGTGCGTACGGCAAAACCGTGTGGTCCTGGCCGTCGTTGCTACGGTCAAGCTCTTGCGGATGCGGCAGTCGCGTCAACCGGCGCGATGGCCGGTGACTTTCGCGAGAGTGAGGGAGGCCAGAAGGAACTCGGCTCCCGGGAGAGCGCGGCATACGCCGTCCGACCATCGCGCAGGGAAGGCCGAGTGATTGGCACCACCTGTATGCTGCTGTGCGGTCTCCTTTGCGCTATCTCGCGCAGCAGACCGCGGGTGCGAGGTCAGCACCCGGCCTTCCCCATAGGCGTTAAGTTTATTCTTGAGTGTTGGAATCACACGTGATTCCAAGGGGCATGGCAGACGAATCGCTTCTAAATGAGGACTGGACGAGAGTGGTTGCGCAGCTGGGTGGGGCTGAGCAGCTTGAGATAAGCGCGCGCCAGACGAAGGCTTTCGCGCGGCGGCGCCAAATTCCAGACGCGGTGGCGTTGCTTCGGCTGATGCTGGCCTATTGTTTAGGGGAAAGAGGATTGAGATCGACAGCTGCGTGGGCGGCTTCTGTTGGCCTTGCGGACCTCAGCAGCGTGGCGTTGTTCTATCGCCTGCGTCAATGTGGCGATTGGTTTGCAGTGCTGGTGGAGAGCTTGCTCGATGCGGCAGCGCCGAAGGCGAGCCGAGGCCGCCTGATCCGCATCGTCGATGCGACGACAGTACCTCAGGCCGGGCCGACTGCCCGCAGGAGCAGTGAGCTTTGGCGGCTTCATAGTGCATTTGATCTGCCAAGTGAGCGCTTTGGTCACTTCGAGCTAACGGATCAGCAAGAGGGCGAAACGTTTGACCGGATACCAGTAGTCAAGAACGAGATCCGCATTGCTGACCGCGCTTATCTGCAACCTGACCGCATCGCGGCTGTCCGCGCGGCTGGTGCCGACGTTCTGATCCGAGCAGGCTGGAAGAACGCGCGCTGGCTTGATGCCCAAGGCCTTCCATTCGATCTGATGGCCCAATTGCGTGCGGCAAAGGCACGCGGACTGATCGATCGGAGGATTTGGATCAAACGCAAGGACGGGGCGCCTCTGGCTATGCGTCTGGTTGCGGTCAAGAAGCCCACCGGTGCGGCCGCGGCTTCGCGTCGTAAAGCTCGGCGAGACGCACGAGACGAAAACCGCATCATCTCCAAAGGGACTCTGGAAGCCGCGGATTGGGTCATTCTGGTCACGTCGCTCGCACGGGACGAGTTCTCCGCCAAGGATGTGCTTGCACTCTATCGACTGCGATGGCGGATCGAACTTGGCTTCAAGCGACTGAAAAGCCTGATTGGTCTCAAGACACCGCCTGGAACTGATCAGCGTTCGGCGAAGCCCTACCTGCTGGCTCACCTCTTGATTATCCTGCTGCTCGAGCCGCTTGTCCGCGACTTCGAGGACTCTCCCCACTGGAAGCAGGCCGCCTGACGACACCTGGCGGTTGGCGTATCTTGCAACAACTCGTTGCATCCTTGCTGCAAGCAATCATTCCACAACCAACCATCCGCCGCTTGCGCCGCAGTAAGCGAGCGCTCGGGCGGCACCTGCGCGAGCCTCCCCGAAAACGTCAATATCAATCAATGCTTGCGCTACCTTAACGCCTATGCGGCCTTCCCTGCGCCCTCTTGGCTTAGAGGGTGGAGAGATCAAGCAAAGCTCGGGCGAATTGGGCCGCGAGGGCGAATACGCATGTCGGTAACCACACGCTCGCTGTCATCGCCCGGCCTTGACCGGGCGATCCAGTATTCCGAGGCGGTCGTGATTGAATCGATAGGCCGCGGCGTACTGGATTCCCCGCCTTCGCGGGGGAATGACGGAGTTGGGAGAACGAAGCCCGCGCCGCTTACGAGAGTTGCGGGCTCCGCAAAACGGCCACCTCATCACAACCACGTGTCTTTATTAGGAAACAATCATTCCCTATTATACTGCAATGCAAAAGGCAGCCCGCCGATCCCAGCCCACAGCCCGTCCGCCCGGTCGTCCCCGGGAGTTCGACATGGATACTGCGCTCGACCGCGCCGTGCGCGTGTTTCGCGAGCGCGGCTATCATGCCACCTCGATCGGCGACCTCACCGCGGCGATGCGGCTCGCCACCGGCAGCGTCTACAAGGCATTTCGCGACAAGCATGCGGTGTTCCTCGCCGCCTTCGAGCGCTACACGGCGATGCGCCAGGAGCAGACCCGCAGCGCGGCGGCGCGCGGCGAAAACGGCCGCGAGCGGCTGCGCAGCGTGCTGCTGTCCTACGTCGCGCATTCGCAGGGCATCGAGGGGCGGCGCGGCTGCCTCGTGGTCGGCAGTGCGGTCGAGCTGTCGGCGGTCGATACCGCGGTCGCCGCCCGCGTCCGCGCCCAGCTCGAGAGCAATGAGAGCTTCATCGCCGGCCTCATCCGCGAGGGGCAGGCGGACGGCTCGATTCCCGGCCATGTCGAGCCCGACGACACCGCGCGGCTGATGATCTGCATCACGCAAGGCATGCGCGTCGTCGGCAAGGCGCGCCTGCTGCTCGACGGAATGCGCCTCGTCGGCGTCGCGATGAAGCTGCTCGCCTGAATTTATGTCTTATTAGGGAATGATCGTTCCCGATTAGTTGGAGACCACGTGAAATGACGATGAATGCCACGATCGAGATTGCGCCCAGGCCGGGTGCGGTGTCGCAGCGACTGACCTTCGTGCTGGCGGCGGCCTGTGGCATGGTCGCCGCCAACATCTACTACGCCCAGCCGCTGATCGCCCCGATCAGCGCCGCGCTCGGCCTGTCTCACGAAGCGGCCGGGCTGATCGTGACCATGACGCAGATCGGTTACGGCGTCGGGCTGCTCTTCATCGTGCCGCTCGGCGACCTCATCGAGAATCGCGCGCTGATCTGCTCCGTCATCACGCTCGGGACGGCTTCGCTGCTCGCCGCCGCGTTCGCTACCCACGCGATGCCGTTCCTGATCGCGGCGCTGTTCATCGGCCTCGGCTCGGTCGCGGTGCAGATCATCATTCCCTATGCCGCGCACCTGGCGCCCGAAGCGATCCGCGGCCGCGTCGTCGGCAACGTCTCGACCGGGCTGATGCTGGGCATCATGCTCGCGCGCCCGGTCTCGAGCTTCGTCACGGCGGCTCTGTCCTGGCACGCCGTGTTCTTCTGCTCGGCCGCATTGATGATCGTGCTCGCGGCCGTGCTGTGGATGGCGCTGCCGAAGCGCAAGCCGGTCGCGCGCATGCATTACGGCACGCTGCTGCTGTCGATGCCGCATTTGGCCCTGACCACGCCGCTGCTCCGGCGCCGCGCGCTCTATCAGGCGAGCCTGTTCGGCTGCTTCACCCTGTTCTGGACGGTGGCGCCGCTCCAGCTCGCCAGTGAATTCGGCTTCACCCAGCGCGGCATCGCATTGTTCGCACTCGCCGGCGTCGCCGGTGTGTTCGCAGCTCCCATCGCGGGACGGCTCGCCGATCGCGGCCACAGCCGCATCGCGACGCGCGTCGCCATGCTGCTCGCCGCCGCCGGCTTTCTCGCGACCTATCTCGGTGCGCCCGGCTCGCTGCTGAACCTCGCCTGCCTCGTCGTGGCCGCGATCGCCATCGACATCGGCGTGCAGGGCAACGTCGTGCTCGGCTTCCGCGCCATCTTCGTGCTCGGGCACGAGCACCGCAGCCGCCTCAATGGCCTCTACATGGCGACGTTCTTCGCGGCGGGCGCAGCGGGCTCGGCGGTCGGCGCCTGGGCCTTTGCGCAGGGCGGCTGGATGCTCGCATCGGCCATTGGCCTTGCCCTGCCGGTCGCGGGCCTGCTCTACGCCGCCACCGAGTAGGGCCGCGATTGGTGCCATGCGGGCGTTTACCAAACCTCGGCCGCAGCCCCAATTTCGATCTCGCGATTCCCGCAGCGCTGTAGTACTTTGGTCGCAAGCGGCCTTGGTTAACGGGCGGCAGGGGGAGGCTGATGAGGCGTGCGGGACTGTTTGGCGTACCGCGAGTACGGCCATGGTCGTGGCAGGCGTTCCTGCTCGGAATCGGCGCCGTCGCAGCGTCGGCTGCGATTCAAGGCATCTGCGTCGCGCTCGGCGCGAAGCTCTATTTCGCGGCATTCCTGCCCAGCCTGTTCGTGCTCGGCATCGTCGCCGGCGCGCCGGCGGCGGCGTTCGCGGCGCTGCTCACCGTGCCGCTGGTGTGGTGGGCGTTCATCCCGCCCTTCTTCGAGTTCATGCCGCTGACCAGCGCGAACGCGGATTCCATCAACCTGTTCTGCGTGCTCTCTGTGCTCCTGATCGGCCTTGCCGATCTCTGCCGCGAGACGATGGTGATCATCAGCCGCGGCGGGCTGAAGCCGTCGGGCGAAAGCGCGGCAACGAATTCGCAATAGATCGTCGGTGCGCGACCGCGCGCGTGGCACGTGCGCAACAGTCCGGCAACCATCGCGAGCTTGCCGCGCGCCGCTAACTTTTCGAAAAAGATTTGGCCGCAATTTCTCCCCCGGGAATGACGAGGGAGTTTTCAATGAACGGCCAAATAAACGGTCACGCCATCCTGGAGAATGTGCGCCGCTATCGCGGCATCGCATCGCTCTATCGCCAGACCGCCGCATTCCGCCCGGGCCAGAGCTGGTCGCTGCTGGAGCAGGCGAGGGATTGGGAAGCGCGCGCACTGTCGGAGCTGGAAGCCTATTTTGCCACGCGCGTGGAGTACGCCGCCCCGCTCGCGGCCTGATCGTTAACCGCGCCAGGCGGGGCGCGATCGGTCCGATCAGGGGCGGGCGGCCCGGGGCGACTACGGAGTTGTCTCGATGCCGGCTTGTGCTAGCACCCTATCGATCGATATCCGCTTCACGTCGGCCGGGGGCAAGCGATGACCACCTTCAACCGCATCTTCACGACGGAGCGTCTGCTCCAGATCATCGTGGTGCTGGCGGCGACCGTCGCCATGAAGCTCATGAGCTGAGCGCCGGCGAATTATCGTCCGCCGAATTCGGGCACGTCGGGCAGATAGTTCGAGCCTTCCGAGCCCAGGAAATCGAACATCGCCTGCGCCGGCGGCAGCAGCACCTTGTCGCTGCGGCGGATCACGTACCATTGCCGCACGATCGGCAGGCCGGCGACATCGAGCACGATGAGGCGGCCTTCGGCCAGCTCGTGCGCCACCGTGTGGGCCGAGATGAAGGCGATGCCGAGCCCGGCAATGACGGCCTGTTTGATGGTCTCGTTGCTGCTCATCTCCATGCCGATGATCGGCTCGAGATCCGACTTCTGGAACATGCCCTCCATCAGCGTGCGCGTGCCGGAGCCCGGCTCGCGGGTGAGGAAGGTCTCGTGCACGAGGTCGGTCAGGCTGAGGCCGGAATCCTGCTCCAGCCAGTGCCCCTTGCGCGCGACGATGATGTGCGGATTGCGGCCGAGCTGACGCACATCGACGCTGACATCGGGCGGCGGCCGGCCCATCACCGCGAAATCCAGGTCGTAGCCGTGCATGGCTTCGCGGATGTCCTCGCGATTGCCGATGGTGAGCTTGATCTCGATCTTCGGATATCGCTTCGAGAACGCCGCGATCGCATGCGGCACGAAGTATTTCGCGGTCGAGACCGCGCCGAGATGGACCGTGCCGCCGGTGCGCCCGGCGAGCAGGTCGAGCGCGCCCTGGCAGTCCATGATCGCAGCTTCGACGCGCTCGGCGAGCGCCAGCACTTCCCGGCCGGCCTCGGTCAGCAGCATGCCGTCGCCGGTCCGTTGCACCAGCGGCAATCCTGCGAGGTCCTGGAGCTGCCGCAGCTGCTGGGTCACGGCCGGCTGCGTCAGCCCCAGATGGCTGGAGGCCGCCGTGACGCTGCCCTTGGCCGAGAGCGCCGCGAGCGAGCGCAGCTGCCGGATCGTCAGATGCCGGAGCTGGGCTGCTGCGTGGCCGGGGCCATTATAAGAAAATTCTTTGGCACTCATTATGAATAGAAATTTTCCTTATTAAGCCGGCCCTGTCAATCTCATCGTGCTGGGACTGACCGCACCGACCTCCAGCGGGAGGGAACTGGATGCGGCGCCAGCAGGGGGATGGACGCAGATGACCGGGCAACTCAGGCTGGACGACCACCTTCAACGGTATTCCGAGACGGCGCCGCATGGGCCCGCTGTGGCGGCCGCAGTCGACGCCATCGCGGCAGCGGCGATCGAGATCACCGACCTCATCGCGACAGGCGATCTCGCCGACGCCTCCAGGCTGACCACCGGCCGCAACAGCGACGGCGACGTCCAGCGTGATCTCGATGTGCAGGCCGATGCGATCCTGCGCCGCTGCCTCGACAAGCTCTCGATCGCAGCGCTGGCGTCGGAGGAGATGCGCGAGCCGCAGATCGGCGACCGCGAAGCCAAGATCTGCGTCGCGATCGACCCGCTCGACGGCTCCTCCAACATCGACCTGAACATGACCGTCGGCACGATCTTTTCCATCCTGCCCGCGCCCGACGATCTGAGCCTTGCCTTCCATCAGCGCGGCTCGGCGCAGCTCGCTGCGGGCTTCGTCACCTACGGTCCACAAACCTCGCTGGTGCTGACGCTCGGCGACGGCGTCGACTTCTTCATGCTTGACCGCAAGGCCGGCTGCTTCCGCCTCGCCCGCAGCGCCGTGCAGATCTCCGAGGCGTGCGAGGAATTCGCGATCAACGCCTCCAACCGCCGGCACTGGGATCTGCCGGTGCGCGCCTTCATCGACGAATGCCTCGCCGGCGTCGAGGGCCCCGCCAATCATAATTTCAACATGCGCTGGATCGGCTCGCTTGTCGCGGAAGCCTACCGCATCCTCACCCGTGGCGGCGTGTTCCTGTACCCCTCGGACGCGCGTCCCGGCTATGGCGACGGTCGTCTGCGCCTCACCTACGAGGCGCATCCGATGGCCATGATCATCGAGCAGGCCGGCGGCTCGGCCTCGACCGGGCGCGAGCGCATCCTCGACCTGTCGGCGCAAAGCCTGCATCAACGCGTGCCGCTGATCATGGGCTCGAGCAACGAGGTGCGGCGTCTCGAGGAGCTGCATTGCGATCCGCTGCTGGTTGCCAGCGTCTCCGCGCCGCTGTTCGCGCGCCGCGGCTTCTTCCGGCTGTAGGAGGGCGTCCCATGTCCAGGAAGCATCCGATCATCTCCATCACCGGCTCCTCCGGCGCCGGCACCACCTCGGTCAAGAAGACCTTCGAGCAAATCTTTTTCCGCGAGAAGGTCAACGCCGTCTACATCGAGGGCGACGCCTTCCATCGCTACGACCGCGCCGAGATGCGCACGAAGATGGCCACGGAGGCCGAGCGCGGCAACAAGCATTTCAGCCATTTCAGCCCCGAGACCAATCTGTTCGAGGAGCTGGAGCGCGCGTTTCGCGACTATGGCGAGACCGGCACGGCGACGACGCGGCATTACGTGCACGACGCAGAAGAGTCCGCGCTGCACGGCGCGGCGCCCGGCACCTTCACCGAATGGAAGCGGCTGCCGGAGAATTCGGACTTGCTGTTCTACGAAGGCCTGCACGGCGCGGTGGTCACCGACAAGGTGAACGTCGCGCGCTATGCCGACCTCAAGATCGGCGTCGTGCCCGTCATCAATCTCGAATGGATCCAGAAGCTGCACCGCGACCGCAGCGCGCGCGGCTATTCGACCGAGGCCGTCACCGACACCATCCTGCGGCGGATGCCCGACTACATCCACTATATCTGCCCGCAATTCACCGAGACCGACATCAACTTCCAGCGCGTGCCGACGGTGGACACGTCTAATCCGTTCATTGCGCGCTGGATCCCGACGCCGGACGAATCGATGGTCGTGATCCGCTTCAAGAATCCGCGCGGCATCGACTTCCCGTATCTGCTCTCGATGCTGCCGCACAGCTGGATGTCGCGTGCGAACTCGATCGTGTGTCCGGGCGCAAAGCTCGATCTCGCGATGCAATTGATCCTGACGCCGCTGATCATGCAGCTGATCGAGCGCAAGCGCAGCTTGAAGTGAACGAGGAGAGACCCCGATGAACATTTCCGTCCACGCCGAAGCCGATCTCACCGCGGTCACGCACAACGATCTCGCCAATGCCGTCCGCTTCCTCGCGGTCGACGCCATCGAGGCCTCGCAGTCCGGCCATCCCGGCCTGCCCATGGGCATGGCCGACGTCGCGACCGTGTTGTTCCGGCGCTTCCTCAAATTCGACTCGGCCCATCCCAACTGGCCGGACCGCGACCGCCTCGTGCTGTCGGCCGGCCATGGATCGATGCTGCTCTATGCGCTGCTGCACCTCACCGGCGGTGCGGTCAGCCTCGACGACATCAAGTCCTTCCGGCAATGGGGCTCGAAGACGCCGGGGCATCCCGAATATGGCCACACGCCGGGTGTCGAGACCACCACGGGACCGCTGGGACAGGGCATTGCGACGGCCGTCGGCATGGCGCTCGCCGAGCGCATGGCCAATGCGCGGCACGGCGATGGCCTCGTCGATCACTTCACCTATGTCATCGCCGGCGACGGCTGCCTGATGGAGGGAATCAGCCAGGAAGCGATCTCGCTGGCCGGTCATCTCAAGCTCGGCCGCCTAATCGTGCTGTTCGACGACAACGGCATCTCTATCGACGGGGCGACCTCGCTTGCGACCTCGGACGATCAACTCGGACGCTTCGCCGCCTCCGGCTGGTCGGTTCGCCGCGTCGACGGGCACGATCCTGAAGCCGTTGCGCAGGCGATCGCGGAAGAGCGCGAAACCGCAAAGCCGTCGCTGATCGCCTGCCGCACCATCATCGGCTACGGCGCGCCAGATAGACAGGGCACCGAGAAGGCGCATGGCGCGCCGCTCGGCGCCGAGCAGACCGCGGCCGCGCGCCGAACTCTCGGTTGGGACTACCAGCCCTTCGTGGTGCCGATTCCGGTCGCGAAGGCGTGGCGGATGATCGGGCAGCGCGGGCAGGTCGCGCGTCTCGCCTGGCTCGACCGTTATGAAGGCGCAACGCCCGAGCAGCGTGACCTGTTCGTCGAGGGCAAGGCGGTTGCCTTGCCGAACGCCTACGCCCAGGCCTCGGCGAAATTGCGCGAACGCTTTGCCAGCGAGCGGCCGAAGCTCGCGACGCGGCAGGCATCGCAACAGGTGCTCGACGCCATCGCCGGAACCATTCCCGGGCTGATTGGGGGCTCTGCCGATCTGACGCATTCGAACCTGACGCACGCCGAGGCGCAAGTCCCGATCAAGAGTGACGCATTCGCCGGCGACTATATCCATTACGGCATCCGCGAGCACGGCATGGCCGCGGCGATGAACGGCCTCGCGCTGCATGGCGGCTTCATTCCCTATGGTGGCACCTTCCTCGCCTTCTCCGATTACAGCCGGCCGGCGATCCGCCTTGCGGCCCTGATGCGGCTGCGCGTCATCCATGTGATGACGCACGATTCCATCGGCCTCGGCGAGGACGGACCGACGCATCAGCCGGTCGAGCATCTCGCCGCGCTGCGGGTGATTCCGAATCTTCTGGTCTTCCGGCCGGCCGACGCGGTCGAAACGCTGGAGGCGTGGAACTGCGCACTGGAAGAGGAAGACCGTCCCTCTGTGTTGTGCCTGTCGCGGCAGGCGCTGCCGACCTTCCGTAGCGATGTCCGCGGTCGGAATCGGGTCGCCCGCGGCGCCTATCTCATCGTCTCGCCCGATGGCGGGCGCGACGTCACGCTGATGGCGACCGGCTCGGAAGTGTCGATCGCGTTGGAAGCGGCCCGGCTGCTTGCGACCGAGCACGTGCGTGCGGCCGTCGTTTCCGCGCCGTGCTTCGCGTTGTTCGAGGAGCAGCCGGACGACTACCGCGCCGCCGTGCTCGGCACCGCACCGCGAGTCGGCGTCGAGGCAGCAGTCGCCGGCGATTGGCATCGCTGGATCGGCAGTGACGGCGAGTTCGTCGGTATGCGCGGTTTCGGTGCTTCGGCGCCGGCGCCGGTGCTCTACCGCGAATTCGGCATCACGCCGCAAAGCGTTGCCGAAGCCGCCCGCCGGGCGATCGCCCGCGCCCGCAAGCAATAACAGGAGGATCTGTCGTGGCCCGTATCACCCTTCGCCAATTGCTCGATCACGCCGCCAGCCACGGTTACGCCGTGCCGGCCTTCAACATCAACAACATGGAGCAGGGCATTGCGATCATGCAGGCGGCGGCCGAGGTCGATGCGCCCGTCATCATCCAGGCCTCGCGCGGTGCGCGCAGCTATGCCGGCGATCTGATGTTGTCGCACATGATCGACGCGCTGGAGCGGACCTATCCGGACATCCCGTTGTGCATGCATCAGGACCATGGCAACGACGAGGCGACCTGCGCCTCCGCCATCGCCCATGGCTTCACCTCTGTCATGATGGACGGCTCGCTCAAGGCCGACGCCAAGACCGCGGCGGACTACGACTATAACGTCGCGATTACGCGCCGTGTCGTCGATCTCGCCCATTGGGTTGGCGCTTCCGTCGAAGGCGAGCTCGGTGTGCTTGGCTCGCTCGAGCATGGTGGCGGCGATCAGGAGGATGGTCACGGCGTCGAGGGCAAGGTCAGCCACGACCAGCTGTTGACCGATCCCGACCAGGCCGTCGAGTTCGTCCGCGCCACCAAGGTCGATGCGCTCGCCATCGCGATGGGCACCTCGCACGGCGCTTACAAGTTCAGCCGCAAGCCCGATGGCGACATCTTGGCGATGCGGGTGGTCGAAGAGATCCATCGCCGGCTGCCGAACACGCATCTGGTCATGCACGGCTCCTCCTCGGTGCCGCAGCCGCTCCAGGACATGTTCAACCAGTTCGGCGGCGAGATGCCGCAGACCTGGGGCGTGCCGATGGAGGAGATCGTCCGCGGCATCAAGAGCGGTGTGCGTAAGGTCAATATCGACACCGACTGTCGTCTGGCCATGACCGCCGTGTTCCGTAAGGTCGCAACGGAGGCGCGCTCCGAGTTCGATCCGCGCAAGTTCCTCAAGCCCGCGACGGACGCGATGCGCGAGCTCTGCCGCGATCGCTTCGAGCAGTTCGGAACCGCTGGCCATGCCGGCAGGATCAAGGTCATTCCCTTGAGCGAGATGGCGCGGCGTTACCGCGCCGGCGAGCTCGATCCGCGCATCGGCGCCCGCGAGCCGGTCGCAGCTTAATCATTCAGAGAGAGAAGAGCAGGAGAGAGCCATGAATGCACACGCAGGAACTGTACGCGGCAAGGAGAGATATCGCTCGGGCGTGATGGAATACAAGCGCATGGGCTATTGGGAGCCCGACTATATGCCGCGCGAGACTGACGTCATCGCGCTGT
Organism: Bradyrhizobium sp. SOJA106; assembly: GCF_059448745.1. NCBI lineage: Bacteria > Pseudomonadati > Pseudomonadota > Alphaproteobacteria > Hyphomicrobiales > Nitrobacteraceae > Bradyrhizobium > Bradyrhizobium sp. SOJA106. Next base: position 2,500,944 of record NZ_CM182549.1, read on the forward strand.
TCCGCGTGACACCGCAAGAGGGCGTCGATCCGATCGAGGCGTCCGCCGCGGTCGCGGGCGAATCCTCAACCGCGACCTGGACGGTCGTGTGGACCGACCGCCTGACCGCCGCGGAAAAGTATCGCGCAAAATGCTACCGCGTCGATCCGGTGCCGGGCTCGCCGGGGTCGTACTTCGCCTACATCGCCTATGATCTCGACCTGTTCGAGCCCGGTTCGATCGCCAATCTCTCGGCCTCGATCATCGGCAACGTGTTCGGCTTCAAGCCGCTCAAGGCGCTGCGCCTGGAGGACATTCGCTTCCCGGTCGCCTATGTGAAGACGTTCCAGGGGCCCGCGACCGGCATCGTGGTCGAGCGCGAGCGGCTCGACAAGTTCGGCCGGCCGCTTCTGGGCGCGACGGTGAAGCCGAAGCTCGGGCTTTCGGGGCGCAACTACGGCCGCGTCGTCTACGAGGCGCTGAAAGGCGGGCTCGACTTCACCAAGGACGACGAGAACATCAACTCGCAGCCGTTCATGCACTGGCGCGAGCGCTTCCTCTATTGCATGGAGGCAGTGAACCGTGCGCAGGCAGCCACGGGCGAGGTTAAGGGCACTTATCTCAACGTCACCGCGGCGACCATGGAGGACATGTACGAGCGCGCGGAATTCGCCAAGGAGCTCGGCTCGGTGATCGTCATGATCGACCTCGTGATCGGCTACACCGCGATCCAGTCCATGGCGAAATGGGCGCGCCGCAACGATATGATCCTGCACCTGCATCGCGCCGGTCACTCGACCTATACGCGGCAGAAGAGCCATGGCGTGTCGTTCCGGGTCATCGCCAAATGGATGCGGCTCGCCGGCGTTGATCACATCCATGCCGGCACCGTGGTCGGCAAGCTCGAAGGCGACCCCAACACCACGCGCGGCTATTACGACGTGTGCCGCGAGGACTTCAACCCGATGAAGCTCGAGCACGGCCTGTTCTTCGACCAGTCGTGGGCGAGCCTGAACAAGATGATGCCGGTGGCTTCAGGCGGCATCCATGCCGGCCAGATGCATCAGCTGCTCGATCTCCTCGGCGAGGACGTCGTGCTGCAGTTCGGCGGCGGCACCATCGGCCATCCCATGGGCATCGCCGCCGGCGCGATCGCCAACCGCGTGGCGCTGGAGGCGATGATCTTCGCCCGCAACGAGGGCCGCGACTACATCCATGAAGGTCCGGAGATCCTGGCCAAGGCGGCGCAAACCTGCACGCCGCTGAAGTCCGCGCTCGAGGTCTGGAAGGACGTCACCTTCAACTATCAATCCACCGACACGCCGGACTTCGTGCCGACGGCGCTGGAAACCGTCTGAGGAGAGTTGAAATGAAACTGACCCAGGGCTGCTTCTCGTTCCTGCCCGATCTCAGCGACGACCAGATCTATAAGCAGGTGCAGTATTGCCTCACGAACGGCTGGGCGGTGAACATCGAGTTCACCGACGATCCGCATCCTCGCAGCACCTATTGGGAGATGTGGGGCCTGCCGATGTTCGATCTCCAGGACGCCGCCGGCGTGATGATGGAGCTCGCTGAATGCCGCAGAGTGTATGGCGACCGTTACATCCGCATCAGCGGCTTCGATTCCAGCCATGGCTGGGAATCGGTGCGGATCTCGTTCATCGTCAACAGGCCGCCGAAAGAGGCGGAATTCGAGCTGGTGCGGCAGGAGGTGGGCGGACGCGCCATCCGCTACACCACCGTGCGAAAGCTCGCCGCACACGCCGCTCAATAGCCATTCTCCCTCCGCGCGGAGCACTCCCTGCTCCGTTTCCTTGGCGGACCACTGCTTCGCCGCACCCCCGCGGCGAAGCTCTTTTCTTCGAGGTGCCCATGCTGGATGTCCCCCACGCGACCACTGCTGAAAACGCCGAGACCAGTTTCGATCTGCGCAAGGAAGCCGAAGCCGCCGGAATCACCGATACGCTGCAACAGCTCGAGCGGGAGTTGATCGGGCTCAAGCCGGTGAAAAACCGCGTGCGCCAGATCGCCTCATTGCTGCTGATCGAGCGCATCCGCCAGCGCGCGGGTCTCGCGGCCGCGCCGCCGACCCTGCACATGTCGTTCACCGGCAATCCCGGCACCGGCAAGACCACCGTGGCGCTGCGCATGGCGAAGATTCTGCACGGGCTCGGCTTCGTGCGGCGCGGGCAGGTGATCTCCGTGACGCGCGACGATCTCGTCGGCCAATATATCGGCCACACCGCGCCGAAGACCAAGGAGATCCTGAAGAAGGCGATGGGCGGCGTGCTCTTCATAGATGAGGCCTATTATCTGCACCGGCCAGACAATGAGCGCGACTATGGCCAGGAGGCGATCGAGATATTGCTCCAGGTGATGGAGAACCAGCGCGAGGATCTCGTCGTGATCCTCGCAGGCTATGGCGAGCGGATGACGACCTTCTTCGCCTCCAATCCAGGGTTCCGCTCGCGCATCGCCCACCATATCGAATTTCCTGACTATGCCGAATCAGAGCTGCTCGTCATCGCCGAGCTGATGCTGAAGGAGCGCGGTTATCGGTTCTCGGCAGCGGCACGGGAAGCATTCGAGAAGTACATCGCGCTGCGCCGGACCAAGCCGTTCTTCTCCAATGCGCGCTCGATCCGCAACGCTGTGGACCGCATCCGCCTGCGGCAGGCCGATCGCCTGGTGTCCGATCTCGATCGCATGCTCGATGTCGCAGATCTCGAAACCGTCGATGCCGCCGATGTGCTGGCGAGCCGCGTCTTCAGCGGCGGGGCCGACGCACGGAGTGCAAAGCATGACCAATGAGATCATCATCGCTCCCTCGATCCTGGCGGCGGATTTCGCCCGCCTCGGCGAGGAGATCGCAGCGATCGACGCAGCCGGTGCCGACTGGATCCATTGCGATGTGATGGACGGACATTTCGTGCCGAACATCAGTTTTGGCGCGGACGTCATCAAGGCGATCCGGCCGGTGACATCGAAGATCTTCGACGTGCACCTGATGATCGCGCCTGTTGATCCGTACCTCGAGGCGTTCGCCAAGGCTGGTGCCGATATCATCACGGCTCATGCCGAAGCAGGTCCGCATCTCGACCGCTCGCTCCAGGCAATCCGCGCGCTTGGCAAGAAAGCCGGCGTCAGCCTGTGCCCGGCGACGCCGGAGAGCGCGATCGAATACGTGCTCGGTCGTCTCGACCTCGTGCTGGTGATGACGGTCAATCCGGGCTTCGGCGGCCAGTCCTTCCTCGACTCCCAGATCGAGAAGATCAGGTGTGTTCGCAACATGATTGGCGACCGGCCGATCCGGCTCGAGGTCGATGGCGGCGTCACGCGCGACAATGCTGCTGCGGTTGCCGCTGCCGGCGCCGACACGCTCGTCGCGGGTTCGGCGGTGTTCCGCGGCAAAAGCTGCGCCGAATATTCCGCCAACATTTCGGCCATTCGCGCTGCAGCGGAAGCCGGCGGAGTTCCCAAGTTGCAGGAGATTTCTGCCCAGCCGATGCGGGCCGGAGAGGGCGCGCTCATCCGGTAGGATGAGACGCGCGGCGATGTTATTGCGGTTCCCCCTGTGCCAGGGCGCGTCATCATTCTCCGGAGTTCTACGGAGGATGCCGCGCAAACTGACGGTTCTTTTCAGGTCAGAGTAACCAACACGGCCGAGACGCGAGTTCGATTAACGCCCGCGCAATGTTGAGCGCCTCAATCTGCGGTTTAGGAAGCTAAGAGAGCCGGGGATGCGGAACGCAGATATTTGCAGGCATGAGGCCTGCACGCGGCTCGGAGCGATGGCGTGATGCACCGCCTGTTCGCCGAGCAGCTCCGCTGCGCCACCGATGCCACCGGAGAGGTCGATCTCGTCAAGCTGGGCGAGCTCGTTAGCGCGGCCTATGAGGTCAGCGAGCGGGACCGTCAGAGAATGACGGACGCGCGCGGGCACACGCATGACAAGGTCGAACAGGATCTTCTGCGGACCCAGGAATTCCTCGACACGATCGTCGAGAACATCCCGATCGCCGTGTTCGCGAAGTGCGCGAAGGATTCGCGCTACATTCTGCTCAATCGCGCCGGCGAGGACTATTACGGCGTGCCACGCGAGCAGATGCTGGGCAGGACTCCCGAGGAGATTTTCCCGGCCGACGTCGCCCGCATGGTCAACGAGCAGGACCGCCGGGTCGTCGCCAGCGGCATGCCGATGTTCCTGGAGGAGCATCTGCTCGAAGTCGGCGTCAGGGGCCACGACCAGGTCGTCAATTCGCGCAAGATGCTGATCACGGACGGCGCGGGCGAGCCCCAATATCTGGTCGGTGTGATCGAGGACGTTACCGAGCGCGTCAACACGCAGCAACGCATCAGCCATCTCGCACGTCACGACGTGCTGACCGATCTGCCCAACCGCAGCGCATTCAACATCGCGCTGGCGGAGCGGCTGCAGCGGGCGCAGGAGGCCTCGACCAGCTTTGCAGTGCTGAGCCTCGATCTCGACCGCTTCAAGGAGGTCAACGACGTGTTCGGCCATCCCGTCGGCGACATGCTGATGCGGGCAGCGGCGGACCGTCTTGCAGCGGAGGCCGACGGGGCCTTCATTGCCCGCATCGGTGGCGACGAGTTCATGATTCTGATGCCGGATGATGTCTGCCGCGACGCGGTGCTGGCGCTAGGCGAACGCCTGGTCCAGGCGATCGGCACCGAGCTCGAGGTCGACGATTATCTCTCCCATGTCGGCCTCAGCGTCGGCATCGCGGTGTACCCCGATGACGGCGTGGACGCGGCGACGCTGCTCGCCAATGCCGATTCCGCGCTCTATCGCGCCAAGCGCGAGGGCCGGCGCCGGGTCCGCTTCTTCGAATCCGGGATGGACCAGGAGCTGCGCGACTGCAGGCTGTTGCGGCACGATCTGCGCCAGGCGCCGGAGCAGAACCAGCTCCTCGTCTACTTCCAGCCGCAGGCCCGGATGGACGGCGAGGTCGTCGGCTTCGAGGCTCTGCTGCGCTGGAACCACCCGACGCGCGGCTTCGTGCCGCCGGACCAGTTCATTCCGCTCGCCGAGGAGAACGGGTTGATCATCCAGATCGGTGAATGGGTCCTGCGCGAAGCCTGCCGCGAGGCGGCGTCCTGGCCGCGGCCGCTACCGGTCGCCGTCAATCTGTCGCCGGTCCAATTCCAGGCCGGCGACCTCGAACGATCGATCCACCAGATCCTGCTGGAGACAGGGCTCGCGCCAACCCGGCTCGAGGTCGAGATCACCGAGGGCGTGCTGCGATTTCACCCGCGCGCTGAATCTGCTGCGGCGGCTGAAGGCGCTCGGCATCCGCATCGCCATGGACGATTTCGGCACCGGCTACTCATCCTTGTCCTATCTCCAGTCGTTCCCGTTCGACAAAATCAAGATCGACCGCAGCTTCATCTCGAACCTTGAGGCGAGCGCGCAATCGGCCGAGATCGTCCGCGCCGTGCTCAGCCTCGCGCGCGCCCTGAACATTCCTGTCGTCGCCGAAGGGGTGGAGACGGAAGCCCAGCGTGCCTTCCTGGCGCGGGAAACCTGCGACGCGATACAGGGCTATCTGATCGGCCGGCCCGAACCGATCGAACGGTATCTTGATGCGATCGGCATCACCATCGAGCGCCGCCGCTACGCCTGATACCTTGCGAGTTCCGCGCCCGGGTTCTGCGCGAGGAACCAATGTTCGCTTGCGTGTTTCTTGAAAGTTAACCTCGATCAGGCCCGCGCTGCGCGCAGCAAAACTGTTGCAGGGCTGCCATCGGCCTGACGCAAATCAGGGCAATAAGCCAGTGAATGCGAGGGAGGGTCTCATGGAGAACGTACGTCGCTACCGGGCGCTGGCGTCCCTCTGTCGTCAGCAGGCGGCCTATCGGCCGCTCCAGAACTGGGAACTCCTCGGCCAGGCCGAGCATTTCGAACATCTTGCCGAGACCGAGCTGAAGGCGCATTTCGAGGCCTGCAATGCACAACGGGACGAGGATGCCGCTGCGGCTGCAGCGTGGGAGGCTCACGTCGCCGCGTGAAGAGTTGGTTGGCTCCGCGTCGCTAGAACGGCGAGGCAGTCGGTCGAGCGGCTCGGACGTCCGTCGTCCATTCGGCTAGGCTGTTATTTTCCAAGATTTAATCGGACGGACGGGACGTCGTAAGGTGGCGATGTCCATGTTGGGTGCAAGGCGACTTACCCAACATGGACATTTCGACATGAATGATCGCGTCAATTCCACCTCCCGCACGATTTTGAAGCCGCGCCGGCTCGCGCTGCTCGGCACCGTGGCCGCGCTCGGCGTGGCCGTGCTCGCTGCCTCTCCCGTCTCCTCGCAATTCGGCATCACCTCCCTCGTTGCGCCGGCCCAGGCCGCGGAAGCCGCCGCGACGCCGCAGGGCTTCGGTGATCTCGTTGCCAAGGTCAAACCTGCCGTCATCTCGGTGCGGGTCAAGATCGACCAGGACAACGACAAGAGCGCGATGATGCAGCAGAACCGGATGGATTCGGACGAGGATTCGCCGTTCGATCAGTTCTCGCGGCAGTTCGGCTTCCGCGGACCCGGCATGAACGGCATGCCGCGCCAACGCCACCAGGTCATCACCGGCGAAGGCTCCGGCTTCTTCATCTCCGCCGACGGCTATGCCGTGACCAACAACCACGTCGTCGACCATGCCGAGTCCGTGCAGGTGACCATGGATGACGGCACGATCTACACCGCGAAGGTGGTCGGCACCGATCCGAAGACCGATCTCGCGCTGATCAAGGTCGACGGCAAGAAAGACTTCCCGTTTGTGAAGTTCTCCGACCAGAAGCCGCGCATCGGCGACTGGGTGGTCGCGGTCGGCAATCCCTTCGGCCTCGGCGGCACTGTCACGGCGGGCATCGTCTCGGCCAGCGGCCGCGACATCGGCAACGGCCCCTATGACGATTTCATCCAGATCGACGCGCCCATCAACAAGGGCAATTCTGGCGGCCCGGCCTTCGACATGAGCGGCAACGTGATCGGTGTGAACACCGCGATCTTCTCGCCCTCCGGCGGCTCGGTCGGCATCGGCTTCGACATTCCGGCCTCGACCGCGAAGCTCGTCGTCGCGCAGCTCAAGGACAAGGGTGCGGTGACGCGCGGCTGGCTCGGCGTGCAGGTGCAGCCGGTGACGTCGGAGATCGCAGACAGCGTCGGCCTCAAGGAAGCGCGCGGCGCGATCGTCGACAATCCGCAGGACGGCAGCCCGGCGGCGAAGGCGGGCATCGAGGCCGGCGACGTCATCACTGCCGTCAACGGCACCGCGATCAAGGACTCCCGCGATCTCGCCCGCACCATAGCCACCCTGGCGCCAGGCACCTCCGTCAAGCTCGACGTCTTCCACAAGGGTGCAGCCAAGACGGTGACGCTCGCGCTCGGCGAGTTGCCGAACGAGCGGCAGGCCCAAGCCAAGACCGGCGAGGGCAGGATGCAGCCGGACGCCGGCACGCCGCGCCTTGGGCTGAGCCTGGCTCCGGCCGGTGAGGTGCAGGGCGCCGGCCAGAAGGGGGTCGTCGTCACCGAGGTCGATCCGCAAGGGCCTGCGGCGCAGCGCGGCATTCAGACCGGCGACGTCATCCTCAATGTCGGCGGCAAGGCCGTCGCCAATGTCGGCGACGTCCGCTCCGAGCTGGCGCAGGCGAAGTCGTCCGGCAAGCGCAGCGTGCTGTTGCAGGTCAAGAGCGCGGAGGCGACCCGGTTCGTCGCCGTGCCGCTCGCCTGACCCGAATTTCGACCGGTGCGAATGCAAAAGGCGGCCCTTGTGGCCGCCTTTTCTGTTCGCCTTCAGAAGTACCGCGGGATATCCGATAACATTCTCGTTAACGGCAGGGACGATGACCCGGTTCGTCCGAAAAAGCCGTGTTCGCTGATCACTGTTCCGAGTCGTATATCTACCTGGCGGCAACGGAGCCGCCGAGACGGTTGCAAGCGTGGAATTCGAGCTGCCCGCCGCTCCCGTGGAACCGGCCGGTGGCTCGCATTTGATCGGTGCCGAACATGGATCGATTGAAGCTTTCGCTAAAGCGTGCGTTGCTTGTGGCGCCATTGGTGGTGTGGAGCGCAAACGCCGTTGGACGCGATGACGGCCGTTACGCCGACTCGCCCCTCAAGCCGTGGTTCGATAGCCTGCGCAGCCATCTTGGTCCGTGCTGTTCGGATGCGGATGGTTTTGCCGTTGCCGATCCCGACTGGGAATCGCACAACGGGCATTATCGCGTGCGTCTCGACGGGCAATGGGTCGAGGTGCCCGACGAAGCCGTCATCACCGAGCCGAACCGGGCGGGCCGCACCATGGTGTGGCCGGTGAAGACCGCGTTCGGGATTTCGATCCGCTGCTTCATGCCGGGCAGCATGATCTGACACGGATCGGCGCGAGCGCTAACTGCTAACTAAAGCATGATCCGGAAAGGCGTGAAGCGGTTTTCCTTCGCGACAAACGCGGAACTCGTTTGCGCGGAGATCAGGCCCAAGCAACAAGCTAAGGCGCCACGACGATTCATCCCAATCTGATCGCCCTTTAGGAGGATCTGCGCTTCGAGGATTTCTTGGACGATTTCTTGGACGACTTTTTGGACGTCTTTTTCTTGGACGTCTTGCGCTTCGATGCCTTCTTCGGGACCTTCTTGCCTTTCTTGCGCGCCTTCGACAGTCCGATCGCGATCGCCTGCTTGCGGCTCTTCACGCGTCCGCCACGACCGCCACGTCCGCTCTTCGCGGTGCCCTTCTTGTAACGCCGCATTTCGCTTTCGACATCGCTGCCGGAGCTGCGCGAGTAGCGGCGTTTCTTTGCCTTGCGTGCCATGAATGTCCTCCCTTGGCTGGGAGAAAACCTTCGGACACAAGCATGGTTCCAGAAGCGTGCGGAACGTTCCGCCTGGGATGCAGCGTTAGAACGAATTCGCCAGCTCGATCTCCGCCTCCAGCGCGCGGATGCGGCGCGCAGCTTCCGCGAACGACAGATCCCGATCGTATTGTGCCGGCTGGTAGGCCTCCTCGCTGAGCCGCTTCAGCCTCAGCCCCTGCGCGCGGGTCATCTGCTCCATAAGAAAAGCCTTGGCGTCGTATTTACCTTGAACCTGCATGTCGCTGCTCCGTCCTGAAATTGCGGCTTGACTATATGTTCTTATTTTGTTCTAACAAGCCATGGACAACAGAATTAATGAAATTCGACGTAAAATCAGCGCCTTGAGGCTGGAGATGGCCGACATCGAGGCGTCCGTGCGCGACCTCGTCAATCGCGATCGCGACTGCACGGAAAAGGTCCTGGCGCAGATGGATCTGCGCGGGAAGATCAATCTGCTGATCGGCGAATGGAGGGCCGCCGGCGGTGGCGACGTCCTGCCTGACGTCCGCGACCGCGTGCGCCTTCGCCCGGTGAAGACAGCCGCCAGTCCGGTGCGCGCAATCGCGCGCCGCTGAGCGTTTCGGGAGGCGAGCGGTGGACGAAGACCCGGACACGTACCGGATTCTAACACTGCGCGCCGAAATCCTCGAACTCGGCTCCGCGATCCGGCAATTGCAGCGCGAGGGTCTCGATGACGCTGCAGCCCAGCTCCTGATTGCCCGCAAGCGCGCGCAACTCGAGCAGCTCGTGAAAGCCAACGCCGTGGGGCGCGTTTAACATCCCTGACATCCGACGCAGCTAAAGCGAGCGCGCTACGCGACACGCTGGAGCTCGCCGATGCTCGATGCCGAAATCGCCGCCTTGATACAGGCCGTGCTGGACGACGCCTGCGCCGGGCTTCGTCTCTCCGAACTGGCGACGCGCGAGCGTGTCGCCACGCGATTGCGTGAGGCCGCGCAAACAGATCGCCGCTCGATCGAGGATCTGAAACAGGCGGCGCGAGATGCTCTGGTCCGCGCACCGACGATGTGGCGCTAGCCCGGTGCGGCGATGATCGGACCGCCATCATGCCGCTGCGGCAAGCCGCACATCCCCGTGAGATGCCGCAAATTGGCCGGAACGGACGCCGGCTCGACCGATTGACCGAGCTCCTCTCATAGCGATGGAGCGTTCCATGGATATCAAGGGCAAGACGGTTGCCATCCTCGCTACACACGGTTTCGAGCAGTCGGAACTGGAAGTGCCGCGCGATCGCCTGAAGCAGGCCGGCGCGACGGTTCACGTCATCTCGCTCGCGGCGGGCGAGATCAAGGGCTGGGACAAGAAGGATTGGGGACGTCCAGTAAAGGTCGACAAGACGCTCGACCAGGTTTCCAGCAACGATTACGACGCGATCGTGCTGCCTGGTGGCCAGATCAATCCGGACCTCTTGCGCGTCGAGCCGAAGGCGCTGTCCTTCATCAAGGAGATCTTCAATGCCAAGAAGATCGTCGCCGCCGTCTGCCATGCGCCCTGGCTCCTGATCGAGACCGGCATCGCCAAGGGTCGCAAGATGACGTCATACAAGTCGATCAAGACCGACGTCATCAACGCCGGCGCGACATGGGAAGACTCACAAGTCGTCGTCGACCAGGGCGTCATCACCTCGCGCAACCCCGGCGACCTCGACGCCTTCAGCGCCAAGATCATCGAAGAGGTGAAGGAAGGCCGTCACATCCAGCGTAGCGCTGCGTGACCTTTGCTGCTGCACCGTTTCGACGAAAAGCCCCGCGTTGCCGCGGGGCTCTGTTTGAGATGCGGCCGAAGCTACGTGAGCTTACTTGCTCATGCCACCCTTCGTCATCGTGCCGCCCTGATCGGAGCCCGGGCCAGAACCGCCCTGGCCGGAAGCGTCGGGGCCCCTGGAGGGCTTGGTGTTGGCGCCGGTGGTCTGCGACGATGACATCGAGGATCCATGCTTGGCCTTATGCGACTTGGCCTGCGCGGCGAACGGGGCGGCTGCAAGGCCGGTTGCCAGCATCACGGCGAGAACGAGCTTGGTTGTCTTCATGCGCGGGAACTCCCTGGGTTAAAATGACGCACTCTGCCAACCGCCATCCGTCGCAGGAGTTCCCAACAAAGATCTCCGTCGCTTCACGCAAGGTTCAAGGTTGCTTGTCCTCCGCGAGGATGAACACGACGCCGGTGAGCGTCGCACCGATCGCGAAGGTCGTCACGAGTGTGAGAGTGAAGACGAGAACGGCCTGACCTCCGCCGTCATTCAAGAGGTGGGCGACGGCTGGATTCATCAAAATGAGTGCGAGGCTGAAGGCGAGGCCGAGGGCTGCACCCATCATCGCATGCGTCATCAGCTTGATGATGCCAGTGGGAGAGATCAGATCCGACGACTTTTTCGTGCGCATGGAACTGCGTCCCGAATCCAGCAGGCAAACGCACGTGATGTTCTCCGGTTCCGTCCGGATCAGGGATTTTCATAGGCGCGCTTCATCGGACGTTCATGCCGGGCTTGCGAGGATGGGGGCCAGCAACACGGGAACATTCGATATGGGTAAGGTCGTTTTTCTCTACCGCTCGCTGGCCTATCGCAACGCGGCCGCAGACATCATCCGTAAGGCACGCAAGCTGCCGCATGGCGCCGAACGCTATGCGAAGGCGCTGCGCGATCTCGCCCGAACGGAAGCCTGGCTTGAGGGGCGCATCGCTCGCGAACCGCGGACGGCGCAGCGCAGGACGAGCGCGGCGTCCGGTTAACCCGATGCGCGCTGCAATTCGACGGAGCCGGCCGCCTCGAACTTGCCAGGTGCCGTCGTCGCTGCAGACTTGCGTTTCAGCGGCACGTCCAGGCGGCACAACAGGCCCTCGGTCCGCCAGTCGAATTGCGCTTGTCCGCCGAGCTGGGACTCGACGCTGGCAAGCAGGCTCCGCGTGCCGAAGCCGCGCGATTTCGGCGTCCTGACCAGCGGCCCGCCGGATTCCTCCCAGGTGAGCTTGAGAAGATCGTCATCGACCTGCCAGCCGATCACGAGCCGCCCCGACCGTGTCGAGAGCGCGCCATACTTTGCCGAATTGGTGAACAGCTCGTGCAGCGCCAGCGCCAGCGTCTGGGCGGTGGTCGGCAGCAACTGAACCTCGGGACCCGCGAGCTTGATCTGGCCGCCGAGCGAGTAGGGCGCAAGCTCTTCGTCGATCAGCCTGGAGAGCTCGGCGCCCTGCCAGCTCGACAGCGACAGGATCGTATGCACGCGTGCCAGCGCATTGATGCGGCCCTCGACGGCGTTGACATAGGCCTTGACCTCGTCGGCCCGGGTTAGGCGCACGATCGATTGCGCCAGCGCCAGCGCGTTCTTGGCACGATGATCGACCTCCCGCGCCAGCAGATTCTGCCTTTCCTCGGCACGTTTGCGTTCGGTGATATCAACAGTGACACCGCTCACGCGCACGACGCGGCCGCTATTGTCCGCCGTCGCGGCGGCCGTGCCGACGCACCAGCGCACCTCGCCGTCGGGCCGCACGATCCGAAACTCCGTCTCGTAAGCGCGGGTGCCTTTGTTGAATTCGGCGATGGCATTGCGCAGCTGATCGACATCCTCGGGATGCAACAGGGCCTGAACGTTGGCGGGGTTGACCTCGAAACTCTCGGGGCTCACACCGAAGATGCGGTACTGGCCCTCGTCCCACATCCAATCGCCGGTGATCCAGTCCCAATCCCAGGAGCCCATCTTGCCGGCGGCAATCGCCATGCTGCGCCGTTCTTCGCTCTCGCGCAGCTTCGCAGTGGAGTTCTCCAGTTCCGCGGTACGGGCGCGGACGCGGTCCTCGAGGTCCTGGTTCAGCCGCTCGAGCTCCCGCGTCTTGCGATAGAGCTCTGCAAATACCTTGACCTTCGCGCGCAGCACCTCGGGCACGACAGGCACGGGGACGTAGTCGACCGCGCCCATCTCGTAGCCACGCAGGCGGTCGATGTCGCTGACCTGGATCGCCGAGATGAAGATCATCGCGGTCTTCTGGAAGCGCGGATGCTCGCGGATCATCGCGGCGAGCTCGAAGCCGTCGAGCTCGGGCATGCAGACGTCGACCAGGATCACCGCGACCTCGGTCTTGAGCAGCACCTCCAGCGCCTCGCGGCCGGACGAAGCGATCACGAGGTTCTCGCCGAGATCCTTCAGGATCACCTCGTAGGCGAGCAGCTTGGCCGGCTGGTCGTCGACGAGGAGGATATTGACCTTTTCGTGGTCCATTCGCGGATCCAGCTCAACGATGCAGCCACATGCGGATCGCAAGCAGCAATTGATCGGTGTTGACGGGTTTGGCGAGGTAGTCGGACGCGCCGGCTTCCAGGCATTTCTCGCGGTCGCCCTTCATCGCCTTAGCGGTCAGCGCGATGATCGGAAGCCGGGCGAACGCCGGGTTTTCGCGAATGACGCCGATGGTCTGATAGCCATCCATCTGCGGCATCATGATGTCCATCAGCACGATGGCGATTTCCGGGTTGGATTCGACCAGCGTGACCGCCTCGCTGCCGGTGGTGGCCGTCAGCACTTTCATGCCGCGCCGTTCCAGCACGCTCGACAGCGCGAAGATGTTGCGGGCGTCGTCGTCGACCAATAGGGCGGTCTTGCCGATCAGGTCCTCATCGGAACTGTTCAGCTTTTCCAGCATGCGCTGCTTCTCGACGGGCAGTTCCGTGATCACCCGGTGCAGGAACAAGGCGGTCTCGTCGAGCAGGCGCTCCGGCGATTCCACGCCCTTGACCACGATGCTGCGTGCCATGGTGTGGAGTTCCGCATCCTCCTCCGCCGAGAGCTCGCGGCCGGTGAAGACCACGACCGGAATGTTCGACAGCGCCTCGTCCTTGCGGATCTGGTCGAGCACCTCGAAGCCGCTCATGTCGGGCAGCCTGAGGTCGAGCACGACGCAGTCGCACGGCGCCTCGCGCAGCATCGAGAGCGCGCCGGCGCCGGTGTCGGTCGCCACGATCTCGATGTCGTCATGGTGCAGGAGCTCTCGGATCGAGAGCTGCTCGGCCTCGTTGTCCTCGACGATCAGCAGCCGCTTGCGCCGCGGCTGGGCATATTCCTTGATCTGCGTCAGCGCCGCCGCCACGCCTTCCGTCGTCGTAGGCTTGTTGACGAAGGAGAAGGCGCCGCGGGCAAGTGCGTGCTGGCGGTCCTCGTCGAGCGTGATGATCTGCACGGGGATGTGGCGGGTCAGCGGATTGTGCTTGAGCTGGCTCAGCACCGTCCAGCCGAGCATGTCGGGCAGGAACACGTCGAGCGAGACGGCTCGTGGCTGGTACTGCTTGGCAAGTTCCAGCGCCTCGGCGCCGCGCGCGGCGACCAGGACCTTGAAGCCCTTGTCGCGGGCGAGATCGACCAGCACGCGCGCGTAGTGCGGGTCGTCCTCGACGATGAGCAGGATGGTGTCGCCGGGTTCGAGGTTGAGACGGTCGTCGGGCAATTGCTCGATGACGCGCTGCTGCTCCGGTGCGGACGGCTGCAGTGCGGGCGGCTGGCTGTAAGACTGCGGAGCGGGCGCGCGCGGCGCCAGCGTCGGGCCGGAATATTTCAGCGGCAGATAAAGCGTGAAGGTCGAGCCCTTGCCGGGCGCGCTGCGCAGATGGATTTCGCCGCCGAGCAGGCTCGCGAGCTCGCGGCTGATGGCAAGACCAAGGCCGGTGCCGCCGTATTTGCGGCTGGTGCCGGCGTCCGCCTGCTGGAACGCCTCGAAGATCAGCTTCTGCTTCTCCAGGGGAATGCCGATGCCGGTGTCGGAGACTTCGAACGCGATCACGGCCGGCGCGGAGTTCAGCACCGGGTGATCCGTGCCCCAGCCGCCGACCGCGCCGGCGACCTTCAGGCGCACCTCGCCTTCGGCGGTGAACTTGAAGGCGTTGGAGAGCAGGTTCTTCAGAACCTGTTGCAGTCGCTTGGAGTCGGTGACGATGCTGCGCGCGAGATTCGGATCGACATCGATCTTGAACGACAGGTTGCGGTTCTCCGCCTCGTGGCGGAACGGCCGACCGACGGTCTCGAGCAGGTTTGCGGTCAAAATCTCCTCGGCATCGACCGTCACCGTGCCGGACTCGATCTTGGAGAGATCGAGAATGTCGCTGATGAGGTTCAAGAGGTCGGTGCCGGCGCCATGGATGGTGCGCGCGAATTCGACCTGCTTGGGAGTGAGGTTGCCGTCCGGGTTGTCGGTGAGCTGCTGCCCCAGAATCAGGATCGAGTTCAGCGGCGTGCGCAGCTCGTGGCTCATGTTCGCGAGGAATTCGGACTTGTACTTCGAGGTCAACGCGAGCTCCGTCGCCTTTTCCTCCAGCGCGCGGCGGGCCTGCTCGATCTCCTGGTTCTTGCGTTCGACCTCGACGTTGCGCTCGGCGAGCTGCTGCGCCTTCTGCTCGAGCTGGTCGTTGGTCTGCTGCAATTCGCGCTGCTGGGTCTGGAGCTCGCCGGCCAGCTGCTGCGACTGCTTGAGCAGGCCCTCGGTCTGCATTGTCGCTTCGATCGAGTTGAGCACGATGCCGATGGAATCGGTGAGTTGTTCCAGGAACGTCATCTGCGAGGTCGTGAACGAGACGAGCGAGGCGAGCTCGATCACCGCCTTGACCTGGCCCTCGAACAGCACCGGCAGCACGACGAGGTTCTTCGGTGCGACACGGAACAGTGCAGAGTTGATCGGCACGACATCGGACGGAATGTCGGCCACCACGCGCGGCCGCTTGTCGAGGGCGCACTGGCCGATCAGGCCTTCGCCGAACTGGAGCACGCGCTGATACGGATAGACGCCGTCGCTGGCATAGGAGGCGAGCAGCAGGAGCTGCGGATTGTCCTCGCTCTCGACCTGGTAGATCACGCCGGTATGGGCGTTCACCAGCGGGGACAGCTCGGTGAGCAGCAGCCGGCCGACGGTGGCCAGGTCGCGCTGGCCCTGGAGCATGTTGGTGAATTTGGCCAGGTTGGTCTTCAGCCAATCCTGCTCGGTGTTCACGTCCGTCGTCAGACGGAGATTCGTGATCATCGTGTTGATGTTGTCTTTCAGCTCGGCCACCTCGCCGCGGGCGTCGACCTGGATCGACCGCGTCAGGTCGCCCTTGGTCACGGCGGTCGCCACCTCGGCGATCGCGCGCACCTGCGAGGTGAGGTTGGCCGCGAGCAGGTTGACGTTGCCGGTGAGGTCCTTCCAGGTGCCGGCGGCGCCCGGCACGTTGGCCTGGCCGCCGAGGCGGCCTTCGACGCCGACCTCGCGCGCCACCGAGGTGACCTGATCGGCGAAGGTCGCGAGCGTCTCGGTCATGTTGTTGATGGTGTCGGCGAGGGCCGCGACCTCGCCCTTCGATTTCACGGTGAGGTTCTGCTTGAGATCGCCGTTGGCGACCGCGGTCACGACCTTGACGATGCCGCGGACCTGCTCGGTCAGGTTCGCCGCCATGAAGTTCACGGTGTCGGTGAGATCCTTCCAGGTGCCGGCCACGCCAGGCACCTGGGCCTGACCGCCGAGCTTTCCTTCCGTGCCGACCTCGCGGGCGACGCGCGTGACTTCGCCGGCGAAGGCGTTGAGCTGGTCCACCATGGTGTTGATGGTGTTTTTCAGCTCGAGGATTTCGCCCTTCACGTCCACGGTGATCTTGCGGGACAAGTCGCCGCGCGCCACGGCGGTGGTCACTTCGGCGATGTTGCGGACTTGCGTCGTGAGGTTCGCGGCGAGCAGGTTGACGTTATCCGTGAGATCCTTCCAGGTGCCACCGACGCCGGGCACGACGGCCTGACCGCCGAGCCGGCCTTCGGTGCCGACCTCGCGCGCCACGCGGGTCACTTCTGCGGCGAAGGAGCGCAGCTGCTCGACCATCGTGTTCAAGGTGTCCTTGAGCAGCAGGATCTCGCCGCGGACGTCCACGGTGATCTTCTTCGACAGGTCGCCGCCGGCGATCGCGGTCGCGACCTCGGCGATGTTGCGGACCTGGGCCGTCAGGTTCGAGGCCATGAAGTTGACGTTGTCGGTGAGGTCCTTCCAGGTGCCGGCGACGCCGGGCACCTCGGCCTGACCGCCGAGCTTGCCCTCGGTGCCGACCTCGCGGGCGACGCGCGTCACTTCGCCGGCAAAGCCGTTGAGCTGGTCCACCATGGTGTTGATGGTGTTTTTCAGCTCGAGGATTTCGCCCTTCACGTCCACGGTGATCTTGCGGGACAAGTCGCCGCGCGCCACGGCGGTGGTCACTTCGGCGATGTTGCGGACCTGGGCAGTCAGGTTGCCCGCCATGGAATTCACGGAGTCGGTCAGGTCCTTCCAGGTGCCGGCGACGCCGGGCACGTTGGCCTGGCCGCCGAGGCGGCCTTCGGTGCCGACCTCGCGCGCCACGCGCGTCACCTCGCCCGCGAAGCGGTTGAGCTGGTCGACCATCGTGTTCAGCGTGTCCTTGAGCTGAAGGATCTCGCCGCGCACGTCCACCGTGATCTTGCGCGACAGGTCGCCGCCGGCGATGGCGGTCGCGACCTCGGCGATGTTGCGGACCTGCGCGGTGAGGTTGCCCGCCATCGAGTTCACGGAGTCGGTCAGATCCTTCCAGGTGCCGGCGACGCCGGGCACGTCGGCCTGGCCGCCGAGCTTGCCGTCGGTGCCGACCTCGCGCGCCACGCGCGTCACTTCGCCGGCGAAGGCGTTGAGCTGGTCGACCATGGTGTTCAGCGTTTCCTTCAGCTGAAGGATTTCGCCCGACACGTTCACCGTGATCTTCTTCGACAAGTCGCCTTTCGCGACCGCGGTCGCGACTTCGGCGATGTTGCGGACCTGACCGGTCAGGTTCGAGGCCATCGAGTTGACCGAGTTGGTCAAATCCTTCCAAGTGCCGCCGACGCCGCGCACGACGGCCTGGCCGCCAAGCTTGCCTTCGGTGCCGACCTCGCGCGCGACGCGCGTGACTTCGCCGGCAAACGCGTTGAGCTGGTCCACCATGGTGTTGATGGTGTCTTTCAGCTCGAGGATCTCGCCGCGCACGTCCACGGTGATCTTCTTCGAGAGGTCGCCGCCGGCGACGGCGGTCGTCACCTCGGCGATGTTGCGGACCTGCGCGGTCAGGTTCGATGCCATCGAGTTGACGCTTTCCGTCAAATCCTTCCAGGTGCCGGCGACGCCGAGCACGTTGGCCTGGCCGCCGAGGCGGCCCTCGGTGCCGACCTCGCGCGCGACGCGCGTGACTTCGCCGGCGAAGGCGTTGAGCTGGTCGACCATGGTGTTCAGCGTTTCCTTCAGCTGAAGGATCTCGCCCGAGACGTTCACCGTGATTTTCTTCGACAGGTCGCCGCTCGCGATCGCGGTCGCGACGTCGGCGATGTTGCGAACCTGCGCGGTCAGGTTCGACGCCATGAAGTTGACGTTGTCGGTCAGGTCCTTCCAGGTGCCGGCCACACCAGGCACCTGGGCCTGGCCGCCGAGCTTGCCTTCGGTGCCGACCTCGCGCGCCACGCGTGTCACTTCCGAGGCGAAGGAGTTGAGCTGGTCCACCATGGTGTTGATGGTGTCTTTCAGCTCGAGGATCTCGCCGCGCACGTCCACGGTGATCTTGCGGGAGAGGTCACCGCGCGCCACGGCTGTGGTGACGTTGGCGATGTTGCGGACCTGTGCGGTGAGGTTGCCGCACATTGCGTTGACGGAGTCCGTCAGGTCCTTCCAGGTCCCGGCGACGCCGGGCACGATGGCCTGGCCGCCGAGCTTGCCGTCGGTGCCGACCTCGCGCGCCACGCGCGTCACTTCGGAGGCGAAGGAGCGCAGCTGGTCCACCATCGTGTTGATGGCTTCCTTGAGCTGAAGAATCTCGCCGCGGACGTCGACGGTGATCTTCTTGGACAGGTCGCCGTTGGCCACCGCGATCGTCACCTCGGCAATGTTGCGGACCTGGTTGGTCAGGTTGTTCGCCATCGAGTTGACGCTCTCGGTGAGGTCCTTCCAGACGCCGGTCACCTCCGGCACCTGGGCCTGGCCGCCGAGCTTGCCTTCGGTGCCGACCTCACGCGCCACGCGCGTCACCTCGGAGGTGAACACGCCGAGCTGCTTGATCATGGTGTTGACGATGGTCGCCGACTGCAGGAATTCGCCGCGGAGCGGCCGGCCGTCGACGTCGAGCTTGACGGTCTGGAGCAGGTCGCCCTGGGCGACGGCGGCGACCGCGCGGGTCACCTCGCGCGTCGGCCAGAGCAAGTCGTCGATCAGCGTGTTGACCGAACCTTCCATGTCGGCCCAGGAGCCCGAGGCGAGGCCGAATTTCACGCGCTGGCGGGTCTTGCCTTCGCGGCCGACCACCTGGCCGACCAGCTCGAGCTGCTGCGCCATGCGCTGGTTGGCGGCGATGATTTCGTTAAAAGTATCGGCGATCTTGCCGTCGATGCCGAGATAGTCGCCGCTCATCCGCACCGAGAAATCGCCGCTGCGCATGGCCTGTAAGGCGAGGAGCAGTTCCGCCCGGGAATCCGGCTCTGGCATACCGTTGGTTTTTGGTTTTGGGACGCGACGACCGGAGCGTGATGCAGTTCCGGGATCGAGGTCGCTCATACTGATTCCCCCGCAGGCATCGGCCGAATCCTGACACGACGCAGTTTGTCAAAATAGAGCGTCAGCCAAATTCGAAATCAAGCGCCAAGGTTGCGACGCCAGGAATTGGAACCTGCTTTGCTCAGCCCGGCCGATACAACGGCGATCAATCGGATTGGTTCCATGTGGCTGCAGAAAATCGACGTCGGGAGGTACCCCGTCCACACTGGCGTGCCTCGGAACGGAGCGCCGGCCCTGCGGTTAGCCCGAAAGAAAGGGAGAGCGCATATGAGAGCAGGAATTGCCGCGATCATCGTCCTAATGCTTGCCGCCGGGTCGGCGTTCGCCCAGGGGACGCCCAGCGGCCGCGGGGCCACCACCGGCGATCCCGCCGCCAGCTCTGCCACCCCGCATGCCGATCCGTCGACAACGGGTGCTTCGACCAGGTCGAACCCGAGCGGCAGCGGCACCTCGACCTCGGGCGGCAAGGACGACAACGGCGATGCAGGCCGGGACAAGATGCCGGACAGCGACCGCACCGTGCGGCCGGAGAGCGATCAACATCATCCGAATGACAAGTAAGCGGCTACTTGTCGGCCATGGTGCGCTCGGCATCCCTGGCCTGCGAGCGCAGCCTCGGAAGCTGCTCGCGCGCGAAGGCGGCCAGTGCCGCATTGTCGGGTGCCTTGAGATAGTGCTCGAGCAGGCTGATGGCGGATTCGTACTCGGGAATTTGCGCGGCATAGAAGCTTCTGACGTAAGTCGGCCCGTCCGAATTTTCGGGTTCGACGAGACCTGCGCTTACCGACGTCGTCTTGCCGGCGTGAGGCTCCGTGCCGATTGCCTCCTGGATCTGCTTTAGCGCCTTGTCACGCTTGGCCGCCTCATCGGCGCGCAAGGCGGCGAGGTTCTTGACCTCCGCATTGCCCTTCAGATCGGTGCTCTCCAGAAGGCCCTGCTGGAAACGGCTAAAGCTGTAGAGGCCGCTGATCACATCGGTCGCGGTCGGCGTGCGGCCGCCCACGGTTCGCTCCCCTATGTTGTCGGCGAGCGCCGCGGTGCTGACAAAGGTCAGGACAATCGCGACAAGGATCCTCATGCAGGCCTCAATCACCGGTGGCGTGCGAAGTTCCCCCGAACCTTACGATCGGGTAAGACCGTTGCGACGCGGGAGTTCCATCCCCAAATGTTCTGCATGAAGCAGTCTGACATTTTCAGGGACAACGCCGAAAACTGTCTTCAGCTCGCCGAGCGAGCGGAAGGACAACCTGCCCACAAGCGCTACTCGCGCATGGCAGACGCCTGGACGGCGCTCGCGCACGAGCAGGATTGGCTTGATGGCGAGATCCCGCCCGTTAAGATCCGGACCCCGCAAGCGCGGAATGCGTAAGCACTCTCCCGCTTCGTCAATCCACGTGTGAGACCGCTCACGGAATGCAAGCGACCAATTCAGGAACATCGAGCAACCGTCGATCGCGTTGATTTTTCCGATTCCAGAAGGAGGTTTTGCGATGGCTCCACGTCTGGCTCTGCTTTCCCTCATTCTCGCCTTCGGCGTCTCGGTCGCGTTCGCGACCGTGACGACCCTCCGGCAGGTGCATCTGGAGAAGGCATCAGTTGCGGTCCGCGCCGCGCATAGTTAGTGCCACGCCGGAACATTCGGCGCCGCGGTGCGTAAGCGCTTCGAGGCATCGGAGAAGCGAGAGTTCACCATGGCGCATTCCGACCACGGCATCGTTCGGGATAAGCGCGCTGAAGAGCAGCCCAGCGACAAGCAGCGCGCACAGACCGTGCACAAGACGGATCCTCGAAAAACAAGTTCGAAGGGCTCGCCGTCGCGGGAAGCGACGCGCGATCCTGAGCTCAACGACAACAGCAAGACACCAGGCTCGGGCATGACGCCGGATGATTCCGGCTCCGCGCCGAGCGGCTAAAGCATGATCCGGACCCGAAGGGCCGCGTTAGCGCAAAGCGTGAAGCGGTTGTCCGAAAGATCATGCCGCAAAAATAGCGCGAGGAACCAATCTGCGCGCGGAGAGTCGACGGATTGCTTCCGGCTGTCATGCCCCCGGTGCGCCGGAAGCAATCTCCAAGGACGGTCCTGGCACTCCCGTGCCGGGGCCGTTTTGCTTGCGAGTTTCGGTAGGGCCGGTCAATCCGTGGCGTCGTGTTCACCATTGGCCTGCGTGTGCCCGTCCGGCCCGCGGCCAAACACTCCGTAGTCGCTGGACTTGATGCCGGCGCGGGCGTCGACGCCGGCCGTAGCGAGCCCAAGCTTGAGCAATTCGCGGACGGCTGCCGCGCGTGTCGGCATTCGATGCTTGAACCGGAAATCGTCGAGAGCCGCCAGCTCCTCTGGCGAGAGCATCACCTGAAGCCGCTCGGCGCGAAGATCGTTCATAGCAAGCCACACCAAATGAGCAGTTTGAGTAGCTTACTCAACAAGCCAACTGGGCAAGAGTTCCGCAAGTGGCGGAACAGACGCCTAATGAGCAATAAAAAATAGCAAAATCAATAAGATAAGCTATTGTGCGGTGATCGGAGGAGGCGCATTGTCGGCCAAAAGCGAGGAGAAGAAGACGGGAGAGATGTCATGACGGACGAAGTCCGACTGCCCCGCAAGGTTTCCGAAGAGGCCAATGCCAAGCCGGTGCGACCGAGCCACCAGAAGATCATCGAGCAAGTGGAGCGATGGGCCAATAGCGCCGGCCTTCAGCCGCCGACATCGCAGCCGTCGCGGTCGAAAGCGGGTTAGACCTTTACGAGGAAAGACCGTGGCTCTTTGCCGGATGCGCGGATCGCCGAGGATTGCGGGAGATGATGCGGACCTTGCGCCTGAGCCACCAGGCCACGACGGAGATCACGGCCCAAACCGTCAACGCCGCGATGAAAGCGACCGCAACGCTTGATTCGACCGCGAGATGGAACACGAGAGCGAACGCCGCAAGGCCGATACTGCCCAGCGCCGCGCCAGCCGCATCGAGCGCCGCCGCGTTCTGTCCGCGACGCCGCCCGCTCAGCCCGGCTTTCTCCTTGGCGTGACGTTCGTGGCTTTCGATCAGGGTCGCGCTGGCACAGAAGATGGCGGGAAGCGCGAGGAAGAGGCCGCCAACCGAGACGCCGAAGCGCGAGCCGATGAATCCCGCAAGCACCGTCGCAAGGCCGCCGAGCACGAAGCGAACGGCGTATTCGTACCAACGGGTCTGCTGCAGCGCCGAGGAGGACAGCTTGACCAGCATCACGCCGCCCCTCCGAAGCCCGCCAGCAGGCCGAAGGCGACCGCGAGCCATACCGCGAAGGCGGCAATGGTGGCCGGCAGCGCGGCGAGACGAAGCCTCATCAGCAAATGGCAGACCGCGAGGCTGTAGCAGGCGAGGGCGATCGCACCGTAGATCATGGTCCAGCTCTCGGCCGCGGCATATTGCGGGCCATGCTGGACCACGGCGATGCCAAGGGTCGCCAGCGCGACCGAGGGCGCTGCGCCGAGCAGCCCGGCAAAGCTCTTCGGCCGCAGTATGTCGCCGCAGATCGCGAACACCGAGACGATCAGACCGCCGGCGATGAAGCGCACGAGATATTCCGTCATGGCCGCACCCGCGAGGCTGAAGGCCGTACCTGGCGTGGCTTTCCGAGTGTGAACGGCCTGAGGAGCCGCTCGACGAGGACGCCGAGCGTGAAGCCAGCCACCACGTCGCTGATCCAATGCGCAAGCAGCGCCACGCGCGTCAACGACAGCACCACGGCGAGCGCGCGCGCGACCCGGCGCCGCGCCGGCGGCAGCAGGCCGGCCGCGGAGGCGAGTGCACCCATATGCACGGCGTGACCTGAGGGAAATGCATCCCGGGATCGTCCCGAGAAGGGAATGCCGCGCCAATGACCGCGCACTGTCAGCCGGTCCGGCCTTGTCTGATCGAACACCGATTTCAGCACGTGCGGCAGTACGGCTGTCGCCAGCGACACCATCAGGACGTGATCGGCAAGGCGGCGCTTCTGCGGTGACTGCAGTCTTGTGTAGAGCCATCCTGCAGCGGCGAGCGCGAGCACCACGTGCTCGTCTGCGCCCCACGTCAATGTCTCGGCAGCGTGCTCAAGTCCTGAGTTGGTATGGTCCGCGATCTCGTTCGCGATCGCTGTATCGATCCGGGTGGGTTTGACTGTTACGAGCGCCATCGGTCCCGCGGGCAGGTGGTTCCTTGTGTGACAGTTGTGTAAAGCCTGGAAGACAGCGATTGTTCCCGGACTTTACCTGTCATCGGCCCGCGCAGCCGCGACTATGGCTGCCCTGATCCGCCGGCGGATCCATACACCTGCCCGGTCGCATAGCTCGCATCCGCCGCGGCCAGTTGCACGTAAATGGACGCGAGCTCGGCGGGCTGACCGGGGCGACCGAGCGGCGTCATGCCGCCGAACTTCTCGAGCTTCTCCATCGTCGCGCCGCCGGAGACCTGGAGCGGCGTCCAGATCGGACCCGGTGCGACGCCGTTGACGCGGATGCCCTTTGAAGCGAGCTGCTTGGCCAGCGACTTCACGTAGTTCATCGTCGCCGCCTTGGTCTGCGCGTAATCATAGAGCTCCGGTGACGGGTCATAAGCCTGCTCGGAGGTCGTGCCGATGATGCAGGATCCGGGCTTCAGATGCGGCAGCGCCGCCTTGATGATCCAGAACGGGGCGTAGATGTTCGTCTTCATCGTCGCGTCGAAATCCTCGGACGAGACTTCGAGGATCGACTCGCGGCTCTGCTGGCGTGCGGCGTTGCAGACGACGATGTCGAGTCCGCCCAGTTGGCGCACGGCCTGCTCGACCAGCGTCTTGCAGAATGTCTCGTCGCGGAGATCGCCGGGGATGGCAACGCCGTTGCGGCGTTCCTGCTTGATTAGCGCGATCACGTCTTGTGCATCCGCCTCCTCAGTGGGGAAATAGTTGATGGCAATGTCGGCGCCTTCGCGCGCATAGGCGATTGCGGCGGCGCGGCCCATGCCGGAATCACCGCCGGTGATCAGCGCCTTGCGTCCGGCGAGGCGGCCGGAGCCCTTGTAGCTGGTCTCGCCATGGTCCGGGCGCGGCTCCATTTTGCCGGCGAGACCCGGCCAAGGCTGCGACTGCTTCTTGAAAGGCGGCTTCGGATAGCGGCCGACGGGGTCGATCAGTTTCTGCTCGGCCATGGACGTGTCTCCCTTCGCTGTCGAGGGCGCCAGCGAAGCCGCCGCGAGCGTCGCGCTCGCGGCGTGGACGACGTGCCGGCGGGTGAGTGAACTCTTGTCTTGCTGTGCCATGATGATCTTCGCGATTTGCGATCTCTATCCGCAGAGACGGGCATCGCTGCTAATTGGGAGGACGCCGCACTTGCCGGCGTCCTCGGAACATGGCTACTTCGACTGACCGACGCTCGGCGCCTTGCCGAGCTCCTTGGCCATGTCGAGATGATGCTTGAGCGCCGGCAGCGTCTTGCCGGCCCAGTCCTTCAGCGCGGTATTGTCGCCGCCCTTGGCGTAACGTTCGAACAGCGACACGGCGTCCTCGTGGGCGCTGACCTGGTAGGAATTGTAGTCCGAGCTGAAATCCTTGCCCGTCGCGCCCTTGAGCTTGTCGAGCTTGCTCTGGTGCGAGCTGTCGAGCGCCGTCGGCAGGGTTGCCTGCACCTTGCCGTCGCTGACCAGCCCCTTCAGCTCGCCGCTGGTCTTGGTGTGGTCGGTCACCATCTGCTGGGCGAAGGTCTTCTCCTGCGCGTTGCCTTTCTGCTCGGCGAGCTTGCTCGATTCGATCTCGAACATGTCGCTGATCGCGACCTCCTTGACGAAGTCGGCGGTGGTCGGCGCGACGCCGAGTGCCGAATTGACGCCGGTCTTCTCGCCCAGCGACTGGGCGAGCGCGGGGCCTGCGAGCAGCACGCAGGCAATGGCGATGATGGTCCGTTTCATGGTCCGATCTCTCCGATGTGGGCGCAGCCTCTCGCCGCGCGACGTTGCGCCGACCAACACACCGCAGGGGCCGAGGTTCCTAACGGCTAGTCGGTGGGATTGCGGCCGGTGCGCGGATTGATGGGATCGGTCGGCTTGCGACGCAGCCGTTCGGGCAGAAACGGCTCGCCTGGCGAGGCCGAAGGCTCAGCACGTACGTCGGCATGGCGCTGTGCGCGTTCGTGTGGCGTCTTGTTGTCGTTGAAGTGCTGCTTCACGTCGACGCCGTCGACGGGGTCGTTGACGCCATGCTGGATATCGCGGAAATCGCTCATGGTTCACTCCTTTCCGGGCAGGATGGTTTCGAGCACCTGCCGTGCCGCGCCCTTGATGACGCTGCTCTCGTTCGGATCGCCCTTCATCAGCGCGAGCGAGAAGTTCTTGGCCTGCTGGAGCGTGATGTGCGGCGGCAGCGGCGGCACCTCGGGATCGGTCTTCACCTCCAGCACGACGGGCCTCTCGCTCGCGAGCGCCTGATCCCATGCCGAGCCGAGCAGCTGCGGACTGTTCACGAAGATGCCGGTGAGGCCGATCATCTCGGCAAAGCGGGAATAGGACACGTCGGGAATGCGCTGCGAGGCCTCGAATTTTGGATCGCCGTTGATGATGCGCTGCTCCCAGGTGACCTGGTTGAGATCCTCATTGTTGAAGACGCAGACGATAAAGCGCGGGTCGCGCCAGGACCGCCAGTATTTCGCGGCCGTGATCAGCTCGGCCATGTTGTTCATCTGCATCGCACCGTCGCCGACCAGCGCAATCACCGGTCGGTCCGGATGGGCATATTTTGCAGCAAGCGCATAAGGCACCGCGGCGCCCATCGACGCGAGGCCGCCGGAGAGCGAAGCGATCATGTCGCGGCGCATCTTCAAATCGCGCGCGAACCAGTTGGCGCAGGAGCCGGAATCGCTGGTGATGATGGCGCGGTCGGGCAGGCGAGGGGACAATTCCCAGGCGACCAGTTGCGGATTGACCGGCGCGGCCGGCTGATGCGCGCGATCGTCCAGGGTCTTCCACCATTTTGCGACGTCATCCTCGATGGCCTTGCGCCAGGCGCCATCGGCCTTGGGGGCAAGCCGCGGCAGCAGCGCGCGCAAGGTTTCGGCGGCATCGCCGACCAGGCCGACCTCCATGGGAAAGCGGATCGACATCATGCTGGCGTCGATATCGATCTGCACGCCGCGGCAGCTGCCTTCCTTGGGCAGGAATTCGGCATAGGGAAAGGCGGAGCCGACCATCAGCAGCGTGTCGCAGCCCATCATCATGTTGTAGCTGGGCTCGGTGCCGAGCAGGCCGATCGAGCCGGTCACCCAAGGCAGATCGTCCGGCAGCGCCGCCTTGCCGAGCAGCGCCTTGGCGCAGCCGGCCGACAAGCGGTCGGCGACCGCAATCACCTCGTCCGTCGCATGGAGCGTGCCGGCGCCGATCAGCATCGCGACCTTCTTGCCGGCGTTGAGCACCTCCGCAGCGCGGTCGAGATCGGCGTCGCGCGGCATGATGCTGGGCGAATTGTAACCGATGCCGGAATGCAGCGTGCCGTGTGCACGGGGTGGGCTTTCGTAGGCTTCTTCCTGCAGATCGTTGGGCAGGATGATCGCCGTGGGAACTCGCCGGGCCAGCGCGGTTCGCACCGCGCGGTCGACCAGGTGCCGCACCTGCGCGGGCGAGGATGCCTGCACGACATAGGCGCCGGCGACATCCTTGAACATCGAGACGAGGTCGAGTTCCTGCTGGTAGTTCCCGCCCAGCGCATCGCGCGCCTGCTGGCCGACGATCGCCAGCACCGGCTGGTGATCGAGCAGGGCATCGTAGAGGCCGGTGATGAGATGTGAGGCGCCGGGGCCGGAGGTCGCGATGCAGACGCCGAGCTCGCCTGAAAACTTCGCGTAAGCGGTCGCCATGAACGCGGCCATCTCCTCGTGCCGCGCCTGCACGAAGCCGATCTTGCCGTCCGCCCGATTCAGCGCGCCGAAGACGCCGTTGATGCCGTCGCCGGGATAACCGAACATGTGCCGCACGCCCCATTGATGCAGGCGCTGGATGATGAAGTCGGAGACGGTCTGGGACATTGAGGCGGCTCCCGGTTTCCTTTCGGTGACGTTAGAACCGCGCGTTTCCGGCGATGTTCCTGATCTTGCGCAGGTTGCGTGCCGGAACGATCGCTCGCCCGCGCGGTTGATTCAAACATCGGCTGAGTGGAGAATTGACATGCTGAATCAAGGCGAACTGGACCGCAGCGAGATGGGCCGGTTGATCGGCAGTGACAAGGTCGAGGGAACATCGGTCTATGGCGCGGACCGCAACAGGATCGGTTCGATCGAGCGTGTGATGATCGACAAGGTCAGTGGCAAGGTGTCCTACGCCGTGCTCGGTTTTGGCGGCTTCCTGGGGCTCGGCAATGATCACTACCCCTTGCCCTGGCAGTCGCTCAAATACGACACGGAGCTCGGCGGCTATGTCACCGGCATCACCACCAAGGAGCTGGAAGGCGCGCCGAAATACGGCGATCGGAGCGACTGGAACTGGGGTGATGAGGCCGCAGTTCGCGGCATCAACTCCTATTACGGCGTTCCCTTCGCATAGCATCCAGCGAAGGAGCCTGCGATGAGCAAGGAACGACCCAACGACGATCCCCGGCAGCAGAATGACTGGGGCTCGCACAGTCAGACGGACACGCCCTGGAAGGGCACTCCGGAGAAGGAGCAGGGGTCCGGCAAGGTGAAGCCCGATCTCGAGAGATGGCACGAGAGCAAGACGCACTGAGCAAGTGCTCCATACCGGCACTTCAGGCAAGCGCGGCGAGAGTGCCGCGCTTGTTTTTTGAGCGATGCAATCACGAATGGCGGTGAGCTTCTTCAAAGCCGGAACCATGCCTCAGGGCTGCGGTTAGGCTCGCGGCGCGCGAGCTGTTCGTCTCCGCTCTCCCGCCGGTTTAGTCCGCAAGAAAGGTGTTCCACCGTGGATGCTCAGACACGGCAGCGTGATCCGTCCGCGGAGCAGCCGCAGCGGGCGAAGGAAGCTCCGAAGGCCTCTCCCCGTGACGCCGACGGCCCGCAGCCGGCGAAGACACCATCGCTGCGCGACCGGATTCGTGAGCACTGGCTGCCGGCAACCGTCGGCGCCATCGTGGTGATCGCGGCACTCGTCGTTGGCCCACTCTATTGGCTCGAGATCCGCCATTACGAGTCCACCGATGACGCTTTCGTCGCGGCGCGCAGCTTTTCCGTGGCCTCGAAGGTGGGCGGCTACGTGACCGACGTGCCGGTCACCGACAACCAGCATGTCGATGCCGGCGATCTGCTGGCGAAGATCGACGAGCGCGACTACCGGATCGCGGTCGACCAGGCCACTGCGCAAGTTGAAGCGTCCAAGGCCAACATCGCAAATGTCGAGGCGCAGATCGTCTCCCAGGAGGAGCAGATCAAGCAGGCCCGGGCCCAGCTCGAGCAGGCGCAGGCCCAGCTCCAGTTCGCGCAGGAGGAGTTCGACCGCGCGGAAAATCTGGTCGAGAAAGGGGCCGGCACCGTGCAGCGCCAGCAGCAGACCCGCTCAGACCTTCAGGCGCAGCGGGCCAACACCGAGCGTGCCAAGACCGCGGTCACGACCGCACAGGCCGGCATCAAGACGCTGCAGGCGCAGCTTCAAGGCGCCAAGGCACAGCTGGAGCAATCGCAGGCGCAGCTCGATCATGCCAAATTGAATCGGCAATACACCAGCGTCGTCGCCGCCCAGTCCGGCCGCGTGGTGCGGCTGTCCGGCGGCAAGGGCACCTTCGTCACCGCAGGCCAGAGCCTGATGATGTTCGTGCCGGACGAGGTCTGGATCGTCGCCAACTACAAGGAGACGCAGCTCAACGACATGCGTCCGGGCCAGCCGGTCGAGATCCGCATCGACGCCTATCCCGGGCGCAAGCTGACCGGCCATGTCGATTCCGTGCAGCCGGGCTCAGGCACCGCGTTCAGCCTGCTGCCGGCGGAGAACGCCACCGGCAATTACGTCAAGGTGGTGCAGCGCGTGCCGGTGAAGATCGTGGTCGACAGCTGGCCGGCCGATCTGCCCGTCGGCCCCGGCATGTCGGTCGTGCCCTGGACCAGGGTGCGATGACGGACGCCACGCAAGAGGGCGCCGGAGGCTGGTCGCCGGAGCGTTCGGCGGCCGGCGGGCACAATCCTTATCTCATCGCGTTCGTGGTCTCGATCGCGACCTTCATGGAGGTGCTCGACACCACCATCGCCAATGTCGCGCTGCGCCACATCGCCGGCGGGCTCGCGGTCGGCATCGACGAGAGCACCTATGTCATCACCAGCTATCTCGTCGCCAACGCCGTCGTGCTGTCGATCTCCGGCTGGCTCTCGACCGTGGTCGGACGCAAGCGCTTCTACATGATCTGCGTTGCGACCTTCTCGGTGGCATCGCTGCTGTGCGGCTTCGCCTGGAATCTGGAGGCGCTGGTGCTGTTCCGGATTCTCCAGGGCCTCGGCGGCGGCGGCATGGCGACCAGCGAGCAGGCGATCCTCGCCGACTCCTTCCCGCCGCATAAGCGCGGACAGGCCTTTGCGATCTACGGCGTTGCCGTGGTGGTCGCGCCGGTGATCGGCCCGACGCTCGGCGGCTGGATCACCGACACCTATTCGTGGCACTGGGTGTTCCTGATCAACGTGCCGATGGGACTGCTCTCGCTGTTTCTGGTCGGTACGCTGGTCAAGGAGCCCTCGGGTGCGGAGGAGGAGCGGCGGAAGCTGCTGAGCAAGGGGCTGCGGGTCGACTATGTCGGCTTCCTGCTGGTTGCGATCGGGCTCGGCTCGCTCGAATTCGTGCTCGACGAGGGCCAGCGCAACGACTGGTTCGGCTCGAACATGATCATCGTCTTCGCGGTGCTTGCGGCGGTGTCACTGCTCGCGCTGATCCCGTGGGAACTGACTCGAGAGGATCCCATCGTCGACCTCCGCCTGCTCGGCCGGCGCCAGTTCGGCGCCTGCTTCCTGGTCATGCTCGGCACCGGCGCGGTGCTGATCTCGACGACACAGCTTTTGCCGCAACTGCTCCAGACCGAGCTGAACTACACGGCCATGCTGGCCGGCCTCGCGCTGTCACCGGGCGGCCTCGCGACGCTGGTGCTGATGCCGGTGGTCGGACGCCTCGTCAGCATGGTGCAGCCGAAATATCTCATCATGTTCGGCGCTGCGGTCGTCGCGTTCTCGATGTGGCATCTCACCGGCCTCAACGGCGACATCACCTACGGTTATGCCGCCCTGTCACGCATCTTCCTCGCGCTGGGCCTGCCGTTCCTCTTCCTGCCGGTGACCACCGCGTCCTATGACGGCGTCCCGCCGGACAAGACCAACCAGGCGTCCGCCTTGATCAATGTCGCCCGCAACATCGGGGGATCCATGGGCGTCGCGCTCGCACAAACCATTTTGGCGCAGCGCCAGCAATTCCATCAGAGCCGCCTGATCGAGCACGCCTCGCCGTCCGACCTCGGCTATCAGCAGACCATCGACGCGATGACGCGCTATTTCCAGGCGCAGGGCTCGAATGCGAGCGATGCGGCGTCACAGGCGGTGGCCTGGGTCGGCCGCACCTTGCAGCAGCAGGTCGATTTCCTCGCCTATATCGACGTGTTCTGGACGCTTGCGATCGTCGCGGTGCTGATGATTCCCACCGCGGCCGTGCTGCGGCCGATCGATCTGCACGCGCCGGCGCGGGGGCATTGAGGCTGGACGTCGTTGTCGATCCGAGATGTTGCGCAGGAGCGCGGCTGCGCAAGTGGCGATAGCGTGTCTCACCCCACCGCCTCCTTCCGCCCAGGCCCGGCATGCACATGCACCTGCTTGGCGTGCAGCGGCTCGCCGCATTCCGAGCACACCATCACGGGATCGAACAGCTTGCCGCACGTCCTGTGCTCGTGCAGCAACGGGCGACCGCGCTCGTCGCCCATGTGGGTGTCGCCCCAATGCACCATCGCCATGATGATCGGATAGAGGTCGAGGCCCTTCTGCGTCAGGATGTATTCGTAGCGCTTCGGTGCGTCAGAGTAGGGGACGCGGCGCAGGATGCCGAAGCGGACCAGCTTCTTCAGCCGCTCCGACAGCAGATGCCGCGTGATCTGGAGCGAGGACTGGAATGCTTCGAACCGGCGCACGCGCAAGAAGCACTCGCGCAGGATCAGCAGCGTCCAGCGGTCGCCGACCACCGCGACGGTGCGGGAGAGCGAGCAGGGCTCTTCGTCCAGCGTATCCCATTTCATGATCCGGTCTCCGGCTCAGGCCTTGTCAGTCAGAAAAAGGAACTGACTTGAATGATCAACGCAATTTGGTCCGAAACCTAGCATTCGGCGCAGTCGTTTGACAGTTCTATTTTAGAACTATAGCTTTCCTCCCAATCCCGTCACCCAACCGGAGGAGGCGACCCTGCCCCAGCGACACGCGACAGCGGCCGTGATCGGCGCCGGCGATTTCATCGGCTCCGAGATCGCCAAGAAATTCGCCGCCGAAGGCTTTTCGATCTTCGCCGGCCGCCGCAACGGCGACAAGCTCGCGCCCCTGGTGAAGGATATCGAAGCTGCCGGCGGCGAGATCCACGCGCGTTCGCTCGATGCGCGCAAGGAAGAGGAGATCATCTCTTTCCTCGACGATGCCGACAAACACGCGCCGCTCGAAGTCTGCATCTTCAACGTCGGTGCCAACGTCAATTTCCCGATCCTCGACACCACCGAACGAGTCTTCCGCAAGGTCTGGGAGATGGCCTGCTATTCCGGCTTCCTCGCCGGGAGAGAAGCTGCCCGGCTGATGCTGCCGCGCGGCGGCGGCAACATCTTCTTCACAGGGGCGACCGCGAGCTTGCGCGGCGGCAGCGGCTTTGCCGCCTTCGCGAGCGCGAAATTTGGCCTTCGCGCGGTGGCGCAGGCGATGGCGCGCGAGCTCGGGCCGAAGAACATCCACGTCGCCCATCTCATCATCGATTCCGGCGTCGACACCGAATGGGTGCGGCAGCGCCGGCTCGAAGCGCTTGGCCCCAATGCGCTCGACAATCCCGACCTCTTGATGCCGCCGTCGGCTGTCGCCGATTCCTATTGGCAGCTCTACCAGCAGCCGAAGAGTGCCTGGACCTTCGAGATGGAGATCCGCCCGTTCGGAGAGAAATGGTGACCGCGGCGTAAAAGTCCGGCTAGACTGAAATCAATCTGAGCAAATTCCGGGAGGAGGACTTACGTGAAGACCGCGATCACCGAACTGTTCGGCATCGAGCACCCGATCATCCAGGGCGGCATGCATTTCGTCGGCTTTGCCGAGCTGGCTGCTGCCGTGTCCAATGCCGGCGGGCTCGGCATCATCACCGGTCTCACGCAAAAGACGCCGGAATTGCTCGCGAAGGAAATCGCACGCTGTCGCGACATGACCGACAAGCCGTTCGGCGTGAACCTCACCTTCCTGCCGACCTTCTCGGCGCCGCCTTATCCGGAATACATCGCGGCCATCGTCGAAGGCGGCATCAAGGCGGTGGAGACCGCCGGGCGCAGTCCGGAGCAATACATGCCCGCGCTGAAAGCCGCCGGCATCAAGGTCATTCACAAATGCACCTCCGTGCGTCACTCGCTGAAGGCCGAGAAGATCGGCTGCGATGCGGTCAGCGTGGACGGCTTCGAGTGCGGCGGTCATCCCGGCGAGGACGACATTCCGAACATGATCCTGCTGCCGCGCGCGGCGGAGGAATTGAAGATCCCGTTCGTCGCCTCCGGCGGCATGGCCGACGGGCGCAGCCTCGTCGCGGCGCTCTCGCTGGGTGCTGCCGGCATGAACATGGGCACGCGCTTCATCGCCACCAAGGAAGCCCCAGTGCATCAGAACGTGAAGAACGCGCTGGTCGCCGCCACCGAGCTCGATACCCGCCTGATCATGCGCGCGCTGCGCAACACCGAGCGCGTCCTCAAGAACGCCAATGTCGATCGCCTGCTCGAGATCGAGCGCGAGAAGGGCGCCAAGCTCACCATCGACGACATCCACGACCAGGTCGCGGGCGTCTATCCCAGAATCATGCTGGATGGACAAATGGACGCGGGCGCCTGGAGCTGCGGCATGGTCGCAGGGCTCATCCACGACATCCCAACTTGCCAGGAGCTCGTCGATCGCATCATGAGCGAGGCGGAAACCATCATCCGCAGCCGCCTGCTCGGGTTCCTGGACGGGACGGGTGCGACGCGAAAGGTCGCCTGAGACCGCCAAACTTCTTAACCACGGCGGCAATTGGCCGCTGGAATTGCACGCGACGCCTCCTAAATAGGGGTAGCTTATGCCCTTTGATAATTCAATTTCAGGAGGAGTCCGTGGTCCTGAAAAGCGTGCCTTTTGCGGTTGCCATTGCTCTCGTGCTCGCATGGGGCGGTCTCGCACGCGCTGAGGACTACAAGCCCGACGAATATCTCGGTCTTGATCTCTCCAAGGCCGTGCTGTCGCCGAAGCGGCTCGGGCCCGAGACGCAGTTCGCGCCGGTGGCGCTCCAGGCCAAGGGCGGCAACGAGGCGCAGGCCCGGGTCGAGCCGATGGATGTGCCGAAGAAGGTCGCCGCCGAGCGCGTGCATGTGCCCGAGCCGAAAGTCGCGCATGCCAGGAGCGCCCAGCCGCGCGGTGCCGCGCGAACCAAGCTAGCACATCGCCGCGGCAATCCGCTCGACGCGCAGGCGATGGACACCCGCATCCAGACCTGGCCGTGCCGCTCCGGCGGTATCTGCAATTGGAAGCGGTAGTTAGTTCCGCGCGCGTCATCTCCGCGTCGCAAAACCGTAGGCGTGGAGTCAAGAAACCGTAAGCCCGAAGTCAAGGAGCGCAGGCACCTTCCGTCGCGATTCGACGAAGGTCTCCTGAATGGCATCGCTCCGCGCTTCGTGCGCATGGACCCGGCGGCAATTCCTGGTCCGCTCCGCCTCAAGTCTCGCCATCGCCTCGCTTGCGAAGCCTGCGATCAGCCGCGCCGCCGATCGCCCGCAGATCGCGGGCGGCATCCAGTCCGGTGATGTCTCCGATGGCTCCGCCGTGATCTGGGCGCGCGCGGACCGGCCCGCACGCATGCAGGTGGAGTGCTCCACCCTCGAGAGCTTCAAGACAATCATCGCATCCGCCTCGCGCCACGCGCTGCCTGATGCCGACTGCACCGCAAAGCTCCTGCTGAACGACTTGCCGCCCGGGCAGGACATCTTCTATCGCGTGCGCTTCGATGACATCGCGACCGGCATTGCCGGCGAAAGCCGCACCGGTCATTTCCGCACCACGCCGGCGGCCGGCCGATCGATCTCGTTCGTGTGGTCGGGCGATGTCGCGGGGCAGGGCTGGGGCATCGACGTCGCGCGTGGCGGCTATCGCAGCTATCGTACCATGCTCGACAACCGCCCGGACTTCTTCATCCATTCCGGCGATCACATCTACGCCGACTGCACGATCCCGTCCGAGCAGAAGCTGCCGAACGGGGAGATCTGGCGCAATGTGGTGACCGAGGAGAAAACCGAGGTCGCGCACACCCTGGCGCAGTTCCGCGGCAACTACAAATACAACCATCTCGACGAAAACTTCCACGCCTTCCACGCCGAAGTGCCGATGTTCGCACAGTGGGACGATCACGAAGTGACCAACGACTGGTCGCCCACCGGCAGCTACGATGACGCCGGCTTTGAAGACGACGGCACCCCGTGGCTCGTTGCGCGCGCCCGACGCGCCTTCTTCGACTTCATGCCGATCCGCGACATCGGCGCGCGCAAGGGCCGGGTCTATCGCAAGATTGCTTACGGGCCGCTGCTCGACGTGTTCATGATCGACATGCGCAGCTATCGCGATGAGACCTGGAACAAGGGCGACGATCATCGCGGCTGGATTCTAGGCGCCGAGCAGCTCGCTTGGCTGAAGCGGGAGCTCGCCGCCTCGCGCGCAACCTGGAAGGTGATCGCGGCCGATCTGCCGATCGGCCTCGTCAGCCTGGACGCCGTAGCGCTCGGCAATGGCGCGCCCGACCGGCGCGAGCACGAGATTGCCGATCTGCTCAGCGCGATCAAGCGCGCCGGCATCCGCAACATCGTCTGGCTCACCGCCGACATGCACTACACCGCCGCGCATTACTACGATCCGAACAAAGCCAAGTTCCAGGATTTCGAGCCGTTCTGGGAGTTCGTCTCGGGCCCGCTGCACGCCGGCACCTGGGGTCCGGGAGAGCTCGACAACACGTTTGGCCCGGTCGCGATGTACCAGAACGGCTGCAGCGAGACGCAGGGCGACAACCTCGCGCCGAGCTTCGGCCTCCAGTTCTTCGGCCGCGTCGACATCGACGGACGTAGCGGCGTCATGACCGTGACCCTGAAGGACGTCGACAACCACGACCTCTGGTCGGTCGACATCGAGCCGCTGCCGCAGGCCCTCCCGGCCCTGGTGGCGCAGCATTCGTGAGCGGCGTGCAGTCTCTCTGTCATCGTGGCCGGGCTTGTCCCGGCCATCCACGTCTTGCCTAGCACGACAACGTGGATGTCCGGGACAGCCCCGGGCATGACGGCGGGGGCTTAACTCGATCTTGATTGGCCGCCTTGCGCCTCACGCGCTACACTGCCTCCTCCCGCCACCTCTTTTCCATCACCGAAGAGTCTGTCCCCGCGGTCCACCGCGTGTCTCGCGGCATGAATGACGTCAGGAGTTGACTTATGGATCATCTGGAGACACAGGGCATCGGCATGCCCAAGCTCGGCCTCGGCACCTTCCGCATGCAGGGCGATGCCTGCCGCGCCGCGGTCGAGAGCGCGCTTGCGATCGGCTACCGGCACATCGACACCGCCGAAATGTACGCCAACGAGGAAGCTATCGGCGCCGCGCTGGCCGCGGCCCGGCTGCCGCGTGGCGAGTTGCACGTCACGACCAAGGTCTGGCACGAGAACCTCAGCCCCGACGCCATCCGCCGCGCTTTCGACGCCAGCCTGAGCAAGCTTCGGCTCGACCATGCCGATCTCTATCTCGTGCACTGGCCGTCGAAGTCGGCCAACTGGGGTGCGGTGTTCGAGACCCTGATGAAGCTGAAGGAGGATGGGCGTACGCGGGCGATTGGCGTTGCCAATTTCACCACGGCGCTGCTCAAGATCGCCGTCGAGGACATCAGGGCGCCGATCGCCTGCAACCAGATCGAATATCATGCCATGCTCGATCAATCGAAGGTGCTGGCGTATCTCAACGCCAAATCGATCCCGCTGGTCGCCTATTGCCCGCTCGCGCAGGGGCGCATCGCCTCCGATCCGGTGCTGGCCGAGATCGGCGCCAAGCACAATGCGACCGCAGCCCAGGTCGCGCTGAAATGGCTGCTCGACCAGAACGGCGTCGCCGCGATTCCAAAGGCTTCGCGCCGCGAGAGCCAGCAGGCCAATCTCGACGCGCTGAAGATCACGCTCGACGATGCCGACCGCAGGAAGATCGCCGCGCTGCCCAAGGACAAGCGCTGCGTCAGCCCGGTTTTTGCGCCGGCGTGGGATTAGTCCCCGCTGAAACTTCAAACACGCAAAGAAATGGCCCCGCGAGGGGCCATCTCCATGTTGCGTTGCGCATTAGTCCCAGTGGTGACGATGGCTGTGCTTGATCACGACGACCCGGTCGCCATGGTGCCAGCCGCGATGCCAGCCGTGGTCGCGATGCATGCCGTACTCGGCGTGGGCGGCGTACGGGCCGTGATGATGACCGCGCTTGATCACCACCGTCTCGGCGCTGGCCAGCGTCGGCGCCGCGATCACGAGCGCGCCCAGGGCCGCAACCACATAACCAAGCTTCTTCATGATGTCCTCCTCCAATCGAATGCAAATCTAAACCGCGCATTCGCATGAACGTTCCGGAGGAACGGGAGGAGATTTCTGAATGGATATTCAGGCAGAGCATGAGCCCGGAAAGACCGTGCTCAAACGCAATGGCTAATCGCAGCGCTGCTGCACCGGCGTCAGCTCGCCCGTGCCAACGTATTTGCCGTCACTGATAGTGTAGATGCCGCGCTCGCTGCGATTGTAGATCGCGCGCAAGCCGCCGTCCTTCAACAGCAGCAGGCCGAATTCGCGCGTCTGCTGCATCGAAGGGAAGTAGACCATCACAATGAGCAGGCCCTCGGCATTGACCGTCGCGGACACGACCTCGTTCTCGTCCTTGGCTTCGCCGAAATTGCGCCGGTACATCACCCGGCCGTCCTTCCGGATTTCGTAAGTGAGCCGCGCGCCCTTGTCGCGGTCGGGACTTGCTGCGCAATCGACCGCCCATGCGCCGAGCAGGCCCCATTGCTCGACCGTCACTTCCAGCGTCCCTGCGCCGGCCGTGGACGTCAACGCAATCGATAGCACCGCCGCCGTGGTCCAGCGGCTGAGACAACACGTCATATCCTGAAAAACCCCGCCTCGAACAATTCCAAATTCTAAAGCATGATCGGGGAAAGCGCGAAGCGGTTTTCCGACAAGATCACGCTCAAACACAACCTAAAGCGCGGTGACGATTCATCCCAACGTCATCGCGCGTTAGCATTCCGGGCGCGATCGTCCACGGCGGCTGCCGATCGCGCGCGAATTTGATCCGCGTCAATGAGGCCGATGGTATCAGGCGTAGGATGGCGCTCCCGAAGGCGATACGTGGTGAGAGCGATGCTGGATCAAGTCATGGATTTCGCGGGCGAGGTGCTGCCGGGCAGCTGTGCCGTGCCGCCTTATTCCGAGGCCGCGTTTCTGGCCGAGCTCGGCGAACGCCTGAGAACCTCGCGCACGCGCTGCGAGCTGTCGCGCCGGGAGCTGGCCCGCCGCTCCGGAATCTCCGAGCGCTACATCGCCCAGATCGAGGCCGGCAAGGGCAACGTCTCCATCGTGCTGCTGCTGCGGCTGGCCGCTGCGATCCAGGGCAGCCAGCCCCAGGCAGCCTAAGCGAGCCTCAGGCCCGTTTCTCCACATTGGCGCTGCGGGCCGGCAGTCCGAACTCCTTGCGGCAGACCTCAGCCAGCACGGCGACGCCTTCGCGGATCTGCTGATGCGAGGGGCTCGCAAAGCACAGCCGCAGCCGCGAGCCGGAATGGCTCTTATTGGTCGACCATTCCGGCCCCGGATTGATCGAGACGCCCGCCGCGAGCGCGGCCTGATACAGCCTTAGCGTATCGACCTGGTCGGGCAGCTTGACCCAGAGGAAGATGCCGCCCTTCGGCTCCTCGAACTCGGCTGCGGTGCCGAACTGCTCGTTCAGCGCCTCCATCAGCGTATCGAGCTTGGTGCGCAGCGCCTTCGTCAGCGCCGGCACGTGGCTCGCAAAATGCGGCTTGCAATAGGCCGCGAGCACCATCTGCTCCAGCGCGCCGGAGCCGGCGTCCGTCTTCAGCGCCAGCATCCGCGACATCACATCCCAGGGCGCGACGACGAAGCCGACGCGCAGCGCCGGCGCGATCGACTTCGAGAACGAGCCGATATGGATCACGCCACCATGCGGGCTCATCGCGTAGATTGCCGGCGGCCGCTGTCCCGACCAGACGAGGTCCGCATAGCAATCGTCCTCGAAGATCGGCACGCCGTATTGGGTCGCGAGCCGTATCAGCTCGGCGCGGCGGCTCTCCGGCATGATGGTGCCGGTCGGGTTCTGCACGGTAGGAATGGTATAGATGTATTTGGGACGGATGCCGCGGCGTTTCAGATCGGCCAATGCCGAGGCAAGTACCTCCATGCGCATGCCGTCCTTGTCGAGCGGGATGCCGACCACGTTAACGCCGAGCCGCGCGAGGCGGGTCAACGAGCCCTGGTAGCTCTCCTGCTCGAAGATCACGGTGTCGCCGCGCGTCAGCAGCGTGCTGTTGACGAGGTCGAGCGCCTGCAGCGAGCCAGACACGATCAGGAGATCGTCGACTGTGCAGTTGATGCCGGCATCGCGCTTGAGTTTCGTCACGAGGAACTCGCGCAGGGGCAAATAGCCTTGCGGACCATGCGCCAGCCCGTAGGTGGCGAGCGAGCGCCCCTCGCGTTGCAGGACCGAGTTGGTCGCCTCGATCAGGCCGTCGAGCGGCAGCTGCTCGGAGTCGTTGTTACCGCCGACAAAGCTGTATTTGGCAAGGCCCGTCCAGCGCGCAGAAGGGGCCGGCAGCCCTGCGGGAAACAGGGGCGCGAAATCGAAGCTGGACGTCATGGGAGCGTTCCTCATCTTGTTTTTGTTGAGCCGGCCGGCGTTGCGCTGACGGCCTCACTTCTTGCCGACCGTCCGCGTCGGACGGCCCACGCTGATGAAAGCGTAATGCGCATTGGCGACGCCGCCAACCATCAAGGCCTCGACCACCGGCTCGGCGATCTCGCCCGTCGCCGCCCAGTCGACCAGGAAATTGGCCCCGGTCCCGCCGCGCACGTCGTCGGTCGCGATAAAGAGCGAGACGGTGGCCAGCGGCTTCAAGGCGACAGGCGCCTTCAGATAGGTCTCGACCTGCTTGCCGGCCGTGTCGAAATAGGCGATGCGTTTGACCACCAGTGCTTGCGTCTCGGAGGCGTTGTGCACGCTTAGCGTGACCGAGAAGTCGACACGCAGCTTGCCCTGGCTCATCGCCACGCTGGAATAGGCCGGCACGTAGAACTCGCCGGAGACGGCCAGTTCCTCGTTCGGCACCGCGGTGAGCGAGTCGGCAAAGGTCTGCTCGATATTGACCTTGGGCTGAGCGATCGCAGGCGCGAACGAACCTAGCAGGGCTATCAGCCAGAGCACCATCCGCATGTGACGAATTGCTCGCTTGCCGCGCTGCACTCGGTCACTAGGGTGCGGCAAAACGGACCGATTTGGCATGCACGAACTCATTCGCGACATCACTCTTTGTATCCTGTTTGCCTGGATGCTGGGCCTTTTAGCCCATTTCTCGCGGCAACCGCTGATCCTGGCCTACCTTATCGCCGGCTTCTGCATAGGTCCATTCGGCGCCGGCTGGGTCAAGTCGCAGGAATCGATCAGCGTCATCTCCGAGCTCGGCCTGATCTTCATGCTGTTCATGATTGGCCTCGAGATCGACCTGAAGAAGATCGTACGGGCAGGCAAGGTGATCCTGTTCGCGGCGGGCGGCCAGCTGCTCGGCGGCTGCCTGCTCGGGGTGCTGTTCTTCGTCGGCATCGGCCTGTCGCTCGGCGGCGGCCATTTCGATGCGCTCTATCTCTGCGTCGCCTGCGCGCTGTCGAGCACGGTCGTCATCGTCAAGGTGCTCTACGAGAAGCGCGAGCTCGATACGCTGCCGGGCCGCATCACCCTCGGCGTCTTGGTGCTCCAGGATATCTTCGCCATCCTATTCCTGGCGGTGCAGCCGAGCCTCGCCAATCTGGAATTCACCGTCATCCTGCTCTCGATCGGCCGCGTCGCGGTGCTGGTCGCGGCTGCGCTGCTGGTCAGCCGCTATGTGCTGCCGCGCCTGTTCCACCAGATCGCCCGGCGGCCGGAGCTGATCCTGCTCGGCGCGCTGGCCTGGTGCTTTCTCGTCGCCGAGACCGCCGAGCGGCTGTCGCTGTCGCGCGAGATGGGCGCGCTGATTGCCGGCGTCTCGCTCTCGACCTTTCCCTATGCGCTCGACGTCACCGCCAAGGTCACGACGCTCCGCGACTTCTTCATCACGCTGTTCTTCGTCGCGCTCGGCATGACCATTCCCGTGCCGGGCCTTTCCGTGATCGGCTTGGCGCTTATGATCGCGGCGTTCACGGTGGTGAGCCGGCTCGTCACCACCTTCACCCCGCTCTACCTGATGAAGCAGGGCCTGCGCGCCAGCCTGCTGCCGGCGCTAAACCTCGCGCAAATCTCCGAGTTCTCGCTGGTGGTGATCCAGACCGGCATCACCGACCACCACATCGCAGCCGAGACGGCGAATGCGGCGTCCTTCGCCTTCGTGGTGCTGGCGGTGCTCTCGACCTTCGCGATGAGCCGCAGCGACGAGATCACCCGCTGGGCGATCGGCCCGTTGAAGCGCATCGGCCTGAAGGATCTCGACCACGGCCAGGCGCGCGGCGACGAGGGCCACGAGGCTGGCCACGGCGAGGCCCGCCGCATCGTCATCCTCGGCTTTTTCCGTGCGGCGAGCGCGCTGCTCGCCGAGATCGAACGGCAGGCGCCGGTGCTGCTCGAGCAGATCACCGTGGTCGACTTCAACCCCAATGTGTACCAGACGCTGCTGTCGCGCGGCCTGCACGTGATCTATGGCGACATCAGCAATGTCGACACGCTGCTCCATGCCGGCGTCGGCAAGTCCGAGATGATCATCCTCAGCGTGCCGGATTCGCTGCTCAAGGGCGCCACCAACGAGAAGCTGGTCCGCCACGTCCGCGCGCTGAACCCGACCGCCCTGATCGTGGCCACGGCCGACTTCCTGGCCGATGTCGGCGAGCTCTATGAGGCCGGCGCCAGCTACGTCACCGTGCCCCGGCTCAGCGATGCTCATGAGCTCTTTACCGTGATCGAAGCGGCCCAGGCCGGGCTTCTGGCCGACAAGCGCGCCGAGCTCGACCTGCGGCTCGGCGAGCGGCGCGAAGTGCTGCCCTGACGGCGGTCTTCCCCCTGGGGCATCCGCGCCTATATCGCTGATATCTGCGGTGCAAGCCTGAAAACCGCGGGCAGGCCCGCGAGCCGGAATATGCGGTTGCGTCCAGGACACTAGCGCCCCGGCGAGAGTCCGGCTAAGCCTCCCGCTCGTAACCGATAGAGATTGGGACATGCCCGATAGCGTTCAGGAAGTCTTGCAGGCCTTTGCCCGGGGCGAGCTCGTGGTCGTCACCGACGACGAAGACCGTGAGGGCGAGGGCGATCTGATCGTCGCCGCTTCGCTCTGCACCGCCGAGAAGATGGCGTTCATCATCCGCCACACCTCCGGCATCGTCTGCGCGCCCGTGACCACCGAGGACGCGCGCCGCCTGCGGCTCGATCCGATGGTCGCCCACAACGATTCCGCGCACACCACCGCCTTCACGGTCTC
This sequence comes from Bradyrhizobium sp. SOJA106, assembly GCF_059448745.1. Lineage (NCBI taxonomy): Bacteria > Pseudomonadati > Pseudomonadota > Alphaproteobacteria > Hyphomicrobiales > Nitrobacteraceae > Bradyrhizobium > Bradyrhizobium sp. SOJA106. Next base: position 2,543,208 of record NZ_CM182549.1, read on the forward strand.
GATCGATTACAAGCCCGACGGCGGCACCGGCATCTCGGCCGAGGAGCGCGCCTCGTGCTGCCGCGCGCTGTCCAATCCCAATGTCGGCGCCAACGACTTCGCCCGCCCGGGCCACATCTTTCCGCTGATCGCCAAGGATGGCGGCGTGCTCCTGCGCTCCGGCCATACCGAGGCCGCCGTCGATCTCTGCAAGCTCTCCGGCCTGCCGCCGGTCGGCGTCATCAGCGAGCTGATGAACGACGACGGCAGCGTGATGAAGGGCGAGCAGGTCGCGCAGTTCGCCGCCCGGCACAAGCTCAAGCACGTCACTATCGCCGACATGATCGCCTACCGTCAGGCGCGCGAGAAACTGATCGAGCGGGTCTCGACCTTCGTCACCGAAAGCCCGATCGGCCCTTTGCAGGGCTACGCCTACCGCTCGCCCTTCGACTCCATCGCCCACGTTGCCTTCGTCTATAACGGCGTCGGAGACGGCAAGAACGTGCTGACGCGCTTTCACAAGCCCAACATCGTCAAGGACACCTTCACCGGCCACAAGCGCATGGCGGCGGTGCTCGAGCATTTCAAGAAATCCGGCCGTGGCGTGCTGGTGTACTTGCGCGACGGTGCGGCCGGTGTTCCCGTGTCGCCGCTGTCGGACGAGACGGCGACCGAGGCCGACCGCAACCGCCAGTGGCGCGAGGTCGGCGTCGGCGCTCAGATTTTGCGCGATCTCGGCGTCACCTCGATCCGCCATCTCACCTCCTCGGTGCACGACTACAAGGGCCTGTCGGGCTTCGGCATCGAGATCGTTGCCAACGAGCAGCTCGAGAGCTGACACGCAGTGTCATCCCGGGATGGCGCTGAAAGCGCCATGCTTCGCATCACCCCGGAATGACCGAAACCAGGATGCATTGCACTTGTTGCCGCGGCGCTTTAATTTGTCGGGCAATTTATTTGACGGAACCAGACGCGAAAGGACGTTTCATGAGCGTGCGCCCTCAGATCAAGGACAAGCCGGCTGCGGCTTCCTTCCAGTGGGACGATCCGTTCCTGCTCGACGAGCAACTCACCGAAGACGAGCGCATGGTGCGCGACACCGCACGCGCCTATGCCCAGGACAAGCTGCTGCCGCGCGTCTCCAAGGCCTATCTCGAAGAGAAGACCGATCGCGAGATCTTCAACGAGATGGGCGAGCTCGGCCTCATCGGCATCACGCTGCCCGAGGAATATGGCTGCGCCAACGCGAGCTACGTCGCCTATGGCCTCGTCGCGCGCGAGATCGAGCGGGTCGACTCCGGCTATCGCTCGATGAACTCGGTGCAGTCCTCGCTGGTAATGTATCCGATCTACGCCTATGGCGACGAGAACCAGCGCAAGAAGTACCTGCCCAAGCTCGCCAGCGGCGAGTGGGTCGGCTGCTTCGGCCTGACCGAGCCCGATGCCGGCTCCGATCCGGCCGGCATGAAGACCCGCGCCGAGAAGGTGTCGGACGGCTATCGCCTGACCGGCAGCAAGATGTGGATCTCCAACGCGCCGATCGCCGATGTGTTCGTGGTCTGGGCTAAGTCGGCCGAGCACGACAACCAGATCCGCGGCTTCGTGCTGGAGAAGGGCATGAAGGGCCTGTCAGCGCCGAAGATCGGCGGCAAGCTGTCGCTCCGCGCCTCGATCACCGGCGAAGTCGTGATGGACGGCGTCGTGGTTCCCGAGGACGCGCTGCTGCCTAACGTATCCGGCCTCAAGGGCCCGTTCGGCTGCCTCAACCGCGCCCGCTACGGCATCTCCTGGGGCGCGATGGGCGCGGCCGAGGACTGCATGCATCGCGCCCGCCAGTACACGCTCGACCGCAAGCAGTTCGGCAAGCCGCTTGCCGCGACCCAGCTGGTGCAGAAGAAGCTCGCCGACATGGAGACCGAGATCGCGCTCGGCCTGCAAGGCTCGCTTCGCGTCGGCCGCCTGATGGACGAGGGGAAGTTCGCGCCCGAGATGATCTCGATCATGAAGCGCAACAATTGCGGCAAGGCCCTCGACATCGCCCGCGCCGCCCGCGACATGCATGGCGGCAACGGCATCTCGGCCGAATATCACGTGATGCGCCACGTCCATAACCTCGAGACGGTCAACACCTACGAGGGCACTCACGACGTCCACGCCCTGATCCTGGGCCGCGCGATTACGGGCATTCAGGCGTTTTTCTGATTACGTTCTCCGTCATTCCGAGGCGATGCCAAGCATCGAACCCGGAATGACGAGATTCTCAGGTGCGCAAGGGCGCACCGGAGTTCGCCTTTCGGGCGTCCCGGAATGACGTCAAAGAACAAAGAAGAAGCCATGTCCGACAACGACGACGTCCCGTTCAATCGCAACTTTCCGCTGAAGCCCGGAATGGTCGAGGAAGTCCGTCCCGGCGTGCGGCGCGTGCTCTGTAACAATCCGAGCCCGTTCACCTTCACCGGCACCGTCAGCTATATCGTCGGCAAGGGCAACGTCGCGATCATCGATCCCGGTCCTAATGATGCGGCCCATGCGGCTGCACTGCTCGATGCCGTGCGCGGCGAGACGGTGAGCCACATCTTCGTCACCCACACCCATCGCGACCATTCGCCGAACACGACACGGATCAAGCAGGCGACCGGCGCGCCCGTCTATGCCGAAGGCCCGCACCGCGCCTCGCGCCCGCGCTTCGAGAGCGAGAAGCACAATCCGGAATCCGGTGCCGACCGCGATTTCGCGCCCGATATCAGGATCGCCCATGGCGACGTCGTCGAGGGCGACGGCTGGCGGCTCGAGGCCGTGGCGACGCCCGGCCACACCGCCAATCATCTCGCGTTCGCCTGGCCCGAGCGGAAGTTCAATTTCGTCGGCGACCACGTGATGGGCTGGTCGACCTCGATCGTGGCGCCGCCCGACGGCTCGATGATCGATTACATGGAATCGCTCGATCGTCTCGCCGCACGCGATGAGGATCTGTATTTCTCGGGCCACGGTCCTGAAATCCCGGACGGCCAGCGCTTCGTGCGCTTTCTGATCCGTCACCGCAAGGCGCGCGAGGCCTCCATCCTGCATCGCCTCGCCAAGGGCGAGACCGACATCCCGACCATGGTGCGCGCGATCTATATCGGCATCGACCCGAGGCTGACGGCGGCCGCGGGCTATTCCGTGCTGGCGCATCTTGAGGATCTCGTCGCCCGCGGCGTGGTGGCGACTGACGGCGATCCCGTGATCACGGGATCGTACCGGATGGCGGGCGCCTAGCGTCCCGGAATCCAGAGATTGCGGCGCGAGATCCCGGGTTCGCCGCTTTGCGGCGCCCCGGAATGACGCTGTCGCGTCATTTCTTCACCGTCTTCGCCGGCGCCTTCGGCGGCGCCACCGGTGTCTTCTTCACCGGCTTCAGAGCATCGGCGTCCGCAGCGGTGTTGAGGTCCTCGATGAACTTGGTCACGCGCGCCGCGTTGCTGCCGAGGTCGCTCTCGAAATGGCGCGAGGCGGAGCGGATGTCGACGCGGGAATCGTCGCCATCGGGCACGACCCTGATGGAAATGTCCTCGCGCAGGCCCATGATCGGCGTGCGCGCCACCGCCTCGATGCGGCCGATGCGGCGCGGCGGCCTCGGCTCGCGTTCGTCGATGACGAGCCATTTGCGCTTGATGACGAGCTGGCGCGCGATCGCATAGGCGCGGTCGACGGGGATCTCGAGCTCGATCGGCTCGATATCGGGATAGAAATGGCGCTGCTGTTCGGCCGAGTAGAGACCGGCATAAACCGCAGTGTTGGCGCCTTCGACGGCGCGCAGGGGGGCCAGCGCCTCGAACCGCGGGGGGTCGATCGGGTCGGTGGTGATGTCGTGGATCGCCGGCAGCTTGCGGTATTGCAGGCCGAGATAGGCGGGGTAGGCGAGGATCATCCCGTCGATCAGGAACGCGAGCAGGATGCGCGCCATGCCGCGCGAGCCGTTCTGCCAGATCGCGGCAAAGCCGGCGAGCCCGAACAGGATGGAGAGCCCGGCAATCGCAAGGCCCCCGAAGAAGGTCGCGAGCGCCGGCTTCGGTTCCAGAAAGCCGAAGCGGACGATGAGGATCGACACCAACACCGCCACCACCGCGAACACGGCCAGATTGCGCGCCCAGCTCGCGAGGCTGGACACGGGCTCCGTCTGATAGGGAGCGGAAAACCTGCGGGCCATCGGGTGAGCTCTGCCGGGGTTTTGGGCTGTGCCGGCCGGTCTGGCGCGACGATGAGCCGTTGAGACCACGGCGCGCGGGCAAATTCAAGGGTGACCGGGCTGTTACGGCCCCGTCATTCCGGGGCGCCCAAAGGGCGAGCCCGGAATCTGGAGATGCCGGGTCTGGTCCTTTCGGACCATCCCGGAATGGCGGTGTGCATCTACGGCCCCTACGCCGCCGCGTTCGGGAAGCGGTAATCCTTAAACTGGTCGCGCAGCGCCGTCTTCAGGATTTTGCCCGTCGCCGTATGCGGGATTCCGTCGACGAAGACGACGTCATCGGGCATCCACCATTTGGCGATCTTGCCATCCATGTATTTCAGGATGTCCTCGCGCGTGGCCTGCTGGCCCTGCTTGAGTTGAACGATGAGGAGCGGCCGTTCGTCCCATTTCGGATGGAACACACCGATCACGGCGGCCTCGGCCACGGCCGGATGGCCGACCGCGAGGTTTTCCAGGTCGATCGAGGAGATCCACTCGCCGCCGGACTTGATCACGTCCTTGGAGCGGTCGGTGATCCGCATGTAACCGTCCTCGTCGATGGTCGAGACGTCGCCAGTGTCGAAGAAGCCTTCCTCGTCGAGGATGTTGGCATCGACCTGGTAATACGCCTTGGCGACGGCAGGGCCGGAGACCTTGAGGCGGCCAAAGGTCTTGCCGTCCCAGGGCAGCTCCTTGCCGGCATCGTCGGTGATCTTCATCTGCACGCCGAAGGGCGCATAGCCCTGCATCTGGAGCACGTCGAGCTTGGCATCGCCCGTCGCGTTCTGGAACGGCGGCTTCAGCGCCGCGACGCTGCCGATCGGGCTCATCTCGGTCATGCCCCAGGCGTGGCGGACGTTCGAGCCCATGTCGAGGAAGGCCTTGATCATCGAGCGCGGCATCGCCGAGCCGCCGCAGATCACCATCTTGAGGTCCGGCAGCTTGAGGTTATTGGCGGCCATGTGCTGCAGCAGCATCAGCCATACCGTGGGCACGCCGGCGGTGTGCGTCACCTTCTCGGTCGAGAGCAGCTCGTAGACCGAGGCACCGTCGAGCTTGGCGCCGGGCATCACCAGCTTGGTGCCTTGCGAGGGCGCGGAGAAGGCGATGCCCCAGCTGTTGGCGTGGAACAGCGGCACCACCGGCAGCATCGTCTCGGAGGCGCTGGTGCCGAGCGCGTCGACATTGTTGGCCATCAGCGCGTGCAGCACGTTGGAGCGGTGCGAGTACAGCACGCCCTTCGGGTCGCCCGTGGTGCCCGAGGTGTAGCACATCGCGGCCGCCGTGTTCTCGTCAAACTCCTTCCATTTGAATTTGCCGTCGGCCTGCGCGATCCAGTCCTCGTAGGCCACCGCATTCTTCAGCGTGGTCTGCGGCATATGCTCCTTGTCGGTGAGCACGATGTAGCGCTCCACGCTTTCCAGCTTGTCGGCGATCTTCTCCAGGACCGGAACGAAGGTGATGTCGGTCATCACGATGCGGTCCTGCGCATGGTTGATGATCCAGGCGATCTGCTCGGGGAAAAGACGGGGATTGACGGTATGGCAGATGGCGCCGATCCCCATGATGCCGTACCAGACTTCGAGATGGCGCCAGGTGTTCCAGGCGATCGTTGCGACACGGTCGCCGAGCTTGATGCCGTCGCGCTCCAGCATCTGCGAGACCTTCAGCGCGCGCTTGTGGATCTCGGCATAGTTGGTGCGATGGATCGGTCCCTCGACCGATCGGGTAACCACCTCCTGCTTGCCATGAATCCTGGCGGCGTGTTCGATGATCCGGTGGCAGAGCAGGGGCCAATCTTGCATCAAACCGAGCATTCAGACGTTCCTCCGAGAATTCGCTGGGCGGGTTGTCGCTCTCAGCGCTGGGCCAAAGAATTGTCATGAGTTTTAGCGTGCCGGACTTTCGCCGCAAATGGTCTTGTCGCGGCTATATGTCCGCCCGCGTGGCAATGGTTACCGCTACGCTCGGGCTGTCGCTTGTGCTGGCGGAGCGGGCGGAGGCGCGAAAACATGCTACGCTGCTCGATATCTTTGGCCTTGGTACACCACGGCCTCGCGCGACGGTCCATTCCGCCAGGATCCCGCTTCCGAGACCGCGGCCCGAGGAGGCCCCTAAGGCCTCCGAGGAGGACCAGCCGGAGGCGGAGGGCAAGCCGTCACCGGACAAGCCGAATGCTCCCAAGCCGGCCGAGGCCGCGCGGCCGTCCGAGAAGCAGCTCTCGGCCTGCCGCCTCGCGCTGACCGAGGACATCGCGATCGCGCCCTCCATCCCCGACATCCGCGGTCCCGGCGCCTGCGGCGGCGAGGATCTGGTGCGGCTCGAGGCCATCGTCCTGCCGGACAAGCGCAAGGTGATGGTCAAGCCAGCGGCGATTCTCCGCTGCACCATGGCCTCCGCCATTGCCGACTGGGTGCGCAAGGACATGGTGCCGCTGGCTGCGAGCCTCGGCACGACCATCAGCGATCTCGACAATTTCGACAGTTTTGAGTGCCGCGGTCGTAATCGCGTGGTCGGCGCAATGCTGTCCGAGCACGCCAAGGCCAACGCGCTTGACGTCCGTGCCATCAAGCTCGCCAACGGGCAGTCGATCGGCCTCACTGACCGCAGCGTGTCGCGCGAGGTGCGCGAGCGCGTGCTGCAGTCGGTCTGTTCGCGGTTCTCCACCGTGCTCGGCCCGGGCTCGGACTGGTACCACGAAGACCATATCCATCTCGACCTTGCGCAGCGGCGCAACGACTACCGGATCTGCCAGTGGAACGTCTGGGATCCCCTGCCGCAGGTCGCCCCGCTGCTGCCGGCGGAACGGCCCGAGGAAGCTCCCCCGCGCGAGGTCGCGGCCAAGCCTGAAGCAAAGGAAGGCGATGATGACCACGCGGCGGAGAAGTCCGCTCCGCACGAGGACAAGCCGGTGCCCGAGAAGAAAGCGTCCAAGCCCGCAACAAAAAAGCGCCGGTGAAACCGGCGCTTTTGAACGTCTGAGATCAGGAAGGGATCAGTAGCTGCCGGCTTGGCCGGTCTGGCTGCTGCCGAGCGCGAGGCGCGAATTGTAGGGCGAGTCGCCGTGCTTCGGCTCGAGCACCACGACGATGGTGCCGACCTTCACGCGGTTGTAGAGGTCGATCGCGTCCTCGTTGGTGAGGCGGATGCAGCCCGACGAGATCGAGGCGCCGATATATTCCGGCTGGTTGGTGCCGTGGATGCGGAACAGCGTGTCCTTGCCGCCCGAGTAGAGATACATCGCGCGGGAGCCCATCGGATTGTCCGGACCCGGCGCGACATAGGTCGGAACGCCAAGGCGCGAAATCTCACCCGGGGTCGGATGCCAGGCCGGCCATTCGGTCATGCTGCCGACCTTGGCGATGCCGGACCAGGCCATGGCCTCTTCGCCGACGGTGATGCCGTAGCGGATCGCCTTGCCGCCCTCGAGCACGTAATAGAGGTAGTGATTGTCGGAATCGACCACGATCGAGCCCGGCGATTCCTTGCGGTGGTAGTCGACGATGGCGCGGCGGAACGGCTCAGCGACCGGGGTGTTCTCGTACCGGACCTTGGCGAGAAGTTCCTTGTCCTTCGGCTTGAAGGCCTTGGTGTCGGTCGCCTCAAAATGTGTGGCCTGCATGCAGCCCGACAGCATCAGGCCCGCAGCCAAAATACCCAGCGTAACTTTCAGCGACGACATGATTTGGTTCCAATCGACAACAGCAAGCCTTCGTGGGGCTTGAGCCAAGCTCAAGACCACGATTCCGTTGCGCCCATTATCGTAGAAATCTGCCACAATTCCAGCGTTTCGGCCGTTTTCCCGCGCTGCGAGACCCAAGCTGTGGCTTTTTTGCCGCAATTTTTGCGATCCTGGGCTCGTTCTGGGGCGGGAGACGCCGAACTGTCGATTCCGCGCCACGGGTGGGTCACGGCGCCGCCACAAATGCAAACGCTCCATTAATGTGCTTGTCATCATGAACTTGTCAGAATCGCGCTAAGGGCAGTCATTCTGTCGCAGGCCCCTGCTGGAGTTGGTGCATGTTTTCTGTTTTCGTTCCCTCCGAGGGTGCCCTGAAGAAGGCGGTCGTCGAGGATCTCTCGGCGCTGCCGGAGAGCGCGGTCTGGATCGACCTCGTCAATCCGACCGCGGCCGAGGACAAGGCGGTCGAGCGGCTCGCGGGCATCGCCATCCCGACCCGGGAAGACATGCAGGAGATCGAGATCTCCAGCCGCCTCTATATCGAGAACAGCGCGCGCTACATGACGGCGACGCTGATGTGCCACTCCGACACGGACATGCCCCGGACTACGGCCGTGACCTTCATCCTCGGCGACCACCGCCTGGTGACGGTGCGTTACGATCTGCCCAAGCCGTTCGCGCTGGTTGAGGCCAAGCTCGCCCGCTCCTGCACGCCTTCCATCACCGGCGAGATGGTGCTGATGGAGCTGCTGGACGCCGTGATCGACCGTTGCGCCGACATTTTGGAGCGCTGCGGTGCCGAGATCGACCAGGTCTCGCACGACATCTTCGAGCCCGAGAGCGAGCGCCACGGCCACGCCAAGCAATATTCCCAGATCCTGATCTCGATCGGCCGCAAGGGCGATCTGACCTCGAAGGTTCGCGAGAGCCTGGTCTCGATCGGCCGCGTCGTCACCTTCCTCTCCGCGGTGGTCGAGGGCGTGAAATGGTCCAAGGACATGCGCGAGCAGCTCAAGACCATGCAGCGCGACGTGGCGTCACTGACCGACCACGCCTCCTATCTCTCCAACAAGATCACGTTCGTGCTCGACGCCATGCTCGGCGTCGTCAATCTCGAGCAGAACAACATCATCAAGCTGTTTTCGGTCATGGCTGTTGTCCTGATGCCGCCGACGCTGATCGCCTCGATCTACGGCATGAACTTCAAGGTGATGCCGGAGCTCGAATGGGTCCACGGCTATCCGATGGCGCTCGTGATGATGCTGGTCGCCGCCATCGTCCCGTACTGGATCTTCAAGTTCAAGAAGTGGCTGTGAAGCACGATCCGGAACGCGCTTGCGCTGAGATCAGGCTCGAAACGTCAGCTTGACGTTCGTAGTGGTTCAGCGTCGTCAGGCAAAGATACCTACCGATATCTTACGCCGGTCGCTGAGACGCGGTGCATCGTGTCGCAGAATAGAGCGGGATTGCGGCCGCGCCGTGACGTGTGCGCTCCGCCCCAATTCCTCCGGTAAAATTTGAGCGGTGGGCTGAACGTTTGCGCGAAACTTGTCTGCGATAAGCAGTGCATAGCCGCGAGGAACAGCCATGGTTGAAAAACACATAACGTCGCCCCGCAACGTTATCGATCTGGCGAACTATCGTCAGGCCGTGGCGAGCGGCAAGGCCTCGTCGATGTCGGCACGCATGTGCCGGCACTGTGGTGCTCCGCTGCTCGACGGCGAGAACGACGACGACTGCTCGACTGCGTTCAGCACGGCCGCTCCGCGGCCGCGCGAGAGGTCACGTCGGATTCGACTCGATTGAGGGACGGAAGGTAAGGGCGATCCAGGTCTTGCGGCGGCGTTGTCTGGATCGCCTGCTTCCGTCTTTCACCAAAAAGCGCGATGAGATCAGGATGAATCGTCATCGCGCTTTAGCTTGTTGTTTGCGCACGATCTTTTCGGAAAACCGCTGCGCACTTTTCCGGATCATGCTTTAGCGTATCACGATCTGCGCGGTCGAGACGATAGTCTCGGCGATGGCGCCGTCACGGTGGAACGAGACGAGATGGTTCTCGACATCGCGCAGCGCCGCCTCGACATGGTCGCCCAATGCTTCAGGCGAGGACGACGAGTAGGTGAGGATGCGCTTGAAGCCGAGCGCCAGCAGGCCGGTCCGGTGCCGAGATCAATCAGGCTGCTCTGCCGGGTGACGCCTAGCTTGTGCGCGACGCTGCGGAAGAATTCGCTCGGGTAAGGGGGCCGCAAATGCTCGTAGAGTGAACGCTGTCCTCGCGAACGGGACCATGCTTCCGCCGTCTTGGCCTAAACGTGCTGGCCGCCGTTGATGTGGATCTCGGCGCCGTTGACGTAGGACGAGGTGTCCGTGCACAGCACATAGATGATCTTGGCGACCTCGTCGGGCGTTCCGAGCCGGCGCATCGGGATCTGCTGGTCGACGATCTTTTCGGTCCCCGGCGACAGGATCGAGGTGTCGATCTCGCCCGGCGCGATGGCGTTAACGCGCACGCCGACGCGGCCGAAATCGGAGGCCATCTCGCGCGTCAGCGCGGCGAGCGCGGCCTTCGAGGTGGCGTAGGCAGCGCCCGCAAAGGGATGCACGCGCGAGCCCGCGATCGAGGTGACGTTCACCACCGAGCCCTTGGCCGCCTTCAACTCCGCGATCAGCCCGCGCGCCATCATGATCGGCGCGAAGAAGTTGACGTTGAAGACGTGGGTCCAGGTGTTGAGATCGGTGTCGACCGAGCCGAGCCGTGCGCCGCCGGCGCCCTTGGGCGAGATCGCGGCGTTGTTGACCAGCGCATGCAGCGTGCCGCCCTCGAGACGATTGCGGATCTCGGTGATGGCGCGCGCGGTGTCTTCAGGATTGCCGAGGTCGACCTGGATGTGATCCTCGGGGCCCGCATCCCAGGGGCAGTCCTCGGGGAAAGGATGCCGCGAGCAGGTGATGACGCGCCAGCCCGCCGAGGAGAATCGGATCACGGTGGCATGGCCGATGCCGCGGCTCGCTCCGGTCAGGAGCAGCGTGCGGCGCGGCGCGTTGGACGAATGCGGCATGGACATCTTTCAGGTCGGCCCGAGCTCAGGGGTACATCCGCGTCTTGGACCATGGCTGGCCGGCCGCGTCACGGCGAAATTCGATGCGGTCGTGCAGGCGGAATGGGCGGTCGTGCCAGAACTCGATGCGCAGCGGCGTGATGCGCCAGCCGCTCCAGCCGGGCGGCCGCGGCACTTCGCCGATGACGTACCTGGCCGCAACTTTCGCGATCGCCTGTTCGAACGCGAAGCGGCTCTCCAGTGCCTCGGACTGCTTGCTGGCCCAGGCGCCGATCTGCGCCTGCTTCGGCCGGGTCGCGAAATAGGCGTCGGCTTCGGCGTCGGTCACCGGCGTCACGTTGCCGCGGATGCGGACCTGACGGCGGAGCGACTTCCAGTGAAAAAGTAAAGCGGCCTTAGGATTTGCGGCGAGTTCGCGGCCCTTCTGGCTTGCGATGTGGCTGTAGAAGACAAAACCCTCGGTATCGAAGCCCTTCATCAGCACCATGCGCACGTCGGGCAGTCCGTCGGGATCGACGGTCGCGAGCGCCATGGCGTTCGGATCGTTCGGCTCGCTCTTGATCGCCTCGTTAAGCCAGGCCTCGAACAGCGCGAAGGGTTCGTCTGCGGCGGTGAAATCACCGGATGTTAAGGGTGTCTGGTGTTTCATCGAGGTCGTGTCGGTCATGTCCGGAGTCCGAGTTGCGTCCCGCGGCCCAAAACGCGCTGTTGTCCGCTCCCACCCTATATAGGGCATGGGGACGCGTTGGCCTATCGGCGATCCGCCCGTCGGGCCTCGTCCTGACGATCGTCCTGATCGGGCTTGGCGCGGGCGGCTGCAGCTTCTCCCGCAATGACAAGACCGCGTATGCCAAAGCCGACGATAGCGACCTCACCGGTTCGATCGCGCGGAAGGATGTCCCGCCGACCGAGACCGATCTCGCTTTCGCGCGCAATGCCGCCTCCGATGTCCTCAGCAAGGGCGACAAGGATTCGAGCCAGCATTGGGAGAACCCGGAGACGGGGGCGCGCGGCTCGGTGACGCCGATCGCGCAGTCCTATGCCGCCGAGGACGGCCGCAAGTGCCGCGATTTCCTGGCAAGCTATGTCAACGGCAGCACCGAAAGCTGGCTCCAGGGCGCCGGCTGCCAAAGCAGCCATGGCCGTTGGGAGATTCATACGCTAAAGCCATGGCGGAGCTGAGCAGGATCCAGACCCGGAAGGGCGGTGCGCAAGGAGTGTGAACGGGTTTTCCGATAAGATCGTGCTCGAATCGAAGCGGTCCGCTTCACCCGACTAGTTGCAAAAATGCCACTCCGCCCCCACATGGATCGAGGTGGGGTGGGGAGCCCTTTGAACAAATTCGAATGCTTGAAGGAGACGTGACGGATGCGCGACCCCTATGAGGTCTTGGGGGTGCCGCGGAGCGCCAACGCTGCCGCGATCAAGAGCGCCTATCGCAAGCTTGCCAAGAAGCACCATCCCGACAACAACAAAGGCGATCCCAGGGCCGCCGAGCGCTTTGCCGAGATCAACTCGGCCAACGAGATCCTCGGCGACGAGGATAAGCGCAAACAGTTCGACCGCGGCGAGATCGACGCCGAGGGCAAGCCGCGCTTCCAGGGCTTTCCGGGCGGCGGCCCCCGCGGCCGCGCCGGCCCCGGCGGCTTCGAAAGCTATACGTTCCGAAGCGGCGGTGCGGGTGCCGGCCCGGGCGGCGGTGCGTTCGAGGACATCCTCAACAGCATGTTCGGCGGCGGGATGCGCGGCGCGCGGCCCGGAGCCGGCGGCGGCGCCCAGTTCGAGTTCGACACCGGCGGGATCGGGCTCGATCTCGACGTGAATGTCGCCATGTCCGTCTCGCTGGAAGAGGCGGTCAAGGGCGGCGAGAAGCGGGTCCGCCTGCCGAACGGCAAGGAGCTCAACGTCAAGATTCCCGCCGGCGTCACCGAGGGCCAGCAGATCCGGCTGCGCGGCCAGGGCGAGAGCGCCCAGGGCCATCCACCCGGCGACCTGCTGCTCACCATCAACATCGCGCCGCATCCGTACTTCAAGGTCGAGGGCGCGGACCTGCGGATCGACCTGCCGGTCACGCTCTATGAGGCGGTGCTTGGCGGCAAGGTCCGCGTACCCACCCTCGGCAATGCCGTGGAGCTGTCTGTCCCGAAAAACACCTCCAGCGGCCGGACCTTCCGCCTCAAGGGCAAGGGCCTGCCGAAGGCCGGCGGAACCGGGGACCTCTTTGTCACCGTCAGGATTATGCTACCGGACGGGAACGACGCCGAGCTTGAGGCATTGATGGAGAAGTGGCGGGACCAACATCGCTACAATCCGCGTAGCGGGCTCGGTTAGGGCATGATTCGGAAAAGTGCGTAGCGGTTCTCCGAAAGATCATGCCAAAAAGACATAGGGCACTGTCCGAGACCGTGTCGACGATCGGAGCATTCTCTTCCCCACAGGATGATGCTCAACATACGCCTGAAGCGCGGGCCGCGCTTCGACGCAGACGTCTGAGACGTGTCGGCTGTCCGGCGGGGCGGCCGATAAAAAGGTGCGGCCTCGAGAGGGGGACCAGCGCGGTACCAAAAACCCCAATCGAGGCCGCCCGCGTCGATCGGCGGATCGAACGCCACTCATAATCGCGTGATCACCCGGTGCGATAATGAGACGCACACATGTCTTGATTCGAAATTTTCGATGACGGAATCTGGGCACTGCCCTCGTGCGGTTGTTCAGCCGCCGCTTTTCTCTGCCTGGTCGTAAACGGCTTGCGCCACCTTGGTCAGCCGGTCGCGGTCGGCGCCGCCGCTGACGACATAGCCGACACCGCGCTCGGCCCAGAACAGCGCCCCGTCCTTGTCCGTCTTGGCGTAGCGCATCTGCGTCGCACCATTTTCGGTCTTGGCGCTGTAGATCGTGTAGCGCTCGCCCGAGGCGCCCTCATACATCAGGAACGAGGCCGGACCGTTCGGCCCCGGCAGGAGCCGGCCACCCACGAGCTTCAGCCCGCTCGCCTCCAGGTTCGGCGCGAACACAGTCCAGCCGCAGCGCCTGGTCAGCCAGGCCTGAAGGTGGTCGCGCTCATTGCCGCCGACCTCGACCGGATGCCGGACCTCGACGACATAGAGGCGGTGGGCGCCGAGCGCATCCGCCGTGAAGCTCTGGAAGGCCGAGGGGGCGTTGGCGGCGCCGTGGGCGAGCCAGCCGGCGGAGCCGCCGGCGACGAAAGCGACCAGCACAGCCGCTGCGGCGCCATACAGCCATTGCCGCGGCCGGCGCTCCAGGCGCTCGAGCTCCAGCCGCGCCGGCACCGGCTCCAGGGCGACGGCGTCGTAGCGGGCGTGCAGCATCTCGGCCATGGCGCGCCAGGATTGCACGCGCTCGGCATCTTCAGGGTGGGCGGCGAGCCAGGCCTCGACATCGGCACGGCGCTCGGTCGGCAATTCGCCGTCGACATAGGCGTGCAGTTCGTCCTCGGTCACTGGAATATTGCGGTCGTTCATATCGTTCGTCTCTGGCTCTGCGACCCAAAATGTTCTTCGTGATTCGACGTTGCTCGCCTCATCGGCAGGCGGGACAAAACGCTATGCATCGATCCTGCCATCATTTCACCCGCCTGAGCGCCGGGCGCTCGCCGTCCAGTGAGGCTTTGACGTGGGCGCGGGCACGCGCCAGGCGCGACATCACGGTGCCGATCGGCACGCCCTGGATGTCGGCAACCTCGCGGTAGCTCATGCCCTCCAGCATCACCAGGAGCAGCACAGAGCGTTGCTCCTCGACCAGCGTCGCCAGCGCCTTCTCGATGTCGCGTCCTTCGGCTTCGGTCCCGCTGGCGTCGGGGTTGTTCTCCGTCAGTTGCATGAATTGCGGCCGCCTTGCCAGCGAGCGCCGCCGGTTCTTGTTCAGGTTGGTCAGGATCGTGTAGAGCCAGCTCCTGACATCGCCTCCGAGAAACAGGCGCTCCGAACGCAGCGCCCGCACCAAGGTGTCCTGCACCAGATCGTCGGCCGCATCCGCATCGCGCGTCAGCGCGCGAGCGTAGCGGCGCAACGCCGGGATCATAGCTTCCACACTCTGGCGAAACGCACTCATTGCCGTCTTGACGTTCCTAACGATCGGCGCGAGCGCCTCGATCATCATAACACCCGAACGGAACGGCTATTCCGGCGCTCGAAACAGCGTTAACGCCGCGTATTAGGGCTGTACCGCAGGGGAGGGGTGGTGTACCTCCAGACGTCAACCCGCTCGATGGGACGTGAAGAAATGGCGCAGAATTCAGGTCTGATGCAAGGCAAGCGCGGAGTGATCCTCGGCGTCGCCAACAACCGCTCGATCGCCTGGGGCATTGCCAAGGCATGCCACGCCGCCGGCGCCGAGCTCGCCTTCACTTTTCAGGGCGATGCGCTGAAGAAGCGTGTCGAGCCGCTCGCTGCCGAGATCGGCGGCCTCGTGCTCGGCCATTGCGACGTCACCGACGCTGCGACCATCGACGCGTCGTTCGCAGTGCTGAAGGAGAAGTGGGGCAAGATCGACTTCCTGGTGCACGCGATCGCCTATGGCGAGCAGCTCGACGGCCGCTATGTCGACACCACACAGGAGAATTTCTCGAAGTCGATGCTGATCTCCTGCTATTCGTTCACGGCGGTGGCGCAGCGCGCCGAGAAGCTGATGACGGACGGCGGCTCGCTGATCACGCTGTCTTATTACGGCGCCGAGAAGTGGATGCCGCATTACAACGTGATGGGCGTGGCCAAGGCCGCGCTGGAAGCCAGCGTGCGCTATCTCGCTGCCGATCTCGGCGAGAAGAACATCCGCGTCAATGCGATCTCGGCAGGTCCGATCAAGACGCTCGCCGCGTCCGGCATCGGCGACTTCCGCTATATCCTGAAGTGGAACGAGTACAACGCGCCGATGCGGCGCAACGTGTCGACCGAGGACGTCGGCGGCAGCGCGCTGTATTTCCTCTCCGATCTGTCGCGCGGCGTCACCGGCGAGGTGCATCACGTCGATTCCGGGTATCACGTGCTCGGCATGAAGCGTCCGGACGCGCCGGACATTTCGCTGGGTGGCTAGAGCATGATCCGGACAAGTGGCAACCGGTTTTCCCTCGCGACAAACGCGGAACGCGTTTGCGCGGAGATCATGCTCAAACAAGAGAACTGATCTTCAGCTGCAATTGCAATGCCCGTGCCCACGATCTACTTCCTTCGCCACGGCGAGACCGAGTGGAATGCGCTCGGACGGCTCCAGGGCACCAGGGACGTCCCGCTGAACGCGCGCGGCCGCGGTCAGGCCGTGCACGCCGCCGGCGTGCTGGCGGATCTGTTCGAGCGTGACGGCCAGGACCGCGCGGCGCTGCCCTACGTGTCGAGCCCGCTCGGCCGGGCTCGCCAGACCATGGAACTCGTGCGCGGCAAGCTCGAACTCCCCCCTGCCGACTATTCGCTCGACGATCGCCTGCGCGAGATCGGCTACGGCAGCTGGGAAGGGCTGACGCTCGTCGAGAGCGAAGCGGCCGACCCTGAGGTCTACGCAAGGCGCCTCGCCGACAAGTGGACGGTGGCCCCGAGCGGCGGCGAGACCTATGCGGCGGTGCAGCTGCGCATGCTCGACTGGTACGAGTCCATCCTGGTCGACACCGTCGCGGTTGCCCATGGCGGCACCTGCCGGGCCCTGATGGTGGCCTTGGGGCTGGAGACCCCAGCCAGCGCCGCCGACCTCTATATCGAACAGGGCGCCGTCTACGTGTTCCGCGAGGGGCGGCTGGAGAAGTTTAGTTAATCTCACCCAACCGTCATTCCGGGGCGGCGCGCAGCACCGCACCCGGAATGTCGAGATGGGTCTGGTCCTTCGGACCATCCCGGAATGACGGGAACAGCGTTTGACCGTTCCTGTCTTGCGCGCTACCACGCGATGTAAATCGTCAACGTCAGGCGACAGCCAAGCATGTCCTTCAACACCTTCGGCCACATGTTCCGCGTCACCACCTTTGGCGAGAGCCATGGGGTGGCGATCGGCTGTGTGGTCGACGGCTGCCCGCCGATGATCCCGTTGACCGAGGCCGATATCCAAAAGGATCTCGACCGTCGCCGGCCCGGCCAGTCGCGCTTCACCACCCAGCGCCAGGAGCCGGACCAGGTGAAAATCCTGTCCGGCGTGATGGCGCATCCGGAGACCGGCGTGCAGGTGACGACCGGCACCCCGATCGGGCTCCTGATCGAGAACACCGACCAGCGCTCGAAGGACTATTCCGAGATCAAGGACAAGTTTCGTCCTGGCCATGCCGACTTCACCTATGAGGCGAAATACGGCCTGCGCGACTACCGCGGCGGCGGCCGCTCCTCGGCGCGCGAGACCGCGATGCGGGTTGCCGCCGGCGCGATCGCGCGAAAGGTGCTCCCCGATGTGAAGGTGCGCGGCGCGCTGGTGCAGATCGGCCCGCACAAGATCGACCGCGACAAGTGGGACTGGGACGAGGTCGGCAGAAATCCGTTCTTCTGTCCGGACAAGGACAAGGCCGCGTTCTTCGAGACCTATCTCGACGGCATCCGCAAGAGCGGCTCCTCGATCGGCGCGGTGCTCGAGATCGTCGCCGAGGGCGTGCCGGCCGGCTTAGGTGCGCCGATCTACGCCAAGCTCGATTCCGATCTCGCCGGCGCGATGATGACCATCAACGCCGTCAAGGGTGTCGAGATCGGCGCCGGCTTTGGCGCGGCGGAGCTCACCGGTGAAGAAAACGCGGACGAGATGCGCACCGGCAATGACGGCACGCGCTTTCTCTCCAACCATGCCGGGGGTATTTTGGGCGGCATCTCGACGGGACAGCCGGTGGTGGTGCGCTTCGCCGTGAAGCCGACCTCGTCGATCCTCCAGCCGCGTCTCACCGTCGATCGCAAGGGCGCCGACACCGAGATTTTCACCAAGGGCCGTCACGACCCCTGCGTCGGCATCCGCGCGGTCCCCGTCGGCGAGGCCATGATGGCCTGCGTGCTGGCCGACCACTTTTTGCGCGACCGCGGGCAGGTCGGGCGCTAGATCTTCACCTTTCCCCGCTGGGAAGAGGTACGGTGCTTGAAGCTCCTCGTGTCGCGGCACCAGTCTACCGCGTAGCTTGACGTCCACACAACTTCATCCGCTAATGCGGCCATGCAAAGCTCCGAGCTCCAGCGCATCACCAACTGGCTGATCGACGGTGCGCGGTCGTCCAGGACTCCGGCCGAGATGATCACCGAGGTCTGCGAGCATCTGGTCGAGGCCGGCCTGCCGCTATGGCGCTTCGGCATCTTCTTCCGCACGCTGCATCCGGAGATATTCGGCCGCAACTTCATCTGGCGGCAGGGCGAGGAGGTCGAGGTCGGCACCGTCGATTTCAAGATCCTGGAGACGCCCGAATTCGCCAGGAGCCCGCTCCGGATCGTGTTCGAGCAAGGCCTGGAGGTCCGCGGACGAATTGACGATCCGGACAGCAAGCGGTTTCCATTTCTCGACGACATTCGAGCCGAAGGGGCGACCGACTATATCGCGGTGCCGATGCCGTTTCTCGACGGCTCGGTACATGCGACGAGCTGGGTGACACGGCATCCCGGCGGCTTCAGCGAAGACCACATCGCGGCCATCCGTTCCATCGTGACGCCGCTCGCGCGCGTCGCCGAGATCATCAGCCTGCGCCGCACCGCCGAGATGCTGCTCGACACCTATGTGGGTAACCGCGCCGGCGCGCGCATCCTCGGCGGCCAAATCCGCCGCGGCCACAACGACACCATGCAGGCCGCGATCTGGCTCTCCGATCTGCGCGGCTTCACCGCGCTGTCGGACCGGCTGCCGGCCGAGACCGTAGTCGAGATCCTGAACCAGTATTTCGACTGCCAGGTCGCCGCGATTCGCGGCCATGGCGGCGAGGTGCTGAAGTTCATGGGCGACGGGCTGCTCGCGGTGTTCCCGATCGACGAATATGTCGGTGATGCCTCGCACGTCTGCTCCCGCGTGCTGGAGGCTGCGCGCGAATCCCGCGCCAGCGTCGAGGCGCTCGCCTTTCCTGTCGGCGACGTCGTCGAACGCTTCCGCTTCGGTGTCGCGCTCCACGTCGGCAACATCCTTTACGGCAATATCGGCGGCGGCAACCGCCTCGACTTCACCTGCATCGGCCCCGCCGTCAATCTCGCCGCGCGGCTGGAGAAGATCGCCGGCCGGCTCGGCCGCACCATCGTCGCCTCGGAAGGCTTTGCCAATGTCTGCCGTCACGACTGGCGCGCGCTCGGCGATTTTCCGATCGCGGGATTTTCGAAAGCCCAGCGCGTCTACGGGCTCGGCGAGGAGACGCCGGTGGTGATGGCGTAAGGCGGGCTCGGTCCAGGAGCAGTATCTGCTCTTTGAGCCGAGCAGACCGGGCGGAAGTCCGAACCGTCCCGAGACATTGCCGCTACAACAGAAAAGGTATAGTGTCTGTGATTGCTCAGCCGGCTCGACATGCCGGCCTTTCGTTCGATCCCTGCAGCGCGTCGCGAAAAGAGGAGCAC
This sequence comes from Bradyrhizobium sp. SOJA106, assembly GCF_059448745.1. Taxonomy (NCBI): domain Bacteria; kingdom Pseudomonadati; phylum Pseudomonadota; class Alphaproteobacteria; order Hyphomicrobiales; family Nitrobacteraceae; genus Bradyrhizobium; species Bradyrhizobium sp. SOJA106. The sequence goes on from NZ_CM182549.1 coordinate 2,562,633, forward strand.
AATCATGCCGATTACGACGCTGAAGGTCTTGGCGAGCCTCATTCAATTGCATGGGCCGGGCGCAACCATTCAGAGCGACCATCAGGGTATCGACGCATTGCTGAACGATCTGCGCGGACAGGGTGCGGAGCAAGGCGTTGTCTCCGAGGCCGCTTTTAGACGGGGCGGTTTTGCCAAGGGAGCCAATGCAGGCGCGTTTCGCAGGGCGGCATACGCTCCTGGCGTCGGCGCGTTCCGCCGAGGGGGATTCGTCCGAGGGTACTAGATAGCTTCCTCCAGCCCGTCGCGGTATCGGCATGTCGGCTGACGGTCCAGATCGTGTCGCCTTCCAGGATCAGCCGATCACGCAGTTGCTGGTCAAGGTCGCGACCAGATGCAACATCGACTGCTCCTATTGTTACTGGTTCCGCGACGCGTCCGTTTATACCAAACCGAAGCTGATGAGCCCTGACGTGCGGCATCGATTGCTGCAGCGCATCGAGGAGCACCTCGTCAGATATTCCCTCGTCGATTTTCCCATCGTTCTGCACGGCGGCGAGCCGTTGCTGTGGGGCGTTGAGAACTTCCACCGTTTCGCCGAGGCCTGCGAGGCGATTTCATCACGGACGGGCTGCGACATACCCATCGCAGTCACGACGAACGGCATGTTGATCGATGACGAATGGCTTGCCTGCTTCGAGGCGCGCAACATTTCGGTCGCGATCAGCCTGGACGGGCCGGCCGATATTCACGACCTCCACCGCAAGACATTTCAGGGTACGGGCACCCATGCCGCCGTGGAACGTGCCGCCCGCATGCTGGTATCGCGCAACATTGGCGTCATTGCCCTGGCCGTCTGCAATCCCGCTTACGCGCCGCAGCAATACGCTGATTTTTTTGCCGCGTGTGGGATCTCCAATTACGACATCATGATCCCCGACGCGACGGTGGATGAGAAGCCGCCTTCCATTGCCGCCTTCTACAACGGACTGTTTGCCCTGTGGCTGGAGGCAAATCGCACGACGCCTGCGACCGACATCCGCATCATCTCCGACATGATCACCGCCCTGCTTGGCAACAATTCGCCGACCGAGGGCGTGGGTCACAAACCGGTCGAGCTTTGCACCGTGATGACCGATGGCACCGTGGAGGCCCACGATGTGCTGCGGATTGCGGGCGACGGGTTCACGAACACCAAGTTCAACATCTTCGATCATGCGATCGATGAGGTCCGCAATGAGCCGCGCTGGAAGGCCGCGCGCGATGCTTCAATCAATCTTTGCGAGAAGTGTCGCCAATGCAAGTTCATGAACGCCTGCGGGGGAGGCTATCTTCCGCACCGCTTCTCCAAGATAAACGGCTACGACAATCCTTCGGTCTATTGCGATGATCTCTATTCGATGTTCGAGAACATGCAATCAGTTCTGGAGAGCCATCTCTACGTCAGCAGGCCCGACGGGCGGCGCGTCAATGTGCGCGACACATTGGCAGGCAGCGGCTCGGTGTGATCACCGGCCGCCCCGCGACAGCCCGTCAATACGCGACCTTCATCGCCAGTGTCGCGATCACGATCATGACGGCGCCGCCGACGCGGGTGGCGATCTGGGCGAAGGCCATCAGGCCCATGCGGTCCGCGGCGCCGAGGATGGCGACGTCGCCGGTGCCGCCGACCCCGGAATGACAGGCCGTCACGATCGCCGCCTCGACCGGATACATGTTCAGCCACTTGCCGACGAAGAAGCCGGAGGCGACCATCGCCAGCACCGTCGCGGTGCAGACCGCGATGTAGCCTGGATTGAAGGAGGCGACGAGCTGCTGCCACGACACCAGCAGCGTTCCCATCGCGACGAGGATCGCGAAGGTGAGGTTGGTCGACATGAATTTGTTGATCTGATATGCGCCAAGCTCCATCTCCGCCGGCAAAAGCTTCGTCAGCTTGAGTACGACCGCCGCGATGATCATCAGGATCGGACCGGGAATGCCGGTATAGGGCGCAAGCACCATGCCGAGCACGAACAGCACGCAGGACAGCACGATGCCGGCACCGAGCAGGCCGAGATCGATCGGACGATCGGATCGCGCAGGGCCCAGGATGTCATTGTCGCCGGTCTTGACCAGCATGCCCCGACCGTTGAGGTCGCGGCGTTTTTCTCCGAGGCGAGCGAGAAGTCCGGCCGCGACGATGGCGACGACGTTGCCGAGCAGGGCTGCGGGCACCATCTGCGCCACGAGCTCGCCTTGCGGCCGGTGCAGCATCTCCGCATAGGCGATCGACAGCGGCAGCACGCCCTCAGCAAGCCCGCCGCCGATGATCGGGATGATCACGAAAAAGAATGTCTCCTTGGGGCTGTGACCGAACAGCAGCCCGACCGCCATGCCGATCGCGATCGCGCTCAGCGTGCCGACCAGCAGCGGCACGAACATCCGGATGAAGCCTTGCACCAGGACACGATGCGGCATGCCGAGGATCGAGCCTGCGACCAGGCAGGCGATGAAGAAGTACTGGAAATTGGCGGTGCGGAATGTCGTCGTGATCGCCTTGTGCGCCGCCTCGGGCATCAGGCCGTAGCTGACGAGCGCGGCCGGCACGAACAGGCACAGGATCGCCGTGCCGCCGATCCGCTTCAGTACCGGAATGGTCTGGCCGAGCTTGCCGAGCAGGAAGCCGAGCAGCATCAGCACGGAGAGGCCGCCGATCACGTCGTTGGGGAGTTTGCCGGTATAGATTGCAGCCGCACAGACCAGCGCAGCGGCAACATAGACCGTGATCGGCAGCGGGCCGATTCTGAGCGCCGCGAGTGCGGACGACGGGGCGGGGTGCGCCGCATCGTCAAGCTTCATGGTCGTGTCGGTCAAGATTGCCTCCCTGTGTTGTTTCGTTTTGATTTGCCCTGCGTTCGCTCAGAACCAGGGATGATCCGCTTTGTGCCGCCGCTCGAAGGCACGAATGTCGTCGGCAAAGACGAGCGTCGCGCTGATCGCATCGCCTCCTGAGAGGAACGCCTCCTTGCGTGCGGGCTCGATCGCGAAAGGGACGATCCCTCCGCCCTCGATCCGGATGACCTGCTGCTCGAGGTCGATCGCGAGGCGGTTGCTCGCAGGATTGGCGACGACGTCGGCGATCATGCTCACCGTGGCGGCGTCCAAGCTGATCGTCAGCAAGCCGTTATTGGTGCAATTGTCGTTGAAGATGCCGGCGAAGGTCGTGCCGATCAGGGCGCGGATGCCGAGCTGCTGGAGACCCCAGACCGCATGCTCGCGGCTGGAGCCGCAACCGAAATTCGGACCCACGACGAGAAAGCAGGCGTCGCGATAGCCGTCCTTGTTCAGCACGAAATCCGGATTGGGCTGACCGGCATTGAAGCGCAGCAGGTTGAAGGCGCCGTCGCCGAGACCGCTGCGATCGACGCCCTTCAAGAACATCTTCGGCATGATCACGTCGGTGTCGGTGTTCGGCGTCATCATCGGCGCAGCCGCGCCGGAGACACGATGGAACGGCGTCATGGCGCGTCTGCTCCGATCAGGCTGCGCACGTCGGTGATGCGGCCCGTGACCGCGGCGGCGGCGACCATCGCCGGGCTCATCAGATGCGTGCGCGCGCCGGGGCCCTGTCGCCCCTCGAAATTGCGGTTGGTCGAGGAAGCCGAACGCTGGCCAGGCGCGAGGATGTCGTCGTTCATCGCCAGGCACATCGAGCAACCGGACTGCCGCCACTCGACGCCCGCATCGATCAGGATTTGCGCGATCCCTTCCGCCTCGGCCTGCGCGCGGACCTGCGTCGATCCCGGCACGACGATGGCGCGGACGCCTGAGGCGACGTGGCGGCCTCTGAACACCCGCGCCGCATCGCGCAGATCCTCGATGCGGGAATTGGTGCAGGAGCCGATGAAGGCGAAATCGATCGGCACCGACTGGATTGGTGTTCCCGGCGTTAGGCCCATATAGGCGAGCGCGCGCATGGCAGCCGTCTTGCGATCCATGGCCACGTTGCTGTCGGGATCCGGAATACGATCGGTCACGGCGATGGCCTGGTCTGGACTGGTGCCCCAGGTCACCAGCGGCGCGACCTCGCCGGCATCGATCGTCATTTCGCGGTCGAAGCGGGCGTCCGGATCGGAGCGCAGCTGCAACCATGCCGCGGCGGCGCGGTCCCACATCTCCCCCTTCGGCGCGCGGGGCCGTCCCCTGAGATAATCAAGCACCTTCAGGTCGGGCGCGACGACGACGCCGCGCGCGCCGGCCTCGACGATCATGATCGACATCACTGTGCGTCCCTCGACGCTCATCCCGGTCACGGCAGGACCGGCGAACTCCACCGCATAGCCTGTGGCGCCATCGGCGCCGATGCGCCGGATGATCTCCATGACGACGTCCTTCGGCGTCACGCCGAGCGGAGGAGATCCGGTCACATTGATCCGCATCGTCTTCAGGCGGCGGTAGCGCACCGTCGAGGTCGCGAGATAATGCTCGATGTCGGAGGTGCCGATACCGTAGCCGAGCGCGCCGAAGGCGCCGTAAGCCGTGGTGTGGCTGTCGCCGGCGGCGATCACCATGCCGGGCATCACCAGCCCCTGCTCGGGCGCGACGACGTGCTCGATGCCCTGGCGCGGATCGAGGATGTCGAAATACTCGATGCCGAAATCGCGCGCATTGTCGGCGAAGTAATCGACCTGCCGCGCCGCATCGGCGTCCGGCATCTGGCGCGTGCGGCGGGCCGCCGTCGGATTGACGTGGTCGACGACCATCAGCGCGGCGGAGGGGTTCCACACCTTGCGCCCGGCGGCGCGCAGGCCGGCAAAGGCCTGGGGGCTGGTATATTCGTTGAGGACGGTGCGATCGACATAGAGCAGCACCAGCCCGTCATCGTCGAGCTTCCGCACCACATGCGCGTCGATGAGCTTGTCGTAGAGCGTGCGCCCGGACATTCGGCCTCCCGAGGGAAATCTGCTTTCGCTGACGGTGCAGGCGGGCCTTCTGGAAATCCAATGTCACCTCATGATATGATTATGCGGAATTTGCATAAGCGGGACTAAGCGGCATGGAGATCAACTGGCTGCACGATTTCATCGCGGTGGCTTCGACGCGCAGCTTTTCGCGCGCCGCCGAACAACGTAACTCGTCGCAGCCGGCGCTCAGCCGCAGGATCAAGGCGCTGGAGCTGTGGGCTGGCGCTGCGCTGTTCGAGCGCACGACGCATGCGGTGAGTCTCACCGCCGCGGGCGAGGCGTTCCGCCTCACCGCGGAAGATATCCTCCGCCGCCTCTCGTCCGGCCGGCTCGAGGCCCAGGAGCTCGCCCGCGGCGCCTCCGACGTCTTGAAATTCGCATCGACCAACGCGCTGTCGCTGACCTTCTTTCCGGACTGGCTGCGCGGTATCGAGACCGTGCTGTCCTTCGTGCCGAACGTGCAGCTGGTCGCCAACCACATGGAGGCGTGCGAGCGCATGCTGCTTGCCGGCGAGGTGCATTTCCTGCTCTGCCACCACCATCCCGCAACCGTCACCGCGCTGACGACGTCCCAGTTTCGCTCCGTTCATGTCGGAGACGACTGCCTGATTCCGGCGTCGGTGCCCGCTTCGAGATCGGTCAAAACTCCACGCTTCAGGTTGCCGGGAACGGAGACCGCACCGGTGCAATTCCTCAGCTTCCGTCCCGAATCCGGAATGGGAAAGATCCTCGAAGCGGTCCGCTCGAGCTCGCCCTTGAAGGCGCACCTCAAGCCGGCATTCACCTCGCACCTTGCTAAACTGCTCGTCACCATGGTCCAGGCCGGCCGCGGTATGGCCTGGCTGCCACAAAGCCTGATCGCCGATCAGCTCGCATCGGGCGAGCTGGTGAGGGCGGGCGGGCGGGAATGGGAGGTCCCGATCGAGATCCACGTGTTTCGGCCGAAGTCGAGGCTGACGCCCGCGGCGGAAGCGTTCTGGAAACACGTTCAGGAGCATCCGCCCGCAAGCAGCGCGCGCAAGCCGGTGGGCGCACGCCGGAGGCGCGGCTAGAGCATGATCTGGAAAAGTGCGCAGCGGTTTTCCGAACAGATCATGCTCAAACAACAACCTAAAGCGCGATGACGATCCATCCTAATCTCATCGCGCTTTGGATTAGACCTATTCCTCCGGCTCGGTGGTGAACAGCAGCGGATAGCCCTTGGCGCGGCCGGCGTCGGTGGCGCGCGTCGCCTTGGTCTCGGCGACGTCCTTGGTGAACACGGCGACGACGCAGGCGCCCAGCTTGTGGGCAGTGATCATCACCTTGTAGGCCTGATCCTCAGTCATACGAAATTCGGCCTTCAAGACCATGGTCACGAATTCGCGCGGCGTGTAGTCGTCGTTGATCAGGATGACCTTGTGCAGCCGCGGCCGCTCGACCTTGGTCTTGGTCTCGGTCTTGGTTTTGGTTTTCGGCGTGGTGACAGTGTCGTTCATTCCGCCTCCCGGACAGGGCGGGCTCGGGTTCCAGCCGGAGCGATCAGCTCGCGGCCTTCGCACCATATTGCAGGACCTGCACCTTCTCCAAGGTGATCAGGCCGCTCGACATCATGCCATCCAGGATGGGCAGGAATGCATTGATGTTGTCCTCACTGTCGACGATCTCGATCAGCAGCGGCAGATCTTCCGACAGCCGCAGGATCTTCGAGGTGTGCAGCCGGCTCGATTTGCCGTACCCCATCGGGCCACGCAGCACGGTGGCGCCGGCAAGGTGCCGCTCGCGCGCCGTCGTCACGATCGCTTCATAAAGCGGCTTGCCGTCATAATGGTCGCTTTCGCCGATGAAGATCCGGAGCGAAACAGCCTGATTGGGAATTTGCATCGTCAGCTCCTTTTCAAGCGGTTGGTGCGGCTCGCCAGCATATGCCCGAGCCAGACCGACACCAACCAGCAGACGACGGAGGCCGCCACATAGGCCAGCGCCGTATATTTCAGGCCGCCGTGGACCAGGCGGAAGGTCTCGAGGCTGAAGGTCGAGAAGGTGGTGTAGCCGCCGCAGAATCCGGTCATGACGAATTGCCGGTGCTCGGGCCGCGCCAGCACGCGGCCGTCCGGGCCAGTGAGCGCGGCGTAGAAGCCGATGATCAGCGAACCCGTTGCGTTGATGAACAGCGTCGCGACGGGGAAGCCGGGACCTGTGTCGAGTGCGAGCCCGACCAGGTATCGCGTCAGCCCGCCAATGATGCTGCCGGCAGCCACCCAGGCATAGAGCGTTGCAGTGCGCCAGCGCTCGGCGGAGGAGGGGGACTTCATCCGCGCCTAACCTCCAAGATTGTCCGCAAGGAGGAAGCCGCAACTGACGGCGGCGAGGCATAGCCCGACCGAGAACACGACGTTGCCGAGCGCGTGTAGCGGCTCGCCGTTGCGCGCGAGCGTCAGCGTTTGCAGGCTGAACGAGGACACTGTGGTGTAGCAGCCGAGGAAGCCGGTCACCGCGAACAGCCAAGGATTGGGCGATGCGAACACCGATCCGGGATGGGTGGCGAGCGCGCCAAAAATGCCGATCAGGAAGGCGCCGGTGACGTTGATGGTCATTGTGCCCCACGGAAACGTCTCGCCCAGCCGCCGGGCGATCGCGCCGGAGACGAAATAGCGCGCGCAGCCGCCGAGCACGCTGCCGATCACGATCGCGGTCACTCCGCTCAGCATCACTTGTCCTCCGCGGCGAGGCCGTTGCCGACGGTGAGCAGCCCCACGAGCGCCATCAACGCGAAGCTGAGCCCGGCGAGGAACGTGCCCGCCGGACCATAGGTGTCCCACAGCGCACCGGCGATCACGCTTGCGGCCAGCAGGGCAAGCCCGGTGAACAGGTTGAAATAGCCAAAGGCGGTGCCGCGCAGGCTCGGCGGCGCAGCGTCGGCGACCTGGGCCGAGAGCAGGCCTTGCGTCAGTCCCATATGCAGCCCCCACAGCACGACGCCGAGCGCGAGGCCCCCAAGGCTCGGCAGCAGCGCGAGCGCGAGATCGGCGCCGGCGAGAAAGAGCAGGCCGAGCGCGAGCAGGGCGGTCCGGTTGATCCGGTCGGACAGCACGCCGGCCGGATAGGCCGACAGTGCGTAGGTCATGTTCATCAGCACCAGCACCGCCGGCACCCACATCGCATTGAGCCCGATGTTCTGCGCGCGCAGGATCAGGAAGGCCTCGCTGAAGCGCGCCAGCGTGAACACCACGCCGACCGCGACGACGCGCCAGTACACCGATCCGAGTTGCCGCATTGCCGCAAGGTTCAGCGGATTCGTCGCGGGCTCTCGGCCTGGGTCCGGCTCCGGCTCGTGAACCGCGAACGCGATCAGGCCGAAGGACAGGAAGGCCGGCAGCACGGCCAGCCAGAACACGAGGGTAAAATTATCCGCCGTCCACCACATCAAGCCGATCGCCGCGAGCGGACCGACGAACGCGCCGATGGTGTCGAGCGACTGCCGCAGGCCGAAGCTAGCGCCGCGCAGGCCGAGAGGGGCGATATCGGCGATCAGCGCATCGCGCGGCGCACCGCGAATGCCCTTGCCGACCCGGTCGATGAAGCGCGCCGCGACCAGCCATCCAACGCTGGGGGCGAGCGGGAATAGCGGCTTCGTCATCGCGGCCAGCCCATAGCCGAGGGCCGCGAGCAGCTTGCGGCGGCCGAGCCAGTCCGACAATGCGCCCGAAAAGATCTTGGTGATCGAGGCGGTCGCCTCCGCGATGCCCTCGATGAAACCGACGGTGAGCGTGGAGGCGCCGAGCACGGTGACGAGATAGACCGGCAGCAGCGCGTGGATCATCTCGGAGGAGATGTCCATCAGCATCGAGACGAAGCCGAGCACCCAGATCCCCCTGGGCAACGCGCTGCGCGCAGCATTCAGTGTCGTCGTCACGCCTTCTCCTTCGCCCGGCTTAGGCAACAAAAAACCCGCCATCGGCGGGTTTGTCCATGCTCCCGCCAAAGGCGGAGGCTCAATGATTGCCCCACCTCAAGCAGGAGTCATCAGCCCAATACGGTCCAGGCAAATCTGAGCCGCCGGGCGGTTGTCGGGGGACTCCATCCCCATCTGTGCGTCCAGCCTAGCATGGAAATCGCGCCGGACAAGTGGGCGGGGGAGTAGCTCCATATTCCGTCATTCCGGGGCTCGCGAAGCGAGAGCTCTGGCGCGCCCTTGCGCGCCTGAGAATCTCGAGATTCCGGGTTCGGCTGTTCGAGCCGCCCCGGAATGACGGAGTTCGTGGTCGCACGCGTTCCGATGACGCAAGCGCGGCAGCATCGCGGCAGCTTTGCGCAAGGCGCGAAATTCCTAACTCGAATGTGAAGCGCAAGCGATCTTCGCGCTTTGCGGCAAGGCGATTGCATGTCACCATCGCGTCATACGACGGGAGACTGCGATGCGATTGCTGTTCTCGATCGGGGCTGTGCTGATGGCCGGCATGTTTGCCGGAGGGGAGGTCGCGGGCATTGCGGCACCAGGACCCAAATTTGAGCCGTCCAGACATCAGCCGCAGCGCCTGGCAGCCGCCGACAAGGATGCGCAGACGGTCGACGTCGAGCTGATCCTCGCGGTCGACGTCTCCTACTCCATGGACATGGACGAGCTCGCGGTGCAGCGCGAAGGTTACGCGCAGGCGCTCCAGTCGAAGGAATTCCTCCAGGCGCTGAAGCTCGGTCCGAACGGTCGGATCGCGGTGACCTATTTCGAATGGGCCGCCTCCAGCGACCAGAAGATCATCATCCCCTGGCGGCTGGTCGACGGACCGGAGACCGCGGATGCAGTCGCGGCCGAGATCATGAAGACGCCGATCCGGCGCGCCTCGCGCACCTCGATCTCCGGCGCGATCAATTTCGCGATGCCGCTGTTCGAGGAGGATCCCTATCGGGGCCTGCGCCGCGTGATCGACATCTCGGGCGACGGACCCAACAACAATGGCGGTCCCGTGACGGTGGCGCGCGACGCCGCACTCGAGAAAGGCATCGTCATCAACGGCCTGCCGATCATGGTCAAGGAGCCGTCCTACTCGACCATGGATATCGACAATCTCGACTATTATTACGAGGACTGCGTCATCGGCGGTCCCGGCGCCTTCGTGATCTCGATCAAGGATCGCGAGAAGTTCAAGGAAGCCATCCGCACGAAACTCCTGATGGAGGTGGCGGGCCGCACGCCGGAGCGGCCGGTGGTTGCCGTTGCCGACAAGGACAAGGAGCCGCGGGTCAATTGCATGATCGGCGAGAAGATCTGGTCGGACCGCTGGGGCCGCTGAGACGCGCGACCTTTTCGAACGGGACCGTTTGCCTCACCTCGCGCAGCGCTTGGATTTAACGGCTCGTTAACCAGCGCGTGGCCCTAATCGAATTGTTTCCAGCTGTTTCAGGATCATGTCCTGATACTGTGCGCCGACATGCGACCGAAAGCGTCTTCGTCAGGATCGTCCGCCGAGCAATCCGATGGCCGTCATCTCGCCCAGCACCAACCAGATCTCGCCCGCCAACGAGCGGATGTATCACCAGAGCAACCTGATCGGTGACTGGAAAGGCAATTGGGTGGGCAACAACCAGGAAGTCGGTTTCAAGGTCGTGAACATCCGGGGAGCCCGAGCCCAGATCGAGTATACCCATAATGGACATACCGAGCGCGGTTTCGGCGAGGTCAATGGTGCAACCATCACCTACGGCACCGTCACTGTCGGCACCAAGGATGGCAAGAATCTCGCGCTGCTGTTCTCCGCCGGGGGCGGCAAGGCGACCGCCACTCTCGCGAAGCAGGCGCCTCCCGGTTCCGACAACAATCTCATGGGAAGCTGGGGCGGCTATTCGGCCGAGAATGGCAAGAGCGCAAGCTTTCGCGTCCTCGCCATCAACGGCAAGGAAGCCACGGTCAGCGTCACCACCGACGGCATCACCCGCCAGGGCACGGGCTACCTCTACAAGAACGTCATCATGTTCGGCCAGTCGCAGATCGCGACCGACGACGGCAAGAACGGCAAGGTCATCTACCAGGTCGGCAGCAAGTCCTTCGTGGTGCCGGTGACGAAATATCCGCCGGCGGACGGCTCGTCTTCGGTGGACAGGACGGCCTAAAAGCATGATCCGGAAAAGTGCGCAGCGGTTTTCCGAAAAGATCATGCGCAAACAACAAAGCTAGAGCGCGATGACAATTCATCCTGATCTCATCGCTCTTTAGCCGATTACGGCTGCCAGCCCGCGGATTGCGTTGGCTCCCTCACAACGACGACCCTGTCCAATCCGTCATCCTGAGGTGCGAGTGGCGCGATGCAAAGCATCGCGCCGGGAGCCTCGAAGGATGCACGGCCTCGCTGCTTCCGCGCGGCTAGCAGCCCGGCCGTCGCGCTTCGAGGGCCGCTGAAGAAACGGCCACTCGTTGGATCAGATCCGTGCCTCCAGGATCAGGTTGAACGGCGTCTCGGCCGCGCGGCGGAAGCGCGACAGGCCGCCTTCGCTCGCGACCTTGCGCAGCCTTGCCTCGCCGGCTTGGGCGCCGAGCGCCAGGCCCACCTCCTGATCGAGCGAGGCCGGCGTGCAGATCATGGTGGACGCCGCGTAGTAGACGCGCCCGACCGGGTTGAGATTGTCTTCGAGACGATCGCCAGCGAATGGCTCGACCAGCATGCAGGTGCCGTCCTTGGCCATGCTTTCGCGCACGTGGCGGATGGCGCCGACCGGATCGCCCATGTCGTGCAGGCAATCGAAGAAGCAAACGAGATCGTAGCCCTCGGCCGGATAGGACTTCGCCGAGTGCACCGCGAAGCTGACGCGATCGCCGAGCTTTGCTTCGGCTGCAGCCTTTCGCGCCGCCTCGATCGAGCCCTCGTGATAGTCGAAGCCATAGAAGCGCGAATTGGGGAAGGCTTCCGCCATCAGCCGCGTCGAGACGCCGTGACCGCAGCCAACATCGGCGACCTTGGCACCGCGCTTCAGCTTGTCCACGACTCCCTCGAGCGCAGGCAGCCATTCCTGCACCAGATGATGCATGTAGCCGGTGCGGAAGAAGCGGGCGGTGCCGCAGAACAGGCACTCGCTGCGCCGGTTCCAGCCGACGCCCTTGCCGGATTTGAACGCATCCGTGACCTTCGGCTCGTCGAGAAAGGCCGCGGCAATGACGTTGCCGACCGCGCCGAGGAACACGGGACTATCCGGATCGGCAAGCGCCATCGCCTGCTCCGGCAGCATCGAGAATTTTCCGGATGCGGAGTCATATTCGACGTAGCCGGACGCGGCCTGGCTCGAGAGCCATTCGCGGACATAACGCTCAGTCGTTCCGGTGGCGCTTGCGAGCTCGGCGGAGTTCATCGGTCCCTTGGCGGCCAGGGTGCGGTAAAGACCGAGCTTGTCGCCCAGCAGGAGCAGCGATGCGTTCATCGCCGCTCCGACCTCGGTGATCATCTTGCCCATAAAGGCATTCAACCTGTCGGTATCGACGTCCATGATAGCCTCCATGCGATGGCGGATATTGAGGGTCTGCGCCCCCATCGTCGGGAGCACGCTGCATGCCCTGTAAATGGGTCCGCCCGTCGGAAGCGAGGTTCAAGACGTCAGGAAAAGGTGAATGGCCAGGAACTGGATCGCGTGATCACGGGTACCATTCACTGGCATTTGCACGATCCTGGGCATATAATCTGCGAGGTTCTGACGGTTACCTGAATGTCCAGCTTCGCTCGTTCCTGCGGTCTTGCAACTCTCTTCGCGCTGCTCTGCCTCGGCGATGCGCCGGCCCATGCGCAGGCCGCCCCGCTGCAATATTGGATCCCGGGCGGGCCGTTCGGCTTCGGCGGCAGTGCTGTCCAGAGCGCCGATGCTTACGGCAATTTCCCAAGCTTCAATGCGGGCGATGCCAACGGGGGCTATGATTTTCGTCCCGGTTTCTTTGTCGGCAGCGCGCGCGGCAATCTCGGCTTGAGCGGCTTCAGCCAGTCCGTCCCGGCCGGCAATTTCAGCGCGCTGTCCTATGACAGCACGCAGTTCGGCTACAACACCAAGACCGCGGGCGGCATGCCGGTCACGTTCTTTGCCGGTTTCAATTCGCTGAAATACGGAGACGGCATCGGCAGCTCGCTGGCGCCGCTCACCTCCAGCGCCGCGCCCGGCTACAGCGCGTTCGCGGGTGTCGAGTTCAAGCCGACCTCCAACCTCAGCCTGTCCTTTGGCGCCGGCGTCGTCCAGCAGGACTCGGGCCGCATGGACAGCGATATCCGATCGAACATGCTGCCCGGCGAGTCTCCGGCGCTGAGCGGCTTGCGGCGCTAGACCATGACCCGCAAAGTGTGCAGCGGTTTCCCGAAACGGTCATGCTCAAACGAAAAGACTATCGCGTGAACTTCGCGACCAGCTCCACATGCGGCGTGTGGCGGAACTGGTCCACCGGCACCACCGAGTCGATCTTGTAGCCACCGTCGATCAGGAGCCGCGCATCGCGGGCGAAGGTCGCGGTGTTGCAGGACACCGCGATTACCACAGGCACCTTGCTCGCGGCGAGCTTTAGCGCCTGGGCCTGCGCGCCCTGGCGCGGCGGATCGAACACGACGGCGTCGAACTCGCGGAGCTCTTGCGGCACCAGCGGACGGCGGAACAGGTCGCGCGGCTCGCACCTGATGGGCTTCAGGCCCGGCGTGCGCGCGGCTTTCGCGAGGGCGGCGATCGCGCCGGCGTCGTTGTCATAGGCGGTGACCCGCGCCTTCTCGGCGAGCCTCAATGCAAACGGCCCGACGCCGCAGAAGAGGTCGAGAACCTCCTTGGCCTTGCCGGCGCGTTCGGCGACGAGCGCGGCCAGTGTCTCTTCGCCCGCAACCGTCGCTTGCAGGAACGAGCCGGGCGGCAACGTCACGTCAGCGCGACCCATTTTCACGATCGGCGGCAGACGTTGCAGCACCAGCTCGCCATGCCGCGTCAGCCGCACCAGGCGATGCTGTTCGGCGACGCGCGACAGCGCGCTGACGATCGGTGTCGGCAGCGGGCCGGAGCCGCGCACGTCGACATCGAGGCCGTTGGCGGTCGCAGTGGCCTGGATGTCGAGCGGCTTCGTCACCGGCATCTTCGACGTCAGCGGCTCGGCAAGCGCCCAGGCGGCGTCGAGTGCGCCTTCGAGGCCGGGATCGAGGATCGGGCAGCGATTGATCGGGATGACGTCGTGCGAGCTCGCCGCCGAGAAGCCGACCATGAGCACGTCATGCGTGCCAAATCTTCCATGAAGCGTGACGCGCCGGCGGCCCGCGCCATGGGCATCGACCAGCGGCGCCACCTCGCAGGCGATGCCGGCCTGCGCCAGCGTCTCGACCACGATGCCGCGCTTCCAGGCGTGGTACGGCTCCGCCGCCCAATGCTGGATCGCACAGCCGCCGCAGACGCCGAAATGCGGACAGAACGGTTCGATGCGCTCGGGGCTGGCGACGTCCACCGCCAGCAGCTTGCGGCGATCAGGATGGTGGCCCGCGACGTGATCGACCTCGACGGTCTCGCCGCCAAGCGTGTAGGGCACGTAGATCGCATCGCCGGCGTCGAAGCAGACGCCATCGCCGCGATGGCCGACGTGATCAATCCTCACGCGCTCAACCACGGCGGGCGCCCAGGAAGAATTCGATATTGCCGTCGCCGCCCGCGATTGGGGAGGGGAACACTTCGATATCGGTGCAGCCGAGCGAAGCTGCGAACGCCACGATGTCGTCGCAGATCTCTTGATGCACGGCCGAGTCGCGGATGATGCCCTTCTTGTTGTGCTTCCGCTCGGCCTCGAATTGCGGCTTGATCAACGCCAGCAGGCTCATCGGCGCCGCCGCCAGCGACAGCGCCACGGGCAGCACGGTTTTCAGCGAGATGAAGCTGACGTCGATGACGACGATATCGGGCCGCGCCGGCAGCCGCTTGCCGTCATAGCTGCGAATATCCGTTTCCTCCATCGACACGATCTTGGGATGGCCGCGCAGCGAGGGATGCAGCTGGCTGGTGCCGACGTCGACGGCAAAGACGAGGCTCGCGCCGTTCGCCAGCAGCACTTCTGTAAACCCGCCGGTGGAGGCGCCGACGTCGAGGCAGACATGGTCCTCGATCTCGATCGGGTAGCGCTCCAGCGCGCCGGCGAGCTTGACACCGCCGCGCGAGACATAGGGATGCGCAGGCTCGGCCTGGATCACAGCATCCGCGGCGATCGTCTCCGACGGCTTCAAGACCTGCTTGTCATCGGCCGTGACGAGCCCGGCCTCGATGGCCGCGCGCGCCCGCGCCCGGCTCTCGAACAGGCCGCGCTCGACCAGCAGAACATCCGCGCGCTTGCGGGCAGGGGACAATCGACTCTCCAGGACCGGGCTTGTCGCTTATGTAGCGATCAATCGCGCGGCCGCCATCCGGACGCAAGTCTCGAACGCGGCGAGGTCATGCCAGGCGTCGATCGGCAGCTGCGCCGGCGTCACCAAGGGGCAGCCGTGCAGCTCCAGCGCATGGATCATCATGAGGTTGTCGGCGAGGCCAAAGTCCTCGACCGTCAGCCCCTCCGCGTCGACCAGACGTCCATCCGCGGAGGTGACATGGGCGAAGCGGCCGAGACGGTCGGCATAGGTGGCGGGATCGTTGGAATAGGCGAGACAGAACTTGCGCCGGCCGGCCATGTAGCCGAGCTCGTAGACCGTGCCGGGATCGGCCCCGGCGCCGCGGAACGGGGTGAGGTTGGCGATGATGGCATCGGCGCCGTCCATCATCGCTTCATTGCCGCAAAAAATCTGCCGCGAGGCGTCGGGCGCGGCGAGGTCGACGGCATTGTCGAGCGGATAGAGGCCGGTGATCCCGTGCGCCGCGCAGATCTCGACCTTGCGCCGGCCGATCTCAACCGCATCCGGCAGGAACACGTCGGGGCCTGCCAGGTAGATTTTCATGGGTGAGATCTGCCGATGCGAAGCGCGGTGCAACACCTCTCCCATCGGGAGAGGTGGGGGTGGGGGTGCAGCGTCTGTCGCGATGGCTTAGGCCAGCTTGACCGTCTCGGTCTTCACGTCCTTGCCGAGCGCCTCGAACACCTTGGCGACGATGCCCTTGGCGTCGAGGCCGGCGCGGGCGTACATCGCCGCCGGCGTGTCGTGGTCCTGGAACACGTCGGGCAGCACCATCGAGCGGAACTTGACCATGCCGCTGTCGAGCACGCCCTGATCGGTCAGGAACTGTGCGACATGCGAGCCGAAGCCGCCGATCGAGCCTTCCTCGATCGTGATCAGGATCTCGTGGTCGCGAGCGAGCTTGAGCACCAGCTCGGTGTCGAGCGGCTTCATGAAGCGCGCGTCCGCAATCGAGGTGGACAAGCCAAGCGCAGCGAGCTCGTCGGCCGCCTTTTCGCATTCGGCGAGGCGCGTGCCGAAGGAGAGCAGGGCAATCTTGCTGCCCTGGCGGATCATGCGGCCCTTGCCGATCTCGAGCGGAATGCCGACCTCCGGCATCTCGACGCCGCGGCCTTCGCCGCGCGGATAACGCACCGAGCTCGGACGGTCGTCGATCGCGACCTGGGTCGCCACCATGTGCACGAGCTCGGCTTCGTCCGCCGCGGCCATAATCACCATGTTGGGCAGACAGCCGAGATAGGCGTTGTCGAACGAGCCGGCATGGGTCGCACCGTCGGCACCGACGAGGCCGGCGCGGTCGATGGCGAAGCGCACGGGCAGGTTCTGGATCGCGACGTCGTGCACGATCTGGTCGTAGCCGCGCTGCAGGAAGGTCGAGTAAATCGCGCAGAACGGCTTGTAGCCTTCGGTCGCAAGGCCGGCGGCGAAGGTCACGGCGTGCTGCTCGGCGATACCGACGTCGAAGGTGCGGTCGGGGAACGCCTTGTTGAAGATGTCGACGCCCGTGCCCGACGGCATCGCCGCGGTGATGGCGACGATCTTGTCGTCCTTCTGCGCTTCCTTGACGAGGCTCTGGCCGAACACGTTCTGGTAGGCCGGCGCGTTCGGCTTGGCCTTCGCTTGCGTGCCGGTCGCGACGTCGAACTTGACGACGGCGTGGTACTTGTCGGCGGAGGCCTCCGCCGGGCCGTAGCCCTTGCCCTTTTGCGTGACGACGTGAACCAGGATCGGGCCGGTCTCCATGTCGCGCACGTTCTTCAGCACGGGCAGGAGGTGATCGAGATTGTGACCGTCGATCGGGCCGACGTAATAGAAGCCAAGCTCCTCGAACAGCGTGCCGCCGTCCATCATGAAGCCGCGGGAATATTCTTCGACGCGGTTGGCGCGGTTGGCGAGGATTTTTGGCAGGCGCTTGTTGATCTGCTTGGCCGCATCGCGCAGCGTGCGATAGGTCTTGCCGGAGTAGAGGCGCGACAGATAGGCGCTCATGGCTCCAACCGGAGGCGCGATCGACATGTCGTTGTCGTTGAGGATCACGATCAGGCGCGAGTTCATGGCACCGGCATTATTCATGGCCTCATAGGCCATGCCCGCCGACATCGCGCCGTCACCGATCACTGCAATAACGTTGTTCTTGCCGCCGGAGAGGTCGCGCGCGACGGCCATGCCGAGACCGGCCGAGATCGAGGTCGAGGAATGTGCGGCGCCGAACGGATCGTAATCGCTCTCGCTGCGCTTGGTGAAGCCGGAGAGGCCGCCGCCGGTGCGCAGCGTGCGGATGCGGTCGCGGCGGCCGGTGAGGATCTTGTGCGGATAGGCCTGATGGCCGACGTCCCAGATCAGCCGGTCGCGCGGCGTGTCGAAGACGTAGTGGATCGCAGTGGTGAGCTCGACCACGCCGAGGCCCGCGCCGAAGTGACCGCCGGTCACAGAGACGGCATCGATGGTCTCCTGCCGCAGCTCGTCGGCGACCTGGCGAACCTGCTCGACCTTGAGCTTGCGCAGGTCGTCCGGGGTCCGGATGGTGTCGAGAAGCGGCGTCTTACTGTATGCGTTCACGGCGATTTCCAATTTGTCAGCGCCGGAAGGTCGTTCCGGTGCGCGATGGGTTTGCACAATATCGGCGCAGCGCGAATCCTAAAACCGTCGGAGCCACCTGCCTGGGGCACGGCCCCGTCTTCAAGCTTAGGTGAGCTTAGGTGCGCTCCGGTTCAGTCTCTGTGATCCCTGTCACTTAGATCGGCTTCGTCCGTCCCAGCCAATTCATCAGCAGTTTGAAGCGCTTGTCGTCGGCAATCAGTGCCCACGCAAGGCTTGCAAAAAGCCACACTCCGCGCAGCTTTACACCAAAGCTTGGGCCAAAGCCAACCCGCCCCGCCGATTGCGGCCATGCAGCAGCACCCCGCGGGCGAGATTTGGTTAACCTTGGGCAGGGACTGGCGGTTCCTCCCTGCCTGCTTCGTTGGCAGTGCTTTTCGGTGAAAATATGGGACTTTCGGCCTGTTCGGGCCCGGTTCCAGCCGTCGAAGGCATTGGCCTCGGCGGGTTCCGCTGCTGGAACGGCCGCGGAGCCACCGTCAGAACTGAAATTGGGGGTGCCCGCCTTACTGCACGTCAAGGGGCGCAGTGCCGGTGGCCTGGCCGCTGGCATCAGTGGTGATCTTGTCGACGCGGGCTTCGGCCTGACGCAGCAGATCCTCGCAGCGGCGCTTCAGGGCTTCGCCGCGCTCGTAGATCGTCACGGATTCCTCGAGCGGCACCTTGCCGTCCTCGAGCCGCTTCACGATCGTTTCGAGTTCCTCGATCGCGCGCTCGAAGGTGAGCCTGGAGACGTCGATTTGGGTGTTTTCGGCCATATCCGTTTCCGATTGCCCGCTTCCTTTCCGTCAGAGAAAGCAAGGTTGTACGGGCTTAATGTGGCGATTGTCGTCAGGCGCCCATCAGGGCGCCGACATGCGCCGTAACAGATTCTTTCAATCCTTGCAGGTCATAGCCGCCCTCGAGCACGGAGACAATGCGCCCGCCGGCGGACTTGTCGGCAAGGTCCATCAGCTTGCGCGTGACCCAGGTGTAGTCCTCGGCGCGCAGGTTCAACGAAGCCAGCGGATCGCGGTAATGCGCGTCGAAGCCGGCGGAGATGATCAGCAGCTCTGGGCTGAATTTCTCCAGCCGCGGCAGGATCAGGCTCTCGAACGCGGAGCGGAATTCGGGACCGCCGTCCTCGGAAGCGAGCGGCGCGTTGACGATGGTGTCGTGATCGCCGCGCTCGCCCTTGGCGCCGGTACCCGGAAACAGCGGCATCTGGTGCGTCGAGCAGTACATCACGGTCGGGTCCGACCAGAAGATGTCCTGCGTGCCGTTGCCATGATGCACGTCGAAATCAACGATGGCCGCGCGCTTGATGCCGTATTTGCGCTGTGCATGGCGGGCGGCGATCGCGACATTGTCGAAGAAGCAGAAGCCCATCGGCTTGCCGATCTCGGCGTGGTGGCCGGGCGGCCGCACCGCGACGAAGGCGTTGCGGTGCTCGCCATTCATCACAGCTTCAGTCGCCGCCACCGCGCCGCCGACCCCGCGCATCACCGCTTCCCACGTGCCGGGCGACATCGAGGTGTCGCCGTCGATATAGACCTGGCCGCTGGTCGGCGCGATGTGGCGCAGCTCGGTGACGTAGTGCTCGTTGTGGCAGAGCGTGACGAGATCGAGATCGCCCTCCGGCGCCTGGTCGCGCACCAGGAACTGGAAGCGCTCATGCGACAGCGCTTCCTCCACCGCGCGCAGGCGATCGGGCCGTTCAGGATGTCCCGGCGGCGTGACGTGGTCGAGGCAGGCCTTATGGGAGAGGAGAAGCGTGCTCATCAGGTCGGCCTCATGGAATGCGGGCTCTCGACGTCGTTGGCGCATCCGGCGCCAAAACGCAATGCAAATCCCAATCTAGGTGTTCCCCGGGGAATGGCAAACTGTGGGCCAGTTCGTTTGATCCGGATCAATTCACCCGCAGGATGCGGGTCGGTGGCAGCGGGCCGATCGGCCCGTGCGCCCGGAAAAACGCGAACAGCGCGTCCGCATCATAGCCGCCATATTGCGGCGAGGTGCCCTGCTTGGCGACGGTAAAACCGTCGCCGCCGACCGCGAGGTAATCGTTGAGGGTGACGCGATAACCGGTGCCGGCCTCGATCGGCCTGCCGTTGAGCGTCATCTTGTCCGCCATCACGCGCTCGCCAAACGGTTTGGCCGCATCCCACGTGTAGCTGAACCCGTTCGACACTTGCAGGATCCGCGGCCGCTTCGGATCGAGCCATTGCTGCTCCAGCATGTCCTTGAGCTGGCTGCCCGTCAGCGTCATGGTGACGAGGCGGTTGCGGAACGGCTGGCTGGAGAACACGTCGCCGAAGGTGATCGCGCCGTTCTCCTTCGGCACCAAGTCGGTGCGGATGCCGCCGGGATTGGTGAGCGCGATGACGGCGCTGCCGTCCTTGGCGTCCTTGGTTGCGGCGAGCTGCGCGTCGGCGATGACGTCGCCGAGCGCGCTCTCGCCGGCCTCGTTCGGCACGCGCGACAGCGTCTGCGTCACCGATCCCGCGGGCCGGTTGGCGATTGGAGCTGCGAGCTTGTCATAGGCCTCGATCAGCGCGGTCTGCTCGGGGTCTTTCGCCAGCGAGGCGTTGGCGACGATGACGTTCTCGGCCTTGGCGCTCACGATGTCGCGCGTTGCGGGATCTAGCTTGAGATCGATCGCGGTGACCAGCGTGCCGTATTTGTCGCCGCTGGTGACGAGCCGTCCGTCGATGTCGCAGACATAGGCGCGGTGGGTGTGGCCACTGACGACGACGTCCACGGCGCGGTCGAATTTCTTGACGATGTCGACGATCGGCCCCGTGATCCCAGGGCATTCATTGTAGTCGCCCGAGGGCTCGCCGCCCTGGTGGATCAGCACCACGATGGCCTCGACGCCGCGCGCCTTCAGCTGCGGCACCAGCGCGTTCACCGTCTCGGCCTCGTCGCGGAATTCGAGCCCGGCAATGCCCGACGGCGAGACGATGCCCGCGGTCTCTTTCAACGTGAGGCCGATGAAGGCGACCGGGATGCCGTCGAACTCACGGATCTCGTAGGGCGGCAGCACGCTCTTGCCGGTCGCGGTCTCCACGGTGGAGGCGGCGAGATATTGGAATTTGGCGCCGGTGAACGGATGCGGCCCCTGGCAGCCGTCGAGCGGATGGCAGCCGCCGTTCTGCATCCGCAAGAGCTCGGTCTTGCCCTCGTCGAATTCGTGATTGCCGACCGATGTGATCGCGAGCCCCATCATCGAGAGTGCTTCGACCGTGGGCTCGTCGTGAAACATCGCCGACAGGAACGGGCTCGCTCCGATCAGATCGCCGGCGGCGACGAAGATCGTGTTCTTGTGCCCCTCGCGCAGCTGCTTGGCCAACGTCGCCATGTACTCGGCGCCGCCGGCGGCGACCATGACCTTCTTGCCCTTGTCCTCGGGATCATTAATCCGGATGCCGCCCGGCGGCGGCCGTAGATTGCCGTGAAAATCGTTGATGGCGAGAATGCGCAGCTCGACCGGCGCTGCGGTTTGCGCAGAGGCGGGCAGGGCGAAGCTGAGCGCGAGCGCGGCAAGGATGGATCGGTTTCGCATGGGACAAGACTAGTTGGTACGCGCGAAGATTTCACGAAACCTTTTGTTGAAGCACCGCGCGCGCCGCACGCTCCCACCCGCCCCTTGAGGGGGCGGGTCGGTTCGCATGGAATGCGAGCCGGGGAGGGGTGACAGACTATCCTCCACGCGGTGCGCGGGAGAGGGTTGGGGAGAGGGTGCGCAAGCGGGAGAGGGAGCCCAGTGCCGATGCCGCCGCATCGTGCAAGCCATGTGCGATTGCCCTGCCCCTCCGGGGGAGGGTGACAGCGCTTGCCTCTACCGCTTCTTCCTGTTCGCGAACGCGTTGAACGCGGCGACGGCTTCGTCCGACTTCAGCCGCTCGCCGAACAGATGGGCTTCCTGGTCGATGCGGCGGGTGAGCTGTTCGGGCGCAGCGCGCAGCAATCGGCGCGAGGTCGCGACTGCCTCGGCCGGCAGCTTGCAGATCTCGCGCGCCACCTTGCGGGCTTCCACCTCGGTGTGTCCCGGCGAGACCACGGTATTGACGAAGCCGGCGGCGAGCGCTTCGGCGGCGGTGAACGTCCGCCCCATCACCAGCATCGCAAACGCGCGCTGATAACCCATCGTGTTCGGCATCAGCAGGCTGGAGGCGCCGACCGGCACGAGTCCGAGGTGGATATAGGGCGCGGAGAAGGTCGCAGCATTCGAGGCCAGCACATAGTCGCAGTGGAACAGCATCACCGTGCCCATGCCGATCGAGGCACCGTCGACCGCCGCGATGACCGGCTTGACGTTGAGGGCGAGCGAGTAGAGGAATTTGGCGCCGTCCGACAGCGTCTCGGGACGCGAGGTATCGGCGTGCATGAAATCGTCGATGTCGTCGCCGGCGGTGAACACGCCGGAGCCGCCGGTGATGATCATGCAGCGGATGTCGGGATTGTTCTGCGCGGTGTCGATCGCGCGGCTCATCTCCCGGTACATGTCCTGCGTGATCGCGTTCTTCTTGCCCGGGCGGCGCAGGGTGATCACGCGTGTTCCGCGCTCTTCGGTGACGACGATATTGCCATTCGCCATAACAACCCCCTGGACTCGCCGCGACGCTGCTGGTGAGTCTCGCAAGCCTCAGCCTACATGATCTTGCAGGCGTGCCAATGCGGCAGCTCGACCTTTTCGCGAACGACCCCGCGAGGTCGGCGCATGGCGCCCGCCGCAGCGTGTCGCATGAGCCGTTGCGCATTGCAACAATCGGGTACAATGTTTCATTTGAAAAACCGTTGGTTGTGGGGCAGGGTTGCGCATGCCGTTCATTCTGGCCGATCGCTCGACCGATGATTGCCGCAGCGCAGGCTGACGAATCCTCGCTGCGTTATCGCGGCTGGCGCGTGGTGCTGGCCTGCTTCCTGATGGCTTTCTTCATGTTCGGCTTCGGCCTCTACGGCCAGGGCGTCTATCTTGCCGAGCTGCAGCGCGCCCATGGCTGGCCGGGCACGCTGGTCTCCGCCGCCAGCACCTTCTCGTTCCTGCTGACCTCCGTCCTCGTCATCTTCACCGACGATCTGCTCGCCCGTATCGGGCTGCGCGCGCTGATCCTGTGCGGCCTGTCGGCGCTCGGCGCTTCGACCGCGCTGCTGGCGCTGATGCAGGCGCCGTGGCAGCTCTATCTCGCTTATGCGCTGATGGCGGTCGGCTGGACCGGCATGGGCACCGTGGTGATCGCGACGGTGTTGAACGCCTGGTTCGAGCGGCGCCGCGGGCTCGCGCTCAGCCTCGCCTTCAACGGCGCCACCTGCGGCGGCATCATCCTCGTGCCGCTGCTGCTGTCGCTGACGAGCAGCATCGGCTTCCGCTCGGCGATGCTGGCGGCGACGATCGTGATGGGGGGGCTGGTGCTGCCGGTGGTCTTGCTCTTCATCGGCTGGCCCGCAGGGATGTCGACGGCCTCCGGCCGGCGTGCGGCCGCTGCGGGTATGGCCGCGCCGGCGCATTCGCGCAGAACGCTGCTCGCCAACGCCGCGTTCTGGACCATGGTGCTGCCGATCGCGATCGCGCTGCTGGCGCAGATGGGATTCATCATCCACCAGGTGACGTTCCTCGAGCCGCTGATCGGCCGTCACGCCGCGGGCCTTGCGGTCACCATCATGGCCGCGATGGCGGTGGTCGGCCGCCTGTCGCTCGGTCTGTTCGTCGACCGGCTCGATCCCAGGCTCGCCTGCGCCGCGTCGATGACGAGCCAGGCGGCGGCGCTGTTCGTGTTGTTGCAGACCACCAGCCCGACGGTGCTGCTGGTGTGCTGCGCCGTCTACGGCTTCTCGATCGGCAACATGATCACCTTCCCGCCGCTGATCATCCAGCGCGAGATCGGCTCCACCGCCTTCGCCGCCGCGATGGGATTGGGCACCTCGATCAGCGGCATCGTCAGCGCCTTCGGCCCCGGCATCGTCGGTCTGGTGCACAGCTTTACGGGCAATTACACGACAGCGTTTTCGATCTGCGTGATGCTGGATCTGGTGGCCGCGGGCATCGTGCTGTGGCGGCCGGGGAAAAGAGCCGAGATCGCTGCTTCGTAGGCTGCGTGGAGCGAAGTGTAATCCGGGACCATTGCATGCTCGTGGTACACGCGTCCGCACATTCGATGTCATCGCCCGACTTTGATCGGGCGATCCAGTACTCCGAGACCTCGGTCGTTTGTCGAGAGGCCGCGGTGTACTGGATTCCCCGCCTTCGCGGGGAATGACAGCGAGGAGGAGATGCCTCCGCACATCGCGGTCGGAGCGGAACTCGCCTACAACAACACCGCATCGGCCGCGGCGACCGAGGCCGCGCTCTCCGTCACGGTGCGCTCGAGCGCGCCGGCCTGCACGGCAATGTTCTCGGCGAAGAAGCGCGCCAGCGAGACGTGGCGCGGCGCATCGCCAAGGCCCTCGGCCTCCGCGGCGAGCGCTTCTGAGGCCAGCATGCAGCCGCCGAGCGTCGAACCGAACTGTTGCAGGTAAGGCGTTGCGCCGGCGAGGGCCTCGTTCGGTGCGGAGGTCACGCGCTCCAGCAGCCATTTGCTGGTGCGCGTCAGCGCCTCCAGCGCCTCGCGCAATTTCACGCCGGTGGTGCCGAAGGCGGGATCGTTGGAGGCCTCGACCTGCTTGACGGTCGCCGCGAGCTCGTCGAGAAGCGCCCACACCGCAGCGCCGCCATTCGCCGCGAGCTTGCGCGTCACGAGATCGATCGCCTGGATGCCGTTGGTGCCCTCATAGATCGGGGTGATGCGCGCATCGCGATAGTGCTGCGCGGCGCCAGTCTCCTCGATAAAACCCATGCCGCCATGCACTTGCACGCCGAGATAGGCCACCTCGTTGCCGATGTCTGTGGAATAGCCCTTGGCCATGGGCGTCAGCAGCGCCGCGCGCGCGGCGGCGTTGGCACGGACCTTGGGGTCCTTGGCGCGGATGGAGACGTCCAGCGCGACGGCGGTGGCATAGCAGATGGTGCGCGCGGCCGCGGTCTGCGCCCGCATCCGCATCAGCATGCGCTTGACGTCGGGATGCACGATGATCGGGTCCGAGCCGTCGCCTGTCTTGCCGACGGCGCGGCCCTGCTTGCGCTCCTGGGCATAGGCGAGGGCCTGCTGATAGGCGCGGTCGGCAATGCCGACACCCTCGAGACCAACGCCGAGGCGGGCCTGGTTCATCATCGTGAACATGCAGCGCATGCCCTGGTTCTCTTCACCGATCAGGAAACCGATCGCGCCGCCATGATCGCCCATGGTCATGGTGCAGGTCGGCGAGGCATGCATGCCGAGCTTGTGCTCGACGCCGGAGGCGAAGATGTCGTTGCGCTGCCCCAGCGAGCCGTCGGAATTGACCATGAATTTCGGCACCAGGAACAGCGAGATGCCCTTGGTACCGGCGGGCGCATCGGGCAGGCGCGCCAGCACGAAATGCACGATGTTGTCAGTCATGTCGTGCTCGCCATAGGTGATGAAGATCTTCGTCCCCTTGATGCGATAGGTGCCGTCCGCCTGCTTCTCGGCGCGGGTGCGCAGCGCGCCGACGTCGGAGCCGGCCTGCGCCTCAGTGAGCTGCATCGTGCCGGTCCATTCGCCGGTGACGAGCTTCTCGAGATAGATTGTCTTCAGCTCGTCGCTGCCATGCGCTTCCAGCGCCTCGATGGCGGACGCCGTCAGCAGCGGGCAGAGGCCGAAGGCGACGTTGGAGGCGCTCCAGATCTCGGTGCAGGCCGCGTTGATCGCGAGGGGCAGGCCTTGTCCGCCGAAATCCTCGGGCCCCGATACCGCGTTCCAGCCGCCGTCGGTCCAGCGCTTGTAGGCATCGGGCCAGCCCGGCGCGGTCGTGACCTTGCCGTCACTAAGCTTGATACCGTGCTCGTCGCCGATCTTGTTGAGCGGTGCCAGCACGTCGGTCGCGAACTTGCCGGCTTCCTCCAGCACGGCCGCGACGATGTCGGCGTCGAAATCGCCGTAATGGCCCGCTTCCACGGCGGCCTTCAGGCCGGCGCCATGGTTGAGCGACAGCAGCATGTCAGAAATCGGCGCGCGGTAGGTCATGGCTCACTCCCCGTGGACAGGTCTTCTCGATAGAACTTGGCGCCGTATTCCCATGAAACGGCTGAGGTCTCAATGGGCGGGAGTAGGGGGTCGGAACGGGGCGCCGCCCGGTCCTTTAATAGAGTGTGGCGCGGCCGCCCCCGGGGATGGTATTTTGCCCCTCCAGGCGGTTGAAATGCCGCGCCGCTCCCTATAGACCGGCTGCGACCGAACGGAATCTGCGGTAGCCCGTGCCTCCGCCGGTCCCGGTCGCCAGTTGGGGCGTAGCCAAGCGGTAAGGCAGCGGATTTTGATTCCGCCATTCGGAGGTTCGATCCCTCCCGCCCCAGCCAGAGCCTAAACTGCTGAGTTCGCTGTATAAGCAGCTCCATTCCCACGAAGCCTTCTGGCGCGTTTGGAAAGAGTTTCCTTCCGCTTTCGTCCCAATATAGACCCCCGACGCCCACTCAAGCAGTTCTGCTGCAACCTCATCGTAGAATCGAGGACGGCGGCGAACAAATCGGACAACTGGTAGGCATTACGCATGTGTACGCCATGGCACCGTGCCGTAGTTCGCCCAGCCATACGCTTGGCGTTGAGTCGCTTCCCACTGTCGCTCTAGTCCGCCACCGCTGCTGGCACCGGTAGCGCCGTGATCGACTTGATCTTCTCCATCGCGAACCGCGAGGTGACGTTCTTGAGCGGGACGGCGTGGATCAGCTTCTTGTAGAACACGTCATAGCTCGGCATGTCCGGAATGACGACGCGCAGCATGTAGTCGACGTCGCCGGCCATGCGGTAGAATTCCATCACCTCGGGCATGGCGCTGACCGCTGCGGCGAAACGCTTCAGCCAGGCATCGGAGTGATCCGAGCTTTCCACCGAGACGAACACCGAAAGGCCGAGGCCGATCTTGTTCTGGTCGACCAGCGCAACGCGCTTCAGGATCACGCCATCGGCCTCCAGCCGCTGGATGCGCTTCCAGCAGGGCGTGGAGGACAGGCCGACCCGGTCGCCGATTTCGGCCACCGAGAGGGAGGCGTCTTCCTGAAGCACCGTCAGGATCTTGCGGTCGATGGCATCGAGGCGGCGGCCAGTCTCGGCGAGCTGCAACGCAGCGTCGGTCATTGTCTGATTACCTTTGTGTCAGTGGGGAGCTTGGGGCCGGCGCTTGCGCAGAGTTCTCAGCCGTGAGGTCCGAACAGGAAGATCTCGTAAAGGTCGTCCTGATGGCCGCCTGGTTCATCGTTCGGGCCGCCCGCCTGCGGCCGCAGTGAGCGCTGGAACCATTCGCGTGCCTGTTCGAGCCAGCTGGCGATGAATGAATGCAGCGAGACGATGTAGCTCATGTTCACTCCGGACAACATTGTAGGGCGAGAACCCGGCAAGGCTATCACGGGCGACAAGACGTTGAACATCGCCTGGCTTTGGTGACGATCAGTTTGGTTGGATCGCACTGAAGCTGTCATCTGTCCGAGCAGAAAATTCCATGGCGACGTTTCGTAAGGAACGATTTTCATGCGGTACACCGGGCGCGGGAGCGTTGAATCAGTCATTCGTGAGGAGCGCGAGCACCTCGACGTACCGCAGGTGGTGCATGGAACCGGCGCTGCGATCCCATCACTTCATGTAGTCGGGCAAGGTGAAGCCGTCATAGAAGTGATCGGCCTTGATCGCCGTTTTGAACGTCGAGGACTTGTAGCCAGCGACGATGTCCTGAGCCCATTCGGCAATTGCGTTGGCCTTCTTTACCGCGAGCACGTTGATATAGGGCGTCGTCATCTTCTCCAGCGCGAAGGCGTTCGTCAGCTTCAGCCCGCTGAAAATCGCGAAATTGCCCTGGATGGCGGCGAAGTCGACGTCGTCGAGCGCTCGCGGCGCCTGTGCGGCCTCGAGCGGGACCAGCTTGATGCCGCCGGGATTCTTGATGACATCGAGCTCGGTGACGTCGACCGGCTTGCTGTCGCGAATCTCGATCAGGCCGAGATCGCGCAGCACCCACAGCGCACGCTGGAGGTTGACCGGATCGTTCGGCACCGCAACGCTGGAGCCTGGCTTGATCGGCGTGCCCAGCGGGTGCTTCTTCGAATAAAGGCCCATCGGGGGCGTCGGGACGTGGACGATGCCGACGAGATCCGTCTTCTGCCGCTCGTTGTAGGATTCGAGGAAGACCGTGTGTTGCATCACATTGGCATCGATCTCGGACTTGAACACCGCGTTGTTGGCTTCAAGGCCGGTCGAGAATTCCACGTACCGGATCTTGTAGCCTTTCTGCGTCAACTCGGGCGCGACGCCGATCTTGAATTCATCGATGTACGGCCCCGGCACGAAACCGACCCGCAGCTCGGGCTTGGCGGGTTGCTGGGCCATGGAGCTTTCGGCGGCGAGCGGGGAGAGAGCCAAGAGGCTGGAGAGCAGAAACAACGCGGTCTTCATGTCTTCTTACGATTTTCCAGTTTGGAGGGAGAGAGGTGTCAGGCAATCGCCTTGACCTCGTTGGAGTAGATGCTGGCGGGGCGGGCGAGGCCGTAATGCTCGCGCAGCGTCGTGCCGGTGTAATCCTCGCGGAACAGGCCGCGCTTGCGCAGGATCGGGACGACCTGCTCGGCAAAGGCATCGAAGCCGCCGGGTAGCCAGGGCGGCATCACGTTGAAGCCGTCGGCCGCGCCGCTCTCGAACCAGGCCTGGATGTTGTCGGCGATCTTTTCCGGCGGGCCGGCAATGACCCAATGGCCGCGCGCGCCGGCCAGGCGCTGGACCAGCTGACGGATCGTCGGCTTCTCGCGATCGACGATGTCGACCACCAGCTTGAAACGGCTGGCGACACCGCGCGCACTCGCGGTGTCGATCAGATGGCGTGGCACGGGACCGTCGAGATCGTAGCCGGTGAGATCGACGCCGATCATCTGGCGCAGCTGCGTCAGCGAATATTCCGGCTGGATCAGCTCATTGAATTCGTCCTGCAGGCGATCGGCCTCGGCCTGCGTGCTGCCGATGAAGGGGCTGATGCCGGGCAGGATCTTGATCTGATCCGGGCTGCGATCGAACTGGCGCGCTTGCTTCTTGATATCGGCGTAGAACTCCTGGGCACTGGCGAGCGTCTGATGCGCGGTGAAGATGGCTTCAGCGAATTGCGCAGCAAAGGCGCGGCCGTCATCCGAGGAGCCGGCCTGCACGTAGACCGGCCGCCCTTGCGGCGACCGCGGGATGTTGAGCGGTCCGCGCACGCGGAAATGTTTGCCGATATGCTTGATGGCGTGGATCTTGGCAGTCTCGGCAAAGACGCCGGAGGAGGGGTCGTTGACCACAGCATCGTCCTCCCAGCTATCCCAAAGTCGGGTGACGACGTCCAGATATTCGCGCGCTCGCTCGTAGCGCTCGTGATGCGGTGGGTGCTCGGGCAATCCAAAATTCTGCGCCGCCTGCGGGCTGCTCGTGGTGACGATGTTCCAGCCGGCGCGGCCGTTGCTGAAATGGTCGAGCGAGGCGAACTGGCGGGCCAGATTGTAGGGCTCGGTGTACGTCGTGGAGGCGGTGCCGATCAGGCCGATCCGCGTGGTCGCGCCGGCGATCGCCGTCAGCAGCGTGATCGGATCGAAGCGGAAGCGCTGGGCATAGCGGACATTGTCGGCGAGCGCCGGACCGTCGGCGAAGAACACGGCATCGAACTTGTGGGCTTCGGCACGCTGCGCGAGCTCTTGATAGTAGCCGATATCGAGGACGCGTCCCGTCGCCGAGCCCTTGTAGCGCCAGGCCGCCTCGTGATGGCCGTCGGGATAGATGAAGAGGTTCAGAACAAGCTGTCGTGGGTTGCTCATGGTTCGAATATCCAGATGCGAGGGCCGGGAAGGAAGCCGGGCCGGCTAGGAGACGGAAGGGATGGCTTGCGATCCCGGCTTCCGGGCGAACGCGAAACGCAGATATCGTTTGAGACGCAGCCCCTCCGGCGTGCGCCTCGTCTCGACCAGCGCGGCAAAGGCCGTGTCGATCGTTGCCCGTTCCGCTTGCGAAAAGTCGCCGAGGAAATTGCCGAATGCGCTGGCTTCGGACCAGCCGAGCACCGAATTCACGTCACCGTGGAAATCGACGAGCGAGCGCAGGTCACTTCTGTAGTCGGCAAAACCCGCCTCGGCGAACAGCGCCTTGAGCTCTTCATCGGTGGCCCCGAGCACGCGGTTGGACTCGCTGCTTCTCTCGCCGAAGCCGGCCTGTTCGATGGCCTGGCGGAGCAGGGTGCGTGACTCGTGAGGTTTGGTCGGATCCTGCACATTCAGCCCGATCCGGCCGCCCGGCTTGAGGACGCGTTCGATCTCGCGCAGCGCCTGCCGCTTGTCCGCGATCCAGTGGAAGACGCTGTTGAGGTAGACGGCGTCGAATTCCGCAGGCCTAAAGCGCGAAAGGTCCTCGGCGCGGCCGACATCGAAGCTCAGCGTTTGCGATGCGCGCAGGCGCGCGATGGCGATCCGGTTCTCCAGGGGGTCGATGCCGATCACGCGGCCGGCGGGTCCGACAAGTCCCGCGACGAATTCGGTCAGGCGGCCGGTGCCGGCGCCGATATCGAGCACGTGATCACCGGACTTGAGAGCCAGCGGTCCGATGAGGAATTTGCCATGGTGAAACTGGAGGATGCCCGCCTGCTCGTAGGTGCGTGCAAGCTCGGGCGTGTCCCGTTCGAGGCTGATGACGCCGGCGGTCGACATCGTGCTTTCCAAAATCTCCAACGCGCCGTCGAGACGGCTTGATCGAGACGAACTCTATGTCGTCGGGGCGAGAAAAGTCGATGAAATGGATTTGCGTTGTTCGGCGCGAGGCGAGCATGAATCTAGCGGCGGGAGCGCATTCAAGAGATGATGTCGCGAACCGATCATCTCGATTGAAGGCGACCTGGCAAGCGAATGTCTCGTTGCCCGTTCTGGCTCGCTCCGCGCCGTCGACGCAAATCTTTCAACGCGCGGCGACCCCGCGGTGAGTTCGTTGTTCGGGTCGCTAAACAAAACCGAATCCATTTCATTGACTGAGCGTCGCTGACTTCTACGATTTGATCGCATCTCCGCTGACAAATCCGGGTGCAACATGTTTCAATCTGATATCGACGCCGCAGCTCGCGAGACCTTGCGCCTGATTGGTCCCGACCCGGAGAACTGGGTCCCGGATCGTCACGGGGTCGACCACAACGTCGCCATCGTCGGGGGCGGGCAATCCGGAAGCGCGTTCGCCTTTGCATTGCGCCGTGCCGGCATCGGCAGGGTCACGGTGATCGATGCGGCGCAGGATGCGGCGTCGACCGGCCCATGGCTCAGCAGCGCGCGGATGCACAAGCTGCGGACGCCGAAAAACCTGCCTGGACCTGAGCTTGGTCTTCCGGGACTGAGTTTTCAGGCCTGGTATGAGGCCCGCCATGGCGCAGTCGCATATGAAGCGATCGATCGCATTTCTCGCGTGGATTGGGCGGCTTATCTTGACTGGTATCGCAAGACGCTTGGCATTGAGGTGCGCTATCGGACGAAGCTTCTCCGCATCGAGCCGGCGTCGGATCACTTGCGGCTTCATCTTGACGTCGCCGGCGAGGCAAGGACCGAGACCGCGCGCAAGGTCATCCTCGCCAGCGGTTTTCCAAGCAACGGTGGTCCGTCCGTTCCCGATGTGCTGTCGCGCAATCTGCCAAAGCAGCTTTACGCGCACACATTGGAGGCGATCGATTTCGGCAAGCTGCGCGACAAATCGGTCGCGGTGCTGGGCAGCGCGGCCTCCGCGTTCGATGCGGCGGCGGTCGCGCTCGAAGCGGGAGCCAGGGAGGTGCATCTTTTCGCACGCCGCGACAGGATTGCGTCGGAGCCCGTGATCAGGACGCGCGGATATCCGGGGGCGTATGACAATCATGGGGCGCTCCCGGACGCGGTCCGCTGGCATCAGGCCATCCGCTTCCGTCGCGCCGGATCGACGCCGCCGCCCGACGCCATCGCGCGGGCGGTCAAGTTTCCCAACTTCAACCTTCATCTGGCGGCACCGTGGACGTCAGCAAAGCCGTTCGGGCGGCGGTTGCTTGCAACCACGCCGCAAGGCGACATCGCGTTCGATTTCGTCATCGCCGGGACGGGCTATCAGGTCGATCTCGCCAAGCGTCCGGAGCTCGCCGGTTTCGCCGACGAGATCCTGCTATGGCGCGACCGCTATTCTCCGGCAGCGGACGAGCACGATGATTCCCTGGGCGCGCATCCTTATCTTGGCGCAGGGCACGAATTCCTGGAGAAGGAGCCGGGCCAGGCGCCCTACTTGCGGAACATCCACGTGTTCAATCCTGCGGCATTCGTCAGCTTCGGCCTGCCGATTGGCGACGTGCCGAGTTTCAAGCGCGACATTCCGGGCGTCGTCGCGCGCATCAGCAGGGATCTGTTCCTCGACGACCTTGCGGCGCATGAGACCCGGATCAACGGGCCGATCGCCGGCGACTTCGAGCCGTCACTCTATGCGTCGGCCGTCTGGCGCTCGCCAAATGTCGTCGCAGCGGAATAGAGCAGAAGCGAAGGTCGCAACTGAAGACGCCATGACCGTGGATGCGTCTGTTTCTCAACTGCAGCGAACTTTGGAAGCTATTTCCGAAGTCCCTGAGTTAGCATCATCTGACTGAACAAGAGGCTGCATTGCTGCAGCTTCCACGGAAAGGTCCCGCCAGATCGGGATTGCCGCCAGAGCAGACGGCAGTCCCGCAAGAGGATCGATCGCCACATCACTGTCTTTCACTCCGCCGTCGCAGCAGCGATCGGCGCACGGCGGAGCCTTGTCCAAATGGATCGCGGTCTCGGGGGAAGATGACATGACTGACGGAATCACCATCGACAACGTCATTCCGTGTTCGGATATCGTCAAACGGTCGGCGCGTATCGGCGCCGAAATCCGGAACATCAAGCTTTCCGGCGATCTGCCGGATCGGACGATTGCGGCGATCAACCAGGTGCTGCTTGAGCACAAGGTCATCTTCTTCCGTGACCAGAATCATCTCGACGATGCCGAGCAGGAGCGTTTTGCCCATCGGCTCGGCAAGCTGGTGCCGCATCCGACGGTCGGCGCCACCAAGGGCACGGCCTCGATCCTCGAACTCGACTCCGCGCGCGGAGGCGGCCGCGCCGACCAGTGGCACACCGACGTCACGTTCGTCGATGCCTATCCGAAGATCTCGATTCTACGCGGCGTCGTGATTCCCGAGTTCGGCGGCGACACGATCTGGTCGAATACGGCGACGTCCTATCTCGATCTGCCGGCGCCGCTGCGCAAGCTCGCGGACGAGCTCTGGGCGGTGCACAGCAATGCCTATGATTATGCGGTCAAGACTCGCGCGAGCGAAGCCGACCGCAAGCAATTCGAAGAGGTTTTCACGGCGACCGTCTATGAGACCGAGCATCCCGTCGTTCGGGTGCATCCCGAAACCGGCGAGCGCACGTTGGTGCTGGGCAACTTCGTCCAGCGCTTCGTCGGACTGTCGAAATACGACAGCCAAAAGCTGTTCGACCTGTTCCAGTCCCACATCACCGCGCCGGAGAACACGGTGCGCTGGAACTGGCGGCAAGGGGACGTGGTGATCTGGGACAACCGCGCGACCCAGCATTACGCCGTGAACGATTATGGCGACCAGCACCGCGTGGTCCGGCGCGCCACCATCGATGGCGAGGTCCCTGTCAGCATCGACGGCCGCAGCAGCGTGACTCGCGTCAAGGCGACGAAGCCGCAGGCGAAAGCCGCCTGAGGCGAGCAAGGAGAGAACACAATGAAGATCACCATCGCAGCGCTGCGCCACCTGGTTGCCGGCCTACGGACAAGAGGCCGGCAACTCGCGCTGGCCGGCTTTGGGCTGACGGCTCTCGCCGGGAGCGCCCTGGCCGAGCCGCAGCTCGAAAAGACCGAGATCCGCTATCAGGGCTGGGCCGGGCAGGTCACCTTCATCGAGCTGGCCGACGATCTCGGCTATCTCGCGCCGCTCAAGCTCAAATGGGTCGGCAACACCATCAGCGGCCCGCAGGACATCCAGACAGTCGTCACCGGCGACATCGATATCGGTGGCGCGTTCTACGGCGCCATCATCAAGCTGATCGCCGCCAAGGCGCCGATCAAGGCGGTGGTGGGCTACTATGGATCTGACGAGAACACCTACAACGGCTACTATGTGAAGGAGGATAGCCCCATCAAGACCGCGCGCGACCTGATCGGAAAGAAGGTCGCGGTTAACACGCTCGGGGCTCACCTCGAATTTGTGTTGCGCGAGTACCTCGCCCGCAACGGCCTGACGCCGGCGGAGGCAAAACAGGTGACGCTGGTCGCGATCCCGCCTGTCACCGGCGAGCAGGCGTTGCGGCAGGGGCAGGTCGAGGTCACCACGCTGAACGGTATTCTGCGCGACAAGGCGCTTGAACGCGGCGGCATCCGCAGGCTGTTTGCAGACACGGACATCTTCGGGAACTTCACCGGCGGGTCCTACGTGTTGCGGGACAAGTTCATCAAGGAGAATCCCAATACTTCCCGCAAGCTGATCGAGGGCGTGTCCCGTGCCATCGCCTGGGCGCAGGCGACGCCGCCGGAGCAGGTCCGCGCTCGCTTCGAACGCATCATTGCCGAGCGCAAGCGTAATGAGGACGCAACGCCGATCAAGTACTGGAAAAGCACCGGCGTGGCGACAAAAGGCGGCGTGATCGGCGATGCCGAACTTCAGGTGTGGATCGACTGGCTGGTCAAGGACGGCTTGCTGAAGCAGGACCAGCTCAAGCCGTCGGACCTCTACACCAACGAGTTCAACTATTTCCGCCCTGGCAAGACCGCGGAGGCCAAATGACCTTGGCCAAGATCCGCTTCGAGCATGTGCGCAAGGAATTCCTGGTTCGCGGCAAGGATGGCGGGCCGGCGCAGAGCTTCACCGCACTCGACGATATCACGCTGGACGTTCGCGCCGGCGAATTCCTGGCGCTGGTCGGGCCGAGCGGCTGCGGCAAGTCGACCTTGCTGGATCTGCTCGGCGGCCTGACGGCGCCGAGCAGCGGTCGCATCCTGCTCGATGGCAATGTCATCGAGGGACCTGCGCGCGACCGCGGCATCGTGTTTCAGCAATACGCGCTGTTTCCCTGGCGTACGGCCGCACAGAATATCGAGTTCGGGCTGGATATCGCCGGCCTGAAAGCCAGGGAGCGGCGGGAGAGGGCGCTGCACTATCTCGATCTCGTCGGTCTGTCAGGCTTCGCCGACCGCTACCCTCATGAGCTTTCTGGCGGCATGAAGCAGCGGGTCGCGATCGCCCGTAGCCTTGCCTACGACCCCGAGGTTCTGCTGATGGACGAGCCGTTCGCGGCGCTCGATGCACAGACGCGAGAGACGCTGCAAGGCGAGCTGTTGCGGATCTGGCGTAGCACCGGGAAGACCATCCTGTTCATCACGCACGGCATCGACGAGGCCGTCGTGCTCGGCCAGCGCGTGGCGGTGATGACCTCGCGCCCGGGCCGCATCAAGCAGATCGTCGACATTCCCGCCGAGCTACACAGTGAGACTGATGACGTCCGCTCATTGCCGCAGTTCGGGCAGGTCAGACACGAAGTGTGGTCCTTGCTGCGCGATGAAGTGTTGAGGGCACAGGGCTCACAGGTACCAGCGCCGGATGGCGAGCGTGCAGCGAGAGCGAAGGAGTTGGCGCATGTCTAATCTGGAGCTTCTGACGCTGCTCGAACTCGCCGAGGGAAGCCCAAAGGATCGGGCGAGGCAACGCGCCGGCGCACTCGCTGCGGCGACGGGCAGCCTTGCGCGGTGGTCCGGCGCCATAGGACAGCGGTCGCTGCTGGTGCTGCTGTTCCTGGCCGTTTGGGAAATCGTGCCGCGGCTGGGGCTGGTGGACGTGACGTTCCTGCCACCGTTCTCGGAGGTCATCGCGGCAGGCTGGCAGCTGGCCCAGTCGGGCGAGCTCTATGATGATGTCACCGCAAGCCTGCTGCGCGCACTGAGCGGCTTCCTGATCGCGGTTACGGTGGTGGTACCGCTGGGATTGGTCACTGGATGGTACGCCCGGCTTGGCGACCTCCTGAATCAGATCATCGAGATCGCGCGCAACACGGCGCCGCTGGCGCTGCTGCCGGTCTTCATCCTGCTGCTAGGGATCGGCGAGCTCTCGAAGGTCACCATGGTGGTCTACAGCTGCGCCTGGCCGCTGCTGCTCAATACGATCTCGGCCGTTCGCCAGGTCGATCCGCTCCTGATCAAGTCCGCACGGACAATGGGTGCGACACCAAGCCAGTTGTTCCGGAAAGTGATCCTGCCGGCGTCGCTGCCGACGATCTTCGTCGGCATTCGGCTGGCAAGCGCCTCCGCGATGCTGGTGTTGGTCGCATCCGAGATGGTCGGGGCGAAGTCCGGGCTCGGCTATCTCATCATCAACAGCCAGTACAGCTTCCTGATCCCACAGATGTATTTCGGTATCCTCGGAATCACCGTGATCGGCCTCACCTTCAACGCCATCCTCGAGGCGCTGGAGCGCCGGCTGATGCGCTGGAAGGCGCCGGCGACCTAACCCTGCTTGTTGCGGGCGGTGGCCTGCGTCACGATGCTGTTCGGCGGCACGTCCTGGGTCACCCAGACGTTGCCGCCGATGGTCGAGCCTCGGCCGATCGTGATCCGTCCGAGGATGGTGGCGCCGGCATAGATCACGACGTCATCGTCAACGATCGGATGCCGGGCGTCGCCCTTGATCAGATGGCCGTCCTCGTCGGTCGGGAAATGGCGTGCGCCCAGTGTCACGGCCTGGTAGATGCGGACATTGTCGCCGATGATGGCAGTCTCGCCGATGACCACCCCGGTGCCGTGGTCGATGAAGAAGCCGGACCCGATGCTCGCGCCCGGATGAATGTCGATGCCGGTCCTTGTGTGGGCGATCTCCGCCACCAATCGCGCAACCAGCCGCGCGCCGAGCTGATGGAGAATGTGGGCCAGCCGGTGGTGGATGATCGCAGTCATGCCGGGATAGCCGATCAGGATCTCCGGAAAGTTCCGTGCTGCAGGGTCCCCGACAAAGGCGGCGCGGAGATCGCTGATAATCAGCCCGCGCACGTCCGGGAGCTGCGAGGCGAACCGGCGTGTCAGCTCGATCGCATCCTCACGTCGGAAGCCGGCCGTGAGTTCGTCACCGATGAAGAGCGCGGCACGGTGGATCTGGTCGCACAAGCCGTCGAGCGCTACGCTGAGGCGGTTACCGACGAAATAGTCGATGTTCTCGCCGTCGAGGTCGAATTGGCCGTAATGGCGTGGGAATAGCGCTTCGGTCAGGCCATCCAGGATCGCTTGAAGGGCCTCGCGCGACGGTGCCCGGCGAGCCTCGCCATCCCGGCGGATGCTGTGGGTCTCCTCCCGGGAGACGCGGAGTGCGGCAACGAGTTGCTCAAGCTGCCAGCGCTTCTGCGTCGAGCTATCGGAACTCCGATCGCCCGACGGGTCGCGGGGGAGTTCGTGCTTCATACTGCCTCACCTCACATGCGCCAGCGGAATGCTGATCTCGGCGAGCAAGTCGAGGTCGAAGTCGTGCTTGATCTCGATGTACTGCCCGTTCCAATATACCAGCCCGGACAGTTCGCGCGATAGGTTGAAGCCCAGGAGACTGCCGACGATAATTCCGTGGGAATAGCGGTCGATGACTTCCTCGACCCGGCATTCGACGGTCGCGAGAGAGTTTCCCAGCAGCGGTACCCCGGACGTTCCGGCCGACCATGGGATGCCTTCGAAGCGCTGAGGACCCTTCAGGCGGCCGTCGCTGAATCGGTCCGCCAGATCCTGCTGATCAGAGCCGAGAATATTAACGCCGAACGTGCCGTAGCGCTCGATGCGAGCGAAGGATGACGCCTGTCGGTTGACACTGACCAGGACGCGCGGCGGACTTGCACTCAGCGACGTCAGGGACGTCACCGTCATCCCGGTAATGTCGTCGTCACGACCGGCCGTGATGATGCTGACGCCGCCGGGAAGCCGGCGCATCACGGCGCGGAACTGATGCTCGATCTCGTCGCCGTCAGTGACGAGATGGATATCCGGCCTTCCCATGTCCTGACCTCCTTGTGTCTGGCCGTCGAAGGCGCCTTTCCCGACTAGAAGAAGCCCTTCGCCGGCAGTGGTGTGCCGCTGATTTCGTACTGGCCGATCGAGCGCGCCTTGTAGGTGGTCGGATTGTGCGAGGACAGCGTGCGCGCATTGCGCCAGTGACGGTCGAAATTCGTGACCTTCTTGGTCGCGGACGCGCCGCCAACGTCGAACAACAGGCTGCCGCCGCGGATGGCGAAGTCGTCGGCGATGATCTTTGCTTTGGCTGAGAACAGAGCCGCCGTGTGCGCGGCGTCTGCCGCGTTCGGAGCGCCGGCATCGAAGGCATCGGTCGCGACGTCGAGTGCCTCGGCAGCCGCCAGCACGACTGTTTCGGCCGCAAACGCACCGCTTGCGATCTGGCCGATGGTCTGCTGAAGCAGGGGATCATCGGTCGGAACTTCGGTGGGCGCATAATAGAAGGTGCGCTTGCGAGAACGGATGAGTGCGGTGGCATCACGCAGGGTCGCGCGCGCGATGCCGGCAACGATCGCGGTCAGGAACAGCTGCGCGAACGTGTTGGAATAAGGGACACCATAACCGCCCTCCGGCGTGTCGAACACCACTTCCTGGCGCTTGACCTTGACGTTGCGGAAGTGGGTCGTTCCGGTCGCCGTGAGGCGTTGCCCGAGGCCATCCCAATCATCGACCAGCTCGATGCCTTCGCGCTTGATTGGAACGATGGTCGCGCCGGTTGCTCCCGATGGGTCGGCCGCGCGCACCAGGACGTAGTCCGAGTACAACGTGCCCGTGCTGTAATATTTGGTGCCGTTCAGCAGGAAATCGCCATTTGCATCCGGCGTAAACGTGGTGCCCGGCGTGACATTGCCGACGCGCGGGCTTTCGAGTTCGGTGGTGGCAAGCCCGATGATGGCACCTTCGGCGACCGCCTTCTGCCAATCGCGGCTCTGATCGTCCTTGGGCGTACGCACCAATCGCTCCACCACGCTGAAATGATTGCGCAGAATGTGCGCGACATTGGCGTCGGCTTCGCCGAGCCGGATCACGAAAGCGAAGAGATCGCGGATCGTGCTGCCGGCGCCGCCGGCGTTCACCGGAAGCCGCAACGCGCCGAGACGGGCGCGGCGGATGAGATCGATGATCTCGAAGGGCAGCACGCGATCGCGTTCCCGCGCGCTCGCGCCTTCCGCGATCTGGTTGAGCAGTGCTTCCAGCTCCGGCGAGCCGGTCTTGAGGGGCTCCGATGTACCGAGAGAGGGGGCGGATACGGTCTTGTTCATGATCGGCCTGTTGGTCACGTTCCTAGAGCTGGGCGAGATGGTCGGTCACCTTGACCGGCTCGGGCAGAACCTTGCGCGCGACGAGCCAGTCGGCGGCCTTTTGCAGCTCGCTGATGAAGCGCTCATCATTGACCGCGTAGTAGTGGTATTGCCGCTTCAGTGCGATGAACTGATCGCGGACCTCGTCGCTGTACTTGCCCACCTTCTGGGCGATGTACTCCGCCTCCTTCCCATTCTCCGAGATCCACTTGCCTTCGGCGCGAAACGCGTCGTTCACGGCGCGCACAAGCGCGGGATTGTCGGTCGCGAATTTGCGGGTGGTGAGGTAGGAGGTGTAATCGA
This sequence comes from Bradyrhizobium sp. SOJA106, assembly GCF_059448745.1. Lineage (NCBI taxonomy): Bacteria > Pseudomonadati > Pseudomonadota > Alphaproteobacteria > Hyphomicrobiales > Nitrobacteraceae > Bradyrhizobium > Bradyrhizobium sp. SOJA106. The sequence goes on from NZ_CM182549.1 coordinate 2,602,217, forward strand.
TCTGGAAGGCGAGGTCCCGGCCCTCCAGGAAGATGTCGTGCGCCTTGTATTCGAGCCGCGCGATATCGACGCCGGGGCTCCACATCGACCAGGCGTCGACCTTGCCGGAGGCGAGCGCGGGCGCCGCATCGGGGGGATTGAGATAGACGAACTTGACCTTGGAGCGATCGACCTTGTGCTTCTCGAGCGCGGCGACCAGCAGGAATTCGCCGAGGCCGGAGCGGTTGACCGCGACCGACTTGCCGACGAGGTCCTCGATCTTGTCGATGCCGGAGCCGTCTTTGGCGATGATCGCGGTGGTGCGGGGCTCGTAGACCACGAACTGGGTGAACACCAGCGGCGAACCTGCGATGATCGCGGCCAGCGCCGGCGTCGTGCTGCCGCCGAAGCTGAAGTCGGCGCTGCCGCCGGTCACCGCCTGCAATGTCGGCGCATGGTTCGGGAAGGGTCCGAGCCATTCGACCTTGATGCCGTCCTTGGCCAGCACCTTCTCGAACTCGCCGCGCTCCTTGGCGATCACGTTGAGGCCGCCGAGACCCCAGGTCAGGCGGACTGTGTCGGTCGTACGGCCAGTGGCGGCCTCGGCAAAATCGCCGAGGTTCAAGCCGGCGAGGGCGCCGACGCCGAAGGCCGCGGTGCTGAGAAAGCTGCGGCGGGACGGCTTGGCGATTGGAGAGTCGGACATAATTGCCTTCCGCTAAATTAGTGGGTGGAACGCGAATTCACGCCGAGCTCGCCAAGGAGCTCGCTACGTGAGATGGGTGTCGAGCCGTTGCGCGCGGCGCGGTGCTCGTAAGCGATGGCGCCGTTCCGCATCACCAGGATGCGGTCGGCGAGCGCAATCGCCTCATCGACGTCGTGCGTGACAAGCAGAACGCCCGGCTGATGGTTGGCGACGAGCACGCGAACGAGCTCATGCATGCGGATGCGGGTGAGCGCGTCCAACGCGGCAAACGGCTCGTCAAGCAGCAGCAGCTCCGGCTGCTGCACCAGCGCGCGGGCAAGCGCGACGCGCTGGGCTTGTCCGCCGGAGAGATTGCGCGGCCAGTCGTCGAGCCGATCACCGAGACCGACCTCGGTCAGCGCTTCGGCGGCGCGTTCGCGTGCGTCCGGCACCTGCAAACCAAGCGAGACGTTGCGCCAGAGGCTGTCCCAGGGCAGGAGCCGATGCTCCTGAAAGACCACCGCCGGCCGGCGCGGCGCGACGATGCGGCCGCCTTGAACGGGATCGAGGCCCGCGAGCGCTCGCAAGAGCGTGGTCTTGCCGCAGCCACTCTCGCCAAGCAGCGCAACGAACTCGCCCCGTTCGATGCGCAGGCTCAGCTTTTCGATCACGACGCGGCTGCCGTAGCTGCGCACGAGATTGTTGACGACGACAGCCGGTCCGGTTTCGAATGAAGCGGGCGACAGCGGAGCGACATGCGCGTTCATCGTGCTGCTCCGTAGTTCGGATGCCAGGCGAGCAGACGCCGTTCGAGGACGCGGGCGATGCCGTCGGCTGCGACGCCGATCAACGCATAGATCACGATGGTCAACACGATCACGTCGGTGCGCAGGAACTCGCGCGCGTCCATGGCGAGAAAGCCGATGCCCGCCTGCGCGCCGATGGTTTCGGCCACGACCAGCGCAAGCCACGCGGTTGCCAGCGCATAGCGGACCCCCGTGAGAATCGACGGCAATGCCCCGGGCAAGATGATCCGGCGGATCAACTGAATGGAGCTGAGGCCCTGGACGCGGCCGAGCTCGAGCAGTTTTGGATCGACCTGGCGAATGCCAAGGACCGTGTTGATGTAGATCGGGAAGGTGACGCCGAGGGCCACAAGGAAGATCTTTTGCGTCTCGCCGACGCCAAGCCAGACGATGACCAGGGGTAGCGCCGCCAGAAACGGGATGGCCCTGATCATCTGCACGCTGCGGTCGATGGCAGCTTCGGCGATGCGCGAGAAGCCGACAAGAATGCCAAGGGCGCCACCGACGGCCGCGCCGATCGCAAAGCCCGCCGTCGCCCGCAGCAAGCTCACGCCGAGATCGTTGAGCAGCGTGCCCGTGGTTGCAAGCTTGAAAGCGGTGCGGATCACCTTGCTCGGTGCGGGCAGGACTTGCGGCGAGAGCCATCCCGCCTGCGCCAGCCATTCCCAGATGATGACCAGCACCACCGGCGCTAGCCATGACAGAAGCTGAAGGCCGCGCGTGCCAAGCTTGCTCTTGGTCACGGCCGGAGCAAGCGCGTTGTCGCCGCTTTGCGACGATGGCGCGCTGTTTGCGCCGATCACAGTGCGGTCGATACCGCTCAGTTCCATATTGCTCAAGACGCGAGACCTCGTTTCACGCACTGCATTCGAAGCAGGCGACGTGACGCCAATCACTTGCCGTCCCAGCAAAATGTCCCACGAAATCGGGCCGGCAGAAATAGAGCGGTATTTCAATTGTCGTTCGATCCGCAGTGATCTGCTGTCGTCGCCGCGAGGATGCGCGACAAAGAAAATCTTTTGATGTTGGTCGGCTTGAACTTGCGGCAGCCATTGGCGAGAACGCTCAAGGTCGAGAGAGTTACGGGAGAGCACAATGACGGCTGCACCTCTTCGCTTCGGCATCTGGGCGCTGGTGCATGGGCCGCGCGCCGCGCATCAAGACCCGGAAGAGCCGTATGATGCGTCCTGGGAGCGCAATCGGGATCTCATCCTCGCGGCCGAGGAGCTTGGCTACGACTCGACGTTGATCGCGCAGCACACGATCAATCCGCATCAGGAGGATCTCGATCAGCTCGAAGCCTGGAGCGCGGCGGCTGCGATTGCGGCGCTAACGAAACGCATCGAGATCATCGCAGCGATCAAGCCGTATCTCTATCACCCCGTCGTGCTCGCCAAGCTGGCGCTCGGCATCGAGAACATCAGCCGCGGCCGCTTTGCGATCAATCTGGTCAATGCCTGGAATCGTCCGGAGCTGGAGAAGGCCGGGATCGGCTTTCCCGAGCACGATGCGCGCTATGCCTACGGCAAGGAATGGATCTCCGTGGTGTCCCGTCTGATGGAGGGCGAGCGCCTCAACTTCAGCGGCGATCACTTCAACATCTCCGACTATGCGCTACGGCCGACCAGCCTCTACCGCAAGCGCCCGGCCATCTATGTCGGCGGCGAATCCGAGCCCGCGCGCGATCTCGTCGCAGGCCATGGCGACGTCTGGTTCATCAATGGCCAGCCGCTCGACGACGTCGCCGGCCTGATTGCCGACGTCGCGGCGCGGCCGCGCGGGTCGGCGCCGCCGCTCCGTTTCGGCCTGTCTGCCTTCGTCGTCGCGCGCGAAACCCGGGAGCAGGCGCAAGCCGCTTACGAGCGGCTGCTGAGCCTCGCCGCAAAGGATGCGCCGATGAAGGCGATCCAGAAGCAGAACACGGACCCGAAGGTCGTGATGATGCAGACCATGCAGAAAACGCCGCGGGTCGGCAGCAACGGCGGCACGGCCGCGGGGCTGGTCGGCAGCTACGACGAGGTTGCGGCCCGCATCGAGGCGTTCCATGCGGCGGGCATTGAGCTCTTCATGCTGCAGTTCCAGCCGTTCGAGGCCGAGATGCGGCGCTTCGCAGAGGAGATCATCCCCCGTGTCCGGGCCGGACAATCCGCCGGGCCTGCTGCGAAGCTGGCCCAATCCGCAGGATAGGTGGTCGCGACGATCAGGCTGAGGCGACGGCCGGCGGCTGCTTCGCATAGCGGCTCGTTGGCCGCGGCAGTCCGAAATGATCGCGCAGGGTCGTGCCCATATACTCGGTCCGGAACAGTCCGCGCTTTTGCAGGATCGGCACGACAGTATCGACAAAGGTCTCGAGCCCGGTGGGCAGAACGTCCGGCATCAGGTTGAAGCCGTCCGCAGCGCCTGCCTTGAACCAGGCCTCGATATCGTCCGCGATCTGCTCCGGCGTGCCGACAATGATGCGATGGCCAACGCCGCCGCCGAGCGCGCGGATCAACTGACGGACAGTGAGATTGCCGCGACGGGCAAGGTTCACGGTGCCCTGGAACATGGTGTGATTGGCGTTCGCCGGAAGTGGCAACGGATCGGGAAGCGGCTTGTCGAGCTCGAGCAGGGCAGGGTCGATCTGGAGCGTGCCGGCGAGGCGCGCCAGGCTGTATTCGATCGGGACCAGCTCCCAGAGTTCGTCCTGCCGACGCTTTGCTTCGGCTCCCGTGCTGCCGATGACGGTCGCAAGCCCCGGCAGGATCACAATGGCGTCACCCGAGCGGCCGTAGGCCGCAGCGCGCGTGCGCAGATCGCGCGCATAGGCGACGCCTTCCTCGATCGACTGCGCCAGTGTGAACACCGCCTCCGCATGGGCCGCGGCGAAGTCGCGGCCGTCATTGGAGCCGCCCGCCTGCACCGTCACCGGTCGTCCCTGCGGCGAGCGCGGGACGTTCAGCGGGCCGGCGACTGAATAATGCGGGCCGCGGTGGGAGATTGGATGGACTTTCGACGTATCGACGAACCTGGCGCTCGCCTTGTCGCCGACAAAGGCGTCGTCCTCCCAGCTGTCGAACAGCGCGTGGACGACCTCGGTGAATTCCTTGGCGCGCTCGTAGCGTGCCTTGTGCTCCAGTGCACCCGAGAGGCCGAAGTTGCGGCTTGATGCGGCATCTGCGGTCGTGACCGCGTTCCATCCCGAACGCCCGCCGCTGGCATGATCGAGGGACACGAAGCGGCGCGCAATGTTGTAGGGCTCGTTATAGGTCGTCGACACCGTACCGATCAGTCCGACATGCTTTGTCGCAGCTGCCACTGTCGCCAGAATGATGGTCGGCTCCAGCGACGTGAACGACCGGTAGTCGATGCGATCGTTAACGGCGGGGGAATCCGCGAGAAAGATCGCATCGAGCTTACCGCGCTCGGCGATCTGCGCCACCCGCACATAATGACCGAGATCGAAGAAGGCGCGCGGATCGCTGTCTGGCAGCCGCCAGGCCGATGGATAGACGCCGGAGTGAAGCAGGTTGACGTTCAGGTGCAGTTGACGTTGCGGCATGGGATTCCGAAGGTCAGCGGCCTGGGCCGCAGGCAGCGACGATCAGGACCCCTTCGGGGACCAGATCTTGATGGCGGTGGTATCGATCTTCACCGGGATCAGGCCCTCGGCGTGAAATGAATCTGCAATGCGCTGCTGCTCCGACAGGCCGGGACCGGTGACTGCGCCCACTTGGTAGGAGCGGTGGCTGTTGGCCTCTTCGACGGTCGCCGCATCGATGCCCCAGAGTCCGGCAAGCAACGTGGCGGCGTCCTTCGGCTGGGCCTTCACCCATTTGCCGGTGTCCGAGAGCTTTGCGAAGATCACGTTGAGCACTTCTGCGTGCTTGTCGGCATAAGCGGCCGAGGCGAGGTAATAGCGCTTGTAGCTTGCAAGACCGTTGCTGCCATCGGACAGAATCCGGCCCTTCGTCTGATGCAGGGCGCTGGTCAGGAATGGATCCCAGGCGACCCACGCCTCGACATTGTTACTGACGAAGGCCGCGCGGCCGTCGGCCGGCGTTAAATATGCAGGGGTAATGTCCTTGAAGCTGAGCCCGGATTTCGCCAGCGCCGCGAGCAGCAGATAATGGCTGCCGGCGCCCTTGGTCACGGCGATCTTCTTGCCCTTGAGATCAGCGATATGCTTGATGGTCGACGATTGCGGCACAATGATCGCCTGCGCCGCGGGCGAAGCTGCCTCCTCCGCGATATAGGCGAGCTTGGCGCCGGCGGCCTGCGCGAAGATCGGCACGGTGTCGGCGACGTCGGCGCCGAAATCGATGCTGCCGATGTTGATGGCTTCGAGTAGCGGCAGGCCACTGGTGAATTCGTGCCAGGAAATGGTGACGCCGAGCGGCGCCAGTGCCTTCTCCAACTCGCCATTGGTCTTCAGGATCGCCGTCAGCGTCGAGGACTTCTGATAACCGATGCGAAGCTCCTCGGACATCGCGGGCTGAACGAACGCCATGGCGAAGACGCCGAGCGCAGCGGCGGCGAGGGTTCGCGGGCGGGAGATAGGGCGAGGCATGAAGGGCTATCCTTGGGGCTCAGCCGCCTTGAGAGCTCATATGAACAAGGCGATATGCCTGCAATGTGCCGGCAATCGGCGCCTCCTTGCAATTTCAAGGTATCGCTCCGCGCGGCACGAAAATTCTCCAGTCGGCTTCAATCCGAGACGGAGTTTCTCCAGCCCGATAATGGCTCGGCGCGGTCGTGTTTCAAGCGTAGCTCGCGCGGTCTCGTCATGATCGGGGGCCGATTGTTCAATAAGGAGCAGATCCGATGCGCGCGAGCGTTAATGACGTTTTGCCCGAGCGAGTTTGTTTCCAATTCGGCGAGGGCGTGGAAACAAACGCGTTGCGCGACGACGATGTAGCAGTACGCGCATCGCTATTTTCCCGAACCGCTCGACAGAGGCAGAATCCGACCGCATCATTTTCGTCGACAAGCACGGCTTGCCGCGCACGACGCGCGCTCTCGAGATGATAGGGGAATTGCAGATGGCGTTGGAGACGCGGAACTTCGAGACACTCGCGTTGCATGGCGGATCGTACCGCACCGATCCCGCGACTGGTGCGGTCGCAGTTCCGATCTATCAGACCACGTCATTCCAGTTCGAGAACACCGATCACGCCTCGCGCCTGTTCGCGCTCGAGCAGCTTGGTCCTATCTACACCCGTATCGGCAATCCGACCCAGCAGGCCTTTGAGGATCGGCTTGCTGCGCTCGAGGGTGGGGCGGCCGCCCTCGCAGTTGCTTCCGGACAGACGGCTTCCGCGTTCTCGATCTTCAACATCGCGCAAGCCGGCGACAACATCGTGTCGTCGACCGATCTCTACGGCGGCACCTGGACGCTGCTCTCGCAGACCCTGAAACAGTTCGGCATCGAGGTCCGCTTCGTCGACCCTGCCGATCCCGAGAATTTTCGCCGCGCCACCGACGCCAAGACGCGGGCTTATTTCGGCGAGACTCTGCCGAATCCCAAGCTCAACGTGTTCCCGATCAAGGAGGTCGCGGATATCGGCCGCTCACTTGGCGTGCCGCTGATTCTCGACAATACGGCTTCGCCCCTGATCGCGCGTCCGTTCGAGCACGGTGCTGCCGTGGTGGTCTACTCGACCACAAAATATATCGGAGGCCATGGCACCGCGATCGGTGGTGCCATTGTCGACGGCGGAAATTTCGATTGGGCGGCGCATGCCGAGCGCTTCCCGCTTCTGAACAAGCCTGACGAGGCTTACCACGGTGCGATCTGGACCGAGGCCGCCAAGCCGCTCGGTCCGATCGCCTATATCCTGCGCGCCCGCGTCAAGCTGCTGCGCGATCTCGGCGCATCGATCGCGCCGCAAAACGCCTTCCAGTTCATCCAGGGCCTTGAGACGCTGCCGCTGCGTATTCGCCAGCACAACGAGAACGCGGTGAAGGTCGCGAACTTTCTCGCCAAGCACAGCTCGGTCTCCAACGTGATCTTCCCCGGACTGCAGAGCGGGGAGAACCGGCGCAGGGCGGATGCTTATCTGAAGGGCGGCTTTGGCGGGCTGGTCGGCTTCGAGCTGAAGGGGGGCATCGAAGCCGGCCGTCGCTTCATCGATGGGCTCAAGCTTTTCTATCACGTCGCCAATATCGGCGACGCCCGCTCACTGGCGATCCATCCGGCCTCGACGACGCACCAGCAACTGACCGCGGCCGAGCAACTCGCCGCCGGCGTCACGCCCGGCTACGTCCGCCTGTCGGTCGGAATCGAGCATCCCGACGATATCCTGGCGGATCTTGATCAGGCGCTGGCCCACGCCGATGCAGGCGCGCGCAAGGCGGCCTGAGAGGCATTCGGCAGTTTGCCGAGCGCGCAACGCAAGGACATCGCGTCATGATCTATGTTGTCGACGTCGATCATATGAGCCTTGCGTTTGCGGCCGGTAGCGCGACGCAGGCCGCAGAGATTGCGGGCTCACGGCGGTTTGCCAGCGCGATCAGCCGGTCCTGCCCGGATCGACGGAGCGGCTAGGTTTCAAACTACCGGCCGCGCGTCGCGACGGTTCAGGAACGTGTCGTCTTCCACGATGTGTCCGCCGAATTCGCAGATTCGGCGGCCCATATCCTGGTTGCCCGGGTCGGGTAGCCGCCTGAATGAAACGTAAAGCTTGAAGGAGACGTAGACGATGAAGCGCCGGTTGTTTTTGGCGATGGCCGCCCTTGCTCTGTTGACCGCGCCAGCTGCCGCGGATCAGAAGATCAAGGTCGGGATCTCGGGTGGCGATGCCGAGATCATCTGGGCCAAGGTCAAGGAGATCGCCGCCACAGACGGCCTCGACGTTCAGGTTGTCGTCTTCAACGACTATCTGCTGCCCAATGCCGCGCTCGATGCCGGCGATCTCGATGCGAATGCGTTCCAGCACAAGCCGTTCCTAGACAATCAGATCAAGACGCGGGGCTACAAGATCGTTGCCGTCGGCGAGACGATCGTCTCCCCCATCGGGCTCTATTCTCGGAAGGCCAAGTCAGTCGCCGAGATCAAGGACGGGGCCTCGATCGGCATTCCGAACGATCCGTCGAACGGCGGCCGCGCGTTGCGGCTGCTTCAGGCGGAGAAGCTGATCGCGCTCAAGGAAGGAGTGGGGATTCTGCCGACCGTGCTCGATATCACCGCAAATCCAAAGAATCTCAAAATTCGTGAGATCGACGCCGCCCAGCTCCCGCGCAGTCTCGACGACGTCGATGCCGCCGTCATCAACACCAACTACGCCGTCCCGGCCGGTCTTATCCCCGGCAAGGATTCCATTGCCATCGAATCCTCGGTCGACAATCCCTACAACAACTTCATCGCAGTTCGCGAGAAGGACAAGGATGCGCCGTGGGTCGCGAAGCTGGTGCGCGCCTATCAGAACGACACGGTCCGTCAGCTCATCAAGGACAAGTTGCCGGGCCAGATCCCGGCGTTTTGAAGAGATTGAATCCGGAGACGAACGATGACGAATCCATCTAGCCGTGCCGAGAAGCTGTCGAGTTCGGCAGGATCGATTGTGTTCGACGCTGACGTCCTCGTGCTCGGCGGTGGTCCCGCGGGCACATGGGCCGCGGTTAGTGCCGCCGAGCATGGCGCGCGCGTGGTGCTGGCCGACAAGGGCTTTTGCGGTACGTCAGGCGCGACGGCGGCGGCCGGCACGGGCGTATGGTATGTCGACCCAAATCCCGAGCGCCGCGAGGCCGCGATGGCCAGCCGCGAAAAACTGGGCGGCTATCTCCAGGATCGCCGCTGGATGGCGCGCGTGCTGGACCAGACCTATGCCCAGAGCAACCAGCTCGCCGATTGGGGTTATCCTTATCCCAGCGATGACGACGGCAGGCCGCAGCGGAATTCGCTGCAAGGTCCGGAATATATGCGTCTCATGCGCAAGCGGACCAAGCAGGCCGGCGTGACCATCCTCGATCATTCACCGGCGCTCGAACTTCTGGTCGATGGCAACGGCGTCGTGGCCGGAGCCACAGGCCTTCGCCGTCAGAAGGGCGACCGCTGGGTTGTCCACGCCAAGGCGGTGGCGATCGCCACCGGCGGATGCGCCTTCCTCAGCAAGACGCTCGGCTCGAATGTGTTGACCGGCGATGGCTATCTCCTCGCGGCGGAAGCGGGAGCGGAGTTCTCCAGCATGGAGTTCTCCAACGCCTACGCGATCTCGCCGGCCTTCGGATCGGTGACGAAGACCCTGTTCTACAGCTGGGCGAGCTTCACCGATGAAGAGGGCAGCGTCATTCCGGGGGCATCCTCGAAAGGTGGCCGCTCCGTGATCGCTCGCGCGCTTCGCAAGGGCCCCGTGTACGCCCAGCTCGACGAAGCCGATGCCGAGACCCAGCGGCACATGCGCCTGTCCCAGCCGAACTTCTTTCTTCCGTTCGACCGCACCGGCATCAATCCCTTTACGCAGCGTTTCCCCATTACGCTGCGACTTGAGGGGACCGTTCGCGGGACAGGTGGTCTGCGGATCGTTGACGATAGTTGCGCCACCACCGTGCCGGGTCTCTACGCGGCAGGGGACGCTGCGACGCGCGAGCTGATCTGCGGCGGCTTCACCGGCGGCGGCAGTCACAATGCCGCCTGGGCGATGTCATCAGGCTATTGGGCCGGCCAGGGCGCCGCGGAGTTTGCGCGACAACTGGGCGCGACGATCGGCCGTCACGCGTTCCGGCGCGGCACCGTTGCTCTGCGCTCCGGTAGCGGCCGGCCGTTGCAGGGCGGCGCGCTGGCCCGGAGCGTTCAGGACGAGGTGTTCCCCTACGAGCTGAATTACTTCCGTGAGGCCGGTCGGTTGGGCGAGTCGCTCGATCGGCTGGACGCATTGTGGGCCGATGCGTCGCGGTCCGATGCGCCAGACCAGCAGGAACTGCTGCGCGCGCGCGAAGCGGCTGCCATGCTTGCGACCGCACGCTGGATGTATCGCAGCGCGCTGGCGCGAAAGGAAAGCCGGGGAATGCATCGCCGTGACGATTACCCCGAGCAGGACGACCGTTATCGGCACCTCGTGACGACCGGCGGGCTCGACGATGTCTGGACATCGGCGCGTCCGCTCGCGGCCCCACAATTTTCGGAGGCCGCGGAATGATCGAGGTCATCGATGCCGAGCGCTGCACGGCTTGCGACATCTGCGTCAACGTGTGCCCGACCAACGTCTTCGACAAGTCCGACGGCATCCCCGTGATCGCCCGCCAAGGCGATTGCCAGACCTGCTTCCTGTGCGAGCTTTATTGTCCCGAGGATGCGCTGTTCGTCTCGCCGTTTGCCGACGCGCCGCAAGCGGTCGACGTGGCGGCGTTGAAGGAGGCGACCTTGTTGGGCAGTTACCGGCGAGCGGTCGGTTGGGTCGACGAGACCCGGCACCTGCGGGCGGCCGATCGAAGCTTTCGGCTGTTCGGCCAATGAAAATCATGTCGTCCGTGGAGGCCTGCCATGAGCGGAGATCGCCTCTTTCTGTTGAAGCCGGGATTTGAAGATCCCGAGCAGCCCGGCCGGTTCTTCGTCTGCCCGCACTGCAATGCGATCGAGGGATTGCTGGCGTCGTTTCCCGGTCTCGCAACGCAGGTTGAAGTGCACCGCCTGCCATTCCCGCGCCCGCGATCAGCGCTAGTCGAGATTCTGGGCGAGCAGCATCAATCGCTTCCGGTTCTGGTCTTCGATGAAAGCCGGCCGGTGCCTGAGGATGCGGATGTGGCCAATGGCCGGCGCTTCATCAGTTCGTCGGAGCGAATACTCCGTTACCTGGCCGATCGCTACGCATTCCCGCACGTTCATCGCTGGGAGAGGTCCGCGGCATTCGAAGCGTGAAAGACGGCCGCTAACGGACGCGTCGATTCGAGAAGCCTTTGCTATTTGGCCCGGCTTTACAGGCTCCTTGTTGTTTTGTTCGGCGACAGCTTGCCGGATGCTGCGACGGAACTAGGATAATTCACATCGCAATCAAACGCGGATCACACAAGGTGACAGAGCCCACGAGTTCAGCGCGGATTATCGATCTGGCGGCCTATCGATCGGAGCGGAGCAAACAACAGCTTGCGTCTTCGACCGCTCAGTTGGCGAGCGCCGGGATCGGCCCCTTCGCGACAGCTGCGCCCATGCCGCTCTGCTGGTTCTGGCCCACCTGGGTCTGGGTACCCATGCCTGTGCCGGCGATGTCGTCGCCTGTGCGGTGGGATGCTTTATGAGTGGCGGCCAGATTGCCCCGTCGCCGGACACGAACGCATCATCTTCGAACGATCTCGATCTGCCTGTCGTTCTCGGCCGCAATTTGCGGCGCCTGCGGACCAGCCGGGGGCATTCGCTCGAGCGGCTTGCCAAGCAATCCGGAGTCAGCCGGGCAATGCTCGGCCAGATCGAGACCGGAAAGAGCGTCCCGACAATCGCTCTGCTCTGGAAAGTCGCGAGCGCGCTCCACGTGCCGTTCGCCAATCTGCTCCAGACCGAGGCGCCGCGCGGCCCGACGGTACTGCGCCGCAGCGACGCCAAGCTGTTGACGTCCAGCAACGGGCAGTTCACCTCCCGCGCGCTGTTTCCCTTCGACGGTCATCATCAGGTCGAGTTCTACGAGCTGAGAATCGGCCCGCTCCATCGCGAAGCGGCCGAACCGCATGCGCCAGGTACCCGCGAAAATCTCTTTGTCGCCGGGGGCGTGGTGGAGATCACGGTGGGGCACGACAAGCCGCAGACGCTGACGGAAGGCGATGCCATCCTGTTCGACGCCGATGTGCCGCATGTCTACAAAAACCTGGTCGCCGTAGAGGCGGTCCTCTACTTGGTGATGACCTACGCTGAAGCCGCTAGCTAAAGTATAAAAGGGCCGGCGCGAGGCCAGCCCTTTGGTCCGATCGCCTTTTAGGTGTCGATCAGGCGGCCTTCATCGGCATGCACATCATCATCATGCCGCCGCAGCACATCATCATCGGCATGCCCATCTGCATCATGTTCATCATGCTCTCGCAGCACTTGGTGAACATGTCCTTCATGGCGGGATCCATCGGCATCATCTCGCAGGTCATGCCGGCCGGGGTCATGGTGCACTTGACCTGACAGGGCATCATCATCGGCATGCCCATCATGTTCATCATCGGCATCATATTGCCGGTCATGGCGGGATTCATCATGCCACCCATCATCATCGGCATGGGCATCATCTGCATCGCGGTGTTCATTATCATTCTCCAGAGATCAGAGCAGGAAGTACTCAATTGCGCTGCCATTGGAGATAAAGTGAACTGCGTCGGATGTGAATCGCGAAAGGTTTCTTCTGTTCGCTTTCATCCAACAAAATGGAAACCGTGCGCCACCTGCGATCCGACCTGCATCTTATAACGGATAAACATCCGTTATCTTGGATGAAGGCCAACGTCGTCTGTCTGCCCAGGCGCGGAAATCTCTTTGTCGTCAGCTGCTGTCCGTAGGGAAGTCTATTCTGCGCTGAAATACTCCTCTTGCTGACATCGACGACGGCGGCATGAGACGTTTGCGATGCGGGCCGAAAAGAGTTTTGCCTTTCATTGACCTGCACGTGGCCTCGCCCAAACATGCTGCGTCAAGGCGGCACGCTTCTGCATCCGAGCGATGCAGCAGTGCGGTCGCGCTATTGTTCGGAGGCACATGGTGGGTTCGTCGTCGCTCGAAGAATTGTCGCTGACGGCTGATGTGCTGATCGTCGGCGGCGGTATGGCGGGAGCCTGGGCGGCGGCCTCAGCGGCACAGGCCGGAGCGAAGGTCATCCTTGCTGACAAGGGTTATTGCGGCACCAGTGGCGTCACGGCCGCCGCGGGGCCCGGCCATTGGTGGGTGCCTCCCGACCCTCCGGCGGCACGCGACGGGGCTGTGGCCAGTCGCATCGCCGCGGGGCTCGGCCTTGGCGAAGCTGAATGGATGTATCGCATTCTTGACCAGACCTGGCGAACACTGCCGACGTTGGCAGACCATTACAAGTTTGGCGTGGACGACGAGGGGAGGGTGAATTATCGCGCGGTGCGCGGGCCGGAATATATGCGCGCGCTGCGGCAGCATGCGCTGAGCCACGGTGTCACCATTCTCGATCACGCGCCGGTTGTCGAGTTGTTGGCGCGGCCCGATGGATCAATCGGCGGTGCGCGTGGCCGGCGCCGGCAGGACGGTGACCGGGCCTACCGGGTCACGGCCGGTGCGGTTGTGCTGGCCGCCGGCGGCACCAGTTTCCTGTCGCACCTTTTGGGATCGCGGACCAACACGGGCGACGGCTACCTCATGGCGGCCGAGGCAGGCGCGGAGCTTTCCGGCATGGAATTCACGGCCGCGTACACGATTGCGCCGGCGCATTCCACGATGACGCGCAGCATGGCCTACTCCTTCGCGACATATTACGACGAGACCGGCAACGAGCTTGATCTCCCGTTTGGTCCCGATCAGACCTTGCGTCTTGCTCGGGCGCTGCAGCGCGGCCCCGTCTACTGCTCGCTGCAGCGGCTGCCCGACGACATCAAGGCAAGGCTGCATACGATTTCGCCGAACGTACCGCTGGTGTTCGACCGCTGGGGCATCGATTCCTACCGCGATCGTTTCGAGGTCACCCTGCATAACGACGGCACGATCCGCGGAATCGGCGGCGTGCGCGTGCTCGACGTGAATGGTTCGACATCGGTGCCGGGACTATTCGTCGCGGGCGACAACGCATCGCGCGAGAAGGTCGCGGGCGCCATCTCGGGCGGCGGCAATGTCAATTCGGCATGGGCGTTGTCATCAGGCGTGCTCGCAGGCAACGCGGCCGCTCGCGTAGCTCGCGGTACGAAAAGCCGCTCATCGGAGCTCACGCCGCTTGGACAGGCCGGGCTCCGTCCGCGTGGCCGGCCGAAGGAGGTCGACATGGCCGCAGCCAGAGACGGCGTGCGCGCCGAGATGCATCCGTTCGACAAGAATTTGTTCCGCACCGGTGCCGGGCTTGCGACATCCTCGCAAACACTCGAGGATTTGTGGAGCGAGGTCGCCAATCACGGACAGGCTGGCTCGATCGCCTTGCGCGAGACCGCGGCGCTGCTGGCCACGGCGCGCTGGTCCGTTGCCACGGCGGCCTCGCGCAAGGAGAGCAGGGGGCTTCACCGTCGTGAGGATTATCCTGCACAGGATCCGCGATTGGCCGGGCGCCTGCTCAGTGGCGGACTGGACCGAGTCTGGGTTGCGCCGGATCGCCCGTCTGCGAATGTCCAGCCGGATCAGCTCGAGGCGGTGTCATGATCGAGCTCATCGTCGCCGAGCGTTGCACGGATTGCGGGGCCTGCATCGAGGTCTGTCCGGCCAACGTGCTCGATCACGGCCCTGACGGCTTGCCGGTTCTCGCACGCGTCGAGGATTGCCAGACCTGCTTCATGTGCGAGCTCTATTGCCGGGCGGATGCGATCTACGTCGCGCCCGATTGCGACCGCCGCGTCTCCGTAACCAAGGACGAGGTTCTGTCATCGGGGCGCCTCGGCTAATATCGCAGGCATTCGGGCTGGGATGAATGGGCGAATCAGTTTCCCAACGAGCAATGGCTGATGGAGACCGTATTTCGCCGCGCTGGCGAGGCCGCCGCGCAATCGAAGGCGGAGCGACCTGACGTCAGCGGCAGGAAATAGCACCGCTCCGTGCGGAGAGAAATCCTTATGCTTCGTCCGGACGCCTCGTCCTGTTGTTGCCCGATGCCAATGATCTTTGAAAAGACTATCTTGCCTCGGGCGCCTAGCATGTCCGCGTCAAAACCGTTGTGAATGTCGCGGCATGAACACCCCTCGAATTGAAGGCCAGCGCGCCTCGACCAGCGTGCGGTCGCCGATCATCGTCAACCAGCTGGGCCCGGAGGTTCGTGCCGTCCTGGCCGATCACTGGTCGCGTCCGCTGATCATCGATCATCCCGCCGATCGCGCACCATGGGAGATCGCCCCCGAGGCCGACGTGCTGCTGACGCGGCCGCTGGCGGGCTGGCCCGGCGCGCCCAAGCAGAAACCGCCTGGCTGGCCGTTCGGCCTGCGCTGGATCCAGACCGCTTCGACGGGCGTCGATTTCTTTCCGGACTGGTTGCTCGACGGTCCCGTGGTCACGGTCGGCCGCGGCATCTCGGCCGATCCGATCGCGGAATATGTCCTCGCGGCGATCCTCGGCTTCGAGAAGCGCATCCACGATGTCAGGCCGCGCAGCCGTGCGGAATGGAAGATCACCCCGCTGGGCTCGCTCAGCGGCAAGACGATCGGCATTGCCGGCTTCGGTGCCATCGGCCGTGCCGTCGCCGAGCGCGTCAAGCCGTTCGGTGTCAACATCAGGGTTTTGCGGCGCTCGGCCTGGCCCTATGTCCCTCCGGGTATCCAGCCGGTCCACAGCATCGAGCAACTGATCGAGATCTCCGATCATCTGGTTCTCGCTCTGCCGGCGACGACGAAGACGGCACGTCTCATTAACGCCGGCGTGCTGGCGCGGGCCAAGACGTCGCTGCACCTGATCAACGTTGCGCGTGGGCGGATCGTCGATCAGAGCGCGCTGTTGCAGGCACTCGATGAGGGGCGGATTGCCGGCGCGACGCTCGATGTCACTGATCCCGAGCCGCCGCCGGAAGGCGATCCGATCTATCAGCATCCCAAGGTGGTCCTGACCCCGCACGTGTCGTGGACGGGTGGCGAGGATGCCAAGCGGCTGGCCGACAAGACGCTGGTCAACCTCGACGCTTATGCACATGGCGTGGCGCTGGCCGACGTCTTCGACAAGAATCTCGAATACTAAAAAGGAGCCGCAACAATGAACAAGGTCGTTGAGAAGCCCAAAAAATATTCCCTGGTCGAGCGCACGCCGGCCGCGTCGTTCGAGGAAGAACGGCTGCACCGCAAGCAGCGGCTCGCCGCAACGTTCCGCCTGTTTTCGCGCTACGGTTTCGATCAGGGCCTCGCGGGCCACGTCACCGTGCGCGATCCCGAGTTTCCCGATCGGTTCTGGATCAATCCGCTGTCGAAGCATTTCAGCCAGATCAAGGTGTCCGACCTTCAGCTGGTCGATCACGACGGCAACATCCTGATCGGCGATAAGCCGATCAACCAGGCCGGCTTCGTGATTCACTCGGCGATCCACGCGGCGCATCCGGAAGTGATCGCCGCCGCCCATACTCACTCGACTTACGGCAAGGCTTGGTCGGCACTCGGCCGTCTGCTCGATCCGCTGACGCAGGACTCCTGCGCCTTCTATGAGGATCACGTGCTGTTCGACCCCTTCTCCGGCGTCGTGCTGGAGGCGGAAGAGGGCCGCAAGATCGCGCAGGCGCTTGGGTCGAAGAAGGCCGCGATCCTGCAGAACCACGGCCTGCTCACGGTCGGACCGACCATTGAAGCGGCCGCGTGGTGGTACATCGCGATGGACAATGCCGCGCGCGCCCAGCTGCTGGCCGAGGCTGCCGGAACGCCTAAGCCGATCCCGCACGAGATCGCCAGCCTGACCGCGCGGCAGGTCGGCACGCACAAGGGCGGCTATTTCAGCTTCCAGCCGTTGTGGGACTGGATCACCGCGGCGGAGCCGGATCTGTTCAACTAGGGATCAGAGCCTCGGAGCGGCGTCGCCAGCTCGGCACATTGCTGCCGGATGTCGGGAACGGCAATGATCTCCCAGAACGCGGCCCGCGTCAGTGGGCCGACAGCGTAGAGACGGCGCGAGGGAGATCCATCACGATTGATGATCGCGCAATCGGGCGTGACGTCGATGCCGATCCGCAATGGATCGATGCGGGCAAGACCTTGGTCGAGCAGGCTACGCACGGCCGGGTTGGTCGTGGCGCCGGGATCGCGGACGATACCGGTGCAGTCGATGATGGCTCCGACCTGCAGCTCGGAGGTCTCGCTCTGGCCGCGCCGGCGATAGCGAACGAGCGCGCCGCCGGGGTTCGGAGCGATGGCGGCGAGCTTGCCGGCGGTGACCGTCAGCCGCCTTGCCGCGAGAGCCTCCGCAACGCGAGCCTCGACCTCCGGCGCGGTGCGGTGGCGATGGACATCCCACCAGGCGCGGGCGTGTTCCAGGAAACGACGCCTGGAGCTCAGCGGCAACTCCTGCCACAGCCGTTGGGTGAAGGGCCTGATCGCATCGATGGCACCGCGCCAGTCGCCACCCGCAGCGACGTGCATCTCGATGCGGCGGCGAAACCAGCGTAGCAGCGGCCCGATCTCGGCGCCGAACGGAATCTCGCTTTCGGCAAAGCGCATGGGATCGACGCGCCGATGCGCTCGCGGCAGCAGGCCGCGCCGCGACATCGCGACGATCCGCCCCTGATGTCCGTAGCGAAGCAGCGACAGCACATAGTCGACCATCGAGAGGCCTGTGCCGAGGATGAGCACGGTAGCGTCAGTGTCGATGCCGGCCTCAGTTGGTGAGGCCCAGGGTTCGGCATGGCCCGCCAGCAGCGGCGCTGCGGCATCATGGCCGGTCGCGAGAATGGCCGTACTCCCGGTGATGCATGTTCCGTCTGCCAGGGTAACCGCTACGTCGGAAGGAGTTTCCCGGATCGATACGCACTCGCCACGCACGATGGCCAGGCCCTCTGATCCGTGGCGAGATTTCAGCGGTGCGATCAGATCGGCGAGATAGTCGCCGTAGGTCTGCCTGGGAACAAAGCAATAGGGATCCGGACATAGCGGCCCGCCGGGCCGTGCGCACAGCCAGTTCCAGAAATGTTCGGCATCATCCGGCAGCGCGCTCATGTTCGAAACGCGCACGTTGAGGAGATGTTCGGGATTGCCTGCATGATAGGCAAGTCCGCGCCCGATCTCGGGCCTCTTCTCGATCAAGGTCACGCGGAGATCGGATGGATTGGTCTTCAACAGTTGAAAGGCCAGAAGGACGCCGCTGGCGCCCCCGCCGATGACGATCGCGTGCCGCCCCTCCGGACCCATCGTGCCGCCCTCGTTCCGATCGCTCAGTCAACGTCGCAGAGCCGGTTCATCCTGCGGTTCAAATGCGTTGAGAGTCAGACCAGCACGATTTTCTCTTCTCAATCGGTCAAGGGTTGTCGTCTTCTGTTATGTGGTCCGTCGTTGGAATGATCTTGTCAAGATTCCCGTGAGGAACAGCTAAGCCTCGGCGGCGGCACGGAATTGCCTGTGCGGCGCGGCTGCGGCGCCGGTGACACCTGACGGGATCGAGGCGAGCAAAGACCTCGTATAGGGCTGCTGCGGATTGTCGAAGATGTCGCTGACTGTGCCATGCTCGACGATGCGTCCGCGGTGCATCACCGAGACTGTGTGGGCAAGCTGGCGCACCAGCGCGAGATCGTGCGAGACGAACACATAGGTCAGGTCGAGACTGGCCTGTAGCGAAAGCAGGACTTCGACGATGTCGGCCTGGACGCTGACGTCGAGAGCGGAGGTGGGCTCGTCGAGCACGATCACGTCTGGTCTCAGCACGAGTGCGCGGGCAATCGCGACGCGCTGGCGCTGGCCGCCCGACAGGGCCGCGGGCTTGCGGGCAAGGAAGTGTTCGCCGAGCCCGACGTCGGCCAGGGCCTCGCGGACCTGCTCGCCGCGCTCCTTGCGCGTTCCGATTCCGAAACGATCGAGCGGCTCGCGGACCAGCTGCTCGATCGTCCAGGTCGGATCGAGCGAGGTGAACGGATTCTGATAGACCATCTGAAGGTGGCGCCACGTCGAGCGCAGGGCCTCCGGCGAGCGACCAGTGACCTGTTCGCCTGCGACCGAGATGGTCCCGGTGTCAGGTTGCTCGAGACCCAGCAGCAGCCGCACCGCCGTCGTCTTGCCCGAGCCGGACTCGCCGACCAGCGCGTGCGTGGTGCCGGCGGGAACTGTGAACGACACATCGCTGGCGGCCGTCAGCGTCGTGCCCTCGACGGTGAAGGTCTTGGTGACAGCGTTGACCGCGATCTTCGGCGTCGCCGCGTCGCTGGCCTTGAGCGCTCGCAAGCCGACGTCGCGCAGTGCGGCGTAACGGTCGGGGTTGAGGGCCGGGACATCCGCGCGCAGCTTCCTTGCATAGGCCGATGCCGGCGAGGAGAAGACGGCAGCGGTCCGGCCGGCCTCCTGAATGACGCCGTCCTTGAGGACCACAAGCGAGTTCGCGCGTTCGGCGGCGATCGCCAGATCGTGGGTGATGAGCAGCAGGCTGATCTTGAGATCGTGCTGCAGCCGGCTGAGCAAATCGAGGATCCGCTTCTGGATCGTGACGTCGAGCGCGGAGGTCGGCTCGTCCGCAACCAGCAGGGCCGGCCGAGGCAGAATCGCCAGCCCGATCAGCACGCGCTGGAGCATGCCGCCGGACAGCTGGTGCGGATAGGAGTCGTAGACACGCTGAGGATTGTCGAGCCCAACCTCTGCGAACGTCTCCAGGATGAGCTGCTTGCGGACCGCCTTGTCGGGCTCCTCGAGCAGCGCGGCGGCCTCGTGTGCCTGGGCGCCGATCGTCCGCACCGGATTGAGCGAGTTGGCAGGATCTTGCGGCACGAAGCCGATGGCGCGTCCGCGCAGCGGCCGGAAGCCGCGCTCGGAGATAGCAAGCACCTCTTGGCCGTCGAACGCGACGCGGCCGGTGGCGCGCCCGCCGCTGGGCAGCAGCCGCAGCACCGCGCGTGCGATCGTCGACTTGCCGGAGCCGGACTCCCCGATCAGCGCGAGGCTCTCGCCGCGACCGAGGTCAAAGCCCACATTGCTCACGACCTCGTGCGGCCCGTAGGAGACCGAGAGGCCATCGACCCTGAGTAGCGGAATCGGGCGCAGAGGAAGCGGGCGCAGCGGCACTGGCGCAGTGCGCTTGAAAATGTTGGCGGTTAGTCCGTCTTGCGGAGCCATCGGCTGATCCTGTTCACGGAAAGGACGGTCGCGATCGTCACGAAGGCGGGCGCGTACACCAGCCACGGCCATTTCAAATAGTCCTTGCCGATCGAGATCAGCAGACCCCAGTCGGAGGCGGGCGGCGGATCGCCGTAGCCGAGGAAGGCGAGGCTCGCGATCACCAGGATCGACAGGCCGAATTGGAGCACGGCGAGCGGGAGCACCGAGCGCGATGCGTTCGGCAGCACGTGCCGCAACAGGATGTGCCAGCGCGAACCACCCATCAAAAACGCCGCCTCGACGAAAGTGGCC
Source organism: Bradyrhizobium sp. SOJA106 (assembly GCF_059448745.1). NCBI lineage: Bacteria > Pseudomonadati > Pseudomonadota > Alphaproteobacteria > Hyphomicrobiales > Nitrobacteraceae > Bradyrhizobium > Bradyrhizobium sp. SOJA106. The sequence continues at coordinate 2,622,797 of NZ_CM182549.1, forward strand.
TGCCGGGTCTTGATCACCTCCGAGCGCATCACCCGCGCGAACACGGCCACCGCCGATACGCCGGTCGCAATCGCAGCATTGGTGGTGTCGAATCCGATCGCGGTGACGACGATCACGGCCAGCAGGAAGCTTGGGATCGCCAGCAGCACGTCGACCAGGCGGGCGAGCACGATGTCCACCCAGCCGCCGAGGAAGCCTGCGAGCAAACCCATGAAGCCGCCGGCAACGGCGGCGATGGTGACGGCAATGAGCGCACTCGTCACCGAGGACGACGTGCCATAGACGACGCGGGTATAGAGGTCGCGGCCGAGATGATCGGTGCCGAACCAGTGCGCCGCGCTGGGGCTCAGCAGCTTCTCGGCGGGAACGCCGACGACCGGGCTATGGCTGGTGAACAGGCCCGGCGCCAGCGACCAGGCAACCACGATCGCGATCATGGCGAAGGACAGCGCGACGGTCGGAGGAACGGCCGTCAGCCGGCTGATCGACGTCCGCGAGTCGGAGAAGGAGGCGAATGTCACGATGTCACCGCCGCGTTTGCGGTCACGGGGCTGTCGTCAGCATCGGTCGGGCGACATTTGCGATCCCCGATCAGCTTCACGCGCGGGTCGAGCAGGGGGTAGCCGAGGTCGGCGAGCAGATTGACGATCACGAACACCAGCGCCGCCAGCGAAACGACTGCCTGGAGCACGGGCAAATCCTGCGTGCTCACGGAGCGCTGCACCAGGCTGCCGATACCGGTGCGTCCGAACACCGTTTCGGTGATGAGCGAGCCGCCGAGCAGCTCGCCGATGGCAAGCGCGATCACGGTGACGACCGGGAGCGAAGACGGCTTGAGCAGATGCCTGGCAAACAGCCGCGCCTGCGTCAGGCCACGGCCGCGCGCAACGGCGGCGTATTCCTGCTCGGATTCCTTGTCGAGATTTGCGATCAACACCTCGGCGATCCGTGCGGAGATGGGAATTCCGAGCGCGATCGAGGCAAAGAGAGTGGCCCAGAAGCTGTTCGGTTCGATCACGCGGAACAGGCCGAGCTGAAAGCCGAAGACGTGGATCAGGATCAGGCCGATGACGAAGTTCGGCACCGACAGGAACAGCGACGGCAGGCCGCGCAGCAGGCCTTGTCCCAATCGTTTTGGCAGAAATTGCGTGCCGTAGCCGATCGTGACCGCCAGCAGCAGCGCGATGGCGAAAGCCGCGGAGGCGAGCGTGAGCGTCGAGGGCAGAACCTCGGCGATCAGGGTGGCCACAGGCCGGCTGGATCGCATCGACAGGCCGAAATCGCCGGTGACGAAATGGGACAGCGACGTCCAGAGTTGGACCGGGATTGGCTGGTCCAGACCCTGCGCGGCAATGATCGCCTTGATCTCGTCCTCGGTGAACCCGTTTTGCGGATCACGCAGGACATTGGTGATGGGATCGCCTGGCAGGATGCTGACGACGACAAAGGTGAAGATGTAAGCGAGCACGATGACAACAAGCGCCTGCGCGAGGCGCTTGCCTGCATAGCCAAGGTAGGCACGGTTCATGCCGGTCAGCTCCTACTCGCTGATCGTCGCCGTGTAATAGCTGGCGTAGGCGACGCCGTTGTAGACCTCGCCCTTGAGCTTCGGCGATTGCACGTAGATGCGCTGGACGATCTGCGTGCGCGGAATGAAGTAGGCCTGCTCGAGCACGTATCTCTGCAGCTCGTCGAGGAGCGGCGCGCGGATTTCGGGGGAACCGGCTCCGGCGATCTTGTCGCGAAGATCGTTGAGCTTGGTGTCGCTTTCGCCGAGGGCGAACCAGTCCTCACCATTGTTGACGTTGGTGAGAATGCTCGCCACCGTGCCGGCGTCGATGAAGCTGCGCGTCACCTCGTAGGCCGCAACGCCGGGGCCGCCGAACCTGACCTTCTCGCCGAACGTGACCACGTCATAGGCGCGGATGCTGACCTTCCAGCCGATCCTGCCGAGTTGCTGCGCGATGAGCTCGTCGATCGACTTCGACGTCGCGAGATACGGGTTGGAGTAGAGCGTCAGTGTCAGTTGCTTGCCGTCCTTGCTGCGGATGCCACCGATGCCCTTGATCCAGCCGGCCTCGTCGAGCAGCTTCGCGGCCTTGTCGGGATTGTAGGCCAGCAGGTCGCTGTGGTCAGTCGCACCGGGCACGTTGCTCTGGATGAAGGATGTCGCCAGCTTCCAGTCAGGCGTATAGACGGTGTCGATGATCTCCTTGCGGTCGATGGCGGCCTGGAGCGCCTGCCGCACCTTCACATCATTATACGGCTCCAGCTTGGTGTTGATCGCGAGGCCATTGACGAAGCCGAGATAGCGCGGGGTTGCGGTGGTGAAGCCCGCCTCCTTGAGCGATTTCAATTCCTGCGGCGAAGGGCTGTAGGCGACGTCGGCCTGGCCGGATTGGACGGCCGCGACCCGCAACGATGGTTCGGATACGATCTTGTAGGTGATCGAGTTGAGATAGGCCGGGCCGGTGTGGCCGACCGCTGCCGGACCCCAATTGTAGTCCTTGCGCTTGACCAGCTTGACGAAATCGCCCTCCTTCCAGGACGCCACCACATAGGGCCCGCTGCCGGATGTTTTGGAGAGGTCGGCCTGCTGGGCGGCGGGCTGCGCAAGCGTTTTCGGAGAGATCAGAATTGAGCCGTGATAGCCGAGCGTCGGGATGAAGCCGAGCGTCGGTGCCTTGAAGGAGACCTTCACAGTGCTCGGGTCAATCGCCTCGGCGCGGTCGTAAGTCTTCGGGAACAGGCCGACCGGATTGATGCCCTCGTTCTTCCGCCCGGCGTACCAGATGTCGAGATTGGCGACGACGGCGGAGGCGTCGAGCGGCGTGCCGTCGGAGAAGGTGACGCCCTTCTTGAGGTGCAGGGTGAACTGCGTGGCGTCGCTGCTCTGTTCCCAGCTTTCGGCGATCCAGGGACTGACCTTGCCATCGGCATCGACATAGACGAGCTTGTCGGTCACGTGACCCCAGATGTGGCCCTGGAAGCTCGAGATGGAGCTGTTGTTGGGAATCCAGGTGCCGCCGAGCGAATCGATCAGGAACGTGATGTTGCCGCCATCAGGCGAAGCGCCTGCACTTTGAGCGGAAGTGATATCTGCCACGGCCACCAGCGCGCCGGCCCCCAGCGCAAGCGTTGTGATCAACAGTCGGCGTCGAGACAGCGCGAGCAAAGAAAAGCGTTGGGTCACGAATAGCTCCTGTCGGTTCTGGATGAGCCAGTCATCTTCGATCGGCAGGAGAAGCGAAATGGAAGGGCTTTGCCATTCCAAATTTCGTTTGAGACGAGCAACAAATGCGCTGGGCAGGCGCAGATGAGCGCGACTGCTATTCGCTTTCAAAGCGAGGCGTTCGATAAGGTGCCTATCCTTGCCGCCGATGACGATCTCGATCCGAGGTACTTGCTCCACAGAGAACCCGGAGACCTGGTGCTCGATGAAAAGGGCGGCAGGGGGTCTCCATGCGGATTTTGTTTGGAAACGGTCGGCAAGCCATTGAGTTTGCTAGCCGGCATTTCTGTCATTTTTTCCAAATGCTCATTGAATTCATTGAACAATCAAACTGATTTTGATTCCGCCATTCGGAGGTTCGATCCCTCCCGCCCCAGCCAGCATGATGCGCGAGAATAGCGCATTATGGCGCACAAATCGGACCTGTGCAGACCATCGGAGCGCAATTGGCGCTCAAACGATCGAGGCCTCCGTTCTGCCAGACGTTTGAGCAGGCCCAAGCCTGCCTCGGCTTTCCGAGGGTGACGCTTGTATAACAAGCCTAAGGCTGGCTTTTCGATACCGGAGATGGCGAGACAACTGGCCGACGTGCTTTCGGCAGTGGCGGAGAGTTTGCGTGGCCGGTAAGCCCCCGGGTGCCGCCAGATTTTTCGAGCGCGTTCGACAATGGCAGTTCGTTTGGCGCATGAGCCTTGCGGGTTACAAGCGGCTCACATGCGGACGCGAAGAACATCGTGCGCCTTCTCCGCGGCACGTCACGTCGCGGTAACGATTTTCCCCTTCCGGCCAAGCAGGGGGCCGGCTGCTCGGAATCCACTCGGCAGAGCCGATGATCAGTTTCGGTGAGCGGTCCAATATCCGGAGCAACGCGCGGTCCCGGAATAGCCGCTCCACCGTCCCTGGCCGGCGTTACCCGAAAGCCGGCCGCTGCCTGAGGCAAATTTGTCCTGAACCGCCACCGAGGCGCGGACCGCGCCGGATCTTGCGACGTAGCCTCTGAACCGGACCAGGTTCGGATGTGTCACGATCCCGTCGGTGATGTTGACGGAGAAACTGTAGCTCTGATCGCATGTACCGCGCTGCGTCACGAAGACGATATCCCAGGTGCCGTCGTAGGCTGAGCGCGCTTCAGCTGCGGAGCTGGAGGCGGCGAGACAGACCGCCGCAGCGGCCCAATAGACGCATTTCTTCATCGCGATCTCTCCGGCCATGGCTGTCCGGCACGGCGCGGCCACAAGCCTATGCTGCATTTGCATTGCGCAGATAATAGCTCTTTCGATCGTTCAAAGAGGACGGCCCGCAAGCGTCGTGCATTTTTCCAAATGCGTCTCGAAATCATCGGATGCGCGAGCCGGCACGCGCTCTATCCCTCGTATTGATCCAATCCCAGCGCCCATGACGTCTGATCGTGGCCGTAGGCATAATTGCGGTTGTTCACCGCCGGGTTCCGGTTGACCATCGGGCGCATGAACATCGGATGGGTCGCCGCGCGCACCTCGTGCTCGACGGTGAAGAGGTGCTTGCCGCTGTCGAGATCGACGATGTCGCAGAACCGGTATTGGTACTGGTTGTCCTCGCGCGAGATCAGGTCGCGCGCCAGCAGCTTGCGGTAGGGGCCCGAGAAGTCCGTGATGTACATCTGCACATGATGGCCGTCATAGCCGCGCTGCGGCCGCTCGGTCTCGCGGAACAGCAGATATTGGTCGCGGCCGGTCTGCACAGCGGCGACCGTGCCGTCGCCATTCCGCATCTTCGCGGGCATGCCCATGATCTCGGGATAGAACGCGCAGATCGCCTTCGCGGTGCCCACGGGCACGTCGAACTCGACATAGGGAATGCCGAGCGCGATGCGGCCGAAGCGCGCCGCATCCGGCTCGTAGCAGCGCATCCGGTTGCCCCACGGACAGATCGCCTCGACATGGTCATTGTGCTCGGTGAACGCAAAGGCGGTGCCCTCGAGCTTCTTCGCAACCGATGCAAGGCGCGCGAGCAGCGCCTCGCGGCCCTCGATCACCAGCCCGGTGTGGCCGCGCAGCACCTGCGCCTTGCCGCTCGGCAGATGAAACTGGCTGCGTCCGGCGTTGATCCACATATTTCTGTCGGACACCATCAGATAGGGATCGCGGGTGAGCCCGAGCCCGGCGACGTAGAACAGCGTGGCCAGGCGCTGGTCGGGGACCTGGATGTTGACGTGCTCGAAATGGATCGCGTTGCCGAGATCTTCTGCGGATCGGTCGAATTGTTGCGGCATGGGGACGCTTCTCGCTGGGAGCATTGGGAGGCCCATACTAGAGCACAATTTCCGCCAGTCGAAACGGCCTGCCGATCACATCTTGAGAGCGGGCCGGCCTGTCAGCCGCCCGCCTTGCCGTCGGAGCCAGTCCCTGTAAGCTGGCGAGAACACAATAAGGGAAGGGATCGATGCAGGGAGTTCTGGAGGGCGTGCGTGTCCTCGATTTCGGGCGCTATATCGCAGGTCCCTACTGTGCGACCTTGCTGGCCGAATTCGGCGCCGAGGTCATTCGCGTGGAGAAGCGCGACGGCAGTGAGGACCGTTTCGTGGCACCGGTCGGCGCGAACGGCGAAGGCGCGTTGTTCCTCCAGGTCAACCGCAACAAGAAGTGCATCACGCTCGACCCGATGAGGGCTGAAGGCCAAGAGGTGATGCGCCGCCTGATCGCGACCGCCGACGTCGTCGTCGCCAATCTGCCGCCGCAGACGCTACGCGCGATGAAGCTCGACTACGACTCGCTCAAGGCGATCAAGCCCGACATCATCCTGACCACGGCGACGGCGTTCGGCGGGCCGGGCCCCTGGTCGGATCGCGTCGGCTTCGATGGCGTCGGCCAGGTCATGTCGGGCTCGGTCTACATGACCGGCGTAGGCGATCCGCCTTATCGCGCCGCGGTGAACTGGGTCGATTTCGGCACCGCGCTGCATTGCGCGTTCGGCACGCTCGCCGCGCTGATCGAGCGCGGCAAATCCGGGCGCGGGCAGGTCGTCGAGGGCGCGCTGCTCGCAACCGCGCTGTCCTTCACCAATGCGACGTTGATCGAGCAGGCCGTCATCAACGTCAACCGCGTGCCGACGGGCAATCTCGGCCAGACTGCCGCGCCCGCCGACATCTACCGCACCAAGGACGGCTGGGTGCTGTGCCAGGTCACCGGCCAGCCGCTGTTCAGGCGCTGGGCGAGGCTGATGGGCGAGGAGGAGCTTTGGCTGAACGATCCGCGCTTTGCCGACGACATCAGCCGCGGCAACAATGGTCCCGTCATCAGCGAGCGGATGGCGCGCTGGTGCGCGATGCGCACCACGCAGGAGGCTGTCGATGCGTTGGGCGAGGCGATGATCCCGACCGGTCCGGTGCTGAGCCCGCAACAGGCGCTCGATCATCCGCACATCCGCGCCGCCGGCTTCTTGCAGGACGTCGACTATCCGGGCCTGCCGAAACACGCTCCCGTCGCCCGCTTTGGCCGAGCTCGGCTATGACAAGGCTGCCATCGCAGCGCTTCGGCAGGGCGGGATCATCTAGCCGAAATCGACCACGGATTTTGCTGGAGCGGAGGAAACTCGTTGCAAGAGGGTGGCGTAAAAGCTTTCTAGGCGCGGCCGGCCGATCGCTGTGCCGAGCCGGGAGCGGCAGGGGTGCATCTTGACAGCGTAAGAAGCTCGAATATTTTTTCCGCCGGAAGACTGCTCTTCCAGCACCTGAAAAAGCGAAAAGGATAGTGAAAGACCGTCAGGAGCGACGATGATGCTCGATGAAGATCTGGCCCGCATTCGCGCGCACCGAAATAACATTTTCCGCTATCGACGCCTTTTGAAGACGCGGCTGTCGGACCTCGAGCGCCAGTTCATCGAACGGCGCCTGTCGGAGGAGCGGGCGGCCCTCGCGGCGCTCGCCTCCAACACCTTCCCTGTCGAGTTCACCTGGCCGCAGGGCGCCGCCACGCCTGACAGCGCGAGGCTCGCGTCATGACCGACGTCCGAACCCTGCTGATCCGCGGTAGCGAGAAGATCATCGGGCATTATCGCCTGCTGCTGGCCGGCGCAAAAACCGACACGGAGCGCGAGCTTTACCGGCGCCGGATCGAACGGGAGGAGAAGCTGATCAGCGAGCTCCACGGCGGCTGGCAGCAGGACGTTGCCGCCTGATCCGGCTTGCCGCGCTTAAAGCAGTTGCTTCAACGCCTTGGCATCGGCAGGCGCCGCGCTCTTCTGGTCGTTGTCGAAATAGACGTAGACGTCGCAGCCCTGCCGCTTCCATGACTTGATGCGGCGGCCCCATTGCGCCAGCGTGGCCTTGGTATAGTGCCCGTGATAGCGCCCGCCCGGCCCGTGTCCGCGCACATAGACGAAATCCGCCGTGCGCCTCCACGGCGCCGGCGCATCATGATGGTCGGACAGGCACAGCGAGATGTTCTCGTCGGCCAGCATCCGCAGGATGCGCGGCTGATACCAGCTCGGATGGCGGAATTCGAAGCTGTAGCGCCGCTTCCGCGACAGCAGCTTGAAGAAGGACGCCAGCCGGTCGGCATTCGCCTCGAATTGCGGCGGCAGCTGGAACAGGATCGGTCCGACCTTGCCGCCGAGCCGCGAGATACGGTCCTCCAGCAGCTCGAGGCTGTTCACCGAGCGATCGGACAGGCGCTTCCAGTGCGTGATGAATTTGGATGCCTTCCAGGCGAAGACGAAATCACGGCCGGTCTGCTCGCGCCAGGCCTCGACCGCTTCGGGCGTTGGCGTGCGGTAGAACACGCCGTTCAGCTCCGTGGTCTCGAATTGTCCGGCGTAGTAGCGAAGCTGATCCTTCAGCTTCACGCCTTCAGGGAAGAACCGGCCGCGCCAGGAGGCGTAATGCCAGCCGGAAGTTCCGATCAGAACGCGCGCCATTCACGTCATATCCCTTGCCGTCGCAGGCGCGCTCGAGGGCGGAAGTCGCGCCTGAAGGAGGGAACGTCCGTACGGTCGATACGTTTCTCGTGAGCTTGGTCAACGCGAGGACCGGAACCGATGTACGCGCTGTTCGAAGGCAACAAGCAGATCGGCGCTCCCTTTCCTTCCGAGAAGGAGGTGTGGGAAGCCGCCCTGATCGAGGGATTGGTAACCGACGTGCCGGTCGCGGACGAGGAAGGCGGCCGGCTTCTGCCCGGGGGATATCACGTCGCGCGGGTCGAGGAGAGCGAGGTCTGCGAGCCGCGGCCCGAGTGGAAGCTGCCGCGCGAGATCAGCTAAAGCATGATCCGGAAAAGTGCGCAGCGGTTTTCCGAAAAGATCATGCGCAAACAACAAGCTAAGCGCGATGACGATTGATCCTGATCTCATTGCGCTTTAGTTCGACGCCAGCGCCGTCTTGGCGACCTCGGCCATCCAGGTCGACGCCACCGGCAGGATCGCGTCGTTGAAATCGTAGCGCGGGCCGTGCAGCTCGGCGCCGTCGCGCAAGGGCCCGTTGCCGATCCACACGAACGCGCCCGGCCGCTTCTGCAGATAGAAGGCGAAATCCTCGCCGGCCATGCTGGGCGCGAGGTCGCGGCGCAGGGGCGCCTGTGCCGTCTCGGCGGCGATGCGGGCGAGGCCCGCTTCGGCCGGCGTGTTGATCACGACACCGACGCCCATGACGATCTCGGGCGTGACCTTGACGCCGAAGCTCGTGGCGATGCCGGCGCAGGTGCGCTCGATGCCCTCGAGGATGGTGTCCTTCACGTTATCGCGGTGATAGCGCAGGGTGCCGCGGATCGTCACCTTGCCCGCGATCTGGTTCGGCGCGGTGCCGCCTTCGATCGTGCAGAGCGAGAGCACGGCGGTGTCGAGCGGATCGACGCTGCGCGACACCACCGCCTGCAGCGCCACGATGAGATGCCCCGCCGCCATCACGGGATCGCGGGTCAGATGCGGCATGCCGGCGTGCCCGGCATGGCCCTCGATGGTGATGGTGATGCGCCCGCCGGAGGCCATGACGACGCCGTCATGCACCGCGATGGTGCCGGCCTCCAAGCCCGGCCAGTTGTGGAAGCCGAACACCCGGTCCATCGGAAAGCGCTCGAACAGCCCGGCCGCCACCATCGCGCGCGAGCCGCCAAAGCCTTCCTCCGCCGGCTGGAAGATGAAATCGACGGTGCCGCTCCAATCGGTATCGGCAGCGAGCAGCGCGGCGGCGCCGAGCAGCGAAGCGGTGTGTCCGTCATGGCCGCAGGCGTGCATCACGCCCGGCGTGGTCGAGGCGTAGGCAAGGCCGGTTTCCTCGGTGATCGGCAGCGCATCCATGTCGGCACGCAGGCCGACTCGGCCCTGCGCAGACCCGCGCCTCAAGGTCGCGACGATGCCGTGGCCGCCGATGCCGGCTTTGAAGGGAATGCCGAGCTCGGTCAGCTTCTCCTGCACGAACGCGGCGGTCGCCTTCTCCTGGAGCGACAGCTCGGGATGCGCATGCAGATGCCGGCGCCATTCGGTCAGTTTCTTGTGGAGTTCGGGGGGCAAGGCGCGGCTCTCTCGGATGGTGACGGCTGCCACCACTCTAGCCGATTATCGGCGACGTGCACCCAGTGCCAGCGAATGCCTCGGGTGCAGCCGCATCGTCATGGCCGGGCTTGACCCGGCCATCCACGTCTTGCTTGCCTTGCGAAGAACGTGGATGCCCGGGACAAGCCCGGGCTGACGAGCAAACTCTACGCCGCCAGCTTCGCCAGCCCCGTCCAGTCGAAACTGATGCCATGGCCCGGCCGATCAGGCGCCAGCGCCAGCCCGTCCTTCAGCACCAGCGGGTGCTCGATATACTTGTCGAGGCCAAAACCGTGCGCCTCCAGATACGACCGGTTCGGGCAGGCCGCGAGCAGATGCACGGTGATGTCGTGCGCGCCGTGGCTGGTCACGGGCAGGTTGAACGCCTCGGCGAGCCGCGCGATCTTCATGAAGCTCGAGACGCCGCCGCAATTGGTGACGTCGGGTTCGGGATAGGACACCGCGCCCGCGACGATGTAGTTCTTGAATTCCCACAGCGAGCGCAGATTCTCGCCGGCCGCGATCGGCACGCCGCCGGCCTTTAGGATGCGGGCATGGCCCGCGACGTCGTCGGGAATGATCGGCTCTTCCAGCCAGGTCAGGTCGTAAGGCACGAACGCGCGGGCGGCGCGGATCGCTTCCTCCACCGTCCACTTCATGTTGGCGTCCGCCATCAGCGCAAAGCCGTCGCCGAGATGCTGTCGCATCGCGGCGACGCGCGCGACGTCGGATTTGAGATCGGGCCGGCCGACCTTCATCTTGATGGCGCGAAAGCCCTTTGCGAGGTTGCCATCGGTCTGCCTCAAGAGCGCCTCGACCGAGAGATCGAGGTCGATGCCGCCCGCATAGCACGGCACGTGCGCATCGAAACCGCCGAGCAATCGGTACAGCGGCAATTTCGCGCGCCGCGCCTTCAAGTCCCACAGGGCGATGTCGAGCGCGGACAGCGCCAGCACCGCCGGCCCGCCGCGCCCGCCATAGTGCAGGCCCCACCAGACATGATGCCAGATCGCCTCGGTATCGTCGGCTTCGCGGCCCTCGACCAGCAGCGGAATCTCGCGCTTGAGGATGTCGGCGACAGCCCCGCCATTGCGCCCCACGGTATACGTGTAGCCGACGCCCTCGGCGCCATCCGCATCGCGGATGCGGCAGGTGATCAGCTCGAACGCCGCCATCTCGCCGTGTGTGGAGTCCGAGAGCGTGACGGGCAGCGGGATCCGGTAGAGGGCGGATTCGATTGACGCGATGCTTGGCATGTGGCCTCCCATTTTTCTTTTGTTAGGGTCGGTTAGCCGAAGGCGTAACCCACCTCTTGGTGTCCGCGGGGGACAGACGTGGTGGGTCACGCTTCGCTAACCCACCCTTACAGGCTACGAACTCACCGCATGGTCGCGAGCTGCACGGCCAGCGCGCACGCCCTGTCGTATTCGTCGAGATTGATCCACTCGTCGATGGTGTGCGCCTCGTTCTGCCCTGCGCCAAACGTCACGGTCGGAACGCCGTGGCGGACCATCCAGTTGGCGTCTAAGCCGCCATTGGCGGCGCGGACGTTCGGCGTGCCGCCGACCGCGGACACCGCCTCGATCGCGCGCTTCACCACGGGCAGGCTCTCCTTCATGCGGAACGGATAATAGTCGGTCTCGGCCTTGAACTTGACCTTGCCGGACTTGCCTTGCGCGTTGGTCACCTTCTTGGCCGCCCTTTCGAACGCGGCCTTGTAGGCCTTCGTGATCTCCTTGAAGAACTTTCCATCATGGCTGCGGCTCTCGCCGCGCACATGGACGTAGTCGGTGACGACATTGGTGGCATCGCCCGCGGGGCGGCCCTCGCCGCCGGTGACTGGGCCGACATTGCTGGTGCCTTGCTTCTTGCCCTTCACCACCTTGCCGAACCAGCCGCCGGCCTTCACCTCGGCAAGCGCGAGCGCCAAGATCATGGTCGAGGAGATGCCGCGCTCGGGCGCGACGCCGGCATGCGATGCGCGGCCGAAGATCTCCACGGTCCAGCGGTCGGCGCCGACCGCGCCGATCACGACATTGGAGGCCGCGCCGCCGTCATAGTTGAAGGCGATCGCGGGCTTGCCGAGCTCCTCCAGCTTGACGTGGCGCGCGCCATAGAGCCCGCTCTCCTCGCGCACGCAGAACAACAGCGTGATCGGCGGATGGTCGAGCTTCTGCTTGGCGAGCTCGGCGGCCAGCGTCACCAGCACGCCGCAGCCGCAGCGGTTGTCGCCGCCGAGCGCGGTCTTTGCTTCGTTGACGATCTTGCGGCCGGATTTCTTGGGCTTGGCACCGGCGCAGAGCGGCACGGTGTCCATATGAGTCATGAACATGATGCGCGGCTGGTTGTGCAGCGCGCCGCGGCCGGGCAGGTCGACGATGAGGTTGCCGGTCTCGGTCGGCACGGGAATGCGGGTGTTGGCATCGTCGAGTCGAATCGCCTTCGCAGGCACGCCAGCCTCCTTCAGCGCGGCCGTGAGCTCACGCCCGATCGCCGCCTCCTGTCCGGTCACGCCCTCGACGGCGAGGAAGCGCATGAGACGGTCGGTGGCGGCTTGGTGGTCGACGGGCATGATCGATTCCTTTGGCGAACGGTGCCGGCCATCCTATGGGCTCGGCGAGGTGTAAGCCAAGAAGATCAGCACGCCGAATGCCAGCATTGCAGCCATGAACAGCAGCACCGCCGGCAGGCCCAGTGCCGCGACGGCGCCGGTGATCGACTGCATCAGCGCTGCGCCGAGGAAGAAGGCGAGGTTGAGGGCCGCGAGCGCCTTGCCTGCGGTTTGCGCGTCGACCAGCTGCCTGGACATGCCGAACAGCAGCGGCTGCGCCGAGGTCGCAAGCCCGATCAGCACGAACAGCGCGAGGTCGTATTGCGGCGGCATCACCGGCAGGCCCAGCAGCGTGGAGACCGGATAATGCGGTGCGCCGAGCGCCATCAGTGCCAGCAGCAGCGCCCCGACCAGATGCGAGCCGGCCACCAGCGCGCGGCGGCGGCCGAGCCTGCGGTCGATCATGCCGATGCACAGCGGACCCGCGATCATCGCCAGCGTGAACGCGCCGAGCTGGTTGCCGGCCTCGACCCGCGTCAGCCCCTTGACCTCCATCAGCCACGGCCCGCCCCACAGGCCGCGCAGCACCAGCGAGGTCGCCAGCGACACCAGCGCCAGCGCGATCAGGCCGCGGAGGGGCCGCGAGAGGCCGAGCCTGAGCACCTCGATCATCTGCGACAGCGGCGAAGAATCGTCCTTGTGCTCGGCCGGCTGGCTCGGCACCAGCAGGAACACGGCGAGCGCGACCGCGACGTCGCCGAGCGCGGAGATCCAGAACCCGGCACGCCAGCCGTAATTGTCGACCACGAAGGCGAGCGGGCTCGACGACAGCAGCATGCCGATATTGCCGATCGAGAGGATCGCGCCCGACCACAGCCCGAACCGTGCCGCCGACAATTGCTTGGCGGCGAGCGTCATCGGGCACATCAGCATGCCCGAGGTCGCAATGCCCAGCAGCACCTGCCCAAGGGCAAAGCTCGCAGGCCCCATCGCAAAGCCCGACGCGATCGCGCCGACCACGGTTCCCGCGAGCAGGCTCAGCGACACCGGCCGCACGCCGAACCGGTCCATCGCCGCGCCGACCGGGATTTGCGCAGCGGCAAAGGCGAAAGGATAGACCGAGGTGAGGCTCGCCAGCGCCTGCGGCTCGATATGAAAATCCGCCGCCATCAGATCGAGGCTGACCGCCGGGATGGTGCGCAGCAAGGTCGACAGCATGTGCCCGCAGGCGAGAGCGAGCAGCGCAAAGATCAGCGCGCGGATGCCATGTCCCGCTTCATCCGTCGCAACCGCACTCATAGCGTTCCCGTCCCGGCAAGGGTTTTGGCCGGGTTACATCATTGCGGCAGGCGTGCCAATGGCGGGAGTAGGCGGCTTATCGCATGGCCCGCCAGACGTAGCGGCACAACGCTGATGTTGGCTTCCGGCCCTTGCCGGAATGGTGGCTTGCTTGTGCCAGCCACGCGGCGATAGTTTTGCGGATGCGCCGATTGGACGCTCAGCTTCGAAGGGCACGAGCGTGGTGATCCTTCAACCCGGCGGAAATGACCGGAGAAAGCTGGCCGCCGACAACACGCCTGAAATCCAAAGCCGGTTAGGCGCGATGGGAATCAAGGTTGTCATGCTCCCGAACGGGATGCTGCGCGGACTGCCGCATCAACCCGACGGGCAGCATCTCACGGCGGAAGGCTATCACATGCTGGCACAGCAGTTGGTCGGCACGTCGCCGCCGCTCTAGGTAAATAGCGCCATTGCCCCTTGTGGCTTCGCTAGAAGGGCCCGAGAGCATCACGACGGCCGACCGGCCGGGGATCCCGAGCTCCGCCCATTTCGAGCGTCAGGCCGATGAACCGGCGCGGCCGTCAGCACGTTGTTCCCGTGAAGAACGGGTGACACGGGAAGCTGCTCCTGATTGCGATTGGCAACGACGATGACCTTTTCGGAGAATACAGGCCAGGCGACAACTGACGCCGCCCGCCGCGAGCGGAGAAGAAGCAATGCCTTGTTGTTGGTTCTCGCGGTTGGATTTCTTGTCTTTGCCGCGGCCTCGGGCGCGCTCTACTATGCGTTGCGGCCGGCGACGCTTCGGATCGCCGTTGGACCATCGGGCAGCGACGATGACAAGGTCATTCAGGCGATGGCCGATGCCTTTGGTGCCGAGAGCCGAACCGTCAGGCTGTCGCCGATCAAGACCGAAGGGGCAGCGCAGTCGCTTGCGCTGCTTGGGGCCGGCAAGGCCGACCTGGCCGTTGGCCGCGGCGACCTGGAGATGCCTGCCGACGCGCAGGAAGTCGCGGTCGTGCGCAGGAACTTCGTCGTGCTGTGGTCGCCGTCCGGACTTGCAAGCAAGACCTCGAAACGAAAGCCGACGCCGAAAATCAAGGAGGTTGCCGATCTCGCCGGGCATCATGTCGGCATCATCGGAAAGACGCCGGCGAATGCCGCGTTGCTGCGGGTCATCCTGAGCGCCTCCGGCGTCGATGCGGACAAGGTCGCAGTGACGCACTTTGGCACGGACCAGATCGAGGCACTGGCGCGCGACCCTCGCCTCGATGCCTTCATGGCAGTCGGGCCGCTCGACAGCAAAATCACATCCGACGCCATCGCAGCAACGGCGCGCCTGCGCGGCGAGCCGAAGTTTCTCGCCGTCGAGACCTCGGAAGCGATCGCCTTGAAGTATCCCCGCTATGAATCTGAGGAGATCCCGCCCAGCGTCTTCAATGCGGATCCGGCTTGGCCGGACGACAAGGTCGAGACAGTCAGCGTCAGCCACCTGATCGTGGCGAGAAAGGCCTTGTCCGAAACGACCGTGGCCGCATTCTTCCGCCAGCTCTTTGCCGTTCGTCAGGCGATCGCCAGGCAGGTCCCAGGTGCCGCCCACATCACCAAGCCGGACCTCGAGAAGGATACCGAGCTGCCGGTACATCGTGGAGCGTCGGCCGTGATCGACGGCAACGAGCGCAGCTTTCTCGACCGCTACGGCGATTATTTCTGGTTCGGGCTGCTGCTTCTCTCCGGCATCGGCTCGGCCGCCGCCTGGTTGCGCCGCTATTTGAATCGCGACGAAAGGGAGGAAAACACCAGCCATCGCAAGAGAATCCTGGCCATGGTGTCCAGCGCGCAGACCGCGGAGTCCAACCAGCAGCTCTTGGCGCTCCAGCGCGAAGCCGACGGCATCATACGCGAAACGCTCGCGTGCTACGACGACGGCGCAATTGAGGAAGAGGAGCTCGCGGCATTCCACCTGGTTCTCGATCTGTTGAGCAACGCCATCGCCGAGAGGCGGGCCACGTTGCAACGTGCCAATGTCGAAACGGTTCGAGGCGCGACAACAATGGCGCGAGGATCAGGCGGCACGTAGACCTGCCTTTCGGAACGCCCCGCCAAAACAAAAGGGCCTGCTCGATGCCGGGGTCTGGAGTTTCTATTTCGAAAAGTATCAATATTTCGCGGCGACAGGCCCGCCGAATTTGTAGCTCAAGCGCGTGGTGATGATGTCGATGTCCTGATGGATGTAGTCCGTCCGGTTAACAAGCGTGGAAGGAGTGCACCTCAATCGGAACTAGTCGAGCCTCATCCCATCACGCTCTGGACCCGCTCGAACGTGTCGACATTGGTTGTCACGGCGCGCCACCAGTTCAGCGGCTTGAGCTTGGCGGGATCGCCTTCGCTGGCCGCGCTCAGCGCCTGGTCGGCGACCACGAACCAGGCGGTCTCCATCTTTCCGTGGCGCAACAATCCCGTGTACGAAACGACGCGGTCGCCCGTCGCCGAGGAGCCGACGGCGACAAAGCCGATGCAATTGCCCCGATGCAACCCGGCGACCTGCACCGTCTGTCCATAGAAGCCGCTGTCTTCGAGCGCGGTCTCGAATGTGCCCTCGATGCGTCCCTCCGCGTCGCTGATGATGCGCAGGATGGAGCCGAACTGGTTTCGCCAACTGCCGACCCATGACATGCGGGTTCTCCGTTCAGTTGCCCGGCACGACGCGCAGCCGGTGCAGTCGATGCAGCCCTTTCGCGGCGTCCTTCATCAGGCCGTTTGCCACCTCGCGCTCCCTACCGACGATGAATCCCGATGCGAAAGCCTGGGCGCGTCGGTTCGCCGGCGGCGCCATCAACGCCGCCTCGGTCGCCAGCTCGCGATGCGCCATGAAGTCGTTGAGCGACCCGAGTGCAGATTGAATCTGCTTCAGCCGCTTGGAGAGGCTTGCGAGCTGCTTGCGGCCGCGATCGCTGTAGAGGCTGTCAAAGAACTCGACGGCATAGCGGATTTTTTTGACCTTGATCCGCAGCTTGTGGCGCTGCCGCGGATCGAGATCGTCCAGCTTCTTGCCTTGCTTGCGTACCTTCCTGATCCGGCGATCCAGCACCTCGGCGGCATAAGGGGCAATCGACCCGTCGTCGCCGGCGCGGGACTGTCCGGTCTCGATCCACTCGATCACGTCGATCAGCAGGCGGCGGTAGCGGGCCGACTCGACCGCCTCGCGGGCGCGTGCGAAGGCTTCGCTTCGTTCCGTGGAAAATCGCTTGGCGATCGCGCGAGCGCCGCGTTTCGGCACGCCTTGATCGGCGATCGGCTGAATGCTTTCCTTGAGGAAGACGTCGATCTCGCGCGCCGGCGCCAGTTCGCTCGTGAGCCATTTGAGCTCGGCCTTGATCCGCTCGGTGCTGGCGCGCGGCAGGACGTCCGAGAACAGCGAGATCGCGGCCCGCAAGCGCCGCAGGCCGACGCGCATCTGATGGACGCCTTCCGAATCCATGTCCCGCACCGGATCCGCATTCGCCGTGATCTGTCGCAGCGTCGAATGCGCGATCACGCCGAAGGCATTGCGCGGCGAGAGCTCGGCTTTCAGCGCGATCGGCTCGGCGTGCTGCGCGCCTGTGCCGTTGCCCGCGACCAGTTGAAAGCCTCGCTCGGCTTTCGAGCGCAGATCGAGCTCGGCGCCCGTCTTGCGTTCGAGATTGCGCGCCAGTCGGAACAGATCGGCGACCTGGCCGGACTTCAATTCCAGCTCGAGCTCGGCAATCGGCCGCGAGCGCCGCCCGGCGCCGACGCGGCCGCGGTCGACGGCGAGCTCGATCTGGCTCCGTCGCACCCGCCTTGCCTCGGTCGTGCGATGGACCTCGGTCTGGAACACCGGCCGCAGTTTGCGCGGAAGCTTCCTGGATGAGAGGTCGTCGAGGGGCGTGTTCTTGATTTTCTTGAAATCGGGCTTTGCGCCTGCGACCTCATGTTCCCATTCGCCGCGTGTGAGGGTTCCGGAGCCGCCCGCCTTCACGGTCTGCACATAGCGATCGCCGATCTTGCGGACGCGGAGCGTCAGACCATGCCGCCTGAGCTTCAGCTTGTTCGTGTCGTAATAGGTCGACACCAGCGCCTGCTCGGACCTGTCGCCTCGTCGTCCGTTCGAATTGGCGGCGCGCAAGACCGATGACAGCTTGCGCGGCGCAAGGCGGAATTTGAGTTCCGTTTCGGCATTCATCGGGCGTGCTTCCGTTGCCGATTCAAAGTGACGCCACCGCGAAGAAGTTCCGGCTGCAGACGGACATTTCGAATCCCGATGATCCCGCGACTGATCCCGCCGCAGGCGTCATCGAAAATTCACGGAACTCCAATTGAGAAGGCTCGATTGACGAACATCATCGGGTCTTGATCGCGTCTCTTGATCACGTCTCTTGGAGGAGGCGTCCGTGAGCACAAAGAACGTCATTGCCATCCTTATCATCGTGCTTGTCCTAGCCGGCGGTGCGACCGCGCTCTATCATCTGGACAACGGCGAGGGAACGCGCACCAGCCACGATATCTCGGCGAGGACGGCGTCGGACTGACCAGGCGTTGTCCACCGAAAAGCTGCTACGCGCTCCGTCCTCATCCTGACCACGCCGAAGGCGCGTCTCGAAGATGCACCACGGGTCTGGTTTCATGTCTCAGGAGTTGCGGATGGCTTTGGTCTCCGTGCGCAGTTGGCGGAGCAGTCGCTCTGCTTCCCTCAGAACGGTGCGAACAAGCTTTCGCTCCTCAATGGCTTCGCCGGTGAAAAAGCCGTGCTTGACGGCATTGCTGTTTGCAAAGGGCGCGCCGGATCCCGCCGCGCCGCCGTGCATGCGGCAGCGAGGCCGGCCGCGCAGCGCCGGTGCGCGGCAGGGGTCGCCATCGCGCGTTTGCGCCCCGCAACGCGGGCTCGTTCGCATTGGGGCTGTGTTGCGCGCGTGATTCATGCGCCGACGGCCGCCGCGTCCACCAGGCCCGGCTGCGCAGCGATCAAGTTCGCGTGTTGTGTGAGATTGCCGACAACAGCCCTGCCGCCATCCTGCACCGACAAATTCTGCACCGTGATCGCACACGCGCCGTTGCTGCGGTGACGGTTCAAGGCCTCCACCTGGGCTGCGAAGGTGCGCGCCAGCCGGGTCAGCGCGCGCGTGAGGCTCTCCTGCTGCGACACGTCGTCGGTGCAGGCGAGACGGCAGGCGCTACGCATCGACGCGACGTGGACGCTCACCATCTGCGCCGCCAGCATGGCTTCGAACGAGTCCTTTGCCGCAATGCTCTTGAGCATCGAGACCATGAAGGCGAGATTGCCCTGGTCCGGTTTGCGTGCAACCACGCTGGCTTTCGCCAGCTGGCTCAAGAGACCATGCAGCGCGTCGCGGTCGACGGCGCCGAGCGCCTCGGCCAGCATCCTTTCGCCGGCGCTCGGATCGGGATGGTCGATGACGATGCGCCTGCGGCGGAGTTTGACTTTCGGGCTTACAATGGTCGCGGCGCGGTCGTCCGCCGCGATGAGCATCGTCTGGGTGCTCGTCGGGGATGTCGTCATGCGAGGTATCCTTTGCCCGCCCAGGCGCGAGGGCTCGCGGAGCGCGAGGCCAGTGGCGCCTGTTGCGCGGCGGTTGAGATTTGAGATGTCGGTGAGGGGTTTACGCTAGCCAGGTCGAGCCGCCCAGGATCGGGCGTAGTGCCGGCACCGCGATTGTCGCGATGATGCCATTCTGCACCTGTTTTGCCCGACGTGTCAAACGGAGTTTCGGGATACGCGAAATCGACGCGCGGGTCCTTGTTCGGACGGGCGCCGCCTACTGTGCATGGGGTTGTTTTCGCGGTTTTGTCTGGATCGGGGCTTTCGCCTGCCGCGCGGCGGAATGCCGCCGTGGAAAACGCGATTGCGGAAATCGGCGCGACGGCTATTCATGGTTGGCAGCGCGCCGCATCAACAACAAGCAGAGGCGCCGAGGTTGGGGAGAGAACCAATGCAACGAACGGCCCGCCTGCTGGTGCTCCTCGCCGCGCTCTGCGCCTCTGTGCTGTCCACACAGGCGTTTGCGCAGAAATATCCGGCGCGCCCGGTCAAGATCATGGTCGGCTTCAGCGCCGGCGGCCCGGTCGATGTCGTCGCGCGCATCGTCGCCGACCGCCTCGGCAACAAGCTCGGGCAGCCCTTCGTGATCGAGAACCGCGCCGGCGCCAACGGCATGATAGCCGCCGAAGGCGTGGCGCGTGCGGATGCGGACGGCTACACCATCCTTGCCTGCAACTCCTCCACCATCACCCTCAACAAGACGCTGTTCAAGGACGCCCGCTACGATCCGATAGGCGACTTCGCGCCGCTCACCACGGTCGTCTCGGCGCCGCTGGTGCTGGTGGTCAATCCGGAGAATCCCAGGACCGCTGACATCAAGACGGTTGCCGATCTCGTCGCAGCGGCGAAGGCAAGGCCGGGCGAGCTAGCCTACGGCTCCGGCGGCAACGGCAATCTCGCTCATCTCGCCATGGAGCTGCTGAGCCAGAAGGCCGGCATCAAGCTGATCCACGTGCCCTATCGCGGTGGGGCTGCGTCCGAGGTCGGCATCCTCGCGCAGGAGGTGCTCGCCGTGTTCGATCCGCTCTCCGCGGTGCCGCTGGTGAAGGCCGGCAAGCTGCGCGCGCTCGCGGTGTCCTCCGCCGAGCGGCTGCCGTCGCTGCCGGATGTGCCGACGATCGCGGAAGCCGGCTATCCCGGCTTCGACATCAAGTTCTGGGTCGGCTTCTTCATGCCGAAGGTGACACCCGCGCCGATCCTGGAGACGCTGCATCGTGAGATCGTCGCCGCGGCAAAGGACCCGGTGTTGCAGGAGCGGCTGCAGACGCAGGGCGTCGTCAGCGTGCTGAGCCCGGCCGACTATGCCGCCAAGATCGCGAAGGAGACCAAGGATCTCGCCGAGGTCGTCGCGGCCGCGAACATCAAGGCGGAGTAGGGCGCCGGTTAATCAGTCGCGCCAGCCGCTCGAGCAACGGGCGCTGGCCCTCGTTTATCTTCCTGGCCGCTTCGTCGAGCGTAAAGAACGCGGCGCGGTCGATCTCAGGAAACGCCTGTCGCTTGCCGCTGCGCGGCGGCCATTCGATCTCGAACATGTTGCTGCGGACATTGAGCGTATCGACATCGAGCGCGATGGCGAAAGCGGTGACGATCTTACCGCCGCGCTGCTTCACCTCGCCCAGCGCAGTGAGTGGCTCGGCCACCTCGACACCGAGCTCCTCGGCGAATTCGCGCCGCGCGGCTTCCTCGGCATCTTGCCCGTCTTCATATTCGCCCTTCGGGATCGACCAGGCGCCGAGATCCTTGTTGCGCCAGAACGGGCCGCCGGGATGGACCAGCAGAACCTCGATCTCAGATCGCATGCGATAGGCGACGATCCCGGCGCTTCTCGTTGGCATCGCTGGTTCCTCACTGTCACCGGCCCGGGAAAAACTGGAACCGAGCCTCTTAACGCAGGTTGGTAGCCATACAGAACCGGACAAGAGGAGGAGAACCATGATCCGAATGTTAGCGACGACTGCATTAGGCCTCGTGCTGACGAATGCCGCCCTGGCGCAATCACCGGGCACGAGCTCGAAGACTGAGCAGACCCCACCATCGCAGTCAAATACGACCTCGCAGCAGACCAGCCCGGCGCCGAGCACAACCAGCCCGCAGCAATCGACAGCGCCGTCCCAGTCATCGCCGGCAGCTTCGACGCAGAACACGCAGGCCCCGCCGCCATCGTCCGGCTCCGCCAACAACAGCTCGGGCACGTCGAATACGTCCAACAGCGCAGATTCATCGCGATCGCAGAGTGGGACGACGAATTCCAACACCGCCGGCAATCCGCCCGCCTCGCAGCAGGGCGCCAACCCGCCGGCGACGAACACCAACCAGGCGCAGGACCGGACCAATCCGTCATCCAGCAATCCGTCATCCAACACCAATCAGGCGCAGCAGGCGCCCAGCGCGGGAACCAACCAGGCCCAGTCGCCAAATGCATCGGGCACGAGCCAGGCGCAAGGCGAACGATCCGGAACGAACACGGCTTCCCGCACCGACGTCAATCTCGATCGGCAGCAGGAGAGCAGGATCAGCGCGTCGATCTCGCGCCTGAACGTGCGACCGCTCACCAACGTCAATTTCTCGCTGAACGTCGGCACCGTGGTGCCGCGCGACGTGCAGCTGTCGACGCTGCCGCCCGACGTGGTCGAGATCGTGCCGCAGTACCGCGGCTACAGCTTTGCGCTGGTGAAGGATCAGATCGTCGTGGTCGATCCTGCGACCTACAAGATCGTGACGGTGCTGCCGTATTCAGGACAGTCCACCGCGACGACGACCACGCGCGAGCGCAGCGCCAGCAAATTCTCGGATCGCGATCGTGAGGTGATCCGCAAGCACGTGAAAACCCGTACGGAGGGCCGTAGCGAAGCGCGCACCACCGGCAGCACCGCGCGTACCGAGATACATGTCGGTGACCGCGTCCCCGAGACCGTCGAGGTCGAGGAATTCCCGAGCACGGTCTACCAGGATGCGCCCGACCTGCGGGAATACCGCTACATCCATCGCGACACGCGGACCTATGTCATCGAGCCGCGCGAACGTCGCGTGATCGAGGAGATCGACTAGATCGCAGCACTTCGGAAGCCGCTCCTGCGAGCGGCTTCCGGTCCGCGCGTCAGCCTGAGGACCGCTCGCGTGCGGCCAAGCGGATGGCGCGGGCCTTGGCGCTCTTGCCGGCCGCGCGCGCCGCGATCATGCTGCGCGCCTTGGTGGTCTTGCGGATCACCGAGGCAAGCCGCTTGCGGGCGCGGTTGGCGGTCAAACGCGCCGCCAGTTGCTCGGCCTTGCGCATGATGGTGGTGACCGAGGGCGTGAGGTTCACCGGAACCCAGGCGACGTCTCTGGTCTTGGAGAGACTGCCGATGCCTTCGCAAGGTGCTTCACGCGGCAGGTCGATCCGGATCGCCAGCGCGTCGGCGCGCGTGGTCCAGTCTTCGGCTCGGGTGCCGGTGATGATGCGGACATAGTCGCGCGTCTCGCGCGGCAGCTCGCTCTCTTTCGCCAGCCATCTCTGGATGCGGCCGGGGCCGGCATTGTAGGCGGCCGCGGCAAGACCGAGATTGCCGAAATCGTCGCGCAGCTTGCTCAGGAATTTCGCCGATGCCGGGAGCGCCTTCATCGGATCGAAGGGATCGTCGAGGCCGACCTCGGCGGCCGTCTCCGGCATGAATTGCGCAACGCCTTGCGCGCCGGCCTGGCTGACCTCGTTGGACCTGAAGCGGCTCTCCTGCCAGATCAGGCGCGCGAAGAACGGCACCGGAATGCCGCTGGCCTCCGCGGCCTCGCGCAGCGCGTGGCAGAATTTTTCAGTCGACGAAAGCGGGGCAGGCGCGACGGTTTCGACCGCTCGCGCCGGCTCGATCGTCTCCTCATATGCAGCGCGCGCATTCGCCAGCTCAATGGCCTGCACGCTCGAGAGGAAGAGCTCGACGAGGGGAACCAGAGAGGGCCCGCGATCGGTTTTCAGAAGGGCGTTGTCGGTGTTTTCCGCTTGCCGGGACGTCGTCGAGCCGACGTCGCACATCACGATCAGCAACGCAGCGCAAGCCGCGACGAGAAATCGCATCTCGGTCAGAGTCCTCGAACTGTGGGGAACGACCGGCATATGCGCCGGCAACGAGGACTTCATTAACCGTAATTGCGGCGAAGCTGCGATTCCGCGGGAGGGTCGGTGTTAGTACGGGTGTTCCCGCCGCAGAACCGGCGATGCCGGCTCCGCGGATCTACGCGAGCCGCGGTCAGATGCAAGGTGCAAGCGGCAAGTGCGGCTACGCTTTCGCAACGAACGCGAGCAGGGTGCCGTTGGCTTTGGCCGGTGGCACGCAGATCGCGGCCCCGCTGCGTACCGCGGCCGCGCCCAGCGCCTTTTCGGTCGCGGCGATATCGCCGCTGACGAGAACGAGCGCCGCACCGCCGCGCTCGTAGAGGCCTGCGAGCGGCACGCCGGGATAGCGTTGGCCGAGCTGCTCGCGCGTCAGATAGACGAAATCGGCACGGTCGCCGCCGGAGGGCACCGTCACGGCACCATCGACCGCGGCCTTCGGTTCGCGGTCGATCAGACGCGCAAGGTGTGCGGCCTCCTTCGCCGGCTCCGGCGTTGCGATCAGGATCTGCCTGATTCGCTTGGCCGCATTGGCGTGCTTCATCAGTTCGGGGATCCACACCGTCTCGCGGGTCTTGTGCTGGCAGGCGAAGATGCGCACGCCGCCCGGTGCTTCCGCGGTCGGCCACATGAAGGCGCGGAATTTCGCCGCCGAGACGGAGCCATCAGGCAGCGTCACCGGCCGCTCGAAATCGGTCGGTCCGATCGGCATGAGGCCGCGTGCGCGGATCTCCTCGGCGCCCGCAGCGGAATCGACCGCGGTGAAGGCGATGCGCTCGATGCCTTCGCCGTGCTTGTCCAGGAAAACGCGAGCCGGCGCGTTGTGCTCGGTCGCCACCAGCACGCCGAGCAGCTCCATGTAGTCGGGATCGAACATGATGGTGTAGTTGCCGGTCCCCATATGCGGGCTGTGGGTGCCGCGCGGCGAGACGGTGAAGCCGAGCTGCCGGTAGTTCTCGGCGGCCCTGTCGAGGTCCTTCACCATGACCACGGCGTGGTCGATACCGATGACGTTCTTGAGAGTCACTGTTCTTCCCCGCATGCAAACTGACTTCGGCCGCTGCAGCGGCCGCGGATCATGTCTACGCCGGATGTGCGGTCAAGTCATTTTCAAATCGGCGGAAGATGCGGAATTTCATTCCGCCAAAGGCTGGCCCGACGTCAGCGCGCCCGCTCGAGATAGGCGGCGAGGGTGGCGCGCTCCTCGCCGGTCATCTCGGTGATGTTGCCCGGCGGCATCGCGTTGGACCAGGCCGCGACGCGGCCGATCAGGCGGATGTTGCGATGGATGTGCTCGGGCGCGTCGAGCAAAATGCCCTTCGGCGCGGTCACGATGCCGGCCCAGACCGGCTCGGCCGCATGGCACATGCTGCAGCGGGACATCACGATCTCCTCGACATTGGCGAGCGAGGGTTGGACCTGCAGCGCGCTCGTCTTCGCCTCGCGCGGACCTGTCGCGGAGAGCAGGCAGATCGCGATCGCGCCCGCCGCCGCCACACCCCACACCCACCACGGCGATTTGCGCCCGGCATGGCGCTCGTTGAAGAAGTGGCGGATCACGGGGCCGAGCGCGAGCACGATCGCGACGATGATCCAGTTGAAGCGCGTGGCGTAGAGCAAGGGATAGTGGTTGCTGATCATCAGCACGACGACAGGAAGAGTCAGATAGTTGTTGTGGACCGAGCGCTCCTTGCTGGCCTTGCCGAGTTTCGGATCGGGCGCCTCACCTGCGATCAGTGCCGCCACGATCTTCTTCTGGTTCGGGATGATCAGCGTGAAGACATTGGCGACCATGATGGTGCCGATGATCGCGCCGATCTGGTTGAAGGCGCCGCGGCCACTCAGCACATGCGTGAAGGCGTAAGTCACCGCGACCAGAAAGAGATAGCCGCCGATGGCGAAGGGCAGCTCGCGTTGCGCGAGCCCGGTGCGGCAGGCGGCCTCATAGAGCAGCCACGCCAGGGCGAGGCTGCCGAAGCTGAACAGGCCGGCCTGGAATGGCGTGAGGTCGAGGATCGACTTGTCGACCAGGAACAAATCGGCATCGAGATAATAGACCACCACCATCAGCGCGAAACCTGAGAGCCAAGTGGTGTAGGCCTCCCATTTGAACCAGGTCAGCTCGTCCGGCATCTGGCTCGGCGCGACCAGATATTTCATGATCCGGTAGAAGCCGCCGCCATGGACCTGCCAGGCCTCGCCCTGCACGCCGCCGGGCAGGTCACCTCTCGGCCTGAGGCTGAGATCGAGGGCGATGAAATAGAAGGAGCTGCCGATCCAAGCGATCGCGGCGACCACATGCAGCCAGCGGAGCAGCAGGCTCGCCCATTCCGATATGATGGATCCCCACATGATCATCCCATCAATTGCGGCCCCGATGCCGCAGCCTTGATGGCCGCAACCGGCGGCCAGCCCCTCCAATGTGTCGCATCGATCCGTGCTATTTTCCAGTATGATGGGCCGCAGCCGATGCACATCGTGCGGGCAGGCCGTGACGTGGGATTCGGCAGGTGTTTGACCTGCCGCAGAACGTTTGCGAGTTGAACGGCGTTGATGCCGGGACAAACTGGCCGGGAGGAAGAAAGGTGAGGAACAGGGTCTCCATCGCGATGACTGCGGTCGTGGTCGCGACCGCCGCGCAGGCCGAGCCAGTGCTGCAAGGCAAGGATGCTTACGGCGATTGGCGGGCCGATAAACCCGGCACGGTCAGGCTGATCCGGCCGGAGGATCTGGTGCGGCCCGGCGCCACACGATCGGTTGCGAGCTCCGCGCGCGTGGTGTCGCGTCGATCGGAAGCCGCGCCCCAGGTGCCGGCCGGCTTCAAGATAGAGCTGTTCGCGGAAGGCCTGCGCGCGCCGCGCATCATTAGGGTCGCGCCTAATGGCGACATTTTCGTCGCGGAGACGCGGATCGGCACCATTCGTGTGCTGCGCGCCGGAGAGGACGGCAAGCTCGCGACCAACGAGGTGTTTGTCAGCGGCCTAAGGCAGCCGTTCGGCATCGCCTTCTTTCCGAACGGCGACAATCCGCAATGGGTCTACGTCGCCAATACCGATAGTGTCATCCGCTTCCCCTATCAGGCCGGCGATCTCAAGGCGCGCGGCAAGGCCGAGACGATCGTGGCCAGCCTGCCACATGACGGCGGGCATTCCACACGTGATGTCGTCTTCACGCCAGACAACAAGCGCATGTTCGTGTCGGTCGGCTCGCTCAGCAACGTCGCCGAAGGCATGGGCACGCCGCCCAGCGGGATGGAGGCATGGGCGAAGGCGCAGCCGCTTGGCGCAGCCTGGGCGAGCGAGCTCGAGCGCGCCGCGGTACTGGCCTTCAATCCCGATGGCAAGGATCGGAAGATCTATGCCACCGGCATCCGTAACTGCGTCGGCCTTGCGGTCCAGCCGGAGACCAGCTTGCCCTGGTGCTCGACCAACGAGCGCGACGGTCTCGGCGACGATCTCGTGCCTGATTACGTGACGAGCGTGAAGGAGGGCGCCTTCTACGGCTGGCCCTGGTTCTATATCGGCGGCAACGAGGACCCGCGCCATGTCGGAGCGCGGCCGGACCTCAAGGACAAGGTGACGGTGCCTGATGTCTTGATCCAGCCGCACTCGGCCTCGCTCGGCATGACCTTCTACCAGGGCACGCAGTTTCCGCCCGAGTACCAGGGCGATGCGTTCGCCGCCGAGCACGGCTCCTGGAACAGATCGAGGCGCACCGGCTACAAGGTGATCCGCATCAGGATGAAGGACGGCAAGCCCACGGGCGAGTACGAGGATTTCGTCACTGGGTTCGTGGTGAGTGACAGCGAGGTGTGGGGACGGCCGGTCGGAGTCGCCGTGGCGAAGGATGGATCGCTGCTGGTGTCGGAGGATGGCAACGGCACGATCTGGCGGGTGACGCGCGGGCCGCAGTGACGCTTCCCTCTCCCCTTGTGGGAGAGGGTGGCTCGCCGCATAGCGGCGAGACGGGTGAGGGGTGTCTCTCCGCAAGCACCTCTCACAATCGAGTACGCGGACAGATACCCCTCATCCGGCGCTTCGCGCCACCTTCTCCCACAAGGGGAGAAGGCAAGAGCACCTCACTCGCATCGACCTACCCCCGTCTCACGCTCGCCCCGCCGTCTACCGGCAGCGTCACGCCCGTAATAAAATTGGCTTCGTCCGACGCCAAAAACAGCGCGGCGTTCGCGACGTCCCAGCCCGTGCCCATCTTCCTGCGCAGCGGCACCTTGCTGTCGCGTTCGGCTTCGACTTCGGCGCGGGTCTTGTGCCATTCGCGGGCGCGGGTGTCGACGGCCATCGGCGTGTTCATCAGGCCGGGCAGGATGACGTTGGCGCGGATGCCGTATTCGGCGTTCTGGTAGGCGAGCTGCTCGGTGAAGGCGATCATCGCCGATTTCGTCGCCTTGTAGGCGACGTAAGGGTAGGTCGTGATCGCCGCCATTGACGAGATGTTGATGATGGCGCCGCTCTTTTGCGCGCGCATGATCGGGATCACTTCCTTCGCCGCGAGAATGCAGCTCTTCAGATTGATGGCGACGACGCGGTCGAATGCCTCTTCGGTGATTTGAAGCAGCTCGGCGTCGCCGCCGGCAAGACTCACGCCAACATTGTTGTGCAGCACGTCGATGCGGCCCCAGCGCGATTGCGCGTCCGCCACCATCGCCTTGATGTCGGCAGCCTTGGTCACGTCGGCCCTGCAGGCCGCGGCGGCGCCCTGCTTCGCGGTGATCATTGCAACCGTTTCCTGCGCCGAGTCCAGATGGTGGTCGACGCATAAGACCTTCGCGCCTTCGCGCGCGAAGGTCAGCGCGGCGGCGCGACCATTGCCAATGCCTTCGCCGGGGCTCTGGCCGGCGCCGACGACGATCGCAACCTTGTCCTTCAAGCGCATGTCAGTTCACTCCCGGGATCGGCCCGTCTCATTATTTTCGTGCAGATTAGCAATCGACCCGACCTGCGAGAAGGGCGCGGCTCCTGCGTTCATGTCATTGACATCACTTGGAATTGCATGCTGCGGCCGGCTCATCGGGCATCGCTGCCGTTGCGGCTCAGGAACCGTTCCGAGGTCGCGGCGTTTGCTGCCGGAGCCTTTCCCGCGCTAGGCTCTGTCTCGGGGCTTCCCAACCGCCAGTGGCTTGCCGATGAATCTGCTTGATCCACAAGGGCCCGTAGCTGCGGCCAACAGCACCATTTTGGTCGATTCCGTCTTCATCATGCTCGTGATCGTGGTGCCGACCATTCTCGCGATCCTTGCGTTCGCGTTCTGGTTTCGCGCCTCCAATACCAAGGCGCGCTTCCGGCCGGACTTCGTCTATTCCGGTCGCGTCGAAATGGTGGTGTGGTCTATCCCGGCGCTCACCGTCATTCTGCTCGGTGGCGTCGCCTGGATCGGCTCGCATCAGCTCGATCCCGCCGCGCCTGTGCCGGGCACCGGAAGTCCGGTGCGGATCCAGGCCGTCTCGCTCGACTGGAAATGGCTCTTCATCTATCCCGACCAGCGCATCGCCACCGTCAACTCGCTGACGGTGCCGGCCGGCGCGGAGCTGAATTTCCAGCTGACCTCGTCGAGCGTCATGAACGTGTTCTTCATCCCGCAGCTCGGCAGCATGATCTACACCATGAACGGCATGGTGACGCGGCTGAACCTGCGCGCCGACAATGAGGGCAAGCTCCAGGGTCTGTCGGCGCATTTCTCCGGCGACGGCTTTCCCGACATGATGTTCGACGTCAACGTGATCTCGTCACTGGCCTTCCCTGATTGGGTGGCGACCACCGCGAAGACCGACGCCGTGCTGAACGAGGACAGCTACAAGAAGCTGATGCAGCAGGGCATCGAGAGGGGCCGGCCGGTCTATCGCCTCGATGATCCCCGCCTGTTCGACCTGATCGCGACCCAGCACATCCCGCCGGGGCCCGGGCCGGAGCTCGCATCCGAGGCTGGCCGGTCGCACATTGGAGGCCACGATGCTCGGTAAGCTCGATTGGTCGGCGATCCCGTTCGATCAACCCATTCCGCTCGTCGCAGGCGGAATCGTGCTGGTGGCGATCCTGGGCGTGCTGGTGTGGGTCGTGGTGAAGGGACATCTGCCCTATCTCTGGCACGAATGGATCACCAGCGTCGACCACAAGCGCATCGGTGTCATGTACATCCTGCTCGCCTCCGTGATGCTGCTGCGCGGCGGCAGCGACGCCATCATGATGCGGATCCAGCAGGCGATCGCCTACCAGTCGCAAGGCTATCTGCCGCCCGAGCACTACAACCAGATCTTTTCGGCTCACGGCACCATCATGATCTTCTTCGTGGCGATGCCGTTCGTGATCGGGCTGATGAACCTCGTCGTGCCGCTCCAGCTCGGCGTGCGCGACGTTGCTTTCCCGACGCTCAATTCGGTCGGCTTCTGGCTGACCGCGACCGGCGCGCTGCTGGTCAACCTCTCGCTCGTGATCGGCGAGTTCGCGCGCACCGGCTGGCTCGCCTTTCCGCCGCTGTCGGGACTGTCCTATTCGCCGGGCGTCGGCGTCGACTATTACGCCTGGTCGCTCCAGATCTCGGGCGTCGGCACGCTGGTCGCCGGCATCAATCTCGTCACGACGGTGTTGAAGCTGCGGACGAGGGGCATGAACTATCTGCGCATGCCGATGTTTTGTTGGACGACGCTCGCCTCGAACCTCCTGATCGTCGCGGCGTTCCCGATCCTCACCGCTACGCTGGCGATGCTGTTGCTCGACCGTTACCTCGGCTTCCACTTCTTCACCAATGAAGCCGGCGGCAATGTCATGATGTTCATGAATTTGATCTGGGCCTGGGGACATCCGGAGGTCTACATTCTGGTGCTGCCGGCCTTCGGCATCTTCTCCGAGGTGGTGTCCACCTTCTCCGGCAAGGCGCTGTTCGGCTATCGCTCGATGGTGCTTGCCACTATGGCGATTTGCGTCGTCTCCTTCATGGTGTGGCTGCACCATTTCTTCACGATGGGCGCCGGCCCCGACGTCAACGCCATTTTCGGCATCGCCAGCATGATCATCGCGATACCGACAGGCGTGAAGCTCTACAACTGGCTGTTCACGATGTATGGCGGCCGCATCCGTTTCGCGACACCGATGCTGTGGTCGGTCGGCTTCATGGTCACCTTCATCATCGGCGGCCTGACCGGCGTGCTGGTCGCGGTGCCGCCGGCGGATTTCATGCTCCACAACAGCATGTTCCTGGTGGCGCATTTCCACAACGTCATCATCGGCGGCGTGCTGTTCGGCGCCTTTGCCGGCTTCGAATACTGGTTCCCCAAGGCATTCGGCTTTCGCCTCGACGAACGCTGGGGCAAGGTCGCATTCTGGTTCACCTTCATCGGATTCTACGTCACCTTCATGCCGCTCTACATCGCCGGCATGCTGGGCATGACGCGGCGCCTGCAGCATTATGATGTTGCCGTCTGGAGGCCGTGGATGATCATCGCGGCGTTCGGCATGCTGTTGCTGTCGATCGGAGTGATCAGCCAGATCATGCAGCTCGTGGTCAGCATCCGCAACCGCGAGGCGCTGCGTGACCGCACCGGCGATCCCTGGGACGGGCGCTCCCTGGAATGGGCGACCTCGTCGCCGCCGCCCGTGTTCAATTTCGCTTTCAATCCTGATGTGCGTGGCGAGGACGCCTATTGGGACATGAAGGCCCGCGCCCAGCAGCAATCGCTCGAACATGACGTGCCCGAGTATCAGGACATCGAGATGCCCCGGAACTCGCCGACCGGCTTCGTCTGCGCCTTCTTCGCCACCATCATGGGCTTTGCGCTGATCTGGCACATCTGGTGGATGGTCATTTTAGGCGGCGTCGGAGCGTTCGCGACTTTCGTCGTTTTCGCCTGGCGCGACCATGACGAATACGTCATTCCGGCCGCCGAGGTCGCCCGCATCGACCGCGTCAATCTCGAGGAGCGGCGCAGCCTCGTCAGCATGGCGGGAGCCATCTGATGTCGATGACCGCGACCGCCGGGCACGCCCACGCCGATCCGCATCACATCGGCATCGTCATCGAGCATCCCGGGCCCGCGTCGAAGCGGATCGTGACCGCGTACGGCTTCTGGGTCTTCCTGCTCTCCGATATCGTGATGTTCTCCTGCTTCTTCGCAGCCTATGCGGTGCTCGTCACCCAGACAGCGGATGGACCCAAGGGCTCCGAGATTTTCGATCAGCGGAACGTCGCGATCGAGACGGTCTGCCTGCTGCTGTCGAGCTTCACCTGCGGCATGGCCAGCATTGCCGCCGATGTGCGCAACCGGTTCTGGTTCTATCTCGGCATGGCCGTGACCTGCGTGCTCGGCCTGATCTTTCTCGTCATCGAATTCCGCGAATTCGCCGATCTCGTTGCGCGCGGCTACGGCCCGTCGCGGAGCGCCTTCCTGTCGTCGTTCTTCTCGCTGGTCGGTTGCCATGGCCTGCATGTCTCGGCCGGCGTCCTGTGGCTGCTCACCATGATGGCCCAGGTCTTCGCCAAAGGCTTTCGTGCCGACGTCCTGCGGCGGATGATGTGCTTTGCGTTGTTCTGGCACGCGCTCGACATCATCTGGGTCGGGGTCTTCTCGGTCGTCTACCTGCTTGGGAGTGGCGTATGAGTGATCAGACGCATATGCATGCCGAACATGACCTCGCACCGGGCGAGGAAGAGCATCACAGCGTCGGCGAGCGGATCCTCGGCTATGTCGTTGGCCTTGCTCTGGCGCTGGTGCTCACGGCGATGTCATTCTTCATCGCCGGAACTGACCTTGTCTGGCAGCCTTCGATTCCGGTCGCGCTGATCGTGCTCGCGATCGCGCAGATGGGTGTGCACCTCGTGTTCTTCCTCCACATCACCACGGGCCCGGACAACACCAACAACGTGCTGGCGCTGGCGTTCGGGCTGTTAGTCGTCTTCCTGGTGGTTGGCGGCACCGTCTGGATCATGTCGCATCTCAACCAGAACATGCCGCCGATGGATCAGATCATGATGCGTCAGTAGCTCGCATGGCAGCGGAGGAAGTCGTGAGCCTGATGCGTTGATCTTACCGCATCGTCATGGCCGGGCGGAGTTGGCGTCCACAGCTCCGCAAAAAGAAGAGCCGCTTGTTTGTGACAAGCGGCCCAAGTCTAGGGAGGAAACGCCCCAGCAAAGACAATCGGCCGAAGCCGGATTGCTGCCAAGGAAACGCTCGCGCAAAGCGCTCGCATACACATATAGGTGCGGCAACTCCCGCTGGAGTTCAATTCCGGATCAATACTGTCTCGGAGTACCACTCACGGCTGCGTGAACCAATTTTTCACTTTGGCCGGCGGCAGTTGTAGGCCTTGCGGAAGCCCGCCGCCTGGGCGTCGTCTTCCGAGCAGAACCAGCGATCCGGCTTAGTCGTCGCCGGGTAGCTCGGGCAGCCCCGCAAATGATAGATACCGATATTGCCGGTGACGCGGGCGCGCACCGCAAGCTTGCCCTTGATGCTGCAGCTCGGCGGCATCGTCAGATCCTCCGGAAACAGCACGGCGCGAATTTCCTTGTCGCGATCGGCGCGGCAGGCAGCGCCCAGCAGCGTCCCATCCTTCTTGCCGGTCCGGAAATCTTGCGGTGCAACAAAGCAGCCCTTCCAGATCCCGGCCGATGCGGTTTTGGCGTCGGTCGCCGCTGGCTTGACGTTCGCCTTGATCGGCTCGCGGGCGATGGCATAGCCGAGCTTGACCAGCAGCTCGTTCAAGCTCGCCTTGTCGCCTTCGGCGGTGCAGATCGCCCGGTGCCGCTTGCCAAAGCTCTTTTCTGGCCCGACATCGTCGCAGCGCACCGAGCGTTTGTTGATCAATTTGTTCAGCTGCTCGCGGGCCTCGATGCCGCAGGTCCAGGGATCGGCGTGGTCGTCGATGCAGACCTGGTCCAGCTCAGGCGCATCGACGCCGTCGAGCCGATAGGTCACGTCGCCGAGCTGGATGGAATTGCCGTCCCGGACCGTGGCGGCTGCAGTCAGCGCGGCGGCCGGTTCTGGCGGCATCAGGATTCCTGACAGAGCGAAAAACGAAACGAGCGCAAAAGCCCGGGCGGCGGCAAAGAAATTTCGGAAGGACATACGGTCTCGCTATCGATTGCTCTTGCGCATCGTTCCTAGCATCCGGACGAGGCGATACCAATGGTCTGCGCCCCGGGAAGTGCGACATTCCGGCCTCGCGGCTTTACTCAGCCGTCGCTCTGCCCCTATCGTTTGCGCAGCCTTCCGGTCCGCGAAGGCCGAATCGCCCGGGAAGCGGCGAGGGGGAGGACAAGGTTGCGATGAAAGATCCCGTGGACGTCCTGATCATCGGTGCCGGCGCGTCGGGCGCAGCGGTGGCGTGGTCGTTGGCCGAGACCAAGATGCACATCCTCTGCCTGGAGCAGGGCGGCTGGATGAATCCGGCGGAATATCCCAGCACGGGGCGGGATTGGGAGGCCAAGTTCTACGGTGAGTGGTCGTCGAGCCCCAATGTCCGTGGACGGCCCGAGGATTACCCGATCAACGACGACAACTCGCCCATCAAGGTCGTCAACTACAACGCGGTCGGCGGCTCGACGGTGATGTACACCGCGCATTGGCCGCGGCTGCATCCCTCCGATTTCAAGGTGAAGACGCTCGACGGCGTCGCCGACGATTGGCCGATCGACTACGACGCGCTGACCCCGTTCTTCGAGGAGAACGACCGCATGATGGGCACGTCGGGCCTGTCGGGCGATCCACTGTCGCCGCTGACGCATCCGCCGATGCCGCAGCAGCCGATGGGCTTGTCCGGCGCCATCATCGGCAAGGCCATGAACGAGCTCGGCTGGCACTGGTGGCCGTCGGACACGACGGTCGCAACCATGGACTATGAGGGCCGGGCGCGCTGCATCAATCTCGGCCATTGCACGCCTGCCTGCGCGCAAGGCGCAAAGTCCTCGACCGACATCACCTATTGGCCGCACGCCATCCGCGCCGGCGTCGAGCTGCGCACCCATTGCCGGGTGCGCGAGATCACCACCGATGAGAACGGCATGGCCTCGGGCGTGGTGTACTACGACAAGGACGGCGTCGAGCAGTTCCAGCCGGCGCATGTCGTCATCATCGCCTGCAACGGCGTCGGCACGCCGCGGCTGCTGCTGAACTCGGCATCCAGCCGCTTCCCGAACGGCCTCGCCAATTCGTCCGGCCTCGTCGGCAAGAATTTGATGTTCCATCCCTATGCGCAGATCTACGGCTACGTGACGGAGCCGACCGACTCCAACCGCGCGCCGCCGACCTGCCTGTGGAGCAAGGAGTGGTACGACACCGACCTGTCGCGCGGCTTCGTGCGCGGCTATGGCGTGCAGTTCGTGCGCGGCGCAGGTCCGGTGTTCGAGGCCGTGGTCAGCGAGCAGAAGGGCATTCTGCCCTGGGGCGAAGATCATCACCGCGTCTTCCGCAAGCTCAACGGCCACCGGCTCGGCTTCTCCGCGATCTGCGAGGACCTGCCGGAGGAGCACAATCGCGTCACGCTCGATCCGGTGCTGAAGGACAGCCACGGCATTCCCGCGCCGAAGGTCGACTACACGATCAGCGAGAACAGCCGGAAGATGATGGAGCATGCGCTCGCCCGCGGCCGCGAGTTTCTGGAGACGGCAGGGGCGAGCGACATCTGCGTCAATTCGCCGATCCCCTGGGGCGGCTGGCATCTGCTCGGCACCGCGCGCATGGGCACCGACCCCGAGCGCTCCGTGGTCAACGAATGGGGCCGCACGCACGACGTGAAGAACCTCTTCATCGTCGACGGCAGCATCTTCGTCACCTCGGGCGGGGTGAATCCGACCTCCACCATCCAGGCCCTTGCGCTCTACATCGCCGACCAGATGAAGCAGCGCCTCGCCAATTTGTTCGATTGAGATGGTCGCATTCAAACGCAGCCCGCAGGGAGCACACCGTCACTGTGGCTGTAGAGTTTCGACGAAAGGGCGCCATGACTGATCAGCCGACCCTCTCGCCGCGGCAGCGCGACGACCTCCGCACCATCGCCGCCATGATCATTCCACCGAGCGAGGAATATCGCGTCCCCGGCGCCGATGACGAGATCATCCAGGCCGACATCCTTGCAACACTCGGCCGCGATAGCAGACCTGTCGCGGCAGCCCTGGATCACCTGGCGCGGTTGGCCGGCATGCCGCTTGCTGATCTCGAACCCGCCGCGCGCGACGCGGCGGCGCAGGAGTTTCGCAAGCACGGCGGCGTGCCTGCCGCAACGCTCGTTCGCGTCGTGCTGCAATGCTACTACCGCGACGACCGCGTGCTGCGCTCGCTCGGGCTCGAGCTGCGCGCGCCATTCCCGAAAGGCCATGTGCTCCCGGATGGCGACTGGTCGTTGCTCGATCCGGTCAAGGCGAGGGCGGGCACGCTGCGGCGGGCGCCCTAGCCACCTGGGCAGTCCAGCCCTGCGCCCCCGGCGGGTCCCTTGCGTAGGAGGGAACAGGCCACCATCTGTGTGAGCTTCAAGGACTCTTGCCATGTTGGATTTTACCTCAGATATCGCCGATGACGCGCCGTCATCGCGGACGACGGCGGCTGCGCCAGTCGATGATCGGGCGCTGCTGGACGCCTATTCCAATGCCGTGATCGACGTCACCGACCGTGTCGGCCCAGCCGTCGTCCGCGTCGAGACCGGGCCAAAGGTCCCCAACGGCCGCGAGCGCGGCGGCCTCGGCTCGGGCATCGTGATCTCGCCGGATGGACTCGTGCTCACCAACAGCCACGTGGTCGGCTCCTCCAGGGAGATCCGCCTGCGCGACGTCGAGGGTCACGTCGGCGACGCCCGGGTGCTGGGCGTCGACCCTGATACCGATCTTGCGCTGCTGCGCGCCAACGGCGTGCGCGATCTGCCCTATGCCGCGCTCGGCAATTCCAAGAGCCTCAAGCGCGGCCAGCTCGTGATCGCGATCGGCAATCCGCTCGGCTTCGAATCGACCGTGACGGCCGGCGTGGTCTCGGCGCTCGGACGCTCGATCCGGTCGGTGAGCGGGCGAACCATCGAGGACGTGATCCAGACCGATGCCGCGCTCAACCCCGGCAATTCCGGCGGGCCGCTGGTGTCGTCGAATGCCGAGGTGATCGGCATCAACACCGCCATCATCAACGGGGCGCAAGGCATCTGCTTTGCGGTCGCCAGCAACACCGCGCAATTCGTGCTGTCGGAGATCATCCGCCACGGCTATGTCCGCCGGGCCTATATCGGCGTTGCCGGACAGACCGCGCCGGTGCCGCGGCGGCACGCGGTCCTGGCCGGCGTCGAGAACAAGATGGGCGCGCTGTTGATGCAGATCGAGCCGGACGGGCCGGCGGCGAAGGCGGGCCTGCTGCCCGGCGACGTCGTGATCAGGCTGGACGGCGTCGAGATCAACGGCGTCGATGATCTGATCCGCGTGCTCGACCGCGACCGCATTGGTCGCCGGCTCGCCATGGACGTGCTGCGGCTCGGCCGCCTGCGGGCGATCGACATCGACCCGATCGAACGCAAGCCGCAACGCTAGCTGCGAGCCCGCGGGCGGGGTATGACGCTAGCATGCCTCGCGCCTCGGATCCTTGCATGATGCCGGCACAAGAGACCTACGACGTCATTGTCATCGGCGCCGGTGCCGGTGGCATGACGGCCGCGGCAGTGGCCGCCGCCGAAGGCCTGCGCGTGCTGGTGATCGAGAAAACCGCCTTCGTCGGCGGCACCACGGCCTGGTCCGACGGCATGGTCTGGATTCCCGCCAATGCCAAGATGAAGGAGGCGGGACTGTCCGACAGCATCACGGATGCCGTCCGCTATCTGTGGAGCACTGTGCCCGGGCCAGCCAATGCCAGCTTGCGTGCTGCCTTCCTCGCGCGCGGGCCGGAGGCGATTGCATATCTCGAAGCCAACACGCAGGTTCGCCTTCAGTCGGTCAAAGCCTATCCCGATTATTATCCGGAGCGGCTCGGTGCGACGCCGGGCGGGCGCGTGCTGGAGCCGGTGGCGTTCGACGGCACAATGCTTGGCCGGGCTTTCGCGCGGCTGCGGCCGCCGCCGCCGGAGCTCACGCTGTTCGGCGGGATGATGGTCAACCCGCTCGAGATCCCGCAGCTGCGGCGTGTTGGAAAATCGCTGCGTTCGACCTTGCGTACGGCGCGGCTGGTGTCCGCATACGCATTGCAGCGGCTGCGCAGCCCGCGCGGCACGACGCTGCATCTCGGTAATGCGCTCGCCGCGCAGCTCTACGCCTCGCTGCTGGCGCGGCAGGTTGAAATCTTGTTCAGCGCGGATGTCCAGGATCTGTCGACGCAGGGTGATCGCGTCGTTGGCGTCGTCATCCGTCACGGCGCGAGTGATCGCCCGATCGTCGCGCGTCGCGGCGTAGTGCTGGCGACCGGCGGCTTCTCGCATGACGCGACTTTGCGCAAGCGCTTCTTCCCGCCCGCGGCCAGCGTCATCTCTGCGGCCAACACATCAAGCACAGGCGACGGGCTTCGGCTCTCGGCCACGGTCGCTGCCGCCCTCAATACGGATGCGACGAGCCCGGCCTGTTGGGTGCCGGCCTCGCTGTTCCGCCGCGCCGATGGCAGCCGCGGAGTCTTCCGCACATGGTGACCGACCGCGCCAAGCCTGGCGTGATCGCCGTCAACGCCGCCGGCCGTCGCTTCGTCAACGAGGCGCTGTCCTATCACGAGTTCGTGCTCGCCATGCTGCGCGACGGCAATGGCGAGCCGGACCGGCCGTTCTATCTGATCTGCGACCGTCAGTTCCTTTGGGCTTACGGTCTCGGCCGCATCAAGCCATTCACGCGCAATGTGCGCCGTTATATCGCCAGCGGCGAGCTGATCGAGGCTCCCGGCATCGCGCAGCTGGCAGCGAAGATCGGCATCAAGCCAACCACGCTCACGGCGACGGTTGAGAATTACAATGCGGATGCGAGAGAAGGCCGCGATCCCGAATTCGGCCGCGGCAGCACGGACTATCAGCGCCATCTCGGGGACGCCGCCCACAAGCCCAACCCCTGCGTCGCGCCGATCCTCCGCGCGCCGTTTTTCGCGATGCGCATCTATCCGGCCGATCTCGGCACGGCGATCGGGATGAAGGTTGATGCACAGGCGCGCGTGCTGCGTGAGGACGGCACGCCGATTCCCGGCCTCTATGCCTGCGGCAACGACATGGGCTCGATCATGAACGGGAACTGTCCAGGGCCAGGCATTGCGCTCGGGCCGGCGCTGACGTTCGGCTACATCGCGGGACGGCATCTGGCGGAGGGTGGGGCGGCGGTGCGCGAGACGACTGCCGGCGTGTCAGCCTCGGTCTAGCCACCTCCAACACTGTCATGCCACGGCTTGACCGGGGCATCCAGTACGCCGCGGCTTCTCGATTCAATCACAACCGTCTCGGAGCACTGGATCGCCCGGTCGAGCCGGGCGATGACACCGAGTGAATGGCGAGCGCGTTCCACAATCTATTCCGCAGCCGCCGCAAAGCGGCTGTTCTCGAGCTCCGCCTCCAGCCGCGCTTTCTCGGCCGCCGCCAACTTGATGTTGGCTTCCTTGACGTGGCCGAAGCCGCGGATCGTTTCGGGCACGCGCGCGAGCCGCGCCAGCAACGGGATCTGCTCCGCCCTCAGCCCGGGCATGCGCTGATCGATCATAGCAAAGTAATCCTCGACCAACTTCCGCTCGGCCCGACGCTCCTCGGTGCGGCCGAACGGATCAAACGCGCCGCCGCGCAGGAATTTCAATTTTGCAAGAACGCGGAAGGCGTGGACCATCCAGCCGCCGAACTCCTGCTTCTGAAGTCGCCCAGTCACCTTGTCGCGCTTTGCGAAGATCGGCGGTGCGAGGTGGTAGTTCAGCGTGAAGTCGCCATCGAACTTTTCCGACACCTTCTTCGCAAAACTGCCGTCGGTGTAGAGCCGCGCGACCTCGTACTCGTCCTTGTAGGACATCAGCTTGAACAGGTTCTTGGCGACGGCCTCGGTCAGCTCCATGGACGCGGGCGAGGCGGCGGCTTCCGCCTTGCGCACCTTGGCGATGGCCGCCAGATAGCGGTCGGCATAGGCCTTGTCCTGATAGCCGGTCAAAAACTCCGCGCGTGTTGCGATGATGTCATCGAGCGATTTTGTCGGTGCGGACGCCCGGTTCTTGAACTGGAGCACGCTGCGCACCCGCGACATGTCGTGGGCGGCGAGGCGGCCCCAGGTGAAGGCGCGCTTGTTCATCTCGATCGCTGCGCCGTTGATCTCGATGGCGCGGAGCAGGGCCTCCAGCGACAGCGGGATCGCGCCCTTCTGGAAGGCGAAGCCGAGCATGAAGGGATTGGTCGCGATGCTGTCGCCCATCAGCGCCGCGGCAATGCCGGTGGCGTCGATGATGTCGAGGTTCTTGTCGCCGACGGCATCGCGCAGCACGGTCTGCATCGTGCCCATCTCGAAATCGAGATCGGGGTTTTGCACGAAGCTCGCGGTCGGCTGCAGGTCGGCGTTGATATAGGCCTTGGTCACGCCGCGCTCGGCGCGGCTCAGCGCAGTCGGGCCGGCTGAGACGATCATGTCGCAGCCGAGGATGACGTCGGCGCCGCCGGTGGTGATGCGGACGGCGGAAATATCTTCCGGCTTCGGCGCGATGCGCACATGGCTCATGACCGCGCCGTTCTTTTGCGACAGGCCGGTGAAGTCCAGCGCCGAGCAGCCGCGGCCGTCGACATGGGCGGCCATGCCGAGCAGCGCGCCGATGGTGATGACGCCGGTGCCGCCGATGCCGGTGACGAGGATGTTGTAGGGGCCGTCCAGCTCACGCGCGGGCGGCAGCGGGAGATCGGCGAACAATTGCCCGGAATCGACCGCCGAGGTCTTCATTCGCTTCAGCGTGCCGCCATGCACGGTGACAAAGCTCGGGCAAAATCCCTCGACGCAGGAAAAGTCCTTGTTGCAGTTGGACTGGTCGATCTGGCGCTTGCGGCCGAACTCGGTCTCCAGCGGTTGCACCGAGACGCAGTTGGAGGCCAGCGAGCAATCGCCGCAGCCTTCGCACACGAGCTCGTTGATGAAGGCGCGCTTGGCCGGATCGGGATAGAGCCCGCGCTTGCGGCGGCGGCGCTTCTCTGCCGCGCAGGTCTGGTCGTAGATGATGGCGGTGAGACCCTTGATGTCGCGCAGCTCGCGCTGCACGGCATCGAGCTCGCGGCGGTGATGGATGGTCGCCCCTTGCGGGAAGTAGTTGCCGTCGGGGTACTTGCCGGGATCGTCCGAGACGATCGCGAGCCGCTTGACGCCCTCGGCCCAGACCTGATGCGCGATCTGCGCGACATTGAAGGCGCCTTCGGCCGGCTGGCCGCCGGTCATCGCGACGGCGTCGTTGTAGAGGATCTTGTAGGTGATGTTGATGCCGGCGGCCGACGCGGCGCGAAGGGCAAGGAGTCCGGAATGCGTGTAGGTGCCGTCGCCGAGATTCTGGAAAATGTGCTTCTCGGTGGTGAAGGGCGACTGGCCGATCCAGTTCACGCCCTCGGCGCCCATATGCGAGATCAGGTCGGTGCGACGTGTCGGCATGCTCAGGGCCATGCCGTGGCAGCCGATGCCGGCCATGGCGCGGCTGCCCTCCGGCACGCGCGTCGAGGAATTGTGCGGGCAGCCCGAACAGAAGAATGGCGTACGCGCGAGCTTGATCTGCGAGCTTGATGTGACGGGATTGTCGAACGCCTCGAGCCGGGCGAGCCGCTGCTCCAGCACGGGGCTGTGATGGCCGAGCTTGCGCAAGCGGTTTACCAGCGCGCCCGCGACGATGGTGGGCGTCAGCTCGCCTTCGCTCGGCAGCAGCGGCGTGCCGTTTTCGTCGCGCTTTCCGGTGACGATGGGACGCTTCGATGCATCCACATTGTAGAGGATGCGCATCAGCTGGTCTTCGATGAAGCCGCGCTTCTCCTCGACCACCAGCACATCCTGAAGGCCTTCGGCGAAGTGCCTTGCCCCGCTTTCCTCCAGCGGCCAGGTCAGCGCGACCTTGTAGATGCGCAAGCCCAGATCCTGCGCGTCCTTGTCAGTAATGCCGAGGTCGGCGAGCGCCTGGCGCAGATCGAGATAGGCCTTGCCGGTTGCGACGATGCCGAGCCGGGCCGGCCTGGAATCGAGCACGATGCGGTCGAGCCGGTTGGCGCGGGCAAAGGCCTGCACCGCTGCCATCTTCGGGCCGAACAGGCGCTTCTCCGCCTCCAGCGGCGGATCGGGCCAGCGGATGTTGAGGCCGCCGGGCGGCATCTCGAAATCATCGGGAAGCACGATCTTGATGCGTTCAGGATCGCTGTAGATGGAGGCCGAGCTTTCGACCGTCTCGCTGATCGCCTTGAAGCCGACCCAGCAGCCGGAGAAGCGCGACAGTGCAAAGCCGTAGAGACCGAGATCGAGATAGTCCTGCAGCGTCGCGGGATTGATCACGGGGATCAGCGCCGCTGCGAACACCTGCTCGCTCTGATGCGCCAGCGTCGAGGACTGGCAGCCATGATCGTCGCCGGCGAGCGCGAGCACGCCGCCGTTGAGCGAGGTTCCGGCCGCGTTGGCATGCTTGAGCGCGTCGACCGAGCGGTCGACGCCGGGACCCTTGCCGTACCAGATGCCGAACACGCCATCGACCTTGGCGCCCGGAAACAGGCCGACCTGCTGGCTGCCCCAGACCGCGGTTGCAGCCAAATCCTCGTTCAGGCCGGGGACGAAGGCGATGTCGTGCTGCTGCAGGTGCGACTTCGCGCGCCACAGCGCGTGGTCGTACATGCCGAGCGGGGAACCGCGATAGCCCGAGATAAAGCCGCCCGTGTTGAGTCCCTGGAGCCGGTCGCGTTCGCGCTGCAACATGGGAAGGCGGACCAGGGCCTGCGTGCCGGACAGGAAGATCCGCTTCGATTCGAGCCGGTATTTGTCATCCAGCTCGACCTGCATCAGCGTCATTTCAGAAATCCTCGTGTCTCGTTCGGCGGGGGGTGCGCTGCGGGAGGGGTGCGGCTGCGCGACGCGAATTGTGACAGTCAAAAGCATGGGGCCGCGAAGTCAATATCGCTGGCCGCATCCGTGGCGCTCCTGCTAGTCATGGCTTCCAGTGGAGAGCACCATGGCTGCAAACGCATTCGATACCGAGATCACCGAGACGGCCGAGGCCCTGACCGGGCGGTGGCGCCAGCCGCGCCAGATGCTGCAGGCGCAAACCTACGACGCGCACGCCTCGATCCATGACGACACGACCGCGCAGAAGCTCGGCTTCAAGGGCGGCACCATCGAGGGCCCGACCCATTTCAGCCAGCTCGCTCCGCTCGGCGCGCGGCTGTGGGGACACGCCTGGTTCGAGACCGGCTGCCTCTCCGCACATTACCGCAGCGTCTGCTACGAAGGCGAGGAGGTGCAGGCGATCCTGTCGAAGCCGTTGCCGGGGACGAGCCAGTGCCAGATCCAGATGGTGAAGCGCGATGGCACGGAGGTGCTGCGCGGCACGGCCTCGGTCGGTGAGCCGCACGCTCAGACTGCACTCGAAGCGCGTCTTACCGAGCTCAAGCCGTTGACCGATCCCGTGATCCTGCGCGACGTGAAGGTGGCGCAGACGAGCCAGCGGCAGGCGGTACGGATGGCGTTCGACCAGAATATGGGCGACCTCTATCCGTTTTCGCTGCGGCAGAAGCTCGCTGTCATCACCGAGAACTCGCCTTATTACTCGACCGCCGATAATCCGTGGCGCAGGCCCATCATTCCGATGGAGATGTTGAGCGTCCTGTTCCAGTACCGCTCCAAGCAGGATCCGCTGCCGGCCAAGGGCCCGGCGGTCGGCCTGTTCGCCGATCAGGAAATCAGGCTGGTGAAGGGCCCGCTCTTCGTCGACGAAGAGTACGAGGTCGAGCGCGAGGTGGTCGCGCTGTCCGGCAGCCGCCGAACCGAGAGCGCCTGGGTGAAGACGCGCGTGTTCGACAAGGCGAGCACGATGGTCGCGACCATGCTGCTCAAC
Source organism: Bradyrhizobium sp. SOJA106 (assembly GCF_059448745.1). Lineage (NCBI taxonomy): Bacteria > Pseudomonadati > Pseudomonadota > Alphaproteobacteria > Hyphomicrobiales > Nitrobacteraceae > Bradyrhizobium > Bradyrhizobium sp. SOJA106. Next base: position 2,665,990 of record NZ_CM182549.1, read on the forward strand.
ATGGCGACGCTGAAGGATTCGTATGCGCCATATGAGAATGAGTATCGGCAGCTGTATGGGGCTGGGCGGTAGTGTTCGCACTTCGCCTCTCCCTCGCGTGCCGGAGCGGCCGGCATTTGCGAGAGCAAATTCCGGGTGAGGGGGAGTCTCCGCGAGTTCAACTCTCACCGATTTTGCGGAAGCAGCCCCTCACCCCAACCCTCTTCCAGTGAGAACGGGGAGAGGGAGACGAGAGAGCGTCGCCCAGGATTGACAGCGAAGGAGGGCGCCGCTTACCCGCTCATCCTTTAAGCAAATGCGCTTCGCAAAGCCGTCGCACAGGGAATAAGCAGACCTCGATCGCCGGCGTAACCTTCTGACTACGCAACGATTTCCTTTGCGACCTGCTCGTCTCCGCAATTGTACACAATGGCACGGCGCTTGCAGAACTCTCCGGAAAGAGAGTTCTCGCGGGGGCGTCATGTTGAACTCAAGCAAGTCGACAAAGGGCGTCATCATCGCCGAGCCCGAGCCGATCAAGCTCGACTGGGCGAGCACCGCGCTCCTCATCATCGACATGCAGCGCGACTTCATGGAGCCCGGCGGCTTCGGCGAGACGCTGGGGAACGACGTCAGCCAGCTCGCGCGTGCGGTAAAGCCGATCGGCGCGGTGCTGAAGGCGGCGCGCGAGAGCGGCATGCTGGTGATCCACACTCGCGAGGGCCATCTGCCTGACCTGTCCGATGCGCCGCCGGCAAAGGTCGAGCGCGGTGCACCGTCGTTACGCATCGGCGATCCCGGCCCGATGGGCCGCATCCTCATCCGCGGCGAGGCCGGCCACGACATCATCCCGCAGCTCTATCCGCTCGACAGCGAGGTCGTGGTCGATAAGCCCGGCAAGGGCGCGTTCTACGCCACCGAGCTCAGCGAGGTGCTGGAGAAATACGGCATCGAGAATTTGCTGGTGTGCGGCGTCACCACCGAAGTGTGCGTCAACACCACCGTGCGCGAAGCCAATGACCGCGGCTATCGCTGCGTCGTCATCTCGGACGGCTGCGCGTCCTACTTCCCCGAGTTTCACGAGATGGGCCTGAAGATGATCAAGGCCCAGGGCGGCATCTTCGGCTGGGTCGCGGATTCAGCCGCAGTCCTGGCGGCAATGAAAATTTCGACCACATAGGGGTAGTATCATGAGCACATTAACGGGGACGGCCGGCAAGTCCAGCTTCAAGCCGGCACTATGGACATCGGGCGACTGGAACGCGTTTTTCGGCTTCGGCACCAACATCCTCGTCAACATGCTGGTGCTCACGGGCCTGCTCCGCTTCGTCTTGAAGATGCCCGATAGTCTCGTGTTCGGCCGCATCCTGCCCGCGCTCGGGCTGATGATGTGCCTGTCGACCTTCTATTACGCGTATCTCGCCTATCGCTTGGCGCAGAAGACCGGCCGCAGCGACGTCTGCGCGCTGCCGTCGGGCGTCAGCGTGCCGCACATGTTCATCGTCACCTTCGTGATCATGCTGCCGATCACGCTGAAGACCGGCGATCCGCTGAAGGGCTGGTCGGCCGGACTCGTTTGGGTGTTCTTCCAAAGTTTTATTCTTATGATCGGTGGCTTCATTGCCCCATTCATCCGAAAAATCACGCCGCGTGCGGCGCTGCTCGGCACGCTTGCCGGCGTATCGGTTACGTTCATCTCGATGCGGCCGGCGCTCGAAATGTACATGACGCCGCAGATCGGTCTGGTCTGCTTCGCCATCATCCTGGTGAGCTGGTTCGGTGGCGTGAAGTATTGGCGCGGCATTCCCGCGGGCCTCGTCGCTATCGCGGCCGGCATGATCATCGCCTGGGGCTCCAACCCGTTCGGGCTCGGCCTTGGCGGATTGAGCATCGCGGGTGTTGGAGCCGCTTTCGCGAACTTCGGCTTCTCGGTGCCGATCCCGGCCGTGGGCTACGTCTTCTCCGGCTTCGAATTCCTCGGCATCATCCTGGTCACCGCCATTCCGTTCGGCATCTACGATCTCGTCGAGGCCATGGACAATGTCGAGAGCGCGGAAGCGGCTGGCGACGAATATCCGACCACGCGCGTGCTGACCGCCGACGGCGTCGTCAGCCTGATCGGCTGCCTGATGGGCAATCCTTTCATCAACGCAGTCTATATCGGCCATCCCGGCTGGAAGGCGATGGGCGGCCGCATCGGCTATTCGGCTGCGACCGGCATCATGGTCGTGGTGCTGGCCTGGTTCGGCATCATCTCGGTGCTGCTGGCGCTGGTGCCTGTCGTCGCGATCTCGCCGATCCTGCTCTATATCGGCATGCTCATCGGCGCACAGGCGTTCCAGACCACGCCAGTCAAGCACGCGCCCGCGATCGTGCTGGCGCTGACGCCGCATCTTGCGGCCTGGGCCAAGCTCCAGATCGACACCATGCTCGGCTCAACCATGACGGCTGCGGCGACCGTCGGCGGAATGGCCGCCGACAAGGCCGACGCGGTCAAGGCTGCCGCGATCGCGGCGCTGCCGCAGCAGGGCGTGTTCTATCACGGCCTGGAGGTGATGGGCGGCGGCTCCATCCTCGGCGGCCTCATCCTGGGCGCGATCGGTGTCTTCATCATCGAGCGCGATTTCGAAAAGGCCTCCGCCTTCGCGCTGGCCGGTGCCATCATGACCTATTTCGGCTTCATGCACGGCGAAGCCGTCGGCATCGGCGGCGGGTTTGGCGTGACACCGGCGGTCGCGCTCGCCTATGCCGTGATGTCGGCCGGCCTGTTCGCGGCCAGCAAGCTCGGCACCGGCGAGCACTACGCCGCACATCCGGAGATGCGCGCCGCGCCGGCGGAGTAGGGTGTCGCGATCGTTGCGGGCGGCCGGGCGATGCCCCGGCCGCTCTCGTTCAAGGCCGTACGGCCGGCGCCTCGTTCGGCAGGCCGCGCGCCCGCGACATTAAATAGAGCTCGAGCGCGACCAGCTCGGGCGAGCCGTAATCATAGGCCTGGGCGCGGACGCCGGTCATGCAGCTGCGCAAGCGACGCTCCAGAGATCCGAGCGTCTGCCATTCCAGACGGTAGAGCGGATAGCCGGTCGGCTGTCCCTGTGTGATCGGTGCGCCAGCGAGACGCTTGTCGAAATTGTCGTCGTGGCAATTGGTGCAGGCGAGGTTGAGCTGACCCTCGCGCTGCATGAAGAGATCGCGGCCCTGCACAACGAAGGGCTTGAGTTGCGGATCGTCGCCCGCGGTGATCGCGATGCCGCGGGACTGGTGGGCGATGAAGGCGGACAGTGCCAGCAGGTCCCGGCTCTCGTAAGGCAGCACTGTTGCCTGCTGATGATTGGCGCGGCAGAGGCTGATGCGCTGGTCCAGCGTGACGGGACGGCCAAGCGTCTTGTCGAAGGCGGGATAGCGTGCCGCGACGCCTTTCATGCTGCTGCGCGCATTGCCATGGCAATCGGCGCAGGCCTTGTCGGCGCTGCCGGTCTTCTTGCCCCACAGCGCCTCGCCGTCGAGCACGAACAGCATGCCGGGATTGGCGGTATCGTCATCTTGCATGGCGCGGGTATCAGGACCCATGAAGGTGTAGCCGGACCGGCGCGCATCGGGCGGGATCTCACCGGCGCGCAGGGCAGGGACCGTGACGAGCAGTATCGCCGCCGCTATCGCGCGCCAAAATCTCATTCGACGGTGATCGATGCCGATGCGGTGGACGAATAGCCGTTGTCGCCGATCCATTCGAACTCGAACTTGCCACTCTCCTTCACGACGGTGAAGAAGGACAGATACGGATTGGCGGCGATCGCCGGAAACAGGTCGGCGCGAAAGACTTCGGCGCCGTTGTAGCGGCACGTAAAACTCGTGATGATGTCGCGCGGCACCAGCGCGCCGTCGACGGTGTGGCGGAAGCCGGTTTCCATGATGTGCGAGGTCAGCGTGCGGATCTCGATGATGTCGCCGCGTTTGGCCCTTGCAGGAACGTTGATGAGCGCGGCCATCAGTTCAACTCCTCGGTGCAGGCAGCCAGCGTCACGACGACGTCCGCGGCAATCTGCCAGAACGTGTCGTCCGAGAAGCGCGCGATCGCGACCACCTTCTGGGTATCGGCGAGGCGGATCCTCGTCGAGACTTGGGCGCGGCCGGAGGAGGGGTTGAGATAGAAATTGCCGATGTTCGGCTGCGGGTTCTTCTCGTTGAAGACATGGATGCTCTTGACGTAGTCGGTCGCCGTCATCGGGCTTGCGACGCTCACCGTCATCGGCACGGTGTTGCCGTTCTCGACCAGCGGCGGAATGTCGAGCTTGACCTTGCCAGCGCGAATTGGTGCCTCGCCGACGACGTTGCGGATCGCGGCGCTGAGCATCGCTGGCGTTGCCTCGAGCGGTCGCAACGTGAGGATCGGGATCGTCCCGGCGACCGTGACGCTTCCGGCAAGGCTGAAAAATTGTCGTCGCGTGGTCGGCATGAAGCTAGTCCCGAAGCGTTGCAAGAAAGGCCACGATGTCCTCGATCTCCGCAGCCGACAAGATCGGCTTGCCGGCGAAATTGCGCCCGACCCGGACGAGGCCATCGTTGCGATAATAGGACGGCATGATGGTCTGCGGGTTGAAACGCGCGGCATCGACCAGTCGAAGCCGCAACTGGCTCGCCGTCCAGCGGTTCCCGGCGCCTGAGAGATCAGGCGCGAGGTCGCCCTGGAAGCGCGTTTCCGGGAACGGGCCGGAATGGCAGAGAATGCAGGTCGTCGTGCGCGCCAGCACCAGCGCGCGCCCGCGCGCGGCATCGCTGGGAGTGCCGGTGAGGGATTGTGGAATGCCGTCGCCGACGATCTGGTAGGAGGTGAGCTCTTCGGCTTGGGAAGGCACGGCCAGGCTCGTCACGACCATTGCTGAAATCGCAAGCGCTCGATGAAGGAACCAGGATCGTCGCGAACTCAGCTTACCTCTTCCGCTTGCGGGATAGGTCGCCGCGCAGCGGCGGGTGAGGGGTCTTTCCTCCTGGGGGTTCTCGCGGGCGGAGACACCTTCTCCCCAACTCGCCCCCGCAGGCGGGGGAGGGGGCACACTTTGTTCGTGGCGACAGGCTCGCTCTATCATTGCTCTAGCCAAAGGTGTCCGCCGTGATGGTTTGAAACCAGCGCTCGGCCTCCGCCGCTTCACGGCCGCGCAGCTCGCGCGGCGCAACGACCGGGCTCGTCGTGCCGCCTTCGACCTCGGCGAAGATGTCGCCCCTGGGCTGATAGTTGCCGGCGAGCGAGAAGCCGTAGCCAGGTGCGACGGTGTTGTAGCAGACGCCGGTCAGCCGCGGCGTCTCCGGCGCGTGACCTGCGAGCAGGGCCACGATCGCAGCGGCGCAGGCCTTGCCCTGCGCGCTCGCGGCCGATGCCGATTTGGGGATGCCGCCGCCGAGGCAGGCGTCGCCGATGACATGGATGTTCTTGACGAGCTTTGACTGGAAGGTGACAGGATCGATCGGGCACCAGCCGGTCGCATCTGTCGCGCCTGCGATCTCGGCAATGCGGCCGGCGCGCTGCGGCGGGATGACGTTGGCGACATCGGGCGTATAGTTGCCGAACTCGGTGACGATGGTTTTGGTTGCGGCATCGATCGAGGTCACCCGGCCGCCTTGCGACAGCGCGATGCGCTCGATCATGTCGCCGTAAAGCTCCTTCCACGCCTTCTCGAACAGGCGCTGCTGCGAGAAGTTGTCCTTGGCGTCGAGGACCAGCACTTTCGAGCGCGGCTTCTTCGTCTTCAGATAGTGCGCGATCAGGCTGGCGCGCTCGTAGGGCGCCGGCGGACACCGCGAGGGATTGGCGGGGACCGCGATGGCAACCGTGCCGCCGTCCTCCATCGCCTCGAGTTGGCGGCGCAGCAGCAGCGTCTGTGCGCCGGCTTTCCAGGCATGTGGCATCTTTTCCGATGTGGCCTCGTCGTAGCCGGGCAGGGCCTCGAAATGGAAGTCGATGCCGGGCGAGAGCACGAGGCGGTCGTAGGGCAGCGCGACGCCATCTGCCGTCATGACCCTGCGCTGCTGCGCTTCGATCGAGGTCACGGCCTGGCCGATCACGATGACGCCGTCGGCCGCGAGCTTATCGTAGCCGAACTGCTGCGCGTCGATCTCGCGCAGGCCCGCGATCACCTCGTTGCTGAGGGGGCAGGAGATGAAGACCGCATTGGGTTCGATCAGGATGATCTGCAAGTCTGCTTGCGCGCGCTTCAGCCCGCGGGCGCAGGCCGCACCGCCGAAACCGCCGCCGACCACGACGATGCGCGCCGTGGATTGCGCGCGCGAGATCGATGGCCGCGCCAGCGTCGCGGCCGCCATGGTGATGCCGAACACGGCATTGCGCCGTGTCACCGGGCGCGTGGTCATCAGGGGCATCTGCAAAAGGACTGCGGCGGCACTCTCGCGTCGCCGCAGCATGCTACTTTAAGCGAAGGTGATGTTCTGGTCGCGCAGCGGGAACGAGCGGACTCGCCTGCCCGTCGCGGCGAAATAGGCGTTGAGCACCGCCGGAGCCGCAACGCCGATAGTCGGCTCGCCGACGCCGCCCCAGAACCCGCCGCTCGGCACCATCACCGATTCCACCTTCGGCATCTCGTTGATACGCATCGAATTGTAGGTGTCGAAGTTGGTTTGCTCGATCTTGCCGTCCTTGACGGTGCAGCCGCCATAGAACAGGGCGGAGAGGCCGTAGACGAAGGAGCCCGCGATCTGCCGCTCCACCTGCGCCGGATTGACGATGTAGCCGGGGTCGGTGGAGGCGACGATGCGATGCACCTTGATCTTGCTGCCGTCGGTCACCGAGATCTCGGCTGCGCCGGCGACATAGCTGCCATAGCCCATCACCTGCGCGATGCCGCGATAGACGCCCTGCGGCGCTGGCGTGCTCCAGCCGATCTTCTCGGCGACCGCATTGAGCACCGCCAGATGCTTGGGGTGATTGCCCATCAGCTTGCGACGGAATTCGAGCGGGTCCTGGCCTGCGGCCTGGGCCAGCTCGTCCATGAAGCATTCCATGTAGATCGCGTTGTGATTGACGTTGACGCCGCGCCAGAAGCCGGGCGGAACGTGCGGATTGCGCATCGCATGCTCGATCAACAGGTTCGGGACCGAATAGCCGAACGCGGCCTCGCCGGATTGGGCGACCCCTTGGAACGCAACGGGGTCCATGCCGTTCTGCAGCGCCTCAGGACGCAGCGAGAACAGGATCGACTGGCCGGAGAGGCGGTAGTGCAGCGCGACCAGATTGTTGTTGGCGTCGAACGCGCCGGTCATCTTGCACTGGGTGATCGGGTGATACCGGCCGTGCGCCATGTCCTCTTCGCGCGACCAAAGCAGCTTGATCGGCGTGCCCGGCATCTGCTTGGCGACCAAGACCGCCTGACGGACATAGTCGGTCTGGCCGCGCCGGCCGAAGCCGCCGCCGGGCATCACCTTGTGCACGTCGCACTTCTCCGCCGGCAGGCCGGAGGCCTCCAGCACGGCTGCGAAGGCCGCTTCACCGTTCTGCGTGCCGCACCAGACCTCGCACTTGTCCGGCGTGTAGAGCGCGGTGGCGTTCATTGGCTCCATGGTGGCGTGGTTCTGGTAGGGATAGGAGTAGACGGCCTCGACCTTCTTGGCGGCGCCGGCGATCGCAGCCTTGGCGTCGCCGTTCTTGTTGCCGACATAGGCCGGCTGGTCGTCGTTCAGGCCTTCGGCCAGCCACTTCGCAATGGACTCGCTGGAGACCTTGGCGTTCTCGCCTTCGTCCCAGACGATCGGCAGCGCTTCCAGGGCGGTCTTGGCGTGCCACCAGGTGTCGGCCACGACCGCGACCGCGGTATCGCCGACCTTGACGACCTTCTTGACGCCTTTCATCCCGGTGATCTTGGCCTCGTCGTAGCTCTTCAGCTTGCCGCCGAACACCGGGCAGTCCTTGATGGCGGCATTGAGCATGCCCGGCAGCTTGACGTCGATGCCGTAGATCATGGTGCCGGTGGTCTTGTCGGCGGTGTCGAGCCGCTTCACGCCCTTGCCGACCAGCCTCCAGTCCTTGGGATCCTTCAGCTTGACGTCCGCGGGCGGCGTCAGCCTGGCCGCAGCTTCGGCGACCTTGCCGTAGGTCGTGGTCCTGCCTGACGGCGTATGGGTGATCACGCCGTTGGCGACGGTGCATTCGGAGGCCGGCACTTTCCACGCATTGGCGGCGGCCTCGATCAGCATCACGCGCGCGGTGGCGCCGCCCTTGCGGACATAGTCCTGCGACGAGCGGATGCCGCGGCTGCCGCCGGTCGAGAAATCGCCCCAGACGCGCTTGCGGGCGACGCTCTGGCCCGGCGTCGGATATTCGGTGGTGACCTTGGTCCAGTCGCATTCGAGCTCCTCGGCGACGAGCTGGGCGAGGCCCGTCAGCGAGCCCTGGCCCATCTCGGAGCGGGCGATGCGAATCACGACGGTGTCGTCGGGCCGGACCACGACCCAGGCGTTGACCTCCGGCGAGCCGTCGGCCGCGCGCACCACGGCGGGGCCGCCGAACGGGAGATCGAGGCCGATTGCGAGGCCGGCGCCGACAGCGGCGGTGCCGATGACGAAGGCACGGCGGTTCATCTTGGGAGAGACGTGCTTGTTCATGGGGCGGCTCCTCTACGCGCTTGCGATCGTGTGGATCGCCTCGCGCACCTGCTGGAAGGTGCCGCAGCGGCAGATATTGGTAATGGCCTCGTCGATGTCGGCGTCGGTCGGCTTCGGCTTCTCGTTCAGCAGCGCGGCGACAGCCATGATCATGCCGCTCTGGCAATAGCCGCATTGCGGTACGTCCTGGGCGATCCAGGCTTCCTGCACCTTGTGCAGCGTGGCGCCGGAGGCGAGCCCTTCAATCGTGGTGATCTTCTTGCCCTCGGCCTCGGCGACAGAGATCCCGCAGGAGCGCATCGCCACGCCGTCGAGGTGGACGGTGCAGGCGCCGCATTGCGCAATGCCGCAGCCGTATTTGGTGCCGGTCAGGCCGGCATTCTCGCGAATCGCCCAGAGCAGCGGCGTATCCGGCTCGACGTCGAGCGTGAAGGTTTTTCCGTTGATTGTTAGGTTTGCCATCGCAGTCCCCTGATTGGGTCCAATCCACCGATTGGGCTCAGGGGCGCAATTTGTCCGCCAAATTGGAACTCTTCAAATCAAGAGTCCGAGGGCCAGCTATCGAAGATTCTCGCGGCTGCGGGAAGATTGGGGCACCCGCGGTGTTTTGCCTCGCCCCGGCCGCGCGGGGCTGCGCGACCTTTCCCGGCGCGCCGAGGCCCCGGCTTGAGGCGACGTCCGCGGGTTCCCGCGCATGGCGCAGGCCACACTTTGTCCCTTTTGCCGGGGTGCAAGTCGCGGGCGCTTTGGTACACTGCGCCGACGCAAAAGGAGTTCCATGAACGTGCCGAGTCCCTGCAACGTACTGATGCTCTACCCGCTGTTCTCGGCAGAGTCCTTCTGGACCTTCGGTGAATCCTGCAAAGTGATGGGCGTCAAGCGCCCGGCCGCCCCCTTGGGCCTGATCACCGTTGCCGCGATGCTGCCCGAGAGCTGGACGGTCCGGCTGATCGATTGCAACACGGCGCCCTTCGGGGAGGAGGATCTCGCCTGGGCCGACGTCGTGTTCACCGGCGGAATGTTGCCCCAGCAGGCCGACACGTTGCGCCTGATCGAGCTGTGCCGCGCGGCCTGCAAGCCGGTCGTGGTCGGCGGACCAGATCCCACCTCGAGCCCCCACATCTACGAGCGGGCCGATTTCCGGGTGCTCGGCGAGGCGGAGAGCGTCATGGACGAGTTCATCGCGGCCTGGGAGAGTGGCGCGCGGTCCGGCGTTTTCACCGCACCGAAGTTCCAGGCCGACGTCACCAAGACGCCGGTGCCGCGTTTCGACCTGCTCAAGTTCGAGGACTATCTTTATCTCGGTGTGCAATATTCGCGCGGTTGCCCCTTCACCTGCGAGTTCTGCGACATCATCGAGCTCTACGGACGCGTGCCGCGGACCAAGACGATCGAGCAGATGTTCGTCGAGCTCGAGACGCTCTACAACATGGGCTATCGGGGCCATCTGGATTTCGTCGACGACAATTTCATCGGCAACAAGAAGTCGCTGCGGCAGTTCCTGCCGAAGCTCGCCGAATGGCAGCGCACGCACGGCTATCCCTTCGAATTCTCCACGGAAGCCTCCGTCAACCTCGCCGACGATCCGGAGCTCTTGGAGCTGATGGGTGCGGCGAATTTCTTCGGCATCTTCGTCGGCATCGAAAGTCCGGACCCGGCGACGCTGGTCGCGATGCGCAAGAAGCAGAACACGCGGCGCAACATCGCCGAGAGCATCCACAAGATCTACGCCGCCGGGATGCTCGTCACCGCGGGCTTCATCGTCGGCTTCGACAACGAGAAGGTCTCGATGGCGGAGTCGATGATCGACTTCATCGAGGAGGCGGCGATTCCCGTGGCCATGGTCGGCCTGCTCTATGCCTTGCCCAACACGCAGCTCACGCGCCGGCTGGAGCGCGAAGGCCGGCTGCATTCGGGCCATGACGTGGCGCCGACAATCGGCGCCGATCAGTGTACGGCCGGCATCAACTTCGATCCGGTCCGCCCGCTGCGCGACATCCTGATGGACTACAAGCGGGTGCTGGAGCACATCTACAGCCCGGCCGCCTATGCAGCACGCGTCGACCGCCTGATGACGCTGCTCGACCGATCCAGGCAGCGTTCCGAGCTTGCCGAAGGTGATATCCGCTCCAAGCTCGGGGCCATGGAGACCGTGCACAAGGTGGTCTCCGCCCTTCCGGAGGCGCGGGGGCCGCTCTGGCAAACCTTCATGAACTGCGCCAAGCGCGACACGTCATCGGCGCGCATCGCCGTGCAGATGATCGCGGCCTATGCACATCTCGGACCGTACTCGCGCAAGGTCATCGCGGCCATCGACGAGCGCCTGGCTGCGCTGGACAACGAGACCGTCGCTCCGGTGGCCGTCGGCGTGACGGCGGCCTGACGGCTTACTTCACCGCGAGCCGCAAGAAGCTCATCACGCTGCCGAGCGCGGCAAAGCCCGCGCCGAGGGCCAGCGCCAGCGTCGCGCCGTTGTGGCCAGCAAGTGCGAAGCAGGCGGCGGCGAGCGCTGCGCCGGTCGTCTGTCCGGTCAGGCGCGCGGTCGCGACGATGCCGGAGGCGCTGCCGCTGCGGTGGGGCGGCGCGCTTCCCATCAGCGCCTTCATGTTCGGCGCCTGGAAGAAGCCAAAGCCCATGCCGCAGATCACGATGCGCCAGACGATGTCAGGGATGCTTGGGCTCGCCGGAAGCAGCGCGAGCAGCGCCATGCCGATGCCGAGCAGCACGAGGCCGATGCCGCCCAGCAGGCCCACCGGATGGCGGTCCGACAGGCGCCCCGCAATCGGCGCCATGATGCCGACCACCAGCGGCCAGGGCGTCATGAAGAAGCCGGTCTCGACCTGCGAACGTCCCAGCACGTCCTCGAAATAGAACGGCAGCGAGACGAAGGCGAGGCCCTGCACGGCGAAGGAGCAGACGGCCGTCGCCGCCGACAGCGCGAATATCGGCCGGCCGAACAGGTCGATCGGCAGCATCGGCGCCGGGTGATCGGCATGGCGGCGGGTCAGGATGAAGCCGAGCGCGAGGGCCGCGATCAGCTCGATGCCGACGACAACCGGCGACAGATTGTGTGCGGCACTGCCGACGCCGGTGATGAACAGGCCGAGGCAGGCGGCGGCGAGGAGTGCGCCGAGGAAGTCGAAGCCGTGATCGGCCCGCGGCGTCTTCGGCAGCATCGCAAAGCCGATGCCGGTCGCAACCAGGCCGAACGGGATGTTGACGGCGAACAGCCACGGCCATGGGCCGACCGCGAGAATGGCGGAGGCGATCGACGGGCCGAAGGTGAAGGCGGTCGCGACCACCAGCGCGTTGTGGCCGAAGCCGCGGCCCTGCATCCGTCCGGGATAGACGAAGCGCACCAGCGCCGTGTTGACGCTCATGATGCCGCTGGCCCCGAGTCCCTGCAGCGCGCGCGCGACCAGAAGGCTGTCCAGCGACCACGCCACCGCGCAGAACAGCGAGGCGATGGTGAACAGGATCAGGCCGCCGAGATAGATGCGCTGGTGCCCGACGATCTCGCCGAGCGCCCCGAGCGGCAGCAGGGTTGCCACCAGCGCGATCTGGTAGACGTTAACGACCCAGACCGCCTGCTCCGGCGTGACGTGCAGATCGGCGGCAATAGCAGGCAGGGCGATGTTGGCGATCGCGGTGTCGAGCGAGGCCATCGCCAGCGCGGTGAAGATCGCGGCGATCGCCCAGCGCCGCTGCACGACTGGAAGTCCGTTGGCAATGGGATGGTCGGGCTCGCGCGCGACGGCGGGTAACGTGATTGTCATTGCGTTTCGCGCGTGGCTCCGACGGCGTGGCCATAGGGGACTTTTGGCATGTACTACGCCGAAGGCCGCTTCCACAGGCATATGCTTGCATGCTGTGTATGCGCGAAGGTGAGGCGATGTCGCCTCGCGCCGGCGTATGATCGCGCCGTGGCTGCAATGACAGGGAAACGTCATGCACATCGTCGTTCTGCCGGGTGACGGCATCGGACCTGAGATCACATCCGCGACTTCAGGCGTGCTGCGCGCGGCCTCCGAGCGCTTCCTTCTCGATCTGCGGCTCGAGGAGCACGCCGTCGGCCATGCCAGCCTGAAGCTGTCAGGCACGACCGTGCGCCCCGAGCTGCTCGACATCGTCCGCGCCGCCGATGGCCTGATCCTGGGGCCGACCGCGACTTTCGACTTCAAGGACGAGGCGCATGGCGAGATCAATCCGTCCCGGCATTTCCGCAAGAGCCTCGATCTCTACGCCAACGTCAGGCCGGCGCGCACCTATGCCGGGCGGCCCGGCCGCATCGGTGATTTCGACCTCGTCGTGGTGCGCGAGAACACCGAGGGGTTTTACGCCGACCGCAACATGGAGCAGGGCAATGGCGAGATGCTGGTCACGCCTGACGTCGCGATCTCACTGCGCCGGATCACGCGCCTCTGCTGCGAGCGCATCGCGCACGCCGCCTGCCGCCTCGCGATGAAGCGGCGCAAGCATCTCACCATCGTGCACAAGGCCAATGTGCTCAAGATCGGCGACGGCATGTTCCTCGACATCTGCCGCGCGGCGGCGAAGACCTATCCGGGCCTCGAAGTCGACGACATCCTGGTCGACGCCATGATGGCGCATGTGGTGCGGAGCCCCGATCGTTTCGACGTCATCGTCTCCAGCAACATGTTCGGCGACATCCTCTCCGATCTCACTGCGGAGCTCTCCGGCAGCCTCGGCCTCGGCGGCTCGCTCAACGTCGGCGACCGCTATGCCATGGCGCAGGCCGCGCACGGCTCGGCGCCCGATATCGCGGGGCAGGACGTCGCCAACCCGGTCTCGCTGATTCTGTCGACCGCGCTGCTGCTGGCCTGGCACGGCGAGAGGAGCGGTGCGGTCCGCTATGAGGAAGCGGCGCGCGCGATCGAGGCCGCGGTGGCCAAGGCGCTTCGCGAGGGCAGGGCGACGCGCGATGTCGGCGGCAGGCTCGGCACGATCGCGGCAGGCGCTGCGATCGCGGAGATCCTGCAGGCGGAGTGAGGGGCTTCTTCGCGTTTTTTATTGGGGCTCAAAAGAAAAAGTCGAAAACAACCCCATGCACAGTAGAAGGCGCCCTTGATCGCAAGAGATTTTTCGAGCCGCGCCGCAACGACGTGTGTGACCCCGATCACGTTGACACGTCGGGCAAAACACCGGCAGGATGTCATGCTGGCGACGGTGGTGTCAGCGGCCCAACAGGCGCGATGGATGAGCCGCGCTGCGGCCCTGCCCGTAACGGGGAGAGGCCGTGCAGGCACCCGAGCGTCAGAGACGACATCGATCAGGATGTCCGGCGGAATTTGGCGGACCGCCTGTAATCTGCTTCACACGCAAACACGCCCCGACAGGTTAGACGAAGTCAGGCCTCGCCTTCGCGCGGCCTCCTCGGAGCTGGCGATGATGGCTGCACTGGCACAGGCAATATCCCGCGCCACGAGAGTGAAGGTCGACGTCGAGACTCTCAAGCTGCTCGTTATCTTCTCCGGAGCGGGCTTGCTGCTGTCAATCGTGGTCGCGATGATCTGCAGAAAGGCTCTGCTCGCGGCCTTGATCTGACCGGTGAGCATGTCCCCGTCCACCGTCTCGCCCGGTAGGCACCGCTCAGGTGAAGAAGTCGCGCAACTTGTCCACCACAAGCCCCGGCGCCTCCTCTGGCAGATAATGGCCGCAGGGGAGACTCTCACCGCGCACATCCACGGCCTTTTCACGCCATGTCTCGCGCACGTCGTAGGTTGATCCCACGACACCCTTTTCGCCCCACAGCACGAGCAGGGGGCAACCGATCCGCTGCATCGAATCCGCCTCGTCGTGGACCAGATCGATGCCGGCGGCCGCCCGGTAGTCTTCACAGACGGCGTGCAGGGTCTCGCGGGTATAACACCGGCGGTATTCCTCGAAGGCGATCGGATCGATCGCTCCGGGCGTCTTGTTCTGCTTGTTAATGTGCGCCTGAAGATAGAATTCGAGATTGTTGCCGATGAGGGTTTCGGGAAGCGGTGCCGGTTGGCTCAGGAAGAACCACCACATGTAACGCATGGCGAATTCCTTGGTCACCTTTGCGTACATCGTCGCCGTCGGCGCAATATCGAGCACGGCAGCCTTGGTAACGACCGCGGGATGATCGAGCAACAACCGATGCAGGACGCGGCCGCCGCGATCGTGGCCGGCAGCATGGAAGCGATCGAAGCCGAGCGAACGCATCACCTCGACCTGATCGCGCGCCATTTCGCGCTTGGAATAGTTGATGCTGTCCTTGCCGCCGTCGGGTTTGCTGGAATCGCCGTAGCCGCGCAGGTCGGTGAGGACGACCGTAAAGCGCTCGGCGAGCTTGGGAGCAACCTTGTGCCAGCAGACCGCCGTTTGAGGATGACCGTGGAGCAGCAAGAGGGGCGCTCCTTCGCCCTTCACCAGGGCATTGATCTCCGCGCCACTCGTCCTGATGCGGCTGCGGCGAAAGCCCGGCAGCAATTTCTCGATCTGATCGCCAGCCACTGCAGTCTTCTCCTTAGCGAGAGCAGGCGACGTCAGCATCGTCGAACCCACCGCGGTCGAAGTCGCGGCCGCAAGCGACACGAAACGGCGGCGGGTCAAGCCTGCATCGGATGCGTCGGATGGACGCCCTGCCTGATCTTTGTCGGACATCGAAATATTATCTGTCATTGAGCGCTTCCCCGGCATTTCGCGGTCCGAAACAATGCCGGTCGTGCTGCCGAAAATCCAATGTCAGGTCAAAATATGATTATGCAGGCTCTGCATAAGCGGTCGTGGACCGAGGCATGAAGCTCGACTTTCCAGACCCAGATTCCGGATCCGCAGGGGGTGGTAGAGCGTAGCGAAACCCAAGATGCGCCATGCCGGATGCCATCGATGAGTTTCGCTG
Organism: Bradyrhizobium sp. SOJA106; assembly: GCF_059448745.1. Classification (NCBI taxonomy): domain Bacteria; kingdom Pseudomonadati; phylum Pseudomonadota; class Alphaproteobacteria; order Hyphomicrobiales; family Nitrobacteraceae; genus Bradyrhizobium; species Bradyrhizobium sp. SOJA106. The sequence goes on from NZ_CM182549.1 coordinate 2,681,465, forward strand.
TGCTCTACCCGTCCTATAGGCTGCACTCCGATGCTCCCCCGGCACCGTTGAGCCAGATCAACACTCCCTCCGTTCCCCCGCGGACCTTCCCTCAGCGCATCCATGGGAAAGGACGGCCGACATGCAGATTCTGCTTAGGGAAATCCGGGACACGCCTTTGCTCTGGATGCTGGCGTTCGTGCCCATCGTGCTGGTAGCCGAGGCGGTCGCCCCGCATTCCCACACGCTGCTGTTCGTGCTGGCGGTGCTTGCGATCGTGCCGCTGGCGGCGCTGCTCAGCCACGCCACGGAGGCGGTTGCCGCCAAGATCGGCGATGCCGTGGGCGGACTGCTCAATGCCACGCTCGGCAATCTGACCGAGCTGATCATCGCCATCGCGGCGCTGCGCGCAGGCCAGTACATGCTGGTGAAGGCCTCGATCGCGGGCGCGATCGTCACCAATGCGGTGTTCATGCTGGGAGCCTGCCTGCTGCTCGGCGGACTGCGCTACCGTGTGCAGGAGTACAACCGCGCCGGCGCGCGGCTCTCGTCCGGCCTGCTGCTGATGGCCACCGTCGCCCTGCTGGCGCCTTCGGCGGTCGCCGATATCGAGCATCTGCCGCAAGGCGGGGGCATCCTGAACAAGCTCAGCCTCGGCATATCGATCCTGCTCATTTTGGCTTACGGGCTCGGTCTGTTGTTCTCGCTCGGGACCCACAAAGAATTGTTCGCAAGCGCCGATCACGGCGATGACAATGAGGCGCACTGGCCGATCGGCGTAGCCGTCGGCACCTTGCTGGTCGTCACCGTGCTGGTCGCGCTGGTCAGTGAAATCTTCGTGGAATCGGTGCAGAAGGCGGCGGAAACTTTTGGGATGAGCCCGGCCTTCGTCGGCTTCATCGTCGTCTCGCTGGTCGGCGCCGCCGCGGAATTTGCGGTGGCCTTCGGCGCGGCGCGCAAGGACCGGCTCGACATGGCCGTCAGCATTGCGCTTGGCAGCGCCTCGCAGATCGCGCTGTTCGTTGCCCCCGCGCTGGTGCTGCTCAGTTACGTCGTGGGGCCGAAGCCGATGGACCTGCAGTTCTGGCCGGGCGCCGTCACCATGGTGATGATCGCAACTGTTACGTCCGCCTTCGTTACCGCGAGCGGCCGCTCGGCGTGGTTCGTTGGCGCCCTGATGATGCTGATTTATGCGGTGTTCGCGCTGACGCTCTATGTCGTCCCGCCGGCGGGCCAGGGATGACGTGCGCAGGATGGGGAGAGCACTTGCGAAAACCCATCGCATTTCAGGTTGGAAGGCGGTCGATGGGTTTCGCTGCGCGCGACCTGGTCGTACGGGTTAGTAGGCCCAGTAGCTGCCGGAGGGCGCGCAATAGTCGCCGCCATAGCCATAGTCACCGCCATAGCCGTAATACGCTGCGGGTGGGTAGCCGTAGCTGTAGGCGGGATAGCCGCCATAGTAACCGCCATAGCCGCCGTAATAGGCGCTCCGCGCAATCGCGCCGCCGACAACGGCGCCGGCGACGCCGTAACCCAGGCCGCGATATCCGTAGCCGCGATAGCCCCAGCCTCCGCGATAACCCCAACCACCGCGGTAGCCCCAGCCGACCCCGCGATAGCCGTAGCCGCCGCGCCAGCCGCCGACCCATCGCACTTCGGTCGTGGTCTGATCAACCATCGATTTCATCGCCGACAGATGTGTGGGCATCGGTCCGGCCTGGGCGCCCGTGCCGAGAAGCAGGGTGCTTGCCGCCGCGACCGTGAGGCGACACAGGGGCTTCGAGGAGGTCATGATCGATCATCTCCTTGGCTATGGGCGGCGCTTCTGCGCGGCCATCGACAGCTATTCCGGAATGGCATTGTCGTGGCAAGCTTGATCTGGATCAAGCATCCGGCGTCACGCGCCGGGTGTGCGGGCCGCCTCACGCCGGCGAGTCCAGCGCCTTCAGTTCGTCTGCCGCCGCGATGATCGCATTGCGGATCGTCAAGAAATACTCCGCATCGATCCGGGAGGCGAGCCAGTCCAACTATCCCCTATAGCCGTGCTCGTTCCGTCCGTCCTTAAGGTTGACTGGTGAGGTTAATATCGTCGTCCATTTGTCGATCCGCATTGGACTCGTTATCCCTGTCATCCATCAGGGACCAAAATGCTTAATCGAACCGCCACGCAAGAAGCGCCTGTCAGCGTTCAGCGCCGGCAGACCAGCGACTATCTGGTCGCGCTCGCATTCTTTGGCGCGCTCGCCAGCGCGATGATCGCCTGGATCGCCGCGATCGCCTGGATCAGCTGGCGTGTCCTCGCATGGATGTTGTCTTGACAAGAGCGTGGGATCACCATGGACGACTTTGAAGGCCTCTCCGACCATTTCATCTTGCGGATGTACGAGTTCATCCGCAACGAGCTGCAAGCCGATGCCTTGGCCGGCACCCGACTCGTAGGCGTGCCTGCAAAGCAGCGCGCGGACCGCCTGTTTCGCGAGATCGGCCGCCGCGGCCTGTTCTGCCAGCCGATCGACTGGCCGGCCCATCTCGCCGCAGCGGACGACCTCCGCGATGCGCCCGCCGCGCAGTTGCGGAAGATCTCATCGGTCTGACCAGCGCGTTCCGCGGTGTAAGTCCCTCTTATGGCCCTTGGCGGATTCTCGCACTCCCATCGCCAGGATCGTCGATATTGATCCTCAGTCATTCTTCGGAATTTCCAGATGAGCGCTCGTTATTTCGAGTTCACCACGAATGCCAGAGGCATGATCATCCTTGCCGGACTTTCCCCGGACGAGACCTTCGAGCTGGAGCAGCTGCTCCATCAGAATGACGATCTTCGCAGCGCCCCGGACCGGGCCAGGCTGGAGGCGCTCTACGAAAAGCACTGCCGCGCGGCTGAGGGCAGCGTTACCGGCTGATATGGCCGACGGGCACTGCGCGCCTGTGGGTAGAGCAAGATGGGATGGACGCACACTCCGCAGGTGCGTGCGCGGCGTTGCGCCTCCGTCCCGGAACCTTCTCGGCTCGGCCATTCGCTCGGTTCTTGGCTCTTACTTGTGACCAGCGCTCTGAAGCGGTGTCACGGTACGAGCCAATCTTACGGCCGGCCCCCATTCGGAGCTGACACAACTCGGATTGAACATTAGACTATGCCCCGCTTGATTGCGGATCCCAGCTCGAACCCATTGGGGAAAGTCATGAAATCAATTTTCAAAGTCGCGTTGGCGTTGGTTATTTTCGCTTCTTCGATGTCGGCATACGCACAAACACAGCCTCCTTCCAAATCATCAACTGCTCCAAAGGCCAAGCCAAAGATGCATGACGGTTGCCACAGCCGGGCAGCCCAGATGTCCGGAAAGCCGTGTCGCTAACAACATACCAGACGACTAGAGGCCGCCTCAGTTGGTGGCCTCTTCATTTTGCGAATTTCGCCTCGTCACCCCCAGCTCACACGACGGGGCGAACTGGCGCCGCCTCTCGCTCCATGTGAGCCTCGGTGCGTTAGAACTGATATCTCCGCAAGCCTCCATCCACCGGGATCACCGTGCCCGTGATGTAGCGCGCCACCGGTGAGGCCAGGAACACCGCGAGCGCGGCGAGATCTTCCGGCTCGCCCCAATAGCCGACCGGGATTTCCTCTTCGGCGAAGCGCTCGCGGTACTCCGGCGGATAGTTGCGGCGGATCTGCTCGCTCATGATGCGGCCGGGCGGGATGCAGTTGATGGTGATGCCGTGCTCGCCGATCTCGCGCGACAGGCCCTTGGCCCAGGCGTGCACGGCGGCCTTCGCGGCGAAGGCTGCGTTGAGGCCCTCCGGCTCGGACTTGCCGGTGATGTTGACGATGCGGCCCCATTTGCGCTCGATCATCTGCGGCAGCAGCGCATGGGCGATGCGGCGGTAGCTGGTGAAATTCAGTGCGATCGCCTCGTCCCATTTGCTGTCGGGCGCATCGAGGGGGAGGGGACGGCTGCCGCCGGCATTGTTGACGAGGATGTCGACATGGCCGAGCTCCTTCAATGCGAAGGCCGCGATCTTCTCGGCCGCGTCCTTTTCCATCACGTCCTGCGCAAGCGGCGTGATCAGCCCGGAGCCGACTTCCTTCACCAGCTCGGCGAGCAGATCGCTGCGGCGCGCAACGCCGACGACGCGCACGCCTTCGGCAGCGAGGCCCTTGGCGATGGCGCGGCCGATGCCGATGCTCGCTCCCGTCACGACTGCGGTTTTCGATGTGAGCCCGAGGTCCATAACAACGCTCTCTTGTGTTCTGCGTGTTGCTGTTCGTTTCCTGCCCGTCCCGCCGGCCGTGCGAATTGCCTGATCAGGACGAGCAGTGGTAACCAAGAGCGCCAGCGAAGGAAACACGAAATACAAAAGGCGCAGGTCATGGTCTGGGATCCGCAGCAATATCTGAAATTCTCCGGCCACCGCTTGCGGCCCGCCGTCGACCTGTTGATGCGGATTCCGGATGTTGCTCCGCGCACGATCGCCGATCTCGGCGCCGGTGCGGGCAACGTGACCAAGCTGATCAAGGAGCGCTGGCCGGATGCGGCCGTGACCGGCGTCGAGGGCTCGGCCGAGATGGTCGCCGCGGGCCGCAAGGCAGCGCCTGACGTGGAATGGTCACATGAGGATCTCGGCCAGTGGCGTCCCGCGAAGCAGTATGACGTCGTCTATTCCAATGCCGCACTGCACTGGCTGCCCAATCATGCGGCACTCTTCCCATCGGTGATGGAGCAGGTGAAGCCCGGCGGCGTGCTTGCCGTGCAGATGCCGCGCAACTTTCTAGCGCCGTCGCATGTGCTGATCGGCGAGACCGCGCTCAACGGGTCCTGGCGGTCCAAGGTCGAGCATCTCGTCACGCCGCCGCCGGTGGAGGGGCCGGCCTTCTATCACGATCTCCTTGCTCCGATGTCTGCCACTATCGACATCTGGGAGACCGAATATCTTCAGGTGCTCGATGGCGAGAACCCCGTGAAGGAATGGACCAAGGGGACATGGCTGACGCGCTATCTCGACGTCCTGCAGGGCGAGGAGAAGGCGGCGTTCGAATCGGCCTATGGGGAGCGAGTGGCGAAGGCGTACCCGAAGAATGCCGCGGGCCAGACGCTGTTTCCGTTCCGTCGTCTGTTCATGGTCGCTCAGCGCAAGGGCTGATGGCATCGCCGCAATGCGACATAAGCGCTCGCTCCATTGGCGTGGTGCGGGTGCCGGGTTGCGCATGCAGCGGTCGTCAAGATAGCTTGGCTGCGGCAAATTGGGCTTAGGTCTAGTTGGCAGGGTGGCGGATTGCTGCCACTACTGAGGACGCAAAACAAAAAAGACCCGGTTTCTTGGGTTATTGGGGAGGTCCTTCATGCGCAAACTGCTTCCTGCGGTCGCAGCGGCGACGCTTGCTTTGGCCACGCTCCTCGTGGCGCCCGCCTTCGCCCAGAGTCCGATCATCATCAAGTTCAGCCACGTCGTCGCCAACGACACCCCGAAGGGGAAGGGCGCGCTGAAGTTCAAGGAGCTCGCCGAGAAGTACACGGACGGCAAGGTCAAGATCGAAGTCTACCCGAACTCCTCGCTCTACAAGGACAAGGAGGAGATCGAGGCGCTCCAGCTCGGCTCGGTGCAGATGCTGGCACCTTCGACCGCGAAATTCGCCCCGCTCGGCATCAAGGAGTTCGAGGCGCTCGACCTGCCCTGGCTGTTCAAGGATGACGCGACCTATTCCAACGCGATGAAGGGCACGCTCGGCAAATGGCTGTTCCAGAAGCTGGAAGCCAAGGGCATCACCGGGCTCGCTTATTGGGACAACGGCTTCCACATGGTGTCGTCGAATCGTCCGCTGATGAAGCCGGAGGATTTCAAGGGCCTGAAATTCCGCATCTCCGGCTCCAAGATCGCGGACCAGTATTTCCGCCTGCTCGGCTCGATCCCGCAGATCATGGCGTTCTCCGAAGTCTACCAGGCGCTGCAGACCGGCGTCGTCGACGGCTGCGAGAACACCGCGTCCAACTATCTGACGCAGAAATTCTACGAGGTGCAGAAGGACATCACCGTGTCCTATCACGCGCATCTGCAATATGCCGTCATCGTCAACTCGAAATTCTGGTCCGGCCTGCCGCCCGACATCCGCGCCCAGCTCGAGAAGGCGATGGTTGAGGCGACCGACTACACCAATCTGATCGCGCATCAGGAGAACGAGGATGCGCTCGCCGAGATCAAGAAGACCGGCAAGACCACGCTGCATTATCTCAGCGACGCCGACCGCAAGGCTTGGCAGGAGGCGATGCAGCCGACTTATAAATGGGCCAAGGGCCGGGTCGGGCAGGAAGTGCTCGATCTCGTCGCCAAGGAACTCGACGTCAAGATGAACTGACGCGTTTCCTGGAGAACAATACCAACGGTCGGGAGTGCGAGCACTTCCGGCCGTTTCGTATCGATAGGGGGACCTCGATTTGCTTCGCGTGCTCAATTCGGCGCTCAACCATCTCGAAGAATGGTTGATCGCGATGCTCATTGCGGCTGCAACCGGCCTGATCTTCATTGCCGTGCTGCACCGGTACGGCGCCGGCGAATCGATCGCTCTCTCCAGATGGGCGGCCGCGCACGGGATGAGCTGGCTGGCGTCGCTGTCGATGGCGGTGTTCACCTTCCTGTCCGAGCTCGACCTGTCCTGGGCGCAGGAGCTCTGCATCTACATGTTCATCTGGATGGCGAAGTTCGGCGCGGCCTATGGCGTGCGCACCGGCATCCATGTCGGCGTCGACCTGCTCGTCAACCGCCTGCCGGAGCATTCGCGCAAGCAGGTGATCCTGTTCGCGATGCTCTGCGGCGCATTGTTCACCGGCATGATCGCCGCTTTCGGCGCCTCCTTCGTGCGCGAGATGTTCCACACCGGCCAGCAGTCCAACGATCTGGAGGCGCCGATGTGGTTCGTCTATCTCGCGATCCCGCTCGGCTCCGGCTTGATGTGCTTCCGCTTCCTCCAGGTCTCGTGGATCTACTACTGGACGGGCGAGCTGCCGCATCACGACGAGACGCATGTCGAGGGCGTCGAGACCGACATCTCGCCGGCGCTGCATCCGCAGCCCGCCGGCGCCGCGACCCGCGCTGCCGCGCGAAAAGTCTCGCCGCTCGGCATCATCCTGATCATGGCGCCGGTCCTGATCTTCATGATGTGCCTTGCCGAAAAGTTCGGCGTGGTGGTGCTGCCGCACTGGATGCGTGCCGCGACCGTGTTTGCGCTGTTGATCGCGCTGATGCTGACCGGCATCCCGGTCTCGATTGCGCTCGGCCTCACCGTGATGACGTTCCTGTTCACGCTGACCGCCGTGCCGATCGAGGCGGTCTCGATGAAGCTCTTCACGGGCATCGAGGGCTTCGAGATCATGGCGATCCCGTTCTTCATCCTCGCCGGTAATTTCCTCACCCATGGCGGCGTCGCGCGGCGCATGATCAATTTCGCGACCTCGCTGATTGGGCACTGGTATGGCGGCCTTGGCCTTGCCGGCATCGTCGCCTGCGCGATGTTCGCGCTGGTCTGCGGCTCGAGCGTCGCCACGGTGGCCGCGATCGGCGCCATCGTGCTGCCCGAGATGGTGCGCCATGGCTATCCGATGCGCTTCGGCGCCGGCATCATCACGGTCGCCGGCTCGCTCGGCATCTTGATGCTGCCGTCGATCCCGAAGATCGTGTACGCGGTCTCGACCAACACCTCGATCGGCGCGCTGTTCGTCGCAGGCCTGCTCCCCGGTATCCTGCTGACCACCATGCTCTGCATCGTCACCTGGTGGATTGCCCGCAATCGCGACTACCCGCGGCTGCCGAAGGCGAGCTGGGGCGAGACCGTTCGCACCTTCCGCGAGAGCATCTGGGGACTGATGCTGGTCGTCATCATCATCGGCGGCATCTATAGCGGCCTGTTCACCGCGACCGAGGCCGCCGCGATGGCCGCGGTCTACTCCTTCATCATCGCGGTGTTCGTCTACAAGGCGATCAAGATGGCGGACGTGCCGCGGGTGCTGCTACGCGCCGCCAACACCAGCGCGATGCTTCTCTACATCGTCACCAACGCGGTGCTGTTCTCCTTCGTGCTCTCCAACGAGAACCTGCCGGCGACGCTCGCCGACTGGATCGCGGCGCAGAATCTCGGCTGGGTCGGCTTCCTCTTGGTGGTCAACATCCTGTTGCTGCTCGCCGGAAACTTCATGGAGCCGAACTCGATCATCCTGATCATGGCCCCGATCCTCGCGCCCGCGGCCAAGAAGCTCGGCATCGACCTCGTCCATTTCGGCATCGTCATGGACGTCAACATGGAGGTCGGCCTCTGCCATCCGCCTGTCGGCCTGAACCTCTACGTCGCATCCATGATAGCGCGAATGCGCATCACCGACCTTGCCGTGGCGGTGATGCCATGGCTGATCACCATGCTCGGCTTCCTCGTTATCGTGACGTATTGGCCGGACCTGACGCTGTGGCTGCCGCGGGTGCTGGGGATGCACTAGCCGCACAAGCGGTGCACGCCGCTTATCCTCCCTGGAGGAGGGTGAGGGCGGCCACGTCACGCAAGCTGCACGGCTCCCGTAATTGGCAATCCACTGTGAGATGCGCTTAGATGGTTCCAACCAGAGCAGCGGAGGAGCCCAGCCGATGACCGAGATCTCCAGCAACGAGCCCAAGGACGCAACGCCGTCCGTCATCGCCCAGCATGAGAGCATGCTCAACGCGCTGCCGTTTTCCGACACGCGGGATTTCGAGGATGCTGCGCGCGGCTTCCTCGGCAGGATCGACAACGCGAAGGTGACGAATCCGCAAGGGCGCACGGTCTGGAGCCTCGAGCCTTACGGCTTCCTCGCCCCCGAGGAGGCGCCGCCGACGGTCAATCCCAGCCTGTGGCGGCAGTCGCGGCTCAACATGCAGCACGGGCTGTTCGAGGTCGTGCCTGGCGTCTACCAGGTGCGCGGGCTCGACATCGCCAATATGACGCTGATCGAGGGCGACAGTGGCGTCATCGTGGTGGACACGCTGACCTCGATCGAAGGCGCGCGCACGGCGCTGGATCTCTACTTCGCGCATCGCGGCACGAAGCCGGTTGCGGCCGTGATTTTCACCCACACCCACACCGACCATTGGGGCGGCGCGCGCGGCGTGCTGGAGGAGGATGCGCTCGCGACCGGCCGCGTGCCGATCATCGCGCCGAACCTCTTCATGGAGCACGCCGTCTCCGAGAACATCATCGCGGGTCCGGCGATGCTGCGCCGAGCGCAATATCAATTCGGGCCGTTCCTGGCCAAGGGAGCACGCGGCCAGGTCGATTGCGGCCTCGGCAAGTCGATGGCGGCAGGCTCGGTCGCGCTGCTGCGGCCGACCGATCTGATCATGGCGACCGGCGACAAGCGCGTGATCGACGGCGTCGCGTTCGAATTCCAGATGGCGCCGAACAGCGAGGCGCCGGCGGAGATGCATTTCTTCATCCCGCGCTACAAGCTGTTGAACCTCGCCGAGAACTGCACCCACAATTTCCACAATCTCTTGCCGTTCCGCGGCGCTGACGTGCGCGACGCGCTGGCCTGGTCGAAATACCTCAACGAGGCCTTGCAGCTGTGGGACGGCAAGGCGGAAGCGATGTGCGGCCAGCACCACTGGCCGGTGTGGGGAGCCGAGCGCATCGGCACAATGATCCGGCAGCAGCGCGATCTCTACAAGTTCGCGCACGACCAGACCATCCGCCTGATGAACCACGGCCTCACCGCGACGGAGATCGCCGAGACCATCCGGCTGCCGAAGAGTCTGGAGGGTGCCTGGCACGGCCGCGGCTATTACGGTCACATCAGGCACAATGTGAAGGCGATCTACCAGAAGTATCTCGGCTGGTACGACGCCAATCCGGTCAATCTCGATCCACTGCCGCCGGTCGCATCAGGCAAGAAATACGTCGAGTATATGGGCGGCGCCGATGCGATCCTGACACGGGCGCGCGTGGATTTCGACAAGGGGGAATTCCGCTTCGTCGCCCAGGCGCTCGGCCATCTCGTGTTCGCCGAGCCGGACAACCGGGCAGCGCGCGCGCTGCTGGCGGACACGCTGGAGCAGCTCGGCTATGCCGCCGAAAGCGCGACCTGGCGCAACGCCTATCTGTTCGGCGCCCAGGAATTGCGCCAGGGCATGCCGAAAACCCCGCCGCGTCCGCCGATGCCGCGCGAGACGTTGGCCGCGCTGCGCACCTCACAGCTCTGGGACGTGCTTGGCATCCGCCTCAACGGTCCGAAAGCGGAAGGAAAGCACATCGTGCTGAACTGGAGCTTTTCGGACACCGGCGAGACCTTCGCGCTCAATCTGGAGAATTGCGCGCTGACCTACACCGAGGGGCTGCAGGCCCAGGGCGCCGATGCCAGCTTCAGGCTGGCGCGATCGACGCTCGATGAGGTCATCGCGAAGCTGACGAGTTTTCCGGAGGCCGTGGCGGCCGGCAAGATCGAGCTGTCAGGCAACCCGATGAAGCTCGCCGAGCTGATGGACCTGATGGATGAGTTTCCGCGGATGTTCGAGATCGTGGAGCCGAAGCGGACAGTGGTGGTGTAGGGCGAACAGCCTCCACAAACTCGCCGTCATCGCCCGGCTCGACCGGGCGATCCAGTACTCCGCGGCCGGTGTTGTGGGAACAGCTATGGCCGAGGCGTACTGGATGTCCCGCCCCTGTGCGCAATTGCGCACCAAAGCGCGATGAGATCAGAATGAATCGTCATCGCGCTTTAGGTTGTTGTTTGCGCATGATCTTTTCGGAAAACCGCTTCGCACTTTTCCGGATCATGATTTAGGCGGGGCATGACAGCTCGTGTTGGAGCGAGCAACTACTCCGCGCTGCTCACCAGCTTGATCCGCGGCGCTTGCTCCTCGGTCAGGCTGCGATAGGCCGCCAGATAGTCGAGCGCCATCCGCCGCGCCGTGAAGCGCGTCTCGAACTGTTTGCGGATCGCGGAGCGGTCCAGGTTCGGAAGACGGTTGACCACGCCGGCTGCGCTGAGGATGTCCTCGACCACGAAGCCGGTGAGGCCCTCGTCGATGATCTCCGGCACGGAGCCACGGTTGAAGGCGACGACCGGCGTGCCGCAAGCCATGGCCTCGATCATCACGAGACCGAACGGCTCCGGCCAGTCGATCGGCAACAGCAGGCCGAGCGCGCCGCTGAGGAAGTCCGACTTCTCGTGATCGCCGATCTCGCCGATGAAATCCACCAGCGGATTGTTCACGATCATCGGCTTGATCAGCTCGTCGTAATAGTCCTGGTCGGCGCGATCGACCTTGGCCGCGATCTTCAGCGGGATGCCGCAATGGGTCGCTATCTTGATGGCGCGGTCGACGCCCTTCTCCGGCGCGATGCGGCCGAGCACGGCAAGATATTCCTGTTTCACGGGCTTCGGCGTCAGCAGATTCTCGGGCAGGCCGTGATGGATCGTCGTCACCCAGTTCGCTTGCGGTACCGGCCGCCGCTGCGCATTGGAGATCGAGATCACCGGCATCTTGGAGAAGGTGTCGAACACCGGCTGATGCTCCGGCAGGTCGAGCCGGCCGTGCAGCGTGGTCAGGAACGGGGTCGGCTGCCGGTAGAACAGCGACCACGGATAATAGTCGAGATGGAAGTGGAGGAAGTCGAATTCCTCGTCGTCACATTTCTGCCGCACCCGCTCCAGGAGTACCATATGCAACGCGTTCGGATCGCGCACGGAACCGTCAAGGCGCAGCGCCCGCGGCCAAAGGGCATCCAGCTTCGCCGACGTCCGCGAGTCGCCGCTGGCGAAGAGTGTGACGTCGTGTCCAAGGGCAACCAGCTCTTCCGTCAACCAATGCACCACCCGCTCGGTGCCGCCATACAGCTTGGGTGGAACAGCCTCCGTCAACGGAGCTACCTGCGCGATGCGCATCTCACCTTCTCCTCTGCGATCATGAATGTTGAAAACCCCCAGCGCGTACGGCACCGGCAATGCCAGCAAAGGGAACGTTCCCGCAGTTGCGAAGTTCCTCCCAACAAACGTTACTTATTGGACACATCCGGCATCTGTCTCGATGCTGCCATCTCGTCTTCGCAGATCGTCCGTATCCGCATGTCGTGATGAGCTTGCCCGGGAACCGAGGCGAGCTGGTCGATGTTCAGTCGGTCAGTCACGAAACTAAAACTAAAGTCATCACACGGGGTCGAGTGCCATATGGATCAGCTTTCTGGATACGCACGCAGGCCATTTGCCTTTGTTCTGCGCTATCTTCGGCGTCGTCTCGCGTCGCATCTCGTGATCCTGGCCGCTGTGATCGCAGCCGTTGCCTGCTCCGTGGGCACCCAGTACGGCGTCAAATCCCTGGTCGATAGCCTCTCGGCAGGACCGTCGCATGGCGGTAGCGTATGGCTGGCATTCATTCTGCTCATGACGCTGATCGCGGCCGACAACTTCCTGTGGCGGATCGCGAGCTGGACGGCGAGCTTCACCTTCGTTCGTGTCACCGGCGATTTGCGCCGCGACATATTTCGTCACTTGACCGGGCATGCGCCGAGCTACTTCTCCGACCGCATGCCGGGCATGCTGACGAGCCGTATCACGGCAACCTCGAACGCGGTGTTCACCGTCGAGAACATGTTCGTCTGGAATGTCTTGCCGCCGTGCATTGCCACAATTGCGGCAATCCTGCTGATCGGAACCGTCAGTCCCTATATGGCACTCGGCCTGATCGTGATCGCCGGCGGCATGGTGATCGCGATGTTCCGCCTGGCCGCGGCCGGCAAGCCCCTGCATGACGATTTCGCCGACAAGGCGGCCGTGGTCGACGGCGAGATGATCGACGTCATCAGCAACATGCCGCTGGTCCGCGCCTTCTGCGGTATCAGCCATGAGCACGAGCGGTTCGACGCGACCGTCAATCGCGAGCTCACCGCGCGCGGCCGCAGCCTGCGCTATCTGGAGAAACTGCGGCTCATCCATGCCGGTGTGACAGTCGTACTGACCATTGCGCTGATGGCGTGGGCGATCACGCTCTGGCAGCAGGGCGAGGCGACCACCGGCGACGTCGTGCTGGTCTGCACCCTCGGCCTGTCCATCCTCAATGCGACGCGCGATCTTGCGGTGGCGCTGGTCGACGTCACCCAGCATGTCGCGCGGCTGACCGAGGCTATCGCGACGCTGCTCGTGCCGCACGAATTGCGCGATCACCCCGAGGCGGAGCCGCTGGTGAAGAGCGGCGCGGCGATCGCGTTCAACAACGTCACTTTCGGCTATCCCGGCGGCGAAAAGATCTTCGAACGGTTCAGCCTGCGGCTCCAGCCCGGCCAGCGCGTCGGCCTGGTCGGCCAGTCCGGCGGCGGCAAATCGACCCTGTTCACGCTGCTGCAGCGCTTCTACGACGTCGATGAGGGCAGCATCACCGTCGACGGCCAGGACATCTCGAGAGTGACGCAGCTCAGCCTCCGCGAGGCGATCTCGGTCGTGCCGCAGGATATCTCGCTGTTCCACCGCTCCATCCGCGAGAACATCCGTTACGGCCGCCCGAATGCGACCGACGACGAGGTGCTGCGCGCGGCCATTGCCGCCCGCTGCGATTTCGTGGAAAATCTGCCCGAGGGTCTCGACACCATGGTCGGCGACCGCGGTGTGAAGATGTCCGGCGGCCAGCGCCAGCGCATCGCGATCGCACGTGCCTTCCTGAAGGATGCGCCGATCCTGCTGCTGGACGAGGCGACGGCGGCGCTGGACAGCGAGTCTGAGGAAGCGATCCGCGAGGCGCTGGCGCGTCTGATGCGCGGCCGCACCGTGATCGCGATCGCGCATCGGCTCGCGACGCTGCGCAATTTCGACCGTGTGATCGTGCTCAAGAACGGCAAGATCATCGAGGACGGCGCGCCCGACCGCCTGATGCAGGGCCACGGTCCGTACCGCGAGCTGGTAACGCAGGAGATGAGCCGGCTCGCGAAGTTCGCCGCGTAAACCCAACAGTCGCGTCCGCGTTGGTTGCGTTTCGATACAGGCGCAGGGGAGCAGCTTATGTCAGCCGAAGTCGTCACCAAGTTGGTCTCCGTGGCGCGGACCGTGGAGCAGGTCCCGGAGCAGCCCTTCTACATCCCGATGACGGGGCCGTCGGCGCGGCCGCGGCGCTCGCTCAAGCACGACGACACCTTCATCGTGCTCGACAGTCACGGCGACATCGGCGCTTCGGCCGGCGGGCCGGACGGCCTGTTCCACCATGACACGCGCTACCTCGCGCGGCTGGAGCTCGTGCTCAACGATCTCCAGCCGCTGCTGCTCGGCTCCAACTTACGCGACGACAATTCGGCGCTGACAGTCGATCTCACCAATCCCGACATCTACCGCGAGGGCGCCCTCGTGCTGCAGAAGGACCTGCTGCACATCGTGCGCACGATCTTCCTGTGGCGCGGCACGGCGTATCAGCGGATCGGGGTGCAGAACCATGGCGAGCAACGCGCCAGCTTCGAGCTGACGCTGCTGTTCGACAATGACTTTGCCGATCTGTTCGAGGTCCGCGGCGAGCGGCGGCCACGCCGCGGGACCGGCACGAGCAAACTGCTCGGGCCGACCGACGTGCTGTTCGATTATCGCGGCCTCGACGATGCCGAGCGCACCACCGGTCTGCATTTCGATCCGCGTCCGACACGGCTGTCGGTGAACGCCGCGACCTGGCAGATCGAGCTCGATCCGCATGAATCGACATCGCTGTTCGTCGCGGTGTCCTGCAACCGGCCGGTCACGGAGAAGCCGGCGCGTTTCTTCAGAGGCTTGCTCGCCCATCGCCGCGAGATGCGGCAGTCCACTATGGGCGCGGCCAGCATCGAAACCTCGAACAACATCTTCAACGAGGTGCTGTGCCAGGCCATGGCCGACCTCAACATGCTGATGACGGGGACGCCGCAGGGCCGTTATCCCTATGCCGGCATTCCCTGGTATTCGACGACCTTCGGCCGCGACGGCCTGATCACCGCGCTGCAGATGCTGTGGGTCGATCCGCGCGTCGCCAAGGGCGTGCTCAGGCGGCTCGCGCATTTCCAGGCCAAGGCCATCGATCCGCTCGCCGATGCGGCGCCGGGAAAGATCCTGCACGAGATGCGCGGCGGCGAGATGGCGGCGCTGCGCGAGGTGCCATTCTCGCAATATTACGGCAGCGTCGATTCGACCGCCTTGTTCATCCTGCTTGCCGGCAGCTATTTCGAGCGGACCGGCGACGCGGCGACGCTGATCGAGCTGTGGCCGGCGATCGAGGCGGGGCTGGCCTGGATTGATGGTCCGGGCGACCCTGACCAGGACGGCTTCGTCGAATACCAGCGCGCGACCGAAAAGGGGCTGGCCAATCAGGGCTGGAAGGATTCCTATGATGCGATCTTCCATGCCGACGGTCAGCTTGCGGAAGGCAATATCGCGCTCGCCGAAGTCCAGGGCTACGTCTACGCGGCCAAGCAGCTCGCCTCGCGTTGCGCGCTGCGGCTCGGCAAGCCGGACCGGGTGCGCAAGCTCGAGGCCGAAGCCAAGGCGCTGGCCGAGCGCTTCGAAAAGGCGTTCTGGTGCGAAGAGCTCGGCACTTATGCGCTCGCGCTCGACGGCGAGAAGCGGCCCTGCGAGGTGCGGACCTCGAATGCCGGACAGGTGCTGTTCAGCGGTATGATCCGCGAGGACCGCGCGCGTCTCGTCGCCGCCGATCTGATGCGGCCGCACTTCTTCTCCGGTTGGGGCATCCGTACCGTCGCGCAAGGCGAGGTGCGCTACAACCCGATGTCCTATCATGACGGCTCGGTCTGGCCGCACGACAACGCGCTGATCGCGCTCGGGCTCGCGCGCTACGGCCTCAAGCATTCGGTCGCGCATGTCTTCAAGGGCCTGTTCGACGCCGCGACCTACATGGATCTGCGCCGGCTGCCCGAGTTGTTCTGCGGCTTCCGGCGCGAGAAGCGGCGCGGTCCGACGCTCTATCCGGTCGCCTGTGCGCCGCAGGCCTGGGCCAGCGCGACGCCGTTCACGCTGCTCGAAGCGGCGCTCGGCATCGAGTTCGACGTCGCGCGCGGCGAGATCCGGCTGCGCAATCCGCATCTGCCGGCATTCCTGAACGAGGTGATCCTGCGCGATCTGTGCCTCGGCGAGTCCAGCGTCGATTTGCGCGTCAGCCGGCACGGCGACGACGTGGCGCTGGAGGTGTTGCGCACCCGCGGCCAGATCCAGGTCTCGATCGTGCTGGCGCGCTGAGGCGCGCGAGGAGGGTCCATGCGTGCTGTCCGATGGCTGGCCTTGAGCGTGGCGCTCGTCGCAGGAGTGACGGTCGCCGTGTCGCGTGCCGCGGAGGAGCCGCCTGCGGCGGCCCCAAGCCCGCCAAATGAAGCGAATGCGCCGGCGGCCGCGCAGCCGCCGGCCTCGACCGTGCCCGTGACGCCGAAGGACGCGGCGCCGCCGCCCTCGGTGACCATCATCGGCGCGAGCGACGCCCATGGCGTGCTCGGCCGCGACGTACGCAGCGCCGCCGACGAGGATATGGGCCGCATCGTCGACATCATCGTCGACCGCACCGGCCACGTGCGGGCTGCCGTGATCGATTTCGGCGGCTTCCTCGGCGTCGGCAGCCGCAAGATCGTGGTGGACTGGAACGCGCTTCGCTTCGGCAAGATCACCAACAAGAAGGACAGCATCACGCTGGAGCTGACCAAGGCGCAGGTCGCCGCCGCGCCGGAGTACAAGGAAGACACGCCGATGGTCGTGCTCGGCGCGTCCGGCAGTCTTCAGCCGCTGCAAGCCATCCAGTGACGCGCGGGGAGGGCTGACCGCCTGTGCTGTTGTCGAGAAAGCCTGACCATGCGGATCGCGGCGGCCACGTTGAACAGAACAACGCCGTCGCGCTGCGGCTTGCGCCCATTCCGGCGCCGTCGCGCCAGAGCCTGCGCGGCCTCGACTGGTTCATCTTCTTCCTCGCCGACGTGCAGACCGGGTTCGGTCCCTTCATCGCGGTTTACCTCACGACACAGAAATGGACCCAGGTCGAGATCGGCCTCGTGCTGTCGATCGGCGGCATCATCGCCCTGATCGGGCAGATGCCGGGCGGCGCCATCATCGATGCCGCCAAATCCGAGCGGCTGGTCGCAGCGCTTGCGATCGTGACCATCGGCTGCTGCGCGCTCGCCTATGCCGCGATGCCGATCTTCCCCGTGGTGGTGACCGCGGCGACGCTGCATGCTGCGGCGAGCTGCGTGTTGGGACCTGCCATCGCGGCGATCAGCCTCGGCCTCGTCGGCCCGCTCGCGATCGGCGAGCGGCTCGGCCGCAATGCGCGCTTCGCCTCGCTCGGCAATGGCGTCGCGGCGGCCGTGATGGGCACGGCCGGTTATCTCCTGTCGAGTCGCTCGGTGTTCCTGGTCACCTTCCTGCTCGCGATCCCGACGCTGATCGCGCTGTCGCGGATCCGCGAGGAGGAGGTCGATATCGCGCGCTGCCACGGCGAGATGCCGCGGGAGGCGCCGGTGCCGGGCGACACCAATGTCTGGCATCTGATCCGGCAGCGGCCGCTCATCGTCTTCGCGCTGAGCGTATTGCTGCTGCAATTGGCGAACGCCGCGATGATGCCGCTGATGGCGAGCGCCGTGACGGCGCGCTCGAGCCAATGGGCGACGGTGCTCGTCGCCTTTTGTATCGTCGTGCCCCAGGCGATCGTGGCGCTGCTGTCGCCGACGGTCGGGCGCAAGGCGCAACTCTGGGGCCGCCGGCCGCTGCTGCTGATCGGCTTCGGCGCGCTGACGATCCGCGGCCTGTTGTTCGCGACGGTGCGCGATCCGTATCTGCTGGTGCTGGTGCAGGTGTTCGACGGCATCACTGCGGCCGTGTTCGCTGTGATGATCCCGCTGATCGTCGCCGACGTCGCCTTCGGCAGCGGGCACTTCAACCTGGCGCAAGGAATCGTCGGCACCGCGACCGGCCTCGGGGCGTCGCTGAGCACGGCGCTGGGCGGCTATGTCAGCGACAAGTTCGGCAATGCCAGCGCGTTCATCGGGCTGTCCGGTATCGCCGCGACCGGGCTGTTGCTGATCCTGCTGGTGATGCCGGAGACGCGGCGGCTCGCGATCAAAGAGATGGCCGGCTGATCGCATTCAGCCGGCCAAATGGTGGGAGCAAAAGTCAGGCATCGAGATTGTGCAGGCGCGCCCGGTTGCGCAGCACGATCTGACGGGCGCCGGAGAAGCCGAGAATGCCCTGGGCGTGGAGCTGGGACAGCGCGCGCGACACGGTCTCCAGCGTCAGGCCGAGATAGTCGCCAATGTCGCGGCGGCACATCGGCAGCGCCATCATGCCGGCGACCGCGAGGCGGCGGTCCATTTCCAGCAGGAAGGTCGCCACACGCTCCATCGCGGTCTTGCGGCCGAGCAGCAGCATGTGGTCCTCGGCATGACGCAGCTCGCCGGCAGTCATGGCCCAGAGCTTGCGGGCGACCTGCACGTCGGTGCCGGCGGCCTTCTCCAGACTGACGCGCTTCACGAGGCGCACATTGGTGTCGATGATGGCTTCGGCGGCGAGGCGGTGGGTCGGGCCGGATTCGAGGCCGAACACGTCGCCGGGAAGATGGAAGGCACCAATCTGGCGGCGGCCGTCGGAGAGAAGCTTGTAGCTGCGTACCGCGCCCGACACGACCTGATAGACATATTCGGCCGGCTCGTCCTCGCCGTAGATCTCCTCGTCCTTGCGGTAGGAGAACTCGGTGGCGACGAGGCCGACATGGCCGGTGATCGCGCCGAACTGATCGGAGATGGGATGGGCAGGGGCAATCCTGCCACGAAGTTGCGTGTTGATCGCCTGGGTATCGAGCGTCTGGGTCAGCATCTGCGCCATCTCCGTTGTGATGGAGCATTGCTAGCCGGGTTTGCGCAATCCGGAAATTTCGCGCGTTATCTTAAGGAGGTTTACCTACGTAGAATCCCGTAAGGTCAATTCCGGTGCCGTTCCTGGATTGCGCCACGGATGCTCTTGACCAGATTCTCGTCCAGAAGCGGCTTCAAGATCACGTCCTTGACCCCTGCGGCCGCGGCCCGAGCCGAGATATTCCCATCGGGATAGCCGGTGATCAGGATCACCGGCGTGCCCTCGTCGGACCGGCGCAGGCGGCCGGCGAGCTCGATTCCGTTGATGTCCGGCATCTTGTAGTCGATCACGTAGCAGTCGGCACCGGGTTCGCTCGCCGCATTCAGCAGCGCCGTGGCATTCCTGAAGGTGCGCACGTTGAAGCCATCGGTCTCGAGCAGGAAGCGCAGCGATCCCAGCACGGCGGCATCGTCGTCGACAACGTAGACGACGGGCTTTGCCGAGGGCGCCATGGGAAGGCGCTGGGTGTGCGAGCCGATCTCGATCATCGCATCTGGCTAGCACAGCCGGAGCGGCCCGGATTGACTTGCCTCAAGCCGACTTGCCTCAAGCCGACTTGCCTCAAGCCAACTTGCCTCAATCCGGTTTGCCTCAGTCCTTCAGCATGCCGGCGCGCATCGCCAGGCGCACCAGTTCGGACAGGCTGCCCGCCTGCATCTTGGTCATCACATTGGCGCGGTAGACCTCGATGGTGCGCGGGCTGATGTCGTATTCCCTGGCGATCAGCTTATTGGAGAGGCCTGCGATCAGCCCTTCCATGACCTGACGCTCGCGCGGGCTCAAGGAGGCGACCCGGGCGGCGATGTCCTGCGCGACCGCCTCGTTCTTGGCGGCCGGCTCGGCCTGGCGGATCGCCGTCTCGATCATGGTGGTGAGACGATCGTCCTCGAACGGCTTCTCCAGGAAGTCGACGGCCCCGAGCTTCATCGCCTCGACCGCGAGCGGCACGTCGCCATGGCCGGTCATGATCAGGACGGGAAACGGGCTGGCTTGCGCCTTCATCCGCTTGAGCAGCTCGATGCCGTCGAGGCCCGGCATGCGTACGTCGGAGACGACACAGCCGAAGGCAAGGCCGGGCAGGGCGTCGAGGAAGCTCTGCGCGTTCTCGAACAGCGTGACGCCGAAGCCAGACGAATCCAGCAGGAAGTTCAGCGAGTCCCGCATCGCTGAATCGTCGTCGATGACGTAGACATGTCCCTTGGTCGCCATTGCTCAGCTCTCGTCGGCTGCCGGCAGAGTGAAGCGGAATGTCGCGCCGCCCGATGCATTGCTCTCGGCCCACATGCGCCCGCCGTGAGCCTCGATGATCGAGCGGCTGATGGACAGTCCGACGCCCATGCCGGTGTCTTTGGTGGTGAAGAAGGTCTGGAACAGGTTTGGAATGACGCCGTCCTGGAAGCCGGAGCCGGTGTCGGAGACCTCGACCTCGATCATGTCGTCGGCAACGCGCTTGTTGGCGACGACGAGATCGCGCCGCTCCGATTGCGCCATCGCCTCCAGCGCGTTGCGGAACAGATTGACCAGCACCTGCTGGATCTGCACGCGGTCGGCGAGGACGAGATCGGCATCGGGATCGAGGCTGAAGCGAAGCTGCACGTTCTGCTCGCGCGCGCCGGCAAGCCCGAGCGCGCCGGCTTCCTCGATCAGCTTGGACAGGCTCTCCACCCGCTTCTCGGATTCGCCGCGGGAGACGAAGTCACGCAGCCGCCGGATGATCTGGCCCGCGCGCAAGGCCTGCTCCGAGGCGCGGTCCAGCGCGCTCTCGATCTTCGGCGCGTTGGGATCAAGGCTGCCGGCGAGCAACCGCCGCGATCCCTTCATGTAATTGCTGATCGCCGCCAGCGGCTGGTTGATCTCGTGGGCGAGCGCGGAGGCCATCTCGCCCATCGCGGTCAGCCGCGAGACGTGGACGAGCTCGGACTGCAGCTCCTGGAGCCGCGCCTGGGTCTTCTGGTGCTCCGTCAGGTCGCGGACGAAGCCGGTGAAATAGGGCTCGCCGCCCGACCGCATCTCGCCGATCGACAGATGCATCGGAAAGGTGGTGCCGTCGCGGCGCTTGCCGGTGACGATGCGGCCGATGCCGATGATGTGCGGATCGCCGGTCGAGCGATAGCGCGCGATGTAGCTGTCGTGGCGGGTGCGGTCCGGCTCCGGCATCAGGATGCTGACGTTCTGGCCGATGGCCTCCCGCTCCGACCAGCCGAACAGGCGCTCCGCTGCGGTGCTGAACAACTGGATGATGCCGTGGCCGTCGATGACGATCATGGCGTCGGGAATGGTGTGAAGGATGGAGCGGAGGTGAGTCTCGCGCGTGCGCAAGGCTTCCTCGACCTGCTTCTCCTCGTCGATGTCGAGCAGGATGCCGCTGAGATGGCGCGCGAGGCCGGAACCGTCCCGGATCAGGCCGGCGCGGGCCCTGAGCCATTTGCCGCGGTCGGTATTGCCGGAAACCTTGAAGGACACGTCGAAGCCGCCGCCGTGCTCGGTGACCTGGCTGATCGCGTCCTCGACGCGGGCGCGGTCCTCCGGCGCGAGGCGCGAGAGGAAGAGGTCGTAGCTGGCCGGCTGGCCGCGCTCGATGCCGAGCAGCATCCGCGCGGTCTCCGACCAGTCCAGCTCCCGTGTCGTGAGATCGAGATCCCAGGTGCCGACGCCGAACCCCTCGATCCGGACCCGGAAATGCTCGCCGCGACCGTCATCAGGCGGATGCGTTACGCGGGTCGGCGACAATCGATGGCTCCCATTTTCCTGCTGCGGGTTTGGTGCGGCGAATGTGTCGGCAATTTCGCCCAAGGGCGGGCCGGTGGCAAGTTCGGATCGCTGATTCCATTGGCGGATTTCCCGCCCCAAGCGCGTCGGCGGTTTGATCTACCTCATCCTGCCTTGTCACGGCGAGGCTAGATTTCTCACTGGTTCATTGCCGTTCGGAGAATCGCCATGACATACGCGACCGTGATGGTCAGCCTCGCGCTCGACCAGCCCAACAATGCGCGTCTTCGGATCGCGGGCGAACTCGCCGAACGATTCGAGGCTGCCCTGGTCGGCGTCGCCGCGGCAAAGTTCGCGCCGCCGCTTTTTTTCAGCGATGGTGGCGAGGCCCAGCGCCTGATCGAACAGGAGGAGGATTCCGTCAAACGGTGTCTGGCCGATCTGGAGGCGGAATTCCGCGCCGCGACCAGGACCCGTGCTGGGAGCCTTGAATGGCGCAGCGCCATGGATTTTCCAGCACGATATGTCCTGGCGCAGGCGCGCTGCGCTGACATCGTCGTCAGCGGCGGGCAGAGTCCGGTCTTCTCCGATGCCTTTTCGCTGGTGAGCCCCAGGGATCTGGTGATGCAGGCCGGCCGGCCGCTGTTGTTCGTGCCCGACCGGGTCAACTGGCTCGATTTGCGTAGCGTGCTGGTGGCCTGGAAGGATACGCCCGAGGCCCGGCGAGCGGTAGCCGACGCCCTGCCTTTGCTGCGCAAGGCGAAGGACGTCGCCATTGTCGAGATTCCGGAAGAAGGCGAGGACCGCGCGGCGGTGGCGGCGCGCGTCAGCGACGTGGCCGCTTGGGTCGCCCGCCACGGCGTCACTGCGACCGCGCGCGTCCCTGAGGCCGTGAGGAACGAAACCGCCGCCGTGCAATTGGAGAGGGTCGCCGCTGAGGTCGGTGCCGGCCTGATCGTCGCCGGCGCCTACGGTCATTCACGTTTCCGCGAGCTGATCCTCGGCGGCGTCACGGAATCTCTGGTGACGCAAACCGCCCGCTGCGTGCTGCTGTCGCACTGATCGAGCTGTTCGGGGAGGACGCGCCGTGTACAAGTTTCTCGAAGAGACCGTCGATCGCTACATGACGCGCGAGGTCAAGTCGGTGCCGCGCGACCAGGACCTGCTCGCGCTCAGCGAGATGTTCGAGACCGACGACTTCAACTCCTATCCGGTCGAGGACGACGGGCAGGTGGTCGGCATCGTCACCAAGTTCGATATCCTGAAATGCTTCGCGTTCACGCCGACCCAGATGCTGCCGCGCTATCACGACCTGATGAGCCGCAGCATCGGTGACGTCATGACGCCGGAGTTCATCTATGTCAGCCCCGACACGCGGCTCACGCGCGTGCTCCAGATCATGGTCGAGCACCGCATCCGCAGCATCATCGTGCTCGATGGCGCGCAGAAGCTCGCCGGAATCATCGCCCGCGAGGATGTCATCGCCGCGCTCAAGGCGACGTCGCGGGAGTGATTCCCCCTCCCTCGCGGAATGTCGCAGGGGCAAAGCGGCTTGTCCGCCGTAGCTCGAACAGCGAAGGCGGAAGCGTGCCCACCAAGTGAGCCTGCCGCACCGTGCTTGCCGTCCTCTCCTGCATCCGCCTTCCAAGGCTTCGGCGGGCGGACATGAGGGAGAGGCACTTCAACGGGCCGCGCCGTAAAAATACGGGCTATCCCCCAAAAGTCGCCTCCCACTTAAGACGAACTCAAGCGCCTCTCTTGATTTCAATCAATTCCCAGCGAGGCTGAATGTGGTTTCTGGCTCCGTGTTCTTTCGAAAGAGAATCCGCGATGAGCCAGTCCTCCATCTCCAAATCCATGACATCAGGTGAAAGCGGACTGGCTGCCGTGTTCGCAGTCACCGCGTTCCTCTGCGTGATCGCCTCGGCCAAGGCGCTCGATGCGCCGTTCGCGTTCCATGCCGGGCTGAGCGCGGCGGCGAGCCTCGCCGTGGTGTTCGTGATCATCAACCGCTACTTCGATCGCCCGGCGGAGCTGCCGCCGGCCGAGATCAACGGGCGGCCCAACTACAACATGGGGCCGATCAAGTTCACCGTCGTCATGGCGATGTTCTGGGGCATCGCGGGCTTCCTCGTCGGCCTCATCATCGCCTCGCAGCTGGCCTGGCCGGCGCTGAATTTCGACCTGCCCTGGACCAGCTTCGGCCGTCTGCGGCCGCTGCACACCTCGGCGGTGATCTTCGCCTTCGGCGGCAACGTGCTGATCGGCACGTCGTTCTATGTCGTGCAGAAGTCCTGCCGCGCGCGCCTTGCCGGCGATCTCGCGCCCTGGTTCGTCGTGCTCGGCTACAATTACTTCATCCTGGTCGCCGGCACCGGCTATCTGCTCGGCGTCACCCAGTCGAAGGAATATGCCGAGCCGGAATGGTACGCCGACCTTTGGCTGACCATCGTCTGGGTGGTCTACCTGCTGGTGTTCCTTGTCACCATCATCAAGCGCAAGGAGCCGCACATCTTCGTCGCGAACTGGTTCTATCTCGCCTTCATCGTGACGATCGCCGTGCTGCATCTCGGCAACAATCCGGCCCTTCCGGTTTCCGTGTTCGGCTCGAAATCCTACGTCGCCTGGGGCGGCATCCAGGATGCCATGTTCCAGTGGTGGTACGGCCATAACGCGGTCGGCTTCTTCCTGACTGCCGGCTTCCTCGCTATCATGTACTACTTCATTCCCAAGCGCGCCGAGCGGCCGGTCTATTCCTACCGGCTCTCGATCATCCATTTCTGGGCGCTGATCTTCCTCTACATCTGGGCCGGTCCCCACCATCTGCATTACACCGCGCTGCCGGACTGGACGCAGACGCTCGGCATGACTTTCTCGATCATGCTGTGGATGCCGTCCTGGGGCGGCATGATCAACGGGCTGATGACGCTGTCAGGCGCCTGGGACAAGCTGCGCACCGACCCCGTGCTGCGCATGCTGGTCGTCTCCGTCGCCTTCTACGGCATGTCGACCTTCGAGGGGCCGATGATGTCGATCAAGGTGGTGAACTCGCTCAGCCACTACACCGACTGGACCATCGGCCACGTGCATTCCGGCGCGCTCGGCTGGGTCGGCTTCGTCTCCTTCGGCGCGCTCTATTGCCTCGTGCCATGGGCGTGGAACCGCAAGGGCCTCTACAGCCTCAAGCTCGTCAACTGGCACTTCTGGGTCGCGACCCTCGGCATCGTGCTCTACATCTCGGCGATGTGGGTGTCCGGCATCCTCCAGGGCCTGATGTGGCGCGCCTACACCTCGCTCGGCTTCCTCGAATATTCCTTCATCGAGACCGTCGAGGCGATGCATCCCTTCTACATCATCCGCGCCGCCGGCGGCGGGCTGTTCCTGATCGGCGCGCTGATCATGGCCTACAATCTCTGGATGACCGTTCGCGCAGGCGAGCGGCAAGTCCAGATGCCCGTCGCTCTCCAGCCGGCGGAATGAGGAGTCTTCCATGTCGTTCTGGACACGCCACCAAATCTTCGAAAAGAACTCGATCGTCCTGATCGTCGGCATTCTCTTGGTGATCGCGATCGGCGGCCTGGTCGAGATCACCCCGCTGTTCTACCTCAAGAGCACGATCGAGGCGGTCGACGGCGTCCGGCCGTACACGCCGCTGGAGCTTGCGGGCCGCAACGTCTATGTCCGCGAAGGCTGCTATCTCTGCCATTCGCAGATGATCCGGCCCTTGCGCGACGAGGTCGAGCGCTACGGTCACTTCTCGCTGGCCGCCGAGAGCATGTACGACCACCCGTTCCAGTGGGGCTCGAAGCGCACCGGTCCCGATCTTGCCCGCGTCGGCGCAAAATATTCCGACGACTGGCACGTCACCCATCTGACCAATCCGCGCGCGATCGTGCCGCAGTCGGTGATGCCGGGCTATCCGTTCCTCGGTCAGACCGAGGTCGATCCGGATACGATCGCCGACCACATGAAGACGCTCAAGGCCGTCGGCACGCCCTACACCGACGAGCAGATCGCCAACGCAGGCGCCGACCTGAAGGCCCAGGCCGATCCAGACAATGCCGGCACCGACGCTTTCACCAAGCGCTACGCCAAGGCCGCCGTGCGCAATTTCGACGGCAAGGCGGGGACGCCGACCGAGATGGACGCGCTGATCGCGTATCTGCAGATGCTCGGCACGCTGGTCGACTTCAAGCTCTACAACGAGAAAGCCAATCTTCGCTGAGAAGGCATCACCGATGAAAGCCATCCTGACACTCGACAATCTCGCGTCTGGTCTCGTCACCACGATCTGGACGCCGGTGTTCGTCGCGATCTTTCTCGCGATCATCGCCTACGCATTCTGGCCCCGCAACAAGGCCGCGTTCGACGAAGCGGCGCGCCTGCCTTTGCGGGAGGAGTAAGAGATCATGACCGATCACCATGGCGACATCGATTCCGTCACCGGCAAGTCCACGACCGGACACGAGTGGGACGGCATCAAGGAGCTCAACACGCCGCTGCCGCGCTGGTGGGTGATCTCCTTCTATCTCACCATCATCTGGGCGATCGGCTACTGGATCGTCTATCCGGCCTGGCCGCTGATCTCCAGCAATACCACCGGGCTGCTCGGCTACTCGACGCGCGCCAGCCTCGCGGTGGAGCTCGCCAATCTCGAGACGCTGCGAGGCGAGAAGATGGCGGCGTTGGCGGCGGCGCCGCTCGCCGACATCGAGAAGGATCCGGCCCTGCTGGCGCTCGCCCGCGCCAAGGGCAGGACGGTGTTCGGCGACAATTGCGCGCCGTGCCACGGCTCGGGCGGCGCCGGCGCCAAGGGCTTTCCGAACCTGAACGACGACGACTGGCTGTGGGGCGGCACGCTCGAGCAGATCATGCAGACCATCCAGTTCGGCGCTCGCTCCGGCCATGCCAAGACGCATGAAGGGCAGATGCTCGCCTTCGGCAAGGATGGCGTGCTCAAGCCGGACGAGATCGTCACGGTCGCCAACTACGTCCGCTCGCTGTCGGGCCTGTCGACCCGTAAGGGTTTTGACGCCGTCAAGGGCGAGAAGATCTTTGCGGAGAATTGCGTCGCCTGCCACGGCGACGGCGGCAAGGGCAACCCCGAGATGGGCGCACCGAACCTGACCGACAAGATCTGGCTCTACGGCTCGGACGAGGCGACCCTGATCGAGACCATCAGCCAGGGGCGCGCCGGCGTCATGCCGGCCTGGGAAGGGCGACTGGATCCCGCCACCATCAAGGCGATGGCGGTCTACGTCCACTCGCTGGGAGGCGGCAAGTAGCAAAAAAAGAATAGGCGGGGGTGGACAAAATGCCCCCGCTTGAGCTGGATC
The DNA here is from genome assembly GCF_059448745.1 of Bradyrhizobium sp. SOJA106. Lineage (NCBI taxonomy): Bacteria > Pseudomonadati > Pseudomonadota > Alphaproteobacteria > Hyphomicrobiales > Nitrobacteraceae > Bradyrhizobium > Bradyrhizobium sp. SOJA106. Next base: position 2,708,340 of record NZ_CM182549.1, read on the forward strand.
AACTGACGCAGCGGCGTCGGGTCTAGGTTTGATCGCACCTCTCGAAAAGCTCAAGCGATGAACAAGACCGTGAACCCGAACGAGCTCACATCGGACGACGACTACGGGCCGCTCTATGCAGCCCGCAAGAAGGTCTATCCCCAGAGCGTCTCCGGCACCTTCCGCCGGATCAAATGGGGCCTGATGGCATTCTGCCTCGGCGTCTATTACTTCCTGCCCTTCGTGCGCTGGAATCGTGGCCTCGGCGCGCCAAGCCAGGCTGTGCTGATCGACCTGCCCAACAGCCGATTCTACTTCTTCTTCATCGAGCTGTGGCCGCAGGAGGTCTATTACTTCACCGGTCTTCTGATCGTCGCCGCGGTGGCACTGTTCCTGATGAACTCTGTCGGCGGCCGCATCTGGTGCGGCTATCTCTGCCCGCAGACGGTGTGGACCGATCTGTTCTACGCGGTCGAGCGCCTCGTCGAGGGCGACAGGCGCGAGCGAATGAGGAAGGACAAGTCGTCCGACCCGATGAAGCTCGAGCGCATCTCCGAGATCGTGCTCAAGCATTCGATCTGGCTGATGATCGCCTGGTGGACCGGCGGCGCCTGGGTGCTCTATTTCAATGACGCGCCGACACTGGTGAAGGAGCTCGTCACCTTCCAGGCGCCGATGATCGCCTATGTCTGGATCGCGATCCTGACCGCCACGACCTACGTGCTGGCCGGCTTCATGCGCGAGCAGGTCTGCACCTATATGTGCCCATGGCCGCGCATCCAGGCCGCGCTGACCGACGAATGGGCGCTCAACGTCACCTATCGCTACGACCGTGGCGAGAAGCGCACCTCGGTGAAGAAGGCGGCCGAGCTGCGCGCGCTGGGCGAGCATGTTGGCGACTGCGTCGACTGCTATCAATGCGTCGCGGTCTGCCCGACCGGCATCGACATCCGCAACGGGCCGCAGCTCGAGTGCATCCAGTGCGGGCTCTGCATCGACGCCTGCGACAATGTCATGACCAAGATCGGCCGGCCCAAGCGACTGATCGGCTACGACAACGACATCAACATCCAGCGCCGCCAGGAAGGCAAGGCGCCGGTCTATCGCATCGTTCGCCCGCGCACGATCGTCTACAGCGCGATCATCGCGGCGGTCGGCGGCATCATGATCTACACGCTCGCGACCCGTAGCCTGCTCGACATCAACGTGCTGCACGATCGAAATCCGGTCGCGGTCAAGCTCAGCGACGGCTCGATCCGCAATGCCTACACGGTGCGGCTGCTCAACAAGAGCGGGTACGACCGCGTGGTTGCGATCGACGCGGACGGCCCGGCCAATCTGGTCACACATGTCATCGGCATCGATTCCGTGACGCCTGATCGGCCGATGGTCGTGATCCCGCGCGACTCCACCAGCGAGCTGCGCCTGCTGGTCACCGCGCCGGCGGAGAGCAATCCGGATAAGTCGATGCCAGTGCGCTTCCACGTCACCGATATCGGCCTCGGTGAGGTCGCCACCACCACCGACAACTTTGTCGCGCCCTAAGACCAGGAGACTGCCATGGCAACCAAGCCGCTGACCGGAACCAAGGTGTTCCTGATGCTGGTCGCCTTCTTCGGCCTCGTGATCGGCGTCAATGTCACCATGATGAAGCTCGCGATCGCGACCCTGCCCGGCACCGACGTCGACAGCCCCTATGCTGCGGGCCTCAGCTACGACCGCGAGATCTCGGCGGCTCACGACCAGGCCGCGCGAAATTGGCGGGTCAGCGCCCATATCGAGCGCCGCGCCGATGGCGGTGCCACGCTTCAGGTCGATGCGCGTGATGCGAAGGGGCAGCCGATGAGCGGCCTGAAGTTCGGCGGACGGCTGGAGCGGCCGATCGACAAGCGCGCCGATCTCCAGGTCGAGCTGTCGGAGGCTGGCTTCGGCATCTATCGCGGCCATGCCGCGGCCGTCGCGCCCGGCCAGTGGGATCTGGTGATCGAGGGCGAGGCGCGCGGCACGCGCGTGTTCATGTCACGCAACCGCGTGATCCTGAACTGAGGGACATGGTCATGCAGGTCACGCGGGATTTCTCGCACTATGTCCGGGCCGCCGGCGAGGGCATCAAGCATATCGATCTCGCGGTCGAGGGCGTTCACTGCGCCGGCTGCATGGCCAAGATCGAGCGCGGCCTCTCCGCCATTCCTGATGTCACGCTGGCGCGCGTGAACCTCACCGACCGGCGCGTCGCGCTGGAGTGGAAGCAGGGCACGCTCGACCCCGCGCGCTTCATCGACCGGCTCGAGGAGCTCGGCTACAAGGCCTATCCTTACGAGACCGAAAGCGCGGAAGAGGCCGAGGTCGCCGAATCCCGGTTCCTGCTGCGCTGTCTCGGCGTCGCCGCGTTCGCCACCATGAACGTGATGATGCTGTCGATCCCGGTGTGGTCGGGCAACGTCTCGGACATGCTGCCGGAGCAGCGCGACTTCTTCCACTGGCTGTCGGCGCTGATCGCGCTGCCGGCGGCAGCCTATGCCGGTCAACCCTTCTTTCGCTCGGCCTGGCGCGCGCTGTCGAACAAGGCCACCAACATGGACGTGCCGATCTCGATCGGCGTATGCCTTGCGCTGGGCATGTCCGTGGTCGAGACCATCCACCACGCCGAGCACGCCTATTTCGACGCGGCGATCATGCTGCTGACCTTCCTCTTGGTCGGCCGCTTCCTCGACCAGAACATGCGGCGTCGGACCCGTGCGGTCGCCGGCAATCTCGCCGCGCTGAAGGCCGAGACGGCGGCGAAGTTCGTCGGGCCCGATGAAATCTCGCAGGTGCCGGTCGCGGCGATTCATCCCGGCGACATCGTGCTGCTCCGGCCCGGCGAGCGCTGCGCGGTCGACGGGACCGTGATCGAGGGACGTTCGGAGATCGATCAGAGCCTGATCACCGGCGAGACGCTGTACGTCACCGCCGGGCAGGGCACACCGGTTTATGCCGGCTCCATGAACATCTCCGGCACGCTGCGGGTGCGGGTCTCGGCGGCCTCGGAGGCGACGCTGCTCGCCGAGATCACGCGGCTGCTCGACAACGCACTGGCCGCACGGTCGCGCTACATGCGGCTCGCTGACCGCGCCTCGCGGCTATACGCGCCGGTGGTGCATGCGACCGCGCTGATCACGATCCTCGGCTGGGTCATCGCCGGCGCGTCGTGGCACGATGCGATCGTGACCGGCGTCGCGGTTCTGATCATCACCTGCCCCTGCGCGCTGGGGCTGGCCATCCCCACCGTGCAGACCGTGGCCGCGGGCGCGATGTTCAAATCCGGCGTTCTGCTCAACGCGGGCGATGCGATCGAGCGCCTCGCCGAGGCCGACCACATCATCTTTGACAAGACCGGCACGCTGACGCTGCCTGATCTCGAAGTGACCAACGCAGCCGACATTCCCGCCGATATCTTCGAGCTTGCCGGCCGGCTCGCGCTGTCGAGCCATCATCCGGTGGCCGCCGCAGTCGCGCAGGCCGCCGTCGCAAAGTCGCCGATCGTCGGTGCCGTTGAAGAGACCGGCCAGGGCGTGCGCGCCACGCTGGACGGTATCGAGCTACGTCTCGGCCGTCCGTCGTTCTGCGGTGCCGAGGGCCTTGTCGGGTTGGCAGACGATCTCGATCCCGAGGCCTCCGTCGTCGCGTTCAGCAAGGGGAGCGAAAAATTCATCCTATCGGTGCGCCAGGGGCTGCGCCCGGACGCCCAGCCTGCGATCGCGGCGCTGAAGGCGCGCAACATCGGCATCGAGATCCTCTCTGGCGACCGTGAGCCGGCGGTGATCGCCGCGGCGCACGCGCTCGGGATTCCCCAGTGGCGCGCCGGCGTGACGCCGGCCGACAAGATCGCGCGGATCGAGGAATTGAAGCGGCGCGGCGCAAAAGTGCTGATGGTCGGCGATGGCATGAACGACGCGCCGTCGCTCGCGGCGGCCCATGTCTCGATGTCGCCGATCTCGGCCGCACATCTGAGCCAGGCCACTGCTGATCTCGTCTTCCTCGGCCGGCCGCTCGCTCCCGTCGTCGCCGCCATCGATGCGTCGCGCAAGGCGCTGCATCTGATGCGGCAAAACCTTTGGCTCGCGATCGGCTACAATGTGCTGGCCGTGCCGGTCGCGATCAGCGGCGTGGTCACGCCCCTGATTGCGGCGGCGGCCATGAGCGGATCGTCGATTCTGGTGATGCTGAACTCGCTGCGCGCGCGCAGCGCTTCGCGGGAGACCCTGTGATGGAGATCCTGGTCATCCTGGTCCCGCTGGCGCTAATGCTCGGAGGCGCAGGTCTCGTCGCCTTCCTCTGGTCGCTGAAAAGCGGCCAGTATGACGATCTCGACGGCGCCGCCTGGCGCGCCATCGCCGACGACGAGCCGCCGCAGGAAGCGCCGGTCAAGCGTTAGCGCCTCAGGGCGAAGGTGAGCAGGGCGGCCAGCGCGAGTGCCGCGCCGACACCCGCGACGCAGGCGTGCCAGCCGAAACTGTCGAACAATCGCCCGAGCACGGCCGTACCGACCAGCCCGCCGCAGAAGTAGCATGCAAGATAGGTCCCGCTGGCGATGCCGCGGTTGTCGGCTGCTGTCTGTCCGACGAAGCCGGTCGCGGCGGCCTGCGCGAAGAATGTGCCGACGCCGACCAGAACCATGCCGGCGAGCACTTCGCCGAGATGCGGCGTCAGCATCAGCGGCAGGCCGAGCCCGGCAACGGCGAGCGCGCCCCAGATCGTCGCCCGCGTTCCGAGCCGCGCGGCCACCTTGCCGGCGAGAAGCGTCGTGACGACCGACGGCAGGAAGACGAAATAGACGAGGCCGAGGTCCATCATACCCAGCGACAGCGGCGGCCGGACCAGCACGAAGTTCACGAACGTGAAGGTGCCGATGAAGGCAAACAGGATGCAGAAGCCGATGCCGAAGGCGGCGCGCAGCCGCCGATTGCGCCAATGCGCGATGGTGGCGGCGAGCGGCGAGGCCGGTATCATCGCATGCATCGGCGGCACGCGTTCGATGGTGAAATAGACCAGCACGGCGCCGGCCAGATTGAGCGCTGCGAAGGCATAGAAATTACAGGCAAGGCCGAGGCCGTCGGCGATCGCCGCCGAGATCAGCCGGCCAAAGAGGTTGCTTCCGACATTGCCGGTGATGTAGGCGGCGAACGCGCCGCCGGCGTCCATGGCGCTGCATTGTTCGCCGAGATAGGCGAGGGTGAGGGCAAAGGCAGACGCCATGCACAGGCCCTGCGCGACGCGCAAGGTCGTGAAGACGGCAAGATTCGGTGCGGACGCCAGCAGGCTGGTGGGGATTGCCAGTAGCAGGAGGCTCACCAGGATTCCGGCCCGGCGGTTGATGCGCGGGCTGAAGAAGCCGACGACGAGGCTCGCAATGGCCATCCCGAAGGTGCTGGCATTGACGGCAAATCCCATCGCTGCCGGCGTAACGCCGTAGTGGCGCGTCAGCGAGGGCAGGATCGCCTGCGTCGCGAACAGGTCGACGACGGTCAGGAATGCGGTGAGGCCGATCACGAGCGAGCGCAGCGCGAGACTTGGCGAGTACGCCTCCATCGTCATGGCGGCTGGTTTGATCGACGCGGAAAGATCGGTCATGGCAGCTTCTCTTTGACTTGTCATTCCGGGCTGGTGCGGACGGGCGTGCAAAGCGCGGCCCGGAGCACCAGACCCGTAATCTCGAGATTCCGGGTTCGCTTCGCGCCCCGGAATGACGGGACACCAAAGCTCGTTACATGTGATGGTCGTTGGGATCCTTGCGGACGTCAGCGACATAGAGAATGACCGTTTCCTTGCCGAGGTTCTTCCACCAATGCGAGGTGCCGTAGACTTCGGGACGGATGTCGCCGGCCTTGTGCACGATCGGATCGACGCAGTTGGAGGCGTGTTCGACGATTTCGCCCTGCTGCACGAAGATCAGGGCAGGGCGATCGTCATGGCTGTGCCAGGGCACGATGCCGCCGGGCTCGATGGTCAGCTTGCGAAAGCGCAGCTCGCGGCCCTCGATATGGGCCGGCTGCTTGCCGAGGTCGATTGCGCCGAGCGTGACGTCGGTGACGCCGACAGGCTTGGTATCGACCATCTGCTGCGCGTTCGGCTTGATCTTGTCGGCCGGGCATTCGCCGGCGAAGACCGGCGTCCCAAATGTGAGCGCCCCGAGAACGGCAAGGCCCGTCCAAACCGTGCGCGACAATACGTGATGCCTAGACATGGGAAGTCTCCTGTGCTGGCCGCAACCGTGATGGTCGCCGGCTATGGCAGGAGCTTGGTCGAAGCTGTCTCGATCCTGAAATGCCGGCTTGCTCTTGATCCGATAGCTGCGCGCTATCTTGATGCGCGGCGGCTATCGAACCGATTGGACATCGGCATTTCCGCTTCTGCTGTGTCTGGCGTCCGATGGCACTGCGCCCGATTGGCGGGCGTGCACGTCAATCCGGAGGAGCATTCCATGAGGAGATTGTCCAAGACCCTGATCTTCACCGCCGCCTTCGCGGTGATCGCCACATCGGCCTTCTCGGAGGCGACCTGGGATTTCAAGGCCGGCATGGCCTATGTCTATGGCGGGCCCGGCAAGATGTCGGCGATGGCCATGGCCCCGGCCGAGAAGAACCACGAGGCCATGATGAAGAACGCGAAGAAGGTGCCGGAGAACACCGTCTTCTTCATGGATAACGGCACGCTGTACTCGACCTCGGGCCGGCTCGATCCGACCGGCAACTTCTACGTGAACTGAATCGGTCCCGGCATGGCGGCCGCCCCCTTGCGGGCGGCCGAACCAGCAAACTAATATTCACCTCACGAACGCCGGAGCGGAAGATGACGTCTCTCTCGCCAGCCGACGCCGAGCGGCTCAGATCTGCCTTCCTGCGTTGTCGTGACATGGACGGCACGCTGAACGAACAGCTCCGCGCCTATGCCGATGCCAGCCGCGAGGTTTTCCCGGCCTACGGCGAGGCGGTCGACCGCCTGGTGACCCGATTGGACGGAAATGGCGGAGGCGAGACCGCGCCGCGCCCGGGCGATGCGATGCCGCCATTCATGCTGCCGGACGACAGCGGACGTCTCGTCACGCTGACTGCGCTGCTGGAGAGCGGCCCGGTCGCGGTGATGTTCTTCCGTGGCCATTGGTGCCCCTATTGCCGGCTCAACGTCCGCGCGGTCGTTCAGGCGCTGGACCGCATCGAGGCCATGGGCGCGCGCGTCGTCGCGATCATGCCGGAGACGCAGGAATATGCGCGGCAGCTCAAGGCCGAATCCGGCGCGCCATTTCCGGTCCTGACCGATCTCGACAACGGTTATGCGCTGTCGCTCAATCTCGCGATCTGGCTCGGCGCCGAAATCCAGAGCCTGTTGTCCTATCAGGACATGGCGAAATTCCACGGCAATGACGGCTGGATGCTGCCGATTCCGGCCGTGTTCGTCGTCGGTCGCGACGGAATTGTCAAAGCGCGTTTCGTCGATCCGGATTTCCGCAAGCGCATGGAGATCGACGATCTGCTCGAAGCGCTGGAAGATGCGAGCCGGGAGTGTTGAACCGCGCGCGCTTTCTTCCCTTCTCCCCTCATGTCCGCCGAAGCCTTGGCGAAGGCATGTGAGAGAGTGGAAGGGGCGACGACACAAGGTTACCCAGCAATCTGCCGCCAGTCCGCGCCGCGCAGCATCCGCATCACGGCGTTGGCCACCGCCGTGCGCTGACGGCCGGCCACTCCGTAGAGGCTGACGGTGCGGCGGGCGTCCAGCCCCGTGACCGCAGTGCGGGTCAGCTTCTCCGGCACGGCTGACGTGTGCGGCACCATGGCGACACCGACGTCGGCTTTGACCAGCTCGATCAGATCGCGCTCGCTCGAAATTTCGTGGCCATGCTCGATGCCGTGCTCGCGCAGGCTTGCTGAGATCCGGCTGGAATGCTCGCAGAACGTCCGGCCCAGCAACTGCTCCGCGCGCAGGTCGTCGAGTTCGATGCTGCTGCGGCCGGCAAGCCGGTGCCTGCTGCTGACCACGAGCTCGAAGCCTTCCGTGAACAGCGGCCAAACGTCGAGCCGTTCCCAGGACTCGTCGATCTCGGCGGCGATGCCAAGCTCGGCATCGCCTTTCTTCAGGAACTCGGCGACGTCGCGGCTCGAGCCGCGCAGGAAGCGGAGTTCGAGCCGGTTGAACTGCCGCTTGATCTCGCTGAGATGTGGAATCAGAAGCGCCAGATCAATGGAATGGGTGAGCGCGATACGAAGCGCGCCGATCTCTCCGCTCTTGAACGAAGAGGCGAGCGAGCGTGCACCGGCCGCGGCGTCGTAGCACTGCTTCAGCAGCGGATGCATGCGCTGGCCGAGCTCGGTCAATTGAGCCGCGGGCCTTTCACGCCGGAACAGGTCGCCGCCGAGCTCGGCCTCGAGCTGCTTGATCGCGCGCGTCAGCGAGGGCTGCGTGACGTTGCACTCCTCGGCGGCGCGCGTGAAATTCAACAGCTGCGCGACCGCGAGGAAATAGCGGACCTGATGCATTTCCATGGATCGGCTCCCAGCTGGATCGGCCGGAAATCTAACCGATCGGGGCGGGAAATGATATGCTGGCAGCAATAGCACGCGCGTATGGTTTCGGAAGCCAGCCGGCATTTCCAAAAGACCGGACAATCGCCGACAACGGCAAGACGTAACAAAGGCCTTACGCCGGACGAATGATAACCATAGGCTCGACAGGAGCGAGACATGAACGGCATGCAGGACAACCCGCAACGAAGCAGTATGGACCTGCCGGGTCAGGTCGTTCTCGTGCTTCAAGGCGGCGGCGCGCTCGGCTCGTATCAGGCCGGGGTCTACCAGGCGCTGCACGAGGCGGGCATCGAGCCGGACTGGATCATCGGCACCTCGATCGGTGCCATCAACGCCAGCCTCATTGCGGGCAACGCGCCGCAGAACCGGCTCGCGCGATTGAAGGAGTTCTGGAAGCGGATGGAGCAGCAGCCGATCTGGGACTGGCGCGCCGCGTTTCCCGGCTTCAACGAGAAGCTGGCCTATTGGTCGACCGTGACCCACGGCATTGCCGGTTTCTTCCGCCCCAATCCGCTGGCGCATGCGGGGGATTGCTATCCGCTGGGCGCCGACCACGCTGGCTATTATTCGACCGCGCCGCTGGAGAAGACGCTGACCGAGCTGGTCGATTTCGACCTCGCCAATCGCTGCACGCCGCGCCTGACGGTCGGTGCGGCCCATGTCGGCACCAGCGAGATGCGCTATTTCGACAGCCGCGACGGGGAGCTGACCGTGAAGCACGTGATGGCCTCGGGCGCGCTGCCGCCGGCCTTCCCGGCGGTGCGCATCGAGGGCGAACTCTATTGGGACGGCGGCATCCTGTCGAACACGCCGACGGAAGCGGTGTTCGACGACAATCCGCGCAGGGATTCGCTGATCTTCTCCGTGCATCTGTGGAATCCCGTCGGCCCCGAGCCGACCACGATGGCGGAGGTGCTGAACCGGCACAAGGACGTGCAATATTCCAGCCGCATCGCGAGCCAGATCGTGCGCCAGCAACAGGCCCATCGGCTGCGCCACGTCATCAATCAGCTTGCCGCGCGGCTGCCCGAGAGCGAGCGCAATGATCCCGCGGTGAGGGAGCTGATGAGCTACGGTTGTCCGACCCGCATGCATGTGGTGCGGCTGCTGGCGCCGCAGCTCGAGCGCGAGACCCACACCAAGGACATCGACTTCAGCCCGTCCGGCATCACGCGGCGCTGGCACGCCGGCTATGCCCACACCAAGTCTGTGCTCGCGCGCAGGCCGTGGATCGGCGAATTCGATCCGCTCGCCGGCGTGGTGCTGCACGAGCACACGGACGAGATGCCGATGGCTGCGGAATAGGACTATGGGTGACCGCGCGCTTCATCGAATTGCCACAGGCCTTGCGGATCGTCGGCAGTCCGTCATAGCCGAAGGCCGTGTAAATGGTGTCCGGGAACGATCTTGAAGCCGCTCTTGATCAGGTCCGCGCTCATGCCGCGGGACCGGTCGCGGGCGTGTTCGGTCCCGACACGCTGACCTGGCGGATCGACCGCGAAGCCGCCGTCTTTCTCGGTGCCGGCCGCGCGCTGCTGCTTCAACTCGCGCATCCCTGGGTCGCTGCTGCCATCGCCGAGCACTCGACGACCTTTGCCGATCCGATCGGCCGCTTCCACCGCACCTTCGACGTTGTGTTCGCCATGGTGTTCGGCTCGCTCGACCGTGCCTTGCTGTCGGCCCGGCAACTGCACCGGCGCCACACCATGATCGTCGGCGAGATGCCCGAGACCGTCGGTCCGTTCGCGGCTGGTTCGCGCTACTGCGCCAACGACATCCCGTCGCTGCGCTGGGTTCATGCCACCTTGGTCGAGTCCGCGCTGATGGCGCATGATCTGGTTCTGCCGCCGCTCTCGGTCGAGGAGCGCGAGCGCTACTGGGCCGAGAGCCGGACCTTTGGCGCGCTGTTCGGACTGACGGGCGATGATCTGCCGGCGGACTGGGCTGGCTTTGCGGCGTACACCGCGGCAATGGCGCAGTCGGAGACGCTGACGGTCAGCCCGGCGGCGCGCGAGATCGCCGCGCAGATCCTTGGCGGCGCGCGTCCGTGGCTGCGCCCGCCGCGCTGGTATCGTGCGCTCACGGCCAGGATGCTGCCGGAGCGCCTGCGCGCCGGCTTCGACCTTGCGCTCGACGAACCGGACGTCAGGTCTGCCGACCGCGCGCTGCGGTGGATTCGGCGCGTCTATCCGAAACTGCCCGACAGGCTGCGCTATGCCAGCCCCTATCAGGAAGCGCAGGCACGGCTGCGGGGCGAGGCTCAGCCCGACTGGATGATCCGCTGCCTCAACCGTGCCTGGATCGGCCGGCGGCAGATGGATCAGCGCGGGAAGGGGTGAGGGCCAATCTCTCGTGTCCCGCACAAGCCGCAACGCGGAAGCGTTGCGGCGCAGAGTCGGGACCCAAGAGCCACGAACTCCGGTGCGAATGCGCTCCGGCTCAGCAGCGCACCACGTCGCGAAGGGCGACGCGCTGCGCTGCGTCCGGGCACGAGAGCAGAGTGAGGCCCAAATTCTATTGTGAGCGTAGGGAAGCGATCCAGGATCCTCTGCAGAAGCTTCGTCGCTACGCTCCTCGCAACGACGAAGGCTGTAGCCGGCCCTCGGCCTCACGCGGACGCCAGCTTCCTGTACAACGCACTGTAGCTCCCCGCCGAGATGCTCCAGGAGAACGAGCGGCCCATGGCGCTGCGGCGCATGGTGTCGAGCTGGTCATGGGCCATGAAGGCCTCGAAGGCGCGGCGGACGCCGCCGAGGAAGGATTCGTGCGAAGGTCTTGAGAACAGGAAGCCGGTCTCGCCGTCGGTGATGGTCTCGGCGAGGCCTCCGGTCTGGTGGCCGATCGGCAGCGAGCCGAAGCGCTGGGCGTACATCTGGCTGAGGCCGCAGGGCTCGAAGCGTGACGGCATCAAGGTGAAATCGCTGCCCGCAAAAATGCGGCGCGCCTGGGCGTCGTTGAAGCCGATGGTGACGCCGATGGCGTCGGGGCGGCGGCGATGCGCGTTGATCAAGGCCTGCTCGAGAGCCGGCTCGCCGGAGCCGGTGACCACGATCTGCCCGCCGGCATCGACGATCTCGTCGGCGGCCGAGAGCACGAGGTCGATGCCCTTCTGGTGCACGAGGCGCGCGACGATCGCGAACATCGGCCCGCGCGAGACTGCGAGGCCGAACTGCTTGCGCACGTAATCCGCATTAGCCTTCTTGCCGACCCAGTCGCCGGCGCCGAACTGCTGGGCGAGCTCGGCGCAATAGCGCGGGTCCCAGCTCTCGTCGATGCCGTTGAGAATGCCGGTGAGCTCGGCTGCGTCCGAGCGGACGCGGAGCAGGCCTTCGAGGCCGCAGCCGAATTCCTCCGTCGTGATCTCGCGCGCATAGGTGCCGCTGACGGTGGTGAGGTGCGAGGCGTAGACCAGGCCCGCTTTCAGGAAGGAGAGCTGGTCGTAGAACTCGACGCCATCGATGTGGAAGGAGCTCTCCGGTGCGCCGATCCGCCGCAGCGAGTCCTTCGGGAAGAGGCCCTGATAGGCGAGGTTGTGGATGGTCAGGATCGACGGCAGCTTGGCGCCACGCCAGGCGAGATAGGCCGGCACCAGCGAAGCCTGCCAGTCATTGGCATGGATCAGGTCTGCTGCCCAATTGTTGTCCAGATTGCCCATGGCCAGCTCAGCAGCGGCCGAGGCAAAGCGCGCGAAACGGATGTCATTGTCGGGCCAGTCGCGCCCTGACTCGTCGCCATAGGGGTTCCCGGGCCGGTCGTAGAGCTGTGAGCACAACAGCACATAGACCGGCAGGCCGTCCTTGGTCGCGGCCCGGCCGAGCGAGCAGGCCGGCATCTCGGCAAAAGCCGGACAGCGGCCAACGACCTGAATATGCGTGAGTTGTTCGATGATGTCGCGGTAGCCTGGCAGCATCACCCGGATGTCGGCGACGGGTCGGAGCGCTCGGGGCAAGGCGGCAGAAACGGCTCCAAGCCCGCCGACGCGGACGAAGTCGTCCATCTCTGTCGTGACGAACAAGACCCTCAAGAACGATTGCCCTCTTCCGATCCCGTTTGCTGCTATGCAAGAACGGGTCCAGTTGCCCCTGGAATTCTCAAGCCCTCCGCGAGATGCGCCGGTTCGGTAAAGACTTTCCTACTCAGCCGCCGCCCTTTAGGGTCGACGCACCAACAACAGAGAACATTGATCGTTCCTAAGCGACTCAAGGACACAGGCGAGGACGCGGCAAGCATGCAGCTAGCAGATAAGCATGAGGCGACGACGACAAAGGCCTTCGCCGGCCTCAGGGTGCTGGATTTTTCGACCACCATCGCCGGTCCGCATTGCGCGCGGATGCTCGCCGACATGGGGGCGGAGGTCATCAAGATCGAGACCGACGGCGGCGAGACGATGCGGACCCGGCCGCCGCTGCGCAAGGGCTGCAGCACCGTGTTCGGCCAGCTCAATGTCGGCAAGAAGAGTGTCGTCCTCGACCTCAAGTCCGAGGAGGGCAGGGAGGCGGTCCGCCGGCTGGCCGCGACCGCGGACATCGTGGTCGAGAATTTCCGCCCCGGCGTGATGCGCCGGCTGCGGCTCGACTACGACAGCCTGCGTCCCGTCAACGAGCGGCTGATCTATTGCTCGATCTCCGGCTACGGCCAGACCGGGCCGTCAGCCGAGCTGCCGGCCTATGCACCGGTGATCCACGCAGCTTCCGGCTACGACATGGCGCATCTCGCCTACCAGCCCGGCCGCGTCAGGCCTGACTATTGCGGCATCTATCATGCCGACGTCGTCACCGGCACCTATGGCTTCGGCGCGATTGCCTCTGCGCTCTATCAGCGCACCGTGACGGGGCGGGGCCAGCACATCGACGTGTCGATGCTGGAGTCGATGCTGAGCCTGACCGTGATCGAATTGCAGAGCTCGCAATTTGCGGTCAAGCCGCCGCCGCGGCCGATGTTCGGGCCGACCGAGACCGCGAACGGCTATCTCATGATCACGATCGCCAGCGAGAAGACGTTCCAGCTGTTGATGGGGGTGATCGGCCGTCCCGAATGGATCATCGACGCACGCTTTGCCAGCTATGGCGCGCGCCGCGACAATTGGGCCGAGCTGATGGACGGCGTCGAAGCCTGGTCGCGGCAGCTGTCGACCGAGGCCTGTCTCGCTGCGCTTGCCGTGGCCGGCGTGCCGGCGTCGGCCTATCGCACCGTGGCCGAGGCGCTGGCCGATCCCCAGCTCGCCCATCGCCAGGCGCTCTCGCCCGTCGAGGACGAAGGCGGCTCGTTCCAGGTGCTCAATCTGCCGTTCCGGATGTCGGGCGCCGACACCGCGCCGGGCAGGACGATGGCCGTGCTCGGCGAGCACACGCGCGAATTGTGCCGCGAGGTCGGCCTTGCCGACGGCACGTGAATTCCCCGGCATGACCGCGGCGCGGGGCTGACGAACATCGTCCTGCGGCAAGCAATCCGGCCCTGCATGCGCTCGGCTTGCCACGGTCTACGCGCGTCAACTAGACAGATCCAGATTTGTCTCGCCCGGCCTGCCATGGCATGGTGGCACGACAACAAGAAGCATGCGGGAGGATGCCGATGAAGAGTTTCAAGGTCGCCGATTTCAAGGCGCCGCTGCAGGAGTTCGACGAAGCCACGCCGCAGCCGTCGGGCACGCAGGTGCTGATCAAGGTGAAGGCCGCGGGCGTCTGCCACAGCGACCTCCACATCTGGGAAGGCGGCTACGACCTCGGCCACGGCCGCAAGCCGCTGTCGCTGAAGGACCGCGGCATCAATCTGCCGCTGACCATGGGCCATGAGACCGTCGGCGAGGTGCTCGCCTTCGGTCCCGACGTCAAGCCGACCGATCAGGGCGACCTGAAGCTCGGCGATGTCGGCCTGGTCTATCCCTGGATCGGCTGCGGCAAATGCGCGACGTGCCTTGGCGGCGACGAGAACATGTGCCTGACGCCGCGCTCACTTGGCGTCTATTGCGACGGCGGCTATGCCGATCACATGCTGGTGCCGCATCCGCGCTATCTGCTCAACCTGAGAGGTCTCGATCCCGCGACGACTGCGCCTTACGCCTGCTCGGGCGTGACCACCTACAGCGCGCTGAAGAAGGTCGAGCAGCATTTCGACACGCCGATCGTGATGTTCGGTGCCGGCGGCCTCGGCCTGATGGCGCTGTCGCTGCTGAAAGCGATGGGCGGCAAGGGCGCGATCATGGTCGACATTGATGCCAGGAAGCGCGAGGCCGCCGAGAAAGCCGGCGCGCTCGCCACCATCGATCCCAAGGCGCCCGGCGCGCTGGAGCAGCTTGCGAAGAAAGCAGGCGGCCCGATCCGCGCGGTGATCGATCTCGTCGGCAATGCCGAGACGACGCAGCTCGGCTTCGACTGCCTCACCAAAGGCGGCAAGCTCGTCATCGTCGGCCTGTTCGGCGGCGGTGCGACCTGGGCGCTGCCGCTGATCCCGATCAAGGCGGTGACGATCCAGGGCAGCTATGTCGGAAACTTGCGCGAAACGCAGGAGCTGCTCGACCTTGTGCGCACCAAGAAGGTGCCGCCGATCCCGGTGACGACGGCACCGCTCGTCAAGGCCAACGACGCGCTGCTGCAGTTGCAGCAGGGCGCCGTGGTCGGCCGCACGGTGCTGACGCCGTAGCAACTTCCGTCATTCGGGGCGGTCCGAAGGACCGAACCCGGAATCTCGAGATTCTCAGGTGCGCAATTGCGCACCATCGTTCGGCTCTTCGAGGCGCCCCGGGATGACGCCACCTCCCCAGGAACTCCTATGTCCGCTAACAACGCCTTCCACATTGCCGTGCTCGCCGGTGACGGCATCGGTCCTGAAGTCATGGCGCCGGCCATCGAGGTGCTGCGCAAGATCGAACAGAAGTCCGGCTTGCGCTTCCGCTTCACCGAGGCGCCGGCCGGCGCCAACAATTACCTCGCGACCGGAAAGTCGATGCCTGATTCCACCATCAAGCTCTGTGAGGAGGCGGACGCGATCCTGCTGGGCGCCTGCGGCCTGCCGTCGGTGCGCTATCCTGATAACACCGAGATCGCGCCGCAAATCGAGCTGCGCTTCATCTTCGATCTCTATGCTGGCGTGCGACCGGCGCGGCTCATTCCGGGCGTGCCGAGTCCGATCGTCGGCGCTGACAAGCGCGGCATCGATCTCGTCGTCATCCGCGAATCCACCGAAGGCCTGTTCGCCTCGATGGGCAAGGGCGTCGTCACCCACGACGACGCGCGCGAGACCATGGTGATCACGCGCAAGACCTCCGAGCGACTGTTCGAGTTCTCGTTCCGCCTGGCCGAACGGCGCAAGGCGCGCGGCAAGCCGGGGATGCTCACCTGCGTCGACAAGGCGAACGTGTTCAAGGCCTTTGCGTTCTTCCGCGGCATCTTCGACGAGGTCGAGAAGGGACATCCCGATGTGAAGACCGATCGCCTCTATGTCGACGCATGTTCGGCGATGCTGGTGAAGCGTCCCTGGGATTTCGACGTGATGGTGATGGAGAACATGTTCGGCGACATCGTCTCCGACATCACCGCGAGCCTGATCGGCGGCCTCGGCATGGCGCCGTCCGCGGACATCGGCGACAAATACGCCGTGTTCCAGCCCTGCCACGGCACCGCGCCTGATATCATGGGCGAGGGCAAGGCCAATCCCACCGGCATGATCCTGTCGGCGGCGATGATGCTGGACTGGCTCGCCGACAAGCACGGCGTCGAGAGCGCAGCGGAAGCTGGCGAGACCATCGAGCGCGCGATCGACCAGGTCTATGCCGGCGGCATCAAGCCGATGGAGTTCGGCGGCAGCAACGGCACGGCGGATATCACGAAGGCGGTGCTAAGGGCGCTGTAATCAAACGCGTCAAAGAAAAGGGGCCTCTCGGCCCCTTCGTCGTTCACCGGCGTGTCGTTCACCAGCGGTGCCAGTGGCGGTAACCCCAGCCCCATGGACGCGGACCGTAGAAGCGCCGCGGGCCGTAATAGCCATAGGCGCCATAAAAGTTCGGGCGCCACCAGCAGCGGCCCCAGGGGTTACAGACCCAGCGCACCTGATCGACGTCGGCCGCCGGGCCCCTTGCGATCTGGTCCGCCTGCGGGATGCCGTTCGGCATCGCCGCGAGCGCCGAGCCCGAGGCGAGCGCGGCTCCGCCGAGAGCAGCCAGACCAAGAACAGCAAATTTGAGTTTCATCGCGATCTCCCTCGTTGGTGGCAGGAGAACTTGCGGCGGATCAAGTGGTTGCTATCGCGATGCGGGAAGTAGAGGAATTTAATCTTCGTGAATATCGGTTCAGCTACTTCCCCCGGAACTGCGGCTTGCGCTTCTCCATGAAGGCCTGACGCCCCTCGCGGAAATCGGCCGAGTCCATGCAGGCATTGCCGATCGCCTTGATCGTGTCCATGTCGCGCGCGCTCTCGTCTTTCAACACCTGCGCGATGGTGATCTTCGCGGCCCTGATCGCGAGTGGGGCGTTGTGCGCGATCGTTTCGGCCATCGCCATGGTCTCGCCCCAGAGCTGATCGTCGGGGAACACGCGCTCAACGAGGCCGATGCGCAGCGCCTCGGCGGAATCGATGCGCATGCCGGTGTACATCAAAAGCCGCGCCCAGGACGGGCCGACCAGCGACACCAGATGCTTCAAGCCGTCATAGCCATAGGCGATGCCGAGCTTTGCGGCAGGGATGCCGAACTGGCTGTCATGCGCGGCGATGCGGATGTCGGCGAGCATCGCGATCTGCATGCCGCCACCGAGGCAGAAGCCCTGGATGCAGGCGATGGTCGGCTTCGGGTAGTCGGCCAGCAGCGCGCGCTGGACGGCGCTGCGTTTGGAGTATTCCTCGGAGGCCGCCGCGTTGTGGCGCGTCTTCTCGAACTGGCTGATGTCGGCGCCCGAGACGAACGCCTTGTCGCCGGCGCCGCGCAGGATCACGACGCGGACTGCATCGTCGTTGCGCAAGGCCGTCAGCGCCTCGCCAAATCCCTCCCACATTTCTAGCGACATCGCGTTGCGCTTGTCGGGATTGTTGAAGATGATGACGCCAACGCCGTCGGTGACCTGCTTGAGGATCTTGCCGTCGGCGTAAGGTGTTTCGGTCGGGTTGGAAATGTCAGGCATCGCGCGCTCGCTGGTCATGGGCGAAGCGCAATGTGCAGCCCCGGCAGCGCTCGGGTCAACCGCGGCAAGGCATGCGGCCTTGCACCCGCCTGTGCCACGATTGCATGGCGCAAGTAGCGCCTATTGGGTCACATGCATGTGCGCAGTCAGCGGATGGCTGCCGGCGTTGCTGAAGAACGCTGCTTCTTCGGCAGTGGCCTCCAGGAGCTGCTCGTCCTGATTATAGACGTCGTTGCGGAACTGGACGGTCTGGTCCTTGGTCATCCATGCCGTCAGATAGATCCAGGCCACTGGCACCTTCTGCGCCATAGCGACCTCGAGATGCTGGCCCGTGGCGATCTCCGCATCGATCGCGGCGCGGCTCCATTTCGGCTGGTCCTTGAGCAGCCACGCCGCGAGGTCGCGCACATTGTCGACGCGCGAGCAGCCGTGGGAATCGAAGCGGTAGTCGTCGCTGAACAGATTGCGTAGGTTGGTGTCGTGCATGTAGACCGAATAGGAATTCGGCATGTCGATCTTCACCGCGCCGAGCGCGTTGAAGGTGCCGTTGTGCTGGCGCACGGTGAAGTTCGGCGTGCGCGTGCCCGACCAGTCGACCGAATGCGGATCGATCGGATTGTCGTGGGCGTCGAGCACCTCCATGTGCATGCGCGACAGATAGGTCGGGTCTTTGCGCATATGCGCGGAGATCTCGGTCTTGGCGATCGAGGCCGGCACCGTCCAGGTCGGATTGAGCACGACGCTGGTGATCTGCGCCGTCAGCGTCGGCGAGGGCTTTTCGGTCTTGCCGACGATGACGCGATAGCGCCGCACCACGACATCGTTCTCGACCGCCTCGGCGAAGGCCGCGGGGATGTTGACCACGACATAGCGCTGGCCGAAGCCGAAATTCATGTTCTCGAGCCGCTGCAGCGAAGCCTCCAATTGCCGGATCCGCTTCTGCACCGGCACGTTCATCGCCGCGATCGTGCGCGGCGTCATCATGCCGGTCGGGGCGAGGCCATGACGGGCCTGGAAACGCTTCACGGCGTCCACGAGATCCTGGTCGAAGGCTCCGGTCGCCTTCTCGGCTGAGAGATCGCCGGAGACGATCAGCCGGTTGCGCAGGAGCTCGTCATGGCCGCCCTGGACGCCGACAGCGAATTTGGCATCCGCCGGGATGCTCGGCCAGCCGCCGCGCACGGCAAGGTCCGAATAGCTCAGCGCCGCGTCCTTGATGCGCTGCGCGGAGCCCTCGTCGTAGGTTGGCTCATGCGTCATCGCGAGGGCTGCGGCCGAGCGGCTCTCCGGCGTCGAGGCGGGCGTGGACGTGGCCGCTTTCGGCGCGGCCGCATGGGCCGGGTTCGCTGCGGCTGGCACCGCGCCTGATGTCGCCGGCTTGGGACCGGCTTGTCCAATGGTCTCCGTCTGCGCCGGCGCGGAGACGCTCGTGAGCACGCCGAGGGCAATGATCATCGCAAGGCGTTTCGACATGTGTCCCGACTTCCCCCTGAGAACGAGGCCCGCAACGGGCTCGCACTATCAATTTCCGGCCGCTGCGCCGCGTGCGCCGATTGGTCAAACCGGCGGGAAATTACGGCACCAGAGTTGAGGTCCCATTAAGCACGGCAGGCGAAACCCCGCGTCCGATGCGGGACTTCTCGATTGGGTCGCGCCAGGGGCTGGATGGGTTCGCGATATCCGCGACGAAATGCGGCTCGATCGCCAAGAAAAAGGGCGGCCAAGCCGCCCGAGAAAGGCTGCGCGCACGCGCGCGAGCCCACATCTGATCCCGTCGGTCTCGTTCAATCCAGCCACGCCCCCGCGACGCGGCGGATTGAACATCGGCCGTAGCAGCCAGACCCGATCTCAGCCTTCGTTCGCTGCAATCGATTCCATCAGCGAGACGAGCTGACGCTGCACCGTCTGGTCCTTGATCTTGCTGTAGGCGCGCAGCAGGCGGAGGCTGAAAGCCGAGTCCAGGAACAGGAGGCTTTCGACTTCGCGAGCCTTGTTGTCGCCGTCATAGAAGAAGGTCACGGGCACGTCGAGGGCGGAGGCGATCTGCTGAAGCCGAGCAGCGCCGACACGATTGACGCCCTTCTCGTATTTCTGGACCTGCTGGAAGCTGACGCCGAGCTTCTCGCCCAGCTCGGCCTGCGAGATCTTCATCTCGACACGCCGCAGACGGATCCGTTTGCCAAGCTCAATGTCCGGCTTGCCGGCACTGCGCTGCTTCATCCTTTTCGCCGCTGCTTTCATCTCTGTTTTCACCTTTGTTCTTCGGTAGAAAATCCCCCGAAGAGCTGGGTCAGGGGTTCGCCCATATACGAGTCCTTGAATTCGTGCGGATGCACGAACTCTTCCTTAAACCACGGGAAGCGAGCCGGATTGAAAGCCTCGATCAGCCAGTCAATCATGTGCCGCACGCGTGGAATCCGGCCGCTACCGGGATGGTAGGACAACCAGATATCCAGCGGTCGGTTCAATTCGACCTCCAGTGGAATCAACTTCCCGCCAAGCGCAATGGCGTAGCTCGGGAATACGCCGATTCCGGCACCATTCGCGACGGCCCAATAGTTGGCGCTCGAGACGTTGGTCTTCATGACCAGAAGGTCACGTTCCTGAACGCCCGGGAAGAAGCTCTCGAAAGTTTCCTTGGCAGCGAGCTGGTCGGCGAATTGCAGCACCAGGCGGTGCTTGATCAATTCCGCCGCCGAGCGCGGCGTGCCGTATTTCTCAAGGTATTTTTCCGACGCCCAGAACATCAGGTGCATGCGGCCGAGCCGCACCAGCTTGATGTCGAGCGCCGAAGGACGCGACAGGTGGATGGCGACGTCGGCCTCGTGGCGGGAGACGTCGGCCGAGCGCATCGCGCAATGCAGATCGACCAGGATCTTGGGATAGGCCTGCTGGAATTCGACAAGGCGCGGAGCAAGCCAAAATGTGCCGAGCCCTTCGGTGACGGCGACCCGCACCTCGCCGGACAGGACGTTGGCCATCGAATCGCTGGCGCGCAGAACGTCGAAAGTGGCCGCCTCCATCCGCTCCACGGCGGACACTACGAGCGAGCCTTCGTCGGTCAGATGAGTGCCGTGGACGTCGCGGGTGAACAGCGTGGCGCCGGTCTGGCGTTCGAAATCATCGATCCGGCGGCGCACTGCGTTGATCGACAGAGACAAGCGTTCGGCCGCCGAACGGAAACTGCCGCAACGGACGACTTCAAGGAATATGCGGGCCGCATCCCAATCCGAGAGGCCGCTGAGATTTGCCTTCGGGCGTTCCTCCAGAGGAACGCCCCTTTCCGCCAAGGAGTGCATACAAGTCCCTTCGGTTCGTTAAACTGGCAGAATCTGGCGCGAACCACAACCACGACGGGTTGGGGAATGACGAGTTTTGAACGTCATCCTTACTACCTCTAGGGAGGTACTGGAGTGCTGCCAGGAGCTGGGACAATGGCTGGGAATCGGGCAGACCATCGCCCGGATGAGGGGTGTTGCGTGAGTTCCGTTGCGAGCCGTGACATGGCTGCGGGATTGTCGGCGCTGCCCACAATGGCGGTCCTTGCGCCGGGGGCGGCGCAGCTCTCCGGCATGGATCAATCAGGGCGTGCTGGGCGTTTGACAACGCCCCGCCTCGCCAACGTCCGGCAGCGCAGCCGGGCGATATGCGCCGAAACCGCGGTTTCAAGACGGAAACACACTGAAATCATGTTCGGGGGCGCTACGGCCTCATGCTATCTTGGGCGACCCACGGGGGCCGAAGGGGTGGTCGCAAACATGTCTCACCGGCCGAATTAACGGAAAGAACGCAAGTGTCGCATTCAGACGACCAGTTGCAGTCGGTGCTGGAAACCCTCGAGGGGTGCCGCAAGGTCCTCAACGAGATCAACAGCCGTGAGTCGGCCGAACTGCTGTCCATCGTCATCCTCGATGTGCGGATGAAGCTCAAAGGAATTGACAGTGCCGATCTCAAGGCGCTGTGCGACGAAATGCTGCGGAGCGCTGCCAGCGAACCGCCGTCCCCCTCCAAGCAGACGCAGGACCAGCCCCGGCGTCCGCTGCTCCGCGTGGTGAAGTAGCCGCGCCGCCGAATCTCGCTTTTTGGCGAGATTTGTGCGCGTCCCGGTGCCGCATCTGTGATCGCAGACGGCATCGGGAGGAGCCCTGGTTTGATCGCGCCTCTGTTGCGCATTCTCAGCCATCGGCTACACCAGAGCCGGTTTGGCTCCGGTGCGCGCGCAGTCCCCGCGCGCCGCATGGAGCCTGAAATGGCTCCGACTGCATCATGCAAAATGTTTCGATCCCGGCGGCGCTGATTGCCGGCCTCGTCAGCTTCCTCTCCCCTTGCGTCCTGCCCCTGGTTCCGCCCTACCTGATTTACCTGACGGGCGCCACGATCGAGCATGTCGAGAGCGAGGAGCCGGCCTCGGCCTCGAAGCGGGCGATCATGATGGCGGCGCTGCTGTTCGTGCTCGGCTTCTCCACCGTATTCGTGGCGCTCGGCGCCAGCGCCTCGCTGATCGGTTCCCTGATCCGCGCCTGGTCGGCCGAGCTGTCGATTCTTGCCGGCGTCGTCATCATCGTCATGGGCCTGCACTTCCTGGGGCTGACGCGCATCGGCCTGTTGATGCGCGAGGGGCGCCTGACCGTGCCCAAGCCCGTCGGTCTCTGGGGCGCCTATGTCATGGGGCTCGCCTTCGCGTTCGGCTGGACACCCTGTATCGGCCCGATCCTCGCTGCGATCCTGTCGATTGCCGCGGCCGAAGCGACCGTGACGAAAGGCGCAGGGCTGCTCGCGGTCTATTCCGCGGGCCTCGGCATTCCCTTCCTGATCGCCGCGCTGATGATCGAGCAGTTCTCAAAACTGTTCGCGCGCATGAAGGGCCAGCTCGTCAATGTCGAGCGCGCCATGGGCGTGCTGATGGTGATCACCGGCATCGGCTTCCTCACCGGTGCGGTCTCGAATGTGAGCATCTGGCTGCTGGAGACGTTCCCGGCGCTGCAGACCATCGGGTAGGAAGTCGTAGCAAAGCGCGCCAGCGCCTCCCGGTCGACCTCGTGTGCCCAAACCTTCGTGATCTTCATCGCCGATGCTCCGGACACCGCATCTCGTCCAGCGCGCAGGCGATCGTGCAGACCACGCCGCGCGGCGGGAATTCGACGGTCGGCTCGCCGCCGAGCTGGTCGCGGGCGCTGCGCTCGATCAGGCGCGAGCCCAAGCCGCGCCGCACCGGCTCCGTCACCGGCGGCCCGCCGATCTCGGTCCAGATCAGCCGCAGCCGCGGTTTCGGTGTGTCGGCGATGACCTCCCAGTCCAGCGTCATCCGGCCGGTCTCGTTGCGCAGCGCGTATTTCGCGGCGTTGGTGGCGATCTCGTGCACGATCATCGAGAGCACCACGGCGAGCCGTGGCGACAGCGGCACGGCCGGCCATGCGGATGGATTTGCGCGGCGCCACGATTTTTGCATGCGCGGTCTTGGAGAGCGATTTTGTAGCGCGGTTGCGGGACGCCCTGCGCTTGAGGTCATGCTGATTGCGGTCAATAGTAGACACATGGCGTAGACAGCCGCCAGGCCGAGCCCGGCGATCCGCGCCTCTCGATGCGATCTCATGCAGTGAACTCCGGAAAGGGCGGCTGCCGTCAAGGCCGCCGCCCGTCCGTTACGCCTTAGTCGATTTCCTGAACGACGGTGCGCGAGCCGGGGTCGACCAGCATCACGCGATCGCCGGAATAGACGTAGCGATATTTCGTCAGCGACGGGCCCCAGTCGGCCGGAACGGCTTCGAGCTCGACGTCGCTCGGAACCTTCGCGCCGACGACGATCTTCTCCTTCGTCGTCACAGGGCGGATGCGATGCTCGGTGACGTAGGATTTGATCTTGGTGCGGTATTCCGGCTCGATCTGCACGGCGGCCGCGTGACCGGTTCCGGTGGTCGTCACCACGGTGGATTGCGCGAACGCGCCGGTCGAGATCATCATCGCCGCGGCGGATAACAGGAACAGCTTCTTCATCTTCTCCTCCTCATGGAATAAGTGCCGCAACAACATCCCACCGTGCATGGCGTTCCCACCTGCAGGAACAAACTACCGCTTTTTCCCGTTTGTGACTCGACCGGGCCCGACGGCTCGGAACTGGAGGAGGAGAGAAAGATGAAGCTGAAAATCGCAACTGCAGCGCTGATGGTTGCTGCAATGTCCTTGCCGGCATTCGCGGCCGACGAATTCTACGTCGTGCAGGACGTCAAGACCAAGAAGTGCACGGTCGTCGACAAGAAGCCGACGGACTCGTCAATGACCGTCGTCAGCCCCTCGGGCACGATCTACAAGTCGCGCACCGAGGCTGAAAGCAGCATGAAGACCGTCAAGGTCTGCACGTCGAACTGAGGAGGATGACACATGCCCGTCTTTATTCTGTGGGCCGTGCCGGCCGTGTTGGTGATCGGCGGCGGCATTTATCTGATTGGTCATTTCCACTGAGAACGACAGCGATGCGTCACGGCCGGGCTTGGCCCGGCCGTCCACGTCTTGGCCGACGGAATGAAGAACGTGGATGGCCGGGACAAGCCCGGGCATGACGACTTCTCGCAGCGCTAACAGACCTTCGCGATCTCAGAGATTGCTCTCGGTGATCGCGGCATAGACCATGCTGCGCAGCTCGCGCCGGATCGGATAGGCGCTCGACGGCAGCACTTGAGTCATGAAGATCGTGATGAGCTCCTCGGCCGGGTCGATCCAGAACGAGGTGGTGGCCGCGCCGCCCCAATTGTATTCGCCCGGGCTGCCGGCGATCAGCGTCTCGGCCGGGCGCATGGTGACGGCAAAGCCGAGGCCGAAGCCGATGCCGTTATAGGTGGCCTCCGAGAACAGCGAGCGCGAGACCTCCGGCAGCGCGCGGCCGCCCGGAATGTGGTTGGTCGTCATCAGCGCCAGCGTCTTCGGTCCGATCAGCCTGATACCGCCGAGCTCGCCACCATTGAGCAGCGCGCGGCAGAAGGTGAGATAGTCGGCAACCGTCGAGCACAGTCCGCCGCCACCGGAGATGAAGGACGGCGGGGTGAGGAACGAGCTCGTCGCCGGGTCGTCCTGGAGCGTCAGCCCTTCGCGGCGCTGGCCGGCATGGAAGGTCATGCCGCCGCCCGGGTCGGCCGAGTAGCAGGCCGCAAAGCGATGCGCCTTCGAGGCCGGCACGTGGAAGTCGGTGTCGGTCATCCCAAGCGGATCGAGAATGCGTTGCTTCAGGAACTGCTCGAAGGGAATCCCCGAGATCTTGCCGATGAGGTAGCCGATCACGTCGGTTGCGACCGAGTAATTCCAGGACTCGCCCGGCGAGAACTCCAGCGGGATTTTTGCGAGGCCTTCGATCATGGTCTGGAGCGTGCCTGATTTCTCGACCTCGCCGATCTTCTCGGCGCGATAGGCGGCATCGACATTGGAGCGCTGCTGGAAGCCGTAGGTGAGGCCGGCGGTGTGGCGCAACAGGTCCACGATCAGCATCGGCCGGGACGGCGGCCGGGTCAGGAACGCCGGCGCCGTGCCGGCGACGAACACGCCGAGATCTTTCCATTCCGGAATGTACTTTGCGACGGGCTCGTCGATCGCGACGAGGCCTTGCTCGACCAGCATCATGAAGGCGATGCTGGTGAGCGGCTTGGTCATGGAATAGATGCGGTAGATGGTGTCGTCCTTGACCGGCACCTTGCGCTCGAGATCGGCAAAGCCTTGAACCGAGGAGTGCGCGACCTTGCCGCGGCGGTAGACCAAGAGATGCGTGCCCGGGAAGCGGCCGGCATCGATGTAGCGGCGCTTCAGATGCGCATCGACGCGGTCGAGCGCGGCCTTGGACATGCCGACGGATTCGGGCGAGGCGGGAGTAGGGGCGAGCATCAGTTCCTCCGGGCAGTTTCTCGAGGACGGTGATAGCCGAAATGGCCATGGCTTTCCAAGCCGGTTGCGCTTAACGCGAGCCTGCCGCCTGGTGTAGGCTGCACCTGGAACGCCTCCAGGGAAACCCAGGGACCCCTGGATGAGCCAACGAGAAAACACAGGGCGGACGCACCATGACCCAGTTCAACGAGACCGAACTCACCGAAGCCGTCGTCAAGAGCTTCGACAACACACCCAATCCGCGCGCGAAATTCCTGCTCCAGGAATTGGTGAAGTCGCTGCACGGTTACGTGAGCAAGACCGGTCTCACCTTCGAGGAATGGGAATACGCCATCGATTTCCTCACCCGGACGGGGCAGAAATGCACCGACACTCGCCAGGAATTCATCCTGCTATCCGACGTGCTCGGCGTCTCCATGCTGGTCGATGCGGTCAATCACCGCGACCGCGACGGCGCCACCCAAACCACGGTGCTCGGGCCCTTCTATGTCGGCGAGCACAAGGTGACCGCGCACGGCACCGATATTTCGCCGAACAACCACACGGGCGAGCGCATGTTCGTGCAGAGTCGCGTCACGGATCTGAAGGGCAAGCCGCTCGCGGGCGTTCCCGTCGACGTCTGGCATGCCGACGATGACGGCTTCTACGATTCACAGAAGGCGAACTACGACGAGGTCGGCGCCTCCGCCCGGGCGCGCTTCATCACCGATGACGACGGCCGCTTCTTCTTCCGCACCATTTTGCCGTGCAGCTACCCGATCCCGACCGATGGCCCGGTCGGCGAGATGATCGTGCAGACCAAGCGCCATCCGATGCGCCCGGCGCATGTGCACTTTCTAGTCAACGCCAAGGGCTACGAGCCGCTGATCACCCACGTCTTCATGGATGGCGACAAATATCTGGATTCCGACGTGGTGTTTGGGGTCAAGGACGACCTCGTCGCCAAGGTCGAGCCGCGCAACGACCCTGAGATGCCCGACGGCACCAAGGCGAACGGGCGGTGGCACCTGATGAGCTACGAATTCCACCTCAAGCCGGGCGGCGGCATGGCACCGAAGCCGCTGGGGGTGAAGGCGGCAGAGCCGGCGTGACATCCTGCGCTTAAGTCGACATCGGCCGCGTAGCAAGAGACCGCCCGAGGGCGGTCTCGCATTTGGGCGAGAAGGCGCCCGCTAAAGATCGACTTGGATGGCAACGTTCGAGCGTACCCAATCCGATTGCCCGGCCTTCAATCGCTTGGCTTGAAATTCAACGAAAGCGGGATCGGCACCCAGTGCCGACAAGGTGCGCCCATAAGCTTCTACACTATCGAAGCGAGCGACGAAGGCATAGTTTCCGATCTCGCCGCCGATCACCGACCAATAGCTGACATCGGCTCCGTGTTTCTTCCAAAGTGATGCGGCCTCCTTTGCCAACTGCAACACAGTCGCGAGATCACTACCGGGTCTTGGATGCGAAACAAACTGCATGATGACTGCAGGCATTTTCCCCTCCAATGTGCAATGATGACGCCAAACAACCGGTTTGGTCACTTGGCCGGAGGAGAATTCCAAAGCGTGCAGCCTCGGGCTTGATCTGGATCAATTCCAAGCTGACGTCTGGGCCACGGTGGACAGCGGCGTTACCGCGCGTGCAGCAGCGCCAACAGCACGACCACCGCGCAGGCAAGCACCGCCGAGGTCAGCTTCCAGAACATCAGCGGGCTGCGCTCCAGGAGCGGTGTGATCCGCGTGTCGAGATAGGCCGGATTGGGCGTGCGAAGCTCGAAGACGAATTCGGACAGGTCCTCGTGCCGCTTGCAGGGATCGGGATGCAGCGCGCGGCGCAGCGCGCCATCGATCCAGGCGGGCACGTTGCGGTCGTCCTCGGCCGGACAGTATTTGAGCCGCCGCACGTCTGCCTTGCGCCGGATCCTGGCGACCTGGGTGCCGTAGGGGAGCTTGCCCGTCAGCATCTGGTAGCAGATCACGGCCAGCGAGAACATGTCGGAACGCGGCGAGCCGCCTTGCCCGAGAAAATACTCCGGCGCGGTGTACTGGACCGTTCCCAAGATGTCGTCGGTCTTGTCCGACGGCGCGGCCTCCGCGACGCCCGCGACCCTGACCGAGCCGAAGTCGATGATCTTCGCGGTGCCGGTCTTGTCTATCAGGATATTGTCGGGCCTGAGGTCCTGATGCAGCATCTCCATGCGGTGGAAGGCGCGCAGGCCCGCGGCGATCTGCTCGACGAGGCCGCGGACGGTTTCGAGATCGGGACGCGGATTGTCGGTCATCCACTGCCGCAAGGTCTGGCCTTCGACGAATTCGGTCGCGACATAGAGATAGCTGCGCCGCCGCGATTGTGAGAGCGGTTTGAGCACATGCGGACTGTCGATGCGCCGCGCGATCCACTCCTCCATCAGGAAGCGCTTCAAGTATGCGGCGTTGTCGCGCAGGTCGATCGACGGCAGCTTGAGCGCGACCGGCTGCTCGGTCTCGGTGTCGACGGCCAGATAAATGTGGCTGCGGCTGCTGCCATGAATCTCCCTGACAATCCTGTAACCGTCGAATATCGCACGTGGCTCCGGCAACGGCGGAAGCGGCAGCTCCGCGGTCTGATTGAAGATGCCTGAGGGCTCGCGCTGCGGCACCGCGTCGATGCGCAGGATCTGCACGGTGATGTTGTCGTCGCTGCCGCGCCGGTAGGCTTCCTCGACGATCGCCTTCGCGGCGGTGTCGAGCTCGGCTGCATGCTCGTTGATCGCGCTCGTGACGAAGCGCGGATCGACGAATTCATAGGCGCCATCGGTCGCGAGCAGGAAGGTGTCGCCGGCCTCGATCTCGAGCGCGTGGTAGTCGATTTCGAGCTGCGGATTGATGCCGAGCGCGCGGCCGAGATAGGTCTGCTCGGAGGAGACGATGATGCGGTGATCGTCGGTCAGCTGCTCCAGCGCCTTGCCGGCCATGCGGTAGATGCGGCAGTCGCCGACATGGAAGATGTGCGCGGTGGTCGCCTTAATGACCATGGCGCTCAGGGTGCAGACATAGCCCTTGTCGCGGTCATAGGCATATTGACTCTTGCGCGTCTGCGCGTGCAGCCAGGAATTGGTGGCGTCCAGCACGCGGCGGGCGGAGGTCTTCACCGTCCAGGATTCCGACGTGCAGTAATAATCCATCAGGAAGCTCTTGACCGCCGACTCGCTGGCGATCTGACTCACCGTGCTGCTGGAAATGCCGTCGGCGAGGACGGCTGAAATGCCCTTCAGGCTGAGCAGCGGCTCGTCCGGAATGAGGACGCCGTGGAAATCCTGGTTGACGGGCTTGCGACCTTTGTCGGAGTGCTGGCCGATCGAGATCAGGAGTCCGCGGGTCATCGTCATCACCAAGGCGAAGAGAGCCTCACCCTAGCCGGGCGAGGCTCCCTTGTTGAGGTGCGTGTGATCAAGCTGCGACGCGGGGCTTCGCAGTCTTGTTGGCCTGGCGCTTCGGTAGGGTCATGACATGCGTGGCGTAAAGTGTCATGCCCGTGAAAGCGAGGCCGCCGACGAGGTTGCCGAGCACAGTCGGGATCTCGTTCCAGATCAGATAGTCCATGATCGAGAACTTCGCATGCAGCATCAGGCCCGACGGGAACAGGAACATGTTCACGACCGAATGCTCGAACACCATGTAGAAGAACACCAGGATCGGCATCCACATCGCGATGACCTTGCCTGAGACCGAAGTCGAGATCATAGCGCCGACGACGCCGGTCGAGACCATCCAGTTGCAGAGCATGCCACGCATGAACAGCGTCGCCATGCCAGCCGCACCATGCGCGGCGTAGCCGAGCGTACGGCCTTCACCGATATTGCCGATCGCGGTGCCGATCTTGTCGGGGTCCTGCGTGAAGCCGAAGGTCGTGACGAACGCCATCATGAAGGCCACGGTGAAGGCGCCGCCGAAATTGCCGAGGAAGACGAGACCCCAGTTGCGCAGCACGCCGCTGAGCGTGACGCCCGGGCGCTTGTCGATCAGGGCGAGCGGCGAGAGCACGAACACGCCGGTCAAGAGATCGAAGCCCAGCAGATAGAGCATGACGAAGCCGACCGGAAACAACAGCGCGCCGACCAGCGGCTGGCCGGTGTTCACGTTGATCGTGACGGCGAACCAGGCTGCGAGCGCCAGGATCGCGCCGGCCATGTAGGCGCGGATGACGGTATCCCGGGTGGACATGAAGATCTTGGACTCGCCCGCATCCACCATCTTGGTGACGAATTCCGAAGGCGCGAGATACGACATCAATGGTTCCTTTTGCTTCGTAAGTGAGATCGACGCCCTCGCAAGAGAGCGGCTGAACGTCATTGGTCGTGCGGGTGGCCTGCCGCGCACGAAGGTTGGGAGAGGTTGGAAGCCCTGGGAATCGCGTCACGACGACGAGCCGAGAAAGGCCGCGAAGCGGTTGAGCTTCCTCTTGCGGCCGCCAGAGGCCGCAGCGATGCGGCAAGCCGCAGTCTTCGTTGACATCCAGAGAGGAAGCAAGTTGCGTGCCGAGCGAACGAAAACTGAAAGCTGAGTGATATCAGTGCGATGGACCTGCGCCGAATCCGCTCGTCCGGCGCGGGGCGGCCTCTTGCATGAGCGCCTGCACAACACTTGTGCGTCGCACAAAAATTGTGCAGGACGCAAATTCGGCGAGCGCTTGGCGCCTGCGGCAGTCTGGCGCAAGGTCTCTAACCCATTCAACAGGTTTGGCTTTTTGCTATCGCGGGCTTGGCATGAAGCTTGAATAGTTCCACATCGACGCCATTGAAGCCGTCCCGCGAGACTTCTCATCCGATTTGCTGACGCCACCAGACGGGGGACTCCCCCGCCATGCGTCTGCATGCGCCAAAGCCGGCGCCATCAGGACCGGACGGGCTGCTCGCGTGCACTGACGCCAACAATTCTGCAACGATGCAAAGGACGACACTGCCTATGACCAAGCGCATTCGCCGGCCCTCGGATTCCGGTCTGACCCGCCGTCAATTGTTGAAGGCCACCGGCGCGACCGCCGCCCTTCTCGCCGCCGCCAAGCTCAATTTCCCCGCCGGCGCCTTTGCGCAGGACTCGGGCCCTGAGGTCAAAGGCGCCAAGCTCGGCTTCATCGCGCTCTCCGATGCCGGCCCGCTGTTCGTCGCCAAGGACAAGGGGCTGTTTGCCAAATACGGCGTGCCCGACGTCGATGTGCAGAAGCAGGCCTCCTGGGGCACCACGCGCGACAACCTCGTGCTCGGCTCCGAAGGCAACGGCATCGATGGCGCACATATCCTTACCCCGATGCCGTATCTGATCTCGGCCGGCAAGGTGACGCAGAACAACCAGCCGACGCCGATGTACATCCTGGCGCGGCTCAATCTCGATGCGCAGTGCATCTCGGTCGCCAAGGAATATGCCGATCTCAAGCTCGGTACCGACGCGGCGCCGTTCAAGGTGGCGCTGGAGAAGAAGAAGGCCGCCGGTAAGCCGGTGAAGGCCGCGATGACCTTCCCCGGCGGCACGCACGACCTCTGGATCCGCTATTGGCTTGCTGCTGGCGGCATCGATCCCGACAAGGATATCGAGACCATCGTGGTGCCGCCGCCGCAGATGGTGGCCAACATGAAGGTCGGCACCATGGACTGCTTCTGCGTCGGCGAGCCCTGGAATCTCCAGCTCGTGCACCAGGACATCGGCTACACCGCGGTCAACACCGGCGAGATCTGGAACAAGCATCCGGAGAAGTCGTTCGGCATGCGCGCGGCCTTCGTCGACAAATATCCGAAGGCCACGAAGGCGATCCTGATGGCCGTGCTCGAAGCCCAGCAATGGTCCGACAAGGCCGAGAACAAGCAGGAGCTCGCCACCATCATGGCGAAGCGGCAGTGGATCAACTGCCCGGTCGAGGACGTCTACGACCGCACTGCCGGCAAGTTCGATTACGGCAACGGCAAGGTGGTGGAGAACTCGCCCCACATCATGAAGTACTGGCGCGATTTCGCCTCCTATCCGTTCCAGAGCCATGATCTCTGGTTCCTCACCGAGGACATCCGCTGGGGCAAGTACGAGGCGAATTTCGACACAAAGGCGCTGATCGCCAAGGTCAACCGCGAGGACATGTGGCGCGATGCTGCCAAGACTCTCGGCGTCTCGGGCGCGGAGATTCCGAACTCCACTTCGCGCGGCAAGGAGACCTTCTTCGACGGCAAGGTGTTCGATCCCGAAAATCCGGCTGCCTATCTGAAATCGCTCGCGATCAAGCGCGTCGAAGTCTGATGGAGCCTCGCGGCCGCCTTCGGGCGGCCGCTTCGTTGTTGAGAAGCCGGAGAGGGATTTCGATGAACATGCCTGCCACGAAGATTGAGGTTGAGACAGCGGCGCCCACGTCTGTTGCCGCCCCGGTTGTCGCGATGACGCCGAAGCGTCCGCCCCGCGCGGAGAGTTATGCGCGGATTGCGCGGGAGCTCGCCGTGCGCGTGATTCCGCCGCTGGTCGTGATCGTGCTGCTGACGCTGGTGTGGGAGCTGGTCTGCCGCCGCGCAGGCTCCGCACTGCCGCCGCCGTCAAAGGTGTTCAAGGACACCAAGGAGCTGATCTTCGATCCGTTCTTCGATCACGGCGGTATCGACAAGGGCCTGTTCTGGCACCTGTCCGCCAGCCTCCAGCGCGTCGCGCTCGGCTATTCTCTCTCGGCGATCGCCGGCATCGCGCTCGGCGTGCTGGTCGGGCAGTCGGTCTGGGCGATGCGCGGGCTCGATCCGCTGTTCCAGGTGCTGCGCACCATTCCGCCGCTGGCCTGGCTGCCGCTGTCGCTGGCGGCCTTCCGCGACGGCCAGCCCTCGGCAATCTTCGTCATCTTCATCACCTCGATCTGGCCGATTATCATCAACACCGCGGTCGGCATCCGCAACATTCCCCAGGACTATCGCAACGTCGCCGCGGTGGTGCAGCTCAATCCGCTCGAGTTCTTCGGCAAGATCATGATCCCGGCGGCGGCGCCCTACATCTTCACGGGCCTTCGCATCGGCATCGGCCTCTCCTGGCTCGCCATCATCGCGGCTGAAATGCTGATCGGCGGCGTCGGCATCGGCTTCTTCATCTGGGACGCCTGGAACTCCTCGCATATCAGCGAGATCATCCTGGCGCTGTTCTATGTCGGCATCGTCGGGTTCGTGCTCGACCGCCTGATTGCGGGCCTCGGCAAGGTCGTCACCCGCGGCACCGCGCAGAACTGAGGGAGAAGCGCCCATGACCGCCTATCTGAAGCTCGACCATATCGACAAGATCTTCACCCGCGGCGCCGCGACGACCGAGGTGCTGAAGGACATCAATTTGACGATCGAGAAGGGCGAATATGTCTCGATCATCGGCCATTCCGGCTGCGGCAAGTCGACCCTGCTCAACATCATTGCAGGACTGACCAATGCCTCCACAGGCGGCGTGCTGCTGGAGAACCGCGAGGTCAATTCGCCGGGGCCCGATCGCGCCGTGGTGTTCCAGAATCACAGCCTGCTGCCGTGGCTCACGGTCTACGAGAACGTCAAGCTCGGCGTCGACAAGGTCTTCGCCAGAACCAAGACCAAGGCCGAACGCGACGCCTGGGTGATGCACAATCTCAACCTGGTGCAGATGGCCCATGCCAGGGACAAGCGGCCTTCCGAAATCTCCGGCGGCATGAAGCAGCGCGTCGGCATCGCCCGGGCGCTCGCGATGGAGCCGAAGGTGCTGCTGCTGGACGAGCCGTTCGGCGCGCTCGACGCGCTGACGCGGGCGCATTTACAGGACTCGGTGATGGCGCTGCATCAGAAGCTCGGCAACACCATCCTGATGATCACCCACGACGTCGACGAGGCTGTGCTGCTCTCCGACCGCATCGTGATGATGACGAATGGCCCGAGCGCGCGCATCGGCGAGGTGCTGGAGGTGCCGCTGGCGCGGCCGCGCAAGCGGCTCGAGCTTGCGACCAACGCGACGTATTTGAAGTGCCGCCAGCGCGTGCTCGAATTCCTCTACGAACGTCATCGCTTCGTAGAAGCCGCGTAAACCAGAGGGAAGTGCGCGAGACGAGCGCGCCTAAATAATTGACATCAAGCTCAATCCTTGTGCGTCGCACAAGGATTGAGCGAATCGCAAATTTAGCGTGCGAAAACGCCGTGCGAAGATTTCGGGCAATACGAATAACGTCCTGAAATCCCTGTATTTCTGCCGTGTGCGCAATTGGCACGGAAATTGAAATACCTTTTTCGACGCCAACGACGACGTCCCTCAACATCATCAATCAGCATCGTGAACTCGCCACCGGGGGAGAAGCCCCGGAGCGTGCCTCCGTGACCGGAGGCTGAGCCTGCAACGACGCAGCGGTGAGCCTGGAAGGGATACTCAATGACGAAGAATCCTACTTGGATTTCAGACTGGCGCCCCGAAGACGAGGCGTTCTGGAATGCGACTGGCAAGACTATCGCAAGGCGCAACCTGATCTGGTCGATCGTGGCCGAGCATATCGGCTTCTCGGTCTGGCTGATCTGGAGCATCGTGACCACCAAGCTGCCGCAGGCGGGCTTCCACTACACCACCGACCAGCTGTTCCAGCTCGTCGCGGTGCCGGGCCTGATCGGCGCCTTGATGCGCTTTCCCTACACTTTCGCAGTGACGACCTTCGGCGGGCGCAACTGGACCATCTTCAGTGCGGCGATCCTGTTCATCCCGACCTTGTCGCTCGCCTATTTCGTCAGCCATCCCGACACGCCGTTCTGGCTGATGCTGCTGGTCGCCTCGACCGCTGGCCTCGGCGGCGGCAACTTCGCCTCCAGCATGACCAACATCTCCTTCTTCTTCCCTGACCGGATGAAGGGATGGGCGCTCGGCCTCAATGCTGCCGGTGGCAATATCGGCGTCTCCAGCGTGCAGCTCCTGACCCCGATCCTGATGACGCTCGCCGTCATCAACCTGTTCCAGGCATCTCCCGTCGATGGCATCTTCCTGCAGAACGCCGGCCTGATGTGGGTGCTGCCGATTGCGATCGCGGTGTTCGGCGCGGTGTTCTTCATGAACAACCTCACCTCGGCGAAATCGTCGATCAAGAACCAGCTTGCGGTGGTCAAGCGCAAGCACACCTGGATCATGGCGTATCTCTATATCGGCACGTTCGGATCCTTCATCGGCTACTCCGCGGCATTCCCGCTGCTGCTCAAGACGCAGTTTCCGACGATGACGATCTCGATCGCCTTCCTCGGTCCGCTGGTCGGCTCGCTATCGCGTCCGCTCGGCGGCTGGCTTGCCGACAGAATCGGCGGCTCCATCATCACGTTCTGGAATTTCATCGTGATGGCGGGCGCCACGGTCGGCGTGCTCTATTTCGTCGGACAGAAGGATTTCATCGGTTTTCTCTCGATGTTCCTGATCCTGTTCGTGACCACGGGCATCGGCAATGGCTCGACCTACCGCATGATCCCCTCGATCTTCCGCGAGCAGAACCTGTTCAGGGCGCGCGGCCAGGGCGAGGCGGCGCGCGCCGCTGCCTTGAAGACCGCGAGCATCGAGAGCGGCGCGGCGGTCGGCTTCATCGGCGCGGTCGGCGCGGTCGGTGGCTATCTGATCCCGAGCGGCTTCGGCAAGTCGATCGCCATGACCGGCGGGCCGCAGCTCGCGCTCGCGATCTATCTCGGCTTCTACGCCTCGTGCCTGGCTCTGACCTGGTGGTTCTACCTGCGTCGCAGCCCGCAAGCCGAAGGCGCGCCGAGCCTTGCGGAAGCGCGCGTCTGATACTTGGTATGAAAATCGCTTCTCCCCGTACGCGGGGAGAAGCCGCTCTGATGACGTTTGGTCCATGAACCTTGTTCGCAACGGCGCGGACAAAGGCAGACCGAAACAGACAGGAGACCATCATGACGCCCGAACAAGTGACCCTCATTCAGCAGAGCTTCGCCAAGGTCGCTCCGATCTCCGAGCAGGCTGCGGTGCTGTTCTACGATCGCCTGTTCGAGCTGGCGCCACCGGTGCGCGCGATGTTTCCTGAAGACATGACCGAGCAGCGCAAGAAGCTGATGGGCATGCTCGCCGCCGTCGTCAGCGGCCTGTCGAATCTCGAGACGATTCTTCCCGCGGCCTCCGCGCTCGCCAAGCGCCACGTCGCCTACGGGGCCAAGGCCGAGCACTATCCCGTGGTCGGCGCGACCTTGCTCTGGACCCTCGAGAAGGGTCTTGGCAAGGCCTGGACGCCCGAGCTCGCCGCCGCCTGGACCGACGCCTTCGGCGTCTTGTCCGGCTACATGATTTCCGAGGCCTATGGCCCCCAGGCGCAGGCCGCCGAATAGGAGATGCCTTGTGAGTGAACCGCTGGTCATCGTCGGTAACGGTATGGCTGCTGCTCGTCTGGTCGACGAGCTCGCCAAGACCGCGCTCGGCCGCTACGCGGTCGCTGTGATCGGCGAGGAGCCGCGGCTCGCTTACAACCGCGTGCTGCTCTCATCCGTGCTGGCTGGCGAGACCGGCTCGCACGAGATCGAGCTGAGGCCGGCGGACTGGTGGCGCCATCGCGGCGTCACCGTGCGCTACGGCTATCGCGTGACCGAGATCGACACCGGCCGCCGCGAGCTCAAGATCGCCGGCGAAGAGAGCATGGAATATTCCAAGCTTGTGCTCGCCACCGGATCGACGCCGCTGCGGCTGAACGTGCCGGGCGCCGATCTTGCCGGCGTGCACACCTTTCGCGACACCCGCGATGTCGACCTGCTGTTGACGCTCGCGGCGGCGAGGAAGCGCGTCGTCGTGGTCGGCGGCGGCCTGCTCGGGCTCGAAGCAGCCTACGGCCTCGCCAAGGCCGGCGCGCCGGTGACGCTGCTGCATCTGATGGACCGGCTGATGGAGCGCCAGCTCGATGGGCCGGCCGCGGATCTCCTCAAGACGCTGGTCGAGCGCAAGGGCATCCGCATCCTGCTCAACGCCTCCACGGCGCGCATCCATGGCGAGGCCCATGTCGAAGCCGTCGAGCTCGCCGACGGCTTCCGCATCGAGGCCGATGCCGTGATCTTCGCGGCGGGCATCAAGCCGAACATCGCGGTGGCCAGGGAGGCCGGCATCGCCGTCAACCGCGGCATCGTCGTCAACGACGAGATGCAGACGGCTTCGCCCGGCATCTACGCACTCGGCGAATGCGCCGAGCACCGCGGCACCTGCTATGGCCTGGTCGAGCCCGCCTACGAGCAGGCCCGGGTGCTGGCGCGGCATCTCGCCGGCAAGCCCGCCGCCTATCAGGGCAGTGTGGTCTCGACCAATCTGAAGGTGTCCGGCGTCAGCGTGTTCTCCGCCGGCGATTTCATGGGCGGGGAGGGCAGCGAAAGCCTCGTGCTGACCGACCGCAGGCGCGGCACCTACAAGAAGCTCGTCATCGCCGAGGGCCGGCTGACCGGCGCGGTGCTGATCGGCGATACCGTCGATGCGCTCTGGTATCTCGAGCTGATCCGCAATCGCGACAAGGTCGCGGCGATCCGCACCGACATGATGTTCGGCCGCACGCTTGCGCTTCCGTCCAAGGCTGCCTGACATGACGGCGATCGACCCAAATCTCCGCGCGACCCGAACGACCTGTCCCTATTGCGGCGTCGGCTGCGGCGTGCTGGCAACGCCGGACGGCAAGGGCGGAGTTGCGATTGCGGGCGATCCTGATCATCCCGCCAATTTCGGCCGGCTGTGCTCGAAGGGCTCGGCGCTCGGCGAGACCGTGGGGCTGGAAAGCCGGCTGCTCTATCCGATGATCCGCTGCAAGGGCGTGCTGGAGCGCGTCGCCTGGAGCGATGCGCTCGACCATGTTGCCCACCGTATGCAGCACATCGTGGCGCGCGATGGTGCGGACGCGGTTGCGTTCTATCTCTCCGGCCAGCTGCTGACCGAGGACTATTACGTCGCCAACAAGCTGATGAAGGGCTTCGTCGGCACCGCCAATGTCGACACCAATTCGCGGCTCTGCATGTCGTCCTCGGTCGCCGGCCATCGCCGCGCCTTCGGCGCCGACACCGTGCCTGGCTGCTACGAGGATCTCGACCAGGCCGATCTGCTCGTCTTCGTCGGCTCGAACGCAGCCTGGTGTCACCCCGTGCTGTTCCAGCGCATGTTGAAGAACAGGCAGGAGCGCGGCGCGCGGATGATCGTGATCGATCCGCGCCGCACCGACACCGCAAGCGACGTTGACCTGTTCCTCGGCCTCAAGCCCGGCACCGACACGGCGTTGTTCTCCGGCCTGTTCGTTCATCTCGCCGACAACGGCGCGCTCGACAAGGACTACATCGCGCAGAACACCAGCGGTTTCGACGATGCGCTGGCGCGCGCGCGCAACATCGCCGGCAGCGTCGCCGCGACCGCGCTGGCGACCGGTCTCAACGAGCTGGACGTCGCGACCTTCTTCAAGATGTTCCGTGACACCGAGAAGGTCGTCACGCTCTATTCGCAGGGCGTCAACCAGTCGGCGCAGGGCACCGACAAGGTCAACGCGATCCTGAATTGCCATCTCGCCACGGGCCGTATCGGCAAGCCAGGCGCCTCGCCGTTCTCGCTCACCGGCCAGCCCAACGCGATGGGCGGCCGCGAGGTCGGCGGTCTCGCCAATATGCTCGCTGCACATATGGGCTTCACGCCGCCGGACATTGATCGGGTCAGGCGGTTCTGGAACGCGCCGCGTATCGCCACCCATGAGGGGCTGAAAGCGGTGCAGCTGTTCGAGGCGATCAACCGCGGCGAGGTCAAGGCGCTGTGGGTGATGGGCACCAATCCCGCTGTCTCGCTGCCCGATGCGGATTTCGTCCGCGACGCGCTGAAGAAGCTCGAGTTGTTCGTCGTCTCCGAGAACGTGCTCTCCAACGACACGGTGGAGGCCGGTCCGCATGTGCTGCTGCCCGCGCTCGCCTGGGGCGAGAAGTCGGGCACGGTGACCAATTCAGAACGGCGTATTTCGCGTCAGCGCTCGTTCCTGCCGGCGCCGGGCGAAGCGCGGCCGGATTGGTGGATCCTGAGCGAGATCGCAAGACGTCTCGGCTTCGGCGACAGCTTCAATTACAAATCCGCCGCCGATATTTTCCGCGAGCACGCCGCGCTCTCGGCGTTCGAGAACAATGGCAGCCGCGATTTCGACATCGGCGCGCTGACGTCGCTCTCCGACGAAGGCTTCGATGCATTGAAGCCGGTGCAGTGGCCGGTGCGCGAAGGCGGGATGCCTGGCGAGCGCTTCTTCGCGCAAGGCGGCTTCTTCACCAATGACGGGAAGGGCCGCTTCGTCGCGCCGGAGGTGCCGTCGCTGCGTGGCGAGACCGGCCCGTCGCGCCCCTTACGGCTCAACACCGGGCGCATCCGTGACCAGTGGCACACCATGACGCGCACCGGCCTCAGCCAGCGGCTCGGCGCACATCTGCCGGAGCCCTTCGTCGAAATCCATCCTGACGACGCCGGCAAATACGGCATCGTCCATGACGGCTATGCTCGCATCACCACCGATTACGGCCAATGCACCCTTAAAGTGGTCGTCAGCGAGCGCCAGCAGCGCGGCACGCTGTTCGCGCCGATCCACTGGAGCGCGATGAACGCCTCGCACGGCCGCGTCGGGGCGTTGGTAGCACCGTTCACCGATCCGTTCTCGGGCCAGCCGGAATCCAAGGCGACGCCCGCTGCGATCGCGCCGTATGAATACGTCTTCCGCGGCTTCGCGCTCTCGCGCAAGCAACTCGATCTGCCGCAGAACCTGTTGTGGACCCGCGTCACGGTCTCAGGCGGGTTCGGCTATCTCTTCGCCGACAATTCGGACCTCGCGCGCTGGCCGGCCTGGCTCGAGAGCATCGCCGGCGAGGACGTCGCCGAGTATCGCGACTTCGGCGGCGGCGTTTATCGCGCCGCCTCGTTCGCGGGCGACCGCATCGAGACCTGCCTGTTCGTCGGACCCGCGCACGACGCCGGCGACTGGGAGGTGGTGAAGAGCCTGTTCGTCGCCGATCACGTCACCGACGAGCAGCGCCGCATGCTGCTGTCGGGCAAGTCCAGCGAGGGCGCTGCCTCGACCGGCCCGATCGTCTGCGCCTGCTTCGGCGTCGGCCGCGGCACCATCTGTGATGCCATCTCATCCGGCGCACGAACGGCGGCCGAGATCGGCGCAAAGCTCAAGGCCGGCACCAATTGCGGCTCCTGCATCCCCGAGCTGAAGCGCCTGATTGCGACGACGGAGACACCGCCGAAGCAGGCCAAGCTGGCGGGGGCGGCGGGGTAACCCGGCCGTCCGCCGGCCGCCATGCTCGACGAGAACAAACGCCTCTGCAGCGAGGTCGAGCAGTTCCTGGCCACCGTCCGCGCGGCTTGAGCGGGCTGCGCTACAGCACGGTCTCGCGCCCCGGACGCTGCGCAGCACGGAGTGGTGCGCTGCAGAGCCGGGGCTCATCTAACGGCAGAGCGTTGGCCCTTATGGTCCCGGCTCCGCACAGCAACGCTGATGCGTTGCTGCGCATCGGGACACGGGAGTTGTGCGGGTCGGTATCGCTTCCCAACGCAGCCATGTCCATCGCCCCAATCGACGCGCCCGCGATTGTGCCCTATGTTGCCGCGCGCTCCCTCTCAACAATCACAAACAATCATGATGTACCTGGAAACGCCGCCGCGGCTGATCGAAGCAAAACTGTTCTCCGCCATGCCCGACACATTCCGCCGCAAGGGCGTGCGGACCGATTGGGCCGATGCCAACCGGCCGGGTGTGCCGACCGACAGCTTCATCGAAGGGCCGTCGTTCGATCAGGACGGCAATCTCTACATCGTCGATATTCCGTTCGGCCGCATCTTCCGGATCGCGCCCGGCGGCGAGTGGTCGCTCGTGATCGAGTATGAAGGCTGGCCGAACGGATTGAAGATCGCCGCCGACGGCCGCATCCTGGTCGCCGATTACATGCACGGCATCATGGAGCTCGACGCCAAGGACGGCCGCATCACGCCGGTGCTGACCGCGCGCAACTCAGAGTCCTTCCGCGGCTGCAATGATCTGCATCTCGCGTCCAACGGCGATATCTTCTTCACCGATCAAGGCCAGACCGGCCTGCATGATCCGAGTGGCCGCGTCTACCGGCTGGCACCGAACGGGCGACTCGACTGCCTGGTCGACACCGGCATCAGCCCGAATGGGCTCGTGCTCGATCCCAACGAGACCGTGCTGTTCGTCGCGATGACGCGCGACAATGCGGTGTGGCGGCTGCCGTTCATGAAGGACGGCAGTGTGTCCAAGGTCGGTCGCTTCTGCTCGCTGTTCGGCACCAGCGGCCCTGATGGCTTGACGATGGACGCCAAGGGCCGCCTGTTCGTCGGCCACGCCTCGCTCGGCCACGTCTTCGTGTTCGCGCCGAACGGCGAATTGATCGCGCGGATCAAATCCTGCACAGGCCCGAACTGCACCAATGTCGCCATCGGTGGCGCGAACAAGGATCGGCTCTATATCACGGAGTCTGCGACCGGCAGCGTGCTGGTGGCGGATATAAGTGAACTGTAACACGCGACAAATGTTGAGCTGGGCGGTGCCTCTTCTCGCCTCTCCCGCGTGCGGGGAGAGGCCGCAGTGGCGCGATGCGCAAAATGCATGTGAGGGGCTCTCCACGAGTCCAACTGCTACCTTGATTGCGGAGGCGGCCCCTCATCCCGACCCTCTCCCCGTAGGAACGAGAGGGCGAAGAGAGATCGGAGACAGACATGAACACAAAACCCTTCGGCAAGACTGGCGCCAGCGTCTCCGTGATCGGGCAGGGCACCTGGTATCTCGACCACGGCGATCGCAAGCGCGCGATCGCGGCCCTTCAGCGCGGGCTCGATCTCGGCATGACGCATATCGACACCGCCGAGATGTATGGCGATGCCGAGCTCGTGATTGCGGACGCGATCGTGGGCCGCCGCGACGAGGTGTTCCTCGTCTCGAAGGTGCTGCCGAGCAATGCCTCGCGCCGCGGCACCATCACCGCCTGCGAGCGCTCGCTGAAGCGGCTGAAGACTGATCATCTCGATTGCTATCTCCTGCATTGGCGCGGTTCCTATCCGCTGGAAGACACCGTCGCCGCGTTCGAGGAGCTGGTGAAATCAGGCAAGATCAAATCATGGGGTGTCTCCAATTTCGATGCCGACGATCTCGACGACATTCTCGACGTCTCCGGCGCGGGTCGCATCGCCTGCAATCAGGTGCTCTATCATCTCAAGGAGCGCGCGATCGAGCATGCGGTGATCCCGTGGTGCGAGCGGCACGGCGTTGCCGTGGTCGCCTATTCGCCGTTTGGGCACGATGACTTCCCCGATGAACGCAGCAAGGGCGGCGCGGTGCTCGCGCGCATCGCGGAGGCACGTCGTGCAACACCGCGTCAGGTCGCGCTGAGCTTTCTCACCCGTGCGACTACGGTGTTCGCGATCCCGAAGGCGTCATCCGCGGAACATGCCGGCGAGAATGCGGCTGCCGGCGATCTCGTGCTGACGAAGGAGGAGTTTTCGGCGCTCGATGCGGCGTTTCCGCGCGGTCCGAAGCCGCGCAGCCTGCCCATGCTGTAGTGCACAAACCTCCATTATTAATGGAGTATTGACGCGCGCGGACGTGAGCGCATATCGGCATCCTGTTTTCGGAAGTTGTGAAAGCGGCGCTTTTATCGTTTTTTACGATCGTTCCCGAATCGTCGTTGTCCCAGGTTCCAGCCGTGACCCCGCCGCCCGCCGCAGCCGCAAGGCTCGACAGTATTTCCGTGCCCATGCCCGAGAAGAAGCATGTTCGCCGCCGCGCTCCCGCGCGCGTCGATCATCCCTTCAAGGGCATCGCACTGATCCTGCTCTCGACGGTGTTCCTCGGCTGCTCCGACGTCACCGCGAAATATCTCTCGACCAGCCTGCCGTCGATCGAGATCACCTGGATCCGCTTTCTCACCTTCGCGCTGATCTTTACGCCCGTGATGCTGCGGTTCTCGCCGTACTATGCGATGCGCACCGAGCGTCTCGGACTGCACGTGATGCGCGGCGCGGTGCTGCTCGGTTCTTCATTGTTCTTCATCACGGGCCTCGGCTTCCTCCCGATCGCGGAGGCGTCTGCCACCGGTTTCGTGGCGCCGCTGTTCGTCACGGCGCTCTCGATCGTTTTCCTCGGCGAGAAGGTCGGCATGCGCCGCTGGTTCGCCACCGCCCTCGGCCTCGTCGGCGTGCTGATCATCCTGCGCCCGGGCACCAGCGCGTTTCATCCGGCGGCGTTCTTCCCGGTCGTCTCGGCGGCCTGCTGGGCCGGCACGCTGATCCTGACGCGCATGATGAGCGGACGGGAAGCCGTCGTCACCACCATGGCCTATTCCTCGCTGACCGGCCTTGTGATCCTCACCGCCATCGTTCCGTTCGTATGGGTGACGCCGTCCTGGACGGCGATCGCACTCGGCATCTTCATCGGCGTCGCATCGACCGCCGGGCAGTGGATCGTCGTGCTGGCCTATCGCTACGGCGATGCTTCGGTGTTGGCGCCGTTCTCCTACTCGCAATTGTTGTGGGTCAGCATTCTTGGCTTCTTCATCTTCGGCGAGGTGCCGAGCATCTGGACGGTCATCGGTGCGGCCTTCATCGTCGCCAGCGGTCTCTATATCGCCCATCGCGAGCGCGTCCGCCGCGCCCAGCTGCTGGTGCTGGAAGAGCGTTCCCCGAACCCCTGACGCAAGTCGGCGCTCTCTGATACGTGCTATCAATGGCTCCGACGCCAGAGGAGGAGCCGGGTGCGCGCTGCGATTTTCAGGAACGGGGAGATTGTCGTTGGCCAGATGGCGGAGCCGACGCCGGGCCCCGGCCAGGTGCTGGTCAGGACGCTCGCCTGCGGCATCTGTGGTTCCGACCTGCATGCGCG
The DNA here is from genome assembly GCF_059448745.1 of Bradyrhizobium sp. SOJA106. Classification (NCBI taxonomy): domain Bacteria; kingdom Pseudomonadati; phylum Pseudomonadota; class Alphaproteobacteria; order Hyphomicrobiales; family Nitrobacteraceae; genus Bradyrhizobium; species Bradyrhizobium sp. SOJA106. The sequence goes on from NZ_CM182549.1 coordinate 2,751,691, forward strand.
TCAGCACGCGCCTCGCATGGTGGAGATGGCGAAGAAGACCGGACGCACGCCGATGGATCTGTCGCGCGATGTCGTCTTCGGCCACGAGTTCTGTTGCGAGATCGTCGACTACGGCCCCGGCACTGTGCGCAAGCTCAAGCCGGGCACGCATGTCTGCTCGCTGCCCGCGCTACTGACGCCGGAGGGCATCAAGGGGATCGGCTATTCCAACGACTTCGTCGGCGGCTATGCGGAGAGAATGATCTTGAGCGAGCCGCTCCTGCTCGAAGTGCCCAATGGTCTTGCGCCCGAACATGCCGCGCTGACCGAGCCGCTCGCGGTCGGCGTTCACGCCGTGGCGAAGGCAAATATCGGGGGCGGCGAGGTGCCGCTCGTGATCGGTTGCGGCCCGGTCGGGCTCGCGGTCATCGCGGCGCTGAGGATCAAGGGCCTGCATCCGATCATCGCCTCCGACTATTCGCCCGCGCGGCGGGCGCTCGCCGCAAAACTCGGCGCGGACGTCGTGGTCGATCCCGGCGTGTCGCAGCCCTATACGACGTGGGCCGAGCACGCGCAGATGTCGGAGGCGGAGAAAGCCGCGCGGCCGCCATTCCAGGCCATGCTGCCGGCGCTCAAGCCCGCGATCATCTTCGAATGTGTCGGCGTGCCCGGCCTGTTGCAGCAGGTGTTCGAGGGTGCGCCGCGCGATGCGAAGGTTGTCGTTGTCGGCGTCTGCATGGAGAGCGACAGAAACGAGCCCATGCTTGGCATCATGAAGGAGCTGAACGTCCAGTATGTGCTCGGCTACACGCCGGACGAATTTGCAGCGTCACTGCGCCTGATAGCGGAAGGGCAGGTGGATGCCGCGGCGATGGTAACCGCCGAGGTCGGCATCGACGGCGTCGCCAAGGCGTTTGCCGATCTCGCCAATCCCGAGGTGCACACCAAGATCCTCGTGCAGCCGTGGCGGTAGCAGTTTCGTAGGATGGGTTAGCCCTGCGGCTGCGCGAAGCGCAGTCCGCACGGCGCAACCCACCAATTCTCTTGTCGTGGCGACAGAAGAGGTGGGTTACGCCGAGAAGCTGCGCTTTGCGCACCTGCTCGCCTAACCCACCCTACGAGATCTCTGTCAGTATTTCGCCGGCACGTACATCTCCGGCGGAATCGGGCCGCGGTGATAGTCGGGATTGCGCACCCGCGCCGGCAGCACCACCGGCGCGCGCGCCACTTCCTGGTATGGGATCTGGCTGAGCAGATGCGCGATGCAGTTGAGCCGGGCGCGCTTCTTGTCGACGGCATCGACGATCCACCACGGGCTATCCGGCAGGTGCGTGTGCTCCAGCATGGTCTCCTTGGCCTTGGTGTAGGCTTCCCAGCGGCTGCGAGCCTCGACGTCCATCGGGCTCAGCTTCCACTGCTTGAGCGGATCCTTGATGCGCATGGTGAATCGGAACTGCTGCTCGTCGTCGGTGATCGAGAACCAGTACTTGAGCAGGATGATGCCGGAGCGGATCAGCATCCGCTCGAACTCCGGCACGGTCTTGAAGAACTCCTGGTACTGCTCCTCGGTGCAGAAGCCCATCACGCGCTCGACGCCGGCGCGGTTGTACCAGCTGCGGTCGAACAGCACCATCTCGCCGCCGGCCGGCAAATGCGCGACGTAGCGCTGGAAGTACCATTGCGTGCGCTCGCGCTCGCTCGGAGCCGGAAGCGCCGCGACGCGGCAGATGCGCGGATTGAGACGTTGGGTGATGCGCTTGATGACGCCGCCCTTGCCGGCGGAATCGCGGCCCTCGAACAGCACCACGACCTTCTTCTTCTCGGCTTGCACCCAGTCCTGCAGCTTGACCAACTCGCCCTGGAGGCGGAGCAGCTCCCGGAAATAGAGCTTGCGGTCCAGCGTCGGGTTGAGCACGTCGGTCTCGTCCAGAAGTTCATCGAGACGGGTGTCATCCAGCTCCATCTCAAGCTCCTCGTCGAGATCGTCGGCCATCTCCTCAATGATGCGCTCGCGCTTGGCGGTCTGAGAGGTGCGGTCGGTCATGGGTCATTCTCACGGCAGAAATGTCTGTCGCTCAGGACCATCGGCGGGGTTTGTTGCGCGCATATGACAGGGTGGGTGGTCACACCGGCAGCGCGATCGAATATTTGACCTGGCTGAGCGCAAAGCTGGATTCGATCGAGGCGATGCCGTCGAGCCGTGTCAGCTTTGTCTTCAGGAATGTCTCGTAGGAGGCGAGGTCGGCCGCCACCACCCGCAGCAGGTAGTCACGGTTGCCGGTCATCAAATAGCATTCCAGCACCTCGTCCCATTTCGAGATGGCGCGGGCGAAGCGGTTGAGGTCCTCCTCCTTCTGACGCGCCAGCTTGATCGAGATGAACACGCTGACATGCAGCCCCAGCGCCTTCTGGTCGACCGTCGCGATATAGCGCGAGATGACGCCGCGCTCCTCCAAGAGCTTGACCCGGCGGTGGCAGGGCGACACCGAAAGCCCGACCTTGTCGGCGAGCTCCTGCATGGTCAGCCGGCTGTCGGTCTGGAGCAGCGCGAGGATCTTGCGGTCGATGGCATCGAGGTCGGGCATTGGGATGGAACCTGCATTTGGAGGCAATCGATTGGTAAACTATCCTAATCTCGGCGGGTCTGGCGCGAAAAATTGAGAAGTTTGGCGCTGCCCGCAGGCGTATCATCGCGAGAATTGTTTTCGGGAGCATTGCCATGCCCGTTGATTCCGCCCGTCTCGACATATTGACCGCGCTGAGCCGCAAGGCGCTGTGGCTGTCGTCGTGGACCATCCACCACGCCAACCACATCCGCCCGAATGCGGACGGCCTCAAGGTCGGCGGCCATCAGGCTTCGTCCGCCTCGCTCGCCACCATCATGTCGGCGCTTTACTTCCACGTGCTGCGCCCCGAGGATCGCGTCGCGGTGAAGCCGCATGCGAGCCCGGTGTTCCACGCCATTCAGTATCTGTTCGGCCGCCAGAGCCGTGAAAAGCTGGAGAACTTCCGCGGGTTCAAGGGCGCGCAGTCCTATCCCTCGCGCACCAAGGATGTCGACGACGTCGATTTCTCCACAGGCTCGGTCGGCCTCGGCGTCGCACAGACGCTGTTCTCTTCGCTGGTGCAGGACTACGTCAAGGCGCATGGCTGGATGAAGGACCGCCGCGAAGGGCGGATGATTGCCCTCGTCGGCGACGCCGAGATGGATGAGGGCAACATCTTCGAAGCCCTCGCCGAGGGCTGGAAGCACGGCCTGCGCAACACCTGGTGGGTGGTGGATTATAATCGCCAGTCGCTCGACGCGGTCGTGCGCGAGGGGCTCTGGGAAAAGTTCGAGACCATGTTCCGCAATTTCGGCTGGGACGTCGTCATCGTGAAATACGGCCGCCTGATGCGCGAAGCTTTTGCGGAGCCCGGCGGCGAGGCCTTGAAGCGCTGGATCGACAATTGCCCGAACGCGCTCTATGCGGCGCTGTGCTTCCAGGGCGGCGCTGCCTTCCGCAAGCATCTGCATGACGAGATCGGCGATCAGGGGCCGATCACGAAGCTGATCGACAAGCGCAGCGACGAGCAGCTGCTGGCGCTGATGTCGAATCTCGGCGGCCACGACATGGCGAGCATGCTGGAAGCGTTCGAGTCTATCGACCACGACCGTCCGGTCTGCTTCATCGCCTATACCATCAAGGGGGTCGGCCTGCCCTTCCAAGGCCACAAGGACAACCATGCCGGCCTGATGACGGTGGCGCAGATGGAGAAATATCGCGAGAGCCAGAACATCCGTCCCGGCCACGAATGGGACAAGTATGAGGGCCTCGCCCAGGATGCGGCCGAGCTGGACGCCTTCCTCGCACGCGTGCCGTTCAACCAGGACGGACGCCGGCTGACGGCGCCTGTGGTCGAGGTGCCCGCGCAGCTGAGCTTCAAGCCATCGCCGCAGATGTCGACCCAGCAGGGCTTTGGCCTCGTGCTGAACGAGATCGCGCGCAGCGACAGCGAGTTGGCAAAGCGCATCGTCACGACCTCGCCCGACGTCACCGTCTCGACCAATCTCGGTCCGTGGGTGAACCGGCGCGGCCTGTTCGCGCGCGCCGAGAAGGCCGACTTATTCCGCAGCGAGAAAATTCCCTCCACCTACAACTGGGACGCCTCGCCCAGGGGCCAGCATCTCGAGCTCGGCATCGCCGAGATGAACCTGTTCATCATGCTCTCGGCGCTCGGCCTGTCGCACCAGATCAACGGCGCGCGGCTGTTGCCGGTCGGCACGCTCTACGATCCCTTCATCGAGCGCGGCCTCGATGCGCTGAACTATGCCTGTTACCAGGATGCGCGCTTCATGGTGGCGGCGACGCCATCGGGCATCACGCTCGCGCCGGAAGGCGGCGCGCACCAGTCGATCGCAACGCCCTTGATCGGCATGGCGCAGGACGGGCTCGCCTCGTTCGAGCCTGCTTTCGTCGACGAGCTCGCGGTGATCATGGGTTGGGGCTTCCAGCACATGCAGCGCGAGGCGGGCGAGGGCGGCTCGGTCTATTTGCGGCTCTCGACGCGCAGCATCGAGCAGGCGCAACGCATCATGACGGCGGAGCTTCAACAAGGCATCACCGACGGCGCCTATTGGCTGCGCAAGCCGGGCCCCAATGCCGAGGTCGTGATCGCCTATACCGGCGCGGTGGCTCCCGAAGCGATCGAGGCGACCGGTTTCATCGGCGAGAGCCGCCGCGACATCGGATTGCTCGCGATCACCTCGGCCGACCGTCTCCATGCGGGCTGGACGGCCGCGCGAAAATTGCGGCGCGACCGGCGCGGCGTGCAGCATCTCAGCCACATCGAAAAGCTGCTGGCGCCGCTGCCGCGCGACTGCGGCATCGTGACCGTGATCGACGGCCATCCATCCGCACTCGGCTGGCTCGGCAGCGTCCGCGGCCATCGCGTCGAGGCGCTCGGCGTCGAGCAGTTCGGCCAGACCGGCAGCATCGCCGACCTCTACCGCCACTATGGCATCGATGCGAATGCGATCATCGATGCGGCCGAAAGCCTCACCACCGGCGCGCCGGTGCTGCATCGGAAGATGGCGGTGTAGTCGGGGTAACCTAGATGTCATTCCGGGGCGGCTCGAAGAGCCGAAGCCGGAATCTCGAGATTCTCAGGTGCGCAATTGCGCACCATAGTTCGATGCTTCACATCGCCCCGGAATGACGATCGAGAGAATCTTGCCAAGTTCCCGCCATCGGCTCATATAGGCTCCCTCCGCCGCAACGCTGGCCCCGCATATGGCGGGTTCAACTGCTGGCGCTTTCGTGCAAGGATGCCTGCCGAAACGCCCCCTCCAAGCTCCCAAGAAGAGGTCAAAGATGGTCAATCGCATGCAATTCTACATCGACGGCGCCTGGGTCGATCCCGCCGTCAAGAAGTCCACCGCCGTGGTCAATCCCGCGACGGAAGAGGCGATGTACGAGGTTGCGCTGGGCTCCAAGGCTGACGTGGACAAGGCGGTTGCCGCCGCCAAGCGTGCCTTTGCAACCTTCTCCCAGACCAGCCGCGAGGAGCGCGTTGCGCTGCTCAGCAAGATCATCGAGATCTACAAGGGCCGCCTCAAGGAGATCGGCGCCGCCGTCTCCGACGAGATGGGTGCGCCGCTGCCGATGGCCGAGAAGCTGCAGGCCGGCGCTGGCCTCGGCCATCTCATGACGACGCTCGACGTGCTCAAGAACTATCATTTCGAGGAACCGGTCGGCACCGCGATGGTGCTGCGCGAGCCGATCGGCGTGGTTGGCATGATCACGCCCTGGAACTGGCCGCTCAACCAGATCGCCTGCAAGGTCGCGCCCGCGCTCGCCGCCGGCTGCACCATGATCCTGAAGCCCAGCGAGTTCACCCCGACCTCGGCGCTGATCTTCGCGGAAATCCTCCATGAAGCCGGCGTGCCGAAGGGCGTGTTCAACCTCATCAACGGGCTCGGCCCCGAGGTCGGCGCCGCCATGAGCGAGCACCCTGATATCGACATGATCTCCTTCACCGGCTCGACCCGCGCCGGAATCGATGTGGCCAAGCGCGCCGCGCCGACCGTGAAGCGCGTCAGCCAGGAGCTCGGCGGCAAATCGCCGAACGTCATCCTCGAAGGCGCCGACCTCACAAAGGCGGTGACCGGCGGCGTGATGCACATGTTCAACAACTCCGGCCAGTCCTGCAACGCGCCATCGCGCATGATCGTGCCGCTGTCCAAGATGAAGGAAGTCGCGGCGATCGCAAAAGCCGTCGCCGACAAGACCAAGGCGGGCGATCCGCGCGCCGAAGGCACCACGATCGGCCCGGTCGTCAATCGCGGCCAGTGGGACAAGATCCAGGCGCTGATCAAGAAGGGCATCGACGAGGGCGCAACGCTCGTCGCCGGTGGCCCGGGCCTGCCCGAAGGCGTCAACAAGGGCTTCTATGTCCGTCCGACCATCTTCGCCGACGTGACGCCCGAGATGACGATCGCGCGCGAAGAGATTTTTGGGCCGGTGCTGACCATCCTCGGTGCCAAGGACGAAGCCGACGCCGTCAAGATCGCCAACGACACGCCCTATGGCCTCGCCGGCTATGTCTACGGTCCTTCGGTCGAGGATGCCAAGCGCGTCGGTCGCCAGATCCGCGCCGGTAACGTCAACCTCCAGGGCGTGCCCAACGATCGCACGGCGCCGTTCGGCGGCTACAAGCAGTCCGGCAACGGCCGCGAATGGGGCAAGTTCGGCCTCGAGGATTTCCTCGAGGTGAAGGCGGTCGCCGGCTTCAATGCGGCGTAAGATTGAGCGATTGAAAAAAATGACGCCGGAGCGAGTGATCGCTCCGGCGTTTTTGTTTCGTCATTGCGAGGAGCGCAGCGACGAAGCAATCCAGACTGTCCCCGCAGAAACAGTCTGGATTGCTTCGCTTCGCTCGCAATGACGGAGGAGAGACTATCCCCCCAGCGCACCCTGCGTGTTCACATACAGCGCGTAGATCGACTGGCTCGCCGCCATGAACAGGCGGTTGCGCTTGACGCCGCCGAAGCAGACATTCGCGCAGCGCTCGGGTAGCGCAATGCGGCCGATCATGACGCCGTCCGGCGCGAACACCACGACGCCGTCGAGTTCGGGATCGCCCATGCCCCAGCCGCACCAGAGATTGCCGTCGATGTCGCAGCGCATGCCGTCCGGCGTGCCAGGCCCTGCATCGATGTGGACGCGCTTGCCCGAGATCGTGGTGCCGTCAGGCGAAACGTCGTAAGCGAGAATCTTGCGGTTCGGCACACCGCGCGATTCCACGATGTAAAGAATCTTCTCGTCCGGCGAGAAGCACAGCCCGTTCGGACCGAGCACGCCCTCGGCGACGATGGTCGCCTTGCCTGTTGATGGATCGAGCCGGTAAACGTTCGGCTCGATCTCGCTCTCGGCCTTGTAGCCCTCGTAATTGCCGAGCAGGCCGAAGGTCGGATCGGTGAACCAGATCGAGCCGTCGGATTTCACCACGACGTCGTTCGGCGAGTTCAATCGCTTGCCATTGAATTGGTCCATCAGCACGATGAGGCTGCCGTCATATTCGGTGCGCACCACGCGCCGCCCGCCATGCTCACACGTCACGAGGCGGCCCTGGCGGTCGCGCGTATTGCCGTTGGCGAAATTCGACGGTTTCCGGAACACCGAAACCGCGCCGGTCTCCTCCTCCCATTTGATGATGCGCTGGTTCGGGATGTCGCTGCACAGGAGATAGCGCCCGTCGCCGAACCACACCGGCCCTTCCGCCCAGCGCAGGCCGGTCGCGAGCCGCTCCACCGCCGACAGCTTCAGCCAGTATTTTTCGAAGCGGGGATCGAGCGCACGGATCGCCGGATCGGGATAATAGCTCGCCGGCCGCCAGCCTGGCCGCTCCTGGGTGTGGGACGATGCCTCATTCATGCCGGTTCTCTCGTTTCGTTCCCTCTGGACAATCCTGCTATCATTAGAGACACGTGACCGCAAATCGGTGGCTACAGACGAGGAAAGACATGCCGCGTATTTTGATGACGGGAGCTTCGGGCGGAATCGGCACGAGCCTTCGAAAACTGCTGCCGCCGATCTATCCGGATCTCCTGCTCTCCGACATTAAGCCGCCCGCCGATCTCGGCGCGAACGAGAAATTCGAGGCGGCGGATCTTGCCGATCTCGCGCAATGCGAGGCGATCTGCGAGGGTGTCGACGGCATCATCCATTTCGGCGGCTATTCGGTCGAAGGCACCTGGGACCAGATCCTCCAGGCCAACATCATCGGCGGCTACAATCTGTTCGAGGCGGCGTACCGCCAGGGCGTCAAGCGCGTGGTGTTCGCCTCGTCGAACCACGCTGTCGGCTTCTATCCGCGTCACCACAAGATCGGCACCGACGTCACCCCGCGCCCCGACGGCCGCTACGGCGTCAGCAAGGTGTTCGGCGAGGCCGTGGGCGCGCTCTATGCCGACAAGCATGGGCTGAAGGTGACGTGCCTGCGCATCGGCAATTTCGGCGACATGCCGCTCGACCAGCGCCGGCTCTCGATCTGGCTCAAGCCCGACGACCTCGTACAGCTCTGCCGCATCGGGCTCGAACATCCCGACATCCATTTCGAGGTCTTCTATGGCGCCTCGCTGAACGAGCGCGCCTGGTGGGACAATCATCGCGCCTATGAATTCGGCTATCGCCCGACGGGACGCGCGGAGGACTTCCGCGAGCACGCGATGGCCGAGCAAGCCAAGCTGAAGCCGGACCCGGTCGGCGATTATTTCCAAGGCGGCACGTTCTGCAGTATGGAGTTCGACGCCGACCCGAGTCGGATCATCGACTGGAACAAGCGGTAGCGTTTGACGCGAACGCACGGGCGCTCCCTCGCCCCGTTCTTGCGGGGCGCGACGAGCTTCACTCGCGCCGAGAGGGATGAGGGCCGCTTCCGAGGGCGCGGTGAGAGTTGGATTCGCGAAGAGCTCCTCGGCGTCATGGTCGGGCTTGTCCCGACCGTTTTTGCAGGGGGCGCTGGCAAGAAAGTCCAGTCGTCATTTCGCAACGCGCGCTTCCTGTTTCTTGGTCACATGCCAGAGAACCACGTGGTAATGCGGCACGTCCACGCCCGGGTGACCGGGATTGAAGTAGAAGCTGACGTGATCAACCGGCCCCGTTGACCCCGCCCCCTCAAGTGACTTGTGATCGTCGATGTCCTTGTTGGGGACCATGTACACGGTCGCGACCAGACGATCCCTGCGATCGAAGCACAGGAATGGTCCCAGCGGCAAACTGTCGGGCTTGACGAAGATGATGCCAAGGCCCGGAAAGAACTTCGGGAAGTTCACGAGATCGCTGACCCGCTTGTATCCGTTTTTTTCCGCGACCTCCCGCTGATTTGGCGGCGGACGAACGACGGCGTGCTTCCTGTGCACCCGGCTGCTTCGATGGTGGGCTGTCCTGGGTTGCTCGACATTGTCCGCCGGTTGTGCGGTGGCCGGCGCGAGCGTTTGCGGCGCCTGTGGTAAGAAGGGGGCAAATTGGGCGGCGAGACGCCTCACATCGGCGATCAAGACGAGCAACGCAACGAGGGTTACGCTCACCAGCGCTTTGCGCATCGGACCCCTCCCGAGGTTTGTTTGTCAAGCTCGCTCACTTGGCCGGATTGCGTTCTCTCCAGCGTAGGAAATCCTGGAACAATTCTTCGCGGTCTGGCGGATTGGCGGTTGGCTTTCCCTCGAGGAACCGGCCGAACGCCTTGCGAAGCGCGGCCTCGCCACCTGATTGCTGCTGGAGCCACCGCTCTGCCGGTCGGAATCGTCGCCATCCGGGGAGCAGCGCGGCCAGGTTCACCTCGCGCCATTTAGGATGATGCGAGTCGCCGAGAAATTCGGGAAAGCGCGTGAACAATGTCTGCACGAAGAAATCCAGCAACCGATATCGCTCGCTGCCGATCGGCCAGCTATAGGCGAACAGAGCTGATTTAATCGCGATCGTGTCGACGCTGGCTTCGGCCGCGATGATGTTCGGGTAGTCCAGATGGCGAAGCGTCGATGGCAGGTATTCCTGTTGCAGCAGCTCTTTGGAGTAGGGGATGGGCAGGAGGCGAATACCATCGAGCTGCGAGATCTGTGTCAGGAAGCTCACCGGCTTTCCTGACACCAGCAGAGCGGCGGAGAGATCTCCCTTCCTCAGGCCATCCAGCGCGGCTTCCGGTCCCAAGTTCGACTCGCTGATCTTGACGCCGAGACGGTTGAACACTTCACGGCCAAGGATGGCGCTGGCACTACCGTCATCCCCGAGATTGACCCTTTTTCCCGCCAGCTCCGTCAGGTCTCCGATCTCCGGCCGCGCGAGAAGATGGAACTCTTCGATATGGAGCGGAGCAATGTAGGTCAGCCTGTCGGAGATATCTCCGAAGGTCCTTGTCTCCCGCAGCCGGTCGACAAGCACGACAGGGGCGATCGCCACGTCGGCACCGGCGAGCGTCAGCACATCGAGGACGTTGCGAATACCGCCGTTTCCGACGATGGGCAGAACCCGCAAGGCGACCTCGCCATGAGGGCCGGTCTCTTGGCCGGCAGCGAGCGTGGTCGCAATGTCCTGAGCGATCGCGAATTCAGTGCATTGCGGCGTACCGGTCACGAATCCCACCGTGTACGGGTCCGCAGATCGTCCTGTTTCCTTCCTGGGGATGGCTTCCTTTCTCGGAGACGACTTCGTCGACTCCCTCGGAGAGGCGGGCGGCGGCGTCTGCGCAAGGCAATCCTGGACCTGTCCGCCGAGCCAGACCGCTGCAATCAATGCGATGAACAAACCGGCCCGCATCGTTCCGCAGACCCTCATTGTTCAACCTGCTTGGCCAGCCCACTCTTGGGCGTGACGTGCTCCGGGAAACTGCCATCTGCCGCGTCCGAAGCAAGACCCAGGCTAAAGGTTGGACTTCCAACGCGCCCAGGGCGGCGGCGTTCCGTGGCAATGCCTGCAGCTTGACCTTGCCGCGAGCTCGATCGTCAGCTCGTGCTCGCGCCGCAGGTGCGCTCCCCGCAAGCGGAAAGAGACGAAGCAAGGACCGGCTAGCTCGCCTCGCCCGCAATCCTCGCCAGATAATCGGACTTGCTGAACTGCATGTGGTCCACACACAGCTGCGCCAGTGCCCAGCTGTCGCGGCCTTTCAAGAGCTCGATCATCAATTCATGCTGGCGGCGCGATTGCGCGAGGCCTTCGCGGTCGGCGAGATTCTTGGCGCGCATGGGCAGCGTCAGGTTCATGTAGTCCTGAAGCGAGCGCACCAGATAGGGGTTGCCGCAGGCCGAGAACAGGGTGACGTGGAACGCGTCGTTGGCTTCGTGAATGCCGCGGAGGTCCCGTATGTCTGCCTTCGCGCAATACTGCTTCTGCAAGGTGGTCAGCTCGTCAATGAGAGCTTGCGGCGCGGGCAGAGGAATCATCAGCGCGGCCTGCCGCGTCAGCATCTCCCGGACCTCGTAGATGTGGCGGACCTCCTCGGCCGAATAGAACCGCACGGTGGCGCCGACATTCTTCTCGCGGCGCACGATGCCGCGCCGCTCGGCATCCACCAAGGCCTGGCGCACGAAATGGCGCGAGGTGCCGTAGCGCGACATCAGCGCGTCTTCAGTCAGGCGCGCGCCCGGCGGCAGCCGGCCGAAGATGATGTCCTCCTCCAGCCGCGCGACCACGTCGTCCGGATCGTCGCGCCGGACCGGCATGCTGTCTGCGGTGCGAATGTCGGACATTGCCCTCGGCCTTCGGTGCTGGACCGGTTCCTTCTGTGGAGCAGGGAAGGCGCAGATTGTCAATAATCTGGGCGTTTCGCGGTGCAAGGGCCCAGAAATGGCCGGGGAGACGCCTGTCTTATTGACAATGAGGGGGCAGGCTGTACCACAATGGCAACGCAAGGAGTGGCATGATGGCGAGTGGTCTGCGCAAGGGTCTGACGAGCTATGGCGATGCCGGCTTCTCGCTGTTCCTGCGCAAGGCGTTCATCAAAGCGATGGGCTATTCCGACGACGCGCTGGAGCGCCCCATCGTCGGCATCACCAACACCTATAGCGACTACAATCCCTGCCACGGCAACGTTCCGCAGATCATCGATGCCGCCAAGCGCGGCGCAATGTTCTCGGGCGCGATGCCGTTTGTGTTCCCGACCATCTCGATCGCCGAGAGCTTTGCGCATCCGACCTCGATGTATCTGCGCAATCTCATGGCGATGGACACCGAAGAGATGATCCGGGCGCAGCCGATGGATGCGGTGATCGTGATCGGCGGCTGCGACAAGACACTGCCGGCACAGGTGATGGCCGCAATCAGCGCCGATCTGCCGACCGTGGTCATTCCCGTCGGCCCGATGGTGGTCGGCCATCACAAGGGCGAGGTGCTGGGCGCCTGCACCGACTGCCGCCGCCTGTGGGCGAAATATCGCGCCGGCGACATGGACGATGCCGAGATCGAGGCGGTCAACGGGCGCCTCGCGCCGTCCGTCGGCACCTGCATGGTGATGGGCACGGCTTCGACCATGGCCTGCATGATCGAAGCCATGGGCCTGTCGCTACCGATGAGCGCGACGATCCCCGCGCCGCATGCCGAGCGCTTCCGTCTGGCCGAAGCCAGCGGCAAGGTTGCCGCCGAAATGGCCAAGGCCAAGGGGCCAAAGCCGAGCGAGCTCTTGACGCCGGCGTCCTTCAAGAACGCGCAGGTCGTGCTTCAGGCGATCGGCGGCTCGACCAATGGCCTGATCCATCTGACGGCGATGGCGCATCGCTCGCCGCACCGGCTCGATCTTGAAGTTTTCGACCGGATCGGCCGCGAGGTGCCGGTGCTGGTCGATCTGAAGCCCTCCGGCGAGCACTATATGGAGCATTTCCATCACGCCGGCGGCGTGCCGAAGCTGCTGGCACAGCTCGGCGACCTCATCGATCTCGATGCGAAGACGATCGCGGGCCAGACGCTGCGCGATGTCGTCGCAAATGCCGAGGACGTGCCCGGTCAGGACGCGATCCGCTCGCGCGACAATCCGATCAAGAAGGAGGGCGGCCTCGCCGTCCTGCACGGCAACCTTGCGCCGCGCGGCGCGGTCATCAAGCAGTCGGCGGCGAGCCCGAAGCTGCTGAAGCATACCGGGCGCGCGGTCGTGTTCGAATCCGTCGAGGACATGACCTTGCGGGTCGACGATCCCGATCTCGACGTGAACTCCGACGACGTGCTGGTGCTGCGCAATGCGGGCCCGAAGGGCGCGCCGGGCATGCCCGAAGCGGGATACTTGCCGATCCCGAAAAAGCTCGCGCGCGGCGGCACCAAGGACATGGTGCGCATTTCGGACGCGCGCATGAGCGGCACCGCGTTCGGCACCATCGTGCTGCACATCACGCCGGAATCCGCCGTCGGCGGGCCGCTGGCGCTGGTGCAGAACGGCGATATGATCAGCCTCGACGTGGCCAGGCGCAGCATCGAGCTGCTGGTCGATGCCGCCGAGCTGGAGCGGCGGCGTGCGGCCTTGAAGCCCGCGGCCGCGCCGGACGAGGCCAGGCGAGGTTATGCTTGGCTATTCGACAAGACCATCTTGCAGGCCGACGAGGGCTGCGATTTCGACTTCATGCAGAGGACTGGACCAAAGACGGATTGACGACTCGCACGAGCGCTCAGACCGCACAAGCGGCGGGCGACAAAACAGGGGGAAACGATGATTGCACGATCCACGCGTGGGTTGGTGGCTTTTGCCGCCATGCTTTTCGTCACGGGGGCCGGGGCGCAGGAGGTGAAGCATTATCGCTTCGCCTACGATCAGCCGCGCAACACCGGCTATTCGATCGCGGGCGACCTGTTTGCCGACAAGCTCAAGGAATTGAGCAAGGGCACCATGATCATCGACCAGTATCCCGGCGCGCAGCTCGGGCAGGAGCCGCAGGTGCTTCAGCTCGTGAAGGCCGGCGACGTCGAATTCGCCATCATCTCCTCGGCCAACACCGCGACTATCTCGCCGCAGGCCGGTGTGATGTCGCTGCACTTTCTGTTCCGCGATGAGAACCACGTCGTCAAGGGCCTCGCCGATCCCCGCGTGTTCGAAGCGCTGAAAACCATGATCGACGAAACCACGCAGGGTCTGCACGTGATCGCGACGGGGTCGCAGGGCGTGCGCCACATGTATTCGAAGCGGGAGATCCACAATGTCGGTGACATCAAGGGGCTGAAGGTCCGCGTGCAGGCGACCGCGACCGAGGACACCATGTTCCCGGCCTATGGCGCCCAGACCGTGCACATGCCGTTCGGCAGCGTCTACACCAGCTTGCAGACCGGCGTCGTCGACGTCGCCGAGAACAGCATCAACGTCTACCTCGTCAATAAGCATTACGAGGTCGCGCCCGTGCTCAACATCACCGAGCACGAGGCCAACAACGCACTGGTCTTCATCTCCGACAAGCTCTGGCAGAGTCTCACGCCCGAGCAGAAGGGGTGGGTGCAGACCGCGGCCAACGAGATCAGCTCGAAAGAGCCGCAAAAGGCGTTCGAGCTCGAACGCACCGCGGCCGAGAAGCTGAGGAAGATGGGCGTGAAGGTCGTCGACAATGTCGACAAGAAGAGCTTTACGGTGATCGCCGACCCCTATCTCGACAAGCTCGCCAAGGAGCTCGGCCCGCACGCCGAGAAGATCAAGAATTTGATCCGGTCGATCAACTAATCACAAACAAGGTCGTCATGCCCGGGCTTGTCCCGGGCATCCACGTTCTTCCTTCGAGACCGCGCCAAGTGCGTGGATGGCCGGGACAAGCCTGGCCATGACGGAAAGCCGCAGCCAGGACAATAATGCCCATCGCCGACAAACTGCTGGTGCAACGGCAACGCCACCTCAAATGGCGCGCGTTCGACTGGCTCGAGCTTGCGCTGATGATCCTATGCGGCCTCCTGTGCTTCGGCTTCTCGTTGTCGGTCACCGCCGACATCGTCACCCGCACCATCGGCCATCCCTGGCTGTGGCTCCAGGAAGTCACCTCGACACTGTTCATCTACGCGATCTTCATCGGCACCGCGGCGGCGACCCGGCGCAACGATCACCTCTATCTCACCGCGATCTCCGAGGCGATGCACGGCACGCCGCGGCTGATCGTCGAGATTCTCATTCGCCTCGTCGTGCTCGGCGTCGCCTTGTGCCTGATCTGGTACGGCTACCAGAACTATCTGCGCGGCTTCGGCAGCTTCCGTCTGCCGTCAGGCACCCCGATCGCCTCGCTCTACGCGATCATCCCGCTGTCGGGCGTGTTGATCGGCCTGTTCACCATCGAGCAGCTCGTCAACGGCCTGCGCAACGGCTTTGACCATCCCGAGCCGCCTGACGAGCATGCCGCACCTGTCGTCGCCGAGCCGCAGATGAGGGCGCAGCCGTGAGCGCCCCTGTTGTCCTCGCCTTGATGTCGATCTGCTTCCTGTCCTTCGGCTATCTCGGCGTGCCCGTGCCGTTCTCGCTGATGGCCGGCGTGTTCGTCGGCGCGATTCTGTCGGACGTTTCGCTCGCCGCCATCATCCAGAAGATCTTCGATGGCGTCGATTCCGAGGCGCTGCTGGCGATCCCATTCTTCCTTCTGGTCGGCGAGCTCATGAGCTCGGCGAACGTGGTGGTGCGAATAGCCAATCTGTCGGTGTCGCTGGTCGGCCATATCAGGGGCGGGCTGTCGCAGGTCGTGGTCGTCTTCAGCATGTTCTTCTCGGAAATGTCCGGCTCGACCACGGCCGACGTTGCGGTGATGAGCCGCGCGCTGGGCGGCCCGATGAAGCGCGAGGGCTACGAGCCCGCCTTCATCGCCGCGATCATCGCCTCCGCCTCGACCATCGCCGCGCTGGTGCCGCCGAGCATCACGGCCGTGGTCTATGGCGCGGTGGGCAACGTCTCGATCGCCGGCCTGTTCATGGCCGGCGTCGTGCCCGGGCTGATGATCGGCTTCGGGCTGATGATCTACTGCTATTTCTTCGGCCCATCCGGCCTGCGCAAACCGCGCGCGCCGCTGCGCCAGGTGGTGTTCGCGGCCGGCGATGCGGCCCTGCCGCTGATGATCCCGGTGATCCTGCTCGGGGGCATCCTCACGGGGTGGTTCACGCCGACGGAAGCCGGTGTCGTCGCCGTGGTCTGGATCATCCTCGTCGTGATCCCCGCGCTCAACCGCGGCCACATCAGGAAGATCCCCTATGATTTCTGCCTCGCCGGCCTGATCTTCTCACTGCCGCTGATCACCATCGGCGCCGCCAACGCCTTCGGCTGGATGCTCGCCTATCTGCGCGGCGCGACCTACATCGCCGAGTGGATCACCTCGATCGCCGGCAACGACCCGCACCTGATCATGCTGTTGATGGTGCTGCTGTTCACCGTGGTCGGCGACTTCATCGAGCCGGTGCCGACCATCATCATCTTCATGCCGCTGGTGAACGCGCTCACCGAGGCGGGCGAGATCAACGGCGTCCACATGGGCGTAGTGCTGATCGCAACGCTCGCCTTCGGCCTGATCACGCCGCCCTATGGGCTCGTCTTGCTGATGGCGTCGAAATTCGTCGGCATCAGCTTTGCGAAAGCGCTGCGCGCGGCGCTGCCGATCTACCTCGTGTTCTTCACCACGATCGCATTCGCGATCTACTTCCCGAGCGTCGTGCTCTGGCTGCCGCGGCACGTGCTCCCCGAGTCGGTCGGCTGCTTCAAGTCGCCCGCCGGGACGGGCTATATCTGTCCGCAGTGAGGGCTCACTTGCCCTTACTGGTGAACTTCTTCACGGCAACGCGAAACTCCTCCGTGTTCATCGCCATGATGATCTTGTGCTCCTCGGCGTCCAACTGTTGCTTCACCGCCGTGGTCGCGGCTTGGTAGACTAGCTGCTTGGTGCCTGATATCGCCGCCGGCGGGTTCTGCGCCAGCCGCTCGGCAAATTGCCGCGTCGCCGCCTTCAGCTCGGTCGCAGGAACGGTCTTGGCCACGAGACCCCATTCATAGGCCTGCTGCGCGGTAAAATTGTCCTCGGCGAGAAAGATCTGCAGAGCGCGGCGTGAGCCGACCGTGCCAACGATGCCGACCGTGGAGCCGCCGTCCGGCGACACCCCGATCTTGGCATAGGCCGGCGTGAATTTTGCGTCGTCAGCGGCGATGCAGAGGTCGGTGACGAAGGCGAGGCCCATCCCGGCGCCGGCCGCCGAGCCGTGCACGCTCGACAGCGAGATCTTCGGCATGCGCCTGATGATCTCGATGAAGGAATGATAGTGCTTCAGGAGCTCGCCGACGACGGGCGTCACCGTGCCGGCCTCGGCGGCAGCCCCGATCGTCTGCAGATCCCCGCCGGCCGAGAAGGCGCGGCCTTCGCCCTCGATCACCAAAACCCTGATGGCGTCGTCGCCTTCGATATAGGCGGCGAGCTGCTCGAGCTTCTGCGCAATCGCCAGATTGATCGAGTTGAACGCAGCGGGGCGGTTGAGCGTGATGGTTGCGATCGGGCCGTCGATCCGCAGCAAGGCGGGATCGTCCGGCTTTGAGACGGGAGCTGGCATCTGGAATATCTCCGGCAGGAGGTCGCTCTCGCGACTAAATCGCAGAAGGCTGGGGGTGACAATCCCCGGCCGCTCTTGCGCAAGGCGAAACGATAGGCTCAAATGGAGCCGCCTTTGCCAAGGGACGGACACGAGCGCCGGCTCCTCGTAAGGTCAGCCAAACCAAAATCAGCGAGAGAGGAGACGACATGGGTCACGCTCGTGTCTTCCGGAAATGGGCTGCCCAATGACTGGCCCGGTGATCATCGTCGGCGCCGGCCATGGCGGCTATCAAGTCGCGGCATCGCTGCGCCAGGCGGGCTTTGCCGAGGCCATCAGCCTGATCAATGACGAGGCGCATCTGCCGTACCAGCGGCCGCCGCTGTCCAAGGCCTACATCAAGGGCTCGGCCGGGCCGGAGGGCCTGATGTTCCGCCCCGAAAAGTTCTACCAGGACCAGAAGATCGAGCTGATCGCGGGCCGCGCGGTGTCGATCGACCGCGCGGCGCACAAGGTGCTGCTCGCCTCCGGCGAAACGCTGCCTTACGGCCATCTCGTCCTGGCGACAGGGGCGCGCAACCGGCTGCTGGATTTGCCAAATGCGAATCTGCCCGACGTGAAATATTTGCGCATCCTCGACGACAGCGAGGCGCTGCGACGGATCATGCCGTCGAAAAAGCGCGCCGTGATCATCGGCGCCGGCTTCATTGGCCTCGAATTCGCCGCCACCGCGCGGATCAAGGGTCTCGAGGTCGACGTGCTCGAGCTCGCCCCGCGCGTGATGGCGCGCGCGGTGACGGCCGAGGTCTCCGAGTATTTTCAGGACCGGCATCGCGAGGCCGGCATCCGCATCCATCTGGGCGTGCAGGCAACCTCCATCGAGGCCGAGAACGGCAAGATCACCGGCGTGTCCCTGAGCGACGGCCGGCATCTGCCCGCCGACCTCGTCGTGGTCGGCGTCGGCGTGCTGCCGAACATCGAGCTCGCGGCCGAGGCGGGGCTGCCGGTTGCCGCCGGCATCATGGTCGACGAATATCTGTCGACGGCCGATCCTGACATCTCCGCGATCGGGGATTGCGCGCTGTTCGCAAGCCCGCGCTTCGGCGGCTCGCTGCGGCTGGAATCGGTGCAGAATGCCACCGACCACGCCCGCTGTCTCGCCGCGCGGCTTACCGGCGACAAGAAGCCGTACGACAGCCATCCCTGGTTCTGGAGCGACCAGGGCGACGACAAGCTCCAGATCGCGGGCCTCACCACCGGCTACGACCGCGTCGTGCTGCGCGGCGATCCTGCCAAGAAGGCCTTTTCGGCGTTCTGCTATCACGGCGACAGATTGCTCGGCATCGAATCGATCAACCGCGCCGGCGATCACATGTTCGGCCGGAGACTGCAGGCCATGGACCGCTCGATCACGCCGGAGCAGGCCGCCGACGAGAGCTTCGACCTGAAGAGCGCGCTGGCGTGATCAGCCGAGGCTAAGCACTGCCTTAACCTCCGCGGCCGTCGGCATCGACGGCCCGGCACCCATACGCTGCACGGAGACCGACGCTGCGGCGTTGGCGAAGGTCAGCGCGTCACGCAACGTCGCGTCCTCAGCGAGCTGGGAGGCGAGCGCGCCGACGAAACAGTCGCCGGCGCCTGTCGTGTCGACTGCCGTCACGAAGTGGCCAGGCACCGCAATCTCCTCGCGCCCCGCAAGCGCGAGCACGCCGCGCCTGCCGAGTGTGACGCAGATAGTCTGGTCCGGGCGTGCCTGAAACTTTCGCGCCACGTCGATGATCCGCGCAGCCTCGTCGCTATCCGAAAGCTCCACGCCGGCGAGAAAGCCGAGCTCGGTCTCGTTGAGCACGAGGATGTCGACCAGCGCGAGCAGCTCGCTCGCCATCTTTTGCGCCGGCGCCGGGTTGAGCAGCGTCGTGGCTCCAACGCCACGCGCCCGCTCGAAGAACGCGGCAATCGCCGGCAACGGGATCTCGAACTGGCTGACCGCGACGTCGCCCTTCAACATCGGCACGACGCTGACGTCCTCTGCGCTGACCAGCGCATTGCTGCCGGGAATGACGACGATGGTGTTGTCGGCCTCCGCCACCGTGATGAGCGCGGTGCCGGTGTGAGCCTCCGCCGTCTCCTGGACATAGCCGAGGTCGATGCCCTGGTCGGCGAGGAACGTGCGCAGCTCGGCCCCGAACGAATCCTTGCCCAGCCTTCCGATCAGCGTCGTCCCAGCGCCGAGCCGCGATGCCGCGACCGCCTGGTTCGCGCCCTTGCCGCCCGGAAAATACAGCACCTGCTTTCCTGCGACTGTCTCGCCGACGCGCGGGTGGCGATCGGCCGTCGCCACCACATCCATGTTGATGCTGCCGGCGACGAAGACGCGCCCCATATCACCCTCCTAGAGCATGATCCGGAAAAGTGTGCAGCGGTGTTCCGATAAGATCATGCTCGAACAAGAACAAAAAGCCTAAACCCTGACCTCGAACTCGTGCCGGACCTTGGCGATGTCGACAAGTGTCGGCAGGCCCGCCTCGTTGCCGAGGCGCTGGATCTTGTAGGTCGAAGCGGCACGGGCAAAATCGAAATGCTCGCGCCAGCTTTTGCCCGGATGGGCCAGATAAGAATAGACATAGGCGCCGTGGAAGACGTCGCCGGCGCCGTTGGTGTCGATCACGCGCTCGCGCGGGATCGGCATTGCCGGCATCACCTGAACCGTCCCGGTCTCGTCGTACCAGAGCAGGCCCTTCTCACCCATGGTGACGCCGCCGATCTTGCAGCCGCGGCTCTTGAGATAATCGAGCATCTTCTCCGGCGTCAGATCCATCTGCTCGCAGAGACGTTCGGCGACGATCGCGACGTCGATGAACTCCAGGAGCTCATGCGTGTTGGTGCGCAGGCCGCCGCCGTCGAGCGAGGTCAGGATGCCGGCCTCGCGGCACACTTTGGCGTAGTGGATCGCCGCGTCCGGCTGATGGCCATCGACATGCAGCGCGCGGCAGCCGCCGAGATTGAGCATCGGAAAAGGGTGGATGTGCTCGTCGTCGCGGCAGCGGACGATGGCGCGCTTGCCGTCCTTGGGCATGATGAAGGACAGCGAGGACTGGTTGACCTTTCGCCCGTGCAGCGAGATGCCGTATTTCGCGCACATGTCCTGGAACATGCGCCCCAGCCAGTCATTGGCCGCCGTCGCGATCAGGTCGGGCACGATGCCGAGCTTGGCGCAGCAGAACGCCGCCGTCACCGCGTTGCCGCCGAAGGACACCGCGTAGTCCTTGGCCACGTGCTTTTCGTCGCCGGTCGGCATGTGGTCGGTGATGAAGACGACGTCGATATAGGTCTGTCCGATGAAGAGAGCCTGCATTGCTTGTCCGTGATGCGCTTGTGGTCCCGGCCGGCGCACTTACTCTAGCACCGGTTCCGCGTCTGAGACGCTGAAATTATTCGCAAAACCGCCCCGAAGCGCTTGAGGTCGGCATGGTGCCGGAATACGACCATGTCAGGCCCATGCCAAGCCCGGACAAACGCCGTCTTTCGGCGCGCGGTTCCAGGCCGTTCAAAAGGGGGGACATATGATCACCGGCCTCGATCACGTCGTCGCTCTGGTCAGGGACATCGGCGCGGCCAAGGTGGCCTATCAGACGCTCCTCGGCCGCGCGCCGGCCTGGCAGAACTCGGGCGAGGGCGCCGACCGGGTGCTGTTCACGCTCGACAACATGACGATCGAATTGATGGCGCCGAGCGGCTTCACCGCGACCGCCGACCGCATGCGTGCGCTGCTCGACGACCATGACGGCGTGCTCGCGAGCCTCTGCTTCCGTGTCGCAGACATCGGCAAGATGCACCGGCGGCTGGAGCGGGTGGCGCTGAAGCCTGATCGGGTCGCCGAGGTCGAGAGCAGCGACGATGCGAGCGGTGCGGCCCTGCACTGGAAGCGCACGCGCCCCGCCACCGAGCTGACGCGCGGCGTGCGCATGTTCTTCCTCGAGCTCGCCGAGGAGCGGCCGAAGTCGGTCGCGACCGACGTCGCGCCGATCGAGGGGCTCGATCACGTCGTCATCACCACCGAGGATTCCGATGGTGCCGCCGCGCTCTATGGCGCGCGGCTCGGGCTCGATCTCGCGCTCGACCGCTCGCACCACGACTGGGGCCAGCTGATGTTCTTCCGCTGCGGTGATCTCATCGTCGAGGTGGTGCGACGTCCCGTGGCGGGCGGCGATGCCCAGCACGACCGGCTCTGGGGCTTGAGCTGGCGCGTCGCCGACATCGACGCCGCCCGCGCCCGCCTGATCGCCGCCGGCCTCGACGTCAGCGAGATCCGCAACGGCCGCAAGCCCGGCACGCGCATCATGACGGTGCGCAGCGGCACCTGCGGCATCCAGACCGTGCTGCTGGAGCGCTCGCCGAAGCCGGTGGAGTGAGGGGATGGAGTCATTCCGGGGCGATGCAAAGCATCGAACCCGGAATCTCGAGATTCCGGGTCTGGTCCTTCGGACCATCCCGGAATGACGGAGCTAGCCGGTGTCCCTGCTTTCTCAAACGTGCGTCCTCGTGTTACACGGAATCCTGAGAACACCCAGCGAGCACCCGGTTTGGCCAAGGCAACCGCAAAGCGAACTCTGAAATGGCAGCGCGACCCCGAGGGGATGCGGCTGCGCATTCTCGAAGCCGCCAAGCAGGAGTTCTCCGCTCACGGGCTCGCCGGTGCGCGCGTCGACCGCATCGCGGCGAAAGCCGGCGCCAACAAGCGCATGCTGTATTACCACGTCGGCAACAAGGACGAGCTTTATCTGGCGGTGCTCGAAGGCGCCTATGACAAGATCCGCAGCGAGGAGCGCGGACTCGATCTCGAACATCTCGATCCGCCCGAGGCGATCCGGCGCCTGATCGAGTTCACCTGGAATTACTTTCTGCGCAACCCGGAATTCCTCTCGTTGCTGCAGACCGAGAACCTCGCGCGCGCCAAGCACCTGAAGAAATCGACCAAGGTCAAGTCGATGCACTCGCCCTTCGTCGAGATGATCCGCACCGTGGTGCGGCGCGGCGTCGAAAGCGGCGAGTTCCAGGTCGCGGTCGATCCGGTCCAGCTCTACATCTCGATCGCGGCCCTCTGCTTCTTCTATCTCTCCAACTCGGCCACGCTCAGCGTGATCTTCGGCCGCGACCTGCTCGCCAAGGACGCCAAGGACGAGCGGCTTTCGCATATGGTCGGTCTCGTGCTGGCCGCGCTGACGGGCCAGTCGGCCGCGCTGTTCGAGATCGCCAAGCCCGCGAAATCGCGGAGCGCGGTGGCGCAGACGGTTTAGTCCCCTAAGCTCTCCACTGTCATTCCGGGGCGGTCCGTAGGACCGAACCCGGAATCTCGAGATTCCGGGTTCGATGCTTCGCATCGCCCCGGAATGACGATCTGGAACCCGATGCGAAACGTCACAGGGAAAGCTCTGGACAGTATTTATCCAACGGGTTAATTTCTCGCCCGAACGAAGAAAGAATGCCGGGAGTGAGACGTGGCTGAAGTGAAGCCGCAGGGTGCGGTGTCCAAGATGCTGAATGCGGCCTGGGTGCGGCCGCTGTTGTTCCTGGTGTTCATCGTCGTCGCCTGGGATCTTTCGATCCGGCTGTTCAAGATTCCCGCCTATCAGATCCCGGCACCGGCCGACGTCGTCGCCGTGCTGCGCAGCGACTGGCCGGAACTGCTGCGCCAGTCTTGGCCAACGACTTATGCGACCATCTGGGGCTTCGTGCTTTCGGCGCTGTTCGGCATTCCCGTGGCGATGCTGATCGCGGGCTCGAAGACGGTGGAGAGCTACGTCTATCCGCTGCTGGTGTTCTCCCAGTCCGTGCCGAAGATCGCGATTGCGCCGCTGTTCGTGGTCTGGTTCGGCTTCGGCATCCTGCCGAAGGTGATCTCGGCCTTCTTGCTCGGCTTCTTCCCGGTGGTCGTCTCCGCGGTGCAGGGCTTCAAGTCGGTCGATCCTGACATGGTCGATCTCGCCCGCGCCATGCAGGGCAGCCGCTTCCAGGTGTTCCGCGCGGTGAACCTGCCGCATGCGCTGCCGGCAATCTTCTCCGGCCTCAAAGTTTCGGTGACGCTCGCCGTGGTCGGCGCCGTCGTCGGCGAGTTCGTCGGCTCGAATTCCGGCATCGGCTACGTCATGCAGCGCTCGATCGGCACCTTCGACCTGCCGACCATGTTCGCGGCGCTCGTGATCCTGGCACTGCTCGGCGTCATCCTGTTCTGGATCGTGGACCGCATCGAGAAGCTGGTCATTCCCTGGCATGTCAGCCAGCGCGAAGACGTGATTTTCGCATCTTAACTTAAGCAACGGCCCAGCAACGGCCGAAACAACAACGATAGGGAGAGTGCAATGAGGCGGTGGATTGGGGCTGCATCTGCGGCGCTGATGGTGTTTGCGGCCATGCCGGCGCAGGCGGCCGACAAGGTCGTGCTGATGCTGAACTGGTACGTCTATGGCGAGCACGCGCCGTTCTATTACGGCAAGGCGAAGGGCATCTATGCCGCCGAGGGCATCGACCTCGAGATCCAGGAAGGCCGCGGCTCCGCTGCAACCACGCAGGCCGTCGCCGCCAAGACCGCTGATTTCGGCTATGTCGACGTGCCTACCATGATGCGCGCCGCGATCAAGGGCGCGCCCGTGATCGCGACCGGCGTGCTGCTGCAGACCTCACCGATGTCCGCCATGGGTTTTGCCGACAAGAACATCAAGAAGCCCGAGGACATCAAGGGCAAGACGGTGGCGATCACGCCGGCCGACTCCATGACCCAGATCTGGCCGCTGTTCCTGAAGAAGACCGGCCTCAAGGAAAGCGATTTCAAGACCGTCGCCGGCGACGGCCAGACCAAGCTCAACGCGGTCATCAACGGCCAGGCCGACCTCTTGCTCGGCTACGTCATGGACCAGTCGATGAAGATCAAGGACGCCACCGGCAAGGACGTCTATCCGATCAAGTTCGCCGACTACGGCATCAACATGGTGTCCTCCGGCATCATCGCCAACTCCGACTATGTGAAGGCCAATGCCGATCTCGTCCGCCGCTTCATGTCGGCGACGACCAAGGCGGTCGAAGCTGCCGAGAAGGAGCCGAAGGCGGCCGCGCAATCGATCCTCGATGCCAACCCCAAGGGCGGCAAGATCGAGACGCTGACGCAGGGCTTTGAGCTGACCATTCCGCTGTACCGGACCGCGGAAACCAGGAGCAAGCGGCCGTTCCAGGTCACCGACCAGAACATGACTGAGACGGTCAACCTGATGGTCGAATATGGCGGCCTCGATGCCAAGGCCAAGGAGAATCCGAAGGCGTTCTACACCAACGACTATCTGCCGAAGAGTGGCTCGTGAGGCAAACACTGTCATTCCGGGGCGCCCGCAGGGCGAGCCCGGAATCCCGAGATTCCGGGTTCGATGCTTCGCATCGCCCCGGAATGACGAGCATATCGTGGAGTGGACCTGTTTGAATGAACCCAGCAACCAAGATAGCTGACGTGCAGCCGGCCGCGCATCTGAGACTGGTGAGCGACCGGGCCAGCGATGCCTCGGGCATCAAACTGTCAGGCGTATCGAAGACCTACCGGACGCGCGACGGCGACGTGCCGTCGCTGCGTCCGCTCGACTTCCACATCAATGACGGCGAGTTCTTCGTCGTGGTCGGCCCATCGGGCTGCGGCAAGTCCACGCTGCTCAAGCTGATCTCGGGGCTGCTGCCGCCGACTACGGGCGAGGTGCTGGTCGAGGGCGAGAAGGTGACGAAGCCGCACGGCAATGTCGGCATCGTGTTCCAGAACGCGCTGCTGCTGCCCTGGCGCAACATCCTCAACAACGTGATGCTGCCGATCGACATGAAGCGGCTGCCGCGGCAGGAATATCTCGATCGGGCCAGGTCGCTGCTGAAGCTGGTCGGTCTCGAAGGCTTCGAAAAGAAGCTGCCCTGGCAGCTCTCCGGCGGCATGCAGCAGCGCGCCTCGATCTGCCGTGCGCTGGTGCATGATCCCAGGATCATGCTGATGGACGAGCCGTTCGGCGCGCTCGATGCGCTGACGCGCGAACGCATGAATGTCGAGCTGATGCGGATCCAGCGCGAGACCAAGAAGACCGTGCTGCTGATCACGCATTCGATTCCGGAAGCCGTGTTCCTCGCCGACCGCGTGCTGGTCATGACCGAGCGCCCCGGCGCAGTCGCCGCCATCTACGACGTGCCGCTGCCGCGCCCGCGCTCGCTCGACGTGATGGCCGACCCGGTGTTTACCGAACTCGTGCAACGCATCCGCAAGCATTTCTTCTCGCAAGGTGCATTGGACTAGAGGCGAGTGATGTTCTCCGGAGCCACCACATGCCCGGTGCGCTCCCTCCCCCGCCTGCGGGGGAGGGTTGGGGAGAGGGTGTCTCCGCAGGCGAGAACCTCGCAAAGGAGAAAACCCTCACCCGGCACTTCGTGCCGACCTCTCCCGCAAGCGGGAGAGGTGCACGGCCACCGCTGCGGCCGCACTGGCGTCACCAACGATCATTCGGGTGCACCATGTCCCCGCGCCTGAAGCTGCGAGACATCGCCTTCTTCGAGCGACCCGTGCAGTTCGCGCGGCCGTTCCGCTTTGGCGCCGTTACCATCAAGGCGACGCCGCAGCTGTTCGTGCGGGTGGAGATCGAGGTCGAGGGCAGGGGCGTCGTGGTCGGTGCGGCTGCCGAGCTGCTGGTGCCGAAATGGTTCGACAAGCGGCCGGAGCTGTCGCCGGCACAGACGGTCGACGGCCTGCGCAGATCGCTCCAGATCGCGCGCGATCTCTATCTGGCGCAAACCGGTTTCCAGACGGCATTCGGTCTGCACGCCTCCTGCATCGGTGCCCAGGTCGCGGCTTGCGCGAAGGAGAACATTCCACCGCTTGCCGCGGCCTATGGCCCGGCGGAGATCGACAAGGCGATCCTCGATGGACTGCTACGTGCCACCGCGACCAGCTTCTTCGACGGCATGGCAGGTAACGTCGCGGGCATTGATGCGCGGCTTTCGCCTGATCTGAAGGACGCCGATCTCGCCACGTTCCTCGCCGGCCGAAGGCCGCTGCCGCGCGTTGCCGTCCGGCATACCGTCGGCCTTGACGATCCCATCGAAGGTCAAGGCGGCGTTGCCGATGCGCACGAGAACGCCGGTGCAAACTATTTCAAGCTGAAGCTGTCAGGCGATCCCGCCGCCGATGCCGCCCGTCTGGCACGGATCGGCAGGGAGCTCGATACGCTCGGACGCGACACCAAGGTGACGCTCGACGCCAATGAGCAGTACGCCGATCTGGCCGCGCTGCAAACGCTGATGGACCGGATCGATCGCGATGCCGCCTTGCGGCCGATCGCCTCGCACCTGCTCTATGTCGAGCAGCCGATGCCGCGCGACATCACGCGGCAATCGCCGTTGGGTCCGCTCGCCGCATACGGCTTCATCATCGACGAGGCCGACGATTCCTACGATGCCTTTCCGGCGGCGCGGGCGCTCGGCTATTGCGGCATGTCCTCGAAATCCTGCAAGGGGCTCTACAAGTCCATCGTCAACGCCACGCGCGCGGCGAAGTGGAGTGCGGCCGGCGAGCGGTTCTTCGTCACCGGCGAGGACCTTACCTGCCAGGCTGGCCTTGCCCTCCAGCAGGACCTCGCGCTGGGTGCCTTCATCGGCGTGACCCATGCCGAGCGCAACGGCCACCACTATGTCGACGGTTTTGGCGAAGCACCCGCCGCCGAAGCTGCGGCCTTTGCGGCGGCGCATCCCGATCTCTATGCCGATGATGGCCACGGCATCCGCCTCAAGATTCATAACGGCGATCTCCTGACGGGATCGCTCTACACAGTGGGCTTTGCGACGTCGGTCCATCCGGACTGGTCGGCGCTCCGCCCGCTCGAACAACCAAGATCACTCTGGGAGCAACTAGCATGACCACCCAACGCCTCGGCCTCATCATGAACGGCGTCACCGGCCGCATGGGGCTCAACCAGCATCTGATCCGTTCGATCGTCGCGATCCGCGACCAGGGCGGCGTCCGCCTGAAGAACGGCGACCGCGTGATGCCCGATCCGATCCTGGTCGGCCGCAGCGCCGAGAAGGTCGAGGCGCTCGCCAAGCGCTACAACATCACGGGCTGGACCACCGATCTCGATGCCGCGCTCGCCGACAAGAACGACACCATGTTCTTCGACGCCGCGACCACGCAGGCGCGCCCGGGCCTGCTGACCCAGGCCATCAATGCCGGCAAGCACGTCTATTGCGAGAAGCCGATCGCGACGAATTTCGAGGAAGCCGTCGAGGTCGTGAAGCTTGCCAATGCCAAGGGCGTCAAGCACGGCACGGTGCAGGACAAGCTGTTCCTGCCGGGGTTGAAGAAGATCGCCTTCCTGCGCGACTCCGGCTTCTTCGGCCGTATCCTCTCGGTGCGCGGCGAGTTCGGCTATTGGGTGTTCGAAGGCGGCTGGCAGGAGGCGCAGCGGCCGTCCTGGAACTACCGCAGCGAGGATGGCGGCGGCATCATCCTGGACATGGTCTGCCACTGGCGCTACGTGCTCGACAATCTCTTCGGCGAGGTCGAGAGCGTGATGTGCATCGGCAACACCGACATTCCCGAGCGCTACGACGAGCAGGGCAACAAGTACAAGGCGACCGCGGATGATTCCGCCTACGCGACGTTCCAGCTCAAGGGCGGCGTGATCGCCCACATCAACATGTCCTGGGTGACGCGCGTCTATCGCGACGACCTCGTCACCTTCCAGGTCGACGGCACGCTCGGCTCGGCGGTCGCGGGGCTCACCGACTGCATGATCCAGGCGCGGCAGGCAACGCCGCGGCCGGTGTGGAATCCCGACGAGAAGCGGCTGCACGATTTCTACGGTGACTGGCAGAAGATGCCCGACAATGTCACCTATGACAACGGCTTCAAGGAGCAGTGGGAGATGTTCATCCGCCACGTCTACGAGGATGCGCCCTACAAGTTCACGCTGCTCGAAGGCGCCAAGGGCGTGCAGCTCGCCGAATGCGCGCTGAAGAGCTGGAGGGAGCGGCGCTGGATCGATGTCGCCCCGATCAAGGCCTGAGGAGGCAGACATGAACAAGCCCGTCCTGCCCAAGTCCGCTCCTTCAATGTCGTCATTGTCACTCAAGCTGCCGAAGGCCGATCGCTCGATCGAGACCTACCAGCTCGCGGCCTCGCGCACATTTCCCGCCAAGCTCGAGGGGCCATTGAACCGCATCGCGTTCTCGGCCGTGCATACGGTCGCCGATCCGTTCGCGGACAACGACCCCTGGCTCTCGGTCGCCGTCGACTGGGACAAGACCATCGCCTTCCGCGAGCATGTCTGGGACCTCGGCCTCGGCGTTGCCGAAGCCATGGACACCGCGCAGCGCGGCATGGGCCTGGACTGGCCGACGTCGCTGGAGCTGATCACGCGTTCGGTCAATGCCGCCAAGCGCCGCAACGCTCTGGTGTTCTCCGGCGCCGGCACCGATCACCTCGCGGTGGAGGATGCCAAAAACCTCGACGACGTGATCCAGGCCTATGAGGAACAGCTCTCGGCCGTCGAGAAGGTCGGCGGGCGCATCATCCTGATGGCGTCGCGCGCGCTGGCAAAGCTCGGTCGCAGCGCCGACGACTACGCCAAGGTCTACAACCGCGTGCTGTCGCAGGTTCGTGAACCCGTCATCATCCACTGGCTCGGCGACATGTTCGATCCGGCCCTGGCCGGATACTGGGGCACCAAGGATCTCGACAAGGCGATGGACATTGCGGTGGCCATCATCAACAACAACGCCGCCAAGGTCGACGGCGTCAAGGTCTCGCTGCTCGACAAGCAGCGCGAGATCGACATGCGCCGTCGTCTCGACAAGCGCATCAAGATGTACACCGGCGACGACTTCAATTACGCGGAGCTGATCGCCGGCGATAGCCAAGGTTTTTCGCACGCGCTGCTCGGCATCTTCGATGCGATCGCGCCGGCGGCATCCTACGCGCTGTCGCGGCTGGCGGCCGGCGACGAGGCCGGCTTCCATGACGTGCTCGGGCCGACCGTGCCGCTGTCGCGTCACATCTTCAAGGCGCCGACGCGCTTCTACAAGACGGGCGTGGTGTTCATGGCGTATCTGAACGGCCACCAGGATCATTTCACCATGGTCGGCGGTCAGGAGAGCACGCGCTCCACGCTGCATCTGGCCGAGCTGTTCCGTCTCGCCGACAAGGCCGGCCTGCTCGCCAATCCCGAACTCGCGACGCAGCGGATGAAGACCTTGCTCGCCATCCACGGCATCGAACCCTGATGCGTGATTTTTCATCCGATCATCGCTGGCTGTCGCTGAACACGGCGACCGTCCGCAAGCAGGGTAATCTCGTCGAGATCATCGATGCCTGTGCCAGGCACGGCATCCGCGCCATCGATCCCTGGCGCGATCAGGTCGCTGCCGTCGGTCTCGATCGCGCCGCGCGTGCGGTGCGCGACGCTGGCCTTGATCTCTCAGGCTATTGCCGCGGCGGCATGTTCACCTCTGATACTTCGCGCCGGGGCGAGGTGCGGGACGACAACCGGCGCTGTGTCGACGAAGCCAAGGCGATGGGCGCATCCTGCATCGTGCTGGTCGTCGGCGGCCTGCCGCAATATTCGCGGCCTGGCAGCGAAGCCTCGAAGGACATCGTGGCGGCGCGCGGGCAGGTCGAGGAAGCTCTCGCCGACATGCTCGACTATGCGAAGCAGGCAAAGCTGCCGCTGGCGATCGAGCCCTTGCACCCGGCCTATGCAGCTGACCGCGCCTGCGTGAACACCACGAAGCAGGCGCTCGATATCTGCGACCGGCTCGACCCGGGCCGGAGCGGCATGCTCGGCGTCGCGCTCGACGTCTATCACATTTGGTGGGACCCGGAGCTGATGAGCCAGATCGCGCGTGCCGGCAAGGATCGCCTGCTCGCCTTCCATGTCTGCGACTGGCTGGTGCCGACCAAGGACATCCTCAACGACCGCGGCATGATGGGCGACGGCGTCATCGACATCAAATCGGTGCGTCAGGCAGTCGAAGCGCAGGGCTTTGCCGGCTATTCGGAGATCGAAATCTTCTCCAACGACTGGTGGGGCAAGCCGATGGACGAGGTGCTCCGCACCTGCATCGCGCGGCACAAGACGGTGGTGTAGTTAACATCAGTGCGCCCCCGCGGGGCCTGCGATCTGTTGCGGCGCACCTTCTGGCGCAGCAGCAAGCCGGTGGGAGTACCACCAATGGTGAGGTGGACGCCCATCAGTCCCAGGCAGAATATCATCATCTCGATGCCGCAGCCGCGTCACAGTCTGCGCCAGATTGGATGTGGTGATCCGTGGCATCAACGATCAGCAGACGCGGCGGATGTACCCAGGCCTGTTGATCTCGAATGGCCCCGACGTGCAACCGTCGGGGCCATTGTTGTGATGATAGTCGAATTGACGGCGAAGAGCCGAATTCTCGCAATTTGTCCGCTTCGCGAATTTGCGGAAGCGGGCGGACTGGTCGCATATTCAATGACATGCCCGGACAGCTATTGCCGCCTCGAGTGAGGTCGCGAGAAGCTCTACAGCCATTCCGCAAAACTGAACGGATCGAGACTTAAAGCATGATCCGGAAAAGTGCGAAGCGGTTTTCCGGAAAGATCATGCGCAAACAACAAACTAAAGCGCGATGACGATTCATCCAAATCTCATCGCGCTTTAGTGCTTCCCGCCGCCGGGTCGGCATATCCGCCGCGGCTTGTTCGGCAACATTGGCTTGATGGCAGCCCACTCCATACCTGCGAGTTCGTAGCGCATGATTCGAGCGTCAGTTTGGGAGCTTGAATCACGGCCTCAGGGCAGGCTCAACGTGTGGCTCGGCGGGAGGCGTTTGGACGCCGTCCGCTCGAAAGCAGACGCATTATGCCCAGATTGAGTTTTTCGAGTGTGACCCAACTCGAACATGTCCCCGCGCCTGCGGAGTGGCTGATCGCGTTGCTACCGCCGCACCGGATTTATCCTTCAGCACGGCACCAGTGGCAGCATCACCGCTATTGCTATTTCGTGAATCTGGGCCTTGTGGATGTCGGCGGCGTTGGCGCCGCAGGCTGAAGATTGAACGTCAGCCAGACGTTCCAGCCCGCCGGCCGATTTTCATTGGCGAATTCGCCGTAGGCCTTCAGGTTCAGATACCCCTGCATGTCTCCAACTGGGAAAATGTAACCAACCTGCGGGCCGACGCCGACCACGCGCGACCGGAAGCAGCCGACGCGATCGCCGGAGCCGCTGTCGCAGCCGAGTTGCTGATAGAGGTAACCGACGAGGCCGACCTGCCACTGCTTGGTCAGGAATTGCGATGCGCCCCAGTCGAGGTGCATGTCAACGCCGCTTTGATATTGGGTCGAGGGGTTGACGAAGTTGTAGGTGAATCCCAGCACCGTCGAAAATTCATGCCCGGTCTTTGGATCGAAGTAGGTGTAGCCGCCGCCCGCGTCGATCGCCCAGTGCCCGATCCCCAAATTCGCCAGCCGGTTCGACTGGTAAGCGCCGGCCGGAAGATCGGCGGTAATGTACGTCATGTAATTGTTGACACCTGCATTCCAGCGCAGCGCGAACTGCGGGATCAGGTCGCCGAATGCAATGAGCGAGCTGTCGATGCTGTCAAACCGGGAGAAGGGGAGCGTTCCGCCGCCCGGTCCCGTCAATGTCCCAACGAGCGATCCCGCCAGCGACGTGGAGTTAGAGCCATAGGTCGCCAACAGGGTGGCAGAAGCCTGGCCGCCCAGCACAGGCGTCGCAAAGGTGTAAGTTCCGGCCACAAGGCCAAGATCCACGTTCGCATTGACGTTCGCGTTCACGGTGGCCGTCAGATTCGCGGGAAAGCGACCAAGCGTGATCTCGCGTGCCCGCGCGACGTCGCCGCCGGCGGAAACAGAGGTGTGATAGTAAACTGTGGTCACCGACCAGCCCGGCGCCTGCTGAGGCACGGCAGCGAGGCTACCAAAGAAGCCGGGTATCCAGAAGCTGATGCCATTTTCATCGGCGCGAGCCGCATTGGAGAGGAGAACGAGCAAGGCGGCGACTGCCGCCAAACCCGGCCGCAAAACGACACTAGGCCTTGGTATCAATTTCCTGCCCTTCATCGCGATCTCCCCTTTCACGGCCTGCAACGCACCAGAGTTGCGCGACCACAAATTTCCGAATCTCACTCGTTGCAAGACGACTCTTAACTTTCCGGGAACAGTAGAGACAATTGTGCTCGCAATTGCCAGTTTGGCGCGCCGGTTGGACGAACGACGTTGTAATAGCCGGCTATATTTGCACTCACCGGCTGGTCGCCAAGCTTGAAGATTCGACCAAAGCCGCCGCCAATCGGTACGGTCCACTGCTGACCCGGCGCTGCCAGCCAGTCTGCGGTGATCACTGGTGAGCTTGTCAGGTACCACCCGTGCGCCATGTTGTAATTGACGAATGGCTGCGCGAGAAATTCGTTCACGGGCGGGCGCAACGGGTTGCCGCCAACTGACCACTGGTTGTTGACCAGAACGCCGATCACCCAATGTCCGGGCGTCACGAGGGCAACGGCGGTCGGGCCGAACAACACCTTGCCTGTTCCGAGAATCGGATCGGTCGCGGACGGGACCGTAAAGACGGGACCGACACCCCAGATCAGAACGCCGGGATGGGTGGGGGTGAAAAAGAACTGCTGAGTAATGTCGCCAATTCCATTCGTGTTGTTGTTGAAGAACGGATTGGGTTGACTGATCACCGGCATGATGGTCCGCGAGATCACGTTCCAGTCCGCGTTGATGCGCAGCGGTATGACTGGCTGAATGTTGAGCACTTCCTGGGTGCGGTTGAACGGCCCGGCGTTGAAATTCGTATTGCTTTGGAACGGAACACTGACGAGATCGGCGATAGGGTTTTGCGATTTTTGGGCGAGGTCTTCATTTTCGGAAGGTTCAGCAGAATGCGCGGCTCTTGTCGGCGCGACCGTATCGGCAATGCCGCGCTCAAATTTGTAGTTTGCACCGAACTTGACCATTTGAAGGTCACGGTTCAACTGAATTGGCGGGACGGTGGGCGAAATCCAGCTTCCTAGCCCAATGTAATCGTATTCGAGTTTCAGCGTCCAATTCGGTTTGAATCCGTACTCGACACCCACTCCAGTCAGCCAGCCGGAGCTGGTGGTGGACCCCTGCCAGGTAACGCCGGGGAAGTTCAGCGTGGCATTGCTGTGCACCCAACCGCCGCCAAGCTTGGCGTAGAGGAGCCACTTATCCTCCACGAGGCCGACGCGGCCTGCCAATGTCCCAATCCAGTTGTGGCTGACCGAGCCGAGCGTCGGGGCCGGAAGCACGGGATGACCAAAAGTCGCCCCATCGAAATCACCTTCCGCACCAAACAAGAGATGGCCAGCTTGAAAATTGTAGCCGGCCTGAACACCACCGATGAATTCGGTGATGCCGCCATACAAGTTGTTACCTGGGATAGGCAGGCTGCCGCTGGTCCACGCTCCACCGAGATTTGCACCGAGATAAAATCCCGACCAATTGTAGGCTGGGGGTAAAGCGGGCGGAGCCTTCACTGGCAAGTCCGCGGCACGCGCTGTGAGACTTACGCAGACTGCAAACAAAGCAACGCTTGCAAGGAATGATTTCATGGAGCCCCCAAAGCGGGTAACGACGCTGCCAAATCTTCCCAATGCTGGATAGTCAACTACAAGGCGATGCTTTTGACTGTCTCCCCCCGGCCACACTCGGAGGAATTTCTCGGCCAGGTTGTCGCTTGCCCTAGCAGACCTGCTCTCGGCTCTCGCGTGGCCAAGCCCCAGCTCGGATCTATCTAGATCCATTCGGCGGGAACCGCTCCGCCTTGTTCGCCTGAGCCTAAAAGATCCAATACCGAAATGTGCGCGCGGGTGCTTAAGGCGGCCGGCATCCTTGCTCTTGTCATTGCAGCCGCTGCCATCGTCCGGCGGCAGGCAATGCCCGGTCGAGACCTCCGCAAGCCATGTCGGCTTCAGGTGCATGCAGGAAAGAGGCGACCTTGCTCGATTGATCTAGATCAACAAAGGAAGGTTGTGCCGCTGCGAACGTGCCACTGCTTCAGATGTTCGATTGGTCATGTTGACTGACTAAGATGTTAAGCCGCGCTCGTTCCCGGCAGAATCGACGCTAGGAAGCTGCCGAGAGATTTTTGCGCGTGCCCCACGCAATTTTTTGAAACTCATTCGCTGGGAGCAGCGCATGCACGACGTTGGGGTTGCGGCAGGCGTACCTTTGTCGGATGGGCCCAGCGAGAGGGGTATGGTCTGGATTCCGGGCGGCACGTTTCGCATGGGCTCCGACAGGCACTACGCCGAAGAGGCACCCGTCCATCGCGTTTCGGTGAGCGGCTTTTGGATGGACCGGACGCCGGTCACCAATCGCGATTTCCGCAAGTTCGTCAACGCAACAGGCTACGTGACGTCAGCGGAGACGCGGCCTGACGCAAAGGACTATCCGGGCGCGCTGCCGCACATGCTCAAGGCAGGCTCGCTGGTTTTCACGCCACCGAAGCGTCCGGTCGATTTGCGCGACTGGTCGCAATGGTGGAATTTCAAATTTGGCGCCAACTGGCGCCGGCCATACGGCCCCCGCAGTTCGATCAGCGGCCTCGACGATCATCCCGTGGTCCACATTGCCTATCGCGATGCCGAGGCCTACGCGGCATGGGCTGGCAAGGACTTGCCGACCGAAGCCGAATGGGAGTTTGCCGCGCGCGGCGGACTCGACGGAGCCGAGTTCGCCTGGGGCGACGAGCTCATGCCCGGCGGCAAGCCAATGGCGAATACCTGGCAAGGCGCATTTCCGTACGAGAATCTCAGCAGCGATGGTTACGCGCGAACCTCGCCGGTAATGGCGTTCCCGCCGAATGGCTACGGCCTTCATGACATGATCGGCAACGTCTGGGAGTGGACCACGGATTGGTGGTCCACCAGACATGAGCCCGATCCGGCCAAGGCGTGCTGCATCCCGCACAATCCACGCGGCGGGCCTGAGCAAGACAGCCACGATCCGTCTCTGCCCAGGATCAAAATTCCCCGCAAGGTTCTCAAAGGCGGCTCGCATCTCTGCGCGCCGAACTACTGCCGTCGCTATCGCCCGGCTGCGCGTCATGCGGAAGCGGCGGATACGTCCACGAGCCACGTTGGCTTTCGATGCATCATAAGGAAGGGAGCAAATGATGAGCGATGAGAAGGATAACAAGGCCCGCGACATGAGCCGCCGCAATGTTCTGCTCGCGACGACAAGCCTGGCGGCAGCGTCGGCATTGAGCTCAGCCGCATCAATTCAAGGGGCGTTGGCCCAAGCACAGCCGACGCCGGCCGGCCAGCGGCCCAACATCGTATTCATCATGGGCGATGACATCGGCTGGTTCAATCTGGGCTGTTACCATCAAGGCATTATGGCGAGCCGGACACCGAACCTGGACAAGCTTGCCAGCGAAGGCATCCGCTTCACCGACTACTACGCGGAGGCGAGCTGCACGGCCGGCCGCGCCAACTTCATCACTGGCGAATTGCCGATCCGCACCGGTCTAACGACCGTCGGTCAGGCCGGTGCCACGACCGGCATGCCCGCGCAAGCGCCCACCATTGCAACGGTTCTCAAATCGATGGGCTACGCTACCGGCCAATTCGGCAAGAACCACCTCGGCGATCTCAACGAGTTCCTGCCGACGTTACACGGCTTCGATGAATTCTTCGGCTACTTATATCACCTCGATGCGATGGAGGACCCGGCCCACCCCAACTACCCGCCGGCGTTGAAGGAGACGATCGGCCCCCGCAACATGGTCCACTCGTGGGCGACCGACAGCGACGACCCGACAGTGCAGCCGCGCTGGGGCAAGATCGGCAAACAGCGCATCGAGGACGCCGGCCCGCTCTATCCAAAGCGGATGGAGACGGTGGACGATGAAATCCTCCAAAATACGTTCGCCTTCATCGACAAGGCGAAGCAGCAGAACAAGCCGTTTTTCGTCTGGCTCAATCCCACGCGAATGCACGTTGTTACCCACCTTTCGGAAAAATACGAGAAGATGCGCAACCCGGAAAATGGTTGGTCCGTCTCCGAGGCAGGATTCGCGCAACTCGACGACATCGTCGGCGCCGTGATGAAGAAGCTCAGCGACGAGGGCCTCGCTAACAACACGATCCTCGCGTTCACGACCGACAACGGCGCCGAGAACTTCACCTGGCCGGACGGCGGCCAGACGCCGTTCGCGGGCGGCAAAGGGACAGCTCTGGAAGGTGGCTTCCGCGTGCCCTGCATCCTGCGCTGGCCGGGCCGCGTGCCGGCCGGCAAAGTCGAGAACGCGATCATCTCCGGTCTCGACTGGTTCCCGACCTTCGTGGCCGCCGCCGGCAACCCGAACATTGTCGAGGAACTCAAGAAGGGTAAGCAGGTCGGGGATCGGACCTATAAAGTCCATCTGGATGGCTACAATCAGATGGACTTGATCACAGGAAAAGGCCCTTCGGCTCGCCATGAG
Organism: Bradyrhizobium sp. SOJA106; assembly: GCF_059448745.1. NCBI lineage: Bacteria > Pseudomonadati > Pseudomonadota > Alphaproteobacteria > Hyphomicrobiales > Nitrobacteraceae > Bradyrhizobium > Bradyrhizobium sp. SOJA106. The sequence goes on from NZ_CM182549.1 coordinate 2,788,670, forward strand.
ATCTTCTACTTCACCGAAGGTACGATGAGCGCGATACGTATCGACGACTACAAGTACCGCTTCACGGATCAGCCAAATGGTTGGTTCGGAAGTACAGTCAAGGTCGACTTCCCAATACTCACCAATCTGCGTCTCGACCCGTTCGAGCGCACCGGTTTAACGGTGAATGTGCAGGGGGGCTCGATAAACAACTACAACTGGTTCGCCTACCAGTTCTGGCGCTTCGTGCATGCGCAACAGGAGGTTGGCAAGCTCGCCCAGACCGCGATTGAGTTTCCGCCGATGCAAAAGGGCGCAAGCTTCAATCTGGAAGCCGTGAAGGAGCAGATCGAGAAGGCCATGCAGTCGCACGCCGGCAAGTAGAACACGCGATGAGCGGGCGCCTAGGGATGTGCACCGCTCCTTTTTTCTTCGACCTGAGCCTCCACCAAGGAGCCGTTACCGAAATATGCGCGAGGTGCTCGAGGGAGGCTGGCATCCTTGCGCTCCCGTCTATTGCCGCCATTATCGCCCGGCTGCGCGCAATGCCGAGCCGATCGACACCCCAGCAAGCCATGTCGGCTTCGGGTGCATCACCAGGAAGAGGATCAGTCATGAGTAACGATGAGATTCCGGTAAATCCTGACACGAGCACGGGACCAACCCGCGGAGGATTGAAACGCCGCGATATCTTGTTGAGGGGTAGTTCTCTCGTCGCCGCTTCAGCACTCTCTGCCGTCGGCGCGACAAGCTTCGCGCAAGCGCAGCAACCAACGCCGGCGCCTGTGTCCGCGCCGGCCGCGCAGCGGCCCAATATCGTCGTCATCATGGGGGACGATATCGGCATCTGGAATATCGGTGCTTACCATCGTGGCATGATGGCCGGCCGCACGCCGAACCTCGACAAGATCGCGGCAGAAGGCATGCTGTTTACCGATTACTACGCCGAGGCGAGCTGCACCGCAGGCCGGGCCAACTTCATCACCGGCGAGCTGCCGATCCGCACCGGCATGACCACGGTCGGTCAGGCCGGCGCTCCCACCGGCTTGCCGGCGGAGGCTGTGACCATCGCCACCGCGCTCAAAGGCATGGGCTATGCCACCGGCCAGTTCGGCAAGAATCATCTTGGCGACAAGAACGAGTTTCTGCCGACCGTGCACGGCTTCGACGAGTTCTTCGGCTATTTGTATCACCTCGACGCCATGGAAGATCCGGCTCACCCCGGTTATCCGCAGGACCTGTTGAACGTCGTCGGTCCGCGCAACATGCTGCATACGTGGGCGACCGATGTGGACGATGCCACCGTGGATCCGCGCTGGGGCAAGGTCGGCAAGCAGAGGATCGAGGACGCCGGCACGCTCTATCCCAAGCGGATGGAAACCGTGGACGACGAAATTCGGGATCTTGCCCTGAAGTTCATCGAAAAGGCCAAGGCCGACAACAAGCCGTTCTTCCTATGGCTCAATCCAACCCGCATGCACATCGTCACGCACTTGTCGCCGAAGTACCAGGCGATGCGCAATTCCAAGAACGGCTGGTCGATTCATGAAGCCGGCATGGCCCAGCTCGACGACGATGTCGGCATCGTCATGCAAAAACTCAAGGACATGGGCGTGGATGACAACACCATCGTCATCTTCACCACGGATAACGGCACCGAGGTCTTCACCTGGCCGGATGGCGGACAGACACCCTTCGCGCAGAGCAAAGGTACGGTCTTGGAAGGCGGCTTCCGCGCGCCGGCGATGATCCGCTGGCCGGGCAAGGTGCCGGCGGGCAAGGTCGAGAACGGCATCATCTCCGGGCTGGACTGGTTCCCGACCTTGCTGGCGGCTGCCGGCAACCCCAACATTGTCGAGGAACTGAAGAAGGGCAAGCACATCGGCGACCGCACCTACAAAGTCCATCTGGACGGTTACAATCAGATGGACATGATCACCGGCAAGGGACCGTCGGCCCGGCACGAAATCTGGTACTTCGGCGAGAGCGAGCTTGGGGCTGTGCGCATCGACGACTTCAAGTACCGTTTCATCGACCAGCCAGAGGGGTGGCTCGGTGCAAAGACCAAGGTTGACGTTCCCTACCTGATCAACCTTCGCCTCGATCCGTTCGAGCGGACGGGATGGCCCGATAGCGGGACAAAATACGGCGCGCAACAATACTTCGACTGGTTCAAATATGAATTCTGGCGCTTCGTGTTCGTTCAACAGGAGGTCGAGAAGCTGGCCATGACCGCGATCGAGTTTCCGCCGATGCAGAAGGGCGCGAGCTTCAACCTCGATTCCGTGAAGGCGAAAATCGAGGCCGCCAGGGCGGCGATGGCAAAATAGCCTGGATTCATGATCAGCATGGCGGGGCGGCCTCTTAGGCCGCCCCGCGCAGCACCGGGGGAAGTGTCTCTTCCTGGTCCCTCGCGACATTTGCCGCGGTTGCACAAAGCGGGCGATGGCCGTTCAGTGAAAAGTCAGACGATTGCGCTGTCTTCGATTCACCGTCAAACACCGGGCTATCACTTGCCAATTCGAAGCTGTGGCAGCATAAATGCGCTTGCAAACAAGCAAGCTGCGTAGGGAGGTCCGCAGTGGATAAAGTGCGACGCTTGCGTGCGATGAGCTCACTGCGCCGCCAACAGGCCGCGTACAACAGCATGAACAAATGGAAGCTGCTCGCAGAAGCAGAATACTGGGATCATCTGGCCGATCTCGAGTTGTCTTCTCACTTCCAGCAACGCAACGCCGTTGTCTCGAGTGAGGTCGAGCAGTCTCAATCGATCACAAACGCGAATGACGCTGGGCGGAAGACGATTTCCGCCGCGTGAGGTCAGAACGAGGCTGTCGTATGCGTGCCGCAGCACTCTCACAGAGAGCCGCGGCGGCGGCATACATAGTTTCGTCGAGCTTTGCAGCAAGACGATTGCGTCACCTGACGTCGTTCACGGCCCTGCGACCTGTTGCAGCGTGTTGAAGCGCGCCTTCTGCTCGCTGCTCAGCGTGGCGTAGAACTCGTCCAGGGCCGGCTCGACCAGCTTGGCGGCCGTCAGCATGGCCTCGAGCCGGTGCTGCATCGCCTCCAGCCGTCCAACCGGCGTCAGCGGTATGTCGTTTGGGCAGGCCGCCTGCAGGCCTTCAACGCCCTTGGCTGTCGCGTCACTGAGGCGGTCGAGCGCCTCCTTCTGCTTGCCGGCGGGGTGGAGCACAGCCTCGATTCTTTGGATCGGTAACTGCGTCAGGCCGGACTTCGGATCGCCGCAGCCCTCGGCGTTGGCTTGCTGCTGTGGCGAGCGCTCGCCGACATTGGGACCGAGCGCGTTGAAGCGGGCCTGCTGCTCGTCGCTGAGCGAGTTGTAGAAATTCTCAAGTGCCGGCCGCACGATCTTGACGGCTTCCAGCGTCGCGCTGATGCGGTTCATCATCGCGCGCAGGCGGCCAGGCGGAGTCAGGGCATAGGTCTCCGCGCAGGAGTCCTTGAACACACCGGCAGCGTTGGCCGCCGCGGCCTTCAACTCGTCGAGCAGTGCGCGTTGCTCCGCTGTCGGCCGCACGGCCCGCGCGATGTCGGCAAGCGGCCAGGCGGTCACGCCTTTATCCGGTGTGCCGCACAATTGCTGGAGCGTTCGCGGACTGACGCTGGCGCGCTGGCGAACGCGGCTGCCGCCGGCTTGCGGGTAGTCCTGCGGGTTGATGCTGGCATAGGCGGAATAGGGGCCGTCACCACCCCAGAACACCGTGTCGACGAAGTCGTCATACGCGTACGCCCAATAGCCGGGTTCGTAGGCATAGGACCAGAACGTGTAGTCGAAAATGTCGGAATAGGCATAAGGCCAGAACACGGGCCCAAGCCAAGCCACGAACACGGCGGGATGGCGATGTCGCCAGGCCTGCCGGGGAGCCCAGCCGCTCTGGCGGGTGGTGAGCGCCGCCTGGGCTTGCGCAGGGGCCTGCTCGCGGAAGCGCTCGGCAAACCGTCCGCGCTGGACGGCCTGGGCAGCGGCCGCGATCGCCGGCGCCCGCCCGGTCGGAGCTTGCAGTCCAAGTCGCTGCTGGCGCGCCAGGTCACTCTGCTGCGCCCGCTGTTCACGGCTCAGCAAGCGGCTCTGCGCCTGGAGCATCCGTTGCTGCTGGCGCAACGCCCGCGCGCCTTCCGGTTTCTGCGATTGGAGTTGCTGCACGCGCTGCTGCAGGCGATCGATGCGGGCCTGACGCTGCGTCGTTTGGCGCGCCAGCATCTCGCGCTGCCGCTGCTGCACGATCTGTTGGCGCTGCTGGATTTGTTGCTGGCGCTGTTGCGCGCGCTGTTCGATCTGATCGCGCCGCGACAGCCGCTCGCTCGCGGCCGGCGGTCCGCTGGGCCGCGAGGGAGCCGCGATGTGCGGCGTCGGCCGGGGAGCCATGGCCGGACGTTGCGGTGCTGCGGGCGCCCGATGGAATTCGGGCCGTGGCGCCGCCACGTGCGGGGCCGCCCGCGGCGGCGGTGCAGCGAAATGTGGGGCCGGGCGCGGTGGCGGTGAGGCAATATGCGGCGCGGGATGTGGTGCCATCGCCGGCCGCTGCGGCATGGCCGGGGGATGGAACGCCGGCGCGGCGGGACGCGCCATGGCTGGCGGCGCCGCTGGACGGGCCATGGCCGGTGGTGCTGCTGGCCGTGCTGCCGGCGCTGCGGCTGGGCCGGGTGGCCCGCCCCTTCCATGTCCCTGGCCGGGTCCTTGGGCGAAGGCACTGATGCTCGCCGTCAGCATCAAGGCACCAACTAAAACCGCCGTCAGGCAAACGCCACGCGGAAGCATGATTGTCGCTCCCAGCTCGTATTAGCCCACGACCTTCAACGCACGGCTGGCGGAATCGTTCGTGGTTGGCCATCGCCGGCATTGCGATCTTCCGACGCAGGCAGTCTCAAGAGAGATCCTGCGTCAGGGTGGTTGCGAGCCGCTCCAGCGCCCAGTCGACCTGGTCGCTGGTGATCACGAGCGGCGGAGCGATGCGGATCGTTTGCTCATGAGTGTCCTTGGCGAGGATGCCCTTGCGCTGAAGCGCCTCGCAGTAGCGGCGAGCGCGGCCGGCCTCGGGATGCAGCTCGACGGCCAGCATCAGGCCGCGCCCGCGCACCTCGCGGATCGTGTTGGCACGGATGCCTTTCAGGCCTTCCAGGAAGCGCGCGCCTTGCCTCGCCGCGTTCTCGATCATGCCTTCCTCGACCAGCACGCGCATCGCCGCGCGCGCCACCGCGCAGGCAAGCGGGTTGCCGCCGAAGGTCGAGCCATGCTGCCCGGGCCTAAGCGTGCCGAGCACGTCGTTGTTCGAGAGCACGGCCGAGACGGGATAGAAGCCGCCGGACAGGGCCTTGCCGAGCAGCGTGACGTCCGCCTCGATACCCTCGTGCTGTTCGGCGAGCAGCTTGCCGGTGCGGCCGAGCCCGGTCTGGATCTCGTCGAGCACCAGCATCACGTTGTTGGCGGTGCAGAGCTCCCGCACTTTCATGAAATAGCCGGCTGGAGGAATAACGACACCGGCTTCCCCCTGGATCGGCTCGACCAGAAAAGCCACCGTGTTCGGGGTGATTGCCTCCTCCAGCGCCGCGGCGTCGCCGAACGGGATGATCTTGAAGCCCGGCGCGAACGGCCCGAAATGCGTGCGCGTCTCGGGGTCGGTTGAAAAGCCGACGATGCCCAGCGTGCGTCCGTGGAAATTGTTGGCGCAGATGATGATCTCGGCCTGGCCGTCCGGCACGCCCTTCACCTCATAGCCCCATTTGCGGACCGACTTGATCGCGCTTTCGACCGCCTCCGCGCCGCTGTTCATCGGCAACACCTTGTGGGAGCCGGTGAGCGCCGCGATTTCTTCGTAGAACAAGGCGAGCTGGTCGTTGTGGAAGGCGCGCGAGGTGAGCGTCAACCTGTGCGCCTGCTCGACCATCGCCGCCAGGATCTTGGGGTGGCAGTGGCCCTGGCTGACCGCGGAATAGGCCGAGAGGCAATCGAGATAACGGTTGCCTTCGGTATCCCAGACCCAGACGCCTTCGCCGCGCGACAGGACGACCCCGATCGGCTCGTAATTGCGGGCGCCAAAGCGTGCTTCCGTTGCGATGAAATCAATGACCGACGAGCTCATCTGTCGTCACTCCGTTGCGGCGCGCGGTGGCTGGCAACCGACTGCACCGGCGGCCTCAGCATGATTTGGGTATCAGCCTGCCGCCCTGGAAGCCTTCATGCGCCAATGGCGCGGCGCGGCCGGATTTGCTCGCAACGTCAGATAGTTCTGCGGAACCCACAGGGCGTCCCTCGTCGACCCGGCCCCTACTGTGCATGGGGTTGTTTTCGATATTATTGTTGTTGGCCCTCACCCGATCGAACAGGGCACGCTCAAAAACCCGCGGAACCGCACCCGTCCGCCCCGCACCGGCTGGCCGCTGACGGCGTAGTTCGGGAAGCGCGCCAGGAAGCGTGAGATCGCGATGGCTCCTTCCAGCCGCGCCAGCGCCATGCCGGCGCATTGATGCGCGCCGGTGGCGAAGGCGAGGTGCCGGTTCGGCGTGCGCGCAACGTCGAAGCGCTCGGGGTCGGCAAACTGCGCGGGGTCGCGGTTGGCCGCGCCAATGCACAGCGTCACCGAGGTGCCGGGCTCGAGCATGACCCCGCCGAGCTCGACCCGCTCCGCGGTCATGCGGTTGCCGAGCTGGTTCGAGCTCTCGTAGCGCAGCATCTCCTCGACCGCGGTCTTGATCATGTCAGGGTTGTCGATCAGGCGCTGCTTCTGGTCCGGATGCCGGTGCAGTGCGACGAGGCCGTTGCCGATCAGGTTGGTGGTGGTCTCGTGGCCGGCATTGAGCAGGAAGATGCAATTGTGCAGCAGCTCCTTCTCGGTGAGCCGCTCGCCGTTCTCCTCGCCCATGATGAGACGCGTGAGCACGTCGCGCTCGGGATTGCCGGGCTTCGCGCGCCGGCGCGCAACCAGTGTTTCCAGATAGGCGAGGAAATCCGTCACCGCCTTGTTGCCGCGCGCGGCGACTTCCGGCGACACCACCGGTTCGAGCGCACCAAGGATCGCAAGCGACCAGTCGCGCAGCGGCCCGCGTTCGTCATGGGGAACGTCGAGCAGGTTGCCGATCACCTCGATCGGGATCGAGGCGGCAAAGTCGTCGATGATCTCGCAAGAGCCCCTGGCGGCGATGGCGTCCAGCAGGCCGTCGACCAGCTTGACGATGTCGCCCTCCATGCCCGCGATCGCGCGCGGCGACAGCGCGCCCATGATCAGGCGTCGCACGCGGGTATGCGCCGGCGGGTCGTTGAAGACGAGGCTGGTGGTGTGATGCTCGTAGAGCGGCGTATCGCCGTATTTCGGCGCGAACTCGCGCTTCTTGTCGGAGCTGAACAACTTGGTGTTCTTGTAGGTGGTGACGAGATCGTCATAGCGGGTCAGAAACACGGTGCCGTTGCGCAGACGCTTGACCGGCTCGTTCTCCCGCAATGCACGATAGGTCGGATAGGGATCGTCGTAGAATTCCGCCGTCAATTTCTCCAGATCGAAATTGGCCGCCAGTTCTTTCGCACTTGCGTTCATCCGCCATACTCGCCGGTTGAGACCGTTATGCTGTTTTCGCTCTTTCGAGCGGCTCGGCTCACCGTCTACAGTCGTGCCGTGATTTGCAAGCCGACCGGACAGGAAAATGCACGCCCGCGCTGACGCTGCCGACACGGCCCCGAATTGGCCCGACGATATTTTCGCGACCTTGCAACGCTTCGACGTCCGGCAGGTGCCTTACGTGCCTGACGCCGGCCATTCCAGGCTGATCCAGCGCGTGCTGGGTTCGTCCGCCATGCGCGGCATTCCGCTGACGACGGAGGAGGAGGGCGTCGCCCTTCTCGCCGGCGCCTGGGCCGGCGGCCAGCGCGGCGTCCTGCTGATGCAATCGAGCGGCGTCGGCAATTGCATCAACATGCTGTCGCTGATCCCTATCCTGCGCTTTCCGTTCCTGACGCTCGTGACGATGCGCGGCGAATGGGGCGAGTTCAATCCCTGGCAGGTGCCGATGGGCTCGACCACGCAGGGCGTGTTCGAGCTGTCCGGCGTTCAGGTGCTGCGCGCCGTGAACGCGGCCGAGGTGCCGGCCGTGATGGAGGCGGCCGCCGCCCAGGCCTACAACGCACTCACGCCCACCGCCGTCCTTTTGTCGCAGCGCCTGATCGGGGCCAAGGTGTTTACCAAATGAGCAAGGCCAATCTCCTCGATCGCCGCCAGGTGGTCGCCGCGCTGCTGGCGAACCGCAAGGACCTCGTCGCGATCGGCGGCTTGGGCGCCTCGACCAACGACATGTGCGCGGCCGGCGACCACGCCCGCAACTTCTATCTCTGGGGCGGCATGGGCGGCGCTGCGATGATCGGCCTGGGCCTCGCGCTGGCGCAGCCCAAATTGCCCGTGCTGGTCATCACCGGGGACGGCGAAATGCTGATGGGGATGGGCAGCCTTGCCACCATCGGCCTGCAGAAGCCGTCCAACCTGTCGATCGCAGTGCTCGACAACGAGGCCTATGGCGAGACCGGCGGCCAGACCAGCCACACCTCCGCGGCCGCCGACCTCGTCGGCGTCGCCAAGTCCTGCGGCATCCAGGACAGCCGGGCTGTGACCACCATGGCCGAGGTCGAGGCCTTCGCCAAAGCGGTCCACGACGTCTCCGCCGGACCGCGCTTTGCCAATGTGAAGATCGACAACGCCAGCCTCGAGCGGATCCTCCCGACCCGGGACGGGACCTACATTCTCAACCGGATCCGCGGAGATCTCGGCTTCCAGCCCATCTAGGCCGGACCTGTCCATCCCGGCGCAGTCACCATTCTGCACGTGACCCGTGCAGGACGGACCGATTTCCACTGATTTTACAACACATCTAGGTTGCGGCGCAGCATTCTGCTTGACTTTTGCGTGGGTGAGTGCTTACTCACTAACATGAGCTCATTGCGAATGACGAGCGATCTGAGGCGTCAGTTGATCCTCGGTGCCGCAAAACGCTGCTTTGCACGGCACGGGTATAACGGCACCACGACCAAGAGCGTGGCGGCCGCCGCTGCCATTTCCGAAGCGCTGCTGTTCAAGCACTTCCCGTCCAAGGCGGCGCTGTACGCCGAAATTCTCAGCGACGAATGCGAGGCCGATCCGGCGCTCACCGAGCTGCTCGAACGGCAGCCGTCGACGGCGACGCTGGTCGAGCTGATCCGTGGCATGGTCGAACATTTCCTCGAGATCGCCGACGGGCCCGATCAGGAGGAGGCGCAGCGGCTGCGACTGATGGCCACGAGTCATTTGGATGACGGCGAATTCGCCCGTTTGCTATACGCCAAGATCGAGACGCTGATCGGGGCGGTGTTCGTCACCTCGCTCGAGCGCGCGGTGGCCGCCGGGGACGCACGGCCATTCAGCGGCGATCCGCTCAACCTGTTCTGGTTCGCGCATCACACGGTGATGACGGCGGCGCTGACCAGGCTGCCGGCCACGCCCTGTCTCGCCTACGGCAAGGCTGACGATCTCGAGCGCCAGCTCTGTGAGTTTCTCCTGAGGGGTATCGGACTTAACGACGCCGCAATTGCTTTGCATCTGGGCCGCGCTTTGGCGCCGGGTGCGGGTGAGGCGGCGATTGCAGAAAGCGCATGACATGAACATCGTAGCTGAACACAAGATATCGGGCGAACCGATCGACAAGGCGCCGAAGCGGCCCGTGAAGCCGGTCCGCTGGTTCATCATCGTCAGCCTGCTGCTGAGCCTGCTCGTCGGCGGCCTCGTCTGGTTCAACTATTTCCGCGGCCAGATGATCAAGCAGTTCTTCGCCAACAACAAGCCGCCGCCGGTCGCCGTCAGCGCCGCCGAGGCGAAGTCGGAGATCGTGCCCAACCTGCTCACCGCGGTCGGCAGCCTTGTCGCCGTGCACCAGGTCGACGTCAGCGCCGACGTCAACGGCCGCGTCACCGAGATCAAGTTTGAGCCGGGCACGCGCGTCGAGGCTGGCACGCCGCTGGTGCAGCTGTTCGATGCGCCGGAGCAGGGCGATCTCGCCAATTACAAGGCGCAGGCCACCGTCGCGCAGCTCTCGCTCGACCGCGCCAAGCAGCTGGCCTCGCGCCAGTTCGGACCGCAGGCGACCGTCGATACCGCGCAGGCCGCCTACGATCAGGCGCAGGCCGGCATCGCCAAGACCGAAGCGCTGATCTCGCAGAAGCTGGTGCGCGCGCCGTTCTCCGGCGATCTCGGCATGCGCAAGGTCGAAGTCGGCCAGTATCTGACGGCTGGCACGGCGATCGTGTCGCTGACCGATCTGTCGGAGCTGTGGGCCAACTTCACGGTGACCGAAAAGGATTCCGGCAGCCTCAAGGTCGGCCAGACCGTTCGGCTGAAGGTCGACGCCTATCCGGGCCGCACCTTCGAGGGCAAGATCACCACGATCGAGCCGCAGATCGCCACCGACACCCGCAACATCCGTGTGCAGGCGACGATCGCCAATCCCGAGAAAATCCTCAAGCCCGGCATGTTCGTGACCACCACGGTGGTGCTGCCGGAGAAGCCGGCGGTGATCACCGTGCCCGAGACGGCGGTGGACTACACACTCTACGGCGACTCGGTCTTCGTGATCACCGAGAAGAAGGAAGAGGACGGCAAGACCAGCCTCTCAGCGGTGCGCACCTTCGTGCAGACCGGCAATCGAGTCGACGGTCGCGTCGAGATCATCAAGGGCGTGAAGCCCGGCGACAAGGTCGTCGCCGTCGGCCAGCTCAAGCTGCAATCTGGCGCGCCGGTGGCGATTTCGACCGATCCGGCTCCGGCGATCCCGGCGCAGCCGCCGCGCTACTGATAACATCCTCACGTGATCCGGCCCGGCCGGATCACGTCTCTTGAGATAAAGAAATCGAGATCGCCGCGATGGCCTTTACCGATATTTTCATCAAGCGCCCGGTTCTTTCGGTCGTCGTCAGCCTGCTGATCCTGCTGATCGGTCTGCGCGCGGCGATGGTGCTGCCGATCCGGCAATATCCGAAGCTGTCGAACACGGTCATCAACATTACGACCGTCTATCCCGGCGCGTCCGCGGACCTGATCCAGGGCTTCATCACCACGCCGATCGAGCAGGCGGTCGCCTCCGCCGAGGGCGTCGACTACATCACCTCATCCTCGGTGCTCGGCACTTCGACGATCCAGGTCTACATCAAGCTGAACTTCGATCCGAACCAGGCGCTCACCGAAGTTCTGGCGAAGACCAACTCGGTCAAGTACCTGATCCCGAAGGAATCCAACGACCCGATCGTGACCAAGACCACGGGCCAGACCACCGCCGTTATGTACCTCGGATTCTCGTCCGAGGAGCTGTCGGGCTCGGCGATATCAGACTATCTGACACGCGTGGTGCAGCCGGTGCTGTCGACCGTCGACGGCGTCGCCTCGGCCGATATTCTCGGTGGCCAGACCTTTGCGATGCGGCTGTGGCTTGATCCCGTAAAGATGGCCGGCCGCAACGTGTCGGCGGCGGACGTTGCCGCTGCCATCCAGGCCAACAACTTCCAGTCCGCGGCGGGTCAGACCAAGGGCTATCTGATCGTCTCGAACGTCTCGACCAATACCGGCCTGACCGACGTCAACCAGTTCAAGAAGATGATCGTCAAGGCCAAGGACGGCGGCTTCGTGAGGATGGAGGATATCGCCACCGTCGAGCTTGCCGCCCAGAGCACGGATGCGAGCGTCGCCTTCAATGGCGAGCACGCGATCTTCATCGGCGTGCAGGCAACGCCGCAAGGCAACCCGCTGACGCTGGTCAAGGGCGTGCGCGCACTGTTCCCTGAGCTCGAACGCAACCTGCCGCCGTCGATGAAGATGAAGGTCGCCTACGACTCGACCAAGTTCATCCAGTCTTCGATCGACGAGGTGGAGAAGACGCTCGGCGAAGCCGTGATCATCGTGATCGTGGTGATCTTCCTGTTCCTGGCCTCGCTGCGCTCGGTCATCATCCCGGTCGTCACCATTCCATTGTCGATGATCGGCGTCTGCACCCTGATGCTGGCGCTGGGCTTCAGCTTCAACCTGCTGACGCTCCTGGCGATGGTGCTCGCGATCGGTCTCGTGGTCGACGACGCCATTGTCGTGGTGGAGAACATCCACCGCCATCTGGAGGAGGGGAAGACACCGGTCCAGGCCTCGCTGCAAGGCGCGCGCGAAATCGTCGGTCCCGTCATCTCGATGACGATCACGCTGGCCGCGGTGTATGCCCCGATCGGCTTCCTCGGCGGACTCACCGGCTCGCTGTTCCGCGAGTTTGCCTTCACGCTCGCGGGCTCGGTGATCGTGTCGGGCGTGATCGCTCTGACGCTGTCGCCGATGATGTGCTCTGTGCTGCTGAAGAACACCGAAGAGGGCCGTTTCGCCAAGCTGGTCAACAAGGTGTTCGGCGCGATGACGCGCTGGTACGGCCGCAGGCTCGACCGCTCGCTCGACTACAAGGCCATTACCGGCCTGTTCGCGGTGACGATCCTCGGGCTCGTCGGCTTCCTCTACATGCATACCTCGAAGGAGCTGGCACCCGAGGAAGACCAGGGCATCGTGTTCGCGGTGACCAAGGCGCCGAAATACGCCAACATCGACTACGTCGATTACTACGGCGAGAAGCTCGACAAGGAATTCCAGAAATTCCCCGAGACTGATCTGCGCTTCGTGCTGAACGGCATCAACGGCCCGCAGGGCGGCATTGCCGGCATGCTGCTCAAGCCCTGGGAGGAGCGCAAGCGCTCATCGATTGCGCTGAAGCCGCTGGTGCAGGCCGAGCTCTCCAAGATCGAGGGCGTGCAGGCGTTCGCGTTCAACCTGCCGCCGCTGCCGGGCGGACCGGGCGGCTTGCCGGTGCAGATGGTGATCAACTCCACCGCGAGCTTCCAGACGGTCTACGAGCAGATGGAGAAGCTGAAGGACGCCGCGCGCAAGAGCGGCATGTTCATCGTCTCCGACAGCGACCTCGCCTACAACCAGCCGAGCGTGGAGGTCACGATCGACCGCACCAAGGCGCAGGATCTCGGCATCAACATGCAGAACCTCGGCTCCACGCTCGCGGTGCTGCTGGGCGGCAACTACATCAACCGCTTCAACCTCGAGGGCCGCTCCTACCAGGTGATCCCCCAGGTGCCGCGTGGCAAGCGGCTCTCGCCGGAATCGCTCGGCGGCTACTATGTGACCACCAACACCGGCCAGCAGCTGCCGCTGTCAACCGTGGTCTCGATCAAGACCCGGACAGACCCGAACTCGCTGACCCACTACAACCAGCTCAATTCGGCGACGTTCTCGGCAGTGCCGATGCCCGGCGTGACCATCGGTGCTGCGGTTGACTTCCTCGAAGGCGAGGCCAAGAAGCTGCCGCAGGGGTTCAGCCACGACTATCTGGCGGACTCGCGTCAGTACGTGCAGGAAGGCAATCAGCTCGCAATCACCTTCGGCTTTGCGCTGATCATCATCTTCCTGGTGCTGGCGGCGCAGTTCGAGAGCTTGCGTGACCCGTTCGTGATCATGATCTCGGTGCCGATGGCCATCGTCGGTGCGCTGATCCCGCTGTTCTTCGGCGCTGCGACCATGAACATCTACACCCAGGTCGGTCTGTTGACCCTGGTTGGCCTGATCACCAAGCACGGCATCCTGATGGTGGAGTTCGCCAACGAGCTCCAGGTCAACGAGCGGCTCGACCGCCGCTCGGCGATCGAGATGGCGGCCCGCATCCGCCTTCGTCCGATCCTGATGACCACGGCTGCGATGGTCACCGGCCTGATCCCGCTCTTGACGGCGTCGGGCGCGGGCGCGGCCAGCCGATTCTCGATCGGCCTGGTCGTCGTCGCCGGCATGTCGATCGGCACGCTGTTCACACTGTTCGTGCTGCCCGCCGTCTACGTTGTGCTGGCGACCGACCATCGCGCGGCGGCCGATTCGGAGCGGAACAAGCAGGTCAACGCGCTCGACCTCGACGCCAAGGCGCTGCGGCCGACCTGAGGCGGCGGACAATCGAACGAGGAGAGAAGGGCGGCAACGGCCAATCCGTTGCCGCCCTTTTTACGTCCCGATCGCGGCGTCCGCCCTAAGGCTTAGGGCGAGCGTGAGAGACAAGATCGGGCCTTCTTGCTAGGTTCGGCGGGATATGGCCCTCTCCCTCCTTCCCGACACCCCGCAAGCCAGGACGCTGCCGAGCGCGGCCTCGGACGGTGTTGTGTCCGGCGAGGCGGCCGGGCGGGGGATCAGGCCCCGGCTGTTCACCAAATATGTCGGGCTGTTCGTGGCCGTCGTCGCCATCGCGCTGCTGGCCAACGGCCTGTTCGAGGTCTTCTTTTACTATCGCGAGCACAAGGCCGCTCTGATCCGGGTCCAGCACGAGCAGGCCGAGGCGGCTGCGGCCAAGATCGGCCAGTTCGTCAAGGAGATCGAGAGCCAGCTCGGCTGGACCACGCAACTGCCCTGGTCGGCGGGCTCGGTCGAGCAGCGCCGGTTCGATGCGCTGCGGCTGCTGCGGCAGGTGCCTGCGATCACCGAGCTTGCCCAGGTGGACGCGACCGGCAGGGAGCGGCTGCGCGTGTCGCGGCTCGCGATGGATGCGATCGACAGCGGGATCGATTTGTCCGATGACCCCAAGTTCACCCAGGCAGTCGCCCACAAGGTCTTTTACGGACCGGTCTACTTTCGCAGAGACTCCGAGCCCTACATGACGCTGGCACAGGCCGGCGCGCGCAAGGATGCCGGCGTCAGCATCGCCGAGGTGAACCTCAAGCTGATCTGGGATGTCGTGTCCCAGATCAAGGTCGGCCAGCACGGGCACGCCTATGTCGTCGGCCCGGAGGGACGGCTGATCGCGCATCCCGATATCAGCCTGGTCCTGCGCAACACCGACATGTCGAACCTCGCGCAGGTGCAAGCGGCGCTGGCCGGCGGCGATACCATGGGCGCGCTTGCGGAAGCGCGCAACATCCAGGGACAGAGGGTGCTGACCGCATCGGCTCCGATCGAGCCGCTGCACTGGACCATGTTCGTCGAGCTGCCGGTCGAGGAGGCCTATGCGACGCTCTATGCCGCGCTGGAGCGGCTCGCGCTCGTGCTGCTCGTCGCCTCGATCTTTGCGGTGCTTGCCGGGATTTTCCTTGCGCGCCGCATGGTCGGGCCGATCCAGGCGCTGCGCGTCGGCGCCGAGCGGATCGGCGGCGGCGATTTCGCCCAGCGCATCTCGATCAAGACCGGCGATGAGCTCGAGGGTCTTGCGGACCAGTTCAACCACATGGGTGAGCGCCTGCAGCAATCCTATGCCGACCTGGAGAACAAGGTCGAGCAGCGGACGGCCGAATTGCGGGAAGCATTACAGCAGCAGACCGCGACCGCCGATGTGCTGAAAGTGATCAGCCGCTCGACGTTCGATTTGCAAACCGTTCTGGATACGCTGGTCGCATCGGCGGCCCGCTTGTGTGACGCGGACGAAGGAACGATCTTCCGGCCCCGCGACGGCGTGTTTTATCTGGCAGCAAGCTGCGGCCTGGACGCGGAGCAGGAGACCAAGCTTCGGACGTTTGCCTCCGTACCGGAGCGGGGAAGCGTCGTCGGGCGTACCTTGCTTGATTGCAAGACGGTGCATGTTCCGGATGTGCAGGCGGATCCGGAATTTGCTCCTTCGTCCGCGCGAAGACGCTCCAACGTTGGCACCATGCTTGGCGGGCCTTTGCTTCGAGAGGGGGCGCCCATCGGCGTGTTCGTCCTGACGCGGCATGTCGTGCGGCCCTTCAGCGAGAAGCAGATCGAGCTCGCCACGACGTTTGCAGATCAGGCCCTCATTGCGATCGAGAACGTCCGATTGTTCGAGGAAGTCCAGGAACGCACCAGGGAGCTGTCGCGGTCCCTCGACGATCTGCGTGCCGCCCAGGACCGCCTGATCCAGACCGAGAAGCTTGCCTCGCTCGGCCAGCTCACCGCCGGCATTGCGCATGAGATCAAGAATCCGCTCAACTTCGTCAACAACTTCTCGTCACTGTCGACCGAGTTGATCGACGAGCTCAACGAAACCCTTCAAGCCGTATCGCTCGATGCCAAGACGAAGGAGGACATCGAGGAGCTGACCGGCATGCTCAGGAGCAATCTGGAAAAGGTGGTTCAGCACGGCAAGCGCGCCGATTCCATCGTCAGAAACATGCTGCTGCATTCGCGCGAAGGCTCCGGCGAGCATCGCCCCAGCGACATCAACGCGATCGTGGAGGAGAGCCTCAATCTCGCCTATCACGGCGCGCGCGCCGAAAAGCCGGCCTTCAACGTCACGCTGAGGCGCGATTTCGACCCTGCCGCCGGCATGATCGACGTCTATCCGCAGGAGATCACCCGCGTCCTGCTCAATCTGATCTCGAACGGATTCTATGCGTCCGCCAAGCGCAAGGAGAGCGCACAGGACGGCTTCGAGCCAACTTTAAGCGCCGCCACAAAAAATCTCGGCAGCGGGGTCGAAATCCGGATCCGCGACAACGGCACCGGAATTCCGGCGGAGGTGAAGGAAAAGATGTTCAATCCTTTCTTCACCACCAAGCCGGCCGGCGAGGGCACGGGGCTCGGGCTATCCATGAGCCATGACATCGTCGTGAAACAGCACGGCGGCACGATCGACGTGAACACGGAACCCGGTGTATTCACCGAATTCATCATCACTCTGCCGCGCATGATGGCGGCAGGCGGCACTTCCGGAGGCAAGAGTTGAACGTTTACATCCTGGTCGTCGATGACGAGCCCGACGTCGAGGCGCTGTTCCGGCAGCAGTTCCGGCGCGACCTGCGCGCCGGCCGTTTCCAGATGGAATTCGCGCCGTCTGCGTCCGATGCGCTGAAACTCGCTGCCGAGGTGCGCGATCCCTCGCTGATCCTGATCCTGTCGGACATCAACATGCCCGGCATGAGCGGGCTCGACATGCTGCCGAAAGTACGCGCCGAGCATCCGGACGTTCCCGTCATCATGATCACGGCCTATGGCGATGCCGAGACGCGTCGCAAGGCGATCGAGCGCGGCGCCGTCGGGCTCTTGACCAAGCCGATCGACTTTGCGCTGCTGCGCCAGGAGATCGACACGAGGCTCGAGCAGGCGGCATGACTGCGACCATCCTCTTCGTCGACGACGAGCCGGATCTCGAGGCGCTGGTCCTGCAGAAATTCCGCAGGCAAATCCGCGACGGGATGCTCGCCATCATGTTCGCCCGCGATGGCGTGGAGGCGCTGCAGTCACTGGAGCAAAATCCGCAGGTCGACATGGTGGTCTCCGACATCAACATGCCGCGCATGGACGGGCTGTCGCTGCTGCAAAAGCTGCAGGAGGCCGAAGACAAGAAATCGACCATCATCGTCTCGGCCTATGGCGACATGAGCAACATCCGCACCGCGATGAACCGCGGCGCGTTCGACTTCCTCACCAAGCCGATCGACTTCGCCGACCTTGAAGCCACGATCGACAAGACGATCCGCCACATCGAGATGCTGCGCGAGGTGCGGCGCCGCCAGATGGTGGCGGAGCGGGCCCATGCCGCGCTGTCGCGCCATTTCTCGCCCGAGCTTGCCAAGCGTCTGGCGGCCAGCGGCGAGGGTGAGGGAATCGAGGTACAGTGGCGCGAGGTCGCCGCCATCTTCACCGACATCACCGGCTTCACCTCGCTTGTCGAGAGCGCGCCGCCGGAGACGCTGGGAGAGCTCCTCAACGAGTATGTCGGAGGGATGACCGAGGTCGTCTTCGCGCATGAAGGCACCGTCGCAAAGATCATCGGCGATGCGCTCCAGGTGCTGTTCAATGCGCCCGGCGATCAGCCCGACTATGCGACGCGCGCGGTCGCCTGCGCCCATGACCTCGATGCCTGGGCGCGGGATTTTTGCGCGCGCCAGCGTGCGAGGGGCGTGAACTTCGGCGCCACCCGCATCGGCATTCACGCAGGTCCAGCCCTGGTCGGCAATTTCGGCGGCAACCGCTTCTTCGACTACACTGCCTATGGCGATTCCATCAACATCGCGGCGCGGCTCGAGGCCGCCAACAAGCATCTCGGCACGCGCATCTGCGTCAGTGCTAGCGTCGCCAAGGCGGCCGAGAATTTCCAGGGCCGCCCCGTAGGCGAATTGATGCTGCGCGGACGCAGCGAGCCGTTGCGCGCGTTCGAGCCGCTGCCGCAGGCCAGATTCGAGGCCCCGGAGACGGCGCTCTATTGCGAGGCCTTTGCCAAGATGGAGGCCGGCGACGTCGCTGCCATGCCGGCCTTCGCCGCGCTGGTGGGGATGCATGCCGAGGATCCGCTGGCCAGCTTTCACCTGAAGCGCCTGCTCAACGGCGCCAAGGGCATCCGCATGCAACTGGACTAGGAGCTCGACATGTTCAGTGACTTCTCCGCCGGCAATTATCGTTTCATCCCGTCCGTGTTCCAGTATTCGGCCGGTGCGGCCGCGCACGACGGCTACGAGATCGAGCGCGTCCGGTTCGATCGGCTGGTGCCGCTGGCTGAAGGATTTGCGCTGGCCGCGAAGTATATTCAGGAGGCGGGCCGGCCGCTGACGGCCTTCTGCGCCTGCGAGTTGCGCTCGCCGGCGGCCTTCAGCGAAGAGGGCTTTCGCGCATTCAATCTGCATTACGTCAAGAGGTTGTCGGAGTGGGGCATCTTCGACGGTACCACCAACCCGGTGGCGCGCAGCAATGTCTGTCCCGAGATCGATCCGCCGTCCGAGCCTTCATTCTATGCGTTCTCCTTCACGCGGCCGACGACGTCCAAGGCGCCTTCCTTCGTGATCGCCGGCGGGGCCGAGGCGCGCGAGGGCAGCGGCACCTATGTCGAGCGCACGGTGCGCTACCGCGATCTCAGCCCGGAGGGCCTGCGTGAAAAGGTGCGGTTCACCACGACCTCGCAGATGGAAAGCCGGATGACCGCATTCGGCTTCGGCTGGAGGGACACGACCGGCGTGCAGGCCTATTCTGTGCACGACTTCCACCACGCGCTGGTCGACGAGCTGGTCCGCCGCGGCGCGCTGCGCTCCGGCCTGACCTGGCATTATGCCCGGCCGCCGGTGGTCGATCTCGAATATGAGATGGATTGCCGGCGCGTGATGCGGGAGACGGTGATCTGATCCGTCGACAGTGGGTCTTCACCTCTCCCCGACGGGAGAGGTGAAGGGCCCGCCAGCAGAGTTTAGCCTAGCGCTGCCTCGGGTCGAGGGCGTCGCGTAGGCCGTCGCCGAGGAGGTTCAGTGAGAGCACCACGAGGAAGATCGCCAAGCCCGGCCAGATCGCCATCCACGGCGCCTGGGTCAGGAAGCGCTGGGCTGCATTGAGCATGCTGCCCCAGGACGGCGCCGGCGGCTGCTGGCCGAGGCCGAGGAAGGACAATGCGGCCTCGGCGATGATGGCGGCGGCGATCGACAGCGTCGCCTGCACCAGCAGCGCCGGCAGGATGTTCGGCAGGATGTGCGAGAACGCGATCCGCCAGGGCGGATTGCCGAGCGCGCGAGCGGCCTCGACATAGTCCTCGGCCTTGACGCTCAGTACCTGACCGCGGGTCAGGCGGATGAAGATCGGCGTTGCCGAAATACCGATCGCGATCATGGCGTTGCCGAGGCTCGGGCCGAGGAACGCCGCGAGCGCGATGGCCAGGATCAGGAACGGGCAGGCCAGCATCGCATCGGTGATCCGGCTGATCAGGGCATCGACAAATCCACCGCGATAGCCGGCGAGCAGGCCGAGCGGCACGCCGATGCCGAGCGCGATCGCGACCGAGATGAGACCTGCCAACAGGGAAGCGCGGGCGCCGTAAACGACACGGCTGAGGATGTCGCGGCCAAGCTCGTCGGTGCCGAACCAGTGCGCCGCCGTGGGCGGCTTGCGGACCAGGCTCCAGCTGGTCGCGATGGGATCGTAAGGCACGATCAGCGGTGCGAAGGCTGCAAGGAGGATGAACGCGGTGATTACGAGGAGCCCGAATACCGCGACCTTGCGCTTGAACAGCCGCCGCCGCGCGCGGCGGGCGGGGCTGTCGAGCTCGTGGGCTTGCGTGGCGGGACTGGCTGAAAGCGCGGCGTCGGTCATGGCCTAGCTCCTCAGCCTGGGATTAACGAGGACATAGGCGATGTCGGCGACGAGGTTGAGCGTGATATAGACCGTGGCCGTCACCAGCACCACGCCCTGCACCACGGCGTAGTCACGGTTGAACACGGCATCCACGATGAGCTTGCCGAAACCGGGAATGGAGAAAATCTGCTCGGTCAAGACGGCGCCTGAGAGCAGCGTGCCGAGCTCGAGCGCGCCGAGCGTGATGATGGGCGTGAGTGCATTGCGCATCGCGTGTTTGAGGATCACGGAGCGCTCCGACAATCCCTTCGCGCGCGCGGTGCGGACATAGTCGCTCTCCAGCACCTGGAGCATCGCGCTGCGGGTATGCCGCATCAGAATCGCGGAGATCGCATTGCCGAGCACGAAGGCCGGCATGATGGTGGCAGCCAAACTCGCGCGCCAGTTCTCGGTGAGCGGCACATAGCCGGAGGCCGGCAGCCAGCCGAGCTTGATTGAGAACAGGAAGATGAGGAGAATTCCGAGCCAGAAATTCGGCGTCGAGATGCCCCACAGCGCGAACAGATTGGCGCCGTAGTCCCAGGCCGTGCCCTTCTTCACCGCCGAGATGATGCCGGCGGGAATGCCGATGCAGAACGCGATGACGATCGCCATCGAGCCGAGCTGAAGCGTCACCGGCAGCTTCTGCGCGATCAGCTCGCGCACCGGCATCTTGTTGCGCAAGGACTCGCCGAAATTGCCCGTCAGCACCCCCTTGAGCCAGTAGACATATTGCACCGGGATCGGCTGATCGAGCTTGTACTGCTGGCGGATCTGCTCGATCACGGCGGGATCACGCTCCTCGCCGGCCATGACCAGCGCAGGATCGCCCGGCAGCAATTGCTGCAGCGAGAAGATCAGCACGGACACGAAGAACAGTGTCGGCACGATCTGCGCGATGCGGCGCGCGAGAAAGTTCAGCATGATTCAGATCGCGTCCCGCGGCGTAGCCGTAATCACTTGAACTTCAGCCCGACGACGCGGACCAGTCCGTCGGGCATCTGCCTGTAGCCGTCGAGCTTCTTGGTGTGCGCGATCAGCAGTGTGCGGTGATAGAGGTAGATGATCGGCAGGTCGTCGAGCAGGATCTTGGTCAGCTTGGCATAGATCGCCTTGCGCTCATCGACGTCGGATGTGGCCCGGCCTTCTTCCAGCAGCTTGTCGGCCTCGGGGTTCGAATAGCCTTCGTCGTTCTGCGGCGCTTTGCTGCGCATGAAGATGTAGGAATTGCCGTCGGGGTCGATGCGGCCGCTCCAGTTGATCTGGAATACCTGGAACTCGCCGGCCTGGGCCTGCTTGAAGGTCGTCGCAAACTCGACCGCGCGGATCTTGATATCGAAGCCCGCTTCTGCGGCCATCGACTGCACGACCTGGGCGACAGCCTCGTTCTCCGCGCCCTTGGGGATCATGTAATCCACCGTCACCGGCGTGGTGACGCCGGCTTCCTTCAACAGCGCCTTCGCTTTTGCGATGTCGCGGCCGTGAACCGGGAAGGCCTTCTGGTAATAGGGATGGGTCGGGCTGACCCATTGGTTGCCTGGTGTGAACTCGCCATTGAAGACGACCTGGTTAAGCGCTTCGCGGTCGATCGACAGATCGAGCGCCTGACGGACTTTTGCCGACTGGCTTAGCGGCCCCTTGTTCTTGTCGTTGCCGATGTTGACAGTCAGGCCGAGATAGCCGAGCTCCGGCGCCGTCGACAGCACGAGGCGGGAATCGGCGCGCACGTCCTTGATGTCGGTGGCGAGCACGCGCTCGATCAGATCGAGCCCGCCGGACTTCAGATTGGCGAGGCGGACGGTGGCATCGACGATCGGCAGGAACACGATGCGATCGATATGGATGTTGTCCTTGTTCCAGTAGTCGGCGAACTTTTCGAACACCATGCGGTCCTGCTGGACGCGCTCGACGAACTTATACGGGCCGGCGCAGACCGGATGCAGGCCGAACTTGTCGCCGGCTTCCTTGGCCGCCTTGGGCGACACCATCATGCCGGAGCGGTCCGTGAGCTGAGCGATCAGCGGCGAGTAGGGAGTCTTGAGCACCAGCTTGATGGTGAGCGGATCAACGACCTCGACATGATCCACGCTTGCGAGCTCGGATTTCCGGAACGAGCCGGGCAATGTCATGTGACGCTCAATGGAGAATTTGGCAGCCTCGGCGTCGAGGGGCTCGCCGTCATGAAATTTGACGCCCGGCCGCAGCTTGATCGTCATCTCCTTGCCGTCGGCCGAAGTCTCGTGCGACAGCGCGAGCTGTGGCACGATGTTGAGCTTCTCGTCGATGTCGAACAGCTTGTCGCAGAAGGCGGAGAACACGATGCGGCCGACATAGGTGCGGCCGACGCTGGGATCGAGAATGTCGGGGTCCTCGGCGATGCCGATGCGAAGTGTGGACTGGGCCTGGGCAGCGCCCGCGAGCGACGTCAGCAAGGCCGACGCCAGGATTGCCAAACGCATGAAGCTCATCGCTCTCAACCTCTGTTTTGCGGCTATGCGGGATCGGTCCCCAAGGGACTAACCCCGCTCGCGCGCGCTGCTTCCGGGCCACCGCTGAAGGCGGCGACCAATTTTTCAAGGACCGGCGAGAAGCCGCCGTCCATCGGGACGATCGCCGCGGAGGACGGCAGTTCCGACGTTCGGTGGCAGGCGGTTGCATGTCCGATGCCATCCGGCAGGAGCCGCGGCATTTCGCTGCGGCAACGCTCGATGACGTAGGGGCAGCGGGTATGGAAGCGGCACCCGCCCGGCGGATTGAGGGCGCTCGGGATCTCGCCCTGGAGCACAATCCGGCTGCTCTTTGCCCGCGGTTTAGGCACGGGGATCGCGGACAACAGCGCGCGGCTATAAGGATGGCGGGGCGCGGCGAACAGCGCGTCGGCCTCGGCTTCCTCGACGATCTGGCCGAGGTTCATCACCGCGACGCGGTCGGCGATGTGCTTGACCACCGCGAGGTCATGCGAGACGAAGATGTAGGCGAGGCCGAGCCGGTCCTGGAGCTCGCGCAGCAGGTTCAGGATCTGCGAGCGGATCGAGACGTCGAGCGCCGAGACCGGCTCGTCGCAGATGATCAGCTTCGGCTCGACCGCGAGCGCGCGGGCAATCGCAATGCGCTGGCGCTGGCCGCCGGAGAATTCGTGCGGATAGCGCCGCTCGAGCCGTGGCTCGAGGCCGACCAGCCGCAAGATGTCTGCGACGCGCTCGCGTCGTTCCGCCGGCGGTACCAGATCATGCAGGGCCAGCGGCTCGGTCAGGATCTGGCCGACCGTCATACGCGGATTGAGCGAGGCGTAAGGGTCCTGGAAGATGATCTGCGCCTCGCGGCGGAACTTGCGCAGCGCGAGGGCGTCCAGCGAGAGCAGATCGCGGCCGTCGAAACGCACAGAGCCCGCATCCGGCTCGATCAGCCGCAGCACAAGGCGGCTGACGGTGGACTTGCCGCAGCCGGATTCGCCGACAAGGGCCAGCGTCTTGCCGGCTTCGAGAGAGAAGGAAACGCCATCGACGGCTTTGACATGGGCCAGCGCCCGGCCGAACAGCGAACGCTGGGCGATGAAATGCTTGACCAGTCCTTCGACCTCGAGGAGAGCGGTCATCGTCCGTAGTCTCCGCGAATACCGATCTCGTGTCCCCGGCGCGGCGCGGCGCGGAGTGCTGCGACGCTGAACCGGGACCGAGGCTGTCGCCCCATGGGGCCCGGTTCAGCAGCGCACCACGGCGCTAAGCTTGTGCTGCGCTGCGCCCGGGGCACGAGAGGAGAAAACGAGGCCATCACGACACCAACGTTTCGAGCGGCGCGCGGATGCAGCGCGAGAGGTGGCCGGGGCTGATTTCGACCAGCGGCGGCGGTGCCTTGGTGCAGGCGTCCAGCACGAACGGGCAACGCGCGGCGAAGCGGCAACCGACGGGCGGCTGCGCCATGTTCGGGACCATGCCCTCAATCGTCGCGAGCTGCTCGGCGCGATGGTCCAGACGCGGGATCGAGCCGAGCAGGCCGACCGTGTAGGGATGCTGCGGCGCGGAGAACAATTCGTCGACCGGCGCGCGCTCGACGATCTCGCCCGCATACATGACCGCGACCTCGTCGCAGACCTCGGCGACCACGCCGAGATCGTGGGTGATCAGGATGATCGCGGCGCCGCTCGCTGCTTTCAGCTCGCGCATCAACTCCAGAATCTGCGCCTGCAGGGTGACGTCGAGCGCCGTGGTCGGCTCGTCCGCGATCAGGAGCTGTGGGTCGCAGGCGAGCGCCATCGCGATCATCACGCGTTGGCGCATGCCGCCGGAGAGCTTGTGCGGATACTCGTCGATCCGCCGCTCGGGCGAAGGGATATGGACGCGGCGTAGGAGCTCGATTGCCCGCTCGCGTGCGCTCTTCCGCGATCCGCCGCGGTGGCGCAGGATCGTCTCGATGATCTGGTCACCGATCGTAAAGCTCGGATTGAGCGAGGTCATCGGCTCCTGGAAGATCATCGCGAGCCGGTTGCCGCGCAAGTCACGCAAGGTCTGATCGGACGTATGCAGCAGATCGAAGCCGTCGAAGCGGATCGCGCCAGTAATCTCCGCGCTCTGCTTCGGCAGCAATCCCATGATCGCGAGCGACGTCACGCTCTTGCCGCAGCCGGATTCGCCGACGAGGCCGAGCGTGGCGCCTTTGGCGACGCTGAGGTCGACGCTGTCGACCGCGTGGGTGATGCGGCCGTCGTCGCCGTGGAAACGGATGCGCAGGTCCTCGATCTCGATGAGAGAGCTGGCGCTCATGACTGCCTTGCGCGCGCTGCTGCGATGCTCGCGTCGATGACGCTGCGATCGGTGTTGCCGGCCGGGTTCTGCCGCGTCGGCAGCGAGCTGCGGAAATGCACCCAGAGCTCCTGGCTGACACGTTCGAGCCGTTCGAGCTCGCCAAGCGGATCGGGATGATCGTCGGCACGAATGTCGAGCGCCGGCCATTCCTCTTCGCCGTGGATCAGCAGCGCCGCCGACTGCTTGCCGCGCTTGTCGCCGCCCGCAGCCTCGCCCGCGCGCATCGCAGCGAGCAGGCGGCGCGGGAAGGACAGGCTGTCATTGGCGATGTAGGTCTTTGCGGTTTCGTCGAGCACGTCGGCGCCGGTCAGCATGTTGCCGGCAATGGAAAAGCCGCTGCCGGCGATGTGGCCGCACCAGTCGACGCAATCGCGCCCGGTATGCGCGGCGATCTCGCCGCTCGCGTCCATGACGTGGATCTGGCGGCTCTCGCGGCCGTTGTCAGTCGCCAGCAGCGAGGCGAGCACATCATGCGCGTTGAGGCCTTCGCGCAGCAGCTTGACGCCGTCGATGCCGTAATAGGGATTGACGAAGGCCTGCGTCGCGATGGCGCCGAGGCCCGCCGCGATGTAGGGCACGCGTGCGCCCACGGCGAAGAAGCGGGTCGCAACCGCGATGCCGAACTGGCCGGTGGCAGGGTCTCGCGCGATGATCGACCAGGTCATGTGCTGCCTTCAGCGTCCCGCGGCGTAGCCTTGCATGCCGCGCGGATTGGCGGCGGCACGCCGGCGCACGCCGACCCGCGAGGCCGCGGTGAGGCGGCCTTCGGACCAGTCGGGGCCTACCTCGACGATATGCCCGCGCTCGCGCAGGTTCTCGATCGTCGCCTTCGGCACCCGGTTCTCGACCACGAGAACCCCGGGGCGCGCGGTACGCGGCCAGAACGAGATCGGGAAATGCTCGGAATGCCAGGCCGGCGCGTCGATGGCTTCCTGGAGATTCAGGTTGCAATGAACGTGGCGCAGGAAGAACTGCGTGATCCACTGGTCCTGCTGGTCCCCGCCGGGCGAACCCCATGCGAGATACGGCTCGCCGTCGCGCAGCGCCATGGACGGCGACAGCGTGGTGCGGGGGCGCTTGCCTGGGGCGAGCGCGGCCGGATGGTCTTCCTCCAGCCAGAACATCTGGGCGCGGCTGCCGAGGCAGAAGCCGAGTTCCGGAATGATCGGCGAAGATTGCAGCCAGCCGCCCGACGGCGTCGAGGACACCATATTGCCGGCCTTGTCGATGATGTCGAAATGCACGGTGTCGCCGCGCACTTCGCCGAAGCGACCGACGGTCGGCTCGCCGGCGCCAAGTGCGCCGACGGCCTCGCGTTGCCCTTCCGCGCGGCGCAGTTTTACGATCCCGCCAAAGCCTTCGACGGAGCCGGCGATGAAATCGAGCGAGGCCTTGTCGGTGACGAGCTTGCGGCGCTGGTCGTTATAGGCATCCGACAGCAGCGTCGCGATCGGGATTTCGGTGAACTTCGGATCGCCGTAGAACTTCTCACGATCCGCGAAAGCGAGCTTGGCGCATTCGATCTGGAGATGGATGAACTCCGGCCCGGTCGGGTCGAGCCCGTCGAGCGCAAAACCCTTGAGCAGTGCGAGCTGTTGCAGTGTCACCGGACCCTGGCTCCAGACACCGGCCTTGCAGACGGTGTAGCGGCCATAATCGTAGGTCAGCGGTGCCTCGACCGTCGGCTGCCAGCGCGCCATGTCGTCGGCCGAAAGCACGCCGCGATGCGGCGAGCCGCTGACGTCCATCACTTCTTGCGTCCGGCAGAATTTGTCGATGGCTTCCGCGACGAAGCCCTGCGACCATGCCTTGCGTGCGCGCTCGATCTCGGCCTCGCGGCCTCCGCCGGCGCTCTCGGCTTCGCTCAATATCCGGGTG
Source organism: Bradyrhizobium sp. SOJA106 (assembly GCF_059448745.1). Lineage (NCBI taxonomy): Bacteria > Pseudomonadati > Pseudomonadota > Alphaproteobacteria > Hyphomicrobiales > Nitrobacteraceae > Bradyrhizobium > Bradyrhizobium sp. SOJA106. Next base: position 2,815,410 of record NZ_CM182549.1, read on the forward strand.
TAGGTCGTGGCCAGCGTCTTGTTGGTGAAGAGCGTGCCGGGCTTCGGCACCTCGCGATTTGGCAAATAGACCGCGGCCGAGGTCGGCCAGTGCTTGCGGAACAATTGTTCGACGGTCTGGATCGTGGCGCAAGCGCGCTCGACCAGCGGATAGCCGTCGCGCGCATAGGAGATCGCGGGCTCCAGCACGTCGCGCACGCGCATCGTGCCGTAGTCGCGCAGCAGCATCATCCAGGATTCGAAGGTGCCGGGCACGCAGGCCGCGAGCAGGCCGGTGCCGGGCACCATGTCGAGGCCTTCGCTCCTATAATGCGCGATGGTGGCGCGGGCCGGCGCGGGCCCCTGGCCGCAGATCACCTCGGTACGGCCGCGCCTGACGTCATGGACGATGATCGGAACGTCGCCGCCGGGACCGTTCAGATGCGGCTCAACCACCTGGAGCGTGAAGGCGGTGGCGACGCCGGCATCGAAAGCATTGCCGCCCTTTTCCAGGATGCCCATGCCGACGGCGGTCGCGATCCAGTGCGTCGAGGCGACCACTCCGAACGTGCCCTCGATCTCGGGGCGCGTCGTGAACGGATCGGGATTGATATTGCTGGCCATGGTCTACCTCATTTGCGGCGCGCGCAATTGATCACAGCGCCAGGCCGCGGCCAAATGCGCAGGCCGCATGGCACGCGCGCGTCACGCTGGGACCGGTGCGGTGTTCACCGCGTGGCAGGCGACACCGTCGATCAGTTCCGGCGTTTCCTTGCGGCAGAGATCGAACGCCAGTGGACAGCGCGGATTGAAGGCGCAGCCGGAGGGCGGATTGATCGGGTTCGGGATCTCGCCCTTCACCGGAATGCGTTGTCGGCCAGACATAGCGAGGTCAGGCACGGCGCCCAGCAGCATCTTGGTGTAGGGCATGCGCGGACGGGCGAACAGCTCGCGTCCTTCCGCGATCTCGACGATGCGGCCGAGATACATCACGCCGACGCGGCTCGCCATGTGGCGGACCACAGCGAGGTTGTGGCTGATGAACATGTAGGTCAAGCCGAACTTGTCCTGGAGGTCGCGCATCAGGTTCAGGATCTGCGCCTGCACGGAGACGTCGAGCGCCGAGGTCGGCTCGTCGCAGACGATGAACTCGGCGTCGGAAGCGAGCGCCCGCGCGATCGCGATACGCTGGCGCTGGCCGCCGGAGAACTCGTGCGGAAACTTCAGCCTGTCGTCGGGATGCAGACCCACAAGGCTGAGCAGCTCGCCGACGCGGGCCTGGATGTCGCGCTCGCCCTGGATCAGGTCGAAGGCGCGGATCGGCTCGGAAATGATGGCATCGACGCGGAAGCGCGGGTTCAGGCTCGCATAGGGGTCCTGAAAGATCATCTGGATGCGACGGCGCAGTTTGCGGCGCGCTGGCGCCTGCCGCGGATCGGTCATCGAGACCCCGTCGATCAAGACGTCGCCGGAGCTCGGTGGGAGCAGGCCGACGACCATCCGCGCGACCGTGGTCTTGCCTGACCCGGACTCGCCGACCAGCGCGAAGGTCTCGCCTTTCTTGATGTCGAAGGTGACGCCGTCGACCGCTTTGAGGTATTCGAGATGACCGCCTTCGAGCACGCGATTGAGCCACGGCTTCGAGACGTCGAAGACGCGGCGCAGGTTTGTGGCCTGGACGAAAGAAGCGCTCATGCCGCGCTCTCCGCCGGCACCGTGTCATAGAGATGGCAGGCGACCGATTGCGCGCCGCGCGGCAGCGGCTCGGGGCGCTCCACGCGGCAGCGGTCGAAGGCGAAGGCGCAGCGCGGATTGAACGAACAGCCGCGCGGGATCGCCGACAGGCGTGGCATCGAGCCCGGGATCTGCACCAGGCGCTTGTCGTCGCCGGCCAGCGTCGGGATCGCGCCCATCAGACCCTTGGCGTAAGGGTGCAGCGGATTCCTGACGACGTCCTGGACCGGGCCGATCTCGGCGACTCGGCCCGCATACATCACCGCGACACGGTCGGAGGTTTCCGCGATCACGCCCATGTCGTGCGTCACCAGCATCACGGCGGTGCCGTGGTCACGGCCGAGCCGCTTGATCAGCGAGATGATCTGGGCTTGCACCGAGACGTCGAGCGCGGTGGTCGGCTCGTCCGCGATGATCAGCTCCGGTTCGGCGCAGATCGCCAGCGCAATGACCACGCGCTGGCGCATGCCGCCGGAGAATTCGTGCGGATAGCCGTCGGCGCGCTTTTCCGGCGCGGGAATGCCGACCTCGGCGAGCAGATCGATGGCACGGCGGCGGGCGGCCGCCTCGGAGAGATTGAGGTGGGTCCGGATCGTCTCCACGATCTGGTCGCCGACCTTGTACAGGGGATTGAGCGAGGTGAGGGGATCCTGGAAGATCATGCCGATGCGCTTGCCCCTGATGCGGCGCATCTCCTCGGGCGGCAGGTTGTCGATCCGCATTCCTGCGAGGCGGATCTCGCCGCCAGTAATGCGGCCAGGCGGATCGATCAGGCCGATCACCGATAGCCCGGTCACGGACTTGCCGGCGCCGGATTCGCCGACCACGCCCAGCACCTCGCCCTTGGCGATGTCGAAGGAGACGCCGTCGATGGCGCGCAGCGTGCCGCGGCGGGAAGCGAATTCCACGTGTAGGTCGCGAACGGAGAGAACGGGTTCGGTCATGGGCAACGCATACTCATCGCAGTTTCGGGTTGAGCGCGTCGCGCAGCCAGTCGCCGAGCAGGTTGATGGAGAGGATCAGCGCTGCCAGCGCGAGCCCGGGGAAGGCAACAATCCACCATTCGCCGGCGAACAGATAGTTGTTGCCGATGCGGATCAGCGTCCCGAGCGAGGGCATGGTGTCGGGCAGGCCGACGCCGAGGAAGGACAGCGTCGCCTCGGTGATGATGGCAAGCGCGAGGTTGATGGTGGCGATGACGAGAATCGGACCCATTGTGTTCGGCAGCACGTGCCGCAGCATGATCTTTGGTGCTGGCAGGCCGATCAGCTGCGCGGCGGCGACATAGTCCTTGTTCTTCTCGACCATCACCGAGCCGCGCACGGTGCGGGCATATCCAACCCAGAAGCTCAGGCCGATCGAGATCACCAGCACCACCAGCATGCTGTTTGCATCGAGCCGGTTGCCGAGGATCGATTTGGCGATGCCGTTGACCAGCAGCGCGATCAGGATGGCGGGGAAGGTGAGCTGCACGTCGGCGATGCGCATGATCACGCCGTCGACCGCGCCCCCGAAATAGCCGGCGATCAGGCCGAGCGCGATTCCGAGCGCGCCGGCGAAGATCACGCCGGCAACGCCGACGGCGAGCGAGATCCGCATGCCATAGAGAATGGCAGAGAACACGTCGCGACCCTGCTCGTCGGTGCCGAGCAGGAACGGGCTCTGGCCGTCGGCGGTCCACAGCGGCGAGATCCGGGAGTTCATCAATTGCAGCTGCGCCGGATCGAACGGGTTCTGCACCGCCAGCCATGATGCAAAGATCGCGAGCAGGAAGAACGAAACCGTGATGGCGGCCGCCACCATCGTCAGCTTGGAACGGCGGAACGAATAGAAGACGTCGCTGTCGAGCGCGCGGCTGAACCAGCTGCGCGCGGCGTGCGCCGGCTGCGCGCTCTGTCCGTTGGAATTTGAGACGACTGCGTCGGACATGCGGGCTGCCTTATGCGGCGCGGCCGACCGTCGCGCGCAGGCGCGGATCGACCACGGTATAGAGGATGTCGACCACAAGATTGATGGTGACGAAGATCAGCGAAACCATCAGCAGATAGGCAGCCATGATCGGGATATCGACGTTTTGCACGGCCTGTACGAACATCAGTCCCATGCCCGGCCACTGGAACACGGTTTCGGTGATGATCGAAAATGCAATAACCGAGCCAAACTGCAGGCCGGCCACCGTGATCACGGGGATGAGCGTGTTCTTCAGCGCGTGGCCGAAATGGATGGCGCGGGTGGTCAGTCCGCGGGCGCGGGCAAAGCGGATATAGTCGGTCCGCAACACTTCCAGCATTTCCGCGCGCACCAGCCGCATGATCAGGGTCATCTGGAACAGGCCGAGCGTGATCGAGGGCATGATCAGCGCCTTCAGGCCCGACAGCGTCAGTAGGCCCGTCGTCCACCAGCCGAGCTTGACCACCTCGCCGCGGCCGAACGAGGGCAGCCAGCCCAACGTCACCGCGAACAAATAGATCAGCAGGATGCCGATCAGGAAGGTCGGCAGCGAGATGCCGATCAGCGAGACCGCCTGGAATAATTTGGCGAGTAAGGTGTCGCGCCTGAGCGCGGAATAGACGCCCATCAGGATGCCCAGCACCATCGCAAAGACGGTCGCGCAGATCGCCAGCTCCAGCGTCGCGGGCATGCGCTCCATCAACAGCGCCGCGACGGGTTGGCGGAATTGATAGGAGATACCGAACTTGAATTGCGCGGCGTCGGCGAAATAGCGCACGAACTGCACCGGCACGGGATCGTCGAGGCCGAGCGATTTGCGCACGACCTCGCGTTCGGCCGCCGATGTGTCGATCGAGACGATCTGGTTGACGGGGTCGCCGGCGAAGCGGAACATCGAGAACGCGATGATGCCGACGGCGAACATGACGCCGATGGCCTGGACGGCGCGGCGAAGCGTGAACGCGAGCATGCCTTCCACTTTCCTTGGATGAGCGTACGGCCAACGTCCTTGTCAGCCGGAAAAGGAAAGGTCCCGGAAGCGTGACGCTGCCGGGACCTCGTGTTCAAGTGACGCTATTCCTTCTTGGTCGCCCAATGGAACATGACGAGGTTGTCGGCGCGCTGCGGCAGGTCGACCTTCTTCGACACGCCCCAGGCCAGCGCCTGCTGGTGCAGCGGGATGTAGGCCCAGTCCTTGATGCTGATCTCGTAGGCCTGCTTGATCAGCTGGTTGCGCTTGGCGGTGTCGGTCTCGACCAGCACCTTGTCGGTGATTGCGTCGAACTCCTTGTTGCAGTAGCCGCCGAGATTGGCTTCGCCTCGTGAGGATTTCGCATCGTCGCGGCAGCCCATGATGTCGTAGAGCACGTTGTGGGAGTCCATGGTGCTCGGCGTCCAGCCCAGCAGGTAGAACGAGGTCTGATAGCCGCCCTGCTTGAGCACCTTAGCGAAGTATTGCGCCTTCGGCTGCGCCAGCAAATTGATCTTGACGCCGATGCGGGCAAGCATGCCGACAACGGCTTGGCAGATCGCGGCGTCGTTGACGTAGCGATCGTTCGGGCAGTCCATGGTGACCTCGAAGCCATCGGGGTAGCCGGCCTCGGTCAGGAGCTTCTTGGCGCCGTCAGGATCGAATTTCGGCCGCTTGAACTCCTTGGACAGTATGAACAGCTCCGGCGCGATCATCAGCGCCGAGGGCGTCGACAGTCCGCGCATCACGCGCGTCTTGATCAGCTCGATGTCGATCGCCTTGTAGAAGGCTTCGCGGACGCGGGCGTCCTTGAACGGGTTCTTGCCCTTGATATTGGAGTAGAGCAGCTCGTCGCGGGTCTGGTCGAAGCCGATGAAGATGGTGCGCAGCTCCGGCCCCTTCAGCACCTGGGCATTGGGGCTGGAATCGACACGCGAGATATCCTGGATCGGCACCGGCTCGATGACGTCGACTTCGCCCGAGAGCAGTGCGGCGACGCGGGTAGCGTCAGAGGCGATCGGGGTGAAGATGATCTCCTTCAGATTGCCTTCAACCTTGCCCCAGTAATTGGGATTGGCCTTGAACACCGTCTTCACGCCAGGCTGATGGCTCTCGATGATGAAGGGGCCGGTGCCATTCTCGTGCAGCGAGGCGTAGCTTGGCGTGGTCGCCGCCACTGGCGTGGGATCGACGACGTTGTTCTCCTCGGCCCATTTCTTGTCCATGATGTACCAGACATCCCACGCGTTATGCAGGATGGGATTGGGCGAGGGCAGGACGAAATCGACGGTATAGTCGTCGACCTTGACCACCTTGACGTCGGGCGCAAGACGGGTCTGCATGTTCGACCCCTTCTTGCGCACACGATCGGCCGAGAACAGCACGTCGTCCGCGGTGAAGGGATCGCCGTTGTGGAACTTCACGCCCTTGCGCAGATGGAAGCGCCAGCGGGTCGGCTCCGGCGTTTCCCAGCTTTCCGCCAGCGCCGGAATGATCTTGAGGTCCTTGTCGCGCGCGGTGAGGCCTTGATAGACGTGACCGAGATGGGCGTGGGTGGTGCTCTCGTTGAGGGTATAGGGATCGAGCGACTTCAGGTCACCCTGGTTGGCATAACGCAGCGTCTGGCTGGACGCCGGCGACACCGTCAACGCAAACGTACCGGCGAGCGCCGCCGCAAACAGACTTCGACCGACTGACATTCTTGACCCTCTCCACACTGCCGCACCGGTGATTTTTGATTGTTCGGCGGGCTGATTTATCCATGTTGCCCAGAGTTATCGACCCGTGCAAGCGCCATTCCAGCAAGGAACGCGCCAAGTTGCGCCGCTGTGCAGCAATGCTGACCCGCAATCTCGGAGCGGACGGTTCGCCGGCAATATGGACTTTCGACTCGTGAAATCCCCCGGAGGCCGGGACGGTCGTCGGCCGGCCGGTGCGGTGCCCTCGTGCGATTTGATTGACCATACCTGCCGATCACGCAAGCCGGCGCCCGGCCGGCCGTCTCAGGTCGCTTGCGTTGCACACCGTGTCGCGGCGATACTGCAACAGGCCGCTCGAATCTGATCCGGAGGGGACATGAAGGTTAACATCGAAATCGACTGCACCCCCCTCGAGGCCCGCCAGTTCTTCGGATTGCCCGACGTAGCGCCGATGCAGACGGCGGTGATGGACAAGCTCCAGCAGCAGGTCCTGAGCAACATCGAGAAGATCTCGCCGGAGTCGCTGGTCCAGAGCTGGTTCACCTTCGATCCGAAGATCGCCGAGCGGTTTCAGGACATGTTCGTCGCGATGGCCGGCCTCGGCGGCACGCGCAGCGGCGACAAGAAGAAATAGTGGCGCCCGGACGGGACGGGGCGCTGGGGACAGACCGGCTTCGTCCGCCGGCTCTTGGCCTGCTGCTGGCCGAGACCCGTGGGCTGCTCGAATTGAATGCGAGCCTGCTGCTGTCGCCCGTCCTGATGCGCGCGCCCAGGGGCGACGGCCATCCGGTGCTGGCGCTGCCGGGCTTTCTCGCCAGCGATCTCTCGATGGCGCCGATGCGACGCTATCTCAGCGAGCTCGGCTATGAGGCACATGCCTGGCGGATGGGCCGCAATCTCGGTGGTCTCGGCCGGATGCGGGAGTCGCTGCGCGCCCGCCTGGCCGAGATCCATGGCGCGACCGGGCGCAAGGTCAGCCTGGTCGGATGGAGCCTCGGCGGCGTCTATGCCCGCGATCTCGCGCTGTGGGCGCCCGACATGGTCCGCTACGTGATCACGCTCGGCAGCCCGTTTGCCAACGACGTGCGGGCGACCAACGCTACGCGGCTCTACGAGGCGCTATCCGGAGAGCGGGTCGAGGATTTTGCGGAAGCGCGCGCGGCCATCGCGGGCGATCTGCCGGTGCTGGCGACGTCGATCTATTCGCGTGCCGACGGCGTCGTGAACTGGCGGACCTGCCTGCTCCGTCCTTCCGATCGCGCCGAGAACATCGAGATCCACCTGGCGAGCCATATCGGGCTCGGCGTGAACCCCGCGGCGCTGTGGGCCGTGGCCGACCGCCTGGCGCAACCGGAGGGGGAATTCTGGCCATTTGACCGGGCAGGGCCGTTTGCCATTGCATATGCCCCGCCGGAACAGGCAGTATCTGCCTGACGAGAAGCGCCGGCAAAGGCGCCCGTCGAATTTGAGTGGAGGGAACAATGGCCGACGGTAAGAAGCTGTCGTCACTGGACGCGTCGTTTCTCTATCTGGAAACGCCTGAGATGCCGATGCATGTCGGCAGCATGGCGATCTTTCGCCTGCCCGACGATTACAAGGGCGACTTCTTCGAAGACTTCAAGGCGATGATCGTCTCGCGCCTGCACATCGCGCCGATCCTGAAGGCGCGGCTGGAGAAGGCGCCGCTCGACATCGACCATCCCTCCTGGGTCGAGGACGATCAGTTCGACATCGACCGTCACATCTTCCGCGCCAGCCTGCCGCAACCGCGCGACCGCGCCACGCTCGAGCGCATCGTCGGCTGGATGCACGCCAAGCTGTTGAACCGCGCCCGCCCGCTCTGGGAATTCTATGTGTTCGAGGGCATGAAGGACAACGAGGTCGGGCTCTACTCGAAGATGCATCATGCCGCCATCGACGGTGGCGCCGGTGCAGCGCTGACCAACATGATCTACGACATCTCGCCGATCCCGCGGCAGGTCGATCCCCCGACCGGCGGGTCGAAGCCCGGGCAGGAGCCGCGCGACATCGCGGCGAACCTGCTCGATTCCTATCAGCAGCTGTTCAGCCAGCCGCTCGATGCCTCGCAAGCGGCGAGGAACCTGCAACTGCCGCGCACCGGCAAGAGCGACATCGGCTCGATCCTGTTCGACAACGCGATGTACCAGATCGAAAGCGCGGTGCGGTTCGCCGGCAACATCCCGACCGTGCTCAAGAGCGTCTCCGACGTGCTTGGCAAGATCTCTGATCCCAAATCGCGGGAAAGCCTCGCCAGCATGGTGTCGCCGCCGACCATGCTCAACAAGACCATCTCGTCGGAGCGCAGTTTTGCGGGTGTGTCGATCTCGCTGTCGCGGGCGAAGGCGCTGGCCAAGCAGGCCGGCGGTAAGCTCAACGACGTCGTGCTGGCGCTCGCCTCCGGCGTGGTCCGCCGCTACCTCCAGCAATACGGCGCGCTGCCGGCGAAATCGCTGACCGCGGCGGTGCCGATCTCGCTGCGCGAGGAGGGCAACACCGAGGCCAACAACCAGGTGTTCGGCATGATCTGCGCGATCGCGACCAACATCGACGATCCCAAGGCGCGATTGGAGGCCATCATCGCGCAGTCGACCAAGTCCAAGGAGATGTCGCATCCGCTGCGCGCTTTGATGCCGCAGGTCTCCAACATCTCTATGCTGGGAGCGCCGATCATGGTGCAGATCCTGGCGCTGCTCTACAGCCGCTCCAATTTGTCGGACGTGCTACCGCCGGTGGCCAACATCACCGTGTCCAACGTGCCGGGGCCGCGGCAGACGCTGTATGCGGCCGGTGCCGAGCTGCTGCACATCTTCCCGGTGTCGATCTCGACCCACGGGCAGGCGCTCAACATCACCGTGCAGAGCTATCGCGACCAGCTCGATTTCGGCTTCATCGTGGGCGCCAACATCATCCCGCATGTGCAGGTGATGTGCGACATGCTGCCGGAGGAGTTCGCCGCGCTGGAGGCGGCCTATGCGCCGCCCACAGCCGATATCAAGGGCGCAGCCGAATAGCGAGTTGATCAGGAAGCGTATCATGATTGAAATGCCGCCACTCCAGTTCGCCCAGACGAACGGAATCCGTATGGGATATTACGAGGCCGGCCCGGCCACGGACACTCCGCCAATCGTGCTGTGCCACGGCTGGCCCGAGCTCGCCTTCTCCTGGCGCCACCAGATCAAGGCGCTGAGCGAGGCCGGCATCCGAGTGATCGCGCCGGACCAGCGCGGTTATGGCGCGACCGACCGGCCGGAGCCGGTCGAGGCCTACGACATGGAGCATCTGACCGGCGATCTCGTCGGGCTCCTCGATCATCTCCGGATCGAGAAGGCGATCTTCGTCGGCCACGACTGGGGTGGTTTCGTCGTCTGGCAGATGCCGTTGCGGCATCCTTCGCGCGTCGCCGGCGTCGTCGGCGTCAACACCCCGCATTGGGACCGGGCGCCGATCGATCCGATTGCGCTGTTCCGCCAGCGCTTCGGCGAGCACATGTATATCGTCCAGTTCCAGGACCCTGCGCGCGGGCCGGACAAGATTTTCGGCAGCCGCGTCGAAGAGACGTTCGATGCCTTCATGCGCAAGCCGGCCGCTCGCCCTCCGGGTGCGCCCGAGGAACAGCCGATTGCCGGCATTGGTGCTTCGCCCCGCATCAACCTGGCGTTCCCACAGATGATTGCGAATTACGACGCCAGACATGATCCGCGCACGCCGATCCTGTCGCCGGAGGAGAAGAAGGTGTTCGTCGATACGTTCACGAAAACCGGCTTCACCGGCGGCATCAACTGGTACCGCAATTTCACTCGTAACTGGGAGAGATCAAAGGGGCTGGATCACCACATCAGCGTGCCGTCGCTGATGATCATGGCCGAGAACGACGCGGTGCTGCCGCCCTCGGCGGCCGACGGCATGGACAAGCTGATCGCCGACCTCGAGAAGTATCTGGTGAAGGACAGCGGCCATTGGACGCAGCAGGAGAAGCCGGAAGAGGTCAGCGCCAAGCTGATCGAATGGCGTAGAAGGCGGTTTGGCTGACGATGCTGTTGCCGAGTGAGTTTTAGACGTCGTTCCGGGATGGTCCGAAGGACTAGACCCGGAACCTCGAGATTCCGGGTTCTCGCTTCGCGAGCCCCGGAATGACGCGGTCAGGGGAAGCGTAGTTAAATGTCATCCAAGAACCGACTGAACCCGATTCCGCAGCCGCCGACCAGGCCGGTGGTCGGCAACATGTTATCGCTGGATTCCGCCGCCCCGGTGCAGCACCTGACGCGGCTGGCCAAGGAGCTGGGCCCGATTTTCTGGCTCGACATGATGGGCGCGCCGATCGTCGTCGTCTCCGGCCACGATCTCGTCGACGAGCTCTCCGACGAGAAGCGTTTCGACAAGACGGTGCGCGGCGCGCTGCGACGCGTGCGCGCGGTCGGCGGCGACGGCCTGTTCACGGCTGACACACGCGAGCCGAACTGGAGCAAGGCGCACAACATCCTGCTGCAGCCGTTCGGCAACCGTGCCATGCAGTCCTATCACCCGAGCATGGTCGATATCGCCGAGCAGCTCGTGCAGAAATGGGGGCGGCTCAACGCCGACGACGAGATCGACGTCGTCCATGACATGACCGCGCTGACGCTGGACACGATCGGCCTATGCGGTTTCGAGTACCGCTTCAACTCGTTCTACCGGCGCGACTACCATCCCTTCGTCGAGTCGCTGGTGCGCTCGCTCGAAACCATCATGATGACCCGCGGCCTGCCGTTCGAGCAGTTTTGGATGCAGAAGCGGCGCAAGACGCTCGCCGAGGACGTCGCCTTCATGAACAAGATGGTCGACGAGATCATCGCCGAGCGCCGCAAGAGTTCGGAAGGGATCGACGACAAGAAGGACATGCTCGCCGCGATGATGACCGGCGTCGACCGCGCGACCGGCGAGCAGCTCGACGACGTCAACATCCGCTACCAGATCAACACGTTCCTGATCGCGGGCCACGAGACCACCAGCGGCCTCCTGTCCTACGCGCTCTATGCGCTGCTCAAGCATCCGGACGTCCTCAAAAAGGCCTATGACGAGGTCGATCGCGTGTTCGGTCCTGACGTCAACGCGAAGCCGACCTACCAGCAGGTGACGCAGCTCACCTACGTCACGCAGATCCTGAAGGAGGCGCTGCGGCTGTGGCCGCCGGCACCCGCTTACGGCATCTCGCCGCTACAGGACGAGACCATCGGCGGCGGCAAGTACAAGCTCCGGAAGGGCACGTTCATCACCATCCTGGTGACGGCTCTGCATCGCGATCCCTCGGTCTGGGGCCCGAACCCGGATGCCTTCGATCCCGAGAATTTCAGCCGTGAGGCCGAGGCGAAGCGGCCGATCAATGCCTGGAAGCCGTTCGGCAACGGCCAGCGCGCCTGCATCGGCCGCGGCTTTGCTATGCACGAGGCGGCGCTTGCGCTCGGCATGATCCTGCAGCGCTTTAAGCTGATCGACCATCAGCGCTATCAGATGCATCTGAAGGAAACGCTGACGATGAAGCCGGAAGGCTTCAAGATCAAGGTGCGGCCGCGGGCCGACCGCGAACGCGGCACCTATGGCGGGCCGATTGCGGCTGCGTCCTCGGCGCCGAAGGCGCAGCGCCAGCCCACCACGCGGCCCGGCCACAACACGCCGATGCTGGTGTTGTACGGCTCCAATCTCGGCACCGCCGAGGAGCTTGCGACGCGCATGGCGGACCTTGCGGAGATCAACGGTTTTGCCGTGCATCTCGGAGCGCTGGACGACTATGTCGGCAAGCTGCCGCAGGAGGGGGGCGTTCTGATCATCTGCGCCTCCTACAACGGCGCGCCCCCGGACAACGCGACACAGTTCGTCAAATGGCTCGGCGAGGACCTGCCGAAGGATGCCTTCGCCGGCGTGCGCTACGCCGTGTTCGGCTGCGGCAACAGCGACTGGGCCGCGACCTATCAGTCGGTGCCGCGTTTCATCGACGAGCAATTGTCGAGGCATGGTGCGCGCGCGGTCTATCCGCGCGGCGAGGGTGATGCGCGCAGCGATCTCGACGGCCAGTTCCAGAAATGGTTCCCGGCGGCCGCGCAAGTCGCGACCAAGGAATTCGGCATCGACTGGAATTTCACCCGCACGGCGGAAGACGATCCGCTCTACGCGATCGAGCCGGTCGCGGTGACCGCGGTCAACACCATCGTGGCCCAGGGCGGCGCGGTGGCGATGAAGGTGCTGGTCAACGACGAGCTCCAGAACAAGTCCGGCGCAAACCCTTCCGACCGCTCGACGCGCCATATCGAGGTGCAGCTGCCGTCCAACATCACCTATCGCGTCGGCGATCATTTGAGCGTGGTCCCGCGCAACGATCCGACGCTGGTGGATTCGGTGGCCCGCCGTTTCGGCTTCCTGCCGGCCGACCAGATCAGGCTCCAGGTCGCAGAGGGCCGCCGCGCACAATTGCCGGTGGGTGATGCCGTGTCGGTCGGCCGCCTGCTCAGCGAGTTCGTCGAGCTGCAGCAGGTCGCAACGCGCAAGCAAATCCAGATCATGGCGGATCACACCCGCTGCCCCGTCACCAAGCCAAAACTGCTGGCGTTTGTCGGGGAGGAGCCTGAAACGCTCGAGCGCTATCGCAGCGACATCCTGGCGAGGCGCAAATCGGTGTTCGACCTGCTGCTCGAATATCCCGCCTGCGAATTGCCGTTCCACGTCTATCTCGAAATGCTCTCGCTGCTGGCGCCGCGCTATTACTCGATCTCGTCCTCGCCGTCAGTCGACCCGGCGCGGTGCAGCGTCACGGTGGGCGTGGTCGAAGGGCTCGCGGCCTCCGGGCGCGGCACCTACAAGGGCATCTGCTCGAACTATCTCGCCAACCGGCGGGCCGGCGATACGATCTATGCCACCGTGCGCGAGACCAAGGCGGGCTTCCGCCTGCCGGACGATCCATCCGTGCCGATCATCATGATCGGTCCGGGCACGGGACTTGCGCCTTTCCGCGGCTTCCTCCAGGAGCGCGCCGCACGCAAGGCGAAAGGGGCCAGGCTCGGTCCCGCCATGCTGTTCTTCGGCTGCCGTCATCCCGAGCAGGATTTTCTTTACGCGGAGGAGCTGAAGGCGCTGGCGGCCGGCGGCATCACCGAGCTGTTCACGGCGTTCTCGCGCGCAGACGGGCCGAAGACCTATGTGCAGCACGTGCTCGCCGCGCAGAAGGACAAGGTCTGGCCGCTGATCGAGCAGGGCGCGATCATCTATGTCTGCGGCGACGGCGGCAAGATGGAGCCCGACGTGAAAGCCGCGCTCGTCGCGATCCATGGTGAGAAGAGCGGCAGCGATGCCGCCGCCAGTGCACGCTGGATCGAGGACATGGGCACGAACAACCGGTATGTGCTGGACGTCTGGGCCGGCGGGTGATTGATCGTCCGATCGTGCTAAAACTCTCCCATGATTCCCTGGGAAAAACTCGACGCCGCCAAAATACCCGGCTCGGACGAAGAGCTACGCCTGATGCGGCGGGGCAAGGAGTTTTCGATCAAGCTCGGCACCAACGAGCTGATGAACAGCCGCCTGTCAGGCTCCGAGGCCGCACTCGCGACGCTGGCGGCGAAGCAGATCGAGAGGGTTGCCGAGCCTGTCGTTCTGATCGGCGGCCTCGGTATGGGTTTTACGTTGCGCGCGGCGCTCGCCGTGCTCGGCGCCAAGGCGAAGATCGTCGTCTCCGAGCTCGTCCCGTCGGTCGTTGCCTGGGCGCGAGGCCCGATGGCAGAGGTTTTTGGTGACAGCCTGGGTGACCCACGCGTCAGCATCCGCGAGACCGACGTCGGCGAGATCATCCGGGCGAAGAGCTCGGCCTTCGATGCCATTCTGCTCGACGTCGACAACGGGCCGGAAGGGCTGACCCGCAAGGGCAATGACGCACTCTACAGTGCGAGCGGATTGAGGGCGGCAAAGGCGGCGCTGCGACCGGGTGGCGTGCTCGCCGTCTGGTCGTCAGGGCCGAACCCTGCCTTCACCAAGCGTCTCGGCCGTGCCGGCTTTAACGTCAACGAGGTCAACGTCCGCGCCACCGGCCGAGGCGGCGGCGCACGCCACGTCATCTGGATCGCGAAGAAGACTTAAGCCGCCTTCGCCGCCGCGCCATGCGCGTGCTTGTCGATGGCGCCGATGATCTCTGGCCAGAAGCGCATTGGCAGCGCGTGGCCCATGCCTTCGATCATCAACAGCTTTGCGCCAGGAATTGACTCTGCAGTGTCCTTCCCGCCCTCGGGACGAACCAGCGGATCAACCGTGCCGTGAATGACCAGCGTTGGCGTCTTGACGCTACGCAGCCGCGCCTTGCGGCTGCCGGAGGCAAGCACGGCGCGGAGCTGCCGGCCGACGCCGGCAGGATTGAGCCCGCGGGCAAAGACGCGTTCTGCGCGGCCGGGATCGAGTGCCTCCTCTTCCGGAAACGATCCGGCGCGCAAGATCTTCCAGGTCTCGCCGAAGCGGGTGATGAACTCCTCCTTGCTGCGCGGTGGCGGTGCCGTCAGCATGGCGGCGGCCTCGCGGGTCGGCGGCGGCACGCGCGGATTGCCCGTCGTCGACATGATCGAGGTCAGCGAGCGCACCCGCTCGGGAAACGACAGCGCCACCTCCTGCGCGATCATCCCGCCCATGGAAGCCCCGACCAGATGCGCCGACTTGATGCCGAGCGCGTCCATCAGCCCAACCGTGTCCCTGGCCATGTCGATCAGCCTGTAGGTCGCGGCGACGGGAATCCTGAGGAAGCGCAGCTTCAGCAGCTCGAGCGGCGTCAGGCGCTTGCCGCCGGTGAGATGGCTCGACTTGCCTATGTCGCGATTGTCGAAACGGATCACGCGAAAGCCGCGTGCGGCGAGCTGCTCGCAGAACGCATCGTCCCAATGGATCATCTGCGCCCCGAGCCCCATGATCAGCAGCAGCGGCTCGGCGTTGTCGTTGCCGAAAATCTCGTAGCAGATGTCGATGCCGTTGGCGCGGACGGTCTGGGGCGGCTGATGGGTGGTCACGGGCGCGGTCCCTCCTGCTGATCGATGCTGTATCGCACGGTTTTGTTCCGCGAAGAAGCCGCGTGCGCGACGCCACGCGCGCGGCTTGCCGGTTGACCGGCACTGCGCAACGGTGTGGTATGGCGAGAAAAGAGGGGTGAAAAGCCCTCCACATTGGGAGGACGCTGATGACCGACAAGATCACCGATCCGGTTGCCTTGTGGCAGAAGATGGTTGGCGAGATGGAGAAGGGTTTCAACTCCTTGGCGACCAAGGCCATGGAGACGCCCGAATTCTCGCAGGCCATGAACCGCGCCGGCGGCGTTGCTGCAGGTGCTCAGAAGCAATTCGGCGATCTCATGGAGAAGTACCTGCTCTCCATGAATCTGCCGAGCCGCGAGCAAATGACCGGTATCGCCGAGCGGCTTCAGTCGATCGAGGGCCAGCTCGGCGAGATCAGGTCGATGCTGAGCCAGATGTCGGCCAATACGGGCGCGCAGCAGGTTGGCGCTGCGCCTCGGCCGCCGCGCACGAAACGTCCGCCGTCCGAAGCGGAGAGCAAAAATGAACGCCCCAACGGGACTTGATTTCGCAGCCATCCCCGAGCGTATCCAGTCCGAGGTGCAGCGCGCCATCATGCGCAGCATCAAGGGCGTCGAATATTTCTCGACATCCGGTCCCACGCTCGGCTCGACGGCGAAGGACGTGCTGCATTCGCGCGGCACGATGAGCCTCTATCACTACCGACCGATGTCGGACGAGGTCTACCGCGTGCCGGTCTTGATCGTGATGGCGACCACCAACCGCGGCTACATTCTCGACCTCGTGCCCGGCCAGAGCTTCATCGAGTTCCTGCTGAAGCGCGGCTACGACGTCTACATGCTCGACTGGAGCGCGCCGCGCCCGGAGGAGAAGAGCCTGCGCATGGAGGACTATGTCCTCGACTTCATCCCGGATTGCGTCCGCCGCGTGCAGGCCGATTCCGGCGAGCAGGACGTCTCCGTCATCGGCTATTGCTTCGGCGGGGTGCTGTCGCTGCTCTACGGCTCGATCCACAAGGACGGGCCGATGAAGAATCTGATCTGCTTCACCACGCCGATCGACTTCCGCGAGATGAAGCTGTTCTCGAACTTCTCCGACCGCCGCTATTTCGACGTCGACCGCCTCGTCGATAGCGTCGGCAACGTGCCGCCGGAGATGATCCTGTCCTCGTTCGAGATGCTGCGTCCGGCCTCACGCACGGTGAGCCAGATCCAGCTCTGGGAGAACATCTGGAACGACGAGTTCGTGAAATCGTACCGGATGTTCGACCGCTGGGCGACCGACACGCTGCCGCTCGCGGGCGAATATTTCCGCACCATCACCAAGGACCTGATGTGGGACAACAAGCTGTTCAACGACACGATGTCGGTGGGCGGTCGGCCGGCGAAGCTCGAAGACATCAAGGTGCCGATCCTGCATGCGGTCGCCGAGCATGACCATATCGTGCCCTATGACGCCGCAAAGCACCTGATCGCCAAGATCGGCTCCGCGGACAAGGAAGAGGTGGTGCTGAAGGGCGGTCACGTCTCGCTCATTGCGGGCGCCAATGCGGTGAAGCGGCTGTGGCCGAAACTGGACTCCTGGCTGGGGAAGAGATCGACATGAGCGAGCAGCGTTCCTATCCGCGTCACGTCAAGACCGACGCCGGCAATATCGAAATCCGTCTGATGTCGCCCGCGGACGAAGCCGCGGTGCTGGCGTTCGGCAAGGGCCTGCCGACCCATGACCTGTTGTTCCTGCCGCGCAATATCAGCGAGCCGAAGGTGCTGTCCGCCTGGGTCAAGGAGATCGAGCGCGGCGCGATTCAGAGCTTGCTCGCGGTCCAAGAGGGCAGGGTCGTCGGTTGCGGGACGCTGGTGCGCGATGCGCATTCCTGGTCGCCCCATGTCGGCGAGCTTCGCATGGTGGTCTCGCTCGACGTCCGCGGGAAAGGGGTGGGCAAGGCGCTGTCACAGGAGACCTTCGCCCTCGCGCTTGGCGCCGGTCTGGAGAAGCTCTCGGTGCAGATGACGGTGGACCAGCAGGCGGCGATCGCGCTGTTCGAGAGCCTCGGCTTCAAGGCCGAGGCGCTGCTGCGCGACCATGTCCGGGACGTCGACGGCAAGACGCATGACATCGTCGTCCTCGGGCACAATATCGCGCAGGTTCAGGCCCAGATGGAGGCTTATGGGCTGCCAGGCGCCGTCCAGCATTAGATGCGCCGTCCAGCACTGAGGCGCCGTCCACGGCGGCCAGAAACTGGAAATCAACCCCATGCACAGTAGGCGGCGGGGCCCGGGAAGGCAGCCGATTGCCTCGAATTGAGGCTGTTCACGATTTCGTGATATCGCAGTGCAGTACGAATATTGCATCGCACAATTGGCCGTGCCATATAAGCCGTGCCCCGGGCCATCGAGGACGGGGTGAGCCCATAGCTCAACGCAATGAGGATGGAGAGAACCCCATGACCACTGAAACGAACACTGCTTTCGAGGGCTTCAAGGACGCTTTGAAGAACATCCAGAACCTGGAAGTTCCCGAGGCCGCCCGCGAGTTCGTCAAGAAGACCGCCAACACCGCCAAGGACCGTGCTGCCGAGGTGTTCGCTGGCTCCGAGCGCGTGACTGCCGCCGTCGAGAACGCGGTGACCGAGTCCGTCACCGAGGCCGGCAAGATCAGCCGCAACATCCAGCAGGCGATCTACGAGGACGCCGAGGCTTTCTTCTCGGGCATCGACAAGCTTGCGTCCGCCAAGTCGGTCAGCGAAGCCGTCGAGATCCAGTCGAGCCTGCTGCGCGCCCGCGGCGAAGTGTTCGTCTCGCGCGCCAAGGCGACCGCCGA
This sequence comes from Bradyrhizobium sp. SOJA106, assembly GCF_059448745.1. Classification (NCBI taxonomy): domain Bacteria; kingdom Pseudomonadati; phylum Pseudomonadota; class Alphaproteobacteria; order Hyphomicrobiales; family Nitrobacteraceae; genus Bradyrhizobium; species Bradyrhizobium sp. SOJA106. The sequence continues at coordinate 2,833,615 of NZ_CM182549.1, forward strand.
CTATCTCGGCAAGCTCGCCGCCAACGGTGCCAAGTCCGCTCAGGACAACTTCGCCAAGGTCTACACCAAGACCGCCTGATCCGGCGCCCTGAGCAGAGAAACCGAATTTGAGGCCCGCTTCGGCGGGCCTTTGTTTGTGCTGCCGTCGTGATCGTCATTCCGGGGCGCCCGAAGGGCGAACCCGGAATCTCGAACTTCCGGGTTCGATGCTTCGCATCGCCCCGGAATGACGTAATCTAGACTTCATCATGAACGCACCCGCCACGTTCTCCTTTGATAGCCCCGGCGATGCCGAGCGCGCGGCCGAGCTCCGCCGCGTGAAGGCGCTGGCGACGCTGGTGCTGGCCTCGACGCTGGCACTGTTCATCGTCGCAAAGTGGCTGCTGCCCGTGCATCCCGTGTTCGCCTTCATCGCGGCCTTCGCGGAGGCCGCGACCATCGGGGGGCTCGCCGATTGGTATGCCGTGGTCGCGTTGTTCAAGCGGCCGCTCGGCCTGCCGATCCCGCACACCGCGATCATCCAGAGCAACCAGGCCCGCATCGCGGACAAGCTTGGCGAGTTCATCCAGGTGCATTTCCTCGAGGCAGGTCCCGTCGAAGCCAAGCTGAAGGAGATCGATTTCGGCTCCTTCGTCGCCGACTGGCTGCGCGACCGCAAGCGCAGCGACGACCTTGCGCGCTTTGCGCTGCGCCTGCTTCCTGAGGCCGTCTCCGCGACCGAGACCTCGGGCCTGATGACCTTCATCATCCGCCGCATGTCCTCGCAGCTCCAGGCGATCGACCTTGCGCCACTCGCCGCCGGCACGCTGCGCGGTTTCGTGGCGGAGGGGCGGCACCAGATCCTGTTCGACGATCTCCTGCGCGTGATGCACGAGACGCTGACCCAGAAAGAGACCATGGCGATGATCCGCGACAAGGTGCGCGCGGAATTGCCGACCCTGCTCAAGCTCTATCGCGCCGACAAGTTTCTGGTGAACAAGATCGTGTCGTCCGCCACCGCGTTCTTCAACGAGGTGCGCAGCGATCCCAAGCATCCGTTCCGCGGCGAGTTCGACCGCATGGTGCTGAGCTTCGTCGACCGGCTCGGCACCGACCAGGCCTATATCGATCGCATCGACGGCTTGAAGCGTGATCTGCTCGCGCGGCCTGAGCTTGCCGATCTCGCCCGCACCGTATGGGCCAACACCCGCTCCTTCATCGAGCGCAGTGCGAGCGGCGAGACGCAGGTTTTGCAGCATCACCTCGCCGGCATGTTCGTTTCGGCGGGCGATGCGCTGGCCGGCGATGCCGAGCTGCGCGGCGAGATCAACCAGGGCCTGGTGACTGTGCTGCGCAGCTTCGTCGCCGACCAGAAGAGTGGCGTCTCGACCTTCATCTCCGACCAGGTCAAGGCGTGGAATATGACGCAGCTGATCTCGCTGATCGAAATCAATATCGGCCGCGACCTGCAATACATCCGCTTCAACGGCTCGCTGATCGGCGGCCTCGCCGGGCTCGCGCTCTACTCCGCAGAATTCCTGCTTCGATTCTTGTGACTTTTGCGTCACGGCCGGTGGCATTAACGTATGGGCCTATTGTCGCCTTGCGTCTCTCCCGCTTGAATGTCCGGAACCGGCCACCTAACTGATTCATACTGCGCTGCGGAACGTTTAAGAAGCCGGCGTATTGGAATTCAAGCCCATTGCCGGCATCGCGACCGGCGCCTTCTCCAAGGGATCCAGTGATGACCGCTACTGCCCAGACGCTGCGTCCGCCCTCCCGTACCCTGATGTTTCTGGAGGGGCGCGCGATCCACGAGTTCGGCGCATTCCTCGGCGCACTGCCACTACTGAGCCTCGCGCCGCGTGGCGACGGGCATCCGGTGCTGGTGCTGCCGGGCCTTGTCGCTTCTGATGCGTCCACGCGCGCGCTGCGCACGTTCCTGACCAGCAAGGGCTATGCGGTGAGCGGCTGGCGTCAGGGCCGCAATTACGGCCTGCGCCCCGGCGTCCAGCATGCGATGGTCGATCTGGTCGAGGAGCTCAGCGACAGGCATGGCCGCAAGATCAGCCTGGTCGGCTGGAGCCTTGGCGGCCTATACGCCCGCCAGCTCGCCAAGATGATGTCCGAGCGCGTGCGCCAGGTGATCACGCTCGGCAGCCCCTTCGCCGGCAATCCGCGTTCGACCAATGCCTGGCGCGTCTATGAATGGGCGAGCGGCCGCCGCGCCGACGAGGTCGATCCGCAGTTCGGCGGCGAGCTCGCCGTGCCGCCGCCGGTGCCGACCACCGCCATCTTCAGCCGCACCGACGGCGTCTGCGCCTGGAAGGGCTGCATGGAGAAATCAGGCGCGCAGACGGAAAGCATCGAGGTCGAGAGCAGCCATTGCGGCATGGGCCACCATCCCGCGGTCGTCTACGCCGTCGCCGACCGCCTCGCGCAAAAGGAAGGCCAGTGGCGCCCGTTCGATCGCAGCGGCTGGCGTAGCCTCGCCTACCCCGACCCGCATCGGTAATTTCTTCGCCTCTCCCATTTGGCTCCCCTGCGGCGCATCCTTCGAGATGCCCGCCTCTGGCGGGGCCTCAGGATGAGGCCCGAGTGTGTGGCAGCTGCTTTAGCGGGCGCCAATGCCCGTTTAGCCTCATCCTGAGGAGACCGCCACCGGGTCCGCGCAAAGCGCGGCCCGATGACAGGCTCCGCGGTCGTCTCGAAGGACGAGGCGTGCGCGGGGGAGAGGGAGAAGAAGCAGCGTCGCACCAGCCGTCGCTCCCGTCCACTGTCGCGGCCGCACCAAACGCGCTATGCCTCGCGCATGGCGCATCCGCTCTCCCGCATCATCGACCAGCTCAAGCGCGAACCATCGCGCACCGGCTCCATCGTCATCACCGTGTTCGGCGACGCCATCGTGCCGCGCGGCGGCTCTGTGTGGCTCGGCACGCTGCTGGAATTCTTCGAAACCCTCGACATCGACAGCGGCGTGGTGCGCACCGCGATGTCGCGCCTCGCCGCGGATGGCTGGCTGACGCGCGAAAAGGTCGGCCGCAACAGTTTCTATCGCCTCGCCGACAAGGGGCGGCAAACATTCGAGGCCGCGACGCGCCACATCTACGATCCGCCGCAATCGGACTGGACCGGACGCTTCGAGCTGCTGCTGATTGGCAATGGTGAAGACCGCGACGTCTCGCGCGAGGCGCTGCGCAACGCCGGCTTCGGCAGTCCGCTTCCCGGTGTCTGGGTCGCGCCATCGGGCGTGCCGGTGCCGGAGGAGGCCGCCGGCGCCATCCGTCTCGAAGTCTCGGCCGAGGATGACAACGGCCGCCGCCTGCTCGGCGCGAGCTGGCCGCTGGGGCGGACTGCGGATGCCTATCTGAAATTCATGAAGACCTTTGAGCCGCTGCGGGCCGCGATCGGGCGGGGCAGGGATTTGTCCGAGGCTGATGCGTTCACCGCACGCATCCTGCTGATCCACTATTATCGCCGCGTCGTGCTGCGCGATCCGCTGCTGCCCGAGAGCCTGCTGCCCGCGGACTGGCCGGGCAGGGCAGCCCGCGCGCTGTGCAGCGAGATCTATCGCGCGCTGCTCGCCCCGTCCGAACAATGGCTTGACGGCCATGGAACCAACGAAAAGGGGCCGCTGCCGCCCGCCCGAAAGCTCCTGGAGAGGAGGTTCGAGGCTTGATTTATATGTTACAGAAATATCTTGCATGACGTAATTTATGTTATATATTGCCTCCCAATAAACGGGAGGACGCGCATGTACACCCAGGCGCTGAACACGGCCGAGACCGACGATCGCGGTCTGGAGGAAGCAGGCCGAGCTGAGCAGTTCCAGGCCCGCATCGATGCCGAAGCACGCATCGAGCCGAACGACTGGATGCCGGCGGCCTATCGCAAGACGCTGACCCGCCAGATCTCCCAGCACGCCCATTCCGAAATCGTCGGGATGCTCCCCGAAGGCAACTGGATCACGCGCGCGCCGACCTTGCGCCGCAAGGCCGCGCTGCTCGCCAAGGTGCAGGACGAGTGCGGCCACGGGCTCTATCTCTACGCCGCGGCCGAGACGCTTGGCACCTCGCGCGAGGAGCTGGTCGACGCGATGCTCGCAGGGAAAGCCAAATATTCCTCGATCTTCAACTATCCGACGCTGACCTGGGCCGACATCGGCACCATCGGCTGGCTGGTCGACGGTGCCGCGATCATGAACCAGATCCCGCTGTGCCGCTGCTCCTACGGGCCCTATGCGCGCGCGATGATCCGCGTCTGCAAGGAGGAGTCGTTCCACCAGCGCCAGGGCTACGAGATCATGCTGACGCTGTGCCGTGGCTCGGAGGAGCAGAAGGCAATGGCGCAGGACGCGCTGAACCGCTGGTGGTGGCCGGTGCTGATGATGTTCGGCCCGCCGGATGCGACGAGCCAGCACAGCGACACCTCGACCAAGTGGAAGATCAAGCGCTTCTCCAATGACGAGCTGCGCCAGAAGTTCGTCGATGCAACCGTGCCGCAGGCGCAATATCTCGGCCTCACCATTCCCGACCCCGGCATGATTCAGGATGTGGACGGGCACTGGCGCTACAGCGAAATCGACTGGACCGAGTTCAAGCAGGTGCTGGCCGGCAACGGCCCGTGCAACCGCGACCGCATGGCCGCGCGCCGCAAGGCGCATGACGAGGGGGCCTGGGTGCGCGAGGCGGCGGCCGCTTATGCCGCAAAGCGCGCGCAGCGTCAGATCGCGCAAGCCGCGGAATAGGAGATCAATATGGCTACGCCGAACACGCCGTTGTGGGAAGTTTTCATCCGCAGCCGCAACGGGCTCGCGCACAAGCATGTCGGCTCGTTGCATGCGAGCGATGCTACCATGGCCTTGCAGGCCGCGCGCGACATCTACACCCGCCGCAGCGAAGGCCTGTCGATCTGGGTCGTGCCCTCGGCCGCGATCACCGCGAGCGATCCCGCCGAGAAGGGCATGATGTTCGAGCCGGCGGAATCGAAGATCTACCGGCATCCGACCTTCTACGAGGTGCCGGAAGAAGTGGGGCACATGTGATGACGACCGCCAACATCCACGTCGCCGAAACGCCGCTAGTGCTCTATGCGCTGCGCCGCGCCGACGATGCGCTGATCCTTGGCCACCGGCTGTCGGAATGGTGCGGTCACGCGCCGATGCTGGAAGAGGACATGGCGCTCTCCAACATCGCGCTCGACCTGATCGGCCAGGCCCGCGAGCTCTACACCTACGCCGCCAACGTCGAAGGCAAGGACAACGATGAGGACAAGCTCGCCTACCTGCGCGACGTCAGACAGTACCGCAATCTGCTGTTGGTCGAGCAGCCCAACGGCGACTTCGCGCAGACCCTGGTACGGCAGTTCTTTTATTCCGCCTTCGCTGACTTTTATTGGCGCGCCATGACCGCCTCGCGAGATCCGACGCTGGCGGCGATTGCCGCGAGATCGGAGAAGGAAAGCGCCTATCATCTGCGCCACGCCTCGGAATGGATCATCCGGCTCGGCGACGGCACGGACGAAAGCCACAATCGCGCGCAAGCCGCGATCGATCACCTCTGGGCCTTCACCGGCGAGATGTTTGCCGTCGACGACGGCGAGCGCGCGCTGATTGACGCCGGTATCGCCATCGATCCCGGGACCTTGCGTGGCCGCTGGCTGACGACGCTCTCAGATGTCGTCGGCGAAGCAACGCTGCAGTTGCCGCAGAACGACTGGATGCAGCAGGGCGGCCGCGCCGGCCGCCATAGCGAGCATCTCGGCCATCTCCTCTCCGAGCTGCAGTCGATGCAGCGCACTTTTCCGGGGCTGACATGGTGACGGTGCTGAACCGCGACAGCGAGCTGCGCCGGCGCGCCTGGGACGCCGCGGCGAGCGTGGTTGACCCGGAAATCCCGGTGCTGACCATTGCCGATCTCGGCGTGCTGCGCGATGTCGTTCTCGACGGAGACCACGTCGAGGTTGCGATCACGCCGACCTATTCGGGCTGCCCGGCCATGAACATGATCGCGCTCGAAATCGAGCTCGCACTGGAGCGGGCCGGCTTCCATCGTCCGAAGGTGCGCACGGTGCTGTCGCCGGCCTGGACCACGGACTGGATGAGCGAGGAGGGACGCCGCAAGCTGACCGCCTATGGCATCGCGCCGCCGCAGGCATCAAGCTCACGCCGTGCGCTGTTCGGCGAGCAGGCGGTGGCATGCCCGCAATGCGGCTCGGACAGGACCGAGTTGTTGTCCGAGTTCGGTTCGACCTCCTGCAAGGCGCTGTGGCGCTGCAAAGCCTGCCGCGAGCCCTTCGATTATTTCAAGTGTCATTGAGGCGCATGATGTCAGCCCCATCGTCATTGCGAGGAGCCCTTGCGACGAAGCAATCCAGAACGCTTCGGCGGAAAGACTCTGGATTGCTTCGCTTCGCTCGCAATGACGCCGGAGAGACCGAACGAGGGCGCTTGTAATGTCAGCATCCGCACCACGTTTCCATCGCCTGGCCGTCGCCGATCTCCGCCGCGAGGCGTCGGATGCGGTTTCGATGACCTTCACCATTCCCGGCGAACTCGCCGGCGATTACGCCTTCACGCCCGGCCAGTACCTCACGCTCCGCACCATGCTGGACGGCGAAGAAGTGCGCCGCTCCTATTCGATCTGCTCCGGCCCCGATGACGGCGAGATCCGTATCGCGGTGAAGAAAATCGACGGGGGCGCGTTCTCGAGCTGGGCGGCGGACGAGCTGAAATGCGGCGACGAGCTGGACGTCATGACGCCCACGGGGCGATTTGGCGTGGTCCCGCCTGCCGAGGCCGGGCGCATCCATGTCGGCTTCGCCGCAGGCTCCGGCATTACGCCGATCCTATCGATCGTCAAGGGTATCCTCGCGCGCGAGCCGGGCAGCCGCTTCTTCCTGTTCTACGGCAACCGTGCCACCGACAACATCATGTTCCTCGAGGCCCTCGAAGAGCTGAAGGACCGCTTCATCGATCGCCTCTCGATCTTCCACGTCATCTCCGGCGAGGAGCAGGACATCCCGATCCTGCATGGCCGGCTCGACGGCGACAAGGTGAGGGTGCTCTTGCGCTCGCTGGTGCCCGCTTCAAGTGTCGACCACGTCTTCATCTGCGGCCCCCATGGGATGAGCGAGGAGATCGAGGCGACCTGCCGCGAACTCGGTATTGCGGACGAGCGCATCCATGTCGAACGTTTCGTCTCCGAATTCGGCGGCAGGCCGCGGCCGAAGAAGGCCGTTGCGCCCGATGCGCCGCCGAAGGCGATCGCCTCCCTGATCATCGACGGCAAGCGGCGCGATGTGCCGGTCGCCGAGGACGAGGCCATTCTCGACGCCGCGCTGCGCGCCGGTATCGATCTGCCCTTCGCCTGCAAGGGCGGCATGTGCTCGACCTGCCGCGCAAAGCTGGTCGAGGGCGAGGCGCCGATGGACCTCAACTATTCGCTGGAACCCTGGGAGCTGAAGGCCGGCTTTGTCTTGACCTGCCAGGCCAAGCCGTCCTCGGAGCGGGTCGTCGTCGATTACGACCATGTTTGACAGTGTTGTCCAACCAGCAGAACATTGCGTGCAAAGAGCCGGGAGAAGCGCGTGAACGTCAAAGCCGCCGTGTCACCTCAGGATGTTGCTCGCGCCTGCGCTGATGCGATGTGGGCAGAGGACGATGCGTCCAAGGCGCTCGGTATGGAGATCGTCGAGATCGGCCCGGGCTTTGCGACGCTCGCAATGACGGTGCGGCCGGACATGGTCAACGGCCAGCGCATCGCCCATGGCGGTTTCATCTTCACGCTCGCCGATTCTGCCTTTGCGTTCGCCTGCAACTCGCACAACGAGCGCGTGGTGGCGGCGCAGGGGCAGATCACCTTCATCAAACCGGGCAGGCTCGGCGACCGCCTCGTCGCGAAGGCGCGCGAGGTGACCCGCGGCGGCCGCTCCGGCATTTACGACGTGCGTGTCACCGCAGGCGACACCATTATCGCCGAATTTCGCGGGCATTCCCGTGTCATTCCGGGCACGTGGCTGCCCGCACGAGATCAATAAAGAAAAGAACAAATCAATGTGGGGAAACGAGGATGGCTCTGACGAGGCTCAAGGAAGGTGGCAACCCCTATAGTGCCGAGATGGACGCGCATGAGCGTGCCTCGCGCGACGAGATCATGGCGTTGCAGACGCAGCGACTGGCATGGTCGCTGAAGCACGCCTACGACAACGTCACGCATTATCGCAAGGCGTTCGACAAGGCGGGCGTGCATCCGTCCGAGTTTCGCGAGCTCTCCGATCTCGCAAGGTTTCCGTTCACCGTGAAGACGGACCTTCGCGACAACTATCCCTTCAACATGTTCGCCGTGCCGCGCGAGAAGCTGGTGCGGGTTCATGCCTCCTCCGGCACGACTGGCAAGCCGATCGTTGTCGGCTATACCCAGCGCGACATCGACACCTGGTCGGACGTGATGGCGCGGTCGATCCGCGCCGCCGGTGGCCGCACCGGCATGATCATCCACAACGCCTATGGCTATGGCCTGTTCACCGGCGGCCTCGGCGTTCACTACGGAGCGGAGAAGCTTGGCTGCACCGTGGTGCCGATCTCCGGAGGCATGACCGAGCGGCAGGTGCAACTCATCAACGACTTCCGGCCCGACATCATCACGGTGACGCCGAGCTACATGCTGGCGATCCTCGACGAGTTCAAGCGCCAGAAGCTCGATCCACGCCAGTGCTCGCTCAAGGTCGGGATCTTCGGCGCCGAGCCCTGGACCAACGCGATGCGCGGCGAGATCGAGGATGCCTTCGATATGGATGCGACCGACATCTATGGCCTCTCCGAGGTGATCGGTCCCGGCGTCGCGCAGGAATGCATCGAGACCAAGGATGGCCTGCACATCTGGGAGGACCATTTCTATCCGGAGGTGATCGATCCCGAGACCGGTGCGGTGCTGCCGGATGGCGAGAAGGGCGAACTCGTCTTCACCTCCCTGACCAAGGAAGCCTTTCCGGTGATCCGCTATCGCACGCGTGACCTTACGCGGCTGCTGCCGGGCACGGCGCGGCCGGGCATGCGGCGCATGGAGAAGGTGACGGGCCGCTCCGACGACATGATCATCCTGCGCGGCGTCAATCTGTTCCCGACCCAGATCGAGGAGGTGCTGCTCGCGACCGACTGGTGCGGCGGCCACTTCATCCTGGAGCTGACCCGGGAAGGCCGCATGGATGAGCTCACCATCATCGCCGAGGCGCGGCCGGAAAGCTGGGATGGAAGAGGCCTCGTCGACCATGCCGACCGGGTCTCGACCCATATCAAGAACACGATTGGCATCAGCTCCAGGGTCCAGGTGGTGGCGCCGGCCACGCTGGAGCGCTCGCTCGGCAAGGCCAAGCGGCTCTACGACAAGCGGCCCAAGGACTGACTTGACGGATTGACTTGACCGGCCCCAGAGGCGACAAGGCCCGCGAGAAATCGCGGGTCTTATCCATGTCGCCAGCCGGTACCAAAGCCTTCGAAGCGCGCTGCGTGCGCCTCAATGCCAAGGCCGAGAATGCCGCCGCGCTTGCGCCGGTGGTCGAGCACCGCACACTCGCGCGCGGCCCCAACGATCTGCTGATCGAAGTGAAGGCCGCCGCAGTCAATCCGTCCGACGTCAAAGCTGCGACCGGGCTGATGCCCTATGCGGTGTTCCCGCGCACGCCCGGCCGCGACTACGCCGGCGTGGTGATCGACGGGCCCGCCGGAACAATAGGGCGCGAAGTGTTCGGCTCGTCCGGCGATCTCGGTATTCGCCGCGACGGCACGCACGCCAGCTATCTCGTCGTCGAGGCCGATGCGGTCGTGGAGAAGCCGAAGACGGTGTCGTGGGAAGAAGCCGCTGGCATCGGCGTGCCCTTTGTCACTGCGATGGAAGGCTTTCGTCGCGCCGGCATTCCAAAGCCCGACGAAACCGTGCTGGTGTTCGGCGTCAACGGCAAGGTCGGTCAGGCCGCGGTGCAAATCGCGACCTGGCAGGGCGCGCGCGTCATCGGCGTGGTGCGCAGGGCGGAAGCTTATGAAGGCCACACCAACGCGCTCGTCGAGGTGATCGACGCCTCCGCAACAGATGTCGCCACAGGCGTGCGCGAACTGACCGGCGGCAAGGGCGCCGACATCGTCTTCAACACGGTCGGCGATCCCTATTTCCAGGCCGCGCACAAGTCGCTGGCGCTTCGCGGCCGCCAGATCCTGATCGCGGCGATCAACCGCATCGTGCAGTTCAACATCCTCGAATTCTACCGCGGGCAGCACACTTATGTCGGTATCGACACGCTCGGCCTGTCCTCGGCCGCGACCGGCGCGGTGCTGCGCGATCTCGGTCCGGGCTTTGCGAGCGGCCACCTGAAGCCATTCCCGATCAAGGCGAACGCGGTCTACCCGTTGGAGCGTGCGAAGGAGGCGTACGTTGCTGTCGCCGGCTCGTCGCGCGACCGTGTGATCCTGAAGCCGTGACAATGGAACCCACCCAACTCGTCGTCCTCACCGGCCTCGTCATCGGCCTCGTCTATGGCGCCGTCGGCCTGCTCAGCGGATTCTGCCTGATGAGCAGCATGCGCGGCTGGCTGACGAAGGGAGACGAACGGCTGGTCCGGACCTATGCGCTGGCGATCGCGGTCGCGATCGCAGCGAGCCAGCTCGTTGCCGGCAACGGCATGGTCGATCTCGGCAGGTCGATCTACCTGCAACCGACCTTTTCGGTGCCGGTGCTGTTTCTCGGCGGCCTGTTGTTCGGCTATGGCATGGTGCTGTCCAATGGCTGCGGCTCACGTGCGCTGGTGCTGCTCGGCCGCGGCAATCTCCGCTCCTTCGTCGTCGTGATCGTGCTCGGCATCGCCGCGCAGATGACGCTGAAGGGTCTGATCGCACCGGCCCGCATCGCGATGGTTCAGGCCTCCCAGACGACCGTCAGCGCGAACTCGCTGCCATCCCTGCTGGCGACGCTCGGTCTCACGGAAGCGCTCGCGCGTGCGCTGGGCGCTGCCGCGATCGTTCTTGCGCTGCTCCTGTTCGCGTTCGCTCATCCGCCGTTCCGGCGCTCGCCGGGTCAGATCGCGGCGGGCATCATTGTCGGCCTGCTCGTCGCCGGCGGCTGGTACGTCACCGGCTATCTCGGTGCCGACGACTTCAACCCCGTCCCGGTGACGTCGCTGACCTTCGTCGCTCCGATCGCAGACGCCCTGCAATACGCGATGCTCTCGACCGGCCTGACGCTCAATTTCGGCATCGCGACGGTGGGCGGCGTCTTCAGTGGCAGTCTCGTCGCTGCGGTCGTTACCGGCCGCTTCCATCTCGAAGGCTATTCCTCGCCGCGCCACATGCTGCGTTCGGCCGGCGGCGCGGCGCTGATGGGCATCGGCGGCGTGATGGCGTTCGGCTGCTCGATCGGGCAGGGGCTCACAGGCCTATCGACGCTCGGGCTGGCCTCGTTCGTCGCGGTCGCCGGCATCCTGCTCGGCACCACGGCCGGTCTGCGCGGCGCCTTGCGCGTTCAGCCGCTCGCGGTGGCCTGACCGCGCAGCAGCCGGTCGCCGAGCGTCGCGAGCCCAATGCCGGTGACGATCAGTCCGGCCGCAACGGCAAGGCTGATGTCGATCGGCTCGCCCAGCAGGATCGCGGCCGCGGCGAGCCGACGAGCGGCGTCCCGGTGGTGCCGAGCGAGGTCGTCAGGGCCGAGATGCTCTTGTTGACCATCGACATCGCCCAATAAGCCAGCGCCGTCCCGATCAGGCCGGAATACAGGAACAGCAGGACGAGCTTCCACGACCATTCCGCGTGCGGCAGGCCGTCCGTGACCAGCGCCGATCCTGTCAGCACGACCGTCGCAACGAGCACCTGCCAGATCAGAAGCTGGAGCGGCGAGGCGATCCAGCGATGCGCGCGGATATAGATGATGTTGGCGGCCCAGGAGATCGCGGCCAGGATGACCATCCCGGCGCCGATGAGGACGTTGACATTGGTCCAGTCGATCGACGTTGGGTTCAGGATCACGGCAAGGCCGATCAGCCCGAGCAGGGCGCCGGCGAGCTTTGGCGCAGTCAGCGTATCCTTCCCCAGCAAGGGCGAAGCGATCGCGACCCAAAGCGGCGTGGTGTAGCCGAGCACGATGGCCTTGCTCGCAGGCAGGAAGCGCACACCGGCCGCAACCAGAACCGAGAACACCGTCATGTGCAGCAGCGCCACGCTCAGCACCACCGGAATGTCGCGCCGCTCCGGGATCATCAGATTGTTGCTCAGTCCGAGGATCACGAACAATCCGGCCAGCGCGATCCAGCTCCGGATCGCTGACGTCCACAGGGGCGGGAAGAACTGGACGAGCTGCTTCGTCACCGACCAGTTGACGCCCCAGGCAACGACGACGATCAGGAACAGGCCGATGGCCGCACGGGGTGACAGGGAGTTCATCGCGGAGGTCCTTGAAGCAGTCCAGTGCCGCGGTTAGCATCGTTATTGGCACCTGAAAAAGTGCCAGATTGGAGAATAATAAGATGCCAGTTTCAGACGGTGTGATTTCCGCCATGATCGACCTGAACCGGGCTGACGAGCAGGGGCTGATGGCACAGCTCACCAGCCAGCTCCGCGGCCTGATCGCGAGCGGCCGTCTCGGCAAAGGCCGCGTGCTGCCGTCGAGCCGTCGCCTTGCCGGCGATCTCGGCGTCTCACGCAACACCGTCACCTATGCGTTCGAGCAGCTCGCGGCCGAGGGATATCTCGAGGCCTCGCACGGACGCCGTCCGGTTGTCACGGTCGATGGCGGCGAACCCGGCAAAGCGGCGAGTGCCGCCGGTGCGCGCACCGGCAAGCCGCGGCTCTCGCCATGGGCCGCAAGGCTCAAGCAGACCGACTGGCCGATGTCCTACCAGGCGCCGCTGAAACCGTTGCGTCCGGGGCATGGTGATGCAAGGGAGTTTCCGAACGAGGTCTGGGCGCGCTGCCTGCGTCGCACTGCCGTGCGTGCGGCGAGACGTGAGCTCGGACCGATCAACCGGCCGCGCCTGCGCGAGTCGCTGGCGCATTATCTCGCGACCAGCAGGGGCGTTCGCGCTACGGCAGACCAGATCCTGATCCTGCCGAGCGCCCAGGCCGCGCTGACCTTGATCGCGGCTGCGCTGATCTCGCCCGGTGACGAGGTGTGGGTCGAGGATCCCGGCTATCCCGGCGCGGCGGCCGCCTTCCGCGCCTCCGGCGCGCGCGTGACCGGCATCGGCCTGGACCAGCAGGGCATGCAGCGGATGGCGGGATTGGCGGCCCCGACGCTCATCTTCATGACGCCATCGCACCAGCATCCGACCGGACGGCTGATGTCGCTGGCGCGCCGCACGGAGTTTCTCAAGGCAAGCAGGCCGGGCAAGACCTGGATCGTGGAGGACGACTACGACGGCGAATTCCACTATGACAGCCGACCCGTGCCGGCCCTGCAGGGGTTAGACGTCCATGGCCGCGTGTTCTATGTCGGCACTTTCGCGAAGTCGATGACGGCGGATATCCGGCTCGGCTATCTCGTCGTGCCGCCGGCGCTGGTCCGCACCCTCGAGATCGCGCAGCGGCACATCGGGCTGATCGCTGCCAGCCACATCCAGGAAGCATTGGCCGAGTTCATTGCCGACGGTCACTTCCTCGCGCATCTGCGGCGGATGCGCCGGCTCTATCATGCGCGCCGCGATCATCTCGCCGAGGGACTGGAGCGCCAGCTTGGCGAGGTGCTTTCGGTCGAGGTGCCCTCCGGCGGCATCCAGCTCGTCGCGCGCCTCAAGCGCGGCCGTGGCGATCAGGACGCGGTGAAGCGGCTGGTCGCCGCGGGTGTCGAGACGCGCGCTCTATCGAGCCTTGCGCTCGGCAGGCCGCGCGATCACGGCCTGCTGCTTGGCTTCGCAGCCTGGCGCGAGAGCGAGATCAGCGCAGCGCTGCGGGCGATGGCGGCGTGCTTCTAGCGCGCCACTTCAACCGACGGCTTTCGTCACGATGCGGATCTCGGACGTCAGCGTCCGGTGCACCGGGCACTTGTCGGCGATCTCCATCAGCTTCTTGCGCTGCTCGACGTCGAGCGCGCCGTCCATGGCGATATCGCGCTCGATCTGGTCGAGCATGCCGTCCCGCGTCTCGCACTCGGCGCAGTCCTTGGCGTAGATTTTCGAATGTTTCAGCGTCACCGTGACGCGATCGAGCGGCAGCGACTTGCGGTCGGCATAGAGGCGCATGGTCATGGAGGTGCAGGCGCCGAGGCCGGCGAGCAGGAAATCGTAGGGGCCGGGGCCGGCATCCTCGCCGCCGGCGGCCTTCGGCTCATCCGCGACCAGATGATGCGGGCCCACGGTGATGATCTGGTTGAACTTGCTCTTGCGGGTTTCCTGCACCACGACCCGGCGCGGCTCCTCCGCGAGGTCCATCGCCGGCGCGGGCTTCGCCGTGTCGATGTAGCGGCTCGCCCAGGCCGTGATCACGTCGGCTGCATAGAGCGCGTCGGCCGGCTTGGTCAGGAGATGATCGGCATGATCGAGCGAGACGAAGCTCTTGGGATGCTTTGCCGCAACGAAAATCCTGGTCGCATTGTCGATGGCGACGGTGTCGTCGACAGGCGAATGCATCACCAGCAGCGCCTTGTGCAGGCCGGCGACGTCCTTCATCAGCTCGTGCTCGACGATATTGTCGAGGAATTCGCGCTTGATCCGGAACGGGCGCCCTGCGAGCGACACCTCGACTTCGCCCCGCGCGCGGATGTTGTCGAGGTGCTCCTTGAAGAGGCCGGTGACGTGCGCCGGATCGGACGGCGCCGCGATGGTCACGACCGCCCTAGCTTCGGGGATCTTCCCGGCTGCCGCGAGGATGGCGGCACCACCGAGGCTGTGGCCGATCAGGATCGACGGCGCCTCACGAACGCTGCGCAGATGATCGGCGGCCCGCACGAGATCGGCGACGTTGGAGGAGAACGTCGAATTGGCGAAATCGCCTTCGCTGGAGCCGAGCCCTGTGAAGTCGAAGCGGAGCACGGCGATGCCCCTGGCGGCGAGTGCAACCGAGATGCGCTTGGCCGCCAGCGTGTCCTTGTCGCAGGTGAAGCAGTGCGCGAAGAGCGCGTAAGCCGCGGGCTCGCCGTCAGGCAATTCCAGCGCGGCCGCGAGCTGATGGCCACCCTCGCCGGTGAATTGGAAGCGCTCCGTTGCCATGATCCTCCCCCACTCTTGTTCGACTTCAATCGCCTGAATAGCGCTGCTCGGCCCAGGGATCGCCGCGGTTATGATAGCCGCGGACTTCCCAGAAGCCCGGCGCGTCCTCAGTCAGGAATTCGATGGCCTGGAGCCATTTGGCGCTCTTCCAGAAATAGAGATGCGGCACGACCAACCGCACCGGGCCGCCATGCTCGTCGGACAGCGGCTGGCCCGACCAGCTATGGGCGAGCAGCGCGTCCTCGGCGGCAAAATCCTCCAGCGCGAGATTGGTGGTGTACCCGTCATAGGAATGCAGCACGACGAAACGCGCATCCTCGCGCGGCCGGCAGGCTTGGAGCAGCTCGCGCGTGGCGAGCCCTTGCCATTGATTGTCATAGCGCGACCATGTCGTCACGCAATGGATGTCGGAGGTGAATTGCTGCTGCTTCTGCGCGGTAAACTCGGCAAAGCTCCAGAACACGGGATTGTCGACCGCGCCATAGACGTCGAGCCGCCAGCGTTCCCGCGACACCGGCGGCACGATGCCGAGATCGAGCACCGGCCAGTCTTTTGTCAAATGCTGGCCGGGCGGCAGGCGCTGGTCCTCCGGTCGCGTGACCTTGCCTGTCAGGAAGCGGCGCTCGCGCGCCCATTTCTCCTTGGTGCGCGTCAGCTTGCTGTCGGATGGCGTCTCGTCAGCCATAAGTTACTCGTGGATGGGCTACTCGTGAATGAGCTACTCGTGGCGATGCATCGCGGAGGCGTGCTTGGTGTCGCGCATGGTGGAATAAATGATCAGCGACAGGAAGATGATTCCGGCGAGATAATAATAGAACCAGTCCTCGTGCCCGATGCTCTTGAAATAGAGCGCGATCGCCGGCGCCGTGCCGCCGAAGATCGAGACCGTGATCGCATAGGGCAGGCCGACGCCGAGCGCCCGGACATTGGTCGGGAACAGCTCGGCCTTCACCACCGCGTTGATCGAGGTGTAGCCGGCGACGAACAGCCAGGCGCAGCAGATCAAGATGAACGCCATGAAGGGCGATTTGGTCTCCTTCAGCGTCATCAAGAGCGGCACGGTCGCGAGCGTGCCGGCGGCACCGAAGAAGATCAACAGCGGCTTGCGGCCGATCCGGTCGGAGATCGCGCCGTAGATCGGCTGCAGGATGGTCGCGAAGATCAGCGTGCCGAAGATCACGAAGGTGGTCTGGTCCTCGGTCAATCCGACCGAGAGCTTGACGAAAGTCTGCATGTAGGTGGTGAAGGTGTAGAACGCTGCGGTGCCGCCGGCGGTGAGGCCGACCACGAGCAGCAGCTCGCGCGGGTAACGCAGCAGATTGGCGAGCGAGCCCGTCGGCTTCACCACCTTCTTGGCCTCCACGAACGCCTCGGTCTCGTGCAGGCCGCGCCGCATAACGGCTGCGAAGATCGCGAGCGCGGCGCCGATCGCGAACGGGATGCGCCAGCCCCAGGCTTTCAGCTCCTCCGGCGTGAGGAAGACCTTTTGCAGGAGCAGCAGCACGATGATCGCGGTGAGCTGGCCGCCGATCAGCGTGACGTACTGGAAGCTGGAATAAAAGCCGCGGTGCTTGGGATCGGCGACCTCGCTCAGGTAAGTGGCGCTGGCGCCATATTCGCCGCCGAGGCTGAGGCCCTCGATCACGCGGGCGAGCGCCAGGATCAACGGCGCGGCAAACCCTATCGTGGCATAGGTCGGTGTCAACGCGATGATGAGCGAGCCGAAGCACATGAAGACGACCGACAGGGTCAGCGAGATGCGTCGGCCGAAATGGTCGGCGAGATAGCCGAAGAACCAGCCGCCCAGCGGGCGCATCAGGAAGGTCGCCGCGAACACCACGGCCGCGTTCAGCTGCTGCACGACCGGGTCGTTGCCAGGGAAGAACGCCGGGGCGAAATAGAGCGCGAACGCCGTATAGGCGTAGAAATCGTACCACTCGACGAGGTTGCCGACGGAACCGATGAAGATCGCCTTGATCCGCCGCTCGGCGTCGGCGATGTCGAAGTGGTCGGAGGCCGGTTGGGTTGCTTGCTCAGTCACGTCCGGCCTCTCCGCTGGTCCTGGAAAAAGCCTACATCGCCTTTCCCAGCAAAAATGGCAACTGGCGGGGGCCTCGCACCGTGCCCTGCGACCAGGTCACGGTGCCTGCCGGATCGAGGCGGAAATCCGGAATGCGCTTCAGCCATTCCTCCAGCGCAACCTGCATCTCCATGCGTGCAAGATTGGAACCGACGCAGCGGTGGATGCCGAGGCCGAAGGCGGCATGACGATTCTCGCGGCGGTCGATCACGACTTTGTCAGCGTCCGGAAACATCTTTGGATCGCGATTGGCGGCCGGAAAGGACAACAGCACCATGTTGCCTGGCTTCACCGGGCAGCCGGAGATGGTGGTTTCCTTGACCACCTCGCGCGCCATCGTCACCGGCGAATAGGCGCGCAGCAGCTCCTCCACCGCGGTCGGGATCAGCCCGGGCTCGGCGATCAGCCGCTCGCGGTCTGCCGGTGTCCGGGCGAGGTGCCACAGCGAGGAGCCGATCGCGCTCCAGGTGGTGTCGATGCCGGCGATCAGGAGCAGCCGCAGCGAGCCCAGCACGTGGGAGTCCTCGAGCGGATTGCCCTCCTTGTCCTTCGCATTCATCAGGTAGGAGATCAGATCGTCGGTCGGCTTCTTCTTGCGCGCCTCGATGTGTCCGCTGAAATAAGCGCTCATCTCCTCCACCGCCTGCAGCAGCACGTTCTCGTCCTTGATGCCGAGCTCGAGGATCATGTGAATCCAGTTGATGAAGAGGTCGCTGTCGGTCTCGGGAATGCCGAGCATATGCGCGATCGCGCGCACCGGGATGTGCTTGGTATAGCGCTCCGCCGCGTCGATCCGTGCTTCGGCGACGAAGCCGTCGATCAGTTCGTTGCAGATCGCGCGCACCCGCGGCTCGAGCTTCTTCATTGCGTCCGGTGTGAAAGGCGGCAGCAGCAGCTGCTTGGCCGGCTTGTGCGCGGGCGGATCGGACGTGATCGGCGGGGCGGCGTTCCTGCTCGTGATCTCCGGCCGCACGTCGCGGACAATGATGCGGCGGGAGGAGAAATGCTCGGTATCGTTGGCGATCGCGCGCACCGCTTCGTAGGTCGTCGGCATGTAGCAGCCGAGGAAGCGCTGGGTGTGCACGACCGGGCTTGCGGCGCGCAATTCCTCCCAGATCGGGAACGGATCGTCGGTCCATTGCGGGTCCGTGTGATCGAAATCATGGACCCAGTCGGTCACGGGCGGATGGGCGGCGGGCTGGCTGACGTCGGACATCTCGAAAATCCCTTGTAGCTCGTGTTCGCTCAAAGCACGCGGGGCGCGGGGAGGTCCCGCTACTCTTCGATCACATCGATCGCGATTTCCGGGCAGTTGGATTTGGCAAGCCAGGCCTTGTCTTCGAGGCCCGGCGGAACGACGCCGTCACCGGCCTCATGGGCGTTGCCGTACGCGTCGAGCTCGAACAGCTCCGGCGCCAGCGCCTTGCAGCGCGCGTGGCCCTGGCACTTGTCGGGATCGACGTGAACCCTCAGTCGCTCTGTCATGGCGGCTCCTCGGTCGTATGCGCGTGGCCCGAAGGGCGCGCGTTCCTCAATCTTGACCGCGACATTTGCGGCTTGTTCTAAGTTATATGCTATTACATTCGCGACAGGCTTCCCCTGTCAAGCGCAAACTTATAGGTTGGCCGCAACATGCGCTCAAAACTAGCCCGCAAGCCCGAGAAGACCTACCACCACGGCGATCTCCGCGACGCTCTGATCAAGGCCGCGTTGCGCGAAGCGGAGCAGGGCGGGGCGGAAGCAATCAGCATCAAGGCGCTGGCAAAGCAGCTCGGCGTCTCGCAGCCGGCGCCCTACCGCCACTTTGCCGATCGGGAGGCGCTGCTTGCGGCGGCGACGGCGGAAGCGTTCCGCCAGCTCAGTGCGATCCTGCGCGAGGCGATGGCGAAGCCGTCGAAGCAATCAAAACTGTCGCGGCTGGCGCAGGCGACGCTCGATTTCGGGTTGCGCCGCAACGGCATCTACCGATTGATGTTCGCATCCCGCACCGTGTCATGCGCGGCCAAGGGCAGCGAGCTGCACGCGGCGACGCG
Organism: Bradyrhizobium sp. SOJA106; assembly: GCF_059448745.1. Lineage (NCBI taxonomy): Bacteria > Pseudomonadati > Pseudomonadota > Alphaproteobacteria > Hyphomicrobiales > Nitrobacteraceae > Bradyrhizobium > Bradyrhizobium sp. SOJA106. The sequence goes on from NZ_CM182549.1 coordinate 2,852,887, forward strand.
GGAGACGTTTGGGCTCGTGATCGAGGCGCTGGAAGCGCCGGCCGTCGGCTATTTGCGCGAGCGGCAGGCTCTCAAGATCTGGGCCGCCCTGCACGGCGTGGTGATGCTGGCCGAGCAGGGCCTGTTCACCGGCGAGTCGGCGCACGCCACGCGCGAGGAGCTGGTCGAGGATTTTGTCAACGAGACGAAGGCCGCACTCGCGGTTGCGATCAAGGATGCGCGGCGTCAGAAGACTGGCGCCTAAAGCGCGACGAGATTTGGATGAATCATCATCGCGCTTCAGGTTGTTGTTTGAGCATGATCTCCGCGCAAACGCGTTCCGCGTTTGTCGCGAGGGAAAACCGCTGCGCATTTTTCCGGATCATGCTTTAGGTTTTCGCCTTGAGCAGCCGCATCAGCTTGTCGACCGCGCTGTCAGGCGTTGTCACCACGGGACGGCCGGTCGCCTCCGCGACCAGCGGCGCTGTCGCCGCGATGCTGAACTGCGCCAGCGCGATGACGTCGCAATCGCGCAGGTCACGCGAGGCTTCCGCGATCAGCCGGTCGTGCGTGGCGCGGTCCCCGCGGTCGAGCGCCGCCAGGGCGCCCTCGGCGAGTTTTGGTACCAGCTGAACGGAGGCGGGAAACTCCGGCGGCATCGAAGCCAACGTCGGCGGGAAGGTCGAGAGCAGGCCGATCCGTTTGCCCATCGTCACGGCACGTTCGATCATCGCTTCATTGGGCTTCAGCACCGGCGTCGGCGCATGTGCCCGCGCCACCGCCTCGATGCAGGTACCGAAGGCCGAGCAGGTGAACAGGATCGCATCTGCTCCGGTCGCCGCCGCATAGTCGCCGAGCGCGAGGAAGCGCTCGGTCATGGCATCGTTGAGTGCACCGGCGCGCGCCAGATCCGCCGACAAGCTGTCGTCAAGCAGGTTCATCAGCCGCGCCTCCGGCCACACCTTCGCGAAGGCCGCCTCGATCGGGCCGATGGAGTGCTTGAGGGCGTGGATCAGGGCGATGCGAGGGGGCATTGTCATTGAGCGCGTAGACCCGGTCTCGTGCCCCGGGCGCAGCGCAATGCGAAGTATTGCGCTGCAGAACCGGGGCCCATTGTCGCTGCTGGGTCCCGGCTCTGCGCAGCAGCGTGCCGGACGATGCTTCGCATCGCCGGGACGCTGCAGCGCGTCCGGGACACGCGAGATTTTTACTTGAATGGTATCGCGTACATCAAGCCGCCCTTGCTCCAGAGGCCGTTGAGACCGCGCTCGAGCTTGAGCGGGCTCGCCTTGCCGACATTGCGCTCGTAGATCTCGCCATAATTGCCGGTGGCCTTGATCACTGTCACCAGCCATTTGTTGTCGAGACCGAGCCGCGAGCCGAGATCGCCGGTGGCGCCCAGCAGGCGCTGGATCGCGGGCGTCTGCGACTTCGTCATCTCCTCGACATTGGCTTGCGTGACGCCGAGCTCCTCGGCTTCGATCAGGCCGTAATGCAGCCAGGTGATGATGTCGCTCCACACCTCGTCGCCGTTGCGGGTGAAGGGACCGAGCGGCTCCTTGCTGATGGTCTGCGGCAGCACGACGTAATCCGCAGGGTTCGGGGCGGCGGTCGTGACGGCGCCTGCGAGCGCGGAGGCGTCCTGGGTCATGGCGTCGCAGCGGCCGCCAAAGAAGGTCTGGTACATGGTGTCGACGCGGTCGAACACCAGCGGCTTCCAATCGATGCCGTTGGCCCGGCCGTAATCGCCTAGCGTGACCTCATGCGTGGTGCCCTGTGCGACACAGACGGTGGCGCCCTTGAGGTCCTTCAGCTCTTTCACGCCGAGGTCCTTCTTCACAACAAAGCCCTGGCCGTCGTAGAAATTGATCGGGCCTTGCCGCAGGCCCAGCGTGACGCCGCGCAAATAGGTCTGCGTCGAGTTGCGGTAGAGCACATCGATCTCGCCCGATTGCAGGGCGGTGAAGCGGTTCTGCGCCGTCAGCGAGACGTAGCGCACCTTGCTGGGATCACCGAGCACGCCGGCTGCGAGCGCGCGGCAATAGTCGACGTCGAGACCTTTGTAATTGCCCTGCGAGTCCGGCGCGGAGAAGCCGGCAAAGCCAGCGCTGACGCCGCACACCAGCGTGCCGCGGCTTTTCACCGTATCCAGCGTCGCCGCCGATGCGACGATCGTCGATGCGGCGAGCACGCCCGCTGCGATGACCACTTTCCTCATTCTACTCTCCCCTCAGTGATTGACACTACGCAACACGTTGTCGACGGCCGTGCCGAGCTTATCGACGATCTGATCGATCTCGCCTGCCGAGGCGATATAGGGCGGCGCCAGCAGCACATGATCGCCGCGGACCCCATCCGCGGTGCCGCCGCCGGGATAGCAGCCGAGCCCGTTCGCGAAGGCCTCGGCCTTGATCTTCTGGTGCAGCTTCAGCGCCGGGTCGAACGAGGTGCGGCTGGCGCGATCGGCGACGAGCTCGATCGCCCAGAACAGGCCGCGGCCCCTGATGTCGCCGACATGGCGATGATTGCCGAAGCGCTCGGTCAGGCGCTGCTCGAGCTGCTTGCCGCGCTCCCTCACGCGATCGAGCAGACGGTCCTCGCGGATCACCTCCTGCACTGCAAGCGCGGCTGCGCAGGCGAGGGGATGGGCGAGATAGGTGTGGCCGTGCTGGAATGCGCCGGAGCCGGACCGGATGGTGTCGATGATCTCTCTGCTCGCGAGCATCGCGCCGATCGGCTGGTACCCGCCGCCGAGACCCTTTGCGATCGCCTGAATGTCGGGCGCGATGCCTTCCTGCTCCCAGGCGTGCGTCGTGCCGGTGCGGCCCATGCCGCTCATGACCTCGTCCAGAATGAGCAGCGCGCCATGCCGGTCGCAGATCTCGCGAACCGCCTTGAAGTAGCCGTCCGGTGCCGTCACGGCGCCGGCGGTGGCGCCAACGACGGGCTCGGCGAGGAATGCTGCGACAGTGTCGGGACCAAGCCGCTGAAACTCGGCCTCCAGCTCCGCGGCAAGACGCGCGACGAACTGCGCATCGGACTCGCCGTCGTGCTTCTCGTGATAGGCGAAAGCCGGCGTCACATGGCTGAACGCGGCCGAGAGCAGCGGCGCGTAGGGTGCGCGGCGCCAGGCATTGCCGCCGGCGGCGAGCGCGCCGAGCGTGTTGCCGTGATAGCTCTGCCGCCGCGCGATGAAATGCTGCCGCTGCGGCTCGCCGCGTTCGATGAAGTATTGCCGCGCCAGCTTGATGCTGGCTTCGATCGCCTCCGATCCGCCGCTGACGAAATAGGCGTAGGCGAGGCCGCCGGGCTCGTGCCCGACCAGGGTTTCGGCGAGCGCCTCGGCCGGCTCGGATGAGAAGAAGGCGGTGTGGGCATAGGCCAGCGTCGAGGCCTGCTTGGCGATCGCCGCGATCACGCGGGGATGCTGGTGGCCGAGGCAGGAGACCGCCGCACCGCCGGACGCATCGATCACGCGTCGTCCGTCCTCCGCAAAGAGATAGACGCCTTCGCCGCCGATCGCCTTGGGCGGCGTTTCGCGGAGCGAGCGGTGCAGCACGCGGCTGGTACGGGTGCCCATGACTCAACCTTTCTCTGAGACGTAGGTGGAGGCAGCGGCGAGCCGCGCCTCGGTATGTTCCAGGCGCTTCTTCGCGGCAGTGCCGCCGAGCGAGAACGTCACTGCGGCCAGTGACTGTGCGATCGCGATGGCTCCGGTGAGGCTGGGGAAGAACCCGGGGGAGGAAGCCGCTTCGAACAGCAGCACCTGGTCGGCGCCCTCGGCCATCGGTGCCGAGAGGCTGTCCGCGATCGCAATCAGCGTTGCACCGGCGCGATGAGCGGCTTGTGCGACCCGCACGCTCGCGTTCGTGTAGGGCAGAAAGCCGATGACGATCACCGCCTCGCCGGAACGAAAGGCGCCGAGATCGAGATCGTCGGGACCGGATGCGCCGACAAGCTGCACCTGTTCGGGGCGGAACAGCCGCAGCTCGTAGTTCAAGAGCTCCGCGACGCTGCGGCAGCTGCGGTAGCCGGCGATCCAGATCCGCTTGGCTTCGTGCAGCGCGCGGGCTGCGGCCGCAATGGGTTGTGCCGGAATGCGCGGAAGACCGGCAGCTTCAGCTTCGAGCTTGTCGATGACCAGCGCGACATCGGCGTTGGGGCCATGACGCCGGCCCTTCGCCCTGGCGGAAAACGGCGAGGTCTGCAACGGCCGCCGCGCTTCGGTCAGCGCCGCGCGCAGCTCGTCCCAGCCGGAATAGCCGATCGCCTTGGCAAGCCGGGTGAAGGCGGCGGGATCGGCGCCGGCTTCGGCGGCGAGATCGCGCATCGAACGGGTGGTGGCGTCGTAATCATTGGCGGCGACGAAGCGGCCGACCTCCTGCAGGCGCAGGGGAAGCGATGGCAATGCGATGCGCAGTTCGCTCAGCGGCGAGGATTTCGCGGGCTCGGCCATGAAACATTTGTTGCATGAATCCAGGATTGGTGCAACAGTTGACGTGCGCCGCCGGAAATCGTTGCTTTTGAGAAGGATTTTTGTGCTGTGACATCAGACACGCCAAGACCGCCGCCGCGTCGCCGCCTGTTCGGTGGATGGGGCCCCCGCGAGCTGAAGGGCCTGCTCTGGCAGGTGCTGGTGGTCGGGATCGCGGTCGCGGTCATCGCTTTCCTCTGGTCCAACACCGTCACCAACCTGTCGGCCCGCCGCATCACCACCGGCTTTGCCTTCCTTGGCCGCGAGGCCGGCATGCCCATCGCGGACAGCCTGCTCGCTTATAGTCCGAGGGATACGTATTTCTGGGCGTTCGTCGTCGGCGTCGCCAACACCCTGCGCGTCGCAGTGATCGGCATCGTGCTCGCCACCCTCCTGGGCACGCTGATCGGTATCTCCAGGCTGTCGGCGAATTGGCTGCTGTCGCGGCTCGCCGCCGTCTATGTCGAGACTCTCCGCGACATCCCGCTGCTGCTTCAACTCTTGTTCTGGTACGTGCTGATGCAGGCGCTGCCGGCCGCGCGCGCGGCATGGCGGCCGGTCGAGGGGGTTTTCCTGTCCAATCGCGGCCTGATCCTGCCGGCGATCCCGGTCGGAGCGCCGCAGCTCTGGGTACTCGGCACGGCTGTGCTCGGGATTGCCGCGTTCTATCTGATCCGGCGATGGTTGATCGCGCAGCAGATGCGCGACGGCAAACCGCGGCCGGCCTGGCCGTTCGCGCTTGGTCTCATCGTCGCGCTGCCTGCGGCCGTTTCGCTGGTGCTCGGCGTCTCCTGGACGATCGAGTGGCCGCAGCTGCGCGGCTTCAACTTCGTCGGCGGCCTGACGCTCGCGCCGGAATATTTCGCGCTGCTGATCGCGCTCGTGACTTACACGTCCGCCTTCATCGCCGAGATCGTGCGCAGCGGCATCCAGTCGGTGCCGCGCGGGCAGTGGGATGCCGCCAATGCACTTGGTCTGCGCCGCAGCTTCATGCTGCGGCAGATCATCCTGCCGCAAGCGCTGCGCGTCATCGTGCCGCCGATGACGAGCCAGTATCTGAACCTCACCAAGAACTCCTCGCTCGCGGTCGCGATCGGCTACCAGGACGTGGTCTCGGTCGCCAACACCACGTTGAACCAGACCGGGCAGGCGATCGAAGCGATCGCGCTGATCATGGCTGTGTTTTTGACCATCAGCCTGTCCATCAGCTTCTTCATGAACTGGTACAATGCGCGCATCGCGCTGGTGGAGCGCTGACGAATGACCGCGATCACCGACATGCCCGATGCACCACGGGCAGCCCGCCGCCCGCAAGCCGGCAATCCCGTGCTGCGCTGGCTGCGCACGAATCTGTTTTCGTCGATCCCGAACGGCATCCTCACGGTCGTGCTGCTGGCGCTGCTCGCCAAGGGCATTTTCAGCTTCGTGCAATGGGGCATTGCCAATGCGGTCTGGCTGACGCCGGCGAACGATTCCAGCGCCTGCCGCGCGGTGCGTGGGCTTGGCGCCTGCTGGGCGATCATTCCGGAAAAATATCGTTTCATCCTGTTCGGTACCTATCCGTTCGACGAGCAGTGGCGGCCGGCGCTGTCGGTGCTGCTGTTCATCGCGCTGTATTATCTCTCGACCCGCCGCGCCCTGTGGCGGCGCGAACTCGTCTATGTCTGGATCGGGGCGCTGGCGCTGATCAGCCTGCTGATGTGGGGCGGCCTGTTCGGGCTCTCCTTCGTCTCGCAGGACCGTTGGGGCGGCCTGCCGGTGACGCTCATCCTGGCGACATTCGGATTGGCGTTCGGATTCCCGCTCGGCATCCTGGTCGCACTCGGCCGGCGCTCAAAACTGCCGGCGATCCGCTCGCTCAGCGTGCTCTATGTCGAGCTGATCCGCGGCGTGCCGCTGGTGAGCCTCCTGTTCATGGCGAGCGTGATGTTCCCGCTGTTCATGCCTGCCGGCTTCAACATCGACAAGCTCTTGCGCGCGCAGATCGCGATCATCCTGTTCGCGGGCGCGTACCTCGCCGAGGTCATCCGCGGCGGCCTGCAGGCCGTGCCCCGCGGGCAGTATGAAGCCGCCGACGCACTGGGACTGTCCTACTGGCGCAAGCACCGGCTGATCATCCTGCCGCAGGCGATCCGGCATGTCATCCCGCCGCTGGTCAACACCTTCATCGCGTTCTTCAAGGACACCAGCCTCGTGCTGATCATCGGCATCTTCGACCTGCTCACCACGGCCAAGACCGCGATCATCGATCCGGCCTGGCAGCAGTTTTCGGTTGAGGTCTACATCTTCGTCGCCGCGATCTATTTCGTGTTCTGCTTCGCGATGTCGCGCTATAGCCGAAGTTTGGAAGCGACGAGCGCAAGGTAAGGTCCGGTGTCCCGGACAAGGTGCAGCGCGTGAGCGCTGCGCTGCGTCCGGGGCACGAGAGCGGTTACTTCACCTTCGGGTCGATCGGTGTCGTGCCGCGAAGGTCCAGAATGTCCTCCAGCACCTTGGCGCCCGAGATCACCTGCGCATCCGCGCGCGGGGCGCCCACGACCTGCACGCCGACCGGCAGGCCAGAGGCCGTGAAACCACAGGGCAGCGACAGTGACGGACAGCAGGCAAGCGTGATCGCATAGACGATCCCGAGCCATTCGACGTAGTTCTCGAATTTCTTGCCGCCACATTCGGCGACATAGCGGTGCTCGACCGGGAAGGGCGGCACGATCGTCGTCGGCGTCAGCAACAGATCATACGTCTTGAAGAACTCGACGGCGCGTGCGGTCATGCCGACGCGCTGCGCTTCGGCGCGCGCGAGTTGCTCGACAGTGAGCTTGAGACCTTCGTTAATGTTCCAGATCACCTCGGGCTTGAGCAGGTCGCGCTTGGTGCGCAGCAGGTTGGCCTTGGTGATCGCGAAATCGAAGGCGCGCAGCACGTGGAAGCATTCATGCGCCTCGCGCCAGTCCGGATGCGCCTCTTCGACGATGACGCCGGCTTCGGCAAAACGTTCCGCTGCCTTGCGCGTGATCGCCTTCACCTCGGGATCGACCGGGGTGATGCCGAGATCGGGCGAATAGGCAATCCGCCTCGGTTTCTTGCCGGATTGCGCCGCCGACAAGAACGAGGTCAGAGGCGCCGGCAGCGACAGCGGATCGGCGGCATAGTCGCCGCTCATGGCATCGAGCAGCAGCGCGAGGTCCTCGACATTGCGCGCCATCGGGCCGACCACGCCGAGATTGCGATCGATCGCCGATTTCGGGGTATGCGCGACCCGGCCGATGCTCGGGCGCATGCCGACGACGCCGCAGAATGCCGCGGGGCTGCGCAAGGAGCCGCCCATGTCGGAGCCCTGCGCGAGCCAGGCCATGCCGGTGGCGAGCGCTACGGCCGCGCCGCCGGACGAGCCGGCGGCCGATTTCGACGTATCCCACGGATTGAGCGTCGCGCCGAACACCTCGTTGAAGGTGTTGGCACCGGCGCCGAATTCGGGCGTGTTGGACTTGGCGTAGACCACCGCGCCGTTGGCCTCGAGGTTCTCGACCATGAGGTCGGACGTTGCAGGGATGTTATCCCTGAAGATTGGCGAGCCCTGGGTGTTCAGGACGCCTGCGACGTCGGTCAGGTCCTTGATCGGCACCGGCAGGCCCGCGAGCAGCCCGCGCGCGCCGGCCGGCTTCTGCATCAGCACTTTGGCATGGTCGCGCGCGCGATCGAAGCACAGCGTCGGCAGCGCGTTGACCTTGCCGTCGATCTCCTTGACGCGCTTCTCCACCACATCCAGCAGTTCGAGCGGAGAGACGTCCCCCGAGCGCAGCTTGTCGACGACGGTGCAGGCGGTTTCGCGGATCAGGTCTTGGGACAAGTATCGTACTCCTACCTCTTGATTGTCATTCCGGGGCGCCCGCAGGGCGAACCCGGAATCTCGAGGTTCCGGGTTCGATGCTTCGCATCGCCCCGGAACGACGATGCTCAATGCTCTATGTCAGTTTAACTCCAACCCGCGCTGATGCCGCCATCCACCGTATAGATCACGCCGGACGTATAGCCCGCGCGATCCGAGGCCAGGAACGCCATGAGATCACCGATCTCGCGCGCATGCGCGGGCCGGCCGAGCGGCAGGCTCTTCTGGAACTCCTTGTAGCGGCTCTCGTCGCCGAACTGGTGCTTGGCGCGTGTCTTGAGCAGCGTCACGTGGCGGTCGGTGCCGACAGGGCCGGGATTGATGCCGACCACGCGGATGTTGTCGGCGAGGCTTTTTCCCCCGAGCGCACGGGTGAAGGCCATCAGTGCGGCATTGCCCGCGCTGCCGCAGATGTAATTGGCGTCGAATTTCTCGCCGGCGGCGCCGATGTCATTGACGATGACGCCGCCGCCCCTGGCCTTCATCTGCGCATAGATCTGCCGCGTCAGGTTGATATAGCCGAAGACTTTCAATTCCCAGGCGTGGCGCCAGGTCGCCTCGTCGATCTTGTCGATCGAGCCGCCCGGGATGTCGCCGGCATTGTTGACGAGCACGTCGATGCCGGCGGCGTCCTTGGCGAGTCGTGCAATGTCCTCGGCCTTGCGCAGGTCCACCACGCTGGTTGCCGCGTCGATCTGGTGCGCAGAGCGCAGGCGCTCTGCCAACGCCTTGAGCTGGTCGCCGCTGCGGGCGGCCAGCAGGAGGTGCGCGCCTTCCTCGGCGAACGCCTCGGCGGCGGCAGCGCCAATGCCCTTGGACGCGCCTGTGATCAGGACGCGCTTGCCACGCAGATGCAAATCCATGAGGAGTACTCGCGAGGATGAGAACAGGATGAAACCAGTAGGCGCTCGGCAGCGCCATGGTCAACATTGCAGTGCAGCGTTGCGCTGCCCGCGAGTTTGGTCCATTGCAGTGCGGTCAAAACGCGGCGGCTGCCGGACCAACCAAGGACGTTCTCGATGAGCAAGAAACAATACCGGATCGCGGTCATTCCCGGCGACGGCATCGGCAAGGAAGTGATGCCCGAGGGCCTGCGCGTTTTGGAGGCCGCGGCGAAGAAGCACGGCGTCTCGCTGCAATTCGATCATTTCGACTTCTCGTCCTGGGACTATTACGAGAAGCACGGCCAGATGATGCCCGACGACTGGAAGGAGAAGATTGGCAAGCACGATGCGATCTATTTCGGCGCGGTCGGCTGGCCGGCCAAGATTCCGGATCACGTCTCGCTGTGGGGCTCGCTGATCAAGTTCCGCCGCGAGTTCGACCAGTACGTGAATTTGCGTCCGGTGCGGCTGATGCCCGGCGTGCCGTCGCCGCTGGCAAACCGCAAGCCCGGTGACATCGATTTCTGGGTGGTGCGCGAGAACACCGAAGGCGAGTATTCCTCGGTCGGCGGCCGCATGTTCCCGGATACCGATCGCGAGTTCGTGACGCAGCAGACCGTGATGACCCGAACCGGCGTCGACCGCATCCTGAAGTTCGCCTTTGAGCTCGCGCAGTCGCGGCCGAAGAAGCACCTGACCTCGGCGACGAAGTCGAATGGCATTTCCATCACCATGCCCTATTGGGACGAGCGCGTGGAGGCGATGGCCAAGAAGTTCCCGGGCGTGAAGTGGGACAAGTACCACATCGACATTCTCACCGCGAATTTCGTGCTGCATCCGGACTGGTTCGACGTCGTGGTCGGCTCCAACCTGTTCGGCGATATCCTGTCCGATCTCGGCCCGGCCTGCACCGGCACCATCGGCATCGCACCGTCAGGCAACATCAATCCGGAAGGAGATTTCCCCTCGGTGTTCGAGCCGGTCCACGGCTCGGCGCCTGATATCGCAGGGCAAGGCATCGCCAATCCGATCGGCATGATCTGGTCCGGCGCGATGATGCTCGAGCATCTCGGCGAGAAGGTCGCCGGCAAGTCCATCGTCGAGGCGATCGAGCGCACGCTCGCCGAACGCACGCTGCGCACCAAGGACCTCGGCGGCAATGCCGACACCACCGCCTGCGGCAAGGCAGTTGCGGACATGGTGGACTAAGGCGGAGCAACAACCACGGTGTCGTCCGGGACGACACCGGTTATGATCGTTCAGCCCGCGATCTTCTCGATCGCGGCCTGATCCAGCCCGAACTTCTTTCCGGCCTCGACGATCTCCTGCCAGGTGGTCGGATCGACCGGGATGCCTTCGGCCAGGCGCTTCGTCTTGGTCTCGCGTTCGGGCTCACCGGCGATCTTCACCTTGTCGACGCCGGGGCCGGGCGGCGAGCCGGTGTGCCAGGCAACGAAGCTCTCGACTTCGCGCGCGAGGTTTTCACCGGTGCCGAGCTTGTCCGGATCGATGACGATCGAGAGCATGCCGTTGAGGACGTTGTACTTGCCGTCGGACGGGCCCTTGACCACTTGCCCCCCGGCGAGCGCGCCGCCAAGGATTTCGCACACCAGCGCGAGCCCCGAACCCTTGTGCTCGCCGAACGGCAGGATGGCGCCATGCGGCGGGATCACGGTGTAGCGCGGGTTGGTGGTCGGCTTGCCCTCGTTGTCGATGATGGTGCCGGGCTCGAGCTCGACGCCCTTGTTGTGGGCGACGCGAGTCTTGCCTTGCGCGATCCTGCTGGTGGCGAAGTCGAGCACGATCGGGTCCTTGCCCCTGCGCGGAATGCCGACGCAGAACGGGTTGGTGCCGTGGCGGGCATCGCTGCCGCCCCAGGGCGCGACGATCGGGCGTGAGATCACGTTGACGAAGTGGATCGAGACCAGCCCGTGATCGATGCACTGCTCGGCCCACTGGCCGATGCGGCCGATGTGGTGCGAGTTGGAGAGGCCGACGAGACACACGCCGTTGCGCTTGGCGCGCTCGGCCGCCAGCTCCATCGCTTCATGGCCGATCACCTGGCCGTAGCCGGTGAGGCCGTCCAGGGTGAGAAGTGGGCCAGTGTCGAGCACGATCTTGACGTGCTGGTTCACGGCGAGCCCCCCATTGGTGACGCTCTGGACATAGCGCGGGATCATGCCAACGCCGTGGGAGTCATGTCCTTTGAGATTGGCCTCGACGAGGTTGGTGGAGACGAGCTCGGCTTCGCGGTCCGAGGAGCCGCCGGCCTTGACAATGGCGCGGACGACGTTGGTGAGCGGCTCAGCCTTGATGGTGCGGTAGTCGGCCATTGTCGTTGCTCTTATCCTTTCGCGATCCGGCGGCAGTGGACCCAGGCCGCTTCAATCAGGTTCTCGCTGGCCTCCGGCGTGCGGAAGGCCGAATGCGCCGACAGCGTCACGTTCGGAATCCTGGTCAGCGGATGGTCGGCGGGCAGGGGCTCGATGTTGAAGACGTCGAGGCCGGCATGACGGATATGGCCCGACTTCAGCGCGTCGATCATGGCGGCTTCGTCGACGATCGCGGCGCGCGCGGTGTTGACGAGGATGACACCGGGCTTCATCGCAAAGATCTTCTCGCGCGTGATCATGCCGCGCGTCTCGTCATTGAGCAGCAGATGCAACGATACGACGTCGCTTCGCGCCAAGACGCTGTCGAGATCGGTGAACTCGACGCCGGGATGGCTCTTCGGCGAGCGGTTCCAGGCGATCACCTTCATGCCTGAGCCGGACGCGATGCGCGCGACCTCCGCGGCGATGCCGCCGAAGCCGATCAGGCCGAGCGTCTTGCCGGTGAGCTGCATGCCGTCCTCACGCAGCCAATTGCCGGCGCGCATCTCGCGATCCATCATCGCGATGACGCGAGCGGAGGACCACATCAGCGCGATCGCGGATTCCGCCACCGCCGTGTCGCCATAGCCCTTGATCAGGTGCACGGAGATGCCGAGCTCGGCGAGCTCCTCCGGGTTCATGTAGCTGCGCGCGCCGGTGCCGAGGAACACGACGTGCTTCAGCCCTGCACATTTCTTCGCGACCTCAGTTGGCAGCGCGGTGTGGTCGACGATCGCGATCTCGGCGCCGTCGAGGATCTCAGGGTATTGCTGGGGCTTGATATCGGGATCGCGGTGGATCCGCACCTTGGGATCACCGGGCTTCTCCAGCCGCTCCATGATCACGGCGAGGGCTTCGTTGGCGTCGACGAAAACTCCGCGCATGGCTCTCTCCGGTCAGGACGCGACGCCGGCGATCGCCAGCACGGTGTGCATGAGCACGTTGGTCCCCGCGGCGCAGTCAGGCTGCGTGGCGTCCTCCAGCTCGTTGTGGCTGATGCCGTCCTTGCAGGGCACGAACACCATCGCTGCCGGCATCACGGTGTTGAGGTTGCAGGCATCGTGGCCGGCGCCGGAAGTGATGCGACGAGAGGAATAGCCGAGCGTCTTAGCGGCATTCTCGACGGCTGCGATCAGCTTGGGATCGAAATGCGTCGGCGGCTTGCGCCAGACCAGTTCGATCTTCACGTCAACCTTGCGGCGCGCGGCGATCTCGGCAATGGCGGCGCGCAAGTCCCGATCGAGCGCATCCATGATGGCGCCATCAGCGCTGCGGCAATCCATGGTGAAGGCGATCTCGCCGGGGATGACGTTGCGCGAGGGATTTGCGATCACGGCCTCGCCGATAGTGCCGACGGCGTTCGGCCCGTGCTTCTTGGCGATGGCCTCCATCGCCAGCACGATCTCGGAAAGCGTTGCCAGCGCATCGCGCCGCAGCGGCATCGGGGTCGAGCCCGCATGGCTCTCGAAGCCGGAGATCTTGCCGTCGTACCAGAGCACGCCCTGGCCGGAATCGACCACGCCGATGGTCTTGCCCTCGGCCTCCAGGATCGGGCCCTGCTCGATGTGCAGCTCCACGAAGCAGCCGAGCTTCTGGAAGCCGACCGGCTTGTCGCCGCGATAGCCGATGCTGTCGAGCGCCTGGCCGACGGTCGTACCCTCGATGTCCTTGCGCGAGAGGATGTCGTCAGTGGTGAAATCGCCGACATAGGCGGCGGAGGCCATCATCGCCGGCGCAAAGCGCGAACCCTCCTCATTGGTCCAGTTGACCACGCAGATCGGCGCCTCGGTTTCGATCCCGGCATCGTTGAGCGTGCGGATCACTTCGAGCGCGCCGAGCGTTCCCAAAATGCCGTCATACTTGCCGCCGGTCGGCTGGGTGTCGAGGTGCGAGCCGATGCCGACGGGCAGCTTCGACATGTCGCGGCCCTTGCGCAATCCGAACATCGAGCCGAGCGCATCGACGTGCACTTCGAGGCCTGCATCTTCGCAGGCCTTTCGGAACCAGTCACGCACCTGCTTGTCCTCGTTGCTCAGCGTCAGCCGTCGCACGCCGCCCTTGGCCGTCGCGCCGAATTGCGCGGTCTCGTGGATCGAGCCCCAGAGGCGGGCGGAATCGATTTGCAGATTGGTGGCGGCTCGGCTCATACGGTCAGTCTCTCAGTTGTCATTCCGGCGCGGCTCGAAGAGCCGAACCCGGGATCTCGAGATTCCGGGTTCGATGCTGTCGCATCGCCCCGGAATGACGTGGAAGGTTGTCCGGCGCCTTTTTCAATGACGCGCCAGCACGGGCGCGTCAACAGCAAGGCTCCTCTGCGCAATCTGACGTGCAAGCTCCGCGACGCGTTCCACCGCGACGACGTCGGGCGAGGCGAGCCAGCTCGCGGTGAATGTCAGCGGCGCGATGGCAAGATCGGTGTCGAGCAGCTGCAGCCGCCCGTCGGCGAGCTCGTTCTCGACGATGGCATCGGGAATCACGGCGATGCCGAGTCCCTCGACCGCCATGTGGATGACGGTCGCAAGCGATGCGGACGCATGCAGCCGGATCGGCGGTAGCTCCGGCCGGTCGAACACCTCGCGCACGACCTCATAAGGCTTCGTCTTGCGCGGGAAGGTGATGATCGGAAACCGCGCGAGCTCCGCCGGCGTGACCGGCCCCTTGCCGAGGCCGAGCGAGGGGCTTGCGAGAAAGCCGATCGGATAATCGGCGAGCACGCGATTATGCACGCCCGAGGCCGACAGCGGCCCGACGACGAAGGCGAGCTCGATCTCCTGTGCGAGCAGGCGCGCGGTGAGGTTCGGCGTGATGTCGACCTCGATCTCCAGCGACAGGTTCGGATAGACCTCGTTCACGCTCTTCACGAGGCGCGGCAGCCAGGTGTGTACGATGGTCTCGGCGACGCCGAGACGCATCACGCCGCGCATGGCCGAGCGGTCACCGATCTCCGCCATCATTTGGGCGCGCAGGCCGATCAGCTTCTCCGCATAGACCATCATCTGCCGCCCGCTCGGCGTCGGCGAAGCCACGCGATGGTCGCGGTTGAGGAGCTTGACACCCATCTCGCGCTCGAGCTGGGCGATGCGCTGGGAGATCGCCGGCTGGGTCGTATTGAGCCGCGCCGCAGCGCCGCGGAAGCTGCCGAGCTTCACGACCCAGAGGAAGGTTTCGATCGACCTGAAGTCGAGCATTGGAAGGATTTTCCTGGTCGATAAAGCGAGTTTATCGATATCGATTAAAAAGGACGATTAGACTTTATAGTATGCTTGATGTTGGCTGTGCTTGTCGAGTTCATAGGCAGGTCGATCAAATGACTGTTTTAGTGGCAGCGCAGCAAACTGAAACGCCCGACACGCTCCCGAGCCGCAAGGCCCGGCTCGCCTACCGCGAGGGGCTGGTCGCTTCCACCGCCGGAATCGCTCCGGGCTTCGTCCAGGGCAATCTGGCGATCCTGCCGGCCGAATATGCCAGTGCCTTTCACCGCTTCTGTCAGCTCAATCCGAAGCCGTGCCCGATCATCGGCATGTCCGATGTCGGCAGCCCGCACATTCCCGCGCTCGGCGCCGATCTCGACATCCGCACCGACGTGCCGCGCTACCGGGTCTGGCGCGACGGCGAGGTGGTGGACGAGCCGACCGACGTGACCAGCTATTGGCGCGACGACCTCGTGACCTTCGTGCTCGGCTGCTCCTTCTCGTTCGAAGAGGCGCTGCTCGATGAAGGCATGCCGATCCGCCACATCGAGCACAATGTGCGCGTGCCGATGTACCGCACGAACATCGCCTGCGGCGAGGCCGGTCCGTTCGCCGGCCCCATGGTGGTGTCGATGCGCCCGTTCAAGCCGGCGGACGCGATCCGCGCGGTGCAGATCACGTCGCGCTATCCCGCCGTGCACGGTGCGCCCGTGCATCTCGGCCATCCGCATCTGATCGGCATCAAGGACATCGCCAAGCCCGACTATGGTGACCCCGTGCCCGTCGCCGACGACGAGATCCCGGTGTTCTGGGCCTGCGGCGTGACGCCGCAATCTGTAATCAACGCTGCGAAACTCCCGTTCGCGATCACGCATTCGCCCGGCCTGATGCTGGTGACAGATCTGAAGAACAGGGCCATGGCCGTGATTTAGGAGGCAGCGTTTGCTGCTTCTTCGGGCTTTACGCTAATCGCCAATCGCTTCATTCGAACAGTCGAAATTCAACAGGGGACTTTGCCATGACGATCACTCGCCGCGACGTGCTGCTGGGCGCCACCGCTATTGCCGCGCTGGTGCCGCTCGCCGCACGCGCCCAGACCTCGGAAGTCGTGATCGGCGTGATCTATCCGTTCTCCGGCGGCAGCGCACAGCAGGGCGTCGACGCGCAGAAGGCCTACGAGACTGCGCTCGAGGTCATCAACAAGGATACCGATTTCGACCTGCCGCTGGCCAAGGGCGAGGGCCTGTCGGGGCTTGGCGGCGCCAAGGTGCGCCTCGTGTTCGCCGACCACCAGGCCGATCCGCAGAAGGGCCGCGCCGAGGCCGAGCGCCTGATCACGCAGGAGAAGGTCTGCGCCATCATCGGCACCTATCAGAGCGCAGTCGCCGTCACCGTCAGCCAGATCTGCGAACGCTACCAGATTCCGTTCGTCTCCGCCGACAATTCCTCGCCGAGCCTGCATCGCCGCGGCCTGAAATATTACTTCCGCGCCGCGCCGCATGACGAGATGTACTCGGCCGCGATGTTCGACTTCTTCGATGCCATGAAGAAGAAGGGGACGAAGATCGAGACGCTGTCGCTGTTCCACGAAGATACCATCTTCGGCACCGACTCCGGCAACGCGCAGGCCAAGATCGCCGGCGAGCGCGGCTACAAGATCGTCACCGACATCAAATATCGCGCCAACTCGCCCTCGCTCTCGGCCGAGGTGCAGCAGCTCAAGACGGCCAATGCCGACGTGCTGATGCCCTCGAGCTACACCACGGACGGCATTTTGCTGGTCAAGACCATGGCCGAGCTCGGCTACAAGCCGAACGCGATCGTGGCGCAGGACGCCGGCTTCTCCGAGAAGGCGCTGTATGACGCCGTCGGCGACAAGCTCGAAGGCGTGATCTCGCGCGGCACTTTCTCGCTCGACCTCGCGCAGAAGCGCCCGATGGTCGGCAAGATCAACGAGATGTTCAAGGCGCGCTCGGGCAAAGATTTCAACGACCTCACCTCGCGCCAGTTCATGGGCCTGATCATCCTGGCGGACGCCATCAACCGCGCCAAGTCGACCGACGGCGAGAAGATCCGCGATGCGCTGGCGGCGACCGACATCCCGGGCGAGGAGACCATCATGCCCTGGAAGCGCGTCAAGTTCGACGAGATGGGCCAGAACAACGACGCCGACCCGGTGCTGCTGCAATATATCGGCGGCAAGTTCGTCACCATCTTCCCGCCGCAGGCCGCGATCGCCGAAGCGACCTGGCCGATGAAGTAAGCGCTGCGGGAGCAGGGGAGCAAGTAGAGATCGTCGCGCGAGCCTCGTCATTGCCAGGAGCGAAGCGACGAAGCAAACCAGGCAATTGCCGGAGAGGCAGTCTGGATTGCTTCTTCGCTCGCAATGACGGAGCAAACGATCACGTTTCGGACGGGGGACCAGAGTTGACAGCCCAAGCCATAATCCAGAAGTCTCGCGAGCGGCCTTCTCATGGGCCTGCTCTATGGATTGATCGCCGTCGGCCTCGCGCTGATCTTCGGCCTGATGGACGTCGTGAACTTCGCTCATGGCGAGTTCCTGATGATCGCGATGTATGCGAGCTTCTTCCTGTTCGCGTTCTTCGCCATCGATCCCTTGCTGTCGGCGCCCTTGGTCGCCGCCGCACTGTTCGTGTTCGGAGCGGTCGTCTACCTCTTGATTGTACGCTTCGCCATGCGGGCCAAGGCCAATGCCGGCATGGTGCAGATCTTCTCGACCTTCGGCCTTGCCATCGTCATGCGCGGCCTCGCGCAGTTCTTCTTCACGCCGGACTACCGCAGCATTCCGCAGTCCTGGCTCGGCGGCAAGACGGTATCGATCGCCGGCATCTTTCTGCCGGAGCCGCAGCTGATCGGCGCGCTGGTCTCGATCGCAGCCTTCGCCGGCCTCTACTTCTTCATCCACCGGACCGATTTCGGCCGCGCGCTGGAAGCCACGCGTGAAGATCCCGGCGCGGTCGCGCTGGTCGGCATCGACAAGAACCGCGTGTTCGCGCTCGGCTGGGGCCTCGGCGCCGCGTTGGTCGGTCTCGCCGGCGCGATCATGGCGGTGTTCTTCTACATCTATCCCGACGTCGGTGCGTCCTTCGCGCTGATTGCCTATGTGACCGTGGCGCTCGGCGGCTTCGGCAGCGTGTTCGGCGCCTTCGCCGGCGGCATCATCGTCGGTCTGGTCGAGGCGACGACCGCCCTGGTGCTGCCGCCCTCGCTGAAATCGGTCGGCATCTATGCGGTCTACCTGCTCGTCGTCTTCATCCGGCCGCGCGGCCTGTTCGGGTCGATGTGATGGACAAGAATTTTGCCGCGCGGCGCCGCCGCGACCTCATCATCGCCGCGGTGCTGGCAGCCCTCGCCGCACTCGCGCCGCTGTTCATCAAGGACGTCTACGTCCAGAACATCCTGATCCTGACCCTGATGTATGCGGCGCTGTCGCAGAGCTGGAACATCCTGTACGGCTATTGCGGACAGATCTCGCTCGGCCACGCGCTCTATTTCGGCATCGGCGCCTACACCACCGAGCTCTTGTTCACCAAGTTCGGCGTGCTGCCCTGGTTCGGCATGCTCGCCGGCGGCGTGATCGCGGCGGTGATCGCGATGGGGCTCGGCTATCCCTTCTTCCGCCTGCGCGGCCACTACTTCGTGATCGCGACCATCGTCATCGCCGAGATCGGCCTGCTGCTGTTCCAGAACTGGGAGTGGGCGGGCGCTGCGATGGGCATCACCATTCCGGTGCGCGGCGACAGCTGGCTGAAATTCCAGTTCCTGCGCAGCAAGCTGCCGTACTTCTATTTCGCGCTGGCGCTGTGCAGCCTCGCCTGGTTCGTCACCTGGTGGCTGGAAGACTCCAAATGGGGTTTCTGGTGGCGCGCGGTGAAGGACAATCCGGAAGCGGCCGAAAGCCTCGGCGTCGTCGTGTTCAACTCCAAGATGGGCGCGGCTGCCGTCTCGGCCTTCCTCGTCGCCATCGGCGGCGCCTTCTATGCGCAGTTCCTCGCCTATATCGATCCTGAGAGCGTCATGGGCTTCCAGTTCTCGCTGCTGATGGCGCTACCGGCCGTGCTCGGCGGCATCGGCACCCTCTGGGGCCCCGTGCTTGGCGCCGCCATCCTGATCCCGATGACCGAGCTGACGCGGTCTTATATCGGCGGCTCCGGCCGCGGCGTCGACCTCATCGTCTACGGTACGCTGATCGTGGCGATCTCGCTGGCCCTTCCTCAGGGCCTAGTGAGCCTGTTCTCCCGTTCAAAGTCGAAAGGAGCCACGCGATGACCGCGCTCCTTGAAACCCGCGGCGTCTGGCAGCGGTTCGGCGGCCTCGTCGCCAACAGCGACGTCTCGATCTCGGTCCGCCGCGGCGAGATCGTCGGCCTGATCGGCCCCAACGGCGCCGGCAAGTCGACCCTGTTCAATCTGATCGCCGGCGTCTTGCCGCCGACGCAAGGCTCGATCTGGTTCGACGGCGAGGACGTCACCCACATGCCGGCGGCCGCGCGCTGCCAACGCGGCGTCGGGCGCACCTTCCAGGTGGTCAAGAGCTTTGAAACCATGACCGTCGTCGACAACGTCATCGTCGGTGCGCTCGTGCGCAACACCGTGATGCGCGAGGCGCGCCGCAAGGCGCGCGAGGTGCTGGAATTCACCGGCCTTGCCGCGCGCGCCGACGTGCTCGCGAGCGATCTCGTCCCGGCCGAGAAGCGCCGCCTGGAAGTTGCGCGTGCGCTCGCAACCGAACCGAAGCTACTGCTGCTCGACGAGGTCCTCACTGGCCTTACGCCGACTGAGGCGCAGACCGGCGTGGCGCTGGTGCGCAAGGTGCGCGATGCCGGTATCACCGTCTTGATGGTCGAGCATGTCATGGAGATCGTGATGCCGCTGGTCGACCGCGCCATCGTGCTCGACCTCGGCAAGGTGCTGGTCGAGGGCAAGCCCGCCGACGTCGTCCGCGATCCCAAGGTGATCAGCGCATATCTGGGAGATCGTCATGCTCAGCGTGCATGAAGTCACGACCGCCTATCAGGGCCTGGTCGCGATCTCCGCGGTTTCGATCGAGGTCCAGAAGGGCGAGATCGTCTGCGTCGCCGGCGCCAACGGTGCGGGCAAGTCGACGCTGCTGAAATCCATCGCCGGCGCCGAGCGCCCGCGCTCGGGCACGGTGACGTTCGATGGCAGGCGCCTCGACGGCATGGCGCAGCATCACGTCACCGCCACCGGCATTGCCTACGTGCCGGAGAACCGCCGCTTGTTTCCGCGCCTGTCGGTGCGCGACAATCTCCGCCTCGGCAGCTACCTCTATCGCGGCGATGCGGATCGCGAGGGACCGCTCGACCTGGTCTTCAACCTGTTTCCGCGCCTGTCCGAGCGCCTCGAGCAGCGCGCTGAGACGCTCTCCGGCGGCGAGCAGCAAATGCTCGCGATCGGCCGCGCCCTGATGACGCGCCCGCGGCTGTTGATGCTGGACGAGCCCTCGCAGGGCATCATGCCAAAACTGGTCGATGAGATCTTTCAGGCCGTGAAACGGATCCGCGACGCCGGCATGACCGTCCTGATCGTCGAGCAGCGCATGGCCGAGTGCCTCGAGATCGCCGACCGTGCCTACATCCTGCAAACCGGCCGCGTGCTGATGCAGGGCCCGTCCGCGGAGATCAAGGGCAATCCCGACGTGCGCAAGGCGTATCTGGGGCTGTAGCTAGACTGCCGTCGCAATCTCCGCCGTCATTGCGAGGGAAGCGAAGCAATCCAGACTGCCTCGGCGGAAAGATTCTGGATTGCTTCGCTGCGCTCGCAATGACGAGGGGTGAGAGCCGGGCTCTAGTGCTCGTGCCCACGCTCCGGCAACGTCACCCCGAACACCTTCACCAGATCCGTCACCTGCTCGGGCGAGAGATACCGCGGGTTTAGCCCGCGCAGCAGCAGATACAGCTTCGCGGTCTCCTCAAGCTCCTCCGTCGCGAACACGGCGGCTTCGAGCGTGTCGCCAGCGACGACGGGGCCGTGGTTGGCGAGCAGCACGGATGAGTACTTTCCCGCTAGTCCCTTGATCGCGTCGGCCACCGCGGGATCGCCGGGGCGGTAATAGGGCACGAGCGCGGTGGCGCCGCATTTCATCAGGTAATAGGCGGTCATCGGCGGCAGTGCGGCGCGCGGGTCGATCTCGGGCAGCATCGAGAGCGCCACCGAATGAGTCGAATGCAGATGCACGATCGCGCGTGCGCTGCCGCGCGTGTCATAGAGCGCCGTGTGCAGCGGAACTTCCTTGGTCGGCGCATCGCCCGATACCAGCCGGCCCTGATCATCCAGCCGGGACAATTTTGCGGGATCGAGGAAGCCGAGCGAGGCATTGGTGGGGGTCACCAGCCAGCCACCGCCGTCCAGCCTGACGCTGATATTGCCGGAGGAGCCCGGCGTTAGCCCGCGCTCGAACAGGGACCGTCCGATCCGGCAGATATCCTCACGCAGCCTTGTCTCGTTGCTCGGTTCAGTGCTCATGGCCGTCATGCCCGCTTGTCTCACGCTTTGGCAGCGCGGCCAAGCCGTGTTATTCGGTTGCCAAGCCGCCGCAAAGGGCGGCCGTCCAGGAAACGTTCGCAAGGGTCAGTTGCATGTCCGCCACCACGTCACAAAATCAGCGCATCGCCGTCATCGGGCTCGGCTCGATGGGGTATGGCATGGCGACCTCGCTGAAGCGCGCCGGCCATGCCGTGACCGGCTGCGACGTGTCGGCGGACGCTGTGGCGCGGTTCGTGAAGGACGGCGGCAGCGGCGCCAAAACGCCGGCCGAGGCCGCCAAGGACACCGACATCGTCGTCAGCGTCGTCGTCAATGCCGCCCAGACCGAAGCGATCCTGTTCGGCAAGGACGGCGTCGCCGAGACCCTGCCGAAGGACGGCGTCTTCATCTCCTCCGCCACCATGGATCCCGACGTGGCGCGGCGCCTTGCAAAACAGCTCGAGGCGACCGGCCGGCATTATCTCGATGCGCCGATCTCCGGCGGCGCGCAGCGCGCCGCGCAAGGCGAGCTGACGATCCTCGCCTCCGGCAGCCCTGCCGCCTTTACAAAGGCGCGGCCGGCACTCGACGCGATGGCCGCAAAGCTCTACGAGCTTGGCGATGCCGCAGGGCAGGGCGCCGCCTTCAAGATGATCAACCAGCTGCTCGCCGGCGTGCACATTGCCGCTGCCAGCGAAGCCATCGCGTTCGCCGCCAAGCAGGGCCTCGACATCCGCAAGGTCTATGAGGTGATCACGGCCTCCGCCGGCAATTCCTGGATGTTCGAGAATCGCATGCCGCACGTGCTCGACGGCGACTACACGCCGCGGAGCGCGGTCGAGATTTTCGTGAAGGACCTCGGCATCATCCAGGACATGGCGCGCAGCGCCCGGTTTCCGGTGCCGGTCTCCGCCGCCGCGCTGCAGATGTTCCTGATGACGGCTGCCGCCGGCATGGGCCGCGACGACGATGCCTCGGTGGCGCGGATGTACGCGCAGGTCACTGGCGTGAAGCTCCCCGGCGACAAGTAAGAGGATCTCCAATGCCCCGTTTCGCCGCCAACCTCTCAATGATGTTCACTGAGGTGCCGTTCCTCGACCGCTTCGATGCCGCAGCCCAAGCCGGCTTCACCGCGGTCGAGTTCCTCTTTCCTTACGAGCATCCGGTCGAGGCCGTCGGCGAGCGGCTCAAGCGCAACGGTCTGACCCAGGCGCTGTTCAACCTGCCGCCGGGCGACTGGAATGCCGGCGAGAAGGGGTTTGCGGCACTCCCTTCGCGCTTCAATGATCTCAAGGCGAGCCTCGAGACAGCGCTGCCTTATGCCAAGGCAACCGGCGTCAAGCGCCTTCACCTGATGGCCGGCATCGCCAACCGCGGCGAGCGCGTCGCGATTGAGGCGTTCTACAAGTCGGTGGCGTGGGCCGCCGAGTTCTTCGGCCCGCACGGCATCGACATCGTGCTCGAGCCGATCAACGCCCGCAACGTGCCCGGCTACTTCCTCAACGATTTCGGCTTCGCGCGCGACCTGATCCAGGAGTTGCGGCTGCCGAACCTGAAGCTCCAGTTCGACATCTATCACTGCCAGATCATCCATGGCGATGTCACCATGCGGCTGCGCGAGATGATGCCGATCATCGGCCACATCCAGATCGCCAGCGTCCCCTCGCGCAACGAGCCCGACGGCGAAGAGCTGAACTATCCGTTCCTGTTCGAAGAGCTCGACCGGCTCGGCTATCCCGGCTTCGTCGGCTGCGAATATAATCCGCGCGGCAAGACCACCGATGGCCTCGCCTGGTTCAAACCTTACGCCGGAGTGAAGCCGTGACCCCCGCAGCAAAAATTTCTCTTGGCTGCATCGCGGACGACTATACCGGTGCTTCCGATCTCGCCAACACGTTGACGCGCGCGGGCCTGCGCACCGTGCAGACTATCGGCGTGCCCGCCGATGATCTGGCGCTGCCCGAGGTCGACGCTGTCGTGGTGTCGCTGAAAAGCCGCTCGATCGAGGCCGGCCTTGCCGTGTCGCGCTCGCGCGCGGCCGAGACATGGCTGCGGGGCCGCGGCGCGGACCACGTGCTGTTCAAGATCTGCTCGACCTTCGATTCCACCGATGCCGGCAACATCGGCCCGGTGATGGATGCTCTTCGCGCCGATGGCGGCGAGGGCGTCGTGCTGGTGACGCCGGCCTTCCCGGAGACCGGCCGCACCGTCTACCAGGGCAACCTCTTCGTCGGCGCGGTGCCGCTGAACGAGAGCCCGCTGAAGGACCATCCGCTCAACCCGATGCACGATTCCAACCTGGTGCGCGTGCTGGCGCGCCAGAGCCGGACGCAAATCGGCCTCGTCGATCTCGCTACCGTCACGCGCGGCGCAGATGCCGTGCGCGTGCGGCTCACCGAGCTCGCGGGCAAGGGCATTGGGGCAGCGATCATCGATGCCGTGTTCGACCGCGATCTCGAGACCATCGGTCTCGTGGCCGCCGAACATCGGTTGTCGGTCGGTGCCTCCGGCATCGGCCTCGGTCTGGCGCGGGCGCTGGTGTCGACGGGTAAGGTCAAATCGGCCGCGACGAGCGGAGAGGCGGGCGCCGCGGTCGGCGGACCGGCGGCCTGCCTTGCCGGAAGCTGCTCGCAGGCGACACTTCAGCAGATCGCGAATGCCGAACGTGTCATGCCGGTGTTGCATCTCGATCCCGACCGTATTCTTACGGGAGCGCGCGAAGCGCAGCGTGCGCTGGACTGGGCAAGGCCGCGACTGGCCGAAGGTCCGGTGCTGATCGCATCGAGTTCGACACCGGATCAGGTCGCCGCGCTCCAGGCGCGTCACGGCCGCGACGCGGCGGGCCATGCAATCGAGCAGACGATGGCTGATATTGCGGAAAGCCTTGTAAAATCAGGTGTACGGCGCCTGGTCATTGCCGGTGGCGAAACATCCGGCGCCGTCGTTGATCGGTTGAGGATTCCCGGATTTCTCGTCGGAGTGGAAATCGCCGCTGGCGTTCCGGTGCTGCGCGCGGTCGGTGCTGGCGGCGACATGCTGCTCGCGCTGAAGTCCGGAAATTTTGGCGGCGCGGAGTTTTTCGCGGACGCGCTTAGGCTCATGCGCTGAGCGCAGGGCATTCTTAGCCCCTCATTCATTTCTTTCGGCTTCCGTACCTGTGCGGAGTCGTAGTTAAGAGCTGCTCAGTCGCCTTGCTGTTGGATATCGGCACCGCATCGTTTGTTGATGACCATTTCCGGACGCGCCGCCGCGCCAACGCAAAGAGACCGCTTATGCTCGCTAAGATTTCCATCCGCGCCAAGATCATCAGTGTCGTGGCGTTCCTGCTCGTCGCGATGGCCGGTATGGGCCTGCTAGCCGTCATCAAGATGCGGTCGATGAACGCCAATACGGTCGACATCACCACGAGCTGGATGCCGAGCGTGCGCGTGCTGGGCGATCTGCGCGCCGGCGTGATCACCTACCGCAACGTGATCCGCGAGCACATGCTGGCCGAGACGCTGGATGAAAAGCTGGCGGCGGAAAAGACTGCGGCGTCCGTAACCGAGATGTTGGCCAGGGCTCGCAAGGACTACGAGGCGATGATCACCTCGCCGGAAGAGCGGGCGCTCTACACCGAGTGGTCGAAGCTCTGGAGCGAGTACCAGAAAGGCGGCCAGGACGTCATGGAATTGTCGCGCATGGAGGCGGGCAAGGTGCCGCACGGATCCCATGAGCTCAACACCAAGACTGTCAACAAGATCGGCCTGAAGTCCGACGAGGTGCTGCAGAAGGACATCGAGCTCAACACCAGGGGCGGCGACCAGGCCGCACGGGACGCGGCCGACAGCTATTATCATGCGTTCATGCTGCTCTCGATCATCCTCGGCGCCGCCGTCATCGTCGGCATCGGCGTCGGTTTCTATCTCGTCCATGATGTTTCCAGCGGCATCAACTCGATCACCCTGCCGATGCAGGCACTGGGCAAGGGCGACCTTTCAGCCGAAGTCCCGCACCGGGGCGAGAAGACCGAGATCGGCGCCATGGCCGACGTGCTTCAGATCTTCAAGGAGGCGCTGATCGCCAAGAAGGCCGCCGACGAGGCCGCCGCGGCCGCTGCCGAGGCCAAGATCGAGCGCGGCCGCCGCGTCGACAACATTACCCGCGAATTCGAGACGATGATCGGCGAGATCGTGCAGACCGTGTCGTCGGCCTCGACCCAGTTGGAGGCCTCCGCCTCGACGCTGACCTCGACCGCCGACCGCTCCCAGCGGCTCGCGACCACCGTTGCCGGAGCATCGGAGGAAGCGTCCACCAACGTGCAGTCGGTGGCCTCGGCGACCGAGGAGATGGCCTCGTCCGTCGGCGAGATCAGCCGTCAGGTGCAGGAATCGGCACGGATGGCGGGCGACGCTGTCGGCCAGGCCCGCGCCACCACCGAGCGCGTCAGCGAGCTCTCCAAGGCGGCATCCCGCATCGGCGACGTCGTCGAGCTGATCAACACCATCGCCGGACAGACGAACCTTCTGGCGCTGAACGCCACGATCGAGGCGGCGCGCGCCGGTGAAGCCGGCCGCGGCTTTGCTGTGGTGGCTTCCGAAGTGAAGGCGCTCGCCGAGCAGACCGCGAAGGCGACCGGCGAGATCGGCCAGCAGATCTCCGGCATCCAGGCGGCGACCAACGACTCTGTCGGCGCGATCAAGGAGATCTCCTCGACCATCGAGCGCCTCTCGGAGATCTCCTCGGCGATCGCGGCTGCGGTGGAAGAGCAGGGCGCAGCGACCCAGGAGATCGCCCGCAACGTGCAGCAGGCGGCGCAGGGGACCCAGCAGGTCTCCTCGAACATCACCGACGTGCAGCGTGGCGCGACCGAGACCGGCACGGCCTCCTCGCAGGTGCTGTCGGCGGCGCAGATGCTGTCCAACGATTCGAACCGGCTCAAGGCCGAGGTCAGCAAGTTCCTGACGAACGTCCGCGCGGCGTAAACCGCGGCGCCGGACATCCATCGACGAACGGGCGGCGCCGCGAGCGCCGCCCGTTTTCTTTTGGCGGACGCATGATATCGTCTAAAGGTAGCATTGTGACGGATTACCCGTACTCGTACGGGCGCGCAGTTTCATCGATGGTTAAATTCGATTTACAAGAATTGCTCGCGGGCGGCCTCATATGGCGACAGCCCCGGTTGGAATGAGTCCATACCGAAGCGTGCTCTGGGGGGCCGATGCGCAAGAATTTTCCTGTCACCGATATCGAATATCCCGTCAGCGACGAGACGCTGATCGTCTCGCGCACCGACCTCAAGGGCAAGCTCACCTATTTCAACGAGGACTTCATCGCGGCCGCCGGCTTCAGGTCGGCGGAGCTGATGGGCCAGCCGCACAACATCGTCCGCCACCCCGACATGCCGTCGGAGGCGTTCGACAATCTCTGGGACACGCTGAAGGCCGGCAAGCCATGGCTCGGCGCCGTGAAGAACCGCCGCAAGAACGGCGACTTCTACTGGGTGCTGGCGACGGCATCTCCGATCCGTGAGAACGGGCAGGTCAAGGGTTACACCTCGATCCGCACGAGGCTGCCGGCCGACCAGCGCAAGCTCGCCGAAGAGGTCTACGCCGCAATCCGCGAGAAGAAGCCGCATGGCTATCGCATCGATGCCGGCATCATTCGCCGCCGCTCGCTGCTCGACCGCTTCAGCGTCTTCACCGGAACCCTGAGGGCGCGCCTCGTCACGACGATGGCGCTCCAGGCGCTGTTCATGCTCGCGCTTGGCGCCGGTGGTGCGCTCTCCACCGGCGGTTCGACCGGCCTGATCCTGTCGCTGCTGGCCGTCATCGGCGCTGCCAGCGCCGGGTTCGCCGGCGTTGCGACGATGCTGGCGATCAAGGGGCCGATGCAGCACCTCAACGACACCCTGGTCAACCTCGTCCAGGACAAGCTCGACAACCGCATCAACATCGAGCGCGATGACGAGATCGGCGAGGCGCTGCGCAATCTCCAGACCGTCCAGACCATCATCCGCTTCAGCCGCGACGAGGTGCAGGCGGTGCAGCGCCGCGCCGAGGCGCAACGCAAGACCGACATGACCAAGCTGGCCGACGGCTTCGAGGCCGCGATCGGCGAGATCGTCGAGACCGTGTCCTCGGCCGCGACCGAGCTCGAGGCGTCGGCCTCGACGCTGTCCTCGGCCGCGGGCCGCGCCGAGGAACTGGCGACGGCTGTCGCCTCCGGCTCCGACAGGGCCTCCAGCAACGTCCATTCGGTGGCCTCGGCGGCCGAGCAGATGTCGTCCTCGGTGCGCGAGATCAGCCGCCAGGTGCAGGATTCGGCGCGTATCGCCGGCGAGGCGGTCAGCCAGGCGCACGCCACCACCGAGCGGGTCAGCGAATTGTCGCGCGCCGCAGCGCGGATCGGCGACGTTGTCGAGCTCATCAATGCCATCGCGGGTCAGACCAATCTGCTGGCACTGAATGCCACGATCGAGGCGGCGCGGGCCGGCGAGGCCGGCCGCGGCTTCGCGGTGGTTGCGTCCGAGGTCAAGGCGCTGGCCGAGCAGACCGCCAAGGCCACCGGCGAGATTGGCCAGCAGATCGGCGGCATCCAGGCGGCGACCCAGGAATCGGTCAGCGCCATCAGCGAGATCAGCGGCACCATCGCGCGGCTGTCGGAGATATCCTCGATGATCGCGGCGGCCGTGGAGCAGCAGGGCGCGGCGACTCAGGAGATCGCCCGCAACGTGCAGGAAGCGGCCCACGGCACCCAGCAGGTCTCCTCCAACGTCAACGGTGTTCAGCGCGGCGCCTCCGAGACCGGCTCGGCGTCCTCGCAGGTGCTGTCGGCGGCGCAAATGCTGTCGCGCGATTCCAACCGGCTTAAGATGGAGGTCGGCAAGTTCCTGACCAACGTCCGCGCCGCCTGAGGCATGCGGCTGCATGGCTGCGATGTAGATTTCGCAGTGCGGTAGCAGGGAAGTGAATGCAGGACAGCCGCCGGAGATTAGCGTTTCCGGCGGTGCTCGGGTAAAGGGGAAAGGGATCCCCATGGGCGGATTCCGTAAATCCTCGCTCGACCTGGAATTGCCTGACGAATGATCGCTCTGGTCCGAATTGCCCTGAGCCGACCCTATACGTTTGTCGTGCTCGCGCTCCTGCTCCTCATCATCGGACCGCTGGCGGCGCTGCGGACGCCGACCGACATCTTCCCTGATATCCGCATCCCCGTCATCGGCGTGGTCTGGCAGTACACTGGCCTGCCGCCGGACCAGATGTCCGGCCGCATCACGACGCCGTTCCAGCGCGCACTGACGACGACGGTCAACGACATCGAGCACATCACCGCCAACTCCTACAACGGCTTCGGCATCATCAAGATCTTCTTCCAGCCGAACGTCGACATCCGCACCGCCAATGCGCAGGTCACCGCGATCTCGCAGACGCTGCTCAAGCAGATGCCGCCGGGCGCGACGCCGCCCCTGATCCTGAACTATTCCGCCTCGACCGTGCCGATCATCCAGGTGGCGCTCTCGGGCGAGGGCCTCACCGAGCAGAACCTCGCCGATATCGGCATCAACCAGCTGCGAACACCGCTGGTCACCGTGCCGGGCGCGGCGATCCCCTATCCGTTCGGCGGCAAGCAGCGCCAGGTGCAGATCGACCTCGATCCCTCCGCGCTCCAGGCCCGCGGGCTGTCGGGCCAGGACGTCGCCAATGCGCTCGCAGCCCAGAATCTGATCACGCCGGTCGGCACCCAGAAGATCGGCCAGTTCGAGTACAACATCCAGCTCAACAATTCGCCGCTGAAGATCGACGAGCTCGGCAATCTGCCGATCCGCACGGTCAACGGCGCGATGGTCTATGTCCGCGATGTCGCGACCGTGCGCGACGGCAATCCGCCGCAGACCAACATCGTCCATGTCGACGGCAACCGCTCCGTGCTGATGATGGTGCTGAAGGCGGGCACGACCTCGACGCTCGATATCATCGCCGGCATCAAGCAGAAGGTGATCGAGGTCAAGGACCAGCTGCCGGACGCGCTGAAGATCGGCTTCATCGGCGACCAGTCGGTGTTCGTGCGTGGTGCGATCGAGGGTGTCGCGTTCGAAGGCGTGATCGCAGCGCTGCTGACCAGCGTCATGATCCTGTTGTTCCTCGGCAGCTGGCGCTCCACGATCATCATCGCGGTGTCGATCCCGCTCTCGGTGCTGGGCGCCATCATCATGCTTTCGGCGATCGGCGAGACGCTGAACATCATGACGCTCGGCGGTCTCGCGCTCGCCGTCGGCATCCTCGTCGACGACGCCACCGTGACCATCGAGAACATCAACTACCATCTGGAGCAGGGCAAGCCGGTCGAGCAGTCGATTCTCGACGGCGCCAACCAGATCGTGACACCGGCCTTCGTCTCGCTGCTCTGCATCTGCATCGTGTTCGTGCCGATGTTCTTCCTCAGCGGCGTCGCGCGCTTCCTGTTCGTGCCTATGGCGGAAGCCGTGATGTTCGCGATGATCTGGTCGTTCATCCTGTCGCGCACACTGGTGCCGACTATGGCGAACTACCTCCTGCAGGCGCGTGTCCATCACGACGGCGCCCCGCCGAAGTCACGCAATCCCCTGGTCTGGTTCCAGCGCGGCTTCGAGGCGCGGTTCGAGCGCATCCGCGGCTTCTATCGCGGGCTGCTCGGCCTTGCGCTGGCGCATCGTGCGGTGTTCGTGATCGGCTTCCTCTGCGTGGTCGGCGCATCCTTTGCGCTGGTGCCGTTCCTCGGCCGCAATTTCTTTCCCGCCGTCGACGCCGGCAACATCCTGATGCATGTCCGCACGCAAGTCGGCACCCGCGTCGAGGAGACCGCCAACCAACTCGCCGACGTGCAGAAGGCGGTACGCAAGCTGATCCCGGGCGAGATCGAGACCATGACCGACAACATCGGCATGCCGATCTCCGGCATCAACATGACCTACAACAACACCGGCGTGATCGGCCCGCAGGACGGCGACATCCAGATCAAGCTGAAGGAAGGCCACAAGCCGACCGAGGAGCATGTGAAGGTGCTGCGTGAGCAGCTGCCGCGGCTGTTCCCCGGCGTCAGCTTCGCGTTCCTGCCCGCCGACATCGTCAGCCAGATCCTGAATTTCGGCGCGCCGGCGCCGATCGACCTGCAGATCCGCGGCGCCAATCTCAACGCCAACTTCGCTTACGCCAACAGCTTGCTGGCCAAAGTCCGCAAGATCCCGGGCGTTGCCGATGCGCGCATTCAGCAATCGCCGAACAACCCGACCTTCAACATCGACGTCGACCGCACCCGCGCGCAATATGTCGGCCTGACCGAGCGCGACGTCACCAACAGCCTCGTGGTCAATCTCGCCGGCTCCTCGCAGGTCGCGCCGACCTACTATCTCAACCCGGACAACGGCGTGTCCTACTCGATCGTGATGCAGACGCCGCAATACCAGATCGACTCGCTCAGCGCACTGCAGACGCTGCCGATCACGGCTGCAGGCAATGCGCAGTCGCCGATCCTCGGCGGCATCGCCGACATCAAGCGGTCGACCTCGAGCGCGGTGGTCTCGCAATACGACATCCAGTCGATGGTGCAGATCTTCGCGACGACCTCGGGCCGCGATCTCGGCGTGGTCGCCGCCGACATCCGCAAGGTCATCGCCGACACCGCCAACGACGTGCCGAAGGGCTCGTCCGTGGTGCTACTCGGCCAGGTGCAGACCATGAACAGCGCCTTCACCGGCCTCCTGTTCGGACTGCTTGGTGCCGTCGTGCTGATCTACTTTCTGATTGTCGTGAACTTCCAGTCCTGGTCCGATCCGTTCGTGATCATCACTGCTCTGCCGGCTGCGCTCGCCGGCATCGTCTGGATGCTGTTCATGACGGAGACGACGCTGTCGGTGCCCGCGCTGACAGGCGCGATCATGTGCATGGGCGTTGCCACCGCCAACAGCGTGCTGGTGATCTCCTTCGCGCGCGAACGCTACGAGGAGCTCGGCGATCCCGTCGCGGCTGCGCTCGAAGCCGGCTTCGTCCGGTTTCGTCCGGTGCTGATGACCGCGCTCGCCATGATCATCGGCATGGCGCCGATGGCATTGGGCCTGGGCGAGGGCGGCGAGCAGAATGCGCCACTTGGCCGCGCCGTGATCGGCGGCCTGATCTTTGCAACTTTCGCCACGCTGATGTTTGTTCCCGTGGTGTTCAGCATGGTACACAAGAAACAAGGCGCCAAAGCCGCCGCCTCATCGGAGACACCGCATGTCGCCCACTGAACCACGCTCCCCGGTCTCGCACCGGAAACTGGGCATCTTCGGCGTGGTGGCGCTGATCGCGGCAGGCCTCGTCGTCGGCACCGGCATCCGGGCCCGCGAAGACCAGGGCTCCAAGCTGAAGGAGTGGACCGAGGACCAGGCCGTCCCCAGCGTTGCGGTGACCCTGCCCAACGCCAAGTCCCTCAATGCCACCATCGACCTGCCGGGCCGGCTGGAGGCCTATTACCGCGCGCCGATTTTCGCGCGTGTCTCGGGCTATCTGAAGAGCTGGAGCGCCGATATCGGCGCGCGGGTCAAGGCCGGGCAGGTGATTGCCGAGATCGAGGCGCCCGATCTCGACCAGCAATTGCTTCAGGCCCGCGCCGACCTCGCCAGCCAGCAGGCCAGCGCCAGGCTGTCGGAAGCCACCCTCAACCGCCGCAAGACGCTGGTCGCCTCCAACTTCGTCTCCGCGCAGGAGATCGACGAGCGCACCGCCGATCTCTCCAACAAGAACGCGGCGGTGAAGTCCGGCCCGTCGAGCGGCTTGAAGCGCTGGCCGGCTATAAGAAGATCACGGTGCCGTTCGACGGTGTGGTGACCTCGCGCGACACCGACGTCGGCGCGCTGATCAACGCCGGCGGCGGCTCGGGCCCGGCGATGTTCGTGGTCTCCGACATCACCAAGCTGCGCGTCTACGTCAACGTGCCCCAGAACTACGTGCCGGCGATCAAGATCGGCGCCAAGGCCACCATCACGCTGCCTGAGTATCCGAACCGGACCTTCCAGGCGACGGTGGAAGCCTCCTCGCAGGCAGTCGACGTCGCCTCCGGCACCACGCGCATGCAGCTCGGCCTCGACAACTCCTCCGGCGAGCTGATGCCCGGCGGCTATGCCAGCGTGAAGCTGAACCTCCAGCGCGACTCTGCGCCGCTCAGCATCCCGGCCAGCGCCCTGATCTTCAACGGCAGCGGCCTGCGCGTCGCAACTGTCGGCGCCGACGACAAGGTGCTGTTCAAGACCGTGACCGTCGCCCGCGATCTCGGCCGCGAGATCGAGCTCGCCTCGGGCATCGCCGCGGACGACCGCGTCATCACCGCCCCGCCGGACGGCCTCTCCGATGGCGACCAGGTCCGCGTGGTTGGCGCCGGCGCCAAGGGCAAGCCGGCGACGGCATCCGAGAAGCAGGCGCCGAAGAGCTGAAGACTGTCTCGTGCCCGGACGCGGCGCAGCACCACAAGCGCGTTTACGCGCGTCTTTGATGCGCTATGGTGGTGCGCTGCTGAGCCGGGGCCCATCTCTCCTCGCTGTCTTGTGTAGCTTTCTGGTCCCGGCTCTGCGGAGCGGCATGGCATGCCGCGCCGCGTCCGGGACAAGAGAGGGAGCTATGCCACCTGCCACTCCGGCACGCCATCCGCGGCCATATTGACCTCGCCGAGCGAACCCACCGGCGTGCGGTCCATATTCAGCAGATGCGCCAGCGTCGCATTATCGCTCGCTGGAATCCGCGCCAGCGTGCGCCGGTCATGTTCGGTCCGCAGCATCACGACGCCATGCTCGACCTCGCCGCCACGGCCGTAGAGCACCGTAAAACTCTCGACCTTGCCCTTGCCCGAGGCCTTCGTGACGAACTCAGGTACCGCGCGCTTGTTGCGGTCGGCCTCCGCCTGGACGCTCGTCTCGTGCGCCAGCGCCTCGCGCGGCGGCGCCTTCGCCACCACCAGCGCATGGTGCTTGGTGACGAAGCCGCCCTGGCCGTAGAGCAGGCCGAGCCTGGCGCCGTCGCGCAGGCGCCGCACCATCGCGCAGGCCGCATGCGTCATGTAGGTATTTAGCGGCGCGCCGAAGAAGGTGAGGCCCCCGGTCACGGTCGGCTGGACGTCATCGGAAAGACCCAGCGTCCGCCGCGCCATCTTCGGCACGCAGGGAAAGCAGCTGTAGAGCTCGATCGCGTCGAACTTCTTGCCGTCGCCACCGGCGAGGTCCATCACGCTTCTGAGCACCGCGTTCTGCGGATGGCTTTCGTAGAACTGGTCACGCAGGAGATAATCGCGCGGCTCTTCCGCCGAGGCCCCGCCGAGTGGATAGACCAGCTTGTCTTCGGCGATGCCCGCTGCGCGCACCTTGGCGAGGCTGGTCAGCAGCAGCGCGCCGCCCATGTTGACGCTGGGATTGGCGACCATCAGCTTGTTGTAGGGCCAGGCGATCAGACGGTTGTCCGCAGTCGGCGTCGTGATCTCCTCCGGCGCATAACGCCGCTTCAGCCAGGCGCTGGGATTTTGCGCGGCAGCTTCCGAATAGCGCGACCACAGCGTGCCTGACTCCGCCATGGCCTCGCGCGGCGTCTGGCCCCAATGCGCCGAGGAGGCCGCCTCGTAGAACGGATAGACCGTGACGGGCCGGAACACGCCGAGCTTCACCGCCAGCGGCTTCTGGAACGCCGCGCCGCGCTTGGGCTCCTCGACGTCATGGGCGAACGGCGTCCATGGCAGCTTGACGCCGGCGCGCTCCGCCTTGGTTGCGGTCGACTGCGCCTCCGCGCCACACACTGCCGCCACAGTGCATTCGCCGCGCGCGATGCGCTTGGCTGCCTCGTGGATGTAGCGGATCGGGCTCTCGCCGCCGACCGGCCCGTAATAGCAATGCGCCGGCGAGATGCCGAGACGTTGCGCCAGCAGTTTTTCCGGATCGCGATAGCGCCAGCTCAGGAAATTAACGACGTCGAGCGATTGCACCTCGCCGAGCAGCTTTGCGCCAGCGTCAGCCTCGGCGCGCCGCAGCGCCTGTTCGAGCAGATCGAGCGGCTCGAGGCCTTCGGTGATCTCCTTGGGGCGGTCGACGATCTCGCCGATGCCGACGATGACGGGGATACGATCTTCGGGGGTATTGGTCATTTCTTCTTCAATTCACGATGTTAGTTGTTCGTCATTGCGAGCGCAGCGAAGCAATCCAGAATCTTTCCGCAGAGGCAGTCTGGATTGCTTCGCTGCGCTCGCAATGACGACTGGGATTAGTCCGCCACCAGCGCATTCATGTGCTCGACGGCTTCGGCGAAATCTTCCTTGAACTCCTGCACCACCGCGCCGGCCGACTTCACGCTGTCGATCAGCCCGACGCCCTGGCCGACGAAATAGCTGACGAGATCGCGCGCCTTCGCATTGCCGCTTGCGGCGGCGCGATCGATCGAATTGAACGCATCGCGGCTGATGATGCTCTGCAGCGGCATCGGCAGCGCACCCGGGCTTTCCGGCGCGCGGTCCCAGGCATCGGTCCAGACCGAACGGAGTTGCCGCGCCGGCTTGCCGGTGCGGCCCTTCGAGCGGATCGCATCGCGCGAGGACGCCGCGATCATCTTCTCGCGAAAGACCTCGCTGGTCTCGGCCTCGACGGTCGCGAGCCACACCGAGCCGGTCCATGCGCCCGCCGCGCCCATCGCCATGCAGGCGGCCATCTGCCGGCCCGTCATGATGCCGCCGGCCGCGAGCACGGGCACGTCGCGGATATTCTTGATCGCCTTGATCACCTCCGGCACCAGCACCATGGTCGAAACCTCGCCGCAATGGCCGCCGGCCTCGGTGCCCTGCACCACGAGGATGTCGACGCCGGCCGCGACCTGGCGCAGCGCGTGCTCCTTGGCACCGACGAGCGCGGCCACGGGCACGCCGTGCGACTTGCCCATCTCGATCATCGCCTTCGGCGGCACGCCGAGCGCATTCGCGATCAGGCGGATCGGATGATTGAAGGAGATCTCGAGCATCTCCAGCGCCGTCTTGGCGTCGAACGGCTGAGGTTGATCGTCGGCAACGCTCGTCGTGGTCAGCTCGATATCGTACTTCTTCAAGAGGTCGCGCGTGTAGGCGCGGTGCTGTTGCGGCACGCGCGCCTCAAGGCTCTTCCAGGTGACGTCCTTCTCGCCTGCAGTCGAGATGTTTTCCGGGATCAGCACGTCGATGCCATAGGGCCTGCCGTCGACGTGATCGTCGATCCATTTCAGCTCGCGTTCGAGCGTATCGGGCGTGTGCGCGGTGGCACCTAACACGCCAAAGCCGCCGGCACGGCTGACGGCGGCAACGACATCGCGGCAATGGCTGAAGGCGAGCAACGGGAACTCGATGCCCAGCATGTCACAGATCGGCGATTTCATGGTCCTCTCCCGGCGCGCGTTCGACGAGACTGTGCCCTCATCGTCGTGCGCGATGCCATGCCGGATTCCAGCGCGCATCTTGCGTGCAGGCGCCACGTCGCGCGACGGGCCATTGCCCTCGCAACCATGCGCGGCCTAACGAGGTTGCCGGATGCATGACACCGACCTGAGGCCCGCGCCTGACGCAGAGCCGGCAGGCCTTGCCATCGACCGCGCGCGGGCTAATTAATGCAGGCGCATCTTTTTGCCGGAGCCCCCGCATGACCGACGCCCCCGCCTACGTGCCGCCCAAAGTCTGGACCTGGAACAAGGAGAATGGCGGGCAGTTCGCCAGCATTAACCGGCCCATTGCCGGTCCCACCCACGACAAGGAGCTGCCGGTCGGCAAGCATCCCCTCCAGCTCTATTCGCTGGGGACCCCGAACGGGGTGAAGGTCACGGTGATGCTGGAGGAGCTGCTGGCGCTCGGCCACAAGGGTGCCGAATACGACGCCTGGCTGATCAGGATCGGCAATGGCGACCAGTTCGGCAGCGGCTTCGTCAACATCAACCCGAACTCGAAGATCCCGGCGCTGATGGACCGCTCGGGTCCGGAGCCGATCCGTGTTTTCGAATCCGGCTCGATCCTGTTCTACCTCGCCGAGAAGTTCGGCGCCTTTCTGCCGAAGGACATCAAGACCCGCACCGAGGCTATGTCCTGGCTGTTCTGGCAGATGGGCAGCGCGCCCTATCTCGGCGGCGGTTTCGGCCATTTCTACGCCTACGCCCCGACCAAGATCGAATACGCCATCGATCGCTTTGCGATGGAGACCAAGCGCCAGCTCGACGTGCTCGACCGGCGCCTCGCCGACAACGAGTACCTCGCGGGCAAGGAGTACACCATCGCCGACATCGCGGTGTGGCCGTGGTACGGCGCGCTCGCCAAGGGGCTGGTCTACGGCGCCGGCGAATTTTTGTCGGTGCAGGACTACAAGAACGTGCAGCGCTGGACCGACCAGATCGCGCAACGCCCCGCCGTGAAGCGCGGCCGCATGGTCAACCGCGTCTCCGGCGATCCCTCAAGCCAGCTCCACGAGCGGCACGACGCGAGCGATTTCGAGACGAAGACGCAGGACAAGGTCGAGGCGGCGAAGACTGCGTAACTCCCAGGTATTGTAGGGTGGGCAAAGCGAAGCGTGCCCACGCGTTTATTGCTAGCGGAGAGAGGTCGTGGGCACGGCGCGTTGCGCCTTTGCCCACCCTACGGTTCTTCCCGCGTCAGGAGAGGCGAGGTTCACGCCATGCTCAGCTCGTGGCGGCCGACCACCATCCAGTGCACCTCGTCCGGACCGTCGGCAAAGCGCAGATGACGGACGTCCTGATACATCTCGGCGAGCGGGGTCCAGTGCGAGATGCCGGTGGCGCCATGCATCTGGATCGCCTGGTCGATGATCTTGCAGGCGCGCTCGGGCACCATGGCCTTGACCATGGAGACCCAGACCCGAGCCTCCTTATTGCCGAGCACGTCCATCGCCTTCGCTGCTTTCAGCACCATCAGCCGCATCGCCTCGATCTCGCAGCGCGCCTGCGCGATGATCTGCATGTTGCCGCCGAGATGGGCGATCTTCTTGCCGAACGCTTCGCGGGTGAGGCCACGCTGCACCATCAGGTCGAGCGCCTTCTCGGCCTTGCCGATAGTGCGCATGCAGTGATGGATGCGGCCGGGTCCGAGGCGCAGCTGCGAGATCTCGAAGCCGCGGCCTTCGCCGAGCAGAATGTTCTCCTTGGGAACGCGCACATTGTTGAAGCGCATGTGCATGTGGCCGCGCGGCGCGTGGTCCTGGCCGAACACGTACATCGGGCCGAGCACTTCGACGCCGGGCGTGTCGCGCGGCACCAGGATCTGTGACTGCTGCTTGCTCGGCGCCGCATCCGGATTTGTCTTCACCATCACGATGAGGATCTTGCAGCGGGGATCGCCCAAGCCGGAGATGTAATATTTCTCGCCGTTCATGACCCATTCGTCCCCGACGAGCTTTGCCGTCGTCGAGATGTTCTTGGCATCGGAGGAGGCGACGTTCGGCTCGGTCATGACATAGGCCGAGCGGATCTCGCCGTTGAGCAGGGGCTTGAGCCACTTCTCCTTCTGCTCCTTGGTGCCAACGCGCTCCAGCACCTCCATGTTGCCGGTGTCGGGCGCCGAGCAGTTCATGGTTTCGGACGCCAGCGGGCTCTTGCCGAGCTCGGCCGCGATATAGGCGTAATCGAGGTTCTTCAGGCCCTGGCCAGTCTCATCATCGGGCAGAAAGAAATTCCAGAGGCCTTCCTGCTTGGCCTTGTTCTTGGCCTTCTCCAGCACCTCGAGCTGCTTCGGCGTGAAGCTCCAGCGATCCTCCTTGCCTTCGCCGGCCTTGGCGAACTCGATCGACATCGGCTCGACGGTGTCGCGGATGAACCTCTTGACGTGATCGTAGAGCGGCCGGACCTGGTCCGACATGCGCAGATCGTTCAGCTCGTCGCCGGGATTGAGCGTGTAGTTGGTGGTGCGGGGAATGTAGGCGTGTTTTGTCATTGGTCCTCCCGGGGGCGCTGAGTTCGTGTTGGCCGCAAGAATAGTCGCAGCCTCGCCAAAGTGCGAGCGCGTATTTTCTCGCGCGAGCCATGCCACGCGATGGAATTTCGCGACGGCGTTTGAAATGTTGTTTGAATGAGGGTGAGTGGCAGGCGCGGGCCGCGCTCACCGCTGTCATCGCCCGCGAAGGCGGGCGATCCAGTACGCCGTGACGTCAGCGTTTCACGGAGAAGCCGTGGCGTACTGGATTCCCCGCTTTCGCGGGGAACGACACCGTCCTAGAGCAATCAAATCGGCATCCGGTGCATCGCGCAGATCTTGTTGCCGTCGAGATCGCGCAAATAGGCGAGATAAAGCTTGTTTCCCGCGCCCTCGCGGATGCCGGGCGGATCCTCGATCGGCGTTCCGCCGGCCGCGACGCCGGCGGCGTGCCATTTGTCGACCTGCTCGGGTGAGTTGGCGGCAAAGCCGATCGTGCCGCCGTTCGCGCAGGTCGCCGGCTCGCCGTTGATCGGCTTGGAGACGGAGAACACGCCGGTCTTGGTGATGTAAAAGATGCGGTGCCCGTCGACCCGCGCCGGTCGCACGTCGAGCGTGCTCAGCAGGCTGTCGTAGAACGCCTTGGCTTTGTCCAGATCGTTGGTGCCGATCATCACATGTGAAAACATCTGCCTGTCCCCTCTGCGCTTACAGACTCGGAAAAACCGTAGGGTAGGCAAAGCGCAGCGTGCCCACCACTGCAAATCGAAAACCGAATTGGTGGGCACGCCGCAAGTGCGGCTTTGCCCACCCTAGGAGATATCAAAACGCCGTATAGCCGCCGTCGATCACGAACGTATCCGCGGTGTGATACGATGACGCCTTGCTCATCAGATACACGGCAATGCCGCCGAAATCGGATGCCTCGCCGAAGCGCCGCACCGGAATCCGCGGCATCACGTTGGCGACGAACTTTTCGTTGGCCATGAGACCTGATGTCATGTCGCTCTTGATCCAGCCGGGCAGGATCGCATTCGCGGTGACGCCGTGGCGCGCCAACTCGACGCCGAGCGCGCGCACCAGCGCGTTGATGGCGGCCTTGGTCGCGGCATAATGCTCGTTGCGCGCGGTGCCGAAGATCGAGGCGAGGCTCGAGGTCGCAACCAGCCGGCCAAAGGGATCGCCGGCATTGGCACGCTCGGTCATGTGCTTCGCGGCGGCCTGGAACGCGTGGAACACGCCGTCGAGATTGGTCGCGAACATCGTGCGCCATTCCTCTTCGGTGCGCTCGATGAAGGCGCGTCGTCCGCCGCCGCCGATGCCGGCATTGGCGAAGCAGCCGTCGACCCGGCCGAAAATGTCGAGCGTCGCCTTCATCGCGGCATTGACCGAGGCCGGATCGCTGACGTCGCAGACGCGGCTGTCGACCTTGCCTGACAGCCCCGCCAAGCTCGCGGCAGCGGCCTTGTTCTTGTCAGCATTGCGGCCCCAGATCGAGACGTTGCAGCCCTGGCCGGCGAGCGCCTGCGCTATGCCGAGCCCGATGCCGCCGTTGCCGCCGGTGATCACGGCGACGCGGCCGGTGAGGTCGAAAAGGGTCATGGCGCGTTTCCTGTTCTTGATATGAGGGGCATCAGCCGCTGCGCACAAGATTGCTTGCTATGCTCTGATCACCATGGACAAGGCCGCGACAAAAATCAAATATGCGCGCCGGAAAAAGAAATTCCGGTCTGCGAAACTGACGCGGTCCGCAACTGACGAGGAAACCATGCAGTTCAAACATGTCACGCTCGATTTCGATGGCTCGGTCGCGGTTCTCCGGCTCGACCATCAGGAGGTGATGAACGCGGTCTCCGTGGACATGCTGGGCGGCCTTGCCGAGGCGCTGGACGCGATCGAGGAGAAGAAGGACGAGGTGCGCTGCATCGTGCTGACCGGCGCCGGGCGCGCGTTCTGCACCGGTGCGAATCTGCAGGGCCGCAACAACCAGTCGAAGAAGACCAAGGCCGGCCTGACGCTCGAGACCGGCTTTCATCCCTTCCTCCGCCGCATCCGCAATCTGCACTGCCCGATCATCACCGCGGTCAACGGGCCGGCCGCGGGCGCCGGCATGAGCTTCGCCCTGCTCGGCGACATGATTCTTTGCGCTCGCTCGTCGTATTTCCTGCAAGCGTTCCGCCGCATTGGCCTCGTGCCGGATTGCGGCTCGACCTGGCTCTTGCCGCGCCTCGTCGGCCGGGCGCGCTCGATCGAATTGTCGCTGATGGGCGAGCGCCTGCCGGCCGAAAAGGCGCTGGAATGGGGCCTCGTCAACCGCGTCTATGACGACGGCGTGCTGATGGAGGAGGCGATGAAGCTCGCGCGCGATCTCGCCAGCGGGCCGACAGTGGCGCTGTCGCTGATCCGCAAGCTCTATTGGGACAGCCCGGAAAATTCCTTCGAGGAGCAGCTCAATCTCGAATTCCAGTGCCAGCTTCGTGCCGGCGACACCGAGGATTTCCGTGAGGGCGTTGGCGCGTTCCTGGAGAAGCGGCCCGCACAGTTCAAAGGCAAATGATCGAGGCGGAGCTTTCGCGCAGCGTCAAGCGCTGGTGCAAGGGCGCGACAGGCGTCACCGGCGCGGCAAAACTGTCCGGCGGCGCCAGTCAGGAGACCTGGCGCTTCGACATTGTGCATCCCGACGGGGCGATCGGCGCGATCCTGCGCCGCTCGCCTAAGGGCTATGGCGCCGCGCCAACGCGCGCGGCCGGACTCGCCGCCGAGGCGCAGCTGATGCAGCTCGCTTACGAAGCCGGCGTGCCTTCGCCGCGGGTGATGCATGTGCTGACGCCGGAAGACGATCTGGGCACTGGCTTTATCATGCAACGCGTCGAGGGCGAGACCATCGCGCGCAAGATCCTGCGCGATGAGGAGTTCGCGGCGGCGCGGCCCATCCTCGCGCGGCAGATCGGCGGCGTGCTCGCCGGCCTGCATCGGCTGCCGCAGGACAAATTGCCCGAGCTGCGCAGCCGGGGCGCGACCCAGGAGATCTCAGAGTTCGAGCGCGACTATCGCAGCCTGAACTGGCCAAAGCCGGTGTTCGAGCTGGCGCTGCGCTGGCTGCGCGATCACGATCCGGGTCCCTCAGTCGAGACCACGCTGGTGCATGGCGATTTCCGCAACGGCAATCTCATCATCGGCGCTGATGGCGTTCGCGCTGTGCTCGACTGGGAGCTCGCCCATCTCGGCGACCCCATGGAGGATCTCGGCTGGGTCTGCGTCAACTCCTGGCGCTTTGGCGAGATCGACAAGCCCGTCGGCGGCTTTGGCTCGCGCGAGGAGCTGTTCGCCGGCTACGAAGCGGCAGGCCGCAAGGTCGATCCGGCGCGCGTCAAATTCTGGGAAGTGATGGGGACGCTGCGCTGGGGCATCATGTGCGGCGGCATGATGCAGCGTTTTCGCGAGGGGCCGGACCATTCCATGGAGCGCGCCATGATCGGCCGCCGCGCCAGCGAGAGCGAGATCGATCTGCTGCGGCTGCTTGCGCCGCGGGGAGGGTAGACATGCAGGACGAGCCGACCCCGATCGAGCTGACCAAGGCGGTCGCCGATTTCCTTCGCAACGACATCACGCCGCTGATCTCCGGCCATCATGCCTTCAAGCTGCGCGTCGCCATCAACATCCTCGATCTCGTCACGCGACAGCTGACGCAGGAGGCGGGGAGCGATGCGCGAGAGGTCGAGCGGCTGCGTGCGCTGCTCGGCATCGACGGCTCGGTGATCGAGCTGAACCGGGTGCTCGCCGATCGCATCGCCAAGGGCGAGGTCGATCTGACAACGCCCGGCCTCGCCGAGCATCTGTGGGCAACCACGATGGACAAGCTCGCCGTCGATCAGCCGAATTACGCGTCCTACAAGCGGGAGCTCGGGCGGGGAGGGTAGGCGGCGCTGCATCCACCGTCATTGCGAGCGCAGCGAAGCAATCCAGAGTCTCTACGCAGATGAGTCTGGATTGCTTCGTCGCAAGGGCTCCTCGCAATGACGGCCGAGACACCTTTTACTTCCCCACCCATTTCGGCGGCCGCTTCTCCGAGAACGCTTTCGGGCCCTCGATGTAGTCCTGCGAAGCCACCATCGCTTTCACCGCTGGATATTCGCGCTGTTCCTCGATCGCCTGCTCCAGCGACACGCCGAGCCCCCGCTGGATGGCCTGTTTGGACGCGCGGATCGACATCGGCGAGTTCTTGGTGATCATCTCGGCCCACCGCAATGCGGCAGCGAGCGCTTCGCCTTGCGGCACCACCTCGTTGACGAAGCCGAGCTCGTGGCCTTCCCTGGCGCTGACATGGCGCGCGGTGAGGATCATGCC
Organism: Bradyrhizobium sp. SOJA106; assembly: GCF_059448745.1. NCBI lineage: Bacteria > Pseudomonadati > Pseudomonadota > Alphaproteobacteria > Hyphomicrobiales > Nitrobacteraceae > Bradyrhizobium > Bradyrhizobium sp. SOJA106. The sequence continues at coordinate 2,895,422 of NZ_CM182549.1, forward strand.
CATCGCGCGCTTCAGCCCAATCTGGCGCGGCAGCCGGTGCAGGCCGCCGGCGAGTGCGGCGAGGCCAACGCGCGGCTCGGGCAGCGCGAAGGTCGCATTCTCCGAGGCGATGATGAGGTCGCAGGCGAGCGCGATCTCGAAGCCGCCGCCCATCGCGACGCCGTTGACCGCCGCGATGATGGGCTTGTCGCAATCGAAGCGCGAGGTGAGTCCGGCAAAGCCGCCCTTGTCCCAGCCGCGCTTGCCGCCCGCCGCCTGCCACTTCAGGTCGTTGCCGGCGCAGAACGCCTTGTCGCCGCTGCCTGTGACGACCGCGACCCACTGCTCGGGATCGGCGGCGAAATCGTCAAACACCTTGTTGAGCTCGAAATGCGCATCGATGTGCAGCGCGTTGTAGACCTCGGGCCGCGACAGCGTGACGATCGTGATCGGCCCCTTGCGTTCCACGTTCGAAAATTTCAGCTCCATCGCGCGCTCCCGCATTTTCTTCTGAAGGAATATTGGCGTCATACTACCGCGCCTCAGTGCCGGAGCACCATCGAATTGCGCGGGCGCGCCTTGCGCATCCGGCACGCCTCGGCTTGCTTGACTTGACGGCGCTCTTCTCACCTTAATCGTGCGAAGCAAGAACGCGCTAGCGCCTTAACACAAAACGATAAAATCAATCCGGGAGAGAACCTGTGGATTTCTCATTGCCTGCCGATCTCGTCACCTATCTCGGAGAGCTCGATCGTTTCATCGAATGCGAGATCAAGCCGCTGGAGGAGGCCGACGACAACATCCGCTTCTTCGACCATCGCCGCGAATGGGCGCGCACGGATTTCGAGAATGGCGGCCTGCCGCGCCCTGAATGGGAAGCGCTGCTGCGCAAAGCCAAGGATCTCGCGGACGCCGCGGGTCACTTGCGCTTTCCGGTGCCGAAGCAATATGGCGGCAAGGACGGCTCCAATCTCTGGATGGCGGTGATCCGCGAGCACTTTGCCGCGAAGGGCCTCGGGCTGCACAACGATCTCCAGAATGAGCATTCCATCGTCGGCAATTTCCCCGTCGTCACGATGCTCGACCGCTACGGCCGCGACGACCAGAAGGCGATGATCGACGGCTCGATCAAGGGCAAGTATCGCATCACCTTTGGCCTGACCGAACCGCATCACGGCTCGGATGCAACCCACATGGAGACACGCGCGGTGCCGGCGACGCGCGACAACGTCAAGGGCTGGATCATCAACGGCGAGAAGATGTGGACGACGGGCATGCACGTCGCCACGCATTGCGCGCTGTTCGCGCGCACCTCGGGCAATGACGGCGATGCCCGCGGTATCACCTGCTTCCTGGTGCCTGCCAAGAGCCACGGGGTGAAGATCGAGGAGTACATGTGGACCTTCAACATGCCGACCGACCATCCGCGCGTGAGCTTCACCGAGGTGTTCGTGCCCGAGGATGCGCAGTTCGGCGAGGTCGGCCGAGGCCTGTCATTGGCACAGTGCTTTGTCCATCAGAACCGCATCCGCCAGGCGGCGAGCTCGCTCGGCGCGGCGGTCTACTGCATCAACGAGAGCGTGAGATACGCGCGCGAGCGAAAGCCGTTCGGCCGGGCGCTCGCCGAGAACCAGGCGATCCAGTTCCCGCTGGTCGAGCTCGCCACCCAAGCCGAGATGCTGCGCCTTCTGATCCGCAAGACCGCCTGGGAGATGGACCAGCTCACCGAGGAGCAGATCGAGCGCACGCTCTCCGATCGCGTCTCGATGTGCAATTACTGGGCAAACCGTCTCTGCTGTGAATCCGCCGACCGCGCCATGCAGGTCCACGGCGGCATGGGCTATTCACGCCACAAGCCGTTCGAGCACATTTACCGGCACCATCGCCGCTACCGGATCACGGAGGGCAGTGAGGAGATCCAGATGCGCAAGGTGGCGGGGTTCCTGTTCGGCTATATGGGGCCGGGGAAGCACTGAAGCTTGCTCCAGTCTCGTAGGGTGGGCAAAGCGAAGGGTGCCCACGATCTTTCGATTATCGAGCGAGCACGTGGGCACGGCGCTTCGCGCCTTTGCCCACCCTACGGCACCGCGGAATCAATTCACCCGTCGGTCCTTCCCCGCCCAATAGGGCTCGCGCAATTGCCGCCGCAAGATCTTGCCTGACGGATTCCGCGGCAGGGCCGGCAAGAACTCCACGCTCTTCGGCGTCTTGTAGCCGGCGATGCGCTCGCGGGTGAAGTTGATGATATTGGTGGCACTCGCCTGCTTGCCAGGCTTCATCACCACCACGGCCTTCACCGCCTCGCCCCATTTGTCGTCGGGCACGCCGATCACGGCGGCCTCGGCGACGTCAGGATGGTCGCACAGCGCGCTCTCGACCTCGGCGGGATAGATGTTCTCGCCGCCGGAGATGATCATGTCCTTGATGCGGTCGTGGATATAGAGATAGCCGTCCTCGTCCATGTAGCCGGCATCGCCCGTGCGCAGCCAGCCGTCACTGCGCAGCGTCGCGGCGGTCGCCTCCGGCAGGTTCCAATAGCCCGCCATGTTCGAGCCCGAGCGCGTCGCGATCTCGCCGACCTCGCGCGGCGGCAGCGGCTTGCCGTCGGGGTCGAGGATCGCGATCTCGACACCCGGCAGGGCCTTGCCGGCCGAGCGCATCCGCTCGAGACCCTCGACATGATCCTCCGGCGGCAGCGCGACGATGGTGCCGGTCGTCTCGGTCATGCCGTACATCTGCACGAAGCCGCATTTGAAGACCTCGATGCACTCCTTCAGCAGCGCCGCCGGAATCGGGGACGCGCCGTAGAGCATGTATTTCAACCGTGAAAAGTCGACGGTCTTCGCGCGTGGCTGCCGCACCACGAATTGCATCGCCGCCGGCACCATGAACAGTTTTGTGATGCCCGACTGCTCGAAGAAATCCAGCACCTTGGTCGGATCGAACTCGCGCGCGATGACGCCGCGGGCACCGTGATAGAGGCCCATCACGCCCCAGCCGGACCCGCCGATGTGGAAGATCGGCATCGCGACCAGCGAGACGTCGTCGGTCGACCACCGGTTCCACTCCGGCTTGTCCTCCGCATTGCCTGTTTGCACGAGGTTGAGGAAGTTCGCGTGGCTCAGCATCGCGCCCTTCGGCTTGCCCGTCGTGCCCGAGGTGTAGAGCTGGATCGCGATGTCGTTGGTGTCGATCGGCACCTTCGGGTCGGCGCCGCTCTGTGCATCGCGCCAGGCTGTGAAATCCTGCCACTCCGGGGCACCGCCTTCAGTCGTGATGATCGTGCGCACGTCTGATATCTGATCCCTGATCTGCCGGACCTGCGTGATGAACTCCGGCCCGACGAACAGCACCGGCGCCTTGCAATCGGAGACGATGAAGGCGACCTCCGGGCCGGCGAGCCGCCAGTTCACCGGCGCCATGACGACGCCGGCCTTCATCGCGCCCATCAGCAATTCGAAATAGAGATCGCTGTTCTTGCCGAGATAGGCGATGCGGTCGCCCTTCTTCAAGCCCATGGCGAGGAGCGCGTTGGCGACCTTGTTGGTCTTGACATCGAACTCGGCAAAGCTGGTGATGCGACCCTCGAACTCAAAGGCAATGGCGTCGCCGCGGCTCGTCGCGCGCTCGCGCACCATGTCGGCGAGGTTCGCCAATGGCTGTGTGGACATGTCTCTCCCGTGGCGTTTTGTTTTGTGCCGGGGAGTGTGGCGTTATCCGCAGGTGAAGACAAGATGCGAGAAGGCCAGCCATGGTCTCGTGTCCCGGACGCGCTGCAGCGCGCACAAGCGCGTTCACGCGCGTCTTCAACGCGCTATGCACTGCTGCGCAGAGCCGGGACCCATTCATTGCGTACGCCGAGAGATGGACCCCGGCTCAGCAGCGCACCACGACGCATTGGACGATGCTTCGCATCGCCAGGGGCGCGCTGCGCTGCGTCCGGGGCACGAGAGAGACTACCCCCGCTTCGCCCGGTCCTTCTCGTTCTGCGCCATGATGCTTTCGCGCGCGGCTTTCCAGTCGTCGTCGCTCCAATCGCGCAGCTGGTAGAAATTGCCGCCCATGGCGAGCGCCTGGGCGCCGTCCATCGCGATGGTCTCGCCGTTGATCCAGTCGCAGCCGCCGGAGATCAGGAACACCGCAAGGTTCTGCAACTCCTCCATGGTGCCGACGCGGCCCATTGGGTTCATCGCCTTGGTGCGCGCGCCGGCCTCGTCGCCCGGCTTGATGCGCTTGCTCATGCCCTCGGTCGGGATTTCGCCCGGCGCGATGGTGTTGAGGCGGATACCGTAGCGGCCCCATTCGGTCGCGAGCGACATCGTCATGGCGTGGATCGCCGATTTGCTCATCGCCGACGGCACGACGTAGGGCGAGCCGTTGCGCACCCAGGTCACGGTGATCGACACGACATTGCCGGGCTGCTTCAGGGCGATCCAGCGCTTGCCGACCGCATGGGTCACGTAGAACGTGCCGTGCATGACGATGTTGGCGACGGCATCGAAGCCGCGCGGCGAGAGTTCTTCGCTGCGCGAAATGAAATTGCCGGCGGCGTTGTTGATGAGATCGGTCAATGGTCCGTCGCGAAAGATGGTCTCGATCATCTCCTCGACCGCGAGCGCGTTGCGAATATCGACGCCGTGGCTGGTGACGCGGCCGCCATACTCGGCCATCAGCTCGGTCGCGGTCTCGTCGCAGACGATCTTGCGCCGGCCGCAGATATGCACCTCGGCGCCGAGCTGGAGAAAGCGCGCCGCCATCGATTTGCCGAGCCCGGTGCCGCCACCGGTCACGAGGATGCGCCGCCCAGCCAGAAGATTTTCCTTGAACATGGCTGTTTCTCCCGTACGGATTGTCAGTTAATTGGTCGATTGACTAAATCCGGCCGCCAGCTTTCTGTAAAGCGGCAACCGGTCAAGAACAGGGGAGAATTCGTCCATGGAAGAGCGCGTCTCGATCTCGATCTCGAAAGGCGTCGCCGACGTGCGGCTGGTGCGCGCCGACAAGATGAATGCGCTGGATCAGGCCATGTTCGAGGCCCTTGTCGCCGCAACCGAGCGGCTTTCGAAGGAAAAAGGCCTCCGCGCCGTCGTGCTGTCGGGCGAGGGCCGCGCCTTCTGCGCCGGGCTCGACATGGGGCGTTTTGCCGCCATGAAGGAGAAGGGCGGCAACGGAATTCCGGGTGGCGAAAATCGCGATCTCACCAAGCGCACGCATGGCCAGGCGAACTTTCCGCAGGCCGCGGTGTGGGGCTGGCGCCAGCTTCCGGTTCCGGTGATCGCGGCGGTGCATGGCGTTGCCTTTGGCGGCGGCTTCCAGCTCTCGCTCGGGGCCGACATGCGCTTTCTCAGCGCTGATGCGCGCATGTCGATCATGGAAATCAAATGGGGCCTCGTCCCCGACATGGCGGGCACGCCGATCCTGGCCTCGCTGGTGCGCGACGACATCCTGCGCGATCTCACCTATACGGGCCGCATCTTCTCCGCGCAGGAGGCGATGACCTACGGTCTCGCCACGCGCATCTGCGACGAGCCGCGCGCGGCAGCGCTCGAAGTCGCGCGCGAAATCGCCGGCAAGAGCCCCGATGCGATCCGCGCGGCGAAGCGGTTGCTGAACAATCTCTCGGTCGATCCGGGTCCGGCACTGCTCGCCGAGTCCGTCGAGCAGCAGAAGCTGATCGGCAGTCCGAACCAGACCGAAGCGGTGCGGGCCAATCTGGAGAAGCGTGCGCCGAAGTTTGCGGATTAGTTCACTGTCGTTCCGGGGCGATGCGCAGCATCGAACCCGGAACTCGAGATTCCGGGTCTGGTCCTTCGGACCATCCCGGAATGACGAACACAAGAACAAAGAAAAACAAAAATGAGCGAAACGTCCCAATTCCTCGGCATCGTCTCCGGCGAGCGCCGTCGTGATCACGCCCAAGTCGCCAACCGCGCCGATCGCATCGCTTCGGGTCTTGCCAAGATCGGCGTCCGCCAGGGCGATTGCGTCTGCATGCTGATGCGCAACGACATTGCCTTCCTGGAGGCCGCCTACGCCGCGATGCGCCTCGGTGCCTATGGCGTACCGATCAACTGGCACTTCAAGCCGGAGGAGATCAACTACATCCTCCGCGACACCGGCACGTCCGTGCTGATCGGACATGCCGACATGCTGCACGCCCTGCGCGATGCGATTCCCGAAGGCGTCACCGTGCTCAGCGTGCCGACGCCGCCGGAGATCCTGGCCAACTACAAGATCGATCCAGATCATCTCAGGACGCCCGAATTCGCGATCGATTTCGAACCCTGGCTCGCGCAATTCCAGCGCTATGAGGGCCCTGTCGTGCCGCAGCCGATGAACATGATCTACACGTCAGGGACGACGGGCCATCCCAAGGGCGTGCGGCGCAATGCGCCGACGCCGGATCAACAGGCCGCCGGCGAGCGCATGCGCGCGATGATCTATGGCCTCAAGCCCGGTGCCCGCGCGCTGCTGCCGGGGCCGCTCTATCATTCCGCGCCGAACTCGTTCGGCATCCGCGCGGGAAAACTCGGAGGCGCGCTGGTCTTGATGCCGCGCTTCGAGGCGGAAGAGTTTCTGCAGCTGATCGAGAAATACAAGATCGACACCATGTTCATGGTGCCGACCATGTTCATCCGCCTGATGAAACTGCCGGAAGAGACCCGCAAGAAGTACGACGTCTCTTCGCTGCGCCATGTCATCCACGCCGCCGCGCCGTGCCCGGCCGACGTCAAGCGCGCCATGATCGAGTGGTGGGGCCCGGTGATCTACGAATTCTATGGCTCGACGGAATCGGGCGCCGTCACCTTTGCGACGTCCGAGGACGCGCTCAAGAAGCCGGGCACCGTCGGCAAGGTTTCGCCCGGCGCCGAGCTGCGCTTTCTCGGTGAGGACGGCCGCGTGCTCGGCGTCGGCGAGATCGGCGAGATCTATTCCCGCATGGCCGAGCTTGCCGACTTCACCTACCACAACAAGCCCGGGAAGCGCTCCGAGATCGACCGCGACGGCTTCATCACCTCCGGCGACGTCGGCTATATCGACGCGGACGGCTACGTCTTCATCTGCGACCGCAAGCGCGACATGGTGATCTCAGGCGGCGTCAACATCTATCCGGCCGAAATCGAATCCGTGCTGCACGCCGTGCCCGGCGTGCACGATTGCGCCGTGTTCGGCATCCCAGATGCCGAGTTCGGCGAGGCCCTAATGGCGGTGGTCGAGCCGCAAGCGGGCGTTACGCTCGATGCCGGCGATATCCGGGCGCGGCTGAAGACCTCGCTCGCCGACTACAAAGTGCCCAAGCACATCGAGATCCGCAGCGGCCTGCCGCGAGAAGACTCCGGAAAAATCTTCAAGCGCCGCCTGCGCGATCCATATTGGGAGCAGGCGGGCCGGAAGATCTGACGCGGGCATGAGATGCCGCTTGTCCCGAACTATCAACAAGCTGTCGGCGATCTGATACACGTAAGGGTAGAGTTGCTTCGTCGGTTCGGCTATGCTGCCGCTCTCCGCTTCATCTGGTCCCGATTTTTCATGCCATCGTTTCGTCCCGGATTCTTCGAAGTCCCTCATGGGGCTGTCTATGCACTGCTGACCGTGACGGTCCTCGCGTCGGGCTTTTGCTTCATCCAGGCGGGCGGCCCGTCAGCACCGGCGGAATTACTGTATCGCTATGGCGGAATGTATTCGACTGCAATGGCGCGGCATGAGTATTGGCGGCTCATCGCCTACGGCTTCCTGCACGTCGATTTCGTTCATCTGACGATGAACATGCTGTGTCTTGTGCTTTGGGGAGGGCATCTCGAGCGGCGGATCGGGCCGGCCTACTTCCTCATGATTTATCTCTGCGCGATGGTGTTCGGCGCCATCATCGGCAATGGCATCCATTCCACCCCCTATTTGACGGTCGGAGCCTCCGGCGCCACGTCGGGCATTCTCGGCGCGCTGCTCTGCCTGTGGATCCTCGGCAAGCTCGACGTCAGCTTCGACTTCTTCGCGATCAACATTGGCTTGAACGTCGCGTTCGCGTTCAGCAACTCGCGTATCGACTGGGGCGTCCATCTCGGCGGCTTTGCGGCCGGATTGATCGCCTGCGCGGTGCTGGACCTGGTCGAGAAGGCGAATGCCTATGCGCTTCGTTGCAAGTTTCCCGAGGCGGTGAAGGTCAATCTGACCCTGCTGGCCTGCGTCGTTGCGCTGTGGGCCTGGGGCGGTCAGGCCATCGCCGCGGGAGATTTTGGACGGGGGCAGATGATCATCCTCGTGCTCGCATCTTGTGCCGTCGTGAAGATGGTTGATCTCGCACTCTCCATGAAGAAGGGTCTCGCGATGGTCGTGGCAACCCTGGCCGGAGCGAACGCTGCCGCCGTCATGTCTTGCGGTTGGGCTCTGGCATTTTATTGCTCGCCGCCCTTGCCGACCGGATACATTCCGCTCGACCTTTTTCTTGTCATATTCTGCCCGAACCCACTTCTCATCTCGGGACTAGGCGCGATTGCCGTCGCCGCGCTGACGCTTTGGCTCTGCGCGAAGGAGATTTGGCGAGGAATCGAAGATGTTGGATTTGTCGGCACATCGCTGCGGGCCGAACGCAGCCGGCGTCATGGACTATGACCTCGGACGTCGTGCTATAGTGAGTGATCACTGACCCGTGGATGATCCCATGTCCCCCGTTTCCATCCTGCTCAACATTCTCTGGATTCTCATCGGCGGCGCCTGGATGGCGTTTGGCTGGCTGGTGGCCGCGGTCATCATGGCCGTCACCATCATCGGCCTGCCCTGGGCGCGGGCGGCGTTCAACATCGCCGTCTATACGCTGCTGCCGTTCGGCTCGCGGGCGGTCAGCCGCTACGAGGTCACCGGCGAGAGCGATATCGGCACCGGGCCGCTCGGGGTGATCGGCAACATCATCTGGTTCGTGCTGGCCGGCTGGTGGCTGGCGCTCGGCCACCTCGTGACCGCGCTCGTGCTCGCGATCACCATCATCGGCATTCCGTTCGCCTGGGCCCATCTGAAGCTCGCCGGCATCGCGCTCTGGCCGATCGGCAAGGTGATCGTGCCGGCTTAGACTCGCCGGACGGGGGCTTCAGCTTTGGGGGACACCTTTGTCAATTTTCACCCAGAGCGCACTCCCCAGCGTCGACGTATGCCTTGCCGCGTAGGCCCACGCCGGCAAGCGTGACGGTGAAAGCAAAAGTGCGATCACGGCCTGCCCGATCCGCTGCGCTTTGCTTCGCGGCAGGCCGCGCACGAACTCACAGATGCTGCCCGGCTTCTCTGCCTTGCGCAAAAAGCTGTCCACGACGTCTTCTCGGAGGAACTTCAAGAGGTTGAATGGTTCCCGCTCGCAGATGCTCAATCGCAGGCCATGTCGCCGACATACGGCAGCGAAGGCTTCCTTGGTCCAGCGGCCAATATGATTCGGTGGCATGTCTATGAGAGATCCATGCGACTCCATGTAGTACGTTCGGAGCTCGTTTGGCACGGCGATGAAGACGGAGCCTTGCGCCTTGAGAAGATATTTCAATCGAGCAAAGACTTCATCCACCCGGTCCATGTGCTCGAACACCTGAAACATGAAGATGATGTCGAACGCCTCTTTCATCGGGGCGAGGCCATCGTCTCGAAGATCAACCGAAAAAGTCTTGTAGCCTTTGGATCGCAATATCTGTTGCGCTGTTTCGTTGTAGTCGACCGCGTAAATGTGGGATGCAGGAAAGAATCTGTCCCGGACCTGATCAAGAAAATACCCGAACCCCGCTCCCACATCGATCGCCGTCTTTCCATCAGTGCTCATGCGACGCAGCTCTTCGATTGTCCTTGCATACTCCCATTTCATGGTCGGATAGGAGGGATGCGGCGCGGCCAGGTTATAGAACTCGGCGCCGCCCGCGACGAACGGATATGCAAAGCCGAATCCGCAACCCGCGCATTTGCGGATTTCGCACGTGTCGCGGCCCCAGAGCAGCGACAGGTGACGTGTCAACTTTCGAAAGCGATCCGGATACTGGCGCGGATTGATGAAGGATCGGGAGGCCTGATCTGCGGTCACTTCGAACAATTTGGCCGTCGACGCATTGCCGCATGCTGGACAAGTGCTCATCTCTCCTGACCTCACTCAGCCCTATCCTTCGAGCGTGGTTGAGTTCGAATGTCGTGTCATCATTCAAATGCAGGCTATCGAAGCACGCCTGGCGTTGCCCAACGGACAAATCACGCTACATAAAGGTCAAGAACCGGGCGCCAAATATTCTGATCGACCGAAGTTCGGACGCCTGCGCCGCGAGAGCGCGAAAGCATGGTTGTGTGAACGGGATCTCGTGCCCCCGGAGGCAGCGCAGCGCGCCGCCCCCTTCGCGGCGTGGTGCGCTGCAGAGCCGGGCCTACAGTGCGGCATTTTCTTTGTGGCTTCCTGGGTCCCCGGCTCGGCGCAGCAACGCTTGCGGCGTCGCTGCCCGTCCGGGACACGAGAGTCATTGCCTGGCGCCGCCCCAAGTTCATCTTGCACTGCGGCAAAAAACTTGCACACTTGACGGCGCCGGGGAGCCATAGGGAGCTCTGACTAAGGGGAGCGAGCCAATGTCCCTCCAAACCGTATCGTCCGACGCGCCTGATCATCGCCCGAATCGCCCTGAGGACGTTCAGGCGCTGGAAGCGGACGCGCGGCTGCGGGACGACATCCGCCTGCTCGGGCGCATCCTCGGCGATACCGTGCGCGACCAGGAGGGCGCGGACGTGTTCGACCTGGTCGAGCGCATCCGGCAGACCTCGATCCGGTTCCATCGCGACGAGGACCGGCTCGCCCGCCGCGAGCTCGAGCAGATTCTCGACAGCATGTCGATCTCCGAGACGGTGCGGATCGTTCGCGCCTTCAGCTATTTCTCCCATCTCGCCAACATCGCCGAGGACCAGAACAACATCCGCCAGATGCGTGCCGGCAAGGGCGGCGGCTCCGGTGTGCTGGCGGAGACGCTGGCCAAGGCCAAGGCCGCGGGCATCAACTCCGACACCTTGCGCAGCTTCTTTAGGACTGCGCTGGTCAGTCCGGTCCTGACCGCGCACCCGACCGAGGTCCGGCGCAAGAGCACCATGGACCGCGAGATGGAGGTGGCCGCGCTGCTCGACCGGCGCGAGCGTGTCGCGCTGACCGCGGAGGAGGCCGCCGCCAGCGACGAGCAGCTGCGCCGGGAGGTGCTGACGCTGTGGCAGACCAATCTGCTCCGCCGCACCAAGCTCACCGTGCTCGACGAGGTCGCCAATGGCCTATCGTTCTACGATTACACCTTCCTGCGCGAGGTGCCACGGCTGGTCAACGTGCTGGAAGATCGGCTGGAGGAGGGCGGCGAGGCGGCTGCCAGTGAGCTCGCCTCGTTCCTGCGCATGGGCAGCTGGATCGGCGGCGACCGCGACGGCAATCCCTTCGTCACCGCCGATGTCATGCGTGGCACGCTGCGGCTGCAATCGAGCCGCGTGATGCAGTTTTACCTGAACGAGCTGCACGTGCTCGGCTCGGAACTGTCGATCGCGGCGCATCTCGCCGACGTCTCGGAGGAGCTGCGGACGCTGGCGGAGCGCTCGCCGGACACCTCGCCGCACCGGAGCGGCGAGCCTTACCGGCTCGCAGTCTCCGGCATCTATGCGCGCCTCACCGCGACCGCCGAAAAGCTCGAGGTCGAGATCACGCGCCGGCCGGTCGGCAAGGGAAAGCCTTATGAGAGCGTCAGGGAATTGCAGGCCGATCTCGACGTGCTGCACCGCTCGCTGATCTCCAACAACGCCCGCGTCATAGCCCGCGGCCGGCTGCGGCTGTTACGGCGCGCGGTGGACTGCTTCGGCTTCCATCTGGCCCGGCTCGACATCCGCCAGAACTCGGCGGTGCACGAGCGCACCATCGCCGAGCTGATGGACGCCGCCAATCCCGGCATGTCCTATCTCGCGCTCGGCGAGGACGCGCGCATCTCGCTGCTCACCAACGAGCTGCGTTCGACCCGCGCGCTGGTCTCGCCTTTCGTCAAATACAGCGACGAGACCATGGGCGAGCTCAACGTCTTCCATGCCGCCGCCGAAGCGCATGCGAAGTTCGGCTCGGACGCGATCCCTCAATGCATCATCTCGATGTGCAAGGGCATGTCGGACATGCTCGAGGTCGCGGTGCTGCTCAAGGAAGTGGGCCTCGTCCATCCCTCCGGGCGCAGCGCTATCAACATCGTGCCCCTGTTCGAGACCATCGAGGATCTGCAGGCTTCCAGCGGCATCATGGACCGCATGCTGTCGCTGCACGATTATCGCCGCCTGGTCGACAGCCGCGGCAGCGTGCAGGAGGTCATGCTCGGCTATTCCGACTCGAACAAGGATGGCGGCTTCGTCACGTCGGGCTGGGAGCTATACAAGGCCGAGATCGGCCTCGTCGATGTGTTCGAACGGCATCACGTGCGGCTGCGCCTGTTCCACGGCCGCGGCGGCTCGGTCGGCCGCGGCGGCGGGCCGAGCTATGACGCCATCATTGCGCAGCCTGGCGGCGCGGTGAACGGCCAGATCCGCATCACCGAGCAGGGCGAGATCATCTCGTCGAAATATTCCAACGCCGAGGTCGGCCGCAACAATCTGGAGATCCTCGCTGCCGCCACGCTGGATGCGAGCCTGCTGCAGCCGCGCCAGAGCGCGCCGCGCCGCGAATATCTCGCCGCGATGGACGAATTGTCGAACCTCGCCTTCAAGGCCTATCGCGGCCTCGTCTACGAGACCGAGGGCTTCGTCGATTACTTCTGGGCCTCGACTGTGATCAACGAGATCGCGACGCTGAACATCGGCAGCCGCCCGGCCTCGCGCAAGAAGACCCGCGCGATCGAGGATCTTCGCGCCATTCCCTGGGTGTTCTCCTGGGCGCAATGCCGCCTGATGCTGCCGGGCTGGTACGGCTTCGGCAGCGCGGTCGAGCAGTGGATCGCGGCGCATCCGCAGCAGGGCATGCCGTTCCTGAAGGAGCTCTACAAGGAATGGCCGTTCTTCCGCATGCTCCTGTCGAACATGGACATGGTGCTGGCGAAAAGCTCCATTGCGATCGCCTCGCGCTATGCCGAGCTCGTGCCGGACGAAGCCTTGCGCGAAAATATATTCGGCCGCATCCGCCGCGAATGGCATTCCTGCATCGAGACGCTCCTCGACATCATGGGTCAGGACCGCCTGCTGCAAGGCAATCCGCTGCTGGAACGCTCGGTGCGCCACCGCTTCCCCTATCTCGACCCGCTCAACCACGTGCAGGTCGAGCTGCTCAAGGAGCATCGCGCGCACAACCCCGACGAGCAGGTGCTGCGCGGGATTCAGTTGACCATCAACGGCATCTCGGCGGGGTTGAGGAATACGGGCTAATCCCGACCGTCGTTCCGGGGCGCCCGCAGGGCGAACCCGGAACCTCGAGATTCTCAGGTGCGCAATTGCGCACCATAGCTCGATGCTGCGCATCGCCCCGGAATGACGTTTTACCTCTCAGCAGAAATGCGCGCCCTGCGTCTCCACATAGACCGAGTACAGCGACTGGCTCGCGGTCATGAACAGGCGATTGCGCTTCTTGCCGCCGAAGCAGAGGTTGGCGCAGGTCTCCGGCAACAGGATCTGCCCGATCCGCGCGCCGTCGTTCGGTGCGAAGATCTGCACGCCGTCATAGCCAGGTCCGACCCAGCCCGCGCCGACCCAGATGTTGCCTTCGGTATCGACGCGCAATCCGTCCGGGAAGCCTGATTTGCCCTCGAGCTTCATGTCGATCAGCTTCTTCGGGTTCGACAGTTTCGTCCCGTCGATGTCGTAGGACCACACCACGTTCTCCGCTTGCGGGTAATGCGTGATGCCGGTGTCGCAGACATAGAGCTTCTTGTAGTCGTGAGAGAACGCGATGCCGTTCGGCTTGAACGGCTCGTCGGCGACCTTCGCGACTTGCCCCGTCTGTGCATCCAGCCGGTAGACCGCTTCCTTCTGGTACGGCTGGAGCGAGCCGGTGTTGGCAAGCTTGCCCTCGTAGATGCTGATCGCGCCGTAGCCGGGATCGGTGAACCAGATCGCCTTGTCGTTGGGATGCACCACCATGTCGTTCGGGCCGTTGAGCGGCTTGCCGTTCGCCTGCTCGGCCAACGTCGTCACCGCGCCGTCGTGCTCATAGCGGACGAGGCGGGTCCGCTCGGCGGTGATCTGGCGTCCCTCGGTGTCGAACGAGTTGCCGTTGGCCTCGTTCGACGGCTTGTGGAACTGCTCGGAGATGTGGCCGTCATCGTCGAGATAGCGCAGCTGCCGGTTGGCGGGGATGTCGCTCCAGACGAGATATTGTCCCTGCGCATTCCACGCCGGTCCCTCCGCCCAGAGGCAGCCGGTATAGAGCCGCTTGATCGCGGTGTTGCCGACCTTGGCCTTGAAGCGCTTGGGATCGATGACGACGATGTCGGGGTCGGGATAGCGCTGCGGCTCGGCATTGGCGCCGAAATCGCGGGCGTCGGCCTTCGAGGCGAGCAGGGCGGATGCGGCGACGGTCGCCGCGCCCTTGAGGAGCGTGCGGCGGCCGAGACCGCCGGTTGCAGTGGTGACGTCGGAGTTGGTCAGTATTCTTGTCATGGTTTCCTCCCAAGGTTTGTTGGGAGGACACTATTCGCCCGCATTCAGGCATAAAACGGGGCGATCTCAGGACAAGGCAACCAGCGATCGCAGCGCAGGGATGCTAAAAATGCGGCTAGACGGAATCCTTACACGGGGTCCCAAGGGAAGATGTCGGCGGAACGGTCGAGCTTGTAGAACGAGCCCTTCAACGCCGGCATGCCGTGTTCCGCGATCGATTGCGGCGTCCAGCCTTCGCTCCGGTGCACCGAGCGCAGCGGGCGGTTCTGGCTGAACAGGAACAGCTCGTTCATGCGCGCGCCAAAAATCTGCCCGGTGACGTCCTTGGCGGCGTCGGAGAGCAGATAGGCGCAGATCGGCGCGATCTTCTCCGGTCCCATCTGCTTGATCTTCTCGACGCGCGCCTTCTCGGCCTCGGTCTCGGTCGGGATGGTGCCGATCATGCGCGTCCAGGCGAACGGCGATACGCAGTTGGAGCGGACGTTGAAGCGGCCCATGTCGAGCGCGATCGACTTCGACAGCCCGACGATGCCGAGCTTGGCGGCGGCGTAATTGGCTTGGCCGAAATTGCCGATCAGGCCCGAGGTCGAGGTGAAGTGCACGAAGGAGCCGCTCTCCTGCTCGCGGAAGATGCGCGCTGCGGCATGACTTACGTAGAACGAGCCCATCAGGTGAACCTTGATGACGGCCTCGAACGCTTCCACACTCATCTTGTGGAAGATCATGTCGCGCAAGATGCCGGCATTGTTGACGACGCCGTCGAGCTTGCCGAAGGCATCGGTCGCAGTCTTCACGATCTTGCTGGCGGGGATCGCTTCCGCGACCGACTCGAAATTTGCAACCGCCGTGCCACCGCGCTTCTTGATCTCCTCGACGACCTCCTCGGCGGGCGTTGCGCTGGAGCCTGCGCCGTCGGCGGCCCCGCCGGGATCGTTGACGACGACCTTGGCGCCTTCCGCCGCGCACAGCAGCGCGATCTCGCGCCCGATGCCGCGGCCTGCGCCGGTGACGATAATGACCTTGTCCTGCAGTGATTTGCTCATGTCGGTTCTCCTGTTGTGTCCGTCATTCCGAGATGGTGCGAGGCACCAGGCCCGGAATCTCGAGATTCCGGGTTCGCTGCGCGCGCCCCGGAATGACGGTTAGTTACCTCTCGTTCGTGAACACGATGGTGCCACTCGCCGCGAACATGCCGCCGACGCCATGGCACACCGAAATCTTCGCGTTGGCCACCTGCGCCGGCGCGATGCCGCGCATCTGGCGCACGCTCTCCTGGAGCGCGTACATGCCGTACATGCCCGAATGCATATAGGAGAGGCCGCCACCATTCGTGTTGAGCGGCAGCTTGCCTCCGGGCCGGGTACTGCCCTCCGCAATGAACTGACCCGTCTCCTCATACGGCATGAAGCCGAGATCACCGAGGCCGAACAGCGGCAGATGCGCGAACGCGTCGTAGATCATGAGGTGATCGACGTCCTTGTGCGAAATGCCGGCTTCCCTGAACGCCAGCGGCCCGGCCGTCTTGAACGCGCGCGAGGAGTTGAACGTTTCCATCTGGCTGACCATCGGCGTTTCCACGCTCTCGCCGGTGCCCATGATGTAGACCGGCTTCCTCGGAAAATCCCTCGCGCGGTCGGCCGAGGTCAGGATCAGCGCGCCGCCGCCGTCGGTGACAAGACAGCACTGAAGCAAGCGGAACGGATAGGCGATCATGCGCGAGTTGAGGACGTCAGTGACCGTGATCGGGTCCTTCATCATCGCCCGCGGGTTCTTCGCCGCCCATTCCCGCTGCACCACCGCGACCGAGGCGAGCTGCTCATGCGTGATGCCGTAGGTCTTCATGAAGCGCAGCACGGGGATCGGGAACATGCTGGGCGGGCCGTAGACGCCATAGGGCGCCTCGAACTGGCCGTTGAGGCTATCCGCCGCCGTGAAGCGCGGCTGCTTGCCGATCATCGACTTGCCGCTCTCCGCATGCGTGATCAGCACGGTCCTGCAGAGACCAGCCTCGATCGCCGCCGCCGCGTGGCGGACGTGCAGCATGAAGGAGCAGCCGCCGACCGAGGTGCCGTCCACCCAGGTCGGCTTGATGCCGAGATAATGGCAGACCTGCTGCGGCGTCTCGACCGCGGTGGCGAAGCCATCGATGTCGGACAGCTTCAGCCCGGCATCCGCAATGGCATTGAGCGCCGCATCTGCGTGGAGCTGGAGCTGCGAGGCGTTGGGGATGACTCCGAGCTCGGTGGTCTCGGCCGCGCCGACGACGGCAACCTGGTTCTTGCGCATGATCTAGCCCCTTGCCGGACGGAAGACGGGGAGGGTGATCTTGTCGTCTAGCTCCTGGAATGCGACCTCGAGCTTCATGTCGAGCTCCAGCGCCTCCGGCGTCTGCGGGCAGTCGATGATGTTGCTCATCATCCGCGGACCCTCGTCGAGCTCGACCACCGCGATGGCGTAAGGCGGCGTGAAGCCGGGCGCGGCGGGGCGGTGGTTGATCACGTAGCTGTAGAGGAAACCCTTGCCGCTCGCCTTGAAGATGCTGACCTTGCGCGAGGCGCAGGACGGGCAGAACGGACGCGGCGGGAAATAGACATGCGCGCAGGCGTCGCAGCGCTGCAGCCGCAGCTCGCCCGCCTTCGTGCCGTCCCAGAAATGCTGGGTCTCCGGCGTCGGTTTCGGTCGCGCGCGCTGCGGTTCGGTCATCTCGGAACGCCCTCCAATGGGCAGGCTTGACGCCCGCCTGTTTCGATCTTGATGCGACAATCGACCATGGCGCGTCAACGGTCCAGCAATGCGCATGCATGCCATCATGCGCACAATGCTTGTGTCGAACTGAGCCAGCGCTATAGATTGCGCGCGCCAATATTCCGTGAGACAGACATGCCCGATTTTCCGACACTGGCGAAGCTGGCCGAAGACCTCGAAAGCGGCCGCACCACCTCCCGCAAGCTGGTCGAGGCGTGCATCGCCAGGATCGCGGACCCCGCCGGGGAGGGCCAGCGCACCTTCATCCACGTCGACAAGGAGGCCGCGCTCGCAGCGGCGGATGCGATGGACGGGTTGCGCAAGGTCAAGGCGGCGCCATCGCGCTATGCCGGTATCCCGATCTCGATCAAGGATCTGTTCGACATCAAGGGGCAGACGACGCGCGCCGGCTCTCGCGCGCTCGACGATTCCGATCCGGCGGAGCACGATGCGGCGGCCGTTGCGCGGCTGCGCCACGCCGGCTTCGTCGTCATCGGGCGGACCAACATGACCGAGTTCGCCTATTCCGGCATCGGCATCAATCCGCACTACGGCACGCCGAAGGGGGCCTGGAACCGGGCCGAGGGCCATGTGCCCGGCGGCTCGTCCTCGGGCGCGGCGGTGTCCGTGCTCGACGGCATGGCGCATGGCGCGCTCGGCACCGACACCGGCGGCTCCTGCCGCATTCCGGCGGCCTATAACGGCATCGTCGGCTACAAGCCGACGCAGCGGCGCGTGCCGCTCGACGGCTCCGTGCCGCTGTCGTTCTCGCTCGACAGCATCGGACCGCTGGCGCGATCGGTCAGCTGCTGTGCCATTCTCGATTCCGTGCTCGCCAACGAGCCGATCGTTCCGCTCAAGCCGCGCCCGGTGAGGGGCATGCGGCTGGCGGTGCCCACCGCGATCGCGCTCGACGATCTCGATGCGGCCGTGGCCGCGACCTTCGAGCGCGCGCTGAAGACACTTTCTGATCATGGCGCCAGCATCGAGCGCATCGAGATGGCGGAATTCCACGACGTCGGCCCGATGAACGCCAAGGGCGGCTTTGCGGCCTCCGAAAGCTACGCTTGGCACCGCTATCTCATCACGGCCAAGGGCGACGTCTACGATCCCAGGGTCTTCGTGCGCATCATGCGCGGTGAGGCGCAGAGCGCGGCCGATTACATCGATCTCCTCAACGAGCGCCGCTCGCTGATCGCCCGCGTGAACGCGCGCATCGCGCCCTATGACGCCCTGGTGCTGCCGACCACCGCCAACACGCCGCCGAAGATTTCAGATTTGGCCGACGACAAGGCATTCACCACGCAGAACTTGCGTGCGCTGCGCAACTGCACCCTGATCAACATGATCGACGGCTGCGCCATCTCGCTGCCCGCGCATCGCGAGGGCGAGGTTCCGGTCGGCCTGATGCTGGCCGGCGCGGGCGGCTCGGACCGCCGTATCTTCGAGCTTGCTGCCGGCATGGAGGCCGTCATTCGTGTTTGATCTCACTTTCACCGTCGATGCCCAGGACACCACCACGCCGCTGACGCTGGCGATCGACCAGATGGTCATCGCCGGCTGGACCGGCCGCGATCCCGTCGCCCGCGACAAGCACATCGCCGAGCTGCAGGAGATGGGCATCGCTCCGCCGGCCTCGACGCCGATCTACTACCGCGCCTCGGCGCGGCGGCTGACGCAGGAAGACCGCATCGAATGCACTGGTGGCGATTCTAGCGGTGAGGTCGAGTTCGTGCTGATCGGCTGGCAGGGCCGCATCTTCGTCGGCTGCGGCTCCGACCACACCGACCGCAAGGTCGAGGCCTACAACGTCACGGTCTCCAAGCAGATGTGCGACAAGCCGGTCGCCTCCACGCTGTGGAAGCTCGAGGACGTCATCGGCCACTGGGACAAGATGATCCTGCGTTCCTACGCCACGATCAACGGCGAGCGCGTGCTCTACCAGGAGGGCACGCTGGATGCGATGCTGCCCGTCACTGATCTCATCGCGCGCGGCTTCCCGGGTGGCAAGCTCCCCGACGGCTGCGCCATGTTCGGCGGCACGTTCGCCGCCAAGGGCGGCATCCGTCCGGCTGACCGGTTCGACTTCGAGCTGGAGGATCCCGTGCTGAAGCGGACCATCAGGCACGGCTACGACGTGGTGACGCTGCCGGTGCTGGGCTAGGTCTACCCACCGTCATGCGAGCGCAGCGAAGCAATCCAGAGTCCTCCGCGGAACCAGTCTGGATTGCTTCGTCGCAAGGCTCCTCGCAATGACGGGGGAGAGAGTCATCGGAAATCGGGTGGCAGGGGTGAAAGCCGGGCTGCAAGGGTGATTGCCATGACAATGACCGCTCGAAAATCACCTCCGCCGTCCCTCGACCTCGCCGCCCACGTCGACGCCCTCGATTGGCCGCAGATCACGGCCGAGCTCGACAGCCAGGGCTGCGCCGTCCTGAAGGGCCTGCTCACGCCGGCCCAATGCCGCGCCATCGCTGCGCTGTACCCCGACGACACGCACTTCCGCAGCCGCATCGTCATGGGCCGCCACGGCTTTGGCCGCGGCGAGTACAAGTATTTCTCCTATCCGCTGCCGGACCTGATCGCGCAGTTGCGTCCGGCGCTCTATGCGCATCTGCAAGGCGTTGCCAACCGCTGGAACGACGCAATGGGGATCGACATCCGCTACCCCCGGGCGCATGCGGCGTTCCTGAAGCGCTGTCACGAGGCCGGGCAGGCGCGGCCGACGCCACTGCTCCTCCAATACGAAGCGGGCGATTACAACTGCCTGCACCAGGACCTCTATGGCGAGCACGTGTTCCCGCTCCAGGTCGCGATCCTGCTCTCCGAGCCCGGCCGCGATTTCTCAGGCGGCGAGTTCGTGCTGACCGAGCAGCGGCCGCGCATGCAGTCGCGCGCCGAGGTGGTTCCATTGGCGCAAGGTGATGCGGTCGCCTTTGCCGTGCATCACCGCCCGGTGCAGGGGACACGCGGCACCTACCGCGTTAACATGCGCCATGGCGTCAGCCGGATTCGCTCAGGCCAGCGCCATACACTCGGTGTGATCTTCCACGATGCGAAATGAGTGCTGCGATTGACAGCTGATCTGTTCGACAGCGTTGCCGAGGCGCAGCCGTCGCGCGAGGAGATCGCCGACGGCGCCGTGCTGCTGCGCGGCTTCGTCCAGCCGATCGAACGCGAGCTGATCGACGCCGTGCGCGCCATCGTGGCGCAATCGCCGTTCCGGCGGATGGCCACGCCCGGCGGCCATCTGATGTCGGTGGCCATGACCAATTGCGGCGAGCGCGGATGGATCACCGATCACACCGGCTATCGCTATGATCCCATCGACCCGCGTACCGGCGCGCCATGGCCGGCGATGCCGCTCGTCCTCCGCGATCTCGCCCGCAACGCAGCCGAGCGGGGCGGCTTCCAAAACTTCGCGGCCGATGCCTGCCTCGTCAATCGTTACGAGCCCGGCACGCGGCTGTCGCTGCATCAGGACAAGGACGAGCTGGATTTTTCGGCGCCGATCGTCTCGGTCTCGCTGGGCCTGCCCGCGACGTTCCTGTTCGGCGGCCTCGCCCGCAGCGACAAGCCGCGCCGCTTCCGGCTCGTGCATGGCGATGTCGTGGTCTGGGGCGGGCCGAGCAGGCTCGCCTATCACGGCGTCGCGCCGCTCGCCGAGGGCGAGCACGCGCTGCTTGGGCGGAAGCGGATCAACTTGACGTTTCGCCGGACGCGGTAATCTTCCCTCTCCCCTTGTGGGAGAAGGTGCCTTCCCGAAGGGAAGGCGGATGAGGGGTCTCTATCCGCGGAGACAGACCCCTCATCCGTCTCGCTGCCGCTTCGCGTCAGCGATCCACCTTCTCCCACAAGGGGAGAAGGCAAGAGGCCGAATCGACGATGTTTTGATTACGGCTTCGGCGGATGAATGAATGCCCACGGGCTCACTTCCGAATCCCTGGTCACCTCGACCGAGATCAGATACGGCCCGCCATGGCTGAGCGCCTTCTCCAGCGCCGCCTTGAACTGCTCCGGCGCAGTCACACGCGCCGCCGCTACGCCAAAGGACTCCGCGAGCTTGACGAAATCCGGATTGACGAGGTCCGACGCCACCACACGGCCGTCAAAACGTTCGCGCTGGTCGCGGCGGACATTGCCGTAGGCGTTGTTGTTGAACACCAGCGTCACCACGCCGATGTTGAACTGCACGGCCGTGGCAAGTTCCTGCACGCCGAACATGAAGCCGCCATCGCCGGTGATCGCGACCACCGGCTTGTCGGGATTGGCGACCTTGGCGCCAAGCGCAGTCGGGAAGCCCGAGCCGAGCGTGCCCTGATAGCCTGAGGTGATGAAGGTGCGCGGCTGGTAGATCGGAAAGCCGTACCAGGAGGCGAAGCCGACCTGCGACAATTCATCGGTCACGATCGCATTCGCCGGCAGCACCTCGCGCAGGATGTTGAGATACGCCATCTGCGGCTGGACGCGCTGAATCTCGGCTTGTGCGCTCGCGGTGGCCTCGCGGATCGCGCCGCGGCGGCCGGCGGTCTTGCTGTAGCCGGCCTTGCTGACGGCCCCGGCGAGGTCGGCAGTCGCGGCCTTAGCGTCGGCTACGATCGCGGTGTCGGAAGCAAACCGCCGCATCTCGACAGGATCAATGTCGATGCGGATGCTCTTCAATCCGTCGGGACGATACGGCCAGCGCGACATGGTCGGCAGCTCCAGCCGCGTGCCGATGCCGATCATGAGGTCGGTGTTCGGCCATAGTCTGTAGGCGGCGGCCATGGTGAGGCCGAGTTCGTGCGCGTTGGAGACGATGCCGCGGCCGCTGCGGAAGGCGACGACGGGCGCATCGATCATCTCGGCGAGCTCGAGGATCTCCTCGCCCGCCTCGATCGCGCCGCTGCCGACGAAGATCATCGGCGCCTTGCTGGCCTTGATCAGCGCGGCCGCCTGCTTGATCATATCGGGATCGGGCAGCGGTGCTGGCAGCGGCTCCAGCACCTGTGCAGCCGCTGTATCTGCGCGCTGTGTAAAAATGTCCCAAGGCATTTCGACCGAGGCGGGGCCGCGCCGCCCCGAGGTCATCTCCTGGAACGCGCGCGCCACCGTGGTCGGCGCGTTGCCGGGCGTCTCGATCCGGTCGGCCCATTTCACATAGGTGCGCAAGGTGGCGAGCTGGTCCGGCATCTCGTGCAGATGACCGCGGCCCTTGCCGAGGAACTGCGTCGGCACCTGGCCGGTGACGCACAGCACCGGCTCGTTGCAGCCATAGGCGGTCAGCAGCGCCGCGCTGGCGTTGAGCACGCCGGGGCCGGGCACCACGCTGAACACGCCGGGCCGGCCGCTCGCGCGCGCATAGCCGAACGCCATGTAGCCGCAGGCCTGCTCGTGCCGCGCGCCGATCACCTTGAGCTGGGCCTGATGGAACGCGTCGAACAGGCCATAGATCTGCGCGCCGGGCAGGCCGAACACGGTGTCGACGCCGTGAGCAACAAGGCCGCTGACGATCGCTTCGCCGCCGGTGAGGGTGGTCATTGCACTATTCCACTTCCGTTGTTGTTCAGGCTTCGTCGACGACACCGTTGCGTAAGGAGCCGATGCCCTCGGCCGCGACCTCGACGACGTCGCCCGGCTTCAGATAGCGCGGCGGATCGAACCGCGCACCGGCGCCCGTCGGCGTGCCAGTGACGATGATGTCGCCGGGGACCAGCGTTGCGAAGGTCGAGATATAGCTGATGAGATAGCGGAACGGAAACATCAGCCGGCTGGTGCGGTCGTCCTGCCGCAATTCGCCATTGACATGCGTGGTGAGGCGGATGTCCGCGATCTGGGATTCCTGCATGTACGGCACCAACCACGGACCGAGGCTGCCGCTGGAATCAAAGTTCTTGCCCTGGGTGACGTTGAATTTGGCGTGGCGCAGCCAGTCGCGCACCGAACCTTCGTTGCAGAGCGTCAGCGCCGCGATGTGGTCGAGCGCGGCGCTTTCCGCAATGTGCCGGCCTTGCTTGCCGATCACCAGCACGATCTCACCCTCATAGTCGAGCTGGGCGGATGCGCGCGGGCGCACCAGCGGCGTGTCGTGGCCGACGAAGGAGCGCGGCGAGCGCATGAACATGCTCGGATATTTCGGCGCGTCCTGGCCGTCCTTGTACTCGGCGTTGCGATCAGGATAGTTGACGCCGATGCAGATGATCTTCTCCGGCGCAGGCACCGGCGGCAGCCAGGTGATATCGGCGAGCGCGTGATCCGGCGCGCGGCCGGCAGCTTCTTCGGCAAGGCTCACGAGCTTTCCGGCGGCGATGACTTCGCGCAGCGTCGGATAGTTTTTCGCATAGCGCGCGGAGAGATCGACGATGCCGCTCTCCAGGACGGCGCCGTAGCTGACATCACCCTTGACGGAATAGGTGGCGAGGCGAGGGAGCTTCATCAGTCCGCCACCAGCACGTCGGCCACGAACTTCGGCTCACGCACGGCCTGATCCGTGAACGGCGAGCCCTGCTCGAACCAGGAGCGCGGCGCAGGCGCGCCCCATAGCGTCTGGCGGCGCGGATCGCGCAGCGACCAGCGCAGCGGCTCGTGGTCGTGATCGCCCGTAAAATAGTCGCTGGTGTAGAGCTCCAGCCGATGACCGTCGGGATCGCGCACGTAAAGGAAGAACGCATTCGAGATGCCGTGGCGTCCGGGGCCGCGTTCGATGTTCTTCACAAAACCCTGCGAGGCCATGACGTCGCAGAGATGGATGATGTTCATCGCCGTCGGCGTCCAGTAGGCGAAATGGTGCAGGCGAGGGCCCTTGCCGTTGGTGATGGCGAAATCGTGGACGTTGCCCTTGCGATGCATCCAGGCGGCGGCGATGCGGCCGTTCGGGCCGTCCTCCTCGGCATATTCGGTGAGGCGGAAGCCGAGCCGTGCGTAGAAATCGACGGTGTCCTGCACCTCCGCGGCGAAGACGTTGAAATGATCGAGCCGCTGCGGATGGCAGCCCCGATAGAGGTCGTAACGGCGCAAGAGATGCGGCCGGCGGTCCATCGATGCGTAGAGCTCGATCTGGAAGCCGAAGGGATCGGTGAACTGCAGCGTGCGGCCCTGGAACGCTTGATCCGCGAACGCGTAGGCGAGGCCGTTCTCGGAGAGAAACTTTGCGGCCTTGTCGAGATCGCCGTCATTACCGACCTTGAAGCCGAGCCTGCTACAGGCCGGCGCGGCGGCCTTGCGCAGCACCAGCGAGTGATGCTGATGCTCCTCGGCCGCACGCAGGTAGACGACCTTGTCGTCGGCATCCTCGACATGCAGGCCGACGGTGGTCTCGTAGAATTCGCGGCTCAGCTTCAGATCGGTCACCTCGAGCACGACGTGGCTGGAGCGGATGATGTTGAACGGCGGCTCGAAGACGTGTTGTGGTACGGGCATTGGCGTTTCCCTCTCTAGGCCTCCGTCATTCCGGGGCGGTCCTTCAGGACCGAACTATGGTGCGCAATTGCGCACCTGAGAATCTCGAGGTTCCGGGTTCTCCGGGCCGCGCTTGCGCGGTCCCGTCGCCCCGGAACGACGGCGTTTCTAAATTCCCAATCTCTGAATCTTGTGGGTGCCCCGCGCCAGCGAGACGTGCTTGGTTTCCATGTAGAAGTCGAACGAGTAGTCGCCGCCGTCGCGGCCGATGCCGCTGGCTTTCATGCCGCCGAACGGCGTCGGCAGATGGCGGACGTTCTCCGAGTTCAGCCAGATCATGCCGGCCTCGAGCGCATCGGCGACGCGCAAGCTCCGGCCCACGTCGTTGGTCCAGACATAGCCGGTGAGGCCATAGCGGATGTCGTTGGCGATCTCGATCGCGTCGGCTTCGTCCTTGAACGGCAGCACGGTCAGGAATGGCCCGAACACCTCCTCCTGTGCGACGCGCATCTGGCCGTGCGCGCCTGTCACCAGCGTCGGCTCGACATAATGCCCGCCGCCGGGACCGTCATAGGTCTTGCCGCCGACCGCGATGGTTGCGCCGTCCTGGCGCGCGACGTCGAAATAGGAGCAGACCTTTGCGAGGTGACGTTCGTGGATCAGCGGCCCGATCTCGGTTGCCGGGTCGAGGGGATGGCCGACCTTCAGCGCCTTGACGCGCGCAGTCAGCTTCTCCACGAATTTCTCCGCGATGCTCTGCTGGATCAGCAGGCGGCTCGACGAGGTGCAGCGCTCGCCGTTGAGCGAGTAGATCATGAACACGACGGCATCGAGCGCGCGGTCGAGATCGGCGTCGTCGAACACGATGACGGGATTCTTGCCGCCAAGCTCGAAATGCACGCGCTTCAGCGTCGGCGCGCCCTGAACCATGATCGCCGAGCCGGTCGCGCTCTCGCCGACGAAGCCGATCGCCTTGATGGCGGAATGCTCGGTCAGCGCCTTGCCGGCCTCCTCGCCAAAGCCGTGAACGGTGTTGAGCACGCCGTCGGGAACGCCGGCTTCCTTGACGAGCCTTCCCAGAATGGACGCCGTCACCGGCGACCACTCGGCCGGCTTGTGTACGACGGTGCAGCCGGCGGCCAGCGCCGGGGCGATCTTCCAGGTCGAGAGCATGAACGGCGTGTTCCACGGTGTGATCACGCCGACCGGGCCGATCGGCACGCGGGTCGAGATGTTCCAGTGCTCCTCGCTCGGCGTGTTGAGGCCGTCGCGCGCTTCGGCGCATTTGTCGGCGAAGAAGCGGAAATTCTCGGCAGCGCGGATCGCGGCCTTGGCCATGAAGCGGTAGGCCTGCCCGGTGTCGATGCATTCGAGCACCGCGATGTCTTCGGCGTTGTCCTCGATGGCGTCGGCGACGCGATGCAGCAGCTTGCGCCGCATCGCCGGCCCCATGTCGCGCCAGGACTTGAAGGCGAGGGCAGCGGCGGTCGCGGCCGCATCGATATCCTCCGCATTGCCGCGCGCGACGGTGGCGAGCACAGCGTTATCGACCGGCGACTTCGTCTCGAAGGTCTCCCCCGAGATCGAGGCGACGGTCTTGCCGTCGATCATGTGGCCGATGCCGTCGGCGCGCAGCTTCTTCAAGAGCGGCGCGAGGCGGTCGCGATTGGCCTGGAACATGTCGGCTTTCGGGATCGGCTTATCCATGTGCGGCCTCCACTTTCAGGGCGTCGTGGATGTTGTTGCGCTTCCAGCTGGTGTCCTTGTCGTTGATCTGCATGTCGAACGACAGAGCGAACTTGCCGGCGGCGAAGACGGGATCGAGATGCTTTGAGAGCGCCTGGAACACATGCTCGCCGGCTTTCTGGCGAGTCTTGAGATCGCGGCCTTCGCCGATCCGCACCACCATGTCGAGGAAACCGTAGTCCTGCCGCGCATCAGCAATGGCATAATGCTCA
Source organism: Bradyrhizobium sp. SOJA106 (assembly GCF_059448745.1). NCBI lineage: Bacteria > Pseudomonadati > Pseudomonadota > Alphaproteobacteria > Hyphomicrobiales > Nitrobacteraceae > Bradyrhizobium > Bradyrhizobium sp. SOJA106. The sequence continues at coordinate 2,922,076 of NZ_CM182549.1, forward strand.
CAGCGGATCGCGCGGACGCGGATGCCGCCGAGCGGGAAGATGCCGGTCTCGACCGCCGCCCTGCGCACGACCTCGCATACCGCCGCGATGTCGAGGCGGCGGTCGAGATTGGCCGAATATTCGATCGTGAAATGCGGCATCGCGGTTTCACTCCCTGTATTTTCATCTCTCAGGCGAAGTAGCAGCTCACCGAGCCGTAGGCGCCATAATCGGCTTGAATTGTGTCGCCCTTGCGAGTTTCGATCGGGCGGATGAAGGAGCCGGCGAGCACGACCTGTCCTGGCTCCAGCGCAAGGCCAAGCGGCGCGATCTTGTTGGCGAGCCAGGCAACAGCGGTCGCGGGATGATTGAGCACGCCGGCGGCAAGCCCCGTCTCTTCCAGCTGGCCGTTCTTGAAGCACAGCGCGCCGATCCAGCGCAGGTCCGCGTCGAGCGGACGGATCGGCCGGCCGCCGAGCACGATGCCAGCATTCGCCGCGTTGTCGGCGATCGTGTCGAAAATCTTGCGCGTCGCCTTGGTCTCGGGATCGACGCGCTCGATCCGCGTGTCCAAAATCTCCAGCGCCGGCACCACGAAGTCGGTGGCGTTGAGCACGTCGAACATCGTGCAATTGGGCCCAGCGAGCCGCTTGCTCATGATGAAAGCAAGCTCGGCCTCCACGCGCGTCGCGATGAAGCGCTCGGTCGGAACGATCCCGCCATCGGCGAAGAACATGTCGTCGAGCAGCACGCCGGAATCCGGCTCGTCGATATTGAGTGCGCTCTGCATCGCCTTCGAGGTCAGGCCGATCTTGTGGCCTTTGACGATGCGCCCCTCCGCGATCTTGACGTCGACCCAGGCCTTCTGAATGGCGCAGGCGTCGGCGATGGTGATCTCCGGAAAATCCTGCGAGAGCTGCCGGATCTGCCTGCGGGTCTTCTCCGCCTGGTGCAGACGGCGCGCGCAAGCTTGGATATCGTCGTTGGAAAGCGCCATTTGTGATCTTACAAATCGTGGTGTCCGGAGATACTTAACATGTTAAGTGAATGCGTCAAACGGATTCTTGCTTTGCTGCACTGCAAACTTTTGCGGGCTGAAAGGGTGCCATGACGAAGCGACCCGGCGATCCGGCCAATGGTGGTGCGCCTGCCGCACGGCAGGTGCCGATGCGCGACTTTTCGCGCTCGCTGCCGATGTCGCTGCTCAGGGCGCGCGAGGCCGTGATGCGGCAGTTTCGCCCCTCGCTGCGGGAGCACGGCCTCACCGAACAGCAATGGCGCATCCTGCGCGCGCTCGCGGCCATCGAGGCGGTCGAGGTCACGGAACTCGCGCGCACCGCGTTCCTGCTCGGACCGAGCCTGTCGCGCATCCTGCGCGACCTCGAGGCGCGCCATCTGATCGAGCGCAAGACCGCGAAGAATGACCAGCGCCGCAGCATGGTCTCGATATCGAAGGAGGGCGTGAAGCTGATGGCCTCGGTGGCGCCGACCTCGGAGGCGATCTACGCCGAGATCACGCGCCGCTTCGGCGCCCGCAAGCTCGCCGAATTGCAGGACATGCTCGGCGAGCTCGAACAGAGTCTGGCAGGGCTCGGTGCCGGCGATGAGGCAAGTGCCGAGGAGTGAAAGCTGATATGCGCCGGCGCGCGACGACAGCCATGGACATGGCCGCGCTTTTTCGCTCAAAGTGCCGCCCAAGCCGATCGCGCGAAATTCGGCGCCGGAACGGATAACGCCGCCCCTGCCAAGGCACCTTGCGTCATCGCGAGCGTAGCGCGGCGATCCAGTTCGCGGTAATAACGGCGCCGCCCTGTCGCGGCGCTCGTCATGGTGACGACGGTCCAAGCAACGACGGTCTAAGCAACGACGGTCCAAACAACAAAGAAGGAAGGCAACGTGGCGAATAAAGTCAAAGAGATCTGGAAGTCGGGCAAGGCCGTCGTCAATGCGTGGCTCGCGATACCGTCCGGCTTCTCGGCCGAGATGATCGCGCAGTGCGGCTTCGACAGCGTCACCGTCGACATGCAGCACGGCGTGCAGGATTACCTGTCGATGGTGCAGTGCTTCCAGGCGATGGACAAGCATCCGGTCACCCCGATGGTCCGCGTGCCCTGGAACGAGCCTGGCATCATCGGCAAGGTGCTCGACGGCGGCGCCTATGGCGTGATCTGCCCGATGGTCAACACGCCGCAGGAAGCCAGGAACCTCGTCTCGTATGCGAAATATCCGCCGCAGGGCGTCCGCTCCAACGGCCCGATCCGCGCCGGCATGTACGGCACCGCGGGCTCCTATCAGAAGACGGCGAATGCGGACACTGTGCTGCTGCCGATGATGGAGACGAAGACCGCGGTCGAGAACATGGAAGCGATCCTTGACGTGGAGGGCATCGACGGCGTCTATATCGGCCCGTCCGATCTCGGCTTCTCCTACGGTCTCGAGCCCAAGCTCGACCGCACCGAGCCGGAGATCCTCGCGATCTACGAGAAGATCATCAAGGAATGCGCCAAGCGCAACCTCAACCCGGGCATCCATTGCAGCGGCGCCGAAGGCGCGTCGCGCGCCATCAACATGGGTTTCAAGCTGGTGACGCTGTCGAACGAGGTCGGCCTGATGACGACCTACGCCAAGATGCAGGTCAATGCGACCCGCAAGGAGTCGGGCGGCAAGGCGTAGGCACTCTCGTGTCCCGGACGCGGCGCAGCACGCAGTGATGCGCCGCAGAGCCGGGACCAGAAGCCAGTGAAGCACATGCGTGACAACTGGGCCCCGGATCTGCAGCGCATCGCCATAGCGCGTCGAAGATGTGCGTAAACGCGCTAATGGCGCTGCTCAGCGTCCGGGGCACGATATTTTTCAAGACCCAAGGAGATACCCATGACCATCAGCCCCGTCATCCGCCTGCATCCCGATGATGGCGTGCTGATCGCACGCGCCAGCCTGCCGCCGGGAACGGTGGTCGCCGACGGCGTCACCACCGTCGAGCGCATTCCCTCCGGCCACAAGGTCGCGATCAAGCCGATCGCCGTGGGCGAGCCGGTGATCCGCTACGGCCAGATCATCGGCTTCGCGACCATTCCGATCGCGCCGGGCCAGCACGTGCATACGCAGAATTGCGGCATGGGTGATTTCGCCAAGGACTATGCCTATTGCGCCGACGTCAAGCCGACGCCGAACTTCGACCTGCCGGCGACCTTCGAAGGCATCCGCCGGCCGGACGGCCGCGTCGCCACGCGCAACTTTATCGGCATCCTCACCTCGGTGAATTGCAGCGCGCATGTCGCAAGCCTCGTCGCCGATGTCTTCAAGAGGAATCCCTTCACCGGCGACAATCCGCTCTCTGACTTCCCCAATGTCGACGGCGTGGTCGCGCTGACCCACAAGACCGGCTGCGGCATGACGCAGAACGAGCCCTTGGCGCTGCTGCGCCGTACGCTGGGCGGCTATGCGCGGCACGTCAATTTCTCCCACGTCATCGTGCTCGGCCTCGGCTGCGAGGTGAACCAGATCGGCGGGCTCATGGAAGAGCAGAAGCTCGCTGGCCGCCTGCGCGCGATGGACATCCAGGAGGTCGGCGGCACCCGCAAGACGGTCGAAGCCGGCATCGCCTTCGTGCGCGAAGCGCTGGCTGACGCCAACAAGGTCAAGCGCGAGACGGTGCCGGCAAGCGAGCTCACCGTGGCGCTGCAATGCGGCGGCTCGGATGGCTATTCCGGCGTGTCGGCCAATCCGGCGCTGGGTGCTGCGAGCGATCTCATCGTGCGCCACGGCGGCACCGTGATCCTGTCGGAGACGCCGGAGACCTACGGCGCCGAGCATCTGCTCACGCGCCGTGCGGTGAGCCGCGAGGTTGGCGAGAAGCTGGTCGACCTGATGCGCTGGTGGGACGAATACACCGAGCGCGAAGGCGCGGAGATGAATGCCAATCCGAGCCCTGGCAACAAGGCCGGCGGCCTCACCACCATCCTGGAGAAATCGCTCGGCGCGATGGCGAAGGCCGGAACCACCAACCTCGTCGAGGTGCTGCGCTACGCCGAGCCCGTCACCAAGAAGGGCTTTGTCTTCATGGACACGCCCGGCTACGACCCTGTCGCTGCGACCGGCCAGGTCGCCGGCGGAGCCAACCTCGTCTGCTTCACCACCGGCCGCGGCAGCGTGTTCGGCTGCAAGCCCGCGCCGTCGATCAAGCTCGCCACCAACACCCCCATGTACAAGCGCATGGAAGAGGACATGGACGTCAATTGCGGCACCATCCTCGAAGGCGAGGAGAGCGTCCAGGAATGCGGTCAGCGCATTTTCGATCTCATCCTCAAGACCGCCTCGGGCCAGCCGACCAAGAGCGAGAGCTTCGATTTCGGCGGCGCCGAGTTCGCGCCCTGGGTGCTTGGGGCGACGATGTAACGGTGCTGATGCACCTCGCGGCCGGAATGACGGCACGAACAGCGGACACCTACGTAGTCATACGTAGGTGTCATGTGATCGAAGCAGTTCCCGCGGTCACTCGGGATTAATGTTTCGCACCGTAATCGTGAGGTGATGCGGGCGACTCCTTCGAGGGCGCTGCCCTTCGACAGGATTCGTCAACGATGACGCGTGCGATACGGCCGACCGGCGTGGAAAATCTCCTCGGTGAGGAGGAGCTGATCGTCTCCAAGACCGATCTCAAGGGCCGCATCACCTACGCCAACGACGTCTTCGTCCGTATGTCGAAATACAGTTGCGCGGAGCTGATGGGCGCGCCCCACAGTATCATCCGTCATCCTGACATGCCGCGCGCCGTTTTCAAGCTGCTCTGGGACACGCTCCAGGCGAAGCAGGAAATCTTCGCCTATGTCGTCAATCTGGCCAAGGATGGCAGCCATGATTGGGTGCTCGCCCACGTCACCCCGACCTTCGACGAACGCGGCAACATCGTCGGCTATCACTCCAACCGGCGCAAGCCCGATCCGGCGCAGATCGAGCGCATCAAGCCGATCTATAAGACGCTGTGCGCGGAAGAGGCGCGGCACGCCAATGCCAGGGACGGCATGCATGCGAGCTTTGATGCGATGGTCGGATTACTGAGGCAACAGGGTGTGGGTTACGATGAATTTGTGCTCTCTCTCTAAGGCGCAGGGAGCGACCGCGCTCGCGTGTGTTCTTGTCGTCGTTGTGTTCGGACTCTCGCTTTTCGGTTTGGCTGGAATCTCCGGAGCGGTGTTGCTCGGCGCGACGGTCGTGCTGCTCGGTTATGCGGTTTGGTGTCAGCATCGCACCGCGGCGGCCGTCGATGAGGTCGCCGATATCTGTCGCAAGGCCTCGCATGGCGACCTCGAAACGCGCATCCTGAGCGACCGCCAGGCCGGGCGGATCGGGTCGATCCAGAAATCGGTCAACGACATGCTCGACATCACGGATGCCTTCCTGCGCGAGGCCTCGGCATCGATGGACTATGCCAGCCGCGGCAAGCATTTCCGCAAGATCCTGGCGCGCGGCCTGCCCGGTTCGTTCCGCCGTTCGGCCGTCGTCATCAACTCCGGCACCCACAGCCTTGGCCGTCGCGTGGTGGAAATCGCCGATCTCGCAAAGCAGTTCGGCACGCATCTCGACGGCGTCGCCGGCACGCTGATGGGCGCTGCGACCGACCTCGAATCCGACGCGCACCAGATGGCGGCGGCGGCCGAGAAGACCAGCCGGCAGACCTCCGGCGTGCTCAGTGCGTCCGACCAGGCCTCGCGCAATGTCGCGACCGTCGCCAGCGCGGCGGGGCAGCTGGCATCCTCGATTGCCGATATCAGCCGCCAGGTGACCGGCTCGACCGCGAGCACGGGGCGCGCCGTCAACGAGGCCAACCGCGCCGGCAGCGAGATCCGCGCGCTTGCGGACGCTGCGATGCGGATCGGCGACGTCGTCAAGCTGATCAGCGAGATCGCCTCGCAGACCAATCTCCTCGCGCTCAATGCCACCATCGAGGCGGCGCGCGCAGGCGAGGCCGGCCGCGGCTTCGCGGTGGTGGCTTCCGAGGTCAAGAGCCTCGCCAATCAGACTGCGAAGGCGACCGAAGAGATCAGCGCCAAGGTCGGCGAGATGCAGCAATCGACCACCAATTCGGTCGCGGCCGTCGAGGCGATCGCGCAGACCATCGCCGAGATCAACGGCATCGCCGCCGCGATCGCGACCTCGATCGAGCAGCAAGGCCTCGCCACCCGCGAGATCGCCCGCAACGTCCAGGAAGCATCTGCCGGCACCTCGCAGGTGTCCTCCAACGTGACCGGCATCAGCGAAGCGGCCGCCGACACCGGCCGCGTCGCCGGCCGCGTCAACAGCGCCTCCGAACGTGTCCACGGCGAAGTCGAAACGCTCCGCCGCGAGGTGACGCACTTCCTGCAGCGGCTGACATCGGCGGCGTAACGTTTCCCCAAATGAGGGCGTCATGCCCGGGGCTTGTCCCGGGCATCCACGTTCTTGGGGACCGCAAACGAAGATCGTGGATGGCCGGGACAAGCCTGGCCATGACGCTGTGGAAGCGTTGGACCGCCAACCCTTCGCGTCTTAGGCGACTTCCTTTGGTCGGCCCGCACCTTGCATAGGCAGCCTCTGCCCGTTGTTAATGCTTGATCGCGATCACTTGCGGTGTTCTGCTCAAAAAAGCTGCTGGAGCACCACACCCCGTGTCGATCTACGTCGCATTACACCACGTCACGCATTACAAATACGACCGCCCGATCGATCTCGGACCGCAGACCATCCGGCTGCGGCCGGCGCCGCATACGCGCACGCCGGTCCTGAGCTATTCGCTCAAGGTCACGCCATCCAATCATTTCGTGAACTGGCAGCAGGACCCGCAGGGCAACTGGCTCGCGCGCTATGTCTTTCCCGAGAAGACCACCGAGCTGAAGTTCGAGGTCGACTTCACGGCACAGATGACCGTGGTCAACCCGTTCGACTTCTTCGTCGAACCCTATGCCGACAGCTTTCCGTTCGAGTATCCGAAGGACCTGAAGACGGAGCTGGCGCCCTATCTCGAGACCATCAAGCCCGATCGCCTGTTCGCGAAATATCTCGACACGATCCCGCATGAAGCCCCGAACACGGTCAACTTCCTGGTCGAGCTCAATCGCGAGCTCCAGAAGAAGATCCGCTACATCATTCGCATGGAGCCGGGCGTGCAGACGCCGGAGGAAACGCTCGCCTCCGGTGCCGGCTCATGCCGCGACTCCGCCTGGCTGCTGATCCAGACCCTGCGCCATCTCGGCCTCGCCGCGCGCTTCGTCTCGGGCTATCTGATCCAGATCCGTCCCGACATCGACCCGATCGAGGGCCCGCCGGAAGTCGAGAACGATTTCACCGATCTGCACGCCTGGGCCGAGGTCTATCTGCCGGGCGCAGGCTGGATCGGATTCGACGCAACTTCGGGCATGCTGGCGGGCGAGGGGCACATCCCCGTGGCCGCCACGCCGCATTATCGTTCGGCGGCGCCGATCTCCGGCGGTGCCGGCTTTGCCGAGGTCGAGTTCAGCTTCGACATGAGCGTGAAGCGCATTCGCGAAGCGCCGCGCATCACAAAGCCGTTCTCGGATGAATCCTGGGCGCGGCTGAACGATCTCGGCGAGCAGGTCGACGGCGATCTCGTTGCCCAGGACGTGCGGCTCACCATGGGCGGCGAGCCGACCTTCGTCTCGGTCGATGATCTCGAGGCGGGAGAGTGGAATACGGACGCCGTCGGCCCGACCAAGCGCACGCTCGCCGACGAGCTGATCCGTCGCCTGCGCACGCGCTTTGCGCCGGGCGGCCTTCTGCACTACGGCCAGGGCAAATGGTATCCGGGCGAGAGCCTGCCACGCTGGGCCTTCGGCCTCTATTGGCGCAAGGACGGCGTGCCGATCTGGAAGAACGCCGACCTCATCGCCAAGATCGAGAACCCGCGGCGGCCCGAGGTCAGGGACGCCGAGGCCTTCATGGAGGGCACGGCCGCTCGCCTTGGCCTCGATCTCGGCTACATCATGCCGGCCTATGAGGATCCGGCCTATTGGCTTCAGAAGGAAGCCGAGCTTCCGATCAATGTCGATCCGTCCGATTCCAAATTGTCCGACCCGGAAGCGCGCGCCCGCATGGCCCGGGTGTTCGACCAGGGCCTGACCACGCCGCGCGGATTCGTGCTGCCGATCCAGCGCTGGAATGCGCCGCCGCGCTGGCGCAGCGAGCGCTGGCCGCTCCGCCGCAATCACCTGTTCCTGTCGCCGGGCGATTCGCCGCTCGGCCTGCGCCTGCCGATCGGTTCGCTCGGCTACGTCCCGCCCGACCAATATCCCTACATCGTCGAGCAGGATCCGATGGAGCCGCGCGGCAAGCTCCCGGTGTTCACCCGCATGGCGCGCCCGGCGTCGCCGCCGCGGACGGCGCCTGAGCAGCTGAACACCGCGATTCCCGTGCGCACCGCCATGGCGGTGGAAATCCGCGATGGCGTGATCTGCGCCTTCATGCCGCCGGTCGAGCGCATCGAGGATTATCTCGAGCTGATCTCCGCGCTCGAGGCTACCGCCGAGGAGATGCAGCTTGCCGTCCATGTCGAGGGCTATCCGCCGCCGTTCGATCCGCGCATCGAGGTGATCAAGGTAACGCCCGACCCCGGCGTCATCGAGATCAACGTCCAGCCGGCGAAGAGCTGGCGCGACGCGGTCGAGATCACCTCCGGTCTCTATGAGGATGCCGGCAAGGTGCGGCTCGGCGCCAACCGTTTCCTGGTCGACGGCCGCCACACCGGCACTGGCGGCGGTAATCACGTCGTGGTCGGCGGCTCGAGCCCGCAGGATTCGCCGTTCCTGCGCCGGCCGGATCTGCTCAAGAGCCTCGTGCTGTATTGGCAGCGGCATCCATCGCTGTCCTATTTCTTCTCCGGGCTGTTCATCGGCCCGACCAGCCAGGCGCCGCGCATCGACGAAGCCCGTCACGACAGCATCTACGAGCTCGAGATCGCGCTCTCGCACGTGCCGCCGCCGGGCTACCAGACGCCGCTGTGGCTGGTCGACCGGCTGTTCCGGCATCTGCTGGTCGACATCACCGGCAACACCCACCGCGCCGAGATTTGCATCGACAAGCTCTATTCGCCGGAAGGGCCGACCGGCCGCCTCGGCCTCGTCGAATTCCGCGCGCTCGAAATGCCGCCCGATCCGCGCATGTCGCTGGCGCAGCAACTGTTGATCCGCGCGCTGATCGCAAAATTCTGGCGCGAGCCGCAACAGGGAAAATTCGTGCGCTGGGGCACCGCGCTGCACGATCGCTTCATGCTGCCTCACTTCATCTGGGAGGATTTCCTTGATGTGCTTTCTGAGTTGAAGCAATCAGGCTATCCCTTTGAGCCGGAATGGTATCTGGCTCAGCTCGAATTCCGCTTCCCCGCCTTCGGCCGCGTCCATCATGGCGGCGTCACGCTGGAATTGCGCCAGGCGCTGGAGCCCTGGCACGTGCTTGGCGAGGAAGGCTCCGCCGGCGGCACGGTGCGCTATGTGGATTCGTCGGTTGAACGGCTTCAAGTGAAGGCTGAAGGTTTTGTCGAAGGCCGCCACGTCGTCAGCTGTAACGGCCGCCGCCTGCCCATGACGGCGACCGGCCGCTCGGGCGAGTCCGTGGCCGGCGTCCGCTTCAAGGCCTGGCAGCCGGCCTCCGGCCTGCACCCGACCATTCCGGTGCACGCGCCCCTGACCTTCGATCTGATCGACACCTGGAACGGCCGCTCGCTCGGCGGCTGCGTCTACCACGTCGCCCATCCCGGCGGGCGCAACTACGACACCAAGCCGGTCAACACCTATGAGGCCGAGGCGCGGCGGCTGGCGCGCTTCCAGGACCACGGCCATACCCCGGGCCCGATGCAGCCGCCGCCCGAGGAACGCACAAATGAGTTTCCGCTGACCCTCGACTTGCGGACCCCGCTTCTGCAATGAGTATGATGGTGGGGCAGGGAGAGGCGGATGGCCGAGGGCGCAGCCGAGGACGACAGAGCGGGGCAGGCGCAAGGCCAACGTGAAGGCCAGCGCCGTCTCGCCCAATGGGTCCGCGACTACAGCCGTCTGCCCGGCATCCCCGACGAGTTTCTGGGGCCCGATGGCGCCCCCCGCGCGGTATGGAGCCGCTTCTTCGATGCCTTCAGCGCGCTGGCGCCCGACGAGGCTGAACGGCGCTTCGCCATGGCCGACCGTCACTTGCGCGAGGCCGGGGTCACTTACCGCGCACCCGGCGACAGCGCCGACCGGCCCTGGTCGCTCAGCCACCTGCCGCTGCTGATCGACGAGGCCGACTGGCAGCAGCTCTCCGCCGGCATCACCCAGCGCGCCGAGCTTCTGGAGCTCGTGCTGCGCGACATCTATGGCGAGGGTCGGCTGGTCGCGGAGGGAGTGCTGCCGGCGGCCGCGATCGCCGGCAGTCCGGAATATCTCCGGCCCGTCTGCGGCGTGCCGCCGCCGGGCGGGCGCTATCTCTCGCTCTACGCCGCCGACGTCGGGCGCGGGCCCGACGGCCGCTGGTGGGTGCTCGGCGACCGCACCCAGGCGCCGTCGGGCGCCGGCTATGCGCTGGAGAACCGCCTGGTGCAGTCGCGCGCCTTCTCCGATCTCTACAAGTCGATGAACGTGCCGCGCGTCGCCCCGTTCTTCGAGGCGTTCCGCGATAGTCTTCGCGCGCGCGCCGATCGCGACGAGCCGCGTATTGGCGTGCTGACCCCGGGCAGCTTCAGCGAGACCTATTTCGAGCATGCCACGCTGGCGCGTTATCTCGGCTTCCTGCTGGTCGAGGGCGACGATCTCGCCGTCAGCGACAACCGCGTCCACATCCGCACCGTCGCCGGTCTCAAGCGGCTCGATGTGCTGCTGCGCCGGGTCGATTCCAACTCGCTCGATCCGCTCGAGCTCGATGCATCCTCGCATCTCGGCGTCCCCGGCCTCATCGACGTGCTGCGCAAGGACGGCGTCGTGGTCGCCAACATGCCGGGCTCGGGCGTCCTGGAGGCGAGGGCGCTGCTTGGCTTCCTGCCGGCGCTGAGCCGCCGCCTGCTCGGCGAGGAGCTGAAGATGCCGCACATCGCGACCTGGTGGTGCGGCCAGCGCAACGCGCGCGACGAGGTGCTGTCGCGCCTCGACGAGGTCGCGATCGAGGGCGCCTACCGCCGCGGCGTGCCCGGCTTCGAGAGCAAAGGCCCGGTGCTCGCGAGCGAGCTCGACGCAAGCGGGCGCCAGCGCCTGGTCGACGCCATCAGCGCGCGCGGCATGGACTATGTCGGCCAGGAGGTGGTGCGGCTCTCGACCATGCCGGTGTGGGAGCAGGGCCAGCTCACGCCGCGCCCGTTTGTGCTGCGCGTGTTCGCGGCCGCAACCCCGGACGGCTGGGCGATCATGCCGGGCGGCTTCTGCCGGATCGCCGAGCAGGCCGATGCCCGCGCGGTGTCGATGGGCGACGGCGCGCGCGCGGCCGACGTCTGGGTCGTCTCCGAGAAGAAGGTCTCGACCGCGACGCTGCTGCCGGCGACCGACAAGGTGCGCATTCGCCGCATCGCCGGCGTCTTGCCGAGCCGCGCCGCCGACAATCTGTTCTGGCTTGGCCGCTATCTTGAACGCGCCGAGGCGACGCTGCGCCTCGTGCGCGCGCTGGGCTCGCCGAGCGGGCCCAACAAGGGCACCGCGGCTTCAATGCAATCGGCCGACCGCATCCAGCGCCTGCTGGTGGCCTGGGGTGCGATCTCGCAGGCCTCGCGCGCGGCGCCAGGGCGCATCGTCGCCGAGGCCTTGCAGAGCACCGAGTGTTTCGGCTCGGCGCTGTCGCTGGTGCGCGCGGCCCAGCGCACCGCGACCTCCTTGCGCGAGCGGCTGTCGCCCGATGCCTGGCAGGTCATCACCGAGATGGCCGAGCGTCTCGCTATCGAGGTCGAGGACGACGACGACGTGCTGAGCGCGGCCGAGCTCACCTTGCAGGAGCTCGCGAGCTTTGCCGGCCTTGCGCAGGAGAACATGAACCGCGCCGCCGGCTGGCGCTTCCTCGACATTGGCCGCCGCGCCGAGCGCGCCATCAACACCACGCGCTTTGCACGTCAATTTGCATATGACGAGGCGGGCGACGAGGATCTCGACATCCTGCTGACACTGGTGGATTCCCAGATCACCTATCGCTCGCGCTATCTGCTGGCCCCGATCCTCGCGCCGGTGCGCGACCTCGCTGTGCTCGATCCCTACAATCCGCGGTCGGTCGCGTTCCAGGTCGCGACCTTGAACGAGCACATCGCGGCGCTGCCGAGCCTGAAGGAGCACGGCCTGATCGAGCAGCCGCAGCGGCTTGCGGTCGCCGTGCAGGCGATGCTCGCCACCGCGGAAGCCGAGAAGCTCGAGGTCAAGACCCTGTTCGGACTGGAGCAGGACCTGCTCAGCCTCGCCGAGGCGGTCGGGCTCCACTACTTCCCGCACGGCCCCAATGCCAGCCGGCCGGAAAAGCTGACGGGGCTGGCGTGATCTACGACATCCGTCACGTCACCACCTACGAATATGAAAGCCCGGTGAGCTTCGCCCGCTGCACGCTGCGGCTGGAGCCGCGAAGCGGTGGCGGCCAGGAGCTGATCTCGCACGGCGCCGAGATCCGTCCGCGTCCCTCCGAGCGCAATATCCGCCGCGATTTCTTCGGCACGCTGACCGAGAGCATCGTGATCGAGGCCGCGCACCGCAACTTGCGGATCGATTCACGTTCGCGTGTCTCCGTCGAGCGGCGGCCGCCGGCGCGCGATGCATCGAGCCCGCCTTGGGAGAGCGTTCGCGACATCGCCTTCGAAGCAACCAGCCTCGGGCCGTCCTCGCCGGTCGGCTATGTCTTTGCGAGCCCCCTGGTGCCGGTGCTGCGCCCGGTCAGCGCCTATGCTGCGACGAGCTTTGCGCCCGGCACCGGCATCCTCGCCGGCGCGGTCGAGCTGATGCACCGCATCCGCACCGAATTCCGCTACGATCCCAAGGCCACCGCGATCTCGACGCCGCTCAACGAGGTCTTCGAGAAGCGCCACGGCGTCTGTCAGGATTTCGCCCATGTGATGATCGCAGGGCTGCGCGGGCTCGGCCTGCCGACGGCCTATGTCAGCGGTTATTTGCGCACCATTCCGCCGCCGGGCCAGCCGCGCCTGCAGGGCGCCGACGCCACTCATGCCTGGGTGTCGCTGTGGTGCGGGGCGGAGCTTGGCTGGGTCGATCTCGATCCGACCAACGATTTGCTGGTCGCCAATGACCATATCGTGCTCGCGGTCGGCCGCGACTTCTCCGACGTCTCCCCTGTCGACGGCATCATCGTCGGCTCGCCAAAACAGAAGCTCGGCGTCGCCGTCGACGTGCTGCTGGTGGAGTGAATGCCGTGTTCTCGCTGCGGTCGCCCGGGCGTGCCGATCCGTTGCCGCAACCCCGATGTCGCACAGCACAACGGTAACATATTTCCCTCATCGCGTTCCGCGGGGGTTTGGTCACTTGGCCCGAGATGGGCTATGCTGGTCGTCGCGTCGAGGACGAGGATGAAACGTCGGGAGTTGGCGTGGGACACCACCGGCAAGCGGGGCTGCATCAAACGGGGCTGCATCCATGATGACGTTACCGAGGCTGGCGGCCGAAACCCTGGAGAAGATGCTGGGCTCGTTCATGCGCCGCAGGTACGACGAGTCCTATGCCCGGGTGGTGGAGGCCTCGACCCGCACCGCGATGGAATGCATCGGCAACAGCGATGCGCTCTATCACAATATCGAGCATACGATGCTGGTGACGCTGGCCGCCCAGGCGATCATGTTTGGCCGCAATCTGCATGCGCACATCGATGCCGAGGACTACATCCATGTCCTCATCGCCTGCCTTGCCCACGATATCGGCTATGTTCGTGGGTTGTTTCCGGAAGATGACGAGGACGGTTTCGTGATCGACGAGGCCGGCACCAAAGTGTCGCTGCCGCGCGGCGCATCGGATGCCAGTCTGATGATGTATCATGTTGACCGCTCCAAACTTTTCGTGAGGCGGCGGCTCCCGCCGATCCGCGGTCTCGACAGTGAGCGCGTCGCCCGCGCCATCGAGGGCACCCGCTTCCCGGCCCGCGAGGGGCAGGAGTATGACCACGAGGCCTCGATCCTCCGAGCCGCCGATTTCATCGGCCAGCTCGGCGATCCCAACTATCTGCGCAAAGCCAACGCGCTGTATTACGAGTTCGAGGAGGTCGGCATCAACCGCCAGCTCGGCTACGACTCGCCCGCCGACATCGTGAACCGCTATCCGCAATTCTACTGGAACAGCGTCGCACCGCACATTCAGACCGAGATCGGCTATCTCAACAAGACCGAGATCGGCCGGCAGTGGATCGCCAACCTCTACAGCAACGTGTTCCGCGCCGAGCGCGACATCTCGCTCTCCGGGCCGCAGAAGTAGCGGCGCGCTCGTCTCCGCGATTTTTCCCTTCTTTCGGGAACCTTTTCCAACCGCCGCCGTCCAAGCTGTGGGGCCGCTTCTGTCTGCGGCTCGTTGCAGGGGAGGCTTTGAATGACGTCACAAGCGCGCAGGCTGGAACGGGTTGCGGTGGCGCGGGCGCCGAGCGAGCGGCCGGACAGGGCGGAGGTCGAGCAGGCGGTCCGGACCATGATCCGCTGGGCCGGCGATGATCCGGCGCGCGACGGCCTGCGCGAGACGCCGGACCGCGTCGCGCGCGCTTTCGAGGAGTATTTTTCCGGCTATGCGCAGGACCCGAGCGAAATCCTGCAAAAGACTTTCGAGGAGATCGAGGGCTATGACGAGATGATCGTGCTGCGCGGCGTTCGCTTCGAGAGCCATTGCGAGCATCACATGGCGCCGATCGTCGGCCGCGCCTGGGTCGCCTACATCCCGAAGGGGCGCGTCGTCGGCATCAGCAAGCTTGCGCGCGTCGTCGACATCTACGCAAAACGTCTCCAGATCCAGGAGAAGATGACCGCGCAGATCGCCAACACGATCAACGACGTGCTGAGGCCCGAAGGCGTTGGCGTCATCATCAAGGCGACGCACCACTGCATGACCACGCGCGGCGCGCACAAGCCCGGGACCGATCTCGTCACCAGCCGCATGTTGGGTGTGTTCCGCGACAATGCGCTGACGCGGCAGGAGCTGCTGGGGCTCGCCAATTCGGACGATTGATCCGCAAGGAGACGGTGCCAGGGAGACGGACATGACCGAGGACAACAAGCCGAGTGGACCCGACCTCACCAATGGCGTGTCGCTGACCGAGTTCAAGGACGGCAAATTACTCGGCCATGTCGGCGAAGAGGATGTCCTCCTGGTACAAGCCGGCGGCGAGATTTTTGCGATCGAGCCGGCTTGCAGCCATTACCACGGTCCGCTCGCGGAAGGCCTCGTGGTCGACGACACCATCCGCTGTCCCTGGCATCACGCCTGCTTCTCCTTGCGCACGGGCGAGGCCACGCGCCCGCCGGCGCTGAATGCGCTGGCGGTCTGGGACGTCGCGCGCGACGGCGACAGGATCGTCGTTCAGCGCAAGCGTGAGGCCCCCAAACCGTCGGCAGCTCATCGCAGCGCCCCGACGCCGGAAAGATTCATCATCGTCGGCGGCGGTGCGGCGGGCTTCGCAGCGGCCGAGACGCTCCGGCGCGAGGGCTTTGCCGGCGCGATCACCATGCTCAGCAATGACGGCGCGATGCCGGTCGACCGTCCCAATCTCTCCAAGGACTATCTCGCCGGCAATGCGCCGGAGGACTGGCTGCCACTGCGCGGCGAGGACTATTATCAGGACGCCGACATCGACCTCAGGCTCAACACCAACGTCTCGGCGGTCGATCCGAAGGCGCGCAGCGTGACACTGGGCAATGGCGACAAGCTCCCGTTCGACCGGTTGCTGCTCGCCACCGGCGCCGAACCGGTCAGGCTCCAGGTCCCCGGCGCGGACCAGCCGCACGTTCACACCCTGCGCTCCGTCGCCGACAGCCGTGCCATCATCAAGGCGGCGGGCAGCGCCAAGCGTGCGCTGGTGATCGGCGCCAGCTTCATCGGCCTCGAGGTCGCGGCGTCACTGCGTGCGCGCAAGATCGAGGTGCATGTGGTCGCGCCCGAGGAACGGCCGATGCAAAAGGTGCTCGGCGCCGAGATGGGTGATTTCGTCCGGTCGCTGCACGAGGAGAACGGCGTCAACTTCCATCTCAAGGACACCGTCGAGAAGCTCGACGGGACCCGCGCCACACTGAAGAGCGGTGCCGTGATCGAGGCCGATCTCGTCGTGGTCGGCATCGGCGTCAAGCCGCGTCTGGCGCTGGCCGAGCAGGCCGGCCTTGCCGCCGATCGCGGCGTCAGCGTCAGCGAATTTTTGGAGACAAGTATCGCCGGCATTTTCGCCGCCGGCGACATCGCGCGCTGGCCCGATCCGCATGCGCGGCAAACCATCCGCGTCGAGCATTGGGTGGTGGCCGAGCGCCAGGGCCAGACCGCGGCGCGCAACATGCTCGGCAAGCGCGAGCGCTTCGAGGCCGTGCCGTTCTTCTGGAGCCAGCACTACGACGTGCCGATCAACTATGTCGGCCATGCCGAAAGCTTCGAGGACATCGCGATCGACGGCAGCATTTCCGGCAAGGACTGTGTTTTGAAGTACCGCAAGGGCGGCCGTGTCCTCGCCGTTGCTTCAATTTATCGCGACCTCGACAATCTCAAGGCCGAACTCGAGATGGAGCGCTCGCGCGCCTGATCCGCCGTCGTCGATCTTGATTTGCGTCAATGTTGCTGCCGCTGAGGGCTGCTCTGCTGGCTGTCGCCCCGGCGCGGCGCGTGCTATCCTGGCGTGTGCCTCCGGGCTTGCATGCAGGAGTGGCCGCCATGACAAGTGCTTCGGATACGACTCATCCTTCAAGCCTCGGCTCGGGCATCACGGCGCTTCACGCCAAATGGGGCTGGATCGTCGCCCTCGGCGTCGTCTATCTCATTGCCGGCTTCATCGCGCTCGGCAGCATGGTGATGGCGACGGTCGCGAGCGTGATCGTGGTCGGCGCCATGATGATCGTCGCGGGCGCAACCGAGATCATCGGCGCGTTCCAGATGAAGAGCTGGGGCAGGTTCCTGATCTGGGCCTTGCTCGGCGTGCTCTACGTCATCGCCGGCTTCCTCACCTTCGAGAATCCGCTGTTCGCGGCAGTCCTGCTGACGCTTTTCCTCGGCGTATCGCTGATCGCCTCCGGCGCGGTCAGGCTGTTCCTCGCCTTCAGCATGAAGCGCGAGAGCCCGTGGGTGTGGGTGGCGCTCTCGGCCGCCATCACGCTGCTGCTTGGCCTCCTGATCGTGGCGCGCTGGCCGGTGAACAGCGTCTACATCCTCGGCCTGTTCCTCGGCATCGACCTGATCATGGCCGGGGCCGGCTGGATCAGCCTCGGCTTCAGCCTGAAGCGTCGCGGGTAGAGCCGGATAAGGCTTGGCTCACTCGATGCGTGCCTGACGCTCGGATCACCTCTCCCCGATGGGGAGAGGTGAAGCGGAGACTCGTGCGCCGGCGTACCAGCAACTCGACGCAAGACCATCTTGCGGAACTCCGCTGAGCTGACGTGCTGACGAGAAGGAGCGCGCCGCGTGTCGTCTCGTGCGGCGATGATCATCGGGGAGAAGCCATGAAAGCCGCTTTGGCCCTGGCCGCAGCGCTGGCTGCCGCCTGCCTGTCCACGCCCGTGTTCGCGCAGAAGTCCTACGGTCCCGGTGTCAGCGACACCGAGATCAAGATCGGCAACACCATGCCCTACAGCGGCCCGGCATCGCCGCTCGGCATCACCGGCCGGGTGATCTCCGCCTATTTCGACGAGGTCAACGAGAAGGGCGGGGTCAACGGCCGCAAGCTCAACCTGATCTCGCTCGACGACGCGTTTTCGCCGCCGAAGACCATGGAGGCCGCGCGGCGCCTCGTGGAAGGCGACGGCGTCGCCTTCATCTTCGCGACCATGGGCACCGCGCCGAGCTCGGCGATCGCGAAATATCTCAACAGCAACAAGGTACCGCAGATCTTCCTGATCAGCTCGGCCTCGAAATGGAACGATCCCGCCAACATGCCGTGGTCGATGGCGCTGCCCTGGGCGCCGAACTATACCAGCGAGGCCGCGATCGACGTCGCCTATGCCCGCGCCAAGAACCCGAACGCGCGCTTTGCGGTGCTCTACCAGAACGACGACGCCGGCAAGGAATATTTCCGCGGCGTCAAGGAGGCGCTCGGCGCCGACGCCGACAAGGCGATCGCGATGGCGTCGAGCTTCGAAGTCACCGATCCCACCGTCGATTCCCAGGTGCTGACGCTCGCCAACACCAAGGCCGACGTCTTCATGATCTATTCGGTGACGCCGCGCGCCTGCGCGCAGGCGATCCGCAAGGCGCATGAGGTCGGCTGGCAGCCGACGCGCTTCCTCGCGAGCGGCTGCGCCAACAAGGCGACGGTGATGACGCCCGCCGGCCTCGATGCCGGCAAAGGGGTGCTGTCGCTCGGCTCGCTGAAACCGTTCCTCGAGCAGCCGAAGGACGATCCGGCGATGACGGCCTATATCGAGTTCATGAAGAAGCGCCTGCCCAATGCCGACATCAACAATGTCGCTGGCCTCTACGGCTACACTGTTGCCGAGGCGCTGGTGGTGCTGCTCAAGCAATGCAAGGACAATCTGACGCGCGAGAACATCATGGCGCAGGCGGCCAATCTGAAGAACGTGCCGCTGTCGCTGCTGATGCCCGGCATCACTCTCAACACCACGCCGCAGGATTTCCGCCCGATCAAGGACGGCTACATGCTCCAGTTCGACGGCAACGACTGGGTGGTGGCGAGCGAGCTGCTGCGCGGGACGTGAGGCGCGATACATCTACGGCGTCATGGCCGGGCTTGTCCCGGCCATCCACGTCTTGCTCCTGGCACAAAAGAACGTGGATGCCCGGGACAAGCACGGGCATGACGACCTCAAATGTCGCGGACAGGAGACCACCATGGACTTTCAACACTCCGCCCGTTCGCTGGAGCTGCAGGAGCGCGTCCGCCAGTTCATGCGAACGCACGTCGAGCCGGTCGAGGAGCTCTATTACGAGCAGGTGAAGCCGGAGGCCGCGCGCTACAAGACGCCCCCCGTGCTGCAGGATCTGAAGCGGCTGGCGCGCGAGCAGGGGCTCTGGAACCTGTTTCTGTCGGGAGAGCACGGTCCGGGTCTCTCCAACCTCGAATATGCGCCGGTGAAGGAGATCCTGGGCCGCATCCTCTGGGCGCCCGAGGTGTTCAACTGCTCGGCGCCCGATGTCGGCAACATGGAGGTGCTTAGCCATTACGGCACCAAGGCGCAGCAGGAGCGCTGGCTGAAGCCCCTAGTTGAGGGGCGCATCCGCTCCGGCTTCTCGATGACGGAGCCGCAGGTCGCCTCCAGCGACGCCACCAACATCCAGTGCGAGATTAAACGCGACGGCGCCGACTACGTCATCAACGGCCGCAAATGGTTCACCTCGGGCGCGATGAACGAGGACTGCGAGATCCTGATCGTGATGGGAAAGACTGCCCCTGATGATCCCGACCGCCATCGCCAGCAATCCATGATCCTGGTGCCCCGGAACACCCCCGGCGTCCACATCGTCCGCGACATGCTCACTTTCGGCTACGACGATGCGCCGGTCGGTCATCCCGAGATCGTCTATGAGAATGTCCGCGTACCCGCCGAGAACATGCTGCTCGGCGAGGGCCGCGGCTTCGAGATCGCGCAGGGGCGGCTCGGCCCCGGCCGCATCCATCATTGCATGCGGCTGATCGGCTGCGCCCAGCGTGCCCTGGAATTGATGTGCCGGCGCTCCGTGTCGCGGGTCGCCTTCGGCAAGCCGCTCGCTGAGCAGGGCTCGGTGCGCGAGGACGTCGCGCACTCCTTCTGCGAGATCGCGCAGGCGCGGCTCTTAACGCTGCAGGCCGCCGACAAGATGGACCGCGAAGGCAACAAGGCCGCGCGCGATTTGATCGCCGCGGCCAAGATTGTGGTGCCCAGCATGGCCGCCCGCGTCATCGACCGCGCCATCCAGATCCACGGCGCCGCCGGCGTGTCGCAGGATACGTTCCTCGCGCGCGCCTATGTCTACGCCCGCTTCATCCGCATCGGCGACGGGCCGGATCAGGTGCACCTTGCCGCGGTCGGCAAGGAGCTGATCAAGCGCGGCGGGGTGATGGGATAATTCGCGAGAAGCTAACTAAAGCCCGATAAGTTTGGTTGACTCGGTATGCGCTCAGAATTCAGTTCACCTCTCCCCAACGGGAGAGGTGAACCACCGACAGCCCGCCGAACCGAGTTTCATCATGCTCTCGCCCCCCGGCGCGACGCATGCGCAGGTCGGCACCGAAGGGCACCGGCGCAACCCTATATGTTATAATAGTGTTATCCATGAGAATGAGAACGCCGCCGCTCTGCGGCAGAATCCTGCCGTTCCTGTTCGGGACGACGCGACATAGGGCCAGCCCCGGCAATGACATGGCATTATTTCGGGCCATTGCGGCATTGTTTCAGATCATTGTAGCACAATAGTAACGACTACCGTCGAGAGTGGCGCTGAGCGCGCTCTACGGCAGGTTCACGCAGGTGAAGGGAATAGACCGCTTCCGCCCGCGAAGAGCGCTTTTGCCGGCCTCACGAGAGGCGGTCGCGCCCCGACTATGTCAGGAAGCAATTTCAGCATGAAGCACCGTTGGATGATTGTGGCCGCGATCCTGCTGACGGCCTTGCTCGTTCAGATGCCCGTCGTTCTCAACGCGGACCTGGGCTGCCTGTTGACCGCAGGCGAGAAGGTTCTCGATGGCGGCAAGCTCGGGGTCGACGTCTTCGAGGTCAATCCGCCGCTCTCGGTCTATCTCTACATGCCCGCGCTGATGCTCGCGCATGCGACCGGCCTTGCACCCGAGATCTTCGTGATCATCCTGGTGATGATCGAGATCGTCGTCGCGCTCATCGTGATCGACCGCGCCGCTGCGGCGGCAGGGCTGGAGGCTGGCGAGAGAAATCTTGCAACTTGCCTGCTCGCGTTCCTGTTCGCAATTCTTCCCAGCGCCGTCTTCGGCCAACGCGAACACATCGCCGTCATTGCGCTGACCCCTTTTGTCGCGATCACCGCGATCCGCTGGCGCGGCCTTGGTCCAGGACCCGTTGCGGTCGTGGCGGGGCTGGGGGCCGGACTCGCCATGAGCATCAAGCCGTATCTTGCGCTCGCGGCAGGCGTGCCGATCATCCTTGCCGCCTTGCGCCAGCGTTCGCTCAGGCCCTGGTTCAGCGCTGAAGCCTGTGCAGCCACCGCCGTCGTCATCGGCTATGGCGCGGTGCTCACTCTCGCATTTCCCGACTATCTGTTCACCTATGCTCCGATGGTCGCGGCCACCTATGTGCCCTTGAGGATGAATCTGAGCGATCTGCTGTATTTCCCGGCGATCGTGATCTTCGCGTCCATCGCGTTTCTGCGCCTTGTGGCTCCGCAACAGTTCAAGCTGGACGGCGACGCAACTCCGTGGCTCGCCGCAGCGATTGGCGGCGCCGCGAGTTTCGTTCTGCAAGGCAAGGGCTGGACCTACACGGCCTTCGCGCTCTGCATGTTCGCGATCGCCGCGCCGTTGCTGCAGGCTCGCACGAGGACGTTGCGCCCGCCGGTGATGGTCGGCGGCCTCGCTGCCATCGTGTTCATCGGATTCTGCCTGTCCGTGCCGGTGCGGCACTTTCCTCCGCTGAAGGAGCGTATCGAGGCCCTCGTCAAAAACCCGCGGCTGATCACGATCACCGATCACGTCGCTCTCGGGCATCCGCTCGTCCGCCAGATCAATGGGACCTGGGCGGGCAAGTCCTGTGTGCAAATGCTGGCGGCCGGCGCGATGATGCAGCAGAAAAACGCGCAGCTCAGTCAGGGCGAGCGGGCGAAGCTGGACGGCATCATCGATCTCGAACGGCGGCAACTCCTGGCCGACCTGCGCAGCGGCCGCCCAGATGTGATTCTGGTGGACACCTACATGTTGAGCTCGGTTCCGTTCGATTGGCTGGCCTGGGCCAATTCGGATCCCGAGCTCAAGGTCGAGCTGAGCCACTATCGTGAGGTCGAGGATGTCGGCCGCGTCCGAATCTTCGTCGATCAAAAAGCCATTTCGGAGCGATAAAGCATGATCCGGACCCGCAGGGCCGCGTTAGCGCAAAATGCGAAGCGGCTTTCCCTCGCGACAAACGCGGAACGCGTTTGCGCGGAGATCATGCGCAAGCAACAGCCTGAAGCGATGACGATTCATCATCTCATCGCGCTTTGGTCCCGGGACGGCTGATCCGGTCCTGACCCGGCGCGACATGTTGTCGATGCCAACCCGTCATCATCTGTTCAAAATCCGCGGCTAGTCTCTGCGTCGACGATCGGTTCGCCGGATGTACGCGGGCGGGTCGCAAGCCTCGGCCCGCATGCCGAGGCTTTTCGTTGTCGAGGCCTCCGCCACGGGAATGGCTGCGCAGGCCGCGCGAGACCCGGCATCATTCTTTGAGGGGGCGCATTTGTCCGAACGCTCCATTTTGGCACAAACTGCATAATTTGCCCGACCTAACCCATGTTAAGCTTGGGCATGGGTAACGAGCTTCTCCTGCGTATCATCGCCATCGCGGCCGGTGCTTTCACTCTGGCCGCCGTCTCTGTGCTCATCTTCAATCATTGATCTATCTCAAGCCGTGCATGTTGCCCGGGCGTTCATGCTGAGGGCAGGACACCGGGACGGAGTGCAACGATGCGACCGTGGGCGATGCATTCGCTGGCTTGGGGGCTGACGGCGATCGGCCTGATCGTCCTCGCCTCTATGATGATCTAAAGCGCGATGAGATCGGGGCGAATCGTCATCGCGCTTTAGATTGTTGCTTGAGCATCATCTCCGCGCAAACGCGTTCTGCGTTTGTCGCGAGGGAAACCGCTGCGCACTTTGCGCTGACGCGGCCCTTCCGGGCCGGATCATGCTCTCGGGCTGCCGCCGGCCGCGCAAGCGGTTAGCTGGTCTAGCTGCGTTTTCTTCGCGGCTCGTGATGGCGGAGCGCATCGACGATCACCTTGAACGCAGCTGAGTTCTGCCGCGAGGTCGGATAATAGATGTAGTAGCCGTCGAACATCGGCGACCAATCGTCGAGCACGACGACGAGCTCGCCGGACCGGATCTGCCGCGTCACCATGTCTTCGGGCACATAGGCGATGCCGAAGCCTTTGACGGCGGCGTCGATCATCGCGCGGGAGTCGTTGAAGGTCAGTTGCCCCTCGACCCGCACCCGGAGATCGGGACCATTCTTGGCGAACTCCCACACGTAATGACCGCCGGCCGCGGCGCGCCGCTTGATGCAGACGTGCTTCAGGAGGTCTTGCGGATGCTTCGGCTTCGGATGTTCCTTCAGATATGCGGGCGAGGCGACCGCGACGAGCCGCCAGTCCGGACCGATGCGCACCGCGATCATGTCTTTCTCGACGCTCTCGCCGAGGCGGACGCCCGCGTCGAAGCCGTCTTCGACGATGTTGCGGAAAGCTGTGTCGAGGCTGAACTCGACCTTGATGTCTGGATATTGCTTCAGGACCGGCACCAGCTTCGGCCAGACCGCTTTGTCGAGCGCGTGTTCCGAGAGCGTGATCCGGACGGTGCCCGACGGCTTGTCGCGCAGGGACATCAGCGCCGCGATGTCGCGCTCGATCTCTTCGATGCGCGGCGCAACCGATTGCAGAAGCCGCTCGCCGGCCTCGGTCAAGCCGACGCTGCGGGTCGTGCGCGTGAGCAGCCGCAGGCCCATCTGCGCTTCCAGCCGCTTGATCGTATGGCTGAGCGTCGATTGCACGACGCCCAGTTTCGCGGCGGCCTTCGTGAAACTGCGCTCGCGGGCAACGGCCACGAAAGCCAGGAGATCGTTGAAATCCTGAGCTGCCATGGCCGCTACCATTCATGGCTACCATCGATTAATGCAAGCAAATTATGCCGGCTATTCGAACTCCATCGGGGCCGCTAGATGTCGCCGTGAACACCAGGCGCTTCGCAACACATGGATCCCGATGGACCTCACGATCGATCGAGAGACAACGCGGAGCGCGGTTTTCGCGCTATCGCTTTGTGCCGCCACGCTGGTCGCGTCCGAGTTCATGCCTGTCAGCCTGCTCACGCCGATTGCCAGCAGCCTTCAGCTGACGGAAGGCCAAGCCGGGCAAGCCATTTCCGTATCGGGGCTGTTCGCAATCCTCACCAGCCTTTTCATCTCGGCGGCGAGGCGCGGTGCCGATCGGCGGACCGCGGGCAATGCTTGAAGCACTGCAGCAACCATCACCTCAGAGGATACAACATGCAAATTCGCCAAGCAGGCTCGCAACCGTCAGTCCAGGCTCCGGCGGAATATTTCACGGGCACGGTCCGTATCGATCCCTTGTTTCCTGCCGTCGGTCCGTCTCGCGTCGCCGGCAATCACGTCACCTTCGAGCCCGGCGCGCGCACGGCGTGGCACACGCATCCGTTTGGTCAGACGCTCATCGTGACCTCAGGCCTCGGCCGCGTGCAGCGTTGGGGCGGACCGGTCGAAAACATCCGTCCCGGTGACGTGGTCTCGTTCGAACCCGGCGAGAAGCACTGGCATGGCGCGTCCGCCACGTCCGCCATGAGCCATATCGCGATTCAGGAATCGCTCGACGGCAACCCGGTCACATGGATGGAACGGGTGACGGACGAGCAATACGGCGCCCCACAGCCAAAGGAGCATGACAATGAAAGCAACCGTTCTCTACGGGCCCGGCGATATCCGCTACGAAGGCGTCAACGATCCGAAGATCGTTCACCCCACTGACGCCATCATCAAGCTGTCGGCCACCTGCATCTGCGGCTCCGATCTCTGGCCTTATCGCGGCCTGCAACCGCAGGACGGACCGATGCATATGGGGCATGAATATTGCGGTGTGGTCGTCGAGGTCGGCAGCGCGGTGCGGACCATCAGGCCCGGTCAGTTCGTCGTCGGCTCGTTCTGCGTGTCGGACAACACCTGCCCGCATTGCAAATTCGGCTTCCAGTCGTCGTGTGAGCAGCGTGAGTTCATGTCGGGCGCGCAAGCCCCTTACGCGCGCGTTGCGCTCGCCGACGGCACGCTGGTCGCAACCAGGGAGATGCCGGGGAGCGACCTCATCCCGCATCTGCTCGCCACTTCCGACGTGCTCGGGACCGGCTGGTATGCGGCCGATGCCGCGGACGTGAAGCAAGGCTCCGTGGTCGCGGTGGTCGGCGACGGCGCGGTCGGCCTCATGGGCGTGCTTGCCGCGAAGGAGATGGGTGCGGAGCGCATCATCGCCATGAGCCGGCACCAGACGCGGCAGGATCTCGCCCGCGCGTTCGGCGCCACCGATATCGTCGTCGAGCGCGGCGCAGAAGGCATCGCGCGCGTCAAAGAGCTGACCCGGGGCGTCGGCGCCGACTCGGTGCTCGAATGCGTCGGCACGCCGGAAGCGATGTCACAGGCGCTCGAAATTGCGCGGCCCGGCGGCACGATCGGCTATGTCGGTGTTCCCCACGGCGTGACCTTCGATGCCCAGGCGTTGTTCTTCGGCCAGCGGCGCATGCTGGGCGGTCCTGCTCCGGTGCGGCGGTTCCTGCCCGATCTGATGGACCGGGTGCTCAATGGACTCATACAGCCGGGCAAGGTGTTCGATCTGACGCTGCCGATCGATCAGGTCGCCGAAGGCTACAAGGCGATGGACCAGCGCCGCGCGATCAAGACGCTGCTGACGGTGTGACGGCGGAGCAGCCTTCTATCGGGAGCGGCTTTGCAGGCTCCCGATCAGCTGCCCCACGAGCTCATCGATCTTGCCCAGCGCCGTTGGCGCATCGAGATACTCGATATCGTCCACGTCCCAGTACTCGACACGATGGGCGACGGCGGCAAAGCGGCGCTCGATCATGGGGCGATGCTCGGCGTCCTTCAGGGCGACCACGAGCCCAGCTCGTGCAAAATCGTCGTGCGTGCAGAGCTCCGGATGCCGCGTAGCGCCTCCCGGCGCGATGCCCTTCGCTTGCAGGGCCTCGAGCGTATACGGCGAGATGGGCCCGACGTTCTCGGGCGAGAGTTTTTCGGCAACGGCGCGCGAGAAGGCATGCCAACCCAGTCCCTCGCGCGTGGCGCGATGGTTGAAGATCTCTTCGGCGTAGCGGCTGCGGTAGTAATTGCCGGTGCAGAGAAACAGCACGCGATTGTTCTTGTTCATTGAGCTGTGCTTCCAGGGATGACTGTCTTTGCCGTTTGCGGCAGCCCGCGTGGTTCGCGACGAATGAAATCACCGTGCTCGCGAGGGCGGCAATTGCGGCCGAATGCCTACACAGCCCAGCGGTGGTCGGATCGGGGATGCAGGCATCGTGCGCCACGGGGTAGGGTTGGCATGCTGACATCATGCCAGTGTTTTGCCCGACGTGTCAAAGGAAATTCGTAAAATCCGCACAGCCGCTGCACGGGGCAGGCAAGCCGTTGATAAGTCTCGGTCGGCTACTGTGCATGGGGTTGTTTTGATATTTTTGTTGGAGCAGGGCAGCGGCCACGTTCCGGCGGCCGATGCGCGATGAACTCGTCATCCCGCCTTGGCGATGCGGCTGTCCGCCGTGCCCGAGCGCAGGTTCTGGAAGAATTTTTCCACCTCGCGCGACAGCGTCTCGGCCGTTGCAGTCAGGCTGCTCGCTGCCGTCAGCACGGAGGAGGCCGCCGTGTCGGTCTCGCCGATGGCGTCGCGCAGCGAGGTGATGTTGACGACCAGCGTTTCGTTGCCCTGCGCCGCGCTCTGCGCATTGGAGGATATCTCGCGCGTGGCCTGGTCCTGCTGGCCGATGGCGCCCGCGATCGCCGAGGTGACCTCGTTGATCTCGCGCACCGCGCCACCGATCTCGCGCACGGCGTCGACCGCATTGCGGGTGGAGGCCTGGATCATCGACACGTTCTCGCCGATTTCGGCGGTGGCCTTGGCGGTCTGGCCCGCCAGCGCCTTCACCTCGTGGGCGACCACGGCAAAGCCGCGGCCGGCATCGCCGGCGCGGGCGGCTTCGATGGTGGCATTGAGCGCGAGCAGGTTGGTCTGCTCGGCGATCGCCTGGATGAGATTGAGCACGCCGTCGATGCGCTGGGTGGCGGCCGCAAGGCTCTCGATCTCGGCAATCGATTTCTCGGTGCGCTGGCCGGTCTGCTCGACCGCGCTCGCGGACTGACGCACCTGGCGGCCGATCTCCTCCACCGACGCCGACAGCTCCTCGGCCGCGCCCGCCACCGCGGTGACGTTGCGTGAAGCTTGCTCGGTGGCGCTGGCCGCCGTGCCGGCGCGGCCGCTGGCGTTCGCGGTGGCGCGTGTGATGGTCTGCGCGGTCTCGCGCATGACGGTGGCATTGTCGGTGAGGCCGCGCATGATCGCGCCGATCGCCTCGCGGAACGACTCGACGGATGTCTCGATGTGGCGGGCGCGCTGCTCGCGCGTCGCGGCCTCTTGCGAGACCTGCGAGGCCAGATTGCGGTTGCGGTCCATGGCCTCCTGGAAGACCTGGATCGCGCGCGCCAGCGCGCCGATCTCGTCGGCGCGCTCGGTGTGCGGCACCGTGACATCCTTGGCGCCGTCGGCGACCTGCTTGATGGTTGCGGTGATCGCCGAGAGCGGCCGCGCGATCGAGCGGGCGATGATGACGATGCCGATCACGACCAGCACCAGCGCCACGCCGCCGAGGCAGGTCAGGACGAAGGACAGCGTGCGGTTGGTCTCGGTCTCCTGCGCGATCTGCTTGGCGCGCTCGGCATAGACCTTGGACAGCGCCTCGAGGTCCTTGTTCAGCGCCGAGCGCACGGAACGGTTGGCGTCGTTGTCGCCCCACTCGCGGCCCGCGGCCGCATTGATCTCGACGGCGCGGCGCACCAGCTCCTTGCGGAACTCGACGAACTGCTCGATGCGCTTCTTGAAGGTCGCGAACTGCTCGGCGTCGTCCGCCTTGACGATGGTCTCCCATCGCTTCACGACCTCGAGGATCTGCGCGTTGAACTTGAGCAGGCCATCGCCGTATTTCTTCACGACGGCGGGCTCCGTCGACATGTAGACGCCGCGCGACTCCATCACGACCGCGTAGACCAGTGAGTTGACCCGCTCGACGTTCAGCGCGGCGGCATTCGCGGTCTCGATCGCGTTGGTCAGCTCGGCGCTGCGGCGGCTGTTGTAGTCGGACAGCATCGCGATCGCCGCGGTCAGCAGAGCGAACAATGCGAAGATCGCATAGAGCTTGACGCTCAGCGTGAAACGGCCCGCCAGGCTGGCGGCATTCCCAGATCGTTCTGATGTCATGGTGCGGGCCCGAATGGCCGGGAGCGGCCGGAAAGTGCAGTCGTTTAAAATTGATACAAAACTATGCAGAACGAAGGTGGATGCAGCGTTAATGCGCGCGCTTCGCCCTTAGTCGAAGGAAAGGTAAGATATTTCAGCGTCTTGATCCGAAGCCATAGTTTCAGGATAGTCCCTGGAGTCGGCCGCTGGCCGACGCCCCCCCGGAGAGGCCCTTGGTCTACCGCCACACCATCGACGCCACGACCCACACTTTCCCCGATCTGCGCGACCTGCTCGCCAAGGCGAGCCCGCCGCGCTCCGGCGACCGGCTGGCCGGGATCGCTGCCGGTAGTGCCGAGCAGATGATCGCGGCGCGGATGGCGCTGGCGGACGTCCCGCTCGGGCAGTTCTTGCGGGAAGCAATCATCCCCTATGAGGCCGACGAGGTCACCCGCCTCGTCATCGACAGCCACGACGCCAAAGCGTTTGCGCAGGTCTCCTCGCTCACGGTCGGCGCCTTCCGCGACTGGCTGCTGTCGGATGCGGCGACGCCCGAGGTCTTGCGCCAGCTCGCGTCCGGCATCACCCCGGAGATGGCGGCCGCGGTGTCGAAGCTGATGCGCAACCAGGATCTGGTCCTCACCGCGCGGAAATGCGAGGTCACCACCGCCTTCCGCAACACCATCGGCCTGAAGGGCCGGATCAGCACGCGGCTTCAGCCCAACCATCCGTTCGACGATGCCAGGGGCATCACCGCCTCGATCCTCGACGGCATTTTGCTCGGGGCTGGTGATGCCTGCATCGGCATCAATCCGGCCAGCGACGATCCGGCCGTGATCGCGCAATTGCTGCGGCTGCTCGACGAGATCATCGCGCGGTTGAAGATCCCGACGCAAGGCTGCGTGCTCACCCATGTCACGACCACGCTGTCGCTGATCGGGCAGGGCGTGCCTGTCGACCTCGTCTTCCAGTCGGTCGCCGGCACCGAGGCCGCCAACCGCAGCTTTGGCATCGACCTCGCTTTGCTGAAGGAGGCGCGAGAAGCCGGGCTGTCGCAGAGGCGCGGCACGGTCGGCGAGAACGTGATGTATTTCGAGACGGGCCAAGGCTCGGCGCTGTCAGCCAACGCCCATCACGGCGTCGACCAGCAGACCTGCGAGGCGCGCGCCTATGCGGTCGCCCGCGCCTTCACGCCGTTGCTGGTCAACAGCGTGGTCGGCTTCATTGGCCCGGAATATCTCTACGACGGCAAGGAGATCATCCGGGCAGGGCTCGAGGACCACTTCTGCGGCAAGCTGCTCGGCCTGCCGCTTGGCATCGACATCTGCTACACCAACCATGCCGAGGCGGACCAGGACGACATGGACAATCTGCTGACGCTGCTCGCGGCGGCCGGCGTCACCTTCATCATGGGCGTCCCCGGCGCCGACGACGTCATGCTGAATTACCAGTCCACGTCTTTTCACGACGCGCTCTATGTCCGCGACGTCTTCGGTCTGCGCCGCGCGCCGGAATTCGACGACTGGCTGGTGCAGTCAGGCATTGCGGGCGCCGATTTCCGCCTTGCCGGCGACGCGGGCCTGCTGCCCGATTTTGCCGCGCGGCTGATCGCGTGAGGCGCTCAAGCGCCTGCCTAGATCTCCCAAAGGAAACCATTGGCGGGCTTCGCGAATTAAGATGCTGCCACAATATTGAGAAATTGCGGCTGCAGCGTTACGCTATGTGTCTGCTGGCAATTTGCGCACCATCTGTCGAGCGTGGCTGGGGGAGCTTTGATGCGAGCTGAAAGCAACGGTACGTCCCGGCGGATTCTCTGCGTTTTTCCGCGTTACACGTCCTCGTTTGGCACCTTCGAGCATGCCTATCCGCTGACCGACGGTGTCCGCGCCTTCATGCCGCCGCAGGGACTGCTGCTGCTTGCGGCCTATCTGCCCAGGGAATGGCAGGTCAAATTCGTCGACGAGAATCTCCGACGCACGACCAAGGAAGAGTTCGAATGGGCAGAGGCCGTGTTCGTCAGCGGCATGCACATCCAGCGCCAGCAGATGAACGACATCTGCCGCCGCGCCCATGAATTCGATCTGCCGGTCGCGCTCGGCGGCCCGTCCGTCAGCGCCTGCCCGGACTATTACCCCTCGTTCGACTATCTGCATGTCGGCGAGCTTGGCGATGCCACCAACCAGCTGATCGAGATTCTGTCCCGCGACACCTCGCGCCCGGAGCAGCAGGTGGTGCTGACCACCAAAGACCGCGTGCCGATGACGGAGTTTCCGATCCCGGCCTATGAGCTCGCCGATGTGAAGAAATACTTCCTCGGCAGCATCCAGTATTCCAGCGGCTGCCCCTATCAGTGCGAGTTCTGCGACATCCCCGGCCTCTACGGCCGCAATCCGCGCATCAAGACGCCGGAGCAGATCATCGCCGAGCTCGATCGCCTGCGCGAATGCGGCATGACCGACACGATCTATTTCGTCGACGACAATTTCATCGGCAACCGCAAGGCGGCGATGGATCTGCTGCCGCACCTGATCGAATGGCAGAAGAAGACCGGCTATGTGGTACGGCTCGCCTGCGAGGCGACGCTCAACATCGCCAAGCGCCCCGAGATCCTCGAGAAGATGCGGGAGGCCTTTTTCATCACCATCTTCTGCGGCATCGAGACGCCCGATCCCGACGCGCTGAAGGCGATGCACAAGGACCACAATATGATGGTCCCGATCCTGGAGGGCGTGCGCACCATCAACTCCTACGGCATGGAAGTGGTGTCCGGCATCATCATGGGTCTCGACACTGACAAGCCGAACACCTCGGAAGCGCTGCTCGCCTTCGTCGAGGAGTCCAGGATTCCGCTGCTCACGATCAACCTGCTCCAGGCGCTGCCGAAGACGCCGCTGTGGGACCGGCTGGAGCGGGAAGGGCGCCTGATCGATGACGAGGGGCGCGATTCCAACGTCGACTTCCTGCTGCCCTACGACGACGTCGTCGCGTCCTGGAAGCACGCCATGGCCGTCGCCTACGAGCCCGAGAAGGTCTATGCGCGCTTCCAGTATCAGTGCGACCACGTCTATCCCAATCGCCTCAAGATGCCGGTGCCGGACGAGATGAAGACCTGGCCGAACATCCGGCGCGGGCTCGTCATGTTGCGCAATATCTTCTGGAAGGTCGGCGTACTCGGCGATTACAGGCGGGTGTTTTGGAAATTCGCCCTGGGGCGGCTCCGGCGTGGCGATATCGAGGGCCTGATCGGCTGCACCACGATCGCGCATCATCTCATCACCTTTGCGCGTGCGGCCTCCAGCGGCAAGCAGAACGCGTCGAACTATTCGATCCGGCTGCGCGAAGCATCCGTTCCCGCCGAATGAACGACACACCCGTTCCGGCGCGCCCGACTGTCGATCTCAGATCGTTCACGCCTGCGCGCGTTGCGCTCGGGCGAAGCGGGGCGAGCCTGCCGACAAAGCCGCTGCTCGATTTCACGCTGGCCCACGCCCGCGCCCGCGATGCCGTGCACGCCGCCTTCGACGCACCGCGTCTGGCTGCCGAGCTGAGGGCGCTCGGGCTTGCCGCCACCGAGGTCAGGAGCCGGGCCGCCGATCGCAGCGAATATCTGCGCCGGCCGGATCTCGGACGGCAGCTCGATGCCGGCTCCGCTGCGGCGCTGGCGGATGTCGCCACGGCACCGTGCCGGCTTGTGATCGTCATCGGCGATGGATTGTCGGCGGCCGCGGTCCATGCCCATGCAGTCGCGCTGTTGCAAAGCCTGCTGCCGCGGCTCGGCCAGGACGAGGCTGTCGCGACCGGCCACGTCGTGGTCGCCTCAGGCGCGCGCGTTGCGCTCGGCGACGAGATCGGCGCGATTCTCGGTGCGCGCATGGTCGTGATGCTGATCGGCGAGCGGCCCGGCCTGTCGGCGCCCGACAGCCTCGGCGCCTACCTGACCTTCGCGCCGAAGCCCGGCCGCAGCGATGCCGAGCGCAATTGCGTCTCGAACATCCACAAGGCCGGGTTGAGCTACGACGAGGCCGCCTTCAAAATCGCCTGGCTGGTCCGTGAGGGGCTGGCCCGGGAGGTCACCGGGGTGGCGCTGAAGGACGAGAGCGCCGACCGTGCGCCGCTCCGAATCGGCACCGCGCGGCCCGAATGACGGGCATTCCGGCAAAATCGCCGCATCTTGATCGATTCGGCCGCTCTCCGCCTGCTTGCGAAAAGGCCTTTTGACCTGCTAAACCGCTGCCGGCGATTTTCCGCGCATTTTCAAAGGGCAAGCCTCCCATTGGTATGGCATTTTCAAGCCGTTCGCGGGACGCCATAAGCTCACAGCTTGAGCCGATTTAGGAACTGGATAAGGCATGCTCGAAAAGCACAGCGAGAGTGAGGTTCATGTCGACAAGGTCGAGCAGGGACCTGCGTCCTCGATCGCCTTTGGGCTGGAGCGCATCGGCCTGATCGCGGTCCGGGCGCCGATCATTTCCTGCATCATCCTGCTCGCGCTGATCGTCGGCGCCGTGTTCGGCATCCACCGGATCAAGATCGACGATTCGCTGTCGCAGCTGTTCCGCTCCGACACCCGCGAATTCAAGCAGTATGAAGAGGTGACCAAGAAATTCCCGGCCGAGGAATTCGATGTCCTCGTCGTGGTCGAGGGCAAGAACCTGTTGGCGCGGAACAACCTGGAGAAGCTGCGCGACTTCATCACCGACATGCAGCTGGTCGAAGGCACGCGTGGCCTCGTCTCGCTGTTCTCGGCGCGCCAGGCGCCGGCGCCGGGCAAGCTGCCGGCAGCGCTGTTCCCGGCCGAGCTGCCCGAAGGCGAGGCCTATGACAAGTTCATCGAGACGGTCAAAAACAACGAGATCATCCGCGGCAAGCTGCTGTCGGAGGACGGCACCCTGGCGCTGGTCGTGCTGTCGCTCGATCCGGAGGTGGTCGGCTCCAACAAGCTGACCAAGACCGTCGGCGACATCCGCGCGCTGATGAAGGAGGATCTCGGCGACACCGGGCTCAACGTGCAGCTCTCCGGCGTGCCGGTGATGCAGCTCGAGATCCGCAACGCGGTCGAGCGCGACGGGCTCACCTACAACGTCCTGGGCATCCTCGCCGGCTGCGTCATCGCCATCATCTTCTTCCGCAAGATCTCGTTCATGATCGCGGCGGCGTTTCCGCCGATGATTGCGATCCTGCTGGCGCTCGGCGCACTCGGTTGGGCCAATTTCAATCTCAACATGTTCCTGAACGTGATGACGCCGCTCATCATGGTAATCAGCTTCTCGGACTCGATGCAGCTGACCTTCGCCGCGCGCGACCGGCTGATCGCAGGCCAGGACAAGTTCACCGCGTTCAAGAACGCCGTGCTGGTGGTAGGTCCGGCCTGCGTGCTGACGCACGGCACTGCCGGCATTTCCTTCATCGCGCTTCAGTTCTCCGATTCCGACCTGATCCGCAAGTTCGGCGAGGCGGGCCTTGCCGCCACCATCATCGCGCTGGTCGCGGTGCTGTCGCTGGTGCCGGTGTTCGGCGTGCTGTTCGTGCGCAACGAGAAGATCTTCGCCGTGAAATTCCAGAGCGCCGATGCCGGCGTGCAGGCGCTGCGCAATTTCTGCTACTGGATCGCGGTGCGCATGGTCGGCCGTCCCGGCCTGTTCAGCCTGATTGCGGTGCTGTTCGTCGGCGGCCTCGGCGTCATCTACGCCAATCTGGAGCCGCGCTATCGCCTTGCCGACCAGGTGCCGGACAAGCGCCAGGCGGTTGCCGCCAGCGACCGGCTCGATGCCAAGCTGACCGGCGCCAACCCGGTCAACGTGCTGATCCAGTTTCCCAAGGGGGAAACGCTGTATTCGCCGGAGACGCTCCAGACCATCGCGGACGTGCACGCGACCGTGGAGAAGGCGGCCGGCGTCGGCAACGTCTGGTCGCTCGAGACTCTGCGCCGCTGGCTGGCGGAAAAGGCCGGCAGCGCCGACGTCGCGACGTTGAAGGAATATGTCAACGTCATCCCCGAGCATCTGGTGCGGCGCTTCATCGACGCCGAGCAGGATGCCGTCGTGGTCGCCGGCCGCGTGCCGGACAAGGATTCCAGCCAGCTGCTGCCGATCGTCGAGAAGCTCGATTCCGAGCTCGACGCCGTCCGCAAGAAGCATCCGGGTTACGAGATCGCGGTCACGGGTCTTGCCGCGATCGCGGCGCGCAACTCGGCCAGCATGATCGAGAAGCTGAACCGCGGCCTCACGGTCGAGTTCGCGCTGGTCGCGCTCTTCATCGGCCTTGCCTTCCGCTCATGGGTGGTGATGTTCGCCTGCATCCTGCCGGGCATCTTCCCCGTCGTGATGTCGGGAACGGTGCTGTGGGCGATGGGCGAGGGGCTGCAATTCGCCAGCGTCGTCGCGCTCACCGTCTCGTTCGGCTTGGGCCTCAGCGCCACCATCCACTTCCTCAATCGCCTGCGGCTCGAGAGCAAGCCGGGCGTCGGCTCGGCGCTCGCGGTGGAGCGGGCGACCGTGCTGGTCGGCCCCGCGCTGATCCTGACCACGGTGGTGCTGGCCTGCGGCCTCGTCGTCACCGTGTTCTCCGACCTGCCGTCGCTGCGGCTGTTCGGTTGGCTCAGCGCCTTCTCGATGGTGATGGCGCTCGTCGCCGACCTCTTCATCCTCAGGCCGACGGCGATGTGGCTGATCAATCTGCACGCCAGGCTTCACAGCCCCGACAAGCCGGCGATCTGAGCGGCTTCATCCACCGGACATGGAATCGGCGCAGTCTGGATGACTGCGCCGATTTTCGTTCCAGGGATACCTCATGCGGCCGATACGGCACGACAGCTTCATCATGGAGTTTCAGCGGAAGCGCGGCGGCGATTCCGCCGCCTTTCTCGTCCCGTTCCTGACATCGGACATGATCTTGCTCGACGCCGGCTGCGGACCCGGGACCATTACGGCCGCGCTCGCGAGCGTGGTCGAAAAGGCAGTCGGCGTCGAAATCGAGCCGAAGGCGATCGCCGCCGCACATCGGCTCGCAGCGGCGGAGGGCTTGATCAATCTCGCCTTCGTCGAAGCCGACATGACCGCGCTTCCGTTCGAGAGCGAGGCGTTCGATGCGGTGTTCTTTCATGCCGTGCTCTACCATCACAGCGAGGCGGCGCTGACGCGAACGCTGGCGGAAGCCTGGCGCGTGCTGAAGCGCGGCGGTCTCGTTGCAACGCGCGATGCCGATGTCGGCGGCAACATTCTTCATCCTGAAATCGAGGGCGTACGCCTCGCACTCGATCTCTGGCAGCGCTGGTACGAGCACGACGATCCGGACGCGCTTCGCTTCGGCCGCCGGCAGGGCTCGATTCTTCGTGCGCACGGATTTAGGCCAGTCTGGACCGGTGCGAGTTATGTCAATCACAGCGCCGATGCTGCGCGCCGGGGCGAGGCCGTCGCGGATGCGCGGCGGAGCTTGCTCGGTCTCGGGCCGCAGCTTGTCGCGAAAGGGCTCGCGACCGGCGACGAGATCGAGGCGGCGCTGGCCGGATGGGATGCCTGGGCGCGCGATCCGGATGCGGTCTATTTCAGATGCCGGTGCGAATGTGTCGCGCGCAAGGACTGATCCGGCGGTCTGCGGCGCTCACGCCTGTCGGCGCAGAAGATTCATGTCAGCAAAAAGCCCCCGGCTCGCGAGAACCGGGGGCGTGTTCCTCATCGGGTCGGGAAGGGATCAGCCCTTCGTCATCGTGATGTTGACGCCGCGAATCTCGCCCTTGGAAGAAATCTGCACCGTCTGCTTGGTGCCGTTGGTGCGCAGCGACAGATTGGCGGCGAAGCCGTTGGCCTCGACGAACACGTCGATCTGGCCGCCGCCGGCGGTGCCTTGCAGATTGCCGAAGATGTTGCGGTTGGACTCGCTCCAATTGCCGGAGATCCGCTCGCCCTGGCTGGTCACGTCGCTGGTGAGGTCGAACTTGTAGCTGTCGGAGGCGCAGTGCAGGGCCTGCTTGAGCGCGAGGCCGCTGCCGGCGACCTTGTAGTCCGCCTTGCAGCGGATGCGCTCGGTGGAGCCGTCTGACAGCGACACCGTGCCTGTGCCGGTCCACGCGCCGTCGAATCCGGCAAAGGGTCCGGACGACTGAGCATGGCTTGCCGCAACTGAGAACAGCAGCGCAGTCCCGATGCCGGCCGCCTTGATTGCCAGTCCAGATCGCCCAAAGAATTTCATCTCAAATATCCCGTTTTGGAACGACGTTCATTTACGATTAAGAACGTCTCGCCACATCGAAAGTTTAGTGCCTTGAGCCTGTGTCAGGTTCAAAGCTTGGACGCCAGAGATAGTGCTTCACAACGGCTTGCGCCGCCTCCGATATCGCGATTCCCCGTTCTTCAGCAGGTTTCCGGCCGAAGCGGTCCGGCGGAGAGATGCAGGTGTGCAACAGGTGTCGAGCAAAACGCGACGCTCTTGAATTATGACGTAGTATCAATCCCTTACATCTGCCAATGAAAGTGCAGGGAAGACCTGATTTGGCAGGGTGGCGCCAATTTGGCCGCATTTGCCAGTGCTTGTGCCTTCTCTGAGGCCGCGACTTCGCGGCGACTTGCCATCAGAACAATCCGCTCCGGCCGTCCACCCTGTGCTGTCCGGGATCGGTGCGATTCTGCCGTCAGAATGAAGGAATACAATGCGTAAGCTTCTCGTCGCTCTCACCGTGCTGTCGGCAACCCTGTCCACGGCCGCGTTCGCCCAGCAGGGGCGTGGTACCGAAGCCGAGCAGAAGGCCTGCACGCGCGACGTGCAGAAGTTCTGCCGTCCGGTCATCGACCAGGGCGATTTCACCATCCTCGCCTGCCTCAAGGAGAACCGGGCCAAGATCTCGCAGGCCTGCGACCAGGTCCTGAAGAACCACAACCAGTAAGCTCGGCCACTGGCCCACAAAGGCGGCCGCGGAGCCGCCTTTTCGGGCCGGATCCGTACGGGGCTGCCATCGAGAGACAGGATTGGTTTTGCGGCCATATTCCCCTATATGGGGGCCGCGGCGGCATCGCCGGCATGAGCCCGCGCGAGCGAAAAAGCCCTTCCTGTCCAAACGATTGTAAACCAGCCTCGATGACCTCTGCGAGCGAATTGCGATCCGGCAAGGGTGACCGCGACGAGAATTTTCCCGTCGCGTCCTGGATCATTCATCCGCGTCATCGCGCCCTGATCCTGGCCTATTACAATTTCGTCCGCACCGCCGACGACATCGCCGACCACGCCACGCTGCCCCCCGACCAGAAGCTCGCTTATCTCGACCTGCTCGAGGCGGAACTGCTCGGCAAGGGCGACACGCAGGCCGAGGCCGTCACCCTGCGCCGTGCGCTGGCTGACCGCGGCATGACGCCGCGGCACGCGCTCGACGTGCTGATCGCATTCCGCATGGACGTGACCAAGCTTCGCTACGAGACCTGGGACGAGGTCATCCATTATTGCCGCTATTCGGCGATGCCGGTCGGCCGCTTCATGCTCGACGTCCACGGCGAGAGCACCTCGACCTGGGCCGCATCGGATGCGCTCTGCGCAGGTCTGCAGATCAACAACCACCTGCAGGATTGCGGCAAGGATTTCCGCGAGCTCAACCGCGTCTATCTGCCGCGCGAGGCGCTGGCAGCACACGGCGCCTCGGTCGAGCAGCTCGGGCTCGCACAGTCGCCGCCGGCGATGCTGGCCTGTCTTCAGTCGCTCGCCGCGCGCAACGAGGCGCTACTCGACGACGGCCGCTCGCTCGCTGCGGAGATCCGGGATTTCCGCCTCGGCGTCGACGTCGCGGTGATCCAGGCCTATGCCGACCGCATCGTGCGTCTTCTGAAGGCGCGCGATCCCCTGCGCGAGCGCGTGCATCTGAACAAGTTCGAGCTGCTCACCTTCAGCCTCGCCGGCATGATCGCCGAAGTCGGCCGCCGCGCGGTCGGGCGCAGGGCCATTTCCAGACCGGGGACTGCACATGACGCTTGAGGCGACCTCGCCCGGCGCCAATTATGGCTCGACCGCATCGAACAGCTCCTTCTACGCTGCGATGCGCATCCTGCCGCATGACCAGCGCCAAGCGATGTTCCAGATCTACAGCTTCTGCCGCCAGGTCGACGACATCGCCGATTCCGACGGCCCGCGCGACGAGCGGCTCGTCGCGCTGCAGGAGTGGCGCAACGATATCGACGCGCTCTATCGGGGCAATCCGCCGCCGCGGCTGAAGGACTACGTCGCCTCGGTGAAGACTTTCGGCCTGAAGCGCGAGGATTTCCTCGCCATCGTCGATGGCATGGAGATGGACGTGCCGCAGGACATCCGCGCGCCCGACATGGCAACGCTCGATCTCTATTGCGATCGGGTCGCCAGCGCCGTCGGACGATTGTCGGTGCGCGTGTTCGGCCTGCCGGAAGAGGACGGCATCCTGCTCGCCCACCATCTCGGCCGCGCGCTCCAGCTCACCAACATTCTGCGCGACATCGACGAGGATGCAGGTCTCGGCCGGCTCTATCTGCCGCGCGAGGCGCTGCTGCATGCCGGCATCACCTCCAACGATCCGAACCGCGTGATCGCCGAGCGCGCCCTGCCGAAGGTCTGCCTGCCGCTGGCGCAGCGCGCGAAGACGCATTTCGAAAAGTCGGACGAGATCATGAACCGCAACAAGCGTCGCGCCGTCCGCGCGCCGCGGATCATGTCGAAGTACTATCATTCCATTCTGGACCTTCTGATCGCGCGCGGTTTCGACGCGCCGCGCGAGCCGGTGCGTGTGTCGAAGGTCACACGCATCCTGATCCTGCTCCGCTACGCTTTCATCTGATGCAAAAGACAGCTCACATCATCGGCGCCGGGATTTCCGGCCTCTCTGCCGCCGTGCGGCTCGCCAATGCCGGCTTCAAGGTTGCCGTGCACGAGGCGACGCACCAGGCCGGCGGCCGCTGCCGCTCCTATTTCGACGGTGCCACGAATCTCACCATCGACAATGGCAATCATCTGCTGCTGTCGGGCAACGGCCATGCGCGCGCCTATGCGCGCTCGATCGGCACCGAGGCGGGCCTCGTCGGTCCTGACAGCGCGCAGTTTCCCTTCGTCGACATCAAGACCGGGCAGCGCTGGCAGATCGATCTCGGCAATGGCCGGCTGCCGAGCTGGGTGCTCGACGAAAGCCGCCGCGTGCCCGACACCGGGCTCACCGACTATCTGAAGCTGGCGCCGCTGATCTGGGCCTCGGAAGACACGCCCGTCGGCAAGTCGATTCCTTGCGAAGGCATCCTCTATCAGCGCCTGGTGCAACCGCTGCTGCTTGCCGCGCTCAATGTCGATCCGCCCGAGGGCTCCGCCGGGCTTGCCGGCGCTATCGTGCGCGAGACGCTGCTTGCCGGCGGGCAGGCCTGCCGCCCGCTGATCGCGCGCGACGGCCTCAGCGCCGTGCTGATCGAGCCGGCTGTGAAGTTCTTGGCTGAGCGCGGTCACACCGTTCAGCTCGGCCATGAGCTGCGTTCGTTCCTCAGCAGCGACGGCAAGGTGACCTCACTGAATTTCGGCGGCGAGGACGTGGTCCAGCTCGGTCCGGGTGACGTCATCGTGATGGCGGTGCCGCCGCGCGCGGCAGCGAGCCTGCTGCCGGGCCTGAAGACGCCGACCGAATTCCGCGCCATCGTGAACGCGCATTTCCGCTTTGAGCCGCCGCCGGGCGCAGCGCCGATCCTCGGCGTGATCGGCGGTGTCGTGGAGTGGCTGTTCGCGTTCCCGAACCGGCTCTCGGTCACCATCAGCAATGGCGACCGCCTCGTCGACATGCCGCGCGAGGAGCTGGCGCAGGCGATCTGGAACGACGTTTGCGAGGCGGCCGGCGTGTCCGGCGAGCTGCCGCCGTGGCAGATCGTGCGCGAGCGCCGTGCCACATTTGCGGCGACGCCGGCCCAGAATGCCCTGCGTCCGGGGCCGGCGACTGCGCTGAAAAACCTGTTCCTTGCCGGCGATTGGACTGCTACGGGATTGCCTGCAACCATCGAAGGATCGGTCCGGTCCGGTGACCGCGCCGCCGATCTGGTGCTGGCCGCCAAAGGATCCTGAAAGGCGGCCCTGACGGGCGGATGTCCCGGTCATTTTTCACTCAACTATCGGAGTAATCGAGCGAGATGGATTCCGTGAACGCGCCCAATCGCGAGGCAGTGGAATCGAAGGTGTTGGAATCGAGCATTGCGTCGGCCACGCAAGGCGTCCTCGGCTTCCAGCAATCGGACGGCCATTGGGTGTTCGAGCTCGAGGCCGACTGCACGATTCCGGCCGAGTACATCCTGATGCGCCATTATCTCGCCGAGCCCGTCGACACCGTGCTCGAGGCCAAGATCGGCAACTATCTGCGCCGCGTCCAGGGCGCCCATGGCGGCTGGCCGCTGGTGCATGACGGCGAGTTCGACATGAGCGCCAGCGTGAAGGCTTACTTCGCGCTGAAGATGATCGGCGATTCCGTCGATGCGCCGCACATGGTGCGCGCACGCGAGGCGATCCACGCCCGCGGCGGCGCGATTCATAGCAACGTCTTCACACGCTTCCTGCTCGCGACGTTCGGCGTCGTGACCTGGCGCGCGGTGCCGGTGCTGCCGATCGAGATCGTGCTGCTGCCGTTCTGGTCGCCGTTCCACCTCAACAAGATCTCCTACTGGGCGCGCACCACCATGGTGCCGCTGATGGTGATCGCCGCGCTGAAGCCGCGCGCGAAGAATCCGAAGGGCGTCGGCATCGACGAGCTGTTTTTGCAGGATCCGCGCTCGATCGGCATGACGGCGAAGGCGCCGCACCAGAGCATGGCCTGGTTCCTGCTGTTCCGTTCGCTCGATGCGATCCTGCGCGTGATCGAGCCGCTGTTTCCGAAGAGCCTGCGCCAGCGCGCGATCGACGCGGCGCTCGCCTTCATCGAGGAGCGGCTCAACGGCGAGGACGGCATGGGCGCGATCTATCCGCCCATGGCCAATATCGTCATGATGTACGACGCGCTCGGCAAGGACGAGAATTATCCGCCGCGCGCGGTGACGCGCCGGGGCATCGACAAGCTGCTGGTGATCGGCGAAAACGAAGCCTACTGCCAACCCTGCGTCTCGCCGGTGTGGGACACGACGCTGACCGCGCATGCGCTGCTGGAAGCCGGCGGCGACAAGGCGGTGCCTGCAGCGAGGCAAGGTCTCGACTGGCTGATCCCGAAGCAGGAGCTTCAGGTGAAGGGCGACTGGGCGGTGAAGCGGCCGGACGTGCGTCCGGGCGGCTGGGCCTTCCAATACAACAACGCCTATTACCCTGACCTCGACGACACCGCCGTGGTGGTGATGTCGATGGATCGCATGCGCCGGGAGCACGGCGCGACCGGCTACGACGCCGCGATCGCCCGCGGCCGGGAATGGATCGAGGGAATGCAGAGCGACGACGGCGGCTGGGCCGCCTTCGACGTCAACAACCTCGAATATTACCTGAACAACATCCCGTTCTCGGACCATGGCGCGTTGCTCGATCCGCCGACGGAGGACGTCACGGCGCGCTGCATCTCGATGCTGGCCCAACTCGGCGAGACCGAGAAGACCAGCAAGCAGGTGGCCGCTGGCGTTGCTTATTTGCGCAAGACCCAGCACCCGGAGGGGTCCTGGTATGGCCGCTGGGGCATGAACTTCATCTATGGAACCTGGTCCGTGCTCTGTGCCCTCAACATGGCAGGCGTCGATCATAAGGACCCGATGATCCGCAAGGCCGTCGCCTGGCTGGCCTCGATCCAGAATAGGGACGGCGGCTGGGGGGAGGACGCGGTCAGCTACCGGCTGGACTACAAGGGCTGGGAACCCGCCCCCTCGACCGCCTCGCAGACGGCATGGGCCTTGCTTGCCCTGATGGCGGCAGGCGAGGTTGATCACCCGGCCGTCGCCCGCGGGG
The DNA here is from genome assembly GCF_059448745.1 of Bradyrhizobium sp. SOJA106. Lineage (NCBI taxonomy): Bacteria > Pseudomonadati > Pseudomonadota > Alphaproteobacteria > Hyphomicrobiales > Nitrobacteraceae > Bradyrhizobium > Bradyrhizobium sp. SOJA106. The sequence goes on from NZ_CM182549.1 coordinate 2,964,210, forward strand.
TGGAGTACCTGATTGCAACACAAAACAAAAAAGGACTGTGGGACGAGCAGCGGTACACCGCCACAGGCTTCCCCCGCGTGTTCTATCTACGTTATCATGGTTACTCGAAGTTCTTCCCGCTGTGGGCGCTGGCGCGGTATCGGAACTTGCGGAACACCAACAGCAGGGTGGTAGGGGTCGGAATGTGACTTTGGGGACGGGGGACTATGTTACCGCGGGTCAGGCCATCGACCCGCGGCCTATCTTGATTGTGACCGGATTGGTTCAGGAGGCCCGCATCGCGGCCGGGCCGGGAATGGCGGTCATCTGTTCATCCAGCAGCCCGAGCCAGTTGCGGGCCCTGTTGACGGTGGTGGATCCCGAGACGATTCGTGGCGTGATCTCGTTCGGCGTGGCCGGCGGGCTCGATCCGACGCTGCGCTCCGGCGACGTCGTGCTGGCGACCGAGGTGCTCTCCGGGGACACCCGCTGGGCCGCTGGCCTGTCGCTCGGCGACGACCTGATCGAGCGCCTGACCTCCGGCCGCCGCCGTGTGGTGCGCGGCAGCCTCGCCGGCGCCGAGGAGGTGGTCACGAAGCGGTCCTGCAAGGCGGCGCTGCATTCCGAGACCGGGGCTGCGGCTGTCGACATGGAGAGCCACATTGCAGCTGCCTATGCGGCCGAAGCCGGGCTGCCCTTCGCCGCCGTCCGCGTCATCAGCGATCCCGCCCACCGCGCGCTGCCCGCGCTCGCCCGCGCCGCCATCAAGCCGAACGGCCAGATCGACCTCGCCGCCGTGCTGCGCGGCATCGTGCGCAATCCCGCCACGCTGCATGCGCTGGTCTCGACCGGCATCGACTTCAACCGCGCGCTGCGCTCGCTTCGCGGCTGCCGCGACTATCTGATCGGGACGGAGCTCATCGAGAGCGAGATCCTGGTCTCCAAGGCGGCCTGAGCTCTTGACGGGATAAAACAAAGAGCCCGGTCGCCATCGGCGCCCGGGCTTTTTGCGTTGTGGTGCATGCTCACTCGGTCGCCTCCATGCGGTTTCGGTCCACGACCCACAGCGTCCGTCGCATCATGCCCTCGACAATTGCGGCCGACTCGCTCGGACGCAGATAGATCGCCGTGGACTTGAGCAGCCACGGCAACACCGCCTGCTCGAGCCGTTCCTCATAGGTTCGGCGCATCATGTCAAATGCCTGCAGGCCGGGTCCCGCCAGGACCACGTGGTGCGGGCGCAGCACGGATATCGTTGCCGCGACCGCCTCGGCAAGCGCGCGACCTGCCTGCTGGAATACGTGCTCGAGACGGGGATCGCCGCCCCGCGCTCGCTCGCGCAGGAGCGCCATCTGCGCCTCGGAAGGCTGTTGCGCCGCCGCCGGCGGCAGGTCGAGAAAAGTGCGAGCGTCGCGGTAGAGCGCATAGTCGGCAAGATGGGCCTCGATACAGCCGCGCTGGCCGCAGCGGCATTGGGGCCCGTTCGATCCCAGCTTGATATGGCCAATCTCGCTGCCGGCGCCGGCGCCCCAGCGCGCCTCGCCGTCGACGATGACCCCCATGCCTACGCCGTGGCCGACCATGATCGTGGCCGAGAGGCCCTGCGCCAGGGACGGCTCCGCGGCGGAGAGGGCGAGCGCAACCGCGACAGCGTCATTCGCCATCACGACTTCGGCGTTGAAGGCCTCGCGCACCGGCTTCACCAGATCGACATCGGTGACGGAGAGCGCCGGACTCCACAGATGCCGGCCAGTGTCCGCATTCACGATTCCCTGCAGGGCAATCCCTATTCCCAGCAAGCGATGGCGCGGTGTGGCCGTCGCCTCGAGCATCGCGTCGATCTGCGCAATCACGAGATCGCACAACGCGCCCGCATCGAGAGCCCGCGTCGCGATTTCGAGCCGCGATTGCGCCAGGCCGGAGCCGCTGAAATCCGCGATCAGCGTTTCAATCAGATTCATGCGGAGCGAGACCGCAATGATGCGGCCGAACTCCGGGTTCAGGGTCAGCAGCACGGCGGGCCGGCCGCGGCGGCGGCCGTTCAGCCCGTCTGCATCGTCTTCGTCCGTGTCGTCGGACCACGAGGTCGCCGCCGTCTCGGTCTCGCGCAGCAACTCTTCCGCGATCAGTCTCGACGTCAGGCCGGAAACGGCGGCGAAGCTCAATCCCGTGCTTCGGGCGAGTTCCACACGCGGCAATGGCCCCTGGCGTCGCAAGACCTCGACGAGACGGCCACGATTCGAGCCGCGGCCGGTGCTGGCAATTCGTCTCGGCTGCTCGATTTGGTCAACCATGCTGTCTCTTTAATTCATGGCGTGAAGTTAATCGGCGGGTGATTGGTGGTGTGATCGAAACAACACACCCGCAGGGCGTCGGTTGAGAGTCATATTTACTTGGATCATGCCTCATGTACTATTTCCGCGTGAAGAAAGGGGCAGTACATCCCGATTCAGATGTTTTTGCTCTGCGACATTTCTTCGCTACGTAAACAAAATAAGGCGCAAAAGCGTCGCGAAGCCCCTCGTCTGGGGTGGGCCAATGGGAGCTGAAACATGAACGGATCGATGAAGAAATTGCTAGTGCCGTTGCTCGCTACCGTCGCGCTCGCGATGGCGATGGAGATGGCGCAGGCCCAGCAGAAGAAGACCATCGCGCTGGTCACCAATGTTGCGGCCGACTTCTGGACCATTGCCGGCCGTGGGCTCGAGAAGGCGCAGAAGGAACACCCGGACTACAATATCGAATTGATCGTCACCAACGAAGGCACGGCAGCGGGCCAGCGGCGCGAGTTGGATGACCTGCTGGTGCGCGGCGTCGCCGGTATCTCCATCTCGGTCGACGATGCGCCGCACGCGACCGAACAGCTCAACAAGGTTGCGGCCAACACGGTGTTGATCACGACCGACAGCGACGCGCCGCAGAGCAATCGTCTCGCCTATATCGGCACCGACAACATCGCGGCCGGGCGGCAAGCAGGCGAAGAGATCAAGAAGGCGCTGCCGAACGGCGGCAAAATCGCGCTGTTCGTCGGCACGATGGACGCGGACAATGCCCGCGAGCGGGTGCAAGGCATCAAGGAAGCGATCGCCGGCACCAAGGTCGAGCTGGTCGACGTGTTCACCGACCAGGTGGACTTCGCCAAGGCCAAGGCGAATATCGAGAACGTGCTCGTCAAATATCCCGACATTGCGCTGTTGTCCGGCCTCTGGAGTTACGAGACACCGCTGATCTATGACGCGGTCAAGGCGGCGGGCAAGGCCGGCAAGGTGAAGATCGTCGGCTTCGACGAGGACCAGCGCACGCTGCGGGGAATATCCGACGGCACGATCGAATCCACCGTCGTGCAGCAGCCGTACGAGTTCGGATATCTGTCCGCCACCAACATCATCAAGACGCTGAACGGCGACAAGTCCTGGATCCCGCCGGGCGGCAAGCTGATCGTGCCAACCCAAGTGATCAGCAAATCCAACGTCGCAGAATTCACCGCAAATCTGAAGGGCCTGCTGAAGAAGTGACTTTCAGCGCCTTTCGGCGCCCGGCGGCACGGCCGTCGGGCGTCGGGCGGGAGGAAATGAATGGCGGAAATCCTGTTCGAACTCGCCGGGATCAGCAAGTCCTATCCCGGGGTCATGGCCCTCGACGACGTCAGCCTGCGTGTGTATCGCGGCGAGGTGTTGGGTCTGATCGGCGAGAACGGCGCCGGCAAATCGACGCTGATGCGCGTGCTGGGTGGCGTGATCGCGCCGAGTGAGGGCGTGATCCGCATCGGCGGCACCGAGCACGTCCGTCTGACGGTGAACGAGGCGACGCAGGCCGGCATCGCCTTCGTGCATCAGGAGCTGAACCTTTTCGAAAACCTCGACGTCGCCGCCAACGTCTTCATCGGACGCGAGAGGCTGATGGGCGGTCCGCTGAAGCTGGTGGACAACGCGGAGATGCGCGCCCGCGTGACGCCGCTGCTGGAGCGGCTGGGCGCCGATTTCACTCCGGAGACGCTGGTCGACAACCTGTCGATCGCCGAGCGTCAGCTGGTGGAGATCGCCAAGGCGCTCTCGATCGACGCCCGCGTGATCATCATGGACGAGCCGACCTCCAGCCTGACGATTTCGGAGACTGAACGGCTGCTGGAGGTGATTGCCGATCTGAAGGCGCACGGCATCTCGGTGATCTACATCTCTCACCGGCTCGGCGAGATCATGACCTGCGCCGACCGCGTCGTGGTGCTCCGCGACGGGCGTACGGTGGGAGAGCTGGCGCGGGACGGGCTGAGCCACGCCGCAATGATCCGGCTGATGATCGGTCGCGACCTGAAAGCGCTGCATACGCCGCCGAAGCGGCCGCCGCGGCCGGGCGGCTGCGACATCGTCGGCCTCGTGACATCGGCCTTTCCCGACCGGCAGATCGATCTTTCAGTGCGGCATGGCGAGATCCTCGGACTGGCGGGGCTCGTAGGCGCCGGTCGCACCTCCTTGGCCCGCGCGGCTTTCGGCATTGACCCGCCGCTGGGCGGCGAGATCAGGATCGACAACACGCCGGTCGATGTCGCATCGCCACAGGACGCGATCAGGCAAGGTATCTATCTGATGCCGGAGGACCGCAAGAAATCCGGGCTCGTGCTGGAGCTGCCGATCCGGGAGAACGTGACGCTCGCCAGCCTGCTGAATTATGCGCGGATGTGGCTGGTCAGCGGCCCGGCCGAGCGCAAGGTCGCCAAAGAGCAGGTGAGGCGCCTTTCCATCAAGGTGCCCAGCATCGATATGGAGGCCGTGACGCTCTCGGGCGGCAACCAGCAAAAGGTCGTGCTTGGCAAGTGGCTTTCCATGCAGCCGCGCGTGATGTTCTTCGACGAGCCGACACGTGGCGTCGATGTCGGTGCCAAGAGCGAGATCTACGCGTTGATGCGCGAGCTCGCCGACCAGGGCGTTGCGATCGTGATGATTTCTTCGGACATGGAGGAGGTCATAGGCGTCTCCGACCGGATCGCGGTGATGCACGAAGGCAGCGTCAGCGGTGTGCTGGAGCGCCCGCAGTTCAGCGAATACAACGTGTTGCGGCTTGCAATCGGCCAGGCGCCGGACATCGTGGCGGCTGCACCATGAACAAGAAAGAACTTGGGCTCGGCTTGCTGCTGCTGGTGATTTCCGCCGTCACCGGCGCGATCAATCCGGCCTTCCTGTCGCTGGTGAACCTGCTGAACATGGCCAACCTGATCGGCCTGTTCGGCGTGTTCGCGCTCGGCGAGGGGCTGGTGATCATCACCGGCGGCATCGATCTCTCGCTCGGGTCGATGTTCGCGCTGCTCGGGGTCGTGTTCATCGACCTTCTGACGACTTATCAGGTTCCCTGGCCTCTGGCGCTGCTGGCCGTGTTGCTGGGCGGGCTGGTGCTGGGAGCAGTCCAGGGTTTCCTCGTCACCCGGTTGAAGATGCAGCCCTTCATCGTGACGCTGTGCGGGTTGCTGATCTATCGCGGCGCCGCCCGCTACTACACGAGCGACTCGACACGCGGCTTCGGCTACGGCGACGAGGCCGGGACGCTGAGCAGCATTGCCTCCGGCAATGTGGCGGGCATCCCGAACACCTTCATCCTTCTGATCATCCTTGCGCTCGTTCTTGGCGTGCTGCTGCACCGCTCGGTCTACGGGCGCTGGCTCTATGCCGTCGGCAAGAACGAGGAAGCGGCGCGCTTCTCGGGCATCAACACGAATATCGTGATCGCAACCGCCTATATCATCAGCGGCGGGCTCGCCGGCGTTTCAACGGTCTTGTTCGTGTTCTACACGAACTCGGTGTCGCCGAGCTCCTTCGGCAATTTCTATGAGCTCTACGCGATCGCGGCTGCCGTCCTCGGCGGGTGCAGCCTGCGCGGCGGCGAGGGCTCCATCCTCGGTATCGTGCTCGGCACGGCGCTGCTGCAGGTGCTGCAGAACCTCGTGAATATCCTGGGCATTCCTAATTCCTTGAACTTTGCGGTGATGGGAACGGTGATTCTGATCGGCGTGTTGGCGGATCATCAGTTGCAGGCCCGGCGGCGGCGCAAGATGGCGCTGGCCGGCCTCGCCCGCGCGGCCCCGAGATCGGCATTTGAACGACAGCAGAGCGCAGCACCGCGCGGCGTGGACGCGCTGCCGGCGAGAACAGGCGACCAGGCATGAGGGATTCGGCTCCAGTTGACACTGAGCGGTTTCGTGGGCGCGCGGCTGCGACGGTGTGTACTGGGAACGAGCGCGTTCCAGGCTCGAGGGCTTGGGCAGGAACGCGAGGCACGAACGACAAAGCCTGAGATGGCGGGAGGACACGAGAAATGTTGCGCAAGGTTATGAACACAGCATGTGCATGCGGTGTGGGGATTGCTTTATCATCGCTGTTGGGCGGTGCGGTACACGCGGCCGATTTTCCAACGAAAGCTGCGCCTCTTCCCTATGCGGACGCCGACGACTTCTGGACGAGACCCTATCTGTTCGGCGATCTCGGCAGAACGAGGCTGAAGGAGCAGGGCATCGATATCGGCCTGACGCTGGGTAATGAAACCGTCGGCAACCTGTCGGGAGGAGATAGGAACACCGCGGCCAACGCTGGACAATTGTGGTTCGGTGCCAAGCTCGATATGGCGAAGCTTGCCGGCATTCCGGGCGGCACGGTCGGCCTCACGCTGGTCCAGCGTTTCGGCGACAACCTGAATTCCGAGGCGGGCATTCCGGCCTTGCAGCTGACCAACGAAGTTTTCGGCCGCGGAAATATCCTTCGCCTGACCCAACTCTATTACTCGCAGAAGCTTTTCAATGATCAGCTTGAACTCAAGGGCGGCCGTCTACCAGTCGGCTCCGACTTCTTCTTCGGTCTGTGCGAGTTCATCAACCTGACCTTCTGCGGCGGCCAGCCCGGCAACATCCAGGGCGGCTACATCTATAACTGGCCGGTGAGCCAATGGGCCGGTGTCGTCCACTACAACTTCGCCAAGGATTTCCAATTGTCGGTCGGCGTCTACGACGCCAATCCGAATTATTTGACGACGTCGGAGCCCAGCACCTACTTCTTGCCGGGCGTCCCTCGCTCAAGCCCTGCCTCGGGCGTGCTGGTGCCGGTGGAGTTGGTCTGGGCGCCGAAAGGTCCCCTGAACGGGACCTGGAGAGTCGGCGGCTGGTATGACAGTGCCTCGACGATCGATGGTGGCCTCCCGGGTATCGTTCAGGTCATCCCCGGTGTCGGTGGTGTCCCGGACCAGTTTCTGGGAGATAGAAGAGGCCGCTACGGCGTCTATGAGTCGATCCTGCAGCGCTTGACCGTTGACGGGCCCGGGGCGGTCGGTTGGTACACCTTCCTCAATACGACCGTCGCCGATCACAGGACAGCGTTCCAGGACTACCAGATCGCGCTGGGCTTCAGGCACACCGGAACCTTTTCCTGGCGTCCCCAGGACGAAGTCGGCTTCGCGGTGGGCACGACCCATGTGAATTCGGCGGCCTTCAGCCCCAACGCCGGCGGCAACGAAGTGCCGCTCGAAGTCTGGTACGGATGGCAGGCGACCGGCTGGCTGAACCTCAAGTTCGACGCGCAATATGTGATCAATCCCGGCGGGCGCGGCTATAACGCCGCTGGCGTGAAGACCGACAATGCCGTGGTTCTCGGCATGCGCACCGAGGTTCACTTCTGATGTGGCGCTGATACAGCTGATGCGAAAGCCAGTGGCATGCATGGGTGGTTGTTATTCACCTTGGCATGAAGGCGGCCCAACCCACCAAGGAGGGGAGGGAGCGTAGCCCCCCGCAACTCGCTCCGGCCTTCTCCTTGGCGCTTGAGCGGGACAAAACAAAGGGCCCTGTCGCGGTAGCGACCGGGCCTTTTGGCTTTGCTGCGCCACTCCGTAGGCTGGGCTGAGCCCTTGCGAAACAAAATGACCCGTCGGGCAAAACACCGGAACACTCGTCAATCCCTTCCCGCAAAAAAATTCTTCTTTCCAGAATTTCGGATTTGTGGCATAGAGCGGCTATCCCGGCCCTGCCAGAGGGGCGCTTCGCGATCGTCACGAGATGCGGACCGGGGGGCGGTGGACGCGGCAGCGCCGGCGCGAAGTCGATGACAGGGCGGGCAACCGTGAGTCAGGCCCGACGCGATACGACACGGCGCGGTCACAGCGGCTTGGCTGGATCTCGGAGGTGAGCACACGCGAGCCTCGGATGCTTCCGGCAGGGTCGTCCGCGGACGGAGAAGTCGTGTGGTCCCGACGCCCGGGGTTCTGGCGTCAAGCTTCGCGGTGATGTGGCGGCCAACCGGCGCGCGCATCGATCAGCGGCGAGGCGACGGGGGCAATAGTGCAACGCTCCCCGAGGAGAGCACGAAGGACACCGTTAAAACCATCCGCGCAGGGAAGGCCGGGCGACCGGCATCACCTGTGATCCACCCCGTGTGCGTTTTTTGATGCACGCGGACCGCGGGTGCCGCCGGCGCCCGGCCTTCCCTGCGCCCCTGGCTTTCATGGGGCGAAACGAACAGCAAAGCTCGGGCGAAAGAAGCCGCGAGAACGCGCAGGTGTGTCTGCTCGGAACAGAGCTGATGGAAAAGCAAGCCGGTGCCATGGAGGCTGGGGTGAACGGCGTGCCTCCAAGCCTCACGAAACCTGCGCAAAAGAAAAAAGCCCGGACGCGCTGGCGGCCGGGCTTTCGTCGTGAGATGTGATCGTGCGCGACTTACGCCGCCGTCGAAGCCTTCCGCGCAGCCTTCGCCGCGGCGGCTTCGGCCTCGTCCTTGCGGATCTCCGAAAGCTTCTTCTGGACCTGCTCGGAGAAGATGTACTGCGCCGGGCGCTGCTTGCTGAGGTCGATCTCCGGCGCCATGGGACCTGTGGTCTTGATGCCGCGCAGCGACACCCACATCGCCTTCAGCGGGTTGTTGAGGGCTGCGGTCGCCGCCGTCGGCTCGTAGCCGCAATGGGCCATACAGTCGGCGCACTTCTCGTAGCGACCGGTGCCGTAGCTGTCCCAGTCGGTGGTCTCCATCAGCTCCTTGAAGGTCTTTGCGTAGCCTTCACCGAGCAGGTAGCAGGGCTTCTGCCAGCCGAAGATATTGCGCGCGGGCATGCCCCACGGCGTGCACTCGTATTCCTGGTTGCCGGCAAGGAAGTCGAGGAACAGGCTGGAATGCATGAAGTTCCACTTCTTGCCCTTGCCCATCGCGAAGACGTCGCGGAACAGCTTCTTGGTCTTGGTGCGGTTGAGGAAGTGCTCCTGGTCCGGGGCGCGCTCATAGGCGTAGCCCGGCGACATCGAGACGCCGACGCCGAGCTCGACGGTGAGGTCGAGGAACTTCGCGATCTCCTCGGCCGGATGGCCGTCGAAGATGGTGGCGTTGACGTTGACAGTGAAGCCGCGCGCCTTGGCCGCCTTGATCGCGGAGATGGCGCGGTCGAACACGCCCTTCTGCGACACCGCCTTGTCGTGATGGTCGCGCAGGCCGTCGAGATGGACCGAGAAGAACAGGTAGGGCGAGGGCTCGAACAGGTCGAGCTTCTTCTCGAGCAGCAGCGCGTTGGTGCAGAGCGAGACGAACTTCTTGCGCGCGACGAGGCCGCGCACGATCTCGCCGATCTCCTTGTGGATCAGCGGCTCGCCGCCGGGAATGGCCACCATCGGCGCGCCGCACTCGTCGGCCGCGTCCCAGCACTCCTGCGCGGTCATGCGGCGGTTGAGGATCGCATCGGGATAATCGATCTTGCCGCAGCCGACGCAGGCGAGGTTGCAGCGGAACAGCGGCTCCAGCATCAGCACGAGCGGATAGCGTTTGCGGCCAAGCAGTTTCTGCTTGAGCAAATAGCCGCCGATACGCATTTCCTTGAAGAAGGGGATAGCCATTGCACGTTTCTTTCTGGGCTTGGAATTCGGGGTAGGTCAGCTCGCAGCCAGTTCGGCCGGAAGCCTGAATTCGATGTTTTCCTCGCGGCCCGGCAGCACCTGGACCTTCACCGGTCCGATTCGCCGCATCGCGTCGATCACGTCATCCACGAGCACCTCGGGCGCCGAAGCGCCAGCCGTGACGCCGACGGTCCTCGCATTCTTCAACCACTCCGGATTGAGCTCGCTGCCGTCGGCAATCAAATAACTCGCGACGCCGGCCTCAGTGCCGATTTCGCGGAGCCGGTTCGAATTCGAGCTATTGGCAGCGCCCACCACCAAGATCACGTCGACCAGCTTGCTCAAGTCCCTTACCGCAGATTGGCGGTTCTGTGTCGCATAGCAGATATCCCGGATATCCGGACCTTGAATATCTGTAAAGCGGGCCTGGAGGGCCGCAATGATGTCCTTGGTGTCGTCGACCGACAGGGTGGTCTGGGTGATATAGGCCAATGGCGTATCCGCCGGCAGCGTCAGGCTGTTTGCCTCGTCAACGCTCTGGACCAGCAGAACAGGCCCTGGAACCTGGCCCATGGTGCCCTCCACCTCGGGGTGGCCGGCATGGCCGATCAGGATCAGGGTCCGACCCTTGGCGATGTAGCGCTTCCCCTGATTGTGAACTTTCGTGACCAGCGGGCAGGTGGCATTGAGCACCGGAAGGTCCCGCGCGGCGGCCTCCTCCTCGACGCTGCGCGCGACGCCGTGGGCGCTGAACACGGTCACGGCCTTCGGCGGAACCTCGGACAGCTCCTCGACGAAGATCGCACCCTTGTTCTTCAGGCTCTCGACCACGTACTTGTTGTGCACGATCTCATGGCGCACGTAGACGGGCGGGCCGTACTTCTCCAGCGCCCGTTCCACGATCTCGATCGCACGCACCACGCCCGCGCAGAAGCCGCGCGGTTGCGCTAGGTAAACTTCCATAGGACGCCCATCACGCAAGTTGCACCAATCCGCTTCAAGTCCCCGGCGGCACCCCGTTCCTGACCAATCAGGTGCAATAACCGCACCATTGGTTCGCGCACGCGGTAACCACCCACCCTCGTCGGGGTTCCGGCGTATGGAGGCGCAATACTTTGTGTCAAAAAATCGGCAACAAGGAAAGGCCGACGGGCCCGGGTTCCCTGGCTCCCGCAGATGCCCGGTAATATGATATGGGCGCTCCGGTGAGCAAAACAGCGGCCTTGTGCTCACCGGATCGCCACTTTCCCGCCTCAACTCCCCGGCTATACCGACCGCCCCGCATGGTTTCGCTGCGGAACTTCGCCGTTTACCTCGAACCTTGGTGCGGCGAGAGCCACTCAAAACAGCAATAGGTTTCGCCCGGGAACTCCGATAAACAGCGGGCGTTTTCGGCAAGCTGTTTCACCAGAAAGAAAAGATGTGCTGCAAAGCGTAGTCGTTGCCATCGTCAGGGCCTGCACCCGGCTTGCCTCTCCCGTCGTCGTTCTCGGGCTCCTGCTGTCGGTCGGCGCGGGCTATTACGCCGCGCGGCACTTCGCCATCAACACCGACATCAATTCGCTGATTTCCCAAAACCTCGACTGGCGCCAGCGCGACCAGCAGTTCGACCGCGCCTTCGACCGCGACGCGACCATTCTCGCGGTCGTTGAGGCCGCAACGCCCGAGCTGACGACCGCCGCGGCGGACGCGCTCTATGCCAAGCTGAAAGACGACAAGACCAATTTCGTGTCGATGCAGCAGCTCGGCACCGGCGAGTTCTTCGAGCGCAACGGCCTGTTGTTCCTGCCGACCGAAGAGGTTGCCAAGGCGACCAGCCAGTTCGAATCCGCGGCGCCCCTGATCGAGATCATGGCCGGCGATCCCTCGATCCGCGGCCTGACCGGGGCGCTCGAGACCGGGCTTGCCGGCGTCAAGCGCGGGCAGGTGAAGCTCGACAGCACCGAGCGGCCCTTCAACCAGATCGCGCAGACCGTCGAGACCGTGCTCAACAAGGGCAATGCGACCTTCTCCTGGCGCGAGCTCGTCAGCGACCAGCCACTGTCGGATTCGGACAGGCGCGCCTTCATCGAGTTCAAGCCGATCCTCGACTACAACGCGCTGGAGCCCGGCAAGGACGCCACCGATGCGATCCGCAAGGCGGCGGCGGAGCTAGATTTCGCGACCAAATACCACGCGCGCGTGCGGCTGACCGGTCCGGTCCCGATCGCCAATGAGGAATACGCGACCGTCCAGGAGGGCGCTGTCGTCAACGGCATCGGCACCGTTCTGGTCGTGCTCTTCATCCTGTGGCTGGCGCTGCATTCGGCGAAGATCATCTTCGCCGTGTTCGTCAATCTCTTCGTCGGCCTCGCGATCACCACGGCCGCCGGCCTGATGATGGTCGGCTCGCTCAATCTGCTATCGATTGCGTTTGCAGTGCTGTTCGTCGGTCTCGGCGTCGATTTCGGTATCCAATACAGCGTCCGTTACCGCTCTGAGCGTTACAAGGTCGATGATCTCCGCAAGGCGCTGGTGCTTGCCGCCAGACGTTCCGCGATCCCGCTGTCGCTGGCTGCGATGGCCACCGCGGCCGGCTTCCTCTGCTTCATCCCTACCGACTACAAGGGCATCGCCGAGCTGGGCCAGATCGCCGGCGTCGGCATGCTGGTGGCGTTCATCTCCTCGATCACCGTCTTGCCGGCGCTCTTGAAGCTGCTGAACCCGCCCGGCGAGAAGGAGCCGGTCGGCTACGCCTTCCTGGCACCGCTCGATCATTTCCTGGAGAAGCACCGTGTGCTGGTCGTCGGCGGTACGCTGCTGCTCGCGGTCGCCGGCCTGCCGCTGCTCTATTTCATGAAGTTCGACTTCAACCCGATGAATCTGCGCAACCCGCATGCCGAATCGATCGCGACCTTCCTCGACCTGCGCAAGGATCCCAACACCGGCGCCAATGCCATCAATGTGATGACCACGTCGGAGGAGCAGGCAAGGCAGGTCGAGGCGAGGCTGGAGAAGGTTCCGGAGGTGCTGCGGGTGATGTCGCTCGACAGCTTCGTGCCGCAGGACCAGCAACCGAAGCTGAAGCTGATCGCGCAAGGTGCCAAGGTGCTGAACCCCGCGCTCAACCCCGACCAGATCGATGCAGCACCGACGGATCAGGAAAATATCGAGGCGCTGAAATCCTCGGTCGACAATCTGCGCCGGACTGCCGGTGATGCGAAGGGGCCCGGCGCGGTCGCCTCGCGCCGGCTGGCGGACGCGCTCGAGAAGCTTGCCAATGGCGACGAGGCCACGCGCAACAAGGCGCAGGACGTGTTCGTCACGCCGATGAAGATCGTGTTCGACCAGCTCAGGAACGCGATGCAGGCAGGTCCCGTCACGCTGGCCTCGCTGCCGCCCGATCTCGTCAGCGCCTGGAAGAGCAAGGACGGCGTCATCCGCGTCGAGGCGCTGCCCAAGGGCGATCCCAACGACAACGAGACGTTACGCAGATTTGCCGCCGCGGTGCTCGCGGCCGAGCCGACCGCGATCGGCGGACCGGTCTCGATCCTGAAGTCCGGCGACACTGTGGTGAGGGCGTTCATCCACGCCGGCATCTACGCACTATTGGTGATCGGCCTGCTGCTGTGGATCACGCTGCGGCGGTTCGTCGACGTGCTGATGACGCTGGTGCCGCTGCTGGTGGCCGGCGCGGTGACGCTCGAGATCTGCGTTTTGATCGGCTTGCCGCTCAACTTCGCCAACATCGTCGCGTTCCCGCTGCTGCTCGGCGTCGGCGTCGCCTTCAAGATCTATTATGTAGTGGCCTGGCGCTCGGGCAGAACGAACCTGCTCCAGACCAGTCTCACGCGAGCAATCTTCTTCAGTGCACTGACGACGGCGACTGCATTCGGCAGCCTGTGGCTGTCGAGCCATCCCGGTACGTCCAGCATGGGCAAGCTGCTCGCACTCTCGCTGGTGACGACGCTTGCCGCCGTGCTGCTGTTCCAGCCGGCCCTAATGGGCAAACCCCGCAATCTCAGGGAGTAGGCAGATGTCGCCGACCGCGTCGGTGGCACTCTTCTGGCCGGGCTTGGCGGCGGTCTTCGGGGCTGCGGGCGCGGCGGCTGCGGCGCCCGTCGTGGCCGGGGCGCCCTGGGCTTTCGGCGCGGCGGACTTCGGTCCACCCTTCGCCATGGCGTTGGCTGTGCTCAAGGGGATCGGCGGGCCGACCCGGGTCCAGGTCTCGCCGCCGCAGAGAAAGCCCATCACGCAGCCCTTGATTTCGAGCTGGTCGGTTCCGACAGGGGTGATGGTCGCGCTGTAGAGCTGGCCGTCCTTGGCGTTGTAGACCTGTCCTTCCCACTGATCGACGCCGGGCTTCTTCTTCATGTCGATCAGGGTCGGCATGCCCAGCGTCGGCCTGTTCTTTTTTGACACATCCGGATTGTTCTCGTCGCGGCCGCCGGGCTGTTTCTCCCAGGAAACCGCGCCCCACATGCTGCCATTGCATTGGGCGACACGGATGTTGGCGACGCCGTCCGCGACCCGCCAGTCGCCCGTCGGGTCCGCGGCGAGTGCGGGGGTCAGGCAAGTGTAACCGCCAACCAGTATTAGTCCGGTGTAATGGGCCAAACGCATGAGAGTTCCTTGGCAGTGCAACATGGTCTAAAGCTGTGCTTGCGAAGATGGTCCGAAAAAGGGCAAAAGGCCGCATAGACCGTTTTCAGTAACGGTCCGTTTTCAGTTGACGAGACGGCCCTCAACCGAAGTATGTAGCGGATGCACAGTCCAAATCCAGACATGTCTCAGCTGTTCGCGGACCGGCAGGCCCAGCGCAGCGCCCTGCATAACCGGTACTTGAACGAGCAGTTCGTCCGGGTTCTCAAGACCATCGGCTACGATGTCGGCTTCCAGAAGGGCCAGGGGCAGTACCTCTACGACCGCGACGGGGCGCGCTATCTCGACCTGTTGTCCGGATTCGGCGTGTTCGCGATCGGACGCAATCATCCGGTCATGCGGGAGGCGCTCAAGAGCGTGCTCGATGCCGATTTGCCCAATCTCGTCCAGTTCGACGTCTCGACGCTGGCCGGCGTGCTAGCCGAGCGCCTCCTGAAATACGTTCCCTATCTCGACAAGGCATTCTTCGCCAATTCCGGTGCCGAATGCGTCGAAGCGGCGATCAAGTTTGCCCGCGGCGCGACGGGGCGTCCCGGCATCGTCTATTGCGCCCATGGCTATCACGGCCTGACCTATGGCGCGCTGTCGCTGACGGGCGATTCGAACTTCCGCACCGGCTTCGAGCCGCTGCTGCCGGGCTGCACGTCGATCCCGTTCAACGATCTGGCCGCGCTGGAAAAGGCGCTGGCCTCGCGCGAGGTCGCAGCCTTCATCGTCGAGCCGATCCAGGGCAAGGGCGTCAACATGCCCACGGACGAGTTCCTGCCGGGCGCAGCCGCGCTCTGCAAGAAGTACGGCACGCTGTTCGTCGCCGACGAGATCCAGACCGGCATGGGCCGCACCGGCCGCTTCCTTGCGGTCGAGCACTGGAACGTCGAGCCCGACATGGTGCTGCTGTCGAAGTCGCTGTCCGGCGGCCATGTGCCGGTGGGTGCCGTGCTGACGCGCAAGAGCATCTTCGACAAGATCTTCAATCAGATGGACCGCGCTGTGGTGCACGGTTCGACCTTCTCCAAGAACGACCTTGCGATGGCCGCGGGCATCGCCACGCTCGATGTCATGGAGTCCGAGAAGTTGATCGAGTCCGCCGCCAAGCGCGGCGCCGAGTTGCGCCTCGCGCTGACCCGCATGGTGCCCGGCTACGAGCTGATGAAGGAAGTGCGCGGTAAGGGCCTGATGATCGGCGTCGAGTTCGGCCCGCCGAAGTCGCTGCGCCTGCGCGCCTCCTGGAACGTGCTGGAGACCGCCAACAAGGGTCTGTTCTGCCAGCTCATCACCGTGCCGCTGTTCAAGGATCACAAGATCCTCACCCAGGTCGCCGGCCACGGCAGCCACACCATCAAGCTGCTGCCGCCGCTCACCATCACCGAAGAAGACTGCAACTGGATCGAGCGCGCGTTCGACGACGTTATCGCCGGCAGCCACAAGGTCCCCGGCGCGATCTGGTCGCTGGGCAAGACGCTGGTGGACAACGCGGTGCGGCGGTCGGCTTAAAGTCTCCGCCGCGGCCTGATGTCGCGACGTGCGACCTGTCGAAACAGTCCGCCTCCTGAAACTCCAAATCGGCACCTAACTTTCCCGGCATTGACCTGACCGGGAGAGGAGTTGCGCGATGCCTGTAACTGGCGGCTGTCATTGCGGTGCGATCCGCTACGAGGTGAACGGCGACACGATCGTGCACGCGCTCTGTCATTGTACGGATTGCCGTCGCCATTCCGGAGCGCCGATGGTCGGCTGGGCGATGTATCCGCGCGAAGCAGTCAAAGTGGTGCGCGGTCAGCCCAAGATCTATCACTCCTCGGAGCATGGACGGCGGCACTTCTGTGCCGATTGCGGCACGGGACTGTTTTACGTCAACGAAAACCTGATGCCCGACGTCATCGACATCCAGAGCGGCACCTATGACGACCCGGATGCCGTTCCGGCAGTGATGCACATCCAGGTCGCCGAGCGCATCGGCTGGATGGAGCGGGCGCATGAGCTGCCCGTGTTCGAACGATTTCCTCCGCTCGAATAACGGCGGGCGGGCGCTCGCATGACTATCTCCAAGGAGGCAGCCTTGATTGCTTCGTCGCTAACGCTCCGCGCAATGACGGCGAAGACTGCTACCCCTCCACGTTCGCCTTCATCGCCGCCTCGAACTTGTCGACGAACTCGGCAAGCTCGTCGGCGCCGAGATCGCTGACGGCCCAGAAGTTCAGGCCGCGATTGCTCCAGCGGCGGCAGTGGAAGCCCTGCATGCTCTCGGTCTTCGGCGCACGGTGGTCCGTGCTCGAGGTCTGCGACACGAACAGGTTGATCACGTGCTGCCGCCGCTTGTAGACGACGGCGCCCATGGCGCGCGCGTCGATATAGTCGAGCCGGCCGCCGACCAGCGTAAAACCTTGCGCGGTGAGATCGACCACGGGCGGGGCGACATCGAGCTTGCCGTTGAACCACGGCTTCACCGTGTGCTGGTCGGTCGAGACCACGTCGATGAGGTGGCCGGCCTGGAGCGAGCGCAGGTGGGCGGAGACGACCTCCGACAGGATGCGCTGTTGGTCATCCTGGCGCAGCACCACGGCGACGACGCCGGAGGCGGCCAGCGCGGAGACCGCCGAGCCCATCGCAAAGCCGCGCAGCACCGAGCGGCGGCTCGGCTGCTGGCGCTGCGGCTGCGGCAGCGAGGCCTCGATGCGGCTGCGCAGGCTTGCCGGCGCGATGTAGCGCAAATCGGTCTCGGCGAGCGCGCGCTGCATCTCGCGCTGCGCGCCAAACTCGGTGGCACAGTCCGGGCAGCTCGCGATATGAGCTTCGACCTCGCGCGCATGGCCGGCGTCCAGCTCGTTGTCGAGCAGCGCGTGAAGCAGGATCCTTGCTTCGTCGCAGGTCATTTCGAGTGCTCCTCCTCCGCCGTCCAGGCCGCGCGCAGCATGGCGCGAGCGCGGGCGAGGCGGGACATCACGGTGCCAACGGGGGCACCGACGGCCTCGGCGATTTCACGATAGGACAGGTTGTTGATCTCCCGCAGCACGAATGTCTCCTTAAATGGCTCGGCGAGCGCGTCGATCAGCTTGCGGATGGCGCCGGCGTCGCGGCTGCGCAGCACCTCCGTTTCCGGGCTTACTTCGCTCTCCTGCCAGAGCGGCGTCTGCTCGGCTGCGCCGGGCGTATCCTCGATCGCGCCGGGCCGGTGCGCCCGCCGCGCATATTCGGCGTTGCAGACATTGCGCAGGATCGCGAAGAGCCAGGGCTTCATAGCCGGCCCGCGATAGCTGTCGAAGTGCTTCAGTGCGCGCAGATAGCACTCCTGCACCGCATCCTCGGCGTCGGAGGGGTCGCGCAAGAGATAGCGCGCGAGCGTATAGACGTCGTCGAGATAGGGTAGCGCCGCCTCGCGGAAGCGCTGCGCCTTCTGCAGATCGTCTTTGGCGGGCATCGCTCCTCGCTTTGCCTCTTGTTTTGCTTCCGCTTTGGCCGCGGTCGAAGACGCGTGAGCCCGGCCGGCGTGGGACCACCGGCCGGGCAAGACGTTGATGCCTTGGTTGGAGACGTTACTCAACCTTGATCATCCCCGTCATGTGCGGGTGCAGCGAACAAAAATACTTGTAGTCGCCTGCATTGGTGAAGGTGAACGAGAACTTGTCGTCGGTGTCCAGGGTCTTGGACCTGAACTTGCCGGCTGACACCACGGTGTGCGGGATGTCGTCCCGGTTGGTCCAGGTCACGGTGCTGCCGACCCTGATCTTGAGCTCGGCCGGCTGAAAGACGAAATTGTCGATATGCACTTCCAGGTCGTTGTCAGCGCGGGCTCTTGTTGCGGGCAACAGGATGGCCGCGGCCAAAGCGAGACCGAGGTCGACACTGAAGTCGCGGCGATTGAGTGTCTTCATTGTCAGATTCCGTTCAACCTTAGCCCTGGAGCGGCGTGTCGATGATCGCGAGCCGCTGCTCGTTCTGTTTGAAGTTGACGCTGGCGACGCCGAGCATGGAGCGGAGTTTTGCGTCCTCGACCTTCATCGGTCCGGGCGAGGGGGCGGCTCCCGGCGCCGGCTGCGGGAAGGCGGTCGAGCGTGCGGTATGGAATGTGACGTTGCCCTCGACCTTCTGCATCACCTGGTGGATGTGGCCGTTGAGCACGGTGACCGAGCCAAAGCCCTTCACGAGCTCCAGCGCGCGGCCGCCATCCTCGGTGCCCCAGCCCCATTCGGGATAGACGGTCCAGAGTGGGATGTGGGCGAACAGCACGACCGGCGTCGATTTCGACTTGCCGCGGAGGTCGTCCGCGAGCCAGGCGAGCTGCTCGGCGCCGAGGTTGCCGAGGCCCCCGGCCTTGAGGTCGACGACGTTGACGAGACCGATGAAGTGGACGCCGCCGGCGTCGAAGGAGTACCAGCCGTGGCCCTTGGTGCCGCGGCCGTAGCGCTCGCGGTAGAGCTTCACCTCCTCGTCGATGAAGTCGTGCTCGCCGGGGACGTAGTGTACGTCGAGCTTGGTCTGCGAGATGATGCGCTCGGCATTGTCGAACTCGGCGGCCTTCGACAGATGCGTGATGTCGCCGGTGTGGATCATGAACGACGGCTTTGCCGGCATCGTGTTGATCTTGTTGACGGCCTCCTCCAACGTGCCGAGCGCGTTGGGGTTGGCCGGCTTGTCGAAGCCGACATGGCTGTCGCTGATCTGCAGGAAGGTCATGCCGGGCGCGGCCGTCGTCGCGGCTTCAGCCGAGTCGATGATTCCGAGCGAGCGCGGCACGCCGCCCGTGACGGTCCAGAGCACCCCTGTGCCGGCCCAGGTCATGCATTCCAGCACCTTGCGGCGGCTGACGCCGTCGTCCCCGTGATCGTGTCCGCTCATCGCATCCCTCCGCGTCGCCCGGAATTGGGCTTCGGGGAGGTGATTGCGGGAGGGGGAGGCTTATTCCCGAATGCAATGACGATTTCGTGAGGGAGGTCTCTTCCCCCGGACGCGGTGCAGCGTGCAACGCTGCTCCGCTGAGCCCGGAACCCAGAAAGTCGCACGGTACGCGGTGAATTGGGCCCGGCTCAGCAGCGCACCACTTTGTGCTGCGCTGCGTCCGGTGCAGGAGGGCTATTTCGCGAACTCCCGGATCGCCTCAAGCACGGCCGCCGGCATTTCCTGCGCCACGCAATGCCCGGCGCCTTCAAACACCAGCGTGCTGACGTTCGGAAGCAGCGAGACCGCGCGCGCTGCCATCACCTTGTAGATCGGGCCCGACTTCGCGGCGGTGGTAACGCGCACCGGGCAGTCGATCTCGGCAAGCGAGGCAAACGGATTGCCGCGCGCATCGCCGACGTAAACCTGCGTCATCGCCTCGTAGATCGGACGCAGCATCGCCGATTCAATCTCGGGCGTGCAGCAGAGCCGGACGCGGCCATTCTCGATCGGCACGAAGCCGTGACGCACATAGGCCCGCAGCGACGTTTCGGTCCAACCCGCGAATGCCGGCGCCGCGCGGTAGCGGTTGAAGACGGCATCCCGGCTGTCGAATTCCGCTTGCCGGCGCAGCGCGCCTTGCACGCGGGACAGGGACTCTTCGTCCAATCCGCCGGCGCGCGCCGTGCGGGTTCATGATGGTCGGCTCCATCACGAACAGGCGTGTGAAACGCCCAGGCAAGAGCTTTGCCGCGAGCAGGAGATCGGTCGCACCCGCACTGTGGCCGATGCCGTAGACCTCGCGCAGCCCGAGCGCATCGATGACCCGGCAGACATCGTCGGCAAAGTCCAGGAAGTGATAGCTGCTGGGCTTGTGGCTGGCGCCATGGCCGCGGCGGTCGAGGGCGTAGACGGTGTAGGCCGAGGCAAGCTCGCGCGCGACCTCGCCCCAGACGTCGGCGACGAAACCGGTGCCGTGCACGAGCAGGGCAGGCGGTTTGCCGCTCCCGCCCCATTGCAGCATGGCGATCTCTGCGCCGGCGGGGCCGATTGAAAGGCGGTGCGAATTGATCATGGCGACGGGATGCTACTTCGCATCCTCCAGGATCATCGTCGCGCCCTTCTCGGCGATCATCGCTGTCGGCGTGTTGGTGTTGCCGGACGTGATGGTCGGCATGATCGATGCGTCCACGATGCGCAGATTGCCGAGGCCGTAGAAGCGCAGGCGCTCGTCGACCACCGCCATCGGGTCATTCGCCGCGCCCATCTTCGCAGTGCCGACGGGATGGAAGATGGTGGTGCCGATGTCGCCAGCAGCCTTCGCCAGCGAGGCATCGTCGTCGCCGACGGCGGGGCCGGGCAGATATTCGCTCGGGCGATATTTTGCCAGCGCCTTCTGTCGCATCAGGCGGCGGGTGGTGCGGATGGCGTCGGCGGCGACCTGGCGGTCTTCCTCGGTCGAGAGATAATTCGGCGCGATGATCGGCTTCTCGTCGGGCGTCGCCGCGCGCAGCCGCACGGTGCCGCGCGAGGTCGGTTGGAGGTTGCAGGCGCTCACCGTGATCGCGGGGAAGCGGTGCAGGGGATCGCCGAATTTGTCCAGCGACAGCGGCTGCACGTGGAACTGGATGTTGGCGCGCGAACGCGTGGCATCCGAACGCGTGAAGATGCCGAGCTGCGAGGGCGCCATCGTCAACGGACCGCGGCGACGGAAAGCGTAGTCGAGCCCCATCAACCCGCGGCGGAAGAGATTGTAGTAGGTTTCGTTCAGCGTGCGCACGCCCTCGACCTTGTAGATCGCGCGTTGCTGGAGATGGTCCTGCAAGTTTCGGCCGATGCCGGGCTTGTCCATGACAATGTCGATGCCGAGCGGCGACAGCCAGTCGGCGGGGCCGATACCGGAGCGATGCAGCACCTGCACCGAGCCGATCGCGCCTGCCGAGAGGATGACCTCACGCTTGGCACGTGCCTCGATGATCTCGCCGTTCCGGATGAAGCGCACGCCGACGGCGCGGCCCTGCTCGATGATGAGGCGATCGACGAGCACATGCTTTTCGAGCCGCAGGTTCGCCCGGTTCAGCGCCGGCTTGAGGAAGCCGCGTGCCGACGACCAGCGGCGGCCGCGCTTCTGGTTGACGTGGAAATAGCTGGTGCCTTCGTTGTCGCCGGTGTTGAAATCCGGGATGCGCTTGATGCCCATCTCTTCTGCGGCATCGCCGACGGCATCGAGAACGTCCCAGGACAGCCGCGGCGCCTCGATGCGCCAGCCTCCGCCGGCGCCGTGATGCTCGCTCGCGCCGAGGAAGTGATCCTCGAGCCGTTTGAACACCGGCAGCACATCGTCGTAGCCCCAGCCGGTCAGGCCGAGTTGGCGCCAGTGATCGTAGTCGGCGGCCTGGCCGCGCATCGAGATCATGGCGTTGATCGCCGAGCAGCCGCCGATCACCTTGCCGCGGGGATAGGCGAGCGCGCGGCCGTTCAGGCCGGGCTCGGCCTCGGTCTTGAACATCCAGTCCGAGCGCGGATTGCCGATCGCGAAGAGATAGCCGACCGGGATATGGAACCAGATCCAGTTGTCGTCGCCGCCAGCTTCGAGAATGAGGACACGGTTCCTGGGCTCGCTCGACAGCCGATTGGCGAGGATGCAGCCGGCGGTGCCGGCCCCTACGACGATATAGTCAAACTCACCTTCGAGCCGTCTTGGCATTCTGCTTCCACCCCAACAGGTATCATGCCCGAGCTTGTCGCGGACATCCACGCGGGTCCCGTCCTAGTAGTCGGACGTGGATGGCCAAGACAAGCTGGCCAGAAGCCCCCAGAAGCCCGGCCATGACGGGGAGGCAGAGCTCCCCGGACCTCAGGCAGTTGGGTGGACCAGCGCTTGCATGGTAGACAGTCCTGTATTTTCAACCAAGCTTGAGACCTTCCATGCCCATTGTGAACCGCGTCGCCGACCTCCAACCCGATATTCAGGCTTGGCGCCGGGACATCCACGCGCATCCGGAATTGCTGTACGACGTGCACCGCACCGCAGCATTCGTGGCGGACCGCCTGCGCGAGTTCGGCTGCGATGAGGTTGTGACCGGTATCGGTCAGACCGGGGTGGTCGGCGTGATCAAGGGTAGCAAGCCGGCCGGCGAGGGGCTCAAGGTGATTGGCATGCGCGCCGACATGGATGCGCTGCCGGTCGACGAAGAGACCAGCCTGCCTTACGCCTCCAAGACCCCCGGCAAGATGCACGCCTGCGGCCATGACGGCCACACCGCGATGCTGCTCGGCGCCGCGCGCTATCTTGCCGAGACTCGGAACTTCGCTGGCGATGCCGTGGTGATCTTCCAGCCGGCTGAGGAGGGCGGTGCTGGCGGCGCGGCCATGGTCAAGGACGGGCTGATGGAGCGTTTCCGCATCGAGCAGGTCTATGGCATGCACAACGGCCCCGGCATCCCGATCGGCTCGTTCGCGATCCGGCCGGGCCCGATCATGGCGGCGACCGACGAGGTCGACATCATGATCGAGGGTTTCGGCGGCCATGCCGCGCGCCCGCACAAATGCGTGGATTCCGTGCTGGTGGGCGCGCAGGTGATCACGGCGCTGCAATCGATTGTCGCACGCAGCGTCGATCCTTTGGAATCGGCGGTGATCTCGATCTGCGAATTCCATGCCGGCAACGCCCGCAACGTCATTCCGCAGACGGCGACGCTGCGCGGCACGATCCGCACGCTGACGCCGGAGGTGCGCAGGCTGGTCGAGAAGCGCGTGCACGAGGTGGTTGCGGGCGTGGCGCAGATCACGGGTGCGAAGATCGATTTGCGCTACAAGCGCAACTATCCCGTCGTGAACAACCACGCCGCGGAGACCGAGGTGGCGACGCGCATAGCGAAGCAGGTTGCGGGCGAAGCCAACGTGCTCGAGATGCCGCCGCTGATGGGCGGGGAGGATTTCGCCTATATGCTGGAAGCGCGTCCCGGCGCCTTCATCTTTTGCGGCAACGGCGACAGCGCCGGCCTGCATCACCCCGCCTACAATTTCAACGACGAGGCGATCGTCTACGGCACGTCCTACTGGGTCAAGCTGGTCGAGGAGCAACTCGCGGCGTCGTAAGGCGGAAGCCAAAGCACAAATGATTAAGGGCCCGTGCATCGCACGGGCCCTTTGACTTCGCGTGAGGTGATCGCTCAGAAGAGCCGCGAGAAGATCACGTAGAGCGTGGCCGACAGCATGATCGCGCAGGGCAAGGTCAGCACCCAGGCCATCAGCAAGTTGCGGATGGTCGACCATTGCAGACCCGAGCCGTTCGCGGCCATGGTGCCGGCAACGCCTGACGACAGCACGTGAGTCGTCGACACCGGCAGGCCGAAATTGTCGGCGGCCGCGATGGTGGCGGCGGCCACGAGCTCGGCAGAAGCGCCCTGGGCGTAGGTGAGATGGGTCTTGCCGATCTTCTCACCGACCGTGATCACGATGCGCTTCCAGCCAATCATGGTGCCGAGGCCGAGCGCGATGGCCACCGCGATCTTCACCCAGTTCGGGATGAACTTCGTGGCGGCGTCGAGCGAGCCCTTGTAGGCGTTCAGGGTTGCGATCTCCTCCTTGCTGAGATCGTTTTCCTTGTCCTTCATCAGGAAGCGGATCGCTTCCGAGGTCAGGTACATATCGTTGCGGGTGTTGCCCACGGCTTCTGCCGGAACCTTGTTCAGCGAGCCGTACCTGGCGACCTGGTCACCGACGTCCTTCACGAGCACGGCGAGCGAGGGATAGGTGCCCTCGTTGAGCTGATGCAGCGCGATGTACTGGGTCACCGCCGGACGGGGATCGCCGATGATGCTGTGGCCAGCACCTTTGGCCGAGATCACCTTGGAAGCGGCCTCCGAGGTCTTCTGGAACTGGGCAACCTGGGATTCCGGCAGTGCGCGGTTGAGCGCGTAGGCGGTAGGGACGGTGCCGATCAGGATCAGCATGATGAGGCCCATGCCCTTCTGGCCGTCATTCGAGCCATGGGCGAAGCTGACGCCGGTGCAGGTGAGGATCAGCAGGCCACGGATCCACAGCGGCGGTGCCTTGTGCCCCTCGGGCGCGGCGTACAGGGCCGGATTGCGCACGATCATCTTGAGCACCAGCAGCAGCACGGCGGCGCAGATGAGGCCGACCAGCGGCGACAGCAGCAGCGCATAGCCGATCTCGGTCGCCTTGCTCCAGTCCACGCCCGAGGTGCCGTCGCGGCCACGCATCACGGCGTTGGCGATGCCGACGCCGATAATCGAGCCGATCAGCGTGTGCGAGGAGGAGGCAGGAAGTCCGAAAAACCAGGTGCCGAGATTCCAGAGGATCGCGGCGATCAGCAGCGCGAACACCATCGCGAAGCCGGCGCTGGAGCCGACCTGGAGGATCAGCTCGACCGGCAGTAGCGAGACGATGCCGAAGGCGACCGCGCCGGAGGAGAGCAGCACGCCGAGGAAGTTGAAGAAGCCCGACCACATCACGGCGAACTCCGCCGGCAGCGAATGGGTGTAGATCACGGTCGCGACCGCGTTGGCGGTGTCGTGAAAGCCGTTGACGAACTCGAACCCGAGCGCGATCAGCAGCGCAACGAACAGGAGGACGTAGGGCAGGTAGGTCGTGACCTTGGTGCCGGTCGCATCGACATCGCTATAGATGCTGTAGGCCACATAGAGCAGGCCCGCAGCCAGGATCCCGAAGAACAGGATCATGGTGAGCGGGTTGAAACCCTTGTCGAGATTGGGCCGGGAAGCCGGCTGGACCGGCGACGGATCGCCTACAGCTCGGTCGAATGCAACGTCTGTCATCTTTGGACGCCCCTTAACCTATTGGTAGGGCTATTGTCCGCGAATGATTTGAAGGCTGGATGACAACCTGCGTCCTAAGGTCGCTTTCCTGTTCTATTTAAGCGGCACGGGCGCCTTTCTTCTGCAAATTGGCGGCGATCTTCAGGTCTTCAACAAAGCGCTGATACTCCAGCGCTTTCGCTTTCGGATCGGGCAGCCGCAGAAGATAGGACGGGTGCACCGTCACAAGCGCCTTGCGTCCGTCGGGCAGGTCCATGAGCCGGCCGCGGTTCTTTCCGATCGGCGTGATCTTGCCGAACACGCTCTGCGCGGCGGTCGCGCCCATCGCCACGATGAGGTCGGGCTGGATTGCCGAAACTTCCCGCTCATACCATTGCCGGCAGGCCCGGATCTCAGGTGTGTTCGGCTTCTGATGCAGGCGGATCTTTCCGCGTGGCACGAATTTGAAGTGCTTGACCGCATTGGTGACGTAGACCTTCTTGCGGTCGACGCCGGCTTCCTCCAGCGCGCGGTCGAGCATCTGTCCGGCCGGTCCGACGAAAGGATGGCCGGCGAGGTCTTCCTTGTCGCCGGGCTGCTCGCCGATCAGCATGATGTTGGCGGACTTCGGGCCCTCGCCGAACACGGTCTGCGTCGCGTCCTTGTAGAGATGGCAGGCGCGGCAATGCGCGGCCTCCTCGCGGAGGGTTTCGAGATCGTCGGCAGCAGGTTGGCGCTTCATCGGAGCCTCCGGCCGCATCTGAGGTTTGTGCGGATCGGTTGCGGCGTTGGCGATCATGGCGCCGGTCATGCGTTCGGCGTCTTCGATCAAGGGCTTAATGATCGAAGCCTCGGGCAGGTTCCTCCAGTATTTCTTCGGCATCTCCGTCTGCATCGCCTTCACCTTCAGCCGCGCCGGATTGAAGATGCTGGCGTAATAGCGCCGCCAGGTTTCCTCCAGCCGGTCTTCGCTGGGCGCCTCGTTCTTGCTCACGCCCGGCGTGAATGAGAGCGCATGGCCGTCCCAATGCGCGCAGAGGTCCGGCGTCAGGATCGACCACGGCATATCGGCGAAGCGCTTGGCGAAGAACGGCGCGGCGAGTTCGACGATGTGATGCTCCGGCTCGAACCAGGCGACGTAATGCGCGGCACGTTCCCGCCCGATTTCGCGGAAGCGCACGAAGGCATGCATCTTGTGCTCGTCGCGATGAACCGCTCTTGCCATCGCCGTGATGAGCGCGACATCGGGATCAGTCGCGACCTCGATGAGATCGTGGTTGTCCTTCAAGCGCCAGAGCAGGCGATAGAGGATCGCAAATCGCTCGCCGTCGCGATGGAGCATTGCTGCTTTCGCGAGCTCGACGAATTTTGCCGGCACGTTGAAAGTGCCGTCGTTCACCTCGAGGATCGGCGACGGCCCGGGTGGCGCGAACAAATCGGCTTCGCCGCCCTGCACGGCCCAGGTGACATCGGTGGGCTCCACATGATGAAGCACGAGCGAACGCGCGGCGTTGCGCCAGCCGTCGAAATCGGTTTCGGTGTCGAGAATGATGTACTGCATCAGAAGCCAAACCCCAGTTGTGTTGCCTTCGGCTTGAACCTTTCGATGAGCCCGGCCGCATCGAGACGATGCGGGGCGGGCCGGTGATCGCTGAGGATGATGAACGGCAGCGCCTTGTGCCGTGGCACGTGCAGGCGAGCGAGATCGGAAAGGCGGATGGTGGTGGTGCGGCGCGTTGCGATGATGCGTTCGACCGCCTTGGTGCCGAAGCCCGGCACGCGCAGCAGCTCCTCGCGGCTGGCGCGGTTGACGTCGAGCGGAAAGCGGTCGCGGTGGCGCAGCGCCCAGGCGAGCTTCGGATCGATGTCGAGCGGCAGCATCGCACTGTCGTCGACGATCTCGCCGACGTCGAAGCCGTAGAACCGCATCAGCCAGTCGGCCTGGTAGAGCCGGTGCTCGCGCAGCAGCGGCGGCTGTATCAGAGGCAAAGCGCGGCTGGCGTCCGGAATCGGGCTGAATGCGGAGTAATAGACACGCCGCAGCCGGTAGGAGCCGTAGAGATTGGCGCTGGTGTGAAGAATGGTGTGGTCGTTCGCGCTGTCGGCGCCGACGATCATCTGCGTGCTTTGTCCGGCCGGTGCGAAGCGCTGCGGCTTCGCCCTGGTCTTCGCGTTACGGCCTTCCTCGGCTTCGTCCAGCTTCAGCCGCAGCCGGCCCATGGTGCGGCGGATCGCGCGAACGTTCTTCTCCGGCGCGAATTGCTGCAGGCTGGTCTCCTGCGGCATCTCGATGTTGATGGAGAGGCGGTCGGCATATTTGCCGGCCTCCGCGATCAGCGCGTCGTCGGCCTCCGGAATGGTCTTGAGATGAATGTAGCCGCGGAAGTGATGCTCCTCGCGCAGTTTTCGCGCGACACTGACCACTTGCTCCATCGTGTAGTCGGGGCTGCGGATGATGCCGGAGGAGAGGAACAGGCCCTCGATGTAATTGCGCCGGTAGAAGTCGAGCGTGAGCTTGACGACTTCGTCGATGGTGAAGCGGGCGCGCGGCACGTTCGAGGAGGCGCGGTTGACGCAATAGAGGCAATCGTAATTGCAGGCGTTGGTCAGCAGCACCTTGAGCAGGGAGATGCAGCGTCCATCAGGCGCGTAGGAATGGCAGATACCCATGCCTGGCGCGGTCGAGCCCATGCCCCTGCCGTCGCTGGAATCCCGCTTCTCGGTGCCGCTGGAGGCGCAGGAGGCGTCGTACTTGGCGGCATCCGCGAGAATTTCCAGTTTGCGTTGTACGTCCATGCCTGAATCTCTTTGATTCCACTCATGAATCTTTGGCGCGCCAATTTGATTGACTCTTCAAGCGCCGTTAGCTTTATATTAGAACATATCATGAACAAATGAGCCAGCCGCTGGTTCTTCTTTTGCAGGCCACGGCAATCACCTCTGAAGGAGCGGCGAGCATGAGCAGCGCACGCATCAGCGCGCTTGCGACCTTGCGCGGCCAGATCGAGCGCATCGAGACGGCGGAGGTCGTGCATCAGTATGACCGCGTCGCGCTCGGCCATGGCGAGGCCGACGCCGCGCTGAAGGGCGGGCTCGCGCGCGCGGCGATCCACGAGGTGTTTTGCGAGGGGCGGCAGGGGACAACTGCGACGGGTTTTGTCATGGGCCTCGCAGGGCGCGTCTCGGCGCAGCGGCCGCTGCTGTGGGTGCGGCAGGATTTTTCGGAAGTTGAAACCGGTGCGCTGTCGATGAGCGGGATTGCCGAGCTCGGGCTCGATCCGCGCCGCGTCGTGATGGCGCGCGCCGCCGATGTCGAGAGCGCGCTGCGCACCTCGGCCGACGCGCTCGCCTGCGATGCGCTCGGCGCGGTCGTGCTCGAGCTCTGGGGCGATGTCAGACAGTTCGATCTCGTCGCGAGCCGCAAGCTGACGCTCGCCGCGCAATCTTCAGGCGTCACCGGGCTGATGCTGCGGATGGCGGCGCAGCCGCTGCCTTCGACCGCGGAGACGCGATGGATGCTGCGCGTGGCGCATTCGCCGCCGGGGGCAATGTGGAGTGCCTGGGGCGCGCCGCGCTTCGATGCCGAGCTCTTGCGCAATCGTCATGGCCCGTGCGGCCGGTGGATCATGGAATGGAATTGTGATGAGTGCCAGTTCAGTGAACCGTCGACGTATCCTCAGCCTGTGGCTGCCGCGCCTGCCCGTCGACCGGATCCAGCGGTTTTTGCAGGTGAGCAGCGGCGCGCAGGATGAACCGAGCATCGTCGTCATCAAGGAGAACAATGCGCTGGTGATCCATGCGCTCGACGAGGCTGCCGAGCGTCTCGGCCTGTACATCGGCCAGCCGTTGGCCAATGCGCGGGCGATGTGCCCGGACTTGAAAGTGTTCGATGCCGATGTCGTGGCCGATGCCAAGACGCTCGGCGACATCGCCGATTGGTGCGACCGCTTCACGCCGCTGGTGGCGCTCGATCCGCCGCACGGGCTGTTTCTCGACATCACCGGCTGCGCGCATCTGTTCGGCGGCGAGG
Organism: Bradyrhizobium sp. SOJA106; assembly: GCF_059448745.1. Taxonomy (NCBI): domain Bacteria; kingdom Pseudomonadati; phylum Pseudomonadota; class Alphaproteobacteria; order Hyphomicrobiales; family Nitrobacteraceae; genus Bradyrhizobium; species Bradyrhizobium sp. SOJA106. Next base: position 2,993,365 of record NZ_CM182549.1, read on the forward strand.
CTGCGCTGCTGCAGACGCTGGTCCGGGCGCTCGCCCGGCAAGGCTTTGCCGTCAGCGCGGCGATCGCAGGTACTTCCGTCTGCGCGCGCACGCTGACGCGGCAAACGTCTGGCATCATCGTTGCCGACGGCGGCGAGGCGGCGGCGATCGACCGGTTTCCTGTGTCCGCGCTCGGCGCGGGCGAGGCTATTACCACCGGCCTGCGCCGCGCCGGCCTGAAGACCATCGGCGATGTCGCCTCGCGTTCGCCGAGCGAGATCACGGCCCGGTTCGGTGCCCGCTTCTCCACGCTGCTCGCGCATGCGCTGGGGCAGGGCGATGCGCCGATCAATCCGCGCAAGCCGCTGCCCGACTATATCGTCGAGAAGCGCTTTGCCGAGCCGATCGCAACCGACACCATGATCGCGATGACGCTGTCGCGGCTCGCGGACACCCTGATCGCCTCCATGGAGAAGCAGGGCAAAGGCGCGCGACGGCTCGAAGCTGCGTTCTTCCGCACCGACGGCGTGGTGCGCGCGATCATGGTCGAGACCGGACGGCCGGTAACACAAAGTGCGGTTATCGACCGCCTGTTCCGCGAGCGGCTCGATGCGCTCGCCGATCCCCTTGATCCCGGCTTCGGCTTCGACATGGTGCGCCTGTCGGCAAGCCGCACCGAGATCGTGGTGCAGGAGCAGCGCGATCTCGATGCCCATGTCCACGACAATGACGAGCTTGCCGCCCTGATCGACCGCATCGCCGCGCGCATCGGCGGAAAACGCGTCGTCGTGCATCTGCCGCAGGACACCCATATCCCCGAATGCGCGGTGCTGGCCGCGCCCGCCCAGCATCATCTCGCCGCCGCCATGCAGGCCGAATGGCCGGCGCGCGCCGAGAGCGAGCCGCCGCTGCGCCCGTTGCGTCTGTTCGACAAGCCGGAGCCGATCAAGGTGCCGTTCGCGACCGTGCCCGATGGTCCGCCGCATCAATTCACCTGGCGTCGCGCGCGGCATGCGGTAGTGCGCGTAGAAGGGCCCGAGCGCATCGCGATGGAATGGTGGCGGCAGGACGGCAAGCAGCTGACGCGGGATTATTTCCGCATCGAGGATGCCGAAGGCCTGCGCTTCTGGATCTTTCGCGACGGTCTCTACGAGAACGAGGTGTTCGACGGCGACGGCGAGCCCGCGTCTCCCAACTGGTATGTGCACGGTCTCTTCGCATGACGACATCAGCCTATGCCGAGATCGGCATCACCACCAATTTCTCCTTCCTGCGCGGCGGCTCGGATCCGCGCGCCTATGTGCATCAGGCCAGCATCCTCGGCATCCCCGTGATCGGCATTGCCGATCACAACACGCTCGCCGGCGTGGTGCGCGCCTACAAGGAGCTCGACAACGACAAGGTGCTGTACAAGCCGAAACTCTTGATCGGAGCGCGCATCGTCTTCATCGACGGCACGCCCGATATTCTCGTATACCCGCGAAACCGCGCCGCTTATGGCCGGCTGTGCCAGCTCCTCACAAGGGGCAAGCGCGGCGACGACATCACGCGGATCGAGAAGGGCGAGTGCCATCTCAGGTTTGCTGACCTGCTCGCGTTTTCCGAAGGGCAGCTCCTGGCCTTGATGCTGCCGCATCGCTTCGAGCCGGCGCAGGTGCTGGATATTCTCGCGAAGCTGAAGGCGAGCGGAGCCGAGGGAGTGTGGCTGGCGGCGAGCCTGCTCTATCGCGGCGACGATCGCCGCCGCCTGGTGCGGCTCGACGATCTCGCCGCAAAAGCAAAAGTGCCGCTGCTCGCGACCAACGAAGTGCTCTATCATCATCCTGCCCGGCGCCCGCTTCAGGACGTTCTCACCTGCATCCGGGAAAAGACCACGATCGAGGCGGTCGGACGCAAGCTGGAGGCCAATGCCGAGCGCTTCCTGAAGACGCCCCGCGAAATGGCGCGCCTGTTCCGCGATTTCCCCGAGGCGATCGCGGAGACCATGCGTTTTGCGGACCGCATCGACTTCTCGCTCGACCAGCTCAAATACCAATATCCGGACGAGCCGGTGCCGCCGGGCAAGACTGCGCAGGGGCATCTGGAGGATCTGACTTGGGCGGGCGTCGACAAATATTTCGGCGGCAAGATCGACGACAAGCTGCGCGCCACGCTCAACAAGGAGCTCGCGCTGATCGCCGAACTGAAATACGCGCATTACTTCCTCACCGTGCACGATATCGTCCACTATGCGCGCAGCCAGAACATCCTGTGCCAGGGGCGGGGCTCGGCGGCGAATTCGGCCGTGTGCTACGTGCTCGGCATCACCTCGGTCGATCCGACCAAGGTCGATCTCCTGTTCGAGCGCTTCATCTCCAAGGAGCGGCTGGAGCCGCCCGACATCGATGTCGATTTCGAGCATTCGCGGCGCGAGGAGGTGATGCAATATGTCTATCGCCGCTACGGCCGCCACCGCGCCGCGATCATCGCCACCGTCATCCATTATCGCCCGCGCAGCGCCATTCGCGACGTCGGCAAGGCGCTGGGTTTGACCGAGGACGTCACTGCCGCGCTCGCCGATACCGTCTGGGGCAGCTGGGGCAAGGGCCTCAACGACATGCAGGTCAGGCAGGCCGGGCTCGATCCACAGAATCCCATGATCAACCTCGCGGTCGAGCTCGCGACCGAGCTGATCGAATTCCCGCGCCATCTCTCTCAGCATGTCGGCGGCTATGTGCTGACCCAGGACCGGCTCGACACCTATGTGCCGATCGGCAACGCTGCGATGGACGACCGCACTTTCATCGAATGGGACAAGGACGACGTCGATGCGCTCAGCATGATGAAGGTCGACGTGCTCGCGCTGGGCATGCTGACCTGCATCCGGAAGTGTTTTGATTTGATTGCGGACCACAAGGGTGAGCGTTACGTGCTGGCGAGCGTCCCGCAGGACGATCCCAAGGTCTACGACATGCTGTGTGCCGGCGAGTCGCTTGGCGTGTTCCAGGTCGAGAGCCGCGCCCAGATGAACATGCTGCCGCGGCTGAAACCGCGAACCTTCTACGATCTCGTCATTGAAGTTGCGATCGTGCGCCCCGGGCCGATCCAGGGCGACATGGTTCATCCGTATCTGCGGCGGCGGAACGGTCAGGAGAAAGTCACTTATCCCTCGCCATCGCCCGAGCATGGTCCTGCGGACGAGCTCTACAAGGTGCTGCACAAGACCAAGGGCGTGCCTTTGTTCCAGGAGCAGGCGATGCGCATCGCGATCGAGGCGGCCAAGTTCACCTCCGAGGAGGCCAACGGTCTGCGTCGCTCGATGGCGACCTTCCGCAATGTCGGCACGATCGGCCAATACGAGGAGAAGCTGATCGGCAACATGGTCGCGCGCGGCTATGATGCCAATTTTGCCAAGAGCTGCTTTGACCAGATCAAGGGCTTTGGCTCCTACGGCTTTCCGGAGAGCCATGCCGCGAGCTTTGCCCAGCTCGTCTACATCTCCTCATGGCTGAAATATCATCACCCCGACGCCTTCTGCTGTGCTCTGTTGAACTCGCAGCCGATGGGCTTTTACGCCCCGGCGCAGATCGTCGGTGACGCCCGCAAGAACGGCGTCGAGGTGCGCGATATCGATGTGTCCTACAGCTTTGCGCAGAACACGCTGGAGAATACTGACGACAGATATTGTGCCGTTCGTCTCGGCTTCCGCCAGATCGATGGCTTCCATTGGCTTGATGAGGATGAGGAGCGGCTGAAACGCTCGTCATTCCCGGGCACGCGAAGCGTGAACCCGGAACCTCGAGATTCCGGGTTCGATGCTGACGCATCGCCCCGGAATGACAGTGAGTTGGATTGGGCCGACCGCATCGTCGCCGCCCGCAATCGCCGGCCCTTCACCTCGGTGGAAGACTTTGCTCGCGACACCGGCCTGCCCAAGCGCGCGCTGATCCTGCTGGCGGATGCCGACGCGTTCCGCTCGCTCGGGCTCGACCGCCGCGAGGCGCTGTGGCAGGTGCGGCGGCTGCCCGACGACGTGCCGCTGCCGCTGTTCGAGGCGGCAACCGCGCGTGAGCAGCCCGATGAGCATGCAAAACCGCTGCCGCTGATGCCGCGCGCCGAGCAGGTCGTCGCCGACTACCAGACCATCCGCCTGTCGCTGAAAGGACACCCGATGGAGTTTTTGCGCGAAATGTTTACGCGCGAGCGTGTCGTCGCCTGCAAGGAGATCAGCCACGAGAACGATCGGCGCCGCGTCCGCTGCGCCGGCGTCGTCCTGGTGCGGCAGCGGCCGGGCAGCGCCAGCGGCGTCGTGTTTATGACGCTGGAGGACGAAACCGGCATCGCCAATGTCGTGGTCTGGCCCAAGATCATGGAGCAGTACCGCAAAGAAGTGATGGGCGCGCGCCTCATCGAGGTCCATGGCTATATCCAGAGCAGCCCCGAAAACGTCACGCATCTGATCGCGCAGCGCATGGTCGACCGCTCGCACGATCTGGTCGGATTGGCCAACGATGCTCTCAGCCGCAAGCATCCGGTGCCATCAAGCGCCACCGTGGTCGAGCCCCTCAACGAAGACCCCGGCGCGCTTGCGGACATGCCCGCGCAAAAAATCCGCCATCCCCGCAACGTCCGCATCCTGCCGCCGTCGCGGGATTTTCATTAGCGTGTGCACGGAATGCCCGCCACACCCTCAGCTGCCGTGGGGTGCGTCCCGCCATGACGGCGGAAGCAGGTGCGCGCGGCTCTCTAGAAATTCACCCGGTTCGAGATCGCGCCGTCTACAACGAGATTCGATCCCGTCGTGAACGCCGACACCGGGCTCGCCAGAAACACCGCCGCGTTCGCGATCTCCTGCGGCGTTGCCATGCGCCCGGTCGGATTGCGCTTCATCGCGTCATTGTAGCGCTCGGGCATGTTCTGCTCGATCGTGTTCCAGATGCCGCCCTTGAAATAGACGGTGCCGGGCGAGACCACGTTGACGCGGATTTTCTTCTTGGCGTATTGCCGCGCCAGCCCCTTGGCCATGTGGATCAGCGCCGCCTTGATCGGGCCGTAGGAGCTTGCCGCATCCGCCTGCGCCGCCGCGATCGAGGAGATGATGACGAACGCGGCATCGCCGCTGCTCGCGCCGCCGGCTTCGAGGAACGGCCGCGCTGCATCGAATGCATTCACGGCGCCGAGCACGTCGAGCCGGAAATTCTGCTCCCAGGCCGCGGCGTCCTGGCCTTGCGCCATCGCGCCGGCATTGGAGAACAGCATGTCCACGCCGCCGAGCTCCTTCGCCGCGCCCTCGATCCAGGCTTTCAGCGCCGCCCCGTCGGTGACGTCGACCGTGCCGCCGGTGGCGCGAATTCCACTCGCCTTCAGCTCGGTGACGGTCGTCGCAACCTGATCGGCGTTGCGCGCGCACACCGCGACATTGGCGCCTTCACCGGCGAGCGTGTCCGCAATCGCCCGCCCGATGCCGCGCGTGCCGCCGAGCACGACGGCGTTCTTTCCTTTGATGCCGAGGTCCATTGGTGGTTGTCCTTCTTGCTGTTGTGCGGAGCTTGGTTGTTTGAGCGAAGATATCGAATTCGCTCTCGGTGTCATACCACGCGCAGGCGGGTATCCAGTAGGCCGCGGCCTCTCGGTTCAATCACCAGCGCTTTTGGAATACTGGATCATCCGCCTACGCGGATGATGACACCATGCGGAATGGCCGAGTACGTCCATCCTCACTCCGGCGAGGCTCCCACCGGCGGGCCGCCGGGCGGGCGGTGCAGGAAGGTCAGCGATGCATACGCGCCAACCCAGGAGCCGAGCGCGGCGAAAGCGACATAGAAGGCGTTTTCGGTGTAGCTGATCACGGCGTAGGACGAGAGCAGGTACCAGATCGCGCTCCAGGTCGCCGCCGGCATGCGCTTGCGCGCGACCACGGCCGAGGTGAACATCACATAGACCGCGTCGGTGGCCGCCGTCGCGACGAACACGGCGCCTGCGGTGAGGGGATCGATGGCGGCCATTGCAATCCTTTCTGCGATCATGACATGGTCGCGAAAATTACAGCATGATCCGGACAGGTGCGCAGCGGTTTTCCGAAAAGATCATGCTCAAACCGAAAGGGGAGAGACGCCGCCATGCAAGGCCCCGCCGATATTCTCGAAGATATCTGGACCTCCGCCGGCGGCGATAAGGCCGCGCTCGCGCGTGTGCGGCTGACTGGCGAAGAGCCACAGATCCCGTCCTCGTTTCGCGTCGCCGTCGCCGGACAGACGACGATCGCTGCCGCAGGCCTCGCGGCCGCCGAGATCTGGCGGCTGCGCAGCGGCGAGGCGCAGGACGTCTCCGTCGATATGCGCCACGCCGTCGCCGAGTGCCGCTCCGAGCGTTATCTGCGCCTTGATGACAAGCCGCCGCCTCCGGCCTGGGACGCGATCGCCGGCGTCTACAGGACCGGCGATAATCGTTTCGTCCGCTGCCACACCAACTTTCCGCATCACCGCGACGCCGTCTGCAAGGTGCTCGGCTGCGAGCCGCAGCGCGAGAAAGTGCAAGCCGCATTGATGCGCTGGAAGGGCGAGGATTTTGAAACCGCCGCTTATGCCGCGGGCGGCGTCGTTGCCTTGATGCGCTCCTACGACGAATGGTTCGCGCTGCCGCAGGCGCGAGCGCTCGCCGAATTGCCCCTGATCTCGATCGAGAAGATCGGCGATGCCCCGCCGAAGCCGTGGCCCAAAGGCGATCGTCCGCTCGCGGGCATTCGCGTCCTCGATCTGTCCCGAGTCATCGCAGGGCCCGTTGCCGGGCGCACGCTCGCCGCGCACGGTGCCGATGTGCTGCTGGTGTCGGGGCCGGAGCTGCCGGCCATTCCCTGGCTCACCATCGACAGCGGCCGCGGCAAGCTCACGACCTTCATCGAGCTGAAGAGCGAGGCGGGCCGGGCGCAGATGCGCGCGCTGCTGCAAGACGCCGACATCTTCTCGCAAGGTTACCGCCCGCGCGCGCTCGCCAGCCTCGGCTTTGGGCCCGAGAACGCTGCGCGCGTCAATCCCGGCATCGTCTACGTGACGTTGTCCGCCTATGGCCATGCCGGCCCCTGGGCCGAGCGGCGCGGCTTCGACTCGCTGGTGCAGACCACGACCGGCTTCAACGATGCCGAAGGGAAAGCTGCCGGCATCGATGGCCCAAAGGAATTGCCGGCCCAGATGCTCGACCACGCCACCGGCTATCTGATGGCGTTCGGTGCGATGATGGCCAAGGCGCGCCAGGCGAGCAAAGGCGGCAGCTGGCATGTGCGTGTGTCGCTCGCCCAGACCGGGCGCTGGTTGTGGAATCTCGGCCGGCTCGACGGCGGCCTCAACACCCCGGATCTTACGGATGCGGCCGTACATCCTGCGTTCATCGAAGCCGTGCCATCTGGCTTCGGCACCTTGAAGGCGGTGCGCCATTCGGCACTGCTGTCGAGGACGCCGGCGCGATGGAGCCGTCCGGCGATGCCGCTCGGCAGCCATCCGGCACAGTGGCCGGCGCGAAGCTGACGGGGAGCTGACGCATCGCAAAATTTTAACGCAAACCGAAAGGCACCTTGCGTTTTTTAGGTTGTTTGAAATCCCAATTCAGCACTATTAGCGCGACCGACAAGGCAGCCATCTGCCGAGATCGTCGCAGACACGACCGGGCCCCATGGTAGTTGAAAATACCAAACGAATGCAGGTGCTTACAAAACAACGGGTGATCACATCCGTAGTTTTACTAGCTCTTGCCGGCGCCGGCGCCTACGGCTTTCTCCGTGCGGGAGCCAAGGAGAAGAGCCACTCCGAGATCTCCAGCCAGTCGCGCAGGAATGCGCAGAACTTCACGCCGACGCCGTCCGAATGGGCCACGCTGACGATCGAGCCGGTCAAGGCCAGGACCTTCCGGGCCGAATACGTCACCGAGGGCAAGGTCGCGGTCGATGAGGACCGCTCGACGCCGGTGTTCTCGCCCTATGCGGGCCGCGTCACCAAGCTGCTGGCGAAGCCCGGCGAGACCCTGAAGCAGGGTCAACCGCTGTTCACGATCGAGGCCGCCGACACCGTGCAGGCCCAGAACGATTTCATCGCGGCGATGACCGCGCAGAACAAGGCGAAGTCGGCGATCGATCTTGCCGACATCCAGTTCAGGCGCGCCAAGGATCTCTATGAAGGTCACGCCATTCCGCTGAAGGATTATCAGCAGGCGGAAGCGAACCAGGTCCAGGCGCAGAACGACATGCGCTCGTCGGTGACGGCGCTGGAGGCCGCGCGCAACAAGCTGCGCATCCTCGGCTTCACCGACGACGCCATCAAGGCGTTCCAGGACAAGGGTGTCATCGATCGCGAGATCACGATCTACTCGCCGATCTCCGGCACGGTCGTGCAGCGCAAGATCGGTCCCGGCCAGTATGTCAACGCCGGCGCCAGCGATCCTGTGTTCGTCGTCGGCGACCTCTCCACGGTCTGGCTCACCGCCTTCGTTCGCGAGAGCGATGCGGCCGCGGTGTGCATCGGTCAGGACATCACAGTCAACGTGATGGCGCTGCCGGGCCGTCCGCTCACGGCCAAGATCAACTACGTCGCCGCCGCGATTGATCCCAGCACCCGCCGTCTCCTGGTCCGCGCCACCATCGACAACAAGGAAGGCCTGCTCAAGCCGGAGATGTTCGCCAACGTCACGATCTATTCGGCCGGCGATCGCGCCGCGCCTGCGGTCCCCAAGCAGGCGCTGATCTATGAAGCCGACAAGGTCCGCCTCTGGGTCGCCCGCGACGACAAGTCGGTGGAGCTGCGTGAAATCAAGACCGGCCTCGTCAACGGCAACCTCGTCGAAGTCACCAGCAATCTGAAACCCGGCGAGCAGATCGTCGTCAAAGGCAGCCTGTTCATCGACCGCGCGGCGTCCGGCAGCTGATCGACGATCTAACAAACAAGACAAACTGAAGACCTGAATGGATCGCCTCGTCGCCCTTGCCGTCAACCGGCGCTTCCTGATGGTCGGCATGTTCGTCGCCGTGTTGATCGGCGGCCTGATCGCGTTCAACCAGCTCAACATCGAGGCCTATCCCGACCCGACCCCGCCGATGGTCGACATCGTGACGCAGAGCCCGGGCCTGTCGGCGGAGGAGATCGAGCGCTACATCACGATCCCGATCGAGACCCAGGTGGCGGGTCTGAAGAACCTCACGACCATCCGCACCATCTCGCTCTACGGCCTTTCCGACGTCAAACTCCAGTTCTCGTTCGCCTATACCTATGACGAGGCGTTGCAGCAGGTGCTGAACCGCCTGGCGCAGCTCGCGCCGCTGCCGGGCAACGTGCAGCCGCAGATCTCGCCGCTCAGCCCGATCGGCGAAATCTTCCGCTACCGTCTGGTCGGCCCGCCGAACTACAGCGTGCTCGACCTCAAGACCATCCAGGACTGGGTGCTCCAGCGCCGCTTCCGCGCCGTGCCCGGCGTGATCGACGTCACGGGGTGGGGCGGCAAGAGCAAGACCTACGAGCTCCAGGTCGATTTCAACAAGCTGGTCGCCAACGGCCTGACGCTGCCGCAAGTGCTGCAGGCAGTCGGCAATGCGAACGTCAATGTCGGCGGCAACACCGTCGATATCGGCCAGCAATCGGCCGTGGTGCGCGGCGTCGGCCTGATCCGCTCGATCGACGACCTCGCCAACACCATGATTGCCCAGACCAACGGCAATCCGGTGCTGGTCAAGGACGTCGCCAGCGTCACCGTCGGACAGAAGCCGCGCCTCGGCATCGCCGGCATCGACGATTCCGACGACATCGTGCAGGGCATCGTGCTGATGCGCCGCGGCGAGCAGAGCTCGCCGACCATCAAGCGCGTGCACCAGCTCGTCCAGACCATCAACAACTCCAGCATCCTGCCGCCGGGGGTGCGCATCGAGCGCATCTACGACCGCGGCGACCTGATCGAGCTCACCACCCACACCGTGCTGCACAACATGGTGGTCGGCATTCTCTTGATCGTGCTGCTGCAATGGATCTTCCTTGGCGATCTCCGCAGCGCGCTCATCGTCGGCGCCACCATTCCGTTCGCGCTGTTCTTCGCCGTCATCATCCTGGTGCTGCGCGGGGAATCGGCGAACCTGCTGTCGGTCGGTGCGATCGATTTCGGCCTGATCGTCGATGCCACCGTCATCATGGTGGAGGCGATCTTCCGCCGCCTGACGCAGACGACGCCGGTATCGGAATCCGAGCACATGTCGCCCGAGACGCTGTTCGGCATGAAGAGCCACGCCATCCTCAGCGCCGCGGCCGATGTCTCGCGTTCGATCTTCTTCGCCGCCGCGATCATCATCGCCGCGTTCCTGCCGCTGTTCACGCTCTCCGGCGTCGAGGGCAACATCTTCGGGCCGATGGCGCGCACCTATGCCTATGCGCTCGCCGGCGGCCTGCTTGCGACCTTCACCGTCACTCCGGCGCTGTCAGCGATCATCCTGCCCGCGCATGTTGAGGAGACCGAGACCAAGGTGATGCTGATCCTGCACCGGCTCTACATGCCGGTGCTGAATTGGGCAGTCGCCAACCGCAACATCGTGCTCGGCGCCGCGGTCGGCCTCGTGCTGATGACGGTGGCGCTGAGCCGGCTGCTCGGTCTCGAATTCCTGCCCAAGCTCGAAGAGGGCAATCTCTGGATCCGCGCCACGCTGCCGCCGACCATCTCGCTCCAGGAAGGCAACACCTACGTCAACGAGATGCGCAAGGTGATCCGCGCCCGGCCCGAGGTGGAGTCCGTGGTGTCGCAGCATGGCCGTCCTGATGACGGCACCGACGCCGCCGGTTTCTTCAATGCCGAGTTCTTCGCCCCGCTCAAGCCTGCCAGCCAATGGCCGGGCACGCGCGACAAGGAAGAGCTGACCGCGCAGCTGCTCAAGCAGCTCGACGACCGCTTCCCCGGCGTCGAGTTCAACTTCTCGCAATATCTCCAGGACAACGTCTCCGAAGCCGTCTCCGGCGTGAAGGGCGAGAACTCGATCAAGCTGTTCGGCAGCGATCTCCAGGCGCTCACAGACACCGCCAACAAGATCAAGCAGGTGCTCTCGACCGTGCAGGGCGTCACCGACCTTGCGGTGTTCACCTCGCTCGGGCAGCCGACCATCCAGATCGACATCGACCGCGCCAAGGCCGCGCGCTACGGCCTGGCGCCGGGCGACATCAACGCCACCATCAAGGTCGCGATCGGCGGCGACACCGCGGGCGATCTCTATGAGCCCGGAAGCGACCGCCATTTCCCGATCATCGTGCGCCTTGCGCCGGAATATCGCCGGAGCGCCGAGGCGATCCAGAATTTGCGCATCGGCGCGCCCGGGCCGAACGGCACCGTCACGCAGATTCCCTTGAGCGAGGTCGCCACCATCAGCCTGGTGTCGGGCGCGGCCTACATCTATCGCGAGCAGCAGGAGCGCTATCTGCCGATCAAGTTCTCGGTGCGCGAGCGCGACCTCGGCAGCGCGATCCGCGAGGCGCAGCAGAAGATCGCCGACCAGGTGCAGCTGCCGCCCGGCTCGCACATGGAATGGGTCGGCGAATTCGGCAATCTCCAGGACGCGATCCGGCGGCTGTCGATCGTGGTGCCGATCTCGCTGGCGCTGATCGGCGTGCTGCTCTGGTTCAATTTCGGCTCGATGGCCGACACGCTGCTGGCCATGAGCGTGATTCCGATGGCGATTTTCGGCGGCGTGCTGGGCCTCTTGATCACCGGCACGCCGTTCAGCGTCTCCGCGGCGATCGGCTTCATCGCGCTGTTCGGCATCGCCGTGATGGACGGCATCATCATCCTGTCGCAGTTCAACCAGCTGATCGAAGAGGGCATGGACCGCATCAGCGCGGTGGTGCGCACCGGCGAATTGCAGCTCCGGCCGGTGCTGATGACCTGCGTCGTCGCCGGCGTCGGCCTGTTGCCGGCGGCGCTGTCGGAAGGCATCGGCTCGCAGGTGCAGAAGCCGCTCGCCGTCGTGGTCGTCACCGGCATGATGCTGGCGCCTGTCGTGATCCTCGTGACGCTGCCGGTGCTGATCTCCTTCTTCTCGCGGCGCGCGCGCTGAGGCGCTTTATTTCGGCGCGATGTCTTCGGAAAACCGCTGTACACTTTTCCAGATCACGCCTTACCCCAATGCCCGCTGCGCGATCCGCAGCAGCATCGTGGTGCCGAGCCCAAGGAGCAGCAGGCTGGCGAATCGGCTGCTCAATGACAGCATTTGTGGTGTCAGCCGCGACCGCGCGGTTGCGACGATCGTGCTGAGCATCGTCCACCAGACCGCAGAGCCGACGAAGACGCCCGCAATGACCGGTCCCGCCGCCGCCTGCGTGGAGAACGCGTGCAGTGCTGCCAGGAACAGGACGACTGTCAGCGGATTGGTCAGCCCAAGGGCGATGGCGCTGAGATAGGCACGCGCCAGACGCACTCTGTCGATCTCAGCGGCGTCCTGCAGCACGATGGCGCTCCGATGCGTGCGGACCGCGAACCACAGCAGTGTGAGCGCCGAGACGATGCCGCAGACCGCGGCGTTCGCTTCGACCCAGGGCTGCGCCAGCGCGCCCAATCCGAGAACCGCGAGGGAGCTGTAGGTGAGATGCACGGTCGCCGCACCGAAGCCGGTTGCGAGACCTGTCGCCATGCCCGAGGCCAATGTGCGCTGAATGCATAGCATTCCCATCGGTCCGATGGGCGCGGCGACGGTGAAACCAATTCCAATGCCGGACAAAAGCGCGGCAACATAATGCGACAAAGGCATGCATCCGCACGAACAAATGAAATCTGTGCGTGTGCGTACCTGTGAAGCTCGATCGTCGCGTCAACCGAACGGGTGAGAAGCGAAAGAAAGCACAAACACGATCGAGTGAATCAGGATCCCGTGCTGTGCTCTGACTACAACGGTGTGTCCCGATTGCAACGGTTCCATTGCGCGATATGGAATCGCGTTCCGCCTCTCAACGACATCGCGCGATGAAACTCATCGCGTCCGACGACTCAGAATCCGTAGAGCCGTGCCGGATTGTCGACCAGGATTTTCTTGCGCACGCTCGCATCCGGCGCCCACACCGGGAGCTGGTTGAGCAGGCGCCCGTCGTCGATCTGGTAGAGCGGCGCGATGTCGGTGGCCTTGCGTCCTTCGACGTGGCTCGAATCCGGATGCGGCCAGTCGGTGCCCCAGACGATGCGGTCCGCGTTGGCGGCGATCAGCGCCTGCGCGTACGGCAGCATGTCCTGATAGTCGGGCGCGAGCTTCGACGAGCGATAGGCGCCGGAGATCTTCACATAGGCCTTGCCGGACTTCACCAGCGCGACGAGATCGGAGAAGCCCGGCTGCTCCAGGCCCAGCTCGGCTTCGAGGCCGCCGAAATGATCGAACACGACCGGCACAGGCGCCGTCTCGACGAGGTCCTTGATTGCCGAAATCATGGCAAGCGTGGTGTAGAGCTGCACGTGCCAGCCGCGCGCTTTCATGCGCTCGACTGCGGCGGTGAAGCGCGCGCAGCCGACATTGGGGTCATTGACGCCGCCGGTCGCCAAATTGAGGCGGATGCCGCGGAAGCCGTCCTGATGCATCGTATCGAGCGCGCTCTCCGGTGTCTTGTCGTCGATCACGGCGACCCCGCGCGCGTTCGTGCCGCGTGCCTTCATGCCGAACAAGGTCGACGAATTGTCGGTGCCATAGACGCTCGGCGTGACGATCACCACGCGCTCCATGTGCAGTGCCTTGTGCAGTGCGGCCATCTCTTCCGGCGAGGCCGGCTCGGGCGTGTAGACGCGCCCGGCGAAGAACGGAAACTTCTCGACATCGCCGTGGATGTGGGTGTGACAGTCGCAGGCGTGCGGCGGGACGTCGAAATTGACCGGCGTCGCGGGCTGCGCGGCCCCGGCGTGGGCTCTGCTGGTCATGGCTACTCAGGCGGCGAGGGAGGCAAGCAGAACGCTGCGTCGGTTGAGCACGGTTTCTCTCCCTGATTTTTTTTGAGGCCGTTCGAGACGATATCACATCCAGCCCGGCAGCCGCTCCGCTTCGCCGCATAGCTACTCGGTCCGCAAGTGGGCGTGAGCCGTCAACGCGCACGACGGGGCAGGGCAGGCCCGAGAGCCACGGCGTCGTCACGCCGGACGCCGAAGCTCCCATCAGATGGATGCGGCGGCTTTTCATGGCACCCGCGAGAAGATTGAGATTACTGCCCCGACGGCGTGCGCAGGCCGTGCCAGGCGTCGCGGACCTGCTGGTAGTGCACCTCGGGCAAATAGTCCGGCGTGTTCAGGTTCAAGGTTTTGACGTCGAGATGGCCGACGGCGCTGAGCAGGGTGTAGGAGGCGATCACGCGGTCGCGCTGCGCGCCGATCAGGCGGGCCTTGGCCTGGATCAAGTCGGCCTGCGAGTTCAAAACGTCGACCGTCGTGCGCTGTCCGCCGGCGGCCTCGCGCTGCACGCCCTGGAGCGCCACGGTTGCCGCCTTAACCTCGGACTCCGAGGCCGAGACCGCGATCTTGGCGCCTTCGTTCGCGACCCAGGCGCTGACAACGGCGGTGCGCGCCTGGTTCCGCACCTGGTCGAGCACGAGCCGGCTCTGCGCCATGACCTCCTTGGCCTGCCGGGTCTGCGACGCGGCCTGGCCGCCGTCATAGATCGGCGCGGTGACGCTGGCGATGATCGAGGCCTGGTCCTCGGCGAGGGTGCCGAGCGTCGGGTCGTTGTTGCGGCTTTTGCTGGCGCTGCCCTGGATGCTGGCGCTCGGCAGCAGCGCGCCCTCGGCGACGCGGATATTGGTCGAGGCGACATCGACGTCGAAGCCTGCCGCCATCACCGCGGGATGCTGGCGGATCGCCATCGTCACCGAGTCCTCGCGGCTCTTCGGCAGATAGCGATCGACCACTTCGGCGGGCTTCAACTGCGACGGCGGATTGCCGATCACCTGGGCATAGGTCGCCTGGCTGACCGCGAGCGCGACTTCGGCGGCGTTGAGATCGGAAAGGCCGCGGTTGAGACGGGCTTCGGCCTGCGCGGTATCGGTCGGCGTGACGTCGCCGGCGTTGAGGCGGCGCTGGGTGACCGCGAGCGTCTCGCGCAGGAAGGCCACGTTGGAGCGCTGCGCCTCGACCAGGGACTGGTTGGCGAGCACGTTGGTGTAGGCGGTGACGGCGTCGAGCAGCACGCCCTGGCCGACATTGCGCAGCGCTTCGCGGCCCGACTGCACCTGGAGCTCGGCGGCGCGCACATTGTTGGCGGTGCGGAAGCCGTTGAACAGGGTCTGCGTCACGGTGACGCCGATCACCCACGGCTTCAGGTTGGCGGTCTGGATGGTGTTGTCGGGCAAGAGGTTGCGCACCGATTGCAGGCCGGCGCTGAGGCTCGCCACGATCTGCGGGCGGTAGCCGGCCAGCGCCTGCGGCACGTTCTCGTCGGTCGCGCGCTGGCGCGCGCGCTCGGCGTTGAGGTGCGGGTTGGTCTGGTAGGCTTTTGCCAGTGCCTCCGGCAGGGCTTCTGCCGACGCGGCAGCGGTCAGGGCACAACAAAGCGTCAGCGCGGTCCATGTCGCAAGCACAGGAGCCACGCCCGATCGATGCTGCGCCATCACGCGACCAGCTCCAGCGGCACGCCCAATCATGAAATCCCGCAAACCCCGGCTGTCCGCCCCCACCGACGGCGGTCCTCTAACTGTTTAACCAGCCGAGGTCCCGCAGGCAAACTGCCGCGGGGAAAACCCCCATCTATTCCGTGCTTGTTGCAGGCGCGTCACAGCATTTTTGCGGATCAGCATCAGAGCCTTACACCAGGCTGACCCGTTCGCTTGCGCTTACCGGTTCTTGTTCACCGGCTTGCGCTTCTCGATGAACGCGGCCATGCCCTCGGAGCGGTCCTCCAGCGCGAAGGTCGCGTGGAACAGGTTGCGCTCGACGCTCATGCCCTCGGCGAGCGTGGTCTCGAAGGCGCGGTTCACCGCCTCCTTGGCCATCGCGGCTGCAGGACGCGACATCGCCGCGATCTTCTCGGCGGCGGCCATGACTTCGTCCATCAGCTTGTCGGCCGGCACGATGCGGCTGACGAGGCCTGAGCGCTCGGCTTCCGCCGCATCCATCATGCGGCCGGTGAGGCAGAGATCCATCGCCTTGGACTTGCCGATGGCGCGGGTCAGGCGCTGGGTGCCGCCGATGCCCGGAATGGTGCCGAGCGTAATTTCGGGTTGGCCGAACTTGGCGGTGTCGGCAGCGATGATGATGTCGCACATCATGGCGAGCTCGCAGCCGCCGCCGAGCGCATAGCCCGCGACGGCGGCGATGGTCGGCTTGCGGCAGCGCGCGACGCGGTCGCCGCCGATCGCACCGAAGTCTTCCGAGAACATGTCGATGAAGCCCTTCGGCTGCATCTCCTTGATGTCGGCGCCGGCGGCAAAGGCCTTCTCGCTGCCGGTCACGACGATGCAGCCGATGGCCTCATCGGCCTCGAGATCGTCCACGGCGGCGGCAATCTCGCGGAAGACGCCGAAGGAGAGCGCGTTGAGCATCTTCGGCCGGTTCAGCTTGATGATGCCGACCGCACCCTGGCTTTCGACGATGATGTGTTCGAACGTGCTCATGCTCCACCCACGCGTTTGATTGGGCGGGCAATGTGCCCGCTGGCGCGGATGCCTTCAAGGGGCCTAAAGGCCCGTCGGAACAAAGCTCGCCCGGAACACGCAGCACGATGCGCGTCCCGGGGCGTGGAGGCTCTTCTTAGGCCATGAACATGCGCGCGGCGGAGGCGAGCGTCAGCAGTGTGCCGACGCCGATGAAGATCTTGCCGATCAGGGAGCTCTGGTCCCAGGCCGAGGTATGCTGGCTGCTTGCCATCACCGGCGCGGGCCGCGGCTGCGCATCCGTTGCGGCAATCACCGCCTTCTGCTCCGGCGGGTTGTCTTGCGGCAGGGCGCGGTCGAGATCGTTGAGCTGGTCGGGTGCGACGACCTGGCTCTCGGCGGTCGAGCCGGCCGGAGTATCGGCCGCGGCCTGGACGTTGTCGTTCGCGCGGCCCGTCATCGCGGAGGCCGCGGCTGCCGTCGGCGTGTCGGCGGCGGCGAGCTGCGCATGGGCGTTGGCGACCTGAGGCGGCATCTGGCTGGATGCCGGGACGTCGGCGTTGGCCTTCGCCGCGTCGGGCTTCGTCGCAGCGTCCGTCTGGGCGACCTTCTCGTCGGAGGACTTCTGCGCCGTCTTGCTGCTGCGGTGCGAATAGTGGCGCCGATGCTTGCTTGGCTTGTCCGCGTCGGCCTGTTTGCCGGCGCTGTCCGATTGGTTGCTCGCAGCCGAGCTAGGCGCCGCCTGCGCAACGCCTCCGAACAGCAGGAAAAGCCCGGCCAGAAGAATCAGGGCAGCGCGCCCGCTGGCTTGCATCATGTTGACGATCTCCCCAATCCACCCATCCCGGGACCGAACAGAGACGCCGGGGCGTGACGACAGCGGGGCAGAAAATGGGAATCTTCGGGCTACACCGGGCGAAAACGGGGCACCGCTCCCTCGCGGCCGGTCGCCGGGTGCGAGACGCGCCGATCGGTGTTATGAGCCGTCGCAGACGTTTTCGGCCCGCTCGGCGGCGCGGTCCGGCGCGGATCACAAGTTCGTGATCTGGTCGGCAGCCGCGTAACAAATTGAAAGAGCAGCCGAATTGCATGGTGAGGGGCGCGCGTGCGCGGACGTGAGGACGAATGGACCGACCTGATGCGGTCGGCCATGGCTGGCGATGATGCGGCGTATCATCGCCTGCTAAAGGCGGTCACGCCGGTGCTGCGCGCCGCCGCGAGGCGGGGCCTGGTGCGGGCCGGGCAGCCCCCCGACCAAGCCGAGGATATCGTGCAGGAGATTCTGTTGGCGGTGCATCTGAAGCGGCACACCTGGGACAGCGAAGCCCCCTTCGCGCCCTGGCTGTTCGCGATCGGCCGCAACAAGCTGATCGACACGCTCCGCCGGCGCGGCAAGCGCGTTTTCGTCAACATCGACGACTTCGCGGAGACCTTGCCGGGCGAGGCGCCGCAGGAAACGGCGTCGGCGGGCGAGGTCGCGGCGCAGCTGGGCACGCTGCCGCAGCGCCAGCGCGACGTGTTGCAGTCGATCGCGGTCGAGGCCGCGTCGATCAAGGATACGGCGGCGAAATTTTCGATGAGCGAAGGTGCGGTGCGGGTCGCGCTGCATCGCGGACTTGCGGCGCTGACTGCCAAACTGCGAGACCACTAGTCATGGATACCGATCAACTCATTCGCACGCTCGCGGCCGACAACGCCCATCGTGCGCCACGCGTCGGCGCCGTGCTGACCATGGCGCTGCTGGTGGCCGCGCCATTGTCGATCCTGATCTTCGCGACGTTCCTCGGCGTGCGGCCCGACGTCATGAGCGCGATGCGCAATCCGTTCTTCGACATGAAGTTCGCGGTCACGCTGTCGCTCGCGATCCCCGCGATCATCGTCAGCCTGCATCTGTCGCGGCCCGAAGCCCTGATGCGCGGCTGGGGCTGGCTGCTGCTCCTCCCCGTCGGGCTGCTCGCGGTCGCGATTGGCGGCGAGATGATGATGGCGCCGGCGATGCCGATGACGATGCGCATGATGGGCAAGAACTCCAGGGTGTGCCTGGTTGCGATCCCAGCGATGTCGCTGCCGCTGCTTGCGGGGGCGCTGTTCGGACTGCGCCACGGCGCACCGTCGCGTCCCGCGCTCGCCGGTGCGCTCGCCGGCCTGGTGTCGGCCGGCCTTGCCGCGACCCTCTATGCCTCGCACTGCACCGATGATTCGCCGCTGTTCGTCGCGACCTGGTACACGATCGCAACGGCGCTCGTGACCGCGGTCGGCGCGGCGATCGGTTCGAGGGCGTTGCGGTATTAAGTCGGCGGCCTCACGCCGCCGGCGTTGTGCTCTGCATGCGATGGAAGCGCAGCACCTGCTGCGCGGTTGATGAGCGCAGCGCCTCGTAGGTGTCGCGCAGCGCCAGCATGTCCGTCCGCGAGCCGCCTGAGAGCTTCTCGCGCATGGCGATGATGGCGCGCACGCTCGACCAGGACATGCCCGCGACCTTGGCGAGGATCATCACGCCCTCGGTGCGGCCCTCGATCATCATGTTTTCGGCGGTTTCGACCGCGACGCCCGCGAGCGCGGCCAGCCCGGCGTTGGTCTCGTCGAACTTGCCTTGCTCGGCGAAGGTGGTGACCTGGAATTCGTTGAGGCGGCCGTCCGCGTGCAGCGACTTCACCAGCGCGCGCGCCATCTCCGTTTGCTTGGTCATGGCGGCCGCACGGACCCGCTGGGCCGCTTCCTGGACCACGCTCGAGACTTCCTCCGCAAGCTCGGGATGGGCGGCCTCCAGCTTCCGGCGCACGCTCGCCGAGGCCTTCGCGATCAGCTTCAGATAGTGATGACGAGGCAAATCGGGCCGCAGGCCGATGCAGGTCGCGAGTTCGTCGTCGCGCTCGGCGCGGGTGACGAGATCGGTGAGGCTTCCCTCGGAGAGCTGCGCGCCCGGATTGCTGACGGTCGACTGCACCACGTCGTCATTGCCGCGCGTCACCAGCAGGTCGGTCAACGCTTCCGACAGTACGCGCCGCAGCGAGATCGCCTTGAGATGCGCCTGGCCCCTGGTGCGCGCGATCTCGAGCAAGGTGGTTTCGTCGAGCCGTTCCGATTTCGACAGCACGGGGCCGGCGACCTCGATCACGTCGTCGAGCGCGAGCGTGCGGATGATTTTTGGCGGTGCGGCCGCGATCGGCGCGAGGCGCTCGGCGAGCAGCGCTCTCGCCGAGGTCTCGATCTGCTCGATCAGGCACTGGAACACGTCGTCGAACACGCGGACATGCTCGTCGGAATAGTCCAGCGCGTTGCCCACGAAGAGCTCGGTGACGCGGCGCAGCGTCTCGACCCGGCGCGCAACGGTGCCGTGCGAGAGCGCGGCCTGCAATTCGTCGAGCAGGTTCTCGGATGGTTTGGCGGGTTTGGATCTCATTGCCCTGTCCTGGAGCGTTGGGTCCGGCGGCGGCTTCTGTCGCGCCCGGAGAAAATGGATTGGTCAGCTCGTTGCAATTCGGTTGCGCCCTTGCGCCTTGGCGGAATAGAGCGCGCTGTCGGCGCGCGCGAGAAACGTGTCGGCAGTATCCGTGTCGCGCAGCGTCACGACGCCCGCGGAAATCGTCACCCGCAAGCCCGGCGAGAACGCGCTCCAGTCGAGGTCGGCGACGATGCCGCGCAGCCGCTCCAGCATGTGCAAGGCCGCGTCGGCTTCGGTGTCCGGCAGCAGCAGCAGGAATTCCTCGCCGCCGTAGCGGCCAAAACTGTCGGCCGGGCGGATATTGGCGAAAATGGTGATGGCGAAGGTGCGCAGCACCTCGTCGCCGACGGGATGGCCGTGGGCGTCGTTGATGCGCTTGAACCAGTCGAGGTCGATCAGTGCGATCGCGCAAGGCGTGGACGTCTGGCGCGACTTTTCGATTTCGGCGTCCAGCAGGCGCATGATGCAGCGGCGATTGTAGGAGCCGGTGAGCTCGTCGAGCTCCTCGATGCGCCGATAGGCGTTCTTCAGCTCGATGCTGCGCCGATACAGGATCTTGCGGAGCGTGGCGCCGAACAGGCCGAGGAAGGCGCATTGGCCGATCACCAGCACGAAACAGAGCATCGAGGCGGTTCGCTGCAGCAGCGTCGCAACGGGCAGGCCGATCGGCAGGTCGGACGCGAGGAAGACGGCGGCAAGGCCGCTGGTTGCGATCGCCCAGGTCAGCATCGCCTGGGCCGAGGTCATGCGCAGCGTGCCGAAGGCGAAAATCAGGAACAGCACGCTGATGAAGGCGACACCGATGGTCGGCACCGACACCAGGAACACGAATTGCAGCGCCATATGCGCCGAGATCTGGAATACGGTGAGATAGTGGTCGGTGAATTTGTCACCGGCGCCGGCTTCCGACAGCACGGCGAACGTGCCGATGATGAGGAGGCCGCCGAACCAGAACAGCGAGGCGACGTCGACCGAAATCGCTCCGTCATAGGCGTAGAGCAGCAGGACCGAGGCGCCGAGCGAATAGCTCACGACCTGGCCGATATACATCTGGCGGCGCTGCCGGGCTCTTCGCGCAAGCACCGCAGGAGCGGCCGCCTCGGGCGCGAGGACGAGGTCCGCGGCCTCAGCGGCATTCCTCTCCGGAAAGGACGTCGCAGCCGTGCTCATGGTCCCGCCAGTGGTGGAGTTCGGCCCAAAAATCTACCTGGCAAGCCTTTAGGTTTGGTATCCTTTGAACCGAATCCGAACCGTGCAGCGCAGAACAGCATGGTGTTGGCTGGCAGGGAGAATTTGCCGGCGATTAGGCATCGTTTGCGATGCGGTCGAGCCAAGGCAGGGGTTCGTGAGACATACGTCGTGCAGGGCTGCTATGGAACCGGAACTGATCGGCCCGCCCGTGCCGGGGCAGACATTCCGCAGGAAAGTGTTTCACTATTATGTTACCTATACCGATCGAGATGGCCAGCCGCCGCGGGCGGAACGAGAAAAATGCACGTATGTGGGGTAGATCACACAGGCCCCCGTATGACCGCGGTAGGTTGAAGAATTTCGCCCCTGCCGTCGAACCCTCCGCCCTATCGACCCGACCAACCTTGCGAGACGGCCTTTGAGCGTGACTCAGGCGGCTTCGGACGAGGTCCTGATCGCCAGGATCGCCCAAGGCGACCGGCTCGCCATGCAGGTGCTGTACGGGCGGCACCATGTCAGGGTCTACAGGTTCGGGCTGAGGCTCGTGCGGGACGAGCAGGCGGCGGAAGACCTCATCAGCGAGGTATTTCTCGACGTCTGGCGTCAAGCCGGCAAGTTCGAGGGCCGTTCCGCCGTTTCCACCTGGCTGCTGGCAATCACCCGATTCAAGGCCCTCTCGGCGCTTCGGCGCAGGAAGGATTTTGAGCTGGACGAAGACGCCGCGAACGCGATCGAGGACCAGTCCGATGATCCGGAAACGGTGGTGCAGAAGAAGGATACCAGTGAAGCGTTGCGGGAGTGTCTGACGGGCCTCTCGCCGGAACACCGGGAAATCGTCGATCTGGTCTACTACCACGAGAAGTCCGTGGAAGAGGTGGCCGAAATCGTCGGGATACCGGAGAACACTGTGAAAACGCGCTTGTTCTATGCGCGCAAGAAACTGGCCGAACTGCTGAAGGCAGCCGGCGTTGAGCGAGGCTGGCCATGATGGCTTTGAGCAAGAAGATGCTGGAGCAAGAGCCCAGTGAGATTGAACTGCTGCTGCCCTGGCACGCCGCCGGCACGCTGAATGCGCGCGATGCGCGCCGCGTCGAGGACGCGCTGGCGCGCGATCCCGAGCTTGCCAGGCAGTATGCCGCGATCCGCGGCGAGTACGAAGAGACCATCCATCTGAACGAGAGCCTGGGGGCTCCCTCGGCCCGCGCGATGCAGAAGCTGTTTGCCGCGATCGACGCCGAACCGGCGCGGGTAGCCACGCCGTTGCCGCTCGCCACGCGCATCTCGGCCTTCTTTGCGAGCCTGTCGCCGCGCACTTTGGCCTGGTCGGCAAGCCTCGGCGCCATCGCGCTGCTGCTGCAGGCCGGCATCATCGGCGCCGTCCTGATGAAGACCCAGACCGCGACCTACCAGACCGCTTCACTCTCGATTGGCGCGCCGATCACGCGCGAGCTCGGAGCCGCACCGGCGCGGGCGCTGGTGCGCTTTACGCCCGAGGCGCGCGTCGCGGACATCACGGCGCTGCTCGACAGCTATCAGGCCTCGATCATCGGCGATGCCAAGGGCGGCATGTTCCGCCTGCAGTTCGACAAGGCGATGAGCCAGGACGAGCTCGCCGCACTGCTTGCCAGGATGTCGCGCGAGAAGTTCGTCAATCTCGCCGTGGCGGCGCCTTAAGCGCGCCGTCCACCGATGACAAGCAAGTCCAAGAGGAGGATACGCGCCGGGGCTTACGCTTCATCATCGGCCGGCGCCGCGCTGCTGCTCGCCGCCTGTCTCGGTGTCGACATCGCAAAGGCGCAGGCGATCATGCGCACGCCGACGATCAGCGTCCCCTCGCGCACGCCGACCATCTCTCCCAACGTCGCCGCGCGCGTCAACCCGGGCGCGGCTGCGCGCGTGGTCGCAGTCGACCGCGGCCCCCGCGCGATTGCGACGCCGCGGCTCTCGGCACGAATGGGGCCGACGCCGGTGCTGCCCTATGCGCGCTACTCCCCGAACCTTTATCCCGCCTGCACCGCGCCCTATCGCGACGGCGACGGCGAATGCCTGGGGCAGCCGATTGCGGGCGGCGGGGGGAGCGGCAAGGCGGGCAAGAAGGCCACCGCCAAGGGGCGCGGCAACAATACGCCAATGGCTGCGAACCTGCGCAGCTTCGCAGGCGAATTCGTCGCTGAGATCGACGGCGCGCTGACGACGACCGAAGCTGACGAGCTTGCGCGCCGCCATGGGCTTGCGCGCGTATCCTCGGAAAACTTCCCGCTGATCGGCGCGACGTTGGGCCTGTTCCGCATCACCGATGGCCGTCCGTTCGAGACGGTGCGGCGCGAGTTCGCCGCGGACGGCAGCGTGCGCTCGGTGCAGCCGAACTTCCGCTACGTGCTCCAGGACCAGAAGCCGGCGACGCTGAGCGAAGGCGATCCCGCGCAATATGCCCTGGCAAAACTCCGCCTGCCGCAGGCGCATACGCTGGCGCATGGCGCCAACGTGACCGTTGCCGTGATCGATTCCGGCATCGACGCCAGGCATCCCGAGCTCGCCAATTCCATCGCCGACAATTTCGATGCGCTCGGTAGCGCCGAGGGCCCGCACATCCACGGCACCGGCATTGCCGGCGCCATCGTGGCGCACGCCAAGCTGATGGGCAGCGCGCCCGAAGCGCGCATCATCGCGATCCGCGCTTTTGGCGGCACCGGCGGCGGCGCGGAGAGCTCGTCCTACATCATCCTGCGCTCGCTCAATTACGCCGCCGAGCACGGCGCGCAGATCGTCAATATGAGCTTTGCCGGTCCCAAGGACGCGGTGATCGAGCGCGCCATTGCCGCAACCGCCGCGCGCGGCCTCGTGCTGATCGCGGCCGCCGGCAATGCCGGTGCGAAATCGCCGCCGCTTTATCCGGCCGCCAATCCCAACGTGATCGCGGTCAGCGCCACCGACCAGCAGGACAAGCTGTTCTCCGCGTCCAACCGCGGCAATTACATCGCGCTGGCGGCGCCCGGCGTCGACATCTTCCTGCCGGCCCCCGACGGCAAATACCAGATGACGTCGGGCACCTCGTTCTCGGCCGCCTATGTCTCCGGTGTCGCCGCGCTGCTGCTCGAGCGCAACTACGCCTTGAAGCCGGAAGCGCTGCGCATGACGCTGGCGAAGACCGCGCGCGACCTCGGTTCACCCGGGCGTGATGATCTGTTCGGCGATGGCGAGGCCGACGCGTTTGCCGCGGTCACGGCTGTTCCCGTTGACAACGCGACGCCGGTTGCGGCGGCGTCCGGTACAACAAAACGTGAAGATGCGCAGCCACGTCGCGATGAGCCGGGCATTCGCGCGATCGAGCAGCCCTCGCTGTCGGGCGCGGCCGATAAAGCCACGGTTTCTCAGGCGGATAGACCGGCGGCGCGATAGCGGCTACGACAAGAATGCGCGCCCGCCAAAGGTTAAAAAATCGAACGCCGCATTGAACGTTCAGCCAGCTGCCACGACCAAAATATGTGGGAGCGGTCATCCCTCCCCATCAGTCATATCAGGCGCGAGCGCCCATCCACCCCAAGCGCCCATATGGCTCGACCCGTCCGGTTGTCCCCCCGGACGGGTCTTTTCTTTTTGGACGTCTGTGTCTTCGAGGCGTCGAATCCACTCAGCTTGGGTTGAAGGAGCGCGCGTGCGTGCACTCGTCGGTCGACCGTCACGCCGCAGCTCCGTCATGCTTGTGCGAAGCTTGACTCGAAATCACAGCAATTCTCCGCACGACTACGGTCTTTCATGACGAACGGCGTGTCGTTGCTGGACAAGTCAAAACTTTTCCACAAAATATTCGTGTCGCGTCTAAATTGATTCGTGTGCGTTGCGTCGCGTCCGTATTTTTCTCATGACGGGCTGGTTCATGACACATCGCCAAAGCGCGGCCTCGGGCCGCGAGATCGCGGCACGCTGGTGCGCTCTCGCCGAGCAGCGCCTGGAGCACCTCTCCGAAATGTTCGAGACCGGGCGCTGGCGCCGCTACCACTCCGAGATCGCATTCCTCGAAAACATCCAGGAAGCCAAGCTCGCGGTCCAGACATGGCGCGCGCTCGCGACCGGTGGTGACGTTGCCGCGGCGGCTGCGAGCGTCTCGCCCGCCTTCGGCTGGTCGCCGGCGACCATGCCCCGCGTGTTTCCGCGGGAGCAGCCGGCGCAGACCATGCAGCCCAAGCCGTTGCAGCCCAAAGCCGTCCACCTCGCGCCCGAGACCGCCGTGCCGGTAAAGCTGGAGCCCAGGCTGGACGTTCTCGCCGAAGTCACGGAAGCGCCGCTCGCTCCGGCCGCGCCGCTCCTGCCGCCTGTCGCAATGGCATCGTTCACCGCGCCTGCTGCCGTCCCGCCGCTCAAGGCCCCCGCTGCGAGGCCGCCGCTCTCCGCACCTGCGGTGAGGTCACCGGTCGCCGCCCCGGCCGCCATGGCGCCATTCACCGCTCCCGCTGTGAAGCCGCCGCGCACCGCGCCCGCGGTGAGGTCGCCGACCGCCGAACCTGCTGCAATGGCACCAGTCGCCGCGCCCGCCGTGCGGGCCTCCGCTGCGATGGCAGCGCTCCTGCCGCAGTTCGCCCCGCCCGCCGCCGAAATCGTAGC
This sequence comes from Bradyrhizobium sp. SOJA106, assembly GCF_059448745.1. NCBI lineage: Bacteria > Pseudomonadati > Pseudomonadota > Alphaproteobacteria > Hyphomicrobiales > Nitrobacteraceae > Bradyrhizobium > Bradyrhizobium sp. SOJA106. The sequence goes on from NZ_CM182549.1 coordinate 3,019,120, forward strand.
GGCCCCCGAGCGCGTCGTCGAATTCACTTTCAGCCTCGACGGCCTGGAAGCAAAGTACCCGCTGCTGCGGAACGCGTTCTGAAGGAGCCGTCAGCGCATCGCAGCATGTAGACATAGATGCCCACCACATCATCCTTCGAGGCTCCCCGAGCGGTCCTCCGCACCGCACGGCTCGCACCTCAGGATGACGGCAGTGGGCTTGTTGTCAGTGCTTGATGAACCAACTTTTGGATGTGTCGCCCTCCTTACTTTGATGTGACCGCATCGAGCCAGGCGCCGCTCCTCATCCGTCATTCTGAGGTGCCCTCATGAGACGCGGCGCGTCCCATGAGGAGCCTCGAAGGATGCAGGGCCCGTCCGCCCGTCGCGCGCCTACCGCCGCACGGCGTTGCCGCCGATCACCACTTGTGCGAACCGCTGCGCGCCGTCCGCCGACAGGTCCGACGTCACCGCGCGCGCGTGGTCGAGGCCGACCACGGCGCCGCGCGGGGTTTCGGAGATCATGTTGTTGTTGACCAGCGCAGTGCCGGCGCCCGGGACCACGGATACGCCGATGCCGGCCAGCGCCCTGCGGATAACGTTGCCGGATATTGCGACGTCGCGCAGATATTTGCCCCAGCCAGCGACGATGCCGTAGGCCGGCGCGTTCTCGATCACGTTGCCGGTCACCGATGAATCCGCCTCGATGTAGATGCCGACGCCGGCGTCGTCATCCGGTGCGGTGCCGATCGGCCGCTTGGGGATCAGATTACGGATGATGTTGCCCTGGACCACCGCGATACGGCCGCCTTCGTTGAAATTGCAGACGGAGACGCCGACGGCCGCGCCGTCCACGGTATTGTTGGCGATCACGGCGGCCTCGAACGCGAACTCGGCATAGAGGGCGACCTCGCGCACGTCGCTGATGCTGTTGCCGGTGATATGGATATTCGAGGCGGAGTTGCCGCGCACCGCCGAGTAATCGCAGTTCTTGATGCGGTTGCCGCGCACGATGACGTTGCCGGCGCGGAAGGCGTTGATGGCGTTGCCGTACTGGCCCGCGCCGCCGGGGCCAGCCTTGATGTCCTCGATGCGGTTGTCGGCGACCAGCGTGCCGTCATCACCGATCGCGGTGCGCAGGATCTCGATGCCGTTGTCGTTGGTGCCGAGAATCGTGTTGCGGGAAACGCTGAGGCCCTTTGCATCGAACGAGACCACCGCGGTCACAGCGATGTTGGTGAAGATGTTGCCGGAGATGTCGCCGGAGACCTGCTCGAGCCAGATGCCGCTGCCCCCCGAGGCGGTGATCTCGCAATCGGTGATGCGAACGTCGCGCCCGCCGAGGACCTGGATCAGCCCGCGCCGCGCCGGCAGCGGAATGCTGCCGCCATCGAAGGTGATGCCGGTGAGGCCGATCGAGTCCGAGCCGTCGCTCTGGATCGCCGAGGCCCCACCGCCGGTGAAGGCGAGCTTGGTGGCGCCGCGCACGCCGATCAGCTGCGATCCGTTCGGCAGCCGCAGCAGCCCGGCGCGGTAGACGCCCGGCGGCAGCGCCAGCGGCATTTGCGCCCTTGCGGCCTCGTCGATCGCGCGCTGGAGCGCACGCGTCTGGTCCTCGCTGCTGTTGGGCCGCACGCCGTACTGCGTGGCATCGCGGCCGAGCAGGGAGGTCAGCGGCGCCGCGCGCGCAGCGTCGGCCGGCATGGCGAGCGCGCCCGCAATGCCCGCGGTCGAAGCTCCGATGAGATGACGGCGATTGAGGTCCATGACGCGTCCTCCGGCGGACGCGGGGTCCGCGGGAGGTAGGTAGCGCAGGCCGGTGCGGCTCGTCGGGATTGTTCGCGGTAGGGTTAAATGTTTACCGCAAAAATGGTGCCGAAGAGTGGGCAAAGCGCAAGCGTGCCCACCATTTGACGGCGGATCGGAACGACATCGTCGGCACGGCGCGATGCGCCTTTGCCCGCCTACAAGACCGGTGTGTTCCGCCGCTTCCTTGCCAATCCCACCATCTCCATCAGCATCGCTTCGCTCGCATCCACCAGTTCCTCCAGTGTGATCCGCGGCGCGCCCTTGCGGCGCACGGCGCCACTGCGCGCCAGCAGCGGGATATGGATGAACGCCGCAAGCCGCGGCCCGCCGGCCCGCACGTTCTCGATCGCGCGCCAGCTGAGATAGTTGCAGAGATAGGCGCCGGCATCGCGCGAGGCGCGGGCGTCGATGCCGGTGAGGCGCGCCGCGCGCAGCAGCCTCGCCGTGTGCGGGCCGAACATCATCGCGTCGGCCTGGCCGGCGATGCCGCGCTTGCTGGAGCGGGTGTTGGCCGCATCGGGCCAGAGCATGGTGACGGCGTTGCGGGCGCGGGTCTCGATGCGCAGGTACGGCGTGCGCGCGGCGAGGCCGAACATCAACAGCGCGTCGGGCTTTTCCCTTGCGAGCAGCTCCGGCAATTGCCGATCGACCGCGGCGTAGGTGACCGGGAAGATATGGCTCGCGATCGCGACGTCGTCGAGTGCCGGCCGGCGCAGCTGCGCCAGCCGCGTTACCAGTGGCTGGGTCGGGTTGTAGGGCGCGCCGGGAAACGATCCGAAGCCGGTCAGGAGAATGCGCAGCTTGTCGCTCATTGCAGCAACTCCAAAATCTGCTCGGCGGCGAGCGCCGGCGTAAGATGGCCGTCGGCGACTTCAGCCTCGATCTTCCGCACTTTCGTGCGCACCGACGCCTCGCTGCGCAGCCGCGCCAGCATGCGCTGCTCCAGCATCGACCACATCCACTTCACCTGCTGTTCGCGCCGCCGCGCGGCGAAATCGCCGGACGCGTTCATCGCCTTGCGGTGATCGAGAACCTTCTGCCAAATTTTTGCGATGCCGTTTCCGGTCAGCGCCGAATAGGTCTCGACCGGCGGATGCCAATGCTCGGACCTCGGCGCCAGGATATGCAGCGCGCCGCGATAGTCCGCGGCGGTGATCTTGGCGCGCTTGAGGTTGTCGCCGTCGGCCTTGTTGATCGCGATCATGTCGGCGAGCTCGACCAGGCCCTTCTTGATGCCCTGCAATTCGTCGCCGCCGCCCGGCAGCATCAGGGCCAGGAAGAAATCCGTCATGTCGCAGACCGCGGTCTCGGATTGACCGATGCCGACGGTCTCGACCAGCACGACGCCGAAACCTGCCGCTTCGCACAGCAGCATCGCCTCGCGCGTCTTGGCCGCGACGCCGCCCAGCGTGCCCGAGGATGGCGAGGGGCGGATGAAGGCATCGTCGGAGGTCGCGAGGCGCGCCATCCGCGTCTTGTCGCCGAGGATCGAGCCGCCGCTGCGCGCCGAGGACGGATCGACCGCGAGCACCGCGATCTTGTGGCCCTGCTCGATCAGATAGGTCCCGAGCGCATCGATGGTGGTGGATTTGCCGACGCCCGGCGAGCCGGTGATGCCGACGCGGAACGCCTTGCCCGTGTCGGGCAGCAGCATCTGCACCAGCTCGCGCGCCAACGCCTGATGGTCGCCGCGCCGGCTCTCCACCAGCGTGATCGCCCGCGCCAGCGCCGCGCGGCTGCCGGCGCGCAGGTCACGGGCGAGAGATTTGATGTCGATGGATCTGCTACTGGTCATCGTTGCTTTCGCGTCCAGCCGCTAGCGGCCCGACATGCGAATGTGTTTCTCGGCGCAAGACTTCAAAGGTGGAGGGTGGGTTTGAACGATGTCCCAAACGATCTCGGCCTTCGTCATATGGTAGGCATGACGCCAGAAGACTTCCGAAGTCGATCATCTTGCGCCAGTCGACACCAGGCTCGGTTCGCTTGACCTCATCCGGGATGAATTTCGATGCCTCGCCGATGATCTCGAGAAGCCGCTCGACTGCAAGGCGGGAGGTCTTTTCAGAGACGAACTGATCGAAGGTGAGGTCCTTCACGACATCTTCGATGTCGGTGATGGCTTCCAGAATGTCTCGTAGCCGGTCTTCCACCGTCGGCGGCATTCAGAAGACCTCGACCAGATCATCCGCGATCCGCTCGGTTATGCGCGGCTTCAGCAGGTCGCGCATCGATATCTGCGCACGAAGGCCGACATGGTCCTCGATCAGGTGCAGGACTCTGAAGTAATCGAACCGCGGCGTTTCCTCGCGCGAGGTCGTCTCGACGAGTATGTCGAGGTCGCTGTCAGGCCGAGCGTCGCCGCGCGCGCGAGACCCGAAAAGGTAAAGCCGCTTGACCCCCGCCGCCCTCAGCGCGGGAGCAAGCTCACGGATCTTCCCGACAAGCGTCTGGAGCGGAATGTCTGCGACTTCGGCCATGACCGAATACTAGCACAGGGCGACCGCTCCGCCCAGCGTCGGCCCTGGAGCGCCGCGGGGCAGGCGCGGGCCGCCCGCCCGATATCACCGGGTCGTTGCCGCCGCCGCCTGCATCGGTTTCACCTTGCGCCACATCCACACCATCACCGGCCAGAGCAGGGCGCCAATCGCCATGGCGGCGAGGATGGCGGCGACCGGCCGTTCGAAGAACGGCAGGATGCTGCCGTCGGACTTGATCAGCGAGGTCACGAAGGCCTGCTCCACCATGGTGCCCATGACAATGCCGAGCACCATGGCGGCGACGGGATAGCCGTTGGCTTCCATGACGTAGCCGATCACGCCGAAGGCGGCGACGGTGACGACGCCGAACATGTTGTTGCCGATCGCGAACGAGCCGACCGCGCAGCACAGCATGATGATCGGCATCACGGTCGAGCGCGGCGCCAGCAGGATGTAGGCGGCGACGCGGATCATGGCGATGCCGAGCGGGATCATCAAAATGTTCGCGATGATGAACATCAGGTAGATCGCGTACATGCTCGACGCCTTCTCGGTGAACAGCGTCGGGCCCGGATTGAGGCCCTTCATGTAGAGCACGCCGATGGCGATCGCGGCGATGGTGTCCCCGGGAATGCCGAACAGCAGCGAGGGCACCCAGCCCGAGGCGATGCTGGCATTGTTGCTGGCCCCGGCCTCGACCAGGCCCTCGACATGGCCGGTGCCGAATTTGTCCTTCTCCTTGGAGAAGCGCTTCGACATCGCATAAGAGACCCAGGCCGCCATGTCGGCGCCGGCGCCGGGCAGCACGCCGATGATGATGCCGACGATGTTCCCGCGCGTCATCTGCCAGTGGTACTTCTTCGTCAGCTTCCACTGCCCCGCCATGATGCTACCGAATTTGCGCCGCGGCAGCGGCGGCGGCTCGGGGGTCAGCATCGCGCGCATCACCTGCGCCACCGCGAACACGCCGACCAGCGCCGGGATCGGCTCGATGCCGCCGAACAGATCGGTGATGCCGAACGTGAAACGCGGGATGCCGCCGGGATTCTCGATGCCGATGCAGGAGACGAGCAGGCCGATGAACATGCCCGCGATCGCCTTCACCGGCGAGGAGCGCGCGACCAGCGTCGCGCACATCAGGCCGAGCAGCGCCAGCCAGAAATATTCGAAGGTCGAGAACGACAGCGCGATCTCGGCGAGCGGCGGGGCGAGGATCATCAGCGACAGCACGCCGGCGATGCCACCGACGGCGGAGAACCAGACGCCGGCACCTAGCGCCAGCTCGGCCTGGCCCTTGCGCGTCATGGCATAGGCCTCATCGGCATAAGCAGCCGAGGCGGGCGTGCCGGGAATGCGCAAGAGCGCGCCGGGGATGTCACCGGAGAAGATCGCCATCGACGACGCTGCGACGATGGTCGCGATCGCCGCGATCGGCGACAGATAGAAGGTGACGGGGACGAGCAGGGCGGTCGCCATCGTCGCGGACAGGCCGGGCAGCGAGCCGATGACGAGGCCGTACACGGAGGCTGCGAACATCGCGATGATGACCTCCCAGGTGGAGATCAGCGCGAAGGCATCAATCAGGGTCTTGAGCATGGGATCACCAGGGCGTCGGCAAAAGGCCAGCGGGAAGCGGTACGCGCAGCAGCTTGCCGAAGATGAGGTGGATGGCGAAGGGCGACAGTGCGGCAAGCGGCAGCGCCAGCTTCCACTTCGCGCCGAGCGCCGTCGAGGTGACGTAGACCATGATCGCCGCGGTGATGATGAAGCCGAGCCGGTCGGCGGCAAAGACGTAGAACAGCAGCAGCGCCGGCGGCAGCAGGGCGCGCAGGCCGTAGAGCTTGCTCTGCGGCGGCGGCGCGGCCGCCTGTCCGTTCTCGAGCGGGACCAGCTCTTCCTCCTCCTCGAAGGAATGGCCGATGCCGAACACGATCGCGAGCCCGCACAATGCCAGGCCGGTGCCGATCACGAGCGGAAACACGTTGGGGCCGATCGGCTGCCCCGGCACCGGCGGCAGGATGTAGCCGCCATAGGCGGAAGCCGCGCCGAGCACGACGAGAAACGATCCCGTGACGGAGTCGGGAAGACGCATGGGAGGAATCCTATGAAAGAAATCCCTCTCCCCGCGTGCGGGGAGAGGCGGGCAGAGCATCGCAGGTGGAGATCACGCCTTGCTGAGGCCGGCCGCCTTCATGGCCTCGCCCATCTGGGCATCGCCCTTGTCCATGAAGCCGGCGAACTGGCCGGCATCGCCCCACACGGTGCCGAAGCCGCGATTGCTCATGAAGTCCTTGAACTCGGCGGAGTCGTAGACCTTCTTCAGGGCTGCGGTGAGCTTGGTTGCGATCTCCGGCGGCAGGTTCTTCGGCGCGCCGATGCCGCGCCAGGCGCCGGTTGCGTAGTCGATGCCCATCGCCTCCTTCAGCGTCGGCACGTCCTTGAAGATCGGGTTGCGCGCCGGCGCCATGATGGCGAGGCTCCTGGCCTTGCCGGCCTCGATGATGGCGCGCGCCTCCGGCACCGAACAGGTGGTGAGGTCGAGGCCGCCGGCGGCGAGGTCCTGCATCGCAGGAGCTGCGCCGTTCGACGGCACCCACGCGACCTGGTTGGCGGGCAGGCCCATCGCCTGCATCCAGCCGACCAGCGCCAGATGCCAGATGCCGCCCTGGCCGGTGCCCGATGCCTTGAACTTGCCCGGGGGCGCCGCCTTGATCGCCTCGGCGAGCTCTTTCACCGTCTTGTAGGGCGAGGAGGAGGACACCTGGATGCCCGGCGGGTCCTCGTTCATCAGCGCCAGCGGCGTGTAGCTCCGAGGTGTCAGATCGGTGAGGCCTTGCCAGTGCATCATCGAGATTTCGACCGTGAGCATGCCGATGGTGTAGCCGTCGGGCTGCGCCGTCGCGATGGCGCTATGGCCGACCACGCCGGAGCCGCCGGTGCGGTTGACCACGTTGAAGGGCTGGCCGAGGTCCTTTTCCAGCAGCGCTGCGACGATGCGCGCGGTTGCGTCCGTGCCGCCGCCCGCGCCCCAGGGCACGATGACAGTGACCGGCCGCGCCGGATAGGCTTGTGCGCGTGCGGGCTTGAACCCCAAAGCGGCGGATGCGGCGACCGCGGCAGATGAAGCCGCAAAGGCGCGGCGGGTGATCTTGGACATTGAATGCCTCCCAGCGGCGCCCGTGACGTCGAGCGCTCTTGTCAACGGCGGCATTCTAGTCGGCTTTGCGGCGCCGCCGCAAGGTAGCGCTATCAGCGCGTTGTGAGCAAAGTGGCGCTGCTCAAAACCTGCTCACTGCGGCTCCTCCGCGTCGCCCTTCGGCCGCTCGCCGCCGAAAATGTGCGTTCCTTCCGCGGTGAGATACGGCTTCAGGATCTGCCACGGCACGAAGGCGACATATTCGCCTTCGGCGTAGGGGCCGACCGCATAGGGCGGATAGTGGAAGGTGAGGCCGGAGCTCTTGCCCGCCTCAGTCGAAGGCGCGAACGTCACCGCGCCGATCTTGAGCAGGCTCGGCTCGACGCTCTTGAACCATTCCTCGGTCGCGGTCTCGCTGGTGCCGCGCTTCTTCTTCTCGACCTTGAGCGAGGCGATGATGGCCTTCACCATCGCCTTCATGGTCGGTCCCTTGTCGGCGGTCTCGGTGAAGAAGGGGCGGATCGAGATGCGCTTGCCCTCAGCCTTGTCCCACAGGATCGTGTTCATGTCGGAGTTGGGATGGGCGCCGTGGGTGTCCATGTAGTCGTTGCGCAGTACGCTGACATAACGATCGGCAACGACCGAGCGGATCGCATATTTGCGCTCGAAATCCCAGCCGCCGTCCCTGAAGAATTGCGGATCCTCCTTGCGCGAGGCGGCAGCTTCCGCTGCGCTCTTATCGAGCCACTTCTTGCCCTCGGCAAGGCAGTCCGCGGCCAGCGCAGCGTCGGCCTTGATCCTGTCGTCGAGCAAAACGCGGGCGTCGATGCTCTTGTTCTTGACGACGGCGTCGGGCTTGGGGTCGCCAGCGAGGGATGGGGAGGCCAAGCCGATCGCAGCGAAGGCCGAAAGGAGAATGATGGTGCGGGGGAGCAGCCCCGCGCGCGCACGATGATCTGTCACTTCAATATCCATGTATTTTGATTCCAGCCGGCCGGCAGCGATGCGCTCAAGCGTAGTGATCGCAAGATGAACCGGCGCACAACGCGGCGCGCGAACACCTGCTCGTGATCAGGCGCGCCGACAGCCTGCGGGTTTGATGTTCGAGGCCTCAGCGGTGGCGGAATTACTCCGCCGCCTCGCTATGCCCAAGCCGGGCGTTCAGCTTGCGGATCAGCTCCTCGGCCGCATCCGCGATGACGGTGCCGGGCGGGAAGATCGCCTCGGCGCCGGCCGCATAGAGTGCGTCGTAATCCTGCGGCGGGACCACGCCGCCGACGATGATCATGATGTCCTCGCGCCCGTGCTTCTTCAGGGCGGCCTTGAGCTCCGGCACCGCGGTGAGATGGGCGGCGGCGAGCGAGGAGACGCCGAGGATATGCACGTCGTTCTCGACCGCTTGCCGCGCGGCTTCGTCGGCGGTGGCGAACAACGGTCCGATGTCGACGTCGAAGCCGATATCGGCGAACGCCGAGGCGATCACCTTCTGGCCGCGATCGTGGCCGTCCTGTCCGATCTTGGCGACCAGGATGCGCGGGCGGCGGCCCTCCGCCTCCTCGAAGGCGTCGATCAGCGCCTGAACCTTCTCGACCTGAGTGCCCATGCTGGACGCCTCCCGCTTGTAGACGCCGGTAATGGATTTGATCTCGGCGCGGTGGCGGCCGAACACCTTTTCCATCGCCTCCGAGATCTCGCCGACGGTTGCCTTCGCGCGCGCGGCGTCGATCGCGAGTGCAAGGAGATTGCCGTTGCCGTCGCCGGCCGAGCGCGTCAGCGCGGCAAGCGCGGCATCGACGTCCTTCTGGTTACGCTCGGATTTCAGCCGCGTCAGCTTGTCGATCTGCAAGCGGCGTACATTGGTGTTGTCGACCTTGAGAATGTCGATCGGCGCCTCGTCGGTGGGCTTGTACTTGTTGACGCCGATCACCGCCTGCTTGCCGGCATCGATCCGGGCCTGCGTCTTGGCCGAGGCCTCCTCGATGCGCAGTTTTGGTACGCCGGCCTCGATCGCCTTGGCCATGCCGCCGAGCTCCTCGACCTCCTGGATATGGCTCCAAGCTTTTGCGGCGAGATCGCGCGTGAGCCGCTCGACATAATACGAGCCGCCCCAGGGATCGATGATGCGGGTGGTGCCGCTCTCCTGCTGCAGGAATAGCTGGGTGTTGCGGGCGATGCGCGCCGAGAAATCGGTCGGCAGCGCCAGCGCCTCGTCGAGCGCGTTGGTGTGCAGCGACTGGGTGTGGCCCTGGGTCGCCGCCATCGCCTCCACGGTCGTGCGCATCACGTTGTTGAACACGTCCTGCGCGGTGAGCGACCAGCCCGAGGTCTGGCTGTGCGTGCGCAGCGACAGCGAGCGCGGGTCCTTCGGATTGAAGGGCTTCAGCAGTTTCGCCCAGAGCAGCCGTGCGGCGCGCAGCTTGGCGACCTCCATGAAGAAGTTCATGCCGATCGCCCAGAAGAACGACAATCGCGGCGCGAAGCGATCGACGTCGAGGCCCGCGGCCAGGCCGGCGCGCAGATATTCGACGCCGTCGGCGAGCGTATAGGCAAGCTCGAGATCCTGCGTCGCGCCGGCCTCCTGCATGTGATAGCCGGAGATCGAGATTGAATTGTACTTCGGCATCCTCGTCGAGGTGTAGGCGAAGATATCAGAGATGATCCGCATCGAGGGTGCGGGCGGATAGATATAGGTGTTGCGCACCATGAACTCTTTCAGAATGTCGTTCTGAATCGTTCCCGAGAGCTTTTCTGGCGGCACGCCCTGTTCCTCGGCGGCGGCGACGTAAAGCGCGAGGATCGGCAGCACCGCGCCGTTCATGGTCATGGACACGCTCATCTGGTCGAGCGGAATGCCTGCGAACAGCGTGCGCATGTCATAGATGGAATCGATGGCAACACCCGCCATGCCGACATCGCCGCCGACGCGCGGATGATCAGAGTCATAGCCGCGGTGGGTGGCGAGGTCGAAAGCGACCGACAGGCCCTTCTGTCCGGCAGCTAAGTTGCGACGGTAGAACGCGTTGGAATCCTCCGCCGTGGAGAAGCCGGCATATTGCCTGACCGTCCAGGGCTGGTTGACATACATGGTCGGGTAGGGGCCGCGCAGGTATGGCGCGATGCCCGGATAGGTCTCGAGGAAATCGAGCCCCGCGAGATCCGCCTCGCCATAAGCGGGCTTCACCAGAATGCCCTCGGGCGTCAGCCACGGCTCGGCCGTGCCGGCCGGCGCTGCGGTGGCGACGCGCTCGAAGGCAACATCGGCGAAATTGGGAATGCGGGTCATGGTTCAACCAATCCTCAATCATGATCCGGATGCTGATGGCTGACGATGGTCGCCATCTTCTCCGGCCCGTAATTCTGCTGCGTGGTCTGGCTCGGCAGATTGGCGATGCCGACGACCCAGCCGAGGCGCGACTCCGTGCCGAACTGCCGCGTCGGCACCACGTGATCGGGCCGGTCGAACGCGCCGGTCATGATCTCGATCCGGTCGCCGTCGATGCGGCCGAAGCTCAGCGGCGTGCCGCAGGCCGGGCAAAAGCCCCGCTCGGCGATCGAGGAGGAGCGGAAGAACGAGGGTTTTCCCCGCGTCCAGACAAGCTCGGTCTTGTTCACGTCGGCGAAGGAGGCGAACGGCGCGCCGCTGGCCTTCTGGCACATCCGGCAGTGACAGATCGAAACCCGGGTCGGCGCCGTCAAGACGCCGAAGCGCACGGCGCCGCACTGGCAGCCGCCGGTGAGAACTGGTTTGCCTGCTTCGGTCATGCCTGCTCTATCCGTCGATAGGCGTCCTGTAGCGTGGCAAGCGCGTCGGCCCCGGCAAAGATGAAGCCGGTGATACCGGCAGCCCGCAACGCCGCCTCGGTATCAGTCGGGCGGCCTGCGAGATACATATGTTTGCAGCCCGCGCTTTGCAGGGCCTTCGCGGCGGCTTCGGCGTGTTCCGCATAGACCTTGTCGCTGGAACAAAGACAGGCGAGCGCGGCGCCGGAGGCCTTGAACGCGGCGGCCAGCCTCGCCGGATCGGCAAAACCCTCGCTGTCGAGGGCCTCGATGCCGCCGGCCTCGAAGAAGCTCTTCGCGAAGGTCGCACGCCCCGTGAAATCGGCGGGCATGCCGAGATTGGCCAGAAACACCTTTGGCCGCGCGCCGCGCGCTTTCAGCGCCGCGTCGGATTTATCGCGCAGCGCCTCGAACGGTTCCGCCAGTCGCATTGGTGTGAGCGGATCGAACTTGTATTTCTGCTCGCCGTAGGGCGCGAGCGCGACCGGCGTTGCCTTCAGCACCGCGGTCCCGCTCTCATGCAGGTTCGGAAACTCGCTGGCGCCGGTCAGGACGTCGCGGCGCTTTGCGATATTGGCATCGCGCGCCTTTCGTGTGGCTGCCACCTTGCTCTGGAACAGGCCCTGCTGAAGCGCGGCGAAGGCGCCGCCGGCTTTCTCGCTCTCCTGGAACAGCGCCCAGGCTGCGTCGCAGAGCTGCGCGGTCAGCGTCTCAATGCCGCCGGCACCGGCGGCGGGATCGCTGACCCTCGCAAGGTTGCTTTCTTCCAGCAGCAGGAGCTGCGTATTGCGCGCCACGCGCCGCGCGAATGGATCGGGCAGGCCGAGCGCCAGCGTATGCGGCAGCACGGTGATCGCATTGGCACCGGCAAGTCCCGCGGCGAATGTCGCGACCGTCGCGCGCAGCATGTTCACGTAGGGATCGCGCTGCGTCAGCATGCGCCAGGCCGTCTCCGCGGCGATGAACAGCGGCTTTGGCGTCAGTCCGCACGCGCTCTCGATGCGCGCCCACAACAGCCGCAGAGCGCGGAATTTGGCCATGGTCAGGAACTGGTCGGCATCCGCGGTAAGCCGCGCATAGACCATGCCTTGCGCGGCCTCCAGCGGAATGCCGGCGCCTTCGATCGCGCGCAAGTAAGCGACGCCGCAGGCGAGCACGAAGGCAAGCTCCTGCACCTCGGAGCCGCCGGCATCGTGGATCACGCGTCCGTCCGCGGACGCGAACGGCCCCTTGAACCCGAGCGCGGCGAGCCCCTTGATCGCGCCGGTGACGGCAGGAACGATCTCGTCCCAGGTATAAGGGCTGTGGCCCCAGACTGCGCCGGCCGCGAGCGGATCGAGTCCGAAGCGGATGTTGCAGGCCGCGGGATCGAGACCGCTGCTCTTCACATATTCCGCGACATGGATCGCGGCCATTCGCGATTGCGGTCCGATCTCGAGCTCGACGCCGATGCCGGCATCGAGATGAATGTCCTTCAACACTTTTGCGACGGCATCGGCCGAAGGTTCCAGGCCGAAACCGCGAGCGCTATTGGCCCCGGCGAACACCAGCGCGAGCCCCGTCGCGCCATTCTCCAGATCGGCCAGTCCTTGCGCATTCGCGAGAGCCGCATCGGGATGGTCGATCCGCTGCACGATCTGCCATGGCGCGGCGGCGGGCCGTCCCACCACCGGCGCAACGCCCTTGGCGCGGGGATAGAGCGGCTCGATCTTCAGCCCGTCATAGGTCTTGCTGACCAGCTTCTCGAACGGCGCGCCCTTCAGCACGCCATCGACCAGCTTGCGCCAGTCCTCGACGGTCGCCTTGGGGAAATCCGCCGCCAGCGGCAGGTCGTCAGTCGCGGAGGTCATACGGCCAAGGGCTCCCAAACGTCTCGTTATTCGCAGGCGAAATTGCCACGGCGGCACGTCCCTGCAAACGGTTGTTTTTGGTTAACCGGTATCCGGAAGCCGCTCAATGCCTTGCGTCGAGACGCTGGCAAGCCCGTCACGCACACGAATGCCTGCGATCACGCGATCCGGCGCGATCTCGGCCAGCGGCACCAGCACGAAGGCGCGCTCGAACAGGCGCGGATGCGGCAGGGTCAGGTCGGGCTTCTGCAAGGAGACATCGTCATAAGCGATCATGTCGAGATCGAGCGTACGCGGGCCCCAGCGCCGGTCTTTCTCCCGCGTGCGGCCGAATTTCCGCTCGATCTTCTGCAGCACGAATAACAGCGCGTGCGGATCGAGACTGGTCTCGATCTCGACGCAGGCATTGATGAAGGGATCCTGGTCCTCGTCGCCCCAGGGCGGCGTCGCATAGTCCGAGGACCGCGCGATCACCGCCGCTTGCGCCATGCCGCAGAGATTTGCGATCGCCTTTTTGAATGTCGCGCGGACGTCGCCGACATTGCCGCCGAGTGCGATCAGCACGCTCGCGGGGCGGATTTGACGTTCGCTAGCCATTGCCGAGCATCCTTCTGCGATCGTCAAATCCGCTCCGCGAGCAAACAATAATGAACGAGTGGCCCTTTTGATCCTGACATTCGCAAGCGTGGCTCCGCGCGCCCGTGCGAATGTCAGGATCGGGCCACTCGCCATGTCAGGGATGCCGCGAGCGCGTCAGCATGATGCCGACGTCATCGAAGATCGCGGCGATCGGCGCATGCGGCTTGTGCACGGTGATCTTGACCGCACGGATGCGCGGGAAGTGCGACAGGATGGCATCGGCGACCGCGCCGGCCGCACCTTCCAGCAGCTTGTAATTGGTGTTCTTGAACGCCGCCGTCGTGGTCGCCACGACTTCGGCGTAGGACACCGTATCGGCGAGCCGGTCGGTGCGCGCGGGCTCCGACAGGTCGGTATAGAGCTCGAGGTCGATGACGAAACGCTGGCCGACCTCGGTCTCGTGATCCATCACGCCGTGGCGGGCATGGATCGACAGGCCGGTGACGAAGATCGTGTCGGTCATTGCTTGCTCTCGATTGCGTTGGCGACTCGCAGGGCTTGCAGGGTCTCGGCGACGTCATGGGTCCGGATGATCTTCGCGCCCTTCTGGGCGGCGATGAGATGCGCGGCGATCGAGCCGGCGAGCCGCTCCTTCGGCTCCGAGGGCGAGACCGAGGCGATGAAGCGTTTGCGCGAGGCGCCTACGAGGATCGGCAGGCCGAACATGTCGAGCTCGCGTAAGCGCGCCAGCGTCGTCATGCTCTGCTCGGCGGTCTTGCCGAAGCCGATGCCGGGATCGAGCACGATTTTGTCGCGCGCGATGCCGGCCTTTGCCGCGATCTCGAGCGAGCGCAGAAAGAACGCCTTCATGTCCACGACGATGTCGATGGCGGGATCGACGCTGTCGCGGTTGTGCATGATGATGACCGGGACGCCTCTTGCGGCGATCAGCGGCGCCATGCCGGCATCGCGTTGCAGGCCCCAGACGTCGTTGGCGATCGCGGCGCCCTGGTCGAGCGCGAAGGCGACGACCTCGGCCTTCATGCTGTCGATCGACACCGGCACGCCGAGCGCGACGACGCCCGCCAGCACCGGTCTCAGCCGGGCCAGCTCGTCCTCGGCGGTGACGGCCTTCGCGCCCTTGTAGGGCCGGGTGGATTCGGCGCCGATGTCGATGATGTCGACGCCATCGGCGATCATCGCCCGTGCCCGCTCCAGCGCCTGCTCGGGCGCGATGAACTCGCCGCCGTCGGAGAAGGAATCCGGGGTGACGTTGAGCACGCCCATCACCGCCGGAATGGGCCGGCCCACGAGCGTCCGCAGCGCATCGAGCCCGGCCGAGCCGGCCGGCGGGACGGATGGGGAGGGCAAGGCATTCATGCCGCCCGCTTTGCGCGGTCGGGAAGGGGGTGTCAAGCCGGGAGGCGGCGGCAGCGCCATGCCCGGGGGCGATGATGCGGCACTCTCGTGCAGTATCCTCGCTGTCGTCCCGGCGAACGCGGGAGGACGGAAAAGCCTAATACGAAATCTTCGGCGGCAGCTTCTTGGCCTTGGCGATGATGTCGCCGACCGACTTTTCGGACGGCAGGATGCGGACGAGCTTCTTCTTCTCGTTGGCCTCGCGCATGCTCTGCGCCAGCCTTGCCGGATTTCGATAGGCGAGCTCGCGCACCGTGGTTACGCCGGCAGCACGGACGAGGCCCACCTTGGCTCGGCCCATGCCGGGGATGCGCATGTAGTCGGAGACGTTGGCCCATTCCAGCAGCTGCTGCTCGCTGATGCCGGTCTTGGCGGACAGCGTCTTGCGGCCCTTCGCGGTCGAGGCTGCCTCGAGCAGCGCGTCGGTGGTGCGGATGCCCTGCGCCTTCAGCTTGTTGGCGGCAAAAGCAGGCAGACCCTCAATCTCGGAAATCGGATATGTCATGATATTCGATATGAAAAAAAGTCGCTCAGGCGAATTGGCTGAGGCCCGGCGTCCCCGCAATAATTTTGCCCATCTGATCCGCTCCGATTTTGTCTCGGCCGTAGCGGAAAAGTTCACGGGCGATGTTTTGAATCTCGGACATGCCAAGCCCCAGTCCCATCAGGCCGCCGCCCATTAGCCGCGACAGGCCGCCGCTGCGCCTGGAGGCCTCGATCGCGGTTTCCGCGCCGGGAATCTGATCGATCAGGGCCTGCACGCTGTCGGAAGGACCCTCGTTGCGGAGGAAGCCCAGGATAATGCCCACGGTCTTTTCAGCCACAGCACTATCTATGCTGGCGTTTGTCGCCAGCTGCCCGATCAGCTCGTCCATTAGACCCGCCCCTCAACCGGTTGCACGCCGGAGTATTGCTTTCGAAAATGATCTTGAGCCGGTGTGGTGTGAATTACAAGCGATGAACGCATGCGACGATCCGATTCACTGTCGAAGGCTCGAAAAGTGTTGCAAGGGTGCAAGACCGGAGACGGAAACAGCGAAAAAATGCCGCGGTGCGAACGCAGCATTCCTACTTTTGGCTGACGTCGCCGGTCTGTTTCCGGCAATGTCGCATGCGCGGGGCCTGTTGAACGGTTTCAAATGGCGGGCGATATGCGTTAAACTACGGAACAGGTTTGCTCAGTTTCATTGCGCGAAACCGGGCAGAGAGATTCAGAGAGAATAATGACGGCACAGGACAGCAAGCTCGGCGACACCGACGAGAAGATCTTCGTCGGCAAGGGAGACGAGCAGGCATGGCTGACACTGGCGCTCGCCAATCGCCACGGCCTCGTCACCGGCGCAACCGGAACCGGAAAGACGGTGACTCTGCAAGTCATGGCGGAAGGATTTGCGCGCGCCGGTGTTCCGGTGTTCGCGGCCGACATCAAGGGTGATCTCTCCGGCATCTCCGAGGTCGGCGAGGCCAAAGATTTCATCGTCAAGCGCGCCACGGAGATGGGGCTGACGTTCCAACCCGACCGGTTCTCGACGGTGTTCTGGGATGTGTTCGGCGAGCAAGGTCATCCGGTGCGCGCGACCGTCACGGAGATGGGGCCGCTGCTGCTGGCGCGCATGCTCGACTTGAACGACGTGCAGGAAGGCGTGCTCAACGTCGCTTTCCGCGTCGCCGACGACGCCGGCCTCACCCTCATCGACATGAAGGATCTGCGCGCGCTGCTCGATGCCATCGTGCCGGATGCCGGCAAGAAAACCGCCGATGCCGACGAAAGCCCGCTCGCCGACATCAAGAAGGCCGCGCAGGGTTTTGGCAACGTCACCAAGGCCACCGTCGGCACCATCCAGCGGCAGCTGCTGGTGCTGGAGAACCAGGGCGCCACCAAATTCTTCGGCGAGCCCGCGCTGACGCTGAAGGATTTCATGAAGACCGACCGCGACGGCCGCGGCATGGTCAACATCCTCGTTGCCGACAAGCTGCTCCAGTCGCCACGCCTTTACGCAACATTCCTGTTGTGGATGCTGTCGGAGCTGTTCGAGGAGCTGCCTGAAGCGGGCGACCTGCCGAAGCCGAAGCTGGTGTTCTTCTTCGACGAGGCGCATCTGCTCTTCAACGACGCGCCGAAGGCGCTGTTGGACAAGATCGAGCAGGTGGTGCGCTTGATCCGCTCCAAGGGCGTCGGCGTCTACTTCGTGACGCAGAACCCGATCGACGTGCCCGACCGTGTCCTGGGGCAGCTCGGCAACCGGGTGCAGCATGCGCTGCGCGCCTTCACCCCGCGCGACCAGAAAGCGGTGCTCGCCGCGGCCCAGACCTTCCGGCCCAATCCCAAGCTCGACACCGCCAAGGTGATCATGGAGCTCGGCAAGGGCGAGGCGCTGGTGTCCTTCCTCGAAGGCAACGGCACGCCGGCGATGGTCGAGCGCGTGATGATCCGGCCGCCATCGGCGCGCATCGGTCCGATCACGCCGGAAGAGCGCAAGGCGATCATGGATGTGAGTCCGGTGAAGGGCAAATACGACACCGCCGTCGATGCCGAGTCCGCCTATGAGATGATCCAGAAGCGCATCGCCGGCACGGCGGCGACCGCCGATCCCGGCGCGGCCGGCGGAGGCGGCGGCATCCTCGGCCAGATCGGCTCGATCGTCGGCACCATCTTCGGCACCAATGTCAAGCGCGGCCGCCTGTCGACCGGACAGGTGATTGCGCGCGACGTGACGCGGTCGGTGACCAACCAGGTGATCGGCGGCATGGCGGCCAATATCGGCAAATCGGTCGCCGGCCAGCTCGGCGGCTCGATCGGTCGCACCCTGGTCCGCGGCGCGCTCGGCGGGCTGCTGCGCCGCTAGGCAGACAAGCCAGGTTTGAGGCAGGCTCGTCAAGCCCACACCCCCACCACAATTTCGGGTGAGGGGGCTCTCCAAGCCCGCTTCGGTCTGCTACGTCCATGGCTTTGCCGAATGGACCCACCGTGACCTCGACCGACCCGCTACCCAAGCCTGATGCGCCGAGACGCCTGTCGCTGCGCTCGCCGCTGGACCTGCTCTTCCTGCTGTGCTGCTTCATCCTGACGGCCGACGTCCTCGGTCCCGAGTTTTTCGGCAACAACGGCAAGACCAAGGACTATGCGCTCTGGTATTGGGCCGGGCAGCAGGTGCTGCACGGCGCGCCGCTCTATCCCAGCGACGTCCATCACCAGTTCGAATTCATCTATCCGCCGCTGTCCGCGATCCTGCTCGCGATTCCGAGCTGGTTCGGCAAGGTCGCGCTCTACACCGTGCTGTCTCTCCTGAATGCGCTGGCGTGGTGGTACACCGGGACGCTCTCCAACGTCATGGCCGGATCGGGCCGCAAGGCTGGCCCCTGGCTGGAGGCGCTGCCGGCCATCGTCACCGTGACCTTCACCTTCGACATGTTCGATCTCGGCCAGCCGAATCTCGTCCTGCTCGCGATGATGCTGTGGGGCTTCTGGAACTTGCAGCATCAGCGTCCCTGGCGCGCCGGCTTCATGTTCGCGCTCGCCACCGCCATCAAGGTGTTTCCGATCGCGGTGCTGCCCTATCTGGTCTGGCGGCGGAAATGGGCGGCTGTCGGCGCCATGATCGCCTTCACGGGCATGCTTCTTTATGTGGTGCCCGCGCCGATCCGCGGCTTCGAGCGCAACGCGGCCGAGCTGGCGACCTGGTATCAGGGCATGGTCGGATCGAGCTCGGAAAAGGGCTTTGGCCAGCGCGACGAGCAGAACTGGTCGTGGGTCAACCAGTCCATCATCGCGGTGACGCATCGCCTGGTCCGGCCGATCAACTACAATCAGGAGGATCCCAACAAGCCGCCGCGCACGATGAATGTCATCGACGTCGACTACAAGACGGCGAACTGGATCGTGCTGGCGGTGTCGGCGCTGCTCGGGCTCGGCTTCGTCGCGGTGATGCCACCGCAACGGCGGAGGACGGCGCGCTCGGATGCCGAGGAGCTCGGCATCCTGTTCTGCCTGATGACGATCGCCTCGCCTCTGGCGCGGCAATACTACTTCATGTGGCTGTTCTTCCCGATGACGGTGCTGATGCATCGCGCCGCCTTTGACGAACGGGCGAATGTGCGGCTGGGAACTTGGCTTGCGCTGGCCGCTGCCGGCATCCTCTTGCTGCTGGCACTGCCCTGGTTTCCCAATGTCATCCAGGCCTGGGGCAACAATCTTGCCGCCACCGGCATTCTCGCCGGCAGCCTCGCATGGCACCTCCGCCATCCGCCGGTTGCGGCTGGCTCTGGCGCCGCGTCGGAGCTAAAAGCCAAGCCATCTTAAAAAGCCATCTTAAAACTCATCTTAAGAGCCATCTTGAAAATCAGATGTCTCGAGACTCGAAAGCAGGGAAGACGACCATGGCCAATGCGCAGCTTCAATCCGTGCTCGACCACATCGACAAGGATTTCGACAACAGCCTGGAGCGTCTGTTCTCGCTGTTGCGGATCAAGTCGATCTCCGCGGATCCGGCCTTTGCCGGCGACTGCAAGGCCGCGGCCGAGCATCTCGCCAAGGATCTCGCCAGCCTCGGTGTCTCAACCGAGGTGAGGCCGACCGCCGGCCATCCCGCTGTCGTCGGCAAGACCGGAGTGGGCGGCCGGCCGCATGTGATCTTCTACGGACATTACGATGTGCAGCCGGTCGATCCGATTGACCTCTGGCACAGCCCGCCGTTCGAGCCCGTCGTCACCGCACACGCGGACGGCCGCAAGATCATCGTCGCGCGCGGCGCCGAGGACGACAAGGGCCAGGTCATGACCTTCGTCGAGGCCTGCCGCGCCTGGAAGAAGGTCACGGGCTCGCTGCCGATCGACGTCACCTTCCTGATCGAAGGCGAGGAGGAGGTCGGCTCGAAGAACTTCGTGCCATTCGTCGAGGCCAACAAGGACGAGTTCAAGGCCGATTACGTGCTGGTCTGCGACACCGGCATGTGGGACCCCGAAACGCCGGCGATTACGACGGCGCTGCGCGGCCTGCTCTATGAAGAGGTGAAGATTACGGCGGCCAATCGCGATCTGCATTCCGGCGTGTACGGCGGCACGGCGATGAACCCGATTCGGGTGTTGACCAAAATCCTCGGCGGCCTGTTCGACGACGACAACCGCATCACCATTCCCGGCTTCTATGACGGCGTGAAGGATACGCCGCCGGAGATCTTGGAGCAGTGGAAGAAGCTCAGCTTCACCCCGGAGTCGTTCCTCAAGCCCGTCGGCCTGTCGATCCCCGCCGGTGAGAAGGGGCGGCTAATGGTCGAGCAGGCCTCCACGCGTCCGACCTGCGACGTCAACGGCATCTGGGGCGGCTATATCGGCGAGGGCTCGAAAACGGTGATCCCGTCGCATGCCTCCGCCAAGGTCTCATTCCGGCTGGTCGAGGGGCAGGACCCCCACAAGATCCGCAAGGCGTTCCGTGATTACGTATCGGCGCGCATTCCGGGCGACTGCAAGGTCGAGTTCGGCGACCATTCCGCCGCGCCCGCCGTGGCGCTCGACTGGCACATGAAGCCGCTCGCGGCGGCCAGCAAGGCGCTGGCGGAGGAATGGGGCAAGGAGACCGTGCTGATGGGCTCGGGCGCCTCGATCCCGATCGTCGCCGACTTCAAGCGTACGCTTGGCCTTGACTCGCTGCTGGTCGGCTTCGGCCTCGACGATGACAACATCCATTCGCCGAACGAGAAGTACGATCTCCGCAGCTTCCAGAAGGGCATCCGCTCCTGGGCAAGGATTCTCGCGGCGCTGGCAGAGGTGAAATGATCGCGTAGCGGTCACTCACCTCAAATAAAAACGCCGCCCGGGATTGGACGGCGTTTCATTCCAAAACGTGCAGAGGTCGTTCGAAAGCGATCCTACACCAAATCCCGAAAATCTCAAGACCGGTAGCCCGGAAGCTCGCGGTCGAGCTTGCGCAGCAATGGCGGCCAGACGAGATTGGTCGCGCGCAGCTCGGCGCGGTCGCGGTTGGCGAGCAGCTCGGTATTCTTCTCGATCGCCACGTCGTCCACCGGATACACTGGCGTGCCCAGCGCGCGCGTGCGCACCTGCATCGAGCAGGCGCGCTCGAGGTGATACATGCGCTCGAAGGCGGAGGCGACCGAGCGGCCGACCGTCAGCGTGCCGTGGTTGCGCAGCAGCATGTGATTGTGGTTGCCGAGGTCCCTCTGGAGCCGCGGCCGCTCGTCGTGGTCGAGCGCGATGCCTTCATAGTCGTGATAGGCCAGATCGTGGGTGACGAGCTGGGCGGTCTGGTTCAGCGGCAACAGGCCTTCGGCGCTGCTCGACACCGCGGTGCCGTCGAGGGTGTGGAGATGCAGCACGCAGATGGCGTCCTCGCGCACCTCGTGGATCGCCGAATGGATGGTAAAGCCGGCGGGGTTGATGCTGTACTCGCTCTCGGTGAGCTGGTTGCCGTGCAGGTCGACCTTGACGAGGCTCGAGGCCGTGATCTCCTCGAACACGTCCGTAGGGGTTGATCAGGAAGTGATGGTCGGGGCCGGGCACGCGCGCGGAGATGTGGGTGTCGACCAGATCATCCCAGCCGTACAGCGCGACGAGGCGATAGCAGGCGGCGAGATTGACCCGTTGCTGCCACTCGGCCTCCGTCATGTTCGACGGCACTTCCTTCAGGCGCGCTTCCGCTGGTGACATGGTCATCTCTCCGAACATCGTTGTTGCGGGAGGGAGCGTAGTCTTGGTCTGAGCTCGCAGCAAGGCGCGTCAGGAGCGCGGCAGTTCAGCGTCGCCCGCATGGAGCGGGCTGCGCTGGAGAAGATTATTATGGCGCCGGCACTGACAGCAGGCTGGAAATGCTGCGGCCGCGGATGTCGTAGACGCGGGCGAATACGACGTCGTCGCGCTTGATTTCGACCATCACGGGCGCGGTGAGGCCCTTGCAGTAGAACTCGCCGAGCGTCATGGCGAAATCGGCTGCGTTGGAATCCCAACCGATGGTGAAGTCGGGGCCGAGCGCGACCTGCGCCGGACGTTGCGGACCGCACACCGCGACCTTCCATTTGCGATTGACCGGCGGCACTTCCTGGCGCTCGACCAGCTGCTCGCGCAGCTCGTCGGAGGCCTGCTTCAGCGCGAGGCCCCAATAGTCCAGCATGAAGCGGTCGTCGGCGCCGCGCACGGTGCCGGCGATGTGGTTGAAGTGGGTGTATTGATAGGGATGCAGCCGGATCATCTCGGCGAGCGAGAGCGCAAGGCCAAAGCAGAAGGTCGCGAGCACGACCGGCTGCCAGGTGCGGTGATTGGCGCGCAGGCGCTCCATGACCCAGGCGAAGGCGATGCCGCCCAGCACCGCCATCGGCGGGATCACGAACACGAAATGGCGGATGCCGTTGTACAGCGCCGGCCGCTTCACCATCGCGATCGCGAGCGGCAGCGTCGCAGCTAGCGTCAGCATCAACAGGATGGTCTTGCGGCGTGCCGGGACCTCGCGGCGCGGCAGCAGCGCGAAGGTGCCGACCACGGCACCGCCCATCAGCACCAGCATCACCTCGGGCAGCTGCAGCGCGAACAGCGTCGGCAGATAGGACCAGGGCATGTCGGGCACGGACACGATCGCGCCGTCGAACATCTCCTTCCATGGCTTCTCGAAGAAGTGCGAGAAATAGGTCAGCGCCTCGAAGGGATTGCCGGGCTCCATGATCGACCACGGCCAGATCAGGCCCATCACGAGATAGCCGAGTACGAGGCCGGGCAGCAGCACATAGACAACATGGGCGAAGCGTCGCACCGACTCGCGCAGCCCCTCGCTGCGCAATTCCTCCAGGAACAGCGGCAGGAAGCCGGCCGTTGCGTAGACCAGCGAAAGGCCGCCGAGAATGCGCGTGCCGAGCGCCAGGCCAGCACCCAGACCCACGATCAGGATCGTGCGCGGGGACGGCTGCGGATATTCCTCGGCGAGCCGGACGAGGCCGAGCATCAGGATGATCATGGCCACCGCGAAGGGCGCATCCTTCGGGTTCATGAACATGTGGCCGTAGAAGATCGGGCAGAGCGCGAGCAGCAGCAGCGCAGCGAGACCAGCGAGCGGGCCGCCGACGCGTCGGCCGAGCCGCCACGTCACCGCGAGCCCGATCACGCCGACGACCGCGCCGACCAGGCGTCGCGTCTCGAACAGCTCGAGCGGAATGACCTTGTGCAGGAGGGCCGCGACCATGTCGAAGCCGCCGCCATACATATAGAGGTTGGCGAAGGAGAGCGCGGCGGTGTCCTTGAAACCGGAACCGTACATGCGCAGCAACAGATCGGCATATTCAGCGTGGGTGTAGTCGTCCCAGCCGAGTCCGTAGTCGCGGAAGGTCAAGCCTGCGATGACGGCGACCGCAGCCAGCACCAGCATGGCGAGATCGTCGCAAGTCCGTTCGATCGAGCGCCGTTGAGGCGTGTCGATCGCCGAAGTCGTGATGGATGTCATGGCTATTGGTGACCCGGAATCCCCTCTCGGCCCTGCTGGTGCGCGCGGGCCTGCTCCCCGGACTCCGTATAGCGCAGTTCCATTACCAAGTAATTGGGCATTATGGCTAAATTCCTGATGCGGCGCAGCAAAATCGGGAACTTGGAAGCAGTCTAGCAGTAGCCAATCCTAGCTGAAGGGAATGTGAATAAGTCCCTGATTTCCTTTCCTTTAGGAACGCGGCCTACAATTCGCCGTTGGCGCGGAACATAGTATGACGGTATCGTGGCATAGAGGATGTCGCGTGTGGATGCGCGACCTGGGGTGGATTCGATGACCTTGGCATTGTTGATCGCGGGCATCGTCGCCGCTGTGGCGGGCCTCGTTGCGGTCGCTTTTGGCTTCACCGTCAGGGAATTCAGCCTCGGCAGCACCCTCATAATCTCTGGTACCATCGGCGTCTGCTCCGGAATGTTACTGGTCGGCCTGCATTTCGTGGTGCTCGAGCTGAGGAACATCGCCCGCCGGCTCGCTGGATCGGCCGCGCCGTCCGAGGTTCGCGTCAGGCCCGTGCTGCCGGGCCTTGCGATGCCGGGCGCGCCTGCGCCCGAGCCGGCGCTTGCTCCCGCGGCAAGGCCCGAGCCGGCGCCGCCGGCCGCAAGTCCGCCGCCCTGGCAGAGCGAGGCCGCCACGCGCGAGCGTCCGCGCGTCGAGCCACCGCCGCCGGAGCCGGAAGCTCCACCCGCAGTTCCCGAAGCGCCGCGCCGGCGCAACCTGTTGTTCGCCTCGACCTCGCGCAAGGAGCGCGAGCGCGCGGAGGCGAAGCCCGCCGAGAGCGCGCCACCGCAGCCGCCTGGAGCGCCCACGGAGGCTCAGGAGACGCCCGCGGGCTTCGACGACGCCTGGCCGAAGCCGGACCGTGGACGGCCGCAGGAACCGGCGGCCGGCCCGCGCCGTCCGTCGTCACCGCGCTCGGCGTCGACATTTGTTGAAGCTGCCCCGTCAGCACCGCCGCCGCCCGCGCCGGAGCCGCCGGCCGAGCAGGCGCCCGTGACAGTGCTGAAATCCGGCGTCGTCGACGGCATGGCATATTCGCTCTATTCCGACGGCTCGATCGAAGCGCAGATGCCGGAGGGCATGATGCGCTTTGCCTCGATCGACGAGCTGCGCGCCCATCTCGACCAGCGGGGCTGAGGCGCTGCCTGGCCCAAGTAAAACCTGCCGTTCTTGTCACGGCGTCAGTAATCGCCCCATATTCATCAGTCGTCTCATTTCAGCCGAACGTATTGTTGACACGGAATACTTTGCTGGCGTCTCTGCCCGGAGACGCGATTCAAGGGAAAGGTCGAGCCCATGTCGGATGCCGGGGCCAAGAATTTCATCGAGCTGACGGCGAGCATCGTGTCGGCCTATGTCGGCAACAATCCCACGCCAGCTGCCGAGATTCCGAACCTGATCAGCCAGGTGCATGGTGCATTGGTGCGGGTGTCGTCAGGCCGCGGTGAGGCTGTGCCGCTCGAGCCGGCCAAGCCTGCGGTGTCGCTGAAGAAGTCGATCGCGCCGGACTATCTGGTGTGCCTCGAAGACGGCAAGCGCTTCAAATCGCTGAAGCGCCATCTGCGCACCCAGTACAACATGACGCCGGAGCAATATCGGGAGAAATGGGGCCTGCCCGCCGATTATCCCATGGTCGCGCCGAACTACGCGGTGGCGCGCTCGCAACTGGCGAAGCAGATGGGCTTGGGACAACAGCAGCGGAAGCGGAAGTAGCGCCAGCCTCGGACTTCGCGGGGAAAGGGGCGAAGCGCCGTGCCCGCGATTTCTCGTTGATTGCAGTCAGAATGGTGGGCACGCTGCGCTTTGCCCACGCTGCGGCCCTTCCTACGACGCTTCCGCCAGCGCCTCTTTCGCGTCGGTCTTGATGCGCTCGACCATCGAGCGGAGACCGTTGGAGCGCTGCGGCGTCAGGTGATCGCGGAAGCCGAACTCGTCGAACACGGCGATCGCGTCGGTCTCGAGGATCTGCTGCGGCGTGCGGCCCGAGTAGAGCGCGAGCACGATGGCGACCAGGCCGCGCACGATATGTGCGTCGCTGTCGCCGCGATATTTCAGGACCGGCACGCCACCATCGCGTTCGACCACCTTCTGGAGCCAGACCTGGCTGACGCAGCCGTTCACCTTGTTCTCGGCGGAGTGCTCGGCTTCCGGCATCGGTTCCAGGGTGCGGCCGAGCTCGATGACATACCGGTAGCGGTCGTCCCACTCGTCCAAAAGCTCGAAATTGTCCCTGATTTCGTCGATCGTCGTCATATCGGCCCAAAGTTCCTGTTCGAGCCAATATAGGGATGCGAAGAGCCGAAATCGATAGGGTTTGGGGCCTAATTCGCCTGCGACGAGCCGCGCCATTCCAACGCGAGGTCGTCCTGGGTCAGGGTGTCGCGCGGCGCCTCGCTCGTCGCAGCGTCGCCCTCGCCGGCCAGCGCGATCGAGCCGGTGTGGTCAGGTGCCTTCTTGCTGTTGCTCTTGTTGTCGTTCTTATCGTTGGTGATCTGCTCTTTCTTGTCGTTGATGATCTGGTAGATCTTCTTCGCGCCGTCCTGGGCGCGCTGGCCGATGATGGTCGCGGCCTGTCCGCCGACCTCGCAGGCCGCCGGCTGGCGCTTGCAGAACTGGCTCATGTCGGACACGGCCGCGGTCGCAGCCTGCACCGCGTCGGCGGCGCCGATCTGCGGCAGCTTCTCCGATTGAGGTGTCTTGTCCCGCGGCAGCAGCACGAGCACGAGCCCGAGCCAGAATGTGATGCGGAGCAGAAAGCGCATCTGATCGACCTGTATGTTAGATCCCGCCGCGGCGATGTCCGCGGGCTTGGGGACCTAGCAACTCTCGATAAATCGCAAGTGATTGCTTCGAGCTTAATTCGCGGAAAATTGACGCAAAAAACTTCGCAAGGACCGGCCTCGTCGATTTTCGATGGATGCCGGAAGGCAAGCGGCCATTCGGGCTGCCGCATCCACCATTTCGAAACCATGTGCGGGAAGATGAAACCCTGTGTTCACCATTCCTGCTGAAGACGTCGCCAAATCGTCTAAAAAGCCCCGCGTTGATGCGGTGTCCGGCCGCGCGCGGCGCTGCCTTAGCACTCGTTTAAGGTCGCTCTGACACGGTGGCTCAACGACAAGGAGGCGTTCCGGCGCGTCTTTTGACGAGTGAGCCGAAGCGCGAGACCCGTGACAGTTTTGAGTATCATCCGCGATTGTCTCGATGCGCTGCTGCATCCCTCCGCGCGTTACGATGCGCTGACGCGTGCGCGCCATCGTGCCTTCATGGCGCCGCGGCTGCTGGGCAGCCTGGCCGCCTTCGCCGCCTTTCCCGTTTATCTCGCCATGCGCGGCGCGCCAGGCGCGATCGAGGTCGCCGCCTTCGCCTGGCTGATCGCGCCGATCCTGTTGTCCTGGTTCCTGTCGCGCACCGGCCGCTATGAAGGCGCGCATGTGCTGTCGTCACTGGCGCTCGCCGGCCTGATCGTGACGGTCGCGGGCACCACCGGCGGCATCGAATCCTTCGCCGCGATCTGGCTGGTCGTGGTTCCGCTCGAGGCAGCGCTCTCGGCCTCGCGACGCGTCGCAGCCTTCGCCTGCCTGCTTGCGATCTCCTGCGCGGGGCTGCTGATCCTCTTCAGCCAGCTTGGGTGGCCGCCGGCCGGCGACATCAGCGCCACAGAGCGCGGCGTGCTGATGGCATTCGGCGTCGCATCCGCGACGCTCTATGCCGCGGGTCTTGCGTTTGGCGCGGAATCGCTCGCGCGCACCAGCGTCGCGCTGCTGTCGCGCGAGGAGGAGCGCTATCGCCTGCTCGCGCGCAACATGAGCGACGTCATCTCGCGGCACCGGCGCAACGGCGCGGTGCAGTTCATCTCGCCGGCGGTGGAAGCCATGCTCGGCATGCCGGTCGCGCAGCTGCTCGGTCACGGCCTGTTCGATCGCGTCCATGTCGCCGACCGTCCGGCCTATCTCACCGCGCTGTCGGATGCCGCGCGCGGCGAGGTGCGCAGCGTCGAGTTCCGGCTCCGGCGCGAGCCTGACGCGGCCGAGCGCGGCCAGGGAAATTATCAAGTCGATTTCATCTGGGTCGAGATGCGCTGCCGGCCGCTCGATCAGGACATGAGCGGAGATGTCGCGCGCGAGGCCGAAGTCGTCGGCGTGATGCGCGACGTCACCGACCGGAAGCTGTCCGAGCAGGCGCTCGACCAGGCCCGCAGCGCCGCCGAGGCGGCCGATGCGGCCAAGACGCGCTTCCTCGCCACCATGAGTCACGAGCTGCGCACGCCACTCAACGCCATCATCGGCTTCTCCGAGATGATCGCGCAGGAGCAGACCCTGATGCTCAGCGCGGCCCAGCGCAAGGAATACGCCGAGCTCATCAACGCGTCCGGCCAGCATCTGTTGTCCGTCGTCAACGGCATCCTCGACATGTCGAAGATGGAGACGGGCAATTTCGAGATCGCGTCCGAGCCGTTCGCGCCGCGCGCCTCGCTGATGCATTGCTGCAATCTGCTGGCGCTGAAGGCGCGGGAGAACGGCATCGATCTCATCACCGATGCGCCGCAGGACCTGCCTGTGATGACCGGCGATCCGCGCGCATTCAAGCAGATCGTGCTCAACCTCGTCGCTAACGCCATCAAGTTCACCGAGCGCGGCGGTCAGGTGACCGTGACGGCCGCCGCATCAGGCTCGCAGCTCACGCTGCGCATCACCGACACCGGGGTCGGCATCGCGCCGGATGATCTCAAGCGCATCGGCGCGCCGTTCTTCCAGGCCGGCAAGACCTATCAGCGCCGCCACGAAGGCACGGGCCTCGGACTTTCGATCGTGAAGAGTCTCGTGGCGTTGCATCTCGGCGAATTGACGCTACAAAGCAGGTTAGGTGAGGGCACCGCCGTCACCGTCAAGCTGCCGCTCGTCTACACGCCGCCGCAAGCCAAGAGCTTCGATGGCAAGCCGGTTGAAAGCAAGGTCACGACGTTGACGCCGGTGCTGCGCCAGGAGGCCTACGACCAAATTCGCGAGGAACTTCACGAAGACCTCAACGACCAACCCGCTCTGGTGAAGAAAAGTGCCTAAGAAGTCTGCCAAGGACGAAGCCGCTCCGCGCCGCCGTGGCGCCAAGGATGGGACCAAGGCCGCGGTCATCGACGTCGAGACCGAGCGCAACCTCGTGATGCGCGTGCTGCTGCACAGCCCGAAGGACACGCTGGCCGGTCTCGTCGCCGTCGCCGCCATCGCCGCGATCGTCGCCAATGCGCTGTTCCTGCAGACCGGCCGGCATCCGGCGCCGATGTTCGGCAGCGTGATCAATCTTCCCGTGCCTTCGTCGGTGCCGCTGTCGAACCCGTTGCCGCGTCCGCGCCCCGTCGGCGCCGACACCTCGCCGCTCGAACCGAGGGCGACGGAGTTTCGCGTCGAGCCCAAACCTGCTGAAAGAGCCGCCGAGAAGCCTGTGGAGAGGCCGGTCGAGGCGACCGCATCGACGCCGCGCGCGGGCAACGATCCCATGACCAATCTGGTCAAGGCGACCGCGACGCCGTCGTCCGCGATGCGTCCGCCGGCGCCGATCCCGCCGCCGCAGAGCCCGGCGGCGCGGCGCATCGCCGGCGTGCAGCGCGCGCTGGCCGAATATGGCTATGGCAATCTGAAGATCACGGGCACGATGAGTGGCGAGACCCAGTCCGCGATCCAGAAGTTCGAGCGCGAGCACAAGATGCCGGTCACCGGCCAGGTATCCGACCGCCTGCTGCGCGAGCTCGCCGCCGTGATCGGCCATCCCGTCGAATAATTGTCGGGCTGTGCATATCCACGCTCCTGACTGGGTCTCGCTGCCGCTGCGCGGGCGGATACTTCATCACAATTGACTTGAGATTATTTTGTAGCTACAAAATAATCCTGTGAAGATCGTTTGGGACGAACCGAAGCGCCAAGCCAATCTCGACAAGCACGGGATGGATTTCGCGGATCTCAACGAGACCTTCTTCGACAATGCCTTGGTTTTGGCGACCTATGGCAACCGCTGGCGCGCGATCGGCATTAGCATTCGGCGTTGTCTCAGTCATCTTCGCGACCCGCGGAGCTGAAGGCGCAAGCATCGTCAGCATGCGCCCTGCCAGCAAGAAAGAAAGGAGGTTCTATGAAGAAATCCGTCGCTAAGAAAGGTTACACCGCGCGGGACATGCGTGCGGTGAGCGACAATCCGGAATGGACCAAGGATGACTTCGCCAGGGCCAAGGCTTTCGATGAGGTTTTCCCAGGTGTGCGGAAGGGCCGCGGCCCCAACAAGGCTCCGACAAAACGGCAGGTGACCTTGCGCCTGAGCCCCGTGGTGGTCGACCATTTCAAGGCGGAAGGTCCGGGTTGGCAGAGCAGGATCGATGAAGAACTGCTCAAGGTGGTGAAGCGCAAGCGTACCTCCGCAGCAGGCTAGCTCATGCGCCTGAAATCAAACATCTGGGTCTCCGCTTATCTGCGCCGCTGCCAGACCGAGGGCGTGTTCGGGGCGGTGCGCCGCCGTGGCGCCGAGGAGGCGGGTGCGGTGTTCGTCAAGGTATCGCTGCTCGACGGCAACGCGATGCTCTACGTGCCGGCGCCGCAGACCGTCTATGAGGACGGCCGTCCCGTCGACCGCTTCTTCGTGCCGGTCGCGCCGCAGCCCCTGCCGGAGCACACCATTGAGGAGCGCCTGACCAAGGAGCTCCGCTTCGATCCGGATGCGTGGATCGTCGAGACCGAAGACCGCGCCGGGCGGCATTTCCTGGATTTGGCGAAGACTTAGCGCTCCGACGCCCCGCCGGTGCCGGTGCGCACCGTCGGGCTGGATCCGGGCTGCACGCCCGGTCGCGTCTGGCTTGCGCCGGCACGCGCGCGCTGCCGCTCGCTGTCGTGCAGCGAAGGTTGATACTTCGCCCGCGTCACGGCGAGCGTGGAGCCGCGCCAGGCCGCCAGCATCACCAGCGCCGCGCGGTCGCTGAGGCGGTCATAGAGTCGCGACAGCCGGTACACCTCGTTCACGGAGTTGCCGATCTCCGGCTTGAAGAACAAGAGGATGCGCTGGAAATTCGGGCTCGGCATGTCGAGCGCGCGCGCGGCGACTGCGAGCGCCTCACCGCCGGCATCGTCGACGATTTGCGCGGCGACGCGCGAGGGCAGGATCAGGCTGTCGCCGAGTTCATAGGTGAAGTTCTCGACGTCATTGGCGATTGCCGCCATCTCCAGGATCTGGATCGCGCGCTTGGCGCGCACGGTCGGAATCCGCGGCGCGGCCTTCAGCGGCGTCTGCGCCAGATTGTGCAGCATCAGCGCGCGCTCGGAGGCGCCGGCGCGGAAGAACGTGTCGTGGATTTCGGCCGCTTCCTTCGGCTGCATCGCCATGTTGGCGCCCATGCGCGCTTCCGCGTCGGTCGGGGCGCGGCTGGGTGACGGCGCCGAGATCTCGCGCGCGAGCGGAATCCTGCGGCCTTCCTGGGCCGCGACCAGCCCGAGCTTCTGCAGGACCGGGACGGGCGTCTGCGGATAGGTCGCGAGCTTCGCCTTGACCGAGGCGCGCGTCGCATCGTCGACCTGGTCGATCAGCCGCGTGGCGAGCTCGACGAATTGCCGCTGCTCGTCCTCGCTATGGGTGCTTGCCTGAACATAGAGGTCGGTCAGGACGCGCAGCAGCGTTGGACGAACATCGACGCCTTCACGACGTGACAGGGTCATCAGCCCGTCGAATCCGGGAAACAGCGACTTGGTCATGGAGAGGTACGCAACTTGGAAGAGACACTTGCAGCGAACCTAGCGCCGGTTCGTTTAAAGCCTCGTTAAGGAAAACGAGGCGTGAAGCGCGCCCTGCACTTACAGGCATTGTCGTGCCGCAACGGGACGGCGCGGCGAAGGCCGTGCGGTTACGGTCGGAGGGGCGTGTTTACACCCCGTTAACCATGAGCTGATCTTAATGGACCCATGTTGCAGGGGCGCGTTCGGTCGCGCGGCAATTGAAGAGAGCTGACATGGGGACCATCATCGAATTTCCGGCCGGTCGCCGGGTAGGCTCGTCGGGGGACGCCACACCGCGCACGGACACGGGAACGATCGTGATTCTCCCTGTGATCCGCATCGAGCGCGAGAGCGACGAAACCAGCGGCGATCGCGGGCCGGAGCAGGGCACAGCGCCGGGGCGCCGTCGCCGCCGCCGCTAGATCCGGCTCCCGCAATGCCGGAAACCATCCGCCAGATCCGGCCCTTCATATCGGCCATTCTGCTCGCAGCTCTGGGCGCGAGCCTCGCCGCCTGCAGCGGCGGCGATTTCGGCCGCACCCGCGCCGATATGCGCAGCGACGACATGCATCGCTGGCTCGGCGTTGAGGCCACCGGCAGCCTTGGCCTCAAGGCCTCGCAGTTCCAGCTCACCGACGAAGAGCGCCAGCTTCGCGACCTCGCCTATCCCATGATCGAGCCGCCGCTGTCGCGTCCGGCCTGGAAGAGCGTGTTCGGCGACTACAAGGCGCTGCCCTCGCCCTGGCGGCAGAAGATCGTGTTCGATCGCACCATGTACGGGCGCACGCTGATCGACGAGCCGCACCGCTCGCACTCCTCACGCTATGCGCAGCTGATCGAGGACGTGCGCAACGACATCACCCGCTTCGAGCCGTTCTTCGCCTCCGCGATCCGCGTCATCGATCTCGACAGGAAGCGCAATGCCAGCATGGTGCGCGTCTCCGAGCTCTCGCCGCGGGAGATGGAGGACGCGATCGCGCGCATGCAGGAGAACTCGCTCATCGTACAATGGGTGCAGCAGTGCCTCGAACAGCGTGTTTCCTCTTATCGCTGGGCATTGGAGCGCCTGGTGATCCAGGCGCCCGACGGCATGGCCGCCGACGCCGACCGCCTGATCGGCGAGCTCGCCGCCCAGACCGCCAACCCGCCGGTCATGAGCCAGCCGCCTTACGGCCGCGCGGTGGTCTCGAAGGGCTGAGCGCATTGCGCGCGCCGGTCCGATCAGGCTTTCGCCGCTACTTCTGCAGCGTGTCCACAAATTCCTTCAGCGCATCCGATAGCGGGGCCGACCGATGCGCGATAGGCAACCCCACCTCGCGCTTCACCTTGAGCTCCCGCCGATTACGAGCGCTGCCGGCGCGGAGGGCATTGAGCGAGCGCCTTGCGCGACGCGCGCTCGCCACGGTCTCTATTTGCCGGAGTCAGCTTTTTGATTCAGCAGAAGGCGTTGCCTCACCGCCCGTGCGATGGCGGCCGGTGCCTCCTCGGGAATCGCAAAGCAGGAGCTCGCGTTGATCTCGCACAGCACGTAGGTGTCGGCGCCCGTTGGGTCGCGCGGCCCGTACAAAAAATCCGCATCCCAGATCACCGGCAGCGAACCCTCATCGATGCCGAGCCTCGCCAGCATCTGCGGCGTCCATTCGTTCTCCATCGCTCGCCGCAGCGCCTGGAATTGCGGCGCGTCGGGGCCCTGCATGATCCGCGGGCCGGGCTGGGCTTCAGGCGAGTCCGGCCCCTCAGGCGGCGGCGGGATCAGGGCTTTGATCTTCTGATGCCCAAAACCTGCGACTCTGGCGCCGCTCATGTAGCAGCGGATCATGCCGTCGGGCAGGCGGGGTTGAAACGCCTGGTCGATGATGCAGCCGCCCCAGCCGAAATAGGGCTCGCATCGCACGAAGAGGGCATCGAGCGGCATATCCTCGGGTACGCTGCCGCGCTTTGCATGCAGCACGCGAACCATGGCATCGGTGTCGGGCAGCGCCTCGACCTTCCAGACGCCCTGGCCGCCATTGCCGCGATTCTGCTTCAGCACGCGCGGGCCGCTCGTTCGAAGCCGCGGCGGAAACTGTTCGCGGAAGCTCGCTGCCGTGTCGTAGCGATGCGTGTCGGCGCCCCAGCCGAGATGACGGGTTCGGTAGAGCACCTCCTTGACGCCCATCTTCAGGATCACGTCGGGATGTGCACTTACCCAAGGTCCTCGCGCTGCAACGTCGCGAAGCAGGATGTCGAGGTCCGCGCGCGTCTTGCCCTGATGGATCGGGTCGACCCAGACCAGCACGCCACTGGCGGCGAGCAATTGATCGCGGACAGCGTCAGCGAAGGTTTCGTCGTAAATCACCGGATGCGCGTCGATGCCAAGCGCGGCGAGGGCCTCGAAGACGTGGACGAAGCGGCTGTTCTGCGCCGTGGCGTCGCGACGCGCGGCAGCGTCTCCGCGGGAGAGGATGGCGATAGCAGGTCGGTGAGAGGAGTGTCGTTCGGTGTCCATGCGCAAGCTCCACGAATTTGCGTGCTGCGCAGAGCTTGGACCTGGGTCTCACGGGGAGTCTGCATCGTCCCCACGAGGATCAGTCTACGAGAATTGGTCGTAGGATTTCAAGAGAGCGTCGGTTCCATCCGGGCGGTGAACTCTTCGTGACGCCTATCCCGCGCTTTCGCGGGAAGCTCGGGTTGACAGCCCACCGCTCCGGGTTTCTACGTTAAGCCATCGGGGATGTGCGATCTCCCCGTGAGGCGACATGCCAAAGCGTCGCGTCCTGAGATTCACCAGGGGCGTAGCATGTCATTTTTCACGATCTCATCCGGTAAATCGTCCTGGCTCTCCAATGCGGCACGGCGCGTCAGCGCCTGCGCGGCGCTGATCGGCATCGCAGCCGGATTCATCGCGGCGGCTCATGCGCAGGAGATCGACTGGCAGAAGGTCGATCAAACGCTGGGCCGCAAGGCGGCCGTCTCCGGCGACGTGCATCGCTACGGCTTCCCGCGCACCGATCTTGCGGTCACGCTCGGTGGCGTGACCATCAAGCCCGCGCTGGCGCTCGGCGGCTGGGTCGCGTTCAAGCCGGCGCATGGCGGCGTCATGGCGATGGGCGATCTCGTGCTGCTCGAATCCGAGATCAATCCGGTGATGCTGAAGATGATCGAAAATGGGCTCGAGATCACCGCCGTTCATAATCATCTGCTCGGCGCGAGCCCGGCGACGTTCTACATGCACGTCGCCGGGCACGGCGATCCGCTCAGGATCGCGGCCGCCCTGAAGGACGCACTCGCTGAAAGCAAGACGCCGCTGTCGCTGGCGCCTCCAGCGGCCCCTCCGCCCGCCGTCGATCTCGACACGGCGCAGCTCGATCAGATCATCGGCGTCAAGGGCCAGGCCAATGGCGGCGTCTACCAGTTCAACGTTCCCCGCCGCGATCCGGCCATGGAGCAAGGCATGCAGCTGAGCCCCGCTGCCCCACTGGGGGTCGCAACCGGCATCAACTTCCAGCCGACCGGCGGCGGCAAGGCGGCGATCACCGGCGACTTCGTGCTGGCCGGCGATGAGGTCAACCCCGTCATCGCGGCGCTCCGCTCCCACGGCATCGACGTGACGGCACTTCACAGCCACATGCTGGACGAGCAGCCGCGTCTCTTCTTCATGCACTTCTGGGCCGACGATGACGCGGTCAAGCTCGCGGGCGGCCTGCGCGCTGCGCTCGACAAGACCGCGAGCGAAAGGAAGTGATGCGGGAAGGGGAGGTCGGGGACGAGGCGCTGTGCCTCGGCGAATGGCCGCCACCATGGTCGTGACGATGAGCGCGATTGTCACGAGCGCCCCTGCAACATGGAGGATGGTCCTGACGCCTGGCGCCCTTGGCGCTTCGCCTCCACGCAAATAGACTGCAACGCGGGCCAGACGGATCGCGGTATAGACCGATACCAGCGCTGAAGCACAGCCGGCCTGACGCCCACTATCAAGCCTATGTCCTTGGCGACGACGGGGAGCTATGGCGGTCCGAGCAGAAGCTCGCGACGTTCGAACCCGATCCTTTGGTCGCAGGCAAAGCCCAGGGTTGGCTCCAGGGGACGTACGTCGGCCGGAATAATTTCGGCGGCTCACGTCGGCAGGCCTACCTTGGAAAAGTTACGGATGACCGGGAGCGTGCTCGGCTTCCACGGCGCGGATCAGGGCGGCAAGACTGGGATATTCCACCCCATTGCGAGCGTAGCGATTGATGCGCTCCACATAGCGGGCCGATCCGTCGGGCCTGCCTCGCCAGCTGAACAGCAGTACGGGGCTGTTGTGCTTGCGCAGAACGTGGCCCGCTCCATTACCGAACGACTTGCTCAAGGGGTGGCGCTTCATGGCCGCGCCTCCAGCTTCACCAGCTCCGACTCGTCCATTCCCGGATAAGCATCCGGAACGGAGACGTTCCTATTGTAGGCGAGGAGAGATTCGGCAGGGGTGAGCAGCTTCACACTTCCTGGTTTTTAGGCGGGTTGGATTAGGCTGACAGTCGCACAGGCCGGGAGCCTTGGGAACAGAGCTCACTGTCCAGCATGCCAGCTGCCCCTGCGTGCTGAGCGCGAGCGCCGGGCTGAGCAGTAAGTCCGGATGTCGACGGATCGTCAGCAATACTCGATCGCAAATCAGATGGCTGTCATCGCGGCCTACGCAGTCCAGCATCGGCTCACGATCGTGGATACATATATATATAGACGGGCATCAGCGCAGTGAGGGTCAACAACCGATGGGGCTCATCCGTCTGATCAAGACGTTCAGTCAGGAGCCGCCGAGTTCGGGAAGGTGTTGGTGCGGGAATGCGGCAACGGGAACGAGGCTTCGGCCCACGACGAGGGGCCCTTGCTTCCGCAAGTGGCCCGACGGCGAATTCGGAACGAGCTGCTCAGCTATCCGCTCCTCAAAGCAGTCCGGAAATGGCAAAGCAGGGGACCTAATCGGCGCTTTTGACCCTTAGCAGACTCCGCCTTGGCAGGAGCTGGACGGGGCGTGATGTGTCGGCCTGCAGCTCAGTGTCCTGATTTTCCTGGCATCATAAAATCCAAGACCGCCTGCATTACGTTTTCCCCCTGACGTACGAGATCATGCAAGCAGCTCCTGCGCCAGGAACAGACCGGGTACCAGGTGACTTTCTTCGCCAATCGATTCGCGCCTTTTTTGATCTTTACTCGGCCAAGACCATATGCCGAATGCCATAAGCCGGATACTTATCCGCTGGCTGTGATGCCCGTGTCTAAGAGTCCACTGTGCACCGGGAAAATCGACGCGGTATACTAATGGTGTAAGTCAATACTGACTTACAAAACTTCCAGGCCGGCATCACTTTCAGAGAAACGCCACACCTATTCGGAAGGGTGCGCGCCAAGCCACTCGGCAGGGCAACTTTAGACTGTGCTCTGGGATGACCAGAGTGAACCTGGCGGGTATTCGGTCTGTCGTATCCAAGAATTGCAGCGCCGCGCCCGATGTCGAGATATCGCGGATCGTGCAGGAGATCTTATCTCCGGCTCCGTCTATTTGTGCCGGCATCGCCGCACGAAAGCGTGGTGCGTTACGCGTCTCTACCATGAGTTCAACTGCTATTGCAGTCCCTAGATCGATCCGTATTCCTCAACGCTCTGGTTGATCCAAAGCAGCGCCGCCCGGCTATCCAACCACAAAAGCTGGTCTTCCTCCCCTTCGCCGGGAGTCATGTGCAACACGAAGCAATTCTCGCCATATCGGAATAACGTGTCGCGCGCTAGGCGCTCGCTTAAGGTTTGAACGTCGAGATACGGGTACTCGTGCGTAGCGACAAGCTTCATGACTGAAACCTGCTTAGAGCAGCGCCATCCAAAGCTGAGCCCAGTTGATCAACCATCTGACGGGCTCTCTCGACGCTACTAATTAGTTCTTCCGCTTGCCGAGTGAGCTGAAGGATACTCGGATCGTCTTTAAAGTCAGACAGGATAATCTGAACGCACCTGTTAGTAAGATCGAGCATCCATAGAGCACGTCGCATGTCGTGTTGGCTCTGAAGATCTGCTTCATGCAGCTCAGACAGGACGTTTGTAAGTCCTTGGATCCGACGAACAGCGGGATGAGATGTAGGACGTCCTCGACCGCGCGGGAAATCGAGTACCTCGGACACCGGTGTCCTCCAAATTGTTAAAATATGCAGGTAGTTTTGCGGCAATCATTTAACGCTTTCATAAGCTTCCATAAAATGGCTATCGGTTTTCGGCGAAGCAGCAGACGCTACCGAGAAGCAACCCGCATAGTTCGCTGCAAGCCGCCGTACTCCCCCTGCGCGTCCGTTGCAGCGGCCGGTCATGCTGAAGGCTGGGCCGATCTTGCTAGGCACCGTCGCAAATCGCGTGTGGCATAAGTCGCCCAACCGTCATCACGGAGAGATCCTGATCTGAAACCGCCGGGCTGTCCCCGGTGATGCCTATCGCGACAGTCAACTGATCTCTTCGTGGCCCGTTGCATCTCCAGCAGCCGGCCGCGACCAAGCCCTGTCCGCTTATTCCCCATCGGCGAAGTTGCGCGTCGTCTGACGGAGGTCCGCTCACGGCGACGCAGCGGACCAGATTTGCGAAGCGCCGGGAGACCGGCAAGGAGTAGAGAGTGCAAGTCTCTTACGATGAAGGAGTAGCGATCCACATCGGCCCCGAGTCATGCGCAGTTGCCCGCGAGGGTGTCGGCGAAGCGTTGACAGGGGAGCGCATAGGCCAGCCATCGAGCCGCGAAAGAGTCCTATTCCGGGTGCCGACGCCGTGCAAATGGCGGAAGGCAACACATCCAGGCGCGTCATCGCGAGCGCCAGGACGACCCGGCGTGGTCAGAGACCCTGGCATGTGCAGACGCTCCTTGCATGGGAACCGGGAGATCTCGCGATCGACCGCTCGGCAACAGCCGCCGGTCCGCATTGGGAAGGCGAGGAGCCGAAGCCGATGATGCACGGTCGCGAGAAGTCAGACTCTGCCATAGTAGCTGTGAAGCCGACGAACAAAGCGGTCCCGACCGCAGCGGAGCCGGTGGAGCCAAGGGCGGGGGCCAAGGGGAACGCGCGCCAGCAAAGCACGCACCGGACACAGGACGGGAGCGCGTGACACAGGCGCTGGAACGCGTACGGCAAGCCGCAAGGCAACGGAAGAAGGAGAGGTTCACCGCACTCCTCCACCACATCAGCATCGACTGCCTCCGGATGGCGTTCTTCGCGCTCAAACGCGATGCCACCTCTGGGGTGGATGGACTGACGTGGCCGACCTACGAAGCAGACCTGACCGAAACCTCACTGATCTGCACGAGCGGGTTCATCGGGGAGCATACCGGGCACTGCCATCGCGCCGGACGTACATACCGAAGGCTGATGGGAAACAGCGTCCGCTGGCGGTTGCGGCGCTCGAGGACAAGATCGTCCAGAGAGCGACTGCGGCTGTGCTGAACGCCGTCTACGAGGAAGACTTTCTCGGGTTCAGCTACGGGTTCCGACCCAAGCGAGGTCAGCACAATGCGCTGGATGCGCTGGTCGTCGGGATCACGAGCAGGCGAGTGAACTTCATTTTTGACGCAGATGTGGCCTCCTTTTTTGACTCAGTCAGCAAAGACTGGCTGGTGCGATTTGTGATGCACCGCATCGGCGATCTGCGCATTATCCGCCTAATCCAGAAGTGGTTGAAGGCGGGTGTCCTAGAGAACGGAGTTGTCACGGTCAGTGAAAAGGGGACGGGGCAGGGATCGGTCATCTCACCGCTGCTCGCCAACGTCTACCTGCACTACGTGTTCGACCTCTGGGCCGCGCGCTGGCGACGGCACGAGGCCACGGGTGACATGATCCTCATGCGGTATGCTGATGACATTGTCGTCGGCTTCGAGCACGAGGCGGACGCCCGGCGCTTCTGGGACGATATGCGCAAGCGGTTCGAGGAGTTCTCGCTGTCGCTCAATCCGGACAAGACCCGCCTGATCGAGTTCGGCCGCTTTGCGGCGGAACGACGCGCTCATCGCGGGCTCGGAAAACCGGAGACCTTCAACTTTCTTGGCTTTACCTTCATCTGTGAACGCAACCGCCGTGGCCAGTTCCTTGTCAAAAGAACAACACGGCGCGATCGCATGCGGGCGACGCTCAAGAGGGTCAAGGAGGAATTGCGACGGCGCATGCACGAACCTATCCCCGAGCAAGGGGCGTGGCTCAAGCAAGTGGTCAGAGGCTTCTTCGCCTACCATGCCGTGCCGACCAACGGCCGCGCACTGGGAGCATTCTATTATCATGTGACGCGCATCTGGTTGCGCACGCTGCGGCGGCGCGGCCAGAAGGACCGCTTCTCATGGCAACGAATGCACAGGTTAGCCGCCGACTGGCTCCCTCAACCGCGCATCCTTCACCCGTATCCTGACAAACGTTTCGCCGTCATGCACCCGAGGGGGAGCCGTGTGCGGGAATTCCGCCTGCACGGATTTGGGCGGGGGGCGGTCAGCAATGACCGTCCCTACCGCGCTTCAATCTGAGTTCTTCGCATTTTGACCCCGACCGGACACATGCCCTCCTTCGGGGGGCTGCAATAGCTCGGCGCGCATGGTAAACTTTCTGCCCCGAGTGAGGGAGCCAGAAGATGCAAGCGCGGGACGTGATGGTTCGCGGGGTTATCTCGGTTGGCCCCGATATCCCCGTTCAAATCGCGGCCAATGCGATGGTCAGTAACTGCGTAAGCGCGCTCCCGGTCATCGATATCCACGCCAAGCTGGTCGGCATCGTTTCGGAAGGCGATTTGATCCGGCGCGTCGAGATCGGCACCGAACGGTGCCGTTCCAGCGGGCGCGAAGCAATCATATCAAGCGACGCGCTGGCGAAGGAGTTCGTCAAGTCGCACGCTAAACGAGTAAGCGATGTCATGACGCGTGAGGTGATAACGGCGCAGCCGGAAACACCGTTGCGGGAAATCGCGAACTTGATGGAGAAGCACCGCATCAAGCGGGTGCCGATCGTTCAGGAAGAACTGGTGGTCGGGATCGTCAGCCGTGCGAACCTGTTGCAAGTATTGGCCCGCGTCAACAACAATGCGGATTGGGTTGAAAGCGACCGCGAGCTGCATCAACGCTTCGTCGACAGCATCAAGGATCAGCCGTGGGCGGACAGACCCTTCAACATCATCGTCAATGACCGCTGCGCCGATCTCTGGGGGTTTGTCTACAGCGTGGATGAGAAGACCGCCGTGCGCGTTGCGGCCGAGGCAACGCCTGGAATCGAGTCGGTATCGGATCATCTGGGCATCGCCCCGTGAGCCGATTTCTGGCCCCCAGCCGCCGCCTACATTGGAGCTGGTATCCCGCCACTCGCCGTAGCGGAGACAAAGGATGCCTTCGAAGTGACGGCCGACCGGTGAGAAAAAGGCCGAGAGCACAACAGACGAGAAGGAATGGCACGTCGAGGAGCGGACCTATGGCTCATACTATCGGTCGATGTCCCTGCCTTTTGAACCTGAGGCTGTCGAGGCGCATGTCGGCAAGGGCGTGTTGCATCTCGCCATCAAGAAGCCAACCAAGGTCGTGAAGAGTTCGAAGACGATCGATATCAAGACAGGCGCTCCCCCTAACAAAGCTTAGCCCCTGATTTGATCGCAGCACCTCAGAGAGCCGCCTTCGGGCCGTTTTTCGTCTAGGTGCCCGATGACGATCTTCGCGGTCTTCGGAGTGACCCACAGCAGAACCGAATTGGCGGCCTCACCCCAGTCGGTCTAATCGTGCCAGAACGGATATGGAAATTTTCCGGGCGGTAACATAGGACGCGCCTGTCAGTTATGGGAATTAACCAGTTGCGCACATCGAGGACACGCGCCGTCGGCCGCATCCGTGACTTGGCGCGCAATCTCGTCCGTGAGACCTTCATGCTCCCAGCACGTGCCATCACTCTTCATGATGTTTCTGGCGCGGTAATAGGCGTGGGTTTCAGCGGCGTCGTCTCCGACGCGGATGATCACCTCTGGGTGGAAAGGGCAGAGAACCATAGCGCGCGTTGTCAACAACGCATAGCGCACGGCCGATTCCAGATTGTCGGTATCGACCGGCATCAGAGCCTCCTGCTTCGAGACGCAAGCGCGTTTGAGCGCGGGAGCAAGGCGCAGCCCAATCCTGATGCGCCTGACCGCAGCGTCGCTCGGTACAGTGCCACTGCGCGATACCATCGCGACTACTTTCGCTCGGCGTCAGCCTCCTGCTCGAGCCGCAAAATATGTGCGCGTAGTGCGTCAAACCGCTCTTCGGCAACGTCGCTGAACAGTGGGTCCTTGTGACTCGTTGCGGCCGAAGTGATCTCAGTCCAATCTTGAGGCTTGAGGGCCTTAAGTGCCGCGGGAAAGAAATTGCGATCTTCCATCATCACGTGACGGCGCTCGTGCGCAATAAAATCGCGAACGATGATATCCACATCTTCCCGAAGAATTTCACGATCTGCGAGTACGCCGTCGACCGCCTGAGCGACGCGGCGTAAAAGCTGGGCCCCTTTCTGGTGTTCGCGAGCTAGATCACCGATCTTCGCAGCAGCCGCAGGATCTCGCGCCCTCAGCTTGGCAAAGACCAGGTCCTCCTGGGGATGATGATAAACTTCGGGGTAGACTTCGAAATAACTGATCACCGCGTGAATGACCTCGTAGTCGGGACGGTCTCCGCGGTCGAATACCTCAAGTTCCCGTTCGAGGATGGCGAGCAACTTCTCAATGTTGCGATGCTCTTGGGATAAGCGCTCTATGATCATGACAGCGCTCCATAAACCAGCCAAAATATAGTCTCAGGGCCAGTATCGGTATTTGCGATAGATCAAATCCGAGACAAATTAGGTGCGACGCACAGTGGCTGATTGCCCGATCTCAACCGTGTCGCCTCGTCGTATTCAATTCCGGCCGGACTTCGCCATTCGCGAAGCTGACGCCTATTATCGTATGTTCTGCTTCTCGCCCGAAGATATGGAGAAAATGAGCGGCGCGCTGAAGCAGGCCGGGCTGCGCGAATAAGTGGAACGACTGGAGCCGAACGCGCGCGGTGGTGTAGTTAGGGTTTTCGCCGGAGAGGAGGATCGGACGAGTGACCCCAATCCGTCCGGAATTGGCCCGTGGCTGACTTCCCTTCATGGCCTCGCACGGTCCGCTTCCGAGGGCTAAGCGGAAAGCCCTCGTGGAGACGCCGAGGGCAGCCTTTGACCCATTGCGGTCATGGCGATACTCGTACTCGGGAGCGATATTCGCCATGACCGCGCCCTTCTGTTGACTTGAAAATCAGTCTTCGCGACTGGCCAGCCTACGATAAACCGCGAGATCGTCAAAGGTAGGTGCTTCGCCGCGCCGCACGTTGGAATTGATGTCAGGCCCGACGACCAGCGATGTACCAAGCCCGGCATAGATGTACCGCGTGCCGAATGCTTTCTTTAACGCAGCAAAGGTCGGTTCGCCCGTGCAGTGCCCGGGGGCAATGTTCTCGACCTTGAATTTGTCCTTGAGCGCCGTCACGATCTTTTCAATGGCATCGTCAGCTGCAACAACGAGGTGAAAGCCCCCAGCTATGAGATGAATTCTAGGGTTGATCGCCGTTGCAGCCTCGACAATCCGTTCGATTCCCGGATGCGAACAGCCGACGACTAGAACAAGACCGTCCGGGGTGTTCACTGCGAGCGAGAGTTCTTTGAGTTCCTTTGTGCCGGGAAGATCAGAAACCAGAGCGATCAGAGTAAAGCCTGGTGCTATCTCCGTCGTCTGATCAATCAGTTCGAAGTTTGCATTGGGCCATGCGGCGCCGAACTCCAGGATGTTCGGCGGTTTGCCGCCGTAATATCGCATCTCTTCAGGCAGAGAATCGTCTTTGCGATAGAAGGTCGATGGAAGCGATGAACCGTAGATGCCGAATCCCTCCTTGGGAGCGTAGATCTTCACCTTCGGGTTCACACTGAGCACATAGCTCAATCCGGCCATGTGATCGGAATGCCTGTGAGAGAGAACCACAAAATCAAGAGCGGTAAGGTCAACCCCTTTCGCCCTGACATTCCTCGCAAAGATCTCCGCGCTATCTCCTGTATCAAATAAGATGCGCTTTCCCGCGACCTCCACCAGCGCGGAGAACCCCCAGTCCTTTGTCATTGCGGGATCGGCGCCAAACGCGTCATAGAGGATCGTAATCTTGCTGCTCGGCTCGGCCGCGATGCTCGCGCAAGAGGTCGCCACTATTGCGCAGGTGACAGCGGCGGCGATGAAACTCCATCTTCCGAATGTCATGGATGTGCCTCCTCTTCGGTTGGACTTCCGCTGAAGATTGAGTTGGCGCAGTCCGACTTCGACTGGCTGGGTACTATGGCACCGATCGCAAGTCGCGGACTGTCGCTCATCTTCCGATGCTCCCGGCCGATCGGCAACGAGACATTTTTGAGCTTGGGACTTGAACCTTCCGGCGCTTAGATCGACGTCCGCCGAATTGTTTCGGGTTGTGGAGCAGGCCCGGCTGGTCCGCTTGTGGCCCATCGCGACATTTGCTGCAATTGCACAAAGGCGGTCGCTGCCGGGGCAAACCGGACATCGAGAAAATTAATGAGTACGCGGCCTGGGTATCGCTCCATGCCCCAAATGAAAACACCCGCGGTGGATTGCTCCGCGCGGGTGTGACGAACTCTCGATGACGCCATTATGCCGGTGTTTTGCCCGACGTGTCAAACTGACCGGAAGGCGCCACCTTTCGGTTTCAAGGCGTCAGCTGTTCGGAGTTACTGTCGTGCTGCGCCACTGGATCCCGGGATTTGTCCTCCGAACCTCGACGAGCCGGTGCCGCTGACGCTGGTCGGCCCGCCCGCCGTCCCGTTCGGGTCGGTACGTGCAGCCGTCCTTCCGGGACCGTGCATCATGTTCATCGAGCTGAACCAGCCGTGATGATGATGGCGTTTGGCGCTGTGGGCCGAGGCATAGCCGGTCGAGCAGGCGAGGACGATCGCTAAAGTAAGGGTTGCGGTTTTCATCGGCGTTCCTCCAGTTGAGGCAACTGCTTGGGCAGGCGACTGTTCCTCAGCTGTTGCGCCGAACCGACGTTTTGCACCGAAACGTCAACGGCTTCGCCGCAGGCACAGGGCATGGGCCGGAAAGCGGCCTTCTACTGTGCATGGGGTTGTTTTCGAAGTTTTGTTTTGAGCTGGCCGAAACAGCCGCGCGTCAGCGCCGGCCGCGCGGGGCTTCGGCCTTGGCCGGCGGCTCGGTCTGCGGCGCGCAGGTCGCGGCCTGGAGCGAGGCCTGCGCCTGCGGCATCAGGCCGGGCTCGGCGGCGAGGGCCTTCATCACGATCAGGCCGGTGGTGCTCGGAGAGTCGATGATCAGGCGGTCGGCCGCCGTGACCTCCTCGTCCTCGGGCAGCTCGTTGTGCTGCGCTTCG
Source organism: Bradyrhizobium sp. SOJA106 (assembly GCF_059448745.1). Lineage (NCBI taxonomy): Bacteria > Pseudomonadati > Pseudomonadota > Alphaproteobacteria > Hyphomicrobiales > Nitrobacteraceae > Bradyrhizobium > Bradyrhizobium sp. SOJA106. The sequence continues at coordinate 3,063,754 of NZ_CM182549.1, forward strand.
GTCATTAGGTCGAGCTCGATCACCTTCTTGCCGGCCGAGCGGTCGTTGATGGCGTAATAGGCGATCTCGTTGCGTGTGTAGAACGACACCGACGTATAGGCCTGGCTCACCGGCACCGTCAGCTTGAGCGGGCCGCCCGTGAGGTCATAGCGGCAGATCGCGATCGCAAACGCCGGGTCCATGAACGGCATCGGCGAGGTCTGCGGATCGGCGAGGGGAAGCTGGGTGACGCCGTTGACCTTGGTCATCGGCGTCAGCCGCGAATAGGCGTCCTGCGTCGCGATCCGCGGCAGCGCCAGCACGCTGACGAGATGGACCACGAGGCCCAGCACCACGCCCGCGACGATGGTGAACATGAGGCGGATCATGAGCAGCCCACCGTCTTGATGGTGGGCATCGGCGCATCGCGCTGGGTGCGGGTGGCAACGCCGACAGGGGTGTCGTAGAGGCGCAGCATCAAGCCGTAACGCTCGATGCCGCCGGTCGGCAGCCAGTTGCCGGCGCGCGAGCGCGCGGCGATGCGGATCTCGAACGAGCCGTCGGACGACCGCACGATCTCCTGGCTGGTGAAGCCGTAACGCTGGAGCGAGTTGGCGACCAGATGGCCCTTGCGGTCATAGAGCGTCAGCGTCCAGAACCGCGCCGGCGGCGTCACGCCGGAGACGACGACGTCGCAGCGGCCGTCGAGTGCCTTCTTCTTGTCGTCGGCGGTGGCGGTGAAGGCGACGCCGTCACCGGTGCCGATCGGCAGCTCGCCGTTGCGCACGATGGTGGCGCGCGAATAGGGGTCGACGTCTGCCGTGCCGGTGCGCGGACGCGCAGTCCACGCGCCGATCGTCAGCGCGCCGATCTCGGTGCCGCGCGTGGTCGTCATCCAGGTGGCACCCAGGCCGACCACGGTTGCGAGAAGAAGCGCCGTCAATGTGATCAGGATCAGCCGCACGGACGTCGATCAGTTCTTGCGCGGAGCGGATGCGTTCGCATTCTCTTCCGCATAGTTCTGCGGGAAGGCGAGCGCGCTCGTCGACGGCGACGGGCTCGCCTGCTTGCTGTCGTCGGCCGCCGATTTGTTCGCGGTCTTGGCGGCCTCGTCGAGCATCTTCTCGACGCGCACCAGGATGTCGGCGCCGCGCTTGGTCAGCACCGGCGGCGGACCGGGCTTGGTCTCCAGCACTTTCGGCGCCGCGCTGGCCTGCGCGTTCGCATCCTTCGGCTGCGGCGGCAGCTTCTGGCCCATGCCGATGCCGGGAATCTCCCGGACCTCGACGCCCTGATGCGCGGCGACCATGATGTCGTGCCAGGTCTGCGCCGGCAGCGAGCCGCCGGTCATGCGGTTGGTCGGCGAGTAGTCGTCATTGCCGTACCAGACCGCGCAGGTGAAATTGCCGGTGTAGCCGACGAACCAGGCGTCGCGATACGCATTGGTCGTGCCGGTCTTGCCCGCGGTCGGAATGCCGTCGAGCGCGGCGCGGCGCGCGGTGCCTTCGCTGACCACGTGGCTCATCATGCCCGCCATGTCGGCGGCGATGTTCGGCGGAATCGCCTGCTTCGGCTTCGGCCCGTCGCGGTCCCAGCGCCAGACGAGGTCGCCGGCGCCGGTGCGCACCTCCAGCACCGAATGCGGCGTCACCGACTTGCCGCGGTTCGGGAAGGTCGCGTAGGCAACCGCGTGCTCGACCACGGTGACCTCGTCCGAGCCGATCGGCAGCGACGGCGTGTCGGGCAGCGGCGCCTTGAGGCCGAAGCGGCGCGCGACCTCGACGATCTTGGCGCGGCCGATCTTGGCCGGATTCGGCGCCTTCGGCTGTTCCTTCTGGCCGATCGCAATCGACAGCTTCACGGGCACGACGTTGATCGAGCGCGTGATCGCCTGCGTCAGCGTCACCGAGCCGGAATAGGAATGACCATAGTTCTGCGGGCACCAATTGCCGATGCAGACCGGGCCGTCGACCACGACCGAGTTCGGCGTGAAACCATTCAGCAGGGCCGTGGTGTAGACGTAGGGCTTGAACGACGAACCAGGCTGGCGATAGGCATCGGTGGCGCGGTTGAACTGGCTGGCGCCATAGTCGCGGCCGCCGACCATGGCGCGGATGCCGCCGTCGAGATCGGCGACGACGGTCGCGGCTTGCGTCGCGTGATAGTCGCGGCCGAACTGGCGCAGCTGGTTCTCGATCGCGTCTTCGGCGGCCTTCTGCACGTTGGTGTCGATCGCGAGGCGAACGACGAAGACGCGCTCGGTGTAGGACTTCGGGAAAGTGTCGACCAGCTTGCGCATCTCGTCGAAGGCGTAGTCGAGATAGTAGTTCGGCGAAGCCTCGTCGCGGCGGTCGACGGCGAAGGCCGGATTGCGGCGGGCGCCGAACACCTGGCCCTCGGTCATGAAGCCGGCATCGACGAGATTGTCGAGCACGACGTTGGCGCGGGCGCGGGCGGCCGGCAGGTTGATGTGCGGGGCGTATTTCGTCGGCGCCTTGAACAGGCCGGCGAGCATCGCAGCTTCCGCCAGCGTCACGTCGCGCGCCGACTTGTTGAAGTAGAAGTGCGCTGCGCCGTCGACGCCGAACGTGCCGCCGCCCATATAGGCGCGGTCCAGGTACAGCTTGAGGATCTCGTTCTTGGTCAGGCGCCATTCCAGCCAGACCGCGAGGAACGCCTCGTTGATCTTGCGCTCGATGGTGCGCTCGTTGCTCAGGAACAGGTTCTTGGCGAGCTGCTGGGTGATCGAGGACCCGCCCTGGCGGACGCCGCCGGCCTGGGCGTTGGTGACGAGCGCGCGCGCGGTGCCGGCGATGTCGATGCCGAAATGGTCGTAGAAGCGGCGGTCCTCGGTCGCCAGCGTCGCCTTGATCAGCACGTCGGGGAAATCTTCCAGCGGGATCGAGTCGTTGTGCTTGATGCCGCGGCTGCCGATCGGGTTGCCGTAGCGGTCGAGGAACGTCACCGCGAGGTCGGACTTCTTCAGCCAGTCCTCGTCCGCAGTCTCGCGGAAGGCGGGGATGGCGAGCGTGAGCAGCAGCACGAGCCCGCCCAGCCCGAGGGTCGCGGCCTCCGACAGCGGCTCGATGAACACCCAGCGCTTCCACCGCCCGACATAGAAACGGTCCATGAAGGTCGAGTAGCGCTCATAGAGCTCGCGGATGCCCTTGGCCGAGGAGAACAGCGAGGAGTCGATGCGCGCATCGAGGTCCAGGAAGAAATTCCGGACCTTGCTCTTCCAGTTGGATGGTGTGTTCTGGACCACCTAGAACCCTTGAGGCTCGGTTCGATAGCGTTCAAGCACCCGGCCGGGGGCGGCGCCGGGACGTCTTGAGGGAATGTTGCGGCAAACCCAAGGCGCCCGGCAAGCGCCCGAGGGACTTGTTGTTCCTTCTAGCCGAGCATGGCCTATAAACCAATGGTCAGGCTCGCTATTTTGAACAACAGGCCTAATTGACCCCGGTTCATTACGGGCGTTTGGAGGGCCTTGCTTGCAGCATGCTGGCCGCACGCCCTAGATGGCGTTAGCCGTAGCTCTTTCGAACCTTGTTGAGGCGCATGACCGCAGCTCCCAAACGACCTTCCGGGCAGGAAGGATTCTTCTGGAAAACCAAGACGTTGGAAGAGATGTCTCGGGAAGAGTGGGAAAGCCTGTGCGACGGCTGCGGCCGCTGCTGCCTGAACAAGCTCGAGGACGAGGACACGGGCCAGATCTATTTCACCCATGTCGGCTGCAAGCTGCTCGATGCCGGCACCTGCGCCTGCAAGGACTACCCGAATCGCTCCGACAAGGTTCCCGACTGCGTCCGCCTGACGCCCGCCAATGTCCGCACCCTGAACTGGCTGCCGCCGAGCTGCGGCTACAAGCTCGTTGCCGAGGGGCGCGACCTCTATTGGTGGCATCCGCTGGTGTCAGGCGATCCCAATACCGTGCATGAGGCCGGCGTGTCCGTGCGCGGCCGCGTCGAGGGCAGCGAAGAGGACATCCCGGACGAGGAGCTCGAGGACCACATCGTGCAATGGCCGGCCGTGCTGCCGAAACGGGCACGCCTGAAGCGACGTCCGAAGGACTGATCCGCCGCACGCGGGATCACATGTTCGGGATGGCCCCCGCGCGGGATGCACCCATGCGCTGCGGCGCCTGCCTGGGAAGGATTTTGCTCTCTACATTGCCTGCATAGAACGAATCCTTCGCGGCGTTGTGCCGCCACATCACGTCCGATCGAGATGAACAAGTTCGACCGGCAGAGCAGTTCTGCCGACATCCAGGCTTTGCCCGACGACATCGCCGAAGAGCTGTCCCGCCTTCCGAGCGAGGTCATCAGCGTCGATGACGCGCCGTCCATCTCTCCGCCCGCGGCGCTGACCTCGGACGAGGTCCGAACCATCGTCATCAGCCTGATGCTGACGATGTTCCTCGCCGCGCTCGACCAGACCATCGTCGCGACCGCGCTGCCGACCATCGGGCGCCAGTTCCAGGACGTCTCGAACCTGTCCTGGGTCATCACCGCCTATCTGCTCGCCTCGACTGCGGTTGCGCCGGTGTTCGGGACGTTGAGCGACATCTACGGCCGCAAGGCCATGATCATCACCTCGCTCAGCCTGTTCGTCGCAGGCTCGATCCTCTGTGCGATCGCCCCGAATATGCCGATGCTGATTCTGGCGCGCGGCCTGCAGGGCCTCGGCGGTGGCGGCATCATGCCGGTCGTGCAGACCGTGATCTCCGACGTCGTGAGCCCGCGCGAGCGCGGCCAATACCAGGCCTATTTCTCCAGCGTCTGGATGGTCGGCGGCATTTTGGGGCCCGTGATCGGCGGCGTATTCGCCGAGCATTTGCACTGGTCCATGATCTTCTGGATCAATCTGCCGCTCACGGCCGCGGCGCTCGCGCTGCTGCTGCCGAAGATGAAGAAAATCCCGGTCTTTCACCGCAAACGCGAGGTCGACTGGCTCGGCGGCGTGCTGCTGATGGCCTCCGCCGTTGTCTTCATGCTGGTGCTGACCTGGGGCGGTACGCGTTACCCGTGGCTGTCGCCGACGGTGCTTGCGATGATCGGCGGCGCTGTCGCGCTCGCCGTCACCTTCGTCTGGCACGCGCGGCGGGCGGATGAGCCGTTCCTGCCTTTGCCGTTGCTCGGCGGATCGGTCGCCCCTTATGGGCTGACGGCCGGCGGCTGCGCGCTCGGTGCGATCACCGGCCTCACGGTCCAGCTGCCGCTTTATTACGAGTCGGTCTATCACCTCAGCGCCAGCAAGGCCGGTCTCGCGCTGATCCCGCTTGCGGCGGTCTCGACCTGCGGCGCGGCAATCGCCGGCCGCACCATGGCGCGCGCCAAGCACTACAAGCGCGTCGCCATCATCGGTACGTCCTGGGCCGCGCTGTGCGGTCTCGGCCTCACGTTCACGACGCTGCCGCTATGGGCCCTGCTGACGCTGATGGCCGCGTTCGCGCTCGGCCTCGGCACGACCTTCCCGGTCTGCGTGGTCTCGCTGCAGAATTCGGTCGCCCGCCCGCAGGTCGGCACCATCACCGGCGCGCTGAACTTCTTCCGCTCGCTGATGTCCTCGTTCACGGTCGCGGCCTTCGCGGCGATCCTGCTGATCGCGCTCGGCGCCGACATTCCGCTCGCCGGCGAGCACCACGCCGCCGGCAGCGTCGTGATCCCCACCGAGGACATGCGGCACGCGTTCCGCTACGTGTTCGGCGCCGCCACCGCGCTGATGGCCGGCGCCGCGTTCTGCCTGATCATGATGGAGGAGCGGCCGCTCGCCGGTCCCTCCGTTACCAAGCATGTGGAGATGGCGGAATAGGAGTTAGCCACCGCGATCGGGATCGTCGTCGACATTGCCCGCGCCGGCCTTCCGCGCCTTCGCCGCGAGCTCTTCCTTGAGCCGCGCCAGTGCATCCGCAGACCAATCACGGACATCGGTGACCGCGACCCAGGCATCGACGTAATGCTCGGGCGCGTAGACATGACCAAAGCCCATCGGGGTATCGGTCGCGACCGCCATATCGAGGGCGAGCTGCAGCATCGTGACGATCGGATACCATCGCAGCTCCGGTGAGACGTCAGGCCCGCGCGGTGCGCTCATCCAAGCCGGGGCCTGCAAGGCATCGCGATAGGCGAAGAACGTGATCGCGTCGCTGGCATATTGCAGGTAGACGACGCGTATCGCTCCCCAGGGCGTATCCGGCGGCACCGTGGGCCCGTTCTGATTCATGAAGCGCACGATGCGGCTGTCACCGAATTCCGGAAGCCACGCCGGCGAGTCAGGGTTGCGGTTTGCGGTGACCGAGCGCCAGATGCGGCTCTCGAACGGTGGCCCGCTCCATAGCGCGCCGGCAATGGGATCGCCGATCATCTCGAACAGCTCCGCGGATTTTTCCGAGTTCATGGCGCCGAGGCTGAGCCCGTGGAGATACAGCTTCGGCCGCTTGTCCTTTGGCAAGCTTGTCCAGTAGCCGTAGATTTCGGCAAACAGGGCGCGCGCCGCCTCTGCGCCGTATTCGGGCTGAAATAGCAGCGACAGCGGGCTGTTGAGATAGGAATATTGCATCGCCACGCTGGCGACATCGCCGTGGTGCAGATATTCGACCGTATCCATCGCAGACGGATCGATCCAGCCGGTCCCGGTCGGCGTGATCACGATCAGGATCTTGCGTTCAAAGCCGTGCTGGCGCTTGAGCTCCTCCAGCGCGAGCTTCGCGCGCGCATGCGCCGTGCCTCCACCGGCGAGGCCCACATAGACGCGCGCGGGATCACGTGCGGGCCCGCCCGTGACGGCGCGGATGTCCGCTGCGGTCGGACCCGAGGCAATGAACCGGCGACCCGTGCGCCCGAGCTCCGTCCACTTCACCAGCGACGCCGGACTTCCCGTGCGATCGGGCGCGGTCGGCTGCGGCCGTTCGGGCTCGTGCAGGGCGTCGAGTTCACGGAAGGAGGAGTCGAGCGCGCGAAATGCCGTGCTGATCAGGACATTGCTGGCAATCGACCAGAACAGCAGGCCTGCAGCCGCGATACCAATGACGTTCGCCACCTTGCGTGGAATGATGCGCCTGGCGTGCTCGGCGAGGAATCGCGACACGAGCGCGAACAGTCGTCCCAGCAGCAGCAATGCGGCGAATGTGACAAGGGCGATGCCGCAGACCTTCACCGGATGCGCGGTCTCGACCGGCGGCATCTTCATCACGGTGCGGATCGAATTCTGCCATTCGGCGGCGCGCAACAGATAGATGATGACGACGATCAGGCAGCCGGACGCGACCACCGCATTGCCGCCTGACCGCAGGCGCGCCGAGGGCTCGGGCAGCTCGAGATAGTGCCACAGCCAGCGCCAGAGGTTGCCGGCGAGATAGCCGATGGCAAAGCATCCGCCGGCGAGGGCGCCTTGGGTGAGATAGCTCCGCGGCACCAGCGTCGGCGTCAGCGCGGCCGCGAAGAACAGGGCGCCCAGCATGAGACCGACGCCGGACAGCGAGAGCAATTGTCGCCGAATGAGCCGCGCCAGAGTCATGAGGGCCCCTTCCGATCGCCGCTACCCTGTGGTCGTGTCCGGGAAGCTGCTCTTGCGCGGCAGGAGGATCGTGAACTCGGTGAACTGGCCCGGCTCCGTCGCGACGTCGATCGTGCCGCCATGCTGCTTCACCACGATATCGTGGCTCATCGACAGGCCGAGGCCGGTGCCTTCGCCGGCCGGCTTGGTGGTGAAGAACGGATTGAACATCTTCGCCTTCACCTCGTCGGGAATGCCGATGCCGTTGTCGCGGATGCGGATCTCGATATGGTCGCCGCGGTCGCGCGTGATTGCCGTCACGACCGGCTCGTAGCCAGCGGCGCCGTTGTCCGCCTTGCGTCTCGTCACCGCGTAAAATCCGTTCGAGATCAGGTTCAGCAGCACCCGCGTGATCTCCTGCGGGAAAACGTCGGCGGAGCCGGCCGCCGGATCGAGCTCGCGTTTCACCGTCACGTCGAACTGCGGCTTCTCGGCGCGTGCGCCATGATAGGCGAGATCGAGGCTCTCCTCGACCAGCGCATTGATGTCGCTCAAGCGGTGCTCGCCGCCGCCATCGCGCGAATGCAGCAGCATGTTCTTGACGATGGAATCGGCGCGCCGCCCGTGCTGCACGACCTTTTGCAGATTGTCCTTCAAGAGCCCGGTCAGCTCGTCGATCTCGTTGCGGACATCGTCGGCGAGCGGGACCGGCGCCAGCACCTCGTTGAGCTCATCGGTCAACTCGGACGAGAGCGAAGCAAAGTTATTGACGAAGTTGAGCGGATTCTTGATCTCGTGCGCGATGCCGGCGGTGAGCTGACCGAGCGAGGCCAGCTTCTCGGTCTGGATCAGCCGGTCCTGCGCGGCGCGCAGATCGTCGAGCGACTTGGCGAGCTCCCGTGTGCGGTCTTGCACTTCGTTGAACAGGCGCGTGTTCTCGACTGCGATCACGGCCTGGTCGGCGAAGGTCCTGAGCAAATTGATCGCCTTCTCCGGAAAATGACCGGGCTCCCGCCGCGTCACGCCGATGGTGCCGATCGCAAGGCCGTCGCGCAGCATCGGCACCACGAGAATGCTGCGATAGCCTCGTGTCCGCGCCAGCTCCTTCATGGCCTCCGTGAGATCGGGCTCGTTCTGCATGTCGCTGCGGAACGCATATTCGCCGCTGGTCGCCACGCGGCTGTGAATGCCCGACGAGTCGAGCGGCGCCGGGAACGTGCTGAGCAGCTCGGCGTTGCCGGCCTCGTTGTCGGTGGTGAAGGCCGCCAGATGCAGCATACCGTCGATGAGGCGTGTGACGGTGGAGGAATGTCCGCCAATCAACGCCTTGGCGCTGTCGGAGATGGCCTGGAACACCGGCGTGACGTCGGCCGGCGAGGCCGCGATCACCTTGAGGATGTCGGCGGTCGCGGTCTGCCGTTCCAGCGCTTCCTTGGTCGCGTTGAACAGGCTGACATTCTTGATCGCGATCACCGCCTGGTTGGCGAAGGTCTGGAGCAGCCGCACGTGATGCGCATCGAACGTCCCCGTCGCGCGGCGTGTGGTGATGATGACGCCGATCGCCTCGGCCTCGCTCATCAGGGGCGCGAACAGCATGCTGCGATAGCCGCGGGCGCGCGCGATGTCGCGGGCTGCCGGCTCGAGCTCGGTATCGGGCAGCTGCGCCGCGCTGCCGCCCGCCACGAGGCGATAGGGCGGGAACTGCGCGAACGGCACCGGGAACGACGCCTGCAGCACGCGGTCGCCGGCCGGATCGGTCGGGGTGAACGCGGCAAGATGCGCCGCACCGTCCACATAGCGCAGCACCGCGGTGGAGAAGCCGCCGATCAGGCGGTTGGCACTGGCGGCGATGGCGTCGAACACCGGCTGTACGTCGGAGGGCGAGGCGGCCATCACCTTCAGGATGTCGGCTGTGGCAGTCTGGCGCTCGAGCGCCTGCTGGGTCTCGTTGAACAGGCGCGCATTCTCGATCGCGATCACGGCCTGGTCCGCAAAGGTCTGGAGCAGCTGCACGAGATCGGGCGCGAATGCGCCGACCTCGGCGCGCGTGACGCTGATCATGCCGACCGGCGAGCCCCGGTTCATCAGCGGCATGAACAGCACGCTGCGGAAGCCGCGCAGCCGCGCGAGATCGCGGTTGAGCTGCGGGACGTCATCGGCTTCGCTGTCGGGAAACTGGATGGTCTCGCCGCCGCGCACCAGCTCGAAGGTCGGAAACTCCGTGATCTTCCGCGGGAACGAGGCCTTCAGTCCCGCGTCCGCCTCCGGGCTCGTCGGCGTATAGGCGACGAGATGCAGTTCGTCGCCGATGAACTGGAGCACGGTGGCGGAGAAGCCGCCGAGCAGGCGTTTCGAGCTGGACGCGATCGCCTCGAACACCGGCCGGGCGTCGGAAGGGGAGGCCGCGATGGTGCGCAGGATCTCGGCGCTGGCGCTCTGGCGGTCGCGCGCGCTCGCAAGTTCGCTGCGCAGCCGCGCGTTCTCGGCTGCGAGCGCATCGGCGACATCGTTGGAAGGGTTCGTCATTCGCATTCCGGCCTGATGCCGCGACCTGCGTGGCACCAGGGCGGATTATCACATCTTCTGCGGCCGGAGCCAGCGCCCGCAGCGAGGCCCGGCCTCACGTGCCCGGCCGCGACACCTCGGTCTCCTTGGCTGTGATGAATTCGAGCAGCACGGGTATGCCTTCCTGCGTCTTCTGGATGCCGCGTTTGATCGCGGGGATGATGTCCTCGGGCTTGGTCACCCGCTCGCCATAGCCGCCGAAGGCGCGCGCCATCGCGGCGTAGTCGCCGGAAATGTCGGTCGAGCGATATTTCTCGGTCGAGACCGGCATCACCTTCAGCTCGATCGCCATCGAGAAATTGTTGAGCAGGATCGACATGATCGGGATGCGCTCGCGCACCGCGGTCTCGAAATCCATGCCGGTGAAGCCGATGGCCGCATCGCCCCAGACATTGACGCAGAGCTTGTCGGGCTTTGCGAGCTTGGCGCCCATCGCCAGCCCCAGGCCGTAGCCGAGCTGGGTGGTCTTGCCCCAGCCGAGATAGGTGAGGGGTTTTACCGCTTTCCAGAACGGCGAAAGCTGGTCGCGCGGGCTGCCGGCATCATGAGTGATGATGGTATTCTCAATATCGACAGTGTGCTGCAGGTCCCACAGCACGCGATAGGGGTTGAGCGGGGCGTCATTGCTGGTGAGTTTCGGCATCCATTTCGCCAGCCACTCCTTATGCGAGGCCGCGATCTCGGCCGCGACGGCTGAGGCGTCGTGATCCGAGGTAACGGTCTTGCCGATCTCCTCCAGCAGCGCATCGAGCACGAGGCCGGCATCGCCGACGAGGCCGATTCTGGCCTCCACATCCTTGTTGAGATGGTTCGGATCAAGCGTCGAGTGGATGATGGTCTTCCCCTTCGGCATCGCGATGCCGAAATTGGTCTCGGTGAAGGAGCAGCCGATGCCGAAGATGACGTCGGCATCGCTGAGGAATTTCGGCACCGCGCGCGGTACGGCGAGACCGCCCGAGCCGAGCGAAAGCGGGTGCGTTTCCGGAAACGACGACTTGCCACCGAGACTGCTGGTGACGGGAATGGCCAGCCGCTCGGCGAGGCGTTTCAATTGCGGCCAGGCCTGCGCGTAATGCACGCCCTGGCCGGCATAGATCACCGGCCGTTTTGCATTGACGAGCAAGCTTGCTGCCTCCCTCACATGCACCGGATCGGCACCGTAGCGGGTGCGCAGCACCGGCGTGTAGTTCAGCGGCTCCGGCACCTCCTCGTTCCACATGTCGGAAGGAATTTCGACGATCACGGGCCCGCCGCGGCCGTTCTTCAGTTTCGTGAAGGCGCGGCGGAAGATGTTGGCGACCTCCGCGGCCAGGATGATTGGTTCGGAGGATTTCGCGAACGGCTTCATCGCCTCGCTGGAATTGAAGTTGGGCTCGATGTGCGACAGCCGGCGCTGATAGCCCATCGGCAGCACCAGCACGGGCACGGATTCGCCGAAGCACTGCGCGACGCCGCCCATCGCGTTCTCGGCGCCGGGTCCATGCTGCATGCAGAACGCGCCGATCGTGCGTCCCGAGGTGACCCGCGAGATCGCATCCGCCATGTGGATGCCGACGCGCTCCTGCCGCACCATCACCGGGCGGATCTCGGCCTTGGCCGCGTCCTCGATCAGATGGTTGACGGGATAGCCGCAGAGGATCTCGATTCCCTCGCGCCTCATGATTTCCGCAATGGCGGTGCCGAGCTTCATGGCGTCTCTCTCCCTGGAGCGAGGCCGGTTGATCCGGCCGATTGAGGAGAGAGGATCAGGAAATCCGTGAAGCGTAAAGCGGGCGCGGTGAGCGGGGCGGAAGGCCAGCTATGCACCGCGAGCGTGCACCGGCCCCGGCTGGCGACAATGGCCGCAGCCGCCCGGCGTTGGCCGCATGCGCTGCAGCAGGCGCGAAGCAGTTAGCAGATCCGGTGTCTCGAAACCCTCGGTGAATTCGTCATAAATCGGGGCTAGCAGGCGAACAGCTTTGGGCTTGCGGCCGGTCGCAATCCAGTGCGCGGCAAGGTCGATGGAGATGCGCAACGCGAAGGTCATCGCGCCGATGGCTCGCGCTTCGGCGAGCGCCTGCTGCAGCTGCCTTTCGGCGCGCAACGGCTCGCCGGCGTGGAGAAGGACCGCCGCTTCGACCCGCTCAAGCTCCGAGCGGCACCAACGCTCGCCCTGGCGTTCCTGATGGCCGATTGCCCGCGCGATGGCGTCGCGCGCCTCCGCGATCCGCCCCTGCCGCAGATAGGCGCGGGCGAGGACTGCCAGATAGCTGCCGATCCGCATCAGGAAGCGGCATGCGCATTCCAGGACCGAACCAGGCAACCTGCATTGGGATGTCTGGCGCGACACATCGAACGAAGATCGCTACGTTCTCGACGAGCTGTACCGTGACAGCGCGGCCGTCGAAGCTCACCAAGCCACGCCGCATTACCAGGCCTATCTGGCAAAAATTCCCGAGCTGGCTGATCGGACGGCCGTGGTCTTGGAAGCGCTTGAGGTCGGGGGACGGTGAACGGCGTCAGCAACTGCATCCGCGAACAGCTCCCCGGATTTCGCTGTGCTCCATCCGGGCTACGGGCTGGCGTTATGCTTTCCTATTTGCAGTTCTTGCAGATCGTCAGCTTTCGTCTCAACGCCTCATCTTCCGGATCGAACGAGTCCAGTTCCGTGGAGCCGTTCTTTGCCCCGCGCGACCGCGCCGGCGGCGCCAACTGGCGCGGGGTGTCGCTGTCCTCGCTGCCGACGCTGAAGCCATCGTAGTCGGCGGCGGGATTGGGCGATGCCGGAAGCCCGCCGATCACGGGCGTCGAAGGCGCTCCGCCGGGCGCGGTCACCACGGCCCGATCGCGCTTGGGCCGGGAATTCCTGGCGCTCGCTGGTGGGGGCGACGCTTGCGGCGGAGATGCCTGAGGCGGAGCAAGCGAAACCGGCGGTGCGGTCTGTCCTCTCGCGCTGTCCTGCGACCAGAGGCCGACAAACGCAAAGCTGACAGCCAGGACCATCGTGCGTCTCATCGGCATCCTCAAACAACCTTGGTTCAATGATCGAAGGCATGACTGTTCGGCCATGCCGTGCTGAAGAATATCAGCACCCAAATGGCTGCAAAAGGTGACGGAAATGGGGAGTTTGCCGCGCTCTAGCCGTGCGGGCTCCGCCGAGCGTGCGGGGGGTGTCGAGTCAGGCCAGAGCGGCCGTTATTTCATCGCCGAGCTGACCGAATTGAACTTGTTGTTGAGAAGCGCGCTGCCCGTGTTGTTGACGACGGTGACGATCGCGAGCGCGATGCCGGCGGCGATCAGGCAATACTCGATGGCGGTGGCACCATTTTCATCGGCAAGAAATGACCTGAGCAAAGTCATCGTCAACTCCTGTTCATCCGTCCAACGTAGGCTGGCGCCGTTTTCGGATTGGTAAATTGATTCACTAACTTTCGGGGGACGCGTGCGCGCAAAAGTGCAGGCGGGATGCGTTCTGCCTGCGGCTTAATACGATGCCATGCGTTGACTTAAGGTTTCATCACCTGATTTGGCCGGATTTGATGCTGTTTCTGGTCAGGACGTGATCGAGCGTCCCGGCGCGGCCTCGGCGGAGCGCTTCAGCACAGCGGCAAGGCGCCCGACCAGATAGCTCATGACACGCGGCTGCGACGGCGCGGGGCCGCCGGCGAGGCGCTCGTTCTCGGCCGTGTCGTTGACGAGGCTGATATAGTTCTTCCTGGCGTCCTGCTGCGGCACGGGCGTACCCCCCGGATTCAATCGACGGCGCAACCATGCGATGCGCAGCGGGAATCGAAGGTTAATTTTATCTTCCGTAGGATTACGTGGCAGCCTCCGAGGGCGAGCGAAAACCACGATGCGGCCTTAACGGATTGTTGAGGCTGTTCGCCGGGAGGCAAGAAACGCGAGCGCAGATCTTGTGAGCGACACAGCGAAGCGGATGAGTTTTGGTTGAATCGATGCGCGCTCAGGACTCGGTTCACCTCTTCCGACAGGGAGAGGTGAACCATGGACAGCCCGCCGAACCTAGTTTCGGCATGCTCTAGCCGCGGTCGGCATCCGCGTTCAGTGCCCGCAGCATCGCGATGCGGGCGAACATCATCCAGCCGCCGCCGGTCTCGGCCGCATGGATCAGCGTCTCGATCGCGGTCTGCCAGTGGGGGGTGTGCTGCGCGTCCTCGGGCAGCCGCATAATGTGATCGGCCGCCTCTTGCAGCGTTCGCAGCTCGCGCCCGCCGCGCAAGGCAATGGGATCATCGAACGTCGCCGACCAGGGCATGTCAGGCCGGCCGATCGGCGAGGGGAGAGATCACAGCGCGATGAGAGGGTGTATGGCGCTAGCCGGCCTTCTTCGCCCGCGCTGGCGCGCGCACCAGCTGCTTGTCCGCCTTCTTGGCGGGCTCCTTCGCCGTCTTCGCAGCAGCGTCCTTGCCGCCCTTGCCTGATATCGGCAGCAGCATCTCGCGCTGACCCTCGACGCGCTTCTTCGGCTTCTTGCCTTTGACGGCTTCCTTGGCGACCTTCGCCGCGGGCGCCGCATCCTTCTCGTTCGCGATGCTCTTCTTCAGCGCGTCCATCAGGCTGATGACGTTGCCGCCGGTCTTTGGCGTCGCCTTCGGGGTGATGGGCATGCCGCTGCGCTTCTTGTTGATGAGGTCGATCAGCGCGGTCTCGTAATGGTCCTCGAACAGCTCCGGCTCGAACGCGCCGGACTTCTTCTCGACGATGTGCTTGGCAAGGTCGAGCATGTCCTTGGTCAGCTTCACGTCCTGGATGTCGTCGAAATATTCGGTCTCGCTGCGGACCTCGTAGGGATAGCGAAGCAACGTGCCCATCAGGCCGCTCTCGAGCGGCTCCAGCGCGATGATGTGCTCGCGGTTGGTCAGCACAACGCGGCCGATCGCGACCTTGTCCATGCTGCGGATGGTCTCGCGGATCACCGCATAGGCGTCGTGGCCGACCTTGCCGTCGGGCACGAGATAATAGGGCCGGATCAGGTAGCGGTTGTCGATGTCGGCCTTCGGCACGAACTCATCGATCTCGATCGTGTGCGTGGAGTCGAGCGCGATCTCGTCGAGCTCGTCCTTGGTGACCTCGATGTAGGTGTCGGTATCGACCTTGTAGCCCTTGACGATGTCCTCGGAGGTCACCTCGTCACCGGTCTCGGCGTCGACCTTCAGATACTTGATCCGGTGACCGGTCTTGCGGTTGATCTGGTTGAACGAGACCTTCTCGGTATCCGAAGTGGCCGGATACAGCGCGACCGGGCAGGTCACGAGCGACAGACGCAGAAAACCCTTCCAATTGGCGCGGGGGGCCATGGGCTACTCCAAACGCAACGGGGACAGCTGACAAGGATACCATCGGGGAACACCGAATCATAGCAAGGCGCGACGCGGAATCTTGCAACTGCGTTAACCGGCAGCTGGGCTCGCGGTTGCTGCCTCAGGCCGCGGGCAAAACCGGAACATCATATCAGATCGAGCGTTGGCTCCAGGGCGGCGACATGGTCGTCGGCCATCGGAGGCGACATCCAGAGATTGAGGGCATCATGGCAACCACGCGAGAGCAGAACCGGATCGTCGAAACTCCGACCGAGGCCCGCCAGGGCGAGCCCGGGCCTTCGGTGGCCGCGCTGCTCGCCATCTCGACCGGGCTGGCGATCCTGATCCTCGCCGTCGTCTGGTTCGTGTTCTTCCGGACCTGACGGCCGGGTCCGGTCACACGGACCATCCTGACCGCCGCATGACGCGGCACATTGCGCCCGCCATGCCGCCGGCCCGTCCGGATGCGCGGCGGGCGCAGTCGCATCCGAGCGTGAGGAATCGTATATGACTAAAAAGTAACGCGGGCCGGTTCCCCGCGTTCATATTCGGTTCACGCCGGAATTGCTCATCTCTAGCGCAGTCCCTGCGGCCAAATATCTGGAGAGAAGCGTGCGCCTGCTCGTTGTTGAGGACGACCCCGATCTCAATCGCCAGCTCACCAAGGCGCTGACCGACGCCGGCTACGTCGTCGATCGAGCCTTCGACGGAGAGGAGGGGCTTTATCTCGGTGACAACGAGCCCTACGACGCCGTCGTGCTCGACATCGGGCTGCCGAAGAAGGACGGCATCTCGGTGCTGGAGGCATGGCGCCGCAACGGCCGCACCATGCCGGTGCTGATCCTCACGGCGCGCGACCGCTGGAGCGACAAGGTCCAGGGCTTCGATGCCGGCGCCGACGACTATGTCGCCAAGCCGTTCCATCTGGAGGAGGTGCTGGCGCGCATCCGCGCCCTGCTGCGCCGCTCCACCGGTCATGCCCAGAGCGAGCTCTCTTGCGGCCCCGTCACGCTCGACACCCGGACCGGCCGAGTCAGCGTATCGGGCAACCCCGTCAAGATGACCTCGCACGAATATCGGCTTCTGGCCTATCTGATGCACCATTCCGGGCGCGTCGTCTCGCGCACCGAGCTGGTCGAGCATCTCTACGACCAGGATTTCGACCGCGACTCCAACACCATCGAGGTCTTCGTCGGCCGCATCCGCAAGAAGCTCGACGTCGACATCATCCAGACCGTCCGCGGGCTCGGCTATCTCCTGACGCCGCCGGCCGCCTGAAGGCCTTCTCGGGCTTGACGGCAGCCCGAACAGGGGCCTTGGTCCGGTTATGACGTTCGACGCACTGACATCCTGCGCCTGCCGGGACCGTTCCGATGGCTGCTAGCTCACTTGCCAACCGGCTGTTCCTGTCGGCGACGGCGTGGCTGGTGGTGATCCTGGCCATCACCGGCGTCGTGCTGTCCTCGGTTTACAAGAATGCGAGCGAGCGCGCCTTCGACCGCCGGCTCAACCTCTATCTGCGCACCCTCATCGCCGAGGTCGCGACCCCCGACGAGCCGCCGGACCGCCAGTTCCAGTCGCTCGGCGAACCCCTGTTCGAGCTGCCGCTGTCCGGCTGGTACTGGCAGATCACGCGCACCGACACCGAGAAGCCGGAGGTGCGCTCCTCGCGCTCGCTATGGGACAAGAAGCTGCCAAAGCTGGAGGATCAGGGCGCCGAGCTCACCGCCGCCGGCATTCGCCTGGCTTACGTCGACGGGCCCGAGGGACAGAATCTGCGCATGGTGGAGCGGCCGGTCGATCTCGGTGCCGACGGCAAATTCCTGGTCAGCGTCGCCGGCGATGATACCGAGATCTTCGACGAGACCCGCAGCTTCGACTATTATCTCGGCGGCACCTTCACCGCGCTCGGCATCGTGCTGCTGCTGACCACGGTGTTCCAGGTCCGCTTCGGCCTCGCGCCGCTCAAGCGCATCTCGGAATCGATCGCCGACATCCGCTCCGGGCGGGCGGAACGGCTCGAAGGCGAATTCCCGGTCGAGATCGCGCCCTTGGCGCGCGAGACCAACGCGCTGATCGAAGCCAATCGCGAGATCGTCGAGCGCGCGCGCACCCATGTCGGAAATCTCGCCCACGCGATCAAGACGCCGCTCTCGGTCATCGTCAACGAGGCCAGCGCCCACGCCGCCGAGCCGTTCGCGGCCAAGGTGATGGAGCAGGCCGACGTGATGCGCGACCAGGTCGCCCATCATCTGGAGCGCGCCCGCATTGCAGCGCGGGTCTCGGTGGTCGCGACCGTGACGGAGGTTGCGCCTGCGATCGAGGCGTTGCGGCGGACCATGGAGAAGATCCACCGCGACCGCGGCATCATGGTCGAGGCCAAGGCCGATCCCTCGGCAAAATTTCGCGGCGAGCGGCAGGATCTGGAGGAGATGGTCGGCAATCTCGTCGACAATGCCTGCAAATGGGCCGCCTCCCGGGTCTTCATCGAGGTCCTGGTGGAGACGGCGCGTCAGGCAGGCACCGGCCCCCGGCTGCGGATTCTCGTCGACGACGATGGCCGCGGCCTGTCGGAGGCCGAGCGGGCCCAGGTCTCCCGGCGCGGCCAGCGGCTGGACGAGTCCAAGCCCGGCTCGGGACTTGGCCTGTCCATCGTCACCGACCTTGCCGCCCTCTATGGCGGCAGCCTCTCTCTCAGTGCCGCCCCGATCGGAGGCCTGCGCGCCGAGCTGTTGCTCCCAGGAATATAATCCCTTGTTTCCACGGGCGTTTTCGGTTTGAGGAAGGCCGGTCCGCAGAGCGGATCGGGGCATTCGCGCCAACGTCCTCAACCGCTTCTTAAGGCGCAGTCTCCTATGATCGCGCCCGGACGCATCCCACGTCCGCCATTTTACCGTGCATTACCGGGCGCATGAGCCAGACATCAATCGAGCGGCTGAGGGAATATCTCGCGCAGCTCCCGCCGCAGTCGCAGGCGCTGCTGATGCGGGAGTTCGAGCGCGCGCTCGAGCGCGGCCAGGACACGGCGGTGGCGACCCTCGTGCTCGAGCAGCTGCGCAAGATCGTGCGCAAGAGCGAAGCCGACGAAGTCCCGCCGGCGCGAACCGACGATTTGTCGCGGCTGCTGTTCCAGGCGCTGGAACCGTTTCTGGTCGAGGCGGGCGTGCCGATCCGGGTCGGGCAGATCCGCCGCTCCTCGCTGCATCCGATCTGGCAATGGCTCGGCCGCGACGGTGCGCCGGACAAGGTCAATGAATTCGAGGCGGCGCTGGCGCGCATGCCGGCGGATGCAGGAGGGCAGGTCGAGGCGCTCGCGCACCAGCTCCAGGCTGTGGCTGCCGAGGCCATCCTCGAGCTGACGGGGCCGGGCGGCGGCGACAAATCGCGCGCGCTCGCGCGGGTCGGCCCTCCCAATGTGATCGAGGACCTCTATTCGATCGGAGCGGTGCTCCAGGTCCGGGAGGCCATCGCCTCGTTGAACGAGAAGCTGCCGCGCTTTCTGCGCGCCTTCGGCGAGCCCCAGATCGCTTCGGTGACGGCGGCGCTCAACATTCCCGTGCTCCAGACGCCGCAGATGCTGCCTTTCGCCCTGTCGATGGTGGCGCAGCGGATGGCCGCGCCCTGGCAGATCATCCGCCTCGCCATCAAGATGGCCGCCTCCGACGACGAGATCCGCGTCGCGGCGACGCCTTATGGTGTCGCGGTCACGATAGCTCTGCACGATCTGTCCTGCGTTGCTGCGATCCTGCGCATGGACATCAAGCGCGGCTATTTCGACAATGTCGCCGACAACCTCAAGGCGCTGCATGACGGCGTGCGCGGGCTGCGCACCGAGCTCGATCTGCGCAACGATTCGGCCTGGGGCAAGCAGCTGACCTCGATCCGGGCCGACATCTCCAATGCGCTGCAATCGGAGATCGATAGCGTTCCGGGCCGGGTCCGCCGCATCCTGCGCCAGCGGCCCGAGAAGGACATCCCGCCGGGGGCGCGGATCGACAGCACCGAGGTCGAGGAAACCGCGGCGCTGATCGATTTCGTCGCGACCTGCCGCAACTATGCCAGCGAGCTTGCAATCAACGAGGTGACGCTGCGCACCTATTCCGACCTCCAGCAATATGTCGAGCGCTCGACCGAGCAGCTGGTGCAATCGCTGCGCGCCGCCGATCACAAGGTCCGTACCTACCGGCAACAGCAGGTGCAGGCCGCGATTCGCTTCTGCCAGGTGCTGTTCGGCGACGATTACGCCTCGCTGATGAGCCGCGCCGCGGAGAACGCAGCCACTGGCGAGCGCAAATCGTCGCGCGCAAGCTGATCCAAGCGCATATTTGTGTGATCACAATTTGTGGTTGACGCTGCCGGTGGCGAGCCCTACGGTCGCGATGCAAGTCTTGGAAATTTCTATCTGTGGGCGCATGAAACCCTTTATCAGCTCCATCGAGATTGAGAACCGCGTCATTGTTGCCAAATATCAACGGCTGATGGTCGGCGCGAAGGTGGTGCTGGTCGAGAAGGCAAGCGGGCGGCAGTTGTCTGAGACGGTCACCAGGGTTGCATCGCCCGTTCCCGTCGGGGCGTTGCGCATCAGATTGCCCGACGCCATCGAGCCTGGAACATACTTCCTGAGGGCCTTCAACGGCCACGGCGAGAACGCCGCGCAAAGCGCCGACTTCGAGATCGGCTAAGTCGTTGGATTTTCACCGTTTCGGGACTATGTGCGGTCGCGCCGAATTGACAATTGTCAATTGCCGCATCGTCCGGCCGTGGTGTAAAGCCAGCTATGGGCGCGGGTGGCGCGCTGCCGGAAGCTTGCCTGATGACGCTATGGTTCGTGTTCGCGCTGATGACGGTCGCGGCGATTTTCGCCGTGCTCCTGCCGCTCGGCCGCAGCGGACGCGCGCAGGATCAGAATAGCCAAGCCCAGGGCAGCGAGGTCGCGGTTTACAAGGACCAGTTGGCCGAGATCGAGCGCGATCTCGCTGCAGGGTTGGTCGCTGCGCCCGAAGCCGAAGCCGCGCGCGTCGAGATCAGCCGCCGGCTGCTCGCTGCGGCCGCCAGCGAGCCCGCATTGGAGCCGAAACCGAACCTCAAATGGCGCCGCGCGGCGGCGGTGCTGGCGCTGGTCGGCCTGCCGCTGGTTGCGATCGGCGTCTACATGCCGCTCGGCTCGCCCCTGCTGCGCGACTTTCCGCTCGCGCAGCGGGAGCGCGGGGCGGGCACCGGCATGGCTCAGTCGCTCGAGAACCTCGTCTTGCAGGTCGAGCAACATCTGGAAAAGAATCCAACGGACGGGCGCGGCTGGAACGTGCTCGCACCGGTGCTGGAACGTCTCGGCCGTTTCGACGATGCGGTCCGCGCCTATCGCAACTCGCTCGCCTACAACGGCGAGAGTGCGGAGCGGCGGTCGGATCTCGGCGAAGCGATCGCGGCGGCCGCGAGCGGCGTTGTAACCGCCGAGGCGAAGAGCGAGTTCGAACGCGCGCATGCGCTCAACGCCGACGATCCCAAGGCGAACTATTTCCTCGGCCTTGCCGCCGAGCAGGACGGCCGCAAGGACGATGCCGCCAACATCTGGCGCGCACTGCTGGCGAAGGCGCCGGCCGATGCGCCGTGGCGTCCGCTGGTGCAGTCCTCGCTGGCGCGGGTCGGCGGCGGGGGCACGATGCCCGCGCTGTCGGACGAGACGATTGCCGCGTCAAAGGACATCAACGAGGGTGATCGCAACGCGATGATCCGCGGCATGGTCGAGCGTCTCGCCACGCGCCTCAAGCAGAACGGCGACGACGTCGAGGGTTGGCTGCGCCTGGTGCGGGCCTATCTCGTGATGGGTGACCGCGACAAGGCGAAGGGCGCCTCGACCGACGCCCGCCAGGCCGTCGCCAATGACGCCGAGCGGCTGCGCCAGCTCAACGAGGGCCTCAAGACGCTCGGGCTCGACGGATGACGATATTGGGACGGAGAACGGACACGCCATGACCCGCAAGCAGCGACGCATGACCATTATCGGCGGCTCGCTCGCCGTGCTCGCGCTCGCGGCCGCGCTGGTGCTCAATGCACTGCGCGACTCCATTGTGTTCTTCTCGACCCCGACCGTGGTCGCCGAGAAGCACGTCGCACCGGGCAAGCGGTTTCGCCTCGGCGGCCTGGTGCAGCCCGGCTCGCTTCAGCGCGGCGACAATCTTGCGGTGACCTTCGAGGTCGCCGACGGCAATGCCAAGCTGCCCGTCGCCTACAAGGGCATCCTCCCCGACTTGTTCCGCGAAGGGCAGGGCGTCGTCGCCGAAGGCGCGCTCGATGGCAACGGCGTGTTCAAGGCCGACACCGTGCTCGCCAAGCATGACGAGACCTACATGCCCAAGGACGTCGCCGATGCCCTGAAGAAGCAGGGCCACTGGAAGGATGATTATGGCGCCAAGCCTTCTGAAAACGTCAAGGCCTCCGGTAGCGGCAAGCCTGCGGCGACGACGGCGCAGGGCAACCCGCAAGGAGCGGTGCGGTGATCGCGGAATCAGGACATTACGCGCTGGTGCTGGCGCTTGGCCTCGCGCTGATCCAGTCCATCGTGCCGCTGATCGGCGCGCGCCTGCGCGATGCCGCGCTGATGAACGTAGCGCGCTCCACCGCGCTGGCGCAGCTGCTGTTCGTTGGCGCATCGTTCATTGCGTTGGTGACGTTGCATGTGAACTCGGATTTCTCCGTCGCGAATGTCTACGAGAATTCTCACTCCATGAAGCCGCTGATCTACAAGATCACCGGCGTGTGGGGAAACCATGAAGGCTCGATGCTGCTGTGGGTCTCGATCCTGGCGCTGTTCGGCGGTCTCGTCGCGGCCTTCGGCAACAATCTGCCGCTGTCGCTGCGTGCGCATGTGCTGGCGGTGCAGGCCTGGATCGCCAGCGCCTTCTATCTCTTCATCCTGATGACCTCGAACCCGTTCCTGCGCATCGTCAATCCGCCGATCGAGGGGCGCGATCTCAACCCGGTGCTCCAGGACGTCGGTCTCGCCGTGCATCCGCCGATGCTCTATCTCGGCTATGTCGGCTTCTCGATCTCGTTCTCCTTCGCCATCGCGGCGCTGATGGAGGGACGGATCGACGCGGCCTGGGCACGCTGGGTGCGGCCGTGGACGCTGGTCGCCTGGATCTTCCTGACGCTCGGCATCGCGATGGGCTCCTACTGGGCCTATTACGAGCTCGGCTGGGGCGGCTGGTGGTTCTGGGATCCGGTCGAGAACGCCTCGCTGATGCCGTGGCTCGCCGGCACTGCGCTGCTGCATTCGGCGCTGGTGATGGAGAAGCGCAACGCGCTGAAGGTCTGGACCATCCTGCTTTCGATCCTGACCTTCTCGCTGTCGTTGCTCGGCACCTTCCTGGTGCGCTCGGGCGTCATCACTTCGGTGCACGCGTTCGCGACCGATCCGACCCGCGGCGTGTTCATCCTGCTGATCCTCTGCATGTTCATCGGCGGCAGCCTGTCGCTGTTCGCCGGCCGGGCGACCTCGCTGAAGCAGGGCGGCCTGTTCGCGCCGATCTCGCGCGAAGGCGCGCTGGTGCTGAACAATCTGCTGCTCACCGTGGCCTGCGCGGTCGTGCTGTTCGGCACGCTCTATCCGCTGGCGATGGAAGTGCTGGCCGATTTCAAGATGTCGGTCGGCGCGCCCTTCTACAATCTCACCTTCGTCCCGCTGTTCGCGCTGCTGCTGCTCGCAGTGCCGTGCGGCCCGATGCTGGCGTGGAAGCGTGGCGACCTGCTCGGCGTGACGCAGCGCCTGCTCGCGGCCGGTGTAGCCGGCCTGGTCGCGGTGGCCATCGCCTGGGGCTGGGCGAGCGGCGGTGCGACGCTGGCGCCGCTCGCGATCGGGCTCGGCATCTTCGTCATCGCCGGCGCCGTCACCGACATCGTCGAGCGCACGGGCCTCGTGCGGTTGCCGTTCGCGACGGCCATCCACCGTGCCCGCGGGCTGCCGCGCTCGGCCTGGGGCACGGCCTTCGCGCATGCCGGCCTCGGTGTCGCGCTGATCGGCATCGTCTGCGAGACCACCTGGAACAGCGAATATATCGCGACCATGAAGCAGAACGACGTCGCCCACGTCGCCGGCTACGACCTCAAGCTCGACGGCCTGTTTTCGCGGCAGGGTCCGAACTACCACGAGATGATCGCCGAGTTCAACGTCAGCCGTGATGGTGAGGCGATCAGCGTGATGACGCCGTCGAAGCGCAGCTTTACCACGCGCGGCTCCTCGACGACCGAGGCGGCGCTGCTGACCCGCGGCGCGAGCCAGCTGTACGTCTCGCTCGGGGACGCCACCGCCGACGGCGCGATCGCGGTCCGCATCTATCACAAGCCGCTGGTGCTGCTGATCTGGTGGGGACCGGTGCTGATGGCGTTCGGCGGCGTGCTGTCGCTGTCCGACCGCCGCTTGCGGGTTGGCGTGCCGAAACCGGCGCGGGCCAGGCAGCGCCTCCAGCCCGCGGAGTGATCTTGATGCGCCGGATGATGGCTGCGTTCGTTGCCTTGATGCTGCTGGCTGGGCCGGCGGCGCACGCCGTGCAGCCCGACGAGATCATGTCGGACCCCGCGAAGGAGACCCGCGCGCGCGACTTGTCGCGCGAGCTGCGCTGCATGGTCTGCCAGAACCAGTCGATCGACGATTCCGACGCGCCGCTCGCGCGCGACCTGCGCCTGCTGGTGCGCGAGCGCATCGCGGCCGGTGACAGCAATTCGCAGGTGCTCGATTTCCTGGTGGCGCGCTACGGCGAATTCGTGCTGCTCAAGCCGCGCTTCGAGCGGCACACCATGCTGCTCTGGCTGCTCGCGCCGCTGCTGCTGATCGGCGGCGGCCTGGCGCTATGGCTGCAAATCCGCCGGCGCGCGAAAAGCGGTGCGGATCTACCAGCTCCGCCGCTCACGCCTGAGGAAGAAGCGCGTCTCGCGGCGTTGATGTCGGACGACGCGAAACCGTCCTGACCAGCGTTCGGGCGAGCTGAAAACGGTGAAAAAGCGCGCTGTCGGCCGATCCGGGAACTTCGGTTAAGTTCCTAAAGAACCACGACTTTTGGCCTGCGTTAAACTGCCGCATCGGCAGCGCGCCTCCATTACAAAAGTTTAACCCGGCCGCCAGCGCGCGGTAAGGCGGAAGTCCCCATCTTCAGATCCGTAAAGGTGCCCATATCCGGCACCAGATGGATTTCAAGGCCCTGGAGATATCTGCATGACCGACCGTATCGACCTCTCGAACCTCCCGTCCTACCGGCAGCCGCGCCGGTCGGTGTTTTCCGCGCGCAAGATTGCGCTGATGGCCTCGGTCGCCGCCGGGCTCGGCGCTGCCGTTTACGGCTTCAGCCCGTCGGTGTCGCCGGCCGACCTGTTCTCCAGCCCGGCCCATGCGCAGGTCAACAACGAGGTTCGCAAGGTCGAGCGTCCGGTCGGTTTCGCCGACATCGTCGAGCGCGTGAAGCCGTCGGTGATTTCCGTGAAGGTCAACATCAAGGAGAAAACTGCGAGCAACGATGATGGCGACGACGCACAGTCGCCGTTCCAGCCGGGCTCGCCGATGGAGCGCTTCTTCCGCCGCTTCGGCGGTCCGGATGGCTTCCCGGGCCTGAAAGGCGGCCGCGGCCGCGTCGTGCAGGGCCAAGGCTCCGGTTTCTTCATCTCGGCTGATGGCTATGCCGTGACCAACAACCACGTCGTCGATGGCGCCGACAAGGTCGAGGTCACCACCGATGAGGGCAAGACCTATACCGCCAAGGTGATCGGCACCGACCAGCGCACCGACCTCGCCTTGATCAAGGTCGAGGGCGGCACCAACTTCCCGTTCGCCAAGCTTGCCGACGGCAAGCCGCGGATCGGCGACTGGGTGCTCGCGGTCGGCAATCCCTTCGGCCTCGGCGGCACCGTGACCGCCGGCATCGTCTCGGCCAGCGGCCGTGACATCGGCAACGGTCCGTATGACGATTTCATCCAGATCGACGCGCCCGTGAACAAGGGCAATTCCGGCGGTCCGGCCTTCAACACCGAGGGCGAGGTGATGGGCGTCAACACAGCGATCTATTCGCCCTCCGGCGGCAGCGTCGGCATCGCCTTCTCGATTCCCGCCAACACCGTGAAGAGCGTGGTGGCCCAGCTCAAGGACAAGGGCTCGGTCAGCCGCGGCTGGATCGGTGTGCAGATCCAGCCGGTGACGTCGGACATCGCCGACAGCCTCGGCATGAAGAAGGCCGAAGGCGCGCTGGTGGCCGAGCCGCAGGCGAACGGTCCGGCGGCGAAGGCCGGGATCGAATCCGGCGACGTCATCACGGCGGTCAACGGCGAGTCCGTCAAGGACGCCCGTGAGCTCGCCCGCACCATCGGCGGCATGGCGCCCGGTGCGACCGTGAAGCTCAACGTGCTGCACAAGGGGCAGGACAAGGTCATCAGCCTCACCCTCGGCCAGCTGCCGAACACGGTCGAGGCCAAGGCGGACACCGACAACGATAGCGGCAAGGGCGCCACCAAAGGCACCGACGTGCCCAAGCTCGGCATGACCGTTGCGCCTGCCAATTCCGTGGCTGGCGCCGGCAAGGAAGGTGTCGTCGTCACCGAAGTCGACCCGAAGAGCGCCGCGGCCGAACGCGGCTTCAAGGAAGGCGACGTGATCCTCGAGGTCGGCGGCAAGAGCGTGGCCACTGCCGGCGAAGTCCGCGACGCCATCAACGCGGCGCGGACCGACAACAAGAACAGCGTCCTGATGCGCGTGAAGAGCGGCGGCCAGTCGCGCTTCGTCGCAGTGCCCATCGCCAAGGGCTGAGGGCCAGGAGGCCTACGAGATGAGGGGTGTCGCCGGCATCAGTCGCCCCCGCCGCCGACGCTCCTCGGGGGAGCAGCGCAACGATTGCTTCCCCAGCCTACCTTCCGGTGGAATTACGCCCCCCTCCGTCGGAAGGCCTAGGGCGGTGAAGTCCCCCCAGCTTCACCGCCCGCCCTTTGCCCACCCAAGTCTCTTTCGCTTGGCTTGCATGCGATTGCCGCTCGCGCCATGTTCATAGAAGGTTGACCCCCTTGACCGCCGCTGAACGCACGATGCGCCTCCTCATCATCGAAGACGACCGCGAATCCGCCGACTACCTCGTGAAGGCGTTTCGCGAAGTCGGTCACATTGCCGATCACGCCGCCGACGGCGAGGAAGGCCTCGCCATGGCCGAGAACGGCGATTACGACGTGCTGGTGGTCGACCGCATGCTGCCCAAGCGCGACGGCCTGTCGCTGATCGGCGCGCTGCGCGACAAGGGCAACACCACGCCGGTGCTGATTCTGTCCGCGCTCGGACAGGTCGACGACCGCATCAAGGGCCTGCGCGCCGGCGGCGACGATTATCTGCCAAAACCGTATTCCTTCGCCGAGCTGCTCGCCCGGGTCGAGGTGCTGTCGCGCCGCCGCGGAGGACCTGCCGAGGACACGCTTTATCGCGTCGGCGATCTCGAGCTCGACCGGCTCTCCCACCGCGTCGCCCGCGGCAAGGACGAGCTGACGCTCCAGCCGCGCGAATTCCGCCTGCTCGAATACCTCATGAAGCATGCCGGCCAGGTGGTGACGCGCACCATGCTGCTGGAGAACGTCTGGGACTATCATTTCGATCCGCAGACCAACGTGATCGACGTGCACATCTCGCGGCTGCGCTCCAAGATCGACAAGGGTTTTGAACGGCCGCTGCTGCACACGATCCGCGGCGCCGGATACATGATCCGTGACGGCATTCGGTAAACTCGTCCGCACCACGGCGTTTCGGCTGACGCTGGTCTATCTGCTGCTGTTCGCGATGTTCGCGGCCTCGCTGCTCGGCTATTTCGCCTGGAATACGCGGCGGCTGATCACCGAGGAGATCACGCAGACGGTCAATGCCGAGACCTCGGAGATCGAGGAGATCTACGGCCGTCGCGGCATGTTCGTCCTCGTGCGCACGATCGAATACCGGGCGCTGCGGCCGGGCGCCAACCTCTATCTCGTGACCACGCCGACCGGGCAGGCGATCGCCGGCAATGTCGGCTCGCTGGCGCCGGGCGTGATGGCGACGCGCGGCTGGTCCGAGACCGCCTACCGCCGCATCGAGGATGCCGACGACCGCGACCACCGCGCGCTGGTGCGCGTCACCGAACTCGAAAACGGCTTCCGGCTCCTGATCGGCCGCGATCTCGCCGAGCGGCGACGGCTGTTCGGCATCGTCGCCAAGGCGGCGCAATGGTCGGTCCTGATCGTGGTGGTGCTGGGCCTTGGCGGCGGCATTTTCGTCGCGCGCCGCGTGCTCACCCGCATCGACGCCATGACCGGCACGGCCCAGCGCATCATGACCGGCGATCTCAGCGGACGTCTGCCGGTCGGGCGCAGCGGCGACGAGCTCGATCGCCTCGCCGAGAACCTCAACGCCATGCTGGAGCGGATCGAGGCGCTGATGGCGGGGCTGAAGGAAGTCTCCGACAACATCGCCCACGACCTCAAGACGCCGCTGACGCGCATGCGCAACCGCGCCGAGGAGGCGCTGGCGAAATCGGGCTGCGAGGCCGATTACCGCGCCGCGCTGGAACGGACCATCGAGGAATCCGACGGGCTGATCCGCACCTTCAACGCGCTGCTGATGATCGCGCGCGCCGAGTCCGGCCAGGCGCGCGGCAACATGGATGACTTCGACGCGGCCGAAGTCGCGGCCGGCATCCACGAGCTCTACGAGCCGCTCGCCGAGGACGACGGCATGACCTTGAAGGTGAAGGCCGAGCCGACGCCGATTCATGCCAACCGCGAACTGATCAGCCAGGCGCTCGCCAATCTGGTCGAGAACGCGATCAAATACGGCAAGCCGGCCGTGCAGGCGGCGGGAACCGTGGTCAGCATGGACGCAAGGCAGATCACGATTGAGGCGAAACGCGAGGGCGACCAGGTGCTGCTCGGCGTCACCGATCGCGGCCCCGGTATTCCCGAAGCCGACCGCAAGCATGTCGTCGAGCGATTCGTGCGGCTCGAAGCCAGCCGCACGCTGCCGGGCTCAGGCCTGGGCCTTAGCCTGGCTGCCGCGGTTGCGACACTTCATGGCGGCGAATTGCGGCTGGGCGATGCCAATCCCGGCCTCGTCGCCACGCTGGTGCTGCCGACGCGCACGGGCGCGGGCGACAGGGTTGCTCCTCCGCTGCCGGATATGCCACAGAAGGTGGCATGAACCACTCCGCGCCGGGAAACGCGGACAAGACTGGTGTGAGCCTCGCGACCCGCTTCGCGGAGGCTCCCCATATTGCCGCTTCCGCAACCGACGAACGACGTCTTGAGAGCTGGCTGGCGGAACTTGAGCCGGCACAATCGGCTCGTATCGAGGGCTTGCTGAGCCATCCCTTCGCGCGGGATATCCTGGCCGGCATTGCGGAATTCTCGCCCTATCTGCTCGATCTGGTGCGCGCCGATGCGCCGCGCCTGATCCGCCTGCTCGAATGCGATCCGGATGCGCATCTTCCTGCGCTGATCGCGGAGGCGAGGAGCGCGGTACTCGCCGCCGGCGACGAAGCCGAGGTGATGCGTCTGCTCCGCCGCATGAAGGCGGAGGCGGCTCTGCTGACCGCGCTGTGCGACATCGGCGGGGTCTGGCCGGTGATGCGGGTGACGGCGGCGCTGACCGACGTCGCGGTCTCCTCGGTGCAGGCGGCGCTCCAGTATCTGCTGCGGCAGGAAGCCGCACGTGGCAAGCTCTCACCGCCCAATCCGGAAGCCCCTGAAGAGGGCTGCGGCCTGATCGTGCTCGCGATGGGCAAGATGGGGGCGGGCGAGCTGAACTATTCCAGCGACATCGATCTCATCGTCTTCTTCGATCCCGAAGCCACGACGCTCGCGCCGGATATCGAGCCGCAGCCGTTCTTCGTTCGCCTGACGCAAGGCATGGCGCGCCTCCTCCAGCAGCGCACCTATGACGGCTACGTCTTCCGCGTCGATCTGCGCCTGCGCCCGGATCCGTCCTCGACCCAGGTGGCGATCTCGCGCGAGGCCGCGCTGAATTACTACGAGCGGGAAGGGCGCACCTGGGAGCGCGCCGCGATGATCAAGGCGCGCGCCTGCGCCGGCGATCCCAAGGCGGGCGAGGCGCTGCTCGCCGAGATCGCGCCGTTCGTCTGGCGCAAGCATCTCGACTTCGCCGCGCTTGCCGATGTGCACGACATGAAGCGGCAGATGCAGACCTATCGCGGCCAGAGCGAGATCGCGGTCGAGGGGCACAACGTCAAGGTCGGGCGGGGCGGCATCCGCGAGATCGAGTTCTTCGCACAGACCCAGCAGCTGATCGCGGGCGGCCGCCATCCTGAATTGCGGGCCCGGCCGACGCTCGCCGCACTCGACATTCTCGCCTCCAGCAACTGGATCACGTCCGCCGCGCGTGACGAACTGAGTACGGCGTATCAATTCCTGCGACGGGTCGAGCACCGTCTCCAGATGATCGCCGACGAGCAGACCCATGCGCTGCCGGAGGACAAGGAGTCGGTCGAGCGCTTCGCGCGCTTCTTCGGCTATCCGGATCGCGAAGCCTTTGCGCGCGACCTGCTGCGCCAGCTCGAGATCGTGCAGGGACACTACGAGAAACTGTTCGAGGGCGACGATCCGACCGGCACGGCAAAGCTGCCGGCGCTCGATTACAGCGCCGGTCCCGAGGATCCGCGCCTGCTGCAATATCTGACCTCGCTGGGCTTCAAGAAGCCTGCCGCGGTTGCGCAGACCGTGCGCGACTGGATCACCGGCGATTATCGCGTGTTCCGCAATGATCAGACGCGAGGCGCCTTCGTCGAGTTCGTGCCGGCCCTGATCGATGGTCTCGCCCATGCCGAAGAGCCGGATCGCGCCGTCGTGGCGTTCGACCATTTTCTCCAGGCGCTTCAGCGCGGCGGCCGGCTGATCACGCTGCTCGGACAGAACCGCGATCTCGTCGCGCTGGTGGCCCTGGTGCTGGGCGCGGCGCCGCGGCTCGGCGAAATGCTGGCGCGGCAGCCGCAGCTCATGGACGGGCTGATCGATCCGCGCT
The DNA here is from genome assembly GCF_059448745.1 of Bradyrhizobium sp. SOJA106. NCBI lineage: Bacteria > Pseudomonadati > Pseudomonadota > Alphaproteobacteria > Hyphomicrobiales > Nitrobacteraceae > Bradyrhizobium > Bradyrhizobium sp. SOJA106. Next base: position 3,094,111 of record NZ_CM182549.1, read on the forward strand.
TCTTCGGCGCAATGCCGGACAAGCAGGAATTGTCGGGACGGCTCGCGGCGACCGTGCAGGACGCCGGCTCATACGAGGAGTTCCTCGATCGCCTGCGCTTGTTCGGGCAAGAGAGTCTGTTCCTGATCGGCACGCGTATCCTGTCCGGCACCGTGTCGGCGCAGCAGGCGAGCACGGCCTTTGCCGACGTCGCCGAAGGCATCGTCCACACCGTGCACGGTCTCGTCGCCGATCGTTTCGCCGCCCAGCACGGCCGCATCAAGGACCAGGAGACCGCGATCATCGCGATGGGCCGGCTCGGCAGCCGCGAGATGACGGCCTCGTCCGATCTCGACCTGATCCTGCTCTACGATTTCGACAGCGACGAGCCGGACTCGGACGGGCCGAAATCGCTCCAGGGTGCGCATTATTTCGCCCGCTTCACCCAGCGCCTGATCAGCGCCTTCACGACCCGCACCAATTACGGCGTGCTCTACGAGATCGACATGCGGCTGCGCCCCTCCGGGCGTGCCGGCCCCGTAGCCTCGAGCCTCGTCTCGTTCGCCGACTACCAGGTCAACGAGGCCTGGACCTGGGAGCACATGGCGCTGACGCGCGCGCGCGTGGTGTCGGCGTCGAGCGAATTCCGCCAGCGCATCGAGCGCGTGATCCGCGATGTCCTGACCCGCCGCCGCGATCCCGTCACCACCGCCAACGACGTTGCCGACATGCGGCATGCCATCGCGCAGGAGAAGGGCGAGAGCGACCATTGGGATCTCAAATATGCCGCCGGCGGCATGGTCGATATCGACTTCATCGCGCAATATCTCCAGCTCGTGCACGCTCACGACAAGCCGGGGATCCTCGACGTCAGCACCCTGCAGGTGCTGGAAAATGCATGCAGGCTCGGCGTGCTTTCGCAATCGGAGACCGAGATCCTGCGTGCCGCGGCGCGGCTTTATCACGATCTGACGCAGATCCTGCGGCTCTGCGTCAGCGACCGCTTCAAGCCTGAGACCGCCGGCACCGATCTTCAGCGCGTCATGACACGCGCCGGCGATGCGCCGGATTTCTCTGCGCTTGAGGCCCGCGTGAAGGAGACGCAGAGCGAGGTGCGGCGCGTGTTCAGGACGCTGCTGGGAGGGACGTCGTCTGCTTCAGCACGGTGATGGCCTCGCGCACGTTCGGCTCGAGCCCCACGCCGCCGGCATCGAGATGGGCGAAGATCGCGCGCTTCATCCGGGGATCCCAGAACTTCCTGATGTGCTCGGCAATCCCTGGCACGGCCTTGTCGTGGCCCTGGCTCTGGAAGAACTTGCCGATCTGGTTGGCCATGTAGATCAGGCGGTCAGGCGACATCGGCAACCTCCGTGGCATGGCAGGCAACGATCCGGCCGCCATGCGAGAACACTTCGAACCCGTCCTGGCGGGCAATGGCGATCAGCGTGATGCCGGCGGCCTCCGCGGTGCGCACCGCGAGCGCGGTGGGCGCGGAGACCGCGACCATCACCGGCGCGCCGATCGCGGCGGTCTTCTGCACCATCTCGACCGAGACGCGGCTGGTGAGCAGCACCATGCCGCAACCCGCGTCGGTGCGGCTGCGCGCGAGCGCGCCGGCGAGCTTGTCGAGCGCGTTGTGGCGGCCGACATCCTCGCGCAGCGCGACGATGTTGCCGGTCGTAGACCAAAATGCGGCGGCATGGACCGCGCGGGTTTGCAGATTGATCGATTGCAGCGGCGCGATGGCCTGCATCGCCGCCATGATCTGATCCGGCGTGAAGGTCTGCCCCTGCGGCACCACGCCGGCAGGCCGCACCGCTTCGGCAATGGACTCGATGCCGCAGATGCCGCAGCCGGTGGCACCCGCGATGTGGCGGCGGCGCTCGCTGATGCGTGCGGCGTCGTCCGAGGCCAGCCACATGCGCAGCTCGATGCCGTCGTCGAGGCGAACCACATCGAGCGACTTGATGTCGTCGACCGATTTGATGATGCCTTCGTCCAGGCTGAAGCCGACGGCGAAATCCTCGAGGTTCTGCGGCGTGCCCATCATGACGGCATAGGTGCCGCCATTATAGGTCAGCGCCAGCGGCGTCTCCTCCGGGATCAGCCGCGCACCCTCGGTCGCGACCGCGCCGCGCCAGATCTCGCGATCGATGGCCTGCACCGGCACGTGCATCCGGTTACTCCGCGGCCTCGGCCGGCGCGATGCGGCGGGAATGCCGCGCCTGCGCGTCATAGGCCTTCTGCCAGTCGGACGGGCCGTTCGACGGCGAGACTTGCACCGCCGTCACCTTGTATTCGGGGCAGTTGGTCGCCCAGTCCGAATAGTCCGTGGTGATGACGTTGGCCTGCGTGTCCGGGTGATGGAAGGTGGTGTAGACGACGCCGGGCGCGACGCGGTCGGTGATCTCCGCGCGCAGCGTGGTTTCGCCGGCGCGGCTCTTCAGCCGCACCCAGTCGCCGTCGCGGACGCCGCGTTGCTCGGCGTCGTGCGGATGGATCTCGAGCCGGTCCTCGGCATGCCAGACCACGTTCTCGGTGCGCCTCGTCTGCGCGCCGACATTGTACTGGCTGAGAATGCGGCCGGTGGTCAGCAGCAGCGGATAGCGCGGGCCGGTGCGCTCGTCGGTCGCGACATATTCAGTGACGACGAACTTGCCCTTGCCGCGGACGAAGCCGTCGATATGCATCACAGGCGTGCCCGCGGGCGCCTTCTCGTTGCAGGGCCATTGCACCGAGCCGAGCTCGTCCAGCTTGGCGTAGGAGACGCCGGCAAAGGTCGGTGTCAGCGCCGCGATCTCGTCCATGATCTCCGAGGGGTGGCTGTAGTTCATCTCGAAGCCCATCGCCTTGGCAAGGCCGATGGTGACCTCCCAGTCGGCCATGCCGTTCTTCGGCGTCACCACCTTGCGCACGCGCTGGATGCGGCGCTCGGCATTGGTGAAGGTGCCGTCCTTCTCCAGGAAGCTCGAGCCGGGCAGGAAGACGTGGGCGTAGTTCGCGGTCTCGTTCAGGAACAGGTCGTGGACGATAACGCATTCCATCGCCGACAGCGCCGCCACCACGTGGCTGGTGTTGGGATCGGACTGCAGGATGTCCTCGCCCTGCACATAGATGCCCATGAAGGTGCCTTCGACCGCGGCATCGAACATGTTGGGGATGCGCAGGCCCGGCTCTGGGTTGAGCTTGACGTTCCACAGCGCTTCGAACTGGTCGCGCACGGCATCGCCCGAGATGTGGCGGTAGCCAGGCAGCTCGTGCGGGAACGAGCCCATGTCGCAGGAGCCTTGCACGTTGTTCTGGCCGCGCAGCGGGTTCACGCCGACCCCGGGACGGCCGATATTGCCGGTCGCCATGGCGAGGTTGGCGATCGCGATCACGGTGGTCGAGCCTTGGCTGTGCTCGGTGACGCCGAGGCCGTAATAGATCGCGCCGTTGCCGCCGGTGGCGTAGATGCGGGCTGCCTCGCGCAGCAGCTTGGGATCGACGCCTGTCAGGATGGCCGTGGCTTCCGGGCTGTTGTTCGGCTGCGCGACAAAGGCGGCCCATTCCTCGAACTCGGCCCAGTCACAACGCTCGCGCACGAAGGCTTCGTTGACGAGGCCTTCGGTGACGATGACATGCGCCAGCGCGGTCATCACCGCAACGTTGGTGCCGGGCATCAGGGGCAGGTGCAGCGCCCTCACATGCGGCGATTCCACCATCTCGGTGCGGCGCGGATCGATCACGATCAGTTTTGCGCCCTGGCGCAGCCGCTTCTTCAGGCGCGAGGCGAACACGGGGTGAGCGGAGGCCGGGTTGGCGCCGATCACGACGACGACATCGGTGTCCTCGACCGAGTCGAAATCCTGCGTGCCGGCCGAGGTGCCGAAAGTGGTGGCAAGGCCGTAGCCGGTCGGGGAGTGGCAGACGCGGGCGCAGGTGTCGACATTGTTGTTGCCGAAGCCGGCGCGGATCAGCTTCTGCACCAGATAGGTCTCTTCATTGGTGCAGCGGGACGAAGTGATGCCGCCGATGGCGTCGCGGCCATACTTCTTCTGGATGCCGCGCATCTTCGACGCGGCGAACGAGAACGCCTCGTCCCAGGACACTTCCTTCCAGGGATCCTCGATCCGCTCGCGGATCATCGGCTTGAGGATGCGTTCCTTGTGGTTGGTGTAGCCCCAGGCGAAGCGGCCCTTGACGCAGGAATGGCCGCGATTGGCCTTGCCGTCCTTGTACGGCACCATGCGCACGACTTCCTCGCCGCGCATCTCGGCCTTGAAGGCGCAGCCGACGCCGCAATAGGCGCAGGTGGTGACGACCGAATGTTCGGGCTGGCCGATCTCGATGACGGATTTTTCCGTCAGCGTCGCGGTCGGGCAGGCCTGCACGCAGGCGCCGCAGGAGACGCATTCGGAGCCGAGGAAACTCTCGCTCATGCCGGGCGAGACGCGGCTGTCGAAGCCGCGGCCGGAGATGGTCAGCGCGAAGGTGCCTTGCACCTCCTCGCAGGCGCGGACGCAGCGCGAGCAGACGATGCACTTGGAGGGATCATAGGTGAAGTACGGGTTTGACTCGTCCTTCGGCATCCAGTGCTCGTTGCTGCAGCCGTTCGTCTTGGCGAAGACGTGGTTCTCCCCCTCATAGCCGTAGCGTACGTCGCGCAGGCCGACGGCGCCGGCCATGTCCTGCAATTCGCAATCGCCATTGGCGCCGCAGGTGAGGCAGTCGAGCGGATGGTCGGAGATGTAGAGCTCCATCACGCCCTTGCGCAGCTTCTTCAGCCGCTCGGTCTGGGTGTGAACCACGAGACCGTTCATGACCGGCGTGGTGCAGGAGGCCGGCGTGCCGGCACGGCCTTCGATCTCGACGAGGCAGAGCCGGCAGGAGCCGAAGGCGTCGACCATGTCGGTGGCGCAGAGCTTCGGGATCTGATGGCCGGCGTCCATCGCGGCCCGCATGATCGAGGTGCCCTCGGGCACCTTCACCTGGTTGCCGTCGATGGTCAGCGTGACCATCGTTTCCGATTTGGAGCGCGGCGTGCCGTAGTCGATTTCCTCGATCAGAGACATTGTCGTTCTCCTATTCCGCGGCCTGAAGCGTGGTTGGCGCCGGGACAAAATCCTCCCGGAAGTGCTTCAATGCGCTGAGCACGGGGTAGGGCGTGAAGCCGCCGAGTGCGCAGAGCGAGCCGAATTTCATGGTGTTGCAAAGGTCCTCGACGAGCGCGAGATTTTCATGGACGCGCTCGCCGTTGATGATCTTCTCGATGGTCTCGACGCCGCGGGTCGAGCCGATCCGGCACGGGGTGCACTTGCCACAGGATTCGACGGCGCAGAACTCCATCGCGAAACGCGCCTGCCTGCGCATGTCGACGCTGTCGTCGAACACGACGACGCCGCCATGGCCGATCAGGCCGTCGCGCGCCGCGAACGCCTCGTAGTCGAACGGCGTGTCGAACAGGGCGCGCGGAAAATAGGCGCCGAGCGGGCCACCGACCTGCACCGCGCGGACCGGGCGGCCGGTTGCGGTGCCGCCACCGATGTCGTCGACGAGATCGCCGAGCGTCACGCCGAACGCGGTCTCGAACAGCCCGCCGTAGCGGATATTGCCGGCGAGCTGGATCGGCATCGTGCCGCGCGAGCGGCCCATGCCGAAATCGGCATGGGCCTTGGCGCCTTCGGCGAGGATGAAGGGGATCGCCGCGAACGACAGCACGTTGTTGATGACGGTCGGCTTGCCGAACAGGCCGTGATGCGCCGGCAGCGGCGGTTTTGCGCGCACGATGCCCCGACGGCCTTCCAGGCTCTCCAGCAGCGAGGTCTCCTCGCCGCAGACATAGGCGCCGGCGCCGACGCGGACTTCGAGATTGAAGCTGTAGGCGGAGCCGCCGATCTTGTCGCCGAGATAGCCGCCCCGCTTCGCGGCGTTGATCGCCGCGTTCATCGCCTCGACGGCGTGCGGATATTCGCTGCGGATGTAGATGTAGCCCTTGGCCGCGCCGACCGTGATGCCGGCGATGGTCATGCCTTCGATCACCAGGAAGGGATCGCCTTCCATGATCATGCGGTCGGCGAAGGTGCCGCTGTCGCCTTCGTCGGCGTTGCAGACGATGAACTTGCGATCGGCCTTCGTCTGCGCAACCGTCTTCCACTTGATGCCGGTCGGAAAGCCCGCGCCGCCGCGGCCGCGCAGGCCGGATGCGGTGACTTCGTTCAGGATCTCATCCGGGCCGAGCGAGAGTGCGCGCTCAAAACCCTTGTAGCCGCCCTGGGTGCGGTAGTCGTCGAGCGAGCGCGGATCGATCACGCCGCAGCGCGCGAAGGTGAGGCGGGTCTGGCGCTTCAGCCAGGGGATCTCGTCGGTCGCGCCGAGCCGCAACAGATGCGGCGTGTTGCTGGCGAGCGCATCGAGCAGGGAAGGCACGTCGGTCTCGGTCACGGGGCCGAAGGCGATGCGGCCCTGCGGTGTCGCGACCTCGACCAGCGGCTCCAGCCAATACATGCCGCGCGAGCCGGTCCTGACGATCTCGACGGCAATGCCGCGCTTGGCGGCAGCGTGTGCCAGCGCCAGCGCGACCTCGTCGGCGCCGACGGCGACCGCACCTGCATCGCGCGAGACGAAGAGACGCATGCTCATCGCTGTGCCTCCGCGACCAGGGCATCGAGGCGCTTCTCGTCGAGCCGGCCAATGACGCGGCCGTCGAGCATGGCGGACGGCGCGGTCGCGCACAGGCCGAGGCAGTAGATCGGCTCCAGCGTGACGCGCTCATCGGCGGTGGTGTTGCCAATCGAGATGCCAAGCTTCGTTTCGGCGCGCGCGGCCAGCGCATCACCGCCCGCAGCTTGGCAAGCTTCGGCGCGGCACAGCTTCAGCACATGGCGGCCGGCCGGCTTGCGGCGGAAATCATGATAGAAGGTGAAAACGCCGTGCACCTCGGCGCGCGACAGATTGAGCGCCTGCGCGACCATGGGAATCGCCGCCTCCGGCACGTAGCCGAAGGCCTCCTGAAGCGCATGCAGGACGACGAGCGTTGCGCCCTCCTGCTTCGCATGTTCGGCGATGATCTCGGCGCCGCGCGTCTCGTCCCAAAGCTCGTGAAGCGTTGTCATTCTTCGTTCTCAACCGGAGCGTTTCTCCCTCGCAAACTATTTGGAATCATTCGAAGATCAATAAAGCTGTCTCATGCTGCGATTGCGAATTCTGATCGATTTGCAACCGCAATTGATCGATACGAAATGGTAATGAAGGTTGTATCGGCTGCCGGTTTTTGCGTGTCGGTGCAGGCCCGACATGCTAGCTTGCATGCGACGACAGAATTCGAGGGGACGTCCGGTTGATCGACAAGCTTGAACTGCTGCTGGCGCTGGCGAAGGAACGGCACTTTGGTCGCGCGGCAGAAGCCTGCGGCGTGACCCAGCCGACGATGTCGACCGGGCTGAAGCAGCTCGAGGAGATCCTCGGCGTGATGCTGGTCCAGCGCGGCTCGCGCTTCCAGGGGTTCACGCCCGAAGGCGAGCGAGCGCTGGATTGGGCGCGGCGGATCGTGGGCGATGCCCGCGCTATGCGCGACGAGATCAACGGGCTCAAGCACCAGCTCTCCGGCGAGATCCGCATCGCGGCGATCCCGACCGTGCTCGGCATGGTCGCTGCGCTGACGACGCCGTTCCGCGCGCGGCATCCCGAGGTGCGCTTCCGCATCCAGTCCACGACCTCGTCGGAGGTGCTGGGCCTGCTCGAAAATCTTGAGGTCGATGCGGGGCTGACCTATATCGAGAACGAGCCGATCGGCAAGGTGCGCACCATCCCGCTCTACAACGAGAGTTACCGCCTGCTCACCGCGCCCGATGCCATGTTCGGCGACCGCGAGACGGTGACCTGGACCGAGGTCGGGCAGGTGCCGCTGTGCCTGCTCACGCCCGACATGCAGAACCGCCGCATCATCGACCGCGCGCTGCGCTCGGTCGGCGCGGAGGCGACGCCGACCTTGACCTCGAACTCCCTGCTGGTGCTGTTCACGCATGTGAAGACGGGGCGCTGGGCCAGCGTGATGCCGGCCAAGCTCGCCGAGACTCTTGGCTTATCGGATACGGTGCGCTCGATCCCGATCGTCGATCCCGAGGTCAATTACAGCATCGGCATGGTGATCCCGCAGCGCGATCCCATGACGCCGCTGATCGCCGCGCTGGTCAATGTCGCGCGCGAGGTCGCGCCCTCGCTGCAGCTGTAATTCTACGCCGCCGCTGATATCCCGGTCGCCGCCCTGATGGCGTCGCGCGGCAGGGTGACGCGGACCACGGTGCCGACCCCGATCTTCGAGCGCAGCCGCATCGAGCCGCCGTGAAGCTGCGCCAGCGAGCGGGCGATGGCAAGGCCAAGGCCCGAGCCGTGATAGGTCTTGGTGAGCTGGCTCTCGACCTGCTCGAACGGGCGGCCAAGCCGCGCCAGCGAATGCGCAGCGATGCCGATGCCGGTGTCGGCGATCATCAGCACGACCTTGTCGTCGAGCTGGCGGCTGCGCACCACGACGCGGCCGCCGTCGGGCGTGAACTTCACCGCGTTGGACAAGAGATTGACGATGATCTGCTTGGTGGCGCGGCGGTCGGCCACGACCGAGATGGATTTCGCGATGTCGGCATCCAGCGTCAGGTGCTTGTCCTGGGCCCGGCCGGTGACGACGCGTAAGGATTCCGCCAGCGTCTGCGACAGGTCGAGCTCTTCCATGTCGAGCTTCATGCGCCCGGCCTCGATCTTGGACATGTCGAGGATGTCGTTGATGACCTCGAGCAGGTAGTGGCCGCTGGTCAGGATGTCCTGGCAGTATTCCTGGTACTTCTCGCTGCCGAGCTCGCCGAACATGCCTGAGCCCATGATCTCAGAGAAGCCGATGATGGCGTTGAGCGGCGTGCGCAGCTCGTGGCTCATATTGGCGAGGAATTTCGACTTGGTCTGGTTGGCTTCCTCGGCACGGGTCTTCTCGCGCTGATATTTCTCGGCAAGGTCCGCGAGCTCCACGGCCTGGCGCTCCAGCGCGGCCTGCGAGCGCTTGAGGTCGATGACGGTGGCGCGCAGGCGCAGATCGTTGTCGACCAGCTTCTGCTCGTGCTCCTTGATGCGGGTGATGTCGGTGCCGACCGAAACGTAGCCGCCGTCCTTGGTACGGCGCTCGCTGATGTGCAGCCAGCTGCCGTCGTCGAGCTGCGCCTCGAAGGTGCGGGCGCCCGGACCTTGCGCACCGGTCTCGTTGTGGCGGGTGCGAACCTCCGGCATGCGGCCGACCTCGAGCACGGTCTCGTAGGAGGTGCCGGGGATGACGGCGCTGTCGGGCAGCTTGTGCAGGCGCTGGAAGTGCGAGTTGCAGAGCACGAGGCGGTCGCCGGCGTCCCACAGCACGAAGGCTTCCGGGATAGTCTCGATCGCGTCGCGCAGGCGCAGATCGGCTTCCACCGTCTTCTCGGCAAGGCTCTTCTGCTCGGTGATGTCGACCGCGATGCCGATCAGGTGCACGCTGGAATCGGTCGCCCCGCGCGTCTTCTCGCAGCGGACGCGGAGCCAGATCCAGTGGCCGTCGACATGCTGCATGCGGAAGGTCTGGTCGATGTGGTCGATCTTCTCGGAGATGAGCTGGTCGGCGATCTCGAACAGGTCGATGTCGTCGGACTTCACCAGCGCGTTGACCTCGCCGAAGGTGAGGAGCTCGTTGCGGCCGTCGAGGCCGAGCATCGAGAACATCGACTGCGACCAGAAGATCCGGCCGCGCGACAGGTCCCAGTCCCACAGGCCGCAGCGGCCGCGGTTGAGCGCGGTGTCGATGCGGCCGCGCACGGCGTCGTTGATGAGGTCGCCTTCGCGTGCGCGGGTGGACTGCCAATGGAAGGCGAAGCCGAGGATCAGGACGACGAAGCCGGTGGTGGCCGACAGCGTCACCGAGAGCGCGGCGTCCGAGCCCCAGATCGGCTCGTTGCGCTCCTGGATCACGGTGACGAAGCCGGGCATCGACTTGATCTGCCGCGAGGTCGCCATTGCGGCGTTGCCGCCCGGCAGCGTCATGTCGGAGATGTTGCCGTCGCGCGGCGGCGCCGCGAGCAGCTGCGCCGTAGTGATGGCATCGAGCAGGCGGTCATTGCCGGAAGGGTCGCTGTCGATCGGAATGCGGGCGAGGATGCGGCGGTCGATGCCCGCCGAGGTGACGATGACGTGGCGGCCCGCGGCCATGCCCCAGGACGGGATGAGGTCGGGCAGCAGCGTCGGCAGGCGCTCGATGTTCTTCTGCCGCTCCACCCGCGACGAGGCGAGGCGGTCGATGCGTTCGGCGAGCAGGTCGGCGAGCGCGGAGATGTCGTGCCGGATCGCCAGCCGCTTCTGGCGCGTCTGGTCGACGACCTGCACGAACGCGCCGAGGCAGATGGTGATCAGGAAAGCGATGATGAGCGTCGGCACGGCGCGGCGCAACGCCGGCTCCGCGATCAGGAGTCGGTGGTAGGCAGGTTTCGCGATCGATTGCGCCAATCCCTTGATCGAATCGGATTGGACGCACGCGTTCGCGGCGTCTGCACGCGACATGCCTTCGGCCCCCTGAAAACGAGTTTCGAAAGCAGCCCCACGTCGCTTTCGAATCACACCGATTTGAATCCAGTTTGCGCAGGCTGTCGAGAGTCAACGAAACGTTAACGCGAAATAATTCTTATCCAATGCAGAGTTCGCGCGTCTTAGCTCCGCAAATCGACGTGCACGAGGAGTCCGAAACGAGAACGTGTGACTCCTCGCCACGTTCTGCATCACGCGCGCGGCGGCTCGGCGTGACTGATGACGCGCTTCACGCTCGGGAACGCGCGGCGCAGTGCGCGCTCGATCGCGTCGACATGCTCGTGCACCTTGATCACGCTCATCGACGGCGCGGCGCGGCAGTGGAAGTTGACGATCTCGCCGGCGTCGGTGTTGCGCACGCGCACATTATGGATGTCGTGGATCTCGCCTTCGCCGGCGAACTCCGCGAGCGCAGTGGCGATGGTCTGCACCCGCTCCGGCGCGGCGTCGACGCCGAACGGCAGTTCCGGCTCCAGCGGCTCGATATGGACGTCGACCTCGACGTCCTCGCCGAACTCCTCCTGGATGTTGCGCTCCAGCGTGTTGGCGATGTCGTGGGCGGCCTCGAGCTGCATCCCGGCGTCGACCTCGAGGTCGATGCTGACGATCAGCTTGGCGCCGAGATCGTGCACCGTGACGTGATGGATGGCGAGGCCCGAATTGCGCGCGATCACCATGATGCGGTCGCGCACGGTCTCGTTGTCGCGCGCGACGGGAACGGCGGTGAAGGTGAGATCGGCGTCGCCGAAGGCCTTGGTGACGGCGGCTTCCGCGTTGCGCTTGATGCTCTCGACACGGTCGATCGGATAGGTCCGCGGCACCTTGGCGATGGTGTCGATGAAGGTGGTCGCGCCGACCATGCGCACGCGCAGTCGCTCGACGCCGATCACGCCGGGCACGCTGCGGATCGCGGCAGTGGCCTTCTCCTGCGCGCCTTCGGGGGCGCGGTCGACCAGCGTCTGCACGGTCGAGCCGGCCATGCGCAGGCCGAGCAGGGCGATCATCACCGCGACCGCAGCGGCGGCGGCGGCGTCGCCCCACCAGAACCCGAGGGCGGCGAGGATCAGGCCCACGATCACGGCGAGTGAACCCATCACGTCGGAGGCGAAATGCAGCGCGTCGGCGGCGAGCGCCTGGCTCCTGGTTTCCCGCGCGGCCCGGTCCAGGGCACGGGCGCGCCAGAGATTGACGAGGATGTCGATCACCAGCACGACGAACGGCACGGCCGAAATCGTCGGCGGCGGGGTTCCCTCGCGCAGGCGCCCATAGGCCTCGACCAGGATGCCGCCGGCGAGCACGTAAAGCAGGGCGGTGACGCCCAGCGCGGAGATGCTCTCCAGCTTGCCGTGGCCGTAATGGTGCTCCTCGTCCGCCGGCTTGTCGGAGACCCGCACCACCGCCCAGGTGATGATGGTCGCGACGAGGTCGATCGAGGAGTGCAGGGCCTCGGAGATCAGCGCCAGCGAGCCGATCGCGATCCCGACCACGAGCTTGGCCGCCGCCATGCCGCCGCTGGCGAAGATCGAGATCGCGGCGACCGAGGTCTTGTTGTGCTGGGAGGTCATGGCGGGGATGTAGCAGGGCGAGGCCGAACATCAAGCGACGATCCACAGCTATAGTCGCAAGTGAGTTGCAGGAGCGGATGCCTCTCACCACCGTCATTCCGGGGCGCCGAAGGCGAACCCGGAATCCCGAGATTCCGGGTTCGGTCCTGCGGACCGCCCCGGAATGACGGGCGCCCCTTACACCGTCACCACGATCTTGCCCAGGTGCTTGTTCGCCTCCATGTGCTCGAACGCCTTGTCGATGTCGTCGAACCCATAGACCTTGTCGATCGGCAGCTGCAGCTTGCGGGACTCGACCGCGCCCCAGATGTCCTTCCTGACCTCCTCGAAGATCTCACGGACCTCCTCGATGGTGCGGGTGCGAAAGGTGACGCCGATATAGGAGATGCGGCGCGCCGCATGCAGGTCGAAGTTGAAGTCGGCATGAGTGCCGCCGAGCCGGCCGACATTGACGATGCGGCCCAGGACCTTGGTCGCGGCGAGGTTTTGGTTCGCAACCTTGCCGGAGACCTGGTCGACGATGAGGTCGACGCCTTCGCCCCCGGTCGCCTTCAGCACCTCGTCGACCCATTTGGTGTCGGAGGAATCGACGGCGAGGTCGGCGCCGTATTCCTTCAGCCGGCCGCGGCGGTAGGCATCGGTCGAGGAGCCGATCACGAGCTTTGCGCCCTTCAGCTTTGCAATCTGCATCGCCATCAGGCCGACGCCGGAGCTCGCGCCCTGGATCAGCACGGCTTGTCCCGGCTGCACGCCGCCGACGGTGACGACGGCGTTGTGCATGGTCGTGAGTGCGAGAGGCAGGGTGGCGGCCTCCTCGAAACTCATGTTCGCGGGGGCGCGGAACAGCCGGCCGTGATCGGCCAGCGTATACTCGGCGAACGCCGCGGCGCCCGATCCCATGATGCGATCCCCGACCTTGACGCCCTTCGCGTCCGGTCCGAGCTCGGCGACTTCGCCGGCCCATTCCATCCCGAGCACGGTGCCGACACCGCCGGCCGCGCCATGGGCGTGGCCCTTGCGCATGCCGGTGTCGGCGCGGTTGAGGCCGCAGGCGCGCACGCGCACCAGCACTTGCGTGCCGTTGGGCTTAGGTTGAGGAACGTCGGAAATCTGAGCGCCTTCAGGGCCGTAGACGTAAGCCTTCATCAATTGCTCTCGCTTCTTGCAGTGATTATTCCGCCGCTTGCGCGCTCGGATGAACGATCATGCCTTCGAGCCTGTTCCTGATGATCGCTTCGGCTTCACGCACGATGCGGGAGATCAGCTCGGCGCAGCTCGGGATGTCCTGGATCAGCCCCTGCACCTGTCCGGCCGACCAGATGCCCTCGTCCGAATTGCCGGTGGCGTAGACCATCTTGCCGCGGGCTCCTGCAACGAGCTCGCGGATGTCCTCGAACCTGGCGCCTTCCTTTTCCATGGCGACGACCTTGGTCGAGATCTCGTTCTTGGCGACGCGGGAGGTGTTGCGCATGGTGCGGAAGATCAGCTCGGTCTCGCGCTCGTCATTGGCGACGATCTTCTCCTTGATGAGCTGGTGGATCGGGCTCTCCTTGGTCGCCATGAAGCGGGTGCCCATGTTGATGCCGTCGGCGCCCAGCGCCAGCGCGGCGACGAGGCCGCGGGCGTCGGCAAACCCGCCTGAGGCGATCATCGGGATCTTGACCTTGTTGGCGGCGGCCGGGATCAGGATCAGGCCGGGGGTGTCGTCCTCGCCGGGGTGGCCGGCGCATTCGAAGCCGTCGATCGAGATGGCGTCGACGCCCATCCGCTCGGCCGACAACGCGTGGCGGACGCTGGTGCATTTGTGCACGACCTTGACGCCGTGCTTTTTGAACTCGTCGACATGCTCCTGCGGCTTGTTGCCTGCGGTCTCGACCACCTTGATGCCGCTCTCGATGATGGCGGCGCGGTATTCGGCGTAGGGCGGCGGCTTGATCGCGGGCAGGATGGTGAGGTTCACGCCAAAGGGCTTGTCGGTGAGGTCGCGGCAGCGCGCGATCTCTTTTGTGAGGTCCTCCGGCGTCGGCTGGGTCAGCGCCGTCATGAAGCCGAGCGCGCCGGCATTGGCGACGGCTGCGACCAGCTCGGCCCGCCCGACCCATTGCATGCCGCCCTGGACGATCGGGTGCTCGACGCCGACGAGCTCAGTGAACCGTGTCTGCAACATGATCTGTTTCCCCCGCCGGTATGGCGCTCTGTTATCGGTTGATGGCGAGAGGATGCCGCCGGGGTCGGCAAAAGTCTATTGCGCGGACGTGCGGTTAGGGCGGGGCGCTCATGCGGGGGATGAGGAGATTCCGCGGGGCGGATAATTTGGATGGTCTCGTGTCCCGGACGCGCTGCAACGCCATCAGCGCGTTCACGCGCGTCTTCGACGCACTAGGGCGTTGCGGCGCAGAGCCGGGACCCACATTCCGCGGATACTTTGAGAGATGGGCCCCGGCTCTGCAGCGCATCGTCGAAGGAACGCTGCGCTGCGTCCGGGGCACGGATCCTAGGCTGCCCCTACTCCGCCGACAGCCGCACCATCTGCCGGCCGCCGTTCAATTCCTTGAGGCGGTTGACGAAGTTTTCCGGGCGCTGCCAGCGGTTGGGGACCTCTAGTCCCATGAACTCGGCGATGTCGCCGATGAAGCCGGTGCAGTTGGCGGTCTCGGCATTCCAGACCGGCGAGCTCGCCTGCAATTTCTTGATATAGGCGAACACGCGCTTGGCGTCGGCCTCGTTGAGATAGACGCGATAGCTCGCGGTCAGATATTCCGGATCGAGATCGCCGTAGCTGGCGCCGGTCTCGGACGGCACAAAGGTGATGTGACCGAGCACGTAAGCCAGCGTGTCGCCGGCGGGGGTGAGCCCTGCGACCTCGACCGCTTTCTCGCTGGTCTTGCCGTACCAGACGAAGGCATGGCCCCAGCTCGCGGCCGTGCGGGCACGGAAGTCGACGTAATAGGGACCTTTCTCCGCGCGCGCGACCGGGCGCCGCGATGGCGGTGCCGGTCGCGAGGCGGTGCCGGCCGGAGCAAGCGCATTGGCGTCCGCCATGCGCTTGTTCGCTTCGTGGGCCGAAGCCGAGGGTGTCGTGCAAGCGAGCATGGCCGCGAGCGCGGCCCCCGCGATGATGCAGGATCCCGTTCGATCAGCTTTGTTCGTCACGCTGTGCCCCCTCGACTGCCGGCCGCTCGCGCAGATTCCGCTGATGCGTCAGTAACGCGCCGCGACCGGGCCGGGCGCCTTGCCGATCGGCGCCTTGCCAACCGGGGTCTTGCCAATCGGCATCTTGCCGATCGGGGCCTGCTCCGCCGGATAGGCCGGCACGGGCTGGCGCCGCGGCAGATCCGCAGCGTTCGCAGCCGTCACCAGAGCAAGCGTTGCTCCCAGAACAAATACAATCTTCTTCACAGTGACACCCCTAAAAGGTTTGGTCCAAACACGGCCATGCCGTGCCCCCCAGACACGCCTCACAAAAAGGCGGCCGAATGCGTCCAAGTTGCGGCGCGCACGGGACAAGTTGGCGGCATTGATCGGGCGAACCCAGATGTGATGTGTTCAGATGTTTCGGACGTGCGATGCCGGTCCTACGAAGCCGCACACCCGATCCGGTTCAAACTGTTCCTGATCATCGAGAAGATGCCGCCGATGTCCTTGCGCAAGGCATCGAGCGCTCGCGATCACTTCCCGAGGAAGTTCGAGCGCATCTTGTCGGCGAACCAGACCACGAAGATCGCAGCGAACGCGAGGACAAAGTACAGAGCCGTCCACAAAAGTGCATTGGCAGCATTCGTCATGGCGTCCTCCCTTGCATCAGACATCGATCTGTTGCCGGAAAGGATAATGGCGGCCGCGACGTCGCGATTTGCGCAGGATCAATTTTGCCGCGCTGCGGCGAAATGGCCGGCGAGCCTTCATTCCGAGGTCACGATGGAATTGTGCCCGGGAATGAAGGAGCCGCTACAGCATGATCCGGACCCGAAGGGCCGCGTCAGCGCAAAGTGCGCAGCGGTTTTCCGAAAAGATCATGCGCAAACAACAAGCTAAAGCGCGTGACGATTCATCCTGATTTCATCGCGCTTTAGTTAGAGGCGGAATTCGTTGGTGAGCTCGCCGATGCCCTCGATCGCGACCGTCACCGTGTTCACCGGCTCCTTCATCACGCCGACGCCCACCGATGTCCCGACTGCGATGAGGTCGCCGGGCAGCAGCGTCATGTCGTGCGAGATCCGGCTGACCAGCTCCTGCGCCGAGAAGATCATGTCCGAGATCGGATAGTTCTGCCGCTCGGCGCCGTTGAGGATGGTGCGCACAACGAGCTTGGCCGGATCGAGGCCGGTCGCGATGACGGGGCCGAACGGGCCGTAGTCGTCGATGCCCTTGGCGCGGGCCCACTGGGGAAAAGTGGGGTCGCGGGTCAGGATGTCGTTGGCGGTGATGTCGTTGACGCAGGTGTAGCCGAAGATGAAGCCGTCGGCTTCCGCGGGCGAGACGCGGGCGCAGGTCTTGCCGATGACGATGCCGAGCTCGCCCTCATAGGTGGTCTTGCCGTCGTAATAAGAGGGGCGGCGGATCACCGTACCGGGCGGGGCGATGGTGGTGGTGGCCTTGAGCAGATAGAGCGGCTCCGGCGGCTCGGGCTGGTTGAGTTTCGCCGCGAGCGCGTGGAAATTATTCCAGAGCGCGACGATCTTGCTGGGCGCGCAGGGCGCGAGCAGCTCGACTTCCGACAGGGCCAGCGTCTTGCCGGTGGCGGCATGGCGGCCGAACATCTCGCCTTCATGCACGCTGATGCCTGACGGCGTCAGCGTGCCGAAACCGGTCGCACCATTATTCCGGAATCGCAGCCAGTGATTCACTTCGTCCGCCATCACGCCACCGCCAGCGCACGGGGATCGCCGGGTGCCGCGACGCCGTCATAGAGACCGGCGATGCGGGCGCGCTGGGTCACCATCGCCAGGACCGAGTCCAGCGCAGGCGTAGCGATGCCGGTCAGGCGGCCCATCTCCTGCACCACGGTCACGAGCGGATCGATCTCCATCGGGCGGCCGCGCTCGAGATCCTGGAGCATCGATGTCTTGTGCGCGCCGACCTTGCGAGCGCCCTCGATGCGGCGCTCGACGTCGACGCGGAATTTGACGCCGAACGTTTCGGCGATCGCCTGCGTCTCCACCATGATCGCGCGCGACAGCGCCCGCGTGGACGGATCGGTGCAGATCACGTCGAGGGTCGCATGGGTCAGCGCGCTGATCGGGTTGAAGCAGACATTGCCCCAGAGCTTGAGCCAGATCTCGTCGCGGATGCGGTCGAGCACCGGCGCCTTCAGGCCGGCCGCGACGAAGAGATCGGCGAGGCGCTGCACGTCGGAGGTGATCTCCCCTGAGGGCTCGCCGAGCGGGAAATTGTTGCCGTAGACGTGGCGGATCACGCCCGGCGCCTCGATCTCGGTGGCGGGATAGACGATGCAGCCGATGGCGCGCTCGGCACCGATCTCGCGCCACTGCCGTCCGCCGGGATCGATGCTCTCCAGCGTCGAATTCTCGTACTGGCCGCCGTGCTTGTAGAAATACCAATAGGGGATGCCGTTGACGGCGGTGACGATACGGGTGTGCGGCCCGAGCAGCGGCTGCATCTTCTCGATCACGCCGGTGATCGAATGCGCCTTCAGCGTGATGATGATGTAGTCCTGCACGCCGAGCTCGGAAGGATCGTCGGTACAGCGCGGATGCACGGTGTGCGTCTCCTCGCCGGCGAGCAGCGTCAGGCCGCGCTCGCGCATCGCCGCGAGATGCGCGCCGCGTGCGACGAGACTGACGTCCGCGCCAGCGCGCGCGAGCTGAACCCCGAGATATCCGCCGATCGCGCCGGCGCCGTAGATGCAGATCTTCATGAAATCCTCGCGAGCAGAGACCGGAATTTTGGGACGAAAGATCCGGTCCGGCTCGGAAGGATCCGAGCCGGGGCCGGTGGTCGCAGCGGAAGTGTGTGTGCCGCGCTAGGCGGCTTGCGGCGTCGAGTTGGTCGCTTCGTCAACGGCCGCGGCGATGTCGCGCATGCTGATGACGGAGACGAGGCTGTAATCGTCGATCACGGGCAGATGACGGATGTGATGACGGTTCATCAGGTGCCGCACGTGCTCGATCGTGTCCGAGGAGGTGCAGGAGACCAGTTGCTGCACCGAGACGAGCTGCGAGACCTTGACGTTGATGGCATTCGCGCCGTGCTCGGCGACGGCGCGCACCACATCGCGCTCGGTGAACATGCCGACCGCAGTGTTGCCTTCAGAGCGGACCACGTCCTTGACCACCAGCGCGCTGATATTGTTCGCGCGCATCAGCTTCGCGGCGATACCCACCGTTTCGTTCATTCGCACCGTGACAACGCGCGGCGTCTTCTTGCGCAGAATGTCTCCGACCAGCATGGCGACCTCCCTGGGGTGAATGATGAGGCAAGTGTGGTATACATAATGCCAACCGTCAAGCGCTGGATTTGGCTGATCCGAAAAATCTTGCGGCAGCAATACTGACGTTTGTCCGGCAGCCAAAAGGAAGGGGCGCATCGCTGCGCCCCTTCTTGATCGACGCGACAAACGCGTGGTCGTTACGCCGTCTCGGTCTTGGCAGTTGCCGTTGCGGTGCTCGCGCCCTCGGCTTCCTTGCCGAGGATGAAGGAGCGGCGCAGCGGCTTGATCACGAACAGCGCCATCAGCGCCGCCGTCGCGTTCAGCGCCACGGCCACCACGAACACGGCCTTCCAGCCATAGGCGGTCGAGATCACGCTGGCGAGCGGGACGAGCAGCGAGGCAGTACCCTTCGCGGTGTAGAGCATGCCATTGTTGGTGGTCGCGAATTTCGAGCCGAAGGTGTCGCCGCAGGTGGCGGGGAACAGCGAGTAGATCTCGCCGAACACGCCAAAGTAGACCGCAGTCGCGAGCACGAACACGATCGGGATGTGACCATAGGCCGACAGCGTCAACAGCATCAGCGCCGCCGTGCCGAAGGCGATGAACATGGTGTGCTCGCGGCCGATCGTGTCGGACACAAAGCCGAAGAACGGACGACCAAAGCCGTCGAAGATGCGGTCGAGTGAGATCGCGAAGGTCAGGGCCGCCATCTGGAAGCCGGCGAGAGTCACCGGCGTGTTGGCGATCTTGAAGTCGTGCGCGATCGGCGCGATCTGCGCCGCGGTCATCAGGCCGCCGGAGGCGACCATGACGAAGACGAGATACATCACCCAGAAAATAGGGCTGCGCAGCACCTGTGGCGGGGTGAAGTCGATCTTGGTCTGCGGCAGGTTGAGTTGCTTCTTCTTCGGCGGGATCGAGATCCGCGGCGGCTGGATGAAGAAGGCTAGCACGAACACGATCAGGCCCTGGCCGATGCCGAAAGTGAGGAAGGCCTGCTGATAGCCGCTCGATGCGATCATGGTCGCGATCGGCACCACGGTGATGGCGGCGCCGGCGCCGAAGCCGGCTGCGGTCGCGCCGGCGGCAAGACCGCGGCGGTCGGGAAACCATTTCAGCGCGTTGCCGACGCAGGTGCCGTACACCGCGCCCGCGCCCATGCCGCCGATCACGGCCGCCGTGTAGAGCAGGGCAAGCGACTCGGCATAGGAGTTGAGCACCCAGGACAGCGCGATCATCACGCCGCCGAACATGATGACGATGCGCGGGCCGTATTTGTCGACGAACCAGGCCTCGATCGGCACCAGCCAAGTCTCGGTGACCACGAAGATGGTAAAGGCGAGCTGGATCGCGGCGCGTCCCCAATGGTGGGCCGCATCGATCGGATCGACGAACAGCGTCCAGCCATATTGCAGGTTCGCGATCATCGCCATGCAGACGATGCCCATGACGAGCTGAAGCCAACGAAAACCGGTCCGAAGAGGCGCGGCTGTAACGGCGCCGTCCGTGCTGGAAATCATCAAGAACCTCCCAACGCGCCTGATTGATCGCGACCAGGGATGGCAAGGTGACCCGGTGTCGCAAATGTTGTGGCTTATCGTCGCAAGCGCGGCGGGCAGCTTGGTATACCATATCCCAGATTGCAAGCCCTATCTCATGTCGAAGGCCAACAAAATGCGCGGTTCCGTTCGGATTACCGGAATCGACCGTGCTTCGGCCAAACGAAAACGCCCGGCCACTAGGCCGGGCGTCGTAAGCGAGCGAGCCGTCGAGGCAGCGCGTCAAATCGTCGATTTGGCGACCACGACCCTGCGCCAGGGCTTGAGCACCACGATCGCCAGCAGCGAGGCCAGGATGTTGGCGCCGGCTGCGATGATGAACACGCTGTCCCAATTGCCCGAGCTCTGCTGCATCAGGTTCGCGGCCGGAACCAGCAGCGCGGCGGTACCCTTTGCAGTGTAGAGCAGGCCTGCATTGGTGGTCGCGAACTTGGCGCCGAACGTATCGGTGCAGGTCGAGGGGAACAGCGAGTAGATCTCACCCCAGGCGAAGAACACGAAGCCCGAGAGCAGCACGAACCAGACCGGATCGTGGCCCCAGAGGTAGAGCATCCAGATGCCGATCCCTTCCATGCCGAAGGCGATGAACATCGTGTTCTCGCGGCCGATCATGTCGGAGATCCAGCCGAAGAACGGACGCGTCAGGCCGTTGAGCACGCGGTCGATCGTGGCCGCGAACGTCACCGCGGTCATGGTCATGCCGATCAGCGTGACCGGAATGGCATCGACCTTCCAGTCGACCGCGATCGGCTTCAGGTTCGCGGTGACCATCAGGCCGCCGGCGCCGACGATCACGAACATGAGGTACATCAGCCAGAAGATCGGCTGGCGCAGCACCTCGGTCGGCTGGTAGTTGCGACGCGACTGCACCAGCGCGGCGTTCGCCACCACTGCCGGCACCTGGCCCGGCTTCGGCGCGAGCAGGAAGAAGGCGAGGATGCAGATGATGAGGCCTTGTCCGAGGCCGAAATAGAGGAAAGTGGTCTGGAACCCACTGTCCTTGATCATGGCCTGGATCGGCGCGACGGTGAGGGCGGAGCCTGCACCGAAGCCCGCGGCCGTGATGCCAGCGGCAAGGCCGCGCTTGTCCGGAAACCACTTCAGCGCGTTGCCGACGCAGGTGCCGTAGACGCCGCCGGCGCCGATGCCGGCGATGATCATGCCGAGATAGTAGCCGTTGAGCGAGGTCGCCTGCGCGTTGATCGCCCAGCCGATGGCGCAGAGCACGCCCCCGACGAGGACGACGATGCGCGGACCGTATTTATCGACGAACCAGCCCTCGACCGGGACGAGCCAGGTCTCGAACAAGACAAAGAGAGTAAAAGCCCATTGGATCGACGCGCGATCCCAGCCGAACTTCTTCTGAATATCGGGGACGAAGAACGTCCAGCCATACTGGTAATTGGCGATCATCACCATGGCCGCTACACCGATCGCCAATTGCGCCCAGCGATACGTGTCGCTGACGCGCGCGGCAGTAGGGGCCGTTGCCTGCACCATGTCCGTCATAAAGCCTCCCGTGGCGCCTCTAATTTTTCTGCGAGCGCTGGAACGGCATTCTTGTATTCATTATGCCAAGGTTCAAGCGCTGGCCCGGCCACCGTGCGCAAATGCCGCAGCGAGCTTGTCCGGTCGCGGCAGTGACTCAGGGACAGCACAAGTAGAAATGGCCCCGTCCTGCGGGGCCATTCATCAAAAGTAGCATATGAACTGGTCTGAAACCGTCGCGCTGCGTGGCAGCACGGGAAAATGCCGGCTTATAGGCCGAAACGCGGCAGATCGCCGTTGTGATTCGAGATCTCGGCGCTCGCCATCAGGAGGCGGTCGATCGCGGCCATCAGGCGGGCGAACAGCGTGGAGGAGGGGGCGAGAGCGACGGAAGCGGTCTTGGACATCGGAAATTCCTTTCTTGAGACGGTCAATATCACTGTCTCATCTCGAAAGGCAATCTATGTATACCAGATGCCAGTGTCCATGCGCGTGTTTGCATAGCAGCATGCAGCCTCTCGCATTGCAGCATAATGATGCGTTAAAGCGGCCGTTGCGGGCTTAAAATTGCAAAACAGCGGCCGAAATGACGCATTGGCGCGGATTTGACCCGGAATCACAGCGCGTCCGGGCCTTGGCAGGGCAGGTCAAAGCCGTTAGTGCTCTGCCCCCTTTTCCAATCAACTGTCAGAGTGGTTCATGTCGAGCGCCTCGGCCGCCGTCTCGATCGGCATCGATTTTGGGACCAGCAACACGGTCGTCGCGCTCGCGGCGGACGACCGCCGGGTCGAGGCCATCCGCTTCGACCATGGCGGCCAGCGCCACAGCGTCTACGTCTCGGCCCTGTGCTTCTGGGAGGACCGGCCCGGCGCGGGCGCCCAGGCCGAGGGCGGCCCATGGGCGATCGAGACGTTCCTGGAAGGCCGCCACGTCTACCGCTTCCTCCAGTCCTTCAAGACCTTTGCGGCGAGCTCGAGCTTCCAAACCACGCAGGTGTTCCGGCAGCGCTTCAAGTTCGAGGACATTCTGGCGGCGTTCCTGCGCACCCTGGCGCGCCATGGCGGCGAGAAGTTCGGCTTCGAGACGTCCAACATCACCGTCGGCCGCCCCGTGCGCTTTGCCGGCGGCAATCCCGACGAGGCGCTGGCGATGCAGCGCTATCGCGCCGCGTTCGAGCGTCTCGGCGCCGGCCACGCCCGCTATGTCTACGAGCCCGTGGGTGCGGCGTTCTCCTTCGCCCGCCGCCTGGAGCGCGATGCGACCGTGCTGGTTGCGGATTTCGGCGGCGGCACCAGCGACTTCTCGGTGATGCGCTTCTCGCGCGCCGGCGGCACGCTGCGCGCCGAGCCGCTGGGCCACGCCGGCATCGGCATCGCCGGCGACACCTTCGACTATCGCATCGTCGATCACGTCGTCTCGCCGCGGCTCGGCAAGGGCTCGAGCTTCCGCTCGTTCGACAAGGTGCTGCCGGTCCCGAGCGGCCACTACACCAACCTCGCGCGCTGGCATCAGCTCGCGATGATGAAGAGCAATGGCGACCTGCGTGAGCTCCGCGAGCTCGCGCGCACCGCGCTGAAGCCGAAGCTGCTCGAGGACTTCATCACCATCGTCGATCTCGACCTCGGTTTTTCGCTGTACCGCGCGGTGTCCGATGCCAAGGTCGCGCTGTCGGGGCAGGATCAGGTCGACTTCCGCTTCAAGGGCGGCGGCGTCGACATCGGTTCGACCATCACGCGGAAGAATTTCGAATCCTGGATTGCCGACGACATCGCCCGGTTAGGGGCCACCGTCGACAAGGTGCTGGCTCAGGCCGGCATCACCGCGCGCGAGGTGGAGAAGGTGTTCCTGACCGGCGGCACCTCGTTCGTGCCTGCCGTGCGAAAGCTGTTCGCCGACCGCTTCGGCAACGAGCGGCTGATGTCGGGCGACCAGTTTGAATCGATCGCCTATGGCCTCGCGCTGATCGGGCACAGCCCCGATCCGGACCGCTGGACCGCGGATGGCGGGCTCAAGCCGAAGGGTGCGTAGGGCAGTGGCAGTCGTCATTGCGAGCAATGACGATGTGGGTCGATCTGCAGATGCGATCAACCAGTGCCGTAGGGTGGGCAAAGGCGCGGAGCGCCGTGCCCACCATCTCTTTCCGAGGTTGAGACAGACTGGTGGGCACGCTGCGCTTTGCCCACCCTACGATACTGCTGTCACTGCTACTGATTGATCTCCGGCTCGACCAGCCGCGCCAGATTCCGCAGCGATTCCTGCCAGCCGAGATAACAGGCCTCCGGCGGAATGACGTCGGGGATGCCGGCCTGCGTGATGTCGACCTCGGTGCCGACCGACACCTTCTTCAGGATCACGGTCACCTGGATCTCGCCCGGCAGATTGGGATCATCGAACCTATCAGTGTAGCGCAGGCGCTCGCCGGGCACGAGCTCGACATATTCGCCGCCGAACGAATGGCTGTTGCCCGTGGTGAAATTCCGGAACGACATCTTGAACGTGCCGCCGACCTTGGGTTCGAAATGATGCACGGTGCAGGTGAAGCCGTTCGGCGGCAGCCATTTCGCCATCGCATCGGCCTCGAGGAAGGCGCGATAGATTTTCTCAGGGCTGGTGGCCAGAACGCGGTGCAGTCGTACAGTGCTGGGCATGTTCGTCATTCCTCGTGCATGTGCATTGATGGGCCGAGGTTGGCGTCTAAAGCATGATCCGGAAAAGTGCGAAGCGGTTTTCCGGAAAGATCATGCTTTAACATCAACCCAAAGTGCGATGACGGTTCATCTCATCGCGCTTTAAGGCCCGTTCATGTCTAGATGACGAACGAGGGGCTGCCGATCCGACACGTCATCGCAGATATAAAGAGATCGCAGATAAAAGAACTGCCGGAACCGGCGGCTTTGACATTGCGCGCGCCGGTTCTGCCGCTCACCGCGTCCAGTCTTCACCCGCGCACAACGTTCCCATGCAGCCCTGGACGTTGAGATTGCCCGACGGCAGCAAGGTCACGGTGCTCGCATAGGTCTTGCCGTCGTCGGCATTGTAGATCCGGCCCGACCATTTGTTGGCGCCGGCCGCCTGCATGTCGATGAACAGGGAGATGCCGACGATCTTTCGGCCGCGCAACGCCGGATCGGAATTGTGGTCGTCGAGCTGCGGCTTGCCGGTCTTCTTGTCGATCGGCTCCTTCAGCCAGACGACGCGGCCGCACAGCGCGTTGCCGCAGCGGCTCACCTTGATCTTCGCATCGCCCGACTGGGTCAGCCAGACGCCGCCGGGATCGCCCGCGGCTGCGGCTTCGGCATTTCCGAGCGGCGAGATGGACAACATGGCTGCGAGCACGTGCCGGACGAGGGTGGAACGCATGGGGGCTCCATATCGAATTAATTATCATGAATTATTTCATGATAAACGATCAATATATCGCGGTTAAGGTTGAGTCAAGCGCCTGGAATGGGCATATTGGCCCGCGTAGATGACCCTTGCATTGCGGAGTGGCTGGAGATGGTTGCGGTGGGGACGTCCGTGCGCGAGGTCCGGCAGCGCTGGTTCCGGCGTCTTGATCTTGCGTTCTGGGCGATCTGGGCGGCGCTGCCGGTGATGGTGTGGCTCGCCTATCGGGCCAACACGACCGCCTCCGCGTCGATCGCGGCCAGCCTCAGCCCCGAGCAGGCCAAATGCGCCGGCATCGTCGCCAACCCGCTCGACATGTCGCGCCGGGGCCAGTTGCTGTTCTGGACCTTATTTACGCTTCAGCTCTCGTTCTTCGCCGTGTTGATCGGCATCCTTCACCGCATGGTGCATCGATTCGCGCGCGGCCGGATCTTCGTGTCCGAGACACTCCAGGGTGTGTGGTGGATGGGAATCATTCTGGTGATCTGGCCGTTCATCGACCTGATCACCAGCAACGCGGTGGCCTATGCCTTGCACGAGATCGGCGACGTCAAATTCTTCCTGCCGTCATACAATATCGACATCGGCACGATCGCGGGCGGGGTGTTCCTGATGGCGCTGAAATTCGTCATCGAGCACGCCATCCTGCTGCAGTCCGAAAACGAACTGACGATCTGAGGTGAATGCTTGTGGCGATCGTCGTGAACCTCGATGTCATGCTTGCGAAGCGGAAGCGCCGCCTCGGGGACCTCGCGGATGCCATCGGCATCTCCATCCAGAACCTGTCGATCCTGAAGACCGGCAAGGCACGGGCGATGCGCTTCTCGACCCTGGCTGCGATCTGCCGCGAGCTCGACTGTCAGCCCGGCGACATCCTCGAATATGTCGCGGGCGAGGAGAGCGATAGGGAAGCGGGCGAGGGGAGCTGAGGTCACACCGGACGGGTCTTGTCCGCCTTGGTCTTGGACGCGAAGACCTGAAGAATCTCCATGCGCAGCGCCCGGCCATTACAGGCCGGCGGCCATCCCAAATCGGCCAAGGCCAGGTAGCTTGAGCGCCGGACGCCGGATGTCGAAACCGAGCACGGCACCAAGGAAATTGACCTCCAGACCCTCGACCCATCCGATGGAGAAGCCGATGTATCCAGCAAGCGACGCATAGATGCCGGTGCCTGACGCGGTGATACCGAGCCATTTGCCGGTGTAGGGGAAGTCCTTGCCGATCGCAGTCGGCGGCAGGACGGCGCGGAGCTCGGGGACGGAGTCGAGTGCGGCCTGCACGAAGGTGTTCGAGTTGGGACCGGGCCAGGCGCTGTAGTCTCCGTAGGAGCGGAACCTGTAGTTTTCGATCACATCCCGCATCTTGGGGATCAGCGCTTCCGCGCGCTCTCCATTCACGGCGACGATGGTTTCGGGCAAAGCGCCGAACCACCGCCCATCTGGAGCGAAGCCGTTGGTGCGGATCGGCTCGCCCCAGGCCGTGTAGTCATATCGGGTGTAGGTCGCCGCATTCTTCTCCTTCACGACGATCCAGGTGTGAACGGCAAAGATGCTGCGCCATCTGACGGTTCTCGCCGCGAACACCCGTATCGCTGCTTCCGGATGATCCGCCGCGGCGGGCAGAAGGCCGGCGCTCGACCGGTCTGCCATTTGCCAATTGCCGCGGCCATCGCCCAAAACCAAATATCTCGCCGCCGAGGCAGCGAGGGGCGCAAACAGGAGGAACAGAAAGATGAGCAAGTGTTTCTTCAAGGGAGCGGTGCGGCGGGATCTTCCATGATCATATAGTTCGCATGGGTACCGCCGCCATAGCTGCTCCAGACGATCGGTTCCGTTGGATCAGGTGAGCCGACGGAGTTTGAAGCTTCGCTGGTTGTTCGAGAGGAGAATACGCATGGACATGAAGGAAGCTTCGGCGATGACGGAGGCCTCGGGGTTGGTGGATGAGCAGGAGGGCATAGGGCAAACCTCCGGATCGAACAGGCCAAAGGAGAACGCAGGGGAGAGCCGTCGGCCGGTCCAATCGCCTTCCGCGGATCCTGCGATGCGATGGGCTGGGCAGTTGCGCGAAGTAACGATGAAGGCGCCGTTGCGGTCGCTGCTTGTCGCCTTCCTGGCCGGAGCGTGGATCGCACGCCGGCGATAGGAGTGGCGACTTGCGCACGTCACGACGGGGAAGGTCCGAAGACCTCGAAGGGACACGGCAACACCCGAGGCCAAGACATTCCGGTTGTCTGCGGTAGCGGGTGCGGTGGCGCTGGGCTTGACCCGCGCAAGAGCATATGGGAACAAAACCGCTGGTTGAGCATTGGTATTATTTTCGCCTCAGTTGAAATGGAGCCTTGGAGACCAAATGATTACCGCCGCGCAATGCTTGGAATGGGCACATCGATATAGGGCACTCTCTCAAACATCCGGCATCTCCAAAGACCGCGCCTTCATCATGAAGAACATCGCGAGGAGCCTTTCTGGTTTGGCAGGCCAATTGGACCGCCTTGATGCGCTTACGAGAGATGAACAGTCTACATAATTAGCAAGGCGGATCGCGCGCGAGTGAAACCGGCAGCCTGCCGAGCAGACTGAGGACGTCGCCGAGCTCCCGGAGCGTCGTCAGCCCGCATCCCTGACGGAGAGGGTTACCTCGAAAGAGGCGCAAGAAGCGCACTCTGAAGGGCTTGTCAGAGCGCTCCTGGTACCGAATAGGATTGCGGATGGGGCAAATTGAGCCGATCCGCCGTCGCCAGCAATCGTCGATCCGTCACGTGCACCCGAACCACGTTGACGAGGACGATGGGGCAAGATTTTTCCGAGGGCTGTTGATCGCCACGGGGCCGGGCCTGCTGCTTTGGTTGTGTCTCGCACTTTCAATCAAAATGATGATCCACGGCGATCTACTTCCCTGAAGCAAGCGAGCCTCCTTTAGGGAGTGCACACCTGAGTTGGCGAGACGCCCTTCAGTTTGAATGAGCGGGCTATGTGATGCGACAATCGCAGAGCGAGCGCCACGACGATCAGCGTCGGATTGGCTTGACTGGACGTTGGCAGCACCGACGTGCTGCACAGGTACAGGTTGGCGATGCCAAAAGCGCGAAGAGTGCTGTCCGCAACTCCGTCCTTTGCCGATGAAGCCATCCGCGTCAAGCCGAGTTGATGCGTGCCATCCTTGGCCTGCCGCAGAGCGGTCTGTTGCTGATCGGACGGGTTACAGCGCAGCACCAGCCGGGCGAGGCTTCCCCGCTTCAACCATTCCGACATTCGCCGGTGTACTCTCTCGAGGGATGCTGCGTCCGCATCTGCAAAGCGCAAATCGATCGCAATCCGGTTCATACCCAACCGATCGACCTCGCCTGTCAAAGTCACCCGGCTCTCGCGATTGGGGAGATGCTCGGCATGATATGCTAGTCTGTACTGCGAGCTTGGGTTGCGTATGAGGAAGCCTGGAGGCCGAGGGTCTGCGCGCCATCGTTCCAAAAGCGCTTTTGCGTCAGCCAGAACGCTCATGAAGCCTGCTGGGGTGAGGTTTCTCAAATGTGCCCTCGCAGTGCTCCCGAGAACGTTTTCGCTGTATCGGCGCCGAACGACTTCCGGCAAGATTGCTCGTCCGAGGCTGTTCGCGCCGGAGAGCAAGAACACCATCGAGAGCAGCGCTCGTCGATGCCTCGCATCGGCAATCGCGCCCTCCGGCCAGAGAACGGTGTTCGACAGGTCCCATTTTTCCTGCGTTGCTTCGCTCGGCCGGAATCGGCGTCGGGTATAGGTTCCGCTCGCGTCCTTCCGGAAGTCGAACAAGTCGACGTATTGCGGCTTGAGAAACCTGACGTCCGCTATCGAGCCCATCAAATGGCTCATGTAATATCGCCCGAGGGGGCCGGCCTCGCCGCCGAACAGCCTGGGGCGATCGCGCTGCATATTCAGAGCCAGCCTTGTCGTCTCGATCCCTCCCGCCGCAACGACGAGCATTCGAACGGGTAGTCGGGATGCTTTCGATCCGTCCGAAGATGCCACCGCAAGTCCAGTGACGACGCCATCGTCGGAGAGGAAAACCTCGGTCACGACCGTGTTCAGGCACACCGTGATGCGGGTGGATCGAACGGCGGCCGCACCGTGCGAGACTTGGCTACGCCTCTCGCCCGCGAACCGCGCAAGGCTCGTGCACGAGAACTCATCGTCCGACCCATGAGCTACATCGGCCGCAATGAACTCCGCAGGACCCACGTCGAGAAAGCGACTGGCCGGTTCAAAGAACGGCAATATGTCCTCGAATGTGATCGGCCATCCTCCGTCGCTTACGAATCTCCGCTCCTTGAAGTCGATCGGATCGTAGGCCACGCAGGCTCCGGCCCAAAGATTGGATGTTCCTCCGAACATTTTGGCCGATACGGCCTCGAGCGGGCCGTGGGTTGCCGGCGTGCGGAGTTGCGCGGTGAACAGACGGTCCACTGATCGACGCCGCCTCAGACCTCCAGCTTCGAGGACTTGGCTGGAAATTCCAAGACGATCGAGCTCAAGCGCGATTGCGAGACCAACAGGACCCGCTCCGATGATCGTGACTTCGGCAGCCACCTGCGATCGCTCAAAAGCGTCTCCGAACATTGGGTGTCCTTGCGCAATCGAGGAGACAACCTGCGTGAGAATTGCGGTTGCAAGATGAATTCGCGCGATCGAAGGCAGGCGAACGCCTCTCTCGTGAGAGGGCAGGGCCATCACACATGGAAACGGCGTCCCTGCGGCTGGATATACCCATTTATAGTCAGTTCGCGCGCCGAATAAACATCATAAGCTTTTGCTCGGTCTAGTTGAGGAGGATGCGATGCGCAGGCAGCCTGTTCCGCCTACTTCGGGCGATCTGGTCAATCATCAATTCGGCACCGACGACAACCTCATAGGCACGCCCGGCGCACCGACCTTGTTCGGTGATGCCGGTGGCAGCATGTTCGACTTTTCGAAGGGAGGGAACGACACCTTCGACGAAGTCGGACTTTCCAATTACACATTTTATGGCGACGCGATCGGCAGCCTTTTCGATTTTGCTCGGGGCGGCGATGACACGTTCAACGGACTCCCTCTGGCTGGTGTCACGGCCTACGGCGACGCCGGTGCAGACATGTCGGATCACAGCAAGGGCGGCAACGACACCTTCCTGTCTGGGACGGGCAGACAGCAAACCAATACGTTCTTCGGCGACGCCGGCGGCTCCATGTCGGGTCACGCTCACGGCGGCGACGACACTTTCATCACTCAGACGGTACAAGGCGGCACCCACACGTTTTACGGCGATGCGGGCGGCGACATGTCCGGCGACAGCAAGGGCGGCAACGACAGCTTCCAGGGCTCTAGACAGGCTGCAAACATCTTTTTCGGGGACAGCGGGCACGACATGTCCGGTCACGCCCAGGGCGGCGATGACACATTCACAGCCAGAACGGACTCAGGCAACACATTCTACGGAGATGCCGGGGGTGACATGTCCGGCCACAGTAGAGGTGGCAACGACACCTTCAACGGAGCCTTGTTCGCAACGCAGGTGTTCTACGGTGATGCGGGAGGCAATATCTCAGGCCATGCTCAGGGAGGAGACGACACTTTTACGGGCTCGGGTGGGGCCGTCCTGTCAAAGACCTTCTACGGTGATGCTGGCGGCGACATGTCCGGCTTTGCCAAGGGCGGCAACGATACCTTCGCAAATGAAGGCGGCTCCACAGTGTCATTTTACGGGGACGCCGGCGCCACAATGTCCGGCCATGCCCAAGGCGGGAATGACGTTGCGACTTTGCAGGGCACCAAGAACTTCGCCGTCGGCGATGCTCTTACGATGCTCGACGCTGCCAGCGGAGGGAATGACAGTCTCAGCGGCGGCGATAGGTCGCTGACTGATGTTGTAAACCAGCTATATGGTGATGCCCAAGTCATGGGCGGGGCGAGCCAAGGAGGCGATGATCTTATCGCCGGCGGTGACGCGATTAGTAGCGGCCGGGTCGATAACTTCCTATGGGGCGACGCCGCGGAACTTTCAGGTCGTGCCAACGGCGGCAGCGATATCCTATACGCGGGGAGGGCTGGGCAAGGTTCCACGGTCAACAATGAGATGTGGGGAGATGGCGAACTGGGCGGCAATGCTCATGGAGGCTCCGACACGTTCGTATTCAAGGACGACGGTGCCATGACCGTTGGGACCAGCAATTTCATTCGCGATTTCAGCCAATGCCAGGGTGACAAGATAGCTTTCATCGACATTGAGGGCGTGCAGTCGTTCGACGACCTTGTCATCACGCAGAGCGGAACCAGCACGGTCATCATCGCGGGAGCTGATCAAGTCACGCTTGCAAACTTCACGGACGTGATGACGAGGGACGACTTTTTGTTTGTTTGACAGGGCACTCAGTCCGCCGGTCCTTGGCGCATCTTGAGGATGGCGGAGTGCGTGGCGCCTTTTCAACGAGCACCGATGCCGAGTAGCCTCATCCTGAGTAGACCACGAAGCGGTCGTCTCGAAGGACGAGGCGCTCGCTCAGGCGTCGCCAAGGTGATACGCGATCGCCCCGCCTCCTGACGGGAGCGAACTTTTCCGGCTCTGCTTGCGCGATGCGGCTTGAGAGCGGCCCCTTCCGCCGAAGTCAGCAGCGCAATTAGATTCGTGCGAGCCTTGCAAGTCGCAGTGATGAGGTATACTGTCTCCTTGTTCGTTCAGCCGCTGTGCCTTGTTGAATGCGCCCGCGGGCTCCTTTTCCAGAGACATCGACGAATTGAATCGATCTGCGTGAGCGTCACGCAGACGTGCGCGCGCCTATGCGCTTTGGAGAAGAGAAATGACGACAGGTACTGTGAAGTGGTTCAACGGCCAGAAGGGCTTTGGATTCATTCAGCCCGACAACGGCGGCAACGATGTGTTCGTTCATGTCAGCGCAGTCGAACGGGCGGGTCTTGCGGGGCTCGCCGAGGGCCAAAAGGTCAACTTCGAGACCAAGACCGACAAGATGCGAGGCAAGGTCAGTGCTGAGAATCTCTCGCTGGCTTGAGTTCTCCAGCGCCGTTTCACGGATGTACTGAAACGGCAGGCGGCC
This sequence comes from Bradyrhizobium sp. SOJA106, assembly GCF_059448745.1. Taxonomy (NCBI): domain Bacteria; kingdom Pseudomonadati; phylum Pseudomonadota; class Alphaproteobacteria; order Hyphomicrobiales; family Nitrobacteraceae; genus Bradyrhizobium; species Bradyrhizobium sp. SOJA106. The sequence goes on from NZ_CM182549.1 coordinate 3,126,109, forward strand.
CGCTCGATCCCTGATCGAGCGGGTTTTGTCCGTTGCCGAAGAGGGTGCAAGATGAGCGCCGAGAGATGAGCGCCAAGAAATCGGCCGAACCGTCACCAGAGTCCGCCGCGCGGTCGGAGCGTCGCCGCCTGGCCGCCGAAGAAGGTGCACGGGCGATGGCGGATGCCGAAAGACAGGCGGTCGATGTCCGCAACAACATGGCGCGGCTTCGTGAGTTGCGCGAGGCCAGGGACGCGGCCGACGGAGATCTGCGTGCATCCTCGTCGCCGGCATCCGCTCTGAAGAAGCGCAAGACAAAGCTGCCGCCATAGCCGATTTTCAACAGCGCGATGAGAGGGCTCGACATGCCAATGAGTGCGGTTCGTGGCTAGAACCAAGCCGGATGGCGGCGGCACAATCACCTTCTTTCTCGCACTCGGCGCCGGCCGGCAGATGTGCCGTCTCGCGACGACATTTCAGACGCAGAAGCAGGCCTTCAGCTATCTTCAGAAGTACCGGACGGAGTTTGAGCGCATCGCGCGGGCGCGCCTTGAGTCAGGCGAACTCGAAGAGGGGGTCGTCGTTCTCTCGATGCTCGAGAGGGTTTTCGAGCGAAGTGGAGGCCGGTTCGCGTCCACGGAAACTGTTTCGCCGTCCCTGATGTCGAAATAATAACGCGGCATCAGCCTTGCCTCATCCGGAGCGGTTCACCTGCTTGGCCTCTCGGGCCAGTCGTTCTGCCTTCAGGCGCTCGCGATTTTCATGATGGGATTGTTGCGCCTTCGCATAGTCGGTCATTGGCTTCTTTGTTTCGATCGGCTTGAATGCTTTGTTGGCTTCCCGCAGAGCCCTTGAGGCGGGATGATCATTCCTCATGTCGACCTCGATAGGTGTGGAACGGCGCGATCTCGCGGAGCGCCGGCTTTGGCGTTTTCCGCCCGCAGTCAACGATGATTGCTCGCCGTCGTCGGACGGCCGGCTGCAATGTCGATGAGCGAGCTGGTGCAGCGACAACGGGACGGAACCCGCTCTGTTCCTGGGTGCCGAACTTATTCGGGTCCGAGCCCCAGATGGCCAGGCCATTCGCTCGTTCGGATGATGGCATAATACCCCTGTTTTGCCCGACGCGTCAACGGGTATTTCGAAAAATCGGAATTTCTGTTGGTGGCCAATGGGATCGCTACTGTGCATGGGGTTGTTTTTCTTTTTTATTTCGGGCCTGCGACCACGCTGCCTTGCTGATAAAAAAATGGGCCGCCCCGGGGGCGGCCCTTTCGTCTTGGTTGAGGCTAAATCTCGTCGCGCTTCAGTCGGCTTACTCGGCGGCCTGCTTCTGCGGCGGATCGAGCGCGCCGGACTTGTGGATCTCGGCGACCTGGTGGTCGCTGAAGCCGAGCACCGAGCGCAGGATCTCGTCGGTGTGCTCACCGAGCAGCGGAGAGCGCTGCACGTCGCTCGGGCTGTCCGACAGCTTGATGGGGTTGCCGACCGAGATGTACTTGCCGCGGGTGGGGTGGTCGACCTCGACCACGGTGCCGGTCGCGCGCAGCGACTGGTCCTCGGCGATCTCCTTCATCGACAGGATCGGGCCGCATGGGATGTCGTCCTTGTTGAGGATCTCCATCGCCTCGAACTTGGTCTTGGTCATCGTCCACTGCTCGATGCGGGCGAAGATCTCGTTGAGGCGCGGCAGGCGGGCGGCCGGCTTGGCGTAGTTCGGATCGGTCTTCCAGGTGGGCTCGCCGATCACGTCGCAGATCTTCTCCCAGACCGGGGCCTGGGTGATGAAGTAGATGTAGGCGTTGGGATCGGTCTCCCAGCCCTTGCACTTCAGGATGCGGCCGGGCTGGCCGCCGCCGGAATCGTTGCCGGCGCGCGGCACGGCGTCGCCGAACGGCACGCCTTCGCCGAACTGGCTGTATTCCTTGAGCGGGCCGTGGGCGAGGCGCTGCTGATCGCGCAGCTTGACGCGACAGAGGTTGAGCACGCCATCCTGCATCGCCGCAGTGACACGCTGCCCCTTGCCGGTATGGGTGCGCTGGTAGAGCGCGGTGACGATGCCGAGCGCCAGATGCAAACCGGTGCCGGAATCGCCGATCTGCGCGCCGGTGACGAGCGGCAGACCGTCGCGGAAGCCGGTGGTGGAGGCGGCGCCGCCGGTGCACTGGGCGACGTTCTCATAGACCTTGCAGTCTTCGTACGGCCCGGGACCAAAGCCCTTGATCGAAGCCACGATCATCTTCGGGTTGATGGCGTGGATCTTCTCCCAGGGGAAGCCCATGCGGTCGAGCACGCCGGGTCCGAAGTTTTCCACCAGCACGTCGCATTGCTTGATCAGTGCGGTGAGGACTTCCTTGCCCTTCGGGTTCTTGGTGTCCAGCGTGATCGAACGCTTGTTGTGGTTCAGCATGGTGAAATACAGGCTGTCCACGTTCGGGATGTCCTGCAGCTGGCCGCGGGTAATGTCACCCACGCCCGGGCGTTCCACCTTGATCACGTCGGCGCCGAACCAGGCCAGCAGCTGCGTGCAGGTCGGTCCGGACTGGACGTGGGTGAAGTCGAGAATGCGAACGCCCGTGAGCGCTTTGGTCATCATGTTGCTCCTGTTACCACTTTGCTTCCGTCATGCCCGCGAAGACGGGCATCCAGTATTCATTGTCGTTTCAGTTGGGCTCAGTGCTCGCCACCCATGCGGTCCGGCGAATACTGGACTCCCCGCCTGCGCGGGGAGTGACCCGGCGGTCGATTACTTCTTCTTCTGCAGAACGCTCTGCGGATTGAGGTTGCCGATGCGGCCGCTCTCCGAGCCCGCGGCGGGATCGATCACCGCGTTGATCAGCGTCGGCTTGCCGGACTTCATGGCCTCGTTGACGGCGCGCTTGAGCTCGTCGGGCGAGGTGGCATTCACGCCAACGCCGCCAAAGGCTTCCATCATCTTGTCGTAGCGCGCGCCCTTGACGAACACCGTCGTCGCCGGATCGGCGTTGGCGCTGTTGACGTCGGTGCCGCGATAGATGCCGTCATTGTTGAAGATGACGACGCAGATCGGCAGGTTGTAGCGGCAGATGGTCTCGACCTCCATGCCGGAGAAGCCGAACGCCGAGTCGCCTTCCACCGCCAGCACGGGATGGCCGGTCTCGAGCGCAGCCGCGATCGCCTGGCCCATGCCGATGCCCATCACGCCCCAGGTGCCGACGTCGAGACGCTTGCGCGGCTTGTACATGTCGATGACGCCGCGGGCGAGGTCGAGCGTGTTGGCGCCCTCGTTGACCAGGATCGCCTCGGGGTACTCCTTGATGACGTTCTTCAGCACGCCGAGCGCGCCGTGATAGTCCATCGGCGATTTGTTGTTCATGAGCTTCGGCGCCATCTTGGCGACGTTCTCTTCGCGCTTGGTCGAGACGGCCTTGGTCCAGTCGGCGGGCGGGGCGGTCCAGCCGGTGCCCATCGCCTGGTTGAAGGCGGAGACGACTGAGCCGATGTCGCCGACGACGGGCGCGACGATCTCGACATTGGAGTCCATCTCTTTCGGCTCGATGTCGACCTGGATGAACTTCTTCGGCGTTTCGCCCCAGCTCTTGCCCTTGCCGTGCGAGAGCAGCCAGTTCAGCCTTGCGCCGATCAGCATGACGACGTCGGAGTCCTTCAACACGGTCGAGCGGGCCGCGCCGGCACACTGCGGATGGGTATCGGGGAGAAGGCCCTTGGCCATGCTCATGGGGAGGAACGGCACGCCGCTCTTCTCGACGAAGCTCTTGATCTCCTCGTCGGCCTGCGCGTAGGCCGCGCCCTTGCCGAGGATGATGAGCGGGCGCTTTGCGCTCTTCAGCACATCGAGCGCGCGCTTCACCGAAGCGGGCGAGGGGATCTGCGCGGGCGCAGCATCGATCACCTTGACCAGCGACTTCTGGCCGGCCTCGGCGTTCATCACCTGGCCGAACAGTTTCGCCGGCAGGTCGAGATAGACGCCGCCTGGACGGCCCGAGACCGCGGCGCGGATGGCGCGGGCGAAACCGATGCCGATGTCCTGGGCGTGGAGCACGCGATAGGCCGCCTTGCACAGCGGCTTTGCGATCGCGAGCTGGTCCATCTCTTCGTAGTCGCCCTGCTGGAGGTCGACGATCTCGCGCTCGGAGGAGCCGGACACGAGGATCATCGGGTAGCAGTTGGTGGTGGCGTGCGCGAGCGCCGTGAGACCGTTGAGGAAGCCGGGCGCCGAGACCGTGAGGCAGACGCCGGGCTTCTTGGTGAGATAGCCGGCGATGCCTGCGGCGTAGCCGGCGTTCTGCTCGTGACGGAAGGAGATCACGCGAATACCCGCGGCCTGCGCCATGCGGCCCAAATCCGTGATCGGGATGCCCGGCACATTGTAGATGGTGTTGATGCCATTCAGCTTGAGCGCGTCGATGACGAGATGGAAGCCATCCGTCAGTTCCTGCTCGGTGCCCGGTGCCTCGGACTTGGTCGCGGTATTCAGCATGGGCCTTGTCTCCCTGGTCTCAAGTAGTGGGGCGAGTTGTTCGCCCTTCTGGTGAACGTCGCTTGGTGAACGGTTACGTGAACAGTTCCTGGCCATGCGCTTCGACGTAAGCGGCAAGGCCAAGGGTGTGGTCGCGGGCGCGCTTCTCGGCGAGCTCGGTGTCGCGCGCCTCGAGCGCTTCGATCATCGCGAGATGCTCGGGCAGCGAGGTCGCGGTTCGGTCCTTGCGTCCGATCGTGAGCTGGCGGTAGCCGCGCACGTGCAGCAAGAGGTCGTTGGTGAGATCGACCAGAACAGGCGATTCCGACAGCGAGATCAGGGCCTGGTGGAAGGCGATGTTGGCCTTGGAGTATTCCTCCACATGATCCTCGGGCAGGCGGTCCTTGCCGAAGTCCTTGAAGAAGTCACGCAGCGCCGTGATGTCCTTCTTGCGCGCGGTGGTGGTGATGAGGCGCGCGGCCATGCTCTCGAGCGCCGCCCAGGCGCGGATCATATCGACGATCTCGCTCTTGGTCCGGCGCACCACCATGATGCCGCGGCGCGGCACGGTCTTCACGAAACCGTCCTGCTCGAGCATCGCGATGGCCTCGCGGATCGGCGTGCGGCTGACACCCAGACGTTCGGACAGCGCGCGCTCGTCGAGCATCACCGGCTCGGGCGTCGAATAGATGTCCATCTTGAGGATGGCTTCCTTCAAGGCGTCATACGCCTTGTTCTTGAAGCTGCTCTCCGGGGCAATACGAACGATTGCGATATCTGCCTCGGCCATGTTCGGCAACGCCTTGGTTGGTTTCCGCAGTGACACGACGAATCTCCTCCAGGTAGGGAGTCGTCTTTTACAGGATTATTAACGAGAAAGTTTTTGGCATACCACATGCCAGAATGTCAAGCTGCCTATTTTTTGCGGCGTTCTAAGTCATGCGGCGGCTTGACAAGTTGGCTTCTGGCATACCAAATGCCATCGCCAGCCATTTTTGATCCAGGCCGGCGGAGTAGTCTCAGGCTTATGCCACTCCGTTCCGCCGCATGGAACAGAGCGCGGCGAATGGCAAGCATCACGGGCAGCCGCAACACGCGCGCGCTTTGAAAAGAACGAACTGAGGTCAAGGGAGAAGCCACATGTCCAATTCCAAAGATGCCGTCCGCAAGGTGCTCGACCAGGTCAAGGCGGACAACCGCACCAGCCTGACGGCCCCGGAAGGCAAGCTGGTCTGCGACGCCTACGGCATTCCGGTGCCGAAGGAGGGCGTGGCCAAGTCGGCGGGCGAGGCCGGCAAGATGGCCTCGGCGATGGGCTTCCCCGTGGTGATGAAGATCGTCTCGCCGGACATTCTCCACAAGACCGAAGCCGGCGGTGTCATCGTCGGCCTCAAGACCGCCGAGGACGCCGAGAAGGCCTATGAGACCATCCTCGGCAACGCCAAGAAATATAAGTCCGATGCCAAGATCGAGGGCGTCCAGGTGCAGCAGATGCTGGCCGGCGGCACCGAGGTCATCGTCGGTTCCATCACCGACGGCTCGTTCGGCAAGCTGGTGGCCTTCGGCCTCGGCGGCGTGCTGGTCGAAGTCCTGAAGGACATCACCTTCCGCCTCGCGCCCGCGACCAAGGAAGACGCGCTCTCGATGCTCGACGGCATCCAGGCCCATGAGATCCTGAAGGGCGTTCGCGGCGGCGAGCCGGTGAACCGCACGGCGCTTGCCGACGTCATCGTCAAGGTCTCGCAGCTGGTCACCGATTTCCCTGAGATCGTCGAGCTCGACCTCAACCCGGTGTTCGCGACCCCGAAGGGCGCAACCGCCGCCGACGTCCGCATCGTCGTCGACTTCGCCTACAAGCCCAAGCCGAAGCCGCGTCCGACCGAAGAGATTGTCGCGGCCATGAACCGCATCATGCAGCCGAAGGCGGTCGCCGTGGTCGGTGCCTCCGCCGAGGACGGCAAGATCGGCAACTCCGTGATGAAGAACCTCATCAACGGCGGCTACAAGGGCGAGATATACCCGATCCATCCGAAGGCTGCCGAGATCCTCGGCTACAAGGCCTATAAGAGCGTCAAGGACGTTCCCGGCGTAATCGACGTCGCGGTGTTCGCGATCCCCGCCAAGTTCGTGGCGGCAGCGCTGACCGAATGCGGCGAGAAGAAAATCCCGGGCGCGGTGCTGATTCCGTCGGGCTTTGCTGAAGCCGGCGCGCCGGAGCTTCAGGCCGAGATCGTCGAGGTCGGCAAGAAGTATGACATTCGCCTGATGGGGCCGAACATCTACGGCTTCTACTACACGCCCGCCAATCTCTGCGCGACCTTCTGCACCGCCTATGACGTCAAAGGCCACGCCGCGCTGTCGTCGCAGTCGGGCGGCATCGGCATGGCCATCATCGGCTTCTCGCGTTCGGCGAAAATGGGCGTCTCGGCGATCGTCGGGCTCGGCAACAAGTCCGACATCGACGAGGACGATCTGCTCGCCTTCTTCGAGCAGGACCCGAACACCAATCTTATCGCGCAGCACTGCGAAGACCTCAAGGATGGCCGCGCCTTTGCGGAAGCCGCCAAGCGCGTCTCCAAGAAGAAGCCGGTGGTCGTGCTCAAGGCCGGCCGCACCTCGGCCGGAGCAAAGGCGGCCTCGTCGCACACCGGCGCGCTCGCCGGCAACGACCGCATCTACGAGGACGTGTTCAAGCAGTCCGGCGTGATCCGCGCCCGCAGCTTGCGCCAACTGCTCGAATTCGCTCGTGGCGTGCCGGTGCTGCCGACGCCGAAGGGCGAAAATGTGCTGATCATCACCGGTGCCGGCGGCTCGGGCGTGCTGCTGTCGGACTCCTGCGTCGACAACGACCTGTCGCTGATGTCGATGCCGCCGGATCTCGATGCCGCCTTCCGCAAGTTCATCCCGCCGTTTGGCGCGGCCGGAAATCCTGTGGATATCACCGGCGGCGAGCCGCCGATCACCTACGTCAACACGGTGAAGCTCGGCCTGTCCGATGACCGTATCCATGCGCTGATCCTCGGCTACTGGCACACCATTGTCACCCCGCCGATGGTGTTCGCCCGCAACATGGTCGAAGTGAAGAAGGAGATGGAGGCCAAGGGCTTCGTGAAGCCGATGGTCGCCTCGCTCGCCGGCGACGTCGAGGTCGAGGAAGCCGCCGAATATCTCTACCAGCACGGCATCCCGGCCTACGCCTATTCGACCGAGCTTCCGGTCGAGGTGCTCGGCGCCAAATACAAGTGGGCGCGCGGGGCAGGGCTGCTCTGAGCGTCATCCCGCCTTTCATCCCGGGTCGATGTGACGGGACCGCGCAAGCGCGGCCCGGAGCATTGAACCCGGGACATCGAGATTCCGGGTCTGGTACGCCAGGCCCGCGCTGCGCGCAGCCCCGGCGCACCATCCCGGAATGACGGATGTACAAGCGGCAGGTCGCGATGAGCAAGAACGTGATCCGGCGCAAATCGCTCGAACCTCGGTCGCCATCGGACACCGAGCACGAGGCGCGTGACGGCGGCGTGCAGTCGGTCGATCGCGCGCTGTCGATCCTCGAAACACTCGCCGAGGATGACGAAGGCTATCGCCTCAGCGATCTGGCCGTGCGCACGGGCCTGTCTGCCTCGACCGTGCACCGCCTGCTGGCGACGCTGGAGAGCCGCCGCTTCGTACAGTTCGACCGTGCCGAATCCAAATGGCATGTCGGCGTGCGCGGCTTCACGGTCGGCGCCAGCTTCGCGCGGCGGCGCAATTTTTCCACCCAGGCGATTCCTTACTTGCGCAAGCTGCGCGATCTCACCCGTGAGACCGCCAATCTCGCCGTGGTCGACGACGAGTTCATCATCGTGCTGACCCGCATGGAGAGCCGCGAGATCATGCGCTCGCTCACCCAGGTCGGCGGCCGCGTCGCGATGGTGACCTCAGGCGTCGGCAAGGCGGTGCTCGCGACCTATTCCGACGAGGATGTCGGCGCGGTGATCCGCCATCATGGCATGCCGCGTCTGACCGAGAAGTCGATCGTGCGGCCGAGCGACCTGTTCAGGGAGCTCGAAAAGATCCGCAAGCAGGGATTTGCGATCGACGATGAGGAGGCCTGCATGGGCCTGCGCTGTATTGCCGCAGTGGTCTATAACGACTGTGCCGAGCCGCTCGCGGCGATTTCAGTCTCGGGGATGACCAGCCGCCTGACCGACGACAGATTGCCGGAAATCGGCCAGATCGTGCGCGACGTCGCCGGCGAGCTGACCATCGCGCTCGGCGGAGCGATGCCCGCCTCCGCATAGCGAGGAACCCGGGCGCTGTCGCTGGACAGCATCGGCCGTTTTGGTTGATATGCGACCAAACGACACAATGCGGCACACGATCAACACGTCCGCACGAGCCTGGAGGCTGCACTGATGTTTCAATTCCCCGCGCGCCTTGTCGGCGCAGCCGTCGCGCTGACCCTTGCGGCAGCTAGCCCGGCCTTCCCCCAGCAGCTCGAGCTCAAGCTGATGGCGCCGGCAGCCCCGGGCGGGGGATGGGACCAGACCGCGCGCTCGATGCAGCAGGCGCTGGTCGCCTCGGGCGTGGCGCGCAGCGTGCAGGTCACCAACGTTCCCGGCGCCGGCGGCAGCGTCGGCATCGCCCAGTTCGTCAACGGCGCCAAGGGCGACGGCAACCAGCTGATGGTCAACGGCTTCGTCATGGTCGGTGCGCTCGCCATGAACAAGTCGCCTGTGACACTCGATCAGGTGACGCCGATCGCGCGCCTCACCGAGGAAATCCAGGTGATCGTGGTGCCCGCGAATTCGCCGATCAAGACCGCGCAGGATCTCGCCGCCGCAGTGAAGGCCGACATCGCCAAGGTGACCTTCGCCGGCGGCTCGGCTGGCGGCGTCGACCATGTGATGGCGGCGTTGTTCGCAAGCGCCGTCGGCGCCGACGCCAAGAAGATCAACTACATCCCGTTCTCCGGCGGCGGCGAATCGCTCGCCGCGATCCTCGGGGGCAAGGTCACCGCGGGCATTTCGGGCCTGAGCGAATATGAAGGACAGATCAAGTCCGGCAAGCTGCGTGCGATCGGTCTCACCTCGGAGAAGCGCATCGCGGGCAGCGACATCCCGACCTTCAAGGAGCAGGGTATCGATCTCGTGATCGCCAACTGGCGTTCGGTCGTTGCGCCTCCTGGCATCACGCCGGAGCAGAAGAAGACGCTCAGTGACGCGGTCGAGAAGATGGTCAAGTCGGACGCCTGGAAGGAGATCCTCAAGCAGAAGGGGTGGGAGGATGCCTATCTCAGCGGCGACGCCTTCGCCGACTTCCTGAAGCAGGAAATCGTGCGCGTCACTGACGTGCTGAAGTCGGTCGGCCTCGTCAAATCATGACCTCAGGCGACCCCGCCCAGCCGCGGCGCGTCGATCGGGCCGGCATCGTCATCGCTGCACTTCTCGCAGGTCTCGCCGCGGTGCTGGTCTGGGACGCGCGCGGCCTGCAATCCGCCGCGATGTACGGCATGGGACCGGAGGCGATGCCGGTGGTGGTCGCCACCGGCCTTGCGCTGCTGGCGATCGGCAACTTCATCGACGCGCTGCGCGGCAACCTGCCGGCGCGCGAGAGCGCCGATCCGGTACCGGTCGTTCTGATCCTCGTTGGCCTTGCGCTGCTGATCGCCATCATCGGCTTCGGCGGGGGTTTCATCCTGGCCACTTCGGCGCTGTTCGTGACGACGTCGGCCGCGTTCGGGCGCCGCGCCATCCTGGTCGACAGCATCATCGCGCTCGTGATGTCGGCCCTCATTTATCTGGCGTTCGACCGCCTGTTGACGCTGAGCCTTCCCGCCGGCCCGCTGGAGCGACTGCTGTGATGGACACTTTTGCCGCGCTGGCCCACGGCATGGCGGTCGCCGTCCAGCCGATGAACCTGCTCTATGCGCTCATCGGCGTATTTCTCGGCACGGCCGTGGGCGTGCTGCCCGGCATCGGCCCGGCGCTGACGGTCGCGCTGCTCTTGCCCGTCACCTACAAGCTCGACCCCGGCGGCTCGCTGATCATGTTCGCCGGCATCTATTACGGCGGGATGTATGGCGGCTCGACGACTGCGATCCTCATCAACACGCCCGGCGAGAGCGCCTCGATGGCGACCGCGCTCGAAGGCAACAAGATGGCCAAGGCCGGTCGCGGCGGGCCGGCGCTCGCGACCTCCGCGATCGGCTCCTTCGTCGCCGGCACCATCGCCACCATCGGGCTCGCCTTCCTCGCGCCATGGCTGGTCGATTTCGCCGTGCGCTTCGGCCCCGAGGATTATTTCGCGCTGATGTGCGTCGCCTTCGTCACGGTGTCGGCGACCTTCGGCGATTCTCCGGTCCGCGGCCTGACCAGCCTGTTCATCGGCCTGACACTCGGCCTCGTCGGCATCGACAAGTTGACCGGACAGGCGCGGCTTGCGTTCGGCGTGCCCGAGCTGCTCGATGGCGTCGAGGTGACGACGCTCGCGGTCGGCCTGTTCGCGGTCGGCGAGGCGCTCTACGTCGCATCGCGCCGTCACCATACCGAGGAGAAGCTCGAGCCGGTGCGCGGCTCGCTGTGGATGACCAAGGAAGACTGGAAGCGGTCGTGGAAGCCGTGGCTGCGCGGCACCATGTTCGGCTTCCCGATCGGCGCGCTGCCGGCGGGCGGTGCCGAGATCCCGACCTTTCTGTCCTATTCAACCGAGAAGCGTCTTACCAAACACCCCGAGGAGTTCGGCAAGGGCGCGATCGAAGGCGTCGCTGGGCCGGAGGCCGCCAACAACGCCTCGGCCGCCGGCACGCTGGTGCCGCTGCTGACCCTGGGCCTTCCGACCTCGGCGACGGCCGCGATGATGCTGGCGGGCTTCCAGCAATATGGCCTCAACCCGGGGCCGCTGCTGTTTGCCGAGCGGCCCGATCTGGTCTGGGGCCTGATCGCCAGTCTCTTCATCGCCAACATGATGCTGCTGGTGCTCAATCTGCCGCTGGTTGGCCTGTGGGTGCGACTGCTCGCAATCCCGCAGCCCTGGCTCTATGCCGGCATTCTCGTCTTCGCGACCATGGGCACGATCGCGGCAAAGCCCTCGGTGGTGGAATTGTCGATGCTGGCCGGCTTTGGCGTGCTGGGCTTCCTGATGCGGCGGTTCGATTTCCCGATCGCACCCGTCGTCGTCGGCCTGATCCTCGGGCCCATCGCCGAGAGCCAGCTCCGCCGTGCGCTCGCGATCAGCCTCGGCGATCCCATGACGCTGGTCCAGAGCCCGATCTCGGCGACGCTGCTCGGCGTCGCGCTGATCGCGCTGTTGGCGCCGTTCGTGCTGAAGGGGCTCGGCCGGTTTAAGGCGAACGAAGATTAGCGGAACCCTTATCAGGCGCGCTTGCCTAATGCGTAAGCAGGAATGCCGTTTTATTTGAGTTGCCCGTGCCGCCTGCGCCGCGCAACCATCGCTGGGCTGTGCCCGTCAAACGAGAGCTCCGATGGCCAAACTCACCCGCTTTTCCGTCGCGCCGCTGCATAGCATGACGCGGCGTCTTGCCGACGTCGCCTCTGCGCGTGCCGCGCCGGATCTCGTCGTCACGGGCGCGCGGGTGCTTTCGACCTATTCGGAGCGTATCCATGCGGGCCGCGAGGTCTGGATTAGCGGCGGCCGCATCGCGGCGGTGAGGCCGGCCGGAACGGCGAACAAAGCCTGGAGCGGCATCGCGACTTATGACGCCGCCGGCGGCATCATCGCGCCGGGCCTCGTTGATCCGCACATCCACATCGAATCCTCGATGGTGACGGCCTGCGCCTATGCCGAGGCAGCGCTGCTCAACGGGACCACCACGATCTTCTGCGACAGCCACGAGATCGGCAATGTCATGGACGTCGCCGGCGTCGAGGCGATGCTCGAGGACGCGCGCGAGGCGCCGCTGTCGATCTTTCTGACGGTGCCGAGCACCGTCCCGGCGACCTCGGCCGAGCTCGAGACCGCCGGTGGCGATCTCACGCCGGACAAGATCGCCGGCTTGTTCGATCGCTGGCCCGAGGCGGTCGCACTCGGCGAGAAGATGGACTTTGTGCCTGTCACCATGGGCGACGAGCGCAGCCACGCGATCCTCGCAGCAGCGTTGAAGCGCGGGCGGCCGGTGTCCGGCCATGTCTACGGCCGCGAATTCGTCGCGGCCTACGCGGCATCCGGTGTCACCGACACCCATGAGGCAATCGATCGCGACATCGCCGACGATCTGCTCGACGCGGGCGTCTGGGTGTTCCTGCGCGGCGGGCCGCCGACCACGCCCTGGCATTCGCTGCCGCAGGCGATCCGGACGATCACCGAGCTTGGCGCCTCGCACAAGCGCACCGCGGTGTGCACCGACGACCGCGATGCCGACGATTTGCTTCTGTTCGGCCTCGACTGGGTGGTGCGCGAAGCGGTGAAGGCTGGGATGTCGCCGGAGCAGGCCTGGTCGATGGGCTCGCAACACGGCGCCGCACGCTTCGGCATGGAGGGCGATATCGGCGGCCTCGGCGGCGGCCGCCGCGCCGACCTCGTGTTGATGGACGATCAGCTCAAGCCGCAATGCACCTGGTATGGCGGCGAGCTTGTGGTCGAGCACGGCAAGATCACGGATCGCCTCGATCAGGCGCTGTCGCAGCGCTACCAATATCCGAAGGCGGCTTACGCGACCGTCAAACTGCCAGCGACGATGAAGCTGACGCCCGAGCTTCCTGCGAAGGCCTGCACCGTCAACGCGATCAAGACCGCACTGCCGGGCATCACGCTGATCCACGAGAAAGTGGCGATCGAGCCCGCAAATGATTGGCCGTCGCTGTTCGCGCGCCACGGTCTCTGCTTCGTCGCGGTGGTCGAGCGCCATGGCAAGTCGCCCGGCAACGTCGCCCATGGCCTGCTCAAGGATTTTGGCCTAAAGCGCGGCGCTGTCGCCTCCAGCGTCGGGCACGACAGCCACAACATCATCGTCGCCGGAACAAATGAACCAGACATGCAAGTCGCGATCGCGGCGATCAAGGACAAGCAGGGCGGCGTCTGTGTCGTCGCCGACGGCACGGTGAGGGCGCTAGTCCCGCTGCCGATCGCTGGCCTGCTCTCCGACAAGCGAGTCACCGAAGTCGCCGAAGAGGTGAAGGCGCTGAAGAAGAAATGGGCCGAGGCCGGCTGCACCATTCCCTACATGGGCTTCAATTTGATTCCGCTATCGGTCATTCCGGAAATTCGCATCACCGATAAGGGCCTGGTACTGGTGCCTCAGATGGAGCTGGCGCCGTTGTTCGAGTGATTTCTTTCATGCATTTCTCGATCTAAGCGCTTGAACCAGACGAATTTTTCCCACGGCTACCGCATCGTGGAAAATAAAATCGATCTCGTTGAGATCGGCTTCCGCGCATCTGATGATCTCGCTCGCCGACTTAAGCCAAAGCGAGGTCCGATATGGCGAAGATGCGAGCCGTCGATGCAGCCGTGCGTATCCTGGAGAAGGAAGGCATCTCGACTGCCTTCGGCATTCCCGGAGCTGCGATCAATCCGCTTTACTCGGCCTTGAAGAAGCGCGGGTCGATCCGCCACATCCTGGCGCGCCATGTCGAGGGCGCCTCGCACATGGCCGAAGGCTATACACGCGCCAAGGCCGGCAATGTCGGCGTCTGCATCGGCACCTCGGGGCCGGCCGGCACCGACATGATCACCGGGCTCTATTCGGCGATCGCAGATTCCATCCCGATCCTCTGCATCACCGGCCAGGCGCCGCGGGCGCGGCTCTACAAGGAGGATTTTCAGTCCGTCGACATCGAATCGATCGCAAAGCCCGTGACGAAGTGGGCGGTGACGGTGCGCGAGCCGGCGCTGGTGCCGCGCGTGTTCAGCCAGGCGTTTCATGTGATGCGCTCGGGTCGGCCGGGACCGGTGCTGATCGACATGCCCCTCGACGTGCAGCTCGCCGAGATCGAGTTCGACGACGAGACCTATGAGCCGCTGCCGGTCTACAAGCCCGCCGCGACCCGCAAGCAGGTCGAGAAGGCGCTGGAGATGCTCAACGCCGCCGAACGTCCGCTGATCGTCGCGGGCGGCGGCATCATCAACGCCGATGCGTCGGACCTCTTGGTCGAATTCGCTGAGATCGCCAACGTCCCTGTCGTGCCGACGCTGATGGGCTGGGGCGCGATCCCAGACGATCACGTCCTGATGGCCGGCATGGTCGGCCTCCAGACCAGCCACCGCTACGGCAATGCGACGCTGCTCGAATCCGACTTCGTGCTCGGCATCGGCAATCGCTGGGCCAACCGTCACACCGGCTCGGTCGAAACCTATACCAAGGGCCGCAAATTCGTCCATGTCGACATCGAGCCGACCCAGATCGGCCGCGTGTTCAATCCCGATCTCGGCATCGTCTCGGACGCCAAGGCTGCGCTCGAACTCTTCGTCACCGTCGCCAGGGAGTGGCGCCGGTCAGGCAGGCTCCGCGAGCGCCAGGCCTGGCCCGCAGCCTGCCGCGATCGCAAGAAGACCATGCTGCGCAAGAGCCATTTCGACAACGTCCCGATCAAGCCGCAGCGCGTCTATGAGGAGATGAACAAGGCGTTCGGCCGTGACACCACCTATGTCACCGTGATCGGCCTGTCGCAGATCGCCGGCGCGCAATTCCTCGGCGTTTACAAGCCGCGCAACTGGATCAATGCCGGGCAGGCGGGACCGCTCGGCTGGACGCTGCCGGCGGCGCTCGGCGTGCGCGCGGCCTGTCCGGATCGCGAGATCGTCGCGCTCTCCGGCGACTACGACTTCCAGTTCCTGATCGAGGAGCTCGCGGTCGGGGCTCAGTTCAATCTGCCCTATATCCATGTCGTCGTGAACAATTCCTATCTCGGCCTCATTCGTCAGGCCCAGCGTGGCTTCGACATGGACTACCATGTCCAGCTCTCCTTCGAGAACATCAACGCGCCCGAGATCGGCGTCTACGGCGTCGACCATGTCGCCGTCGCCGAAGGCCTCGGCTGCAAGGCGATCCGCGTCACCGACCCCAAGGACACGCAGGCTGCGTTTGCCACTGCGCGTGAATTGATGGCGAAGCACCGCGTGCCCGTGGTGGTCGAGTTCATCCTTGAGCGCGTCACCAACATCGCGATGGGGACCGAGATCGACAACATCGTCGAGTTCGAGGAGGTGCTGGACCTGCCGCTCGATGAGGTCGAAACGACGCGCACCGGCGTGCTGCAGCCGGCAGAGTAGGGGAGAGTCATGCCGAAATTTGCCGCCAACCTCACCATGCTCTTCAACGAGATGCCGTTCCTCGACCGCTTCGCTGCGGCCAAGGCGGCGAGTTTTTCTGGGGTCGAATATCTCTTCCCCTACGATTTCGACAAGGCGCAGCTGCGCGAGCAGCTCGATGCCCATGGCCTGACCCAGGTGCTGCACAATCTGCCTGCAGGCAACTGGGCCGGCGGGGAGCGCGGCATCGCGATCATGCCCGATCGCGCTAGCGAGTTCCGCGATGGCGTGTTCCGCGCCATCGACTACGCCAAGGCACTCGATTGCGACCAGCTCAACTGCCTCGTCGGCATTGCGCCTGCGGACGCCGATCCGCGCGAGCTTCAGGAGACGCTGGTCGGCAATTTGCGCTTCGCCGCCTCGACGCTGGCGCGGGAGAACATCAAGCTGCTTGTGGAGCCGATCAACACGCTCGACATCCCGGGCTTCTACCTCAACGGTACCGAGCAGGCGGTTCAGCTGATCTCCGAGGTGCGGTCGAACAATCTGTTCGTCCAATACGATATCTATCACATGCAGATCATGGAAGGCGATCTCGCCCGCACCATGCAGGAGTATCTGTCGCAGATCGCGCACATCCAGCTCGCCGACAATCCCGGCCGTAACGAGCCCGGCACCGGCGAGATCAACTATCCCTTCCTGTTCCGCCATCTCGACGCGATCGGTTATCGCGGCTGGATCGGCTGCGAATACAAGCCCCGCACCACGACGTTGGAAGGCCTGTCCTGGCACGCGGCGCAGACTTTTGAGACCTGAGGAATCTGGACATGATCGACATTGGCTTCATCGGACTTGGCACCATGGGACGGCCGATGGCCGGCCATCTCCTTGCGGCGGGCCATCGCGTTCTCCTGCATGACGTCGCCCCCGTTGCCCCCGAACTGATCGCTGCCGGCGGCATCGCCTGTAAATCGGCAAAGCAGGTCGCGGAGGAAGCGGATGCGGTCATCATCATGGTGCCGGATACGCCGCATGTGGAGGCCGTGCTGTTCGGCGAGGACGGCGTCGCGGCAGGCATCTCCAAGGGCAAGATCGTCGTCGACATGAGCTCGATCTCACCGCTTGCGACCAAGGAATTCGCGAAGAAGATCGAGGCGCTCGGCGCGGACTATCTCGACGCGCCGGTGTCGGGCGGCGAGGTCGGCGCGAAAGCCGCGAGCCTCACCATCATGGTCGGCGGGCCGGAGCGCGCCTTTGGCACGATGAAGCCGGTTTTCGACAAGATGGGCAAGAACGTCACCCATGTCGGCGCCAATGGCGATGGCCAGACCACCAAGGTCGCCAACCAGATCATCGTCGCGCTGACGATCGAGGCGGTGAGCGAGGCGCTGCTGTTCGCATCGAAAGCCGGCGCCGACCCGGCGCTGGTGCGCAAGGCGCTGATGGGCGGTTTCGCTTCGTCGCGGATTCTCGAAGTGCATGGCGAGCGCATGGTGAAACGCAATTTCGAGCCCGGCTTCCGCATCGAGCTGCATCAGAAGGATCTCAACCTCGCGTTGGAAGGCGCGCGTTCGCTCGGCCTGTCGCTGCCGAGCACGGCGGTGGCGCAGCAATTGTTCTCGTCCTGCACGGCGCACGGCGGCAAGGCCTGGGATCACTCCGCGATGGTGCGGGCGCTGGAACTGATGGCGGGGCACGAGATCGCGGCGGCCTGAAATGTTACGCGGTAACAGTCTTCGGATGTGATCCGCCTTTCGTCGCAGGGGAACCGGAACAATGATCCGGCCCCGCGGTTGAAGACGCACACGCAATCACTGGAGACTGAAGCACATGAAGACCCGTCTTGCGATTACGTTGGCTGCCGCGTCGGTGCTGGCGTCGAGCGCAGCCTTTGCCCAGTCGACGACCGAGGAAGGCGCGAGGAACGGCGCGCGTGCGGGCGGCGATATCGGCGGTCCGATCGGCGCGATGGTCGGCGGCACCGTCGGCGCGGCTGTTGGCGCGGGCCTCGAAATTCCGAATGCGGTGCTTGGCGGCATTCCGCGCGACGATTCCGTCGTGGTGCATGAGCGCGTTGTGGTCGGCGAGCCGCTGCCCCCGACCGTGGTGCTGCGGCCGGTGCCGAACTACACCCAATATCGATATGCCGTCGTGAACGATCGCCGCGTGATCGTCGAGCCGCGCACGCGCCGCGTGATCAAGATCATCGACTGATCGATCAGAAGGCAGAAGAGCCGCGCCCTGCGGAGCATCACTCCGCGGGGCGTCGGTCTGTCAGGGCCGGAGTTGCGCGAATGCGCGCGAGCGCCCAATCGGCTGCGGCGGCAAGCGCAAAGCCGATGCAGGCCGTGCCGGCGTCGACCAGGAAATCCTCCAGCCGAGCATGCCGTCCCGGTGCCCAGAATTGCATCAGCTCGAGCACACCGATCAGGACCACCGCGATGGCGGTAACGGCTCCGCGGCGATTCCTGTAAGCAAGTCCAAAGGCCAGTCCGATCAGAACGAAGGCGAGAGCATGCTCGCCGTCCTGCCCGAGATCGGAATGCGGCCGCAGGGTCGGCGGTCCCAGGGTCGCGAAGGTGACGGCGGCCGCAAGAACCCAGGCAAACAGGCGAACAAGAATGGACATCCGGCGCCGATAGCACGGATTGGCAACAGCTTGTTACCCGATATGGATCAGATCGCTGTGTAGTTAATGACGGAACGTTAAAGCGGCTCGCGTACGCCGAGGCCGTGCATGAAACGTTCCCGTATCTGTACGGGGTCGCGCCGGGTGGTGCCGACGCCCGGCTTGTCGTCGATGCGCACCGCGATCAGGCTGGGCTCCGAGCGCGACATCGCCTCGTCGATAAGGCGCTCGAAATCCTCCTCGTCCGCGGCCCAGACGCTGTTGGCGAGCCCCGAAGCGGTGGCGATGCCGACGATGTCGGCCACACTCGCAGCCGGCGTCGGCTGCGCGCCAGTGATCTGGTAGATGCCGTTGTCCATCACGATCATGATCAGGTTCTTGGGTTTCAACGCCGCAATGGTCGAGAGCGCGCCGAGCTGCATCAGCAGCGAGCCGTCGCCTTCGAGCGCGAAGACGCGGCGGTCGGGCTGCGCCAGCGCGACGCCAAGCGCGATCGGGAAGGCGAGGCCCATGCTGCCCAGCATGTAAAAATTCTGCGGGCGATGGCCGGCAGCCCAGAGATCGAAATTGGTATTGCCGATGCCGCCGATCACAGCTTCCTCGTGCTCGAGCTTTGCGATCAGACGCGAGGTGACGTCGAAGCGGTTCATGATCTTGGTGTTGCGCGTGGCCATGGCGGCGCTCACTTGTCGAAAACCTTGCCGCCCGTGAGCAGCGGGTTGAGGATCAGCGCGACCGGCGCCTGCGTGGTCACGGCCTGCTTGATCGAGCGGTCGGCGATGAACTCGAGCTCGTCGAGCCTTGTGATGGTGTGGTGCTCGAGGGCGAGCGAGTCCAGGACCGGGCGCATGGTACGGCAGACCAGCGACTGGCCGTAGTTGAACTCGCCGAGCGTGCCGCGCTCGGACACGAACATGATCAGCGGGATCTGGTAGGGCACCGCGAGCGAAGCAAGCACGTTGGCGAGCGTGGCAAAGCCCGAGGTCTGCATCAGCACCGCGCCACGCCGTCCGCCCATCCAGGCGCCGGAGACGATGCCGACGGCCTCTTCCTCGCGAGCGGTGGCGAAGGTGGTGAAGAAGGGATCGGCATGCAAATTCTTGATCAGCGGCGTCAGCACGCGATCGGGCACGTAAGGGATGAGACTGATCTCGTTCCGCTTCAGGGTCTGCAGGACGATGCCGTGCCAGCTCTTGTCGCTGGGCGCCTGTGCTGCCTGGGCCTGCTGTTCTGCAGTCGCCATTGCGTTCTCCCCGGAGCCGCGCATGCTTGTTGGTTCTGGCCGTCGCGGCGGTCTGCCGAACTTGACCCAGGCAGCGGGATTGTCAACATGCCCGGCCCGGCACCGTGATCTGCGCCAGACGGCCTGCCGTGGCCGGCACCGCCATGGCATAAGCGGCAGCCATGAGAAACGGGAGGGACGCATGGACCGGGTAAGCATTGCGCGGGCCTTGCGGGTCTCCATGAGAGAGCCGGAAGGGTCCTGATGTCCGTCAACAGCAAGCGCGTCTTCTACGTCAAATATCTGGCCAATCCGATCTATATCGACATTCTGAAGGCGCGCCCCGACGTCCGGCTCGATCGCATCGAGAACGAGAGCCCCGAGGACTTTTACGCCCCGATCCTGAGCGCGGCCCATGTCTACCAGATCGGCGCCGCCCGCGACGAGCTCGCGCCGCATTTCCATGTCGACGCCGCGTTTCTGAAGCGCACGCCGAACCTGCTGCTGGTCTCCAGCAACGGCGCGGGGTTCGACCCTGTCGACGTCGAGGCCTGCACCGATGCGGGCGTGCTGGTCGTCAACCAGTCCGGCGGTAACGCCCATTCCGTGGCCGAGCACGCGCTGGCGATGATGCTGACCCTGTCCAAGCGCATCATCCAGTCCGACCGCAGGCTCCGCAGGGAGTCCAACGTCAACCGCAATGAACTCGTCGGGAACGAGATCGAGCACAAGACCGTCGGCATCATCGGCCTCGGCAATGTCGGCCGCCGCATCGCCGCGCTGTGCAACGGCCTGTTCGGCATGAAGGTGCTGGCCTACGATCCGTATCTGACGGCCGAAGTGATGGCCGAGCGCGGCGGGGAAAAGGTCGACCTCGACGAACTGCTGCGCCGCGCCGATTTCGTCTCGATCTCCTGCCCGCTGGACAAGCGCAGCCGCAACATGATCAGCACGCGCGAATTCGCGCTGATGCAGCCGCACGCTTATTTCATCACCACGGCGCGCGGCTTCATCCACGATGAGGACGCGCTGCTCCAGGCCTTGCGCGACAAGCGCATTGCCGGCGCCGGTCTCGACGTCTGGTCCAAGGAGCCGCCGCCGCCGGAGCATCCGCTGCTCCAGCTCGACAACGTGCTGGCGAGCCCGCACACCGCCGGCGTCACCGTCGAGGCGCGTCAGAACATGGGCCGCATCGCCGCCGAGCAGGTGCTGGAGACGCTCGACGGCAAGCGCCCGCCGCGCATCATCAATCCCGAGGTCTGGCCGCGCTATGCCGAGCGCTTCAAGCAGGCTTTTGGCGTGACGCCGGGGTAGGCGGCGCGCTCATGGGATTGCGCTCCGATCGTTGGTTACGAGGCTGAAAACAAAAAGCAGCGGATTTTACCGATGCCGTGAATGAACGCGCATGACTTGTGCTGTAGATCAGGATGCATGAGCATACTCTCGATTGCGGCATCCGGACTTTCGGCGGCGAGCCTTCGCGTGAACGTGGCCGCCAGCAATATCGCCAACGTCAACACGATCGGGCCGCTCCCCGTATCAGGCGGATCGAGCACATCGGCCAGCTCGGGCATTGCTCCGACGTATCCCGCCGCTTATGTGCCGCTGCGCGTCGATCAGGTCGCCCAATCGAGCGGCTCGGCGCCCGGCGGGACGATCGCGACCGTATCGGCGGTTTCGCCGAGCTATACCGCGCAATCCGACCCGAGCGCTCCCTTCGCAAATCAGGCGGGCCTGGTCGCCGCGCCGAACGTCGATCTGGCCAACGAGTTCGCTCAGGTGGCGACCGCAAAGTACAGCTTCATTGCCAATGCGAAGGTCATTCAAGCCTACGCCGAGACCGAAGACACACTCCTCGATATCAAGACGTGATCGCTGACGGATCGTTTCGAGGCCTCCTTTGGCGACGGGAACCGTCGCCGGCCTTGATCCGCGTCAAAATCTCCTTCCCCAATCCGGCCTAAATGGGATTAGAGTGCCGCCGGGGCAGGCAGGAGGTCCGATGTCCACTTATGTCGTCAGGTTCATGAAGGACGTGCTCGGCCACGGCCGGCAGATCGAGGTTTGCCAGGGCACCCTCGAGGTCGATGCCTGCGATGAGAACGAAGCCAAGGAGCGGGCGAAAGCAAAATTCTGCAAGGACCAGGCGTTGCTTCACTGGTCGTTGCATGCCGACCGCATCCAGGTCAGACCGGCTGACTATCCGTCCTGAGGTTTAGCGTCCAGGTGCCGTGAGCGCCGGCGGCGAGGTTGCGCCCGCGCCGAGCGAGCGCTGCACCATGACGGTGTCGGACCAGCGGCCGTGGCGATAGGCGACGCCGCAGAGCAGGCCGGCGCGCGCGAAGCCAAACTTCTCGTGCAGTGCCAGCGAGGGCGCATTGTCGGCATCGATATAGCCGATCATCTGGCGGAAGCCAGCCGCAGCGCAGGCGTTGATCAATTCCCCGAGCAAGAGCCGCCCGACCCCGCGGCCGAGATGCTCGTGGTGGACGTAGATCGAGTGCTTGGCGGTGTAGCGATAGGCCGGCCGCTTGCGGAACAGCACCGCATAGGCATAGCCGACCACCTCGCCGCGAAAGGTCGCGACAAGGTGCGGCAGGCGGGTCTGCTTCAGGTTCTTGCGGCGGTCGCGCAAATCGTCAGGCTCGGGCGCGCCGGTTCCCTCGACGTCGCGCGGCACGCCATTGCGGACGTGATGGCGATAGATCGCCAGCATCGCCTCGACATCGCTCTCGCGTGACGGCCTGACCAGGACAGGCTCGTCACTCGCGCGCACAGCTGTCTCGTTCATCGGCACCTACTCGGCAACGACGTATGTATAGAGACCGATGCGGCCCCGCGCATCGATCTCCTTGTAGACGCCCTGGATTTCCACGTCGAATCCCGGGAAAGTGTTGAAGCAGGTCTCGAACATCTTGAGATAATCCACCATGGGCTTGGCCCGTTCCGTCAGCCGCTCGCCGGGCACGATGGTGGCGATGCCGGGCGGGTAGACCACGAAGGGCGTGGTGGCGATGCGGCCCGCGATCGCCTCGATCGGCAGATAGTCCACATCGTTCTTGAACAAATAGCGCGCAGCATCACGGGGCGACATCGCGATCTCAGGCATATGCTCGGGCATGAACTGGCGGGCCTGGAGCGCGCTGACGTCGGCGGCGCGGAAGAAGCGGTGCATGTCGGCGCAGAGGTCGCGCAGCCGCACGCCGGCATAGCGCGCCTGGCGCCGCTGGTAGAACTCCGGGATGACCTCGGCCAGCAGCGCATTGTCGTCATGCAGCTTCTTGAAGGCGACGAGGCCGGAGATCAGCGTGCCGGCCTTGCTCGCCTCGACGCCGGGGGTGAGCAGGAAGAGCAGGGAGTTGAGGTCGTTCTTCTCGGGGACGATGCGGTTCTCGCGCAGATATTGTGCGAGGACGGGCGCGGGGATGCCGTGGTCGGCATAGGCACCGGTCGCGCGGTCGAAGCCGGGGGTGAGGAGCGTCAGCTTGTTCGGGTCGGTAATGGCGAAGCCTTCAGTAAGATTGGGGAAGCCGTGCCAGTTTGTATCGGGCGAGAGCTGCCAGAGCGCGGGATTGGTGGCGAGCTCGTCGGTGGAGAGCGACTCCCAGGCGACGTTATGCGCGGTGCCGGGCCGGCCGACGTCGGGAATGGCGACGCGATCCGGCACGAAGGGTTCGAAGAACCAGCGCCGATCCGGATTCTGCTCGTTCTCCTCGAACTCCCGGCGCATCGCGCGGACTTTCTTGCGCAGCTCGATGCCGAGGCGGATCGTGTCGTCCCACAGCACCTCGCCGGATCGACCCTTCATCATCTGCGCGCCGACGTCGAGCGAGGCGAACAGCGGGTAGAAGGGCGAGGTCGAGGCGTGCTGCATGAAGCTTTCGTTGAAGCGGCGGTGCTCGACACGACGCTTCTGGCCGCGGATGTGGCGGTCCTTGATGTGGATCTGCGAGGCCTGCGAGAAGCTCGCGAGCTGCTTGTGGGTCGACTGCGTCGCGATGATGCCGGGCGCCTCAGGAGGGAGGTTCGACAGCCCCATGGCAAAGCGGCCGGCATAGAGCGGATGGAATTTCATGAAGCCGGCCCAGGCCTCGTCGAACAGGATGTATTCGCAGAGATGGCCGATGCGCTTCAGGATCATCTCGGCGCTGTGGATCGAGCCATCATAGGTACACTGCTCGACCACGGCGACGCGGAACGGCCGCTCCTTGCGCCAGGCGTCCCTGTCGGTCACCAACGGATGGTTGCGGATCGCCTCGCGCAAGGCCTTCTCATCGAGCATGTCCCACCGCATCGGGCCGATCAGGCCCCAGGCGTTGCGGACGCTGGGGACATAGACCGGGATGCCCCCATTGATCATCAGCGCGCCGTGATGGGCGGCCTTGTGGTTGTTGCGATCGAACAGCACGAG
The DNA here is from genome assembly GCF_059448745.1 of Bradyrhizobium sp. SOJA106. Taxonomy (NCBI): domain Bacteria; kingdom Pseudomonadati; phylum Pseudomonadota; class Alphaproteobacteria; order Hyphomicrobiales; family Nitrobacteraceae; genus Bradyrhizobium; species Bradyrhizobium sp. SOJA106. The sequence goes on from NZ_CM182549.1 coordinate 3,149,996, forward strand.
GTCGCCGTCGGTAACGAGGGCGCCGAGCGCGACCTTGTTCGAGGTTGAGGTGCCGTTGAGAACGAAATAGGTTTTTTCCGCGCCGAAGATCTGCGCGGCTTCCTTCTGCGCTTTCAGCGCCGGTCCCTCATGGGTGAGGAGGTCGCCGAGATCGAGGACCGAATTGTCGAGGTCGTCGCGGAACACGGATTCGCCGAGATGCTCGACGAAGACCCGGCCGATCGGGCTGCGGTTGTAGAACACGCCGCCGTTGTGCCCCGGGCAGGTCCAGAGCTGGTTGCCTTCCTCGGCATAGTCGACGAGGGCACCGAAGAACGGTGTCTTCAGGGTCTCGGCATATTGCTTGAGCCGGCTGATCAGGTTCCTGGCGATGAAGGTCGGCGTCTCCTCGGACAGGAAGACGTAGCCGTCGATGAAGTCGAGCACCTCGACCGGCAGGTCCTCGAAGCGCTTGCGCCGGATCAAGAGAATGATCGGGAAGTCGAGGCCGCGGCGCCGCATCAGGTTGATCAGGGCCGACGTCCTGCCTTCCAGGCCCTTCTTGCCCCAGTCCACCACCATGCAGCCGATCGCGGCATCGGTCTGTACCGCGATCTCGGCGTCTTCCAGCTTGCGTGCCCGGACCACCTCGAAGCCGGAGCGCTGGATCTCCTCGATGATCTGGTTGAAGCGGAGGCCCTCGAGGTCGTCGGCGTCGAATGCAGGTGCGGCGAACAGGAAGTTGAAGCGTTTGAAATAGTCCATGGCGTGTCCCGAATGTGCGAGACGGACAGGTCTCTGCACATTCGATGACAGTTATATGACGGCGGCTTGCGCGCGACGAACCCGGTCAGTTCGCGGCGGCGATGATCATGCGCTTTCGTCCGAAATTCGCCACGGCTGCCTCGGGAACACCGAAATTGTTGGCCAGCAGGTGGCGCGGCGCCTTGGCCAGCCAGTCGCCGAGGCTGCTTTCGTGATAGGTGCCGCTGTCGAGCACGCCGACGACCTCGGCGTCCTCGTTGCCGATGTTCTGGATCGAGTGTCCGCAATTGGCGGGGACGTAGGCGCATTCGCCGGACGAGAGTTCTGCGATCGCAACACGCTTGTCGAATGCGAACAGCGTCACGCGCGTGCGCCCCTTCAGCACGTAGTGCCATTCATTGGCATCGGTGTGCCAATGCGGCTCGTGCATCGCGCCGGGTTTGAGCTTCAGCACCGTCCCTGTCATGGTGCTCGACACCGGAAACTCGTTGGCCGAGGCGACGTAGAGCTGGCCGCCGGCCGTGCTCACCCGCGGCTTCTGCGACGTCAGCGGGAAACGGTGGGTGCGGTCGCGGTCGAGCGCGCGGGCGACTTTCGCCTGCGGACCATCGAGCGCCAGCACCTCGCCCTGCATGATGTAGGTTTCGGCCTTCGGATTGGCGCCAAAGATATCGGTGGAGACACCCAATGCCTGCGACAGCGTGGGGGCGTCGTAGCGGCTCATCCAGTCGCTGATCCCGAACGTACCATGCTCGGAATAGAGCCCATCATCGAAGGCGAGGATGGCGTGACAGGGGGCAGACCCCAGCGTCTGGATGGCGTGGCTGTGGCCTTTCGGGAAGAACCAGAGATCGCCGGGCGCGAGATTGACGATCTCGAGCTGGCCTTCAGGATCGACCACCGTCACCTGGCAATGGCCGTCGACGACATAGGCCCACTCGGCGGAATTGTGCCAATGCATTTCCCGGGCGCCGCCGGCATTGACGAACAGATGCGCGCCGGCAATGCCGGTCGCGAGCGGGAGGGTGCGGGTCGTGACCTCGCGCGCCCAGCCTCCGGAGGTGGCCTTGATCGGACCCTTGTCGAGTGAGGCCGTGAACACGACGGGATCGCCGGACTTGCGCGGGATCGTCTTCAGGAAGTCCGCCGCCGGAGCGACATCGTAGCCCGCGGCATGTCCATCGGGAGCCGCGATCGCGGATTTGGCAGCGCCGAGGCTGCCGGCACCGAAGGCAACAGATTGAATGAAGAGACGGCGGCTGGATTCGAACATCGAAGACCCCAATATCAGATGGTTGCATGAAACGGACCCGCGAAGCCTCTACGCCTCCGCGCCATCATCTGGGTCTGATGAACCCGCCCGCCGCGCCTCAACCATTGGGTTGAGACGGCGCCTCAATTATCTTTGATTGAGCAATGAAAACGACTGTGAAGCGGTGCGCTTGACAGCACGATCCGCGCCGCGGGCGGCGATTCAGCTAGCGCTTGGCTTCGCCGAACACCACCGTCGGCACGGCGCGGTTGACGATTTCGCGGAGCGCGAAGCTCGATTGCACCCGCGCCACGCGCGGCAGGCGCGACAGCTCGGTGCGATGGATGCGCTCGAAATCCTGGATGTCGCGGGCGAGCACAATCAGGATGTAGTCGTCGGTCCCCGACATCAGGAAGCAGCGCACAACCGAAGGGCATTTCACCACCTCGGCCTCGAACGCCTTCAGCGCCTCGTCGCTTTGGCTCTCGAGCGCGATGCGGACCAGCACGGTGGTGGTGAGGCCGAACTGGTTAAGATCGAGCGCGGCCTGGTAGGCCTGGATGTAGCCGTCGTCCTCAAGGGCTTTCTGACGACGCGCCAGCGCCGTGCTGGAGAGCCCGATCTTGTTGGCGAGCTCGGCGTGGCTCGCCCGCGCATTGGTGGTAAGTTCCGCGAGGATAGCGAGATCTTTCCGGTCGAGGGCCAAGGTTTTGTTTCCGGCGTGAAAGGGCGCTTCCGCGCCGGAAACCGGCGCGCAAGCAGCCAAACTAGCGGATAATTGCACGAAACCAAACCGCCCCCGTCGCTACGATCAACAACGGAATCAATGCGATGGCGAGGGAGCTCAAGATGCGCGTCGGTGTGCCCAAGGAGATCAAGGTACAGGAATATCGCGTCGGGCTCACTCCGGGTGCGGTCCGTGAATATGTCGCGGCCGGACATCAGGTCGCGGTCGAGACCGGTGCCGGCAGCGGCATCGGCGCGTCGGACGAGGTGTACGAGCGGGCAGGGGCTGCCATTGCCGCGAGCGCGCGCGACATCTTCGCCACGTCCGACATGATCGTGAAGGTGAAAGAGCCGCAGGTAAGCGAGTGGGTCCAGCTCCGCGAAGGCCAGATTCTGTTTACTTTCCTGCATCTTGCGCCGGATCCCGAACAGGCCAAGGGTTTGCTTGCGTCCGGCTGTAGTGCGATCGCCTATGAAACCGTCACCGACGCGGCCGGTCACCTCCCCCTGCTGGCGCCGATGAGCGAAGTCGCCGGCCGCCTCGCGATCGAGGCCGCTGGCGCCGCGCTCAAGCGGTCGGCGGGCGGCCGCGGATTGCTGCTCGGCGGTGTGCCCGGCGTACAGCCGGCGCGCGTCGTCGTGCTCGGCGGCGGCGTCGTGGGAACGCAGGCGGCGCGCATGGCCGCCGGCCTCGGCGCGGAAGTCATCGTGATCGACCGTTCGATTCCACGTCTGCGCGAGCTCGATGATCTCTTTGTCGGACGGGTCCGCACCCGTTTCTCGACGATCGAGTCGGTCGAGGATGAAGTGTTCGCCGCGGACGTCGTGATCGGCGCGGTGCTGGTGCCGGGGGCCAGCGCGCCAAAACTCGTCACGCGCGCAATGCTGAAATCCATGAAGCCGGGCGCCGTGCTGGTCGACGTCGCGATCGACCAGGGCGGCTGCTTCGAGACCTCGCACCCGACGACGCATACCGATCCGACCTACGAGGTCGACGGCGTCGTGCACTATTGCGTTGCCAATATGCCGGGTGCGGTGCCGGTGACGTCGAGCCAGGCGCTGAACAACGCGACGCTGCCGTTCGGCCTGATGCTCGCGAGCAAGGGCTTTGCCGCGGTGCTGGAGAACCCGCATCTGCGCAACGGTCTGAACGTGCATCGTGGCCGGATCACCAACAAGGCCGTGGCGGAGAGCCTTGGGCTGGACTTTGCGCCTGTCGGGAGTGGGCTCGCGGCCTGAGTAGCGACTTACCCCTTCGTCAGCCGGTACTGCTCCAGATCCGGATCATGCGTCATGCGCCAGTAATCGACGAACCGCCACGGCATCGCCGAGAACACGCGACCGCTCGCGTTGCGATAGTAGGTACTCATGCCCGGATGGGTCCAGATCATGGCCTCGTGCTCGGCATCGACTTTACGAACATAGTCGTCGAGAACGTCTGGGCGAACGTCGATCGCGGCTATATCGTGCTCGATCATCTCGGCGAGACAGGCGGAGATGTAGCGGCTCTGGCATTCCGACTGGAAGATGACGCTGCCGCCGTGCGCAGGACCTGAGTTCGGGCCGAGCATGCAGAAGAAGTTGGGAAAATCAGGCACCGTGAGGCCGAGGAATGCAGTCGGATTGTCGTTGGCCCAGGCCTCGCGCAGATTCTTGCCACCGCGGCCTATGATGTTGAGGCGCGCCGCCATCTCCGTGACCTTGAAGCCGGTAGCGACGACGATGACGTCAGCGTGGCGATGCTTGCCGTCGGCGGTGACGATGCCGGTTTCGTCGAAATGGTCGATCGTGTCGGTGACGAGCTCGACATTGTCCCGCCTCAGGGTCTTGAACCAGTTGTTGTCGAGCAGGATGCGCTTGCCATAGGGCGGATAGGTCGGCACGCATTTCTCGATCAGGTCCGGCCGTCCCTGCAGTTCCGACAGGATGAAGTCAGTCAGCTCCTGGCGGTGCCGGTCATTGCCCTTGTTGACGGCGCGCTCGGGATGCGGCCAGGCCGGGTCCTTGCGCAGGAATGGCAACAGGCCGTCGCCATAGCGCCAGAACATGTTGAAGCGGTACCACTGCACATAGAACGGCAGATGCGCGAGCAGCCAGCGCGCGCCTTTGCTGATCGGATCGGAATAACCCTTCACCGGACGCGCCCATTGAGCGCTGCGTTGATAGACCGTGACCGAGGCGACGCGGCCCGCGATCGACGGCACCAGCTGCATCGAGGTCGCGCCGGTGCCGATCACGGCGACATGCTTGCCGTCGACATTGATGTCGCCGGACCACAGCGCCGAATGCAGGATCGTGCCCTTGAAGGTCTCTTCGCCCTTGAAATGCGCGCGCGAGGGATCGTTGAGCTGGCCGATGGCCGAAACCAGCGCGGTGGATTCGAAGGTCTCTTCGCCGTCTCTCGTCTTCAGCGTAGAGACCCAGCGCTTCTTGCCTTCGTCCCAGCGCGAGGAGGTCAGCTCCGTGTTGACCCGCAGATGCTTGCGGATGCCGAATTCGTGCGCGACCTTGAGCAGATAGCCGAGCAGCTCCTCGCGCTGGCAGAAATAGCGCGTCCAGGCATTGCCCGAGCCGAACGAGTAGGAATAAGAATGGTTCGGCGTATCGACGCCGCAGCCGGGATAGCGGTTGATCCACCAGGTGCCGCCGAGCTCGGCGTTCTTCTCGACGATGGTGTAGGGGATGCCGAGATGGCCGAGCGCTACGCCGAGCGCGATGGCGCAGACGCCGGCGCCGACGATCAGGACGTGCTGCCCCGCAAGCTTCTCGTCCGCGGGTCTCTTGGTCCAGCGTGCCTCGCGCGGCACAAAACCCATCTCCTCGCGCATCAGGGGCGCATATTCCGGCGCAACATTCTCGCCAAGGCAGGCGCGCATCATCCTGAGCAGCAGCTCTTCGCCGGGATCGGTGATGACGGGTTTTGGCGTCCCGCCGGCAAACAGCTCGACCACGGCGGCGCGGATCTCGTCCTGGATATTGCGGGGCACGCCGGCCTCGGGATCGGGGATGAGGCGGATGTCGCGCTTGGGCAGATACGGCGGCTCCAGCCATTTCTTGTCGCCGGTCATGTGCACCAGCACCATCAGCAGGCAGCGGATGTCGGCTTCGGCGATGGCCGAGGCGAGGTCGAGCGGATTGTGGGAAGATGCGATGTTCATGGCGTGTCACCGGAGGCAGTGAAGAGGCCACGCGTCATCAGCTTGCGATAGGCGGAGATAACGTGGTCGGGCACGGTGGTGACGCCGCCTTCCGAATAGGAGTAGCGGCGGCTGAGATAGCCGCGCGAGCCCATCAGCATGTGGACGATGGCTTCGAATTCCTCGTCGCTGTAGTCGTGAATCGCGCCTGCTGCGCGTGCGCGACGCAAGATGCGCACATAGGCCGTCGAGATGTTGTCGAGGTGCTTCTGATAGCCTGTGGGCGCGAAGAATTCGGCCTCGTTGAGGATGCGCAAGAATTCCGGCACCTCGCGGATGAAGTCGAAGAAGGCGGAGAAGCGCGAAATTTCCTGCCGCGCCGCGTCCGCCGTGCCGGTCCGGGCGCGGATGAACTCGACCATGTCGAGTCCGATCTTCGGCAAGAGCTGGTCGAGCAGCTCCTGCCGGTTCTCGAAATGGTTATAGAAGGTGCCCTGCGCGACGCCGGCCTCTTCCGTGATGCGGGCGACCGAGGCTTCGGCGTAGCCATATTTGCCGACGACCTTGGTCGCAGCGTCAAATATCTTCTGCTTGGTCCAGGCATTGCGCTCGACGCGGTTCAGCTTGGTCACCTTGGCGTTCGCTTGCGTCATTCAGACGTCTCCAGCTCGGCGCGCAGCACGCGCTTGAGGATCTTTCCGCTCGGATTGCGCGGCAAGCTGTCACGGATGATCAGCTGTTTCGGCACCTTGAAGCTCGCCAGTCGCGCCCGGCAGTGTTCGGTGAGGGCAGGAAGCCCAAGACTCGCGCCTTCCGCCAGCACGACGATAGCGACGGGACGCTCGCCCCAGCGCGGATCGCGCAGGCCGATCACGGCAACCTCGCGCACCTCGGGCAAGTCGTAGATGACGCGCTCGACCTCGGAGGAGGAGATATTTTCGCCGCCGGAGATGATCATGTCCTTCTTGCGGTCGGTCAGGTAGAGAAAGCCCTGATCGTCGAGATAGCCGACATCGCCGCTGCGGAACCAGTCGCCGAAAAAGGCGGAGGCGGTCTTCTCCGGATCCTTCCAATAGCCACGCGTGATCTTGGGGCCACGCAGGCAAATCTCGCCATTGAAGTTCGGCGGCAGCGCCTTGCCGTCCTCGTCGCGGATCTCGATCTCGACATGGGCGATGGCGCGGCCTGTCGAGCCGATCTTCTCGATCTCGCGGCCCGCTTCCATAAAGGTGTCGCCGCCCATGGTCTCGGTGAGGCCATAGGCGTCGATGTAGCGCGCATTGCGGAAGAATTCCGAGAAGGCGCGGATGCGCAGCTCCGGCGTCTTCTCGCCGCCGCCGATCGCCCATCGCAGGCTCGACACGTCGTGGCGATCGCGGGTCGGGCAGGTGAGCATTGCGGTGGTCATGACAGGCGCGAACCAGGCGGCGTTGAGCTTGTCCTCGGCGATCGCGGCGAGCGCCGTTTCGGGCTCGAAGTTTCGCTCGATGCGGATGAAGCCGCCGTGCCAGAGCACGGCGATGCCGGGCAGGTCGAGCGCGCCGACGTGATAGAGCGGGCCGACGACGAGCAGACGCACGTCGGCGCTGAGGCCGAGCGCGATCGTCTGGTCGGCCGACTTCCAGTAGAAATTATCGTAAGAAAGCATCGCGCCTTTGGGGCGATCGGTCGTGCCCGAGGTGTACATCAGCCGCATCAGGTCGGATGGCGCGCGGATGTTCATGGATACAGGTGCCGCGTCGCGCGCGAGATGCGTGACGCTTTGTTGCGCGGCCTCGCTCAGAACGACGGTCTTTGCGCCCGCTGCGTTCGCAACCAATTCTTCATCGATGATCAATAGCCGCGCGCCGGCATTGCCGGCGATATAGCCGATCTCGTCGCGGGAGAGGCGAAAATTGATCGGCAGGAACACCGCGCCGAGATGGCTGGTCGCAAACACCAGCTCCAGGAACGCCGCGCTGTTCTTCATCAGCACGGCGACGACGTCGCCGGCTCCGATGCCTTGCGAGGCGAGCCAGCCTGCGGCTTGCCCGATGCGCGCATCGAGCGCCGCGTAGGAAATCACCTCGCCGCGATATTTCAGCGCGGGCCGGTCCGGCGTTCGCCGGGCATGAAAGGCGATGAAGCTCGAAAGGTTGATCATGCTGCGGTTTCGGGCCGATTGGTGGCCTCGTTTCCTCCCATTCTGAATTCTGACTCATAATTCATGTTTGTCTTGACGTCACCCCCTGCCTCTGAAATTGTTGGGAACACGGAGACGAGACGATCTTCGACAAGGGACTGGAACGCCGACCCGAAAGAGGGAGGGGAAAATGAAGAGAACCCGCACGCCGGGCGTCAGCCGCCGTTCAGCACTGGCGCTGATGGGCGCCGGTGTGATGAGTGTTGCCGCGCCGTGGGTGGCGCGCGCCCAAGCCAAGACCATCAAGATCGGCATGCCGACGATCTTGTCGGGCCGCGTCGCGCAGCTCGGCACATCGTCGCGCAATGCGGTGATGCTCGAGGTCGAGAAGGTCAACGCCGCCGGCGGTCTTGCCGGCCGACAGATCGAGATGGTGATCCGCGACTCCAAGGGCCAGCCGCAGGAAGCAGCCCGCGTCGCGCGCGAGCTCGTCAACACCGATGGCTGCGAGCTGCTGATCGATGCCGAAGCCTCCTCCGGCGCCTTCGCGGTGCATGAGGTCGCGCGCGATCTCGGCGTGTTCTGCGTCCACACCAATTCGGAAACGTCGTCGCTGACCGCCGATCCCAAGCAGCACATTCCGAATGCCTTCCGCACCGCGCGACAGGGCGTGCACGATTCTATCGTCGGCGGCAGCTATGCCGCGGCGATCGCAAAGGCGAAGGGCTTGAAGAAATGGGCGACCTGCTCGCCCGACTATGCCTATGGCCGCGACACCACGGCGGAGTTCACGCTGTACCTCAAGCGCTTTGCGCCCGAGGTCGAGATCATCAGCGAGTCCTGGCCGAAGCTGTTTCAGCCCGACTATACCGAGGTGGTCACCAAGATCCTGCAGGCCAAACCGCAAGCGCTCTATTCCTGCTTGTGGGGCGGCGATCTGACCTCCTACATTGACCAGGCCAACATCTACGCGATGTTCGGCCAGATGGAGGTGTTCGCGGTTAACATGGCCGACTACACCGCGCTCACCGTGGTGAAGAACCTGCCCAAGGGCATCCACTCCGGCAACCGCTACATCAAGACGTTCCCGGCCACGCCGGAGAATGCCGCCTGGGGCGACGCCTACAAGGCCAAGTATAATGAATACCCGACCAACTGGTCCTGGGAGAACGCCACTGCCATCATGCTGATGGCGGAAGCCGCGAAGAAGGCGAACTCCGCCGACGGCAAGAAGATCGCGGAGGCGCTGAAAGGCCTCACAATCAAATGCCCGTTCGGCGCCGACGGCACCGTGACGATGCGCGGCGACGACCACACGCTGGTCGGCTACGCCATCGGCTGGGGCACCACGATTCCGCAGGAGCCTTATGTCCCGGAGGTCAAGGCCGGCGACTGGAAGACCATCTTCGAGTTAGAGGCCGAGTGGAAGAAGAGCAAGGGTTACACCTGATGTGATGTGCGGCGGAGGCGGGTGACTTCCTCCGCCGTTTTCGTCTGGCTTTCGCGCCACATCGGGCGCGCCGCAATGAAAGTGCTCCCGTGGACCTCGATGCGCTCACCGGCTGCCTCTCCAGCTCCGCCTGCCTGGTGACGCAAACCACCAGCGGGCTCATCATCGGCATGCTGCTGTTCCTGGTCGCGGTCGGATTGACCCTGATTTTCGGCGTGCTCAAGGTCGTCAATTTCAGCCACGGCGCCTTCTATATGTTCGGCGCATATTTCGCGATGACGGCCAATCAGCTCACCGGCAGTTTTGCGCTGGCGATGCTGGCCGGCGCGGCAGGCACCGCCATTCTCGGCCTGATCTTCGAGCGCGTCTTCATGAGCCGCGTCTACGGCGCCGACGTTTTGATGCAGCTCCTCGTCTGCTACGCCTTCGTGCTGATCTTCGACGACGTCGTGCGCATCATCTGGGGGCCGGAGTTCAAGTCGATGGGCATGCCGTCCGCGTTCCAGGTGATGCCGCTGTTCATCGCCGGCGGCGTGGTGCCGCCCTATTATCTCTTGCTGATCGGCGTCGCGCTGCTCGCGGCGATCGTGCTCGGCATCGGGCTGTCGCGCAGCCGCATCGGCAAGGTGATCCGCGCCGCAGCACATAATCCCGGGATGGTCTCCGCGTTGGGCATCAACACCGGCCTGATCTATGGCGGCGTGTTCGCGCTTGGCGGCATGTTGGCGGGGCTCGCGGGCGCGCTGGCTGCGCCCGTGCGTTCGCTGACGCCCGGCATGGGATTTTCGGTGCTGATCGAATCCTTCATCGTCACCGTGATCGGTGGCATGGGCTCGATCCTGGGTGCGCTGATCGGAGCGCTGCTGCTCGGGCTGATCCGCTCGTTCGGCTCGCTCGGTTTTCCCCTGTTCACGGAAGGCCTGATGTATCTGTTCATGGTGATCGTGCTGGTCTCGAAACCCACCGGCTTGTTCGGCAAGGAGGCAGCATGACCGAGCTGGAGGCCGGACGCGCGCAAACGCTAGCGCCGGTGCGAAGCGGCTCGGCGCTTCATCGCTACCGCGACGTGCTGATCGCGCTGGCCGCCTTTGCCGTGCTGGCGAGCCTGCCGCTGTTCACGGGCAGCAAGGCGCTGCTCGATTTCGTGATCCGCTGCTCGGCGTACGGCCTGTTCGCGACCTCGCTCAATCTGCTGGTCGGCTACACCGGCCTGACCTCGTTCGGACACGGCATGTTCTTCGGCCTTGGCGCATACAGTTTCGGCCTGATCATGCAGAAGCTCGGCGTGCCGATCCCCGTGGCTTTCGTCGCGACACTCGCAATCACCGCGGTGATCGCCGCCATCATCGGCGCGATCTGCGTGCGGTTGAAAGAGATCTACTTCGCCTTCGTCACGCTCGCGTTCCAGATGCTGATCCACTCGACTATTTTGTCTTGGGCGTCCTTCACCGGCGGTGATCAGGGCTTGCGCGGCGGCATCCCGCGCCCGGTTTTCCTCGGCATCGATCTCGCCAACCACGTCCATCTCTATATCGCGAGCTGCGCGCTGCTGATCCTCGGTCTGCTCGCGATGCGCCAGATCGCGCAATCGCCGTTCGGCTACACACTGCGCATGATCCGCGACAACGCCGCGCGCGCGAGCTTTCTCGGCATCGACGTCTGGCGCGCAAAGCTCACCGTCTTCGTGCTGGCGGCGCTGTTCGCATCCATGGGCGGCATGGTGATGGCGCTGTTCGTCTCCGGCGCCTATCCCGAGTTCGCCTATTGGACCATCTCGGGCGAGGGCATTTTCATTAACATGCTCGGCGGGGTCTCGACGTTCCTGGGGCCGATGGTCGGCACCGTGCTGCTGCTCCTCCTCAACGACACCGTCACGCGCTTCACCGAATATCACGGCATCGTGCTCGGCATGGTCATCCTGTTCTTCGCGCTGGGCCTGCGCAAAGGCCTGCTCGATTTCGTCGCCGAATGGTTCGCGCACCGGCGCGATGCAGGCGAGGGGCGCTAGCATGCCTGGAGTGTTCAAGATGGAGTCATTCCGGGGCGCACGAAGTGCGAACCCGGAATCTCGAGATTCCGGGTCTGGCCCTGACGGACCATCCCGGAATGACGGGGCCAGGCGAAGGCCTGAGGGGTGCTAGCCATGCTGGAGATCCGCATGCTCGCAAAGTCTTTTGGCGGCGTGAAGGCGACCAACGACGTCTCGCTGGATTTCCCGGATGGTTCGCTCACGGCGGTGATCGGCCCGAACGGTGCCGGCAAGAGCACCTTCTTCAACCTGATCACCGGCGCGTTGAAGCCGGATTCCGGCCAGGTGCTGCTCGACGGCGTCGATCTCGTTGGCCGCTCGCCGCCGGAGATCGTGCGTCATGGCATCGGCCGTGCCTTTCAGGTCGCAAGCATCTTCAAGTCATTGACGGTGCAGGAAACCATGCTCGCCGCGGTCAGCGCCGACCAGCGCTCGTCGGCGGTGCTGCACAAGCGTTTTCCCTTGCCGGAGACGCGCGACCGCGCCGAGCGCGTGATGGAGCTGCTCGGCCTTGCCGGAAAGCGTCATCGCACCGCCGCGACGCTGTCGCATGGTGACCAAAAGCTGCTCGACATCGCTCTCGCGCTCGTTCTCGAACCGAAGGTGCTGCTGCTGGACGAGCCGACCGCCGGCATGGGACCGGAAGAGCGCTGGCGCATGATCGACAAGGTGCGCGAGCTCTGGGAGACCCAGAAGATCACGGTCATCTTCATCGAGCACGACATGGACATCGTGTTCAAGATCGCGCCGAAGATTGTCGTGCTTTGCTACGGCCGCATCCTCGCGACCGGCACGCCGGACGAGATCCGCAACAACAGCGCGGTGATCGATGCGTATCTCGGCACCGAACATGCGGGAGCCGCCGCATGAGCACGCCGGTCATCGAGGTCGCCGATCTCGACGTCTTTTACGGCACGAGCCAAATCCTGTTCGGCGTCGGCCTCTCTGTGCGACAGGGCGAGACCATGGCGCTGCTGGGGCGCAATGGCGCCGGCAAAACGACGACAATGAAAGCGATCATGGGCCTTGCGCCGCCGCGGCGAGGCAGGGTCAGCCTTCGCGGCGCGGTGATTTCCGGCCACAAGCCGCACCACATCGCGCGCGCCGGGCTCGGCTTCGTGCCCGAGGATCGCCAGATCTTTCCGGAGCACACCGTCGAGGACAATCTCATCATCGGGAAGAAGAAAGGGCCGGAAGGCCAGGACGAATGGCCGATCAAGCGCATCTACGAGGTCTTTCCGCTGCTGGAGCCGCTGCGCCATCGTATCGCCGGGCGTCTCTCTGGCGGCGAGCAGCAGATGCTTGCGATCGCGCGCACGCTGATGGGTAATCCGGCGCTGCTGCTGCTGGACGAACCGAGCGAGGGGCTCGCACCGATCATCGTGCAGCGGATCGGCGAGCTGTTGCGGCAGCTTCGTCAGATCGGCTCGACCGTGCTGATCGCCGAGCAGAACATGCATTTCTGCCTGGGCCTTGCGAGCCACGCCACGGTCATCGACAAGGGCCAGATCGTCTATGCCGCCGGGATCGAGGAGCTGAAAGCCAACGACGCCATCCGTCGCCGCTATCTGGCCCTCTAGGCCGGTGGCCGGGGTCCAAATAGGCCGAAAGAAGAAAACCATTGCCTTGGCGCCGTCGAGAGGAAGGAGTTTCCCCTCCGGAGGATAAAAACGCCAATCGCTTCCATTGCTGTTTTGGGCCGAAACGACGACATTTCCGCCAGAGATTGATGGATTTGACCGCCATGGAACGCACCGGATTTGAGCCCTTCGGCGAGCAACTGGTGTCCGCAACGGACACCCAGCCGCGGTCGCGCGCCTCAAAAATGTTGCTGCGGGTCGGCACCGGCCTGTTCTGGTCGCTGGTCGCCGGCATCGTGCTCGCCCGTGCCGCTTTCTTTGAGCCGGGCGTCTATGATGGCTTCAGCCGCGTCGCTTTGCTCGCCAAAAGCCTGATCTTCTGACCCTCGCTCTTCCGGGCCGAGCACAGAACTTCCCTCGGCCCTGATATGCCGAAAACTTATTCCCCAATCGGACGGCGCTGCGTATAAATCCTTCCCCTTGGGAGAGATTTGTGTCGCAGAATCAAGCATCCAGCCCGGCCGATTCCAAGCCGGCCACCACCGCGAGCCGGGTCCTCGCGTTGATTCCCGGCATTCTTCTGTGCATCGTCGTCGCCGGGGTCTCGGCTCTGCTGGAGCGGGCTGAGCTCGGCGTGTTCGAGCATCCCTATGTCGAGGCGCTGGTGATGGCGATCCTGCTCGGCATGGCGCTGCGCAGCTTCTGGAAACCCGCGCCACGCTGGCAGGCCGGCATCGCCTTCAGCGCCAAGCAGCTGCTCGAAGTCGCGGTCATGCTGCTCGGCGCCTCCATCAGTTTTGCCGCCATCGCGGCCTCGGGCATCGCGCTGCTGGCATCGATCGCGGCCGTCGTCGGGGTCGCGCTCTGCGTCTCCTTCGGCCTCAGCCGGATGCTCGGCCTGTCGACGCGGCTGTCGATCCTGATCGCCTGCGGCAATTCGATCTGCGGCAATTCCGCGATCGCGGCGGTGGCGCCGATCATCGGCGCCAACAATGACGAGATCGCATCGTCGATTTCCTTCACCGCTATCCTCGGCGTGATGATGGTGCTGGGCCTGCCGCTGCTGATCCCGTTGCTGCAACTGTCCGCCACGCAATACGGCATCCTCGCAGGTCTCACCGTCTACGCCGTGCCTCAGGTGCTCGCCGCAACGGTGCCGGCCGGGCTGGTCTCGACGCAGATCGGCACGCTGGTGAAACTGATGCGCGTGCTGATGCTCGGGCCGGTCGTGGTCGTCCTGTCGCTAGTCGCCTCGCGCTGGCAAAGCGGTGCCAAGAAGGCCAATGTCGGTTTCTTCCGTCTTGTTCCCTGGTTTATCCTCGGCTTCCTCGCGCTGGCGACCTTGCGCTCCCTCGAGATCGTGCCGGCGACGGTAGTAGGGCCGGTGACGAAGATCACGAGTTTTCTCACGGTTGTGTCGATGGCCGCGCTAGGTCTGGGCGTCGATGTGCGCGTGCTGGCGAATGTCGGCGGCCGGGTGACGGCGGCCGTGACGCTGTCGCTGCTGCTGCTGCTTGGCATCAGCATCGCGCTGGTGCACTGGTTCAAGTGAGGCACACGAAACTGCCGTCGGGGTGAGCGAAGGCACGAACGCGCGGTGTCCACCATCTGCGTGACCAAAGATGCTGGGCACCCTCCGCTTTGCCCACCAATACGAGACCGTCGTCTCCGCAAGCGGGGAGGGCTTAATGAAATCCTCTAGCGATTGGCCGTGGACTTCCCATGCCAGACCGCTATTGGTTTTCGCCAATGTGGTTGGCCGTGAGCAAGCGCGGCCGATCCGACGAGAGCGAGGACGCGGCCATGACGACTTTGACGGTAAAGGACCTTCTCCCCGAGGACGGAACACGCGGCACGCTCGCCGGCCGCGTCTGGCTGCCGCAGGTGAATGGCCCCGCCGTGGTCGCCGTGCGCGGCGCTGGCGTGTTCGACGTCACGGCAAAATTTCCGACAATCAGCGCACTCTGCGAGGAGAACGATCCGGCCAAGGCGTTGGCCGCGGCGAAGGGCGAGCGCATCGGCGGTCTCGAAGCCATCGTGGCCAACACCGCGCCCGATAGTCGTGACCCCAAGAAGCCGTGGCTGCTCGCGCCGGTCGATCTCCAGACCTTGAAGGCCGCCGGCGTCACCTTCGCGATTTCGATGTTGGAGCGCGTGATCGAGGAGCGCGCGAAGGGCAATCCGGCGTCGGCCGAGGCGATCCGCAAAGAGGTGACGCGGCTGATCGGTGACGATCTGTCAAAGCTCAAGCCGGGCTCCGACCAGGCGATGCACCTGAAGCAGGTGCTGATCGATCAGAACGCCTGGAGCCAGTATCTCGAGGTCGGCATCGGCCCCGATGCCGAGGTCTTCACCAAGGCGCCGACCATGTCCTCAGTCGGCACCGGCATGGATGCGGGCCTGCATCCGAAGTCGACCTGGAACAATCCGGAGCCGGAGCTCGTGTTGTTCGTCTCCAGCCGCGGCAAGATCGTCGGCGGCGCGCTCGGCAACGACGTGAACCTGCGCGACTTCGAAGGCCGCTCTGCGCTGCTGCTGTCGAAGGCCAAGGACAACAACGCGTCCTGCGCGATCGGCCCACTGCTGCGCCTGTTCGACGACAGTTTCACGCTCGATGACGCGCGCAAGCTCGACATCAGCCTGAACGTGACGGGTGCGGACGGCTTCGTCCTCGACGGCCATTCCTCGATCAGCAAGATCAGCCGCGATCCGACCGATCTCGTCGCGCAGACCATCGGCAAAATCCATCAATATCCAGATGGATTCGTGCTGTTCCTCGGCACCATGTTCGCTCCCGTGAAGGATCGCGACGCGCCGGGGCAGGGGTTCACCCACAAGCGCGACGATATCGTCACCATCGCGGCGCCGCAGCTCGGCAAGCTCGTCAACCGCATGCGCACCAGCGACGAGTGCGAGCCCTGGACGTTCGGCATTGGTGCGCTGATGAAGAACCTGGCGCAGCGGAAGCTGATCTAGCTCTTTTCCTGCGTCTGCTTGCGGCTTCGTCATGGCCGGGACTAGTCCCGGCCATCTACGTCTTGCTTGCGGCACAAGGTGTGGAGCCCAGAACAAGCCGGGCATGACGCGTTGCTGGCACGCAAACCACCCCGCACGTTTTCCTTCATCCTCCCGTTGCACTTGCGGAACAAAATCGCGCTTGGCGTGTCATCTGCGCGGCCGTCCTGCACGCCTGCGCCGCTTCATCTAATAGTCAAATAATATGACTATACGGAACCGATCTTACGTGAAATAGTATCTTCCGCCAGCCTAAGGGGCCGGCCTGCGGGTGCCATGCTACCAATCGGCGCCCGAGATAACTCTTGGGAGACACGCCTTGATGACCCCTAAAGCCCTCTTTGCGGCCAGCGCCATGGCCGCGTTGCTTCTCGCGTTGCCGGTCAGTGCCGCAGAGCTCACGATCGGCTTCTCGCAGATCGGATCGGAATCCGGCTGGCGCGCGGCTGAGACGTCGGTCTCCAAGCAGGAGGCGACCAAGCGCAACGTCAATCTCAAGATCGCGGACGCGCAGCAGAAGCAGGAGAACCAGATCAAGGCGATCCGTTCCTTCATCGCGCAGAACGTCGATGCGATCTTCCTTGCGCCGGTCGTCTCGACGGGGTGGGATTCGGTGCTGAAGGAAGCCAAGGAGGCCAAGATCCCGGTCGTGCTGCTCGACCGTGACATCGATCCCTCGGGCAAGGAGCTCTATCTCACCGCCGTCACCTCGGATAGCGTGCATGAAGGCGAGGTCGCCGGCGACTGGCTGGCAAAGACGGTCGGCAACAAAGCCTGCAACATCGTCGAACTGCAGGGCACGGTCGGCGCCAGCGTCGCCGCGAACCGTAAGAAGGGTTTTGACACGGCGATCTCCAAGCATCCGAACCTGAAGGTGGTGCGCAGCCAGACCGGCGACTTTACCCGCGCCAAGGGCAAGGAGGTGATGGAGAGCTTCATCAAGGCCGAAGGCGGCGGCAAGTCGATCTGTGCCGTCTACGCGCACAATGACGACATGATGGTTGGCGCCATCCAGGCGATGAAGGAAGCCGGCCTCAAGCCGGGCAAGGAGATCCTCACCGTCTCGATCGACGCGGTCCCCGACATCTTCAAGGCGATGGCCGCGGGCGAAGCCAACGCCACGGTGGAGCTGACGCCGAACATGGCCGGCCCTGCGCTCGATGCCATCGCGGCCTTCAAGGCGAAGCGCACGGTGCCGCCGAAATGGATCCAGACCGAGTCGAAGCTCTATACGGCTGCCGACGATCCGCAGAAGATCTATGACAGCAAGAAGGGCCTTGGTTACTGAGGTGAAATGCGCCGCCGCGATGGATCATCCGGCGGCGCCCCTTCGAATCCGCTGCGCGAACGATTAGGCTGGCTGTCCGCGTCGCAAGCGCGGCACCGGTGGGAGTGAATTTGCCATGGAGAACGGCCTTGACGCTGCTCCGCCGCTACTGGAGGTGCGCGGGATCAGCAAGAGCTTTGGCGCGGTGCGCGCGCTGCAGGAGGTCGACTTCACGCTCCGCGCCGGCGAGATCCATGCGCTGCTCGGCGAGAACGGCGCCGGCAAGTCCACGCTGATCAAGGTGATCACCGGCGTCTTTCCGCGGGATGCCGGCATCATCAGGATTGGCGGCGAGGAGGTTGCGCCGCGCTCGGCCAAGGCCGCACTTGGGGCCGGCATCGCCACGGTCTACCAGGAGGTCAATCTGTTGCCCAATCTCTCGGTGGCGCAGAACCTGTTCCTCGACCGGCAGCCGATGCGCTGCGGCATCGTGCGCGAAGGCGAGATGCGGCGCCGCGCCAAAGCGCTGCTTGCGGATTTCGGTCTCGATATCGACGTCACCGCGCCGCTCGGCAACTACTCCGTGGCGGTCCAGCACGTCACCGCGATTGCGCGCGCCGTCGATCTCTCCGCGCGGGTACTGATCCTGGACGAGCCGACCGCGAGCCTCGACCGTCATGAAGTCGAGATCCTCTTCGGCATCATGCGACAGCTCGCGGGGCGCGGCATCGGCATCGTCTTCATCAGCCATTTCCTCGACCAGGTCTACGAAATTTCCGACCGCATCACCGTCCTGCGCAATGGCCGCCTCGTCGGCGAGCGCGAGACCGCCTCGCTGCCGAGGCTGGAGCTGATCCGCATGATGCTCGGCCGCGAGCTGGCCGAGACCACCAGCGCGCGGGCCTCGGCCGGCGAGCACAGGACACGCGAGGTTTGCGCGAGCTTCGAAGGCTATGGCAAATCAGGCTATGTCGCACCGTTCAATCTCGAGCTGCGCCACGGCGAGGTCGTCGGTCTCGCCGGTCTGCTCGGCTCGGGCCGCACCGAGACGGCGCGGCTGGTGTTCGGTGCCGAGCGCGCCGATTGTGGGCAGGCGAGGGTGGAGGGCACGGCCGTACGGCTGCAGTCGCCGCGCGATGGCGTGCGCCACGGCTTTGGCTATTGCCCGGAGGAGCGCAAGACCGACGGCATCGTCGCCGAGCTCACCGTGCGCGAGAACATCGTGCTCGCGCTTCAGGCCAAGCGCGGCCTGCACCGTCCATTGTCGCGCCGCGAGCAGGACGAGATTGCGCGTCGCTATGTCAGGATGTTCGACATCCGCCCGCCCGATCCCGAGCGCGCCGTCGGCCTGCTCTCCGGCGGCAACCAGCAGAAGGTGCTGCTCGCACGCTGGCTCGCGACCTCGCCGCGGCTCCTCGTGCTGGATGAACCCACACGCGGCATCGACGTCGGCGCGCATGCCGAAATCATCCGCCTGATCCGCGAGCTCTGCGACGATGGCCTCGCACTGCTCGTGATCTCTTCCGAGCTCGACGAGATCGTGACCTATTCCGACCGCGTCGTCGTGCTGCGCGACCGCGCCCATGTCGAGGAGCTCCAGGGCGAGGCGATCGACGTCACCAACATTCTCGCGGCCATCGCCGCCGACGACTCGGCCATCGCGCATGAGGGCAGGGCATGACAGCGCTGTTGCCGCGCCGCGGCCTTGCCCAGATCCTCGCGCTGATCGTCATCCTGGCGGTCGACCGCGCGGTTTCGCCGCAATTCTTCGACCTGCGCCTCCAGGACGGCCGCCTGTTCGGCAGCCTGATCGACGTGCTCAACCGCGGCACGCCGGTCGCGCTGCTCTCGCTCGGCATGGTGCTGGTGATCGCAACGCGCGGCATCGATCTCTCGGTCGGCGCGGTGATGGCGATCTGCGGCGCGATTGCGGCGACCCTCGCGGACAGCCACGGGCTGCCGGTGGTGCTGGCGGCTGCGCTGGGAGCCGGCCTCGTCTGCGGCTTGTGGAACGGTTTTCTCGTCGCCGTGCTCGGTATGCAGCCGATCGTGGCTACGCTGATCCTGATGGTGGCGGGGCGTGGCATTGCCCAGCTCATCACCGAAGGGCGGATCGTGACCTTCTCTTCGCCGGACCTGGTCTGGCTCGGTAATGGTTCGGTGCTCGGCTTGCCGGTGCCGGTCGTGATCGCCTTGGGCATGCTCATCCTGACCGGCGCGGTGGTGCGCGGCTCGGCGCTGGGGCTCCTGATCGAGGCGACCGGCGGCAATGCGCGCGCGAGCGAGCTTGCTGGCGTTGGCACCCGCGCGATGATCCTTTCCGTCTATGTCTGGTGTGGCATCTGCGCCGCGCTGGCCGGCGTGATCGCGGCGGCCGACATCATGGGCGCGGATGCCAACAATGCCGGTCTCTGGCTCGAGCTCGACGCCATCCTCGCCGTCGTAATCGGCGGTACCTCGCTGTTCGGCGGCCGCTTCAGCCTCGTTCTGGCCGTTCTCGGTGCGCTGATCATCCAGACCATGAACACCGGCATCTTGCTGTCCGGCTATCCGCCGGAGTTTAATCTGCTGGTCAAGGCGGTGGTGGTGCTCGCGGTGCTCCTGCTGCAATCGCCGAAACTACCGGGCATTGCCGGTGTCGTGTCGCGGCTGTGGAGGACGAAAGCATGAAAAGCTTGCCACCCGTCCTCATCACCGCCGTCGTGCTCGTTGTGGCCTTTGCGGCCTGCGCGGTGCAGTTCCCCAACATTGCCTCGACCCGTGTGGTCGGCAATCTCCTCACTGACAACGCCTTCCTCGGTATCGTCGCGACCGGCATGACGTTTGTGATCATCTCCGGCGGCATCGATCTGTCGGTCGGCTCGGTCATTGGTTTCACCACCGTGTTTGTCGCGCTCGCGATCGAGCGCTGGGGCGTGCCGCCGCTGGTCGCCTTCGTCGCCATCCTCGCGCTCTCGGCTGCCTTCGGCGCGGCCATGGGCGCTGTCATCCATATCTTCGACCTGCCGCCCTTCATCGTGACGCTGGCCGGCATGTTCCTCGCCCGTGGCGCGAGCTTCCTGCTCTCGACGGAATCGGTGCCGATCACCGCGCCGTTCTATTCCACCGTGTCGGATTTCGCGCTGCGGATGCCCGGCGGCGGGCGGTTGACGGCGATCGCGGTCATCATGCTCCTGATCGTGATCGGCGGTGTCTTGCTGCTGCATCTCACCCGGTTCGGGGCCAATGTCTATGCGCTCGGCGGCAGCCGGACGACCGCGAGCCTGATGGGCGTCGCGGTCGGCAAGATGACGATCAAGATCTACATGCTGTCGAGCCTCCTCGCAGGCATCGCCGGCATTGTCTTCTCGTTTTACACCAGCGCCGGCTATTCGCTCTCGGCGGTCGGCGTCGAGCTCGACACCATCGCCGCTGTCGTGATCGGCGGCACGCTGCTGACGGGCGGGCAGGGCTCGGTGATCGGCACTTTCCTCGGCGTGCTGATCCAGGGTCTGATCCAGACCTACATCAATTTCGACGGCACGTTGTCGAGCTGGTGGACCAAGATCGCGACCGGCGTGCTGCTGTTCGCCTTCATCGTTTTTCAGCAGGGCCTTGTCGCGCTGGCGCGCCGACCGGTGGCGAAACGAGCGGGAGCCGTCTCATGACCTCGCGCATCGTTGTTATTCCGACACGACGAGCCCATTCCAACCATGCAGAAGTCGCCCGCTCGATCGGCGTCGACATCATCGCGGGCCGCTATGCCGAGGGCACGCGGCTTCCCGGCGATGCCGAGATGATCGCGATGTTCGGCGTGTCGCGGCCGGTGCTGCGCGAGAGCGTGAAGACGCTGGTCGCCAAAGGCCTGCTCAGCACAAAAGCGCGGGTTGGCACTATCGTGCGCGAGCGCGCCGCCTGGAACATGTTCGACGCCGACGTGCTGGCCTGGCATCTCGATGCCGGCATCGACAAGCGCTTCCTCAACGACCTCGCCGAGATCCGTCTCGCGGTCGAGCCGCGCGCCGCCATGCTCGCGGCCGCACAGCGATCTGAAGAGGACATCGCCGAGCTTCGCCGCAGCATGGAACGCATGCGTCTTGAAGCCTCCGACTCCGTCGGCTTTGCCGACGCCGACCTCGCGCTTCACGTGGCGGTGGCGCGTGCCTCGGGCAATCTGTTCATGCGCTCGATAGGGCACGTCATCGAGGCCGCGCTTCGCGCCTCGTTCCTGCTCAGCGCTCCGGTCGAGCAGGAGGACCGCGACACCGTGTTGCTCTGGCATCAGAAGATCGTCGATGCGATCGCCGCCGGCGATGCGGAAGCCGCATCAGAGGCGATGATTTACGTCATTCACAACGGCATGCGCCGCCACGAGGGTACGGTGATCGAGACTGCCCCGGCGGACCCGCTACCGTCAGCAGATACTGGAGAATAAGCGTGCGCGAACTTCGCATTGCCATCGTCGGCTTCGGCAAGATCGCACGCGATCAGCATGTCGGCGCGATCGCCGCCGTAGAAGGCGCGACGCTCGCCGCCGTTGCCAGCCGCAACGCCGCCTTGCCGGGGCTGCCGCATTTTGCGACCATCGAGGAATTGCTGGAGCAGGGCCCGCTGGTCGACGCCGTCTCGCTCTGCACGCCGCCGCAGGTGCGCCGCGCCCAGGCCGCCGCGGCGCTCGCGGCCGGCAAGCATGTGATGCTGGAGAAACCGCCCGGCATCGGCGTTGCCGAACTCGATCCGCTCATCGCGATGGCGACGGAGGCAAAGCGGACGCTGTTTGCGACCTGGCACTCGCGCTACGCGCCGGCAGTCGAGCCGGCGCGCGCATGGCTGGCCACGCGGCGGATCAAATCCGCACACATCAACTGGAAGGAAGACGTCCGCGTCTGGCATCCCGGGCAGACCTGGATCTGGGAGCCGGGCGGGCTTGGCGTATTCGATCCCGGCATCAACGCGCTGTCGATCCTGACTTGGATCCTGCCGCAGCCGATGTTCGTCACCTCGGCCGAACTTGCGTTCCCGGCCAATTGCCAGGCGCCGATCGCCGCGAATCTGAACCTGACGGATATCAACAGCCTGCCCATCAGTGCCGAATTCGATTTCCGCCAGACCGGGCCGCAGAGCTGGGATATCTTCGTCGACACCGACAAGGGGCAAATGACGCTGTCTCGCGGCGGCAGGATCATGGCGGTCGACGGCAAGGTTGTTGCCGAGGCGCCTGATGAGGAATATCGCGAGCTGTACCGGCGTTTCGTCGCGCTCACCGCGACCGGAGCGAGCGACGTCGACTTGGCGCCGCTCCGTCTCGTCGCCGACGCGTTCCTGCTCGGCAGGCGCACCCTGGTCGAACCTTTTGTGGACTGAACATGGCTGGCTCAAAAACAACAAAAGACGTCTTCGGAATGCTGCCTGACGGTCGCAAGGTCGAGCGCATCGTGCTGCGCGGCGAGGGCGGGTTTGAGGCCCACATCATCACCTATGGCGCGGTGATCCAGGCGCTGATCGCGCCGGACGCCAACGGCGGCACCGACGACGTCGTGCTCGGCCATGATGCTTTCGCCGGCTATCTCGCCGAACGGAAGTTCTTCGGCGCCACCGTCGGCCGCTACGCCAATCGCATCGCCAAGGGACAGTTTTCACTCGATGGCGAGACCGTCCAGCTCCCCGTCAACAACGGCCCGAATGCCCTGCACGGTGGCCTCGACGGTTTTGATCGCAAGCTGTGGGACATCGCCGCGACCGACGATGGCGCCGAGCCCGCAGTGACGCTCGCTTACACGAGCCCGCACGGTGAGGAAAACTATCCCGGCAAGCTCGAGGTCTGCCTGACCTATCGTGTGACCGGCCCGGCCGAGCTGTCGCTGATGATGGAAGCACGGACGGACCGTCCGACCATCGTCAACCTCACCAACCACAGCTTCTTCAACCTGGAAGGAGCCACATCCGGTACGCCCATTCTCGATCACAAGCTGACGGTCGCCGCCGAGCATTTCCTTGCCATCGATCCCACCGCCATTCCGCTGCCCGAGCCGCCACGCGCAGTGGCAGGCACGCCATTCGACTTCCGCGAGGCGCAGACCGTCGGTGCGCGCATCCGCGAGAGCCACGAGCAATTGCGCAACGGCAGGGGCTACGACCACACCTACTGCCTTGGGCGGGACGGCAAGCTGGCGCTCGCGGCGCGGCTGGAGGCACCGCGCTCGGGCCGTGTCATGGAACTCTTGACCAATCAGCCGGGGCTTCAGGTCTATTCCGGCAATTATCTCGAGGGCACGATCTCAGGCAAGGGCGGCAAGCTCATTCGGCAGTCGGATGCAATATGCCTCGAACCGCATTTGTGGCCCAATTCGCCGAACCGGCCGGACTTTCCGAGCCCGCGCCTCGATCCCGGCCAAGTCTATCGGCATCACACCGTCTATCGCTTTGGGACGAGGTCGCCATGACGGAGCAGGTACCAACCTCGGTTCTATCTGCCGAGCAGTGTCATCTCGGCGAGGGACCGACCTATGACGTCACCACCGACACCGCCTGGTGGTTCGACATTCGCGAGGGACGTCTGTTCGAGGCGCATCTCGCCAGCCGACGCATCCGCGTCCACGCCCTCGGCCGGATGGCGAGCGCGCTCGGGCGCATTGATGCCGAGCGTCAGCTGATCGTCGCGGAGGATGGCCTCTACATCCGCACACCCGCCGACGGCGCGATGACATTGCTCTGTCCGCTTGAAGCCGATAATCCCGCGACGCGCTCCAATGACTGTCGCGTGCATCAGTCCGGCACGTTCTGGATCGGCACCATGGGCCGCAAGGCGGAAGCCGGGGCCGGCGCGATCTACGCGTTCCACCGCGGCAAGATCTCGACGCTGTTTCCCGGCATCAGCATTCCGAACTCCATCTGCTTCTCGCCGGATGGCGCCACCGGCTATTTCGCGGACACCGCGCGCGCGGTGCTCTACGCTGTGCCGCTCAATCCAACCACCGGCCTGCCGCGCGGTGAGCCGGAGGTGCTGCTGCGCCACACCGGCGTCGGCGGTCTCGACGGTTCGGTGTGCGATGCCGAGGGGAACATCTGGAACGCCTGCTGGGGCGCGGCCCGCATCGATGTCTACTCGCCGCAGGGCGAGCGCCTGCGCTCGCTCAGCGTGCCGGCAAAGCAGTCGAGCTGCCCGGCCTTCGTCGGCCCAGATTTCTCGCGCCTTCTCGTCACCTCGGCCTGGCAGGACATGGATGCGGCGGCGCGGGCCGCCGATCCGCAAGCCGGCTGCACCTTTCTCTTGGAGGCATCCGCGCACGGTCGCGCGGAGCCCGACGTCAAGCTCGCATAGGAGACCAGAGGCAATCCACCCAAGTTCTCGACGAAACGAAGAAACAGTCTGACACCCAAAGGGAGTGAAATATGCTGAAATTGAAGACGACTTTCCTCGCGCTTGCTCTCGCGAGCGCCGCTGCGATGATCGCTGGTGGGCCTGCGTCCGCCCAGGAGAAAGCAACTGTCGGTATCGCCATGCCGACCAAGTCGTCGGCGCGCTGGATCGACGACGGCAACAACATGGTCAAGGTGCTGAAGGAGCGCGGCTACAACACCGACCTGCAATATGCCGAGGACGACATCCCGAACCAGCTCTCGCAGGTCGAGAACATGGTGACCAAGGGCGCCAAGGCGCTTGTGATCGCCGCGATCGACGGCACCACGCTGTCCGACGTGCTCAAACAGGCGAAAGCAAAAGGCATCACCGTGATCGCCTATGACCGCCTGATCCGCGGCACGCCGAACGTCGACTATTACGCGACCTTCGACAATTTCCAGGTCGGCGTGCTCCAGGCGGAGTCGATCGTGCAGGGCCTTGGCCTGAAGGACGGCAAGGGTCCGTTCAACATCGAGCTGTTCGGCGGCTCGCCCGACGATAACAACGCCTACTTCTTCTACAACGGCGCGATGAGCGTGCTGAAGCCCTATATCGACAGCGGCAAGCTCGTCGTCGTGTCCGGCCAGATGGGCATGGACAAGGTCGCGACCCTGCGCTGGGACGGCGCCACTGCCCAGGCCCGCATGGACAATCTTCTCAGCGCCTACTACGGCAACAAGAAGATCAACGCGGTGCTGTCTCCTTATGACGGTCTCTCGATCGGCATCATCTCCTCGCTGAAGGGCGTCGGCTACGGCAGCGCCGACCAGCCGATGCCCATCATCTCCGGCCAGGACGCCGAGGTGCCCTCGATCAAGGCCATGCTGCGCGGCGACCAGTATTCGACCATCTTCAAGGACACCCGCGACCTCGCCAAGGTGACCGCCGACATGGTCGACGCCGCACTCGCCGGCAAGCAGGTCACGGTCAACGATACCAAGACCTATGAGAACGGCGTCAAGACCGTGCCGTCCTATCTGCTCAAGCCGGTCGTGGTGTACAAGGACAATTGGGAGAAGGTGCTGGTCGACAGCGGCTACTACAAGAAGTCGCAGTTCCAGTAAAAGTTGCTTCTCCGTCATTCCGGGGCGATGCGTAGCATCAAGCTATGGTGCGCAATTGCGCACCTGAGAATCTCGAGGTTCCGGGTTCGCCCTTTGGGCGCCCCGGAACGACGGTGATTTAAGGACATGACACGATGACCGCCATGCTGGAGATGCGCAACGTCAGCAAGAGCTTTGCCGGTGTGCAGGCGCTGCGCGACGTCAACTTTTCGGTCGAGGCCGGCCAGATCCACGCCCTCGTCGGTGAGAACGGGGCCGGAAAATCCACGCTGATGAAGGTGCTGAGCGGCGTCTACCCCGCCGGCAGCTACGAGGGCACCATCGTTTTCGAGGGTGAGGAGCGGCGTTTCCGCGACATCAACGATTCCGAGGCGCTCGGCATCATCATCATCCATCAGGAGCTGGCGCTGATCCCGCTGATGTCGATCGCCGAGAACATTTTCCTCTCGCATCCGCCATCGAAGTTCGGCGTGATCGACCGCGACGAGGTGTACCGGCGCACGCGCGAGTTGCTGGCGCAGGTCGGCCTGAACGAGTCGCCGGATACGCTGATCACCGATCTCGGCGTCGGCAAGCAGCAGCTCGTGGAGATCGCCAAGGCGCTCTCCAAGCGGGTCCGCATGCTGATCCTGGACGAGCCGACCGCGAGCCTCAACGAGGCCGACAGCGCCGCGCTGCTCGAGCGCCTGATGGCGTTCCGCGAGCAGGGCATCGGCTCCATCCTGATCTCGCACAAGCTCAACGAGGTCGCCAAGGTTGCCGACCACATCACCGTGCTGCGCGACGGCCGCACCGTCGACAGCATCGACTGCCATGCCGAACCGATCCAGGAAGACCGCATCATCCGCAGCATGGTCAATCGCGACATGGCGCATCGCTTCCCGGAGCGTCGCGCGAAGATCGGCGAGCCGGTGCTGAGCGTCGAGAATTGGTCGGTCTATCACCCCATCCATCCCGAGCGGCAGGTGATCAAGAACGTCAATTTCGGCGTCAAACGCGGCGAGGTCGTCGGCATTGCCGGGCTGATGGGGGCGGGGCGCACTGAGTTCGCCATGAGTCTGTTCGGCCGCTCCTGGGGCACCAATATCAGCGGCCGCATCGCCCTCGAAGGCCACGAGATCGCGCTGCCGAGGGTCGCCGCGGCGATCGATGCTGGCCTCGCCTATGTCACCGAGGACCGCAAGCAGCTCGGCCTGATCCTCGCCGACGACGTCCGCAAGAACATCACGCTCGCCAGCCTGGACCAGGTCGCGCCGGGGAGGGTGATCGACGACATCGCCGAGCTGAAGGTCGCCAGCGATTACCGCAACCGCATGCGCATCCGCTGCTCCGATGTCTATCAGGAGACCGGCCAGCTCTCCGGCGGGAACCAGCAGAAGGTGGTGCTGTCGAAATGGCTGATGACGGACCCCAAGGTCTTGATCCTGGATGAGCCGACGAGGGGCATCGACGTCGGTGCCAAATACGAAATTTACTGTATCATCAATGAGCTGGCGGAAGCCGGCCGGGGCGTCGTGGTGATCTCCTCGGAGATGCCCGAGCTGCTCGGCATCTGCGACCGCATCTGCGTGATGAACGACGGCGCCTTCGTCGGCGAGTTCAATGGCTCAGAGGCGACCCAGGAAAAGATCATGCGCGCCATCATGCGCAACGAACGAAGCATTGGAAACGCCGCGCCCGCGGCCGCGGAGATGGGAGGATCGCAGCCATGACCGACAAGACGGTTTCGCTGCCCGAGGAGCGCCAGCACGGCAGCTTCATCAAGAACAATTTGCGCAACTACGGCATGTTGATGTCGCTGGTTGCGATCATGCTGTTCTTCCAGGTCGTGACCGGCGGCACGCTGCTGCAGCCGCTCAACCTCACCAACCTGGTGCTGCAGAACAGCTACATCGTCATCATGGCGCTGGGCATGCTGCTCGTCATCGTCACCGGCCATATCGACCTCTCGGTCGGTTCGGTCGCGGGCTTCATCGGCGCCGTGGCCGCGCTTCTCATGGTCACCTACAAGGTCGACTACACCCTCGCCTTCGTCGCTTGCCTCGCGCTCGGTGCAGCCATTGGTGCGGCGCAGGGCTATTGGGTGGCCTATTTCAAGATCCCGTCCTTCATCGTCACGCTGGCCGGCATGCTGGTGTTCAAGGGGCTGGCGCTCGCGGTGCTGCAGGGCCAGTCGCTCGGACCGTTCCCATCGACCTTCCAGAAACTGTCGTCGGGCTTCATTCCGGAGCTGCTGCCCGAAGCCGGCACGCTGCATCCGACCTCGATGCTGATCGGCGCTGTGCTCGCGCTCGGGCTGGTCTACGCCAGCGCCAAGAGCCGGGCGCGTGAAGTGTCGCACGGTATCGAGGTCGAACCCTACGCGTTCTTTCTCGGCAAGAGCATTGTGCTGTCCTGCGCCGTGCTCTACTTCACTTATCTGATCGCGACCTATCGTGGCCTGCCCAACGTGCTGGTGATCATGAGCGCCTTGATCGCGCTCTATGGCTTCGTCACCCGCCGTACCGTGATCGGCCGGCAGATCTATGCCGTCGGCGGCAACGCCAAGGCGGCCAGCCTGTCCGGCATCAAGACCGAGCGGCTGACCTTCCTCACCTTCGTCAATATGGGCGTGCTGGCCGCGCTCGCCGGCCTCGTCTTCGCCGCGCGGCTGAATACGGCGACGCCAAAGGCTGGTTTGGGCTTCGAGCTCGATGTCATCGCCGCCTGCTTCATCGGCGGCGCCTCGGCCTATGGCGGCGTCGGGCGCGTCGGCGGCGCCGTGGTCGGCGCAATGATCATGGGCGTGATGAACAACGGCATGTCCATCCTCGGCATCGGCATCGATTATCAGCAGGTTATCAAGGGCCTGGTGTTGCTCGGCGCGGTATGCATCGACGTATATAATCAGCGGCGGTAGGCGCAAAGATCACGTCGCGGAGGTGGCGCTCTGGCGCGGCCCCCGCCAGGCGACCACAATTTTCGTCAATTTCGATCACGGCATCGGCATCGCGACCGGAACCGATGCCTCGCGATGACCATGATTGCGGTCTAAATCCGGGGGTGCCGAGGAGGGCACGGGCAGGGCAGCACCAGTGGCGGCTCATATAGACGAGATGACGGATGATGAATTTGAGGGGCGGCTTCGCATCCTCTTGCGGATCGTTTCCGTCTGCACTCTCGGGCTCTGCTCCTTTGCTGCAGGCTTGTTGATCGGCGCCTTTGTTCTGTTTTGAAGGACGCGATTCACGCCAAAGCCTCGGAACGGAAGGCGCCAGCGCGTCTTCTTGATCTAGATCAACCGGCAGACAGTTTCGCGCGAATTTCATGCGGTTGGCGCAAGGGATCATGGGGAAGCTGAGTGACGCGTACAGTAAGGTCATCGCTGGCTTCGGAGGTGATGCTGGTCTCGACGTTTCCGGCGTTGCAACTGATCTACGACACTGCCCCGATCGGGCTTGCCTGTCTGTCACCGGACTGCCGCTACCTATTGATCAACCAGCGCCTGACCGAAATCTGCGGTATATCCGTCGATCAGATCGTCCGTTCGATCATGGAGACCGGCGATCCCGTGATCGGCATCGAGGTGGCGGGCCGACCGCCGGCGCGAACTGATCGCACCTCCGATCGGCAGCGTCTGGATTATTGTGTCGTGAACAGCACCGTCGCGATCGCGACGGAAAGACTCACCGCCGAAACCGTCGCGACCGTCGACAATACGCCCATACGCCGGAGCGCGATGGCGAAGACGATGATGATGGGTGTCGCGGTCATCAGCCCGATCTGTGCATCGCTCATGGCGTCGCTCGCCGCTCCCTGGGAAGCCTGAGCCGGTTCGTACCGCGATCGAGCGAAACGGACGTTGCGCCGGCGCAAACATCTCCGCCGCCGATCCCCAGTTTGTCCTGCGACAAATTCCGAACAAGACGGCTGAGCTAAGGCTCACTGGTGTCCTGATCCGGAAAGACGATGTCTGCGGCCGATTGCGAACAACAGGGAACCGGCTGGGGAATTTTGGAAGATCTCCCCGGCGATCCCATGATCTGGGTGCTGATCTTCAGCGAGCTCGTCGCTTTCGGCCTGTTCCTCGGCGCCTTCGTGGTCGCCCGCGCGATCCATCCTGCGGTGTTCGCGGCCGGGCAGGCCGCGCTCGATTCGAATCTCGCCGGCCTAAACACCTTGGTGCTGGTGACCAGCGGCTGGGCTGCCGCCCGGGCGACGAAATCCGCGCGGGCCGGTGAGAAGTGGACGTCGCGCCGCTGCCTGCTGATCGCCATGGCGCTCGGTGGCTTCTTCATCGCGATCAAGCTGGCCGAATATGCCGAGGAGATCGGGCGCGGCATCGGCTTGGAGACCAGCCCGTTCTTCACGCTCTACTTCCTGCTGACCGGATTCCATCTGCTGCATGTCGGTCTCGGCATCATCATCCTAGCCGTGGTCTGCCGCCGCGCCGAGACCGCGGGCGTCGAGACGGGCGCCGCCTTCTGGCACATGGTCGATCTGGTCTGGATCGTCATGTTCCCGATACTGTATCTGGCGCGATGACGATGCCGGATCGCCTCGAGATCACCTGGACCACGCTGATCGGCCTCGCGCTCGCGACCATCCTGCTTCCGCCGTTGATGCCGTGGCCGCTGCTCGGCAACGCGGTGCTACTGGCGCTGGCCGGCATCAAGGGCCGCCGGATCGCGCTCGACTTCATGGACTTCAGGGCGGTGCCCGCGCTGTGGCGCGGCCTCGTCAGCGCCTGGGTCGTCATCGTGCTGCTGTTCGCATGGCTCGCCTCCGCCGTGATCATCCTGACCTGACGCTGCCAACGCGAGCGTTCATTGCGCCCCGACAAAGACCCATCCGCGCTATCAGGCAAAATACAGCATCACCGCTTCCTCACGACCGGACTCACCACGGAAAGGATTGGCAATGGCTGAACGCCTGACCAAGTCGGCGGCTCGAAACGTCTTCTACGGCGGCTCGGCCTTTTTCTTCGCCATCTTCTTAGGGCTGACGGCACACAGCCATTACTACATGGCCACGACCTCGACGGATGCGACGACGCTGACGTCGTCGGTCGCGCGCGGCAAGCATGTCTGGGAGAAGAACTCCTGCATCAACTGCCATACGCTGCTCGGCGAGGGTGCCTATTTCGCGCCTGAAGTCGGCAACGTCTGGGACCGTTGGGGCGGCAACGAGGATCCGGCCGCGGCGCGCGAGACGCTGAAAGCCTGGATGCAGTCGCAGCCCTCGGGCGCGGAGGGGCGGCGGCAGATGCCGCAGTTCAACCTCACCGACCAGGAGCTCAACGACCTCGCCGATTTCCTGCAATGGAGCAGCAAGATCAAGCGCCAGGAATGGCCGCCGAACAAGGCGGGCTAGCGCGCTTGCCTCTTTCAGGTCCCTGCCTCTTTCAAGACAGAGAGAATCCGAGATGAAATATCAGACCCAGAAAGTCGCGATGCTGTATTTCTACGGCGCGCTGACCTTGTTCATGGCTCAGGTCGTGTTCGGCCTGCTCGCCGGAACCATCTACGTCCTGCCCAACACGCTGTCGGTCATCCTGCCGTTCAACATTGTCCGGATGATCCACACCAACGCGCTGATCGTGTGGTCGCTGATCGGCTTCATGGGCGCGACCTACTTCTTGCTGCCCGAGGAAACCGAGACCGAGCTGTACAGCCCGCTGCTGGCAAAGATCCAGTTCTGGATGTTCTTTGGCGCCGCGGCCGTGGCCGTGGTGGGCTATCTCTTCCACTATCACGAGGGCCGCGAATTCCTCGAGCAGCCCTTCATCATCAAGGTCGGAATCGTCGTCGTCTGCCTGATGTTCCTGTTCAACGTCACCATGACGGCGCTCAAGGGCCGCAAGACCACGGTGACCAACATCCTGCTGTTCGGGCTGTGGGGCGTTGCGATCTTCTTCCTGTTCGCCTTCTACAACCCGGCGAATCTCGCCGTCGACAAGATGTACTGGTGGTACGTCGTCCATCTCTGGGTCGAGGGCGTCTGGGAGCTGATCATGGCCTCCGTGCTCGCCTACCTGATGATCAAGCTAAACGGCATCGACCGCGAGGTCGTGGAGAAGTGGCTCTATGTCATCATCGGCCTTGCGCTGTTCTCCGGCATCCTCGGTACCGGCCATCACTTCTACTGGATCGGCGCGCCCGGCTACTGGCAGTGGATCGGCTCGCTGTTCTCCACGCTCGAGGTCGCTCCCTTCTTCACCATGGTGATCTTCACGGTGCAGATGACCTGGAAGGCCGGCCGCAAGCATCCGAACCGCGCTGCGCTGTTGTGGTCGGTCGGCTGCTCGGTGATGGCGTTCCTGGGCGCCGGCGTCTGGGGCTTCCTGCACACGCTGTCGTCGGTGAACTATTACACCCACGGCACCCAAGTCACCGCCGCGCATGGCCATCTCGCCTTCTTCGGCGCCTATGTGATGCTGAACCTTTCGGTGATGGCCTACGCGATCCCGCAGATCAAGGCACGTGCGCCCTATAACCAGTGGCTCTCGATGGCGAGCTTCTGGATCATGTGCACAGCCATGACGGTGATGACCTTCGCGCTGACCTTCGCCGGCGTGATCCAGGTCCATCTCCAGCGTGTGCTCGGCCAGAGCTACATGGATGTGCAGGAACAGCTCGCCCTGTTCTACTGGGTGCGGCTCGGATCCGGCGTGTTCGTTGCGATCTCGGCGCTGATGTTCGTGTGGGCCGTGCTGGTCCCCGGTCGCGCCAGGCAGCCGGTCATCCCCGGCGCCTTGCAGCCGGCCGAATGAGCGTAAAGGCGGCCGCGGGTTCGCCGCGGCCGCCGTCTCAATCTGAATTGCGGAGAATGACCATGAAAGCTGCCCTTCACGCCGTCACCGCGCCAGCGCTGCCGGCCTATGTGGCCAGCGGCAATGAATGCGCGCTATTCGAGCACGCCTGGCGGCACCAGCTGCCGGTTTTGCTGAAGGGACCGACCGGCTGCGGCAAGACGCGCTTCGTCGCGCATATGGCGGCGCGGCTGGGATTGCCGCTGCACACCGTCGCCTGCCACGACGATCTCACCGCGGCCGATCTCACCGGCCGCTATCTGCTCAGGGGCGGCGATACCGTGTGGAGCGACGGCCCGTTGACGCGGGCGGTGCGCGAGGGCGGCATCTGTTATCTCGATGAGGTCGTGGAGGCGCGCAAGGACGTCACCGTCGTGCTGCATCCCCTGACTGACGATCGCCGCATCCTGCCTCTGGAACGCACGGGCGAGGAGCTTGCCGCGCCGAACCGCTTCATGCTCGTGGTCTCCTACAATCCCGGTTACCAGACGCTGCTGAAGGCGCTGAAGCCCTCGACGCGGCAGCGCTTCGTCGCCATCGAGTTCGGCTTTCTGCCGCCCGAGCAGGAGATCGCGGTGATCGCGGCCGAGAGCGGATTGTCGCCGGAGCCTGTGCGGCCGCTGGTTGTGTTGGCCGGCCGCCTGCGCGCGCTGAAGGGCCACGATCTGGAGGAGGGCGTCTCGACCCGGCTCGTGGTCTATTGCGCGACCCTGATCGCGGCCGGCATGCCGATTCCAGACGCGGTGCTCGCCGGCATGATCGAGCCGTTGACCGATGATGCCGACGTCAAGTCGGCGCTGCTCGACGTCGCACGCGCCGTGATCGGCTGAGGTGCGACCATGCTCGCTTTCCTGGAACTGGAGGAGACGGTCGGTCATGCCTGGCACAAAATGGTCGGCGGCACTGCCAGTTATCCGGTTCACGCCGATCATGCGGTCTCGCTTGCCGAGATGAGAAGCAGGCTCGCGGTGATGTTCCGCGCACTGGGCGGCGAGGCGGGTGTGCAGATCGCGAGCGCCGGCGCGCGCAAGTCCGGGCACCGGCTCGGCTGGCGGCAGCGCATCGGTCTCGGCGACGAGCGCATCGAGCAGCCGGGCCGCGACGCCGCGACCATCTTCCTTCCTGACCGCCTCGCGATCTTTCCCGACAAGGCGCTGAATGCAACGCTCTATCGCTGGCTGGCGACCTGGTTCGCGGCCGCGCCGATCGAGGCGATCATCGAAACCGATGCGCTCCGGCGCGATCTGCTCGTGCTGCGCCGCGCCGCCGAAACCGCGGTCTTCGTGCTCACCCAGTTTCCCGGACTCGTCGCCGACTACGCCCAGCTTGCAGCGGCGACCGCCAAAGCCCGGCCGCGGCGCTCCCTGCCGCGTATCGAACAGGAGATCGAGCAGATCGTTCTCGCTTTACTCGGCGCGGGACCTGCGCCCGCGGGGAAATTGTGGCCGGCGATGATGGGGATGGGACCGCTGCCGGACAAGGCGCCGCCGGGCTATCGTCCGGTTCTGCCGTGCCCGCTCTGGGGAGATTGCTGGGCGCGTGCGCTGTCGCCGGCCCCTGCGGGCGAGGACGAGGGCGCGAGCACCGCGGCGCCGGCCGCCCAGGACAATCGCAAGCGGTTCGCTGTCCGCGAACGCGAGGACCGCGCCAATCGCCGCGATCCCTTCGTGCTCAATCGCTTCGAAAAAATCCTAGCGATGGCCGAGATGGTCAATGTCGATCGTCCCTCGGACGACAGTGAGGACGAAGATGCGCAGAAAGCGGCCGACGATCTCGAGGAGATCACACTCAGCCGCCGCAGCGGCAAGCCCGCGAGCCGATTCAAGTTCGATCTCGATCTGCCGCCGGAAGCGCTCGATGCCTCGCGACTGACTGCGGACCTGATCTATCCCGAATGGGACTATCGCAGCGGCTCCTATCTGCCCGATCATTGCCGCGTGCTCGCATCGGCCGCTTCTGAAACCGGCGAAAGTTGGAGACCCGACGAGGCCATGCGCCGGCACATCCGCCAGGTGCGCCGCCGCTTCGAGGTCTTGCGGCCGCGCCACGAATTGATGCGCGCCCAGGCCGACGGACATGACCTCGACCTCGACGCGCTGGTGCGCGCGCGGTGCGATCTCCGGGCCGGTGGCAATGGCGCCGGTCTCGATCGTGTCCACATGGCGATGCGCCCGCAAGGGCACGATCTTGCCGTCACGCTGCTCGTCGACGTCTCGCTCTCGACGGACGCCTGGGTCGATGGCTACCGCGTGCTCGACGTCGAGAAGGAGGCGCTGCTCGTGCTTGCCCACGGGTTGTCGGCCTGCGGCGATCACTACAGCATTCTCACTTTCACCTCGCGCCGGCGTTCCTGGGTGCGGCTCGAAAGGGTTAAGGCGTACGGTGAGCCGATGAGCGGCGTGGTCGAGCGCCGCATCGGGGCGCTCAAGCCCGGCTATTACACGCGGATCGGCGCGGCGGTGCGCCACGCCGCGGCCGAGCTTGCGCGCCAGCCGCAGCGCAAGAAGCTGCTGCTCGTCCTCACCGACGGCAAGCCGAACGACGTCGACCACTATGAGGGGCGCTTTGCGCTCGAAGACACCCGGAAGTCCGTGCAGGAAGCGCGCCGGCTCGGAATCGCGGTGTTCGGCGTGACGATCGACGCGGCGGCGCAATCCTATTTTCCGACGCTGTTCGGCTGCAACGGCTATGCCATCGTCGGCAACATCAAGCGATTGCCGGCGGCGCTGCCGCTAATCTACCGCCAGGTGGCGCATTGAGCTGGGAATGCCGCCGCGCCATGTTCGTGGCTGATCTATTGCTCACCTATTGAGTATATGATCGAATGGCCGGATGGACCAGGGCCGGTCAAAACCCGATCTGATCATCTTCGACTGCGACGGCGTGCTCGTTGACAGCGAACTCTTGAGCTGTCGCTGTCTGTCCGAGGTCTTGGCGGAATTCGGTCTGGTGCTCAGCGAGGAGCAGGCACTGGAGCTGTTCCTCGGGCGCAGCACCAGGGCGATCGAGCAGCACTACCGCGATCTCGGAGAGGTCGTGCCGGATGGCTTCCTGCCGCGATTGAAATCGCGCGTGCTGGAGACGTTTGCCGCCGCGCTCGAGCCGATCCCCGGGGTGGAGGCGGTGATCTCGGGGCTGACCGTGCCGTTCTGTGTGGCCTCGTCCAGCGACATTGACCGCGTCTCGCTCTCCCTCGACGTCACCGGTCTTCGGGCACATTTCGGCGACCGGATCTACACCGCGCAGATGGTCAGGCACGGCAAGCCGGCGCCTGATCTCTTTCTCCATGCAGCCGAGAACATGCGCGTCTCGCCTGCGCGCACGCTGGTGATCGAGGACAGTGTCAGCGGCGTGCAGGCGGGCAAAGCGGCCGGCATGACGGTCTTGGGATTTGTCGGCGGCAGCCATTATCGGGGGCGGGACGGCCGCGCTATATTGGCCGCCGCCGGAGCCGATCGGGTCTTCGCGCAGATGAGCGATTTCTGGAAGGAGACGTGACGCCTTGGCTGGCGAGAACGACAAGTCGAGGCTGGATGACGCCGCGCGGGCCGGCTGGCTCTATTTCATTGCCGGCCATACCCAGGACGAGATCGCAAAAATGCTCCAGGTCTCGCGCGCCTCGGCGCAGCGGCTGGTCTCGCTGTGCCTCGCCGAGCGGCTCATCACCTTCCGGCTCGAACATCCCATCGCCGCCTGCATGGAATTGGCCGCGCGCC
The DNA here is from genome assembly GCF_059448745.1 of Bradyrhizobium sp. SOJA106. Classification (NCBI taxonomy): domain Bacteria; kingdom Pseudomonadati; phylum Pseudomonadota; class Alphaproteobacteria; order Hyphomicrobiales; family Nitrobacteraceae; genus Bradyrhizobium; species Bradyrhizobium sp. SOJA106. The sequence goes on from NZ_CM182549.1 coordinate 3,186,269, forward strand.
TGAAGGAGCGGTTTGATCTCATCCATTGCGAAGTTGTGCCGGCCGATCTTGCGGCGCCGCAGGCCACTGCCGGCATCGCCGAGCGCTGCGCCAATCTGCTGGACTCGACGCTGCGCTCCGAGACTCCGGTCATCGTCGCGCTCGGCACGGGAAGGGCGGTGCGCGCAGCGGTCGAGCGCGTCACGCCGATCGACCGGCCCAACCATCAGATTGTCTCGCTGGTCGGCAACATCTCTGCCGACGGCTCGGCGAGCTTCTACGATACCGTCGGGCGGCTCGCCGACCGCACCGGCGCGCGGCACTATCCGATGCCGCTGCCATTCCTGATGTCGTCCGAGGACGAGCGCAACAAGATGGTGCGGATCGAGCCGATCGCGAAGGTGAAGGCGGTCGCGGCCAAGGCGGACTTGCGCCTCGTCGGCATCGGCCAGATGGACCAGAAGGCGCAGGTCCACGTCGACGGCTTCGTCACACGCGATGAATTGTTCGAGATGATGCGATTGGGTGCCATCGGCGAGATCACCGGCTGGGCCTATGATGCCAAGGGCCGCCTGCTCAAGGCCGGCACCAATAAGCGCCTCACCAGCATCCCGCCGGAAGTGCCGGCCAAGACCACGACCATCGGCGCAGCCGTCGGTGCCGCCAAGGTCCCGGCGATCGCCGCGGCGCTGAATGGACGGCTGATCAACGGCCTGATTACGGACGAGGCGACCGCAAGGGCGATTTTGGAGCGATAGGTTGGCGCGGCAGCGGGACCGGCTCCCTCTCCCGTTTGCGGGGGAGATCGAGCAAGCCGCGGCGTTCGTTCCCAACAACTGAAATCCCTCCCGCGCCGCAGCACTCATAAGTTGCGCGAACACCGGCGCGCCTGCTTGACAACCGTCGCCCTTCGGCCGAACATACGCTCAACGCGTGGGCATCTGCTCAAAAGCGCGAGCTTAGGGAGGTCACCGTGAAACAATTCCTCGGCGCCGTCTGCGGCGCGTCTGTCCTGTTGGCCGTCCCTGCGATGGCCGAAACCACCCTGACGATCGCCACCGTCAACAACGGCGACATGATCCGAATGCAGGGGCTGACCAGCGACTTCACCAAGAAGAACCCGGACATTTCAGTGAAATGGGTGACGCTGGAGGAAAACGTGCTGCGCCAGCGCGTCACCACCGACATTGCCACCAAGGGCGGCCAGTTCGACGTGCTCACCATCGGCACCTATGAGGTCCCGATCTGGGCCAAGAAGGGCTGGCTGGTGCCGCTCGCCAATCTCGGCGCCGATTATGACGTCGCCGACCTCCTGCCCAAGATCAAGGATGCCGTCTCCGTTGACGGCAAGCTCTACGCCGCGCCGTTCTATGGCGAGAGCTCGATGGTGATGTACCGCACCGATCTGTTCGAGAAGGCCGGCCTGAAGATGCCGGAAAAGCCGACCTGGGACTTCGTCATCGACGCCGCCAAGAAGCTCACCGACAAGAGCGCCGGCACCTACGGCATCTGCCTGCGCGGCAAAGCCGGCTGGGGCGAGAACATGGCGTTCCTGTCGGCGATGGCCAATTCCTACGGCGCGCGCTGGTTCGACGAGAAGTGGGAACCGCAGTTCAACACGCCGGAATGGAAGACGACGCTCACGACCTACGTCAATCTGATGAAAGAGGCTGGCCCTCCCGGCGCGAGCTCGAACGGCTTCAACGAGAATCTCGCGCTGTTCAACGCCGGCAAATGCGCGATGTGGATCGACGCGACGGTTGCGGCGTCGTTCGTGACCAACCCCAAGGATTCCAAGGTTGCCGACAAGGTCGGCTTCGCGCTTGCGCCCAACACCGGGCTCGGCAAGAACGCCAACTGGCTTTGGGCCTGGAACCTCGCCATCCCTGCCGGCTCGAAGAAGACCGACGCGGCCGAGAAGTTCATCGCCTGGGCGACCAGCAAGGACTACACCAAGCTCGTCGCATCGAAGGAGGGGTGGGCCAACGTGCCGCCGGGCACGCGCACCTCGCTCTACCAGAACGATGAGTATCTGAAGGTCGCGCCATTCGCGAAGCTGACGCTGGCCTCGATCGACGCAGCCGATCCGAACAAGCCGACGGTGAAGCCGGTGCCTTATGTCGGCGTGCAATACGCCGCGATCCCCGAGTTCCAGGGCATCGGCACGCAGGTCGGCCAGCAGTTCTCCGCGGCGCTCGCGGGCTCGACCACCGTCGATGCGGCGCTCTCCGCCGCGCAATCCTCCACCGAGCGCGAGATGAAGCGCGCCGGCTACATCAAGTGAACCCGAGCTCTCCTTCCTGAGCTCAAACTTGCGGCCATCCACCCATCCCGGATGGACGGCCGCCTTCTTCCGCCAGCGGAGACCTCAGGGATGGCAACCCGGCAGACGCAATTCCTTGCGCGGTCGCTCCTGACCCCGGCCGTCGGCCTGCTGTTCATCTGGATGATCGTTCCGCTCGCGCTGACGATCTACTTCTCGACCCTGCATTACAGCCTGCTCGATCCCGGTTCGGAATCGTTCGTCGGGCTGGAAAACTTCCGCTACTTCCTCACCGATCCCGCCTTCCTCGCTTCGCTCCAGAACACGCTGGTGCTGGTCGGCTCGGTGCTGGCGCTGACGATCGTGCTCGGCATCCCCCTGGCGCTGCTGCTCGACCAGCCCGTGGTGGGGCGCAACTTCGTGCGGCTGATGGTGATCGCGCCGTTCTTCGTGATGCCGACTGTGAGCGCACTGGTCTGGAAGAACCTCTTGATGCACCCGGTCTCGGGCTTGTTCGCCTGGCTCGCCTCGCTGGTCGGGTTGACGCCGATCGACTGGTTCAACGACGTCCCGCTGCTCTCTGTGATCCTGATCGTCGCCTGGCAATGGCTGCCGTTCGCCACGCTGATCCTGCTGACCGCATTGCAGTCGCTAGACGAGGAGCAGAAGGAAGCTGCGGAGATGGATGGCGCCAGCGCCGTGTCGACCTTCATCTACATTACTTTGCCGCATCTCGCGCGGCCGATCACCGTCGTGATCCTGATCGAGACTATCTTCCTGCTCACGGTGTTCGCCGAGATCTTCGTCACGACCGGCGGCGGGCCGGGCCTGCAGACCACCAACATCGCCTTCCTGATCTACTCGCAGGCGCTGATCCAGTTCGATGTCGGCAGCGCCTCGGCGGGCGGGCTCGTCGCGGTCGTGATCGCTAACGTCGTCGCTTTCTTCCTGGTCCGCATCGTCGGCCGCAATTTGGAGGCCTGACATGGCGCGGATGGCGACGACGCAGCGGGTGGTGGTCTCGACGATCGGGGCGTGGTTGTTCGGCTTTCTGATCTTCTTCCCGATCCTCTGGATGGTGCTGGCGAGCTTCAAGACCGAGCTCGAGGCCTTCGCGATTCCGCCGTCCTTCCTGTTCTTCCACTGGACAACGGAGAACTATGCAACGGTGCAGGAGCGCAGCGACTATTTCCACCACGCGATGAACTCGATCATCATCGCCGGCGGCTCGACACTGATCGCGCTCCTGATCGCAATTCCCGCGGCCTGGTCGATGGCGTTCTCGCCGACCAAGCGCACCAAGGACACCCTGCTCTGGATGCTCTCGACCAAGATGATGCCGCCGGTCGGCGTGCTGGTTCCGATCTACCTCATCTACAAGAATTTCGGCCTGCTCGATTCCCGCATCGGTCTCGTCTTCATCCTCTGTCTCGGCAATTTGCCGATCGTGATCTGGATGCTGTTCACCTATTTCAAGGAGATCCCGCGCGACATCCTGGAGGCCGCGCGCATGGACGGCGCGACGATCGGCCGCGAGCTCGTCTATGTGCTCACGCCGATGGCGATCCCGGGGCTCGCCTCCACGCTGCTGCTCAATCTGATCCTCGCCTGGAACGAGGCGTTCTGGACGCTCAATCTGTCGACCTCGAGCGCCGCGCCGCTCACCACGTTCATCGCCTCCTATTCGAGCCCGGAAGGGCTTTTCTGGGCAAAGCTGTCCGCGGCCTCGACGCTGGCGATCGCGCCCATTCTCGTCCTCGGTTGGTTCAGCCAGAAACAGCTCGTGCGCGGGCTCACCTTCGGCGCGGTGAAATAAGGGGGCTGCCATGGGCCAGATCACACTTCAGGGCGTGCAAAAATCCTTCGGTCCCGTACACATTATCAAGGGCGCCGATCTCGACATTGCCGACGGCTCCTTCGTCGTCTTCGTCGGCCCTTCTGGTTGCGGCAAGACCACGCTGCTGCGGCTGATCGCGGGCCTCGAGGATGTCAGTGGCGGCAGCATCCTGATCGACGGGAGGAATGTGGTGGACACGCCGCCCGCCAAGCGTGGACTGTCGATGGTGTTCCAGTCCTACGCGCTCTATCCACATATGAGCGTCCGCGGCAATATCGGGTTCGGCCTGAAGATGGCGGGCCTTGCCAAGGATGAGATCAACCGCAAGGTCGAGGCCGCCGCCGCAACGCTGAACCTCACGCCCTATCTCGACCGCAAGCCGCGTGAGCTCTCCGGTGGCCAGCGCCAGCGCGTCGCGATCGGCCGCGCTATCGTGCGCGAGCCCAAAGCGTTCCTGTTCGACGAGCCGCTGTCGAACCTCGATGCGGCCCTACGCGTGCAGATGCGCATCGAGGTGACGCGACTGCAGAAGCAGCTCGGCACCACCGCGATCTACGTCACCCACGACCAGGTCGAGGCCATGACGATGGCCGACAAGATCGTCGTGCTCAACGGCGGCAAGATCGAGCAATACGGCTCACCGCTGGAGCTGTACGAGCGGCCGGCCAATCTCTTCGTCGCCGGCTTCATCGGCTCGCCCAAGATGAACTTTGTCACGGGTGAGCCTGCATTGCAGAAGGGCGCGGCCACGATCGGCGTGCGGCCGGAGCATCTGAAGATCGATCGCGATGGCAGCGGCGGCTGGCAGGGAACGATCTCGGTCGCCGAACATCTCGGTAGCGACACTTTCCTGTATGTCGATGCCGGTCCGCTCGGCATGCTGACCGCACGCTACATCGGCGAGCTGAGCCTGCATGCCGGCGACCGCGTCTCGCTGGTGCCGGACCCCGCGCGCATCCACCGCTTCGACCAGAGCGGCAACGCTCTTCGCGCCTAACAGGAAACGGAAGATCACCATGTACCTGGAAAAATTCAAGCTGAACGGCAAGACCGCGTTCATCACCGGCGGCGGGCAGGGCATCGGCCTTGGCTGCGCCGAGGCGCTGGCTGAAGCCGGGGCCAAGGTGATCATCGGCGACCGCGACAGCAAGGTCGCCGATGATGCGAAGGCCGCTCTGAAGGCCAAGGGTTTTGATATCGAGACCGCGATCATGGACGTCACCGACACCAAGCGGGTGGCGGAGGTCGCGAACGATCTCTTCGCCCGCCATGGCAAGGTCGACATCCTCGTCAACAATGCCGGCATTGCCCGCAGCGAGACCCCGGCCGAGACCGTCACCGACGAGCATTGGCTCAACGTCATCGACGTCAACCTCAACGGCACCTTCTGGTGCTGCCGCGAGTTCGGCAAACACATGCTGAAGGCCAAGAGCGGCGCCATCGTCAATGTCGGTTCGATGTCCGGCTTCATCGTCAACAAGCCGCAGGAGCAGTGCTTCTACAACGCCTCCAAGGCCGGTGTGCACCATTTGACGAAATCGCTCGCCGCTGAATGGGGCGCACGCGGCATCCGCGTCAATGCGGTCGCGCCGACCTATATCGAGACGCCGCTCAACGCCTTCGTGAAGAGCAATCCCAAGATGTACGACGCCTGGATCGGTGGAACCCCGATGGGGCGGATGGGGCAGGTCGAGGAGATCGCCTCCGTCGTGCTATTCCTTTCTTCGGAGGCCGCGAGTCTGATGACCGGCAGCATCGTGCTGGTGGATGGCGGCTACACTTGCTGGTAGGCTTGCGTCAAAATTGACGGAGAGCGACCAGGAGCGACTATGCCGCGAGCGTATATCGGCGTCGACGTGGGAACCACGAGCACGCGGGCAGGGGTGTTCGATGAGGCCGGCACGTTGCTTGCGACCGCGCGGCACCCGATCCGGACCTGGCACGAGACCGGCGACGTCGTCGAGCAGTCCTCGCATGACATCTGGGAGGCCTGCGTCGGATCGGTGCGGGCGGCGATGGCGGAAGCCGCGATCCCGCCCGCCAGCGTCGGCGGCATCGGCTTTGATGCGACCTGTTCCCTCGTGGTTCTCGACAAGCAAGGCGAGCCGCTCACCGTCAGCGCCTCGGGCGAGGCGCCGCGCAACGTCATCGTCTGGATGGACCATCGCGCCGTTGCCGAGGCGCGGCTGATCAACGAGACCGAGGATGCCGTGCTGCGCTATGTGGGCGGCTCGATCTCGCCCGAAATGGAGATGCCGAAGTTGCTCTGGCTGAAGCGGCATCTGCGCGCGAGTTTTGATGCCGCCGGTCACTTCTTCGATCTCGCGGACTATCTGACCTGGCGCGCCACCGGCTCGCTCCAGCGCTCCACCTGCACGGTCACCTGCAAGTGGAACTATCTCGCCCATGACGACGGCGGCTGGAGCGCGTCGTTCTTCAAGCGCATTGGACTTGCGGATTTCGTCAATGAAAAATACGCCCGCATCGGCACCGAGATCGTCGCGCCCGGCACCCGCCTCGGCGAAGGGCTCACCCGGACCGCTGCGGCCGAACTCGGCCTGCCACCGGGCACGCCGGTCGGCGCCTCCTTGATCGACGCCCATGCCGGCGGCATCGGTGCGATCGGCGGCCGCGACGGCTTCGGCGCAACGGCGGATGTCACTGGTCGCCTTGCCTACATCATGGGAACGTCGGCCTGCATCATGGCGACGACGAAGGAGCCGTGCTTCGTGCCCGGTGTGTGGGGCCCATATTATTCCGGCATGGTGCCGGACTTCTGGCTCAACGAGGGCGGCCAGTCGGCGGCGGGCGCTGCGATCGATCATCTCCTCAAGTCCCACCCCGGCCACGCCGAGGCGAGCGCGGCGGCGCGCGGCGAGGGTCTCGACCTCATCGACTTCCTCGAGCGCCGCATCATCGCGCGCGCGGGCAGCGCCAGCCGAGCCGCGCTGCTCGCCCGCGAGGTCCATGTGCTCCCTGAATTCATCGGCAACCGCTCGCCCTACGCCGACCCGGATACGCGCGCGGTGATCGCCGGGCTCGATCTCGACACCGGTATCGGCTCGATGGAGCGGCTGTTCATCGCCGGCCTCTGCGGGCTTGCTTATGGCCTCGCCGAGGTGATCGAGGCCTTTGCCGCGCACGGCGTTCATTCCAGCCTCATGATCATGGGCGGCGGCGCCAGCCGCAGCCCGCTGGTGCGGCAGATCATGGCCGACACCACAGGTCTCACGGTCGCCCTGCCGCAGACCAAAGAGCCGGTGCTGCTGGGCGCGGCCATGTTAGGCGCGGTCGCCGGCGGCGCCTACGCCTCGATCGGCGAGACCATGGCAAAGATGTCGGTGCTCGGAGGCAAGAGCGAGCCGACCACGCCCGACATGGCCGCCTTCCACGCCCGCAAGCGTGAGGTCTACAAGCTGCTGCGTGACGTCGATCGCGACAGCCGCGCCGCGATGCGCGACATCGCCAAAGGTTGAAGCCAATGTTGATTTCCTGCGGCGATGCGCTGATCGATTTCGTGCCGACACGAAACGTTGCGGGGCGCGAGGCGGTGATGCCGGCTGTCGGCGGCTCCTGTCTCAATGTCGCGATCGGCATGGCGCGACTGGGCGCTGCGACCGGCTTTGTCGGCGGCATCTCAACCGATCTGTTCGGTCAGATGATCACAGATCACGCCGCGGCGTCCAACGTCCAGCTCGATCTCGCCACCCGCAGCGACGACCAGACCACGCTCGCCTTCGTCCGCATCGTCGCAGGCGAGTCGCACTACGCGTTCTACGATGCCGGGACCGCGACACGGAACTGGACTTACCGGCGCGGCTCGATTCCCTTCGCGAACGTCGAGGCCGTCCATGTCGGCTCGACCACGCTCGTCAACGACCAGGGCGCGGCCGAGACGAAGGCGCTCATCGCGGACGCGCGGGCTTCCTCGACCATCTCCTTCGATCCGAACTGTCGGCCCAATCTCGTCAAGGACAAGCCGGCCTATCTTGCGCGCATGATGGCGTTCGCTGCGGGCGCCGACCTCATCAAGATGTCCGACGTCGACTTCGCCTATCTCTTCGGCGACGAGCCTTATCAGCAGCGCGCGAATGCGCTGCTGGGGCAGGGCACGCGCCTCGTCGTGGTCACCCGCGGCAACAACGGCGCTGTCGCCTGGCACGCGGGAGCAGGGCAGATCGAGGTTGCTGCGCCCAAGATCGAGGTCGCCGACACCATCGGTGCCGGCGACAGTTTTCAGGCGGCTCTGCTGTTTGCCCTGCACAAGCAGGGCTGCATCGCCCGCGAGAGGCTGAAGGACATCGGCGCCGACGAGCTCCGCCGCGCGCTGTCGTTCGCCGCCAACTGCGCCGGCCTCACCTGCATCCGCCCGGGTGCGGATCCGCCGTGGAGCCACGAGGTGACGTGGGGCCGGTAGTCCACATCACAGCCGTGAGACGACCTTCTCAGCGCATTTGAGAAAGGTGCGGATCAGCGGGCTGTGCGCGTCGCGCCGCCAGCACACCGCGATGTCGATGGAGTCGGCGGCATCCCGCAGCGGCCGGAACACGATGCCCTGCGGCGCGCCGAGCCTGGCGCAAGCCGGCAGAATCGCAAAACCTTCGCCGGCGAGGACAAGGCTCATCGCCGAATGCACCGTCTCGACCCGGCTTGCGATCGGCATCACCACCTGGTGCCGGCGCAGCAAGGCGACGACGGCCGAGGAGGCGGGGCCATGGTCGGGATGCGGCAGCGCAATCAGCGGACGGCCCTGCAATCGCGCCATCGGCACCGAGCTCAGGCGGGCGAGCGGCGAGCTCGTCGGCATGACCAGCATTAAAGGCTGCGCGCCAATCCGCGCCACCTGGATCTCGGGATGGTTGATGGCGGGCATGCACAGCGCGACTGTGACGCTGCGGTCGAGCAGCCGCGCCTCGCGCGTCGAGGCGCTGAGCTCGGCGAAATCGAGATCAACGCCGGGAATCGAGCGGCGCAGCTCGGGAATGAGTCTCGGCAGCATCGCGTTCGCCAGCACGAACATGTAGCCGACCGACAGCCGCCCGCGCCGCCCTGAGGCAACCGCGCGCGCGGCTTCGATGCCGTCGGCCGCCAGTGCCAGGGCCTCACCGGCGCGTGCCAGCAGCGCCTGACCGGCTTCGGTCAGGTCCATGCCGCGCGTGCCGCGGCGGAACAGCGGCGCGCCGACCTCGGCCTCGAGCTTGCGGATCTGCACCGAGAGCGGCGGCTGCGCCATCCGAAGGCGCTCGGCGGCCTTGCCGACGCTGCGCGCCTCGGCGACCGCGACGAAATAACGAAGCCGGCGGAGATCCATTGGCATACCGAAAGTGTATGGCTTGGCGCTCAAAAACGTATTGGACGGTGAGTTAACAAAACTGTCATTCTCGCTGTCAATGCCTGCCAACGGTGGTGGGCTTTTGGAGCGTGACGTGACGATGAACGGCGATCCCTGTCTGCTGTCCGCAACCGAGCTGCGCGGCCTCATCGCTGCCAGGAAGATTTCGCCGGTCGAGGTCGTCAGCGCCGTGCTCGCGCGTGCCGAGGCGCTGCAGCCCAAGCTGAACTGCTTCATCACGGTCTGTACCGACCAGGCAATGGAAGCGGCGCGCGAGGCCGAGCGCAAAATGATGGCCGGCGAGGCGCTCGGCCTGCTGCACGGCATTCCCGTCACCGTCAAGGACATCGTCAACACCAAGGGTGTGAAGACCACCTTCGGCGCCGTTCCTTACCGGGACAATGTGCCGACTGAGGATGCCGTCGCGGTCGCACGGCTGCGCAGCGAGGGCGCGATCCTGATCGGCAAGACCACGACGCCGGAGTTCGGCAGCAAGTGCCTGACCGATTCGCCGCTGTTCGGCCGCACCTGCAATGCGTGGAGTCCGGAGCGCTCCTCCGGCGGTTCCAGCGGGGGCGCGGCGGTGGCGGTGGCGAGCGGCATCGCGCCGCTGGCGATTGCGACCGATGGCGGCGGCTCGACGCGGATTCCCGCGGCGTGCAACGGCGTGGTCGGCCTGAAGCAGAGCAACGGCGTGATCGCGCATAGCCAGGCGCTCGATGCCTTCGGTAACCAGACCTACGTCACGCCGACGACGCGCACGGTCGCGGATACCGCACTGATGATGCAGGCGATGGCCGGTGAGGATGCATGCGATCCCTGGTCGATCGGCGTGCCCGTGCCCGATTTCGTCGGCACGGCCGTCTCCCGCGGCGATCTGCGCGGGCAAAAGATCCTGTACTGCCTGACGCCGCCGGGCCGCCCGGCGTCCGCCGATGTCTGCGCCAGCTTCAAGGCGGGCCTCGACCGCCTCGCAGGCCTCGGTGCCGAGCTCGAGGAATTTTCCGGCGAGGGTTTTGACATCGAGCCGGTCTGGCGCGCCATCAACCACACGGTCTGGCGCACGCGCTTTGCCAAGCTCGCGGCCGAGCACAGGGACGAGCTGAGCGAGACCTTCCTCAAGCAGCTTGCGCTCGCGACCAATGTCAGCGGCGTCGACTATCAGGAAGCGATGTTCGCGCGCACCGCGCTGTTCCGCCGCGTTCAATCGCTGCTTGCGCGCGGGCATCTTCTGGCGATGCCGACGCTGACGCGCACCGCGCTGCCGATGGAGCAGGACCTGTTCGGCAGTATCGAGATCGATGGCAAGCTCTTCGACAGCGTTCGCCCGCACTGGTTCCCCTGGACCATGCTGTTCAACATGACCGGGCATCCCGCGATCAGTCTGCCCTGCGGCTTCGGCCGGGACGGCCTGCCGATCGGCCTCCAGCTCGTCGGCCGCTTCCGCGCTGATGCCGAATTGCTGCGCGTTAGTTCGCTGTTCGAGGCGTCAACCGACCTTCTGTCCCGCCGGCCCGGCTGAGGGGAGGAGGACCATGCCGCAAAGGACTTGCGTTGACCGTCCGGACATGTTGATCGTGCCGCGGATGAGCCGTGAACCCGAACGCGCATGAGCGTATTTGTCCTTCGACGTGTCCTGACATTGCTGGCGACGCTGGTCGGCGCATCCGTGATCATTTTCCTGGTGCTGGACGCGCTTCCCGGCAATGCCGCCCAGATGTTGATGGGCGCCGACGCATCGGCCGACGCGGTGCGCGCGCTCAGCGTCAAGCTCGGGCTCGATCAGCCGCTGGCGGTCCGCTACCTGCAATGGATCAAGGGCTTCTTCGTCGGCGATCTCGGCAACTCCTATGTCTACGGCACGCCGGTCGCGAGCCTGATCGCGGAGCGGCTGGTGCTGACCGTTCCGCTCGCGATCCTGTCGATGCTGATCACGGTGACGCTGGCGCTCTCGGCCGGCATCTACACCGCCGCCAACCACAACAAGCTCGGCGACGTCGGCGTGATGTCGCTGACGCAAGTGGGCATCGCGCTGCCGAATTTCTGGTTCGCGATCCTGCTGGTGTTGTTGTTCTCGGTGCGGCTGCAATGGCTTTCGGCGGGCGGCTTTGCCGGCTGGGAGGACGGCATCTGGCCGGGCATCAAGTCGCTGCTGCTGCCGGCCATCTCGCTGGCGGTGGTGCAGGCCGCGATCCTTGCGCGCGTGACGCGCTCGGCCGTGCTCGAAGTGCTGCGTGAGGATTTCGTGCGGACGGCGCGTGCAAAAGGGCTCGGCAAGCGCGAAGTGCTGTGGCGTCACGTGCTGCGCAACGCAATGATCCCCGTGATGACGGTGATGGGACTGCAATTCGCCAATCTGCTCGCCGGCACGATCGTGATCGAGAACGTATTCTACCTGCCGGGCCTCGGCCGGCTGATCTTCCAGTCGATTGCCAACCGCGACCTGATCGTGGTGCGCAATTGCGTGATGCTGCTGGCGGCCATGGTCGTCGTCGTCAATTTCGTCGTCGACGTGCTCTACGCCTTCATCGATCCCCGCATCAAGGTCCACGACCTGTGAGCGCGCCCCTGACCATTGACGCACCGGCGCGCCGCTTGCCGGCCAAAACCTTCTGGGGCCGCGCGCTACGCCATCGCAGCTTTGTGCTGGGTGGCGCGCTCAGCCTGCTGGTGCTGGCCTCGGCGCTGCTGTCGCTGGTGTGGACGCCGTGGTCGCCCTACGAGATCGACATCGCCTCGAAACTGCGGCCGCCGTCGGCGGCCCACTGGCTCGGCACCGATTCCTTCGGCCGGGACATCGTCTCGCTACTGCTCGCAGGCGCGCGCTCGACCATCCTGGTCGGCATCATCGCCGTCAGCATCGGTCTCACCTTCGGCGTCTGCCTCGGCCTGATCGCGTCGGCCAAGCGCGGCTGGACCGAAGAGATCATCATGCGGTTCTCCGACTTCACCTTCGCCTTCCCGGCCGTGCTGTCGGCGATCATGCTCGCCGCGGTGGTCGGCCCCGGCATGGTGACCTCGATCGTCGCGATCGGCATCTTCCAGATCCCGACCCTGACCCGGCTGACGCGCGGCTCGGCCAACGCGATCTGGGCGCGGGAATTCGTGCTGGCCGCGCGGGCCTCCGGCAAGGGCAAATTCCGCATCACCATCGAGCACGTGCTGCCGAACATCCTCTCGATCCTGATCGTGCAGATGACGATCCAGTTCGCGCTCGCGATCCTCGCCGAAGCCGCGCTATCCTATCTCGGTCTCGGCACCCAGCCGCCGCAGCCGTCCTGGGGCCGCATGCTGAATGACGCCCAGACATTGCTGTTCCAGTCGCCGATGCTCGCGGTCTATCCGGGCGCTGCGATCGCGATCGCCGTGCTCGGCCTCAATCTGCTCGGTGACGGATTGCGCGACCTGCTCGATCCCCGACTCGCGCGGGAGCGGTGACGATGGCTGATCCCGCAACCACACCGCTGATCGACGTCGGCAATCTCGGCGTCCGCCTCAACACCAGCCGCGGCCCGGCACAGGCCGTGCGCGGCGTCAGCTTCACCCTGAACCGCGGCGAGACGCTGGGGCTCGTCGGCGAATCCGGCTGCGGCAAGTCGGTCACCGCACTGTCGCTGATGGGCCTCCTGCCCGAGAGTGCGGTCGTTACCGGCAGCATCAAGCTGGATGGCAGCGAACTCGCCGGACTATCGGATGCGGAGTATTGCCGCCTGCGCGGCAACCGGATCAGCATGATCTTCCAGGAGCCGATGACCGCGCTCAATCCGATGCACACGATCGGGCATCAGGTTGCCGAGCCGCTGCGGCGCCACAAGAAATATTCGCCGGCGCAGGCGCGGAAAGAAGCAATCGCCTTGCTCGACCGCGTCGGACTGCCCGATCCTGCGCGGCGCGTGGATGCCTATCCGCACCAATTCTCCGGTGGCCAGCGTCAGCGCGTCACCATCGCCATGGCGCTCGCCTGCGAGCCTGATCTGTTGATCGCGGACGAGCCGACCACCGCACTCGACGTCACCATCCAGGGCCAGATCCTCGATCTCATTGCCGATCTCGTCGAAGAGCGCGGCATGTCGATGATCCTGATCTCGCACGATCTCGGCGTCATCGCCGAGAACGTCCAGCGCATGATGGTGATGTATGGTGGCACCGTGATCGAGAGCGGGCCGACCGACGAGGTGTTCCGCCGGATGGGACATCCCTACACGCAGGGCCTGTTCCGTGCCCGCCCGAAGCTCGGCGCGCGCAAGGGGACTCGGCTGAAGACGATCTCGGGTACCGTGCCGGAGCTGGCCGATCTGCCGGCCGGCTGCACGTTCGCCGATCGATGTCCGCTCGTGATCGATGCATGCCGCGCGGCGCTGCCGCCGATGGTCGACGTCGGTCCCGGCCATGGTGTGCGCTGCATCCGGACCGACGTCTCCATGGCTGCGAATGTCGGAGCTCTGTCTGCATGACCACAGCACCTCTTCTCGACGTCAAAAATCTCGAGCAGCGCTATACGCTGCGGCGCGAAAGCCTGTTCCGCCCGCCCGGCGAGGTGCGCGCGCTCAACGGCGTGAGCGTGACGGTCGCGGCCGGCAAGAGCCTCGGCATCGTCGGCGAGTCCGGCTCCGGCAAATCCACCTTCGCGCGCGTCGTGATGGCGCTGGAGCGGCCGACATCGGGAGAGGTCACGCTGCTCGGCCGCGATCTCAATCGCATCTCGCCCGATGAGCTGCGCCGCGCGCGCCGCGACTTCCAGATGGTGTTCCAGGATCCCTACGGCTCGCTCGATCCGCGCCAGACCGTCGCCCGCATCGTCACCGAGCCGCTCACCGTGCTGGAAGGGGCCGACCGCACCACCTTTCGCACACGCGTCTCGACGGTGTTGCGACAGGTCGGCTTGCGCGATGCGGACATGGACAAGTATCCGCACGAATTCTCCGGCGGCCAGCGCCAGCGCATCGCGATCGCGCGCGCGCTGATCACGCAGCCGAAACTGATCGTCGCGGACGAGCCGGTCTCCGCGCTCGACGTCTCCGTGCAGGCGCAGGTGCTCAACCTGATGCAGGATCTGCAGGAGCAGTTCGGCCTCAGCTACATCCTGATCAGCCACGATCTCGCCGTCGTCGACTATCTCTGCGATGAGGTCGCGGTGATGTATCTCGGCCGGATCGTGGAGCAGGGACGCCCCGAGGATCTGTTCGAGCGCTGCGCCCATCCCTACACGCGGGCGCTACTGGAGGCCGTGCCGCGGGCGCGGGCCGGGGGCGGCCGGCGCCGCCGCGGGGCGCAGGCGATCGCCTCGCAATCGGCGGCCACAACCGGGTGCCCCTATGTTGCCCGCTGTCCGCTTGCCGACCAGCATTGCCGCGGGGTTCCGCCCTTGCTACGCAAGGTGGGTGAGGGCCATCTCGCCGCCTGCCACAAGGCAGAGGGGGTGATGGCGTTGCCGCAGGCGGTGATGGAAGGTTAGTGTCCGCCGCTGGATTGGCGTAGGCTTAAAAAGAAAGCAGGCCGGGGAGTTACGAGATGTTCAGGAAGCTATCGATCGTCGCTATTGCTGCAGCCCTTGCCGCAGCGCCGCTGCCGGTGCTGGCGCAGGGCAAGAAGGACAGCGTCGTCATGGCGATGACGCTGGAGCCGCCCGGGCTCGATCCCACCAACGCGGCCGCCGCGGCGATCGCCGAGGTCACGCTCTACAACATCTACGAGAGCCTGACCAAGATCAACGAGGACGGCTCCGTCGCTCCCTTGCTGGCGGAGAGCTGGACCGCGTCGCCTGATTTGAAGACCTATACGTTCAAGTTGCGCAAGGGCGTCAAATTCCACAATGGCGAGCCGTTCGACTCTGCCGCGGTAAAGTTCTCGTTCGAGCGCAACGCGGCGCCCGCCAGCACCAACAAGGACAAGAGCCTGTTCCAGGCGTTCGAGAAGGTCGAGGCGCCCGACGCCGACACCGTGGTGATCACCCTGAAATATGGCGAGCCGAACCTGCCGTTCCTGCTCGGGCAGGCGAGCGGCTCGATCGTCGAGCCGAAGAGCGCAGCCACCAACGTCACGCAGCCGGTCGGCACCGGGCCCTATCAGTTGGGGGCCTGGGCTAAGGGCTCCTCGATCACGCTGAACAAATGGGCCGACTATCGTAACGCGTCCGCGGTCAAGCTCTCGAAGGTGACGATCCGCTTCATCTCCGATCCCGCAGCGCAGGCGGCGGCGCTGCTCTCGGGCGATGTCGATGCGTTCCCGCGCATCGCCACCCGCGTCGTCGCCCAGTTCAAGAGCGACCCACGCTTCACGGTGCTGATCGGCGGCTCCAAGGCCAAGACCATCGTTGCCATCAACCACCGCAAGAAGCCGCTCGATGACGTCCGCGTTCGCCGCGCCATCCTCGCGGCGATCGACCGCAAGGCGTTGATCGACGGCGCGGTCGAAGGTTTCGGCACGCCGATCGGCAGCTTCTACACGCCGGGATCGCTCGGCTATGTCGACACCACCGGGATCAATCCCTACGACCCCGAGAAGGCCAAGAAGCTGCTCGCTGAAGCCGGCGTCACGACGCCGCTCGAATTGTCGCTGAAGCTGCCGCCGCCTCCCTATGCGCGCCAGGGCGGCGAGATCGTCGCGGCCCAGCTCGCCAAGGTCGGCATCATCGCCAAGATCGAGAACGTCGAATGGGCACAGTGGCTGTCGCAGGTGTTCGCGGCCAACGGTCCGCATAATTTCGATCTCACCATCGTCAGCCATGTCGAGCCGTTCGACCTCGTCAAGATCACCGAGCCCGACTATTATCTCGGCTACAACAACGAGGCGTTCAACGCGCTCTACAAGCAGATCGTCTCGACGCCGGACGAAGCTGCGCGCGCAAAACTGCTCGGCGACGCGCAGCGCATGCTGGCGACCGACGCCGTCTCCGCCTACCTGTTCCAGCCGCAATGGCCGACCGTCATCAACAAGAAGCTCAAGGGCGTCTGGAAGGAAGTCCCGCAATTCGAGAACGATTTCTCGACGTGGTCCTGGGAGTAAGGACTGCGCGACCAGGTAACCTGTCGCCTCAACATCGGCCTCTTCCCATCGGGAAGAGGCTATTTTTTTGGCCGGTCCAAACCAAATTCTGAAAACAACCCCATGCACAGTAGCCCAGGGGTAGTCATTTCAACGGCTTGCGCGCGCTGCCCGACGGTATGCCCGAAATCCTCGATTCCGGTTGACCCGTCGGGCAAAACACTGGCATGATGGCATCATCGGTAATTCCGAAGTCGGCGCCCGCGATGGCCCAAACTTATACCGATGAGTATTTCGCGATTTGTCCCCTGCCGCCGATCTGGTTCAAGCGGCGCGGCTGGTTCGAGTGACAAAGCGGCGCACCGATTGGGAACAATGCGCCGCTTCCGAGTTACGCCGCTCTGGCGTCGACGCTGGCGATCCAGTTGCGGGCCAGCGTCACGTCGGCCTGCGATAGTTGATGGCCTGCCGGCAGCACCCTGTGGTCGACGCGCGCTCCTGCCTCCAGCAGCAGCGCCGTAAGCTGTTCCGAATTGCTCGCCGGCACGATCGGGTCGGCTTGCCCTGACAGCAGCAGCACCGGCTTGCCGTCGAGAGCCGGCTTCAGCGGATCGGTCTTGGGCGGATCCGACAGCGGCACCATGGCACGCAGCAGGATCGCGCCTGCCAGAGCCTCCGGCTTCAGCAAGAGCAGCGCGGCTGCGATATTGGCGCCGTTGGAGAAGCCGACCGCAACCGGCGCGGCGAGGCCGTATTGCTTCCGCGCCTCCGCGACGAACGCACCGAGCTCGAGCGCGCGTCGCCGCACGTCCGCCTCATCGAACACGCCTTCGGCGAGACGACGGAAGAAGCGCGGCATGCCGTGCTCGAGCACACGGCCGCGCGGCGAGAGCAGAGCGGAGCCGGGGGAGATCATCTTGCCGAGGCCGAGCAGGTCGTTCTCGTCACCGCCGGTGCCATGCAGCAGCAGCAGTGGAGGGGAGCCCGCGCGGGTCGCGGGCTCGAAACGATGGATGAACTCGGTCACGACACGCTCTCTTCCAGGCTCGGCAGAACTTCCTCGATCTGCTTGCGATGCTGTTCGAGGAAAGCCGGCAGCTTCAGGTCGCGTCCCAACGTCGCGACGGGCTCGTCGACGGCGAAGCCGGGGATATCGGTCGCGATCTCGAATAGAACGCCGCCGGGCTCGCGGAAGTAGATCGAGCGGAAGTAGTTGCGGTCCCGCTGCTCGGTCGGATGCAGGCCGTGATTGCTCACGAGCTTCTGCGCCATCTTGCCCTGCTCGGCATCGTCAGCCGCGCGGAAGGCGATGTGGTGCACCGAGCCGCCGCCCTGATGCCCGCGCAGAAAACCCTTGGCCTCGTAGATGTCGACGACGCTGCCCTCGGCATCGCCCGGCGCCTTGAAGCGGATCACCGAGCCTTCGCGTCCGGTCTCCTTGAAGCCGAACACGTCGGTGAGGACGGCCGCCGTCTTCGCCGCGCTATCGAGCAGCAGGGTCACGCCATGGAAGCCGCGGATCGCATGCTCGGCCGGCACATCGCCATTGCTCCAGCCGGGCTCGTTCTCGGCGCCGGGGACGCCGATGAGGGCGAGCGCCATGCCGTCAGGATCAGTGAACGGCAGCACGGATTCGCCGAAACGCTTCTCGAGCGCCTCGTAGGCAATGCCCTTCTCGATGAAGCGCTGGGTCCAATAGCCGAGCGAGCGCTGCGGCACGCGGAAGGCGGTCTGATGGGTCTCGCCGACGCCGCGGCGCCCGGCGGGAACGCCGGCCCAGGGGAAGAAGGTCAGGATGGTGCCGGGGCGGCCGGTCTCGTCGCCATAATAGAAGTGATAGGTGCCGGGATCGTCGAAATTGACCGTCTTCTTGACGACGCGCAGGCCGAGATCCCGGGTGTAAAAGCCGAAATTGCGGATGGGATCGCCGGCAATCGCGGTGACATGGTGCAGTCCAGACATTGTCGTCCTCCAGATGCGGGGAGCGTCTTGCTCTGGGGCGAAATATCGTTCCGCTTTGGATTGGAGACAATCCATGCAAATATGACGGCTATGTCTACCATTTGGAAACAATCGCCGGGGCTGGCCCTTGGATAAGGTCGCCAGCCTTCGGGCCTTCGTGAAGGTGGTCGAGAGCGGCAGCTTTGCCGAAGCGGGCCGACAGCTCAGGCTATCGCGCTCGGCGATCAGCAAATACATCGCCGATCTCGAGGAGAGCCTCGGGGTGCAGCTGTTGAACCGGACCACGCGGCATGCGAGTCCGACCGAGAACGGCCAGCGCTATTTCGAGCGCGCGCTCGTGATCCTTTCGGAGATCGAGGCCGCCGATCAGGCGGTGACGCAGGCCCAGTCGGCGCCGCGGGGCCTCTTGCGCGTCAACGCGCCGATGTCGTTCGGCACCATGCGGCTAGGTCCCGTGCTCGCCGATTTCATGGCGCGTTATGGCGAGCTCCAGCTCCAGATCGTGCTCAGCGACGATCTGCTCGATCCCGTTCAGGACGGCTTTGACGTGACGCTGCGGATCGCGGAGCTGGAGTCCTCCAGCCTGATCGCGCGAAAGATCATGCCGGTAGCGCGGATGATCTGCGCTTCGCCGGATTATCTCGCGCGTCACGGCACGCCGAGCCATCCGCAGGATCTGCGTGACCACGCGTCGCTGACCTACGGCTTCCTGCTGACAGGCAATCAGTGGAAGCTCACCGGCAGCGACGGCGATCACTGGATCCAGCCGGCCTGGTCGCTCTGCGTCAATAATGCCGAGGTGCTGCGCGACGTCGCGATCAAGGGCAGGGGGCTCGCGCTGCTTCCCGAATTCATCGCCGCCGATGCGTTGAACAAGGGCGAGCTGCGCTCGGTGCTGGACGACTATTCAGCGCCGCCGCTCGCGCTCTACGCGGTTTATCCGCCGACGCGGCATTTGTCGGTGAAGGTGCGGCTGTTCATCGATTTTCTGGTCGAGCGTTTTGGCCGGGAGGAGGAGGGCGCGCGGACGCGCTGAGGCGGCCAAGTGGACTCATATCAAGCGCTGGGGTTGCCGATGTCCGCTTCACCTCGAGCAACGATGGAAAACAGGGCGTACGGCGACTTCGCCTCGGGGCCAACAAGCAGGCTACCTGGCACCGTCCGCCTGCACTCCGCTTCCGAAAAGGCGACGTTCAGGCGTTTATGACGGAAGGCAGTTTGGAGCCAATAACGGAAATTTCGCTGTCCTATTAAGGAGGTGGCGCGTGTAGTAAGCTCCGATCGAGTTCAACCAATTCAGCAATACGCCTCCCTGGTCTTGGTCTTTGTCGCAACTTTGCACGCGGCAGGTCACGCGCGTCACCGCGTGCATTCTGGAGAGGAGAGTTAGATGAGGACTCACTCAATAAAGATATCTTTTGCGATAGCCCTGCTAGGTGGTGCCATCACGAGCGGTGCAATTGGTCAGCAAGACCAGCAGCTCGGTAAGGTGACATTCCCCACCTCTTGCGATCCCGGTGTACAAGCCGAGTTCGACCGTGGCGTCGCCATGCTGCATTCGTATTGGTTCCTGATCGCCCGCCGGAAATTCGAAGCGATACTGCAACAAGATCCCGGCTGCGCCATGGCATATTGGGGTGTGGCGATGGACCTCCTTGGCAACACGCTTGCGACCACGCCATCAAATGTCGAGGCACAAGCCGCCTGGGATGCACTTGAAAAGGCACGGTCGGTCGGGGCGAAGACTCCACGTGAGCGGGACTGGATCGAGGCGCTGAGCGCCTATTTCCGCGACTACAATAAGGTTCCCGTTGATGCCCGTCTGACGGCCTACAATGCTGCGATGGAGCGCATGGTGCAAACCTATCCTGACGACTACGAGGCGAAGGCGTACTACGCGCTCACGCTACAAGCTTCTGCGAAGAAGAACGACCTCTCATACACGAACCAGCTGAAATCCGCGGCACTTCTGGAACGCTTGTTCGAAGAGAACCCTCAACATCCGGGTGTGACGCATTACCTCATTCACGCCTACGATTTTGCTCCGCTTGCCGAAAAGGGTATTGCATCCGCCCGTCGCTACGCCGGCATCGCTCCGGCGGTGCCGCATGCGCGGCACATGCCGTCTCACATCTATTCCATGGTCGGGCTCTGGGAGGAATCCATCGCCTCAAACGCCTTAGCGCTTGAGATTCAGCCCGACTACTATCACGCATCTGACTTCACGGTGTATGCGCATCTGCAGCTCGCGCAAGATGCCAAAGCCGACGCGATGATCAAAAAGTCGCTGGCCACCGCCGATCGCGGCGACCGACCGATCAACTTCGTCAATTTCACTGCCAAGGCCGCCATGCCGGCGCGCTATGTCTTGGAGCGTGCCGACTGGGCCGGCGCTGCCGCCCTGGCGATGACGCCGACTAAATATCCTATGGCGGATTCGTTGATCCGCTTCACGCGCGGTCTCGGCATGGCGCGTGTCGGCGATATCGCCGGCGCCAATAAAGAGATCGAGGAGATGAGAGTGTTGCGCACAACGTTGCAGGGTGCTGACCAATCCTACTGGGCCGAACGCACCGAAGAGCAAATGCTTGCAGTTGCCGCGTGGGTCGCACTGAAGGAAGGCGACCACGATCGGGCCCTCAAGTTAATGCGGGCAGCCGCCGACAGCGAAGACGGCAGTGTCAAACACGTGGCTATGGAGAACCGCCTCTTTCCGTTGCGTGAACTGTTGGCGGAATTGCTCCTGGAGGTAGGACAGCCCACATCCGCACTGAACGAGTATGAGACCGCACTCAAGCAAACTCCCAATCGCTTCCGTGCATTCTGGGGCGCCGCGCGCGCCGCCGACCGCTCCGGCGACCGTCAGAAGTCAACCGAGTATTATAGCAAACTGATAGAGCTCGCCAGGAACGCAGATACGGAGCGGCAGGAAATCCGTGAAGCCAAAGCACAGCTACGGAACGACACCGTGGGTACTTCACGACAATGATGTTTCGGCTGTCCGACCCATGCCCAAGAGCGCCGTCAATGTAGGAATGACAACGCTGATCCCAGCAATTGCTGCGGCGACGGTGCTCGGTGGGCTTGTCGCCTATTTCGCCGTCTACGGGAATGACCGGACGGAATGGGGGATTATACAGCTGTTCAGTGGGTCCACCGGCAAAGTGACGACCGCAGTCGCGCCCGAAGCTTGGCCGATCTGCACCACCATGGCGCCGGTGGCGGCGGATGCTGAGTGGGTGGAGCTCGATCCCGATTTCAAGGCGGGCAAGATGGCGCTTGCCGCTGCGGACTGGAATGGGGCCATTGTATCGTTCATGCGCGCCGCCCTGCGTGACCCGGTCAATGCCGATATCCAGAACTACCTTGGTTATTCGTATCGACGCTTGCGCCAACTCGGGCCGGCTATTGGACACTATCAGCAGGCGCTAATGTTAAATCCGCGTCATCGCAGCGCGCACGAGCATCTTGGCGAGGCTTATCTGGTGCTCGGCGAACCCAGCAAAGCTGAACAACATCTGGCTGCATTGGAAAATCTCTGCCTCCTTCGTCCGTGCCAGGAATATGATGACCTCATGCGCGCCATCGCGGCGTACAGAAAGCTAGCTGCACGTTGAGGGCAGAGCGGCCGCTTCGGAAACTTCGGCCGATAAATCAGCCTATACGCGCGGCTTCGGCAATTGAACAAACGATATTTCCTGTGATGTGGACCCGCCCGCAGATTTCTGCTTAGGGGCAGTGGCGCTCCGCAGCATGCCTCCGCTCTGCCCGCTATTAGCCGGCATGTAGCTGCGCCGCATCAACGGAAGCGATGGGCCACAAGCCGACGTTGCGTCGTCGGTTCATCCCCAGGTGAACCCGACTTCGTGCCGACGAACCAAGTGAGACTTACTTACGTGGCTCGTTCACCACTTTGGTTGATCCGTCCGGCGCTGCCTGCATTCCCGGTGGGCTTTGACCTTGCGGGCTTTCCGGGTACGAGCAATTGGGTCCCTCACGCGTGTCTTGTTCAAAGGTCTATCTGAAGATTAAACCTATGTGTCTGCCACCTTCTGCATAGGAACTTAAAATCGCTCCGATGAGCAGAAGGAACACGCGATGGGAAAGAAGCGGAGGAGGTTTATGCAAACAGTTTCACTCGAAACACGGCTGACGCAGTTCGCTGAAGACATGCGGGAACGCGCGGAGCGAATCCCCGCCGGTGATGAGCGAAACTCCTTCGTAAAGCGAGCCTATAACGCAGATCAAGCAATCCAGTTGAAGCGGCAGCTTCGCGAGCATCATTAGGAACGAGACAGAAATGGGAGGTTGACTCTGCGTCCCTCCCAAACTTGGCCCCACGCGGGGCCTTTTCTTTGAATGCAGCATTTGAGCGCTGTCATTGCCGCCGACGCTCGGTCGCGTCATTCTTTGGGTAGGCCGACTTCTCTGGCGGTCCTTCGAGGCCACAAGCGGGGTCAACGCCCTAGCCCCGCGTCCGCTCCGCTTCCCATATCCGACATTGCAGATGCCTCGGCGGTTCGGCTGGGTCCAGACGCCGATATGAAGGGCGTAGCATTGCAAACCCGGCCGGTGTCTTGGTCGAATAGGAACCCAAAAATTGACTGCACGTTCCAACCCCAAGGATATCTGCAATGACAAATTATTTGAAGCTGCCGACTTGGGCCGACAAAGAGAACGTCTTCGCCGTCGTCGAGACTCCTCGCGGGAGTTGCTGTAAATTGGAATTTGATCCGAAGTTGCGGGTGTTTACGCTTTCAAAGGCATTGATGGCTGGCTTAACTTATCCTTACGACTGGGGATTCATTCCGTCCACTCGGGCTGACGATGGTGATCCGTTGGACGTGTTGGTGATCCACGATGGCGCTACCTATCCCGGCACGGTCCTTAGGTGTAGACCCATTGGCGTCCTCAAGGTCCTTCAGGTGACCGCGCGCAAGAAAAAGAGGAACGATCGAGTTGTTGCCGTGCCCCATCACTCTTTCTTTGCCGGTGATTTGCCGGACGTTCGTAGTCTACCTGCGACGGCGACGAAGCAATTGGAAAAGTTCTTTGATGCTAGCAACGCGCTCAAAGAAAAAAAGCTTCAGTTTCTCGGCTGGCGCGGGCCAGTTCGGGCAATGAAGCTCATAAATCGATGTCGTCTCTAGCCTCTTCAGGCAGAAACACCACCATGTCGATGCGCCGTTTGGTAAGCCTGTCAGTCACTTCTGATGTACCAGAGCGGCAGGATACGCGGCCACACCGCGATCTGAGACCCAGGTCCGCGAATGGGCAAGAGCGCTGGTTTGGCGCTCCGCAGCAAGCCTCCGCTCTGCCCGCTATTAGCCGGCATGTAGCTGCGCCGCGTCAACGGAAGCGATGGGCCACAGGCCGACGTTGCGGGTCGGCTCATCCCAGGTGAACGCGACTTCGCGACGACGAACCAAGTGAGTTACTTACGTGGCTCGGTCACCACTTTGGTTGATCCGTCCGGCGCTGCCTGCATTCCAGGTGGGCTTTGACCTTGCGGGCTTTCCGGCGGCGCGCCACCCGATTTCGTGTCCAGCGGCCCGGTCCAACCTTGTGGCTGCAATTGACCTTTTTCTTCTGGTGCCGAGCGTCCAGTTGTCATGCCCTTGGGGTCGGTCTGCGCTGCCGCAAATCCGCACGACAACGCCCAGCCGACCGCCGTTACCAGAATGATCCGCATTGCGAGACTCCGCTTGGCTGATCGATCGAACCAACAGGCTGGTCCCGCTTCAGTTCCGAATCGAACTCCCCGGAAGCGATGTCCGCCTCCAAGCGGGCTCCTGGCCTGTGGTTCGCGGCCGGAAAGCCGACGTATCGTCAGCCCAGGCTCATCCGCCTCGCGCGCCGCGCATCGCCTGTGCGACTTTCGTCGCCTGCGACGCTCGTCCGATCTTTGCGCCTGCAATGATCTTTCTTCGCGTGCTTGCCGGGCGGTCGCGTCACTGCGGACTCCGCTTCCAGTAACCGGTGCCGAGCTTGCCGGTGATGATCGCTGCGGTGTCCCGGATTTCGTAGGAGCCGCCGTCGTCATAGCCGGCGAGTCCTCTATTTGCGTGGATCGACCAGTGGCCGTTGCTGGCGGCGATCGTTCCTTCATGCGCCGGCGCTGCGCGATGTCCTTCGGCGCGGAATTTGTAAGTGCCGTCACCCATGATGCGCCAGATCCAGCGCGACATCCCGCGATCACTCGGCACCAAGATCTCCCAGGTCCCTACCAGCGCTGGATCGATTGCCAGAGAAGAAGGCGCGAGTGTCACCCTCGCTGGTGCACCTGCGCCCGCAGGCGCGGCATTCGCCTGGCTTGTACCCGCCTGGTCAGCTGACAACGGCAGGCCTGCAAGATAGATCGCCCTGCGCGAGAGCGAGCCGTAGACAAAGGGCTGCTGCTCATTGCTGGTTGCCTCCATGACGTCGTCGCGGACGTTGCGAAGCATGAAGGTGACCTCAACCCCCGGCGCTTCAATATTGTGCAGGAGCGCCGCGGTAAATGGGCTATTTCGCCCGTCCCCATCGAGAGCGGTGGTGCCGTCGCGAGCGGCATAAGCGACCAGCACGTTGCCGGCTGGCTCGATGCGACCGAGGCCGCCGCCGATGGCTGCGCGCAGCAACGGCGACCGAGACATCTTCGCAACAAATGGGTTGTTGCGGCAGGCGTCGAGTATGACGAGGCCGAGGCTCGTGGTGTTCGACAGTTGCAAAATCACGCTGCGGAGGCTGACGGCTTCGTTCGCTGCGTCGGTGTCCTTCTTCAAGTCCGCATCGACCGGGATCAGCCAGTTCTCGCCGCTGATCTCCATGCCGTGGCCGGCAAAAAAGACCGCCGCCATATCGGCCCCTGCAGCGTCGTGCCCGAGCGCGATGAGGCCTCGCCGCATCTGGTCGAACGAGGCGTTGGTGATAAGGGTCACGGCGAACCCGAGACGCTCCAGCGCCGCGGCGATATCAGTCGCGTCATTAGCTGGATTGGGCAGCGTCGGCACGTTCCGGTAAGTGCTGTTACCGATCACCAATGCCACGCGCTTGCCGTCCGCCAAGGCGGGCAGCACGGCGAAACCGGTCAGCACCGCGAAAAAGCCCAGTCCTCGAATAAATCCGCGTCGGTACATGCTCGCCCCGGATCGCCGTCTAACGGCGTCATCTTGTACAGCAACCGTAGCGGCCCAGCTATGGGACTGACCGCCGTAACGCATGAAAAGGCGATGGGCGAACGTGTCCTTTGGGGGGCACAAACGGGCTGCCATCAACCGAAGGGCGAGAGCAAGCTGCGGTGCAGTGAGGACATTCGCCTGCCGCTTCCTCAGGGATCGTGGTTCCCGCTCTTCAGGTGGCTATACCGGCATTGCGAACGCGGTGGCGAGAGGCATTTTTGGCAATTGTTTAGAAACCAGTCCTAAGTTGCAAAAAGAATTCGGGGCTCATTGGACAGTTGCGCCATGCGATCTTGGAGGGGATTCGTCGTTTTTGCGGCAATGCTTGGCGCTTTTCTGACCGGTTATACAGCCGACAGATGGCGCCATGTTGACGTTCCTCCCCACTGGCCCCTTCGCACTCTGGCCATTGAGGCGCAAGCAGCTCAGTTGCAAAAAAGCGGCTGGTTGTTGTTGGGCGATAGCATCGTCGAATTGGCCGCAGTTTCATCACTGTGCGGCGAGTCGGTATTGAATGCAGGCTTGGCTAGTGCCGGAGTTGCCGAAGTCGCTGGCGTCGTGTCCGGCCTTGGCTCGTTTAGAGCAAAGCACGTTCTCATAGCGGTCGGAGTAAACAACGCAAAGCGCACAAGCGGCACCGATGCAGTTGAATTTGCAAAAGCATACGGAGAGCTGGTTTCTTCCGCAAAATCGATCTCAACGGACGTTTTTGTCGCCCTGATCGCTCCAGTGGCCAAGGGAATGCCCGCTGGGGATCAATATTTTGATACGGCGAAGATCGCCGAGTTCAACGCCTTCATTCGACAAGTGAGCGGCGTGCGTCTGGTCGATTTCGCCGTCCTGGCCGGCCAAGATGGTTTTCTCCCGGCCGCGTGGACGGTAGATGGTGTTCACTTCACGCCGCCCGGCTATTCCGCTTGGCACAGTGTCATCGAAAAGACTGCTTGTAACCGCATCACTCCGTGACTACAGGCGCGCGAAGCGCCGGGAGTGGTGTAGCGAGTACACGGTGGGGGCCACTGTCAGGCTGATGCGCTACCGCCAAACGTTGCGCCTAATTCGATCGGTCGGCGTGACCTGGGCGAAAACCCGGCAATTGCAATCCGCGACAGAACGGCCGCCTCAAATCGTTCGAGCCGGTCTCTGAGCCGGAGTGCGTGTTTCTCGACGAGGTGCCAAGAGGCGATAGCAACGCCAAAGGCAATCGGCAGACTGATCAGGACGTTCAGATGCCAACGCTGAACCGACGGGTCGAACGCTGCAACGCACTGTTGGATGACGAAGCCATAGAGATACATCCCGTAGGAGTAGTCGCCGGACGACACGATCCAGCTTCGCCGCGGATACATGAGGCCCAGATAGCACGCGATATAAGTAGCGGGCACGGCAAAGAGCGCGTCGTGGCGTCCGCCAGCCATGCCGGCAGTACAAAGCACGAATGCGAACAGGCACGTCGCCCGGTTGTACGGTATCTTGTCGCGCCAGAGGTAGAAGCCGACACCCAAGAGGAAGCAGAACACAAGAAGGTGCGGGCGCAGGTGAATAAGCAACTCGTCACTATGGTAGATATCGTAGCAGACGAGCCCGATCTGGGCGAGCACCAGAAAGCCCAGGTATAGCACCCTGTTGAAGCAGATCGTGGTCACGGCAAGAAGCGCCAGGATGGTGTAGCACCACAGCTCATACGGCATCGTCCAAAGCTGAGCGTTCACCAGACCAGGCGTCGGATTGTGAAGAAATACGCCCGGCAGTGCAAAGTGGATGTCGCCGACGATGTTGAGAAAATAGATATGGAACTTCGGGTCCGCGAAGTACTCGCTCGCGGGCAGCTGGGTGAAGATCGGGCCGACGATGAGGGCCGACAGCGTCGTCTCGACCGCGAGCGCGGGCACGATGCGAAGCACGCGCAGGCCGATAAATGAAATCAGGCTTTTGCACCTCAACAAGCTCGCCGTCACCAAAAATCCGCTCAGAGCGAAGAAGAACGCGAGAAGCATGGCGTTCACCACGCGAAAATGGCCCACGATCTCCATGGCCCGATCGAGCCCAAGGGTGACGTTCGCGCCGTGCAGGCAGATAATCGTAGCCGCCAACACAAGTCGCAAGTAGTCGAAACCCGCGGGCCGATTGCGCGAAAGAGCCAACTGATCAGCCAGGCTGAACATGGTTGCGTGTCTCAAAGAAGCACCGCAAAGCCGCACGCGAAAGCGGCGATCAACCAGCAGCACTGCTCGGTCCGCGGATGGGACGCGCAACCTGTTCCGAGCGCAATTGAGAACGCGATCTGCAGATATTTCGATAATCCAATGCGGTCGAGCGACGCCACAGCTCTCGCAAAAGTCGACGCGCTGAACATTCCAATTCCAAACCAGCGTACGTGCAATTCTCGGGCAGTTCTCCTAGAAGTTTAGCATGCACACCGTCTGGTTGCACCGTGCGATCGAAGCTATCGATCTTGTTGGTGAATAGTGTGTTTCCAATTCAGGTTGCTCGTGCAGCGCAAGCCAACAATCTAGCGCCGAACAGTGAACTCATCCGCGCTGCGCCGGTGCTCCCATTTCGCCTGCTCCAGCTCCGGCTGATCGCATTCGGCCTCGGGATAGCCGACGCAGAGATAGGCGATGAACTTCCAGGTGTCGGGTACGTCGAGAATCGCGTGCATGCGCGCGGGGTTCAGGATCGACACCCAGCCGAGCCCGATCCCTTCCGCACGCGCGGCCAGCCACATCGCGGTGATCGCGGCAACCACGGAATATTCCGTCGCCTCCGGCATGGTGGCGCGGCCGAGGCCGTGACCGATGTCGCTGGCCTTGTCGGCGAACACGGCGAGTTGGCCCGGCGCCTCTTCGAGGCCCGACAGTTTGAGCGTGGCGTAGCGCGCGGCGCGTTCGCCGGCATAGGCACCGAGCGCATCGGCGTTGCAGGCTTTGAAATCGTCGATGACGGCGCGCCGGCGGGCGGCATCGTCGACGACGACGAAGCGCCAGGGCTGGCTGAGGCCGACCGAGGGCGAGAGGCAGGCGGTCTCGATCAGGCGGTCGATGGCGCGCTCCGGCAGCGGATCGCTGCGAAAGCGCCGCACGTCGCGGCGCCACACGAACAGCTCGTGCAATTGCCGGCGGAAGGTGTCGTCGAACTCGACCATCGGCTCAAAGTCCGATCTGGAAAGCTGCGGCGACCAGCAGGATCAGGATCTCGCCGATCTGCTCGAACGCGCCGAGAATGTCGCCGGTCTGCCCGCCGATCTGGCGGACGGCAAGCCGCGCCAGCAGCAGTCCGGCGAGCGAGAGCAGGATCAGGCCGACCAGCGCTTTGCCCGGCCCCAACGCAAGGGCGAGTGCGAGCGTTCCAATCGCAAAGGCGATGGCGACGCTGCGGCCCGGTGGCACTCCCGCGCTGGCCGACAATCCATCCGGCCGTGCCGGCGGGACCAGCGACATGAACGCCGGCACGCCCGCACGCGCCGCTGCATGCGCCGCGCACAGCGCCAGCGTCACGGCCGTGGGATTGGCGATCGCCGCGAGCGCGCTCCAGCGCAGTCCGAACGACAGGATGAGCGCGCAAGTACCATAGGTGCCGATCCGGCTGTCGCGCATGATCTCGAGCTTGCGCTCGCGCGTGCGGCCGCCACCGAGCCCGTCGGCGGTGTCGGCGAGCCCGTCCTCGTGCAGCGCGCCGGTGATGAGAGCGGTTGTCGCGAGTGCAAGGAGGGCGGCAAGATCCGGCGTCAGTCTGACGCGCATGGCGAGCATGTAGACCAAAGCGCCGGCAAGGCCGACCAGCAGTCCGGCAAGGGGAAGTGCCCAGGTCGCGCGCGCGACCGCTCCGTCGCCCGCGGGTTTTGACGATGCCACGGGAAGGATCGTGACGAACGACGCCGCCATCCTGAGATCGGCGATGATGTCCTTCAAAAGTTCAGTGCGCGGCGTCATTTCAGTTTCATCGGCAGGCCGGCAACGATGAACTCGACCTCGTCGGCGACGGCGGCGATGGTCTGGTTCATGATCCCGGCGGCGTCGCGATAGCTGCGCGCCAGCGAATTGTCAGGCACGATGCCGAGGCCGACCTCGTTGGTGACGAAGACGGCGGGGCTCTTCAGGCGGGGCAGGGCGCCGGCGAGCTCTCTCACTTCACGTTCCCAGTCGCGCTGCGCATGCATCAAGTTGGAGAGCCACAGGGTCAGGCAGTCCACCAGCCTTGCGCCGCCGCCATCGGTTGCGACCAGCACCTCTACGAGATCGAGCGGCACCTCGCGCTCGATCCAGCCGGTTGCGCGCCGCGTGCGATGTTTTGCGATGCGCAGCTCCATTTCGGCATCGAGCGCCTCGGCCGTCGCGATGTACACGGGCTCTCCGGGAAACGCGCGGGTGCGCATTTCCGCGCGCTTGCTCTTGCCCGATCGCGCTCCGCCGGTGATCAAGATGACAGCCATCAAAGTCTCCTTGAGCCTGACTAACCACCAAACACGGCCAAAGACAAAGCCGAAATCACGCGGGCAGGGGCTTGCGCTCGCCCCTCGCTTTGCGCAACAGGGGCGGGACAGGAGGCAGGTTTGGGCTTTGCAGGTGCGATGGTGGTGGCGATGGCGGTGGACGCCCTCTCGGGGTGGCCGTCATGGCTGTTCGCGCGGATCGGCCATCCCGTGATCTGGCTGGGCCGGCTGATCGGTGCGATCGATGTGGCCTGGAATCGCGATTCCGATCCGGCGGCCCTGCGCCGCGCTGCAGGTGTCGCTGGGGCGCTTGTGGTGATCGCGCTCTCCGTTGTGGCCGGCTGGGTGCTTCAGTCATGGCTCCCCTTGAGCTGGTTGCGGATCGTCCTGGTGGGCGTCCTCGCCTGGCCGCTCGTCGCGCTGCGCTCGCTGCATGATCATGTTGCGGCCGTCGCCGTGCCCTTGCAGGCCGGTGATATCGCGGCTGCGCGCGAAGCGGTCTCGCGCATCGTTGGGCGCGATCCGGCGGCGCTCGATGAGGCCGGCATCGCGCGCGCGGCGATCGAGAGTCTGGCGGAAAATGCGTCCGACGGCATCGTCGCGCCGGTGTTCTGGGGCGCGCTGTTCGGTCTGCCGGGCATCTTGGGCTACAAGGCGATCAACACGCTGGATTCCATGATCGGCCATCGCAGCGATCGCCATGACGCTTTTGGCTGGGCCGCCGCACGCATCGACGACGTCGCCAACTTCGTCCCGGCGCGCCTGACCGGGTTTCTGTTCGTGCTGCTTGCTCCAAAGCGATCAGAGGCGCTGGCGTGCATGATGCGCGATGCCCGCCGTCATCGCTCGCCCAATGCCGGCTGGCCGGAGGCGGCGATGGCCGGCGCGCTCGGCGTGCGGCTCAGCGGCCCGCGCATCTATCATGGCAGCGTTACGAACGAGCCGTGGCTCAACGGAGGCGCGCGCGATCCGCTTGCTGCCGACATCGGCGAGGGACTGACCATCTACCGCCGCGCCATGCTGCTGCTCGCCGGCATCCTTGCGATCCTCGCCTTCGCGTGAAAGAACGGGGGCATGCGCGAGCACGGTGGAAATCTCGATCTGGCCCAGCAGCGGTTTGGCGGCCGCGCGGAAGACTGGATCGATCTGTCGACCGGGATCAACCGGCTGCCTTATCCCGTGGGCGAGGTGAGCGCACGCGCGTGGAGCGCGCTGCCGTCGCGGGCCGAGATCGAGACGCTGCATCAGGCGGCGCGGCAAGCCTATCGCACAAATGCGCCGATCGTCGCGCTCGGCGGCGCGCAGGCCGCCATTCAATTGCTGCCGCAACTTGGCGGGCCCGGCCGCGCCCGCATCCTCGCGCCGACCTACAATGAATATGCCGGGGTGCTGTCGATGGCGGGTTGGGACGTCCAAGAAGTCAGCACGCTCGACGCGCTGGGCGGCGCGGACCTCGCCATCGTGATCAATCCCAATAATCCCGATGGCCGAACCTTCGCACCAAACGATGTGTTGACACTGCCGCCGCGCGTCGGCCGTCTCATCGTGGATGAGAGCTTTGCCGATGCCGTTCCGCACGTCTCGCTCGCATCGGAAGCGGGCCGGCCGGGGCTCCTGATCCTGCGCTCGTTCGGCAAGTTTTACGGGCTTGCCGGGCTGCGGCTCGGCTTCGCGATCGGCAATGCGAGCGACATCGGCAGGCTCGCGGCTGCGTCGGGGCCATGGCCGGTCTCGGGCGCGGCGATCTCAATTGGTTGTCGCGCATTGCGTGACGATGCCTGGGCCAAAGCGACCTCAGCGCGACTTGCCCGCGACTGTGCTCGCCTCGACGACATGGTGCAGTCGCAAGGCTGGACGCTCGTCGGCGGCGCGCCGCTGTTTCGTCTCTATGAAACGCCGGACGCATGTGCTGCCCAGGAAAAGCTCGCGCGTGGCCAGATCTGGTCGCGCGTGTTCGCGAAAGAGCCAACATGGTTGCGGCTCGGGCTTCCCGGCAGCGAAGCCGAATGGACACGTCTTGCCGAGGCCCTAGCGCGCTAGCGCGAGCAGGCCGTTGACGTCGAGATGCTTTTCGATGTGATCGGCGAGGGCGTCGAGCGCGCTCTCGACGCGGGCGTGATAGGGCTCGTTGCCCGCGGGAATGTCGAGCTTCGCCAAAAACGCCTTGCGGAAATCATCCGACGTGAACAGGCCGTGCAGATAGCTGCCCTGCACGCGGCCATCGCTGGAGATCGCGCCTTCCGGCTCGCCGTTGAGCTTCGCGAACGGACGGGCACGATCCGGACCGTCGGTGCGGCCGATATGGATCTCGTAAGCCTCGATCGGCTGATCCGTCGCCGCATGCACGGCTGCGACACGCGTCAGCGTCTTCTGCGGGCTCATCACCGTCTCGACATCGAGAAGCCCGAGGCCCGGCGTATCGCCCGCCGGGCCTTCAATGCCATGAGGGTCGGCAACATTGCGCCCCAGCATCTGATAGCCGCCGCAGAGGCCGAGCACATGACCGCCCCTGCGGTGATGCGCGAGCAGATCGATGTCCCAGCCCTGCGCGCGCAGGAAGGCGAGATCGCCGCGGGTGGACTTTGAGCCGGGGATGATGACGAGCCTGACGTCGCCGGGAATCGCTTCGCCCGGCCGCACCATCACGAGATCGACGCCAGGCTCGAGCTTGAGCGGGTCGAGATCGTCGAAGTTCGCGATGCGCGAGAGCGCAAGGCACGCGATCTTGCACTGGCCGGCCTTGCGCGCGTCGCTGAGGCCCAGCGCGTCCTCGGCCGGCAGCTCGCCCGCGCGGGCGAACCAGGGCAGCACGCCGAGGCCGCGCCACGACGTTTTCTGCGCGATCAGCCTATAGCCGTCGTCGAAAAGCGTGGGATCGCCGCGGAACTTGTTGATGACAAAGCCCTGGATCATGGCGGCATCCTCGGGGTCGATCACCGTCTTGATGCCGACGAGCTGGGCGATGACGCCCCCGCGGTCGATGTCGCCGACCAGCACGACCGGCACATCGGCCTTGCGCGCAAAGCCCATATTGGCGATGTCGGCCTTGCGCAAATTCACTTCGGCCGGGCTGCCGGCACCTTCGACCAGCACGAGATCAGCGCGCGCTTTCAGCCGCTCAAAGCTCTCCAGCACCGTCCCCATCAGCTGTGGTTTCATCGCCGCGTATTCGCGCGCGCGCGCGGTCGCGATGCGCTTGCCATGGACGACGATTTGCGCGCCGACATCGGTCTCCGGCTTGAGCAGCACCGGGTTCATGTCGGTGTGCGGCTCGACGCCGGCGGCGAGCGCCTGCAACGCCTGCGCACGCCCGATCTCGCCGCCATCGACGGTGACGGCCGCATTGTTCGACATGTTCTGCGGCTTGAACGGAAGCACGCGCAAGGCCCGCCGTGTAAAGGCGCGCGCGAGACCGGCGACAATGAGCGACTTGCCCACGTCCGAGCCGGCCCCCTGGATCATCAGCGCGCGTGCCATCGACTTCAGAACTCGACGCCGGCCTGCGCCTTGATGCCGGAGCGGAAGGGATGCTTGACCAGCGTCATCTCGGTGACGAGATCGGCGATCTCGATCAGCTCGTCCTTGGCGTTGCGTCCGGTGAGCACGACATGCGTCATCGGCGGCTTCGAGGTCGTCAGGAATTCGACGACCTCGGCGATATCGAGATAGTCGTAGCGGAGCGCGATGTTGATCTCGTCGAGCACGACCATGCGCAGGTTCTCATCGAGGATCAGCTCCTTGGCCTTCTCCCAGCCGGCGCGCGCGGCGGCGATGTCGCGGGCGCGGTCCTGCGTCTCCCAGGTGAAGCCTTCACCCATGGCGTGGAACTGGCAGAGCTCGCCGAAATGGCCGGTGAGCAGGCGCCGCTCGCCGGTATCCCAGGCGCCCTTGATGAACTGCACGACCGCGCAGGGCAAGCCATGGGCGACGCAGCGCACGATCATGCCGAAGGCCGAGGACGATTTGCCCTTGCCGGCGCCGGTGTGGACGATGATGAGCCCCTTTTCGCCGCTCTTGGTCGCCATGATCTTGTCGCGGGCGGCCTTCTTCTTCGCCATTTTCTGGGCGTGCCGGGCGTCGGTTTCCTCAGCTGTTTGGGTATCCGGTTCAGGCGTCATCGGTCCCGGTCCTTCGGCTTGACAAGAGGCGGCCGGGGGCAAATGGTGGCCCGGCACTGGTTCCTGTCCTATGACAGGCGAAGAGGGAATGCGATAGGGTCCGAATCGACAAGATTGGGGTCCAAAATGCAGCCGCCCCCGCGACCGTGATCGGAGAGATGCCCGAAGCCACTGATCCCCCTGGGATCGGGAAGGCGGGGATCGAAGGGCCAAAACCCTGCTCCGCAAGCCGGGAGACCTGCCAGCGCGGACGAGTTTTGGACCGGCGGACGGGGGTGTTCCGCGACGGGGAAACGGGCCTTCAGGAAATGGTCCGTGTGCCTCTGCGCCTCCCGCTGTTATTCTGGAAGAGGCGATGACCGTCACACTTCACGTCTGCATCACCTGCCGCGCCGGCCAGACGCTCAGCGAGGGCGAGACGACGCCCGGCAAGCGCCTGCATGGCGCGATCCTCGAGGCCGGCGTGCCCGAGGGTGTCCGCGTGGTTCCCGTCGAATGCCTTTCTGCATGCAGCCAGGGCTGCTCGGTCGCGCTCAGCGCGCCGGGGCGCTGGTCCTATGTCTATGGCCGCCTGTCGGATGCGAACGCGCAGGACGTGGTCGCCGGCGCTGCGGCCTATGCGGCCGCGCCCGACGGCCTCGTGCCCTGGCGCAGCCGGCCCGAAATCTTCCGCAAGCAGTCGCTTGCCCGCATTCCCCCCATTGCCGTGTTGCCGGAGGCCGCTGAATGAACTCGCTTGCAAAAGTCCCGGTGACGGTGGTCACCGGCTTCCTCGGCTCCGGCAAGACTACCCTGATTCAGCACCTGCTCGGCAATGCGGGCGGCAAGAAGCTCGCCGTGCTCGTCAACGAGTTCGGCAGCGAGGGCGTCGACGGCGAGATCCTGAAGTCCTGCGCCGATGCCAACTGCCCGGAGGAGAACATCGTCGAGCTCGCCAATGGCTGCATCTGCTGCACCGTCGCCGACGATTTCATTCCGACCATGGAGCAGCTGCTGGCGCGGCCGGTGCGGCCCGATCACATCCTGATCGAGACCTCGGGCCTGGCGCTGCCAAAACCGCTGCTGAAAGCGTTCGACTGGCCGGAAATCCGTTCGCGCATCACCGTCGATGGCGTGATCGCGCTTGCCGATGCCGAGGCTGTGGCGGCCGGTCGCTTCGCGCCGGACCCGGCGGCTGTCGAAGCGCAGCGCGCGGCCGACGAGAATCTCGATCATGAGACGCCGCTGTCGGAAGTGTTCGAGGACCAGATCGCCTGCGCCGACATCGTGCTGCTGACCAAGGCCGATCTCGCCGGCAGCGCCGGCATTGAAGCCGCCAAGGCCGCGATCAGCGCCGAGATGCCGCGCCGTGTGCCGATGTTGCCGGTGACCGACGGCGCGATCGATGCGCGCGTCATCCTCGGGCTCGGCGCAGCCGCCGAAAACGATCTCGCCGCGCGTCCCTCGCATCACGATGGCGAGGAGGAGCACGAGCACGATGATTTTGCATCGGTGGTGATCGATCTTCCCGAGGTTGCGGATGTCGATGCGCTGGTCGCATCGGTGCAGAAGCTGGCGCGCGAGCAGAACGTGCTGCGCGCCAAGGGGTATATTGCGGTGGCGGGCAAGCCGATGCGCCTGCTGCTTCAGGCCGTCGGCGAGCGCGTTCGCCACCAGTTCGACAAGCCCTGGGGCGTGGGTCTCCGGCAGTCGAAGCTCGTCGTGATCGGCGAGCACGGCGACATCAATGAGGCCGCGATAAGAGCGGGATTGGGAGTCTGATGCACGTCGTCTTCCGCGAGAGCCGGGGTCTCGAGGAGACCGCGACGCCAAGGGACATCGGCCAGGACCCGGCTGATCTCGTGGTGCTCTCGTATTCGGATTCCGACCTTGCGGCATTCGCAGCCGGCTGGCGGCGTGGCCGGGACAGCCTGCCGTCGCTGCGGCTCGCCAATCTCGCGGAGCTGCGTCATCCGCTCTCGGTCGACACCTATATCGAGCGCACCCTGTCGCAGGCGCGCGGCATCCTGGTGCGGCTGATCGGCGGGGAATCTTATTGGTCCTATGGGCTGGCAGCGCTCCAGCAACTCGCGAAGGATCGCAACATTGTGCTGGCCGTGCTGCCGGCCGACGGCCGCGACGACGTCAGGCTCGATGCCTACTCGACCCTGCCGGTCTCGACGCTGCGGCGGCTGAAGGTGCTCTGCGACACCGGCGGTCCCGTCGCCGCTCAGGCGGCGATTGCGCAGCTTGCGCTGGCTTCGGGCCTCTATGCGGGGCCGGTTGTTGGCGAGATGAGCGTGCCCGGGATGGGTTTTTACGATCCCGCGCGCCGTGTGATTGCCGCGCCGGCGTCGGGTGAAGGCAGGCCGCTCGCACTCGTCACCTTCTATCGCTCATATCTTACCGCTGCGGACACTGGCCCAGTTGACGCGCTGATTGCCGCGCTGCGCGAGAAGGGGTTCGACGCGTATGGGGTGTTCGTCACCTCACTGAGGGCTGCGGGCGCTGCGGATTGGCTGCGCGAGCATCTCATGCAAAATCCTCCGGCGGCGATCGTCAATGCGACGGCGTTCTCTGCCGTGGGCGATGACGGCACGACGCCGTTCGATGCCGCGCCGTGTCCGGTGTTCCAGGTCGCGCTTTCGAGCGCGCGGCGCGAGGAGTGGGCGACATCGCTGCGCGGCCTGTCGCCCGGCGATCTCGCGATGCATGTGGTTCTGCCCGAGGTCGATGGCCGCGTGTTCGCCGGCGTGGTGAGCTTCAAATCGGCGGCGGAGCGCGATCCGGATCTGCAGTTCTCGCATCTGGCGCACAGGCCCGATGAGGAACGCGTGACGGCCGTCGCCGCGCGCGTTGCGGCCTGGTGGCGCCTCGCGGCGACGCCTGCCGCCGAGAAGCGCGTTGCCATCGTGCTCTCGAACTATCCGGGCCGGCCGCACCAGATCGCTCATGCGGTTGGTCTCGATGCGCTGGCGTCGGTCGAGGCGCTGGTGTCTGACCTTGCAGAGGCCGGTTTCGATGCCGCGCGGGTCCATGCGCTCGGCGGGACGCTGCTCAAGCAGAAACGGTGCTGGGACGTTGCAGAATATCGCGCGGCGCTCGCGCGTCTGCCGCAAGTTTTGCAGGATGATCTCACGCAGGCCTGGGGCGCGCCGGAAAGTGATCCGACCTGCCGCGACGGTGCGTTCCATTTCGCGGCGATCCAGTGCGGTAGCTCGATCATCGCGGTCCAGCCGGAGCGCGGCGACGTGGCTACGCGCGATAGCGATTATCACGATCTCGCCCGCACGCCGCGCCACGGCTATGTCGCGTTCTATCTCTGGCTCCGTGAGCAGCGGATCGATGCGGTCGTGCACATGGGTGCGCATGGCACGCTGGAATGGCTGCCCGGAAAATCCGTGGCGCTGTCGTCCGCCTGCTGGCCGGAAGCGCTGGTCGGCGATCTCCCCGTCATCTATCCCTTCATCGTCAACGATCCCGGCGAGGCCGCGCAGGCCAAGCGGCGCGTCGGCGCCGTCACCATCGGGCACCTGCCGCCGCCGCTCCAAACGTCCGCGGTGCCCGAAGGTTTGCGCCGGCTCGAACGCCTGCTCGACGAATATTCGACCGCCGACGGGCTCGACCCCGCGCGCCGCCAGCGCCTGATCGCTGCGATTCGCGACGAGGCCCGTGCAGCGGGCCTCGAAGACGATCTCGGTCTCGATGCATCGGCCGCGCCGGCGGAAGCCATTCCGCGCATCGACCGCTTCGTCTGCGATCTCAAGGAGAGTCAATTCGGCGACGGCCTGCACGTGTTCGGTCGCGGCGCCTGCGGCGAGGCCGAGCGGGACGCACTGCGCGCCGCGCTCGCAGGGCAGCGCGTCGCCCCGGGGCCATCGGGTTCGCCCTATCGCGGCCGGCAGGACGTGCTGCCGACGGGACGCAATCTGTTCGCCGTCGATCCGCGCGCGGTGCCGACGCCGTCGGCGCAGGCGCAAGGGATCAAGCTCGCCGAAGAGCTGCTCCGCCGCCATTTGCAGGATCACGGCGACTGGCCGAAGGGCCTCGTCGTCGATCTCTGGGGCTCGGCGACGATGCGCACCGCGGGTGAGGAGTTCGCGATGGCGCTGCATCTGGCCGGCCTCGCGCCGCGCTGGGATCATGCATCGGGCCGCATCACCGGCTACGACATCATTGCGCCGGCCGAGCTCGGCCGGCCCCGCATCGACGTTACGCTGCGCGTATCTGGCCTATTCCGCGATGTCTTCGCGGGGCTTGCGCAATTGTTCGAAGCCGCCACTGAAGCGCTGGCAAGCCGTCAGGATGAGGGCGACGAGAATCCCTACCGCCACCGCGCCTCCCGCGTGTTCGCGCCGCGGCCTGGACAATACGGCGTCGGCCTCTCGGCGATCCCCGATGCGTTCACGCCCGAGACGCGCGATGCGGCGGGCGAAGCGTGGCTGTCGGCATCGTCCTGGGCATTCTCGGCTGATGGCGCGATCAAGCCGGATCGCACCGGCATCGAGCAGCGTCTCGCATCTGCCGATGCGTTCGTCCACGTCCAGGACCTGCCGGAGACCGATCTTTTGCTCGCCGCCGACTATGCCGCGCATGAAGCCGGCGTTGCGGCGGCGGCTGCGCATCTCGGCGCGGCCGGTCCTACGCTCTATCATCTCGACACGACGTGCCCGGAGCAGCCGCATGCGCGCACGCTGACCGAAGAGATTTCGCGCGTGGTTCGTGCGCGGGCCGCCAATCCGGCCTGGATCGCCGGCATGATGCGCCACGGTTTTCGCGGAGCCGCCGAGATCACCGCGACGCTCGAACACATGGCAGCGTTCGCGCATCTGGCCGGCGCCGTGCCGCCGCATCAGTTCGATCTATATTATGATGCGACGCTTGGTGATGCCGATGTCCGCGCCTTCATGGCTCGTGAAAATCCGGCAGCGCTAGCCGCGATGGAGACCTGCTTCACGCGCCTGCACGAGGCCTCGCTCTGGCGAACGCGCCGCAATTCGATCGCGGCTGCGCTGCGGGAGGCGTCATGAGTGCGTCGATGGTCAAGGGCTGGTGTCCCGGCGCATTGCGGCCGATGCAATCGGGCGACGGGCTCGTGGTCCGCGTGCGTCCGTTCGGCGGACGGCTCGAAGCAAACCAGATTGCCGGGCTCGCCGATCTCGCCGAGCGCCACGGCAACGGCCTCATCGACGTGACGAGCCGCGCCAACCTCCAGATCAGGGGCGTGAGCGAGGAGAGCCATCGGCCGGTGATCGATGGCCTTTCCCGGCTGCAATTGCTCGATCCCGATACCGACATCGAAGCCCGCCGCAACATCCTGGTGACGCCGTTCTGGACTGTCGGTGACGAGACGCAGGCGCTCGCCGCGGAGCTTGAAGAAGCGCTCGCGGATAGCGCGCTCGATCTTCCCACCAAATTCGGCTTCGCCATCGACGACGGCAAGTCGCGCGTGCTCGCCGGCGATTCCGCCGACGTGAGGATCGAGCGCGATCGCGGCGGCCGTTTGATGGTGCGGCCCGATGGCGCAAGCTTCGGCCACTCGGTCGCGCGCGGAGAGGCGGTGAGCACGGCGCTCGCGCTCGCAGCCTGGTTCATCGCTTCCGGCGGCGCGAAGGGCGGACGCGGGCGCATGGCGGCCCACATCGCGGCCGGCGCGGCATTGCCTGCGGCTTTGCGGGGCGAGACCGAGCCTGCGCCCGTGATGCCGGCGTCCCGGCCCGGGCCTTATCCGCAAGGAGCGCTCGTCGGCGTCGCCTTCGGGCAGATGCTGCACACGACGCTGCATCAGTTTTCCGGCTGCGGTCATGCGCTGCGCATGACGCCGTGGCGGATGGTTCTGAGCGAAGGCAAGCGCGCGATGCCGAGCGCGGCCGGCCTCATCACGGAGCCTCACGATCCGGCCCTGCGCGTGATCGCCTGCAGCGGCGCGCCGCGCTGCCGCGAAGCGCACGCCGACACGCGTGCGCTGGCGGCGGCGTTGGCGCCGCGCATCGCGCTCGACACGAAGCTCCACGTCTCCGGCTGCGCCAAGGGCTGCGCCCGCTCCGGAGCGTCCCCGGTGACGCTGGTTGCGACCAGCGCCGGCTTCGATCTCGTCCGGAACGGGTCAACCCGCGACGAGCCCGTCCTGCGCGGCCTGAGCTGTGCCGACATCGTCAGCGATCCCTCCATCCTGGTCGGAGGGCACTGATGCCGCACATCTACGAGACGGACGGCGCGGCGATCTACCGGCGGTCCTTTGCGACCATCCGGGCCGAATCCGATCTTGCGCGGTTCACGCCCGATGAAGAGCAGGTCGTGGTGCGGATGATCCATGCCGCCGGCATGGTCGGTCTCGAGGCGCATATTCGTTTCACGCCCGGCATGGCGACCGCCGCACGCGCGGCCCTGCAGAAGGGCGCGCCGATCCTGTGCGACGCGCGCATGGTCTCGGAAGGAATTACGCGCGCGAGATTGCCTGCGGCCAATGCCGTGATCTGCACGCTCGGCGACGAGGCGGTTCCCGCGCTGGCGCAGTCCATGCGCAACACGCGCTCGGCTGCGGCCCTCGAACTGTGGCGCCCGCATCTCGAAGGCGCGATCGTCGCGATCGGCAATGCGCCGACTGCGCTGTTTCACCTGCTCAACATGCTGGAGGACCAAAGCTGTCCGCGCCCGGCAGCGATCATCGGCTGTCCGGTCGGCTTTGTTGGCGCGGCCGAATCCAAGGCGGCGCTGATGGCCGCCCCGCCAGCGCCGGCATTGACGGTCGAGGGCCGGCTCGGCGGTTCCGCGATCACGGTTGCCGCCGTGAACGCGCTGGCGAGCCGGAGCGAATAGCGATGGGGCGCATCATCTGCTGCGGTCTCGGCCCCGGCGATCCCGATCTGATGAGCGTGCGCGCCGATCGCACGGTGCGCGGCGCAAAGCACGTCGCCTATTTCCGCAAGAAAGGCAGGCCCGGCCAGGCGCGGCGCATCGTCGAGGGCATGCTGGCGGCCGACGTTACCGAATATCCCATGGAATACCCGGTCACCACGGAGATCGCGTTCGACAGCGCTGAGTACGTTCAGCTGCTCGCCGGCTTCTACGACGAATGGACCGAGCGCCTTGCGCGGCTTGCGCGCGCGGTCGATGTCGTCGTGCTCTGCGAGGGCGATCCCTATTTCTACGGCTCCTTCATGCATCTGCACATGCGCCTGCAAGGCCGCGTCGAGATCGAGGTGATCGCCGGCATTCCCGGCATGGTCGGCTGCTGGAACGGCGTCGCGCAGCCGATCGCGCTCGGCGACGACGTGACGACGGTGCTGATGGGCACGCTGGCCGAGGACGAACTCGAACGGCGCATGCGCGATTCCGATGCGCTGGTCATCATGAAGACCGGGCGCAATCTCGTGAAGGTGCGCCGCGCGCTCGCATCCGCCGGTCGGCTCGACGACGCGTGGCTGGTCGAGCGCGGCACCATGCCCGGCGAGCGCGTGGTGCGGCTCGCCGAGATCGATGCCACCGATTGTCCTTACTTCGCGATCGTGCTGGTGCACGGCAAGGGCCGGCATCTGGACGCCGCCGAATGACGGGCACACTGACCATCGCAGGCCTCGGGCCGGGCAGCGATGCGCTGGTGACGCCCGAGGTCGCCGCTGCGCTTGCCGCCGCGACCGATATCTTGGGCTATGCACCTTACGTCTCGCGCGTGCCGCCACGGCCGGGTCTCACGCTGCATCCGTCGGACAATCGCGAAGAGCTGCAGCGTGCGAGTGAGGCTTTGCGGCTTGCGGGGGAAGGCGGGCAGGTCGTCGTCGTCTCCTCCGGCGACCCCGGCGTGTTCGCGATGGCTTCGGCCGTATTCGAGGCGCTGGAACAGGCGCCGCACTATCAAGCGCTGCCGATCCGCGTGCTGCCCGGCATCACCGCGATGCTGGCGGCGGCCGCGCGCGCCGGCGCGCCGCTCGGCCATGATTTCTGCGCGCTCAATCTCTCCGACAATCTCAAGCCGTGGGCGGTGATCGAGAAACGCTTGCGGCTCGCCGCCGAAGCCGACTTTTCGATCGCGATGTACAATCCGCGCTCAGTGAGCCGGCCAGAGGGATTTGGCCGCGCGCTGGCGGTGCTGAAAGCGGCCGGCTGCGGCGAGCGCCTCGTGATCTTTGCGCGCGCGATCAGTGCTGCTGACGAGAAGATCGAGATCGTGACGTTGAGCGAGGCCCGCCCAGAAATGGCCGACATGCGCACGCTGGTGATCGTCTGCAATTCGCAGACGCGCCGTGTCGGCCGCTGGGTCTACGCACCGAGGCGGTTAGAATGACCGAGCCACTGCATCACCTCGGCCACGCTCTCTACGCAGGGCCTTTCGGGCAGATGTGGCCGGGAGATCATGATCACGGGCAGGCCGAGCCTGCGCGCGGCGTCGATCTTGGCGCGCGCGCCGTCGCCGCCGGAATTGCGGGCGACGATCCAGGCGATGCCGCGCGCCTGCAGCATCTCCAACTCGCCCTCGAGCGTGAAGGGGCCGCGCGACACAATGACATCCGCGGCAAAGGGCAGGGGCGCTTCGGGCGGATCGACGAAGCGCAGCGTGTAGGCATGCTGCGGCTTGCTCGCGAACGGGGCGATGTGCTGGCGGCCGATGGCGAGGAATACGTTTGCCGGCGCGTCGGGCAGCGCGGCGACGGCGGCGTTGATATCGTGAATTTCGATCCAGTTGTCGCCGGGCGCTCTCGTCCAGGACGCGCGTTCGAGCGCTATCAGCGGCGTGCCGGTTTCCGCGCACGCCGCCACCACATTGCGGCTCATCTCGGCCGCGAAGGGATGCGTCGCGTCGATCACATGCGTGATGCCTTCGCTGCGGATATAGTCTGCAAGCCCGCCCACGCCACCAAAGCCGCCGATGCGGGTCGGCAGCGGCTGATCGGCGGGCGCGCGGGTGCGGCCGCCATAGGAATAGACGGCCTCGATCTGCGCGCGCGCGATCTCCGCCACAAGCACGCTCGCATCGGCCGTTCCGCCCAGAATGAGGGCGCGTATCATGACTGATCCTTGGCTGACCATCATCGGTATCGGCGAAGATGGCCTTGCCGGGCTGTCTGAGGCAAGCCGAAAGGCGCTCGCCAAGGCGGAAACCGTTTTTGGCGGCGAGCGTCATCTCGCGCTTGCAGACGTTGGTCACCGCGGCCGCCCCTGGCCGGTGCCGTTCGATGCGGAGATCGTGCTGAAGCGCCGCGGCCGGCCGACGGTGGTGCTCGCCTCGGGCGATCCGTTCTGGCACGGCGCCGGCGCGAGCCTTGCCGAGAAGCTCGATGCTACCGAGTGGATCGCGCATTCTGCACCGTCGACCTTCTCGCTTGCCGCAGCGCGGCTGGGCTGGCGGCTCGAAGCCGTCGCATGCCTCGGCCTCCACGCAGCGCCGTTCGAGCGTCTCGTGCCGCATCTGGCGAATGGTGCGCGGATCCTTTGCCTCGTGCGCGACGGGAAAGCGGCCGGTGATCTCGCTAAGTGGCTCAGCGAGCGCGGTTGGGGCGCCTCGGTGTTCTGGATTCTGGCTGCGCTCGGTGGACCGCGCGAAAGCATTGCGGGATATCGTGCCGACAGCTTTGCGGGCGACCTCGCTGCAAATCTTGTCGCAGTCGCCGTCGAGGCGAGAGGTGGGCATGGTGTTCCCCGCAGCTCCGGCGTTTCGGACGATCTCTTCGTCCATGATGGCCAGATCACCAAGCGGCCGGTGCGCGCACTTGCGCTCTCGGCGCTGGCGCCGCGCCCGGGCGAGCAGCTATGGGACATCGGTTCCGGCTCGGGCTCGATCTCTGTGGAGTGGGCGCTGTGCGGGGGGGCGGCAACCGCTGTCGAAATGCGCGAGGAGCGTGCGGCGAATATTCGCAACAATGCAGTGGCGTTCGGACTCGCGCATCGGATCACCGTTGTCACGGGAAAGGCGCCTGAAGCTCTTGCTGGCCAAGACGTACCGGATGCCGTCTTCATCGGCGGCGGTCTCGATCTCGCGATGTTCGATGCCGTCTGGTCCCGTTTCTCGCCGGGTGCGCGGCTCGTCGCACATTCAGTCACGCTGGAGACGGAAGCGCTGCTCGGCGAGCTGCATCGGCGCCATGGTGGCGAGCTGATGCGGGTCGAGATCGTGCATGCCGCCCCGCTCGGCCGCTATCGCTCCTGGGAGGCAGCGCGCCCTGTGGTGCAGTGGAGTGTGGTCCGATGAAGGTCGCGGGACTTGGCTTCAAACGCGATGTGACGCTGGCTTCGCTGCGCGAAGCGCTGCTGGCTGCCGGCGGTGCGGAAGGGCTTGTGGCGTTGGCGACCGTCAGCGACAAGGCCGACAGCGACGCGCTGAAGCAACTCGCACGTGAATGCGGTGTGTCGATCAGGGCCGTTCCGGCCGCGACACTGGCCGGCATCGACACGCCCACGCAATCGACGCTTGTCGCGCAGAAGTTCGGCACCGGATCCGTGGCCGAGGCCGC
Organism: Bradyrhizobium sp. SOJA106; assembly: GCF_059448745.1. Classification (NCBI taxonomy): domain Bacteria; kingdom Pseudomonadati; phylum Pseudomonadota; class Alphaproteobacteria; order Hyphomicrobiales; family Nitrobacteraceae; genus Bradyrhizobium; species Bradyrhizobium sp. SOJA106. The sequence goes on from NZ_CM182549.1 coordinate 3,230,763, forward strand.
GGCGCTCGCGGTCGCCGGTCCACGCGCGCGGTTGATTGCAACACGGGTTGTCTCGCAGGATCGCACCGCGACCGCTGCGATCGCGGAAGGAGACAGCGCATGACGGTGCATTTCATCGGCGCCGGGCCGGGCGCGCCCGATCTGCTGACGCTGCGCGGCCGCGACCTGATCGCGGCCTGTCCGGTTTGCCTCTATGCCGGCTCGCTGGTGGCGGAGGGCCTGCTGGCGCATTGCCCGCCGGGGGCGCGGATCGTCAACACCGCGCCGTTGTCGCTCGACGAGATCATCTTCGAGATCGCCGCCGCGCATGCGGCAGGCCACGACGTCGCCCGGCTGCATTCCGGCGATCTCTCGATCTGGTCGGCGATGGGCGAGCAGCTCCGCCGCCTGCGCGCGCTCGGCATTCCCTTCACCGTCACGCCGGGCGTTCCGTCGTTCTCGGCGGCGGCTGCCGCCCTGGAAGCCGAGCTGACGCTGCCCGGCCTTGCCCAAACGGTGGTGCTGACGCGCACGCCCGGCCGGGCCAGTACGATGCCTAAGGACGAGAAGCTCGCTGCCTTCGCCGCCACCGGCGCGGTGCTTGCTATCCACCTGTCGATCCATCTGCTCGACAAGGTCGTCGCCGAGCTGACGCCGTATTACGGCGCAGACTGCCCGGTCGCGATCGTCTGGCGTGCGAGCTGGCCGGACCAGCGCATCGTCCGCGCGACGCTTGCGACGCTCGATGCTGCCGTGGGTGCCGAGATGGAGCGCACAGCACTGATCCTCGTCGGCAAGACGCTTGGCGCGGCGGATTTTGACGAGAGCCGCCTTTACGCCGTCGATTACGATCGCCGCTATCGACCCGTCGGCGCCGAGCCGCGCTTTCCGGAGGCATCGTGATGGCTGCTGGCCTCGTCATCTCCGCGCCGGCCTCCGGCGTCGGCAAGACCACGTTGACGCTGGCGCTCGCGCGCGCCTGGCGCCAGCGCGACTTGAACGTGCAGTGCTTCAAGAGTGGGCCTGACTATATCGATCCCGCCTTTCATGCCGCCGCGACGGGACGCGCCTCCGTCAATGTCGATAGCTGGGCGATGGATCGCGCGGACATCGCGCATCTCGTCAGCCGCGGCGCGGATGCGGATGTGGTGCTCGCCGAGGGCTCGATGGGTCTGTTCGACGGCGTCGCCGCGCGCGGCGTCTCGGGTACCGGTGCTACCGCCGATATCGCGGAGATGCTGGGCTGGCCGGTGGTGCTGGTGATCGACCCTTCCGGGCAGGCGCAGACCGCGGCGGCGATCGCGGCCGGCCTGCGCGACTATCGCGCCGGCGTGAGCCTTGCGGGCGTCGTGCTCAATCGTGTCGCCAGCTCGCGCCATGAAGACCTCGTGCGCCGTGCGCTCAACGACGCCGGCATCGCCGTTTTCGGCGCGCTGCCGCGCCATGCCGAGATCAGCCTGCCGAAGCGGCATCTTGGCCTCGTGCAAGCCGAGGAGCAGGCTGAGATCGGCAAGCTGATTGACGAAGCCGCGCGCTTCGTCGCCGAGCATGTCGATCTCGATGCGGTGCTGCGCGCGGCCGCCGTCTGGTCGCCGCAAGCTGTGTCGAACGGCCTCAACGTGACGCCCCCCGGGCAGCGCATCGCGCTGGCGCGCGATGCGGCGTTCTCCTTCGTCTATCCGCACATGCTGGAGGCCTGGCGCGCGGCCGGCGCGGAGATCTCGACGTTCTCACCACTCGCCGATGAAGGACCTAATGACAGTGCCGACGTGTGCTGGCTGCCCGGCGGCTATCCCGAGCTTCATGCCGGCAAGATCGCGGCCAATGCAAGCTTTCGTAGCGGCTTGCGCGCCTTCGCCGAGACGCGACCGGTGCACGGCGAATGCGGAGGCTACATGGTGCTCGGGACTGCTTTGACAGATGCCGACGGTGTGCGCCACGAGATGACGGGCCTGCTTGGCCTCGAGACGAGCTTTGCCAAGCGCCGCATGCATCTCGGCTATCGTCTCGCCGCGCTGGCAGCGCCGATGCCGGGGCATCGGGCGGGCGCGCGCCTGCGCGGCCACGAATTCCACTATTCGACCATCCTTGCGCAGCCTGACACGCCTTTGGCCGTCGTGCATGATGCGACCGGCGCGGTGATCACCGAGACCGGCTCGCGGCGGGGACAGGCGACCGGGACGTTCTTTCATCTGATCGCGGAGGACCGGTGAGCGGTTTTGTCTCCTTCGTCTCTGCCGGCCCCGGCGATCCCGAGCTCCTCACCGTGAAGGGCGCCGCGCGGCTGCGCGAGGCCGACGTCGTGCTCTATGACGACCTTGCCTCCGGCGCGATCCTCGACCTGGCGCGGCCCGGCGCCAATCTCGTCGCGGTGGGAAAGCGGGCAGGGCGGCCTTCGACCAGGCAGCACCACGTCAACCGCCTCCTGGTCGACTACGCCGCAACCGGCGCGCGCGTGGTGCGGCTGAAGTCCGGCGATGCCGGCATTTTCGGCCGGCTCGAGGAGGAGCTGGAGACGCTGCGCGAAGCCGGCATCGGCTACGAGATCGTTCCCGGCGTCACCTCGGCCTGCGTCGCCGCCGCCCAAGCCGGCATTCCCCTGACCCGACGCCATACCTCGCGCCGGGTGCAGTTCGTCACCGGGGCCGACGTCACCGGCGAGCTGCCCCAAAACCTCAACTGGGCGGCGCTGGCCGACCCCGAAGCGACGACCGTGGTCTATATGGGCCGGCGCACCTTTCCGGATCTTGCCGCAAAATTGATCGCGCACGGGCTCGCTCCAACCACCCCGGCGCTGTTCGCCGAATCGCTTGGCCGCGCCGACGAACGGCTGGTTCGCACCACGATTGCGGAGCTTGCCGAGCAGCTTGCGCGGGGCGGGGCGGCCTCGACGGCGGCCGTCATCCTGTTTGGCGCGCTGGCGGGGGATTATCCGTCATGATGGCCCGGGCTGCCTTCCACCCTTGACGCCCGGCTGGCGAAAGGGGCACACAGGAGAGGCATGGTGCTCCATGCGGCGCAAAGCGCCGGAGCATAATCGGGAATGGGGATGGGCGGACCCAGTTGCGGCGCCCAAAACCCCAGCCGCCCCCGCGACTGTAAGCGGTGAGGGGCTCCGATCAGCCACTGGGCCGTAAGGTCCGGGAAGGCCGGAGAACCCCAGTGAACCGCGAGCCAGGAGACCGGCCGTGCATGTTTTGAGGCCAAGGCCGTCGGGTGTGACGGCAGGAAGGAACTGAGCCATGCATATCGAACCCGGCATCGTGACGGGCGCCAAGCTCGTATTGAGTTACGCAACCGGCATCGCCGCAGGCGGCGTTGCCTTGAAGCTCGCGGCCGAGACCGTACGCGAGCAGGGCATCACATCGTTCGCGGTGCGCACGCTCGCCACCACCGGCCTCGTCTTCACCTTCTTCGAGATCCTGCCGCACTTCCCGGTCGGCGTCTCCGAGGTGCACTTCATTCTCGGCTCGACGCTGTTCCTGCTGTTTGGCGCTGCGCCCGCGGCCTTCGGCCTCGCGTTCGGCCTCTTGCTCCAGGGCGTGTTCTTCGAGCCCGCCGACCTGCCGCAATACGGCATGAACGTCACCACGCTGCTGGTGCCGCTGTTCGGAATCCAGGCGATCGCCGCGCGGATCATCTCGCGCAACACGGCCTATGTTGATCTCAGGTATCGCCAGGCGCTGGCGCTCTCGACGACCTATCAGGCCGGCGTGATCGCCTGGGTGGCGTTCTGGGCGCTCTATGGCTCCGGCTTTGCCATGAGCAACCTCGCCAACATCGCGACGTTCGCGGCCTCCTATGCGCTCGTCATCGTGATCGAGCCGCTCGCCGATCTTGCGGTGCTGGCGCTGGCGAAGTCGCTGCGCGGCGTCACCGCGCCCGGCCTCGTCACCCCGCGCCTGCACAACGCGGCCTAGGAGACAAGGGGCGGCCGCTAACGCCGCCCCTCGCGCTCGCGATGCTCACGCTCTCTCTGATAGGCATCGGTTGCGGCGATCCCGCTCAGCTCACGCGCGCTGCGATCACTGCCATCAACGCGGCCGATCTCGTCCTGATCCCGCGCAAGGGGAGCGCGAAATCCGATCTCGCCGATCTCAGGCGCACGATCTGCGCGGATGTGCTCACGAGCGACAAGACCCGCATCGCCGAGTTCGATCTTCCCGTTCGCGATGCGGGTGAAGCCGACTACCGCAAGGGCGTGGACGATTGGCACGATGCCGTCGCCGCAACGTGGTCGCAGGCGATCGCAGATCATCTTGGCGGCAAGGGCAAGGTTGCGCTGCTGATTTGGGGCGATCCCTCGCTCTATGATTCCTCGCTGCGCATTGCGCGTCGACTCAATCCCTTGCCCGAGATCGAGGTCGTGCCGGGCATCACCTCGATCCAGGCGTTGTGCGCGGCGCATGCATTGCCGCTCAACGACATCGGCGAGCCTTTCCTTGTGACGACGGGACGCCGCCTGCGCGAAGGCGGCTGGCCGCAGGGCGTCGATACCGTGGTAGCGATGCTCGATGGCGGCACCGCATTCCAGTCGCTCGATCCGGCGGGGCTTCACATCTATTGGGGCGCCTATCTCGGCATGCCCGATCAGCTCATCCTATCCGGCGCACTGGTCGAGGTTGGACCGCGCATCGTCGCCGCGCGGCAGGAAGCGCGCGAACGGCATGGCTGGATCATGGACAGCTACATTCTCAAGCGCGGGCGTTAGCGAGGCAGCATGCTCCCCGAATGGGTCTACCAAAAGTGCCCCGACATCTCGACGGTCCATCGCGAGGCGGCGATTGCGCGGCAGGCGCAGCTAACGAAACCGACCGGCGCGCTCGGCCGGCTCGAGCAGCTCGCGATCGAGCTTGCCGGCCTGCAAGCGACTGAGCAGCCGCGCGCGGCTCGCGTGCCGGTCACCGTTTTTGCCGGCGATCACGGCATCGTCGCGCAGGGCGTCTCGGCCTATCCGCAAGCCGTGACCATCGCCATGATGGCGAATTTCGCCTCCGGCGGCGCGGCGATTTCGGTGCTGGCTCGCGAACTGGGTTCGAGCCTGGAAGTCGTCGACGCGGGCACGCTCGCGCAGGAGGCGATGACAGGCGTCGTCACCGACAAGCCACGCAGCGGTACGCGCGATTTCAGCATCGAAGCTGCGCTCACGCCTGAGGAACTGGCCTTCGCGTTTGAAGCTGGCCAGCGCGCGGTCGCGCGCGCGGCGGCCACCGAGCCCGATCTCCTGATCTTCGGCGAGATGGGCATCGGCAACACCACGACGTCGGCGGCGATCGCCGCCAGCCTGCTCGGCACCAGCGCCGAGGAGATCGCCGGCAGTGGCACCGGTGTCGACGCCGCCGGCCGCGCGCACAAGGCGCGGGTGATCGATGCTGCGATCGCACGGCATGGCGTTGCAGGCGCGGCGCCCGAAAAAATCCTGTGCGCCGTCGGCGGCCTCGAGATCGCCGCGATCTGCGGCGCAATCATCGCGGCTGCGCAGCGCCGCATTCCCGTGCTGATCGACGGTTTCATCGTCTCGGTGGCAGCGCTGGCCGCGACGCGCCTCAATCCCTCCTGCCAGCCGTTCCTGTTGCCCTCGCACCAATCTGCCGAGCAGGGGCATCGGCTGGTGCTGCGTGCATTGAACGTGCAGCCGCTGATCAGCCTCGACCTCCGGCTGGGCGAGGGATCGGGCGCCGCCATCGCGCTGCCGCTGGTGCGATCGGCCTGCGCTCTGCACAACGGCATGGCGACGTTCGCGCAGGCCAATGTGCCTGATAGGCCTAAGCGCGATGAGATCATCGCGCTCTAGGTTGTTGTTTGAGCATGATCTTTTCGAAAAACCGCTGCGCACTTTTCCGGATCATGCGTTAGCTGATCCGCTGATTGACGGAGACGACGCGCCAGCCAGCCGCGAGCCGGTCGATCCGGGTCAGCGACAGCGGATCGACGACAAAGCGCAAGGCCGCTTGCGGCGTGAGGTCCAGCGCGATGCAGAGCGCGGCGCGGATGGTTCCGGAATGGACGACCAAGTTTGCACAACCGGCGCTGATCCGCGAGAGACCCTGCCTGACACGTGCGACCTGATCCTCAAAGCTTTCGCCGCCCGGCGGCCTTCCGCGCGCTGGATCGCTCCAGAACTGTGCATAGGCATCGCCGCCTGTCGCGGCGAGTTCGTCATGCCGATGGCCGGTCCAGCCGCCAAAATTCTGCTCATTGAAATCGCTCACCAGCAGCGGCTCCAGCCCCAGCGCCCGTGCCGTCTCGGCCGTGCGCCGCGACGGGCTGGCATAGCTCGCAGCATCCCGCGGCAGGCGCTGCCGTAGCGCGTCGAGTTGCGCGCGATCGCCGAGATCAGCCGGCGCGTCGGCGGCATGGATCACGGCTTTGATGCCGTCGACGGGCGCATGCCGTATCAACCAGAGGAAGGTCTCGCCTTCCATGCTCGTCTCCAGGGAAGTTGGTGGCTGTGGCAATAACGCCGCAGCTTGCACATTGACTCTGTCTTGGTCGTAATCCTAGATGCCTTTGACGGTTTCCCCGAGAGGGGATGAAAAGGGAATGCGGTGCGGGGACATTGTCCCCAATGCCGTAGCTGCCCCCGCAACTGTAAGCGGTGAATCCTTCGTCAGAAGCCACTGGGTCCTCGGTCCCGGGAAGGCGACGAAGCGGTCACGACCCGCGAGCCAGGAGACCTGCCGTCAGCCGTGGTCATACGCGAAGATGTCGGTCGGGGAGTACAGACATTCGGCTTCATCGGGCGGCTGACAAGCCCAGGGTGAGACCTCGTTCGCTGTGACGTGCCACTGACGTCATACCGAGGTCCAAACCGTGCCTTCCATCCATATTGTACGACCGCGTCGTTTCCTGCTCGCCTCCGCCGTGCTCGCGGCGCTAGCGGTCGCAGATAATGTGCCCGCCGCGCTGGCGCAGCAGGCCCGCGAACAGCTGCCGCCCGTCGAAGTGTCGCCCGCCCAGTCCCGCAAGCAGGCGAGGCCGGCTGGCCGCGAACCCCAGAGCGCGCGGCGCACGGCAACGCGCAGGCCGGCGGCCGTTGCCCCTCAGCCGGTGGGGCCGGCTGCGACGGCGCAGAGGCCGCTCAACTCCAACGCGGTCGCGGAAAGCGCCTCGCGTCTCGGCTTGACCGTGCGTGAGACGCCCGCGACCGTCGAGGTGATCTCGGCCGAGACCATGCGCGAGCAGGGCTATCGCACCGTGTCCGAAGTGGCGCAGGGCGCGGTCGGCGTCACCTCTGGCGACAATCCAGCCGAGCCCGCGGCCTTCTCCATGCGCGGCTTCACCAACAGCCAGATCAACACGCTCTACAACGGCATCAAGATCGGTCCGCAGAATATGACCTCGCGGATCATGGATACGGCCAATCTGGAGGCGGTGGAATTCCTGAAAGGCCCGGGCTCGCTGATCTCGGGCGAGGGCGCCGCCGGCGGCGCCATCAACTTCGTCACCAAGCAGCCGCACACCGGACCGATCCGCAATGAGGCGGACTTCTCCTGGGATTCGCTGAACTCGTTTGGCGCCCATTACGGCTCGGGCGGCAGCACCAATGTCCAGGGCCTCGACTACCGCTTCGACATCAGCCGCTCCTCGCTCAACGGCTTTGCCGACGACACCAACACCAAAACGCTCGACGTCTCGGGTCAGCTCAACTACCGCATCTCCGACAGCCTGAAGGTCTGGAGCGCGATCGAGTATCGCGAAGACCGCGGTAGGGCCTATTGGGGCGCGCCGCTGGTGCCGATCGCTTTCAGCGGCTCGCATGCGACGAGCGGCATCGTTTCGGGCAATTACGTCTCCAACTACAACGGAACCAATCTCGGCGCTGTCACCATCGACGATCGCACCTTCAACACCAACTATAACGTCCTCGACAATCGCAACGTCGCGCAGGAAGTGTGGCTACGCGGAGGCTTCGAGCTGAAGCTCGCGCCCGACCTGACACTGAAGAGTCAGGCCTACGGCTATGGCGCCGAGCGCACCTGGTTCAACAATGAGGTTGAGGCATTCAATTCCGTTTCGAATCTCGTCAATCGCGAGCGCTTTTACGTCGCGCACAGCCAGCGCCTTGTCGGCAACGTCACCGATCTGATCTGGGACACGAACATCGCCGGGTTCGACAACCGTCTGGTCACGACGCTGTCGTCAAGCTATCTGGATTTCGTCAGACCCGGTGCTGCGAACTTTCCCGGCGACTCCGTCTCGCTTGTCGATCCCGCCCGCGGCTATTACGGCCTGCTGACGATCCAGCAGCAGACCGCCCGCATCGACAACGAGGCGCTGTCATTCGAGGACCGCTTGAGGCTGACGCGCAGCTTTGCGCTGGTCGGGGGCCTTCGTGTCGAACATATCGGGCTCGACCGCAACTCCACCGACGTCAACGGCCTGGTGAAGGCGGGCTTCCCGTTTGCGACGGACTGGGCACCAGCGACGGGACGCATCGGCTACACCTGGGAGGCCGTGCCCGGCTTGACCTTCTTCAGCCAGTACGCCACCGGCGCCGACGTTTCCGCCAACAACATCTTCCTGCTTGGGCCGACCCAGCCGCTCGACCTGACCACCGCACGCACCTACGAGACCGGCGTCAAGCATCTGTTCTGGGACAACAGGGCGGAGTGGTCGTTCTCCGCCTATGACATCCTGCGCAAGAACGTCTATGCCGCGGCCGGCGGCATGGCGCTCAACATCGCGGGGCGGCAGGAATCAAAGGGCGTCGAGCTCGCCGCCTCGGTGCGCCCGATCGAGCCGCTTCGCCTCTGGGGCAACATCGCCTATGTCGATGCAAGCTATGCCGGCTACAATTTCGTCGGCGGCTCGTTCTCCGGGAACACGCCGCCGAACGTGCCGAGCATCGTCGCCAATGCCGGCGCATCCTATCGCTTCTTCACGCCCTGGCCGATTGAGGTCGGTATCACCGGCCGTCATGTCGGAGATCGCTACAACACCGATGCCAATCTGGTGACGATGAAGGCGTACACCGTTGCCGACGCCTATGCCTTCGTCGATATCCCGAAGACGGTGTTCAACGGGGTCGATCAGGCCCGACTCACCTTTCGCATGCGGAACATCGCCGACAAGCGCTACGCGATCTGGGGCGATCCGTTCTATCCCGACCAGATCCTCCTGGGCGCGCCGCGCACCTACGAGCTCTCCGCCGCGTTCAAATGGTAGGGCGCTAGTCACATGATGAGCGCGATCGTCCTCTCGCATCGCTGGCTCGGGATCGCTTTCTGCCTGCTGTTCGCGATGTGGTTCGCAAGCGGGATCGTGATGCATTTCGTTCCGTTTCCGTCACTGACGGAAGCGGAGCGCTTTGCCGGACTGACGCCGATCGATCCTGCGGAGGTGAGGATCACCGTCGCCGAAGCCGTGACGGCAAGCGGGGCGGCGGATGCGACGCGCGCGCGGCTGGTCCAACGGGTCGATGGGCCGGTCTACATCGTGTCAGGGCGATCGCACCTCGGCGCGGTCCACGCGTTCGATGGACGGGACGCGAGTGTAACGTCTGCCGACATTGCGCTGGCTATTGCGCGGGCGAACGCCGAGCGGCGAGGGCTCGATCCCGCGCCGGCCGCAATCGTCGCGCGCGCGGACTATGACCAATGGAGCGTTCCGAACGGCTTTGACCGCCATCGGCCCTTGTTTCGCATCACCCTCGGCGACGCCGCAGGGAATGAGATCTATGTCTCGTCACGCACCGGCGAGGTCGTTCTCGATACGACCCGCAGCGAGCGTGGGTGGAATTGGCTCGGCAGCGTCTTGCACTGGATTTACCCGACCGTGCTGCGGCGCGATTGGGCGCTGTGGGACCGCGTGGTCTGGACGCTGTCACTGCTGGCCTCGATCGCGGCCTTGCTCGGTGCGGTGCTCGGGATCGTGCGGATCAGGATGCGGGGACGGGCGATCTCAACGCCGTACCGTGGCTGGCACGCCCTGCATCATCTCATCGGGCTCGCAGCAACGCTGTTCGTGCTGACTTGGATTTTCAGCGGCTGGCTGTCCATGGATCACGGCCGGCTGTTCTCGCGCGGGCAGTTGGCGGGCGCCGAAGCGCGCATGGTGGACGCCGCGCCGGACTGGACGGCCTCTTCGCGCGACGAGCTGGCGGCAGCGTCACCGGTCCACGAGGTCGAATGGTTCGCGTTCGGCGGCAAACTCTACCGTCGCGATCGGCTTGGTCTCGAATCGCAGACATTGGTCGGGGCAGGGGATGTGCCTCGCGATGGACACGTGGGAGCCCTGAGTGTGCGCGACATTCAGGAATTGACGAGGCGCCTTGCCGCCAACTGCGGCATGCCGTCCGTGCTCACGGAGTCTGACGACTATCCGGCGCAGTCCACCGTTCCCGGAGCGCCCGTCTACCGCACCCGATGCGGCGACGTCTGGTTCGATGTCGACGGCGCCGACGGCAAGGTGCTGCAAAGGCTGGATGCCTCGCGGCGGGCCTACCGCTGGTTCTACAGCGCGCTCCACACGCTCGATTTTCCGGTCCTCATGGCACATCCGCGCCTGCGCGAAATCCTGATTGTCGGACTTTGTGCGCTCGGGCTCGTATTCTCCGTGACCGGCATCGTCATTGGCTGGCGGCGTCTGCGGTCAACCCTTGCGGCTTGAACGACGGACCGGCCTCGTGTGTCCCTCACATCGGCTCGATGCCGATCGTCTCGATGATGCCGGCCCATTTGTTGGCGGGTCCATCACCAGCGGCTCGGCGCCCTGCTCGGCGGATCACCTTGTCTTGATCGTGAATTCGTTGCCGCGTCCTGGATCGAACGGAAGCGATAGCGAGAGGTAGCCATTTTCGGGATCGCGGACGTAGTCGATATAGCCCGAGGCCTCCTCGAACGCGTTCTCGCCGACGATGAGCGCGCCGGGCTTCAGATGCGGCTCCAGCAGCTTGAGAATAGGAAGATAGAGCGTGAAGGCGCCATCGAGCATCACCATGTCGATCTCGCCGCCGAGATCGGCCTGGAGGGTTTCCCGCGCATCGCCAAGCCGAAACGAGACCAAGTCCGCCAGCCCCGCGGCCGCGACGTTCGCTCGTGCGCGTTCGATCTTGCCGGGTTCGAGATCGGTCCCGATCAGGCGGCCGCCGCCCATGTCGCGCAAGCCCGCGGCCATGTAGATCGACGAAATTCCCATCGAGGAGCCGAACTCGACGATGCGGTTGGCCTTGCTGGCGCGGACGCACATGTAGAGGAAGCGTCCGAACCGCGGCGAGACGCTCAGAAAATTGTTCGCAAATCTGTGGTAGACCTCATTGAGATCGCGGCTCTCGGCCGCGATCGCCTGGCTGATCATCTCTTCGCGACTCGTGCCCTCGTTCATGTAGGCCTGCATCAGCGGCCCGTCGGCGATCTCCGCTTCCTGATGAAGACGACGGAGGACGTCGGCGACGAGGCCGCTGCTGATCGAATCCATGTATCCAGCTCCCTTGCAATGCGCCCGCCGGCGCGTTAGAGCCTGGATACGAAATTACATCTCAGATCGCATTCCGCGAACGGGACAATCGATTGCGGTTTTCGGTCAGTGTGCGCTGATGCGGCGTTCGGCGAGGTATCGCGCCGGCGGTTTGCCCAGCGCCTTGCGGAACATGGTGACGAAGGCGCTCGCGCCCTCATAGCCGAGATCCAGCGCCACGGCCTGTACCGAGGCGCCCTGGTCGAGGCGCTGGAGCGCGACGAAAATGTGGAGCTGCTGGCGCCACCGGCCAAAGCTCATGCCGGTCTCGCGTTGCAAGATCCGGGTGAGGGTGCGCGGGGCCACGGCGATGCGTCGGCCCCAATCCTCGATCGTCGCTCGGTCGGAGGGATCTTCCATCATCGCGCTCGCGATCCGGCGCAGCCTGGCATCCGCAGGCATCGGCAGCCGCAGCTCCTCGACCGGAGCGGCGGCGAGCTGGTCGAGCAGCACCGTGGCGATTCGGCCGTCGGGCCCGTCAACGTCGTACATGACAGGCATGTGGGTGGCATGCACCAGCAGGCTCGCCAGCAAAGGTGAGATCGAGAGCGCGCAGCATTGCCGCGGAAGCATTGGCATTGCATCCGGTTCGATGAACAGGCAATACATCTCGACATCGCCCGCGATGCTCACGCCGTGCGGCACGTTGCCGGGAATCCACACAGCGCAACGCGGCGGCACGATCCAGACGCCGTGCTCGGCCTCGAGCCGGACAATGCCCCGCAAGGCGAGAACGAGTTCGTCTTTGCGATGCGCGTGCATCGCGAGCTCCATTCTCTTGGTGACCATGCGGCTACCGAAGGCGGTGAGGGTGCGCGGCACGGTGTCAGGATCGAAGTCCCCGAGATCATCGGGGAGGAATTGGTCGTCGGCGAGCCGGAAGAAGGGCATGGCGGGCGGTGATTGTCCGGATGCAATGGACTGCGTCAACATATCGGCCCGCGATCGAGACATTCAACACAGTCGGTCCCAATCTCGATCAGTTCTAACCAGCCCGCCTCGGTAGCGTTTTGCGCTCCTTGCGGCCGGACGAGCTCGCGCCGCCGGAGGCGGGCTCTACAAACGTTCTGGCTATCGCGGGCCAGTACCAACAGCTCCGTGATCATGGCCGCCGAGAAGATCAGCGATGCGTTGCTGCGGCATCATTGATCCCTTTTCCGTGACCGCCTTTCGGTGTAGCTCTGCGCCGGCTTGAAACGGGGGGCGCCAAGCCCGCCGATGCGCGAAATCACGGAGGCAACGAGGATGTATCCGAAAGTTCAAATGTTCATCGCCGGCGAGTGGACCGACGGCACGTCCGGCAAGTCGGAGGACATCCTCAATCCCGCCACGGGCCAGCCGATCGGCAAGACCCCGCACGCCTCGAAAGCGGACCTCGACCGCGCGCTCGAGGCCGCCAAGGCCGGCTTCGAGCTCTGGCGCAAGACCTCGCCGTTCGCGGCCGACATCATCCGCTCCCGTGCCGCCGAGATCTCGGCAGCGCTCGCTGCGGGCTGCTCGATCATCGTCAAGGGTCCGGAAGAGACGCCTGCGAGCTGCATGGAGCTGGTGCGCGCCTATGCCGATGCCGGCATTCCGCCCGGCGTCGTCCAGCTGGTGTTCGGCGTGCCGGCGGAAGTATCGGAATATCTCATCCCGCACCCGATCATCCGCAAGATCAGCTTCACCGGTTCGACCGCGGTCGGCAAGCATCTGGCTGCGCTGGCCGGTCTGCACATGAAGCGCGTGACCATGGAGCTCGGCGGCCATGCGCCGGCGATCGTGTTCGCGGATGCCGATCTCGACAATGCCGCGAAGATCCTTTCGGCCAACAAGTTCCGCAATGCCGGCCAGGTCTGCGTCTCGCCGACGCGCTTCCTGGTGCATGAAAGCGTGTACCAGCCGTTCGTCGACAAGTTCGTCGCGGCCGCCAAGAGCCTCAAGGTCGGCAACGGCCTCGACAAGGACACCCGCATGGGTCCGCTCGCCAATCCACGCCGCGTCGATGCCATGGAAGGTTTCGTCTCCGATGCCGTCCAGCGCGGCGCCAAGGTGCAGGCCGGCGGCAAGCGCATCGGCAATGAAGGCTTCTTCTTCGAGCCGACGGTGCTGACCGATGTGCCGCGCGATGCCCGCATCATGAATGAGGAGCCGTTCGGGCCTCTGGCGCCGATCACCTCGTTCCGCAGCTATGACGAGGTGGTGGCCGAGGCGAATCGTCTGCCCTACGGACTTGCGGCCTATGCCTACACGACCTCGACCAAGACGATGCAGGCGATCGGCGCCGATGTCGAGAGCGGCATGGTCTCGATCAACCATCACGGCCTCGCGCTGCCCGAAGTGCCGTTCGGCGGCATCAAGGATTCCGGCTACGGCTCCGAAGGCGGTCTCGAGGCGATCGAAGGTTACCTCAACACGAAGTTCGTGACGCAGGCGAGCGCGTAAAGTCAGACGCGGTGTCATTCCGGGGCGCGCGGAGCGCGAGCCCGGAATCCATCGCACAGCACGCTACGCGTACAAATGGATTCCGGGCTCGCACCAAGTGGCGCGCCCCGGAATAAGGGCGGAGAGTACCTGCGTTGCCTGACGGGCGAGACATGGACAACAGCCGCCATCGCAAAACTTTCTCGAGCAGCCGACGCGGCAAGGCGCGGCTGCAGGTCGAAGATGCCACTCCGCTGCTTGCGAGAATCGCGGCTTGCATCGGCTCCGGTCCCCGCAAGGCACCATCCGGACCGGCAATTTCCTCCCTTACTGTTCGTATAATAAAGCGAGGCTGAGCCGACTGTGGTGCATGGCTCATAGGCAGGCGGTGATCCCGCACTGCCGGTCGATCGCCTGCAAATTAGACAGTCGATTGTGCGCGCTTCGATTGCAGTGCAGCGGCACCGCGATTCACGCGGCAAATTTCGTGGTGCGCCGCACTCGTCCGGCGCGCCTTAGCCCGCGCTTGTGTGCTCTTTGCGCGGGCACCGCTGCACCAAAACGTGCAGCCGATGTTGCAGCGCGCGATGCCGCGTATCTTCTGGTCTAGCGGATTGCGACAACTCTGGCCCTATCGCGAAGCCTTCGCTCTGTCGCACGCTCCCGTCCGGTGGCATGACAGGGGATGCATGATGAGCGCTCGGTTCGGCATTCGACGTTGCGATGGATGGGAACGACCCGGCGTCCGGTCCGGACGTCACGCGTAGGCTGATCCCTGCACATGAGCTCTTCCGAACATCACTGGGCAGTCGGCACCGATATCGGCGGCACCTTCACCGACATCATCGCCATCAGGCGCGGCTCCACGGAGACGCGGATCGCAAAAGTGCCGTCGCGGCCCCACGCGCCCGTCGAGGCGATGCTGGAGGCGATCGAGGCGGTGGGCCTTCGCAAGAGCGAGGTCAAGCGCTTCGTCCACGGCACCACACGCGTCACCAACGCCATCGTCGAGAACCGGTTGCCGAAGGTGGCGCTGGTCGCGACGGAGGGATTTGCCGACGTGCTGGAGATCGCGCGCTATCGCCGCCGCGATCTCTACCGGCTCGACATTCCGCCGAAATCGCCGCCGCTGGTGCCGCCGGAACGATGTTTTGGCTTGGCCGAGCGCCTCGATCACGAGGGGCGGGTGCTGAAGGCGCTGGATGAAGCGGAGATCGAGCGCCTGGTGGATTGGCTGAAACAGACCGGCGTCCAGAGCGTCGCCGTGGCCTTGCTTCACGCCTATGCCAACCCGGTGCATGAAAGGATGGTAGGCGAGCGGCTCAAGGACGTCGTCGCTCATGTCTCGCTCTCGCACGAAGTCAATCCCGAGGCGCGCGAATACGAGCGGACCTCTGCCACCGTGTTCAACGCGGCGGCGATGCCGATCGCGGTGGAATATCTCAGCGAACTGGAGCAGCGGCTGCCGATCGGCGCGGGCTTGCAGGTCTTTCATTCGGCGGGTGCCATGGTTCCGATTTCGGCGGTGAAGCGGCGGCCGCTGGTGATGGCGATGTCGGGCCCCGCCGCCGGCGTCTCGGCCTCCGTCAGCATCGCGCGCCAGCTCGGCACGCCGCGCATGCTCACCTTCGACATGGGCGGCACCACGACGGACGTCTGCCTGATCATTGACGGCCAAGCCGAGTTGGCCGACGGGCGCATGCTCGGGGACAGGCCGCTGCGCCAGCCGATGCTTGCGGTTCATTCCATCGGCGCGGGCGGCGGATCGATCGTGCGCAACGGTCCCGGCGGTCTGACCGTCGGCCCCGAGAGCGCCGGCTCCGAGCCCGGACCGGCCTGCTACGGCCGCGGCGGCGTCGAGCCGACCATCACCGATGCCAATGCCGTGCTCGGCTATCTCAATCCCGAAACGAAACTTGGTGATCGTATCGGCATCGATACCGAATCCGCCAAGCGCGTCATCCAGCCAATCGCGCAGGCCCTCGGCCTCAGCCTGACCGAAACGGCGCTGGGCATCATCAAGGTCGCGAACGCGACCATGGCCCGCGCGCTCCGGCGCGTCACGGTCGAGCGTGGCATCGATGGGCGCGACTGCATGCTGCTCGCCTTCGGCGGCGGCGGTCCCATGCATGCAGCAGGACTTGCCGATCTCTACGGCATTGCGGAGGTCGTCGTGCCCAGCGCCTCGAGCGCATTCTCGGCGCTGGGCTGTCTCACCGCCGATTTCAGCTTCCTCCAGCAGCAGACGCTTCGCGCCGCCCTCGACGGCACCGATCTCGTTCGCGTGTCGGATCGGATCGCCACCTTGATCGAGGACGCGTCCGCACCGCTGATCGCCAACGGCGTTGTGAAGGAGGAGATCCAGGTCGAACTGGTGGCTTTGATGCGCTATGCGGCGCAAAACGACGCTATTCCGGTATCATTCACGCTCCCGCTCGACGTCGGCAAGCTGAAGCAGGATTTCCTGACGCGGCATCACGAGCTGTTCGGCTATGCGACCGGCGAGCCCTGCGTCATCGAATCCGTGCGGGTCCAGGCACGCCGCCCATCGACAACCGTGGTCAGCCGACCGGCGACCGCGGTGAGGGCGGTGTCGTCGGGCCAGCGGACCTGCTCGTTCGACGGCTTCCACGATATTGCGACAGCGATCATCGACCGCGCCGCGCTGACCGACATCGTCAGCGGTCCCGCGATCATCGAAGACGCATGGTCGACCGTGGTGGTGCCACCCGGCTGGCAGGCCAAACCTGACGCCGCCGGCAACCTGTTCCTGACGCGGAGGGCGGCATGAAGCTCGATCCCTTCGTCGTCGAAGTCATCAGGCAGGGGCTCTCGGCCGCGGCCGAGGAGATGAGCCTCGTGATGACGCGCTCGGCGCGCTCGCCGCTGCTGCGCGAGGCCGGCGATTTGTCGTCCGCGATCACGGATGGTCGCGGCGGCCTGGTCGGGCAGGGCCGCGACATCCCGATCCATCTCGGCGCGATGGCCTACACGATCCCCGAACTCTTGAAGATAATGCCGATCGAGAGCCTGAACGACGGCGACGTCGTGATCTATAATGTCGGTGCGCTCGGCGGCAATCATCTCAACGACGTCAAGGTCGTGCGGCCAGTGTTCGTCGACGGCGAGATCGTGGCCTTCGCTGTCAGTCTCGCGCACTGGCCCGACATCGGCGGCACCTGGCCCGGCAGTTATTTCGCCAAGGCCGTCGACACCTTCCAGGAGGCGATGCGGATTCCGCCGGTGCTGATTGCGACGGCGGCCGGCGTCAACACGCCGATCGTGCAGCTGCTCAAGGCCAACGTTCGCGATGCCGAGTCCTGCGAGGGCGACCTGCTCGCCCAGATTGCGGCGACAAAGGCAGGCGAGAAGCGCATTGTCGAGCTTTGCCGCGAGCACGGCAAGGCGGTGTTCATGGCGACGCAATCGCGTCTGCACGATCTTTCCGAGCTCGAGATGCGCGAGGCGCTGCGCGATCTGCCGGATGGCGTCTACGAGGGCGAGGACTATCTCGACGACGGCAGCGAGAACAACGCCCCGGCGCGCATCCATGTGAAGATCACCATTCGCGGCGACGAGGCCACCTTCGACCTCTCTGGAAGCTGCGATCGCGTCACCAACTTCTGCAACACGACGCCGTTCATGGCGCGTTCGGCCGTCGCCTATGCCGCGCGCATCATGAGCGGGCGTGACATGAACCAGAACGCCGGCGCGCTGCGGCCTCTGACCATCATCACACGCCCGGGCTCGATCCTGGAGCCGGGCTGGACCGGGTCGGTCGCCGCCGGCAATCACGAGACGTCCATGCGCATCGTCGATGCGATCTTTCGCGCCATGCAGGACACGATCCCGGAACGTTTGTCGGCGGGCGGCGCGACCACTGCCGGCGTCCTGTTCTTCGCCGAGCCGCGGCCGAACGGTTCCTGGAAGATGCTCTACGAGGTTCACGGCGGCGGCGAGGGCGCGCGGCATGACCGGGCCGGCACCTCGGCGACGCGGGTGCATCTGTCGAACACCTCGAACACGCCGGTCGAGGTGATCGAGGCGAACTACGCGATTCGCCTCGAGCAGCAGGCCGTCCGCCGGCAGTCCGGCGGCGCCGGCGCGCATCGCGGCGGTGACGGCTCCGTTCGCACCTACCGCATCCTCGCACCTTCGATGCATCTGACCACCTGCATCGAACGGATGGTGATCGCGCCCTGGGGCATGCAGGGCGGCGAGTCCGGCAAGGCTTGCCGCATCTCGCTGGTCAGGCAGGGTGCGAACGTCGCGATCGACGGCAAGTCGAACCTGGTGTTGCAGCAAGACGATCTCGTCACGATCGAGATGTGCGGTGGCGGCGGCTACGGCGTCGCGGTCATGAAGTGAGGGACTCGCGATGAGCAGATTGTTGCGAACCGGGCTGAACGCGGGCGAGGCGGCGCCGATGGCTGTCGTCGGCGGCGAGGGCGTCTATTTTCATCTGTCGGACGGCCGCAAGCTGATCGACGGCAGCAATACCGGCGGCGGTCTCGGCCATCGCCACCCCGCGATGGTGGAGGCGATCTGCCGCGCGGCCGATACGCCCGTTGTCAACGAAGGCTGGACCTGGGTCGGCCGCGAGCAGGCCGCGGACGATCTGATGGCAACCGCTTTCAGGGGCGAAGAGGATTGGGTCGGCGCTGTGCGCTTCTGCATCAGCGGCAGCGAGGCCAACGACATGGCGCTGTCGCTCTGTCAGGCACTGACGCAACGCTCCGCGCTGGCGACGCGCGAGCGCGCCTATCACGGCATCACAGGGCTGTCGCGCAGCATGACGGTGCAACCGCAATGGCACGGCGGTCTCGCCGTACATACCGGCGGCTCGAAGCTGCCGGCACCGATGGCACCGGTGCGGATCTTGCCGGCCCCGGATGGCGCGATTTATGGTGGGCCGGCCAATAACACCCCGCCGAGCGAATATCTCGCGGATGCCGCGCGTCTGCTCTCGGACACGGCGGCAACGATCATCGATTACACCCAAGGCGGCATCTATTACGACGGCGCCTATCAGGACGAGGTGGCGCGCTGTGCGCGACAAGCCGGCTCCAACTGGATCGCGGATGAGGTCGTTACCGGTGCAGGCCGCGCCGGCCGCTGGTTCGCGTTCCAGGGCGCGCAAAGCCGCCCCGATATCGTGACGCTCGGCAAGTCGCTTGGTGGCGGTGCGGCGGCGGTCGCCGCGGTCGTGGTGTCCAAGGACATCGTTGAGCGGCTCAAGGGGACAAGCTGGCAGAACTACGGCACGCTGCGCGGCCATCCGATCAGCATGGCTGCCGTCAGCGCGTATCTTAAGGTCGTCAGCGGCGACAAGATTCTGGAACACGTTCAGAAGCTGGAGAAGCTGTTCGCCCGACGCCTCCTAGCGATCGCGCAAAAGCATCCGAGCGTGCGGCGCGTGGCCGGGCAGGGTTTGCACTGGACAGTGGAGCTGCACGGCCCGGACTGGCGCAGCTGGCACGCCGACACAACCGAAGTGCCGATCGCCTCGCGGGTCGCGGAGCGGGCGCTGGAGGCCGGCGCGGTGATCGGGACCAGCGGCGAGCAAACCTCGCTGTTCCTGGCGCCGCCCCTTGTGATCTCCGAGCGCGAAGCCGGGCAGCTTCTGGACGCGCTCGACCATGGCCTCGACATCGCCGACAGGGAGCATGGCTGAATGCGAAGCATGCAATGCACATCTTGCCGTCGCGCGGGCCTCCGGCTGGAAATGTCCGGCGAGGCTGCGCTAAGCTCCGCGCGCCGGCACGTCCCCGAAATGGCAGTCTCTGCCAAGACATCACCAGGAAATCGCTGATGCGCATCGTCAATGTCGCCGCTGCCCAGATGGGCTCGATCCAGAAAGCCGACAGCCGCGAGGCCGTGATCAAGCGTATGATCGCGCTGATGGACGAGGCCAAGAGCAAGGGCGCCGACCTGATCGTCTATCCGGAGCTGGCGCTGACGACGTTCTTTCCCCGCTGGTACGTCGAGGACCGCTCCGAGTTCGACAGTTGGTTCGAGCGCGAGATGCCGAATGCGGCGACGAAGCCGCTGTTCGAGCGTGCGTCGCAGCATCAGATGGCCATGAACTTTGGCTATGCCGAGCTGACGCCCGACGGCCACCACTTCAACACCGCCATCCTGACCGACAAGTCCGGCAAGATCGTCGGCAAATACCGCAAGGTCCATCTACCGGGTCATGTCGACTACGACACCAAGCGCTCGCATCAGCATCTGGAGAAGCGCTATTTCGAGCCCGGCGATCTCGGCTTCAAGGTCTGGCGCGAGCTTGGCGGCATCATCGGCATGGCGATCTGCAACGATCGCCGCTGGCCCGAGACCTATCGCGTCATGGGCTTGCAGGGCGTCGAGATGGTGCTGATCGGCTACAACACGCCGTCCGTGAACGCTGAGAAGAGTGAAGAAGGCGTCGAGAAGCGCCTGTTCCACAATCGCCTGTCCGTGCAGGCCGGCGCCTATCAGAATGCGACCTGGGTGGTCGCGGTGGCCAAAGCCGGCAATGAGGACGGCCATGCGTTGTTCGGTGGCAGCCTGATCGTCGATCCCGATGGCGAGATCGTCGCGGAGGCCAGGACCGAGGAGGACGAGCTTCTGGTTCACGCTTGCGATCTCGATGCCACCACCTTCGGCAAGAGCACGATCTTCAACTTCGCGGCGCACCGCCGCATCGAGCATTACGGCTTGATCACCAGTCGCACCGGCGCGGTGCCGCCGCCCGAGACGTGAGCCGATGGCGGACAAGGGCATCTCCATGCGCGAGCTCGACCCGCGCGATCGCTACAAGCTGCTTTGCGGCGTGGTCGTGCCGCGGCCGATCGCGCTGGTGACGACGCTGGACCAGAACGGAGCCGTGAATGCCGCGCCGTTCAGCTTCTTCAACGTATTCTCGGAAAACCCCGCGCTGATCGTGCTCGGGCTCCAGCACAAGCCGGATCACAGCCCGAAGGACACCACCCGCAACATCCACCGCGACGGCGAGTTCGTGGTGCACATGGTCGACGAGGCGCTGTCGGTCGCCATGAACGACTGCGCCGTCGACTTTCCCTCCGGCGACAGCGAGGTCGCCGCGACAGGGCTCGCCGCGCTTCCCTCCGTCGATGTCAAGGTGCCGCGTCTGGCTGCCGCGCCCTTCGCTCTGGAATGCAGGCGCCACGTCGTGCTGACCTTCTCGCCCGATCGCGAACTCCTGGTCGGCGAAGTGCTCAGGATTCACGCCCGCGAGGGCCTCGTCGATGAGGCCAATATGTACGTCGATCTCGACGCCTATCGGCCGATCGGCCGCATGTTCGGCAATCTCTACACGACGCAGCGGGATACGTTTGCGCTTGTCCGCGAGAGCCATGCGCAATGGCTCGCGCGGCAGGACCAAAAAGAGCTGAAGGACGCCTAGTGAGCCGAGAACTGCACCGCACCCAGCGCCATGGTGACGGCCGCCTGTGTCGGGTCGATCACGGGAATGCGCAGCGCGTCTTCCAGCGGGCGGCGGTGACGCGCCATCCCGGCGCAGCCCATCACGATGGCGCAGGCGCCGTCCTCGTCCCGCAGCGCGCGGCCGACCTCGATCATCCTGGCCAGCGTGCCTTCGCCCGAGGCGGTCTCCGCAACGCTCATGTTGAGCGGCCGCTCGCCAGCGAGGCGCTCGGTCAGCCCCATCTGCCTGAGATAGCGCATGTGCCGCGGGATCGAGCGCTGCGCGATCGCGATGACACCGAAGGTTTCGGCGCGGGCGAGCGCCGTCAGCACACCGCACTCGGCAATGCCGAACACCGGCCGCTCGGTGCCTTCGCGGCAGACCTGAAGCCCGGGATCGCTGTAGCAGGCGATCACGAACGCGGCCGAGCTGTTGTCGACTTCGACGAGGCGGCGCAGCGGCATCGCGACACTGTCGACATCGGCCTGGCTCTCGATGCCGAACGGACCCTCGGCCAGCGACTGGCAGACCAGTTCCGGCCCGCCCCCGAAGCCGAGCGGCTTCAACGCATCCTCGAGTCCTCGCGTGACCGCAGGATTGGAGTTCGGATTGATGACGAGAATGCGCGGCCGGGACATGATGGTCTTCCTGCGAAATTGCGATTGCGAGCCTTGAGCCTATCACGGAGTGCCTCATGACTGAACCCGCCTACGACCTGATCATCCGCGGCGGCCGCGTCGCCACCACCACGGACGTCTTCGAGGCCGACGTCGCGATAACAGGCGAGACCATCGCGGCGATCGGCCGCGGACTTCCGGCAGGCAAGCGCGAGATCGACGCGCGCGGCAAACTGGTGTTGCCCGGCGGTGTCGACAGCCACGCTCATATCGAGCAACTGTCCGCCGCCGGCATCATGAATGCCGACACCTTCGAGAGCGCGACCGTGTCGGCGGCCTTCGGCGGCACCACCACGGTGATCCCATTTGCCGCTCAGCATGTCGGCATGAAGCTGCCGCAGGTGGTGGAAGACTATCACGCGCTCGCCAAGAAGGGCGCTGTGATCGACTATGCCTTTCACATGATCATTGCGGATGCGACCAGGGAGACGGTCGAGGAGCACATCCCGGCGCTGGTGAAGCAGGGCCACGGGTCGATCAAGATCTTCATGACCTATGACCGGCTCAAGGTGGATGACGAGCCGCTGCTCGACATTCTCCTGGCCGCGCGCCAGTCCGGCGCGATGCTGTGCGCTCATGCGGAGAACCACGGCATCATCGCCTGGATGGTGAAGCGGCTGCTTTCGCGCGGCTACACCATGCCGAAATACCACGCCGTCAGCCACGCCCGCGTCTCGGAGGCGGAAGCCTTCACCCGGCTGATCGGCATGGCGGCGCTGATCGACCAGCCAATCATGATCTTCCACGTCTCGACCGCCGAAGGCGCCAAGGTGATCCGCGACTCGCGCGGGCAGGGATTGAAGGTCTTCGCCGAGACCTGCCCGCAATACCTGTTCCTCACCGCGGATGATCTCGACAAGCCCGGTGCTGAAGGCGCCAAATGGATGTGCAGCCCGCCGCCGCGCACGCATGCCGACCAGGAGGCTCTGTGGCAGGCGCTGTCGCTCGGCGATCTCCAGACCATCTCGTCGGATCATGCGCCCTATCGCTATGACGAGACCGGCAAGCTGCGCGCCGGTCCCAATCCGAATTTCAAGCAGATTGCCAACGGCCTGCCGGGGCTGGAGCTGCGGCTACCGCTGCTGTTCGACGCGATGGTCTCGAAGGGCCGGCTGGGCCTGGAAAAATTCGTCGAGCTGACCGCGACGGCCCCGGCGAAGATCTACAATCTGCATCCGCGCAAGGGTTCGATTGCGGTCGGTGCGGACGCAGATATCGCGATCTGGGATCCCAACCGCGAGGTCACCGTCGCTGACGAGATGATGCACGACCTTGCCGGCTACACACCGTTTGCGGGCCGCAAGCTGAAGGGCTGGCCGGTGTCGGTGCTCTCGCGCGGCCGCCTCATCATCGACGGCAACAAGTGCCTCGCGAGCGCCGGCAGTGGACAATTCCTCGCACGCAGCGGCGGCGAGGCGGCAAAGCCCACTGGCCGGCTCGTCGCCGACATGGATCCAGAACGGAATTTCGGAGCGAAGCTGCTGTGATGGTGGATCGCGCGCGATGAAGATCGTCGTCTTCGGCGGTACCGGCTTTGTCGGCCTCAATCTCGCTGAGGTGCTGCTCGCGCGCGGGCACGGGGTGGCGCTGTATGATCGTGCGCTGCTGCCGCCGGCAGCGCAGCGGTTCCTGGCTGATTTTCGGGAGCGGCTCAGGATCGTTCAAGGTGATATCACAGACGCGGACGGCATCGATGCCCTCATTGCCGAAGGTTGGGATGCGATTGTGCTGGGTGCGGCAATCACCGCCGGTGATGATCTCGAGCGGGCATCGCCCGCGCGCGTTCTCGATATCAACGTGATGGCTCAAATACCGATCCTGCAATCGGCGATCCGCCACGGCGTTCGCCGCGTCGTCAATCTGTCGTCGGCGTCGGCCTATGGCGCCGCGGGCCAGCGCTTTCCGGTGCTGGATGAGGAGACGCCCTGCGATCCGGTCTCGTTCTACGCGATCAGCAAGTTCACCTCCGAACGATCTGTCGCGCGCCACGCCGAGCTCTTTGGCGGCGATTTCTTGAGTGTGCGCTTAAGTGCCGTGTTCGGTCCATGGGAGCGGCCCGGCTCGGTGCGCGATACGCCGAGCCTGCAATTCCAGATCCTTGCTGCGTTTGCCCGCGGTGAGCCGGCTCTTCTCCCGGCGCCAGGCATCAAGGATTGGACCTATGCGCCGGACGCCGCTGAAGCGGTGGCACTGCTGATCGAGGCCGAGCGGCCGCGCCACGGGCTCTACAACATCTCCAGCGGCAGCGCCTGGTCGGCGCTGCAATGGGGCGAGGCGTTTGCGGGCCTGCATCCCGGGCTGGAGTGCCGGCTCGCGTCTCCCGGAGAGAAGACCTTCATCAAGCTCCACGGTGGGGATCGGGCGCCGATGTCGGTCAAACGGATGGCCGACGAATTCGGCTGGCGCGCGCGGTTCGGCTGTGCCGGGTCTGCGGCAGCGATGAGCAACTGGTGGATGCAGCACAAGGAGGGGATCTGACATGCGGCTGCAGGGGCGCACCGCCATCATCACCGGCGCCGGCTCCGGCATCGGCCGCGCCAGCGCGAGGCTGTTCGCTGAGGAAGGCGCGCGTCTGGCCCTGGTCGACCGCGATCCCGCAGGACTCGAGGAAACGCGAGCCTTGGTGGGCGAGGCAACGACGCATGTCGGCGACGTCGGCGATGCCGCATTCGCCGAGACTGTCGTCAGCGCGGTCGTCGCGCATTACGGCCGGCTCGATATCCTGATGACGGCGGCCGGCTTCTCCTGCGGCGGGACGGTGCTGACCACGAGCCTGGAAGACTGGGACGCGGTGTTTCGCGCCAATGTGGGAGGCACCTGGCTGTGGGCGCGGGCGGCTGTGCCGCAGATGCAGCGGCAGAGCAGCGGCTCGATCATCACCTTGGCATCGCAACTCGCGATGGCCGGCGGCAAGGGCAACAGCGCCTATATCGCTGCCAAGGGCGCGATCGTCAGCCTGACAAGGACCATGGCGGTGGACTTTGCTAGCGATGGCATCCGCGTCAACGCAATCGCGCCGGGCGCGATCGATACGCCGATGCTGCGCCGCAGCTTTGCCCGGCACGCCAATCCGGACGAGGTGCGCGAAGCTTCCCGCAACCGTCACGCCATGAAGCGGTTCGGCCGCGCGGAAGAGATCGCCCAGACCGCGCTGCATCTCGCCAGCGATTCGTCCTCGTTCACGACGGGGACCGTGATGGTGGTCGACGGAGGCTGGCTCGCGGCATGAATGACGCGCTGACGGATCTCGAAGCGGACGTTCACGCCGATCTTGCGCGGATCGCGCATCCCGGCGCTGCCTGGCTCGAATCGAAGACGGGACCCGATGGCAAGCCGGCGCTCGATGTGCTCATCATCGGCGCCGGCCAGTCCGGCATCGCCATCGGCTTCGGCCTGTTGCGCTCGCGCGTCAGCAATATCCTGCTGATCGATAAGGCGGAGGAGGGGAAGGAGGGCCCATGGCTCACCTATGCCCGGATGCCGACCCTGCGCAGCCCGAAGGACTATACCGGCCCGGACCTCGACATTCCGAGCCTGACCTATCAGTCCTGGCATGAGGCGCGGTTCGGCAAGAAGAGCTGGCAGCAGCTTGACCTGATCGCGCGCGATCACTGGGCCGAGTATCTGCTCTGGCTGCGGCGCACGATCGGCTTGCCCGTGCGCAACGGTTGCGAGCTTCTGGAGATTGCGCCTGCATGTGACGGCCTGCTCGCGGCGCGCGTGAAACGCGCCGACGGTATCGAGACGCTCTACGCCCGCAAGATCGTGCTGGCGACCGGGCAGGAGGGCATGGGCGGCTGGATGATCCCGGAGCAGCTAGCGCACCTGCCGAAAAGTTCCATCGCGACCGTTGCCGACGATATTGATTTCGAGCGCCGGCGCGGCAAGCGCGTCGCCGTGATCGGCGCCGGCGCCTCCGCCTTCGACAATGCGGCGACCGCGCTGGAAGCTGGCGCCGCCGAAGTGCACCTGCTCTGCCGCCGTGCGCAGATCCAGTTGATCCAGCCCTATCGCTGGCTGACCTTCCGCGGCTTCCTGCGCCATCTGAGCGATCTCGATGACGCCTGGCGCTGGCGCTTCATGCGCAAAATTCTCGAGATGCGCGAGGGATTTCCGCAGCCAACCTATGACCGCTGCGCGCGTCATGCCAACTTCAGCTTGCACGAGGGCGCGCCGGTCGACGCGGCGCAGGAGACCGGCAATGGCATCGCATTGCAGACGCCGCGCGGAACCATCACAGCGGATTTCGTCATCTGCGGCACCGGTATCGACATGAACTTCGCCGGCCGCGCCGAGCTCAGCCGTTTTGCCGCCAACATCGCGACCTGGGCCGACCGGTATCAGCCGCCGGATAACGAGCGCAACGATCGGCTCGGCCGCTTCCCTTATCTTGCCGACGATTACGCCTTCACCGAGCGTGTGGCAGGCACGACGCCGTGGATCTCCGACATCCATCTCTTCGCCATCGCCTCCAGCATGAGCTTTGGCCCGTCGGGATCGTCGATCAATGCGATGACGACGGCCGTGCCAAAACTGGTGAATGGCCTGACGCGCGGCCTGTTCCGCGCCGATATCGCGCGACATTGGGCGTCGCTCGGCGCCTATGACGTGCCTCAGGCTACGATCACGCGGCCAGCGCGGGCAATGGAGCAATCGCAATGATCATCCATGCGCCGCCGCGACGATACGCCTACAAAATCGCCCCATGAGACTGGCGCGCAACTTGCTTGTTTCTGAACCTGCCTTGCTGGCGTTCTCGTTCGAAATTCAGGGAAAAACCAATGCGTTTTGTGTCTTTCAGGCCGGCGACCTGCGTCCTCGCTACCACCGCGCTGTTGCTCGTCGCCACCGCGCCGTCGCAAGCGCAAACCAGGGCAGAGACATTGCGCTACGTCACCGGCGCGTCCGTCAACACGCTCGATCCCAACATTCCCGGATCCACCCGCGAGTCCTTCGCGCTGAGCATGAGCACCTATGACCGGCTGGTCGCGTTCGGCCGCAAGCAGCTCAACGGCAAATGGGTGTTCGATCTCGACACCATCACCGGCGAGCTCGCCGAATCCTACGACGTCAGCCCCGACGGCCTGAAGCTCACCTTTCGCCTGCGCAAGGATGCAAAATTCCAGGACGGCTCGCCCGTCACCGCCGAGGACGTCAAATGGTCGCTCGACCGCTGCGTCACCGCGCCGATCCTCGGCAAGGCGCAACTGCTGACGGGATCGTTGACGTCGGCCGACCAGTTCAAGGTGATCGATCCCCTCACGATCGAGGTAACGCTGCCAAAACCTGACAAGCTCGCGCTGCCGAACCTTGCCACCGTCTACCCGATGATCATCAACTCGAAAGTGGCAAAAGAGCATGCGACGGCGGATGATCCCTGGGCGACGGCCTGGCTGAAGGAACATGCCGCCGGCAGCGGCGCCTATGTGATCGAGACGTTCAAGCCGGGCGAGCAGGTGATCGTCAAGCGCAACGAGGCCTGGAACCGCGGATCGCCAAGCAAGCCGGCGTTCTTCAAGCGCGTCATCATCCAGTCCGTGCCGGAGCCGGCCACGCGCGCCAACCTCGTCGAGCGCGGCGATGCCGATCTCGTCGTCGATCTTCAGGCCAGCGACGTGCAGGCGCTCGAGGCCAAGGGCAAGCTCAAGGTGATCTCGACACCGCAATACAATTCGATCACCTTCGTCTCGATGAACAACCAGATCCCGCCCTTCGACAACGTCAATGTCCGCCGCGCCATCGCCTTTGCGCTGCCCTATGAGGACATGTTCAAGGCCGCCCTGTTCGGCCGCGGTGCGCCGCTGTTCGGCGCGAACTGGCCGGACGGCAAGCCGCTGAGCGGTGTCTATCCGTTCCAGCAGCCGGTGAAGATCGATCTCGACAAGGCGAAGGAGTACCTGAAGGCAGCGGGCCTGCCCGAGGGATTCTCGACGACGTTCAGCTTCAATGTCGGCCAGGCCTCGACCGCCGAGCCGATGGCGGCGCTGGTGAAGGAATCGCTCGGCAAGATCGGGATCAAGGTCGACATCCAGAAGCTGCCGGATGCGCAGATGTCGACGCAGATCAACGAGAAGAAGCTGCCGTTCTTCACCGAGGGAATCGTCGCCTGGCTGCCGTCGACCGATTATTTCTACCGCAACTTCTACACCGGCAACCAGCGCTGGAACTACAGTTCGATCAACAATCCCGAGCTTGCCGCGATCGCGCAGGAGGCCCGCTTTGAGCCGGACAAGGCCAAATACGAGGAAGACGGCCGCAAGCTCAATGCGATGCATGCCGATTTGATGCCGCAGATCATGTTATGGCAGCCGAACCAGGATGCGGTGATGGCCGCCTCGATCGAGGGTTACACCTACGAGTTCCACCGGCAGGTCGACTATCGCGACGTCAGCCGCAAGTGACATGCGCAGCCAAGAGAGAGTTTGAGAGGTGATGACGGGTCTTGGCGCAACGATGGTGCGGGCGGGCAGGCGGCTATTGTCGTCGCTGCCGGCGCTGTTCGGTGTGCTGGTCTTCACCTTTCTGCTGATGCGCGTCCTGCCCGGCGACCCCGCGGTGTTCTTCGCCTCGGGGCCCAATGCCGGCAAGGAGGAGATCGAGCAGATCAGAAAGCAGATGGGGCTCGACAAATCCGTGCCGGAGCAGCTCGTGTTCTATCTCTCCGACATCGGCCACGGCAATCTCGGCCGGTCCATGATGACCGGGCAGCCGGTGCTCAAGGATCTACGCGAACGGCTGCCGGCCTCGCTGGAGCTCACCTTCACCGCGTTGCTGATCGCGCTGATCGCGGCGGTGCCGCTCGGCGTGATCGCCGCCTTGAGGCCTGGATCAGTCGTCGACCATGTCGTGCGGCTGTTCTGCGCGCTCGGCGTCTGCGTGCCGACCTTCGTGTCGGGGCTGCTGCTGATCTACGTCTTCTATTATCTGCTCGGGCTAGCGCCCGATCCCACGGGGCGCATCGACGTCTTCACCTCGCTGCCGCCGTCACGCACCGGTTTCCTATCGATCGATTTCCTGCTCGCCGGGGACTTCGAAGGCTGGTGGGCGGCCTGCAAGCAGCTCATCCTGCCGGCGGTGAGCATGGCGCTGTTCGTGATCGCGCCGCTGGCGCGGATCACGCGCGCCTCGATGCTGGTCTCGCTCGGCAGCGATTTTGTGCGTACCGCGCGTTCCGTCGGATTGTCCTGGCGCAAGGTGGTCGTCACTTACGCGTTGAGGAACGCGATCCTGCCCGTCATCACCATCGCGGGCATCGTGTTCTCGACCATGCTCGGCGCCAATGTCCTGGTGGAGAAGGTGTTCTCCTGGCCCGGCGTTGCCTCCTACGCGCTCGATGCGCTGCTCTCCTCCGACTACGCGCCGGTCCAGGGTTTCGTGCTGCTGATGGCCAGCCTGTTCGTGCTGGTCAATCTCGTGGTCGACATCTGCTACGGCATCGCTGATCCCAGGGTGTCGATCGAATGACCAGCGCAACCCTCCGCCATTCGGTCTGGATCCTGCGCGGCAACCCGCTGACGGCCGTCGCCGCGACCGGCGTACTGGTGTTCGTCCTGCTCGCGATTTTTGGCCCCTGGATCGTGCCTTATGATCCCGTGGCCTCCAATGTGTCCGAAGCCTTGCAGCCGCCGAGTGCGGCGCATCTCGCCGGCACGGATCAACTCGGGCGCGACGTGTTCAGCCGTCTCATCATCGCGGCGCGGCTCGATCTCGCCATCGCGGTCTCGGCGGTCGGCATCTCCTTTGTGCTTGGCGCGGTCGTCGGTGCCTTCTGCGGCTATGCTGGCGGCAGGCTCGATCGTAGCGTCGGCCGTTTCGTCGACGTCATGATGGCCTTTCCGCTGTTCGTGCTGGCGATGGCGATGGTCGCGGCGCTCGGCAACCGGATCGAGAACATCGTGATCGCAACGGCGATCATCAATCTTCCCTTCTACATCCGTTTCGCTCGTGCCGAGGTCAACGTCCGCCGCAATGTCGGCTGGGTCGAGGCCGCGCGCGCCTGCGGCGAAAGCCATTTCTCGGTGGTGCTGCGCTTCCTGCTGCCGAACATCCTGCCGGCGATGGCGGTGCAGATCTCGCTCAATCTCGGCTGGGCCATTCTCAACGCGGCCGGACTGTCCTTCATCGGCCTCGGCGTCAAGCCGCCGACGCCGGAATGGGGCATCATGGTCGCGGAGGGCGCGCGCTTCATTTCGACCGGCCGGTGGTGGCTGGTGGCCTTTCCGGGCCTCGCGCTGATGCTTGCCGTACTGTGCTTCAATCTCCTTGGCGATGGGATGCGGGACATTCTCGATCCCCGGATGCGCACATGAGCGAAGCGCTGCTCAGGATCGAGGATCTCCACGTCACGTTCTCGACGCGGCGTGGCCTGGTCGAGGCGGTGCGCGGTGTCACGCTCACGGTCGAAAAGGGCGAGATGCTCGGCCTCGTCGGCGAGAGCGGATCGGGCAAGTCGGTGACCGGCTTTGCGACGACGCGGCTGCTCGATGCGGCCGGTCGCGTCACCGGCGGCAGGATCCTGTTTCGCGGGCAGGACGTGACAAAACTCCGGGGCGATGACCTCCGTCAGCTCCAGGGCGCCGCGATGTCGATGATCTTCCAGAACCCGCGGGCGGCGCTCAACCCGATCCGTGCGATCGGCCTGCAGATCGCGGACGCGATCCTCACCCACAAGCGCATCTCGAAAGAGGCCGCGCGCGCCGAGGCACTGGACTTGTTGCGTGCGGTCCAGATCCGCGACCCCGAGACGCGGATGAATGCCTATCCGCACGAGTTGTCCGGCGGCATGTGCCAGCGCGTGATGATCGCGATCGCGATCTCCTGCAATCCCGCGCTCCTGATCGCGGACGAGCCGACCACCGGTCTCGACGTCACCACCCAGAAGGTTGTGATGGACCTGCTCGCCGACATCGCCGCCGCGCGCGGCATGGCCACGATCCTGATCACGCACGACCTTGGCCTTGCGGCGCGCTATTGCCGCCGCATTGCGGTGATGGAGCGAGGACGCATCGTCGAGGAAGCGAGCCCCAAGACGCTCTTTGCGGGGCCGCAGCACCCTTACACCAAACGCCTCGTTGCGGCATCGCCAACCGCGACCTCCCGGATCGAGGATCTCGTCACTGAGGA
The DNA here is from genome assembly GCF_059448745.1 of Bradyrhizobium sp. SOJA106. NCBI lineage: Bacteria > Pseudomonadati > Pseudomonadota > Alphaproteobacteria > Hyphomicrobiales > Nitrobacteraceae > Bradyrhizobium > Bradyrhizobium sp. SOJA106. The sequence goes on from NZ_CM182549.1 coordinate 3,261,831, forward strand.
GGAGCGGGAGCGATACGCGGCCGTCGTCAGCAAGCCCAGGCCTGAGCTTCCGCACGGGACGCCACCGCTGCTCGAGGTGCGCAAGCTTGCAAAACGTTTCGACCAGGGCTCCGCCGCGGTCGCTGACTTCTCGATGACGATGGCCGGCGGCGAGAGCGTCGGGCTCGTCGGCGAGTCCGGCTCCGGCAAGAGCACGACGTCGCGGATGATCTGCCGGCTGATCGATCCGAGCGAAGGCGATATCGTGTTCGACGGGCAGTCGATCGGCCACGTCGCCTCGCGCGACTTCCATCGTTCTCCCCTGCGCAAAGACATCCAGATGGTCTTCCAGGACCCGAACGAGAGCCTCAACCCGCGTTTCACGGCATTCGACTGCATCGCCCATCCCCTGATGCGGCTCGACGGCATGCGCGCCGGTGATGCGCTGCGCAAGCGGGTGGAGGAGTGTGCGGAGCGGGTCGGATTGCCGCTCGATCTCTTGCCGCGCTTTCCGCACCAGCTTTCAGGCGGCCAGAAAGCGCGCGTCGGGATCGCGCGCGCCATCGCCTGCCGGCCGCGGCTCCTGGTGCTGGACGAGCCGACCGCCGCGCTCGACGTTTCGGTGCAGGCGGTAGTGCTGCAACTGCTCGATCGTCTCAGGCGCGAGAACGACATTGCGCTGCTGTTCGTCAGCCACGATCTCAACGTGGTTCGCATGCTGTGCGACCGCACCATCGTGCTGCGCAACGGCGGAATCGTGGAGCAGGGCGAGAGCCGGGCGCTGTTCGACAATCCGAAGACGGACTACACGCGCAAGCTGGTCGAGGCGATCCCGCATATCGAGACCGGCAAGGTGCTGGCGGCCTCGCTGTGAGGCCCGGATCGTTCCAAATTGCAGCGAGATCCCGCTGGCGAAGGGGCATTTAGTGGCATACCATTTGCTTGCAAATGGGCTCGGTTTCACTCGCCCTTGGCCAAAGAAAAGCTGGCATCACGGCATTACTGGGAGGACTTCATGGATCGCAGGACCGTATTGAAGGGACTGGCTGGCGCGGGCGGTCTGGCATTGACGGGCCTGTCGGCCCCCGCGATCGCCCAGAGCGCCGCGGCGCGCACCCTGCGTTTCGTGCCCCAGGCCAATCTCGCCAATTTCGACCCGATCTGGGGCACGCAATATGTCGTGCGTAACGCCGCGGCGCTGGTCTGGGATACGCTCTACGGCATTGATTCCTCGCTCCAGCCGCAACGGCAGATGGTCGAATCCGAGGAAGTGACGGACGACGGCACGACCTGGACGTTCAAGCTGCGGCCGGGCCTCAAATTCCACGACGGCGAGCCGGTGCTGAGCAAAGACGTCGTTGCAAGTCTCACCCGCTGGGCGGCGCGCGATCCAATGGGATTGATGATCAAGGCGCTCCAGCAGGAGTTGACGGCGGTTGACGACCGCACCTTCAAGTGGATCCTGAAGCAGCCCTACCCGAAGATGCTGTACGCGCTTGCCAAGAACAACTCGCCCTGCGGCTTCATCATGCCGGAGCGCATCGCGCAGACCGATCCGTTCAAGCAGATCACCGATTATGTCGGCTCCGGGCCGATGAAGTTCGCCAAAGGCGAGTGGGTGCCGGGCGCCAAGGCTGTGTTCGAGAAGTTCGCGGACTACGTGCCGCGCCAGGAGAAGGCGTCCTGGCTCGCGGGCGGCAAGCAGATGATGATCGATCGCATCGAATGGATCGTGATGCCGGATCCGGCCACCGCTGCCGCGGCGTTGCAGAATGGCGAGGTCGACTGGTGGGAAAGCCCGATCGCCGATCTCGTTCCGGTCCTGAAGAAGAACAAGAACATCAGCGTCGATATCGGCGATCCGCTCGGCAATGTCGGCTCGTTCCGCATGAACCATCTCTTTGCGCCCTTCAACGACGTGCGGGCGCGGCGCGCGGTGCTGATGGCGCTGAGCCAGGAAGACTACATGCGCGCGATCGTCGGCGACGACACGGCGCTGTGGAAGCCGCTGCCCGGATTCTTTACGCCGGATACGCCGCTCTATTCCGAGGCGGGTGGCGAAATCCTGAAGGGCAAGCGCGATTTCGACGCTGCCAAGAAGCTGCTCGCCGAGAGCGGATATTCCGGCCAGCCGGTGACGTGCCTCGTGGCGCAGGACCAGCCGATCACGAAAGCGCAGGGAGACGTCACGGCCGACCTGCTCAAGAAGCTCGGCATGAATGTCGATTTCGTCGCGACCGATTGGGGCACGGTCGGCTCGCGCCGCGCGCAGAAGACACCTCCCGGACAGGGCGGCTGGAACATGTTCCACACCTGGCATGCGGGCGCGGACTGCATCAATCCGGCGCCCTACACCGCCATTCGCGCCAATGGCGACAAGGCCTGGTTCGGCTGGCCGAACAGCCCCGGCACCGAGAAGGAGGTCGCGTCCTGGTTCGAGGCCAAGAACCTCGACGAGGAGAAGGCCGCCATCGGTCGCCTCAACAAGGCGGCGCTCGATGACGTCGTCTATGCCCCGACCGGTTTCTTCCTGAGCTACACGGCATGGCGCAAGAACGTCTCCGGCATCACCAAGGGGCCGCTGCCGTTCTTCTGGGGTGTGTCGAAGTCCGCATGATCGCGCGCTGAGGCCAGATGCTCTCCTACATCCTCCGTCGCATCGTCGCGACCTTGCCGGTGATGGCAATCGTCGCGCTGTTCGTGTTCAGCCTGCTGTACATCGCGCCGGGTGATCCCGCCGTGGTGATCGCAGGCGACCAGGCGAGCCCGGAGGATGTGGAGCGCATCCGCCAGAGCCTCGGCCTCGACCGCCCGTTCCTGATCCAGTTCGGGAGCTGGGTCTGGCGCATCCTGCATGGCGATCTCGGCACCTCGATCTTCACCAATCTGCCGGTCTCGGCGATGATCGGGCAGCGTCTCGGACCGACGCTGTCGCTGATGATCGTCACGCTGCTGCTCACCGTCCTGGTGGCGGTGCCGCTCGGCGTGGTGGCGGCGTGGAAGGCCGGCAGCCTGATCGATCGCGCGATCATGGGTTTTGCCGTATTCGGTTTCTCGCTGCCGGTGTTCGTGGTCGGCTACATGCTCGCCTACATCTTCGCGCTCGAGCTGGAATGGCTTCCGGTGCAGGGCTATACGCCGCTCAACCAGGGCTTCTGGCCGTGGCTGGAGAACCTGATTCTGCCGGCGGTTGCGCTCGGCTGCGTCTACATCGCGCTGGTCGCGCGCATCACCCGCGCCGCCATGCTCGAAGTGTTGCAGCAGGACTATATCCGCACGGCGCGTGCCAAGGGCCTCGGGCAGGGTGGCATCCTGTTCATTCACGCGCTGAAGAACGCGGCGGTGCCGATCGTGACCGTGATCGGGATCGGCATCGCGCTGCTGATCGGCGGCGCAGTGGTCACGGAAAGCGTGTTCGCGATTCCCGGGCTCGGCCGGCTCACGATCGACGCGATCCTTCGCCGCGACTATCCGGTGATCCAGGGCATCGTGCTGCTGTTCAGCTTCGTCTATGTCCTCGTCAACCTGATGATCGACGTCATTTATACGCTCGTTGACCCGAGGATCCGCTATTGACCGACACCACCGTCAATCCGCAATCACTTCCGGCCGGACTCGTCCTCGCGCCGCAGCTGCCGGAGATCCTGCGCCCGGTCACGATCCGGCGAGGTTTCATCGGCCTCTTGCGCGGCCATCCCACCGTTGCGATCGGCGGCGCGCTGCTGCTGCTGCTCGTCCTGATCGCGGTGTTCGCACCTCATCTCGGCACGGTCGACCCGACCGCGCTGGCGCCTGCAAAACGCACGCGGGCGCCGTCGGCCGATTTCTGGTTCGGCACCGACGTGCTCGGCCGCGACATCTATTCGCGCGTGCTGTTCGGCGCGCGGGTCTCGCTCACGGTCGGCCTGTCGGTCGCGATCTTCGCATCCGCGGCAGGTCTTGCCATCGGCATGGTCTCGGGCTTCATCCGCTGGGCCGACGGCATTTTGATGCGCTTCATGGACGGGTTGATGTCGATCCCGCCGATCCTGCTCGCGATCGCGCTGATGGCGCTGACGCGCGGCAGCGTCGGCAACGTCATCCTCGCGATCACCATCGCCGAGATCCCGCGCGTCTCGCGTCTCGTCCGCAGCGTGGTGCTGTCGCTGCGCGAGCAACCCTATGTGGACGCTGCTGTCGCCTGCGGCACGCGCACGCCGATGATCATCCTGCGCCACATCCTGCCCAACACGGTGGCGCCGATGCTGGTCCAGGCGACCTACATCTGCGCCAGCGCCATGATCACCGAGGCGATCCTGTCCTTCATCGGCGCCGGCACGCCGCCCACCATTCCGTCCTGGGGCAACATCATGGCGGAAGGTCGCGCGCTGTGGCAGGTCAAGCCCTATATCGTGTTCTTCCCGGCGGCCTTCCTGTCGGTCACCGTGCTCGCCGTGAATTTGCTCGGCGACGGCCTTCGCGATGCGCTCGATCCGCGCATGGCCAAGCGTCTCTGATATCCCGGGGCTGCGTGCGATGGCGTTGTTAGAGGTCGAGAATCTGCAAACCCACTTCCGCACCCCGAGCGGCATCAACCGCGCCGTGGACGGGATGTCCTTCCACGTCAACGAGGGCGAGACGCTGGCCATCGTCGGCGAGTCCGGCTGCGGCAAGTCGGTGACCTCGATGTCGCTGATGCGCCTGATCCCGGAGCCGCCCGGCAGGATCGCAGGCGCCATCCGCTTCGCCGGTAAGAATCTCCTCGAGCTCTCGGATCGCGAGATGCGCGCCATCCGCGGCAACGACATCTCGATGATTTTCCAGGAGCCGATGACGAGCCTCAATCCGGTGCTGACCGTCGGCCGCCAAATCCGCGAGACCTTGATGATCCATCAGGGCCTCGACAAGCAGGCCGCCGAGGCGCACGCGATCGAGATGCTGACGCTGGTCGGCATTCCCGAGCCGAAGCGGCGCGTGCGCGAATATCCGCATCAGCTCTCCGGCGGCATGCGCCAGCGCGTGATGATCGCGATTGCGCTCGCCTGCAATCCAAAGCTCCTGATCGCGGATGAGCCGACCACCGCGCTCGACGTGACGATCCAGGCGCAGATCCTGAAGCTGATGCTGGATCTCAAGCGCCGGGTCGGCGCGGCCATCATCCTGATCACCCACGACCTCGGCGTCGTCGCCGAGATTGCCGAGCGCGTCATGGTCATGTATGCCGGCCGCAAGGTCGAGGAGGCGCCGGTGGCGGAGCTGTTCCGCTCTCCGCGGCATCCCTATACGCAGGGCCTGTTAGGTGCGGTGCCGAAACTCGGCTCCTCGCTCGCAGGCACTGCGACGCGGCTCGCCGAGATTCCCGGACAGGTGCCTGACCTTCGCAAGCCGATCATTGGCTGCGTCTTTGCCGGGCGATGCGCGCTCGCCACCGATCTGTGCCGGCAATATGCGCCGGGCCTGGAAGAGAAAGGCCCGCGCCACATAGCGGCCTGCCACTACGCCGCCAAGGGAGCGGTCGCGGCATGAGTGTTCCGTTGCTCCAGGTCAACGACCTCAAGAAGCATTTTCCGATCAAGACCGGCCTGTTCGGCCGCAAGTCCGAGTTCGTCTATGCGGTCGACGGCGTGTCATTCGAGATCGCGCGCGGCGAGACGCTGTCGCTGGTCGGCGAGTCCGGCTGCGGCAAGTCGACGGTCGGCCGTGCCATTTTGCGGTTGTTCGACATCACCGCAGGGCAGGTGATCCTCGACGGCCAGCGCATCGACGACGCGCATCCGAGCACGATGCGTCAGATGCGCCGCCGGGTGCAGGTGGTGTTCCAGGATCCATTCTCGAGCCTCAATCCGCGCATGCGCGTGCGCGACATTCTCGCCGAGCCGATCCGTAATTTCGGCTTAGCCAAATCCGCGGAGGATCTCGAAGTCCGCGTCACCGCGCTGATGGACACGGTGCGCCTGCCGCGCGAGGCGCTGAACCGCCGGCCGCACGAATTCTCGGGCGGCCAGCGCCAGCGCATCGGCATTGCCCGGGCGCTCGCGGCCGAGCCCGAGTTGATCGTCTGCGACGAGGCAGTCTCGGCGCTCGACGTCTCGGTCAAGGCACAGATCGTCAACTTGCTCCAGGACCTCCAGCAGAAATTCGGCCTGGCGCTGCTGTTCATCAGCCATGATCTCGCCATCGTCGAGCACATGACGCACCGCGTCGCGGTGATGTATCTCGGCAAGATCGTCGAGGTGGCGCCGCGCCGCGAGATATTTGCCGCGCCAAAACATCCCTATACGAGGGCGCTGCTCTCGGCGGTGCCGCTGCCTGAGCCCGGCGCGAAGCGCAATCCCATCATCCTCGGCGGTGACGTGCCGAGCCCGATCAATCCGCCGAAGGGATGCCGCTTCCACACCCGCTGCCCGCTCGTCTTCGACCGCTGCCGCACCGAGGAGCCGACGCTGCGCGCGATCGGACCCGAGCAGTGGGCGGCTTGTCACCTTGCGGAAGAAGTAGAGGGGCTTTAAAGCGCGATGAGATTTGGATGAATCATCATCGCGCTTTAGGTTGTTGTTTACGCATGATCTTTCCGGAAAACCGCTTCGCACTTTTCCGGATCATGCTCTAGCCCTGCCGGCGCAGGAAGCCGGTGATCGTGACTTTCTCCCAGATGCCCGCCGCGGCAAAGGGATCGGCGCGGTTGAAGGCTTCGACCTCGCTGCGGCCCGGCGCCTCGATCAGGAACAGGCTGCCGATCATGGTCTGGCCATCGTCGGAGACCAGCGGCCCCGACATCACGATCTTGACGCCGAAGGACGAGGTGTCGCTCAGGAAGGCCTTGTGGGCGTCGTAATTGGCGAGCCGGGTCGGCAGCGCGCCGGCGCGGTCGACGGCGTGGATGGCGAACAGCATGGTGTCTCCATGTTCTCAGGACGGCCGCGAGCGCGGCCGCCCGGTATTTGCGGTGATTGGTTGGTCTATTTGGCGCCGAGCTTGCCCGCGTCCTCGAACGTCGGGCAGGTGCGCTGCTCCAGCGGAACGTCGAACGGCTGGTAGTTGTCCTTGGTGATGACGGTCGGTTTCAGCACGATCTCGCTGATGACAGGCTGGTTGCGCAAGGAGCGGATCGCCATCATGGTGCCGAGGCAGCCTTGCGCAAATCCGTTGTAGTCGCCGCTCGCGAGCAGCTTGCCTGACTTGATCGCGTCGATGGCTTCCTTGGTGCCGTTGATGCCGATTACTTGCGCTTTCCGGTTCGCTCCGTCGAGCGCCTCGATCGCGCCGATCGCCATGGCGTCGTTGGCCGCGAGCACGCCGTCGATCTGCGAATTCGACTGCATCAGGTTCTCCATGACCTGGAGCGCCTGGAGCCGCTGGTAGTTGCCGGGCTGCGAGGCCAAGAGCTTGGCGCCCGGGGCCTCCTTCAGCGCGTCGTTGAAGCCGCGGACGCGGTCGACGTTTGTCAACGAGCCCTTGACGCCCTCGATGATGACGATGTTGCCCTTGCCGCCCAGCGTCTTGAGCAGGAAGCGCGCGGTCTCCAGCCCCAGGCTGTAATCGTCGGCGCCGACGAAGGACAGGAATTTTCCGCCCGCCGAGCGGTCGGTGATGTTGACGACGGGGATCTTGGCCTCATTGATCTTCTCGACGCCCGGCACCATCGCCTTGTAATCAACCGGCGTGAACACGATCGCGCTCGGCTTCTTCACCACGACGTCCTCGATCTGGCTGAGCTGCTCGGGGATCGAGTCGGGCTTGGTCGGGATGTATTGCAGCGTCTTCGCGTTCAGCGACTTCGCCATGTTGTCGGCGCCGACCCGCACCGTCTGGAAGAACGGGTTGGTCTGGTTCTTGGTGAAGACGGCGATGGTCTCGCCGTCGGCGCGCGCTCCAGTCGTGAACGCAGCCGCCATCAGCAGCGGCAGCGCCAGATAGCCAAGTTTCTGTTTCATCGTGCCTCCATCCCTCATTTTGCTTGTTGGATTGTTGAAAAACTCATTGCGCGCGGCGGCGGGTCTTCATGTCGAGCCAGACCGCGAGAATGACGATGATGCCCGTGACCAGCGGCTGCCAGTTGGCGCTGACCGAGAGCAAGTTCATGCCGTTCAGCACCAGCGTCAGGATCAGCGCGCCGATGAAGGTGCCGAACACGGTGCCGACGCCGCCGAACAGCGAGGTGCCGCCGATCAGCACGGCCGCGATCGCCGGCAGCGTCAGGCTTTCGCCGATATCGGCCTCGGCCGAATTGAGCCGCGACAGGAAGATGATCGAGGCGAGCCCCGCCATGGTGCCCGAGACCGCGTAGACCAGCAGCAGGCGCCGCGCAACGGGAATGCCGGAGAGGCGGGCGGCGACCGGATTGGCGCCGATCGCATAGATCTCCTGCCCCCAGATCGTGCGCTGTGCGAACAACGTGCCGATGCCGAGGAAGACCAGCAGCAGATAGACCGGAATGGGCAGGCCGAACAGATATCCGCTGCCGATCTGGCGGAAGCCCGCGGGGAAGCCGTGCAGGGTCTCGCCCGCCATGTACCAATAAGTCAGGCCGTTCAGCACCCAGAGCATGCCGTAGGTGGCGATGAAGGAGGGGATGCGCAGCGCGGTGACCATGATGCCGTTGAGGAGGCCGACGATGCCGCCGCAGGCAAGGCCGGTGAGGATGCCGAGCGCCGGCGAGCCGGTCTTGTGGATCACGGTGCCGGCAATGCAGGCCGACAGCGCGACATTGGCGCCGACGGAGAGATCGAGGCCGGCCGTGAGCACCACCAGCGTCAGGCCGGAGGCGATGAAGAAGGTCAGGCTCGCTTGCCTCAGCACATTGAGGATGTTGCCGAGGCTCAGGAAGGAATCGCTGAGCACGGCGAGCAGCGCACAGATCAGGAGCGCCGCGAGCAGGCGATAGAACAGCTGGATCGCGTCCTGCGACAGGAACGAGCGGGGCGGTGCGATGGCGTCCTTGGTGATGTCGGTCATGCGCGGCTCCTGAGGCCGTCGAGGAACAGGGCAACGATGACGAGGACGCCGACGCTTGCGACCTGCACCGAGGACGGCAGCGAGATCAGGTTCAGGCCGTTGCGCAGCACGCCGACGGAGAGGACGCCGAGCAGGGTGCCGAGCAGCCAGCCATTGCCGCGCTCGAATGAGGTGCCGCCGACCGCGACTGCAGCGATGGCGTCGAATTCGAGGCCGAGGCCCGCGGTCGGGTGGCCGGAATTCATTCGCGCGGTCATCAGCAGACCCGCGATGCCGGCCATGGCGCCGCCGATCGCGTAGACCGCGATCAGCAGCTTGTTGGGCGAAAGGCCGGCATAGCGCAGCGCCTCGCGATTGCCGCCGAGCGCAAAGATGTAGGTGCCGAAGCGGGTGTGATAGAGCAGGCCGTGGAACGCCGCGTAGGTCACCAGCGCCATCACGATCGGCACGGGAACGCCGAGCAGCGTCGCCGAATAGATGTCGCGCACGCTGTGGGGAATTCCGACCACGCTCTGGCCGTCGCTGACGATCAGCGACAGGCCTTGCGCCATGCCGAGCGTGCCGAGCGTCGCGACGAAGGGCGGGATACCGAGGATCGCGACCAGCCAGCCGTTGGCGACGCCGAACGCCGCGCCGACAACGAGGCCGGCGCCGAGGCCGAGCAGCATCGACTTGGTCGCGAGCGACACGATCGCGACGCAGAGCGAGGTCAGTGTCAGCACCGCGCCCATCGACAGGTCCAGCCCCTCGGTCATGATGATCAAGGTCATCGGCAGCGCGAGCATGGTCAGGATGGTCGACTGCACCAGCACGTTGGAGAGGTTGGCGGCCGACAGGAAGCCGGGCGCAATGGCGCTGAACAGCGCGATCAGCAGCACCAGCACGATGGCGACGCCGGGGATGCGCTGCAGTGGATTGGGTTGTGATACGACCGCGGCTTCACGCATGATGCATCCCCAGTCGCACGATGTTCTCCTCGGTCAATTCATTGCGGGTCAGATGCCCGGCGATGCGTCCCTCGCGCATCACATAGGCGCGGTCGCAGACATGGCAGATCTCGACCTGTTCGGACGAGATCATGAGCGCGGCCGCGCCCTCCGCGACGAGCCGGTCGATCAGGGTAAAAATCTCGGACTTGGCGCCGATGTCGATGCCGCGCGTCGGCTCGTCGAAGATGAAGAGCTTCGAGCCGGCCGCCAGCCATTTGCCGATCACGACCTTCTGCTGGTTGCCGCCCGAAAGCAGGCCCACGGTCTGCCGCGCGCTCGGCGTCGCGATCCGCAACTGCCGGATCAGAGCGTCCGAGGTGCGCTGCGCGCTGCGCTGGTCGAACAGGCCGCTCGGGAACAGCTTTTTCAGCGCCGACACGACCAAATTATCGCCAACCGAGCGGAGCAGCGCGAGACCTTCGCTCTTGCGGCTCTCCGGGATCAGCGCAATGCCGCGGCGGGCGGCGAGATCAGGCTCGCCGGAGATGCTCTTGCCCTCGAAGATGATCTCGCCCGATGTCACGGGATCGGCGCCGAAGATGGCGCGCGCCACCTCGCTGCGGCCGGAGCCGACCAGGCCGCACAGGCCGACGATCTCGCCGCGGCGGACCTCGATGTTGATGTCGGAGATGCCCGTCGCGGCCGAGAGGCCCTTGACCTCGAGCAGTACTTCGCCGGGCTTATCGGCAAAATTGCGCGGATAGGTCATGTCGACGTTGCGGCCGACCATCATGCGCACCAGTTGGTCCGGTGTGACATCGGCGGGCTTGACGCCGTCGATGCGGCGGCCGTCACGCAGCACCGTGATGCGGTCGCCGAGCGCGAACACCTCGGCCATGCGGTGCGAGATGTAGACGATCGACACGCCATCGGCCTTGAGCCGCGCGATCAGCGCGAACAGCAGCTCGGTCTCGCGATCGGACAGCGCCGCGGTCGGCTCGTCCATCACGAGGATGCGTGCGTTCTGGCTGATTGCTTTCGCGATCTCGACCATCTGCTGCTGCGCCACGCCGAGCTTGTCGACCGTGGTGGAGGGATCGATGTCGAAGCCGATCGTGTCAAGCACGCGCTTGGCCTCGGCCAGGATCCTGCGGCGGTCGATGGTGCCGGGGATGCGGCCTTTCGGCTCGCGGCCGAGGAAGATGTTCTGGGCGATGTCGAGATAGGGAACCAGCGAGAATTCCTGGAAGATCACGGCAATGCCGAGCTTCTGCGCATCCGCGGTCGAGGAGATCGCGACCTTCTCGCCCTCGTAATAGAACTCGCCGGCATCGGCACGATAGGCGCCGCACAGCACTTTCATCAGGCTCGATTTTCCGGCGCCGTTCTCGCCGAGCAGCATGTGGACTTCGCCGGGGTAGACGGCAAAGGACACGTCATCCAGCGCCTTGACGCCCGGAAACGCCTTGCTGATGCCGCGCAGCTCCAGCAGCGGCGTGGGCGAGGTGACCTCGATCGGGAGCGCGTCGCTCATGCCATCTCACTCATGTCTTGGCTCCGCCTGCAAAGATCTTTCCGGGGTTCATCAAGCCGTTCGGATCGAGCGCGGTCTTGATCGATCGCATCACGTCGACGGCGTCACCGAGCTCGTCGGTGAGGTAGTCGATCTTGCCGAGCCCGATGCCGTGCTCGCCGGTGCAGGTGCCGTCCATGGCGATGGCGCGGGCGACCATGCGGGCCTGCAACGCCTTGGCGCCCTCGGTCTCCTCCTGTTTCAAGGGGTCGATCAGGATCAGCATATGAAAATTGCCATCGCCGACATGGCCGACGATCGGCGCGGTGAAGCCGTGCTCGTCCGCATCGCGCCGCGTCTGGGTCAGGCATTCCGCCAGCCGCGAGATCGGTACGCAGACGTCGGTAATCACCGCGCGTGCGCCGGGCCGCAGGCCGAGGCCGGCATAGAGCGTGTTGTCGCGGGCGTGCCAGAGCCGGCTGCGGTCTTCTGGGGCCTTGGCCCAGGCAAAGCCGTGGCCGCCATGATCGGCGGCGATCGCCTGCGCCGCCTCGGCCTGCTCGGCGACGGAGTTTTCGGAGCCGTGGAATTCGAAGAACAGGGTCGGGGCCTCGCGATAGCCGAGCTTGGCGTAGGCGTTGATGCCGCGCATCATCACGTCGTCGAGCAGCTCGATGCGCGCCACGGGGATCGCGGACTGGATCACGGAGATCGCGGTGTCGACGGCATCGTGCAGGGTATCGAAACTGCAGACCGCAGCCGAGATCGCCTGCGGCACGGGATGCACCTTCAGCGTGATCTCGGTGATGACGCCGAGCGTGCCTTCCGCGCCGACGAACATGCGCGTCAAATCATAGCCCGCCGCCGACTTCCGCGCGCGTTTCGCGGTGCGGATCACGCGGCCGTCGGCCAGCACCACCTCCAGCGCCATGACATTGTCCTTCATGGTGCCGTAGCGAACCGCCATGGTGCCGGAGGCGCGCGTCGAGGTCATGCCGCCGATCGAGGCGTCGGCGCCGGGATCGATCGGAAAGAACAGTCCGGTGTTGCGCAGCTCCGCATTGAGCTGCTTGCGGGTGATGCCGGGCTGCACGACGACATCCATGTCGCTGTCATGCACGCTGAGCACCTTGTTCATGCGCGCGAAATCGAAGCAGACGCCGCCGGCGACCGCGGCCGCATTGCCTTCGAGCGAGGTTCCGGCGCCGAACGGGACGATCGGCATGCCCGCGCCCGCACAGAGCTTGACGATCTCGGCGACCTCCTGTGTCGTCTCGGGGAACACGACGATGTCGGGCGGCAGATTGCGATAATGCGATTCGCTCTGCCCATGCTGGTCGAGCACGCCGCGCGCTACGCTCGCGCGCGGGCCGATCATGCCGGTGAGGCGGTCGGCCAATATGCTCGTGCTGACACGAGGTCCCATCCCAAAACTCCCGTCTGCTCCCTGTTGCCGGACTCTTGTCGGTCCGCGGCGTCGTCGATCGGCTTAGGCGGCTCTTGCGCTGCTCGCAACCTGCTTCAGGCCGAAATCATAGTTGAGGTGAAAATACTCGCTGTCCACCATGCGACCATCCGGCGCACGGCCGGCGGGATGCCTCGTGAATTCGCGGATTAGGCTGTCCTTGACGCCGAACACCACGTCGCTGTCGAGATACTGGTCGCCGGCAACGAACACGTGGGTCACCAGCTGCTCGAAGCCGGGCGCTGAGATCATGAAATGCACATGTGCAGGGCGCCAGGGATGGCGGCCCTGCGCCTCCAGCATCTCGCCGACCGGACCGTCATGCGGGATCGGATAGGCGGCCGGCTTGATCGACCAGAAATGGAAGCGGCCGTTGGCATCGGTGTGGAAGCGCGCGCGCATCGCGAGATCGCCGATCTCGTCGAGCTGCTGCACGTCGTAATAGCCGTGGTCGTCGGAGTGCCACACGTCGACGACGGCGCTCGCCAGCGGCTTGCCGTCGACGGTCGAGACCGAGCCGGTGACCAGCATCGGATCGCCTTCCATCGGGCCGGAGATATCGGCGCCGCTGTCCTTTTCAGGCGCGGCCTGGACGAAGAACGGGCCGAGCACCGTGGTTTCGGTCGCGCCTTCCGGCACCGGATGGTTGATGGCGTCGACCAGCATGGAGACACCGAGCGTGTCCGAGAGCAGGATGAACTCCTGGCGCTTGTCATCGCACATGTGGCCGGTGCGGGTCAGGAAATCGATGCCGTACTCCCATTCCTTCTGGGTCGGGCGCACCTCGCGGACGAAGGCGTGAAGGTGGCGCACCAAGGCTTCGCTGACCTCTTTGATGCGCGGATCGGTGGCGCCCGCGATCCGCTCCAGCACCGCGTCCGTGATCGTGTTCTCGTTGAAGTTACGCATATGTATCTCCACGATCAGAGTTTCGGTTCGCCGAGGCCGGACAGCCGCTCGAGATGCTTGACGGTCGCGATGAAGTCGGCCTCGCCATCGCCCTGCGCCACCAGCGAGCCATAGGTCTCCCGCACTTGCGCGGCGAGTTGCAGCGGCACGCCGACCGAATGGCCGGCACCCAGGATGAGATCGAGGTCCTTGGCCATCTGCTTGCAGGAGAAGGTGGACTCGAAGTCTCGCGTCCGCAGCGGCGCGGTCTTGTACTTCACCATGGGCGAAGCCACCGCGCTGTCGTCGAGCACCTTCAGGATGTCCTGCCAGGCGATGCCGCCCTTGCGGGCCAGCGCCAGGCTCTCCGCCATCATCGCGGCCGACACCGCGATCATCAGGTTGACCGAGAGCTTTGCGTAGCGCGCTTCTTCGGCGGGGCCGAGATAGGTCTGGGCACGGGTGAAGGCGGCGAACAGCGGCTTTGCGGTCTCGAACGCGTCCTTCGGCCCCGAGACGAAGCAGGTCAGCGCGCCGGTGTGGACGATGCTGGCATTGCCGGAGACCGGCGAGCGCAGATAGGCGATGCCGCGTGCCTGCGCCGCGGCAGCAACCTCGCTGGAAGCCTCGACGCTGACGGTGCTGGTTTCGATCAACACGGCCCCAAGCGCCATCGCCGCGATCAGGCCGGCGGGACCGAGCAGCGCGCCGCGCAGGGCGGCGTCATCGGGCAGGGAGGTGATCACCGCCGCTTTGCCGCTCACGGCCTCGGCGGGCGAGGCGGCGATAGAAATGCCTTGCGTACGCGCCTCGCTGATCCGCACCGCGCTCTGGTCGAACGCGGTGACGGCGTAACCGGCCTTGGCGACGAGCACCGACATCGGGAGGCCCATCTTGCCGATCCCGATGAAAGCAACATTCTTCGTAGCGTCTGTCATTGTCGTTGTCCGTTGGCGCCTTCAGGCGGCGCGTCCTTGTCGTTCGATGTCCCGTACCAGCCGCCGGCCGGATTGCACCAGCAGCTCCTTCTTCGTCTGCAGCCCTTCGACGAGTAGCTTGCCGTTCCGCTTCTTCCAGGTACCGCCGATCATGACGGCCTCGATATTGGCAAGGCTTGTCTGCATCACCACCGTCGCGACGGGATCGTGCACCGGATGGAGATTGAGATCGGAGGCGTTGATGAGGACGAGGTCGGCGAGCTTGCCCGGCGAGAGTGAACCGATCTGGCGCTCGCGGCCGAGCATGCGGGCGCCTTCGGTGGTGACCCAGCGCAGCGCCTCGCGGACGGGAATCGTGGTCGTCGCCGGAATGGTACCGTTCGCTTTGCGCGATTCCGCGTTGTCGAGCGCTCGCTGCATCGACAATGCAACGCGGGCGACCGAGAGGAGGTCGCCGGCCAGCACCGATTCGAGATCGATGCCGATGGTCGGGCGCACGCCGCGCTTGAGCAGCCGTCCGGTGATCGGAAAGCCGTGGCCCTGGATCATCTCGTTCTCCGGCGTGACGGAGAACGAGACGCCGAGGTCGACGAGGTGATCGAGCAGGTCGTCGGGCAGATCGTTGCCATGAACGATGTTGATGCCGGCGCCGACGAGGCCGGCCTCGATCAGCTTCTCCCAGCCGCCGGGCGTCTTGGCCGGTCCGCCGCCCTGATGCATCGATGCGATCAGATTGAGCTCCCGCGCCAGGCGGAAATCGTGCATGGCGACGTCCAGTGTCGAATAATGGGGTCCGAGGATCGCAAGTCCCAGCGTGACCAGGCCGTCGCGATCGGCGAGGGGCCCCCCCAGCAGCCGCTCGACCTCGCGGCGCGGATGCGGCACTTCCGAGAAATGCGGCTCGCCTGGTTTCGGCTCCGGCTTCGGAGAGCCATGGAAGAAGGCGGCGCGGATGCCGCTCTCGATCAGGCCGCGCACGGCCGCGTCGGTGTGATCGGGCGTCGGATTGTTGTGACACCAATCGACCAGCGTGGTGACGCCATGGTTGATCTGGTTCAGCGCGCCGACGAGCGTCGCGATGTGGATGTCCTCGGGCCGGAACACGGTGGCAAGGCCCGCATGCATGCGGCGGAAATATTCCAGCAGCGTCCAGTTGGCGGCGAAGCCGCGCAAGCCGGTCTGCCAGGTGTGCATGTGCGCGTTGATCAAGCCGGGAATGACGATGCGGCCCGTGCCATCGACGATCTCTGTGTCGGCCGCGACGTCGATCGACGGCCGTACGTCGACGATGCGGCTGCCCTCGACCAGCACGTCGCCGGTCGGAAGATCGCCGATCGCGTCATCCATGCTGATGACGGTGGCCGATCTGATCAGCGTGCGTCGCATCATCTCACGCCGCCGCTTTGATGGTAACGGGCGGCTGGCCGGCCCAGGCGCGCGCGATCAGGTCGCGGATGGCATTGCGCTCCAGCGGGCGTGGGTTCCAGTAGGCATTGGTGACGGCGAGATCCGCCGCCTTGTCGATGCCGCTCTCGGGCATGCCGACGTCGCGCAGCGCCAGCTTCGCGCCCAGCCGTTTGGCGAGATCGTAGAGACCCTGCGACGCATCGGCAGCGCCAATCGCGCGCGAAATGCGCGCCATCGCCTCGGGTACGGCCGGCGCATTGTAGGCCAGCGCATGCGGCAGCACGATCGTATGGGTCTCCGCATGCGGCAGGTCAAACGTGCCGCCCAGCGTATGGCAGAGCTTGTGATGCAGCGCCATGCCGACGGTGCCGAGGCAGACGCCGCATAGCCAGGCGCCGTAAAGGGCTTCGGTGCGGGCTTCGCGATCATCGCTCTTGACGCTGATCGCGGGAAGGGCGCGCGCCAGCGCACGGATGCCTTCCTCCGCCATCAGCGATGTCACGGGATTGGTGTCGCGGGCATAGAGGGCCTCGACAGCATGCGCGATCGCATTGATGCCTGAGGTCGCCGCGAGACCAACCGGCAGCGTCAATGTCAGATCGACATCGTAGATCACGGTCTCCGGCAGCACGGCCGCATCGCGCACCGTGGTCTTGAGGCCGTTCTCCGTCTGGCCGACGATCGGCGTCATCTCCGAGCCGGCATAGGTGGTGGGAATGCAGAGCTGATTGACGCCGGTGCGCAAGGCCAGCGCCTTGCCGAGGCCTGTAGTCGAGCCGCCGCCGAGCGAGACGACGCAATCGGCCTCGCATGCCTTCATCGCCGCGAGCGCGCGCTCGGTGACATCGACCGGCGTATGCATCGTGGCGCCCGGAAAAATGCCGGCATAGAGCGGGCCGAGCGCGGCACCGAGGCTCTTACCTTGTGCCTCCTGCTGCGGCGTCGTCAACACCAGCGCGCGCTTGCCGCCGAGCCGCTCCACCTCGGCTTTGGCCGATGCCAGGGTTCCGCTGCCGAACACGACGCGGCAGGGCAGGTTTTCAAAGGTGAACGTACCGATCATGCGCCGGTCTCTTTGATGGGATAATCGACCTGGAAGCGTCCGATCCGCAAGTCGCCCAGCGCCTCGCGGACGCGCAGGTGCTCCGGATGATTGGCATAGGCGCTGAGCGCCGCCTGGTTGGTGAACTCCGAGAACAGCACCACATCGCAGGCATAGTCGACCGCACTGACGTCCATGCCGACCTCGATGTGGGTGAGGCCGTCGATCCGGCCCTTGAGGCCCTCGAACAGGGTCTTGACCTTCAGCCGGGCGGCGGAGCGCTCCTCGGGGGTCTCCCCGCGCAGCCGCCACATCACGATGTGCCTGATCGGGCCCGACATTTCCTGATTTCCTCGCCTGCCATTGTGCTTTGTTGGGGGCATTTTGCCTTGCGGAAAACGGAAATAAAGGCCAATCTTCGTAAGTCTCTTTTCCTCTTTGCGCAAAAATGGACCGGCTGCTCCAACTCGAAGTCTTCTCCAAAACCGCCGAGCTCGGCAGTCTTTCCAAGGCCGCCGAAATGCTGCGGATGTCGAACGCGGCCGCCAGCCGGCATCTCAGCGCGCTGGAGGAGCGGCTTGCGGTCCGGCTGATCGAACGCAACACGCGCCGGCAATGGCTCACCGAGGCAGGGCAGGAGCTGTTGCAGCGCTGCAGCACGCTGCTGAACGAGCTCGCCGAAGCCGAGGACGCCGTCTCCGACCGCGCGCTGTCGCCGAAGGGCATGCTGCGCGTAACGTCTTCGCTGTCCTTCGCGATGATCTATCTCGCGCCGATGCTGCCGGCCTTCCGCGCGCTCTATCCTGATCTCAGCGTGCAGATCATCAGCGCCAACCGCTATCTGGATTTCATCGAAGCCGGCATCGATGTGGCGATCCGCACGCGCGAGCACGAGCCGGATTCCAACATCGTCGTCCGCCGCATCGGCCAGATGCACCGCGTGCTCGCGGCGGCTCCCTCCTATCTGGAGAAGCACGGCCGGCCCGAGCATCCCGCCGATCTCGCCCGTCACAACATGCTGATCTACAATCTCGCCAACGATCCCTATTCGCTGCGGTTGAGCAAGGGCAGCACGACGCAGACGGTTCGGATCGCGCCGACGCTCGACAGCAATGACGGCCAGATCATCTGTGGCGCGGCGCGCGCAGGGCTCGGCATCCTGATTCAGCCGCTCTACATTGTGCAGAGCGACATCGCGGCCGGCCGGCTGGTGCCCGTCCTGAGGGACTGGGAGCTGCCGCTGCTCACGATGAACATCGCCTATCAGAACCGCGTCAGGCTGCCGGCCAAGATCAGGGTCTTTTCCGACTTCCTCGTCAGCCACATTCGGGAGCATTCGGAGCCCGGAATCTGGATCGACGCGACCAAGTGAGCGGAGAGCATCCATGTATCTCGGCATCGATCTCGGGACCTCCGCGGTCAAGACCGTTCTCGTCGACGATGCCCAGCGCGTGATCGCAAGCGAGAGCCGCCCGCTTGCGACGGCCTCGCCGCTATCAGGCTGTTATGAGCAGGAGCCCGCGCAGTGGATTGAAGCGACCTTTGCCACGCTGGACGCTCTGAAGGCGAGCCATGCCGCTGCGTTGGCGGCCGTCGAAGGCATCGGACTATCCGGCCAGATGCATGGCGCCACGCTGCTCGATGCGAGCGGGAAGCCGCTCCGGCCCTGCATCCTCTGGAACGACGGACGTGCTGCCGCGGAGTGTCGCATTCTGGAACGACGCTGGCCCGCCTTGCGTGCGACGACGGGCAACAAGGCGATGCCCGGTTTCACCGCGCCGAAGCTGCTGTGGATCGCGGCGCACGAGCCTGAAATATTCGCGGCGACCAAGCTCGTTCTGCTGCCAAAGGCCTATTTGCGCCTGGTGCTATCAGGCGAGGCCGTCGAGGACGTGTCGGATGCATCGGGATCGCTCTGGCTCGACGCCGCGCGCCGAGACTGGTCGGAGGCCGCGCTGGCGGCGACCGGCCTGTCGCGCGGTCACATGCCGCGCCTGGTCGAGGGATGTGCGCCCGCATCGACGCTGCGCGGCGAGCTCGCGCTGCGTTGGGGCATGCGCAGGCGGCCGGTGATCGCGGGCGGCGCCGGCGACAATCCGGCGGGCGCCGTCGGCATCGGCGCGATCCGGCCGGGAACCGCGTTCGTGTCGTTGGGAACTTCCGGTGCCTTGCTGGCGCCGACCAGCGCCATCGCCGCCAACCCGGATCGCGCGGTGCATACGTTCTGTCACGCCGTTCCCGGCATGTGGATTCAGGCCGGTGCAATTCTCTCGGCCGCCTCCTGCCTCGCCTGGATCGCGCGCCTTCTCGGCGCCAGCGAGGCCGAGCTGCTGGCGCCGCTTGGATCGCACCCGCGGGCACCGTCACCGGTGAGCTTCCTGCCTTATCTTGCCGGCGAGCGGACGCCGCATGACGATCCCCTCGTCCGCGGCATGCTCGATGGCTTGAGCCATGGCACCGATCGCGGGACGATCGTGCAGGCGGTGCTCGAAGGCGTTGCCTTCGCGCTCGCCGATTGCCGCGACGTGCTCGCTGATGCCGGCATCGCGATCGCGGAGGCCGACGCCATCGGCGGTGGTTCGCGGTCCCCGTTCTGGCTCTCGGTGCTGGCGAGCGTGCTGAATGTTCCGGTCCATCGTTTTGCCGGAGGTGAAACCGGCGCGGCGTTCGGTGCGGCGAGATTGGGGCGGCTTGCTGTCACCGGTGAGGCGGTCGCCGCCGTATGCACGCGGCCGCAGCGCATCGAGACCTTTGAACCCGACGCCGGGCTGGTCGATGCTTATGCCGACCGGCTTCCCGCCTGGCGCGAACTGTATCGGCCGCGCCACTAGTGCCGCTTCGATGTTGCCTTCCCGTGTCTTCGGTATTGCCCTGCGCCGCAGCCTTTTGTTTAATGCGTGAACCGCGCTGAGAAACCGATTGAGACGCGGGTAGGAAACGCATTGTGCGTCGGGAGGCACGATGGACGATCCGATCCTCGAGATGCGCGGGGTCTCGAAATCCTTCTTCGGCATCAAGGCGCTGCGTGCCGTCGATCTCACCGTCTATGCCGGCGAAATCCATGCTTTGATGGGAGAGAACGGCGCCGGAAAGTCGACGCTGATGAAGATCCTGTCCGGCGCCTACCGGCCTGATGCCGGCGGCGAGATCCGCATCGAGGGACATCCGGTCCGGATCGAAGGTCCGCTCGGCGGTCGTGCGGCGGGCATCTCCATCATCTATCAGGAACTGTCACTGGCTCCCAATCTCAGCGTTGCCGAAAATATCTATCTGGGACGGGAGCTATCGCATGCAGGCTTGCTGGCCCGCGGCGCGATGCGTGAAGGCGTCGGGCCGATCCTGAAGCGGCTGGGCGCAGACTTCCTGCCATCGACGCTGGTGGCGCACCTGTCGATGGGCCAGCGGCAACTGGTCGAGATCGCCCGCGCGCTGCACGCGAGATCAAAGATCCTGATCATGGACGAGCCAACCACCTCGTTGTCGGCGGCCGAAAGCGAGCGGCTGTTCGCGCTGATCCGCCAGCTTCGCTCCGAGGGGCTCGCCATTATCTACATCTCGCATCGCATGGACGAGGTCTACGCGCTCGGCGACCGTGTCACCGTGCTGCGCGACGGCCGGCTGGTCGGCTCGCTCGACAAGCAGGGCATCCGCGCCGATACCATCGTCCGCATGATGGTCGGGCGCGATGTTTCCTCGTTCTACAAGAAGGAGCACGATGCCGAAGCGGGACGCGGACATCCGGTGCTCGCGGCGAGCGATATGGCTGACGGACGCCGCGTCAAGGGCTGCTCGCTCACCGTGCATGCAGGCGAGGTGGTGGGGCTCGCCGGCCTGATCGGTGCCGGCCGGACCGAGCTTGCGCATCTCATCATCGGCGCGGCGCCCAGGACTGCCGGCCGTCTCGAGCTCGAGGGACGCCCGATCGACATCCGCACGCCGGGCGAGGCGCTCGAGGCCGGCATCGCTTACCTGACGGAAGACAGGA
The DNA here is from genome assembly GCF_059448745.1 of Bradyrhizobium sp. SOJA106. Taxonomy (NCBI): domain Bacteria; kingdom Pseudomonadati; phylum Pseudomonadota; class Alphaproteobacteria; order Hyphomicrobiales; family Nitrobacteraceae; genus Bradyrhizobium; species Bradyrhizobium sp. SOJA106. Next base: position 3,282,911 of record NZ_CM182549.1, read on the forward strand.
AGGCGCTCGGCCTGTTTCTCGACATGTCGTGCCTGGACAACATCAATCTCGCCGTGCTCGGGCGCGATGCGAAGCTCGGCTGGGTCCTGGATCGCGACAAGGCGCGCGAGCGGGCCGAACGAGCCTTCGCAGGGCTCAGCATCCGCGCCGCCAATGTCGGCGTCGCCGCAGGGGGCCTGTCCGGCGGCAACCAGCAGAAGGTGCTGCTGTCGCGGCTTCTCGCCATTGCGCCGAAGGTGTTGATCCTCGACGAGCCGACGCGCGGCGTCGACGTCGGCGCCAAGTCGGAGATCTATTCGATCATCGACAATCTGGCCAAGGCCGGCACCGCGATCCTCGTCATCTCGTCCGATCTGCCCGAGATCATCGGCATCTGCGACCGCGTCGTCGTGATGCGTGCCGGCCACATCGCCGGCGAGGTCACGCGTGGCCCGCATTCACCGCTGGCGCAGGAAGACATCATGGCGCTTGCCACGGGGATGGAGCATCTCGATGCCTGACAACGGTGCTTCGAAGGCCAGTGCCGTCTCGACGACGACCAACGGTGCCGCTGCGGAGACGAGGCGTCAGCGGGTGAGAATGCTGATCAGCGCGCTCGGCATGCTGCCGGTGCTGCTGGTTCTCTGCATCGGCTTCCACATGCTGTCCGAGGGGCGCTTCTTCACCGGACAAAATCTCGGCATCGTGCTGCAGCAGGCCGCGGTGAACACCGTGCTCGCCGCTGGCATGACCTTCGTCATCCTCACCGGGGGCATCGACCTCTCGGTCGGCTCGATCCTGGCGGCCTCGGCGATGGCCGGGTTGACGCTCTCCAAGCTGCCGGAGCTCGGCATGCTGTGGCTGCCGGCCGCGCTCGTCACCGGCCTTGGCTTCGGCCTCGTCAACGGTGCGCTGATTGCGCTCCTGCGGCTCCCGCCCTTCATCGTCACGCTCGGCTCGCTCACCGCCGTGCGCGGCCTGGCGCGGCTGCTCGGCGCCGACACCACCGTGTTCAATCCCTCGATTCCCTATGCGTTCATCGGCAACGGCTCGCTGACGCTGGTCCCCGGCGTTGCGTCGATCCCGTGGCTGTCGGTGATCGCCTTACTCGTCATCCTCGTCTCCTGGCTGGTGCTGCGCCGGACCGTGCTCGGCGTGCACATCTATGCGGTGGGCGGCAATGAAAGCGCGGCACGGCTTGCCGGCATCAAGGTCTGGGCCGTGCTGATCTTCGTCTACGGCGTCTCGGGGTTGTTCGCGGGGCTCGGCGGCGCCATGCAGGCGGCGCGCCTCTATGCGGCCAACGGTCTGCAGCTCGGCCAGTCCTATGAGCTCGACGCGATCACCGCCGTGATCCTGGGCGGCACCTCGTTCGTCGGTGGCATCGGATCGATCTGGGGCACGCTGGTCGGCGCGTTGATCATCGCCGTGCTGTCGAACGGGCTGATCCTGATCGGCGTCTCCGACATCTGGCAATATGTGATCAAGGGCCTCGTCATCATCGGCGCCGTGGCGCTCGACCGCTACCGCCTGCAAGGGTCGGCCAGAACGTGATGCGACGTTCCGTTGCGGCAACTGGTCTGCCGTGCCGGGGATGAAGACAGACCAGGGAGGATACCAATGTTGAAGACCATCATGCTCGCCGGCGCTGCCATGGCGCTTGCCCTAGGCACCGCGCCGTCCTGCGCCAAGGAGCTCAAGTCGATCGGCGTCTCGCTGGGATCGATGGGCAACCCGTTCTTCGTCGCGCTGTCGAAGGGCGCCGAGTTCGAGGCGAAGAAGACCAACCCCAATGTGAAGATCACGACGGTCGGCTTCGAATACGATCTCGGCAAGCAGGTCACCCAGATCGACAATTTCATTGCCGCCGGCGTCGATCTGATCCTACTGAACCCGGGTGATCCCAAGGCGATCGGGCCGGCGATCAAGAAGGCGCAGGCGGCAGGCATCGTTGTCGTCGCGGTCGACACCGCGGCCGAAGGCGCCGATGCCACCGTGACGACCAACAACGTGCAGGCCGGCGAGATCTCCTGCCAGTACATCGTCGACAAATTGGGAGGCAAGGGCGACGTCATCATCGAGAACGGGCCGCAGGTCTCCGCCGTGATCGACCGCGTCGTCGGCTGCAAGAACGTCTTCTCGAAGAATCCCGGCATCAAGGTGCTGTCCAGCGACCAGGACGGCAAGGGCTCGCGCGAAGGCGGGCTCAACGTGGCGCAGGGCTATCTGACGCGCTTCCCGAAGATCGATGCCATCTTCGCCATCAACGATCCGCAGGCGATCGGCAGCGATCTTGCGGCGCGACAGCAGAACCGCACGGGCATCATCATCACTGCAGTCGATGGCGCGCCCGATATCGAGGCGGCGCTGAAAGATCCGCAGTCGCCGCAGATCCAGGCCTCGGCTTCGCAGGATCCGTTCTTCATGGCGCGGCGGGCCGTGCAGGTCGGCGTCGGCATTCTCAACGGCCAGAAGCCGGCCTCCACCGTCGAGCTCCTGCCGTCCAAGCTCGTGACCAGGGACAACGTCGCCGAGTACAAGGGCTGGACCTCGGATCGCTCGCAGTAGGACGTCCGCCGCTGCCGAGACTGCTCGAAACGAGCCATGGCGGACGGCGTTTGATCAACGCCGCCCGCCGTGTCATAGGCGCCAAAACGCGCGCCGATCGGCCGTACGAGCGCGCGGGGCAGCTCTTGTGTTAGCCTCGCACGATCTCGATCGGCTGGCGGCGGCTCAGCAGGCCGTTAACGCGCTGGCTCGCGCGGGTAAAACGGCCGATGGAAATTTGCTGGCGAAGGCACGGCTCTTGGGTTGAACGCGCGATCCGTCGATCACCTCGAGCCGGCCGCAGCGGTTCAGCGTGTGCAGCTTCCTGCCGGGCCAGGCCGGGCCGGGCTTGAGAGAGTGGCGGACCACCTGCCTGTATGTCGTCGGCGACAGCTCGACGATCTCCGCAAGGGCGAGCGCTGCGCCGTATGCGTCAGTGCAGTCCTGCACCGGCCGCCACAATTTGCCATCGATGGTGACGAAATTCCCCGCAGGTCGCGTGCTTGCGCGATCGATCAGCACCGGGTTGCTGGCATGCGGCAGCCACGGGCCGAGCAGGTGTTCGGCGTAATAGATTGCCAGCGAATCCGAGTAGCCGCCGGCTCCGTCGCGCCAGGCGCCGAACAGATAGTTCAACCCGTTGTGCCGCGTGATCGTCGCGTCGGCGAACTCGAGGCCCGACAGCAGCGTCGCGTGCCGCTCCCATTTGTCCGGAAACCGGACGCATTTGTAGAGCGCAACATCGCGGTGGAGCGAGCTTTCCGGGATCATCCACAACTCGCCATCATCCTCGATCAGGAATGGATAGGAAAGGTGCCAAGGCTCCTCCAGCACCGGCACGACCTCGCCGATGGGCCCGCTGTCGCTGAACTCGATCGCCGAGATGATGCCTTTGCCGACGCGGTGATCGAGATCCTCGAAGAAGACGAAGGTCCGTCCGCGCCAGGTGATCGGGAAGGGATCGGCGTAGAAATGGTTTCCGGGATCGCCGAGCACGTTCCAGCGCGGCCCGGAAAGATCTCCGGTTTGCCAGATGCCCGCGCCGTCATTGAAGCGCCATCCGACATGCCAATGCGGCGCATAGCAGCACAGGCGATAAATCTTCTTGGCGACCGATACGGCGAGGCCGCGCAGCACATAGGGTGCCGGCTGCCGGCCATTGCCACCAGCGGCGGGACGCGCCAGCTGCGGCACGATGCGCGGCCGTCCCGACAGGATGGCCGCCACCATGGTCAGCGTTCGCGCCATGACCGTTTCAAGCCCGCCGCTCAGGCCGGCCGCGGTCTCCGCGGACGGATGGCCGCGATCGAGCACGGCGCCGTCGACCTCATTGACGATCTCGACGACAGGCAGATCGCCGGCGAGGATGGCGGTGAGCGCAGCGTTCTCGCCGGCGGTGCCATTGAACAGGGGGCGGAGATAGAGCCGGGCCGTGCAATTCGGATCCCGTGCCGCGCCGGTGAAGTCGACGATCACGTCGGCCGTGCCGCTTGGCGCTTGCGTGCGTTCCGGAATGATCTTCAGCTTGCCGGCGCCGCTGGGCTTGCCCTTGTGCAACACCAGGCGCTCGAGCTCGAACAGCGCATCGAGACCAGCGGGCCGCGGCTGTGCCGTCGCGGTCCATGCGATCCGGACCGGAACGTCGCGGCCGTCGATCGACAGCGTCTGACGGCCCATCCACTGCCGCGCATGGTCACGTTCACAGCGAAACTCGATGATCATGTCGAGCTCATCTCTTCCAACGCCCTGGTCAGATGACCCGGCCGAGAATTCGAACGTATTCCTCCACCATCGCATCGACCGAATAGCGCGACTTTAGGCCCTTCGCATTCTGTCGCAGCTCGCTGCTCAATGCCTGGTCATTCAGGAGTCTCGAGACGGCGGCCGACAGCTGCGCATGATCGGTGGCATCGACGAACAGGGCTGTCGGCTTGCCCTCGAAGGACAGCACCTCGCGCAGCACGGGAAGGTCGGTGACGACGGAAGGAACGCCGGCGTTTGCGGCCTCGACTGCGGCAAGGCCGAAGGTCTCGGCCTGCGTCGGAAAGACGAACACATCGAGACAGGCGAGAAACTCCGCCATCCGGCGCGGTGGGATTTCGCCGAGCAGATGCAATCTGTCCGTTACTTTCAGCTCACCCGCGAGCTGCCTCAGCCGCGCCTCGTCGGCCCCCTGGCCGGCGAGGGCAAGGTGCCACGACGGTTGATCGGGCAGGAGGCGGATCGCCGCATCGAGCCGCTTGTGCGGGTGCAGCCGCGCGGCGCAGCCGAGCAATGTGCGATCCAGCGGCAGGTCGAATGTCTGCCGCGCAGCCTGCTTCGACAAGGTGAGCGCCTTGTCGTCGAAGCCGTGTGGGACATGCACCATGCGCGACGTGTAGGCCGCGGGGTAGCGTGAATATTCGCGCTCCATGTCTTTCGAGTTGAGCGTGATGCAATCGAAGAAGCCGAGGCTGCCCATGGCGATGTCGGCGGTGCGCACCGGCCAGCTCATCGAGAGCGCGGATGACACCTGGTTGGCAACGACTGGCGCGCGGCTGACGAGGCGCGTCACGCCCGCGCCGATGACGTTGCCGAAATGCTGGAAGGTCAGGACGGCATCGGGCCGGATGGTCCTGATATGGCGGCCGAGCGTCCACAGCATGCGCAGCAGCGCCAGCGCATTGCCGGGACGGCGCGAGGCGCAGTAGAGCGTATCGGGCGGCTCGTCGAACGAATCGGACTTGCGGAAGAAGAACAGATTGGTGACGCGGTAGCCGCGAGCGGTCAGCCCGGCGCCGAGGAGCCTCGAGATCTCCTGCGCCCCCGCGTTCTCGGCCTGCGTCTGCACGAGAAGCACGCGCGGCTTTGCTCCGCCACCGTCCGGTCTTGCCAGCGCCGCCGCGGTCGACGGCAGCCTCGGTGCCTCGCCCAGTTCTGTGCCTAGCTGGTAATGGAGCACGGATCCCGCCCGCTAGTGAAATCTTCACCTTCTTAACTCCGTACCTATCACGCGGGCATCGGCCAGACACCGACTAGCAACAAACGGAGTTAATGCGCCCCGCTGCCGGAAACACATCATTCACAAGGGAATTCCGCTTGCTCTCGGGCGCATGGCGCGAGCGCGTTAACCATTTGGTCATGGTCGTGCGGGGGCGGGTAACCGCGGATTAACCATAGATAACTACGTTGGGGGCAGGCCACTGAACCAGTGTTTGCCAGTTGAATCCGAGTAATTTCCATGACGTTCGGTCGCCGCGTAGACCCGACCAGTTCCGGATCGACCGCCGCGTCGTGGCAGCCCCGCAATTCGTCGAACGGTAAGGGAAGCGGGGTCGCCGCGCGCGGTGTCCTCACGACCGCCGGCGCGCTGTCCTTCATCCGGGACAACGGTCGCCGCATCCTGACGCTCGCGCTCGCGATGTTCGCGCTCGGCGTCGTCGTTCTGCTCGTGATCCCGGTGCGATATGCCGCGACCGCGCTCGTCGTCGTCGATCCCCGCGAGCAGCGCGTGACCACCGAACAGGACGTCCTGCCGGGCATCGGGCAGGACAGCGCCGCGCTGCAAAGCCTGGTCGAAGTCGCCAAATCCGACGGCTTTCTCAAGCCGCTGCTCGAGCAGCTCAGGATTCGCGACGATGACGACATTTCCGGGGGACACACCGACCCCGCGCGCCTGCTCGAGCGCTTCCGCAACCGGCTCGATATATCACGCCGCGGGCTGACTTACGTCATCGCCTTCCGCTTCACCTCGAACCGGCCGGACCGCGCAGCCTATTATGCCAATGCCATCGCCGAGGCGTTCGTCGCGAGCCAGAAAAGCATCCGCACCGAGGCGACCGACGAGGCCGCCGACTGGCTGAGCAGCCGGCTCAAGACGTTGAGCGACAGGTTGAAGGCGTCGGAGGACGCGGTTGCCGCCTTCAAGCTCGAGCACAGGATCGTCAACGCCGGCAAGGATTCCACGACGCAGCAATTGCGCGTGAGCGAGCTGTCGCAGCAGGTCGCCGCTGCGCGTGCGCGGACCGAAGAGGCCAAGGCCCGCTTTGAGCAGGCGCAGCGCGACCTCAAGGGCAATGTCGAGAGCCCCGTCAAGCAGGATCTGCTGAGCGCGCTGCGTGCCCAGCGCTCGGCGCTCAACGATCAGATCGCGCAGAAGCGGGCCGTGCTCGGTGATCGCCATCCCGACCTCGTGATGTCGTACAGCCAGCTGAACGATCTCAACAGGCAGATCGAGGTGGAGCGGGCCAAGGGCATCGACACCGCAAAGTCGGAATATGAAGCGCAGCGCGATCAGCAGAAGGCCCTGGAAAGCCAGATGAAGGCGGCGGAATCGCAGCTGCTGGTCGACGGTCAGGCGCTGGTGAAGCTCCAGGAGCTGCAGCGCGATGCCGAGGCCAACAGGAACATCTACGAGCAGTTCCTCTCGCGCTCCAAGACCACGAACGAGCAGCGCCTGTTGCAGAGCTCGCAGACCAAGATCGCCTCATCCGCCGTTCCGCCGCTGCGCTCGACGCTTCCGCCGCTACCCTTGCTGCTCGCAGCGCTCGCGATCGGCTCGCTGCTGACATCGACGGCGGTCGTTGTCGCAACGGGACGCGGATCGGAGAAACCCGTTCCGGACGTTCGCGAGCGCGACGCCGAAGTCGCTGAGCGCCAGCCCGGAGCTTGGTCGCGACCGCCGGTGTGGGCCCGCGTTCCCGAGCTGATGCCGGGCGAGGGGCCCAGAAACATCTGGCAAGGTCCGCTGTCCGCAACCGCCGAGCTCGATCTCGGTCCCTATCTCCGGCCGCTGCTCGAGCGGCTGGAGAAGTCATCGGGACCGCGGGGCAAGGTCGCGCTCGTGCTGTCGGTCGGCAAGCGCGCCGGCGGTAACACCGTCGCGCGGTCGCTGAACCGGTGGGCGGTGAACCGCGGCAAGCTGAGCGTCCTGATCCGGGTCGAGCCGGACCTCGGCGGTGCCCGTCCTGCCAACGCCAAAGCGCCGGCGGACGGCATGACCACCACGGCGGATGTCCGCAGCGTCGATGAGCTTCTCGGCGCCGGCAAGCGGCGCGACGCGACGCCCGCGGACGATATTCGCTCCGAGTTCGATCTGATCGTCGTTCACGCGACGTCGCTGGCGTTGCAGCCGGAAGCGGCGGCGCTGGCGGCGCACGCCGACCTCGTCATTCTGGTCGCGCGCGAAGACGCCGTCGATTCAGCGGCGATGCGCCGGGCAACGGCCGCGCTCTCCCGGTTCGGCGGCGTGCCCACCGGGATCGTCGTCAATCACGTGCCCGCCGATCCCTCGGCGCAGCGACGGGGCGAAGTGCTGGGGCTGGCCGGCTGAACCCGCGCCTATTCGGCGGAGTCTATTCCGCGGACTGCGTAAGTACCGCGCTTCGATGCAGGGAAGCGCAGCAATCCGAGAATTGAAGGATCGACCCCGGTCCGCCGGCGGCACAGGATGTTGAGGGCGATGGTCGCAAGCGCCAGCGACACGGTCGCCGAGATCGCTGCGCCAAGCACGCCGAACCAGGGAATGAGCACGAGGAATCCGACCAGCCGCAGCGCCACGTTCGCGGCGACGACGGGCACATACTCACGCTCATAACCGGTCAGCTGCAAGATCGCCGCCGATGGACCGCCCGCCGCCTGGAACGCCGTTCCGATCGCAAGCACGATCAGGACCCAGTGCTGTGCGGCGAAATGAGGCCCGAACAGGTTGAGGAGATAAGGGCCGCCAAACCAGATCAGCAGGAGTCCGCTGATCACGCAAAGCGCGGTCACTTCCGACATAAGTTGCAAGGTTCGCTCGAACTCCTGGTGGTTCTTGCTGAAATACAGCGAGGGAAGCCGGCGCGCGCCGAAGCTATACAGGGCGGCCGAGAGCATGGCGAAGATGTTGGCGAGGCGCGAGGCGGCAAAGTAGATGCCGGCGGTCGCCGGATCCAGCATCCAGTAGACCAGGATCACGTCGAAATACTGGTTGGCGGCTTCGAGGATGGACGCGACCCAGAAATGAAGCGCGCTCGATCTCCAGCGCGACGTCTCGGAACGCGCCGCGGTGCCGCGGAAATCCGGCAGCGCGCGCCTGATCGCAACGATCTGCGCGCCGAGGCCGATCGACATCGCGACCGTCATCACGGCGATCAATTCGGCGGGATCGAGCTGGCGATGCCCGGTGAGGACGGCGATCAGAAACAGCACGACGCTGGCCCTCCAGAAGAACTCCCTGTTTCCTTCGCCCATGAGGATGCTGACCAGCGAGCGTGCGATCTGGCTGCCGAGCATCAGCCCCGCATTCGCGGCGGTGTAGGCTGCCACCGCGAGGATCAGCAGCCACTCGTCGCCGCGCAGGCTCGCCACGATCGCGATTGCGCCGATCGCGAACAGCATCGCGGCGGAGGAGATCTTCAGGCTCGATAGCAGCACGCCCTTGGTGAGGTCGGGCTGATTTGCCACCCGATATTCGTTGAGGAATCGCACCAGCAGCGATTCCTGGCCGACCAGTCCCACCACCGACGCCATCTGGGCCACCGACAGCCAGGTCGCGAAGATGCCGAACCCGTCCGGCGACATCGTTCGCGCCGCCAGCGAGAACAATGCAAACGCCAGCGCGCCGCTACCAACCTTGAGCAGGATGGTCCCGGCAACACCACGCGTCACGTCGCGCCGCATGAACTGGACGATGGATTCGATCATGGAAGTTGAGGGGCAACTCTCCCCTGAAGAGACGTGGTCCGATAGCGGAGATAGCCTAGCATGCCGGAAAATCGCGAGTGTTAATGAGAGACCTTCAGGATATTGCCGGCCGCGACGATGTCGCGACGCGGCCGGCTGCGTCACCGTGAAACACGGCCGTCCCGACTGTCCCGTTAACGCAAAGCCCTGACCCGGCCGAAATGGCGGCATAGCGCCGCATCGACGGCCATGACGACGAGATCGGCCGTTTGGACGCGCAAACGATTGTCAAAACGGGCCGCCGTTCAGGCCGAGTCCGGGATTTGCCTGACATCCCGAGCAAACCGCGTGCCGCGATGTCATGGAGCTGGATCAGTCCGCCGGCTCATTAACCTCGATCGGCAGAAATGATCGCGTTTGATCGCGCGATGCGACATCAGGCGAGAGAATTGCACGAGAGAATTGCAGACGGGACCACCGTTAACCGTGGGAGCCTGAACCATGACGGCGGATCAAAGCGTCACCGAGCCGGTCGCGGCAACCGGGGCTGCGGCGATGGTCGACGTCGCGATCGTGGGCGGCGGCCTCGCGGGATCCCTCGCTGCGGCGGTGCTCGCGCGGGCGGGGCATCGCGTCGCCCTCATCGACAAGCGCGCGCTCTACCCGGACGAATTCCGTGTCGAGAAGATCGGCGGCCACCAGCTGGAGATGTTCCGGAAGCTGGGCTTCCTCCGTGGGCTCGAGAGCGTCGCGTGTCCATACGACCGCGTGCTCAATATCAGGGAGGGCAAGCTGGTCGATGTCAGCGTCGGCCAGGCTTACGGGCTTCCTTATGCAGATCTCGTTGCGATGGCGCGCGGCCAGATCCCCGATCCGTCCAGCCTGATCATCGACGAGGTCACTGCACTCAGCTGCAGCGATGACGTCCAGCAGCTCGAGCTCGCCTCCGGACGGCGCCTGAATGCCCGTCTCGTCGTTCTGGCGACCGGCATGGCCGGTGCTCTCGGCTACAAGCTCGGCATGAAACGGCGCCTGCTCGCCGCGGGTCACTCGGTCTCGTTCGGCTTCACGATTGCCCGGCGGGACGGCATGCCGTTCGATTTCAACGCCCTGACCTGTTACGGCGAGCGCACCGCTGACGGCATCGATTATCTCAGCCTGTTTCCGGTGCGCGCCGGCATGCGGGCCAATCTCTTCATGTTCCGCGACCCGGCCGATCCTGTCATGCGCGATCTGCGCCGCGACACCGAAGCGACGCTCTTGCGCTTGCTGCCGGGATTGCGGCCCTATCTCGGCGACTTCCACGTGACGGACCGCGTCCGGAATTGGGTGATGGATCTGTCCGTCGTCGAAGGGCACCTCCAGGACGGCGTCGTGCTCATCGGCGATGCGTTCCAGACCAACTGTCCTGCAGCCGGCACCGGCGTCGCCCGCCTGCTGGTCGACGTCGAGCGTCTTTGCACCGAATATGCGCCGCGCTGGCTCATGACCGCAGGCATGGGCAAGGAGAAGATATCGGAGTTCTATTCCGATCGCGACAAGATCGCGGCGGACCAGCAATCGCTGAAGATGGCGCACTTCCGTCAGGCGCTGACGTCCCGCAACGATATCGGCTGGGACGTGCGGCGGCGGCTGCACTTCCTGCGGCGCAGTCTCACCCATCGGGTGGATCAGATGCGGCCGGGCTGGCTCGCGCAGGTCCGAAGCGCGCTGCGCGTCTGAGTGCTGCGGCCCTCGGCGTCTCGCCTCGTTCAGCGCGTGGGCGTCGGGGTCCGCGTCGGCAAGAGCCTCAACTCCGACATTCGCTTGGCGGCCAGTTTGAGCCAGGGGGCCTGCTTCAGCGCGAACAGCGATATGGCGCCCGCGGTGCTGCCGGCCTGCGTGACCTCCCACATCGGCGAGGGCTGCCCGCCGAACATTTTCTTGTAGGGCTCGTCGCCGATGGTGAAGTCGAGCATCTGATCGCCGCGCTCGATGCAATCCCTTGCCACCTGCTCGAACATCAGCGCGCCCAGGGACTGGCTCTTGTATCCGGCGATGTCGAACGCGCTCATGATGACCAGGAAATTGCCCTGGTGGTGCAGTCCGAGCACGGCCGCGATCACCTCGCCGTCCATCTTCATGACATAGAGCCGCACAAAGGAGCCGAGACCGCGAAGCGCCACGCCGGAGTAGAAGGCGTAATATTCGGGGCGCTGCAGCAGGTCCCCGTCGCCCTGTGATTGAAAGCGCGGGCCGCGAAATTTCCGCATCACGTCCAGTGCCTCGATCGCGGAGGCGCTGTCGTTGCAGCATGCGAAGCTCAGGGCGCCCTTCTTCTGGAGCTGGCGATATTTCTTTGCGAGCTCCTTTTGATAGGAGCGATGCAGCGCGCTGGCTCGCCATCGTTCGAACGGCGCGACAAGGACGGTCGCGTAGGCATTGGTCTTCATCAACACGCGACGAGGCGCAGCCAGAAGATTTTCGATCGGAAGCCGTCCATCGGGAATCTTCGTCATCCGAAGCAGATCGAACGGGCGGATGAGATACCTGATCTCGGCGCATGCGCTCTCGTCCGCGAGCAGCTGGGAAAATGCCTCGGGCCTGCAAACCGGTGCCAGATAGTCGGAGACGCGGAGGTCGGCGAACTCGACTGTGCGTATCGGTCCACGCCGGACCCGCAGCATGGGCAGCACCATGGCAAGCGCGCCAGTTGCGCGATGGCGGACCACGACGATCAGAGGGATTGCCCCTGCATGAGATGCAAGCTCGGTGTAGAGGCTATGCAGCCAGACCGGATGCTGGAACGCGGTGGCGGCCGAGCCGTCGAACAGCTCGGCGTATTCCGGCGACAGGAAGTCGAACGCCGGCTCGACGGCGATGTCGAAATTGGTGCTGGGGCTGTTCATGCGCAATCGGGAAAACCAGGTAAATTGAGACGTCGATCGAGCCGGACCCGCGCTTTATAGCAAGGTCGTTACGGGCGAGACACCTGAGGCGTGTAATTTGCATTAATGCGCCGGATAGGATTCATATCGTCACCAAGCTATTAAGTCGCCGGCCGGAGCGGGGGGCGGAGATCGCGGGCGCTAGCAGATTGTTAACCGCGCTTTAGGAAAGTCGTCTCATGGCCAGCCTGCAGACCGAGGTGGATTCCGAGGCACTCGAGAGCGCGTTCTGGAAGACGCGCAGCGCAGGCGTCGAGACGCTTGCCAGGACCGCCATCCTCGTTTCGATCACCGTCAACGTGGTCGCATCGATGGGCAATTTCAACGCCGCGCTGCTGCCGGAACAGCTGAGCAATCTGCAACAGGCGATTGCGATCCTGATGTGGGCCGTCCTCATCTACGCAAGTGCATTCGTGCGCCCGCGTCTGCGATTGCAGCTCAATCCGGATTTGATCGCGTTGCTCGCATTCTATTCGTTCGCCACCATCTCCGTGCTCTGGTCCAGCCTGAGCGCCGCGGCGTTCATGAAGAGTGCGGCGCTGGCGATGACGACATTCGGCGCGTTCTGCCTGATCACGCGTATCGACATCGACGAGATTGTGGGGGCCACAGTCCTCGGGCTCTTCCTATCGGTCGCCGCATCGGCCTTCTTCGCGATTGCGGTGCCCGATATCGGGATCGACCACACCTGGATGCACGAGGGCCAGTGGCAGGGCATCTATGAATCCAAGCAGACGCTCGGCTTCGTCGGGGCCTACCTGATGTTCTTCTCCTGCTATCGGAAGATGACCGGGCAGGGCTGGATCTCGTTCCTCGTCGTGTTCCTGCTGGCGTCAACCTGCGTGCTCGCGTCGGAATCGCGCGGCGCCGGTGCCGTTGCTCTCGCCGCCTGCGCGCTGCTCCTGACCTCGATGTGGTCGGTTCGCTGCATGAGGATCTATGCGGTCGTGCCGGTCGTCATGTGCATGACGGCCGCTCTCCTGATCCTTTATTTTTATGTGACGGGTCATGATGCCATCCATATCGGCGATGCGAGCATCGATTTCACCGAGCGGACCTTCATCTGGCAGTACGCCATCAGCCACCTCGACAATGCACCGCTGCTCGGCTTCGGCATCAACGGCTTCTGGACCGTCCCGTCGGTCTACGACTACTTCGAGCAGAACCACGGCTGGGTTCTGGACAATTATCACAGCGGCTACATCGCAATCCTGATCGAAACGGGATTTCTGGGATATGCGCTCTTTGCCGCGAGCGTCTTGCTGTTCTCGAACAAGATCCTTCATCTGATTTCCACGCAATCGATCAACCGGTCGCACTGCGCCCTGATCATCGGTTTCGTCGTGCTCAGCTTTCAGTCCAATTTCACCGAAACGATGTTCCTTCGTTCGACGATGTTCACCTCGGTGCTCCTCCTGGCGTTCTTCTTCGCCACGTGCCGGCCGGTGCCGCAGACGAGCCTTTAGGTTCTTACCAGGGGAAGCAAGATGACCGCCATCCGGGCTCGCTGGCCGAGAATCTCGTCTCTTGCCGCAACGGCATTTTGCCTTGTCTCGCTGCTCTGCCCCACTTGTGCGGTCGGGCCGACCGCTGCGGGCGACATGCCGCGACTGGGCCGTGGCATCAACATTCTCGGCTATGATGGAATCTGGGAAGGCGGCCAGAACGCGCCATTCCGCCTAGACAATTTGACGGCGATCAAGAAAGCCGGCTTCTCGCACGTCAGAATCAACTTCTTCGGTTTCAAGTTCATGGGCCCCGGGAACGTGCTGGACGAGATGGTCCTGCGGCGGCTCGATGCCGTCATCGAAGAGGTTTTCGCGAGGGGCCTCATCCCCGTCCTCGACGAGCATGATACTGATGTTTGCCAGAGCGACGTCTCCGGATGTGCCGAGAAGCTCAGGGCGTTCTGGCGGCAGATCGCCGAACGCTATGCCGGAAGATATCCCGGACTCGTGTTCGAGGTCCTGAACGAGCCCGGTGGGCAGATGACGTCGGGGAGCTGGAATACGCTCCTCAACGAATGCCTCGGCATCATCCGCCGCACCAATCCCGAGCGACAGGTGATTGCCGCCGTTCTCAACGTGGACGAGATTCCTGTCGACGAACTGGCGCTGCCGGTCGACGACAGGAACCTCATCGTCACGTTCCACTACTACGCGCCGATACGATTCACCCATCAGGGCGCGCCGTGGTCCCGAACGTTTTCGCGGATCGGGCCGCTCGATTGGGGCGGCCCGGACGACGAAGCCAAAGCTGCCGCCGATTTCAACAAGATGAAGCTCTGGGCGGAGAAGGAGAGGCGTCCGGTCTATCTCGGCGAGTTCGGCGTGTACGAGCGGGCACCGTCCGACAGCCGCGTGAGATACCTGTCGTTCATGGCGCGAAGCGCCGAGAAGCTCGGCTGGGCCTGGGCCTATTGGCAGTTCGACCACGACTTCGCGGCGTTCGACACTGCTCGTCAGGCCTGGAAGCCGGACATCCTGCGCGCCTTGTCGCCATCGCCGTCGCGTTGAGGCGAGCGGGGCCGCGGCGGGCGGCGCCCGAATGAGCGCGGCAAACATCCACCTTGATCTGGATCAAGCTTGCCACGGCCGGCAGGGCGCTACTCCTTGCACGCGTGCGCCCGCCCCGAGAGACAGGCTTCGATCTTGAAGAAACCGCGCCAGCTTCTGTTTCCGGACGTGATCCAGCTTGTGATTCGGCTCGGATTGCTGGCCTTGCTGGTTCTGTGGACCTTCATCATCATCAAGCCATTCGTGCCGATCCTGACCTGGAGCGCGGTATTGGCGGTGGCGTTCTATCCGGCGTTCAGCTGGCTCGCCAGATGTCTCGGCGGCAGGCCGCGGACGGCGGCTGCCATTCTCACGCTTGTGGCGCTCGGCATCGTGATCGGCCCGGCTGCCTGGCTCGGTCTCGGTGCCGTCGAAGCGATCAAGGACATCGCGGGCCAGATCGGCAGCGGTGAGCTCAGGCTTCACGCCGCGCCCGAGCAGGTCAAGGACTGGCCGCTGGTCGGTCCGCAGCTCCACGAGTTCTGGAATCTGGCCTATACCAATATCCGCGCGGTGCTGGGTGAGGTGGCGCCATATCTGAAGCCGCTTGCGGGAATGATGCTGTCGTTTGCGGGCGATACCGGCGTTGGCATGCTCCAGTTCCTGCTCTCGGTCTTCGTCGCCGGCTTGCTGCTTCCGTTCGGGCCGCAGCTCGTCGCCGCGATCAGGGGCTTCTTGGTCCGCGTCGTGCCGGAGCAGAGCGAGCATTTTCTGGAGCTCGCAGGCGCGACCATACGCGCGGTCGCTCAGGGCGTGATCGGCGTGGCGATCGTGCAGGCGTTCCTCGCCGGGATCGGCTTCAGGCTGGCAGGCCTCTCGATCGCGGGCCTGCTTGCGGTGATCGTCCTCCTCCTGTCGATCGTGCAGATCGGCGCCTTCCTCGTGCTCTTGCCCGTCGTCATCTGGATCTGGATGGACAAGGACGTGACCACGGCCTTGCTTCTGACGCTCTATCTTGCCGTCGTCGGCCTGCTCGACAACATCCTGAAGCCGCTGGTGATGGGACGGGGGCTGACCACGCCGACGCTCGTCATCCTGATCGGCGTGATCGGGGGAACGCTGAGCCACGGGATCCTCGGCCTCTTCATCGGCCCGATCATCCTGTCGGTCGCCTGGGAGCTCGCGGCGGCCTGGATCCGCGTCGATCGTGCCGCGCCGGTCGAGATCGACAGGGTTACGGTTGAGGCGGCGAAGACGGCTTCGCAGCCGGGCCGCGAATTGAGGACTGGTCGATCGCCATGATGCTGCAGTTCCTCGTCGGCACCCTGGTCAGCGTGATCAATATCGGACTTCATGCGCTGGTCACGGTGGTCGCCGTCGCGATCGCCCGCAGCGCGGGCCTGCGCCATAGCAAACGACCGAGATTGCACCTGATGGGCGTGATGATCGCGACCGCCGTGGTGCTGAAGCTCGCGCACACGCTGGAGATCCTGGTGTGGGCTGTGACCTACGGCATCGTCCGGGCCGCCACCGCCGGCAGCGATCTGCTCTATTTCGCTTTCGTCAACTACACCACGCTCGGCTATGGCGACATCACGCCGGTGCAGGAATGGCGGCTGATCGGACCGTTGACGGCCATGAACGGCGTGCTGCTGTTCGGCTGGTCCGTCGCGATCCTGTTCGAGGTTCTGCGCAAGACGCTCGAGCATCTCGGTCTGACCGAAGCGTCCGGCACGGTGATATCGCGGGACTGATGCGGCAAGGCGCCGCATCCGCGAAGTTCGCGCAGGGGCTGCCCGGCGGTTCAGGACTGCAGATCGAGGCGCGCGAGCAGGTGCCGGTTCCGCAGCACGATCTGGCGCTGGGTGTTGCCGATGAAGCCGAGAACGCCGATCTCGTGCAGCCGCGACAAGGCGCGCGACACGGTCTCCAGCGTCAGGCCGAGATAGTCGGCGATATCGCGCCGCGACATCGGCAGCGCCATGACGTCGGATGCGGTCAGGCGCTTGTCCATTTCCAGCAGGAACGCGGCCACCCGCTCCAGCGACGTCTTGCGGCCGAGCAGCAGCATGTGATCCTCCGCGTGCTGGAGGTTGTTCGTGGTCATGCTGAGCAGGTTCCTTGCGACCATGGCGTCGCTCTCGGCCACCATTTCGAGGCTTTGCCGCCGGACCAGCCGGACCGTGGTGTCGACGATCGCTTCGGTGGTGAAGCGGTGCTCGCCGCCGTTTTCCAGCCCGAAGATATCGCCGACGAGATGGAACGCGCCGATCTGCCTGCGGCCGTCCGACAACAGCTTGTAACTTCGCACCGCGCCGGACTTGACCTGGTAGACGTAGTCGGCGGGCTCTTTCTCGCCGTAGATTTCGGTGCCTTTTCTGTAGGAAAATTCGCTTAAATTGACCAGCGCATTTGAGTCGCTCGTCAGGCCGAGGTCGCGGAGGGAATTGGGGCGCGGTGCGGAGTCCGTGGTGATGCGAACAAACATAGGCCAACTCCTCAGCTCACCGCCGAATTGGTCTGTGAGGCTAACTATTCTTGCCGCTGGAATGCGCCGCGCTATCCCACTCCCGCTGAAGTTGATTTTCGGCCAGTGTGGTATTTCAATCCATTGTCCCTAGGTCCATTGTACCAAGGGACAACATGATTGTCCGGTGCGCAGAATGAGAAAGCATTGCGTCCTTCGAATTTGACTCATCACGAAGCGGACATTTCAATCCTCAAATGGATGAAGACGGATTTGTAGAGTGAGAAGACCATCGGTAGTCTTCATGCAAGGGGTGGAAGGTGCCAGGCCTCGTTCACGTGGTCGACGACGATGAATCCTTTCGGACGGCGATCGAGCGTCGGCTGAAGCTGGCTGGGTATGAGGTCGCGACCTATGCGTCGGCGAAGGAGTTGCTGGATGCCGGGCCGGACGACGAGCAGGCGAGCTGCATCCTGCTCGACGTGCGGATACCGGGACTGAGCGGCCCCGACTTGCAGACCCAATTGGTCGCATCGGGCTCGACACTGCCGATCATCTTCCTGACCGGGTTCGCCGACACGCCGACGACGGTGCGGGCGATCAAGGCGGGCGCGGAAGACTTCCTGACCAAGCCGATCTCCTCGGAGCAGTTGATCGACGCGATCGAGCGCGCGCTGGCGCGCCAGAGTGTCGCGCGTGCGCATCGCGGCAGGCTGGAGGCATTTCGTGTCCACCTGGCGACGCTGACGCAGCGCGAGCGGCAGGTGTTCGATCTCATCGTGCGCGGGCGGATCAACAAGCAGATCGCGCACGAGCTCGGGACCACCGAGCGCACGGTGAAGGCGCATCGCCATCAGGTGATGGAGAAGATGCAGGTCCATTCGCTTGCGGAGCTCGTTTCGATCGCGGAGCGGCTTGGAATGCTCGATACGAATGGCGACTAACGATTTGTCGCCACGCACTGCACAGTTCTCCCGGTGAGACTTCCCGAAGGGACAATTGCAAAGACGTCGGCGCAGTGTTGCGATGCCGGCGCGGTAGCTGCGGCTTTTTGCCCGATCCCCGGGAAAGGGCCGGATCATATCGCGTTCAGCCGCAGGGCCACCACCGTCGATGCCACCTGAGAGGTCGCCGTGCCGACGCGCCAGTCCGTGTTCATCGTCGATGACGATCCGTCCGTCCGGACGAGCATGTCCAGACTGCTCCGCGCGCACGGTTTCGTCGCCACGCTGTTCGAGTCCGCGGGCGCCTTGCTCGATGACAGCGGATTGGAACGGGCGATCTGCATCGTGCTCGATATCAACCTTGACGGGAAATCGGGCATCGATTTGCGGCGGCGGCTCACGGAAAGAGGCGTGACCGCACCCGTCATCTACATCACCGGCAATGATAGTCCGGCGAACCGCACCGCGGCGATCGCATCGGGCTGCGTCGCCTATCTGACCAAGCCGTTTTCGGCCGAATCCCTCATCGAGTCGGTGACGCGCGCGGCTGCGGCTTAAGGCTGCTCACTCGTCGACATACTGCTCCAGCGTCTTCGCCGGCGCGCCGCTGCGGACGGACGCAAACTGCGTCAGCGGCACCGAGGTCGTGAGGGCGAGGAGGTTCGAATCGACGAGCTCGAGCGTCAGCACCTTGCCTGATGCCATGTCCTTGACGGTCTTGGCCGCCGCCACGTCGGCGGCGATACAGAGATTGGTGGCACACCAGGTATAGGGCACGCGGAACGGCGTGCCCTGGTCGATCGTCAATTTTGGCGCCTGTTGCAGGTACATGCCGACCGGCACGAACAATTGCAGCCGGGCGGTGGGCGCATCCTGGCGTTCGATCAAATCGATGCGCACCGCGGTCTGGCCAGTCGGGAATTTGCCCGTGATCGAGGTCCGGCACAGCAGCGGCGCGCCGCCGGCCTTGAAGCAGAGCTTTTGCCAGTCGCCATAGCTGATGTCCCTGGCTTCGCGCTGGCCGCGCGTTGCGACCTCGGCCGGCTTGTCGGCCTGCGCGGTCTTCGGTGCGGCGATGCTCGGGGCCGTGGGGGTCGCGATGACCGCCGCCAAGAGGCCGGAGAGACAAGCAAGAGGGCGAAGCATAGTCGCGTCTCCGAACTTGGCGTTCACTTCTGCGCATCGAGGAAGTTCGTCACCAGCGGCGACCAGAGCGGGATCGCATCCGGTGAGCCGATGAAGAAATGGCCTTCATTGCCGAACGGCGGCATCAGATGATATTCGGCGCGGCCGCCGGCGGCGGTGAAGGCGGCATGCATGCGCTTCGACAGCTCGGGCCCGAAGAACGTATCGTTCTCGATGTAGATCCACAGCATCGGCACGCGCGAGGTGCGGCCGAAATCCGCGGTCGCTTCCACGAGCTTGTCCGGCGCGCAATTGTTGTTGGGCTTGCCGCCGACCCGGCCGCCGCGGCCGGCGGCGAAGGTGATGATCGCCTTCACCTGCGGCGGGTTCACGCTCGACAGCGCGATCGAGGCCCAGCCGCCGGCGGACTGGCCGACCACGATCACGTCCTTCGGGATGATCCGCTTCTCGGCCGCAAGATAGTCGATGATCCAGAGGTCGACGTGCGCGACCGCAAGCCCCGCATCATGGAAGTTGGGATTGGTGCATTTGCCGACCTTGGAGAAGAACGGGCCGAACAGCGCGCGATCGGGGATGTCGATCGCCTGCGCGCCATAACCGCTGCCGACCGGCGCCACCACGAGATAGCCGCGCTTTGCGAACCATTTGGCGGCGTCGCGGAACTCCACCAGCGGGAAGAAGCTGCGGTCGGTCGGGTTGAGCGACACGCCGTGGTTCATGATCACCAGCGGGAACGGGCCGTCGCCGATCGGGCGCACCAGATAGGCGAACATCGGTAGCGGCAGCGGCAGTGCCCAGATCTCTTCCTGGATGCGGATCTCGTCCTCGGCGCGCGCGGGCAATGCGGCGACGAGAAGGACGAGGAGGGTGAACGCGAAAGCGTGGAGCAATGCAGGCAAGCGGTGCATCGCGAGTTCCTTCAACCTGCGCCTCCCATGCGGTGGTGATGATCCACCTGACGGTATCCATGGTCTCGCATTCCGCCGGCACTTTGCCGCGATTTGATTGGCGGCGTGGCGGCATTGCTTGATCCAGATCAAGCCTTGGCGGCGACGAGGCAAGGCCTATGCGATGATCGAGTATCTGCGACAGCCCCCATTGCCGACATGAGTACTCTGGACCTCGCTGCCGTTTGCAGCACGGTGATGATCACCGGCAACATGCGTGGGTTCATTGAGAACCTGTTTGCGGCCGCCGGGGCTTTCGCCACCAAGGTCTTTCCCGGCCTCGCGCTCGGCATTCCCGTGGTCGCGCTGCTGATTGTCCTCTTGCGCTGCGAAGCGATGCCACGTGTGGAGGAGGAGCGATGAACGCACCCTCCGATCCGACCTGGACGCGGTTCTTTCCACCGGCCGAATGGCTGGCAACCTATCGGCGCGAATGGCTGCCTTCCGACGCCATCGCCGGCATCACGCTCGCCGCCTACGCCATTCCGGTTTCGCTCGCTTATGCGGCGCTGGCCGGGCTGCCGCCGCAGGTCGGCGTCTATGGCTACATGCTCGGCGGTATCGGCTATGCCCTGCTCGGGGCGTCACGCCAGCTCGCGATCGGTCCGACCTCGGCGATCTCTCTGATGATCGCCGCGACCGTCGGCGCGCTCGCCGGAGGCGATGCGGTGCGCTATGCGCAGATCGCAAGCCTTGCGGCCTTTGCCGTGGCGGTGCTGTGCTTCATCGCCTGGCTGTTCAAGCTCAGCGTGCTGGTCCGCCTCGTCAGCGACAGCATCCTGGTCGGCTTCAAGGCGGGGGCCGGGCTCACCATCATCATGAGCCAGCTGCCGAGTCTGCTCGGCGTTGCCGGAGGCGGCCACAATTTCTTCGATCGCGCCGTCAAGCTGGCCGGGCAGCTCGGCGGCATCAACCCGCTCGTGCTCGGCATCGGCGCCGTCGCGCTCCTGCTGCTGCTCCTCGGTGAGCGGCGTTTGCCAGGCAAGCCGGTCGGCATCACCATCGTTGCGCTCGCGATCATTGTGGCAACGGTGCTCGGCTTCCCCGCCCTCGGTGTGCCCGTCACCGGGAAGATACCGGAAGGGCTGCCGGCGCTCGGCATCCCGACATTCGGCCTGCTGGAGTTCGACGATCTCTTTCCGCTCGCGGCGGGCTGCGTGTTGCTGGCCTATATCGAAGGCGTGTCGGCGGCCCGCAGCTTCGCGGCCAAGCACGGCTATCCGCTCGATGTCCGCCAGGAGTTTTTGGGATTGGGCGCGGCGAACCTCGCGGCGGCTTTTGGTCACGGCTATCCCGTCGCCGGCGGCCTGTCGCAATCGGCGGTCAACGACAATGCCGGCGCGCGTACGCCGCTGGCGCTGGTGATCTGCGCGGTGGCGCTCGGGCTCTGCCTGCTGTTCTTCACGGGATTGTTGACCAATCTGCCCAAGGCGGTGCTTGCGGCCATCGTCTTCGCTGCCGTCTACAGGCTGGTCGATATCCGTGCGCTGCTGCGCATGTGGCATGTCAGCCGGATCGATTTCTACGCGGCGGCGATTGCCCTGGTTTCCGTGCTCCTGCTCGGCATCCTCCAGGGCGTCCTGCTGGCCTCGATCGCCTCGATCTTCCTGCTGCTGGCGCGGGCCTCGCATCCGAACGTCGCGTTCCTCGGCCGCTTGCCCGGCAGCGGGCGTTATTCGGACAGCGCGCGGCATGAGGGCGTCGAACCGCTGGTCGGCATCATCGCCTTCCGGCCCGAGGCGTCGCTGCTCTACATCAATGCAGAGACGATCCTGGACACGGTTATGGCCGCGCTCCGGAGCTCGCCGGGCATCCACCTCGTCGCCTGCGACCTTTCGGCCTCGCCTTACATCGATCTGGCGGGCGCGCGGATGCTGCACGAGCTGCATGATGAACTTGTGTCACGCAACGTGACCTTCTGCATCGTGGGCGCGCATGCGCAGCTCCGTGATCTCCTGCGCGCCGAAGGGCTCGCGGAGAAGACCGACAGCGGCCAATGGCTGCGCTCACTCGACAGCTTGCTCGGCGATGATCAGGCGAGCGCTGCGCAACGCATGGCCTGATGCCGTGCTATTGCGATGCGAACGGCCTGGCATCGCCCGCCAGAATGCAGGCAAGCGTTGACTTGGATCAATGGGGCGAGCGGCGCCGCACTCACGATCCCGCGTCACCTTCGCCCACAGCAATCGGAAGAGACACATGTCCATAGAGCCCAAGGCCGGCGGGCAGACCATTGGCCTACGGACAGAACCCGTTCCTGACCGCGAGCAGTGCCACCACCGGTGGTCCCGACAACCTGCTGGAGCGATTACTTCGCGATGATCCTGGCTCAATAGGAGAAAGAAAACGTCATGAGAAATTTGACCTTCGGCGCCATCCTGGTTGCCTCGCTGGTGGGTGTTGCCGGTTTCAGTCCGCCGGCGCGTGCGGAGACCGGACAAGTCGCCGTCGTCTTCACCAAGGGCGGCTTTATCGTCGGCGTCGGCGGTGGGGAGGGCGTTCTGGTTCTGAGGGGGAGGAGATACCCCTTCACCGTCTCAGGCATGAGCGTCGGCTTTACGGTCGGGGCGTCGACCACGAAATTCGTCGGCCGCGCGCTCAACCTGCGGGGGCCGGCGTCGATTGAAGGCTCTTATGCGGTGGGCGGCGCCGGCGGCGCCGTCGCAGCGGGCGCCGGTGCCGTGCAGTTGCAGAACGCCAATGGCGTGATCCTGCAGCTCAGCGGTCCCCGGGTCGGCGCGGAGGTGTCGGCGGCGGTCGGCGGCGTCACGATCAAGCTGAAATAGCTCCTGGAGGAGGGGCCAAGGCAAACGGGCTGCGTCACCGCAGCCCGTTTCGCATCTCAAGCCGTACGTTTCAGTATCGCTCCTCGACGAACTTCAGCCCGCGCAGGCTCGCCTGGTCGTTGTAGCGTCCCTTGTTCGACCGCGGCGGCAGCTTGACCTTCTCGCGCTTGACCTTCTTGTAAGGGATCGTGCTCAGGATATGCGAGATGGCGTTGAGCCGCGCTCGCCGCTTGTCGTCGGAGCGGATCAGCCGCCAGGGCGCATGTTTGGTGTCGGTCGCCTCGAACATCATGTCGCGCGCGCGCGAATAATCGTACCAGCGGCCAAACGACTCGGTGTCCATCGGGCTCAGCTTCCACTGCCGCAACGGGTCCTCGATACGTGCCGTGAAGCGGCGTTCCTGCTCCTCCATCCCGACCTCCAGCCAAAGCTTGATCAGGATGATGCCGGCGTCCACGCCAAATTTTTCGACCAGCGGACACAGTTCCAGGAAGCGCTTGTGCTCGGTCGGCGAGCAGAAGCCCATCACATATTCAACGCCGGCGCGGTTGTACCAGCTGCGGTCGAAGATCACGATCTCGCCGCCGGCCGGGAATTGCTCGATGTAACGCTGCATGAACAGCTGCGATTTCTGCCGATCGGAGGGCGCGGGAAGGGCGCAGACACGGAACACGCGCGGGCTGACCTTTTCCGTCAGTGCCTTGATGGTGCCGCCCTTGCCGGCGGCATCGCGCCCCTCGAAGACGATGATCACCTTCAGTTTCTCGGCCTTGACCCATTCCTGGAGGTGACACAGCTCGACCTGGAGCTTTTCCAGCTCCTTCTCATAGTCCTTCCGCTTCATTCGCCCGGCAGAATCATCCTTGGCCATGCCCGTCCTTTTCCTCCTGCGCTCGCTAGTTGTCGCCCCATGAAATGGTCACGCCGATGTCGCCGGGCACGCCGCCCGGAAAATCGATGATCTGATAGGCGATGCGATAGCCGCGCGGCTTCAGATAGTCGGTCCAGAGCTGGAAGATCTCCTTGGGGATGCCGGTCAGCGTATTCTCCCAGCCCTTTTCCATCTGGTTGATGGCGCGCCCCTTGTCCGTGCAGAGCGTATTGGGAAAGCGGTAGACCAGGACCTCGGAGAGACCGTTTCGCACCGCACGCTGGATGATGGTCGAGGCGAGCTTGATCTTCTCCTCCTCGGTCTTGCCCGAAGGCTTGCTCAGCCGCTCGATCAGGGCACGCTTTTCGGCCTCGGCGGCCGCGGCGAGGCGGACATACTCTTCCGCCTTCTCGGCCTCCTTGAGAGCGGCTTCTTTTCGGATCTGCGTGGCGCTTGGAATGAGATCGTCGAGGCCGGGCATGGGGCGGCTCCCTTTCAGTGTGCAATCGGCGTTTTGCGGACGCTAGGTCCGGCGGCCGGCATTCCCTTGATTCAAATCAAGCAAATTGCGATGCTGCCTGAACACAGTGCTTGCCAAGTGCACGTGCGCTGACCGGGAGAGACGTTTGAGCGACCAGCTTCATCCGATGGCCCCGCACCATCTGCCGTTCTATCTCGCGCCCGGAAGCGGCACGGACACGCTGACGGTGGTGATGGGGATATTTCTGATCGGCGTCATCTTCTGGGTCGGCACGCTCTATTGGAAGCTGCACAGCCTGCCGGAGCGAATGGCGCACAAATCACAGAAGCTGCAGTTCGAATTCGTGGCGGTGCTCGGTCTGATCTCGCTGTTCACGCACATGCACATCTTCTGGGTTGCAGGCCTGTTGCTTGCGCTGATCGATATCCCCGACTTCGGAACGCCGCTGCGCAGCATCGCCGATTCCGTCGAGAAGATCGCCGACGCGGCGCCGGGCCAGGACGAAGGGCCGATAGAAGCCGGTCCTGCGCCGGCTCCGGCGGACAAGCTGGACGTCGTTCGGAAGGAGCACAGCCATGCTTGAGCTCATGATCTGCTCCCTGGTGACGATCCTGCCCGATTACCTCTATCGCCGTTACGCCCAGGGCAAGCGTTTCGGCAAGGAGATCACCTTCTTCTCGGTCTGGTACGAGCTGCGCTGGGGCATCACGGGATGCCTGATGCTGACGGTGTCGCTGATCACGATGATCTTCTACTTCCATCCCTCGACATCGAGCGCGACGCTTTATTTCCGCACCGTGCCGATCCTCCCCGAGGGCTCCGGGCGGGTCGCCGACGTCAAGGTCGGCTTCACCCAGGCCGTGAGGAAAGGCGACGTGCTGTTCACGCTCGACAGCTCCAAGCAGCAGGCGGCGCTGGAAACGGCGAAGCGAAAGGTCGCAGAAGTCGATGCCGCCATGCAGACTGCGCAGGCCGATGTGGTCAAGGCCGAGGCGCAGCTCGGGGAAGCCAGGGCCAATTATCAGCAGGCCAAGGACGAGCTCGAGGTCAAGAGTGAGCTCCAGCGCCGCAATCCCGGCATCGTTCCGCAGCGTGACATCGACAAGCTCCAGGTGCTGGTCGATCAGCGCCAGTCCGGCATCGATGCCGCGACAGCCGCACGGCAGGCCGCGAGCCTGCAAGTGTCGACATCGCTCCCCGCGCAGAAGGCGAGCGCCGAGGCCGCGCTCGACCAGGCCCAGGTCGATCTCGACAAGACGATCGTCCGGGCCGGCGTCGACGGTCGCGTCGAGCAATTCTTGATTCGCCCCGGCGACGTCGTCAACCAGCTGATGCGTCCGGCCGGTGTCCTGATCCCCGAGGAGGCGGGCCGCAAGATTCTTCAGGCCGGCTTCGGCCAGATCGAGGCGCAGGTGATGAAGGCCGGCATGGTGGCGGAGGCAACCTGCATCTCGAAGCCGTGGGTGATCATCCCGATGGTGATCACGACGGTGCAGGACTATATCGCGGCCGGGCAGTTCCGCGCCGGCGAGCAGTTGCTCGAGGCCCAGAACGCAGTGAAGCCTGGCACGATCCTCGTATTCCTGGAGCCGCTCTACAAGGGCGGGCTCGAGGGCGTCACGCCCGGCTCGAGCTGCATCGTCAATGCCTACACCAGCAATCACGAAGAAATCTCCGCAAAGGACACTCCTGGTGGCCGGAAGTTCGCGCTCCACGTCGTCGACGCCGTCGGCCTCGTCCATGCGCTGCTGCTGCGCATCCAGGCCTTGCTGCTGCCGATCCAGACGCTGGTGCTGAGCGGGCATTGAGCGGCGGCGATGATGCCTTCCGACCTGTCGAGGCGGTGGAATTCCCGCTAGACTTGCCCGGCAAGCAGCCGTTCGGAAGCTGCGGGGATTGGAGCATGAGCTGGCGCATGTCCACTGACCAGGTCAGGCCGCGGCACGCAGCGGTTGCGCTGGTCTGCCTCGCGCTCCTTGTCGCCGCGTGCCTGTCGCCCGGACGCGCCGATGCCGCCGAGCGCAGCCTGGGCGGCGAGCTCAAGCGCGTGCTGCTGCTGCATTCCTTCGGCCGCGAATTCCGGCCGTGGAGCGAGTTCTCGCGCAGCATCAAGGCGGAGCTCGAGCAGCAATCGCCCTGGCCGCTCGACATCCAGGAGCACGCGCTGCTCACGGCGCGCTTCAACAATCCCGGTCCCGAGGCGCCCTTCGTCGAGTATCTGCACTCGCTCTATCAGGGCGCCATGCCTGACATCGTGCTCAGCATCGGCGCGCCCGCCGCTCGCTTCGCGCAGCGATATCGCGCGCGGCTGTTCCCCGATACACCGTTGATTTTCTCCGCGGTCGAGTACCGGCTGATCGATCGTGCCGATCTCACCGACAACGATATCGTCATCGCGATCCGCAACGACTTCGTGGCCGCGTTCGACAATATCCTGCAGCTGCTGCCGGACACCAGGACGGTCGCAATGGTGATCGGCGCCTCGCCGCTCGAGCAGTTCTGGGTCAAGGAGGTGAAGCAGGAGCTGAAGCCTCTGGGCGAGCGGGTCGAACTCGTCTGGTATACGGACCTGTCGTTCGAGGAGATCCTGAAACGCGCCTCCAAGCTGCCGCCGCACACCGTGCTGTTCTGGGGCCTGATGTCGGTCGATGCGGCCGGGATCGTCCACGAGAGCGACATCGCCCTGCGCAGCCTGCACGCGGTCGCGAATGCGCCGATCTTCTCCTACCAGGAGCCGTTCTTCGGCGGCAGCACCGTCGGCGGACCCATGCATCTGGTCGCGGAAACCAGCTCCCGGACCGTGAGCGCGGCGCTACGGGTTCTCGGCGGTGAGAAACCCGCAAACGTCAAATACGAGCCGGTCGGCTTTGCGCCGCCGCGCTACGATTGGCGGGAACTGCGGCGCTGGGGCATCAGCGAGAGTCGCCTGCCTCCCGGCAGCCAAGTCCTGTTTCGCGAGCCCAACATCTGGGAGCGCTATCGCTGGCAGATGTTGCTGATCACCGCCGTCTTCCTGGTCCAGGCGGGTCTCATCAGCGGTCTTCTGCACGAGCGGCGCGGCCGCCGGCTCGCCGAAGTGGAATCGCGTCAGCGCCTTGCCGAACTTGCGCACGCCAATCGCTATTCGGCGGTCGGTGAGCTGACGACGTCGATTGCCCACGAGTTGAACCAGCCGCTCGGCTCGATCCTGACCAATGCCGAGACGGCGGAGCTCCTGCTCAAGAGCGCATCGCCCGATGTGGATGAGATCCGGCAGATCCTCGCCGACATCAGGCGCGACGATCAGCGCGCGAGCGAGGTGATCCGCAGGCTGCGCAGGGTGTTGAAGAAGATGCCGTTTGAGGTCGGCGACATCGAGCTCAACGACACCGTGCGCGAGGCGATCGGCCTGGTCGCGGCCGTCGCCGATGGACGCCGGATCGTGCTGACCTATACGCCTGCTCTGGCCCATCTGCACGTCAAGGGCGACCCGGTCCAGCTGCAACAGGTCGTTCTCAACCTGATCATCAACGCGATGGATGCGGTGTCCGATGCCGGCATGGAGAAGCGCGAGGTCAGCGTGACGACGATGCGCGCCGGCAATCATGCCGAGATCAGGGTTGCCGACACCGGTCCGGGGATCGCATCCGCCGATCTCGGCAGCGTCTTCAACCCGTTCTTCACGACCAAGCCGGAAGGCATGGGCATGGGGCTTGCGATCGTCAAGACCATCGTCGAGGCCCATCACGGCACGATCAGCGTCGAAAACCAGCCTTGGGGTGGCGCGCTGTTCACGATCCGCCTGCCGCTGCTCGGCTGAGAGCCATGAAGGCGGCCCATGGCCTCGGGCCGACCGTCCCGAACCGGCTGCTGCTGGATGCCGAGCTGATCGATTGACGCGCCGCCGCAACGGCGCACGCGCGCCGTTTCGTTGATCTCGATCAATAAACGTCTATCGCTCGGCCCGATCGTCGCGGTCGGAAGTCTTGGGAGGATTGCAATGGTTGGTTGCGGCAGGATCCTGATGGCGATTGCGCTCGTGGTGACGATGCCCGCGGCTGCGATGGCGCAGGCCAGCACGCCGGCGGCGCCGGCGACACCCACCACGCAGGTACAGCCTGCAACGCCGCCCGCTCCTTCGGCCGAGCTGTTGAAGCCCGAGCAGTTGGAGGCTTTGGTCGCGCCGATCGCGCTCTATCCCGACGAGCTGCTCGCCAACGTGCTGGCCGCCTCGACCTATCCGCTCGAAGTGGTGGAGGCCGACCGCTTGCTGAAGGCGCGCAAGAGCCTGAAGGGCGATGCGCTCAAGACCGAGGTGGAGAAGCAGGCCTGGGACGACAGCATCAAGGCGCTCGCCAGCACCGCCGATGTTCTCGCCATGATGAGCGACCAGCTCGACTGGACCAAGAAGCTCGGCGACGCCTTCCTCGCGCAGCAGCCCGACGTGATGGACGCGATCCAGCGTTTGCGCAACAAGGCCTATGACAACAAGAAGCTGGTCACCACCAAGCAGCAGAAGGTCAGCGTCCAGTCGCAGGAGGGCAAGCAGGTCGTCGTGATCCAGCAGGCCAATCCCGCGGAGATGTACGTGCCCTATTACGATCCGGCGACGGTCTACGGCAGCTGGCCCTATGCGGAATATCCGCCGTATTATTGGGGCTATCCGTCCTATATCGGCGCAGGCGTGGTCGCGGCAGGCATCGCTTTCGGCACTGCCTGGGCGATCGGGCGCTGGGGCAATTACTGGGGCGGCGGCTGCAACTGGGGCAACCGCAACGTCTATGTCAATCATCGCACCACCAACATCAACACCGGCTGGCAGCACAATCCGGCGCATCGCGGCGGCGTGCGCTACAACAATACCAACGTGCAGCAGCGCTTCGGCAACACCAACATCAAGGCCGGCGCGTCCGACCGGATGGATTTCCGCGGCCGTGACGGCAACCAGGTGCTGCGTCCGAACCAGGGTGCAGGAGATCGTGCTGGAGACCGCGCCGGCGACCGTGCTGGTGATCGCGTTGGCGATCGTGGCGGTGCCGGTGATCGCGCCGGCAATCGCGGTGATCGTCCGGGCGGCGGCGATCGTGCAGGTGATCGGGCCAAGGGCGGCAACAAAGGCGGCGGTGCCAAGGCCGCGAACCGCGCCGGCGGCGGGGCTGCGGCCAATCGTGGCGGTGGCGGCAATCGCGGCGGCGCCATGAACGTCTCCTCCGGTCGGTCAGCGTCCGCGGCATCCGCACGAGGTCGCGCCAGCATGGCGAGCATGCCGCGCGGTGGCGGCGGACCGAGCTTCGCCGGCCGCGGCGGCGGTGGCGGCATGGCGATGCGCGGCGTTGGCGGAGGCGGCATCCGCGGTGGAGGTGGAGGAGGTGGTTTCCGCGGCGGTGGCGGCGGCCGGCGTTCCGACATCGCGCTGAAGCACGACATCGTTCTGCTCGGCCATCTCTCGAATGGCCTCGGCTACTATCGCTTCAGCTATATCGGTAGCGACCAGGCCTATGTTGGCGTGATGGCGCAGGAGGTCGCGCAGGTGATGCCCGGTGCCGTCACCCGCGGCCGCGACGGCTATCTGCGGGTTTATTACGAGAAGCTCGGACTGACATTCCGGACCTACCGCGACTGGCTCGCCGGCGGCGCGAAGATTCCGGCGGAGGTGACGCCATGACCGGTCTGAAATCGTTCCGTCGCGCGGTGCTGCCCGGCCTCGTCGCGCTCGCATTGTTCGGATCGGCATCTCTCGCGCAGGAATCCTACAAGACACCGGAAGACGCCGCGGCTGCGCTTGCCGCCGCAGTCAAGAGCGGACCGAAAGACATTTTGAAAGTGCTCGGCAGGGATGCCGAGGACATCGTCTTCTCCGGTGACGATGTCGCCGACAACGACATCCGGGCGCGCTTCAGCTCGATGTATGAGGCCAAGCACGGCATCAAGGCGGAAGGCAACAAGACCGCGACGCTGCTGCTCGGGCCGGACGACTTCCCGTTCCCGATTCCGCTGGTCAACACTAAGGCCGGCTGGGAGTTCGATACCGCCGAGGGACGGATCGAGGTGCTCCGCCGCCGTATCGGCCGTAACGAGCTCGACGCGATCCAGACCATGCTCGCCTATGTCGATGCGCAGAACGAATATGCCGACAAGGACCGCGGCGAGGGCGCCGGCGTCTACGCACAGCGCATCGTCTCCTCGCCCGGCAAGAAGGACGGCCTGTTCTGGCGCGACGACAGCGACCCGAGTCCGCTCGGCGCGCTGGCGGCGGAGGCGTCGAAGGAAGGCTATCGCGCCGGCGATGTCGGCCCCGCGCCGTATCACGGCTACTACTTCCACATCCTCAAGGGGCAGGGCCCGGATGCCCGCGGCGGCGCGCTCAACTATGTCGTCAAGGGCAAGATGATCGGCGGCTTCGGCCTGATCGCCTGGCCTGCGGAATACGGCAATTCCGGCGTCATGACCTTCCTCGTCAATCACGACGGCGTCGTCTACCAGAAGGATCTCGGCCCGCGCACGGCGTTGATCGCCGAGCGCATCACGCAGTTCAATCCCGACCAGACCTGGAGGAAGGTCGATGCTGCAAAACCCTGAACGCTGCGCGCGGATGTTCCTCCGGATCGCGCTCCTGCTGCTGGCGCTCGGCGTTGCGGTGCCGACGCCGTCCTTGGCGCAGGCGGCGGGTCACGTCAGGGCCAAGATCGTGAAGGCCGGCCTCCTGGTCGGCGGCGGCGCCGGCGGCGGCGTGCTGACCTATCGCGGCAAGACCTATCCGTTCAGGATCAGCGGTCTGAGCTTCGGCATCACGGCCGGCGCGACGGTCGGCCGTTTCGACGGCTGGGCCTCGGGGATCCGCGATGTCGGTGACTTCGCCGGCACCTACAGCTCCGTCGGCGGCGGCTTTGCGCTGGTCGGCGGGGTCAACGGCGTTCACCTCCGCAACGAGAAGGGCGTGACCATCGTGCTGCAAGGCCCGAAGGCGGGACTCGAGCTCGCCGCCAATATCAGTCAGATCACGATCGCCTTGCGATGAGGCTCGGGCGGGCCTGGAGGATGATGACATCAGCTTCGGCGGGCCGTCCGTGGTTCACCTCTCCCCGTCGGGAGAGGTGAACCGAGTCCTGAGCGCGCATCGATTCAACCAAAATTCATCCCGCTTTAAGAGCGAGAACCAGGCGCACCGTCCTCGGATCGTCGCTGCGCGCCGGCCTGAAATCGGACTTCGCGAACACCCGGCGCATCGAGGCATTGCCGGACAGAACATCGGCCGTCAGCTCGCGCATCCCCTGTTCCCGCGCGATGTCGATGAGATGCTTCAGCAGCAGGGAACCGATCCCGTGTCCTTGCCAGGCATCCACCACGACGAAGGCCATCTCGGCCTCGCCGGGCTTTGTAACCACGTATCGGCCGCCGCCGACGATCGCGGGACGATCCTGTTCCTCAACCCAGGCGGCCAGCGCGACGTGAGTGCTGAAATCGACGTTTATGAAGAAGCTTCGTTCCTTCTCCGAGAAGTGCCGCTTCATGGCGAAGAACCGGCTCTGCAGCGAGCTCGGCCCGGTGCGCTCGACCGCGGCCAGCATATCCGCTTCGTCGCTCGGCCGAAGCGCGCGAATCTCGATCGGAGTGCCGTCCTTCAGCGCGGCTTGCGCGCTGTAATCAGCGATTTGTGACATGCCGATGTCGCCCCGGCAGCTATTGGCGCGTCAAGCAAGTCGCGCCTCATAAGCCCGTTGCAGGACAAGAGCCTTCCAAGCGTGCAGGTCATCTTGACCTAGATCAACGTTCGTCCTGGCTCGCCGCCGTCAATTGTCGAACGCCACGGAGAGGTCGAAACATGTCCATCGATAAGGTGCAAATTCCGGGCGGTCCGATGTCGGGCCTCGTCGCCTCGGCAGTCGAATACATGATCGATGCGGCACAGCGCAGTGTCCTCTTCCTGGACATCATGCGCCGGCGCGGCGACCAGTACAGGGAACATGTCGCGCAGACCGCGCCGCACGTTCTGCAATATTCCGCCGAATTGATCATGGACGGCCGCAAGCTCGATGACCCCGTCAACTATGCGCTGGTGCGCATCATTCCGCCCGACAATGTCGAGATCGACATGAACCGGCGGCCGTTCGTCGTGATCGATCCGCGCGCAGGCCACGGCCCCGGCATCGGCGGCTTCAAGGCCGACAGCGAGATCGGCGTCGCCATGAAGGCAGGCCATCCCTGCTATTTCATCGGGTTCCTGCCGGATCCGATGCCCGGACAGACCATCGAGCGCATCGCGCGTGCCGAAGCCATCTTCATCGAAGAGGTCATCGAGCGCCATCCCCACGCCGACGGCAAGCCCTGCGTGATCGGCAATTGCCAGGCCGGATGGGCCCTCATGATCCTGGCCTCGCTGCGCCCCGAGCTGTTCGGGCCGCTGATCATCGCCGGCGCACCGCTTGCCTATTGGGCTGGCGTGCACGGCAAGAATCCGATGCGCTATTCCGGCGGCCTCCTCGGCGGGAGCTGGCTCACCGCGCTCACCAGCGATCTTGGCGCCGGCAAATTCGACGGCGCCTGGCTGGTGCAGAATTTCGAGAACCAGAACCCGTCGAACACGCTGTGGACCAAGCAGTACAACGTCTATTCCAAGGTCGATACCGAGGCGGACCGCTATCTCGAATTCGAGCGCTGGTGGGGCGGTCACGTCAACCTCAACGCCGAGGAGATCCAGTTCATCGTCGACGAGCTGTTCGTCGGCAACAATCTCGCCACGGGCAACATCGAGATGTCCGACGGCCAGAAGGTCGACCTCCGCAGCATCAGGTCGCCGATCGTGGTGTTCTGCTCCAAGGGCGACAACATCACGCCGCCGCAGCAGGCGCTGCACTGGATTCTCGACTGCTACGCCGATGTCGACGAGATCAGGGCCTATGGCCAGACCATCGTCTACACCGTGCACGAGAGCATCGGTCATCTCGGCATCTTCGTCTCCGGCGGCGTCGCCAAAAAGGAGCATGCGGAATTCTCCGGCAATATCGACCTGATCGACGTGCTGCCGCCCGGACTTTATGAGGCCACTTTTGAAGCGAAGGGCAAGGAGACCGCGAGTCCGGAACTGGTCGTCGGCCAGTGGGTGATGCGCTGCGAGGCTCGGACGCTCGACGACATCCGCGCGATGGGCGGCAATTCGCCCGAGGACGAGCGGCGCTTTGCCACCGCCAAGCGCGTCTCGGAGATCAATCTCAAGGCCTATCAGAAATTCCTCCAGCCCTGGATCAAGGGCATGGTGACGCCCACGATGGCAGAGTGGGCCCACAACATGCATCCGTTGCGGCTGCAATACGAGCTGTTCAGCAGCCGAAATCCCTACATGGCGGTGGTGAAATCATTGGCCGAGAAGGCCGAGGAGGAGCGCAAGCCGGTCGCGGAGGACAATCCGTTCCTGGCGTTCCAGGAGCAGATCTCGAAGCAGATCGTTCACGCCCTGGATAGCTGGCGCGACTCGCAGGAGGCGCTGAGCGAAGCGATCTTCCTCAGCGTCTATGGTTCGCCGGCGCTGCAGGCGGCGGTCGGGATCGATCCCACCTCCGCGCCATCCCAGCGGCGTGAGATGACAGCCGAGCACCGCGCCATGCTCGAGAGGCGCATCGCTGAATTGAAGGCGCGGATCGGCAAGGGCGGCCTTCGCGAAGCGGCGCTGCGCGCCTTGCTCTATGTCGGCTCGGCGCGCGGGATGGTCGATGAACGCAGCATCGAGGCGCTGCGCCAGGTCCGCCGTGATCAAGCCGGCGCGCGCATGACGTTGTCCGAGTTCAAGATGCTGGTGCGGGAGCAGTTCTTCATGCTGCTGCTCGATCGCGAGGGGGCGCTGGCCGCCATCCCGAAAATGTTGCCGGACGACGTCAATCTTCGCCGCGGCGCTTTCGAGGCGATCAAGCAGGTGCTGTCCGCGAGCGAGGACGTCACCGGCGAACGGGCCAAACGACTGCGGCAAGTTGCCGGCCTGTTTGGCCTCGACGTCAGCGAGCCTTCCGAGACGGCGTCGAATGTTGCCTCTTTCGATCCAAGGGCGAAGGCGTCGTAACACGAATTGCAGGGACCCGGAGCAACATCATGTCACCAGATGCGACGGCCACGCAGTCTCCCAGCAAGTACGATCGTCTGATCGCCGCTGCCAGGGCGATCCCGCCGGCGCCGACCGTCGTCGTGCATCCCTGCGACGAAACCTCGTTGCGGGGCGCCGTCGACAGCGCCGCGGCCGGCATCATCCGGCCCCTGCTGGTCGGGCCGGAGCGGAAGATCAGGGATACGGCCGCGAAATTCGGGTTGGACATTTCCGGCTATGATGTGGTCGATGCCGCGCACAGCGACGATGCCGCGGCCAAGGGCGTCGAACTGATCCATGCCGCGCGGGGCGAGCTGCTGATGAAGGGCAGCCTGCACACCGACGAGCTGATGCGGGCGGTGACGGCGAAGGTCGGGGGGCTCAGGACCGACCGGCGCATCAGCCATGTCTTCGTCATGGACGTGCCGGCCTATGCCGAAACCATCTTCGTCACCGACGCCGCGATCAACATCTTCCCCGATCTCGACGCCAAGCGCGACATCATCCAGAACGCGATCGATCTGTACAACCAGGCGAATTTCGGCAAATTGCCGCGCGTCGCCATCCTGTCCGCGGTCGAGACGGTGACGTCGAAAATCCCGTCCACGATCGAGGCGGCTGCGCTCTGCAAGATGGCGGACCGCGGGCAGATCACCGGCGGCCTGCTCGATGGCCCGCTGGCCTTCGACAACGCCATCGACGTCGAATCCGCGCGCATCAAGGGCATCAAGTCCGAGGTTGCCGGCCGCGCGCAGATCCTGGTCGTGCCCGATCTCGAAGCGGGCAACATGCTCGCCAAGAATCTCGCTTATTTCGCCAAGGCCGACGGCGCCGGCATCGTGCTCGGTGCACGTGTGCCTGTCGTCCTGACCTCGCGCGCCGACACTCCGCGGGCACGGATGGCGTCCTGCGCGGTCGCTGCGCTCTATGCTCATGCAAGGCGCCAGAAGGCGCCGACAGTTCCGGCGTGACCGCCATGGACAGCATCCTCGTCGTCAACGCCGGCTCGTCGAGCGTCAAGTTCCAGGTCTTCGCGGCCGAGGGTGAAGGCACGCTGCGCCGGCTGATCAAGGGCCAGGTGGACGGCATCGGCAGCCGCCCGCGTCTGCGGGCGAGTGACGCAGGCGGCGATCCCATGGCCGACCGTGCCTATCCGATCGAGGCCGTTGCGGACGTTCCGGCGGCGATGGAGATCGCGGGCGAATGGTTGCGGAACGAGGTTCGCATCCAACCTCTGGCGGTCGGACACCGCGTCGTCCATGGCGGGCCGGACTATGAGCGGCCGGTCCTGATCGATCATGGCGTGGTGGCGCGCCTTGAACGCTTCGTGGCGCTGGCGCCACTGCATCAGCCGCACAATCTGGCGCCGATCCGTTCGATCCTCGCCAATTTCCCCGCTGTGTTGCAGGTCGCCTGCTTCGACACGGCGTTTCACCGCACGCATGGGCTGCTCGCCGATCATTACGCCATCCCGCACCAGCTCCACACCGAGGGTGTTCGGCGCTACGGCTTTCACGGGCTGTCCTACGAGTACATCTCGCGGACCCTGCCGCAGATCGCGCCCGACATCGCAAAGCGCCGGGTGATCGTCGCCCATCTCGGCAGCGGCGCATCCATGTGCGCGATGAAGGGCGGATCGAGCGTCGAGAGTACCATGGGATTCACCGCGCTTGACGGGTTGCCAATGGGCACGCGTCCCGGCCAGCTCGATCCCGGCGTCGTGCTGTATTTGATCTCCGAGAAGGGGATGACGGCATCGAAGGTGCAGGATTTCCTCTATCGCGACTGCGGACTGAAAGGTCTCTCCGGTCTCAGCAATGACATGCGCGAGCTGGAGGCCAGTCCCGATCCGCAGGCGAAGCTCGCGGTAGACTATTTCGTCTATCGCATCGGCCTCAACGCCGGCATGCTCGCCGCCGCGCTCCAGGGCCTTGACGCCTTCGTCTTCACCGCCGGCATCGGCGAGAACTCGAGCGGCATCCGCGCCCGCGTGGCGGAGCAGCTCGGCTGGCTCGGCGTCGCGCTCGATGCGGCCGAGAACGCGCGCCATGCGCGGCTGATCTCGGCGGCGACCAGCCGCATCCCCGTTTACGTGGTGCCGACCGATGAGGAGCTGATGATCGCGCAGCACACGCTGGCGCTTCTGATGAACGGTCACTCGCATAATCCCAGACATGAGAGGGTGTCATGATCCCAGTATTTCCGGATAGCAAGGTCGCCCTGAAGGGGAAGAAGGGCCTCGTCGTCGGCATCGCCAATGACCAGTCGATCGCATGGGGCTGCGCCAGGGCGTTCCGGGCACTCGGCGCCGATCTCGCCGTCACCTATCTGAACGACCGCGCCAAGAAGCATGTCGAGCCGCTGGCGCAGGCGCTGGATGCGCCGATCTTCATGCCGCTCGACGTCATGGTCGAAGGCCAGACCGAAGCGGTGTTCGAGCGCATCAAGTCAGAGTGGGGCCAGCTCGATTTCCTGCTTCATTCCATCGCCTTCTCGCCCAAGGAGGCCTTGCACGGCCGCGTCGTCGATGTCGGCCGCGATGGTTTCCTGAAGACCATGGACGTCTCCTGCTGGTCGTTCCTGCGCATGGCGCATCTCGCCGAGCCGCTGATGAAGAACGGCGGCACGATGTTCACAATGACCTATTACGGCAGCCAGATGGTGGTCGAGAACTACAACATCATGGGTGTTGCCAAGGCGGCGCTCGAAGCCTCGGTTCGCTATGCTGCTGCTGAACTCGGTCCGAAGGGCATCCGCGTACACGCGATCTCGCCGGGACCGCTTGCGACCCGCGCGGCTTCAGGCATTCCGGAGTTCGACGAGCTGATGGACAAGGCACAATCCAAGGCGCCCTCGCGCAGCCTCGTCAGCATCGACGATGTCGGCAACGCCACCGCCTTCCTTGCGCTCGACGGCGCCAAGCTGATCACCGGCGGTGTGCTCTATATCGACGGTGGCTATCACATCATCGATTGATCGTGCATCCGGGCGTGGTCACGCCGGGTTGGACCGTCTGGGCGCTCGGGCTGATGATGGCACTTTGCCACTGTTTTGCCCGACGGGTCAAGGAAATTTCGACAAAACAGAAGCTAAAGCAGAAAATGGCTGTGCCATCAACCCCATGCTACTGTGCATGGGGTTGTTTTCGAATTTTGTTTCAGCGGTAGTGCAGGGCGATCAGCTCGGCGATACAGGCAGGCTTCTTGCCGCCCTCGATCTCGATCACGAGGTGATAATTGACGCGCAATCCGTCGGGCGGCACGTCCTCGGCTTCGGCGACCGTGACGCGGCCGCGCAGTTTCGAGCCCGCCGGCACCGGCGCGAGATACCTGATCCGGTCCGCGCCATAGTTCAGCGTGTTGCGCAGGCCCTTCAGTCCGATCACGGAGCGGATGAACAGCGGCGCCAGGGCGAGCGAGAGCAGGCCGTGGGCGATGGTCTTGCCGCCGGGCATCTCCTTGCTCGCACGCTCCTGGTCGATATGGATCCATTGCTCGTCGCAGGTCGCCTCGGCGAACTGGTTGATGCGCTCTTGGGTGATCTCGATCCAGTCGCTGGCACCGATCTCGGTGCCGACAGCGGATTTGATCTCGTCGAAGTCGCTGAAGATCCGCATGGTCAGCCTGCTCAGAGCTTCATTTCCGGAACATTGTCGGGAATGGCCAATTCCGCCTCCGTCAGCGCCAGGACCTCGCCGACGCTGACGCCAGGCGCGGTTTCCAGCAGCGTCGCCTTGCCCTCGGGGAAGCCGATCACGGCCATGTCAGTCACGACCAGGTTGACGGGCCGGGCCGAGGTCAGCGGCAGCGAGCATTTCGCGACGATCTTCGACTTGCCCTTGGCGGCGTGCTGCATGGCGACGATGACGCGCTTGGCGCCGCTGACGAGGTCCATGGCGCCGCCCATGCCCGGCACCATCTTGCCTGGGATCATCCAGTTGGCGAGAAGGCCGTGCGCGTCGACCTGGAGGCCGCCGAGCACGGTGATATCGACGTGGCCGCCGCGGATCAGTCCGAACGACATCGCGCTGTCGAAGGTGGCAGCGCCCGGCAGCGCACTGATCGGCCGCCCGCCGGCGTCTGTGAGCAGGGGATGCGCCATCCCTTGCTCGGGGATCGGCCCGGTGCCGATCAGGCCGTTCTCCGACTGGAAAAACACCTTGAGCTCGGATGGCACGTAATTGGCCACCAGCGTCGGAATGCCGATGCCGAGATTGACGAGGTTGCCGCTCTTCAGCTCCTTGGCGACGCGCCGGGCGATGATGATCTGCGGATCCATGGCTCACCCGTTGGTAATGAGATAGTCGACGAGCGGCGCCGGTGTCATGACATGATCGGGCGCGATGACGCCGACCGGCACGATGTTCTCGGTCGTGACGATGACGGTGTCGGCGGCCATCGCCATGATCGGGTTGAAGTTGCGCGACGTCAGCGCGTAGGCGAGGTTGCCGAGATAGTCGGCGAGGAAGGCGTGCACCAGCGCGAACTGCGCCCGCAGCGCGGTCTCGAGCAGGAAGGGTTTGCCGTCGACCTCGATCTGGCGCTTGCCTTCCGCGACCAGCGTGCCGACGCCGGTCGGCGTGAGCACGCCGCCGAGGCCGCATCCGCCCGCGCGGATGCGCTCGACCAAGGTGCCCTGCGGAACGAGATCGACCGCGACCTGGTTCGCCAGCATCTGCTGCTGGGCTTTCGGATTGAGACCGATATGCGTCGCGGTCAAGCGGGAGACCAGCGCCGCGTCGAACAGCTTGCCGACGCCCTTGCCGGGCATCGCAGCGTCGTTGCAGATCAGTGTCAACCCGGTCTTCTTCTGCCGCACGAGCTCGTCGAGCAGCCGCTCCGGCGTTCCCACGCCCATGAAGCCGCCAACCATGACGCTGGCGCCTGCCGGGATCATCGCAACGGCTTCTTCGACGGTGACGGCCTTCATGATTAAAACTCCCGGTCGGCCGGCGATGGGCAAAAGGGCGGCAGCAGGTGGATGTTGGCGGGGGCTGGTTGGTCTCCTTTGATCTGCATCAAGGCTTCAGTTCATTCCGTTCCGGCTGCGTCCACGCCGATGCTTGCGAGCGTCTCGCGCCAGAGCCTGCGAACGCCGGCGTGGCGCTGCTCGAGCGCCGCGCTGACGGCATCCCGATGCGCCGCGAGGACTTCACTCTTGAGGAATAGGATCTGCGCCTGCAACAGACGGCTGCTCTCGAACTCGATCCGGCGCAATGCCATGACGAACGGGTCCTGCGCATTGGCCTCGACCGGGAGCAACGCAGCCGGCCGGATGCCAGCATGCACCGCATGCGCAAGTGTTGCGAGGTGGACCGCCTGGGCGAGGCGAGGCTCTGCGATCCCCTCGATCGGCGCAGGCAACCAGGCGGTCTCCCAGGATGCGGCCATGTATCCCAGGGCAAGATCCGGCACCCAAGACGTGGCGCGCATCAGCAGCGAGACGATCTCGCTCTCGCGATAGAACTGCGCGTTCAACTCGGTCTGCCAGGCGGCGTCGAGCTTCATCGGCAGAGTGAAGGCGAATTGCCGGGCGAGGGCGCCGTGCGCCGAGATCAGGAATGCCGCGACCCGCGTCTGCTGCCGCCGTGGAATGCGGCTGTCGAAATCGAGTGGACCGAGGAAGCCGCTCATGGCAGCGCTCGCTTGACCGGGATGGCGCGCAGATGATCGTAGCCGGGGGGAAACGGCGTGAGCTCGCCACCGGCCTCGTCCGGCGCAATCCAGACCGCTTGATTGCCTTGCCAGCGCCCGGCCAGCACGTCGTCGGCAAAGCGGGCGAGCAGATCGGCCGTCAGCGCGCCCTTCTCCAGCGTGAAGGCGTGATAGGCCTTTGGTACGATGACCAGTGAGCTATTGGGAATCTCGACGCGCAAGGTCTCGTGCAGGCTGCGCGGTGTCAGGAAATCGAACTCGCCGTTGAGGATCATGGTCGGAGCCGTGATCGCGGACAGGCGCGGCGTGAGCGGCTGGAAGTCGAGGAAAGATTCCATCAGGTTCTGGAGCGCGTAGACGTCGTTGACCAGCCAGCCCTGACGCTTGACGCCGTCGAGCTTGTCCAGCAGCGGCTCCAGCCATTGGTCCGACAGGTTCATTGGCAGCAAGAGGTCCTGGAGGTAGCTCGTGCCGCCGAGGATCAGTCCGGTGCGCAGGGCATTGCCGAGCAGCAGAAGCTGCGGCGTGAGCTCGGCGAAGCAGCTCATCGGCACGAACCCGGACAGCCGCTCGCCGTGCGCGATGGCGTAGCGCAGCGCGATCAGGCCGCCGAAACTGATACCGCTCAGGAAGACCGGGCCGTCGCCGAGCTCGTCGATCAGGAGGCGCAGCGCGGTGACCTGATCGTCCTGGCTGATGAAGAGCGTCGGCTTGTCGGAGGCGCCCTGGCCGAGCAGGTCGAAGGTCGCGACGCGAAAGCCGCGCGCCAGCAGCGCCTCGCGATAGGCCGACCAGAGCTCGGCATATTGCGTCAACCCGTTCACGAGCACATAGGCCGGGGCATCCGCCGGCCCGTCCAGCTCATAGCGGATCCGGTATGAGCCATGACGGAGGAAGGGCATTGCGCTGGCCGGCGGCGGTTTCGGATGCGCGATCCTCAAGCGTCGGCAGTCAAATTCCATTGAGTTAGATCAAAGCTGGCCCGGCCGTCCTGCCTAGCGTCTCGCCAAAATGCGCGTGGGAGGATTGCGTCATGATCGCGAGAGACATCGTCAAGCGCTGCTTGATCAGCCTGGTCGTGCTGCTGGTCGGCACGGCGCTCGCAGTCGCACAACCCTTCACGCGGCGTTCGTCGCAGGTGCAGCATGACGGTTTGAAGAAAACCTACGAGATCGCCAACTTCCGCCTTGGCGGCAAGTATGATCTGTCGGATCCCTCGAAATGGGAGAACGGCGGCGAGGGCGGCGTCACGTTGGAGTCGCTCGGCGCCAGCAAGCTGCGCACCGCCTACATCGCTATCGGCAACGCCCGGCGTAACGCGGCCGGCGAGATCACCAATGCCGTCGTGATCAACTCCTACTATTCCGGCGATTCCACCGACATGTACGAGCAATGGGTGAAGGGCGCCGCACTATCGGGCGGCGTGCCGATCATCGGTCCGGGCCGGCCGATCGACACCGACCGCTATTACGTCATCATGGTCGATCCGCTCGGCACCTGGGGCGCCAGCAAGCCGTCGGACGGACTCGGCGTCAAGTTTCCGCAGTACAGCTACTACGACATGGTGCAGGCGAATTACCGCCTGCTGCGTGACGAGCTGAAGGTCGCGCGCATCGCGCTGGTGACCGGCGTCTCCATGGGCGGCACGCAGACTTATGTCTGGGGCGTGATGCATCCGGAATACATCAACGCCCTGATGCCGATCGGCGGCACCACGCAATCGGATGGTGACGACCCCGTCGGCAACTGGACGTTTCAGATGATGACGGCGGCGATCCAGTCCGATCCCGTCTGGCAGTCCACCAACGGCGACTACTACAAGCTGCCCAAGGAGAAGCATCCGGTCCCGGGCGTTGCGTTCGGCTGGTCGATCCTCGGCATGACCGGTTACGACTTTGCCTTCCGCACGACCCAGAACTGGGCGGCCGTGCAGCCGGAGATCTTCTATTGGGACCCACCGAACGAGAAGGCGGGATTGAACGTCACCAACCGCGCCAAGCTCTATGATGCCGTCGACCTCGTCTGGCGCAACCGGGTCGGCGAGACGCACAATATCAACCCGTATCTCGGCCGCATCCAGGCC
This sequence comes from Bradyrhizobium sp. SOJA106, assembly GCF_059448745.1. Lineage (NCBI taxonomy): Bacteria > Pseudomonadati > Pseudomonadota > Alphaproteobacteria > Hyphomicrobiales > Nitrobacteraceae > Bradyrhizobium > Bradyrhizobium sp. SOJA106. Next base: position 3,324,934 of record NZ_CM182549.1, read on the forward strand.
CGCACGCTGGTGATGCACATCACCAACGACCTCTGGCTCAACTTCAAGCTGGCGCAGAAGGCTGTCGATCGCGTGCCCGGGGCCGACCTGATCGCGCAGGAGAGCCCGGTCGCGCATTACGGCGTGTTCCCCATCATCAACCAGCGCAAGAACGATCCGAAGTTCGTCGCCTTCATGGACGACGTGGCCGCGCTCGATCGCGCGCAGAAATTCGTCGACAGGAATTACCGCGTGCCTGGCGTCGCCGAGAACATCGATCCCAAGAAGTCGTTCTGGAAGGCGTATGTGACCTATCCCTATCCGGTCAAATTCGCCAGCGCCAAGGACAAGAGCGGCAACTCCTGGGAAATCGGCTACATGGACGAGTATGCCGGCGCCGACAAGGATCCGAAGGTGCTCGTCATCATCCACGGTAAGGGCGCGTTCGGCGGCCACTACGGCAACATCATGCAATACGCGCTGCACAGCGGCCTGCGCGTGATCGTGCCCGACCTGCCGCATTACGGCATGTCGGGGCCCGGCAATCTCGACAAGAGCCCGGCCCGCACGATGCAGGACATGCGCGAGGTGATCTACGACCTCGTCGTCAACCAGCTCGGCGTCAAGAAGGCCTACTATCTCGGCCATTCGCTCGGCGGCCAGTTCGTCGTGGGCTATGCCCTGACCTGGCCGGATGCGGTGCAGGGCCTCGCCCTCGAAGCGCCATCGGGCCTCGAGGAATATCCGCGCGAGATCACCATTGCGAAAGACAAGAAGGCGCCGCTGTTCGATCCGACCCTCGGCCGCGACTTCGACAAGTGGAAGCAGGTCTGGGACCAGACCGGCATCCTCGCCGCGGAAAAAGCGCGTGACGAGCTGAACATCCGCGACTTCTTCTATTTCAAGAAGCGTGACCCCGGCACCGGCGCGGTGTCGGCGGCGAAGAGCGGCTACTTCTTCAGCGACAGCGAATATGCCCGCCTTCACACCGAGCAGCGCGTCGGGCTCACCAAGGGCAACCCGAAGGAGCTCGAGCAGTGGTGCAACGTCTTCATCTTCGACATCTACACCATCGGCGCGGAGCTGCAGCAGGATGATCCCAAGAATCTCTATGAGCGGGTTATCCAGATCAAGGCGCCGATCTTCCTCGCGTTCGGCGACAAGGAGCCGTTTATCCCGACCCCCGCATTCAACGGGCTGACCGACCTTGGCCGCGATGTCATCACGCCGTTCATGACGCGAATGACGAAGGCGGGCAATCGGCCGATGCTCAAGATCTATCCGGAGACGGGGCACTTCATCCACACCGACAACCCCGTGGAATATTCCGCCGATGTCGTCGACTTCGTGATCAACGGAACTGTCGACACCTCATCGCCGCTCGGCACCGACCGCATGATCAAGGGCGCGGTGGCATCGGCCTTGCCGCTGGCGCCCACGCCGCCCGGCGCGGCGCCGACGGCCGGTCTCAACAAGTAGGACCTGCCCATGCCGAGAGTGCAGGCGGGAGATGTGCAACTCGGCTGGCGGGAGTGGGGGCAAGGCGACGTCACGGTCGTCTTCATCCACGGCAATCTCGCCAGCAAGGACTGGATCGAGCTCGCTGCGCCCTTGTTTCCGACCGGCCTGCGCGTCATCGCAATCGACTGGCGCGGTTGCGGTGACAGCGATCGCCCCAAGCCCGCGCCGGACTACGCCAACTACTCCATGCAACAGCACGCCGAGGACATGCTGGCGGCGCTCGATGCGCTCGATATCGGCTACTGCCACCTTGCGACCCATTCGACCGGCGGCATCATCGCCGCGCGCATGCTGTTGATGCAGCCGCAGCGCTTTGGCCGCGTCTTCGCGCTCGATCCGGTGACGCCGCTCGGCGTGGCCTTCAATGCCGAGCAGATTGGGTCGTTCAGGGCGATGATGGCGAGCAAGGAGCGGACACGGTCTGTGATGGCGACCGCCGCCTCGTCGCTGTTCGAGCCGGAGAGCATGGCGCCGAACATGGTCCCGCGATTTCGCGAGGGGCTCGGCGAGATCCAGGTGCTGTTCGACCGGATCATCGAGCAGACCTTCGGCGTGTCGGAGGGGATCTGGATCGGAACGCCGGTCAACTTGACGCGCGAGAAGGAGAGCCGCGAGCTGGAGCGGCGCATGCCGGAGATCCGGCATCCGCATCTCGTATTGTGGGGCGAGTGGGACGGCTGGATTGCACCGGCCGATCTCCGCACCATGGCCGAGGCGATGCCAGATTGCCGTCTGGTGGTGGTCCCCGGCATCGGCCATTCGATGAACCTCGAACGGCCGGCGCTCTATGCCGGTTATTTCGGCGCCTGGTTCGGAGGCCTCCGTGCCGGCTCGTCGTAGCCCACTGAAAGCGGGCCTGGATTCGCGCTCGCCGTGTTGCCCTGGTCGTCGTGATCGGCACGAACTTCCCGATGTCGCTGGTCGTATTCCCCCGACTCGATTTTTCGTTCCTGTCGGCCGAGCAGTGGGGCGGAACGACCATCGGCGCCGTGTCCGGTGTCTGGTCGACGATCTCATGCGCCTGGTGACGGAGCATCACCTCGCTCCAGAATTGATGCATCGTGTCACGACAATGAGCGCCGGCACCCTGGACGCGCTTCGCCACAACGGCACCGTGCTTCTGCTGTTGCCGATCAGCGGTCTCACCCACCGGGAAAGCTATCTCGACATGGTGATGACCGTGATCGTCAGTTGCATGATCGCGCTGGTCGCCGTGCTGATACCGGGGGCGATGTTCGGGTCGTTCTGAGGGCTGAGATCGCCAGCTAATGTCGTTCCGGCAGCGCATAGGCGCGGACGTAATCGCCGAGCTTGGTGCCGAACGAGCCGTGGCCGCCGTCGACCGTGACGACGTATTGCTTGCCGCCGGCCTCATAGGTCATCGGCGTCGACTGGCCGCCGGCGGGAAGGCGGTCCTGCCAGAGCTGCTTGCCATCGCGGACGTCGAAAGCGCGGATGTAGTCATCCATCGTTCCCGTGATGAAGACGACGCCACCCGCGGTCACGATCGGGCCGCCCAGCATGGGGACACCGAGCTTGAATGGCAGCGGCAGCGGCGCCTGATCGCGGATCGTGCCGATGCGATGTTGCCAGATCACCTTGTGCGTTCTCAGGTCGATGGCCGCGATATTGCCCCAGGGCGGCGCGAGGCAGGGGATGCCGAGCGGCGAAAGGAAGATGCCGAGATCGACGCCATAGGGGGCACCGTACATCGGCTGCACGCCGAGTTCGGTGCCCGGCGGATGCGCCGCGTTCGGCGCGGCCGGGTTGTCCTTTCCACGCGGAACGAGGCGGGAGACGAACGGGATCGATTGCGGGTTCGCGATCGCGATCTGACGTTCGGGATCGACGGCAATGCCGCCCCATTCGAACATGCCGAAGTCGCCCGGGAAGACCAGGGTGCCCTGTTCTGACGGCGGCGTGAACGGGCCCTCATAGCGCAGGCGCTTGAACTTGATGCGGCAGGCCAGCTGGTCAAACGTCGTGCTCCCCCACATCTGCGCGTCGGTCAGCATGCCGGGCGGGCGGAAGCTCAATTGCGAGAAGGGCTGCGTCGGCGACAGCCGGTCGCCCGGTGCGGGTCCTTGCGGCACTGGCTTCTCCGGTGCGGGCACCAACTGATGCCCGTCGCGGCGGTCGAGCACGAAGATGTCGCCGGTCTTGGCCGGAATGTAGATCGCCGGCGTCACGCTGCCATTCGAACGCAGATCGACCAGGCTCGGCTGCGATGGCATGTCCATGTCCCAGAGATCGTGGTGCACGTTCTGGAACGACCAGCGCAGCTTCCCCGTCATGATATCGAGCGCGATTAGAGCCGAATCGTAACGCTCGTTTTCGGGCGAACGTCCGCCGCCCCAGATGTCCGGCGAGCTCGAGCCGAGCGGCACGTAAACGAGCCCGAGGCTCTCGTCGACCGCGGAAATGCTCCAGGAGTTGGGAGAGCCCGCGGTGAATTGATGCGACGCCGAGGGCATCTCGTTGGGGTCGGTATTGCCGGCGTCGAACGCCCAGATCAGCCGCCCGGAATAGACGTCGAAGCCGCGGATCACGCCCGATGGCACGCGATCGGAATAATTGTCGATGACGGCGCCACCGACGATCAGGACCTTGTCGGTGACGACGGGCGGTGAGGTTCCCTCGTAGAAGCCGAGGGTCTGGATCTCGCTTCCTTCCTTGAGGTCGATCTGCCCGTGATTGCCGAAACTCTCGCAAGGCTTTCCGCTCTGTGCGTCCAGCGCAAACATGCGTCCGTCATTGGTCGGAATGAAAATGCGCTGGGCACAATCGGCCGGCGCAGGCGCACCGTCGGCCGTCACGGCGCCCGGTTTTGTTGCGTGATAAGACACGCCGCGGCAGGTCATGTGCTGGAAGGTCTTATTGTGCTGGACCTGCGGGTCGAACTTCCAATGCAGTTTTCCGGTCGCAGCCTCCAGGGCAAATACGATCTGATGCGGAGAGCAGGTGTAGAGAAGATCGCCGACCTTGAGCGGCGTCGCCTGGTTGGTGATCTCGTCGGGATCATCCGGCCCTTTGTGGTCACCGGTGCGAAATTCCCAGGCCAGGGTCAGATCCTTTACATTGTCCCTGGTGATCTCGCTCAGCGAGGAATATCGCGTCCCGAAGCCGCTGCCGCCATAGGCGGTCCAGTTCTCGGCTGCGCTGGCCGGTGAGGAAGAGGCAATGGCGCCGGTCGTGTCGTTCCCGGGGATCGTGCCGGCAAGATCGCGGCGGTCGCTCGTCAGCGAAATACGGAGTACGACGGCTGCAACGACAAGGACGAGACCGAGCGCCCATCGCGCCGCTCGCAAGCGGGGACCGAGGCGGGAGGCAACGAAGGGGAGCAACAGCCATAGGCCGAGCGGCGCAAGCACGTCGCCGCGCGGGGCCAGCGACCAGAAATCGAATCCGGCTTCCCAGATCGCCCACGCCATGGTGGCGGCAAGCAGCGCGGCATAGACCCAGAGAGCCTCGGCACGACGGCGCGCGAGCAGCCAGCCGGTGAGCAGAAGCATGGCCCCCGCGAGGAGATAGTAGGCGGAACCGCCAAGGGCTGCGAGCCAGGCACCGCCAGCGAGGAGCGCCAGTCCCATGATGAAGACGACCGCGATGGTCACGGCCAGCAATGGGATCTCACGGAAAGAGATCGGTGAACGATGTGTCGGAGTCATGATGCCTGCTTCAGCGTAGCGACAAGCGCGGGATTCCGCGCGCGAGCGCGCGCAGCCGCTTCCGACATAGTCATTTCCCGACATGCCGATGTTCCGTTGCGGCAATGTCTCTGCGGCCGAGAGGTTCCTGCAAGGCTAGGAACTCTTGCGCAAGCCTTCCGTTAGCGGGAGTAGATTCCCGGAGCGGTTCGATGACTGAATACCCAAAGCCTCCTTTCCCTTCGCAGCAGCAACCGATGCCTGGTTCAACGCGTGCGATGGATCCCCGGCCGGATCACGGCGAGGAGAGTTACAAGGGCGCCGGGCGCCTCGCCGGAAAGAGGGCGATCATCACAGGCGGCGACAGCGGGATCGGCCGCGCGGTCGCGATCGCCTATGCCCGTGAAGGCGCGGACATCGCCATCGCCTATCTGAACGAGGACGAGGATGCGGCCGAGGTCAAGGCGCTGGTGGAGCGGGAGGGCCGCAAGATCGTCCTGATCCCGGGCGATATCCGCAGTCCCGATCACTGCCGGTCCATCGTGCGTCGTACGGTCGAGGACCTTGGCGGGATAGACATCCTCGTCAACAATGCCGCGCATCAGGCCACGTTCAAGGACCTCGAGGAGATCAGCGACGAAGAGTGGCAGCGGACGTTCGAGACCAACATTCATGCCATGTTCTATCTGACCAAGGCCGCCGTACCCCACATGCGCCCGGGAGCTGCGATCATCAACACGGCCTCGGTGAATTCCGACATGCCTAACCCGAGCCTGCTCGCCTATGCCACGACGAAAGGGGCCATTCAGAACTTTACGGGCGGCCTCGCCCAGATGCTGGCCGGGAAGGGCATTCGGGTCAACGCAGTCGCGCCGGGCCCGATCTGGACGCCGCTGATCCCCTCGACCATGCCGGAAGAGACAGTGAAGAATTTCGGCAAGCAGGTGCCGATGCAGCGCGCCGGCCAGCCGGCCGAGCTCGCAACGGCCTATGTCATGTTAGCCGATCCGCTCTCGAGCTACACCTCAGGCGCGACCCTGGCCGTCACCGGCGGAAAGCCGTTCATCTGAACGGGAGATAAGGCGGCGCAATTGGTGCGAAGCGGGCCGCGTCGCGTCTCGGTCATCCCGCAAGAAATCCGCCGTCCACCGCGACCACCGTACCCGTCGCATACTGCGACGCTGGCATGCAGAGGAATGCGACCGCGCCGGCGATGTCCTCCGGTTGTCCCCAGCGCTTGAAGGCGGTGCGATCGGCGATGCGCTGATAATGTGCGCGATCGGTGCGGCCGGCGGCGTTGATTGCGGTTTCGATGTAGCCAGGTGCCACCGCGTTGACGCGGATACCTTCCTCCGCCCATTTGAGGGCGAGTGCCTTGGTCAGCATCACGACGCCACCCTTGCTGGCGCAATAGGCGGGGATTCGCGGCAGCGCCAGCATCGCATTCATCGAGGCGATGTTGACGATCGAACCCTTGCTCTCCGCGAGCAGCGCATGGAACGCCATGCAGGTCCGGAACGTACCGGTGAGATTGACATCGAGCACCTTCATGAATGTCTCGATCTCGAATTCCTTGTCGCGTGCAAGAATGCCGGCGCAATTGACCAGCGCGTCGACGCGCTTGTGCTGTCCGGCGAATGACGCGATGGCCGCATCGTCGGTGACATCGAGAGTCGCAAGCGTGAGGCCAGCGCGTGGGTTGAGCAGGATGCGGGCAAGATCGGCATCGTTGGCACCGGTTGCTGTGACCGTCGCGCCGAGGTCGCAAAACTGGTTGCTGATCGCCGCGCCGATGTCGCCGGCTCCGCCGATCACGACGGCATGAAAGCCGGGTGCGAGGGAGAAATTCGAAGTCATTGGGGTTGTCTCACTTCAGGGATTTCGGAGGCGGGGCCGGTCGATTCACGGACCACCAGCGAGAAGTCGATCTCGCGGTGCATGATGGTCTGCTCGCCGGCGAGGCTCCGGACCAGATATTCGCCGGCGCGCTGCCAGGTTTCCCCCGTCGGGACGTGGATCGTGGTCAGGCTCGGCCGCAAATGGCGGCTCCAGTCAAGGTCGTCGAAACCGACCACCGACAGATCGCGGGGCACGGAAAAGCCGTCGCGCTCCGCCTCCAGCAGCACGCCATAGGCGATGACGTCGTTGCCGCACACCAGGGCCGTCGGGCGATCCTTGAGATTGAGGAGATAGCGGGCCGCCTCGCGGGCGTCGTCGAGCGTATAGGGCACCTCGACGTGCCATTGCGGGGGAAGCTCGATGCCATTCTCGGCGAGCGCGCGGCGAAAGCCGGCGACGCGGGCGCTGGCGCGGTCATTGTTGCGCTGAAGCGCCGAGACGATCCCGATGCGGCGATGACCGAGTTCGATGACATGTGCGGCGGCGCGATGGGCGGCCGCTTCGTTGTCGGTGCCGACGCAAGGGTAAGGACGGTCAGGCTGGTAGATGCCGACATTGATGAAAGGCACCGCGTTGTCCGCGAGCAGCTTGCGCAATCCGTCGTGATGGCAATCGCCGCGTAGCACGAGGCCGTCGACGCCGCGGCTGATCAGATTGCGCGCCTGCTGCAATTCGACGTCGAGATCGTAGCCGCTGGTGGTGAGGAATAGCATGTATCCGACCGAGGAGAGATACTGCTGAAGCGAGGCAATACCGCGCGCGAACATCGTGTTGTCGATCGTCGGCACGATCGCGCCAAGGGTACGTGAACGGCGCGACGAGAGGATGCGAGCCGGCGCATGCGGGATGTAGCCGAGCGCGTCGATGGCCTGCTCGATGCGCGCGCGCAGGGGCGGGCTCACCGCATCGGGATTATTGAGCGCGCGCGAGACCGATGCCGTCGAGACGCCGGCGCGGGCCGCCACGGCGCGGATGCCCTGCTTCACAGACTTGGCGCTGGTTAGTCCCATGTATGTAACGTTACATCTCGGCTCGGATCGCCGGTTGATAGCGGATAATGTCGCATATTCGTCGCAGATTGCAGAGCTTGTCCATTGCTTGACACGGCGTTGGCGGAGCGTAAATTGTAACCGTTTTCATGCCATAGTCAAAATGGTCCGCCAGCTTAAGGCGGCTCGCCGGGAGGAGAGTTCGATGAAGGCCAGGATGCTTGCGACGCATGTCGCGTTGCCCGTTCTCGCGATTGCCGCCAGCGCGCAGGCGCACGCCGCCGATTTCGACTGGATGAAGTTCAAGGGCAAGACCGTCACCTTTCTCGCCAATAACAATCCGGTCGCGCAGGCGCTGCTGACCTACAAGGCCGATTTCGAGAAGCTGACCGGCATGACGCTCAAGGTCGACGGCTATCAGGAACAGCAGATGCGCCAGCGTCTGGTCACTGTCATGAATGCGAACAGCGACGAGGTCGACGTGTTCATGACGCTACCCTCACGCGAGGGCGAGCAGTTCGCCGCCGCCGGCTGGTACGCCGATCTCACCGCGATGGCCAGGAATGAGGTTGCCAAGGATTACGACCCTGCCGGGCTGAGCCAGGCGCTGCTCAAGGCGGCTACGTTCAATGGCAAGCTCACCAGCATGCCCATGAATCTCGAAGGGCCGATCTTCTATTACCGCACGGACATCTTCAAGAAGTGTGGCCTCGATGCGCCGAAAACGATCAAGGACGTCGAGGCTGCCGCCGAGAAGATCAAGACCTGCGACAGCGCGGTGACGCCCTTCGTCTCGCGCGGCCTCAAGCCGGCGGTCGCCTACACCTTCAGCAATATGCTGCACAATATCGGCGGCACGTACATCGCTGGCGGCAAGTCGAACCTCTGCTCGGCCAAAGGCAAGGAAGCCCTCGACACCTATAGCCGGCTGCTGCGCGATTTCGGTCCGCCCGGCGTCGTCAACTACAGCTTCCAGCAGATCTCCGCGCTCTATCGCAGCGGTCGCGCCGCGATGGCGTTCGAATCGTCCAACGAGCTGCGTACCGTGATGGAAGGCGGCGCGCGCCTGAAGGACACCGGTCTGCTGCCGTTCCCGGCGGGCGAGGCTGGGCAGGTGCCGACCACGATCGGCTGGGGCATGGCAGTGTCCTCGCACAGCAAGCAGCCGGATGCGGCCTGGTACTTCGTGCAGTGGGCGACTAGCCCCGAGGTGCAGAAGAAGATGGCGCTCCAGGGCATTGCGCCGCCGCGTCCGTCCGTCGCCAACGATCCTGAATATCGCAAGTGGATCGAGGAGGAGCCGGTGCGGAAGGAATGGCAGGCCGCGCTCGACGTGCTGGCCACCAAGGGCTCGTCCGAAGTCGGCTATCCCATCGTCGCCAATCCGCAATCGCGCGAGTTCATCGGGCAGGCCGTGCAGGATCTGATCCTGAAGCAGAAGCCGATCGACCAGGCCTGCGCGGATGCCGACAAGGCGCTCGATGCACTGATCGCACTGAACTAACGGCTTCTCGCCGGCAGGCCAGCGGCCTGCCGGCACCCAATTCGATCGAGGACACCAACGCATGTCGGACACGGCTGCGGCACTCAGGCAGGACCGGCAGAAGCTGGAGATGGCGGCGCTCTCGGCGCCGGCCGTGATCTTCACGCTCGCGATGATTGCGTTTCCGGTCGTCTATACGATCTGGCTCGGCTTCCAGAATTTCTCCTCGACCGGCAAGCAGTCGTTCGCGGGGCTCGCCAATTACTCGAAGCTGATCTCAGACTACGAGTTCTGGCACGGGCTGTGGGTCACCATCGCGCTTTACTTGCTGTCGCTGGTGCTCCAACTCGTCTTCGGCGTCTGGCTGGCGCTGGTGCTGTTCCACGCCAAGCGCCTGCCGGGCATCGTGCGCTCGCTGTTCATCTCGCCCTTCATGATGCCGCCGGTCGTGGCTGGGATGATGTGGCTGGTGATTCTCGATCCGTCGCTGGGCGCCGCCAATTATATCCTTCAGCTGTTTGGCTTGCCGCCGTCGGACTGGCTGGCCTCGCCGATATGGGTGATTCCGACCGTGGCACTGATCGATAGCTGGCAGTGGACGCCTTACGTCGCCCTGATCGTGCTGGGTGGATTGCAGTCGCTGCCGCCGAGTGTCTACGAGGCCGCGCAGATCGACGGCGCATCCCCGTTCAAGACGTTCCAGCGCATCACGCTGCCGCTGCTGCTGCCGACCATCGTCACCGCGGCGATTCTGCGCAGCGTCGATCTGCTGCGCTTCTTCGACATCATTTACATCACCACCCAGGGCGGCCCCGGCAACGCCTCGAATACACTCAATATCTACGGCTTCCGCGTCGGATTCGAATTCTTCAACATCGGCTATGCCAGCGCCCTGATGCTGACGCTGACGGCGATCGTGTTCGGCGCCGTGCTAGCCTTCAACCGCCTGCGCGGCGCGGTGGCGTGGTGACCCCATGACCGGTGCAGCCACCACCGATCGCTGGATCCGCTGGCTCAACACGATCCAGCTCGTGCTCGCCGGCGTGCTCATCATGGCGCCGACGGTCTGGATGGTGCTGTCCTCGTTCAAGCCTTCCTTCGAGGTCACCGCATATCCGCCGACGCTGATCTTCAGGCCGACGCTGGAGAACTACGTCGAGTTGACCAAGACCACGCCGTTCCTGAGCTATGCGCTCAACAGCCTCATCGTCACAGTCGGCTCGACCGCGCTGGGACTATTGTTCGGAATTCCGGCCGCTTTCGCCGTCTCGTGGACGCGCATCTCGTGGCCGGCAATCCTGACGCTCGCCGCGCGCATGGCGCCGGGCACGCTGTTCCTGCTGCCGTGGTACGTCATGTTCCGGCAAGTCGGCATGATCGGCTCCTACACCGCGCTGATCCTCAGCCATGCCGTGATCACGCTGCCGATCGTGATCTGGGTGTTGCTGCCGTCGTTCGACGGCATTCCACGCAGTGTGTTCGAGGCGGCGCAGGTCGACGGATGCAGCGTCACGCGCCTCCTCTGGCGCATCGCGCTGCCGCTGGTGGCATCCGGCGTCGCCGTCTCGGCGATCCTCGCCTTCGTGTTCTCGTGGAACTACTTCCTGTTTGCGCTGGTGCTCTCGAACGGCGACACCAAGACGCTGATCGCGGCGGCCTTCAACTTCATCGGCGAAGGCTCGACGCAATGGGGCGCCCTCATGGCCGCGGCGACGCTGATCGCGTTGCCGCCACTGGTGTTGGCGGCCCTGGTTCAGCGCTGGCTGGTGTCCGGACTGACGCTCGGCGCGGTGAAAGGCTAGGTATCTGATGAACGTATCACCCCGTCCGAATGCGATCATGCAGGCTGCGGTCTTCCACGGCAACGACCGCATCACCATCGAGCGCGTCGCGATGCCCGAAGTCGGAACCGGCGAGGTGCTGGTGCGCGTCTCGCGCACCGCGCTGTGCGGCTCGGACTTCAAGCTCTGGCACAAGGGCGCCGAGTTCACCGCAGGTCACGAGATTTTCGGCGTGGTCGAGCAGCCTGGTCACCGGCTGCATGGCCGCCGCTGTGCCGTTTATATCCCGCTTCATTGCGGTCATTGCGCCGCGTGCGAGCGCGGCGACACCCAGATGTGCCTGGAAGTCTCCAGCCTGATCGGCTGGAACAGGCCGGGCGGCTATGCCGAATACGTGCCGGTGCCGGAGAACTGCCTGCTGCCGGTACCCGATGATATCGAGGATAGTCTCGCGCCGCTGCTGCTCGACACCATCGGCACGTCAGGCCACGCCGTGCGCTTCGTCAGTCGCGTGGTGCCAGCGCGTGAGGCAGGTCCGGTCCTCGTCATGGGGGCGGGGCCGGTGGGCCTCGGCGTGGTGCTGGCGCTCCGCGCGCTCGGCTATAGCGACATCTACGTCGCCGATCCCAACGCGGCGCGGCTGAAGATCGCGCAGTCCTTCGGCGCGACGGCGCACCCGGTCGGCGCGACCTCCAAGCGCTTTGCCCTCATCATGGAATGCTCGGGGGCCCATGCGGCGCGCAACCTCGGCATCGATCTGGTCTTGCCGCGCGGCGCGCTGGTGCTGGTGGGCGAGAACGCTGCGCCCTGGACCATCGAGGAGGGCAAGGTCTTCCGCCGCAAGGACTTCTACATGATCCGGACCTTCTATTTTCCGGTCTCGGAGTTCGAGCCGAATGTCGAGCTGCTGCGCAAGTACAAGGACGAATATCGCGTCCTGGTCGACGGCGAGTTCGGCCTTAAGGCCTTGCCCGAAAATTTCGCCCGCTTCGCCAAGGGCGAACTGATCAAGCCCGTGCTGGCGCTGGACTGAGCGATCATGGCCTCGATCTCGATCCGCAATCTCGTCAAGCGCTACGGCAATTTCACCGTCATTCCCGATCTCAATCTGGAGATCGCGGATCATGAGTTCGTCGTCTTTGTCGGCCCGTCCGGCTGCGGCAAGTCGACCTTGCTGCGCATCATCGCGGGTCTTGAACCGATCTCGTCCGGCGACCTCTATATCGGCGACAAGCGCGTCAACGGCGTCCAGGCCGCGCAGCGCGATATCGCCATGGTGTTCCAGGACTACGCGCTCTATCCGCACATGAAGGTCTACGACAACATGTCGTTTGCGCTGGAGCTGCGCGGTACGCCGAAGGCGGAGATCGATGCCCGCGTGAAGCGCGCTGCCGCGCTGCTCCACATCGAGCCTTATCTCCATCGTAAGCCGAGGGAGCTCTCCGGCGGTCAGCGCCAGCGCGTCGCCATGGGCCGCGCCATCGTGCGTAACCCCAAGGCGTTCCTGTTCGACGAGCCGCTGTCCAATCTCGACGCCAAGCTGCGCGGGCAGGTGCGCACCGAGATCAAGGCGCTGTCGCAGGAGCTGAAGACCACCATGGTCTTCGTCACCCACGACCAGATCGAGGCCATGACCATGGCCGACCGGATCGTGGTGCTCCAGAGCGGCACGATCCAGCAATATGACACGCCCGAGATGGTCTACGAGCGGCCGGCCAACCAGTTCGTCGCCGGTTTCATCGGCTCGCCCGCGATGAACTTCTTCCCGGTGGCGTGGCGCCAGGAGCGCGCAATCCTTTCGCAAGGTGGAATGGTGGTGCCGCTGGACGGCGAGACCGCAAGCCGCCTGAGCAAGGCCGGCAACGCCGTGTTGGGCATTCGCCCTGAACATTTTGCCGTTGCTACCGATGGCATTGCGATCAACGTCAAGCTGGTCGAGCCGCTCGGCTCGGACACGCTGATTCATTTCGATCTCGCCGGCGGCCCCGCGATCGCGCGGGTCGATCCGTCGCTGCGGCCGAAGGTCGGCGATCGCATCAGTCTGCGTCCGCGGCCGGGCAAGACGCATCTGTTCGATGCGGCCAATGGACAGGTCCTGCGGTGAACGCATCGGCCAACATGGATGATCTCTCCGCGCTGGCGGACGTCGCGTCCAGGGCGAGACCCGTGCACGTGATCTGCCTCGGGCTGTCCGCGCTCGACCAGGTCTGGCGCGTCGATCGGCCGTTCGCGGGCGGAAGCGAGAAAATCAAGGCCGTCGCCTACGGCACGCTCGGCGGCGGTATGGCGGCCAATGCGAGTGTGGCAGTGGCAAAGCTCGGCGCCTCTGTCGCGTTCTGGGGGCGGGCAGGGAACGATGCCGCCGGCAAAGAAATGAAGTCGGCCTTCATCGCTGAAGGCGTCGACGTCGAGAATTTCCGGCTGTTTCCTGATGGACGCTCGTCGGTTTCCGGGATCATCGTCGACAGCGCAGGCGAGCGACAGATCGTCAATTTCCGTGGCCTCTATCCGGAGGCCGCGGACTGGCTTCCGCTCGAAACCGTGGCGCGCGCATCGTCCGTGCTGGCCGATCCGCGCTGGGCCGAGGGCGCCGCCACGTTGTTCGGGGAGGCGCGGGCGCGTGGCATCCCGACGGTGCTTGACGGCGATATGGCCGATGCAGAGGTGTTCGAGCGGCTGTTGCCGTTGACCGATCATGCGATCTTCTCCGAGCCTGCGCTCGCCTCCTTTGCTGGCTCCGCCGAAGATGAATCTCTCGCAGCTTTGGCGCGCTTCGGCTGTACCGTTATCGCCGTGACACGTGGCGAGGATGGCGTGAGCTGGTACGAGAACGGCCAGCTGCAATGGCAGGCGGCCTTCGCCGTCGACGTCGTCGACACAACAGGCGCGGGTGACGTCTTCCATGGCGCCTATGCACTGGCGGTCGGCGCCGGCCTCGATGTGGGCGCCGCCATGGCGTTCTCGGCAGCCACGGCTGCCCTCAAATGCCGCCACGCCGGCGGCCGCAACGGAATCCCCGATATCAACGAGTGTCTTGTATTCATGAGGACGAAGGCATGAGAACGATTGGAAAGAACCGCGGCCTGGCACGACTTGCTGACGCGGATGGCCACTTTCGCATGGTCGCGCTAGATCAGCGGCCGCCACTGTTCGATGCCATCGCGAAAGCCAAAGGCATCACACGCGAACAAGTCGAATATTCCGACGTCACGGCGGCCAAGCGCCTCCTCGTCGAGAACCTCGCGCCGTATTGCAGCTCGATGTTGTTCGACCCGAATTTTGCGGTGCCCGCCGCGATCGACCTGTTACCGCCGCGATGCGGCTTGATCATGACTCTGGAAGAGCATCGCGTCGAGGAGACCGCTGGCGGCCGGAAGTCGCGCGCGATCACCAATTGGAGCGTGGAGAAGATCCGCGCCATGGGCGGTGACGCCGTCAAGGTGCTGGCCTGGTACCGGCCGGACGCCGATGCCGCGGTGAACGAGCACCAGAAGCGCTTCGTGCGGGAGATCGGGCAGGACTGCGCCCGCCATGACATTCCCTATGTCCTCGAACTGCTGGTCTATCCGTTCCTTGGCAGTGCCAACCACACCGCCGACTACGTGGAATCGCCGGGCAAGCTGCCGGGTCTCGTCATCGACAGCGTTCGCGAGTTTGCCAAGCCGGAATATGGTGTCGATCTGCTTAAGCTGGAGAGCCCGCTTGCGGCCGACGGTCTGCCGGCCCGCGACGGCAGCGCCGAGGCGAAGTCCGCGCAGAAGAAGTTCGATGCGATCGGCGATATCTGCCGCGAACGGAGCATTCCCTGGGTACTGCTGTCGGGCGGTGCGGCGCCTGAAAAGTTCGAGCGTGTGCTCGACTACTCCTATGCCGCAGGCGCAAGCGGCTTCCTGGCGGGCCGGACCATCTGGCTCGATGCCGTCCTGAAGTATTTCCCGGATCGCGCGGCAGTCTCCGCAAGCCTGCGCAGGGATGGCCTCGGCGTGCTGGAGCGGCTCAACCGGCTGACCACGGCCAAGGGCACGGCATGGAAGGCGCGTTTTCCGGTATTCACCGACATCAAGCAGGAAGGTGACTTCGCGCGCGCCTACTAAGATGGTACCGGTTCCGCATGGTCTCGCAGGATCTGCAACATGACCGATAGCTTCACCATCCGTTCGATCGAGGCGTTCTGCTACCGCTACCCACTGGCTACGCCGGTGGTGACCTCGTTCGGCAGCATGCTTGACCGTCCCGCCGTCTTCGTCCGCGTTGTCGACGAGGACGGCGTCGAGGGTCGGGGGGAGGCGTGGTCCAACTTTCCTGCTCCAGGCGCGGAGCATCGCGCCCGGCTTATCAACGAGGCGCTTGCGCCGAGCCTCGTCGGGCGCAAATTCGAGGCTCCCGCTCAGGCTTTCGAAGCCCTGACCAAGGGCACCGAGGTGCTGGCGCTCCAATGCGGCGAGCCTGGACCGTTCGCGCAGGCGATTTCGGGCATCGATCTCGCGCTATGGGATCTTTTCGCGCGACGCCAGAATTTGCCGCTGTGGCGGCTGCTCGGCGGACAGTCGCGCACGGTCAAGGTCTACGCGAGCGGCATCAATCCCGGCGGCGCCGCGCAGACGGCCGAAGCTGCGCTTAAACGCGGCCATCGTGCGCTGAAGCTGAAAGTCGGCTTCGGTACCGAGACCGACCTCGCCAATCTCGCGGCGCTGCGCGACCTCATCGGCACGGGTATGCTTGCCGCGGATGCCAATCAGGGGTGGTCCGTTGCGCAGGCGTTGGCAATACTGCCGCGCTTGGCCACATTCGATCTGCGCTGGCTGGAGGAGCCCATCCGCGCCGACCGGCCGCGCGAGGAGTGGCGCAGGCTGCGGGTCGTTGCGAAGATGCCGATTGCCGCAGGCGAGAATATCTCCAGCGTGGAGGGATTCAAGCTCGTTCTGGCCGAAGACGTGCTCGGCGTGGTTCAGCCCGACGTCGCGAAATGGGGCGGGCTCAGCGCCTGCGCCGGCCTCGCGCGTGACGTCCTGAAATCGGGCAAGACGTTCTGCCCACATTATCTCGGTGGCGGCATCGGGCTGCTTGCCTCGGCGCATCTCTTGGCGGGCGTTGGAGGCGACGGCTGGCTCGAGGTCGACATCAACGACAATCCGTTGCGCGATCTGTTCTGCGGTCCCGTCGCCGATGTGACGGACGGTACGATCATCCTGGGCGAAGAGCCGGGGCTTGGCTTTACACCGGATCTTGCTTCGATTGCACGTCACCGCAGTTTGTGAAAGCCTCCGCACCAGTAGCCATGGCCGCACACGATGCGTCTTTCCGGCAAGGACATGCTCAATCGACAACCCAAAGCGCGATCACGATTCATCCCAATCTCATCGCGTCGTCCGCTGCCGCTCCCCTAGTCTAGCGCTTCGGGCCATCAGCGCCGCCTGTGCCTCTCGAATCCAGCATACGTTGGATGCGTTCTGCGTGCTCTTTCGTCAGATTCTCGGCCAGATCGGCTCCAATCACCGCCGGGCCTTTCCTTTCTCGATCGTATACCATCCAACCCTTGCCACCCATTCGAACAAAAAATCTGCTCTGCAATGGCGTTCGGTCATTCACCAAAATGGCTCCAAAATCCTGGGCTATTTCTACTAGTCAAGCTCCGAGCATAGCATCTGCCTATGCAAGCTGAATCGGGACATTTTGGCAATTCCTCGTAGAGGTGTATCAAACACAAAATTGAGTAACGTGTTTCGGCATTTGGACCCGAGCCCGCGCTCCTCTGCAGATAGAGACGCAGCCCATGATGAGGCGAGCACAAGGAAAGGTGTGATTGGGCGATCCGGAGAGGGCTCGGCAGACCGAAGTGGCTGATCGGGATTTTTCAGCTAGCGCAATTTCCGTCAATGCGTTGGCAAGGACAACGAAAGAGATCTATTCGGAATATTTCGATGGCGGCGACGCAGTCCAGCCGTGTGCCCGCTGGCGACAAACCTATCGGCGCCGCCAGCGGCTTTTTGCCAATCTCTCCGCGAACAGATGTGAATGCACCAAGTAACAGAAGTATTGGTCAGGATCAGTCGGAGCGAATTGGCGACAGAAACATGCTTTTGTTCATGCCCAGCGGAAGCATACAGTTGTTCCACTGAGTTGCCGGCGAGGGGCTCTATTCACATCACCGCGTTGCGTGGATTCACGACTGTGTACCCTCTCAATGAACGCGCGTGTATTCGCGTTGTGTGTCCACCTGAGTTGGCGTCGTATGCCATCCAAACGTCGCCGGCGACATGCTGCTCCAGGACGAAAACGTGTCCGCGCCTTGCCGCAACCATTCCTGGTGCCGGCGACGTGCGCGGGAACCGCAGCCAATTTGCCGCGAGGTTCAGTTCCGGCACGATGCGGCCAAATACGCGCAGGGCGGCGCCACAACCGCAGAACGCAGAGGGGCAACCGGCGGGGCGGCCGCCAACAATTCGACTGCTGGTGGGAGTATTGAGCGCGGCAAGTTGATCTAACCGATGTGTCCGCGGCGAGTGCCGCAACACCGTTCGCTGATTCAAGTTTTGCGAGTAGGATGAGAAGTCACAGGGCATGGTGATGTTGCATTCGGACGCGCGATCTACTCGATATGGTCGCGCGTCCGAAGTGAGGGAGGTGATCGCAACGAAGCAGCACGCAAAAATTACTTGCTTGAACATCACAGGCTCCAAATTGAAGGACCCCGCCCCGAGCAAGGAACAACCATCAACAGATTGGCTGAAATCCGCCGAAAAAGCGGCCTCACTCTGGATGAGAGGCCAACTATACTTCTGGAGTAACTCCAAGCGTGCCGCTCGTCGCAGAGCGCCGCGGCCGCAGATGCGCCCCCGCTTCACGTGTCAATCATTGTCACGTAGTTCACATGAAGGGTGATTGGGCCCTTCGATCCGTCCAAGATCACGCGGAGGCTCTTGGGGTAGTACCCGGCCCCAATCACAGTCCCGATCCTTCCAGCGAGGCGAGGACCGGCGGCCTGCTTTACCTGAATTCGTGAGCCCGCTGGAAACTTGAGCTCGATTTCGGCCAACATAGAATCCTCGGCAGCGAGTGCCCAATTCTGCCCGAACGTCGCAACAGCGTTGCGCCAGATGGACGGGCGCGTGCGATTTCACAAAAAACGGCTCTTCGATTGACGGCGCTGAACGAGCAACACAGCCCGACGCCTAAGACAAAATTCCTTTCTTCCGCAACTTCGCGGCTCGCTCGGCAACGAAATCGATTTCGGTGCCTCAATACCGATGCCTAAGCGAATCCGGCTTGCAATAAATCAATCGCCGAACGGGACCACTGAACAATGGAAAGGCGCCGATGAGAACCTCCCTCATCGGGAGTAATCCGCGAGCATAGCTTGTCCCGTTTGCTGTCCGCCGTGGCATTGAAACAATTGTGTCAGCGTTGTGCCGGATTTTCAGAGCTCTCCGTAGTCCCGATCGTTGGCAGAGCGTTGAATCCCCTTTTGAAACAGGCCGCCTCGCAATTTGGCAAACCATTGCTGTCGTGTTGCTGTGCAAACTTTAGGCACAACAATCCCTTGGTTACGCCCAAAGGAACGGGAATTCCCGCCTCAAACGTAAACATACGTTAGCCGCCGTGGGACGCACGATCGGTTGTCGGCGGTCAGGCCCAAAAGGGTCACTGGGGGTTTCAACACACATAGGGGAATATCATTGACTACCTTACACTACGCAGCTGGCGGGGGTCTGGACTCGAACGGTAACTACACACCAGCCGAAGCGGGATTCAATCTCGCGGACATCCAGTACGTCGACCAGGCGAACGCATTGCCCAACGGCGTGCAGGGTCTGGTCTGGCTCGATCAGTATCAAGGTGTGACTCAGGACTTCATCGACAAGGTCACACCTTTCCTCAACAATCCAAAAGTGTTCGGCTTCTACCTCGTGGATGAGCCGGATCCCACCGGGCAGTGGGGCCCGCAAGCCAACGCGGCGGACCTGAAGGCGGAATCCGACTGGATCCACCAGCACGATCCCGGCGCCAAGACGTTCACGGTCCTGAACAACATGGGATCATCGGACGACCCGAGCTACATGAACAGCTACAACCAGGCGAATACCCACATCGACTACTTCGGTCTCGATTGGTATCCGGTCTGGTCGGATCGTCCGAACGTCGATCTCAGCACCATCGACAAGTACGTCGCTGCTGCGGAACAGGCAGGTATCCCGCTCGACTCGATTGTCCCGGTGTACCAGGCGTTCGGCGGGGGCGGCTGGACCACCGAAACCGGCAGCCAGGTCGTCATGCCCAGCGCCGAACAAGCGCAGGCGATGATCAATCACTGGGCGGACCTCGTTCCCAACCCGGCGTTTGACTACGCCTATGCGTGGGGCTCGCAGAATGGCGATACGGCGCTGGAGAACTCGCCGGAATTGCAGCAGGTCTTCCACGCGCACAATACGAGCGCGGGTGCGTCGACCCCGGTCCCGCCGGTCGTTAGCGCGCCCCCGGCTGAAACCCCGACCGACACGCCGGCGCCCGATCAAAGCGGAAGTTCGGCCTCCGACGGCAGCACGCCTCCAACTTCCGACGCGAGCGGAAGCACTGGGACGGACGGCAGCACGACGACGCCTGTTGCCGATGCCGGCGGAAGCACCGGCGGCTCGACGGGAAGCTCCGCGCCGACGACCAGCCCGACGACACCGGTTTCCGGTTCGGACGGAGCCACCGACCCTTCGGCCGGTGGTACGACGGACACTGGCTACTGGCATGGCGGCCATGGTCACTGGTCGGCCGACGCGTCCGGGTCCACCAGCGGCGATACCGGCGGCTGGCACAACAACCACGGCGGGAGCTTCGATTTCTCGCAGTGGATCAATGGTGCCACGGCGTCCTCGTTCGGAGGTCACGGGGGATGGCGAGGCCTGAACACGCTGTCATCTGCGGTGTCGGATGCAATCACTGATCAGACCGATACCTCGGACACGGGGTCCTTCGTCGGGCATCTGGCTGACTTCGTGGCTCACCACCACGACCATCACGCGTGGCACTCGTGAGCTCCTAGCGTAGTTTTGCAACAAGAGCATACGCGCGGTCCGCCCGCGCGTATGCTCAATGTGGGGATACCTCGCGACCGCAGTGGTCGGGAGTAGGGGTGCCATTCCGCGCACGGCGGAATGTTGAAATGCGGGCGTCCTGACGCTCGATTGCATGCAATTTTCAACCAGCTTACCGCCGCCCGGCCAAGGGCGGCCCGGATATGCACATGCACGCTTCGGCAAAACAATCAGCGCTCGCGAGCGCTCTCCGTCAGATACGTCCCGGCCTGATCGCGGCCGGCGGACTATCCATCTTCATCAATCTGCTGGTATTCGTCTCGCCGCTCTACACCATGCAGATCTACGATCGGGTGCTAACGAGCCGCAACGGGATGACGTTGTTGCTGCTGTCGGTGATCGCGCTCGCGCTCTTCGTCAGCTACGCGGCGCTCGAGCATTTTCGCAGCCGCGTTCTTGTGCAAACCGGGCTTCACTTCGATCAGCTCATCTCGGGGGAGACATTCGAGACCGCGCTCGGACAGGCGCTGAGCACAAGCAGCTCGCACCATGTCCAGCTGCTGCGCGACGTCGATACCTTGCGAGAGGTGCTGTCGGGCGGCGTGATCACGTCGCTGATGGACGTGCCGTGGACGCCGATTTTCCTCGCGATCTGTTTTCTGCTCCATCCCCTGATCGGCTTGGTCGCCCTGGTCGGCGCAGTGATCATTCTGACGCTGGCCTTCCTCAACGAGCGTCTTACGAAGAAGCCGCTGAATGCGGCTGCGTCGAAGAATCTCCATGCACTTGACCGTTTGACCTCTTCGCTCCGCAACGCAGAAGCGATCCGCGCGCTTGGAATGGGACCTGCGATCCGCTCATCCTGGGCGCAAACTCATGAACAGGCGCTGTCGGAAAGCGCGACGGCCGGAGAGCGCGGTGGGACGTTGCTCGCAATCTCCAAATTCCTGCGCATGGCGATTCAGGTCATCATCATGGGAGTGGGCGCCTATCTTGCGATCCAGCAGGAAATCTCGGGAGGTGTGCTGTTTGCCGCTTCGCTGATCATGGGACGCGCTCTTGCGCCCGTGGAGGCTGCCGTCTCGCAATGGAAGGCGCTCGTTGCCGCGCGGACCTCCTATGCCCGACTCAATCGCGCGCTTGAGGCGCGCGCCACGGAGCGGCGGCCGACGAGACTGCCGGCGTTGGTGGGCCAGGTCTCGCTCGAGGCCGCGACGGTTCTCGTTCCCGGTTCGCAATTGCCGGCTATCGCCGACGTCTCGTTCCGCCTGGAGCCGGGCGAGGTCGTCGCCGTCGTCGGCCAGTCCGGCTCCGGAAAATCGTCGCTAGCACGGGCTCTAGTCGGAGCCTGGCCGCTGGCGCACGGCTGCGTGCGTATCGACGGTAATGATATTGGGCATTTCGACCCCAATTTCCTCGGACGGAACCTGGGCTACCTGCCGCAGGACGTGGAGCTGTTCGCCGGCACCGTGCGCGACAATATTGCTCGTTTCCGCGACGACGCGTCCGACGAGGCGGTCGTGGAGGCGGCGCAGTTGGCATCGGCGCATGCAATGATCCAGCGTCTTCCGAAGGGCTATGACACGGTGATCGGGGATAACGGCGCAGGTCTCTCCGGCGGCCAACGGCAGCGCATCGGGCTCGCACGCGCACTGTTCGGCAAGCCTGTGCTGGTCGTGCTCGACGAGCCGAACGCGAATCTCGACGGCGACGGCGATCGCGCGCTGGCCGATGCGATCCAGAGACTGCGGCAGAGTAAGGTGACGATCGTGATCATCAATCACCGACCGAACCTGCTCGCCGCCGTAGACAAGATCGTGTTCATGCACGACGGGCGGCTCGGACGAATCGGGACGCGCGAGGAAATGCTGCCTGCGCTGCTTGGCAAGACAGTTGCACCGATGCGACGCGAGGTGCGCGGGCCTGCCGAACACCATCGTGCTGACCGCCATCATCATGCTGAGGGCCACCACCGCGCTGAAGGTATTCACGGGTCCGCGCAGTTTTCAAATCAGCTGCGCCCGGCGCACGCGACGAGGCAATAATGGACAAGATGTTGCAACGGGGAGCGGACGCTCTCGACAACGAACTGGCGGAACTTCTGAGGCAGTTCAACAAAACCGGCGAAGCGGCGCGAGCGCCGCTGGCTCCCGGCAAGCTGGCACCGCAAGCTCCGGATCAACTCCTTGCCAAGGCGAAAGCGATGACAAGCTCGCTGCTTCACCTTGCAAAGACAAAACTGCCCGCCCTGTGGTCCCAATGGTCCTCAGTGGGCGACAATGAGGGGCCGCCGGGCGATTGGAAGACGCCCGCGCGGCGGGGCTTCCTGATCGTCTTCCTCACCTTTGGCGTGTTCGGCGGCTGGACAGCCCTCGCATCGATCGATGGTGCCGTGGTGGCGACCGGCTCCGTTGTCGTCGAGAGCGACCGCAAGGTCGTGCAGCATCTCGAGGGTGGAATCGTCCGGGATCTGATGGTGACAGGCGATGCGCATGTCGCGGAAGGTCAGGTCCTGTTGCGGCTCGACCCGACCCAGGAGCGGGCCAAGGAGGAGATCGCCCGCTCGGCGGTGTACTCGGCGGTCGCTGAGGAGGCACGTCTGCAGGCGGAAGCCGAAGGAAAGGATAGCATCACGTTTCCGGCCGAGCTGCTCCAGAAGAGCTCAGATCCGAGCGCGCTGCGCGCAATGGGGGACCAGAAGCGGCGCTTCGATGAACGTCGCGCGGCGCGAAAGATCGAGATCTCGATTCTCGAGGAGCGAATCGCGCAGGCGCAGCGGCAGATCCAGGGAAACACCGCGCAAAACAAGGGCGCCCACGCGCAATTCGACAGTGTGAGCCAGGAATACACCAAGCTCAAGCCGCTCGCTGACCAGGGCATCGTGCCGTTCGCGCGCGTCGCCACGTTGGAGCGCTCCAGAGCGGACCTCGAGGGCAAGATCGGCGCCTATGAGGCGGACATCGCTCGCTATGGCCGCATCATCGACGAGTCGCGGCTGCAGATCGATCAAGTCGGGCAGAAGGTGCTGGAGGAAGCAACCGGCAAGCTCGCCGACACCCGTGCCCAGCTTGCTGATGCGCGCGAGAAGCTGCGCGTCGCCGTCGATGTGCTGGCCCGGATGGAGGTGCGCGCACCGCGATCTGGGCGGATCGTGAACCTCAAGGTTCACACGATCGGTGCCGTGATCAAGGCGGGCGAGGTGTTGATGGAGATCGTGCCGGATAACGACGTGCTCGTGGTGGCTGCAAAGGTGTCGGCGCTCGACATCAACCACGTCCAGCTCGGCCTGCCGACCGAGGTGCGGCTACCCTCATTCAAGGCGCGCACGACGCCGATCGCTCTCGGGGAGGTGCTTTCGATCGCGGCCGATGCCACTCGCGACGATGCGACGCATCAACCCTATTACGAGGTGAAAGTGTCGGTCCAGGTCACTCAGTTCCCCGAGGCAGTCCGTGAGAAGCTCAAGCCTGGCATGATGGCTGACGTTCTGATCGCAACCGGCGAACGCACAATTCTTGCGTATCTGACCCAACCGATCACGGACGCGATCCGGCGCGGCATGAGGGAAAGCTGACGACACGTCGGCTTTCGCTCGCCGGCGCGCGGGTCGCTGGACACAGTGATGCCGGCCCATCGTTCGGGTACGACGCGGGCGAAACCGGCATCAATTTGCGTGCGCCATTACGACGCGACCGGTGCCGGTCTCGTCCCTAACCACGCGGACATTCCCGTAAGCCTCGTTGCGTTCGAGCAGGGTTGCCACTTGGCGATCCTGCCCGCGGCCGACTTCGAACAGCAGCAGTCCTCCCGGCCGCAAGTATCGAGGTGCGTCTTTGGCAACGCGCATATGGATGCTCAGTCCGTACGGCCCGGCAGCGAATGCCTCACGCGGCTCGTCTATGAGCAGGGAAGCGCGATCGCTCTTGAGGCGCGATTCCGAGATGTAGGGTGGGTTGCAGACGATCGCGTCGATTGTTCGCTCCAGCTGCAGAGCCGACAGGGCTCCGAACAGATCGCCTTGAAGCACGGCCATGCGTGAATCGAGGCCGTGATGGGCAGCATTGCGTCGCGCGAGCTCGACACACCCGTCGGTCAGATCGCTGGCCCAGACGCGAGCACCGGGCATGTTGAGCGCAATCGCGCATGCCAGATTACCGGCGCCGCAGCACATGTCGACGACCAGCGGCGCGGAGAGGTGTCTTTGGCGTAGAGCGTCAATCGCGGTTCTGGCAAGCAACTCCGTCTCCGGCCGAGGCACGAGAGCGCCGGGAGTGACCAGCAGCTCGATTCCCATGAACAGCGTGGATCCACGCCCGTAAGCTTCGCCGACATTGATTGTTTCAGCCATTGCCTTCAGACCCCCGTTCCTGCCCATCGTTCAGCCCGGCTCAGCTCGCCGGCCGGCCGCAGACTTCTGCAAATCGCCGGCGAACTGCCTCCAGACCCACCAGCTCAAACTCGTTCTCGGAGACGGGAGCCGCTCCAGTGTACACTTTGACCAGAAGTCGACCAGCCGCCGGCATGGCGCCTATGAGACGGGCGGCATCGCCCGGAAAGACCAGGCTTCGTCCGCCATCGGCGACCTTCCAGCGTTGGTCTACAGCCGCCTGATCATTGATCTGGAATACGACTCGGATCTCGGACGAGGGGGTTTGGGTCCAGGGACTCGCTGCGGAGAGCAACAGCGCGGTTCGATTGGCGTGACAATGGATAGCGAGCGAGGAGGGCGCATCCTTCGAGCCGGACCGTGCGGTCGTTCGCGCGCCGATCTGTGGCTTGTAGTCGACCGGCGATGTCGTTTCGCTCACAATCCAGTTCGGAGTTTGAGGAGCGAGCTGGACCAATCGCTCGGGTGCGACCGCCCCGATCCGCTGGTCGACGCATGTCATGTGCTCCATGCCCTGAAATTGCGCGCATGCCTTCAAGCGATCCGTCGCGTCGTCGGCCCACGCGCAGTCGAGATGCGCCATACCCACGAGCACGCAGGCTACGAGGGTATCGAGGCGCGTCATCGCGACAAGCCGACGGTCGCGCTGGATGAATGATCGAGCCATTCCTGCGCTGGGCCAAATCGGGCCAAGCTCGGGACACCCGCGCGGAGATTCACGTCCTTCCATTTCGGATCGAAGCCGGCGGATTGCAGCCGGTCGAGTCTTCCGAAAAGGTGATCCACGAAGCGCGCCATCCGCCGGTAGCGATCGCTCTGTGGTTGCCAATTGTACGCGGCAAGAATTGTAGGAACGGCAATGGTTGGAATCCGCGTGCCGTTCGGAACCAGGTTGGGATAATCCTTTGCATCAAGGAATGACGGAAGATAGTAATCCTCAAATCGGGGATCATATTCGATCGGCAGGAACTTGAAGCCATCGTCCCAACGACCTTTCAAGAATGCATCGACTGGCTTGGACGTGATGAAGACGACCGCTGCAATTTCTCCATTCTTCATCTGTTGCAATGCGACCTGATGGGGAATGAACAGTTTTTCGACATTCAATCCCAGCCGGCTGAAGATCAGCGGACCAGAGTAGGCGGCCGCCGTACCCTGGGTATTGAAGTTGACTTTCTTTCCCTTGAGGTCATCGAGCGACTTGATCTCGGGACGCACGAAGACGTGCAGCTCGGCCGGGAAGAGGTTGAGCACATAGACGATTCGCCGTTCGATCCCCGGAACCTGTGCCTTGTACTCGTCAAGCGCGTCGGTGTTGATGATTGCCGCATCGACGCCCCTGAGGTAGAGCAGCGAATTGACGTTCTCGGTCGCGCCTGTCGTCACGATCGGAATGACGTGCAGCTTGTCCTCTTCATTGACGACCCGGGCGATCTCTGCGGCGAGCCGAAGCGGCGCGCCCTCAATGAGCCCTCCGGCGAGCCCGACCGTCCACGCGTTGATGCGCTCCTTTGCGATCATGTCGGCGGTTCGTGCCGCGCTTGATGCCGGCGGCGGCTCGCGGGGCGGGCGAGATTGGGCACTGGCGGTCAGCTGCAGGCCGAGCATCGCCAGCACTACCGTGAATGCGAGCTTGTTCAAGAACATGAATCGCTCCCCTTTTGGGCTGCCTTCCCAAGGCTCACTCGCCAGCTATCTGAGTCCCTTGATCCGTCCGTCCGCATCGCGAATGCCGCCAGCCCGAGCTCGTTCATACAGCTCGCGCGCTTTCGCCGAATCGCCGGTGACGCCGCGGACGTCCCAGGATTGCAGCATGTGAGGATCGTAAGTTTGGGCCAGCATGAAGGCAGCCTGTGCGCTGCCATGCGTTAATACATATTCGAGGAGCCCACGGGCGCCGTTGATGTCCGCTTGGCGGAGCAATGCGCTGGCACGGGCGAGCAGTCTCTCCTCGTTGGCCAGTGGCCGCGGTGCCGCGCTGACAGCGGCCGTTTGCTCCGTCTGGTCAGACGGCGCAGAGCCCATTGTGAGCTGCGCATTCGGCGGCGTTGCGGCAGAAGCTGGAGGCTTGGGCGCGGGTAGAGCGGGGGTCTGGACGACACTTTGGATGGGCGCGCGGCCCTGGTCGCCACGCGAGAGGGCGAGCACATCGGCGAAAGCGTTCCACGCTGCAAGTTGATCCCGGGCGGATGCAAACGTCGCGGACGGTGCCTTGCCGCCTCCTGCTTGCTCCTTTTCGCGCTTGGCTTGGGTCTTTGCGGCAGCCTCGGCGGCGCGCGCCGCATCCGACGCTTCAGCACGCGCCGCGTCGCGCTCATTCCTCAGCGATGTCGTCTCTCGCGCGAGCGCGTCCGCACGGTTTCGTTGCTGCTCGAGATCGCGCTCCAGCACCCGCTGGTGTTCGCCATCGGCGGCGAGGTGGGCCGTCAGTTCTGATGCCGCAGTTTGTGCTGCACGGAGTTCGGCCTGAGACGAGTCCAGCTGGCGGGCCGCGCTATCTGCCCTGTCTCGCTGCTTCTCAAGCTCGCGTCTCAGCGCCTGCTTTTCAGTGGAATCTGCAGCATTGATCTTGACGGTCTCGGAGGCCGTAGTCCGTAGAGCGCTGAGTTCGTTGATGAGAGCCTCAGTCTTATCCTGCTCCTGCTTCAGTTCTCGCTCCAGAGCTTGCCTCCGTTCAGTCTCCCTCGCAATGGAATTCGTGGCCTCGGATATTGTGTTGCGAGCGCCGTCCAGCTCTGAGCGAAGCGAAGCAAGCTGGAGTGCAAAACGCTTCGCTCCGTTCCGTCGGTCGAGTGGACATTCCTGCTTGACTTCCATTTCGGACGCTTGCATCGCCTTCGAAGCCGCGACTCGTGCGACATCGAGTTCTGCTCTCAGGAACGAGAGCTCACGCGATAGAGTGCTCGTCTTTTCCCGTTCCTGCTCGAGTGCCTGCGTTTGCTGGATTCCGATCTCGATGGCGCGGGCGGTGTGCGTCTGGATTTGCCGCGCCGCGTCCAGCTCCGCTCGGACCGAAGCCAATTCGCGGGCAAGCTGTTCCCTGCGCTGGCGTTCCTGATCCAGCAGTAGTTGCTGATTGATCCGCTCTGCTTCTGACGCACGCTGAACTGCGCCACGGTCGGCCGGTAGAGACATCGTGTCCGGCGGAACGGCACCGGCCTCAGCAGGTGCGCGTTGCTGCTCCTTCGTCGTTGCTCCTTGCGCGGCTGCCGCGGGCCTTGGAGCGGGTTGCGGCGGGGCAGGTTGCGTCTTGTCCACGCGTTGAGCGAAGATCTGCGTTCGTTCGACCTCTTTGATTGGCGTTCGTTCGCCCGTGCCCGTCGATTGATTGAATGCCGCTGCTGCGACGAACTGGGCGCTGCCCTCTTGTTCGTTCCAGGACGCAGCAGCTGCCGTACCAACCAGAAGCGGCACAAGGCAGATGACCGGGATCACCATGAAAGCACCCACGCTTGCGTGCCTATGCAAGCGGTAAGCGAGGTCGAACAATCCGCGTCCGCGGAATGGAAGCTGCTCGCGCCGGGGCCAACGCACAGCAATCATCGCGGTCGTACTTCTTTTCAACAACTCGGATCTCTGCGCCCCCATCACTACAGCCCAAATGAAAATGCTTGGTAGGGATCATGGCTTGGTAGTCATGACACCGCGTTCACCGACGTACTGTCGAGATCGCAGTCGTAGTAGCCAGAACGGATTAGAAGGAGCGGCAATGGGTATTAAGTAGATGAGAACGGACCGTTGCTCGAAGCGTCTTGACCCCGCCGACCGCTTAAATAGCTTGCGATGTGCACGGCTCATCACACGCGCTGGGAGCAAAATATGAGCAGATCATTTGCCATTCTTGCCGGCGTCGCGGCCTTCGGACTGATCCTCGCAAGCGGCATGGAAACTCACGGTTCTGCGCAATCGCCGTTCTCCAGCAAGAATCCCAGCCTTTCGGTCAGGAATGCAAATGCCAAGATATCGAATGCGACGCCACGGACCGAGCGTCCGCATCGGCTTGTCATCCATGTCGACGTCAACGATCCCGCGGTGATGAACCTAGCCCTCAACAACGTCAGCAACGTGGCTCAGCACTACAGCGACCTCAATCAGAAAGTCGAAATAGAAGTGGTCGCGTACGGACCGGGACTGCACATGCTGCGCGACGACACGTCCCCCGTCAAAGGGCGTGTTGCAGCGATGAGCGAGACCACTCCCGGACTGACGTTCTCGGCATGCGGAAATACGCGCGAGAACATGACGAAGACCGAAGGCAAAGACATTCCTCTGATTTCGCAAGCCAAGGTCACCAAGTCCGGGGTGGTCCGCCTGATCGAGCTTCAAGAGCAAGGCTGGAGCTACTTGCGACCCTGACGGCACGATCGGTCTGTACGGTGCTGTCCTGACAGGACCGGTGGATTGAAAGCACCTCGCATCAAGAGTTGGAAGCCGCGATCGCGCGCTCGATGACAGGCCGGTTGACCGAGAGATGTGGCTCGATCACCAGATCAAGATGTCCGCCGGCGATCGGAATCACATCCAGCTCTTCGAACAGGGCGTCCCATCCAAGGCGCGGCGTTACTCCTGGCCGATGACAGGCGAAGACCGTTCCCTTGATAGGCAGACGGGGTTTGGTGTCGGTAACCCAGCGCCCGAATGCCCGCATCCGCAGGAGTTCCTCGAGTTCGAGCTTGAGCATGAAACGTGTGCTTGCCAGGCGAGACCACGTGATGGCGTCGACGAGGCTGCAGAATCGAACCTCTTGGCCCATTCGGGTGGCCAACTTCGCCACTGAGCGGCAAAGCATGCGGTAGATGGTCATCCGGTGGGATCGGATCCGCTGCATCGTGCGCGAAAAGGCTTCGCGGTGATTTGCCCTGCGCGGACCCACATTGGTGTCGAGTATGCCCAGAAACTTGACTGCACGGCCCTGTTCGATCAGTCGCGCGGCAACTTCGAAGGCGACGCCGCCGCCCAGGGAATAACCGATCATTCGAACGTCGCCACGCGGTTGGGCCGCATTGATCTGTTCGACGGCCAGCGCAGCCATCTCCTGGACGGAATCGCCGCCTGCGAGGCTCCAGCTCAGGTCTGGATAACGAATCGGGATGACGCGTGCCACCTTGCTCAGCTGAGCGCCGAAGGCGGCCATGCTCGGGCCGTATCCCATGGAGCCAGGCAGTATGACAAGAGCCGGCACAGTCGGATGGTCAAGAGGCTGCCGCGCTGGTTGGTCGACCGTGGCGACGGCCTGGACCATGTCGTCAGCCGTCATCTCCACCGTGAATGCTTCCATGCTGAGTTCACGGCCGATCAGCTCTTCGAGATCCATGACACAGCGCAGGAGCTTCAGGGAATCTCCGCCGGCCTCGTCCCAACGTCCGACGGCTTCCTGTGCGCCCAGGATACTGCTCCACACCTGTTGCACGACCCTGTGCGCCTCGGCCATTTTCTGCGCGGTCGGCACGGGCATGGGCGGGGTCTTTTTGGTCTCCGCATCGAGCAGCTTCAGCCGGGCGTGATCGATCTTTCCTCCGGGAAGGCGGGGAATCTCTGGTACCTCGTGCAGCCTGGTGGGATGCAGGGCCGCGGGAAGAACCTGTCGGATCGCATCGCGAATGTCGGTCTGGAAGTGCGGCCTGGGTGGTTTGGCCGGCGATACGAAAAGGATCAGCTCGTTCGCGTCTGACACGATGGCGACGGCGTCCTTCACATAGGTGAGCTTGCGCAGCGCACTCTCGAGCTCGGCGGGCTCAACACGCTGACCATTGATCTTGAGCTGGCGTCCCTTCCGTCCGACGATGCGCACCAGCCCTTGGGGATCCACGACCACCAGGTCGCCGGTCCGGTAGATGCGAGCCTTTGGGTCATCCGGGGCGGGCAATGCCGGCGAAAGCAGTCCGCCTTCCCAGTATCCGAGCATGACGTACCTGCTCTTTATGACCAGTTCTCCGACCTCGCCGCACTGGACCGATTTTCCACGTTCGTCGACCACGGCATAGGATATGCCGGGAAGAAGGTAACCAACTGGGACGCTGACGCCATCCTCTCGCCATTCCTTGGGAAGAAACCACTGCGTGCCGGTGGTCTCGGTCGACAAATAGCTGACCTGAATGAAGCAACTGGGCTTCACCGCCTTTCGGACGAGCCCAATGTCGGTCCACAACACCTTCTCGCCGCCAATGCGAACGATGCGAAGCGAATCGAAGTCGCCTTGCCGGCTGGCGGTGATCAGCGCACGAGCCAAGGCTGGTACGACGTAGGTGATCGTGACCTGTTGAGCGGCGATCTGACGAAGAACGCCGCGCAACCCGAGCGCCTCGACGTCGACGATGTGAAGTCTTGCTCCCGTCAATAGTGCGGACAGCATTTCTCGGCAGCCGGCGATCGTGGTGGGGCCGCTCAGAGGCATGAAGACGTCATCGGCACTGATGTGACATGCATCCACGTATTGCTGAACGCGCTGGAGCAGATTGCGTTGGCTATTCACGACACCTTTCGGCGTTCCAGTGCTACCGGAGGTATAGAGCACTACTGAAGGAGCATCGACCGAAACGCGCGCGTCCGTCGTGATTGCTGCTGAAGCTTCGCAGGCACTTGCGACGTCAAGCCAGAACAGGCCGCATTGCTCGATCCAGTCGGCAGAAGCGCCGGCGCCCTGTCCGATCAATACAGAAATCCGTGCAGTCGTGGCGATGCCCGTCAGCCGCTGAACCGGATCGCGCGGATTGAGCGGGATGAGGGTCCGTCCGACCGCCATGCAGGCCAGCATGGCAATTGGCTGCCAGGCCGAGCTGCGCAATAGCCATCCGACGGCCTCTCCCTCAGGGGTCAAAGCCTCGATCGCCTGGGCCAAGGTCAAGACGCGGGACAGTAGCTGTGAGTACGTGAAGGAATGATTGCCGTCGCTGATCGCGACCTTGTTTGCAAACTTCAGGCTCACCGCGACGAGGTGATCGATGGCAGAGACGCCGGCAAAGTCGGCTCCCAAGGTCGCGAACGATCGATCCACCGGGCCATGCAGGTCGAGCGGTACCTCCGTGGGGCTGAGCCAGCGCAATGTTGCAAAAGATTGCTGTGGGAACGAGGACGGGGACGTCTCGAGGGTGTCGCATGACCCACCAGACGGACATGTCGTGCTAGTTGTCTCAAGCTGCATCACAGGACCCGTTCCATTTCCTGCTTCAACGTATGTTAGTCCAGCCCGGGCTCGCATACTTCGAATGAAGGATGCTGATTTTCGACTGCCGGAGCCCGACGGCACCTGTCCAAGAAGTCCGTACGCACGCCGGGCGGCCTGCCAGGCCGATAGGCTTGTTGCCGTCCAGCGGGCCGGGTGGTCAGCACACGGCCAGCCGTCTCATTTCCGTTGCCTCCAACCGGGTTCGGCGTCACCTGGAGTACGGATGAACGCCGCTATATTCATCCACCGTGCTGCTACTGTTTTGAGGCTGCGAAAGGACAGCCCGAAGCTCGACGCCCATGGCCGCTCTACATCCGGTGACGCAAACTCAGTCGTCCGTCCGCGTGTCAGGACGCACCAGAGCTTGACGCTGGACTCAATGTCCGATGTTCGTGCGAACCGACTCAATGTGCTCTGCACGACGTCTCGGCTCGTGCTTCCGGCCCGGACGGCGAGCAAGACATGATCCGCCCAATAAGCGAGCAGCCGCACTTCAGGCGCCTCGTCCAAAGACGGAGCGTTGATGACGATCAGATCATAGGTCTTTCGGAAGTGCTCGAACAATGTCGCGAGCTTGGGTCCTGCCAGCGGCCCAAGGTGGTTACCCTCGGACAATCGTGACGACACGTAATCGATGCCGAGCTCAGGAATGTGCTGAACGGCCTCGGCTGCCGCTCCTTCATGCGCCCGCAGCTTCAACAGATCCGGAGTATCGCCGGTGGCACGCCGGGGCACTTGAGCGAAATCCATGAACAGCACGCGCTGACCTAGTTGCGCGGAGCAAAAACCGAAACTCCACGCGATGGCGCTCTTGCCTTCACCATGCAAGCTGGATGTCACAAGGACTACGTGCCGGCGCGGTGGCGCGACCGGATCCGCGGCCATGAGAGACACCACGGTGGAACGGACTGCCTTGTTGTATGAGATCGCCGATTCGTCCACGAACCGCCGTGGCGGGGTGCTCAACTCCGGCGGAATCGATGGTACCAACCCGAGGCACGGGATACCCAATGCCTCTGCGGCTTCGGCCTCCGTGTGCAGGCTTCGATCGAGGCGCTTCAAGACCACCGCTGTAAAGCAGGCCAGAAGAGCGAAAACGATCGTGATCGGAGGAACGAGGAGGAAAGGATTCAACGAACTGGGCAAGTCCGGCGGAGACGCTTCCGCGATGACGGTCACGTCCGGTTCGGCAACGACGCCCCTCGTGGTTAGATCCTGCCGCTTCCGTAGCAATGTTTCATACTGCTGCGCCAGGGTGGTGATCTTCCACTCCAACGCCGCACTCTGCGCTGACGAGGTCTGGCTTGAGCGATCCCATTCTGCGTTTGCCATCGACAGTTCATGCTGAACGGCCGCAGACTGTGCGGCGATGGCGTTCAGGGCCTGCTGCTCTACCGTTTGCTTTTGTCTGACGAGCTCGTCAGCGTAGGACCGGGCGACCAGGTTCGCGATGTCGGCGGCTCGTTGCGGATTGGCATCGTTGGCGATGACGCTAATAACTCTGGATCGGCGCTCCTGACTTACTTTCAAACGCCCTTTCAATGCCGCCACCGCCGCGCCGTCGCTCGGTTGGTCTTTCCGGAACGAGAGGAGCTCTCTTATCTTTGACCATGCGGTGCGGAGTAACGAATCCGTTCCTTTTCCCTGCGCCGGCTGATCGAGCATCTTCAGCGCCGGCAGCAGGCGCCGCAGATAGGCATCGGACGACATAACGGTCACGTGGGTGTCGATGGTCGGGTCGTCCGACCCGCCAGTCGGCGCGGCGCCAGGTGCGCCGGCAGTATCTGCTGGTCCGGCGCCCCGGGCGCTCACGACGAGCTGTGCCGTCGCGACATAGGAGGGGGACATCAACAGACTCCAGACCACTGCGAGCAGCGCCCCTGCGCCGATCATCCTCATAATGAAGCGCTTGTACTGCCTGACGCTGTCGAAGACATGCTTGAATGCGGCGATGGTGTCATCGGAACGGGGCTCGTCGGCCCTCGATCGGTCCTGCGGCAGAACTGTGACCGGCAGAATTCGTTTACCTGCGAACGCTTCCATCGCGTGCTCCTTTACTGCGCTGGTTCCATCGCGCCCGCCAGGCGCGACGTCCCGCAGGCAACCGGCGTGTCGAGCCAGGATTGCAGCATGAGGACAGCCCACAGCGCTCGCGAAAAATCTCGGCGGCCGCTAAGATGTTGAAGCCAACAGTCCTGCACGCGCGCTGCGTCCAGGAGATCCTGGTTGCGAAGGCGCGACTCGGACATGAGGTCCGATGCCCACGAACGAAGCGGTCCCTTCAGCCAGGCGCCGACGGGTACGTCAAAGCCCTGTTTCGGTCGCTCGAACAGATGCCGGGGCAGATGGCGGCCTAGTACTTGGCGCAGGAGCCATTTCCCCTGGCCATGACGCACCTTCGCGGAGTTCGGCAGCGACCAGCTGAACTCGACAACGCGATGGTCGAGCAGTGGGCAGCGCGCCTCCAGGCTCGTCGCCATACTGGCACGATCGAGCTTCACGAGAATATCGCTCGGAAGATATCCAAGCATGTCCCGAACGATGAACTCGGACAAAAGATCGTCGAGCGGCGGAATCAAATCCGAATCTCTACCCGGTTGAGCCTGTGTCAACTGCAACTCGGTGAGCTGTGTCGACCTCCGGTACATGCCAGCGATGTCGTCGCTGCCAATGAGGTTTGCCAGGCGATTGATCCGGTCACTGTGCGTCATCCGCTGTAACCAGCCTGGAAGATGAAGCGCCTCGACGACGCTTTCGCGCATACCGCGTCCGAGCAGCGCCACGCCTGATGCGGCCATCGTCCTTATTGGCTTGCTGGAGTTCAGTAGAGGAGCAAGGCGGGCGCACAGAACGTGCCTGGAATAACCGGCGAAGCACTCGTCGCCTCCGTCGCCCGAAAGTGCGACCGTGACTTCCCGCCGTGCGAGCCGTGACAGAAGCAGCGTCGGAATCTGCGATTCATCGGCGAACGGCTCGTCCCAGACGGTTGGAAGCTCGGGAATGACCGCTCTGGCTTCCGCGGGAGTGACGCGTAGCTCGGTGTGGCTGGTGCCCAGATGTCGCGCCACGGCCGCAGCATTGGCCGTCTCATCGAAGGCGCGCTCACCGAAGCCGATCGTGTACGTCCGCACCGGCCGACTCGATTGGGCTTGCATTAGAGCCACGACGGTGGAGCTGTCTATTCCGCCCGACAGGAACAACCCGACCGGCACGTCCGCAACCATGCGGTCGGCGACTGCGGCTTCGAGCAGATGGCTAGCCTGCGAGACGAGGTGTTGGTCCTCCGCCGGCGCCGGCGTCCGACGACCCGCGCGAGCGACATCGGCCAAGGACCACCAGGAGCGCGCGTTCTCCCGCAGCGCTGCCGCGTCGCGACAGCCCGATAGATCCGCTGCGCGGATCGACAGGATGGTGCCGGGAGGGAGTTTGAAGACGCCCCGCCAAATACACTGGTCTTCCGGCAACCATCCGCGTGTGAGAAACTCGGCGACGGCCCCCGAGTCGATCTCCCGATGAAAGTCGGGAAATGCAGCAATGGCCTTGAGCTCCGACGCGAACACAAGCGCATGCGGAGTCCGCGCGACATAGAGTGGCTTCTTTCCCATCCGATCGCGCGCCAGATGGAGCATGCGGGTGCGGCGGTCCCACAAGGCGAGCGCAAACATGCCATTGCTGCGCTGAAGCGCCTTCTCGAGGCCCCATCTCTCGATCAGGCCGAGCAAGACCTCCGTATCGCTATGGCCGACGAACTGTTTGCCTTCGCGCTCAAGCTCTCCGCGCAATGCCTTGTGGTTGTAGATCTCGCCATTGAATGTAATGATGAAGCGGCCGCTGCCCGAAAGCATCGGCTGCCGGCCGGCATCGGAAAGATCGATGATGGCCAGCCTCCGGTGTCCGAACGCAACTCCGGCATCCCGATCGCTCCAGAATCCGTCGGCATCGGGACCGCGGTGACGCAGACAAGCCGTCATCGCTCCGATGGCGGTCAGGTCCGCGGATCGAGCAGCATGTTGCGTCTGAAGTATCCCGGTTATCCCACACATGGCTTAACCTTCAGTGCGTGCATGCGCCCATGATCGCCGATCGAAGCCCAGGACGAGGCCAAGAGTGACGGCAAACCACACGGTCGGATGGCGCAGGATGAAATGGCTGATGCTGAAGACGGCGAGCGCAAAGATGAGGACGGACAAGGCGTCGAGGCGCGCGCGGAGCAGGAGGACAAGCGTGCCCGCGAGCAAGCCGAAAATGGCGAACACGCCTGGCAGCCCGGCTTGAGTGAAGACGTCCAGGATTGTGCTGTGAGCTTCCACCGGGAGTGCGACACCCTTGTCGGTAATGCCGGTTGGTTTCTCCAGGTGCGGTCCGGGCCCAAGGCCGAGTGATCCGGACTCCAGTCCGGCATGCACAGCGTCCTGCCAAAGGCTCAGCCGCAGACTGGCCGTCGCCTTCGTTCCTTCACCGCCACGATCCTTCATCATGCCGGCCGCGAATCCCTCGACGTCATTCGCAGTCGCCACTCCGTAGGGCAGCAGCGACAGTGAAAGGGGAACCATGGCCACCATTGCGAGCGTTGCAGCCGCAAAACGCAGGCTGAAGCGATGTTCGGGTGACGTGAGCCAGCTTCGCAGGCGCAGCGCAAGCAAGAGGGGGATCGAGAGCGACATCGAGATGAGAAATGTATCGCTCTTCGTCAGCCGGCCCACGACGAACGTCGCGATGCAGCTCACTACTGCGACAAGGCGGCCAAATCCTTTGGCTGTCAGGGCCAAGTGGAGCGACAGCGGCGTGAAAACCGCACAATAGATCGCAAGCTGGTTCGGATTTTCGGACCATCCGCGGAATCGATCCCAGTACCATGGATTGACTGAAGAGATGCTGATGTAGTTCCAGCCCAATGCAAATTGCGCGGCCATCGCGATGATCCAGAACCCGATCAGAAACCATAGCGATTGGCGTAGAGCACCTTCGGGTTTCATCGTCGCCGCAACCAGACAGGTGACGGCCGCCACCAGGAGATATGCGAAGATGTCGTGCAGGACGAGCTCGGGATCGACGATTTCCGGACGCAGCAACGCAAGGAATGCCCCGAAGCTCTGAATACAGACAAAGCAGGCCCAGAATGCGAGAAGCCAGAGCAGAGCTGTAGCGTTGCAGACTTTCGGAATGCTCAGGAGATGCAGGCATGCGAAACCGAGCCAGAGGACAAGGCAGATCTCACCGATCCCCAGGGGTACGCCAGGCAGGCGCAGCTGCGATGCTGTCCCAAGCACGAGGC
This sequence comes from Bradyrhizobium sp. SOJA106, assembly GCF_059448745.1. NCBI lineage: Bacteria > Pseudomonadati > Pseudomonadota > Alphaproteobacteria > Hyphomicrobiales > Nitrobacteraceae > Bradyrhizobium > Bradyrhizobium sp. SOJA106. The sequence goes on from NZ_CM182549.1 coordinate 3,362,083, forward strand.
CAAGCGCAAGAAGGGCACTGCCAATCATTGTATTCCACTGCTGCTGTAGGCCGCCACCCCTTCGTCATATGAGTGGCTGAGAGAAAGAAGGTGGCTGTAGAGCTCCGCGTAGCGATCGGCCACGACGTTCAGATCAAACTCCCGCCGCACCACGTTGATCGAGCGTTGACCCATGATCTTGGCGCGAGATGAATCCTGGAGCAGATCGAGGATTGCTGCCGCGAGCGCGGGTGGGTCGCGCGGCGGGACAAGGTGGCCGTTCCAATCCTCGACGACGACATCGTCGCAGCCAGGCATGCGGGAGGCGACGATCGGTACGCCGGCCAGCCCAGCTTCCAGTAGAACGCGAGGAATGCCTTCGCGATATTCGGTTGGAAAGGCAAAGAGGTCGGCGAGGCCCAGAAGCGCGGGAATATCGGATCGGGCACCGGTCGCAATCACATATGGTGCATGCCGTTCAATCAGGTCTTGGTCTATCGCGAACGGGCCCTCACTTTCGCGCGGACCGACCAGCAGGAAGCGAGCTTTTGGCCGGACCTGATGAACGATTTTCGCCGCTTCGAGAAGCGTCGCGATGCCCTTCTGTACGGTAAGTCGACTTACGGTAAGGACGATCTCGGCATCGTGAAGCCCGAGTGCGGCCCGCAGCACTGCAGGCGAAGTCATCCGCGCTCGTGCCGTCTCGAAGGCGGCGCTATCGATTCCCGAGCTGCCGATGACCGTTGACAGGCTTTTTCCAAGCAAATGGTATCGCTGGAAGAAGCTCTTGTCGGCCTTGTTCTGGAATACCGTTGCGGCGGTCCAGCAAGCGGCCAGGCGTTGCATGGCAAGATAGAACGGGCGAAAGGCCAGAGCTCTCGGTTGGGTCGAGGAAAAGACCCATCCCATTCCGTTGATCGTGCGCACAACGGGCACGGAGCCACGAAGCGCCAAGGGCGCGAACAGGTTTGGCTTGGTGTCAAACGTCTGGATCACGTCGGGACAAGCGCGCCTTACAACCTGCGCCAGTTGCCCCATCGAAGCGCTGTCGGAAAGACCCACGCCAAATCTGTCGAACTGATATTGATGATAGGAGATGCCATGCTCTGCGAATGCACCTGCTGCACCGGTTCCCGCCGCGCTCACCCGCAGGCCGCGTTTCTGAAGAGCCAGCAGGAAAGGGATTCTCAGGGCGTGATCCTCGCCTCCCACGCAGAGCAAGTGCGGCGCCATATTGGTTCCCTTCGGCTTCACAAGCTCGACAATGTTTTAGTTTGCACGAACAACATCTGCGTCCCGGAAAGGAGGCCGAGAATAGCTTAGGAGGCGTTTGAGGGTTGTCTTCATTCGTTCGAATGAGTGACAGGGATAGCGCTGCGCTCGTGCTCGAGCAGAACGTTCAGAGGGGGAGTGACGCGGGCGCAATAGCTAGCGACCGCGGCACAACATTCGAGGCGATGAGTGCCCGTGCGTGTTCCTGCCTAAGGCAAAACGGCGAGACGCCCCAACAGCGCGATGAGGTCGGCCTGCCGGCGTGTCTGCGTTTTCGCAAACAGAGAGGCAAGCTGCGAGCGCACTGTCGTTCGACTTAGTCGTCGCGTACGAGCAATATCGATCAGGTTGTTGCCTCTCGCCAATTCGATCGCGAGCTGAGTTTCCGCGGCAGTGAATCCGAACAGCCGCTGCAGAGTTCGTGGCGAGGGCTCCGGATGCGCGTCGAGATCCAGCAGGATCAGCGCAATGGTCTCGTCGGACCATGCGTTCGCGACCTGGTTGATCAGGGCGGTGAACCCTTCCTTGGTCGATGTCGCCAGCCAGGATGTCGAGCCTGCTGGAAATTGTGCCCCTGCGCGGTTGACCAGCTCCTTGACAGCGCCATAGAGCGTGTCCTGGGTCGCATTGATACGGGATTCACGCTCCAATATCGCGCGGCCGGCTGGACTGAGTTCGACGACTCGTCCGCGCCTGAGCAAGACCTGTCCGCAACCGATCCGCGCGAGCACTCCGCGCAGGCCGTCTTGTCTTTGGTTGTTGGCTCCAGAATGAACGGACGCAATGGGATTCGTAGAATTGAATATCGCTTCCGATGAATGACTTTGCAACGCAATGGTCCTTGGCAATGCTTGGCTCAAGTTGAACATTTTTATCCCCCCAGCCATGGAGTGAATGTGGCGCAGAGATTCCAAACTCTGCGGAGCGTGTAAACGCTGAATGGGGAGTACCCCACTGCGGCCTGAGAGGCCGACAGCCACCGACGGGCAGGGCATCCACCCTAACCCTGATCAAGTAAGGGGTAACGAGGCAGACATACGCTTCCCGCGTGCAGCCGGGGCGTAATCGCTAGCTACTCCCGAAGGAGGGCGTGGAGCTGACCTATTGAGGTACCCCTTTCGCGGTCAGTTGGAGAGTCTCGCGGCTGGGCGTAATGTGACTTCGATCACGTCACCGGGCTCTACGTCAAAATCCACCGACGCGGGAATCCTGGTCCATTTCTGAGCTTGCCGCCGCACGACGACCACGTCGGGATTGAGTTCACCTGAATTGACCGGGATGGCGCCCGAGCCGCCGATCGGTTGCAGTTTTTGACTGAGGGCCTGCATTCTTACGCGCAGGTCCGCCAATCGAACATTCGAATCTTTCTGCTCCCTGAGCAGGTTGATCGTGCGCTGACTGGTCACGCGTTCGGTCTGGCGCAGGAAGTCCTCGCGTTGGCGCTGGAGCCGCATGAGTTCGACGCTCGTCTGCAGACGCCGGGTCGAGGACAGCAACAACGCGCGCCGGCTTTCGCTGACGCGAGGGCTGGCCAGCAGTCCCGAGCCGAATGCCTTCATGACCCGTTCGAGCTCTTCTTCGTCTGCCTGCACTCCCTTCTCTTCACCTTCCTGCTGCTTCTTGAGGGTCGCGAATTGCGCGTCGGTTTGTTTTACGGCGTCATCGAGGAAGCGTCGTTCCGTGCGGTAGTCGCTTTGGGAGGTCTTCAGAGAATCGCTTTCGGCTTGAACGACCGAACTGATCACGCTCGCAGGCAGCGAAATGTCGTTGGGAGGCGCCGCATCGAATGTATCGCGGCCGTCAAGCTCCGCAACAGTTCGGACGATGTGAAAGTATTCCTTGGTGTATTCGGTGGCGAGAGACTGGTAGTCTCGCACGAGATCCGCGGGGTCGGCGGCGCCGGGTTGCACGCCGCGCGATCGCAGCAGGCTGAAGCCCCCGGCGACTGCCACTGCCTGGCGCACGGTCATCGAAGCCCGATAGGCCTGCTGTCCAGGCGTGAGGACATCGCCGGAAACGTAGACCGGCCGGTATTCCGCTACGGTTACCATGACGTCGCCCGGCTTGACCACGAATGCCTGGTCGCGTCCGTCGGTCAGTCGCTGACGCAGTATTCTTGCTTGCAGCAGCGTCTCGATGCGGCTCTGCATCTGGGCGGGCGTCAAGCCCGCAACTTCAACCGATCCGCCTCCCGGAAGGGGGATGGTTCCGTCCATCTGGATTTGTGTGCGGCTGCGTTGGTCCGCGAGGCCGCCGATCGAAATCTCGATAGTATCGCCGGGTTCGAGCTTATAGGGCGCGGCAACGGACTGCCCGCTTGTCGCGATGAGCAGAATTGCCGCGCACGGACCTAGCAGGAGGCCGGCAGAGCACTTGCTCCGCTTTTTGCACTTCATGGATGAACTCCCAATGCAACCAGCCTTTATTGCTTCGCAACCTGGAGACAGACCCGCGGTCCTTCTCAGACTGCCCTCTTCAGGTCTGCGAGGGCGGTTGGAAGAAAAATCTTGTAGTTTCCGAAGAAGTGTCGCTGCTCTTCGACGTTGTCGAACAGGCCCTGGCTCAAGGCCGCGAGAATTTCGCTGATGCCTTGCTGCACACTGATTTCAGGACTGAAGTTCAACACCCGCCGGATTTTGTCGAAATTCACCCGGTAGTTCCGGGGGTCTGCGCCGCGTTCCTGATAGGTCACTTTCGCTCGCGGGATGTGCCTCATGATCTCTTCGACCACCATCAGCTTGGTAAAGTTGTTCTCCTCGCAGCCGACGTTGAAGACCTCGAAAGCAACTTTGCCGGCGGGCGCGCGCAGGACTTGTTCGATCGCGCGGGCGAAATCACGAACGTGGCAGTATGGGCGCCAGGTCTTTGGGTCGAACACCAGGAGTTCGTTTCCCAAATGGAGTTCGCGTACAAATTCGTTCACCGTGAGATCAAATCGCATTCGCGAGGAAAGACCGAAAGCGGTCGCAAAGCGCAGGACCGTTGGATGAAAGCCGGCCTTTCCCTTGAGGCCCAGAATCTTCTGCTCCATCTCGACCTTGTGCTTGGCGTAGAGGGAAAGCGGCGCGAGCGGGTAATTCTCGTCGACGGCGGTGTCCTCCTCGACAAGGCCATAATTCGAGCAGGTGGACACAAAGACGAGTCGGTCGACAGGGTGATGTTGAACGGCGTCGACGAAGGACCCGACCCCGTTTCGATTGATGGAGTGACTCTCGTCAGGATACTTGCTCGTGATGGGATCGCCGACGAGGCCTGCGAGCAGAACCACATCGTCGACGTTCTTCAAGGCCTGAGCGGCGATGCGCGAATCGCGAATATCCCCGTGTAGGAATTCGTATTGCGGATCGCTCAAATAAGGCCAGACACAGCTCTCGTTCCTGTAGATGAGCTGATCGAGGCAGCGAACGTGCCAACCGCTCCTAAGCAGATGACCGGTGATCACTGAGCCCACGTAACCCGCCCCACCCACGAGCAGCGCAGTTCGCCTTTCATTCGTCATTTGAACACCCATCGGCTTTTGAAACGAGCGTGGCACCGAGAAATCGAGATGTTGGCTCTATGCCACGAGGGTCTGGCCGGTCTCTTCGTACGCAGCGGAGAAGCGGCTCTCCCGTAATGACCCAGGCGGCTTGAAAGACCCACCAGAGATCGGAGATGACGGTTCGATTGGAATAGTATGCCAAGTCGATCTTCGCCTTGGCCGGAAACAAGACCTTCCGATAGAAATCCGCAACGTCGCCATCCTGAGGGAACAGCGTGTTTTCGTGTCGGAACAGAATTTGGCACGGTCCGATAAGGCCTGGCCTGTGCTCGAGGATTCTTTCAAACCCGTTTCTGAAACAATCCGCAAAGACCAGCGTTTCCGGCCTTGGACCGACAATTGACATGTCGCCGCGTAGGATATTCCAGAGCTGCGGTAACTCGTCCAGCTTGAATGCAGCCAGCACTCTGCCGATCGTTGTCATGCGACCGTCGTTCACCACCGTCAGTGGACTTCCGCGGTCATCGCAATCGGCTCGAAACTTCCGGAACTTGTACATGCGGAACGGCGATCCGTTCAGCCCGAGACGCATCTGGGAATACAGGATCGGTCGCCCGCCTTCGGTCCAGATTGCGAGCGCAGTCAGCAAGAAGACCGGCAGCAACAGCACCATCGCCGTTCCGGCACAGAGGACGTCGACAAGGCGCTGCAAGCGCAGTGCCGGAGCCGCCGTCCCCGTATTCGCCAGTTCGCTCATGCCTGTACGACCTCCGCGGGACAGCTGGCACGAAGTCCATCCGCGAGGCTGTCGGCCACCAGATCGACGTCGGCTGGGGTCATTGCAGGATGGAGCGGCAAAGTGAGCTCACGCCCGCAAAAATCCTCGGTGTTGGGCAGGCTGATGCCGGGGCACAGATCCTGATAAAACGTCAGTCGGTGCACCGGCGGATAGTGAATGGTCGTCTGAACGCCGCGTTTGCTCAACTGCTCGATCAGCGGCTGTCGAGCGCTTGCCGCCGGAAGCACGACCGGCAGCAAATGGTGAGACGACACCCACGATGGCTTGAATGGTACGAGGACCGATGGACAGCGCTCGGCAAGACGCCGCCGATAGTGCAACGACAGGCGGCGCCTGGTGTCGTTCCAGCCCGGCAACTTCCGCAGTTGCACCAGACCGACTGCGGCACGCAATTCGTCCATGCGGTAGTTGAACCCAAGAAGTGTCACATCGTATTCGGGGCTGCGGCTGACGAGACGTTGGCGCGTGTTGCTGGTCATCCCGTGCGACCTGGCACGTTTGATCATGTCGTTCAGGATCCGGTGACGTGTTATGATTGCGCCGCCTTCGGCGGTCGTCATGTTCTTGTTGCCGTAGAACGAGAATGCGGCTGCATCGCCAAACGTGCCGACGCCCTTCGCGCCGGGCGCATGTGCGGCGTCCTCGATCAAGAGCAGGCCCTTGTCGCGAACGAAGGCTTGCCACTCCTCACGGTCGGCGAGGTAGCCGGCAAAGTGCATCAGGATCACGGCTTTCGTTCGCGACGTGCATTTTCGCTGCGCATCGGCCACGGACATCAGGGGGACTGCCCCGGACTCGATGTCGACGAACACAGGCCGTGCTCCGACGTAGAGCACGGCATTGGCGGTGGCAACGAACGTGAGAGACGGAACGAGCACCTCGTCGCCCGGCCCGATCCCAAGTGCATGCAAGATCAGGTGAAGCGCGGCCGTGCACGAGCCGACGGCAATTGCTTCATCCGCACCATGCATGGATGCAAACGCTTGCTCGAATTCGCGCACCCGATCACCCATGGTGATCCAGCCGCTATCGATTGCCGCCGCAAGAGCTTCCTTTTCGTCAGGTCCAAGGGTCGGTTCTGATACCAACAGCATGTGTTCCTCTTCCCGTTATTTCCTCGTGCGGGCGACGCCCGCATCACGCAGCCGCGGTTGCGAATGCCGCGGACTGCTCGTCCCACGCAATGTCCTGGGCTTTCAGGAAGTCGTCGACCCGGCCGATGTCGAGCCAAAGGCCAGTGTGCTTGAAGACGTTGACGCGGGCCTCGTCCTCGAGCATCTGGAACATCAAGTCATCGAATCCGAACGGGACGCCCGAGGGTATGCGTTCGAGAACGTCGGGATTCATGCAGTAGATCCCCATGCTGACGAGGTTCGTCAGCTCTGGCTTCTCACGAAACCCGGTCACATGCCCGTCCGTTTCATCAATCACGCCGAAGTCCATCTTCGTGCTTCGAACGGAGGTGGCGATGGTGATGTTGGCGTCGGACCTTCGGTGATTGTGGATGAGCTGGTTCAGGTTCAGGTCAGTCAGTACGTCGCCGTTGAGGACCAGGAACGGCTCGTCGAGCTGTTCTCGGAGCAACGACAATGGACCGATCGTGCCGAGCGGCTCGAGCTCCTGCGTGTAGGTGATCCGCATATTCCACTGGTTGCCGTCGCCACAGACGCTGCGGATCAGATGGCCCAGATAGCCGGTCGTGACGTAAACGTCGGCGATCCCGTTTCGCCTCAGCCATTTGAGAACGAGTTCGAGGACCGGACGCGCGCCGATCGGCATGAGAGGTTTTGGTAGAATGGACGTATGCGGGCGAAGTCGGGTTCCTTTGCCGCCGCACTGAACTACCGCTTTCATCTTCACCTCCCTGTACTCGATACTGTCCAGAATGACTGAGGCATCGTCGCCAGGAAAAGCTAGAAGCAAACCCGTGCCTGCGTCTTCGTGCGTTTGAATGAGAACCTCGCGCTCGTGCTACAAGACGCGGGAAGGTTGTTGGTGCCGCGGCGCGGCCTAGGCGTACCTCTTTTCGACAAAAACGTTTTGTCCTCGCCACGGGCGGACTGCGAGGGATCGTCTCCGAACAACAAAATGGTGCTACGCTCGACGCCTCGGTGGAGGCCGCGTGTCGAGCTGGTATCGAGCCACCGGGTCGCTCGCCTCTTGGATTCGCGGGCTGGTCACGTATCGACGGTGGATTTGATCTTGCCGTCGATGTAGTGGGCCATGCCCTGTATCGTATCGAGGTTCTCAGGCAGGATTTCGCTATCGTCAACGGCGATGCCGAAGGTCGTCTCGATGAACCCGACCACCTCGAGCACGCCCGTCGAGTCGATGATACCCTGGTCCAGCAGGGAAGCATCGTCCTTCAATGCGGCGACGTCGCTGATGTAGAAATTGGCGGTCAGGAAGGCGCGAATTTGCTTCTTTAGGGGTTCCAGTGGCAAGGCAAGTGTCATTACTTCATGCTCCATCTGAAGATCGTGGTTCAGTCGTTTTGCAGACTATCCCGTGATGAGTTCTCTCTTGTTGATCTTGCCTGCGTTCGTCCGCGCCAATTCCGGAACGATAGCGATGTATTTGGGGACCATGAAGCTCTCGAGGCGCTTCTGGCACTCTTGCTTGATCTGCTTCTCGCTCATAGGTAGCCCCCGGTCGACGACCACAAACGCCTTGACGGCGTGGCCGAGCAGTTCGTCGGGAACGCCCACGACCGCTGCCTCCCGTATTCCGGGAATGTCCAGCAGCGCGCTCTCCACCTCCTTGGGCGCGACCTTCTCACCTCGCGATTTGATGATCTCGTCGCTGCGGCTGATGAAGTAAAGATATCCCTCCGCGTCCATTTCGCAGTAATCGCCGGTGTACAGCACCTGCTCGCCGGGGAGCGGTCCAGGTTTGAGCCGCCTCGCGGTCGCCTCGGGCTTCCGCCAGTAGCCTTTCATGACCGTCGCGCCGCGAATGACGAGCTGCCCGGCGACGCCCGGTCCCACTCGCTGGCCGTGCTCGTCGACGATCCACATTTCCGTGTTTGGGATCGCAATTCCGACGCTCGACGGTTTTCGGTCGAGATCTTCGGGCGGAAGATAGGTGCAGCGCTTGCATTCGGTAAGGCCGTACATGGAGTAGATGCGTGCGCCGGAAAACATGTTTCTCAACTGGCGAAGGTGCTGGACCGGTAATGCTGCGCCGGTACTGGTCACGTAACGGATGCTGGAAAGATCGCAGCTCTTCAGCAGGTCGAGCCGGAGCAGAGTCGAGAACATGGTCGGCACGCCGGGAAAACCCGTAACTTTCTCCTCCGCGATACGCCGGAGTACCTCGGCAGGGAAGGCGAACGAACGCTCCAGAACGAGGCGCGCTCCGGAACGCACGGCCATGATCATCTGGTACAGGCCGTAGTCAAAGGCGAGCGGTAGAGCGTTGAGGATGATATCGTCCTCGCGCACATCCAGATATGATGACACGGAGGTACACGCCGTCATCATGTTCCGGTGCGTCAGCATCACACCTTTTGGCTCACCGGTCGATCCCGAGGTGTACACAATAGCGGCCAGATCGATGTCGATGCAGCGGCGCGCCGGAGCTGTGTCGTGCTTGTTGGCTGTGGCGACGCTCCACCGAATGGCATGCGGCAGTGCGTTCAAATCGCTGTCGTCGATCGTGCCGGTCACGATGACGCGGCGCAGGGAGGGACAGCGTCTTGCAGGTTGGTGGAACGTCTCGTAAAGACGCGCTTGCGCAATGAGTGCAGTCGGCTGGCAGTCGTCCAGGAGATAGCAAAGTTTGTCGAGTTTCGTGAGAGGATTGATGAGGCAGACGATTGCATTGGCCTTGAGCACGGCCCAGAAGCTGACCACCGCCTCGACGGTGTTGTCGGCGAAGATGATCACGCGATCGCCGCGCTCTACGCCGGCGCCGACCAGATGGTGTGCGAGCGAATTCGACCAGGCCTCGAGCTGCTCGTAGGTCACCCGCTGAGCGTCGCATACAAGGGCGACCTTGGCGCCGTTGCGGCAGGCCGAGTGGATCAGGTAATCGTGCAGGAGCGGCACAGGATCGTTCATCATGCGTAGGCTCCCGATGCGTGTTGGTGGTCGACGTCAATACGAAGCGCGATATGATCCGTGCGCTCTGGGCGAGCTGTGACGAACTGCTGGAACAGGAGCTGAGTGGACAGCACCCCGACGAGCGCCATGTTGTCGAAGTTGGATAGGTCGGCGTCTCCTGCGTCTGCGTGCGTTCGGCACTTGGTGTGTAGCCGCTCGACCGCAACCGGATCGAAGATGTTGGCCGCGTGGATGCTCCTGCGCGAGAGCGCTTCGTCAACATAGGACGGCGCACCCTTGTCGACGAAGCAGAGCGCATTGGGAGCGCGGTACGGCTGCTTCTTGCGCGTTACGATCTCTGATGGCATCTGCGACTGCGAGACACGTTTCAGGACATGTTTCTCGTCGAGAATGCGAAGCTTACATGCGTCGGGAAGAGCGTTCGCAAGCTCGACGACATCGTTGTCAAGGAATGGAAATCGTCCCTCGACCGAGTGTGCCATGAGCATCCTGTCTCCCTGAGAAGAGAGCAGGTAGCCAGCCAGAAGGGTCTTGGTCTCGAGATATTGATCTTGCGCGAGCGAGGTCCAGCGGACGAAATCCGGTGGCAGACCGTCAAGCAATTCGGTCACCGGATCCGTTCGCGAAGAAACATCGCGCATGTCGTCGGAGAAAAGGCGCTTGATCGCACTTGTGCCGCGCCAACGCGGCTGGTGAGCGAAGCCAGGTGCATCGATCGCGGAGATGCCGTGCCCGAAGAACTTGAGCGCGACGGGCTGCATATGGACCGGCGAGCGCGAGATATACGGATAGAGCCGCTTCAAGAGCGCTGGGCGTCGCGTTGACGACGGCTGGCGGCCCCAGAAGCGGCGGATCTTGCCCTCGCGAAACAGATCGTAGCCGGCGAACATTTCGTCCGCCCCTTCACCGGTCAGCACGACCTTGATGCCGCGCTCGTGTACAAGCTTTGAAAGCAGGAACAGCGGTACTGGAGCGGTCCTCAGGATGGGACGCTCGGTGTGGTAGATCACTTTTGGAAAGGCCTCTGCAATGTCCTGGCGCGAGACCATGAGCTCGTGGTGCTTGCTCGCGATCGCGCGGGCCATCAGGCGCTGGTAGGGCGTCTCGTCATATTCTGCGTCGGTGAAGCGCAGGGAGAACGTCTGAAACTGGCCTTCTGCGAAGCGGCTCCCGAGTGCGGCTACAAGCGAGCTGTCGAGCCCGCCGGAGAGATAGCTTCCCACGGGAACGTCGGCCCGCACCATTCGGAATGCCGTGGCCGTTTCCAGAGCATTGCGCACAGCATCGATCACGTCGTCGTTGACGCCTGAGCTGAAATGTTCGTCGGTACGCGTGGGATAGCGCGGGGTCCAGAATGCGTGATCCTGGACCTTGCCGCGCACGTAACTGCGCACGTGTCCCGGTTCAATCTCACTGATCCCCTGAAACACGGTTTGGGGCGGCACGGTACTCCAGAAGGTGAAGGTTTGGTCGATACCTACCGGGTCCAGCGCCCGAGGGATGGCTGGATTTGCCGCAAAGATGGCCTTGATCTCACTGGCGAAGTATAGCTGGCCTTGATGCTCGCAGATGTAGAGCGGGCAAATTCCGGTCCGGTCGCGTGACAAGACGAGGCGGCGAGCGGATGGGTCCCAGATGGCAACGGCCCATTGCCCGTTCATCCGCTCGAACGCCGCTTCGCCCCAAGCGCAATAGGCCTTCAGGAGCACTTCCGTGTCGCTGCGGGTATGAAAGTGATGGCCAAGCGAGATCAGCTGGGCGCGCAACTCGACATAGTTGAAGATCTCGCCATTGAATACGATCCAAGCGGACCCGCTGGCATCGCTGAGTGGTTGTTGCCCGCCCTTGATATCGATGATCGACAGCCGCGCATGCGCCAGACCCGCGCATTGATCCCGGTACAGGCCCCGCTCGTCGGGACCGCGATGGGGAAGCGTCCCCAGCATGCGCAAGAGCGCTTTCCTCGAAGGACCAGGAGCGTTCGCGTTCAGCGCCACGATTCCCGCGATGCCGCACATGCCGTTTAGTCCTCGATAACTGCATCCATAAGCAGCGGCCGGGCGTGTAGATAGCGCGTTGCCCGGCGCTTCGAAGCGATGTCCTTGAAGACTTTCTGCACTTGCGTTGCGGCGATGCCGACGACATCGGCCACTTCGTCGGCAGAAATGCCGTGGTTGACCGCGTACATGCAAACGTCGGTTAATCTGTACGGCGCCGCAAAGTAGAATTCCTCCTGGCTCTGCGGCATCGAGAAGGTGTCGGATGTTGGCGGGCGCTGCCTGATCTCCTCGTCGATGCCGAGGTATTCGGCCAATTGGTAGACTTGGCTCTTGTAGAGATGCGCAATCGGCATCACGTCGGCATCGCCGTCGCCCTGCTTCACGAAGAAGCCCTGATCATGCTCGAGCCGGTTTGGCGTGCCTATGACCGCGTATTTCAGGCGGTCGGCATGATAGTACTCGGTCATCTTGCGGACGCGTTGCTTGTAGTTGGTCGCGGCGACGATCTGGAGGTAGACCTCGGGCGGAAGACGCACGGTGGAAGTGTTGCCGTTCGGGTCCTGCACGGTCAGACGCGTGAGGTTGATACCATCACGCTCGAGAACGGATCCCAATACCAGCTTGCATTTCCAGTTGGTGCCGTATTCGGGTACGATGGCTTGGATCGCCTCTCGCTGTCGTGCGTAGGCACCCAATGCCTCGAGGGCTGGAGCGATGTCTTCGACGACGGTGGCCAAGCGCAACTGCGTGGCAACGACCCGACCCAGCCTCAGTGAATCGTCGGACGAATCGCGTTCGGGCATGAGCAGCCCCAGGACCTTCGTATTTCCGAATGCGCGGGCGCAGAGCGCGGCCACCACGGAGCTGTCGATGCCGCCGGAAAGCCCGACGATGGCTCCGCGCCGGCCAAGCACGCCAAGAACCCGGTCGCGCAAGAACGCGACGATGCGCGCGACTTCCAATGGTGCGTCAACGACCAGGGCGTCGCTACTGAACGCTGGTTCGGTTCGGCTGTGACTTGCTTGCAGGGACATGAGAACAATCCGCCTCTATGTCAGGCAGCTCGGTTGGTGAGTAGGCTTGCGACAACGCCTTCTGAACGAGATGCAAGTTCATTGTAAGGTACGGAGGCATCACGAGATCGGTATGGGTCCCTGCGGTTGGGACGACGTCGACGTGCGTAAACGCCCGGTCCCATCCCAGCGCTTGCGGCATTTTCTTCCGCTCGCATCGGAACAGGACGGCGGATATCGGCAGCGTCGATTTCGGCTCCGCCAACCAGCGGAAGTAGGCCTTCGCGCGCAAGACCTCCTGCAGCTCCTGCTTGAGCCTGAAGGAGGTAAGGCTGAACTGCCCTTTCGCGCGGCGATCGGTTATCCGGGCGAGGTCGGCTTCACGGCCGATCGCGACGGCTGCCTTGGCAAAGGCGCGACAGACCATGCGCGACGCGGTGACCCGGTTGCTGCGGATACGGTGGACCGTGCGCCTCAACGTCTCCCATGCGGAGCTGCGCTCGCCCATGAGGCTGGTGTCGAGAATTCCAAAGAACGTCACGGACCGGCCAGAGGCAACTAGTCGCGTTGCGACCTCGAAGGCGACCGCTCCCCCCAGCGAGTGGCCGAGAAGTCTAACGGGCCCTCGAGGCTGGACGCGATTGATCTGTTCCAGCGCGGCAGCGGCCATATCGCAAACGCTGTCCTGCCCCTGCAATATCTTTGCGAGTTCTGGGTATCGGATTGGAACGACATGGGCCATCTCGCGGATCGAAGCGGCGAGGGATGCGAGACTAGCACCATAACCAAGCGAGCCGGGCAGCAAGAAAAGCACTGGTTGTGCCGCTGCTGCCGCCTGGAAAGGCGGAAATTCCGGATCCTGGTCCGTATCAATCAATGGCCGTAACGTCATTGGGATGCAACCGACCGAGTATCAAGGGCACAGTATGAAGAGGGGCAAAATCTTCTCATCATTCATTCGCATGAAGCACTTGGTCGCGCCGGGCGATTTGATTGCTTGCGCCGGGCATCTTTCGTCCATGTCGTGCCTCCACAAGCGGACGCGAAGGCCGGGCAGCACTGCCTCGGCCCTCTGGTTCATACAGGTCCATTGACGGGCGCACCCGATGGCCGGGCTCCGCCTGGGCGACTCAGGAGGATCAGCGCCACGGCAATTCCCAGGGCGTAACCGGTAGCTCCTCCTGCAGCCATCGCGAAGATCACCTGCAACGGATCGTGGCCGAGGCGAGCGCCGATCAGGAGCGGCGCAAATACAAACATGGCCCGTACCACGTCGACCGCCAGGCGCAGTTCTTGGCGACGAAAAAGGGTAGGGACTTCCTGAATGGGCGTCGATAGGGCCTGTGCGGCGCACATGAGCGCCAGGGCGGCCATTATTTGGCCTGTGGGCATCCAGGACGGCCCGAGCAGCGGAACGACAAGATGGGGTGAAACGAACCCCAGGCCGAGTACCGGCAGAGCGATGAGGACGGCGGAAACGGCCAGCAGACCGAATGCGGTGCTGAGCAGATGCTGACGATCGAAACCTTTGCTGGCCTCGGCGACGAATACATTGCTGAGCGGCAAGGCAATCAGAGTGACTGGACCAGTCACAAGACGGGCGGCGACGCCAAAATGTCCGGCGAATGCGGTACCGAACAGCGATCCTATGAAGATCGCGGGGAGATTGATGATGGCAAATCCTACGAAGGCGGAGGGCAGCTCGAACAGAGGAAACTTGTACTCTCGCCGCGCCGTCGCCGCGACCGATTGCCACGAGGCTTGCTTGATGTGGCGGATGTCTCCCCATTTCAGGAGCCGGATGCAGAGAAATGCGATCAGCACGACCTGGCTCAGGATGTGAGCTCGGACCATTGCATCGTCGCCGATGCCGGCGAGGCCAAAGCCCACCTGGAGCAGCGCCATCGTCGCCGGCAGGATCAGGCGGCCCATGCCGAAGTCGCGTATGTGATTGAAGCGCAAGCACCAGCAGTTCATTGCGTCGGCAACGCCGACCGCCGCCATCCCGATCGGCACGAGGCAGGCAAGATGTTGCAGTGAAGGCGGCAAGATGGGCGCGAGAAGGTATCCGGCGGTAAGTACGACCAAGCTGGTACCGCAGACCGCGAGGAGCACGAGCTTGAGCGCGACCAGAGCCCCGGCCCTGTCCTCGACGACGTACAGGGAGGTGCTGAAGCGAAGCCCGGCTGTTGCACCGAGGATGTTCACGATCGAGAGATAGATCGTGAAGATTCCAAAATCCTCCGGCGAGTACAGCCGCGTGAGGATGGGAATGGCCGCGACGAGCGTAAGCTGGCCGGTGAGCGCGAGGGCAGATACGCCGGCCGCCATACGAACAAGGGCTCCTGTCCGCGTCGGAGCCGGAGCCGTTTTGGCGGCCATGAGACGCTTCCTCGGTTCAGAATCCATTTCTAAAACGCAAGATGATAACTGCAGCGATCTAATCTGGATGGATGGTAGAGCCGAGCGCGGCGGGCGCCATCATTCGTTCGCATGACGGTCACGAGCGGTCGCGAGAAAGCTTGCACACCAGCTTGTGCTTTGCCGAACAATCGATGGTCGATCCTGATTGGCGTCTGGTCAAGAAAGGCCGGAGCGAGCGCACGCGACGAGGCGAATGAGCTGGCAGAGTCTCACGCAAGCCGCGCGGACGGCAGACGGCCCTCCGAAGGCCGCGGGGATGACTGTGCCAGCCGAAGGCCGGTTCGCGCGAGCAGATCCGGCAGGGCAGGTGGTCTGACGGCGATCAGGTTATCATCGTCCGGACCCGGGATCTCGGGAAATGCCCGCTCGAGTTGTCCCGCCCTGAGATGAAAGAGCTCAAATCCGTGATCGAGGAGGCGGTCATACAGCTCCGCACGTGAGGTGCCGGCTCTTCGAAGGTTGAGCTCAGAGTCCTCAATGTAGAGACAACGACAATTGGAGACGGTCTTCGCGGCACCCTTGAGAAGATCAACTTCGAACCCTTCGACGTCGACCTTCAGAAGATCCACTGGTCGGTCTCCAACAATCGAGTCCAGAGGGCGAACTGGAACCCGGAGCGTTGCGCCGCTGGTTGGGGGTGTCACGGATGCGAAGTTCATGTCATCGCTCCGAAAGTCCGTGAAGACGAGCTCGCCGTTCCTGCTGCCGATTGCCGTGTTGTGGACCTCGACCGTGAATCCGTTCAGGCGCACGTTGCCCTGCAGGTACTTGCAGATGCGCGGATGCGCTTCGATTGCGATCACTCGTCCGGATCCCGTGACTCGCATGGCGGCGGCGAGGCTCAACTGTCCTACGTTCGCACCGACATCGACGAAGGTTTCTCCCGGTTGCAGGTAGGTTCCCACAAAGTCGGCGTCATCGGCCCGAAAATCGCGCCTCCGCCAGAGCCCGGCAGACATGGAGCTCGGATAGAACCGCATTCTATATCCGGCGGGAAAGCTGAACGTGATGAACCGGCACAACCCGCTCACCCACAGTGCGCGCGATAGCAGGAAGCGGAACTTATCAGGCTCCTCCCGGATTCGCGCGAGCAGTTGGTGCAATCTGTGCAAAGGACTGTACACCCATGTTTTGTGATTAGCTCGTCGCAGAGCGTAGGCTGATTGAAGCGGCGAGCCATCCTTCGTTTGCACGATAGAAATCATGCACGATGAGAATCGATCGGTTCCACTGCTTCCAAACGTCGCGCCTCGGGATGATCAGCGTCATGCGAACGCAGGATGACCGGGCCTACCGAGCTGCCTAGCGTAGGCGCGTCGCGCCACCCGGCACGTTCGGACCGCTTCGCAAGGTCAAAGGGGCATCGCTCCTGGCTCGTCCGGGCCGGACACCTTGATCAAGTGAGCCTGAAGGAAAAGGCGATGAATCCGTTGCAAATCGGCGGGACCGACAGCATTCGGGGTGCGGACGTTCGTCCGTTCATTTCAGTCGCGATTCCGACCTTTCGCCGGCCGGATTTGATTCGCCGCGCGATCGAGAGCGTACTGCAGCAGGCGTACTCCGATTGGGAAATGGTGGTCAGTGACGACGAAGGGCCGGAGGGCTCGACTTGGAGTATTGTATCCGAGTACGCGCGGAACGATCCGCGTATTCGGATTGTCGAGAACCACGGAGAGCCGGGCCAGGTCGAGAATACCAACAATGCGATGGTCGCCTGCCGTGGCAACTGGATCAAATTGTTGCACGACGATGACTGGCTCACGCCAGGTTCACTTGAGACCTTCGCGCAGATGGCAGGTATGTACCCTACCGCGGCCTTCATGACCTCCACGTCTCATCTCATCCAGGACACCGGAATAAGGTATCGGCGAGGAGGGCGTGTCACGGTGTATTCGAGCCAGCAGTGCCTGACTGACCTCTATTTGGTCGGCAAGACCCGGGCGCTGGGGATCGTTCCGTCGACCTTGCTGATCAATAGCGAGGTCATCCGGGCCGGCTGTCGGATGCGAAATTACAAGTCGATCAGGTGGGGGGTCGACCAGTTGTTCTTCGTCGATCTCGCCTGCTTCGGCGACATGGTGGCGATCGACGATGGCTTGATCTTCTATGACATGTCATCTCACGATAGCATTACGGCCTCCAAGTCGTTCTCCCAGATTGATCAGGAGACACTTGATCTGAAGCATCTGACCTGGAGCCTTATCCAGGACAAGCAAGGACTCCCAGGTCCCGAAACGGTCGCACGTGCATTGCGGGTTGCAAGATTGCGTGGACGATTTCGCTATCAGTCCTGGTGGGCAACGACCAAGGACGCGCTCCAGATCTTGCGGCCCTCGGTTATCAATGCGGCCAACAAAGCTCTCCGGGCCCGAACGCATACGCCGGCGGACAGCCCGTTGGTTCGTGTGGGGCACGCCTGAGAGGAGCCGCCGAGGCCATCATCGAGACAGGGCACTGGTCTGATCGGGTTGATCGAGACGTGTTACAAAGTCGAATACAGGGCCACCCGGGACCCCCCAATTGCTCGACCAGATGATTTGCGATCCATCCGGCGAGGGCGAGGCATGGGTCTCGCTCCAGTAGTCGTACGGGACGTTGCGCGTGTGTGCAATACGCCGAAATTCGCCGCTGCCGTCAATTCGCAGAGCGATGACTTCCCGAGCAAACGGGGCAAAGGATGGAAGCTGGGCAATCTCGGATGGATCGCCGCCATAGCTCAAGATCACCCAGCCGGGCCGGTCGATCGCGCGCGTGGACGCATGTGAGGCTTCGCCGCGCGGAGCGAGGGCGGTAACCTTACCGTCATCCAGCCGGCGCTTGATCACCTGATATATGTCGGGATCCGATTTGCTGATTCCGACGTAGACCTCGCGTCCGTCCGCATCAACGGCCATGTCGCCGTGGCTCGGCCGATGATGTTCGGTCCAACTCTGGACCAGGTCTCCGGCGACGGTGAAGATGAATGCCTCATCCTTTCCGTCGACCCATCGGCTGCATCTGATATAGTTGCCCAGGGTCGATATCTCGCAGACGCCGTCTCGACCGGGCAGTTTTCCCACTTCGATGTCCGGAAACTTCTGTCGGGTCGCGAGATCAAAGGCGAACGCTACCACCATACCGTCTGCACGCGTGCCTCGCACGGCGATGCGCCTTCCATCCCGGGAGGGATTGCCCTTGCCTGGTCCGAACTGAAGGCCGCGATAGCCCTCGGCCGTCAACATGATTTCCTCGGCATTGGTTCGCGGCTGCCAGAGCGAGATCTTGCGCCCAATCACGCATATCATGCGCTCGGGGTCCCGCGGGTGCCATTCGCACTCGTCCTCTCGCTGCCGACGAAACAAGGGAACGAATGTCTTCCCGTCAAGAAAGCAGAGTCCGTTGCAGCCGTTGGCGATCAAAACCAGGGTCTGGTCGGCGTTCCACGCCTGCGCACTCGAATAGCGGTGGGTGCAATAGGCTCGTTGACAGGCCAAACCTGCGCCCAGAGGGCCCGGAGTTGTTATCCGGATGATCGTGGCGCCGGTGTCAGGGTCGGTGACCGGAACGAGATAGTCGGGCAGGTTCAGGCTGCTGGCCACAGCAAGCTTTGCTCGTGTCAGCGTCTGTGCGGCGGCGAAGCTTGCCAACGCGAGCACGATCAAAGCGCCGCCGGCCACTCCAATGCGTGCGCAGAGAGAGGGAGACATCGTATCATGCTCCACGATAACCAGGGGGCTCGGGCGCTTCGAGTTGGCAGACGCCGACGTTCGAGTGCCTTCAGATCATGACGATCTTGCAGCGACCACGGATGTCGGTGACGATTTCACCCATTACGCGTAGCCCCGCATCATCTAAACGCAGGACATGCTCGCGGACCGCTGCTGATCTTCGCGCAATCTCGAAGTCATTTCGCTGCGCAGTCATCTGGCGCGCGTCTCAAGCGATCGATGCGCTGGAACTGCCGGCCCGGTTTAGTGGATGTCGGAGATGTCGACCTCCTGATGGCCGCCCCCGTTTGGGACCTGGCTGGGGGCTCCGGCCCGATCGATTGACAGCGCCAGGGCGTGCCCATTGGAAGGCCGGACCAGTGGTCCGTTGTTCATTCCCCAAATCGCGGCCTGAGTTCTATTCTGGACCCGTATCTTGCGCAGGATCGCCTTGACGTGAACCTTCACCGTCGCTTCGGCAATATCGATCTTTCGCGCAATGCATTTGTTTGAATTGCCCTCAACCAAGAAGGAGAGGATTGCCTGCTCGCGCGGTGACAGATGGGGGGCAATCGGTGCTTCCGAAGGAACGAGGACGCTCGATCGCTCTTCGCTCGCCGGCAGCTGAGCCTTGCGGTTAGGCTCGAGATCAAGCACGAACGACAGAAACGCGGGCGGAAATACCGTTTCGCCCATTGTCACGAGTTCGATCGACTTGGTGAAGGTGTCGCATGAATTGACGTCAGCAAAGTAGCCGCTGGCGCCCGCCTTATAGGCCGAAATCAACTCTTCCGGCCGGTAGTGGTCCGAAACGATCGCCACGCGAGCGTCTGGATAATGCTCCCTTACAAATCCGATGTGCTTCAGGGCGAGATCGAACTCGTCGGTGTCGTGGACAATCACAAACAGAAGCTGGTGTGCTTGGAGTGTGCTTGGCAATTCGTCGGTACTCAAGACCGACATTAGGATGTGGAAATCTGCGGCATGCAGGATTCGGGAAATACCCTCTCGCAGTAGAATGTGTCGTCCAATCAAAACGACTTTGCAGGATTGTCGCCTCCTCATATCACCCTCCACGTCAACGCAACGATACAACTTGAACGAACAAGGATTGGGAAAAGACAGAGTTGAAAAAGCTTCGACTGCGTGTAAGCCTCCCGATTTCGTTTCGATAACATTTGCTGAAGGTTAGATTTGAATCTTCGTTTTTGCCTATATACCTTTGGTTATAGGGCTGGCGGCGTCGATGTGGTCGGATGACGTGGCCCTTGCCGCTGCCGGAGATGGCGTGGGACCCCGCGTTCAACCTCGAATGTGCGTTTACGATGCAGTGCAACACACCGTCATTTTAGCTTCGCAAACGGATAGACGACCTGCGTCCATTTTGAGTATTAACCACCGGAGTCCTACGGGACTCGATGCAGCAAACTTGCTGTATACTGCAGCTTCTGACTCGTGCGATATCTGCTTTATGGTTTACGCGCTTAGCTCTAACGACTGACACTTCGGAATATTGATGAGGTTTTTGCTGTTCAAGCAATATTGGAGCGTCAGGGGCGGGGGCCCGTAGCTTCAATCACAAAGAGGGGGCGGCTGGCCAGGGAGCGCCCGATGCGTCGTGCGACTGTGGTGATTGCAGACCGACATCCGGTGGTCTTGCACGGTCTTGCAAATCTACTCGGCTCAGAACCCGATTTCGAGGTCATTGCGTCCTGCGGCGACGCCGGGAATTGCATTGCGGCAGTTCTGGACCTTGCTCCCGACATTGCGATCATCGATGCGGCAATGCCGGAGTTGATCGCGCTGCTGAACGAGTCGCTCGACCGTTCGGAAAACCGATCGACCCGTCTGGTGTTCTTCGCAGCCAGCGAGGATTGCGATCTCGTCTCGCCGGGGCTGCCTACGGGGCACAGTGTCCTTCCAAAGGAGATGGCGGGCCAGGCGCTCGTGCAGTGCTTGCGTGAGATTGTCCATGGCGCGACTGTCGTTTCGGGAGCGCCTACAGATCAGGTCCCCCTTCAGGAGCAGGGCGCAAATCCGGAAAATGCACTCGCTGTGCTCACTGAACGGGAACGGCAAATCATCCGCCTTGTCTCTCGCGGTCTCTCCAACAAGGAGATTGGGCGCCGGCTCAACATTGCTGATGGCACCATCAAGGTGCACCTGCACAAGATTTTCCAAAAGCTCGAGGTCGGCAATCGCACGGCGCTGGCTGCGCTCGCCATCTCGCAGGACGACGGCACCAACTCGATGCAGGACCGGCAGCGTAGATAGGATCGATCCCGCTGACCGGAGAGCGCGCTACGGTATCACCCCGCGATGATTGTAGCGCGTCAGGTGGGAGCGTTCTCCAAGCGTAGCCGAAGAATCCTCTCCCGCGCCTGCAACGAAAGAGGGCCGCTCACTCTGCCACAGAGAACTGAAGGACGAATAGCGACCGGCCGCCGAGAGCGGGGCTGTCGCTGACCTCCACCTGCCAGAAGACATGAGGCAAGAGCCGTTCCGTCAAGTCATGCTTGAGGATCTCGCCGCTCAGTTCGATCGCTGCGGTACGCGCGGCGACAATGTCAGGGAGATCCAGCCCGACGTCGTCGAGAACTGAATTCCCATCGTGGATATGGAAGAAATATCGCGGCATTGATGTCTCCGGATCACCCGAACCATTCCGATGACTGCAGCGAGCCCCACGCGTCACTATTGGGTCATCGTACCACAATGAACAGATGGCAAGTCGTTATTGTAGGAGAATGCATCATCATTGATGGGTACCCCGCCGTTGACCCGATTGATCACGAATCCAAGGTGAATGGTCGCTTGTTTGTCGTTACGATCGTAGTGCGTCGACGGAGCCCACTTCGGCGCAGCGTTGCGGCCCCGGCTCCTGCGAATCCTAGCCCCCCGCCGGGGCCGCGATCTTTTGGCGAGCTATGGCTGATCGTTCCGTCGCCGACCATCACGCAAATCGTGCGACCTCAAATCGTGCGGTCTGATGCTCTTTCGGTCAGGCGACATATAGGGCAGTGATGGTGGCGATCGACGCATGTAGATCGGGATCCGTTATATTCCATAATGCTCGCGGTACCAGCGGACGAAGTGACGAACGCCCGTTTCGATCGCCGTGCATGGAAAAAAGCCGGCATCCTGCATCAGGTCGCTCACGTCGGCAAAAGTCTCCGGAACATCTCCCGGCTGCATCGCCAGCATCTCCTTGCGGGCCGTTCGTCCGAGCTCCGTCTCGAGCAGGCGGACCACGTGCATCAAGGGTTCCGGGCGGTGATTGCCGACATTGTAGAGTTTGGCCGGTGCAGTCGTCGCACCGGCGCTGTCTTCTGGGGCGCGGTCGATCAGCCGCGAGACAACGCGAGTGACGTCATCGATATAGGTGAAGTCGCGCTGCATCCTGCCGTGGTTGAAGAGCTTGATTGGCGTGCCTTTCATGATCGCATCAGCGAACAGGAATATTGCCATGTCGGGCCGGCCCCACGGACCGTAGATCGTAAAGAACCGCAAGCCGGTCACGGGAAGGCGATAGAGATGGCTGTAAGAGTGAGCCATCAACTCATTTGCCTTCTTTGTCGCGGCATAGAGACTAATGGGGGAATCGGTTCTATGCACAGTCGAGAACGGCAACTCCGTATTGGCGCCATAGACGGACGACGATGATGCGTAGATCAAATGTTCGCAGCCGTGGCGCCTGCATCCCTCGAGGACGTTCAAGAAGCCCACCATGTTGGCGTCGACATAGGCGTGCGGCTGATCGATTGAATGCCGAACACCGGCCTGAGCGGCAAGATGTATGACTCTCGGAAAGCGATGTCTTGCAAACAGGTCCGCCATAGTCGATCGATCCCCAAGGTCGATCTGCATGAAGGAAAACCTTGGATCGCGGCGCAAAATGTCGAGACGAGCGCGCTTCAGGGAGGGATCGTAATAGGGATTAATATTGTCCAATCCGACGACCCGGCGCCCCTCTTCGAGCAGCCGGCGGGCAACATGAAAGCCTATGAATCCCGCCGCTCCCGTTACCAGAACATCATCTGCATCTGATTCTGAGCGTGCTGACATTTTCTAGTCTCGATTTCGACGGCCGAGCGGCCGTGATTTGGCACTGCAAGTGAGCTCTGTGGTCGCCGCCTCTCCATCGCTCAAATGAGCGCTACCGATCACTGCGACCGATCCGAGTTGCCGATGGCCCACTCGAACGGTCGATTGCCGCACGTCCTCACCGCTTCATCCGGTGCCGAGGAGCCAAAGGGGGTAGAGCGTCCTACCAAACCCGTCATCATCCATTTGCATGACGATGAAGTCCTGCAAACCTGCAGAGTTGCTCGATATGGCAGCCGGCCGGGGGCGTGTGCGCGAGTGGACCTGGCATCGGTAAGATGAGCGCGAGCGTCGTGGTTAACGAAGATGTCAATGAAGACAGTCGATGTCGAAGCACTTGGGGCCAGGGTTTCAAGTATTGGCTTTGGCTGTGCGTCGCTCGGGGGCCGCGTCGGTACACGCGTGGGGGTTGAAGCGCTGGAGCGCGCCTACGACGCGGGAATAACCTGGTACGACGTCGCGCCGTCCTACGGGGACGGGATGGCAGAATCGATTTGCGGCCAGTTCGCATCCAACAAGCGCGGCAGCATCCATATCTGCACGAAGGTTGGTATGCGCCCGGGCGCGACTTCCGCCACCGTGCGCTTCCTGAAGCCGATAGCGCGCGCCTCCCTTGCGCTATTTCCCGGAATTCAGCCGCGCCTCTCGGCGATCAAGCCGAAGCCGTTCAAAGTACCGCTGTCAGCCGAGTTGATCAGGACGAGCATGGAGGACAGCCTGAGGCGTCTTCGGACGGATTATGTAGACGTGCTTGCTCTCCACCGTCCTACTCGGGAAGAGGCCGTCCGTGAAGACATCGTCCGAGCGGTTGAGCGCGTGGTCCAGGATGGTAAGGCCCGCGCAATCGCGATTGCAGGCAACAATGAAATTGGAGTGGAGGGCATCGATGAATCATCGCCATATCGGCTGTTGCAGATCGCAAACAACCCGCTCGAGCCGAACCTGCAGAGGTCACAGAACTCTGGGCGGAGAATGACTTTTGTGACGTATGGATCATTTGCGAGCGTTGCTCCGCTGATCGCGAAGGTAATTGCAGCGCAGCACGTGTTGAATGACCTTCATGACGCGGGATATCGAGGCGACCCTACCGCAGTTGTCACGGCATTCGTGGTGGACTATGCGCTTGCGACAAATTCGGCCGGAGTCACACTGTTCTCAATGCTCCGGAAGGACCACCTTACGTTCAATCTGCTGCGTCTGGCGCAGTCGCCGAAGCTTCATGTGTTGAACCGTATCGCCACCGAGCTCTCGAGTGGACCGAGGCAAGCCGATCGACTCGTCGGTGCCTCGAATTGAAGGAATGGGAGTGGTCTCCGGAACGTGAGCATGAGGTCTACTCCGTCATGATCATACAATCGACGGCTGCGTCTGCTAAAATTGGCACCTACGATGCTTCGAACGGTTTTACAACGATTGTCGAGAAGCTCGTGGGGGCTCACGGCGTGAGGCGGTAACCTTGGTCTGCGGTACGTGGATCTGGTAATCGCTTGGAGACAGATGATGTGCGGAATTGTTGGCGTTGTCGGACAGGGCCCGGCGTCTGCTGTTCTATTGGATGCGCTGAAACGGCTTGAATATCGTGGATATGACTCCGCGGGTATTGCGACACTGGAAAACGGCTCGTTGACCCGGCGTCGTGCAGTCGGAAAGCTCGCGAATCTCAACAGTCTGCTCGCCTCGCAGCCGCTCTCGGGCCGAATTGGAATCGGTCACACGCGTTGGGCAACGCATGGCCGTCCAGATGAGAACAATGCGCATCCTCACATGGTCGATGGGGTTGCGATTGTGCACAATGGGATCATCGAGAATCATCGAGAGCTGCGCGAGCACCTCCAGGCAACCGGCGCCTACCTCACGACCGAGACTGATTCCGAGGTGGTTGCGCATCTCGTCAGTCGCGAACGAAAGAACGGGTGCGAGCCGGCCGCGGCGGTACGCAGGGTGCTCCCGCGCCTGAAAGGAACGTTCGCGCTCGTGTTCCTGTTCGAGGGGCACGAGAACCTCCTGATAGGGGCCCGAAAGGGCTCCCCCCTTGCGGTCGGTTACGGACGGGGCGAAATGTACCTCGGCTCGGATGCGATCGCCCTCGCACCTCTGACGGATATCGTGGCCTATCTCGAGGACGGCGATGTTGCCATCGTTACGCGAGAACAAATCGAGTTCTTGGACGTAAATGGCGCGCCTCTACGTCGTGAATCGACCAAGATCGCCAGCTCGGCTGTCGTTGTTCGAAAGGGCGGTCATCGCCACTTCATGGCCAAGGAGATCCACGAGCAACCGAAGGTAGTCGCGCATACGCTCGCGCAGTATATCCAGCGCAACGGTTCAATCAGGCTGCCGGCAGGCTTGGACGCAGAATTCAGGAAGATCGATCGCGTCTCGATTGTTGCGTGCGGGACCGCGTTCTACGCCGGTTTGATTGCTAAGTACTGGTTTGAGCGCTACGCCCAGCTCCCGGTCGAGATCGATGTTGCATCGGAGTTCCGCTATCGGGATGTTCCCCTTGGCGCGGGCAATCTGGCGATCTTTGTGTCGCAGTCAGGCGAGACGGCGGATACACTCGCTTCGTTGGAGTTCGCCAAGAACCGTGGTCAGCGTGTTGTCTCCGTCGTCAACGTGCAAAGCTCCACCATGGCCCGTGCGAGCCATGTGGTGCTGCCGACGCTGGCGGGTCCCGAGATCGGCGTCGCCTCCACAAAGGCTTTCACCTGCCAGCTGGCGACGTTGATCTGCATTGCAATAGCGGCCGGGCGCAGTCGCGGCGTGCTTTCAGCCGAAGACGAGAGCTCACTGGTTCGAGGCCTTGCCAAGGCCCCAAGCTATATGGCCTGTGCGCTCGAACTTGAGCCGAAAGTCCGCGAGATCGCGAGCAAAGTCTGTACGGCGAGCGACGCCCTGTTCATTGGCCGTGGCACCAATTATCCGCTGGCCCTGGAAGGGGCCCTCAAGCTCAAAGAGGTAACCTACATACACGCTGAGGGATATGCGGCGGGCGAGCTCAAACATGGACCAATCGCGCTAATAGATCAGGACCTGCCTGTTATGGTCATAGCACCGAGTGACGCGACGTTTGAGAAGACCATCTCGAACATGCAGGAGGTCATCGCCCGTGGAGGTCGCGTCGTCCTGTTGACCGATCAGAGAGGCGCTTCACTCGGCGCATCCGGTGCGTGCGCGACGTTGAGCTTGCCCGGAATGCCCGAGGTCGTGGCGCCTCTCGCTTTTGCGATACCGTTACAGCTCCTGGCCTATCACAGCGCCGCAGCTCTGGGGACCGACGTAGACCAGCCGCGCAATCTCGCAAAGTCCGTGACTGTCGAATAAGCCGTCAGGCGCGCAGTCTCTGCGTACATGTCAGGACCATATCCGATGACGCTGGTGTGACAGGCGGGCGCTCCGGACTGGGTGCCTCTTTAGAGCAATCCCTGTCCTCGGCCGTTCTGGGTAAGATCCTCCGGCCTTCGGACTGAAGCTCAGCGCCGAAGTCCGCAGAGCAGGCGGCCTCGCCATCTTGTAAGAGCGTTGGCGGGGCCGCTGCTGCTCAGAGACGCAGCTGGGACCGGCAGCGGTTCGCGTTGGCGCAGCAGAACGATCTGCTGAACTGCAGAAAGAGTTTTTGTGTGTGCGATCCATTCGGATCGATCAATCCGGCATTGCGCGGGAGCGTTGGTGATCCGCCAGGGGAGTAGCCCTTTCGCGTGTTGGAACACGGAGCGGCTTGGAGATAGGCTCAGATCAAGCCTGTCCAGTCCACGGGCTTACTCAGCGCGTGTGTCCGCTTTCGCGAGGAATCATGTCTGTTTCGACAAGAATGGTCGGCGCCGACATTCGACGGGGCGATATGGTCAAAATCGTCAACGGCGAGCTGTTTCCGGCGCTCCTGTACGAGCCATACGACGGAAGCGCCGGCGAAGACATTCCCGAGGGCTCTCGTGCCTATTGTCGCAACGATGACAGAATCTGGCGAGCGATGCCGCCGGGCTTTCGCCCCTCCTAGAGCCCATCTAGGCGCGCTACTGGACGTTAACTGACGCGCTTCGACGCTTGCTGTGACGGCGAGGAAAGCGAACGCGTCGGCCGATATGGGCTGTGAGGGTTTACATCCAGCTCGACGGTTTCGACGCAGCCCTGGGGCTGGGTATGCCTGGAGCCGGTTCGCCAAGGCCCATCGCGAAGTTGAGCCGCGCTGACCTTTGCAAGCCATAGACAGCGCCACTCGCCTTGCGGCGGGAGGCCCGATTTGCTTTGACCGCCGAACTGATAGGTGAGCGCCTTCTCCTGCCGTTGCGAATGGCCGAGGATGATGGGACAGAGTTCACGGGGATAGCCGTCATAGACGCAGAAGAGCGGCTTACGCTTGCGCATGGCTTGCTCGAACAACCGGTAATTGGAACTCGGCATCGGTCTCTCCTTTACACAATCCCGCTTTAGAAGCTCGCGGCCATGGCCGCGAGGCGCCGATGGGCCCTCTCACGGGCAGCATCGATCGGCTGCTGCGATCCGGTGGTTGGACCGATCAGCAAGAAGCGGACATCGCGGATTCCAACAAAGCGCAGGATTTCCCGCAGGTAGGGCGTTGCCATGTCGATGCGGCCGCGGTTCATACCCGTGGCAAAATCGCTGCCGCTGGCAATAATCACCAGCGTCGGCCGGTCCTGCAGCAGCGGGAGATATCCCTGGGACGGATCGAACCGAAAGGTGAGTCCGGGCTGGACGATGATGTCGAACCACTGCTTCAGCTTGTAGGGAAGGCCGAAGTTCCACATCGGGGTCGAGATCAGCACGCGATCGGCGAGGGAAAAGCGCAGCGCCATGCGCTCGGCTTCGGCGAAGCTGTCGCGTTGGGCGTCGGTCAAGCCCTGAGCTTTCATGCGCGCGTACTTGGCCTCGACGATCGGACCGGAGAATTCCGGCATGCGCTCGCGCCAGATGTCCACGACATCAATGTCCCAATCCGGCCGGGCCTGGCGGAAGCCGTCGAGAAAAACGCGCGCGCCGGCCGTCGAGACGGATTCGGCGCGGGGCGAGCAGGACAGGTGCAGGAGCTTTGCCACAGCTCATCCCAGCGCTCTGATGACGGTGTCGGCCCTGGTCACGACCGCGACGTTCTGCATGGCAAAATTGATCGAGGCATTGTGCCAGTCGGCATTCATGGTCGAGCAGCAATCCTCGGGCACGATCATGAAATAGCCCTTGTCCGCGCCGGTCCGCGCCGTGTGCTCGACCGACATGTTGGTCCAAGCGCCGGTGTTGATGATCATGTCGCGGCCGGTGGCCTTCAGGATGGTCTCCAGCCGCGTGCCTTCCCAGGCGCTCATCCGCATCTTTTCGACCACGAAATCGCCGGGCCGCGGCTCAAGGCCTGAGACGGGCGCGGCGCCCCAGCTTCCGCGCACCATCGCCTTGCTGTCGACCAACCCCTCGAACAAGGGTGCGTTCAGCGTGACGCCGGGCGCGCCGGGCTCGACCACGAACCAGACATGGATGATGGCGACGCCGCGGGAGCGCGCGGCCTCGGCGAGGCGGCGTACATTCTCCACCACATGCTGTTGTTTTGCGTGCCCCGGCGCGCCCGATTCGGCGAAAGCGCCGCCGTCCATGATAACGTCGTTCTGGAGGTCCTGGATGATCATGGCGCAGCGCTGCGGATCGAGTCGCATCTCGCCCTCTGTGAGCACAGGCGAAGCCGGTGACGAGCTCGGGCCCGCGCCGCCGCCGGCGCGACGGCCGCTCATATAGGGCTCGTGACGCGGGCCGACCCGGGTCGGGATCGCATATACCGAATGGGTCGAGGTGAGGTAGAGCGTGCGGAAATCCAGCCCGCCCCAGGCGAGGTTTGCGACCAGCTCCGGCACGCGGACCTTGCCCATCAGCTCGCCGCGCGGCGAATAGACCCAGACCCCGCCGGGGGCGGTGACCCAGACATTGCCGTGCTGGTCGCACTTCATGCCGTCGGGCAGGCCCGGCTCGAGCTCGGACTTGATGCCGCTCGCGAACACCCGTGCGTTCGACAGCGTGCCGTCGGCATTGACGTCGAACACGCGGATCAAGGCCTGCACGGTGTCGTTGACATAGAGCAGCTTCTCGTCGGGCGAGAAGCACAGCCCGTTCGGCTGGTCGAACAGGTTGCGTTCCACCATGAGCTTCGGCTCGCCGCCCGGCACGACGCGATAGACGCCCTGGAAGCCGAGCTGCCGCGGCCGCTCGACGCCATAGACCGGCATGCGGCCGTACCAGGGATCGGAGAAATAGATCGCGCCCGAGGAGTGCACGCAGACGTCGTTCGGGCTGTTGAGCTCCTGGCCGCCGAAATGCGAAGCCAGCACCTCGCGCCGCCCGTCCGGACGTTCGCGGACCAGCGACGAGGTCGTGTGCTCGCAGACGATCAAATTGAGCTCGGCGTCATAGGTCATGCCGTTGCACTTGTTCGAAGGGCGCTTGACCTCGATGACGCCGCGCCGCGGATCCCAGCGCCGGCGCACGTCGGCGGGCATGTCCGAGAACAGCAGGTAATGATCGACCGGATGCCAGATCGGCCCTTCCGTGAAGTCGAAGCCGGTGCCGATCTGTGCGACCGGCGCATAGGGATCGATCAGGTTCTCGAACTCGCTTCGCAGGGTGACATGCGTCATCGGTCGATCCTCGGGCGCATGATCCGGAAAAGTGTGGAGCGGTTTTCCGAAAAGATCATGCGCAAAAAAGCTCACGCAGGGAACCAGTTGCGCTGGGGGAGGGACTGTACAATTGGACCAGGAACCTGGTCGTGCAGGCGCCCCACGACATTGCCGCCTTCGATCTTGGCTGGCCGGTCGTGGACCGGCAGCAAGTAGCGCGAATTGCTCAGCAGCTTTTTGATGGCCGCCTTCTCCGCGCGCTTGCTGGTGCCGTGGTTGCCCGTGGTGCGCGGCTCCCAGTCGTGGATTTCGTGGAAGGGCGTCACGATCTGGTCGTTGAAGTCGTAAATCACGTCACCGCAGATAGTCGCAATGCCGTCGGCGGTGTGGACGATGATGTTCATCGATCCCTCGGTGTGGGCATTGGCGGCATCGCAATAGACGCCGGGCATCAACTCGATCGGACCGGTGATCTCCAAGTCGAGGAAGCGCAGCGCGCTCTTGGTGTGCAGGCGGTCGATCAGGTGCTTGATGTCGGGCGCGGGATATTGCGGATGCATGAGGCCAGAGACGGAATATTCGAGCTCCTTGCGATTGACGACCACGGTCGTGTTCATCGGGAACAGATCGTCCTTGCCGGCATGGTCGATGTGCAGATGGGTGTGGCAGACGAAGCGGACGTCGCCCATGCGCACGCCGTGGCGTGCGAGCTGGTTCTCGATCATGTGCTCATGGTACTGGAGACCCCGCATGCCGAGCGTTTCCATGATCTGGTTGGAGCGATAACCGGTGTCGACCACGACCGGGTAGGGGCCGCCGAGGATCAGGAAGCCGAGCGTGAGGACGCGGCGGGTGCGGCCGCAGTCGCGGCCGAGCACAAGGAAGCTCGATTCCAACTCGATATCGCCATAGTCCAGGATCTTGATCTCCAGCGCCATACGTTGCCCTCCTGTCTCGTTTATCGTGCGTCAAAGCCGGTAGACGCGCGCAGCCGTCGTCCGGAAGATCGCGTCCTGCTGCTCGGCGCTGAATGGCGCGGCGGCCGTGCGAAAGGCGCCGACGAGCTCGCGATAGCTGGTCCACAATTTCTCGATCGGGAAATTTGATCCAAACAAGCAGCGCTCGGCGCCGAAGATCGC
The DNA here is from genome assembly GCF_059448745.1 of Bradyrhizobium sp. SOJA106. NCBI lineage: Bacteria > Pseudomonadati > Pseudomonadota > Alphaproteobacteria > Hyphomicrobiales > Nitrobacteraceae > Bradyrhizobium > Bradyrhizobium sp. SOJA106. Next base: position 3,392,658 of record NZ_CM182549.1, read on the forward strand.
GACAGTATCGGTGAGCACGGCCTCAATATGCGCGGGATCGTTGCGATGGATGAAGGTGCCAAGCCCGGACAGCTTCGAGACCACGTTCGGGCATGTGGCGAGTCGGGCCATTCCGGCGCGCCAGGCCGCGCGTCCCGCCGGCGAGAGATCCTCCAGCATGCCGGCATGCTGCAGTATGAACGTCACCTTGCGACAGGACTCCGCGAGCTGCGCGGCATCTGGCATCTGCGACGTGAAGACCTGCAAGTCGAAGCTCCAGCCGTAGTCCGCGAGATGCGCGACGTTGCGGCGGATCGCGGGATTGGCGCAGAGATCCGGACGAGCCGCGAAGCGGTACAGCGGGTTCTCATGCCAGTGCAACTGCATGCGCACGCCGCGCAGCAGCGGATAGCGTTTGAGACGATCAAGCTGCGGGCGCACGTCGTCGACCGCGAAATTGGCATAGGCGACGATGGCATGCGGCCAGCCGTGCTCTTGGGCGGTCCGCTGCACCCAGGCAGCTTCCTTCTCGAAATGCTCGGGCGCCCAATTGGTCTGCACATAGACCGAGCGCGTGACGCCGGAGCCCTTGAGATCGTCGAGATATTCCTCGATCGGGTAATCGCGCCGGATCGGCTCGTACGGTCCGAAAATGCGCGGCTGCATGGGGCCGCTCAGCCAGGGCAGGTCGGCCTGCCGCCAGATGTGATGATGCCCGTCGACAATGTCGTTCACGCAGCACTCCTTCGTCCTAATGCCAGTACATGGGCGACGATCGAGGCGCTCGACCCGCCATCCACGAGATCGTCGACAAAGCGTTCGATCGCGACGAGCGCTTCGGTCTGCGGGCGAAAGCCTGGTCCTGTTGCGAGCGGGGTCAGCCAGCTCAGGCGCCAGGCCCGGCGTGATAGTTTCGCCACGGCGTCACGAAGCGCATCGGGTTTGCCGCGCTCGAGCCCGTCCGAGACGATGACCGCGGCCGCGCCGCGGGCATAGCTGCCGAATCGCGGCACCGCCAGGAATGCTTGCAGCGCATCGCCGATGCGGGTGCCGCCGTCCCAGTCACTGACGAGATGCGCCGCGGCGTTCAGCGCCTGTTCGCGGCGCTTCAGCCACAGCGCGCGGGTGACACGGGTCAGGCGAGTGCCGAAGGTGAAGACCTCGACATTCGGCGCTGCCTGCACCAGTGCATGGGCGAGCTTCATGTTCTCCTCGGTGCGGCTCTTCATCGAGCCGGAGACGTCGATCAGCAGCAGGATCTTGCGGGGACGCTGGCGCCGCTTCAGGTGGCCGAGCCGCAAAATCTCACCATCGCTGCGGACGCTATCGCGCAGGGTGCGGCGGAGATCGGCGAAGGGGCCGCGGCGGGCCCGCATGCGGCGGTGGCCGCGCCGCTGCGGCAGGCGCCGCGGCGCCTCGCGTGCAAGGCGGCGGAGCGGATCGGAGGTGGAGAGCTGGGCAAAGCGGCGCTCGACCAGCGCCTCGGTGCGGGTCGCGGTCAGGCCTGATTCATTGGCCTCATCTGAGAGCAGGGGCTCCTCGTCGCCGCGGCCTTCCTCCTGGAGACGAACGGTCTCGTCGTCCTCGCCCTTGTCGCCGCGCTCAATGGCCTTGCTGCCGCGAAAATGCAGGTCGAACAGCCGGTCGAAGGTGGCGCGGCGCTCGGGCCGCGGGGCGAGGGTGGCGAGCGCCGCCTGCCTGATATCCCGGAGGCCGCGCGGACCCAGCAGTTCGATCGCGGCCAGGAATGCGGTGGTCTGTTCCGGCGCAACAGCAAAGCCGTTGGCGCGCAGCAGCGCGACGAAGGAAATGAAGATGCGGGCAGCGCGCGGGAGCTGCAGCTCGGTGCTCATGCGGTCGCCTCCGCGAGCATGGCATCGAGCCTGGGCGCGATGAAGTGCAGGTCCTCCTCGTCCTTTAGCGCCACGCCGATCGAGCGCTTGAAGGCGTCGGGCCAGCGCGCGCCGCCTTTGTTAAGCAGCGTCGCGGCCTCGGCCCAATCGACAGCCTCGGCAATTCCGGGCGCCTTGCTCAGCGGTTCTCGCCGCAGTCTCTCGACAGCGGCGACGACGGCTCGGGCTGTGGTTTCGGCAACGCTGGACGCGCGCATCATGATGATCCGTGCCTCCCGCTCGGCCGTGGGATAGTCGATCCAGTGATAGACGCAGCGGCGCCGCAGGGCTTCGTGCAAATCGCGCGTCCGGTTCGAGGTGAGCACGACGACCGGCCGCTCTGCCGCGCGGACCGTGCCGCGTTCGGGAATGGAGATCTGAAAGTCGGAAAGGAATTCCAGCAGGAATGCCTCGAACTCCTGGTCGGCACGGTCGATCTCGTCGATCAGCAGCACCGTGGCATCAGGGGCGCGCAGCGCCGCGAGCATGGGCCGCTCGATCAGGAAGGTCGCGCCGTAGATGTCGATGCTATCATCGCCGGCCTGGCGGATCGCGAGCATCTGGCGCGGGTAGTTCCACTCGTAGAGCGCGGCCGATGCGTCGATGCCCTCGTAGCATTGCAGACGGATCAATTGCCGGCCGAGCACGGCGGCGATGGCCTTCGCCGCTTCGGTCTTGCCGACGCCGGGCGCGCCTTCCAGGAGCAACGGCTTGCCGAGGGCAAGGCCGAGATAGGCTGCGGTCGCGAGCCCTTCATCGGCGAGGTAATAGGCCGCCCGCAGCGCCTTCTCCAGCGCCTCGGGGCTGTCGATGCCGACGATGTTGCTGCGGACGGCCACGGACCCAGCCTCAACGCCGCGCCTGCGGCCGTGCGCCGCCCTGGGCTTTGATCGCCCGCAGCACCTTTTCCGGTGTGATCGGCAGATCGTCGATCCGCACGCCGACGGCGTTGAAGATCGCGTTCGCCACCGCCGGCAGCACCGGGTTGGCGCACATCTCCCCCGGACCCTTAGCGCCGAACGGACCATCAGGGGCGGGACGCTCCAGCACGGCAATATCATGCGGGCAGATATCACCGGGACCGGGCATCAGATATTCGACGAAGTCGCGGGGCCCGTGAACGGGGTCGGGATAATAGGGCTCGGGCGTCTCGTACAGCGCGTGACTGACACCCATCCAGGCGCCACCAACCAGCTGCTGCTCCACCAGGCGCGGGTTCAGGGCGCGGCCGAGCTCATAGGCCGAGTCCATGCGGACCATCGCAACCTCGCCGGTCTCGTCGTCGACCTCGACTTCGGCGACGAGGCAGGCGTGGGCGTAGCAGGTCGCCGGCGACATCTCGCCGGTTTCGGGATCGACGTCGGACAGTGGCACGAGAAAGATGCCGCGACCGGAGATCGTCTTGCCCTGCTTGAACTGCGCCGCGATCGCGACGTCCTTGGTCGAGATCGATCGGTGCGGCGCACCCTTGACTTGGATGTTGCCGCGGCCGTCAGTTTCGAGATCGGCGGCATTGACCTCAAGCTCCTCGGCGGCCGCCTCCATCATCACGCCGCGCGCCTCGCGGGCGGCAGCCATCACCGCGTTGCCGACACGGTGGGTGCCGCGCGAGGCGAACGAGCCCATGCAGTGCGGGCCGGTGTCGGAATCGGCCGTGTCGACATAGACGTCCTCGACCGGTACGCCCAGCGTCTCCGCGCAGATCTGCCGCGTCACCGATTTCATGCCCTGGCCGAGATCGATCGACGACAGTGCCACCGTGAACTTGCCGCTCGGGTTGGAATGCACGAGCGCCTGGCTCGGATCGCCGCCGAGATTCATGCCGATGGGATAGTTGATCGACGCCATGCCGCGTCCGCGATGCCGGGTCATCTCAGCGCCTCCTGGTGCCGAAGACGGAGGAGAACCGCGTTGCGCCGTGCGATGGCGCCGCTGGCCGTGGCGAAGGCGGCGGCGGAGCCGGTGATGGGGGCTCGCGCGGCGGTTCGCGGCTGACGGTAGGCGGAAGCCGGTCGTAGCTGGTGCGCTGCTGGACCGGAGCGGCCGGGCGTGCACGCGAAGAATCCGTCGGCGTTGGTGGGATCACGGCGCGGCTTCCGCCGCCATCTTTGCGCGAGGAGGCCCGCTTGAATTCTTCGCGGATCGGCCATTTGGCCTTTTCGGCGGCCACCTGCACGCATTCGATCAGCGCGGTGTTCTTGGCCTCGCGCCGGTGTGCCTTCATGTCGCCGTCGCGGTAGGCGTTGAGGATGCGGAACTCCATCGGGTCCATGCCGACAAGGTTTGCCAGCTTGTCCATCTGGCACTCGATGGCGAAATCCATCGCGGTCACGCCGAAGCCGCGCATGGCGGTCGCCGGCGTCCGGTTTGTGAAGACGCAATAGACGTCGCCATAGACGTTCGGGATGGTATAGGGGCCCGGCAGATGCGCGGCGCATTTGACGGCTGCGTAGCTGGACAGCCGCGTATAGGCCCCACTGTCGAAATAGGCGCGGATCTTGCGCGCGACAATGCGGCCATCGCTCATCACGCCGTCCTTGATGTAGATGCGCTCGGCGCCGCGCGGCGGGCCGTACTGCATCTCCTCCTCGCGGCCGAACACATAGCGGACGGGGCGTCCCGTCAGCATGGCGCCGAGGATCGCGAGCGGCTCGGTCAAGGTGTCCACCTTGCCGCCAAAGCCGCCGCCGACGGTTCCTCCGATGAAGTGGAATGTGTTGGAGGGAACGTCCAAAATCTTGGCGCAGGTGTCGACCGAGAAGAACAGCGCCTGGGTCGAGGTGTAGACGACATAGCGGCCGTTGGTATCGGGCGCTGCGATCGCGCCATTGGTCTCGGTCGGCGCATGCTCGATCGGTGACATCTGGTAGCGCTGTTCCAGCACGTGGTCGGCGGTTGCAAGCGCCGCATCGGCGTCGCCAAAGCGCAGGCGCTGGTGGTCGTAGACATCGTGATAGGTAAATGTGTTCTTGGGATAGGTCTCGTTGACCACGGGCGCACCGGGTTTCAGCGCATCCTCGACGTCGAACACGGTCGGCAGCGGCTCGTAGTCGATCCTGACCTTGGCGACCGCCTCGAAGGCCTCGCGCTCACTGTCGGCGACAATGGCGAGTATCGGCTCGCCCTTGTAGCGGACCTTGTCGGTGGCAAGCGACGGCTCGTCGTCCTTGCCGAAGTTGATCAGGCTCAGCAGCGTGTTGAGGTTGCGCGGAACGTCGGCGCCGCGAATGATCCGACGCACGCCCGCCGAGCGCTCCGCCTCCGTGGTGTCGATACGGCGCAGCCTTGCATGCGCATGTGTCGAGCGCACGACCTTCAGGTGCAGCATGCCTTGCAGCTTGTGGTCATTGAAATAGCTGGACGTACCCGTGACATGGCCGAGCATGTCCTGGCGCTGGGTGCCCTTGCCGATCTCTTTCAAATTATCGTCGCGTTCGTCCGCAAAAATGTCCTTGCGCAGTTCCAGCATGGTCGCGTTCCCTTACGCGCTGACCCGGCCGCTCGCGGCGGCGAGTATGGCATTGATAATAGGCTCATAGCCGGTGCAGCGGCAGATATTGCCCGAGATCGCCTCGACGACCTCGTCGCGGCTCGGCGACGGGTTGCGGTCGAGCAGCGCCTTGGCAGCCATCAGCATGCCCGGCGTGCAATAACCGCACTGGGCGGCAAAATGGTCGGCAAAGGCGCGCTGCAGCGGATGCAGGTTCGGGCCCTGCTTCATGCCGTCGAGCGTCTCGACCGAGCGGCCTGCGACCGTCTCCGCGAGTGTCAGGCAGGAGAGGTGCAGTTCGCCGTCGACCAGCACACTGCAGGTGCCGCAGCCGCCCTGACCGCAGCCGAATTTCGGCGTCATGTCGCCGATCAATTCGCGCAGTGCCACCAGCAGATTGGTGCCGCCGTCGACGAAGATCGCGACGTCGCGGCCGTTGTGACGAAATTGCAGGGGGATTTTCGTCATGACGATCTATTCCTGTCCGGACAGCAGACGCCGCAGATGCACGCCGACGATCTCGCGGCGGTACCAGGCGCTGCCGAGCGCGTTGTCGGATGGGGATGTTCCTTCGCTCGCGGCGGATGCCGCAGCCGCGAGGGTCGCGGCATCCAGCGTTCGGCCCTCCAGCGCGCGCTCGGCGGCGCGGGCGCGGATCTGCGTCGGCGCCATCGAGCCCAGGGCGATACGCGCGCCCGCAATCCGGCCGCCGGAGATCGGCAGATGCGCCGCGAGCGTGATCACCGCGCCGCCCTTCGGCTTGATGCGCGCGATCTTGCGATAGCGGAAGGCCTCACTGCTGGCCGGCCTGGTGCAGGAGACCGAGAGAACCAGCGTGCCGGTTTGCCGGTCCCGCGCCTGCAGAAACTCCTCGATCGGGATGTCGCGTGAGCCGAAGCCGCCTTGCACCGCGACGATGGCGTCGAGCGCGAGCAGCGCCACGGTGAAATCGCCGTAGGGGCTCGGCGCAAACAGATTTCCGCCGATGGTTCCCATATTGCGCACGGCGGGGCCGCCGATCGAGCGGGCGGGGGCGTGCAGAAAGGCGAGGTCGCGTTCGGCGAGCACACGCGCGAAGGTGACACCGGCGCCCAGCGTCACGCGCGGGCCGGAAGCATCGATCCGGCTCAGCGCCTGGTCGCTGGCGCGGACGATCGTCGAGATCGAGACGTCACCCTCGTTCAGCGCGCGCATCACCAGCGTGCCGCCGCCGAGATAACGCGCGCTGCGGTCCGAGGACAGGACGCCGGCCGCTTCGCTCGCATTCGCAAAGGTCTTTACCGTCACGGCCATGGCTCAAGCAGTCTCCTTCATGTGCCGGCGGACCGCCTCGAATCCGACCTGATAAATGTCTTCGGCAATCATGTGGGTGATGCGGTCGCGATCCCCCGGCTTGGTGGTGAACCGAGACTCCCAATGCCAGAAGGTGCGGTCGCCGTCGGTCACCGGCAGCAATCGCACATGGGCGACGTAGTTGAACATCGGGATGGGCGTATCGAGCAGGCAGTAGCTGAAGGTCTGTTCGAGGTCGGACAGCGCCAGCAATTGCTCGCGCAGCTCGGAGCCGTCCTTGAGCTTGAACCGCCTGACGCAGCCGATCTTGTCGGCGGACTGCGCGCGTTCGATCGAGGAGGTCGCGACCGCCGGATGCCAGCGGTCGTGTCCGTTGAAGTCGCGCAGTACGTCCCACACCGCGTCGGTCGGTGCGTTCAGGATCGTGCTCTTGACAACATGCGGCACGGCTAGCCTCCAAACACGCGCTTCAGCGCGTCGAAGCCGCCCTGGAACACGCCGCCGCCGATATTATTGACGAGCTCGGTCTCCCGATCCGGCGCGCAGTCGAACTCGGCGGTCCATTCCATGAAGGTCTGGTCGCCGTCGGTGACCGGCGTGAGCCGTAGGGTCGCGACGTAGTTCTCGACGCCCATCGGCGATTCCAGGATTGAATAGGTGCAGAACATGTCGTAGTCGGAGAGGCCGAGCAGCTTCTCGCGGATGCGGTCGCCGTTGCGCAGGCGGAAATCCCTGACGCAGCCGATCTTGTCGGAGGGCTCGCCGCCCTCGATGCGGCTTTCGGCGATGGCCGGGTGCCAGTTCGGCAGGCCGTTGAAGTCGCGCACGCGCGCCCAGACACGATCGTTGCGCGCATTGACGACGGTGGAGACGTAGACGCGGGCCATGACGCGACCTCAGCTCTTCTTCCGCGGACCACGCTCGCCCGGCGGCTCACCGCTGCCTTCCGCGGCGGGCGGGGAGGCTGCCGGCTTGTCACCGCCACCGCCGCCCTTGCGTGCGGAATCCTTGATGCCCTGCATGTCGCGAGCCTCGCGGATCAGGCCGGGCATCTTTGCGAGGCTGCCGCCTTCGACGCCGATGTCGGACAGGATGGAGTCGATCAGCGGCGCCTGGACCCGGTAGCGCAGGGCAGAGTCGATCACCTCGTCGGTGGCGCTCCGGCCGCCGTTACCGCTGCCATGTCCGTTGCCGTTGAGGCCGTCGACCTGGAGGATGCGGATACCCTCGATCTTCTCCATCGGTTTGACGCTCTCACGCACGATGCCCTCGATGCGGTCGAGCAGCTTGCGGCGGAACAGCGAGTAGCGGGCCTGATCCGTCAGCACGTTCTCGGCCTCGTTAAGCATCCGCTGCGCCTCGGCCTCGACTGCGGCACGCACACGCTCGGCTTCAGCTGCGATCCGGGTCTCCTCGGCCTGCTTCTCGGCGAGCAGAACTTCGACGGTTTTGCGGCGCTTGGCGATCTCGCTCTCGCGCGCTGTGACGACACGCTCGGCCGCCTCGGTCGCCCGCATCCGGGCCTCCTCGGCCGCGGCGCGCGCCGCCGACTCTTCCAGCGACTTCTGATGGATGGCGATCGCCTTCTCCATCAGGACCGTCTCGACGTCCTTCTCGCGATTGACCTCGAGCTTGCGCAATTCGCGTTCGCGGCCGATCCGGGCCTCGTCGAGCCCGCGGTCGGACGCGATGCGGGCACGCTCGACTTCCTCGCGGGCGGCGATTTCGGCCTCCTGGAGCGACTGGACGCGGGCGACCTCGAGCTGCTCGATCGCACGCCGGCGCTCGATGCGTGCAGCTTCCAGCGCCTGCTCGCGCGAGACGTCCGTCGTCTCGACCTCCTTGCGTGCGACGATCTCGGCCTGCCGGACCTGGCGGTCGGCATCGATCCGCTCGGACTTCTTGGTCGATAGCGCGATGACGCGGTCCTCGTCCGCAATCTCGACAGCCTTCTTCTGCTCGATGTTGAGCACCTCGCGCTTCTTGGAGGAGTTGATGCGCTCGGCCTCGAGCGCCAGATCTACCGTGATGCGCTGGCGCTCGATGGCATCGCGCCGCTTCAGCTCGGCCGCCTCCAAGATGCCGCTCCGCTCGATCTCGAGCGCCTTGGTCTCCCGGTCGGCCTGGATGCGCTCGGCCGCGACCGCCTTCTCCTGGGCGATCCTGGCCGCTTCGATCGCCTCGCGCGAGGCGATGTCGGCTTCCTCGACGGCACGGTTGCGGGCGATCTCGAGCGAACGCACACGCTCCTCCTGCGCAATACGGGAAGCTTCCGTCGCTTCGCGGGCCGCAATGCCGGCGACATCCAGCGTCTGGTTGCGTTCAATCTCCAGCTGCCGGGTACTCTGTTCGGCGGCGATGCGCTCGGCGGCCAGCGTCCGCTCGCGGGCGATGCGGGCGGCCTCCACAGCGCGCTGTGCCTCGATCTCGGCTTCCTGGATGGTGCGCACCTGCCGGATCTCCAGCGCGCGGGTGCGCTCGTCCGAGGAGATGCGCTCGACATTGACGGTCAAGGTCTGGGCGATGCGGGCCTTCTCGGTCGCCTCGCGGGCGGTGATCTCGGCCTCGTCCACGGCGCGGGTGCGCTCGATCTCGCGGCGGCGGGTCTCTTCTTCGTTGGCGATGCGGGCATCGGTAACGACGCGATCCTGCTGGATACGGGCCTTCTCGATGGCTTCGCGGGCGGCGATCTCGGCTTCTTCGACCGTGCGCATCCGCTCGATCTCGCGCTGGCGGACCTCACGCTCGGAGGCGATGCGGGTCGTATCGATCGAGCGCTGGTTGGCAATCCGGGTCTTCTCGATCTCCTCACGCGCCAGCAGCTCCTTCTCCTCGATCGTCCGCGTCCGCTCGATCTCTTTCTGGCGAGTCTCGCGCTCGGATGCTATGCGCGCCTCCGCGATCGCCTGGTCGTTGGCGATGCGGGCGCGCTCGATGGCCTCACGGGCGGAAATCTGCGCCTGTTCGGCCTCGGTCTCGCGCAGCGCGCGCTCGCGGGCAACCTCCGTACGCTGAAGCGCGCGGCGCATTTCGATGTCGCGCTCCTGTTCCAGACGCGCGGTCTCGCTCTCGCGCTCGATCTCCAGCGCCTGCCGTTCGGCCTCCAGGTTGCGGGAGCGGATCTTGATCATCGAGTCCTGCTCGATGTCGTTGCGCAGCTTGCGCTTGGCCTCGATGTCCTCCATGAGGCGCGTCAGGCCTTCGGCGTCGAACCGGTTTGACGGGTTGAAGAACTCGAGGTCGGTCTGGTCGAGATCTGTGATCGCGACTGATTCCAGCTCGAGGCCGTTCTGCGCGAGCGCCTCGGCCGCATTGGTCTTGACCCGCGCGACATAGTCGCCGCGCCGCTCGTGCATCTCCTCCATCGTCATTTCGGAGGCGACTGAACGGATCGCTGAAATGAACTTGCCGGCGAGAAGGGCGCGTAGCTGCTCCGGTTCCATGGTACGGCGGCCGAGCGTGGCTGCGGCAATCGAGACGGCCTCCCGCGTCGGCTGCACGCGGACATAGAAGTCCGCCTCGATGTCGACGCGCATGCGGTCGCGGGTGATCACGGCATCCTGGCGCGAACGCACGATGCCCATCGGCAGCACGTTCATGTTGACCGGCGTGTAGTCGTGGATGAACGGCAGCACGAAGGCGCCGCCATTGATCACCACGCGCTCGCCAAGGAAGCCGGTCCGGACGAACGAGGTCTCCTTGGAGGAGCGGTGGTAGAGCCAGTTCACGATGTAGACGCCGACCACGATCACGATGATCGCGACGATCAGCCAGAGGATCAATTCACCGACCAGCATCCCTGACATCTTTCCCTCCCTCGAACCTTCCGGCGTTACCGCGCGCCGATCGCCTTGAATTGACGTACCTGCTCCGTCAGCGCCCGCTCCACGGGCAGCCGCTCCATAGAGGAGGCGCCGTAGAAGCCGTGGCAATGGCGGGTGTTCTTCATGATGAAATCGGCGTCGGTGGGATCGGCAATCGGGCCGCCATGGGCCAGCACCAGGATGTCCGGATTGATACTGAGCGCGGCGGCCGCCCAGGTGTCGATCCGCGCGGGGCAGTCCTTCAGCTTTGTCGCAGTCTGCGCGCCGATCGTGCCGCCGGTCGTCAAGCCCATGTGGCAGACAATGATGTCGGCGCCGGCGATCGCCATCGCGGCGGCCTCCTTCTCGCTGAACACGTAAGGAGTCGTCAGCATGTCCTTGTCGTGCGCCTTGGCGATCATGTCGATTTCGAGCGCATAGGACAAGCCGGTCTCTTCGAGATTGGCACGAAAGGTGCCGTCGATCAGCCCGACGGTCGGGAAGTTCTGGACACCGGCGAAACCAAGCGCCTTCAGCTGATCGAGGAACACGTCCATGTCGCGGAACGGATCGGTGCCGTTGACGCCTGCAAGCACCGGCGTGTGGCTGACCACCGGGAGCACCTCGCTCGCCATCTCCAGCACGATGGCGTTGGCATCGCCGTACGCCATCAAGCCCGCGAGCGAGCCGCGGCCCGCCATGCGGTAGCGGCCGGAATTGTAGATGACGATGAGATCGACGCCACCTGCTTCCTCGCATTTGGCCGACAGCCCGGTGCCGGCGCCGCCGCCGACGATCGGCTCGCCGCGCCTCGCCATGTCACGCAACTTCTTCAGGAGGGCAGCGCGTTCAAACCTGGCCATCGGTCACCTCGCTAGTCTCCGCCGTGCGCCGGTGCGGCCGAACAGCGTTCGGAACGCGCTGACGATGGCGGCGGCGAAGTCGGGATCGTTGATGTTCTTAGGCATGCGAATGAGCTGGCGGTTGCCGGTCCGGCGCACATCGCGCTCCAGCGCGCGGAACAGCGCGGCGTCGGCGTCGGGATCCCAGAACGGTTGCCCTCGCGCATCGAGCGCGGAGACGCCGCCCTCCGGCAGGAAGAAGCGCACGGGGCCGTCCATCTGATTGAGCCGCTCGGCGATCCAGCGGCCCATGCGCTCGTTCTCCTCCGCCGTCGTCCGCATCAAGGTGACCTGCGGATTGTGGACGTGAAACTTGCGGCCGTGATAGCGCTCAGGAATGGTGTCGGGCGCTCCGAAATTGACCATATCGAGCGCGCCGACGGAACCGACATAGGGTAACCGGCTGCGGATGATCGCCCCAAGGCGATCCTCGGTCGCCGGAAAGACGCCGCCCATCAACAGGTCGCAGATCTCGGTCGTGGTGAGGTCGATCACGCCGGCGAGCTGGCCGGACTCGACGAGCTTTTCCATGGAACGGCCGCCAACGCCGGTGGCGTGGAAGACCAGGCATTCGAAATCGTCGCGCAGCTCGGCCGCGATCTTCTGCACCGCCGGCGTGGTGACGCCGAACATGGTGATGCCGACCGAGGGCAGGCCGCCATCGCCGCGCGTCGTCGCGGCGCGCGCATCATCGAGGCGTGCCTTGACCATCCCGGCGAGCGCATTGGCGCCATTGGCGAGCACAGCGCGCGAGATCGCGTTCAGCCCCTGCACGTCGGTGACCGAGTACATCATCGTGATGTCGGCGGGGCCGACATAGGGCCCGACGTCGCCGGATGCGATGGAGGAGATGATCAGTTTTGGCACGCCGACGGGCAGGGCGCGCATGCCCGGCGCAACCAGCGACGCCGCGCCTGAGCCGCCGGCCGAGATCACGCCAGCAACATTGCCCTGGCGCCGCAGCCAGTTGGCGAACGCATCGGCCATCGCGGCCACGGCCGCGCCGCGGTCGGCGCCGAACACGGCCGTACCACCGCGGCCGTGGTTCAGCGCGATCTCCTGCGCGGAGACATCGCAGCTGGAATGCTTGCCGCTGGTCGAGACGTCGACCAGCCGGGTGCGAAGCCCCGTCGCTGCGACGATGTCACGGATGAAGCGCAGCTCCTGGCCCTTGGTATCGAGCGTCCCGACGACCAGGACGACGGGCGGGCCCGCGGTCTGCGCCGCCACCGGCTCGCGCCCGCGCCGCATCGTGTTCTCCAGTCGCGTGACCTCTGTCGACCGTGAGCGGGCCGCCGCCTCGATGCGAGCGATCGGCACCGGCTGCGACCATCGCGTCGGTGGCACCGGGTTGGAGATGTAGATGCGGATCGGCCCGCCCGGGCGCGGCGCAGGCACCGGCTTTGGTTCGGAGCCTGAGGCGGAGGGGCCATCGATATCAGGCTCGAGCTCGGCATGAAGCCCGACGCCGAGCAGGCGCTGCTGCAGCTCGCGATCGGCGGCGAGGCGCGCGGGGTCGATGATGCGATTGATCCGGCCGTTGACCATGATCGCGACGTTGCGCGAGATCGCCGTGGCAACGCCGATATTCTGCTCGATCACGAGCACGGACATGTCGCCGTCCTCACCGAGCCGCAGCAGCATCTCCTCGACCTGTGCGACGATGACGGGCGCCAGTCCCTCGGTCGGCTCGTCCATGATCAACAGATGCGGATTGGTGAGCAGCGCGCGCGAGATCGCCAGCATCTGCTGCTCGCCGCCGGAGAGCTGACCGCCGCCATGGTCCTTCCGTTCGGCGAGCCGCGGAAAGGTGTCGTAGATGCGCTCGACGGTCCAGGCGCCGGAGCGCAGCCCGCCGGCGAGCCGCAAATGCTCGTCGACGCTGAGTGAGCGCCAGAGACGGCGTCCTTGCGGCACATAACCGACGCCGAGCCGGGCGATCTGGGCCGGCGGCGTTCGCGTGACGTCCTCGCCGCGGACCCGGATCGAGCCGGCGCTCACGCCGACGAGGCCCATGATCGCCTTGCACAGCGTGGTCTTGCCCATGCCGTTGCGGCCGACGACCGAGAACACGCCGCTCTCCAGCGTGAGATCGACGCCTTGCAGCGCATGCGAGTGGCCGTAGTAGACGTCGAGGCCGCGGACCTCGAGCGCAGGGGAAGAGCGGCGAGCCTCATTCATGGCCGCCTCCGAGATAGAGTTCCTGCACCTCGGGATCGGACTGGATCTCCTGCGGCAGGCCTTCCTTGAAGACGCGGCCGTTGTGCATCATCGTGACGCTCTCGACGACGCGTAGCGCCACGTCCATGTCGTGCTCGATGATGATGTAGCCGATATGAGTCGGCAGCGAGGTCAGGATCTCGATCAGCTCGGCCCGTTCGGTCGGCGACAGGCCTGCGGCCGGCTCGTCGAACAGGACGAAACGCGGCGCGCCGGCGAGCGCGAGCGCGATCTCGAGCTGGCGCTGCTGGCCATGTGCGAGCTCTGCGACGCGCTGGTCCTTCACGGCGGACAGATGCACGGCCTGGACGAGGTTGTCGGCGGCATGCATCAGGGTGTCGTTCTGCCCGGGGCGCAGAAACGAGAAGCGTCCGCGCGAGACGCCGCGGCAGGCGAGATAGACGTTGTCCTGCACGGTGAGGCCGGGGAACAGCGCCGAGATCTGGTAGGTCCGGCGCAGCCCGCGGCGGATGCGTTCATAGGGTGGGAAATGCGTGACGTCCTCGCCGAAGAAGCGGATGGTGCCGGAGGAGGGCGGGAAGTCGCCGGTGATGCAGTTGAACAGCGTGGTCTTGCCGGCGCCGTTGGAGCCGAGCACGGCACGCCGCTCGCCCGGCCGGACTGTGATGGTGACGTCGGTCAGCGCGGCGAGCGCGCCGAACAGCCGCGTCACGCCGCGCAGCTCCAGCGCGGCGCCGGCGCCGACGGCGGAAAGGCGATGAGCGACGCTATCCATGGCCGCGCCCTCCGCCTGGCCGGTCCGCGCGAGGACGTAGACTCTGACGCCAGCGCTGCCACAGGCCGATGACGCCGTCCGAGGACCAGAACACGATGGCGAGGAAGCCGAGCCCGATCAGCAGGCGGAAGCGGTTGCCGTCGAGCCCGAGCCGGACCAGAAAGTCGAGCGCGAAGGTGCGCAGCAGCACGAAAATCAGCGCACCGATGAAGGGGCCGATCGGGCGGGTGATGCCGCCGACGACCGCAATGATCAGCACATCGATGCAGGCGCCGACGCTGACGGAGCCCGGCGAGACCTGGCGGTAGTTCCAGACCTGGAGGACGCCGGCGAGCGCGGCGACGAAGGACGCAAAGGCATAGGCGGCGACGCGATGTGCATTGACGTTGAAGCCGAGCGCGGCCATGCGCCGCGGATTGTCGCGCACGCCCTGAAGCGCGAGGCCGAAGGGGGCGCGCGAGAGATATTCGACCGCGAAGTAGCAGAGCGCAGCGACCGCGAGCACGACATAGTAGAAGGGAATGTCGGCGCGCCAGTTCACGCCCCAGAAGTGCGGCGTGGCCACGTTGTTGATGCCGGTATGGCCGTTGAAGATCGCCCAGTTCTGGTTGGTGAAATAGTAGAAGGCGGCGCCAATGGCGAGCGTGATCATGATGGTGTAGATGCCTTCGGTGCGCACCGCGAGCGCACCGCCGAGCGTGCCGAAGGCGGTCGCCAGTGCCAGCGCCATCGGCACTGCGAGCCACCACGGCCAGCCCAGGCTGATATTGGCGTTGCCGCTGAGGCCGAACACGGCGACCATGTAGGCCGAGAAGCCGGCGATGGTGAGCTGCATCAGGCTGACCATTCCGCCATAACCGGCGAGGAACATCAGGCTCAGCGCCATGGTGCCGAGCATCAGCGTGGTCGCGAAGATCTCGATCAGGAAGAAGCCATTGGCAATCAGCGGCATGATGAGAAGAATGCCCGCAACGATCCAGGCGGCGGGATTGTCGATCTCCGGCCATGTCCGCGCGGGGTGCTCCGCTCCAGCAGCGGGACGAACGGCAACGCGGGCGTCGTGCGCGAGCGACATGTCAGCGCCTCGCCAACAAGCCTTGTGGCCGGATCGCCAGCACCAGCACCATGATCAGGAAGGTCACGACGATGGCGTAGGTCGGGATGTAGACCGAGCCGAGCTGCTCGGCGAGGCCGATGATCAGCGCGCCGAGCGCCGCACCGGGGATCGAGCCCATGCCGCCGACGATCACCACCACGAGCGAGGCGAGCAGGAAACGAATGTCCTCGCCCGGTGACAACGACTGGAAAGTGCCGCCGACCACGCCGGCCATACCGGCCAGCCCCGCGCCGAACGCGAACACCAGCACGAAGATAAGCTGGATGCGCACGCCCGTCGCAGCCAGGATGTCGCGATCGTCGACGCCGGCGCGGATGATCATGCCGATCCGGGTGCGGTTGAGCGCGAGCCACATGGCAATGCCAATGACCACGGACGCGGCGAAGATCACGAGCCGGACCATCGGATATCTGAGATAGACCGGCTCGCCCGAAGACTTCACTGCTGTGATCAGCGGCAGGTCCACGGGTCCGATCAGCCAAGTCGGGGTCTGAATCTGGTAAAAATCGCCGCCGCAGGCCCAGAGCATGAGATCGGCAAACACGATCGATAGCCCGATCGTCACCATGGTTTGCCTGAGATCTTGACCCTCCATGCGGCGGAACACGATCACCTGCAGCAGCACGCCGACCAGGGCAGTCAGGACGAAGGCGACGATGAAGCTGAGCAGCCAGGAGCCGGTCGATATGCTGATGGCGTAGCCGACATAGCCGCCGAACAGATAGAGCGAGCCGTGCGCGAGATTGACGTTGCGCATCAGGCCGAAGATCAGCGTGAAGCCGCTGGCGACGAGGAAATAGAGGCCTCCAAGCGTGATGCCGTTGAACACGGCGTTGAGGAAGACGCGCTTGCGGCCGATCGCCTCTTCGAGACCCGGCGGCCAGACCGCGAAGATGAGCCAGAGCACGACGGCAATGGCGATGATCGTGGTCAGCGCCCAGGCGGGATGGCGTTCGATGAAACGGCTCATCTGCGCCGTCCGCTTGTCCGGGCGACACGCCGAAAGTTCATAGAATGCAGGTCGGACAGCCCTACAGCGGCTGCAGGCCTTGCCATGGACGTGCGCTCCCGTCGGTCGCGATCATCTCGGGATCGCGTTGCCCGCATCCTAATCGGGCGGCGAGGGCGACATTTGATCGTGAGTATCTTTTCGTGCAGCGGTCAGGCGCGCAAAACCTTGGCTGCGCGGCGATAATCGGTCGGGGCCATCCCGACATTGGCGGCGAAGAAGCGGGTGAAACCACTCTGCGAGGAGAAGCCGAGATCGAAGCCGATGTCGGCGATCGGCGTCTCGCTGGCCACCAGCGCTTCGAGCGCCTGTTCCATGATCAGCGTGTTGAGGTAGAGGTTCGGCGTGACGCCGGTCTGGACACGGAACAATCGGTAGAAGTGCGGCCGCGACAGGCCGGACTCGCGGGCAATCGTATCGAGCTCGATCTCGGCGCCGGGGCTTTCCGACATTATCTTGATGCATTTGCGCACGCGGAAATCGGTGACGGAGCCGCTTGCGCGCGGATCGCGTGCGATCTCGGCCTGCTGCCAGCTTTCGTCGTAGCAGATGTCGATCAGCCGCCTCAGCTCGGAATCGAGGCTGGAGAGGGATGGTGCGCCGCACACCAGCGCGGCGGTCCGCCTGATGTGCTTGTCAAGTGCGGGCGTGCGCCGGAACTGGGTGCGGCCGAACCGCAGACGGTCGGTGCCCGAGGCATCGGGCGCAAACCACTCGGCGTTGACGTAGAGCACGAAGAAGATGGCGCCGCCATCGAGATCGGCTGGCAGGAAGTTGTGCGGCTCCCAGGGATTGACGGCGACCACGGAGGTCTCGGTGAGATCATAATGTCCGTCGGACACGTCGATGCATGCCGGCATGCCGCCGACATGGAAGATCAGATGACCTTCACGATGGGCGTGGATATTGAAAGGGCGGTTCAACTGATAAACCGTCGCCCGGCCAAACCGGCCGTGGAAGACGGCGAGCGCACGGCTCATGCCTTCCCCTCCCGAATATTCTTCTTTTCGGTCAGCGTTCAACAACGCCGCCGAGATTGCAAGAGCGGAGAGCGGCCGCGTCAGCTAGTCGCTCCCCGGTTGCGTCTTGACGCTATGATGCGTCAGTATTTCTTACATTCCGGTACGGTGCGGCTCGGCAGGCCGATCTTCGAGAACACGGCCGGATCATAGCCGAGCGTCTGGTTCACGTTCGGGATCACCTTGACGACTTTGCTGAACAGCGCGCCCTTGCCGTCGTCGACGACTTCGGTGACGAAGTTGGTGCCGATCGCCTGGCGGTTGGAGTCGAGCTTGATCTTGCCGTTCGGCGCGTCAAGCTCGATCTTCGCCAGCGCGGCTTTGAATTTCGATTGATTGTCACTGAGATCGCCGTTGACCTCACGCAGCGCGAGGATCAAGGCCATCGTCGAGCCATAGTAATTGGTGGCCAGCAACGAGGGGCTCGGGAAGCGCTTGTTAGGCGGGAACGCGTCCTGATAGGCCTTCACGAACTTCTGCCAGCCCGGATCCTCCCAGGTGTCGGCCTGGCCGCTCGCCGCGATGGTGCCGATCAGGGCGTTCTTGGCATTCCCCTTTGACGACAGAATCGTCTGGTCAATCATGATGGAACCGCCCATCAGGTGCGCCTTGCCGCCGGCCTGCTGATACTGGTTGAGGAAGTTGACGGCATCAGCGCCGCCGAGGCCAAGATAGATGGCATCGACGTCGTCGGGCAGGGCAGCGATGACCGAGCCAAAGTCCTTGGTGCCGAGTGGAACCCATTGCCGGTTGGTCACCTGTCCGCCCATGCCGCAGAATTCGAGCACCAGCCCGAACACCTGGGTGTAGATGAAGGAATAGTCCTCGCCGACGGTCGCGATCTTGCGATACTTCTTCTCGTCATAGGCGTATTTGCCGAGGCCCACCTGCCACTGCGCGCCGTCCATGTTGTAACGGAAGAAGTTGGGGGCAGGATCGACATAGGTGGTTTCCTGCGCGCCCGAAGCCGCATTGATGAAGGTCAGCTCGGGATGGGTCTTGGCGAAGTTCTTCACCGCGATGCCCTCGTCACCGGAGAGCGGCGAGAGCAGGATTTGCACTTTGTCCTGCTCGATCAGCTTGCGGACTGCGCGCACCGCGGAGTCCGGCGTTGCGTCGGTCGAGGCGACGATGAATTCGAGCTCCTTGTCGCCGATCTTCTTGCCCAACACGTTGAGTGCCGTCTGATGCCCGCGCATGCCGTCCTCGCCGAGCACCGTGTAGGTGCCTTCGAGAGTCGCGGTGACGCCCACCTTGATCTTTTCCTGGGCGATCGCCGCGCCCGAAAGAAACAGGCTGCTCAGCGCGAGCAGTCCAACACTGCATTTCGACATTGTGCTCCTCCCTGTGTCGTCGACTTGCTGCCGCGCCGAACCGGCGCGGCGCCCGTGGCTCTCGAGCGGCCTGCGGCTTTGGAAGGAAGCTAGCCGAAGTCGAATGCGGGTGCCTGCGTGGAGGTCTCGTCCGGCTTGACGGGCAGTCTCATTTTTGAATGTTGCGGCGCAGATGGTTTCGCGGTGCAACAGGCGCCCGTGCGTGCCGGAACAAAACAAATCGGGGCTGACCCGAACACGTCGTGCGAGCAGGTTAGTCCGGTGGTTCTCGTCTCCTGGTCACGCCGTTCTATTTCAAATCTTTGGCTTTGACCGCGATCGCGGCCGCCGCGGTACGATTCTCGACGCCGAGCTTGGAGTAGATTTGCTCGAGATGCTTGTCGACAGTTCGCGGGCTCAAACCCAGGATTTGCGCTATGTCCCGGTTGGTCTTTCCCTTGGACAACCAGGACAGCACTTCCCCTTCGCGCGTAGTAAGGCCTAGCTCTCTTGAAAACTCCACCGGCGTATCGGCGCCGGCATCCTTGGCAAGGCGAAGCAGGAATTCGTTGGGACCGAGCTTGCCCATATATTGCAGCCGCAATTGCTCGCTGCCGCGGAGGGCAGGCATGGTCGTGGTCTTCGCGGCAGACTTGCCCTTCTCAACCTGCTCGAGCCATTGCGGCATCGGGTCGGGCAGCACGAACTCGTCGAGGGTGTCGTCGGCGAGCGTATCCGCAAGAAGCCTTTGGGCCTGCGGTGTCGCCCATAACAACTTGCCCTTGCTGTTGACCGCGAGCAGATAGCGGCCGGAGACATCGAGGGCGGCACGCGCGCTCTGAGTCATCCGGGCATTGGCGAGGTGGACGCGGATCCGCGCCAGCATCTCCTCGATCACGATCGGCTTCGTCACATAGTCGACCCCGCCCGCTTCCAGCCCGCGCACGATGTGCTCGGTCTCGGCAAGGCCCGTCATGAAGATGATCGGCACGCCGTCGAGGCCGGCATCGCGCTTCAGCCGCCTGCAGGTCTCAAACCCGTCCATGCCGGGCATCACCGCATCGAGCAGCACGATGTCGGGCGTGATCTGATCGACGATCCGCATCGCGGATACGCCATCGAGCGCGACCATCACGGTCATGCCGGCGCCGTCGAGCGCGTCGGTCAGGAGCCGCAGCGTCTCGGGAGAGTCGTCGACGACGAGGGCGACGTCGCGTTTTCTGGGGTCAGTGATCATAGCTGTGCAAAGTGTTCAGCGTCGCCATGTATTGGTCGAGGTCGAAGCGGTCGAGCAGTGCTCGGATGTGGGTGACGAAGTCGGCGTGCTCCGGCAACTCGGCGCAGATTTCGTCGAGCTTGAGCTGGATCGCCCGGACGTAGCCGAGCCGGCCGAGGTCAATCAGCTCCTCGACATATTTTAGGGGAGGCCGGGAGCCGCTCTCCGGCTTCCACAGCGGCACCGGCACCTGGTCGGCCTCGTACTGCCATTCGAGCTTGAGCAATTGGCGGATGGTTTCCAGCAGCCTCGGGATGTCGATCGGCTTCATCAGATAGCCGTCATGGAACGGCTGTGCCAGCGGCGCGCCATGCGCTTCGAGCGCGCTGGCCGAAACCATCAGGATGCGCGCGGTGTGATGGCCGTCGGCACGCAAGGTTTCTGCCACCGTCCAACCGTCCATGCCGGCCATGGAGATGTCGAGCAGGAACAGATCGGGCCGGCAGTGCTGCGCCAGAGCCAGGCAGCCGGGACCATCGGGAGCGCTGAGCAGGATGAAGCCGAGCGGCGCCAGCACCTCGCGCAGCAGATCGCGATGGGTCGGATCGTCGTCGGTGATCAAAATGGTCTTGCGCGGGCCGAGATAGCCGTAGATCGGTGCCTCCACCGGTGCATCGCGCCGGGGATTGGTGACCTCGGAGAGCAGGAGTTTCACGCGGAAGGTCGCGCCGGCGCCGACGGTGCTCGTCACCTTGATGTCGCCGCCCATCACGCCCGCGAGCAGCCGGCTGATGGTGAGGCCAAGGCCTGTACCGGTCTGCGGTTGAGCGACGCCGAGCGCGCCGCGTTCGAAGGGTGCGAAGATGCGCTCGAGATCGTCGGGCTGGATGCCGGGGCCGGTATCGACGACCTCGAACTCGGCAACCGGGCTGCGATAATGCACCACGAACTTGACGCTGCCAGTCTGCGTGAACTTGATCGCGTTCGACAGCAGGTTGATCAGGATCTGCCGCAGCCGCTTCTCATCCGCATAGACCACGACCGGCAGCACCGCCGGCCGCTTGAACACGAAGTCGATGCCTTTGGCGGCAGCCTGCAGGCGGAACATGCCGACGAGCTGATCGAGGAAATCGTTGAGGCGAACCTCGTCGCGGGAGAGATAGAGCCGTCCGGCCTCGATCTTGGAAATGTCGAGAATGCCATCGATCAGTCCCGACAGATGATCCGCGCTGCGACGGACCACGCGCACCTGATCGCGCGGTCGCGCCTGCAAACTGTTGTCCTGCTCGAGCAGCTGCGCATAGCCGGAGATCGCGTTCAGCGGCGAGCGGAGCTCGTGGCTCAGTCCAACGACATAGCGGCTCTTGGCGAGGTTGGCGGACTCCGCGACCTCCTTGGCGCGCTGCAACTCGGCGTCGGTGCGCTTGTGCGCATCGATCTCCTGGATCAGGAGCGTGGTCTGCCGCCGCGTCTCTTGCTCCGCCGCGCGACGGCTCTGCTGTGCCAGCACGAACAGCCAGGCGACAACACCAATGATGATGATCAGTGCGAAGAACACCTTCCATAGCACGTCGGCCAGCAGCGCATCGGCATGCACGGTCGCCGAAGTCTGCAGGTAAATCAGTCCGAGAACGAGACCGACGAGACCGGCTGAGACCGCGAACACGCCGATATACTGGCCGAACTGCGAGTTGATCCGGCTAAAGATGGCCTCGGGCAACATCCTGCCGAGCGCCTCTGACACCTGCGCGCCGGCCCGTGCATGCGGCTTGCAGAGATCATGGCAACGAGCGTCGAGCGAACAGCACAACGAGCAGATTGGTCCGGCATAGGCAGGGCAGGAAGCCATATCCTCGGGCTCGAACGAATGCTCGCAGATGCAGCACTGGATCGCCTCGACGTTCTGCCAGCTCCGCTTCGGCTTCCGGGCTATGTAGTACTTGCCGTCAGTGACACACGCGATCAGCGGCGCGGCGATGAAGGCCGCGGCGAGCGCGACGAAGGCCGACAGCGCCTTCGCGGTCGGGCCGAACAGGCCATAGAACGCGCTAATCGAGACGATGGTCGCGATCGTCATCGCGCCGACACCGACCGGGTTGATGTCGTAGAGATGGGCTCGCTTGAACTCGATCTGCGGCGGGCGGAGGCCGAGCGGCTTGTTGATGACG
The DNA here is from genome assembly GCF_059448745.1 of Bradyrhizobium sp. SOJA106. Classification (NCBI taxonomy): domain Bacteria; kingdom Pseudomonadati; phylum Pseudomonadota; class Alphaproteobacteria; order Hyphomicrobiales; family Nitrobacteraceae; genus Bradyrhizobium; species Bradyrhizobium sp. SOJA106. The sequence continues at coordinate 3,414,815 of NZ_CM182549.1, forward strand.
AGATCGGCGACCAGAGCGCCGACCCATGCGATCGCGACGTTGGAGTAGAGCGCCAGCGTCTGCTCCAACGCCTTGTAGACACCGATTTCCATCAGGAGCAGCGCCACCACAACGTTGAACACCAGCCAGACCACGCGGCCGGGATGGCTGTGCGTCAACCGCGAGAAGAAGTTCGACCAGGCGATCGAGCCGGCATAGGCGTTGGTGACGTTGATCTTGACCTGCGACAGGATCACGAACGTCCCGGTGAGCGCCAGCGCCAGGTCCGGCTGCGAGAACACATAGCGAAAAGCTTCGAGATACATGCTGGCTGGCTCGGCGGCCTGCTCGAGTGCGACGCCATGGCTCAGCGCGAAATAGGCGAGGAATGATCCGACCGACAGTTTCAGTGCACCGAAAATGATCCAGCCCGGACCGGCGCTGAGCAGGGCGATCCACCACGAGGTCTTGGAGGTGCGGCGGTCACGCGGCAGAAAGCGCAGGAAGTCGACCTGCTCGCCGATCTGCGCCACCAGCGAAAACACCACCGAGGCCGCGGCGCCGAACAGCAGCAGATCGAGATGTCCGTTCGGATCGCCATGCTCGCCGGCGAATTTCTGCCACTCCGTGAACGAATGCGGATTGGCCCAGGCGATCGCCAGGAAGGGAAGAAGATGAAGGATGACCCATAGCGGCTGCGTCCATAGCTGGAAGCGGCTGATCAGGGTGATGCCGTAGGTCACCAGCGGGATGATGACGATGGCGCTGATGAGATAGCCGAGCGGTCGCGGAATGCCGAAGCACATCTCCAGCGCCGCAGCCAGGATGACCGCCTCGAACGCGAAGAAGATAAAGGTGAAGGAGGCGTAAATCAGCGAGGTGATCGTCGAGCCGATATAGCCGAAACCGGCGCCGCGGGTCAGCAGGTCGATATCGATGCCGCATTTGGCAGCATAATAGGCAATCGGCAGTCCGCACAGAAAGATGATGACGCTGACGACCAGGATCGCTGCGGTCGCATTGCTGGCGCCGTAATTCAGCGTGATGGTGCCGCCGATGGCTTCAAGCGCGAGAAAGGAGATTGCGCCGAGCGCGGTGTTGGCGACGCGGGCGGCGGACCAGCGCCGCGCGCTCTTGGCGGTGAAGCGCAGCGCGTAGTCTTCCAGCGTCTGGTTGGCAACCCATTGGTTGTACTGGCGCCTGACGCGGTCTATTCGCTGCCGCCCTACCACTTAACCCCACTCCCGATACGGACCCGGAGCCCACGCAAATCCCATACCAAAAGCCTACGTCGGCATTTTGCGGTGCAGTATACGCGATCTTGCGTATGCTTGCGCTGCACAAATTCGAGCCATCCTCACGCCACCAATCGCATGTCCTCGAACAAACAGTGGGGTGCTCATGTCAGACGACGCGAATAATAAAGGCTTGTTGTCGCCAATTCGGCGCAAACTATTGATGGGAATTGCTGCTGTCCCGGCCATCACGATGCTGCCGAAGACGACCTTCGCGCAGGCGCCGGCAACCTCGGCAGTCAACACCACAGGTCTTGCGGTAACCGATACCGAAGTCACCGTCGGCATCCTGCACTCGGCCACTGGTACGATGGCGATCTCGGAAACCGGCTCGATTGAAGCCGAGAAGCTCGCGATCGAGCAGATCAACGCTGCCGGCGGCGTGCTCGGCCGCAAGATCAAGATCATCCAGGAAGACGGCGCCAGCGACTGGCCGACCTTCGCGGAGAAGGCCAAGAAGCTCCTCGTCAACGACAAGGTCGCGGCCATCATGGGCTGCTGGACCTCGGCCTCACGCAAGGCGGTGCTGCCGGTCGTCGAGCAGTATAACGGCATGCTGTACTACCCGACGTTCTACGAAGGCCTCGAGCAGTCCAAGAACGTGATCTACACCGGCCAGGAAGCCACCCAGCAGATCCTCGCCGGCCTGAATTGGATTGCCAAGGAGAAGGGCGCCAAGTCGTTCTTCTTCATCGGCTCGGATTATATCTGGCCGCGCACCTCGAACAAGATCGCGCGCAAGCATGTCGAGAACGTGCTCAAGGGCAAGGTCGTGGGCGAGGAGTACTACGCGCTCGGCAGCACCCAGTTCAATTCGGTGATTAACAAGATCAAGCTGACCAAGCCGGACGTGATCTTCACCGACGTGGTCGGCGGCTCGAACGTCGCCTTCTACAAGCAGCTCAAGGCTGCCGGCATCGATCTCTCCAAGCAGGCGCTGCTGACGATCTCGGTGACCGAGGACGAGATCGACGGCATCGGCGGCGAGAACATCGCGGGTGCCTACGCCTGCATGAAGTACTTCCAGTCGCTCGACAATGCCAACAACAAGGCCTTCGTCGCCGCCTTCAAGAAAATCTGGGGCGAGAAGACCGTGATTGGTGACGTGACGCAGGCAGCCTATCTCGGCCCGTGGCTCTGGAAATTGACGGTCGAAAAAGCCGGCAGCTTCGACGTGGACAAGATCGCGGCCGCCTCGCCGGGCGTGGAATTCAAGGGCGCGCCCGAGGGCTATGTGCGCATCCACGAGAACCATCATCTCTGGTCGAAAACCCGGGTCGGCCGCGCCAAGCTCGATGGTCAGTTCGAGCTGATCTACGAGACCGCCGATCTGGTCGAGCCGGATCCGTTCCCGAAGGGCTACCAGTAAGCGCGCAACCCTTCCGCGATCTTTCCCCCAGCAAGAACTCCCTGGCGCGGACCGTCAATCCGCGTCTCACGACCCCGCGTCGCGATTTCAATCGCGACGCGGACCCTGTGCCCTTGGACGCGAGACGCTGTCCTCGACGGAGAAACCAGATGTTCGGCGACTATTCGATTGGCGACCTCGGCTCAATCTTCGTCATGCAGGGCTTTGCCGGGCTGATCCTGTTTTCCGTCTATGTGCTGATGGCGCTGGGGCTCGCGATCATCTTCGGCCAGATGGGCGTCATCAACATGGCCCATGGCGAGTTCATGATCCTGGGCGCCTACGTCACCTGGATGACGTCGAATTTCTTCCAGTCCTATCTTCCAAGCCTGTTCAGCGGCTACTTCTTCCTTGCGATGATATTGGCCTTCCTGGCCTCCGGCGCGCTCGGGATGCTGGTCGAATGGGTGCTGATTCGGCACCTCTACAAGCGTCCCCTCGACACGCTACTTGCGACCTGGGGCCTCAGTCTCATGTTGCAGCAGGCCTATCGCTCGATCTTCGGCGCGCGCGAAGTCGGCGTCGAGCTGCCGCAGTGGATGCTCGGTTCGCTCCATGTCACGGACTCCATCGAAGTTCCGATCAACGGCGTCTTCGTGATGGGCCTGACGGTGCTGATCACCATCGGCGTCGCCTACATCATGTTCCGCTCGCGCTGGGGCCGCCAGGTCCGGGCCGTGGTGCAGAACCGCATCATGGCCGGGGCGGTCGGCATCAATACCGCCAAGGTCGACCGCTACACCTTCGCACTGGGCTGCGGCATCGCCGGCGTCGCAGGCTCGGCCTTCACCATGATTGGCTCGACCGGGCCGACATCCGGCCAGCTCTACATCGTCGACACCTTCCTGGTCGTCGTGTTCGGCGGCGCCGCCAGCCTGCTCGGCACTATCGCCTCGGCCTTCTCGATCTCACAGACCCAGTCGACGCTCGAATTCTTCATGTCGGGCTCGATGGCGAAGGTGCTGACGCTGCTCGCGGTGGTCGGAATTCTGATGCTGCGGCCGCAGGGGCTGTTCGCCCTCAAGGTCCGAAAATAACGAAACTGCAGGGGCTCAATCCATGAACGACAGTCGTTTCGCCACGCGTTCGGAGTTGATCGGCATCCTGGTGCTCGCCGCCCTGCTGGTGGTGGTCCTGCCGCTCTGCCTTGACGTCTTCCGCCTCAACCTGGTCGCGAAATATCTCACCTACGCCTTCGTCGCGCTGGGGCTGGTGATCTGCTGGGGCTATGGTGGCATCCTGAGCCTGGGGCAGGGCGTGTTCTTCGGTCTCGGCGGCTACTGCATGGCGATGTTCCTCAAGCTCGAGGCGTCGAGTGTCGAGAACACCAAGATCCAGTCGACGCCGGGTATTCCTGATTTCATGGACTGGAATCAGATCACCGCGCTGCCGTTCTTCTGGAAGCCGTTCCACAGCCTGACCTTCACCATCGCCGCCGTCATCCTGGTGCCGGGCATCTTCGCTCTGATCATCGGTGCTGCGATGTTCAAGCGCCGCGTCGGCGGCACCTACTTCGCGATCATTACGCAGGCGGTCGCTGCGATCCTGACCATCCTGATCGTGGGACAGCAGGGCTACACCGGCGGCATCAACGGCATGACGGACCTCCGCACGCTGAAGGGGTGGGACATCCGTCCCGACCACGCCAAGATCGTGCTCTACTTCTTCGAGGTCGGCCTGCTGTTCGCCTGCATATTCATCGCGCAGTTCGTCCGGCACTCCAAGCTCGGCCGTATTCTGGTGGCAATGCGCGATCAGGAGGACCGTGTCAGGTTCTCCGGCTACAGCGTCGCCAATTTCAAGATCTTCGCCTTCTGCATCGCCGCCATCTTTGCCGCGATCGGCGGCGCGATGTTCGCGCTCAATGTCGGCTTCATGTCGCCGTCCTTTGTCGGCATCGTGCCCTCGATCGAGATGGTGATCTACACCGCCGTCGGCGGCCGGCTGTCGATCCTCGGTGCGGTCTATGGAACGATCCTCGTCAACTTCGCCAAGACCAGCCTCTCCGAGTCGTTTCCCGAACTCTGGCTGTTCGGCCTCGGCGGCCTGTTCATCGCCGTGGTGCTCGCATTCCCGAACGGCCTCGCCGGCATCTGGGGAGACTACGTCCAGCCGCTGATCAGCAAGCTGATCGGCGCGCGCAAGCCGAAGGACGGCTGGACCGACAGCTCGGTCGCCGACGGCGCACCGGCAGAGTGAGGAGGATCTTATGCTCATCGGTCATCAGCCAAAGCCCTTCCTGCTCTCGGTCGAAGGCCTCACCGTCTCTTTCGACGGCTTCAAGGCGGTCAACGATCTCTCGTTTTATGTCGAGGAGAACGAGATCCGCGTCATCATAGGTCCTAACGGGGCCGGCAAGACGACCGTGCTCGACTTGATCTGCGGCAAGACCAAGGCGACCTCAGGCTCGATCGAATTCCGCGGCAAGGACCTGACCAAGCTGAAGGAGAACCAGATCGTCAAGGCCGGCGTCGGTCGCAAATTCCAGACCCCGTCGATCTACGACGACCTCACGGTGTTCGAGAATCTGGAGATCTCCTATCCGCGGGGCCGCACCGTGTTCGGCGCGCTCACCTTCACGCGTGACGCTGAAGTGCGTGACCGCGTCCACGAAGTGGCGGAGATGATCTTCCTGAGAGATCGGCTCAATATGAGCGCGGCGCTGCTCAGCCATGGCCAGAAGCAGTGGCTCGAGATCGGTATGCTGCTGATCCAGGATCCGGACTTGCTGATGCTCGACGAGCCGGTGGCCGGCATGAGTGTGTCCGAGCGGGCCAAGACCGCCGAGCTGCTCAACCGCATCATCAAGGTCCGCTCGGTGCTGGTCATCGAGCACGACATGAAATTCGTCGAGGACATCGCCCACAAGGTCACGGTGCTGCACCAGGGCCAGATCCTCTCCGAGGGCACAATGGAGAAGGTGAAGAGCGATCCGAAAGTGATCGAAGTTTACCTCGGACACTAGGGAACCCGTCGATGCTGGCAATCAATGATCTTCACGTCGCTTACGGCCAGAGCGAGGTGCTGCATGGTCTCAACGTGTCAGTCGCGCCCAACGAGATCGTCGCGATCATGGGTCGCAACGGAATGGGCAAGACCACGCTGATGAAGTCCCTGATGGGCATCGTGCCGACCAAGAGCGGTTCGGTGACCATGGACGGCACCGAGCTCGGATCGTTGCCGAGCTACGATCGCGTCGCCAAGGGGCTCGCTTATGTACCGCAGGGGCGGATGATCTTTTCGACCATGACGGTGAAGGAGAACATCGAGACGGGCCTGGTCGTGTCAGGCGGCTCCGAGGTTCCCGCGGATATCTACGAGCTGTTTCCGGTGCTGCTGGAGATGAAGGGACGTCGCGGTGGCAATCTCTCCGGTGGACAACAGCAACAGCTGGCGATCGCGCGGGCGCTCGCGACCAAGCCGAAGGTCTTGCTGCTGGATGAGCCGACCGAAGGCATCCAGCCGTCGATCATCAAGGATATGGCGAAAACGTTGAAGCGCATCCGCGACGAGCGGGGCCTGTCGATTGTCGTCTCGGAGCAGGTCCTCAGCTTTGCGCTCGACATCGCTGACCGCGTGCTCGTGATCGAGAACGGCGAGATCGTGCGGGACGATCCACGCGACAGCGTCGATGCCGCGCAGATCTCGAAATTCCTGTCCGTCTAATCAGTAAACCAAGGGGAGCATCTCGATGCCAGATACACTGATCAAGGTCGATCTCACCAAGTCGGCCTATGAAAACGACAAGATCCACAACCGTTGGCATCCGGAGGTTCCGATCGTCGAGTGGGTCAGCTCCGGCGACGACTTCATCATCGAGACCGTCGACTGGACCGGCGGCTTCATCAAGAACAACGACTCGGCCGATGACGTACGCGACATCGACCTGTCGATCGTGCATTTCCTGTCCGGTCCGATCGGCGTCAAGGGGGCCGAGCCCGGCGATCTTCTCGTCGTTGATCTGCTCGACGTCGGTCCCCTCAAGGAAAGCCTTTGGGGCTTCAACGGCTTCTTTTCCAAGCAAAATGGCGGCGGCTTTCTGACCGATCACTTCCCGCTGGCGCAGAAGTCGATCTGGGACATCAAGGGTCTCTACACCTCCTCGCGCCACGTGCCCGGCGTGAACTTTGCCGGCCTGATCCATCCCGGTCTGATCGGCTGTCTGCCCGATGCCAAGATGCTCGCGGCGTGGAACGCGCGCGAAGCCGAACTGATCGCGACCAACCCGACCCGTGTGCCGGGCCTTGCCAATCCGCCGTTCGCGCCGACCGCCCATGCCGGCCAAGCCAAAGGTGACGTCAAGGCCAAGATCGGTCTCGAGGGCGCGCGCACGGTGCCGCCCCGTGAGCATGGCGGCAATTGCGATATCAAGGACTTGTCGCGCGGCTCGAAGATCTACTTCCCGGTCTATGTACCCGGCGGCGGTCTATCGATGGGCGATCTCCACTTCAGCCAGGGCGACGGCGAGATCACCTTCTGCGGCGCCATCGAAATGGCTGGCTGGCTGCACATCAAGGTCGACGTCATCAAGGACGGCGTGGCGAAATACGGCATCAAGAACCCCGTGTTCAAGCCGTCGCCGATCACGCCGAACTACAAGGACTATCTGATCTTCGAGGGCATCTCGGTGGACGAAGCCGGCAAGCAGCATTACCTCGACGTTCACATCGCCTATCGCCAGGCCTGTCTGAACGCGATCGAATACCTGAAGAAGTTCGGCTACTCCGGGGCCCAAGCCTATTCGATCCTCGGCACCGCGCCATGCCAGGGTCACATCTCCGGCGTGGTCGACGTGCCCAACGCCTGCGCCACGCTGTGGCTGCCGACCGAGATTTTTGACTTCGACGTGACGCCGTCGGCGGCAGGGCCTGTGAAGCATATCACGGGCGACATCCAAATGCCGATCTCGCCTGACAAGTAGTCCCTATGCGAGATGGATGCGGGGCGCGGAGTCCCCGCGTCCGGCGTGCAACAACGAAGGGAGCGACGATGCCCGTCTATGACTATCTCTGCAATGATTGCGGCCCGTTCACCGACATGCGGCCGATGGCGGAATGCGACGAGCCGCAGGATTGTCCACGCTGCGAGATGGAATCGCCGCGTGTGATCCTGACTGCACCGGCGTTCTTCTGCATGCCGGCGGACAAGCGCAAGGCACACGCCACAAACGAGCGCAGCAAGCACGCGCCGAAGACGCTCGATCAGTACAAAGCCGCGCACGGCCCCGGCTGCGGCTGCTGCGGAACCGGCGCGAAGAAGAAGCCGGGACGGATCGTGACCAGGAGCAAGAGCGGCGCCGTCGGCTTCCCGACCGCGCGGCCCTGGATGATCAGCCACTGAATGCCGCGCGGCCATCGCGCCGTCAACAAGCTCAAACCGGAACAGAAGGGCGCTTCAAATGCTTCACGGTGACATTTCTTCCAGCAATGACGTGGTCGGCGTCGCAGTCGTCAACTACAAGATGCCGCGGCTGCACACCAAGGCAGAGGTGCTCGACAACGCTCGCAAGATCGCCGACATGGTCGTAGGTATGAAGCTCGGCCTGCCGGGCATGGACCTCGTCATCTTCCCGGAGTATTCGACCCACGGCATCATGTACGATGCCAAGGAGATGTATGAGACAGCCTCGCAGGTGCCGGGAGAGGAGACCGCGATCTTTGCGGAAGCCTGCCGCAAGGCGAAGGTGTGGGGCGTGTTCTCGCTGACCGGCGAGCGCCACGAGGAGCACCCGCACAAGGCGCCCTACAACACGCTGATCCTCATGAACGACAAGGGCGAGATCGTGCAGAAGTATCGCAAGATCATGCCCTGGGTGCCGATCGAGGGCTGGTATCCCGGCAACTGCACCTATGTCTCCGACGGCCCGAAAGGCCTGAAGATCAGCCTGATCATCTGCGATGACGGCAACTATCCGGAGATCTGGCGCGACTGCGCGATGAAGGGCGCGGAGCTGATCGTGCGCTGCCAAGGCTACATGTATCCGGCCAAGGAGCAACAGGTAATGATTTCCAAGGCAATGGCGTGGGCGAACAATGTCTATGTCGCGGTGGCCAACGCGGCGGGCTTCGACGGCGTCTACTCCTATTTCGGCCACTCCGCGATCGTCGGCTTCGATGGCCGAACCTTGGGCGAGACAGGGGAAGAGGAATACGGCATCCAGTATGCCGGCCTGTCGAAGAGCCTGATCCGCGATGCCCGCCGCAACAACCAGTCGCAGAACCATCTGTTCAAGCTCTTGCATCGCGGCTACACCGGCATGATCAATTCCGGCGAAAGCGCCAAAGGCCTCGCCGCCTGTCCCTACGATTTCTATTCGAAGTGGATCGCCGACCCCGAAGGGACACGCGACATGGTCGAGGCGATGACCCGCCCGATGGTCGGCACCGAGGAATGCCCGATCGACGGCATTCCAAACGAGAAGTCCGCGACGAATTACTAGGCATTCTGCTGCATCGGGTACTGACCGGCGCGAGGGACAGCCGGCGCAGCGATGATCAAGAGAAAGAGAGATGTGAGGGGTCTCACACGCGGATTTCGAGTGTTGCACTAGTCAGAGGTTGGACCCTCGCAGAACCGCAGGCGGCTCGTATGAAGCTCCTGATGATCTCTGGCCTGGCCGCGCTGACCGTTTTCGTCGCCGCGGCGAATATGTCATCGCATCCACTATCGGCGAGTCGCACGTCGGTGGCAGGGAAGCCGCCTTTGCTAGAGATGCAGGTGCAACGAAACAAATTGCCGGTTGAAGACTTCGCAGATCGCTCTCTTGTGTTTCCAAGGGGAACACAGCAGTGAGAAGTCGGCGCGTCTCAAACCAATAGTGATCGAACGGGACGACCTGGTCGGCTCAAATGCCTTCGAGCAGGTTCGACGCGCCAAGCGGTGCGTCGCGGCGCGGTCGCCGCAAGCACTGATTCAAGGGCTCATGAAAATCGGATCAATCCGGATGGGGTCGCCAAGCAGCCCCAAAGATTGAAGCTGCGCGCGGTGGACGTCGACTTCAAGGGTAGCCAAGAGTAGGGTCAACACTGCGACGACGTAGATGAGGAGTGGCGATGCGCGCTGGGCGCCGGGATCGCGATTTCGCGGCAGCAACGCGCAAAGGTGCCGCAACCGCGAGATGAGCTGCAGATAGGCCTTCGGGCGTATTTGCATGTCCGGCCTCGGTCTGTGAGGCGCCTTTGGGTAGACTGCGACTGCGTGGATCGCCGTTCAAGACGCCGCTTGTCGCACCTGGAACCCAATACGAGGTACCCTCGTTGAGCTGGATCAATTGGGTGCGCTTTTGCCCAGAAGCCGAATCCCCCGGCGGCCAATGGATTTGACATTGCGTCTCATCACCGCCGTTCTAAGGGCATCGCTGCTCCTCCCGCTGCTGCCGGCGCACGCGCAATTGGCGGGGCACGGCGGGCCTGTCCGCGCGATCGCCGTTTCAGCCGACGGCAAGACAGTCTTGTCGGGCAGCTTCGACACTGCCGCGATCCGATGGTCCCTGGCAACCGAGTCCGCCGAGCAGGTTCTTCGCTTCCATTCGGGTGCGGTGAATGCGGCTGCCTTCCTCGGAGACGGGCGAATGGCAACGGCCGGTACGGACGGCCAGATTGCCATCTGGGCGCGGGGCCGGCTGCAACCAGATGTGGTTGTCGTCGGTCATACGGGACCCATTGTCGGGCTCGCCGTTTCACCCGATGGATCGAAGCTGGCATCGGCCTCGTGGGATCACACCGTCCGGATTTCATCGCTGTCCGACGGTCGGATGAGCGTGCTGCAAGGTCACGCGCAAGGGGTCAACGGCGTGGCCTTTGCGCCCGACGGAAAAACGCTGGTGAGCGTTGGCTACGATCTGACAGTGCGCATTTGGCCTCTGCCGGGCGGCAGCCCCGAGATCGTTGTGATGCCGGCGCCGCTGAATGCACTCGCCATCGCGCCCGATGGCGAAATCGTCACCGGTGCGGCAGACGGCAAGCTGCGCATGATGACCGCCGATGGCAAGGAGAACGGCGAGGTCATGGTTGCCGTCAGGCCGATCGTGGCGCTGGCGATCTCACCGGACGGTGTTTTGATCGCCGCAGGAGCAGTCGACGGCAGCGTCGCGATCATCGATCGCAAGGCGCGCAACGTGATGCGCACGCTCGCTGGGTTGAGGGCGCCGGTCTGGTCGGTTGCGTTCTTGCCCGATGGGACGACGCTCCTGACTGGCGGCGCCGACGGCAAGATCAGGCGCTGGAATGCGCTGGCCGGAGCGGCGATGGGCTCGAGCGTGCTGGGCACGCCGGCGGATCCGCTCGCTGCCTATGCCGGCGATTACGGCGCCGAGATCTTCAGGGCCTGTGTCGCCTGCCATACATTGTCGGACGCTGAGGTGCAGCGTGCCGGACCGACGCTTGCGGGGCTCTTCGGCCGGAGGATCGCCTCGCTTCCCGGCTATCACTACTCGGACGCGCTCAAGGCGATGGATATCGTCTGGACGCCGGAGACCGTCTCAAGATTGTTCGAGATCGGGCCGAACGCCTACACGCCCGGCACCAAGATGCCGGAGCAGCGCATCGGCTCGGCCGAGGATCGCCGTGCGCTCACGGACTTTCTGGCCCGTGCGACGTCGAAATAGCTGGCAACAACGCTCTAAGCTAAGGCGCGATGAGATTGGGATGAAACGTCATCACGCTTTAGGTTGTTGTTTGCGCATGATCTTTTTGGAGAGCGGCTTCGCACTTTTCCGGATCGTGCTTTAATACCCTGGCCATTGCTCCACGGGAATGTTTGTCAGCGCCGGGTTCTCCTTGAGCATGCGAGCCACGTCGATGCTGGGATGTTCCTTGAGCGCCGTCACGACACACTGGTTGACGTATTTCCGGCGTGACAGCCACTTGACCTTTTTGCCCTTTGCCTCGGCCTTGCAGGCGACGATCGCCTGTTTGAGCGCGACCTTTTCCGCCCTGGTGAGGGCGACGGCCTCGACGGCTGTGCCGGCGAGGGCCGTGATGGCAAGGCACGTCGCAACACCCATCTTGGAGCGAGGCATGCGGCTACTCCTTATTCTCGCGTTGACGCAAATAGTCATCCGTCGTCCGTGGTGGCGCGCGTTCCGGAACGTCCTGGATCGGATCGAACTGTTCTTCGCTCATGACAATGACGCGGCAATCGGCGCACATCCGCAAGGCTTGGGTTCGACGGTCCCCGCTTGGATACATCCAATGGCGTCCCTCGAGCTTTGTCGCGATCCGATCGATGGTGCTCTTCACGCCGAAGGGGGTGCCGCAGCGAACGCAAAGGGCCGGTTCTTCTTCCTTGATCACGCGCGCAGGCGCGCGCCTGGCCCGGAAGTCGATCTGCGGGGTGAGCGTGATGACCTTCTCAGGACAGGTGCTCTGGCACAGACCGCACTGTACGCAGGCGTCCTCCACGAATTTGAGCACGGGACGCTCAGGATCGGCGCGCAGCGCGCCGGTCGGGCAGACAGAAACACAGGACAGGCACAGCGTGCAGCCACCGGAGTCGACGGTGATTGCACCGATGGGTGCGCCATCGGGCAAGGCGATCACGTCGACCGGCTTGGGCGCGAGGCGATGCAATTCGCTCAGGCCTAAGCGAAGCAGATCGCCACGCTTGCCGACTGTCCGGAAAGTCGCTGGACTCTCGATGCCGGCGAGGGAACCGATCCCCATCAGTTGGTCAGCCAGGGTGTCGGGATCGTCGGTTTCGATCGTGGTCACGCGGCGGCCGTCAAATCCGAGCCCGGCGAGGATAGTCTCGGCCATGACGATCGTCTGCAAAAGTCCTGACACGCCGTGTCGCGGCTTGGCGCGGAGGAGGAACCGCACCGCCGCCGCGCCATATGCAAATGCGCCGATAACGGCCTCCAAGCCGACCTGCGTCAACTCGTTGACGGCGAGGGGAAGCACGTTGGCCGGCAATCCGTCGCCATGACGGGCGAGCGCATCGATCAGCGGCGTGCCGTGCTGGCTGTCGTGCAACAGCAGCACCGGATGCGTGCCGCCGGCCTCGCGATAGGCGAGCAACATGGCGCGAAGGATCTGCAATTGAGTGTCGGCGGGCGGCAGCGCGTAGGATGCGGCTCCCGTGGGGCAGGCGGCTGCGCATTGCCCACAACCTGCGCAGACTTCTGCTTTGACAGCGACATGGTCGCCGTCCGGCGCAATCGCGCCGGTCGGGCATAAGTCAAGGCAGCGATGGCATCCGGTCAGCTTCGAGCGCGAATGCGCGCAGAGGCTGGCTGTGAAGTCGACATATCTCGGCTTGTCGAAACGTCCGACGAGATCGCGAGCGGCAAGCACCGCGCGTAGCATCGCTGCGGGATCTCCCGGATCGGCGCGGAGATAGCCGTCCCGCAGGTCGTGGGCGGGAAACAGCGGTGGCTCGCCGGAGAGGTCGAGCACCAGATCGCAGCGCGAGGTCGCACCGTTGCGCTCGGTCTCGAACACGAGGTAGTCGCGCGAAGAGGGACGCGGTTGCGCGTAGTTGTCGATTGTGAGCTCGAAGGCACCAAAATAGCCCCGCGCGTTGCGGATCGTGCCCTTCACGATCGGAAACACTGCCGCGGCAGGTGGCGTAACGTCCGTCGGCTGCCTGAGCATGACCGTGACATCGAGATGGTCTGCGAGCAGCTGCCCGGCTTCGATCGCGGCCTCGTCGCGCCCATAGATCAGGACGATGCCGTCACTCGACAATGTGACCAGCGGATAGTCGGGTGCGGGAATCGCAGCGGCGGCCAGCAGAGCGGCCATCTTCGCACCCGCATTCGCGCCATCGCGCGACCAGCCCGCCGTCTCTCGGATGTTGACGAAAGTAATGCCGTCAGGGCGGTCGCCGGCTTCATCGGTGAACTGCGCAGCCTGCTGCGTGCAGGCGACCGTCAGCGGGCCATCCGCCTTTGCCGCGTTGCGGAAATGATCGAGCTCTGCGCCGCAGAGATGGCGAAAGCTCCTGATCTCGCAGTTGGGGCATCCACGCTGGATCGCGGCCGTGTCAAGGCGCATCGTGCCTTCACACGAGCAGATCAGGACGGTCTTCGCTGGCTGGTCCAGGTGAATCCCTCCGTCAGTGCGGCGCCGACTTACGGACTCGCGCCGTTCCTGCACCTCGTATAGATTTTCACTATCGGGAAGAAAAGGAAAGTGGAGGACGGCCTTGCGGTCGACCCCAACCAGTGCCGTTTCCCTGGCGGAACCGATCCGTCTGCCGCCGCCCTTCACGCTCGTCCGGTTGCGTGAGAGCGGAGACGCCTTTTCCCATGCTTGCGGCATTGCACCCAAGAGCGGCGCGGGTACGCTGGTGTACGTCGGGCGGTTCGATCTTGCCGAATTCGCTGTGGTGCTCGAGCCGAGCGAACCCTTCAGCACCGCGCGACGCGCCCTTTATGCGGGCATGGTCGCGCTCACCGACGCACTTCGCGCCTACGCGCCGCCGAACAAGACCGTCGCGATCAGCTGGCCCGACGCGGTCGAGATCGACGGCGCGCTGGTCGGCGGTGCGCGGATGGGGTGGCCATCGTCCGCGCGCGAGAATGAGCGGCCCGCATGGCTGGTGTTTGGCGCCATGATCCGGACGGTCGCCATGGCCGATCAGGGACCCGGCGTTCGTCCGCTCGCGTCCGCGCTGGATGAGGAGGGGTTCGGGGAGGCGGGCGCCGTTCAGGTGACCGAGAGTTTTGCACGGCACCTGATGCGGGTGATCGATCGTTGGCAGGTCGATGGCTTTGACAGTGTCGCACGCGACTATCTCAGCCGGGTTCCCCATGAGCAGCGAACCGTCCTGGGAATCGGTGAGAACGGCGACCTCCTCACGCGTGACGTTGGTACCGGCAGAGTTGAGCGGAGCGAGCTCGTCAAAGCGCTCGCTACGCCAGCCTGGCTCGATCCGAGACTCGGAGGGCCAAGGCGGTGACAAGGGCTGTGAAACTGCTGCGCGCCATAGCGCTCGATCCTTCCGACACATTCGTGTTCGACGCGGCGGCAGAGCCCGGCGAATGGGTCGTCTCCGGCGCGTTCCGCTTCTGCGACCAGGATCCGGTGACTTTGAGCGGCAAGGCGCGCGCGGCGTTCCGCAGCGGCCTTCTCGGGGTGCAATCCTGGGGGTGGTCGACGCTGGCGCAGATCGTGCCGGCAACGGAGAGCGATTGCCGGGCGCTGATCGAGCTCCTCGCCGGGCGACTCATCGATCGTTTCAGCGCGCCGGATCTGGCAACCGCGCGGGCGGCCGCCGAAGAAGAGGTCGTCTTCGTGCAGTCGCTCTGCACGCATCCGATCAGTTCGCTCATTGCCGTCCACCGCTCGGTGAGCGACGGCGAAATCCGTGAGTCGTTCCGCAGGCTGCAACTGCGGCAGGGGCAGCGGCACGGCAAGGCGTTCTCGTTCATGGAAGCCGAGGATGATGTTGAGCCCGATAGCAATGTCAGGCTTGCCGATATGGGCCAGGAGCAGAATCGATGAATGATTTCTGGATCTCATGCGGCCATCATCTGCTCGATCGCGAGGCGGGCGGTGGGCTTTGCGTCACCGACGAGTTCCTGAAGGCCTATTTCGTCCGGCCCGAGCTGAGTCCGCCGGACGAAGCATGCCCGGTCGAGCGACGGCTGCACCGCGAGCTGCTTGTTGCTCCCCGCCGGGAGGTCAGTGCGGATGAAATTGCAGCGATCGTTGATGCGGATGCCCGGGAGAACTGGCGGCTCGTGCTTGCGGTTCGCGATCTCCTGGTGAGACATCCGACGCTGGAAGCTGCCTATCTTGCAACGGTCCGGCCGGGGACGAGCCGTTTGCCGCCCCTGTTCGTCAATCAACTCGTGCATGTCATTTTGCGCAATGCGCTGAATGGCTGCGATGACCCTTTCGTGTTGCGCGCCGCCGAGTTGTTCTTCCGCCAACAGCGCATCCTGCCGCAAGAACGGGTCCTGCTGCTCGGCGACGAGGAGGTCGTCGGCGGGCGGAGTCCGACCCCGATGCTCTCGCTGATGTCGATGCTCGGGGCCGTGACCGATGCCGAGCTGGACGTCCTGAGCGAGGGCAATGCCGACGACTACTGGCACCGCAGCGACCGTTTCGACATGGCTTTCGATCTCACCGCGGGCGGGCGCGGGCCGAGGGCATTGGCGCGGGCGATGGCGCGCTGGATCTCCCATCTGCTCGGGATTGAGGTGGATATTGAGCCGCTGCGCGAACTGCGTGATGCGAGGCTCACCTGGTATGTCGGGTTAGATGCCGATGCGACCAGGCTCGGCGACCGTCTCTGGCATGGCGAACAACTCGACGACCGCAGCGCCGGCCGTGTGCTTTCATTGTTCCGCCTGACGTTTGCAGACACGAGTGCAGTCGCGGACGAGATGCAGGGCGAGCCGGTCTATCTCATTCTGTCGATGGATCCCAATCAGCAGCTCCGGATGAAGCCGCAGAATTTGCTGACGGGGCTGCCGATCAAACACCTGCAGATGGTGACGTGAGCCCGGCCGCGCTGCCAATTGTGTGCATCCCCGTCGGCATCGTGGTCGAGCGGTACAGGGCGGACTCGCCGTGGACTGACTTTATCTGGCGCGCCGTCGCCGTGCTGCCGGATGAGCCGGACACGAAGTCCTGGACGGTTCTGCGCGAAGAGAGCGGCAGGACGCTGTTCTATGCCGGCAGTGCTACGGTCGATCTCTACAGTTCCGAGACGGCGCGCTATCGTGACAATCTCGCTTCGGGTAACCCGAGCATCTGGACCGTGTTGTCGCCCGCGGAAGGCGCTTGGCCCTATTCGGTGGCTGCCGCCACCGCCGATCCCGCGGAAGGCGAGGCATTCACGGAGTCCGGCGCGAACCTAGTCGAGGCCGTCCCCATGCCGGCGGCCCTGCGTGAGCAGATTGAAAGCGTCATTGCCGAGTACCACGTCGAACGGGAATTCTTCAAACGCAAGCGGCGGCAGGCCGATCCGGAAGCGCTGGCGAGTCGGCAACAAAAAGGCGGACACGAATGACCGAGGACAAGTTCCTGGCGCGCTGGTCCCGTCGCAAGCAGGAAGCAAAGACGAACGGTCGCCAACCGGATCCGGCAATCCCCGACGACATGCAGTCGGCACCGCCTCCTGTCGTGAAAAACGACGAAGCAGAGTTCGATCTTTCGAGCCTGCCTTCGATCGATTCGATCACGTCCGTAACGGACATTAGGGAATTCCTGCGCAAGGGGATTCCGCAGGAGCTGACGCGTGCGGCGCTTCGTCGCGCGTGGAGTGCCGATCCCGCCATTCGCGACTTCGTCGGGCTTGCGGAAAACGCCTGGGACTTCAACGATCCGGCCGCGATGCCGGGCTTTGGCCCGCTGGATTGCTCGGAGGCAGAGCTGGCTGCGGTCGTGGACAGGATCTTCGGCGGCCTCAGCAAGTCAGCCGAGACGGTGTCTGAGACTCCGGTTGAAGTCACGGATTCTTCGCCGGAATTGCGGCAGGTCGAGAGATCGAGTGGTGAGATCGTCGTCGAACAAGCCGCGGCCGCACCTGTTGGTGCTGCATCGCAACTAACGGCCGCTGAAAGTACTGAAAGCGGACAACCGTCGAGTCCTCGCCGCAGGCATGGCGGAGCGCTGCCCCGCTAGACCCCGACGAAAGGCCATAGCCCCAGACTATGGGGAGGACATTGACCCTCCGCTGGGCCAGGACTACGCTTGCTCTAGCGCTTTGTAGCAAAAGCAAAATCAGCACCCGGGACTTGGATGGAGGTCCACGTGCGTGATGATGGCCTTGAGCGAGCCATTTGCGCCGCAGGCGGCGTTGCAGGTCTTGCGCGCAAAATCGGCATCAGCCAACCATCCGTTTCGAACTGGAACAAGGTGCCCGCACAACGGGTGATTGCGGTCGAAGCGGCGACCGGCGTATCGCGCACTGACTTGCGGCCTGATCTGTATAGGGAGCCGCTTCCGTCCGAAGCGTTGCCTGAACCCGTTGATGCGGCGCGCGCCCAGGAATATCTGCTGCTCGCGACGCTCTTGTCCGCGGCACCGTCAAGAATCCTGCTCGATCAACTGGCCGCATTGAGCGGCGATGCAACGCCGGTCGGTCGCGCGCATGCCGGCCTGGCCGCAGCCGCTGCCAATGCAGTCGCAGCCAAGGTTGAGCGCGAATATTTCGATCTGTTCGTCGGTCTCGGCCGCGGCGAGCTCTTGCCCTATGCCTCCTATTACCTGACTGGATTCCTCAACGAGCGGCCGCTGTCGCGCCTGCGCGCCGATCTCGCCGCGTCCGGAATCGAGCGCGCCGCGAACAATTCGGAGCCGGAAGATCACGCCGCCATCGTGTGCGAGATCATGGCGGGCTTCGCGGGAGGCCGCTTCCCGGCGTCGTTCGAGGCGCAGCGCGCATTCTTTGACAAACATATCGGGCCCTGGATGGGGCAGCTGTTCGCCGACATCGAGCGCGCGGAGAGCGCCATCTTCTATCGTGCGGTCGGCGCGCTCGGTCGCGCCTTTATCGAGATCGAGACGGAAGCATTCACGTTCGCCAGCTGACCTGCACCGGCAGGTCCAGGAGAGATGCGATGGGTGAAGACAGGAAAACCACAGTCGGGCGTCGCGATTTCCTGCGCAAGGTCAGCGTCGGCACGGTGGGCGCCGGCGCGACGCTTGCGACACCGCTGGTCGGGTCCGCGCAGGCTGATGGTGAAACCAGCGATGAGAAGCGCAAGGCGCGCTACAAGGAAACCGATCACATCAAGGCCTTCTATCGCGTCAATCGCTATCCGGCCAAGGGAGGTTGACCGTGCTGATCAAGCGAACAAACGAGCGTTCCTTGCGCCAAGGTTCCGTTGCCGTGTCCCTTGCGGGGCAGGCCGGCGGTCTCGACCGCCGCAGCTTCTTGCGCAAATCCGGCCTTGCCGGTGGCGCGCTCGCCGCGCTCGGCACGCTGCCGGTCGGCGGCGTCCGCAAAGCGGAGGCGGCGAGCGCCGGTCCGCTCGCCGCAGGCGCGACCGTCCGCAAGAGCATCTGTACGCATTGCTCGGTTGGGTGCACGGTCACGGCCGAGGTCTTGAACGGGGTGTGGATCGGTCAGGAGCCGAGTTGGGATTCGCCGATCAATCGCGGTTCGCATTGCGCCAAGGGCGCCTCCGTGCGCGAGCTCGTGCACAGCGAGCGGCGGCTGCGCTATCCGATGAAGCTGGTGGGTGGCCAGTGGACTCGCGTGTCCTGGGATACCGCAATCGACGAGATCGGCGACAAACTTCAAGCTGTACGTGAGAAGTCGGGCCCCGATTCCGTCTATTGGCTCGGCTCGGCCAAGATGACGAATGAAGGCGCCTACCTCTTCCGCAAGCTCGGCGCATTCTGGGGAACCAACAATACCGATCACCAGGCCCGCATCTGCCACTCGACCACGGTTACCGGCGTCGCCAATACCTGGGGCTACGGTGCGATGACCAACAGCTACAATGACATACGTAATGCGAAGACGCAGGTCATTTTGGGCGGCAATCCGGCCGAGGCGCATCCGGTCTCGCTTCAGCACCTGCTTGAGGGAAAGGAGCTGCAAAAGGCCAACTTCGTCGTCATCGACCCGCGCCTGACGCGCACGGCCGCGCACGCGACGGAATATGTGCGGATGCGGCCGGGCACCGACATCCCGGTGCTCTACGGCATGATGTGGCACATCCTCCAGAACGGCTGGGAAGACAAGGAGTTCATCCGGCAGCGCGTCTACGGGTTCGACGATCTGCGCAAGGAAGTGGAGAAGTGGCCTCCGGACGAAGTCGAGCGTGTCACAGGCATTCCCGGCGAGCAGCTCAAGCGCGTCGCCAAGATGTTTGCCACCGAGAAGCCGGCCACGCTGATCTGGGCCATGGGCCAGACCCAGAAGACCGTCGGCACCGCCAATGTGCGCGCCAGTTGCATCCTGCTGCTGATGACCGGCAATGTCGGCGGAGCTGGCATGGGAGCCAACATTTTCCGTGGCCACGACAACGTGCAGGGCGCCACCGACGTCGGGCTCGATATCGTCACGCTGCCGTTCTACTACGGCCTCGCCGAGGGCGCCTGGAAGCACTGGTCGCGGGTTTGGGAGGTCGATTATGACTTCCTGAAGTCTCGCTTCGACTCCAAGCAGATCATGGAGGCCCCCGGCATTCCGCTGACCCGCTGGTTCGAGGCGGTGACGCTGCCGAAGGATCAAGTCGCGCAGAAGGATAGCGTGAAGGCGGTATTCGTGCAGGGACACGCCTCCAACAGCATCACCCGTATCCCTGAATCCCTTAATGGCCTGAAGGCGCTGGAGTTGCTCGTCATCGCCGATCCGCATCCGACGACCTGGGCCTCGCTCGCAGTCGAGGCGGGACGCAAGGATGGAGTCTATATTCTTCCGGTCGCCACGCAATTCGAGTGCAAGGGCTCGCGCGTTGCCTCCAACCGCTCGCTGCAATGGGGCGAGCAGATCGTGAAGCCGATCTTCGAATCGAAGGATGATCTCGAAATCATCTACCTCTTGGCGAAGAAATTCGGCTTCGCCGACCAGATGTTCAAGAAGATCAAGGTCGAGAACAATCTTCCTGAAGCAGAGGACGTACTTCGCGAGATGAACCGCGGCAGCTGGTCGACCGGCTATTGCGGGCAATCGCCCGAGCGCCTCAAGGCGCACATGAAGAACCAGGCGAAGTTCGACATGCTGACCATGCGGGCGCCGAAGGACGATCCCGAGGTCGGGGGCGACTATTACGGCCTGCCCTGGCCGTGCTGGGGATCGCCGGAGGTCAAGCATCCCGGCACGCCGCTGCTCTACAATACCAATCTGCATGTGATGGATGGCGGCGGCACGTTCCGGCCGCGGTTCGGCATCGAGCGGGAGGAGAAGCTGCCGGACGGCACGACGCGTAAGGTCAGTCTGCTCGCGGACGGCTCGTACTCGCTAGGGTCGGGCATCCAGGACGGCTACCCGGAATTTACGCTCGCCAGCCTGAAGAAGCTCGGCTGGGACACCGAGCTCACCGAAGCGGAAATGGCCGTGATCAACAGGGTCAACCCCGCAACTCCGGACGCGGTGTCGTGGTCGCTCGACCTGTCGGGCGGCATCCAGCGCGTCGCGCTGGCGCACGGCTGCGTCCCCTATGGCAACGGCAAGGCGCGCATGAACGCATTCGGCTTGCCCGACCCGATCCCGGTCCACCGCGAGCCGATTTACACGCCGCGCGTCGACCTCGTTGCCAAATATCCGACGCTGCCCGACGCCAAGCAGTTCCGCGTGCCGAATATTGGCTTCTCCGTGCAGAAGGCTGCGGTGGAGAAGGGAATCGCGAAACAGTTCCCACTCATCCTGTCGTCCGGCCGCCTGGTCGAATATGAGGGCGGCGGCGAGGAAACCAGGACCAATCCGTGGCTCGCCGAATTGCAGCAGGACATGTTCATTGAGATCAATCCTGCCGACGCGGCCGATCGCGGCGTCAAGGATGGCGCCTGGGTCTGGGTCACCGGTGCCGAGAACAATTCACGGGCAAGGATGAAGGCACTCGTCACCGAGCGCGTGGGCAAGGGGGTTGCCTGGATGCCCTTCCACTTCGGTGGCTGGCTTGCGGGCAAGGATCTCCGCGGCAACTACCCGAAGGGCACCGACCCGATCGTGCTCGGCGAAAGCGCCAACACGATCACCACCTACGGATACGATCCCGCGACGAACATGCAGGAGGCCAAGGTCACTCTCTGCCAGATCGCGGCGGCATAAGGAGCAACGACGATGGCACGTATGAAGTTTCTCTGCGACGCCGACCGTTGCATCGAGTGCAACGCCTGCGTCACGGCCTGCAAGAACGAGCACGAGGTCCCCTGGGGTATCAACCGCCGCAGGGTCGTCACCATCGCCGATGGCAAGCCGGGCGAACGATCGGTCTCGATGGCTTGCATGCACTGCACGGATGCGCCGTGCGCGGCGGTGTGCCCGGTGAACTGTTTCTATACCACCGCCGACGGCGTAGTCCTGCACTCCAAGGATCTCTGCATCGGCTGCGGCTACTGCTTCTACGCCTGTCCGTTTGGCGCGCCGCAATATCCTAAGGTCGGTAATTTCGGCTCGCGCGGCAAGATGGACAAATGCACCTATTGCGCCGGCGGTCCGGAGGCCGATGGCAGCAAGGAGGAATACGAAAAATACGGTGCGAACCGCCTCGCCGAGGGCAAGCTGCCGCTGTGTGCCGAGATGTGCTCGACCAAGTCGCTGCTCGCCGGCGACGGCGAGATCATCGCCCAGATCTACAAGGAGCGCGTGCTGAAGCGCGGCTACGGCTCAGGCGCGTGGGGCTGGAAGACCGCCTATCGCGAAACGATCGAGTCCTGAAGGCGCCGCGCGCCGTGGCAAGAATGCCGGGAGAAGCAGATGTCCTCATTTGCAAGGTTCGTTCGACCAGCCATCGGCGCGTGGGCGTTGCTTCTGTTGGTCATGGCAGCTCCGGTACCGTCGCCGGCCCAGCAGGTCAATCCGACGGCGAGCTCGGTCAACGAGCGCCAATTGCTGCAAGAGATGGATCGGATCCAGGGACGCGTCAGCATTCCCGACCAGCGCTCCAGCGTGCTGATGCAACCTGCCGGCCGCGAGTGGCGTGAATTCCGCAACGTTGCGCTGCGGTGGATCGGCGGCGTTGCCATCCTCGGCATGCTGGCGGTGCTGGTGATCTTCTATTTGACACGCGGCATGGTCCGTCTCGAAAGCGGACGATCCGGCCGCACCATCGTGCGGTTCAACACCTTCGAGCGCTTCGTGCACTGGATGACTGCGACCTGCTTCATCATCCTGGCGATCTCGGGATTGAACATCACGTACGGTCGGCCGCTGCTACTTCCGCTGATTGGGTTTGACGCCTTCTCGGAATGGTCGCAATGGGCGAAATTCGCGCACAACTACCTGAGTTTTCCCTTCACGATTGGCGTCGTGCTGATCTTTCTGATGTGGATCGGCGGCAATATCCCGAGCAAGTTGGATGTGGAGTGGATCAAGCGCGGAGGCGGTCTGATCGGTCATGATCATCCGCCGGCTCGCCGCT
Source organism: Bradyrhizobium sp. SOJA106 (assembly GCF_059448745.1). Classification (NCBI taxonomy): domain Bacteria; kingdom Pseudomonadati; phylum Pseudomonadota; class Alphaproteobacteria; order Hyphomicrobiales; family Nitrobacteraceae; genus Bradyrhizobium; species Bradyrhizobium sp. SOJA106. Next base: position 3,437,487 of record NZ_CM182549.1, read on the forward strand.
TCAATGCCGGTCAAAAGGGGATCTATTGGATCGTCGTGATCGGCGGTGGTCTCGTCGCCGCGACCGGGTATCAGCTCATGTTCCCGTTCTACCTGACGGGAATCGAAGGCATGCAGATTGCCCAGATCGTTCACTCCGTTGTGGCCGTGCTGTTCATCGCCGCGATGCTCGCTCACATCTACATCGGCACGATCGGGATGGAAGGTGCCTTCGAGGCGATGGGATCAGGCGAGGTGGATGTCAACTGGGCACGCGAGCACCATAGCCTGTGGCTCGACCAGGAGTTGGCACGGATTGGCCCGAACGACTCTCAGCCGCAGCCTCGCCATGCTGCGTCCGCCGCCGAATAGAGCTGACGGCGCGGCGCCTAAAGACGTACCCCGGTCGTCGCAAAGGCTTCTGCGACGGGTTGCTGTACGCTGTTGAGCACGGCAACGCCAAGCGCTGCGATGACGATCGTCGCAATACAGGCAAGGATGAAAGCCTTCATCGCGATCCCTCCTCGCAGGCGTTATACACGATGTCTGGCCGCGAATAAACGCCGCGCTTGGGTTTAGGTTCGCAAGATCGCTTCGATCTCTTGCGCTGCTTGGAGCAGCATACGATCTTGTCCGCGCGCGGCAATGATCTGAAGGCCGAATGCAAGTCCGCACCGATCGGCTCCGCACGGAATGGAGATCGCCGGAAGGCGGGCATGATTGACAAACGGCGTGAACACCGCGTGGGCACGTGGGCTGGCGGGTTTTCCTCCGATCATATCAGGGCCCAGCTGCGCCAGTGGCCACGCGACGCATGGGACGGTCGGCGTCAGCAGCAGGTCGATCCCGCCAAAGAACTCCGCAAAGGCGTTGGCGATAGCAGTGCTTGAGAGCAGCGCTCCGGCCACCTCTGCGCCTGACCACGACAGCCCCCGCTCGATCTGCTTGGCGATATCAGGATCGAAGACGGTCGGGTCCTTGCGCAAGGCCTCTCCATAGAGAGCGGCGAGGCCGGCATGCTGAAGCGGCATGATGGACTCTTCCGTGGCGCCTGACGGCCAGACGGGATCGCGCTGCGCGATGCGCAATCCTGCGGCCGAGAGCCGCTCGACGGCAGAAACGAGTCCATTGGCGACGGCATCGTCAACGGCGACATCGAGGCCGAGGTGAGGCGAGAATGCGATGCGCAGACTGGCGATGTCGGCGATCTCTTGCGCAATGCTCGCCGAGTCTGGATCGCGCCGATCAGCGCCCCCCATGACTTCAAACGCCAGCGCGATGTCGGCAACGTCGGTGGCGATCGGCGCGATGACGGAGAGACCGAAGAACGGCTCGGCGAAGCCAGGTCCATAAGGGATTGCGCCGTAGGACGGCTTGAAGCCGGCGACACCGACATGGGCTGGCGGCCTGCGACTGGAGCCGCCCGCATCGGTGCCGATCGCGAGTGGCACGAGGCCGGCTGCGACGGCGACGGCCGGACCACCCGATGAGCCACCGGGAGTCAACGCGAGGTCGAGCGGGTGCCGCGTCGGCCCGAACAGCGGGGAGGTCGTCACGCCCTTGCTCGCGAACTCGGAGGTTGCCCCGATGCCGACGACGACGGCTCCGGCCTTGCGCAGCCGCTCGATCGCGATCGCATCCTGCGGCGCGATGAAATCGGCAAACAGGCGTGAGCCCTGTGTCACGCGCCAGCCGCCGGTCCAGATGTTGTCCTTGACCACAATGGGGACGCCGGCAAGCGGCATCGCTTCGCCTGCGCGCAGGCGATCGTCGACGGCGGCGGCATCGGCAAGCGTGCGCGAGGGATCCATCGTGACCACAGCGTTCAAGCTCTTCGCGGCCTCGATGCGGGCGAGGGCGGCCCTGGCGGTCGCGACCGCACTGGTTCGCCCCGCCGTAACGTCGGCCGCAATCTCGCGCGCGCTATTGACCGGCTTTGTCATCGCCTCCCCAGATCAGAGCCAATGTGCCGCACAGCGCGAGGCACGCCAAGGCGAAGAAGGCCGCGCCGAGGCCGACCACACCATCCAGGATCGATACCACGGCCGGCGCCGCCAGCAGGCCGGCATAGGACGCGGTCAGCACCGCTCCGGTGGTCTCGCCGATCCGGTCCTGGGGGGCGAGGCGGGCAATCTCGGCAACGAAGACGCCGTTCCAGCCCGATGCCGTCAGGCCGAACAGGGCAGCAATCGCGAACTGGCCGGTTCGGCCGAGCACAGCGCCGTCGAGGCCGAGCAGCGCGGCACAGATGGCCATGCCAAGGCCGATGACGACGAGGACCACGCGCGAGGCGCTGAGGCGCATGGCGACATAGCCCCAGCCGAGACGACCGACCAGGCCGCCCGTTTGTGCGCAGGCGAGCGCTATGCCTGCTTCGATATGGCTAAGGCCAAGCTCGCTTGTGCCAAGCGTGACGAAGACCGTGTTGAGCGACACTTGCATCGCGCTGAACGGCATCGAGGCCAGTGCCAGCATCGCGATCCGTCGGTCCGCCGTGACCAGCGCCAGACGCGCGCGGAGATCGAGCTTTGGGGGCGGGACGGCCTTGCCGGCGTAGGCCGGTCGCAGATGCTCGAACAGCAGGATCGCCAGCAGCGCCGCGGCCGCGACGGCCGCATAGCACCAGGCTGGCCCGAATGCGATGGCGATCGCGGGCAGGGCGAGCGAGCCGCAGACCGCGCCGATCTGATTGCCCGTCTGGCGCACCGAGAAGACGAGGGCGCGCCGCTCGGCGGTCACCAGCCGCGCCAGCAGCGCCGCGCTTGCCGGCGTCTCAGGCCCCATCGCAAGGCCGAGGCAAAGGCCCGCCGCCAGCAAGGCGGCGTTCGACCCGAGCGCGGCCAGCGCCATGCTGACGACGATCGCTGCCGCGCAGAGACTCGCGATCCGCAGCGAGCCCACCCGGGCGATGAAGCCGCCACCCCAGAAGGAGGCGGGGATGCCGACGGCGAACACCGCGCAGGAGAACATCGAGAGCTGCCAGACCTCGATACGGGCGCGCGGTGCGACCACGCCCGGTGCGAACAAGGCGAGCGCCACCAGCGCCTGGAGCCAGGTCATCGCGCCGAGCGCCGGCAGCAGCGCATGCGCTGGCCGAACGGCCGCGTTTGTGTCTACCATGGCGCTGCGCTCACGGGAGGAACATGGTGGCAGGCGGTATTTCCATTCACGCGGTCGACGTGGCGAGCGGGCGTCCCGCGCAAGGGCTGCGCGTCGAGATCTGGCGCATTGGGCCCGATTCTTCGCGCCTTGCCGAAGGGCGGCTCGGCGCCAATGGCGTACTCGATCACCCCATCGCGCAGGGCGCCAGCGTGACGGCAGGCGAGTATGAGGTCTTGTTTCATCTCGGGGAGTTCTTTCGCGAGCGCGACGGCTTCCTGACCGTGACGCCGTTCCGCTTCCGCATCAAGAACGTTGACGAGCATTTTCACCTGCCGCTGAAATTCACCCGCTGGGGCTATTCGCTGTTCCGCGGCGCCTGATCAATTCGTCAACCGCCGCGACAGGCCCGTGACGCGCTCCATCACCGCGACCAGCGCGACGGTCACGATGATCAGCACGCCCGACAGCGCGGCGATGGTCACATCGAGCTTGCCCTCGAGGTCCTGCCACATCCGGATCGGTAGCATGTCGGTTGCGGCATCGCGCAGGAACAGCGAGACCGGGACGTTGTCGAACGAAGACATGAAAGCGATGAAGGCGCCGGCGATGATGCCGGGTCGGATCAGCGGCAGCACGATGCGACGGAACGTGTAGAGGCGGCTCGCGCCCAGCACCGTCGAGCTTTCAAGCAGGGCCGGCTCGAGCTGGGCGAGGGCGGCAACCGTGTTGCGCACGACATAGGGCACGCAGACCACGGTGTGGCCGATCACCAGCGTCAGCGGCGAGACCGGCAGGCCGACCAGCGAGAACAGCATCAAGGCGGCAAGACCAAAGGCCAGCGCCGGCAACACCAGCGGCGACATGAAGAGGGAATCGAGCAGTCGGGCCGACAGCGTTCGCGACCGCGAGATCGCCAGCGCGGCCGCAACGCCGAGTACGACGGACAGGCCTGTCGCCCATAGCGCGACGACGAGGCTGTTCTTGGCCGCGAAGTGAAGCTGCCAGGCATTCCACAGCTCGACATACCAGCGCAGCGAATAGCCCGGCGGTGGGAAGCGCAGTGAGAAGCCGCTGGTGAAGGAGACGATCAGGACCACCAGCGACGGCGCGATGATGATGACCAGCGCGATCACGGCGATCGCGGTCATGACGAACTCGAAGCTGATCGCCTCAAGAGTGCGCTTGCGGCCGCTCATCATGCGCCTCCATAGCCGCGCGACATGCGTCCGAGGGTGGTGAAGACCGAGACGACCGCGAGCACGGCGAGCAGGAAGATGATCGAGATCGCGGCTGCGAAAGGCCAGTTCTGCAGCGTCGAGGCCTGCTGGTAGAGATACATCGGCATGAACAGCATCTGGCCGCCGCCGACCAGTGACTGGGTGATGAAGGCGGTGATGGCGGCGGCATAGGTCAGCGTGCAGCCGGCGATGACACCGGGCAGCGACAGCGGCAGCACGATGCGGAAGAAGGTGCGCCAGCTTCCGGCCCCGAGCGAGCAGGAAGCATCGTCGAGGTTCGGGTCGATGCGGCCGAGCGCGGTGATCAGCGGCAAGGTCATCAGCGGCATCTGCACCTGCGCCAGTGCGATCACCACGCCGAACTGGGTGTAAAGCAGCTTTAGCGGGGTATCGATGACGCCGAGCGATTGCAGTGTCGCGTTGATGATGCCTTGGCGTCCGAGCATGACGATCCAGGCGAAGGTGCGGACCACGACGCTGGTCAGGAGCGGAAGCAGCACGATCAGGATGATGATGGTCTGAAGCTTGGGCCCGACGCGCTGATAGAGCCAGGCGATGGGAAAGCCGAGCACGAGGCAGACGGTCGTCACCTCGGCGCCGAGCAGCAGCGTCGAGCCGAGCACGCTGAGGCTGAAGGGATCGGTGAGGAAGTGCAGGTACTGGCCGAGCCCCCAATGCAGCCCGGCCGTGTCGTTGTGGAGCGAAAGCCAGAACAATTGCAGCAGCGGTGCGACGAAGAACAGCAGGAAAAACAGCGCCAGCGGCGCTGCCAATCCCAGTCCGTAGGACGTGACGTCCCGCGATGCCGGTGCTGCTCCCATCGCTCTCCGCCCTTCACCGTTCTAAATCTTGATCTCGCGGTTGAAACGCTCGATCCAGGCCGAACGCTGCTCGTTGATCTTCTTCCAGTCCTGGAACACGAATTTCTGCTTCAGCTCCGCGGTGTCTTTGGCGAGCACGCGCGCGATCTCGCCGCCCATCGTCACCTTGGCATTGGTCGGTACGATCAGATAGGGCGGGTTCATCAGCGCGGTCTGTACCTCGGGCGTCAGCGCCGCCTCGATCAGCTTGAAGGCGAGCTCGCGGTTCGGCGAGTTCTTGACGATGTGGATCGTGGTCTTGAAAGCGATGGCGCCTTCCTTCGGCGCCACGAACTCGACCGGCACGCCGCGCGCTTTCAGGATCTGGATGGCGTTGAAGTTGCCGGGCGAGATATCGATCTGGCCCTGCTGGAACAGGGTCGCGAGCGCGCCGGGATTGGCGGCGACCGCAGCGAGATTGGGTTTCAGCTCTTCCAATGCCTTGAAGCCAGGATCGACATTGGCTTCCGAGCCGCCGCGCATCTTGGCGATCTCGACCAACCAGCCGGTGCCGAGCGTCGAATTGAGGTTGGTGATACCGACGCGGCCCTTGAACTCCGGCTTCCAGAGATCGGCCCAGGAGGTCGGCGGCGTCTTGACGGCTTCCGGATTGTAGGTGAGGCCGACGACCTGGAAGAACGGGGCGGGGCCCATCGGCTCCTGCGCCTCGGTAATCAGATCCTTGTAATAGGCGCTCTTCTCGGCCGGATAAGGCTCGACCAGGTCCTGGCCGATCGCGACGAGGGCCGGACCTGGATCGTGCAGCATGACGTCGATCGGCGGATTGGTCTTGGCGGCGTTGACCTTCGCGATCTGGTCGACCGACAGCATGGGGTCGAGCACCATCGTCGCATCGGGGTTGGCCTTGCGGAAGGCTGGCACCAGCACGGCCTTGTGTGCCTCTTCCCAGCTTCCGGTGAACGTTGCGAACACCAGCGGGCGAGCCTGGGCGAAACTCAGTCTTGGAAATGCCTTCATGGCGCCAAGTGTGAGCGCAGTTGTCATCAGGCTTCGGCGGTTGATGATCATGGTCGAACTCCCTCTGGACAAGACTGGATCTAAAGCGTTGCGGGAAAAGCATTGGCGAGCGATGGGGCGAGCGGCGCGAGGCGCACCGCAGCGCCATTCTCCAGTGCGCGCGTCTCGCCGATGCGCGCCTGGGACACCTTGACGCCGGAGCCGTCGGCGATCGTGACCTCGTGCACGACGGTGGCGCCGAGCGGTAGGGACATGCCGACCACGCCGGCAAAGCCGGCCTCGTCGCCGACGAATTGCAGATGCTCGGGCCGGATACAGACGGTGACGCGCCCGCCTTCGGTGAGGGCGCCTGCTGCCGGCCGTGCGATGATCTCCGCCCCGGCATCGAGGCGCACCTTTGCAGCTGTGCGGTCGGCCGAGACCACGACGCCGGGCATGCGGTTGGTCGAGCCGACAAAGGTGTTCACGAACAGGGTCTGCGGCCGGTCGTAGACGTCGGACGGCGTGCCGAACTGCTCGAGCTTGCCGTGGCTCAGCACCGCGACGCGGTCGGCCATCGACAGCGCCTCCTCCTGGTCGTGGGTCACGATCAGCGTGGTGATGCCGGACACGCGCTGCAGCCGCTTCACCTCGATCTGCATGTCCAGACGTAGATTCTTGTCCAGCGCGGCAAAGGGCTCGTCCAGCAGCAGGATCGACGGCTTGATCGCGAGCGCGCGGGCAAGGGCAACGCGCTGCTGCTGGCCGCCGGAGAGTTGTCTTGGCAGACGCTCCGCCATGGTCGGCAATTGCACCAGCTCGAGCAGGCGCTGCGCCTCGCGCAGGCGCGATGTCTTGTCGACGCCGCGCGCGGCGAGACCGTAGGCGACATTCTCGCTGATCGAGAGGTGCGGGAAGAGCGCGTAGTTCTGGAACACGATACCGACGGCGCGCTTGTTCGGCGGCAGCGCGTCGACGATGTCGTCGCCAATGATGATCCGCCCCTGCGTCTGCGCGATAAAGCCGGCAATGATGCGGAGCAGCGTGGTCTTGCCGCAGCCGGACGGGCCGAGCAGCGCGATGATCTCGCCCCCCTTAATGTCGAGATTGATGTCCTCGACCGCAAGCGCGCCGCTCGGATAGCGGTGGGTGACCGCGTCGACGACGAGTGACCGTCCGCCTTGCGCTTCAGCCATGGTGTTGCCTCCCGTTGCCGCAAAGGAGAAAGCAAGTCTCGTGCCCGTCATGCTCGCGTTTCGATGCGAGGTTTGGCATTGTGGGATGATGACATCGATTTGCGAACTCTCGGCCACAACTCTTGCGCGCGCGATTGCGAAGGGCGAGCTGTCTTCGCGCGACGCCATCGAGGCGCATCTGGCGAGGATCGCTGACCGGGATCCGCAATTGGCGGCATTCGTGACCGTTGATGCCGAAAGCGCCCGCCGCGCCGCGAACAGTTGTGACGGTGCGTCCGCACCGGTCGGGCCGCTGCATGGCGTGCCCATCGCGATCAAGGACCTCACCGACACTGCGGGGCTTGTGACCACCTACGGATCGGTTCTGTTTCGCGATCACGTTCCTGCCGAGGACGATCTCGTCGTTGCGCGGCTGCGACGCGCCGGTGCAGTTATACTGGGCAAGACCAACACGCCAGAATTCGGCTTCGGCGCGGTCTGCACCAACAAATTGTGCGGGCCGACGCGCAATCCGGTCGATCCCGCGCTGACCTCCGGCGGATCGTCCGGCGGCTCCGCCGTCGCAGTTGCTGCCGGTATGGTGCCGCTCGCGCACGGCACCGATTTCGGCGGCTCGGTGCGCACCCCCGCCAGCTTCTGCGACTTCGCCTCGATCCGGCCTACGCCCGGTCGCATCCCGTCGCCGCGCCGTCCGCTCGGCTGGGACATGCTGGCCACCCACGGTTTCCTCGCCCGCGGCGTTGACGATCTCGAACTGGCGCTGTCGGTCTGTGGGGGAGGCGACGCCAACGATCCGCTCTCGATCTGCGTCGCCTGTGAAGATCGGCCGCTCACAGGGCGTCCGCGGATCGCAGTCACGCCCGATTTCGGCGTCGCGCCGGTGTCGCGCGAGGTGCGTGCGCGCCTCGCCGCGGCCTGCGACATGCTCGCGGGCGTTGCCGATGTCGTGCCGTCTTCGCCAGACTGCGGTGGTGCGATCGAAACCTTCCGCACGCTGCGCGCCGCGCATATTGCCAACAGCTATGGCGAGCTGCTGAGAACCCGCCGCGCCGAGCTCACGCCCACCGTGATCTGGAATATCGAGGCGGGTACAAGCCTGACGGCCGAGGATTATCTCAACGCCGAACGCCGTCGCACTGCAATCTACCGCAGCTTTCGCGAGCTGTTCACCGGCTTCGATTTCCTGGTCGCGCCGGCGGCGTCGGTCTTCCCCTGGCCGAACGAGATCGGCGACGTCACCGCGATCGACGGCACGGCACTGGAGACGCCCATCGATTATCTCGCCGTCACCTTCATCGTGTCGCTGGTCGGCTTTCCGGTCCTTACCTTGCCGGCGCGGCGAGGGGAGAGCGAGCTGCCTTTCGGAATCCAGATCATCGCGCCGCCGGGGAGCGAATCCCGCTTGTTTGCCTTCGGCCGTGCCATCGAGAACGAATTGGGCTTTTCGCACGGTCGGCCGCCTCTCTGATCAGCTGTCGCGATGCTCGAGCCGGGCGGCAAGCGCCTCGGCAAGGCCAATCGTCGGTTTGGCGGCGGGCCGGCGGTACGTGCCTGCGGTGGCCTTGCGCAGCCGCAGTGCATGGAGCGCCTCGGCCTGCTTCACGGCGGCAACGACTTGGTCGACGACGGGGACGGGGACCCGGTCGGCGACGCGTTCGGCAAGGCCCGAGAGTGGCGCGCCTGCGAAGATCAGGACATCAGCCTCGTCTTCGACGATGGCGCGTTGCGCGAGGTCGACCAGCAGATCCTCCTTTTCGGTCCCGACCTCCGAAATCGCCTTGAACGGCGTATCGAGCATGCGGATGCCGGCGCAGCGCTCGCGCAGCCCGTGGTCGCGGACGCACTCTTCGTACCATGGCCCGAGTGCCTGGGCGAAGGTGACAATGCCAAAGCGCCGTCCGGCCATGCAGGCAGTCAGCATTGCGGCTTCAGCCATGCCGACCACGGGAATGTCGAAAGTCTCGCGTGCGGCGAACAGGCCAGGATCGCCGAACGCGGCAATGATCGCGGCATCGACCTTGGTGTGCTGCTCGGCCAGCATCTCCAGTGCAATGGCCCCACCGATCTGCGCTTCGGTGCGGGTTGCGATATAGGGCACACCGCGGGTCGCCGTAAAGGGAATGATCTCGGTGCCGGGCGCGGCCGCGCGCTGCCCGACCTCGGTCATCAATTGCGTCACCGCGGTGCTGGTGTTGGGGTTGAGCAGCAGCAGCTTCATGGTCAGGCCGCCGTCAGCTTGGGCTTGGGCGCGAGTGTCTCGAGCAGGGCAGTGCCGGTCTGGCGGACATGGGCGCCGAGCAGGCGGCCCGCGGTCTCGCTGTCCCGCGCTTCAAGCGCGGCGAGAATATTGGCGTGCTCGTCGACCGAATTGCTCCAGCGCTTGTCGGCGCCCAATGCGAGATAGCGCGCGCGCTCGGCGCGGGAGATCAGCGTCTCGTGTGCCTCGCGCAACGGCGTGTTGCGGGCCATGCGGACGATGGTGTTGTGGATCTCGCCATTGATGGCGAAATACTCGTCAAGCTTGCCGTTGCGATGATGTCCTTCCATCCGGGTCTGCAAGGTGCGCAGGCGGGCGAGATCGCGTTCGGTGCCGCGCTCCGCGGCAAGCTCTGCCGCGAGCCGCTCGATGCCAGCGAGGGCCTCAAATAGTTCGGAGATATCCTCGACCGCGATGTCGGCGATCCGTGGGCTGCGGTTGGGGCGCAGCTCGATCAGTCCTTCGGCCGCGAGCACCTTCATCGCTTCGCGCAGCGGGGTGCGCGACACGCCGAGCTCCTTCGACAGTTTTGTTTCCTGGGTCTGCGATCCCGGGGGGAGCTCGCCGCGAATGATCATCGTCCGCATCCGCGCGGCGGCGCGCTCATGCAGGCCCATCCGCTTGAGTTTGGGCGACTTTCGTCCCTTCGGGGTGTCCGACTTCTGCTGCACGCGCGCCTCGTTGCTTCAGTTCATCCTAGCCGTTTCCGGCCCCTTGGCTTGCCCAAAATACCGACGCATGTAGCTGAAAACAATGGCATAGCGCGCAAATTGTATGCAGCATGCAAAAATCGGATTGCACTGCCGCGAAAGCCGACGGATGATCACCGCACGATGCGCGAGCCCTCGCGCTTTTCCGAAACGGAGTTGGCGATGCGGACGAGTTTGCGACTGGGCCTCGTGGTGATGGCGGCGATGTTCGGCGGTGACGATCTCGCCATGGCGCAGACCGCGAAGATCAAACTCGGCTACGCCAAATGCGCGCACTGCCTGCCGATGTCGCTGATTCCAGACATGGCCAAAGGGGTCGAGGTCGAGGCGACCGGCTTCAACTCCGGCAATGACGTGCTCACTGCGCTGGTGTCAAAGAGCATCGACGTCGCGCAGGTCACTTACCTCCATTACATCACAGCGCTCGACAAGGGCTTTGACGTCGTCGCCGTCTCCGGCCAGATCAACGGCGGCTCGGAATGCCTCTCCTCCGCCAAGCTGAACCTGCCGCCCGAGGACTGGGCCACGTTCAAGGCGACCGTTACGAAGGCGAAGAGCGACGGGCAGCCGCTGAAGGTCGCGGCCTCCCGCGGCAATGCGCAGGACATTCACATGCGCGGCGCGTTTCTCAAACAGGGCGTCGATCTAAACAAGGACATCCAGTTCATCAACATCCCCAATCCGTCCGATCATCTCGCAGCGCTCCAGCGCGGCGAGGTCGATATGATCTGTTCGGTCGAGCCGTTCGCCTCGCAAATCCGCTTTGCTGGCGCCGGAAAGCATTTCGTGTTGCCGTATGACCAGGCCGCCGGCAATCTGACCAATCTGATCGTCACCCGTTCCGATGTGATCGCCAGCCAGCGCGCGGGGGTGCAGGGCGTCGTCGGCGCTGTGGTCGAGCTCGACAACAAGCTGATCGCCGACAAAGGACCATGGATCGAGGTCATCAACAAGCTCACCGGTCTCGACAAGGAGGTGGCAACCGAGGCGCTCAACAACGCCACGCCAGATCCTGCGATCCATCGTTCGCAGACGCTCGCGATCGCCGCGATGATGCGCGATCTCAAATACATCTCGAAGGACGTCTCCGCGGAAGCAGAGAAGAACATGGATTATTCGTTCCTGGAGAAGGCCACGGGAAAGGCCAAGAATGACCTCGGTTACTGACGTTTCGCCCGCAAGGCCGGCGTTTCGGTTGACGCGGGCGTTGCAGGGGCTCGAACGCCTCATCGTCCCCGTGCTGCTGATTGCAGGCTGGGAAGCCTTCGCCCGCAGCGGCATGCTGCCGCCGGCACTCTTGCCGGCGCCTACCGCGGTGCTGCACGCGCTCGGCGACTGGGTGTTCGGCTTCGACGAGACCACGCAAACCTATTCCGGCCACTGGCTGCGCGATGCGCTCGCAAGCGCCTTGCGCGTGTTCGGCGGCTTTGCGCTGGCAAGCCTGCTCGGCATTCTCGCCGGCGTCGCGATTGGCTGGTCGCGTCTGTTCGAGAAGACGCTGGAGCCGACGCTGCAGATGCTGCGTCCGATCCCGCCGGTGTCTTGGATTCCGCTGGCCATCATCTGGTTCGGCATTGCCGACAAGCCTGCGATCTTCCTCGTCTTCCTCGGCGCCTTCTTTCCGGTGCTGATGAACAGCATCCATGGCGTGAAGACCGTGGATCATAATCTCGTCCGCGCCGGCGCGATGATGGGCGCGAACGGACGGCAGATGCTGACCGACATCGTGCTGCCGGCGGCGCTGCCCTCGATCTTTGCCGGCCTGCGCATCGCCGTCGGTTCGGCCTGGATGCTGACGGTCACGGCCGAGATGGTCGCGGTCAAGAGCGGCCTCGGCTATGTGCTGTGGGATTCCTACTACTTCTTGCGCTACGACATCGTGCTTGCCGCGATGATTTCGATCGGGCTGCTCGGCTATCTCTCCGACCTCGGTCTCAAGGCGATCATGGCGCGCACGCTGCGCTGGCAACAGACAACCACAGTGCAGGGTAGGGCGAGCTGATGGCGGCGATCGAGCTTCGCAGCATCGTAAAAGTGTTTTCCGACAAGCGGCGCGGCCGTGACCTCTTGACGCTGGACAACATCAACCTCGACATCGAGGCCAATGATTTCGTCTGTCTGCTCGGCCCGTCCGGCTGCGGCAAGTCGACACTCCTGAACATCATCGCGGGCTTCGAGCAGGCGACCTCTGGCCGTACGCTGGTCGACGGCAAGCAGGTGGAGCGGCCCGGCTCGGACCGCGGCGTGGTGTTCCAGCAGCCGACCCTGATGCCGTGGCTGACCGCGATCGACAACATCGCCTTCCATCTCAAGCTCAAGGGCCTCGCCAAGGCCGAACGGCACGACCGCGCCATGGAGTTCATCGATCTCGTGGGCCTTCGCGGCTTCGAGCATCATCACCCTTCCGAAATGTCCGGTGGCATGAACCAGCGCGTCGGCATCGCGCGGGCGTTGCTTATGAACCCGAGCGTGATCCTGATGGACGAGCCGTTTGCGGCGCTGGACGCTCAGACCAAGCTCGAAATGCAGGAGGAGCTGGTCGCGATCTGGCAGAAGCGCCGCTGCACCATCGTGTTCGTCACCCACAGCGTTGACGAAGCGCTTGTGCTCGGCAACAAGATCGTGGTGATGACCAAGCGGCCGGGCCGGATCCGCGAGGCCGTCAATTTTGACCTGCCGCGCCCGCGCGACATCACCAGCCCCGAATTCAACGACGCAAAGCGCCACATCCTGGCTTTGATCCGGGAGGAGTCGACGCGCCTTGCGCAGGCGTCGTAAGGTAATGCCATGCGCAAGCGTCTCGGCATGATCACGCCGTCCTCCAATTCGGTGCTGGAGCCCGTCACCAGTGCCATGCTCGCCGGCGTCCCTGGCGTCACGGCGCATTTCTCGCGTTTCCGCGTCACCGAGATCGCGCTCGATGCCGAGGCACTGAGCCAGTTCGATGCCTCGGTGATGTTGCCCGCGGCGGATCTGCTGGCCGACGCCAGGGTTCACGCGATCGCCTGGAACGGCACCTCCGCGAGTTGGCTCGGCATTGGCCGCGACAGGAGCCTGTGCGAAGCCATCACGGGGCGCACCGGCAAGCCCGCGACGACGTCGACGCTCGCCTGCATCGATGCCGCCCGCGCGCTCGGCGCCGAACGTGTCGGCCTTGTCACGCCCTATACCGATGACGTGCAGCGGCGGATCGGCGACGTATGGAGCGAGGAGGGGATCGTCCCGTTTGCGGAGCGGCACCTCGGATTGCGCGACAATTTTTCCTTCGGCGAGGTCGCGGAGGCGACGATCGCGGACATGATCCGCGCCGTTGCGTCGGAAGGCGCCGATTCCGTCGTGATCCTCTGCACCAATCTCGACGGCGCCGCGCTTGCAGCCTCGCTCGAACGGGAATTGAACATCGCGGTGCTCGACTCGGTCGCAGTCACGCTGTGGCGAACCCTTGGCCTTGCCGGCGGCGACAACACGGTCCTTGAGCAATGGGGCCGGATTTTTCAGACGGTGCCAGTCATAAAGTGACGGAGACCCATGTGACGCAAATCGATCTCGCCATTCGCGGCGGCACCATCGTGACGGCCAGCGACGAGTTTCGCGCCGATATCGGCATTCGCGACGGCCGCATCGTCAGCATCTGCGACCGCATCGAGGGCGCGGCCCGCGAGATCGATGCGACGGGGCTGCTGGCGCTGCCAGGCGGCATCGACAGCCACGTCCACATCTCGCAAGCTTCAGGCCCCGACGTGGTGATGGCCGACGACTTCGCCTCGGCGACGCGCGCGGCAGCGGCGGGGGGCAACACCATGGTGCTGCCCTTCGCGCTGCAGGAGAAAGGCACCTCGCTACGCACCTGCGTCGAGAATTATCGCAAGCTCGCCGAGGGCGAGTGCTACATCGACACCGCCTTCCACCTCATCATTTCCGATCCGACCGCAGTCGTGCTCGGCCAGGAGCTGCCGGCCCTCGTCAAGGACGGCTACACCTCGTTCAAGGTGTTCATGACCTATGACGACCTCGTGCTCAGCGACGAGCAGCTGCTCGAGGTGTTCGAGGTTGCGCGCCGCGAGGAGGCGCTGGTCATGGTTCATTGCGAAGGCTACGACGCCATTCGCTTCCTCACCAGCAAGCTCGAGCGCGGCGGCCACATCGCGCCCTACTATCACGGCACTTCGCGGCCCCAGGCGGTCGAGCGCGAGGCGACACATCGCGCCATCAGCCATGCCGAGGTGATCGGCGTTCCCATCATGATCGTGCACGTCTCCGGGCGCGAGGCGATGGAGCAGGTGCGCTGGGCCCAGCAGCGCGGCTTGCCTGTTCATGCCGAGACCTGCCCCCAATACATCACGCTCACGGCCGACGACATGAAGGGCCTGAACATGGACATCACGGGCGCGAAATATGTCTGCTCGCCGCCGCCGCGCGATGTCGAGAGCCAGCAGGCGATATGGGAGGGCATCACGTCAGGCGTGTTCCAGACCTTCTCGTCCGATCACTGCCCGTTCCGTTACGATGACCCCAAGGGCAAGCTGACGCCGAACGCCCGCACCTCGTTCCGCTGGGTGCCGAACGGCATTCCCGGCGTCGAGACGCGGCTGCCGATCCTGTTTTCCGAAGGCGTCTCGAAGGGACGCATCACCCTGCAAAAATTCGTCGAGCTGACGGCGACCAACCACGCAAGGATCTACGGCCTCTATCCCCGCAAGGGCTCGATCGGCGTCGGCTTCGATGCCGATATCGTGCTGTGGGACCCCAAGCTGAAGAAGAAGATTCAGCAGGCCGATCTGCACCACGGCGCGGACTATACGCCCTGGGAAGGCTTTGATGTCATCGGTTGGCCCGTCACCACCATTGCCCGCGGCCGGCTCGTGTACGACCGGGGCGAGATCGTCGGCGACAAAGGCGCAGGCGAGGTGCTGAGCCGCGGCAAGTCGAGCCTGATCTGACCAGGCGCAGCTCGTCCATCCGGAGAGACCCCCATTGGACGTTGCCCGGTGTGGAGCGCAGCACGTACTCCATGATTTTGCGCTACCTGCCTGCGCTGCTCGCGACGATCGAGGAGGGCGATGTCGCGACTTGCCCAGCGCGAAATAGACCGGTCCTGAAACCCCGATGCCGAACAGCCGGCTCAGGTCGGCACCGCCGAGCAGGTTGATCGAGACCGCCCCTGCAGCGCGGAGGCCCAAGTCACCCAGGAGAGAGGATTGTTCGCGTCGCCGGGCGCGATCTGCTCGTGATCTGGAACGACGGCGACGTCGTCGCCTGCGACCGCGCCTGTCCGCACGAGCAGGCCGATCTCGGTCTTGGGCAACTGACGGCGGGGCGGCTGCGCTGCCCGCACCAGCGGCGTCATTCGACCTGTGCGACGGCGCCATCACTGCGGGCTGCCCGACCCCACGCTGCGGCTCTATCGGGCTAAGGTCAAGGGCGTTCAAATCTGGATTGAAGCGCCTCAACGACCGGTCACGATGCCCGTCATCTGGCCAACGTCTGCCCGGCTGCGATGATCTTCATCCCGTGCCGCGACGGCGCGAGCCATGCCGAGTATGAATGGGTGAACCCGATCATGTCGCGGCCGGCACCGCCGTGCTGGCACAGCTGCTGCGCGAACTCGCCTTCGCGCCTGCCATCGAGGCGTGAGGACGCCGATGCAGGATGTGGCTCCTCGGGACGACCGCGAGGCGATGGCCTGTCTCGGCGCGGCCGTCACTATCGCCGCGACCGACGGGGCTGCGGGCGGCGCCACATCGGCGTCCTGCGCCGCCGACCTTACCGAGGGCGACGCAACGGTTGGACGTAGCGCAGACACACCCAAGTCAAGCGTTTACTCCAGCAAGTTGCTCGCTGATCGACGCCGTTCATCTAAAGCAATCATGCTCACTATCATCACCTGGATCTGGTGATCGCCCTTGCTCCCTCAATCCGGCTTGTCCGCAACGGCGATCAGCTCGTGACGCGAAAATTGCAATCGGCCGAGCGGACGACCAGCAAAACTGCACTTGCAATGTTTAGTAAATCGTGCACTACTAAACAAATCGAGCCTGCCGGACCTATAGAATCCGGGTGGCGCGAGGAAACGCCAGTTTAGTTGTTCAGCTCGTCTTGGACTGTGTCGCTCTGCTCGAAGCATTCGAGCGGGTAGGAAAGCCGCGCCATGCCGATGGCCGGCGCACTCGGAGGGAACGTGCAATGAAACGAACGATGAAGACGCTTGTAGTGACATGCGGGGCTGTTGTTGCCGCGTTCGGCGTCGGAGCGGGTACCACGCCCGCGCAGGCGCAAGGCAAGACTATCACGCTGTGCTGGGCCGCATGGGATCCTGCCAACGCGCTGGTCGAATTGTCGAAGGACTTCACCGCCCAATCGGGTATCGGTATGAAGTTCGAATTCGTGCCGTGGACCAATTACGCCGATCGATTCCTGAACGAACTCAATTCGCATGGCTCGCTGTGCGACCTCATCATCGGCGATTCACAATGGATCGGCGGCGCCGCGGAGAACGGCCAGTACGTCAAGCTCAACGATTTCTTCAAGAAGGAAGGAATCAGCATGGACGACTACATGCCGGCCACGGTGGTCGGCTATTCCGAGTGGCCGAAGAACACGCCGAATTACTGGGCGCTGCCGGCGATGGGCGATGCGGTGGGCTGGACCTATCGCAAGGACTGGTTCGCGCGGCCGGAAGTGCAGAAGGACTTCAAGGCCAAGTACGGCCGCGAGATCGGCGTACCGAAGACGCTCGATGAACTCAAGGACATCGCGCAATTCTTCCAGGGGCGCGAGATCGACGGCAAAAAGGTCTACGGCGCCTCGATCTATACCGAGCGCGGCTCGGAAGGCATTACCATGGGCGTCTCGAACTATCTCTACGATTACGGCTTCAAATACGACGATCCGAAGAAGCCCTATGCGATGGATGGGTTCGTGAACTCGGCCAGCGCGGTGAAGGGGCTCGAGGCCTACAAGGAGCTTTACAAGTGCTGCACGCCGCCCGGCGCCTCAAACTCCTACATGTCGGAAGGACTTGATGCCTTCAAGTCCGGCCAGGTCGCGCTGCAGATGAATTTCTTCGCGTTTTTCCCGGGCCTCTACAAAGATCCGAATGTTGGCGGCGACAAGATCGGTTTCTTCGTCAATCCGGCCGGTCCCGCCGCACAGGCGACGCAGCTCGGCGGACAAGGCATCTCGGTGGTCTCCTACTCCAAGAACCAGGCCGAGGCGCTGCAATACATCAAGTGGTTCTCCGGCGGCGACGTCCAGAAGAAGTGGTGGGCGCTCGGCGGCTATTCCTGCGCCAAGTCCGTGCTGAACGACCCAAGCTTCCCGAACAGTGCGCCTTTCGCCAAGGAGTTCCTGCAGTCGATGGGAATGGTCGTCGACTTCTGGGCCGAGCCCTCCTACGCCCAGCTGCTGCAAGCCGAGCAGAAGCGCGTGCATGACTACGTGGTTGCCGACAAGGGCACCGCTCAGGAAGCGCTCGACGGTCTGGTGAAGGACTGGAAGGCGATCTTCAAGGAAGAAGGCAAGAAGTTCTGATGCAAGCTGCCCGGAGCGCGTGTGCTCGCGCTCCGGGCTTCCTTCGAGATGACCGGAATTCGTCGCAGTGTCGACGCCGAGTGCCAGGATCGGTTCACGCAATGAACGAATTGAGTGCCTCTTCGCGGATCACCTATCGGGCCGTCATGGTCCGGCCGGGCGTGGCGCGCCGCATCCAGGGCCTGTCGGACAGGACGCTCGCCTGGCTCTTCATCACGCCGACGATCGTGCTGCTGCTGGCGATCAATATCTTCCCGCTGCTCTGGACGATCTATCTGTCGTTCACGAACTACCGAGCGAACAGGGCCAATGTGCCGACGATCTGGCTGGGCGCTGACTGGTACCAGTCGATCCTGACCGATCCTGACATCTGGGCGGCAATGCAGGTGACCGCGCATTTCGTGATCTGGACGGTGGTGATCGAGACCGTCCTCGGATTCGGCCTGGCCTACCTCATCGACAAGAAATTCCGCGGCCACGGCATGTGGACCACGATCATCCTGCTGCCGATGATGCTCTCGCCGGCCGTCGTTGGCAATTTCTGGACGTTCCTATACCAGCCCCAGATCGGCCTGTTCAATTACGTCGTCGCCTTCTTCACCGGCCGCGCAGCCTCGTCCTTCCAGATGCTGGGCGACGTCACGCTGAGCCCCTGGGCCATCGTCATCGTCGATGCGTGGATGTGGACGCCGTATGTGATGCTGATTTGTCTCGCCGGCCTGCGCTCGATCCCCGACTACATCTACGAGGCGGCCGAGGTCGATCGCGCGTCCAAATGGCGGCAGTTCTGGTCGATCACGCTGCCGATGGCGCTGCCGTTCATCATGCTGGCCGTGCTTTTCCGCGGCATCGAGAATTTCAAGATGTTCGACATGGTCAACCTGCTTACCGGCGGCGGGCCGGGATCGACCACGGAAGTCGCCTCGATCACGCTCAAGCGGGCGGCGTTCGAGAGCTGGCGCACCGGCTATTCCTCGGCCTTCGCGATCATCCTGTTCGTGACGGTCTTCGGACTCGCCAACATCTATGTAAAGGCGCTGAACAAGGTGAAAAGCCGATGACATCAGCCACCACGGCCCATTCAGTCGTCGAGCCGTCGGCCACGACGCGGCGATTTGCCGGCTCGCTCGTCGTGCTCTACGCCATCATCACCATGATCCCGCTGGTCTGGATCATGCTCACCGCATTCAAGTCGCCTGACGATGCGATCTCCTATCCGCCGAAGGTGATTTTCAAGCCCTCGCTGGAAGGCTTCTGCAACCTGTTCACGACCCGCTCGCGCCAGACGCCGGAATTCATCCGTTCGCTAGGGCCGCCGCAAGGGCTGTGCGATGACATCGCCCGCAGCCGCAACATGGTCGTCGCCGGCCCCTCGAACTATGTGCCGCGGTTCGTCAATTCGTTGATCATTGCGTTTGGTTCGACCGTGCTCGCCGTGGCTTTGGGTACCCTCTCGGCCTACGGCTTCTCCCGGTTCCGCGTGCCGCTGAAAGATGACCTGCTGTTCTTCATCCTGTCGACCCGGATGATGCCGCCGATCGCGGTCGCGATCCCGATCTATCTGATGTACCGCACCATCGGCTTGTCCGACACCAGGCTCGGGATGATCCTGCTCTACACCTCGGTCAATGTCTCGCTGGCGGTCTGGCTGCTCAAGGGGTTCATCGACGAAATCCCGCGTGAGTACGAAGAGGCCGCGATGATCGACGGATACACCCGCTTCCAGGCGTTCGTGAAGGTGGTGCTGCCGCAGGCCACCACGGGAATCGCGGCAACCGCAATCTTCTGCCTGATCTTCGCCTGGAACGAATACGCTTTCGCGGTGCTTCTCACCTCGGGTAACGCACAGACGGCGCCGCCGTTCATTCCGATCATCATCGGCGAGGGTGGGCAAGACTGGCCGGCAGTGGCCGCAGGCACGACTCTGTTTCTGGTGCCGATCGTGGTGTTCACGGTCTTGCTTCGCAAGCATCTGCTGCGCGGCATCACTTTTGGAGCTGTCCGCAAATGAGTATCGACGCCACCCCATCCATTGCGCGGCGCCGTCTTGCGGACCGCCTTCTGCGCCGCGGCCCGCTCGAAGCCATCGCGACGACGATCATCGCCGCCGGCGTGGTGATGCTGATGCAGCCATTGTCTCTGACACTGTATTCCTGGTCGTTTGCGACGACCCTGTTCGGCACGGTGATGTTCACCATCGTGTCCAAGGTTCCGGAGTAGCGCGCGATGGCACAGATCAAGGTCGAGGCGCTCGACAAATCCTTTGGTACCTTCCATGCGGTCAAGTCCGCCAGTTTCACCGTGGAGCACGGCCAGTTCCTTTGCTTGCTCGGACCGTCCGGCTGCGGCAAGACCACGACGCTCCGCATGATCGCCGGCCTGGAGCTGCCGACGGCGGGCACGATCCGGCTCGATGGCGAGGACGTGACGATGAACCGCGCGTCGGCGCGCGACATTGCCTTCGTGTTCCAGCTCTTCGCGCTCTATCCGCACATGAATGTCCGGCGCAACATCGGCTTTCCCCTGAAATGCGAGGGCATCGGCGCGGCCGAGCGTGATCGGCGGGTCGTCGAGGCTGCGCGCATCCTGAGGATCTCGCATCTGCTCGACCGCTCCGTCTCCGGCCTTGCCGGCGGCGACCGGCAGCGTGTTGCGCTGGGGCGGGCGATCGTGCGCAAGCCAAAGTGTTTTCTGATGGACGAGCCGCTCGGCGCGCTCGATACCGAGATGCGGGACGCCATGATTCATGAATTGCGGGCCCTGCATGACCGGCTGGGCGCGACGACCGTTTATGTCACTCATGACCAGCTGGAGGCCATGGCGATGGCCGACAGGATCGCGGTGATGAACAACGGCGTCGTCGAGCAGGTGGCGAGCCCGCGCGACATCTATGACCGGCCCGCTTCGCTGTTCGTCGCCGACTTCATCGGCTCGCCGCCGATGAACTTCCTGCCGTTCCGCGGCGGCCTGCAGAGCGGTGCAGAGGCCATCCGGCTCGGCGAGCGTGACGTTGCAATTCCTGCCGCGCGCGAGGCGATGGCGGAAAGCGAGCTGGTGCTCGGGGTGCGGCCCGAGCATGTGCGCTTCACCGATCGCGGCATGGTGCGCGGAGAGGTCTATGGCACGGAATATCTGGGCACGACGCAGATCGTGACGGTAACGACGCATTACGGTGCGCTCAAGGCCCGCTCGCCCAGTAGCAGATCCTTCCGGACCGGTGAGACGGTCGGGCTCGACTTCCGGCCCGATACGCTGTCGATCTTCGACAAGGCATCCGGCCGGGCTATACGCACTGCGCTGCATGAAGGAGGCGCGCATGGCTGAGGTCGAGATCGTCTCCGTCTCCAAGGCCTTTGGCAAGACGCAAGCCTTGAGCGATCTATCGCTGACCGTCGGGGACGGCGAGTTCGTCGCATTGCTCGGCTCGACGGGCGCCGGGAAGACCACCGCATTGCGCTTGATCGCCGGATTGGAGCAACCGGATTCTGGCTCGATCCGCATCGACGGGCGCAGCGTGACCGGCGATGCGCCGGCGGACCGCAATGTTGCGTTCGTCTTCCAGCAATATTCGCTGTATCCGCACCTGACCGTGTTCGAGAACATGGCCTTCGCTCTGCGCGCGCCGACTCGGCGGGTGCCGGAAGCGGACATCCGCACGAAGGTGCGGGAGGTTGCACGCCTTCTTCATATCGAAACCAAGCTGGACAACAAGGCAACGCAGCTTTCGGGCGGCCAGATGCAGCGGGTCGCGATCGGTCGGGCGCTGGTCCGCTCGCCCTCGATCTATCTGATGGACGAGCCGCTCTCTTCGCTGGATGCCAAGCTTCGCGGCGAGCTCCGCCTCGAGCTCAAGCGGATTCAGGTCGATCTTGGCGCGACGATCCTCTATGTCACCCACGATCAGACCGAGGCAATGACCATGGCGTCGCGCATCGGCGTGATCGAAGGCGGGCGGCTGATGCAGATCGGCACGCCGCGCGAGATCTACGAGAGCCCGATCAACGCGCATGTCGCAGCAAGGCTGGGCCAGCCGGTGATCAATTTGCTGCCGGCGGCCCTGTTCGGCGGCGTGCCCGCCGGCGTCGAGACGATTGGCGCGCGGACCGAGCACCTGACGATTGCCCGCGGCGGCGGCGACATATCGGCAACCGTCAAGCGGGTCGAGCACCTCGGCGATCAGAGTCACCTTCATCTCGATCTCGCCGGGCGGCCGGTTGTGACCCTGGCAGATCCCGAGACGGGTTTTGGGGCCGGAGACGTCGTCTCCCTCGGTTTGAATAAACCGCTGTTTTTCGATGCGAATGGCTGGAGGGTAGCGGCATGAGCCTTGATCGCGTGGCCAGGGAAAGATTGGTGCAAGCGATGGCAGCGTCCGTGATCGAGCATGCGGACGAGTTGACGAGCCTCGACCAGGCGATTGGCGATGGGGATCACGGCCTCAATATGAAGCGCGGTTTCGAAGCTGTGCTCGCCGCATTGCCGGGCCTTGCCGAGAAGTCGCTCCCCGAAATGCTGAAGGCGATCGGAATGACATTGGTCATGAAGGTCGGCGGTGCATCGGGGCCGTTGGTCGGAACTTTCTTCATGGAACTGGGCAAGACCCTTCCGGAGCAGCCGAGCCGAGCCGATCTGGTCGCTGCGACGGAGAAGGCAATCGAGGCCGTCAAGGCGCGTGGCCGTTCGGAGGCAGGACAGAAGACGCTGCTGGATGTCCTGGTGCCGGTGCACGCGGTTCTTGCGGGAGGCGGTGATGCCAAGGCAATCGTGGCCGAGGCTGTGCAAGCGGCCGATCGCACCACGCCTATGCAGGCCATTCGCGGCCGTGCGTCGTTTCTTGGCGAACGTTCCATCGGCCATATGGACCCGGGCTCGCGCTCCGTGTCCCTTCTGATCGGCGCAGCAGTTGAGACATTGGAGTTCGAGGCCAAAACATGAGCAACGTCGGAATTGTCATCGTGTCGCATTCGCCGAAGATCGCCGAAGGCGCGGCCGATATGGTGCGCCAGATGGTCGGTGACGCAGTGCCGCTGGCCTGGACCGGTGGCGATGTCGATGGCGGCCTAGGTACGAATGTTGCCGGAATCCTCGAGGCGATCGAGACGGCCTGGTCACCGGCGGGGGTTGCGATCCTCGTCGATCTCGGCGGTGCGGAGACCAATTCGGAGATGGCGGTCGAGATGCTCCCGGAAGACCGGCGCGCGCGCGTGTTGGTCTGTAATGCCCCGGTGGTCGAGGGGGCCGTCATCGCTGCGACCGAATCTTCGGGCGGCTCATCGCTTGCCGCCGTTAAGCGCAGTGCGGAGGAATTCTATGCATGATGCCAACGCCAACCGGGCGGCCCAGACGTTTGTGCCGCTGACCGCTTCGGCGGTCCTCGTCAATCCGGTCGGCCTGCACGCGCGGCCATCGGTGAAGCTCACGCAATGCGCGAAAGGCTTTGTCGCCAAGATCGAAATTGCGCTTGCAGCCGAGGGGCCCTGGACCGACGCCAAGAGTCCGGTGAAAGTGATGCGTGTGAAAGCGCCGCAGGGTGCAACGCTGCATTTCCGCATTGCCGGCCCTGATGGCGAGGCGGCGCTCGCGGCCATGCTGGCACTGGTGCATGACGGTTTTGGCGAGGCGTAGAATCGTGGGCGAGATTCACCTCACCGGCCATCCCGCCTCGCCAGGCCTCGCCATCGGCCCGGTCGCCGTGTTGACGAGTGCCGTGGCGAGCAGGGTGACGAAGGGCGATCCCGCGCAGGAGGCCGCAGCGCTGAAGGCAGCGATCGAGGGGGCCGCAGCCGAGCTTGCCGAAGTGATCGCGACGGTCCATGGCGAGGCCGCGGAAATCCTGGAATTCCAGGTCGCAATGCTCGGTGACGATGCGCTCGCGGAGGGGGCTTACGAGGCTGTTGCGGGCGGTACGGCTGCCGACGAGGCCTGGCGCGCAGCACTCGACGCGGAGATCGCCGGCTACCGCGCGGCGGATGAGGAGTATTTCCGCGCCCGTGCCGCCGACCTCGTCGACATTCGCGATCGCGTGCTCGCAGGGCTGAACGGCGCAAACACAATCGCAAAAATCTCCGGAGATTCCGTCGTCACGGGTGACGATATTTCGCCGTCGACGTTCCTCGCCGTGGACTGGACCCGCGGCGGTGCCATTGCGCTCGCCGGCGGATCGTCGTCGTCGCACGTTGCGATGCTCGCCCGGTCGCGCGGCGCCCCCATGGTGGTTGGACTAGGTCCACTACCGTGGAACGGACAGCCGCCGTCATTGGCACTGGTCGACGGCGATACCGGCAGCGTGATCTTTGATCCCAAGCCGGAAACGCGCCGCCAGTTCGAGCAGCGCATGGCGGCGGCGCGTGCCGCGCAGATCGCCGCCGACGCGGGCCGCCTCAAGCCGGCGCTGACGGCCGATGGAAGGCGCATCGCCGTCCTTCTCAATGTCGCCGCACCCGAAGACCTTGCGGGTCTCGACCCCGCAATCTGCGACGGCATCGGCCTCGTGCGCACCGAGTTTCTGTTTGAAGGATCGAGGGGCCTGCCCGGCGAGGACGCGCAATACGCCGTCTATCGCCGTATCCTCGAGTGGGCCGCAGGACGGCTCGTGACGATCCGCACCCTCGATGCCGGCGGCGATAAGCCTATCCCTGGCGTGACCGTCGATGGTGAGCGCAATCCATTCCTGGGCTTGCGCGGGATCCGGCTCTCGCTGGCGCGGCCGGAGGTGTTTCGCGTGCAGTTGCGGGCGCTGTGCCGGGCGGCCGTGCATGGGGCGCTGAAGGTGATGCTGCCGATGGTCGCTATCCCTTCGGAGCTCGACCTGGCCAATGCCATGCTGGACGTTGAATTTGCGGCCCTCAGCGCAGAGGGCATCGCTTGTGCCCGGCCGCCGCTCGGCATCATGGTCGAGGTCCCATCCGCAGCGTTATGCGCAGAGGAGTTCGGCGCGGCGTTCTATTCGATCGGGTCGAACGACTTGACCCAATACACAATGGCAGCGGCACGCGATATCGGCGCGGTCGCCGACCTCAACGATGCCGGCCATCCAGCGGTGCTCGCGCTGATCGCGCGAACGGTCGAGGCCGGGCGCAAGCGGGGCGTCGAAGTCTCGCTCTGCGGCGATGCCGCGGCGGACACGCGTTTGACGAAGGCGCTGCTGGCGACAGGCTTGACGACTCTGTCGGTCTCGCCGATTGCGGTGGCGCGGCTCAAGGCCGCCATTGCCGGGGTGACCGCATGAGTGAAGACGCAGGCGAAGACACAAGCCGGCCGGGCGACAGCAATGTTGCGGATTACAAGCTCATCCTGCGACGGGCGCTCGACAACCGGCCATCCGGGACGCGCTTGAAGCTTGCGGCGGCGCTCGGCAAGAACCGGTCATTCGTCAGTCAGATCACCAACCCTGCCTATCTGGTGCCGATTCCGGCCAAGCATGTCGCGATCATCTTCGAGGTCTGCCATCTCTCCGGTACCGAGCGGGCGGCGTTCCTCGAAGCCTATGGCCGTGCGCATCCGGGACGGCTGCGCGGCGCCCATCGTGAGGTGCGCACGCGCGTCGTGACAGTGACGGTGCCCGATCTGGGCGACGATAAGAAAAATCGTGCGCTGGAGCAGCTCATCGTCGACTTCGCTGCTCAGCTCGCGCGCTACGCCGAAAGCATCGGCTGACGAATTCGAAATGCAAGAAAGATAACCGGGAGGACGCAATGAAAAAACTGATCAACAGCGCCGACACGGTGCTCGAAGAGAGTCTCGACGGGTTGGCGGCCGCACATGCTGACATTCTGCTGCTCGGCGCCGAGCGGAAGTTTGTGCGCCGCCGTACGCTAACGCCGGGCAAGGTCGCGCTGATCTCGGGCGGGGGCTCCGGCCATGAACCGCTTCATGCGGGCTTCGTCGGCCATGGCATGCTCGATGCCGCCTGTCCGGGCCAGGTCTTCACCTCACCG
Organism: Bradyrhizobium sp. SOJA106; assembly: GCF_059448745.1. Lineage (NCBI taxonomy): Bacteria > Pseudomonadati > Pseudomonadota > Alphaproteobacteria > Hyphomicrobiales > Nitrobacteraceae > Bradyrhizobium > Bradyrhizobium sp. SOJA106. Next base: position 3,463,252 of record NZ_CM182549.1, read on the forward strand.
ACGCCGGATCAGATGATCGAGGCGGCGGAGGCCGTCGACAGCGGGGCTGGCGTGCTCTTCATCGTCAAGAATTACGAAGGCGATGTGATGAATTTCACCATGGCCGCCGAGATGGCCGGACGCGACGTCGGGAGCGTAGTGACCAATGACGACGTCGCGGTCGAGAAATCGACTTACACGACCGGTCGCCGCGGCGTCGCGGGCACGCTCATCGTGGAAAAGATGGTCGGCGCCGCGGCCGAGAAGGGAATGCCGCTCGCCGCTCTCAAGACGTTGGGCGATGATATCAACCGGCGTACCCGCTCGATGGGCGTGGCGCTGCTGCCGTGCACCGTTCCGGCGACGGGTCGGCCGAACTTCACCCTGGCTGACAACGAAATGGAGATGGGTGTCGGCATTCATGGCGAACCGGGACGCCGCAGGGTGGCGCTGGGCTCTGCCGATGCGATTGCTGCCGAGATGCTCAACGCGATCTTGGGGGATCTCGCGCCGAGCAAGGGTAGTGAAGTGCTTCTTCTGATCAACGGGTTTGGCGCGACGCCGCTGATCGAGCTCTATCTGATGACCAACAGCGCCAAGCGCATTCTGGACGGAGCGGGAATCACGGCTACGCGTTTTCTGACCGGTTCCTACGTGACGTCCCTCGACATGGCTGGTGCTTCGATCACCGTCTCCGTGTTGGACAGCCGGTCAAAGGAATTGTGGGATGCGCCGGTGCATACCGCCGCGCTCCGCTGGGGTATCTGATTGACGGGAACGAAGAATCAAAATGAACGACAAAGCGATACGCCTGAGATGCAGATGTTCGGGACTCTCGCGCTCGGCATGATCGTGGTGCCGCAGCGACACTTTTGCTGGCACAGGCTGCGCTCGCCGGCGCATCCGCCAGCGCATCGTCGGAGTACAGCCGGAGTAGCCAGATGGCCGTCGTACATCAGATGTGCCAGTCGCAAAACGCCGATTTGCGGTCACGGAATTTTCGATCGTATGTGCGCGGCCACTCATGAGGCAGCGCAAGCTTGTCAATTCGTCGGGCCGTCGCGCTAATGGCTTCGCGGATTAGTTCTGCTGATCCTGGTGAGGATAAAATGGTATCGAAGGTTCGGGTCGCTCCCCCGCTACCAATCCTGCGAGTTTTACGCGCCAAGCTACGATTTGTCCGATTTCGCGCCTTTGATGGTATGGTCTATTGCAGGGGCCGGAATTGTCTTCCAGCGAGACCCCTGCTTCACCAAGGTGATCAACTCCGCGGTCAAAACGCTGTGCTGCAAGCGCTCGACCTCCGTTGAGAACTGAGCGAATCTTCCCCTGCACCTCTCGCCTGAGGCGGGGCTTAGCAGAAACCCTCAGCTCTTCGCGCCAGAACCTCTCAGCGCATTCCATGCCGCCTGATTGGCGTGGTCGAACGCCTTGCGGGATTCCGCGAGCGCCGCGCTTAGAACGGACCATGACTCGCTACCAGCCTGCTTCAGCTTCTGCAGACGCGCTTCCGCTGCTGACGCATCGGATTTCAGCTGCTTGAGTGCGGCATCGAAATCCCCGGTATGCGTTGCCGCCACCTTGCCCGCGGCCTCACGGAACTTGTCGGCGGCCTCGCGCCAGGCCTTTGCCTGGGCGGCTGCGATGTCCTTGAACGTCGCTTGCTGCTGCTCGACCTGCTTGCCGGCGCTTTCGAAATACGTCTTCATCTGCGCTTCGAAGCCGTTCCATTGCTTCTCGAGTTCGGTCCTGCCGCGCGCCCAGGCCGCTTCGCCGGCTTCGGCTTGTGCCTTGAGCTGAACCTGGAATTCGTCGCGGCGCTTCTTCAGATCGGCGATGATCTGCTCGGCCTTGACCTTCGATTCGGCCTTGGCCTCGCCCGCCCTGACCTCGAACGAGGCGAGCGCGGCGTCCATCTCGTCGATACGCTCCTTTGCCCAATTCAGATAAAAATGCATGCTGCTCTGCTCTGACATGACCGTCTCCATTGGCTGTTCGAATTGGATGATCTCCGATCTCGGCTTTGCTCGCGTTGACTTGGCTCAACTGTCTTTGTCGTCTGGGCCGCCGTCCTTCAGGCCGCGAGATAGGGAAACAGCCTTGCCCCTTCAGCCCTGGTCGTTGGCCGAGGAGGCGATGGGTCGGAAGCAATCGCTGCATAGAAGTCGCTCGGAGCCATCAATTCGGCATCACGGGGTAGCACATCCTCATTGAAGGTCGCTTCGCGTATGTGCAGGGCGTTGGTCAGGCCGTTGTCTTCCGCAAGATCGAGCCTGAAAGGGCGGTTGGTCTTGAATCGCGTGGCTTCTTTGAGAGAAGACATGATCGTAGGCTCCGTGAGTTGAAACCGGTTACGCAGCTGTCCAGCCCCCATCCATCGAGAGGTTGGCGCCCGTGATCTGGGCGGCGTCGTCGCTGCACAGGAACAGCGCGAGGGAAGCAATCTGTTCGACGGTGACGAACTCTTTGGTGGGCTGCGCGGCGAGCAGGACGTCGCTGATCACCTCGTCTCTGCGCATGCGGCGGGCTGCCATCGTGTTCGGAATTTGCTTCTCGACGAGAGGCGTCCAGACGTAGCCGGGGCTGATGCAGTTGCAGGTGATCTTCGAGCGGGCGAGTTCCAGTGCCGCCGTCTTGGTGAGGCCCACAATGCCGTGCTTGGCCGCGACATAGGCCGACTTGAAGGGCGAGGCGACCAGCGAATGGGCCGAGGCCGTGTTGATGATGCGGCCCCAGCCGCGCTTCTTCATGCCTGGCACCGCCGCGCGGATGGCATGGAAGGCCGCAGACAGATTGATGGCGATGACCGCATCCCACCTCTCGGCAGGAAAGTCCTCGATCGGCGAAACGTGCTGTATGCCGGCGTTGCTCACGAGAATGTCGACGCTGCCGAAGCTCGCCTCTGCGAGCGCGATGGGCGCGGCGATCTCGCTCGGCTTCGTCATATCCGCAGGCGAATAGATCGCCTTGACTGCGAAGTCGCGCTCGATCCCAGCGCGCGCCGTCTCGATATCGGCTGGCGCGCCCAGGCCGTTGATCACGACGTTGGCACCGGCGCCGGCGAATGCCCTCGCGCAAGCGAGGCCAATGCCGCTGGTTGAGCCGGTGACAACTGCCGTCTTACCGTTCAGAATTCCCATCTCGGACACTTCCCTTATAACATGCGAACATTGTCGCTGCGCCGCTGATCGCGATGCGGAGATGAAGTTAGAAGACCAGAGCTCGCTCAACGGCTCGAATCGAGCCGCGAGCCGGCTGCTGCAGATAGTCGTGCACCACCGCCCCGAGACCGAGCGTGAGATCGGCGCGGATGTGGACGGCTGAGACGATCTCCAGGACCGGCAACTCGGCGACCGGGGCCAAGGCGTGTGGCGTGAGGGCCAGGGCCGCCGGTCCGGTCCACGCACCTTTCAGCACGATGTCTTCGAGATGATATTGAACGAGCTCGCAGATTCGTGGGCTGCCGTCGACATGCGGGATGATCTTGAGCAGGAAGTTCGGCTCGTTGAGAGCAGCGTTGACCTTCGCCAGATCGGCCTCGCGATGCTTGTAGCCCATCGTGCCCGTGGCGACTCGCAGCGGGCCGTAGTCAAGCGTGCCGATCAGCGTGTCGATCTCGGTTCGCAATGTCGGCTGCGCGAGCTTCTTCGGGAAGCCCCAGAGCTCACGTCCGCCCGCAATCGGTCCTTCGTCGTTGAGGAACATGCAATGCGTGTACCCGCCCTTGCGGCCGCGGAACGAGACAGGAATGACCTGACCGCTCTCCGTGTAATCGCCAAAGCCGTTGGAATCCGGCATGCGGATGAACTCGTATTTGACGAGAGCGTCCCGCTCGTCGACCTCCAGCGGCTCCGGAACCACGGCCCGGAGCTTGGCTGGATCGGTACGATAGGTGATGATGAGGTATTCGCGATCGACGAACCGGTACGGCCCGGGCGGATAGGCCGGGTTGGTCAGCGGCATGGCGAAGGCGCGTCGTTTCACGTCAGTCTCGCGCATTTGCGTTCTCTCCTGATGATGAGGTTACGGCTACTCGCGGCCGTCATGTTCGAGATCGAAGGTGAAGACCCCATCGGGGCTCGTCGGCCGGGCGAGCACCTCGGGATGGCGCAGGGTGCGCAGTGCGTCGTGATAGCCAGCTTGCCAATGGTCCTGCATCGACAGACGCGAGAACTCGTAGTCCTTGGAGTGCCCCTCGTGATTGCGCGCGCGATAGATCAGATGGACGATGTTGTAGACATTCCGCGAGACCGCCGTGCTGAGCAGTTTCACAGTCTCATGCTGGCTGAGATCGTCGGGCAGCTTCCCCAGCAGATCCGTTAGTGCGCGCCGCAGGCGCTGCACATGCTTGAACTGGTCGGTGCTGGCGCGCGTGCGGCTCGAATACTGGATTTCCTTGTGCCGCGTGACGACCTCGGCCATGTTGCGCGGAAGTTGACCGCGGGCGCTCCAGAGGTCGACCTGGAATGCGAGTATGTCCTGCGGGGCATCCGATTCGATCACCCATTGCAGCGGCGTATTGGAAACGAGACCGCCGTCCCAATAGTGCTCGCCCTCGATCTCCACCGACGGAAAGCCCGGCGGCAGCGCGCCGCTCGCCATGACATGCTCCGGCCGGATCGTATGGGTGGTATTGTCGAAATAGACGAAATTTCCGGTTCGGACGTTGACCGCGCCGGCGCTGAAGCGCGTCAGCCCGGCGTTAAGACGATCGAAGTCAACCAGGCGCTCCAGCGTGGTCTTGAGCGCGCGCGTGTCATAGATGCTGGTCGCATCGCTGGCTCCTCCGGGCTGCAGCCAGGGCAGGACGGGACGGGCGGAGAAGAATCCTGTGGCGCCACACGTGGCCGCAAGACCGGCGCTCATCTGGTTGATGAGGTTGCGCGTATTGTCGCTCCGCGTCCAATCCAGGAAGGGATTGCCGGACCAATTCCAGGGTGCCGTCGAGGTGACCTGGGTCCAGAAATCGCGCAGGCGGTCGACACGGGACTCGGGCGGATTGCCGGCAATGATGGCGGCATTGATGGCTCCGATCGAGATGCCAGCAACCCAGTCGGGATGAATGCTGGCTTCGGCCAGGGCTTCGTACACGCCCGCCTGGTACGCGCCAAGCGCACCGCCGCCCTGCAACAGCAGCGCGATACAGTCGAAGGGAAGCTGCCGTTGTGCGGATGAGAGCTGCGATCGAGGCTGGAAGTTCATTGTGAGTTCGCTCTTTCATTCTTGATGGGATTGCTAATGACGAGTCGGGTCTTGCTTTTCGACCTTGGGCGGCTCGAGCAGCACTTCCTTCAAATGGTCCCCGGCGGCGACGACGATCACGAAGTTGAGCTTGCCGTCCTGTCGGATCAGGCCGCCGGCCAGCGCGCTGCCGGCCGCAGCCCTCTCGGCGACCTGCACCGCATCCGACAATTCCTGCTTGATCCACTTCAGGGCAAGGATCTTGGCGAGATCTTCCCGATCGAGCTCCTTGAGCGACGACGTCAACTCCTTGCCGGTGACGCTTCCGGTGTTGGCATCGATCGCATTCTCCCACACGTGTTCGTTTCGGACGGTACGGACGCGGTAGAGCGGGGAGTTGTCGATCTCGAAGCTGATGTCGGCGGTCTTCGAGCCGTCATGCAGGTGCTCCGCGATGGCGATGGCACGGCTGAGCGGCACGGGTATGGTGCGGAACTCCGAGAGCACGCGGCGGATAGCGGCGTCCTCGGCATCGCTTTGCGCGCTCGCGCTGCGGCTGTCCGTCTGCGCGGAATTCTGGACGTCCGCCACGGCGCCGGTGGCGGCGAGCGTGGCGGACCATATGATCAGGGCGAACAAATGCTGTCTGGACATCGGATCAGTCTCTGTCGGGTTGGGCGCCTGCAACGGGTGAGTGGGCGAGGACGATCTCCTTGTCGGAGGGCGCGGGCAGCGACCGACTGGTATCGATCACCACGAGCTCCGGCGGCTTGATGTCGGAGTGGATGCGGATCGGAGGCCGCGCAGGATCCGGCTCGGAAAAGCGACCCGGCAATTGCGCCGGCAGCGCCCAGTTCGCCAACCAAAGCAAGCAGACCAGCACTCCACCCACCCAAAGGAAGTAGCCGCGCAAGGGAAGGGCGCTGTCGGTCGGCTGCCTCGCGCGCATGAACATTGCGCATGGTCGACTCATGGCGCCTCGCTCCCGGCAACGATATGAATCCGTCTCATCATCAGATACTCCAGGGGCGCGGGTGCCTGCGGGCGAGCTCAGCGTCGAGATAGCCGCGCTCGTCGAGCCACTCCGCTGGACAATAGGCGCCGGCTTTCGGATGGATCATGAAGCCGTCGCGCTCGAGCGCCGTCCGTGTTCCGGTGACGCCGGTCCAGATGGTCTCTCCGCTGGATGGATTCACTTCCATCACGTCAAAGACTTCGACGAAGTTCAGCATGTCAGGTACCCGTCGTCGTCTCACGCCGCCTGCGACAGGCGGTCGAAATCCTCAGGCGCAACGCCTCTGCGCGCGAGCTCGGACTCGATCACGTCGAACACGCATTCCACCGGCGCGATCCAGACGTTGACCCAATAGATGATGCAGTCACGGGCGATCAGCAGGACCGGTGTCATGCGCCCGTCCTCCGCTCCAGCCGAACGGCGCTGGTCTGGCGTGTGGCGAGCGTATGAGCCCACGCGATCATCGCGATCGTGATGCCAAGCAGCACGCTGAGGGCCACGAGGCACAATGCGACAACGACGTTCAGCGAGGCGGCGGCGAGGCCGGGCAACGGATTTTCACGCATCAACGCGAACAGCAGTGTTGACATTCGGCGTCTCCTTAATAAAATACACCGTATAGTTCATATAAATCATGCGCCATGGCCGAAGTCAAGACGAGTGCGTCACAAGCGCGTGTGCAGATCGAGGCGGCGAAGTTCCGCCCCAGCCAATCACAAACCTCGAGCAGAGAAAGGATCAGACATGACGAGATTGAAGCAGGCGCTGTTCGCAACGGTCGTGGTTGCCATCGGGATGACGGCAGCTTTTTCCCAGGAGAATCGAGGCACACCTGAGCAGCGAGCGGCTTGCACGCCCGACGCCTTTCGCCTGTGCAGTGCCTACATTCCCGACCCTACGGGAGTCGAAGCCTGTCTGCGGCTCAGGAAATCCGATCTAAGCGAAGGCTGTAAAGCGGTGTTCGAGCAGGCGTCCGCCGGATCAATCAGGGGCAGATAAGTGACGTTGCGGCGTGATGTGATCTCTGCCTTGGACCACATACGCGCTGCAACAGCACACAGGAGCGATCTTATGAGCACAGTGTACATACCGGCCCTGGCTGCCTTCGGCGGCTCTGCGTTCGGTGCGGTCTCGACCATCGTCAGTGGATGGTTTAGCGGGCGCCGAAGGCGTCGAGAACTTCATCATGCCCGCGCGTTCTCGAAGCGCGAACAATTGTATCATAGCTTTATCGAGGAGGCATCACGACTCTATGCCGACGCCCTCGTCAATGATCAGGCCGAAATCCCGCAACTGGTCAGCCTCTATACGCTGGTCGGACGCATGCGGATCTTGTCGAGCAACGAGGTCGTTCAGGCCGCCGAGAGAGCCGGGCACTTGATCATCGAAACGTATCTCTCGCCAAATCGGACATTCGTCGATCTCCCCAAATTCATCGAGGAAATGGATCCCTTGCGCGATTTCGGAGAGGCTTGCCGCCGCGAGCTGATGAACCTTACGGCGCAGTGAGAGACGCTATGCGCAGCCACATTGAAGATCGAACGAGCAGCGCCCGCCGGAAGATCGTGCAGGCCGCCATCCATCTCTACGGCGAGATGGGACACAACAAGACCACCGTCACCGACATCGCGCAGAATCTGTCGATGTCTTCGGCAAACGTCTATCGATTCTTCCCCTCAAGGCGGGCGATCGAGGAGGCTGTGGTGCAGGAGGTGCTCGAGGAAGCGGTCAGTGCGGCGGCTGAAGCGGCCCGCGCCAGTGGGCCAGCGTTACGGCGCTTGGCCGCAATCCTGAAGGCCATCGCCGACTGCAATGAAGGTCGACCGGCGAAGCATCGACGACTGCAAGACCTGATAACTCTGGCCGTCCGTCAGAACTGGACGGTTGTCCTCACCTACGACGACAGGATCCGAGGGCTGGTGCGACCGATCATCGGCACCGGGCAAGCACGTGGAGAGCTGCAGGGCGGCAGTCCTATGGCGCTGACCTGCTGCCTGCTGGAAGCCATGGATGTCTATCTCAATCCTTCGCGGGTCGGGGCCGCGGCGCTGCGGCCAAGCTTCGACGAGATGTTGAGATTTTGTACGGGGGCTTTGCGTCGCACGCCATTCCTGCAGCCGGCCGAGATGACAGCTCACGTGCAGCTCATTGCAGCCGGCTGATGCGAATGCTTCCGAGTCAACCGTCCAAAGAAGACAGCTAGTGCGACCAGTCCGTCTCGCAGGCTGCCAGGAAAAAGCCGACGCGCTCGCGCAGGAAGCCGGGAAGCTCCTTCTTCAGGTCTTTCGGCGTCTCGCCGACGAGCGACCGGAACAGCATCGGTAGCAGAATGAGGTCGAGAAAGATTTGCGCTCTAGCGCGGCTGCGCTTGGCGCTGAAAGGGCCCCTCGGGGTGCGAGCGAGCTTCTGCGTGGCGTCGTCCAGCAGCTGGGACACTGCGGCCAGGGAGCGATCGCGCGCAGCGTCGTGAATGTTGCGGCTCAGTTCGGGGAACCGCTGCGACTCCGCGATCGTCGCGCGCACCATGCCGAGCGATTCCTCGACCACCTCTCGACGATGGCTGTCCCGAGGCTCATCAACTTGTCCTCGATGGTGCGGCCCTCGGGCGAGAAGCCCTCGAAGTCCGCCAAGCCGTCGATGGTGCGGGCCACCACCGCCGCGAACAGCGCTTCCTTGCCGGGGAAATGGGCATAGATCGTCGGCTTGCTCGCAGGAGCGAGCTCGGAAATGTCGTCGATGCTGGCGCTGCGGTAGCCCTTCTCCAGAAACAGCTGCTGGGCTGCATCGAGAATGCGCGCCTGCGCGTCACCGGCAAGATCCTTGGGTGGTCTGCCTCGCTTCGTCTTCTTCATTCTTGGCCTCCGAAATCACGAGTCTGTGCGCGTTGCTTTCCCACTTGACATGGCCCGCGAAGAAAGGCAAGAAAAACAAAATATACGGTATAGTTTATTATACGTCAGTCCCAAGCTTCGGCGGGCCTGGCGAGTGGTCCCGGATCATCCGGCCGTGAACGGCGGGACCTTTGACCCGATCGCCGAAGCAGATGGAGAATGTGGTGACTGTTTTGAATCCAGACCCCGCCGGCTTGCAGGAAGGCGTGTTGCTGCGCGAGCTGAATCACCGGGTCTCCAACGGCGTTGCCTTTGCCATCAACCTGGTCTCCGCCGCCGCCATCCGCGCCGAAGGGGCGGAAGCCAAGTGCGCGCTCAGCGATGTCGTCGAGCTGCTGCATGGCTATGCCGATGTTCATCGTGCGTTGGCCATTCCTGCGGGTGAAACGCTGATCCACGCCGCGACCTACCTTCGCAAACTCGGCTGCGGCATGCGCCGCGCGATCCTCAACCGGATGAACATTGAACTGGCATGTGCGACCCAGTCCCTCGCGCTTGAGCCGGAGCGCTGCTGGCACGTGGGGCTGATCGTCCATGAACTCGTGATGCACGCGGCACGGCACGCCTGCTTCGACGCACGGGCGGGGCAGATCAGGATCAAGCTGACGCGCACCGGCGCGCTGGTGAACTGCGTGATCCGGGACAACGGCTCCCGGCCTGCGCGGGACGTTTCCGATCGCGAGCTGCGGATTGCCAGGGATATCGGCCGGGCGCTCGGCGGCCGGATCGAGCAGGGCTTCGGCGCCGAATTCACCTCGATCGTCCTCTCGTTCCCGCTGACCGAACGCGAACGGGCCGCAAACTGGTCGATCGCAAAGCGCCAGATGAGGGCTCCGCGCCGCACGCGAGCCACCGCTTCAAACGACGCGGTGCTCACGGCAAGCGCAGCGGCCGATCAACGCGGGCCCACCGTTGAGACCGATCCCTTTGCCGGACGACTGCGCCAGCAAGAGGGCGAAATGGTCGTCCCCCGCCAATCCGCCGATCCGCTTGGCGGGCTGTTGTCATCTTCCCATCATACGGACGCGCCATGACAGGCCAATTCTCAAAGCCCGTTCGAACACCACATGTGGGGACGGCCCTCGCCGCAGCGACCGTGCTTGCCAGCGTTGCGCTGACTGGTTGCAACGATAACACGGCGCGGACGACCACACGGGCAACGCTGGTCCGGACCACGATCGTGCAGCCCCGCGACAGGCAAGGCTCCATCACATTGACTGGAGAGGTTCAGGCGCGCTTCCGTGCCGATCTTTCGTTCCGGGTCAGCGGACGTGTTGTCGCCCGCGATGTCGAGGTTGGCGCTCACGTCAAAAAGGGTGACGTCCTCGCCCGGCTCGATCCGGCCGAGCAGGCGGCCGACGTCGATGCTTCGACCGCGGCAGTGGCCTCCGCCGAAGCTCAGCTGCGCGTGGCGAAGGCGACGTTCGAGCGCCAGAAAGCACTGATCGCGAGCGGCTTCACCACCCGCACCGTTTACGATCAGGCCCAGGAGGGCCTGCGAACGGCGGAGGGCGTGCTGCAAGCAGCCCGGGCGCAGCTCGGCACCGCGCAAGATGCGCTGGGCCATACCGTTCTTCGCGCCGAAGCCGACGGCGTCGTGACCGCGCGAAATCTCGAGGTCGGCCAGGTCGTGCCGGCCGCGCAACCCGTGTTCTCGATCGCGCAGGACGGGGAGCGGGATGCCGTTTTCGACGTCTATGAGTCCGTCTTTCTCGGCCAGACCGACGGCCGCCGCGTCACGCTGGCGCTGGTCTCGGATCCCGCCGTGACCGCGACGGGCGAAGTGAGAGAGATTTCACCTGTGATCGATGCGAAGAGCTCGACGATCCGCGTCAAGGTGTCCATCGAAGATCCGCCGGTTGCGATGACGCTGGGCAGCGCCGTCGCTGGAACGGTCAAGGCGAAAGCCCAGCAGGAGATCACCTTGCCCTGGAGCGCGCTGATGGCCGCGGGCAGGAAGCCCGCCGTCTGGACCGTCGACCCCCAAACGCAGACAGCGTCGCTGAAGCCGGTCACGGTCGGCGCTTATGAAGCCGGCCAGGTGCTGATCAAGGCAGGGCTTGAGCCCGGCGAGCACGTCGTCGTCGACGGCGGCAAGCTCTTAAGCGCCGGCCAGCCTGTCACTGAAGAGGGAGGCCGGTCATGAAGCGACAGGTCATGATGATTGCCGGCACGCTCGCGGCGGCCTCGTTGCTCACAGGGTGCCAGCAGGAGACGAACGCGCCGGAGCCGGTGCGCCCCGTGCTCTCGATGCTGGCCAAGCCCAACAGCGGTGATAGCGCGGTTGCCGTGGGCGTCGTCGAGCCGCGCTACAAGACCAACCTTGGCTTTCGCGTGCTCGGACGGCTGACCTCGCGTCCGGTCTACGTCGGCGACATCGTCAACGAAGGGCAAATCATCGGGACGATTGACCCCACCGCGCTCGATCTCGCCGTTCGCGCAGCCAAAGCCCAGCTTGCGAAGGCCGAGGCGCAGCTTGCGACGGCCAGGGCCACCGAGGATCGGCAACGCACGCTCATCACCAGCGACGCGACCACCAGGCAGACGCTTGATAATGCCGAGCAAGCGCGCGCCGGTGCGGAAGCGACCGTCGCCCAGGAGCAGGCGAGCCTGACGAAAGCGATCGAGCAGCTCGGCTATGCCCAGATCAAGGCCGATTTCGGCGGCGTCGTCACCGCCGTCGGGGCGGAAGTGGGCCAGGTGGTCTCGCCCGGTCAAACAGTGGTGACGGTCGCGCGCCCGGACATCCGCGAGGCGGTCGTCGACATCGGGGAAGACTTTCCCGTGCCGCTCGAGGTCGGCCTCGCCTTCACCGTCAGCCTGCAGCTTCTTCCTGCCGTTCAGGTCGAGGGCAGGATCCGCGAAATCGCGCCGCAAGCCGATCCGGTGACACGGCTGCGACGTATCAGGATCGCGCTCGACAACCCGCCCGAAAGCTTCCGTCTTGGAGCGACCGTCACGGCAAAGCTCGGCAAGGATCAGGGCAAGGTCTTGCGCCTGCCCGCATCAGCGGTGCTCGCCAGGGACGGCGCCGATTTTGTCTGGGTGGTCGATCAGTCCACAAGCACTGTGTCCTTGCAGAAAATCGACAGCGTCGCCGAACCGGCGGGCATCCGCGTCTCCGGCGGGCTTGCCGCAGGCACTCGCGTCGTTACCGCCGGAATTCACAGCCTCAAGCCGGGACAGCACGTCCGCATCGAACAGGATCAAGAGCCATGAAGTCGTTCAACCTCTCCGACTGGGCGCTCGGCCATCGCTCGCTCGTCTGGTATTTCATGATCGCCTTCATGGCGGCCGGCCTATTTGCCTATCTCCAGCTCGGGCGCCAGGAGGACCCTGACTTCACCATCAAGACCATGGTGATTCAGGCGCAGTGGCCGGGCGCCTCGCCCGAGGAGATGACGCGTCAGGTCACCGACCGGATCGAGAAGAAGCTGGAGGAGCTGGAGTCGCTCGACTACACCAAGAGCGTGACGGTCGCGGGCCAGACGACCGTTTTCGTTTACTTGCGAGATTCGACCAAGGCGGCTGACGTCAAGCCGACCTGGGTGCGCGTCCGCAACATGATCGCCGACATCAGGGGCGATTTTCCCCAAGGCGTGATCGGCCCCGGCTTCAACGATCGCTTCGGCGACGTCTTCGGCAATGTCTATGCGTTCACCAGCGACGGCCTCAGCCAGCGGCAGCTCCGCGATCAGGTCGAGGACATCCGCGCCAAGGTGCTGACCGTGCCCAATGTTGGCAAGGTCGACATTCTCGGCGCGCAGGACGAGGTCATCTACCTCGAATTCTCCACCCGCAAGATCGCGGCCCTCGGCCTCGACGTCCACGCCATCATGAATTCGCTGCAGGGCCAGAACGCGGTTGCGCCCTCCGGCGTGTTCCAGGAGGGGCCGGAGCGGATCAGTGTCCGCGTCAACGGCCAGTTCACCTCCGAGGCGAGCCTGAAGGCGGTCAATCTGCGCATCAACGACCGCTTCTTCCCGTTGACCGATGTCGCAACCATCACGCGCGGCTACGCCGATCCGCCGTCAACCCTGTTCAGATACAACGGTCAGCCCGCCATTGCGCTCGCGATCGGCATGAAGTCCGGGGCCAATTTGCTCCAGTTCGGTGAAGCGCTGAAGGAGGAGATGACGAAGATCGTCGCCGACCTGCCGATCGGCGTCGGGGTCCACCTCGTGGCCGACCAGCCCGTCGTGGTCGAGCATGCCGTCTCGGGTTTCACCGAGGCGCTGTTCGAGGCCGTGATCATCGTGCTCGGCATCAGCTTCCTGAGCCTGGGCCTGCGCGCCGGCCTCGTGGTCGCCATCGCCATTCCGCTCGTGCTTGCGATCACCTTCGTCGTGATGGCCTATTGCGGCATCTCGCTGCAACGCATTTCGCTGGGGGCCCTGATCATCGCGCTCGGGCTGCTGGTCGATGACGCCATGATCGCAGTCGAGATGATGGTGGCGCGGCTCGAAATCGGCGATCCCCTCGAAAAGGCGGCAACGCACGTCTATACCTCGACCGCGTTCCCGATGCTGACGGGAACGCTGGTCACCGTAGCCGGCTTCATCCCGATCGGGCTCAACAGCAGCAATGCCGGCGAGTTCACCTTCACGCTGTTCGTGGTGATCGCGGTATCTCTGATCGTCTCCTGGATCGTCGCCGTCTTGTTCACGCCGCTGCTCGGCGTCACCATTTTGCCGGCCAGGATGAAGGGACATCACGGAGAGAAGGGCCGGGTGGCGCAGATGTTCGCGCGCCTCCTGCTGTTCTGCATGCGTCATCGTTGGAGCACCATCGCCGTGACGGCCGGCGCCTTCCTGCTCGCCCTGTTCGGCTTGCAGTTCGTGCAGCAGCAGTTCTTCCCCTCATCGGATCGCGCCGAGCTCGTGATCGACTGGAACCTGCCGCAGAACGCCTCCATCACCGAGACCAACGGGCAGATGGCGCGCTTCGAGCGCGAGCAGTTGCAGGGCAATGATTCGGTCGAGCACTGGTCGACCTATGTCGGCACCGGCGCGCCGCGCTTCGTGCTGTCCTTCGATGTGCAAACCGCCAACACCTGGTTCGGCCAGCAGGTGATCGTGACCAAGGGCGGCATCGCCGCGCGGGACAAGCTCAAGTCGCAGTTCGAGGATTACTTGCGGAAGACCTTTCCGGGCACCGACACCTACGTCAAGCTGCTCGAGGTCGGTCCTCCCGTCGGCCGTCCGGTACAATACCGCCTGAGCGGCCCAGACATCGCTGAGGTCCGCGACCTCTCGCAGAAACTTGCAGGCGTCATTCGCAGCAGTCCTGATCTCGGCAACGTGGTGTTCGACTGGATGGAGCCGGCGCGCGTCGTGAAAGTCGACGTGCTCCAGGACAAGGCGCGCCAGCTCGGCGTCACCTCGGAAGACATCGCCACCACGCTGAACTCAGTGCTCCAGGGCTCGCCAGTTACGCAGGTGCGTGACAGCATCTATCTGGTCAACGTCACGGGACGCGCGAACGCGCCGGAGCGCGCCTCGATCGATACGCTGCGCGATTTGCAACTGACAGGGCTCGGTGGCCAATCCGTGCCGCTCGGAGCCGTCGCCAATCTGCGCTACGAGCTGGAGCAGCCTACGATCTGGCGCCGCGCGCGGATTCCGACCATCACCCTGAAGGCCGCCGTGGTCAGCAACGTTCAGCCGAAGACGGTCGTCGACCAACTCGCGCCGAAGGTGACCGAGTTTGCGAAGCAGCTACCCGCGGGTTACTCGATCAAGATCGGCGGCTCGGTGGAGGAGAGTGCCAAGAGCCAGGGGCCGATCATCGCGGTCGTGCCGTTGATGCTGTTCGTCATGGCCACCGTGCTGATGGTGCAGCTGCAGAGCTTTTCGCGCCTGTTCCTGGTGTTCGCGGTCGCGCCGCTCGCGCTGATCGGCGTCGTCATGGCCATGCTGCCGAGCGGCGCGCCGCTGGGCTTCGTCGCCATCCTCGGCGTGCTGGCCCTCATCGGCATCCTGGTCCGAAACTCCGTGATCCTGATCGTGCAGATCGAGGATCTCAAGAAGGAGGGCAGGCCGGCTTGGGATGCCGTGGTGGAAGCAACCGAGCATCGCATGCGACCGATCCTGCTCACGGCCGCCGCCGCGAGCCTCGCGCTCATTCCAATCGCGCGCGAGATTTTCTGGGGCCCGATGGCCTACGCCATGATGGGCGGCATCATCGTCGGCACGCTGCTGACGCTGCTGTTCCTGCCGGCGCTGTATGTGGCCTGGTTCCGGATCCATCCGGGTCATGCGGATGAATCACCTTCACACGAGGCGGAAGCCGTTGCGAACGATGCGCCGGCCGGAGACAGGCCCGCTCTCCACGCGCCCCAGCCTATGCTCGAGCCCCAGATCTAGAATGGAGAAGACGATGCTCTCGAAGACGCTGTCAACCTTTGCTGTCGCTGTGACAGTCGCGGCAAGTTCGCTGGCCTCGTCTACTGCGTTTGCGCAATTTCCGCCGCCGCCACCGATGGCGCCCGCCGGCCCTCCGCCGATGGTGCCGGCAGGACCCCCAGCCCTCGCAGCTCCCGGTCCGGCCTCCGCGATCGCCACTCCCGGCCCTCGTCCCGCTCCAGCAGCCGGGCCGCGCGTTGATCTCGCCGCGCGAGGTGCGGGCGGTGGACCGGCTATCGTGGGCGCCGCGCGAACGACCGCGGTCAACATCGGTGGTGCCGGCTATCGCTACGGCGGCGAGCACGGCTATGGATATGGAGCGCGCGCCGCGGCCTATGCAGGCGCATACGCAGTCGGGGCCTATGCCGGATACGCCTATGGCGGTACGCGCTCGAGCTACTACGCGAGTAGCGAATGCCGTTACGTCTACAGCCGCCATCGCAGGTATCTCGTCTGCGATTAGCTTGTGAGCACGTTGCATGTGAATAGAGCAGCTTCGCTGACGGCCTGTGAGTCTCGGCATCATCAAGATTGCGGAAGCAAGTATGCATAGGATTTTCGCCTCCACCGTGGTTGTTGCAGCGTCAACCGCCACGGCGATTCTAATCCCGCCCGGAGCCGTCGCGGCAAAGGAATACGCGTTCTGCCGGCTCGACTACGACTCAGGCGTGCGGAGTTGCGCATTCGAGACGATCGACCAGTGTGTGTCGGCAATCGCCGGGCGTGGAGGAAGCTGCTTTCGCAGCCCGACGAGCCAGGCGAATGCATCATTGGCCCATGCTCCGAAGCTGCATGTTCGTCACGGCCACTGACCTGGCGGGCGCGGGTCGATAGAGAGGATCAGCTCAACCAGTTGCGGATTGCCGATGAGCGATACCGCGCGCTGATCAAGGCGGCTGGAGCCGTGGTATGGATCGCCAAATCGGATGGCCGAATCCATGAGCTCATCAACTGCGATCGTGGCGGGCAGGCCGTTGCGTCCGAGCTCGGCTGGCTGCAGCTCATTCATCCGGATGATCAGGACAGGATGATCAGAGTTCGCGATGAGGCAAGCCGGGAAAAGCGTGACTACGATGTCGTGCACCGCATCGTTCGGGCCCGACGGCACCTTCAAATGGAAGCCGTCGACCGGTCAGGCGGTGCTCGATGATGGGGGAACATCAAGGAGCGGCTCGGGATCAGCGTTGATCTCGACCGCAATACGACGCGCTCCGCCGACCGCCGCATGCTAGTCCAGCCCCAGGGCAATGCGTTCGAGATCGTCGCCAGACGACGCCGTTTCTTTGCCGCAAGCAAGCTCGCCGAGGAGCAGGGAATGCCGACCGCAGATGTCCTGCTGCCATGCGCGGTTAGGCAATTTTACTGTCTCCCAAGGCTTCCTTCAGTGCCTCACGGCGGCCTTGGAGCGGCGGGGAGGGCGGCCGACCTCGTGCATGTCTTCGATATGCAGATCGATGATATCGCCGAAGGTTTTTGCTTGGGCGCTGCGCGGGGTTTGCGCGATCCACTGCAGTCGATATTGCGCTCCATATCGAGCGCCCAATCTTCGCCGTTCTTGCGTCGGCGGAAGGTCTCTGCCACGTAACGGTTTTTCCGGCGGAGCTGGACGCGCCAGTTCCCGTGCACTGAGAGGTCAAAACAGGTACAAACGTGTGCAATTTCGGCGAGTTTGGAGTGCACATGTGCCGGATTCATCCCATTGAGAACATAGGATAAAGTATTGAAATCGCAAGGCTATCGCTTTTCCGTGGCTCCGATGATGGATTGGAACGAGAGTTCAAGTTTTTCAATCAGTTAGAGGCCGGCGTGTGCACGACGTGTGCACCGGGAGATCAAGAAAAATCCATTGGAGGCAAGCGCAGGTGATCCTTCGTTGGACCTACGCGCGACGTCCGCAAAGCGCGACGAGTGGAGAGCGGGTGCGGTGCGCAGGCTGGGCATAATCTCGCGAGCAGGGCTCAGCGTCGGTCAATCCCGAGATGTCACGTGAGCTGCAGCGAGAAAACAAAAAACCGGCGTCAGGGGTTCGAGTCGCTCCAGCGACTCGAACCCCCGACAACTCCAAGAACTCATTCAAACTCAAGCTGCTCTTCGTCGAGAGTTTGCTACCGAGCCATTCCGACAAGGGTAAAACCTGTTGGCGGTTCAATGCAGGATCGAGAGAGGTTTGTCGGAATAGCTACTGATTTTACTAGGAAATCATACGCCCCTTAATCAGCGGGTCCCAGGTTCGAGCCCTGGTGCGCCCACCATATAAATCAAGCACTTAGCAGCAGGTGTGACGCGGTGAGGTGGCCTCATTTTACAGATTGTTCTCGCTTCGAGCTTCGGCACCGCAGCTTCGGCGAGCTGAGTATCGCGACCCAAGTAATGTGCGGCAAGAATATCTGACGGTTCTATCAACGCTGCCCATCGCCTACGGAGATGTCGGACGCTGCGAGTCCGCCGATGCGCGCGTAAGGCCGGCCGCCGGTCGCCATCACGAGCCCGAAGGCGATCTCGTCGCGACGTGGCGCATCCCACAGCGTCATCTCGGCGGTGCCGAAATGGCTGCGAACATAGGCAGCGTGGATATGACCGAGCGGCACCATCAGCCGCGTACCGGGCCCGCCGATCGTCTTCGCCGCCGGCACGATCGCCTTCGGTTGTCCCAGCACCTCGCGCATACCGTGGCCGCCGGCCTCGTGCCAAACGGCGCCATGCTCGAGCTCGCCGTCTTCGCCGACGATGATGCCCTTGCCATAGGCCTCGATGCGCGATGCGCCGCCGAGCTGCGCGATCAACGCGCTTGCGAGCTCGCGCCCGAGCAAACGCAAGGACGCCTGAAATGGCATCAGGTCAGGCTCATAGCGGCCGGCGAAGGGATTGCGGATCACCGCAACAGCCGTTCCGACCAGCAGCGGCTTCTCCAGGCGGGGGCCGCGCTCATGCAAGATCGTCTCGACGCTGAGTGCGGACTTGCGGATGTCATACATGCGTGGCTCTAGGCCTCGTCCACGACGGGATTGCTGAGCACGCCGATATTCTCGATCTCGACCTCGACCACGTCGCCGGGCTTGAGGAAGACCGGCGGCTTGCGGGTGAAGCCGACGCCGGCCGGCGTGCCGGTGGCGATGACGTCGCCGGGGACCAGGTCGAAGATGGTCGAGCAATATTCGATCAGTCGCGGGATCGAGAAGATCAGCATCGAGGTGTCGGAAGACTGCACGGTCGCGCCGTTGACGCGCGTCTCCAGCTTCAGCTTGGTGGGATCGCCGATCTCGTCCGGCGTGACCAGCCACGGTCCGAACGGGCCGGTGCCGACGAAGTTCTTGCCCGAAGCGATCTGTTGCGCGTGGCGTTGCCAGTCGCGCACGCTGACGTCGTTGTAGATCGAGTAGCCCGCGACGTGATTCCAGGCATCAAGCTGGCTGATGTGGCGGCCGCCTTTGCCGATCACGACGGCGAGCTCGCCCTCCCAGTCGAAATTGTCCGAGACCTTCGGCCGTATCACCGGCGCGTTGTGCGCGACCTGCGAGCGCCAGACCCGCAGGAAGATCGGCGGAAACTCCGTGATCTCGCGCTTCATGCCGAACGCCACCGCCTCGTTGTGGTGGTCGAGATAGTTGCGCACGGCGCAGACGATCTTCTCGGGACGCGGGATCACCGGAAGGTATTTGATATCGCCGAGGGCCAGGGTGGGCTTGTGCTGAGCGACGATGGCCGCGCGGCGCGCAAAGTCGTCGCTGCCGAGGAAGTCGGCCAGCGTCGGGTATTGGGGCAGGGCGCGGCCGAGATCCACGACGCCGTTTTCGACAACGGCGCCCCAGCTTTCCCGATTTCCGTCCAAGAACGACAGCAGCTTCATGGTTTCGCCCCTAGGGTCAAAATTTTCGATATCTATATTATTTTCGAAAATCAGCCGGGACGCAAGCCCGCCCCGCATGAAAATGCGGGCGGCCTATTCGGTGTCGAGCAGATGCCCGGCGTAGGCCGCGACGTTGTCGGAGGTCGAGCGGATATGCGCCTCGATCAGCTGCACGGCGAGATCGGCGTTGCGGGAGATTGCGGCCTGCATGATCGCTTGGTGCTCACCGGCCTTGTCGCGCGGACGCGGTCGGAAATTGGCGGACAGGTGCCGGTAGCGCTCGGCGCGGTCGAACAGCTCGGCGCGAATGGCGAGCAGTGTCGCGGAGCCGCAGGCGGACACCAGCGCCTGGTGGAACTGGCGATGGGCGATCTTCCATTCGGGATCGCGCAGGGGATGTTCGGGATCACGCTGCTCGATCCGCTTCAGGCGGTGCAGCGTCGAAATGACGGCGATTTCCCAGTCATCGTCGCCGCGCTCGATCGAGCGGCGGATCAATTCCACCTCGATCAGCACCCGGGCGTCGGTGACCTCCACCAGATCCTGGCGGCTGACCGGCGCCACGCGAAATCCGCGCTGCTCCTGGGCGTCGACCAGGCCTTCGGCGGCGAGCGCGGTCAGCGCCTCGCGGAGCGTCGTAAAGCTCGCGCCGAACCGCTCGCGCAGCACGTCGAAGCGCAGCGGCTCGCCAGGTGCGAGGCCACAGGCAATGATCTCCTCGCGCAGCCGATGCGTGATGTCGGCGGCGATGGTCTTGCCGAATTCCTTGCGGGGGCGAATGGCGCTTTCGGACATGGCTCAGCCAATGAATCGATGCCTCAACATGCCGCGACAACGACCATCTTGCAATAATTTTCGTAAACGGTATTATTTTCGAAAATATCGGGCTGGGAGGCCGTGACATCATGAGGGCAGTGCTGGTGCGTCAGCCGGGTGGGCCGGATGCCCTCGAGGTGGTCGAGCTTCCGGTGCCTGTGCCGGGCGCCGGCCAGGTGCAGATCCGGGCCGAGGCGTTCGGGGTCGGGCAGCCCGACGCGCTGATCCGGCGCGGCGTCTACAAATGGATGCCGCCGCTGCCGGCCAATCCCGGCAACGACGTCGCCGGCCGCATTTCCGCGCTTGGGCCCGGCGTCGAGGGATTTGCAATCGGCCAGAAGGTGCTGCTGAGCGCGCGTGATCTGTCCCAGCGCGGCGGCTGCTACGCCGACTATGTGGTCGCGCCCGCGGACGCCGTTCACGCGCTGCCCAACCATGTCGATCTGCAAGCTGCTGTGTGCCTCTCGAACTACCAGGTCGCTTGGGCACTGCTGCATGAGTGCCGCCATCCGCGCGCACCCAGCAGCGTGCTGGTGATCGGCGCCGCCGGCGGCGTCGGCACTGCGCTGGTGCAGCTGGCGAAGCTCGCCGGGATGACCGTGATCGGCACGGTCTCGACCGAAGAGAAGGCCGCATTCGCACGAAGCAACGGCGCCGATCACGTCATCTTCTATCGCAGCGAGGATGTCGTGGCGCGGACGCGCGAGCTGACGAAGGGCGAAGGTGTCGGCCTCGTGCTCGACCACGTCTGTGGGCCCGAGTTCACCGCCTATCTCGGCGCGCTCGGCAAATGGGGCACGCTGCTGTCATACAACGCCTTCGCCGGATTGCCGGAAGAGAATCTGATGGCGGCGATGCGCAATCATCTCGACATCTGTCCGGCCGTGCGCTGCTTCTCCTTCCACATCTACGACCATGATCGCGACGGCCGCCGCGCCCTGATGCGCAGCGTGATCGAAGCGCTGGGCCGCAATGCCATCAAGCCCGCGATCTCGGCGGTCTTGAGGCTCGACGAGGTCAGGAAAGCCCATACGCTGCTGGAGCAAGGCTCCGCACTCGGCAAGATCATCATGACGCCGTGAGGGGATGGACCGCACGATGACACAAGCACCCATTGCACGCTTCACCCGGCTGCGGCACGCGACCTTCACCTCGCCCGATCCCGAGCGGCTGCTCGACTACTACCGCGGCGTGATCGGTCTTGGCCTGGTTGCCCGCGACGGAGGCCGCCTGTTCCTAGCCAACGACTCCGAGCAGCTGTCGCTGGTGATCGAGCGAGGGGACGCCGCGCTGAAGAGCATCGCCTTCGAGATATCTCCCGACGTCCAGCTGGAGGCGCTGGGCGCCGCGCTGAAGCAGGCTGACTTGCGGCCCGAGCTCCACAGCGATGCCCTGCCTGGCGTGTCCCGGCTGCTGTCCTTCAGCGACCCCGAGGGCACGCGCTTCGAGTTGATCCAGGGCTGGACGCCGACGCCCGCGCAGGAGCGGATCGGCGCCCTCGCTGTCGCCAAGCTCGGCCATGTCGCGCTGCGCACGCCCGATCCGAAAGCCGCTTCGGAGTTTTACGCCAACATGATGGGCCTGCGGGTTTCCGACTGGATCGAGGATCGCTTCGTCTTCATGCGCAGCGGCTTCGAACATCACACGCTGAACTTCGCCCGCGCGCCCACGCGCAGTCTTCATCACTTCGCCTTCGAGCTGCGCGGCCCCGAGCACATGCATCGCGCCTGCGATCATCTCGCGCGGCACAAGCTGCCAGTGCTCTGGGGGCCGGTTCGTCACGGCCCCGGCCACAACACAGCGATCTACCACCGCAATCCCGATGGCCATCTGGTCGAGCTGTTTTGCGATCTCGACCGCATGACCGACGAGGCGCTCGGCTATTTCGAGCCGCGGCCCTGGCACCGCGATCGTCCGCAGCGGCCAAAGGTCTGGGTTGGTCTGCCGCGCGATATCTGGGGCATGCCGCCATCGCCTGAATGCACGGAGTTCGCGCGCTAGCGCGATCGCGACTTGAAGACGCCGCACGCGCTGCGGTCAACGATAGAATAGTCAAAGGGAGAGAGCATCCATGCGTCGGATGAAGCGGCTTGCTGCGTCCATTTTTCTGCTGGGCATTTGTCTCGCAACCACCTCGGCGCCGGCGGAGACCTATCCGTCGCGTCCGATCCGCTTGCTGCACGGCTTCGCTGCGGGCGGTGCGGCCGACACGCTGTCGCGCATCATCGCCGACGGGCTCTCGAAGAAGCTCGGGCAGCCGATCATCGTCGAGGCCAAGCCTGGTGCTGGCGGCAATATCGCGGCGGACGCGGTCGCAAAGGCGGCACCGGATGGTTACACGCTCGGGCTCGTCACTGGGGCGCATGCGATTTCCGCGGCGACCTACAAGAGCCTCGCCTATCAGCCGGCGGAGAGCTTCGACATGATCTCGACACTGGTCTATTACGCGCTCGTCGTCGCCGTGCGCAGCGATTACCCGGCAAAATCGCTCGGCGAGCTCATCACGATCGCGAAGGAGAAGCCGGGCGCGCTCAGCTTCGGATCGGTCGGCTTCGGCAGCACGCATCATCTGGCGGGAGAGCTGTTGAACGCGACTGCCGGCGTCGAGATCGTGCACGTGCCGTATCGCGGCGATTCGCAATCCATCACCGCGCTGCTCGGTGGCGAGGTTCCGGTCATCGTCGGCACGCCCGTGTTGCTCGCCCCGCAGATCCAGAGCGGCGCGATCCGCGGCCTCGCGGTGACGTCGCCGACGCGCACCGCGTTGTTGCCCGATGTTCCCACGATTCAGGAAACCGGCATCAAGGGCTATGACGTGCGCACCTGGGCGGGCCTGCTGGCGCCGAAGGGCACGCCACCTGCGATCGTGGCGACGCTCAACGCGGCGACGCTCGATGTGATCAAAGATCCCGAGATCAGGCAGCGCCTGGAGACGGCGGTCGGCGGTGAAGTCCGCGGCAGCTCGCCAGCCGAGATGAAGGCGCTGATCGAGACCGAGATCGCCAAATGGACGGGCGTCGTGGAGGGGGCGAAGATCCCGAAGATCTGATCGCGAGCAACACCTCACGATGATCAGGGGAGCCGCCGAAACGTCGTGTTGCCGCCAGCAGGCGTTTGGCACAGCAAGTCCAAGGGGAGTCAACGTGTCAGGGGACCTTCGCTTTCGGCGATTTGATCTTCGGTGAGGTGTCTCACTCAGTCCGAACATTCTCGAAGGACGTGATGCCGACGGTTCGAGAAGCGAACTCCGCCGTGAGGCACAAATTTGAAATGGCCGCATGAGGTGTCGTATCGACGACCTTGCGGCAGGACGGCGACGAAAGGCGCGCTGGTGCGATTTGGGATGGCCAAATGTTTGATGATAATCGCACGCGTCGAGTGACAAGGCTGCTGAACTGTACCGCCTCAGAGGGGGCGTTGGACGAGCATCAGTTTCCCGGTTTCCCGAACGGTCTTTCCCAGGCTCGATCACCTATTGGTCCGCCAGTTGCAGCCGCAAGCTGGCGGACCTGTCATTTAAAGATCTCTCAGGCGCCGGGCCGCTGTCCCAGCCAGCCCGGACTCGGCTCGCCTCTCACTTCGCCAAAGTAGATCGCAAAAGTCTGGCGCCACCTCTCGACCAAGGCTCGATCTTCCATGAACCGCGGAAACTCGGCGAAATGGGAGTTTGCATAGTCCCATACCGGCTTCAGGCCGCCTTGCGGCTGCACGTCCGTGCGAACCGACCAGCCGTTATAGGCCTTGCGCTGATTCTCCTCCGAGATCTGCCAATTCATGTACAGCTTGGCAGCAGCCTTGTGAGGCGCCTCCTTGGGGATCGCGGCTCGTTGCCCCCAAGCAAGGAATGGATGTCCGTCTGCGATGGCCCATTTCACCGGCGCGTTGGCCGGTGTCGTCAGCGATCCGGATCCGCCGAGACCAACCGCTTTCTGATGCTGGGAGACGGCGAGGCCCGGCGAGTGCGTGCCGCGCGCGAACTGCAGGCCCTGATCTGCCAGCTTCTGGATCCAGTCCCAGCCATAGGTCTCCGCATAAAGCTTGTAGAGAAAGAGCACGGCGTCGTCGTCGCTCGGATATGAGGACGCAATGCGCCCGCGCCATTCTGGATTTGTCAGCTCCTTCGGCGATGCCGGCGGCTTTCCATCCACGGCGGACGGGTCATACATGTAGCTGAATGCGATGACGCCGATTGCCATCCAGGCGCCGTCCGGATCCCGAAGAGAATCGTGAAGTTTCGGAAACCCGGCAGGTTTGTAGTTGAGGAGGTGTCCCTCCTTTTTCCAACGCGCAAAATTCTGCAGGGTCTGCAACTGTACGACGTCGGGGACGACTGAACGGTCGGCAAGCTGACGATCAAGACGGACATCGTGATACTTGCTGTAGTCCACGATGATCGAGATGTTCATTTTGGGGAAGCGGGCAAGGAATCCCTTTTTGTTGTTGTCCTGCTGTGTCGGCGTATCGCCGCCCGCGTAAACGACGAGGTTGCCGCCCTCCGCCAATGCATCCTGATACAGCTCGTCCAGGCTGCGCGTCTCCGCTCCGCCACGCCCGGTGGCGGCCGGCGGCGCGGCCAAAGCGTGATCTGCGGCTATCGCCACGGGTACCGCCAGAGCCGTCGTTAGCAGCCTTCGTCGATCGAGCAGGGCCGGTTGTGCTTTCGCGTCCATTGTATCTCCACAAATTGGTTAGCAAAATTAGCATGTTAGACGATCTGTTGCGGTGCAACTCAAATGAGCTTGGGTATTGTATCGAATTGCTTTACAAATGAGACGTGAGCGAGCTTCGGGAGCTTGAGGCATTTGTGCTGACTGTGGAGCGCGGCAGCCAGACGTCGGCGGCCGCTGCGCTCGGTATTTCCCGCATGGCGATCAACCGGCTGATCGGCCAGCTCGAAGCGCGGGTGGATGGTCCGTTATTGATACGCACAACACGCAGCCAATCATTGACCGAAGCCGGCGAGCGTCTGCTCCGCGAAGCACGGAACATCCTCGATGATTATGACCGCGCGCTCCGCGGCGGCGCCGGGACGCATCAATCCAAAATTCGCCTCGGTGCGCCAATCTCATTCGGCTTGCGCTGCCTCATGCCGATCCTCGGGCAATTCAGTGAGATGTTCCCAGAGATCGAGATCGAGCTGATGTTGAGCGATCGACTGGTCAATCTCGCGGAAGAGGGACTGGATCTCGCAGTGCGGGTCAGCAACCGGCTCGATCCCGCGCTTAGCACCAAGCTTCTCACTCATTCGCGAACGGTGATCTGCGGCGCGCCCTCCTATCTCGCCCGCGCCGGCACGCCCCAAATTCCGACTGATCTGAGCAAACACAATTGCCTGCGCTATACGTCGGCGGAACACGGCCACGACTGGGTTCTTCGCGATGCCGATGGGAAATCCCATCGGGTGCCTATCCGAGGCACGCTGAGCTGCAACAATGGCGACGCCCTGGTGGCGGCGGCAGTGGCCGGAACAGGACTAGTGCTTCAGCCGAGCTTCCTTGTGGCCGACGAAATCGCGGACGGTCGACTTGTACCGGTGCTCGCGTGCTACAAGACGAGACAGTTTTTCGTCCAATCGCTCACGATTCCGACCGCTCGCCCCCGCAAGGACATTGCAAAGCTTTCGGAGTTTCTATTCGAAACGATGCGGCTTGAGAAATACTAGCGATGCCCGAGGCTGGCGTGGGTCAGATGTCAGTATGCCTCCGGATGTGAAACCTGCAATCCGAACCGTGTGAAATTCTGACCAGAGACACCGCGTCCTACCACACGACAGCGGCATCGAAAATGCGTTCGCGATCCTTCGCGACAAAGGCCGCTTTCACCCGACTGGTAGCCCGAGATCTTTCAGCATTCCCCTGCATGAGCGTAAAGCTGCGCTTACCCCAGGGTCCACGAACTGCCCTACGCGTAAGTTTGGATGAGATATCGTAGGTTTGGTTGGTGTGGGTGAGCGGCCCGAGACATAGGTGACAGAACGTACCGGACACATGGGTTACACTTTCCGCTTTGGTTCTGCGGGAGGTGTGGATGCCGTGGAAAGCGAGTTCGAAGCCCAGCGGCACGCCGCTTTTCGCCTAACAGGCAAGGCAAGGCCATGCTTCGTGCCGATCGCGCCGATCGTAATCTCCGTCCGATCAGACGTCGATGCTGGCCCATAGAGCGTGAGGCCGTTCGTCGGATTATCAGAAGTGTGCCCGTGCGCAAATTCGCCAGCCAGGCAAGCGGACCCTTACACCTCCACTATCCCATCAAAGTCGCGCTCAGGACCGACCGGCACGATTCCGGTTGGGTTGAGGAAGTTGTGGCTGCCATAATAGTGTGCCTTGATGTGTAGGAAACTGACGGTCGGCCGAATATCCGGATGCTGATAGAGGCGCCGGGTGTAAGACCATAGCGCCGGATAGTCGACGAGCGCGCGCAAATTGCATTTGAAATGCCCGAAGTAGACGGGATCGAAGCGCAGCAAGGTCGGCAGCAGGCGGATATCGGCCTCGGTCAGCTGCCCTCCAACCAGATAGGATTGCGTCGCGAGCCGGTCCTCGAGCCAGTCGAGCGCGTCGAAAACGGCCGCGACTTCGCGCTCATAGGCTTCCTGGGTACTGGCGAAGCCCGTCTTGTAGACGCCGTTGTTGAGATTGTCATAGACGCGGACATTCACGGCGTCGATTTCGGCCCGCAGCTCGTCGGGATAGTAGTCGCCGGCTTTTGCACCCAAATGATCGAACGCCGAGTTGAACATTCGGGTAATTTCGGAAGATTCATTCGAGACGATTGTCTTCTCTTGCTTGTCCCAAAGGACGGGAACCGTTACCCGCGACGTACAGGAGGGGTCAGCGAGGGTATAAAGCTCATGGAGCTTCGTGGCGCCATTGACGACGTCGGGGACGACACCGGGTCCCGGCTCGAAGGTCCATCCATCATCGAGCATGAGCCAGTGAACGACCGAGACGCCGATCAGATCGCCCAAACCCTTGAGTTGTCGCATGATCAGCGTTCGATGCGCCCATGGGCACGCGAGCGAGACGTAGAGATGGTAGCGGCCTGCCTCGGCCCTGAAGCGTCGTTTTCCCTCGGCGGCGTCCCCGTCAGGTGTGATCCAGTCGCGAAATATCGACGGCCGACGCTTGATCGTCCCACTCGACATATCGGCGCTTTTTGAGATATCGCCGCCCAGATCTACCTTCTGCCAGACGCCATTGATCAGTTCACCCATGCTATCTACACTTTCCGGTCTGGCGCGTCTCGAAGCAGTGGCACGACTTTGGTGCCAAGGAGCTCGATCGATCGCCGCATAGCCTCTGTTTCGAGCGCGGCGGTGCTCATCTGAAAGGTGATGCGGGACACGCCGCCCAATGCTTGGATGCAAGCCTTTATCTTGGCAGCGACCGTGTGCGGACTGCCGATCAGGAAGGCCCCTGCGGGACCGCACATCGCCTCGAATTGCGCCCTCGTCGGCGGCAACCAGCCCCGCTCCTTCGCGCCGGTGCTAAATGCCTGGAGC
Organism: Bradyrhizobium sp. SOJA106; assembly: GCF_059448745.1. Lineage (NCBI taxonomy): Bacteria > Pseudomonadati > Pseudomonadota > Alphaproteobacteria > Hyphomicrobiales > Nitrobacteraceae > Bradyrhizobium > Bradyrhizobium sp. SOJA106. Next base: position 3,490,886 of record NZ_CM182549.1, read on the forward strand.
CAGCCGGGAAAGAAAGCCTCTCTGGCCGCCTCGTCCGTGTCGGCGACAAAACCCATGGCATGGACACCGACTTTTTGTTTGGCCAGCGGATGACCCGCGGCCCGCCAAGCGCGCCGGTAGAGGTCGACAGCAGGCCGGAAGCGCTCGAAACTGCCGCCGATAATGGCGACCATCAGCGGCAGGCCAAGCGTACCGGCGCGGGCGAACGAACCTGGCGTACCGCCGACGCCGAGCCAGATCGGCAACCGTTCCTGATGCGGGCGAGGATAAATACCTTCACCATTCAGCGCTGGCCGGAAACGGCCATTCCAACTGATATGAGGCGCATCGTTGAGCTTGAGCAGGAGGTCGAGCTTTTCGGCAAACAACGCATCATAGTCGCGCAGGTCATAGCCAAACAGCGGATAGGCTTCGGTGAAAGACCCCCTGCCAACCACAAGTTCGGCTCTGCCTTTCGAAATAAGATCGAGTGTCGCGAACTCCTGAAACACCCGTACCGGGTCGGCAGCGCTGATGACCGCCACAGCGCTTGTCAGCCTGATAGTCTTCGTGCGCGCCGCCGCAGCCGCGAGAATAACGGCAGGCGCCGAGTCGAGCGCGTTCTCCCGGTGATGCTCGCCCATGCCGAAGACGTCCAGGCCGACTTGGTCGGCCAGCTCCATTTCTGCAAGCACGCTTTCCATGCGATCAGGGGCGGACTGCAAATGGCCTGTCCTCGGGTCGATCGCAAGCATCGCAAAACTATCGATACCGATCTCCAATCTTCATTCCTTTCGAGGCGCGATGCCGAGAACTTGCGCGATCTGTAACCTCGACCTGCGATGTTGATCTTCAAGAGTGCCTGTTTTGAGCCCGACTTCGGTTTCAGCCGTGGTTCTGGAGGACGTTGGACAGACTGCGGCGATGCAGCCATGCGACAGTCGATGTGATCGCCAGCAGCACGATAGCCGGGAGCGGGCTCCCGCCGATCAGCGCCAGGTGAGTGAACACGGCGCAGACCATGGTAACAGCCAACAGAACGGCGCCGAACGCCGCCGTCGCCGGGACCAGAATGGCAATACCGCCCACGATCTCGACCACGCCAGTGAGGATCCTGAACCACTGGCCGGCCCCGATCTGCTCGAAAATAGCAACCATCATCGGCACGCCCGCAAGCTTGGCGCCGCCGGCAGAAATGAATGCAGCCGCACTGAGCAGGCGAAGAACCCGCGAAGTGATCGTGACAGCTTTGGTGGGAGTCTGTGAGTTTTGCGATGATGGCATAGAGCACCTTGAAACTGAGTGTTGGGGGGAAACTGCGCAGTCCAGACGAGTTTCCGCGAGGTAAATTTGCGAGGGCATGAAAGCTGATCGCGACATCACTTTTCTCGCGGTCCTTGCCATCTGAAAAGCCGTTATTATAAGATACATACCATCGGCCAATCCGATGGTTCATATCTCATGCTGGACGGTTTATCGCTTGATCAAGTGCGCACCTTCATTGCTGCGGTCGACGAGGGGAGTTTTTCCGCCGCCGCCCGCAAGCTGGGTCGCGCCCAGTCCGCCGTCAGCGAACTCGTGCGCGCTCTTGAGCATCAGTTGGGGGTGGAGCTCTTCGACCGGACCGGTCGCTACCCTCAACTCACGCCAGCCGGAAGCATGCTGCTCGCGGCCGCGCGCGATGTGGTCGCCAAAGTCGATGCGTTCAAGTCGCAGGCGAAAGGCATGGCATCCGGGCTCGAACCCGAGCTGTCGGTCGTCATCGACGTGTTCTTCCCCATCAGCGTCATTGCCGGGGCCGCCCGGGATTTTCGGGAGCAATTCCCTACCGTGCCGCTGCGGCTCTTCGTCGAGGTCCTGGGTGGCACGGTTCTGCCGATCCTTGATCGCCGCGCCCATTTGGGCATCGTCGGCACCTTGCCTGTCATGCCGCCCGGCATCAGCACAGAGCCGCTCGGCGCCGTGGACTTTGAAGTCGTGGCCGCTGCCAACCATCCGCTTACCGCGTTCGACGCGCCGATCCCGCGCGGTGAACTCAGCAACCATATCCAACTCGTCCTTACCGATCGGACCGAACTTTCCCAGGGGCGGGAGTTCGGGGTGCTGTCGTCACAGACCTGGCGGCTGGCGGATCTTTTCGCCAAGCACACGTTCCTGCTCAACGGCCTCGGCTGGGGCGGCATGCCCGGCCATGCCGTGAGGGCAGATATAGAGGAAGGGCGGCTGTCCCGCCTGCGCATCGAAGGCGTCGCCGCCAGCGATCTCAAACTGCCGATGTCCATCGCTTATCGCGCCGATGATCCCCCGGGACCGGCCGGCCGATGGCTTATCCAGCGATTGGGAAAATGCGCGCATCACCAGACAGATTCCTGACGAGGGCGAAGTGAAACGTCGCAATTCTATCGACGACGTCATTGCTTCGCGAGCGATGGCGACGCGAAAATTGCCCGTCCCGTTCCTCTGCTCGAATCATCTGGATCGCCAACACCGGTTAGCAAGGTGCCTAGCAGTCAGGGAGAACACGCTGATGTGTACGGCTACAGCCCGAAAACACCGCACAGCATTCTGAAACGAGTTCGACGGCTGATAGGCCGTTTGTCGATGGAAGCGTGTCCCCCCGTTTGGTCCTCACGATGGTGCCGCCGGATCTACGATCGAGCGGCGAAACTATGGCGAGTCGGATATGGAGCGGTAGCTTGCTGGCTGCTGAAGTATGGAAAGCGAGCGCGCTCGTCACCCTGGGCGTTTCTTGGACGAGAGCCGCTCGGCCTAGCCATCAGGTCCTTCAATTCAGCCGATCCACCTCTCGTTCTATTCAGCATCGGCCACAAGGCGCCGAGCATCCAACATCTGCTTGCGGCATCGGGATTCGTGATAAACCAAGCGGCATAGCCTCGGTGGTAACACGCCTAATTCCCGACCGAGCCTTCGATGACGGGACCGAACCCGACCCATCGCACGCCGTCGAATCGTTGCAACTGCATCTGTTCGATTGGGAAATGATCCGTCGCGGAGGTGTTCAGCCTGATGGTCGGTAGCAGGAGATCCAACTCGACGTCTTTGAGGCTTTCTGCCTGCCGTAGAACATTTTCGCGCGTGAGCGTATCGCCACACATCTCGAGCACCTTCACTAGCGTCTGCGCTGCGGTGTATCCGTAGGCCACGTAGGCGTTGTTGGTCTCCTCGTTCGGCAGATATTTTGCGGCGAATGTCAGGTATCGCTGCATGCCAGCGTCATCTTTCCATGCCGGGTCGTCCGGGTCTTTTATGTAATTAGCCGTGATCGTATCCTTGGCGTTTTCGAGGCCGGCAGGTTTCAGAACCGCGCTGATGGACTGCGAATTGCCGTGTAGGATATGGATCGGATGCCAGTTCAATTCAGCCGCCTTCTTGATCGCTTGCGCGGCAAACTTGGCCGAAGCAAAGTTGACGAAGATGGTCGCGCCCGACGATTTCATTCTGACCATTTCCGAGTCGATCGTCGGAGCGCTTGTGTCGTAGGTGACCTCAGCAACAATATTGCCTGCTCTTGCGCCAAGCCCGTCCTTCAATCCCTTGATGTTGTCCCGACCGAAATCATCGTTCGAGGACAGCACGGCGATCTTGGCATCGGGATGGTTTTCGACGATGAATGTCGCGAATACGCGCGTTTGGCTCTGGTAACTCGGCGCAAGAGGCATCGTCCACGGGTAAGCCTTGAAGTCTCCGAAGCTCGTCGCACCAGTCGCCAGGAAGAGTTGAGGGACCTTGCTGCTGTTGACGTACTTTATGACGGCTGCATTTGTCGGAGTGCCGAGTTGGTTGAACAGAAGGAGGACTTCGTCGCTTTCAATCAGCTTACGGGTTTGTTCGACGGTCTTTGGCGGGCTGTAGGCATCGTCATAGGAGACGAACTCGATCTTCCGGCCGTTGATGCCCCCTCGTTCATTGATCATCCTGAAGTAGGCAGCTTCGGTCCGAGGCACGGCGGCATTTGAGGACAAGGGACCGCTATAGGGAGCGGTATTGCCGATCTTGATCGTTGTGTCCGAGGCACCTGGTCCATAGGCCTTCGAACTCTGAGCCGCCGCAGGCGATAGCATACAATAGATTGCCGCGGCCGCGCTGAAGAAGGCGCGCGATGTCTGTCTGACCCTGTGAGACATGGATGCTCCTGTCATGCGCGAAGAACTGCCGGAACTATTGGCGCCTATACCGCCCGGAAGTCGAAGTCGAAGCGCGTGTTCCAGGTCGTGAGTTGTCCCAAGGGCCAAACACGCGGCCGCTGCGGAAATGCGTCGTGCCATGGGCGCGGTTCGAATATGTCGAGTTCGGGAATGACGATATCCATGTCCGTATAGCACTCGACGAGGAAGTGGCTCGGATCGAAATGATACGAAGCAAGATTGTGACCGGCTGTATGCCGGGATGGTCCCCACACGATGCCGTGCCCTTCGGTCGCGAGGAAATCTGCGACATCATGATGAGCGGCGCGACTGCGCAGCTCGAACGCCAGATGATGCAGCTTGTTGAAGGGCGCATTGACCACGTTGAGTACGTGATGCAGCCGATTGCAGGTGAGGAATGTCGCTGTTTCCTCAAACCAGTCCGTGGCACGAAATCCGATCGCGCTCAAGAATTTCACGAGTTTTTCGGCTTCACTTGACATCACGGCCAGGTGCCCAAGCTGTGTCGGAACGATGCCTGAATGGCGGAAGCCCGGGCCGGTCATGGTCATGTCCGGCACCAGATGGAACGTCTGCCCGCCAAGCTCCACTTCGACGAGTGCGGAAACACCTGGGCGCGAATCGCTTTTCGACACGCCCGACAGGCCTAGTCGTTGAAGATGCGCAAGTGTATCCGCAATCGGCTGTGGTTCGATCCGCAAGCCGATTGCCGCCAAGCGTGGGGTCGATGCCGCTTTGAGGCTGATGTTATGATGGTCGAGGCCGAGACTGAAATAGGCACGATCGCCGGCGACGGCATCAACTGCAGTCGCACCGATGATTCGTTGATAGTAGCTTATCTCCTCGTCAAGGACGTTTGTCTCGAGGTCGACGTAAGCAAGCTGATAGGCACGCGTCATTGAACACCTCCTCGTTACGCCGTCACCGGCGTGATATCTTCCGCGTCGTAGCCAAACAGCCTGTCGGCGACCTGGGGGCCGCCGCGACCGCCAATCTTTCGATAGGATGCATCCCTGGCGCGCTGCTCGGGGCCGTCGCGGAGATGGAACGTCAGCGAGTTGGCTCTGGCTGCTTGCTGTACCCACGTCGTTCGGGGCTGACGGGCCAGCACATAGGCTTCAATGGCCTTCTCGAGGTCGGCTCGGTCGACTTTGCCGACATGGGCGGCGAGGCAAGCGCCATCTTCAATCGCCTGGGCCGCGCCCTGCGCCATGTACGGCAACATCGGGTGGCAGGCGTCGCCGACGAGAACGACGTGTCCGGTGCTCCACCGCGGAAGCGGATCGCGATCAAACAGCGCCCATTTGAACGTTTCGTCGACGGCGTGCAGAATGGTGGCGATCTGCGGATGCCACCCGTTGTAGCTATCGGCAGCATCATCGACCGAACCGCGATCAGACCACTGCTCCCGCTGCCAGTTGCTCTCTTCTGTTACGGCAACGAAATTGAGGTAACGACCTCCGGCAACAAAATAGTGAACGAAATGGCCGCCCGGTCCCACCCAATTCGTGGCCTCGTGCGCGAGCTTCAGATGCGCAATTCGTTCGGCCGGCACGAGGCCACGATAGGCGACATTGCCGGAGAAGCGTGGCTGTTCGAACCCAAAGAGTTGTTCCCGGACTTTCGAATGAATTCCGTCCGCACCGATAAGGAGATCACCCCGGGCGCTCACGCCGTTGTCAAATTGCGCAACGACGCCGCGCTCATCCTGATCGAGGCGGGTCAACCGATGTCCCAGCCTGATATGCTCTTTGCCGTAATCTTGGGCCAGCAGCTCGATCAGATCGGCGCGATGGAAATGGTAATACGGCGCGCCATATTTGCCGGCGATTGCCTCGCCGAGAGGTTGCCGAGAGAGTTCGCTTCCATCCTCCCAGCGCCGGTGCACAACCGCAGAGGGCCGTACGGCCACCCGCTCCATCGCTTCGCCCAAGCCAAACCGGTTCAGGAGCCGCGATGCGTTTGGGCTGATTTGGATGCCGGCTCCCACTTCACTGATTGTCGAGGCTTGCTCGAATACCGACACATCCAGGCCCGCTCGGCGCATCGCGATCGCCGCCGAGATTCCGCCGATCCCGCCTCCGATGACGAGCGCGTGCAGGCCACTCATTGGCTTTCGCCCCAGCCGGCCGCCCTTCCCAGCACCTGGTCGGCGTTCTCTGCGGTCGGTCCGCGCCAGGCGATATGATGGTCTGGACGGACAAGAAGCATGCCGTTGCCGTAGATCCCTCGTGCGGCGGCTTCCTTAACGGTAAAGATCGACAACGGCACGTTTCGCCGTTTTGCAGCAGATGCAAATGCAGACGTGTCATGATCGCCAAAATTGAGAAGCGTGAAATATGGCCCTAATTGATCGTAGAGCGCCTTGCCATCCTCGAGGAAGATGCTCGGCAGCCGAGCGCCGGGTCTTGTCGTGGGCTTGTAGGTTAGCGGTTCAAAGGGAAATGCCTCGGTATCGTCGTCAGCCACGATCGGTGAGTCGCTATAGATAAAGCCATGCTCGATGCCGAAGCTTTCGTTTTCAGCGTTGCCGAGACGGGCGATACGCGCGCCCACCTCGGCCCGGCTCACGCTGTTGCCATCACCATCTTCAGGTATCGCCGCGCCGTAGGCTTCCGCGATCTTGATACGAACCTGCATGTGCCCGCCGGAAGCCTCGCGGTTGCGGGCACCAACGGGTCGACGTTCGATCTCGTAGGATGGCAGGAGCTTTGGACCGCCCCATCCTGAAAGCGTGGCAGCAAGCTTCCACCCAAGGTCGACGGCGTCGCCAATCCCTGTATTCATTCCATAGCCGCCGGTTGGAATGTATTGGTGGGCGGAATCTCCGGCCAGGAAGACTTGGTGGCTTCCATAGCTTTCTGCCAACAGCAGATGTGGCGTCCACGGATTTGCCACGAGCACCTCAAAGTCGAAAGAGCGACCGACAAACCTTTCAACAAGCTCTCGCGGGTTCATCGATGCCGGATCCTGGTCCGGTTTGACCCGGAAATGGATCGTCCAGATGTCCTTGTCGTTCTGCGCGATCATTGTTCCGAAGGGGGACTGATAATGCCAGGCTGTGCCCCATCGCTGTAGGATCTCGCGCTCGTTCGAGCGGAAATGCACCATGTAAAGGACGCCGATGCGAGCCTGTCCTTCAAGCTTGATTTTTGAAATCTCGCGGACGCGGCTCGACCCACCATCACACCCTACGAGGAATTCACAACGAACCCTCTCTTCGGTTCCGCTTTCGCGTTCACGCACCGTTGCGACGACACCTTCATCGTCGGTATCATAGTTTTCCAATGCGACGCCAAAGCGGACGTCGACATGATCGAGCTGATCGATTGCCGCTTTCAGGACCGGTTCGATCTCGACTTGAGAAACCCGCATGGGCGGTTCGAGCGTGAAGGTTCCGTCGTTGCGGATGCGGCTCCGGGCTCGGTACTCCTGCGGGCTTGCATAACGAAATCGATGCAGTTCGTAGCCGGACAGACTGGTGATCCACGCGACATCAAACGGATGGCTTTCTGGCACCGCGACACGGCGCAGCGCGTCTGCAAGACCGAACCTTCGGAACAGCTCCATGCTTCGGCCGTTGGTGATGTCCATCTTGGGATGACGCGTGGTCTCCCGATTGCGCTCGACCAGCATCGATTGGATGCCGAAATGAGCAAGCACATTGGCAAGCGTCATACCGACCGGGCCGCCGCCAGCAATGAGAACGGGAACGGACTTCATTGATCACTCCCAACATTTTATACGGCCGCCCTTATTTCGAGCGTTGTCGACGTTCGCGAAACTAAGCGGCGATGGTCGCGGAGCTTTCTGATTCCTGAATCACAGGATTGCGAAGGATGCCGAGGCCTTCAATTTCGACCTCGCATACGTCGCCGGGCTTCATGAAAACCGGCGGCTTGCGTGCCGCGCCCACTCCTGCCGGCGTGCCGGTTACAATCAGGTCACCGGGCAACAACGTCATGCCCACGCTGATAAGCGCGACCAATTTTGCGACGCTAAAGATAAGGTCATCGGTCGATGCTCTCTGCATCACCTTGCCGTTGAGGCGCGTTTCGATCTTCAGTCCGCGCGCGCCTGGCGGCAGCGCGTCGGCCGTTACGAGGGCCGGCCCGAATGCACCTGTGCCGTCAAAATTCTTGCCCATGGTCCATTGCGGGGTGCGCAGCTGATAGTCACGAATGGACCCGTCGTTGAAGATCGAATAGCCGACAACGTGCTCAAGGGCTGTCTCTTCGGGAATGTGCCGGCCCGCCTTGCCGATGACGGCAACGAGCTCGCCTTCATAGTCGAAGCGATCCGAAGCATTGGGCCGAATGAGTGGAGCTCCATGCCCGATAAGGCCCGATGCAAATCGTGCGAACAGGGTCGGATAATCCGGCTGCACCTGTTTACTCTCAGCGGTATGATCGGCGTAGTTCAGGCCGACGCAAATGATCTTGCCTGGTGACGGCAGCGGCGGCAGGCACGTGGCCCTCTGCAGGTCTATCAACTCCCCGTTGAGAAGAGCCCGGGCGAGGTCCCGCAGCACCGCCGGCCCGCACGCGACGGCGGCCTCAAGCCCTATGTCCAGCTGCGAGTTTGGCAAACCTCGGTACGACTCGTTCTGGTCAGCCGCGGCCAATCCCTGAACGCCATCGATTTCATAGGCCAGAAAGCGCATCGGCGTGCCGTGCTCCTGTTTCCTCAGATCGTCCGATAACGAGCTTCCGTGCATAAGTCAAATAAAAATGCATTTTATTTTCGATTGTGCATGTTACAACGGTTATGCCGGCTCGGTGTCAAGCGATCCCTTCTTCACGGCGATCGGTGATGCCCGATTTGAGCGTGGGCAAGCAGTCCGAGTTTCGTAGTGAGGGAGCTTCAATCGATGCCGACCGACGAGGGTCTATTGCGTCAGGGCGGCGCGAACGAAAGCGCGCCACTGACCCCGCCGGCCGGCCGTGCGATCGACTCGTCTTCAAGTCTTACCCAGAGCGCCTATGCGCGCCTTAGGTCAGAGCTCCTAAGCAGCCGTTTCGCGCCCGGAGAGAAGCTGAAGATCGACGATCTATGCGAGCGGTTGAGTGTTGGCTCAAGCGCAGTACGTGAAGCGCTATCGCGGCTCGCATCAGAGGGTTTTGTCGTCAGCGAACCGCAGCGTGGTTTTCGGGTTGCGCCGCTATCGATCGATGTGCTGCGAGATCTCACCGACGTACGCTGCAAGATCGAAGGTCTTTGTTTGCGTGGGGCCATAGAGAAAGGCAGCATCGAATGGCAATCGCAGGTGGTCGCCGCCCTGCATCGTTTGTGTCATACGCCGATGAAGCCCGGCAAGGATGGCGCCTCCTTCAACGGCGAATTCGCAAAGGCGCATGCCATATTCCATGAGGTGCTTGCAGCCGGATGCGGAAGTCCATGGCTCATGCAGCTCAGGCAAATCCTCTTCAACCAATCCGAGCGATATCGGTGGTACGCGACGGCCATCGCCAAGGAGAAGCGCGATCTTGAGAAAGAGCACCGGGACATTGCTGCGGCCGTCCTGGCCGGGAATGCCGATTTGGCGGTGCAGCTGATGAATGAGCATCTCTGGAAAACGGCCGACATTATCCTCGCTGCGGGTGGGAATCCGTTTCAGGCACGCACGACGAGCCGTCCGCGCAGAAATCCACGTGCACAATCGCCTGGGTAAAGCGCCGCAGCCCGATCCGAAGCCCTCAAGGCGGATTCGGTTTATCTCTCAATGACTAGACATTAGCCACTGCGTTCGGGACGCAGGAAGCCCGCTGGTCAGATCATCACCTGATCGGAATGTCCGTATCGGTGGTTGCGCCTCCGGGATTTGAACCTGCAATCCGACTCGTTTTATGAGTTGATGAGAATTGGGCGCATCGGCACGACAACGATCGGACGTCGGCGACTACTCGCTCATGCCATCAGACACGCAGAATTCGGTCCGTTTCGTCTGTCCGCTTGCACTTGGAGGTAGGGGTGCGGACGGCCAATCGGGCACCGCCAAAAAATAACATCATGTTAAGTTCGTGTAATAAATCGATAATTGTACTAGGTCAGCAACACGCTATCGTCGCGCAAGTCGGGCCTCCGCATTGGCGTTTTCCCGAAGGGCAGCGAACCGCTCATGAGTCACTGCAGCCGACCGCCTCGGCGACAGCCGCTTACTGACTGGCCTGATCGGCGCGGCTGCCGCGCATTTCGGCGTCGCCCGCGTTGGATGGACGATTGCGAACTCGTCTACGTGTCGTTTTTTAAGGTCGTCGAGCGGCGCAACTATCTGCCACCGACGTCGCTGTCCGGCTCGCCGCGCCGACCCGCGAGTCGCGGCCCCTGACAATGCCGATCATGGATTTGGCGGCTCCAGGCTGCCAACACAAAACAATAAGCAAGGGGAGAGAACGATGCCGATCGCGCGAAGGAATTTTTGGGCACTACTGCTGGTGGCTGCGACTTGCCAGGTAACATCGGCGTCCGCCGAGCCGATGGCCTGTGACGACGGCATCAAGGCTGCCTTTCATCCCGACGAGATCACGACCGTGATCGCGGTCCGCCAAGTCAAGAAGGGTGAGGAGTTGTTGGCGCCCGATGCGGCGAAGCCGGTCACGGCGGCAGCCGATCTTTGCCTCGTGAAGCTGCTGGTCGGTCCCGGCGTCACGGCTGAGAAGGACAAGACCGCGCCCTCTTATTCAGAAGGTATCGGCATCGAGGTCTGGCTGCCAACGCAGGCTAACTGGAACGAGCGCATTCGCAACTATGGCGGCGGCGGCTGGGTTGGCGGCGGCCATCGCTATGCCGACAAGATCGGCAGCAAGGTGCCGGCGATCGTCAATGCCAATATCGGCTATGCTTCCGGGACAACGGACGCCGGCCAACCCTGGTATCAGGACGGTTCGTTCGCCTTCCTCTCCGACGGCAAGGTCAACGTCGAGGGCTTCCGCGATTTCTCGGTGCGGGCGATGGTTGAGCAGGCGGTCAAGACCAAAGCGCTGGTCAACCTCTACTATGGCAAGACGCCGAAATTCGTCTACTACGACGGACACTCGCAGGGCGGCCGCCAGGGCCTGAAGATCGTGCAGGAATATCCCGAGCTCTATGACGGCTACATGATCGCGCAGCCTGCGCTGAATATCCCGAAGTTCGGCACCACCAGCCTCTATCCGCAGATCGTGATGAAGACCGAGCTCGGCTTTACCGCGATCGACAAGCCGGAGGCCGCCGCTTTCGCCGCGAAGGTCGAGGCCGCCAACAAGCGCGCCGTTGCGACCTGCGACAAGGCCGGCCTCGGCTTCCTGCTTGATCCCTTCGCCTGCGACTATAATCCCGCGCGTGACGCAGTGCTGCTCTGTGCGGGCGAAGCGGGCGACGGCGTCACTGGCAGCAATGCCGACAAGGCGGCCTGCATGAGCCCAAAGGAAGCGGGTGCGCTCAACAAGATGTGGTACGGCGCGACCCGCGATGGCAGCGTTGATCCGGCTCAGACGGCGGAAGCCCGGAGCGGCAAGGCGCTCGGCGTGAAGCAGCTGTGGTGGACTTTTACCAAGGGCACGTCGATCTCGATGCAGATCACGAGCGCCTCGACTGATAATTTTGCGCTCGGCGTGCAGGACGTCAGCTACGCCGCCGATGCCAGTGCAACGTCAGCCATTCCGATCACCAACGCCTCGACCGCCAAGCGTAACCGCTGGCTCGAGCTCGACTATGCAGACCTCGCCGCTGGCGTCGACAAGAACGTCGCGCTGCAGCCCACGCTATTCAGCAATCTGATCACTGACAAGACGGATCTCTCCAAGCTGCGCGATCTCGGCCGCAAGGTGATCGTGTGGAGCGGACTTGCGGATGATGCGATCCCGCCGGCAGGCAACGTCAACTATCACGAGCGCGTGCTTGCTGCGATGGGCGGCGATGCCGAGGTCTCAAAATTCATGCGGATGTATCTGGTGCCGGGGGTCGCGCATTCCTCGCAGGGTCGCTCGTACACCGTGACCGGCAAGAACGACGCAGTGCCACTGCCGAAACTGCCGGGCAACGCCAACCAAACGCCGACGCGCGACCGGGATCAGTTCTTCTCCGCATTGACCGATTGGGTCGAGACGGGAGTGGCGCCGGGCGAGATCACGTTGACCTCGCGCGATGGCAGTGTGAGCTATCCAATCTGCGTCTATCCCCAGCGGACGACATGGGATGGCCACGGCCCGGCGACGCAGCCTTCGAGCTTCAGCTGCCGCTAGCTAATCCCTGAAGCGCTGCGGGCCCGAAACCTGATTGTTGCGATGTGACGCGGGCGTTCTCAGTCAATCGCCTGCGTCCCAACGGTTCTCCGGAAACCCTTGAGCGATCCCCTCAATCGCAAGCAAATGGCCGGCTTCGGGTTCGCTGCTCAACTGCTCTGCGTTGAGAAATTTTTGCGCGCTGGTGACGAACATCGTCTTGTAGTCGCTGCCGCCGAAACAGACGCAGGTCGGATTGGTCACGGGCAGCGGGATGATCGTATCGATCCGGCCGTCCGGCCGGTAGCGCACCACGCGGGCTCCAGAGAAGAACGCCGTCCAGAGTCCACCATCGGCGTCGACACAGGCGCCGTCGGGCCGCTCCCCGGAAGCCGAATAGTCCGCGAACAAGCGCCTGTTGTCGATCGCGCCGTCGTCGAGATCGAAGTCGAAAGCCCAGGTACGGTACCGCCGGGTGTCCGTGAAATAGAGCGTGCGATTGTCGGGCGAGAACGCAATCCCGTTGGTGACGATGACGTCGTCGAAGAGCCGCGCCACCTGACCGTCGCCGGTCACGCGATACAGTGCGCCATTCGGCCGATGCAGCTCATTGTCCATCGTCCCGATCCAGAGACGTCCCCGTGCGTCGACGCGTCCGTCGTTGAGCCGATTATCCAGCCCCGTTTCGACCTCGCAGATGCGGCCTGTCAGGCCACCCGTGGCGTCGCGGCGAAACAGGCTAAGATCCATCGCAAGGACGTGCGAGCCGTCAGCCGTCAGCGCCTGACCACCGAGGAATTGGCAGTCGTAGGACGTAAGCTCATGGGCGCCCGTCACTGGGTCGAAGGATTGATGCAACCGGCCATCAATGTCGACCCACCACAGCTTGCGGGTCCGGTCGCACCACAAGGGCGTCTCGCCGAGAATATCGGTGCTGGCGACGGCGGTCTCAACCTTATTCGAGGGAATCGAATTCACGGTCATGCCGGAATCCGATTCCAGCCACGGGCGCCATCACCAAAGGCCTGATATCCGTCCGCGGTCACCGCAATGGTGTCCTCGAGCTTGATAAAACCCCGTCGTGGATGCGGCAGCGTCGTTTCAATCGAGATGACCATGCCTGCTTCGAGCGGCGCGTTGGCATCGTCGGCGGGATAGGGGATCGGACCGCTCGCCGTCAGGCGTGGCGCTTCATGGCTGACGATGCCCATGCCGTGCGCGACGAAATGCATCTGCTTGCCGTGAGGGGACCATGCCAGCGCTTCATTCGCAGCGGCATAGATCTCATGGCCGATGAGACCCGCGCGGATCGGCGTGCGGGCCGCCTGCTGGATCACATCGATCTCGTCGAGCAGATCGACAAGCTCGCCGTCCGGCGTCCCGTGCACGGCCATCCGGCAGAGATCGCCGATATAGCCTTTGTAATTTCCGCCCGAGTCCAGCGAGATGATATCGCCGCGCTTAAGCAGTTGCTCGGACGGTGCCCGGTTGAGGCTCGTCCCCATTGTTATCAGCGCATACTCGAAGGTCATGTCGCGCGAGAGTTCGGCGTGGCGCAGATGCGCGATGATCTCGCGCTTGGTCTGGCCGAGGCAGGTGCGGCTGGCTGCATCCATCATCGACGCAACCACGCGTTCCGATGCCTCGCGGAGGATCTCCAGCTCCGCTGGGGTCTTGATCGAGCGCAGTTGTTCCAGCGGCCGCATCGCTTCGATGAGCCGGCAATGGGGCAAGTCCCTGCGCAGCAAATCGGCGGCATCGGCTGGCAGGAACGACAGCTCCGCGCCGATCCGAAGCGAGGTCGTTGCGATCGATTTGATGTGCTTGAGCGCGAGCGTCATCGCCTCGACCGAGGTTGACGATCCGAACACTACCGGCGGCATCCAATAGCCGGCGTCGGCTCTATTCTGCACGCTGTCCCGCTCGTTGCGGTTGGCGATATAGGCCGACTTGTCAAGATCACCCTTCACGTACACGAAGACGGGGAGATAACGGCTGATGCCGATCGCTTCCATGTAGTCGAACTGGAAGTGATAGTAGCCGCCAAGAAGATACTGGATGTTGTGCTTGGAGGTGACGACCAGGATGTCGATGCCTGACGCATCGAGCAGGCCGTCCAGCCTGGCCGCGGAGAAGGGAATCTTGGCGTGCACTGATCGTTCCTCTGCGTCGACGATTTGCTTCTGTTACAGGCGAGGGCGATCAGGCGTCCTTCCAGGACGACAGCGCATGCGCGACGCAGCCGTTGATGTGGTCAGTGAGCACGGCCCTGGCGTGCTTAATGTCCCGCTTCAGGGCGCATTCCAGCAATGCCTTATGCTGGTTGATTGTCTCGTTACCGCGATAGCGCAGCGCGTAGCGGAAGTATTTGTCGAACACGATCGCGTGGGTGTGCATCAACTCGCGCGACCCGCAAGCCGAAATCAGCGCCTGGTGGAATTCGCCGTCGTAGCGCTTGCGCAGCTCGGGATCGTCGCCTTCCTTCTGGACGGTGCGTTCGGTCGCTGCCAGCTTGTGGTGCGCCGAGACGACGCGGCCCTCCCATTCGACGTCGCCGGCGCGGAACGACTCGGCCATTGCGTGATGCTCGAGCAAGATGCGCAGCTCCGCGAGCTCACGAAGGTTCTGGATCGAGACCGGTGCCACCTCGAAGCCGCGCTGGCCTTCGGCAACGACAAAGCCCTCTGACGTCAGCCGATTGAGGATCTCGCGCAACGTCGAGATGCTGACTCCGTAATCCTCCTTCATCGCATCGAGCTTGAGACGCCCGGAGGGCGTGAGCACGCCGAAAATGATGTCGGCGCGGATCCGCTGATAGCCGCTATCGCCCGCCGACATCGGTCGTTCCTCAAGTGCCGTCATTTCCTCTGATCCCGCTTTTCTGACCGCCGGCTGCCGTCCGGGCGTCCGAACCATCAATGTTGCCAGAACTATAGCAGGCTTCGCACATCAGACGTCTGCAATAATCTCATATGAAACATGTAATGTCGTTTGACTTCGAAATATATGTATGATGTGTAAATAGCCTGAGGGTTCGGGAAATGAGCGCGCTTAAGCTGCCGTCCGTGCCCCTAGGAACAGGGAGGAAACGATGAGCTTGTGGGTACGGGCGCTGACTGCGACGGCGATCTGCGTGGCGCTGATGGTCAGTGCATCCGCCGCTGACGACATTCAGGAGCGGACGATCAGGTGGGGGCACCTGAACAACACCGATCACCCCGTCAGCTTTGGCGTGCAGAAGTTTGCCGAGATCCTGCTGGCGAAGAGCGGGGGCAAGATGAAGGTCCGCGAATTCGCGGCCTCGCAGCTCGGCAACGAATTGCAGCAGCAATCGGCGCTGCGCGGTGGCACCCAGGAGATGCTGTCGGCCTCGACGACGTCGCTCGCAACCGTCATTCCGGAGTTCGGCCTCGTCGATTTCCCATTCCTCTTCAACACGGTCGAGCAGGCCGACGCGCTGGCGACCGGCAAATTCGGCACGGCGATGCTCGATACGTTGCCGTCGAAAGGGCTGATCGGTCTCGGCTATTGGGGCCTCGGCTTCCGCAACGTCACCAACAGCACCCGTCCGATCACGAAGCTCGAGGATTTCAGCGGGCTCAAGCTTCGCGTGATTCCGAACCCGGTCTATCTCGAAACCTTCGGCGCCTTTAAGGCCAATCCGGTCCCGATGGCTTTCGGCGAGCTGTATTCGGCGCTGGAAACCCGCACCGTCGACGGCGAGGAGAATCCCTACACGGTCATTCTCTCGAACAAGTTCTACGAGGTGCAGAAATACGTCTCCGCCACCAACCACACCTTCACCCTGAACATCATCCTGGTGAGCAAGGCGTTCTGGGACAAGCTGTCACCGACCGAGCAGCGGCTGATGCGCGAGGCCTATGAAGAAAGCCGCGGCTATCAGAAAGAGCGGACCCGTCTTCAGACCGAAAAGGCGCTCACGGAATTGCAGGCCAAGGGCATGCAGTACAACACCATCGCGCCCGAAGAGACTGAGCGCATGCGCAAGACGTCGCAGCCGGTCGCGGACAAGATCTCAGCCGGTTTTCGTCCCGAGACGGTGAAGCTGTTCAACGACGAAGTCGAGCGCATCCGCAAGGACGTGAAGTAGTCGATCTCTCCATCACGCAGGCGGCGGAGCCGGCACATGGCCGGCTCACGCCCCTCATTTGCCCGGACGTCACGCATGGCGCGAGCTCTCGATCTCTATTGCACCTTCCTGAAGGCCGTCATCGCCGCGTGTCTCGCGGTTATGGTCGTCCTGGTCTTCGGCAACGTGGTCCTGCGTTACGGTTTCAACTCCGGAATCACGATTTCGGAGGAGCTGTCGCGCTGGCTGCTGGTGTGGCTGACATTCTTCGGCGCGATTGTCGCGATGCGCGAGCACGCCCATCTCGGCGTCGACACGCTGATCCGGAAGCTGCCGGCGTCCGGCAAGCGTATCTGCTTTGTCCTCAATTATTGCCTGATGCTGTTCGCCGACTGGCTGCTGCTGTCCGGCAGCTGGCGGCAGACCATCATCAATCTGGACGACCGCGCGCCGGCCACCGGTCTTTCGATGGGTCTCTTCTACGCTGTCGGCGTGATCTTCGGCGTCTCGACGGCAATCATCCTTCTCTACGACCTGTACCGGGTGATCAGCGGGCAGGCGAGCGAGGAGGATATGGTCGCCATCAGGGAATCGGAGGAGCAGTGACATGACAATCGCGGTCTTCACGTTCTCCCTGCTTGGCGCAATGGCGCTGGGCATGCCGATCGCCTTCGCGCTTCTCATCTGCGGCGTCGCCCTGATGAGCACGATCGACATGTTCGACTCCCAGATCGTGGCGCAGAACGTCATCAACGGCGCGGACAGCTTTCCGCTGATGGCCATTCCGTTCTTCATGCTCGCGGGCGAGGTCATGAACAAGGGCGGGCTTGCCAAGCGCATCGTCAATGTCGCCCTCGTTGCGGTCGGACATTTTCGCGGTGGACTTGGCTACGTCACGATCATGGCAGCCTGCATCCTGTCGTCGCTATCAGGATCGGCGGCAGCCGATGCCGCCGCGCTGGCCGCACTGCTGGTGCCGATGATGGTCGCCGCCGGGCACAAGAAGACCTACGCGGCTGGCCTCGTCGCCGCCGGTGGCGTCATCGGCCCGGTTATCCCGCCCAGCATCGGTTTCGTGATCTTCGGCGTCGCGGCCAATGTGTCGATATCCAAGCTGTTTCTGGCCGGCATCGTACCCGGATTGTTCCTTGGCTTGGGTCTTTGCGGCGCCTGGTACTGGGTCGTGCGCAAGGAAAACCTGTCCCCGCCGCCGCGGGCCTCGCTTCGCGAAATCCTGCACGCCATCATCGACGGCTTCTGGGCGTTGATGCTGCCCGGGATTATCATCGTGGGCCTGCGCTTCGGCATCTTCACGCCGACCGAGGCGGGTGTCGTCGTCGCCGTCTACTCGCTGTTTGTCGCGACCTGCATCTACCGCGAGCTGAAATGGTCAGAGGTCTACGCGGTGATGGTGTCGTCCGCGGTGACGACGAGCGTCGTCATGTTTCTCGTCGCGGCGGCGTTGGTGTCGTCGTGGCTGATCACGGTATCAGAGATCTCCGCCCAGGTCGTCGATCTCCTGAAGCCCTTCATGGGTAACAACACGATCCTGATGCTGGCCATTATGGTCGTGGTGGTGATCGTGGGAACGGCGCTCGACATGACGCCGACCATCCTGATCCTGACCCCGATCCTGATGCCGATCATCAAGGCGGCGCATATCGACCCCGTCTATTTCGGCGTGCTCTTCATCATCAACAATTCGATCGGCCTCATCACGCCACCGGTTGGCATCGTGCTCAACGTCGTCTGCGGCGTCTCCAGGATCAGCATGGAGGATATCATCAAGGGCGTCTGGCCTTTCATGATCGCGCAGCTGATCGTCTTGTTCGCGATGGTACTCTTCCCGGGACTGGTGACGATCCCGGCAAGATGGCTCGGCGGCTAGTCGCACCGGACATAATTGAAGGAGCAGGGCAGTGGCCACGAAAATCATGATCCTCAACGGGCCCAATCTCAATTTCCTCGGCATCAGGGAACCGCACATCTACGGCCGGACGACGCTGAAGGAGATCGAAGCGAGCTGCCAGGCCTTGGCCGACCAGCTTGGCGTGTCGATCTCTTTCCACCAGTCCAACATGGAGGGCGAGCTCGTCGGCCTGATCCAGTCCGCGCATGGGAGCGCGGATGCGATCATCATCAACCCGGCGGCCTATTCTTTCACCTCGATTGCGCTGATCGATGCGCTCAAGATCTTCGAGGGCGTGAAGATCGAGCTGCATATCTCGAACATCCATGCCCGCGACGAGCTCCATCGTCACTCGATCACATCGAGCGCCTGCACGTCGGTCATTTGCGGCCTGGGTCCTTACGGCTATCTGGCCGCTATGCTGGCGGTTGTCCAGCGGCTCGGACAATTGCCTGCAACGATCCCGCCGGCGCTGCACGGGCTTAAGACCTAATACGGAGAGGCATCATGCGCGGATCGGGATTTCTCGCCATCTGGAGTGACGTCGCGGCGGAGGATTGGACCGATTACCGGCACTGGCTGACGCGCGAGCACACCACCGAGCGCGTGACGACGAGGGGCTTCCTGGCATCGCGCGTGTTCCGCGCTGTCAGGGACGACATCAACCGCGTTTTCATCCTGTACGAGCTGGAAGCACCGGAAGTGCTCGACGGTGAAGCCTATCTGGCGCGGCTTAACGCGCCGACGCCGTGGTCGCAACGGATCATGCCAAGGCTCGGCAACTTCAAGCGGGGCGGCGGCGTCATGGTAGCGCGGGCAGGGCGCGGTGAGGGGGCCACGATCATGGCGCTGCGGATTGAAAAACTGCCGGGAAACCCGCAACAATTGGCAGACGCGCTGGTTGTCTGCGACGGGATCGCCGCCGTGCAAATCGGAGCAACCGACGAGGCGCGGACATCGGTGTCGACAACTGAAAAGGGCATGCGCAAGGAGGAGGGGTTCTTCTCTGGTCTTCTCTTGATCGAGGCGCTCGACGGCGCCTCACTGCAAGCTGCCCTGCAGCAGGCGCGCAGGCATGCGCCTGATGTCCTCAACCGGGCAAGCGAGCCGGAGGTTTATCAAAGCATGTTTACGCTCGACGCCCGCATCGCGGATTTCGGCTGATGGCCACCTTCTCGCTCGCCGCGCTGACCGTGCTCGAGCTGGCGCCACCCGAGATGGTCGAGCTGGCGACGCGCTGCGGCTACGAGAAAGTCGGGCTAAGGCTACTGCCAGCAATGCCGGGCGGGATTGCCTATCGCCTGATGGATGATGCGGCGCTATTGCGGGAGACGCTGGCGCGACTGCAGTCGACGGGTGTGACAGTCGCCGATCTCGAGGTCGTCGCATTCAGACCGGAGACTGATCTCGCGTCGTTCACCCCGTTCTTCGAGACGGGCGCGCGGCTTGGCGCCAGGCACATCCTCGTCGCGGCCTACGATCCAGATCTGGCGCGGTTCTCGGACCGCTTCGGGCAGTTCTGCGACGCCGCCGCCAAATATGGGCTCACGTCGGATCTCGAATTCATGCCCTGGACCAGCGTCCCGGACCTCAAGACAGCCATGCGGATCGTCGCCGAGGTCGATCATCCCGCGGCCGGCGTGCTCGTCGACGCGCTGCATTTCGATCGGTCGCAGAGTTCGCTTGCGGACCTCCACACCATCCCGCGACATCGGTTGCACTATTGGCAGCTCTGCGACGGTCCGGCCGAGCGTCCCGCGACAACCGAGCAGCTCATCCACGCCGCGCGCGAGGACCGGATGTTTCCGGGCGAGGGCGGCATCGACCTAGTCGGATTGACGCGGGCGATGCCGGACCATCTCACGATCAGCATCGAGGTCCCGACCGTTCAGCTGGCGAAGACCGTGGATGCCGAAACGAAGGCACGCCGGGCGCTCGCGGCGGGCAAGTCCGTGGTCGAAAGGGCGCGCGCGAAGTCCTGAGGGAAGGGTGCTCCGGATGCCGCAAGGCAATCATTTCTGGGACATCGAGACCGACCTGCTGGTCGTCGGCGCAGGCGCGGGCGGCATGACAGCGGCGCTGGTCGCAGCCCTTGAAGGGCTCAACGTCATCCTCTGCGAGAAGTCGGACATGGTCGGTGGCACGACCGCGACCTCGGCCGGGACCGTCTGGATCCCCGGCAACCGGCAGGGACAGCGTGCCGGCATGCCTGACACGGTTGAATCCGCCAAGGCCTATCTGGCGGCCATGCTAGGCGCGCACGCGACAGACGAGCGCCTGGAGACGTTCCTGACGGCCGGCCCGATCGTTCTCGACTATCTCGAGCAGAAGACGATCGTGCAGTTCGCCGCGCCGGCCATCCATCCCGACTACAAGAATCTGCCGGGCGCTGCGATCGGCGGGCGGGCGCTCGGGGCAATTCCGTTCGACGGCCGAAAGCTCGGCAAGGACTTTGCCCGCGTCAGGCCGCCACGCCGGGAGTTCATGGTTCTTGGCGGCATGATGGTCGGGAAGGCGGACATTGCGCCCCTGCTGGCGCCCTTCCGCAGCTGGGCAAACTTCATGCACGTTGCCGGCCTGCTCGCACGGCATGCGCTGGATCGGCTCACGTACAAGCGCGGGACGCGCCTGATCATGGGCAATGCGCTGGTCGCCAGACTGTTTGACAGTGTCCGCCGAGCCGGCGTCGAGGTGCGGTTTGAGACGTCGCTTCGCGAGATCATTCGCGAGGGCGAGGACATCATTGGGGCCATCCTGTCGTCCCCCGGCGGAGAGATCGCCGTCCGTGCCAATAAGGGCGTGGTGCTGGCGACAGGAGGCGTCGGTTGGAGCCAGGACCTTCGCAACAGGCTGTTTCCGGATGCCGCACGCCGGCTTTCGCTTGCGCCATCATCCAACACCGGCGACGGCATTCTGGCAGCCGAGAGCCTTAACGCCGCTGTTGCGTGCGACCTCGAAAGCCTGGCCTTGTGGATGCCGAGTTCGGTTATGACGCAAGCCGACGGCCATGTTTCGGTCTACCCGCATATCATGCTGGATCGCGCCAAGCCGGGGCTGCTGGCCGTGAATAAATCTGGCCGCCGCTTCGTCAATGAGGCCGACTCCTATCACGACTTCGTCGCGGCGATGTTGGCGACGTCAGCGACGCCGGCGTTCCTGATCTGCGATCGTAGCTTCGTCAGGGACTTTGGCCTCGGGCTGGTTCGCCCCGGGGGCCAGGGACTTGAACGGCTTCTTGGGCGCCCACTATCTGGTGGAGGGCGACACCATCGAAGCCTTGGCGCGCAAGATCGGCGTCGATGGCGACCAGCTTGCGCGAACAGTCGCGCGATACAACGGCTTCGCGGACACCGGCCTGGACGAAGACTTCGGCCGAGGCTCCAGCGAACTGAATCGATTCAATGGCGATCCCCAGAGCCAGCCGAACCCCTGCCTGCGACGGATCGGGCCCGGGCCGTACTATGCGGTGGCCGTGTGGCCCTCTGATCTCGCCAGCAGCGCTGGCTTGCGCACGGATTATTGCGGCCGGGTCTTGTCTGGTGACGGGACGATCTTGGCTGGGCTGTACGCTGTCGGGACCGATGCATCCTCGATCTTCCGCGGCACTTACCCGGGACCTGGCGCAATGATCGGCCCGGCCATTGTCTTTGGCTGGTGCGCCGCGATGGACGCTGCAGGTACTCTGCCTAACCTCCCGCAGTCAGGTGCTTGAATTGGGGAGTCCTGCTGGCCGCAACGCGTCAGTTCGGCGGCATCAGATCGTCATGGTGGCGGGGACGGCGCCGATCAGGGCGAAGAAGGTCCGCTACTACGAGGATCGGTGGTTCACCGAACGGGTTCTGCCTCCGCCCGATCCCGCGAGCGCCGGCCGGTCATCGCGAACGGACGGATGGTCAGCGCTCGGACCGCTGAAGCCGACGGCATGCTCAACTGCTGCGGAGGCCGAGGAAGACAGGGCGAACGGCGGGCTCCGTCGGGAGCCCGAACTCTCCGATCACGTCGCGATCGCCAAGGAGGTGCCGAACCGACGCTTGCAGAGGAAGTTGCCGCCGTTCTTCATGATGACGAGGATCCCGTCCGCCAGTCTCGGCTTATGCGTGACGGCGTTAGATCAAGGCAGAATTGGTGGATGGTAGGTGAAGGTCGTCATCAGGATTGCAGCCAGGATCATGACAATCGGGAAGTGTACGAAGAACTGCACGGACGTGTAGCCGATCAGGTCTTTTGACTTCAATCCGAGCACGCCCAGCAGAGGCAGCATCCAGAACGGGTTGATGAAATTCGGCAGCGTCTCGGCGATGTTATAGACCATGGTGGTCCAGCCGAGATGAGCTCCGACTTCGTTGGCCGCCTTCATGATGTAGGGCGCCTCAATGAACCATTTTCCGCCGGCTGACGGTATGAAGAAACCCAGCGCCGCGGAATAGAGCCCGATCAGGAACGAGAACACGGTTGAGTTGACCGAGACGTTTGCGAACCAGTGCGCGACAGTATCGGACAGCGTCAGGCCGCTGCTGTTCGGAACCTTGGTCAGCATATGCGCAATGCCGGCATAGAAGGGAAACTGCAACAGCAGGCCGGAGATGCTGGGTGTTCCCTTGGAAAAGGCCACGAGAAGGCTGCGGGGGCGCCAATGCAGGAGGATGCCGAGCACCAGAAACACGAAGTTGTAGGTATTCAGGCCCGACAGGGTGATCAGCGGGTTGCCGGATTGAAAGGTCTGCCAGAGCCAGCCCGACGCCAGTACGACGATCAGGATGGTCAGAACGGGGCTGAACTCGAGAAAGTCGCCCGGCCGGGCCGGCTTCTTTGGCTCGATCCGGTCGTCGTCGAGAGACACGCCGAGATCTTCTGCGGTTCTGGTCAGCGCCTCGTTTGGCGCCGTCAGATAGCAGATCGCCGCTGACAGTGCAGTCACGACGACGATCGTGACGAGGTTCTGCCATGTCAGGATCGTCTCGGAGAAGCTGATGACGCCGGTGATTGGCAACAGCGAGGCCGGAATGCTCGCCGCATTGGCCTGGAGCTGGGCGACCGATGAGGTGATGCCGAGCGTGAAGCCGCAGCCAAGGCCGAGGTAGCCTGCCGCGCCGGCTGCGCGATAGTCGAGCTTGATGTCCTTGCGCCGCGCGATCTCGCGCACCAGAAGGCCCGAAAAGATCAGGCTCAGGCTCCAGTTCAGCAATGACGCGGCAATGCTCAGCACGCCGACGAAGACCACGGCGCCGCGGGCGGTGGAGGGTACGTTGGCAAGCCGTCGCATCAGCGCAGCGACGGGCGGCGACATCGCAACCACGTAGCCCGCGACCGCAGCGAGCGCCAACTGCATCGTGAACGGAATGAGATTCCAGAAACCGTCGCCGAAGGCGCGGCTGACCGCGAGCGGCGAGCCGCCATGCACGATGGTGCCGAGTGCGATGACCACCACGGCGACGAGAACGAACACGTAAGCATCGGGGAACCAGCGCTCCGCGAAGCTGACCATGTGCTGGGAGAATCTCGCAAGCACACTGGCCTTTGTCGGCATCTCATCCAGGAAGATGGTTTTATCCGTCGTGTCGGTCATTGCGGCCCCCATAGTCGCGTTGGTGTTGCGTTCGTTTCATGGCTGTGGATCAGAGTGCGAGCGTGAGTTCCGAGAGCGGAACGGATTGGCAGGTCAGGCACTGATCGGGCGTGCTCTCCGCGCCGCCGAGCTGAGCGACATTGCCGTCGACGACGCGCATGAGGCAGCTCTCGCATTGGCCGACACGGCAACCGCTGGGCAGGGACAGACCGGCTGCCTGAGCCGCGTCGAGAAGGGTCCCGAGCTGCGGCGTCCAGGTGAAGCTCCTGTCCCTGTCGACGATGTGGACGGTTTGCGACTTCAGTGTGCGCGGCACGACCGGCGGCGAAGCGAAAGCTTCCGAGAAAACATCGTAGCGCGGAACGCCCCGGTCGATCAGGCGGGCCGTCATCGATGCCGTGAAGTCCGGCGAACCGCAGAGATAGGCGAGGGGCCTTTGCGGCAGCAAAGGATCGATCGCCGAGAGGTCCAGCCGTCCCGCGTAGTCGTAGTCGCGGGGGCAACGATCCTGTGCGCGCGGCGCCGAGTACGCCGTGACGAGATCGAGCTCCGGCAGCAGGTCCGCCAGCTCTCGCAACCGGCCGGCAAATGGATGTTCGCCGCCGTTGCGGCAACCATGGAGCAGCAACACCCGAGCGACGCGTTCGGCAGGCTCCAGCCTCGCCAGCGCTTCGAGATGACCGATAAACGGCGTGATACCGATTCCGGCGGCAAGGAAAATCAGCGGCCGGCTTCCCTGCAGCGGCGGTGTGAAGATGCCCCTTGGTGCTTCGATCCGAACGTGATCGCCAACTGCCAGACGATGAACGTGATCGGAAAGATGAACCGTTTCGTCGGCTGGTCCTGAAGCGTGGGTCCGCCGTTTCCTGACCGCGATCGACAGACCATCGCGGCCGTCCTGGCCGGTCAGCGAATAGGCGCGGGCAACATCGAGGCCCGGCAGGCTCAGCATGACGTGCTGTCCAGGAAGAAAGGTGGGAAGCGCGCCGCCGTCGCGCGGCGAAAGCTCCAGGGCGACGACGTCGTCGGCCTCGCGATGTACGGCCGAGACCGCGAAGTCGCGTTTGCCGGTCCAGTGGCCGCGGCTTGCGGTCGCATCCTTGCGGATGTTGCAACTCGTGGCGCGCAGCGGTACCGAGCCGCTCACGGGATCGCGAGCCGCGTCGTTCAGGGCATCGTTCATGTTCGACGTCGATCGTCCCGCAGCCGGCATCGCGTCTCGTCCGAGCGGTGGACAATCCTCCCACCAGCCGAACTCGGCGACGGCGACGCGATGGTCGAGCGCCTCGTTCAACCGCACGCGCAGCCGGACCTCGCTCGTCGAGGTCATGACGATGGCCCAGTCGCCATCCCTGAGGCCACGCGCGGCTGCGAGCGTCGGGCTGATCTCGATCGCAGGATCTGGCGTCTTCTTGCGAAGCGAAGCGACGTGACGATGCGAGGAGTGGACGAACCAGCCGCTCTTGGCTGTGGTGAGCACCAGCGGAAGGCGGCCGTCGGTGTGGTCAGCGAGCGGACTCTCGGCGGGCTCGATGTGGCCTGGCAACGGCGCGTAGCCGTGTTCTAGCATCAATTCCGAATAGATCTCGACGCGCCGCGTCGCGGTGGCAAAGCCCGCAATCGTGCCATCCTGTTGCGCGAGCGCATACTTCTCGTAACGAAGGCGATGCGGGAAACGCTTGCCCTCGGGATGGCCGCGTAACTCGTCGACCGTCACGCCGAGCGGTGCGAGCTGATAGTTCCAGCCGGCGTAGATGTCCCCGCCAAAGAATTGATCGGTCAGGCCTAGCCTTGCCGCAAGTTCGATGGCGATTTCATAGTCCGCCTTGCAAGCGCCGAGCTGCGGCAACATCTGAGGGCGGAACTGGATCGTCTCGACGGCTTCCTGAGTGATCTCGAAGCCGATCTTCAGGGCATCCCGTTCCCAGGGCATGTTGGCCGGCAGCACGATGTCGGCATTCTCAGCCGTCGGATTCATGAACATGTCGACGTGGACGTGGAAGTCGAGCGCGCGTAGCGCCTCGCGGTTGCGCGACGAGTGGCCCTGCGAGACAACGAAATTGGTCCCGAAGCTCATCAGCGCCCGCACCTGGTAGGGCTCGCCGGTCAGCACCGCGCGGCTGAAGTCCCGTGCCGTGATCCATCCCCGGCTCGGCGGCCCGAGCGGCAATTCGTCCAGGCCGAGCGCCTTGGCCTGTTGCTCACGCGGCAACAAGGAATAGTCGTTGACGCTGCGCGTCGGAGGAGGCGCCAGCCAGACATTACCGCCTGGGCGATCGCAAGCACCGGTGAGTGCATAGAGCGTTGCGATCGCCCGCTCGATCATCGTCGCGTTGGTGTGCTGGCCGACGCCGGTCCAGGAATGATAGGCGAGCCGCGGACTGTTCTCGAACAGTTGGTAGAAATCCGCGATCTTGCTCTCGTCGAGCCAAGTCAATTCGGCCACGCGAGCAGGCGTGTAAGGAGCGGCCTCGGCCTTCAGTAAACGGAAGGCTGTTGCGGCCGCAATCGCGCGCCCATCCAGCGCAGTAAGCGTTGCACCACCATCGAGCTCGCAGGAGGCCGGGTCCAGCGCCGCAAGGCCTGGATCGAAGGCGTGCGCTGCTCCGGACCGATCTAGCACGACAAAGCTGCCGTTTGATTGATGGGCCCAGAGTTCGGACGCGCGAACGAAGCGGCCCGTATCGATGTCGATCAGGAGCGGCCCGTTGGTCCAGCGCGTCACGAAGTCTGAGTCATATGCGTTCGTGGTGATGAGGTGCCGGATTGCGCCCATCGCCAGTGCGCCGTCGGCGCCGGGTCGGACGCGCAGCCAGATATCGGCCTGCTGTCCGGAACCGTTCGGCTTGGGATCGACCACCGCGACCCGCGCGCCGCGTCGCCGAGCGTCGGCGACGCGTGTGGCCTGGGCGAGCCAGGTGCGGGCCGGATTGTGTCCCCACAGCACGATGGCATCGGCTTGGTCGTAATCGGGCACGCCGATGCCGCGTCCGAAAGTCAGCGCATGGGCGTAGTCCTTGTGCCAACCGCAGACTTCGACCGCGTAGATCAAGTTAGGACTGCCGAAGCAGCGGATGAAGCGCTCGACCCATTCGAAGCTATCCACCATCGGCGTGCCACTCGGAGTGGTGACGGCGAAGGCCACTGCTTCGGCGCCGGATGTATTACGGATATCCCCGAGCTTCTCGGCAATCTCGTCCAACGCCTCTTCCCAGGAAATTTCGCACCAGCCGGGATCGGCTGCGTCCCTGGGCACGGTACGGCGAAGCGGTTTGGTCAGGCGGCGCGGGCTGTGCACCATCTCGGGCGCGGCCCGGCCCTTCGCGCAGAGCGCGCCGCCGGTCGGATGGCCGGGCAGGGTCTCGACAGCGATGAGCCGGCCATTCTCGACCACCATGGTCGATCCGCACCGGGATCGGCAGAGCGTGCAATAGCCGGGTACGCGCTGCGCCATATGAGGTGCCACACCGTCCGAAGGTTAGTTAGTAGTGCGTTACTGTAAAACGTTACATATCCTCATCCGTGACGTATTCTTCGTCAAGCCCATTTATTGTGCCGTGACCAAACCTGACTATTGTGCCGCGGACGAACCGGATGATTCCGGGAGCCGACGAAGCGGGAGCGGAATGGATCAGAATCTAAGGGAGCAGGTGCTGCAGCAGGTGCGCGCGGAGATCATTTCCGGCCAGAGCATGCCCGGATCGATGTATTCCGTGCCGACACTCGCAGCCAGCCTGGGTGTGTCGACGACTCCCGTCAGGGAGGCGCTGCTCGAACTGGCACGCAGCGGCCTCATCGAGCCAATGCGCAATCGTGGTTTCAAGGTGGTCGAGCCGACTTTGGCCGAGCTGCGCAACCTGTTCGATCTCCGCGAGGTGCTGGAGCTTCATGCGGCGGCGGTGGTCGCGCGCAAGCCGAAGAAGAATCTCAAGAAGCTCGTTCCGTTTGCCGATGAGGTCGCGCGCGCGGTCAAGGCGGAGGACATCAGGCTTTATCTCGAGGCCGATCGAACCTTTCACCGATTGCTGACGGAGGCGGCGGACAATCCGCGCCTCACCGAAATGGTGATGGGTTTGCGCGATCAGATGCGTCTCTACGGCATCAAGTCGCGCGCGGGTCTTGCCCGCCAGAATGAATCCGCGGCCGAGCACTATCAGATCATCGAACTTGCGATGGCCGGCAAGGAAGAGGCCCTTACCAATCTTCTCAGGCGTCACATCAGGTCGTGGGAGCCGATCTTTGTCGAGGCGCTGTCGCGGATGACAAATCCGCGCGAGCCGATCGTCGCGATCCGCGGGCGTGGCCGGCTATAGCTGGCCGAAACCAAAGCAGATCAAGGGTTACCTCGATATTGGCGATCGCAATGAACCGGCGGGGCGAGGCCTGCTGGTGTCTTCGCGCGTTCACGAGAGCTCCGCAACCGCGCGCGCGATGCGCCGGCATGCATCTTCGAGTTCGACAGCGGAGGTCGCGTAGGAAATCCTGAAATAGGGTGCGAGGCCGAACGCCGACCCAGGGACAACCGCAACGCCCGCTGCGTGCAGGAGATGCTCGGCAAAGTCCTTGTCGCTCTTGACCGTTCGCCCATCGGGAGTGGTTTTTCCGATCACGCCTGAGCAGCTTGCGAACGTATAGAAGGCGCCCTCGGGTACGCGGCAGGTGATGCCTTCGACGCCGTTCAATGCGCCGACCACAAGATCGCGCCGCTCTTGGAATGACCGGCAGCACTCGCGGACAAAATCCTGCGGACCATTCAACGCTTCGATGGCAGCGGCCTGACTGAGAGAGGAGGGGCAGGAGGTCGACTGGCTCTGAACAACGGCCATGGCCCGGATCAGGGCGCTTGGTCCGCCGCCATAGCCGATGCGCCAGCCGGTCATCGCGTAAGCCTTCGAAACGCCGTTCACGGTCAGCGTCCGATTGCGCAGAGCCGGCTCGATCGCTGCCGGCGTGGCAAAGCGAAAGCCGTCATAGACAATATGCTCGTAGATATCGTCCACCATCAGCCAGACGTGCGGATGCTCGAGGAGCACGTCGAGGATCGGTCGATAGCCGGCCTCCGAATAGGCCGCACCAGATGGGTTTGACGGCGAGTTCAGCATGACCCATCGCGTGCGAGACGTGATGGCGCGTTCGAGATCATCAGCCGTCAGCCGAAAACCGTTGACTTCGGAGCATGGCACCAGCACCGGCGTGCCGCCGGCGATCGCGACGATGTCGGCATAGGTCACCCAGAACGGCGTCGGGATGATGACCTCGTCGCCAGGGTTGAGGGTGGCCATCATAGCGTTGAAGATCACCTGCTTGGCGCCGGCTGACACGGTGATCTCGTCCTGCGCGAATTCGAGCCCGTTGTCGCGCCTGAACTTTGCACGGATGGCGGCCTTGAGGTCCGGCGTGCCGTCCAATGCTGTGTACTTGGTTGCGCCGGCGCGCATGGCGCGCTCGGCTGCATCCTTGATGAAGTCCGGCGTATCGAAGTCAGGCTCGCCCGCACCGAGGATGATGATGTCCCGACCCTGGAGCTTCATCTCAGCGGCAAGCCCGCTGATCTTCAGGATCTCCGACACGCCGATCGACGAAAGGCGGTGGGAGGGGCGGAATAATGCCGAGCTGTGAAGAGGCGCGTTCATCTATCTTTTCTTTACGCCACGTCGAACTTGACGCCCTGCGCGAGCGGCAATGTCCGGCCGAAATTGATCGTATTGGTCGCGCGGCGCATGTAGGCCTTCCAGGCATCCGAGCCCGACTCGCGTCCACCGCCGGTTTCCTTCTCGCCTCCGAAGGCGCCGCCGATTTCGGCGCCGGATGGGCCGATATTGACATTGGCAATGCCGCAATCCGATCCGCGCGCCGACAGGAACGCTTCGGCCTCGCGAAGGTCGTTGGTGAAGATCGAGGACGAGAGTCCCTGCGGCACTGCGTTGTGCAGGTCGAGCACCGCATTGAAGTCGCGGTATTTGATCACGTAGAGAATGGGCGCGAAGGTTTCGTGCACGACCGGGCCAGTCTGTTCTGAGATCTCGACCAGCGCCGGGCGAACATAATACGCCTCATCGGCGCTGTCGGCGAGAACGCGCTCGCCGCCGAACACCCTGGCGCCCGCCGCCCGCGCCTCGCTCAGCGCTTTCTGCATCGAGGCGAAGGCTGCGGCGTCGATCAGCGGACCGACCAGGGTGCCGTCCTTGAGCGGGTCGCCAATGGTGACGGATTCATAGGCGCGCTTCAGTCGCGGCACGAACGTGTCATAGACGCTTTCGTGGACGAAGAGGCGTCGCAGCGTCGTGCAGCGCTGACCTGCCGTGCCCATGGCGGCGAAGGCGACCCCGCGCAGCGTCAGGGCGAGGTCGGCTGTCGGCGCGACGATCGCGGCGTTGTTGCCGCCGAGCTCCAGGATCGCGCGCGCAAAGCGTTTTGCGAGCCGCGGGCCGACGGTACGTCCCATCGCGGTCGAGCCGGTCGCCGACACCAACGGCACCTTGGCGTGATCGACAAGGATCTCGCCGATCTCGCGACCACCAAACAGAACAGCTGACAGCGCGTCCGGCGCCTTGCCGCCTTCCGCTCTGAAGCGCTCCAGCGCGCGATCGAACAAAGCTTCCGTCGCAAGAGCCGTCAGCGGCGTCTTCTCGGACGGTTTCCAGACGATGCTGTTGCCGCAAATCAGCGCCAGCGCCGCATTCCAGGACCATACCGCGACCGGGAAGTTGAACGCCGAGATGATCCCGGTGACGCCGAGCGGATGCCAGCTTTCCATCATCCGGTGCTCGCTGCGCTCAGTCGCAATGGTCAGTCCATAGAGTTGGCGCGACAGACCCACCGCGAAGTCGCAGATATCGATCATCTCCTGAACCTCGCCGAGGCCCTCGGACGCAATCTTGCCGGCCTCGATCGACACGAGCCTGCCAAGCGCCTGCTTGTTGGCGCGCAACTCCTCGCCGAGAAGGCGGACGAGCTCGCCGCGCTTCGGCGCAGGCACCAGTCGCCATTCGAGGAAGGCCGCATGCGCCTTGTCGATGGCCGCCTGAGCATCGGCGGTACCAATCTCGTTGACATGGCCCGTGATCTCGCCGGTGATCGGCGATCGCGCAATCAGCTTGCCGCCGGTGTACCGGCTGTGCTTGACGCCGAGTGAGCTCAGGAGTGCGTCTGCCTCGCCCGCCAGGGAATTGATGGCGCGTGCTGAAGTCTGGGTTGTGATCGTCATGGCGGTCTTTTCTTAGAGGTTTGAAATGCGGTTCGATCAGGCCATCGCCCGACGTGCGAGGTGCGGTGACCCGAGCTGGACCAGAGCTTGCTCCAGGGACTCCCTTTCCGCCCGCGCGTAGAGCTCCATCTCGTCGTAAACCTTGGCACCGAGGGCGGCTTCGAACGCAGCGCGGTTGGAACGCGCGGCGTAGTTCTGCTGCTGGTCGGTGCCGAGATTCGACTGGAAGATTCCCGCCGCGCTGACAGGGAGGAAATCCTCGTAGACGATCGGATCGTAGCGCAGAAAGCCCGCAGCCACCAAATCATCAAGGCTGGATGGCGGAGCTTGCCGCTTGCATGCCTCAATGCCTGCTTGCGTCGCCGAATAGCGGAAGAAGGCGAGCCCCTGCGCGCGAAGCTCCAACCAATCGTCCGGAAACGCTTTGAATTGATCGGCCAATTCGGTGTCGTAGTCGCGCGCGGTCGCGCCGGCCTGCCGCACGGAGGCGAGCAGTCGGTCGTAGAGCTCGCGGCCCTTGAGCGTGAGGGCAACACCGCGCTGCTCGATCTCGCCGAAGCGGGCTGTATGCGTTCCGGTGATTTTTGTGGCATTCGCCTGCCTGAACAGGATGGGCTCTTCGAGTGCCTTGAAGCTGGTCTGGCGCAGCAGGATCGGGCAGTCGCGGCGCGGCGGCCCTTCGATGACAGCCTTCGGCACAATGCCGCGTCGTGGCATCCCGGCCTGGACGGCATCAATGTCCAGCGTGCGCGGCGTCAGATGGTTGATGTGAGGGCCTCTAAAGCTCACCACGTCGGCGATCAGCCGATGGGCGTCATGCAGCCTCTTGTAGACGTCGAGGTTGACGGTCGCTTCGCTATGCCAACGGAACGTATCAAGCGCTTCGCGCACGAACTCCTCCGCCTGCGCGACGGTCAGGTGACCCTCCGTCTCGAAAATGCTCACGAGCTCGAGTGTGCGAGGCGTAAAGATGCGGCGCTCACCAAGGATTCGCTCCGCCTGGGCGCGAAGGGTCTCATCCTCGATCAGGTCGAGGCGCAGCAGCGAGGTGAATACCCGGAATGAGTTGTGCCGGAGCGCGGCATCGTCGATCGGCCGAAAGGCCGTGGCATGGACAGGCACGCCGGCCACCGACAGGTCATAATAGCCAACCGGGTGCATCCCCATCACCGCAAAGGCGCGACGCATGTTGCGCAATTCGTCCGCGCGCCCCAGGCGAATAGCGCCGTGACGCTCGACGTTCAACCGCTCGAGTTCGTCGCCTCGCTCGAGGCTCGCACGAAGCTGCGCGTGCTGCCGCAACGTTTCGCGATTGGTTTCGTTGACGAGCTCCATGAGGGTGCCGTATTGCGGCACTTCGAGCCGGTACATGTCCGACATGGCGCGGGAAAACAGAGTGCGGATCTCGTCCGCGTCCGCGCGCAGCGCTGGCATCAAAAATCTCCATCGACGGCGGATCGGCCGTCCTCGTTGGCTGGATCCAGAGATCATACAATTTCATCATGATCTCGGCGATTAGACCTTGCCTGTTCGGCTAGTTCAAACGATGTTTTGTCAGAAGATCATTCTAAAACGGAATGAATGGGGATGACCCCGCAAACACCACGTCGCTTTCTTCCTTCGACCGCCGTCCTGTCGGCGTTCGAAGCCACCGCGCGGACCGGCAGCATGACGCTCGCCGCGCGCGAGCTTCGACTGACCCAAAGCGCCGTTAGCAGGCAGATCAAGATCCTGGAAGAGCAGCTCGAGGTCGAGCTCTTCATCCGTGAGCGTCAGACGGTCCGATTGACCTCCGTTGGCGAGTCCTATGCCCGCGAGATCCGCGACGCGCTCCACAAGATCAGCACCGCCTCCTTCAATCTCCATGCGAACCCGCGGGGAGGGACTCTCAATCTCGCCATTCTGCCGACCTTCGGCACCCGCTGGCTCGCGCCGCGCCTGCCCGGGTTTCTGGCTGCCAATCCTGGGATCACCATCAATCTTACGACCCGCTTGTCCTATTTCGATTTCCGGGCCGAGTCCCTGGACGCGGCGATTCACTTCGGCCAACCGGAGTGGCCCGGGGCCGAGATGGCTCTGTTGCGATCCGAGCAAGTTGTCCCTGCGTGCAGCCCTGGGCTGAAGAAGCAATACGGCTTCCGGCTTGCGGGTGATCTCCGAAAGGCGCCGCTGCTGAGCATCTCAACCCGCTTTCACGCGTGGGATCGGTGGTTTTCCGCTCACGATGTGTCAGCCAGGACCGCTCAGGGCATGGTGTTCGACCAGTTCGCGACCGCAGCCCAAGCGGCGATCGCCGGCCTCGGCGTTGCGCTTCTGCCGACCTTCCTCATCCAGGACGAGCTGGCGAGCCGCAAGCTGGTCCGCGCCATCAACCTGCCTATGGAAAGTCCCGAACGCTATTACCTTGTTTGGCCCTCCGATCGGGCGACGTACCCGCCGCTTGCGGCTTTCCGGGAGTGGCTGGTCGCGGAGACCGCGCCGGATCGTTAATGACGATGGGCTGGACCTTTCTCCAACGGAGCGCAATAATTTCCCTTCGTTTTGTTCAGAACCAGTCACTTTGCGGAGTTGTAAATGGCGCGCCCGGCAGATGCCAGGAAAGACCAGGATCTTCTCAACATCCTGATCGCAAATGCGCGGACGTCGATCTCCGATATCGCCAAGGCGTTGGGCGTGTCCCGCGCGACCGCACAGGGGCGAATGGCGAGACTGGAAAAGGAAGGAACGATCGCCGGTTACACGGCGGTTCTGGGCAAACAGGATCATGTCACGGCGATCTCCGCGATTATCCTGATCGAGCTGGAGGTGAAGCAGCAGGGAAATGTCATCGCGGCCCTGCGAAAAAAGGCCGAGGTCGTGCACTGCTACACGCTGAGCGGTCCGTTCGATCTGTTCGTGAAGATCAATTGCGCGACGTCAACGCATCTCGACGAGATCATCGACTGGATCGCCGAGATGGAAGGTGTTCGCCGCACAACGTCATCGATTCTTCTCGCCAGAAAATTCGAAAGATGAGCAGCGCTTAGGCAAACACTGCCTCGCAGCTGGTGTCGCTGCTCCATTTCTTAGCAAAATTTCTCATTTCCCATCGAAATAGAACTTAGTCCGACGGTCTGTAACTATATTCTTCCTATAGCCGGCGGTTTGGATATTTATGTCGCGCCTATGCTCCTGAATAAAAGTAACGACCAAGGAGCATTTTGGAAATGAATGGTGCGTCCGCTCTCGTGAGCATGCTGTCCGGATACGGTGTCGAGGTCATTTTTGGCGTCCCCGGCGATACGAACGTTGCCTTCTATGAGGCTTTGAGAATCACGAGGGATGCGCCGCGTCATATCCTGTGCCGCGACGAGCGCTCTGCGGTGTTCATGGCCGACTGCTATGCGCGCCTGTCCGGAAAGCCCGGTGTGGCGGAGGTGCCGAGCGGCGCGGGCGCGCTTTACGGTCTGCCGGGCGTAGCCGAAGCGAACAAGTCTTCAGTGCCGCTGATCCTCCTCGTGAACGATATTCCCCAGCCCGGCGTCGGCCGCGGCACCCTGACCGAGCTGCCCGTCGAGGAGTTGTTCAAGCCGGTCAGCAAGCGCGCAGAGACGCTAGGTCATGTCGGAAAATTGCCTGAGCTCGTACGCCGCGCCTTCCGCGAGGCCACCGGCGGGCGTCCGGGCGCCGTCGTTCTCGCTCTGCCCGAGGACGTTCTCTATCAGGAGCTTCCGGATGCAGCCGCGTCCCTCCATGTCGAGCCGCAGTGCCGACGAGCGCCGTCGTACCGAAGCAGGCCGCCGGATGGCGATCTCGATGCGGCCATCAAGGCCATTCTCGCCGCCGAGCGCCCGCTGATCGTTGCCGGCGGTGGCGCCAATCGGTCCGGCGCGGGGGGCTCCATCACGGCGTTTGGCGAACGGCTCGGCATCCCCGTGGTCACCACGATCACAGGGCAGGGCGTCATTCGCGATGACCACAAGCTCGGTATTGGCATCATTGGCGACAACGGCTTCCATCCGCATGCGGTGTGGGCGCTCGGACGAGCCGACCTCGTCATCTATGTGGGCTGCCGCATGGGCTCGGTCGCCACCATGAACTG
The DNA here is from genome assembly GCF_059448745.1 of Bradyrhizobium sp. SOJA106. NCBI lineage: Bacteria > Pseudomonadati > Pseudomonadota > Alphaproteobacteria > Hyphomicrobiales > Nitrobacteraceae > Bradyrhizobium > Bradyrhizobium sp. SOJA106. Next base: position 3,526,085 of record NZ_CM182549.1, read on the forward strand.
GCAATGGCCGCTGCCGAATGGCGAGACGCGCATCGTTCAGATCGATCTCGAGCCGGAAGTCATCGGCAATACCTACGCGATCGATCATCCGCTTGTGGGCGATGCGCGTGCGGTGATCGATGCCCTCCATGCCAAGATACCCGCGGATCATGCGGCCACTACGGTGGGATGGGTCGGCGACATCAACCACCGCCGTGCCGAGTTCTGGGACGTGATGGCGCCGCATCTCGAGAGCGACGCTATCCCCTTGCGTCCCGAGCGGGTCATCGAGACGCTCAACCGCTGCATGCCTGTGCCCTGCAACGTGGTGTCAGACGCCGGCACGCCGACCCCCTATGCGACGCGCTTCCTGCGCCTGCGCGATCCGCAATCCAAGCTCGTGATCCCGCGCTTCTACGGGGGGCTTGGCTATGCCATTCCGGCTGTCATCGGGGCCTATTTCGCAGCGCCGCATCTGAGGCCCGTTGGCTTGTTCGGCGACGGTTCGCTCGGCATGTCGGCGGGTGAACTTGAGACGCTGTCGCGCTTGCAGATCCCGGCCGTGCTGGTTCATTTCAACAACGCATGCTTTGGCTGGATCAAGGCGCTGCAGCGGGTCGTCGACTGTGACCATGCCCGCAAGGCCTCCGGGGCTGGAGAGCCTGCACCGGCCAACGACCCAACGTTCAGCGTCGATTTCGGCCGTTACGATATGAGCAGGCTCGCCGCCGTGTACGGAATCCGGAGCTTCCGCGTCGAGACGCCGGCGCAACTGGAGACGGCCTTGCGTGAGGCTTTCGCGTTGAGCGAGCCGGTTTTCGTCGATGTCGCGGTCGAATCCATCGCCGATCGCCTGCCGCCGGTGTTCTCGTGGCTGAAGAAGGTAGGCGCCGACCCGGCTGCGATTGGCGTCCAGGCTGCTCTCTAGAGAGGTTCGAAATGGCTCATTCATCGCAAAAGATCGCAGTTTTGGGGGCCGGGCAGATCGGCGCCGTAATCGCTGGCATGCTGGCGGGGCAGGGACACAAAGTTACGCTGGCTGACGCTTCAGAGACGCAACTCGGCTTGAGCGTTGGGCAAACCTTCGCTACCAAGATCGTGGACGCTGGAGATCTCCATGCGGTGCGCGGCTTCCTGAAGGACCAGGATATCGTCGTCAGCGCCTGTCCGTATTTTCTCAATCAGGGTATCGCGCGGATCGCTGTGGAGACCGGAACGCACTATTTCGATCTGACTGAGGACGTGGCGACAACGGCCTACATCAAGGAGATCTCAGCAGCCGCAGACGTGATGCTGGCACCGCAGTGCGGGCTTGCGCCGGGCTTCATCTGCGTGCTCGGAGCCGATATGGCGGCCCGTTTCGAGACGGTGAAAGCCATCAAGATGCGGGTCGGAGCACTGCCGCTCTATCCGACCAACGCCTTGCGCTACAACGTCACCTGGTCCGTCGACGGCCTGATCAACGAATATTGCAATCCCTGCGAGATCGTCTTCGATGGCAAGCCGATATCGGTTCCGGCCCTCGAGGGCGTCGAGAGCGTGATGATCGACGGCGTCGCCTACGAGGCGTTCAACACCTCGGGCGGCCTCGGGACACTGACGGAGACGCTGGCCGGCAAGGTCCGCGACATGAGCTACAAGACGCTGCGCTATCCCGGCCACGCCGAGATCATGAAGCTTCTGCTGCAAGGCTTGGGGCTCGCCGACGATCGCGAAACCATGCGGCGCATCCTCAACCGCGCCGCGCCGTTCACGCGAAAGGACGTCGTCGTCATCTTCGTGACCGGCATCGGCGAGCGCAATGGGCGCATGGAGGAGGATAGCGTCGTGCTGCGCTACGATGGACGGCCGGAGCTCGGCGCGATCCAGCTCACCACGGCTGCCGGCTGCGTCGCGATGGTCGAGCTGTTCCTTTCGGGCAAGCTTCCCGCAAGGGGATTCGTGCGGCAGGAGGATGCGAGCCTAGCCGATTTTCTCGCGACACGCGAGGGCGGCCGGCTGGCGAAAGAGGCACGCAGCTCCGAGACGAACGATTTTGCGGAACGGTTCTCCACCAAGCGGGCAGCTTAGGGAGCGCAGAGACCGATGGACCGGATCTTGCGTCCATAGTCAGGGTTTGAGGAATTCAACCGAAGAGGGGTAGCTTGATATGGTCAATCGTCGTGACATCGGATCGCTCGTTGGGCTCGGCGCCGCCGCGGCGGCTATGGCGGCCGGCTCAGCCGTGTCCCAGGCCGTCGCCCAGACGCCGCCGGCCGAGAGTACGTTTGCGCAAATTCGCAGGACGAAAAAGCTTCGCATCGCCGGAATTGTCGGGACGGAGCCCTACTATCACAAGGACATCGCCACGGGGCAGTGGTCGGGCTTTTGCGTGAGCATGGCGACTGATCTCGCCAAGGCGCTCGAGGCCGAGGTCGAGAATCATCGAATCGACCTGGGGCAACTCGGTCCTCGATCTTCAGAGCAACAAGATCGACATCATGTTCGGCCTCAGCCCGACGCCCTCGCGCGCCCTGATCGTCGAATTCACGCGCCCGATCATGAACAACACCTTCACGATCATCGCCAAGTCCGGTTTTGAACCGAAGACATGGGAAGATCTCAACAAGCCGGAGGTGCGGGTTGCCGTCGATATCGGCTCCACCCACGATCTCTACGCGCGCCGGACGCTGCCCAAGGCAACGCTGGTCGCGCTGAAGACGCCTGACGAGGCCGTGCTGGCGGTGCAGGCCGGGCGGGCGGATTGCCTGATCCAGGTCGCGATGCTGTCGCTGGTGACGGTCAAGAAGAATGCGAAGGTGGGCAAGGTTATCATCCCGACTCCGGTTGCCTCGCAACCGACCTGCTGCGGCGTGCGTGTGGACGTCGATACCCGCTTCCGCACCTATGTCGATAACTGGCTCGAATACAGCCGCTCGCTTGGTGCGCTGCGCGAGTGGATTCTCTCGAGCCTGTCGCTGGTCAATATCGGGGAGCAGGACATTCCGCCCGGCCTTCAGTTTTGATCTCCGGCTGCCCGCGTCGTCAGATGACGCGGGCAGTTTCGTTTCAACAGCGTCGTTGGGTTTGGACCATCCGGCGTCCGGCGAGATAGGAACATCCGATCGATGCAACATGAGCGATATCCTCCGCTGGGCATCATCATGCTTGACATCGCGATCGAGCGCCCGCCGGGAGATGTGGGGCATTCCGCAAGCTGGCCCTTCGACGTCGTCTTCAGGGCCGTCCCGGGCGCGACTGCGCGGAAGATCGTGAGCGGCGACGACGCCGACCTCATGGACGCATTCGTCGCGGCCGGCGACGAATTGCATGCGGAGGGCGCGATCGGCCTGATTACGTCGTGCGGCTTTCTGGCCTCGCGTCAGCGCGAGCTTTCCGCGCGGATGAAGCTGCCGCTCGCGACGTCGAGCCTCTTGCAATTGCCCACGGTGGAGCGCTGCCTTCCCTCCGGTCGCCGCGCAGGGGTCGTCACCTACGACGCGGAGGCGTTGACGGACAGGCATTTTGCCCGGGTCGGCGCTGATCCAGCGACGCCGCGTGTCGGCCTTCCGCCAGACGGTAGCTTGCGCGCGCATATTGAGCAGGGCCGCCCCTATGATCGAGATGGGCTACGGCGTGACGTGCACGCAGCCGTCGGCGCGCTGCTCTCGCGCAATCCGGGCATTGGCGCAATCGTCTTCGAATGCACCAACCTTCCGCCCTTCTCGGAGGAGGTGTCGCGCGAGTTCGGATTGCCCGTCTACGACATCATCACGCTCGGGCGCTGGTTCTATTCGGGACTGATCCAGAGCGCCTATTCGCAATCGCCGAGCATGGGATAGCAGCGATGCACTACGACTGGAATTTTGGTTTCCTTCTGCAATACAGCAAGCTGATCGGCGTCGGCACCGCTTACACGATCGGCTTTACCATCCTCACCGCGGCGAGCGGATTTGTGATCGGATGCGTCGTCGCTATCGCCAGCCTGTCCAACATAAGGTTCGTCTCGGCGCCTCTCGTGATGCTGGTCGAGGTGTTTCGCTGCACGCCGGTGCTGGTTCAGCTGGTGTGGATCTATTACGCGCTTCCGGTGCTGATCGGCGTTGAGCTCTCTCCCGCCGTCGCGGCATTCATCGCACTGAGCTTTTATGGCGGTGCGTTCTATTCGGAAATCATACGCGGTGGCATCGTGTCGATCGACGTGGGGCAATGGGACGCCGGCCGCGCGCTGGGCATGCGCCGCTTCGATCTGATGAAGCGCATCGTCATGCCGCAGGCCCTGAAGCGAATGATTCCTCCGCTCGTCAACCAGGCCGTGCTGCAACTGAAGAACACCTCCCTGCTCTCGGTCCTGGCGGTCCCGGACCTGCTCTACCAGGGGCAACTCATCACATCCGCGACCTACCGGCCGTTGGAGACATACACCATGATCGCCGTGATCTACTTCCTCATTCTGTTCCCGATGACGCGCGCTGCGAGCGTGCTCGAAGCGCGGCTGGCGCGGTGATGTCGATCAAAGAGAGGAATGGTTCCGTGTCTGACAACGCGATGATCGAGCTGGTGCACGTGAAAAAGTCTTTCGGGACCGTCAGCGTGCTGAAGGACATATCGCTGCGAGTCCCCCGCGGCGGTGTGCTCGCGCTGATCGGGCCCAGCGGATCGGGCAAGTCGACGCTGCTGCGATGCCTCAATCTGTTGACCATCCCGGACAGCGGCGCCATCCGCGTTGGTCAAAGCACCATGGATTTTACCAACGGGCACAAGCTGCCCCGTGACAAGGAACTGGCGGCGTTCCGCGCGCGGACCGGCATGGTGTTCCAGAATTTCAATCTCTTTCCTCACATGTCCACTCTTCAGAACGTGATGGAAGGACCAGTCACGGTTCTGAAGATCCAGCCGGAGGCGGCGCGCGAGACGGCGCTTGGGTTGCTGGAGAAGGTAGGGTTGAAGGACAAGGCCGACGTCGCGCCCGACAAGCTGTCCGGCGGCCAGAAGCAGCGCGTGGCGATCGCGCGTGCTTTGGCGATGAAGCCGCAAGTGATGCTGTTCGACGAGGCAACGTCTGCGCTCGACCCCGAGCTGGTTGGAGAGGTCCTTGCAGTGGTCCGCCAGCTCGCGGCCGAGGGAATGACCATGGTGCTCGTGACCCATGAAATGGCGTTTGCGCGCGAGGTGGCTGATAGCGTCGTCTTCATGCGCGACGGCGTCGTCGTGGAGGAGGGGCCGGCCCGGCAGGTGATCGACACGCCAAGCCAGCCGGCAACACGGGCCTTCCTGAGCCACTTCCATAGCAGCGGCTTGCCGGCAGCCGTCGTGAACGGTTGACGTGACGATTTGCAATCGGGTTGAAGGATGAAGCAGGATAGGACGCCCTTGCGCATCGCTGTCATCGGCGCAGGTATCGTCGGCGCTGCGACCGCATGGGAGCTCATCAAGGAGGGACACGACGTTACGCTGATTGAGCCAGGAGAGCCGGGCGGGCCGCAGGCGGCGAGCTATGGCAACGGTGCCTGGATCAGCCCCGCCTCGATCATCCCGATGTCCATGCCCGGCCTGTGGCGCAAATTGCCGAGCTATCTGTTCGATCCGAACGGGCCTCTGGTGTTGCGCTGGACGGCACTGCCAGCGCTTGCGCCCTGGCTCCTCCGCTTCCTCGCAGCTGGATGGACGGTCGCGAAGGTCGAGCGTACCGCGCGCGTACTCGCGTCGATCTTGCGCGACGGTCCGGCGCGGCACGTCGTGCTCGCGAAGGAGATCGGGAAGCCGAACTACATACAGCAAACGGGCCTGCTCTACGCCTATCCCGATCGCAAAGCGTTTGACGACGAGGCGCTCGCCTGGCGGCTTCGAAAGGACAATGGGCTGCAGTGGCTCGAGCTCGATGCCGCCGAGCTGCGCCGGCGGGAGCCGGATTTGAGCTCCAGCTATCAGTTCGGTGCTTTTGTCCACGAAGGAGCCTACTGCACCGATCCGGGCGCTTATGCGCGAGACATTGTTGATGCCGCGCGTGCGCGCAGCGCCCGTCTGGTCAAGGCGCGCGCAACCGGCTTTGTTGTTGCCGATGGCCGTCTCACGGTGGTCGTCACGGATCAAGGCCCGATTGAATGCGATCGCGCCGTCATCTGCGCCGGCATCTGGTCGAAGGCGCTTGCTGAGGCGGCGGGCGATCGCGTGCCGCTGGCGAGCGAGCGGGGCTATCACGGGGTCATTGCATCGCCCGCGGCCGGCCCAAGGCTTCCGATCATGCCGAGCGACGGGAGAATGGCCAACACGCCGACTCCGGCGGGCTTGCGCCTTTCGGGACAGGTCGAGCTCGCGCGGCTTGACGCCGAGCCCGATTGGGCGCGGGTCGAGATTCTCGTTGCGCATGCCTTGCGCACATATCCTGGCCTTGGACCGCGCGTCAACCTGTCGATCGATCGCTGGATGGGACACCGGCCATCGACGCCGGATGGGCGTCCTGTCATCGGCACGGCATCGGCATCGACGGATATTGTCCACGCGTTCGGACACGGCCATGTCGGCCTGGCGTCGGGCCCGGTCACGGGCTCTATCGTCGCCGATCTCATTGCCGGCAGGACTGCCGGCATCGATATCGCGCCATTTGGCGCGCCACGTTTTCGCCATTGATCCCTGGAGACGACTATGAAACTGCGCGGCGGCTACACCAACCATGGCGAGACGATCGGCATTCTGATGCTGGACACAAAATTCCCGCGCCCGCGCGGTGATATCGGCAATGCGCTCTCCTACGATTTTCCGGTGCGCTACAAGATCGTGCGCGGTGCTCATGCGACCAAGATCATGGGCGACCATCCGGATGCGAGCCTTCTGGAACCCTTCGTGGCCGCCGCGAAGGAGCTGGAAGCCGAGGGTGTCAAGGCGATCACGACCAGCTGCGGTTTCCTGGCCCCGTTCCAGAAGCAGCTTGCCGCGGCGGTGAACATTCCTGTTTTCGCTTGCGATTTTTCGCGACAAAGGCCGCCTTCACCCGACTGGTAGCCCGAGATCTTTCAACATTCCCCTGCATGAGCGTAAAGCTGCGCTTACCCCAGGGGCCACGAACTGCCCTATGCGTAAGATTGAATGAGATATCGTAGGTTTGGTCGGTGTGGGGAAAGGCGGTAGCGCTCCACTGACTCGAACCCCCGATCGCTCTTCGGGCGAGACGATTTGAACCTCAGAATTCACTTCCATGCGGCACGACGCTATTGTTAACGGGTTCTAGTTGGACCTTGGTTGCCCGAGCTAGTTCAAACTTGCCCATGATGGATTGGAGCGAGAGGTCAATTTTTTCAATTGGTTAGAAGGCGGCGTGTGCACGACGTGTGCACCGAGAGATCAAGAAAAATCTTGTCACAGCCAACGTGAGCAAGGCGCATGCGCAGGGTCTGAATACGGTACGCATTTCCCGATGACTTCGACGGAACGGCGATCAGCACCGCGTGCCGCTTCCGGTTCTTGCAGGATTCTTCTGACCGAGCGGGAGCAGAGCCCGCAGTGCACCAGGTGACCGAGCGATTGTAGACCTGCGCGGTCGAACACGACTCGTCATCAGCAGAGCCGACAGCGTCTCTCACATCATGATCGCTGATGGATATTGCAGGAGCAGATGATCATTGCAATTGCGCCTCCTGGCATCCGGGCTCGTGGGAGCGCAAGGTTGCGGGATGATGCGACGACGTCGGGGCAGTTCGGCCCATAGAATAATTTGATGACGACGCGAAGCGTATTGCACGTTTCGTCGTCGTCATCATTTTCACCTCGCCAACGTTGACGAGAGGCGATCAGTGATACCCCGCTTCGGCCTTGACCTTTCCGCGGAACACCCAATACGACCAGCTCGAATAGGTCAGGATAACGGGCAGCAGGAATAGCGTTCCGACCAGCAGGAATGCCTGGGTGCGCGGCGAGGAGGCTGCCTCCCACAGCGTCAGTTGGTAGGGCACGATCATCGGATAGAGGCTGACAGCCATTCCGATATAGGTCAGGACGAACAGCCCGATCGCACTTAAGAATGGCGCCGCCTCAGCCTTGCTGTTGAGGGATCGCCAAGTCCAGAGTGCAACCACGCCTGACAGCACCGGCACCGGCATGAACAGCACGAAATTGGGCAAGCTGAACCAGCGCGCCGCCACCGCCGGGCTCATGATCGGTGTCCAGACACTCACGATGGCAATCGCGGCGACGACGCCGACGAGGCAGATTCGGCCGTAACGGCGGGCCGCGGCCTGAATGTCACCTTCAGTCTTCAGGATCAGCCAGCCCGCGCCGAGAAGACCGTAGCCGAACATCAGGGCGACGCCGGTCAGGACCGAGAACGGCGTGAGGAACCCAAAGGACGTTCCCGCGAACTGCCCGTCCTGCACCGGAAAACCCTGCACGAACGCGCCGAGCACGACGCCTTGCGCGAAGGTGGCGATGGCGGATCCATAGCAGAATGCGCGGTCCCAGAACGTCTTGTGTTCGGCATCGCGAACGCGGAATTCGAAGGCCACGCCGCGAAACACCAGGCCGAGCAGCATAACCAGAATGGGGAAATACACTGCTGGAATGATAACCGCGAAGGCGGCGGGGAAGGCGGCGAGAAGGCCAAGGCCGCCAAGCACCAGCCAGGTCTCGTTGCCATCCCAGATGGGGGCAATCGAGTTCATCATGGTGTTGCGGGAGTGCTTGTCGCCTGCCAGGCCATAGAGCATCCCGACGCCAAGATCGAAGCCGTCCAGCAGCACGTAGAAGAACACGGCCGCGGCCAGGATCACCGTCCAGATTGGGACCAAATCGAGGACCTGGGTCATTACACCTCTCCTTTGACGACGTTGATGGCGGGGGTGAGGACCGGCGCGGAGGCAATGCCAGCCTCGATGGCCGAAGCCGTTTCACTGATCTCGGCCGGCCCCTTGCGAATGAGCCTGGCAATCAGCATGACCCCGCAGGGATAGATCAGCAGGTACACCGCCATGTAGGCCAGCAACGACAGCGTCACGTCGGAGCTCGTCAGGGACGGCGACACCGAGGCTGCCGTGCGCAAGAGCCCATAGACCGTCCATGGCTGCCGGCCGACCTCGGTCACGAACCATCCGGCCACGACGGCGATGAAGCCGAGCGGAAGCGCGCACTGACATGCCAACAGATAAAGCCGCGTGTCGTAGAGCTGCTCGCGCCACCGCAACCAGCCGCCCAAGAGCACGAGTCCCAGCATCAGGCCCGCGCATCCAACCATCGCGCGGAAGGCGAAGAACGGGATCGCCACCGGCGGCCGCTGATCGGCGGGGAAGTCCTTTAGGCCCTTCACCTCGCCATGGAGCTCGTGAGTCAGGATCAGGCTTCCGAGCAATGGAATTTCGATCGCGAACTTGTTCTGCTCGGCCTTGTCATCGGGGATCGCAAAGACCGTCAGCGGCACGCCCTTGCCGGTCTCCCAGCGGGATTCGATGGCCGCCAGCTTTGCAGGCTGATATTTGCGGGTGTTGAGCCCGTGCATATCGCCGATCAGCATCTGCATCGGCACCAGCACGGTCAGCGCCCACAGTGCCATCGAGAACATGGTGCGCGCTTCGCGAACCGAGCGGCTGCGCCTCAGCAGGTATGCGCCGACACCGAGGACGACGAAGCCGGTGGTGGTGAAGAATGCGAATGCGGTATGCGCCAGCCGATAAGGAAAGGACGGATTGAAGATCACCTTGATCCAGTCTATCGGAATGAACTGACCGTTGACGATCTCGTAGCCGGCTGGCGTCTGCATCCAGCTGTTGGCGGACAGGATCCAGAACGTGGAAAACAACGTCCCGATTGCCACCATGATTGCCGCGAAGAAGTGCGCCCACGGCGGCACCAGCTTGCGGCCGAACAAGAGCACGCCGAGGAAGCCGGCTTCCAGGAAGAAAGCAGTCAAGCCCTCATATGCAAATAGCGGCGACAGGACGTCGCCGACGGCGGCCGCATAACGGCTCCAATTGGTGCCGAACTGGAATGGCATGACGAGCCCGCTCACGACGCCCATGCCGAATGCGATGGCGAAGATCTTGGTCCAGAATGTCGAGATGCGGGCATATTCTTCGCGTCCGGTCGCGAAACTCAAGCCCTCGACGACCGCGATGAAAGACGCACATCCCACGGTGAACGCGGGCAGCAGGATGTGCCAAGCGACGACCCAGGCGAACTGGATGCGTGATAACAGGACTGGATCGACGTGCATCGCTGAACCTCTCGTGTTTCGGTCATGTAGAGAGAGAGCAGCCGAAGGGCTCTCAGAGCTGTCTGCAAGGCATGCAGGCCCGTTGAAAATAGATCGCGCAGCTCGGATGCATGAGTAAACGCCGCCAAATCCCAGCAAATTGTTCAAAAGCAGCAGAAACAACTATGTTGGGTGCATGCTCAACGGTGATCGAGCACTCGGCCCAGCGTTGCTCGCTGAAGTCCGGCAGCGGATTGGCTGCGCGGCCGTTCATCAGCTCGCGCAATTCCGAACCACCAAACGCTTGTTACTGCTCGCTCTAGGTGCTCTCATTGGAAAATGTGCACGCTTGCGAAAGTCTCCGCGAGCCGTTTGCCTCCCTGCTCGTAAGCCGGCCTATCCCCGCCTGAGCTGTTCGAGCCAGCTCGCAAAGCGTGGGTGCCTGGTAAATCTACCCTCTAGAGCAGCCAACTCTTGCCGAAAAAACGGAAGAGAAAGAGTTCTTTCAATATCGGGCTCCCTTATCTTCCAGATCGCCGATGGAAGGAAGCCATGCACCTTGAGCTCATAAAGCTCGTAGATAGAGTAGATGATTTCATGTGCTGCTCGACGCTCTTCCGGCGTCATGTCGAGGTTGCACGCTGTATCTGTTTCAACGAAAGCAGCTATCGGGAGGGTGCGCCTCAGGTTGGAGATCCGATCGGAATATTTGAGGAAAATGTCAGCTCCGACACGCCTGTTGTTGGTGTGCAGCGCGGCGTAGATGGCAATACTGCTAACTATGACGGTGCCAAGCGTCATAAATCTCAACATGTGATCTAGCACCTGCATTGTCCATCAACTCGGGGATCCGAATTATCGACTTTAAACGTGGCGTCCTTTTACGATGTCGACTGGTAGCCATCACGCGAGTCCGGCATGGGAGACGCGACCCTCGGCGGCTCCGGGATCAATCGCGAGCTGCGCTGTCCAGTGAAATACGACCAGAGCCACTGGTGCTGCACGCGCCAACGGTTCTGCAACTGTGGCAGGGCGAGGACGTGAACGAACGCCCACACCAGCCACGTCAGGGCGCCGCTCGTGCGCAGCCAGCCGCGCTCCAGTACAGCGTAATTCTTGCCGACGACCGCCATATTGCCCTTGTCGAAGTAGCTGAACGGGCGCTTGGCTTTCTGTCCGTTCAGCTCCTTGGCGATGAGCCGCCCGACATAGTGTCCTTCCTGAATCGCCGCCTGCGCCACGCCTGGCACCCGCTGTCCGTTTTTCATGATCGCCGCCGCATCGCCGGCGACGAAGACGCCGGGCGCCTCCACGACCTTGAGGAAGGGATCAACGAGCGCGCGCCCTGCGCGGTCGGTCTTGGTGCCGAGCATCGTTGGGATCGGCGATGCCGCAACCCCCGCAGTCCAGAGCACCGTTGCGCTGGGGATCCGGTTTCCGCCGGCGACCACGCCCTGCGCGTCGACGGTCTCGACTTTCACTTCGGTCAAGATCTTTACGCCGAGCTTTTCAAGCCGTCGGGTTGCCCTGCGGGACAGCGACTCGGCAAAGGTCGACAGAATCCGCTTGCCTGCGTCAAGCAGAATGATGTTCGCCTGTGCCGGATCGATGTAGCGGAAGTTGCCGCGCAACGTGACCTTCACCATTTGCGCGAGGGATGCTGCGAGTTCCACACCCGTTGGACCTGCGCCGACCAGCACGAACGTCATTTGTCGCGCGCGTTCGGCCTCGTCCTCACTCGTTGCGGCCAGTTCAAACGCGCCGAGGATTTTGGCTCGGATGGTCTCGGCGTCACGGAGGTTCTTGAGGCCCGGTGCATATTGAGCGAACTCGTCGTGCCCGAAGTAGCTCGGACGCATGCCGGTCGCGACCACCAGATAGTCGTAGGCGATCTTGAGCGCGCCCGCGCCAGGCGAAGACGCCTCGATCGTGCGGGACGCCACGTCAACGGCGGTGACCTCCGCCAAGAGCACGCGGAGGTTTTTCTGCCTCACCTCGAGCTGGCGGATCGGCGCGGCGATCTCGGCGGGCGAGAGGACCGCCGTCGCGACCTGGTAGAGCAGCGGTTGAAATATGTGGTGGTTGCGGCGGTCGATTAGGATGACATCGACATCGGCGCGCCGCAGTGCCCGTGTGGCAGCGACGCCGGCAAAGCCGCCGCCGATGATGACAACGCGCTTGCGCTCACGCCGGGTAGCCTGTGCGACGGCAGTCGCTTCGTCAGCCTGAGTCTCAGCCATGATTACACTCATAGGTTCACCTCGTTCGTGCTCACCGCCGCTTCAGGTGTTTCGGTCGTGCGGTGATGTTTCTCAAGGCTGCATCCCACGGATTCGCTACGGTAGCCCCACGCACCAGAGAGCGGCCAGTCTGCAGTACGCAGGCCTGCCCGATTGTGTTACCGCACCGGTCGGATTTGGCTTCAACATGGTCAGGAACACCGCGAAGCACAGAGCTCCCGCGGCGAACGTGACCACGCTCAAAACGCTTTTCATATCTGCTCCACCCTTCCTTCCGCACGGCGCCGGAGCGATGCGGCGCCGTGTTGTTGCCATGAGCGCTGAAATCTGATTGCGACCTACGCCGTCGTCTTGTTGAAATTGGGCGGTCGCTTCTCGAGAAAGGCCGAGAGCGCTTCCTTGGCCTCTGGTCCGCTCACCCGCTCCATGAACTCCTTGCTTTCGCTCTCGATCGCCGCATTGAGCTGACCAATCGAAGCCTGCTTGAGGAGCCGCTTGCTCGTCCGCAACGCCCCGCTCGGTTTTGCCGCGAGCTTCTGCGCTGTCGCGGTGGCGGTCGGGACCAGATCGGTGTCGGGGACCACGCGGGTCACGAGGCCAAGCTCCGCTGCCCGCGCGGCGGTGAAGGACTCTCCCAGCAGGTACAATTCCGCCGCCCGGAGATGGCCCGTGCGCGCCGGTATCGAAAAGCTCGATCCGAATTCCGGCACCAGCGCCAGGTTGATGAACGGTAATTGGAATCTTGCGCTCTCGACCGCATAGACGAAATCGCAGTGCGTCAGCATCGTCGTTCCACCGCCGATCGCCGCGCCTTGCACGGCTGCGACGATCGGCTTTTCGAACCTGACGAACGCCTCCATCAGGTCGCCCTGCGGAAATGCCCCCGGCCTTGGCGGATTCTTGAGGAAATCCGCGACGTCGTTTCCGGCGCAGAACACGTTTCCGGTGCTGTGCCAGAGCACGACACGGATCGTGTCGTCCTTGGAGGCTTCGTTGAGGATGTCGGTCAGGTTCGTATACATGGCGGACGTCATCGCGTTCTTGTGGGCTGGGCGATTAAGCTGAACCCGCAGGATGCCGTCGGTACGCTCGGCGAGAATGTCGCTCATGGGCTTGTTCCTTTCTCTCAGTCCGCCCTGTGTCAGGCGTGTTCCTTGACTTTCGGCACGGCGCCGCTCGTGCGCAGGCCGTCGATGCCGTTGGCGTCAAATCCCAGGTCACGGAGGATCTCTTCGGTGTGCTCGCCGAGGCGGGGCCCGCGCCGGGCTGGGACCTTGGCGATACCGTGCACCTGGATCGGACTGCTGATCGTCGTGGTCAGCCGGCCCCCGGCGCCTTCGAGCGGAACGATGACATCGTTCGCCCGCAACTGCGGATCTTCGATCACCTCTTGCGGTTCGCGCACGGGGCCGAACGTGACGTGGACGCCGCTGAAGATCTCGTTCCAGTGCGCCATCGGCTGCGCGGCGAAAACTTCGTCGAGGATGGCCGCGAGATGATGCATGTTTGCCATCAGCTTCGTCGGTTCAGAGAACCGAGCATCGGTCAGGAGGTCCGGACGGTCGATGGCTTTCGCGACGGCGCTCAACCTGTCGGGGGTGACGATGAGAACGAACCAGGTGCCGTCGGAGGAGCGATACACGTTGAACGCCGCATTGGCCGGATGCATGCGATCGTGCAGCCCATAGAACTTCGCGCCGGCCAAGGCGGCCTGGATGGAAACGCTCGCGGACCAGACGCCCTCGGCGAGCAGCGAAGTCGTGACATACGAACCCTTGCCGGTGCGCTCGCGGCGGTAAAGCGCCGTGACGATCGCCGAATAGATTGCGACAGCCGTCGCATTGTCACCGCTGCCGCTCACCGGCAAGGTCGGCGGCGCGCCGGCATCGCGCGTCATCGACAGCAGGCCGCTGCGCGCCCAGTATGACGTGATGTCGAAGCCCGGTAGACTTGCATCCGGCCCCTTTTCGCCGAAGCCGGTGAGGTCCGCGTAGATCAGACGCGGATTCCAGCGCACCACATCATCGTATTCGAGCTTTAATTTCGTGCGCGCGGGGTGCGGCGTGTTGACGATGAATACGTCAGCCCACGTGACCAGCTTCTGCAGAACCTGCTGGGCGCTGGGCGACTTCAGGTCGAGCGTGATGCTACGCTTGTTGCGGTTGACGAGATGCCACTGGTAGGGATCGTCTGCCGCCGGCTGCGGCGGGATCCTGTGCCCATTTCTCCAAGGGTCGCCGCTCGGCGGCTCGACCTTGATGACATCGGCTCCGAAGTCCGAAAGGATCACGGCGGCTCCGGGCGCCGCAACGAAGCTCGAGAAGTCAACCACCTTGAGCCCGGAAAAAATGTTGTCGTTTGCCATTGAATCTCTCCTGAATTGTCGTGCTTGCTTCACCGCCCCAGGAACTGGGGGGCTCGCTTTGCGAGGAAGGCGGAAGTGCCTTCCTTCTTGTCGTCTGTCCCGGCGCACAGCCCGAAGTAGGAGGCTTCCAGCGCAAACCCCTCGCTCTGGCTTGTGTCCAATCCCTTATTCACCGCGTCGAGCGACAGCTTGACAGCGACAGGCGCGTTCGCGGCGATCATCTTCAGGATGGCTTCCGCGCGCGGAATGAGATCGGCTGCCGGCACGACCTCGTTGATGAGTCCGATGCGATGGGCCTCCTGCGCGCTGATGGTCTCTCCGGATAGAATGAGCTGGAGTGCGCGGCCCTTTCCGACCAGGCGCGGCAGACGTTGCGTGCCGCCGCCGCCGGGAAGCAATCCCAGCTTGACCTCGGGCTGGCCGAACTTGGCGTGCTCGACCGCGATGCGGATGGTGCATGCCATTGCCGTCTCGCAACCGCCGCCCAGCGCAAAGCCGTTGATCGCTGCGATCACCGGCTTGCCGAGATTCTCGACGAGATCGAGCACCTCATGCCCGTAGCGGCTTGACCGTTCGGCGTCGATCGCGCTCGCACGCGCGAGCTCGCTGATGTCGGCGCCAGCTATGAATGCCTTCTCGCCTGCGCCGGTGAGAATGATGCCACGCACCGCAGCGTCGTCCCGTGCAGCCTCGAAGGCCGTCCGCAGATCCTTCCATGTCGGGGTGTTCAGCGCGTTGAGCACCTTGGGCCGGTTGACGATCACATAGGCGATCGCGCCGCGCTTTTCGTACAGGACGTTCGCGAGCGTCAGGACCGCCGCCGATGAATCGGCTGGCACTGTCGCAGGCGATGATACGAGTGTCGTCGTTGTCGATGACATATTTATCTCTCTTTCCAGTTGGGGAGCCGGCGCAAAGCGCGCCGGCGCGCGTTGGGGGTCTCAGGCGAAGGCGCTAAATCCGGTGATCGCCTTGCCGACGATCAGGTTCTGCATCTGATAGGTGCCTTCGTATGAATAGAGCGCCTCGGCATCAGCAAAGAAGCGCGCGACGTTGTAGTCGACGATAATGCCGTTACCACCGAGCACCTCGCGCGCCCAGGCGACCGTCTCGCGCGCCTTGGCCGTGCAGAACGCCTTCGAAAGCGCGGCTTGCTGATCGGTCAGCTTGCCTTCGTCTGCGAGCTGGGCCGTGCGAACCACCATGCCCTGGCACGCAGTGATGTTGGCGAGCATCTTCGCAAGGAGGTCCTGAACTAGCTGGAACGAGGCGATCGGCTTTCCGAACTGCAATCGCTCCTGCGTGTATTTGAGCGCATGCTCGTAGGCGCCCATCTGGATTCCCGTCGATTCAGTTCCCACGTAGTACCGCGTCCCACGCAGCACGCCCGCGGTGTCGCGGAAGGTCTGGGCGCCCGATGCGAGGTGATTTGCTACCGGGACCCGGCAGTCTGTCATCGTGATCTGACCGTTCTGGACCACCTTGAGCGCGACTTTGTTGTGCATCTTTTCAACGCTGAAGCCGGGCGTGTTCTTGTTCTCGACGATGAAGCCCTTGACCTGGTTGTCGTCGACGTCGCGCGCCCAGATGACCGAGATATCGCACCAGGGGGCGTTGCCGATCCAGCGCTTCTGGCCGTTGAGGACCCAGGTGTCGCCCTCGCGCTTTGCCGTCGTGGTCAGGCCGCCAGCCGCTCCCGAGCCGACCAGCGGCTCGGTCAGACCGAAGCAGCCGATCTTTTCCATGCGCGCCATCGGCGGCAGCCACTTCTGCTTCTGCTCCTCCGATCCGGCAAGCGCGATCGAACCCATCGACAGGAGGTTGTGGACGCCGAAGAAGGTCGCGATCGAGGCGTCGACCCGCGCCATTTCGATTCCAACAAGGCCGATCAGCAGTTGACTACCGCCGGCGCAGCCATATCCCTCGGTGCCGAGGCCGCCAAGGTTCAGCTCGTTGAACGCGGGCAACAGCTCAAACGGGAAAGTGTCTTCGACCCAGTACTTGTTGATGATCGGCTGGACTTTGGATTCCATGAACGTGCGCACCTTCTGCAGCACCGCTTGCTCGTCTGCCTTCAGCAGATCTGCATAGTGATAGAAATCACTGTTCGGCGCTGGAAGCTGGTTCGGGGTCTTGGTAAGCATTCTGGGTCTCCTGTTGCCGTGTTTGAAAGCCGGGGGCGTCGGCGCAAGGCGCGCCGGCGCACTTGCATCTCACACGAAAGCGCTGAAGCCGGTGATCGCCTTGCCGACGATCAGGTTCTGCATCTGGTAGGTGCCTTCGTAGGAGTAGATCGCTTCGGTATCGGCAAAGAAGCGCGCGACGTTGTAGTCGACCAGGATTCCGTTGCCGCCCAGCACCTCGCGGGCCCACGCGACCGTTTCCCGCGCTTTAGACGTGCAGAACGCCTTGACAATCGCTGCCTGCGCATCAGTCAGCTTGCCTTCGGTCTCCAGCTGCACCGAGCGAACCAACATAGATTGACAGGCCACGATGTTGGCCAGCATCTTCGCCAGCAGCTCCTGAATGAGCTGGAAGGACCCGATCGGCTTGCCAAACTGCAGGCGCTCCTGGGCGTACTTCAGGGCATTTTCGTAGGCACCCATCTGGGCGCCGGTGATTTCCCAGCCGACACCATGCCGAGTACCGCGCAGCACCAGCGCAGGGTCGCGAAACGTTCCTTGGCCTCCCTGGAGACGATTCGCATCGGGCACACGGCAGTCGGTCATCGTGATCTGGCCGTTCTGCACGACCTTCAGCGCGATCTTGTTCTGCATCTTCTCGACGCTGAACCCGGGTGACTTGTTCTCGACGATGAAGCCCTTGACCTGGTTGTCGCCCACGTCGCGCGCCCAGACGATCGAGATGTCGCACCACGGTGCGTTGCCGATCCAGCGCTTCTGGCCGTTGAGGATCCAGGTGTCGCCTTCGCGTTTCGCAGTGGTCATGAGACCAGCACCAGTCCCTGAGCCCACCAGCGGCTCGGTCAACGCGAAGCAACCGACCTTTTCCATGCGCGCCATCGGCGGCAGCCACTTCTGCTTCTGCTCCTCGGTGCCCGCGAGATAGATGGAATTCATCGCGAGACCGGTGTGGACACCATGGAAGGTGCAGAATGAAACATCGGTTCGCGCGATCTCGAGGGCGACCAGGCCGAACAGCAAGGGGCTTCCGCCTGGGCAGCCGTAACCATCAATGCCGAGACCGGCGATGTTTAGCTCCTTGTACGATGGCAGCAGTTCGAACGGGAAAGAATCCTCGACCCAGTGTTTGTTGATGATGGGTGCGACTTTCGTCTCCATGTAGGCGCGTACCTTCTTTACGATCGCCCGTTCCTCGTCGCCCAGCGTTTCGGCGAATTGAAAGAAGTCGCTATTTGGCAGCGGAAGCTGCTTCGGGGCTTTGGTAAGCATTTGGGGTTCCTGTTGTTGTGGCTTGAAAGCCGGGGGCCTGAGCCTGCAGCGATCGCTATTCGGCTGCGACTTCGCGCGGAGCAACCGTCTCCGACCGCTTGCGCAGTTCGATGAGCCCGAGCAGAACCTCGTCGCGCGTCTGCTCCAGCTCCTGGACGGAGCGTGATCCGACTTCGGCATGAACGCTGTCGATAAGCTTTTTCTGCACGTCCGGACTCAGCACCGGCGAACCGAGGGTCTTCCACCAGGCCGACATCGGACCGGCGAACTGGTGAAAAAAGTGCTCGATGCCGCCCGGGCCGCCGCCGAGGTGGTTAAGCATCATGTTGCCCATGATGCCCCAGCGCAGGCCCGGCCCCCAGGAGAGGGCGGTGTCGACGTCGGCGGCGCTGACAATCCCTTCGGAGACGAGGTAATAGACCTCGCGGCCCAGCGCGGCCTGTAAGCGATTGGCAACGTGGCCAGGCAGCTCCTTGTTGATGCGCACCGTCCGCTGGCCAATCGAGGTGTAGAACTCCTCAACGCGCCGGAGCGTCTCCTCGGAGGTCTTAGCTCCGCCGACGATCTCGGTCAGCGGGATCAAGTGCGGCGGATTGAAGGGGTGGCCGATGACGCAGCGCTCAGGATGTGCCGCGGCGCCCTTCTGGATCTCGCTCATGGTGAGCCCCGACGAGCTCGATGCAATGATCACCTCGGGCGCCAGCAGCTCGTCGAGCTGCCCATAGAGCTTCTGCTTGAATTCGATCCGCTCGGGGCCGTTCTCCTGAACGAGGTCGACGCCGGCGATCGCTTGCGCGAGATCTGCCGTGAAGGTGAGGTTCGACGGCGATGCTCCCGCCGACAGGCCCAGACGCTTGAGAGCTGGCCAGGCCATGTCGACGAACTTGCGGAGCGAGGTCTCCGCGTTCGGCGCCGGGTCCGTTGCGACAACCTGCAATCCCTTGGCGAGGAACAGCGAGGCCCAGCTCGCGCCGATCACGCCGGTGCCGATGATGGCGATGCGGCGAATGGGTTTGGTGTTGGTCATGTCATGTCTCCGATGCGTGCGTCAGATTTCGGCGTAGGCGATGCCGGTGAGGTTACCCTGCGCATAGAGGAAGTTGCGCTCGTTCTTGCCATCGAGATCGGCGGAATAGACCGAGCCGGCGAAGTCGGTGACGAACATCCGATTGCCGGGAACGTCGAGGGCGATTCCGATGCCCTCCATCAAATGCGTGACCACGATCTCCGGATCAGCCCTTGTGTCGACCGGCGCACGATTGACGGTGTTGCCGCGCGGTGGATCGCCACGATCGGTCCAGTAGAGGACACGGTTCGCCACATCGAGCTCGAGATCGATCGGCTCCGGCAGACGATCGAACAGCACCTCGATGTCGGAACGGTTCGTCGGGGTCTCGCCCTTTGGGATCTCGATGTTGGCGCGTAAGATGCGGCCCTGCTCGCCATTATCGGGGCCCTTCTGCGTCCAGTAGATCTTCTTGAACTTCGGATCGATCGTGATCCCGACGCACCATCTGCTCTGATCGCGCGCATCCTCGTCGCCGTGGCCGGTCTGGACCAGTGTCTCGACCTGCGAGCCATCGAGATTGGCGCGCATCACGCGCATGCCCTCGCGGTCACACCAGTAGAGTTTGCCGTTCTCTTTATCGAGGTGGATCTGCTTCGGCGTGTGGGTCACGCCCTGCGGGACGATGACCTTGCGGTTCCTGCCGTCGATGTCGGAGCGCTCGATCGAGCCATCGTTGAGAGGGGGGACGCCCATGTTGGTCCAATAGATGTGACCCGCCTCTACATCCACGACGATGCCGTCGGGGAGGCGGCCATCGGTCACGATGACCTTGCGGTTGGACCCATCGGGATTCATCGAGTGAATGCGGTCGCCGCTCAGTTCGAGAACGAACAGCCGGCCGGAGCTGGTGCCCGATGAGGCTTTGGATGTGGTTGCTTGAAGGACTTTCATGTCTTTCCTCTGTGTCGCCCTTGCGCCTGGAGTGTCGCTCGCCGACAGGCACTCTTACGGTTGGGATTGTCGGGATTGTTCGCGCTCAGTTGTTGGTCTTCGCAGCCGAACTGCGTCTGGTGCGCTCGCGGTGGGGCGGACGAGGCGAGTAGGCGTAGGCGTTACGGTCGACCGTTGCGATGCCGTTGCTTCCGAGAGATGATGCGCTCAAGCACTCTCCGCCGCGACCGGACCGCGCCGCCTCGCACATCTCGATCGAACTAAAGCTGCAGTCGGTCATGTAGTCGGTATCCCGGCTGCAATACTCGCCGGCGCGCGCTGCGGGTAGCAGTGCAGCGAATGCGATCGCGGCAGCCAGAGCGGCAGCAGGAATAGTCATGGGTCTCAACACGGCGGTGGTCATCTGGGGCTCCTTTCAGCAGGCCTGCGTTGGGCACTATTTGATCCGGATGTGCTGTGCGTGCGAGTGAAGCGGAGCAAATCGCGCCAAATCGTTGCGAACGAATGTGCCCGAGCGCCGGTCGTTTCGACCGCTGTTGTTGTTCACCAGACAGCACAACGCGCGGCATCGGGTGATGCCGCGCGCTGCAGAGCCTGCGTAGACTTAGTTCTTGTCCGGCAGAGCGTATGCGATCAGGGAGTCGCCCCCCGGCGTCATCATGAAGTGATGGCCGCCTGCCATGATGACAACGTACTCCTTGCCATCCTGCTCGTACACGATCGGGGCTGCCTGGCCGCCGGCGGGGAGCACGTCGCTCCAGACGATCTCACCGGTCTTGATGTCGATCGCCTTGATCAGATCGTCGGTTGCTGCCGAGATGAAGATCAGACCACCGGCCGTCACGACCGATCCGCCATTGTTCGGCGTGCCGATCTCGAGCGGAATGAAGGTCGGCATTCCGAACGGACCATTCCGCCTCGCCGAACCGAACGGGCGATCCCACAACGTCTTGCCCGTCGCGAGATCAATCGCACGGATGCCCCCATAGGGAGGCCGCGTGCAGAGCACGCCAGTCGGCATCTGCCAGCCCGCGTTCACGAGGATGCCATAGGGCGTTCCCGTCTGGGCGCCGGCGCCTTCAGCGCTTGAGGCGCTTCCGGCCGCACGCGGATCGCCGGCGGGGAACAGTCCCATCGCGTCCGCGTCCTTGCGAGTGACAAGCTTGTCGTAGTTGGGCATGTCGTTGTAGTTCGCGATGATCACCCCGCGCTGCGGATCGACGGCGACGCTGCCCCAGTCCGACCCGCCGTTGTAGCCGGGATATTCAATGTTGTGGCGGTCGAGCTCCGGCGGAGTGAACGGGCCCTCATAACGAGCACGCTTGAAGTTGATCCGGCAGATCATCTGGTCGATAGGCGAGATGCCCCACATGTCGTGCTCGACCAGATCGGGTTTGCGCAGCGTGTGGTAACGCGAGAACGGCTGCGTTGGAGAGCGCTGGTCGGGCTCGGCGCCGCCTTGCGGGACGGCAACTTCGTCGACCTGGTGCAGCGGCTTGCCGGTGGCACGGTCGAGCACGAACATGTCGCCTTGCTTGGTCGGCAGCAGCACTGCTGGCACCTTGCCGCGCGCGGTGGGGAATTCGACCAGGGTCGGCTGAGAGCCGAGGTCATAATCCCACACGTCGTTATGCACGGTCTGGTACACCCAGCGCGGCTTGCCCGTCTCCACATCGAGCGCGACGAGTGCGGAGCTGTACTTCTTCTCCTCATCCGAGCGCAGCGAGGTGTGGTAGTCGCCCGCCGAATTGCCCATCGGCAAGTAGACGAGGCCGAGCTTTTCGTCACCGACGGCGGTCGTCCACATGTTCGGCGTGCCCATCGAGTACGGCTTGCCGTCCGGCGGCAGCTTTGTCACCTCCGGCTGGTTGATGTCCCAGGCAAAGCGCAATTCACCCGTGACAGCGTCGTAGCCGCGGATGACGCCAGATGCTGCCCAGCGGCGTTGACCATCGAGCACCTGATGCCCGGTGACGACGACCCCGTGCACGATGACAGGGACGCCAGTGATGGCCGCTGTGCCCGGAACGACGGGCGTGATGGCGCCATTGGCGCTATCCTTCTGCGCAAGTCCGACCTTGAGATCGGCGGCGCCGTTCTTGCCAAAATCCTGGCACGGCTGGCCCGTCTTGGCGTCCACCGCGATCAGGCGCATGTCGAGCGTTCCCTCGATGATGCGTGCCGCGCAGGCCTCGCCGGCTGCGGCCTTGGGGTTCTCATAGTATGCCACACCGCGGCAGGCCGCCGTGTAGGGCACCCAGGACGCCGGAACCTCGGGATCGTACATCCACTCCTTCTGGCCTGTCGCCGCATTCAGCTTGAACAATTTGTTCATGGGCGTGCAGCCGTAGATCGCATTGCCGATCTTGAGCGGCGTCAATTCCGATCCGTATTTCTTCGGAATGTCGCCCGTGTGGAAGGTCCAAACGCGCTTGAGGTCCTTGGCGTTCGCGGGCGTGATCTGCGCAAGGTCCGAAAAACGCTGTGCGCTCTGACCGCCGCCATAGGCGTTCCACTCACCCTTCTTGGGCGCATAGGCGGAATCCGCGAAGGGGGCGTTTGCGTGCGCCTCAGGGAGCTGGTTCGGTGCCGCTTGCTGATTGAAGATCGGGATGAGAACCGCAAGGGCCGCGACGAAGAAGCCGGAGCCCGCGAGGCCCAAATTGCGTGCCCGCCGTCCCGTCGCTCGGTCGAGTACCGGAGCCACCAGGATTGCCAGCACGAGCAGGACGAAAGGTCCGACAAGCCGCGGGATCAGCTCCCAGCCAGACAGGCCGACCTCCCAAAAGCTCCAGACAGCCGTGAAGGCGACCGCGCCGATGTAGGTGTAGACGCCCGCGATTTTGCCCTTGATCATGAGCAAGCCCGCAGCGATCAGCATCGCGCCGGCCACAACGTAGTAGAGGCTGCCGCCGAGCGAGGCGAGGTAAGCACCGCCGCCCGCGAGAATGCAACCGAGCAGGGCGATCACGCCGCCCAGCAGCGCAGGTGTCCACGCGAGGTATTTCTGCAACTCTGATGCCCGGTGTCGAGTCGGTGCTTCCGGACCTACATGAACTGTCGAAGACATCTCGTTCTCCTTTTTGGATATCCAGTATTTCAAAAGCGACGCGCCCAGCGTTTTCACGCTGCGAGGGCTCGAGGCCCACCTCAGTGATCGCCGGCCTTAGTTCAGCTCGGCGCGCGCGTAAGAGTTGATTTCCAGGCCGACGGCGATCTCGACGATGCATGGAGTGGTCCACCTCATCGGCGTTACTTCCTGAGCCGGCGGAGGAAGCGGGCTCGCCGTCGAAGCTCTGAGTGCTGTAGCTGTGGGCATCTGGATCTCCTTTGTTTCACGCGTGAGTGCGTCGGTATCCATTTGACCCGCATGCGCAGAAGGCGCGAGTGAAGGGCGGCAAATCGCGCCAAATTGTTGCTAGTGAACACGGCGTATCGGCGTACGTTGAGCCAGAAAGATCAACGGACGGACGGCATGTCTCGGCAGCGATCGAGTCCATCCAGTGTTTTGAGACTGGACTACGATTTGCCCGGTCCGAATACACGACGACGAGAGATCGGCTGAACATGCAAATGAGTTCGAGTGCACCAGCGATTGAATGTGCGTGAGCCTCCCCGTCGCGGGTGTTCCAGCACGTTGCGTGTGCTCGGACCGAATCCCACTCTCCCTTTCCTGAATGGCCTGGAGCACCGAAGGCGGCTGAAAGGCTAGCCTGGTCGCCCGTGTTGGTGCGCCGTCGTTCAGCACGTCTCGATATGGATACATGGCTTGGAAAGCATCCGGATCGCCAAAGGGCGGCTGAGCGAGAGCCGGGATCGCCGTCACGGCCCACAAGAGTGCGGCTTTGGCGACGGCTTTAAATGAGGTCGGAATATTGTCGCGTGCTGTTGCCATTTGGCTTCCCATTCTTTCACACTGCCAACGTTGGCTTCCAGCTAGGCCGCTTGCGCTACCCTCGCGAGTAAAGCCCCCCAAATCGCGGCAAATTGCTGCTAGGGAGACGGGCGGATCCGTGTGCGTCCGGACCAGGCAAGGTGAACAGGCGGCTGGCATTTCTCGGGCGATGCGGTACGATTTCTGCTGAGAGGCATAAGCAAAAGCCCGGTCAGCCAAGTTCGACCCGGAAGCCCGACCCCGGAGTTCGTCAGGTGGTGCCGCATTCGGTAAACAGTGCGTACTCGAACGGTGGCCTCCAGTTCCTGTGGGAGGACGGCGAACGCATCTTGAGCCGCGACTGGCGACTGGACGATACTGGCAAGCGCCGCGCCGTGCTGGTCGCTACTCCAGCGGCCGACCATCCGTCTCGATCAAGTCTCGACCGCCTCGCGCATGAATTCGAATTTAGGGATCAGCTGGACGGGGCGTGGGCGGCGCGGCCGCTGGAGCTCATACGCGATGCTGGTCGACCCATGCTGGTGCTCGAGGACGCGGGCGGCGAGCCACTCGAGCGCTTGCTGGCTGGGCCGATGGAAGTGGGACGCTTCCTGCGCCTCGCCGTCGCTGTGACGTTCGCTCTCGGCAGACTTCACCAGAGTGGGCTCGTTCACAAAGATGTCAAGCCGGCCAACATCCTGCTTAACGACGCGACCGGCGAAGTGCGGCTGACCGGGTTCGGCATCGCCTCGCGCTTCGCGCGCGAACGTCAATCGCCTCATCCTCCCGAGACGATCGCCGGCACGCTTGCCTACATGGCGCCCGAGCAGACCGGTCGAATGAATCGCTCAATCGACTCCCGGAGCGACCTGTACGCCCTCGGCGTCACTTTCTACCAGATGCTCACCGGTGTTTTGCCGTTTGCCGCTGCGGAGCCGATGGAATGGGTGCACTGCCATCTCGCCAGACGGCCGATGCCTCCGGCCGAGCGACTGAAAGAGATCCCGGTCGCCGTCTCGGCCATTGTCATGAAGCTGCTCGCGAAGCGGGCGGAAGATCGCTATCAAACGACGGCCGGCCTCGAAAGCGATCTTCGCTACTGTCAGACCGAGTGGGCAGCGCAGCGCCAGATCGATGATTTTCCCCTTGGCGAACACGACACATCCGACCGGCTCCTAATCCCGGAGAAACTTTACGGGCGGCGACGCGAGGTCGACATTTTGCTCGCTGCCTTCGATCGTGTCGTTAAGGGCGGCGCGCCCGAATTGGTCCTAGTCTCGGGCTATTCCGGCATTGGCAAATCCTCCGTGGTCAATGAGCTGCAGCCGGTGCTGGTGCCGCCGCGCGGCCTGTTCGCTTCCGGCAAATTCGATCAGCTCAAACGGGATGTTCCCTACGCGACGCTGGCACAGGCGCTTCAGAGCCTGGTCCGGCCGCTGCTCGGCAAGAGTGACGCCGACCTTGCGCCATGGCGTGACGCGCTGCAGGAGGCACTGGGGTCCAACACAGGACTGATGGTGGATCTCGTTCCCGAGCTGAAGGTTCTCCTCGGCGAGCCGCCGGCGGTCCCCGAACTTCCACCTCAGGACGCGCAGCGGCGCTTCCAGATGGTGCTTCGGCAATTGATCGGTATCTTTGCGCGGCCGGAACATCCCCTGGCACTGTTCCTCGATGACTTGCAGTGGCTCGACGCAGCGACGCTCGACCTTTTGGAAGACCTGTTGAGCCGGTCCGAACTCCGTAATCTTTTCCTCGTCGGTGCTTTTCGCGATAACGAAGTCACGGCGGCACATCCGCTCATGCGCAAGCTGGAGGCGATCCGGGCAACTGGAAGAGTGCAGGACATCAAACTTGCTCCGCTCACAACCGAGCATCTGGACGAACTCGTCGCGGATACGCTCCGCTGCAACGCGGAGCGGGCTTGTTCGCTCGCAAGTTTGGTGCACGCGAAGACGGACGGCAATCCGTTCTTCGTCATCCAGTTTCTTCGCGTGCTCGCCGACGAGGGCCTGTTGGCCTTTGATCATGCGCGGGGGCGATGGTCTTGGGACATCGGCGGCATCCATGCCAAAGGGTACACCGATAATGTGGTGGAGCTTCTGGCCGGGAAGCTGACGCGGCTACCGCTCGACACGCAAGAGGCGTTGCGACAGCTCGCGTGCCTCGGCAACGTTGCCGATATCGATATCCTTTCCGTCGTTCTCGGAACGGTCGAGGAACAGGTGCACGCGGCTCTCTCGGAAGCCATGCGTCAACAACTGATCGATCGCCTCGTGCGCTCATACAAGTTCATTCACGACCGGGTGCAGGAAGCGGCCTATGCGCTGATTCCGGAAAGGTCTCGCGCGGAATCGCATTTGACGATCGGCCGGCTACTGCTGGCGAGGGCTTCACCGGAAAAGCGCGACGAGGTGATCTTCGAGATCGTCAACCAGCTCAACCGCGGCGCAACGCTGATCACGTCCGATGAGGAACGCGAACAACTTGCGGAGCTAAACCTGGCCGCTGGCAAGCGCGCCAAGGCGTCGTCGGCTTATGCCTCCGCGCTGACCTATCTGACCACCGGTGCGGCCCTGTTGCCAGGGGACATCTGGGAGCGCCGGCCCGACCTCGCCTTTGAACTGGAGCTGCATTCGGCCGACTGTGAAGTTTATGCGGGCGCGGCGCAGCCTGCCGATCAACGTCTAGCGGCGCTGGCACGGCGCGCGCTCAGCGCAGTCCAAAAATGCCTCGTGGCCTACCGGCGGGTGGATCTATGCGCAATGCTTGGGTCGGGCGAAAGGGCGGTGACAATTGCACTGGAGTGTCTGCGGCATGTAGGCATCGATTGGTCAGCGCATCCCACCGAGGCGGACGCACGTCGCGAGTACGAGCGCATTTGGTCGTTGCTCGGAGATCGCTCGATAGAGGATATTGTTGACCTGCCGCTGATCCAAGACCAGGAGGCAAGAGCGACGCTCGACCTGCTCAGCAGCCTCGCTCTACCGGCCATGTACACCGACAAGAACTTGCACGCACTCAGCGTCTGTGCGGCCACAAATCTCAGCCTGGAGCACGGCATCAGCGAAGCGGCGCCGTTTAACTACGTGGCAGTGGCGATGCTCGCCGGTCCCCGCTTCGGCCAGTACGTTGAAGGCTATCGATTTGGAAAGTCGGCCTGCGATCTGCTGGAACGTCGCGGATTGACAGACTTTGGCGCGAAGACCTACGTCGCCTTCGCGATTGTGGTCCCGTGGACGCGACCGCTAAGAGAGGGCATTGAACCGTCACGTCGCGCCTTCGAGTTGGCGAAGTATCACGGCGATCCGACATATGCCTCACTGGCCTCTCGTGGTCTCAGCAGCATTCTTCTTGCGTCGGGCCATCCACTTGACCAATTCGAGCGCGAAGCCCAGGAAGCATTGGCATTCGTGCAGAGGTATGGATTTTTCCTCGACAGACTATCCGCGCCCATTGCGCTTGCCCGGACCTTGCGCGGGAAAATCGCGAATTTCGGTTCCCTCGATGATGGTGAATTCACGGAGCGATCCTTCGAGGACCGCATCACAGGTCAACCCGCTCGCGCCTTTTTGGAATGTTACTACTGGATCCGGAAGCTACAGGCGCGCTTCTTCGCCGGCGATTATGTTTCGGCCTTCGACGCAGCGGAGAAGGCGGGGACATGGTACGCAGCTTCCCCGGCGCTGTCGCTCTTTCCGGCGGAGAAAGCCGAATGGCATTTCTATGCCGGCCTGTGCCGGGCCGCTCAGTGTGAGCCCTTCGGCCCCGAGCCGTACGCCAAGCATCGAGACGCGCTTGGCGACCACGAGCGGGAGCTACGGGCCTGGGCGGCGAATTGTCCTGAGAATTTCGAGAATCGTGCAGCGCTGGTCGCTGCCGAGATTGCCCGGATTGAGGATCGTCCGCTCGAGGCCATGGACCTTTACGAGCGCGCCATCGTGTTGGCGCGGACAAACGGTTTTGTCCACGATGAAGCGATTGCTTACGAGCTCGCAGCCCACTTTTACGAGGCGCGAGGCCTCGAGGAAATTGCGCATCTCTACCTGGGAAACGCCCGGCGCGGTTATCAGCAATGGGGCGCCGACGGAAAGGTACGACAACTTGAGCAGCTTCACCCGCGGCTAAGGCAGGACGACCGCGCGCGGGATCAAACGGGTACGATCGAGGCACCTGTGGAACATCTCGATCTCGCGACGATGATCGAAGTCTCGCAGGTTCTTTCTGGCGAAATAGTTCTGGAAAAGCTGATCGACAAAATTATGCGTGCAGCTCTGAAACACGCCGGCGCCGAACGGGGCCTTCTGATTGTCCCGCGAGGTGATGAGCTACAGATACAGGCGGATGCGATCGCCAGTGGCGACAATGTATCCGTGCATCGGCGTGACGGTTTCTACAGTACAGCCGCCTTGCCGGAGTCGTTGGTTCGTTATGGAATGCGCACCCATGAGACGGTGATTCTCGACGATGCTTTATCTCAGCGGACATTTTCCGATCCCTATCTGCTTCAGGGGCGTGTCCGCTCCATTCTCAGCTTGCCGTTGATCAATCAGGGAAAGCTCACGGCGATTCTCTATCTTGAGAATAATCTGGCGCCTAACGTTTTCACGCCTGACCGCGTCGCTCTGTTGAAGGTCCTTGCGTCGCAGGCGGCAATCTCGATCGAAAATGCGAAGCTCTATCATGACATCGCAGATCGCGAACGGAAGATTCGGCATTTGGTTGAGGCCAACATCATCGGGATAATCATTGCTGATCGCGAACGTCGGATTGTCGAAACGAATGACGCATTTCTGCGCATGCTGGGATATGATCGTCTGGACTTTGCCTTGGGGCGCGTCAGCTTGACCGAATTGACGCCGCCGGAATGGCGCGAAGCCGACGAACGTATCTGGGCAGAAATGATCTCGACCGGAATCGCTGAACCCTTCGAGAAAGAATACTTCCGTAAAGACGGCAGTCGCGTCCCCGTGCTTGTTGGGGCCGCCACGATTTTTAAGGACGGAGGCAACGAAGGGCTGGCGTTCGTGCTCGATCTAACCGAGCGCAAACGGGCGGAGGAGGCGCTGCGACGCAGCGAAGCCTATTTGGCTGAAGCCCAACGCTTGAGTCATACCAGCAGCTGGGCCTTGAATGTGCGCCGTCGAGAGTTCGTGTATTTGTCGTCCGAAGCATACCGCCTTTTTGGGTTCGATCCGGAGAAGGACATAAGATCACCCCAGCCTTTCTATGATCGTATTCTTCCCGAGGACAGAGAGCGGGTCATCGAAATGGCGCAACAGGCGGTTCAAGAGAGAGCAGGTCGCGAAGTCGATTTTCGCATTGCACTGCCAGACGGATCGATCAAGTACGTACATTCCGTGGGGCATCCCTTGCTCGGAACGGATAGCGAAGTAGTCGAAGTGGTTAGTACGCATATCGATGTTACGGAGCAGCAGCTGGCGAACGAGAGGCTGCAAAAGGCCTTCGACGATATCAAGAAGTCAGAAGATCGCCTTCGACTGGTCGTCGACACAATTCCTGCGTTGGTCTGGCGCGCCAACCCGGATGGGATTCCCGACTTCCTCAATCAGCCGGCCCTCGACTACACCGGCCTCAAATTGGACCAGGCCGAAACCGGCTGGCCTCGCGCCTTTCATCCGGAAGACAAGAAGGGCATGTTGCAAAAATGGACTGCAATACGGGAGTCGGGCATGCCCGGCGAGCTCGAAGCCCGACTTCGCCGCTTCGATGGTGAATATCGCCGGTTTTTGTTCCGCGGCGTGCCGCTGCGCGATGAGTTGGGCAATATTGTCAAATGGTACGGGTCGTCTACTGACATCGAGGATCGGACACAGGCGCTGGCGCGGTTGCAGCAGATGCAGTCGGATCTCGCGCACATGAACCGCGTCAGCGTGATGGGAGAACTGGCGGCTTCGCTCTCTCACGAGATCGCACAACCGATCGCCAGCGCGCGCAACAACGCTCGGGCGGCCCAGAATTTCATGAAGATGCAGCCGCCGGACCTGGGCGAGGTCCGGGAAGCGCTCTCCTGTGTGGTTGCGGACGCGGATCGATCCGCGGAGATCATCGATCGCATCCGAGAGCAAATCAAGAAAGCTCCGCCGCGAAAGGAGCGGTTTGATCTCAACGCTGCGATTAGGGAGGTGATCATATTGGGGCAAAGCGTGACTGTCAGGAATGGCGTTTCGGTCCAGGCTCGGCTTGCGGAGGGACTGGCTTCGGTTCTGGGGGATCGTATTCAGCTGCAACAGGTCATGCTGAATCTGATTCTGAATGCGGCTGAAGCAATGAGCTCGGTTGAAGAGGGAGCAAGAGAGCTGTTGATCAGCACCGAGCAGGACCGAGCAGGCGCCCTTGTGAGCGTACGCGATTCCGGGCCTGGCATTGATCCGGCACATCTCGATCGGGTCTTCGATGCCTTCTATACCACAAAATCCAGTGGAACGGGCATGGGGTTGTCGATATGCCGGTCCATCATCCACGCGCACGGAGGCAAGTTGTGGGTCGAAGCTAACGAGCCTCGCGGCGCCGCCTTTCAGTTCACCTTGCCCGATGCGGAAACAGAGCTCACGGCTCCTCTTCAGGCGAGCCCGCGAGTGTGAGAGCTTCGCGAACGCATCGTGTGAGATGCTCTTCGTCCAGGGGCTTGCGCAGGTAACACAAGACGCCATCTTCGAGCGCACGAGCCCGGTCAACGTCATTCGGGAACGCCGTCACGAGGATCGTCGGAATCGCGAGGCCCGTATCGATAATGGATCGACGGAGTTCGAGTCCCGTCATGACAGGCATATGGATGTCGGCGATCAGGCATGCGGTTTCCGGGAGGCGCGGGGACGCGAGAAACTCGGCTGCGGTCGAGAAAACATCGACCGTGTGGCCAAGCGATCTCATGAGCCTGCACATGGAGTCCCGAAAGAACCGGTCATCATCGACGACCGAAACCAGTACCTTCTTCATCATGCCTCTATGGCCACTCGCAGGACCCGTCGTGCGGGCGGCGTAACGGTGCCGCAACTCCGCGTGGGATTGCTTGACTTGCGTCAAGGATGACACTAATGCGACGCCGGTGCCCCGTAAACTTTGGCTTACCTCGACGACCAAATGCCAAGCTCGGCAGGCGTAGCTTTCTGATGGAAAATTGTCGCTGAACGGACTTGGTCGCGGGGATCATGCCTGCCGATCTCAGGTCGTGGCGTAGCCATATAAGCCTTCGTATCGCCGTCCTGCCTCCCTTGGAGGGCCTGCATCGACTCGCGGTCAATTGAGGTGCCAGTGACGATCCTCCTAATGTCCATGCGTCCGGAATGCGCAGCGGCCAACAGGAGAGAACGATGCCTTACCGCATGGAAAGTCACGGGTCTCGCAGGGTTACACGATGCGCCGTCTGTGATGGCAAGTTCGGACTCGTCCGATATTATTCGTGGCGAACCCAGCTTTGCTCCCGGAACTGTGTTGATCGCCTCAGGAACCGTCGCCAAAGTGACGGCAACTGGATGGGCTGGTTCCAAATCACCTCCGACCAGTCGCTCGAAAGCGGGGTGAGGGCCTCATGACACTTCAGATCTCGCCACGAGGCAGGCAATATTTGAAAACGGCAGAGACTTTGCTTCGCACCGCCAAAACCATGACGGATCGAGCGGTTGCGGGTCAGCTCAAGGCGCTTGCCGACGACTATGAGCGGCGAGCCGCGAAGGCTTCGCGCGATGATGCAGACAAAGCGTCGGCTCGATTGGCCAATGATGTTGAACGCGCGTGGAGCGCATGAGCTGATGGGCGGTGTTGCTCATCAGCTATCGGACGAACCGTATATGGTCCGGCAAGGCCGACCAGCGTTGGGCGAGGCCAGCTGCGTCGGTGTTGCGTAAACTTTGGTGTACGCCCCGCGCGCATCTCTGGAAAATTGGGACTGTTCAGGCTCCGGGATTCGGACTAGAAATGCGCAATCTGGCCGCGGTCCACGATGAAGTCGAAAGTTTCGCGGCTTCCCGAGCAGCAGCGATGCCTGGCGCAGATTCCACCGTGTTGGTCATCGACGACGATCCGGACCTCCGTGCGTCGGTCGGACGTCTGCTGCGATCGCTTAGCATCAATGTTCAGCTATTTGCCTCCATTCCTGACTTCCTGAAATCCGATCTACCGGATGGGCCCACCTGCCTGGTGCTCGACATCAGAATGCCGGGCCAAAGCGGCCTCGATCTTCAGCGCGAGCTTGCTGCATCAAACAGGGATATCCCAATCATCTTCGTCACCGGGCACGGCGACATACCGATGTCCGTGCAGGCCATGAAACGGGGGGCCATCGAGTTCCTGACCAAGCCGTACCGCGACCAGGATCTCCTCGATGCCATTCAACTCGGGCTTTCTCGCGATCGTGAACGGCGGGAAAATGACAAGGATCTGGTTGCGTTGAGGGAGCGTTTCGCTTCGTTGAGTCCCAGGGAACGCGAAATCGTGATTCAAGTCGCGCGAGGCCGTCTGAGCAAACAGATCGCCCACGATATCGGCATCGCCGAAGCCACCGTGAAGGTGCACCGCAGCAGGGCGATGCAGAAGATGCAGGCCGGTTCTCTTCCCGAGCTTGGCCGGATGGCCGACAAGCTCAAGCTGGTGCCCGGCACGACGCAGCGCGCTTGAGTGGTCGCTTTGCTACGTGCCATTCGCACGCTCAGATCCGCAGTCGCTTATCTCCAGGCAAACCAATAGAAGAGGCCGACGGGCGTTACGCCGCCGACCTCTTCTTGCAACTGCCGGCTCGTGGGTCCGGTTCCGCTGCGATTCCGGCGTGGGTGCCGGAGCAATAAAGGGCGGCCCACTATGCATTGGTGATCCGCATCGGGTGGATCGTTACAGCAGAGCGATGCCCTGCACCATTGCACGCGGGTATGGCGCGACTGTACCGAGGGCAGTTCGCGCGAGTGATCTAGACACAGCCAGTTATACGTTGGTTTATCGATCACGAAGTGCCATGCAGGGCGCGCGCGCTAGGCCTCGGAGGTTTCGGGGCGTCTTGATCGTGCCACAGCACTCGTGATCGATGGCCCGCTCCCTCGCGCAGCCTGTAAATCTAGGTTTAGGTCATGCAACCAAATCTGTCATTGCGCGCGACCAGCGTGGAATAGCTCGCGGCTCTCCAAATCGTCAAATTGCGGGCCACTGGCACCTTTGCGGGGATTAGCCCTGCAAAAGCACGCGAGGTCACGATGCGATCGATTTCAGCTTTCGGCCGCCTAGAGCAATTTCATCCTGAACCGAGGCTCGACACCGGGCACACGGTTCAGGGACCGCTTTCGACCAGACCATTCTTCTCGCAGCGAGCCGGATCGGCCGGAGTCACCTCAGCCGACGTTTCTTTCGGACCGTTCCGGCTACATCCGACGCAGCTTCTTCTCTTGGAAGGGGAAAAGCCTGTCTGCCTCGGAAGTCGCGCCCTGGAGATCCTGATCGCCTTGCTCGAGCGCCGCGGTGAACTGGTCAGCAAGCAGGACTTGATGGCGCGGGTCTGGCCCAATGTCTTTGTCGAGCCAGCGAACCTCACGGTCCATATGTCCGCGCTGCGTCGTGCGCTGCGTGATGGCCGCGACGGGCACCGGTTCATCGTCAACATTCCCGGACGTGGCTATTGCTTCGTCGGCAGGGTCGACGAATTGAGCGCGAATGGTGAAGCATTGTAGAGATCAAACCGTGGTCGCGACGACAACAGAACAGCCGCTCACCATAGCGAAGATACCTGTCGGCTCCTGGAGCTTCGCCATCCGTGTTTGGTTGGCCACGATCCTGGCGCTGTTCGTGAGTTTTTGGCTGCACCTTGAATCGCCGACGACGGCCGCCCTTACGGTTGCTGTTCTCGCCGAACCAACCCGCGGTCAGGCCTTGGACAAGGCGCGTTGGCGTCTGCTTGCCACTGTCGTGGGCGTGGCAGCGTCAATCGCAATCACCGGTCTCTTCTCGCAAGCGAGGGATCTGATCCTCGCAGCATTTGCGGTCTGGCTTGGTGTCTGCGTGTTCGCGGCAAAGCTCCTGGATGGCTATCGGGCTTATGCGGCGGTGCTGTCCGGCTATACCGTCGCATTTATTGCGACACAGCAGCTTGACAGCCCGCAGCACGTCTTCGAATCCGGTATGGCGCGTGGCGCCGCGATCGTGATCGGCGTTCTCTCGATCGCAGTGGTGAATACGTTGATGTTTGCGCCCGATCGCCGATCGCACCTGGTCACCCAGCTCGCGGCGATCCATCGTCGCGTTCGCCTCTATGCCAATGCTTCGCTCCCGGGCGAACCGGGCGACCCGACCACATTCCTGATGCTGTTGCGGGAGATTGTGGCGCTGCGGCCGGAGATCGCGAGCGTAGCGCTGGAGTCGGGCGGCGGGTTGATTGGGAGCGCGGCTGCCCGCAGCACCGCGGTCTCGCTCATCGCCGAATTGCAGGCTGCTCGGAGCGTTAGCAGCGACCGTGCCCGCGGCGGTGACGCTGAAACCGAAATTCTGACACGGAGTGAGGTGTTTCTACGGGACGAACATGTCTCTCACGACTTGCTCGCCCTGAGTTCGGTGAAGTGGCCGCGGCGATTGTGGCGTGCGCCCCTGTATCGCTCCTACCGAATTGCGGCCGAGAGCGCCGTCCGCGCCGCTCTATGGCTCGCCATCGCCTCGGCGCTCTACGTGTGGGCCGGGTGGCCTGCCGCGAGCGTTTCGCTGTCGTTCGTGGCACTGATGATCGGACTGGGGGCCACAACTCCGAAACCGCGCGCCTTCACGGCGATCGCACTCGTTGCTGCGCCGATCGCGATCGTGCTGACCGGCATACTCGAGTTCTTCATCCTCAATGGTGCCGATGACTTTCCGCTGCTGGCCATCGGTCTTGCCCCCTTTGTGATCGGCGCTGGGCTCCTCGTTACCTCCAGCAATCTTCTGTGGTCCTCGCTTGGCCGCACCATTCTGCCCTTCATCATGCTCCTCCTGACGCCGAGTAATCCGCAGACCTACAATCCGCAAGCCTTCCTCTTTACGTCAGTGTTTATTATCGCGGCGGCAGCGTTGCTGCTTGCAACGCAAACACTGATTCCTCCCTTGTCCGATGACAAACGAAGGATGCAGCTTCTGGCGGAGGCCCGCAGCGAGCTGCATGAGCCGTCTGTCAAAAATGGAGAGGCGCCGGAAGAGGCAATGTTCCGGGAGGCCTCACGGCTTGGGCAGTTTCTTTCCGCCGGCGGCGCAGAGGACAGGGAGGCTCTAGCCGAGATGGTCTCTTGTTTCGACCAGTCAGCAATAATCCGGTGCGGTGGTTCGAAGCTGACCCCACCCAGGGATGGGCGTTGCGACAAAGATCTCGATCTATCGGAGGTAACCAGATGGCACAGACCTTTGCAGAGCTAGTGATCGGAGGCGTCCTGTTCGCTCCGTTTCTAACTTATCTCGCGGTAGCTCTCATCATGATCCTCGCGCTTCGGCCCCTTCTGCATGCCGTCGGCTTTGCGAAGATGTTCAGCCACGCCGCGATCGCCGAGATGAGCCTGTTTGTGACGGTTCTCGGCCTGTTGATCCTGTTGATCTAGAGGAGGGCGCCATGGATGCGGTCGTTCATGATGTGACTGTTCGTGAGATACAGGCAAATGCCGCTTTGCCGAGTGCAACTGAGGAATCGGTTCGTCGAGTGAGCCTGGTCGACCAACCGGCGCTGAGGGTATCGGAAGGTCACACGGATGATGGGCCGACCGCACCGGCACCAGTGAAATCGACGCCGCCACTCCGAAACGATGGCTCGCGAACCGGGCGGCTTCTGGTGCGCAAGCTGGCGACCGTCGGAATCGCCGCCACTGCGGTGTTGGCTGCGCTCGTGTCCTGGGACCAGTATAACGCGGGACCGTGGACGCGCGATGGGCGGCTGCGCGTGCAGGTGGCGAGTGTTGCGCCCGAGATCTCCGGAAGAATCAAGGAGCTGCGAGTCGTCGACAACCAATTTGTTCATAAGGGTGACGTCCTGTACGTCGTCGACCCCTTTGATTTCGAGGTGGCGCTGCGCACGAACAAGGCGGCCCTCCAGCAGAAGATGGCGGATCTGAGCGTGAAGGCATTGCAGTCCGAGCGGCGGAGCCGCTTATCTGATCTGGCTGCGTCCACCGAGCAGAAGCAGGTCTATGAGGGAAACGCGCTTCAGGCAAAGGCGGCTGTCGAATCGGCCGAGCAGCAGGTTGCGCAGGCGGAGATCAACCTGGAGCGTACTGAAGTGCGCAGTCCGGTGAATGGAATCGTCACCAATCTCCTGCTCCGGGAGGGTGACTACGCGCATCTTGGTGCCGCAAACGTCTCCATCATCGACACGGACAGCTATTGGGTCGACGGCTATTTCGAGGAAACCAAGCTGGCGAGGCTGTGCGTAGGTGACCGTGCCGAGGCCAAGCTGATGGGCTATTCGGCGCCGATTACAGGACATATCGCAACAGTGACGCGTGGCGTCAGCGTATCCAATGCGGCCGCTGCCACGCAGGGCTTGCCCAACGTCGATCCGGTCTACACCTGGGTCCGTCTGGCGCAGCGCGTGCCGGTCCGAATCGCGATTGATCACGTTCCGGCCGGCGTGCCGCTGGTGTCGGGTCTGACAGCAACTGTGACGATTCGGGACGGCACGGATGGCGAGAGCGCAACGCTCTTGCAAAGAGCCCGCGCCGAACTCGAAACGAGCCTGTACGGATTGATCGGCAGAGCCTCGGCGCGGACGGGCTGCATTCCAAACCCGGCGTGAGTCTGCACGACAGCTTCAGCGCGG
Source organism: Bradyrhizobium sp. SOJA106 (assembly GCF_059448745.1). Taxonomy (NCBI): domain Bacteria; kingdom Pseudomonadati; phylum Pseudomonadota; class Alphaproteobacteria; order Hyphomicrobiales; family Nitrobacteraceae; genus Bradyrhizobium; species Bradyrhizobium sp. SOJA106. The sequence continues at coordinate 3,562,835 of NZ_CM182549.1, forward strand.
TCAGCATGTTCGCCAGCGCGCAGGCTGACTGCGTCAACTCGTGTCACCTCGAACGAAGGTAGGCCGTCGCACCATACAGAGTCGCTCGGTAAGCCAAGGTTCAGTTGATGCAACCACAGCTGTACCCGGAGCGACTCGCGCGCAATGGAAGATCGCCTGAAGAACTGTAACTCTCCTCGTAACAATTCCCCTTGCGGAGTTCGATCATGAGGAGATTAGCCGTTCTCATCGCTTCCGCCGCGATCGTCGCATCTGCGGCCCCCTCGCTTGCGGCTGAATGTACCTCAAGCAAGGACGTCGATGCCTTTTGCAAGCGCTGGCCGACCGTGCAGAGCCAGTCGGCCACTCCCGAAGAGAAAGACAAGAGCTGTCGCGCCTACGCCGCGTCATTCTACGAGTCGGTGATGTTGCGGCAAATGGCAGCCAACCGCGTCGATGGAGCGCGGGTCCTGGCCGCGCTCGATTCCGTGATCAACGCCTTCAACGACCTGCTGGCGACAAAGTGCGGCAGCTGAGCCTCACCATTCGTGGCCAATCGCAACTCAAGAGGTGCGCAGATGATCCTGTTTCCGCTGATGACCACCTGGATGTGGTTCCAAATATTCGTTGCTTCGCCGCTGCCTGCCTGGCGCCGCCTCCTCGAGGACACGAGCGACGCGTGACTTTCGCTGCTCCCCATTCGAGCCAAAAGGAGACTGAACGTGACTCAGGTCTACTTCCACTGCTCCAACACGAAGAAGGTGTTCGTCGATCGTCGCGGCGCCTTGGTGGATGATCTCACTGAGGCGTGCGATCATGCGACCCGCATCGTTCGATCCTTGATCGACGAGCGCAGCCTTGAGGATTGGCGTGACTGGGCCCTGCATGTCAGCGACGAGCAGGGCGGTGAACTGTTTGTTGTTCCCTTCACTTTCGTGCTCGGCAAATCGCATTGAGGTCGCTATGGCAGTTCATTCACTTACACAAAATGCGCTGTGCTGCTCCTTCTGCGGCAAGAGCCAGCATGAGGTCCGCAAGGTCATCGCAGGGCCGACGGCGTTCATCTGCGACGAATGCGTCGGGCTCTGCGTGGACATGACCCGTGAGGAGAACCGGTTCTCGCCGGTGGAGTCGCCTGACGGCGTCCCGACCCCGAAGGACATCTGCAAGGTCCTCGATGACTATGTGATCGGCCAGAGCCACGCCAAGAAGGTGCTGTCCGTCGCTGTGCACAATCACTACAAGCGGCTCAACCACCAGACCAAGCACAACGACGTCGAGCTCGCGAAATCGAACATCCTGCTGATCGGGCCGACAGGTGCGGGCAAGACGCTGCTGGCGCAAACGCTCGCCCGCATCCTCGACGTGCCCTTCACGATGGCGGATGCCACCACGCTGACAGAGGCCGGCTATGTCGGCGAGGACGTCGAGAGCATCATCCTGAAGCTGTTGCAGGCCGCCGACTACAATGTGGAGCGTGCCCAGCGCGGCATCGTCTATATCGACGAAATCGACAAGATCAGCCGCAAGTCCGAGAATCCGTCGATTACTCGCGACGTGTCAGGAGAGGGCGTGCAGCAGGCGCTGCTCAAGATCATCGAAGGCACGGTGGCTTCAATTCCGCCGAAGGGCGGCCGCAAGCATCCGGAGCAGGAGCTTCTGCAGGTCGACACCACCAACATCTTGTTCATCTGCGGTGGTGCGTTCTCGGGGCTGGAGAAAATCATCTCCGCGCGCGGCCGTTCGACCTCGATCGGCTTCGGAGCCCAGGTACTTGCCCCGGACGACCGCGGCAGCGGCGAGATCTTTCGCCATGTCGAACCAGAGGATCTCTCGAAGTACGGGCTGATTCCGGAATTCGTCGGCCGCGTGCCGGTGGTCGCCACGCTCGAGGACTTGGACGAGATCTCGCTGAAGAAGATCCTCACCGATCCAAAGAACGCGCTGGTGAAGCAGTACCAGCGCCTGTTTGACATGGAGAACGTCGAACTGGCCTTCGCCGACGAGGCACTTGGCGCGGTTGCGCGCAAGGCGATCGAGCGCAAGACCGGCGCGCGCGGCCTGCGCTCGATCCTCGAAAGCATCCTGCTCGAGACCATGTTCGATCTGCCGGGCCTCGAAGGTGTCGAGCAAGTCGTGATCTCGCGCGAAGTGGTGGAGGGGACCGCGCGTCCGCTCTACATCTACGCCGATCGGCCCGATCGTGCGGTGGCGGGCGGCGCGCAATTCAGAAGAGGCTGATGATGGAAGAATTCTTTCGATTTATCCAAGCGTCTGGGCGCGAACGAAGCCGCCCGATTCATGAAGCCTGCGCGATTAGCGACAGCGTCATCCCGTCGGCTCCCGTCAGCAAGCAGGACAAGAAACCGCCGATGGGTCAAGCAATCAGCAACATCAATGCCGGAGTTGTCTCGTGATCAAGATCATTGCGGTGCTTTGCAGCCTGTCTTCTCCGGCGAATTGCCACGAGCAGATCGTCACCACGTCGGATTTCGCCAACGTCTCGGTGCAGTCATGCTTGATGGGCGCGCCGCAGCTTGCCGACTGGATGACGCAGCATCCGGCCGAGCGTCTCGCGGCATGGCGCTGCGTGATCGGCAAACAGGACGGCAGGGGAGCCTAAGGTAGAAATTGGGTCGCCAGCAGGTTCGGTGGTTCAGATCGAGCTGGATATTGGTCCGGATTTCCGCAAGTTCTTTGTTGGTGGCTGACCCGAAGCGGGCGGCTGGAACTCCCCGAAAACTGTCTTGAGCCTCGGCGCAGCAAAATCGAGGAAAGCGCGGACCTTGATCGGCAGAAACCGGTTGGCCGCGTACACGAGATTGACCGGCAGCGGTTCGGGCTGGAACTCATCGAGCAGAGTCGTGAGATCACCGCGCTTGAGCGCCGCCTGGAAATGATAGGCGAAGGCAGAGGTAATGCCGATGCCGGCGCATGCTGCGTCACAGGCTGCTTCCGCGCTGCCGACCACAAGCCGTGCGCGTACGGGCACCGCGACAGCTGTCTTATTCTTGAAGAATGTCCAGACATCGGGCGACATGAAACCCGCATAGGTGATGCAATCATGCCCGGCGAGTTCGTCCGGCGTGCGCGGTGCTCCGTGGGCTGCGAGGTAGGCTGGACTGGCGCAAACCACGCGACGCGTCGTGCCGACGCGTACCGCAATCAGGCTGCTGTCGGGCAGGGGACCGATTCGTAAGCCAAGGTCGATCTGCTCCTGAAACAGGCTCTGCACGCGGTCGGCGAGCTGCAAGCTTGCCTTGATATCCGGGTAGGCCTTGAGGAAATCCGCGAGGATCGGAATGAGGTAAGCGCGGCCAAGTCCCACCGGAGCGGTTACGATCAGCTCTCCGGTCGGCTCAGAATATTCACCGGATGCGGCGCGCTCGGCCTCGGTTACATCAGCCAAGATCCGCTTGCACGCGGCGAAGTAGGAGCTGCCTGCATCGGTCAGGACCAGCTTGCGGCTTGAACGGTTGAACAGTTTCGTGCGGAGATGGGACTCCAGTTCGGAGACCTTGCGGCTGACCGTTGCAAGTGGCGTCTTCAGTCGCCGCGCGGCGGCCGACAAGCTGCCAGTCTCGACCACGGCCAGAAAAGTCGACATCGACTCCAGGCGATCCATCGGTTCGTCCCTTCCACTTTGTGGAAAGATAGCTCTCAAAAGTAACGTATAGCGTCAAATTTCGGAAGGTCATAGGTGTGGACGGCAAAGGAGAACGTCCATGAGCACTACGACCAAAGGCACTGCCCTCATCACGGGCGCGTCCGCTGGCATCGGAGCCATCTATGCCGATCGTCTGGCCAAGCGTGGTTATGACCTGATCCTGGTCGCCCGCGACAAGACCCGTCTCGCCAGCCTGGCGCAGCGCTTGCGCAGTTCAAGCGGCCGCTCCGTTGATACGGTCGCAGCCGACCTCAACGACAAGACGGATCTCGCCAAGATCGATGCCATCTTGCGCGCCAACGTGGACATCACGCTCCTGGTCAACAATGCCGGCGTCGGGGCCACAGCGCCGCTGCTCAACGCCAACGTCGCAAAAATGGATGAGATGATCCGTCTCAATGTCGGCGCGCTCACGCGCCTGAGCTATGCCGCAGCCCCGGGCTTTGTCGCCCGTGGCGTCGGTACCATCATCAACATTTCTTCGATCGTCGCGATTTCTCCCGAGACGCTCAATGGCGTTTACGGTGGCAGCAAGGCCTACGTGTTGGCTTTCTCGCTCTCGCTGCATCACGAACTCGCCGAGAAGGGTGTGCGCATCCAGGCCGTCCTGCCCGGCGCAACCGCGACAGATTTCTGGGACGCCGCAGGCGTGCCGTTGCACCACCTCCCGGCCGCGATCGTGATGTCCGCCGACGATATGGTCGACGCCGCTCTGGCCGGTCTCGACCAAGGTGAGGTCGTCACCATTCCCGCGCTCGCCGACAAGGCCGACTGGGACAGATACGAGGCCGCGCGCCGCGCGATGTCCGGCAAGCTCTCAAGCGCCGTTCCGGCTCCCCGATACGGGGGCGGAGCGACCGGCCCCACGCCGAAGGCTGCCGTAGCGTCTGCAAAGTAGTCCAATCACCACCGTAACCCAAGGAAAGTCGAACGAAAGGAGATGTGCCATGAAACGTTTAGTGCTGTTTGCCGCCGTTGCCCTCGCCATCGCGAACGGAATTGGTGCGGCCGCCGCTGCCGAACTCCCCATTTATGAATCAACGGGCTTCCCGATCACCGCGCACCAGGTTTCCGTAATGGGCGCGGGGCATGTTGAGGAGACTTCCTCCGTTGCCGCGCTGACGCTGGGTGGCATGCCTGCCTCGCCCAGTCAGATCCAGGTCTTGACGGCGCACAAGCAGCTTCTCGGCAGCAAGCCTCAAAGCTGACGGCTTATGCGTAACCAAAGAGCCAACGCGCGATGGTGATTCAATCTGATCCCATCGCGCTTTAGCTCCTACCGGATCGGCCACTCAAGCTGAGGATTGGAGAAGCTGTGGAGTTCGATTTCGAAAAGATGGGCGCGCCCGAGCGCTACAAATTGCTGCTGGCGACAGTTTTGCCGCGGCCGATCGCATGGGTGACGACGCGGGATGCTGCCGGGGCCATCAACGCCGCGCCGTTCTCGTTCTTCAATGTCTTCGGCAGCGACCCCGCGACCGTCGGTATTGGCATTGGCAGCAAGGGACCGGCTGAGCCAAAGGACACGCGCGCCAATATTCGCGGCAACGAGCAGTTCGTGGTCAATCTGGTGCCGTTCGCACTGGCCGAGCAGATGCGCGTCACGTCGATTGCCTTTCCCAGAGGCGTCGAGGAGCCGAAAGAGGCGGAACTGTCGCTGGCACCCTCGATGCGGGTCGGCGCTCCCCGTATCGCGGATGCGCCGGTCTCGATGGAGTGCACCTTCATGCAGGAAATCGCGCTCGGCAGCTTCAGCCTGGTGCTCGGCAAGATCCTGATGGTGCATGTCAGGGACGAGGCCGTGACCAACGCGGCGCGCCAGCACGTCGATGCCGAAAAGCTTGACCTGATCGGCCGCATGGAAGGCGGTTGGTACACGCGCACGCGTGAGCGCTTTGAAATGCCGGCGATCGCACTAGAGGATTGGAGGGGAAAGCCATGAACGAGTTGCTCACGAAAGTTCTCGACGCCCATGGCGGCCTGGAGCGCTGGCGTAGCTACAACAAGGTTGAGGCCACGATTGTCAGCGGCGGCGGCTTCTTTGCCTTGAAAGGCGTCCTGCAGGACGCGAATCCGCGCCGCATGACTGTATGGCTGCACGAGGAGCGATCGTCCGTCACACCTTATGGCGCGGCCGATCAGCGCACGATGTTCACGCCCGACCGGATCGCCATCGAGAAGCTGGACGGCACCGTCGTTGCCGAGCGGCGCATGCCCAGGGATTCATTTGCCGGACACCAGATGCACACACCCGGGGATCCCCTCCATCGCGCCTATTTCAACGGCGAAGCCCTATGGACCTACCTTGCGACGCCTTTCGCCTTTGCAATGGACGGCTTCCGCGTCGAGGAGATAGCGCCCTGGCAGGAGGGTAAAGAGACCTGGCGAGTGCTGCGGGTTTATCTCCCCGGCTCGATCGAGACGCATTGCCAGATTCAGGATTTCTTCTTCGACGAGCAACTTGAGCTCCGCCGCCACGACTACAGTGTCAACATCGCCGGTGGCTTCCCCGCCGCGCAACTGATGCTGGAATATACCGAGGCCAACGGCATGCGGTTGCCGAGCAAGCGGCGCGCCTATACGCGCGGTCCCGACCGGCGTCCGATTCTGGATATGCTGATGGTGTCTATCGACATCAGCGAGGTTGTCTTCTCTTAGGCTGCTGCTGGCCGATGCGCTGCCCTTACGCATTCGCCACGATTTGCCGGGATTTGCATTGCTTCACTCGCATCGGCGCCTCCTGTCGCGTACTAGTGGGCTCAACGGAGCGAAGCGATACTCACACGTGCTTGGCCCCGGCGCCTTGTCCCCGCCGCGGCTTCCCGCGGCCGGTCCTTTTCCTCCCGGAGGACCGGCCGCCCCTTCAAGGCCTGATGATGCGAGGACGCCGGATCTTGCTCCATGACCTATAATCATTTCTTCTCTGCCGCGCTTGCTCGTCTGCGTGCCGAACGGCGGTACCGCGTATTTGCCGATCTCGAGCGCATCGCCGGTCATTTCCCGCATGCGACATGGTATTCCCCGAACGGCCCGCGGCCTGTCGTGATTTGGTGCTCGAACGATTACCTTGGCATGGGCCAGCATCCGAAGGTGGTCGGAGCCATGGTTGAAACGGCCACTCGCGTGGGCGCCGGCGCAGGCGGCACCCGCAATATTTCAGGCACCAACCATCCGCTGGTCGAGCTGGAGCGTGAACTCGCCGACCTGCATGGCAAGGAGGCGGCCCTGGTTTTCACCTCGGGCTATATATCGAACGAGACCGGTATCTCGACCATCGCCAAGCTGCTGCCGAACTGCGTGATCCTGTCGGATGCCTGGAACCACAACTCGATGATCGAGGGCGTGCATCGCGCCGGCGCGGAAAAGAAGATCTGGCGCCACAATGACGTCGGTCATCTGCGAGAATTGCTGGCTGCGGAGGCGCCGGAGCGGCCCAAGTTGATCCTGTTCGAGGCGCTCTATTCGATGGACGGCGACGTCGCGCCAGTGAAACAGATCTGCGACCTCGCGGAAAGCTACGGCGCCATGATCTATATCGACGAGGTCCACTCGGCAGGCATGTATGGCCCACGCGGCGCCGGCATCGCCGCGCGGGAAGGTGCCCTGCACCGTATCGACGTGATCGAGGGGACGCTGGCGAAGGCGTTCGGCTGTGTCGGCGGCTATATCGCGGCGAGTACCGATATCATCGATGCGGTGCGCTCCTACGCGCCCGGTTTCATTTTTACGACGGCGCTGCCGCCGGCGGTGTGCGCCGCCGCCACCGCCGCAATCCGGCACCTCAAGACGTCGCAATGGGAGCGCAACCGCCATCAGGACCGTGCGGCGCGGGTGAAGGCCGTGCTCAATGCGGTAGGCCTGCCGGTCATGCCCAGCGAGACGCACATCGTCCCCGTGATGGTGGGCGATCCCGAGAAGTGCAAGCAGGCAAGCGATCTGCTGCTTACCGAGCACGGCATCTATGTCCAGCCGATCAACTATCCGACCGTTCCCCGCGGCACCGAACGGCTGCGCATCACGCCGACACCATGCCACGATGACGCTCTCATCAATGCGCTTGCCGAGGCGCTGGCCCATGTCTGGGAGCACCTCGGTTTACCTCTCCGTTACGGCGCGCTCGCGGCAGAGTGAACACCATCCCAGGGTAGCCTCGGTGGTGCGCTTTAACCCAAATACCAACGTTTATTCGCAGATGCGCCGGTGCATAGCACCATGTATTCAAGCAGGTTCGGTGGTGGTGACAGCGCTCCTGGCATGGCCAAGGTTCTCAAAACGATGTAATCCGGCCGAAGGAGAATGCAGGTGCTTGATCATATTCTCCGATTCATGACGCTTGGCACCGTCATTGTTGGCAGTATTGCCATCTACACTGCGCTTTACACTCAATAGGCGCTTGGGAGCCGAGATATTTCTCAAATATTCCGATCGAATCTCTGACGTGAGGCGCAACCTCCCAACGACTGCTTTCGACAGACGGGACAGGCCTGGCAATTTGGAGATGACGCCGGAAGAACGTCGAGCAGCACATGAAGTCATCTACTCGATCCTCGAGCTTTATGAGCTCAAAGTGCATGGCCACCTCCCATCGGAGGTCTGGAAAATAAGAGAGCCCGATATCAAAACACTCTTTCTCTCTCGATTTTTCGACAAGAATTAGCGGCATTGGAGAGAAGATTTGCGAGACACCCACGCTTTGTAAGCTGGGTCGAACAGGTCAAGCTGATATAGGCCGGCTTACGACCAGAAAAGCATTCGCGGAGGAGCGACTTCGGGAGGACTCGCTTGAAATGTCAATGCGAGGCCGATTGGCAGTCGACGACCCGGCCGTGAAACGAGATCACTTCAGTCAGGAGCCCTCGAATTTGAATGAGACGTTGAGTTTGGCGCGATAGGCTTCGATTTTTCCCTGGGCGTCCAGTTGCATGTCGAGCTTAACGACCTCTGCAACTCGAAGATCTCGCAGGGATTTTGCAGCTTGCTCAACTGCGTTGGCGGCGGCCTTTTCCCAGGATGTGTCGCTGGTCCCGATGAGCTCAATGACCTTATAGACGCTCTCAGCCATGTTGTTCTCCCGTCCGGTATGAGCCAGGAAGCAGGTACTTCCTGTCGACGTCGAACCTAGCATCACGATGTCGATGCTGAAAGGACGCGGTATCACCGCAGGGCAGTGAGTTGGGCCGTGTTGCATCGCGGCAGGTTGAAGGCCGGCTGAGGCTCGGGCACATAAACTTAGGTTTGCTCTTGTTAGCCAAAGTACCGTCCGCAATCGACCTCTGTGCAATGGTTTGCTTCTCCTCTCGTGGACTACGCTCGGGGCGTCAATTGTCCCATCTCTCGCGGCAATCGAGGAGACACGTGATGACAATCATGGATGCAGCCGCATTGTCAGGTTTTGCTCGCAGGACGGCCGAGTCAGCCTCCGATTTCGCCGGTGTGGTTCGCAACCTGATTCTGGACGTGCGCGACAGTTACCGACCCGAGCTGCACTACATGCGCGGCCCTGGTCCTAAATGGCGTGCCAAGCATCAACCCTGGCTGAAATTCGATGGTCGAGCAGTACCGCCGGCCGGGCAGCACCAGCTGTCGCCACTGTATGTCCACCGCCGCGACGCGGCCAGCCCCACTCGATAGTTAGGCCGAGGTTACGGAATCATGCTCGTCTCGAGGGCCGGATCCTTGGATTGTGCCCGTACCTCCGATCCAACCTCTGCTCGCGCTCCTTGGGCGGAAATTCGAGGTTGGATGCTGCTCATCGGCGCCGCTCTTTGCATCGCATTGGTGGCCATGCTGAGCAGTTCGGCGCATGCCGGCGTTGCGGTCGAAGAACGCAAATTGCCGATGAAATTTAGCTGGGTTGCTTGCCAGCCCAATTGTCGGGACTGGATCAGTGCTGTCGGCATCGTGACCGCCGATAGTCCAAGAGATTTCGATGAATTCGCGCGCGGCCGACAGCTCGACGGCGTCACCATCGCGCTGGATTCCAGCGGCGGTTCGGTCAACGATGCGATCGCGCTTGGACGGCGCTGGCGCAATCTCGGAGTGCTGACCACCGTCGGTGGCGGCGTTCAGATCAATACGGCGCAGGGCGATCCTCTCAATATAGCGCCCGCGGCTTATTGCGAATCGATGTGCGTGTTCCTGCTTCTGTCTGGCAAGATGCGTTACGTGCCCGAGGCCGCCCATGTTCGTGTGCATCAGATATGGATGGGGGACCGCGCCAACGACGCCAGGGCCGCGACTTATAGCGCAGATGATCTGACGATCGTGGAACGCGATATTGGGCGTCTCGTCAAATACACGTTCGACATGGGAGGGGCCGGCGATCTGTTATCGCTTTCGCTGAATGTGCCGCCCTGGGAAGATCTACACGAGCTGTCACGGGACGAATTGCGACTGACCAATCTCGTCAACACAGATATGATTGACCAGCCGGGTAGCCCAAACGCAGCGGTGGTCGAGCTCACGCCCAAGCCAGTACAGGGGGGCGGCTTCGTTGGCAGTGCCGCTGCGAGCGTGACATCTCCGGAGCCCGCGAAACCGATCCAGTCGGCTGAAGCCGTGGGGTGGATGGGCGGCGTGAGGGCCGCAGTGGAGGCGCGTGGACAAGAGTAGCGGGTTAGAGGAAGCCGCAACTCTGCGGCCTGCTCGTCGCGCTCCTTTGGCATCTTGACCTCTGACCGCAGGGTGACGCGCGCTCCCGTGCGAAGTGCGCACAGTGTGCGCCTGACAGCCTACGCCAATAGAGGGGGATGCTCAGAGCGACAAGTACGGCATTCTCTACCGGAGCCGTCAGTGCGGCAGCGCGCCCTTGAAAGTTGACCCCAAGTATCCGACGGCAACGCGGGCTTGGTTCAGCGAGGTGAACAACACGCTGTGCCGAACAAAATCAATGGCTTAGAATATATTTATTGCCCTTCGACGTAGAAGTCTCTTCGTCAGATCGCAACCTGAACAGAATGTCGGTATCGGTGGTTGCGCCTCCACGATTTGAACCTGCGGGCATCTTTGGTCGCGGGGTGAGGAGGAGAGGACGGTCTTCTGTTTTGTTAATGCTGGGACGACTCGGATTGGATCTGATTGGACATCGGTTGCTGGAGTTAGCTCAAACTTGCCCATAATGGATTGGACCGAGACTTCCATTTTTTCAATGAGTTAGAAGCTGTCGTGTGAGGACGTGTGCACCGGCAGATCTCGAAAACTCAATTCAGGGCTAGCATGCTCCAGTCGTCTTGGAGTGATCTAACCTCCACAGACGCCAGGCAATCAAAAGAGTAGCGCCGCAAAACAAGGCACTCACGGAAGGTTTGAGGTTGATGGCATCCCCGCGGGCACAGCTCCGTCAGCCGATTACGAAGCACTGGCAACTGCAGTAAAGACAACGACCGATATTGGGCGTTCGCGTCGCTAACGTTCCCCGACATAGCCATAGGGAACGGGGCGGGCCGCCCTAACTCGTTTCCTGAAGCAGGGCTTAAAGCGCCAATTAGGAGGAGTGAGATGAACAACAGCCTTTGGCGGCAGCTAGCGCGCGGGTCAACGGCTGCTGTCAACTCTCAAGCCAACGTGTTTCGGTCTTCTGCCGGAAGGCTGCTAGTGGGCCAGTAGCTGACGTCCAGGCTGCGGGCGCCATAAGCGCGCGCTAACCCGCACGCCGCCAATTGCTTGGGGTTTCCCCGGTCAACTTCCTGAACGCCGCGGCGAACGCGCTCTGGGAGGAATAGCCGAGCGCGACCGCGATCGAGAGGACTGACGCGTTGGTGTCGCGAAGCATGTTTTTGGCCTCCTCGAGCCGCTGTTCGCGCCGCCAGGCATGCGGGGAGAGCCCGGTGCTTTCCTTGAAGGCGCGGCAGAAGTGAAATCGCGAAACGCCGGCATCAGAAGCGAGCGCCGCGAGCGATACGGGCGCCGCCTCAGCCTTGCTGTTGAGGGATCGCCAAGTCCAGAGTGCAACCACGCCTGACAGCACCGGCACCGGCATGAACAGCACGAAATTGGGCAAGCTGAACCAGCGCGCCGCCACCGCCGGGCTCATGATCGGTGTCCAGACACTCACGATGGCAATCGCGGCGACGACGCCGACGAGGCAGACTCGGCCGTAACGGCGGGCCGCGGCCTGGACGTCACCCTCGGTCTTCAGGATCAGCCAGCCGGCGCCGAGAAGGCCATAACCGAACATCAGGGCGACGCCGGTCAGGACCGAGAACGGCGTGAGGAACCCAAAGGACGTTCCCGCGAATTGCCCGTTTTGGACCGGAAAACCCCGGACAAATGCACCGAGCACGACGCCTTGCGCGAAAGTGGCGATCGCGGATCCGTAGCAGAATGCGCGGTCCCAGAACGTCCTGTGTTCCGCATCGCGAACCCGGAATTCGATGGCCACGCCGCGAAACACCAGGCCGAGCAGCATAACCAGAATGGGGAAATACACTGCTGGAATGATAACCGCGAAGGCGGCGGGGAAGGCGGCGAGAAGGCCAAGGCCGCCAAGCACCAGCCAGGTCTCGTTGCCATCCCAGATGGGGGCAATCGAGTTCATCATGGTGTTGCGGGAGTGCTTGTCGCCTGCCAGGCCATAGAGCATCCCGACGCCAAGATCGAAGCCGTCCAGCAGCACGTAGAAGAACACGGCCGCGGCCAGGATCACCGTCCAGATTGGGACCAAATCGAGGACCTGGGTCATTACACCTCTCCTTTGACGACGTTGATGGCGGGGGTGAGGACCGGCGCGGAGGAAATGCCAGCCTCGATGGCCGAAGCCGTTTCACTGATCTCGGCCGGCCCCTTGCGAATGAGCCTGGCAATCAGCATGACCCCGCAGGGAAAGATCAGCAGGTACACCGCCATGTAGGCCAGCAACGACAGCGTCACGTCGGAGCTCGTCAGGGACGGCGACACCGACGCTGCCGTGCGCAAGAGCCCATAGACCGTCCATGGCTGCCGGCCGACCTCGGTCACGAACCATCCGGCCACGACGGCGATGAAGCCGAGCGGAAGCGCGCACTGACATGCCAACAGATAAAGCCGCGTGTCGTAGAGCTGCCCGCGCCACCGCAACCAGCCGCCCAAGAGCACGAGCCCCAGCATCAGGCCCGCGCATCCAACCATCGCGCGGAAGGCGAAGAAGGGGATCGCCACCGGCGGCCGCTGATCGGCGGGGAAGTCCCTTCAGACCTTTCACTTCGCCATAGAGGTCGTGAGTCAGGATCAGGCTTCCGAGGAATGGAATTTCGATCGCGAACTTGTTCTGCTCGGCCTTGTCGTCGGGGATCGCAAAGACCGTCAGCGGCACGCCCTTGCCGGTCTCCCAGCGGGATTCGATGGCCGCCAGCTTGGCAGGCTGATATTTGCGGGTGTTGAGCCCGTGCATATCGCCGATCACCATCTGCATCGGCACCAGCACAGTCAGTGCCAGAGCGCCATCGAGAACATGATGCGCGCTTCCCGAACCGAGTGATTGCGCCTTAAGAGGTATGCGCCGACACCGAGGACAACGAAGCCGGTGGTGGTGAAGAATGCGAATGCGGTGTGCGCCAGCCGATAAGGAAAGGACGGATTGAAGATCACCTTGATCCAGTCTGTCGGAATGAACTGGCCATTGACGATCTCGTAGCCGGCTGGCGTCTGCATCCAGCTGTTGGCAGAAAGGATCCAGAACGTGGAAAACAACGTCCCGATTGCCACCATGAGAGCCGCGAAAAAGTTGGCCCACGGCGGCACCAGTTTGCGGCCGAACAAGAGCACGCCGAGGAAGCCGGCTTCCAGGAAGAAGGCAGTCAAGCCCTCATATGCAAATAGCGGCGACAGGACGTCGCCGACGGCGGCCGCATAACGGCTCCAATTGGTACCGAACTGAAACGGCATGACGAGCCCGCTCACGACGCCCATGCCGAATGCGATGGCGAAGATCTTGGTCCAGAATGTCGAGATGCGGGCATATTCTTCATACCGGTTTGCGCGATTTCGCTGGCAACATCCGGGTGTGCGAAGGGCCGATAGCATGGCCGAGCAACCTGCAAAGCGCATACCTCAGTGGCTCGCGATTGACGTGCTGGTGATCCTCGTATCACTGACCATCATCGGCATTGGGATCTGGGGCATAGGACTCTGATCGACGTTTAGGCTCGTGTGCGAAAAAATTCGGCGACGCGGGCGTGCGTGCCCTGCTGCGTTTCAGTCCTCCTGGTCGCCATGCTTGACGATCCGAAGGCTGCCGTCGACGTGCGCCTCGATCCGCCACTCGCCGCCGTAGACGTCGCGAAACCCGTCTGCGACCAGAAGCGCGCTCTCAAACGGCGTCAGGTCTTTGCAGAGCTCTGCGAGCTCGGCGAGCATTGCCTCTAGCTCCGGATCGGGTCTGCGCGTCATCGTTCTGGCCTCCTCGAATCGAGCTCGCCGTGCCCATTTCAGGCGGATCGAAATCGGGCCGCACGTCGGCGCCGCGCCGGCAACCCGCGCGAAGACCGCCCGGTCATACGGGCAAACCTGCGCAATGAAAGCGGGCCGCCAACCTATTGGCGGCTTACCGCTCTCAAAATCCGGTCGGACATCGGCACCGCGTCTGCCGCGAGCCCGGCAAATGAACTGCGGCTCAAAATTCGATAGCCGCACATCATCAGCCCATCGATCGGCGCTCAAAGCAACGCTGTGGCCACAACGATAATCGGCGCAGAAAACGATGATGCCGCGGACTCCCATCTCGCGCATCTCGGCGAATGTGATCTTACGCGGGCGGCCGCCGGCGCAGGCGGACGTATGGCGACGGGCAGGGCGGGGCATTTCCGCTATCAAAGGGGCGACCTAAGTACATCGCAAATTGTCGATTCCTTGTGCGAAGCCCTAACCGATTATGGCTTCGGGCCCCACCGTGTGCCGCTGGAGCAAAAGTTTCTTGAAGCCTTCCATCGTCCGAATGTCGAGATCGTCGGCGTCAAATCCAATCCAATCGAATGTGTGACGCCTGGGGGCATCCAGACAGCCGACGGAACGATCCACGAGCTCGACATCATCATTCTGGCGACCGGATTCGGAACCGGTGCGTTGACGCGCATCGATATCAGGGGTCGCGGCGGCCGTGCGCTGAGGGAAGACTGGAGCACCGGACATCCGCACGACGATGGGTCTGCAGGTTCATGGCTACCCGAATCTCTTCACCACCGCCGTGCCGCTCGCGCCTTCTGCGGCGCTCTGCAACATGACGACATGCCTGCAGCAGCAGGTCGAATGGACCGACGGTTGCATCAGGTACGAGCCTTGACGTCGTCGAGCCGACGAAGGAGGCCGAGGACAGCTGGGTGGCGCATCACGATGAGATCGCCAATGCGACGCTGATCGCCAAGACCAATTCCTGGTACTTGGGCGTCGAATGCGAAGGCAAGCCGCGCCGCGTTCTGTCCTATTGCGGCGGTGTCGGCAGTTATCGCCAGAAATGCGACGAGGTCGCCGCGAAAGGCTACCAAGGGTTTGCGATGCAGAGTCGAGTTGGAGAACGCTGTCTTCGGTGTGAGAAGACGCCGTCCCGATACGCAAACCCGCTCGTTCCAGCTTGTCATGCTGTGCCAATCTCTTGCTCATTTTCGCCATTGATGCAGCAACGGACCGGCAGCGCTTGGCGGTCAGCGTGCGGATCTTAGGCTGAATTGGTTCAAGACGATTTCGGAAGGTGATCCGCGGCCGTTGGCGTGTGATGCGCATCACGGTGAAACTGAAACGGTGGCCTATTCTCGCGACAGGCTAGCAAAAATGCCTGCCTGAGTACCAACTATGGAGGATAGTGATGCCCAAAGTCATTCCAGCAGTATTCTTTCAGAAGCAACTAGACGGCGTTAAGTTTGATGCCCAGAAGCCCGAACGGCTCGAACTCTTCGAGAGCCAGCTCCTCGAGGTAGCCGGAGGACTGAGCCAGGTCCGCCACGCAACCGGATCACGACTGACAATCGATGGGCCTGACGGTTCCGGTGGTCACACGACCTTTTCGGGTTCGGCTGGATGGGCGGATGTCATGCAGGCTGACGACTGCGCAGCCTAACGATCCGGCTTTCTGGACCAGTCCGGAAAGCCGGGACTTCCATAGGAGAAGAGCCACCATGGAACCGCGGATTGGGATCATAACGTACGGTGACGATCCACATGGCCATCTGATCAAGAAGAAGATCGGCGAGCAGCATGGAGTCTGGTGCTGCCTGATCCCAAGCGACGAGCTTGTACTCCGCGGGCGCCTGGAGTGGTCGTCGGACAGTGACGCACCAGCCTTTCTCCCGACCATGGATGGGCAGACCGTCGACGTCAGGACGCTCAATACGCTGTGGTACCGCCGCACCACCGTAAAACAGTTGCTGCCCGAACACACTGACGCTGCCTATGAGCTGCCTATCTTTCGTGGCACTGAGAGAGTCCTCGAGGGCATACTCCTGAACGCCTTTCAAGGGCACTGGGTCAGCCATCCTCTTGCCACCCGCTTGGCGGAGAACAAGCTGGTGCAGCTACATGCCGCGAAGCGCGCCGGTCTCCGGATTCCAGCCACGCTCGTCAGTCAAGATCCAGTGCACATCCGCCGCTTTTGCGCGGCGCATCCGGGCGCGATCATCAAGCCCGTCGCGACGCCGCGTGGCGTCGAACTGGCGTCGACAGCAGTAGTCAGCCAGGAGTTGCTCGACAACGAGGAAACCCTGGCCCTGACGGCGTCGATCTACCAGGAGTGCATCCCAGGCACGCGCCACCTGCGCATCTCCGTCCTTGGCGAGCGCTGCGATGGTGCACTCATTGAGGCCGAGGCACTCGACTGGCGGTTTGATCTCAATGTGCCCTTCAGACCTTATCCGCTCGACAGGCACCTCGAACAAAGGTTGCGCGACACCCTCCACGAGCTTGGTTTGGTCATGGGGATCTTCGACGTGAAGTTGACCGACGACGATGAGCCCGTGTTCCTCGAGGTCAACCCGCAGGGACAGTTTCTCTTCGTGGAGGCCCTGTGCGACCTGCCTCTCGCCGATATCTTCGCCGCCTTCCTTGTCGACCAGGCGACGGAAGATATGAGGTCGCGGCAGCGTTAGGCTCGTACGACAACGTGGGCTCGCTAAGGTCTCTATCCCAGATCGTCCACTTGCCCTCCTTCAGATTGGCAGTGGCTGGTCTTGCGCTTTGGCTCGGCCCCTTACATGGAGCAGATCGCTCACTGTGAGCTGCTGCCGGTTTGGTGGACACCCGGTTAAGCTAATCCCACCTTGCGCTCGAACTCAACAGGGCTGAGATAGCCGATGGTCGAGTGCCTCCGGGTCGTGTTGTAAAATCGTTCGATGTAGTCGAACACATCGGCGCGTGCCTCGTCTCTGGTTCGATAAATCTTGTTGGCCGTACGCTCGGTTTTCAGCGAGGAGAAGAAGCTCTCCATCGCCGCGTTGTCCCAGACGTTGCCGGAGCGGCTCATGCTGCAAACGATGCCGTGATCGGCCATCAGGCGCTGGAACTGTTCGCTGGTGTACTGGCTGCCCTGATCGGAGTGATGCAACAGCGCATCGGCTTGCCGCGTCGCCAGACGGCCATCAACAATGCGTCCGTGACGAGCTGTGCTGTCATGGCGGCACTCATCGACCAGCCGACCACCCGACGTGAGAACAGGTCGATCACCGCTGCGACATAGAGCCAGCCTTCGGCCGTCCAGAAATAGGTGAAGTCGGCGATCCATTTCTGGTTGGGACGCTCGGCGGCGAACTGCCGGTCAAGGAGGTTCGCCGGTACGGCCTCAAGCTGTCGATCGCCGGCATCCTTCGGCAAGCGCCGACGTCGCGGCCGCGCCCGCAAGCCTTGCAGGCGCATCAGCCGCTCAATCCGGTGCAGGCCGCAATCCGCCCCGTCAGCGAGCAGATCACGCCACACCCGGCGTGCGCCATAGGTGCGGTCGCTGGCGACAAAGCTGGCCTTGACCTTGTCGCCGAGCTCCTCGTCGCTGCGGGATCTGGCGCTGGGAGAGCGGTTCAGCCAGGCATGGAAGCCCGACCGCGACACTCCCAGCGCATCGCATAGCCATGCCACCGGCCAGATCGTCCGGTGCTTCGCGACGAAGGCGAACTTCATGTCGCTTCCTTCGCGAAGTAGGCTGCGGCCTTTTTTAGGATATCCCGCTCGGCCTTCAGCTTGGCGACCTCGCGGCGCAGCCGCTCGATCTCTTGCTGCTCGGGCTTCATCTGACCATGGCCGGGAAAGGCCTGAACCGGGTCAGAGCCGAACTCCTTCACCCATTTGCGCATTACGTTCTCATGAACCCCCAGGTCGCGGCCGGCTTGCGCCACCGACACCCCGCGCTCCCTGACAAACTTGACCGCTTCGATCTTGAACTCTCGGCTGAACTTCCGTCTCTGCATGACCAACCTCCGGCTTGATAAAACACCCAATCTCGGTGTCCATCAAACCGGCAGCAGCTCACTGGTCATCATGGATATGGGACGGGGCGCAGTCCGCATCTTTCTTGGTCGCGCGCGGCAATCTCGACGCGCCAGTCCTTTGCCCAGCGTCGGCAGGCAAAACTCGAAGAGCATGGGCCAAACATACGCATCCCACTTCGGATTTGCGAATCCTGCCGGCTTTTCTCTTCCCCCTTTTTCGGCATCCGCCTTCGCTCAAACTGCGGCGTCCAAGCCGACCGCGCCGCCCAAAGCCCGCGCGGCCAAGCCGCAAAAACAGCCTCCGGCCCAATGGGTTGTAAGCTCGTGGGAACGGTGAAGGGGACCAAGCTATGGGCGGGCGATTGCATGGCGCCTCTAGCGAGATGCTCATCGTATTTCTCCTTCGTGGACTTGCTGAGATAGTCAAATAGACACGCGTTTCGCGCGGCATGTCGCCCGGCATTGCGCCACATCGCGTCATCCGATTGAGAGTACGTGAGCGGCATGAGCACATGCCTCTTAGGGAGAACTCACCTACCCATTTCGGGGTAAGCGACTTACCCGCGAGCTTCAAGAGACATGTTCCGCGTGTCGCGCGGCGAAGTTGGACTTGAATTCCACATCCCGCTTTCACGGAAGTTGGAGTGAAGAGCCCCTGTCGCAGCCGCCGTGCGAGCTGCTCCGCAGAAAAGGAGTTGAGGAAAAATCTTCAGTGGGAAGACTTCCCGAAATGGTCGTTGGTCTGACAGAGGACTTTTATGTATCGTCATTCATGACTTCCGAAGGGAATCCCCACT
Organism: Bradyrhizobium sp. SOJA106; assembly: GCF_059448745.1. Classification (NCBI taxonomy): domain Bacteria; kingdom Pseudomonadati; phylum Pseudomonadota; class Alphaproteobacteria; order Hyphomicrobiales; family Nitrobacteraceae; genus Bradyrhizobium; species Bradyrhizobium sp. SOJA106. The sequence continues at coordinate 3,581,656 of NZ_CM182549.1, forward strand.
GGAGCTTGTTCGATCGGCGGTCCGCCCTGTGACTTGGCTGTGCTTCCGGGATGGCATCTTGCAACTTGAAGTCTCTAAGAACGATCGCGGCGGTTCCGGCGGGTAATTCAGCTTTCCGCTGTCGGACGCGGAACAAAGTTGAGGCGCGTTGCCGTGTGGGCTGTCGGCGGCAGACCGGCCGCGGGGCCGTGCTACCACGATCGCTGCCTGTGACCCAGAGCGGTCATCGCCCGGCCCGAAATCTCGCACCGGGCCGTCTCCCGCCGTCTCGCCGTGTGATATCCTTTCACTCGCAAGAAGAGGAGGGACTGCACAGTGAATCGCCGCGAGTTCATTACGCTGCTAGGCGGCGCAGCGGCGGCGCACAGCGTGGTCGGTAACCGCTGATGGGTACGGCAAGCAAGACGGTCAACCTTGCCTTACAGGGTGGCGGTGCGCATGGCGCCTTCACCTGGGGCGTTTTGGATCGCCTGCTCGAAGATGAGCGGATGTCGTTTGAGGGGATCTGCGCTACCAGCGCTGGCGCCATGAACGGCACGGTCATGGCTTACGGCCTGACGATAGGCGGGCGCGAAGGCGCAAAACTCACTCTCGCCGAGTATTGGCGCCGCATCAGCGAAGCTGCGGCCTGGGGACCGCTGCAGCCGTCCATTTTCGATCGTCTGTCGCAAAATCGTTTTATCGAGAGATCGCCGGCCTTTATGTTCTTCGACATGATGACACGACTGTTGTCACCCTATCAGTTTAACCCATTGAACTACAACCCGTTGCGTGACGTGCTCGAGAAGACCATCGATTTCGACCGACTGCGCAGGGAGAATGTCGTCAAGCTGTTCCTTTGTGCGACAAACGTCCGCACTGGAAAGGTGAAGATCTTTGACAACCATGAGCTCACTGTCTCGGCCGTTCTCGCTTCCGGGTGCCTTCCCCAACTCTTTCAGGCTATTGAAATCGATGGCGAAGCCTATTGGGATGGCGGCTACATGGGCAACCCAGCAATCTTCCCGCTGATCTATGGCTGCCAATCCACAGACGTGATTGTTATTCACATCAATCCAATTGTGCGTGGGGAAATTCCTCGCACGGCGAGCGATATATTAAACCGATTGAACGAAATTAGCTTCAATTCGTCGCTGATGCGCGAGATGCGAGCAATTGCCTTCGCCAACAAGCTCGTCAGCAGAGGCGCGCTGCGCGACGAGATAAAGACGATGCTGATTCATGCCATAGAGGCGGATTCGTTCATGAAAGATCTCGGCGTCGCCTCCAAGTTTAATGCAGACTGGGAGTTTCTCACCTATCTGCGCGACATGGGCCGTACCTGCGCTGAGGAGTGGTTAGCCGCAAATTATTGCCATATCGGTGTGCGTTCGACCATCGACATTCACGGCAGATATTTGTAGCGCGTTTAGATTGTTTCAGCAAGATAAGCAGCCAGAGACTGTCACGAAGAAGTGTGGTTCTCGAGCTAATTGGGTTGCGTTCGTCGAGAAAAAAAGCCGGCGGTATTCATTGTAATGGCTGGGCGGGATGATCGAGGTGGTCTCTATGCGGCCTTGCGATAGGCATGGCGATCAGCTTGGCCAATCTTTCCGAAGGTTCTGTGCGCTGGTGAGAGTGAACTCGTCGCGCGCGCCGTTTGGGCCTCGCAATCGTAAACCATCGAGCTTGAGAATGCGCTGAGGTGCGCAAATAGCATCTCGATCTTCTTGCGGGCGTGAAGTACGGCCCTCCCATGATCGTGCTATCGCGCTCGCCATGTGCGAGCGTCCTCGTAGATCGAGCGAGACACTTTGCGGACTTGGTCCTTGGGGCAGCAGCGAGCCTTCAAGGCGCACCCGGCGCAATCGTGCTTGGTCGCCCGGTAGAGCATCGTTGGGCCATCGTTCACCAGTGTTCCGGTTGTGGTCAGCATCCTGCGGCCGGGGCAGGTACAGACGTCGCTGGTGTGATCATAGGTGAAGTCCTCGCGCGAAAGGCGAGCGCTCAATCATGCGCTTGGTAGCCAACACCTCCGCCTGCCGAATTGCCGTGGTTGCATCGACATCGACAATGATCGCGCTCTCGACGTCAACCGGGTAATTTGTCGAGTAGGCGAAGAAGGCTTGGCCGCCGTGCGCGCCCGTCCAGCGCCAGGCGATACGAACTTCGGCGTGACCTCCGTCGCTGCACCGAAAGCGGCATCATCGAGGACACCAGGATAGTCATTAACCTCTCGGCCTGCCGCCTCCGGTGGGAGTTCCTTCTCGCCCTCAATCCCCTTTTTGCCGATTTGCGTCGGCCTTGATCAGGCTCGCATCGACTGCAAATCCCGCCGACCAGCCGCTCCGCAATACAACTGTGCAAGACGTGCTCGAACACGCGACGACAGAGATCGCTTTCTCGGAAGGGACCATGTCTGTTCTTGAGGACGTCGAGTGATCCGGCGCCGCACCGTCCAGCCCGAGCCGGCAGAACCACCGGTAGGCCAAATTGAGGCAAACCTCATCGCGCAGGCGCCGCTCCGATCGGATGCCGAGCAATAGCCGATTAGGAGCATCCGGATCAGCAGCTCGGGATCGAAGGTCGACCGATCTTACTGTAGAACTGCGCCAGGTCCCGCCTAATCTGTTCAAGATCAACAAATCTATCGATCGAGCGAAGCAGTCGTTGGAAGACACGTGCGACAACTCATCGAACAAAGCAGCCTGCTCGAATTGCCGATGTCCCATCATGATCTTCAGTCCTGCCAATTAGACAGACTGAATCACCGGTATGTCTGAGTCGCAACTGCGGCCTTTTTCAACAAAATCGGCCTCGCTTCCGTTGGCGCGTCGCAACGAGATGTCCGGTGCGTATTTCGCAAAAACGGGACAGTGGTTTCGCTAACTGACGGACAGCAGTTTCGCTAAATCGCGGACAGCGTGGCGGCGCTGGCTTTTGGGTGCCTGGTTGTTGAAGTCAGTTGGTATTCGTTTCGCTGTTTTCGACGTCGGTCAAGGGGCGCGCGGCTTTTTTCCTTCGCATGCTGTCGCCTTCGAGAGCGATGCGGTGGGAGTTGTGGATGATCCGGTCGAGGATAGCGTCTGCGATGGTCGGCTCGCCGATCATGTCGTGCCATTGCGCAACGGGCAGCTGGGCGGTAATCAAGGTCGATTTGCGCCTATAGCGCTCTTCGAAGATTTCGAGGAGATCAAGGCGCTGCTGATCATTGAGGGTGTGGGTGCCCCAGTCGTCGAGGATGAGCAACTGGACCCGTGCGAGCTTGTCGATGAGGCGCGGGAAGCGACCATCGAGACGGGCCATGGCGAGGTCTTCGAACAGGCGCGGCATACGCAAATAAAGGACGGAATGATCGAGCCTGGCCGCCTGGCGTCCGAAGGCGCACGCCAGCCAGGTTTTACCAGTCCCGGTCAGGCCGGTGATGATGAAGTTCTCATGGGCTTTCAGCCAAGCGCCTTGCGCCAGTTGCAGGGTGTTGCGCCGGTCAAGGCCGCGGCGGGACGCGAAGTCGACGTCTTCGATACAGGCGTCGACGAAGCGCAGCTTGGCTGCGGCGAGGCGATTGGTCAGGCGCCGGTCGGCACGCATGGCGGCTTCACGATCGAGCATCAGGCCGAGCCACTCATCCCGGCTGAGATCGGCGGCATTGTCCTGTTCGGCTAGTTGCCTGTAAGCGGCCGCCATTCCGGCAAGGCCGAGCGCCTGCATCTGCTCGAGGGTCGGGTGGGTCAGCATCGCGATGTTCCTTTCCTTCATTGATAATAGGCGCCGCCACGGATGGTTGGCGTGGGAGGGCGTGGCTTTGATGGGCTCGGCGGCAGGGCTCGCGCGGTCCAGCCCGGATTTGAGGATGGCGCTCACGGAGGAGTAATTGATCGCGTTGATGGCGAGCGCCCTCTCACAGGCCGCTTCCAGCCGATTGCGCTCGTAGCGCCGCGCCAGGGCGATGATCCCCATGGCGGAGCGATAACCCTGCTCGGGATGCGGGCGCTCACGCATCATCCGCTCGACCAGGGTGGCGGCGTTGACGCCGACCCGCGCCGCCATCTTGATCAAACTCGCCGGCGTCATATTGGCGTAACGCTGATGGGCCTTGGGCATGTGCTCGTTCACGGTGACATGGCCGCTGCGCTGAGAGCGGCGCACATGGCTGGCGACACGCGTGTGATCCTGGAAGATCTCGACGGCTCGATACGTGAGCCGGACGTCCACCCGACGGCCGATCAGTCGGTGCGGCACCGAGTAAAGGGTCTTGTCGACTTCGACGTGATAATCGGGATGGACCTTCGCGGTTTTCCACTCGGCGTATTCGAATAGTTCGCTCGGCAGCGGCGCCAGCGCCTCGCGCTCGATCTCCTCGAACAGCTGCCGGCGGGATTTGCCGATATGGCGCATCGGCCGATTGTTCAGCTCCTCCAGCAAACCGCCGATCGCGGCATTGAGATCGGTCAGGTTGAAGAACCGCCGATGGCGCAGCCGTGCCAGAATCCAGCGCTCAACAATTAGCACCGCGCCTTCAACCTTGCCCTTGTCGCGGGGCTTGCGGCTGCGGGTCGGCAAAATCGTCGTGTCGTAGTGCTCGGCCATGGCGGCAAAGGTTTGGTTGAGCGTCGGCTCGAACCATAACGCCTTGACGACCCCGGCCTTCAGATTGTCGCAGACGATCGCCTTGGGAACTCCGCCGAAGTACGACAAGGCTCGGGTCTGGCCTTCGATCCAATCTGGTAGTCGCTGACCGAAGCTTCCCATAGCGAAGGTCAGCGACGAGGCCCCGAGCACCGCGACAAATATCTGCGCCTGACGGATCTCGCCGGTTTGCGGGTCGATCACCTCCACCGTCGGACCGGCATAGTCGGTCTGCATAACTGCACCCGCCGCGTGGCGATGACGGAAGGTCGGGTTCGCCCGGCGCCGATAGACGTCAAACTTCTCGCAGAACCACGTGTAACCATAGCCCTCGGGATGCGCCGTCCGGTATTCCTGCCACAGCAGCGTCAGTGTCACGCCCTTGCGCTTGAGCTCCTGCGCGACCCGCGGCCACTCAGGCTCACTCAAGTCCTGCGGAGGCCGCCCGACCCGCCGGAACAGAGCCCGCTGCAACGCCGCCTCGCTCGCGTAAATCGGCGGTAACGGCCAGCTTAAGCCCGCCTCGCGTGCCCGCAGCAGGTAGGTGGCAACCGAGCTCTTGCTGATCTGCAGCCGTTCCGAGATCTCCCGAACCGACAGGTCCTGCTCGTACGTCAGCCTCAGGATCGATCGTAGGTCCTTCACAGTGGTTCGTTTCGCTTGCTTCCGTCTCGGCATTGCCCCTCTCAAACTCAGCTTGAGAGAGAACATTGCCTGAACGGCGCTCCCGAAAACCAACCTCCCGCAACTGTCCGCGATTTAGCGGAATCCCTGTCCCGAAATTACTGAAATCGCTGTCCGCGAATTACCGAAATCGGTGTCCGGAAATTGCCGAAACACGCAGTCCGGTGCGGAAGCGCCCGGGCGTTGGTCTAAACGGCGCTTTTGAAACCCGAGTCGGACATTGGCCGCGAATGATAACTCGCTTGGCTCGGAGGCGATGCTGTCTGGTGGCGCGCGACTCAATAAGGTGTTTGATTTGGCGGCCGGTCGCTACCGTGGCTTAAGCGGCTTGGCGCCCCCGACCAAGGTCGCCGTTCTGTATGTTCCGACTTCCATTCCACACTTTCAGCGCATTCGCTGGGCTTAGCAACGCCGTTGGCTGTTGCATAAGATTGGCCACTTCCAAGAACTTGGTCGCCAGCGCGGCATCACATTGCGCCGCTCGGTAAAATTTCGCTATGTACCAGTTGACAAAGCGCACCTGCGCCGTCCGCCTGCCCTCGACGCGCGGGTTTTGCAAATCACTGCCAACGACGATTTGCCAGGGAGCTTCAATGAACCGACTAGCCATCTGGAAGGAGCGACGAGCAATTCCTTGCATTCCGTTTGCCAAACACTCGCGCAAGGCCAGGGATTCCAGACAGGCCACCGTCATTCCTTGACCATAGGCTGGATCGAAGCTGCACAAGGCGTCGCCATACACCAGATAGCCTTCTGGAAAGCGGCGCAGCTTCTCGTAATGGCGTCTCAAGTTGGAAACAAACTTGTATGACGTAAGCGGAGTAAGTGGTTCTGCATTCTGGATCACGTTGAATATTTCCGGCTCTTGCAAGCTGCGCGCAAACTCAAGGAAACCAGCATCATCCTCTGGCACTTGATCGTCCCTGTAACCGCCTAATGTCACAGTCCAACGTTCGCCCTCCTGTGGCAAAAGAGCACCGAAACGAAAATCAGGCGAACACGCTCCCATGATAACGAACTTCCTGCCATGCAAACAATTCGTCATGTGTTCGGGTTTGAGACGATAGAAGCGGCTCACATAGCCAAGATTGATAGTGATCAGCTCCTCCGGCGGCTTTGGAAAACCACACGCACTCAGCCATGCAGGGCTCGATGATCCGCGACCGCTGGTATCAACCACGAGATCGGCGTCTATTGTTTCCCTGTCACCTGAAGCATTTTTTGATCGGACGCGAACACCAGTCACGCGGCTCGATAGTCGATCAAAAACCGGCTCCACAACGTCACGTCGCTCCCGCACCCGAATGTTGGACAGTTGAACGAGCCGCCGACGCACGAAGCCTTCCAGCGTCGGTCGGCTCACCCCGAGCCCAACCATCTTGCTGGGGCTGTTGTGAAGATAGACGCCGTAGTTGAACCAAAGTCCATCGTTGACGAGGTCCGCGGGCACTGCTCCCTGAGCAATCATTCCCTCAGTAAAGCCGGGAAACGACTGCTCAAGTATCTCGCGACCACGAGCAAGCAATCCGTGCGTATGCCGTCCTTGCGGAACGCCTTTGCGAGGATCAGGCAAATCCGGAAGAGCATCACGCTCAAGTACGGTCACTTCGTCGAAATGATCCGCCAAAGCCCGAGCGGCCAACAGACCACCCATTCCCGCGCCCACCACGATCGCGTGCTTGCCAACGTGCGCCATCGACTTTCTCCCAGCACTTGCTTACCCGCAGGACGAAACGTTGAACATTCGCCGGTACCGTCGATTGGGTCCGGTCCAGCACCGTCTTAGATGCTGGGTGCGTGATTGGGGCAGCTCCAACCGCGTTCGTGATTTTCGATCGCTAGTGATTCGGGCTTACTTCACGGCTCTCGGAAAACTGTTTCGCAAGGGAGGATTTCGGTTTCATGCCATTTGCGCGACGAAGCAGTTTCACGGGTGTGTGAACCCGCAGCTCCTCCTCCGCGCTATGTCATGCTAGAAAATGGAATGACCGCTTCTGTGCCCGCGGCTGACCCTGCCTCAGGGCGCCGCGAAGTCCGTTTCCTGAAGTTGACCCGAACAGGACCATGCAAGCTGGCCAAGACGCCGGAAAATTCGCGGTCTGGGGCAATTGAGCCGGAGGCTTCATCGCCGCGATGCTGGCTGTTACGGGAGACGAGCCGACTGTCTTCGACGAACTGGCCGCTAATAGTCTAGAAAACACCGCCGCGGTCCAGGCTGCCGGCATCTGGTACGGCGCTATTGAGGCCAGCAGTTTGAGTCTCGCCCACCACATTCGGTGACGAAAAATTGTCCGCGAGTGCACGATCCGGCTCAACGATGAATTTGCGCAAGCAGGAGGCAAAATCCACGCTCACGATACTGCCACGTGCCGGGCACGAAGATCCAGCCTTGATGGCCACATAAATGCTGCCCACGTTCAAGTCTCTCGATGCCGCTTTTAGCCGAGGATCGCGCACTGCGTTGCTCCGACAAAGAGCTCGGTCGAGAAAGTAGTTGTTGAGCCAAGCGGTTCCCTGAACTGCTCCACCAACCACGCCCGAACCGATGCTCCCATGTTCTTGATCCTGGAGGCGCAACCACCGGCAACCCGCAGACAAGATTTAACGGGTCCAGGTAGGTGTTCCGAGCCGACCTGCGAGTCAACCAAGCGAGACCGCCTGTGCCACCATAAGGCCGGCACCCAGAATGCAGATTAAACCAGCAAAAAGCTCAAAGACCGACGGCCCGGGGCGGCCTACCGCTAACAGCGCAAGGATCGTTGCGATGCCGAGCCGGATGCCCTGTGGCGTGAGGCTATCCCATCCGATAATATCCCAGCCGACCGAAGGAAGACTCATTCCTGCCTCCTGTATTTGAACTTCTTGTTCTCCAGATTTCTGTACACGCAAAGCCTGTGACGGCGAGGAAGGCGTGTGGCGGAGGCGACGAGGCGGAGTGCCAAAGAGCAAGGACGCGCAGCCGCCCAGTCTATCTCTGGTCATGCCCGCTGACCCGGTGGAGAATACTTGACATCGGAGCCGCAGGCGCGAGGTCATTGGCGTCTATGGCAAGTTTACCTTCGTCGATCACGCGTGGTCTCCTGATCTGTTGAAACAGAATCGACGAAGCGCCCTCCGCTTTTCACGTTGTCACAGGCTGCGCGAGCGATCGGGCTCACACTTGTGTCCAACTTCGTCGTTAGCACTCATGGTCCTGCGGTCATGCTTGTGGCGAAGAACGGACGTCACGGCGAAAGCAAGACGAAAGTGGCTGGGCAGGGCAGCACTGAAGACAGATATGGCGCGCAATCGTCCTCGCGAACAAGATCCATCGAACGGGAAGCGGCGCCGATCTCATCGCAGGAAGCATAAAAGAGGCCGCCCTACCGAGGCGGCCTAACTGCCGTCGCCCATCGCTAGCAGGATGGTGTCACGATGCTGGCGATACCTTCATCCTTTTCGTGGGTCTTTCGGCGCCGAAAGTGGCCATTCCCTGACACGCAGATCGGAGAATGCTTGTAACCGACTCAACCGCAACCTTACGCCGGTGGACGATGCGGATATGCGCACCGCGAATGGTCCGCCAGCTATGGGAAATCTTAATCCGAGTCATTTAACCTCCGAGGTTCAATGAATAGTGGTTGACTCAGCAGCGTGCTTTCCAACTCACGCCCGGGATAGCCGATCCCAAGGTCGATGACCGTGATGTGCGTCACTGGAACTTCGAGGAGTGAATTGGCTCATGACTTGTAGCACTGGACGGTAAAACGGCGGTGAGGTCGGTGCTCTCGGCCGGCACTCTCAGCGTTTATGCTGCACAAATCGACGCGTACATGTCTTAGCGATTCGGACGCTCGCTAGCGATCAATACGGCCGAGCGGCGCTCGCTGGTACTTCTCAACCACAAAAAGCCGGTCAGCTATCGAGCTATCGCCCCGGAGGGCAGCGAATAAGCACGCGGCTTTTTGCAACATGTGACTATGATCACGGCCCTGACGCACGACTTATAGGATTGTCACGTCTATCAGTTGTTTGCTGCTCTTCGAGGGAGCACACTATGAACGTCGTGATTCAAAGACTTAATGGCCTGTGGCACCTCGTCGTCGGGTCGTGCCAGCTCCGAACACCTTTCCTTGAGACTCAGGACCGGGAGCTGGTCGTTACGTACGCCCGGCGGATTTTCCCTGGAACCAAAGTCTTCGAACGCAGCTGATCTCAAAGCGACGCACTCGAGCGGATGTTGACTGGTACTTGACTGATTGGCAGGTGCGCAGAAGAGGCCGCTTCGCGTGGAAACCACTCGGCGCACTCCTTAGAGCGCGTCTGGAGAGCGTTCCGATCCGGTCACCGTCGGATGGCTATTCTTGTGTCGAGCTTCAATCGAGAAATGTCCCGGACGCACCGTGAAGTGTCCAGGCGAGATCAAGGAGCGACGCTCTCGCGCAGTCGGCGGAGCTGCGACCGGAGCCGTTCGCAACCCAATTCCCTCTCGAAATTGGTGATCGCCTGAAGTGTAGGTTCAGCGCGCAGGCTCTGCAACCGCGCCACGTCGCGGGTGCAGGTATCTTCGGAGCGGACATCCTCATTCCGTACCTGCTGCTTGGCAGCCGCTTGGGGCGCCGCATTTCCACCAGAAGGCAGAGCGCCAGTGCTAACAATACTCTCAAATAGACGCTGTATCTGTGGACGCAGCCGCGTGCAAGCGACCTCGCGTTGGAAGCTGATGATCTCACTCGGCACAGGGGTGGCGCGCAGACGTGCCAGCCTCGCTTCGTCGCGGACACAGGCGTCCGTCATTTCGGGGGGCGGCTGCGCGGGAGCCGGCGGCCTAGGAAGTTCCGCCTTCATCGCCGGTGGCGCGCTCGGCTGCATTGGATTGACGACGACCGGCTTCGCGAGGGCCGGCACCGAAACCGGCGGAGCGGGCGGCGGTACTGGCGCTACATTTGGTGTACCAAACTGCGGCACCAAGGCGATGGTGGCGCCGCCGAGAGAACCATAGATGAACGGCTCCTGCCGTCCGCCGGTCATCGTGATGACCTCATCGCGCACGCGGCCAAGCGCGATCCGAATGTCGACACCGGGCTCCGCAAGGTGCCGGAGCAGCGCGGTTGCATAAGGACTGTTCACGCCGTCGCCGTCATAGGAAATCGAGCCTGCCTTCGCCGCGAAGGCCACCAGCGTGTCGGCGCTGATTTCATCAAGCTTCGCGAGGCCGCCTCTCGTCGGCGAGCGGCTTGCTGACCGCAACTTGGCCGCAAACGGGTTGTCGCGACAGGCGTCGAGCAGTATCAAGCGCAGGCGGCGTACCGGTTGCAGCGCCCAGATGATGCGATCGAGCGCGATAGCCTCGTCGTCGACGTCGTAGTCGTGGCTCAGCTTGGCATCCATCGGTATCAGATAATTCATGCCGCCGATCTCGATGCCGTGGCCTGCGTAATAGACCACTGCCACATCGGCATTCTCTGCAGTAATGAGGAACTCGCGCACGGTGCGCTTGAAGTCGACGACGCCAAGATCGTTACGTGCAATGACGACGTCGAAACCGATAGATTTGAACAGCGCTGCAATCGCTTTGGAGTCGTTGCCGGTATTGGGCAGCGGCGGTGCGTTCGTATAGGAGGAGATGCCGACTACCAGCGCGACCCGACGCTCCGCTGCGGCCGCATCGGCGAACATCGCGCTGATAATGAGGCAGAGGACGTATATCAACAGTCGGCGCGGTTTCATCGTTGCATCAGTATCCGTAACTCCGCCAGGGGCGATGGCGTTGCTTGCGCTTTTTCGGCGGCTGGCCGTTCTCCGTCACGGTGACGTTGATGACATCGGAGAACACCGCTGGATCGTGCGGGACGTGGGCGTAATCGGCGAACAGAAGGCGCAGCTTGTGCTGGCCGACCGGGAGCGTGATCTTCGCTTCGGTCTGGCCAGCGCCGAAGTGCAGATGGTTGAAATCGTTTGGGATTGGTAGGTCGAGTGGAGGCAGCTCGGCATCCACCAGCAAATGATGATGGCCGGTGTTGGATTTGTCGAAGCCCGCCGGCGCCACGCCCATGTTCAACAAACCGAAGCGGACAACCGGGTTCGGAGAAATATAGGAGCCGTTCTTTGGATAGATGAAATAGACCTTCGCGTCCTTCGGCGCGGAACGACGTCCACCCACCGCAGGGGTTGGTTGCGCCACCGCGGGGCCGGTTTGGTCAGCTACCTTGACCTTGATCCGCTCGGAGATCACCGGCGGCGAATGCGGTACGTGATTCTTATCGGCGAACACCAGCTGCAAAGTGTGCTCGCCGGGGGTCAGCAAAATCTCTGCCTCGGTCTGTCCAGCCCCGAAATGGAGGTGCTGGAAGTCGTTTGGAATTTCAGCATTTAGCGCGGGCGTTGGCGAGTCAACGACCAAATGGTGGTGACCGCTGTTGGCGCGATCCGAACCTGCCGGGGCAACGCCCATGCCGTGTAGGCCAAAATGTAGAGTGATCTTGGTTGGCAGCGTGTCGCCATCCTTCAAGCCGATGAAATAGACGGCCGCCCCGGGCGGCGAGGGCGTTGGTCCGCCCGTCTGGGCTTGAGCCTGTGCTGCGTGCCAGTGAATCAAGCCGCTGACAAATGGAACCAGAACCAATATTAGCAAGCGTTGCATCATCGCAATCTTCCCAATGGATAGACCACAATCTGGACCACAGGAGCCGCGGGAATCTGAAATATCTGCAACTATCGATTATCAGGCCCGTCCCCACCGCAAAACGGAGCGGGGCTGAAACGATATCCCTTTGCTCGCCAATGTAAACCACAATCGAGCGGGCGACTGTCGCCTTGCCGCTCGCTGCCGAATGAAGCATGCTGTGCGGCATTGAATGTGACGTGTGCATACTCCTGATCGTTCGAGCCGACCGGAGATCACAAGATGAAATCCGCCGTCTTGTCTGTGATTTTTCTCACAGCACTATTTGGAAGTACTGCGGCAACTGCCCAGCGAGGGCTAAGCAGCGGCCCATCTGGCGACCGATCATCCGCGCCCCCGGAGACCAGAGTAGCTCAACAACAGGGCGCCAGTCTGGATCCTGGAGAGTTGTTTCGCGATTGCGATAATTGCCCCGAGCTCGTGGTTGTGCCTCCGGGAGACTTCGTGATGGGATCCAATGACACGCCCTATGAGAAGCCCGAGCGCCAGATCAACATTCGCAAGCCCTTCGCGATCGGACGCCGCGAGGTGACGTTCGCGGAGTGGGACCCGTGTGCCGATGCTGGCGCCTGCAAAGTGCGTCCCGAGGATCACGGCTGGGGGCGCGGCGACCGTCCAGTAATCAATGTCAGCTGGGAAGATGCCAAACTGTACGTCGCCTGGCTGTCGCAGAAGACCGGACAGAAATACCGTCTGCCGAGCGAAGCAGAATGGGAATATGCCGCGCGCGCGGGAACCAGAACGCCGTTCTGGTGGGGCAGAGAGGCCGGTGCGGGTCATGCGCAGTGCGACGGCTGTGGCAGTCCCATCAAGCAGCAGGTCGTGCCAACGGGCTCGTTCCGGCCAAATGGATTCGGGCTCTACGACACTTCTGGCAATGCTGCGGAATGGGTCGAGGATTGCTGGAACGATTCCTATCGCAATGCGCCAAAGGACGCGTCGCCTTGGACCTCGGGCGACTGCCGTCTGCGGGTGCTGCGCGGGGGAAACTTCCTCAGCAAGGCCAGCGACGTCAGATCTTCGGCGAGGTTTCGCTACGACGTTGACGTGCGTTACTACGCCAACGGCTTTCGCGTCCTGCGGGAGTTGCCATAATCATGCTGCGGGCGGAAACAATGCGTGCGATCGTCGGGGCGATACTTGTGTTGTTTGCTGCAGCCCCTGTCGCTCGGGCGCAGTCCTACTCTGCCAGCGGCCAAATCGGCTATCTGCACGAATGGGAAATAGCGGGGAATCTCGCGAAAACGGCCAAGCGTCCAGGTGCGGAATATTCAGGAACGATCACGCTGCGCCACGTTGGTCTGTGCAGCGTCAATGGCGAAGAGCAAAAGCAGGCGCGTTTGCAGCTGAAAGTGTCGTACGGGCGACTGGAAGGCGTATTGATCATGGACGAGGATCGATGCCGCATCGTCGCATCCGGATCATCAGGTTCGGGGCAGCTGACCTGCGGCAGTGGACAAGACGTTCCGATCAATCTCCTGATCGGCAAAGCGGTTGAGATCGAGACGGCTGATCGCGCGCGACTTTAGAGCGCTACGATTCCTAAGTGCTGCTTGCTCGCCGCGCGACTCTGCGACGACTATGATACCGGCGACCGCGCCAACACACGCTGCTGCGGCCGCGACTGGCTTGGCCGCTCCGCCTCATCCGCAAGCTCCATTGGAGAGACGTGCACGATTCTGGGCGGCAAGAGCTTTACCTGGTCTTTCCCAAGTGTGCCGTTCGAGCCGCAGGCTGTTCTAGAGATCGTGTCTGGGATGTGACGGAAGTGCCTTTGGGCGAATATCGCTCCGGCGAAGGCACACCGGATCATTGCTGTCGTGACCGCGTTCAACCCCTGACGAAGAAGTATGAATGATGGTAGCTTTGACAGCATAGCACTCTCTCAGTGCGGATTGCCGAGCACGAATGAGAACGGCAGAACGAAAATCTCGTCGCCGGCCTCATCGCTGACATGCAGAGCCCACTGACGCCAATCTTCCAGGGTGGCGGCTGCGACGAGAGAGCGCACCCTGCGGGTGGCCTCCTCACACGCTTCGATTAGGTCGGATACGAGCGTACCGCGACGATCCATCAGTACTCCCTTGGTGTTCGAGCAATGGAAATAGACCTGAGTCATGTACGCCTCCTTGCAATATCCGGGGTCGGCAGGCCCGAGCCTGCATGTCGGAGTCGTACTAGGCCGCAGAGCGGATTGTCCGTGATCACGCGCACATTGCGCGGTTTGGTGGCCCTGCGGGGCCGTGGTGGCACGCCACACATCCACCGGACAAGATATGGATCCAACGTCTGCGTTAGGCCAATGGCTGGTGTCAGCCTTGCCTGCTCCGCGGCAGCTGTCGATCGTACCTGCGTCCCGTCGGGTTTGGCTCGGCCGGCGCCGCTGGAAGCGGGCGCATTGCCCGCAGAGATTGGAACAGAGCGCGGCATCATCTTGCAGTGGCTTGCAAACGCGATGCAGGGGGTAGTGTCCGGGAAATTCTACAATGTGGCGGGACCGAGTTGCCCCGCCTTGACCCACGAGGGCCGGACGAGCATTTTTATATTGATCGGCTAGTCTAGGTCGTTACCCCGCGGCCATAAATAGAACCCACCGCCAACTGTGAGTGATAAAGCGGTGGCTTCAGGGTGGTCATAAACGCCACAAAGCACAACGCTCCGATCGCGAAGATGATAAGACTAAAAAAGTGGTTCAGGTTCATCGGTGTTCCTCGCTGCCTCTCGTTTGGGGTCCAATCATACAGCCGTGAACCGGAGGATGAAGAGATCGACCCGCTTCTTCCGTGACGCCGCTCACATCGAGAGAATTGCCTCTTCCGCCTCGCCTGAGTCACGCAGCGACCATGTGCTTGGGTAGCTTCGGCGATGGCCTTGGGCGCGTTGCCGTGGCCGCCCTGTGATTTCCGTCACAGATCGAAAAAGTCACCCTCCAGTATGGTTCGAGCCACATGTTGTTCATTGCAACCCCCGAGGAGGGAACATGAGTGGAATGCGTGAACTGATCGATACAGAACTCGACACCGTGAGTGGTGGGCATCACGGGCATCATCATGGGCATCACGGGCTCTTCAGCTTCGGCAACATCGGCAACATCGGCAATATCGGTCATTTCGGCAATATCGTCATAGAGCAAAACATTGCCGTGCAGATTGGCGTGGCTATCGGCAATAACGCCAGTGTCACACAGCAGCTCGGTCAGCTGAACTTCAGCGCTATCCACTAAATCGCGGATGCCCGAACACTCCTTGCCTGCTCCCGAGGGTGTTCGGTTACGAATTCAATCGAGAATTCTCATGGATACGGTCGCCGTGACTCAATGCGCTGGAAGAGTATCGACACGGTGTCGATACCAAACGAGCGTACCTGTTTCTCATCCTGCGAGGCGCCAGTTCGTGTCCATTCCGATCGCGTCACCGCCCAAGCCTGCTACGGCTTCTGCAGCCGCTTCGTTCGCTGGCGGTCGGCCTGCGTGCGGAGCCAGTGTCACCGACGCGCTTGCGGCGGCCAGTAGTGCCGCAGTCCAGATGATCGAAACCTCGATTGTCGGTAAGCGCTTAGCCGTGACCCTATTGAGGCTGGCTTGACGTTTTGCGGAATCGCCACGGCATGAGGTCGTCGATTTTGCTTTGGGGATGGCCGGCAATGATCGCCGTGAGCGTTTCGGCGATGTAGGCGACCGGGTTGACGTCGTTGAGCTTACAAGTCGCCACGATGGATGCGAGCAAGGCCCAGTTTTCGGCTCCGACCTCATGACCGGCGAAGAGCGCGTTTTTTCTGGTCAGGCAGATCGGCCGGATCGCGTTCTCAACCGGATTGGTGTCGAGCTCGAGACGCCAGTCATCGAGGAAGCGCGTCAGCCCCTGCCAATAATTGAGCGCGTAGCGGATGTCCTCGGCGAGCGTCGAGCCGCTGGAGATCATCGACAGCTGTTTCTCGAACCACGGCTTCAACGCCTGGACGAGCGGCAGCGAGTGTTCCTTGCGCGCGGCCAGCCTGATATCCGGCGATGAACCGCGTACCATGGCTTCGATGGCGTAGAGCTGTGCGATCTGCCGGACGGCGGCCTCGGCGATCGGCGATTTACTGTTGCGGGCCAATTTGACGAAGCGCCGGCGCAAATGGCTCCAGCAATGTACGAGCGTCCACGGCCCTTGCGGTCGAGCGACTTCGATCAGTCGATCATAACCGTCGTAGGCATCGCATTGTAGGAAGCGTCCGGTGAAGCCGTCCAGGAACTGCTCAGCGAAGGCGCCGCTGCGACCGGGAGCATATCGGAACAGCACGATCGGCGGACTTGGGCCGCTATGGCCGCGGTCGTCGGAGACGATCGCCCAGAAGTAGCCCTTCTTGGTTTGACCACGCCCAGGATCGAGCACCGGCGCCGTGGTTTCATCCATGAACAGGCGATCCGCCGCTGCCAGATGGCGCCGCATGTGGTCGGCAACAGGCTGCAGATGGAAGCAGGCGCGGCCTGACCAATTGCCCAGTGTCGCCCGATCAAGCCGGATCCCCTGGCGCGCATAGATCTCGGCCTGACGGTAAAACGGCGTATGGTCGCCAAACTTGGAGACGATCACCTGCGCAATCGCCGCTTCGGTCGGTAGTCCGCCAGGCACGACATGCTCCGGCGCGTGCGCCTGCACGACAGGGCCGGAGCAACGGCGGCAAATGTATTTCGGGCGGCGCGTGACCAGCACGCGCCATTGTGCCGGGATCACGTCAAGGCGCTTGCTGACGTCCTCGCCGATCTTCGTCATCGCGCCGCAGCCGCACGGACAGAGTGTGCTCGCAGGCTCGAGGATCCGCTCCACCCGCGGCAAATGGGCAGGCAAGCAGCTTCGATTGCGATGACCGTCCTGATCCGATCCAGCACGCGATCGGCCCCTGATGACCGCCGCAGCCTTCTCCTGTGCCGCGTCCAAGACGCCTTGCGCGATCTCCACGTCTTCGAGCGGTAAATGGTATTGATCTGGCCGCAGCTTCTCGGACTTCGCTCCGAACTTCTCTCGGCGTAGTTCGCCGAGAATGACCTCCAACCGGCGCCGCGCTTCTTCCGACGTGGCCAGCGCCGCTTGATGTTCGCTCAATGCTGCCTGCGTTTGCGCTAAAAGCGCCTTCAGGCGTTCATTCTCGTCGCGAAGCGTCGCGCTGCTCATGCGCCATGTCGAGCACATCTGCGCTGCCGGCGCCATGCCAAACTCGGCACAGAGTCATTCTGCCGCACTTATCCAGCGACCTGTGGATGCCGCGCTTCCTCCGGCCGTACCAACCGCCAATCCAGGCCCTCGAACAGCGCGGCAAACATCGCCGGCGATATCCGCATCACGCCGTCCGCAATCTTTGGCCATACGAACTTGCAGCCCTCAAGGCGCTTGTGCACCAGCACCAAGCCCGTTCGATCCCACACCAAAATCTTGATCCGGTCCGCTCGTTTCGACCGGAACACAAAGGCTGCACCGCTGAACGGATCGAGACCAAGCATCTGCTGCACCTTCGCAGCAAGCCCATCGTGCCCACAGCGGAAGTCGACGGGCCGCGTCGCGATGTAAATCTTCAGCTCGGCGCCGGGGACAATCATCGTGACGCCCGCACCGCGCGGATCACTCGAGATAGCTGCTCCCCATCTATCGCCGCGTCCGTCCGCACGACGACGTCGCCAATCGCAATCTCGAGCTTGACTGTCGGAACGTGACGCTCCTCAAACGGCCCCTCCACAACCAGCGCCGCGAACCGCGGCTGCGGAGCCTCGCTCGACGGCAATTCGCCGCGCTGTCGGAAGCGTCGTCGCCAATCGTAAATCTGCCAGCGCGTCGCCCCGTGCTTGCGCGCCACCTCCGCCACCTGAGCGCCGGGCAGCAGACTTTCGGCGACGATCCGAGCCCGCTCGGCCTCCGAACGCACGCGACGCCCGGACGGTCCCTCAAGCACCTCAAGCCGGCTGACTGCTCCTGACCCAACTGATGAGCTGTCCAAATGGGCGTCCTTTTTGCCGTCCAATCCCATCCCAAACCTCCGCTCAACCCGGAGGCTTCTTCGCACATCTAATCTAACGTCGAACCGAGGGTGCCGGCTTAGCGCTTACGATTGTCGGCGTAGATCAGCATTGAGCGTGCATCACCCGGAACAGAGATCAATCGACGGGACGCTCCGAGGTTAAGGCACAGGTTTTCATGTGCTAGTTGCCGATCCGGTTCGCGGTAATGCTCAAGAGGATCGGCTTGTCCGGAAGCTCCTGTCTCGCTTCAGGGCTGGGTCAACATTCGTGTCGACCGCGGCTGAGACGCCGATTTAGATCAAAGACCTCGCAATCAGGAGTGGCGTCTAGGCCAACTTCCGGCCGAACAGCGATCGCGAGACCAGGTATTTTTGCCCATACCTCACACGTGGAACGCTTCGCCCGTGGCGAGCTAGCGGCCGTCTCACTCGCGCTCGATCAGCCTGTTGCGCAAAACGGGCGTTGGCTCCGCGCTAAATCCTTACACGTCGTGCCTGAGACAGCCAGATTCGTTTGAGACATGCGAGAGTCCTGGCCACATGAATCAGAAGCGCCGTGGCAGCAAACAGCGTGGATCCAGCGGGCCATGTCGTAATCAAAACTGACTGCCGCCGGTCGCCCGTGATTTCTGTCACAGATAGAAAGACCATCCTTCAGTATCAACACGCATAGTGAGGCACTGGCTTGCTTTGAGCTGGATGTTGTTCACCCGCAACGCTGAGGAGGGATTCATGAATGAAGTGCGTGAACTGGTCGACATGGAACTCGAAGCCGTGTCTGGTGGAGGGCTATTCGACGTGAGCAATTTGTCCGGCAATATCGTCGTACAGCCGCAGATTGCTACGCAGGTTGGTGTTGCCGTCGGCGGCTTCAGCGTCTTCGGCAATGGCGGCAACGCGAACCTCACACAGCTGCTCGCTCAGGCGAACGTCAGCTCGATCGGCTAAGTCTTGAATGCCCGCACACTCCTGGCTGCTCCCCGGAGTGTGCGGGCAACTTATCACTACACATTGCCCCCTACAAGGTGTTCCGCCATCGGCTGAACGCCTTTAGCCACCAGGGCCGGTCAATCCCGCAACGGAATTCGACACATCCCCTGCCAGGCCTTATGACCTGCTGATCCCGGAATGGCTTTAGCAGCATTCGAGCTCGTCTCTCCACTGCGCCATAGTGAGCCCTCCAAGAGCCGACCATCCATGAACCATTGACGAGTCAGTTCGGAAACCCTTTGTGAACGCCAACCAACAATCTGCCAAGGTATCGTTGGGCCATGAACTCATAGAACCGGTGGCTTGGCGCACCGGAATTGATATCCGCCTTGATGTCCTAAAGCGACGCGGCCGCCGTGCGGCAGCGAAATGAAACAGTGCTCCGTGAGTCGACATCTGCACGGCGTTCGATCAAAGCGGCGCGCTGCCGTCGTACATTCTTCCTCAAAAAAGGTCTTCCCGTTAGTGAAGCACCCAAGGAATTGGTTGTTGCTACTTGATTGAACCCTCTATCGGGCCGCGGCGCCGGACGAGCACGACAGCTGTGACACCGCGGAGAGCTGGACGACTTTTCGCGACCCGGTAGATCTCAGTATGCGCATTTCGCAAAAACGGGACAGCAGTTTCGCTAACTGACGGACAGCAGTTTCGCTAAATCGCGGACAGCGTAGCGGCGCTGGCTTTTGGTTGCCTGGTTGTTGAAGTCAGTTGGTATTCGTTTCGCTGTTTTCGACGTCGGTCAAGGGGCGCGCGGCTTTTTTCCTTCGCATGCTGTCGCCTTCGAGAGCACGGTGGGAGTTGTGGATGATCCGGTCGAGGATAGCGTCTGCGATGGTCGGCTCGCCGATCATATCGTGCCATTGGGCAACGGGCAGCTGGGCGGTAATCAAGGTCGATTTGCGCCTGTAGCGCTCTTCGAAGATTTCGAGGAGATCAAGGCGCTGCTGATCATTGAGGGTGTGGGTGCCCCAGTCGTCGAGGATGAGCAACTGGACCCGTGCGAGCTTGTCGATGAGGCGCGGGAAGCGACCATCGAGACGGGCCATGGCGAGGTCTTCGAACAGGCGCGGCATACGCAAATAAAGGACGGAATGATCGAGCCTGGCCGCCTGGCGTCCGAAGGCGCACGCCAGCCAGGTTTTACCAGTCCCGGTCAGGCCGGTGATGATGAAGTTCTCATGGGCTTTCAGCCAAGCGCCTTGCGCCAGTTGCAGGGTGTTGCGCCGGTCAAGGCCGCGGCGGGACGCGAAGTCGACGTCTTCGATACAGGCGTCGACGAAGCGCAGCTTGGCTGCGGCGAGGCGATTGGTCAGGCGCCGGTCGGCACGCATGGCGGCTTCACGATCGAGCATCAGGCCGAGCCACTCATCCCGGCTGAGATCGGCGGCATTGTCCTGTTCGGCTAGTTGCCTGTAAGCGGCCGCCATTCCGGCAAGGCCGAGCGCCTGCATCTGCTCGAGGGTCGGGTGGGTCAGCATCGCGATGTTCCTTTCCTTCATTGATAATAGCCCCCACCACGGATGTTGGTGTGCGAGGGGGTGGCTTTGACGGGTGCGGCAGCAGGGCTCGCGCGGTCGAGCCCGGATTTGAGGATCGCGCTCACGGAGGAGTAATTGATCGCGTTGATGACGAGTGCCCGCTCGCAGGCCGCTTCGAGCCGATCGCGCTCGTAGCGCCGTGCCAGGGCGATGATCCCCATGGCGGAGCGATAACCCTGCTCGGGATGCGGGCGCTCACGCATCATCCGCTCGACCAGAGTGGCGGTGTTGACGCCGATCCGCGCCGCCATCTTGATCAAGCTCGCCGGCGTCATATTGGCATAACGCTGATGGGCCTTGGGCATGTGCTCGTTCACGGTGACATGGCCGCCGCGCTGAGAGCGGCGCACATGGCTGGCGACACGCGTGTGATCCTGGAAGATCTCGACGGCTCGATAGGTGAGCCGGATGTCCACCCGACGGCCGATCAGCCGGTGCGGCACCGAGTAAAAGGTCTTGTCGACTTCGACGTGATAATCGGGTGGACCTTCGCCGTTTTCCATTCGGCGTATTCGAACGGTTCGCTCGGCAGCGGCGCCAGCGCCTCGCGCTCGATCTCCTCGAACAGCTGCCGGCGGGATTTGCCGATATGGCGCATCGGCCGATTGTTCAGCTCCTCCAGCAAACCGCCGATCGCGGCATTGAGATCGGTCAGGTTGAAGAACCGCCGATGGCGCAGCCGTGCCAGAATCCAGCGCTCAACAATTAGCACCGCGCCTTCAACCTTGCCCTTGTCGCGGGGCTTGCGGCTGCGGGTCGGCAAAATCGTCGTGTCGTAGTGCTCGGCCATGGCGGCAAAGGTTTGGTTGAGCGTCGGCTCGAACCATAACGCCTTGACGACCCCGGCCTTCAGATTGTCGCAGACGATCGCCTTGGGGACTCCGCCGAAGTACGACAGGGCCCGGGTCTGGCCTTCGATCCAATCTGGCAGTCGCTGACCGAAGCTCGCCATAGCGAAGGTCAGCGACGAGGCCCCGAGCACCGCGACAAATATCTGCGCCTGACGGATCTCGCCGGTTTGCGGATCGGTCACCTCCACCGTCGGGCCGGCATAGTCGGTTTGCATCACTGCACCCGTCGCGTGGCGGTGGCGGAAGGTTGGGTTCGCCCGCCGCCGATAGGCGTCAAACTTCTCGCAGAACCAAGTGTAACCGTAGCCGTCGGGATGAGCCGTCCGGTATTCCTGCCAAAGCAGCGTCAGCGTCACGCCCTTGCGCTTGAGTTCCTGCGCCACCCGTGGCCACTCAGGCTCGCTCAAGTCCTGCGGCGGTCGTCCGACCCGCCGGAACAAGGCCCGCTGTAACGTCGCCTCGCTCTCGCAAATCGGCGGCAGCGGCCAGCTCAAGCCCGCTTCGCGCGCCCGCAGCAGGTAGGTGGCAACCGAGGTCTTGCTGATCTGCAGCCGTTCCGAGACTGCCCGCACCGACAGGCCCTGCTCGTACGTCAGCCTCAGGATCGATCGTAGGTCCTTCACAGTGGTTCGTTTCGCTTGCTTCCGTCTCGGCATTGCCCCTCTCAAACTCAGCTTGAGAGAGAACATTGCCTGAACGGCGCTCCCGAAAACCAACCTCCCGCATCTGTCCGCGATTTAGCGGAATCCCTGTCCCGGAGTTACTGAAATCGCTGTCCGCGAATTACCGAAATCGCTGTCCGGGAATTGCCGAAACACGCACTCAGTAAAGATCGGATCCGCCAAACGCGTTCGCAGAGTTGAGTGCTGGCACACCGTGCGGCGGGACGTACTATCAGTCGCTGGGAGCAGGTTCTTATCAGGTCAGATTGCCTGACCGCTGAAGCTGGCATCGATAGCCATGTACGATACGACATGAATCGTCCCGTCCGATAGGTTCGCAGAAATTGTCCACGTCAGTCCGAGAGGAGCACGATCTCCATAGATCGATGTCCCGCGCCGGCGGTCATAACTGAGCAAGTACTGCGGAGTGGCCACGACGCCGATTGGATCGGAGAAGTCGACATCAGCAATGGCGTCTAGCCGTCATCGCTGCGAAAGTCGCCCAGGCGTCTACGGAGCCAGCAATGTCGTTGGACGCGTCTTCCACAAGATCTAGTGATGTCGTCGGCTCGCAATGCGCTGCGACAACCTAGCGTCAACGGCCTCGCATATGTCCGGATCGCGTCAGAGCTTTGGCTCTGCGCTGCGACTACACCCCCTGAGGCAATGCGAAGGATCATGCGGGATGAAATCAGAAGCGCCGTGGGAGCAAGATCCACGCACATGCAGCGCAGATCCGGCGGATGATATCGCAGCCACGGCAGACTGCCAACTGTGGGTCGTGCGTGATTCTTCTCACAGATAGAAAAACAACCCTCCGGTAAGAACACGGGCAGTGAGGCGCTGGTTTGCTTTGAGCCAGATGTCGATCACAGCAACAAGAGGGAAGTCATGATTGAAGCGTGTGAACTGATCGATATGGAACTCGACGCCGTGTCTGGCGGGTTCTTCGACCTGAGCAATCTGTCCAACAACATCGTCGCGCAGGCGAACTCTGCCACGCAGGTCGGCGTGGCTCAGGGCGGCTCCAGCGTCTTTGGTGCTGGTGGTGCTGCTGCCGTCACGCAGCTGCTCGCACAGTCGAACACCAGCTCGATCGGCTAAGTCACAGACACCAGAGGAGGGAAGTCATGATTGAAGCGTGTGAACTGATCGATATGGAACTCGACGCTGTGTCTGGCGGGTTCTTCGACCTGAGCAATCTGTCCAACAACATCGTCGCGCAGGCGAACTCTGCCACGCAGGTCGGTGTGGCTCAGGGCGGCTCCAGCGTCTTCGGTGCTGGTGGTGCTGCTGCCGTCACGCAGCTGCTCGCGCAGGCGAACACCAGCTCGATCGGCTAAGTCACCAATGCCCTAAGTCACCAGTACCCGCACACTCCTTGGTTGCTTCCGGGGGTGTGCGGGTACTCATTTCAATCGAGAACTCTCATGGACACAAGCAGCCCTGATAACGAGAGCGGTGGATCTGGCACAGCCCCACGATGCGCAGTTTGTGATCGCAAGTTTGGACTCGTCCGGCACTATTCGTGGCGCACCCCTTTATGCTCCAAGAAGTGCGTCAATCGCTTCAGAGTTCGCCGGGCGAGCGATGGCAATTGGCTATGCTGGCTTCTCACTTTAGACCAGGCGCCAGAGATCCGAGCGAGGGCTTGATGGCTTCCCAGATTTCACAACGAGGCAGGGAATACCTACAAATAGCACAGAGCTTGCTCCGCGCTGTCCAAACCATGACCGACCGAACGATTGCCGCCCAGCTCAAGGCTCTCGCCGACGACTACGAGCGACGAGCCGAGAGAGTTTCGCATGCTGGTGCGGCCAAAACAATCACGCGATCGGCCGCCAGCGCTGAACGCGAGTGGCGTACGTGACCAAACGGCCAGATTCACAGCCACCCTCCGGAAGAAATGTTGGGATCGACGCGTCAAGTCGTCAAGTCGCGACAGTTTTCACAATCCAAGGCCACTCGGGCGAGTCCTTGGCTGGTAGGATGCTTGGGAATCCAAGCCTGACTACGCTTGGCCTGGAGGCGCGGCATAGAAGCCGGCGGACTCGCGCAACGGCACCGGGAAGAACATCAATACGCTCAACTTATCTAAGTTGACCGCTGCTTGTAGGACTCGATTCAGTAGGAAGTTGCTTTCCTGATCGCTTCACGCTTCCGCGTCGCGAATAGCAGATGATGCCGGCGACCGCCCGGGTGAGAATTCTCTCCGTGCTCTGAAAGAAGACTCTTTCTGCCGCGTGCAGCGCTCGACGCCATCGCCCGATGCGCCGCCCTGAACGTTGAGCTGAGCAGCGTTAACGCAATCAGGATTGCCAACCTCGGAAGTGTTGTGCTGTCCGCCTTTTAGGCATCCCGATCTAGCTGACGGGTTGCTTCTCGAGTGCGTCAGGCTCACGATCGGCGTGCATCGCTCAGACCTATGAAGGCATGCGGCCAGTGTCGAGGCCGGTTCGGATGCTCGGGCCATGGCACGTGCGACGCTCGAAGGAAATTCGTCTCGCCAACTTCGGTGGTGTGTCGTCTAAAGAGCTGGTGCGGGGGTGCGGCCTATCAGTGGTGTTATTTCTCGCAGCGGTCCTGCGCTCGCTGCGAGCGACGTCGCACCAGGCGATACGTGGAGCAGCCCGCCATTCAAAGCTGCGTGATAGCCGGCTACCGCTCACAGATGTGTTGAAGGAGTGCAGCTTCAGCGATCAAAGGTCGCGCGACTCTTCAACCGTATAATGGCGTAACTCCGGGACGCGTGGTGTCGGGTTGCCAAGCCAATCGCGAACCGAAGCAGTTGCGGACTAACAGGCGGAGTCCAGCCGCTAATCAGAGCAGGATGACCGACTAGTCCATTTCCGCTGCTCCATGGTCGGATAGCAAGAAGCATCTCAAGCCACGGCAGACTGCCAACTGTGGGTCGTGCGTGATTCTTCTCACAGATAGAAAAACAACCCTCCGGTAAGAACACGGGCAGTGAGGCGCTGGTTTGCTTTGAGCCAGATGTCGATCACAGCAACAAGAGGGAAGTCATGATTGAAGCGTGTGAACTGATCGATATGGAACTCGACGCCGTGTCTGGCGGGTTCTTCGACCTGAGCAATCTGTCCAACAACATCGTCGCGCAGGCGAACTCTGCCACGCAGGTCGGTGTGGCTCAGGGCGGCTCCAGCGTCTTCGGTGCTGGTGGTGCTGCTGCCGTCACGCAGCTGCTCGCGCAGGCGAACACCAGCTCGATCGGCTAAGTCACCAATGCCCTAAGTCACCAGTGCCCGCACACTCCTTGGTTGCTTCCGGGGGTGTGCGGGTACTCATTTCAATCGAGAACTCTCATGGACACAGGCAGCCCGCGCAATGAACTGCGGGAAGAGGTCCCGACACGGTGTCGATGCTCAACGAGCGTACTCCTGTCCACCTGCCGAGAGATCCTCATCCACAGGGAATGACCCGGCCTTGATGCGGCCGGATTTATCGTCTGCGCCGTCGCTAGACTAGCGTTGAGCCGATTCGAGTAACTGCCGCTTGGCAAAATCCGCAAACGGCCCCGGCTCGTTCATGAGCTCCGCGTAGCTTCCCGCTTGCACGACTTTGCCGCGCGACAGCATGACAATACGATCCGCATTGCGCACAGTGCTGAGGCGATGCGCAATCACAATCCTCGTAATGCTCAATCGTTCCAGCGAGGTGCCGACGATGCTTTGGGTTTGGTTGTCGAGTGCGCTGGTTGCCTCATCAAACAGAAGAATCCGTGGTGAGCGCGCAAGAGCGCGGGCGATCAATAGTCGCTGCCGCTGACCGCCTGATAGCGTAGTCACGCCTTCCGCAACCAGCGTATGCATGCCCATCGGCATCTGCGCGATGTCGGCATCCAGCGCCGCCAGTCGCGCGGCCTCCCAGGCCTTCTCCAGCGGCAGATCAACGCCGCCGCAAATGTTGTCGTAAAGGCTTCCGGTTGCAAGCTTGGTATCTTGCAGCACTACGCCAAGCTGCCGGCGCACGGCGCTGATGTCGAGCGTGTTGAGGGCCTTGCCGTCGTAAAACACCGTGCCGGCTTCCGCCCGCTCAAAACCGAGCAGCAAGCGAAAGAGCGACGATTTCCCGCTACCTGAGGGACCGACGATCGCGACGTAGTCACCCGTCGCAATGCTCAAGCTGATATCATCCAGGACTTTCGGCCCGCCTTTCGTATAGCGGAATACGATGCCGGAAAGTTCGAGTTCTCCGGATAGCTCTCCGGGTGATCGCCGTTCCTCGGAGATCTCGGCGGGAGTGGAAATCACGGGCTTCAGGCGGGTGAGGTGAGGAATCGCCACCAGTGATTCACTGACGCTTGAGGCCCAACTGCCGATCGCGGCGGTGGCCTGTCCGAACGCTGCCAGAAAGCCGAGAAACGCGCCGAGATCGAGCAGGACGTGACTGTTTGTGTAGGAGGCAAGCGCAAAGATGATCAATGTCGCCAGCATCGGGAAGGCGGTATCAAAGGTACTCAGCGCGTTGGCCGCTTGCTGCGAGGTGATGAAATAGTGCCTCTGTACGGCAAATTGTTGCGACCATCGCGCTAATGCGCGCTCCGTTGCGCCTGCCACGCGCAGCTTGCCGACTCCCGCAATCAATTGCAGCACAAAGCCACTGGCCTTGCCTTGCAGGTTGAATTGCTTGGTTTCGTAGTAGAGTCGCACGGCGCTCGTGGCAAGAATTGCAGCCGCTCTAATCATGGTGAGCAGCAGTGCAATGCCGCCCAGTCGGAGATCATAGTAGAGCATCAGCCCAATGCTGAAGAGACAAAAGAACGAGGCTGTAAAGCCGCCCAGCACACGCCCGGTGAAGATCCGGCGAGTGGCATCGATGCCCATGGCGCGATCGACCAAATCGCCGCTTGTATATTCGCGAAACAGAGAGGTGGGCAGGCGGAGCAAGCGGTCGATCAACGCAGCCTGCAGCTTATAGTCGAGCAGACCTTCGAGCCTTAACGTGACCCGTCCTTGCATCACCTGCAGACCGGCCATTGACACAGCGGTGACCGTCAGCGCAAGCGCACAAACAACGAGCTGATCAATCTCGGTGCGCGGGATAACCGAATTGACCAGGACATTGGTGATCAGTGGCGGCATTAGCGACAGTAGCCCGATTGCCACAACAGCCAACGCGATGCGCGCCATGCTGCCGGAAACGCCTCGCATCGCAAAGGCAAGCAGATCGCGATATTGGAGCGGGCGGGACGGCAACGCCGGATAGAAAGTGATGGCCTCTGGTTTGAGCTCACCGGCAACGGAGCGATCGACGAAGCGGCGACTTCCACCCTTTGGGTCGAACATCGTGTAAGTGTTCGCCCGCTTGCGCACTAGAGCCACTGGACTGCGTTCGGCTCCGTGCCAACCGAGGAGCGGTCCAGCGTCCGTCTTCCACCAGACATCGCGCAGAAGCACACGGCGGATCCGCAACTGGGCTGTGCGAGCGATCTCCAGAATGTCGCTGAAGGTCTGTCTTGTGGGTTGACCGCGCTGCGAAAGTGCAATCGGTATTCCAAGTTCTTCTCCGACAACCCGGCAACTGCAAAGCAACGGGTCTGCCGAGTCCCATTCGGATTGCGCGCGATCGGCTTTCTTCACCACGACATCAGCGAGCCGCTCAAACGAGTCGAGCGTTTGCGATACAGTGAGTTCGTCGCGGCGGACCAAGCGTTCCCGCTCTCGAATGAGGCTTTCTGCCAGGCTGCGCTCAAGATGTGCGATAACTGTTACCTGGAATCGATCAATCGCGGACCACAGAACCAGGGTGTCTGGCGGGTTCGGCTCGAGACGCAATTTGCACCCATGCGCGCCAGCTTCCACCCACATCCCAGCGGTCAAAGGGAAGGGAGGCTGCCCGGGAGCGAAGCTCGAGCCGAGGTCCATGACCTTTGCAGTCCCGGTTTCGAGGTGTACCCACAGGAGGTCCCGCGTCGGACCACGACGTCGCTCGCCTGGGTGCAGTTCAATCGCCTCACCGCTCACCAACTCGGAAATGGCTTCGTTTGCCGCCGAGCGGACCATGAACACCGCCAATTGGGCAATCCAGCTAGACACAGGGCCAAATGACGCTGCACTGCGCGGCACCTCCAAAAGCACATTCCCAGGCGGGCCGACAGCGATAATTTGCAGTCGGCTGCCCGAGGTTTCGCAGGCATTGTGCAGGTCCAGAATGCATCCGCCGTTTTCGACACGAAACAAATGCTGGCGCGTGCCTGTCGGCTGAACTGCAAACAAATCGACGTGACCCGCTGCCACTTGAAGAACGTGTTCGTGGTCGCTGAGAAGCATTGGGCGACGCGCATCGAGCGAAGTCCGGTGCGGCAGACCGATCGGCGCCTCGCGTTGTTGCCCAACGAAATTCTCGCTGACAAATCGATCCGTCATTCGCGCGCCACCAGTTTGGCATAGGAGGCCTGAAGCGCAAGAAGCTCTTCATGCGTGCCGCGCTCAACGATGCGACCGCGTTCAAGCACGATGATTTCGTCGCAATCGCGTATCGTGCTCAAGCGGTGGGCGATGATGATGCAGCTGCAACCGCGGCGCCGCAGGTTGTCGTCGATGGATTTTTCCGTAATCGGATCAAGTGCAGCCGTCGCTTCATCCAAGACAAGGATCGAGGGATTGCAAACCAGAGCTCGGGCGATTTCGATACGCTGACGCTGCCCACCGCTGAAGTTCGTGCCGCCTTCATTTACGTGGCAGTCATAATTGCCTGGTCTCGTCGCAAGGTCTTGATGAATCAGCGCGTCCTTGGCCGCCGTCAGGAGGTGACGCTCATCGGTTGTTGAATCCCAGAGCGTCAAATTGTCTCGCGCCGTTCCCTCGAACAGAAAGACGTCCTGGTCGACATAGGCGACAGAGTTCGCAAAAATATCCGCAGGGATATCCGTCAGCCTACATCCATCAAAACGAATCTCGCCGGACCAGGGTTTGTACAGTCCGCAGATCAGTTTGCCGAGGGTTGATTTTCCGCTGCCCGACATGCCAACGAGTGCCACGCGTGAACCGGCAGGGATCACCAGCGAAAGATCGGCCAAAAGCGGCGGTTCGAGCACCGAATAGCCGAAGCTGATGTTGTGAAGTTCGAGTCGGCCGGTAAGCTTCGGCGGCAAGGCACTCGCATGTGTTGGAGGTCGCGGCGCTAGCGGGTATCGGTAGACATCCTCGAGCCGTTCGAGTGCTCCCTTGATGGTTTGCAGTCCACCGAAATAATTCACGAGGTTGACGAAAGGCTCGGAGAAACTCAATGCTAGGGATTGGAAGGCCACGAGGCTTCCCAGTGTCAACGAGCCCTGAATGACCCGCAAGCCTCCGACACCAAGAATCGCTGCGATCATGAGACCCGTGAGCAAGGTGGGGACCATGTCCAATATGATGGCGGAGGCGCCGATCCTCTGTTCGGCGTTGAGGTTTTTGGCTTGAAGACCGGCCCACCGGCCGAAGGCGTCGTCTTCCAACCCACTTGCTTTGATGGTTTCGATAGTCCGCACCATGCTCACGGTTGCCCCGAGCAGCTTTCCCTGATCGAGCGCCAGCCGATAACTCAGTTCCTGGCGGCGTGAAGCGACAAGCCGCAGGAGAAGAACATTTATCAAAGAGATTGCGACGCAAAGCGCGGTCAGGCTGACGTCGTAGACGGCCATGGCTGCGGCGAACAAGACCACCGACATTAGGCTGAGCGCGTTGGCCGCAATGCCGCTTGAAAGCAGCCGGGCGATCTGTTCGTTGGCTGCAATACGGCCCGCAATGTCGCCTGCGTGGCGTTGGGTGAAGAATTCCAGCGGCAGCATCATGAGGCGCCACAGAAAACGGCTAGTCATCACGACGGCGAGCTTGGTCTGCAGCCGCAATAGCAGCGATTGACGTATGATCGTCAGGACGGCCCGGAGGGCCGCCGTCAGCGCCATGCCGATCAGGAGCGGCACAAGCCAGTTGCGCGTGTGCTGAATCAAAATTTCATCGACAAAGATTTTTGAGAATCCCGCGGCAACAATGTTGGGCAGGACGGCGGCGATGCTGACGACAACTAGCAGGGCCACCGCCTGCTTTGAGTGGCGCAGCTCCCTTATGAGCAGGGCTATGCCCTTCGGTTTGCTGCCGACCTTCTCGAACCTTTCGTCTCGTTCAAACACCAGGACAACGCCGGTGAAGGCGTGGTCGAGCTCGACCAGATCGATCTGACGACGCCCGCTCGCGGGGTCATTTATGTAGGCGCGCTTTCTATCTATTCCTTCCAGGACCACGAAATGGTTGAAGTTCCAATGAAGGATGCAAGGCATTGGAATTTCGGCAAGTGCCGGAGGCTCGACGCTGTAGCCCTTCGCCGTCAGTCCGTATCGGCGCGCCGCTCTAATGATGTTACTCGCCTTGCTACCGTCGCGCGACACGCCACATGAGACACGAAGCTCTTCCAACGGAATCCACGCCCCGTAGTAACCGAGAATGATGCCGAGCGCTGCCGCGCCGCATTCGACGGCTTCCATCTGCAGTAGGACGGGTGTCCGCTGGGTGCGTCGCCGCGGCAACCAGCTCGCCATGCGGCTGACGTAAGATTTGGGCCGGCCGCGCCCGCTGGTTGGCTGGTTTGGAGATGGCCTATCCATCAATTCCCGTGAGGTGCTTGAGCAGGGGTATCACCAGATCGAGCGGGCGCCGCCGGCGTGTTGTGATCTCGGCCCGCGCCAACGTTCCGCTGGTGAGATGAATGTTCGGCCCCTCGCCAACGGCCCATCGATATCCGGTTGCAGTGGAGGTATCCTCATCGAGTGCAACCATGGCGGCGTAAGGCGCACCGTCGCGCGAGAAGCGTGAAACCAGGCTTTCATTATGCAGCAGCGCACCCATGCCTTGCGGCGTCATCGGGAAATCAGAGATGCTGACCACCTTGCCCAGCATCATGCCAAATTCCTCGCGCTTCACCGTGCTCGGCTCCAGTTGCACCTGCATGCCAGGCTTGATCTGTTTTCCCCGTTCGGCAGAAACATAGACGACGGCTTGGAGCTTGGTGCCTTCGCTTTCGATCGCAATAACCGGTGTGCCGATGGCTAGCACCGAACCGGGCGAAATCTTCACTTCCAGAACCCGACCGTCCATGGGGCTGATCACTTGGGTGTTCTGGCTCAGCTGTTCGGCGGCGGCATTCATCTGCCGCCGGGCTTCGTTGAGGGCAAACTCGGATTGCTGAATTTCGCGACCGCGCTCCGTTTCCAGGTCCGTCTTCTGCGCCCGCAGCTTTAAGATCTCGTTTTGTGCGTCGGTACGGCGCTGTTGCGCATCGGTCAGCTCCTGACGCCGCTCTTCCAGATTGCGCCGCGTGGTGTATCCCTTGGCCAGCAAGTCCTCCAGGTTTTTGACGTCGACGGTGAGATATTCGATACGCTGGCTGGTTGCCTTGATCACCTGTTGCAGGGCCATTTCAAGTTTTGCAAAATTCTGGCTCTTGGCGGCGAGCTCGCTTGCAGCTTTCGACACCCGATCGGCGTGCTCCCGCTGCCGTTCTTGAAATACCTCGGTGGCTGCATTGTGCTTTTGCTGGATCTCGGTTTGAACGATCTGCGCGACGGGTTGATCCTTGTTGACGTGCTCGCCCACCGTGACTGCGACCGACTGCAGCCGTCCGGCAGCGGCGGATACGGCGTCGACGACCTTACCGCCACTGCCGATCAGGATTCCCTCACCAGAGACGCGAGTGGGCACGCGCCCGAAAATGCTCCACAGCACGGCCGCCGCAAGCGCAATGCACAGCACAAGGGTCAGAATCCAGTCAGCGGGCTTGGTGATAACAACGAGATGATCGAGCTGCTCGGGAGACGCAGCCCGGTCGAGGGCCGCGGCGCGAAACGCCCGTTGCGGCCGGTCGGTGATGCTCTTATGCTCCGGCTTTGGGAGCGGTTCAGACGCCGACATGTCTGCACTCGAAGCAAGTGTGAACTGCAGCCGACGATGCCCGATCTTTGCACAGAAGCAACCATCTAACAATAAGGGGTGGAGGGACCAATTGGGATGCACGGGCTGATCGGCACTACGAGAGTTTCGTTCCCAGGGCGAGCGCACCGAAAAATGCTGGCCGCGGGCGTGGGGCTAGCTTTGGCCTTACCCGGTGTGTGCAGTGCGGGCGTCCTGTCCGAGAGCGATTTCCGGCAGGCGGAGAGCCTTAGGCCGCTCTTTGCCAATCTCATGAACGACCTTGTCGCAACCGCAAAGCGCCCTGATGTTTCCAGCGGCGACGCTGAATGCGTCAACTCGACTGTCCGGGAACTTCTGCAAATCTCCGACGAACTCGCAAGCTACGAGTATCTGATCACTATGGAAAAAGATCTGACAGACTTCGGCGACGAGAGTCCGATGCGGGACATCGTCAAGTTTGCCGTCGACAAGAGCAGCACGATCCTGATCAGCGAAAGAAAACGATTAGTTCAGATCTCCGAGCGGTGTACCAAATATCCGCTGGGGCAAGGCAAGATTGACCAGGCCCTCACCATCATTGACACGACGACAGGCATATTGGCTACCATTAGAGGTCGCCTTTGATCCGGGCGAAAAAGCGCTCGCGCAGCAGGCGATCTCTACGCGGCGGCTGTGACAGCGAAGAGCGCGCTCAGGTCAGCCAGTTAGTAGCGAAGCACGATCGGAAAGCCGGTGCCGCTTTTTGTAAGCCGGCGGCTCCAGGGTTACCGGCAATGTAGGCTCGACTGTCTTCCGATTGAGCCCAAGTTGCTGGGCGACAGCGCTGACAAACAGACCCTGACGTGCAAGTTCAGGATCATGACCAGTTCCCAAGTGTACTCACCGCGCCTCCCTCATGCCTGCGGCAGCAGCGTCACGTCTTGGCGCTCCGGCCGACCAACCTGGGTCTGCCGGGACGACAGGTCGTCACGAAAACTGGAGTTTCAAACGCCACAAATGGAGTGATTACTTCACAATGATCAGGCCGGTCTGCCGGCGCCCGAGGTTCCCCAGATGGTTCTGGCAGAAACGTCCGCTGGGCTTCGCGGCTTGCCACGGTTGGGAGCGGGAGTATATTTTGTCGATGGCTGTCAGCTCGCCCGATCTGAAAGCGTTCTTGCTTGCCACACCGTTTTTCGGTGGTCTCTCAGACGCGAGTTGCGATCTCTTAATCTCGATGCTGGTCGAGCGCCGCTTCGAGGTTGGTGACACTGTCGTCGCGGAAGGAGAACCGGGCCGCTCCATGTTCGTTGTTCACTCCGGCGAGCTCGTGGTGAGTAAGTTCGCGGGTGCGGGCCGCATAATTCGAATGGCCAGTCTCGGGCCCGGAGACTTTTTTGGCGAAATGACGCTTATCGAAATGCAGAACCGGTCAGCGACCATCGTCGCGCAGAGCTCAACTCTGCTGTACGAGCTTACGGCTCGACAACTTTACGCGTACTTCAAGGCCGACATCTACGCGTATGTGATAGTGATGCAGAATGTCAACCGCGAGCTTTGTCGGCGGCTTCGTCGCGCCGACAATCGGATTGCGGAGTTGCAGATGCTTCACGCGAGTCGGTGAGGAAGTGACTGATCCGGTTTCGGTGCGCAGGACGTGATTGACCGGACCCCAGAGGTTAGTCCAACAAACCCGCCGCAAGGATCGAAGTCTTTTTTCGAACGCGGGCCGCCGACGGACGAGCGCGTGCTTGCATTGTGTTTGAAGAGTCTTCGTTCCGCAGGCAGCGCGTCCCGCACCTAACGACAATTCAACTTATTGCGGTACACCAAATCGTATACCACGAGTTGCAGTGGTGGAACCCGTGTCCACTCTTGGCAAACCGGAAGCGGTGCGGAATCCGAACCAGCAACTATGTCTTTGATCTGGAGCGGAAAAATTCAGCCGGTTTTCGTTGCATGGCGCGGTGGGACAGCTAAGCCTCTGAGGAATACAAATTTCTGTAATCCCGGTGATGGATTGAGCGAGAGTTCAATGCGTTAGAGAGCGGCGTGTGCACGACGTCTGCACCGGGAGATCAAGAAAAATCCCATCACAGCTAATGTGGACAGACGTTCTGAAGCGGGCTTGGGAGCCTTTAGTGCGCGCATGTGC
This sequence comes from Bradyrhizobium sp. SOJA106, assembly GCF_059448745.1. Lineage (NCBI taxonomy): Bacteria > Pseudomonadati > Pseudomonadota > Alphaproteobacteria > Hyphomicrobiales > Nitrobacteraceae > Bradyrhizobium > Bradyrhizobium sp. SOJA106. The sequence continues at coordinate 3,615,689 of NZ_CM182549.1, forward strand.
ACGACCGACTTCTAGGGCCGGGCGACTAGGAGTTGCTGACGACTAACTTCACATTTTCCGGCGGGAACATGCCACGAGGCGCAGCGAGGACCGATGCTTTCCTCGAAGCCAGAAGCGGGACCGGCGCTCCTGACGTGAAGCGGACATCCGTTGGATGCGCATGTCTGAGAAGCGCCAGAGGACTTGTATGGGGTGATTGGTGTCAAGGCTTTTCGTTATGGCCATCTCCTTGTTTGGCCGGGCTACGACATCTCCTCGTCCCGACCTGCTGTTCGCTAGGCTGCTGCGCGCAGCGGCGGTCAAGGGTGGCCGAAGGCCATCGCGAAGCGACTTGCCCTTGACGGTCGCGAGCACAGCGGCAGACTTGAGCGATCGGGGGCGGCCTCCGGTTGGCAACTAAGACGATACCGAGGGGGAGCTCGCCATCGTGCGCGCAGATCGCGCGCCACGAACTTGTATTCGGCCGACCCGAGAGAGTCGCAACCATGATGCAGTCATGCGCATCGGCGGCGAAGCTCCGAGGAGGCGGGCCCAATCTAAACCGCGGTACGAGGACCATAGTCCAACATCGGGTTGCCGCCACCTCGCTTCATCAGCTGCAGCTCGGCATCGATAAGGTGCATTAGCTAAAACGTAATCTGACAGCGGTGTCCTGGCTCCCCATGGCGAATCGCAAGCCGAGGCGGGTCGCGGAGCTGGTCGGGGTTGCGCAGCGCCCCGCCTCGGCGATTGGAGGACACCATGACGACCGAACAGAAGATTATCCGCGCCAAGGTTGGATTGCTGGAGCTTGCCAGGCAGCTTGGGAATGTCAGTCAAGCCTGCAAGATGATGGGCTACAGCCGCGACAGCTTCTACCGTTTCAAGGAGCTCTACGACAAAGGCGGCGAGCTGGCATTGCGGGAGATCATGCTGCGGCGGTCGTATGATCATCATCGAGGTCTTTGCGCGCGGTTGTACGCCACGGCATCGGCCGACAGCCCCAACGAGCCGCATCAGGATCGACACCTCATGACCGTGACGCAATCCCGCAAATCTGCCCGTCGCGCTCGCCGGCTCTCGACCGGCCACGGCAGAGCGCACCCAGGTATCCACCAGCCGTCGCAAATCGTGGGAAAAGTTGTGGAGTTCGATGCCATCCGCCCCGCATTCGTCTGCGGCTTCACCGTCGCACAACTCGTTGGGCCGGCTCGATCCCAATCACCGAACTCACCCGCGGCGCTCAAATCCCCATAGCGCCTGCCGCACCGCCTTACGTCCCTCAAGCGCGGTTTCCTCCCTTGGAGGCTTTCGGACGCCGGCCACCGAACACGCGGCGCCGCCCCCTCATGCGGCCGGCATCCGAAACCCCTCACAGAAGTGATCCGCCACCCCGTTTCGAGACGATAGAGCTGCATTCCTATTTTTCGGCCGAAATTCGATCCAGACGCAGCCGATGTCGATGGTCAGTGAGCAGGCGCGCGCCGCCCAGGACGGCAGCCAACGTTCCAAGCCCAGTCCCACCGGCGATTAGGAACATGATTAGCAATTGATATTTGACCGCATCGACAGGCTCGACGCCCGCAAGGATCTGGCCGGTCATCATCCCCGGCAAGGAAACGAGGCCGATCGCCGCCATGCTGTTCATGATCGGCATAAAGCCGCTTCGCAAGGCGTCCCGTACCACGGGCAACAGGGCTTGCTGTCGGCTGCCGCCGAGCGCAAGACAAGCTTCCACGGCGGCTCGGTCGCGCACCAGGCTGTTCGTCAGCACGTCCAGGCCTAGGCTTATTCCGGTCATGGTGTTGCCCAGCATCATGCCCAGCAAAGGCAGCGCGTAGCGCGGGTGATACCACGGATCGGGTCGTAGCTCCGTCAAGAGTGCGAACATCGTGACCGTACCCGCGGCGAGCAGCGTGCATCCGGCGCCCAGGCCGTACTTCCAAACGCCCTGAAGGCGCCGCTTCTGCCGCGCGACGATCTCCCGCGAGGCGAAGAGGACCATGATCAGGGCGGCGAGAGCGGTCCAGAGCGGCGACACCGCAGCAAACAAGAATGTCAGCACGTATCCAACGAGGACGAGCTGCACCACCATGCGCACGGCCGCAATGGCAAGTTGCTTCTCGAGCTTGAGGCGGAGAACAAGCGAGAAGACGCCATCCATGACGACAAGGAGCGCCGGCAGGACCAGGTCGCCGTACGAAAGCTGGATGTAGGTCACGGCCGGCATTCCTGGATGCCGCCGTTGGGGCTCATCGCAAAGATCCTTGAACCGACGCGGCGGGCTTGCGCGTCGTCGTGGGTACTCCAGACGACACTCGTCCCATCCGAGATGCGTTCGGCAATCAGAGCTTCCACGGCCGCAGCGGATGCTGCGTCAAGGGCTGAGGTCGGCTCGTCCAGCAGAAGCACCCGAGATCGAAGCATGAGCGCCCGCACAAGCGCCAATCGCAGTCTCTCTCCTGTTGAAAGTCTTTGGATCGGCCACGGTCCGCAGTCGTTTGGCAACCCCAGTCGCGCGACCAGCGGCAGAGCATCATCCCAGGCCGCGAAGTGCTCTTGCACGGTATCGGACCACCAGCCCGGCTCGGCGGCGAGATAGGTCACTCGTCTTCGCCAGGCGGGGGCGGGCATCGCTTCTCTGAGCATGCCGTCCAGCTTGACCGTTCCTTCGTTGGGATCGAGATCCGCGATGGAGCGGAGCAATAAGGTCTTTCCGACCCCGGAAGGCCCCTGCAGGGCGACGCATTCGCCGTCCTGCAGGTCGAATGATACGAGGAGGTGTAGGCGCTTGAGCCCGCTGACCGTCAACATGCGTCAGAGCTTGAGCTGTAGCCGGTCGGCAACCCGCCGGGCGATCTCCACCGGGGCCTCATTCGGATAGGGATGCACCGAGCTGACATTGATCTCGCCGAGCACGTAGCTGTCGCTCCCGTCGGCCTGGACTGGCCCGAGCATGAAGTCTGCGTCCCAGATCGCGGGCAGGTCACCGCGCGCGATGTCCAGCAGCGAAATTAGCTGCGGCGTCCACTCGTTTTCCATCAACCGCCGCAGCCGCTGGAAGCGCCGGTCTATATTCGACGAGTAGAGCCGCGGTCCGGCCTCTGAACGCGCGGCCGGCGAGTCGACCAGCGCTTTGACCTTGTGATGGCCGAATCCGGCGCAGCGGTCACCTGCCATGTAGCAGCGCACCACACCCTCGGTCAGGCGAGGCTGGAACGCCTGGTCGATCACGCTGCCGTTCTCGAAATACTCCGCGCAGCGACGGAGAAAATCATCCAGAGTTAATTCCTCGGGCGCGTCCTTGGTCGCATCCAGGACCCTAATCATGGAGGAGTTCGGCAGCCTTTTGACCTTCCAGACGCCTTGGCCGCCGTTGCCCCGGTTGCGCTTGATCACGCGCGGACCGGCGGCGAGCCGTGCAGGCAGCTCGGCTCGCATCGCCTCGGCGGTCTGATAGAGCGCCGTGTCCGATCCCCAGCCCATCGAGCGGGTGCGATAGAGGACCTCCTTGGTGCCCATCTTGAGGATGACGTCCGGATGAGCGCTTACCCATACGCCCCGCGCGGCAACGTCGCGCAGCAACGCATCGAGGCCGGCGCGGTTTCGACCGTCCTGAATCGGGTTGACCCAGACGAGCACGCCATCCACTGCGAGCAATTCTTCGCGCACGGCATCGGCGAAGCTCTCGTCGTAGATCGCGGGGCGCCCTTCGACGCCGACGGCGGCCAGCGCTTCGAAGACATCGAAGAAGCGGCCGCTTTTCGAGGTCGCATCTCGACGTGCGGCTGCATCTCCTCGCGAGAGGATGGCGACGGTACGTCGGGGACAGGGTTGTCGTTCGATCTCCATGCGCAAGCTCCACGATTGCGTGCTGCGCAGAGCTTGGACCGAAGTCTCACGGGGAGTCTGCTTGTCCCCTCGAAATCACCTTATGCGAAGTTCTCGGCCGTTTTCAAGACCACGAAATGACGTCCGGTTCCCGTCGATTCCGCGACGGTTCGCCGTGGCGGTGTTTCCAACTGTGACGGTGTCCTACTGCAGGCGCATCGAAGGCAGGACTTCAAAGACGAACATGGCGACGGCTAGGGCAGCTATGACGTAGCCGAGGAAGGTGTTGAGCGTAACGTGGGGATCTGGCGGGGCGGTCATGGACGAAGCTCTTGCGGTTATCCCGGCCTGCTCGGGGTGGCCGGCGCAACCAACGTCTCTTGTGGGCGAGTGGATGCCGCTCGCCTCCTGAAAAAGATGTACAGCAAGCAGCCGTCGACGAGCAAGGTGACAATCAGGACGCCGTAGGCCCACGGGCTTCCCACTAGACCAACCTCGATCAACACGCGAGAAAAGCCGAAGCCCACCACCCATGCATCGAAGCTCATGCAGATCCGGCGGAATGTCTCGGGATCCAGACGGCTGATGGCGTAGGATCCGAACGGAACTCCTATCGCGATGCAGGGGAAGAAGACCCACAGAAGCTGCCCGCTTTCGGCGGTGAAAAGGCCAAGCTGATAATAGACAACGGCGGTTACGCTGGATTCGGCCACGCGTACCAATGCGAGGCCAGCTCGAAATTCGGTTTTGACCAGACCTTGGTTGTTGAAGAGGATCGCGAGCGGTGGTCCCGAGATCGTTGTGACGGAGTATAGGATCCCCAGAGTGGCTCCGAAGGGCAGACCGACCAGCGAACTCGAGCGAATTGGCCTGCGCCACCCCGCTGCCTGCAGCAGGATGAGGGGCAGAATGATCGAGTAGGTCACCAGTTTGACCCAACCCGGCTGCACGGAAGTAAGAATCAGAGCGCCGATACCGATCCCCGGGAGGAGGCCGAGGACGATTGGAAGAACCCTTCTCCAGACGGCCGCGACGCCACTCAGATTGATAAACAGAACGTAGAAATTGGTGACGACCTCTATCAGCACGATCGCGGGATTTAGGATGCGGTTCGTGTAGAAAACGAGCGCCATCGGCACCGTCAGGGATGAAAAGCCGTAGCCAAGCGCTCCGTTGACGAAGGCCGCGAACAGCGCGATGCCGGCGACGATGATCACCGCAGTATCAACGGGAGGCATTGCGGCTTCTCCAACAAGCCGGTCGCTGAGAGCTCATCCTATCACGATGATCCGTTTGCAGATGCACAGAGCCGGGCCTCTTTAAGGCGGCCGACTACTCGGATTAGATGAGTTCCGGATGGTGAAGTCTTCGTGATGTTCTGGCGCTCTCGCCAACGCGTGTGCGGGTTGACAGGTTCGCCTGGGAGAGTTTTATTTCGGGCTTGGGGATTTGCGATCTCCCCGCGAGGCGTCATGCCCAAGAATCGCGTCCTGATCACCAAGGGCGCAGCATGCCGGCTTCATACACTTCTATTTCTCCCGATAAATTGGCTCGATTGGTCGGCACGGCGGCAGCGCCGACGCTTATCGACGCGCGCGTCGACGAGGACTTCTCGGCCGATCCGCGCCTGATCCTGGGCGCGGTGCGGCGCTCGCATCTTGACGTCCAGGATTGGGCGTCTCGCCCGACGAGCCAGTCCGTCATCGTGGTCTGTCACAAGGGCAAGAAGCTCAGCGAGGGGACCGCGGTCTGGCTCCGCTGCTGCAACGTCGCCGCCGAGAACCTCGAAGGTGGTCAAGTCGCCTGCAAGGAAGCGAACCATCCGACGGTGCCGGCCGCCAGGATCGACCCGGCCGCGTGCCCATGGCCGATCCGCCGCTTCGTCGATCCCACTGCGGTATTCCTGTTCGTCGCGCCGGCTGAAATCGAGGCGGTTGCCGAGCGTTTCGAGGCCACGCCTTTCGACATCGAGAACGTGTTCTGGAGCCGTCGCGGCGAGCTCTGCGCCTTCGACGTGATGCTCAAGGAGTTCGGCCTGTCGTCGCCCGCTCTGCGCCGCCGATACGGGGCGCCTCGATCTGTCTCCCGAGGCGCCGGGCCTGCTTGCGGCATCGCTCGGGCTGTCGCGCATGTTGGACGACGACCTCGAGCAGTTGAACGCCGGTCTCCGGCTCTACGACGCATTCTACCGATGGTGCCGCGACGCGACCAAGGAGTTGCACAACTGGCCAACCAACAAGGGCAAGCGAGACCAAAGGCCTGATGACTTCTGGGGCAGGGACAACCAGGAGATCAGACATGCGAACATCGACGATCTATCGGGCGGCGCTCTTGGTGGCGCTTGCGGCGGGACTCTCGCACGCTCACGCCCTGACTCAGGAAGAGCTGATCGCCAAGATCCAGGCGGCCGGCTACTCGCAGGTTCAAGACGTGAAGTCGACGGCCGAAGGCATTACCGCCATTGCGGTGAAGAACGGCAAGCCCGTGAAGCTGCTCGTCGACAGCAGCGGCCAGATCAAAGAGCGGAATTGAGCGAGAGGAGCAGCATCATGAAGAAAACCATCCTCGCGCTCGCCGGCATTGGCGTCTGCCTTTTCGCAATCCGCTTCGCGCCCTTCTTCCCGGCGTATGCTCAAGATGCCGAATGGCAGAAGGTAGACGAGGCGCTCGGACGAAAGCCGGCGGTTTCGGACGACGTGCGGCGCTACGGCTTTCCCCGCAGCGACCTCTCCGTGACCTTGGACGGCGTGGCGATCAAGCCGGCGCTGGCCCTGGGCGGCTGGGTCGCGTTCAAACCTGCGCACGGCGGGGCCATGGTCATGGGAGACCTCGTTCTGCTGGAGACTGAGATCAATCCCGTGATGGCGAAGATGATCGCGAACGGTCTCGAGATCACGGCCGTGCACAATCATCTGCTGCGGGCGAGCCCTGCAACCTTCTACATGCACGTCGCCGGCCATGGGGACCCGGCCAAGCTGGCGTCGGCGATCCACGATGCACTGGCCGAGAGCAAGACGCCGCTGACGGTCGCGGCGCCGGCGAGCCCGCCGCCAGCCGTCGACCTAGACACCGCAAAGCTCGACCAGATCATCGGCGTGAAGGGCCAGGCCAACGGCGGCGTCTACCAGTTCAACGTCAAGCGGCGGGACCCGATCACGCAGGACGGCATGCCCCTGACGCCTGTCGGCCCGATGGGAGTCGCGATCGCTATCAACTTCCAGCCGACGGGAGGCGGGAAGGCCGCCATCACGGGGGACTTCGTGCTGACCGGCGAAGAGGTCAACCCGGTAATCCTGGCGCTGCGGACACACGGCATCGAGGTAACGGCGCTGCACAGCCACATGCTCGACGAGCAGCCCAGGCTGTTCTTCATGCACTTCTGGGCGAACGACGACGCCCTGAAGCTCGCCGAGGGCCTGCGCGCGGCGCTCGACAAGACGGCCAGTACGAAGAGTTGAGCCAAAGCTTGAACGAAGGAGTCGCCTGATGCTCTACGAGACCAAGCCGCTGCCGTTCGACCCAAAATCGATCAGCGGCATCTCTGAAAAGGTGCTCGTCAGTCACTATGAGAACAACTACGGCGGGGCAGTGAAGCGGCTCAACGCGATCAGCGCGCAGCTCGCCGAGCTGGACTTCGCCAAGGCGCCGAACTTCGTCATCAACGGCCTCAAGCGCGAAGAGCTGATCGCGGCGAACTCGATGATCCTGCATGAGATATACTTCGACGGTCTCGGCGGCGCGAGCAAGCCTGGCGGCGCGCTCGCCGAAGCGATCGTACGCGACTTCGGCAGCATCGATCGGTGGCGGACGGAGTTCGCAGCCGATGGGCAAGGCGGAGGGAGGAGGTTCGGGGTGGGTAATCCTCTCCTACTCCCCTCGCGACAAGCGGCTGGTCAACCAGTGGGCTGCCGATCATACGACGACGCTCGCCGGGGGCCGTCCGGTGCTGGTGCTCGACATGTATGAGCACGCCTATCACATGGACTTGGGCGCGGCGGCAGCCCGCTATGTCGACGTCTACATGGAGGCCATCCGCTGGGAAAACGCTTCCGCGCTCTACGATCAATACGTGAAGGAAATCTGAAAGGAGAGATGAGGTGCCATCGCTGTGTTCGCGCTGGCCGGTCTGCTTGCCGCCCTGCAGGCGGCTCACGCCCAGACCTGCAAGGTTTGCGCCGACCAGCGTGCCGCCTGCATGAAGAACTACGCGTCCCGCCTGCAAGACGGAGTATGAGATCTGTCGAAAGGCGTGCAAAAAGTGAGGCTGGTGCAATCGAAGAGCCAACTTGCGAGGTGCCTCATCGCGGCACTCGCTAACGGTATCGGGGGACTGGTCACCCTCTATGCCGGATGTGTCGCGGCCGAGAGCGTTCGGACGTTGACCGGCGTGCAGATTCGAGCGGCTTTCACGGGGAAGCAACTGACCGACGAGGTCCACTATCGGTTTGTTTATGACGGCGACGGGACGCTGCGAACTTACTCGATGGGTGTGAAGCAGGTCGGAAAATGGCGCATCCAGAAGGATGAAATTTGTCTCTATATCAAGGAGATGGACGACGACTGATACCGCGTGACACAAAGCGGTAAACGGTTCGAGCTGAAGCCGACCGGGCCCGGTGGTCCGATCGATGGCATATTGGAGGCCGCATATCACGGGGGATGGGGAGAAGTGATGACGACCACAAGCACGAATGCCGAGCGTGGAAACATGGGCGAGTTGGTGCGCTATTTTCTGCGGCCGGGCTTTCTCGGCTTTGGCGGTCCGGTCGCGCTGGTCGGCCAAATGGAGCGCGAGCTCGTCAACGACAAGAACTGGCTGACCAAGGAGCAGATGCGCGAGACCATCGCCATTTGCCAGTTGCTTCCCGGTCCGCTCGCGATCCAAGTCGGGATCTTCATCGCCTATCTGCGCTGCGGCTTCTGGGGAGCGTGGGCCGGTGGCTGGGCGTTCATCCTGCCGAATTTCGTCATCGTCGCAGCCCTTGGCGCGCTCTATGTCCATCTCGGGGATCTGAAGGCTGTCACCGGCATCTTCTATGGCGTCAGGCCGGCCGTGATCGCGCTGATCCTGCATTCCTGCTACCGGCTCGCCAAGCTCGGCATGGAGGACAATGGGCCATCGCCGCGGTCTGTCTAGCCGTGACTGTGATCCTGCAAGCGGAGGTCGCGCTGCTGTTCATAGGTGCCGGAATCGTCGGCATCATTTACTACGGTCACATCAAGCAGCCTGCGGTCGCTCTCCAACTCGCGGTGATTCCGGCGGCGGCACCCGCGGTCGCGCCCGTTGCGACCGGTTCGACATTGGGCAAGCTGCTGCTGTTCTTCCTCAAGGCGGGCTCCCTGACCTTCGGCAGCGGCCTTGTGATCGTTCCCTTTCTCGAGCAGGGGCTGGTGCAGCAGTACGGTTGGCTCAACGAGCGCGAATCCTGGTGGCGGTCGCCATCGGGATGATGAGTCCCGGGCCGGTCGTGATCACGGCGACCTTCGTCGGCTATCTGGTCGCGGGCTTCTGGGGATCGCTGATCTCGACGGTCGGCATCTTCCTTCCGTCCTTCCTGCTGGTCCTGATCGTGGCGCCGTTGCTGGCGCGACACCGCAAGAACCCGAACGTGCAGGGCTTTGTGAAGGGGGCCTACGCCGCCGCGATCGGAACCATCGTGGGTGCGAGCTTCCTGCCGGGCAAGATCGCGATCGGGGACTGGCTGACTGCGCTGATCGGCATCGTGTCGCTTGCCGTGCTGTTCCGCTGGAAGGTCAGCAATCCCTAGCTGATTGCCGCCACTGCAGTCATTGGGCTGATCGCCTATCCGATCCCGCAGCCGGATTGGGTGCTCACCGGGCTCAAGTGAGGAGTGACGATGGGCACGGCGCTCGGAAATGGTGCGGCTATGAAGCGACGTGCGGCAATCGTTCGTGCCGCCGCACGTCCGCCATACCGGGTCTGGCCGGGTAGTCTATTGGCGATCCTTGTCTCCCGGAAGAGCGCGCCAGTCGCGGCCGACGGTCTGATGGTCGTCGCTCGGCGCGGCCTGGCCGGCGTGTTCGGTCTCGCCGCCCTGGGCCTCGGCTCGGCTATCCTGCGGTGCAGACCCTTCTGCGCGGGCGAGCGTTGCAATGATGTTCATGCTGGTTTCTTTGATGGGAGGGAGCGCTGTGGCGAAGACCTTGAACTTTGACAATAGTCCTGTCGGAATGTCGCCGGAAGGATAGACTTTGACTAAGACCGGCCAGGGACAACCGAGATGGACTGTTGAGGCGACGCCTCGGCGCCGAGCAAGCCGAATGTCTTCAAGCAATCCGGGCGGGCGACCTTCCCCGTGGCCATCAAGACGACACCAGCATCGGTGACGGTTTTGTGGAGGTCAAATTCAAGGCCGTCGCGGGCTCTGAGGAGCGCGCCGCGGGTATCATCTGGCGCGCGAAAGCCGCAGACGACTACTACGTTGTCCGCGCAAACGCGCTGGACGACAACGTGGTGCTCTATAAGACCATCAAAGGCGTTCGAACCCCGCTGGACATTGTCGGACGCAAGGGCGGCTATGGCGTCAGCACGCCGGTCACGTCGGGCCAATGGCACGCGCTGCGTTGCGACTTCACGGGAAGTCGGTTCAAGGTGACCTGTGACGGAAAGCCGCTATTCGAGGTGGAGGACAGCACGATCGCTGACGCGGGCATGATTGGCTCGTGAACCAAGGTGGATAGCGTGACCCTGTTCGATGATCTGGCATATGGTGAGGTCAAATAGCTTTCCGCATTACCTGCAGTTCTGAGAGGCCGATCCCGGCCTCCTCTCGAGCCCGGCTAGTTCGCGCTCTGCGTGTGAACCGCCTCATATAGCCGACCGCAAGCTTCTTATATAATCTTGTTCTCGGCCGCGATTGCGGGGCCAGGTCTTTGCGGCCATCCAGGCCATACGCCTCACGGCTGCTTCAACAACGCCTCGAAAGGGGCTCTCCGATGCTGACCTTTCTGCGAAATGACCCCTCCGCTCCAGTCGATATCCAGGACACCGAATTCACGCGTGATCTGCTCGGCAGGTACGTGTGCAGCACATATGACGAAGCTGTGAACAATCGCGGCCGGCCATTCGATGTCGTCGTCATCGGCGCCGGGATGTTCGGCGCGTACGCTGCCAGCAAAATCTATCGCGCCGGCGCCGACCAGAACCTACGGGTGCTGCTCCTGGACGCGGGCGGCTATCTTGCGCCGACGCACGTGCAGAACATGCCGCATCTCGGCTTGAATGCGCCGGATAGCGCACTGGTCACGCACAATAACCAGGATCCAGGCGCGCGCAACGGCGTGTGGGGCATTCCTTGGCACAGCAACGAGCCGTTCACCGGACTGGCTTACTGCCCGGGTGGCCGCTCGCTTTTCTGGGGAGGTTGGTCGCCGCGGCTGATGCCGGCCGACCTCAATGTGTGGCCGAAAGGCGCGCGTGATTTTCTGAACGCGAACTACCCGGATGTCGAGCGCGAGATCGGCGTACAGGAAAAGGCAGATTACCTGTCCGGTCCCCTCAACACGGCGGTCAATGCACAGTTAGGAGCCGTTGCCGCTGGTACGAACGTGATTCTGCCTGACGTGAGCTTGGATCTCGTCGAAGAAGCTCCGATCGCGGTGCAGGCGAATTCGCCTGGCCCCGGGCTGTTTTCGTTCGACAAGTTCAGCAGCGGACCCATGCTGCTCGAAAGCATCCGGGACGACATCGCCAAGCGCTGGACCCTGAACGACAATTCGCGGCGCCGCTTCTTCCTCGTTCCCAGGTGTCACGTCATACGCCTGCAGACCAGCGGAGGCAGGGTCAGCGGAATCGATCTGACCTATAATGGTCAATTCCGGTCGCTTTCCACTCCGAACAATCTCAGTACCGACTGTCAGGTTGTCCTGGCGGCGGGCACCATCGAAACGACGCGGTTGGCCCTTGAGTCGTTTCCGGTTACCCGCGGCCCGTTCAGCATGGGCGCCAATTTCATGGCCCATCTGCGCACCAATCTCACGGTGCGCGTCAAGCGCAGCGCCCTCGGGCTCGGCGCGTCCACGACGCTCGAACAGGGCGGGGCGATCGTTCGTGGCGAGATCACAAACCCCGACGGAAGCAAGCGCCGCTATCATTTTCAGGTGCTCGCATCGGCGGAGAAGGGACAGAACCCGGAAGCGACCATGTGGACGATGGTGCCTGACATCGACCTCTTGCGGAATCTGCTTTCGAACGAAGACCCGGATTGGGTGGCAATCGTCTTCCGGGGACTCGGAGAAATGGACGGGGACAGGCGCAGCGGACCAGGCAGCACGACCAGCTTCGTGAACCTCACGAACGGAGCCGATCCGCTTCAGAACGATGGTCTGAGCGCGCGCGCTTGGGTCAATTTCACGCCCACGCCGAACGACTACGCCGCATGGAGAAAGCTCGCCACAGCGGCTGTCCAGTTGGCTGGTCGCCTCAGCAAGAGCGCCGGCGACGTCCAGTATTTATACAACGGCGGTTGGCAAAGCGCTCCGCCACCCGATCCGTTTGCCGTCACGAAGGATCAGTTGGGCAATACCCATCATGAAGCGGGCACGCTGTGGATGGGCGATGATCCGGCGATGTCGATTACCGACCCCACCGGACGCTTCCATCACATCTCGAACGCCTACGTTGCCGGTCCTGCCTTGTTTCCAACGGTCGGGTCGGCGAATCCTTCTTTAACGGGCCTAGCGCTCGCCCGTGAGAGCAGCGCTGCCGTGGTTGCCGCGTTGGCGCCAACCCCGTCGGTGCAGTTCAAATCGCTCTACACCGGGAGTTTGGTCAATTGGCAGATGTCGGGCGTCGGGGGCTTCCTCCAGGTGTTCGACATTCTCGAGTCCGTCGGCGGATCCGGGCTGCTGTGGTACACGCGCGAAAGCTTCTCCGACTTCGTGCTCGAGCTCGAATGGCAGAACGCGAGCCGCACCGACAACTCCGGTGTTTTCATCCGCGTGCCGAACTTGAACAGCTCGAATCCGAACGATTGGATGGCGGCGATCGACCAGAGCTACGAAATCCAGATCGATCCGCGCGGGTACAATTCCGAGGCGCAGAAGGAGAACGATCCCTTACGGAGCACCGGCGCAATCTACAACATCAGTGCCCCGACCCGCACTGATGTTGCGAAGGGCCCGTGGCAGTGGAACACGTTCGTGATCGAAGCCATCGGCAACCGCATCAAGGTGACGCTGAATGATATGCTTGTGAACGACTACACGGACCCCAAGCCGCGGTCACCTCGCGGCCATATCGCACTGCAGAACCATCATGATGGTTCGAAGGTGCAATTCCGCAATATTCGCATCAAGGAAGTGGTGCCGGGGGTCGCCGAACTGCCTCTCCCGAGGGTCGCGTAACATTCACCTCGCTCGGTGTTGGTCGAGCTAAGGATGGCGGGACCAGCGCCGCCGTACCCTTTCTAGCCGGTCTCAAAAGCCTCCGGTTGACAAACTGGCTTCTGTCGTTAGCGCCACGCACCGGCCGAAATGGTCAGTATTTCGGCCGGTGCGAAGTGGCCCATTCCCGTGCGTGTTCGATCGGCAAGCGTTGCACGGATGCGCGCACCTTTTGCGTTGCCGGCAAATTGTCCATGCGCTCCCGGCACCGGCAGAATCCCCGAAATTTCGGGTACATCGACTGCCCTTCGGCGGTGAGGCTGAAGGCAAATGTGCTCGGCAGTAGATAGAAATCCGCAATCGAGAGTTCGTCGCCGAGCAGGAAGTCCTTGCCGTGCGCTGTCCGGCCCGGAGACATGGGTAACGAAACGTACCTAAGAGATGGGTGGTGACAACCTCGTGCCGATCGGGTTGTCTCGGGGGTTCAAAGTCATCTGCCAGGTTCGCTTCAAATTGAGGCCGCTGGCCTGCAATCTGTTGCATTCAGGGTGACGCATTCGTGGCCTGGCTATTTTTGCTTGGCTCGCGCTATCGCCGTCAACCCCGCGCGTGCCGCGCCCCTTCGGGCTGCGGAGGTTGACCGCGACAGCGGAGCCAAGCAAGTGGCCTTCCATGCCAAGAATGCACAAGAGCGCGTCTTTGTCAGGGCGCTGTGGTCGTGGCTGAGACATCGGTGATGGGCTTCGGACCGAACGGGTTATCGAGAGGTTGCAAGGTCTTCTGTTCGAGATCGAAATAGCCGAGATCGTAATGCATGAAGCTGACGAGCCAGATGCCCTCGTCGACCTCCTTGATGCCGAGCTTCTGACCAGCCAGGACGATTGAGATGTTGATCCTCTTGCGATGGAGGCAGAGGCGGCCGCAGGCGGTGACGACGACGTCGCCTCGTGGAAGGGATAGCTCAACTCCGGCAGGCCGGCATAGGCCCGCGCTGAAGCCGTGTAGACCTCGGCAGGACACTTCATGCCGAGCGCCTCGTGGGGGCGCTCGGTATTGAACTCGTGCACGAAGGCATCGAAGCGCTCCTGCTGTTGCAGGCTGTTGAAGCCAGGCGGCCTGGTGGCCTCCTTCTTGAGGGTGAGATGCATGCGCTCGTGCCGGCCATTTTGTTGCGGATGACCTGGCTTGATGCGCTCGATGGCGATACCGAGGCGGAGCCACCATACCGAGAGCTTGGAAAGATTGAACAAGGCGTTGGGACTGGCAAACGGCACGCCATTGTCGGACCGAATGGCAAGCGGCAGGCCGCGCTCGCGGAACAGGCGCTCGAAGGCGGTCATGGCAGGCTCCTCGCGCGTGGGGTCGAGCGCCTCGCACAGCAGCAGGAAGCGCGCGGCATGATCGCTGACGGTTAGCGGGAAACAGTAATGGCTGTTGCCAAGCTTGAATTCGCCTTTGAAGTCGGCGCACCAGACATCGTTCGGGGCAGTCCCTTGCGATAGCGACGTGCCGCGCGCGCGATGGCGCGGCCCGCCGCCCCGCCTGACCAAGCCGTGGCGATCGAGCACCGCATGAATGGTGCTTTTGGCCGGCACCCGGACGTCGCCGTCGAGCCGTCGCACCAGGAGTTCGCGGATCTTGCGGGCCCCCAATGCGGCTTCTCAGCCTTGAGCTGGACAATCAGCGTCTCGATCTGGGCCGGCAGTTGATTGGCGTAGCGAACCGGCCGCCTGGAGCGGTCGCTCAGCGCCTCCAGGCCATGTTCCTTGTAGCGATCGAAAATCTTGTAGCCGGTCTTGCGCGAGATGCCGAACTCCCGGCAGACATCCGTCATGGCTTCCCCGTCCAACAGGCGGGCGACAAAGCGAAGGCGCTCCTCCATTACCGAACTCGCTTTCCACGGCATCCACACATCCCGCAGAACAAAAGCGGAAAGTGTAACCCATGTGTCCGGTACGTTCTGTCACCTATGTCTCGGGCCGCTCAGCGCAAGCTGGCGCTCGGCGACCGAAAGCCCCGTCTCGACCTTGGGCAGCGCGTGCGCGACGACTTTCTCGTCGGAGGCAATTCCGAGCTCCGGGAAAACCAGCCGCTCATGTGTCACGTGGTAGATCATGTAGGGGTAGTAATAGCTATTGACGGCGCTGATCCACTGGTTCATCCGCGCCCGCGCCTTGAGGTCTTTCGGCGTCAGCGACACGCCGCCGAACGCTTCGTCGACATAGGCGGCGATCGCGCTCGTTTCATAGACAGTAAGATCGTCATGGTCCAGAATTGGGACGCGGTTAAAGGGGTGTAGCGCCAGGTGATCGGCCTTGCCCATGACAGGCTCGAGGTCGCGGAATTGGTAAGCCACGCCCTTGTGCGTCAGGATCAGGCGAACGATGTTAACGAAGGTGCTACGTGGAAAACCGTAGACGATCGGATCGGACATCCGTCTTCTCTTCTGCGCTTGTCTTTTAGAGCAAGAACCAGAGCCAGAACGGCTTGGCGGCCTCACACAGCGCCTGTTCACGGGTGAGCCCAAGGTCCTTGAGCATATGCGGGTTATCTACAATCTCGCGCAGGCTCTGCGTTCGTGCTGCCGGTCGAGCCAGCTCCACCATCCCTGCCGCCGAACGGCTGATTTGATTCCTGAGCTGAATTGATGAAGCGGGATGGCCGGGTCCGGCGCTTGCACGGGCGGGATCGCCCCCAGGGGCGGTCAGCAGGATGGACATGGAAAGCTCCAAATGCCTTGAAATACTGGGGTGGAGCTGTTCAATAGTCCTGCGGGATGCTTCCCCGCAAAGCATCGTTTCTCGTGCCTGCCTTAGTTTTTCTCATGAAGTCGGTAGGATGCGCCCGCGCCTACCGCCGCTCAATGCCCTGAAGGCTTTCGAGGCCGCCGCGCGCCACGAGAGTTTTACGCACGCGGCTGAAGAGCTTTGTGTCACTCAAGGAGCGCTGAGCCATCAGGTGAAGGCGCTGGAGACTGAGCTCGCGCTCAAGCTATTCAATCGTGAACGTCAGCGCCTGATCATCACCGAGGCGGGGAGGGACTATCTTGCCGTTATCCGCGACGCGCTTGACCGCATTGCAGTTGGAACGGAGCGGCTGTTGCAGCGGCAAAGCGCTGGCGTTCTCACCGTCAGTACCTCACCGGATTTTGCCGCCAAATGGCTGGTGCATCGGCTCGGGCATTTCGCGGAGGCGCATTCCGGCATCGATCTCCGTGTCTCGGCCACGATGCACCACGTCGATTTTGCCCGCGAAGAAGTTGACCTAGCGGTGCGCCACGGCGATGGCAGTTGGCCGGGTCTCGACCCCATAAGGCTCTCGTCGGAGTGACTATTTGCTGTGTGTAGTCCGAAACTGCTGTCGGGGCGCCGACGGATCGGAGCGGTCTGTGATATCTTGAAATTTCCTCTGATTCATCTCGATAACCGATCCGACTGGGCGAATTGGCTGCGTGGCGTCGGTATCGATGAGGCCGATGTCACACACGGGCCTGTGCTCAATCGTGCGAGCATGGTTATCGATGCCGCGATCAATGGGCAGGGCATCGCGCTTGCTCGAACGACGCTGGCGGCGTGGGATTTGATCAACGGTCGGCTGGCACTCGCATTTCCGGAGTCAACGCGCTCCAAGACCTAGTGGATCGTATGCCCGAAGGCCTCTGCAGCGCAGCCAAAGATCGCGACCTTTCGTGACTGGCTGCTCGCGGAGGCGTCAAACGACCTTCGTCAGCTCAAATCACTCGTCGGGACCTCGAAGGCGAAGCCGCGGTGATTACTAAACTGTCGTACCCCTGTGTGTTAACGCTCGTTGCCATCTTAAAGGTCGGCGAACTCAGATTCTTTGGCGAACGGTTGCGGCCGCTCTCACAGGACCGGAACAGAACCCTCCAATCCTTTGTTTAGACGTTAACGGTCCAACAAAGGAGAAGGGCCATGATCACGAGCAAAATTACTATCTTGGGAGTGGTGCTCGCCTTCAGCGCCACCTCAGTCTACGCGGGTCCCTGCGATACTGCGAGCCGCGATGCAGGATCAGGAAACGTCCCGGGCTACACCGGGCAAACCACGGGCTCCACAGCAACTGATTCCAAGGAGCATCCTCCGACATCTTCCATGAGCAAGGCCTCGGAGCATACCGCGGCGTCATCAGAAGACGCGCAGCGCCAGATGCAGAACGAGCCTACTGCTGCAGAGCAATCAACGACGACCAAGCCTGCACCTTCCGCGCAGCAACCGGATAGGACAGCAGGCACCGTTGAGCAGACCCGCCCCGCGCCCACTGAGCAATCGAAGAAGGCAACGGCCGGTACGGCCGAGCCCGCACCGTCGCAGAAAAAGGCGACTGACTGCTAAGCGCGCGGGGGCCAAAAAGGCAGCCTAGCTGACCGACCGTTTTGACGCCTCGATCAGCTTGTCCGTCCCGTGTCTGCTTCAGATTGAACGCGACTGGAACGCCCCAAGGCAACCGAAGTGCTGCCGATCGCGAAGGATGCGCGGGCAAGGCCGTACGTTGCCGCTCATAGCGCTATGTACCGGATGCTTGATCAAACTGAAGTGAACGGTCGGCGCCGTTCGGAGACCTCGCGTCTCGGTGGTTCCTAATTGACAAGCAGTCCCGCTTTGGCAAAGTCGGGGCCTGGGGATGGCGGTCTCCCCATGAGGCGACAAGCCCAAGCATCGCGTCCGGACGCCTGAGAAGGACGCAGCATGTCAACCGTCAACGACGGGTTTTCGCCAGATCGTTTGGCGCCTTTGCTGAGCGTGAGAAACCTGACCAAGCACTATGGAAGCGACGGCGCCGCCATAGACCGCGTGACGTTCTCTGCTGTAGCGGGCGAAATTCTCGGCATTATCGGTCCAAATGGAGCCGGCAAGACAACACTGCTGGAAGCCGTTGCCGGACTTCTGCCGGTGAACTCGGGTGACGTTTTTTGGCGCGGAGAGCCGCTACACGTGGGTCTTCGACGAGACGTCCTGTTCTACTTGCCGGATGGCGTCCGTCCATACAATAACCAGTCCGCGCTACAGGTCGTGTCGTTTATCGGCGACGTCTTTCGACGCTCAGACGCAGACATCAGGTCGACCATCGAAGCGATTGGGTTGCAGCCGGTGCTTCGAAAGCGCGTCCACGCTCTGTCAAAGGGATATGCCCGACGGCTGATGCTGACCATCGGACTGCTCGCGCCGCACGACCTGCTGCTGATGGACGAACCATTTGACGGATTCGACTTGCGGCAGACGCGCGACGTTATGGGGGTCTTGCGTCGCCAGACGGCACGTGGGCGCACGCTGATACTCTCTATCCATCAATTGGCGGACGCCGAGCGGGTTTGTGACCGCTTCATCTTGCTCTCGGCAGGGCAGGTGCGCGGGTCCGGAGGACTTGGGGAACTGCGTGCGCAGACGGGACTGCCGAGCGGCTCAGTGGAGGAT
The DNA here is from genome assembly GCF_059448745.1 of Bradyrhizobium sp. SOJA106. Taxonomy (NCBI): domain Bacteria; kingdom Pseudomonadati; phylum Pseudomonadota; class Alphaproteobacteria; order Hyphomicrobiales; family Nitrobacteraceae; genus Bradyrhizobium; species Bradyrhizobium sp. SOJA106. The sequence goes on from NZ_CM182549.1 coordinate 3,634,276, forward strand.
ATCTTTCTTGCACTCACGTGAAGCATACGTGCGGCCTACCGCACCGATCGCTCCGCTGCTCGCAAAAGAGCTCCGCGAGGTCACGGCCGGTCGAGCGCTCTGGACCATGTTGCTGCTGGTTTGTCCGCTCGTCGGATACAGCTTCGTCCAGGCAGTCTCGCTGTACAGCGAGTCAAGTGCAGCGGCCCTGCAGTCGCCAGTTCTGGCAAGGAGCCTGTCACCGCTCGATGGAATCTTGGTCCCGACATTCGGCTCGTTCTATGTGGCGGTGACGTTGTTGTTTCCTTTCGTAGCGATCCGATTGCTGGGCCAAGAGAAGGAAAGTGGCGCATTGCGCCTGCTGGTGCAGTTGCCGTACCGGACCTCGACGCTCGTCGCCGCAAAATTCTGCGCCGCGATGGCAGCCTGGCTCATCGTGAGCATTCCTGCGCTTTCCGCTCTGGCTGTGTGGGCCATGTTGGGCGGCCATTTGGCTGCGCCAGAGACGCTGAACCTGCTGTTCGGCCATCTACTGTATGGTCTGCTTGCCGGCGCCATTGGCTTGTTTGCCGCGATCGTCTCCGACAGTTCGGCAACCGCCGCCATCATCGCTCTCGCTGTCACCATCGGATCATGGGTACTGGATTTCACGCTCGCTGGCCGCTCTGGTCTGTCGGCCTGGCTTGCGCAATTGTCGCTAACCCAGACGCTGCGTCCGTTCGAGCAGGGGCTTCTGTCGGCTGGCCTGGTGCTCGGCATAACCGCCGCAATTGGGGGGCTTGCCGCGCTCACGATCGTTTGGCTTCCGCTTGGCGCGCCGGTGCGAACAAAAGTAATCCGTTCTGGCTTGTGCGTGATGGCGATCGTAATTGGACTGGCTGGCGCGGCCCAAATCAGAGAGTCTGTGGACGTCAGCCAGGATCGCCGCAACTCCTTTTCGTCCGCAGATGAGCGCTTGCTCGCGACGCTTCGGCGTCCGCTAGTCATCAGAGTCGATCTCGCCGCTGAGGACCCCCGCTATATCGATCTCCGGCGGAATGTTATCGCGAAGCTCGAGCGCGTCATGCCCGACGTCACCGTCATTCTAGCGAGCGGGCGGTCAAACATTCCTAATCCCGACGCCTATGGTCAGATTGATTATGCGTACGGTGATCGAACCGACGTAAGCCGCTCTACCAGCCCGCGGGAGATACTTCCGCTGCTATATGCACTCGCAGGCGTGCAGCCGCCGGCACCCAGCGTCGGCGAAGAGTACCCCGGATATCCCTTGGTCGTAAGCGCGGACGCTACGCTGCTGTGGTTCGTCGGCGGATTGCCACTCCTGATCGTGCTCGCCTGGCGGTACATTCGCCGGCTGCCTCCAGACAAAGGGGCTCTCGTTGATCAAGGAGTTAAGCCATGACTATCAGTAAGAAAGTTGGAGCCACCATCCTCTTGGCGATCGGTTGTGCGATGCTGCCGGGCTTGGCGGCAGAACCGATCAAAATTGACCTCTCGAATGAAACCGTCGGCGGGGAGCCAAAATCACTGGTGCCGGTGGTCGGCTTCTGGAGGATCGAGGAGGAGGGGGGCAAGAAGGTGATCACGGTCGATGGTCGCCAGTGGAAGGAGGGTCAATCGTCGGCGGGTATCGCCGATAAGGCACGGGCTCTCTACGGGGAACGCTACGCTGAGTTTCTCGATCGCGTGCAGGCGTACGCCTACTATCCCTACGCGGTTGCGCCAAAAATCGACAATTTCACCGATGGCGAGATTTCGGTTCGCTTCGAAGGCTTGTCCGGTCGCATCGACCAGGGCGCCGGCATCCTATTCAACCTCAAGCCAAACGGAGACTACCTGACAGTCCGCGCGAACTGCCTGGAGAACAATATCGTGCTGTGGAAATTCGAGAACGGCAAGCGGTCTGCGGTCAAATGGGTACGCAATACACCGACCGCGACGCGGCAGTGGCACGACCTCAAGGTTCGCGTGAGCGGCACGAAGGTAGAAGGCTATCTTGACGGAAAGCTTTATCTGGAACACACGCTAGCGCAACCGGTGTCCGGCCGGATCGGGCTTTGGTCGAAGGCCGACAGCCACATGTATTTCGCCGATTACATCGTGGCAACTAGCAATTGAACAGGTACTGGAACGTTATGGACGCGACCGAGAGTATGCCCGTCGTACCCTTTCGCAGTCTGCTGTAGAGCGGTGTCAGGTGAACTAGATCGTTTGAGGTTGAAGGAGGTCGTGCCTCACTGAGGGAAGGCGAGTTCGAGGATTGCACCAGGAGGCGGGCGATGCCGATCACTACGGAGGCGACCTCGTTCGCAAAAACGTTCAGGGCTGCTACCTCTGCAATAACCTCGCAGAGGTTGATGTGTGGAAATCCAGAGGCGGGCGTCCGTTCGATTTCATCCTTGGCGGCTTGACGAAGATCAGATCAGGACACTGGCGCTTGGCAGTCACCGATGGCATGGCGGAGCGCACACCAAATTTTGCGTGCCCCATAGCTGGCTGCGGCGACCACGCCGCGCTCGAGCCGCCGACTCCGACCGGCTTTCCCGGCAGGTCCGGATTGTCCCGCTGCTCCTCGGACGCATAGAACACATTCATGTCGATATGGATGATTTTGCGCTGCGATGCCGTCGAGGGACCAGGGCCTTTTTCTTGGGCACCGGGCCATCGCGAAGCTGGCCCCCGAAGGGCTATGCCACGCGGCAGACATTTGGGCGCCATGCAGTCAACGACCAGAATTTTATGCTCGCCGCCCGCGAACTGATGATCCGCCCCGCGGCCGTTTTGAAGGAAGGCAGCAGGGTGCAAGCCTCACTCACGGGCGGGAAAACCACGGTTGAGATATTGCTGGGACGACCGTTGCAAACACCGTAGCTATTCGTCCGAGGCGCAAGAGAAATCGAGTCGAATCGACATGGTTGACAAGACACCCGTTCCGCCATCGGCATACATATGTGCGAACGTTAGGTACCGCAGGCCGCCTGTCCGGGGGGATTCCTCTCGTGGCGCAAAACGGACCACTCTTCATTGGCTTCGACCTAAGTGGTGCTACTTAGCTCAAACTTGCCCATGATGGATTGGAGGGAGAGGTAAAGTTTTTCAGGTGGTTAGGAGCCGTCGTGTGCACGACGTGTGCACCGGGAGATCAAAGAAAATCCAGGAACAGCCAACGAGAGCGGTTCAACCAAGATCGCTCTGGGGGCTCGGGCGGGACTGGTACGCAGAACGCGTGTTGATCTAAAAGACCGAACTCAGCAGGATGCTGCTCTCGCTGTTGAGGACGCCGTCGATGGTGCGCACCTCGCGCGGCACACGATCGAAGTCGGCGAGACTATCGGCGCGGATCTCGGCGATCAGATCCCAGGTGCCGTTGGTCGTATGCAGGGAGTGCAACTCAGGCAAGCCGTGCAATTGCCGGATCACCGCGGTCGTGGACTTGTCGGTGACCTGAGTCATCGGCCGTCGTGGCCCTGCCGGCGTTTTGATCGAGGTCTTCGCATCGGCCTTCAATGCGCAAGAGCGAACGGTCTCCCTGAAATCGCGGTGAGCTCCTGCATGCTCTGGTGCGTTCAATGAGCGCTGAACTCAGTTGATCCCTCCGGCTACTTTCCGGCTCCCGTGGTCAAGCCGCTGACAATGTAGCGCTCAAGGAAGATGCCGACCAGGACCAGCGGTGCGATCGCCGCCGTCGACAGCGCCGCCATCGACCACCAATTGATGCCTTGCGAGCCGGTCTGGCTCGCCACCATCACCGGCAGCGTCTTCGCGTCGGTGCTCGTGAGGAGGGCGGCAAAGAAGTATTCGTTCCAGCACAGCACCAGCGAGAGGATGAACGCGGCGACCATGCCGGGCACGGCGAGTGGCAGGATGATGCGCAGGAACGCGCCCCAGGTGGAGAGGCCGTCCACGAAGGCGGCTTCATCGAGCTCAATCGGAATCGCGTTGAACTGGTCCCGCATGATCCAGATGACAATCGGTAGCACCGTCAGCGTGTAGAGCAGGATCAGGCCAAACGTCGTGTCGAGCAGCGCCAGGGCCTTGTAGAGCACGAGGAACGGCAGCGCGAGCACGACCGGCGGCAGGATCAGCTGCGACATGAAGAAGAACAGGATGTCGTCGTTGCGCATCCAGGCGAATTTGTAGCGGAAGCGGCTCAAGCCGTAGGCGGCGAGCGATCCGAGCACCAGCGCGAGCAGCGATGCGCCGACCGAAGTGATGATGCTGTTGACGAACCGGTTCATGAATTCGGAACGCGCGGTCGAAGTTCCGAACAGCGTATCGGGCGACAGGCCGAGCGAGCGCCAGCCTTTCCAGTCCGGCTGGAAATCGACCCAGGGGATCAGGTGCGCCTGCGTCACATCAACTGCCGATTTGAACGAGGTCGTGACGGTCCAGTAGATCGGGAACAGGCAGATGAAGGTCCAGAGCAGCAATGCGGCGTAGATCAGCGCGCGGCCCAACATCCGCCGGGCGCGCGGCGCTGCGGGACGCTTTCGGATCGGGTTCGATGCAACAGTGGAGACAGCCAAAAGCTCAAACTCCATTTACGAGCTAGACGACCTTCTGCGTCCAGCGCTTCGAGGCGCGCAACATCAGCGTCAGCAGCACGATGATCAGCAGCAGGTAAATCATGGCGAGCCCCGTACCGTATCCGACATTCGAGCGATCGCGATAGACGCGGTAGATGAAGCTCGACACCGTGTCGGTGGCGCCGCCGGGGCCGCCGGCCGTCACGTTGATCACGATATCGGCGAGCTTCAGCTTGAAGATGATACGGATGATCAGGACCGTGATGCTGACCGGCAGCATGATCGGGAAGGTGACGTGCCAGAATGATTGCCAGCCATTCGCGCCGTCGACCTTGGCCGCCTCCTGCACCTCCTTCGGCATCGCTTGCAGGCCTGCGAGCAGGATGATCATGATGAAGGGGATCGAGACCCAGGCGTCCATCGCCTGGATGCTGAAGCGCGCCATCCATGGCGAGGCGAAGAATGCCGGATTGTCCCAGCCGAGATAGCGCGCCAGCGTCGCCGCCGGGCCGAAGCGATACTCCAGCAGCGACTTGCCGATCATCCAGCTCACGGCGACGGGGCTGAGCATCATCGGCAGCAGGAAGACTACGCGAAAGAATTTTCGCGCGCGGATCTCGGCGCTGAGCAGCAGCGCCAACCCGAACGCGATCGCGTATTCACCGAGCACCGCGATCGTATAGAAGACCATGTTACCGAGCGCGTTCCAGTAATAGGTGTCGTTCAGCATGCCCCTGACATTGTCGAAGCCGCTGAAGCGAGGACCCTCGATCGAGCTGAGATTCCAGTCGAGCGATGCGATGTAGATCCCGAAGATCGTCGGAAAGATCACGACGGCGACGGTGAAGAACACCGCCGGCAGGAGGAACAGCGCGCGCTGGCCACATTCGCCACGGGCCAGAACTTGTGCGACGCCAACGGCGACGGCCCAGACGAGATAGGCGATGAGGATCGGTCGCCAATCGGAGAATCCGGCGGTCATGGTACCGCTCGCGTGCAAGACCTGAATGAGAACGACGAGCAAGAAGCCGAGCGACGCTAGCAGGACAAGAGCGCGGCCGGCGGCCTTCCTGCTGCCGGCGGCGCGCTTCGTCGCTGGCTGGTGCAGGTCGTCGCTCATGGGTACGGAATTCTGCATCGAGATGAGCCGCATTTAGTGCCGGATCTGTCGCCGGGCAGGCAAGTTTTCGGCTGGCGCCGGAGGCGCCAGCCGAGGGTGGATGGCTTCGCGCAGGCGCGCTACACGCCGAGCGAGGCCTTGTAGAGCCCGATCTGCCGCTCGCGGCCGATCTGGTCGGTCAGTTTCTCCCACGCGGCGGCGATGTTGTTCGCGCCTGTCTGCGCGTCAACCTTGCCGGCGAAGATCTTGGTGAGCTCGTCTTCCGCGATGCTGTAGTACTGGAAGATGCCGGGGATGCGCGGCTCCACAGCCCGGTTGGGGTGGTTGTAGGAGCCGATCTGCGAGTTCAGGTAGGATGTAATATACTTCCTGTCATAGCCCGCTGCGACCCACTCATCGTACCGGAAGTGGCTGGTCCGGTGGGCCTGGAAGCCCGACGGGTACAGCACCGTCCAGAACGAGAGGTCCTTGCCGCCGAGATGCGCGGCCGCGCTCCACGCCGCCTTGTGCTTCTTCTCGTCGCCATCGACGCGGGCCATCACGTAGATGCCCCAGCCGAGATAGGCACAATTCGGCGCGTGGTTCGGACCGCTTGGGAGCTTCTCCCATTTGCCAGTCTTGGAATTATAGACATCGTCCGAGCCCGGCAGGATGTCGAAGCCGACGGTGTCGCCGATGACCGAGGTGTCGCTTGCTTTCGCCACTTGGCCAATGTCGCCCCACCAGGGGATCATCGAGCCGATGCCGGCCAGAAATTGCTGGAAGCCGGTGGTGTTCGGATCGGCATTGAGCTGATCGGCCGGCTCGGACGGCAGCGCGTCGATCACGTCCTGGATGGCGCGCACCCAGGCGGGATTGTTGATGCGCGGCTTCATCGTGTCGATGTCGAATAGCCAGGCCTTGTCGTCCGGATGCTTGGCATAGGCGGTGGCGCGGCTGCCAAGGAAATAGAAGCCGAACCCGCCCCACGGTTTTGGCGCATCGAGATAGCCGAACACGTTTTGGTTCTTGAACTTCTTGCCCTTGAGGAACTTCGTCACCGCCTGCACCTGCTGCCAAGTCTTCGGCACACCCCATTCGGTCGCATTGCCGGCGTCCTTCCAGGCCTTGGCGAGCGTGGCGTCGGAGAAGACGTCAGTGCGGTAGTTGAAGTTATGACAGTCGCCGTCGATGGTGACGCGGTAGGTCTTGCCGTTCCAGGTGCCGACCGGTGGCTTCAGATAGTCGACATAGTCGTCGATATCGATCTGCTTCTTGACCCAGTCCGGCATCTCCGACGCCAGTCCCTTGCCGCAGACATCGCCTTCGAACGGTGCACCCATCTCCAGGATGTCGAAATCGACCGTGCCGGTCGCGATCGCCTGCTGTAGCCGCGGGTTGTAGTCGGCCTGGGCGAGATCGATCCAGGAAATCTTCGCACCAGTATAGGCCTCCCATGGCTTGAGGAAGCCGCGGAACAATAGGTTATGCAGGTTCTGATTATTCAGTCCCATGAAGGAGAGCTCGACGCCTTTGAACTCGCCCTCCTTGATGCTCGCCTTGGTCGGCCCGAGGCAGAGCTCGCCGACCTTTTGCCAGTCGGCGTCCGTCGGAGCGCCTTTGCCCACACCCGGAATTTGCCCAATCTGCGCGCGAAGATTCTCTTGTGCCAGCGCAATCTCCGAGAACGTGCCGAGCGCTCCGCTCGCGCCCAATGCCGCGGCGCTTGCCGCACCCTTCAGCACCGTACGCCGGTTCGGACGGAATGCGGAAAGCCAATCATAATCTTGCTGTTTCATCGCGATACCCTCCCTTTTGACTTTCTTGATGTGAAGTCTGAAACGCCGGAGCACATCGAGGCCATTCCGCTCGCGGACTTCGGTGTCGTCGTGATGGGTCATAGAGGCCGCGTCGAGTATGCAACGGCGCATTCCAAAGTCAACGAAGGCAAGCAAGCTTGAAGCCGTCCACGATATCCACGTCAGTGAAGATGGACAGCCGTCGATGATGCCGCGCTGCAAGATGAATGATCAGCCGTGACGATATGCAGCCTCGACGGCGTTCGCAGCGGCGCGAACGGGTTGGTTCCCGACGGGGCACCGTTCCGGCGTCATGTTTGTGCCGGAGGTATCGTACGCCGCCAGAGCTTGATCAGGCGTCGGGCGGAATGACGCCCTTCTTGAAGATGAAGCAGCCGTAGAAGCGCCGTTCGCCGGTCTGAATCACGCAATAGGATTTCTTGGCGAGTTCATAGAAGGCAAATCGCTCGACCGATCCCATAGGAAACGAGCGTCCTTCCGCTGCATCGATGGCGTCCTGCACTTCGCGCTGCACCTCGGGGATTTCGCAGGGCTGGCCGACGATCTCCATGCGCGATGCCGGCTTATCGATAAAACTATCGAGCGGCAGTACCGACAGGATCGCGCGTGCGGCGCGTCCGGCGCTGACATTGTCGATGCGCAACAGCCGACCCAGGACGGTCTGGCGGGCGACCGAGTCGGCGGGGAAATTGGTGTCGCAGAGGACGAGATCGTCGCCGTGCCCCATGGACCGAAGGGCATAGAGCACATCTGCATTGAGAAGAGGGTCGATCGATTTCAGCATGTGATCTCCCTGCCATGATCAGAACTTGGATTGATTGGACTATCCGACGTCGCGGCATCGACGTCCATACCTATGTGAGTAACTTCCAAGCTCGGAGATTCGTCAGCGATTGGCGGTCAATTGCCGCCGATAGCGTTCGGCGTCCCAATTCAAGAGGGCTTGCTCGTTCTCGATCGAGAGGTAGCTGATCTCGGCACTGAGCGGCAGGCGGCACGTCATCAGCGCGAGACAGGTCAACATGGCCTCGGCCCCTGGACTAGCGTCCTCCCGAATGACGGCGCCAATGCCTGGAATCAGCGTGGAAACGGGCGGGCTCAGTCCAACGGCGCTGGCATGCATTGTCATGGCAGCCAGGTCCTGGCCTTCTGCCAATATTGGTAGACCAGGTCCTAGAAAAACGACGTGGTCGGGGTACAGCGAGCCGCTTGTCGCAATCGCACGGCTGAAGCGGTCGGTGGCGATGTTGTGGCAGAGAGGATCGGCTGGCAGGCGATAGTTCGTCCCTGAGCATATGCTGCGAAGTGCTTGATCATCCGCTGCCGAGGGGCGGCGAGGGGGTAGCGAGAGGCGCCTTTCGACCTCGTGGACCAGAGCTTCCGCCGCGTCGCAGTTGGCTGCGCCAACCACGAGACCGTGATTGCAGAGGATCAGGACATCGATCGGGTTCAGCGCGGTGACGTTGCTCACGGCGTGCGCCAGCGGAAGTCCGTGATGAAAATAATCGAGGCGACGCCAAGCCAGCCCATCCAGCCGTTTGCCAAGCTCATCGCGCGCGTCGGTTCGCACCGCCCATGCGATCGTGTTGACTGAGTGGACATGCAGGACAACCGGATGCGGCATCAGTGCGTGGAGTGCCGTCTCGATCGAGGCGCGCAATGTCTTCGCGGCGTGTGGCGCAAGCGGCACCCGCTCATCACCTTGCGCCAGTGCTGCGCGTGCGGCCGAAAGGCAGACCGGCACGAAGATGTCCTTGGCCTCCGCGTCGGCAAGCCAGGTGCCGGACGCCTTCACAGAGCACGTCGCCGTGCTTGATGGATGAATTGCCGCTCCCTGCACAAGCAGCATGTTGCTGCCGACGCGGGCCGACATGCGACGGAGATCTTGGAGCTGGGCGGGCGTTTGCATCGCGATTATCTCACCAGCTTAAGTGGCTCATCACCCAGTTCGGCATGCGATTCTCAGATATGGCGAGTGCACGGACCGGTGTTGGCAGATCGGGCGCCCAGGCCAGCGCCTCCCTGTGCACCCCTGAGGTGAGGAGCAGCGTCAGCATTCCAGCGCCTCTCGCGCCCGCGATGTCGTGATCGAGGGAATCGCCGACCATCAGAACACGCCTCGGATCGGGGTAGCCCAATCGTTCCAGCACCGCATCAAAGAGCGGCGCGTGCGGCTTGCCGACATAAATCACGCGGCTACCAAGCGTCTCATAGAATTTCGCCAGCGCCCCCGGTGCCGGAATCAATCGTTCTGCGCTGAACATGGTTAGGTCAGGATTGGCGCAGAGCATCGGCAGCCGACGCGCGGCGGCCGAGATCAAGCCGTCGCGCCAGTGTTCTGGCTCGGCGACAGCATCGTCGAGGCCTCCCAGCAGGATGAAATCAGACTTCTGAACGTCGGCTACCACCATGAGTTCGAGTCCGGCAACGATGGAATGATCGCCGCCGCGCGTGATGAGCAGGCAGGTTCGGCCGAGATTGACGAACGGCTCACGTGCGCGCGCATGCAGACCGCTCCAGGTCACTTCGCCTGAGGTCAGAATGCCGTCATAGGCGGTCGGCGGCAGGCCGAGTGCTTCCAGCCGATCTTCATTGTTGCGTCACGCGTGCCGGAATTGGAGAGCACCAGCACATGCTTGCCGGCGTCCCTGAGCCTCTGCACGCAGTCGCGTGCCGTCGGGAAGACGGCGCCGCCCTCGTGCAGCGTGCCCCATTGGTCGAGCAGCACATGACCGAACCGATCGGCAATCGCGCTCAACGCTTTGATTGGGATGGCGCCGCTCCTCATGACGGACTGCCCTGTAAGGCAAGCAGCGCTGCGCCATAGCTGGCTTCGGTTTGCTCGGCGGTGACTATGGGAACGCCGAGACGGCGATGCCGGATCTTGGTCCATGCATCATTTTTCGCGCCACCGCCGATGCTGATGATGCGGCGGAGTGGCGGCGCTCCGAGCCGGGCCAGTTGCTGGTACGCGAGCGCCTCGACCGACGCGATGCCCTCGAGCAGGGCCTGGAAGAAAAGGCGGTCTTCGCTCGGGCGCGGCGTGGTCCGTGAGGCCAGCGCCGGATCGGCAATCGGAAAACGCTCTCCGGGTTTGGTAGCGGATAATAGTCGAGACCTGTCGGTTCCCCCGGCCTCAGGAGCGGCGTGAGCCGCTCCATGTCTTCCGCGGTAAAATGTGTCAGCAACGCTCCGCCGCCAGAATTGGAAGCCCCACCGGCGAGCCAGCGTTCGCCGAGGCGGTGTGAATAGACGACCTGCCCCGGGGCGAAGATTGGTTGCGTCGCGAGCAGCTTGACGACAAGCGTCGTACCAAGCGAGGTCACGGCATCGCCAGGTGTGTCAGCGCGTGTGGTAATGAAGGCGGCAACGCCATCGGTGGTGCCAGCTCCGATGCGGGCCGATGACGAAATGCCAAGCGTGGACGCGATTTCCGCATCGATCGTGGCGAAGGGCGTCCCCGGCACCAGCGCCCTCGGCAGGATTTCGCCGCTTACGCCGAGCTGGCCGAGCCATGCCGGCCAAGCACGCGCGATCGGATCGGAGCCGAGCTTCAGGACATTGTTTTCGTCGCTGACACCATGGCTCCGCCAAGCCGACCGGCAATCCAGTCAGCCTGGTGAACCGCGAAGCGCGTTCCGCTTGCTTCGGCGCCACTCAGCAGATGAAGGAGTTTCGCCAGCGCGCTGCTGGCGCCGTGCCCGCCACTCTCCGCCGGCGCAATCGCTGCAATGCGAGCTGCTTCCTTCGCCGCGCGCGTGTTCGTTGTACATCAGGCCCGGCGTGAAGGGGCGGCCACTTGCATCCACCGGCAGGAGGGTGCCTGACGTGCCATCCCTGACCGGCCGGTGGTCTCGCGGGCGTGGTGGTCGTTGCGCGGCAACGGCAGCAGTAGCGAGGAGTACACGTGAACCGACGCCAGCTTGTTTAAGGTTATCGGCGACGTTCTTCTGGTCGACGCCTGCATGGGTGCGGAAGTTAAAATTAGCCGCAATGGTGCAATGCTCCCACAGCACATCGGTGCTACGCTACCCCGACCGGGGTATGACAGTTGGCCATCTATCGAATACTTCAAAACTCACCTCTGGGGCCGGAAGAGATTGCACGGCTTTCGAGGGCCTACGAAGAGGCGCTCCGCAGGATCGGCGTGCAGGATCGCAATGACCCTCTGACCGAACTGATTGCCAAGAAGATCATTGAGGTCGGTCAGACCGGCCTCAAGGATCCCGCCGAAATCTGCGGCCGGGCGGTCGAGGAATTAGGCCTGCCGAAAGGATAAGTTCGTGACAAGCGCGAGCCGTCCGACCTGGAGTGCCCCGCATCGGGAGGGGGCGGCCGGGACCACTGCTTTGAAGGATCGTGAGCGCGGCGGGCAAGGCCGCTCTCGTCGACAGAAACGGGCCTTCAGGAGGTGAGGACAACCAACTGGGTCCCGCACGATTGCCAAAATGGATCAACGTTCGTAGCCCATGCCAATGCCGATCTCGGGTCATGGCCTAGCCGTTGTCAGCCTTCGTGCCTATGTCCTGCTGTTCGGTGGGCAGGCTTGCCTCAAGCTCGGCGATGATGTCCTGGAGCAGCCGCACGGCAAGCGCGTCGGTCGCCTCCGCGTGCAGCCTTCGGTATCGCTGCAGTTCTTCGAGTATCTTCGGCGATTGGGCGGCCATGGTCTGTTGCGATCTCCAAACCGTCTACGCCAGAACGGGTCCCCGGTTGCAGCCACGTTCGGCGAAATTCAGCGCATTCGCGCCTCAGGCGTCGAGCGCGAGCGAGATTGGCGTCCCTACCACGGTCTATAGCCCCTAAACCTGGACTCTTGTCCTGGTGTAGTCTTCGCTGCCGCCGCCCGTCTCGCCTCGGTCAGGTCCCATCGCAGCGCGCTTCATGACCCTGCTGACCGCCCAATCCGTGTCACGAGGAACCCGCCGCCCGCCCCGCATCAGTGATGCGGTATTCGATATCTCCGGATGGAAGCGGTACGGTTTGCACGAGACCCAGCTCCACCAGCCGCGCCACGGTCTCATGGTCGAACAGCGGTGCGCTGATCCAGGATTGGCCGAGGAGCCTCCTCAGAAAAGCGCGCTCCAGATCGGTCAGCTCCATCTCGTCCTCCGCTCTTCCAGAACAAGGCCCCCCAAGGGTTCAGCCAGGAACGGAGCCATCGTCGTCCCGTTGATTCCAGAAGACAATATCAGGGAGGTCAACATGACCATGGAAGATCGCGAGACGTTCAGCCTGATCGGAAGCGACAAGGTTGAGGGCACGAACGTGTACGGGGCCGGCGGGGAGAAGGTCGGCTACATCGAGCGCGTCATGATCGACAAGATCAGCGGCAAGGTGGCCTACGCGGTGCTCAGCTTCGGCGGCCTGCTCAGTATCGGCGACGATCACTATCCGCTGCCTTGGCAGGCGTTGAAATACGACACCAACCTGGGCGGCTACGTCACCGGTATCACCCAGGACCAACTCCGCGGCGCCCCCAAATACGCCGACGAGAGCAGTTGGAATTGGCGCGACCCGGCGACGACGCGCTCGGTGAACGCCTATTACGGTGTGCCAGTGGCTTGACACGGCGCACTCCGGTGCCTGGCTGGCTGACGGCGGAGGTCGCTCTTCCACTACGTCGTCGCTATCGAGGACTGGAGTTGTGGCTACTCGCTCAGCCTCAACGCCGAGCGGGATCACGTCGAACCTTTCCACGAATTCCGCCATCTGCAAAGGATTGAGGACGGACCGGATCGCCCCGAGGGACTGCGATATCGCCTTCAGATGCCCCAATGCGGCAGCGAGGAAACCGGGAGGCTTCGGCGTGTCGTCCTCTCGCCCGTCTCAGCGCCGACGGTCTCGATGCCGCCTGAGCCGGCTCGCGGCTCGGTCACCGGGAACACGGCTCGTCCGCGCGACTTGATCGGATGGACATCCGGAGAATGGAGGACACCATGAAGCCAGTTCTGGTCGCGACGTGCCTGCTGGCGGTGGCGTCGGTTTCGCCGGCGGAAGCGAAGGGCTGTATCAAGGGTGCCATCGTCGGCAGCGTCGCCGGCCACGTGGGGGGTCACGGCAAACTCGCGCGGCGGCGGGATGCGTGGTCGGTCACCATGAAGCCAACAAGCAGAAGAACCCGAGCGACTCGAATGCCCAGGCACCGTCGGGCCAGAAGTCACGCCCGCCGCCCTGGGCGTGAGGGACATCTCGGATGAAGATCCGCTCGCACTCGGAGAGCCACATTTTCGAGCTCGATGACGGCTCGAGCTGGCAGATCTTTCCCGGCGATCTCGACCTGACGCTCGGCTGGAAACCAGAGACCGAACTCACCGTTGTCGAAGCCGAGGACGAAGTCGCCACGCACGAGCTGGTCGGAGGCGGCGGGAAGGTGCGTGTCAGGCGCGCCGGCGAGAGCTGGCCTGCGAAGGACGTCAAGAATGCATTGAAGGAGGGCTGAAGATTGTCCGAGGCCGCAACCCTGCTGGGAGCAAGCGGGTTGGAAGCGGCATGGAAGACGAGAAGAATCGATTGTTCGCGGAAGCCCAAAGGTGCCGGCAGCTTGGCTGCCTCCATCACCGATCCGGAGGTGATCCAGCGGCTCACCGCGCTCGCGGAAGAATACGAACCCCGGGCTTCTCCGGCCCCGAAGGACAGGAAGGGTTGAGTCAGGTCTCGCCGGAGCCCGAGAAGAGCGCTGTGGGCGGCGTTGCGCGCGGCGGCGGTATCCGTGCGTAGCTCGACCCATTGATCTTGAGGTCGTACCGTTTGGCCAGGTCGAGCAGCCGCCGTCGGGTGAACGGATCCGCCTTCTCCGCCAGGTCCCGGGCTCGCTGTGCAAAGCCTCTGTAGAACTCTTCCACGACGCCACCCCCGCAACATCACTGAAAGTCGGATTTCAGTCCGGAGCGCGCTTTGCGTCAAGTGGTCTGACGCATCCGGAGCGACGAGGGGCAACATGGGCGGCGATACAGGACGAAGCGTCCACCGGCAAACGTGCCTTTGCCTTCCGGTCGCTTGGCTCAGAGCGGCCGGACTGACGACATTCCGAAATCGCAGGAACAAACCGCCTGCCGCCGGAGTCGTTCGGGTGTGCTGAACATCGTGCTATGTGCACCGCCATGCGTTATGTGGCCTATGCAGTCGATCTATGTGACGTCGTCCATGCGGTCTATGAGCTCGAGTGCGGCGCCGATGACGACGCACGGTGTCGAGCCGCGAAACTTCTCGAGGCATATCCAGTCATAGAGGTCTGGAGCGGCGCTCGGTGCGTCGGGCGATTGACCGCCGATGCGCCGCGGGAAGAGGATCATGCGTCCGCGCCCGATCAGCGGCGTGGCACCTGACAACACCGAGGACGACATTGCGCGCGAGCAGCTCGGCCCGCGCGGCGTTCCTGGCGCTCCCGATCCTGCCCGCATCGTGCCCCAAGTCGAGAAGAACACGCCCAAGCACATCGACCCCGGTCATGCCGCTTGATGCGGCCGGGGCCGATCCCGCCGGATGACTGCTCGACCGCGCTATCTGATCCGGCCGTACTACCTGCGTCCCGACGGCAAGGTCGGCCACGACGTCTTCGCGGTGATCCGCGAGACCATTCGCGAGATGGACAAGGTCGCCATCGGCCGCGTCGTGCTGACCAACCGCGAGCACATCATCGCGCTCGAGCCGCTGGACAACGGGCTCGTCGGCACGCTGCTCCGCTACCGGGACGAGGTGCTATCCGAGCAGGAGTATTTCGACGAGATCCAAGATGTGAAGGTCACCAAAGACATGCTGGATCTCGCCAAGCACATCGTGAATCAGAAGGCCGGACGGTTCGAACCAGAGAAGTTCGAGAACCGCTACGAAACCGCGCTGATCGACCTCATCAACCAGAAGCGCGCCGGCAAGCCGATCACGCCGAAGGAGAAGCGCGCCGCGAGGCGCGTAGTCGACCTAATAGAGGCGCTGCGGCGATCCGTCGGCAAGGAGGCCGCGCCAGCGAAGGCGGCCAAGCGTGCTAAGAAGCCGCGCAAGGCCTCGAGTGGCCAGAAGGAGATGCTGATGCCGATCGAGGGCAAGAAGCCGGCGAAGGAGGCCGCCGAGAAGAAGCCGGCCACTGGGGCGCGACCAAAATCAGCGTAGTTCAGGACCTTTCGGAGCGGAGGAACCTCGGGGGAAGGGACCAATTTCGCGCTTGGGGCGTGTCAGGATATGGACAGTCTTCTTAGATTGAAAATGGGCTTGAGCTGCAGACTGTTAGCCACTTCATAATTCTGATTGGGTCTGCCAGCGTAAGCTTTCGAGACAACCGCTCGGGAGGCAACGATGACACCCGGCTGGCTCATTTTCCCCGCGACAATCGTCCTGATCATTGTGAGTGTGGTCATGCTTGGCGCTTGATAGGCACCTGACGAAGAGAATCTTCAAAGATCGCGCTCTGAAGATTCGCCCCTAGACCGACGTGAACGCATGTGGGTCACCAATTCGATGGGGTGCGGCATGAATTGCCCGAGTTGCGGCAAAGTCAACCCAGAGGGAAAGAAGGTCTGCGACGATTGCGGCGCGCGGCTATTCCTTCGCTGCCCTGCGTGCCGGGCTGACAATCCGCTAGACAAGAACTTCTGTGGCGACTGTGGTGTCGCACTCACGCCGACAGTACCGCTGCGAGTAACAGCAGGGGCGGGCGCATCGACGTCCATCGGGGCACGAGTCACGGAGCACTCGAGCTTGCCACCCGCACCAACCTCTTCCGCCGAGCGTCGCCAGCTCACAGTGATGTTCTGCGACCTCGTCGGCTCGACAGCGCTCGCGACAAGGCTCGATCCGGAAGATCTACGGGACATTATCGCCGAGTACCGCGATAGCGTAGCGGCGGTCGTCCGCAAGTACGGTGGCACTGTCAGCCGCTACATCGGCGATGGTATGCTCATCCTGTTCGGCCATCCTTCAGCCCATGAGGACGATGCCGAACGCGCGGTGCGCGCTGCGCTTGAGATCGCCGCGACCGAGCACGCGCGGGGAGCCCCACCCGAGTTCGAGCTCCGGGTTCGCCTTGGGCTCGCGACGGGTCTCGTCATCGTAGGTGACCTTATCGGCAGCGAAGCTGCAGAGGCACAGGCGGTTCTTGGCGAGACGCCGAACCTTGCCGCTCGACTGCAAGCGCTCGCCGAACCGGATGGGGTAGTCATTGCGGAGGACACGCGGCGGCTCATCGGCGGGCTCTTTGACTACGAGAATCTCGGCGCAGTGACGCTGAAGGGCTTCGCCGCGCCGGTGCGCGCCTGGCGGGTGCTGCATGAGGGAACTGCCGAAAGCCGCTTCGAGGCATTGCACCCTTCGGTTCTCGCCCCGCTGGTTGGGCGTGAGGAAGAACTCGCGCGGCTAGAGCGGAGCTGGCGCAGTGCTCGGGCGGGTACTGGCAAAGTAATACTGCTCGTGGGAGAGGCGGGGATCGGCAAGTCGCGCCTCGTTGCGGCTCTTCAGGAGCGTGTCGAGCAAGAGCCGCACACCTGCTTGCGCTATTTCTGCTCGCCTCATCATCAGGAAAGCGCGCTTTACCCCTTCACCGCACAACTCCAGCGAGCGGCTGGCTTCGATCGTGAGGACACACCGAGGGCGAAGCTCGACAAACTTCGAGCGCTCCTATCGCCTGCATTGCCGCCTGACGAGGACGTGGCGATCCTGGCCGAAATGCTGTCGATTCCGAACGATAATCTGTACCTGCCGGTCACGAGTACGCCGGAACAAAAGAAGGAGAGAAGTTTCGCTGCTTTGGTTCGCCGGCTTGAAGTTGTCGCGCAAAGACGTCCAATCATGATCGTATTCGAGGATATGCAATGGATCGATCCAAGCTCGCGCGAGCTGCTGGACCGAACCGTCGATCGTGTAGAAAGCCTGCCGGTTTTGGTCTTGATCACCTACCGCCCCGAGTTCCAGTTGGTATGGACCGGAAAGCCGCATGTCAGCTTGCTCGTGCTGAACCGGCTTGACCAGAAAGCGGGTGCTGCGCTGATCCGGAGCGTGGCGGGCGGTCGGACGCTGCCGACCGAAATCGTCAATGAAATTGCTGAACGAACGGATGGTGTGCCGCTGTTCGTTGAGGAGTTGACGAAAGCGGTGCTCGAAACAAGCCCCGAGCGTATCGCGCGAGCGATTTCCTTCGCGCCGCTGCCCGGACTTGCCGTACCGGCCACGCTACATGCTTCGTTGATGGCGCGGCTCGACCGGATTGGTCCGATAGCCAAGGAGGTGGCGCAAATCGGCGCAGCTATTGGCCGCGAGTTCTCCTACGATCTGCTGGCCTCGGTCGCACAGCGGTGCGACAACGAGTTGCGGGCGGCGCTCGACCGGCTGATCACCACCGGCCTCGTGTTTGGGAGTGGCGAGCCGCCCGACGCCAATTTCTTGTTCAAACACGCACTGGTCCAGGATGCGGCATACGGCACACTGTTGCGCAGCCAACGCCGCGAGCTGCACGCGCGGATCGCTGGCGCGCTCGAGGAGAGGCTCGCTAGGGGCATCCAAGAGCAGCCGGAAATCCTCGCCCATCACTGCGGACATGCGGGCCTAACCGAAAAGGCGGTGTCCTATTGGCGGGAGGCTGGTGAGCGTTCAAAGGCTCGATCGGCAATGACAGAAGCAATCGCGCAGATGCGAAAGGCGCTCGATCTGCTATCCCATCTGCCGGATACCGCCAAGAGTGAGGGCATCGAAACTGAACTTCAACTCGCGCTCGGCGGTGCACTGATCGCCGCGAAGGGCCATGCGGCCGAAGAGACCGGCAGGGCCTACGGCCGGGCGCGTTGCCTCTGCGAGGCACTGAACGACTCTCCGAACCTGCTCAAGGCGCTCTGGGGCGAGTTCGTGCATTATCACGTCCGTGGTGAAACGGACCGATCGCATCGCATCGCCGAGAATCTGCTCGATTTGGCCGAACGACAGAACGATGCGGCCATTCTTGTCGCCGGTCATCGGGCAGTGGGCGATAGCTGGCTTCATCGCGGACAATTGGCCTTGGCGCGCGCCCATCTCGAGCGGGGGCTCGCCCTGTACGATCCGGCGCAGCAGCGGTCACTGACGGCGCTGTTCGCAGAAAACGCCCGCGTGGCGATGCTTTCGTTCCTCTCGCTGACGTGTGGCCTTCTTGGATTCGCCGATCAGGCGCGGGTGCAGAGCAGTGACGCCCTGGCAGAAGCGCGCGATTCGTCGCAGCCGATCAGCCTCGCATTCGCGCTGAGCGTTGCGTGCCGGTTGCATTTCGTGCTCAATGATGCGGGCATGGTTGGGCAACGGGCGGACGAGCTGGTTGCGCTCACCACCGAGCAGCGCTTTGCTTTCTTTCTCGCGATGGGGACGTCATATCGCGGCTGGTCGCTGGCTGAAGCCGGAGACCCCGAAGCCGGGGTGGACTTACTGCGGCGCGGTATCGAGGGATTCCAGGCGTCCGGCGCGGCATGGACCCTTCCGTTCTACCTGGCGCAGCTCGCAGCAGCCGAGGCAAAGAGAGCACGATTTGAAACCGGGCTCGGCCAACTCTCCGACGCCTTGGCACTAACCCAGAAATTGGGGGTGCGGTGGTTCGAGGCCGAGCTGTATCGGCGCCGAGGCGAGTTGATGCTTACGGCTCGGCCCGACGCCGAGACCGAGGCTGAGACCGAATTTCGCCACGCCATCGCGATTGCTCGCCAGCAGAAGGCGAAACTCTGGGAACTTCGCTCCGCCGTTAGTCTCGTCCGGCTCTGGCGTAATCAGGACAGGGGTGATGAAGCACGCGGTCTTCTCGCGGCCGTCTACGGTTGGTTCAACGAGGGCTTCGACGTTCGTGACTTGAAGGAAGGCAAGGCGCTGCTGGAAGAACTAGGCGTGTAGGTCCGTGGCAATCTCTGCAAAGTCATCCCAACCGCGCAGAACCAGTAGTCTGGTTCGCGCGGCAAGCGAAATGACCCAATGATGCGGCCTCATTCTTACTTCGGCAATTGCAGGCTCGGCGAGGCCAGCCACGCTCTCAGGTGAGAAACAACCTTAGCTCGTTGAGCTTGGCGAACAATTCGCTCTCTGCCGGGCGGAATGCTTTGGGACTCTTCCCGCGGATCCTGTGCCGCCTCCACAAGCAGTTCTTCCAAAGTGGTATTCTTGAAACGAAGTCTTCTCGGCATTGTGTTGCTCCCTCGAATACAGGCGGGAGCGCGATCGCTCTCTCGGCCACCGGGCACCTACAGAGGTCAGTCTTGGCCGGTCCGGTGATGTTGGGCAACCGTCCACACGGACGAAGGTTGCTAAACTAGGATCGCCAAGCAGAAAGCCCCGCTTGCTTGGGCGCGTGGTCCCACTGGGTTACCGCATTTCGAGTTCTTTGATCGCGAGAGCCGATATCTCTGCCCGGTCGTGCACACCGCCTTACGCAACCTTGATGATCTTCTTCGCGACCATTTCCGTAAGGGGATCGTCGCGATCCTTGACGCAAAGGGCATGGAGCGTTTGCGCGTAAGCTTTAGTGATGCGGCTGACCATCTCCCGCTCAATCGCGGGGTCTTGGATCAATTGATGAATAATACCCATCTCTCAACCGGGGGCAGGCTCAACTGCCTCCAACTCTTTCAGGATACGGGCGTTCAGCGAGTGCAAAGTGCTGCTCGGCTTCAGCTAAGTGCTGGCGCACCATGCGAAGGTCCATGTTCCATCTTCGCACGATACGGGAACCGGTCCCAGTTAATTCGCGTATCCCATCGACGAATTTCGACCGCGGCCGGTGCTCTACTCGTCTCTGCGTGATGTTGGTGTCCAACTCGTTGAAGACTGCGGATGCGGACGCCCACGTCACAAAGAACGGCCACGTCGGGAGCAACGAGCGGCGTCGCGCGTTGTGACAAGGGAAGCTGTGCGCATCGAGCGACGGTGGCAGCGATGGTGGACCTCCATCCGAACCGCGCCCATGGTCCGTCTCCCGATCTGGAGCCGGAGCACCGCCGGGCGATCTGCAAAGGGATTGGGGAGCAACTTCGCAGCACCCTCGCGGACGATGCGGTACCGCTACCGCCACAACTGGAGGGTTTGGTAGAGCGGCTTACCGCCTCGGACGGCGGAGCGTCGCCAACCGCCTCTGCGCGCCAAGACGACGCCGCATCCCTGCCGCTCTGGAAACGTATCATGAAGCTTTGGCGGGGTCTTCTGAGAGGGCCGCTGAGGATCGGGCCGCACGACCTTGGTGCAGCCTAATAGCGGGAGTAACGCATCATGACTGACGATCAGGTCAATCTCGTCGTTCAGCGGCTTTGCGAGCAATTGCACCTGGCGCTCCGATTGAAGGCGAGCGAGGCACATCCTCCGAACGCCAAGGATATCGGATTCGATCCTGCTTCTGTAAGAACTGTATTGCTGACCGGATTGGGTTCGGCGGGTGTCACGATCCACCACGAGGCGGTCGGAGCGACCGAAGAGCCGCCGTGGTCCTAAACGCGAAACGCGAAACCGCAGGGCGGGCTCCTCGTCTGGTCGGCCGACGAGATCTTCCCCAGGCGTGAACCCATGGCGGCGTTGGCCGTGGCTGTCTATGTGATCGTCTCCCTTATGAAGTGAAGGCGGGAAATCATCGGGGGGCGACGGGCCAACGTCGAAACAGGGGTGCCTCGTTCATCCTGAATCTCTGCAACAACGGTCCGGAGCTCTGCGTTCATGGCTTCCTTCGGCTGTCACTGGTCACCTGCTGAGTCGGGCGGGCACTCGGGGCAGGTATCGCCGATGGAATCCAGTACCTCGCGGACTTCGTCGACGGCATCGCCCGGAGAGATCCCAGCGGGCGGATCGTGCCTGGCGATATCGAATGCGCGCTCGCGGGCATGCGGGTCGGCCCGGTCCTGCGCCCAGCCGTGCTCCTCGCATTCCTGGATAGCGCCAGCCTGGACGAATCCTTCCGCCCGCCTGCTCGTTCCGAGCGGTTAGCACGGGGCAGGGATTCGCAACCGGCAGGGCTAGGGCTTGTCCACCTCTTCCGCAGCGCCTGTGCAGAACGTTATGCGAGAGCCAGGACGCTTGGCTTCGACATCGACTACAGGCGCGTCTGCTCGCGGAGTTTCAGGCTCGGGGCATACTGCTGCGCGCGCTCTACTACACCGCCGTCATGGAGAACCAGGACTTCTCCTCGATCCGTCCTTTTATGGATTGAGCGAGAATTCAAATTTCTCAATGCGTTAGAAGGCCGCGTGTGCACGGCGTGTGCACCGGGAGATCAAGTAAAATCCCGCAACGTCCAACGTGGTTCGCAAAACCAACGGCACTTCTGATCGTGGTGTTGCTTGACGTCGCGCCCCGTCCGTAGCCGGTCGACGGCATGATGCTGTCGATCGCAGTTGATACCAGCGCGCCTTTACGTTCAGATATGAATCGCATGTCCCAGCGATTTCAGCGCCGCCTCGTGAAAGCCCTCGCTTTGGGTCGGGTGTGCGTGGATCGTCATCGCGACGTCGTCGATCCGCGCGCCCATCTCCAGCGCAAGACTGAAAGCTGCAGATAGCTCGGCAATGCCGGCCCCGACACCCTGGATACCAAGCAGGAGATGGTTGTCCGCCCGTGCCACGGTCCGGATGAAGCCGTCCTCGTGCTCCAGCGTCAGTGCGCGGCCGTTGGCCCTGAACGGAAAAACATCCGTCTTGACTTCGAAGCCCCTGCCGCTTGCTTCGCTTGGTGCCAGCCCGACCGTGACGATCTCCGGATCGGTGAAGCAGATCGCAGGGATCGAAATCCGGTCCCAGGCACGGCGGCGGCCGGCGACAATCTCTGCGACCATCTCGCCTTGTGCCATGGCGCGATGCGCAAGCATCGGTTCTCCTGTGACGTCGCCGATCGCGAAGACGCCGCGCATCGAGGTGCGGCATCGATCGTCGATCCTGAGGAAGGGGCCTATCGTGTCGAGATCGAGCGTCTCTAGACCAAAGCCGGACGTTGCTGGCCTTCGACCGACCGTAACGAGGATCTTGTCGGCTTTGAGTGATGTCTGCTCGCCGCTGGCGGTTTCGACTGCGAGTGCCTTGCCGTCCGCGGCGAGCGCCTTCGCCTTCGCGCCTGTCAACACCGTGACGCCGAGTGCGCTCAGGCGCCGTCCGACCGGCGCGCTCAGCTCGCCGTCATATTGCGGCAGAATACGTGGCGCGGCCTCGACGATCGTAACGGCCGCGCCCAATTTCTTGAAGGCCGTGCCTAGCTCGAGCCCGATGTAGCCGCCGCCAACCACCACAAGCCTGTTCGGGATCTCGGTGAGCGCCAATGCCTCGGTTGACGAGATCACCCGGTCCCCGAATGGCAAGGACGGGATTGGGATCGGCTCAGAGCCTGTCGCGATGACCACCGTTTCGGCACGGATCATCTGTGGGCGGGATCGTGTTTCGACTTCGATGGACTTGCCATCTACAAAGCGAGCGTGCCCGGCGATGAGCCTGACGCCCGCTTTCTTCAGAAGGCCGGCTACGCCCCCGTTCAGGCGCCGAACGATGCCGTCTTTCCAGGCTATGGTCTTGGCGAAATCGAGCGATGGCTTTGCACAGGAAATTCCGAGTGTGCTCTTGCCCTCCGCGGCACCTGTAATGGTTTCATACTCGCCGGCCGCGTGGATCAAGGCCTTCGAAGGAATGCAGCCGACATTGAGACAGGTGCCGCCCGGTTTTTCCGCTTCAACAATGATCGTATCGATGCCGAGCTGCCCGGCACGAATTGCGCAGGTGTAGCCGCCGGGGCCGCCGCCGATGACAAGGAGCTTGCAGGTGATTTCGGTCATCGTTCTATGAATCAATGAAGATCATGGCCGGCGTTTCCAACAGCAGCTTGATGCGTTGGATGAATTGCGCGGCATCAAAGCCGTCGATCACGCGATGATCGAAGCTAGAGGACATATTCATCATCTGGCGCGGCACGAAGGCGGTGCCGTCCCAGTGCGGGCGGATGGCGATCCGGTTGATGCCGACGATCGCGACCTCCGGGTGATTGATGATGGGCGTCGTGGCTAGCCCGCCCAAGGCGCCGAGCGATGTGATGGTGATGGTCGAGCCGGTGAGTTCGTCGCGGGTGGCGCCGCCGTTTCGGGCCGCATCGACGAGTCGAACGACTTCACTGGCGCAATCCCAGAGGTCGCGCGCTTCGGCGTGCCTGACGACTGGGACCATCAGACCGCCCGGGGTCTGGGTGGCGATCCCGATATGAACCCCGGCGTGCTGGTGTACGATCCCAGCCTCATCGTCGAAATGGGCGTTGAGCTGCGGCATCTCGGCGATCGCGCGCACCGTGGCCCGCATCAGGAACGGTAACAATGTCAGTTTGGGCTTGCCCGGCTGCTTGCGGCCGTTGACCTTCGCGCGCAAATCTTCGAGCGCAGTGACGTCGATCTCCTCGACATAGGTGATGTGCGGAATGCGTGAGCTCGCAATCGATATCTTCTCGGCGATCTTGCGCCGCAAGCCGACAATCTTGATGTCAGTGACCGCGGTTTGGGCCAGATGCGGCGTCGCTGTCGCTCCACTGCGGGCGCGCGCCAGCACCGCGTCGAGATCGTCGTGAGTGATCCGCCCAGCCGGACCAGTGCCGCGGATATGCCGCAAGTCGACGCCGGCTTCGCGCGCTCGGAGCCGGACGGCAGGAGCGGCCAAGGGCCGTTCGGCCGCGTGCTGGAGTGGCGAAGCCGAGGGCTGCGATCTCGGTACATCGGGCGGTGCACTCGCCGGGGCGCGCGGGGCGCTTGCGCCGTAATCCGCCCTCTTGGCCGCGGCGCTTGCCGCGGGCAATGCCTGTTTCGCTGCCTCCGGCGTCCGCTCGCCCGTGCCGTCCACCTCCAGGCGAACGAAGTCCGAGCCGATGGCGAGAAGGTCGCCCACATTGCCGGCAAGCCAGGTGACGCGTCCGTCAGCCGGCGAGGGGATTTCGACGGTCGCCTTGTCGGTCATGACGGCGCCGAGCACGGCGTCCTCACGAACGACATCGCCGACCTTCACATGCCATTCCACCAGTTCGGCTTCCGCAATGCCTTCGCCGACATCGGGCAGCCTGACCACGCGCTCGGCCATCTCAGGCCTCCAGTGTTTCGACCAGCGCGCGGCCAAGCCGCGCCGGGCCCGGGAAGTAATCCCATTCCTGCGCGTGCGGGTAGGGCGTATCCCAGCCGGCGACGCGCAAGATGGGAGCTTCAAGATGATAGAAGCATCGGGTCTGAACCAACGCGCAGAGCTCGGCACCGAAGCCAGATGTGAGCGTTGCCTCGTGCACGATCACACAGCGTCCAGTCTTCTTGACCGACACTTCGATGGTATCCAGATCGAGCGGCAGCAGCGAGCGAAGATCGATGATCTCGGCATCGATGCCGGTCTCGGTCGCGGCGGTCTCGGCGACATGAACCATCGTACCGTAGGCAAGAATGGTGACCGCCTTGCCTTGTCTGCGGATCGCGGCGCTGCCGAACGGAATCGCAAAATGTCCGTCATCGACCTCGCCGAGATCGTGCTTTGACCACGGCGTCACCGGCCGGTCATGATGGCCATCGAACGGGCCGTTATAGAGACGCTTGGGCTCGAGGAAAATCACGGGATCGGGATCCTCGATGGCCGAGATCAGCAGACCCTTGGCGTCGCGCGGGTTCGACGGCACGACGGTCTTGATACCGCAGACATGGGTGAACAGCGCTTCCGGACTCTGGCTGTGCGTTTGCCCGCCAAAGATGCCGCCGCCGGTCGGCATGCGAACCACAAGCGGGCAGGTGAACTGGCCGTTGGAGCGGTAGCGCAGCCGCGCAGCCTCCGAGACAATCTGGTCGTAGGCCGGATACATGTAGTCAGCGAACTGGATCTCGACGCAAGGCTTCAATCCGTAAGCCGCCATTCCCACCGCGATGCCGACGATGCCGAGTTCGCTGATCGGGGTATCGAAGCAGCGGCTCGTTCCGTATTTTGCCTGCAGGCCCTGGGTTGCCCGGAATACGCCGCCGAAATAGCCGACGTCCTCGCCGAACACGACGACATTGTCATCGCGCGACATCATCACGTCCATGGCCTCGCGGATCGCCTCGATCATGGTTTTGCGCGGCATCGCTCAGACTCCAGCTTCCTGGCGTTGCCGGCGAAGATGCGGCGGCATCTCGGCGAACACGCCCTCGAACATCTCGCGCGCCGACGCATGCTGTGGGGAATGCAGCGTGCCGTAGCTTTCGGCCTCCTTCTGCGCCGAGATTACGGTGTCGAGTATCTCGGCCTCCGTCTGCTTGTGCCGCTCCTCCGACCAGGCGCCGCGAACGATCAGGTGGTTCTTCAGCCGGATCACGGGATCTCCCAGCGGCCATGCGTCGGATTCCGTCTTCGGCCGATAACCTGTCGGGTCGTCGGAGGTGGAGTGGGCGCCGACGCGGTAGGTAACATGTTCGATCAGGGTCGGGCCCAGGTTGCGGCGTGCGCGCTCGCAAGCCCATTTTGCGGCCGCATGAACCGCAAGGTAATCGTTGCCGTCGACGCGCAGCGCCGGAATGCCGAAGCCGAGACCGCGCGCTGCGAACGTGCCGGAGCCGCCACGCGCGATGCCCTGGAACGTTGAGATCGCCCATTGATTGTTGACGATGTTGAGCACGACCGGCGCGCGGTAGGTCGAGGCGAACACGAGGGCGGCATGGAAGTCGGATTCGGCAGTTGCCCCATCGCCGATCCAGGCAACCGCGATCTTGGTATCGTTCTTGATCGCGGATGCCATCGCCCAGCCGACCGCCTGGATGTACTGGGTGGCGAGATTGCCGGAGATCGAGAAGAAACCATGCTCCCGGGAGGAATACATCACCGGGAGTTGGCGTCCCTTCAGCGGATCGTGCGTGTTGGAGTAGATCTGACAGGCCATCTCCACCAGCGAATAACCGCCGGCGATCAATAGCCCCGCCTGCCGGTACGTCGGAAAATTCATGTCGCCCGGAAGGAGCGCCTTGCGGAAGGCGCAGCTCACGGCTTCTTCGCCCATATGCTGCATATAGAACGACGTCTTGCCCTGACGCTGCGCCAGCTGCATGCGCGCGTCGAATGCGCGGAGCGTCATCATGTGGCGTAAGCCCTCGAGCAACTCGCTGTCCGAGAGCGCGCCCGCCCACGGACCGACCGCCTCGCCATCGCGGTTGAGCACGCGGATGACGGAAAACGCGAGGTCACGTATGGCCTCGGCGTCCACGTCGACGGGGGGACGATCGACCTGACCTGCGCGTGGGATGCGGATGTTCGAGAAATCGGGGGTGCCGCCGGGGCGTACCGCTGGTTCCGGTACGTGCAGCTTCAACGGCGTAGACTCCCGGGATCGAGCGGCTTCGCGTTGCGGGATCACGGCGTCATGTGTGAGGCTGGGGTCGGGCATTGGCATTCACCTCTCACTTCGATCGCATCGATGCAGAACAACGCGCCAACACGGCGAGCGAGCCGGTCGACGATATCGCGGTCATCGATGTCTATGGAAGCCGAGATGCGGCATTCGCTCGCGCCTGCGCGCGCACTGACCGCAGCCAGCCGAAGCCCCGCGACGCGAGTCTGGTCGAGCAGGCGGCCGAGTGCGGCGTGCATATCGCTGGTCTGAAGTTCGAGAAAAAACACCGCATCTGTCTCGCTTTGGTCAGCATATCGTACTGGTAAAAGTCAGGATTGTTGTTCCTTTAATCTGGGTGCAGCTTGGAATGGCAGTATAGTTGTTCTATAAATGTGACGTGAGACCAGAATGGAGTTCTCGGTATGGCGCTAGTCGGACGTGCCACAGGGCTGGCCAAGGCTCCGCGCAAGGATGCGCTTCGGCTTGACGAGATCGATCGCAAGATCCTGCGCGCCCTGCAGCAAGATGCGCGCCTGACCACGGCGCAACTCGCCGACCGCGTTGGACTCTCCACCACACCATGCTGGAACAGGCTGAAGCGCTTGGAGACCCAGGGCTATATCGATGGCTACGTCGCGCTGCTCAATCAGGACAAGCTCGGCCTACCTGAAACAGTCATCATCGAACTGACGCTCGATCGGCACGACGAGGAGATGCTCGAGCGTTTCGGCCAACTGCTCACGAACTTGCCGGAGGTGATCGAAGCCTATCTCACCACCGGCGATTACGATTACGTCGTGAAAGTCGCGGTCGAAAGCACCGCCGGCTATGAACGCTTCTTGCGTGAGAAGCTCTATCGCATCCCGGGCATCCGCCACAGCCGGTCATCTTTTGCGCTGCGCTGCCTGAAGAAGTTGACTTCAGTGCAGGTATAGCGGGCGCGGGCTGCGGCTCCTATGGCGATCGGGTTGCGGTCCGTCCCTTTAGCAGGAATCCGCCGAACGGAAAGCTTATCGCCCCATTTCGGCGAACTCGTGCTTGCTCTCGTGGCCGCCGACGAAGGCCAGGATGCCGGCGATCAGCGGGAGCACGGCAAGCACCAGGAGACCGGTCGAGGTCTGCCCCGTCGCTTCCTTGACCCAGCCGATCAGATACGGGCCGCCGAAGCCGGCGAGATTGCCGATCGAATTGATCAGGGCGATGGCCCCGGCCGCGGCCGTACCGGAAAGCCAGGCGGTCGGCAGGGTCCAGAACACGCCGAAGACGCAGAACAGACCGATGGCGGCGAAGGTCAATGCCACCATCGTCATGGCCGGATCGGTGAGATAGGAGGAGATGCCGAGCGCGATGGCGATCAGGATCATGGGCGCGCCGACATGCATCACGCGCTCGCGCGTGGCGTCCGAATGCCGCGCCCACAGGATCATCGCGATCGTGCCGAACACATAGGGAATCGCCGTCACGAAGCCGGTCTGCGCGTTGGTGAGGCCGAACGCCTTGACGATCTGCGGCAGCCAGAACTGCATGCCGTAGAGCGCGCCGACGAAGCCGAAATAGATCAGGCTCAGCGTGATCACCTTGGGCGAGGACAGCGCTTCGCCGAGCGTCAGATGCTTCACGGCCTGCTTCGCCGCGATCTCCGCATCGAGTTTCGCCTTGAGCCAGGCCTTCTGCTCGGCCGAGAGCCAGTCCGCCTTCTCCGGCCTGTCGGTGAGATAGAACCAGGTGACGATGCCCAGCAGCACGGAGGGAATGCCTTCAAGAATGAACAGCCACTGCCAGCCCTTCAGGCCCATCATGCCGTCGAGGCCGAGCAGCAGGCCGGAGATGGGCGCGCCGATCACGGTCGAGACCGGGACGGCGATGGCGAAGGCGGCGAGGAAGCGCGCGCGGTATTCGGCGGGATACCAATAGGTGAGATAGAGGATGATGCCGGGGAAGAAGCCGGCCTCCGCGACGCCAAGCAGGAAGCGCAGGACGTAGAAACTGGTGACGCCGCCGACCATCGCCATCAACGCCGAGATGATGCCCCAAGTCACCATGATTCGCGCAATCCACCGGCTGGCGCCGAACTTCTCCAGCGCCAGATTGCTCGGCACCTCGAAGATGAAATAGCCGATGAAGAAGATGCCGGCGCCCCAGGAGAAGATCAGCGGCGTGAACTTCAGGTCCGCGTTCATCGTCAGCGCCGCGAAGCCGAGATTGACGCGGTCGAGGTAGGAGAAGAAGTAGGCCAGCACCAGGAACGGAATCAGGCGCCAGGAGATGGCGCGGATCGTCGAGGTCTCGATCGCCGACTTGGCAGCGCCGGCCGCACGGGCATATGTGGTGGTCTGACTCATCGCGCTTCCCCCGTCTGTCCGCCAAGTCGACTTGGCTTCGTTATGATTGATACTTGTGGATCTAATTCTCGGCGGAGTGCTGAAGCAATGCTGGCGTAGCGCAGTAATTCTGAAGGGGGTGTCAGTTTTTCTCACGGGCCGATGTCCGAGTAACACTGCGGCCCCTCGTTGGACCGTCGACGTGCCTCGGCACGACGGAAGTAACCCGTGGGTTCTTCCGGTCCCAGGGGAAAGGCCGGCAGATCAGAAAAACCAAACGGGAGGTCAGAAAAAGCGCCTTGCATGGAACCGGACGACGCCGCTCATCTTGCGCCATCAAAAAGGAAGCCTGTCGCAGGCGAGGAAACGATGGTTGCAAGCGGCCTATCCAGCGCAAGAGCACGGCTTCGCGTCGACCTTCAAATCCGGTCGCGCCGCCACGGTCGGTGCCGCAACGTTGCGCCGACCAAATGAGCCGGGCGGAGCATCTGCGGATGCGGGCTCGGCTAGCGTCGTGATCCGCCCTTACCTGCGAGAATTGCTGACGCGGTCGGATCGGATCGTGGTCGCCAAGCGCGCGAAGATCGTCGACGCGATCAGGCGATAGAGCAACAGATCATCTACGCCGCCATTCACGAGAGGCTTGCATGAACGATGAACGAGATGACTATGCTAAGAGTCGGAATTGTCGGTGTAGGTCTGATGGGCCATGGAATCGCAAAGAATGTCCTGGCGCGGGGCAGCTTTCCTCTGGTCTTTCTCGACCATCCGGGCAATCAGCCCGTTGACGATCTCCTCAGCCTCGGGGCCACGTCCTGCAGGACGCCCAGTGAGGTCGCGAGCGCGTCGGATATTATCATCCTCTGCGTAACGGGTTCGCCTCAGGTCGAAGCAATCCTAACGGGCGAAGCGGGCGTTCTGGCTGGTCTCCGTAAGGGCACCATCATTGTCGATTGCTCGACGGCGCTGCCGGACTCGACGTTGCGGATGGCCGCCGCGGTCGAGGCGGCGGGTGGACGCTTTCTCGATGCGCCCATGACACGCACCGCAAAGCACGCGGAAGAAGGAAAGCTCAACCTCCTAGTTGGTGGCAATGAAGCTGACCTTCGGAGTGTCCGCGCGGTCCTCGACTCTTTTGCCGAAGGGGTCGAGCATGTGGGCCCGGTGAGCTTTGGCCATCGGCTCAAGCTGCTCCACAACTATGTGTCGATCGGCTTCATGGCACTGCTCGGTGAGGCTGCGGCGCAGGCCGCCGATGCGGGTGTCGATCCGGCCACCTTCGTCGACGTTCTCGCCAAGGGAGGCGGGGCCGGCGCTGCGCTCGAACGTATGGCACCGGCGCTTGTGACGGGTGACGTCAGTACCGTTCCATTCTTTATCGACAATGCGCTAAAGGATATCTCCTATTACCAGGCGATGGCCAGCAATTCCGGCGCATCCAAAACGATCGCCGACGGAGTCGGCGCCGCCATCGCGGCTGTAGTCGAGAACGGTCACGGCCAGGCTTATATATCGGACCTGACGCGGCTTCTTCGGAAGGCAAAGCCGGCCGCCTAGGCAGAAAACAACATCGAGACAGGGAATACCAACCAATGACAAGAGCCGATATCCTATTTCCCTTGGACGGCCGAACTCGCAAGATGTTCATCGATGGCGCGTGGGTCGAGGCCCGCTCGGGGAAAGTCTTCGAGACACGAAATCCTGCGACCGGCGAGGTAATCGGTCGTGTCCCGCGGGGAGATGCCGGCGACATCGATGCGGCTGTCACCGCCGCCCGCCGCGCCTTCGGGGGACCGTGGAGCCGCTTCAAGCCGTTCGAGCGGCAGGCGCTGCTCCTGCGCATCGCCGACCTCTTCGAGAAGCATTGGGAGGAGATCAGCCAGTCCGATACGGCCGACATGGGCATGCCGATCGTCAGGACACGGGCCAACAAGCTTCGTGTGCTCGGCATGCTCAGATACTACGCCGGCATGGCGACCGCGATTCATGGTCAGACGATCGACAATTCTCTTCCGGGCGACATCGTCTCCTTCACGCGGAAGGAGCCCGTCGGTGTCGTCGGCGCCATCATCCCCTGGAACGCGCCTACGGCCGCTTCTGTGTGGAAGATCGGACCTGCGCTCGCGACTGGCTGCACGATCGTCCTCAAGCCTTCCGAAGAGGCACCGCTGACGCCGCTGCTGATCGCACACCTGATGAACGAGGCAGGCGTGCCGCCCGGTGTTGTTAACGTGGTGACCGGCACCGGACAGGAGGCGGGTGCGCCTCTCGCCGAACACTCGGCCGTCGACAAGATCGTCTTCACTGGGTCCACCGCCACCGGCCAGGCGATCATTCGCGCCTCGGCCGGCAACCTCAAGCGGGTGTCGCTCGAGCTTGGCGGAAAGTCGCCCGTCATCGTCTGCGCCGATGCTGACCTCGACAAGGCCGTCCCCATCGCTGCGATGGCAGCATTCGCCAATTCGGGCCAGATCTGCATCGCCGGTTCCCGCTTGTTCGTCGAGAGGGCGATCCACGATGAGCTGGTCGAGCGACTCGGGAAGTTTGCTTCGGCGCTGAGGATCGGCGACGGAGCCGATCCGTCGACGGAGATCGGCCCTCTCGTGTCCGAGCGACAGCTCGATAAGGTCGAAGGCTTCCTGCGAAGCGGGCGCGACGAGGGTGCCAAGGTCGTGACCGGAGGTCGGCGCTTGAGGGAGGGGAGTCTCGCCAAAGGTAACTTCGTCGAGCCGACCGTGTTCGCAGGCGTCTCCGACGATATGCAGATTGCCCGCGATGAGATATTTGGTCCGGTGATCTCCGCCCTGCCGTTCGACACGCTCGACGAGGGTGTGGAACGAGCCAACGCGACGCCATATGGGCTCGCGGCAGGTGTCTTCACGCGCGACGTGAGCAAGGCCCACATCGTCTCACGCAGCCTGCGCGCAGGGTCCGTCTGGGTAAACACCTATCACGCCATCGATCCTGCGTTACCCTTCGGCGGCTACAAAATGAGCGGATATGGCCGTGAGGGCGGTACCGAGCAGCTCGATGAATATCTAAACACGAAGGGGGTCTGGATCAAGCTGGATTGAGCCAGCAGAGCTCGCGGTCAGGTGCGACCACACACTCCCCATCCATCCAACGTGGCGAGCCGACGCGGGATCTGACGCATTTGCCGCCACGTTTGAAATGACGTGATGATCCGGAATATTCAACTCACTGAGCGAGTATCATGAAGGACAACTACAAGATTGCCATCGTGCACGGAGACGGCATCGGACCCGAAGTCGCGGGTGCGGCGCTCGCGGTGCTGCAAGCCAGCGTCCAGGCCGCCACGCTTCAGTTCGAGGAGTATCCAGCAGGCGCCACGCATTTTCTTGAAACGGGAGAATCGTTCCCGGCAAAGTCGTTCGAGGGCTGCCGTGCGGCAGATGCCATCCTTCATGGGGCGGCGGGAATCCCCGGTGTGGTTCATCGTGATGGGACCGAAGCCGGTCTGGATTTCACGCTATCGCTTCGCTTCAAGCTCGATCTTTATGCCAACGTGCGCCCCATCAAGCTCTACAAAGGCGTTCCGTCTCCGCTCGGGCACCCGGGGGCCATCGACTACGTTATCGTCAGGGAGAACAGCGAGGGGCTCTATGCTGCGCGCGGCGCCGGCGCGCTGCTGAGGGAAGAGGTTGCCGTCGACACGCTGGTGCAGACCAGGAAAGGTGTCGAACGCATCGTCCGCTTCGCCTTCGAGCTTGCCAGAACGAGGAACGGTTCGCCCAAGGACGGGCGGCGTCGCGTGACCTGCTGCGACAAGGCCAATGTGTTGCGGACCTATGCGTTCTTCCGTGCCGTCTTCGACGAGGTAGCCAAGGACTATCCCGACATCGAGGCCGAGCACGTCCTTGTCGATGCGATGACGGTTCACCTCGTCAACAAGCCATCACACTTCGACGTTATCGTCACTGAGAACATGTTCGGTGACATCATTTCCGATCTCGGTGCCGCGACGGTTGGCGGCATGGGCATGTCTCCGTCGGAAGAAGTCGGTGATGGAATCGGCTTCTTCCAGGCTTCGCATGGCTCGGCACCCGACATCGCCGGGAAGGGGCTCGCCAACCCCTATGGAACGATCCTGGCTGCGATCCTGATGCTGAGACGCCTCGATCAGCGCTATCGGGACAACCGGCTGCGCCTCGGTGCGGACAGGATCGAGGCTGCCGTCCGCGCCGGGTTGGAGGATGCTGCCCTGAGAACACGGGACATCGGCGGCGATGCGACGACCAGTCAGGTCGTCGATGCGCTTCTGAAGCTGCTCTGAGCGCGAGGGCGTCTAGCGCAGCTGGGAAAAACTCGATCGGATCAAAGCCATCAACTGCTCAGTGTTGGGACGCCTGACGGAGCTGCGTGTGGTGATCAAGCCGATTTGGCGAAGCTTGATTTGGTCGGAGATCGGGACCACACGAAACCGTTGCACGCCGGCTTGCACGAGTGCAACTCGTGGCACGATCGCGATGCCGAGGCCGGACGCGGCCAGGGCCACGGCCGTCGTGGCCGCCTGGACTTCGAATTGAACATCGAGCCGGACAGCGAGCTTCTCAAGCGTCTCGTCGATCAATCCTCGTACCGCCGTCGTTTTCGACAGCAGGATGACAGGCTTTTCCACCAGATCGGCGAAGCCTGTGCTTGCTTGCCCCTCGTCGAACACCGGCGGTACGCAGGCAAAAAGGGGATCCTCAAGCATCGGTTCGAACTCATAGTCCCCCATGTCGGGGACTTGTGGGCCAATACCGAACTCGACATCCTGCCGCTTGAGTAGTTCAAGCATTGGCGCGGTGGAGAGCTCCATGAGCTGGACCTGGCTCCTTGGATAGCGCACCTTGAATGTTGCCAGAATGTTCGGAAGCCATCCGGACGCGAGCGTCGGAACGCAGGCCATACGGATGTGACGGCTGCGGGACTGCGCTGACTCGCTCAGCAGATCCAGCCCAGATTGAACTTCCTGGAGGGCTCGCTTGGCCTGTTCAAACAGGATCCGCCCCTCGGGCGTGAGCAACACCTTCTGCGGCGTTCTGCGAAAAAGGAGGACGCCGATCTGCTCCTCCAGGTCGCGAATCTGCATGCTGACCGCAGAGGGAGATCGGTTAGATTCTTCCGCAGCCTTTCGAAAACTTTCGTGCTCGGCGGCGAGGAGGAAGGTGTGGAGGAGCTTGAGATTGATGTTCGGCAAGTCCTTACCTCGATGGGCTTATTCGACGGTCGAATGCGGGGCGAACCCAGCCCCGACCGGGATGTATATCCGTCGGAACAGGCTGCCGTCTTGACGAAGTTGTTTCTGGTGCGAAACTGGTGCGGCCGCGCTCCAGCTTTAGTCTCCAGCCAGCGATCGGTCAGCTGTCAGAACGTCTCGGTAATCTTGCTCAGGCGAGGGGGACGATCCGGGTCGAATCCGCGGGCGCGTGCCGCCTGCTCGATCATCCGATAGGCCGGAACGAGCATCGTGATCGCGTCGGTGGCAGGGTCATCCTCGGCCAGCCAGGGCAGCGAGCCATGCGATCCGCCGCAGAGATGCAGCGCGACCTTCTGCTCACGCAACTCCTCTGCAAGTGCGTCCACACTGGCCGCAGTTTCATCCATGAGGCGCATCATGACAACGGGCGTGCGCGACGAAAGCGCGGCCCGTGGCCCATGCTGCAGCTCGGCGGCGCTCAAACCGATGGAGGGCAGGCGCAGGATTTCCGAAAGCTTGAGCGCGATCTCCCTCGCCGAGCCCAGGGCCAGGCCCCGAGCTGCCACAAACACGGCTGACGCCTTGACGAGATCATCGGCAATCTCGGACCAGTCGAGCGCCAGCGCACGGTGCAGGCGCTCGGGCAGCCGGTCGAGGGCTGACTGCAGCGCACGATCTTGCGCCAGCTCGGCAACCAATCCGGCACTGGCGGCCATCGAGCCGATGACGGTCTTTGTCGCCGCAACTGAGTGCTCCTGGCCGGCTTCGATTGGAACGACGAACTCAGCTTCCTCAGCCACCGGCGACGACATCGTATTGACGATGGCAATGGTGCGGGCGCCGGAAGCGCGCGCCGACCTTGTCGCCGCGACGAGATCCGGGCTGCGCCCGGATTGCGAGATCACGATGAACAGCGCATCGCGCAGCATCAAGGGCGTGCGAAATGCCGTGATCACCGAGGGAGCACTCGCCGAAACTGGAAGGCGAAGCCGAGTCTCGACGAGGTATCGCAGGAAAACGCCGGCATGCCCGGAGCTTCCCCGGCCACACACGACGCATAGCGGGGCGGAACCTGTCTCAATTCGCTGTGCGATGTCGCGCGTGGCGGGACGGCTGCGCACGATTTTCGCGACAGTATCAGCGCTTTCAAGGATTTCACTCGCCATCGCGGATGTCATCACGACTTAGCCGCTCCGCTTTGCTTGCGTGCCGCCGGTGTCTTGGGATGCGGGTCCAGATCCTTGGCGAGCTCGGCAAACACGCGTCGGAGATTGCCGTCGCAGTCCTTCAGAATGGACTCGGCATCAGCCCTGTCGACGCCAAGCGCCAGAAGGACCGCCGTCTTGACGTCGCCTTCGGCCTGCTCGAGCGAGCTCGCCGCGTGCGACGGATTGCAGTCGGCGATTTGCGCCACCATGGCCTCGGCGCGCCGCTTCAGCTTGGCATTGCTCGGCTGCATGTTCACCATCATGCCGCGATATACCCGGCCAAGACGCAGCATGATCCCCGAGGAGATTAGGTTGAGCACGACCTTCTGCGCAGTGCCCGCCTTCATTCGCGTGGAGCCGGCGATCAGCTCGCGGCCAGTCTCGATCAGGATAGGAAACTTGGCCGATGCCAGCAGTGCGGTGCCGCGATTGTTGGCTACACCGATCGTCACTGCACCGCAGGAGCCTGCCTGCTGCAGCGCCGCGACCGTGAACGGCGTTGTCCCGCTGGCGGCGACCGCAATCACCACATCATGCGCTGTGACCCGCACGGCATTGATCTGCGCGACCGCATCTTCAATGTCGTCTTCGGCGCCCTCGATGCTGGTCACGAAGGCACTGTCTCCGCCGGCGACGACGAAGCGGACGCGCTCTTTGGGCCAGGCGAAGGTCGGCGTCAGCTCGGCGCCGTCCTGCACGGCCACACGCCCCGAGGTGCCGGCGCCGACATAGACAAGGCGACCGTGATCGCCTAACGCCGCTTTGGCCGCTTCGGTTGCCGCGGCGATCGCGGGGAGAGCAGGGCCAAGCGCAGCGACGGCCGCAAGCTGGCCCTCCCACATCGCCTCTATCGCCGAGGCCAGCGACCATGCATCAAGATCGGCAAAGCGGGGATCGACTTCTTCGGTGGCCATATCGTTGATCCATGCGCCATCAAACGCGGAACTTTGAAGCGGGCTCATGCTCGGATTCCATTCTCGGTAGCTCAAGCCGCCCCCGCGCCACCAGTAACGCGCCGGCCGCCGCGTCGCCGTCAGGACGCCTCAGGCGGGCGCGCAGGTCGGGCGTCAGCCACGGCGTCATGGCATCCGCGAGCCCGCCGACCAGCGAGAGCCGCTCGGTTCCTCTCGCCAGGAATAGATCGAGCAGGTCGCCAATGGCATCGGCCGCGCGCTCGACAATGCGACGGCCGACCGGATCGCCCTGATTGGCGTGCCGCATCACGATCGGTGCGAATGCGGCGTAGTCTGTGGCTCTGGCCTGTTCGGACCAGGCCACCGCCTGATAGGGATTATGATCGAATGCGCGCAGCACCTCCGAAAGCAATGGTGTCAACTCGCCGCGGCGATCTGCCGCCCGCAGCGCCAGCCGGACAACCTGCAGGCCGATGTCGGCGCCGCTGCCTTCGTCCGACACGGGAAAACCGTAACCGGCGAGACGGACCTCGCGGCCGCCGACCAGGCCGACACCCACCGAGCCTGTGCCGGCCACGACGATGGCCCCGTCCGCGCCGCTATGGGCGCCAAGACAGGCCGCGAGGCCGTCGCTGATGAAGTTGACGGACGCAAAGGGATGCGCGATCTCGCCGAGGGCCGCTTTGGCGCCCCGGCGGCCAATTCCGGCGAGGCCAATTCCGGCGTGCATCCGGGCGAAATCCTCGCGGCTCAGCCCGGCCCGTGTGGCCGCCGTCTCGGTGGCCTCCATGATGGACCGCCAGGCCTTGTCGACGCCAATCCGTGTCGTGGCAGGCCCGGAGCTCGCTTCACCGAGTACCCCGCCGTTTCCGTCCTCGATCCGGGCGCGGCAGCGGGTTCCGCCGCCATCAATGCCGAGATACGTGGTACCTTTTGTTCCCATGGAAAGTTAACGCGAAGGTTCCGCTTGGGGTCCGCACAAGGTCTCCGGCGTACATACGAACTCTTGTGCAAGACTCCCCTCACGTGTCTGTGACAGCCATTCCCGGATCGATCCTGATGGGCCACGCTGGTTCTGCCTCACTCACGATTGCTGCGCAGCACATCTTTGATGGGACCGACATGCGCGGACCCGGCTCGGTCAGAATCGCGCAAGGGCGGATTGAAAGCATCAGCTTCGACGACGCCGCGGGGGCGTCAATCCGCCTTCCCCGAGATGCGATCCTTGCCCCCGGATTCATCGACATCCAGGTGAACGGAGGCGGGGGCGTGCTTCTCAACGACCAGCCAACCGAGGCCGGCGTTCGCCGCATCGTCGAGGCGCACCGCAAGGCCGGGACCACGGGCTGCTTGCCGACCCTCATCTCCGATCGAAGCGAGATCATCGAACGATTGGCTGCAACAGCCGAGGTGTGCCTCGGAATTCCCGGCGTGCTCGGCTTTCATTTGGAAGGTCCGGCCCTCAACAGGTCGCGCAAGGGTATTCATCCGGAAGCCGAGATACGCGTGCCCGATCGGCGCGACCTCGCCGCTATCAAGAGTTTCGGGGATCGCGGTCGCTCCATTGTGACCTTGGCCCCGGAATGCGTGCCCGCGTCCATGATCGATGAATTGATCGGCGCCGGATTGCGTATCGCGGCCGGCCACAGCGACGCCACCGCAGCCGAAATCGGGCAGGCGGTGGATCGCGGTGTCTCGGGCGTGACCCATCTGTTCAATGCCATGTCGCAGCTGAACGCCCGAGAGCCGGGCTTGGTGGGAGCCGCATTGGTGGACGACCGGTTGTTTGCAGGGATCATCTGCGACGGCATCCACGTTGACCCCACCGGTTTGCGTATTGCCTTCCGCTGCAAGGGACGCCATCGATTGATGCTGGTCACCGATGCCATGCCATTGGCGGGCACGAACGACCGGCAATTCATGTTGCAGGGAAGGGAGATCACGTTACACGAGGGGCGCCTGACTGGCCGGCATGGCACACTCGCGGGCGCTCACCTCACCATGATCGAGGCGGTCCGCAATGCTGTTGCGCTAATCGGAGTCCCCCTCGTTGATGCCCTCATCATGGCGTCCCGGACGCCTGCGACATTTCTGGGCCTTGGGCCCGAACTTGGACAGATCGCGCCCGGATACCGCGCGGATCTTGTCGCCTTCAATCCGAATTTTGAGGTCGTCGGCACATGGATTGGCGGTGTCGGTTCGATGGGCGAGGGGAGCAAGGCTTCCGAGCGAGGTTAGATGCGCAATCAACCGATCATCGTGCAAAAATATGGCGGCGTCTGCCTTGAAACACCGGCGAAGATCCGCGCGGTTGCGCGCAGTCTCGCCGATTTGCACGGCCGCGGTCACCGTGTCGTAGCGATCGTCTCAGCCATGGGCACGACCACCGACCAGTTGATTCAGATGGCTCATCAGGTGAGCCCGGCTCCCAACCGCCGCGAGCTCGATATGCTGTTGACCACAGGCGAGCGCATCAGCATGTCCCTGATGAGCATGGCGCTTTCCGATCTGGGCGTGCCCGCGATCAGCTTCACCGGCAGCCAGGCCGGCGTGATGACCGACGACTCCCATTCCTCCGCACGCATTCTGGAAGTGCGGCCCATTCGCGTGCTCGAGGAGCTTGATCGCGGACGCGTCGTGGTGCTGGCAGGATTCCAGGGCGTGAACCCGGCAACCCGGGAAATCACCACGCTCGGCCGGGGCGGCAGCGACACCACGGCCGTCGCGATGGCCGCCGCGCTGAAAGCCGAACGCTGTGAGATCATCAAGGAGGTCGACGGAATCTGTTCGGCCGATCCGCGGATCGTGCCGGATGCAAGGCCCCTGCCACAGGTGGACTTCGCATCCCTGTCGGAGATGTGCTTCTGGGGTGCGAAGATCCTGCATTTCCGCAGCGTAGAGTTGGCGCAAAGTCAGGATGTGCCTCTGGTCCTCAAGCAGTCGGGCGGCGCCGGGCACAGCACGCAAGTGATGAAAGAGATTTTGGGCATGGAAAACGGGAAAGTTCTCGCCGTCAACTCGATCGCCCGCATCGAGCATGTGGAAATCGATTCCAGGGATCTCAATCACGGTTTCGAGAAACTCGCGCAGCATCTCAAGCGAAACAGTCTGTCCTGGCCGCAGCTCCTTGCATCGCACTTCGCTGGTGGAAAGACTAGCATGACTGTGACGTGCGATACGGAGTGGCTGGATGCCCTGTTG
Organism: Bradyrhizobium sp. SOJA106; assembly: GCF_059448745.1. Lineage (NCBI taxonomy): Bacteria > Pseudomonadati > Pseudomonadota > Alphaproteobacteria > Hyphomicrobiales > Nitrobacteraceae > Bradyrhizobium > Bradyrhizobium sp. SOJA106. Next base: position 3,673,813 of record NZ_CM182549.1, read on the forward strand.
CGCACGCTGGAGCACGCCGGGGATCTGCGCAAGCAGCGCGAAGCTTCGAGCGCGGTGAGTCTCACCTGCTTCGGCGGCGTCTCATCAGAATTGCCGTTCAGGGCGTTGCAGGTTCTTGAGGGTCACGGAATTGTCCCCGACAGATGCGTAATGTCATCGCATTCGGTCAGCCTGTTTGTCCCTGTGGACAATCGAGAGGCTGCCGTCAACGCATTGCATTCGCTGGTTCCGCAAGCTTAGGATTGTCGCTTCGCCAGGCATTTGTGATACCGGCTCGCCCATTGTTCGTCGGCCTGCCTACCACTCATAAGCTAAACTAGCTACGCAGATCACACCTGTGAGGTGTTCTGCAAGATGTGCACGATACCGGCGCTGCCCAAACCGGCGTTTTGTTGGAGCCCGGTGCCAGCACCTTCAACCTGCCGTCGACCGGCGCTGCCGCGGGGTTGCCACGTTAATTCCGCGATCCGAGGCTGTAGCGCCGAGCGGATGTCCCTTTGACAGGAGCCCGCCGGAAGGATTGACGACTATGTCTCCTGGGTAGCTGCCTGCACCTTCGAGGATAAATCGTTCGGTCTCGCTTTCACGGCAAAAGCCAAGTGCTGAATACATCAGCGCTTCGTTGCTTGTGAAACAGTCGTGCAGCTCGACGACATCAATGTCGTTTGGCCCAACCCTGGCATTCTCGTAGGCTTTGTCAGCGGCGTCTCCACCCAGCGCACGGAACATGAGATCAAGTGGGTCGCCCGCAAAATATTCGCCGCGATCGCTTACCGACCTCGGCATAGTGCGTCCCGTCCACCCCATCGATCACGACATAGCGGCGCTCCGTCAGTTCGTCCGCAAACCCTCGCCAACGACCCGCCCGACCAGGCGATGAGCGCTTGGTTCCGGACCAAAGATCGTGTAGTCGCTGGCGGCCCGCGAAACTCCCACCGCGGCCATCTCACGGTGCATGGTCTTGATGATGTCGCCGCGTTCCCCCATGCGTCTGAGCTTGGGCTCGAGCTCAGGGTCGATCCGCCAGCGCCCCGGCTCTGTCTCGTCCGCCAACCCCATCCGCTCCAGCGCTCGCAGCCTTCCGATCCGCGCCATTTGCCAGGCGGGCTCCCGTCCAGACAGCACACCCCCCGCATCTCGCAGGATGCTCCGGTCAAGCCGCGCGAGCCGGTCGGCCGTGATCTCCTGGTGAAGCTTACGGGTGATGTCGTGCACCACCGACGAGGTCCACGAGAGCAACGTAGGCAAGACCAGTCCGACGCCCTTAGGTCCACGAGATGGACGCCATGAGAGTTCAAGTCTTTCAATCGGTTAGTAGGCGCCGTGTGCACGACGTGTGCACCGGGAGATCAAAATCTCACGACAGCCAACGTGAGGGCGCTTTGTGGTTCGGCCTACACGCCAGATTCTGACGGAAGGGAAGAGCAAGTGCTGACCAACAGTCTCAGTCCTGTGGCTGAAGTCGTTTCCGCCTCAATGCGGTTGGGCGGCTAACGGATCCAATCAAGGGCGAAAACTCTCGCTGGGTTGGTCGCGCTGCCCTCGTTATGACGACGCGGTCGCTAGGCCAGAGCCGTCAGAAGCACCCAACGCCTTGATCTAAATCGTCACTACCGCAGGCTTTGACGGCTTGCTCGTCGGTTCTTACGAACTCTCTCCGGTGCGGTACGCTACGTTATTCTGGGACGTGAGCGTTGCCCGGACGTGCTCGGCAAGCTTCAATGCGCTATCGGCGTTGGAAGCAAGACGAGAAAGGATTTGGGAGAGCACTCTGAACTCCTCGCGCGTCGACATGCCAAACAGCGCGTCATTCACTGGGCGTTGCAAGGCGGCGAGACGGACCAGCAGGTTTATCCCGTGTTCGGTCATCGTGAGCTGCACGCGGCGTCCGTTGCCGGGGTGTGGGCTTTTCTCTATCAGACCGTCAGAGACCAGCGGGGCGGCTTCCATATCGGCATTCAACGCGAGCAGATTTGTCTCGCAGGCAACAACGTCCTCACGATAACTACAAATGCTCTGTTCGCTTGCCGAGTTGCAACACAGCTACACCGGAGAGAACGAGCAGCACGGCGACGCATTCGAAAGCGTTGATGCTCTCACCCGCCAGGAGGATGCCGATGATAAGTGAGACGATCGGCGGAATGTAGGTGACGCTTGACGCGGCGAGGGCGCCTAGGTTGGCTACTATGAAATAGTAGATGATATAAGCCAGACCCGTCCCGCAAATTCCAAGACCAAAAACAAGCCCGGTCCAAGCGCGGGTATCGCTGAAGACTGCGTCGATTCCGTCCAGGTGGATTGCCATGACCAAGAACACCACCGCCACCCCGATCTGGTAAGTCGTCAGAGCCGAGGCCGGTAGCTGCAACGGGCTGATGAAGTTGCGAGCATAAACGAAGGAACATCCGAGGCTAAAAGAACCTGCCATCATATACGCGATCCCTTCCATACTAACGTAATCCACAGCCGACCACGGCCGCGCGATGAGAACTACGCCGAGGAGACCGAGAGCGACGCCTGCTGCCTTGGTGACCGTGATGATCTCGTCGCGCAAAAACAAGTATGTGCAGATGAACGCAAACAGGGGAATCGCTCCGCTCAGCAAACCGGCGATGCTGGACGGAAGAAGTGCCGCCCCTTTGGCAAAAGCAAAGTAGTAAATTGCAGTGCCCAATAGGGACATGACGATGAAGTGATGCGCGTACCGAACATGCTGCCAACGCAAAGCCCTTTGCCACAGCGCATAGAGAAATACGGTTGGAAACGCGAAGACAACACGGAGCAGCACGATCTGTGCAGGCGCGATTTCCGCGGCGGCCCACTTCATGAAGATGAAGTTGCTGCCCCAGATCACGCCCAAGAAGACGAAGGCGAACAGAGCGATCCCCTTCGCCGATCTCGGGTCGGCGACATCAATTCGCCGACGCAGAGCAGGTGCTTCTTGCGCCAAGGACACGTTCTTCGTTGTCATTGGAGTTCTAGCCTCGCTACGCGCTGGCGTCATCCAGCCAATGCGCGCAACGTAGGCCAGACCGACAACGCCGGTCTTGTCGATTCCTTACCTGGCAGATGACGTTTCCGCGGCGAACCGACCGGGAGTCACCCCCGTAAGTCGCTTGAAATGGCGGGTAAACTGGCTTTGGTCGGAAAAGCCCACATCGAGCGCCGCCGCGGCCAGACTCCTTCCTGATCTCAGCAGCGCCTTTGCCCGTTCGACCCGTAGGCTGACGAGGTAGGAATGTGGCGGCATGCCAGTTCCTGCCGAAAAGGCTCGAATGACCTGCGTGCCCGAGACACCTGCAGCCTGCGCCAGGTCGGCTATACTGACCTGACTTTCCGCATTGGCATGAAGGTAGTCGCGAACGAGGGACGCCGTGCGCGGAGCGGCTCTCGCCCGGCTCGCTTCAGGCAGAAAATTGCCGTGACGTGCGAACAGCCGCCGAAGAAAGACAGCGATACGCGATTGCCGCTCCAACAGAGTTTCTTTGCGTTGCGAGGAAACGTGCAGACCGACGAATTCGCGATAGAGCTCCTGATCGTGGATGACATGTTGTCCAATGCCCCACTCTCCACTTGAGGCAAGGCGGCGTGGCTCTTCTAGTGCGCCCGCAACGAGTGCAGGAGAGGGATAGAACATCCGGTAGCGCCAACCTCGTTCGGTTGCCGGCCTTCCTTCATGCACGACGCGGGGATCGATCGTGCACAGCGTCCCCTCAGGCATGATCAAGGATGGGGATCGCCCCGGCTGGAAGTGCTGTCCACCGGCTTCGATGACGCCAATCGCGAATGTCTCATGCACATGGAGCGGAAAAACGAAGTCGCGATAATCGGCAAAAAGAAACTCTGTGGCCACGAACGAATCGTCGGACCATGCCATCGATTGGTTACCGTTCGGCAGCCTGTCGGCCATCCGTGCAATCCAATTCCTCAATCAACATGGGCAATTACGCGAACATATGATCGTGTCAGCTCCTTGTCGAGGTGAGGAGGATAGCGATCCGTCTTCACACTTCCGTGCGGCAGGTAAGGAATCGACAAGATCCCGGCGAGCGACGCCGCTATCTCCAGCCCATGGCTCATCAAAAGGAGATCCGATGTGACCCTCGAAACGCGTGCCCCAATTGCGGCTTGCTTGACGCTCGCCGCGAGCGCTGTTGCGGAAAACGCGAGGACGGTTCGTGGCTCGACAGGACGGTCCCTGCCGGCAGCGGCTGCCAATCTCCTCCTGCCGGAGGATCTCGACGACGTCGGCAGGACGAGCGGGCTGATCGAAGGGGATCGAAACGCGCTTCGCGCGGTCGCAGACTGGATAAATGGCTTCGTGGCCAAACCCGACAAGCAACTCGGCCGCTCTGGGCCCGTGTGCCCCTTCGTTCCTCGGGCCATCGAACGTACGATACTCTGGCTCGCTCCCGAGCGGATCTCCGACCGGGGCGTGCAAGATGTTGTCGAGCTCATCGGCGACTACAAGAAGGTGTTCCTTGACTCTCAGCCCCTTGATAGCGACGCCGTCTACAAATCAGTCGTCATTGTCTTCACCGACCTGGCGGCAGAACGTGCGAAGTCCCTGTTCGAGCAAGTGCTGCAGGATCTCGCCGTTCGATCCTATGCGGAAGATGGATTGGTGCTTGGAGCGTTTTACGAACGCAACGAAGGGACTGCGATTTACAATACCAGTTTTCGGCCGTTCAACTCGCCGGTGCCGTTCCTGCCGATAAGGCAGGCAGTCGTTAGCGACTGGAAATTCTTTCTGGACAGCGAACAGTGGCTGGATCTCTGGGCCCGCCGCTTTCAGGGTTCTGCAATCCATGCGCTTGCCGATGAACTGCGCCGCCAGCCGTGGCGCGCGAAGCGCGATTAGTCACCAGATTTCGTACATCGATCCGAGAACCTCGAATCCCACCTTTAGAACAAGGTAGTGCCATGACTCACGTCAAGATCTTTGCCGCTGCCATAGCGGCCTGCGCAGTGCTCGCAACCGACGCGTCAGCCCAAACCGCGAGGGAAATCCGCGGACCTTCGCCATACGTCCCCGTCGAGAACGAGCGCGATCCCAAGCTGATCGTCGATCCCCCGCTTCCCGAAGGTTTGGCGATCGGCGTCTTCTGGGCGCAGTATCGAGTGGAAAACGTCCGCATCGTCCAGGTGTTCGGAGCGGGCGCGCGCCAAGTGTCGCCCCGTATTGGTCATCTTCACATCACCGTCGACGACCTGCCGTGGTGGTGGGCGGACGCGAGCGACAACAACACCGTCGACATAGCCGGCCTGCCTGCTGGTCCGCACCAGGTGACGATCGCGCTGGTGGACGCCGATCACAACGTCTTCCCTGGCCAGATGACGACACTGAAATTCGTCGTGCCCGAACACCAAAAGACAAGCCACGCCGGCCGCCACAAGTAGGCCACCGTGTCGACGACAGGAATGTCGCTTCCGGAAGTCGAACAGCCCAAATGATCGGAGAACTCAATGCTAAACGGAAAGACCGCGCTAATTACTGGTGGCACATCGGGCATCGGCCTCGCTACCGCAAAGCTCTTGCGCGCCAAAGGTGCGCGAATTGCCGTTACGGGCCGCGAAGCGGACGCTCTCGAGCGGGCGCGTGAAATCATTGCTGGGGACCCGCTGATGCTGCAGACCGACGTGCTATCCCGCGACGCCCTTCGAAAGATGGCGTCCGATGTGCAGCATAAATTCGGCGCGCTCGACATTTTCTTTGCGAATGCCGGTGTGGCCTATGTGACGCCGCTGGCGACCACCAGCGAGGCGCAATATGATGCGCTCATGGACACTAATGTCAGATCTGTGTTCTTTTCGGTCCAGGCGGTCGAGCCCATCATGCGCGAGGGGGGCTCCATCATCTTGAATACGGCCTGGTTGAACCAGGTCGGGGTGCCCGGTCGGGCTATCCTGTCGGCGTCGAAGGCGGCGGTACGGTCCTTCGCCCGTACGCTATCGGCCGAGCTGCTCGCCCGCCGCATCCGCGTAAACGCGGTCAGTCCAGGGCTGATCGAGACACCCATTCTTCGGGGCGTGGGTCAGTCCGAACATCCCGGTCAGACCGATGCCCAGTTTCGCGAGTATCTCGCAGGTGCCAGCAAGCTGATTCCGCTCGGGCGACTTGGAAAGGCCGACGAAATCGCGGCTGCGGTCCTGTTCCTCGCGAGCGATGCGTCGAGCTACATGCTTGGATCGGAAATGGTCGTCGATGGCGGGTTCGCCGAGCTTTGAGGGCGTCAACACAGCACGAACGTACGAAGGAAATCGAACCTATGAGCAATCCCAAGTCACTGGAAACTCGCGACCCCCAACGCCTCGCCATGAAGCTGGAGGTCGCCGTCATCCCGGTCGCCGACGTCGATCGCGCGAAGAAGTTCTACAGCGATCTCGGCTGGCGGTTGGATGCCGACTTCACCCGGGCCGATGGCTCGCGCGCGGTCCAGTTGACGCCGCCCGGGTCGCCAGCATCGATTCAGCTTGCGGCGGCCCCGCTCCACTTTCTCGTCGTTTCCGACATCGGGGCAGCGCGCGATGAGCTCATCAAGCGAGGGGTCGAAGTCAGCGAGGTGTTTCACCGTGGGCCCGATGGCCGCGTCCCGGGTCCTGATCCGGAGCGGCCGAGTTATGGAGCCCTCGCGACCTTCCTCGATCCGGACGGCAATGGTTGGCTAATCCAGCAAGTGACGCATCGGTTGCCGGGCCGCGTCGAGGCTGACACCAGCTTTGCATCGTCGCGAGAGCTCGCCGGCGCGCTGAGGCGTGCGGCGGCCGCGCATGGAGAGCATGAGAAGAGAACCGGGCAGCCCGACGCCAACTGGCCCGACTGGTATGCGGACTACATCGTTCGCGAGCAGACCGGCATGGGCTCAGCCTAAGGCAACGCATTTACGAAAGGCCAGAGCAACTGAAACACAACCTTCTAAGTATGCCCCATCTGCGGCGTGTCGCAGCCGAGGTTTGCTGCTGCATTGCCTATTCACTTTCCGAGTTGGACCTGCTCAAAGGCGGTTTGGATAAAGCTCTCCACTTTCGGCAGCGCGTACTGGCGACCGGCATAGACAAAGTATAGGGTCGCCGGCCGCTGCTGCTTCGTACGCCATTCCGACAGGACCCTCACTAGCTTGCCGGCTTTCACCGCGTCTGCGGTCAGATAATCCGGCAACCATGCCATACCTTCTCCCGACACCGTGAGGGACTTGCACAGTTCTGCGTCATCGACCTGAAAACGTCCCTTCATTTCAACCTCAAAGTCCGACTTCCCGTTCGTGAGAGTCACCGACGTCTTTTGGAAGAGGTACTTTATGAATGCAGCGTCAACCAGGTCGCGCGGATGACTGAGCTTGCCTAACCGCTTCATATATTGCGGCGAGGCCCACAGGTCCGATCTTATTTCGATGAATCGTCGAGCGATGAGTGACGAGTCCTTCAGCGCCCCAGCAAAGCGAATAGCAAGGTCGACACCTTCCTCAACTATATCGACGATCCGGTTCGTGAGAATGAACTGAAGGGAAACGTCCGGACACTTCGCCGCATAGGCACGTGCGATACGAGGCAAAATAGCGTGCCCTACGTCCACTGGCGCTGTAACCTTGAGGATACCGGACGGTTTGGTTTTCGAGACCTGAAGCGCCGCTTCACCTTGTTCGACCTCGCGGACTGCGATTGCACAGTGTTGGAAATAAGCGTCGCCCGCTTCGGTCATCCGCAGCTTGCGGGTGTTGCGCTGGATCAAACGGACGCCCAGACGCTTTTCCAATCCCGCCACTTTGGCGCTGACCGTCGTCTTGGGCATGCCCAAGCGTCTCGCCGCAGCGGAGAAATTGCCTGCTTCCACGACCTTCACGAATACCGTGATTGCATCCATGGTCGTTGTCCAAATACTTGCACAGTAAATCCCGACTTTACCAGCTAGTGGATGGTCTGGCGAGGCTCCTAGTTTCCAAGGACGAGCGGAGGTTTGACGATGCTCCGCACATTGATCCTTCAAGCAGGAGAGCAATCGTGACCAAGTTTGATAAGCCCGAAACAATCGACATCGGTCGTCGTAGTATTCTAACCGGGATCGCGGCGGGAGTTGCCGCGGCCGGCGCCGCCAGCTTGTTTCCAGAACATTCGGCATTTGCTGCGGACGGGGATGGCATTCGTCCCTTCAAGGTTCAGGTCCCGCAAGATCAACTCGACGATCTTCGGCGCCGCCTGGCAGCGACCCGCTGGCCCGACAAGGAGACGGTCCTCGATCAGACGCAAGGCGCGCAACTCGCAAAGCTCCAGCAACTGGTCCGCCATTGGGCGACCGATTATGACTGGCGCAAGGGCGAGGCAAAGTTGAACGCCTTGCCTCAGTTCAAGACGATGATCGACGGCGTCGATATCCACTTCATACACGTGCGCTCTCGCCATCCTAACGCACTGCCGCTGATCATCACACATGGATGGCCCGGGTCGGTCTTCGAGCAGATCAAACCCATCGGTGAGCTCACAGATCCGACTTCGTACGGCGGTCAGGCGAAGGACGCGTTCGACGTCGTGATCCCGTCGCTGCCAGGGTTCGGCTTTTCGTCGCGACCGACCGAGATAGGCTGGGACGTGGAGCGCATCGGCCGCGCATGGGACATGCTCATGAAGCGGCTCGGTTACACAAAGTACGTCGCCCAAGGCGGAGACTGGGGCGCTGGCGTTGTCGAGGCCATGGGGCGTCAGGCCCCGACCGGTTTGCTCGGCATTCACACCAATCTGCCGGCGGTCTTCCCGCCCGATGCGGCCCAAGCGATCGCCACCGGCGGGCCCGCGCCTGCGGGACTGTCTGCAAAGGAGCGCGCCGAGTTCGAGGCCATGCAGTCGTTCATCAAGAGCGGTGGCTGGGGATACCTGACAATGATGAGCGCACGACCACAGGCCGTCGGTTACGGGCTGACCGACTCTCCGGCTGGACTTGCGGGGTGGATGCTCGTCCATGGGGGCTTTGGAAAGTGGACGTACGGCAAAGATCCCAAGCAGGCGCCTACGCCGGATGAGGTGCTCGACAACTTCTCACTTCACTGGCTGACTAACACGGTGGCTTCGGGAGCGAGGCTCTATTGGGAGAACCGCCATCAGAACCTGATCAGCGCGGCCGCGCAGAAGACCGACTCGATAACCCTGCCGGTAGCCATCACGACATTTCCGAACGACGATCTTTTTCGAGCCCCGGAGACTTGGGCCCGCCGCGCCTTTCCCAATCTGATCTACTTCCGCGACGCAGAGCGGGGCGGCCACTTCCCGGCCTGGGAGGAGCCCGCGCTTTTCGCCTCCGAACTTCGTGCCGCGTTCAGGCCGCTTCGCCAATCAATCTGAAAACCGCAATCCTACATTCAACAATTGGTGAATGTCATGACTCACGTTGACACATTTGAAGCAGCCGCGGCTGGCTCCGCGACAGTAGATTCTTTGCCACCACAGTACACCAATCTCTTCCCCCTTGACGATCTCGACTACGTTTCCAGGACGAGGACGCTCGCGGAAAGCGATCTAACTGCGCTTCAAGCCGTTGCAGACTGGATCCGGACTTTCGTGGCCAGGCCACACAAAGATCTCGGCCGCGATGGCGCGGTGTGTCCCTTCGTCCCTGTGGCCCGCGAGTGCAAGACGATCTGGCTCGCTCCCGAGCGCATCACCAATCTGAGCGTGCCGAAAATCGTCCGGCTCGTGAAGGACAAGACGCTGTTCATGGACGCTCAGTCTTCGAACGGCCATGACGCACACCACAGATCGATCGTCCTGGTCTTCACCGATTTGCCGTCGGATCGTGCAAAGGATCTCTTCGACGACGTCCTGCAGCAGCTCGCCGTTCCGTCGTACGTGGAGGATGGACTTGTGCTGGGAGCCTTCTACGAACGCAACGAAGCGACAGCGATACACAGCTCCAGCTTCCGGCCGTTCACACCACCCGTACCATTTCTACTCATGAGGCCCGCGGTCATCAGCGACTGGAAGTTCTTCCTGGAAAGCGAGGACTGGCTCGATCGTTGGGCGCGTCGCTTTGGAGCGTCCGCTGTCCGGGCTCTTGCTGACGAACTACGGCAGTTGCCGTGGCGCAAGAGCCGCAGCTCGTTCTGACCGCCGAGAACAACAGGGAGAGTTTCCATGCTTAACGGAAAGACTGCGCTCGTCACTGGTGGGACCTCGGGCATCGGCTTGGCCACCGCCAAGCTGCTGCAAGCCAATGGTGCACGGATCGCCATTACCGGCCGCGAGTCCGACGCACTCGAGCGGGCGCGCACGCTCATCGGCGGCGATGTGCTGACACTGAAGACCGACGTGCTCTCTCGAGATGCCCTTCAAAAGATGGCGTCAGACGTGCGGCAAGCCTTCGGCGCGCTCGACGTGTTTTTCGCCAACGCAGGTGTAGCCTATGTCACGCCCTTGGCGGCCACCAGCGAGGCGCAATATGACAGCCTCATGGATACGAATGTCAGGTCCGTGTTCTTCTCGATTCAGGCGGTCGAACCGGTCATGCGCGAGGGCGGTTCGATCATCCTGAACACAGCCTGGTTGAATCAGGTCGGCGTTCCCGGTCGTGCCATCCTTTCGGCTTCGAAGGCAGCCGTCCGCTCGTTGGCACGCACATTGTCGGCCGAGCTGCTCGCCCGGCGCATCCGCGTAAACGCGGTCAGTCCAGGGCTGATCGAGACGCCCATTCTTCGCGGCGTGGGCCAATCCGAACATCCCGGTCAGACCGATGCCCAGTTCCGCGAGTATCTCGCAGGCGCCAGCAAGCTGATTCCGCTCGGGCGACTTGGAAAGCCCGACGAAATCGCCGCTGCGGTCCTGTTCCTCGCGAGCGATGCATCGAGCTATATGCTTGGATCGGAAATGGTCGTCGATGGCGGATTCGCCGAGCTTTGAGGGCGTCAAACACAGCACGAACGTACGAAAGGAATCGAACCCATGAGCCTCGCCACGGGAGCTCGCCGAAGAGACGTACCGCGGCCGCGCATTGAGAGCATGAGAAGCGAACCGGGCAGCCCGACACCAACTGGCCCGACCGGTACGCGGACCACATCGTTCCCGAGCAGACCGGCAAGAGCTCAGCCTGAGGAGACGCATGAAAGGCCAGACCTGCGGAGCTACTTAACCACTACCTAAAGCCGGTCCGGCGGGGATGCCAAATCGTGGACGTCTGGTGCTAGCTGCCATCTGACGGCAGGTCTCTCTTCAAATGCCTCTATTAAGCGGAGCGGTCGCGGATCGTCGGGGAGTTCCGCACAGGCGAGTCGTCAACGTGTACGCCGCCGCCAGTTGCTTGGGGTCTCCCCGGTCAGCTTCCTGAACGCCGCGGCGAACGCGCTCTGGGAGGTATAGCCGAGCGCGACCGCGATCGAGACAACCGATTCGTCGGTGTTGCGAAGCATGTTTTTGGCCTCCTCGAGCCGTTGCTCGCGCCGCCAGGCATGCGGGGAAAGCCCGGTGCTTTCCTTGAAGGCTCGGCAGAAGTGGAAGCGCGACAAGCCGGCGTCGGCAGCCAGCGCCGCAAGCGAGACGTCCGCATCGTTATCTGAACGCAGGCGCTCGATGGCGCGGCGCAACACTATCGGTGAGAGGCCGCCCAGCGTACGCTGGAACGTGGTCGGCACACCGACATGCGCTGCCAGCAGGCGCGTGGCCACGAGGTCCATCAGCTGATGCCTGAACAGTGTGTCCAGGGTGCCATTGGCGTCCATGGCGCCGGCCGCGGTCAGGAGCAATCGGGATGTAATGGGATCAGGATGCGCCGTTCGCTCCAGGAGATCGGTTGAGGTGGCGCTGTTGTGCTCGCCTGCAACCCGCTCGAGCGTGGTGTGCGGAAGATAGAGTTGTACGACGTCGACTGGCTTCGGAATATCCCACCGGGAGCTCGATCCTTCGGCAATTATGATTACGACTCCGGGGCGAAACGTACCGATTGCAACCGCGCTTCCCGTCCGCCGCACTATGCGCTGCACCGTGCCATTGTAGGCCATGATGACGTGATGGCTCATGGGCGCGACAACGTCATGCAGCGGGTCATGTTTCCAGTGGGCAATTCCGGCGCCGGAGGAATCCAAAGCCATGTGAATTGGCGTGGTCTGGAGCACCCGCGCCATTTCCGCACTAGGGTGAGGTCGCTCTGCATTGGCCGGAGTGGCTTGGCACGCCTCAGGCGCAACTGACGCCTCCTCCAAGGAATCGCGCGAGAAGGGCTTGCTCATGAAATAAATGCTCGCCTCGCGGACTGCACGTTATGGGCCGTGACTCGGCCTGACTGGGTTGGGGGGATTGCGCACATCAGTGCGCGTCGGGTGCAGGGCGTGCAGAACCCTTGTTTCCGAAGAATGGGAAAATGTGTACAGTTTCCGACGGAAAAGACCTTGCAGCCGGCCCGAATTGCGATTGAGTTTTCCTTGGCTTCTTGTCCAAGAGGGGTCAAAAGTGCCGTTTGTGTTCGAAGACTATCGCCTGGACGCCGACCGGCGCGAGCTCAAGCGAGGCTCCGAGCTCATCCCCGTTGGACCGAAGGTGTTCGACCTGCTGCTCTTCCTCGTCCGAAACCGCGAACAGGTCGTGACAAGGGACGATCTTCTGAAGGCGGTGTGGGAAGGACGCATCGTGTCCGAATCCACGCTGACTAGCCACGTCAATGCCGTGCGCAAGGCAATCGGGGACACCGGAAAAGAGCAACGCCTGATACGGACGGTTTCTCGCAAAGGCCTCCGGTTTGTTGGCCAGATCACCGAGGAAGAATCGCCGACGCGAACCTTGGTCGCGGACCCGGGTCCGGAGGTTGGCGTTCCACGAGTAGAGAGCATCCAGGAGACAATCAGGGCCTTTACGGTCGATGCGGCTACTGGAGCGCGAGAGGCCGCGCCATTTCTCGCCGCCGCGGCAGAGAGTCCGCCTGCGCTGCCGGACAAGCCTTCCATTGCGGTGCTTCCGTTTCAGAACATGTCCGGCGATGTCGAACAGGAATACTTTGCCGATGGAATGGCCGAGGACATCATCACGGCGCTGTCCCGTTTCAAGGAGCCATTCGTCATCGCCCGAAACTCCAGCTTCACCTACAAGGCGCGGGCCGTCGACGTGAAGCAGGTGGGGCGTGAGCTCGGGGTGCGCTACGTATTGGAAGGGAGCGTTCGCAAGGTGGCAAACCGGGTGCGCATTACGGGACAGCTCGTCGATGCCGCCACCGGAGCGCATATTTGGGCAGATCGTTTCGATGGCGAGCTCGGCGACATTTTCGAGTTGCAGGACCAGGTGACCGAGAGCGTTGTCGGGGCGATCGCGCCCGCGGTGGAAAAAGCCGAGATCGAGCGCGCCAAGCGCAAGCCGACCGCCAGTCTCGACGCCTATGCCCTCTATTTGCGCGGTCTGGCCCAACTTCATCAGTTTGGCAACCAGCGAGCGAACGAGGAGGCATTGCGCCTATTCAAGCGTGCGATCGAGCTCGACCCGGAGTTCGCCTCCGCGTACGGTCGCGCAGCCTTTTGCTACCTCGTTGCCAAGATCAATGGCTGGATTCCAGACACGGCGAATGCGATCACCGAAGTGAAGAAGCTCGCCCAACGGGCAGTCGAGTTAGGCAAGGACGACCCGATCGCGCTCTCCGCTGGCGGGAATGCGTTGGCGTTTGTCGTTCGGGATCTCGGGGTAGGTGCCGGCTTGGTCGATCGCGCGCTTACGCTGAATTCCAATTTGGCCGAGGCATGGAATTTCGGCGGCTGGGTGAAACTCTGGCTCGGCGAGCCGGAATCGGCGATCGAGCGCTTCTCGCGTGCCATTCGCCTGAGCCCACTTGATCCTTGGCTGATGGCAATGCGAGCCGGAACCGCCTATGCACATTTCTTCTTGGATCGCTATGACGAAGCGGCACTATGGGCGACCATGGCGTTGCAGTGCAGTCCGGACTACGGACCGGGACTACGTATCACCGCCGCAAGCAACGCAATGGCCGGTCGGCCGGAGCAGGCACAGAAGGCAGTGGCTCGGCTGCGCGAACTCAGCCCCACGCTGCGCGTTTCCAATCTCAAGGACGCGATTGGCCCCTATCGACGTGCCGAGGACGTCGCGCGATATGAAGAAGGATTGCGGAAAGCAGGGCTGCCCGAATAATCATCCCAGCCAAGATGCTCGCCGCCAATCCTCCCGCGCGGATGTGCTCGAGTTGCGTTTCTCCCAAACTCGGCCGTGAGGTGGGGCGCGCCTCATGTCGTGGCTAACGTCAAGGTGTGTGAGCCAACTGGCGTTTTGCGTCGTGGCAAGTCCGCTTTCGAGAAGTCGGGTTCCTCTGCGGGGTGGCTCGTGTGCAAGGCGTCGATAGCATGCGCCGCGAAGATACTTGTGCTGACCATTGCGAGGATGGTTATCAACATTTCGATGGATCCACGTTCATCATGAGTTCCCAAAAAAGGGGCTGTTGTCGGGGGGAGAAGCGCGAAGCGCATCTTCACGCTGGAATGCTGCCGGGCCCCGCTATGTTTGAAGCCCGTGCCTGTTCACTCGCGCCTATCGCGCGGTCCAACCGCCATCGACGGAAATCGCCGTGCCGGTGATCTGGTCTGCCGCCGCCGAACACAGGAAAGCGACCGTGCCGCCGAGTTGCTCGGGAGATGCGAACTCAAGGGACGGTTGCTTCTCCGCGAGAAGCTCCTCGGTCGCTTGCTTCTGACTGATGCCCCGCTGCGTGGCGATGTCGCTGATCTGCTTCTCGACAAGGGGCGTTCGCACCCAGCCGGGGCAGACCGCGTTGCAGGTCACGCCGCTTCCGGCGGTCTCGAGGCCGACCACCTTGGTGAGGCCAACGAGGCCGTGCTTGGCGGCCACGTAGGCAGCTTTGTGGGTCGAGGCGACGAGGCCGTGCGCAGAGGCGATGTTGACGACACGCCCCCAACGCTGCTGCTTCATCTGCGGTACGGCCGCCGCGATTCCATGGAATGCCGCCGACAGATTGATATCGAGGATGGCCTGCCACTTGGCGGCCGGGAATTCATCAACCGGTGCGGTAAACTGGATGCCGGCATTGTTGACGAGGATGTCAAGACGCCCGAATTTTTCGATCGTCGCGTCGATCAATCCGCGAACGGCCTCGCCCTTCGACATGTCGGCGCCATCGTAGATGCAGCGCACGCCGTGATCGCGCTCCATGCCGCTGCGGATGTTTTCGATCTCATTCGCGTCGCCGAAACCGTTGAGCACGATGTCGGCACCGAGCCTGGCGAGCTCTCTGGCGATTCCAAGTCCGATGCCGCTGGTCGATCCGGTGACGATGGCTACTTTGCCCTTCAACATGGCAGATTCCTTTCAATGTCGATCTTGCAGTGGAAGCTTGCGGTCCGTCCGAATGGCCTGCAATTCAATCGTCGGTCGATTCGTTCGCTTCTGACTCGCGTTCGAGACGATCAGCACGGGAGGTTCGTCGTACCCGTTCCGACTGCTGTAGAAGATGAGCGCCATGAGCCCGCATCCGACGACGAGCGAGAACAGCACGCCGGCAGCCATGGCGACGTAGCCGGCTGCCGAAACCTCGATCCCGTCAGCAAGCGTCCAGCCGACGTAGGCGACGAAATCGGTCGCCACCAGGAGCAGGACGAGCACCAGGATGATCGTCCATGAGGCGGCGCCGGAACGTGCCGGCGCAGATCGCCCGGGCGGTGGACGAAGCTCCGTCGTGACGTTCTGCTCGGGAGCGTCGGAAAGGGTCGGCATGGTGTTCTCCTGATCAAAGGGCGACGCGAAAGATCAATCGCGGCGATGGATGTCGTGGGTGACGATGCCGAGCTCGGGCGGCGGCGGATCGAGGCGCCGTTCGTTCGCGAGCGTGCGGCGGATGTCTTCCAACCCGCTCTGCCAGTGGGCGCGCATCGCGCTCAGTCCGAATTCGTAGTCCCTCGAATGACCTTCGTGGAGCTTGGTCTGGTAGATCAGGTGGATGATGTTGTGGGAGCGATGGCGAGCCATATCCGCGATCGCGCGGATTTCCGGATCCTTTTTGGCGGCCTCCGGCAGTCGCTCGATCACCCGCTGCAGCGCCTGACGCATTTTCTGCATGCGCAGCGCCTGGTCGGTGACGGCGCGCGTGCGGCTCGAATATTGAATGTCTTTCTGGCGGCTCGATACCTCCATCATGTCGTAGGGAACGCGGCCTCTGGCCGACCAAAGGTCGATCTGGAACGTCAGAGTGTCGCGGGGGTCGCCGGACAGCACGCGCGACAGAGGCGTGTTGGAGACCACGCCACCGTCCCAATAGTGCTCGCCTTCGATCTCGACGGCGGGGAATCCCGGCGGCAGCGCGCCCGAGGCCATGAAGTGCCTCGGGCAGAGCCGGCGTTCGGCGGTGTCGAAATACGTCAGGTTGCCGGTGCGAACGTTGACCGCGCCGACGCTGACGCGCACCTCGCCGGAATTCAGCCGGTCAAAATCGACGAGCTTCTCCAGCGTCCGGTGCAAGGGCGCGGTGTCGTAGAAGCTGGTCGCCGCATCGCCCGAGAACGGCGAGAAAAGCGGCGAGGGAAAGCGCGGCCGAAAGAAGCCGGGCTGACCCTGAACCAGGGCCCGCATCGCCGCCAGTGCATTGCGGATCGAGTGTATGTCGAAGGCAAAAGGCAGGGCATCGGCCAGTCCTTCTCCCGCCGGCCATTCGATCGACTGGGCGCAGATGATCTCCCAGAACTCGCGCAGCCGTTCCACGCGCTCTTCTTCCGGGGAGCCTGCGATGATGGCAGCGTTGAGTGCGCCGATCGAAATGCCGGCCAGCCAGTTCGGCCGGATCCCGGCCTCGTGCAGGCCCTCATAGACGCCGGCCTGATAGGCGCCGAGCGCGCCGCCGCCCTGCAGGACCAACGCCACGACGTCGTAGGGCAGCGACCGGGTCTGCTGCGCTACCGGATGGGTCTGTTCGCGCATCACGTTCAACATTGCGGGGCTCCTTGCACGGTGCGGACTGTTCAACCGGCGTCGGCTTCGATCAGGATTTCGGAAATGGTCTCCCGCGAGCGCGCCACCGCCGCCGGACTGAGATAGTCGTGGACCACGGTGCCGAGCCCGAGGGTAAGATCGGCAACGACGTGCTTGGCCGACAGCACCTGCAGCACCGGCAGCTCAGCGACGGGTGCAAGCGCATGCGAGTGGAGGTCGAGAGCAGCCGGCCCGGTCCACGCGCCCTTCACGGCGATATCCTCGCAGTGGTAGCGGACCAGCTCGCAGATGCGCGCCGTGCCGTCGACATGGGGGATGATCTTGAGCAGGAAATTCGGCGCGGCGAGTTTCTTTGCCTCGGTCGCGGCGTCGAGGGCGCGATGCTTGTAGCCCATCGTGCCCGTTGCGATCCGCACCGAGCCGTAGTTCAGCGTGCCGACCAGCGTGTCGATCTCGACGGCGAGCTTGGGCTGCGCCAGTTTCTTGGGAAACCCCCATAGCTCGCGTCCGCCGGCGATCGGCGGATGATCGTTGAGGAACATCTGGTGGACGAAGCTACCGGCTTGGCCGCGAAACGAGACAGGGATGACCTGGCCGCTTTCGGTGTAATCGCCGAAGCCGGTGGAGTCGGGCATCCGGATGAATTCGTAGTTCACCACCGGCTCGGTCACTTCCAGCGGCTCGGGCACGATCCGGCGCAGGGCCTCCGGATCGGTGCGGTACTGGATGATGAAGTATTCGCGGTTGACGAAGCGATAGGGGCCGGGCGGAAAGGCCGGGTTCGTCAGCGGCATGGCGAACGCCCCCGCATGCACGGTGTCGTGTTTCATCGTCCTCGAGCTCCAGTTTGATGTAATTGAGGGTGCCGCGCTCCGCGTCTCGAAGCGCCGCACGATAGGTGTCAGTAGTCCCAGTTGACCGGCAGACAGCGAAACACCTCGCCGTCGACCTTCACATGGCAGATGCACGGGAACGACAGGTGGGTGGCCAGCAGCAGTTCGCCGCTCTCCGCCATCTCCCGCAACAGACGGACCCGGACGCGGGCCGCCTCCATCGGGTCGTGCTCGAAGCCGTTGTGCACGTCGGGGTGGTCGAACCCGACCTGGAATACGGCATCGCCGGCGAACGTCAGCCGATCGCCGCCGGAGTTGAGGCGGACCACACAGTGGCCGGGGGTGTGGCCACCGGTGCGCTGGGCGACGACGCCCGGCGCGATTTCAGCGCGGTCGTCGAACGTCCGCAGATAAGTGCGGTATTCGCGCAGGAACTTCTGCGCGGTCGATTCAAGCACCTGCGGAAAACCCTCCGGCATGGAGACGAGCGAGAAATCGGGCTTCGTCATAACTTGACCTCGGCTGCGGCCACGTGGATACGCAGGTCCGGTCGAAGCTGCTCCTTCACCCCGTCGACGAGCAGCCCGCCGACATGGTCCATGTGCAAGTGGGTCAGCACCACGTCGGTCAGGTCCGCAAGATCGATGCCGGCGGCCTCCAGTCGATGGGTCAACTGTCCGGCCTTCGGCAGGTTCGAGTTCACTCCCGCCCCGGTGTCGACCAGGATGGTTCGGCCGCCGCTCCGCACCACAAGCACGTTCAGCGGCCAATCGAGCATTTCCGGCGGCAGCATTAGCTGGTCGATCACGGCCTGCCGGGGAGCCGGGTCGGCCGTAGCGACCAACACATTGGTTGGCAGATGCAGAACTCCATCGCTGATCACCAGGACGTCGATGTCACCGATTTTCAGCGCGTAGCGCGACGGAACCAGCTCGTCGTGCATCGGTTTGCCAAGGCGTGAGGCGGGGGATGTGTGGTCTCGGTTCATGTGTTTCTCTCCTCTTTGATGGAAAAGCTGCTGGCTGGTGCTGGTTGAGCGGGCTGCGCAGCAAGCGCGGAGCGCGGCCCGCTTCGCGTGAAGGCTCTAGAGGAAGCCAGTCACATCAGTCACACGTTCGGGATCGGCCACAGCGAGCGCAGCGGCACGCTCTGCTTTCGGCGGATAGATCCAGACGGTGTTGATCTCCTGCTTGGTCTTCTTGGCGACATCGCCGACCATGGCCACCTTGCGTTCCCAGCCGGTCGTGAAGAGCGCACCGGCCTCGCCAAGGTCCAGGCAGGTCACGTATCCCTTCTGGTGATAGCATTTGGTCGGAACGCCCAGCAGCTCCGCGGCAGCGTTATTGCCCGCGAACGCGCCCATCCGCGTAGCGTGCTGGCAAGACATCAGCGCGTAGTTGCCTTCATTGTCGCAGGCGGCGCGCGCGGCGTCACCCGTGGCGAAGACGCCGTCCACTCCCGGTACGCGCAGATCGCGGTCCACCAGCAGCCGGCCGAAATTGTCGCGCTGGGCAGGAATTTGCTGGGTCAAGGGCGCAGCGCGAATGCCCGCTGCCCAGATCACGGTCTCGCTTTCGATGTGCTCGCCGCTGGAGAGCGTGACGCCGGACTCGTCGAGCGAGGCGACGCCGGCGCCGAGCCGGGTCTCCACGCCGAGCTTGCGCAGGGCGTCCTCGATGACGGGGCGGGCCCCTTCACCCATGTCGGGGGCGATCGCAGCATTGCGGTCGACGATGATGACCCGCGGCTTGGCCTCTTTGCCGAAGATCTCGCGCAGCCGCGCCGGCATTTCGGTTGCGGCCTCGATGCCTGTGAAACCGCCGCCCGCCACGACGACGGTGTCGCGGCCGTTCACGGCCGGCCGCTTGGCGAGGCCCTTCAGGTGCTTGTCGAGCGCCACCGCATCATCGAGCGAGTCGACGGCAAAGCCGTGCTCGGCGAGCCCCGGGACCTTCGGACGAAATAGTTTGCTGCCGGTGGCAACGACCAGGCGCTCGTAGGACAGCGTCTTTAGCGGTCCCTTGCTAGTTGCGATCTGCACCGTGCGGGACTTGGTGTCGACCGTCTCGGCGCTGCCCTGCACGTACTTGACGTCTACCGCGTTGAGGACGTCGAGCAGCGGCGCCGTCAAGGTCTCGGGCTTCGGCTCGTACAGCCGCGGACGGACGACGAGGGTCGGCTCCGGCGAAACCAGCGCGATCTCGAGCTCTTCCGGCGAAACGCCCTGGATGTCGCGCAGGCGAGCGGCGGAGAGGGCGGCGTACATGCCGGCGAAGCCGGCGCCGATGATGACTAATCTCATGTCTTTGCTCCTTGGTTTGGACTTCCGAAAGTCCGCGCGCTACCGCCGCCACTCTTCACCAAGGGCGGCGATCGACGACGACGCGAAGGCGTGAAACGAGGGCGTCAGCCCGTTATGGGGGGAGGCACTCCGGCGAGCGCGCTGACATCGGAGACTTGAGCGACCAGCCTTGTCGAAGAACGACGGGCTGAGCCGAGCCCAGAACCCAATCCTGGTAGGGCAGCGAAGGGCGGTCCCGAGTCGTGATGGAGATCGCGGGATAGGTTCTCTGCAGGGATTGTACCGGGATCTCCACCTCTTCGCCGGTTGCCGAGGTGAACCGCACGGCCAGCGAAAGTCCGTACACGACCGCTGTGGCAAGGCCGCGCCGGCGTGAGGTGATTGCAAGCTGGTTGACCAAGGTGTTCCGGATCATGGTCGATCTCCATCGGCGTTCGTTGGACGGTGATGGTGTAGTCCACGGCGCGCTGCGCTGCCCCAGAGGGATTGCCGTAGCTGTCGAGCGATTGCTGCTAATGAACGCGTTTGCGCCGGTCGCTGGGGACAGCGTCGGATGCCAGCCAGGGCTGATGCTTGGCGCGCCACTTCGGGCCGGGGCCGCGCATGTAGTGCAGCTCGGGCCGGTAGCTGTCTCGAATGTCCATGACCAGGTTACGCACGACGCGGGCGAAGTCGGAAACCGTCTCGGCCGTCTTGCTGGCAAAGCCGGAGATTGCGGACCAGTGTGAGAAACTCAGAGCGATCGCACGGGAATCGACGGTGCTCTTGCGGATCATCGTTCTTCTCCATCCGGTTGGATGTGGGCATTGCGATGATCTAGCGGATCTGAGCTGCGGCCGCCCCAGAGCGATTGCCGTGCCTGTAGAGCGATTGCTGCCAAGTAATGTGCCTGCGGCAATTGCTCGGGTTGCGGTCACCTGCTGAACTTGACGTCGAACGCGGCCGCCGAGGAACGGCCGAGTGCGGCTGCGATTGGGACGATCTTCTCGTCGGTATCACGCAGCATGTTCATGTGCCGCGGGGGCGTAGCTGGTTTCGAAGGTCCAGGCGTCCTTGGGCTGGCTGTAGAGATGCCAGAACTGCTCGGCCACCGCCGAGGCCTCCTTCGATTCCGGAGACACAAGGGTGCAGACGGTCACCGTCGCGACGTGAATTCCCTTGTCCCGGAACGGTTCGAAAAGCGCCTGGGCCAAGGCGCGAATGCCGGCCTTGCCGATGCTGATCGAAAGAAAGTCCGCGCTGGGAGCGAGCGCGAAACCGCCGCCCGTCAACAGGATCGCACCCGAACCTTGCTCTTCCATCTTCGGAGCGACAGCTTGCGCCGCGACGAGCGCACCTCCGATGTTCAGGGCGAGATCATAGTTGAAGCTGTCGCGAGGCTGTTCGGACAGAGTCGCCTTGCGCGCGGAGGCGGCGTTGTAGTGCAGGACATCGATCGAGCCGTGCTGCTTCTCGACTTCAGCGACCAGCTCGGCGATGCCCTTCGGATCGCTCGAATCCACCTGTCGCGCGTCCGCCTTGTACCCTTTCCTTGTCAATCTCTTGGCCAGCTCCTGCGTCTTGGCCACGCTGCGGGCGGCCAAAACCACCTGGAAACCTTCTTTGGCGAACCGTTCGGCGGTCGCGAAACCCATTCCCGGGCCCGCGCCGATGCTCAGAAATGTCTTCATCGCCTGTCTCCCTTCGACGCTGCACTTGAAACGGGTGAGACCACGCTTGCCCAAACCATCAAGATATGCGTCTCCGCCAATCGCTGGGGGTTTCGCCGGTCAGCTTCCTGAACGCCGCGGCGAAGGCGGTCTGAGTGGAATAACCGAGCGCGGCAGCGACGGAGACGATCGACACCTCCCTATCGCGCAGCATGTTCATGGCTTGCTCGAGCCGGTGCTGGCGCAGCCAGGCGTGCGGCGAGAGCCCGGTGCTTTCTTTGAAGGCGCGGCAGAAGTGGAAGCGCGACAGGCCGGCGTCGGCAGCAAGCGCCGCAAGCGAGACGTCCGCATCGCTATCCGAACGCAGACGTTCGATAGCGCGCGCCAGTACCTTGGGCGACAGCCCGCCCATGACCGGCTGGAACGTTGCCGGCGAGCCGGCGTGCGCGGCGAGCAATCGCGTGGCCAGAAGATCGCTCAGTTGGTGCCTGAACAACGAATCCAGCGCGGCGCAGCCTTCCAGGGCGTCCGCCGCGCTCAGCAGCAATCGGGCTGTAATGGGGTCCGGATGCGCCGTTCGTTCCACAAGGTCGCCGGGAGCCGCCGTTCCGGCTTCCTGCGCAACGCGTTCCAGCGTTGTCTGCGGAAGGTAGAGGTGGACGACGCTCAAGGGCTGGTAGATATCCCAGCGGGAGGATGAACCCGCCGGAATGACCGTTACGGTCCCGGGACGCGTCATTCCGTTCAGGAACGCTTTTCCGTCGCGGCGTTCGAACCGAACCGGCTCGGCGAGAAAAGCCATGATCACATGATCGACCATCGGCTTGACGACGTCGTGCAGGGGATCATGCCTCCAGAAGGTGATCACGCCGCTGGACGGATCCGAAGCCATCTGCAGCGGCGCCATCTTGAGCACGCGCGCCATTTCTTCATCGGCGTGAGGGCGCTGCTCGCCTAGCGGCAAATCGTGCAGCTGCGCCGGAGTCGCGCCTTGCTTCTGCCCAATATCTCGCAAGCGCGGACCGCTCATGGACCGTCCTCGTCGTTGAGGCGCAACCTGATCGAGCTTTCGATCTCCGTTCTAGCCGTTGTCCGGCCCGGCGTCCTGCCTAAATTCGCCGCGGATTTCAATTCTGAACGGTCGTTGTGCTCTGCAGACGCCCAAAGTCGCATTCTGCCGTTGCCGCGGCGGCGCAGGGGCGCCGTCGCACAAGGCACCGCGCAGGAGATGGTCAGCACCGCAGACGTTCTTGGTTGTCATTGAGCACTGTGAAGCTCTGACGAAGGCTGACGACGCATTCTAGCAACGATAGTCCCACCGTCATCATGCAGGGAAATGAGAATCCAGCGCACATCTTAACAGCAATATCTCTACGACCGCCTAAATCGCTCTGGGGCAGGCGCACGCTCGATCCCTTAAGCAGTGGCCCTACCAAACAGATGGAGATGACAATGGCTTGGGTCGAAATCGGAGGCGGATCATGATGCTGGGTATGAGCTTGGCGACGTTCACGATCGTCCACGTGATCATCAGCCTGGTTGCAATCGCGGCGGGCCTCGTCGTGATGTTCGGGATGTTCGGCTCGAAGCGGATGCCGAACCTCACCGCTGTTTTCCTTACAGCCACCATCCTGACCAGCGTCTCGGGGCTTCTGATTCCGCCGCTGCTGTTCGAGAAGCCGTTGCCGTCCCATTTGATCGCGATCCTCTCCCTGGTTCTGCTGGGGGTCGCGTGTTTGGGGCTTTACGGCATGAAGCTCGCCGGTTCTTGGCGCTGGATCTACGTGCTCACCGCGCTCCTCTCGCTTTATCTTAACGTCTTCGTGCTGGTCATCCAGTCCTTCCTGAAAGTACCGGCATTGCATGCGCTGGCGCCAAGCGTGCCGCCGGCCGAGCCACCGTTTGCCATCGTGCAGGGCATTGTGCTGGCATCCTTCGTGGTCGTGATCATCGGCGCGATCCGGCGCTACCGCCCGGCGCCGGCTGCCGCCGACATCCGCCCCCGAAGCGATCTGACGCCGGCATCTTGGGGCACGCGCTCCCTCTCAACGCGCAAATGAGTCGTTCGGCCGGCTGCCGATTGATCAGCCTTGTTGACTGATTGCGGACCGCCGGCAAAGCCTCGCGTATGGTATCGTCGATGCGACCAGGTGAGCCCCATCGCGCTTCTCGCCCGGCGCAGCAGCGCTCGCGACAACTGCGATGCGCCCATGATTGCCTGAAGCTGAAAGCTGACCACGTCTAACGATAACGGAGGATCACCATGAAGATCGTCGTGATCGGCGGTACCGGCCTGATCGGTTCGAAGACCGTCGCCATTCTGCGTCAGGGCGGCCATGAGGTCGTGGCCGCCTCGCCCAAGAGCGGCGTTAACACGATAACTGGGGAGGGGCTCACGGAGGCCATGACGGGCACGAAGGTAGTGATCGACCTCGCCAACTCGCCCTCATTCGAAGACAAGGCGGTGCTGGAATTCTTCGAGACCTCCGGCCGCAACCTTCTCGCGGCGGAGGCCGCAGCGAACGTCCGGCACCATGTCGCGCTGTCGATCGTCGCGACCGACCGGACCGACAACGGCTATTTCCGCGCTAAGGTCGCCCAGGAGAAACTGATCGAGACCTCTAGCATACCGTACACCATCGTCCGCGCGACGCAGTTCATGGAATTCCTCGGCGGCATCGCCGATTCCAGCGTGGATGGCAACAAAGTCAGGCTCCCGCCCATCCTGTTCCAGCCGATCGCGTCGGACGACGTTGCCGCTATGGTTGCCGATGTGGCGCTCGCGCCACCGCGTGGCGGCATCGTGGAAATAGCCGGGCCGGAACGAGCTCCGTTCAACGAGATCATCGCCCGCTATCTCAAAGCGGTGGGCGATGCGCGCGAGGTCGTGAGCGATCCCGAGGCCGGATACTGGGGCGGCCGGGTCAGCGAGCACTCGCTTGTGCCGCTCGGCGAGGCGCGCCTCGGCCGTATCGGTCTGGACGAGTGGCTCCGCCGCTCGAAGGCAGCGGCCTGATCTCAACGGGAGGAACACCAGTTCTCTCAGGAGCGGATCCGGACCGACGAACTAAGGGGCGACGACCATGACGATCAAACTCGCTGCGTTGGCTCTTCTGTGCCTCACGGCCAGCACCGCGCTGGCTCGGAGCCCAAGGTCACGGCACTGATGTCTAAGGATCTTGCGGAGAGCCCCGGCAGGGAAGCTCTGATGATCACGGTCGAGCACGCGCCCGGCGGCTCGAGCGCGATGCATCGGCACAATGCCCATGCGTTTGTTTACGTGCTCGAGGGCTCGGTCGTGATGCAGCTGAAGGGCGGACAAGAGGTGACGCTGACGCCGGGACAGTCCTTCTATGAAGGCCCTTCTGACGTTCATGTAGTCGACCGGAACGCAAGTGCCACCCAGCCCGCGAAATTCCTGGTGCTCTTGATCAAGGACAAGGGCGCCCCGGCGCTGGTACCAGCACAATGATCGTACGTGCCCCAAGTGCACCAAACTGACTGCGGGAAAGGCCTGCCTGATTGACGCGGCCTTCGCGAAGCGGAAGCGGAAGCGGCATCCGGCTATCGGCTACGATCGGCCATCTTACGTTCGCGAGTGTGTATCGACAACAGTCTCGTGTGCAGCCCTTCGAGAATATGGGCCGCGAAGATGCCCGTGCTCAGCAGTGCCAGAAAGGCTATCAACATCTTGATAAAGCCTTTACCTGATCAGCTTTCAGCCGCACGAGGGGACGACCGCGATCGCAGTTCGCGCCGTGTGGCAGCTGGAGGCTTGTGCCGTCCTGCGCTCGTTTTTGGCTTCGGTCGGATAGCTGTGTGATCCGGGGCCGAGCACCTCGACGGTCGCTGTGGCCCCCGCAACGAGTTCGTTTCGCTCAGGGCCGTCCAGCACGATCCGGACCGGGATGCGTTGCGCCAATCGGACCCAGTTGAAGGTCGGGTTGACGTTGGCAAGCAGCGTCGAGCCGTTGCTGCGATCGCGGTCTTCAATACCGGCTGCAACGCTCTCTACCTTGCCGGGCAACGCGCGGCTGCTTCCCATCAGTTGCACGTTGACGGGATCGCCGACGTGGATGCGCCGCAGCTTGGTTTCCTCGAAGTAGCCCTCGACGTGCAGCGTGTCGCTGTCGAGCAGCGCCATTACGCCCTTTCCGGGGGTGAGGTAGACGCCCGGCCGCAGTTCATTGTTGCTGACAATGCCGCTGACCGAGGCCCGCACCTCGCTGCGATCGATGTTGAGCTTCGCGAGAGCAACGTCCGCGACGGCCTGGTCATAGGCCGCCTGGGCCGAGCCCTGGATGGCGACGACCTGGTCCATGCGCTGCGTGGAAACCACGACGCCGGGCGTCAGCGCACTGTAGCGCTTCAGATCGGCATTGGCGTTGTCGAGCGTGGCGCGCTTGCCTTCCTGTACCGCCTCTGCCTGCTTGAGCGCGATCTCATAGCGCGCCCGGTCGATCCGGAAGAGCACGTCGCCCTTTTGTACTTGCTGATTGTCCCGGACCAGAACCTCGCTCACGAAGCCGGAAACATCGGGAGCCACCGGCACCACGTCGGCTCGCACGTGACCGTCACGGGTCCAGGGCGCATCAAAATAATAGTCCCACAGCTTGTAGCCCGCCCAAAGCGCGACCAGCACGATGAGACCGGTCAGTGCGAAAGGACGCAGCGAATCCACGACGGTTTTCATGACACCAACTCCTTGGAGGCGAGGCGAGGAACGGGCGTGACGCCGTCGGAGGTTTCACGATTCCGGTGGCGTCTGGCGGCTTCGAAGTCGTGCATGCCGATCTGCCATTGCAGGCCGACAATTGTCCCCTTTACGGGCTCCAGGAGAAAGAGAGCCGAAAGCCCGGTGACGGGGAGCCAGATCAGCAGTTGAAGCCAGGCCGGAGGTGAATAGGCTATCTCGACGGCAAGAAGTCCTGGCACGACAAGGTGGCCAATGATGGCGATCACGAGATAGGCCGGAAGGTCGTCGGCGCGTTGCGGCGTGTAATCTTCACCGCAAACCGCGCAATTATCGACCACCTTGAGAAAGGAGCCGAACAGGCGGCCTTGTCCGCAGTTCGGGCACTTCATCCTGAACCCGCGCCATAGAGCCTTTTTGAGGGACACGGGTGCTGTCATGTGAGTAACTCCGCTGAGCCTAAGACGAGGCCGGTGAGCAGGCAGATGAAAAGCGCGAAATCGAACAATGCGGGATGCCAGATCCATCGATAGAGGCCGATACGCGCGATCTGCTTGCTGACGAGGCGCTCAAGCGCGTATGCAACCACGCTCCAGAGCAGGAGCGTCGGAACGAGCACGCCAAAAAGGTCAAGTTGATATTTCATGCGGCGATCGTCCCAGGTTCGATTTGCTGCGGCTGATAGGTCGGTGACTCCGGAAAGAGCCCGGAACGAACGCCGGTGAGACCGACCAGCACATGATCGCGGGCTTCGCTCGTGGGTTCCTGCAACGTCAATGCGATGGTGCCGTCGAGCTGTCCCACCAGATCGTCGGCGAGTGGCCCCGCAGTGTGGATCCGGCAAATCGGGGCAAGACGAGCAAAGAACGCTTCGGTGGCCGCTCTTGCGCAGCGTGACAGCGCCAGGCTCGAGCGCCTCACGCCGAGAATGTTGAGCGCCGTCCGAAGCTGACGAAGATTGGCGGCGCCGCTCCTTGCGTCGGCGGGGACGACGGCGATACGCGCAGCAAGCAGGGCGAGGCGATGCTGCATCAGGCTGGCAAGCGCGAAGGGGTCCTGATCCGAGGTGCGCTCGGCGACTGATGCAAGCGTGGTCCAATTGCTTTGTAGCAATCGCTTCGCGATCCAGTCGGCTCCGGCCATGCGAACGATGCCGCAGGTCACGCCGGTCAGCGCCACACCCAGCATCAGCGCAACGCTGGAGTTGGCATAGGCGATAAAATCGGCCGAATAGGTCTCGGTCAACGCTAGTTGCACCGAGAGGTAGATGGCAAGTATGGAGCCGATACGCGCGGTCGCGGGCCGGGCAGCCATCCAGCCGAACAGCACGAAGGGCGGCATCAATGCGGCGATTAGCACCTCGAGAGTCGTAATCCGCGGCAACACGCCAAACAGGTAGATGCCATGGACGGCGATCACGACGAGGAATAATCCATAGAAATTGCGGAACGCCGGCAGCGGATCGTCCGCGCCCGCCAGAAAGCTGCCGACGACAGCTGCGAAAAGCGGTGCGGCAACCCCGTCCGACCAGCCGGTCGCAATCGAGAAGCAACTGCAGCACAGCACCGCAATAGCTACGGACCCGGCCGCCAGGAGCGCAGACCAGTAGTCGCGATGCGGCACGGCAACAGCCGCTGCGCCATGAGAGAAGACGAGAGAAAGCGACTCGGAATCGCGCCCCCCGGAGATGGCCTCGCGCAGAAGCTGGCAATCCTGCATGACATCGACGAGGTTGCGCAGCCGTACAATGAGGCCAGAAATCGCGATCTCGATCCAGCCGGCGTCCACGCTCAGCACCGGTCGTGCTTCATCAAGCGCTGCGCGCAACGCATCGGCTTCCTGTCTATCGCGGCCTCCCGCTTCAAGCCATGCCGCTATTCTTGCGCACATAGAGGAAACGCGCGCAGCCGCATCGTCATGCGGACCGAGAGGCAGCTTGCGATCTTCGATCGATCCGAGCAGCGGCAGCAGCGACAGCATGCGCTGCAGGAGCAATTGCAGCCCTCGCCCGATATTTGTGGACGTGGTCGCCTCAAAGCCGAGATGACGCCCAAGCTGGTCGATTTCGGAGGCTGCGGCGGCGAGACGTAGGCGTTCGCTATCGCGCTGCTGATCGCTGCGGCGGCCCGTTAGGACGTCTGCGGCGAGCCGGCGCGCGCCGGTCAGCCATGCATCGGTTTGCACGGTGACGGCGGACGCCACGCTGCGTGGCAGCACGAGCATCGCGACAACGCTCGCGCAGACGATCCCGAGCATAATCTCTTGCACGCGGGAAACCACGATGTCGAAGGCCGACTGCGGCGCCGAGACGATGGGAAATCCGAGCAGCGCGACGGTGTAGCCGGCCAGCATGAAGACGTAGCTGCGCGGCGTGCCGTCGATCAGCGAAAGATACAAGCAGATGCCGACCCACAGGGCGATGCAGAGGCTGAGCAGCTCCGGCGCATTGACGAGGTTCGGAACCAGCACGATGGTGCCTGCCGCACCGATCAGCGTGCCCAAAATGCGGTAGACGGCCTTGGAGGTGGTCGCTCCCGTGAACAGGTTCGAGGTGATGTAGACTGACGCCATGGCCCAATAGGGACGCGGCATGTCCAGCAGCAGCGCGATCGAAAACGCCAGCATCGCCGCTGCGAAAGTCCGCAGCGCGAAGATGATGGCGGCATGTCGGTCCCGAAATGAGGCAGCTTGGGTCATGGCGTCGGCGAACCGTTGCGTCAGCAGTGAGCGGAACTTCTATGTGCGTCGCATGGCTTCGCGTCAGCCAGCGAAGCTGCTGCAAATACGTTCGAAACGCATTCCTGCAGTGCTGGGCGTTCCGCTCCCCAGTCAGCAGGAGTCGCCGACGTCCGGATGACGCCGATGACGTCCGGTTTCAGAAACGCGACGAACATCACGAGGCACAGGATTTTGCCAGCGAACACGGCGAGGCACAGAGCGTCTTTCATGTCGGTTCTCGATCATTAGATCTTGGCTGCACTCGTCATACGTGTTCTGGGCGGCTGCGGCTTTGCACGGATTGCCGATGCATTCTCGTTTCTTGCTGTCGGAGCAGCGGTCGTAACGTCTGCCACTGCCGCGAACGCAACGCGTGGGCTGCGCCGCGAGGTCTGGGAAAAGACTTCAGGGACGAGGTCCGGCGCGAGGCCAGACTCAGCAAGGTGGGTCACTGGCGCGTGAGCGGTGTCGAACACCACCCGCTCCGGCCATTTTTGGTCCGAAGTGATGCGCAGGTTGGCCCGTTCGCTCGGAGCGACCGCGGAATGCGAATTTGCAGGAGGCGTGGGGAGCAGCCAATCGGCCGCGAACAGCAACACGAGGAGGGCGCCTCCCATCCACACGAAGTATTGACGTATCGGCATGGCAAGCGGTCTCTCAGTGACTGACGACGGCGAAGATAGTCGTGCGACGGCCCGCGGGCTCTGCATCGCGTGCTGCCGTCTTGTCAATTGTTGCTGCGGGCTGGCCCGCAAACGATATGCAGGCTCAGGCAAAAACCGAAAGCGACTTCCTGACGTCCGTCAGAGAGGATTTGGATGCTTGTGATCCCGCCGTTTGACGATAGTGACCTGGCGCCTGCCCGGTCGCCTGCTTGAAGGCTCGCGTGAAATTGGCTTGGCTGGAAAAGTTGAGCGTCAACGCGATGTCCAACAAGGGCCGATCGCCACGTATTAACAGGGCTTTCGCCCGCTCCAGGCGCTTGGCACTGACGTAGCGATGGGGAGATTCTCCGACGGCTTGTCGAAAGGCTCGCGCAAAATGGTATCTGCTTAGACACGCGATCCCAGCCATGCATTCAAGGCTGAGGTCACCCTCCAGGTTCGCATCAATGTAGTCCAGCACACGAAGGAGTCTGCGCTGATCGAGCCCATGCTGAGCAGGACGAGGAAAAAGTTGAGTGCGCGATGCGCTGGCTCGCTTTTGAAGCAACCTCGCCGCCAGACTGGATGCGAGGGATTCGACGAACAGACTGCCAGCTGAAGTTTCAATCTTTAGCTCGGAGGCGACTGCAAATCCGATCTCGGCCAGCAGCGGATCTTCGAAAGACGTTTCGTAGTTTAGCGCGTGGATTGCCGAATCATCGGTCGGGTTGTCGAAATTGCTCGACGAGAAGTGGCTTAGCGGAAGATAGATGTGCATGAATTCCGGCAGATCTTCAGTGAAGTCAACGGCACCCTCCTGCAAGCCGGGAGGAGAGAGCCAAACCGTACCTCGCTCGGCGACTATCTGACTTTCGATGCCCGGCGCGCGCCGCGTGAGAGTCGTTTGATTGCTACGGATGGCGACGCAAATCCGGATATCGGATGGTGGGGTCCTCCAGGGGCCAACGCCTCTTCTAGCAGTGCACAATTCGGCCGACAGGCCGGACCAGCCCCGATCCGCCGAAGACAGCAGCAGCTTGCCCGGACAGTCCCGATCCCAAACGCCACGGTGCGGCCACTGCTCATAGCAGCCTGCGGCGGCCGGCTGATCTGATTGCATCTCCATGTGGCGCTCCAGGATCGCATTCATCATTATTGCGAAGCTAACTTGGCACAGCCGGCGCAATTTGCTCGTTATCGGTTGTTAGAGGCTGTTAGTGTTTGCGAGTCCCACACCAACCCGCGGCAACAGCCGGTTCACATGAGGTAGCCGGAAACTCCATCCCATAACAATTTCAGTGCCGTCACGACCAATAATCCGTAGCAGACCCGATAGATCTGGCGCTGGTCCAAGCTTCCGTGAAGCCGCCAACCCGCCCACACGCCAGCGGGAATGGCGAGCAGGCAAATCGCCATCAACGTCCAGACGTTTCCCGTCGGCTTCACTAGCAAGAGCCACGGGACGGCCTTGGTCGCGTTGCCGACAGTGAAGAACAGACTGGTCGTTCCTGCGTAGACCTCCTTGCTGAGGCCGAGGGGCAACAGATACATTGCGAGCGGCGGTCCGCCCGAATGCGCGACCATGGTCGTCACGCCGGAGGCGAGGCCGGCCGTGATGGCCTTCGGCGTCGAACGCGGACGCGTTATCACCTCCGCGCCTGCAGCAAGCCACAGTGCCACGAAGATCAAGGTGGTCGCGGCCATCGCGATCGCGATGGCGCGGTGGTCAAGAAAGCGGAACAACAGATAGCCCAGTCCGATCCCGGTCACGAGACCCGGCACCAGCAGCAGAAGATCTTGCTTCGACCAGGTCGAAGGCTTCCAGTAGCGAAGGGCGAACAAGTCCATCGCGATGAACAACGGCGCGAGCAGGCCGCCGGCAGTGACCGGATCCATCACGAGCGACAATAGCGGAATGCCCACAATCGAAAAACCGCCGCCGAACGCGCCCTTCATGAAGCAGATCGGGAACACGCCGGCAAAGGTGACCAGGATCGTGGCGACGGTCAGCTCCATGGCGGCGACTTCAGGGTTGGAGCGCGCCGGTGCTCGCGCGAAATCGCTACCGCCGCGGCGGTCACCATCTCTTCGTCCGCTTGAGCAGAGATGGCAGCAGGCAGGATGATCGTCGAGACGCAGGCATTTTGGTCTCCAATGGTCCGAGCTATGATCACAATGCTCCGAGCAGCGAACATTCATGGCTGGCGCGGTCGTACGCCCGTGAAACGGCTTTGAATGCTGGCCTCTCGATATGAGCTTCCCGGGTTGCCAGAATGATCCGAGACATTACTCGGTGCAATCAAAACATTGCACCGAGTACAATGTGGAGAGTTTCGCCGATCCGTCGCTGGATGTCCGAACAGGAACGACTGGTCGGCTGCGCAATGCGGGCCACACTCAGTCATCCGCCGAATTTGGAATCATCCACGCTGCAACCGTCTCCCAGCTGCCGTCGCTCGACCTGCGCTGATATGTGACGAAGTCGGCGTCGTCGCTGTACTGGATTTCGTACCGATAGGATTCGAGATGCCTTGTCATTGAACTCTCCTGTGTTGAAGGCCGCGCTTCTCGCGTCATCGCCCAAACACATCGATTGGAGAGCCCAGCTCAGAAAGGGCCATAGGTGGAAAGGGTCCTTCCAGGCAGCGGAAGGCTCGCTCGAATGGCCATCCGGATCACCCTAGGGCGATGCCGTCTTCCGCAGTAGGGGGTGATATGGCAAAATCGGAAAGTATCCTCCCGAATTATGGAAGGGATTCGATGGATCGCCTGGAAGCGATGTCGACCTTTCTGACCGTGGTCGAGCAGGGCAGCTTGTCCGCGGCGGCGCGGCGGTTGAAAACGCCACTCACAACAGTCAGTCGCAACGTATCCGAGCTCGAGGCTCACCTGCGGACCAAGCTCTTCAATCGATCGAGCCGGCAGCTGGTGCTGACGGATGCAGGCACGTCCTACGTTGCGGCTTGCAAACGCATCCTCACAGATGTGCTCGAAGCGGAGCGTACGGCGTCCGGCGAGTATACCACGCCGACAGGCGAGCTGGCGGTAACCACCCCATTGGGCCTTGGGCGCATCATTCTGATGCCGATCATTGCGGACTTCCTCAAGACCTACCCGGACATCAAGGTGAGGATGATCCCCACCGATCAGAAGCTGAGCCTTGCCCAGGAGCAAATCGATGTCGCGGTGCGCATCGGCGAATTGCCGGACTCGAGCCTGGTCGCGCTACGGCTCGGCAGGACGCGCCGGGTGGTGTGCGCCAGTCCCGCCTATCTGGCGGCGCGCGGAACGCCGCGTACGCCTGAAGATTTGGCCGGACATGATTGCATCAGCTATCCGGGCTTTTCGCCACCCGATGTCTGGACATTCGTCAGAGGCAAGGCGACCATAGCCGCGCCGGTGCGTACGCGGCTCACCGTCGGCAGCGCCGAAGCGGCTTGTACGGCAGCTCGCGCTGGCGTGGGAATTTCCATCGCTTTTGCTTACCAACTCGAAGCTGGTCCGGAAGCGGGAGCCTTGACAACCGTGCTGGATGAATTCCAGCCACCGTCAATGCCGGTCAATCTGGTCTATACCGCCGACCGGTTTCTGCCGATCAAGGTCAGAGCGTTCTTGGACTTTGCGGCACCGCGGCTGAAGCGAGTTTTCGCCGAGTAGACCCAGCCGGTGCTCACTTCGCTGTCGAGCTTCCAAAATCCGGAAGGATGACTCCCGGTTTCCCCGCCTGTTGTCCAGCGCCTTTCGCCCCACCTCCCAGTCATGACCCGCCGGAACCGGCGTTACCAACTGGAGGCGAATATGGGTGAAGTCATCCAATTTATCCCGAAGGCCGAGCGCGAGCGGCTCCGCCTGATACGAGAAGCGCGCGCGATCTACGACAGCGTCTTCCCGCCGACCGATCCGGCCAACGGGCAGCCCGACAGCACACCGATTGTCATCAACGGAACCTGGATTCATCGGGGCGGCGAGCCGTTGTCGTGATCAACGATTCGCGGTGCTCGATCGTCAACCATTAGGAGAAATCGTCATGTCCATCCGCAACACGCTTTTCGCCGCTGCATTCGGTATCGCCTCCCTGACGGCCGCCCAGGCAGAGGGGCTGCGTCCAATCGAGGCCAAGAGCATCGACCTCGGCGCGATATCAGGGGTCGCCTACTACACTGTCGAGCGCGACGGATTCCACGTGGTGGCCACCATGGCGCAGGGCGAGACAGGAACACCGATCCGCGTCGTATCTGTTCTTACACCTGGTCAGCGTGTGCTTCTCTCGACACCGCAACCGGCGGGCGTGATCGAGATCAGCCGGCAAGGGGACAGCGTGCTCGTTCGCAAACCGAACACTGCCTCGAACTGAACTTCGACTCTTGCGGCTGCCAATCCATGAATGACCTTACAGCAGTAGCAGTCTCAAAAAAGAAAAGTGAGACAGGAGAATACCATCGACACCATTTCACGTCGTCATGTTCTGGCCGCCAGTGCCGGAGGTCTCTTGACGGCATCCTCACTTGGGAATGCGAAAGCAGGGCCTTCACAGTTCAAGCCGGGAGACGGGGGTTTTGCACGACACGCGATCGAATTGCCTCCGGGCGATAAAGTCGCTTACCACGATCCCAAGGACGTAGCGGCTCTCCCCGATTTCCGCTTCTCGCTCGACGGCAGCGTCCCGAAGGTGACCTCGGGCGGCTGGGCGAAAGAGGCCACCGTCCACCAGTTCTCTATCAGCAAGGGAATTGCCGGCGTGCACATGTTTCTCGAGCCGGGTGCATCGCGCGAGCTGCACTGGCGCGCCATTGCAGCCGAATGGGCGTTCGTCATCGACGGCCGCTGCCAAACCGTGGTTCTCGATCCGTCAGGAGCGAGCGAGATAAACAACTATGGCCCAGGCGACCTCTGGTATTTCCCGAAAGGCCACGGTCACTCGATCCAGACCATCGGCGACAAGCCGTGTCATTTCATCCTGTCGTTCGATAACGGCGCCTTTTCCGAGCACGGCACATTCTCGATCACGGACTGGATCGACGTGACGCCCAAGGATCTGCTGGCTCTTAATTTCGGCGTGTCGAAGGACGTATTCGACGCCTTCCCCAAGGGCGAGACTTACATTCAGGCGGGGCCGGTGCTGCCCGCCTCGGAAGCTCTCGATGCGCCCTGGCCTAGAGACTCCACACACAAGTTCAGCCTGCTGCACGATAATCGGGCGGTGCGGGACTTCGATGGCGGCACGTTCCGACTCGCCACCGTCGATGAGTGGCCCGTGTCGAAAACCATGTCGGGGGGCGTGATGGTCATCAAGCCAGGCGCCGTGAAGAAGCTGCATTGGAATGTGAACGCTAACGAATGGCATTATTATCTGCGAGGCAAAGCGCAAGTGGCGCTTTTCGGTTCCGGCGGACGTGGCAGGGTCGCCGAGTTCACGCCGGGAGATGTTGCTTACATTCCGCAGGGTTTCGGACACGCGATCAAGAACGTCGGCGATGACGACCTTGAGATCGTGCAAACCTGGGACAATGGCAAGTTCGAAGAGATCGACCTCAGCAGATGGGTGCAATCCAGTCCGCGTTACCTGTTGGGTAACAACTTTGCCGGGTGCCCGAGACAACGATTACCAAGCTAAAGCAGGCATAGTGCAAGCGGTCAGATTGGTGAATGCGGGCAGGGCCGTGCTTGTCGCTAGGGAATGAAAAGAGGAAGTTTCACATGTCCACCATCCATCTTCATCGGAGGACCACGGCGACGTCCGAACAGTACGTCGCCGGCCTGACCGATTTCGGGCCCGGCCGCTCGAGATTGTTTGGCAACAGCGCCGATGCCTATCTCAAGGTGCATCACCGAGGCGACTCCTTTGCGGATATCACGGAGGGCTCGGGCGGGATCTGGGAGCGCCTGCACTATGACTGGTCTGATCCTGAGCGCGTCGTCCTCACGACAACCGACTCCAACGTGTGGGGTGGTGCCTCAGGTCACACCTACACCTTTAGGCGTAAATCCGACGGTACGACCGACATTGATGTGGTCGTGATACGCGACGGCAAAAACCTGATGGGGCGGCTGCTCGGCTTTGTGCTCGGGACCATCGGCAGGGGTGTTCTGGAGAAGGCGTTTGAAAACTCCGTCAAGGCCATCGAAGCCCGGAACGGCAGGGCTGGAGGGCCAGGTCCAGACATTTCCGACCTCGTCGCCTAATCAGTTGGATAGCACTCCCGATGCCTCTAGCACTCCCGATGCCTCGTTGCCGGCGCATGGTAGGATGTTGCCCAGAGTTCTGGCTGAGAGATCAGCCCAACGGCCTGCTCCGGAAGAGGCAATGGCGAAACGGCCGAAGAAAACTGCGCCACCGTGACGAAATCAGCGGCGCGCGCCCCGCTCGAAGCCGTGCTCGCTTGGCCGAGAAGTCGAACTTGCTCTCATCGATCAGCTTCTCGGCCGGATCCATGACGGCGGAGCTATTTTCTTTATCAGCGGGGCACCGGGGATTGGAAAATCAGCGCTGCTGGAGGAGGCCAAAGACAGGCCGTGAACTGGACATGGGTCGGGTTGCTGCTGCGACACCGCGCGGTTGCAGCAGAGTGATTGGCAAGTCGCGTTGAAACAACGTTTTCAAAGATGCGAATGACCAAACATAATGGGCGCACAATGACGAACCTTTTCACATCCGCCGTGGCCGCAAGTTGCCTGGCCGCCGTCGTCTCGGTCGCACAGGCCCGCTCGGCGTACGACGCGTCTTGGGAGCCTTCTCTTCGTGACGCAAAGCGGCTCGAGCGAGCTGACCTACAATTTCTCCGTCAACCGGCGTCGTCACGCACTCCAACTTGCTTACGTTCAAGGGCCATTTGGCGCGCTCCGGCACCGTCCGCGCCTCGGTGAGCGTTCCGGACAAATATGCGTCCGGCTCAGGTCAGCTCTCGAGCAATTCCGGTCGCGGGACATGGAGCGGCTACTCGGGAGGCGCGCGTTGTTCGGGGTATTGGTCTGCCCAGCGAAACTGACAAGTCTCTTCCCGATTGCTGGTTCGCCCGAGGCAATGCTGATGTTTCGGCCGGCCGCTGCTGAGCCGCGTCAGTGGTGAACGGTACTCCCGATTATCGTGCGGCTGCGCCGGTGCGTGTGAGTTTCCGCGCGCCGGGGCCCGGATGGACGTGAACCGCCTTCGCCGTCAGCGGCTCGCCGCACTCGGAACAGACCATGACGGGATCAAACAACTTGTGGCAGTTCTTGTGTTCGTGCAGCAGCGGCCGTCCGCGGGAGTCGACCATGTGGACGTTGCCCCAATGCACGATTGACATGATGATCGGATAGAGGTCGAGACCTTTCTGCGTCAGGATATATTCGTAGCGCTTGGGCGCCTCCTGATAGGGAATCTTGCGCAGCACGCCGAAGCGCACCAGCTTCTTCAGCCGGTCGGCCAGCAGGTGCCGGGTCACGCCAAGCGAGGACTGGAATTCGTCGAACCTGCGGATGCGGAGAAAACATTCGCGCAGAATGAGCAGACTCCAGCGATCACCGATGACGGCTACGGTGCGAGCCAGCGAGCAAGGCTCCTCCTCAAGGGCATCCCATTTCATCAACGTCTCCGACGAATCTCTAGCGTTCAGAAAAATAAATTCTAAATTAGAACTCGCAGAATTTCAATGGGATGAGGCGATTTCTAGCCCTTTTACGTCGATTGGATGATGATGATCATATTGACAGTTCTAAAATAGAACTTTTACACTCGCTTGAGGATCAATTGGGCGGCGAACAATCGCTGCCGTCGAAGGGAAGGGCGTTCCATGGCAGCTCCGCTCAAGGTCGAGTTTCACTTCGATTTCGGCAGTCCCAACGCCTACCTCGCCGAGCTGGCGCTGCCCGGCATCGAGCAGCGAACCGGCGTCAAATTCAACTACGTGCCGGTGCTGCTCGGCGGCGTTTACAAGGCGACCGGCAATTTATCGCCTGCCGAGTCTCTACGCGGGATCAAGAACAAGCCGGAATACAATGCGCTCGAGACCGAGCGTTTCCTGCGCCGTCACAACATCACCAAGTTCAGGATGAATCCGTTCTTTCCGGTCAACACGCTCGCGCTGATGCGCGGCGCCGTCGCGGCCGAGTTCGAGGGAATGTTCGAGCCCTACTTCCGCGCGGCGTATCATCACATGTGGGTCGAGCCCAAGAAGATGGACGACACACAGGTCTTTCGCGAAGCGTTCCTGTCATGGGGGCTGGATATCGATCGCATCACGGCCCGCGCCCAGCAGGACGACGTCAAGAAAAGGTTGATCGAGAACACCAGCAGCGCC
Organism: Bradyrhizobium sp. SOJA106; assembly: GCF_059448745.1. Classification (NCBI taxonomy): domain Bacteria; kingdom Pseudomonadati; phylum Pseudomonadota; class Alphaproteobacteria; order Hyphomicrobiales; family Nitrobacteraceae; genus Bradyrhizobium; species Bradyrhizobium sp. SOJA106. The sequence continues at coordinate 3,711,830 of NZ_CM182549.1, forward strand.
GTGGCGCGCGGTACGTTCGGCTCGCCGACGTTCTTCGTCGGCGACGAGATCTACTTTGGCAAGGACAGTCTGCGCGAAGTCGAGGACGAAATCCTCGCGCAATCAACCGCGCAGAAGAAGAGCGCCTGACGGCGCGGAGGCATCAGAAAGAACTGAGCCCGCAAAGGGCCTTTCAACGGGAGGTGTCATTGGCGGACTGGCAGCAGACTGCAACCGAGATTTTGAACACGTTGCCGCAGCGTATCCATGAGGTGATGGACCCATACGTTGTCGCCACCCCGGACCGGGTTGCGTTGATCGAAGACAACGTCAAACTGAGCTATCGGGAGTTAGGCCGGCAAGTTGGAGCCACGGCGGACGCGCTCCGCGCGCTGGGCATCCGGCCCGGTGATCGCATGATGATCATCAGCGAGAATTCGATCGCGCTCGCTTGCCTGCTGTTCGCCGCAAGCCGCCTCGACGCCTGGGCGATCGTCGCCAACCCTCGGCTGTCACCGCGTGAGCTCGAGCAGATCAGGGATCATAGCGGCGCCCGGCGCATGTTCTTTACGGCAAAGGTCTCCGAGGAAGCAGCCGCGCACGCGACGCGTTACGACGCTCCGGTGCAGGATGTCGGGCCGCTGCACGGCATCGGAGTGTCTGCCCTGAACCAGGACACGCAGGCCGAGCCGGTCGAGGCCGACGGCACACGCCAGGTGGCGGTGCTCATCTATACGTCCGGTACGACCGGTACGCCGAAGGGCGTCATGCTCACGCATCGGAACCTGCTGTTCTCGGCCAGGACCACAGCCAACCTGCGTAGTATGACGGCGGACGACGTGCAGTACTGCGTACTGCCGATCTCGCATATCGTCGGCATCTCGCTGCTGACGATGACACTAATGGTCGGTGGCGTCACCCGGCTGGTCACCAAGTACAACCCCGCTGCGCTTGCCAGGGCGCTGGCCGAGGAAGGCATCACGCTCCTGAACGGCGTGCCCGCCACCTACCAGCGGCTGCTGGAATACAAGCAGATGGCAGGCCTGCCGAAGCTGGAGCGCGGGGCGCTGCGTCTGATGAGCGTCGCGGGCGCACCGCTCGACCTCGAGCTCAAGGCAAGGGTCGAGAAGGAGCTCGGTCTACCTCTTGGCAACGCTTTTGGCATCACCGAATGTTCGCCCGGCATTTCGGGCGTGCGGCCCGAGGCGCCGCGCAGCGACAATTCGGTTGGCACTCTGGTGCCGGGTATCGAGGCTCGAATCGTGGCCCGCGATGGCACAATCGTGACCAACGGCGATATCGGCGAACTGCACGTCCGCGGGCCGAACGTTATGCGCGGTTATTACCGCGCGCCCGACCTCACGGCGAAAGCGATCGATCCGGAGGGCTGGTTCAACACCGGTGACCTCGCGCGCTTCGAGGGTGATGCGCTGTTCATCGTTGGCCGCACCAAGGAGATGATCATTCGCTCCGGCTTCAACGTCTATCCGGCTGAGATCGAAGCGGTGCTGAGCACCCATCCCGACGTGGTGCAATGCGCGGTGGTCGGTCGGCCGGTCCCTGGCAATGAAGAGATCGTGGCCTTCGTGCAGCTGCTCAAGGGCTCCTCTACCACCGCACAGGATGTGATGGCGCATGTCACGCCGGAGCTCACCTCCTACAAGCGGCCGTCCGAGATCATCCTCATGGACGCGCTGCCGGCTACGTCGACCGGCAAGCTGCTGAAACACAAGCTGGCGGAATCGCTGCGCAACTAAAGCAGGCGAGATCGCCTCAACGTCTCACAAGTCTGGAGAAGTCACATGCAGAAGAGAAACAGGACGGTTGCGGTGATCGGCGCCGGTGACTTCATTGGCGGCGAGATCGCCAAGAAATTCGCCTCTGAAGGCTTCACGGTGTTTGCAGGCCGCCGCAATGGCGACAAGCTCGCGCCGCTCGTCAAGGACATCGAGGCAGCGGGCGGCGAAATCCAGGCCCGCTCGCTCGATGCGCGCAAGGAGGATGAGATCATCTCCTTCCTGAACGACGCCGACAAGCACGCGCCGCTAGAGGTCTGCATCTTCAACATCGGTGCCAACGTCAACTTCCCGATTCTCGAGACCACCGAGCGGGTGTTCAGGAAGGTCTGGGAAATGGCCTGCTATTCCGGGTTCCTTGCGGGGCGCGAGGCTGCGAGACTGATGCTGGCGCGCGGGGCTGGCAATATCTTCTTCACTGGCGCGACCGCGAGCCTGCGCGGCGGTTCCGGCTATGCCGCCTTCGCCAGCGCAAAGTTCGGCCTGCGAGCGGTCGCGCAGGCGATGGCCCGTGAACTCGGCCCGAAGAACATCCATGTCGCGCATCTCATCATCGACTCCGGCGTCGATACCGAATGGGTGCGGCAGCGCCGGCTCGAAGCGCTCGGCCCCAATGCGCTCGATAATCCGGACCTGTTGATGCCGCCCGCATCGGTGGCGGCATCCTATTGGCAGCTCTACCAGCAGCCCAAGAGTGCCTGGACGTTCGAGCTCGAGATCCGTCCCTTCGGCGAGAAGTGGTAGGAAGGGCGTTCCATGGAGCTCGCGCTATCTCCGGACGACGCGGCGTTTCGCGACGAAGTCCGCGCCTTCATCAAGGACAATTATCCGGCTGACATGCGCGTTCCTAATCCGGAGACCGACCTTACCAAGGAGCAGATGCTGTTGTGGCATCGCATTCTGCACAAGAAGGGCTGGATCGCGCCGCTCTGGCCCAAGGAGTATGGCGGGCCCGGCTGGTCCATCACCCGCCGCTTCATCTTCGAACAGGAGACCACGCGCGCTGGCACCATGCCGCCTTTGGCGTTCAGCGTCACCATGGTTGGTCCCGTGATCTACACTTTTGGCAACGAGGCCCAGAAGAAGAAATTTCTGCCGCGCATCCTCTCAGGCGAGGATTGGTGGTGCCAGGGTTATTCCGAGCCGGGCTCGGGCTCGGATCTTGCCACAGTTCGCACCAAGGCGGTGCGCGACGGCGCCCATTACATCGTCAACGGGCACAAGACCTGGACCACGCTGGCGCAGCACGCCGACTGGATCTTCTGCTTGGTGCGGACCGATCCCGCCGCAAAGCCGCAATCGGGCATCTCCTTCCTGCTGATCGACATGAAGTCGCCGGGCGTCACCGTGCGTCCGATCATCACCATCGACGGCTCGCACGAGGTCAATGACGTCTTCCTCGAGAACGTCCGCGTGCCCGTCGGCAACCTGATCGGCGAGGAGAACGAGGGCTGGACCTATGCCAAATTCCTGCTCGGCAATGAGCGCACCAGCATGGCCGGCATCGGCCGCTCGACACGCTATATCGCGAAGCTGAAGAAGATCGTGAAGGCCGAGATCCCCGCAGACGATCCAGCACATATGGAATTTGTCCGGGACATCGCCCGCATCGAGCTCGATGTGCTGGCCCTGGAGGCAACCGAGCTGCGCGTCGTCGCGCAAATGGCCCGCGGGATCGATCCGGGGCCGGCGGCCTCGCTGTTCAAGATCCGCGGTACCGAGATCTTCCAGAACATTACCGAGCTGACGCATCGCGCGATCAGCAATTACGGGCTGGCGATCCGCGAGCATCCGGTGAGCTCCAATCAGTTCATGCCGGGGCCGGACTACGGTCACACTGCTTCTGAGAAATATTTGAACTCGCGCAAGCTCTCGATCTACGGCGGATCCAACGAGATCCAGCGCAACATCATCGCCAAGGCTGTGCTCGGTCTCTAGCGAACGGCGGCACGGGAGGTAACGGATGGACATCCAGTTCACGGAGGAGCAGGAGCTGCTCCGATCCAGCGTCCAGCGACTGCTGCGCGACCAGTATGGTTTCGATGCGCGCCGCAAGATCCTCGCGAGCGACGAGGGCTATAGCCGCGAGCAGTGGCAGGCCTTCGCGGAGCAGGGGTTGCTCGGCGCGCCATTCTCTGAGGAGGTCGGCGGCCTCGGCGGCGGTCCGCTGTCGACCATGATCATCATGCAGGAGTTCGGCCGTCACCTAGTGGTCGAGCCCTTCGTCGAGACGGTGGTGCTTGCTGGCGGCCTGCTCGAACGTATCGGCTCCGCCGAACAGAAAGAGGGATTCGTTCCGGAGATCGTCGCCGGCACCAAAATCTGGGCGCTGGCCTGGACCGAGAAAGGCTCGCGCTTCGATCTCGCCAACGTCACCACGACGGCGCAGCGAGAGGGGAAGGGCTACGTGCTGACCGGCGCGAAGACCGCGGTCATTGCGGCCCCATGGGCCGACTATCTGATCGTCTCCGCCCGTACTTCCGGTCAGCGGCGAGACCGCCTCGGCGTCAGCCTGTTCGTGGTCGATCGTCGCGCTGCCAACCTCGATCTGCAAAGCTTCAAGACCATCGACGGCCGTCGCGCTGCGGAGATCAGCCTGCGAGGCGTTGCCGGTCAGTTGCTGGGCGAGGAGGGCGAGGGCATGGCCGCGCTGGAAGCCTCTCGCGACCGCGCCATCGGCGCACTCTGTGCCGAGGCCGTCGGTACGATGACTGAGCTGAATTCCGCGACGCTGGACTATTCCAAGACGCGCAAGCAGTTCGGCACGACGATCGGCTCGTTCCAGGTGCTGCAGCATCGGATGGTCGACATGTTCATCGCGCATCAGGAGGCGCTCTCGTTGATGCAGCATCTCACGCTCAGCCTCGACGCAGGCGAGGCTGGCATCTCGCGGCTCGCGTCTGGTGCCAAGTCCAAGATCGGCTACGCCGGCAAGTTCATCGCTGACCAGGCCGTGCAGCTGCACGGCGGCATGGGCATGACCGACGAGTTGAACGTCGGGCATTATTTCAAACGGATATCCTCCATCAACATCCAGTTTGGCGATCCCGCCTACCACGTGCTGCGTTATGCGCAGCTCGATGCGGCGGCCTGAGACAGAGAGGCAAGCATGTCATCACCTGAAGCAGTGATCGTTTCCACCGCGCGCACCGGCGTCGGCAAGGCTTATCGCGGCGCGCTCAACAACACTGATGGTCCGACCCTGGCCGGCCACGTGATGGCCGAGGCCGTGAAGCGCGCCGGCGTAGCGCCTGGCGAGGTCGAGGACGTCGTAATGGGCTGCGCCATGCAGCAGGGCACCATGGTGATGAACGTCGCCCGCAAGGGTGCGATCCGCGCCGGCCTGCCGGTGACGGTTGCCGGCACCACGATCGACCGGCAATGCGCCTCCGGCTTGCAGGCGATCGCGGTCGCCGCGCGTTCGGTGATGCTCGACGGTGTCGAGATTGCAATCGGCGGCGGCATCGAGTCGATCAGCCTGGTGCAGAACGATCACATGAACAAGTTCCATGCCGTCGACCAGGATCTCATGGCGATGAAGCCGGAGATGTACATGTCGATGCTGGAGACCGCCGAAGTGATTGCCGAGCGCTACAAGATCAGCCGTGACCGGCAGGACGAATACTCGCTCGAATGCCAGCGGCGCGTCGGCGCGGCCCTGCAGGGCGGCCGCTTCAACGACGAGATCGTGCCGATCACGACCAACATGGCGGTCTTGGACAAGGACACCAAGCAGGTCAGTTATCAGCAGGTCACGCTGAGCCGGGATGAAGGCCCGCGGCCGGATACCACGGCTGAAGGCCTCGCCAAGATCAAGCCCGTGTTCGAGGGCAAGACCATCAGCGCGGGCAATGCCAGCCAGCTATCGGATGGCGCCTCGGCCTGCGTCATCATGAGCGATAAAGTCGCCGCGCAGAAGGGGCTGAAGCCGCTCGGCATCTTCCGCGGCTTCGTCGCCGCCGGCGTCGAGCCGGACGAGATGGGCGTCGGCCCGGTCGCCGCGATCCCGCGGCTGCTCAAGCGTCACAATTTGAAGATCGATGACATCGATCTCTGGGAGCTCAACGAGGCATATGCGGTGCAGGTGATCTATTGCCGTGACAAGTTGGGCATCGATCCCAACAAGCTCAACGTCAATGGCGGTTCGATCGCGATCGGTCACCCCTACGGCATGACCGGCTCGCGCCTCACCGGTCACCTGCTCATCGAGGGCCGCCGGCGCAAGGCCAAATACGGCGTGGTGACCATGTGCATCGGCGGCGGCATGGGCGCCGCGGGCCTCTTTGAAATCGTGCACTGATCGGAAACGGAGTTTTCACGTGAAGACAGCAATAACCGAACTGTTTGGCATCCAGCATCCGATCATCCAGGGTGGCATGCATTATGTCGGCTTCGCCGAGATGGCCGCGGCCGTATCGAATGCCGGCGGTCTCGGCATCATCACGGGCCTGACGCAGAAAACGCCGGAACTCCTCGCCAAGGAGATCGCGCGCTGCCACGACATGACCGACAAGCCTTTCGGCGTGAACCTGACTTTCCTGCCGACGCTGTCGGCCCCGCCCTATCCGGAATATATCGCCGCGATCCGCGAGGGCGGCATCAAGGCGGTCGAGACGGCGGGCCGCAGCCCCGAAGCCTATATGCCGGCGCTGAAGGCGGCCGGCATCAAGGTGATCCACAAATGCACCTCGGTGCGACATTCGCTGAAAGCGGAGAAGATCGGTTGCGATGCCGTCAGCGTGGATGGATTCGAGTGCGGCGGTCATCCCGGCGAAGACGACATCCCGAACATGATCCTGCTGCCGCGGGCTGCGGACGAACTGAAGATCCCGTTCGTGGCCTCCGGCGGCATGGCGGATGGACGCAGCCTCGTCGGCGCACTTGCGATGGGCGCCTCCGGCATGAACATGGGCACGCGCTTCGTCGCCACCAAGGAAGCTCCGGTCCATGACAATGTAAAACAGGCGCTGGTCAAGGCGACCGAGCTGGACACCGTGCTGGTGATGCGCGCGTTGCGCAATACCGAGCGCGTGCTCAGGAACAAGGGCGTGGACGAGCTGCTCGAGATCGAGCGCGGGAAGGGCGCAAGCCTGAAGATCGACGACATTCTCGACCAGGTGGCTGGCGTTTATCCGAAGGTCATGGTCGATGGCCAGATGGATGCGGGCGCGTGGAGCTGCGGCATGGTGGTCGGGCTGATCCACGACATCCCGACGGTCAAGGAGCTGATCGACCGCATCATGGCGGACGCCGAAGCGATCATTCGCCAGCGCTTGACCGGCTTCCTCGACGGAACGGTCGAGACGCAGCGGGCACGCGCGGTCGCCTGAGATGCGGCGAACACGAGAGCGTCAAGACTGCGATGGCTGACGGCGTCACGATGCTGACGCCGCAGCGCTACGGAAAGAAAACATAGGGGAGGGAGGAAGATCATGCCCGTCGTCGGTAGCCATCAATATCCCACCATGGAATCCGTGATCTACGGCAAGCCGGCAGCAGAGGCGCTGCGGGAGGAGGCCGAACGGCTGGGCGCCAGGCGCGTCTATCTGATCGTGAGCCGCACGCTCAACACCACGACCGACGAGATCGAGAAGATCCGGACCGCGCTCGGTGAACGCCATGCCGCGGCCTTCGACGGCGTGCCCCAGCACACGACCCGGGACGTAGTGACGCAGATTGCCCGACAGGCCAGGGATGCCCAGGCGGACCTGGTCGTTGCGATCGGCGGCGGTTCGGTGGTCGATGCAGCAAAGATCGTGCTGATGTGCATGGAGCACGAGATCTTTGAGCCAATGGGGCTCGATGGCTTCGAGACCACACCGGAACGCCGCTTCGGACCATTCCGAACCCCGAAGGTGCGGATGATCGCCATCCCGAGCACGCTCTCGGGCGGCGAATACAATTCGGGTGCGCTAGTCACCGATACCAGCCGCAAGCTGAAGCAGATCTTCAACCATCCGATGATGATGCCGCGCAGCATCATCCTTGATCCGGCGATCTCGAAATACACGCCTGAGAAGCTCTGGCTGGGATCCGGCACGCGCGCGATGGATCATGGCATTGAGGCGATCTGCTCCAGTCGTCCCAATGTGCTCGTCGACGCCGTTTGCCAGCAGGGCTTGCGCTACCTGTCCGACGGGCTACGGCGCACCAGGGACAATCCGAACGACGAGGCAGCGCGGTTGAGCTGCCAGTTGGGGTCCTGGATGTCCGCCTTCGGCCTGCAGTCGCGCGTTCCGATGGGCGCCAGCCATGCCATCGGCCATGTCCTCGGAGGAACCTGTGACGTGCCGCATTATTTATGCACGGCGGTGATGATGCCGAGCGTGCTCCGATACAATCTGCCGGCCACGCAAGCGGCTCAGGGATCAGTCGCCGCCGCGCTCGGCGCGCCGGGTCGTGATGCCGGCGAAGCTTTTGCAGCGTTCATCACGGAGCTCGGCTTGCCACGGCGGCTGGCGGACGTTGGCGTAGCCGAGGACCGGTTTGAGCTGATCGGCAAGAACGCCATGCTGTCGATCTTCACGCGGGCGAATCCGCAGCCGATCCGTGAGCCCGGTGACATCGTCAAGATACTCAAGTTGGCCGCCTGACGCGGCATCCGAATGTCTGTCACGCTTGCCGCGCGCAGGCGTGCATAAATAACAATTGGAGGGAATCAGCGATGTCCTGGGGCACGCGATTGGCTTGCGCACTGGTGATTGCAACGTCCACGCCCTGCTGGGCGGGTGACACTCCGGGCGTCACGTCGACGAAGGTGAAGATCGGCGGTATCTTTCCCCTGAGTGGACCCGCGTCCTCGATCGGTCAGGTCGGGCAGGGCGTGCAGGCCTATGTGAAATCGATCAACGATCGCGGCGGCATCAACGGGCGCAAGATCGACTATGTCATGATGGACGATGCGTATAGCCCGCCTAAGGCCGTCGAACATGCGCGAAGGCTGGTTGAAAGCGACGAAGTCGCTTTTATGTTCAGCCAACTCGGCACGGCAGGTAACTCCGCAGTGGCAAAATACCTTGCCGTGAAGCGAGTGCCGACCATTGCGATCGTCACCGGCGCCAGCAAGTTCACCAACGTTAAGGACTATCCACTGACGACCACGGGTCTCGTCAGCTACGACACCGAAGGCAAGATCTACGCAAAATATCTGACGCGGGCGCTGCCCGCGGCGAAATACGCAATCCTCTACCAGAATGATGATCTCGGTCGCGACTACGTCAACGCGTTCAGGGCGGTGCTTGGCGCGGATTTCGACAAGCGTGTCGTCACTGCGAGCTACGAGGTCACGGAACCGACGGTCGACTCGCAGGTCGTTGCGCTCAAGAGCTCCGGCGCGCAGGCGCTGTTCGTAGCCGGAACACCGAAATTTGCGGCGCAGGCAATCCGCCGCGCGGCCGAGACTGGGTGGAAAGCAACGATCCTGATCAACTTCCCGTCGTCGTCTGTCGCGGGCACGCTGAGGCCCGCGGGGCTCGAGAATTCGGTCGGCGTCATTGTCGGCACCCCGAACAAGGATCCGAACGACCAGAAATGGGCGGACGATGAGGCAATTAAGGCTTATCGCGCCTTCTTCGACCGATATCTGGCCGGCTCCGACGTCACCAACACCAGCTATCTGACCGGCTACCAGCAGGGCATGGTCCTCGAGCAGATCCTCAAGCAATGCGGTGACGATCTTTCGCGCGAGAACATCATCAAGCAGGCAAAGTCGCTGAAGAACTTTGATCTGCCGACCGCGCTGCCCGGCGTCAGGATCAATACCAGCGAGAGCAACAACATGATCTGGACGCAGCTTCAGCTTCAGCGCTGGAACGGCTCACGCTGGGAGCAATTCGGCGACATTCTCGACGCAAGCTCTGAGTAGTGGATCTGCGCCGACGTTTATTCCGCGGGGACGAAGTTCATCAGGAGAAATCCACGATGGCCGATTTGCGCATCTTCTCATATCTGCCGAACCCGCGTGTCTGGAAGGCAACTATTGCGGCACGCTTCTGCGGCTTGGATGTTGAGGTCAGAGGGGCGCCCGCCAAGGAGCTGAAAGGCTGGCTCTGGGACTACGACGCCCGCCCTCTGGCCGAGGAGGAGCGCCGATCGCTATCATCCCTCGCACGCACGGGCCGGGTCGGCCTGACCGGCGCGCAGCTCTTCAAGACCGATGCTTTTCTGGCGGCGCAGCCGTTCGGCAATGTGCCGGCTGCCTTCGGGCCTAGCGGAGAGGTTGGAATCTTTGAGTCCAATAGCATCATGCGCGCGGTGGCGCGCCTGGGCGCAGCCACCTACCAGCTCTACGGGCGAGACGCCTATGAAGCCTCCAGGATCGACGGCTTTCTCGATGTCAGCCTGGTCTTTGCGAGGGATGCGCAGATCTATCTCCTCGCACTGTCAGGTGGCGCGGTCGACGCGACCATCCACGCCCGCGCGAAGGAGGCGTTCGCGATCTATATGTCGGGGATCGAGCTGGCCTTGTCGCGACGGCAATATACGCTGGTCGGGAATGGGATCACCCTGGCCGACATCTGCTTTGCCGCTGAACTTGCGCTGTTCATGAACGAGTATGCGCGGGCTGAACAACTGACCAGGCTGGGTCTCGACAAGATCCTGCACACTGACGCCCGCAGCGAGTATCCTTTGGCCTTTGCTCATTTCGAGCGGCTCCTCGGGCACGAGCACTTTCGTCCTGATCTCGCACCCTACGTCGAGAAGCTGCTGTCCAGAGCCGCGGCGTGAGGCCGCCGGCCGCAACAGGGAGTCTGACCGCATGACCGCGCCAGTTTGCCTGATCTCGGGTGTCGGCCCCGGTACGGGCTCGGCTCTTGCCAAGAAGTTCGCAGAAGGTGGCTATCGCGTCGCGCTGCTCGCGCGCAATGAGGAGCGCCTCGCGGCGCTCGAAGCGCAATTGCCGGGCGCGAAGGGATTTCGTTGCGACGTGTCGGACCCCGCGCAGGTAGATGCGGTGGCATCGGCTGTGGAGCGCGATCTGGGCCATCCGGCGGTCGTCATCCACAACGCCGTCGGCGGTGCGTTCGGCACCTTTCGGGAGATCGATCCGGCGATTCTCAACCGCAATTTTCAGGTCAACACGATGGGGCTGTTGTATCTGGCTCGACGATTGACCCCAGCGATGATCGCGGCCGGTGCGGGCGCCGTCATTGCCACCGGCAATACCTCGGCGTTGCGCGGCAAGGCTGGCTTTGCCGGTTTCGCGCCAACCAAGGCGGCGCAGCGGATCCTGGCGGAGTCCATGGCCCGCGATCTGGGATCGCAGGGAATCCACGTAGCCTACGTCGTCATCGACGCCGTGATCGATCTCGAATGGACGCGAAAGCGGTGGCCGGAGCGGCCTGACGATTTCTTCATCAAGCCGCAGGCGATCGCGAGCGAGATCTGGCACGTTGTCCATCAGGACCGCAGCGCTTGGTCGTTCAATGTTGAACTCCGACCGTTCGGAGAAAACTGGTAGTCGAGAGTGTTGCGGGTTGCTGCAGGCTGTAAAGTGCCTCGTGAGCTCGAATGTCCGACGCAACATATCTGACAGGATTGGCGTGGCAGTCTATCTGGTCCGCTTGTGGCGGCGCTGAGCAGCTGCCACAATGCTGGGCTATAGCAGTGGGTTCCCACCGATCCATCAGCCCTGCAGTTTCAATCTAGGCTGCGCTCGCTTGGCGGTAACGAGCCGCGGGCGCACGATGAGACAGATTCGGTAGTAGCTTCTGCCGTGCTGCTTCATAAGCCTGCCAGTCGGCGACATCGCTTAGGGATGGAACGGTGAAGAGCTCGCCCTGATCATATCCCGCGAGGGCCGCGTCAACCATATCGGCAGCGTCCATTATGATCTGTTCCGGGAGATGCGTCTTAGGCGTGCCAGCCAATTCCCAGAAATCGGTATCCGTTGCCCCAGGGAGCACCGCTTGAATGCGTATGTTCTTATTGGAGAGTTCATGGCTGAGAGAACGGGTGAAAGCCAGCACAAACGCCTTGGTCCCGCCGTAGACTCCGTTCAGCAACTCAGGCGCGACGCCCACAATTGATGCAATGTTGATGATTGAGCCATTCGCGCGCTTCACAAAGCCCGGGACGGCTGCATAGGTAAGGCGCGTGAGCGCGCTAATGTTGAGTGCGATCATATGATCCATCTTCTCGATGTCGGAAGCGAGCAGAGGAGCGGTTGCACCGACGCCAGCGTTGTTCACGAGCATCGTAACGCTCGAATCCGAGCGTAAGATGTCCTCGATAAGCGCGAGCTCCACTCTTGTGTTGAGATCGGCTGCGACCACTTTGATGCGACGTCCGCTCTCGTTTGCCAGCCGGTTTGCAAGTTCATCGAGACGATCGCGGCTGCGAGCCACCAGAATGAGGTCATAGCCACGGCGGGCTAGCCGGTCTGCGTAAATCGCACCGATTCCTGAAGAAGCGCCCGTTACAAGGGCCGTTCCGGTTGCAGCGAAGTTGTTGCTCATTTCGAAAGTCTCCCAATGTTCGGCGCGGTTCGGCTCGAGCTACGCCTTCGGTTGGAGATGTTATGGAGTCTAGCGATTGGCTAAAACGTCGTAGTTGCAACCTTTTCGGACATTCGAAGTATACGCTCGCTCCGAGATGGGATCGGCGTCCGTGGCTTGATGCAGGCCGCTTGTGCCGGCAAAAGCCAGCACTTGGCGCATCTCTCAATGTTGGAATTGCTTTGTCACGGCCCAACGGTATTAGCCGGGTCGAGCCAGGTGCGCTCGATGACGAGCTCTTGCCGATAGGAGGATTGTTGAGCGATAAAAATCCACAATTAAAAACATGCGTTCACGAAGAAGACGCGGCACCGTCTACAGTCTGGTGGATCAGATCTTGCGGGCGAACCGGTGTGCCGCGCTCGGCAAGATAGCTCGGCGCAGCGCAGACCAGACCCTGATAGGGCGATAGCGAGCGCGACATCATCATTGAGTCACTGAGCTTACCGACGCGAATTGCGGCATCAATGCCGTCCTCGAGCAGATCCGCGATCCGGTCGCTCAAGATGATATCTACGCTGATCTCAGGGTATTTCTTCATAAATCGGACGACCGCCGGGGCCAGGCTGTAGGAGCCGAACGCCACCGACGTTGCAATCCTGAGCCTGCCGCGGGGAGCCTTCAGCGCTTGCTCGGCCAGCACGTCGCCCTCCTCGGCCTCCTCCAGCAGGTGGCGACAATGTTCAAGATAGTGCTGACCAAGCTCGGTGAGCCCCTGCCGACGGGTTGACCGATTGATCAATTGAGAACCTAGCCGATCCTCCAGAAAGCGGATGTGCTTGCCGATCATGGTGGGCGATAGCCGCAGCTCCTCGGCTGCAGCAACGAAGGAGCCAAGGTCGGCCACCTTGATGAACACCGCCATACTCGTCAGTCGGTCCACGTGCAAAAAACCCAGCGGTGGCCGCCCTGAGCTTCATGACAGCAGTCGATGATCCTTCGCGCTTCAAAAGGTCGCGCGATGTGGCGGCGTATTTTGGCCTGACCTCGCGGCGCTGGCAGTCCGGCACGTCGATCGACGTGCAGGGGCGGATCAGCAAGGCGGGCGATGCCGACGTGCGGCGGGCGCTTTATGAGGCGGCCAGTGCGTTGCTGACCCGCTTCAAGCGCAAGGACAAGATCAAGACATGGGGGCTTGCGATCGCCAAGCGCACCAGCCACCGCAAGGCGGTCGTTGCGGTGGCACGCAAGCTTGCGGTGTTCATGCATGCGATGTGGGTCGATGGCACGTTTTATTGTGGCGATCCGGGCGCATCGAGGGCGGACGTGAGCGCACGTGCCGCCGCCAAGGACCGCAAGCTGCTCGGAGCCCATGCATGACCAGCCCGAGCCAATGGCAGATCAATGACCCGATGACCGCAAGGCTTTGAACCCGGAGCTCCGCCACAAGCGGAAGAGACCTGGTGCAGATCAACGACGACGGAACGCACGCTATCTTGCCTGTGGCCACGCACGTGACGTGCAACGTGGACCACGCCGGACTGCCTGTGATGTGGCTCCGTCATGCCGATGGAAAGATGCGCCGCGACGGCGTCCGCGCTGCCCTGCTGCAGCGAGATTATGCCGTCGATGAGCGCGGAAGAGTGCAGGGCGCACCGGGACTCGCTTTTGTGGTGGCGCAGCGTGTTCAAGCGTGGCGCAGAGGGCCTTGTCGCAAGCGAGAAAGGAAACGAGAATGGGTGAGATCAGAGAGACGACACGACCGATTAAGAGGGCTCTTCAAATCGGGCTTCGAGATACCGGTGCACGGGGATAAGACGGCCGTGGCCGAATCCGGAGCCTGGTGCAACGACTTGGAAGGTCGTTGCCACAAAGGAGAGCTCCGATGAAACTGTACGTTGGATTGGACGTCGGCCTTGAAGAAACCAGCGTTTGCATCGTCGATAGCGAGGGTCTCACGGTCCGCGAGATTAAGGTCAGCACGGAGCCAGAGGCGATCCGCTGCGCTGTAGAGGGCTACGCGGATCGCCTCGATAGAGTAGGGGTCGAGGCGTCATCGCTAGGCATCTGGCTGTATCGCGAATTACAGCCAGTCGGGCTTCCAATCATTGTCGTGAGGCGCGCCACATGCGCGTTTCGCTGTCGACAATGCGCAACAAAACCGACCGAAACGATGCGCGCGGCATCGCGCAGATGATGCGGTTGGGCTGGTACCGCGCCGTGCATGTCAAGAATATCGACATGCAAAAAATGCGCACATTGCTGACCAACCGGAAGCTGCTTAAGCGCAAATTGGTCGACCTCGAGAACCATGTTCGGGGCGCGCTGCGGGCCTATGGATTGCTCGTCGGAGCAGTCGCTCGAGGCGCCTTTGAGGCCCGCATCCGCGAGCTGATCGAGCACGGCGACCCGATTTTTGTGATGTCGATCCAGGTCATGCTGGACGTGCGCCGCGCGCTCCTCGAGGGCTACGATCGGCTGCATCGCGTGCTCCTTCAGGTGGTCCAGCATGATCCCGTTTGCCGGCGTCTCATGACGGTTCCGGGTGTCGGCCCGGTTGTCGCCTTGTCATTCAAGGTTGGCGTTGATGAGCCTCATCGCTTTGCCCGATCACGCACAGTGGGCGCCCATTTTGGCTTGACGCCGAAGCGCCATCAGTCTGGCACATCGATCGATTTTGAAGGTCGCATCAGTAAACAAGGCGATATCTCCGTGCGGGAGGCGCTGTGTGAAGGGGCTGCAAGTCTGCTGCTACGGGTCAGAAAATGGTCGGCGTTGCGGGCTTGGGGCCTGCGAATTGCCAAGCGGTCGAGCATGCTGTGTGCGATTGCCGCGGTCGCGCGAAAGCTCGCGGGCATTCTCCACCGGATGTGGGTCAGTGAGACCGATTTCCACGTCGGATTCGGTGCCAAGGTCACGCAACGGCTGCGCCTAAAGCCGGCGCAGCAATAGCTACGTAGACGAGCGTAGGAAGGCGCTGGGATTACTCCCAGCATGCTGAGGAGGGAACGAAATTAGAGATCCGCGCGCGCGGTGAGCGTCCCCTGGCGGGGCCGCGAAACGGGGAATGTCCGCTATCTCTTGCCTGCTGCCGTCCTTCGGGAACGAGAGCGCCAGACTGCTTGGACAGCCCTGTTTACGAACCTGATGAAGAGCATGCGACGGCCGAAGTGCTGAACGCGAAGGAACGCATGGACCCCGCCTGGTGAATGCTGATCGCAAGCGTTGCGGTGACGCGTGCGCGCCGTCGATGCAGGGAGTCTGTCATGGCTGAAGTGCGAAGAGTCGAAGAAAAGCGTAGGAATGAGTTGACTTTGCCCGCCCGATTACGAAGGCAAGATGAAAGCAATGGCGCTACGGAGCGCCTAAGCCGTTGTCTGCACATCCAAGAGTTGGCGCCGCTTGGGTCCCCGTTGTTACCATGTTCGACCCAACGCAATGGCGAACCTGCGCATTTCCATCTGCGTCTTGGCAGACGCTCGTCGGCTTCACATATCGTCGGCTCATTCCAACGCCGGATGCGGGCCATGCGAGAGATCGACGACAAATTCGAAGTGAAGCTTGGACCGATCGGCAACCGCAGGGCCCGGAGGGCGACCAGCTATCTTCGACGCGTCCGCCAGGAGGCGACCAAAGCCGGCAGCAGTGTGCGGTCGGGTTCGTCGTTTACCGGCGGCCGCATCGGACGCGGCCGTGCCCAAGGTGCGGTGTTGGCCCCACGCGGTCGAAGCCACGGACAACGCCGGGTCGTGGTTAAGGCCCGGATCGTGCGGATCAAGTCAGGTGAGACTGGTGCCGTGCGAGCTCACCTCCGATACGTCCAGCGCGACGGCGTTACGCGGGAGGGTCAGCCAGGGGAGCTTTACGATGCCAGCAGTGACTGCGCCGATGGCAAGAACTTTACGGAACGCAGCGCCGGCGACCGCCACCAATTCCGGTTTATCGTGGCGCCAGAGGACAGCGCTGAGCTGGCGGACCTGAAACCCTTCGTCCGCGACCTCATGCGGCAGATGGAGCGGGATCTCGGCACCAGGCTCGACTGGGTTGCTGCCGATCATTTCAACACCGGCCATCCCCATACGCACATCGTTTTGCGCGGCAAGGATGACGAAGGAAAGGACCTCGTCATCGCGCGCGACTATATCGCTCATGGCTTTCGGTCGCGGGCAGCAGAGCTCATCACGCGAGAGCTCGGCCCTGAAACGGACATCGAGGTTGCTCGAAAGCTTCAGCAGGAGATCACAGCCGAGCGGCTTACGCGGCTTGACCGGAGCATCCTGCGAGATGCCCGGGACGGAGTACTCGAGTTGGGTGCGCTGTCTGGACGGGAGCCCGCCTGGCAAATGGCGCGGATCGGAAGGCTGCGAGCGCTGGAGCGGATGGGGTTGGCGGACGAGACAGAGCCGGGGCGCTGGCGGATCGACCCTGAGCTCGAGCCCAAGCTCAGACGCATGGGGGAACGCGGCGACATCATCAAGACCATGCACCGTGAGATGGCCGCGGCAGGAGTTACGCGGGCGGTGGGCGACTACACGATCTTCGATCCGGAACGAAGTGCTCATCGCTTGATCGGACGGGTGGTGGGCGAGGGGTTTGCGGACGAACTGACGGAGGCGCTATGTCGTGATCGATGGGGTGGACGGTCGGACGCACTATGCCGAGCTCGGTACCCTTCGCGCCAACGAAGAGGCGCCTGTCCGGAACACGATTCTGGAGCTCAGGTCGCGCGTCGCTGAACCGCGCGCAATCGATCGCACGATCGCTAGCGTCGCCGCCCGCCATGGCGGCATCTACAGCGACCGGCTGCATCGGGAATTCGATCCGCAAGCGTCCGGCGAGTATGTCGGATCTCATGTCCGGCGCCTGGAGGCGATGCGGCGCGAAGGGATGGTCAGCCGCGTTGCCGATGGCAGCTGGAGCGTGGGGCGGGATTATCTGGACCGGGCGCTTCAGTACGAGAAGCTCCAGCAAATGCGCAATCCGGTGCGGGTCGCGGTGCTCTCATGGCAACGGCTCGAAGATCTACCGCAGGCGCTGGGTGCAACCTGGCTCGATCGCAGGCTTGTTGGGAAGGAGTCCGATGCGCTCGCATCGACCGGTTTTGGGGCGGAGGTGGAGACAGCGCTCCGAACAAGACGGCAATGGCTGATCGAGCAGGGGCTTGCGCGAGAGCAAGGCGGCCATGTGCGTTTTGCCCGGAACATGCTCGAGACGCTCGAGGCGCGCGAGCTGGCGAGGACTGCGGCCGACATATCTGCGCGCACCGGCCTTGAACACGTCGACGTCAAGGCCGGCGACAAGATCGAGGGTGTCTACCGGCGCATGCTGACGCTGAACAGCGGGCGGTTCGCCCTGATCGAGCGGTCCCATGACTTCGCGCTGGTGCCGTGGCGGCCGGTGCTGGAGCGAGCGCGCGGGCAATTGGTCACCGGTCAGGTCGGCGGGGAGGGCATATCCTGGTCGATCGGCATTAAGCGCGGGATGGGACGAGAGAGGCTGGATTTTATCAGCGGACTCAGTTTTCCCGCGAGCGGTTCGCAAGTAGCTCAATTTTTACCATATAAGACTTTGAAAAATATGTCAGTTATACTATTTTAGCGATTCTAGTATATCTCAGTTTCCTCTAAGTTCCAGAAGTTATACTGTTTTCGCGAAAATAGTATAACGAGGTCTGCCATGGCACCAAACCAACGCCTCGATATCTCCTACCAGACGCTCTATTCGGAGCTCGTCCAGCGCAGCCTGGATGAAAGCTTCACCTCCGAATTCTCCGCCAGCGGCCGGTTCGTGGCCGTCGAGGTCAAAGGCAAAAAATACTGGTACTTCGACACGCCCAAGCCTGAAGGAGGCGCCCAGGACCGCCGCTATGTCGGTCCGGTGGATGACCCCGAAATCAGCAAGAGGGTGGAAGCATTCAAGGACCTGAAGGCTGACCTCAAAGGCCGTCGCCGTCTCGTTTCCACACTGACGCGCGAAGCACACCTGCCGCGTCCTTTGCCCGTGGCAGGCCGAGTAGTGGAAGAACTGGCGAAGGCGGGCTTCTTCCGTATGAGGGGCGTGCTCGTCGGCACTGTCGCCTACCAGTGCTACTCCGCTGTGCTCGGCCGACGTCTTGATGCGGTCGCCATGCAGACCGGCGATGCCGACTTTGCGCAATTCCATGAAATCTCGGTCGCGATCAAGGATTCCATGCCTCCGATCCTGGAGGTGCTTCGACAAGTCGATCCAACCTTCCGCGAGGTTCCGAGCCAGGCCGACGGCAGGGTCTCCACCCAATTCGTTTCGCGGGACAACTTCAAGGTCGAATTCCTGACGCCGAACCAGTGGTCCGACGACCAAGCCGGCAAACCGGTTCCGATGCCGGCCTTGGGCGGGGCGGCGGCACTTCCGCTCCGCTTCCTCGACTACCTGATCTACCAGTCCATCCGTGCCGTGCTGCTGCACGGTGCAGGCGTGTCAGTCCTCATTCCATCGCCCGAACGCTACGCCATCCACAAGCTCATCATCGGCTCCCGCCGCAAGGAGGATCGCGACGCAACCGCAAAGAGTTCGAAGGATCGGCTTCAAGCCCGATCGATCACAGAGGCGATGATTGCAAATCGGCAGCACGCTGATGTTGCCTCTGCCTTCATGGAGGCATGGGATCGCGGCGACCAGTGGAGAGCCGCGATCCGCACCAGCATCGCGACCTACGACGATGACTTCCAGAAGTTGCTCCGAACCGAGCTCGCGAAGGGTGTATCCGAGCTCGGCTCCGATCCAGCCGATTACAATCTGCTAGAGAAGCCCACCGACAAGCCGCCCCATCCGCCGAAATAACCTGCGGTCGGCAGCCCCAGGGGGCCTGTCTCGAGCCTCCCGCTCCAACGTCGCCTCGACCAGCACCACCAGCAGCAGACAGCATAAGCTCCTCGCCAACATGATCGCCTCTTGCACGCGGGGGCTGCCGATGCCGATGCCGATATCGGTATACCGATCATGTCGACGTTCCCGACCGTATTGGATGCTGCCTCTGGCATAGCATGACCGTGGCAGAGATTGGGCTGTCCACGCCTTGCTGGCTCTTGCTCGCCAAATGGCTTGTTGATCGCTGACCCGTCCGACCCTTCGCTCCTCAGTACAATTAGACGCAGCTCAGTCTTACAGAATCGCATCGTGGTGCTTCATGGTCGTGCGCGACTCGCGCATGGTCGCTACGGTGCTGAGCGCCAATCGCCAAGGATCAGTGGGTGACATGGCAACGAGATGCAATTTGGGCCAATTGTTCACGGGCTGTTGAGGCACTCGATGACTCTGCGCTGACCTTGATCTTCAAGTCCACCGCCTGATCAGACTTGATCAAGCTCGCACTCACTGACGGCGCGACTTTTTATTTCGATTGAAGGCCTGCCGTATTCGCCGTTTTCATCGCGCCGCTCACGTGGGGTGAGTGAGTGGGGCGAGCCGGATGTTTCCAGCAAAAATCTATGTCGGCCAGATCGCCATCGTGCTCGGCATCGTCGTCGCCTCGACCTGGGGCGCGACGCAATGGACCGCCGCAGCTCTCGGATATCAGCAGCGCTTGGGTGAGCCCTGGTTCCTGATCATCGGCTATCGCGTCTATCTGCCTTGGCGTTTGTTCGAATGGTGGTTTGCCTACGAGGCATACGCGCCCGAGATTTTTGAGCAGGGTGGTGCAATCGCCGCAGGCGGCGGTATCGCAGGCGCGCTCTTTGCGATCGTCAACTCGGTGTGGCGCGCGCGCCAAAGCCAACTGGTTACGACCTACGGTTCAGCGCGGTGGGCTACGGCAAAGGAAATCAAGGCGGCCGGCCTGTTCGCATCCAAGGGCGTTTTCTTGGGCCAACTCGAGAACAACTATCTGCGCCATGACGGACCGGAGCACGTCATGTGCTTTGCGCCGACGCGATCGGGCAAGGGCGTCGGGCTGGTATTGCCGACATTGCTCTCGTGGACGTCGTCGGCGGTGGTGTATGACATCAAGGGCGAAAATTGGGAATTGACCTCCGGCTGGCGTTCGACGTTCTCACATTGCCTTCTGTTCAATCCCACGGATGAGCGGAGTGCCCGCTACAATCCGCTGCTCGAGTTGCGCAAAGGAGCGGCCGAAGTCCGCGACGTCCAGAACATCGCGGACATCCTGGTCGATCCCGAAGGGGCGCTCGAACGTCGCACCCATTGGGAGAAGACCAGTCACTCCCTACTGGTCGGCGTCAGCCGCCGGCCGCAACGTAGTCCTTTACCGTGTTGCGGCTAATCCCCAGCTCCCGGGCAATCCGTTTGCTACCCCACCCCAGCTCGTTGAGCCGGAGTATCGCCGAAACCTCGTCCGGCTCCAGCATGGCCTCCCTCCGCGGATCCTTGAACCGCCGAGGAGCTGAACTGAGTCGCTGCATAAAACCCCCGTTCTGACCGTGTCGCGAGGGGGTCAATTCCTCGTGTCGTCAGGGGGTCAGTTTTCCATGTCGCCCGACATCAGCGTGGCCGCAGTCAGATATTTTATTTCGACGATTTCATGGGCGCGACTTTCTTGGGTGACCGCGGTGTTGCCATTGGACGGAATGAAGATCCTGCCATCTCGGACTTCATTGAAATGGTCGCAGCCGCACCGAACGCGCGCTTGGTCCTGACGACCCGGGAGCATATTTTCGGTCAGGCTTTGTCGGTTTCAGAGCGCTTGAGACAGGCTGATCTCGACAACCACAAGATCGTTCTGCGAATTGTCGACTATAGCTTCGGCCAACGTGCACAAATCCTTTGTAACCACGTCTATTTTAGCGACCTGCCTGACGCATATAGGGATGAGTTGCTGGAGTCGGACTTCTATTTGGAGATCGTTCGACACCCAAAATTCAACCCGCGTCTCGTCGAATGGCTAGCGAGTTACAGCCGCCTCCGTTCTGTGCCGCCTAACCAATATCGCACGTTCATCCGGAGCCTCCTCAGAGATCCGTCCGAAGTCTGGCTCCACGCTTACGAGCGAGAGCTGAGCGACGCGGGGAGGTCTCTGCTCTTAGCCTTGTATGGTCTCGGCGGGAAGGCCGAGGGGACGGCACTTCAAGCTGCCTTCACCAAGCTTCACGCGGTCCGGACGAAGCGCCACGGCTTCAACCGGAGACCGGAGGATTGGGCCACCGCCATGGCGGAGCTGGTCAACGCATTCATCCGGCCTCAGGGAAAAACGGCATTCGAGGTGCTCGATCCATCGGTCATCGACCTGGTCAAGCCGTCATCCGAAAGACTCCGGACAACGCTGTCGATATGGTGATTGGTGCGATCGACTTCAGTCAGATCGATCGCGTATGGGGCCTGTCCAAGGGCGGCGACGCCGGCGTCGCGACCGCGCTAATCCAGGGCGGTGCCGAGGTTGCCGCCGCAATAAAGGATCGGGTCAGCGCCAACTGTCGGTTGATGACGTTCGAAAACGGCACCTTCGCAATGGAAACGTCGTCTGAGGCTCGTTTGGCGCTCCGTGCTTCCAATCGCTGACCGGCTTCGGAATGCCGAGATGTTAGGTCTCGCGCGTGCGCTGGTCGATGCGATGGAGACCTCTTGGTTAAGCTCAAGGGTCAATATCAATGATGGAGTCGAGGCCTTACGCGCGCTCGAGGCCGTGACATGGAGACCGTTGACCGAGCTGGTTGGGCTAACCGAGAGGTTGTCGTTGGCGCTAATCGGTGAGGCTCTCCGTCGATCCGTTGGCAAGGAGGCCGCGCCGGCGAAGGGGCCCAAGCCGGCCAAGAAGCCGAAGAAGGCCTCCGCCGGGCAGAAGGAAATGCTAATGCCAATTGAAGGCAAGAAGCCAAAGGACGTCGCGGCGAAGAAGCCGGCGCGAAAATCGGCCTAGGTGGCTAGCGTCGCGCGCGTTTCTCTCGCTGCAAGATTCTCTCAAAGAGCGGAAGCGCCGGGTCATTATTTATGCTCCCGTCCGCCTGCCCTTGCTCGACGAAGGATTGAGCATCGTCGCCGGAAGTAATATCAACTGCCAGTCGGTCTATCGCGTCCATCAACATCTCTTTGTTGCGCGCCAACCCGCGGTAGTAGTTCAAGACCGCTTGGAAATTGAGCTGGTATCGGCCCATTGGGGGTTCTAATCCGCATCGTTGCTCCCCCGACTTCCAAACTTCCTCACCGGAGCTTACGGCTGCGGCGTGCTCTCTACACCTTCGGCTGGGTTGAGCCTCTCCGCGCCTCTTGGAAGGGCTGCTTCGCGCCAGCTCGATCAGGAAGGAACGCGCCGTTCCTAGCTGCGTTCAGTTCTCCAAAACAGGGAGGACAAACGTGATTGATAATCTCATCAAGCGAGGTCAGCCCGACCGCAGCAAAATCAACATGCATGAGGCTCACGAGGTGAAGTACTGGACCCATGCACTTGGCGTAACCCGTGAAGAGCTTCAGAAGGCAGTCGATAAGGTGGGCAACTCCGCAGCCACAGTTCGTAAGGAGTTGGGCAAAGAAGCAGATGCGCAATGAGGACCGCGGGTGGCTGGTGTTCTACATCGACATCGCGATAGCCCTTTGCACGTCCGGTGTTATGTAGCCTTCGTTCACATGGTCTCTAGGCTCTTTGAGTGACCCAGCCTCGGGCCCGGTGGGTTGGTGCGTCGGAAACGTCCGGCTCAGCTTCTCCTCGTCCTTGAACAGGGCGTATGCCATGGCAACCTCCGTGCTGTACGTTCCCGTTACGCCATTTCCCTAAGACTGCTCAGGATGGCGAGATGTCGCTGGATGATCGGAAGGGACATCTGCGCGACCTGCAGCTCTTGCGGATTGCCGCCAGTCCTCAGGTAGGAATTGTTGAGCGCGAGCAATTCGCGATGGCCCCGAATCTGTCCTTGTACATACATCCGGTCGAACGGGCCCGAGGGCGTGGCCTGAAGCCGTTGCAGCAACATGGCATGGTCCCGCCGCAGGGACGCGGAGCCTGGGGCGGCGCCGAGCGCGCTTGCCACCTGCACCTGTTCTGCAATCTCGGCGTTCGCAAAGTTGATAACGTCGGGATTGCCGGTGCGGGTCAGCGCGAGCTGACTCGTCTGCATGGCGAACGCGCCGCCCATGAGGTCGGCGGTCCTGAAATCCCTCTGCGGATTTGTCCCGGCCTGAACGGCGCAGGTCGAAAGCCCGAGCCCTCCGAGGGCAAGCAAGAATGATCTTCTCAGCATGTTCATCTCCAGCGTGTGAGCGACAGACGCTTGGCTGCGTTGAACGTTCCTATCGATCGATCAAGATGGCTGCGCGGCGCTGGCTCTAACCGTGGAGCACTCCTCTATTTAACGCATGTTAGTGGCGACCCCGCAGGGCCACAAATTTCAATCGTCCGCGCGACGCATGCGGCTCGCCGTAGGAACGGCGGCCTGCAAAACGCCTTGTCTCGCTTTCACATCCCGCCACAGACGAGTTCATCTGATGCTACAAAGCAGAGTAGCCAACTTTCCCGCATCCACTGGCGCCCTTCTCGGGCTTGCGCTCGGGGCTTTCTTGGATGGCATTGTCTTCCATCAGCTGCTGCAATGGCATCATACGTTAAGCGGCTGCTATCCGCTCGATTCCATCGACAACGTCAGACTGAACACGACGTGGGACGGCATCTTTCACGGCGCGGCGTACGTTTTCGTGCTTGCAGGGCTCTACTTGCTTTGGCAGCGGGCGCGAGGCACCGAGCCGGGGTGGACAAGCCGGCAGTGTATCGGCACCGTGTTGCTGGGATGGGGCATTTTCAATCTTGTGGAAGGCGTGGTCGATCACGAGATCCTAGGCCGGCATCGGGTGAAGTGCCCGAAGGACAGCGCATCTTCTGGGATATCGGCTTGCTGTTGTGGGGGGCGGCGATCATGGTGTTGGGTGCCGGCATGGCGCGAGCTGGCGCACAGGAGGACGTGCATGCGGAAGGTCGCCTCCACGCTCGTTAGAAGCACGCCACCTGCGGTGGTCTACTTGATTTTCCTGTTGCTGCTCGCGACTGCAATGGCGCCACCGTTTCGCATCGTGATGTTCGGTCTATCGTTGGACGATCTCCTGCAGTTGCGTTGCTTGGCGTCCGTCTGACCGGCGAGGGGAACTACGGGTTCGGCGATCGCTTATCACCTCACTGGAGGCACGCGATGGGCAAGAAACAATTCGTCGCTTTACCGTTTCGTCTGGATAATTCCGAGTTGCACGTGATGCTGATCACGACACGGCGCAAGCGACGGTGGAGTGTCCCCAAAGCATCGCCGATGCGCAATAAGGAGCCGCATGCACGCAGCGGCAGTAGAGGCGTATGAAGAGGCGGGCCTGATCGGTGCCGTGGCAAAGCGCGCGCTTGGCAGCTTCAAGCATCGCAAGCGGAAGGGTGAGCGCACGCGGACCATGAACGTCGCAGACTTTCCCATGAAGGTGCATGGTCGGGAGCGCTGGTGGCCGGAAAAGGGCAAGCGGCAGGCGATCTGGGTCCCGGCGGAAACGGCCGCCCGTTTGGTGCACAAGGCGCAGCTCCGGCGATTGATCAACCGCTTCGCGGCACAGACGGGGAAGAGTGCGTCCATTTAGCCGAAGGGATGAGGGGCAGCCTCTCATTGGAACGCGGCGCCCGTCTATTCATTCAATTTGGATGAACAAACCGTTGACAGGACTGGTCGGCGAGGAGCGGCCGCCGCATGAGGTGCTGGCCGCCGCCATCAGGCGACGCTGCGCTGTCCTATTTGTCGGCGCCGGCGTCTCGATGGCTGTGGGACTGCCGTCGTGCCAGTCACTGATCGAGCATCCGCTGGATGATCTCGATCTTGATGGCGATGTCATCGAGGGATGCACGGCGGATATCAGATGCTGGCGGAGTATTACCGGTTGAAGCGAGGCGGCATTGGTCCGCTCCGCAGCTGGCTCGACCGCAACTGGCGGGTCGATCCAGACAGGATCGCGAAGTCAGAGCTCCACCGCACCATTGTAGAGCTCGACTTTCCCGTCATCTACACGACCAACTACGACCGCAATCTCGAGACTGCCTTCGATGTGCTGCAAAAGCCTTATGCGAAGATCAGCAATGCCAAGGAGATCGCGAGCGCGGCGACCGGCGTTACCAACATCATCAAGTTTCACGGCGACTTCGACGACGATGCTTCGCTGGTCCTGACCGAGACCGACTTCCTCAACCGCCTTGCGTTCGACTCTCCGCTCGATATCCGTTTTCGCGCCGACGCGCTGGGAAGCACCTTGCTGTTCATCGGATACAGCATGTCGGATCCAAACATTCGGCTGCTACTGCACCGGATCTGGCAGACATGGGACGAGTCCGGGCACCGCCAAGACCGGGCGAAATCCTTTGTTTTCGTTGGACAGCGCAATCCGGTGCAGGAAGCCGTGCTGGCGAACTGGGGCATCACAACGATCGCGCCGCCCGAAGGGATGGCTGCCGACGAAGGTCTCAACCGCTTTCTGCGGGACATCCGCGAACGTCTGGATGGGCAGGGATGACATTGTCGGCCACGTTTATGGCCGGCGACGCTGCCAATTCCGTTTCCGACCGGCGCCCTCGTCGCAGCATATTGCAAGTCCAGAAGCCCCGCCTGCCATCGCTGCGCCATGGCCGCTGCCGAGAGGTCAAAGGATTTTTCTGGTCCGGCTTCCTCGGCGCCGGGGCGGTAGCTCAGGAGAAAGAGAACATCCTGGCGGTCGAGATTCTGCAACTTGGCGTGAAGCTTGCGGGCTTCCACGGCAAGGCGAAGACGCAGAAAAGTCTGGTTTCCGAACGTCAGATCGCTCTTTCGCTCGGCCGCGTCTTCGAGGCCGTCAGGAACATTCCCGTCACGCGCAAAGAGATCGATGATGTAGAGACGCAGCGAGCCGGCCGTCCAGGACCGGATCGAATGGCGCGTTCAGCGAGAAGCCGCCGTCGCCGAGCCATCTCCCGGCGATCTGCACCGGGGCGAATTCCGGAAGGAAGCCGCAACTTGCCAGCGTGATCCATCTCGACTCGCGCTGAAACGGAATCGAACAGGACGCGATCGCCGCTTTTGAGATCAGTGGTGCAGATCGAGATGCGGGGATCGCCGCTGTTGAGGCGGCCGAAATCGATCAGGCGTGCAACACTGGCTGAGGATGCCGTCCGAGGCAGATGAAGCGCGCCGGCTACCGCCAGGCTGAGAACGAGAGATTTTGCTTGGCCGGGCCAGACAGGATGATGTTGCTTCTCACCTTCACTGAATGGCTTAGGTCGACGGGGCCTGCGCGAGAGCATCCTCGCTTAAGCATGCGCGCCCGCGGTGCTTCCATTGCAGGAACTGACCGTCTTGTTTTTCGATGAAAACCGCTCTCAGTAAGGATCCGCCGACAGCGAATGCTCGAGGAAAAAACGCAGCATTTCTCTCGTTGCATCCGGTCCGTCCGGATCGGTGAACGAGCCGGCCGGGCTGCCGCCCGACCATGCGTGCCCGGCTCCATGAATCTCCCAGTGCTCGAGGATTGCGCGCCCGCCGGTGTCGATATGCACGGTGCGGGTGTAGGCATGCCCTCCGGGTACTCGCCCGCGATGCACCTTCACCTTCGTCCTCGTCTCGCCGATGGATTGCCGGACAATTCGACCGCTGTTGTTCGAATGCACGGTCGTGTCGCGATCGCCGTGGAAGACGATCGTCGGAATAGGCGGGCTCTCGCTCGGCTTTGCGTCTGGTCCGCCGCCTTGCTTCATGGCGATCAGCGCGGAGGGAAGGTCGGTGGCGGCCCCGCAGGCCAGTCCGGAATGTATGCCGATCGCCGCGTACAGATCGCCGTAAGTCGATCCCATGATGGCGGCGGCCGCGGCCCCGGCTGATAGCCCCGCGACGTAGACGTGTTGTGCGTCGACGGATTGGTCGCGCATGATCTGGCGCGTGATGCCAGCGATGAGCGATGGTTCGCCTCCAGCGCGTTGCTGGTCGCCCGGACGAAACCAATTCCAGCATTTCGCCTGGTTCGCTTCGGTCCGCTGCTCGGGGTAGGCCACGAAGCAGGTCTGTTCCTCGGCAATGAAGTTCATCCGCGTCCCGGCGGCAAAATCCTCCGCCGATTGCGTGCAGCCATGGAGCATGATCACCAGCGGAATGGCCTGGCCATGATAGCCACTAGGAATGAAGAGCCGGTACGCGCGGCTCCCGGCGGCGTTGCGATAGCTGCCTTCGACGAACCGCGCGCCACCCGGCACGATGTCCGCCTTGGACGGGGCCCGCCTCAGCGATCGTCCGATTCCCAGCCCGGCGAGATTCTTGGCGAGACGCACCGGTGGATTAACGCTGCGCACGGGTGTCCTCGTCTCTGCGGCAGCTGCTTTGGCCTCGATGGTCGGCGGCTCCCGATCTGTGCGCGCGAAGCCGTGTGTGGTGGGTGCCGTGACGTCCGGCGCGTTCTCACCCCGAAGCATGCGTTGGAGCAGCACGGTGGCCTCAACGAGCCGCCCCGACCGCGTCAGGCGTGTGGCTTCGCGAACCGTGTCCAGTTTCAGCATGGCCTTACCTCGTTCTGTCGGCGAGAGCGGATTTAACGGCTGGACTCGCGTGCAGAGCTCCCAGCACGGAAACCGAGGCAATGGTCGCGCGCGCAAGCTCGGGCGTGACGTCTTGGGCGATGCTAGCAAGTCCCAGAACGTTGATGTGCAGCATCTCGCCCGCCCGCCGCGCCGCCTCAAGGTCCTCGCGGCTGTAGTTGCGCAGACCCAGGTCCAAGCTCTTTCGGGCCGTGGACTGCTTGACCACATCGGCGTGCCGTTCGAGCTGGTTGCGGATTGCGGTCCGGATGAAATCGGTCCGGTTCGAGTAGAATCCTTCCTGCACCATCAAGTCGACCTGACCGAGATCGACGAAGCCAAGATTGATCGTAATTTTTTCCGAGTCGGAGGGCTTAGCTCGGATTTCGCGGACGTTGCTGGCCATCATTTCCCCATCTGTGCTCCATCCATTTGGATGGTATATGGAGTGGAAAGGCCCGACGTTCAAGGGCCCCGAGCAGCCCAGGCGCAGGAGCCAGGCGTGTTGATCCTATCGAGCTGAGTTCCAGGGGACCCCAAATCCCTCTCGGCGCAGAGGCAAATCTCGTAAGAGGCACGCTAGATAACGAGGCGAGGGCCCGCGGAGGGAACGGGGCGACTGCCGGGGCTTGAGGGTCCTGCTTAGACCTCCGTCGCAATGCAGGCAGCGCTTTTCGCCCGGATTGCCATCGAGGAAAGTTGCAGCCTTGGCCAGCCACAACAGCACCTTGCGGACGGGCTCCACGGGAAGGTGGTTCTGAACCGAGTCGTCCTTCAAACAAGATTGAAGCGCAACGCGGCCTTTCAAGCTGAGCACCGCTTGAGCTTTGCGGCACCGCAACGTTCAATCACCGTATTGCCTTCCCGCGCATGAGCCTTTCCGGTCTTTGCA
This sequence comes from Bradyrhizobium sp. SOJA106, assembly GCF_059448745.1. Taxonomy (NCBI): domain Bacteria; kingdom Pseudomonadati; phylum Pseudomonadota; class Alphaproteobacteria; order Hyphomicrobiales; family Nitrobacteraceae; genus Bradyrhizobium; species Bradyrhizobium sp. SOJA106. The sequence continues at coordinate 3,740,405 of NZ_CM182549.1, forward strand.
CGTGCGCTCCGCTATGAAGCGCATGACGAATTCGACCGCCGAGCACGGCTGGAAATCGTATTACCGGTCTAACTGTTGTCGGGCGACATCGAAAAATGACCCCCATTTTTCGATGTCGCCCGACATCAGCATAGGTACAGCAGGTTTCAGCAATCCACTGCTGACCCCCGCTGTTGGGGGTTCAGCGGTACAGCATGTCGAAAATTAGGGTGCCGCAAATAGGGGTGCTGCGCTAGGGCGGTGGTCTTGGCCCTAGGACGCGCTGGCAGCGGGGCCGTACAGCGGCTTCGGTGCTTGGCTGTCCTGCAGGGCCACGCCCTCTCTACAACACCTCGGCACGAACCTGCGCCACCCCACGATCAGTAATCCCCAAGCTGTGCGCGGCGGCCAAGGATAGGTCTAGAATGCGGCCTCGGATCCATGGCCCGCGGTCATTAACGGTGACAATGACGCTTCGGTTGCCGTGAGTGACGCGTAACTTGGTGCCGAACGGCAGGTTGCGATGGGCGGCCGTTAGCAGATTCCGATTGAATGACGAACCACTCGCTGTCCTGCCTTTGGCATACGAATAGTAGGAAGCCTTTCCGGAAAAGACCCGATTGAAAGATTGGGCCGGATGATCGTTCGAGGGCTCTTGCGCTGGTTGCGCTTGCTGTGTGGTCGGAGGTTGCGATTGCGGGTCATCCTTCTTTGTATGATCAAGTCCGTCAGGAGCTGGCTCCGCGTGAGCCTTTGGGATGATGGACCATCTGTCATCAAAAGACTGCGCCACAGCAGGGCTCGCATGACTCGCTATCCAAGCCGGCATTGTTGCAATCGCGATCATTCTGCAAAGAAGTCGCATGATCGGCCTCGCACAAATGACACTGATGGACAATGCAAACTCATTGGCTCGCGTTCCTGCGCACGCACTCACGTGCAGAACAAAGGTGAATACATACCGACGCTTTGGACGCGATGTTCCGATGATGCTTAGGAGCGACGCAGCAACGGCTATTTCGCTGCGGCGCATCACACCAAAATGAGGGAGGGGGCTTAGATCTTTACGAGACGAAGGGCTCAACCGGCCCACGGGAAAATGCGCACGTGGGGGTCCCGCGTTGAATCAAGATTTCTGAGAAGAAAGGAATTTAGTGACGAAATCGAATACTACGGCACCGAAACATCTATGCAAAGGGTCCGGCGAACTTTAAGCGTGTGATGCGCGACTACGACTTAGACGAACATCATGTCATCTTGCTTACGAAGGCTTGCGAAGCTCTCGACCGTGTTGAAGAGGCGAGAGCGGCTATCAAGACCCACGGCCTGACTTATACCGATCGTTTTGGAACGCCGCGTGCGAGGCCGGAAGTCGCGATTGAGCGGGATAACTGGCTAGCTGTGGCCCGCCTCTTCCGTGAATTGGGTCTCGACCTTGCTGGTGATGGAAAGACCGCGCCGCCCTCATTGCCGGCCAGTCGATAATGCCAGTACGTAAACGTAATCTATCGCGCCGCACTGCTCTCAGCGCAAACGCGCAAGCGTGGCTTCGCGGCGATGCGTCATGTGGGTTCCTCCGCTTCAAACCTCAAGATGAATTGGCGGCTGTATGGGCGGAGTATGGAGACCACGAAAACGTGTTTTGGCAGAGCCGGTATTGTTTGCCGGCCCCGCGCGTACCGGGATAGCGCTGCTCTATTGAGCCAGCTCCATCATTGGTTTCCCTTTATCGACGATATGCACCGTCACCATCTGTAGGCTCTTGTCTCCGGCGATTTTGAACCCAGCATGCGGTACGTCACGAATGTTGATCGTGGCGGCTCCCGTAGGGAAGTGTATCTCCTTGCCATCGGGAAGTAAGAGCGTAGCACCGTCGAGCACGTAGACTGCTTCTTCGCCATGGTGAGTGTGCTTTGGTAGGTTGTTTCCGGTGGCACGTCAACGAGCTGATTATGATTTCCATGTTGGTGCCCGTCAGGTCAGCGCGCTTCAACTCCTGACGATTGGGCGGAAAAAGTAAGAGCGAAGCAAAGAACGGCTACCAGTCGAAGCATGGTCCATCCTCTAAATGTGGGCGCGTCTTCCAGCGCCCTGTGAAAGCGGCTGTCGAATAGCAACCTTTGCGGGAGTCAAGCCTGGCTTGCTGGCCGGACGTCTGAATAGGCAGTGAGACTGCTCGCACTGCATCGAGCGCGCTGCGTTCGCGGTCAGTTCGGCCCAGTCTTTTCCATAAACGGGCAAATCCTTCCGCGAACGTTAGAGCGGACTAAGACTCTAAACGGGGATTCTTGGAATCAATCGATCGAGAGCTTTCGCTTACTTTTCTTTCCGCCCGCTAACTTCTCGACGAGCAGGATAAGCGCGCGGCGCGTACTGCGGCTGTGAAGCCTTTTGAACGCAATAACCAAACGGATCGTCTCCCGCTCTTCAACACTACTAGGCAACGCACACCAACCGACACAGATGAAACAGTGTGAAGAATGTAAGCTCATCCGCAAACAGGCAACAAAACGTCCTAATTAACGTAAAGACGCGGCGCGGCTATCGGAATATCGGCGCGCCGGCTCAAAACCGCGTCCATAGGCGTATCAGGTGCCCCACCAAATTTAGAACCAACAACGCAATTTCCACCATCTTACGAACTACTTCGAGCCAGTGCATTCGAGGCCTCTGATCACTCTGCTGGATGCCTCGCTACACCGGCTCGGTAACCCGAGTGTCTCAAGCCGAAATATTTTGCTTTCGTTCGCGGTCGGTTCTGCCCGGAAACTTCTTTCGAAAAATAGAAAACCTTCCGCGAACGTTAGAACGCCTAGCGGACATGCCCAAGCGGCATGCCAAGCGTCATCGCCTTTTGACGAAGTGATGCTTCCGAACGCTTCATAGACTTGGCGATCTTAGCAACCGGCGTCTTCGCTTTGGAATGGGCGCGCAACTCTTTCACGTCCGATGCTGTGTATTCGCGCCGGACTCTCTTCTTCGCTTTTTTGGCCATAACGACTCCATTTCTATTCCCCGCTTCTAAGCAGAGGATGTGGGCCGCGCAATGGCGACATATCAATTTGCAGAAAGATAATATGCACGGCGATCTTGTAAGCGGAGGCCGAAGCCGCCTTACGCGCTGACAGAAAATCGAAATTGAACGAGCTTCGTTCCTTCGGAGGACGCGAGTTCGGAAGAGTAGCGGCGTGCAAGCTGCCGGTCTTTGCGATGATGATAGGTCAATTCTCGCGCGGCAGCTTCGCTATTGCCCTGCGCAAATTGATTTCAATGCACCTAGCGCAAATCCATTCGCCTTCCCCGGCTGGCGGATCAAGAATCACCAACTCGTTCGGCGGGTACTCTTCTTCGCAATGAGCGCAGCGGATGTCTTCTGGCATGAGAGTGTAGCCAAGTTCGGTACAACCGAAAACAAGAGTCGCCTAAACGGCGGGCATGTCGAGCGGTCCTCATTGGCATACTACACCCCATTGGCCCCGCGGTCTCTCCCGGCTGCCGGCCGCTGCCTACATCGGCGCGACGCCTCAGGAATTCGACCGGATGGTGAAGGCCGGGACCATGCCCCGGGCGGCTGAGATCGGTGGGGTGAATCGTTTTGTCCGGCTGGCGATAGACGTTTATCTAGACGCCATCTTCGATCCAAGGAGGTCAATTGATCGTGCCGGAAGGGGCGGTCGGCCCATCAAAGGGCGGAACTTGCGAAGGCGCTCGTTAGCGCCTGCGTCGAACAGTTGGGACGTATCCCCCCGGCGGCGGCCGCCTTGCGTAGTTTGAGCTGTGGCCCAAGGTGACGTGGCGAATGCAGGTCAATGTGTCGGGCGCCGAGCGTCCTCGCCACCGCCAAGCTCAATGACATCGACCCGCCGGCTTGGCTTGCCGACGTGCTGGCGCGCCTACCGGATCACTCTGCCAAACGCATTGACGAACTGCTGCCGGGAATTGGCAGCCTCAACGCCTCGCTCACGCCGCTCAAGTGCGATCAGCCTTCTGCCAACGGCCTAGCCAGGGCGCCTTCGCCGGATGCGTACGCCGGATGCGTACGGACGATCCCTTGCAGTTACATATTCAGCGAGCAGGTTCAAGGTCGCGCTCTAGCTGGCGACCAGGGTGGCTAGGAATTGCTCCATTGATGGCTGTGCAGCTTTCTGCATCTTGTGCAAATCTTCGGGTTTGAGATTTGTATATCGCCGCAACATTCGCCAGTCTTTGTGGCCTGTCACCATGGCAACCTGCTGTATCGAAAAGCCCGCTTCGAAGAGTCTACTTGTTCCTTCATGGCGCAAATCGTGAAAGCATAGGTCATCTATATCGATGGCGTTGCATGACCTACGGAAGGCAGCTCCTACGGACTTCGAGTGGTAAGGAAAAACGCGTCCGAGGCCGCGTGTGAGAATCCGCTGCTCGAGCATAATCTGCCAGGCATCGTACCCAGTCGAATTGAGTAGAGGAACCACTTGGTGGCTCCCGTCTTTGCGTCGAGGATCTTTGCGGTCGCGAATAGTGACCGTTCGCTTCGACATGTCGACATCAGACCACTCGATGCGGCAGATCTCAGCTTGGCGCATCCCTGTCGCCACAGCAAAGCGAACAATTCTACCAAGAGGTAGATACTGTTGGGCGTTAGATTCGGTGTATCCGATCAGTCGATCGAGTTCGTCTTGACTGGGGCGCCGATCTCGTTCGTTTGACTTTCCGACCAGATCCAGGTGCTTTAGGGCAGCTCTGGCCAGCTGTACGTTCTCGACTGAAACGTTGATGCCGTGGACTGCGGCAGCGTGGAGTAGGATCGTTCGGATGAATGAGAAATCGATCGCAAGGGTGGCCGGTCCAGCGCCTTGAGCAGCTCGCTTTCGTCCGAACTCAATCAATCTCTCCCTGCTCAGCTCTTTGAGGTTTGTTCGTCCAAGCGAGATCTTGAGGGCCTTGAGCACCATCGACTTGGATCGTCGTACAGGCTTGCCGACCTGGGCAAGATCGTCGAGATGCAGGGTGATCAAATCGGAAAAAATGCGAGGCTGCTCAAAAGGCCGGGAACGCCGAATTGGGGTGCCGCGATCGATAGAGCGCTCGACATCAAGCGCCCATTCTTCAGCATCGCGCCGTCGCACGAACGTGTTTGCGACGTACTCGTTTTTCCTCCTGACCTGAACGCGCCAGCTTCCCGATTTGAGCTTCGTAAACGTCGGCATTGCGTGTGCACTCCACCCCGATTTCGTGTGCGCTTCGTGTGCACCGGGAGATCAAATGCGGTACAAACGTGTGCAATTTTGGCTAGTTTGGAGTGCACACGTGTGCACTTGTTCCTGTTCTAGTCCGTTGAAATGATAGGGTAAGTAATTGGAATATCAAGGCTATCGCTTTTCCGTGGCACCCATGATGGATTGGACCGACCGGCACTGCCGGGTGTTCCACCGTCAGCTGACCCGGCGCGCGCTGCTCTATACGGAGATGCTGACCACCGGCGCCGTCCTTCATGGTGATCGAGAGCGGCTGCTCCGGTTCGACGCGTGCGAGCATCCCGTGGCGCTGCAGCTTGGCGGGTCGGATCCGCGCGAGCTCGCGCTCGCTGCGCGGATCGGCGAAGATTTAGGCTATGACGAGATCAATCTTAACGTTGGCTGTCCGTCCGACCGCGTGAAGGACGGCCGCTTCGGCGCCTGCCTGATGGCGGAGCCGGAGCTGGTGGCGCAATGCGTCGAGGCCATGAAGCACGCGGTTGGCGTGCCCGTCACCGTGAAGTGCCGCATCGGCATCGACGAGCAGGATCCGGAAGTCGCGCTCGACACGCTTGCGCGCGCGGTAGTCGCCGCCGGCTGCAACGCGCTGATCGTGCACGCCCGTAAGGCCTGGCTCAACGGCCTGTCGCCGAAGGAGAACCGTGACATCCCGCCGCTCGACTATGATCGCGTCTATCGCCTCAAGCGCGCGATGCCCGATGTGCCCATCATCATCAATGGCGGCGTCCCTGGCCTCGATGAGGCGAAGGCACATCTCGATCACGTTGATGGCGTGATGCTCGGCCGTGCCGCCTATCAGGAGCCGTGGCGGCTGCTCAGCGTCGATCAGGAGATCTTCGGCGAGGCGGCGCCGCATGCGACCATGCAGGAGGCGTTCGAGGCGATGATGCCCTATATCGAGGCGCAGCTCGCGCGCGGCACGCGGCTGCACGCCATCACGCGGCATTTCGTCGGCGCATTCCACGCCGTGCCAGGTGCGCGCGCTTTTCGTCGCCATCTTGCCGAGCAGGGTGTCAAGCCGGGCGCCGGCGTCGAGGTGTTGCGTGATGCGATCGCGCGTGTCGGGGCGCGTGCGCCGACAGAGGCGGCGGCGTAAGTCTGCCTAATCCACCGCCGTCCGCGAGCGCCGATGGCTGCTCTGCAGCTCCGGATAGCCGGTCAGCATCAGCGTGTCGGCGCGGACGCCCCAACTCTCCAGGCGGTCAAGGAAACTCATGCCGAGCAGGTTGGTCTTCATCTGTCCGCGCTGCACGACGAGGGCCGGCACCGATTTTTCGACGAGATGGCCGACGGCGAGGCGGTCGAGGGTGAGCCGGGCCGCCTTGGTGTGGCCGCCGGCGGTTTCGAGATCGACGTCATATTCGAGCATCTCGAGCGGCAGTCCGATCGCTTTTGCGGTTTCCCAGGTCAGCACAACGGAGGTCGCGCCGGTGTCGATCACCATTGGAGCGGCGACGCCGTTGATCTTCGCGCGCAGCGCGAATTCGCCGCCCTGGCCGCGCTGGATGTGCACGGCGGGCGGTGGGGCGGCAGTCTGCGCCCGGAAAATATGCGAGACCTTGTTGCTGGCGCGCGCGATCTGACCGGGATCGCCATAGGCGACGACGGCACCGGCCGTGCCTGCGAGCATGATGAGAACCAGCAGGAAGCGGATCATCGGGTGCCTCCGACGGCGCGCGCGGCGGTCAGGCGCGTTTCGGCGATCCAGCGATCGGCGTCAGTCCTGCGTCCGTCATGCGCGCCGGCAGCAGCGCCATGACCGCGAGGCGTTCCGCGCTCTCCATGGCGTGCCAGCGTGCGATCTCCGGCAGGGTGCGGCCGCAGCCGAAGCACAGCTTGGTCCTGGGGTCGATCATGCAGACGGCGACGCACGGCGTTTCTTTGCTCATTCGGACATAGTGGGGGATGGTCGGGCATTTCTGCAAGCATCTCGTTAAGAGCCCGTGCCTGCGCTCATGATCGGCTTGTGGCGCGGCCGGCGCTTCTCGTCGCCAAGCGCGGAACTCTCCGGCTGGAGCGGCGGGGCGTCATCCGACATCGGTGCCAGCGCGCTCATCACCCGCTCCGGCGGGAAGGTGACGATCACCTCGGTGCCGATGCGCAGCTTCGATTTCAGCGTGAACGTGCCGCCGTGCAGGTCGATCAGGTTCTTGGCGATCGGCAGGCCGAGCCCGGCGCCCTGTTCGGCCGACTTGATCGAGTTGGAGCCCTGGCCGAACGAGGCGAGCACGACCGGAATCTCGTTCTCGGGAATGCCGGAGCCGGAATCCTTCACCGAGAGATATTGTCCGCCAGAGGCCGTCCAGCCGGCCTTGAGCCAGATCTCGCCGCCTTGCGGGGTGAACTTGATCGAGTTGGAGAGCAGATTGAGCACGACCTGGCGGACCGCGCGTTCGTCGGCCCACAGCCGCGGCATCGCCTGCTCGAACACTTCATGGATCGTGATGCCGCGGCTGGACGCGCGCAACTTCATCAGATGATGGCAGTCGGCGACGATGCCGACCAGCGACACCGCTTCCTCGTTCAGTTCGTAGCGGCCCGCCTCGATCCGCGACAGATCGAGGATCTCGTTGATCAGGTTGAGCAGGTGCACGCCGGAATTATGAATGTCGGCGGAATATTCCTTGTACACGCCGACTGCATGGGCGCCGAAAATCTCGCTCTTCATCACCTCGGAGAAGCCGAGGATCGCGTTCAGTGGCGTGCGCAGCTCGTGGCTCATCTGCGCAAGAAAGCGCGATTTGGCGACATTGGCGGATTCGGCGCGGTGACGCGCCTCGTCCGAGATTGCTTTCGCCTGTTCCAGCTCGCCGATCAGCGCATCCTTCTCGGCGCGCGCCTCGAGGGTTGCGAAGGTGGAGGAGTGCAGACGGTGCGCCAGCAGCACGAAATAGCCTTCGGCCGCGAGCGCGAGCGCCGCCAGGATGTAATTGTCCAGCGAGCCGGTGATCACGAAGCTCAGCGCCATCGCGACCGCGACCGGCGCGGTGGCGGCAAGGGCTGCGATCGGCAAATTGGCGGCAAGCATGCTCGATACTGCGATCACCAGCAGCATCAGGAACATCATCAGCGTTTCCGTGACCATGTCGAGCACGGGATGGATCAGGATAGCCATCCAGCACAGGCCATAGAGCAGGTCGAGCAGGACGAAGCGCGTCCGCCAGGCGCGCGTTGAGGTCGGTGAGGCGGGCTCCGCCAGGAAGCGCCGGCAGCTGCGGATCATCGCCGCGTGAATGCAGATCATGCCGCAGGTCCAGGCCGCGGCCGGGATCGGCTGCATCCAAAACCCGAACAGAACGCCAGTGGCAACCACCAGCAGCATCACGACGTAAGAGGCGGACAGCCGGGTCTGCGCATACTGGCGCAACATCTCGGCGTCGAAGGCCGGCCGGGTTCCGCTGGTCGACGTTAACTTGTCGCGCGCCTCGCGCACCCGCTGCGCCGCGGCCCTTCGGCTGCTCGCCGACGGAGCGCTGACCGGCTCGGCCGGAAGCTGAACTACCTCTGGCTTTTCAGCGGGGTTACTCATCGAAACGACAACGATTCCTGGCCCGCGCGAGGCGGGCCTTCTGCATTGTCTATCTCTGGCAAGAAATCCTTAAGAGCTGACTTAAGGAGCTAAAGAATTACGTTAACCGCGCGTTAATTTTCAGCTCGCGCGCTGCCGTTCAATGCAGCGCAGCATGCTGTGCGACATAGACGACGGCGCCCGCCAGATAGCCCGCGAGCGCGGGGCCCGCGATGCGGCGGGCGTACCAGAGGAACTCGATCCGCTCGAGCCCCATGGCGGCGACGCCTGCGGCCGAGCCGATGATCAGGATCGAGCCGCCGGTGCCGGCGCAATAGGCGATGAACTCCCAGATGAAGCTGTCCGGCGGGTAGTGACCGAGGTCGTACATGCCCATGGTCGCGGCGACCAGCGGGACGTTGTCGATCACCGCGCTGAGCAGGCCGAGCACGACGACGATGATGTCCTGGCGGCCGATCGTCGCCTCCAGCCATCGCGCCAGGATCGTGAGCAGGCCCGCATGTTCGAGGCAGGCGACCGCGAGCAGGATACCAACGAAGAACACGATCGACCCCATGTCGATCCGCGTCAAGGCGTGCGCCAGCGTGAGCGGATGGCGGACATGCTCGTCCTTGCTGCGGTGGACGATTTCGCCGACCAACCAGACGATGCCGAGCCCGAGCAGCACGCCCATGAAGGGCGGCAGATGCGTGACCGCCTTGAAGGCGGGCACGGCGATCAGCGTGCCGAGCCCGAGATAGAACATCAGGTTGCGCTCGAATACCTCGATGACCTGCAAGCCGTCCTCCTTCGGCGGCGCTGCGATGGTCTTCCCCCTCACCAGGAAGCTGAGGAAGACGAGCGGGACGAGCAGATTGACCAGCGAGGGCAGGAACACTGCGCCCATGATGTTCAGCGGCGTGATCTGTCCGCCGATCCACAGCATGGTCGTGGTGACGTCGCCGATCACGGTCCATGCGCCGCCGGCGTTCGCGGCGATGACGATGAGGGAGGCGAACAGCAGCCGGTCGTCGCGCTTGGCGATCAGCCGCTGGATCAGCGAGACCATCACGATGGTGGTGGTCAGATTGTCCAGGATCGCGCTGAGCACGAAGGCCACGAAACCGACCAGCCACATCAGCCGGACCTGGCTCGTCGTGCTGATGCGGGAGGTGATGACCTCGAAGCCGTCATGGGCGTCGATGACCTCGACGATGGTCATCGCGCCGATGAGGAAGAACACGATCTGCGCGGTCGAGGCGACGGACTCGTTGAGCGCATGGTTGACCAGGGCATGGTCGCCCGTGGTGGTCGCGTAGACGGTCCAGAGCAATGCCGCGCCGATCAGCGCGCTGGCACTCTTGTTGATTCCGAGCGGATGCTCGAGCGCGATCGCCGCATAGGCGACAATGAAGATGACGGCGATCGCGGTCAGCAAGGTGGGGATGGTCCCTCAGACGTCAGCGTTGCAGGCGCGCAAGCAGGCTCGACGTATCCCAGCGCTTGCCGCCCATCTTCTCGACCTCGGAGTAGAACTGGTCGACCAGCGCGGTCACCGGCAGGTTGGCGCCGTTGCGACGGGCTTCGGCCAGCGAGATCGAGAGGTCCTTGCGCATCCATTCGACCGCGAAGCCGAAATCGTATTTGCCGTCATTCATGGTCTTGTAGCGGTTTTCCATCTGCCAGGACTGCGCCGCGCCCTTGGAGATGGTCTCGATCACCGCGGCGACGTCGAGGCCGCTCTTCTTGGCGAAGTGGATGCCCTCGGAAAGGCCCTGCACGAGGCCGGCGATGCAGATCTGGTTGACCATCTTGGTCAGCTGGCCGCTTCCGGCGGGCCCGAGCAGCTTGCACATCCGCGCATAGGCGCCCGTGATGATCGGCTCGGCGCCGGCATAGGCATCCTGCGCACCGCCGCACATCACCGTCAGCACGCCGTTCTCGGCGCCGGCCTGGCCGCCGGAGACGGGCGCGTCGACGAACTTGAAGCCGGCCTTGGTCGCCGCCGCGTCCAGTTCGCGGGCGACCTCGGCGGAGGCGGTGGTGTGGTCGACGAAGGTCGCGCCTTTCTTCATGCCGGCGAAGGCGCCATCGGGCCCGATGGCGACCGCGCGCAGGTCATTGTCGTTGCCGACGCAGCACATCACGAAATCCTGTCCCTCGGCCGCAGCCTTGGGAGTCGGTGCGGCCTTGCCGCCGAACTTGTCCGCCCACTCCTTCGCCTTGGCCGCGGTGCGGTTGTAGACGGTGACCTCATGGCCCCCTTTTTTCACGAGGTGTCCGGCCATGGGGAAGCCCATCACGCCGAGACCGAGGAAAGCGACTTTAGCCATGTGTGTGTCCGTAGCTTGAGTTTTACGGTTGCAGCCGGGCGAGGGGCGCCGGCCGAGGATCCTAAGGTTCCACATGAAGGGGAACGGGCGCACCATAAACCCTTGAGGCGGGAGGGCAACGGCTTCGTTTGACGCCCCCCTGTGCTAGGATGGCTGATCTGGGATCTTCAACGAGGACTTCAAAAAAAGGGAGCAGAGGGATGGGCGGCGTGAGCGTTGGCGTGCTCGATCATTTCAACATCCGGACCCGGCATCTGGCCGAGACCGTCCGCTTCTACGAGGACGTGCTGGGCCTGGAAAAAGGCCCACGGCCCGATTTCTCCTTTCCCGGCGCTTGGATGTACAGCGAGGGCAAGGCGGTGGTGCACCTCGTCGATATTTCTCCGACCGCCGAGCCACAAAAGCCGGATTCCGGCGTTGTCCACCACGTCGCCTTCGTCAGCCGCGGGTTCGACGGCATGAAGCAGCGGCTGGCCTCCAAAGGCATGAAATTCGACTCCCGCCAGGTGCCCGGCGGCGAGCTCTGGCAGATCTTCGTCCACGACCCCAACGGGGTCATGATCGAGCTCAATTACGAGGCCGCCAGCGAGCAGGGGGCCGCGCCCGCCGAGATGGCTGACGATATCGGCAGGCAGTAGCCTTTTGGGCGTTTCCGCTCTAATGGGGCATCCTGAACTTTAGGAGATGCGCTTTGAGCGTGACGCAGCAACAGGTTCTCGACAGCCTCGCCAAGATCAAGTCGCCGCGCGGGGTCGCGCTCACCAATGCCAATGTGTTGAGCGCGATCAGCGCCTCGGACGGCAAGGTGTTCTTCTCGATCAATGTCGATGCCGCCGAGGCGCGGGCCTGGGAGTCCATCCGGGCTGAGGCCGAGGCCGCCGTGCGCGCTATCCCCGGCGTCACCACCGTCATGGTGGCGCTGACTGCCGAGCGCAAGCCGGGCTCCGCGCCGCCACCCCCGCAGCCGAGCCGCGGCACGCCGGGCGTGCAGCCGGCCCATGCCCACAAGCCGCCGTCGCAGGGCGGCGCTCAATCGCCGATGGCGCGGCAGTCCGAAATTCCGGGCGTTGCCGCGGTGATCGCGGTCGCCTCCGGCAAGGGCGGCGTCGGCAAGTCGACCACCGCGCTCAACCTTGCGCTCGGCCTGCGCGATCTCGGCCTCAAGGTCGGGCTGCTCGACGCCGACATTTACGGCCCCTCGGTGCCGCGCCTCACCGGCCTGCGCGACAAGCCGGAGCTGAACAGCGAGCGCAAGATGATTCCGCTCCGCCGCTTCGGCCTCGCCATCATGTCGATCGGCTTCCTCGTGGAGGAAGAGACCGCCATGATTTGGCGCGGGCCGATGGTGATGTCGGCGGTGACGCAGATGCTGCGCGACGTCGCATGGGGCCAGCTCGACGTGCTGGTCGTCGACATGCCGCCGGGCACCGGCGATGCCCAGCTCACGCTGGCGCAGAACGTGCCGCTGAAGGGCGCCGTGATCGTCTCGACCCCGCAGGACCTGTCCCTGATCGACGCAAGGCGGGGACTTGCGATGTTCAAGAAGGTCAACGTCCCCGTGCTCGGCATCGTCGAGAACATGAGCTATTTCCAGTGCCCGCATTGCGGCACGAAATCCGACATCTTCGGCCATGGCGGCGCCCGTCACGAGGCCGAGAAGCTCGGGGTACCGTTCCTGGGCGAGATCCCGCTGCACATGGCGATTCGCACCACCTCGGACGCCGGCAACCCCGTAGTCGACAGCGAACCGGACGGGCCCCATGCGGCGATCTACCGCGCCATTGCGGGGCAGGTCCGGGACCAGCTCAAGGGCGTGATCGCCGCAGCCTGAGGCTGCGAGGCCGATCCGCTGGGGACATGCGACTTTCGTAGAGTCCCGTCATGCCATTGTCGCGTTCCGAAAGCGCCCCGTCCGTGTTAAACGCCCACGGCAGTCAAGCCCCTTCGGTTCGACGCGGCCTGAACGCGTCGCCGGAATGAGCGGCGGCACAAAGAGACGTTAAGGGGAAACGCCCCAGCAAGGAGAGACCTGAAGATGAAGCGTCGTGATTTCCTGAAAGTGTCGGCAGCAGGCGCGGCGGCGACCGCCGCGGTGGCCTCGCCGGCGATCGCGCAATCCTCGCCCGAGATCAAGTGGCGCATGACTTCGAGCTTCCCGAAGTCGCTCGATACCATCTATGGCGGCGGTGAGCAGGTGGCGAAGTACGTCGCCGAAATGACCGACAACAAATTCCAGATCCAGGTGTTCGCTGCCGGTGAAATCGTGCCCGGCCTGCAGGCGCTCGACGCGACCTCGAACGGCACGGTCGAGATGTGCCACACCGTCTCCTACTACTATGTCGGCAAGGACCCGACCTGGGCGATCTACGCCTCCGTGCCGTTCGGCCTCAATGCGCGCCAGCAGAACTCCTGGTGGTACCAAGGCGGCGGCGAGCAGCTTGGCAACGAGTTCTTCAAGAAGTCGAACGTGATCGGCCAACCCTGCGGCAACACCGGCACCCAGATGGGTGGCTGGTTCCGCAAGGAGATCAAGACCGTTGCGGACCTCTCCGGCCTCAAGATGCGCATCGGCGGCATCGCCGGCCAGGTGCTCCAGAAGGTCGGCGTGGTGCCGCAGCAGCTCGCTGGCGGCGACATCTATCCGGCGCTGGAGAAGGGCACCATCGACGCAGCCGAATGGGTCGGTCCCTACGATGACGAGAAGCTCGGCTTCGCCAAGGTCGCCAAGTACTACTACTATCCGGGCTTCTGGGAAGGCGGTCCGACCGTCCACGCCTTCACCAACCTCGACAAGTGGAATTCGCTGCCGAAGAGCTACCAGGCGATCCTCACCAACGCGATGGCCAATGCCAACAGCTGGATGGCCGCGCGCTACGACATGCAGAACCCGGCGGCGCTGAAGCGTCTGGTCGCCGGCGGCACCCAGCTTCGCCCGTTCACCAACGAGGTCCTGGAAGCCTGCCTCAAGGCGACCAACGAGCTGTGGGCGGAGATTTCGGCCAAGAACCCCGATTTCAAGAAATCGATCGACGCCATGCAGGCCTACCGGTCCGACGAATATCTGTGGTGGCAGGTCGCCGAATACACCTATGACAGCTTCATGATCCGGTCGCGCACCCGCGGCTGATCGTTCGAGCACGTCGCAATCGGAAAGCCCGGCCTCCAACGAGGCCGGGCTTTTTCTTGCTCGGGCGGGTGCCAAAAAAATATCGAAAACAACCCCATGCACAGTAGAACGAGGTGAGGGCGGGCTTGCGCGTCGCTGCTGCCAGCGGCTTGAGGGGACGAGGCAATTCAGCGGCATATCGCGATCACTGAGCCGCCGGTACCGACGCGCCGATTTTTGCGACCGTGACCGCCATGACGGCGAATGGCGTTGGGGCTCACCCGACCAGCGAGGCGGTTTGACACGTCGGGCAAAACAGTGGCATAAAGCGATAATCGTATAATCCGAAATCGATCCGCCGCCGATCCCGGGGAGGGACGATGGACTTCGATCCCGATGAGGTTCAGCGCGCGCTGCGCAAGGCATGGTCGCTTTCGACGGCCAGCCAATGGACGGCGGACAATCCGGCGGCAGGCCAATGCAACGTCACCTCGCTGCTGATCCACGAGCTCTTCGGCGGTGACCTGCTGAAGACGCCGCTGCCGGCCGGCGACCATTTCTACAATCGGATCGAAGGCAAGAGGTACGACTTCACGGCGAGCCAGTTCGATGCGCCGATCGCTTACATGGACGTTCCGGCGGATCGTGCCGACGCGGAGTTGGGAGCAACCGGCGAGCAACTCGCCGAACTCAGGGCCGCTTTTCAGGAGCACCGTCCGAGCCCGACGCGGCAAGGCTGAGAACCTTTTTCTTTGCCGCATTGCGATCGCGATGGCATTTCGTCAGCCGTTACGCCATGCTGGCCCTCAAGCCTCGCCAAGAAGGCCCACAATCACAATCCATCAGGGCAGGAAATCATGAAGAGAAGAGACTTCATCAAGGTCACAGGACTTGGTGCGGCCGGTGCCGCCACGCTCGCTGCGCCCGCGATCGCGCAGTCGATGCCGGAAATCAAATGGCGCATGCCGACGAGCTGGCCGAAATCACTCGACACGCTGTTCGGTGGCGCCGAGATGATGTGCAAGATGGTCGCGGAGGCCACCGACAACAAATTCCAGATCCAGATCTTCGCGGCCGGTGAGATCGTGCCGGGCCTCCAGGTGCTCGACGCCGTGCAGAACGCCACCTGCGAGATCGGCCACACCGCCTCCTACTATTATTTCGGCAAGGACCCGACCTTCACCTTCGGCTCGGCAGTGCCGTTCGGTCCCAACATGCGTATCAACCAGGCCTGGTATATGCAGGGCGGCGGGCGCGAGGTGCTCAACGAGTTCTACAAGAGCTACAACGTCATCTCGCTGCTCGCGGGCAACACCGGCTGCCAGATGGGCGGCTGGTTCAGGAAAGAGGTCAACACGCCCGAAGACCTCAGGGGCATGAAATTCCGCATCGGCGGCTTCACCGGCCGCGTGCTCCAGAAGCTCGGCGTGGTGCCGCAGCAGCTCGCCGGCGGCGACATCTATCCGGCGCTGGAGAAGGGCACGATCGACGCGGCCGAATGGGTCGGCCCCTATGACGACGAGAAGCTCGGCTTCTACAAGATCGCGCCGCATTACTACTATCCCGGCTGGTGGGAGGGCGGGCCGATGCTGATGGCCTTCGTCAACCTCGACAAGTGGAACGCGCTGCCGAAATATTACCAGAGCGTACTGGAGCAGGCCGGCCATTACGCCAACAACTACATGATGGCGCGCTACGACACCGCCAATCCGCTGGCGCTGAGGAAGCTGCTCGCCAGCGGCACCAAGCTGCACGCCTTCTCGCCGCCGATCATGGACGCCTGCTACAAGGCGGCCAAGGAGCTGCATGCCGAGGTCGGCGCGACCAACCCCAACTTCAAGAAGGTGCACGACTCCCTCGCAAAATTCTCCAGCGACGGCTACGCCTGGTTCCAGGTCGCTGAGGTCGGCTACGATATCTTCATGGCGCGTCGCTCGCAGAGCTGAGCGTCACCGCCTGTCGCATGCAGCGCCCCGGAGCGAAGGCTTCGGGGCGTTGTTGTCGCAGCGTTTGGAAGGTGTCCCACTAAATGAAAACGTGAAAAACAACCCATACGCCGTAGACGAGGGGTGAGGGCGGGATGCCCGGTGGATTCCGCCAACGGTCTGACACGTCTGGGCAAATCAGCAGAATGACGCGATCCTCGGCGCAGCCGAGGGCCCGGCGCCGCATTTTGAAGCCAGGGTGCATCAGAAGGCGAAAGCGGCCCATCTTGCGAGCTACCTTCTGCAGCTAAGGGCCGCAAGCTGGGTGCAGCAAACTCCTAACGACATTGTTTTGCCCGCGGATGCAAATAGATGTGGCGGCCGTGATCGCGACGCGTGGGATCAGCCCAGGGCAGCTTGAACGTCGCGCGCCCGTCTGAGGTCAGCCGTTTCGGCGCCTTCCTCGAACCAATGGAGTATTGGTTCTAGCAGAGCACGCGCCTCTTCGGCCCTCCCTTGCGTCCGCCATAGTTCTGCAAGGCTTGTTACGGCGCGCAGCTCCAGGGACTTGGCGCTTTGACCACGCGCCACCTCGATAGATTTCTTGAGATGAAGTTCAGCCTCTCCTGTCTTCGACGGCTCGCATACCAGAAGAAGTTGCGCGTTTTGGCGATGCAGCTCCGATTCCCATGACCTGCCCGTCAGGTCACTCATATCGGCCAGGGTTCCTTCGACAATCGATAGCGCGCTTTGGATTTCGCCGGCCTTGGCGTGCAGGTCCGCCTGCCAGCTGAGCATCATCGGAAGCATGAAGCCGACGCCATTCCGTCGCGCTTCGCCGAGTCCCAACGCCATGTCTTCCTGGGCCTCTCCGAGTCGGCCTAGTTCGCCGGCGGCTCGGCCTCGCGAAATTCTCGACAAGATTGCGTATAGCGAAAACCGCTGCTCCTGCGACATTTGAAAGCTTTTTCCGGCGCTTTCGAAGGCTTGGCCGGCCTCGCCGCGCAGGAGGTGCACAACAGACGTCATATAATGCGCGAACGCCACGGTGTAGGGGTGGCCAAGGTCTTGCCCCAAAGCCAGCGCTTCCGAAACGCGGGAAAGAGATTGGTCCGGATAACCCAGAAACCACAAGTCCCAGGACAGGAGCAGAAGTGAAGCCGCTTGGGGTTCCACCATGTAAAGATTGGAGAGAGGTTGTTTTCCTTTGCCAACCGAGAGCTTGATCGACTCCATGAAATGGTCCGCAGACGATCGGAAGTCCCCCATCGTCAATTGCGTACTGCCCATCACTCTATGAGCCACCATCAGCGGCACGGGCTGGGATAATGCTCGAGACCGTGAAAGGAACTCACCAGCCAAGCGGAGCGCATCGTCATTCTTTCCGCCCATCCAGCAGTGCCCCCACAACCCAAATAAGGCCTGGAAATACTCAGGGATATCGCCCAGTTGCAGGCATAAGGCATGGGCTCGCGAAAACGCTTCGCGGGTTTCCGCGGAGGCATACCCCTGAACGGCGATCAGCGGGATTCCCAATGCCAATTGAACGTCGATCTCTTGCTTGTTCCGCTGAGGTGTTTCGGGCAAAGCGTCCAGAAGCTGGAGGGCCTTTCGAAAGCTGGCAATCGCTTCGACGTTGGCGGAATGCGCGAGCGCGCGCTGCCCGGACTCAAACCAGCAACGAATGGCCGATTGGTGATCGCCCGCTTCCTGATAGTGATAGGCCAGAACCTGGGGCTGATTTTCGGCGAGCTCCGAAGAACCATGCTGCAAAACTGCCGCGATGTCGGCGTGTATCTGCTGCCGCTTGCTGCGAAGCAAGGAGTCATAGATTGCGTCACACAACAGCGCGTGCTTGAAGGCAAAACGAAGCCGAGGCGAAATTCCGACTCGATAGATGATGTCGGCCTGTTCGAGCAACGAGAGCGCCGACAACATGTCGTCATCGCCCATTCGCGATGCAGCCGACAAGAGATCATAGGAGAACTCGCGCCCGATCACGGCCGCAATCTGTACAAGCCTGCGACTCGGTGCAACACGGTCCAGCCGCTCCATCAATGCATCGCTCAGCGTGTCCGGGACCCTGAGCGATGCCAGCTGCGGTGCGCGCTCGATGCCTCGGGTTTGCAAAGGCGCGCTCATCATGCTGCTCGTCAGTTCTTCCACGAAAAGCGGCACGCCATCGGCCTTTTCGATGATCCGGTCGAGCACCGGTTCTGGCATGCTCCTTCCCTTCAAGATATCCCGGATCATCGCCTTGACTTCGGTGAGCGACAATCGAGTGAGCGAGTGCATGGTGGCGTTCGCACGCGTCATCCACGTGGGACGGAACTCGGGTCGGCATGACACGATCAGCAGCACGCGGGCGCGATCGATGCCGCTAATGATCGATTCAACCAGCTCAAGGCTCGATGGATCCAGCCAGTGCGCATCCTCGAAGATGCAGAGCGTGGGGCGCTGGACAGAATACGCCAGGATCATGTCGACAAGCGTGCTTATCGTCCTGTTCTTTATTTGCTGCGGCGTAAGACCGGATAGCTCCTGATTATTCTCCAAAGGGATTGATAGCAGCTTGGCAACGAGCAAGACTGCTTCTTTGGAATTGCTGATCGATCGCGGAAGGTAGGTTGTCAGCTTGGCAAGCTTATCTGTCTCGGCATCGCGAGCCCCTAATTGGGCTGCTTGCTCGATCTGACCGATCACCGGATAGAATGCGCTTTGACTATGATAAGGTGAGGACTGGTGGTGCAGCAAAACATGTGGCTCATGCTGAACATGCGAGATCAATTCGTGGAGGAGCCTTGATTTACCGACCCCGGGAATACCCGAGAGCAATATGACCTGCCCCTCGCCTTCGTTGACCTTCCGCCATCTATCGAGCAGCAAGCTCAGTTCGGTCGAACGTCCAATAAGCGGGGTAAGAGAGCCCGTATGCGCAGCCTCGAACCGGCTGGCGGAATGTTTCGCCGAGAGCACGCGATACACGTGAAGCGGTTCACTCAGGCCTTTGAGTTCATGGAGCCCGACGTCCTGGAAATCAAACGCTCCCCATACAAGACGCCTCGTCGATTCCGAGATGAGTACCGTATTGGCAGCGGCAAGGGTCTGTAGACGTGCGGCGATATTGGGTGTCTCCCCCACTGCGTCCATCGACCACGTACCACTATCTCCAATCTCACCGACTATGACCGGGCCCGAGCAGACACCGACGCGGCAATTCAGGGTGACTGGCCCTGATATCTTCGTAATTCCGAACACAATTTCCAGACTGGCGTGAACCGCGCGAACGGCGTCATCCTCGTGTGCGTAAGGCCAGCCGAAAAATGCCATCACTCCATCGCCGAAATAGCGGGCGACCTCGCCTCCATAGCGGGCAATTGCGGCGCTGCACTCTACCCGATACGCGTCAATGAGCTTTTGGAGATCTTCAGGATCCAGCTTTTCCGATAGCTGCGTGGAGCCGACCAGGTCACAGAACATCACTGTGATCTGGCGAAATTCAGCTTCGCGATGTTTGTCAGGAGGATGTTTTTCAGGAGAGGGTGATACCACGGCAGCGCTTGCAACCGCCGTCGGCGTGCCGATAGGCTGGCGCGCGGCCGTCAATGCCTTGACGGCCGTTAGCAGCTTCTTGCGGTGACCCAGAGACGATACTCCGAGCTTTTCGAGATCATTCTCCGTCAGATCCGGCAGGACCGAGAAATCGATATGGTTTTCGGCGAAGATTTTGGCGTACTGGCCTAGACCATGTCCAGCCAGCCACTCGGCCAGGTCAGTGGTTGTTGTCCTCGTCATCGCAGAGGTCCTTGCCTACTGCCGTGCCCCATCAAGGAGCTTCAGATCTCCATACGTGGCCTTTGTCACCTGAACACAGGAAACCTTCTTCGGCGGACGATATCATTTTCCGCACACGGCGTTATATGAGCGTTATTTGAAATGTTCCTCATTCGGTGTGAGGCGCAACCGCAGCGCGGCGCGAGAACGCCACCCGCCGGTACCCTACCCAGCTACCTGCGCCCCAGTCGCGCGCCCTGATCGCCTTGGATCGCAATCGTCCTGTCGCCCGATCGGGGCCTGGGCTCCATTATCGTGCTTCTCGCCATGCCAAGCCGGCGGTGGACTATCGCGCTGCTCCGCTCACGCGTCGGGCCGACGAGCGCCGCGCCTTTCACCCGTCAAAGGATGTGAGCTGCGACAATGGGGCAGGGCTTCTCCAAGCGCCTGCTCAAGCTCTGCGAGCATCTCCGCTTCGGATTTGAGAAGCTCGTGGTTGTATCCCTCCGCCAGAATGAGTGCCGATTCATACGTCTCCTGAACGACACAGATACGGTCATTCGCGGGAAGGGCGGCTACGAACTTGATGGTTTCTTCGACGTGATTGGCCTCGCTTCCGAGGGAGCTGTGACTCCTGAGGAAGCGGGTCGCATCAAGATCACCCGGACAGATCGCCTGCACCTTCGCTATATCGCTCGCCTGCTTCAGCGCCGCGATACGCTCAAGGCAGTACGAATAGCCGATGCAGCCGATTGGATAGTCCTGGGCGCAGAGATCATCGAAGCGCTTGCAGAGCGGCTTGATGCCATCTGGAATAAAGTTAGCGACGAGCCGCTCGCCGGGCACACCCAGCGCGCGCAGATCCTTCAGCGCGAGCCGGTCGTGACCGCTCTCCTCGCGTGCACGCTCTTCCAAGTAGTCTGCAACCTCGGGCCTCCCCAGCTCGTTGAAGCGCCGGGCGGCGCGCCGGAGATTTCGAGGCGTATCGACAGAGGTGTGATACGCGCCGGCCAAAGCGACGATATAGCCGACGAGCGTCGGGTCAGGGCGTGCGAGGTTCTTTTCGATTCCGGCAAATCCAAGATTGATCGCACCGTCGAGCAGCCCGACCGTACTGCCTGCTGACCCGGCACCTGTCATCAGTGCAGAGAAGGGGTCTATGTTTTCTTCCGGACCGCCGGGAGAATGAAACCAGACCTCTCCCGTCTCGCGAGCGATGATCGAAATATCCCCCGCGACGTTGACCCACTCCGTGACCGGCTGTGCCATTCAAACCTCCAGTTGCGAGTGAATGCCCGTGCGTTTTCGCTGGGATGCGACAAAATTCGCACCCAGCCAGAGACCCCTGTGCATCCGAGACGGATTGCAATACCGCTAGATTCCGTTCGGCGTGATGGCCATCAGCAACTTGGCCGTTTCAAGCAGAGGCTGCCCAAGAGTCGGACGTGTGGGTCTCGGCAGCACCAGAACGACTCCGACAGTCCTTTCGAGCCCTGCCTCTGCCAAACTGAACCCAGCATCGTATTCGTCTTCCGTGATCACAATGGGTTTCTCCAAATAGATGCCCCGAGCCGCAAGGGCTGCTTTTGCTGCAGTTGAGCGCGCCTGGTACTGCGCCATGGATATCGCACCCGTACTGGGTGTGATCAGGGGATTGTTGGCGGGACCCGTCCAGATATCGACGATCCATTGCGCGAGGACATCATTTTGGTACGAGAAATCAGCTACCTTATCTTCCAACTCGTCCTTCGCAGTGCCCAGCTCATCCGCAAAAATACCGCGCTTCTGCTTTTTGTTTGTCACGGCCGCGTGCGCTGCTACGGGAAGCATTGCGCCGCCCGCGGCTCCTGCAAGGAACCAACGCCGATTGAAATTCGGTTGTGGCTTGATGTGCGAGGCCATAATCAATCCCTCCCTGCTGAAATCAGTTCGGTGTCTTACTGCCGCATTCGTATTCTAGTTGTAAGTTTTCTTTCTGACAAGGCTGCTGCCGCACTGCCCAACTGGACGCGCAGGGACCGCGATTTATTTGAGCGAACAATGATGAGGACGTCCTAACTCGGCTTTGCCCATCGAAGCCTCTGTGCCGACGCTGCTTCGAGGCATGGTGAAGATCACGCGCATCGCCGCATTCTGCCGGTGGTAATCTCTTACGAGTACACGTGAGGCGAAGGATTGTCCTCCTCGTATGGCGATGGTCGGCTCTTTCAAACGGCACAGCATCAACAGCCTGGGTCTGATGATGTGGCGAGTATCTCGGCACATGATCCGCAGGGTTGTGCCGACCAGTTCAGATACCAATGATGGTGGGACCATGATCCTAAAGCTGCAAATGTCAGCACCGCTGACCCGCCTCATTTCTCACCACATGCTTCCGAAAAAAGCCAGTGCGGCGGCGTTGAACCCCGTGCGAAAGGCGAGGGAACGCCGATCTATAGCTGCGGACCAGATAGTCCGACCTCGCGCTCGGCGCGCAGGACATTGCCATACAGACTGCTGATCCACTGTCGTCCGCTCGCGGTTACGTTCAAATAGCGGATGGCAGTCTGGATCTGCGGTGAGACCTTGGTCCAGTAGAATTGAGGATATTTGTATACCACATCCGCCGGCGTGGCGTATCCGAGCGATTTGTTGAGTCCGATCTCCTCGAATTCGTAGAAGAGCGCATTTGATTTCTTCATGTAGTTCGGATCGCCGAGCTGACCGATCAGATCGGCGGCGCGAAGCAACAAACCTTCCTCCTCGTCCAGATCATCCCTCGGTTCGCTCGTTGGTGCGTCGGCATAAGGGAAACGAGTGTATTCGATGGCCTGGGCAACGCGAGCGGCCTCAATCTGGTCGACTGCGTCAAGACGCTCCACGGCGAACAATTTTGAGCGGTCGACATGATAGGGCGCAAGCGCTGCATCGGAGGAGCCGATCGGTAACTCGACCGTTCGGCCGGTCCCATCAACAACATAGGCTCCGTCCTGATCTCCGTGGACTATTCCCCTGACGTAGCCGATGTCGTGGATCAGGCACGCCAGAATGAAGTGAGCATAGTCCCTAGCCGTCGTCGGCCTCAGAAGCGAGCGCCCGATCAGAATGTCGTGCCCCACCAGCGTGACCAACAAGGTGTGCTCGACATTATGGTAGAGTGCATCGCTATTGCCAATGCATTCCATGGCCAGCTTTGCTGCGTAGGGGAGCAATTCCGGCAGGCTGGCGTGAGACGAGCCGAAGCGACCGCTTGTCTCCGAGATCAGGAACGCACCCAGCGCCTGGGACGTCAGTTCTGGAATCGTTATCATGAGTGAGCTCTCACTTTGGTCGACGATCCTTCGGTAAGCCTTCTGCAGGATCGGGAGGGAGAGGAGGACCTCGCAAGCGTGAGGCCAGCGGATGGGTGATGTTTGACCTAGATCAACAGTGGCCATGACGCCCGGCTGTGCCTACCCGGCAGCTTGTCGCCTGACCGCGTGACTGGTCCGCCGTGCAGGCGCGAAGGGCCCAACCGCACGCTCGGTTCAAATGAACTCCGCTTGATGGCAAAGCGACTTATTATTCTGGGCCCATAGTATCTGTGCGATTGTACGGGTGACCGGATCATGATTCCTCAAGATCGGTTTCGCGGCCTCTTTCACAAATATTTGCTGGCGCTCTTCGTGGCGGTCGCGGTCCCACTCGCATTCAACGGCGTTATTGAAGCGTGGTTCGGCTATCGCGATCAGCGTGCGAGGCTGGACCAGTGGCTCGGCCTCCAGTCGGCGTCCGCGGCCGCTGAGATTCACGATTTCATCCACGGCATCACAACGCAGCTTGGCTGGCTGGTGCAGCTTCCGTGGACCGAGGAGCCCGGCGAACGCCGGCGGACCGACGCGTTGCGCCTCCTTCGACAAGCGCCTGCCATCGCCAGTCTCACACTCCTCGACGGCAGCGGTCTGGAGCGTCTCTACATCTCACGGATCGGCCTCAATCGAATTGACAGCCGCACGGACCGATCAGCTGATCCTGCCCTGGTCGGGGCCCGGGCAACTCAGATCTGGTTCAGCGAGGTCAGCTACAATCGAGGCTCCGAACCGTACCTGACGGTTGCGATTGTCGGCAGTCGACCGGCCCTCGGCGCAATCATAGCCGAAGTCAACCTCAAGCTGATCTGGGACGTGATCTCGGCGATCAAGGTCGGAAGGACCGGCTTTGCTTTCGTCCTGGACCGATCGGGTCGCCTTATCGCCCATCCCGACATCAGCCTCGTCCTTCGCGGGGCGGAAGAAGCAACCTCTAGGCCATTTCGGGCTGTGCGGGACGCCATAGGGTCGCAAGCGGGCTTCGCAACGAGCCGGGATGCACAAGGACAATTTGTCGCCGCCAGCGCGGCTTCCGTACAGGGCACCGATTGGACAGTCGTTGTCGCGCAGCCACTATCCGAAGCTTACGCGCCGATCTACGCCGCCCTGTGGCGGACGGCAATGCTCCTCGCGGTCAGCACGATGCTGGCGGGCATTTTTGCCTATGCATTGGCCGACCGGATGACAGAGCCGATCAAGCTGCTCGAGGAGGGCACAGAGAGGATCGGTGCCGGGTCCTTTGACCACCGAATCCTGATCCACACCGGGGACGAGTTCCAGCGCCTTGCAAACAGTTTCAACAAGATGGCTTCCGAGCTGGCGCTGGCGCAGCAGCACCAGGAGCGCATCGCCAGGCTCAGGCGATTCCTCGCTCCCCAGGTCGCCGATCTCGTCGATCGAGCCGGCGATGACAGCGTGCTGGATGGTCGCCGCACGGAAGTCGTCGTTGTCTTCTGCGATTTGAGGGGGTTCACCGCCTTCTCAGCAGGAGCTGCGCCTGAGGACGTCATGAGCGTATTGTCGGAGTACTATGAAGCCCTTGGCAGGGTCATCGCGAAATTCGAGGCAACGCTGATCAATTTCTCCGGAGACGGGCTGATGGTGCTGGTGAACGCGCCTGTCCCGGTCGAAGAGCCTGCATTGAGAGCCATCGATCTCGCCGTCGACATGCAGAAGACCGTGCAGGCCCTCATCGCGGGCTGGCGATCGCGCGGCTACCAGGTCGGTTTCGGAATCGGCCTTGCCAGCGGGCCGGCGACTGTCGGCCGGATCGGCTACAAGGACCGGCTCGACTATACTGCCATTGGCAGCGTCGTGAACCTCGCGGCACGATTGTGCGCATCTGCCGCAGACAAGGAAATTCTGGTCGACGCTAAAGTCGCCGCTGACGTCGGGGGTCGGCGGCCCGTCGAGGACCTTGGGGAGCGCAATATCAAGGGATTTGACGAAGCTATTCCGGTCTTCGGAATCTCCTTCAATGCTCTCTAGCCGTGGCCGGCCGCGGGACGCCCGGTGCAATCCAGTTGAAGACTGTTCGAGCATCCGGGGCTATGCTTCGACGACCGGCTGACGGCAACGGGTACGTAGCCATGAGGAGCGCCAACTCTGGGGCAGTAACACCACGAAGATGCGCCAGGCGGCGGGAGTTTCTGCTTTTGATGGCGGGCGCGGCGATGTGGACGGCCGACGCGTATGGGCAGAAGTCCGCCATGCCCGTCATTGGCTATCTTTGCCCGGAGTCGCCCGAGCTCTTTGCCAGTCGACTTGAGGCTTTCCGCCAGGGACTGGCAGAAGCCGGCTTTGTCGAGGGCCGCAATGTGAAAATCGACTATCAGTGGGCCAACGGACAATATTCCCGATTGCCTGCGTTGGCCGCCGAACTGGTCGCCCGAAACGTGGATGTCCTGGTGGCGCCCGGGGGTGCCCCCGTGGCACTTGCCGCGAAAGCTGCGAGCCCGACCAAGACAATCGTCTTTGAGATGGGCGGCGATCCCGTTCAGCTCCACGTGGTCGATAGCTTGTCGCGGCCGGGCGGAAACATCACGGGAGTTTCGAGCCTGAGTGTCGACGTGTCGCCAAAGCGGCTCGAGTTGATGCGCGACCTGTTGCCTACGGCGACCAAATTGATGGTCGTCGCCAATCCGACGAGTCCGACCGCAGAAGCGCAATTGCAGAAGCTTCGCACGGCTGCAGATACTATGCATGTTCAACTGGAGATATTGAACGCGAGCAAGGAGGATGAATTTGAATCTGTGTTCGCTGCGGCGGCCAAGGACGGGGCAAGTGGACTCGTGTTTACCTCCGACCCCTATTTTGCATTTCGCAGTACGCGGCTCGCTGCTCTGGCAATGAAATATCGCGTGCCCGCAATCACACAGACCCGAGACTTTCCCATCGCCGGAGGTCTGATGAGCTATGGAGGAGATTTCATGCAGTCGCACCGGCGCGCGGGTGTCTATGCCGGACGGGTCCTGTCGGGCGAGAAGCCTTCCGATCTTCCTGTCCAACTCGTCACAAAGTTAGAGCTCGTCATCAACTTGAAGGCGGCTAAAACGCTCGGTTATGCGTTCTCATCCGCAATCGTTGCCGGTGCAGACGAAGTGATCGAGTAAACAAGCGCGTCACGGACGGCGGCGCATGGGCGGACAGAGCCATTCCTCCAGAGCTGCCATCCGCGGGGACGCGGCCAGACCGGCTTACACCAACCTGACAGGGGCCGCCGACCCGCCTGCGGGGCACTTTTCGCTGGCCGAGGCGCCCGGAATGATGGAAGAGAGCAAAGAGGCGGCGCGAGCCGTGCGGTGATGCCGGGACTACGATGCGCCTTCTGATCGTCGAGGACAATGCCGAGCTGTCGCGGCTCGTGGCCAGCGGGCTGGCAGCGGCCGGCTATGAGAGCGATGTCGTGGGCAGCGCCGCCGAGGCGCGCGCGGCGGTCAGCAGCGTCAGCTATGCCGCGATGATTCTCGACCTTGGCCTGCCCGACGGCGACGGCCTGTCGGTGCTGCGCGAGCTGCGCCGCCAGATGGAGCCGCTGCCGGTGCTGGTGCTGACCGCGCGGGGCGGCTTGCAGGACCGTGTCAGCGGCCTGCGCAGCGGCGCCGACGATTATCTCGCCAAGCCGTTCGCGATGGAGGAGCTGGTGGCGCGGCTGGAGGCGATCCTGCGCCGGCCAGGCCAGCTGCTCGGCCGCTCGCTCAGTCTCGCCAACCTCGTCTACGACACCGAGAGCCGGCAGATCTTCGTCGACGACCAGCCCCGGATCATCTCCGCGCGCGAGACCTCGGTGCTGGAGATCCTGCTGCGCCGGCAGGGGCGGGTGGTCCCGAAGAAGAACGTCGAGGACCACATCTTCGGACTCGAAGGCGAGGTCGCCTCCAACGCCGTCGAGGTCTACGTCTCGCGGCTGCGCAAGCAGCTTGCCGAGCACGGCGCCAAGGTCGTGATCCACACCATCCGCGGCGTCGGCTATCTCCTGGCCGAGGAGAAATAGCGTGACCGCCGCGCCGGCCTATGGCCGATCGCCGACATTCAAATCGCTGATCTGGCGCATCGTGTTCATGCACATCGTGGCGGTCGCGGTGGTCGCGATCTTCCTGCCGCTGGTGCTGTTCTGGCTGCTCAATTCCGAGGTCGACCAGCTGCATCGCGATGCCATGCGCGCCCAGGCCGAGGTGCTGGCCGAGCGCATCGTCGCGCAGCCGGACGGGCTTTTGACGTTCAACCTGCCGGACAGCCTGCGGGGCCTCTATTCGGAAGCTTACGGCCGCTATCTCTATGACATCCGCGATGCCGACGGCCATCTGCTGTTCTCATCCCGCCGCAAGACCGGCGCGGCCGTGTCGGCGCCGCCGCCGTCGGAGACGATTTCCGGCGCAAGCGTCACGCGCATGGTCGATGGCAAGCTCGTGCGCATCCGCGTCGCCGAGGACCTAGCGCACCGCGACGTGATCATCGACGATATCATCTCGAACTTCTTCCGGCGGGTGGGCTGGATCACCATTCCGGTGCTGCTGATCCTGCTCGGCATCGACATTGTCATCTTCCGCCGCGCCATCGCGCCGCTGTGGAAGGCGTCCGAGGAGGCCAGCAATATCGGCCCGGCGCGCACCGACATCCGCCTGCCGACGGAGCAGATCCCGCGCGAGATCCTGCCACTCGTCACCGCCGTCAACCAGGCGCTCGACCGCCTCGAGGACGGCTTTCGGGTGCAGCGGCAGTTCACGGCCGATGCCGCCCACCAATTGCGCACGCCGCTGACGATCCTGCGGACGCGGATTGAGACGCTTGGCGACAACACCGCACGGCAGGCGCTGCATGACGACATCGAGGGAATGAGCCGGATCGTCGCCCAGCTGCTGGAGATCGCCGAGCTCGACACCCTGGTGCTCGATCCCGGTGAGACCGCGGATCTGCGCGCCGTCTGCGCCGAGGTGGTGGCTGCGATCGCGCCGTTCGCGATCGCCCAGCACAAGGACATCGCGCTCAAGGGCAGCGACGCGCCGGTGCTGATTCATGGCAATGCCGAGATGCTGCAGCGCGCGATCTTCAATCTCGCCGAAAACGCCATCAAGTTCACGGCGAAGGGCACCTGCGTGGACGTCGAGGTGCGCGAGGACGGCGAGGTGCGCGTGCGCGATTGCGGCCCCGGCATCGCGGAGGCCGAGCGCGACTTGATCTTCCAGCGTTTCTGGCGCGCCGACCGCCAGCGCAGCGACGGCGCCGGTTTGGGGCTGTCGATCGTGCGCGGCGTGGCCGACGATCACGCCGCGACGATCGCGGTCGAGAATCTTCCCGGCGGCGGCGCGGAGTTCACGCTCCGGTTTCGGCTGGCGGGGGAGGGGGGCCCCGCCCTCAGCCGGAGCTGACCGCTATTTCAGCTTACCGGTCGACAGGTCCATGATCATGCGCGTGGTCAGGTAAAGACGCGGCACGATGCTGTCGATCTTGACATATTCGGCGTCATTGGAGTGCGCGCCGAAGCCGGACAGGCCCATGCCTTCGATCACGGCGCCCTTGGTCTTGAGCGCGGCAAAGGCGGCATCCGTGCCGCCGCCGGTTGCCTTATCGTCGACCTTCAGCGGCAATCCGATCTCCTCATAGATGGTCTTGCCGTAGGCCGCCACGCGGCGCGAGGCCTCGTTGGCCTCGAGCGGCGGACGGCGCACTTCGAACTTCAGCTCGACCTTGGAATCCGGCAGCAGGTGATTTTTGACCTTCTCCTGGAGCGCCTTCTCCAGCTCGTCGAAATCCGACACCTTCAGCGCGCGCGCATCGGCTTGCGCGGTGGCTTCGGCAGGAATCACGTTGCGGTTGGTGCCGGCCTTGGAAACGGTCCAGTTCAGCTTCAGGCCCTGCTCGGGTTTGGACAGATCCTTCATCTGCAGCACCTGGTGCGAGAGCTCGTAGAGCGCGTTGATGCCGCCCTCGGGCCTTGCGCCCGCATGCGAGGAGCGGCCGGTGACCGTGAGATAGGCCGAGCCGATGCCGCTGGTGGCGAGCCGCAGCGTGCCGTCGGTGCCGCCGCCTTCGAACGAGAACACCACATCCTGATCGGAAGCGAGCTTGGTGATGGTGCTGCGCCAGCCGGGCGAGGAGATTTCCTCATCGCCATTGGTGAGCACCGTGAGCGTGCCGTAGTCTTTGAAATTCAGCTTCTGCAGCAGCGCCACGGTGTGGAGAATGAGCGCGACGCCCTGCTTGTCGTCGGCGATGCCGAGGCCGAAGGCCTTGTCGCCGTCGATGCGGAACGGCTGGTCCTTCAGCATGCCTCTCAGGTACACCGTGTCCATGTGGGCGATCAGCATGATCTTCTTGGTGCCGGTCCCCTTGAAGACGGCGTGCACGGCCGGGCCGATCTTCTCGGGCGTGTCGTCGAGGCGATAGATGTCGGTCGATTGCAGGATCTCCACCGTGCCGCCGAGCTGCTTGAGCTGGTTGGCGACGCGGCCCGCGATCACGTTCAGGCCCTCGATGTCCCTGCTGCCGGTTTCGATGTTGACGAGATCGCGCAGCGTGTCGAGCAGCGGCTGCTGCTCCTTCTGCGCCAGCGCATGGACATCGGCCACTGGCTCGGCACACGCGACAGTCGCGGCAGAGGCCAGCCAGAGCGAAGCAAGCAAGGAAAGGATGAACGATGGAGCAGGGTGCGATCGGAGCATGAGCGGCTGTCCATGAGTTGGAGGATAGCCCGGTATGCCCGTGTTTCCCGCACGTGTCACGCGCGTCATGCTCCGCCGAGGCGGAGCATGACAAGGGTCGCGACCGCTACTTCTGCGGCGGGCCGAGATCCAGTGGGGGCAGGTCGATCTGCGGAACCTCGATCTTGACCTTGTCGAGATCGACGCTGAGCGGCTTGTCCAGGAGGCCTGTCACGGTGATCGGGAACGCGATCACGATCAGCACCATGATCATCTGCAGGCCGATCCAGGGCATCGCGCCCCAATAGATGTCGGAGCTCTTCACTTCCTTCGGCGCGACGCCGCGCAGGTAGAACAGCGCAAAGCCGAACGGCGGATGCAGGAACGAGGTCTGCATGTTCACGCACAGCATGACGCCGAACCAGATCAGCGCCGGTCCGTCGCCGACGACGGGACCGAGAATCTTCTGCGCGATCGGCGCGATCATCGGCAGGATGATGAAGGCGATCTCGAAGAAGTCGAGGAAGAACGCCAGGAAGAAGATGAAGAGATTGATGAAGATCAAAAAGCCCCAGACGCCGCCGGGCAGCGAGGTCAGGAGGTGCTCGAGCCAGACGCCGCCGGAGACGCCGAGGAACACCACCGAGAAGCAGGTCGAGCCGATCAGGATGAAGGTGACCATGCAGGTGAGGCGCATGGTGGATTCGTAGCCCTGCTTGATCAGATCGCGCAGGTCCGGGATGCGCGCGGCCGAGATGCAGATCCAGGCCACCGCCAGATAGGTGACCGCGAAGGCGAGCTTGAAGATCAAGTTCTCGGTGAACAGAATCGCGACGATGGTGCCGATGCCGGCGGCGACGATGCCTGCGACCAGCACCTTGCGGTCGGTCGAGGAGAAGTCCTTGTGGTGGATCGCGGCGAGCACGATGGCGCCGACCGCGCCCATCGCGCCGGCCTCTGTCGGGGTCGCAAGGCCCATCATCATTGTGCCGAGCACGACGAAGATCAGCACGGCGGAGGGGATGATGCCCATCAGGCACTTCTTCCACAGCGCCCAGCCGGTCAGCGTGCGCGCTTCGAGCGGCACCGGCGGCACGTGGCTCGGCTTGATCAGGCCGAGAATGAAAGTGTAGCCGGCAAACAGCATGATCTGGAACACGGAGGGGCCCCAGGCGCCGAGATACATGTCGCCGACCGACTTGCCGAGCTGGTCGGCGAGCACGATCAGCACCAGCGAGGGCGGCACCAGCTGCGTGATGGTGCCGGAGGCAGCAAGGACGCCGGTGATGTAGCGCATGTTGTAGCCGTAGCGGATCATCACCGGCATCGAGATCAGCGCCATGGCGATAACCTGCGCCGCCACGGTTCCGGTGATGGCGCCGAGGATGAAGCCGACGATGATGACGGAATAGCCGAGGCCGCCGCGGACCGGGCCGAACAGCTGGCCCATCGAATCCAGCATGTCCTCGGCGAGGCCGCATCTTTCCAATATGGAGCCCATGAAGGTGAAGAACGGGATGGCGAGCAGCAGCTCGTTGGAGAGCACGCTGCCGAACACGCGGCCGGGAATCGCCTGGAGGAAGTTGAGGTCGAAAAACCCGAGATGGATAGCGAGGAAGCCGAAGGAGAGACCGACCGCGGCAAGCGTGAACGCCACGGGGAAGCCGATCAGCATCGCCAGAACCAGGCCGCCGAACATCAGCGGCGGCATCATCTCCAGCGTAATCATTGGGTCGGCCTCTCGTACTTGGCGTCGATCGTGACATAGCCCTGGAGAGCCGCGATACGCTTGATGACTTCGGAAACACCTTGCAGCGCCAGCATCACGAAGCCGGCGGGAATCACGAACTTGATCGGCCAGCGGATCAGGCCGCCGGCATTGCCCGACATCTCGCCGACGTCATAGGCCTGCATGAAGAACGGCCAGGACAGATAGGCGAGCAGGAGGCAGGCGGGGATCAGGAAGAACAGCGTGCCGATCATGTCGAGCCAGAGCTGGCCGCGCTCGGACAGGATCAGATAGAAGATCTCGACCCGGACATGCTCGTTGCGCTTGAAGGTATAGGACGCGCCGAACATCACCAGGATCGCGAACATGTAC
Organism: Bradyrhizobium sp. SOJA106; assembly: GCF_059448745.1. Lineage (NCBI taxonomy): Bacteria > Pseudomonadati > Pseudomonadota > Alphaproteobacteria > Hyphomicrobiales > Nitrobacteraceae > Bradyrhizobium > Bradyrhizobium sp. SOJA106. The sequence goes on from NZ_CM182549.1 coordinate 3,772,335, forward strand.
CATTGCAGCTCGAGCCAGCCGTTCGACGAATAGCTGAAGGCGTAGCGGATCATGGCGTTGGCCGCGCTCACCAGACAGGACAGGAGCACGAGCAGGTTACAGACGTACCCAATCTTTTCATTGAGGGCGTCGATGGCGTTGCTCACCGCCAGCAATGGACGCATCTTACTTTTTCTCCGTCGCGGCCTAACTTCACGGGAGCATCAGCACGCATCGTTCGGCCGGCGTGCAAAACGCACGCGACCGCACGGCTCTTTTTCCGAAAGCGTTGCGGCGTCAGTCCTCCCCTCGTGCCTTGCCGTCTTGACCGCGACCGCCAACGGGCGGGCCGGCTTATTGCTGCCGGGCAAGCAAAGGCGGTCGCACCAAATCAGCGGCTTCAGGCGCCGTCAATCGGAAAATGGACAAATTGACGCGCGCTCAAAAGCTTAACGCGGCGGGGCTTGAGTCCTAGCCGCCGGTGACGCTCATGTGCCGGGAGACGCTGGGGCGGTCGTGGCGGCGGTCGATGATGAAATCGTGGCCTTTGGGCTTGAGCCCGATGGCGCGGTCGATCGCATCCGCAAGCAGCATGTCGTCGTCCGATGCACGCAGAGGTTTGCGCAGGTCGGAGGCGTCCTCGTGGCCAAGGCAGGTGTGCAGCGTGCCGGTGCAGGTGATGCGCACCCGGTTGCAGGATTCGCAGAAATTATGGGTCATCGGCGTGATGAAGCCGAGCTTGCCGCCGGTCTCGGCGACGCTGACATAGCGTGCGGGCCCGCCGGTGCTCTCGGCTAAATCCGTCAGCGTGAATTGCTGGGCGAGACGGGCGCGCAACAGGGACAGCGGCAGATACTGGTCGATCCGGCCTGAGCCGATCTCGCCCATCGGCATCACCTCGATCAGCGTCAGCCCCATACCTTTGCCGTGGGCCCAGCGCATCAGCGAAGGCAGCTCGTCCTCGTTGAGGTTCTTCAGGGCGACCGCGTTGATCTTCACGGCGAGGCCTGCGGCGCGCGCGGCCTCGATGCCCTCCATCACCTTGTCGATCTCGCCCCAGCGGGTGATCTCGCGAAACTTCTTGGGATCGAGCGTGTCGAGCGAGACGTTGATGCGGCGGACGCCGCAATCCGCCAGCTCCTGCGCATGTTTTGCGAGCTGGGTGCCGTTGGTGGTCAGCGTCAGCTCGTTGAGGGCGCCGGTCTTGAGATGCCGCGACAGCGAGCGGACCAGCGTCATCACGTTGCGGCGGACCAGCGGCTCGCCGCCGGTGAGCCGCAGCTTTTTCACGCCCTTCGCGATGAAGGCCGAGCACAGCCGGTCCAGTTCCTCCAGCGTCAGCAGATCCGCCTTGGGCAGGAACGTCATGTCTTCCGACATGCAATAGAAACAGCGCAGGTCGCAGCGGTCAGTGACGGAGACGCGCAAATAACTGATGGTTCGCCCGAACGGATCGGTCATCGCGCTCGACAGCGCGGCGCGGGGATTGGCGGAGGGTCCGTTCATACCAAATGCCTTGTCACTTAGGGCGACGGGCGGCACCTTGCTTCAGCGGTGCCTTGGAAACAATCTAAGCATCGGACGCGGCTAGGACAATCGGTTGGTATACATAGCTCACCGCCTGGATCAGCGTTTGCCCGTGCCCGGATCTGGGAACGGCGAGGCTGCGGCCGGCGTGGCCTCCGCCGGTGTGGCAGCAGGCGCCGCTGCGGCCGGTTTGGCCCTCGGCCGGTGCGGCTTCTTCTTCACCGGCTTGGGCGGCACCGCGGGCTGAAGCTCTGCGAACACTGGATTCGGGTCCGTCGTGACCGAGGCGGGCGTGGTGAAATCGCCGGGATTCTTGATCACGTTCACCGGGACGCTGGCCGGCTGGTATTTTGGCAGCGCGAAGGCGACCGTGAAGGGGGCGTCTGGCGCGGGAACTGAGACCGAGCAGGGGGTCTTGCAGCCCGGACCGAGCGAGGTGCTCGCGTCGGCGCCTGGCGGGTTGGATTCAAGCCGGACCTGGACGGTCGGCGGGGCCGATTTGAACATGTCCCAGGACATCGAGGAGCAGCCGCCAAGGCTCGCTCCCGCTAATGCAATCGCGATGACACGACGCATGACCATCCATTTCTGTGTGACGAGCCGCCACGTCCCCGGCCGGACCTTAGGAGCGTCGCTGGGGGCAGGCAACCGGCGGGCCGCGCCTAGCTAATAGGGTTCTGCGGAATAGCCGAGCGATATCAGGCAATTGCGGGCGCCAAGCCCGTCATCAGGCTGTGCGCGGCGGCCGGCAGGTCCCGCATATGATGGATCAGCCGATCAGGCTTCAGCTCGGCCATCGGTACGTCGGTATAGCCGAAGCTGACCCCAATCACCGGCACCCCGGCCCGCCGGGCGACGCCGACATCGGTTCCGGCGTCGCCGACCATGATGCTGGACTTCACCTCTCCGCCGGCGCGGGCGACGGTCTCGCGGAAAATGGTCGGATCGGGCTTCTGGACGCCAAACGTGTCGGCGCCGCAAATCGCGGCGAAACGGCGGGTCAGGTCGAGCTGGTCCAGCAGCCGCTTGGACAGCCATTCCAGCTTGTTGGTGCAAACCGCGAGGCGATGGCCCTGGGCGGCAAACTGGTCGAGCGCGGCCTCGAGCCCCTCGAAGGGGCGGGATTCGACGGCGATGTGGTCGGCGTAATAGCCGATGAAATCCGCCGTCATCCGGTCCATGTCCGCGGGGGTGACGCTGCGGCCCTCGGCCTCCAGCCCCCGTTCGATCAGCTTGCGGGCGCCGGCGCCGATCATGTTGCGCGCCGAGGCCATCGGCACGGCCGGCAGCCCTTCACGGTCGAGCACGTAGTTGAGCGCGGTGATCAGGTCGGGCGCCGTATCCACAAGCGTGCCGTCGAGATCGAAGACGAGGGTGTAGGGGGAGGTCATGAGCCAAGCGCTATCGGGCCGGCCGGATCGGCGCAAGGGCCGAAGCCATAAGTTCACCTTATAAGATCGGTCCAGAGGCCTGTTCCGGCGGAAAAAACGAGGCTACATAGGCCGCCGCAAACACCCTAATCGAGAGGCGGGCGCATTTTGGATATGGACCAGTTGAAGCGGCAGGCTGCGGCGCGCGCGCTCGAGGAGGTGCGTGACGGCATGCAGCTCGGGCTCGGCACCGGCTCGACCGCAAAGCATTTCGTCGAGCTGCTCGGCGAGCGTGTTACCGCCGGGCTGAAGGTGATCGGGGTGCCGACCTCCGAAGCAACCCGCCTCGATGCGATCCGCTGCGGCGTGCCGCTGACCACGCTCGACGAGATCGACCATCTCGACATGACCGTCGACGGCGCCGACGAGATCGATCCCGACTTCAACCTGATCAAGGGCGGCGGCGGCGCGCTGCTGCGCGAGAAGATCGTGGCGGCCGCCTCGGATCGCATGATCGTGATTGCCGACGACAGCAAATGGGTGCCGACGCTCGGCAAGTTTCCGCTGCCGATCGAGGTCATCCCGTTCGGCCTTGGCGCGACGCACCGGGCGATCGAGAAGGCATTTGCGGCGTGCGGCGTTTCCGGGCAAATGGCGGTTCGCAAGGCCAAAGATGGCCACGTTTTCGTCACCGATGGCGGCCACTGGATCGTCGATGCCCAGCTCGGACGTATTGTGGATCCGCCCGATCTCGCCAAGGCGTTGAGCGCGATTCCCGGCGTGGTCGAGCACGGGTTGTTCATCGGCTTGGCCAGTTCGGTCGTTTTGGCGGGCGGCGAGGGAATTCGCGTGATTGAACGGCGCAAGCCGAAAGGAGACTAGGAATGAAGAGCGTTTTGAAGTTGTTGCCGGCTGCGACCCTCGCTGTGGGATTGGCGCTTTCGGCCGCCCCGGCTCTCGCGCAGCAGCAGGGCGCACAGCCGAAGGCCTCGCCGGCGGCGATCGCTGCGGCCAAGGAAATCTTGCAGATCAAGAACGCCACGGCGATGTATCAGGGCGCCGTGCCCGGCCTCGTCGAGAAGACCAAGATCGCGCTGATCCAGCAGAACCTGAACTACCAGAAGGACCTCAACGAGGTCGCCCCGGTCGTGGCCCAGCAGCTCCAGGGCCGCCAGAACGAGATCGGCGAGGGCATGGCGCAGATCTATGCCAGCGAGTTCACCGAACAGGAGCTGAAGGACCTCGTCACCTTCTATAAGTCGCCGCTGGGCAAGAAGCTGATCGATGCCGAGCCGCGCGCCATCGGTCTCAGCATGGCCTTCATGAACTCCTGGGCGCAGAACTTCTCCGAGACCGTGATGGGGGCCTTCCGCGCCGAGATGCGCAAGCGTGGCAAGGAAATCTGACAGTACCTATCTGTCTAGGTATTCCTTTGAAAGGGGTCGGAGTGGACAATGGCTGAATTCGACGTCGACCTCTTCGTCATCGGTGGTGGTTCGGGCGGCGTGCGTGCCGCCCGCATTGCGGCGGGCTACGGCGCCCGTGTGATGATCGCGGAAGAGTACCGCATGGGCGGCACCTGCGTGATCCGCGGCTGCGTGCCCAAGAAGCTGTTCGTGATCGGCTCGCATGTCCGTCACGAGCTCGAAGATGCCGCCGGCTTCGGCTGGACCGTTCCGCCCGCGACTTTCGACTGGCCGACGCTGATCGCCAACAAGGACAAGGAGATCGCGCGGCTGGAGGCGGCCTACACGACCAATGTCGAGAAGTCGGGCGCGCACGTCGTCAAGAGCCGTGCCGTGATCGAGGACAAGCACACTGTCCGTCTGCTCACCGACGACAAGAAGATCACCGCGAAGTACATCCTGATCGCCACCGGCGGCGCGCCGAACCACGGCGCGGCGATCCCCGGTATCGAGCACGTGATCTCCTCCAACGAGGCGTTTCATTTGAAGAAGCTGCCGCGGCGGATCGTGATCCAGGGCGGCGGCTATATCGCGCTGGAATTTGCCGGCATCTTCGCCGGATTCGGCTCCGACGTCACCGTGATCTATCGCGGCGATAACATTTTGCGCGGGTTCGACGAGGACGTCCGTACCCATGTCCGCAGTGAGATGGAGAAGCAGGGCATCACCATCCTCACCGGCTGCACTGTGACGAAGGTCGACCGCCACGGCGAGGAGTTCACCACGCATCTGTCGAACGGGTCGAGCCTTGCCTCCGACCAGGTGATGTTCGCGATCGGCCGCCATCCCAACGTTGCCAATCTCGGCCTCGAGAACGCCGGCGTCGCCATCGATCCGAGGAATGGCGGGATCGCTGTGGACCATTTCTCGAAGAGCTCGGTCGACAGCATCTATGCGATCGGCGACGTCACCCATCGCTTCAACCTGACGCCGGTCGCGATCCGCGAGGGCCATGCCTTCGCCGACACCGTGTTCGGCAAGCGCGAGGTGCAGGTCGATCATTCCTATATCCCGACGGCGGTGTTCTCGCAGCCTGAGGTCGGCACGGTTGGCCTCACCGAAACCGAGGCGCGCGCGCAGTTCAGCCACGTGGACATCTACAAGACGACGTTCCGCCCGATCAAGGCGACGATGTCCGGCCGCGACACCCGCGTGCTGATGAAGCTGGTCGTCGACGGTTCGACCGACCGCGTGCTCGGCTGCCACATCGTCGGCGATTGCGCCGCCGAGGTCACGCAAGTTGTCGCGATCGCGGTGAAGATGAAGGCGACCAAGGCCGATTTCGACGCGACCATCGCGCTGCATCCGACGGCGGCCGAAGAGCTGGTCACGATGCGCACGCCGACGGCGCGGCATGTAAGGCAGGCGGCGGAGTAGGGGTTGCTTATTCTGCCACCGAGAACTGAAGGACGAATAGCGATCGGCCGCCAGGTGCGGGGCTGTCGCTGACCTCCACCTGCCAGACGACATGACGCAAGAGCCGCTCCGTCAAGTCATGCTTGAGGATTTCGCCACTCAGTTCGATCGCTGCGGTGCGCGCCGCGATAATGTCAGGGAGATCCAACCCGACGTCGTCGAGAACTGAATTCCCGTCATGGATATGGAAGAAATATCGCGGCATTGATGTCTCCGGATAACGCGAACATTCGGATGACTGCAGCGAGCGCGAGCGGCCCTGAAGCGAATAAGTTTTGATGCGCGCTCACCCTCTCCCCTTGTGCGAGAGGGCGGCTCGCGGCGGAGCGGCGAGACGGGTGAGGGGTCTCTCTCCTCACAAACAGTCTTGCCAGTCGAGAGAACCCTTCATCCGGCGCTCCGCGCCACCTTCTCCCTCAAGCGGAGAAGAAAACTCAGGGCGGCTAGCTGTGCTCCATTTATCCGTACAGATACCCGACCGGCTTGCCTTCCGTGCGCAGCGGGCGGATGTCCTTCTGCGTGATGATCTCACCGGCGAGGCCGTCGATCTCGTCGCGCTGGGTCGGCGTCCAGCTGCGCAGCTCGTTCATGCCCTTGAGCAGGCCGAGGCGGAGGACCTGGGTGTTTTCACTGAGGCCGATGAGGCTGACCGACTCCTTGCCGGCCGTCACCACATCGCCCGCAGAGAGCTCGAAGCTCTCGCCGGATTTCCTCCTGAATTCCGCCGTGCCGCGAATGACACGGTAGATCACGACCTCGCCCTTGGCGAGACAGGCAGGGTCCGCCGGCATCGACGCGCTCTTCGGCAGCAGCGACTGGCCGCGCGGATCGGTGGCGATGATGTGGCCGGTGACGAGATGGCCGCTGGGAATCTCGATGCCGATATCGCGCACGTAAGCCGGCGTCGCCGATTTGATGGAGCCGTCGGCGAGCGGCCTGAACAGCGCATCCAGCGCCAGGGGATCCTGAAGCCAGAAGCCGGCATCGGCCGGACGGTTGTGCAGCCGATGGCTCCAGGCCACGCGCGGCGTCTCGGCCTCGTTGATCTGGTCGGGACCGACGATGGTCGGGTTCGGAAAGGTGGTCGGGTCGGTCACGAAGGCTTCGAGGAATTTGCCGGAATAGCCCATCGAGATCGGATCGGGCACCACCGTCTGCGGCGTCTTCAGGTTTTCTTCGGTCGACAGTCCCGACCAGGTGTAGAACAGCTGGCGGTGCACGATCGCGCTTTGCAGCATCACCGCGCCCGGACCGACATTGTAGAAGCGGCCGTCGTAATCGAAGGTGAATGCGCCCGAGGTGACCAGCACGAGCTGGAAACCGCCCGGCGGCAGATGCAGATGAAAATCGGTGGGGCCGGTGTCGGGGCGGTAGATCGGCAGATTGGTCGCGACCTCGTGCAGCAGGAAGGTCTCGTTGTTGGCGTGGAAGCCCTCGTTGGCGCGGTTGTAAAGCGCTTGCGGCCGGTACGTCGCCTCGAAGTTCGCGTCTCTGTCGCGATCGATCGCGACAAAATCCTGGTCGTTGAGGCGAAGCGGCGCGCCGTTGGGATGGGTGAGGCCGGTGAATTTGAGATCGCCCGCAGCATGCACGTTCATGGCATTCTCCGATCCTGGGCCGTTCGTGCCACAGCCGGGCGCACGCATCCTGCTGCGCCACGTGGTGGAGGGCAGGGAATCTGGCCTGATGCTGTCGTTGCGAATTTCGGGCCAGTTGAGATGCGATCCGCGCGCGGGGAGCGCCGGCTTCACGCGGCGCGAAGAAAAGTCGAGATTGCACCTGAGGTTAGACGGCCCGCATCACTGGGTCTTGCGGTTCGCTTCACCACGCGCCCGATTTCGCTGAGGTGGCCTGCGCTGGCTAATTTGTCGGCATGCCCTGCTGGCAGCGTGCAGCCGCACGGATCAGCCAACGCCGACGGTTCATTCGAAGGAGCGAGGGGTCCGTTCGGGCTTGCCGATGGGGCTGTCCGCCCACTTGGCCATTTCCATCGTTCGCGCGTCGATGCCTTGGCACCAGAGGCAGCTCAGCTGGGTGTGCCCCTTGGCTGACAGCGTCGGAACGAGGCCATGGCCGCAGCCGGTGCAGGACGTCAGGCGATTCATGCGTTTCTCCAGGATCAGCAAATTCGGGACGGGGACTTTCGTTCGCCAAGCTTGCGCGGGCGCTATGAGGCCGCGCGGATGCCGGCAGTCGGAGCGCTGGTGCCCGCGATCGTCGCCTCCGCGATCCAGCGCGACACGGCTGCGACGTCCTCCCCATTCTCGCGATAGGCCAGCAGCTGGAATTCGGCCGAGCTGCCGCGTTCGACGATGGTCCGGCAGTGCTCGACCTCGGCGGCGCAATTCAGCGCGGCTGCGTCCTCGGCCGTGTCATCGATCACGCGCGAGAGCAGCTCCGAAATCGTGACCGGCCCGTCCCTGGAGGCGAAGATGCAATCGGTGCCGTAGCGCTGCGCGCGCCATTTGTTCTCGACCGCAATGGCGCGTTCGACCACGTTGACCTGCTTCGACAAATCGGGCCGCAAATAGAGATGCCGCGTCAAGCAGCGGTAGAACGAGGCAATCGCGACGGCGTCGTCGACGAAGGTGCAGGTATCGGGCGCGCGAAGCTCGAGGGTCGGATGCCGCATCGAGGGGCGCATCGCCCACCAGATGTGGCTCTCGTCGGGAATCACGCCGGAGCGCTGCAGCGCCCCGACATATTCGTCGTAGTCCTGCCGGCTCTCGAATAATTCGGGCAGGCCGGTGCGCGGCAACTCGGAATAGGCGGCGAGCCGGTAACCCTTCAGGCCGGTCTTGTGGGAGTTCCAGAACGGAGAGGAGGCGGAGAGCGCGATGAACAGCGGCAGATGCGGCAGCATTGCCCGCATCACCGCCATGCGCTTCTCCGGATCGGGCAATTGGACGTGCACGTGCATGCCGCACATCATGTTGCGGTGGCCGATGCTGCGCAGATCCTCGATCATCTCCTCGTAGCGCGGCTTGGGGGTCGGCTGCGACATCCGCCAGACGGCGGTCGGATGCGTGCCGCAGGCCATGATCACGAAACCATATTGCGCGGCGACGGATGCGACCTCGCGGCGGAGGAAGCGGAGCTCTTCCCGCGCGTCGTTGACGTCGACGTGAACGTTGGTGGCGACCTCGAGCTGGGATTGCAGCATCTCGCGCATGGCCTGGCCGCCGGTCGACCAGTTCGCGGACTCGAACAGCTCGTTGGGAGTCTGGATTGCGACCTCCAGGGTACGGCGATCGGCGAGGAAAAATTCCTCCTCGATGCCGAACGAATAGTCCGCCGCCTTGCCGCGCGCACCGGCCGAGCGAATGACGAGGTGCTGCCCGCCGTCGGAGGGATCCAGCCGCAGCAGTTTCAAGACGTCCGAAGCAATTGTCATATGCCGCCCGGCAGCAGTGCTATCTGCGGGCTATAATCCGCCTGACCGAAGCCGGTTCCGCGGACCCGTTGGAAATTGCAAGGTCGAACGGAACAATTCTCGCGCTTTCGGATGCGCGCGCGATCAAAGCATGGTTGGGCGGCACCTCCGTCCAGTCCGTCTCCTTGTCGAACGGCTCGGACACGACGATGACCTGGCCGCCATCCTCGCGGAAGTAGAGTGTGTTGGCGGCGTCATTGACCGCGATCCGGAAGGCATAGAGATCCCGGCCGTTGGCGATCGCGCTGGTGAAGCGCAATCGTTCGCGCAGTGTCCCTTCATTGACGAGGCCGACGAGCGCTTGCAGCACGACCTGCGTCGCTCGAAGCGGATCGTTCTCGAGACCCGCGCCCATCATGGCGAGGAAGACGGCTTCCGAATCGGTCGTGCCGAGGCGCGACGGATAATAGGCGTCGGGAATCAGCGCCTCGACCTTGCGCCGCAGCCTGTTCCAGCTGCCGACGAATCCGTTGTGCATGAACATCCAGTGGCCGCAGGCGAAGGGATGGCAATTCTGCCGCGTCACTGCCGTGCCGGTGGCGGCGCGCACATGCGCGAAGAACAGATGCGAGCGCAGGTGGCGGCAGAGATAGCGCAAATTCTCGTCCGACCAGGCCGGACGCGTTTCGCGGTAGAGGCCGGGCTCCGGATGCTCGCCATACCAGCCAAGACCGAAGCCGTCGCCGTTCGATCCCGCCGTCGACTGGAGCGAGCGGATGCTTTGCGCCACCAGTGAATGCTCGGGCTCGGTGACATAAGGTTCGAACGATGTGGTCTCGCCCCGATATGCGATCCAGCGGCACATGAATGTTCCTGTCGCGGACGTTTCATGAGGTGCACCAACGGCACTCGCGGCAGGATGGTTCCGCCTACATGCGGATCAGGACGACGCCGGCGACCAGCAGCGCGGCACCGGCGATGCGGACAGCGCTCACGGGATGAACGGGAACGCCGAGCACGCCGAAATGGTTGAACGCGACGGATCCGAGCATCTGGCCGGCGATCAACAGCGCGAAGAACGTCGCCGCGCCGAGCCGCGGCACGAGGAAGATTGCAAGACCGATGAAGATGGCGCCGAACACTCCGCCGCTCCATGCGAACCAGGGAATGCGGGCCGCGGTCGCCGCCGACGGGAGGGGATCGCGCATCAAGAGCGCCAGCGCCGCCATGCAGAGCACGCCGAGGAAGTAGCTCATGAAGCCGGACCACGCCGGCGAATTGAGCGCGGTGCGCAGGTTCGCATTGAGGGCCTGTTGCACGACGAGGCTGATCCCCGCCGCCACGGCGAGGAGCATCGGAAGTGCCAGTTTCACCATGGCTTGTTCGTCTCCTGTGCAGCTTTCGATACGAGGTGAGGGAGCGTTGTATATCCCACCCACCGTATTTGCGGATGCCGTTGTACGCGAAAGATCTCTCGTGCCCCGGACGCAGCGCAGCGCTCCCGGCGATGCGAAGCATCGTCCGATGCGGTGCGCTGCAGAGCCGGGGCCCATATCGCGGCGGTGGGGTCCGCTCTGCGCAGCAGCGTTGCACGCTGCAGCGCGTCCGGGACACGAGAGCTGTGCACGATCACTTAACCAAGTCCCGCAACCTGAAAACCGATGCGGCGGCTGGTCGCACTGCTGCTGGCTTGATTCCGGCTCTCCCATCTTTATCTGTGAACCGAACAAGAATCCGGGCCCCTCTGGCGAGGACGCCGACGAATGTCGGCAAACCTCGTGATGTCGGATGACCTGTCCCGCGCGAATGCGATGGATCGGCCGATCGTCGGGCCTTCTCAAGTTCCTTCCGACCCATCGTCCCCATCGCAGCTCCGCGCGGCCATTTCGCAAGATTGAGGAGCAACGATGTCTGACGCCGCTTCAAATCCCATCGAAATCGAGATCACCGAGCCGTCCAACCTGAACGAGCAGGCCGCGGTCGCGCTGGTCATTGCCGGCGCGCTGGTCGCGGTGGCTGATCGGCGCGTCTCGCCGGTCGAGCGCGACGAGGTGATCCGCTTCATCCGGGACCGCGGCTTGGCGCCGCATATCGATGACGAACGGCTGTTTTCGACGTTCGACGAACTGGCGGAACGATTGGAGGAGCCGGATTTTGCCAATGTCGTGATCGACACGTTGCGGCCGGTTTCGAACATGCCGCTGTCGTCGCATCTGATGGAGCTGTCGGAGCGCGTTGCGGCCGCCGACGAGGACGTGCATCCGCATGAGGTGCAGGCGATCAAGCTATTGCGCCTGCTGACCCTGGTGCTGCCGCGCGCAAAACCGGTTGGCCCAGGCGCGGCGAGCGCCGCCAAACAGGAGTGAACATGAGGGCACCGGACGAGTCGACGACAGGGAACGAGGGCACCACCGGCCAACTGGCCGGCGGTGACCCGCGCCTCGACAAGCTCGTCGATCGCCTGCCGCCGCGCATGGGCGACACGGTCACCTATCTGCTCAAGCCGTCGAGCCGCTGGGTCAGGATTCCCTCGGGGGCGCTGCTCGTCGTCGGTGGCGTGCTGTCATTCCTGCCGGTGCTCGGCGTCTGGATGCTGCCGCTCGGCCTCGCATTGCTCGCCGAAGACGTGCCCGCGCTGCGCTCCTCGCGCGCAAAGGTCCTGGATTGGGTCGAGCGGAAGAAGCCGCAATGGCTCGATCCGTCCGCATCGAAAAATGATCAATCATGACTGTATCCATCACTGCAGATGCGCTGACCGCGCTGCTTCAGGTCGTCCTGATCGATCTCGTGCTCGCCGGCGACAATGCCGTGGTCATTGGCCTTGCCGCCGCCGGCCTGCCGGCCGGGCAGCGCCGGCGTGCCATCGTCGTCGGCATCGTCGCTGCAACCGCCTTGCGCATCGTCTTTGCCGGCATCGCGACCCAGCTCCTCCAGGTGATCGGGCTCTTGCTCGCCGGCGGCGTGCTGCTGCTCTGGGTGTGTTGGAAGATGTGGCGCGAGCTGCGCGAGCAGTCCGCGCATGCGAGCCAGCTCGCGTTCAGCCATGGCGGCGGCGCGGGCGCTGCACCGGTGCAGCGGAAGACCTTCGGACAGGCGGCGTTGCAGATCGTGGTGGCCGACGTCTCCATGTCGCTCGACAACGTGCTCGCCGTTGCCGGCGCCGCGCGCGAGCATCCCTACATCCTGGCCTTCGGTCTGCTGCTGTCGGTCGCGATGATGGGCGTTGCCGCCGATCTGCTCGGTCGCGTGCTTCAGAAGCAGCGCTGGATCGCCTATGTCGGCCTCGCCATCATCGTTTACGTCGCCTTCGAGATGATCTATCGCGGCTCGCTCGAGCTCGCGCCTGTGATCGCGAGTCTCTAAGCCGACGCGTCCTGTTTGCAATCCCGGAGTGATCAATGACGTCCGAATCCAAAGCACCTTCCGCGGCGCCGCGGCCGCAGATCGGCCCGTTCGCCCAACTGATCTTCGGCTCGCGCTGGCTGCAGGTGCCGCTCTATGTCGGCCTCATCATCGCGCAGGGCGTCTACGTGCTGCTGTTCCTGAAAGAGCTCTGGCACCTCGTCGTGCATTCGTTCGACGCCAGCGAGCAGCAGATCATGCTGGTCGTGCTCGGGCTGATCGACGTCGTCATGATCTCGAACCTCCTGGTGATGGTGATCGTGGGCGGCTATGAGACCTTCGTCTCGCGTCTGAACCTGAACGGCCATCCCGACGAGCCGGAATGGCTGAGCCACGTCAATGCCAGCGTGCTCAAGATCAAGCTCGCGATGGCGATCATCGGCATCTCCTCGATCTCGCTGCTGCGGACCTTCATCGAGGCCGGCAATCTCGGCACCACGCGCAGCAATTTCACCGAGGGCGGGGTGATGTGGCAGGTCTTGATCCACCTGACCTTCATCATCTCTGCGATCGGCATCGCCTGGGTCGACCGCCTCAGCGAGACCGGGCACCGCAAGGAGGCCCGTCACGGCTGAGCGCCCGGGCGCTAAAACGTCTGCGGATAGGCCATATTCTCTCGCCGCTCGCGCTCGCCCAATTCGCGCACCATGTCCTGAAGAAACGACTCGGTGTAGGCGGGGAGCGTCCGCTCGGCGCGGACATAGATGCCGAGGTCCGACCACACCGGGCTCCCGGCATTGTCGAGCGGCAGGAAGACGAGCTGGCTGTCGCGCGACAGCCGGCCAATGCCGAGCTGGGTCTGGAAGGCGACGCCGACGCCGCGCGCGGCGAGCTCGCGCATCAGGTCGATCGAGTTGGCCTGGATCGCAGGCTCCGGCGTCTCTGGGAGCTGTGCGATCAGCGGCTGGAGCAGATGATAGATCGACAGCTCCGGCAGCGCGTGGATGACGGGGAAGGCGAGGCATTGCGCCAGCGTGACCGTCTTGCGGCGCGCCAGCGGATGCTCGCGGCCGACCAGTGCGCCGAGGCGAAAGCGCTTCAAGGCGACCTGGCGCAGGTCCGGCGGATGCTTGAATGCGATGGCGATGCCGATGTCGGCCTCGCCGCGGCTGAGCGCCTCAAGCACGTCCGACGATCCCTTCACCTCGAGGCTGAAGCTGACGCGGCGGGCGCGGCCGCGATGCGAGGCGATCAGGTCCGGCAGCACGGATTCCGTCAGAGACTCGATGCAGGCGATGCTGATGGTGCCATGCCAGGTGCCGGACAGGGAGGCGACGTCCGAGCGGAAGCGGTCAAGGTCCTGGAGCACGTTCATGACATGCCGGGCCAGCATCTCGCCGACCGTCGTCAGCGTCAGGCCGCGCGCATTGCGCTCGAACAAGGGCGATCCAACCTCCTGCTCCAGCTTGAGAATTTGGCGGCTCACGGCCGAGGAGGCAACGTTCAAGACGCGCGCCGCGGCGCGAATCGAGCCGGTGCGGCGGACGGCGTGGAAATACTGGATGGACGGTGAGTGAAAGCGCATGGGACCCCCGGCCGAACTATAGCCGCTGCCGAAACGGCATCAACATGTACGAAATTCTCTGCTTTTCGAGAACGCTGCTCGTCCCTAGGTTCGCCGCCGGCTTGGACGGAGCCGGGTGGGGACCGCCAGGCCTTTGCGCAACCACGCGCCAGGGGATTTGGAGTGAACGAGAACATCGCTTGCGAGCTGGAGCACGGGCAGCACACGCGTCTGGTCGACCGCCGGCGGGCGGCCGCTTATGTCGGCGTGACTGCCGGGCGGTTCGAGCAATTGGTGCGCGACAACGTCGTGCCGCCGCCGGTCATGGTGGACAACAAGCGGCGCTGGCCGATCGCCTTGCTCGATGTCGCGAGAGAAGCCGTCGTCAGCAGCATGCCGTGCCTGCCGCCCGTCATGGCCGACGCCGCGCCGGAGGTGCGCCCCTGCGAGCGCGATCCGGCGCCGCCTTCGCACGAATTGCCCGATCAGGCCTGGTTCGAGCAGCGCGCACGCTTCGTGCAGCGCGTGCGCCGCTCACTGCTCTCGGGCAACGAGATCCGCCTGCTGCGCGAGTTCAAGCTGCTCAAGCAGAGCCAGATCAGCATGTTCGGCTATTACGGCAGCTTCGAAGCGCTGATGGTGCGCGGCTACATCGTCGAGATCGAGCGCAAGCCGCCGTCGAGCCGGCCGCTGGTGACCTATCGCCTGACCGAGCGCGGCGAGCAGGTGGTATCGGCGCTGAAGGACGAGCCGTTGATCTGAGCGGCCTCGTAACCGAACCCGGCCGATGCCGGAAGGCCGGTGCGGCCGATCTAGCTCACGACTTCCGCGAACGCGCGATGTCGCTCCTGAGCGCTTCCAACTTCTTGTGCACGGCGCGCGCGGCGTTGCGCTCGGTCTTGCGGTAGCGCGCGACGAGCTTTTCGGCCAATCCTGAGCCCGCCTGATCCGGTCAGGCGGGCTCTTTTTTGAGATCGATAAAATTGTCTGCAATTCCGTCAGCGGCGGCAAACCCTGCAGACAAGAACGCCGCTGCCTTAAACCAGAGCTTTGGAACCGGCCTGCATCCTGCCCGCAAAAGGGCAGGGCATCATCATGACACTTCTCAAGGAGATCGTCGCGGCGGTCGCGGGAGTCTACGCGCTCCTGTTCGTCTGCGACGCATTGTTCGGGGTCGGCGAGACGCGCTTCGACGACAATTATTACAGCGCCAGCTTCTACGCGCCGAGGCCGAAGGAGTTTCGGTTTGCAAGCGACACGCCGCCGGCGGTGCGCGTGAGCGAAGCGTTCGCACAGTTTGCGCCGAGCGAGGCAAAGCTGGCCAAGCGTTACTCGTCACTGACGACGATCATCCGCTGACGCCTCACTGGCCCTGGATCCACTCCGCCAGCCCGCGCCACAGCGTGTCGCGGTGATCGGGACGGAAAGAAGCCGAAATGGCCGATGCCCTTGGCACCGGCGTGCGCGGCAGGAACAGGGTGCCGGCCAGCGCATAGCCGTCGGCCGCCGGGAAGCTGATCGCGTCGATGACGACGTCATCCAGTGCCGCGTCCATGGGCGGAGGGTGTCTTGCCGGTTGTCTTGCCGGTTATCTTGCCGGTGTCGTCGCGTCCCCTAGCAAATGCGAATTCGGCTTTACCCGCAAGGGTTTGCAATGCGAAACGGATTTACAACTGGCGATGTCGTGCCAGCCTGTGTATAAGGCGGCCCTCGCAACCCATAGATCAGGTTGCACTTTTTGCTTCACGGAGAGATTGCGATGTCCGAGCGGTGGACGCCCGAGTCCTGGCGCAGCAAGCCGGTGCTACAGGTGCCCGAATATCCCGACGCCAAGGCCCTGGCCGACGTCGAGGCGCAGCTTGCGACCTTTCCGCCGCTGGTGTTCGCCGGCGAGGCGCGCAATCTCAAGAAAGCGCTGGCCCGGGTCGCTGCCGGCGAGGCCTTCCTGCTCCAGGGCGGCGACTGCGCCGAGAGCTTTGCCGAGCACGGCGCCAACAACATCCGCGACTTCTTCCGCGTGCTGCTGCAGATGGCGGTGGTGCTGACCTATGCCGGCGCCGTACCCGTGGTGAAGGTCGGCCGCATCGCCGGCCAGTTCGCCAAGCCGCGCTCGTCGCCGACCGAGAAGCTGAACGGCGTCGAGCTGCCGAGCTATCGCGGCGACATCGTCAACGACATCGCCTTCACCAAGGAAGCCCGCGTGCCGGACCCGCAGCGGCAGCTGATGGCCTACCGCCAGTCGGCCGCGACGCTGAACCTGCTCCGCGCCTTCGCCACCGGCGGCTTCGCCAATCTCGGCAGCGTGCATCAATGGATGCTCGGCTTTCTGAAGGATTCACCGCAGTCCCGCCGCTACAAGGAATTGGCCGACCGCATCTCGGATGCGCTCAATTTCATGCGCGCCTGCGGCCTCGACCTCGAGAGCCATCCCGAGCTGCGCGCCACCGATTTCTACACCAGCCATGAGGCGCTGCTGCTCGGCTACGAGCAGGCCATGACCCGGGTCGATTCCACCACCGGGGACTGGTATGCGACCTCCGGCCACATGATCTGGATCGGCGACCGCACCCGCCAGCTCGATCACGGTCATGTCGAATATTTCCGCGGCATCAAGAACCCGATCGGCCTGAAGTGCGGTCCTTCGCTCAAGCCCGACGAGCTGCTCAAGCTGATCGACGTGCTCAACCCCGACAACGAGCCGGGCCGGCTGACGCTGATCGGCCGCTTCGGCTCCGACAAGATCGGCGAGCACCTGCCGAACATGATCCGCGCCGTGCAGCGCGAGGGCAAAGTGGTGGTCTGGTCATGCGATCCCATGCACGGCAACACCATCACGTCCACCACCGGCTACAAGACGCGGCCGTTCGACCGGATCCTGTCGGAGGTGAAATCGTTCTTCGCGATCCATGCCGCCGAAGGCACCTATGCCGGCGGCGTGCATCTGGAGATGACCGGCAAGGACGTCACCGAATGCCTCGGCGGCGCCCGCGCGATCACGGACGAGGATCTCAACGACCGCTACCACACGGTCTGCGATCCCCGCCTCAATGCCGAGCAATCTATCGATATGGCTTTCCTGGTCGCCGAGCTGCTCAAGCAGGAGCGCGCCGGCAAGGTCAAGCCGATGCCGGCCGCAGCGGGGCTCTAACACCTTGCTGCGGATCTGGAAGGCCACGATCAATTCACGCAACGGTCTGGCCTTTGCTTTCCACTCGGAGCAGGCCGTCCGCGAGGAGATCTTTGCACTCCTGCTGTCGCTGCCGCTGGCCTGGCTCGTCGCCGCGACCGCGATGCGTGCGGTCGAGCTGGTCTGCTCGGTCGCGTTCGTGCTGGTGGTCGAGCTGCTCAACACCGCGATCGAGAAGCTCGCCGACCGCCTCACCATGGATCACGACAAGCAGATCGGGCGGGTCAAGGACATGGGCTCAGCCGCAGTCGGCGTCGCGCTGCTGATGGCCGGCGCGTTCTGGATCATCGCCATCGTCGAGCGTCTGGGGTTCCTCTAAAGCGCGGAGAATATCCATTGCGCATCGGCGTCCGAGGTTCCTTCACCTCTCCCGAACGGGGAGCGGTCGATTTGCGTCTCGCGACAGCGAGCGTCCCATGACCGAACGTCTCAACGCATTCGCGATCACGCTCGCCCAGCTCAATCCGGCCATGGGCGATATCGAGGGCAACGCCGCCAAGGCACGGGCGGCGCGCGCGCAGGCCAAAGCCGACGGTGCCGATCTCGTGCTGTTTCCGGAATTGTTTATCGCCGGCTATCCGCCGGAAGATCTGGTGCAGAAGCTGGCGTTCCAGGCCGCCTGCCGCACCGCGATCGAAGCGCTGGCGCGCGAGACCGCCGATGGCGGCCCCGCGATGCTGGTCGGCACGCCCTGGGTCGAGGACGGCAGGCTTCATAATGCCTGCGCGCTGCTCGACGGCGGCCGCATCGCCGCGCTTCGCTTCAAATGCAACCTGCCCAATTACGGCGTGTTCGACGAGAAGCGGCTGTTTTCGCGAGGGCCCGCGGCTGGCCCTGTGACCGTGCGCGGCGTCCGCATTGGTGTGCCGATCTGCGAGGACATCTGGCTGGAGGAGTCCGAGGATTACGAGAACGTGGTCGAGACGCTGGCCGAGACTGGCGCCGAGATCATCCTGGTGCCGAACGGCTCGCCTTACGCCCGCGGCAAGAACGACGTGCGCCTGTCGGTGGCGGTGGCGCGCGTCACCGAGAGCGGCCTGCCGCTGGTCTATCTCAACCAGGTTGGCGGCCAGGACGAGCTGGTGTTTGACGGCGCGTCCTTCGCGCTCAACGGCGATCTCTCGCTCGCCGCGCAACTGCCGGCGTTCGAGGAGAGCATGACCACGCTGCGCTTCGCGCGTAACGGGGACGACTGGCGTTGCACCGGTCCGATTGCGGCGCAGCTCGAAGGCGACCGCGCCGACTACGCTGCCTGCGTGCTCGGTCTGCGCGACTATGTCAGCAAGAATGGCTTTCCCGGCGTGCTGCTCGGGATTTCCGGCGGCATCGATTCCGCCCTCTGCGCCGCGATCGCGGTCGACGCGCTCGGCGCCGATCAGGTGCATGGCGTGATGCTGCCGTATCGCTACACGGCAGCGCACTCGATTGCCGACGCCGGCGAGCTCGCGGGCCATCTCGGCATCCGTTACGAAGTGCTTCCGATCGCCGAAGCCGTGACCGGCTTCGAGACGATCCTGTCCGGCCTCTTCAAGAACCTGCCGCCAGATATCACCGAGGAAAATCTCCAGGCTCGCACCCGCGGCACGCTCCTGATGGCGATTTCCAACAAGACCGGGCTGATGGTGGTGACGACCGGCAACAAGTCGGAGATGTCGGTCGGCTATGCCACGCTTTATGGCGACATGAACGGCGGGTTCAATCCCATCAAGGACATCTACAAGACGCAGGTGTTTCGGCTTGCGAGCCTGCGCAACGGCTGGAGACCGGATGGCGCGCTCGGGCCGGCGGGCGAGGTCATCCCGCCCGACATCATCACGCGTCCTCCGACGGCGGAGCTGCGCGAGAACCAGACGGACCAGGACTCGCTGCCGCCTTACGACGTGCTCGATGCCGTGCTGGAACGGCTGGTCGAGCGCGAGGAGCCGCTCGATCAGATCATCGCTGCCGGATTCGACCGCGAGATCGTCACCCGCATCGACCATCTGCTCAACGTCGCCGAATACAAGCGCCGCCAGGCCGCACCCGGCGTGAAGGTGACGGCGAGGAATTTCGGCCGCGACCGCCGCTATCCCATCACGAACCGCTTTCGCGACAAAGGCGAGAAGCTGCCCGCGCCCGACGAGACGCTGGTCTCGCGCGGCAGCAAGGCGTCGATCGACGCGTTCGAGGGGTAGGAGACACCGCGGCACGTGGGCCAACGCTGTCGCCTACAATACGCCGTCATCATCCGCGAAAGCGGATGATCCAGGACTCCGCGGCGGACATTGCGAAAACCAATTCCCGCCGCAGAGTACTGGATGCCCCTGCCTTCGCGGGGCATGACAGCCGAGCGGGGTGCAGCTCGCGTACTGCTACGACGGGGTTGCGAAGAATAGCACCCGAAGCAAGTGGGTGTATTCGGATTCGAGAACCATGATGGTCACAAACACCAGCACCGCGATCGGTGGCAGCAGAATGGCATAGGTGAGGGCCAGCCGCTCCCAGGCCATGTGCATGAAGACGGCGACGATCAGGCCCGCCTTCAACATCATGAACAGCAGGATCAGCGTCCACCTCAGATAGCCATGCAGGCCAAAGTAGTCGACGAGGTAGGAGCCCGTGCTGAGGACGAACAACCAGCCCCAGACGACCAGGTAGAGCTTGATCGGGTGCTGCTGCCCCTTGGCGTGCACGGCTGCTGTTGCGGCTGCGCCGTGGGCCGGAGCGTGGAGTTGACCTTCCATGTGTACCGCCGCGTTTGTCATGCGCCGACCTCACCAAAGATAGAACAATGCAAAGATGAACACCCACACGAGATCGACGAAATGCCAGTACAGGCCCATAATCTCGACGATTTCGTAATAGCCCTTGCGGCTCGTGAAGAAGCCGCGCCTCTCGAGATCGAAGTCGCCGCGCAAGACCTTCCGCGCAATGGCGATCAGGAAGATCACGCCGATCGTCACGTGGGTGCCGTGGAAGCCGGTGATCATGAAGAAGCTTGCACCAAACTGCGGTGCACCCCATGGATTGCCCCAAGGCCGGACGCCCTCCATGATCAGCTTGGTCCATTCGAAGGCCTGCATTCCGACGAAGGTTGCGCCGAACGCCGCCGTGACCAGCATCAAGGCCGCGGTTCTGACCCGATCGCGGCGGTAGCCGAAATTGACGGCCATCGCCATCGTGCCGCTGCTGCTGATCAGGATGAAGGTCATGATGGCGATCAGGATCAGGGGGATGTGGTTGCCGCCGATATTGAGGGCGAAGACTTCGCTGGGATTCGGCCACGGCACGGTCGTCGACATGCGTGCCGTCATGTAGGAGAGCAGGAAGCAACTGAAGATGAAGGTGTCGCTGAGGAGGAAGATCCACATCATGGCCTTGCCCCAGGACACGTTTTTGAAAGCGCGCTGATCGGATGCCCAATCGGCGGCGATACCGCGCCAGCCTTCAAGCCGCGCAGGCGATTGGCTCGAATGTGTCAGTACGGTCTCAGCCATCTGCTTTCGCCTCCCTAGCTCAGCAATTGGCGACAGATGTTGACGAAATCGTCGGTCCAGCCCGTGAGAAGCCCGAGCAGGACAAGCCAGACCAGCAGCAGGAAATGCCAGTAGATGGCGCACAGCTCCACGCTCAATCGCATCTCGGCGATCTCGGCACCACGCCACACCTTGGCCGAGGTTCGCCCGAGCGCCACCAGGCCACCGGCCAGATGCAACCCGTGCACCGCGGTCAACAGATAGAAGAAGGAATTCGCCGGATTGGACACCACGAAATATCCGGCAGCCCCGAGCCGTTGCCAGGCCAGGAGCTGTCCGGCGAGGAAGATCACGGCAGATGCTCCGCCGGCGAGCAGGCCGATCTTGACGTTCTCGGTGTCGTCTCGCCCGGCAGCCACGTACGACCATTGCAGCGCGATGCTGCTCAGAACCAGGACGCCCGTGTTGACCCACAGCAGCCGCGGGACCGGCAGCGGCCGCCAGTCCACCACGGTCATGCGCATCGAGTAGGCGCTGATGAAGAGGACGAATAGTGCGCTCGCGACGGCGAGGAACACGCCAAGTCCGACCTTCGCTGCCGGCCAGGACATGCTATCGCCGCCGGGGAAGTCACCGACCGGGCCTTCCTCCAGCCAAGGCTTGGCCGTCAGCCGCTGCTGCGAGAGCCACCATCCGGCGATCATCGCAAGCACAGCCAGGAACAGGATGATGGCGCTCACGAAGCAGCTCCCTGAACGAGCTGCGTCGCGCGTGGCGGCTGGTTCTGTGGAATGAAATCCTCCGCGGCGCCGGGCACACTGTAGTCATAGGCCCAGCGGTACACGATCGGGAGCTCCTTGCCCCAATTGCCGTGCCCGGGGGGCGTCTCCGGCGTCTGCCACTCCAGCGTCGTCGCCCGCCACGGATTGCCGCCTGCGGCCTCACCTTTGAACAGGCTCCAGGCAAGATTGAACAGGAACACCATCTGGCTGAAGCCGACGGTCAACGCCACCACGGAGATGAAAGCATTCAGTGAATGGGCCGAAGGCGGAATGAACGCGGCGTCGCCGAGTTCGAAATATCGGCGCGGAACCCCGAGCAGTCCAAGATAGTGCATGGGGAAGAAGATCAGGTAGGCGCCGAGGAAGGTGACCCAGAAGTGAAACTTGCCCAGAACCTCATTCAGCATCCGCCCCGTGACCTTGGGGTACCAATGATAGATCGCGCCCAGCACGACCATGATCGGCGCCACGCCCATGACCATGTGGAAGTGGGCGACCACGAACATGGTATCCGAGAGCGGCACGTCCACGACGACGTTGCCGAGGAAGAGGCCGGTGAGGCCGCCGTTCACGAAGGTGATGATGAAGCCGAGGGCGAACAGCATCGGCACGGTCAGATGAATGTCGCCGCGCCACAGGGTCAGCACCCAGTTGTAGACCTTGATCGCGGTAGGGATGGCGATGATGAGCGTCGTGGTCGCGAAGAAGTACCCGAATTGCGGGAACATGCCGCTCACATACATGTGGTGCGCCCATACGATGAAGCTGAGCGCGCCGATGGCCACGATCGCCCAGACCATCATGCGGTAACCAAAGATGTTCTTGCGCGCATGCGTGCTGATCAGATCGGAGACGATGCCGAAGGCGGGCAGGGCGACGATGTAAACCTCGGGATGGCCGAAGAACCAGAATAGGTGTTGGAAGAGCAGCGGGCTGCCGCCGCCATATTTCGACAGTTGTCCCATCTCGACGAGGGAGGGCATGAAGAAGCTGGTGCCCAGGAGACGGTCGAGCAGCAGCATGACCGAGGCAACGAAGAGCGCAGGGAATGCCAGCAATGCCATGACCGTCGCCGTGAAAATGCCCCACACCGTCAGGGGCAGGCGCATCAACGTCATGCCGCGGGTGCGCGCCTGGAGCACCGTGACCACGTAGTTCAACCCGCCCATGGTGAAGCCGATGATGAACAGGATCAGGGACGACATCATGAGAATGATGCCCCAATCCTGCCCCGGCGTTCCGGAGAGGATTGCTTGCGGCGGGTACAGCGTCCAGCCGGCGCCGGTGGGGCCGCCAGGCACGAAGAATGTCGAGGCCAGCACCAGGACCGCGAGCAGGTAGACCCAGTAGCTCAGCATGTTCACATAGGGGAAGACCATGTCGCGGGCGCCGACCATCAGCGGGATCAGGTAGTTGCCGAAGCCGCCCAGGAACAATGCGGTGAGCAGATAGATCACCATGATCATGCCGTGCATGGTGATGAACTGGAGGTACTGGTTGGCATCGATGAAAGAGAAGGTGCCGGGGAATCCCAGTTGCAGCCGCATCAGCCACGACAGCACCAGGGCCACCAGCCCGATGGCCGTGGCCGTCAGCGAATACTGAATGGCGATCACCTTGGCGTCCTGCGAGAAGACATACCGTGTCCACCAGCTCCGCGGATGATAGAGCTCGACATCAGGTACTTCGGCAGGCGGGATGCCTGCGATCCCTTCATATGGAATATCGACCATAGAAACCTCCTCGGTCGTTTCCATCGGGGGTGAGGCGTCGGCCTCGTGCACCCGATCTATCTTCGCGGCGGCAGCTTGCTACTTGCCGCCGGATTGGTACGTCGCCTTCACGACGGCTTTTGCCGGCGACAATTCGGCGAACGTCTTTTGTTGCTCCAGCCAAGCGTGATATTCGCGCTCTTCGTCGACGATGACCTTGGCGCGCATCTGATAATGAGCAGCGCCACAAAGCTCCGCACACAGAACGTCGAACGTTCCAGTTCGGATCGGCGTTATCCAGAAATAGGTCACCATGCCAGGAACCATGTCCATCTTGGCGCGGAATTCGGGCACGTAGAAATCGTGCAGGACGTCAACCGAGCGGAGGAGAACCTTGACCGGCTTTCCCATTTGAAGGTGCAGGTCGCCGTTCTCGATCACGACGTCATCCTGCGCGTGTGGATCGTCACGATTGAGCCCCATCGGATTATCGGAAGCGATGTTGCGGACATCGGATGTGCCCAGCCGTCCATCCTTGCCCGGAAGGCGGAAGCTCCATTGCCATTGCTGGCCCATGACCTCGACCTCGATGGCATCCGCAGGCACCGTCACGAACTGGTGCCAGACCACGAGCCCGGGCGCCAGCATGGCTGCGACTCCGACGCCGGTCCCGACGCTCAGCCACCATTCGAGCTTTTTGTTTTCCGGATTGTAGTCAGCCCGTCTTCCGTCCTTGTGGTGAAAGCGAAAGATGCAATAGGCCATGAAGGCGATGACCGCGACGAAAACGAAGCCGGTGATCCAGAACGTGATGTTGATGGTGTGGTCGATATAGGCCCAGTTCGTGGCGATCGGCGTCCACCACCACGGGCTGTAGAGGTGAAACAGCACCGAGCCGATCGCGACCAGAAGCAGTATCAGTGCGACAGCCATCCTGATCCATCCTCGCCATCGAAGGCTACGGATACGAATCCAGGGCGGAGCTCATGTCTGTCGCGATGGCTGGCCTTTTTAAGTCGGCATCTATGCCATCGCCGGCCTCTTGCCTCGCCCATTCCTCCGGTCGCGAAATCAAGAGAACGCTCGCGACCATCAACACTAAGGGCGTCCATGTCTAAAATGATACCAGCCTAATCCGGCGTCAATAGAGCAATGTAGGTGACCCGACGTGGTGCTGGAGGCGCATGCTGGGTCTGGGTAACGCAACGCACAAATCCGTGCCGGTGCACAATTCACCCAACCGTGAGTGCAGCCGCGCTCCGCGCGCGCTAAGCTTGCGAGGCAGGTCGCGACGGGTTCCGTCCGGCCAGGCTCTTTTCGCGGAACCTGGGTTGCCGTACCCGACCCCTCGCGTTTCCTGCTCGTCAGGCGGACACGCGTGGCTGAAAAGCGCGTGTGATCGAAAACCGCGATTTTCAGGACGGGAGGGTCCGTTCATGGCCATTCTGTACTCCCACGACATCAGGCGGCACGTCTTCGGCGAAGCGGCCTCCTATCCCATTCGCAAGATCAGCTGGTCGGACCTGACCGAGGCCCTGCGCCTGGGTTGGGAGGATTTCCAGGTGATGCCGAGCCACGCGATCGTGGTGTGCGTGATTTATCCCGTTCTCGGTCTCGTCCTGTTCAGGATGGTCCTCGGCTATTCGGTGCTGCCGCTGCTGTTTCCGCTGGCCGCCGGCTTTGCCTTGATCGGCCCATTTGCCGCCATCGGTCTCTACGAACTCAGTCGCCGTCGCGAGCGTGGCGAGGAGGTCGATGCATGGGATGCGATCAAGGTGCTGCGCGCACCGTCGTTCGGTGCGATGGTCGAACTCGGCGTGCTCCTGCTGGTCCTGTTCGGAGCCTGGATCGGTGTCGCGAACGCAATTTATGTCACGATCTTCGGTCACGCGGCGGCCGCAAGCATTCCCGACTTCGCAACGCGCGTGCTGACGACGCCGGAAGGCTGGTGGCTCATCATCGTCGGTTGCGGTGTCGGCTTCCTGTTTGCGGTTGTGGCCTTGTGCGTCAGCGTCGTGTCGTTTCCGTTGATGCTCGACCGGCATGCGACTGCGATCGACGCGATCCGCACGTCGCTGCGGGCGGTGGGGGCGAATCCGGTTGCGATGGCCGGATGGGGCCTCATCGTCGCGGCACTGCTCGTGATCGGCTCGCTGCCGTTCTTCGTCGGTCTCGCTGTCGTCCTGCCGGTGCTCGGTCACGCCACCTGGCACCTCTATCGGCGGGTGGTCGAGCCGAATCCAAATCCACCGGACGCGCTGCCGCCGCGCCCGAGGGGAAAGCGCTACGCAGCGGACTTCCCGGCCAATCTCTTCCCGTGGAGCCGCGAGGGTGAGTAGTAACCGCGAAGGCGGCCGCCTTCGCAGGGCATGACGGATGAGGGCCTATTTCTGCTGTTGCGGCAGGAAGGCCGGGCCGACCGAGCGGATCGGCTTGTTCTCTGAACTCGGAGTAGCCGCGGCGGTGTCCGCCGGCGGCGCAGGCGCAGTGGCCGTCGCCGGCGCGGGCGCCGCGCCCTTCTTGGCGTTGGCAGGCTGCGGCGCGCCCTTGTTCAGCCGCTGCTGCTGCATCTTCTTGGCGCTCTCCTCGGTGACGATGATGTCACCCTGCTGCTCCGCGGCGGCCTTGTCGTCGGCCGATTTCAGCGCGTCGGCCCAGGTCTGGCCCGCGGCTTTGCAGGAGCAGGACGGGTTGAACTCGCTGCGGAATTTGAACGCGGTCGGCAGCGCCGTGTAGGGCTGGCCGGCGGTGGACACGGCCGAGTTCATGTCCTCGCCGGGATTGCGATGGGTGTAGAGCACAGCTTCCGCGGCCGGGCACAGCGCCTTGCAGGTCTTCTCGTCGTCGGCGAAGCGTGCCGGCAC
Source organism: Bradyrhizobium sp. SOJA106 (assembly GCF_059448745.1). NCBI lineage: Bacteria > Pseudomonadati > Pseudomonadota > Alphaproteobacteria > Hyphomicrobiales > Nitrobacteraceae > Bradyrhizobium > Bradyrhizobium sp. SOJA106. The sequence goes on from NZ_CM182549.1 coordinate 3,798,372, forward strand.
GGTGGCGAATGAGATCGGGAAATAGGCGCCGTCGCAGGTGCGCACGCACACGGTGCGATAGGTGCCCGACTGCGGGCCGAGATCGGCCGGCGGCACGCCTTGCGGATTGTTGGGATTGTTGTTGCCGCCGAACAGATTGCTCAGGAAGTTGCCGCCGCCCTGCGACTGCGCGGCATTGGCGTATTGCGGGCCGCAATTGTTCTGCGCCAACGCTGCCAGCACCGAGCGGCGCTGATTGTCGCGCTCCGGGTTGAAGCCGCCGGGGCCGCCCGCGCGCAGGCGTTCGAGATTTCCGGTGATCTGGTCCAGATTGGCGCGCATCTGCTGGATCTGGGTGTTGACCGGACCGCATTGCGCCGACTGGCCGTTGAACAGCGAGAAGAAACCCGAGGAATCGCAGCCCATGCGCTTGGCCTGCATCGTGACGCGGTCGAGCTCGGCCTGCTGCTTGGCCTGTGAATCCTGGTAGCGGCGGATCTGCTCTTCGCGCGCGGGGTCGCCATCACCGCCGCCGCGATCGAGCGCGGCGAGCTGGCCTTCCAGGCGCGAGCACATCGGATTCGGCCCGAGTCCGTTTTGGCCGGGCTGCGGTGGCGGACCGGGCGGGCCAGCCTGCGCGAAAGCGCCGTTGGCGAGCACGACAGTGCCGAGGAGCACGGTGCAGGCAAGGAGGGAGCGGGCACGGGAGAGAGACAGAAATTCAGGCATATCCGCCATTCTAGCGAGGTCACGGCCCGATGTGACATTCCACGTGAGTTTGGAGGGCCAAAGCGCGCCCTCCCATAGCCGCTTCCGGCGGCATCGTCACGTCGTTTCAAGGGCCAAGGATCGGACCTAAGGTACGCCAGCTCCGAGCGAATTCAGCGCTGACAGGTGATTGCGACATATTCGTCGCAATGGCCATGGGAGCAGTTTGCGCCGGTTTTGGGGACAGAGCCGGTAATTTCGTCGGGATCGACCCGGCGATAGCTCGAGGCCTGGGCAAAATCCCGTGACTGGCAATAGGTCCGCGCGACCTGTGCGCCGCATTTGTCGCCCTTGGCCAGGCACTGGTCGATGCCGTAGCCGTCCGCCTGGTTGGCGATGATGAAGACGCGGGTCTCAGCCAAAGCGCTGGATGGCGCAAGGATGGAGGCGCAGGAAATGAGCGCAAATATCGATCGCATGAAAATACCGGGGCTTTAGGGAACCGCCAGCTTCTGAATAGTCTCAAAAGGTTAAGGATGACGAACCGTCAAGGCGGGAGGCCGCGCTTTGCGGAAATAAAGCGGCATCTTCGCGGCTCCCTTGACGCAGGGCGGCCTCATGGCCCATATGTTCCCGCATGAACGGTCTCCTCGCCATTTGCGCCATTTGCCGCGAGATTACGAGCTAGCGATTCGCTGGCTGGAGCCGTCTTTTCTCAAAAGCATTGAGAGCCTTGGACGCCCGGCCGCGCAACGGTCCGGTTCTCGCATTCGTATGGTCTCGCGGCAAATGGGTTTGCGAATGCGAGAACCGGACCGTTGCCAAGAAATAAAGGTTTTGTGCCGCCTGCGATTTGAAGTTCCTGGTCGAGCTTGCTGCTATCGCTGCAGGAACTTCAAATCGCATTCGGCACCACGACGGGTATCCCTATGGAATTGCGCCTTTACGATACGCTGACGAAGGAAAAGCGCACCTTCGTGCCGCTCGATGCGAAGAACGTCCGCATGTATGTCTGCGGACCGACCGTCTACGACTTCGCCCATATCGGCAATGCGCGGCCGGTGATCGTGTTCGACGTGCTGTTTCGGCTGCTGCGCCATCTCTACGGCGAGGCGCACGTCAAATATGTCCGCAACATCACCGACGTCGACGACAAGATCAACGATCGCGCCGCGCGCGACTTCCCCGGCCTGCCGCTGAACGAGGCGATCCGCAAGGTCACCGAGCAGACGGGCAAGCAGTTTCACGCCGACGTCGATGCGCTCGGTGCGCTCAGGCCGAGCGTCGAGCCGCGCGCGACCGAGCATATCGGCGAGATGCGCGAGATCATCGAGAGATTGATCAAGGGCGGCTTTGCCTATGCCGCCGAGGACCACGTGCTGTTCTCGCCGCAGGCGATGAACGCGGCGAATGCCTCGTTGCCGCGCTATGGCGCGCTGTCGAAGCGCTCGCTCGACGAGATGATTGCCGGCGCCCGCGTCGACGTCGCGCCCTACAAGCGCGATGCCACCGATTTCGTGCTGTGGAAGCCGTCAAAGCCGGGTGAGCCGTCATGGCCGTCGCCGGCCGGCATCAAGGCCGAGGGGCGCCCGGGCTGGCACATCGAGTGCTCGGCCATGGCCTGGAAGCATCTCGGCGAGCATTTCGACATCCACGGCGGCGGTATCGATCTCGTGTTTCCGCATCACGAGAACGAGGTCGCGCAGACCTGCTGCGCCTTCCACCAGGAGCGCATGGCGAACTACTGGATGCACAACGGCTTCCTGCAGGTCGAGAGCGAGAAGATGTCGAAGAGCCTCGGCAACTTCATCACGATCCACGAGCTGCTCCAGGACTGGCCGGGTGAGGTGTTGCGCCTCAACATGCTGAAGACGCATTATCGCTCGCCGATCGACTGGACCATGAAGTCGCTGGAGGAGAGCGCCAGGACGCTCGACGATTGGTATCGCGTCGCGGCCGACGTTACACCCGGCAAGCCGGCGGCATCCGCGGTCGAGCCGCTGCTCGACGACCTCAACACGCCGCTCGCGATTGCAGCCCTGCACGGCTTGCGCGGTGATGCCGCTGCATTGGCGGGATCGCTGCGGCTGCTCGGCTTCCTCTCCGAAAGCGCCGCGCAATGGGAAGGCCGCAAGCAGCGGGCGAGCGGCGTCGATGCCGTGGAGGTCGAGCGCCTGATCGCGGAGCGGACGGCGGCGCGCGGTCGGAAGGACTTCAAAGAGTCGGACCGCATCCGCGATCTGCTGGCCGCGATGGGCGTTGCGATCAAGGACTCCAAGGACGGCACGACCTGGGAGATTGCGCGATGAAGCGGCCCGACACGCCTTTCCCGCGGCACTGGCTGTATTACATCGCCCTGAAGATCCTGCTGCTCGGCGCCGCGGTGGCGATTGCGCTGAAACTCTATGGGATGTGGTGAACACGATGGCACAAGCACACCCAAAGCCCGGGTTGCGGCCGTTCCTACCGGAGGACGTGCCGGTGCTCGCCGCGATCTTCACGGCCAGCATCGAGGAGCTGACCGGCGACGACTATAGCGAGGCGCAGCAGCAGGCCTGGATGGAGGCGGCGGAGGACGAGCAGTTCGGCAAGCACCTCGCCTCCGATTTGACCCTGATCGCGACGCTGGAAGGCTCGCCGGTCGGCTTCGCCTCGCTGCGCGGCACCGATCACATCCGTATGCTCTACGTGCATCCGGCCGTCAGCGGGCAAGGCATCGCGACCATGCTGGTCGATGCGCTGGAGAAGCTCGCCGGCAGCCGCGGCGCGACGGCTCTGACCGTCGACGCCAGCGACACCGCGCAAAACTTCTTCGCCAAGCGCGGCTACACCGCCCAGCGGCGCAATAGCGTCACCGTCAATGACGAGTGGCTCGCCAACACCACCATGAAGAAGACGCTCGGAGCGCCGCAATGAGCAAAGAGCGCCTCTATCTTTTTGACACCACGCTGCGCGACGGCGCGCAGACCAACGGCGTCGATTTCACGCTGACCGACAAGCAGATCATCGCGACGATGCTCGATGATCTCGGCATCGACTATGTCGAGGGCGGCTATCCCGGCGCCAATCCGCTCGACAGCGAGTTCTTCGCCACGCGGCCCAAGCTCGATCATGCGCGCTTCACCGCCTTCGGCATGACGCGGCGGGCAGGGCGCTCGGTCTCCAACGATCCCGGCGTCGCCGGGCTGCTCGAGGCGAAAGCCGATGCGATCTGCTTCGTGGCAAAATCCTCCGCCTACCAGGTGCGCGTCGCGCTGGAAACGACGAAAGAGGAAAACCTCGCCTCGATCCGCGACAGTGTCGCGGCGGCGAAGGCGGCGGGCCGCGAAGTCATGCTCGACTGCGAGCATTTCTTCGACGGCTACAAGGAAGATGCCAGTTTTGCCCTTGCCTGCGCCAAGGCCGCTTATGAGGCCGGCGCGCGCTGGGTGGTCTTGTGCGACACCAATGGCGGCACCATGCCGAACGAGGTCGAGGCCATCGTCACCGAGGTGACCAAGCACATCCCCGGCGGCCATGTCGGCATCCACGCCCATAACGACACCGAGCAGGCGGTGGCGAATTCGCTCGCGGCGGTGCGCGCCGGCGCGCGGCAGATCCAGGGCACCTTGAATGGTCTCGGCGAGCGCTGCGGCAACGCCAATCTCTGCTCGCTGATCCCGACGCTGAAATTGAAGAAGGAGTTTGCGGACGCCTTCGAGATCGGCGTCACCGCAGAGAAGCTCGCGACCCTCGTGAAGGTATCGCGCACGCTCGACGACATGCTCAACCGCGTGCCGAACCGGCATGCCGCTTATGTCGGCGAGAGCGCCTTCGTCACCAAGACCGGCATCCACGCCTCCGCCGTGCTGAAGGACCCGCAGACCTATGAGCATGTGTTGCCCGAGACGGTCGGCAATCACCGCAAGGTGCTGGTATCCGATCAGGCCGGCCGCTCCAACGTCATCGCCGAGCTCGACCGCGCCGGCATCGCTTACGAGAAGAGCGATCCGAAGCTGACGCGTCTCGTCGAGGAATTGAAGGAGCGCGAAGCGACGGGCTATGCCTACGAATCCGCCAATGCCTCGTTCGAGCTGCTGGCGCGCCGGACGCTCGGCAAGGTGCCGCATTATTTCGAGGTCGAGCAGTTCGACGTCAATGTCGAGCAGCGCTACAATTCGCATGGCGAGCGCGTCACCGTGGCGCTCGCGGTGGTCAAGGTCGACGTCGCCGGCGAGCATCTGATCTCGGCGGCCGAAGGCAACGGTCCCGTCAACGCGCTCGACGTGGCACTGCGCAAGGATCTCGGCAAGTACCAGAGATACATCGAGGGCCTGAAGCTGATCGATTACCGCGTGCGTATCCTCAATGGCGGCACCGGCGCGGTCACACGCGTGCTGATCGAGAGCGAGGACGAGAACGGCGACCGCTGGACTACGGTCGGAGTGTCCCCGAACATCATCGACGCCTCGTTCCAGGCGCTGATGGATTCGGTGATCTACAAGCTCGTGAAATCGGGCGCGCCGGCGTGAGACCCACAACGACTGTCATACCCCGCGAAAGCGGGGTATCCAGTACGCCGCGGCCTGTCGGTTCAATCGCTACCGTCTCGGAGTACTGGATCGCCCGGTCAAGCCGGGCGATGACAGCGGAGAGCGAGGAGAGGGCAGGGGCATGATCGACCACATCTCCGTCGGCGTCAGCGATCTCGATCGCTCAGCGGCATTCTACGAGGCGACACTCGGAATCCTTGGCCTCACGCGTCTCGTGACGCGGCCGCGGACGGTCGGCTTCGGCAAGGCCTATCCGGAGTTCTGGATCAATCTTCGCGAGGGCATGGCGCGCGTGCCGGCCGAGAGCGGCGTGCACATCTGCCTGCGGGCGAAGACGACGGCCGAGATCGACGCGTTTCACGCCGCCGCGCTGTCCGCAGGCGGCGCATCCGACGGCGCGCCGGGGCTGCGCCCGCATGACCGCGTCCGCTACTATGCAGCCTTCGTCTTTGATCCCGACGGCAACCGGATCGAAGCGGTGACGTTTCCGAGCGAGTAGCTCTTACAGCCTGCGGGCGACTTCCGGGGCGAGCTCCTTTTCCGCCTCGGCGATCTGGGCTGCTGCCGTCTTCAGCTTCGGCAAGATCTCCTCGACGCGATCGGCCTTGAGGATGTCGACCGAAAGCCCGGCGCGGATGAACTCGGTCTGGCGCATATGCGACAGGAGCGAGAACAGCGGCTCCCAGAAATTGTCGATGTTGGCGAGCAGCACCGGCTTGGCGTGACGGCCGAGCTGCTTCCAGGTCAATTGCTCGACCAGCTCTTCCAGCGTGCCTACGCCGCCCGGTAGCGCCACGAAGGCGTCCGAGCGTTCGAACATCAGCCGCTTCCGCTCGTGCATGTCGGGGGTGACGATCATCTCCTGCACGCGCGTCAGCGCATTCTCGCGCTTGCGGAGGAATTCGGGAATGATGCCGGTGACCGTGCCGCCGTGATCGAGCACGGAGGTCGCGACCGAACCCATCAGGCCGAGCGAGCCGCCGCCATAGACGAGGCGGATGCTGTTCTCGGCAAGGGCCTTGCCGAACGCCTTGGCGCCTTCGGTGAAGCGGGGATTGGTTCCTGGGCCGGAGCCGCAATAGACACAGACGGTTTTAATGGTGCTCATTGCTCTCATGATGCATTGCAGCGAAGAGGCGTCAAGCCCAATCGGTGATTCGACCTGACCGGGAATCTACCGGTAAATGACGACGAACAATCGAAGATTCGCCATCTGGCGGGGTGCGCTGGCAGCGGGAAGGCTCTATATGACGGGCGAAAACCGTTAATCGCAGCGACGTCCGCATCCGGCGGGCTTTCAGGCTTCTTGATGGACCAACCTCAACCGTTCGACGGCGCCGACGTTCCTGAACCCGCCGGCGGCGCGCCGGCCGGGGCCACCTTGATGGGCACGCTGGCGCATCTGTGGCCCTATATCTGGCCAGGCGACCGCTTCGACCTGAAGATGCGCGTGGTCTGGTCGATGGTGCTGCTGCTCGCCGCCAAGCTGATCACGCTGGCGGTGCCGTTCAGCTTCAAATGGGCGACCGATGCGCTGACGGGCGCCAACACCGCGCCGGTCGCGGCCGACAATTGGCACCTTTGGGTGATCGCCTCGCCGCTACTGCTTACCGCGAGCTACGGCGTCATGCGCATCCTGATGGCGGTGCTGACGCAGTGGCGCGACGGCATTTTCGCCCGCGTCGCCATGCATGCGGTGCGCAAGCTCGCCACCATCACCTTCGTCCACATGCACGAGTTGTCGCTGCGCTTCCACCTCGAGCGCAAGACCGGCGGCCTGACGCGCGTGCTCGAGCGCGGCCGCGAGGGCATCGAGGTGATCGTGCGCATGGTGATCCTGCAGCTGATCCCGACCATCGTCGAGGTCTCGCTGCTGATGGCGGTGCTGCTCTGGCAGTTCGACTGGCGCTACGTGGTCGCAACCCTGATCACGGTCGCGGTCTACATGTACTACACCTACATCGCGACCGAGTGGCGGATCGGCATCCGCCGCAGGATGAACGATTCCGATACCGAGGCGAACACCAAGGCGATCGACTCGCTGCTCAACTACGAGACGGTGAAGTATTTCAGCGCAGAGACGCGCGAGGCGCAGCGCTATGACGGATCGGTCGCGCGCTACGAGGAGGCGAGCATCCACACCTATACCTCGCTCGCCGTGCTCAACACCGGTCAGGCCGTGATCTTCACGCTCGGACTGACCGCGACCATGCTGATGTGCGCGATCGGCGTGCGCAACGGCACCAATACGGTCGGCGATTTCGTGCTGGTCAACGCCATGATGATCCAGCTCTACCAGCCGCTGAATTTCATGGGCATGGTCTATCGCGAGATCAAGCAGGCGATCATCGACATCGAGAAGATGTTTAGCGTGCTCGGCCGCGAGGCCGAGATCAAGGACATCCCCGGTGCGCAGCCGCTGGCCGTGTCCGCCGGCACGGTCCGCTTCGAAGACGTGCGCTTTGCCTATGAGCCGACGCGGCCCATCCTCAAAGGCATCAGCTTCGAGGTGCCGGCCGGCAAGACCGTTGCGATCGTCGGTCCGTCCGGTGCGGGCAAGTCGACGATCTCGCGCCTGTTGTTCCGCCTCTACGACGTCTCCGGCGGCAAGATCCTGATCGACGGCCAGGACATCCGCGAGGTCACGCAGGCCAGCCTGCGCGCCTCGATCGGCATGGTGCCGCAGGACACCGTGCTGTTCAACGACACCATCCGCTACAACATCCGCTATGGCCGCTGGGACGCCAGCGACGCCGACGTCGAGGAGGCGGCGCGCCTCGCGCAGATCGACAATTTCATCCGCACGGCGCCGCTCGGCTACGAGACCCAGGTCGGCGAGCGTGGTCTGAAATTGTCCGGCGGCGAGAAGCAGCGCGTCGCGATCGCGCGCACCGTCTTGAAGGCGCCGCCGATCCTGGTGCTGGACGAGGCGACCTCGGCACTCGACACTCATACCGAGCACGAGATCCAGGGCGCGCTCGAGCGTGTCGCCAAGAACCGCACCTCGCTGGTGATCGCACACCGGCTCTCGACCATCGTCGGCGCCGACGAGATCATCGTGCTGGACCAGGGCCGCATCGCCGAGCGCGGCACCCATGCCAAGCTGCTGGCGCAGGGCGGCCTCTATGCCAGCATGTGGAACAGGCAGCGCGAGGCGGAGGCCGCGCGCGAGAAGCTGGCCCAGATGGCCGACTCGAGCGAGGCGCCCAACCGGGAGCCGCCGCCGGTCGAGGACGCCCTCGTGGCGCCGGCTGCCGCGGAGTGACCTTGTCTTCGGTCCCAACTCTGGCCTAAACAAGCCCGCGCAACGATCCGTGCCATTAACCTCGAGCGGCAGATAGCGATGTCCATTCTCGATTCGATCCAGCGTCAGATCCCGCCGATCCACAAGGAGGGCTATCCCTTCATCGGCGGCTTTGCGCTGGCAAGCCTGATCCTGTTCTGGCTGTGGTCGCCGCTGGGCTGGATCGGCACGATCCTGACCGTGTGGTGCGCGCTGTTCTTCCGCGATCCCGTCCGTGTGACGCCGGTGCGCGACGGGCTCGTGGTGTCGCCGGCCGACGGCCGTGTCTCGATGATCACGATGGCGCTGCCGCCGGCCGAGCTCGGGCTCGGCGACCGGCCGCTGCCGCGCATCTCGGTGTTCATGAGCGTGTTCAACTGCCACGTGAACCGCAGCCCCATCGCGGGCAGGGTGGACCGCATCGCCTACCGGCCGGGCCTCTTCATCAATGCCGAGCTCGACAAGGCGAGCGAGGACAATGAGCGCAACTCGCTGGTGATCTCGACGCCGACGGCGCGGATCGGCGTGATTCAGATCGCAGGCCTCGTCGCCAAGCGCATCGTCTGTTTCGTCAAGGAAGGCCAGGCGATCGGCGCCGGCGAGCGCTTTGGCCTGATCCGCTTCGGCTCCCGGCTCGACATCTATCTGCCTGTTGGCACCAAGGCACTGGTGTCGGAAGGCCAGACCGCGATCGCGGGCGAGACCATCCTGGCCGACCTTGCCGGCGACGACCCGAGCCGCGCTTTCCGCGCCAATTGACCAAGAGCCTGTCCATGGGGGCCTTCCGCCGCGATGGCGGAGGGGGATGCGGCTTGCTATATCTCGCCTTGAGGTGAGGACAGCCATGACGCCCTACGACCTGAGAGATCCCGATGTACGCCGCCGGCGGTTCCGCCCGATCCCGGTGCGGATGCTGGTGCCCAACGTCATCACGCTGCTGGCGATCTGCGCCGGTCTCACCGCGATCCGCTTGTCGATCGAGGGGCGGATGTCGCTCGCGGTCTACGCCATCGTGTTCGCCGCTGCACTCGACGGCATCGATGGCCGCGTTGCGCGCCTGATCAAGGGTCAGTCGAAATTCGGCGCCGAGCTCGACAGCCTCGCCGACTTCGTCAATTTCGGCGTCGCGCCCGGCCTGATGCTGTATTTCTGGCAGCTGCACGAGCTCGGTAATGCCGGCTGGATCGCCGCGATGGTGTTCGCGATCTCCGGTGGCCTGCGGCTTGCGCGCTTCAACGCCACCATGGACGATCCGAACAAGCCCGCCTTCGCCGCCAATTTCTTCACCGGCGTGCCGGCGCCGGCCGGCGCCATCACGGTGCTGCTGCCGATCTATGTCGCGTTCCTCGATCTCGGCCGCACCCCAGCGGCGGTAACGGCGGCCTACACGCTGCTGATCGCCTTCCTGATGGTCTCGCGCCTGCCGGTGTTCTCCGGCAAGACCAAGCGGATGCGCGTGCCGCCGGAGCTGGTGCTGCCGGCCTTCGTCGCCGTGATCGTCTTCATCGCGATCCTGATCGCCTATCCCTGGCACGTGCTCTCGATCGGCACGGTGCTGTATCTGCTCTGCCTGCCGCTCGGCTACAAATCCTACCGCGACCAGGCGCGAACGGTGGAAGCCGCTGCACCGGCGGCCGGCGAGGTCCCGTCTCCGCCGTCGGCGCCGACGCTGGCAAATCTGTCGGAGCCGCCGCACGACGACGACCGGCCCGGCCGGCTGCACTGAGCGGGTTCACGCGGATATCTGCCATGAGGCGCTCTGAGTTGGGCTGAGACCTGATCTCGGCTATATGGCCCTGTGCCGGCGGCACCGCGCCAACAGCGGCCGCCAACCTGGGAGAGAACGCCGTGACTGATACCGCGACCGGGCCGCTGCCCGCTTCCGTCCTTGAAGCGCTGGGCCGCTATGACACGCCGACGATCTGCAACGCCATGGAGATCGTGGCGCCCGAGCGCCGCCTGATCGGCTACACCACCAAGCAACTGATCTGCCCGTTTCCCGACCTGCCGCCGATCGTCGGCTACGCCCGCACGGTCGCGATCCGCTCGGTGCTGAAGTCGTCGTTGCCTCCGGAAGAGCAGTCGAAGCGCCGCATCGAATATTACGAATATGTCGGCACCGGCTTTGGGCCGCGCATCTCGGTGATCCAGGACATCGACGGTCCCGACGTCGGCTACGGCGCGTTCTGGGGCGAGGTGCAGAGCAACGTGCACAAGGCGCTCGGCTGCCTCGGCGTTATCACGGACGGCTCGATCCGCGACATCCCGCAATGGGCTCCTGGCTTCCAGGCGCTGGCCGGCTCGATCGGCCCGTCACATGCCTGGGTGCATGCGGAAAGCTTTGGCGGCGAGGTGCGTGTTGCCGGCATGACGGTGAAGTCTGACGACCTCATCCACGCCGACCGGCATGGCGCGATCGTGATCCCGCTCGATGTCGCTGCAAAGCTGCCGGAGGCTGCCGAGCTCTGCGGCCGTCGCGAGACGCCGATCCTGGAGATCGCGCGCAGCCCCGACTTCTCGCTGGAGAAGCTCAAGGCGGCGCTGAAGCGCTCGGCGGAGATCCACTGAGCGACAAAGCGCCTACGGCCGCGACACCGGACGCGGGCCGCCTTGCTCAGTCAGGAACAGGGCGGCCTGATCCGGCTCGCCGAACATTGCGGCGGCGCATCCGATCAGGGTGAAGCCGCCCGCGAGATCCCAAAGCGTGATCTCATCGGTGTCGTCGGGACTGTGAAGCAAGCACGCCGCGATCACGGCGAAGGCGGCCTCGACGAAGAGCAGCGCACTGAAGGCTGGAAGAACGAGTTCCGGCGCGAGCAGATGAAACGCCAGCACCGCGGGCAGCGCGGTGAGAAGACTGAACAGCGTCAGCATTGCGATGCTCCGGCCATGGGCCTGCCGCAACGTTACAAGACACCAAACGATCCCATGGCTCGATGTGGCGCAGGGCCGCAGCAGAAATGTCATTCCGGTGCAGCCTTATATGGTTAGCAATTCGTTGAAATTCCTGTCGGCAGCCGGCAAAGCTGGCGGCCATCAGCGCGCTGCGCCGGTCCGCAGGGCCGGCTCAACTTAACCTTTACGCGGCTTTAAGGGCGGCGCTCTAGGGTTTCGGATGCGGTTCGGGGTTGGGCCGCGCCATCGGCCAGGACGGCCGTTGTTGCGCACGCGTTGGAGTCTCCCATGGATATCATGACGGGCGTTGGGCTCACGGCCGGCATCATCGTCATCACCGCGATGATCCTCATGGGCGGCGACCTGCACATGTTCGTCTCCGAACATGCGATGATCATCATCTTCGGCGGCTCGATCTCCGCCACCATGATCCGCTTTCCGCTCTCGGCGCTCCTGCACGGCCTTCCGCTCGGCGCCAAGTTCGCCTTCACCATGAGCCGCCTGTCGGCCCACGACCTCGTCGACGAGCTCGCCCGCATCGCCGAGATCGCCCGCAAGCAGGGCCCGGTCGGCCTCGAAAAGGTCGAGACTGACGAGCCCTTCCTGGCCAAGGGCATCCGCTACGTCGCCGACGGGTACGACCTCGACTTCATCCGTGACAATCTCGAGCGCGACCGCGACAACTTCCTGATGCACCTCGACGAGGGCAGCAAGATCTACCGCGCCATCGGCGACTGCGCCCCGGCCTTCGGCATGATCGGCACCCTGATCGGCATGGTGCAGATGTTCGCCAACATGACCGACCCTTCCAAGCTCGGCCCGTTCATGGCGACAGCGCTGCTCGCGACGCTCTACGGCGCGCTCGTCGCCAACCTGTTCTGTCTGCCGATCGCCGACAAGCTGCACGGCAAGCTGCTGGATGAAGAGACCAATCGCACGCTGATCATCGACGGCATCCTGATGATTCGCGACTCCAAGAGCCCGACGCTCGTGCGCGAAATGCTGCTGGCCTACCTGCCGGAGAAGCATCGCCACGCCGAAGGCGAGCCGGTGCCGGCGTAACGCCGCCCGCCGGGATTTTGCGAGATGGCCAAGAAGAAGCGCGGCGATGCTCACGGCGGCGGTCACGGCTGGTTCGTGACCTTCGCCGACCTGATGGGCCTGATGATGAGCTTCTTCGTGATGCTCGTCGCGTTCTCGACGCAGGACGCCAACAAGCTGAAGATCGTCGCAGGCTCGATGCGCGACGCCTTCGGCGTGCAGAGCGAAGCGCGCTACGCCGGCATCGTCGAATCCGACGGCCTGCCGACGCGTCCGCGGCTGAAGAACGTCGACCACATCCAGCCCGAGGACGCCTCCAACACGCCGACGCCTGACCAGGAGGACCGCGACAAGACGTCCGGTGCGAAGATCAAGGTCGACCGCAATTTCGCACTCGCCGCGGCCTCGCTGCGCCAGGCCTTGCAGGACATGCCGGAACTGACCGAGATGTCCAAGCACATCATGTTCGAGGAGACCAAGCAGGGCCTCAACCTCGAGATCGTCGACCAGGACGGCCGCTCGATGTTCGCCGATGGCTCCAAGATGCCGTACGACCGCACCCGCCGCCTGATCGAGAAGCTCGCGATCCCGCTCAAGGCGACGCCGCTGCGCGTCTCCATCGCCGGCCACACCGCGGCCGGATTCGTGCCGACCCGCAGCGACTACGGCGCCTTCGACCTGTCGGCCGACCGCGCCAATGCCGTGCGCCAGATCCTCGAGCGCGAGGGCCTGCCGCCGTCCCACATCTTCGCCGTCTCCGGCAAGGCGGACACCCAGCCGCTGTTTCCGGACGATCCCTCGCTTGCGGCCAACCGACGTGTGACCATCACATTGATGCGCGAAGATCCGCCGCTGCCGCCGAATCTGAAGCCTTAGGGCAAGGTGGGCAGCGGTTTCCCGCGAAGATCACGCCCAAACAATAAGACCCTTGCGCTACCATCTTACCTGAGGCATCTCGTCGCGCAGGCGACCGCGCGCTGCGCCGTCACGGCATCTGCCGCTGCGCCTGCTATGTTGTGCCAATTGACAGGGGCGCAGGAAGCGTCAAAAGGCGCCGGATCAATTCCAGGGAAGAAGCGTTTTCCACCCTCATGGCGGCGAGCATTACATCGACCGAGGCTCAGGAAGGGCAGGTCACAACAGGCTTTTGGGCCCTCACGCTCGGGAGCATCGGCGTCGTCTTCGGCGATATCGGCACTTCGCCGCTTTACGCATTTCACGAGGCTGTCAGGGGCGCGGCCGGTGGCGAGCCGGTCTCGCGGGTCATCGTGCTCGGCGTGCTCTCGCTGATCCTGTGGGCGCTGCTGATCGTCGTCACGGCCAAATACGTCCTGCTGCTGCTGCGCGCCGACAATAACGGGGAGGGCGGCACGCTCTCGCTGATGGCACTGGGCCAGCGCGCGCTGGGGCGGCGAAGCTGGTTCCTGCTCGCGCTGGGCGTGGTCGGCGCGTCCATGTTCATCGGCGATTCCATGATCACGCCGGCGATCTCGGTGCTGTCGGCGGTTGACGGACTGAAGCTCGCAACGCCGGCGTTCGAGCATTACGTCGTGCCGCTTACCGTCCTGATCCTGGCGCTGCTGTTCGCGGTGCAGAGCAAGGGCACCGCGCTGGTGGCTTCGGCGTTCGGACCGGTGATGGTGGTCTGGTTCGCCTGCCTTGCGGTGATGGGCGCCGTCCACATCGCCGACGATCCGTCGGTGCTGGCGGCGATCAATCCCTATTACGCGTTGCAATTCCTGTTGTCGCACGGCACGATTGGCCTCGTCACGCTGGGCGCGGTGTTCCTCGCGGTCACCGGCGGCGAGGCGCTCTATGCCGACCTCGGCCATTTCGGCCGCAAGCCGATCCAGTCGGCCTGGATGTTCTTCGTGCTGCCCTCGCTGTTGATCAACTATTTCGGACAAGGCGCCTTGGTGCTGTCCGATCCCAGCGCGATCGAGCACTCCTTCTATCGCATGGTGCCCGAGAACCTCGTGCTGCCGCTGGTTGGCCTTGCGACCGCGGCCACGGTGATCGCGAGCCAGGCGGTGATCACCGGTGCCTATTCGCTGGTCTATCAGGCGGTGCAGCTCGGCCTGCTGCCGCGCTTCGAGGTGCGCTACACCTCCGAGACACACGCCGGCCAGATCTATCTGCCGCGGGTGAACCGGCTGCTGCTGATCGGCGTGATGCTACTGGTCCTGCTGTTCCACACGCCCAGCAATCTCGCTTCGGCCTACGGCATCGCGGTCTCCACCACCATGGTGGCCGACGGCATCATGGGCTTCGTCGTGATCTGGAAGCTGTGGAACTGGCGCGCCGCGACCGCCGCAGTCGTGATCCTGCCCTTCGTCATGGTCGACATGACCTTCTTCAGCGCCAACCTGCTCAAGCTGCTCGAAGGCGCGTGGGTGCCGCTGCTGTTCGGCGCGGCCATGGCAGGCACGATCTGGACCTGGCGGAAGGGCTCGGGCATCCTGATCCAGAAGACGCGCCGGATCGAGGTGCCGCTCGACGACCTGATCCGCAGCCTGGAGAAGCGGCCGCCGCACATCGTCAAGGGCACCGCGGTGTTCCTGACCAGCGATCCCGCCTTCGTGCCGACCGCGCTGCTGCACAATCTCAAGCACAACAAGGTGCTGCACGAGCACAACGTTATCTTGACCATCGAGACCGCGCATACGCCGCGAGTCGATCTCTCCGAGCGCTTCCGCATGGAGAAGATCAGCGACAAGTTCTCCAAGGTTCGCCTGCGCTTCGGCTTTATGGAGCAGCCGAACGTGCCGAAGGCGCTGGCGATTGCGCGCAAGCAGGGCTGGCAGTTCGACATCATGTCGACATCGTTCTTCGTGTCACGAAGGTCGCTCAAGGCGTCCGCACAGTCCGGCATGCCGCTGTGGCAGGACCATCTGTTCATTGCCCTCAGCCGGTCCGCAAACGACGCCACCGACTATTTCCAGATTCCCACAGGGCGGGTGGTTGAAGTCGGAACCCAAGTGACTATTTGAAAACGCAACTGCTGAACTCATGCGAATTTCGCATGGCAAGGGCCCAAAATCGGGCTAGGCTATGCCGGCAGCGCAGGACTATAAGCCGCGCGCTCTTCCGCCATTGTGCAGTGAAGCATTTTTTTAGAGGCCATCGGGCTCTCCCATGACAAGCGACGTAGCAGTTCCCGCCCCGGCAACGGCGGCGGCCAACGGGCATGGCGACGCCCACACCACCGCGGGTTTCGGCGCGCTGACGCTCGGCAGCATCGGCGTCGTCTATGGCGACATCGGCACCAGCCCGCTCTACGCGTTCCGCGAGGCGGTGACGGTGGCCGCGGGCGCGGAAGGAGCGCCGACGACCGCCGCCGTGCTCGGCGTGGTCTCCCTTATCCTGTGGGCGCTGATCGTCGTGGTGACGCTCAAATACGTCGTGATCCTGCTGCGCGCCGACAACAACGGCGAGGGCGGCACGCTGGCGCTGATGGCGCTGGCCCAGCGCGCGGTGGGCACCGGTGGGGCCACCATCGTCCTGCTCGGCATCATCTCGGGCGCGCTGTTCTACGGCGATGCCGTGATCACCCCGGCGGTGTCGGTGCTGTCGGCGATCGAAGGCATGAAGGACGTCACGCTGACCTTCGAGCCCTATATCGTTCCGCTCACGGTGGTGATCCTGGTCTGCCTGTTCGCCGTGCAATCGCGCGGGACTGCGCGCGTTGCGGCGTTCTTTGGTCCTGTGATGTGCGTCTGGTTTGCCGTGATTGCGATCGCGGCGATCGGCCCGATCATCCGGCAGCCGCAGATCCTGTTCGCGCTGAACCCGCTCTATGCGGTCTCCTTCATGCTCCACCATGGCATCATCGGTTTCGTCACGCTGGGCGCGGTGTTCCTGGCGGTGACCGGCGCCGAGGCGCTCTACGCCGACCTCGGCCATTTCGGCAAGCGGCCGATCCAAACCGCCTGGCTGTTCATCGTGCTGCCGTCGCTGGCGCTGAACTATCTGGGGCAGGGCGCGCTCGTCCTCGATGACCCCGGCGCGATCGTGAGCCCCTTCTTCCAGCTGTTTCCGCAAGGCTGGCTGCGCGGCAGCATGGTCGTACTGGCGACCATGGCGACCGTGATCGCGAGCCAGGCCGTCATCACTGGTGCCTATTCGCTGACGCGCCAGGCGATCCAGCTCGGGCTGCTGCCGCGCTTCGAAATTCGCCATACGTCCGAGGCCCATTCCGGCCAGATCTTCATCCCGCGCATCAACCAGCTGCTGCTGGTCGCGGTGATCCTGATGGTGCTCCTGTTCCGCTCCTCCAGCGCGCTGGCCTCCGCCTACGGCATCGCCGTGACCGGCACCATGGTCGTCACAGGAATGATGGGCTTTGTCGTGGTCTGGAAGGCCTGGCGCTGGTCGCCGGTCGCCGCCGCGGCGCTGATCCTCCCGTTCCTGTTCCTCGACTTCACCTTCCTTGCCGCCAATTTGCTGAAGGTATTCGAGGGCGGATGGGTGCCGCTGGCGCTCGGCTCGCTCATGATCCTGCTGATGTACACATGGCGGCGCGGCAGCCGCCTGCTGTTCGAGAAGTCGCGCAAGCTCGAGTTCCCGCTCGCCGACCTCGTCGCGATGCTGGAGAAGCGGCCGCCGCAGCGCGTGCCCGGCACCGCCGTGTTCCTGACCTCGGACCCGCTCAGTGCGCCGACCGCGCTGATGCATAGTCTGAAGCACTACAAGGTGCTGCACGAGAAGAACGTCATTCTCACCATCGAGACCGCGCAGACGCCGCGCATTGATCCGACCGAGCGGGTGAGGCTGGAGCAGATCTCACCGACCTTCTCCAAGGTGACGCTGAAGTTCGGCTTCATGGAATCGCCGAACGTGCCGAAGGCTCTCGCCATCGCCCGCAAGCTCGGCTGGCAGTTCGACATCATGTCGACCTCGTTCTTCCTGTCGCGCCGGGCACTGAAGCCCGCCGCTCATTCCGGCATGCCGCGCTGGCAGGACCGGCTGTTCATCTCACTCAGCCGTTCGGCGAACGATGCCACCGACTATTTCCAGATCCCCTCGGGGCGCGTCGTCGAGGTTGGCACGCAGGTGACCATCTAGGCAGGCGAACCAAAGCCGCACTTCAAGTCGCTGCGATTTAGCCTTAACTTGCGCAAGGCAGCTCAAGCCTTTGTAGCGCTTGATTTTCGTCTTCCGAGAGGCGAGGTTGCCGCGCGCCGGGATCGCCCCGGCAAGGACCCCGCGACGTTGGAGGATGATGTGGCAAATCAAGTACAGGACCTGACCCCTGACGAGGTCTCCAAGGGTGTCGCGGAAGGCCGCTATCTCCTCGTCGACGTGCGCGAGCCGAACGAGGTGCAGGCCGAGGCCTATCCCTACGGCGTCGTCGTGCCGCTCTCGACCTTCGATCCCAAGGCGATCCCCGATCCGCAAGGCAAAGAGGTCGTGTTCGCCTGCCGCTCGGGCAAGCGTTCGGTCACGGCCTCGCTGGCGGCGCAGGCGGCGGGCCTGCCTTACGACAAACATCTGGCCGGCGGCATGCTCGGTTGGAAGGCGGCGGGGCTTCCCAGCAAGGTCGGTGGCTGATCGGCCCCAATGTCTAGCAAGATGACCAAAAGCTCGTCCCTGAACAAGGTCTTCGCCGACCTTCCCGTCACCATCTTCGAGGCGATGTCGCAGGCCGCGCGCGACAATGCCGCCATCAATCTCGGCCAGGGCTTTCCTGACGATCCCGGCCCCGAGGACATCCGCCGCGCCGCGGCCGAGGCCTCGCTCAACGGCTACAACCAGTATCCGTCGATGATGGGCTTGCCGGAGCTGCGCCAGGCGATCGCGACCCATTACGGCCACTGGCACGGCCTCAAGCTCGACCCGATGAGCGAGGTGATGGTGACTTCCGGCGGCACGGAGGCTTTGACCTCGGCGATCCTCGCGGTGGTCCAGCCCGGCGACGAGGTGGTCTGCTTCCAGCCGGTCTACGATTCCTATTTGCCGATCATCCGCCAGGCCGGCGGCATTCCGCGCCTGGTTCGCCTGGAGCCGCCGCATTGGCGGCTGAATGAGGACATGCTGAAGAGCGTCTTCAATTCAAAGACCAAGGCGGTGCTGTTCAACAATCCCCTGAATCCGTCCGCGGTGGTCTATCCGCGCGAGGACCTCGAGCTGCTCGCGCGCTATTGCCAGAAGTTCGATGTCATCGCGATCTGCGACGAGGTCTGGGAGCACGTCACCTTCGACGAGCACAAGCACATCCCGCTGATCACCATTCCCGGCATGCGCGAGCGCACCATCAAGGTCGGCTCGGCCGGCAAGATCTTCTCGCTGACCGGCTGGAAGATCGGCTTCGTCTGCGCCGCGCCACCGCTCTTGCGCGTCGCCGCCAAGGTGCACCAGTTCCTGACCTTCACCACCGCGCCGAACCTGCAGGCCGCAGTCGCCTACGGCCTCGGCAAGCCCGACGACTACTTCCTGTCGATGCGCAAGGATTTGACGCGGAGCAGGGACCGTCTGACCAAGGGCCTCGAGAGTCTTGGCTTCCCCGTGCTGAAGTCGCAAGGCACCTACTTCCTCACGGTCGACCTGTCGCCGCTCGGGCTCAACGAGAGCGACACCGAGTTCTGCTGGCGGATCGTGAAGGACTACAAGGTCGCGGCGATCCCGGTCTCGGCGTTCTACGAGCAGGACCCGGTGACTTCGGTGGTGCGCTTCTGCTTTGCCAAGAAGGACCAGACGCTCGATATCGCGCTAGAACGGTTGTCGGACGCGGTGCGTGGACGCAAGAGGTAAACAGAGATGACGAATGTCGGCCGCTCGCGCTTTGGCCTGGGTCTTGCGATCGCCGCGGCGCTGACGTTGCTCTGCGCCGCCGCCGGGGCCGACGAGCGGGTCGTCAACTTCTACAACTGGTCCAACTACATGGCGCCGGATGTTTTGGAGGCCTTCACCAAGGAGACCGGCATCAAGGTGGTCTACGACACCTTCGACGCCAACGAGACGCTGGAGACGCGCCTGATGGCCGGCAAGTCCGGCTATGACGTCGTGGTGCCCACGGCCTATTTCCTGCAGCGCCAGATCAAGGCCAACATCTTTCAGAAGCTCGACAAGGCGAAGCTGCCGAACCTGTCCAACGCCTGGCCCGTGGTGACGCAGCGCCTCGCCACTTACGACCCCGGCAACCTCTATGCCGCGAATTACATGTGGGGCACGACGGGCATCGGCTACAACGTCGCCAAGGTGAAGCAGATCCTCGGACCCGACGCGAAGGTCGACAGCTGGGACATCGTCTTCAAGCCGGAGAACCTCGCCAAGTTCAAGGACTGCGGCGTGCACATGCTCGACTCCGCCGACGACATCTTTCCGGCGGCGCTGAACTATCTCGGGCTCGATCCGAACTCCACCAAGCAGGCGGACCTCGAGAAGGCCGCCGACGCCGTCGCCAAGGTTCGCCCGTCGGTACGAAAATTCCACTCGTCCGAATATCTGAGCGCGCTCGCGACCGGCGAGATCTGCTTCGTGGTCGGCTGGTCCGGCGACATCATGCAGGCCCGCGCCCGCGCCACTGAGGCCAAGAGCGGCGTCGAGATCGGCTACACCATTCCGAAGGAGGGCGCGCAGATGTTCTTCGACAATCTCGCGATCCCCGCCGACGCCAAGAACGTCAACGAAGCCTACGAGCTGATCAACTATCTCTACCGCCCGGACGTGGCCGCCAAGAACTCGGACTTCCTGTCCTACGCCAACGGCAACCTCGCCAGCCAGAAGCTGATCGATCCGAAGATCCTCAACGACAAGAACATCTATCCGGACGAGGCGACGCTCTCAAAACTGTTCGTCATCACGGCGCGCGAGCCGGCGACCCAGCGCATCATCAACCGGCTCTGGACCAAGGTGAAGACGGGACGGTAGAGGGGCCGTACCTGTCATTGCAAGCCAAGCGAAGCAATTCAGAACCTCTCGGCGGAGACGCTCTGGATCGCTTGATCGCTTCGCTCCTCGCAATGACGCCGCATCTACCGCCACCTTCGATGCAGCCACAGCCACTGCTCGGGATGCTCGCGCACCCAGCTCTCCACCACGCTGGTGACTGCCTGCATCGTGCCCTGGATGTCGATTTTGCCGTCGGCGTCGCGCACCGGCTGGACTTCTTCCGTCAGCTCGCCGCGAAAACGGCCTCCGGGCAGGCGGATGATGCGGACGCCGTGGATGGGGCATTCGACCTGGCGGAGCAGGCGGGCCAGCGTCGGGTTGGCGCGGGTCTTGCGGCCGAAGAAGGTGACCTCGACGCCGCCGGTCAGATACTGGTCGATCAGCATCGCGACGTGCTTGCCCTCTTTCAGCGCCTGACCCAGCCGCAAAGGGGCGTCGCGGCCCGCCGGGATCAGCGTGCCCATGTTGACCTGGCGCATCTCCTGGATGATGCGATCGGCAGAGGCGATGTTCGGGCGGCGGTAGAGGATCGCAGCGTCAAGGCCGTGCGCGACGGCGGCGAGCGCCGGCAATTCCCAATTGGCCAGATGCGCGGCGAAGATCAGCGCGGGCTTGCCGTCGTCACGGATCTGGTCGAACAGCTCGATGCTGCGTTGGGGAATCTCGATCCGGCTCTTTTCCGGATGCGCGCGGTCGTAGTCCCAGACGTGGTCCATATGGGCGAATTCGGCGCCGACGCGGCCGAGATTGTCCCAGACCCCCATCAGGATCCGTTCGATCTCCTCCGGCGATTTCTCGGGAAACGCCGCGGTGAGGTTGGCGCGGCCGATGCGATGCTCGCGCAGGCGCGGCCCGATCAGCTTGGTCACGCGCGCGAAGAAGTCCGAGGTCTTGACCGGATCGAAATAGCGCGTGGTGCGCAGCATGCCGACGGTGGCAGCCCCGATCAGGCTGCCGCTGACCGATTTGGCAGCCTCCCGCGCGCGGGCCCTCGTGCTCGCAGGAAGTAGCGCCATGCGTCCGGTCAGGCCGGTTCGCGCGTCAGGATCAGCGAGGCGTTCTGGCCACCGAAGCCGAACGAATTCGACATCACCGCGGTGACGCGGGCATCGCGCGCCTTGTTGCCGACGACGTCGAACAGGATCGTGGGATCGGGCGTCTCGTAGTTGATCGTCGGCGGGATGCGCTGATGCTCAAGCGTGAGCAGCGAGAAGATCGCTTCGACCGCGCCCGCGGCCGAGATGGTGTGGCCGACCATCGACTTGTTGGAGGTGACCGGGATCTTCTGCGCGAGATCGCCGAATACGGCCGATGTCGTGTTGAACTCCATCTTGTCGTTCTCGGGCGTCGCGGTGCCGTGCGCGTTGATGTGGTCGATCTGGTCCGGCGTCATGCCGGCATCGGCCAGGGTCTTGTTCATGCAGCCGATGATCGGCTTGCCATCGGGCGAGGAGCGGGTGCGGTGGAACGAGTCGGTGAGCTCGCCGCAGCCGGCGATCACGCCGAGGATGTTTGCGCCGCGCGCAGTGGCCGCTTCATAGCTTTCCAGCACGAGCGCCCCGGCGCCTTCGGCCATGACGAAGCCGTCGCGGTTCTTGGAGAAGGGGCGGGAGGCCGCCTGCGGCGGATCGTTCTGGGTCGACAGCGCCGAGAGCAGCGAGAAGCGCACCAGCGCTTCCGGATTCACGGTGCCGTCGGTCGCGACGCACAGCGCAGCGTCGGTCTCGCCGCGGCGGATCGCCTCGACGCCGAGCTGGATCGAGGTGGCGCCGGATGCGCACGCCGTCGACAGCGAGATCGGCGAGCCCTTGGTGCCGAAGGTCTCGGCGAGGTGGGCTGCGACCGAGCCGAACATGAAGCGGTGGTGATAGGCGCTGTACTTGCCGCCGCCGGAGATGCGCAGCAAATCGTCATAGGTTAAGTCCAGCGCGCCGACGGCGCGGCCGAGCTCGCGGCGCTGAGGCCATTCGACCTCGACCGGCGCAACGGCGAGGAAGAGTGGACCCGGAAAATCAGCCTTGGCGCCGATGCCGGCCTGCTCGAGCGCTTCCTCCGTCACGATCTCGGCCATCCGCTCGGACAGGGCGGTGGAGGAGAACGGATCGACGCTGACGAAATCGACGGTGCCGGCCATCGTGGTCTTCAGGCCCTCGATCGGAAAGCGCGTGATGGTGCGGATGCCGGATTCACCGGCGACGAGCTTGGCCCAATTGTCGGCCTTGCCGGCGCCGAGCGAGGTCATGATGCCCATGCCGGTGACGACGACGACGGGACGCCCGAGTTTGTCGCGTGGTGCAGTCATGTCGATCCCCCGATCTGCTAGAGCGTGATCCAGCCAAAGCGCGAACGCGCTTCAGCTCACCGCCTCGACCAGCGCCATGCCTTCGCCGCGCCAATGTCCGGCTCCCACCACCACAATCTGGGTGGGCGCCCCCTGCATTTCAATCTCGGTCCCCGTCGAATCGTTCGGCGGGAACAGCGCGCCGCGCGAGATCGACAGCGCGGCGAGCGCGATGCCGAGCGGGAATTGCGTTTCCATGGTGTGGCCGAACATCGTGCCGGTCGAGCGCACCGGGAAGTCGGCGTGGTTCTTCAGGAAGCCGCGCTCCTCGCTGGTGGCGGGCTCGGCGCCGGTCGCGCCCGAGATGATCGCGCCCTTGCCCTCGCGCTTCGGCAGCTTTTGCCAAAGCTTCTCCAAGGTTGCGGCTATGTCGCCGGGTTGCTTGCGCCGGGCGAGGTCGGCAACGACGCTCGACAATTTTGCGAAAGGCTTTGCGCCGCGCGCTTCCGCATGCGCCTTCGATTCCAGCACCAGAAAGGCACCGGCCGAGCCGAGCGCGAAGCCGGCGCGGTCCTTGCGCGCCCACACGGGGGCGAACTTGTCCTTCAGATTGAAGTCGCCGAATTCGTAGAGGACCAGCAGGTCCTTGCGCTCGCCATTGTGCGAGCCGCCGACCAGCGCAATGTCGCTCTCGCCCGAGGCGATGCGCGCAAGCGCAATGCGGGCCGCATCTGCGCCCGCGACCTCTTCGCCCATAAAAGTGCGCGAGGTGCCGCCCAAGCCGTGCACGATGGCGATGTTGCCGGCGAGCAGGTTCGAGAGCTGCGCGAGGAACAGCGTCGGGCGCAAATCGCTCATCAGGCGTTCGTTGAGGAAGCCAGGCGCGTTCGCCCCCTTGGCCTCCGCCGAGAGCACGCCGGTGTCGACGTTGAGATCGCGCTCGCCGCCGCCGGCTGCCACCACCATGTCGATCTTGGCCAGGATGTCCTTGTTGCCCTTGATGCCCGCGGAGTCGAGCGCAAGGCCGGCAGCGTAGGTGCCGATTCGCTGCCAGGCTTCCATCTGGCGTTGGTCGCCCTTCTTCGGGATCTGGCTGTCGAAGCTAACCGGCATCAGGGGATGCACGATGTAGGGCGCAAAGCCCTTCTCGTCGACATTGATGCGCCGCTCCTGAAGCGCGGCCCAGTTGGCGTCCAAGCCCTCGCCGAGCGAGGTGGCAAGCCCAATGCCGGTGATCCAGACTTCCGTCTGGCCGGGCTTCGAAGCAGTCTCAGTCATGGCGATACGGCCTGTTGCGGAAAGCCGATGCGCTTGGCGAACGAATCCATGTAGCCGCGCATATCCGCGTTGGGGAAGGGAATCTGCGTGAAAGTGAGCGTCGAGTTCGCGCGCAGCTTGCCGCCGACCCTGATCTTGGCCTCGGTCATGGCGTAGCCCGACCCCTCATGGGCCAGCGTCGCCTCGATGCTCATGAGGTCGCCGGGGAACACCGAGCCGCGGACCTTGGCCTCCTTGACGGCGGCCAGGATCGGCATGCGCTCGAACTTGAGCACGCCGAGCTGAAGCCAGCCCGAGGCCTGCGCCATCGATTCGATCAGCAGCACGCCAGGCATCAGCGGATAGCCCGGGAAATGCCCCTCGAAGATGGTGCTTTCCTTGGGGACCTGAGCCTCGACGACGATCTTCTTCTCGTCGACATTGAGGTCGACGATCCGATCGATCATGTGGAAGTATTCGAGTTGCATGACCGCGCGCTTAGGCGCTCGCGCCCTTGGCCGCAACCAGTTCGTCGATGCGGGCGCACAGATTCTTCAGCACGAAATACTGTTCGGTGGTCGCCTTGCCGTCGTTGACCTCCTGGGTCCACTTTTCCAGAGGCAACTTGATGCCGAACTGCTTGTCGATCGCAAACGCGATGTCCAGGAAATCGAGGCTGTCGATGCCGAGATCGTCGATGGCATGGCTATCCGGCGTGATCGTGTCGCGCGGGATGTCGCAGGTTTCAGCGATGATCGTGGCGACCTGATCGAATGTGGAAGACATCACTAAGCCTTTGATATATTGCTGATATTTGTCAGATTTCCAGAGTGGCGCGGTGGGCGGGCATCGCGCCCCAGATGACGCCCTCAAACCCCCCTCTGGCCGGGTCGAAAGCCCGTATATCGGAGCGCCGCCCTGAGTTCAATGGAGCCGGACAGGCCTCTCCGACAGGATTGGGGATGCTTCCCGAAGCGGTTTCGGCCGGGGGACCGGCAGCGGGATGGGCCCTAGATGTGCGGCGTCGTGATCTTGACGCAGTCGCGGCGGCCCATGAGCACGCAATCCTGGGTCCGCCTGATGTCGGCGATGCTTACGGCAAGCCAGATCCCGATCGCGGTCAGCGCGACCGTGAAGGCGAGGGCCGCGATGTTAGCGAGCATGCGGTGGCGGAAATCGTCCGGCTCGGTTCGGGGCTGCTCATAGCGGGACAGGTCGAGCGGCTCGGGCGGAACGCGGAGCGGCTGCACGGTACCGCTGCCCCGGTGGACCGTCGGGGAGGGCGAATTGCGCGGCCTGAACTGGAGCACCCGGTGCTCGCCATCAGAGCTTATGGGCCGCTGGGTCTTCATGTGTGAGGATCAACTCCGAAGCAGCGATTTTTAGATAGCATACGTGGTGAAGACGTTGCAGAAAATCTTCTCAACGCGCACGTGCATTGTGTGTTCGCACTATTCCCGCGCGACGCTGTCGCCGAGCGCTGTCATGCCTGAGTCAGGAAGGTGCGGGTTGCGCTGCAGCAATGGCCACGGCGTTATTGCCGTATACGTCGGCTTGTGATCCCGCTGGCGGAACCGAATGCATTTTGCCGCTGTCGGGCCCGTGTCATAATCCGGGAACCGGGACCACCGGTTACGAACAATGCGAGGGATCTTCGACCATGACCACCACCAACGCGCGCGAGCCGAGAGTTCATCCGGTGCCGATCCTGTCGCTGCGGCCGACCCAGATGACGGTCGGCATGCGCGAGGTCAAGGAGAAGCGCAAGCGCTGGCGCGAGCATGGCAAGAAGAAGCAGTCCGATCTGCTCGGCACGCACATGATCCCGGTCGTCTACGGGCCGGACCTGCGCTACTACGTGATCGATCATCATCATCTCGGCCGCGCGCTGCATGACGAGGGCATCAAGGAGGTGCTGGTGACTGTCGTCGGCGACCTTCGGATGGTCGAGCGCGAGGCGTTCTGGGGCGTGATGGACAACAAGCGCTGGGTCTATCCCTACGACGCCAAGGGCGAGCGGCGTCCGTTCCGCGATTTGCCGAAATCGGTCGCCGATCTCAAGGACGACCCGTTCCGCAGCCTTGCCGGCGAGCTCCGCCGCATGGGCGGCTTCGCCAAGGACACCACGCCGTTCTCGGAATTCCTGTGGGCCGACTTTCTGCGCCGGAAGCTGTCGCGCAAGGCGGTGGACGCCAATTTCGACAAGGCGCTCGAGAAGGCGATGTCATCCGCCAAGAGCAAGGACGCGATCTATCTGCCCGGCTGGTGCGGACCGGCGGAGGATGATTAGGCGCGCTCTCCCGCATCAATCGCGCTGGAAAATCTTAGCGCCGGGATAGGCGCGTCGGGCGTAAGTGACGACCAGCGCGCGCTCCTGGGTGTCCAGGAAGGGCGTTCGGATCTGGCTCGATCCGAAGACGAGGTGCCACAGGCCATTGAGCTTTCGGACGACGATTTTCATCTGCGCAATTCCTCGATAACCCCGCATCCAGCAAAAGGTGGCTGTCGCGGTCGCCCTGTCTTTCGCGATCGCGACCGCGGGTGCAAAATTCCCGGCACGGTCGGCGCTCGCCGCACGACAGCAGCAACACTTGTTAGTTGGTTACCGCACGCGGCCCGATAAGACGGGTCCGATCACAGCCGCTTGAGCGAAATCATTTTCCGCGACCATGAAACAGTCCTGAAACAGAGCGGTCTCATCTCTGTGGGCTGGTCGAGCTCACACAGGAGGCGAACATGCGCCGTCTGGTTCTAGTAGTTGCCTTGCTCGCGGTTGCTTCAGCAGGGATCTCGGCGTCGTTCGCTGCGGTCCACCACGCCAAGTCGTTGACGTTTGCCGAGCGCTTTGCGCCCGCGCTCGAGCTGATGGCGAAGCAGTAGCGGCATACGCTTCGGGGCAGGCTTGATCTGCCGCAAATCCGCGTCGTGGCGGCCAGCTAGAGTCCGCCTTGCATGATCGCCTATGGCGTGCTGTGCCCCGATGTCGAGGGCCCGGGCTCCAGGTCGTGCTGACCTCAGGTCGTGCTGACCTGGAGACGTGGCCATGAGCTTGATCTTTCGTATCCTCTTTGTCGCGGCCGGCGCCATCACCGCGCTGTTCGTCGCGCGCGATGCGCTCAACTTCACCATCATCCAGACGTTCGTCGCCATTCTGCTCGTGACCGCCGTCCTGGGCGCCGGAACGCTCTGGAGCCTGCGGCGGAAGACGTAAGCGGCACGGCGCCAAGAAGGATGCCGATGAGCGCCGGGTCGGCGCCCATCTGCTGAGCTCGAAGGTGATGCGGCCTGCTTCAGCGCAGGATCTCGCGCAGCACCTCGCCGTCGACCTGGTGCGGCCGGACGCCGAGGATCTGCATGATGGTCGGCGCCACGTCGAGATTGCGCATGCGCCGCATCGTCGTCTTGCGGATGTCCGGACCTGCGGCGATGAAGGTCGCGCTCATCACCGGCAGCTCGGGATCATGGCCGTGCGCGCCGTAGAAATTCGGCATCGACAGCGTGGTCGTTGCCGCGTTGAACGCCGCGTCGCCGAGGCGCGCGACGCCGGGGCTCTGGATGCCGTCGAAATTGTAGCCCGGCGCCATCAGCGCGAACACATCGCCGAAATCCTGGCCGATGGTCTTGCTGGTGCACAGCCCGGTTCCGGCGTTGCATTGCAGCGGGCGCGTCTCGACCACGTTGAAGATGCGTCCGCTGTCGAGCGAATAGTTGAACTTCGGATTGGGATCGACCGCGTTCTTCACTGCGTCCGCGATCTGCGCGACCAGCGCCTTGTAGGTCGCGAGATCGACGGTGCCGCCCTGTTCGCGGTTCTGGAGGTTGACGTAGATGTTGACCGCCGGACCCGAGGTCCGGATCGCCAGCTTGGTAGTGTCGATGCCGGCGTTCTTCAGGATGTTGGTCATGCTGACTGATGTGTGGAACGGGGCGAAGCCGTGGTCGGACACCACGATGACGTTGCTGTCGGAGCCCGCCGCATCGGCGATCTTCTTCACCGCCTTGTCGGCGACCTGATAGGCGAAGCGGATGTAGGAGGCGTAGCGCTTGACCTTGTCAGGATCCTGGCCGGCGCCGATCGAGTTCGGGTCCTTCGGGTTGGTGCCCTGGCGCGGATCGGTGAGCAGGAACTGATGCTCCGATCCGTCGGGCTGCTCGATATAGACCATGACGAGATCGGCGTCGGGATGATTCTGGATCGCGCGCTCACCGATCTCGGCCTGGTAGCGCACGAAGGTCTTGACCATGTCCTCGAACATCGCCTCGATCTCGACGTCGGAGAAATTGGTGAAGCCGGGGCTCAGCCGCTCCGGAATGCGGAAATCGGCCTGCGGACGCCAGAAGCCGATGTTGTTGTTGATGTCGTCGACATCGGCCAGCACCGGCGTGTTGCGCGGGATGTAGTTGGCGCCATAGCGGGCGAAGCGCACGACGGAGAGATCGGGCGACAGTTGCGAGACGTAATAGGCGGCACCGACCTTGGCGCCGCTGCCCTCGAAGAAGAACGGCGCGTTCTCATCGCCGAACTTGGCATAGGCAGGTCCCGTCGAGGGGGCGTGGAACGGCCCCGCTTTGATGCCCTGCGCGGTGTCGAAGAACACCAGCGTGTCGTAGTTCACCTTGTTGTCGTTGGTGGTGTCGATCGCCGCAACGCGGATCGAATATTTGATGTCGAACGTCGCCGCATTGCTGGAGCAGGTCGAGGTCTGCGCCGAGGCGCACGAGAACGACTCGATCGGGTTGGTCGTCACCAGCACCGGACTGAAGGAGAAATGGCCGGCTGCCTGGAGGCCTGCGACGACGCCCGCATCGGCCGCGAAGTCGGATTGGCTCAGCGAGAAGCCCTGGGCGGAGAGACCGCCGAACGCGCCGAACGGCACGGTGTAGTTGGTCACACGCGTCGGCTGCGCCGGTTGCACCACGGTGCCGTTGATGGAGATGGCGGCGCCGTCGCCGCCAGGCCAGGTCGCGGTGGCCACTTTCTTGCCCTGCTGGCGGAGCTGCACCCACAGCGGTTCGGCCGTCGGGTGCGGCGAAGGCCCGAGCGGACTCTCCTGATAGCCGCCGATCGGGGCTGCGAAGCCGCTGATGCTCGAGGTGATCGGCGCGACGGCGGCCTGGAACGTGTTCGAGGGGATGTCATTGTGCACCGCGTTCGAGCCGGTGGCGATCTCGATATGCGACACCGCCGTGAGCGACGGCGAGGCCGTCACGTTCTGCAGTGCCACCGCGCCGTGGCGGCTCAGCCGCGCCAGGCCACCGTCACGCGGCAACACGCCTTCCTCGATGAATTGCTGGATGAAATTGGGCTTGGCGCCGTCGAGCGAGATCAGCACGACCTGCTTCGACTTGTGGCCATGATGGCCGCGACCGTGATCGCGATCGCGGAAATTGCCGAAGTCGCGGTCCCGGTCGTCGTCGGCCGCACGCACAGGCGTTGCAACACCGGCCAGCGACGTGGCGAGCGACATCGCCGCAATCATGGAAAGGAGAATCTTCTTGTTCATGTGATCGCCCCAGGCTGGCTGCGCAATCTGCGCGGATGTTGCTTGCAACGGAGAGCGATTATCGAGTGCGGCCGACGACGCGCATGTGACACGTGTACGTCGAAGCGATTACGCCAACGGGATGTCGGTGCATGATGCGGAAGGTGAGACAATCGCTTGTCGAAAAGGCCACGCTCGAACAACGGTCTAAAGCGCCATGATAGCGATTTCGAACACAAGCGTGCTTGGACGTGAACGACGGAAGGAACCCGGCGATCTCGAGCAGCATCTGCACGTGCATCAGATTTATGGCGTCGCTTCCGTCCTACGTGTGACTGTCATTGCCACCAAGCAGGCGGTGCAGCCAGCGCTCGACCGGCCGGCCGACCGTGAGCAGCACGATCGCGATCACCAGCGCGACCAGGACGATCTTCCATTCGCCGGCGCCGCAGGCGATGCCGAGGCAGGCGGCTAGGAAGGCGCAGGCCGCACTGGTCAAACCATGGACGCGGAACCGGTGGCCCTCGCGCACGATGACGCCGGCGCCGAGAAAGCCGATGCCGGTGAGGATGCCCTGGATCACGCGGCTCGCCGCATCACTGATCTTGCCGGGCTCGGCGAACTGTACCGTGAGCAGCACGACGGTCGCCGTGGAAAGCCCGACGATGCCGAGCGTTTTCAGCCCGATCGGCTTGCCGTGCAGGTCCCGGTCCAGCCCGATTGCGGCGCCGGCGAGCGTCGCAACGCCAAGGCGCAGCAGAATCTCGGGCCAGTCCAGCTCGGTCATGTCTTGTCAGTCACGTCTTCGGCAGCCGTCCCATCAGGTAGAACTCCTCGTTGGGGCGCATGCCGGTGAAGTTGGCAAGGCGGTTCGAGAGCGCGAAGAAGGCGGAGATGGCGGCGATGTCCCAAATGTCGTCGTCACTGAAGCCGTGGGGCGCGAGGACGGCAAAATCCTCCTCCGAGACGCGCTGTGCGTCGGCGGACACCTTCATCGCGAAATCGAGCATCGCCTTCTGTCGCGGCGTGATGTCGGCCTTGCGGTAGTTCACGGCGATCTGGTCGGCAATCAAAGGATTCTTGGCGCGGATGCGCAGGATGGCGCCATGCGCGATCACGCAATACTGACACTCGTTGGCGGCCGAGGTCGCGACCACGATCATCTCGCGCTCGGCCTTGGTGAGCCCGCTGTCCTTCTCCATCAGCGCGTCATGATAAGCGAAGAAGGCGCGGAACTCGTCGGGACGGTAGGCCAGCGTCAGGAACACATTCGGCACGAAGCCGCTCTTCTCCTGCACGGCGAGGAGCCGCGTGCGGATGTCCTCGGGCAGCATGTCGAGGGCGGGTGCGGGGAAGCGTTGTGCTGCGGTCTTTGTCATTGGCGTGGATTCCGGCTTGGGGCGGGAAACATAGTCGATGCGGGCGGCCGCCTCAACGTGCTCAGTGCGCGCCACGCACGTCATCGCCCGCGCAGCGGGGCATCCAGTACTTCGTGACGGGAGCGGTTTTACCGATAGGCTGCGGCGTACTGGATGACCCGCCTCGCGGGGCATGACAATTTACCTGGAGATCGAGTGAGGCCTTACCGCAACGGCTTCTTCAGCAGCGAGAAGCGGTCGGGGTCGAGGCCCATCGACGGTTGCAGCATCGGGGCTTCGAGGCTGGACATCATCTTGGCGGGCGGGGCCGAGAACACCGGATCGTTCGGCACGTCGCGCTGCGAGGTGGCGCCGCGCCAGCGCTCGAGCACGGCGCTGACGAAATGCATGTCGTGACCGGAGGTCATGGAGGGCACGCTCGAGATGGTGGCTTCGCCGCGCGGCAATTGGTGCGGCGGCACCTCCTTGAAACGCAGGCGCGTCGGCAGCGCGACACCTTCGCCGAACGCCAGCACCTCGCGGGTGCCGAGCGAGGGTACGAAGGACAGCAAGTTCGCGGCCGCATCCGACACAGCAGCGCGCAGCAGCGCCTGGTCGCGGTCGTTCGCAAGACGCATCGTGAACAGCGTGTTGCACTGGGAGATGATGGTGGCGTCGAGCTCGGCCGGGCGCTGGGTGATGAGGCCGAGATAGACGCCGTATTTGCGGCCCTCCTTGGCGATGCGCGACACCGCCTTGCGGGTCGGGCCGAAGCCGATGTTGCGGTCGGCGGAGGCGTAGCGGTGCGCCTCTTCGCAGACGAACAGCAGCGGCGAAACGCCGTCGCTCCACAGGCCGAAGTCGAAGGCCATGCGGCAGAGCACAGACACGACGGAATCGATGACCTCGGCCGGGAAGCCGGCGAGCTGCATCACCGTCATCGGCTTGCCGTTGGCCGGCAGGCGGAACAGATGGCTGATCACCTCGGCCATGGTGTCACCGCCGACATTGGCGTTGTCGAACATGAAGGCGTAGCGCGGATCGTTGCGGACGGCCTCGATGCGCGAGATCAGCTTGTGATAGATGATGCGCGAGGAGCGGTTCTCGAGCTTGCCCATGCGCTCGTCGATCAGCGACAGCAGGTCGACGAGGCGATACGGCACCGGCGTGTCGACGGTGTAGCCGATCTGCTTGGGATCGATGCGCTTGAGGCCGATGCGATCGGCGTTCTGGTATTGGGTGTAGACGCCTTTGGCGAGTGGGATCACCTCGGCGAGGATGTCGAGCTCTTCGGGCACGCCGGCGCGGCCGCCGAACAGCACGTCGACGATCTCCTCGAAATTGAACAGCCAGAATGGCAGCTTCAGGTTCCGCGGATTCAGCACCAGCGCACGATCGCCGAAGCAGCGGCCATATTCGTTGTGGACGTCGAGCAGGAAGATGCGCAGGTTCGGCCGCGCCTTCAGGATCTCGTTGAGCAGCAGCGATACGCCCGTGGACTTACCGACGCCCGTCGAACCCAGCACCGCAAAATGCTTGGAGAGCATTTCCTCGACATCGACATAGGCGACGACGGAACGGTCCTGCTGGAGGAAGCCGACATTGATCTGGTCCGAGCCGGTCGGCGCGTAGATCGTGCGCAGCTCCTGGCTGGTGATCAGGTCGACCGCGTCGCCGATGGTCGGATAATTGGTGACGCCGCGCTGGAATTTGGCCTTGTCGGCGGCGTTGAGGATCTCGCCGAGCAGATCGACCGACGCGATGGCGATGTAATTGTCCGCGCTCGACAGATTCTCGCAGGAGACCTCGGTGATCATGGCGACGATGACCGAGCCGGCGCAACGAATGCTGACGAAGCGGCCGACGGTCGCCCGAACTTCCGAGATGGGCATGCGGCTTTCCGCCAAAAGCCCGACCCGGGCGAGCGATCCGCGAACCGAAATCACGCGTCCAAAGGATGTCACGATGAATGAACCTGGCAAGAGCAAGGGATTTGCTCCGGACTATGCTGGGCCGTCGCTGGACAAACGGTTAAATGGCCGGTGCGCCCGCTTCGTTAAATCCGCGACAATTCGGCTCCTCGCTTTGTTCCCAACGCATATTTGCGGACGGAATCGGCTGAAAAAATGCTGGTTTTGAGCGCCAGCGCGGCTGAAAGGCGCTTAAGGAAGATTTTACCATTCGGCCACTCTGTCCCGTGGGCTTTGTCATCGGGAGGGGCGGATTTCGACCGGCACCGCGCCGTTTGATTTGTTGACGGGACCTAATCATTTGTACATTAGTACAAATGACCCCTCGGGCGCGAGCGCGTTGCAGCTCTGTGCCCGATCGCGCGATCCGGCGCAGCGGGTCGCAAGCCACCTCTGGAGGACGTCATGCAGCCCGAACCGATCCTCGATCTCGCCCATCTCGGCCACATGGAACTGCTGACGCCGAAGCCCGACGAGAGCCTGAAGTTCTTCGTCGACGTCATGGGCATGACAGTGAGCGGGCAGAAGGGCGAGTCGGTGTACTTGCGTGGCTGGGACGATTACGAGCGCTATTCGCTCAAGCTCACGGCATCGAAGACCTCAGGCATGGAGCACATGGCGCTGCGCGCGCGCAGTCAGCAGGCGCTGGAGCGCCGCGTCGCTGCGCTGAAGGGCTCCGGGTTCGACATCGGCTGGATCGAGGGCGACATGGGGCAGGGGCCGGCCTTCCGCTGCCGCGATCCCGACGGCCATATCGTCGAGCTCTATTACGAGACCGAATGGTATCAGGCCCCGCCGGAGCTCAAGCCCGCGCTGAAGAACCAGGCGCAGCGCTTTCCGGCGCGCGGCATCAACGTCCGCCGCCTCGACCATCTCAACTGCCTCGCCGTCGACATCAAGGCGAACCGCGAATTCTTCGAAAATTATCTCGGCTGCCGCCTCACCGAGCAGATCGTGCTCAACGACGGGCGTGAGGCGGCGATGTGGCTGACCATGTCGAACAAGAGCTACGACTTCGCCTATTCGCTCGACCATTCCGGCACGCCCGGCCGCTTCCACCACGTCACCTATGCGCTCGACAGCCGCGAGGAGATCCTTCGTGCCGCCGACATCTTCCTCGAGAACGGCGTGCACATCGAGACCGGCCCGCACAAGCACGCGATCCAGCAGACCTTCTTCCTCTATGTCTACGAGCCCGGCGGCAACCGCGTCGAGGTCGCCAATGCCGGCGCGCGCCTCATCCTCGCGCCCGACTGGAAGCCGATCGTGTGGACCGAGGAAGAGCGCAAGAAGGGCCAGGCCTGGGGCTTGAAGACGATCGAGTCCTTCCACACCCACGGCACGCCGCCGGTGGAGATGAAGAAGCACGGCTAATGCGTTGAAGCGCGTACACGTGCGATCGTCTCCCGCACGCCCGTCCAGGCCGGCTTGTGCGGTGCAAACTGCCCGCGCAGGAAGCTGACGAGCTCTTCGACCTGTGCGTCGCTCATGCTGTTCCTGAATGCGGGCATGTAGCCGAGGTCGCTCGACACAGGCTCGGCGATGCCGTGCAGGATGACCTGGACGAGATTGTCCGGCTTCGCGCTGTGCAGGTTGCTGTTGAGCGCGAGCGAGGGCCTGGTGCCGAACAGCGGCAGGCCGCCGACCTCGTGGCAAACGGCGCAGGCGCCCTGATAAAGGCGCGCGCCGGGGGACGAGGCCACGGTGACTTGCGTTGCGCCCTCGAGCTTTACGGCGAGTGCCGGCGCATCAGCCGCGGTGTCGTTGAACGAGTTGAGATAGACTGCCATCGCGCGGATGTCGTGGTCGGGCAGGGCCTTGAGATCCCTGATAACAGGCGCCATCGGACCGGCAGCGACACCGTGATAGCGGGAATGGCCGGTGCGCAAGTACGCGAACAGCTCGTCCTCACTCCACGGGATCGGCGCGTGCGAGACCGAGGTCAGCGGCGGCGCCTCCCAGTCCTCGGCAAACCCGCCGGCGAGATAGGCATTGCGCTGCTCGGCGCCGAGCGCGTTGCGTGGCGAATGGCAGCCGCTGCAATGGCCGAGGCTCTCGACGAGATAGGCGCCGCGATTCCATGCCTCGGATGCGGCGGGATTGGGCTTGAACTCTTTTGCGTGATGGAACAGCGCGTTCCATCCGGCGAGCAGTGGGCGGAGGTTGAACGGGAAGGCCAGTTCGTTCGCCGGCGCTTTCGCGCGCACTGCCGGTTGCGCCATCAGATAGGCATAGAGCGCCTGCATATCGGCGTCGCTGGTCCTCGCAAAATGCGTGTAGGGGAAGGCGGGATAGAGCTGCCGTCCGTCGCGATGCAAGCCCTCGCGCATCGCGCGCTCGAAGGCGGGATAGGACCAGGCGCCGATACCGGTCTCGACGTCGGGTGTGATGTTGGTCGAGAAGATCGTGCCGAACGGCGTCTCCAGCGCGCGGCCGCCGGCGTTGAGTGCGCCGTTGAGGCTGGTGTGGCACTCCGCGCAATTGCCGAGCGCCGCAAGCTGCCGGCCGCGCGCGATGGTCGCGGCGGAGTAGACCGATGCGTCGGGCCGCGCGATTGGCGCGATGACGCGGCCGGGCAGCAGCGCCGCGCCGATGCCGAGCGCCGCAGTGCAGACGGCCGCGATCGTTGCGACAATACCGGCACTTTTGGCGAAGGGATTTTCCCGGATGCGACGCGGTTTTGGCGCAGCCGGTGCGGGCAGGGCCTGCGACACGGGCGATGCTTCCCCATGCAGGCCCTTCAGGATGCGCTCTGGCGTGAACGGCGGCTCGCGGAAGCGCACCCCGGTGGCATCGAAGATCGCATTGGCAATCGCTGCAGCGCTCGGGACCGACGCGGACTCGCCGACGCCGAGCGGGGGCTGGTCTTGCCGCGGCAGCATCAAGACGTCGATCTTGGGCACATCAGGCAAGGGAATGATCGGATAGGCACCCCATTCCCGCGCCGCCACCGCGCCGCGCTCGAACGAGACCTCCTCCATCAACGCGCGGCTGGTGGACTGGATGACGTTGCCGTGGATCTGGTGGCGCACGCCGTCCGGATTGATCATCAGGCCGGAATCCTGCCCGGCGACGACGCGCGTCACGCTGACATGGCCGGTGGTCTTGTTCACCGCGACGTCGGCGATCCAGGCCGACCACGCCGCACCGTAACCGGGAAACTTGCTGTGGACATACAGCGCATAGGCAAAGCCGCGCCCGTGCACGATCTCGCCGTTCTTGTCGTCGCGGACCGGACGCGGCCTCCAGCCCGCGCGCTCGGCAACTGCGTTGACGAGATCGACCGCGCGCGGATCCTTCAGATAGCGCAGACGGTATTCGATCGGGTCGACGCCGGCCTCGGTGGCGGCCTCGTCGATGTAGGACTCATGTGCAAAGGTGTTTGGCAAGGCCGACACGCCGCGAAACCAGGAGGCGCGCACGATCGGCGGCATGTCGTGGGCGACCACGCGCATATTTTCGTAGTCGTAAGGCGGGATCGCGGTGCGGTCGCCCATCTGCAGCACGGCAGGCTCGGATGGAATGCGACCGGTCAGCAGCAGTGCGAGCGTCGGCGCGGCATTCGACGGATAGCGCGTGGCGAGATCGTAGCCGGCGATGCCGCCGTTGGCGTCGAGGCCGCCATTGACGTCGATGAGCTGCGCGGTGCCCTTGGGCTCCCAGGCGTGCTCCTGCTCGCGCGTGAGCTGCACACGGACGGGCCGGCCGACTGCGCGCGATAGCAATAGCGCGTCGGCGCTCACGTCATCGGCGCAATTGCGGCCGTAGCAGCCGGCGGCCTCTAAGCGGATGACCTCGATCTCGCTCTCTGGACGTTCGATCAGTAACGCGAGATCGGCGCGAAGCACGTGCGGATTCTGCGTGCCCGACCAGACGCGGATGTTGCCGTCCTGGACATCGGCGACGGCGCAGGAGGGGCCGATCGAGGCGTGCATCTGATACGGCCAGACGTAAGTGCGTTGCATCGGCTTGGCCGCGCTAGCGATGGCGGCATCCACGTCGCCCTTGTCGATCAGCGTGCGGGGCGTCGACGGATTGGCGCGCAGCGCGGTCTCGACATCAGAGAGGTCGGTGAGAGCAGGCGTCGGCTTCCAGCTCACCTTGAGCTGCTCGGCCGCGCGCATCGCGTTCTCCTCGCGCTCGGCAACCACGCCGACGAAATCACCGATGCGAACGACAGCGACAAGGCCGGGTATGTCGCGCACCGAGGATTCGTCGATGCCGATCAGGCTGGTGCCGACGAACGGGCCGGCATCGACGCCGGCATAGGGCGGGCGCACCACGCGGCCGTGCAGCATGCCGGGCAGGCGAATATCGTGCACGAAGGTCAATTCGCCCGTGGCCTTGGCGGGCAGGTCGACGCGCGGGACCGACTGGCCGACGATGGCGTAATCGCCGACAGGCTTCACGGCGATATCGTCGGCAAGCTCGAGCCGGATCTCTTCGCCGCCGATCAACTCCCCATAGCTGACGCTGCGATTATGCCCGCGGACGAGACCGTCCTCGATCTTCAGCTCAGCCCCAGGCAGCTCCAGCCGCTCCGCCGCGCGCGCGATCAGGAACTGCCGCGCTTGCGCTGCGGCCTTGCGCAGGGGCACCGCGGTGATCTGGATGGTTTCGCTGGCAATCGTCGCGCCCTGGTTCGGCACCACTGCGGTGTCGCCGAGCACGACCACGACGCGCGCAAAGGATACATCTAACTCTTCGGCGACGATCTGGCCCAGCGCGGTGCGGATGCCGGTGCCGAGATCGACATGGCCGTTATATGCGGTGACCGAGCCGTCCGCGGTGATGCGGACGAAGGTCTCTGTTGTGACCTCGTCCACGGTGCGGACGACGACGAGCGAACCTGGTGGCCGCTCAGCTCCGGTCGAGACAGGGGAGGCCATCAATCCGCGGCCTCGGTGAGCTGGCCGGAGGCGCGCATCACGGCGCGCAAAATTTCGACATGCGTGCCGCAGCGGCAGAGATTGTAGCGCAGCGCGGCGAGCGCCTCCTGCTCGGTCGGCTGCGGATTGATCGCGAGCAGCGCCTTGGTGGTCATGATCATGCCGTTGAGGCAGTAGCCGCATTGCGCGGCCTGCTCATCGATGAAGGCCTGCTGCACCACGTCAGGCTCGTCGCGGGTGCCGAGCCCTTCGAGCGTCACGATGTCGCGGCCGGCGCAGCCGCCGATGGGAATCACGCAGGAGCGCGCGGCACTGCCGTCAATCAGGACAGTACAGGTGCCGCATTCACCGAGGCCGCAACCGTATTTCGGGCCGTTGAGCGCGAGATCGTTGCGCAGCACATAGAGCAGCGGCGTGTCGCGCGCCGCGCTGACCTCGTGGATCCCGCCGTTGACGGTGAGGCGGATCGGTGCCTGCATCATCCCTGTTCCCAAGCGCGCATATGAAATTCGACGTCGTGACGATACCGTTTGTACACAAACGTGCAAGCCGTGCATGCCGCACTGCAGCGCGGCTGCCTTGTTTCTGTACAGCGCGGCTAGGCAAATGAGGTTTTATGCGGCAGCAGCATCTTTTGCGCTGCACCGGTCCTTGACAGCCCCGGGGACCGCGCGCAACATCGTTCGTATACGAATGATAACGACGTCTCCGCTGGCCCCGATGGTGATGGAAACAACGAGCGCTGCCACCGACAAGATCCGCTGCGATGCCTGTCCGGTGATGTGCTACATCAAGCCGGGCGCGGCGGGCGCCTGCGACCGCTATGCCAACCATGACGGCAAGCTCGTCCGCGTCGATCCGCACGTGATCCTGGAGCGCACCGTCGAGCACGGCGGCAAGCTGGTGCCGTTCAGCCGCACCGAAGACTGGGACGGCAAGATCGTCCACGAGCCTTCAACCTTTGTCACCGCGATCGGCGCGGGTACGACCTATCCCGACTACAAGCCGGCGCCATTCATCGTCTCGGCGGAGGTCGACGGCGTCGACATGGTGACCGTAGTCACCGAGGGCATCTTCTCTTATTGCGGCATCAAGGTGAAGATCGACACCGACCGCTATCTGGGGCCGGAGACCGCGACCGTGCGCGCGCAGGGCGAGGCGGTCGGCCACGTCACGACCAGCGAATACGGCTCGCAGATGCTGTCGCTCGGCGGCGTGCATCATCTCACCGGCGGCTCCAAGAAGGAGGGCCGCGTCACCTGCGATACGCTGATGGATCTCGCCAATTGCAAGGCGGTAGAGCTGACCATCGATGGCGGCGCCACGGTCGTGGTGCAGGCCGGTCAGCCGCCGATCGTCAACGGCGTGAAGGAAGAGCGCATGCGCGTCGGCTGCGGCTCGGCGACGATCGGCATGTTCGCCAAGCAGTGGCACGGCAAGGTCGATGAAGTCGTCGTGGTCGACGACCACATCACCGGCGTTCTCAGTGAGCATCAGGCGGGAAAACTGCTCGACATCCCCGACACCGGCATCAAGATGAAGGGCCGGCGCTCGACGCCCGGCCGCTATTTTCAGGTCGCCGATCCCGGCACGGGCTGGGGCGGCACCAACATCTCCGATCCGCTGTCGATTCTGGGGCCATTCGATCCCAAGGAAGCAAGGCCCGGCCTGTCGATGCTGATGGTCTCCACGACCGGCGAGCATTCGTCCTATTACGTGCTCGATGAGGCCTTGAAGCCGGTCGAAACCGAGATGCCGGCCGACCTGAAATTCTCCGTCGAGCGCATCCAGGAGAACTGCGAGCCGGCGCTGTGCACGGTGCTGTTCATGGCGGGGGCCGGCGGCTCGCTGCGCGCCGGCGTCACCGACAATCCGGTGCGGCTGACGCGCTCGGTGAAGGATGCGCTGACACGCGTCACCAGCGGCGGCGCGCCTGTTTATGTCTGGCCCGGCGGCGGTATCACCTACATGGTCGACGTGACGCAGATGCCGGCGGGAGCGTTCGGCTATGTGCCGACGCCGGCGCTGGTCGCGCCGATCGAGTTCACGATGAAGCTGTCCGACTATGCCGCGCTCGGCGGGCACATGGACTACGTCAAGCCCCTCGCCGAAGTGCAGAACGGCGAAGATGTCCGCCAGCTGCCCTGGCAGAACCCGCTCCCGGGACGCCGGGCATGACACGGCTCCCGCAAATCGCATTGCTGTCTGATGGCCGGCGGCTGCATTTGCAGGATGGACCGATTGATCTGGTCGTTGAGGCGAGGGGAGAGCGGGACGAGGTGCGAGCGGCTTATGAGGCTGCGGCGCGAAGGTTTACCGGACTGCTCGACGAACTCTGCACGGAACTGCCGGACCTGCGGACGGCCGCTGGGGCGCGGACCTCGCTGAAGGGCGTGGTGACGCGTCGCATGCACGCCGCCGTCGCGCCCTATGCTGCCGATTGCTTCATCACGCCGATGGCCGCGGTTGCCGGCAGCGTGGCGGAGGAAATTCTGGGTGCGATGGTCTGCGCGGCGAGGCTCGATCAGGCCTATGTCAACAATGGCGGCGATATCGCGCTTCACCTCGGCGCAGGCGAGCACTTCTCGGTCGGCCTGATGGACCGGCCCGATCGCAATGGCGTGATGCGGGTGATGAAGGTCGATGCCGACGATCCCGTGCGCGGCATCGCGACCAGTGGACGGCACGGGCGCAGCTTTTCGCTTGGCATTGCGGATGCCGTAACGGTGTTGGCGGCGACGGCATCGCAGGCCGATGCGGCGGCGACGATCGTTGCCAATGCCGTCGATCTGCCCGGCCATCCCGCCATCACCCGGACGCCTGCGAACGAGCTTCAGCCGGACAGCGATCTCGGCGCGCGTCTCGTCACCCGCGGCGTCGGTGAATTGTCGCAGAAGGACATTGCGGCTGCGCTGGAATCTGGCGCGGAATGTGCACGGCAATTATTCGATCGCGGTCTGATCGAGGGTGCCATGCTCAGGCTTTGTGGTGATATGCTTGTCATAGGACCTAAGGATGTAAAAGAGCAGCGACCGCGCTCGCTTGTGCTGGAGAATGCGGTCGGTGCCTGAACAGGGAAGCGAAACATGAGTGCGATCATCCGCAAGATCGTCACGGTCGTCGAAGAGACGCAGATGGAGATGGGCCGCCAGGTCTCGCCGCCGACCCGGCGCGCCGCGGCAATTGCCGTGATCGAAAATCCCTTTGCCGGAAAATATGTCGAGGACCTTTCGCCGTTGATCGCGATCGGCGAGGAGCTCGGCGAGCTCCTGTCGAAGCGCGCAGTAGCCGCGCTCGGCATCGACGGCGCGAAGGCGCAGAGCTACGGCAAGGCCGCGGCCGTCGGCGAGAACGGCGAGCTGGAGCATGCCGCCGCGATCCTGCATCCCAAGATGGGCGCGCCGGTGCGCAAGGTGCTGGGCAAGGGCGCGGCACTGATCCCGTCGTCGAAGAAGCGCAGTGGTCCCGGCACGACGCTGGATATTCCGCTCGGGCACAAAGACGCTGCCTTTGTGCGCAGCCATTTTGACGGAATGGAAGTGCAGATCAATGACGCGCCGCGCGCCAATGAGATCATGGTCGCGGTCGCCGTCACCGACAGCGGCCGTCCGCTGCCGCGCGTCGGCGGGCTGACGGTCGCGGAGATCAAGGGCGAAGACGGTTTGCGCTAGAACACGCAAGAGAGTTCAAAACTGGAGGTTGGGATGCGAGCAAGAAATTACTTCGTCGGCGCGGCCTTCGCGCTTCTGGCCGGCGGCATCGCCCATTCGGCCATGGCGCAGGACATCAAGATCGGCGAGATCAACAGCTATTCGCTGCTGCCGGCGTTCACCGAGCCCTATCGCAAGGGCTGGCAGCTCGCGGTCGAGGAGATCAACGCGGCCGGCGGTATCAACGGCAAGAAGCTCGTCGTGATCTCCAAGGACGACGGCGGCAAGCCGGCCGACGCGCAGACCGCGGCCAATGAGCTCGTGTCGAGCGAGGGCGTGGCAATGCTGACGGGCACGTTCCTGTCAAACATCGGACTCGCGGTCAGCGACTTCGCCAACCAGAAGAAGGTCTTCTTCCTCGCGGCCGAGCCGCTGACGGACGCCGTGACCTGGGCGAAGGGCAACAAATACACGTTCCGCCTGCGCCCCTCCAACTACATGCAGGCCGCGATGCTGGTGGAAGCCGCCGCGAAGCTGCCGGCAAAGCGCTGGGCGACGATCGCGCCGA
The DNA here is from genome assembly GCF_059448745.1 of Bradyrhizobium sp. SOJA106. Classification (NCBI taxonomy): domain Bacteria; kingdom Pseudomonadati; phylum Pseudomonadota; class Alphaproteobacteria; order Hyphomicrobiales; family Nitrobacteraceae; genus Bradyrhizobium; species Bradyrhizobium sp. SOJA106. The sequence goes on from NZ_CM182549.1 coordinate 3,840,156, forward strand.
ACTATGAATACGGGCAGTCGGCGGTGTCGGTGTTCAAGAAGCTGATGTCGGAGAAGCGCCCCGACATTCAGTGGGTCGACGAGCAGTGGCCGCCGCAGGGCAAGATCGACGCAGGTCCCGTGGTGCAGGCGGTTGCCGCCGCCAATCCGGAGGCGATCCTCAACGTCACCTTCGGCGCCGACCTCGTCAAGCTCGTGCGCGAGGGCAACACCCGCGGCCTGTTCAAGGGGCGCGAGGTCGTCTCGTTCCTGACCGGCGAGCCCGAATATCTCGACCCGCTCAAGGACGAGACGCCGGAGGGCTGGATCGTCACCGGCTATCCCTGGTACTCGATCAACACGCCTGAGCACGACGTGTTCCTGAAGGCCTACCAGGGCAAGTACAACGACTATCCGCGCCTCGGCTCGATCGTCGGCTACCAGACCATCAAGGCGGCGGCGGCGATCCTCGCGAAGGCCGGCTCGACCGATCCGGAGAAGCTGATCGCTGCGGCGGAGGGTCTCTCCATGCCGTCTCCGTTTGGCGAGATCACGTTCCGCAAGATCGACCACCAGTCGACGCTCGGCGCCTATGTCGGCAAGACCGCGCTGAAGGATGGCAAGGGCGTGATGGTGGATTCGTCCTACAAGAAGGGTTCGGACTATCTGCCCAGCGATGCCGAAGTCGAGAAGCTGCGGCCGAAGGATTGATCGCTCTTTGTCTCTCCCTCTCCCCGCTCTTCGCGGGGAGAGGTGACTTCAAACCTAACCCGGACCGCCGATGGCCTTTTACGTCGTACAGTTTCTGACAGGTCTTGCCAGCGCAGCGTCGCTGTTCCTGGTGGCCTCGGGCCTGTCGATCATCTTTGGCGTGACGCGGATCGTGAATTTCGCGCATGGCGCCTTCTACATGATCGGCGCCTATATCGCCTTCACGCTGACCGAGCGCCTCTCCGGCGCGTTCGGCTTCTGGGGCAGCATCGTGCTGGCCGCGTTGGCCGTGGCGGTGATCGGCGTCATCGTCGAGATGGTGCTGCTTCGCCGCATTTATCATGCGCCGGAACTGTTCCAGCTGCTCGCGACCTTCGGCCTGACCTTGATGGTCGAGGACCTCGTCGTGCTGATCTGGGGTCCGGACGATCTCGTCGGGCGCCGCGCGCCGGGCTTCAAGGGCGCGATCGATTTCTTCGGCCAAAACATCCCGAGCTACGACCTGTTCCTGATCGTGCTCGGCCCCGTCGTGCTCGGCATTCTCTGGCTGTTGTTCCAGCGCACCCGATGGGGCGTGCTGGTGCGCGCCGCGACGCAGGACCGCGACATGGTGGCAGCGCTCGGTGTCAATCAGAAATGGCTGTTCACGAGCGTCTTCGCGGTCGGGGTCTTTCTCGCGGCCCTCGGCGGAGCGCTCCAGATCCCGCGCGATGCCGTCCATCATGCGATGGACCTGCGCATCATCGTCGAGGTCTTTGTCGTCGTGGTGATCGGCGGCCTCGGCAGCATCGTCGGTGCGTTCGTTGCGGCGGTGCTGGTCTCCGAGCTCAATGCCTTCGGCATCCTCATCTTTCCGAAAATCTCCATCATCCTGGTCTTCCTGGTGATGGCCGTGGTACTGATCGTGCGGCCCTGGGGCCTATTCGGCAAGCCGGAGGCGGCCGCCCGCAAGACGCCGGGCCTCACCGTCAATCCCTGGCGGCCTCTGACCTCGAACGAGCGGCTGGCCGCGCTGGCAGTGCTCGTGATCGCGGCGATGCTGCCGCTGTTCGCCGGCAATTATCTTCTCACGGTCGGCTCGGAGGTCGCGATCTTCGTGATCTTCGCCGTCTCCTTGCATTTCCTGATGTCGGTCGGCGGGCTCGCATCGTTCGGCCACGCCGCCTATTTCGGCCTCGGCGCCTACGGCATCGCCTTCCTCGCCAAGATGGCGGGGCTGCCGATGATCGTGTGCCTTCTGCTCGGGCCGCTGCTCGGCTGCATGGGCGCCGCCGTGTTCGGCTTCTTCGCCGTGCAGCTCTCCGGCGTCTATTTTGCCATGCTGACGCTCGCCTTTGCGCAGATCGTCTGGTCGATCGCGTTCCAATGGGTGAGCGTCACGGGCGGCGACAACGGCATTCTCGGCGTCTGGCCTTCGAGCTGGGCGGCGAGCCCGTCGCATTTCTATTGGCTGGCGCTCGGCGTTACCGCGCTCGTCACGATCGCACTGCGGATCATGGTGTTCTCGCCGTTCGGCTACGCGCTCCGCGCGACACGCGACTCGCTGCTGCGCAGCGAGGCCATCGGCATCAACGCCAAGCGCATCCAGTGGACCGCCTTCGTGATCGCGGGCACGACTGCCGGCATCGGCGGCGCGCTGTTCGCTTATCTGAAGGGCAGCGTCTTCCCTGACAATCTCGGCATCTCGCTCTCCGTCGATGCGCTGGTCATGGTGCTGCTCGGCGGCGTCGAGACGGTGTCGGGCGCGGTGATCGGCGCCATCGTCTACAAGGCTTTGAACATCTGGCTGGTCAGCCAGACCGATCTGTCAAAACTCGTGCTCGGCGGCTTCATTGTGCTGATCGTCGTGGTCTTCCCGAAAGGCATCGTCGGCATGCTGGAGATGCTGGCGCAGCGCCGCCGGAAGTCGTCGCCGCCGGGATCACCCTTGCTTGCCAAGCCGATCGAGTCCGCCGAATGAGCGTCGCACCCCCACTTCTCGCGGTCGAAGGCCTGACCAAATCCTACGGCGGCATCCATGCCGTCCGCGGCGTGTCGTTCTCGTTGCGCGCGGGCGAAATCCTGGCGCTGATCGGCCCGAACGGCGCCGGCAAGAGCACCTGCTTCGACATGATCAACGGCCAGAACAAGCCTGATAGCGGCCATGTCCGGCTGCTCGGCGAAGAGACCACCGGCAAGAAGCCGCGCGACATCTGGCGCATGGGCGTCGGTCGCACTTTCCAGATCACCGCGACCTTTGCCACGATGACCGTGCGCGAGAATGTGCAGGTCGCGCTGATCTCCCATGGCAGGCAGCTGTTCAATCTGTTCGGCTCGGCGCCGAATTTCGATCGCGGCGAGGCCGGGCGGCTGCTGGAGCTGGTCGGCATGGGCGGCTATGCCGATCGGCCGTGCGGCGAGCTCGCCTATGGCGACCTCAAGCGGCTCGAGCTTGCGGTGGCGCTCGCCAACCAGCCGAAGCTCTTGCTGATGGACGAGCCGACGGCCGGCATGGCGCCGCGCGAGCGCGTCGATCTGATGCGGCTCACGGCTCAAATCGCGCGAGAAAAATCCATCGGCGTGCTCTTCACCGAGCACGACATGGACGTGGTGTTCGAGCATGCCGACCGCATCATCGTGCTCAATCGCGGCACGCTGATCGCCGAGGGCTCGCCGGCCGAGGTGCGCGGCAATCCGCAGGTGCAGGCGGTCTATCTCGGCGAGGGCCTCGTCTACGATGCCCGCCATCGCGAGGGAACCTCGGCATGAAGCTCTTGGTGCAGGACCTCAACAGCCATTACGGCCCGGCGCATATCCTCTTCGACATCGGTTTCGAGGTCGGCGAGGGCGAGGTAGTGGCGCTGCTCGGCCGCAACGGCGCCGGCAAGTCGACGACGTTCCGTTCGATCGTCGGGCTCGTCGCACAGCGCTCCGGCCGCATCATGTTCGAGGGCAAGGACGTCTCGGCGAAGCCGACCCACGAGATCGTGCGCGAGGGGCTCGGCTATGTGCCGGAGGAGCGGCGCATCTTCACGGATTTGACGGTGGAGGAGAATCTCGAAGTCGGCCGCCAGCCGAAGCGAGCGAATGCGCCGCACTGGACGCGCGAAAAGCTGTTCGCGCTGTTCCCCAATCTCGGCGAGATGAAGAACCGCCCGGGCGGCCGCATGAGCGGCGGCGAGCAGCAGATGCTGACGATTGCGCGCACGCTGATGGGCAATCCGTCGTTGGTGCTGCTGGACGAGCCCTCGGAGGGCCTGTCGCCGAAGATCGTGGAGCAGATGGTCGATGCCATCCTGACCATGAAGAGGGAAGGCGTCAGCATCGTCGTCTCCGAGCAGAATCTGCATTTCGCGCGGTTGATCTCCGATCGCGCCTATATCATCGAGCGCGGCCGCATCTGCTTCGGCGGCACCATGGCCGAGCTCGACGCGCGTCCGGATATCCGCGACGCGCATCTGTCGTTGTGAGGGGTGGGGAAGGGATGGCGAGAAGCGTCGCGGTGAAGAAGGGCGTCAAGCCGGCCAAATCGCCTTCCAAGCTGCCCTACGTGCTCGACGAGCAGGTCGGCTTCATCCTGCGCCAGGTCTGGCAGCGCCACAGCGCGATCTTCTCCCGCGACATCGGCACCAACCTGACGCCGACGCAATGGGCGGCGTTGTCGAAGCTCGCCGAGACCGGCGCGTGTTCGCAGAACCAGCTCGGACGGCTCACGGCGATGGACGTCGCGACCATCAAGGGCGTGATCGACCGCCTGACCGCGCGCGGCCTGACCGAGACCAGTCAGGACCCCGAGGACGGCCGGCGCTTGCTGGTGAGTCTCACGCGCGCCGGCCAGCAGCTCGCGGAGAAGCTCGCGCCGAACGCGCTCGCAATCACCCGGGAGACCCTGGCGCCGCTCGATGCGAAGGAGCGCGAGACGCTGATGGAGCTTCTCAACAAGCTGAGGTGATTCATCGTCATTCCGGGGCACGCGCATTGCGCGTGAACCCGGAATCCAGAGGTCGTGGCGCGAGATTCCGGGTTCGCGCTGACGCGCGCCCCGGAATGACGGCACGTGCCGTCACTTCCCCACCACCTCCGGCACTTTCCCCGCCGGCGGCGTATTGCGGCTGCGCTGGGTGCGCACGATGCCGTCGATGATGGTCATGCCGATGCCGGGGAGGTCGCCGAGCTGGACGCTCTCCAGGATGTTCTTGCCGGGCGAGTGCTGCGCCTTGTCCATGATGACGAAATCGGCGGAGCGGCCGACTTCAATGAGGCCGCAATCGAGCTGTCGCATCCGCGCGGTGTTGCCGGTGGCAAGGCAGAACGCGATCTCGGCCGGAAGCTCACCGAGCGAGGACAGCATCGAGACCATGCGCAGGATGCCGAGCGGCTGCACGCCGGAGCCGGCGGGCGCGTCGGTGCCGAGGATGACGCGGTGCAGATCGCCCATCTCGCGCGCGGTGCGCAGGGTGAACAGGGCCGAGCGCTCATTGCCGTTGTGCACCAGCTCGAGGCCGCGCTTGCAGCCCTCGCAGATGCAGCGGATCTGGTCGTCGGGCAGGGCGGTGTGGCCGCCATTGATGTGACCGACCACGTCGGTGTCGGCCTCCAGCACCACGTCCTTGTCGATCAGGCCAGAACCGGGGATCGAGGGACCACCGGTGTGGATCGTGCTCTGGATGCCATATTTGCGGGCCCAGCCGACCATCTTGCGCGCGGTCGGACCGTCCTTGACGCCGCCGAGGCCGACCTCGCCGAGCAGCTTGACGCCATTGGCGGCCATCTCCTTGAAGTCTTCCTCGACCATCTCGCATTCGATCACCGGCGCGCCGGCGTGAACCTTCACGCCGCCGGGCCGCAAGGTCCAGAACGCGCGTTGGGCGAACACCGCCATGGCCTTGAGCCCAACGACGTCGCGGGGCCGGCCGGGCATGTGCACTTCGCCCGCCGAGATCATGGTGGTGACGCCGCCGTGGAGATAGCTGTCGATCCAGTTGATCTGGTTCTGCCGCGGCGTCCAGTCGCCGGCGACAGGATGGACATGGCTGTCGATCAGGCCCGGCGCCACCGTGGTGCCGTGGGCGTCGACGATGGTGGTCGCGCCTTCCGTGTTGCAGTCCTTGAAGCGGCCGATCGCGGTGATCTTGCCGTTCTCGGCGACGATGGTGTCGCCGTCCAGGATCGGCTTTTCCAGGGCGCCGGACAGGATCAGGCCGATATTGCGGATCACGAGCTTCGAGGGTCCGGTGGCCTGGGGGGCGTCATGCGCCATGGAAGGGCTCCTTATTCCTAACTGCAACGCTCGCGATCTTGGGCAGGCTTGACCCCGGGATCAAGCAGGATTATTCATTAGTATACGAATGATAGTGTACAAACGGCGCATAGCTGCCCGCCTCGAGAACCGCAATTGACGCGACAGGGAAGGTGAGATGAGCAATTTCAATCAGGAAAGCGTTTTGAGCGTCCACCACTGGACCGACACGCTGTTCTCCTTCAAGACCACCCGCAGCCCGACCTTCCGCTTCCGTAACGGCGAATTCACCATGATCGGGCTCAAGGTCGGCGAGAAGCCCTTGCTGCGGGCCTACAGCGTCGCCAGCGCCAATTACGAGGACACGCTGGAGTTCTTCTCGATCAAGGTGCCGGACGGCCCGCTGACCTCGCGGCTCCAGCACCTGAAGCAAGGCGACGAGATCATCGTCAGCCGCAAGGCCACCGGGACGCTGGTGATCGATAACCTGGAAGAAGGGCGCAACCTCTATCTGATCGGCACCGGCACTGGCCTGGCGCCGTTCCTGAGCGTGATCAAGGACCCCGAGACCTATGAGCGGTTCGAGAAGGTCGTGCTGCTGCATGGCTGCCGCCATGTGAAGGAGCTCGCCTATGGCGAGATGATCACCGAGCATCTGCCGAAGGACGAGTTGCTCGGCGAGTACATCCGCGAGCAGCTGATCTATTATCCGACCGTGACCCGCGATCCCTTCCGCAACCGCGGCCGCATCACCGACCTCATCACGTCAGGCAAGCTGTTCACCGATATCGGCCTGCCGGTGCTGGAAGCCGCACACGACCGCATCATGATCTGCGGCAGCCCGGCGCTGGTGGCGGACACTCGCGTGCTGCTCGGCGAGCGCGGTTTCGTCGAAGGCAACCACGGCGAGCCGGCCCAGTTCGTGGTCGAAAAGGCCTTTGCCGAACGCTAGAGCCAATTCCGCTGAAGCGGAACAGGCTCTGGAGTCTTATTTTGACGCGTTTTTCTTCACGCGAACCGGTATCCACTTCGCCCGAAAACGCTATGGGCCCCAGACTTTCTGCGCAACAAAGCCGCATTTTGGCCGCGGGGCGCCCGTTGCCCCGTCGATTCGGCGCTTGATACACTTGTGGGAACGAATCAGCGGAGTTCCCATATGGTTGCGGACAGCGACAGCAACATCGCCTGGCACCGGGTTCAGTTGAAGAAGAACCGCGCCGAGTTGAAGGCGCTCGAGACCGCGCGCTTCACGATGGGCGAGATCGCCTCCTCGAAGCGGAATGGCCAGACCCAGAAGGCGATCGCGGAACTCAAGCGCAAGATCGCGCAGTCCGAGCGCGCCATCGCCGATCACGACAAGCGCACGCGCCGGCCGCTCGGCACCGACCTGCAAAGCCTCAGTAACGGCAGCTGGAGCCATTGGGACTCCTACACCAACCAGCAGCAGCGCAAGACCGGTCAGCGCTCGTCGGGACGCCGATAGGCGTCTCGCTCCCCGCGGTGAGGCGGTTCCGGCTCTTGCGCCGGCCGCTCCGCATCCCATCTGGTTGAGGCGCCACCAACCATCCCGGTGATCCCATGACACCGCGCCTCGATTTCACAAGCGAGGCCTTCTTTCGCGATCCGCCAAGGGTCGTTGCCGCGTTGCGCGCGCAGGGCCCCGTGGTTGCGACGCGCTTTCCCCTGGTCGGCGACGTCTGGATCACGACGACGCACGACGCGACCGCCCAGGTGCTGAAGGACAGTGCGACCTTCACGCTGCGCAAGGAGGGCGGCGGCGTCGCGGGCGTCCGCTGGTGGATGCCAAAGCTCGTCACCACCATCGCCAAGAACATGCTGACGATGGACGAGCCTGACCATACGCGGCTGCGCAGCATCGTCGACGAAGCGTTCCGCCGCCGCGCCATCGTCGCGATGGAGCCGCGCATCCGCGACATTGCCGACGATCTTGCGTCAAAACTCTTCGCGGCCGGAAGCCCGGCCGATCTCGTCGAGCGCTATGCGCGCATCCTGCCGCTGTCGGTGATCTCGGAGCTGCTTGGCCTGCCCATGGCCGATCGCCCGAAGTTCATCGCCTGGGCCAACGCGATGTCCTCGCTGACAAATATCGTCAGCTTCGTCCGCCTGTTGTTCGCGTTCCGCAAGATGCGCGCGTACTTGGCGGAGCAGTTGCAGGTCGCGCGAGAGCAGGGGGGCGAGGGGCTGATTGCCGAGCTGGTCCAGGTCGAGCGCGAGGGCGGTCAGATCACACCGGACGAAATGGTGGCGATGGTGTTCCTGCTGCTGGCGGCTGGCTCGGAGACGACGACGCATCTCATCAGCGGCTCCGTCTACGAGCTGCTGAGAAATCCCGGCTTGCGCGACTGGCTGGAACAGGACTGGAGCCGCGCGGCCCTTGCGGTCGAGGAGTTCTTGCGTTTCGTCTCGCCAGTGCAATTCTCAAAACCGCGCTATGTGCGGCGGGACATCGAGCTCGACGGCGTACGCCTGAAGAAGGGCGATCGCGTGATGGTCATGCTCGCGGCGGCGAACATGGACCCTGCGGTGCACGACCAGCCGGAGCGGCTCGATCTCGAACGCAAGCCGAACCGCCATATATCCTTCGGCACGGGAATCCATTTCTGCCTCGGACATCAGCTCGCGCGGATCGAGGCGAGTTGCGCGCTCGAGGCCTTGTTCACGCGCTGGCCGCGGCTTGGTCTTGCCGTCGATCCATCGCACATACATTGGCGCAAGCGGCCCGGCATCCGCATGATTGCGAAACTGCCGGTCACAGCCGAGTCCCGCGGAACACAAATGCCGGCTGCGGCATCCGCGATAGTTGATCGTTCCCTCGCACAAGCGAGCTGACGCTTCTTTCTTCGAAATCCTCGCGCAATGCGTTCCGTCAGGAACGGGCCGTGGTGGCGACCGTTGTCCTGAGAGCTCGCGGCGACGAGAGTCGGGCACAAGTTCCGTGCCATCCGCACCGCAAGGGTTTCCACCTCTCAGGAGGCAAACTATGACCGGCAAGATGCCACCCGTTCCACCCGCCAATCGAAGCACGAAGGGAACTGGCGACAGCAAGCAGACGGCTGCTGATCAGGCGGGGCATGGCCAGCAGCGCGCGCAAAACCCTGACCAGCAGGGCCAGCAAGCCAACATCAAGCAGAACACGACCAACCAGGGCTATCAGCAGGACCGCTGAGGAGGCGACACTGATGTCGACATCCACCAAGACACCGAACAGCATTCGTCAGGGCGGACCCGGCGCATCGCACGAGAATGCGAAGGCTCCGCTGGAGGTCAAGAAGCCGGCGCCTGACGATCCGCAGCGCAGCCACAGCCGCGTATCAGGCGGCGGAGGCGAGCGCGATTCCCATCACCGGCACGATCCCGCAGACAAGGGTGGACGAGCATGAGCAGCAAGCACGCGAAACTGCACGCACCGACAAGCAAGGATCTTCGCGACAATCCGCTGATCGGCGGATCCAAGGGCGCGAACATGGCGAGCGCGTCGCCTGACGATGTCGAGGAGGCGCTCGGCGAGAACACGATGGAGGGCGACCGCGAAAACGACGTGACGTTTGCAGGCGGCATCGACAAGGACGTCGCGCATAGTGGAGCACCGCGCAGAGGCCGGAGGCCGTGAATGCAAGGCAAGAAGACCCACGAGCAGCAGATACGCATTCTCGAGCGCAAGCCTGACACGCCCGATGCGCGCGAGCTGGATCAGGCATTGCGCTCCGGTGATGACAGCGGACGCAGCACTGGCCCCAACGAGGGTGGTCAGAAGCCGCGAAAATGATCCGCGAGGAACCAAACGGTTCACTGCAAGAGGAGAAATCAATGCCAAGTGGACATGGCAGCAAGACGCATTTCAGGTCCGGCATGCATGGCAAGAGCGACGGCACCGGCGCCTTCGCCGAGGTGCCCAAGGAGAAGATCGGCGACAATATGGTGCTGTCGAACCGCGACAAGAAGCAGCATTCCGACATCCGCGGCATGGACAGCAAGTCGATCCAGACCGAGCAGTATCAGGATCATTCCGCCAACCGGCTCGGAAGCGACGACCAAGACTGAGACCTGAGAAGATCGAACTTCGGTCGTGTCCTCCACGACCGACCCTCTGGCGGACCGGCGATCAGCCGGTCCGCTTCTTTGTTTCGACGAGATCGCGCTCCCAGCCGAACACGGAGCGGCCGTCGAGATCGGGCGAAGCGGCGCGCTCGCCGGCAATGTAGGCCTCGACCGACGGCCCGCGCGCGGTTCGCTCGAGTCGGCGTGCCTGGTCGTCGAGGCGCTTGATCGCCTGCATCTCTTCCTCGCGTCCGAGCTTTGCGTTCCGGATCGCGCCCTTCAGCACGCGGATGGTCTCGTCATAGACCTTGATCGGAACGGGGTAGGGATGCCGGTCCTTGCCGCCATGGGCGAGCGAGAAGCGCGCGGGATCGGTGAAACGATAGGGCGCGCCATGTACGACCTCGGCGACCATCGCCAGCGAGCGCACCGTGCGTGCGCCGACGCCGGGCGTCAGCAATAACTCCGGGAAATCGACTGGCCCGCGCTCGGCCGCCGCGGCCAGCGTGCCGTGCAGGCGCCGCGCGAATACATCCTTTGGCCGGACATCGTGATGTGCTGGCATGATGAGGTGCGGCAGCATGGCCTGCGCAGGCTCGGGTGCGGTGCCGCTGAGCCGCTCGAATTCGGCGAGGATACGATCCGGCCCGAGATCGGAGAGCAGCTCGAGCTGGGCGACGCGCGAGACATCGGCGCGATGGTCGGTGAGGTTCACGATCTCACCCTGCTGCGGGCCGTCGATCGCGCTGTGCGGCGCATCGACAAAGCTCTTCAGCGCTTCCGAATGCCAGTGATAGCGGCGGGCCTGCCGCTTGTCGCCGTTCATGCCCTGCTGCACCACCGTCCATTTGCCGTCAACGGTGACGAAGAAGCCGTGGAGATAAAGGTCAAAGCCGTCCTGCACCGCGGCGCTGTCGACCTTCGCCACCAGGCGGCTGGCGCGGGTGAGGCTCGCGCCGTCGAAGCCGACGCGCTCGCCGAGCTGCAGCAGCTCGTCCGGCGTCTTGCGCGAATGCTGGCCGCGGCCGCCGCAGACATAGATGCCGAGCTCGTCCTGGAGCGGGCCAAGCCCGCGTTTCAGCGCGCCGATGACGGAGGTGGTGATGCCGGAGGAATGCCAGTCCATCCCCATCACGGCGCCGAATGACTGGAACCAGAACGGATGCGACAGACGCTGGAGGAATGCATCGCGCCCATAATGAAGCACGATCGCCTGCGTGACGATCGCCCCGAGCGAGGCCATGCGGCTCGCAAGCCAGGGGGGAACCCGCCCGGTGTGGAGAGGAAGGTCGGCGCTGCCGGTACGTCTGGTCATGTAGGTTTCAAATTAGCGCAATTCGGTACGGTTGCACCAGAAGAATGCTGCGTTGCGTGAGGCAAGGGAGCGAAGCCGGGCGGAACGCGTTGGCGAGCAGCGAATGCAAATCCAGGAACGCGAATGAATTGGCAGGCCCTCATGGCCGACATCGACAAGATGTTCGGGTGGATTCCCTCATGGATCATCGGTCTCGGCCTGGTAGGCGGGGCGATTCTGCTGGCGCTCGTGTTCCATCGATTCGCGGCTTGGCTGCTCAACCGCGCCTTCAGAACGCGCCTGCCTCTCATCAGCGTATTCATCGAGCGCACGTCGGGGCCGGCCCAACTGGCCCTCTGCCTTGCCGCCGTCGCATTGGTCCTGCCGCTTGCGCCGCTCGACGACGCGTTCCGCACGCCGTTGACGCGGCTGTTCGTGGTCGCCTTCATCGCGCTGATCGGCTGGATCTCGATCCGGATCGTCGACATGAGCGCGGCGCGCTATCTCCAGAACTTTCGCGACGTCACCGAGAACTTTGTCGCGCGCAAGCACGTGACGCAGGTGCGCGTGTTCAAGCGCGTCACCGACATCATCATCGTCATTATCACGGTGTCGACCGCGCTGATGACGTTCGACTCGGTCAGGCAATATGGCGTCAGCCTGTTCGCCTCGGCCGGTGCTGCCGGTATCATCGTCGGTCTTGCCGCACGGCCGCTGCTCAGCAACCTGATCGCGGGCTTGCAGATCGCCATCACCCAGCCGATCCGCATCGAGGATGCCGTGATCATCGAGAACGAGTGGGGCTGGGTCGAGGATATTGCCGCGACCTATGTCGTGATCCGGCTGTGGGACTGGCGCCGCATGGTGGTGCCGCTGTCCTATTTCATCGAAAAGCCGTTCCAGAACTGGACCCGCGACACCGCCTCCCTGATCGGCGTCATCGCGCTCCATGTCGACTATCGCGCCGACGTGCCCCGGATCCGGCGCTGGCTGGAGGCGGCGGTGAAGGAGTCCAAGCTATGGGACGGCGCCGTCGTCAATCTTCAGGTGATCGACGCGGATTCCCGGACTATCGAGCTGCGGGCGCTGGTCAGTGCACGAAATGCGCCGCAATCCTGGGACCTGCGCTGCGAGATCAGGGAGAAGCTCGTCGCCTTCATCCGCGACGAGATGCCGGAGGCTCTGCCGCGCGAGCGCGCGATCCTGATTCCGTCGCAGGGCGGCGGCGGCGACATCGACCTGCTGCAGCGCCCCGCGGCGCCGGAGAAGATGCGGGCGAGCGCCCACAATTGAATCGAAGCGATCAGCCGGCGCCGACCACGGCAGCGTCAAACGAGATCCTTGTATGAAGAGCCTCACTGCGCGCGGATATCGGCGGCCTTCAGCACCGGCTCCCACTTGGTGGCTTCGGCATGGATATAGGCGTCAAAGTCCTTGGCGGAGGAGCCGACCGGGGTGGCACCGATCTTGCCGAGCGTCGACAGCACGTTCGGATCCTGCAGCGCCGCCTTCAGGTCGTTCTCCAGTCTTGCGACGATCTCCGGCGGCATTTTTGCGGGGCCGAGCACGCCCCACCAGACCGAGACGTCGTAGCCGGGCACGCCTGATTCCGCGACGGTCGGTACATCAGGCAGCGCCTTGGAGCGCTCGGCCGAGGTCACCGCGAGCGCGCGCACTGGGCCGCCTTCGAGCTGGCCGATCGCTTCCGCGAGCGGGTTGATGCTGAGCGGGATCTCGCCGGCGATCACGGCGGTCAGCGCCGGCGCGCCGCCCTTGTAGGGGATCGCGACGATCTTGGTGCCGGACATGTGTTTGAGCAGTTCGCCGGCGAGATGCGCCGAAGTGCCGTTGCCGGACATGCCATAGGAGAGCTTGTCCGGGTCCTTCCTGGCGGCGGCGAGGAGATCGCCGAGCGTCTTGTGGGGGCTGTCCTTGGCCACCACGATCGCGAGCGGCGAGGAGGCGACCTCGGTGATCGCGGTGAAATCCTTGAACGTGTCGTAGGGCACGCTCGGATAGATGAACTGGTTGAGCGGATGGCCGCTGGCGACCAGGATCAGCGTGTAGCCGTCGGCCGCGGACTGCGTCAGCGCCTGCGAGGCGACGATGCCGCCGGCGCCGGGACGGTTGTCGATGACAGGTTGCTGGCCCCAGGTCTTCGCCAGGGCCTGGGCCAGCGTGCGCGCGAGCACGTCGACCGCGCCGCCGGCGGCGTAGGGCACGAGGATGTGAACCGGCCTGCTCGGATAAGTGTCCGCCGCCTGCGCGGCGTCCGCAGCCAGCAGCAGGCTCGCGCCGAGCATCACGCCGGCGATCTTCTTGTTCAAACCCAGCATTCCCAGCACTCCTTGCGGGCACTTGCACCTGACGGCGGTCTCCGAGCCGTGCGGGCGCTGCCCATGGTTTTTGTTGACGAGACCTGATCTTTTGTACGATAGTACAAATCACATGGTACGCAAGCCCACCAGGGAAACGGCCCGCAAGCCGAACATGCGCGAGGCAATCCTCGCCGCGGCCGAGGAGCTGTTCGCGACCAACGGCTTCAACGCCGTTTCGGTGCGCGATATCGCGCAGGCTGCCGGGGCCAATCCGGGCAGCGTCACCTATCATTTCAAGACCAAGGACGGCCTGCTGCTGGAGATCTACCGGCGGCATTGTGGGCCGATGAATTTGCGCCGCTCCGAGCTGCTCGCCGCCGCAAAACGCGTGCGCGATCTGCAGGACCGGCTGGAGGCGATCGTTCGCGCCTATATTGTGCCGGCCTTCACCTCCGGCAGCGATCTCGCGGGCGGGGGCGCACGCTTCACGCGGCTGCGCGCGGTGATGTCGGCTGAGGGTAACGAGGTCGCGCGAAAGATCATCGCGCAGACCTTTGACGACACCAGCCACGCCTTCATCGACGCGATCCACGAGAGCCTGCCGCACATTCCGCGCACCGACATCGTCTGGCGCAGCCACTTCCTGCTCGGCGCGCTCTATTATTCGCTGGTGACGCCGGACCGCGTCTCGCGCCTCTCACGCGGCGAGGCCGACGGCAGCGATGCTGCGGGCGCGATCGAGCAATTGGTGCAGGCCACCGTCGCTGCCTTCCAGGCGCCGGCGCTCGATCAGGCCGCACCGGCACGGCGGCGGACTGCCGCAAGCAGCAAGATTTGAAAGCAGCGCTCGCGTTCGGCGGCTCACCTGATGTCGATGATGTATACGCCCACCATTCCGCCGCCAGATCCGAACACGCGCAGGCCGAAGTTCAAGCTGCCAAAGCTGTCCTGTGACGCGCATTGCCACATCTTCGGGCCTAGCTCCAAATATCCTTACGCCCCTGATCGCTCGTACACGCCGCCGGATGCGCCGCTAGAGGATTTTCGCGCGCTGCATACCACGCTTGGGGTGGAGCGCGCGGTCATCGTCAATGCCAGCGTGCACGGCACCGACAACACGGTGGCGCTCGATGCGATCGCGCAAAGCAATGGCGCCTATCGCGCCGTCGCCAATATCGGCGACACGATCACCGAGCGCGAGCTTCGTGTGCTGCACGAAGGCGGCTTCCGCGGCTGCCGTTTCAATTTCGTCCGGCATCTCGGCGGCGTCCCCGACAAGGATGTGTTCAACCGCATCATCGCGATGGTCGCACCGCTCGGCTGGCACATCGACCTGCATTTCGACGCGATCGATCTGCCGGAATATGCCGACGTGCTGACCAGGCTGCCGCTGAGCTACACCATCGACCATATGGGACGTGTGAAAGCGTCCGAGGGGCTCGACCAGCTTCCGTTCAAGATCTTGATCGAGCTGATGCAGCGCGACGACAAGTGCTGGGTCAAGATCTGCGGCTCGGAGCGGGTCTCCTCCGCAGGTCCGCCCTTCACCGACGCGGTGCCGTTCGCGCGCAAGATCGTCGAGACTGCGCCTGATCGCGTCATCTGGGGCACGGATTGGCCGCATCCCAATGTCAAGGTGATGCCGAACGATGGCGACCTCGTCGACCTGATCCCGCTGTTCGCGCCGGAGCCGGAGTTCCAGCAGAAGATTGTGGTCGACAATCCCGCGCGCCTGTTCGAGTTCGACCGATGACCGCGATGGCGATCGACAAGCCGCGCGGGCGGGCCTGGTGGAAGGAACTCTGGATCCAGGTGCTCATCGCCATGGCGGCGGGCATCGCGCTTGGGATCGCCAGCCCCGAGGCGGGCGCCAGAATGCAACCGCTGGGGGATGCCTTCATCAAGGCTATCCGCATGCTGATCGCGCCGATCATCTTCTGCACTGTGGTGCACGGTATTGCCCATATGGCCGACATGGCGCGGGTCGGGCGCCTGGCGGTCAAGGCGATCATCTATTTCGAGATCATGACCACGATCGCGCTGATCATCGGTCTCGTCGCGGTGAACCTGCTCCGGCCGGGCGTCGGCATGAACATCGATCCCGCCAGCATCAATGCCAGCGCGATCGAGCCTTATGTCAAGCAGACCGGCGCGATCGGATTCGTACCATTCCTGATGAATATCGTGCCTGCGACCTTCATCGACGGCACCTGTCTCTATCTCGCCGCCGCGTCGGTGTTCCTGGCGCAGGCGACCAATACGCCGTTCGGCCTCGCCGCGCAGATCGAGCTTTTGCTGATCCTGCTCGTGACCTCCAAGGGCGCGGCGGGGATCGCGGGTGCGGCCTTCGTCGTGCTGGCGGCGACGCTGTCGGCGACCGACACCATACCGGTGACGAGCGTGGCGCTGGTGCTCGGCATCCATCGCCTGATGTCGCAGGGGCTGACGCCGACCAATCTGATCGGGAACGCGGTTGCGACCATCGCGATTGCAAAATGGGAAGGCGCGCTCGATGGCGAGCGGTTGAGGCGCGTGCTCGACGGCGCCGCAGCGGCTGTCGCGGCTTGAATGAACTGGCTTCCTGCATGAGGCAGGCAGCCCAAAATGCTTACGAACGAAAAAGGGGAGTTTGTCCCATGAAAGCAGGTCTTGTCGTCACTGCCCATCCCGGTGATTTCGTCTGGCGCGCGGGCGGCGCCATCGCGCTGCATGCGAAGAAGGGCTATCGCATGAAGATCGTCTGCATGTCCTTCGGCGAGCGCGGCGAGAGCCAGTTCGCCTGGAAGGAAAAGGGCGCGACCCTGGAATCGGTCAAGGCCGGCCGCAAGGACGAGGCGGAGCGGGCGGCCAAGGTACTCGGTGCCGAGATCGAGTTCTTCGATTGCGGCGACTATCCGCTGAAGCTGAAGGAGGCGCATTTCGACCGCATGGTCGATATCTACCGCGAGCTCAATCCCAGCTTCGTGCTGACCCACGCGCTGGAAGACCCCTATAATTTCGACCATCCAAACGCGGCGCATTTCGCGCAGGAGACCCGCGTCGTCGCGCAAGCCGTGGGCCACAAGCCCGGCGCGCAGTACAAATATTCGGCGCCGCCGGTGTTCCTGTTCGAGCCGCACCAGCCCGAGCAGTGCAATTACAAGCCGGACCTGCTGCTCAAGATCGACGAGGTCTGGAAGGAGAAATATGAAGCCTTCCAGATCCTCGCCGCGCAGAAGCACCTGTGGGGCTATTACGAGCGCGTCGCGCTCAATCGCGGCATCCAGGGCAGCCGCAACACCGGCGTGCCCATGACCTACGGCGAGGCCTATCAGCGCCTGTTCCCGACCGTTGCGGAGGAACTGGCATGAAGTCCGTCGTCGTTCGCAACATCAAGCGTGCCGATTCCGCCGGAATGGCGGAATACGGCGTCTCGACCGTGCACGAGGCCTATGGCCGCATCGGCCTGATGAAGCCGTATCTGCGCCCCGTCTGGGCGGGGGCCTCGATTGCCGGACCTGCCGTCACCGTGCTGGCGCAGCCCGGCGACAACTGGATGATCCATGTCGCGGTCGAGCAGTGCAGGAAGGGCGACATCCTCGTCGTCGGCTGCACCACCGACAACACCGACGGCATGTTCGGCGAGCTGCTGGCGACCTCGCTCCAGGCGCGTGGTGTGCAGGGGCTGGTCATCGATGCCGGCTGCCGCGACGTCAAAGCGCTGCACGAGATGAAGTTTCCGGTGTGGTCGCGCGCGGTCTCGGCCAAGGGCACGGTGAAGGCGACGCTTGGCTCGGTCAACGTTCCCGTGGTTTGCGCCGGCGTCAACGTCGATCCCGGCGACATCATCGTCGCCGATGACGACGGCGTTGTGGTGGTGCCGAAGCGCTACGCCGCCGAAGTCGCCGAGAAAGCGAAGAAGCGCAACGCTGACGAAGGCGGCAAGCGCAAACGGCTCGCCTCGGGCGAGCTGGGGCTCGACATGTACAGCATGCGCGAGGCGCTGGCGAAGGCCGGGCTTGTCTACGTCGACAATCCCGAGGACGTCTGAAGCGGAATGAGAGAAGCGGAGCGGGCGGATGGATCGTCTCAAGCTGAAGGCCGTGCTCGGCAGTCATCCTCATGTCCAGGCGGTGAAGAGCGGCGCGCTCCGCTCCGAGCTTTTCGCCCTCGACTTCATCGAGCACACGCCAACCAACACGGCGTTCAAGCCGATGGTGCGCGAGCAGGCTTTTGATGTCTGCGAGATGGCGATCGTCACCTATTTGATGGCAAGGGCGCACGGCAAGCCGTTGGTGCTGTTGCCGGCCACCATGCTCGGCCGCTTCCAGCATTCCTATGCTCTCTATAATCCCGCGCATGGCACGCTCGGGCCGTCCGATCTCGAAGGCAAGCGCGTCGGCATCCGCTCGTTCACGACAACGACCGGCGCCTGGATCAGGGGCATCCTCGCCAACGACTATGGCGTCAATCTCGACAAGATCAAATGGGTGACCTTCGAGGATCCGCACGTCGCCGAATATGTCGACACCACCGAGCGCGCGCCAAAGGACAAGAAGATCTTGCAGATGCTCATCGACGGCGAGATCGATGCCGTCCTCGGCGAGACCTCTGACAATCCCAAGCTGAAGCCGCTCTTCGCCGATCCGGCCGCGGAAGCCGCCAAATGGTACGCCAGGCGTGGCGTCGTTCCGGTCAATCATCTCGTGGTCGTGACCGGGCGGCTTGCAAAATCGCGTCCCGACGTGGTCGCGGGCGTCTATGATCTGCTCAAGCGGAACAAGCAGCAGATGGGCGCTGCAGCGACACCCGACCTCCTACCGTTCGGGATCGAGGCCAACAGAAAACCCTTGGAGCTGATCATCGACTACGCATTCCAGCAGGCGCTGATCCCGCGCCGCTATGCGGTCGAGGAGCTGTTCGACGAGACGACACGAGGACTGAACTGATGGCGGATCCGAAACGGTGGCAGATCGGACTGGTCGGCTATGGCGAGGTCGGCCGCATCCTGGCCGAGGATTTGCGCCAGCAAGGCATCAAGGTCGCAGCCTATGACATCAAGCTCGGGACCGAGCAGGGCGCGCCGCTGAAGGAGCATGTGGCGAAGCACGGCGTGACGCTTGCGGCGTCTCACGCCGAGCTGACCGCAAAGTCCGATTTCATCATCTCCGCCGTCACCGCGAGCCAGGCCGTGCCTGTTGCAAAAGCCTGCGCAGCCGCGATCAACCAGGGCACCTGGTTCCTCGATTTCAACTCGGCCTCACCAGGCGCCAAGCAGCGCGCGGCGGCCTTGATCGACGGTGCCGCGGGGCGCTATGTCGAGGGCGCGGTGATGACCTCGGTGCCGCCGTACCGCATCAAGGTGCCGCTGCTGCTCGGCGGCCCCGGCGCGAAGGAGCTCGAGCCGCTGCTGAATGCGATCGGCTTCGCGGCGAAGGTCGCGAGCGACAAGCTCGGCGTGTCCTCGGCGGTGAAGATGTGCCGCAGCATCATGATCAAGGGCCTCGAGGCCATGGTCATCGAAAGCTTCACGACCGCGCGCGCCTATGGCGTCGAGGACGCCGTGCTGGCCTCGCTGGCGGAGACGTTTCCCGCCATGGATTGGGAGAAGCAAGGCGCCTATTTCTTCCAGCGCGTGATCGAGCACGGCCACCGCCGGGCCGAAGAAATGCGCGAGGTAGCCGAGACCGTGCGCGAGGCGGGACTGACGCCGTGGTCGGCGCAGGGCACGGCCGAGCGTCAGGCCTGGGTCGCCGATCTCGCCGATGAAGGGCCGTTTGGCACCAAGGGAACGAAAGAGTTCGCCCGCAGCGCCGACTGGCGCATCGAGGCGGATCGCATCCTCGCGAAGATCAAGCGCTGACCGCGCGCGTTCGGGTCAGGGTCTTGCCGCCGGCGCCATCGCCGGAAATTGCGCCGCGGGCTTGCTCGATCAAGCCGATCAGGCTCTTGGCCTTGCGCACGACGTCCGCGCTGCGCTCGGCGCGGAACTCCGCCAGGATCATGCCAATGCACTTGTCGGCCGTATCGAGCGCCCAGAGCGCGTGAGCCATGTCGCTCTCGGTCTGGGTCGCCCAGATATCGAGCGCCGACAGCACTTCGCCGATGCCGTTCAATCGCTTGATGGCCATTTCTGCGGGCGTGTTGGCCCGCACCGACTGATAGTCGATGCTGCCGAATGCGCTGAACAAATCCATGCTTCCCCACCGACGCTGATCAGGGCGCCCCGTAGTACGATCCGGCAGGCCCTTTGGGCAATGCGCACGGCTACGGTCCGGGATTCTACCGGGGCCGGATTGTCGAGCGATTGCAGCCGAAATCGGGTCGACGCAGCGCGAAGCGGAGGCCCGCTGCCCGACCATCTTACCGCCGGACCCGAGCAATGGCCGCTCAGTGGCCGGGGCGGAACAGCGTCGGCCGCTGCCGCTCGAACGTTTGCCGGCCGCGCTTGAACCCCATCACGACCTCCGGCAGCTCCGCGATGGCGAAGCGGCTGTCCTGCGTGTCGAGCACGACGAGATCGGCGGGATTGCCGACTTTGAGGCCGTAATCGTCGAGGTTCATCAGCCGGGCCGGCAGCTCGGTCACGAGGTCGAGGCAGGTGTCGAAATCGCTGACCGAGGCGTGCGCGACATTGGCGTAGAAGTTCGCCATGCGCAGCAGCGAGGCGTCGCCGAACGGCGTGAAGGGATTGAGCACGTTGTTGGTCGCAACCGAGCACAGCACGCCGTCGCGGGCGAGCTTGTGGGCCAGCGTCAATCCGCGCGGAGCGTTGTGGGTGGCTTCGCGGCCCATGAGATAGAGATCGGTCGCCGGCAGCACCGTCACGGCAACGCCCGCTTTCGCCAGCTGCGCGGTGGCGGTCTTCAGCCGCTGCGGCGGCAATGCCGAGAGCTTTGTCGCATGGCCGATCGCAACGCGCCCCTCATAGCTGCGCCGCTCGGTCTGCCGGCAGACCTCGTCGAGATGCCACCAGGACGGATCGAGATCGAAGTCGAGGTGGAGGTCGACATCGACGTCGAATTCCTGCGCGAGATCGAAGACGCGTTCGAGATGGACGCTCGGGTCGGTGTCCGTATAGGGACAGCCGCCGACGACCTCGCCACCCTCGCGCAGCGCCTGGATCAGCAGCTCCTCGGCTCCGGGATCGTTGGTCAGGCCTTCCTGCGGGAAGACGCAGAGCGAGAGGTCAATCGCCCAGGCATAGTCGCGCTTCAGCGCCTTGACCGCTTCGAAGCCGCGCAAGCCGATGCGCGGGTCAATCTCGACATGCGTCCGCATCCGCGTCGTGCCATGCACGATGGCGCGTTCGAGCACCTTTGCGCCGCGCGCATAGACGTCCTCGACGGTGAAATCCTTCTTCATTCCGGCGACGGCGCGGATGGCCTCGGAGACGCTGCCGTGGCTATGCCCGCAGCGGCCGAGCAGGCAGGCCTTGTCGAGATGGATGTGGGTATCGACAAAGCCGGGCAAGGCGAGGCGTCCGCCGACCTCGACCTCGACGGCTTCGCACGAAAGCTTTGGCTCGATCGCGGCGATGCGGCCGCCTTTCACGGCGATGTCGACGGGCGCGGCTGATGATCGCAACAGCACGTTGCGGAAAACGAGATCGAAGGCGGCCTGGGTGGTCATGAAGTCGGATTCGCGTGGGACAGGCTAGCGGACAGGGCGTAAGCCGGCAGCTCCAGATTCTGGGCAACTCTGCCACGAAAATGTTCAAAAATATGCATGCAGTTCAGTGCACGAATTGTAGAATATACGTCCGGTGAACCCGCCAATAGAACCCGCCAAGAGACCCGCCAAGAGACCCACCAAGAGACCCACCAAGAGACCCACGATGTCCGCCCCAGCAAGAGCCGACCGCCCGATGACCGACGCCGAAATAGTCGAAGCTTATCTTAAAGCATCAATGATCCCCGATCCCGACGCCGCGGCGGCCTATATGAAGCCAGGTACGGTGATCACCTTTACCGGCGGGCGCGAGTTCGATCACCCGCGCGGGCCGGCTGGCTTCAATGCCAGGCGTTATCGCTGGGTCAAGAAGAAGATGGACCGCTTCGATGTCTGCCCCGGCGTGGACGAGACCATCGTCTACAGCATCGGCACGCTCTATGGCGAGTGGACCGACGGCACGCCGTTCGAGGGCAATCGCTATGTCGACCGCTTCGTCGTCAAGGGCGGCCAGATCGTGAAGATGGACGTCTGGAACGACAGCGCCGAGCGCATCCTGGTCCAGCGCGGGATCGAGGCTTAATCCCTCGGCCGCGAAATATACAAAAGCGCAAGAGCTGATAGACGCAGCCACCTCTGGCGGCAGGCGCATACGTAGGCTATCACCTCCGCGATCGCGTCTCGCCATGAGACGATGACCCCTTGAGGAGCCCCGCGATGCGTTTTCCTACCGTTGTCCTCGCCCTGACATGCCTTGCAGGCGCAGCTTCAGCCGAGGACCTCACCGGCACGCTCCAGAAGATCAAGGAGACCAAGAAGATCACGCTGGGCTATCAGGAGGCTTCGGTCCCATTCAGCTATCTGGACGGCAACCAGAAGCCGGTTGGCTTTGCCCTGGACATCTGCCTCAAGATCGTCGACGCGGTGAAGAAGCAGCTTGTCATGCCCGACATTGCCGTCGACTATGTCGCCGTGACGTCGTCGAACCGCATTCCGCTGATGGTCAACGGCACGCTCGACCTGCATTGCTCGGCGACCACGAATAATGCCGACCGCCAGAAGCAGGTCGCCTTCACCAACACGCATTTCCTCAGCGCGACGCGCTTCGCGGCGAAGAAGGCGGCCAAGATCAACACTGTCGACGATCTCAAGGGCAAGGCGGTCACCGCGGTCGCGGGCTCTGTCAACTTGAACCAGCTCGCCAAGGTCAATACCGAGCGCAACCTCGGCATCAAGATCATGCCGGCCGTGGATCAGGCTGAGGCTTTCCTGCTGCTGGAGACCGACCGGGCCCAGGCCTACGCGCTCGACGACGTCCAGCTCGCGGTCGCCATTGCGCGCTCGAAGGAGCCGGGACTCTACATGATCAGCGAGGAGACGTTTGCGAAGGCCGAGCCGTTCGGGATCATGCTGCGGAGAGAGGACGCGCCGTTCAAGGCGCTGGCCGACCGCGCCACGGCCGAGCTCTACGCCAGCCCGGAAATCGAGGTGCTTTACAAGCGCTGGCTGGAATCGCCGACGCCGCCGAATGGCATCAACTACAACGTCCCGATGTCGCCGGCCCTGCGCAATGCCTTCAAGAACCCAAGCTCCAGCGCCGATCCGGACGTCTATGTGGTGAGGTGAGGCGACAGGGCTGTAGGGTACGATTGGTGCTGTCCGAGCAAGCGCCTCGTCCTTCGAGCAGACCGCTTTCAGCGGCCTCCTCATGAATCAGGCTGAGCGGCAGCTTGGCCTGCCGAAATTTGCTGCCAAGCACTCCGCCCTCATCCTGAGGGCCTGACGCGCCTGTCCTCGTTCGCTTCTGCGGTGCGGGCGAGCTATCGAGCCCGAGGAACTTGCGATAACCTTCGAGACTCTTCAGCGCATCGAACGGCGGGCTGCCGTCTGCAAGACGCCAAGACGGGCCTAGAGGCGAAGTAGCATGCGCACGGACGAGTCCTTCCTGGTCCGCCACGCGGACCTGATTTTTGCTTTAAAGACGTTCGCCGCGTCGATGCTGGCGCTCGTCATCGCGCTCGCCATGGATTTGCCGCGGCCCTATTGGGCGATGGCGACGGTCTACATCACCTCGCAGCCGCTCGCGGGCGCGACCAGCTCGAAGGCGTTCTTCCGCGTGATTGGCACGCTGGTCGGCGCGGCCATGACGGTGGCGCTGGTGCCGAATCTGATCGACGCGCCGGAACTGCTGTGCCTCGCGATCGCGCTCTGGGTCGGACTCTGCCTTTACCTCTCGCTGCTCGACGGCACGCCGCGCAGCTATGTCTTCATGCTGGCCGGATACACGGTCGCCTTGATCGGCTTTCCCTCGGTCTCCGAGCCCGGCGCCATCTTCGACATCGCAGTGGCGCGGGTGGAGGAGATCTCGCTCGGCATCATCTCCGCCAGCCTCGTCTCCACCATCGTCTTTCCGCGCAGCGTCGGGCCGGCCGTCGCCCATCGGGTCGACACCTGGCTCTCGGATGCGCAGCGCCTGAGCCAGGTGGTGCTGCTGCGGCAGGGCACGAGCGAAACGCGTCGCGGCCGGCGCCTCAAGCTTGCGACCGACATCGTCGAGATCGACACGCTCTCCACCCATCTGGCTTATGACCGGCTGACCGATCGCAATGCCGTGATCGGCCTTGGCGAGATCCGGCTGCGCATGCTGATGCTGCTGCCGGTGATCGCCTCGCTGGAGGATCGGCTGGCCGCACTGGGGGAGGAGGTGTTACGGCGTCAGCCCGAACTGAAGCGGCTGCTGGAGGATCTCGCGCAATGGATCACGAGGGATGTCGGCGCGCGGCAGCCGGCCGAGCGCATCCGCGCCATGATCGCGGAGCGGCAGGCGGTGCTCGATGACAGTGCCTCCTGGGAACGGATCATCACCACCAGCCTGTTGTCACGGCTGCGCGAGCTCGTCGATCTCTCGCGCGATTGCCGCACGCTGACTGCGGCGATCGGCGATGGGCGCAACGTTTCGACGCTCGATCTCGCCTTCCAATCCGAGGCGGGCGCCGCACCCGTGCGGCACAGGGACCGTGGCCTCGCGCTGTGGTCGGCAGCCGGTGCCGCCACGGCGATCCTGATCTGCTGCGCCTTCTGGATCGGCACCGGCTGGCCGGACGGCGCATCGGCGCCGATGATGGCGGCGGTCGCTTGCTCATTCTTTGCCGCGCAGGACGAGCCGGCGCGTTTCATCCGCAGTTTCGGTCTATGGTCGCTGGTCGCGATCCTCGTCGTCGCGGTCTATCTGTTCGCGATCGTGCCCGCGATCTCCCATCTCGAGGTCCTGATCGTCGCGCTGGCGCCGACGTTCCTGCTCTATGGCTTCTTGATCGGCCGTCCCGCCACCGCGGGAACCGGCATGGCGCTCGCGGCCAACACCGCGACCCTGCTTGCGATCCAATCGACCTACAGCGCGGATTTCGCCTCCTACGCCAACTCGGCGGTCGCCTTCTTCGTCGGCGTCGTCATCGCCGAAATCGTGACGCGGATCGCGCGCGGGGTCGGCGCGGAGTGGATCGCCAACCGCCTGGTGCTGTCGAGCTGGAAGACGATCGCGATTGCCGCCGAGCGCCGCGGCAAGCGCGACCGCGCCGAATTCGCCGGCCTGATGCTGCACCGTCTTGGATTGCTGGTGCAGCGCATAGCCTTCCTCTCCGAGAGCGATCGCCGCGACACCGACAGCCTGGTCCAGCTCCGCATCGGGCTGAACATCATCGACCTGCGCCGCGCCCGCTATGGTCTTGCGATATCGACCATCTCGGTCATCGACGACATGCTCGACCAGCTTGCCGCCGCCTGCCGCAGCTATGCCGGCGGAGGGATGCCTGCAGAATTGTTGCGGCATGTCGATCGGGCGCTGGCCCAGGCCGTCAAGGATCCCAATGACAGCGCGCGGGAAGACGCGCTGATCGGCCTCGTCGGCATCCGCCGCGGCCTGTTCCCGGACGCGCCGGCCTATCGGCCACGCGCAGGCGAGAGTGTTGCGGCATGAGGTATGTGATCGACATTTACGGCGTGCTGGTGCCGGCCTTGCTGCTGTGGATCATCGTCGCCTATGCGCTGAGCGCGGTGCAGCGCCGCCTGATGCAGCGCTTCGACCTCTACCGGCTGGTGTGGCACCGCGCGCTGTTCGATTTCTCGATTTTCGTCTGTCTTCTCGGCGGCGTCGTCTATCTCTCGGAGTATCTGCCATGAAAGGAAATCTCGCCGGGCTTGGCCGCCTCGCGCTGACCGTCATCGTCGTCGTCGCTGCGCTCGCGGTCGGCCGCGAGCTCTGGGTCTACTACATGGAGTCGCCCTGGACCCGCGACGGCCGCGTCCGCGCCGACGTGGTGCAGGTTGCCCCTGACGTCTCCGGCTTCGTGACCGAGGTGCTGGTCAAGGACAACCAGAAGGTCCGACGCGGCGACGTGCTGTTCCGGATCGACCGCGAGCGCTTCGCGCTGGCGCTGCGGCAGGCCGATGCCTCGGTCGCCGGTCATCAGGCGACGCTCGATCAGGCCAATGCCGATCTGAAGCGCTATAGCGCGCTGACGACCGACGCCGTCTCGCAGCAGAAGCAGGAGCAGGTGCTGGCGACCCAGCTCCAGGCCAAGGCGGCGTTCGATCAGGCCGTCGCCGACCGTGCGGTGGCGCAGCTCAACCTCGACCGCAGCGAGGTCCGTGCCTCCGTGAACGGCGTGATCACCAACATGGATCTGCGCCCCGGCGCTTACGTCACGGCCGGGAAGGGCGTGATGGCGCTGGTCGACACCGACACGCTGCATGTCGAAGGCTATTTCGAGGAGACCAAGCTTGCGCGCATCCGCGTCGGCGACAAGGTGCAGGTTCGCCTGATGGGCGAGAAGGCCACACTGACCGGCCACGTCGAGAGCATCGCGGCCGGCATCGAGGATCGCGATCGCGCCGAGGGCGCGAGCCTGCTCGCGAACGTCAATCCCACCTTCAGCTGGGTGCGGCTGGCCCAACGCGTCCCGGTGCGGATTGCGCTGGATCCGGTGCCTGAAGCCTTGTCACTGGTGGCGGGACGGTCGGCGACGGTCGAGGTATTAGACTAACGCCGCGAGCAGATGGTCGCGCTTGGCCCTGGGGAAAACCGGTAACAAGCGTTTCAATGCCATACCGTGAGGCTAATTCTGATCGCGTGTGTTGAGTCGGGAGACTGCATGAGCGTTTGGTTTTTAGTTCTAGCAGCCTGTATCGTCGGCACGTTGGTCCTTTTGGCGTTCTGCCGATAGCACCGATAGCAGATGCAATTGTTGCGGCGAAGCATCAGCGAGCTGCAGAATAGCGGTTCCAGACCGATGGTTTTTGACTGTGCACGGATGAACGCGTTCACTTCCGGGATCGGAGGCGGACGTGAGCTGGTTGTTTGTGTTTCTCATTGCCGCAAGCGCAGTCGTTCTGATCGCCCATGCGATTGACGCGATGCGCTCTTGATACGGCCTGCGAATCATTTGTCGTCGGTAGCTTGGTAAGCACCAACAATGTTCCGCGGCGGGCGAGCGTCAATTTGAGGAACCTGGCCTCACCGGCCCAAGTTGTCACAGCAGGAGGAATACAATGCTTGCGTTCTATCTGCCGATCATCATTTTCGGAGCGATGCTCGAAGCGATTTCGAATCTGAATGTATCTTCGCCCATCCAGGATCCGCCAAGAGTCGACTAGACGACGATCCCTCTAGCGCATTCTCTGGTACCTACGCACCAGCGTCGGCTTACGCGTTCGAATACTTCTTCAGCTCGAGCCTTGCGATCTTCGGGCGCAAGATGCGAGCGGCCCATGACTTCGCAGAGCGGGGCGTATTCGAGCTTGGTGAGGCCGGCGCGCCATGGCGCGATTCCGGCAGGAACAGATTCCAGAGGCCCTCCGCACGCGCCAGCGGCTTCAGCTCCTCGACGACGGGATAGACCTTCCACGGCCCGAGCTCCTCCGCCTCGCGATAGAACCGCTCCCCGTTCGGATAGATGTGCCGGTCCATGAAACTTTCGAGCGTGCGCTTGAGCTCGACGGTAGCGGCTTAGCCGATTTCGAGATAGTCCGGGCCAGGCAGCTTGAGAAATGGTGCCGTCGGCAATCCCTGATACCAGAACGCGACCGACGCGATGTCGTCCTGCAACGGAAGGTATTTTGCCTCCTTAACGCCGGGCAGCCAGCCCAGCGCCTGGATGGTCACGCGCAGGTCGGAGCGGCAACGTACGGGATCGGGGATGTGCCAGCGGTAGAGGCCGAAGCGCTGCTGTGACTTGTAGACGCCATCGGGACGGATCACCTGAGGCAGGCCGGCGTAGGGCGTGGTGAATTCCTGATAGCGCGATTGCTGCGGCGGACCCTGGCGGGAATGCGCGACATAGGGATCGAAATTGTAGGCCCCGCAGAAATAATCTTCGGTGCCGGTGCCGCAGATCGTCGGGAATTCGCCGTCGCCGTCGATGAAGAACTTGATCTCGCCTTCGCCCCACCAGCCGTTGTTGTTGACGCCCCAGGCCATGTAGGTGCCGACATAATGGCCCGCGCCGCTGACGCCATCGAGGATGGTATAGACCTCCTTGTAAGGCAGCGGATTGGTGCGCCGGAACTGCGCATGGAAATAAGCGCAATCCTCAGGGACATCGGTCAGCGCGTAGTTGATCTGATAGTAGACGGTGATCTGCTCCTCGCTGCGATTCTCCAGCGTGAAGCGCGCGCGCTTGCGGAATGGCATTTCCCAGTAACAGTTGAAGGCGCGGCCGGGGTTGACGCAGACCGCGAGCGAGGACACCTGCGCGAACTCCTCCCAGCCGCAGGCGAAGAAATCGCCGGCGGGGCATTCGACGCTGGGCTGCTCTTGATCGTCCCAGTACACGCGCAGGATCGAATGGCGCAGCCGCCCGCGCGCCAGCGTCATCCAGATCTGTTGGATCGCGCCCTGGCCCTCGATGTCGGCGAGCGTGAACGTCGCGCCCGGCTCGATGACGACGTAAGGCGAGACCTTCCAGCCCTGGCCGAGATCGCGGGCCTGGCGGGCGGCGGGGCCATCGACGGACATGCCGCCTCTGCCCTTTTCGCCCGAAAAGTTCTCCGGGCTGATCGAGCGCGTCAGCGCGTTCGACAGGCGCGACAGATTGCCGAGATGCAGGCCCAGGCCGGAAAACGCCATGATGTCCTCGATATGGGTTCGCGACGTCCCGGTATATCGTTCCCGAATTGACCAAAACATGAAGATCGCGCACGGAATTGTCCGCACGCGACCGATCTCGTCATGCGACGCGATAGTCCCTGAACTTCTCGCGCAGCGCCGATTTCAGCACCTTGCCGGTGCCGGTCATCGGGAATTCGTCGAGGAATTCGACGGCGTCGGGCAGCCACCAGCTCGCGATCTTCGGGCGCATGTGATCGAGCAGCGCCTTGCCGTCGACGGTCGCGCCCTTCTTGCGGACGACGAGGAGCAGAGGACGCTCCTGCCATTTCTCATGGCTGATCGCGACCACGGCGGCTTGCAGCACGTCGGGATGCGACAGCGCGATATCCTCGAGCTGGATCGAGGAGATCCATTCACCGCCGGACTTGATCACGTCCTTGGAGCGGTCGGTGAGGGTGACGTGGCCCTGGCTGTCGATCACGGCCATGTCGCCGGTGATCAGCCAGCCGTCGCGGTCGAGCCCTTCGTTGAGCTTCATGTAGCCGGAAGCGACCCAGGGACCGCGCGCCCGCAAATGGCCGACGGTCTTGCCATCGCGCGGCAGCTCATTGCCGGCATCGTCGACGATGCGCAAATGGGTGCCGAAGCAGGCCCGGCCCGAGACCTGGCGGCGGTCGAACTTCTCCTTATCGCTGAGATGCTCCGAGCCCGGCCGCAAGCTCGGCATCGAGCAGCCCAGCGCCTCGGTCATGCCCCAAGCCTGGATGTAGTCGACATTGTAGTCGCGCTTGAGCTTCTCGACCATCGCGCGCGGCGGGGCGGAGCCCGACGAGAGCGTCGCGCGCAGCGTGGTGAATTTGTTGCCGGTGCGGCCGAGCCAGTCGAGCAGGATCAGCCAGAAGCTCGGCACGCCCGCCGACAGCGTCACCTTCTCGCCTTCGAGCAATTCATAGAGCTTGTCGGGCTCATAATTGCGGCCGGGCAGCACCAGCTTCGAGCCGGTATAGGGCGCGGTGAACGGCATGTTCCAGCCATTGCCGTGGAACAGCGGCGCCATCGGCATCATCACCTCGCGCACGCCTTCGACATGTCCCGGAAGGAAGTCGAAATTGCAGGAGGTCATCGTCTGCAGGATCGCGGCGCGGTGCGAGTAGATCACGCCTTTGGGATTGCCTGTTGTGCCCGAGGTGTAGCAGATGGTGGAGGCGGATTTTTCGTCGAACTCCGGCCAGGCGAAGCCGGCCTCGTTCTCCTGTTGCAGCAGCTCCTCATAGCAATGCACGTTGGCGAGCTTCGTGTCCGGCATCCGCTCGCGCGAGGACATCACCACATAGGCCTCGATCGTCTTCAGCTGCGGCGCGATCGCCTCGACGATCGGCAGCGTGGCGCGGTCGATGAACAGAAGTCGGTCCTCGGCGTGGTTGATGATATAGACGAGCTGCTCGGGAAACAGTCGCGGGTTGACGGTGTGCAGCACATATCCCATGCCCGGCGCGGCATAGAACATCTCGAAATGCCGGTGGGTATTCCAGGCGAGCGTGCCGACGCGGTCGCCACGCTGCATGCCGAGCCGCTTGAGTGCCAGCGCCATACGCTTGATGCGCGGATGCGCGTCCGCATAGGTATAGCGATGGATGTCGCCCTCGATCTCGCGCGCGACGATCTCCGCTTCGCCGTGATGGTCGGCGGCGTACTGGATCAGGCCGCTGATCAGGAGCGGCATGTCCATCATCAATCCCTGCATCGTTTCCCTCCGGAGCGCCATGTCGTTGCACGGCATAGGCTTGTGATTTGCGCGCGAGGTTAGCGGAACGTCACGCGGCGTTCACGCAAAAAGCGAGGGAGGTGATTGCATGCGTCACTTTTTCGGGGCTAACGTGCGGTGAGCTGCCGGCGAAGCAGCTGCCGCCGTGGAGGAAATGGATGTCAGCGGAAAGACACAAGACCGGCACAGCCGGCGAGTCTACGGTCGACATTTCCGCACTGCGTGCGCGTTATCGCAACGAGCGCGACCGCCGTCTGCGCGCCGAGGGCAAGGCGCAATACGTCGAGGTCACCGGCGAGTTCGGCCGCTATCTCGACGATCCCTGGGCCGATCCCGGTTTTGCGCGCGCGCCCGTCTGCGAACAGACCGAGGTGCTCATTGTCGGCGGCGGCTTCGGCGGTCTGCTCTGCGGCGCGCGTCTGCGTGGAGCCGGCATCGATGATTTTCGTATCGTGGAAAAGGCCGCCGATTTCGGCGGCACGTGGTACTGGAATCGCTACCCCGGTGCGGCCTGCGATACCGAGAGCTACATCTATCTGCCGCTGCTGGAAGAGACCGGCTACATGCCGGTGCGCAAATATGCGCGGGCGCCGGAGATCTACGAGCACTCCCGCCGCATCGGCCGTCACTTCGCGCTCTATGAGCGCGCATTGTTTCAAACCGTGATCGCGCGGATGGAATGGCAGGAGCAGGAGGCGCGCTGGCTGGTCGAGACCGATCGCGGCGACCGCATCCGCGCGCGCTTCGTCATCCTGGCCGGCGGCCCGCTGAGTCGTCCCAAGCTGCCGGGCATTCCCGGCATCGAAAGCTTCAAGGGCCACAGCTTCCACACCAGCCGCTGGGACTATGGCTATACCGGCGGCACCGCCGAGGGAGATCTGACAGGTCTTGCCGACAAGCGCGTCGGCATCATCGGCACCGGCGCCACCGCCGTGCAATGCGTGCCGCATCTCGGCCGCTCCGCCAAGGAGCTCTATGTCTTCCAGCGTACGCCCTCGGCGATCGGCGTGCGCGACGACCGTCCGACGGACCAGGCCTGGGCGCAGAGCCTCAAGCCCGGCTGGCAGCGCGAGCGCATGGACAATTTCACCGCGGTGATATCCGGCGAGCCGTTCGAGCGAGACCTGGTGCAGGACGGCTGGACCGGTCTGCTCGGCGAGATCCTGCTGGCGCCGCGCCGCCAGCCCCGGCCGGTCACGTCGCTGGAAGAGGCTCTCAAGGTCATCGAGCAAGCCGACTATCGGAAGATGGAGGAAATCCGGGCCCGCGTCGATGCGATCGTGAGGGACGAGGCGGCCGCGGCGGCGCTAAAACCCTGGTACAAGGCGTTCTGCAAGCGGCCGTGCTTTCATGACGAATATCTCGACACTTTCAATCGTCCCAACGTTCATCTCGTCGACACCAAGGGGCAGGGCGTCGAGCGCATCACCGAAAGTGCCGTTGTGGTCGACGGCAAGGCCTATGAACTCGATTGCCTGATCTATGCCAGCGGTTTTGAGGTCGGCACCGATTACGCGCGTCGCATGGGCTTCGAGGTCTACGGCCGCGACGGCATCAGCCTGTCCGAGCGCTGGCGCGACGGCGTCAAGACGCTGCACGGTTTCTACAGCCGAGGCTTCCCGAACTGTTTCCTGATCGTCACGGTGCAGGCCGGCCAGAGCGCCAACTTCCCGCACATCATCGACGAGCAGTCGCAGCACATCGCCTATGTGATCGCAGAAGTCCGCAAGCGCAGGGCGCGCACGCTGGAGCCGACGCTGGCGGCCGAGAACGCCTGGGTCGAGGAGGTCGTCAAGGCCGCGCTCGGCCGCCAGACTTATCTCGCTGAATGCACGCCGGGCTATTACAACAACGAAGGCGTGTTCGATCCGATCGCGGCGCGAAACAGCCAATATTGGCGTGGGCCGGTGGCGTTCCTGCGGCTGCTCGAGAAGTGGCGCAAGGAGGGCAATCTGGATGGACTGGAATTGACCTCCGAGGTCCCGGCTTGAGCGGCATGATCCCGGCTCCGACAGGCGCCACGCGGCTCTACGTCATCGTCGGCGATCCCATCGCGCAGGTGCGCTCGCCCGCAGGCGTCAGCGCCGCCTTTGCCGCACGCGGCCATGACGGCACCTTGATGCCCGTTCAGGTCGCCCCGAGCGATTTAGCCGACTTCCTCTCGGTCGCAACGCGGCTGAAGAATCTCGACGGCATCGTCGTGACCATCCCGCACAAATTCGCCTGCTACCGGGCCTGCGCCAGCGCGACCGAGCGGGCGCATTTCCTGCGCACCGTGAACCTGATGCGCCGGCGCGCCGACGGCGCCTGGCATGGCGACATGGTGGACGGCCTTGGCTTCGTCGGTGCGGCCCGGGCGAAGGGGATCAACCCCGCCGGCATGCGGGCACTGCTCGTCGGCGCCGGCGGCGCGGGGTCGGCGATCGCGCTGGCGCTGGTCGAGGCCGGCGTGCGCGAGCTTGCCATTCACGACACCGCGGCCGAGCGCCGCGACGCGCTGATCGGCCGGCTCAACGCCCTCGGCAAGGCGCCGGTGCGGGTCGGCACCAGCGATCCCGCGAGCTTCGATTTTGTCGCCAATGCGACACCGGCGGGGATGCAAGAGGGCGATCCGCTGCCCGTCGATGTCGCGCGGCTCGCGCCGGCTTCCTATTGCGGCTGCGTCATCACCAAGCCTGAAGTGTCGCCCTTCATCGCGGCGGCCCGCCGGATCGGCTGCGTGACCGGGACCGCACGGACATGTACCAGCAGCATGAGGCCATCATGGTGGATTTCCTGCTTCACCGCGACGGCTAGGGCCAGGCGTTCACCCTGGTGTCAAGCCATCCGTTGCGCCCCATGGGGCTTGAGCGATCAGCGCCGGCGTAGGATCATGCCCCCCGCGCGAGCCGGTCGCGCATGAGAGAGAGGAACGAGAATGACCAAGGGCGGGACCGTTGCGATGGCCATCATTGGCGCTGTTGCGCTGCTTCTTTCTCTGCCGCCGACCGCCGAGGCCGCGCAATGTGGTAGCTCGCCCGCGGGTTTCGAGGCCTGGAAGCGCGAGTTCAGCGCGGAGGCGCAAGGCAAGGGCATCGGCCAGACCGCGATCTCGGCGCTGATGCAGGCCAATTACGCCAGCGCCACCATTGCTGCCGACCGCGGCCAGCGCAGCTTCTCGCTCTCGCTCGACCAGTTCCTCGCCAAGCGTGGCGCCGCCACCATCGTCGCCAAGGGGCGGCAGCTCAAGCAGTCGCACGCCGCCTTGTTCGCCTCGATTCAGCAGCAGTACGGCGTCCCGCCGGGGCCCTTGATCGCGATCTGGGGCATGGAGACCGGTTTCGGCAGCCAGCGCGGCAACCAGAACATGCTCTCGTCGATCGCGACCCTGGCCTATGACTGCCGCCGTCCCGAATTCTTCACCGACCAGCTCTATGCCGCGCTGAAGCTGATCGACCGTGGCACGCTGTCGGGGGCTACCCGCGGCTCCATGCATGGCGAAGTCGGGCAGACCCAGTTCATGCCCAAGAACATCCTGGCCTACGGCACCGGCAATCTCGACGTTGCCGCCAACGCGCTGAGCTCGACGGCGAATTTCCTCCGGGCCCATGGCTGGCGGGCGGGAGCCGGTTACCAGCCGGGCGAGCCGAACTTTGCCGCCATCGAGGCCTGGAATGCCGCCGGCGTGTATCAGAAGGCGATCGCTCTGATGGGCCGGCAGATCGACGAGGGCGGGGCGGCGGCCTCCCGCTGAGCAAATCCCCGTTCGTACAGAGCTTTAGATTCCTGTTTTGACGCGTTTTCTTGGCGCGCGAACCGGCGTCCCCCTCGCTCGAAATGCTTCTGCTCAGCAAGGCGTGATGCGCCGGCGCGAGAAAGTTGTTGCTATCAGGAACTGACGGCACGACGTTTGCTTTGATCAGGTTCGGGGCTGGGCATGAGGAGACTCAACGATGGCAACCCAGATCGTGATGGACCAGACTGGCGATACGCGCCATGAGTTTGATCCTGGCAATGCCGAAGCGCTGGCGCGAGCTGAACGGCGCTTTCGGGAGCTGACCGGAGCCGGCTTCACCGCCGCCCTCCGGACCGGGCCGGGCGAAGTCACCCGGATCCGATCATTCGATCCGACCGCGCAGGAAACGCTGTTCTATCCCCGCCTGGTCGGCGGCTGATCTGAGCTGCTCATGATCGCGGCAGTTTGGCTTCGCGCGCCGGCGCGTGCGCGTCTGCATGC
Organism: Bradyrhizobium sp. SOJA106; assembly: GCF_059448745.1. NCBI lineage: Bacteria > Pseudomonadati > Pseudomonadota > Alphaproteobacteria > Hyphomicrobiales > Nitrobacteraceae > Bradyrhizobium > Bradyrhizobium sp. SOJA106. Next base: position 3,874,470 of record NZ_CM182549.1, read on the forward strand.
GCTGCGCGAGCTCTATCGGCGCTTCTTCGGCGAGAACACGCCGGATGCGCGCGGTCGCCGGTTGCTCGCCGAATGGCTGTCGCCGGAACAGCGCGCGCAGTTCGAGGAGCACCGGTATTTCGATGTGATCGGCTGCGATACCGGCAAGACCTATCGCATCCATTACGGCACGGCCGCCAATGTCCACGAAATCGATGGCGACGGGCACGCGACGATGGGATGGTGCTTCGTCCCCTCAGGCTTCCTGGTGCCGGGCGACGTGATGCTGGCACAGAAGATCGCGCTCGAGACGGACGAGAGGGGCGCGATCGCACTCGCCAACCGGTTTCCGCCGGCGACACATTCGGAGCATTTTTACCGGCGGCCGTTCTAGCTAGAGCGCGATGGATCAGGATAGATCGTCATCGCGCTTTAGGTTGCTGTTTCAGCGAGCGCCGCGAGGGTGCGGCGGTCAGTAATGCGTGGTGCGGTAGGCATCCAGCGCATGCGCTGCAAAGACGCCGATGCTGCAAAGGGCGAGGAGGGCGGAGATCAGTTCGATCATAGCTCGTCCTCCCGTAGCGGCTGGGCGACGAGGTGCTGACAGCAGGCGTAATCATAGATCAGGTCGATGAGGAATTGCATGGTGGCCGTCCCTGTATTTATTTTGACAACCACTTAAGCGGCTATCTGTTTCAGGCGTGTTTCGTCGCATCGGGAAAGGGGTTTCGCGGGAACCCCAGGCTGGCTTTGTGCGCCGCGGAGCGGCTATGTCCTGTTTCCAGTCAATTCCTTTCAGCCGCGCGCCTGTCGCGGGCGGCACGTCATATTGCGAGGCAAAATCATGGCGCAGGTCGAGTGGTTCGACGATCTCACCATCGGAATGCGGTTCAAATCGCCGGAAGTTCAGGTCACCGAAGCCGACATCAAGCGCTTTGCGGCCGAGTTCGATCCGCAGCCGATGCACCTCGACCACGAGGCCGCCAAGGCGACCCTGTTCAAGGGCCTCGCTGCCTCGGGATGGCACACCGCGGCAATCGCCATGAACCTCGCCATCCAGACCCGCCCCTTCGGCCCGCATCCGCTGATCGGCGCAGGCGTCGATGGCCTGCGCTGGACCATGCCGGTGCGGCCGAACGACCGCCTGCATCTGCTCGGCGAAGTCATGAGCCTGACGCCGTCGAAGTCGAAGCCGCAAGGTATCGCGCTGGTGAAATGGACAATGTTCAACCAGAACGGCGAAGAGGTTTACACCTTCACCCCGATCGCCATCGTGCCGCGGCGGCCGTAAGGCCTCGCCGTCACTATCGACCTTGGTCGGCCTCGTCGCACCCTTGCGGGCCGCCGGGACAGATGGGTCATCCGTGCGGGGAACGCGATGGGAGGCTGACATGAAACGATTGTTCTTGCGGCCGGGATGCTCGCAAGGGTTCTGAGCGCAGCCGCCTTGAACACAAGCCCGGAGCTTGGCCAAATCCAAGGTCGGCTCGCCGAGACGACCATGAAGACCCATCTGCATCGCGTCTTCGCCAAGGCCTGCGTTTCGCGCCAGTCCGATCTCGTCAAGCTCGCGGCCGGATTCTCCAATCCGCTCGTGCGCTGACGCGCAAGGCATGATCCGCGCGCAACCCGAGTCGCTGCAGCTCGCATCAGGTTCAAAGCCAAGCCATCATTAGAAAGTTATCGCACCTCATTCGTTCGGGTGACGCGATTTTCCGCGCTCTCTTTTACGAGATGTCACGCGATCAACTCACGGCACGTGAGGGTGATCTGATTGATTTCCCGCGCTGGTTGAGGGCGATTGTCATGCGAACGGCGTCAACGGTTTGGGTCGGCAAGTTCCGCGACATCGCCGCACGGATAGGCGCAGCATTCCGTGAGCAGCGCGGGATCGAGGCGCGGCGCGCGTTGCGGCGCTATCGCCATCTGCTGGAGCCGGCGCACGAACCATTGCCTTTGAACCAATTCATACCGGTCAGCAATCAAGAGGATATTTTAGAAAATGCCCACGAACCCGATGCGCGCGAGCGCGCCGCCGGCGCTCCCGCGTTCGAGCGCGCGTAACGCCAATATCGTCGCGGTCGCCCTGACCGCGGCGCTCGTCACGCTCCAGTTGATCGGGCTCGCAATGCTGGAACGGTCTCACGCCCACGCGATGCACGTGTCGTTGCCTCGTGAACAGGCCGTTTGCTCCGGGAGCGCCGACGTTCCTGTCTCGCAGGTTTCCTACGATTGACTGGAGGACGGCTTGTGCCTGACGCCACGACCCTGATCCTGCTCAGCGTTGCTGTCTTCGCCGGCGCCTTCGTCTCGGGCCTTTCGGGCTTCGCGTTCTCGGCCGTGGCTGGCGCGATCCTGCTTCGCGTGTTTCAGCCGCTCGAAGCCGTGCCTCTGATGATGGCGTGCAGCATCGGCGTGCAGGCGACCAATCTGTGGGCGCTTCGGCGCAGCATCCGCTGGGAGGGCAGCCTGCTGCTGATCGTCGGCGGGCTGATTGGCGTTCCCATTGCGGTGTCGCTGTTGCAGACCGCGGACACGCATGTGCTTCGGCGCGGTTTCGGCATCGTCGTCGCGCTCTATGCCGCCTACATGCTGCTGCGGCCGACGCTGGTCACGGCCGGCGAGGCGGTCGGCCGTCACTGGGTGGCGCTGATCGGATTCGGGGGAGGGCTGGTCGGCGGGCTCACCGCGATGCCCGGCGCGATTCCGACGATCTGGTGCGACATGCGCGGCATGCCCAAGAGCGAGCAGCGCGGCCTGGTTCAGCCCTTCATCGCCGCGATGCAGCTGTTCGCGATCGCGCTGCTGATCGGACACCGGGACCTATCGTCAAAGGTCTTCGTCGATCTCGCGGTCAGCCTGCCGGCGCTGTTCGCCGGCTCGGCGCTCGGTGTGATCGCTTTCCATCGGGTCAACGAGACGGTCTTTCGCAAGACCGTGCTCGCTGTGTTGCTGGTATCAGGTCTGTCCCTGATCTAGCGCATGATCCGGACCCGGAGGGCCGCGTCAGCGCAAAGTGCGCAGCGGTTTTCCCTCGCGACAAACGCAGAACGCGTTTGCGCGGAGATCATGCTCAAACAACAACTTAAAGCGCGATGATGATTCATCCAAAGCTCCTCGCGCTTTAGTGACCGGCCTCGTGGCTCATGCCCTGCACAGGCGCCGCGCTGATGTCGCTGCCATGATGCATCAGCGGCTTGTTGCGGGTGATGGTTCTGAGCAGCACGTAGAACACGGGCGTCAGGAACAGGCCAAACACGGTGACGCCGATCATGCCGGAGAACACGGCGACGCCCATGGCCCGGCGCATCTCCGAGCCTGCGCCGGTCGAGAGCACCAGCGGCAAGACGCCCATGATGAACGCCATCGACGTCATCAGGATCGGGCGCAGCCGCAAGCGGCTCGCCTCGATCGCGGCCCTGATCGGCGTGCGTCCTGCAAATTCGAGCTCGCGCGCGAATTCGACGATCAGGATCGCGTTTTTGGCGGAGAGGCCGACCAGCACGATGAGGCCGATCTGGGTGAAGACGTTGTTGTCGCCCTTCGAGATCCAGACGCCGAACATCGCAGCCAATAGGCCCATCGGCACGATCATGATGATCGAGAGCGGCAGGGTCAGGCTCTCATAGAGCGCGGCCAGCACCAGGAACACCAGGAGGATCGCCAGCGGAAACACCCAGATGCCGGAATTGCCGGCGATGAACTCCTGATAGGTCAGGTCGGTCCATTCGAAGGCGAAGCCGGGCGGCAGCACTTCCGCCGCGATCCGGGTCGCCGCTTCCTGGGCTTGGCCCGAGGAGAAGCCGGGCGCAGCCGCCGCGTTGATGTCGGAGGACAGGAAACCGTTGTAGCGGATCGCACGCTCCGGCCCCGCGCTCTGGCGGATCTTGAGCAGCGCCGACAGCGGCACCATGTCGCCCGACGACGAGCGCACCTTCAACTGCCTGATGTCGTCGGCACGCGCGCGGAACGGCGCGTCGGCCTGGACCCGGACCGAATAGGTGCGGCCAAACTTGTTGAAGTCGTTGACGTAATAGGAGCCGAGGTAAATTTGCAGCGTGTTGAACACCTCCGTCACGGGCACCCCTAGCTGGAGCGCCTTGGTGCGGTCGATGTCGGCGAACAGCTGCGGCACGTTGACCTGGAAGCTCGAGAACACGCCGGCGATCTCCGGCGCCTTTTGCATCGCCGCCATGAACGCTTTCGTCGCTTCGTTCAGCGCGTCATAGCCCAGACCAGCGCGGTCCTCGATCTGCAGCTTGAAGCCGCCGATGGTGCCGAGGCCGTTGACCGGCGGCGGCGGGAACATGGCGATGAAGGCCTCCTGAATGCCGGCATACTTCTTGTTCAACTCGGCCGCGATCGCAGGCCCGCTGAGCGAAGGATCCTTGCGTTCGTCGAACGGTTTCAGCGTCGAGAACACGATGCCGGCATTGGAGGAGTTGGTGAAGCCGGAGATCGACAGGCCGGGGAAGGCCACCGAGCTCTCGACACCGGGCTGGGTCAGCGCGATGTCGCTCATCTTGCGGATCACCTCTTCGCTGCGGTCGAGCGTGGCGCCGTCGGGCAGGCGGGCGAAGCCGACCAGATATTGCTTGTCCTGTCCGGGCACGAAGCCGCTCGGCACTTGCTGGAACAGCAGGGCCGTGACGCCGACCAGCAGCACATAGAGGCCCATCACCGCGGCCTTGCCCGAGATCACCTTGGTGACGCTGCCGCTGTAGCTCTCCGACGAATAGGTGAACACCCGATTGAAGCCGCGGAAGAACCAGCCGAGGCTCTTTTCCATGATCAGCGTCAGCCGGTCCTTCGGCTCGTTGTGGCCCTTGAGCAGCAGCGCCGACAGCGCCGGCGACAAGGTCAGCGAGTTGACGGCGGAGATCACGGTCGAGATCGCGATCGTCAGCGCGAACTGCTTGTAGAACTGCCCGGTCAGGCCGGAGATGAAGGCGAGCGGCACGAACACCGCGATCAGCACTAACGCGATGGCGATGATCGGTCCCGACACCTCGCGCATGGCCTGGTAGGTGGCATCGCGCGGCGACAACCCCGCTTCGATGTTGCGCTCGACGTTCTCGACCACGACGATGGCGTCGTCGACGACGATGCCGATCGCGAGCACGAGGCCGAACAGGCTGAGCGCGTTGATGGAGAAGCCGAACACGTGCATCACTGCAAACGTGCCGACGATGGAGACCGGCACGGCGAGCAGGGGGATGATCGAAGCGCGCCAGGTCTGCAGGAACAGGATCACGACCAGAACCACCAGCGCGATCGCCTCCAACAGCGTGTGGATCACGGCCTCGATCGAGGAGCGCACGAACTGGGTGGGATCGTAGACGATCTGGTAGGATACGCCTTCCGGCATGTTCCTCTTGATCTCGGCCATGGTGGCGCGGACATGGTCGGAGATCTGCAGCGCGTTGGAGCCGGGCGCCTGGAAGATCGGGATCGCCACCGCCTGCTTGTTGTCGAGCAGCGAGCGCAGGCCGTATTCGGAGGCGCCAAGCTCGATGCGCGCGACGTCACGAAGGCGAACCACTTCGCCGCGCGAGCCGGTCTTGACCACGATGTCGCCGAACTGCTCCTCGTTAGCGAGACGTCCTTCGGCGTTGACCGAGAGCTGGAGATCGATGCCCTTGACGTTGGGCGAGGAGCCGACCACGCCCGCCGCAGCCTCGACGTTCTGCGCCTGGATCGCTCTCACGATATCGCTGGCGGTCAGCCCATGCTCGGCCGCCCTCTGCGGATCGACCCAGACCCGCATCGAATAGTCGCCGGCCCCATAAAGCTGGACATCGCCGACGCCGTCGATCCGGGCAAGGCGATCCTTGACGTTGAGCACTGCGTAGTTGCGCAAATACGTCATGTCGTAGCGGCCGTTCGGGGACAGCAGATGCACCACCATGGTCAGGTCGGGCGAGGATTTCTTGGTGATGATGCCGAGCTGGCGCACCACGGCCGGCAGGCGCGGCTCGGCCTGCTGCACGCGGTTCTGCACGAGCTGCGTCGCCTTGTCGGGGTCGGTGCCGAGGCGGAACGTCACCGTCAGCGTCATCGCGCCGTCGGTGGTGGCCTGGCTCGACATGTACAGCATGTTCTCGACGCCGTTGATCTGCTCCTCGATCGGCGTCGCGACAGTCTCCGCGATCACCTTGGGATTGGCGCCGGGATAGGTCGCGCGCACCACGACGGAGGGCGGCACGACATCAGGATATTCCGAGATCGGCATCGCGAACAGCGAGATCAGGCCAGCGAGAAAGATCATGACCGACAGCACGCCGGCGAAAATCGGACGATCGATGAAGAACTTTGAGAGATTCATGGCTTTGCCCCTGTATCAGAGACAACTCTCCCGTCATTCCGGGGCGCGGGCAGAGCCCGCGAACCCGGAATCCGGAAGTTATGTCTTGGCCGTTCTATGACGTCGAGGTTCCGGGTTCGCGACTTCGTCGCGCCCCGGAACGATGCGGTATAACTAGCGTTGCACCACGTCCTGGTTGCTGTGGTTGGAAGCCTGCTGCCCCCGCGCCCCCATCGCCGCGATCTCCGTCTTGAGGAGGGCGCCGGGACGCACGCGCTGCAAACCGTTGACGACGATGCGATCGCCTGGCTTCAGGCCCGACGTCACGATGCGGAGTCCATCGACGGCGCCGCCCAGCGTGACCGGCCGGTAGACCGCGCGGCTGTCGTCACCGACCGCCATCACGAACTTCTTGTCCTGGTCAGTGCCGATCGCGCGCTCATCGATCATCACCAGCGTCTGCTGCTTGGGCTGGCCCATGCGCACGCGGGCGAACTGCCCTGGGATCAGACGCCCGTCCTCGTTGGGGAAGACGGCGCGGACGCGGATGGTCCCGCTCTGACCGTTGACCTGGTTGTCGATCAGCTGGATGTGGCCCTTGGACGAGAGGCCGCCTGACGTCGTCATCTCGACCGGAATCTGGTCGAGCTTGCCACGCCGGCCCGTGCCATCCGCGATCGAGTTCAGCGCCCGCAGCACCACCTCTTCGTCCGCATCGAACGAGGCGTAGATCGGATTGACCGAGACCAGCGAGGTCAGCACTGGGGAAGCAGTGCCGGCGGCGACGAGATTGCCGACGGTGACCTCGATCTTGCCGACGCGGCCATCCACCGGTGCCCGAACCTCGGTGTAGTCGAGATTGAGCTTTGCAGTCTGCAGCGTCGCCTCGGCCGCCTTCACATTGGCGATCGCTTCGCGATTGGCGTTGTCGCGCTGGTCATAGTCGCGCCGCGTGACCACGGCGTTCCCAACCAGCTGCGCGCCGCGCTCGAGCTCGCTCTGGGTGAACACCACGCGGGCCTTGGCGGCCTCGAGCTGCGCGGCAGCCTTGTCGACCTCGGCGGCGTAGGGCGCCGGATCGATCTTGAACAGCACGTCGCCGGCCTTCACCAGCGCGCCCTCGGTGAAGTTGGTCGACAGGATCGCGCCGGCCACGCGCGGGCGAAGCTCGACGCGTTGGATGGCCTCGAGCCGGCCGGAAAAATCGTCCCACAGCACGGTCTGCTTGGGTTCGATCATCGCGACGGTGACGGAGATGGCTTGTTCAGCCGCGGCGCCGGTTGCGGTCGCTTGCGCAGCGTGGAAGTAGTGGCCGGTCGCGATCGAGCCGGCAACGGCGAGTGCGCCCACGATGGCGACGCCGCCGAGAAGACGGCGGAAACGGCCGGTAGGGGCGGTATTTTGGGAGGGATGCATTTGCGCGCTCCAGATATGTAGTGTTTGCTACAGATGTGGAGCTGGATGCCGCAGTGCAAGATACTTATGTACCATTCACTAAGAAAATTGTAGCTGCATACCGCGACAATTGGAAGGCGCTGAAAAAAGTAAGCTAGAACAAATAGATAGGATTTGACGTTAAGCCTCAGGCAGAACGTGAAGTCCAAGGAGACGGGCACATGGGCATGGGACGCCCCCGCGAATTCGACGCCGAGACGGCGTTGGACCGGGCGATGGAAGTGTTTTGGCGCCATGGCTATGAGGGCGCGACCATTGCCCAGCTCACCGAGGCCATGGGCATCAATCCCCCCAGCCTCTATGCCTGCTTCGGCAACAAGGAAGGCCTGCTGAAGGCCGCGCTCGACCGCTACACCAAGCTGCGCGGCGTCTGGATGGACGAGGTCGTCGCGGCCCCGACCGCCCGCGAGGTCGCCGAGCGAATGCTGATGGGCATCGCCGACAAGCAGACCGATCCCGCCAATCCGCCCGGCTGCCTGCTCGTGCAGGGCGGAATTGCCTGCGGCACCGGCTCCGAGAACGTCCCCTTTGAGCTCGCCGCCCGCCGCGCCCAGAACGAGGACCAGCTCCGCGAGCGTTTTGTCCGCGCCAAGGCGGAGGGCGATCTCAAGGACACGTCAGATCCGGCCGCGCTCGCTCGCTATGTCTCGGCGGTGTCCGTCGGTATGGGCGTGATGGCGTCATCGGGCGCGGACCGCGAAGCGCTGCGGCAAGTCGCAAGCGTCGCGGTGCAGGCGGTTGAGGCGCAGTCGGTGGACAGAACCTGATTCATCCCGGCAACGCCGGCGGCGGGACGAACCCGCCGAACTCGCGTTCGATCAATCCCGCCAGTGCAATCGTTGTGCGGTCCTCCAGATACGGTCCGATGATCTGCACGCCGACCGGCAGGCCCGACGGCGTGCGCTCGATCGGAACGGCGGTCGCAGGCAGTCCGCAGGTCGAGGCGGGATCGGCCCAAATGAAGCATGCATCGGAATAGTTGTAGAGCTTGCCATCGATGTCGAGCTTCCGCGCCTCGAACGGCTCGGAATGGTCATGCGGAAAGGCGGGCACGGCGGCGGCCGGATAGATCACCGCGTCGAACTCGCGGAAGAGCTGATACCACTTTTGCTGCAGCTGCAGGCGGGCCGCATCAGCCGCCAGCCAATCGCGATGGATCATGCCCCAGCCGCGGGCGCGCTCGGCCTGCAGGCTGCGGTCGTCGGGCGTGAGCGCTGCGGCAGCTTCCTGCGCCTCGGCGAGGGCGGCTGGTGTCAGTCGCGGGCTTCGCGCGCCATTGAGCAGCTTCATGTAGAGCCGCGCGGACTCCGCGAGATCGGGCAGCGATGCGCTTGTGCGAGCGACGCGGGCGCCCGATCGTTCGAGCCGTTCCGCCAATCGTCCGATGGCTGACCGCATGGCGTCGCTCGTCGGCATCAGCGGATGGGTGTCGATCACGAGAATCCTGAAATCCCTGAGCTGACCATGGCGCGGGGCGGGCAGAGCAAGCCGGTAGCCGATGCCGTCGCGCATCTCGTCGGGGCCGGCAATCACGTCGAGCGACAATGCGAGATCCGAGGCGGTGCGCGCCATCGGCCCGACGACGGCGAGATCGCCCTGGCCGGGGACGGGCGGTGCCGGTGGCAGGCTGTATCCGCGCAGCGGGACGAGACCGAGGCTCGGCTTGTGGCCGAACACGCCACAGAAATGCGAGGGCACCCGGATTGAGCCGCCGATGTCCGAGCCGATCGAGAGCGGACCGAACCCTGCGGCCAGCGCCGCGCCACATCCACCCGAGGAGCCGCCGGGTGAGCGGCCGAGATCCCACGGATTGTTGGTCGTTCCGTAGATCTCATTGTAGCTCTGGAAATCGCGCAAGCCGATCGGGATGTTGCTCTTGCCGATGATGACGGCGCCCGCCGCCTTCAACCGCGAGACGACAAGGGCATCTTCGGCCGGCTTAAAATTCTTAAAGTGCGGAAAGCCCCAGGTCGTCGACAAGCCGGCGACGTTGAATGGCTCTTTGAGGGTTACGGGGACGCCGAGCAGCGGCAGCCGCTCGCCGCGTCCGAGCGCGGCATCGGCGGCATGCGCGGCCGCCTTCGCGCGATCGAAATCGCGAACGACGATGGCGTTGATCGGGCTGTCCAGGGCCTCGATGCGCCCGATCGTGTGTTCGAGCAACTCCGATGCGGAGATCTTGCGCGCGTGCAACGCGCTCAGAAGCGTGCCGATCGAGCCGTAGTCCAGGTCAACGCCATCCGCGCTCATCATAAGCTCCATTCTATCTTATTGCCGCGTTGAAGCTATTCCCCCACAGATGGCCTGGGGCATCGAACGTACGATCTCGGAAGGGGGACGAGAGGGGCCGTGCAACAGGCACCAGACCTGTCCGCCGATTGGCGAATACCATTGTTCGAGACGACCGTGCTTTCCTAACTGTAAATGGCCCCGCTCTGGCGGGGAGCCGACGGTCGGCGATGATGCAATTCTGCACCTGTTTTGCCCGACGGAGCAAGTCAATATTTCGCTTTTCCCGGATTTTAAGAATCGGTGAATGATTTCGATCCGCTCCTACTGTGCATGGGGTTGTTTTCGCATTTAACTGGAGCGTCATCACGTCCCACCGTGTCGCGGCGTGAGCCGCCAGGGTGGGCCGGAACCTCCTAAGAGTTTCTACACACAGTTCTGGCACGCTCCGCGCGTCAATACCGCAACCTGCATCGTCGCCTCTCATTGCGCGCACGAAAAGACGGGGCCCGCGGGCACTGAGGGGGCGTAAGCCATGACTGCACTTGCTTCGGACGCCGGTCGCGCCAGAAGTGGGATCGTGCCGATCCTGCTGTGCGTCGTGCCGTTCAGCCAGATTCCGCTCGATGCCTACACGCCCGGCCTGCCGCAGATGGTGGTGGATCTCGCCGCCGATCCCGCCGCGATGCAGAATACCGTCACCGCCTACATGCTCGGCATGAGTCTGGCGCTGGTGCCTGTCGGTATCGCCTCCGACACGCTCGGCCGCCGCAACGTCCTGCTCGCGGGGCTGTCGGTGCTGATCGCGATGAGCATCGCCTGCGCGCTCGCCACTAGCGCCTCGCTGCTGCTGGGCTTGCGCTTCCTGCAAGGCATCGGCGGCTGCACCTGCCTCGTCGTCGCCTATGCGGTGGCGGCCGACTGCTTTCGCGGCCGTGAGCTCACCGCGATCTCCGGCCTGCTTGGCGCAGCCTGGGGACTTGCGCCGGTGCTGGCACCTGCGGCCGGCGGCTTCATCGTCGAGCTGGCGTCCTGGCGCGGGGTCTTCATCGTCATCGCGATCGCCGCGGCCATCGTCGCCACCATCGTGGTGTTTCTTCTGCCCGAAACGCTGCCCACAGATCGCCGCGCGCCGTTCGATCCGCGCCGCACCGCCGGCATCTTGCGCGATGCGCTTGTCCGTCCAGGCTTCCTCGCTTTCGTGCTGGTGTTTGCGGCCGCTGCAAGCGCGCAGCTCGCCTTCGGCGTCGTTGCGCCGTTCTTCTACCAGACCGGCCTCGGCCATTCGGCGGCCATCTACGGCCTCGTCGCGCTTGGCCTCGGCGGCGTCAATCTCGCCGGCGAGCTCGGCTGCGCGCATTTCGCGCAGCTTTTACCGGCCCGTGTCATGGGCTTCGGCGCCTTCGCGCTGTTCCTTGCTGGCGCTGCGGTCCTGACCGCAACCGGCACGACGGTCGGGCTTGATTTCACGTCGATTACGATCGGCGGCGCGCTGGTGCTCGGCGGCTGCGGCGTGCTGTGCCCGATGATGTACGGCATGGCGCTCGGCCTGTTCGAGCGCGACCACGGCCTGATCGGCGGCCTCATCAGCGCGCTCTGCTATCTCGCCGTCAGCGGCGCCATGGCGATCGCGGCGGTGCTGCCCGAAACGACGCAGGCGCCGATCGGCTGGCTCTATCTCGGCCTCTGCGCCATCGCGGGCGCGCTGCTTGCGATCTCGCTGCCCTCGGCGCGCAACGCCACACAGACTTAAGGAAGGAACCTCCTCATGACCACCGTCGGCATTCGCGGCACGTTCTTCGACTTTGTCGACGATCCCTGGAAGCACATCGGCAACGAGCAGGCCGCCGCACGCTTTCATCAGGACGGCCTGATGGTCGTCGCGGATGGCGTCATCAAGGCGTTCGGTCCCTACGACAAGATCGCCGCCGCGCATCGGAGCGTCGAGATCACCCATATCAAGGACCGCATCATTCTGCCGGGCTTCATCGATGGCCACATCCATCTGCCGCAGACCCGCGTGCTGGGGGCTTATGGCGAGCAGCTGCTGCCGTGGCTGCAGAAGTCGATCTACCCCGAGGAAATCAAGTACAAGGATCGCAACTACGCGCGCGAGGGCGCGAAGCGTTTTCTCGACGCACTGCTCGCCGCCGGCACCACCACCTGCCAGGCGTTCACCAGCTCCTCGCCGGTCTCGACCGAAGAGCTGTTCGAGGAAGCCAGCAGGCGCAACATGCGCGTGATCGCGGGCCTCACCGGGATCGACCGCAATGCGCCGGCCGACTTCATCGACACGCCCGAGAACTTCTATCGCGACAGCAAGCGGCTGATCGCGCAGTACCACAACAAGGGCCGCAACCTCTACGCCATCACACCGCGCTTCGCCTTCGGCGCCTCGCCGGAGCTGCTCAAGGCGTGCCAGCGCCTCAAGCACGAGCACCCAGACTGCTGGGTCAACACCCATATCTCCGAGAACCCGGCCGAATGCACCGGCGTGCTGGTCGAGCATCCGGATTGTCAGGACTATCTCGGCGTCTACGAGAAGTTCGACCTGGTCGGCCCGAAATTCTCCGGCGGCCACGGCGTCTATCTCTCCAACAACGAGTTCCGCCGCATGTCGAAGAAGGGCGCGGCGGTGGTGTTCTGCCCGTGCTCCAACCTGTTCCTCGGCAGCGGCCTGTTCCGTCTCGGCCGCGCAACGGATCCGGAGCATCGCGTCAAGATGTCGTTCGGTACCGACGTCGGCGGCGGCAACCGCTTCTCGATGATCGCCGTGCTGGACGACGCCTACAAGGTCGGCATGTGCAACAACACGATGCTCGACGGCAGCATCGATCCGGCGCGCAAGGATCTCGCCGAGGCCGAGCGCAACAAGCTCTCGCCCTATCGCGGCTTCTGGTCGATCACGCTCGGCGGTGCCGAAGGCCTTTATATCGATGACAAGCTCGGCAATTTCGAGCCCGGCAAGGAGGCCGATTTCGTCGCGCTCGATCCCAATGCGGGGCAGCTGGCGCAGCCCTGGCACCAGTCGCTGGTCGCCGACGGCGCCGGCCCGCGCACGGTCGACGAAGCCGCGAACATGCTGTTCGCCGTCATGATGGTCGGCGACGACCGATGCGTCGACGAGACCTGGGTGATGGGCAAGCGTCTCTACAAGAAGAGCTGAAGCCGACGCGATGAGCGCATCTCCTGATACGGCCGGCCAGCCGGTCGCTCTCGTCATCCAGCGCCGCATCGCGGATGACGGCTTCGCCGCGTTCGCGCGCTGGAACGGCGAGGTCGGCGAGGTGCTCAAGACCTGGCCTGGCTTTCTCGGCCAGGAGGTGGTGCCGCCGCAGCCGCCCGCCCATGTGGACTGGGTGACGATCGTGCGTTTCGCAAGCCCTGCCGCCGCCCGCGCCTGGCTCCAGAGCGAGGTGCGCGCGAAACTGATCGGAGAGGTGCAGCGCTACTTCGTCGGTTCGGAGGATGTCCATATCCTGCCGGACACCGGCGTCCAGCGCGATAGCGCAGTCTCCGCCGTCATCTCCTTCAAGGTGCCGGATGGGCTCGAGGATGCGTTCCTCAAATGGCAGCAACGCATCCAGGCCGCGGAAGCCGAGTTTAGGGGATTCCTGCGGCACAAGATCGAGCGGCCGATTCCGGGCCTGCACGATGAGTGGATCATCATCCTGTCGTTCGACAGCGATGCCAATCTCAATGCCTGGCTCGAATCGCCGTCGCGGCAGACGCTGCTGAAAGAGGGGGAGCGTTTCAACGCCGGCATGAACGTGAAGCGGGCGAGCTACGGCTTCAATTTCTGGTTCCCGGCCGGCAAGCTTGAGGCACCGGAGCAGGGGCCCGGCTTCATCTGGAAGAGCAACCTTATCGTGCTGCTGGTGCTCTATCCCGTCGTGTATCTCTGGGGCTATTTCATCAGCAGGCCGCTGATCGACAGTCATGGCGTGCCGGTCTGGCTCTCCCTCTTCATCGGCAATCTCGTCAGCACCCAGCTGCTCGGCTGGTGCCTGGTGCCCGCCGCCTTCAAGGCGCTGGACTGGTGGATCGCGCCGAAGGCCGCGATCGGTCGCCAGATCGCGGGCTATGCGCTGCTCACCGCGCTCTATGCCGCCTCGATGGGCCTATACGCGCTGCTGCTCGCGTGGCATTGGGGACGGTGAGGCCGTCCATCGATTGAAGGCGGCTTCAAAACCGCTGGACAATTGACGCACATGTTCGCCCTGACATTTCTCGGCACCTCGGCCAGCGTTCCCTCGGCGGAACGCAACCATCCGGCGCTGCTCGTGGAAGCTGCGGGCAAGCGCATCCTGGTCGATTGCGGCGAGGGCACGCAGCGGCAATTGCTGCGCAGTGGTGCCGGCTTTCGGCGGCTCGACCGCATCCTGCTGACGCACGGCCATCTTGATCACGTGCTCGGCATTCCCGGCCTGTTCTCGACGCTGGGCTTGCGGCAGACCTCCGGCGTGATGACCATTCACGGCGGGGAAGGCACGCTCGATATCGTGATCCGCATGCTGGCAGGCCTGTGGGGTGCGGGCAGGGCGCCGATCGCGGTGTCGTTCGCGCCGCTCACCGAAGGACAGGTTCTCGACGACGGCGATTTCACCATCGACTGTTTTCCGGTTCGCCACCGCGACACCGACAGTTTTGGTTTCTCCTTCCAGAGTCCCGCACGCCGCCATCTTCTGTCCGATCACCTCGCGACGCTCGGCGTTCCCGACGGCCCCATGCGCGGCGAGCTCGCCGCGGGACGGCCGGTCGTGATCGCCGACCGAACCATCGATCCGGAAGACGTGCTCGGACCTCCGAGCGGCGGAAAGAAGCTCGTTGTGGTCGGCGATACCGAGACCACCGAGGGGCTGTCGCAATACGTTGCAGATGCCGACTTGCTGGTGATCGAGGCGACGTTCCTCGATCGCGATGCGTCGACCGCACGCGACTACGGCCATCTCACCGCGGCAGAGGCGGCGTCCTTTGCGGCCGCGAACAACGTCGGCCAGCTCATGCTGACCCATATGTCGGGACGCTACGCGGATGACGAGATCCTGACCGAAGCGGCAAGAATCTTCCCGAACAGCCGGATCGCCGCCGATTTCGATCACATCGTGATCTAACGGCCGCTCAGCTCGACAGCCCTGACTTGATCGCGAGATCCTGCACGTTGGTCGTCGCTGCATCAGCCGCGGCAGGGCGGATGAATCGTCATCGCGCTTTAGCAGGCTGTTGTTTGAGCATGGTCTATTCGGAAAACCGCAGCGCACGTTTCCGGATCATGCTTGAGGGAACGAGCCTGGTTGGCTCGTCTGCCGACCTTGGAGCGGAACCCGCGCGGCTCGGCGCGGTCGCGCGGTTCCCGTCAGCGTCGGCCGGCAAATAGGTTCCTGCGACTGGAGAATAGGTCGCTTTCCGGAAATCCCACCCGTCAAGCGGCGTCGGGAGACCCCAATTCACGGGCCGTTCACGTTCCGCTTCGCCTCGCCCCCTATGTTGCGCCCGTGACTGAAGGATCGCGCAACTTGGCAAAGGAGGGACGCGTCATGACTGTCCTGCTGAGAAACACCTTCAAGGCCTGGATCGACCGTGAACCGGGCGCCCCGCCCAAGCTGATCATGGTCGGCGACGTCAGGGTGCCGAGTAACGGGTGGCAGGCCCGCCTGACCAAGCGCTCGCCGCAGGGCATCAATCCGAAGATCCTGATCCTCGACGTGAGCGCGCAGCAGCTGAGCGGCGAAGCGCTGGAGGAGATCACCACGATCCCGCTGCGCTATGAGGAGAGTCCGCCGCAGGACGAGTACGGGCAGGTCATGATCGCACACGGCAGGGGCGAGATCGTCGTCAACATCGGACGCCCGAACTAAAGCATGATCCGGAAAAATGCGCCGCGCTTTTCCGGGCGCGGCGGTTTCGCGCCCGGGCCGTTAGCCTTACGGTCAAGGTTGACGCGACATGGCGCTCACTTCGAAGGCGGCGATTGCTATATTTTCAGGGCTCAAACCGTAATCCCGCGTATCGAGAGTACGACGTCCCGTTCCCTTGAACTGATCGTCGGAGGCTATGTACGGCTGAACGACCGCGATGCGCTTCACGACATCCTGGCGCACAGGCAGGATCTGCCGCGGCAGTTGATCTCGGTCACGTCGATCCGAAGCAGGCCATCGCGCAGGTCAGTGAGGAGATCACGATCATCGAGGCCGGCCTCGCGACGCTCGCGCCGGACTAGCCGTGGTCCGAACAGTTCAAAAGCAGGGCTTACTTAGGGAAAACGCCCGGAATTGGCTGGGGAACCTGGATTCGAACCAAGACAAACAGAGTCAGAGTCTGTTGTGCTACCGTTACACCATTCCCCAACGGAATAGCCGGGCAAATTCAATAGCTTATTGACTTTGTCCGGCTGTGGCCGGAAGCGCGTTTGGCGCAAATCACGGCTCAGGCGTGGCAGCGTTCTACCCGCTCGGCCTTGGGCTGGCAAGCGCCGCGGTGCACGGAGCTTTGACCCGCGGGCACCCATGAGGACGCCGTGGCTCGCGACGGTTTGCCTCAGCCCAGCCCGGTCGGATCGGGCCCCGTTCCATCGTCCTTGGATACACAACCCAAGGAGATCCGAAATGCCCTATGTCGATGGTTTCGTGCTGGCCGTGCCCAAGGACAAGATCGAGGCCTACAAGGCGCTGGCGCGAACGGCCTGCGCGGTCTGGATGGAGCACGGCGCGCTTGATTACGTCGAGTGCATCGGCGACGACGTGCCCTATGGCGAGCTGACTTCGTTTCCGCGCGCGGTGATGGCGAAAGAGGACGAGGTGGTCGTGTTCTCCTGGATCATCTACCGCGACCGCGAGACCCGCGATGCCGTCAACAAGAAGGTGATGGCCGATGCGCGACTCAAGGGCGGCGACATGCCGTTCGACGGCAAGCGCATGATCTATGGCGGCTTCACGACGCTGCTTCAGGCACACTCGCCATAGGCAAGCCTGCCGTTGAGGCAACCGTCGGGCAAGCTTTGCCCGACGAACGTCGCGGTCCCGGCGCCTCGATTGGCACAATGCCTCGTCTGGCCGGCGCGGGCGATCAGCTGCGCCGCTTCCGGACGAGGTCGCTAATTCCTGAACGACGTGTTCGTGCCGCGATCGCGCCGCTCGCGCAACGTCTTTGCCATGCAGAACGTATAGGCGCCGTACGACGCGACTTGTCTCCGTGAGGGAAAGGCGTGGAGGTTGTTGGGTTCATATCGAACGACCCAGACAGAACGCGGCTTGCCCCGCGCGCAACATCGGAGGTACCCCGTTTCACCTTGCCGGTATCCGGCCGTCATGCCATCCTCCCAAGGCCAGGGATAAACAAACGGAAGCGGGCGCTTAGCCACGGCTTCCAAAAATCTTGGTCGGGGAAACCCTTTGGGAGGTCTGATTTCATGAATTTGAAGCATCTCACCGGGCTGCTTTGCGTAGCCGCGATATCGCTTGCGCTGGCGCCCGTCGCGCAGGCGCAGGACAAGGTCGTCAAGATCGGCGTGATCATGCCGATGTCCGGCGGCACCGCCTCGATCGGCGCACACGCCAAGGCAGCGCTTGATGTCGCAACCGACATCATCAACAACGCTCATCCCGAGCTTGGCAATTTCCCACTCGCGAAGAACGCAGGCCTTGCCGGCCTCGGCGGTGCCAAGGTCGAGGTGATCATCGCCGACAACCAGGGCAACCCGGCAACGGGCCAGAACCAGGCGCTGCGCCTGATCACGGAAGAGAAGGTGGCCGCGGTGTTCGGCTCCTACCAGTCCGGCGTGACGCTGACCTCGAGCGCGATCGCGGAGAAATACGGCGTGCCGTTCCTGAATTCGGAGTCGGTTGCCGCCAATCTCACCGAGCGCGGCTTCAAATGGTTCTTCCGGACCACGCCGATCGCCACCGACTTCGCCAAGATCTATGTCGAGTTCCTCGCCGACCTCAAGGCGCAGGGCGCCAAGACCGAGAGCGTCGCGATCGTTCACGACAACACCGAATACGGCACCTCGGTCGCGAACACGATCGCCGGCGCCTTCAAGGACAAGGGCCAGCCGATCGCGCTCGACGTCGCCTATCCCGTCAACGCGACCGACGTGCAGGGGCAGGTGCTCCAGCTCAAGGACAAGAAGCCCGACGTCGTCATCATGATCAGCTACACGTCGGACGCGATCCTGTTCGCCAAGACCATGCAGTCGCTCGACTACAAGCCGGCCGTGCTGCTCGCCGACGATGCCGGCTATTCCGATCCGTCCTTCACCAAGGCGGTCGGCAAGATTTCGCAAGGCGTCTTCAACCGCTCGTCCTGGGTGGTCGGTCCGTCGGGCTCGCCGTCCGCGATCATCGCCGACATGTACAAGAAGAAGAGCGGCGAGGAGATGGACGACACGGTCGCTCGGCAGATGCAGGGCTTCTTCGTGCTGGCCGACGCCATCGACCGCGCCGGCTCGACTGAGCCTGCCAAGATCCAGGCCGCGCTGAAGGCCACGGACCTGAAGCCCGAGCAGCTCATGATCGGCTACAAGGGCGTCAAGTTCGACGACAAGGGCCAGAACATCCTCGCCTCCGGCGCCATCATCCAGCTCCAGGACGGCGAGAACTATGTCGCGGTGTGGCCCAAGACCAATGCCGAGAAGCCGCCGGTGCTGCCCTACAAGGGCTGGTGATTTTTGAAGGCGGGGCCGCGCGCCCCGCCTTTTTCCAAATGATTTGAATCAGAGCAACGCGGCTCATGTCCTTCGTTCTCGTGCAGGTGATCGTCGGCGGGCTGCTGCTTGGCGCCGTCTACGCCCTGTTTTCCTCCGGCCTCACGCTGGTGTGGGGCATGATGAACATCGTCAATTTCGCGCATGGCGACTTCGTCATGCTCGGCATGTACGTCGCTTATGTCGTCTACACGCTGATGGGAGGAGGGCCCATCGTCGGCGCGCCGCTGGCGACGCTGGTGCTCGCGACCGTCGGCGTTGTGGTCTATTTCGGCCTGATCCGCGACATCATGAAGGGGCCGATGCTGGCCCAGATCCTCGGCACCTTCGGGCTCGCGCTGCTGCTGCGCTATTCCGTGTTCTGGTGGTTCGGCGCCAATTTCCTGTCGATGCCGCCGAACATCGTCGGGGGCACCTATGCATTCGCGGGCCTGCGCATCGAGGCCTCGCGGCTGCTGGCCGGCGTCGTCGCGCTGCTGGTGACGCTCGGCCTGCATCTCTTGCTGACGCGGACCTCGCTCGGCTCGAAGATGCTGGCGGTGGCGGAGGACCAGACTGCGGCCCAGCTCATGGGCATCAGGCCCGACAGCATGCAGGCGATCGCCTGGGCGATCGCGGCGGGCGCCACGGGGCTCGCAGGTGCGCTGATTGCGAACTTCTTCTACATCGTGCCGACCGTCGGTGAGACGCTCGGCATCGTCGCCTTCGTCACGGTGTCGCTCGGCGGCTTTGGCAGCGTGCCGGGCGCGCTCGTCGCAGGCCTCCTGATCGGCGTCATCGAGTCGCTCTCGGGCTATCTGATCGGCGCGGTCTACAAGGACATCGTCGTCTATGTCCTGTTCCTGTTCTTCCTCTGGTTTCGGCCTCAGGGCCTGATGGGGAAGACGTGATGCGGCGCTGGATCTGGCTCTCGGCCGTCGCGGCATTCGCGATCGCCTATCCGCTGCTGCTGTCATCGCCGTTCCAGCAACGCCTCGGCGCGCTGGTGCTGCTCTATGCCATCGCGGCCTCCGCATGGAACATCGTCGGCGGCTATGCCGGGCAGGTCTCGGTCGGTCATGTCGTGTTCTTCGGCTGCGGCGCCTATGCCGCGATGGGGTCTTACGCCAAATTCGGCCTGTCGCCGCTGTTCGGCATTCCCGGCGGCATCGTGCTGGCGGTCGGGCTCGCCGCGATCGTCGGCGTGCCGACGCTGCGGCTGTCAGGCCACTATTTCAGCATGGCGACGATTGCCGTCGCCGAGACCATGCGGCTGATCGTCACCAACACCGAATGGCTGGGCGCGGCCGTCGGCCTCTCCGGTCCAGCCGTGCCGCGCAATATGTTCGATCTCTCATTCCTGTCGTCGCTGCCGTATTACTATCTTTTCCTCGCCGTCCTCGTGATCACGCTGCTCATCACCTGGTGGATGACCAGCAGCCGGATGGGATTTTACCTGCGCGCGATCAAGGATTCCGAACGCGCCGCGCGCTCGCTCGGCGCGCCTGCCAGCCGCACCAAGCTTTACGCCTATATGCTGAGTGCAGCGCTGACGAGCGTTGCCGGCGCGCTCTATGCGATGATGTTCGGCTTCGTCGATCCCGAGTCCGGGCTCGGCATCCTGATCTCGGTGAAGATCCTGATCATGGCGGCGCTGGGAGGAGCAGGGCTGCTGTTCGGTCCGCTGGTGGGAGCCGCGATCCTGGTGCCGCTGGAGGAGATCTCCAATAGCTGGCTCGGTGGCAAGGGCGCCGGCCTCACTTTCGTGGTCTATGGCGCGATCATCGTGCTGATCGCGCGCTTCCAGCCCGGCGGCCTGCTCAGCCTGCTCACGGGACGGAGCAAGCGCAAGACTGAGAAGGGAGCAAGCCATGCTCCTTGAGGCGCGCGGAATTACAAAAGCGTTCGGCAGCTTCAAGGCGGTGGACGATGCGTCCGTCACGCTGGAGCAGGGCGACATTCTCGGCCTGATCGGCCCGAACGGCGCGGGAAAATCCACGTTCTTCAACTGCCTCACCGGCGACCTCGAGGCCACCTCCGGCCGCGTGCTGTTCGAAGGCCGCGACATTACCGACTTCACGCCGGAGCAGCGCGCCGGCCTCGGTCTTGCCCGTACCTTCCAGGTGCCGCAGACGTTCGAGGGCATGACGGTGCTGGAGAACGCCATGATCGGCGCCTTCCTCCGCACCTCGCATCGCAAGGAGGCCGAAGCGAAGGCGCGCGCCGTGCTCGAGCGTGTCGGCATGAGCCGTCTTGCGGATGCGCCGGCACGCTCGCTCGGCACGCCGGGCCGCAAGCGGCTGGAGATCGCCCGCGCACTTGCGACCGAGCCAAAACTGCTGCTGCTCGATGAGGCCATGGCCGGCCTCAACGCCAACGAGGTGAAGCTCGCGATCGATCTCGTCCGCGACATCCACCACTCCGGCATCACGCTCGTCATCGTCGAGCACATCATGGAAGTGATCATGTCGCTGGCGAGCCGCGTGATGGTGTTTAATCAAGGCAAGGAGATCGCCCGCGGGAGCCCACGCGAGGTCACCGCGAACCCGGCGGTGATCGCGGCCTATCTCGGCACGCGCGCGGCCAAGGCCGCCGCCGGCCACACTCCGGTTGAGCTGATGGGCGGGCCGGACCTATGAGCGGAGCGCTTCTGCGGATCGAGCACCTCGAAGTGCGATATGGCGACCTCATCGGCGTCTCCGATGTGTCGCTGGAGGTGCCCGAAGGCAGCGTCGTCGCGCTGCTCGGCTCCAATGGCGGCGGCAAGACCACGACGCTGAACGCGATCGCCGGCCTCATCCCCGTGCATTCCGGATCGATCAGCTTCCGCGGCGAGGAGATTGCGGGACAGAAGGCCTTTGCGATCGTGCGCAAGGGGCTCGCCCTGTCGCCGGAAGGCTGGCGGCTGTTCGTGCAACAGAGCGTCGAAAACAACCTCATGCTCGGCGCGACGCCGTTGCACGACAAATCGCGCCAGACGGCGCTGCTGGAGCGCGTCTACGAGATCTTTCCGCGTCTGAAGGAGCGCCGCAACCAGCGCGCCGGCACTATGTCCGGCGGCGAGCGGCAGATGCTTGCGGTCGGCCGCGCCTTGATGAGCGATCCGAAGCTCCTGATGCTGGACGAGCCGTCGCTCGGTCTCGCGCCGGCCGTGGTCGAATCCATGTACGAGACGTTTGGCCGCCTGCATCGCGAGGGCCTCACCATCCTGCTCGCCGAGCAGTCGATCGAACTCGCGCTGGAGGTGTCGGACTTTGCCACCGTGCTCCAGGTCGGCAAGAGCGTGCTGTCAGGCACGGCCGCGGCGCTCGCGGAAGACCCGCAGGTGCAGAAGGCCTATCTCGGGGTGGACTGAGCGATCTCAGCCCCGGCGAGGCCGTTACTTGATCTTGTCGTAGGCTGTCGCGAAATCGTTCAGCGGCATCGGGATCGCGATCGTCTCCTTGGCCATGTTCTGGAAGGAGACCTTGAGCTGCTTGCCCGAGCGCAGGGCGGCGAGCAGGTCGGCTGCAATCGGCGTCGAGGCGTAGCAGCCGCGGTTCTCACAAGTCTGGATCTGAAGGTCGAACGTCTTGCCCTCGTCGACCTGGAGCTTGGCGCCGACGGGCAGGTTGAGGCCGAGCGGCAATTGCAGCAGCGCGATCGGCGTGCGGGTGTCGGGCGCGACGCGGATGTTGATGAGCACGACGGTCTGGCCGGTCTTGGTCAACACCGCGTTCTGCTCCATCGCGCATTCCAGCGGCGCATCGCGGCTGGCGCTGGTGCAGCGGACGATCCAGCCCGGCTGTCCCGGAGTGCCTTCTGCCGGTTGCTGCGTCGGGGCGGGAGCGGGCTGCGCGGCGGCAGGAGCTGCGTTCTTCTTGGCGCCCTGCTGGGCGTACGCGGCGCCGGTCGACAGCAGGACGGCAGCAGCGAGGGCGACAAGTCTGGATTGCAGGAGCATGACGAAACCGCGTTGGCGTGAACCGAGGGCCTCGCTGTAGCGTCGCGGCAGCCGCGGCGCAAGGCTGCTCGCAATGCTACTCGGCGGCTTCTTTGACGGTACGGTGCTCGTGCGTCTCGCGGCCTTCGCCGTCACCCGAACGGCCCCAGCCGGAGAACCAGTTGTTGAGCTTGTCGAGATAGAGATAGACCACAGGCGTCGTGAACAGCGTCAGCGCTTGGCTGACGATCAGGCCACCGACCATGGCGTAGCCGAGCGGCTGTCGAATCTCGGCGCCTGTGCCGTGGCCGAGCATCAAGGGCACGCCGCCGAGCAATGCTGCCATCGTCGTCATCATGATCGGGCGGAAGCGGAGCAGCGCGGCCTGCCGGATCGATTCCTCGGGCGTCTTGTGCTCGTCGCGTTCGGCGGCGATGGCGAAGTCGACCATCATGATGCCGTTCTTCTTCACGATGCCGATCAGCAGGATGATGCCGATCAACGCGATGAGGCTGAAGTCGAAGCCGGCCGCCATCAGGATCGCGAGCGCGCCGACACCCGCCGAGGGCAGGGTCGACAGAATCGTGATCGGATGGATGTAGCTCTCGTAGAGGATGCCGAGGATCAGATAGACCACGACGAGCGCGGCGAGGATCAACAGCGGCACGGTGCCGAGCGACTGCTGGAACGCCTGCGCGGTGCCCTGGAAGCTCGAATTCAGCGTCGGCGGCGCGCCGAGATCGGCCATCGCTTTCTGCACGGCCTCGGTGGCCTGGCCGAGCGCGACGCCCTGGGCGAGGTTGAAGCTGATCGTGATCGCCGGGAACTGGCCCTGGTGGCTGATCGAGAGCGGGCGGACCGGATCCGTGGTCCAGGTCGCAAAGGTCGACAGCGGCACCTGGTCGCCGGTCAGCGGCGATTTTAGATAGAGCTTGTTCAGGCTGTCGAGGCTGCCCTGCATCTCCGGCAGGATCTCCAGGATCACCTTGTAGGTGTTGAGCTGGGTGAAATACTGCGTCACCTGACGCTGCCCGAACGCGTCATACAGCGTGTCGTCGATCAGCTGCGGCTGGATGCCGTAGCGCGAGGCGGTGTCGCGGTTGATCTTGAGCTGGACCGTGGTGCCCTGGGTCTGCTGATCGGTCGCGACGTCGCGCAACTCCGGCAGCGTTTGCATCTTGGCGAGGATTTTCGGCGCCCAGTCGTTGAGCTCGGCGAGATCGGCGTCCTGCAGGGTGAACTCGAACTGCGTGCGCGTCGGCCGGCCGCCGAGGCGGACGTCCTGCGCCGCCTGCATGTACAGGCGGGCGCCGGACACCTTCTCGAGCTTGGGACGCAGCCGCGCGATGATCTGCTGCGCCGAGGCCTCGCGCTCGTTGCGCGGCTTCAGGGTGATGAACATGTTGCCGTTGTTGCCGGCGCGGCCGCTGCCGCCAATGTTCATCGCGATGGTGGCGACGTCAGGGTCTTCCATCACGATCTTGCCGAGCTCGACCTGCCGCCGCTGCATCTCCTTGAACGAGATGTCCTGCGAGGCTTCCGAGGTCGCGGTGATCAGGCCGACGTCCTGCTGCGGGAAGAAACCCTTCGGGATCAGCACGAACAAATAGACCGAGAGGCCGAGCGTGGCGAAGAAGATCACGAGCGTGGTGCGCCGCCAAGCCAGGGCATGGTCGAGCACGTATTCGTAGCCGCGCAGCATTCCGTCGAAGGCGCGTTCGCTCCACTGGTAGAACTTGCCGTGGGTCACCTCGCCATGGGCGCGCAGGAAGCGCGAGGCCATCATCGGCGTCAGCGTCAGCGACACGAACATCGAGACGAAGATCGTCATTGCCAGGACGACGGCGAATTCGCGGAACAGACGGCCGATGATGCCGCCCATCAGCAGCAGCGGGATCAGCACCGCGACCAGCGAGATGCTGATCGAGACGATCGTGAAGCCGATCTCCTTGGAACCGCGGAAGGCCGCCGCCATCGGCGATTCGCCTTCCTCGATGTAGCGCGTGATGTTTTCCAGCATCACGATGGCGTCGTCGACGACGAATCCGACCGCGATGGTGAGCGCCATCAGCGACAGATTGTCGAGCGAATAGCCGAACACCCACATCAGGGCGCAGGCGCCCAGCAGCGCCAGCGGAACCGTGACGGTCGGAATGACGGTCGCCCAGAAGCTGCGCAGGAAGATGAAGATGACCATGACCACGAGGGCGATGGTCAAGAGCAGCGTGAACTGCACGTCCTCGACCGCGGCGCGGATGGTGGTGGTGCGGTCGCTGATGAGCTCGATCTTGATCGCAGGCGGGATTGCGGCCACGAGGCGGGGCAGGGTCGCCTTGATCCGGTCGACGGTCTCGATGACGTTGGCGCCCGGCTGCTTGAACACGACGAGGAACACGCCGCGCTTGCCGTTGGCCCAGGCCGCCTGCTTGGCGTCCTCAGGGCCGCTGACCGCCTGGCCGATGTCGCGTATGCGCAACGGACCGCCGTTGCGATAGGCGATGATGACGTCGTTCCAGTCCTTGGACTGGGTCAGCTGGTCGTTGGCGTAGATCGTGTAGGCGCGCTTCTCGCCGTCGATATTGCCCTTGGGGCTGTCGACCGTGGTGATCGCGATCTGGCTGCGCACGTCCTCCATCGACAGGCCCTTGGCCACCAGCTTTGCCGGATCGACCTGGATGCGGATCGAGGGTTTCTGCTGGCCGCCGATGAAGACCTGGGCCACACCCGAGAGCTGGCTGATCTGCTGGGCGAGCTGGGCGTCGACGGCGTCGCTGACGCTGGTCAAGGGCAGCGTCTCTGACGTTGCCGACAGCAGCAGAATCGGCGCGTCGGCCGGGTTGACCTTGCGGTAGGTCGGCGGCGAGGGCAGGTTCTTCGGCAATTGGCCGCTGGCGGCGTTGATCGCGCCCTGCACGTCGTTGGCGGCGCCGTCGATGCTGCGGTTGAGGTCGAACTGGATGGTGATCGAGGCCGTGCCGAGATAACTCGTCGAGGTCATCTGGGCGATGCCGGGGATCTGCGCGAACTGGCGCTCCAGCGGCTGGGCCACCGAGGAAGCCATGGTCTCGGGGCTGCCGCCCGGCAAATTGGCCGTGATCTGGATGGTCGGGAAGTCCACCTGCGGCAGCGGCGCGACCGGCAGCAGGGGGTAGGCGACGAGACCGACAAAGAGAATGCCGGCCATCAGCAGCGAGGTGCCGATGGGATAACGGATGAAAGGTGCCGAAATCCCGCCCTCGGTCATTCCTGTCGTACCTTGTTCTGGGCCGGATCCGAGCTCGCCACCGTCGTCGAGACGAGGCTTCCGGGCTGCACCTTGAATTGACCACCCGTGATGACCTGCTGGCCGGGGCTCAAGCCTTCGTCGACGACCGAACGTCCGTCGATGGCGTAGCTGACCTTGATCTTGTGCACTTCGGCCTTGTTGTCCTGGTTGACGGTATAAGCGTAGAGGCCGTTGGTGGAATGCTGAACCGCATCATCCGGGACCACGGTCGCGTCCTTGAGGGTGCGGACCAGAAGGCGCGTCGACACCGACTGCCCCGGCCACAGGACGTGGTCCTTGTTGTCGAACACCGCCTTGAGCCGAATAGTCCCGCTGGTCGTGTCAACCTGGTTGTTGATGACCGCGAGCTTGCCTTCGGCCAGCGTCTTCTTGCCGTCGGTGGTGAAGGCGATCACCTTGAGCGCGCCGGCCTTCTGGCCTTCACTGATATAGGGAAGCTGGTCCTCCGGCGCGGTGAAGATCACCGAGATCGGCTCGACCTGCGAGATCGTGACGATGCCAGTCTGCGAGGAGGCGTTGACGATGTTGCCGATGTCGACCTGGCGCAGGCCCGCGACGCCGGTGATCGGCGACTTGACCTGGGTGTAGTCGAGCTGGGTCTGGGCGTTGGCGATCGCAGCCTCGTCGGCGGCGATCTGCGCGGTGAGCTGGGCGACCGTGGAGCGCTGGGTATCGACCCGTTGCGCGGTCGCGAATTCGCCGAGCTTCATGGCGCGCTGGAGCTCGAGATTGGCATTGGCGAGATTGGCCTCGTCCTGCGCCTTCTTCGCCTTTGCCTGGTCGAGCGCGGCTTGATAGGGACGCGGATCGATCGAGACGAGAAGGTCGCCTTCGTTGACGATCTGGCCCTCTTTGAACTCGAGCTTGTCGATCTGGCCGTCAACCCGGGTGCGGACCTGGACCGTGTTGAAGCCCTGCACCGTGCCGAGACCGGTGAGGTAGACGGGGAAATCGGCCTTCTGGACCGGCGCGACGCTGACGGGAACGGCGGGCGCGCGCGGCGGTCCTTTCTGCGCTGTCTGGGCTTTTCCGGCGTCGGGCGAGCCGTATTTCTGCCAACCATAGTAACCCGCGGAGGCCACGGCCGCGATGATCAGAATCCAGAGGATCGGCCGGGACTTTTGCATATCGTCTCGTGTCGGCTCTTGTGCCCTACTTAAACGAATTATGGGGCAATCGTAGGGTTCCAGCGCGCTTGTATAATACACGCCAAGTTCCAGTGTAAACAGCACTATCAGTGCAGAATCCTAAACAATTGGAAAGCTTTGCACGGTCTGGGCAGCACCATGGCGCCACGGTGTGCAGTGCTGCATTTTCCGACTGTGAACGATCAGCGTGCAAACCTTGTGCGATGCCCGGAGATGGTGTGCGCGACAGCCAAATGCGACGCGGAAGTCCGGCGGAGGCGAGCCCAAGAACGGTTCTACAAGAACGGTTCTAAACCTCGCGCAGACCGTTTCGGTTGTCAGGAAATTCGGCATCGTCCATATCGGCGCCGCCACAAGGGGAGCGCAGGATGGACGAATTGAACGGCAAGCTGATCGCGTGTCAGATCTTGATCACGGGTTTGATCGCGCGGGTCGCCAACGAACAGCGCGATCCCTTGCGCTTCCTCACCGACTTCCGCGACGAGATCAAAGCCGTCGTCAACGGTGTCAACATCGCCGGGCTGGAGAACACCGATCGTGTGCGCGCGATCGCGCAGAAAAGCGTCGACGAATTGTTCTCGCTGATGAAGCCGCCGAGCAGCGACTGAAGCCGTGCGCGCGATGCAGAATTCGACGTGCTTTTTCGCGCTCGTTTTAGAATGACTCCAATCTCCTTTTAGAACCGTTTCAAACTACAGTTTAGAATCGTTTTGATCTTGACGTATTCAAGGGTTCTCGCGGCTTGCCCGCATTGACCCGCTATTTTGCCGCCGATACCAACAGCCCGTCGTTCATCGAAGTGAATGAGCGAACAAGAAGATGGGGCGTGTTGTAATGGGGCAGGTGGTCGCACCGAAATCGTTGCGTTCGGTCGTAGCGTTCGACGTGGCGGATGAGAAGTCCGCTGGCATTTCCGGCAAGAAGGTCTCGACGGTCGCGAGCCTGATCGCGGCGGCGACGGTGTCGACCGGCGCGGAAGCGCAGCAGTCGAATCTGCCGCCGGTCACGGTCGATGCTCCGGTTCAGCGCCCGCGTCCGGCGGCTTCGAAGCCCACGCCGGACCAGGTCCGCGCGCGCAATGCGCTTCGCCGCGCCGCGCAGCGCCAGCAGGCGCAGCAGGCTGCTCCCATCACACCGTCCGGCCCCGCCGATGCCGATCCCTATGCCGATCCGGCCGCGCCCTACAAGGTCGATCACGTGCAGGCCGGTGGCAAATTTCCGGAGAAGCTGGTTGATACGCCGAAGTCGATCACGGTGCTCAGCAAGGAAGTGCTCGCCGATAAGAACGCCACGTCGCTGAAGCAGGCGATCCTGAGCACGGCCGGTGTGACGCTCGGAACGGGCGAGGGTGGCAATGCCTTCGGCGATCGCTTCTTCATCCGCGGCTTCGACGCGCGCAACGACGTCTTCATCGACGGCGTGCGTGACGCCGGCGTCAGCGTCCGCGAAAACTTCTTCACCGAGCAGGTCGAGATCCTGCGCGGCCCCGGTTCGACCTTCGCGGGTCGTGGCACCGCTGGCGGTGCGATCAACATCGTCACCAAGCAGGCGACGACGGAGAAGAGCTTCTACAATATGGACACCACGTTTGGCACCGACAGGACGAAACGCGTGGTGCTCGACGTCAACCAAGTGATCGACCCGACCTGGTCGGTGCGTGCGGGCGGCCTGTTTCAGGACGCGGGCGTCGCCGGGCGTGACTACGTGAAGGACAATCGCGATGGCGCGTTCGTCGCCACGACCTGGAAGCCGGTCGATGCGGTCAAGATCCAGGCAAATTACATTCATACCGAACTGACCGGCCTTCCGGATTTCGGTGTGCCTTACTATCGGCCGAGCACCGCAAGCACCGCCGGCGGTCCGTTTCCGGATTTCGGATCGAACCGCAATAACTGGTACGGCTTCGTCAACCGCGATTTCTATCGCACCGGTCAGGACATCGGTTCGCTCAATGCGGAGGTGCAGATCACACCTGATTTGCTGATCACCAACAGGTTCCGGGATTCCTATTCCACACAGAATTACATCGGTACGCTTCCGGAGGCGCCAGTTATCGCCAATCCGCTTTCGGCCTCGACGCTCAGCGCCAATCCGCAAAGCCGTTTCCAGGCCACGAGTGTGATCGCTAATCAGACGGAGGCGACCTACAAGTTCAATGACGGCGTCGGCTTCAAGCACACCGCGCTGGCCGGCTTCGAATACGACCACGAGAAATCGTCGATCGATAAGTACCTCGGTCTCAGCTCCGAAGCTCTTCCTGGTGGTTTCTCAGGCTCGGGATCACTTTCCGGCGTGAGCGTGTTCAATCCGCAATTCACGAATCTCCCGTTTGGAATCCCGGGAGGGCTCTCGGGTCTGCCTACCAAGATCACGGTCGACACCAAGAGTGTCTACGCGATGGATAGCGCGAACTATCACGATCTGCTCATCCTGAACGGTGGCGTTCGCTATGACGACTATACCATCCAAACGAGCGGCTATGGCACCGTCAACGGCGTTGCCAATGTCTTCGGTCAGCAGCAGCAAAATTACGGGATGCCGAACTTCAACCTCGGCCTGACGCTGAAGCCACTCCCGAACGGCAGTGTCTATGCCGCCTACGCGACCTCGTCGAACCCGGTTGGCGCGGAATTCGACGGGACGAGCGTGCAATACGGTGGCCTCGCTCCGGTGCTAAATGGTAATCCCACGCAGATCTTCGGCCCCGAAAAGAACAAGGCAATCGAACTTGGCACGAAGTGGGAGCTTTTCGATCGTCACCTTCTGCTGACGGCCGCCCTGTTCCAGACGGAGAAAGAGAACGCGCGGGAGTCTCGCAACGTCACGGCTGCAACTGCGACTGCGGCCTGCCCCTACACCGCGACGACTGGCACCGTCTCTTGTATCTCGGCAGGAGCAGCCTACCGCATACGTGGCATCGACCTTGGAGTAGGCGGCAAGATCACCGACAAATGGAGTGTTTTCGGCGGTCTCGTGCTGATGCAGTCAGAGGTCACCAAGTCGTTGATCCCGCCGGCCAATACGACTCTTTACAGGACGAACGTCGGCCTTCCGTTGTCCAACATCGCCCACCAGTCCTTCAGCTTGCTCAGCAAGTATCAGTTGAATGACACCTGGGAGCTGGGTGGCCAGGCCGTCTATCGCTCGAAGATCTATGGTGGCACTTTCCTCGCCGCCAACCAGGGCACGTCGATCCCGAGCTATTGGCGCTTCGATGCGTTCGCGGAGGCGAAGATCAATCAGAACTGGCAGCTGAAGCTGTTCGTCAACAACATCTTCGACAAGCGTTACTACGACGCGCTGTACCAGAGCGCCGCGCCCTTCGTGCTGGAAGCACCGGGACGTGCCGCCTATCTGGTGATCTCGGCGCGCTACTGAGGGATGACGAAGAGCGGCCATGCTGACATGCATAGAAGGCGTCCTGACCAAGGATGATGTGGCGGAGTTCCGCCGCATCATGGACGCCAGCGAATGGGAAGACGGCCGTTCCACGGCCGGCGCGCAGTCGGCAATGGTCAAGCGCAACGAGCAGTTGCCGCCGGATAGCGAGATCGCGCGCAAGCTCGGCCATCGCATCATCTCGGCGCTGACGGCGAACCCGCGATTCCTGGCGGCCGCGATCCCGCTCCAGATCTTCCCGCCGCTGTTCAACCGCTATGCGGCGGACAGCGGCCATCATTTCGGGCTGCATGTCGACAATGCGATCCGCGGCGATCGTCTGACGGGCCTTCGCATCCGCACAGACCTGTCGGTGACACTGTTCCTCGCCGAGCCGGAGGAATACGATGGTGGCGAACTTGTGATCGAGGACACCTACGGTTCGCACGAAGTCAAGTTGCCAGCCGGCGACTGCGTGCTCTATCCCTCGACTAGCCTGCATCTCGTGACGCCCGTGACGAGGGGAACGCGGGTTGCGTCTTTCTTCTGGCTGCAGAGCATGATACGGGACGATCAAGCCCGTACCATGATCTTTGACCTCGACACCGCGATACAGGCGCTGGTGGAACGGCTCGGGCGTGACGATCCCGAAACGGTCAAATTGACGGGTATCTATCACAATCTCATTCGCTACTGGGCCGAAGTATGAAGATCATGTCCTTCCGAGCAAGCCTTGCTGCAGCTGTCGTCCTGACGGCCGCCTGGCTGGCATCTCCTGTTTCCGCCCAGACCCCGCCGGCGGCCCCTGCACAAGCGACGGCTCAGCCGGCTGCGACCAGCCCGGCCCCAGTGGCTGCTCCCGCCCCCGCGGCAGCTCCGGCTACGGCGGCGCCCGCGGCCCCCTCAGCCACCGCGCCGGCGGCCGCAAAGCCCGATACGGTGGCAGGCATCGCCCCGGCCATGAAGGAATTGTCGCCTTGGGTGATGTTTATGTCGGCGGACGTCATCGTGAAGGCGGTGATGATCGGGCTCGCCTTCGCCTCGCTAATGACCTGGACCGTCCTGATCGCCAAATCGATCGAGCTGTCGGTCGCATCAAGGAAGCTTCGTTCGGCGCTGAGGAAGATCGCGGAGGCCCGCTCGCTCGCCGAAGCCCAGATGGCACTTGGCGCCAAGGAGGGCATCCTGCCGTCCTTCCTGGCGGCGGCGCTGCGCGAGGCGCGGATGTCGGCCGGCCTGTCCAGCGATGCCGGCATCAAGGAACGCGCGGCCTCGAGCTTCCAGGAGATCGTGCGCGCGGAGGCGCGGCGCATCCGCGTCGGCATGGGCGTGCTCGCGACCATCGGCTCGACATCGCCCTTCGTCGGCCTGTTCGGCACGGTCTGGGGCATCATGAACAGCTTCATCGGCATCTCGAAGTCGCAGACCACGAACCTTGCCGTGGTCGCGCCGGGCATCGCCGAAGCGCTGCTCGCCACCGCGATCGGCCTCGTCGCCGCCATTCCCGCCGTCATCATCTACAATCACTTCTCGCGCATGACGAAGGGCTATCTCGAGCTCGTCAGCCGCGCCTCGGGCGCGGCGGCGCGGCTATTGTCACGCGATCTCGACCGCAGCCACGGCAGCGCGCATTCACGCGCGGCGGAGTGAACCATGGGCGTTTCGCTCGCAGATAACGATGACGACGACGATTTCGCGGAAACGCATGACATCAACGTCACGCCGTTCATCGATGTCATCCTGGTGCTGCTGATCATCTTCATGGTCGCAGCTCCGCTCTCGACCGTCGATCTGCCGATCGACCTGCCGACCTCGAGCGCGATGCCGCAGAAGAAGCCGGATAAGCCGACCTATGTCAGCATCAAGCCCGATCTGAGCCTGGCGATCGGGGAGAACCCGGTCAAGCGGACCGAGCTGATCGGCTCTCTCGACGCCATGTCCGAGATGAGCAAGGACAAATACGTGTTCCTGCGCGCCGACCGCGCCGTTCCCTACGGCGAGTTGATGGCTGTCATGGAAATCCTGCGTGCCGGCGGCTATTCTCGGGTCAAGCTGGTGGCACTCGAAGCGCCTGCTGCGGCGGCTGGGCCGTCGCAAGCGGCGCCCCAACCTTGAGTATGGCGCGATGTCCGATCCTGTGACCGAGGTGAAAACGCCGCGGTGGCTCTGGGTTCTGGCCGCGGTGGCGGCGCTCGTCCTACATCTTGGCGGTGCCGCGCTGGCGCTGGCGAACTTGCGGGCGAACGACGGCGACGACGGCCTCGGGGCCAATGGTGCTGAATTTGCCGTCGAAATGACCTCGCCGAAGCTGCCGGAGACGGACCTGCCGCCGGGCCCGGATAGCGAGGCCTCGCAGTTTCAGCCGCAGCAGATGGAGCAGAAGGCCGAGGTCAAGGAGACCGATCTCCCGAAGGAGATCCCGCAGGAGGCCGAGGACCCCGACCGGCTCGTGACCGAGAACGACTCCAAGAAGCCGGTCGAGGACACCACGAAGGTCGCCAAGGTCGAAACCCAGGCCGTCGAGGAGGCGCCGAACTCGGTCGAGTCGGCCAAGCAGGCGTTGAACGAGACTGCGCGCGAGGACGAAAAGGCTGCCGCTCCCCATCAGGGCATCGGCAAGGACATCCGGAAGCTGACCGCGGAGTGGGGCAAGCGGATCAGCGCCTATTTCGAGCTCCACAAGCGCTATCCCAAGGACAAGAGCAAGACGACGACGGTCAAGCTCAGTCTGGTGCTGAACCGGCGCGGCAACGTGGTCTCGGTCGATGTCACGGAGTCCTCGGGCGATCCGGCTTTCGATAACGAGGCTGTCTCGATGGTCCGCCGCTCCGACCCGGTGCCGGTTCCGCCGGCCGAGCTCACGGCGGATCAGTTCGCCTTCAGCCTGCCCGTGAACTTCAAGAAGCCGAAATAACTTGGCTCAGATCTTGGCTGGCGTCTTGGCGTGTCAGCGCCAGTAGAGCCGGATCCCGACATAGACCACGACCAGGCAGGCGAAGATCAGCGCCACCGGCAATGGCCGCTTCTGGCTTCCGCTGGATGTGGCCGGGCCGAAGAAGCTGGCCTTCTTCGGCTTCGGCGCCGGGCGGCGGAAAGCGGTAACATTGTCTGCGGCCGGCTCGGCCTGGCGGGGGCGGACGTCAGGCGCGGTTCCCGCGCCGCCCATCTCGGCATAGTAGGCCTTGTAGATCGCGCCGATAGTGGCCTCGGTAGCCTCGCCCTCGCTCATCTGCGCCAGCAGGTTTTGATAGCTCGCCAGGAACTCCTGGGCCTCCGGAGGCAGGGCAGACGCCCCATTGAGCTTGGCCATCATCTTCCAGGTGGCAAAATCGGCGCGGGCACGGGTGTCCGCGCGTCGCGCGATCAGCATATCGGCAGCTTTGACCAAGTCGGCCTCGAGCCTTTCGGCGTGTTCAGGTGTCACTTTTCAACTACGCATTGCCGGTCAGGAGGAGAACAGCTTCAATCACATAACCGGTCAACGTTCGCAGTATTGCTGAAATAACATCAAGATTTAGACCGAACTGCGAGCCCGCCAGCGGCAGCAGGATCAGGAGGCCGATCAGGATCAACATACCGAACGGCTCGAGCCGGGCCAACGGCAAGGCGAGCGGCGGCGGCAAGAGCCCGACCGCGACGCGGCCGCCGTCGAGCGGCGGGATCGGCACCATGTTGAACACGGCCAGCACCGCGTTGATCAGAAGCGCATTCTTGAGGTTGTCGAAGATCCATTGCGCTGCGCCGGCCGGCACGAAGGGCAGGGCGTGCAGCGCAAGCGCCGCCGCGAGCGCCAGCAGGATGTTGGTGGCAGGGCCCGCCAGCGCCACCCAGACCATGTCGAGCCTCGGATGGTTCAGCTTGCGGAAATTGACCGGCACCGGCTTGGCGTAGCCGAAGAGGAACGGCGAATGCGCAAACAGCAGCATCGCCGGCAGGATCAGGGTGCCGAACGTGTCGATGTGCCTGATCGGGTTGAAGCTGACGCGGCCGAGCTGCGCCGCCGTGTCGTCGCCGAGACGGTGCGCGACGAAGGCGTGCGCCGCCTCGTGAAAGGTGATGGCGAGCACCAGCGGCAGCACCCACACCGAAATGTCATAAAGGGAAATGTTCACGGCTCGTATCCCGGTTTGTGCCTCGTGGCCTTGCAGCCAACCCGGCCAATCCGGTGGTTGGGCACGCGTCAGGGCAGGATATGGGACGCCGGTTGCGAAATCCCAAGCTGTAAATGATCCGCCAGCAGGCCGCCCGCGCGCGACAGGTTGCGCGCGCGGTGGAGGCGGATGTCCGCTCCCGGCAGCGGCGGCAGGCCGTCCGACAGGATATGCAGGCAGGGCGGCAGGGTGCCGGCTTTCACCACCGTAATCGCAAGGCTTTGCGCCGCGATCGCTGCGACTGCCGCAAGCGTGCGGCTGACAAAGACAAGGCGCCAAGGCAGGCGGGCGGCATCGAGCGCGTCCGTAGCCCATTGCCGGAACAGGCAGCCGGGCGGGTAGAGTGCGACCGGCAGCGTAGCGCGTGCTCCGATTGGATAGGACCCGGCCGCAGCCCAGACCGCCTGCTCGCGCCGCAACAGCTCGCCATCGCCGTGTCCTTCGGGGTGCATGGCGATGACCAGATCATAGGCCTCGCCGAGCCGTGCCGGCATCGTTGCCGTCAGTCCCGTCTCGATCTCGACCCTGACGTCCGGATGGTTCTTGGCAAAGCGCGCCAGCAAGGGCGGAATGACGATCGTGCCGTAATCGTCCATCACGCCGAGGCGGACCACGGCTGCGTGCTTGCGCGCGCGGAGCGCATCGATGGCTTCCGCATTGAGCTCGAGAAGCCGCCGCGCATAGACGAGGAGTTCGGCGCCTGCCGTGGTCAGCACGATGCCCGCCCTGGTGCGTTGAAACAGCGTTGCACCAAGCCGCTCCTCCAGGCGCTTGATCTGGACGCTCACCGCCGATTGCGTGCGGTGGAGCGTCGCGGCAGCGCGTGTGAACGAGCGATGTTCGGCGACGGCGACGAACGCCTTCAGCAGGTCGGGATCGAGAGCAGGGCGGTCATGATGAAAACTTATCCCAGCATGACGGAAATTCCATTCCCTGTTTCGGCGCGCCTCGTATGCTGCTTTCAAAGCACCAACGGGAGGAAGCGTGAGCGAGACTTTCGGCGTTTTGGCCGCGGTGCTGTCGAGCGGCCTTGGCGGGACCTCGATCGGCGCCACGCGGTACCTCGTGGGCAGCATCGACCCGCTCGCGATCGGCTCGTTCCGGTTCGGCCTCGGCTTTCTGCTGCTGTTGCCGCTGACGATGCTGCGCGGCGACCGCTGGCCGGGGCGAAGCGACTGGCTTGCCGCAGTGGGGCTCGGCATTCTGTTTTTCGCCGTATTCCCGATCCTGTTCAACGCCTCGCTGATCTTCACGACCGCCGCGCGTGGCGCGCTGGCTTTGTCGACGCTTCCCCTGCTGTCGCTCGTGATCGGGGCGGTGCTCGGTGTCGAAGCTTTGACCTGGCGCAAATCGATTGGTGTCGTGATGGCCACGTTTGGCGTTGCGGTCGCGCTGCTCACCGACTTGACCTCGGCGCCGCCGGGTGCCTGGCGCGGCGATCTCCTGATGATGGCGGCGGCACTGTGCATGGCGCTCTATGGCATCTGGTCGAAGCCGCTGATCCGCCGCTCCAGCCCGATCGCTTTCACCACGATGAGCATGGCGGCGGGCGCGGCCTGCCTCATCCTGCTCTCGTATGGCCGCGGCAGCTTTGCGCCGGTCGCAAGCTTCGGCTCGCCGCAATGGCTGGCGGCCTTCTATCTCGGAGCGTTCGGCGCCGCGCTGACCTTCTATCTCTGGGCCTTCGCGCTGGAGCGGACGACGCCGACGCGCGTCGCCATCTCGGTGACAGTCAACCCGATCACGGCCTCGCTGGTCGGCGCCTGGTTGCTGCACGAACCGCTGCGGTGGAATCTCGCCGCCGGCATCGTCGCGGTGTTTGCCGGAATCTGGATTGCGACCACGACGAGCCGGCGCGTCGAAGCGGCCGGTGCCTCAGGCTGATCGCGACCTCACGTCGGGATCGTCGTCTGATACTGCACCAGACCGTCGTCGAGCTTCAGCCAGGCGAGCTTCTCACTCACCCAGATGTGCTCGGTCGGCGTAAAGGCGTTGCGGTCGTCGAACGTGGTGAGCGCGACACCCGCGAGCGTGCCGTTGCGGCGCCAGGAGAACAGGCGCGTGCCGCAGCGCTTGCAGAACACGCGGTCGATGTTCTCGGATGACGCATAGCGCTCGGTCTCGCCCTCGACGGTTAGCGCGCGTTGATCAAATTGCGCGCGGGCGAAGTAGGGCGATCCCATCGCCTTCTGGCACAAGCGGCAATGGCAGATACGGACGTTGAGCGGCTCGCCCTCCGCCTTGAACCGCACCGCGCCGCACAGGCATCCGCCTTCCCGGATCATGGCTCAGGCCACCCGCCATTCGCCGACCTGGCGCGCCATGCTCCAGTTGAGATTGTCGAGATCGCTATCCATGTTGGAATTCCCGCGTCTGGTGTTGGTGAAGGCGGCCCAGCAGAAGCCGCCATGGGTGCGCACGGCAATCGTGCTCGTGCCTGGCAGGCTGCCATTGTGCCACCAATTGCCGAATTTGTTGACACAGAAGCCCTTGGCATAGTCCGGGCTGTAGCTGGGCGCTGTCGTCATGACCTGGATGGTGCGCGGCCGCAGGATGTTCGCAGGCCTCGTATAGCCGTCGACATGCATCAGGAACTGGACGAGATCCGACGGCGTCGCGATCCAGCCGCCATGGGAATCCATCCGCCTCACTTTCATGTCGTAGGGGCTTTCGCCCTGGCCGTAATAGGCGACTTCGCCGGCCTGGCGCTGGTCGCGCGTGTTGCCCGCTAACGTCATGTCGGTGACGCCGCAGCGTGCCAGTACCTCGCTGTGGACATGCTCGGCATAGAGCTGGCCAGTGAGCTTCTCGATCACGCGCCCCAGCACGCAATAGCCGAAATTGGAGTAAGCGTAATGCTGGCCGGGCGGCCGGTCCAGCGGCCGATTGGCGAGCGTCCAGGCGATCAGCTCGGCATGATCCATCCGCGGATGAGTGAACATGGGATCGCGGTTGTCGTTGCTCCAGCCGCCGCCGGTATGGGTCAACAGATGCTCGAGCGTGATCTGGTCGATGCCGGCAGAGTAGGGCGGCTGCCCGTAATCGGTGCCGAGCAGGGCACCCGGGCCGAACACGCGATCCGTCAGCTTGAGACGGTTCTCCTCGATCAGGCGGAAGATCGTGACCGAGGTGATCATCTTGCTGACGCTGGCGATCCGGAACAGATGCCGCGGCGTCACGGTCTCGTTGCGCTCGCGATCGGCAAGCCCGAAAGCATCTTCGTGGACGACAGTGCCGGCATAGCCGATCGCAAAGGACAGCGCTGGCACGTCGTATTTGTCCATGAAGCTGCGCGCGAGCCGCGCCATGGCGCCGCGCTCGGCCGGCGAGGGCGGGCGGATGCTCGGCGGGTTGGGCGCGAGCTGCGCCAGCGCTGGGCGCGACAGCAACGGCAGCGCGCCCGCTGCGAGCTTCACGAAGTCACGTCGCCGGAATTGCATGGTCCGCCCCCCTCGGACGGCCCGTGCCTCAGTAGGTCGCCCGTCCACCCGAAATATCAAACACCGCGCCGGTGGAGAAGGCACAATCTTCGGATGCGAGCCAGCTCACCATCGCGGCGAGCTCTTCCACCTTCACGAAGCGCGCTTTCGGGATCTTCGACAGCATGAAGTCGATGTGCTGCTGCGTCATCTGGTCGAAGATCGCGGTCTTCGCTGCGGCCGGCGTCACCGCATTCACCAGGATGTCATGCGCGGCGAGCTCCTTGCCGAGCGATTTGGTCAGCGCGATCAGGCCAGCCTTGGACGCCGAATAATGCGAGGCGTTCGGATTGCCTTCCTTGCCGGCGATCGAGGCGATGTTCACGATCCGCCCGTATTTCTGCCTGAGCATTTCGGGCACAATGGCCTTGCAGCAGATGAAGGGGCCGTCGAGATTGATGCGCAGGACTTTCCGCCATTCGTCGAGATCGGTCTCCCAGACCGGCTTGTTGATGCCGGCGATGCCGGCATTGTTGACGAGGATGTCGATCTTGCCGAAGGCGGCCAGCGTCGCATCGCGGGCCTGCTCGACTTCAGCGGTGTCGGTGACGTCGACCTTGAAGACGCTGACGTTGTCGCCGATTTCCTTCGCAGTCTTCTCGGCCAAGCCTGCGTCAAAATCCCAGATCGCGACCTTGGCGCCGGAGGCGACGAAGCGCTCGGTGATGGCGCGGCCAAAGCCCTGCGCGCCGCCGGTGACAACAGCGACGCGGCTATCGAGATCGATCTTGTTCATTGACTAGCTCCCTTATCCCTCATGGTGAGGCGCGCGCATTTGCGCGCGTCTCGAACCATAGAGCCCGTGGCCCATCCCTCGAGACGGCGCTAGCGCGCCTCCTCGGGATGAGGAGTGATCAGAGCATGTAGCCGCCATCGACGACGAGGTCGACGCCGGTGGTGAAGGCGCTCTCGTCGCTGCCGAGATAGACCGCCATCGACGCGATCTCCTCGGCGGTGCCGAGCCGGCCCATCTTTTGGCGCGAGATGAACATCTCCTTGCCCTGCGGTCCTTGCGCGGCGGCGCGATCGAGCATCGAGGGCGTCTCGACGGTCCCGGGGCAGATCGAGTTGCAGCGGATGCCCTTGGTGATGAAGTCGAGCGCGACCGCGCGCGACAGCAGCGACACTGCCGCCTTCGACGAGCTGTAAACGTAGCGGTTCGCCGGCGGCCTCAAGGCCGCGCAGGACGAGATGTTGACGATGCTGCCGCCGCCGCCCGCGATCATGTCGGGCAGGAAAGCCTTGATGGTCCGGTGCATCGACTTGACGTTGAGGTCGAAGGAGAAATCGAAATCCTCTTCCGAGCACTCCAGGATGGTGCCGTGGTGCACGAAGCCGGCGGCGTTGAGCAGGATGTCGATCTTGCCGACACGCTTGGCAAAGGCGTTGACGTCTGCGGTGTTGCGGACGTCGAGCTTTGCCACTTCCGCGATGCCTTCCTTGGTCAGGCCAGCGATGCCGGCCTCGTTGATGTCGGTGGCGATGACGGTTGCGCCTTCACGTGCGAATGCGATCGCGCAAGCGCGCCCGATGCCTGCTGCCGCTGCCGTGACGACGGCGCGCTTTCCCTTGAGGCGGTCTGCCATTTTCTTCTCCCTCGTGTTCATTCGAATGCCAACGCCACGTCATTGCGAAAAGCCCGTGACAAAATTGCGTAGCAATTTTGCACTGGTGCGGCGAAGCATCCAGACTGTCTCCGTGGACAAATCTCTGGATTGCTTCGCTTTGCTCGCAATGACGGCCTGGCTGTCAGTGATTGTCCCTCGGCACGCCAAACGCTGCGGCGACGTTCTGGTAGCGCGTGGCGAGCTCTATGCACCCGCCGGTCGATTGCTGGCCGACGGTGTTGCGGTAGATCTCCTGCCACGGCGTCTGGTTCGCCGGATGCTTGAAGCCGCCACTGGCCTTCAGCTCGGCGTGGCGCTTCTTCAGCTCCTCGTCCGAGATCAGGATGTTGGCGCTACCCTTGTTGAGGTCGATGCGGACCTTGTCGCCGGTCTTGAGGATCGCAAGACCGCCATTGGCGGCGGCTTCCGGCGAGGCGTTCAGGATCGAAGGCGAGCCCGAGGTGCCGGACTGGCGACCATCGCCGATGCAGGGCAGGGACAGGATGCCGCGTTTGATCAGCGCCGCCGGCGGCTGCATGTTCACGACCTCGGCTCCTCCGGGGTAGCCGATCGGGCCGGTGCCGCGGATGAACAGCACGCAGTGCTCATCGATGTCGAGCGAGGGATCGTCGATCCGGTCGTGGTAGTCCTCCGGACCCTCGAACACGATCGCGCGGCCTTCGAAGGCGTTCAGATCCTTCGGGTTGCTGAGATAGCGGTCGCGGAATTCCTTGGAGATCACCGAGGTCTTCATGATCGCCGAATCGAACAGATTGCCCTTCAGCACCAGGAATCCGGCATCCTTCACCAGCGGCTTGTCATAGGCCCAGATCACGTCGTTGTCGGGCTTGGGCGCGTCCTTGCAGTTCTCGCCGATGCCGCGGCCGTTCACGGTGATCGCGTCCTCGTGGATGCGCTTGTGCTTCATCAATTCGCGCACCACGGCCGGCACGCCGCCGGCGCGGTGGAATTCCTCGCCGAGATAGAAGCCGGCCGGCTGCATGTTGACCAGTAGCGGCACGTCGTGACCTACCTTCTGCCAGTCGTCGATCGACAGTTCGACGCCGATATGGCGGGCGAGGGCGTTGATGTGGATCGGTGCATTGGTCGAGCCGCCGATCGCCGAGTTGATCACGATGCAGTTCTCGAAGGCCTTGCGGGTCAGGATGTCCGAAGGCTTGAGGTCTTCCCACACCATCTCGACGATGCGTTTTCCCGTCTCGTAGGCGATCTGGCCGCGCTCGCGGTAGGGGGCGGGGATCGCGGCGCAGCCCGGCAACGAGAAGCCGAGCGCTTCGGCAAGCCCGTTCATGGTCGAGGCGGTGCCCATGGTGTTGCAATGGCCGACCGAGGGCGCCGAGGAGGCCACGATCTCCATGAACTCTTCATAATCGATCTCGCCGGCGGCAAGCCGCTCGCGCGATTTCCAAACGATGGTGCCCGAGCCGGTGCGCTGGCCGTCATGCCAGCCGTTCAGCATCGGGCCGCCCGACAGCACGATCGCGGGCAGGTTCACGGTGGCGGCCGCCATCATGCAGGCCGGCGTGGTCTTGTCGCAGCCGGTGGTCAGCACCACGCCGTCGAGCGGATAGCCGTAGAGGATCTCGACCAGGCCGAGATAGGCGAGGTTGCGGTCGAGCGCGGCGGTCGGGCGCTTGCCGGTCTCCTGGATCGGGTGGGTCGGGAATTCCATCGCGATGCCGCCGGCCTCGCGGATGCCTTCGCGGACGCGGTGCGCCAGCTCGATATGATGGCGGTTGCAGGGGGAGAGATCGTTGCCGGTCTGGGCAATGCCGATGATCGGCTTGCCGGACTGCAGCTCGGCGCGGGTAAGGCCGTAGTTCAGGTAACGCTCCATATAGAGCGCGGTCATGCCCGGATTATGCGGG
Organism: Bradyrhizobium sp. SOJA106; assembly: GCF_059448745.1. Lineage (NCBI taxonomy): Bacteria > Pseudomonadati > Pseudomonadota > Alphaproteobacteria > Hyphomicrobiales > Nitrobacteraceae > Bradyrhizobium > Bradyrhizobium sp. SOJA106. Next base: position 3,915,977 of record NZ_CM182549.1, read on the forward strand.
TTGTTGAACCATTCCTGCGAGCGGAGGTGGCGGCGCGTGCCGTTACCGGCGCCCGCGTGCCCATTGGTTGGCTTTTTTGTCATTGGTTTCTCCTGCAATGCAAACGCACTGGCGTCCGTCTTGTGCTGTCGGCTTGTGCGATGCCCAACGGTGTGAGCGGTGATGGGCCTGCCCGTTGGCGGGTCGTTTCCTCACAAGTCCGATACTAGTCATGGCTGCTTGGTAACGCTACCATTTTGTTCGCCGTGCCCGCGCCCGATGACACTGGCCGATTGTCCAAGCGACGTGCCGACGAGCTTTGTCGCTCGATCACCTTGAAACCGAGATCGAGCACCGGCTGCTCCGGCCGTCGTCCGTCGATCGCATCGATCAGCATGGTGGCGGCGGTCTTGCCCATCTCGTAGCGGTTGGTGCGCACGCTGGTGAGCGTGGGGACGGCGGAGGCCATGAATTCCAGGTCGTTGAAGCCGACGATCGCGATCTGCTCGGGTACCGCGATCTCCCGGCGCCGGCATTCGAACAGCACGCCGAGCGCGAGATCGTCATTGGCGCAGAACACCGCATCGAGACCGGGCTCCCGCGCCAAGAGATCGGTGAACAGGGCGCCGCCGAGCGTCACCGAGGTTGGTGTCGCCGTGGTGACGACGAGGCGTTGCTCGAACAGGCCGGCATCCTTCATGGCCGAGACATATCCGTCCAGCCGCCGCTGGACCCTGGGATCCATGCGCGCGCCGACGAAGCCGATCTTGCGGTGGCCTTGCGCGAACAGGTGCGCAACCGCCGCGCGGGCTGCATCATAGTGGGAAAAGCCGATCATCATGTCGACCGGATTGGGGCCGATCTCCATGATCTGCACGATCGGGCAGTCGGCGGCCTCCAGCATCGCGCGCGATTCCGCGGTCTGGTCGATGCCGGTCACGATCAGACCGGCCGGCTTCTGCGCCAGAAACAGGCGCAGCAGCTTCTCCTCCTGGAGGATGCTGTAGCGCGTGTTGGACAACTGGATCGAGTAGCGGCTGCCCTCGGAGGCATCGTAGATGCCGCGCAGCACGTCGGAGAACACGTTGTTGGTGAGCGAGGGGATCAAGACGCCGATCACTTCGGTGCGCTGCGAGGCGAGGGCGCGTGCCGCAAGGTTGGGCACATAGCCGAGCTCCTTGGCCGCGCTTTCGACCCGCGTCCGTTTGGCGACCGACAGCGCCTCCGGATTACGGAAGAAGCGGGACGCGGTGATGGGGCTGACGCCGGCAAGCTCGGCGACTTCGGCCAGCCGGATTTTGCCTGACTTGGTGCGTTTTCGACCCATTCGTTGCTCTTAGCATAGCCAATGTCGAAACCAAAGGATCGTTGACAGCGCTACCAGCAACGACTAACCAAAGACAAATTGCCAAAACCGCACAAACTGCCGACAATGTCGCCTGCTAAGTTCGGGCTTCGGGTTGGCGAAGTCTGAAAACAAGACGGTCGCGGCGCAAGAGGCGTCGTGGACTTTCGAGGAGGGAGCTAGATGTCGTCTGTGCAAATCCGCGACGTGCGGAAATCGTTCGGCAATTTTGAAGTCCTGCACGGCGTGACGATCCCGATCGAGGATGGCCAGTTCGTCGTCCTGGTTGGCCCCTCCGGCTGCGGCAAGTCGACGCTGCTGCGCATGCTGGCCGGTCTCGAGAACATCACCTCCGGCACGATCTCGATCGGCGACCGCGTCGTCAACAATGTCCAGCCCAAGGAGCGGGACATTGCGATGGTGTTCCAGAACTACGCGCTCTATCCGCACATGACGGTCGCTGACAACATGGGCTTCTCGCTGAAGCTGCGGAACGCGAGCTCCGACGAGATCAACAAGCGCGTCAAGCGCGCCGCCGAGATCCTCGCGCTGTCGCCGCTGCTCGATCGCTATCCGCGCCAGCTTTCCGGCGGCCAGCGCCAGCGCGTCGCCATGGGCCGCGCCATCGTGCGCGATCCGCAGGTCTTCCTGTTCGACGAACCTTTGTCGAACCTCGATGCCAAGCTGCGCGTCGCCATGCGCACCGAGATCAAGGAGCTGCACCAGCGGCTGAAGACCACCACTGTCTACGTCACCCACGACCAGATCGAGGCCATGACCATGGCCGACAAGATCGTCGTCATGCATGACGGCATCGTCGAGCAGATGGGCACGCCGCTCGAGCTCTACGACAAGCCCGACAACCAATTCGTCGCCGGCTTCATCGGCTCGCCCGCGATGAACTTCCTCAAGGGCCATGTGCGCGTCAACGGCGTTGCGACCTTCGAGGGACCGAACGGCGTCAAGCTGCCGCTCAAGAACGCACCCGCTGCGTCCGACGGCCGTCCCGCGGTCTACGGCGTGCGGCCGGAGCATTTCACCATCGCCGATGACGGCGCCGAGGCCGAGATCATCGTTGTCGAGCCGACCGGCTCGGAGACGCAGGTGTTCGCCAAGGTGGGCGGCGAGCAGGTCGTCGCGGTATTCCGCGAGCGCCACCAGTTCAACCCGGGCGACAAGGTCCGGCTGAAGCCAGATCCGTCGCTGGTTCATCTGTTCGACGACGCGACAGGCAAACGCCTCAACGCGTAGAAGACCAAGACAAGAAAAAAGAATCACAGGGAGGACGACATGCAAGACTTTACCCGCCGGACTCTGCTTCAAGGCGGAACGGCTCTGGCCGCGACCGGCATGCTCACCGGGCCAGCACTGTTCGGCTTCGCCAAGGCCTGGGCGCAGAGCGCGCCCTGGAAGGCGGAGCCGGGCGCGAAGCTGACTGTGATGCGGTGGAAGCGCTTCGTGCCGGCGGAAGATGATGCGTTCAATGCGATGGTGGCGGCGTTCAAGTCCGCGACCGGCACCGAGATGAACGTGTTCAGCGAGTCCTTCGAGGACGTGCAGCCGAAGGCCTCGGTTGCGGCCAATACCGGCTCGGGACTCGATCTCGCCTGGGGTCTGCACACGCTGCCGCAGCTGTTCCCGACCAAAGTGCTGAAGATGAACGACGTCGCCGATTATCTCGGCAAGAAATATGGCGGCTGGACCGATGCGGCCGCCAAGACCTGCAAGCTCGGCGACGATTGGCTCGGCATTCCCGTCGCGACCAACGGCGGTTACATGACCTACCGCAAGTCGGCGCTCGACAAGGCCGGCTTCAAGGAGTTCCCGAAGGACTTCCCCGGCTTCCTCGAGATGTGCAAGGCCCTCAAGGCCAACAACACGCCGGCCGGCTTCGCGCTCGGCCATGCCTCGGGCGACGGCAATTCGTGGCTGCACTGGGTGCTGTGGGGCCACGGCGCCTACACGGTCGACCAGAACGACAAGATCATCATCAATTCGCCGGAGACGGCGAAGGCGCTGGAGTACTGCAAGGCGCTCTACGAGAACTTCATTCCAGGCACCCCGTCCTGGAACGACTCCTCCAACAACAAGGCGTACCTCGCCGGCGAGCTCTATTGCACGGCGAACGGCATCTCGATCTACGTTGCCGCCAAGACCGACCCGAGCAAGAAGGAGCTTGCCGAGGATACCTATCACGCGCTGTGGCCGGTCGGGCCGGTCGGCAAGCCGACCGAGCTGCAGCTCGCGCTGCCGATCCTCGCGTTCAACTTCACCAAATATCCGAACGCAGCCAAGGCCTTCATCGCCTTTATGCTGGAGAAGGAGAACTACGAGAAGTGGCTGGACGGCGCGCAGGGCTATCTCACGCAGACCCTGAACGCCTACGAGTCGGCGCCGATCTGGACCGCCGATCCGAAGAACGCCGTGTTCTCCCAGGCCTCCAAGCGCACGCTGCCGGCGTCCGGCATCGGCACGGTCGGTGAGAAGGCGGCGACCGCGATCGCCGATTTCATCGTCGTCGACATGTTCGCTAACTACTGCACCGGCGCCAAGGATGCGAAGGGCGCGATGGCGGAAGCCGAGCGCCAGCTGAAGCGCATCTATCGCTGACGGTCACGGGGCGGGCGGCCCACCGGCCGCCCGCTCGTCAACATTTCGATCAGGGATATCGGGCATGGCTGATGTCGCAATTCCCCGGGCCAAGCCTCAGATGAGCGAGGCGAGCGCCTGGAACCAGCTCAAACACAATCGCAACTGGCTCGGCTTCTGGTTCATGCTGCCGGCCATGGCGATCCTGATCTTCTTCCTGGCCTATCCGCTGGGGCTCGGCATCTGGTTGTCCTTCACGGACACCCGCATCGGCAGGGTCGGGCACTTCATCGCAACCGAGAACTATGAGTGGCTTTGGGACGACTCCATCTTCTGGTTATCGGTGACCAACACGCTGCTCTACACCTTCGTCGCCAGCGCCTTCAAATTCGGCATCGGGCTCTACCTCGCGCTGCTGTTGAACGAGCACATGCCGTTCAAGGCGATGCTGCGCGCGCTGGTCCTGATCCCCTTCATCGTTCCGACGGTGCTCTCCGCGCTCGCCTTCTGGTGGATCTTCGACTCGCAATTCTCGATCATCTCCTGGTCGTTGAGGCACCTCGGGCTGATCAGCCAGAACATCAATTTCCTCGGCGATACCACGTGGGCACGCATCTGCGTGATCTTCGCCAATGTCTGGCGTGGCGTGCCGTTCGTGGCGATCACGCTGCTTGCGGGACTGCAGACCGTCTCGCCGTCGCTCTATGAGGCGGCGACCTTGGACGGTGCCTCGCGCTGGCAGATGTTCCGGCATATCACCTATCCGCTGCTGACACCGATCATCGCCGTCGTCATGACATTCTCGGTGCTGTTCACCTTTACCGACTTCCAGCTGATCTGGGCCATGACCCGCGGCGGCCCGGTCAATGCCACCCATCTGATGGCGACCCTGTCCTATCAGCGCGCGATCATCGCCGGGCAGCTCGGCGAGGGCGCCGCGATCTCCAGCGCCATGATTCCGTTCCTGCTCGCTGCGATCATGGTGTCCTGGTTCGGCCTGCAGCGCCGGAAATGGCAGCAGGGAGAGAGCAATGACTGACCTGCCCACCAGATCCATCGATCTCAAGAATGTGCTGTCGGGCTCGGCGCCTACGGCAGATCACAGCGAGGGCATGAGCTATCTGCAGTCGGTGCCGCGCAGGATCGTGACGCTGTATCTGCCGCTCGGGATCATCGTCTTCGTCCTGCTGTTCCCGTTCTACTGGATGGCGCTGACGTCGGTGAAGCCCGACGAGCAGCTGCTCGATCTCGACAGGTTCAATCCGTTCTGGACCTGGAATCCGACGTTCAAGCACTTCCACAAGCTGCTGTTCGAGAGCTACTATCCGCACTGGCTCTGGAATACGATGTACGTGGCTGTCTGCGCGACGGTGCTTTCGATCTTCGCAAGCGTGCTGGCCGCCTATGCCATCGTGCGGTTGCGCTACAAGGGCGCCCATCTCGTCGGCGGGCTGATCTTCCTCGCCTATCTGGTGCCGCCGTCGATCCTGTTCATTCCGCTCGCGACCGTCGTGTTCCAGTATGGCCTGTTCGACTCGCCGCTGGCGCTGATCCTGACCTATCCAACCATCCTGATCCCGTTCTCGACCTGGCTGTTGATGGGCTATTTCAAGACCATCCCGTTCGAGCTCGAGGAATGCGCTCTGATCGACGGGGCGAGCCGCTGGCAGATCCTGATCAAGATCGTGCTGCCGCTCGCGATCCCCGGTCTGATCTCGGCCTTCATCTTCTGCTTCACACTGTGCTGGAACGAGTTCATCTATGCGTTGACCTTCCTGCAATCGACCAGCAACAAGACGGTGCCGGTCGCGATCGTCAACGAGTTCGTGGACGGCGACATCTATCGCTGGGGGTCGCTGATGGCGGGAGCGCTGGCCGGCTCGCTGCCGCTCGTCATCCTTTACGCCTTCTTCGTGGAGCATTATGTCTCGGCGATGACCGGCGCCGTGAAGGAATGACCAGCGGCGCCCGCCTTGAGAGCGCGCCAGGAGCGGCGCGTTCCGGCCAATAAGAAGGAGTTAAGCTCTTGCACATTCTGGTTCTGGGCGCCGCCGGCATGGTCGGCCGTAAATTGTGTGAACGGCTGCAGCGCGACGGCCGGCTCGGCAAGAGCGACATCACCAAATTGACCATGCATGACGTAGTCGAGCCGAAGAAGCCGGAGAAGGCCGGCTTCCCCGTCGAGACCGTCTCGGGCGATTTCGCCGTCCCCGGCGCAGCCGAGAAGCTGATCGCCGGCCGCCCCGACGTGATCTTCCATCTCGCCGCGATCGTGTCGGGCGAGGCCGAGCTCGATTTCGACAAGGGCTACCGCATCAATCTCGACGGCACGCGGATGCTGCTCGACGCCATCCGCCTGGCCGGCGGCGGCTACAAGCCGCGCGTGGTGTTCACATCCTCGATCGCGGTGTTCGGCGCCCCGTTCCCGGATGCGATCGGCGATGAGTTCTTCCACACCCCGCTGCTCAGCTACGGCACCCAGAAGGCGATCGGCGAATTGCTGCTGGCCGACTATTCGCGCCGCGGCTTCCTCGACGGCATCGGCATCCGCCTGCCGACTATCTGCATCCGGCCCGGCCTGCCCAACAAGGCGGCATCGGGCTTCTTCTCCAACATTCTGCGCGAGCCGCTCGCCGGCAAGGAAGCGGTGCTCCCGGTCTCCGAGGACGTCCGCCACTGGCACGCGACGCCGCGCTCCGCCGTCGGTTTCCTGCTGCATGCCGGCACCATTGACCTCGCCAAGGTCGGGCCGCGCCGCAACCTGACCATGCCCGGCCTCTCGGCCACGGTGGGCGAGCAGATCGCCGCGCTCCGGCGCGTCGCCGGCGACAAGGTCGCCGCGCGCATCAAGCATGAGCTCGATCCGTTCATCGTCGGCATCGTCGGCGGCTGGCCGCGCAATTTCGAGGCGAAGCGCGCGCGCGAGCTCGGCTTCACCACCGAAGAAAAGTCCTTCGACGACATCATCCGCATTCACATCGAAGACGAGCTCGGCGGCAACTTCGTCGCCTGAGCTATCAGATGAACAGCGTGGATATGACGATGGCGAGCGTTGCTTGCATCGGTGAATGCATGGTCGAGCTCCGGCAGGCCCAAGGGGGACATTCCTCAGGGCAGGGCGGCGGCCTGTACTCGCGAGGCTTCGGCGGCGATACCCTCAACACGGCCGTGTATCTCGCGCGGCTCGAGGTCAAGGTCGACTATCTCACCGCGCTCGGCGATGATGCGCTCAGCGACGAGATGATCGCGGCCTGGAATGCGGAGAGCGTCGGCACGCGGCGGGTCGTGCGGCTGCCGGGCAAGCTGCCCGGCCTCTACATGATCCAGACGGACGCCAAGGGCGAGCGCCAGTTCTTTCACTGGCGCGACAGCGCGGCGGCGCGGCAACTGATGAGCCTGCCGGAGACGGACGAGCTGCTCAACTCGCTGATGAGCTACGACATCGTCTATCTCTCCGCGATCACGCTCTCGATCTATGATCAGGCGGGGCGCGAGCGCCTGTTCGCCGCGATCAAGCGCGCGCGGCTCCTCGGCACGCGCTTCGTGTTCGACACGAATTTTCGCGCGCGCGGCTGGCCCGATCGCGATGTCGCACGCGAGGTGTTCGCCACTGCCTTTGCGGCCGCCGACATCGTGCTGACCTCGACCGAAGATCTGCTCGCGCTCTATCCCGGCGAGAACCACGATCAGCTGATGGCGCGCATCCCGACGCCCGAGCTGGTCTTCCGCCTGGCCGAACCAGTGAGCCTGCTGCGTTTCCCCGGCGGGACCCACGAGGTGCGCGCCGAGCCGATGACCAAGCCGGTCGTCGACACCACCGCCGCCGGCGACAGCTTTGCCGCGGCCTATATCGCCGCCCGGCTGGCCGGCGCCGAGCCGGTCGAGGCGGCCCAGGCCGGTCACCGTCTCGCCAGCCTCGTGATCTGCTATCCCGGCGCCATCATTCCGGGCTATGCCATGCCGCCGAAGAAGCGGCACCGGCCGGCGACCTCGCGCCAGGCGACCAAGTGAAGAAGCGATCAATATGACCACGACTGCCCAACAGAACCACCTCGTCGCGCTGTTCAAGGCCGCGACCGTCATTCCCGTCCTCACCATCGAGCGCATCCAGGACGCGGTGCCGCTGGCGCGTGCGCTGGTGGCCGGCGGCATCCGCACCCTGGAGGTGACCCTGCGCACCCCCGTCGCGATCGAGGCGGCGCGGGCGATGATGGCCGAGGTCCCCGAGGCGGTCGTCGGCATCGGCACGATCCTCAATCCGGCCGACTTCACCCGCGTCGAGAAGCTCGGCGTCGCCTTCGGCATCAGTCCGGGCCTGACGCCCGATCTCCTCAAGGCCGCCGCCCACAGCTCCTTGCCGTTCGCGCCGGGCATCGCCACCGCCTCCGAGCTGATGCTGGCGTTGTCGCACGGCTTCGACGTCGCAAAATTCTTCCCGGCCGAGCAGGCCGGTGGCATCAAGGGCCTGCGCGCCCTCGGCGGGCCGTTCCCGAACGTGCGGTTCTGCCCGACCGGCGGGGTCGGCGAGGCCAATGCGGCGAGCTGGCTGGCCGAGCCAAATGTGGTCGCGGTCGGCGGTTCCTGGCTGTGTCCGACGGCCGAGATCCGGGCCGGCAACTGGGCCGGCATAACTGCCATCTGCCAGCGCACCCTCGCGGCCCTGAAAGCCGCGTGAAGTCTTGCCATCCCTGGGCTAAGACTTAGCTCAGGCTAAGAGACCCCAGGGAGAAGAGACCATGACCGCCAGCATCGTCGGATGGGCGCATACGCCGTTCGGCAAGTTCGACACCGAAACCGTCGAAAGCCTCGTCACCCGCGTGGCCAATGAGGCGCTGGCCGATGCCGGCATTTCGGCCTCCGACGTCGACGAGATCGTGCTCGGCCATTTCAACGCCGGCTTCTCGCCGCAGGATTTTACCGCCTCGCTGGTGCTCCAGGCCGATCCGAATCTGCGCTTCAAGCCGGCGACCCGTGTCGAGAACGCCTGCGCCACCGGGTCCGCCGCCGTCCACCAGGGCCTGCGCGCGATCGCCGCAGGCGCGGCCAAGATCGTGCTGGTCGTCGGCGTCGAGCAGATGACCCGCACCCCGGGTCCGGAGATCGGCAAGAATCTGCTCAAGGCATCCTACCTGCCTGAGGACGGCGACACCGTCGGCGGTTTTGCGGGCGTGTTCGGCAAGATCGCCAGCTCATATTTCCAGAAATACGGCGACCAGTCCGACGCGCTGGCGCTGATCGCGGCCAAGAACCACAAGAACGGCGTCGCCAATCCCTTCGCCCAGATGCGCAAGGACTTCGGCTTCGACTTCTGCCGCGCCGAGAGCGAGAAGAACCCCTACGTCGCCGGCCCCCTGAAGCGCACCGACTGCTCGCTGGTGTCCGACGGCGCCGCGGCGCTGGTTTTGGCCGATGCCGAGACCGCCAAGGGCATGGCTAAGTCGATCGGCTTCCGCGCCACCGCGCATGCCCAGGACTTCCTGCCGATGTCCAAGCGCGACATCCTCCAGTTCGAGGGCTGCACGATTGCCTGGCAGCGTGCATTGGAGAAGGCGGGCGTGACGCTGTCCGATCTCTCCTTCGTCGAGACCCATGACTGCTTCACCGTCGCCGAGCTGATCGAGTACGAAGCAATGGGCCTGACGCCGAAGGGGCAGGGCGCCCACGCCATCAAGGAGGGCTGGACGCTGAAGGACGGCAAGCTGCCGGTCAATCCGTCCGGCGGCCTCAAGGCCAAGGGCCATCCGATCGGTGCCACCGGCGTCTCCATGCATGTGATGACCGCGATGCAGCTCGCCGGCCAGGCGCCCGAGGGCATGCAGCTCAAGAACGCCAAGCTCGGCGGCATCTTCAACATGGGCGGGGCGGCGGTCGCCAACTACGTCTCCGTGCTGGAGCCGCTGAAGTAAGCTTTCGGGTGGGCAAAGGCGCCATAGCGCCGCGCCTGCCATTTTCCTTGCGCTAGATCATGGTGGGCACGCTTTGCTTTGCCCACCCTCCGGCTCTGATCGATTTGCGGAAAAACATCATGAGCAATGATTACGAAGCCTCACTCTCGCTGGAAGCCCTCAACGACCGCATCGCGATCATCGAGGATAATATTCGCCAGTTGATCGAGCAGGCCGCGGCCGCCTCCGGCGAGCAGAACGAGTCGCGGATCGCCGACCGCATCAACCAGCAGAACGAAGAGCTCGACCGTCTCATCAAGATCCGCGAATCCCGCCAGAAGAAATAGCGGGCGCGCCGCCGCGCATGCGGCCATACGCCAGCCGCCCTTGCGCGCGCGGCGCCGCTGCCTTTAGCTGGACCGAAATCGCGGGGCCGCTTTCGGAGCCCGCGCAATCGGGAGCGAACGCATGGGGCCGCTGAAGGGCATCAAGGTCGTCGACATGACCACCGTGCTGATGGGGCCCTATGCGACCCAGATGCTCGGCGACTACGGTGCCGACGTCATCAAGGTGGAATCGCTCGACGGCGACGTCACCCGCCTGATCGGCCCGACCCGCCATGCCGGCATGGGACCGGTGTTCCTCAACACCAACCGCAGCAAGCGCTCGATCTGTCTCGACCTGAAGAAGCCCGCCGGCCGCGAGGCGGTGCTGCGGCTGCTGAAGGACGCCGACGTCCTCGTCTACAACGTCCGCCCGCAGGCGATGGCCCGGCTTCAGCTCGGCTACGACGTGGTCTCGAAAATCAATCCGCGCCTCGTCTATGCCGGCGTGTTCGGTTTTGGTCAGGACGGGCCCTATGCGGCAAAGCCCGCCTATGACGATCTGATCCAGGGCGCCACCGCATTGCCGGCGCTGATGGCGCAGACTGGCGACGGCGTGCCGCGCTACGTGCCGAACGCGCTGGTCGACCGCATCGTCGGCCTCACCGCCGTCGGCGCGATCTGCGCCAGCCTCGTGCACCGCGACCGCACCGGGCGTGGCCAGCGCGTCGACATCCCGATGTTCGAGACCATGGCCGGCTTCGTCATGGGCGACCACATGGGCGGGCTCACCTATGAGCCGCCGCTCGACAAAGGCGGCTACGCCCGCCACCTCTCGCGCGACCGCAGGCCGTACAAGACCTCGGACGGCTATCTCAGCGTGATCGTCTACAACGACAAGCAGTGGCAGAATTTCTTCAACGCCACGGGACGCGACGACCTCCGCGCCGATCCCAAATTTGCAACCTTTGCAGGCCGCGCCGCCAATATCGACGTCGTCTACGCCGAGCTCGCCCGCATCTTCGAGACGCGCACGACCGCCGAGTGGATCGATCTTCTGACCAAGGCCGACGTGCCCGTGATGCCGATGCACGACCTCGCATCGATCCTGCACGATCCACACCTCGAGGCGACCGGCTTCTTCCCGGTCGTGACGCATCCGACCGAAGGCCCGATCCGCAGCATGAAGGTGACGGCGAGCTGGTCGGAGACCGAGGCCGAGCCGGTGCGGCTGGCGCCGCGCCTCAACGAGCACGGCGCGGAGATTCTTCGCGAGATCGGGTACTCCGAAGACGAGATCGCCACCATGGTCCGCGACGGCGTCACGCGCACGGCGCCGGAGTAGGGGAAGCAATGGCGCAAGCTCACTCATCCGTCATTCCGGCGCGGTCCGTAGGACCGAACCCGGAATCTCGAGATTCTCAGGTGCGCAATCGCGCACCGGAGTTCGATGCTTCGCATCGCCCCGGAATGACGACGGGGGTTGCACCATGACCTTCGTCACCGGCGTCGGCCTCACGCCCTACGGCAGGCACGAAGGCTCGTCCTCGCTCGACCTGATGAGCAAGGCGGCGCAACTCGCACTCGACGATGCCGGGCTCAAGCGCGCCGAGATCGACGGCATTCTCTGCGGCTACTCCACCGTCTCACCGCACATCATGCTTGCGACCGTCTTCGCCGAGCATTTCGGCATCCGTCCGTCCTACGCTCACGCCGTGCAGGTCGGCGGCGCAACCGGTCTCGCGATGACCATGCTCGCCCATCATCTCGTCGAGGCAGGCGTCGCGCGCAACGTGCTCGTGGTTGCCGGCGAGAACCGCTTGACCGGGCAGAGCCGCGATGCCTCGATCCAGGCGCTGGCGCAGGTCGGCCATCCCGACTACGAGGTGCCACTGGGGCCGACCATTCCCGCCTATTACGGTCTCGTCGCGTCGCGCTACATGCACGAATACGGCGTGACCGAAGAAGACCTCGCCGAATTCGCGGTGCTGATGCGTGCCCACGCCTGCACCCATCCCGGCGCGCAGTTCCACGATCCCATTACGGTCGCGGACGTCATGGCGTCAAAGCCGGTGGCGATGCCGCTCAAGCTGCTCGATTGCTGTCCGGTGTCCGACGGCGGCGCTGCCTTCATCATCAGCCGCGAACAGATCGGCGAGGCTGGCGTCCGCATCCGCGGCTGTGCCCAGGCGCATACCCATCAGCATGTCACCGCTGCACCCGCCCTCAGCGAGCTCGGCGCCGAGATCTCGATCGCGCGCGCCAAGGAAGCGACCGGCCTTGCGATTTCCGACGTGCGCTACGCCGCGATCTACGACAGTTTTACCATCACACTCGCGATGCTGCTGGAAGACCTTGGCCTCGCCGGCCGCGGCGAGGCGGCCGCCCGCGTGCGATCAGGTCATTTCGGCCGCGACGGCGCGATGCCCCTGAATACCCATGGCGGCCTGCTCAGCTACGGCCATTGCGGCGTCGGCGGCGCCATGGCGCATTTGGTCGAGGCGTACTTGCAGATGACGGGCCGGGTGGCGAATCGGCAGGTGCGTGACGCCTCGATCGCGCTCCTGCACGGCGACGGCGGCGTGCTGTCGTCCCATGTCAGCATGTTCCTGGAGCGGGTGCGATGAGCGGGCGTCTGGCCGACTGGACCAAGGGCGAAGAGGCCATCACCTACCAGACCTGCACCGCATGCGGGCACGTCCAATATTTCCATCGCGCCTTTTGCGCGGCCTGCGGAGCTGCCGACCCGCGCGAGCAATGCGCCAGCGGCAAGGGCAGGGTCTATGCGACCTCGCTGGTCTGCCGCGCCGCCACGCCCGAGGCGCGCGCGCACGTGCCCTATAACATCCTCTTGGTCGATTGCGCCGAAGGCTTCCGCATGATGGCGCATGGCGAGCAGGATCTCATCATCGTGATGAGGTGACTGCGAGCTTCAAATCCTTTGCCGGGAAACGCGTGCCGTTCTTCACGAAGAAAGCTTAGAGCTTTTCTTGAGCGAATTGGATACGGGCTTGCGTCAGGAAAGCACCTCGATACCGGAAGCTAAAGCCCCATCCCGCTCGGAACGAGGCCTTAGCCTGATTCGCCATTCGGGGGCGGTCCTAGCGGACCGAACCTGGAACGGGATTCTGGGCCTGGCGCTGTGCGAGACGCCACCCCGGAATGACGAAAACTGCCAACTCAACGCAACTAACGCGCGTAGAACAATATGCTGGCGATGACGAGCATCGCCGTCACCGCCAGCATATGCGCGAGCGCTCCCGAGGCCGCCCCCTTGGTGGCTTCCTTCATGCCTTTTCTCCCTAGACTTGGGCGTGACTCATCGCTGCGCGTGGCTAGCGCAATCGACGGCCAATTGTTTTTACTCGGAACACCCCTTGCGAGTATTCACCGCGATTTGTCCCCACGCGGCGAATATCGACTGTGCCAACGTCGATCAGCAATGCGGCGGCAATTTGACTCGATGATGTTGCTCCTGGGGTCGCGCAAGAATAGAGTTTTGGGGAAACTTCGCTGCTGACGACAAAAAGCATCAAAAGCTCAGGGAAATCTTCAGGAAATTCATGGCCCGCATCCGCTACAGCGACCCAGTCAACGCATCCGACCGCACCCGCGAGATCCTCGACAAGAACCGCCACGCCAACATCTTCCGGATGATGGCGCATTCACCGAGCTATTTCGAGCAGTACTGCCGCCTCGGCGGCGCGATCCGCCACAAGGGCGAGCTCGATCCGGTCGTGCGCGAGCTTGCGATCACGCGCACCGGCATTCTGTGCGAGGCGCCGTACGAGATCGTCGCGCACAAGCGCATCGGCAAGAATGTCGGCGTCACCGACGAGCAGAACGAGGCGCTCGAGAACTGGCAGGCCGCGACCTGCTTCAACGAGGTGCAGCGCGCCGCGCTCGCCTTCACCGACGAGATCGTCAAGCTGAGAAAGCCGACGGACGCCACCTTCAAGGCGATCGCGTCGAAACTGACGCCGGCTGCGCTGGTCGAATTGCAGCTCTCGGTCGGCTTCTACATCATGACGTCAAAATTCCTGGAGACGTTCGAGATCGATCTCCAGCCGGTCACCGAAGTGGTGGGCTGATCCAAATCCGCAGCGAGGGATGTCCATGACGATCGATGAATATGCGGTCTGGGCCGCGAGCATTGCGAAAGTCGATGAGCATCCGTCCAACGAGCGGCTGTCCTATCTCGGTCTTGGCCTTGCCGGCGAATCCGGCGAGGTCGCCGACCACATCAAGAAGCTGCTGCGCGACGACTGGCTCGACAAAGCCGGCCTCGTCGATGAGCTCGGCGACGTCATCTACTACTGGGCCTGCCTGTGCGCCGCGACCGGCCAGCAGCCGTCCGAAGTGCTGAAGGCAAGCGCGGCCAAGATCAAGCGGCGGCTTGGCGAGGCCGCGAGCCGCTAAAGCCCGATGAGATTGGGATAAATCGTCATCGCACTTTAGGTTGTTGTTTGCGCATGATCTTTTCGGAAAACCGCTTCGCACTTTTCCGGATCATGCTTAAGTGATTATCCCTGTGGCCATCCGTCGAGACGCCCGCCGTTGGCGGGCCCTCAGGATGAGGACCGAGTGCGCGGCGTGGAGGCCGCGAAGCGGTCGTCTCGAAGGACGAGGCGTGCGCTCACGTCGACGTCAAAATATCGACCTTCGCATTGGCCACGATCAGGCGATCGGCGAGCAGCTGCGCGAGGTTGCGCATGATGCGCTCGCCGGCGTGTGGATGCTGGTCGCGGAAGCGCTCAAAGGCCTTCAGCGGTACTTCGAACGCGGTCGCCGCCATGTCCGCGAACACGTCGGCGGAGCGGGTGGTCTCGATCAGCGCCATCTCGCCGAACGCCATGCCGGCCGTGAGCGTTGCCAGCCTGATGCCGTCGGGCAGGGTGACGTGCACCGCGCCGCTGCGCAGAAAGAATAGCGCATCGGCCGGGTCGCCTGCGCTGATGATCTTCACGCCGGACTGATAGGTCCTGATCGTGCAGATCGAGGCGAGGTCGGTCAGGTCTTCCGCGCTGAGCCCGGCCAGCAGCGGCTGCTCGTCCAGCTCGGTGGTCTCGTGGAAATCGATCGAGCCGCCGTAGCGGTAGACGATCTGGTCTTCCGCCCATTCGATCGCGGTGTCGAGCAGGTAGAAGTCGCGGACGTTCTTCAGCTCCGCCGTCCACTCCCGCAGCGTATTCCACTCCCTGGAGGCGCGCCTGACGCCTGACAGCACAACCGTGACGTTCAGCGCGGCGAGCTCCTCGAAGGCCTCGGCGATCAGCCGCGCACCGGCGCGCGTCGTCGCGGTGACGCGGTGCAGGTCGAACACCACGATCTGCGGCCGCGGCCGCCCGGCAAGCCGGCGCGAGACGTAGTCGACCGCGGACAGCGACAGCGTGCCGACCAGCTCGATGATCCGCACCTCCTGCTCATGCGCGGCCAAAATCTCGCGCTCCTGCGGACGACGGACGCGGCGGGACGGGCTCTTGCCGATATCGTAGTCGGCGATGACGGCGTTGCGCGCGTCGTCGCTGCGGTTGAGCATGTGCAGGTCGTAATGGGAGGACAGCGCTTCGCAGACCTTGATGCCGCGCACGCTGTTGCCGTGCTTGTCGAGCTTTGGCGAATAGCTGCCGAGCCCGAGCCGGGCGGGCAGGGCGGCGAGAATGCCGCCGCCGACGCCGCTCTTGGCGGGAATGCCGATCCGGTAGATCCATTCGCCGGCATAGTCATACATGCCCGACGACGTCATCACCGACAGCGTGCGCGAGATCGCATACGGCGTCAGCACCTGCTCGCCGGTGACGGGATTGACGCCGCGATTGGCGAGCGTTGCCGCCATCACCGCGATGTCGCGCGCGGTGACCAGCACCGCGCATTGCCGGAAATAGACGTCGAGCACGCCTGTGACATTGTCCGAGATCACCGAATTGGTCTTGAGCAGATAGCCGATGGCGCGGTTGCGGTCGCCGGTCTGGCTTTCGGACGTATAGACGGCTTCATCCACAGCAAGGTCCCGGCCGGCAAAGCGGCTGAGCGCGAGCCGGATCTGCTCGAAGGCGTCTGCGCCCTTGCTATCGTAGATCAGCCCGGTGCAGGCGATCGCGCCGGCATTGACCATCGGGTTGAACGGGTGGTTGTCGGAATTGAGCCGGATCGAGTTGAAGGGATCGCCCGACGGCTCGACCCCGATCGCGCTCTCGACCTTGCTCGCGCCCAACAGATCCAGCGCCAGCGCGAACACGAACGGCTTCGACATCGACTGGATGGTGAAGGGCACCCTGGAGTCGCCGGCCTCGTAGACGTGCCCGTCCAGCGTGGCGAGGCTGATGCCAAAATGGGCAGGGTCAGCCTTGCCCAGCTCCGGAATGTAGTTGGCGACATTGCCCGAAGTTTCGGCAGAGAATTCATTGAGGCAAGTGTCCAAAAACCGCAGCAACGGCGGTTTCGAACGGGTCCAGGCGGCGGCGAGAGGCGAGAGCGGTTTCATCGCGCCTGTTGTGCAACGCAATCAGGGCGCGCGCAACCCGTCAGGGACGGTGGCCTGTCGCCGGACCAGCAGCAGGGCGATCAAGACGGTGGGCGCGAGGATGGCAAGGCCAAGCAGCGTCACCTGCATCTGCGACAGCGGCATGATTCCGCCGCCGGGCGTCGCCACCACGAAGCCGCCGATGACCAGCAGCACGCGGATCGGCCATTCCAGCGCGCCGCTGCCGCGCAAGTCCCCGACGAAGGCCTGGTAGCCCTGGATGCCGCCGCAGATGAACATCGTCCCGAATGCGGCGAGCCCCATCAGGCCGAGGCCGGCGAGATAAGGGCTCGGGCCCTGCAGCACAAGCGCCGGGTTGAGCACGAAGAAGAACGGGATGAAATAGATGATGCTGCCCACCCACATCGATTCCCATCCGGTCTTCATCGCCGGCGAGCCGGCAATGCCTGCGGCCGCGAAGGAGGCGATCGCGACCGGCGGGGTGATCGACGACAGCATGCCCCAGTAGAAGATGAACATGTGCACGGCCATCCTGTTGAGGCCGAGCTTCTCCAGTGCGGGTGCGACCAGGATGGCGAGGAAGATGTAGCAGGCCGTGGTGGTTAGCCCGAGGCCGAGGATCAGGCTGGTGAGGGCGCACATGCCGAGCAGCAGGAATGGATTGTCGCCAGCGAGGTGCAGGAGGTCGTTGGCAAGGCTCGACACCACGCCGGTCATCGAGAACGCGCCGATCAGCAGGCCACAGCCGGCGAGGATGCCGACCAGCTCGACGAAGGTACGGCCGTTGACCTCGAGGAACTTGCCGATGGTCGCGAGCGTCCAGCGCGTGTCCTTGGAGAAGAACTGGTTGAGCACCAGCAGCAGCGCGGTTGCGTAGAATGGCGCGTGGCTCTCGCGCTTGAAATAGAGCAGCATTACGATCAGGAGCGCGATAACGAAAACGTAGTACCAGCCGTCCTTGATCGTATCCCTGATCCGCGGCAGCTCGGCGCGCGGAATGCCCTTCAGCCCGTGACGGGCGGCATAGGCGTCGACCTGCATGAACAGGCCGACATAATAGAGCGCCGCCGGAATGATCGCGGCGACCGCGACGTCGGCGTAGCTGACATTGAGGAACTGCGCGATCACGAAGGCGGTCGCGCCCATCACCGGCGGCGCCAGCACCGCGCCGGTGGAGGCGCAGGCTTCGATCGCGCCGGCATAGGAGGCGCGAAAGCCGCTCTTCTTCATGACTGGAATGGTCATGGTGCCGGCGGTGAGAACGTTGGAAATGATCGAGCCCGACATCATGCCGAGCAGGCCACTCGCAAAGATGCAAACCTTCGCCGCGCCGCCGCGGAAGGTGCCGCACAGCGCGAAGGCGAGATTGATGAAGAATTTTCCGGCGCCCGTCATCATCAGCGCGGTGCCGAACACCAGGAAGCCGATCACGGTGTCGGCAAAGGCCTGAATGGGAATGCCGAGCAGGCTCTCGCCCGAGAGCACGTGATAGGCGGTCGCCTGCTCGATCGTGGACTGCGTGCCGCGGAACGGCCCGAGCCAGCCGGATTCAGCGAACAGCGGATAGACGGTGAAGGGCAGCACGCTCAGCAGCAGGCTCCAGCCGCCGGTGCGGCGCAGCGCCTCCATCAGCATCGCCCACATCACGAGGCCTGCCGCGATCACGGTATTCGGTGCGCCGCCGAATTCCCAACCGGCCTCGGCGGCCTTGCGCACATTCGACATCAGCAGCAATGCCGCAGAGAAGGTCACGACGAAGAAGAGGAGGTCGTACCAAGGAATGCGGTCGAGCGGCGCGCGCTCGGTGCCTGGGAAGATCAAGAACGTGAACGGCAGCATCAAGGCGATCAGGAGATAGAAATACTCCGTGTTGAGCTGGGTGTAGCCGATGAAGAAGCGCAGCGAGAATTGCTGGTTGATGCAGAGCAGGATGGTCGCTGCGGTTGCGACGATCAGCATCCAGCGCCAGGCGCCGCGCAGCGTCCGGACGCGGGTGACTTCGGCTTCCTGCATGTTGCCGGCGGCCCCGTGCGGATCGTCGAGCACGACCCGCCTTGCCTCGTCCTTCGGGCCGGTGGAGTTGGAAGCAGAAGACATCATCGACCCCGCGTGGGCTGGTAACTACTAACTAAGCGAATGACTTTGGTTGACGCGATCGGGCTGCGAGCTCCCCAGCCTCTTCCGCTTGCGGGAGAGGTCGCTGCGCAGCGGCGGGTGAGGGCTCTCTCCTCGGGGGAATTCCCCCGCAAGCGGGTAGGGCAATCGCATATGAAAACGGTGTGATTTTTGGCGCTATTGTTTCCACATCGTCATGGCCGGGCTTGTCCCGGCCATCCACGTCTTCACTCCTGCAAAACAAGACGTGGATGCCCGGGACAAGCCCGGGCATGACGAGTTTGTGGAACGATCGGCTGCTCACAAGACACATCGAACCTGCAGCACTATCCGCATATGCGATAGCCCTGCGCAAGCGGGGGAGGGAGCGCACCTGTCGCGTAGCAACGAACCAGCCCATCTCGCGCTAATCCTCGAACCCGTTCGGCATGTCCGCTTTCGCCAGCGCCGCCGCGCGGGCCTTCATCCAGCCGTCGAGGAAGGCCTTGTCGTCCGATGGCGGATTGGACTTGCCGTACGCCGCCCAGGCGGCAGCGAGCACCTCCTGGCGCTTGAACAGCTTGTTGTTGTGGGCCTCCTGCGCATCAGACCATTGTCCGGCCTCTTTGAGAGCCTTCACCGCGCCGGGGTGCACCGGCACCACCCAGTTCTTGGTCTGGCGGTCGGCGGCGAGACCGCCGGCTCCGGGCGCGGAGTCCTTGTAGGCATCGTAATTCACGATCATCGCTTTCGTCATCGCATAGACCTGGTCAGCCGGTTGCGAGGCGTAGGCGACGAAGATCGGGTAGGGGTAGTTGCCGAGCTCGACCGGCTTCTCGGGCGAGATGCCGGCGCCGCAGGTCGCGACTTGCGGGAAGAAGAACGAGCCGACCTTCTGCATCCGTGCCCAGCCCTCCTTGTCCTTGGCGGGCAGCGGCGGCCAGATCAGCCCGCGCGGCGAGGTCTCGGCTTCCTTGGCAGGGCCGGTGATCGTGGTGCCGAAGGCGGCATCGACGTCGTTGTTGATCAGGCCTTTCCACATCGCACCGTAGCTGGCGAACTCGACCGCCTTGACGTCCTTCTGCGTCAGGCCGGCGAAGGCGAGCACCGCGAGCGAGTTCTGGTTGAGCGCGGGCGAGCCGACCACGAAGCCGACGCGCTTGCCTTTCAGGTCTTTCAGTTCTTTCACCCCGGTGTCGGCTGCGACTCCAAGCGAACCGCAATTGCAATCGACCGTCGAGAGCAGGATCTGGAGCGGCTGCGGGCCCCATTCCTTCGCGCCGAACTCGAACACGCCCTCCTGCGCGAAATAGGTGCCCGATCCCATCGCCGATGATGCGGCCCGCTTGGCGCGCAGCGGCGCGAGACGGGCGACGTCGTTGCCTGCGGGCAGCACGCGCACGTCGGTGCCGTATTTGTCCTTCATCATTTTGCCGACGCCGACCGCGATATTGAAGCCGGCGGTGCCGGTGTCATAGGCGGTGAACGTCAATGTCGCCGGCAACTTGATGTCTTCGGCCAAAGCATAGCGTGTAGACGCAAATGAAATGCCCGCAACCAACGCAGGCGCGAGCAGGATCAGCCCACGAAACATGTTTATTCCCTCCAATGATCCTCGCTTTGCCGCGAAGATTTTCGTTCTTTGTTTGAAACACAGTTTTGTTTGAAAGAGATCATGTCATCGCGATCAGGCGATGGCAACGCCGTCCCGCGAATGCACAATGCCCGCTTCTAGCGCGATGTCTCGCAATCGTCATGGCCGCTTGTCCGGGCTTGTCCCGGCCATCCACCTTCTTTTCACGTAAAATACAGGCACGTGGATGCGCGGGACAAGCCCGGGCAGGACAAGCTTGTGGAGCAGCTGATCGCATAACGAGCACTTTATCATCCGCGACGCGAGAGCCCTCTGACACATTGTCGCGCTCGGCGATGACCGGCACTCAGCTCGCGACAATCGCGATCGCCTGTCCTTCGGCAACGACGTCATCCACCTTGACGAGCAGTGATGTGATCGTCCCGCTCGCGGGCGAGGGCACGGGGATCTCCATCTTCATCGCCTCGACCACTACAACGTCCTCGCCATCCGCACGGTTCCTCCAACTTGCACGGGAGTTGCGCAGATGCGACCCGCGACTTCGGTGACGATCTTAATTTCTGGCATGCCATCGCCTTTTTGTTGTCGTCGCAAAATGACTGAGGTAGCGTCGTTCACAAAGTGGAATTTAATTCCGCAGAGCGGAACAAACGGTAGGAAACATGGGACGACGATCGGAGCGGTTGA
Source organism: Bradyrhizobium sp. SOJA106 (assembly GCF_059448745.1). Taxonomy (NCBI): domain Bacteria; kingdom Pseudomonadati; phylum Pseudomonadota; class Alphaproteobacteria; order Hyphomicrobiales; family Nitrobacteraceae; genus Bradyrhizobium; species Bradyrhizobium sp. SOJA106. Next base: position 3,936,957 of record NZ_CM182549.1, read on the forward strand.
GTAGGCAAGGTGCGCTCGCTGGCGACGCCGGCGAGGGTGATGTCATCCAGGTGGTGTCGCGCGCGTTCGACGTGTTGCGATGCTTCGAGGGCCACGAGGCGAGGCTCGGCAATCTCGAGATTTCGAATCGCTGCGGCCTGCCGCGATCGACGGTGTCGCGGCTCACGCACACGCTGACGCGGATGGGACAGCTGGTCTATCTGCCGCGCGATCAGAAGTATCGCATCGGCCCGAGCGCGGTGGCGATGAGCGCCTCGATGATGAAGGGCGCGCAGCTGCGCAGCATGATCCGCCAGCGGCTTCAGGAACTCGCCGAGCAGCTGCCGGGCACGGTCGGCTTCGTCGTCCCCGATCGCTTCCATCTCGTCTATCTCCAGTTCGCGCGCTCGGCCGCGGCGCTCGGCCTGCACGAGGGCACCGGCAGCCGCATCTCGATGGCGTCGACCGCCGCGGGCGCGGCCTACACCGCGGCGCTGGCGCCGGAAGTCGGCGACGCCTTCATCGCGGAGATGGAGCGGGAAGCGCCCGAGGCTGCGAAGATCCTGAGGCCCCGCATCGAGGCCAACCGTCAGTCGCTGCGCGAGCGCGGCTATGTCGTGGCCTGCGGCCTGTGGAGCCCGCACATCAACGGCCTCGCGGTGCCGATCTGGTCCCCGCAATATCAGACCTTCGTCGTCATCACGATCGGTCTACTCTCGGCGATGTATGACGAAGAGCGGCTGCATGCCGAGGTCGCGCCGCCGATGCTCGCGCTCGGCCGTTCGCTCGCCAGCCTGATGGAGGGCGCCGAAGGCGATGCCTTCAACAACCGTATCTCGCGCAAACCGGTCGCGATGGCCTTGCACAACAATAACAAGCCGATCCATTCGGAGGGAGTGAATGAACTGGAAGCCGGAACTCGACGAGCTCGCCCGGCGCGAAGCCTTCGCGCGGGAGATGGGCGGCGTTGACAAGGTCAAGCGACAGCATGACCAGGGCCGGCTGACTGTTCGGGAGCGTATCGACAGACTGATCGACAAAGGCAGCTTCCACGAGATCGGTGCCGTCTCCGGCATCGGTGAGTACGATTCCAGCGGCGATCTGAAGAAACTGACGCCGGCCAACTGTGTGTTCGGCCGCGCGCGCGTCGACGGCCGCACTGTGGTGGTCGTCGGCGACGATTTCACCGTGCGCGGTGGATCTGCGGATGCCTCCATTTCTGCAAAGCCGCTGATGGCGGAGGAGATGGCGCACGACTTCCGGCTACCCATCGTCCGGATCATCGAAGGGTCCGGCGGCGGCGGCTCGGTCAAGACCATCGAGACCAAGGGCGCGGCGAACTTGCCGGGCGGCATCGGCGGCACGCGCTGGTATCGCTTCACGACCGAGAACCTGTCGCGCGTGCCCGTGGTCGCGCTCGGTCTCGGCTCGGTCGCAGGCCTCGGCGCGGCGCGTCTTGCCGCCAGCCACTATTCCATCATGACGCGGAAGTCTGCGATGTTCGTCGCGGGGCCGCCGGTGGTGAAGGCGCTGGGCCAGGACCTCTCGAAGGAGGAGCTCGGCGGGGCCGACATCCAGACCCGCGCCGGCGCGGTCGATCATGCCGTCGACACCGAGGATGAGGCTTTTGCCTGCGCGCGGCGCTTCCTCTCTTACCTGCCGTCGTCGGTCTACGAGCTGCCGCCGACTGTGCCTTGCACCGACAATCCCGAACGCGGCGACGAAGCGCTGATGAATGCGGTGCCGCGCAACCGCAAGCAGGTCTACAAGATGCGGCCCATTGTCGAGTCGGTCGTCGACAAGGGATCGTTCTTCGAGGTCGCCAGGAATTTTGGCAAGCCGATCATCGTTGGTCTTGCCCGGCTCGAAGGCCGGGCGGTGATGGTGCTCGCCAGCGACAGCTTTCACTATGGCGGCTCCTGGACCGCGGATGCCTGCCAGAAGGTGGTGCGCTGGGTTGACTTCGCGGAAACCTTCCATCTGCCGATCGTTTATCTCATGGACTGCCCCGGCTTCATGATCGGCCTCGAGGCCGAGAAGGCGGCGACCATCCGCCACGGTGTCCGCGCCATGGCGGCGGTCAACCAGACCACGGTGCCGTGGTGCACCGTGATCCTGCGCAACGCTTTTGGTGTGGCTGGTGTGGTGCATCAGCCGGCCGACCGCTTCTCGATCCGCTATGCCTGGCCGTCGGCCTATTGGGGCTCGCTGCCGCTCGAAGGCGGCATCGAGGCGGCCTACCGCGCCGAGATCGATGCGGCCGAGGACAAGGCGGGGAAGCTGAAGGAGATTGAGGAGCGCCTCAACAAGCTGCGCTCGCCGTTCCGTTCGGCCGAAAAATTCTGGGTCGAGGAGATCATCGATCCCCGGAGGACACGGTCGCTGCTGTGCGAGTTCGCGCGGCTGGCAGAGCCCTTGCGCAAAGTCGGGCCACCGGAGAACATCACGATCAGGCCGTAGACCCAGGTCACTGCGAGCGCAGCGAAGCAAGCCAGAATCTCAAAAAACGCGCTAAGCTCCGCCAACAAGAACAAGAGGAAGCGCCAATCGTGTACGACTACATCATCGTGGGCGGCGGCTCGGCGGGGTCCGTGCTGGCCCACCGGCTCTCCGCCAGGAGCGCCAACAAGGTCCTGCTGTGCGAGGCCGGGCAGGACACGCCGCCGGGCAACGAGCCGGCCGAGATCAGGGACAGCTATCCGGGCACGGCGTATTTCGACCCGCGCTTCCACTGGACCGAGCTCAAGGTCACCACCCAGGTCGTCAGCCACAACAACCCCAACGAAGCGCGTCCACCCTTGCGCAAATACGAGCAGGCGCGCGTGCTCGGCGGCGGCTCGTCGATCAATGGCCAGATGGCCAATCGCGGCGCGCCGACCGATTACGACGAATGGGACGCGCGCGGCGCCGAGGGGTGGGCGTGGAACGACGTACTGCCGTTCTTCAAGAAAGTCGAACGTGACCTCGATTTCGACGGCCCGTATCACGGCAAGGACGGCCGCATCCCGGTGCGTCGAATCCCCAGGGAGCACTGGACGCGGCATTCGGAGGCGTTCGCGCAAGCCTTCCAGCAGGCCGGCTATCAGTACGTCGCCGATCAGAACGGCGAGTTCGTCGACGGCTATTTCCCGGTGACGCATTCCAACCAGGCCGAGCAGCGCGTCTCGGCGGCGATGGGCTATCTCGATCGTGCCACGCGCCAGCGCCCCAATCTCACCATCTCCACCAACACGCATGTGAGAGAGCTGCTGTTCGAAGGCACGCAATGCGTCGGCGTGAAGGCCCTGGTCGACGGCCGCGAGCAGGAATTCCGCGGCCGTGAGATCATCATCTCCAGCGGCGCCATCCATTCGCCGGCGCATCTGCTCCGCGCCGGCATCGGCCCGGTCGGTCATCTCAAGGATATGGGCATTCCGGTCCTGATGGGACTTGCCGGCGTCGGCCAGCGGCTGATGGATCATCCCTCGATCTCGCTGTCGTCCTTCGTCCGCCGCGGTGCGCGCATGAACGAGCACACAAGGCGCCACATGCAGCTCGGCTTGCGCTATTCGTCCGGGCTGCCGGGCGTGCCGAAGGGCGACATGTTCGTCGTGGTCATCAGCAAATCGGCCTGGCACGCCGTCGGCGCGCAGATCGGCTCGCTCTTGACCTTCGTCAACAAGACCTATTCGGAGACCGGTCAGGTCAAGCTCGCCTCGCGCGATCCGGCGGCCGAGCCGATCGTCGAATTCAATCTGTTGTCCGATCGGCGCGATCTCGACCGTCTGATGAGCGGCTTCCGCAAGATGGCCGCGGTGCAGATGAGCGAGGTCGTCAGGAAGGTGACGGACAAGCCGTTCCCCGCCGCCTATACCGACCGCGTCCGCAAGATCGGCGTGGTCAACACCAAGAACAGGATTTTGACCAAGATCGCCGCGACGCTGATGGATGGGCCGGCGGCGCTGCGCCACTACATGATCGACAATTTCGTCGTCGAAGGTTTTACCTTCGACGACGTGATCAACGACGACGAGGCGCTGGAAGCCTTCGTGCGCAAGGCGACGATCGGCGTGTGGCACGCCTCGTGCTCATGCCGCATGGGCCGCGCCGACGACCCGATGGCGGTGGTCGACAGCCAAGGCCGCGTCAAGGGCATCCAGGGCCTGCGCGTCGTCGATGCCTCGATCTTCCCGGTGGTGCCATGCGCCAACACAAATTTTCCGGTGCTGATGTCGGCGGAGAAGATCGCGGCTGCGATGATGCAGTAGGGGCGGACAAATCGCGCCGCGAACCGGACACTTTGAACATCATCTAAGTTAAGTACCTAAGTAAAAGCGGCTTTTCCGCCGCCCTTTAGGCTCATTTCGGCCAAACCTTTATTGATTTCTGCCGCCCGGGGCGGGACCCTCCAACTCAGAGTCCTGCAATGATCAAGCAAGTTGTTTCTGCGTGCATCATCTTTATCGTCACCTCCGCTGCCTCGGAAGCGCGGCCTTATCGCGCTCTCCAGGCGCCTGAATGCAACGTGACCATGCCCTGCGATTTCTCGTATTCGCAAACGCGCCGCGAGCGGTCTCCGAGACACTCGTTGCAAGCCTATCGCTCAACGCAAATGACATTGACCGATGCAGGCAGCACTCCAACCACGATCATCGCGTCCGGCGAGCGCATCGTTGGCGGCCGACCGGCGGGGTGCCCTTCATCGTTCTGCGGCTGCGGCGCGTCGCTGCGCGTGTTCGGTCGTGTCGTGCCGGAATTGAACCTCGCCTCGAACTGGCTGCGCTTCCCGCGCGCGGCGCCGGCGCCCGGAATGGTCGCGGCCAGGCGCGGTCATGTGTTCGTCTTGGAGCAGCACCTCGGAGGCGACATGTGGATGGCCTATGACGCCAATTCCGGCGGGCACGCCACGCGCATGCACGCGCGCTCCTTGCGGGGCTACACCATCGTCAACCCGCGCGGCTGAGACCATGGCGGGTGCCCGGCGTCATCACAGCCGGAGCACCTTGCCGGGGTTCATGATGTTCTGCGGATCGAGCGCACGCTTGATGGTCCGCATGATGTCGAGCTCGGTCTTCGAGCGGTAGTGGCTGAGCTCATCGAGCTTGTCGATGCCGATGCCGTGCTCCGCCGAGATCGAGCCGCCCATGGAGGTGATGAGGTCGTTCACGGCCCGCGTGATCGCGGCGGTGTACTGGTTCAGCGTCTGCTGATCCATGCCCTTCGGTCCCATGAACGAGAAATGCAGATTGCCGTCGCCGATGTGCCCGAGCGGGTAGGGGCGAATGCTCGGGAGGATGTCGAGCACGGCCTTGAGCCCCTTGTCGACGAAATCAGGAATTTTGGAGGTCGCCACCGAGACGTCGTAGCTGAGCCCCGGACCTTCGGCCCGCGAGGCCTCGGCGACGCTCTCGCGGATGCGCCACATGTTGCGGGATTGGCTGACCGTGCTTGCGATCGCCGCGTCCAGCACGCGCCCGGCCTCGAGCTGATCGGCGAGGAACTGCTCCAGCTTCTCGGACATGCCTTCAGCCCCGTCCTGGCGCGGGCGCGCCGACGACCATTCCATCAGCAGGTACCATGGCGTCTCCGCCTTCAGCGGATCCTGGGTGCCTGGAATATGGCGCAGCACCATGTCGATGGCGGCACGGCTCATCAGCTCGCAGGAGCTGACATTGTCCTCGGACGCCGCATATGCGTCCGACAGGATCTGAAGCGCCGCGCGCGGATCGCGGATCGCCAGCCACGCCGTGCAGACGTCCTTGGGCGCCGGCCACAGCTTGAGCACGGCCTTGGTGATGATGCCGAGCGTGCCTTCGGCGCCCATGAAGAGGTGTTTGAGGTCGTAGCCGGTGTTGTCCTTCTTGAGCGCGCGCAGTCCATCCCAGACGTCGCCGTTGGGCAGGACGACCTCAAGCCCCAACACGAGATTGCGGGCATTGCCATAGCGCAGCACCTGCACGCCGCCGGCATTGGTCGAAAGATTGCCGCCGATCATGCACGAGCCCTGCGCGCCGAGGCTGAGCGGCAGGAACCTGTCGTGCTGGCTTGCGGTCTCCTGAAGCGTCTGGAGCACGCAGCCGGCCTCCACCGTCATCGCGTAGCCGACGGGATCTACGTTCAACACGCGGTTCAAGCGGCCGAGTGACAGCACGATGCCTGTGTGCGCGGGCCAGGGTGTGGCTCCGCCCATCAACCCGGTGTTGCCGCCCTGCGGCACGATGGCGACGCCGTGCTGATGGCACAGCCGCACCACCTTCGAGACTTCCTCGGTGCTGCCGGGACGCACGACCGCTCCGGCGCCCCCGACCAGCAGGCCGCGCCAGTCCGTCACGAATGGCTGCTTGCCGTGGTCATCCTCGATCAGGCCCTTGTCGCCCACGATCGCGCGCAGCGCATCGCGAATGGAGGCGGTCAACGGGGTGGTCGGAATGGCGGGTAGGGAGGATGGAAAGGTCGCTGGCATTTTGTTTCCTCTGGCGCATCTTGGCGTGCACTGCGCGCGCGAAGCGCTTTCCGTCATTGTCCACGTTTGAGGCGGCGGAGTCTAACGGCAATATGGCCAAGACCTGTGAACCGGCCCGCAGAGAGAGCCACGACGATCAGCCGGCCGCGCCGGAGTGCTTCTTCCGTCGCTCGCTCGTCTTTGCTGGCCATCGCCGTTCGTCCACGGCCTCGCGGACAACCTCGGTCACGGTCTTGCGGACTTCGAGGAAGGCCTTGGTCTGTGGCCGGTCTGCGAGAGCCACCAGCGCAAGGGAACGCGACAGTGGCGGATCGACGATGCGGCGCGCGTGATATTTCTCCGCCGCGATGTCGGCAAGGACGGTTGCGCGGGAGAGGATGGCGCATCCGAGACCGGCTTCGAGCGCCATGCGCAGTGCCGACAGGGAATCGACCTCCAGCGTTTCGCTCGGGACGATCTGGTTGCGCAGCACCTGCGTCTGGATGATGGCGCGCGATGCCGGAAGCGGTGTCAGCCCGAGCACGCTCCTCTGCGGAATGGCGGAGAAGGCGATCGGTGTGGAGGACCGGCCGATCAGGCTCGGATGGCCGACGAGGTAGAGGTCTTCCTCATGCAGCCACGCCACGTCGAGGCGGGCATCTCGCGGCGGATTGTACGCCAGCGCGAGATCGACCGTGCCGGAGAGGACGCGCTCGATCAGCGCCGGTGACAGCGCTTCGACGACGCTCAGATGCACGCCGGGGGAGTGCTTGCGGACCGCCTTCATGAGCTCGAGGCCGACCATCGAGATCGCGGTGTGGCTGAGGCCGAGGCTGACCGGTCCGGTTGCCGCCTCGTTGAAGGTCCGCACATCCTCCTCGGCCTTGCCGAGGCTCGCAAGCACCGCGCTGCCGTGCTCGTAGAGACGGCGGCCGGCCGCAGTCAGGGCGACGCCACGTGGCCGCCGTTCCAGCAGCTTCACGCCGAGATCGGCTTCGAGCGCCGCGACGTGATGGCTGAGCGCGGACTGCGCGATGTTGAGGGTCTCGGCCGCCCGCGACAGCACGCCCGCGTCGGCGATCGCGATGAAATATCTGATCTGCCGCAATCCGAGCGCCATGGCATGGCTCGCCTATCGATCTAATAATCAGAACACAGTGATCTTGATATTATATTTGTCAGATGTCTCGCGTCCCGGCAAGCTTTTGCCTGGACCAATAAGACCAGCTCCGGGAGCGTCGCGGCATGGATCTGCCGACCAGGATCGTCATCACCGAGGAGGGGCCGCGCGAAGGCTTTCAGATCGAGCCGGGGCCGATCGCGACCGCGGACAAGATCGCCCTGATCGATGCGCTCTCGGCGACCGGGCTTTCGCGCATTCAGGTTGCCTCCTTCGTCAATTCCAAGCACGTGCCGGGCTGGGCCGACGCCGAGCCGGTTGTCGCGGGATTCAGCCCGCATGCGGGCGTCGCATACTCGGCGCTCTGGTTCAACGACAGCGGATTGCAACGCGCTTTGGCGTTCAAGGACAGGCTGACGCTCGCAGGCTTTATCTCGCTGAGCGCCTCCGAACCGTTCGCACGTCGCAACCTCAATCGTGATCGCGCCGGTCAGATCGAGGCGATGCGAAACTATGTGCGCGCGCACCGGCAGGCGGGCGTGCCGATTGCCAAGATCATCGTCATGGCTGCGTTCGGCTGTAATTTTGGCGGAGACGTGCCGGCTGCCAAGGTGCTCGAGACGGTGTCCGACGGGCTCGCCATCGCGCGCGACGCCGGCATCGAGGTCCGCGAGGTGTCGCTTGCGGATTCGATGGGCTGGGCCACACCGCGGCGGGTCGCCACGGCCGTCGGCGCCGTACGTGACCGCTGGAGCGATCTGAGGATTGCGCTGCATCTGCACGATACCCGCGGCCAGGGCATCGCGTGCGCCTATGAGGGGCTGCGGCTTGGTGTCACCGCGTTCGACGCCGCGGTGGCGGGGCTCGGCGGCTGTCCGTTTGCGGGCCAGCCGGGCGCGCCCGGCAACATCGCCACGGAGGAGCTGGCGCTGCTGTGTGAGGAAATGGGCATTGCGACCGGTCTCGATATCGAGGCGCTGATCGAGGCCGGACGGCTTGCCGAGCGGATCGTCGGGCATCGCCTGCCGAGCGCCGCGCTGCGATCGGGCACGCTCGCCGCATTGCGGAGGAGTGCGGGCGCATGACCCTCGCAAAGCCGCTCGCCGGACTGAAGGTGCTGGATTTCGGCCACACCATCATGGGTCCCTGCGCGGGCGTTCTGTTCGCCGACCTCGGCGCCGACGTGGTGAAGATCGAGCCCGCGGACGGCGACCCGACCCGCAGGTTGCCGGGCTTTGCAGCCGGTTTCTTCGCGACCTACAACCGCAACAAGCGCTCGATCGCGATCGATCTGAAGCGGCCGGAGGGGCAGGCGATCGTGCACCGGCTGGTCAGGGATGCCGACGTGGTGCTGGAGAATTTCGGACCCGGGACGATCGAGCGGCTGAAGTGCAGCTGGGACGATCTGCGCAAGCTCAATCCGCGGCTCGTGTACCTGTCGATGAAGGGCTTCCTGAAGGGCCCTTACGAAAATCGCGGCGCGCTCGACGAAGTCGTGCAGATGCAATCCGGCCTTGCCTACATGACAGGACCGCCCGGCCGGCCGCTGCGCGCAGGCGCGCCTGTGATCGATATCCTCGGCGGCGTCTTCGGCGTCGTGGCAGCCTTGTCGGCGCTGCGCGAGCGCGACGCCACCGGCATGGGCCAGAAGGTCTCGAGCTCGCTGTTCGAGAGTGCGACCTTCATGCTCGGCGCGCTGGTGGTCGGCAGCGCCGTGATCGGCGGTCCGATGCCGCCAATGCCGGCCCGCAAGAATGCCTGGGGCGTGTACGACGTCTTCACGGCATCGGATGGCGGCCAGGTCTTCATCGGATGCACCTCCGACGGACACTGGCAACGCTTCTGCGACGCGTTCGGTTTCGACGACTGGCGCGAGGATCCGAGGCTGCTCGGCAACGCCAATCGATGCGAGGCGCGCGAATGGATGCTGCCCGAGCTGGAGCGGCGGATCACGCGGCTGCCCCTCGAGGAGATTCTCGCCAAATGCGAAGCCGCCCGGGTGGCCTATTCGCGGGTGGGACGGCCGGATGAGTTGTCGGTCGATCCGCATCTGCTGGCCAATGGCGGACTGCTGGCAACCGCCATCGCCGGTTTCGGTGGCGGACCGCTGGTCGGGATTCCGGCGCTGCCCGTCGAGTTCGGCGACACGCGCGACCGGCCAAGCCTCGAACGCCAGCCGCCTCGCGTCGGCGAACACGCTGACGAGATCCTCGGCGCGGCCGGATATTCGGCGCGCGAGATCGCCGATCTCCGCGCGTCCGGCATATTGGGCGCGCCCGCGAACATGTCTGCATAAAAAAGAGTGGCCGAGCCACCATCTGCAACAGGGAGGAAAGGGATCATGATGTCCCGCATGCTGCTTCGTTGGAAGGTGAGTATTCCGGCAGCCGCGAGCGCGCTTCTTGGGCTGGTGACGATGGTTGAGCCCGCACGGGCGCAATCCTATCCGGCGCGAACGATCACGATGCTGGTCGGCTATTCCGCGGGAGGACAGGCCGATGCGCTCGCGCGGATCATCGGCAAGCAGCTCGGCGACACCTTCAAGATCTCCGTCGTCATCGAGAACAAGACCGGCGCCAACGGCATGATCGCCGCGCAGGCAGCGGCGCGGGCGGAGCCGGACGGATACACGGTGCTGATGGTGACGGATGCAATGCTCACGATCGATCCGCACCTTGCCACCAGCAACCATTTCGACCTGTCGAAGGCGATGGAGCCCGTCGTCAGCGTCGCCTGGTCGCCCCTGTTGCTGTGCGCGGCGAAGGATGTGCCGGCCAATTCCGTCGCCGAGCTCGTCGCTTTCGGCAAGCAGAAGCCGCAGGCGCTGAGCTTTGGCAGCTCCGGCGCGTCGACGCCGCATCGCCTCGCCGGCGAGATGCTGCAGAAATCCGGTGGATTCACCATGACCCACATTCCCTACAAGGGGACGGCGGCCTCGGTGAGCGACCTCCTTGCGGGGCAGATACCGCTGATCTTCGGCGCGCCGACGGCCGTGGAGCCGCTGGCGACCGCCGGCCAGATCAAGCTGCTCGCTGTCACGTCGGAGCAGCGCTATCCGCTGCTGCCGGACGTGCCGGCCATCAGCGAGACGTATCCCGGCTTCAAGATCATCAGCTATATCGGGCTGATGCTGCCGAAGCAGACGCCGGCGCCGGTGGTCGCGGCTCTGAACAAGGAGATCAACGCGATCCTTGCGACCGAGACGATGCGCACCTGGCTCGACAAGCAGGGCATGGTCGCCATGGGCGGCACCCAGGATGACTTCAAGCGTCAGATCGACCTCGACTACAAGGCGCGGGGCGAGCTTGTCCGCGCGCTCGGCATCACAGGCGAATGAGGTACCTCGAACGAGGTAGGCTGAATTCCCTCTTGAAGTACTTGACCGGGCGCCCCTTGCATTGCGGATGGGTGAAATCGATCCGATCCGCGATCGCCATACGCGTCACAAGCAACCAAAGCACGCTGACGAGGATGACGGCATACGCGTTTTTCGTGGCCTGCTGATCGGCGGGGCGGTGAGCCTGTTACTCTGGTTATGCATCGCAGTTGCATTCACAATAATCGTCAAGGGTCATCTACTTCCCCGAGGGGAGCGGACGAGCATCCCCAAGTGAGCGGCGAAGGGCGCGACGAACGCCCCGGACTCACAGCTGGTTGCGAAGGAGCGCTATCCATCAGCGCCGGGCGCGCATGTCACTGCCGCCGGTTTCGGCGGCGACAGCGACTTGTGTATCGATGATCGACGCTTGATCGTCACCGTTTGGGGAGCGACGCCATCACTTCGCCCGCGTCTCCGTCCTCGAGGCAAGGCGTAACGGTCAAGGGGAGCAGGTCAGACCATTGCGCGAGCCAACGATACATGGCTTTGGGATCGCTCGATTCAGAGATCGCAAATCCCTGTCCATTCATGCCATGCCAACGACCCAGCATCTTGACGCCCTCGGGTGGCGCGCCACCGGTCTCCAGAAAGCGGGCGACGGCTGCGTTGAAGGTGCCTTGGGGTACGCTCCAGGTGGTTATGAATTTCATGCGATTCTCCCATCACTAGAATTATCGGATGAATGTCGCGGCTGTGCCGCATACGCACGATAGCGCCGGCGTCTCGAATGACAACGGCGAATGAACGGGTGCGTCGGTTTGAGCGAACGCGCATCCTCGGGCACGGCCGCGATCCTTCCCTTCCGGCGCAGAGCGGACCTGCAAACCGTAAGACGGTTATTTGCCATCGTTCCAGATGTCGGTGGCGAGCTTCCAGTCGTCTCCGACTTTCTCCCACACGACGACATATTTGCCGGTGACGTCCTGCGGTGCCGATCCCTTGGTCTTCAGGACGAACGTGCCGATCTCGCGTGCCGCGGAAGGGCCAAGCGGTTTGACATCCACCGTCGTGAGCTTCGGATCGGTCACTTGTTCAGCCATGCCCTTCCACATTGCTTCGATGGCTGTTCGGCCCTGCACCATCGCGGAGCCGGGCGGGAATGCGACCGCGTCGGCGCTGTAGAGGGACGCAATCCCGGCAAAATCGCCCTTGTTGAACAGTTCGATCCATTTCGCATTGTTCGCTTCAATCTCGGCCTTCTGGGCCAAAGCCGGCGCGCTCAACGCGATCACGACTGCCATCACCGACGCTATGTTGCGCATGATCATCTCCAGACCCAATGTAGGACGCGGCTGCAGGGCAGCCGCCTGTCTCGAAGCGGATGCGTTGAATGACACATCCCAGACCGGGTCAGGCGCAACAGCAATTCCGGGGAATTTCCGTCAGCGCCATTGACGATGCTGCGCGAGAATGGAGTCACAACCGAAAAGGCAACGCTCAGGCTCAACCGTCTATTCGGGCTAAACCATACCCGTCCAGCCAGAGCGGCGTGCGGCAGCCTGAGGGTAGCGCATCGTGACCTCCAGCGCGGACGAGATGGTCTGGAGATGATCGTCCAAGGCGTGGCGGTTGTCCGCGCTCCCTGAGGGAGCGGACGGAGGAAGCCGCCCCCCAGAAGATCGGTATTTTCCCGGCTTGATTGTGCATCGCAACCGCTGGTAGGCCGTTCCTGACTGAGGGCTTACTTGATGCGATTGTTTACTTGGTGGCGCGACCGGAAGTATCCGGACGCCGAATTGACTTGGCACGAATGCGCGCCGCCGATCATTCCGCAACGGACTGTTGATGGCGGATGGACGTCGTCACAGTTGTACCCTGGCAAAACATGGCGGCGCCGAGGCATGGGCGGAAGGTGGGAGTACCGCCAGGATCCGCAGGCCCCCGAAGATATGGGGCGCGATCAATGGTAGGAGGCATGAGCCGGCGCGAGAAGATCGCGCTGTCGCTTATCTCGATAGTCGCACTGAGCCTAGTTGCCATTCTGATCGCGTCTGGCGGTTAGAGGCCCGGGCATCCTCCGACTACAAGGATGTTGAGGGACCAACGAGAAGGAGTGCACGCGGCACGCCGCCGCCAGCGGTGAGGGCGCCGATGCCGTCCTTCAACTCGGTCCTGTTCTGATGCCAAGCAGACAACGTTGTTCGTTCTGAAGTTCGTGCTGATCGGCCGTAGACCGAGCGAACCCGCAGCGGGGTTGAAGTAACACCACAGCTCATACTGCGAGCCAGCCAGCGCCGTGAAGGCAGCGCGGGCTGGTGTCGTCGTTCTGATTTCCAACACCCCCAAAGGAGAGTGGAATCGATAAGCTCGGCGCAGCATCGCTGGCCGCTGGCGTTCAACTCAGCTTACCGATTGTGCCGCAGGCGCGTGACTTGATTGACGGCGCAACGTGTGCATAGAAGCCTCGACACGAGCGTCCCGCGCAGTCCTGCGATGATGCCATTATGCCGGTGTGTTGCCCGACGTGTCAAACCCGCGTGCGCAACGTGCAAATCATTGATCCGCCATGCCCGGCTACTGTGCATGGGGTTGTTTTCGAATTTTTGTTTGGAGCGCCTCGTACGAAGCGCGCTCGTCACGCGCTCTCCGTCTCCCGATGCACGTCGTGCACGACGAGGCCCATGCCTTCCTCGGGCATCTTGATCCAGTCGCGGCGCTTCAGCGTGCGCTTGGTGTCCTCGTAGCCGCTTGTCCAGTGCTCGCGCATCGAGGTGCCCGAGAACTCGTGATCCTTGGCATCGCCCTCATAGGCCTTCTGCTGGTAGATCAGATGCAGGATCGCGATCTCCGGCATGTTGCGCAGGCTCGCCTTGAGCTTGCGCTCCTCCTCGGACAGCTGCTCCTCCGGCAGCTTCGCGAGCGCCTTGTAGAGCAGGACCTTGAGATTGTGGGTGCGACGGTAGACGTCGGTGTTGTGGCGCGTGCGCGAGGAATACATGATGTCCTTGTGGCGGGCCATCACGTCCTGGATCGAGCGCGGCAGCACGCCGCGGGCGCTGAACAGGTCGACCTGGAACACCAGCGAGTTGAGCGCGTCCTCCTGGTCGAGCAGATGCTGCAGCGGCGTGTTGGAGACGATGCCGCCATCCCAGAAATGATCGGTGCCGATCCGCACCATCGGCAGCGCCGGGGGCAGCGCGCCGGAGGCCATGATGTGCTCCGGCTCGATCTCGTCATGGGCGTTGTCGAAATAGATGAAGTTGCCGGAGAGCACGTTGACCGCGCCGACCGCGAAGCGGACCTTCTTCTCGTTGAGGAGGTCGAAGTCGACGAGCTCGAGCAGGCTCTCCTTCAGCGGCATCGTGTCGTAATAGCTGGTGGCGGTCCTGGCGCCGACCGGGCTGAACCAGGGATTGATCTGGTGCGGGGTGAAGAAGCCCGGCTGGCCCTCGCCGACGTCATCCAGGCGCTGGTGAGATTGCGCCACTGCCGGAAGAGTCGCCATCCGGCGTGTAGTGCCAGATCTTGCGGCTGGTGATGCGCTCCCAGAAGATGCGCAGCGCCTCCAGCCGCTTCTCCGGCTTGTTGCCGGCGATGATGGCGGAGTTGATCGCGCCGATCGAAACACCGCAGACCCAATCGGGCTCGATGCCCGCCTCGTGCAGCGCCTGGTAGACGCCGGCCTGGTAGGCGCCGAGCGCACCGCCGCCTTGCAACACCAGCGCGACGCGGTCGCAACGCTCGGGCCGCCAGCCGCACGAAGGGGGCTGATGGGTCGAATGTGTCGGATGCGACGTGCGGGCGTCCATGGCGATGCCTCCTGCCTCTCCCAAACGATTGCGTCCGGTGGTGACGGTGTGATGACAATTGCGGCGCCGATGCATCGCCCGCATGCACGGTGGCCGCAGCGGGAATGGCGGCGGGTCGCCCGGCTGACGGAAATCCTTCACATCGCAGTCAATGACGGCGGCTAGCAATTTGCATAAAGCCCGTGAGCCGGACGAGCGTCAGAGGCATCACACAGGAGATCAGGATGCGCAGGGAAGACGTGCTGAGACTTCCGTCCATGCCGGCTGCAGGACCGAGCTATCCGGCCGGACCCTATCGTTTCGTCAACCGCGAATTCCTGGTCATCACCTACGAGACCGATCCGGACCTGATCCGCGCCGGCCTGCCTGAGCCGCTCGAGCCGATCGACCAGCCGATCGTGCATTACGAATGGATCAAGATGCCGGATTCCTCCGGCTTCGGCAGCTACACTGAATCTGGTCTCGTCATCCCCGCGCGTCTCAACGGCGAGGAGGTCAACTTCGTCTCGCAGATGTATCTGGACGACGATCCGCCGATCGCGGCCGGACGCGAGATCTGGGGCTTTCCCAAGAAGTACGCCCATCCCAAGCTCGAGATCGTCAAGGACACGCTGACGGGCACGTTGGAATATGCCGGCCAGCTCGTCGCCATGGGCACCATGGGCTACAAGCACGAGAGCATGGCCGGCAACGGCGATCTCACCCGCGCCACGCTGTCGAAGACGCAAGTTAATCTGAAGATGATCCCCGGCGTCGACGGGCGGCTCGAAGTCTGTCAGCTCGTTGCCATCAACCTGATCGACATCGTGCCGAAGGGCTCGTGGATCGGGCCGGGCCGGCTGCATCTGGTGCCGCACGTCAACGCACCGGTTGCCGACTTCCCGGTTCGCCGTTGTCTCGGCGCGCACCATTACATCGCCGACCTGACGCTGCCGTTCGGCCGCGTCGTCCACGACTACGTCAGGGAAGCTGAAGCCGCCGCGACGGGGCTCGCCGCCGAGTAGGCCGGCCTGTTATCATCAAACTGTAACAAAGCCGTAATTGAGTACGCGCGTGGGTCTGGAAGATGCCGTCAGCCATGCTCCGGAGTGGGACTATCTGTTGACGGTTGGGGTTGGCCATGGCTGAGCCGGCGAAGCTTGTCAGCGCGATAGAGAACACCGAGCCCGCCATTCCCGGGCTGGTCTGGGCGTTTCGCCTGCATGCCGACGGCAGCGCCGAGGCGCTTCCGATCGACCAGCCGATCGAGTTCACTCATGATGGCCGGCTGTGGCTGCACTTCAATTTGACAGATGGTCGCGTGCGGCCGTGGATCGCGGCATCGCCGCTGCCGCCGCTCGCGCGCGAGCTGCTGCTGTCGAACGACACGTTCCAGCAGCTTCACGTCATCGACCATTGCGTCTACGGCGTGTTCTCCGATCTCGTGCGCGAGATCGACCGCGTGACGGAGGAAACCGCGTTCCTGCGCTTTGCCATGACCGAGCATTTGCTCGTCAGTGGCCGCCATCAGGCGCTGTGCTCGGCGGACGCCACGCGCCGCGTACTCGAAGGCGGCTACCGCGTCGACAATGTCGCCCATCTCCTGGAAAAGATCGTCGACGAGGTCGCCGACACGCTCGACCGGATGGCCGATAAGCTCGGCCAGGAGATCGACGACATCGAGGAGCGCATTCTCGCCGACGAGGCCAAGCCCGAGATGCGCCGCAATCTCGGCCGACTGCGCCGGACCTGCGTCAGGCTGCATCGCCAGCTCACGGGCCTGCGCGTGCTGTTCCATCGCCTCGATCAGAAGAACACCGACCACCTCGCGCCCGCCCTGCGTATCCATGCCGGCAAGCTCGCGCAGCGGCTCGACGGCCTCGACCACGACATCGTCGAGCTGCGCGAACGCAGCCGCCTGCTCGAGGAGGAGCTGCGCTTCAAGAACGAGGAAGAGAGCAATCGCCACCTCCACACGCTCTCGATCGTCACCTCGCTATTGCTGCCGCCGACGCTGATCACCGGCATCTTCGGCATGAACACCAAGGGCCTGCCGCTGACCGATGTCGACGAGGGCTTCATCTGGGCGGCTGCGATGATGATCTGCTCGGTCGGTGCGGCCTATCTGTTCATGCGGCGAACGGGCATCTTCAAAAGATAGCCTGCCGTGATCGGGACTGCCCACAGACTGCTGCTGCAAAGCGCCGCCGCCATCGCGCTCGCTCTGGCGAGCACGGATGCATTCGCCGGTGCCAAGGACGAGAGCGCGGCCGAATGGCTGTTTCCGAAATGGTTCAACGCGTGGCATGACGGCCTCGCCGACAAGGGACTGAACTTCGGCGCGACCTATATCGCGGATAACATCGCCAACGTCTCCGGCGGCGCGAAGCGCGGCGCCATCCAATTCGGCCGCCTCGACCTGTCGGTCGATGCCGATCTCGACAGGCTGGTCGGCTGGACCGGCGGCCGCTTCTACGCCAATGCCTTCGTGATCTACGGCCAGGGGCTCTCGCGCAACTACGTGATCAATCTCGCCACCATCAGCGAGATCGAGGCGCTGCCTGACCAGCGGCTCTACAACGCCTATTTCGAGCAGAGTTTTTTCAACGACCGCCTCAACATCAGGGCCGGTCAGCAGGCCGCCGACGTCGAGTTCTTCGACAGCGAGACCGACGATCTCTTCATCAACGGCACCTTCGGCTGGCCGGCGATCAAGGCGTCAAACCTTCCGGCCGGCGGCCCGGCGCCGCCGATTGCGGTGCCCGGCATTCGCGTCAAGGCCACGCTGTCGGACCAGATCACGCTGTTCGGTGCCGTGTTCAACGGCGATCCGTCGGGCCCGGGCGATCAGGATCCCCAGCTGCGCGACCATCATGGCCTCGCATTCCGCGTCAACGATCAGCCCTGGGTGATCGGCCAAGTGCGCTTCAACTACGATATCAATATCGGCGGCCGGCCGCTCGCCGGCAATTTCACGCCCGGCGCCTGGAAGCATTATGGCTCGTTCGACAGCCAGCGTTTTACCGCGGTGGGCCAATCGATCGCCGACCCCGATGGCAGCGGCATTGCGGCCAAGCTTCATGGCAATTACGGAATCTTCGCCGTCGTCGAGCAGGTGCTCTACCGCCCGCCGGAGGTCAAGGAAAACAGCACCTCGGCCTCGCTCCACGGTATCACCGCGTTTGGCCGCATCGCCTACAGCCCGCCGGACCGCAATTTGATCGATCTTTATCTGGACGGCGGTATCGGTTTCGTCGGCTTCACGCCAGGCCGTCCGCTCGACCGATTCGGCGTGGCGATGGCCTACATGCGGATCTCGAACACCGCGCGCAATCTCGATCTCGACACCAATTTCTATACCGGCGTGCAGGGGCCGGTGCGCAGCAACGAGACCTTGCTCGAGATGATCTACGAGGCGCATATCAGGCCGGGCTGGCTGATTGCCCCTTACTTCCAGTATGTGTGGCGTCCCTCCGGCGGCATCCCGAATCCGAACGACCCGACCGGCGTGTCGCGGATCGGTGACGCCGCAGTGTTCGGCGTCACCACCACGATCAGGTACTAAAGCATGATCCGGAAAAGTGCGCAGCGGTTTTCCGAAAAGATCATGCTCAAATAATAACCTAAAGCGCGATGACGATTCATCCTGATCTCATCGCGCTTTAAGCCATCGCAGGTTTCGGTTGCGGCTTCGGCTGCCGCGACAGCGCGAGCACGATCAGCGCGGCGAACACGCAGAGCGCGCCGGCGATGAAGAATGCGGGCAGATAGCTCTGATAGACCGTCCGCGAGAAACCGGCGCCGAATGCGGCGGTGCCGGCGCCGAGCTGGTGGCCGGCAAAGATCCAGCCGAACACGAGATTGGCGCGTTCGGGTCCGAACTTCTGCGCGGTGAGACGCACCGTCGGCGGCACCGTCGCGATCCAGTCCAGCCCGTAGAACATCGCGAAGATCGAGAGGCCGTAGAACGAGAAGTCGCTGAAGGGCAGGAAGATCAGCGAGAGGCCGCGCAGGCCGTAATACCAGAACAGCAGATAGCGGTTGTCGTAGCGGTCCGAGAGCCAGCCCGACATGATGGTGCCGAAGAAATCGAAGATGCCCATCGCGGCGAGCAGGCTTGCGGCCTGCACCTGCGGAATGCCGAAATCGAGGCACATCGGGATCAGGTGCACCTGAACGAGGCCATTGGTGGAGGCGCCGCAGACGAAGAAGGTCGCAAACAGGATCCAGAATGCAGTTGATTTCGAGGCGTCGCGCAGCGTGCCGAGCGCAACGCCCGTGATCGAGCCGTGGTTGACCGGCGGAGGGGGCAGGGGCTGGGTGCCTTCGTCGCCGAATGGGCGTAAGCCCACATCGCTCGGCCGGTCGCGCATGGCGAGCAGCACCGCGAGGGCGGACACGCCGAGGGCGATGCAGACGAAGCCGAGCGCAAGCCGCCACCCGTAGCGTTCGGTGAGGCTTGCGAGCAGCGGCAGGAACACGAGCTGTCCGGTGGCGACGCTCGCGGTCATGATGCCGACGACGAGGCCGCGACGCGCCGCGAACCAGCGCGTGGCAATGGTGGCGCCCAGCACCAGCGCGGTCATGCCGGTGCCGATGCCGATCACGACGCCCCACAGGGCGATCAGCTGCCAGACCTGAGTCATGCCGAGCGAGGCGACCAGCGCCGAGACCACGATGAGCTGCGCCGCCAGCGTGACGTTGCGCAGGCCGTAGCGGTTGAGCAGCGCAGCCGCGAACGGCGCCATCAACCCGAACAGGATGAAGCGAATCGACAGCGCGGAGGAGATCTCCGCCGTGCTCCAGCCAAACTCCTTCTGAAGCGGGACGATGAACACGCCGGGCGCACCGACCGTGCCGGCGCTGATCAGCGCGGTGAGGAAGGTGACGCCGACCATCACCCAGCCGTAGTGGATATTGCGGCGGCCGAGTGCCGCCGCGAGCCAGTTCGAGATCATTGGGCCTCAATCTTGGTTGGCAGGTCTTGGAGACCTGCGTCAGCGTTGCAGTCTGGCACGGAAGAGGGAAGTCTGAAATGACGGACTTCCCTTAATTCAGGACATCGGAGATTCAGGACATCCGGCGTTAGAGTATGATCCGGAAAACTGCGCAGCGGGTTTCCGAAAAGATCATGCTCAAAAAACAGCCTAAAGCGCGATGACGATTCATCCTGATCTCAGCGGGCTTTAGTGCGTCACCCGCTCCACCGCGATCGCGGTGGCTTCGCCGCCGCCGATGCAGAGCGCCGCGACACCGCGCTTGAGATTGTTGGCCTCGAGCGCATGCAGCAGCGTCACGATCAGCCGCGCACCGGTCGCACCGATGGGATGGCCGAGCGCGCACGCGCCGCCGTTGATATTGAGCTTCTCGCGGGGGATGCCGAGGTCGCGCTGCGCCGCCATCGCCACCACGGCGAAGGCTTCGTTGATCTCGAACAGGTCGACCTCACCGGCGCTCCAGCCGACCTTGTCGAGCAGCTTGCGGATTGCGGGGATCGGCGCCGTGGTGAACCATTGCGGCTCCTGGCTGTGAGTGGCATGGCCTTTGATCTCGGCGATGGCAGGCAAACCGTTACGATCCGCCAGCGAGCGCTTCGTCAGCACGAGGGCTGCGGCGCCGTCAGCATTCGCGGACGATGCAGCCGGCGTGATGGTGCCGTTGGCGCGGAACGCCGGCTTCAGCCCGGGGATCTTGGCGGGGTCGACCTTCAGCGGATGCTCGTCAATTGCGACGATGCGTGGGCCGGCCTTCTCGGTCAGCGTGATCGGCGCGATCTCGGGCTTGAACGCGCCGCCCTCGACCGCTTTGCGGGCGCGGCTGAGCGTCTCTATCGCATAGGCGTCCTGGTCCTTGCGAGTGAACTGGTAGGCTTCCGCGGTGGCCTCGCCGAAATCGCCCATGGAGCGGCCCGTCTCGTAGGCGTCCTCGAGGCCGTCCATCATCATGTGGTCGATGATGCGGTCGTGGCCGGCGCGATAGCCGCCGCGCGCCTTCGCGAGCAGATAGGGCGCGTTGCTCATGCTCTCCATGCCGCCGGAGACGACGATCTCGGCCGAGCCGGCACGGATGATGTCGTGCGCCAGCATGGTCGCCTTCATGCCGGAGCCGCAGACCTTGTTGACCGTGGTGGCGCCGGTGGCATCGGGCAGACCGGCGCAACGTGCAGCCTGCCGCGCCGGCGCCTGGCCTTGTCCTGCCGGCAGCACGCAGCCCATGAAAACCTCGTCGACCTTCTCCGGCGCAAGCTTGGCGCGCTCCAGTGCGGCGCCGATCACATGCGAGCCGAGCTTGTGCGCGGGAAGCGGCGACAGCTCGCCCATGAAGCGGCCGAGTGGGGTGCGCGCGGCGGAGACGATGACGACGGGATCGGCGGCTTCGGCCATGACAAAACTCCCTGGCGGTGATGACTAAGATTATGATCATCATATGATGCAGCGCAAAAAATGCAACCGCGCAAGGGATGAGAAAATGTCGTGGGTCGGATGAGATTTGTTGGGGCGGCGACTTGCTCGTGCGTGTCCCGGACGCGGCGCAATATGCAACGGTGCGACGCAGAGCTGGGACCAGATTCGCGCCGGCCTTGTTGGTGCATGGGCCCCGGCTCAGCAGCGCACCGCAAAGGTGCGCTGCGCTGCGTCCGGGGCACCGAAAAACTGGGTCCTACCGCTTCCGGTTGACAAACGCGCCCATCAACCGCGTCGGCTCGTCCGTGAGGAACGACTCGCCGAACACTTTGACGCTCAAGTTCACCGACTCCGTCAGCGGTAGCTCCTCCCATTGCTGCAGTAGCGCCTTTTGCGAGCGCAGCGCTTCGGGGCCGCATTCGAGCAGGGCCTGGACCAGATGCTCGACTTCAGCGTCCAGGCCGCCTTCCGGCGCGACCTTGTCGATCAGTCCCCAGGCCAGCGCCGTGGGGGCGTCGATGTTCTCAGCCGTCATCACCAGCCAGCGGGCGCGGGCCCAGCCGATCAGGCGCGGCAACAGCGCGGCATGGATCACCGAGGGGATGCCGACGCGCACCTCCGGCATGCCGAAATGCGCGTCCTGCGCGGCGATCCGGAAGTCGCAGGCGGCGGCGACCTCGAGTCCGCCGCCAAGGCACCAGCCGGGCATCCGCGCGATCACGGGGGTGGGGAACCGGCGCACGGCTTCGCAGAGATCGCGGAGGCGGCTGATGAAGGCTTCGGCCGATCTCTGGTCGAGCTTGGCCATCTCCTTGATGTCGGCGCCGCCGATCATGCTCTTCTCGCTCTGGCCGCGCAGCACCAGGACGCGGATGCTGCGATCGGAGGAGAGCTGCTGCAGACCCTCGCGTACCGCGTCGGTCACGGGCGAACTCAGAATATTGAGCGAGCCGGCCTTGCAGATCGCGACATGAACGACACCGCGCGCATCGCGCGTCACGCCGCAGTGATTGTTGAGCATTTCCATCCTGGCATCCCGAAGTTTCGTGGACAGGCGCACGGCGCGCGCGTCGGCATCACTTCCGGGCCGAAACGGCCAGCTTGTCAAGCAGGCAGGGGCAGAGTTGCCAGTGCGAAGTCCGTAGCGTAGTATGATGCATATCATTCAAAGAGGCGGTCCATGAACGAATCTGAGCAACTCGACCTGTTTTCGCCCACGCAGCGACGCGAGCGCGTGGTGGACTGGCAGATGCCGGCGCCGGTTGCGAAAGTGGCCATGGGGTTGTCGGGCATGGAGGCCATGCTCGGCATCCGCGACGGCCGGCTGCCGCCGCCGCCCTTCGCAAAACTGATCGGCTTCGTCATGGCCGTGGTCGAGCCGGGGCGGGTCGTCATGGAATTGGAGCCGCGCGAGGATCTCGAAAATACCATCGGCCTCCTGCATGGCGCGACGGCGGCGGCGCTGATCGACACCGCCATGGGCTGCGCCATTTCGACACGGCTGGAGGCCGGCCAATCGTCCGTGACCCTCGACCTGAAAATGACGTTCCTGCGCCCGCTGTCGGTGCGGTCCGGGCTGATCTCGGCCGAAGGCAAGATCATCAAGCTGGGCCGCCAGACCAGCTACACCGAGGGTTATGTGCGCGACGGCAAGGGCGCTCTCGCAGTCCATGCAACTGCAACCTTTTCGATGATCGGCAATGTCTAAATACGAATTAATGCACCGCCTGGTTGATTTCTGTGTTATGAGATGATCTCCGACATTCAATGAGACCCGCATGCGCTATTCCCGGGAACACAAGCAGGAAACCCACGACCGGATCGTGAAGAAGGCCTCGGTGCGGCTGCGCGAGAAGGGCGCGCATGGTATCGGCGTCGCCGACCTCATGAAGGAGGCGGGCCTGACCCATGGCGGCTTCTATGCGCATTTCGACTCGCGCGAGGCGCTGGTGATCGAGGCCTTCGCCTACGCCATGGACCGCTCGATGGAGCATTGGCGCAAGCAGTCCGATCAGGTCGCGCCGGAGAAGCAACTGGCCCAGATCGTCGAGACCTATCTCTCCGCGTTGCATCGCGACAATCCCGGCCATGGCTGCTCGATTCCCGCGCTCGGCGCCGAGATCGCCCGCGAGAGCCCGAAGACGCGAAAAGCCTTCGCCGGCAAGCTCGACGAGATGATCGAGATGATGACCGGCTATATCCCGAACCAGCCGCGCAAGGCCGCGCGCAAGCAGGCGATCGCGACGCTGGCGACGATGGCGGGCACCATGCTGCTGGCGCGCATCGCCGGCACCAGCGAGCTGTCGGATGAGGTGCTGAAAGCGGGCAAGGACAGCGCGCTTGAAGGCGCGAAGCGCGAGCCGAAGGTGACGGCGGCGAAGAAGGCGAAGCAGTAGCGAGATGCCGTAGGGTGGGCAAAGGCGCTCTTGCGCCGTGCCCACGCTCTTTCCATGGTTGCAAAGATGTGGTGGGCAGGCTTCGCTTTGCCCACCTACGGGATTACGGGACCGTGCTACCGCCCCGCGAACAGCCCCCGCTCGCGTTCCACGATCTCGCCGATGTAATCCGCCACCGCCCTGATCCGCGCGAGATCCTTGCTGTCCGCGTGCATCAGCATCCAGAACGTCCGGGTGATCGAGATCTCCTCCGGCAGCACGGCCATAAGCTGCGGATAATCGCTCGCCATGAAGTGCGGCAGCACCGCGATGCCGAAGCCGGCGAGGGTGGCGTTGAGCTGCGCGATCAGGTTGGCGCTGCGGAAGCGCGCGGAAATCCGCGGCGACACCTGCGGCAGATAATCGAGCTCCGGTGTGAACAGCAGTTCCTCGATGTAGCCGACGAAGCGGTGCTGCGGCAGGTCCTGCCGCGAGGCGATTTTCGGGAAGCGGTCGAGATAGGCGGGTGCGGCGTAAAGCCCGAGGCGGTAGTCCAGCAGCTTGCGGCCGACGATGCGGCCTTCCTTCGGCATGGTCAGGCTGATCGCGATATCGGCCTCGCGCTTGGAGAGGCTGAACAGCCGTGCGGTGGCTACAAGTTGCAGATCGAGGTCGGGATAGCGGTCGGCGAAGGGCGCCAGCCGCGGCGCCAGGAAGGCGGTGCCGAAGCCGTCGGGCGCGCCGATCCGCACCGTGCCGGTCAGCCGCGCCACGGACCCGCCGACCTGCTCCTGATTGGCGACAATAGTGGATTCCATTGCTTCCGCGCTGTCGGCGACGCGCTGGCCGGCCTCGGTCAGGAGATAGCCGGTCTTGCGCCGGTCAAACAGTTTTGCCGAAAGATGCTTCTCCAGCCGGTCGACGCGGCGGATCACCGTGGCATGGTCGACGCCGAGCTGTTTTGCCGCAGCCGCCACCGAGCCGCCCCGCACGATGGCTAGCACGAAGCGAAAGTCGTCCCAGTCGATGCTACCTTGATCCAGCATTTTCGCACATCTATGGTGCAATATCTCAGACTTGAATCCTATAAAATGCAGGTCAATAGGATTTGTCAAAGCGACCGCGCTCGGCCTGAAGGAGATCATTCCATGCGTTCAATCGGACATTTCATCGGTGGCAAGGAGGTCAAGGGTACCTCGGGCCGCACCGCCGACGTCTTCGAGCCGATGACCGGTGACGTCCAGGCCAAGGTCGCACTGGCGTCCAAGGCCGAGGTCCGCGCCGCCGTCGAGAACGCGCGTGCCGCGCAGCCCGAGTGGGCGGCGACCAACCCGCAGCGCCGCGCCCGCGTGATGATGAAATTCCTGGAGCTGATCCAGCGGGACTACGACAAGCTCGCCGAGCTGCTGGCGCGTGAGCACGGCAAAACCGTGCCGGACGCGAAGGGCGACATCCAGCGCGGCCTCGAGGTGGTCGAGTTCGCCTGCGGCATCCCGCATCTGATGAAGGGCGAGTACACGGAAGGAGCAGGCCCCGGCATTGACATCTACTCAATGCGCCAGCCGCTCGGCGTCGTGGCCGGCATCACGCCGTTCAACTTCCCGGCCATGATCCCGATGTGGAAGTTCGCGCCCGCGATCGCCTGCGGCAACGCCTTCATCCTCAAGCCGTCGGAGCGCGATCCCGGCGTGCCGATGAAGCTCGCCGAGTTGATGATCGAGGCGGGCCTGCCGGCCGGCATCCTCAACGTCGTCAACGGCGACAAGGAAGCGGTCGACGCCATCCTCGACGATCCCGATATCAAGGCCGTCGGCTTCGTCGGCTCGACACCGATCGCGCAGTACATCTATGAGCGCGCCGCGCAAACCGGCAAGCGCTGCCAGTGCTTCGGCGGCGCCAAGAACCACGCCATCGTGATGCCCGACGCCGATATGGACCAGGCCGTGGACGCGCTGATCGGCGCCGGCTACGGCTCGGCCGGCGAGCGCTGCATGGCGGTCTCCGTCGCGGTGCCCGTCGGCAAGTCCACCGCCGACCGCCTGATGGAAAAGCTGATCCCGCGCGTCGAATCCTTGAAGATCGGTACCTCGATCGATCCGTCGGCCGATTACGGTCCGCTGGTGACGCGCGAGGCGGTCGAGAAGGTCAAGAGCTACATCGACATCGGCATCAAGGAGGGCGCGACGCTTGCCGTCGACGGCCGCGGCTTCAAGATGCAGGGCTACGAGAACGGTTTCTATCTCGGCGGCTCGCTGTTCGACAACGTCACCAAAGACATGCGGATCTACAAGGAAGAGATCTTTGGCCCGGTGCTCTCGGTGGTGCGCGCGCATGACTACAAGGAAGCGCTGGCGCTGCCGTCCGACCATGACTACGGCAACGGCGTTGCCATCTTCACGCGCGACGGCGACGCAGCGCGCGACTTCGCGGCCAAGGTCAACGTCGGCATGGTCGGCATCAACGTGCCGATCCCGGTGCCGATTGCCTATTACACCTTCGGCGGCTGGAAGAAGTCCGGCTTCGGCGATCTCAACCAGCACGGTCCGGACTCGGTCCGCTTCTACACCAAAACCAAGACGGTGACCTCGCGCTGGCCGTCCGGCGTCAAGGAAGGCGCGGAGTTCTCGATCCCGCTGATGAAGTAATCCTCGGCCGTCATTGCGAGGAGCGTAGCGACGAAGCAATCCAGAGTCTTTCCGCGGAGACAGCCTGGATTTGCTTCGCTGCGCTCGCCATGACGATGGAGTGAAAGGGTAGGCCGCAGCATGCAGTTCGCTCTGAACGAGGATCAGGTCGCGGTTCGCGAGATGGCGTTGGCGTTTGCGGCGGAGAAGATCGCGCCGCACGCGCTGCGCTGGGACGAAGAGAAGCACTTCCCCGTCGACGTGATGCGCGAGGCAGCAAGCCTCGGTATGGGCGGCATCTACATCCGCGACGATGTCGGCGGCTCTGCCATGACGCGGTTCGACGCGGCGCTGATCTTCGAGGCGCTGGCGACGGGCTGCCCGACCACCTCGGCCTTCATCTCCATCCACAACATGGCGTCCTGGATGATCGATGCCTTCGGCAGCGACACCCAGCGCCATCAATGGCTGCCGAAGCTCTGCACCATGGAGCTGATCGCGAGCTACTGCCTGACCGAGCCGGGCGCCGGCTCCGATGCGGCAGCGCTCCGTACGCGCGCCGTGCGCGATGGCGATCACTACGTCCTCAATGGCCAGAAGCAGTTCATCTCAGGCGCTGGCGGTACCGACCTTTTGGTCGCCATGGTCCGCACCGGCGGCGATGGTCCCGGCGGCATCTCGACGCTTGTGATCGATGGCAAGACGCCGGGCGTCTCGTTCGGCGCCAATGAGCGCAAGATGGGCTGGAACGCGCAGCCGACCCGCGCCGTGATGTTCGAGAACGCCCGCGTGCCGGTCGCCAATCGGCTCAGCGAAGAGGGTGTCGGCTTCAAGATCGCGATGGCCGGGCTCGACGGCGGCCGCCTCAACATCACGGCCTGCTCGCTTGGCGGCGCCCAGACTGCGCTCGACAAGGCGCGCGCCTACATGAAAGAGCGCAAGGCGTTTGGCAAGCGCCTCGACGAATTCCAGGCCTTGCAATTCCGCCTTGCCGACATGGCGATCGAGCTCGAGGCTGCGCGCACCTTTTTATGGCGCGCCGCTGCGGCGCTCGACCGCAGGGACCCCGACGCCACCATGCTGTGCGCGATGGCCAAGCGCTTCGGCACCGATGTCGGTTTCGAGGTCGCCAATCACGCGTTGCAGCTTCACGGGGGCTACGGCTATCTCAGTGAATACGGTATCGAGAAGATCGTGCGCGATCTGCGCGTGCACCAGATCCTCGAGGGCACCAATGAAATCATGCGGCTCATCGTGGCGCGCAAACTGATCGAGGGCGCGCGATGAGTTCGGTGGAAGAGAGTGATCTCGTCGCCCGCGTCGAGGGCGCGGCCGGTATCGTCAGGCTCAACCGCCCGAAAGCCATTAACGCCGTGACGCTGGAGATGTTTCGCGACATCGACAAGGCGCTCGACCGTTTCGAGGCGGATCCCGCCATTGCCGTGATCTTGCTGGAGGGCTCTGGCGAGCGCGGCCTGTGCGCCGGCGGTGACATTCGCGCCCTCTGGGAGAGCTCGAAGGTCAATGGAGACCTCGGCAAGATCCTCTGGCGTGAGGAATATATCCTCAATGCCCGCATCAAGAAGTTTCCCAAGCCCTATGTCGCGTTCATGGACGGCATCGTGATGGGCGGTGGCGTCGGACTTTCCGCTCATGCCAGCCACCGCATCGTCACCGATCGCACCAAGCTCGCGATGCCCGAGGTCGGGCTCGGCTTTTTCCCCGATGTCGGCGGCACCTGGCTGCTGTCGCGCTCGCCCGGCGAGATCGGCACCTATTTTGGCTTGACCGGCCAGACCATGAACGGGCCCGATGCGATCCACGCGAAGTTCGCGGATGCCGTGGTGCCGGCCGCCAAATGGCCGGAGCTGCGCGAGGCGCTGACCAAGGTTCGCCCTGGCGTGACTGCGGCCGAGGTCACCAAGCTCATCAACGGTTTTGCGACAGGCGAGACCGCAGGGCCGGTCGCCGCCAAAGAGCCTGTCATCGACGCCTTGTTCGGCTTCGACCGCATGGAAGACATCTTCGCGGCGCTCAAGCGCGACGGCTCGGAGTTCGCGCTCGCAACGCTGAAGACGCTCAACGAGAAATCGCCGCGCGGCATGGTGGTGACGCTCAAACTGCTGCGGCTCGCGCGTACTGCCTCAAGCCTGGAGGAGTGCCTGGTGCGCGAATATCGCGCCGCATGCGAAGTCTTCCGCAGCGACGATTTCCGCGAGGGCGTGCGCGCCGCCGTGATCGACAAGGACCGCAACCCGACCTGGTCGCCGCCGCGGATCGAGGATGTCACGCCAGAGATGCTGGCGCCGTATCTTGCCGAGATCGGTGCCGACGAGCTGAAATTCAATTAACAACGTTCAAGCGGAGGAAACGACAATGGCCACGATCGCATTCATCGGTCTCGGCAACATGGGCGGCCCGATGGCGGCCAACCTCGTCAAGGGGGGCCACAAGGTCGTGGCGTTCGACCTGGTCGAGGCCTCCCGCAACCAGGCCAGGGTCGACGGTGCCAGTATTGCCGACAGCGCGGCTAACGCGGTGAGGGGCGCCGACGTCGTCGTCACCATGCTTCCCGCCGGCAAGCACGTGCTCGGCGTCTGGAACGAGGTCGTTCCTGTCATGGCCAAGGGCGCGCTGATCATCGACAGCTCCACCATCGACGTCGAAAGCGCGCGGCAGGCGCATGCGCTGGCGGCGAAGAACGGCGTGCTCTCGGTCGATGCACCGGTGTCCGGCGGCACCGGCGGCGCCAAGGGTGCGACGCTCACCTTCATGTGCGGCGGCGAGGAGGGCGCGTTCGCGGCGGCCAAGCCGGTGCTGGAGAAGATGGGCAAGAAGATCGTCCATTGCGGCGGGGCCGGCGCCGGGCAGGCGGCGAAAATCTGCAACAACATGATCCTCGGCATTTCCATGATCGCGGTGAGCGAGGCCTTTGCGCTCGGCGAAAAGCTCGGCCTCTCGCACCAGGCGCTGTTCGACGTCGCCTCGACCTCGTCGGGTCAGTGCTGGTCGCTGACGACCTATTGCCCGGTACCGGGCCCGGTGCCGACCTCGCCGGCGAACAACGACTACAAGCCGGGCTTTGCCTCGGCGCTGATGGTGAAGGATCTGACCCTGGCACAGGACGCGGCGAAGGCCGCGGGCGCGGCGACGCCGCTCGGCAAGCACGCGCAGGAGATCTATCAGTCTTTCGACGCAGCCGGCCATGGTGGGGTGGATTTTTCCGGAATTATCAAGCACGTTAGGGGGCTGGCCGGGAAAGCTTAATGACGACATTTCAGGAAGCGCGCGCGTTTCTGCTTCATCACCGCACGGACTACGAGACAGCGGTCAAAGATTTCCGCTGGCCTGATCCGGTTCCGTTCAACTGGGCGCTCGACTGGTTCGACGAGCTCGCGAAGGATGCGGACGCCAAGGACCGGCCCGCGCTCTGGATTGTCGATACCGCGCAGGACAAGCAGACAAAGCTATCCTTCGCGGCGCTTTCGCAGCGCTCCAACCAGGTCGCAAATTTCCTCCGCGCGCAAGGCTTGAGCCGCGGCGATCATCTCCTGCTGCTGCTCGGCAATGTGGTTCCGCTGTGGGAGACGATGCTGGCGGCGATCAAGCTCGGCGTCGTCGTGATTCCCGCGACCACGCTGCTGACCGCCGAGGAACTGCGCGACCGGCTCGATCGCGGCAAGGCCAAGGCGGTGGTGGCGGCCGAAGACCAGGTTGCGAAATTCGCGAGCCTTGGTGCCGAGAACATCGTCCGTATCGTGGTCGGCGCTGCCTCGGATGGCTGGCTTGCCTATGACGAGGCGGCGAGGGCGCCCGCGAGTTTTACGGCTGACGGTCCGACCAATGCCGACGACCCGATGCTGCTGTATTTCACCTCGGGCACCACGGCAAAACCAAAACTCGTCCGACACAGCCAGCGCAGCTATCCGGTTGGGCATTTGTCGACCATGTATTGGATCGGGCTCAAGCCTGGTGACATCCATCTCAACATCTCGTCGCCCGGTTGGGCCAAGCACGCCTGGAGCTGTTTCTTCGCGCCATGGAATGCGGGCGCGACCGTGTTCGTGGTCAACCAGCCGCGCTTTGATGCAAAAGGCCTGCTCGCCACGATCGGCCGCTGCGGCGTGACGACGCTGTGCGCGCCACCGACGGTGTGGCGATTGTTCATCCAGGAGAACCTGGCCTCGTTCAACGTTGCGCTGCGCGAAGTCTGTGGCGCCGGCGAGCCGCTCAATCCCGAAGTGATCGACCAGGTGCAGGCCGCCTGGGGCCTCACCATCCGTGACGGCTACGGCCAGACCGAGACCACCGCGCTCGCCGGCAACCCGCCGGGGCAGAAGATCAAGGTCGGCTCGATGGGCCGGCCGCTGCCGGGCTATCGCGTGCAGGTCAGCGATGCCGACGGCCATCCGGCGAAAGAGGGCGAGGTGGCGCTGCTGCTCGGCGCGGACCGCCCCGCCGGTCTGATGCAGGGCTATCAGGGCGACGACGGAAAACTGTCCGGCGCCGAAGGCGAACTCTATCGCAGCGGCGACGTCGTCTTCGCAGACGAGGACGGCTATCTCACCTTCGTCGGCCGCTCCGACGACGTGTTCAAATCCTCCGACTACCGCATCAGCCCGTTCGAGCTGGAGAGCGTGCTGCTTGAGCACGAGCTCGTTGCGGAAGCCGCGGTGGTGCCGAGCCCGGATCCGATCCGGCTCGCGATCCCCAAGGCCTTCGTGCTGCTGACGTCGGGCGCGGAGCGGACACCGGAGACGGCGCTCTCGATCTTCAAGCACCTGCACACGCGCCTTGCGCCGTTCAAGCGCATCCGCCGGCTCGAGATCGTTACCGAGCTGCCGAAGACGATCTCTGGCAAAATCCGCCGTGTGCAGCTACGACGGCTTGAGCGCGATGATGATCGGGGCGATCCGCTGCGCGGCCGGGAATTCCGCGAGGAGGATTTTCCCGAGCTGCCGAAAATACGGAGTGAGAGCTAAGTGAACGAAGTCTGGAAGAAGCCGCCGATTCCCCTTGAGGCCTATCAGGCCATGGTCGGCAAGGAGATCGGCGTATCGTCATGGCACCTGGTCGATCAAGCCCGCATCGACACCTATGCCGACGTGATCGAGGATCACCAGTTCATCCATGTCGATCCGGAGCGCGCCAAAAAGGAGACCGCGTTCGGCACCACCATCGCACACGGTTTCCTGACGATGTCGCTGCTCTCGATCATGTCCTACGAGGTGATGCCCGTGATGGCGGGCACCACGATGGGCGTGAATTACGGCTTCGACAGGCTGCGCTTCATCTCGCCGGTCCGTTCGGGCAAGCGCGTCCGCGGCCGTTTCGTGCTGGCGGAAGCCAAGCTGCGCAAGCCAGGCGAGTTGCAGTCCCGCACCAACGTGACGGTCGAGATCGAAGGCGAGGACAAGCCCGCGCTGGTCGCCGACTGGCTCGGCCTGATCTATTTCGCCTAAGGCAGCCCGTGATGGCCGGGCTTGACCTGGCCATCCATCGCTGCTCAAAAGCCCCTCAATTTTGATACATGGCCGGGTCAAGCCCGGCCATGATGTCCTAACATCCAGGAAACGCACTCATGGCAATCAGGTTCGACGGACGCGTCGCCATCGTCACCGGCGCGGGCAATGGTCTCGGCAAGGCGCATGCGCTGGGGCTCGCCAGCCGCGGCGCCAAGGTCGTCGTCAACGATTTCGGCGGCGCGCGCGACGGCACCGGCGGTTCGCTGTCGCCGGCGGAGGCCGTGGTCGAGGAGATCCGTAAAGCCGGCGGCACCGCCATGGCCGATGGCGCCGACGTCTCGAACTTCGAGCAGGTCACTGCCATGGTCGAGCGCGCCACCAAGGAGTGGGGCAGCGTCGATCTGATGTGCGCCAATGCCGGCATCCTGCGCGACAGGTCGTTCGGCAAGATGGAGGCGGCCGATTTCCAGAAGGTGCTCGACGTGCATCTCGTCGGGACCTTCTATTGCTGCAAGGCGGTCTGGGCCGGGATGCGCGACCGCAACTACGGCCGCATCGTCCTGACGACCTCGTCCTCCGGCCTCTACGGCAATTTCGGCCAGGCCAATTACGGCGCGGCCAAATCCGGCATGGTCGGCCTGATGAACGTGCTGGCCGAGGAAGGCCGCAAGAACAACATCCGCGTCAACATCATCTCGCCGACCGCCGCCACCCGCATGACCGAAGAGCTGCTGCCGCCGCAGGCGCTGCAGCTGATGAAGCCGAACGCGATCACGCCCGCGGTCGAATACATGCTGAGCGAGGACGCGCCGACCCGCACCATCATGGGCGCCGGTGCCGGCTCCTTTGCCGTGATCAAGATCATCGAGAGCGAAGGCATCAACCTGCCGGAATCCGATTGGACCCCGGACGCGATCGCCGCGCATTTCGGAGAGATCAGCGACATGTCGAAGGCGAGGGCGCTGCAGGGCGCGTTCGAGCAGACGCAGAAGTATGTGGCGCAGGCCGCGGCACGGGCGGGGATCAAGCTCTGAGTTGTCATTCCGGGGCGCGCGCCCCGGAAAGACATTTTCCGTCACGGCCGGGCTTGGCCCGCCATCCACGTCTTTGGCGCCGCGTGCTTGGCTCTCGTGGATGCCCAGGACATCTAGCGCGAAGACGCGCTTCGCGCTTTTGCCCGGGCATGACGATGTGTTGTTTGATGCTCGGCCTGCCCTAAACTCCCGCCATGACCTCACCTGACACCCACATCGCCGTCATCGGCGCCGGGCCCGCCGGCTTGATGGCGGCGGAGGTGCTGGCGCAGGGCGGCGCCCGCGTCACCGTGTATGACGCCATGCCGTCCGCGGGCCGCAAATTCCTGATGGCCGGCCGCGGCGGGCTCAATCTCACCCACAGCGAGCGGCTCCAGGATTTCCTCGCGCGCTACGGCGAGGCGATGCCGCACTTGCGCGCCGCAATCGAGGCGTTTCCGCCTGAGGCGTTGCGCGCCTGGAGCGAAGCGCTGGGCGAGCCGACCTTCGTTGGCAGTAGCGGGCGGGTGTTTCCGAAAGCATTCAAGGCCTCGCCGTTGCTGCGCGCCTGGCTGCGGCGGCTCGGTGTGGCCGGCGTACGGTTTGCGTTTCGGCATCGCTGGACCGGCTGGGACGCGGAAGGGCGATTGCTGTTTCAAACGCCCAGCGGCAACTCGGCGGTTGCAGCGAGTGCCACGGTGCTGGCCCTCGGTGGCGCAAGCTGGCCGCGGCTCGGATCGGACGGTGGCTGGGTCGGTCCTCTCGCCGCGAAGGGCATCGCCATCTCAAAGCTGCGGCCGGCCAATTCCGGCTTCACGGTCGCATGGTCCGAAGTGTTCCGCGACCGCTTCGAGGGCCAGCCGCTCAAGGGCGTGGGGCTGACGGTCGGTGCACATACGGTACGCGGCGAAGCCATGATCACGCGCAGCGGCATCGAAGGCGGGGCGATCTACGCGCTCTCGGCCGAGCTGCGTGAGGCGGTGCTGGGCCTCGGCCTGGCGACGCTGACAATCGCGTTGCGACCGGACCTCGACCTCGCCGGGCTGACCAAGCGTCTGTCGGGCACGCGCGGCAAGCAATCGCTGGCAAACTTCCTGCGCAAGGCAGCGCAATTGTCGCCGGTCGGCATGGGCCTGATGCAGGAGGCGGCCATTGCGTCGGGGCGGCCGCTTGCGTCGTTCTCGCCGGGGGAACTCGCACGGCTGATCAATGCCATTCCGGTTCAGCTGACCGGAATCGCTCCGATCGAGCGGGCGATCTCGACGGCGGGCGGAATAACGTTCGACGAGCTCGACGAGCACTTCATGCTGCGCAAATTGCGAGGCGTGTTCGCTGCCGGCGAGATGCTGGACTGGGAGGCGCCGACCGGGGGCTATCTGCTGCAGGCCTCGTTCGCGACGGGGGCAGCGGCGGCGATGGGTGTGCTGAGGTGGCTCGCTCAATTGCAGCAATCGTAACGCAGGCACGACGACTTACGGTCGCGCTTATCATTGCGAAAGTTTTGAGGTTCGAATTCCTCTCGCCTCCGCGACCGCACTGCAGATGAACAGATAGAGGTAGAGCAGGAGAAACACAGAAACGGTGTAAGCGAACATCGGTGGATGGAGGGAGCGAGAGACTTGATCGTTCCCGGCAGATCGAAGTCGAAGCTCCAAAGCTCCAGGTAGATGAATGCTACGAGGGCGACACATCCAATCGACCATTGCAAAAGCCACCTCAGCGAACTGTACCCCCTCATCCGATAAATTGCGCTTCGGTAGACTTGCGGGAAGTACCTGTAAAACTGGATCGACGGGAGCAGCACGGACGCGGTCCAGAAGGCGGCCAATAAACAGGCGCCTTGGCCAACGGTGGCATATTCTCGCGAGCAGAGATAACAGATTAGGTAAAAGACCGGAGCGAACAATCCGGCTTGGGTGAGTGCGAGGTTGACCAGCGTGCCCACATTCATTGTGTCTTCGTGCGAATGGCGTCCTCGATGAGAGGCCGTTCGATCTAGCCAGATTGTTGCGTCGAAATTTTACTGCTCGCTTTGGTTGATGTCAAAGTCCGCGCTTTCTGGTGTGAAGGCAAGCCATAGCTGAAGCGTTCTTAGAACGCCGCCCTTCGAGGCCTCCGCTGCGCTTCGGCACCTCAGGGTGACGGCAACGAGAGAGCGTCATCCTGGGGTGCGAGGATTCCGGAGCGACAGCGCCGGAAGCCGAGCCTCGAAGGATGCGCGGGCGCTCGATGCCGGCGCAGTTGTGCCCTAGCGCAGCTTCCCGCGCGCGGCCACCGGCAGCGTGCCTATGATCTCATCGCCGCGCACCATCACCACCTCGTCCATCATGTTGACGACGACGCAGACGTGGTTCGGCACGATGCGGACGACGTCGCCGACGTTGGGCCGGGTGTTGCTGCGGGAGAGGTCGAGGAAGCCGTGCTCTTCGGCGAACTTCGCGATTTTGGCTTCGGGGTGCTCCAGGATCAGGCCGTGGCCATCGAGACCGCCGGTGTCCGTGGTCAGCGTCTTCGAGCCGGCATCCAGAATGCCACGCTCAGGCGCGGCGCGGCTCACCACTGTCGAATAGATGTGCAGCGCGCAGTCGTCCCAGGTGGCGGAGCCGGCACCGACCTGCATGCGATCGTTGTAGATGTATGTGCCGAAGCGATGCTCGGTGCCGCCCTTGAGCTTGCCGATATTGACGAGGTTCGGCGTGCCACCGGTCGAGACGATTTTTGCGTCCAGCCCGTGCGCGCGCACGCCGGCCAGCGCTTCGTCGAAGAACTTCTGCGCATCGCCCCAGCCGGTCTCGGTCGGATAGAGCATGAAGCCTGCGAACTCGAGGCCCTTGGAGCCAGCGATCTCGCGTGCTAGCGCAATCGCTTCCGCCGGCGTCTCGACGCCCGCGCGCTTGCGGCCCGTGTCGCATTCGACCACGACCGAGAGCGGACGGCCCGAGGCCGCGGCCGCTTTGGGCAGGCCGGCGACCACAGTCGAATTGTCGGCGGCAACCGTCATCTTAGTCTTGGCATTCAGCGCGCCGAGCCGCGCCATCTTCTCTTCGCCAAGCAGATTGTAACTGATCAGGATGTCGTCGATGCCGGCATTGGCCATGATCTCGGCCTCGCCGATCTTCTGGCAGGTGATGCCCTTGGCGCCGGCCGCGACCTGCATCTTCGCGATGGTCGGGTTCTTGTGCGTCTTGATGTGCGGGCGGTTGGCGATGCCCGCGTCATCGCAGGCCCTCTGGATGCGCGCGATGTTACGCTCGACCTTGTCCATGTCGATGACGGCGCAGGGAGTGCCGTATTCGCGGGCGATCTTGGCGGCGAGGGGAGTGGTCATGGAAGTCCTCTAGTTGGCGCATATTCTGATCGCAAAACCGGTGCCCACTTTTGCGAAATACGCGCTAAGCCTGTTCAATTTCTTCGCGAAGCATTTCCAGTTCGAGCCAGCGCTCTTCGGCGGCAGATAGTTCCTCATGTGCCTTCGCGATCGCAGCCGACGTATCGTCGAATTTCTTGCGATCCCTGGCATAGAGGTTGGGGTCGTCGAGCACGCGCTGTAATTCTGCAATATCGGCCTGGAGCGTTTCCATCCTCTTCGGCAGCGTCTCCAGCGCGTGCTTCTCGTTGAAGCTCAGCTTTCGCTTGGGCGCCGACGCGGCCGGAGCAGGGCGGTCCTCTCGCTTCTCCGCTATTGGCTGCGCCTTCGCCGTCTCGCGCTTCAAGTCCGCGCCGCGCTGGCTCAGCATGTCGCTGTAGCCGCCGGCATATTCGATCCACTTGCCGTTACCCTCTGGCGCGATCACGGAGGTGACGACGCGGTCGAGGAAGTCGCGGTCGTGGCTGATCAGGATGACGGTGCCCTCATAGTCGCCGAGCATCTCCTCGAGCACGTCGAGCGTCTCCAGGTCGAGATCGTTGGTCGGCTCGTCCAGCACCAGGAGATTCGATGGCTTTGCCAGCGCTCGCGCCAGCATCAGGCGGCCCCGCTCACCGCCGGAAAGCACCTCCAGCGGCGTGCCGCGCTGCTCCTGCGCGAACAGAAAGTCCTTCATGTAGCCGACCACGTGCTTCGGCTTGCCGCCGACCATGACGTGGTCGCCGCGGCCGCCGGTCAGCGCTTCCGCCAACGTCGATTTCGGATCGAGGCTTTCGCGGTGCTGGTCGAGGGTTGCCATCTCGAGATTGGCGCCGAGTCGCACCGTGCCGGCGTCGGGCTGGATCCCGCCGGTGAGCAGGTTGACCAGCGTGGTCTTGCCGGCGCCGTTCGGGCCGATGATGCCGAGCCGGTCGCCGCGCTGGATGCGGGTCGAAAAGTTCTCGACGATCTTGCGCTGGCCATAGGCCTTGGTGATGCCCTTGGCCTCGATCACCAGCTTGCCGGATTGCTCGGCTTCCGCCGCGGCGAGCGTGGCGGCGCCGGCGGTGCCGCGATAGTTGCGGCGCTGGTCGCGCAGCGCATGCAGGTTGGCGAGCCGCTTGACGTTACGCTTGCGGCGCCCGGAGACGCCGTGACGCAGCCAGTGCTCCTCGTCGACGATCTTGCGGTCGAGCTTGTGCTGGTCGCGCTCTTGCTCGGCCAGCACCTCGTCGCGCCAGCTCTCGAACGAGGCAAAACCGCGGTCGATCTGCTTGATCTTGCCGCGGTCGAGCCAGGCGGTCGAGCGCGACAGGTTGGTGAGGAAGCGGCGGTCGTGGCTGATGATCACCAGCGCGCTGCGCCTGGAGTCGAGCTCCTGTTCCAGCCATTCGATGGTGGAGAGATCGAGATGGTTGGTCGGCTCGTCCAGGAGCAGGATGTCGGGCGAGGGTGCCAGCACATAGGCCAGCGCCGCGCGGCGGGCCTCGCCGCCGGAAAGATTGTGCGGGCTCTCGTCGCCGGTGAGGCCAAGCTGCTCCAGCAGATAGCGCGCCTGGTGCTGATCGTCGCCGGGGGCGAGCCCGGCCTCGACATAAGCGAGCGTAGTCTTGTGCGCGCCGAAATTCGGCTCCTGCGGCAGATAGCGCACTGTGGCGCCGGGCTGCACGAAGCGCGTGCCGCTATCGGGCTCGACCAGCCCGGCCGCGATCTTCAACAGCGTCGATTTGCCGGAGCCGTTGCGGCCGATCAGGCAGACGCGCTCGGAAGGCGCGACATTGAGCTCGACGCCCGATAGCAGCGGCGTGCCGCCGAAGGTCAGTCTGATGTCTTTCAGTTGGATCAGCGGCGGCGCCATGATTAGCCTTGACTCAAATTCTGGCTCGTTGCGGCTGCCTCAGTGCGGCGACGCTGGATCCGGCGCAGCGTCTGGTCGAGCGCCGAAAGGAAGGCGGAACGGTCGCGCGGCGAGAACGATCGCGGGCCGCCGGTGACTTCGCCGGCCGAGCGCAGATCCGTCATCAGATTGCGGACTGCTAGCGTCATCCCGATCGATTCCTCGGTGAACGGTTTCCCGTTCGGCGCGATCACGTCTGCGCCGGCCTTCACGCAGCGGCTCGCCAGCGGAATGTCGGAGGTGATGACCACGTCACCCGGCTTGGCCCGCTCCGCGATCCAGTCATCGGCCGCGTCCATGCCGTTACCTGCCGCGATGCGCTCGATCATCGGGTCCTGCGGCACGCGGATAAAATTGCCGGCGACCACGCTCACGGGCACGCCGTGCCGGAGCGCGACGCGGTAGATCTCGTCCTTCACCGGACAGGCATCGGCGTCGACATAGATGCGGGTGGGGGCGTCAGTCATTGGCCGCGTGGTACCCCATTCGGGCCGCAAAGGCGAGGGGATTGACCGCTGTTCCCGGGGGCCTACGATTGCGCCTCCAACAACAAAAACACAGGGAAAGACGACCTCATGCCGAACCGGCTCGAAACCTGGCGCGTCGAGGCCTACAACACCGCCAAACAGTCCGAAAACAAGATGCATGATGACACGGTGGCGCGCCGCTTCGGCTTTTCCGGCGGGCTGGTCCCGGGCGTCGACGTCTTCGCCTACATGATGCACGTGCCGATCGCGTGCTGGGGCCGCGATTTCCTCTCCCGCGGGCTGGTCGAGGCCCGCTTCATCAAGCCGGTCTATGACGGCGAGACGGCCGATGTGGATGCGACCGAGCACAACGGGCTGCTCACGATCGAGGTGTTCAGCCGCACCGAGCTTTGCGCGACAGGGATCGCCTCGCTGCCCGCGGCAGCTCCAGCGGTGGCACGAGGCGACTATGTCGAGGTCTCCGCAGTTGCCGAGCGCAAGCCGGTCAGCCCGGCGACGTTCGAGACGGGCAAATGGCTC
Organism: Bradyrhizobium sp. SOJA106; assembly: GCF_059448745.1. Lineage (NCBI taxonomy): Bacteria > Pseudomonadati > Pseudomonadota > Alphaproteobacteria > Hyphomicrobiales > Nitrobacteraceae > Bradyrhizobium > Bradyrhizobium sp. SOJA106. Next base: position 3,975,715 of record NZ_CM182549.1, read on the forward strand.
GGCACGATGCCGCGCCGCTGGGCCGGCCAGGACGCGACCGACTATCTCGCCGACATCAGGGAGACCGACCCGATCTTCGCGCGCGAGGGGCTCGGCCATCCCGGCCTGATCCAGCGCGTGATGAACCGTGTGCTGGTCGACAACACCATTCTGGGCCCGTGGATCCATGTCGGTAGCCGCATGCAGCTGTTGTCCGCCGCGCGCACCGGCGATGAGATCACCGCGCGGGCGAAGGTCACGGCGAATTACGAGAAGAAGGGGCACCGCTTCGTCGAACTCGACGCGCTGGTCGTCGCCAACGGCACGACGCCGATTGCGCATTGCCAGCATACCGCGATCTACCAGCCACGCGAGCAGGCGGCGGCGTAGGCGGGAGCAACATGCATCCTCACAAGCGGGTGTCATGCCCCGCGAAGGGGGGGCATCCAGTACGCCGCGGCTTATCGCTTCTAGCCGCGCCGTCTCTGGAATACTGGATCGCCCGGTCGAGCCGGGCGATGACAGTTGTGAGCGTGGAGGCAGCGACTGCTCCTCTACAAGCAAAGGAGCCCCGGCCCTTACGCCGCCTTCCCCTTCGCCTCCTGGATCGCCCGCCACACCCTCTCCGGCGTTAGCGGCATGTCGATGCGCTTGACGCCGCAGTCCGACAATGCATCGAGCACCGCGTTCACCACCGTCGACAGGCTGCCGGCGCAGCCTGCTTCGCCGCAGCCTTTGCTGCCAAGCGGGTTGGTCGTCGCCGGCACCGGGTGATCGCCGACCGTCATGTTCGGCACGTCCCCGGCGCGCGGCAGGGCGTAGTCCATCAGCGAGCCCGTGATCGGCTGGCCGCTCTCGTCGTAACGGATGTGCTCCATCAGCGCCTGGCCGATGCCCTGGACGACGCCGCCATGGAGCTGACCGGCGACCAGCATCGGATTGATCACGGTGCCGAAGTCGTTGACGGCGCTGTAGCGCACGATCTCCACCACGCCGGTGTCAGGATCGATCTCGACCTCGGCGACGTGACAGCCGTTCGGGAAGGCCGACGGCACCGGCTCGCTGGTGTGGTCCACGTCGAGTGAGTCAGGCACGCCCTCCGGCACCTTGCCGTCATGCAGCTTCCTCGCCAGCTCCATGATATCGATGCTGCGGTCGGTGCCGGCGATGGTGAAGCTGCCGCCTTCGAACTCGATGTCGGCTTCGGAGGCCTCCAGCATGTGCGCGGCGGCACGCTTGCCTTTTTCGATGACGAGCTTGGCGGCGCCCACGATCGCCATGCCGCTCGCGGTGATCGAGCGCGAGCCGCCGGTGCCGTTGCCGGCGTGGACGATGTCGCTGTCGCCTTGCACCAGCTTGACGCTCTCGAAGGGCACCCCGAGCTGCTCGCACAGCACCTGCGCGAACGGCGTGGCGTGGCCCTGGCCGTAGTCCAGCGTGCCGGTGATGAGCTGCACGGTGCCGTCAGGATCGAACACGATCTTGCCTAGCTCGACGCTCGGCGGCGCGGTGACCTCGAGATAGGAGCCGACCGCGATGCCGCGCAGCTTGCCGGCCTTCTTGCTCTCTCTCTTGCGCTTGGCGAAATTCTCGTAATCGGAGATTTCGAGCGCCTTGTTGAACACCGCCTGGAAGTCGCCGCTGTCATAGGTGACGCCGGAGGACGCGGCGAACGGCATCTGGTTCTGTTTGATGAAGTTGCGCTTGCGCAAAGTGAGGCGGTTGATGCCCATCTCGTCGGCGGCTCGGTCGATCAGCCGCTCCATATAGTAGTTCGCTTCGGGCCGGCCGGCGCCGCGATAGGCGCCCATCAGCGTGGTATTGGTCAGCACGGTCTTAATGTCGACCGCCATCAGCGGCGTGCGGTAGACGCTGGAGAAATTCTTGGCGGTGTTGAGCGAAAGCGGGCTCGGCGCGACGCCGGTGATGTAGGCACCGAGATTGCCGTAACCCGAAAGCTTCGCCGCGAGGAAGTGTCCCTCGGCATCGAGCGCGAGCTCGGCATGGATCTTCTGTGCGCGCCCGTGGCTGTCGGAGAGGAAGCTGGTCGAGCGCTCGTCCAGCCACTTCACCGGGCGTCCTAGTTCCTTCGCCGCGTACAGGATGCACATGTATTCGGGATAGTTGACGTTCTTCATGCCGAAGGAGCCGCCGACATTGGCGGTGAGGATGCGCACCTTCTCGTTCGGTACCTTCAGGTTCTTGGCGAGGTTGGCGCGGTTGCCGGCAACGCCCTGCGTCGGCACCTGAAGCGTGTAACGCTCGGTCTTCTTGTCGTAGGAGGCCAGCCCCACGCGCGGCTCCATCGAGACCACGGCGACGCGGGTGTTCTCGATATCAAGCTTGGTCACGTGAGCGGCGCCGGCGAAGGCCGCGTTGACCTTGTCCGTGTCGCCATAATGGTAGTCGAGCGCGACATTATTCGGGATGTGGTCGTAAAGCTGCGGCGCGCCGGGTTTGGCGGCCTCCTCGGGATCGGTCACCGCGGGCAGCGGCTCGATATCGAGCTCGACCGCTTCGGCGGCATCGCGCGCCTGCGCCAGCGTCTCAGCGACCACGAAAGCGACGGGATCGCCGACGAAGCGGACCTTGTCGGTCGCGAGCGGCTGACGGTTGGTCTGGAGCAGGGGCGAGCCGTCACGGCTCTTCAGCGGCAGGCCGCAGGTGAAGGGGCCATAGCCGGCGGCGTCGAGGTCGGTTCCAGTCCACACCCCTAGCACGCCCGGCATCGCCTTGGCGGCGGCGATGCCGATGCCGCGGATGATGCCGTGGGCATGGGTCGAGCGGACGATCACCGCATAGGCCTGGCCGGGCAGGTTGAAATCGTCGGTGTAGCGGCCTTTGCCGCGCACCAGCGTGTCGTCCTCCTTGCGGCGGACCGGCTGCCCGACGCCGTATTTTTGCAGTGCAATAGCGTTTTCGAGCGTGGAGGATTTGGTGTGTTCTTGCATGGAAATGACCTGAAAAGCCGGCATTTGCGCGATTTCGCGGGGCGCGTGGAGGGGGCCGGACCCTCTTTCAGATAGCCCAGGGGCCCGTTCACGACAACGCACGAATGGGCATGGTCCTATGTGATGCGATGTTGCGCAGGCCTGCCGCGCTGCTAATGTTTCAGGCGAAAAAGCAATTCCGGATCGGCCCCCTGAGGTCGTGGAAAGACAGTTTGTATGAATGACCACACGCGGCTCCGCGACGGCCATGTGCTGCACGGTGAGCTGGAGGGGTCGATGGCGGCGGTGGCGTTGGCCACCGAGCCTGCCGTCCCCGTGCAGGCCGCCGGAACCGGCGTCTACGCGGCGCTGGACCTCGGCACCAACAATTGCAGGCTGCTGATCGCCTGTCCGACCCACGACGGATTTCGCGTGGTCGATTCCTTCTCGCGGATCATCCGGCTCGGCGAGGGGGTCTCGGCGACCGGGTGCATCAGCGAGGCCGCGATCGAGCGCGCCATCGCCGCGCTCAGCATCTGCCGCGACAAGATCAATCTGCGCAAGGCGCGGCGGCTGCGGCTGATCGCGACCGAAGCCTGCCGCGCCGCCTCCAACGCCGAAGGTTTCCGCAGCCGCGTCGCGGCCGAGACCGGCATCGAGCTCGAGGTGATCGACCGCGAGACCGAGGCCGCGCTCGCCGTGCTCGGCTGCTCGCCGCTGGTCGATCCCAGGGGCAGGGGCGCGATCCTGTTCGACATCGGCGGCGGCTCGACCGAGCTGGTGCGGATCGAGCGCGATCCGGAAAATCCGGAACCGCGCATCAAGGCCTGGATGTCGATCCCTTATGGCGTGGTTACGCTCGCCGAACAGTTCGGCGGCCGCGACGTGACGCCGGAGATCTATGCCGCGATGGAGCGCGAGGTGGCCAGCCACGTCGCCCCCTTCGCGGAGGAGCACGGCCGCGACCTCATGGATATGCACCTGCTCGGCACCTCGGGCACGGTGACGACGCTTGCCGGCATCCATCTCAACCTGCCGCGCTACGACCGCCGCCGCATCGACAGCATCTGGATGAACGATGCCGATATCACCGCGACCATCAACAAGCTGCTCGGCATGAGCTACGAGGAGCGCGCCGGCAACAGCTGCATCAGCGTCGAACGCGCCGATCTCGTGCTCGCCGGCTGCGCCATCCTCGATGCGATCCGCCGCGCCTTCCCGCTGCCGCGCCTGCGCGTCGCCGACCGCGGCCTGCGGGAAGGCATGCTGGTCGAGATGATGCGCGAGGACGGCGCGATTCGGAGCTGGTGAGATGGCGAAAGACACCACCGGCCGCTTGCACGTCCAGGTCAAGACCGGCGGCAAGCGCAAGCTGTCGTCGAAGCTGTGGCTGGAACGGCAGCTCAACGATCCCTATGTCGCGAAGGCCAAGGCGGCAGGCTATCGCTCGCGCGCCGCGTTCAAGCTACTCGAGATCGATGACAAGTTCCGGCTGCTGAAATCAGGCATGGCCGTGGTCGATCTTGGCGCTGCGCCCGGCGGCTGGAGCCAGATCGCCGCCAAGCGCGTTGGCTCCGCGGAGGGCAAGGGCAAGGTCGTCGCCATCGATCTCTTGGAAATGCCGGAGATCGTCGGCGTCGATTTCGCGCAGCTCGATTTCATGGACAATGATGCGCCTGACAAGCTTACAGAAATGCTGGGTGGCAAGGCCGACGTCGTGATGTCCGACATGGCCGCCAACACCACCGGGCATCGCAAGACCGACCAGCTCCGCATCGTCGGCCTGGTCGAGACGGCGGCGGCGTTTGCCTGCGACGTGCTCAAGCCCGGCGGGATTTTCCTGGCCAAGACGTTCCAGAGCGGTGCCGACGCCGATCTGCTCGCCCAGCTCAAGCGCGATTTTGCAACGGTGCGTCACGTCAAGCCGGCGGCAAGCCGTCAGGACTCGTCGGAACGGTATGTGCTGGCGACGGGATTTCGCGGTGGCGCGCGGGGCGAGGCTTAGGCGCGGACGTCCCTTCCTCTCAGAAGCCGTACTTCATCGCGCCGCGCACCCGCTGGCTTTCGATCCCGCTGGCCGAGCTCGTCAGCAGATATTCGAGATCGAGGCTGAGCGCGCCGCCGACCTCGGCTCGCAGGCCAAGCCCGCCGGTGAGCGTGTCGCGCGCCGTGGACGTGCCTGAGATCGTGTAGTTGGAGCTCAGGCCGACAAGATCGACGTAGTTCAGGCCCTGCACATAGCTGCCGTCGAAGGCATGCCGCCATTCCGCGCGGGTCGTCGGCGTCAGCACGCCCCAACTCTGCAGGATCGGGTAGGCGAGGCGTCCACCGAGCACGCTCGCGATGCTCGTCGTGTTCATCCTGTCGTAGCTCAGCGCCCATGCGCTCGAACCCGTTTCGGCGTAACCGTCGAGCGTTACCCTGATAACGTCGAGGCGGCCGTAGGACGACAGCCTGAAGCCGTCCCATCTGGATACATGGCTTACGCCAACCGAGCCGAACACGTCGCTGCCCGAGCGTGTTCCTGACAGCATGACGTTGCCGTCGCTCGACCAGCGCTTGCTGTCGAAGCGCAGGGCGCCATAGCCACCGGCGACGTCGAGATAGGTGTGCGGCAGGAAGCGCCAACTTGCGTAGAGCGTCGCATCGAAATTGCGCGCATCGATCCGCGAGCCGTCGCTGCCGATCTCGCTCCGATCAAGGCCCAAACCGAACGCCGCGCCCGCCTTCAGTCCGTCCGTGATGCGGCGGTCGAAGCCGAGCGTCAGGCCTGACGAGGTGAAGCGATTGTCGAAGCTGTCGTCGCTGCGCAGACGGCCGAAGCCGAAGTGCCGGAGGCCCAGACATGGAACGGCAGCGTATTGGTCTTGTTGAGCGCGTCCATGGCTTGCGGCAGCGCGGCCGAGAGCTGGCTGATGGCGCGGCCGGCGTCGCTCTGCGTGGCGGGGATGTGGATCGGCAGGTCACCCGCATAGGCAAGGGCTGGAGCAGCATCCGCCTGGCTGTTGAGCGGACCGGCCGTCCGGCTGCCACCGAGGCCGCCCGCGGAGGCGACCGTTTCGTTCGCGGCGCCGCTCCGAGGAGCCTGGCTGCTACTGCCGCCGCTGCTTGCCTCGCTATCGTCTTCGTCATGCAGCGCCTCGAAACGGCTGAAGACGTTGGCGATCTGGGTTTGGCCAAACCGCACGGCACTCGACACTTGGGAGCTGACCAGCCCACGCACGGTCGCGTCGCTGGTCGGATCGGAACGGCCCACGGTCAGGGTGATTGCGCTCGACGTCGCCGCCGCATTGTTGCCATCGCCCGCATACACGGCCGTGATCGAATGCGCGCCCATCGCCAGGGCCGGCGTCGTGAGGATTGCCGTCGTGCCCGACACCGTCGCGGTTCCGAGAACGGTCGTGCCATCCTTGAACGTGATGGCACCCGTCGGCGAAATCGCGCTCGACAGCGTCGCGGTAAGGGTGACCGATTGTGCCACGGCCGGTGATGTCGTCGAGCTCGCGACCGAGAGCGTCGTGGCGGCCTTGACGACTGACATCGTAGCCGCGGCCGACGTCACGGAGGCGTTGTTGGTGTCGCCATTGTAGATCGCGGTGAACGTGTGCGCGCCCAGCGGATAAGAGGAGAGCATCAGGATGGCACTCGAGCCCGAGAGGGTGGCGCTGCCGAGCTGTGTCGAGCCTTCGTAGAAAGTCACGGTGCCGGTCGGGGAGCCTGCGCCAGTGACCGCCGCGACCACTGCGACCGACATGCCATTGCTCGCGGGCGAGGTGGAGGAGGCGTTGACTGCGATGGAGGGCGTCGCCTGTGTCACCGCACGGCCGTCCCGCCCGTCGCGGTGTTGTTGTTGGAATCGCCATCATAGCTCGCTGTGATCGTATGCGAGCCGACCGAAAGGGTGCTCACCGTCAGGCTGGCGGTCGTGCCGGAGACGGTCGCAGTGCCGATCGAGGTCCCGCCATCATAGAAGGTGACTGTTCCGGTGGGCGAGTAGCTGTTGCTCAACGTCGCCGTCAGCGTGAGCGGGCTGGCATAGGCGACCGGCGAAGGCGAGGGCGAAACGGAGAGAGTCGGCGACGTCTTATCGATCGTGAGCTGATAATAGAGGATGAAACTCGCACCCGTCGTGGAATCCGGCGGGTGGTTCCCCGACCCGGTCAAGAAGGTAAAGAAGCCGGTGACTGTCCCTGCCGCGGTGGGCGTACCGGTCAACGAGAAGGAGCAGGTCTTCGAACCGAAAGGGTTGGTGGTGTTGGTGAAAGTGACGCCCGGAAAATTGTTGAACCCCCAAGCCTGGGGATTACACGAGGCAGTGTCGGTGTAGACCGTGGTGGATTGGGAATAAGCCGTACCGACCGTTGCGTTCGGCAGCGTCCGGTTGGCACAGGCCGTGCCCTGCATGATGAAGAACGCGAAGAGCGCCAACATCGCGGAGAAGCTTGGCTGCCGCAGGTGAAGCCGGCTGCGGCACGCAAGCATGTCGAAATAGACAGAGATCATTTTCCCGCCCCTCGTACGGACCCAGGCCGAAGACTCGTTTCGGCGGACCCGCCACGGGCGGGATGTGCGGCCTTCGAACGGCCTGCAAATTCGCGCGACACACGACCTTGCGTGTCTGGATCGTCCGATGCCCAGTTAGGCGAAGAGCGCGGAATCCACCATCAATGCGGGTTGATGTTGTGGATTGGGTCGGCTTGCCCGGCACTTAGAATCGGCGCCGTCAAGGTTAGTCGCACAGCTCCGATATCGCCGATTGCCAAGGAGGTGTCTGGCCTGCGAAGGCGCGCTGGAAGATCGTCAAGGCGGCGACATGGACGATCAGAAATGCGGCGGCTATGGCCAGGAGCCAGGCCGTTTCATTCTGGGCTGGGCGCCGGCTGGTCAACCTGGCGCGCGCGGTACTGCTTGCATCGATCATGTCTGGGCCTCCGGACCCGTGTTGAAATCGTATGGAATGCCTGAGATTGGGACCGAGCTCGCAATACCGTCGTTCTCAGAATGCGAGCTTGACTTGTGCCCGGCCGCTCTCGCTCCTCGCCTGGTTTGCGATCAGCTCGTCGAATCGCGCGCTGAGGCTGAGCGATTTGTTCACCTGCAGTTCGAGGCCGAGACCGATCAGGGCCTGGTCGCGCTTCTCTGCCAGACCGAACAGGCTGTAGGCCGTCGCCGCATCGAAGCTGTAATAGGCAATCTGCGTGTAGGCGCCGTTGAAGCTGTGGCGATAGGCGAGCTCGAGGCTCGATTTAAGGGCGCCGGCCGAAGTGTCCATCACATGGCTGAACCTCGTCCCGAGTACGCCGGCGGCATCGACGGCCGAGGTCCGGTTGAAGGTCAAATTGTAGATGCCCGCGCCGGTCTCGGCGTAGCCGTCGAGCCGGATCCATTGCAGGTCGAGCCGCGCATAAGGCGCGATCTTCCAGCGATCGAACTTGACCTCGTGGTTGATGGACAGCGAGCCGAACAGATCGCCGGCCGACCTGTCCCCCGAGCCGAACGCCAACGCCGTGCTGTCGTAACGATAGTTTGCGAGGCGGCCTGCCGCGTAACCGAGGATGGCGTCGATGAACCAGAACGGCGCCACGCGGTAGCTGGCATAGGCCTGCGCCGACCAGACATTCGCATTGATCCGCGAGCCGTTGCTTCCGATCGTCGCACGATCGATGCCGAAGCCGACGGCGACACCGGCTGTCAGATTTCGGGCAAGGCGCGCGTCGACGCCGGCGGTCATGCCGGTCGAAGACACGTTGTATTTGGCGTCGGCGTAGGTGGTATCCCGGCCGAATTGCAGCGCGCCGGCAGTCCAGTAGCGCAGCGATGAATCGGGAACCGCTGCGATCGGCGCCGCCTGTCCATCTTGCGGCTTCTGCCGAGGCGAGGCTGCATCGGATCCGGGACCTGCATTCGCAGCGTCCGCCGGGAGGCCGTATTGTCGCTGTGGGGCCGGCATCTGTGCGAAGGAGGCCCTGTTGCTGACCAGCGGTACGTCGTCGTTGTGCAGCTCGGCCAACCGGTCCTGCACGTTGTCGATCTGTTGCTGCCCATGGCCTGCACGGTGTGGACCTGAAAGTCGACCATCGCCTTCACGGTCGGATCCGTGGTGGGATCCGGCATGGCGGCATAGCGACAGATAGCGGTGCCCGTGCCTGAGCCGAGCGGCGTCGTCACGGTGACGTCGACTGGGCCAGCCGCATGTGGCGGCGTCACCACCGAGATCCGTGTCGCGCTCAACACGGTGAAACCGAGCACGTTGACGCCACCGAATTTGACCGAGGTCGCACCGGTGAGGTTCTGTCGGGTGACAACGGTCGTTTGCTGGCCGGCGACAGGGCCCGACGACGGACTGGCGCTGGTCACGACCGGGCCGGGAACGACAGCGGCGGTGCATACCACGGTGACGTCGATCTGCGAGGGCATGCCTTCGCTCAGCGAGCGCCAGCTGAAGGTCTGCGTGCCTGTTGTCGTTACGGTGACATGCAGCGTGCCCGAGACCACGCTGGAGCCGTCGGCGTAATGGCCGCCGACACCGAGTTCGATGCCGTAGAAGAGCGTCGTGTCGACGACGAAGGTGTAATTCAGTGTGATGACGTCGCCGGCGGTCAGCGACACCGTGGTGGACCGGTTGTCAGCTCCGCCCGCATTGAAGGCGCCGCTGTTGATGTCGGCGCAGGTGGTCGCCGCAAAAGCCGGACCGGTCCCGAGGACATGCGCCACAGCGAGCAGCGCAATCGCGCGGAGCATGGTCGCCGAAATGGCCCGACAAAAACAGACGAGACGCAGGTGCGCGTCGACACAAAAGCAAATCATACCCCAATCCCAATCGGTGCGACGTCCTGCCGAACACAGCCATCGACAGGGCTCGTAGGCGAAAGGGGCGGAAACAACCATCAACGCTGGTTGATCTTCGAGGAGCAGGCGCGCCGCCTCGGGATATTGGCTCTGGACGAGAGCGGATCACTTCTGCAATGGAAAGTCTTCAGGTGGTAAGCGCGAGGATTGGCCGGGATGCCGGCGGTAGAGTTTGACCTTCCCGGACTGATCGGCAAGACCGGCGAGTTTCGCGACGGCAAGACCGAAGAGGCGTTCTCCGAAAGCGTCTGGCAATCTGCACGTGCGATGGCCCTGTTGTGCATCTTCGCCGAGACGGCGGCGAGCCTGTCCTTCGTGCCGCTGGATTTCCTGATGCTCACCGGCCCCCGGCTGGCGTTCTTCACGGAAGTGCGGCTCCTGATCGCCCTGTCGGCGGTTTCCGCCGTGATCGCCGTACTGCGGACGAACAGATATCCCCGCATCGTCGTGATCACGTACGTGCACCAGTTCGCGTTCTTCACGCTCAACGCGCTGGTCTTCGACCATCCGAGCCTGACCCGTCATGGCGGATTGTTGCTGCCGCTGATCGCCATTGCACTGAACCTGTGTGTCCCCGGGCGATTTCGCTGGGTCGCGCTGATGAGCGCCTACGCGCCCGTTGTCAGCCTGTTGTTCTGGGCGGTGCTCAGGCCGGACCCGGAGAGCCCGCTCGATCTGATGATCATCCTGCTGGTCGTCGCGGTCGGCTACGTCGTCGGTGCGGTGGCGCGCACGCAGTTCAACCGGCTGCGGCGCGAGGAATATCTGCGCATCGCGCGCGAGCGGCAGGTCAACCTCGACCTGCGTGAGGCCAAAGATGCGGCGGAAGCGGCCGCGAACGTCAAGGCCGACTTCCTTGCCGTCATGAGCCACGAGATCCGCACGCCCATGAACGGCATCCTCGGCATGGCGCATTTGGCGCTCGACGAGCCGCTGCCGCCCTCGCAGCGCAAGCGCCTGTCGATCATCAAATCCTCGGCGGAGGGGCTGCTCAACATCCTAGACGACATCCTGGACATCTCGAAGCTGGAACGGCAGGCCGAGGTCTACGAGCGCGCGCCATTCGACCTCAGGCAAGGCCTGCGCGAGATCGTGCACCTGATGACGCCTCGCGCGCAGGAGAAGGGATTGAGCCTGCAGCTGGCGCTTTCGCCGCTCGTGCCGCAATGGGTGCTCGGCGATCAGTCGCGCGTGAGGCAGATCCTGTTCAACCTGATCGGCAACGCCGTGAAGTTCACGAGCCAGGGCAGTGTCACCGTCGAGGTCACGACAGCCGAACCTCAGGACCGAGCGCTGATCACGTTCTGCGTGTCCGACACCGGCATCGGGATCACGCCCGAGCAACGGGCGCATCTGTTCCAGGCGTTCGGGCAGGCGGACGCGTCGATCCGGCGACGCTTCGGCGGCACCGGGCTCGGACTTGCGATCTGCAAGCGACTTGTCGACGGCATGAACGGCGAGATCGACGTCGAGAGCACACCGGGGCAGGGTAGCCGCTTTCGCGTCAGCCTGCCGCTGCCGGCAACCCATGAGCCGGGGGAGCGCCATGCAATCGACGCGGCGGCTTCGCAGGCCAGGCGTCTCAATCTGCTGCTCGTCGAGGACCTTCCCATCAATGCGATGGTCGCCCGTGGGATCCTGGAAAAGGCGGGGCACAGCATCGCGCTGGTGAAGTCCGGCGAGCAGGCGATCGAACTCGTGCAGAGCGCGCGGTTCGATGCGGTCCTGATGGACATGCAGATGCCTGACGTGGACGGGCTCGAGGCGACGCGTCGAATCCGGGCCCTGCCGCCTCCGCACAGCCAGGTCCCGATCGTTGCGCTGACCGCCAATGTCATGTCGGAGGATGTCGCCGCATGCCTCGCCGCGGGCATGGATGGACATCTGGCGAAACCGATCAACGTCGCAGCGCTGCATGCCGCGATCGAGGCCGCGCTGCAATCCCGGCGCTGGCCCATATCCGGCCCGCGCGCATCCCTGAAAGCCGGCGGCGACGTTCTCGTGGTGGGCGACGAGCGCAAGGCAACGCACCTTCCGCTCCAGCAGCTGGGATTTCGCGTTTTTCCGGCCCAATCGTTCGAAGCCGCCGGCACGATGGTGTCTGCGCGGGAATTCGCGGCGATGGTGGCCGTCGTCCCGCCGTCGGGGTTTCTGCGATCGCTGCGTCAGCGCGCAGCAGGAGAGGGCGGCGGCATGTTCGTCGTGGGCGTGCCCGCCGAAGGCGAAGCCGCGCGGCTGCTTGATGAGGGCGCCGACCTCGTGCTGGCGGCGGGCCTTGCGCCGGATGACATCGCCTGGAAGATCGAGGCGTTCCTCGCGCCCCAGCAGCCGCACGGATCGTTCGCGCTCGAAGAGGTCTTCGAGCGTGATCGCATCGATGAATTGCAGGTGTTGTTCGCGAGCAGCCTCGTCGAGCTGGACCGCGCTTTGACGCGAGACGATCTGGCGCCGAAGGATCTTGCGGGCATCGCCCACCGCATCAAGGGGAGCGCGGCGAACTTGCGGATGCCCGAGCTTGCCACGCGCGCCGATGATGCGCTGATGGCGGCCAAGGCAGCCGGCGCGAGCCGAGGCGACCGGGACGAAGCCGTCAAGGCCCTGAGGCGGCAGATCAGGCTCGTCCTGCGGGACCTCGATGTCGCCGGGCAGAGCAGGCTGGCGCCGGCAGCCATCAACAACGCGTTCGAAGGGGCCGATGTCGACGATCGTACTCGTGGTTGAAGACGCGCCGGAGATCCGGCTGATGCTGACGGCGTTCCTGAAGGAGGAGGGCATGATCGTCCACGGCATGGCAACCGGCGGCGAGCTGCGGGCTGGACTCGCCACGATGCGGCCCGACATCGTTCTGCTCGATATCAATCTGCCCGATGCGGACGGCATCGCGCTGGCGCGTGAATTGCGGCTCGGCGAACAGTGCGGGCTGATCTTCGTCACCAGCCGCGACTCGGACGACGACGTGCTGTCGGGCCTCGAGGCGGGAGGCGACGACTATGTCTCCAAGCCGATCAACCTGCGCACGCTGCTCGCCCGCATCCGCAGCGTCTTGCGGCGGACCAAGGAAAAGGTCTTGACGTTCGACGGCTGGATTCTGGATCCGGTCCGGCGCGAGCTGTTCCGTCCCGACGGAAGCATGGTCAAGTTGACCTCGGGCGAATTCAACATCCTGGTCGCCCTTGCGTCCCACATGACGCAACCCCTGAGCCGCGATTTCCTGCTCGACGTGATCTCCAACCGCGATCCCCGCGAGATCAGCGAGCATACGGTCGACAATCTGATCGTGAGGCTGCGCCGCAAGATGCAGCACGACGGCACGGCGGCGCCGATCACCACCATCCGGGGTGTCGGCTATGCCCTGGTGCCGTTGCAGCAGTAGCCTTCTATCCCAGCCGCTGATCGCGCATGTCCTGCGTATCTTCCGTCGCTGCCTTGACGGCGGCGCTGGCGGCGCTCTTCGCTGCCCCCTTGCGGCTTGCGATCTCCACCGCCTTGCGGCCGGAGATCTCGTGGCCGGCGTCCGCCGGCATCTGCCAGAAGAACCAGCTCGAGGCCGCCGAGGTCAGCGCCACCACGACGAAGGCGGGCGCGAACATGGTGGCGTTGAGCTCGCTGACATGGCTGAGCCACATCGTCGTCTCGACCGAGGCGGCTCCGACGGCGACGCCGGCGGACACTGCGAGCTGCTGGTTGACGCTGACGAGCGTGGTGGCCCGGCTCATCTGCGCGGTCTCGACGTCGGCATAGGCGACGGTGTTGATCGCGGTGAACTCCAGCGAGCGGAAGAAGCCGCCGACCACCAGCATCACCATGATGATCAAGAGCGGCGTCGTCACCGTGAACAGCGCACAGACGCCGAGGAAGAACGCGCTGATGATCGCGTTCACCGTCATCAAATTGCGGAAGCCGAAGGTGCGGATGATGCGCGCCGCCAGCGTCTTCATGCCCATGGCGCCGAGCGAGGAGCCGAAAGTGACGAGGCCGGAATGGAACGGCGACAGGCCAAAACCGATCTGCATCAACAGCGGCAGCAGGAACGGCAGCGCGCCGATGCCGAGCCGGAACATGAAGCCGCCGAAAATGGCCGCGCGCAACGTCGGCAGCTTCAGCAGCGAGAAGTCGAGCACCGGCGATCCCGTCCGCCGGGCGTGGATGACGTAGAGCGTCATCGAGATCGAGCCGCCGACGACCAGCGCCGCGACCGTGCTCCAGGGCAGCAGGTTGAGCCCGGCGACGGAGAGGCCGAACGCGATGCCGGCAAGGCCGATGCCGGCAAGCACCATGCCGTAGAGATCGAAAGGCTCCTGCGTCTCGCTCTTGATGGGATCGATGAACTTCAGCGCCATGAAGATGCCGAGCAGCCCGATCGGGATGTTGATCAGGAAGATCCAGTGCCACGATGCATACGTGGTGATGAAGCCGCCGAGCGGTGGGCCGATCACGGGGCCGATGAGGGCAGGGACCGTCACCCAGGCCATGGCGTTGACCAGCGCGCTCTTGTCGACGGAGCGCAGCAGCACGAGGCGCCCGACCGGCGTCATCATCGCCCCGCCCATGCCCTGCAGGATACGTGCGAACACGAAGTCGGTGACCGAGCCTGAGAGCGCGCAGCCGACCGAGCCCACCATGAACACGCCGACCGCGATCGCGAACACCATGCGCGCGCCGAACCGGTCCGCGGTCCAGCCGCTCGCCGGGATGAACACCGCGAGCGACAAGAGGTACGAGGTGATGGCGAGCTTGAGCGTCAGGGGGCTTGTGCCGATATCGGCCGCGATCGCCGGCAGCGAGGTGGCGATGACCGTCGAGTCCATGTTCTCCATGAAGAGAGCAGTGGCCACGATCAGCGGAATGACGCGTTGCTTGTCGACCATGACAGATTGGTAATGAAAATCAGAAGAGAGGGTGGACTTGCGGCTTAACACCGCCGCCCGGCGGGGACCATTGTGGATCAACGCATAGCACCTAAATCCTGTGCTCGCCCCTGCGTGATTTCCGGCGCGCGCACCTGGCGCGAGCCCGAATCCACGGGGGCGGCAGGGACCGCCGCGGGATGGATTCCGGGCTCGCGACGTTGTCGCGCCCCGGAATGACAATGGGTGGGCCGCCCCGGGCTATCCCAGCCGAATTTGCGTAAAAAGCCTGTGCATGGCTGGCCGGCGGTCCGAATTGCTTTGATTCGTCACGCGGCCGTGCTATCGACCGGCGTCAACCCCACCGATGGGCTCCGATTCTTAGGGCGATGCCGCAAGGCACGCCGAGGGCGGCGCTCATCCATAAGCATTTGCGGCTCGGCCGCAGGAAGGAGTTGGCATATGGCCACGGTGCAACTTCAGGGCATCCGCGAAGCCTTTACGTTCGACGACGTGCTGTTGAAGCCGGGCCTGTCCGACGTGATGCCGGGCGAGGTCGACATCCGCTCTCGCGTCACCCGCGCCATTCCGCTCAACATCCCGATCATGGCCTCCGCCATGGACACGGTCACCGAAGCTCGCATGGCGATCGCCATGGCGCAGGCCGGCGGCCTCGGCGTCATCCACCGCAATTTCGATCCCGAAGGGCAGGCGGCCCAGGTGCGGCAGGTCAAGCGCTACGAGTCGGGCATGGTGGTGAACCCGCTCACCATCAGCCCCGAGGCGACGCTGGACGACGCGCTCAAGCTGATGAGCGACCACGGCATCTCCGGCATTCCCGTCGTCACCGGCGCCGGCAAGTCCACGCCGGGCAAGCTGGTCGGCATTCTCACCAACCGCGACGTACGCTTTGCCACCGATCGGCGGCAGAAAGTCTCCGAGTTGATGACGCACGAGAACCTCGTCACGGTGCGCGAGAATGTCAGCCAGGACGAAGCGCGACGGATGCTGCACAAGCACCGCATCGAGAAGCTGCTGGTGGTCGACGAGCAATATCGCTGCGTCGGCCTGATCACCGTCAAGGACATGGAGAAGGCGGTCGCCCATCCGCTCGCCTGCAAGGACGCTCAAGGCCGCCTGCGCGTCGCCGCCGCCACCACGGTCGGCGACACCGGCTTCGAGCGCACCGAGCGCCTGATCGATGCCGGCGTCGACCTCGTCGTCGTCGACACCGCGCACGGCCATTCCCGTCACGTGCTGCATGCGGTGAACCGCATCAAGCGCCTGTCCAATTCCGTGCAGGTCGTTGCCGGCAACGTCGCCACCACCGACGGCGCGCAGGCCCTGATCGATTCCGGCGCTGATTGCATCAAGGTCGGCATCGGCCCGGGCTCGATCTGCACTACGCGCATCGTCGCCGGCGTCGGCGTGCCGCAGCTCACCGCGATCATGGATGCGGTGGAAGCGGCCAAGAAGGCCGACATTCCCGTGATCGCCGACGGCGGCATCAAGTTCTCCGGCGACCTTGCGAAAGCGCTCGCCGCCGGCGCCGACATCGCCATGGTCGGCTCGCTGCTCGCCGGCACCGACGAGACGCCAGGCGAAGTGTTCTTGTGGCAGGGCCGTTCCTACAAGGCCTATCGCGGCATGGGCTCGGTCGGCGCGATGGCGCGGGGATCGGCCGACCGCTACTTCCAGCAGGACATCAAGGATTCGCTCAAGCTCGTGCCTGAAGGCATCGAGGGCCAGGTGCCCTATAAGGGCCCGGTCGGCAACGTCATGCACCAGCTCGCCGGCGGCCTCCGCGCCGCGATGGGCTATGTCGGCGCAAAGGACATGAAGGACCTGCACGAGAAGGCCCAGTTCGTCCGCATCACCGGCGCGGGCCTGCGCGAAAGCCACGTCCACGACGTGACGATCACGCGTGAGGCGCCGAACTATCCGGGCGGCGGCTAGTTCGTTAGTCATTCCGGGGCGCGAAGCGCAACCCGGAATCTCGAGATTCCAGGTTCGATGCTACGCATCGCCCCGGAATGACAGTGTCGAAGTTTGCGTCGGTGCATTGCTTCTCCTAAATGACTGCAACAAGCAGTCAGGAGGAAGCCATGTCCCAAGCCAAACGCATCGTTCTCGCCGCGCGTCCCGTCGGCGAACCAAAGCCGTCCGATTTTCGCCTGGAGGAATTCGCGGTGCCGACGCCCGGCGCCGGCGAAGTGCTGCTGCGCACGATCTGGCTTTCGCTCGATCCCTATATGCGCGGGCGCATGAGCGAGGGCCCGTCTTACGCAGCGCCGGTGCCGGTCGGCGGCGTGATGGAAGGCGAGGCGGTGAGCGAGGTCGCGGCCTCGAACCATCCGGATTTCGCGGTCGGCGACATCGTCCGCATCCGCTCCGGCTGGCAGACGCATGCGATCTCCAACGGCAAGGGCCTGATCAAGGTCGATCCGAAGCTCGGCCCGATTTCCACTTCCATCGGCGTGCTCGGCATGCCCGGCATGACCGCCTACACGGGCCTGCTCGACATCGGCAAGCCGCAAGAGGGCGAGACCGTCGTCGTTGCCGGCGCCTCCGGCGCGGTCGGCTCGGCCGTCGGGCAGATTGCGAAGATCAAGGGCGCCCGCGCGGTCGGCATCGCCGGCGGCAAGGACAAGTGCGATTACGTCGTGAAGGAGCTCGGCTTCGACGCCTGCATCGACCACCGCGATCCCGATTTCGCCGCAAAGCTGAAAGAGGCCTGTCCGAAAGGCATCGACGTCTATTTCGAGAATGTCGGCGGCGCCGTGTTCGAGGCGGTGTTCCCGCTGCTCAATCCGTTCGCGCGCGTGCCGGTCTGCGGCCTGATCGCACATTACAACGACACCGAGGCCAAGCCGCCGAAATGGGCGGCATCGATGATGCGTGCGACGCTGACCAAGCGGCTGACCTTCCGCGGCTTCATCGTCTCCGATTTCGCCTCCCGCCACGGCGACTTCCTGCGCGACATGTCGGCCTGGGTCCGTGACGGCAAGGTGAAATACAAGGAGTTCGTGACCGAGGGCCTGGAGAGCGCGCCGGGCGCCTTCATCGGCCTGCTGAAAGGCGCCAATTTCGGCAAGCAGCTGGTGCGGGTCGGTCCCGACAAGCTGTAGTTGTTGCGTCGGCGTCACGCGACGGGCGTCAATGGTTAACAAAGAGTCACCAATCGGCCACACCTGCCCGCAAAGTGCGCAGGTGTGACCGCCGGTTCATTGACGCCAAAGCGAAGTCATTGAATCATCGCGCATATTTTAGGTGTAGCGATGTTAGAGATCAGTGTTTTCTGCGTAATCCTGTTGGCTGCCGGCTATTGGGTGGCGATGTTCGTCATGGGCCGCCATGACGACGTGATCCACGGGAAGTTCGTGCATCGCGAGGAAGGCGATTTCAGCCAACCTGGCATGTCGGCCCCACCGCCGCCATTTCCGAAACGTCCGCTCAGGGCTCCCAAAGTCGCGGGCGAACTGCCGCCCGATGACGCGGTGGCCAATCCCGTCAACAGCGCGGCGCTGCAATCCCTGCTCGCCGCGATCCAGCAGGATCTGAAGAGCGTCGCTTAACAGACGCGCGCTCCTAAAGTGCGATGGATCGGGATGAATCGTCATCGCGCTTTAGTTTATTCTCTGAGCATGATCTTTTCGGAAAACCGCTGCGCACTTTTCCGGATCGTGCCTTAATGCTCGCCGCCCATCTGGGCGAACAGCTCCTCGATGTCGATATCGGCCTGGCCCGGCGCGCGGACGTGGCGGACCTCGACGCTGTCGGGCCGGAATCGGTATTCCACCAGTCCAACTTCCTTGATCGCGATGCGGTCCTGGCGCGCGTCGTTGATCACGAAGCCGGCCGAAGGCGCCCAGACGTGGCGCGTGTGACGATAGGTGAAGTCGCGGCGCTGGTGCACGTGACCGCTGGCGATCAGGCGCAGATCGACATGCGCAAACATCTCGATCAGCCGCGCCCGTGCCGGCTGCGGCACGTAGCGGATCGAGGTCTCCGGCGTCTCGGGGTCGTCGGGCAGGTGGAGAAACACCGGCTTGTGCAGGAACAGCGCAACCGGCTTGCCATTCACGCGCGCGATCTCTTCGGTGAGCCAGTCGAACTGCTCCGCCTCGAAGGCGAGCCCTGAATTCATCACCAGCGAGTTGAGGCCGATGAAGCGCCAGCCGGCCGCTTCGAACGACCAATGGTCTTCGCCGATGATGTCGCAGAATTGCCGGCGGTACGCTTCGGCGACCGGCGGCTTTGGCACTGGACCGATCGCGGTCGGATTGTCGCCGATATCGTGATTGCCCGGCAGATAGCGGCAGGCGACAGGCAGGGCGGCGTGCAGGCTCTTGGCGAATTCGACATCATCGCGGCTGCTCGGCCCATCAAAGGAGACGTCGCCGGTGTTGATGACGAGATCAGGCCGCTCGGTGTCGATATGCGCGCTGATCGCCTGGAAGTTGGCGATCAGGCCGGGAAAGCGCCGGCCAAGATGCGTGTCGGAAATTTGGGTCAGGCGAAATTCGGACATGCCTTGAGCATACAGATCGTCACGCGTCGAAACGATGACGGCGCACGCATGCATCGCAACGAACAAAGTTTAAAACGCGCTGCGGCCATCCCCTCCTTCGTTCGAAGCATGGTCAGAGCACGCGATAGCGGATCGTGTAGCCGTCCTGCGGAGGGACATTGCCGCGACCGCCGAGGCAACGCTGTCGACGAGGTGCCAGGGGCCGAACTCTGCGGAGCGATGCGGCTCGGCGGGCAGGCGGAGGCGGAATTCGAAGATGCCTTGGCCGGGCGGGTTCACGACAAGCACGCGGTCCGCCGTGCGGTGGTTGAGCGCGACGGCGCCGCGCAGCACCGCGCGTCCGTCGGTGAGGTCGCTGACGCCGCCGACCAGCGCCAGCGTTGGCTCAAACGGGCCGAAAATCGCGGTGGTTGGTCGCCTGATCGGGAACAGCGGTTCAACTGGTTGATTGTCAGCGCGAGGAGTCGCGGCTAATGACGGTCCGCGGCTCTCCGCTCTACGTGAAAGTTCCGATGTCCATTCAGATGGTCTTGCTGCCTGTCTTCGTGCAGGTCTGTCTCACCTTCGCGCTGCTGATCGGCATGGTGCTGGCGCGCCGGCGCTCGCTGGTCTCGGGCGAGACCGAGATCCGCGACATTGCGCTGGGCGAGCCGAACTGGCCCAAGGGTGCCACACAAATCGCCAATTGCTACCGCAACCAGTTCGAGCTGCCGGTGCTGTTCTACGCCCTGATCGCGCTGGCGCTGCCGCTGCGCCATGCCGATCTCTTCATCGTGCTGATGTCCTGGGTGTTCGTGGTGACGCGCTTTGCCCATGCCGGCGTTTTCGTCTCCTCGAACGATCTCGGACGGCGCTCCACGATCTGGCTCGCCGGCGTGCTGGTGCTGCTGGCGATGTGGATCTACTTCGCGCTGAAAATGCTCCTGTTGATCTAGGCGCCCGCATGGTCCGGAAAAGCGGAAGACCGGTTTTCCGACAAGATCATGCGCAAAGACTCCGATCCCGATCTGAAAGATTCAAATGACTCCCGCTGCCCGGCTGTCCGCAGCCATCGAACTGATCGACACCATCGAGAAGGACCGCGTGCCCGCCGCGAAAGCGCTGAAGGAGTGGGGCACCGCGCACCGCTTCGCCGGCTCCGGCGACCGCGCCGCGATCGCCGGCCTCGTCTGGGACGTGCTGCGCCGCTACGCCTCGAGCGCCTGGCTCATGGACGCCGACACTGCGCGTGCCAGGCTGATCGGCATGCTCCGCCTCGAGCGCGACATGGACTCGGCCACCATGGCCGCAATGTTCGACGGCAGCCGCTTTGCGCCGGCGCCGCTGACCGACGCCGAGCAGGCCGCGCTCGCCTCGCGTTCTCTCAAGGACGCGCCCGCTGCCGTGGCGGGCGACTATCCGGAATGGCTCGATCCGTACCTGGCAAAAGTGTTCGGCGAGGATCGCGCTGCGGAAGCCGCCGCGATGGCGAGCCGGGCCCCGCTCGATCTGCGCGTCAACACGCTAAAATCCAATCGCGACAAGGTGCTGCGCGCGCTTTCTCATCTTCACGCGAAGCCTGCGCCATGGTCGGCAACGGGTTTGCGCATCGAGCTTTCGGCCGACGCGCGCAACCCCGGCATCCAGGCCGAGGAAGATTTCATCAAGGGCGGCGTTGAAGTTCAGGATGAGGGATCGCAGCTTGCGGCCCAGTTCACCGCGGCAAAACCCGGCGAGCAGGTGATTGATCTCTGCGCCGGCGCCGGCGGCAAGACGCTGGCGCTCGCAGCCCTGATGCAGGGCAAGGGCCGGCTGATCGCGACCGATCGCGACAAGCGCCAGCTCGCGCCGATCCACGAGCGCCTGTCGCGCGCCGGCGTCCATAACGCCGATGTGCGCACGCCCAAGGGCGAGGCCGATCCGCTCGCAGACATCCGCGCCTCGGCCGACCTCGTCGTCATCGACGCGCCCTGCACGGGAACCGGAACCTGGCGCCGCAACCCCGACGCCAAATGGCGTATGCGCCCCGGCGCGCTCGAGATTCGTCTGCGCGACCAGGCCGAGGTGCTCGACCGCGCGGTTCCGCTGGTGAAGCCGGGTGGGCGTATCGCCTACATCACCTGCTCGGTACTGTCGGAGGAGAATGGCGAGCAGGTGAGGGCGTTCGCGGAGCGCCATCCCGAGTTCGCGGTCGTTCCGCCCGAGCAGACCGCCAGCGTGCTCTGGGACAAGGCCGAGGCGTTTGCGGACGCCGCGCTGCAGTCAGCCGAAGGCTGGCTGATGACGCCGCGGCGCACGGGCACGGACGGTTTTTTTGTGTCGGTGCTGAAAAAGGTTTCGTAGGTTTGGGCAAAGCGAAGCGTGCCCACCGTTTGCCCATTTGACGGGTGATGGCACGTCGCGCGAGCGGCGCCTTTGCCCACTCTACGGCACCAGCGCACGGCCGTTCCCGCAAAACAAAAGCCCCACGGGCCGGATACCGGCCGCGGGGCTTTCGAGTTCCTAACGCTCTGCCGGTACGTCCGTGGTCAGAGCGCGCGCTGGCGATTAGCCGACGCGGAGATTGTCAGCCGACGACTTGCCGCTGCGGCGGTCGGCGACGACGTCGAACGAGACCTTCTGGCCCTCGTTGAGGGTCGACAGGCCGGCGCGCTCGACGGCGCTGATGTGGACGAACACGTCCTTGTTGCCGTCGTCCGGCTGGATGAAACCATAACCCTTTTGGGTGTTGAACCACTTCACGGTGCCCATAGCCATGGGAATTTCCTTTAGTTAGTTAAAGACGGTACGCACGTGGACCGGTACGCATTGCAGCGCCCATAGTCCTGATGAGTCGATGTTTTGGAGAAATCATCTGAAGCGTGCGCGCCTGTCTTAGACGAGGCGAAGCGGCCCAGTCGTTCGGCCAAGTATCGATGATCACAATATAGCGAGATAATTAGACTTCTTCAAGGCACCACCCGTGGTCCGGCATGTTGCGCCGGTGTTCAATTTTGCGGTGTAAATTGATCGTTCTCGCGCGTCTCAATCGACGATGAAGAGCGTCGCCCCTGTCGCCGTCGAGGACCGGTGCGCGGCATCGCCGAAATCGGAGACCTGGTAGCTCATCCCCGCCGTGAGCTTGAATTTGCGCCCGTCACGCAGCTCCGAGTCGAGCTCGCCCTTCAGGACGTACAGCACGTGGCCGCGGTCACACCAATGATCCGCGAGATAGCCGGGCGAATACTCGACCATCCGCACACGCAAATCGCCGATGTTGAGCGTGCGCCATCTGGCCTCGCCGGTTTCGCCGGGATGTAGCGCGGCCTCGACCTTGCTCCAGTCGGTCACGGTAAAAGGGGAGGCGGGGAGCTTCATGGGGGGCCTGTCTTTGGGCCGGCGGGCGCAGTGTTAGCGCACGCTGTCGCCTCCGTCATTGCAGGTGTGGCTCACGAACCTTCGTCACCCGCGGTGTCATCGCCCGACTCGATCGGGCGATCCAGTATTCCAGAGCGGTCGGGATTGAATCGATGGGCCGCGGCGTACTGGATTCCCCGCTTTCGCGGGGAATGACAGTGGCGAGTGCGGTTGCACCCTTCAATGCAAATGGTTCGCCGATCCCTGCACGATCAGCCCGGCATCATTCACGCGCAGATATTCGCAGATCTTCTTGCCCCGCTCGTTCTCGTAAAACACCACCACGCTATCAGGGCCGAGGAACAGATCGATCAGCGAGAAATGCAGCTCCGGCAGCAGGGCGAGCGCCTTGCCCCAATAGGCCCGCAAGCTTTCCTTGCCCTGCACGGTGCCGCTGGCGTCGAATCCCATCGCCGGAATGCGGTCGGAGGTCATCACGGCCGTCTCGTCATAGAGCGTGAGCACCCGCTCGAGGTCGCGCGCGTTCCAGGCCTCAACCCAGGTTCGGCCGAGCGCGGCCAGCGTTGCTGGCTGATGATGCTGTGGCATGACGTTCTCCCTGATCAGCCCTGTTTGCAGGTGGGGCAAAAGTAGGTTAATAATACTTACCTATGTCGGTTTGTCCATGCCCAAAGAAGCATGTGGGCGCGCGTGCCAGCGCGGTTGCGGGCAGGGGCGTGGTCGCGTATTTGCTTGCCATGACAGCAGCACAGAACGACCGCTCCGCGTCGACGCCCTCAGTGGCCTCGGCGCACGACAAGATTCTCATCGTCGACTTCGGCAGCCAGGTGACGCAGCTGATCGCGCGTCGCGTGCGCGAGGACGGCGTCTATTGCGAGATCGTCCCGTTCAACAAGGCCGAAGCCGCCTTCAACGAGATGAAGCCGAAAGCGGTGATCCTCTCCGGCGGCCCTGAGTCGGTGCATGAGGCCGGCTCGCCCCGCGCTCCGCAAGCGATCTTCGATTCCGGCGTACCGGTGATGGGCATCTGCTACGGCCAGATGACCATGGCAGCCCAGCTCGGCGGGGAGGTCGAGGGCGGCCATCACCGCGAATTCGGCCGCGCCGATCTCGAGGTGAAGGCGCAGAGCCAGCTATTCGAGGACGTCTGGACTCTCGGGGGCAAGAACCAGGTCTGGATGAGCCATGGCGACCGCATTACTAAAATGCCGCCGGGCTTCTCCGTTGCCGGCACCTCGCCGAACGCGCCGTTCGCGATCATCCAGGACGAGACGCGCAAATATTACGGCCTGATGTTCCACCCCGAAGTGGTGCACACGCCCGACGGCGCAAAACTGATCCGCAATTTCGTCCGCAAGATCGCCGGCCTTACCGGCGACTGGACCATGCGCGCCTTCCGCGAGGAGGAGATCGCAAAGATCCGCCAGCAGGTCGGCAAGGGCAAGGTGATCTGCGGCCTCTCCGGGGGCGTCGATTCAGCCGTCGCCGCTGTGCTGATCCACGAAGCCATCGGCGACCAGCTGACTTGCGTGTTCGTCGATCATGGCCTCTTGCGCCTCGACGAAGCCAAGACCGTCGTCGACCTGTTCCGGCACCACTACAACATCCCGCTCGTGCACGTGGATGCCTCGAAGCAATTCCTGGGCGAGCTCGAAGGCGTCACCGATCCCGAAGTGAAGCGCAAGACCATCGGCCGCCTCTTCATCGAGGTGTTCGAGCGGGAGGCCAAGAAGATCGGCGGCGCCGATTTCCTCGCGCAAGGCACGCTCTACCCCGACGTGATCGAGAGCGTCTCCTTCACCGGTGGCCCCTCGGTGACGATCAAGTCCCACCACAATGTCGGCGGGCTGCCCGAGCGCATGAACATGAAGCTCGTCGAGCCCCTGCGCGAGCTGTTCAAGGACGAGGTGCGCAAGTTAGGGCGCGAGCTCGGACTGCCCGAAATCTTCGTGGGCCGCCACCCGTTCCCCGGCCCAGGCCTCGCCATCCGCTGCCCCGGCGAAATCACCAGGGACAAGCTCGACATCCTGCGCAAGGCGGACGCCGTCTACATCGACCAGATCAGGAAGCACGGCCTCTACGACGAGATCTGGCAGGCCTTTGCCGTGCTGCTCCCCGTCAAGACCGTCGGCGTCATGGGCGACGGCCGCACCTACGACTACGTCGTGGGCCTGCGCGCCGTCACCTCCACCGACGGCATGACCGCGGACTTCTACCAGTTCGACATGAAGTTCCTGGGCGAGACCGCCACGCGCATCATCAACGAGGTGAAGGGCGTGAATAGGGTGGTGTACGACGTGACGAGCAAGCCGCCGGGGACGATTGAGTGGGAGTAGCGCGGCCGGCTGCCATTGCGCGGTGTGTCGTAGTCTGGAGAACGTTGTCGATTCCTTCGTATCGGGGACGCTGGTCGAAGTAGTGCTTCGACCTATCGCGCTCGAGGTCTGCAATCCACAACGATTAGCCTAACGGAATACTACAGCGCCCTTCAGCGTACAGAAGGGCGGGGGCTCCAGTCTCGAGCACAGTCAAGTTTTGGCGCAAAGCGCACCCGTCCGCTTCGACCCGGCGAACCGCTCATTCCGCCGACATGGGATCGCCGGTGATGCTCCAGCTCTCGCCGTCGAATACCGCGATCCGGAGGGTCTTGAATGCTCCGTAGTCGTCGGGCTTGGTACTGATCGAGATACCCGGCAGCATCATCGGCAATCGTTCGCCGTGCAGTGACGTCGCCTGACGGATCAGGTTTTCCCGCGTGAGGTCGTCGCCGCACTTCTTCAGCACGAGTTCGACGGCATGGACGTTCATATAGGCGACGAGGACCGAATAATCGTCCGGATTGACTGATGCGGCGTATTTTTTCAGGAAAGCCTTGTAGGCCCTGACCTCGTCGTCATTGGCCCAGGCCGGGTCGCCGGGCTGCTTGAGGAACTGAGTGGTTACGAGGCCCTTCGAGGCATCGAGGCCTGCGGGCTTCAGGATGGTTTCTACGGAAGCCGTCGATCCCCCGATGATGTGTAACGGGCTCCAGTTCAGTTCATGGACCTTGCGAATCGACTGCGCCGCTGCCTTTGAGGACGACTGCTCGACCAGCGTGTCGATGCCGGCGGACTTGAGCTGGACGATCTGCGAATCGATCGTGGGGTCGGCGAGTTCGTAGGATGCCTCGAGCACGATTTGCGATGCCTTGTCGCCGAGACCGGCACGAAGGCCTTTCAGATAGTCTTTTCCGTAGTCGTCGTTCTGGTAGAGGACGCCGATCTTGGCTTGCGGCCTGGTCTTCAGCAGGTACTTGCCGATGACGCGCCCCTCGGTCTCGAAATCGGGATAGAGCGGCACGGTCCAGCGGAAGTTCTTTGGATCGTTGAACCGACGTCCGCCGGCGGTGATGAACAGCTGTGGGACCTGCTTGGAGTTCAGGTATTTCTGGATGGCGACATTCGGTGCCGTGCCGATGGTGCCGACTTCAGCGAGCACCCCGACGTCCTCGACGAGCTTGCGCGACTGCTCGACCGCTTTGGGGGCGCTGTAGGCATTGTCGAGCTGTGTGAAGTTGATCTTGCGTCCGTTGATTCCGCCTTGCTCATTGAGCATTTCGAAATAGCCGACGACGGCGCGTCCCGCGCCTGCGCCGAATGCCGACGCCGGGCCGCTCAACGGCGTTGATTGCCCGAGCTTGATCTCGGTATCGCTGACACCCGGCCCGTAGGCTTTTTCTGCGTGCAACTGGGTCGACACCAGCATCGCTGATGCGGCGATCACGCCCAGGGCGCGCCCGATATGGCTGTTCAAGGTTAGATCCTCCCGCTTTGTTTGTTTTTAGATTTTTATCGAAGAAGTTCCCGGGCGATGACCATTCTCTGGATCTGGTTGGTGCCCTCGAAGATCTGGGTCAATTTGGCGTCGCGCATCATGCGCTCGACCGGATAGTCCATGGTGTAGCCGTAGCCGCCGAAGATCTGAACGGCGTCGGTCGTCACCTTCATGGCCATGTCACTGCCTACGCATTTGGCCATGCTGGCCAGGACGTTCAGCCGCTTCCAATCACCGGCGTCGCCCGCGCGCGCGCATTCATAGACGAGGGCCCGCGCCGCCTCGATCTGCATGGCCATGTCGGCGAGCATGAACTGCACGCCCTGGAATTCCGAGATCGATTTCTTGAACTGCTTGCGTTCCTTCGCATAGGCGACGCAGACATCGAGCGCGCCCTGGGCGAGTCCAACGGACTGCGCGCCGATCGTGGGACGATTGAGGTCGAGGGCGCGCATCGAGGCGCGAAAACCCTTGCCTTCCTCACCGACGAGGTTTTCCACCGGAATCCGCACGTTGTCGAAGAAGATCGGCGTGTTGGGCGCGCCGCGAAAGCCCATCTTGCGCTCGTGGCCGCCAAACGTAATTCCCGGCATGGTCTTGGGCTCGACGATGAAGGCGCTGATGCCGTCCGCGCCCGGGCTGTCGCTCGTGCGCGCCATCACGACGATATAGTCCGCCGCCACGCCGTAGCTGCACCATTGCTTGCGGCCGTTGAGGATGTAGCAATCGCCTTCCTTCTTGGCGCGGGTGTTGATCGCAGTGACGTCAGAACCGGCCTGCGGCTCCGAGATCGCGATCGCCGTCACGATGCCGCCCTTCGCAATGATCGGCAGGTATTTCTTGCGTTGCTCCTCGGAGCCGAAGTGCAGCAGCGGCATGATGAACATCGTGTTCAGTGCGGCGATCGACGCGCAGGCGGGAGAAAATCGCGAGATCTCCTCGCGGGCGATGCACGCCATGGTCAGGTTGCCGTTCGGCCCGCCATATTGCTCGGGGACCCAGAGCTGCATCAACCCCATCTCGCCGAACAGCTTCACGAGTTCGAGGGGAAAGCGATCGGTCTCGTCGATTTCGGCTGCGATCGGCGCTACGTGCTTGGTCGCCATCTTCCGGATGCTGTCGCGGAATGCGATCTGCTCCTCGGTGAAGCTCATGAACGTCTCCGATATTTTTTCTTTGGGAGGCCCCAAAAAGGGGCTTCCATTGAATGGGTGATCCATTTAATAATTCACCGCATGGCAACCAAGTCAAGCCCCCATTCATCCGCCGGCACGCGCATGGCGTCGGCGAAACGTCGCGAGCGTGCCTCCGATCATCGTACGGCGGGATCGCCGGCCCCCGTGGCATTCCGGCCGATCCATACGCGGCGCGCCTTCGAGGAAATTTGCGACCGGATTCGCGAGCAGCTCGCACTCGGAGTTCTCAAGCCGGGCGACAAGCTTCCGCCCGAGCGCGATCTTGCCCAGCAGCTCGGGGTGAGCCGCAACGTCCTGAGAGAGGCGCTTCGTAGCCTGGAGATGGCCGGCGTGCTGCGGCTGCAGAAGGGTGTCAAGGGCGGCGCCTTCGTCCAGAAGGGTGATACCAGCCGCATGAACGTGGTCATGCGCGACATGCTGAGCCTGGGTACCATCTCGATCCGCGAACTCTCGGAAGCGCGAGTCCAGGTTCTCGATCTCGTGGTGCGGCTGGCTTGCGCGAACGCCCGGCAGTCAGATTTCGAAGCATTGCAGGCGAATGTTGAGCGAACGGAGCTCTTTACCCGCGAGGGCCGGTTGCTGGAGAGGGTCGAATGCGCGCGAGAGTTCTACAAATTGCTCGCTATCGCCTGCGGCAACAAGGTGATTGCCATGATCACCGATGCCGTCACCGAGATCCACATGCGGTTTGTCTATGCCAAGGTCGCATCGAGCGGGGTTGCGATGGCGCGCCTG
Organism: Bradyrhizobium sp. SOJA106; assembly: GCF_059448745.1. Classification (NCBI taxonomy): domain Bacteria; kingdom Pseudomonadati; phylum Pseudomonadota; class Alphaproteobacteria; order Hyphomicrobiales; family Nitrobacteraceae; genus Bradyrhizobium; species Bradyrhizobium sp. SOJA106. Next base: position 4,003,931 of record NZ_CM182549.1, read on the forward strand.
GTTGAGCGTCGCAAGCAATTCCTGGCAGCGCTGCGCGAGCGGAATGCCGCGGCTGCGGCTCGGTTGATGCGGAGCCACCTGGGTGCGGTCGAAAAGATGCTGGAGCAGGATCCAGGCGCCATGTCGCTCCAAATCGCGTTGGCGGAGATGAAGCCCGGCATGAAATGACGCGCGTTCATCCGGCCAGCAGGCCGGATGCGAATAAGAAAAACGAACGGAGGAAGATGTGTCCCGATACGCCAAATATGAATGCTTGACCGTGGATGTCGCCGACAAGGTCGCGACGGTGACCTTGAATCGGCCGCAGGCCCGCAATGCCATCAATCAAAAGCTGATCCGGGAACTCCGCACGATCTGGGACGATCTTGCCGACGACCATGCCGTCAACGTCGTGGTGCTGACCGGGGCCGGAGAATTCTTCAGCGTCGGCGGCGACGTCAAGGCGATGTCGGAGCGGCCGGGCGGTGACGTGCTGGAGGAGGGTGAGGTCCACGATCCCATGATCAGCCGCCGCGGCGTGACGCGTCAGCTCGAGCTTGACAAGCCGATCATCGCCGCCATCAACGGCGATGCCATCGGCCTTGCCGCGACCCACGCGCTGCTCTGTGACATCGCGGTCATGGCGGAGGATGCGCGCATCGGCGACACCCACGTGTCGCGGGTCGGGCTCGTGGCCGGAGACGGTGGCACCGTGATCTGGCCGTTGCTCGTTGGCATCAACAAGGCCAAGGAATTCCTCATTCGCGGCACCCTGCTGAAGGGAAAGGAGGCCGAGCGGATCGGCCTCGTCAATCACGTCGCGCCGCGGGCCGAAGTGCTGGCCAAGGCCCGGGAGATCGCGATCGAGCTCGCGAATGGTCCGACCTGGGCCATCCGATGGACCAAGCTGTCGATCAACCAGATCGTCAAGGATCGCGTGAACATGCTGCTCGAAGCCTCGATGGCGCTCGAGCAAGTGACATTCGAGACCGCCGACCACAAGGAAGCGACGACATCGTTCAAGGAGAAGCGCAAGCCCCGGTTTGGCCAAGGCTAGTCGGCCATGGACGCCACCGAGCTTCCGACCGACGAGGTCAGGCAGATGCTGCGGAGATCCGTTCGCGGGTTTCTCGGCGAGCAGTGGGATGCCGATTGCCTCAGGCTTGGCGCCAAGCCGCAGGAAGTTGCGGCGATATGGACCAAGCTGGTTGGCCTGGGCATTGCCGGTCTCGGCTCCGCTCCCGAGGAAGGGGGCTTGCGCGAGATCGCTGTCGTGCTCGCCGAGCTCGGGCGCGCGGTGTGTCCTGCGCCGATGTGGTCGGCTGCGCTGGCCAATTTCGCGCTTTCGACGGCAAGGTCGGAGCTCGCCGCTGATTGTCTTGAGAAGCTGCATAACGGGACGGCTCGGCTCGCCTTCGCGTTTGGAGCGCTCGATCCCGATGCGGGCGCCGGCGCAATCCGGGTTCGGGAGGGCAGAGCGGACGGGGTGCTCCGGCTCGTGGAAGCCGCGGATAGCTGCACGCATCTCCTGGTTGCCATTGACCCCGCGCTCCTGGGCCTCGTGGCGCTGGATGCCGCCGGCGTCGCAATTGCCCCAACGCGGGCCATGGGTGCTTGGGGGGCTTGCGAGGTGCGTCTCAGTTCGGCGCCGATCAGCCTCATCGCGATCGAGGCGGGCATTGTCGACGATCTCTTGCTGAGGGGAAAGCTGGCGCTGATGGCGCGAGCGCACGGTGCCGCCGAGCGAGGGTTCGAGCTTGCCACGGACTATGCCAAGGAACGGCATCAATTCGGTCAGCCGATCGGCCGCTTCCAGGCTATCCAGCACAAGCTTGCCAATGGCTTCATCGCTCTGGAAGGGGTGCGGCTGATCATTGATCATGCGGCCGGGCTTCATGATCGGGACGATCGCGAATGGCGCTACTTCGCCCATGCGGCTGTCGCTTTCGCGAGCGATGCGTTGCGACGCGTCTCGCTCGAGACGCATCACGCATTCGGCGCGATCGGTTATGCCGACGAGCACGAGGCGCCGCTGCATTTCAAGCGGGTGCATCTTGACACCATCATGCTGGGCGGGGCGGCTCCGGCGAAAAAATGGCTGGCATCCGCGTTGCTGGAGCCGGGCAGTTCGGGCCTGCCTGAATATGATCTTGGCCCGGCCGGCAATTCGCTGCGCGAGCAGGTGAAAGATTGGCTGGAGCGGCATTGGTCGGGAGACCGGAAGGTCGAGTTCGATCGCAAGCCGTTCGCCAAGCGCGAGTTCGATGCCGACTTCGCGCGCGACATCGGCGAGACCGGCTGGATCGGTCTTGGCTGGGCCCGGGAATTCGGCGGCCAGGCCCGTTCGCCGCTCGAGCAGATCGCGTTCATGGAAACGATGGAGCGGGGCGAAGCGCCACGCATCGGCGCCGCGATCCAGGCCAATGCCCTGATGATGTTCGGAACGCCCGAGCAGCAGCAACGCTATTTGCCCGAGATCCTGCGCGGCGAGGCCATGCACGGGATGGGCTACAGCGAACCGCAGGCGGGCTCGGATCTTGCGGCGCTGCGCACCAGCGCGGTGCGCGATGGCGATCACTGGGTCATCAACGGCCAGAAGATCTGGACCACGACCTGGTGGGGCAAATACATGTTCCTGGCCGCGCGCACCGACAAGGACGCCAGGCCGCCGCACGCCGGCATCAGCATGTTCATCGTGCCCATGGACGCGGAGGGGATCACGGTCCGGCCGGCAACCACGATGTATGACGGCTCCTTCGCCAACATCTTCTACGACAACGTTCGCATTCCCGTGGAAAACCTCGTTGGCGAGGTCAATGGGGGCTGGAAGGTCCTGATCGGCGCGCTCGCTTTCGAGCGCGGGCTGGTCGGCGGCGGCATCGTCCTGAAGGTCGCTCACGCCTTCGAGCAACTGCGCGGGCATGTCATGGAGAGGGACGCTGCGGGAATGGCGCTCAGCGACGATCCCATCGTGCGCGACAGGATGGCGACGCTGGCTGCAGAGATCGAGATCGGGCGTCAATTGATGATGCATTGCGCTGAGCTTGCCGCGGACGGGGTAACCCCGCCGGAGTACGGCGCGATCAGCAAGGTGTTCTCGGGGGAGCTGATGGAGCGCTTCGGCGAGGCGGCGCTCGACATCCTCGGCGCGAGGGCGATGCTGTCGGAGCAGATGCCGGGGGCGATCGACAACGGCCGTTTCGAGCAGAACCTGCGTCATTCGCTGATGTGGGTGATCAGCATCGGCACCAACGAGATCCAGCGCAGCCTCATCGCACAACGGGCGCTTGGGCTACCGAGATAGGAGTGAGCATGCAGGTGCAGGAGATCACGAATCTGCCGCTGGAGGGCGTCCGCGTGCTCGACTTCTCGATCATGCTGGCCGGTCCCTATTGCGCGAGGCTGCTTGCCGATGCCGGCGCGGAGGTCATCAAGATCGAGCCGCCCGAGGGTGACGATATGCGTCTGCGGGCTCCGTTGCGGGGCGGCCAAAGTGCCTATTTCGGCCAGCTCAATGCTGGCAAGCGCAGCCTTGCGCTTGACCTGAAAAATCCCGAGGCGATCGAACTGGTCCGCCGGTTGGTCAAGGAGACCGATATCCTGGTCGAGAATTTCCGGCCGGGCGTGATGGACCGGCTTGGCCTTGGCTACGAGGCGCTGCGCGCGATCAACCCGCGCCTGATCTACTGCTCGATCTCGGGCTACGGGCAAACGGGACCGGCCGCCGAGCGCGCCGCCTACGCCATGATCGTTCACGCCGAGAGCGGCTTCGACCGTTCGTTGATGCGGTATGCGGGCGATCGCGACCGGCCGGCGGCGGGGGCGGTTTTCGTCGCGGACGTGCTCGGCGGGATCTTCGGCTATTCGGCGATCCAGACCGCCATGGTCCAGCGCGCGCGAACCGGCGCGGGCCAGCGGATCGATGTCGCCTTGATGGATTGCATGCTCAACCTGCTCGTCTACGAATTGCAGGAAGCGCAGTTCGCCCCGCAAGCGCCGCGGGCCGCCTACGGTCCGGTCCGGGCTTCCGACGGCGACATCCTGGTTGCGCCGATCACGCCGCGAAATTTCGCCGCGCTGTGCGAGGTGACAGGGCAGGGCGATCTCGCGAACGATCCGCGCTTCAAGACGGTACCGGGCCGCGCGGCCAACTGGAGCGCGATGATGCAGGTCGTCGAGAAATGGTCCGAGCAGCATACGGTGCGCGAGTGCATGGCCGCCCTCGACAAGGCCGGCGTTCCCAGTGCCGAATATCGCGATCCGGGAGCCGCCTTGACCGACCCGCATCTCCTTCAGCGCGGTGCATTCGCGACGATCGCCGATAGCGCGGGGGAATTCCTGGGCGTCAATGCGCCCTGGAAGATGTCGGGCGGATCGACCGCCATGCGGCGGGAGATTCCCGCGGTCGGTGCGCATCGGGACGAATTGCTGTCCCGGGTCCTCGGCCTGTCGGGCGAGGCCATCGCCGGCCTCGCTGACGCCGGAGTGTTTGGAAGCGCCAGCGCCCGGGCGAAAGGCTAGTTCACAACAGCGCGTCGGAGGGCATCCGTTCATGAAGATCATCGCTGCGATAGCAAATGGGCCGCGCGATCCATTCGAGATCGTCCCTTGCGAACTCTCGGCCCCACGCGGCAGCGAAGTCCTGGTCCGGGTGCACGCGTGCGGCATCTGTCACACAGATCTCGCGGTCAAGTATGGGCACATTCCGGTGCAGATGCCGAAGGTTCTGGGCCATGAAGGCGCGGGCGTGATCGAGCAGGTCGGCCCCGGCGTGACGTCGTTCCGGCCCGGCGACCATGTGCTCATGAGCTTTGGCTCCTGCGGCGAGTGCCCGAATTGTTGCGACGGCGCGCTCGGCTATTGCGACCATTTTCGTGCCATCAACCTGTTCGGAAACAGGTCTGGCGGCTCGGCGCTGTCGCGTGGCGGGAGCGAACTGGGCGGTCATTTCTTCGCGCAATCCGCCTTCGCGACTCACGCAATCGCCACCACCAGGAACATCGTCACGGTCGATGCCGATCTGCCGCTGGATCTTCTTGCGCCGCTCGGATGCGGCATCCAGACCGGCATGGGATCGATCATGAACGTGCTGCGGCCGCAGGCCGGGACCTCGATTGCCGTGTTCGGCGTCGGCGCCGTCGGTCTGTCCGCCATCATCGCTGCGCGGATCGTCGATTGCTCGACCATCATCGCCGTGGATGTCGTGCCGGAGCGGCTGCGCGTCGCGCGCGAGCTGGGCGCAACGCATGCGGTGTCCGGCCGCGCGGAGAATCCCGCGGCTGAGATCGCCGAGCTCACGCAGGGCGGCGTGCATTTTTCGCTCGACACGACGGGCGTACCGGCGGCGGTGGCAAGCTCGGTCAATTGCCTGCGCGCGCGAGGTGTCAGCGCGCAGGTCGCGGCCCCGCCCCGGGGAACGATGTATGCGGCCGAAGCAAGTGTGGTGGTCGGGCGGGGAATCTCCATCCGCGGCGTGGTTGAGGGCGATGCAAATCCCCAGATGTTCATTCCGCGCATGATCGGCTTCTTCCGCGAAGGCCGATTGCCGCTCGACAAATTCGTCAAGGCCTATCCACTCGCGGGCATCAACGAGGCCATCGACGCCCTCGACAGTGGCCGCGTGGTCAAGCCCGTTCTGACCATGGCGGGGATTGGGAGCGCCTAACAAGACATAAACAAGCAGGGAGGAGGAACGATGCTCGACATCGCAACGGATAATGCAATCGCCGATCACAGAACCTATGGCAATGTCGGTCTGCAGCACCGGCTCTTCGGCGAGCTGCGGCGGGACGATCCGGTCCATTGGACGCAACCTAAAGGGTATCGTCCGTTCTGGACCATCACCAAATACGCCGACATCATCGAGATCGAGCGCCAGGCCGATCGCTTCATCAACGCGCCGCGAACCAAGCTTCTCAGCATCGAGTTCGAAAGCAAGGTGAGAGAGGCGATGAGCGGCAAGCCCATGCTGGTCCGGGCTTTGCCGCAGATGGATAATCCCGATCACGGCAAGTATCAGAAGCTCACCCACGCCTGGTTTCAGCCCCGGCACATCCGGACATTGTCCGAGCGCATGGCGGCGCTGGCGAAGGAGAGCGTCGATAGTCTCGTGGCGATGGGCAACCAGTGCGATTTCTACAATGATATCGCGATCTATTATCCGTTGCGGGTCCTGATGACCATCCTCGGCCTGCCGCGCAGCGACGAGGAACGGCTGCTCAAGATCACCCAGGCCTATTTCGGCGGCGGCGATCCCGAGATGCAGAAGGGCTCCGACCTGATCGACGCCACGATCGCCTATGTCGACTATTTCAAGGACGTCGCGCGGGAGAGACGGAAAAACCCGCAGGACGACGTGGCGACGGTGATCGCAACGTCCGAGATCGACGGCCGGCCGATTGAGGATTTCGAGGCCTATTCGTATTATGTCGCACTCGCGAGCGCGGGACACGATACGACGAGCGCGACGATCGCCGGCGGTCTGCTTGCCCTGATCGAGAACCCCGAGGCTATGGCCCGCCTGCAGCGCGAGCCCGAGTTGCTATCTGACGCCGCGGAGGAGATGGTGCGTTGGGTATCTCCGGTCAAACACTTCTTCCGCACCGCCACGGCCGACTACGACATTCGCGGCAAGACGATCAGGGCCGGGGACAGCATCCTCCTCAGCTATCCCTCAGGCAATCGGGATGAGGAAGCCTTCGATCGGCCCTTCCAGTTCATTCCCGATCGGTCGCCCAACCGGCATCTCGGCTACGGCTTCGGCATTCACGCCTGCATCGGACGGCATCTCGCCAAAGCCGAGATCGTCGCCTTCTTCCGCGAATTCCTCGGCAGGATCGAGCGGGTCGAACTCGCGGGTGCCCCGGCGTGGACCGAAACGTCGTTTCTCGGCGGCGTGAAACGCTTGCCGATCCGTTATTCGGTGCGGTAGCGGAGCGTCGCGGCGCGTGCGCGCCCTCGAAGGCAGGGACAGGGTCAGGTCTCTGGAGACGAGGGCGCGGCGGCCTTGGCGATCGCGAGCATGCAGTTGAGGAAGTGGACGCGGTCCTCCTTGCTCAGAGGGGCGAGCAGGGTGTTCTGAAGCTCGGCCGCGGCGGGGATGACTCTGAGAAGGGCTTCCTCGCCTTTGGCGGTGATCTGGACCTGGATCGACCGCCGGTCCTCCGCGTTGCTTCGTTTCGAGATCAGCTTGCGCGCCGTCATGCGCTTGAGCATTTCGCTGAGCGTGTTGCGGTCGCTGCTGATGCGCACGGCGAGGGCGGACGGGGTGAGGGGACCATCCTGATAGAGTGCGATCAACACACCGAACTGCCGTGGCGTGATGTCGCTCTGGCCGGTCAGGTCCTGATAGAGCACATCATAGCGGGCCTCGAGCAGTCGAAGCAGAAACCCAACGCCCCCTTCGAGGCGCCAGTTGCGCGCCATCTCCACCGCGCTCGCATTCTTTTCCTTGGGCGCTGACATGCCGTCGCTGACCTGAACTCTCCTGGAATTGCTCAGGCGTTAGCAGCTTGTCCGATGGCTCTCAACCCATGGCGGAACGGGCGCCAGAGTGCTGGCGTCCGGGAAAGCCGGCGCGAGCGGATTTGCTATTGCAAGCAATTCGCCGATATAGTACGTATACGTATCAAATAGGGGCGCAACAGTCGCTCTGCCGGGGAGGACTGCTTGGATCTGCGGAAGCTGCTGTCGATTCCCTATCTTCTCGAAGCCGAGGCGGTCGAAACCGAACCCGGTCGGTGGCTCGTCCGCATGGCCTATCCCGAACTGCCCGGCTGCAGTGCGGAAGGGGCGGTGGTCGAGGAAACCCTGCGGGATCTCGAGCGGCGCCGCATCGAGACGATCATCGGCCTCGTCGAGGCCGGGACAACGCCACCCATTCCACGCCAGCCACTGGCCTCGGCCGATCCGCTCTGGACCGCACGCGATCTCGGACTGTCGGCGCGGGTCGCAGCGCTCCTGGGCACTGCCCCAGAGCAAGCCAGCGACGGAATCCCACTGAAGGAGGAAGCAGATGTTGTCGCGCGAGGACAATGAACGTCTCGTCAGGGTCGGCAAGGGCACGCCGCTTGGAGACCTGTTCCGTCTCTACTGGATTCCCTTCCTGCCGTCCGCGGACGTGGCCAGAGACGGCCAGCCGAAGCGGGTCAGGCTGCTCGGAGAGGACCTTGTTGCCTTCCGGGATTCGGAGGGACGCGTCGGGCTGGTCGACCAGGCCTGTCCGCATCGCGGCGCGCCGATGGTGTTCGCGAGGAACGAGGATTGCGGCCTGCGATGCGTCTACCACGGCTGGAAATTCGACGTCACCGGCGCCACGACGGATATGCCGGCCGAGCCGGTCCGCAGCCGCCTGAAGGAGCGCGTGAGGATCAAGGCATATCCGTGCCGGGAGCGGAACGGGATGATCTGGACCTATATGGGGCCCGACCAGGCTGATCTTCCGCCGCTGCCGAACGTGGAATGGAATCTGGTGCCGCAGGAGCAGGTGCATATCTCGCTGCGCGTGCAGGAGTGCAATTGGCTTCAGGCGGTCGAGGGTGAGATCGATTCGGCCCACGCGCCGCTGCTGCATGGGCGGCTGGACGCGCAGGGTACGACCAGCGCCTGGATCCAGAAGCGCGATCTGCGTCCGACATTCGAATGCATCAAGCAGGACTTCGGCATGAGCATCGCGGCGCGGCGCAATTACGATGCCAATACGCTGTACTGGCGCGTCAACCAGTTCATGCTGCCGTTCTACACGCTGGTCCCGCCGCTGATGCCGTTTCCGGATCTCAGCGGCCATGCCTGGGTGCCGATCGATGATGAGAACACGCTCTGCATCATGTTCTCGTATCACCCCTCGCAACCCCTGCTGCCGAAAACCCGCCAGGTCTTTGCCGACGGGCACAATGGCCGCGAGAGCGGGCATGCCAGCCGCCACGCGCTGGTCGACCATCCGGTGACGGTGCCCTATGCGGGCTATTGGACGAAGTACAATCCGCAGAACGGCTTCCAGTTCGACTACCAGGCGCAGCAGACGACCTGGTTCTCGGGCCTGCCGGGCTTGTGGGTGCAGGACGGGGCCTGCCAAAGCGGCGTGTCGCCGATCTTCGACCGGACCAGGGAAAACCTCTGCTCGAGCGACACCGGAATCGCGATGACCCGGCGCTTCATCCTGGAAGCGCTCGGGGCCTATCGCGATCACGGAACCAAGCCGAAAGGGGTGACGGACCCCGACGTGTTCATGGTACGTGCGGTGTCGATGCGGCTGTCGCCGGAGGAGTCGTGGGTCGATGTCGGTGCGCCCTTCATGCGTGCCAGGCTCGGCGCCGATTTCGGATACGAGATGTGAGCCCTTCGATGGCAGTCCCGCGGAGGCGCGCGTCATGAGCGATGGCTTGTTCGACGTTCGCGTCAAGCGCATCAGCTACGAGGCGGATGGGATCAATTCCTACGAGCTGATCTCGCCGACCGGGCACGATCTCGATCCCTTCACGGCCGGCGGTCATATCGATGTGCATCTGCCGAACGGCATGGTCCGGAGCTATTCGCTGGTCAACGATCAGCGTGAGCGCCATCGCTATGTGATCGCGATCAACAAGGACACGGCAGGGCGGGGTGGCTCACGCCTCCTGCACGACAATCTGAAGGCGGGTGACATCCTCAGGGTGTCGAGGCCCCGCAACAATTTTGCGCTTTGCGAGCAGGCCGAGCATTCGGTCCTGATCGCAGGTGGAATCGGGATTACGCCGTTGCTGTCCATGGCCCGTCGTCTCGACGCCCTCGGACGGTCCTGCGAACTTTTCTATGCGGCAAGGGCGCCGCGCGCGGCGGCATTCCTCGACGAGATCGCAGTGCTCGCGGGGAACGGGCGCGTGAAGGTGCGCCTCGACTTCGACGACCAGCGTTCCGGCCGTCTGTTCGATCTTGCGGCGGTCATCGACCGGGCGCCGGCGCAGGCTCATCTCTATTGCTGCGGTCCGCAGCCAATGCTCGAAGCCTTCGAAGCCGCGGCGGCCGGTCGCCCGGCCGATCATCGGCATGTCGAGTATTTCCAGGCGAGCGAAGCTCCCGCGACGGCGGGCGGTTTCGAGGTGAAACTCGCCCGCAGCAACCGGACGATTCCGGTCGAAGCCGGAAAGACGATCCTTGAGGCGCTGCTCGAGGCAGGGATCGCGGCGAACCATGCCTGCTCGGAGGGGGTCTGCGGCACCTGCGAGACGCGTGTGCTCGAAGGCATCCCGGACCATCGCGACCAGTTTCTCAGCAAGGACGAGCAGGCATCGAACAAGACAATGATGATCTGCTGCTCGGGCGCAAGGTCGGGCACGCTGGTGCTGGACCTCTAACAACAACAAAGTTCGTCAACAGGGTGGAAACATGAAAGCCGCTTTACGTGTCGCCGGAATAGCCTTGCTCCTCGCCGGCCTGTGGTCGCCCGCATGCGCGGCCGCAACGCGCACCATCAAGATCGGCGTCCTCAACGATGCGTCGGGGCCCTATTCCGACAATGCCGGTGAGGGCTCCGTGACGGCGGCGAGAATGGCGGCCGAGGACTTCATGGCGCACCACCCCGACCTCAAGGTCGAGGTCGTCTCGGCGGATCACCAGAACAAGGCGGATGTCGGGGCGGCGATCGCCCGTCGCTGGATCGAGCAGGAGAAGGTCGACGCCGTCGCCGACGTGCCCAACTCCGCGGTCGGCCTTGCCGTCAATGAGGTGGTTCGCGGCGGCAAGGCAGCGCTGATCGCTTCCAGCGCGGCATCATCCGATCTGACCGGGAAATACTGCTCGCCCAACACGATCCAGTGGACGTTCGATACCTGGGCGGCGTCGCACACGATCGGCAACTACCTGGTCCGTCACGGCGGCAATAAATGGTACTTCATTGCCACCGACAATGCGCTCGGCAAGTCCATGGTGCGGGACGGTACGTCGGTCATCAATGCGGGCGGCGGCGCCGTGCTCGGATCGGTCAATGTTCCCATCAACAATGCCGATTACGCCTCGTTCATCCTGCAGGCGGATGCCTCCGGCGCCGACGTGATCGCTTTCGCGACCGCCGGTGGCGATACCGTCAGCCTGATCAAGCAGTCTGCCGAGTTCGGCTTGAAGCAGAAGGGCCGGACCTTCGCTGCGATGCTGACAACCACGAACGACGTCGAGGCCAGCGGGCTTGCGGTCGGGCAGGGACTTATCATCACCCAGCCGTTCTATTGGGACCTCAATGAGGCCAGCCGGGCCTGGTCGGCGAAATTCAGCGCGCGCCAGCATGACCAGTCGCCGACGGCATTTCACGCCGGCGTCTATTCTTCGGTGCTGGCCTATCTGAATGCCGCATTGGCTGCGGGAACCAACGACGCGCAGGCGGTCATCCGCAAGATGAAGGAGCAGCCCATCGACGACGCGCTGTTCGGCCCGGTCGTGGTGCGGGCGGACGGCCGCGCCATCCACAACATGTACATCTTCAAGGTGAAGGAGCCGAACGCGTCGAAAGGCAAATGGGACCTTCTCGACAATGTCGGCGTCCTGAGCGGACCCGAGGCATTCCGCCCGATCGACCAGGGTGGATGTTCGATGGTCGAGCAGGCCAAGGGCAATTGACCCCGGTTGCGATCGGGCACGCCAGGGCTGCCGCGCGAACATGATGGATGCACCATGCTGGACAACATCGAAGCCGACTTTCCAGAGTACACGCCGCGGCCATCCGATGCGCCGAGGGCGCTTGCGGGAATCCGGGTCGTGGATTTCTCCCACTTCATCGCGGGACCATTCGCCACGATGATCCTGGCCGATATGGGCGCAGAGGTCATCAAGATCGAGGCGCCAGGCCGAGGCGACGATCTCAGGCGCTACCCGCCAGTGCATCCCGCACTCAAGGCCGGGGCGCCGTTCGTCTGGACCAACCGCAACAAGCGAAGCGTTGCCCTCGACCTCAAGTCGCCCGAGGGCGTCGCGGTGGTGCGGGAGTTGATCGCAACGGCGGACGTACTCGTCGAGAATTTCTCCACCGGCGTCATGGAGCGGTTCGGGCTCGACTATGCCGCATGCCGGACCATCAAGCCTGACATCATCTACTGCTCGGTGTCGGCCTATGGACGCGAGGGGACCTTCGCCGACCGGCTCGGCTTCGATCCGATCGCGCAGGTCGAGAGCGGATTTGTGTCCATGAACGGTTATCCTGACCGCGAGGGCGTGCGGGCGCTGTCGCCCGTGATGGACATCAGCACGGCGATGATGGCCTGCAACGCCATCCTCGGAGCGCTGGTTGCCCGTGAGCGCAGCGGGCTCGGACAGGCGGTCGAGGTGTCACTGTTCGACAATGCCGTGCTGATGACCGGCTATGCCACGATGCAACATCTGTTCACCGGCGCCAATCCGCAGCGGCACGGTAACACCAGCCCTGATACCTGTCCCTCGGGCGTGTTCCAGGCGCAGGACTGCGCCTTCTATATCAATTGCGGAAACGACAAGATCTTTCAGCGACTAATGTCGCAGGTGCTCGATCGCGCCGACCTGGCCGCGGCCGAGATCTATGCGACCGGCCCCGACCGCATCCGGCGGCGGGACGAATTGTTCGCGATTCTTGGCGAGGCCTTCGCGCAACGGCCGTGGAGCCATTGGCAAGCCCGGATGCGGGCGGCAGGGGTCCCGTGCGGGCAGGTCCGCACGGTCGGGGAGGCGATACGGTCGCCCGAAGCGCGAGAGCGCGGCCTCGTCACCCGCATTCCGCACGACACGCTGGGCTGGATCCCAAACGTCAGCCTGCCGATCCGTTATTCCGCGACGCCCGTCGTGGATCCCGTCTCCGCGCCTGCGGTCGGCCAGCATACCCGCGCCGTGCTTCAGGACCTGCTGGGCTACGATGATGCGCGTCTGGCGCGGCTCGCCGCGGCGGGCGCATTCGGCGAGGCCGGGGCTGGGCCGGCCAAGGCGGGACGGACGTGAGGGCGAGGGCCATCGCCGATCGCACGCTGAGAGGCCGCGTCGCCGTCGTCGGGATCGGCGAGACCGACTATTACCGGCACGGCGCGTCGCCCGATCCGGAGTTCAAGCTGGCGCTGAAGGCGATCCTGGCGGCGTGCACCGATGCCGGCATCGATCCCCGCGACATCGATGGCTTCGCCTCCTACAGCGAGGAACGCAGTGAAGCGTCCAGGCTTGCGGCCGCGCTCGGCACGCGGCGGCTTCGGGCTGCGACCATGCAATGGGGCGGGGGAGGCGGCGGCTGCTGCGCGGCCGTCGCCAATGCGGCGGCCTCGATCGTCGCGGGCCTTGCGGATTGCGTCGTCGTGTTTCGCTCGCTCGCGCAGGGGCAATGCGGCCGGTTCGGGCAGACAACGGGCATCGACACGATCTCCGGCGAGAAGGCGTATCTGATGCCGTACGGCGTTCTGGCGCCGCCGCAGCGCTTCGCCATGCGCGTGCGCCGCTACATGCATGAGCACGGCGTCGGCCAGGAAGCGCTGCGGGCGATCGCGCTGGCTTCCTATCATCACGCGCAGGCCAATCCGCGGGCCGTCATGTACGGCAAGCCGCTCGACGCGGCCAAGTATGAGGCCTCGCGCTGGATCGCGGAGCCGTTTCATCTCTACGATTGCTGCATGGAGAACGACGGCGCCGCCGCGCTCGTGCTGGTGCCAGCCGAGCGCGCCGGAGAATTTCGCAACAAGCCGGCCTATCTGCTGGGGGCCGCCGTCGGATCCGGATATCGCGCGGGCGCGATCCCGCACAATTCGCCGCATTACGCCAGCGCCGGCTTCGAAACCGTCGCGGCCGATCTCTATGCGATGGCTGGGCTCGGTCCGTCCGACGTCGGTGTCGTCCAGTGCTACGAGAACTTCACGGGCGGCGTGGTGATGGCGCTCGCGGAACACGGCTTCTTCGCGCCGGAGGAGGCCAACGACTATCTCGCCTTCGACAACCTCGTTGCGCCATCGGGGCGGCTTCCACTCAACACCAGCGGCGGCAATCTGGCCGAGTGCTACATGCACGGGTTCGAACTCCTGCTGGAGGCTGTGCGCCAGGTGCGCGGAACGTCCACGAGCCAGGCGAGGCGCAATGATGTGGCCATGGTGATCGGCGGACCCATGGTCACGCCGGTCAGCAATCTCCTTCTCGGCTCGGAGGCGACGCTGTGAGCGATGAGGCGGCCCGAACCTACCTTCCACAGGGGCTGCCGATCCCGGTCGCCGAGGCCGACGGCCTGTCGGCGCCCTATTGGCGGGGGCTGCGCCAGAACCGCCTCCTGGTGCAGCGTTGCCGCCATTGCGGCACATGGCAGTTCGGCCCCGAATGGATCTGCCATCAGTGCCATGCCCTCGATCCCGACTGGACGGAGATAGAGCCGCACGGGCGGATCTTCAGTTGGGAGCGGGTCTGGCATCCCTCGCACGCCGCGCTGAGGCAGCACGGACCGTATCTCGCCGTGCTCGTGGAAATCCCCCACGCCGGCGGCGTCAGGATGATCGGCAACCTGCTCGGCGATCCCGGGCAAGCGGTCTCCATCGGCGCGGCTGTGGACGGCGTTTTCGAGCACCATCCTCATCCGGAGCGGCCATATTCGCTGCTGCACTGGCGGCTTTCGTCAGTCCGGGGACGCGAGACGAGAGTCTCAAAACGGTCCTGAGATGGTGCGGGTGTGGGAGCAGCATTCGCGGCTTGTGGCCGCGAATACCATGAGGTGTTTGCCAAGAACGTATCAGCGCGTTCCTGATCTCTGACGGTATTTGCAGGGCCGCCGCGCGAGTGCGGCCATGGCAGTTCTGGGTATACAGGCAGCCCTGACTAGTCGATTGACGCCGATAGGTGGCGGAATGGGTAGCATCGAGCGCGGTACGAATTCTTCTGTGGATTCAAGGCTGAAAAATTGAGGCGGATGTACCGTCGGCATTTGTCCGTCAGGCCCGCAAAAATTTTGCTTGCAGATCAACGGCGAAGCGATGTTCGCAATAATAGAGTGGGAGTAGGGCAATCGGCTAATGATGCGCGGTTTGGCGTAGCTTCGGTGTGGTGGGTCTCACTCACATGCGAAGAGAGCTGTTGGTCTCCACTTAACTCGAACCAGCTCGGCGCTCCAGCGCGTTTTGGCTGGCGGAGTATCGCGTCGAACCACAGCGTGCAAAAGAGCTGGAGCCGTTAAAGCCGAAGGCGTTGACTTGAGGCCACCCGCGACCTGCGCCTACGGACTGAGTTTGCTCGACACAGCGCTGGCGGAGGGACGATCCAGTGTGCCTCATCCAAGTCGATTTCTATGAGTTCCGCTGCGCGCTGTTTGATGGCCGACGATTGCTCAGAGACCGACCACCTAGACTCTCTTCGAGACCGGACATTGACGCCGATTGACCTAGATTTGTGTTGTGGATTTTATAGGCTGCATTATTCGTGATATCAATGAGGACGCGTCATGAACCTCAGATCTGTCGATCTCAATCTTCTGGTCGCTCTGAACGCTCTTCTTACAGACCTTCACGTGACACGTGCTGCCGACAGGATTGGTCTTAGTCAACCCGCAATGAGCAATGCTCTCTCCAGGCTGCGTCACATCTTCAAGGACGAGCTTCTGGTCCGGACGGTCAACGGCATGCAGGCCACGCCGCGTGCGATCGAACTGGCGGAGCCGGTGAAGCGGCTTTTGCGGCAGGTGGAGCGCCTTCTGGATAGCGAATCCGCTTTCGATCCGACCACCACGACACGTAGCTTCTCCGTGAGGTTGTCCGATCTTCTCAGCCGTCTTCTGCTTCCCGCCGTCGGCAAAACGTTGGAGACGACGGCACCCTTCGCGCAGCTCGATGTCGTGCACTATTCGCCGACGCAAACGGTAGAGGCCCTGGAGAAGGACGAAATCGACCTTGCGATCTCGATGGGTCTCGCGCATTCGAATTCGATCAAGTCGGTCGTCCTGATGAAGGATCGGATGGTGTGCGTGATGCGCGAAGGTCACCATTTGGCGCAGCGCCCCCTTACAATGGAGACGTTTCTGCAGGCGGCGCATCTCAAGGTCTCAATGTCGCCGACCGATCTGCGTTTTGTCGATGACGTGCTCGCCGGGCAAGGGCTGACCCGCCGGGTTGCGGTCAACGTTCCCCATTGGCTGCTGGTCCCGCATGTGCTGCGGGATTCCGATCTATTGTCGGTCATGCCCCGGCGCCTGGCCTTCGCGATGGTCTCGGAAGATCTTGCGATCAGGGACCTCCCGTTCGCGTCCGATCCCTTCGAATGGTCCATGTATTGGCACCGAAGGCACGATGCCAGTCAGGACCTAAGTTGGCTGCGTTCGATTTTCGTCGATGCCACGCGAAGCCTTCGCGAAAGCGACTGAGACTGGGCCGCCCACCGACCATCTTTCGATAATTCGCGGTAAACGCAGGATTATTGGTCTGCCAAATACTTGAATAGTGAATTCCGATTAGACGCCGCCATCCCGATCGCCATCCTGCTCCCAATCAATTTCGGTCGATGTCTGTCGACTTTGGGAGGATGCATGCAAGCGATTTCGGACGTACAGGTGGCATCGGTCAACGCAGGCGCTCGCCTCGATCGGCTGCCGATTTGCGGCTTTCATTGGCGGATCCTTGCGCTGATTGGCGCAGGCATGTTCTTAGACGCCTTCGACATCTACCTCGCCGGCGGCGTTCTCGGAGCCGTGCTGAAGGAGGGTTGGTCGACACTCGAGCTCAACGCGGCGTTCGTCACCGCGACCTTCATCGGCATGACTGTGGGTGCCTGGTTCTCGGGCATTCTGGGCGATCGTTACGGTCGCCGTTTCTCCTATCAGGTCAATCTAGCCATTTTCGGTCTTGCCTCGATGGCGGCGGCGCTTGCTCCGTCCATGCAGGCACTGATCGCCGCGCGCTTCGTCATCGGGATCGGACTGGGCGCCGAGATTGTCGTCGGGTACGCAACACTGACCGAGTTCGTCCCTGCATCGTCCCGCGGCCGGTGGATCGGTATCCTGGCCGTCATCACCAACTTTTCCCTGTTCGTCTCGTCGATGGTCGGCCTGTCGATCATTCCGAGCCTCGGATGGCGCTATATGTTCGGCCTCGTCGGCGTGCTGGCGATGATCGTCTGGCTCCTCCGAAAGTCGATGCCCGAGTCGCCTCGGTGGTTGGCCGCTAACGGCCGCGCCGACGAAGCCGAGGCGATCCTCGCCCGTATCGAAGCGGAAGGTGCCAGGAAGGGGCCGTTGCCCCCGGTTTCGACCCTGCAGCGTGTGGAAGACGAGGGCGGATCCGTCTGGCGCCTGTTCGCACCGCCTTACCTCGGTCGGACGTTGCTCGGCAGTCTCCTGCACATCGTCGTCGGCTTCAGCCTCTACGGCTTCATCGGGTGGTTGCCGACATTCATGGTGAAGGGTGGCCACAGCGTCGTGTCGTCGCTCGGCTACACGACCTTCATGTCTCTGGGCGGCCCGATTGGATCGCTGATCGGCCTAGCGCTGGCCGATGCGATCGGTCGTAAACCGTCGATCATCGGATCGTCCATCGCGGCGGCGGTCTTCGGGCTGGCGTATCCGTTCATGCCGGACGGCGCTCCGCTCGTCGTGGTCGGCTTCCTTCTCGTCACCGCGATCTATGTGATGTTGGCTACCGGCTTCGCCATGCATGTTCCGGAGCTCTTCCCGACCCGCTACAGGCTTCGTGGCACGGCCATTTGCGCGACCGCAGGGCGCGTGACGACAGCGTTGGTCCAGTTCGTCGTCATCGCGATCTTCGCGTGGAAGGGGCTCGCCGGCGTCCTGGTGACGCTCGCGGGCATTCTTCTCTTCCAGGCCGTGGTCTTCATGATCTTCGGCTTCGAGACCAAGGGTCGCGCACTTGAGGAAGTCTCGGGCGCGCCGACCGGGACGGAAGCCTCGGGCTCGAGAGAGAAGGTCGTCGGCATCGGAGCCTAGCGGAGGCGGATCACAAGTAGCAATGGGCCCTGAGATTCCATTCCGGCTCACTGCCGTCGAGCCGTTTGCAGAAGCTGTAACTGAACCTGTAGAGCCGCGACAACCGTCGCGACATTCGTGCCGCGAATGTGCGAAGAAGAATAATCCATTTCGAAAATGACGATGGATGCGGTCAAATCCGGATCATCCATTCCGCCAAAGAGCAAAGGGAAGAAGCAATGACCGACACCCAGACACTGAAGGACACCATCAAGGTCTGCATGTTCGACCAGTACGGCACCGTCGTCGACATGCAGGGCGGCCTCGTCAAGATCGCGACGCCGTTCCTCAAGGAGAAGGGCTGGACGGGCAATCCGAACTCCTTCGTCACCTGGTGGCGGCGCACCCATTTCGAGAACTCGATGATCGACGCGCTGCTTCACCGCGAGCACACGCCGTATCGCGAGATCGGCCATCGTGCAGTCTCCGCAGTCATGGCCCGGGCCGGCATCAAGTACACCAAGGACGAGGTGAAGTATCTCGTCGGCGAGATCGAGAAGCTCGAATGCTTCCCGGAGGTGCCCGCGGCTCTCGCCAAACTGCAGACCAAGTACAAGCTGGTCGTGCTCTCGAACGGCGACCGCGACATGCTCGAGACGGCCAAGAAGTATCACAAGATCCCGTTCGACAACGTCATCTCCGTCGCGGAGGCAAATTCCTTCAAGCCACATAAGGCGACCTACACGAAGGCCGCCGAGATCCTCGGCCTGAAGATGGATCAGATCCTCTTCGTCGCCAACCACGCGTTCGACGTGATCGGTGCGAAGTCGGCCGGCATGCGGACCGCGATGATCAACCGGCGCAATCGGCCGTTCGAAGAGACGCCGCACAAGCCCGATATCACGGTCGAAACGATGGAGGATCTCGCGGATGCGATTGTCTAGTGCGGAAGCTCTTTCCGGCATCAAGGTCCTAGACCTGTGCCGCGTCGTCTCCGGGCCCTTCGCTACGATGCATCTCGGCGATCTCGGGGCGGACGTTGTGAAGATCGAAGATCCCCGTGTCGGCGACGAGAGTCGCCGATACGGTCCTCCGTTCGTCAACGGGGAGAGTTCGTACTTTTTGTCGGTCAATCGAAACAAGCGCAGCTGCGCGATCGATCTGAAGTCACCGGCGGGGCGGGACGCGGTGATCGCGCTCGCCAGGGCCGCCGACGTCGTGATCGACAACTTCAGGCCCGGGACCCTCGACAAGTGGGGTCTGTCCGACGCCGCGTTGAGTGCCGACAATCCCAGGCTCATCCAGTGCAGCATCTCCGGGTTCGGCCGGACCGGTCCGGATGCGAGCCGGCCCGGTTACGACCTCATCCTGCAGGGCGAAGCAGGACTCATGGATATCACAGGCGATCCGGACGGCCCGCCCATGAAGGTCGGCACCTCCATTGCCGACCTGGTCACCGGCCTCTACGCATCGCAGGCGGTCCTCGCCGCGCTCATGAAGCGCGAGAGGAGCGGCGTTGGCGGACGGGTGGACGTGTCGATGCTGGATGCCATGGCCTCGCTGCTGACGTTCAACGCCGGCATGTACTTCGCATCCGGAGAAAGTCCGAAGCGTCGCGGCAACGTTCACCCGACCATCAGTCCGTATGAAACCTTCAAGGCGAGCGACGGCTGGTTCAACCTCGGCGTCGCCAACGACAAGTTCTGGTCGCTGTTCTGCGACGTCATCGACCGCAAGGATCTCGAAGCCGATCACCGCTTCGACACGGCGCCGAAGCGGGCGGCGAACCGCGCTGTGCTCGCCGGTATTCTGCGTCCGATGTTCAAGTCTGCGCCGCGCGATCGTTGGCTCGAGATCTTCGGCGACGTAGGCATTCCGTGCGGTGCAATCAGGACGGTCGGTGAAGTCTGCGAGGCGCCACAACTCGTTCAGCGCGACATGGTCCAGACCGTGAGGCACAGGGTCGCCGGCGAAGTCAAGTTCGTCGCCCGGCCGCTGCGTTTCGACGACAGGCCTCCCGCGCCGTCGACGCCGCCGCCGACCCTCGGCGAGCACACCCTCGAGGTGTTCGAGAGCTGGCTCGGTTGGACGCGGAAGGAGGTGTTAGACTTCGCTTCCAAGGGAGCTTTCGGCGATGCTGCGCTGAAGCAGTCGGCCGAATAGGGAGCAGAGCGGATGGACGAGGCGCACGTTCGGGAGCTTATCGTGGCGGGTATCGGCGATCGCCGCCATGAATTCGGATCGTTCTTCCTGTCGCGCTTCTTCGGGATGGCGGTCTCCTACGAAGCTGACGCCTGCATCGTTTCCCTAAACGTGAAGCCCTACATGTTCAACCCGCAGGGATCGCTCCACGGCGGCGTGCTGGCGACGGCTCTCGACATCTCGATGGGGCACCTGCTTTGGCATCAGTTCGACGCCGGCGCGACGCTCGAGATGAATATCCAGTATTTCGCTCCGGTCCGTAGCGGCCTGGTCACCTGCCGTGCCAGCTTTCTGAAGAGGGGACGCAAGATCTTCTTTCTGCAATCGTCGGCCCAGGATGACGCCGGAGAAACGATCGCGCACGCGACATCCACCTGGAAGCAGTTATGAACGATGTCGTCGCCAAGCTCAGGGAGCTGCTTGGCTCCGATTGCATCACTGATCCGGCGCTGGCGGACGGATATCTCTCGGACTGGCGTGGTCTACTTCGCGGTTACGCAGCCTGCGTTCTGCGGCCCAGATCGGCAAGCTTGCTTTCGCAGAGCGTCCGCATCTGTCGGGAAGCCGGCGTTAGCGTCGTTCCTCAAGGCGGCAACACCGGGCTCGTCGGTGGCGCGACGCCGGACGAAACCGGCCTTCAGATCGTGATCAGCACCGGCGCCATGAAGAAGATCCGGACGGTCGACCCGGTGGACATGTCCATCGTTGCGGAAGCGGGCGCAACGATCGCAGAGCTTCAGAGCGCGGCAGCGGACGCGGGCGCGCTCTTTCCCTTGTCCTTCGCCTCGGAGGGAACCGCCACGCTCGGTGGAGCGCTGGCGACGAACGCAGGCGGCATCTCTGCTGTTCGGTACGGGAGTGCGAGAGATCTCCTGCTGGGAATGGAGGTCGTGCTGCCCGACGGCCGCATCTGGAACGGGCTGCGCATGCTACGGAAGGACAACACCGGCTACGCCCTCAAGCACCTTTTCGCCGGATCGGAGGGCACGCTGGGCATCGTCACGGCGGCGGCGATGAAGCTCGCGCCCCTGCCGGTCGGCCGCGAGGTCGCCTTCTGCGCGGTCGAGACTGAGGACCGGGTGCTGAATTTCTGGATGAAGCTGCGCGCTGCGGCTGAGGGGAATGTGCGCGCGATCGAATACCTCTCCGGTTCATGCGTGGAGCTGGCGAAGCGCGAAGGACTCCGCTCGCCCGTTGGGAAAGCGGACCACTATGTTCTCGTCGAACTAACCTCGAGCCGTGCGGATGCCGGCCTGAGGGACGTGCTAGAGGCATTTCTCGCCGACAGACTTGAGGACGGCACCATCGTCGACGCCGCGATTGCCCAGAGCGGCGAGCAGCAGAAGCAGATCTGGCGCCTGCGGGAAGACCAGACCGAGTTTCAGAAGAAGGCGGGACATGACTGCAAGCACGACGTCGCGGTGCCAGTCGTGCAGGTGCCCGAACTGCTGCGGCGCAGCCGGGCCGACATTGAAGCCGGATTCTCGGACGTCACCGTTGTTCCGTTTGGTCACATGGGTGACGGCAACATCCACCTCAACGTCGTCTTGCCGGCCGCGCTCGGTGCCGAGCAGGGCAAGCAGATCAGCCAGGCGATCTACGATATCGTGCTCTCGATGGGCGGGACGTTTTCGGCCGAACACGGTATCGGTCGGGCCAAGGTAGGCTTGCTTGAAAGCAAAAAAGATCCCGTCGAGCTCGATCTTATGCGCCGGATTAAGGCGGCGCTCGACGAGGACGGCTTGTTCAATCCTTGCACGATATTCCGGCCATCGCAAAGCGAACCCGGAGACTGACCGCTGACGATGTCGGCTGGAAGTCAGCGAAAGCCCAAGAGGAGGTCATTCCGATACTTGCTGAACCTGCCAACCTGAGAGCCTCGCAAATTTCCCTGTGAGAACGCGAAAACGTCTTCCGAAATCAGAATGGGAGTAGTGTTTCCGGTTGCGAATGCGCAACATAACGCAGGTTCTTGAGTCGTTCTCGCTTTCTTTCGCTCGAGGACCTGACGGAAACAATGTGCCGAGCTTATTGCGCTCAAGAGCCGGCGATCCATTCCTTTTCACTACCAGCGTATCGCCGCGTACAAAAAGGCGGAGCGGCTAGAGCACCAAGCTAGAATTCTGACTGACTAGGACGATAAAGGGACGCTCGGCCGGAAGCCTTCCTCTCAGTGTTGTTATTTCCCTGAACGCAAAGCGATGGTGCTGGGAATCAGTGATGGTGCTGGGAATTGTTGTAAAACGTTTTTGCGTCGGCTTATCCTGCGTCTGAAGCGGACCGGAGAGTTTTGTCTTCGTTAAGCCATTGGCGTCCTCTCTCATAGAGAGCCTCGACTTCCGGACCAACAAGACCCGGCATGTTCAATTTCACTTCATAGCCAATCTCTTGCTGAAGGTAAGCTAAATGCCGATAGCCCTCAGGCAGGGCAGCTAGTCGTTTCTGATCCATGGAAAGGTTCGTACCGGGTATAATCGGATCGATGCGATCCTTTTCGTAGATCGGTTGGCGCCGAAGCATCCCCCAGCGACCTTCTCTCTTCTCGAGAAAATCAAAGAAGCGGCCTGTACACACTACGTCGCACCATGAACCATGCACGCGTGCTCGCTGGGAAATTGTCATTTTGCTCTGGACGACAGCGCGGGTGCCAGCGACTTCGATGTGGCTCCCTCCGAGGAAGTGCAGAATACGAACGCCACGGCTCCAACCCTCTCGGCTCAGTCGGATAAAATCTGCCGCAGGTCCCTGGAACCAGGTCGCCGACATCCAGCCATCGTCATGCCAAACCGTTGCGAACCGCGGCCAATCGCCAGAATCGCGCCATATCACCCAGTTCTCAATCAGCTCCCTGATCTCCAATTTGTCGGCGAATGTCGCGTAGCTCATGGGAGACTCCGTTAGACTTCGATTGTTTCATCCGGCGGCTCGTTGAGGACTCTGGATCACACTGCAGACACACTGACGACGTCTCCTCGATGGTGCGGCTGAAGAAGATGCGGCGGCTGCAAGGAATGGTCCGATAGATCATAAGCCTGGTGTTATCGCGGTCGATCCGCAGCTCCCGGCGGAGCGGGCAGGGCGGGCAAGAGCGGCTGGACCGAAAGCCCAAGGGACAGCAACTCTTCGTCGTGACGCGGCAATACCGCAAGCGTAACGCCGAGAGGAAGTCCATGCGACGACAACCCCATGGGAAGGGTCATGGCCGCGAGCAATCCCTTGGTGAGATAGTTGGTATTGTTGATGTATGCCTTCCATGTCGGAATCGGCACACCGTCCATCATGATCAGTTCGTCAGATCCTTCGATGGGACGCGCGTCGGTCAAAGTCGTCGGGAATGCGAGGGCGAAGAGGCGGTGCTCGGCAAATGCCTTTTGGAATGTTCCTTCGACAGCGGGCTTGAACGTTCCCAGTGCCTCCCTGTAGGCCTCATCGCCTGGGCTAGCCGGGCCGACAATGCGCGTCTGGTAGTCCTTGATCAGATCTGGACTGCGGATACCCCCTACTAGCTCATCGAATGAAAGGCCGACGTGGTGGCGAGCCAGAAACTTTGGTACCTCGGTCTTCAGTTCGTAAGGCGTTATGGGCCCAAAGCCTTTCTCGGCTTGCACGAGATCGGGAAGGTCAACCTCAACAATTTCTGCGCCAGCCGTTTTAAGCTTCCGTAGCGTGTCTTCGAACTTCGCTTTGCTGTCGGCGTCGGCAACATCCACGAACAATTTCCGCGGAACGCCGATCCGCAATCCGCCCATGTTCGCTGGGTTCACGGCGAGGCTGGTCTGAGCCATGACGGAATCCACCAGAACAATGTCTTCGACCGATCTTGCGATCGGGCCGATTGTGTCCCGTGTCGGCGAGACCGGCAGCACTCCTCCCATTGGATAGCGTCCGACGGTCGGCCGAAATCCTATGACGCCGTTAAGAGCCGCCGGGATCAGAACAGATCCCCCGGTATCTGTGCCTAAGGCGACAGGGACCAGACGGGCGCCGACGGCAGCCCCGGCGCCGCCGCTTGAACCGCCAGCAAAGCACTTGGGATCGTAGGCATTTCGGACGGGGCCGAACACCGCATTGTTGCTCGTTACGCCGCCTGCAAGTTCGTGAAGGTTGAGCTTGCCCAAGATGACTGCGCCTTGGTCGATCAGGCGCTGAACCGTGTCGGCGGTCTCGGTGGGGACGTAATTTTTGGTCGCGGATGTTCCGAATGTCGCGCGTTGGCCTGCGACGAGCACGTTGTCCTTGACGGCGATCGGCAGGCCCGTGAGCGCGCCTGACCGCGAGACTCGCGGTGGGTGAGGATCCTTACAGACGTCGAGCTCGTCGGCCCGCCGTGTACTGATGAACGCATTGTGGCCATCGCTGCCGATGCTAGATAGCAGGCTCTCCGCCACGCGGCAGGGATCGAGCCGGCCGGCGGCAACGTTGGTCACAATGGCGCGTCCGGACAGATCTGCGATATTGTGCTCGAGATCCGTGGCGCTTGCCGCCGTGAGGGCGGACATGCTCCACAGCAAAAGTGATCCAACTTCCGTAGCCAACGCTTTGCGGCTCTGCCTGGACATCGCGCTCTCCCTGTTTATGTGGTGAGGATCAAAGTTGTGATGACATCGAGACACTTTGATATTCAGCGGAGCCCCCGATCGTGGGCGTAAAGAAGTCCGCCATCAGGCCCACGGAACGTTTGAACATTCCAACGCCCGTCTGAGTGCTGCAGCCGATACCGCTGGCTAGTTGGAGCAGCGGAGTGATCTCGGGGTGGGTGATGACGTCTCCCACGAACGTCGCTGGCGCGAGCCGCGAGGTATCAAGTGGCAGTGGGTCGCCAGGAGACATGCCGAGTGGTGTGGCGTTGACGACGAGCGAAAACCCTCGTGGATCGCTGGTGCCTTCGATGACCTTGTTGCCGTGCGCGATCGCGAGCTTGTTCATCAACGCCCTGCGACGTTCGACGTTGATGTCGAAGACAGCGAGTTGACCAAGGCCGCGGTCAAGCAGGGACAGGCCAATCGCGCTGCCGGCACCCCCGGCGCCAACCAGCAAACCGGACTTGCCGTCAATAAGACAACCCGCGGAGATAACCGCGTCGACAAACGCCTCGCCATCGAGCATGTCACCAAACCACGCGCCTCTGGCGTCCCGGCGCGCTACATTGGCCACGCCGAGGAACGTCGAGCGCTCGGAAAGGTTGGCGCAATGCTCGGCCAAGGAAAATTTATGCGGAATTGTCGCGATGAGGCCGTCGACATTGGCCATAGCATTGGCGGCAGCCAGTACGCCAGTGATGTCAGCGGGCCGGACGTGGAGCGGTACAACAACCGCGTCGATCTGGCGCTGTTGAAACTCTTGCGTCAGCCCGGCAGGTGCTTTCACCTGCACGATGGGATCACCCAGGATCAGAATGATGCGGGTCGCGCCGCTATATTGTCCGATCAACGGCCTTGCTCCTTTTCGCGCTGTTCTTTTGCTCGACCTCTGCGATGAGGCCCAGAGTTGCAGCGCGTGCGCGGCGCGCCTTTTCGACAAACGGATGATCGATGAGACCTGCATGGGGCGCTTCAATCGCAATCGGCACGTCGGCCGGTGTAGCTGCGATGAGTTCGCGAAGATCAAGCTCCCCTTCACCAGGATAGAGCCGATCGCCGCGCGCTTCGTCGCGCATTGCCTCGATGGTCCGCGGGGGGAGCCTCGGCGCGTCGCATAGGTGAAGAAATTGGAGACGATCAAGGTTCGCGGCGACATCCGTCACCGAGCCTCCGGAACGGCTCAGATGCAGCGCGTCAACAAGAATGCCGACATTTGGTCGATTAATGCTGGCAAGACAACCCGCAGCATCCCAGATCGTGCAGACCTGGCTATAGGGAATGAATTCCAACAGGATCTGGACACCGACACGGGCTCCGATCTGACAAACCAGATCAAGATGATCGAGGAGGCGGCTTCGGACTGGGTCGTTTCCGGAAACGATTGCGTAGCGCGCGCCCATTTCTGCCCCGAAACCGAATGCCGGCTCGATGCCGGCCGCATCGAACTCCGCCGATAGCCACCATGCTTCGATGTCCAAGACCTTGATTCCGGTATCGCGAAGGCGGCGCAAAATAGAAGTCCGAAGCGATCGGTCACCGAGCGGCAACGCCATGCGGCGATCGCCGGTCGGTGCCGCAATCCGCATGCCGATGTAATCGAACCCGGCTTGTGCGGCGTGATCGATCAATTGCAGGGGAGAGGCGCCTGCCAAGGTCATGTGGGCGAGAGAAACTATGCGCATCGAGCGGTGGTTCAGGTTGACTGGTTGCGGCGGAGATTGACAGAGGGCGCGGTAGCTGTAAACAATATACGCACAGATGTGCGATAATCGCACAAAAAACCGGAGTGAGGAATGCCCGGCCTGTTTTTTCATGAGACGCTTGATCCCGTGCGCGCGCCCGGTGCGCACACTCGCTATTTGTCAGAGCTCGGCGAGATCGTCTCGACGATCGGGAACGCGGAAGGATCTGCCGGCGCCGAATGCATCGCGGCGTGGGTGCCGATCTTTCTCAACGGCGATTGGCCGCGAATTGTGACCTTCTGGGAGATGCCGGGAGGCTGGGACGGGTTTGCGAATCACTTCGAAAAGCACAAAGAGCTTTTTCACGGTCCGCTTGAGCGCTGGTACGGTGAGCGATCCGGCGGGTTTGATCGGATCCTCGCCGGCACTTCCTTTACGCCAGGCCGGCAGCAATTGCTGACCGCCGGTCGCAGCGCGCCGGTGGTGCTCCAACAGATCGTCGACCTCAAGAGTGGTGGAGCGGAAGCCTATCTCGACTTGCTTTCGCGGGTGTGGGAGGAAATTGAGGCCACGTGTGGCTTCTCCTTGCTGGGTGGCTATGAGACCGCCTTTCGCAACGGCACCGAAGTTATGCTCCTGTGGGCCTTTCCCGACTTGCGCACCTTGGTCCGTCTGCAGGAACAGCCCAAAGCGTTTTCTGCCTTCCACGTTTGGAAGCAGCGGGCGCGCGGCCAGGAATTCGGCCATCGTGCGCTGATCTTGCGGCCGACAGACTGGTCGCCGTTGCGATGAGTGAAGCGCCTCGCCACTAAACATCAACGAGAGATACGTCCAATGTCTATCGATGCAATGCCGTCCGAAGTGGTCGCTGGATCGGCCAGCGAGCGACGCAAAGTGGTCATATCGAGTTTTGTCGGTACCGTACTCGAATGGTACGATTTTTATATCTACGGAACTGCCGCGACTGTCGTGTTCGGCACGCTGTTCTTTTCCAATCTGGATCCGACCAGCGCGACGCTCGCGGCTTTCGCGGCCTATGGAATCGGCTTCTTCCTCAAGCCTGTCGGCGGTGTGATCCTGAGTCGCTTCGGCGACACCATCGGACGCAAGAAGGTGCTCGTGCTCAGTCTGGTCATGATGGGGCTCGCCACGGGCTTGATCGGTCTCTTGCCGACCTATGCGGAGATTGGACTGTTGGCCCCGACTCTTCTCGTTCTGTTGCGACTGATCCAGAGCATTGGCGCGGGCGCCGAGTACGGTGGGGCCATTACAATGGTCGCCGAATTCTCGGGACCTCGCGAGAGAGGGCTCCTCGCAAGCCTACCGGCGCTGGGTGTCTCGCTCGGCATCCTTATCGGAACTGCAATGTTCGCCTCGCTTTCGGCCATGCCCCGTGAGCAATTCCTGCAATGGGGCTGGAGAGTTCCGTTCTTGATTGGCTTCGCGCTGGCCCTCGTGGGCATATTCATGCGTTCGCAAGTTCAGGAGAGCCCGGCCTTTGAGAGGCTGAAGCATCGCAACCAGATCCACAAGGCGCCGCTTTCGGACGTGGTTCGGCGACAGTGGCGAAGGCTTGTGATAGCGGCCGCAGCGCGATCGGCCGACGCCGTTGGGGGGCAGCTCTTCAATGTGTTCGCTATCTCGTACTGTACCGTTACGCTCAAATTGCCGCCGAGCGTCGGTCTCACGGGGGTAATGCTCGCCAATTTGACGGGGCTCGCCGTGATTCCGCTGAGCGGACTTCTGTGTGACCGGTTTGGGCGTAAGCCCGTTTACCTCTTCGGTCTTGCTTTTATGACCGCCTTCGCTCTGCCGTTCTTCTGGCTCGTCAACACCGAGCAGGCCTGGCTGATCTACCTCGCGCTCATCCTGCAATACGGTGTCGGTGTGAAAATCATCCTGGCCACCTCTGGAGCGTACCTGGCCGAGATATTCGATGTGAGGACGCGCAGCACGGGAGTTACGCTGGCGCGCACAATCTCAGACCCCTTGGCCGGGTTAACCCCTCTGATCGCAACGGCACTACTTGCCGCGACGGGTGCCTATTGGTCGGTCGCGTGCTTTCTCATGGTCTTCACTGTACTAGCCTTCATAGCAGTAGCCATTGGTCCCGAGACACATCAGGTCGATATTGCCGAGCCGGATTGGCTGGGTTGATGAGCGCCTCATGCGGACCGGTGGCTGCTGTAGCGCGCCAAAAACGGAACCACTGCTTCCAGAACCGCAGCGGGTTGCTCCTCGGCTTGCATGTGGCCACCCGGGATAGCGTGGCCCTCGACCCGATCGGACCATTGGCGCCAGATCTGAAGCGGAGTAGTTTTCCCGTCAAAGCGTCCTTCTTCCCAAAGGACGAGCACCGGGCAATCGAGACGGCGGCCGGCTGCGCGATCGGAGAGATCATGTTCGTGATCCACGGTCGCCCCCGCGCGGTAGTCCTGCATCATCGCGTGACGGACTTCAGCCAGGCGGAATGCGTCGCAATAGGATTGGACGGCGGCCTCGGAGAGTGCATCACGGTCCTTTGTCATTTTCCGCAGCGTCCATTCGAGGAAGTGATCAGGATCGGCGGACAGCAGTCGCTCGGGCAAGTCATAGGGTTGGGCGAACAGAAACCAATGATAGGCCCCGAGCGAGAATGTTTTGTCGACGCGAGACCAGACCTCGCTGGAAGGGATGACCGTCAGCGATACGAACGCATTAACGTGTCCAGGATGATCCAGCACCAGTCGATAGCCGACCCGGGCGCCCCGATCGTGCCCGATGACGCCGAAGCGCGTGAAGCCAAGCTGATCCATGACCGCAATCTGGTCGCGTGCCATCGCGCGCTTGGAATAGTCCGACGACGGCCCTCGTTGGGGACCCCGGCTTTCGCCATATCCACGCAGATCGGTCGCGACGACCGTATAATTCTTGGCAAGAACGGGGGCTATGCGATGCCAGGCCACGTGGGTTTGGGGATAGCCATGCAGCAACAGCAGCGGTGGCCCGTCGCCTCCGACGAAGCAGGCGATTCGCGCCTCGCCGGTTTCGATATCGTGCCTTTGAAACTGCTCGAACATGATCCTACCCCAAGGGTTTCCGCCGATGGTTGCAAACGGCTTTCGGTTGGTGAGATAAAGAGGTTACGTCGGCGTGCCCACTGAGTTTAGATCGTTGAAAACGAGCATGGCAAAGAACATCCCAGAGGTCGAACGCGACGGTCAGAAGTTCGTATCGGGACTTGCCCGAGGACTTGCGGTGATCGAGGCCTTCGGACCCGAGCGCCGCAGCATGAACATTGCGGAAGTTGCCGCCGCAACGAATCTGGATCGCGCCGTCGCTCGGCGCTTGTTGCACACCCTTGTCGAACTCGGTTTTGCCGTCGTCGAGAACAAGCGCTTCGAGTTGACCAGTAGCGTCTTGCGGCTCGGCTACACCTACCTTGCGTCGCTTGGACTGGATAGCGCCCTCCAACCGTATCTCGACCGGCTTTCGAAGACGGTCGGGGAAGCGGCATCGGTGTCTGTCCTGAGTGGAACGGAGGTGATCTTCATTGCTCGCGCCGAGCCGCCGAATGCCGGTATCGCATACGTCCTCAAGACAGGTCTGAAATTGCCAGCGTTCTCCTCGTCCTCCGGCCGCATATTGCTGTCGGCCAAAACTGATCAGGAGTTGAGCGCGCTCATTCAAAAGACCAAGATCGAGCCGCGAACGCCGAAAACCATTACTGACCGTAAGCAGATACTCAAGCTGATTGAGGAAGCGCGTCGTTCCGGTTATGCCATCAACAATGAGGAGCTTGAACTCAATCTTTTCGGGCTCTCGGTCCCCATCAGAAATCCTAACGGCAGGATGGTGGCGTCGCTGAATGTCAACTCGCAGGCTCACCGCGTTGCTGCCAAACGAATCAACCAGGAACTGCTGCCGGCGCTCAGATCCTGCGCGCAGTCGATGTCGGGTATCCTGCCGTGACATCAGCCAAGATAGGATAGTAACGTACGCGCCAGCAGGGCCGGCGCGCTCACCATGACATCGTGTCCGGCGCTGAGTTCAGTGAAACTGAAGCTCTTGTCCTGGGAGAGTCGTTCTCGCGTGGTGTCGAAGACTTGGAGCTTCGGCGACATACAGGCGATGTAGTGCTGCGATATGTGATTTCCGCCTTTAGCGCCGATTGCGAGCGGTTGGAGATACGTGCGTAGGGGGTGGGGAACGAGGTGGCGTTCGACCCATGCGCTTTGATCGGGCGCTGTGATGCCGAATGAAGCCGGTGTTAGCGGCGGAATCGTACTGACCGGATTGCTGGCGAGGGCATCCCTCCACGCGGCGAGGCGATCGGCGGGGACATAGCTGGCCACCATTTCGCCATCAAGCGGGACAAAGGCATCGAGGTAAACGACGTGAGAGATCTTGTCGGCTCGTCGCGCGGCCGCACCGCGAACGGGAAAGCCGCCGTAGCTGTGACCAACCAGAATGATATCGTTCAACTCCTCGGAATCGATGTGATTGACGATATCGCTGATGTGCGTCTCGAGGTCGACGGCAGGTGAGAGGAGGTGGGCTCGCTCGCCGAGACCCGTGAGGGTCGGCGTCGTCACCCGGTGCCCCTGATTGCGCAGTTCACTGGCGAGATCACGCCAGCACCATCCGCCGTGCCAGGCGCCGTGAACCAGGACGAATGTGCGTTGCCGGCGTCGCTGGCCTGCCACCGGTGGTATGACAGAACTGGCTGTTAGGGCTGCGGTCGCCGTCATGAAAGTCCTGCGCTCCATCGTCTGGTTCTCCTACTGCGCCGGTAGGCGGTATCCACGGCGGCTTCCCGGCCGAAGGGCATCGAAAGTCGGCCAGCGGCGCAACACGCCTAATCTGTCCAAGGTCGATTGGAAGTCATGCAATCGTTCGGGAGTGTTGCGAACGGCGCGGGGCACGACCTTCTGCTGGAGCGAGTAGGCCGCGAGCGCGCCACTTGCTTCGCCAATGCTCCACTCCACGGGATGGACGCGGTAGGCGCCATTGGTGATGCGCGTCGTGCCAAGGTTTTTGCAGGCCGGGAGGAGATTGTCGACGCGTACAGGCAGGAGCGCGCCGAGCGGAATTTCGAAGGGGTAGGTGTCGATGTCGACGGTGTCGCGCCGACCTGTCGTGCTGGGGTGCAGGTCGATCCGATAGGCGCCCACCCCCACACTGTCAGGGAAGTGCTCCGCTGCCCGTTGACCTGCGCGCGCCTCGACGCCGATGTGCTGCTCCAGGATCGTGAATTCGGCACGGATGCGCCGGCCTTCCCGGAAATAGGCCTGCTTTGCTAATCCATCCCTGGTTCCGAGGACGTCGCCGCGAAGCCGCAAACCGCGATAGCCGGCACCGCCATCGTGACGCGGTGCCTCGGTTTGCATCCAGTAGAGGAAGGACAGGGAGAACCGCCGCGCCTCGTCGAGCGCGGCGGTTGCCTCTTCGGGGCTGACGCCAACGGCGGGCTTCAGCCAGTAATCGATTTGCGGCCAGTTTGCGATCGTGATGTCACTCGCGAAGGCCCCAGGCAGGAAGTTGCGCCGGTAGAGAATGCGGCGGGCGTGCCAAAGATCAAACACATACTCATCGTCGGTATCGCCAGCGAAAAGTCTACGTTCCAAGGGTTTATGCGTAACGTGGTTGCTGACGGTCCAGCCGAATTGAGTGCCAGGCCAAAAATCTGGCTTCAACTGCCGGAATATCTCGTAGCCCTTGGGCTTGTCGATCGTGTGATCTTCGTCAGGAAGATAGTCGAGGGCAAAGCCCCAAGTAAGCGCTTGTTGATCAAGAGGATCAGCAGGACCAGTGATCGCGTGCAGCTCATTGGTCTCGGACTGCGACTCCGCGCCGAGCACGTGCTCGACATCGGCCATTGCGAGCACATCACCGGTTTCCGTGGCATCGATGACCAAGGCTGCGGAAATAACGAACTGCTTGCCATCCTCGAGATTCCTGACGTTCACCGCGGCGATCTTGTTGGCGTGGGTGGTGCATCCGGTCAATCGGTGCCGGCGTAGTACAATGAGTGCTCCCGTCGATACGAATTGGGCGAGCAAGCAATCGAGAACCTTTGCTGCGACGGCCGGCTCGCAACAAAGCGTGCCGACATTGCCCATGCCAGGGTTGAGCAGAAGATCGGCGCGGGCACGCGGCGTCAACGGATAATAGTCCTGATAGTGCTTTCGGATGCCGGCACGGAGCGCGGCAAAGCTTTGCGAGGTAATCAGGCTTTCCGCCCAGGGTGCTTCGTCGAGCGGCACCCCCTGTGAGGTAAGCTGGCCCCCGAGCCAGTCCAGTTCCTCGACCAGCATCACCTTCCTGCCTAGGCGAGCTGCAGCGAGTGCCGCGCTAAGGCCGCCAAGACCACCGCCGATAATCAGGATTTCCGTCGATAATTCGGTAGGCATAAGAGAACTGACCTTTAGCGGAAAGACTGCGGAGTAGGTCTTTCAGTAGGCGAACAAATTGCCTGTGTCAAATTAGTGCGCAAATGTGCGAATATCGCACAAAATCATCTTGGCGAGATAGCTCGTTTTGATCGCCTCACTGGCGTGAGCCTGGAGTGCATAGATCGCACCGTAGGTCAGAACCGGTCCGAGCATGAACGCCATGTTGGCGCCGTTCCACATCTCTAGGCACGCTGCGTGTAGCACCTGCGGCAAGCCCATGCCGCCGTAGCTGGTACTGCCGGTGAGCGCCTGCCAGCCGCCGGCGATGAACTGGCGGTAGGCGTTCGGCCAGCCCGGCGCGGTCGTGACCTCGCCGTCGTGCCACCTTGCGCCGACCTGGTCGCCGACGCGATGCAGTGGCCCGAGCACATTCTCGGCGAACTTCGCCGCCTCGCTCAGGGTTGCTTCTGCAAGCCCGTCGTCGAGATCGGCGTAGACACCTTCGGCAATGCCGCGCGAAAGGCCTCCGGCGGAGTTCATTGTAAAGAGGATGTCGGGGAGCGGGACACGGTAGCCCATTCAAAACTCCGAACAAGCGTGGGATCAAGAAACGGTGTTGGCGCGGTCGCCGACATGCAATACAATCGCCATCGCGCTGTCGCCAGCGGCGCAGCCGCTGAACAGGCCATAGCCGCCGCCGCGGATCGCCAGCTCCTCGATCACTTCCATGACTCCGCGCGACGCCATTGGCGCCTGCGGATGTCCCCAGATTAGCGAGCTGCCATAGTTGTTGATCGTCTTCACGTCGACGCCGAGCCCGGCAGCGAACGCGAAGTCATTCGCGGTGAATGGATTGTGCAGCTTGATGGCATCGAGCTGGTTGACCCCGATGCCGGCTTGCGCCAGTGCTTTCTTGGCGGCAGGGGCAGGGGCGGCGGGCATGTAGGCCGCTTCCACGCGCTCCATACCGAATCCGACCACGCGAACCTGGACCTTCGGATTGCGCGACAGCTCCCTCGCACGGTCGGAGCGAGCAACGACAATGCCCGCGTTGGCGTCGGCCGGATGGGTCTGACAGCCGAAGGTGATGGTGCCGTCGGGTAGCACGGGCTTCAGCTTCGCCAATCCTTCTGCCGTCGATATGGTGACCCCCTCGTCGCCCGCGAGCGTCTTCACGGTCTTCTTGAAGTTCGGCGCCGGGACGTCGAAGGGCAAGGTCATGAAGCGTTTGAGGAACGCGCAATCATCAGCCAACGCCGCCTGGTATTGCTCTTGGCGGTGCAGCAATAATTCGTGTTGCTGCGCGGTGGTGAGCTGATGCTGCCTTGCGACATTCTCGGCGGTGACCAGCATAGACTTGGTGGTGTATGGGTCGTAGCCGAAACTATCCATCACCCAGTCTTCGTGGGCGCCGGTGCCGCCGGGGCCCTGCGGATTAGGATAGTAGAGGTGCGGGCCGTTGGAGGTGCGGTCTGCGGTGGCCACTAGCGCCACTTGCGAGAGGCCCGACTGGATCTCCTGCGCGGCGGCCAGCACGGTGCGCACACCTGTGGCACAGGCCTGCGCGATGGTCGGACCGGTCACCCGGTCGGCGCCGACCATGCCCATGAACCATGGCAAACCGTAGAACGAATGCTTCTGCGGAACGGACAAGCCGAGCACCGCATAGTCAAAGGTCTGCGGTTCGACCTTGCGTTTGGCGAGCTCGTTCTTGGTGACATGCGCGGCGAATTCGACGGCATGCAGGCCCGCGAAGCTGCCCTGCCAGCGCGCGAACGGTGTCGACCAGTAGCAGCCATAGGGAATTTCGACAGCCTCGGCCATATTTTACTCCTTCGTGTTAGATGTGCTCGACCTAGACGGTGATCACTATTTGCCGACCGAGCGGCCGAAGGGCTTCAATATCTGGGCGGATCGGACACACGTCGATCCATCAGCCTTCTTCTCGATCACCAGTTGCTGCGGCGCGAACAGCCGATCGGGTTCGCGGATCGGCCTTGCGGGCTTCTCAGGCATCTTCCTCTCCGGGACTTATCATCCATTGGGCGCCAAGGTGAGCAGCGCAAGCGCACACCAAACATCAGAATTACGTTGCTATGGACAATTGTTGTAGTCAACAACAAAATCTGGTATCGATGGTGGGACGCCGTGGGAGCGGAACAGGTTGAGGAGGGCGAAGTGGCGAATCGCGTGGCGCAGGCCAGACGACAACGTTCAGCGCCGGCCGTGAAGACGGGGCGGAAGCCTCGGGCAGGGAAAGTCGTGACTGAATTCGAGTTGGATGGGCTGACCGGCCATCTCGGTTATGTGGTGCGGCGGTTCCAACTTTGGATTTTCCAGGACTTCATCAGGACGCTGTCTGCGGTGGAGCTCACGCCGACACAGTATTCGGTATTGACCGTCATCGGCGAAAATCCGAGCTTGACACAGATGGCCGTCGCCAACCGGCTTGGCATTGAGCGCGCCCGGCTCGTGCATCTGCTGGACAATCTGGAAGGCCGGAATTTGGTCAAGCGCATTCCGTCAGAAATCGATCGTCGTAGCCATTCGCTGCATCTCACGCCCACTGGGGAAGTATCGCTACGGCATTTCAAACTGCTTGCCGCGGAGCATGAGCGGCACGTAGTCGAAAAGATTGGCAAGGAAAACAGAGAGCAGTTGCTCAGGATCTTGTCCGACTTCCAATGAAATCGCCGAGTTGCCTCTCTCGTTCGGGACCACGTCCCCGAGGCAACCCAGGTTCGAACACACCTAAGCACGATATGTGCGATTCACGACATGCGAGAACAGCCGGCGTTTCAGGGCCATGAAACATAAGAACTTAGCGGCCGAACATTCTGCGACCTGCCGTCGCATTCTGGAGGCTGCGACCAGACTGTATCGGCTGATGGGTCATAGGAAGACATCGGTGGCCGATATTGCGCGCGAGTGTTCAATGTCGCCGGCAAACGTCTATCGGTTCTTCAGCTCGAAGCAAGCGATGAACGAAGCTGTTGCAGAACGGTTGTTTGCGGAGGTGATCGCTCTCGCGACTGAAGCTTCTGTAACCCCGCGAACTCCCGCCGGGCGACTAAGGGCGACGTTGGCAGCTATCGAGAAGCGCCATGCTGATCGCTTCCTCAACGAAAGACATCTCCACGAACTAGTGTTGGTTTCGGTACGAGAGGACTGGTTGGTTAGCCGTTCCTTCATTGAGCGGATCGAGTCCATCGTAGCCGACATCGTCTCGGAAGGGATAGCACGACACCAGTTTCAAGGCGCAGACGGTATAATCCTTGGGCGATGTCTTCTTGTAACTACGGCTGTGTTTTGCGATCCGCGCCTAATCGCTACGACGGGAAGTTTTCATCGACCAACTCTTGAGCAGATCATGGACTTCGCGATTGGAGCACTTCGTCGAGACTGCATTGCTCACGTCACGGGCGATCAACTCCATGCCTCCAGGTGATTGTCTGAAAAACGATCCTGCTTAAGACAGTACGACATTCAGCGATTGTCGCTGCGCCATCTTGTGCGGAAGCAAGGACCCTTGTGGCCTCAGAGCAGAGGTCTTCTCGTTCGGGCCAGTGAGGCCACACACGACATAATATGCCATGGCTGAGCCCGTTGTGAACAGGCACGTCGCCGATGCGCGTACGAATAGCAACCTCGGACTCTACGCCCTCTTCAACGCACCGGCCTATGCGCTGCCTGATCTGCGCGCTGGCCATTGCGGTGGAATTAGGGGCGCTGGGCTCTCCCCGGTCGAACCGCCACAAAGCGGACAGTTCGCTCCGGCTCCGTCCGGAAGCTTGCGCTAAACCAATTCTACAACAGCCCGTCGTCAGTTTGACGTGAGGACGAGGTCGTCAGGCGGGACTCACGCGCTCGATCTCGATGGCACGCACAACGAGAACAGTTCGACCGTCGTTGCGATGTGCAGCCGGAAGAAGGCTCGCCGTTTGTAGGTGACGACGCTGTGAACGCTAAGGCCGAGGTCAAGTGCGATGCCTTGCATGGTCATGCCGCGCAGCACGCGCGCACAAACAGCGATCTCTCGTTCGGAGAGGCCCCGGTCAAGCCGGCGAATGAGAAGCTCGGCATCCGCAAGACTGATGGGCTTTGCGACCCGCTGAGTATCCGTTGTTGAAATATCAGCGTGCCGAACAACGAAGGCCAACAAGGTGTTGGCGACCGCGGAAATGCGCTCCGCCTCGTGCTCGCGCAGACGTCCGCGGCGCTGTCCCCAAAACGCGCTTAAGGAGAAGAGGCCTGACGGTGACCGTAAGCGGACCGACATTTGCTCCGTCACATTCTGGAACTCGTAACATTCACGACGAAATTGCCTATCGCCGATGTCCCGCGTCGCAATGCTGAAGAGCTCCGGGCCCTGCGATCGCGTGGTCATCCTGTGAGACAGTAGGAACTTGTCACGTTTCCAAAATGCCGTTTGGTAGCGTTCCGCCGCTACGCGCGTATTCTCGACATTCCGGAGGCTTCCGACCACAACCGTTCTTACTCCGGCCGGGCCGTATTGAAACGCCGCACAGTCGTCCGCGTCGACAGTATCCGATAACGCCTCAATCAGCCGCGATCCGAAAGTATCCCCGCCGACGCCGAGGGCGAGCCCTTCGATCCACGCTGGCAGGTCGTAGCTCTTGCCGACGGCTGCCGTAACCAAATTAGCACTGGTCATACTCGAGTCCTCCCAAGCCTTGGCCATTTGGCTTCTTACGAGCTTCGGCCCAAGTACCTCCGTCGTGTCACCTTCGAGAGGGACAGACAGAGCTCCTCTAGCGTGTATTCACTCCGGCATTGCTCTCGGCGCTAATGGCGGCCGAGGCTGAAAATCATGTATCTCAGGAGCCCCGTCGTGAGCCGATTAGAATGTTAGCAGCTGCAGCAGGCCGCGCCGCGCTCTCCGCTGATGAGCAGTCCGACCCTAAGTTTGCGTCTAGCTTAGCACAAGAGGCTTTGTGGGGCGATTCTGAAGCGGTTCTCGGCCGAGCTGGCTGTTTCCGGGAGGCTCCTGACCAACACTTTCAATGCTGCCGCCAGTCGGCCGTGCGGCTCAACTCATAAGGCTAAGACGATGTCGACCAGCGAGCATCTGGACGAGCTGAACCCGTACGCAGCACGGCCATGGCAAGCGATCTATGAAGCCGGCCAGCTGAGCCAATCCGGAGTGCCGACCCCTCCTAGTCTCATTGCAGTATTTAAGAGGGTGGTTCAGTCGGCAGCGGCTCGGCCCGCGCTCATCTATTTCGATCAGAAAATCTCCTACGTCGAACTCGACGCATCGAGTGATGCATTTGCAACGGCACTCGCGGACGAAGGCTTCGGTCAAGGCGACCGGCTCGCGCTATACCTTCAAAATACGCCCGCGTTTGTTATCGCTGCGCTGGCGGCCTGGAAGCTGGGCGGGGTCGTTGTCACCGTCAATCCGATGAATACCGCCCGCGAACTGGCGCTTATCCTAGACGACAGCTTGCCCAAGGCACTTGTCTGCCAAGACGAGCTCTATCGCGATGTCGTCAGTGGCCTTCAGCGTACGTTGCCTGCAGTCTTCACGACATCTGCGTTCGATTTCCAATCGAGGAACGATCGTCGCATATTCGGCGGCCTGTCCAGGGGGAAGGTAGCGTCGAATTTGATTCAGCTTATCGAAGCGAGAAAGGGACGATCCCCTTCAATCATTGAACCCGCGGCATTCGACGTCGCCATGTTGGTTTACACCTCCGGAACGACAGGCGTTCCCAAGGGTTCGATGAACACGCACGGCGGGGCCGTAATAACGGCGGAAAGCATTGCACGCTGGATGCATGTCGAAGCTGGCACGCCGGTCCTTGGCGTCGCTCCACTTTTTCATATCACGGGATTGATCGCAGGTCTCGCGCTGGCGTTCGTTCGCGCAGCGCCACTCATCTTGACCTATCGCTTTCATCCCAATGTGACTGCCGACGCGATCGAGGAGCACGGCGCTGGCGTCGCGTTTTGCGCCATCACCGCTCTGATGGCCATGTTGAACGAAAGCACCGTGCGCGCCGACCAGTTGAGGAGCCTCACTACGATATGTTCGGGAGGCGCACCGGTTCCGGCGCAGGTGTTGAGGGACTTCAAGGCCAAGTTTGGGCACTACATCTATCACGGCTATGGCATGACCGAGACCAATGGGCCGGTCATTCTTGTGCCTAAAGATCGCGAGGCGCCGATCGACGAGCTGACCGGAACGCTGTCCATCGGCGTTCCGACGCCGCATACACAGGCCTGGATCGCCGACCACAACGGCGCTCCTGCTCCCGTCGGTGATCAAGGGGAGATCATCATCGGGGGGCCATCGTTGGCTGCTGGATATTGGAACAAGCCGGACGATACTGCAAAGACGATGCAGCCGGATGGACTGCGCAGCGGGGACATCGGCTTCATGGACGGTAACGGTTGGTTCTACCTCGTCGATCGCAAGAAGGACATGATCAACGCGGGCGGCTACAAGGTCTGGCCACGCGAGGTGGAAGACGTGCTCTACACCCATCCCGCCGTCCGCGAGGCCGCAGTCGTAGGCGCGCCCAACTCTTACCGCGGCGAGACCGTGAGGGCGGTCGTTAGCCTCAAGTACGGCCAGCACGCCACGATCGACGAACTGCAGGAGTTCTGCCGCCAGCGAATGGCCGCATACAAATATCCGCGGATAATCGAGATTGTGGAAGAGCTGCCGAAGAATTCGAGCGGAAAGATATTGCGCAGGTCGTTGCGGGATGCGTTTAGCGCCGGCGAAGCCGCGCCGGCCCCGAAGATTTGATCAACCGCAGATAGCAGACCAGAGAACAGGCTTCGGGGATGAATGGGATGAACGTCGTGCTGATCGAGAAACGCGAGCGCTATCACTTGATCAAGCTCAATCGGCCCGACCGGCTGAATGCGCTTACGGAGGAGACCTTCAAGGCGCTGACGGACGCGCTGACGAACGCCGAGGATGATTCGAACTGCCGAGCTGTCTTGTTGACGGGCGCGGGGCGCGGTTTTTGCGCGGGGCAGGATTTGGCGGCTTTGATAAAGCGCCCAGGCGAATTACCCGACCCGGGCCCGATGCTCGAGAAAGGCTACAATCCTTTGGTTCGCCGCATGCGTGCTTCTCCGCTTGCAGTCGTATGCGCTGTGAACGGCGTTGCGGCGGGAGCAGGGGCGAGCCTGGCACTCGCATGCGACATCGTCATCGCCGCGCGTTCGGCCCGTTTCATTCAGCCCTTTATTAAACTTGGGCTGATTCCGGACTGTGGCGGCACATGGTTCTGGCCACGAACAGTCGGCAGTGCACGAGCCCGCGCCATGACGCTCCTTGGCGAGACCATCGACGCGGAGCGGGCAGAGGCATGGGGGTTGATATGGCGCTGCGCCGATGATGCCTCCTTGATGGATGAGGCTCATGAGCTTTCGATCACGCTGGCGAAGCAGTCGTCCAGTGGGTTGGCTCTCTCGAAACGAGCGCTCAATACAGCCGAGACCAATACCCTCGATGCGCAACTAGATGTTGAACGGGACATCCAGAGCGAGGCAGGCAGGACCGCGGACTACAAGGAAGGCGTCGTTGCGTTCCTGGAAAAACGGCCGGCGAACTTCAGTGACCGTATGTGAGACAGACCAACCGAGCCACACGTTACTTCAAGAGCGAGAAACAGCATGAAATTGCGGAGCTTCGTACGTTCCAATTGGGTTGATCAGGCAGCGGATTGGATCGCCGCGCGAAGCGCCGTCACCGGCGAAACGGTTGCGCTCGTCCCTAGCGGCGGCATCGACATGAGAGATCCGATTGAGTATGGCCGCTCGGTCGGGGG
Organism: Bradyrhizobium sp. SOJA106; assembly: GCF_059448745.1. NCBI lineage: Bacteria > Pseudomonadati > Pseudomonadota > Alphaproteobacteria > Hyphomicrobiales > Nitrobacteraceae > Bradyrhizobium > Bradyrhizobium sp. SOJA106. Next base: position 4,044,416 of record NZ_CM182549.1, read on the forward strand.
CCCAAACCTGCGGATGCTCACCTTCCATCAGCGCGCCGATCTCCTGAAGAAGATCGGTCAGTTTCTAACGGAGCGGAAAGACGAGTTGTATCGGCTCTCGCTGTCCACGGGGGCGACGAAGTCCGACGGCATGATCGATATTGACGGCGGGATTGGCACACTGTTCGTCTATGCATCGAAAGGTAAGCGCGAACTGCCGAACGCCAAGTTCCTCATCGATGGCGCCTTTGAAGGGCTCGGTAAGGGCGGCACGTTTGGCGGTCAGCATATCGTGGTGCCACGGCAAGGCGTCGCCATCCACATCAACGCATTCAATTTTCCCTGCTGGGGCCTCCTGGAGAAGTTTGCATCGGCATTCCTGGCCGGCGTTCCCGTCATAACCAAGCCGGCGACTGTAACAGCGTATCTCGCGCACAAGGTCGTCGAACTAATGACGGCATCAGGTGCTCTTCCCGATGGCGCGCTGCAGTTGATCTTGGGATCCACCGGCGACCTTTTCGATCATTTGACCGGCCAGGACCTCGTCGCATTCACTGGGTCGGCAGAAACATCGCAAAAGTTGCAGAGCCATCCCGTGATCGTACGGGAGACCGTTCGCTTCATTGCCGAGCGGGATTCGCTGAATGCAGCAATCTTGGCGCCGGACGCGGCTCCAGGCACTCCTGAGTTCGACCTTTTCATCAAGGAAGTCGCCAAGGAAATGACCGTGAAGGCCGGTCAGAAATGTACGGCCATTCGCCGCGCCTTCGTGCCCAATGCTCACATAGAGGCAGCCACGGCAGCGCTGCGCGACCGGCTTTCTAAAATCGTGGTCGGTAATCCGGCGCTCGATAACGTACGCATGGGTCCCGTCGTCGGATTGGAGCAACGCGCCGACGTTCTGCAGCAATTGCGGCGGCTTCAGCGAGAGGCGAAGCTCGTGATCGGTGATCCGGACGATGTGCAAGTGGAAGGCGCCGACAAGAGGACCGGCGCCTTTCTCCCGCCGATGGCGTTGCTCTGCGAGGATCCGGCATCGGCATCAGAGGTCCATGCAATCGAGGCCTTTGGCCCCGTGAGCACCCTCATGGGCTACCGCGATGTAGGAGAGGCCATAGCTCTGGCCCATCGTGGAGAAGGTAGTCTTGTCGCCTCCGTTTACACCTACGATCCGGCAACGGCTTCTGACATTGCGTTTGGGATCGCGCCTCAGCACGGTCGCATCGCCTTTATCGATCGCGATTGCGCCAAAGAACAAACCGGTCACGGCTCTCCGATGCCGCATCTCGTACATGGCGGACCCGGACGAGCCGGAGGCGGGGAAGAGCTGGGCGGCGTTCGCAGCCTGAGCCATTACATGCAGCGCACCGCCCTGCAGGGATCGCCGGGAAGGATCACCAGCCTCGTCGGAAGCTGGGTGCGCGGTGCCTCGCAGATTGTGAAGGACAAGCATCCCTTCCGCTACCATTACGAAGAACTCGATCTCGGCCAGACGTTCGTCACCGGTGAGCGCACGATTACGCTGGACGACATCGAGAAATTCGCACATCTCACGGGCGATACCTTCTATGCCCACATGGATGAGGAGGCGGTCAAAGGCCATCCCTTCTTCAAAGGCCGCGTCGCGCACGGGTATCTGGTGCTGTCCTATGCCGCCGGCCTCTTTGTCGATCCCCCGCCGGGTCCGGTTCTCGCCAACTACGGGCTGGACTCCCTGCGTTTCGTGAAGCCGGTCGAGCCCGGAGACACGATCAAGGTCCGCCTCACGGTGAAGGAGAAGTTCCCTCGTAGCGATAAGTTCGGCGAGGTGACGTGGGACGTTGAAGTCACGACAGCGACGGGTGAGACGGCGGCATCCTACCAGTTGCTGACGGTGACGGCGCGCTTGCCGAAGAGCTAGACCGGTCGCATAGGTCGAGGCTCTACAAGGTAGTCCGATCTGCCGGTCCCCTAAGCTTACCACGGCCTGTCACACTCATAGGTGACAGACAGTTCCATCGCGAGCGGCAAGAATTTCCGTAGAAACAAAATGACGCCCTGGCCTTACCTGAAAGAGGCAAGGGCACGATCAAGGGAGGGGGACATGCGTCGCGGGAGTTTGCCGCACCTATGGCTCGTTGGCTCAATTGCGCTCGCGACTACGAGCGCATTCGCCCAGACACAGCCGGTTAGGATAGGGGTGCTAACCGATATGGCGTCCGTCTATTCTGACGCAAGCGGACAAGGCTCGGTCGAAGCTGCCAAGATGGCGGTCGAGGACGCTGGGCCGATTTTGGGACAGCCCGCGGAAATCATCTTCGCCGATCATCAGATGAAAGCCGATGTCGGTGCCAGCACGGGGCGGCGATGGTTCGAACGCGAAGGTGTCGACACTATCGTTGACGTTCCCAACTCCAGTGTGGCCTTCGCCCTGCGCACGCTCTCGCTTGAAAAGCAGAAGATTCTATTGCTCACCGGCGCGTTGAGCGCTGACCTCACTGGCGCGCAATGCTCTCCATATCTGACGCAGTGGGCAATTGACACCTACACGCAGGGTAAGGTTCTGGGATCTGCAGTTGTCAAGCAAGGCGGAGATTCCTGGTTCTTCATCGGCGCTAATTACACGTTTGGTCAGGCCTTGGTGCGCGATACAAGTGCTGTAGTCGAGGCGGCAGGCGGTAAGGTGCTCGGATCAGTTTATGCGCCACTCGGTGCTTCCGACTTTTCTTCTTTCCTTCTTCAGGCGCAAGCATCGAAAGCCAAAATCATTGGGCTTGCCAACTCCGCCGGGGACACGACAAACACCATCAAGCAGGCTCACGAATTCGGCATCATGTCTGGGGGGCAACGGCTGGCCGCTCTGACGCTCTTTGATCTGGACGTCAAGGCACTTGGCCTGAAGCTCGCCCAAGGGCTTCAACTACCATCTCCATTTTATTGGGATCTCGACGATGACACTCGCGCTTGGTCGAAGCGCTACATGCAAAAGATGAACCGCATTCCAACCTGGGATCAAGCTACGGTCTATACCGCTGTCTTGCACTATCTGAAGGCCGTTAAGGCGGCAGGCAGCCGAGACGCCGACAAGGTCATGGAAGCTATGCGTGCGGCGCCGATTTCAGATGCAGTCACGAAACACGCCAAGCTTCGTATTGACGGAAGGGTCGAGCGTGACCAGTATTTGCTGCAAGCGAAGGCGCCCGACGAATCCAAGTCGGAATGGGACATCCTAAAGATTGTAGCGAAAATTCCCGGGGCCGAGGCGACACGGAGCCTGGAAGCCGGCGGTTGTCCGCTCGTTAAGGGTGAAAAGGCCAAGGAGTAATCGCCACCACTTTTGTCTGTCCGGCATCTGATCGACGTAACAAGAAATCACCCTGCGAGGAGGAAGGCCATGAGGCGTCGAGATCTTCTGAAAGCCGGTCTAGCTGGCGGGGCACTATCAGCGGGCTCGATCGCATCGCCTGCAATCCCGCAGTCGCAACCCGAACTTAGGTGGCGATTGGCTTCGAGCTTCCCGAAGTCGCTCGATTCTCTTCATGGCGCTGCCGAACACTTCGTCAAGCGAGTCGCTGAGATCACCGATAATCGCTTCCAAATCCAGCTGTTCGCCGGCGGCGAAATTGTACCACCATTTCAGGTGCTCGATGCGGCGGCGAATCAGACGATCGAAATGGCCTGGACCACCGGTTATTACTATTGGGGGAAGGAGCCATCGTTCACTTTCGCAACTGCCATGCCGTTCGGCTTCAACGCGCGTATCGCGGAGGCCTGGTATCTGAACGGCGGCGGTCAGCAGATGATGAGCGAGCTCTTCAATGATTTTGGCTGTCATGTCATACAGGCTGGAAATACCGGGGCTCAAATGGGCGGTTGGTTCCGCAAGGAAGTCAACACGCCAGAGGACTTGAGCGGACTGAAGTTTCGTATCGGCGGCTTCGCCGGAAAGATGATGGCCAAGCTAGGCGTCGTGCCACAGCAAGTGCCCGCAGGCGACATTTACCCAGCCCTCGAACGCGGCACGCTGGACGCGGTCGAGTGGATAGGCCCGTACGACGATGAAAAGCTCGGCTTCGTTAAGGTCGCAAAGTATTACTATTATCCCGGTTTTTGGGAGGGAGGCGCATGCGGCCACTTTCTTATCAATCTTGCAAAATGGAACGACCTACCCAGCAGTTATAAGGCAACATTGACGGCTGCGGCACGTGAGGCCGGCATTTGGTTGACAGCGAAGTTCGACGATACGAATCCGCCGGCAATGAAGCGCTTACTCGCGGCCGGAGCGCAGTTGCGGCCTTTCTCGAACACGATCATGGACGCCGCATACAAGGCGAATGATGACGTGTGCAACGAAACGGCGGCGACTAATCCGCGCTTCAAGAAGATTCTCGAGAGTTTTAGGACTTACAGGTCCGATTCCTATCAATGGTGGCAGGTTTGTGAGTATAGCTTCGATAGCTACCAGATCCGGAAGGAACGTCGTGCGTGAACGGCGAGTAACATCCCGTCCCATGGGTAGACAATTTCGGCTTGTGGGTCGAGCGGACGTGGATGAGGCGAGTCCGCCTCTGACCCTGGCTGTGTAAAAACGCGAGGGATCGAAACTCGACTAGAATTAGGCTCTTCAACTCGCCGTCTATCGGGCCAAGTAGGCGGAAGGAAAGGTGAGGCACCCGTTTTTCAAGGGGCTGCGCGAGGATCTATGAGGAGGCGTCGGCGTTTGCTGGCGGCGTCGCTATGGCGGCTTCCCCCGAGCTTTGTTTGCCGCAGACCATCGCCTCTCGATTTCTTGGACTGCGATCTTCATGCTGGGCAGGTATTTCTTCGCGGCGACTTCGGGCGTCATCGACGATGAGAAGAAGATCAGATTGATGCTGCCGAGCACGGGACCAGCGCCGTGGATGGCGAGCGCGATGGCGCTGATGCCCGCCTCTGATCCACCCACGGACGAGGCGTATCCATCCGCCTTCGTCTGCCACAGGATTTCGTTGATGAAGCGACGATCCTTCGCCAGGCCTGCGTCTTCCTCGACAAGCGAGGCCGTCAGCTCGAGCATCTCCCGGCGCAGGGCAGGCGTTGAGGCGGCCAGGATGGCTTTGCCCAGGGCGCTCCGGACCAAGGATCTTCTGTGGCCGACCATCGAGCGGTGAACCGAGAAGGGGCTGAACGGATGCGTGCTCTCCCGGATAAGGACCGAGCCAAGTTCGAAGACCCCGAAGTCGCTTGGCCACGAGACCTGGTCGAGCAGGGCGAACATGGCCGGCAGCGCTGCCTGGCTTGATAGGTCGCGTGAAGAAACGCCTTCGCTGAGGGTGCGCACCTGGGGCGTCAAACTGAACAAAGCGTTCGTTTCGTCAAACGTTACATAGCCGTCTTCGCGAAGCGTATCGAGCAAACGGTAGCAGGTTGTTCGGTTGAGGCCGGTCCTCTTCGCGAGCTGCACGACGTTCGATGGCCCGCTCGCATTGAGCTCATTGATCAGGGCCAAGCCTCGGGAAAGGGCCCTGACGTTACGGTGCATGATCGCCTCCGGTCGTGTTCGCACTGCGAACATTTCACAGACTCAGATGGAATCATAGTTCAATCGGCGGCAATCCATCCTCCGCACGCCCAACAGGCGGCGACGGGAGGAAACGATGGTTCATTCAAGGTATTATTTGACTGCGGCCGTGTGCCTGGCGCTTGCGACGCCTGGGACGGCACAGACCGCCGGAGGCACTCCGAACCTCAGCGATGGCAAGGTCAAGATCGGCGTTCTGACCGACATCGCCGGTCCGACATCCATGGCGAACGGCAAGGGCTCGGTCGTCGCCGCCCAGATGGCCGCCGAAGACTTCGGCGCCGGCCTGAACGTCGAAGTGATCTCGGCCGACCATTCCGGCAAGCCCGACGTCGGATCCCAGATCGCTGGCCGCTGGTTCGACGTCGAGGGCGTCGATGCGGTCGCGGATATGCAGGGCTCACCGATCGGCTTCGCCGTGCAGAACCTGGCCGCGCAGAAGAGCAAGATCATGCTGCTCTCGGGATCGACCTCGTCGGACTTCAGCGGCAAGGCCTGTTCACCGCTCACGGTCCAGTGGACGGTCGATACCTACAATCTCGCCAAGGGAGCCGCCAAGTCCGTCATCGATGCCGGGGGAGCCAAGTGGTACTTCCTGACTGTCGATCAGGCCTACGGCAATGCCTTGACGCGCGATACGTCAGAGCAGGTCAAGCTCAATGGCGGCCAGGTGGTGGGCAACTCTGTGTTTCCACCGAACACCTCTGATTTCGCGTCGTTCCTCCTTACTGCCTCGAGCGCGGGCGCGAACGTGATCGCGATTGCCGCCTCGAGCGGCGACACGGTCACCGCGCTGAAGCAGGCTGACGAATTCGGCTTGAGTGCGAAGGCCAAGATCGTGCCCCTCCAGTCCGTTCTGACGGATGTGCAGGCGGTCGGTCTGAAGATCGCACACGACGCCTACGAGGTGTCTCCGTTCTATTGGGACCGAACACCCGAAACGCGTGCTTGGGCCGAGAAATTCTTCGCCAAAGCGAAGCAGATGCCGACGAGCTTCCATGCCGGCGTCTACTCGTCCGTCGCGCACTATTTGAAGGCGGTCAAGGCGGCGGGCACCGACGACGCTCCGACGGTGATGAAGCAGATGGAAAAGGAGCGGGTGCACGACTTCTTCGCGGCCGACGGCTACATCCGCGCAGATCGCAAGATGATCCACGACATGTACCTGCTCCAGGTGAAGAAGCCGGGAGAGAACAAGGGCGATTGGGACCTCTACAACGTCGTGCAGACGTTGCCTGGTGAATCCGTCAACCGCCCGCTTTCCGAAAGCCCGTGCCCGCTGGTGAAGAAGTAGCGGCCGCTGCCAATCGTTCGACAAATCAACTCGGCGTTCGAAGGAATCAGATCATGTCAGTTGCCATCGTCTGCGCATCCCATACTCCCCTGATGTACAAAGGGCCTACCAGCAATGAGACCGAGCAACGTGTCCGAACCGCGTTCGGACGTCTCGGAAGCTTCGTGAAGGAGTTTGCGCCTGATTACATCGTCCAGTTCGCGCCCGATCACTTCAACGGCTTCTTCTACGATCTGATGCCCTCGTTCTGCGTCGGAGCCGGAGCCGTCTCGCTGGGCGACTGGGGAGGCGGGACGGGCCCGCTGGACGTTCCGGAGAAGACGGCGCTGGAACTCATCGACCATTTGCGGGCCGAGGATTTCGACGTCGCGGTGTCCTACCGCATGCCGGTCGATCACGGCTTCGTCCAATTGTGGGAAGCGATGTTCGGGGACTTCAAGTCCATCCCGATCTTGCCAATCTTCGTGAACGCCGCCGCGCCGCCGGTGCCGACCTATCGCCGCGCTCGCCAACTCGGTGAATCCGTCGGCCGCTTCGCAATGCGGTCCGGCAAGCGGGTGCTGTTTGCCGCGTCCGGCGGGCTTTCGCACGATCCACCGCTTCCGTCGATCAAGGATGCACCGCCCGAAATCCGCGAGCGGCTGATCAACGGCCGAAATCCGACAGCGGAGGCCAGGGAAGCCCGTGAGAAGCGCGTGCTCGAGGCAGGTGCTCTCGCCGAGGCGGGCAAGGGGCCGTGCCAGCCGCTCAACCCCGATTGGGACGCGGAGTTCATGGAAATCCTTCGCACCGGCCAGATCTGGCGCGCCGACGCGCTCGATACCGGCAAGGTCCGCGAAGTCGCAGGACGCGGCGCCAACGAGGTCCTCGCATGGGTCGCCGCCTTCGGCGCCTTTTCCACGGGCGGCCGCTTCAAGATGGAGCAGGAATTCTACGAAGCGATTCCGGGCTGGATCGCCGGCATGGCGATGATGGCGGCCAAGCAGGCCAACGGCGCTCATTGATCGACTAACCCCGCGCGAATGCGGCAGCATCGCGGAGCAGGCAAATGGCATACGAAACGGACGTGCTCATCATCGGCGCCGGCCCCACGGGCTCGACGACCGCCCTGGCGCTCGCCAGTTGCGGCGTTCGCAGTCACATCGTATCGCGCGGCAACTGGATGGCCGACAGCCCGCGCGCCCACATCACGAACCAGCGCGCCAACGAAGTCTTCCGCGATCTCGGGATCGCGGAGGACGTGGCCCGGTACGCGAGCCCCTGGGAGCTCATGGGCGACACGACCTTCACGACCAGCCTGGCCGGCTCCGAGCTGATCCGGATGCGAACGTGGGGGACCGGCGACGATCGCCGCGGCGATTATCTGCGCGCGAGTCCCTGCGGCATGGTCGACATCATCCAACCGCTGCTCGAGCCAATTCTGTTCCAGAAGGCGGCCGAGAAGGGCGCGACTTTCGCGTTCAACACCGAGTACGTCCGGCACGAGCAGGATGCGGACGGCGTGACGGCCACGCTGCGCGATCGCCTCGACGGGCGAGAGTACACCGTCCGCGCGCGTTACATGGTCGGCGCGGACGGCGCGCGCTCAATGGTGGTGGACCATCTGGGCTTGCCGATCGAAGGACAGATGGCGCGCGCAGGCACCGTCTACACCGTGTTCAACTGTGACCTGACCAAATACAGCAAACATCGGCCGAGCATCCTGAACTGGATCGTGACGCCGGACGCGAGCTTCGGCGAGATCGGCATGGGCCTGCTGCGGGCCGTGCATCCGTGGACGCAGTGGATCGCCGGTTGGGGTTTCGACATCAGCAAGGGCGAGCCGGACCTGGCTCCGGAAGCGATCATTCCAAAGATCAAGGTTCTGATCGGCGACCCATCCGTCGACATCGACATCGTGCGCACATCGATCTGGTACGTGAACCAGGCCTACGTGACCCAGTATTCGAAAGGAAGGGTGCACTGCGGCGGCGATGCGGTCCACCGGCACCCGCCATCGAGCGGATTGGGCAATAACACTTGCGTCCAGGACGCCCATAATCTCGGTTGGAAGCTCGCCTATTCGGTGAAGGGCTGGGCCGGTCCGAAGCTCTTGGAAAGCTACTCGCAGGAGCGGGCGCCGGTCGGCAAGCAGGTCGTGCTGCGGGCGAACCAGTCCCGGCTCGACTACGCGCCGCTGAACGCATGCTTCAGGGTGCAGGGCGCCGAGAACCCGGTCGCTGCAGGCATCGCGCGCTTCCGCGATCCAGGTCCCGATGGCGTGGCCGCCCGGAAGGCGGCGCAGGCAGCGCTGGACCTGAAGCAGACGGAATTCAACGCCCAGGGCACCGAGATGAACCAGCGCTACGAATCCTCGGCCGTGATTGCCGACGTCGATGCCAAGCCGGAGGAGTGGCGGCGAGATCGCGGCCTCTACCATCAACCGACATCGCGCCCCGGTGCCAAGATCCCGCATGCATGGCTCGTCGGTCGCGACGGCTTGCGCGTGTCGACGCTGGACTTGACTGGCAAGGGCCTCTTCACCGTCGTGACCGGCCTCGCCGGCGGGGCGTGGAAGGAAGCGGCGCTGCGCCTCGATCTCCCGTTCCTCCGTGTCGTGGTGACGGGCTCGCCCGAGGCGCAGGACCTCTATTGCGAGTGGCAGCGCATCCGCGAGATCGAGGAAGCCGGAGTTCTGCTTGTTCGCCCCGATGGCGTGGTCGCCTGGCGCGACGCGGCGGGAACGTCCGACGCGAGCGTGGCCTTCGATCGGCTGAGCGCTGCCATCCGGACGGTTCTCGATCTCCCGGACCTCTCGGCTATCCCGCGGCAGAAGCCATCCTCTCCGTCGAAGCCCAGCGGCACGCCACTTTTCGCCTGACACGACAACGAACGAGATCCAGCTATGAGCGACGCGAGACCAGAGAATTTTTCCAGCGTCTGGGCCGATCTGCGGGGCGTTTCCTTCAAACAGCACTTCATCGATGCCGGCGGAATTCGAACCCGCTGCATCGAGTCGGGCGACCCGTCCAAGCCGCTCGTCCTGGCGCTGCACGGCGTCGGCGGCCATGCAGAGGCATATTCCAGAAACTTCGGTCCGCACGCCGATCACTTCTGGTTCGTCGCCATCGACATGCTGGGCCACGGTTGGACCGACAAGCCGGCCATCGACTACCAGGTCAAAGACTACGCCGACCATGTGCTCGCCGTCCTCAAGACGCTTGGCAGAGACAAGGCGATGATCAGCGGCGAATCGTTGGGCGGTTGGGTCGCGACCTATCTGGCCGTGCATCGTCCGGCCGCGGTCGAGAAGCTTGTCCTCAACACCGCCGGCGGCTGGACAGCGCATCCCCCGGTGATGGAGCGGTTGAAGAAGCTGTCCAACGAGGCTGCATCCGATCCCTCCTGGGAGCGGATCAAGGCTCGCCTCGAATTCCTGATGTGCGACAAGAGCATGGTTTCGGACGATCTGATCGAGACGCGACGCGCGATCTACGCCCAGCCGGGATTTGCCGACACGATGAAGCGGATCATGTGCCTGCAGGAGATGGAAATCCGCCGGCCCAACATGATCACCGCCGACCAATATCGGTCGATCAAGGCGCCAACGATGGTCGTGTGGACCTCGCACGATCCGACCGCGACGCCCGAGGAGGGGAAGCAGATCGCGGACATGATTCCGGGCTCGAAATTCGTGGTCATGAATCGCTGCGGACACTGGCCCCAGTTCGAGGACGCAGAGCAGTTCAATCGGCTCCACATCGAATTCCTGCGGACCGGCAAGTAAGGATCGTCCCGATGAACCAGCAAGCCAAGTACAGCGAACTCGCAGCTCAGATCCGCGCCGCTTACGCCGGCAGCCCGATCGCGCCCATTCGGCCGCATTTGGCGGACCTCGACGTCGATGCGGCCTACGCCATCCAGCAGGAGAACACCGCGCATTGGGAGAAGGAAGGTCGGCGCGTGGTCGGAAGCAAGATCGGGCTGACATCGCGTGCGGTACAGAAACAGCTTGGCGTCGACCGGCCGGATTTCGGAGTTCTCTTCGCTGACATGATCGTGGGCGAGGATGAGCCTGTCGCTGCGGGGCGCGTGCTTCAGCCGAAGATCGAAGCGGAAGTGGCTTTCCTTCTTGATCGGGACGTCGATGTCGAAGCGCCCACGGTGGCCGACGTGCTGCGGGCGGTGGCATACGCGATGCCCGCCCTCGAGATCGTCGGCAGCCGCATTACCAATTGGGATATCGGCATCGTCGATACCGTCGCCGACAACGCGTCGTCGGGCCTCTTCGTCCTCGGAGGGCCGGTCCGCCGGCTGGATGGCCTGGATCTCCGTGCTCTCCAGATGCAGATGACGAGGAAGGACGAGGTCGTCTCGAAGGGGACCGGCGCGGCCTGCCTCGGCAATCCACTCAACGCGCTGGCCTGGCTCGCCGGCGAACTTGCCCACCGCAAGCGGCCGCTGCGCGCCGGCGACGTCGTGCTCTCCGGAGCGCTCGGCCCGATGGTCGCTGTGAACGCGGGCGATGCTTTCGAGGCCAACATCGCGGGTATTGGCACCGTCTCGGCACGGTTCGCCTAGGGCGGGGTGGTCGCGTCGCGATTATCGTACAAGCGGAATCAGTGCTTGTCTGATTCTGACGGTATCGGAAGCTACGCGAGTTGGTCGTTCCCTCAAAGCACGGGGGCCGATCAGTCGATTGACTCCGATACTTGCCGAACTCACCTCTTTTCGGAGCAGCACGAAATTATCTGTGAATTCAAGAGTGAAAAATTGAGGCGGATGTACCGTCGGCATTTGTCCGTCAGACCCGAAAAATTGTGCTTTCAGACCAACGGCGAAGCGAGGTTCGAAATGATAGAGTGGGAGTAGCGCGCGCGACACCCTCAAGAGCGAACATCGTGTGATCAGTCAGCTCGTAGGATGGGTAGAGCGCAGCGAAACCCATCGCGATCGGCATTGATGGGTGTCGCATTGCTCCACCCATCCTACAAGTTCTGTCAAAGGCAATGTCGATAGTAGCGGAAGGGCAGCATGGGTGAGGACAACAAGAAGAAGGAATTCGTTGAACGGGTACGGCGGCACTTTCAGGAGATCGCGCCTCAACTGAATATGGAAATGGCGATGATCGCAGGAACGTCATGGGGCGACGCGACGAGCTTCCTGCCGATCGAATACGACTCGCAACTCTTTAGTGATGAATTTGCTGTCGCACTGTGGGCGATGGATGCAGATGGCGAGCCCGTTGACCGGGAGGGGCACCGGTTTCAAGGACCGACGGTCGTCGTTCCCTCCGAAATTTATGATGATGAAAGATACGAGGCGACTGAACCGTCCGAAACCGCTTCAGAGCTTCTGGAGCAGTGGTTCGCCCAAGCGTGGCGTGCCCATGGGCATGAGGCGCTTCGGGCATACATCGGTCACCATGACAGCTATTCAAGACCGATCTGGCCACCAGCGAACAGGTGAATTGGGACAGCATCGTTGCGCGAGCAAAGACTGAGCTCGCCTCATAGTCTCGCATTTCGGGCGCAGGATAGTAGAGCCCTGCCCACCGTCCTGACCGCCGCGCAGGTGCCCAGCGCTTGCGTTGGATGTGCACTGTGCCTGCTCATGCTACGACGTCTGCATCGCCTCTCTGGAGCCAGTGTTGATGTCCGTCCCGCCCACCCAACTCACCTCCACCGAATCCGACCCCGAAACCCTCGGCTGGATGCGCGGCTTCCCGCCATCCCCCGATCGCCTCATCACCTTCCAGGACGGCTCGTTCCGCAGCTTCCCCGAGCTGCGCTGGGCCTGGAGCAATATCCGCCAGCTGGTGCCGACGGTGAATGTCTGGCGCGGAGCGGGGCCTGCATCCGTGCTGCCGCGCGAAGATCATGACATCGGCGCGGTCGCCTCGACCACCATGGAGGGCCGGCCCATGACGTTCGCAAAGATGCTGGAGGAGACCTACACCGACGGCATCGCGGTGCTGCATCGGGGTAGGCTGATCTACGAGCGCTATTTCGGCGCGCTGAAGCCGCACAAGCCGCACATCGCGATGTCGGTGACGAAATCGTTCACCGGCGTGCTCGCAGGGCTCCTGGTCAGCGAGGGCAGGATCGATCCGCAGGCGCCGGTTACGGACTATGTGCCGGAGCTTAAGGAGAGTGCATTTGGCGATGCGCGCGTGCACGAGGTCATGGATATGACCACGGGGCTCGAATACACCGAAGTCTACACCGACAAGAACTCGCATGTCTGGGGCTTGCGGCGCGCCAACGGCATGGCGCCGATTCCGCCGGATTATGACGGCCCCACCACCATCTTCGATTTCCTGCTCGCGCAGAAGAAGCAGGGCGAGCACGGCAAGGCCTTTGCCTACAAGACCGTCAACACCGACGTGCTCGCCTGGATCATCAGGCGCGTCAGCGGCAGATCATTGTCGGATCTGCTCTCGGAGCAGATCTGGACCCAGATCGGCGCGGAGGAGGACGCGCATTATCACGTCGACCGCATCGGCACCGAAAGCGGCGGCGGCGGTCTGTCCACGACGCTGCGCGATCTCGCCCGCTTCGGCGAGACCATGCGCAATTTTGGCCGCTTCAACGGCCGTCAGATCGTGCCGTCGTCCGTGGTCGAGGACATCGCGCGCGGCGGCGACCCCGAAAAGTTCAAGCCGGCCGGTTACACCACGCTTCCCGGCGCGTCCTATCGCAATCAATGGTGGGTCACGCACAACGCCCACGGCGCCTATATGGCCCGCGGCGTTCACGGCCAGGGCATCTACATCGATCCCAAGGCCGAGATGGTGATCGCGCGCTACGCCTCGCATCCCATGGCGGGTAACGCCGCCAACGACCCCGTGACGCTGCCGGCCTATATGGCCCTGGCGAAGGCGCTGATGGCGGGCGGGTAGACTGCGCCATACACTCTTGTCATCGCCCGATTAATCGGGCGTTCCAATATTCCAGAGAAGCTGGTGATTGAACCGAGGGGCCGCGGCGTACTGGGTCGCCCGGTCGAGCCGGGCGACGACAGTGTACCAAACCGCAAGATCGGTCGAGCACGCCAAGGCCGTCACCGGCTAACTGCACCCGCCACGGAGGAGGGACGATGACGGCGCTTGCCAGCGGCTGAGCTTTTTCCCAGATGTGCCGGAGCACGAGACGGTCGCCGAACTGTTCCTGCCGCTGAAGTAGCGCCGAGAACGGAGGTTACTGATGGGTAGAGCTTCGCAGCGCTCTACCCATCCTACGCGCTCACATCCCCAGCGCCATCGCGATGCGCGAGGCCAGCAGCTTGACGATGAAGCTTGGCGGATAGCTGCGATAGCTCGGCACATCCTCGGACAACACGGCGCCCTCGGGCTTGAACTTCGTACAGATCCGCGCCTGCAGCGGCGGCAGGTCACCATGAAAGCGCGCCCGGTACGCGGAGACCCAGTGCGGGCCGCGATCGAAATTCATGAACATCGCCGAATGGCAGCAGGTCGCGACCACCCGGTTGGTCGGCGGACGTCTCCTTGAGCTTGTGCGGCTTCAGAAGTTCGGCCCCCCGGGAGCACTCGAACCGGTCTTTGCGAAAGAGCATGTACGCCGTCCCCCCGTCGCGATCGCGCACGGCCGCCGCATGCGGCAGCGCTTCGATCTGGGCCGCAGCCTTCTGGCAATCGTCGCAATAGCAGGCGGCGCTGACGATCGGCCTGCCGAAGGCTTTGACTTCGACGCTGCCGCAGGCGCAGGTTGTGGTGATGATAGGAGCATTGGTCATAAGTTGCATCTCATGGGGTTCTTGGCATGTCTCAAGCCGCCGCTTGAGCTCACAGGACGGATGAGCGAAGCCTGATCCGACATCATGAGTGCGGCGCGACGTAAATTGTCCGCCCTAAAGATCCCGCGACAGCTTCTCAAACTTCTTCATCAGCCGCTCACGTTTCAGCCGCGACAGCCGCTGGATCCAGAAGATGCCGTCGAGCTGGTCGATCTCGTGCTGGTGGCAGACGGCGCGCAGGGCCTCCGCTTCCTCGGTTTGCATGTGGCCGTCGACATCGAAATAGCTGATCCGCACCCGGGCGTGGCGCTGGACCTCGTCGTTGACGCCGGGCATCGAGACGCTGCCCTCGCGGTGCGTGATCATCTCGGGCAAGGCCCATTCGATCACCGGATTGACGTAAGTGCGTGCGCCGTCCTTGGCATCGAGCTCGAGCACGACGGCGCGCAAGGGCACGCCGACGTGCGGCGCCGTGATGCCGATGCCGGCGCGGCGCGCATCGTGTCGAGCAGATCCTGCGCGAGATCGCGCAAGCCGTCGTCAAACGCGGTGACGGGGCGGGCGGGCAGCGCAAGCCGGCGGTCGGGGTAGCGCACGATCGGGCGAATGGTCATGCCCGCTCCTAGCACTCACGGACGGTTGAAGCACCTCATCGTTGACTCCCTACCAACTGGAAGGTAGTCATCCGTCATGAGCAACGTGTCCTCGACCGCCGACGACATCCTCGCCTGCGCGCGCAGCCTGATCATCGCGGGCGGCTATAACGGCTTCAGCTATGCCGACATCGCCGAGGTCGTCGGCATCCGCAAGCCGAGCATTCACCACCATTTCGCCGGCAAGGTGGATCTGGTCCGCACCCTCGTGTCGCGCTATCGGGCGGAAGCCGAGGCGGGACTGGCTGCCCTGGAGCGCAACATCCCCGATCCGCGCGACCAGCTCAAAAGCTATCTCGCATACTGGGAGGCGTGCATTGCCGACGCGACGGCGCCCTTCTGCGTCTGCGCGCTGCTCGCCACCGAGCTTCCGATCCTGCCGGAGGAGGTGGCGCTCGAAGTCCGCGCCCACTTCCGCGCGCTCGCGTCCTGGCTGACATCGGTGATGGAGCGCGGCAAGAGGAAAGGGCGGCTTCACCTCTCGAGCTCGGCCAAGGTCGAAGCGGAAGGATTCATGGCGACCATTCACGGCGCGATGCTGTCGGCGCGCGCGTATGGCGATCCAAAAATGTTCGGCGTGATCACCGGCCCGCTGCTGGAGCGGCTGTCAACCAGGCACTGAAGACATCGGCAAGAGGATCACAGCACCCCCGCAGGCGATCCGGGGGGCGCCTTGCTGGGAAAACTACCAACTAGTAGGTAAAGGAGAAGCTGCGATGGTGCAACATCAATTGGATCTGGTTCGTGTCGATCGCGAGCGGTGGCTGAAGGAATACTACTTCTTGCGCGCGGCGTTCTCGATCGCCTGGGTCGTTGCCGCATTTGCAGTCGGGCCGTCGTCGGGCGCGATCGCCGGCATCCTGCTCGTGCTCTATCCGGCATGGGACGCTGCGGCCAATCTTGTGGATGGCTTGCGCAGTGGCGGGCTCGAGCAAAACCGCACGCAGGTGTTGAACGTCGTGGTCAGCCTTGCGACCGCGATCGCGGTCCTTCTCGCGCTGCAGACGAGCATGAACTGGGTCCTCGGCGTGTTCGGTGCATGGGCGATCCTATCCGGATTGCTCCAGCTGGGCACGGCCGTGCGGCGCTGGAAAAGTTTTGGTGCGCAGTGGGCCATGGTGCTCAGCGGTGGCCAGTCGGCACTCGCGGGCGCGTTCTTCATCTTCCAGGCCACGACGCCGATGTCGCCGTCGATCGCAACCGTGACGGGCTATGCCGCCGTCGGCGCGCTCTATTTCCTGGTCTCGGCGGTCTGGCTCACCGTCAGCGCATGGCGCCGGCGCGCCAAGCGAGTTCAGCTGGGATGATGCGATGGCGTTATCCCGCTGTCTGCCGGGCGAGTCAAATCGCACTCTGGCGATTGCCCCGCATCGTCGCGTGGCCTAACGTTGCCGCCAACAACAAGAGTCGAAAGCGGAGGACAACTTCATGCGCTCGATCGCGATCGCCCTGGCGGCAACCATCACAGCGGCAACGCCTGTTGCGGCCGACTATCTGGTCAAGGAGGTCGGCAGCTTCCACATCGGCGGGCACACCGAGACGCTGAACGGACTTCCCTCCAAGGAGATCGTGTTTTCGCCCGGAGCCCCGCCGATCAAGGTCGATCCGAACGGCGAGTTCGAGGTCGAGCAGATGTATGTCCAGTTCGTCAAGCTCGCGCAGCCGAAATCGAAGCTGCCGCTGCTGCTCTGGCATGGCGGCGGCCTGTCCGGAGTGACGTGGGAGACTAAGCCCGACGGCAAGCCGGGCTGGCAGCAGTTCTTCCTCAATGCCGGCTACGACGTCTACGTCTCCGATGCGGTCGAGCGCGGCCGCGCCTCCTGGGCGCGCTACCCCGAGATATTCAAGAGCGAGCCGTTCTTCCGGCCGAAGAAGGAGGCCTGGGAGCTGTTCCGGATCGGGCCGAGCTACGAGGTCGGCGGCAGGCGCGAGGCCTTCGAGGGCGAGCAATTCCCGATCGAGGCCTTCGACCAGTTCGCCAAGCAGGGCATCCCGCGCTGGGCGACGAATGACGCCGCCACGCAAAAAGCGTATGACGCGCTGGTGCAGAAGGTGTGCCCATGCATCGTTCTGGTCCACAGCCAGGGCGGCAATTTCGGCTTCACGGCCGCGCTCAACGCGCCCGACAAGGTCAAGGCGCTGATCACGATCGAGCCGTCGGGCGCGCCGGACCCCGCCAAGGCGGATGCGGCAAAGCTCAAGGGCGTGCCGCATCTGATCGTGTGGGGCGATTTCCTCGACAAGGTCCCGGTGTGGTCGAAACTCGCAGTCAACCCGACCAAATGGGGCCAGGCGATCGCCACCGCCGGCGGCAAGGTCGATACGTTCGAGCTGCCCAAGATGGGGATCAAGGGCAACACCCACATGCTGATGATGGACCGCAACTCTGATGATGTCGCACGGCTGATCAACGACTGGATCGGCAAGCAGGGGCTGGAGAATTAGAGCGGGGATTGAAGGCGCAGCTATAGCCTGATTGACACGAGTTGAACGATGGCATGATGCACCCCCAGGCACCGGCCCGCGACCAACGGAAATTCCTTGAGCAGGGCGGGCTCGAGGCAGTCGCAACTACTAGACGAGCAGATAACTCTTCCGCGGACGAGATCGAACGGTTGTGGGACCAAGTTGCTGGCTTGGAGGACGAACGGTCGATGCGCATTCGTGGAGTAGGTAGAGCGAAGCGACACGCACGAGAGCCGCTAGCTGCTACGTGCCGCCGTCACGGGCGATGGATTTCGAACGGGTGCAACCCATCTTGCGAGCTGGTCGGCCGCCGGCGCTGCGTGCATCATTCTCGGCTGCACCGAGGTCACGATGCTGGTGGGTGCTACGGATGCGTCGGTCGAGACGTTCGACACGACGGCGATTCACGTCCGAGAAGGCGGCCGATTTTGTCGTCTGGTGATGGCGAGCGCGGCGGAGGCTTAGGTGCTTGTCATGCGAAGCTGTGAGTTCGGCTTGTGTCCGCTTGGGTCGGAAGCCGACTCCATCTCATGGACGCTTACGCCTGTCATGGGGCCAATTTCGGAAGCCGCTTGCGTCAGAAACCAAGGGCTGTTGTCGAAAGCGGCGGTGCCGGTTGGTCACCGCCGCTGTGATCGCTCTCATTGAGCTACTTTGCTGCTTGCTGCGATTGCGGCGGCGGCTTAGGAAGCGACGTCAGCATGCGGATCTTCCATTGTCCATTCTCACGAACATCAACAGACGTCCAAATGACGTTCAACTCGAGAGGATCGCCCTTGTCGTTCTTGCCAGCTACGCGGGCCTCGCCGGTAAGCAGAGCCATGTTCTCTGACAGAGGTTGAATGTCGGTCGTCTTTATTTCGAGATGGTTCATTCCAGCCTTGAAGGCGCCTTCGTAATATTTCGTATTGTCGGGCTCAATTCCATTCTGAGTGACGCGGAGGTAGTCCTTCGTGAAGAGGGAGGTAATCCCTGCAGCGTCCTGCTTGTTGAAGTGGTGCTCGTATGCGGAAGCTACCCTCCCAAGCTCCTCCCTAAGATTTTGATCCGAAGCGGTCGCAGCCATTGTTGATAGCAGCAGCGAAAAACATACGACTCCAAAAGTGCGCATGATGTTACTCCCTACTGTTAGATGCCTCCCTCAACTTGAGGATGGAGACGAGGCTGATCCCCATCCTCCTTGGCGACACCGGGTGGTTGGCCGGTATGGGAGGAGCATGTTCTATCGGTGTCGGAGAAAAGCTCTCCAGATCCGAGACATGCTCGACTGTTTACGGCTGAGGCCCAGCCGATTCTTCCAAACCGCGAAGCTGCCTAACCATCAATTCTCCGATCTTCGTGCCCATATCCTTCCCCACAATTGTTGAGAACCGGTCGTGGAAAACGTCAATTCGCGCACTGGCCACTTGATCGCTGTGATCTCGCAGGTGGACCTGTTTGCGTACGATACCCGGCGCGGTCGGGCTCTTAAGCGAAGATTCCCCGAACTCGTCACTGACGAAAGTCATGAGTGCGGCGGATATCGCAGCTGCACGATCCGTGCGAGCCACCGCGATAAAATACAAACTAGCAAAGCGAGCAGACCTGCCTTGTGAGGTAGCTTACATCTCTGCACGCGTGTTCGGCGGGATTATTCAAGAAAGATTTTGCCAGGTTGGCCAAATGCGTCAGATGCAATGACCTGAACAGCACTCAAATCTCGATAGGGTCGAGAAGCCAAATTGGACGCTGAGAGCCGACATTCCGGGGAAAGAGAAAGCGTCGGCAAAGAGCGTCAAAGCCGACTTCAATCCTCTGGATTGCTACAACACAAGGCCGCAAAGTCGTGGGCCTTTCGACCGAACGCCGTAGTCCCAAAGGCCTACTCAATCACCTCATCGGCGCTCGCAAGCAATGTCGGTGGTATGCTCACGCCAAGCACCATTGCAGCCTTGAGGTTGATTACCAGCTTCAAGCGAGTGGGTTGTTCGACAGGAAGGTCCGCGGGCTTTGCGCCCCTCAAGATTCTATCGACATAACCGGCCAGCTTGCGAAAAGTCTCACCAACGTCTTGTCCATACGACATTAGCAGACCGAAGCGCACCTTTTCGGACCAGATAGATAGAGTCGGTACTCGATGCGTCAACGCTGATGCTCCAACTCGCACTCCTTCGTTTGCCAGCATTGCGCCGACTAAAATCGCAGCTTGGCAACCTTGTTCAGCTGCCACTGAGAATGCCCCGTCGATTGCGTCGGGTGTTGGGACTTCAACCCGATCCAGAATAAGCCCCATCGCCTTCGCGGCTTTCGAGTAGAGTTCGAGGTTCGTCGTTGACGCGACGGAACCCAACGAGCGGTCTTGGAGAAGTGCCACTCGACTCAAACTCGGGATTGCTTCCTTCAACAGGCTCAGACGCTTGCCGGTAAGATCGATAGCCATAAACGACAGGCCGGTTAAATTTCCGCCAGGGTGCGCCAGACTAGCGACAAGACCAGAACCGACTGGGTCCGCCACCACACCGAATACGATTGGGCTTGTGCTTGTGATCTGCTTGAGCGCAACGGCTCCCGGTTCAGTTATGGCAACGATCACGTCAAGATTGCTCTCGACCAGCTCTTTAGCGAGGCTCCGATACCGATCCGGCTGTTCGGCGGGAAATCGATGTGAGAACACAACGTTCTTGCCTTCAACATAACCAAGATCACCGAGGGCCTTGGTCAGGATACCCAAATAGACCTCTTCTTCTTCCGCGCTGCCCGCGTGCCAAAGCACGCCGATTTTCGCCGTTTTTGTTTTGTGCTGCGCGTGCGCGATCAGCGGCCAAACAGCTGAGAGCCCAGCAATCCAAATGATGAATTCTCGCCGTCGCATGTGTCCCCTCGAAGGACCACGCCCATGGGATGAACAGATTAGCACTTTGTGGCAGAGCCGCGAGAGGCAAATGAAGCGGCAGCGATGTGTGGATGTTCGGCTTCGGGTTACGATGAAGCATCCCGGACTTGCGGAGCTTGGTCTCCTCATGGCGCAGAAGCGGACGCTCGGATTTGTGAGTACAAGTCCTGGAGCAGATTAGATTTGCCCGCTCTGAATCTTCGCGTTGTAGCCTGCAAGCTGTACCCGCGTCGGGCAGGGTATCATTGGAACGCTTCGGCAGTCTGGCTCACTCCCGCCGTTTGCTTAGTCCGGATAGGGCGTGCCGTCCTTGTGCACGAACCGGCCGTCGGAGTTCGCGCTCATCATGCCGATGTCGGAGCAGGTCGTGAGGTCCTCGGGCGCGCGGGAGCCGACCTCGAGATAGACGGCGACCGCATCCGAGCGGTTGATCATGTGATGGCCGTTGCCGCTGCCTTTCGGGAAGGGGCGCAGTCGCCTGCGCGCAGCTCGGTTTCGCCCTCGTCCTCGATCAGCACCACTTCGCCTTCGAGCACATAGACGAACTCGTCCTCATGCGAATGCCAGTGCCGCTGGCTCGACCAGTTGCCCGGCGGCAGGCGCATCAGGTTGACGCCGAAGTCGGAAAGGCCGCCGGCATTGCCGAGCCGCTTGCGGATGCGCTCGGCGCAGGGGCCCGTCGAAGGGGGCTGGATAGCCCGAGCCCTTGCGGGCCGGGACGGTGGCGAGGTCGATCTTTGGCATGCGAAGGGTCCGTTCAAAGTCAGTGCATCGAAACGGGCACGGATCGGCGACCGAGCCGCCACGATCGGCGGGCGTCAAACCGTGATGCGACTATGCTGGCGGGATGATGACATCATGCCGGTGTTTTGCCCGACGTGTCAAATCGGTTGCTGGCATCGCGATTCATAGCAATTCTTGGGCTCCGAAAGCGATGAATCTCGCAAGCCATTGATCCCGCTGCTGCCGGCTACTGTGCATGGGGTTGTTTTCGATATTCTTTGATGTGCGGGCCCAAATTCACGCCGCCAGAGGCCCGCCGCAAAAAATCGCGATACTCTGTCGGCCCGCGCAGTTCCCATTCGTCTTCCACGCGAGACAGATCTGACGGGAGACCAAAATGAACGCTTCCTCCTATCGCTGGGTGATCGTCGCCGCCGGCGGCTTGCTCGGCTGCGTCGCGATCGGCGGCATGTTCTCGCTGCCGGTGTTCCTGCAGCCGATCACAAAGGACACCGGCTGGTCGGTGACCGGCATCTCCAGCGCCATGACGATCGGCTTCCTGGCGATGGCCTGCACCAGCATGGCCTGGGGCACGGCGACGGACCGGTTCGGGCCGCGTCCGGTGGTGCTGACGGGATCGACCGTGCTGGCACTGAGCCTGTTCGCCGCGAGCCAGGCGACCTCGCTCGTCGTGTTCCAGTTCGTGTTCGGTCTTTTGGTCGGCGCCTCCTGCGCCGCGATCTTCGCGCCGATGATGGCGACCGTCACCGGCTGGTTCGACACCCATCGCAGCCTCGCGGTGTCGCTGGTGTCGGCCGGCATGGGCATGGCGCCGATGACGATGTCGCCGTTCGCGGCCTGGCTCGTCTCCGGCCATGACTGGCGCACCTCCATGCAGATCGTGGCGCTCGTGGTCGGCGCCATCATGATCCCGGTCTCGCTGCTGGTGCGCCGCCCGCCCGCGCTCGCGCAAGCCGTGGCCGCGCCGATGGCTGAGGAGAGCGCGCAGGCGGAGATGTCGATGGCGGAGGCGCTGCGCTCGCCGCAATTTCTGATCCTGCTCGCGACCAACTTCTTCTGCTGCGCCACCCATTCCGGCCCGATCATCCACACCGTCTCCTATGCGGTGAGCTGCGGCATCCCGCTGATCGCGGCGGTGACGATCTACAGCGTCGAGGGGCTTGCCGGCATGGGCGGCCGCATTGCCTTCGGCTTGATGGGCGACCGCTTCGGCGCCAAGCGCGTGCTGGTCTCGGGGCTGCTGCTCCAGGCGTTCGGCGCGCTCGCTTATGTCTTCGCGCATCAGCTCGCGACGTTCTACGCGGTCGGCGCCGTGTTCGGCTTCATCTATGCCGGCACCATGCCGCTCTATGCCGTGCTCGCCCGCGAAAACTTCCCGCTGCGGATGATGGGTACCGTGATCGGCGGCACCGCGATGGCCGGCAGCCTCGGCATGGCGACCGGCCCGCTCGCCGGCGGTCTGATCTATGACGCGTTCTCCAGCTACGCCTGGCTCTACATCGCCTCCTGGGCGATGGGTCTGGGTGCATTCCTGATGTCGATGACGTTCCGCCCCTTTGCCAGGCCGCAAGGTGAGGCGGCGCCGGCGGCGGCGTGATGGCGACCGTCGAGGCGCAGCGTCAGAGCTGCGCCTCGATCGCGGTCTTGTCGATCACCGACCACACCTGCCAAATCTTTCCGTCGCGAAATTCGTAGAACACGTTCTCGCAAAAGGACACGCGCCTGCCATTGACGGCCAACCCCAGGAAGGTCCCGACCGGCGCGCAATCGAACTTCAGCCGGGCTGCGATGCGAGGCGGATCGCAGATCAGCATCTCGATCTCAAATCGCAGATCCGGAATGTCGCGAAAATCCTGCTCCAGCATCGCGCGATAGCCGGAGAGCCCGAGCGGCCGCGCGTTGCGGGCGACGTCGTCATGCACGAACTGCCCGAGCGCCGGCCAGTCCTGACGGTTCAGGCAGGCGATGTAGGCGCGATAGATGCCGGCGAGGTCGGCTCCGGTCATGGCAATTTCCTTCGGTTCACGCGCGCCGCCGCAGCTGCTCGATCAGCGCGCGCAGTTTCGGCGCACGTTGCGGCGGTTCGGATAATGGAGATAAGAGCCAGCGAAGAGCGGGCAATGGTACTCCAGGATCGGCACCAGCTCGCCGCGTGCGATCGCGGGGCGAAAGCTCGGCGCTAAAGCTGCTTCTCGAAGAACAAGTCCGGATAGGGATCGTCGTTGAAACGTGGGATCTCGCGCCAGCCGGTGCTACGATAGAGCTGGCCGGCCTCGGGCAGCGCGCTGTTGGTGTCGAGCCGCAGCAACGCGATGCCGAGCTCGCGCGCTGTGGCCTCGGCTGCGTCCATCAGGCGCCGGCCGAGCCGCAAACCGCGCGCAGCAGGGGCAACCCAAAGCCGCTTGATCTCGGCGTAGCCGTGATCGGTTCCCTTCAAGCCAACGCAGCCGATCGGCAGCGCGTCCGACATCGCGACGATGAACCTGCCGCGCGGGCGGCGCATGTCGTTGGCATCGGGATCGCGCGACAGCGAGACGTCAAAGCCTTGTTTGAAACGGCGGCCGAGCTCGGCATAGTACTCGCCGAGGCAGTAGCGCGCCTCCTGGCTCTGCGGATCCATCTCATCCAGCCTGACGCGCTCGTGCGTCAGGGCGGAAGCGATCAGGTCCATCGCCGCCAGCAGCGCCTCGCGTTGCGAATGGCGGGCGAGGAAGCCCTCGGCCTGGGTGTTGGACAGCGCTTCATACGCTGCGAACTCGCGCCGGCCCGCGCGCGTCAGCGTGGCGACGCGCCGGCGCGCATCGTCCGCATGGGCATTGGTCTCGACAAGCCCTTCGTCCTCGAGGCTGCGCAGCAGCCGGCTCATCAGCCCGGAATCGAGACCGAGATAATCGCGGATCTCGGCGACGTCCGAACGCCCGTGCCCGATCGCGTTGAGCACGCGTGCGGCCCCGAGCGCCCGGCCTCGGCCGAGGAACGAATTGTCGAGGGCACCGACGGCGGAGGTGACGGCACGGTTGAAGCGACGGACGCGGGAGATGGGATCGAGCATGATATCTGACTGTAGTCAGATATCGTTTTCGGGTCAATCGGGGGGTACCTCGTCAGCGTCAGCAGGGGCTTGCTCTTCTCGACGGTGCCTTCCCACAGCACCACTTTGTTGGTCGCGGGCAGACGCAGGCAGCGGATCTCAAAGCTCTTCGGAGTCATGGCACTGGCCGGGATCGGCCAGGGCTGGGTCGAGCCAGCTCAACGACGTCGCGAGCCGTTTCGCGGCCGCATGATCCTCGGAGAGACGCGCAATCATCGTCTCCAGCGCAACGAGGCCTGCGGCCGCAACGATGCCGGACTGCCGCATGGTGCCGCCGACGATTTTTCGCAAAGTGCGGGCCCGCGCGACGAAAGCTGCGCTTCCGCAGAGCAGGCTGCCGACCGGCGCACTCAGGCCCTTGGCAGACCATGACGCTGTCGGCATGCGCGGCGATCTGCGCCGCCGGCACGCCGAGCGCGATCGAGGCGTTGAAAAGGCGGGCGCCATCGAGATGAACGGGAATCCCGTGCGCCCGCCCGAGCGCATGAATTCGCATCATGCCTTGATATTGGCGAAAGGCATGATGGGTCTCTCCGTGTGATGCGTCAGACCACGCCGCCATTGGCGCGGATGATTTGGCCGTTGACCCAGCCGCCGTCGCGGCCGGCGAGGAAGGCGACAATGCCTGCGATGTCGTCGGGCTGGCCGAGGCGGCCGAACGGGTTCATGGCGGCGATGGCGCGCACCTGCTGCTCGCTCTTGCCCTGCAGAAACAGCCGGGTTTCGACCGGGCCGGGCGCGACCGCGTTGACGGTGATCTGCCGGTCGCCGAGCTCCTTGGCGAGGATGTGCGTCATGGCTTCGATCGCGGCCTTGGTTGCGGCGTAGACCCCGTAGCCGGGCTGATAAAGGCCGATGACGCTGGAGGAGAAGCTGACGATGCGGCCGCCCTCGCGCAGCCGCCGCGCTGCTTCGCGCAACGACCGGAACACGCTGTCGAGGTTGATCGACGTCTGCCGCGCGAAGGCTTCGTCGGTCACCTCGGCGAGCCGGCCGAGCTCCATGACGCCGGCGTTGTTGACGAGGATGTCGACGCCGCCGAACGCCTGCTCGGCCGCATCGAACAGCCGCGCCGGGGTCGCCGGATCGGCGAGGTCAGCCTGCACGGCGATGGCGCGCCCGCCGGCAGCCGCGATCTCGCCGACGAGTTCATCGGCAGCCGCTTTGCCGCTGGCATAGTTGATCGCAACCGCGATTCCGTCACGGGCCAGGCGGCGGGCGATCGCCGCGCCGATGCCGCGGGAGCCGCCGGTGACGATGGCGGCGCGCTGATGTTGATTGGTCATGGCGGCTCTCCTCAATGTTGATGGAGCGAGAATAGCTGGTCGCTATGCTCGGATAATCGCCTTGGTCTTGCCATCACTTGTCGGTTGTGGTGAACAATCGGCCATGGACCGCTTTGACGCCATGCGCCTGTTCGTCCGCCTCGTCGAGCGGCAGAGCTTTACGGCCGCGGCTGCCGACCTCGGCATTCCGCGCTCGACGGCGAGCGAGGTGCTGCGCGGGCTCGAGGCACGCCTCGGCGCGCGTCTGCTGGAGCGGACGACCCGTCACGTCACGCCGACGCTCGACGGCGAGGACTTTTATCGCCGCTGCGTCGTCATTCTCGCCGAGGTCGAGGAGGCGGAGGCCGCGATGCGCGACGCGCAACCTCGCGGCCTGCTCCGCATCGACGCGCATCCCTTGCTGACCCGCACCTTCATCCTGCCGCATCTGCCGGAGTTTCTTTCGCGCCATCCGCAGCTCGAATTGCAGATGGCGACCGTCTGGTCGATCTCGTGCGCGAGGGTGTCGACTGCGTGATCAGGTCGGGTGAGCCCGGCGACAGCGGCATGATCCAGCGCCGGCTCGGCACGATCGCGGAGATCACGGTGGCGAGCCCGGCCTATCTTGCGCGGCACGGCATGCCCGCGACACCGGATACGCTCGACGGGCATCAGATGGTGGCCTTCGTCTCGTCACGAACCGGCGACGTGCTGCCGCTGGAATTTTCTGTCGCCGGCGCGCTGCGACATGTCGTGCTGCCGAGCCGGGTGCGCGTGAACAATTCCGACACCATGGCCGATCTCGCAAGGCTCGGCTTCGGCCTTGCGCAGGCGCCGCGTTATCGCTTCGCCGACGCTCTCGCCAGCGGCGCGCTGGTCGAGGTGCTGGCCGACTATCCGCCGTCGCCGACGCCGCTGTCGGCGCTCTATCCGCAAAACCGACAGCTCGCGCTGCGCCTGCGCGTGTTTCTGGACTGGATTGCGGGCATCTTTGCCGCGGCGAAGCTGTGAGGGCCTTGCCCGCCTCGTAGGCCGGATGGAGCGCAGCGCAATCCGGGCCTTTTTGTCCGCGTGGATGCAATCCCGGGTTCCGCTGCGCTCCATTCGGGCTACTAGACCTTGCGTTGCCCGACGGGCAAGACACGCCACGGCTCGGTCAATCGCCCCTCGCGAAAAGATTCCACTTTACCGAATTTCTGATTTGGCGTATCCATGCGCCACCTCATCCCGGTCAGAGGGGCGTATCGCGATCGTCACGACACGTGGGGTGAGCTGCGGTGGACGCAAGTCACATCGGCGCGACAGGCATCGCAGGGCGGGAAGCCGTGAGCGAAGGCCATCGCGCACACGACCGGTGTGATCTCGCGTACGGCAAAACCGTGTCGTCCTGGCGCCCGGGGTCTGTGCGCCAAGTCTTGTGGTGATGTGGCGGCCCGACCGGGTTCGCGCATCAGCTATCTGCAGGGCGACGGGGGCAATAGTGCATCGCTCCCCGGGGAGAGCTCGGCATAAGCCGTCAAACCACTGCGCAGGGAAGGCCGGATGTCTGGCTCCACCTGTATGCCGCTGTGCAGCTCTTCTTAGCGCAATCTTCGCACAGTGGACCGTGGGTGCCCGGCCGGCACCCGGTCTTCCCCATAGGCGTTAAGTTTATTCTTGAGTGTTGGAATCACACGTGATTCCAAGGGGCATGGCAGACGAATCGCTTCTAAATGAGGACTGGACGAGAGTGGTTGCGCAGCTGGGTGGGGCTGAGCAGCTTGAGATAAGCGCGCGCCAGACGAAGGCTTTCGCGCGGCGGCGCCAAATTCCAGACGCGGTGGCGTTGCTTCGGCTGATGCTGGCCTATTGTTTAGGGGAAAGAGGATTGAGATCGACAGCTGCGTGGGCGGCTTCTGTTGGCCTTGCGGACCTCAGCAGCGTGGCGTTGTTCTATCGCCTGCGTCAATGTGGCGATTGGTTTGCAGTGCTGGTGGAGAGCTTGCTCGATGCGGCAGCGCCGAAGGCGAGCCGAGGCCGCCTGATCCGCATCGTCGATGCGACGACAGTACCTCAGGCCGGGCCGACTGCCCGCAGGAGCAGTGAGCTTTGGCGGCTTCATAGTGCATTTGATCTGCCAAGTGAGCGCTTTGGTCACTTCGAGCTAACGGATCAGCAAGAGGGCGAAACGTTTGACCGGATACCAGTAGTCAAGAACGAGATCCGCATTGCTGACCGCGCTTATCTGCAACCTGACCGCATCGCGGCTGTCCGCGCGGCTGGTGCCGACGTTCTGATCCGAGCAGGCTGGAAGAACGCGCGCTGGCTTGATGCCCAAGGCCTTCCATTCGATCTGATGGCCCAATTGCGTGCGGCAAAGGCACGCGGACTGATCGATCGGAGGATTTGGATCAAACGCAAGGACGGGACGCCTCTGGCTATGCGTCTGGTTGCGGTCAAGAAGCCCACCGGTGCGGCCGCGGCTTCGCGTCGTAAAGCTCGGCGAGACGCACGAGACGAAAACCGCATCATCTCCAAAGGGACTCTGGAAGCCGCGGATTGGGTCATTCTGGTCACGTCGCTCGCACGGGACGAGTTCTCCGCCAAGGATGTGCTTGCACTCTATCGACTGCGATGGCGGATCGAACTTGGCTTCAAGCGACTGAAAAGCCTGATTGGTCTCAAGACACCGCCTGGAACTGATCAGCGTTCGGCGAAGCCCTACCTGCTGGCTCACCTCTTGATTATCCTGCTGCTCGAGCCGCTTGTCCGCGACTTCGAGGACTCTCCCCACTGGAAGCAGGCCGCCTGACGACACCTGGCGGTTGGCGTATCTTGCAACAACTCGTTGCATCCTTGCTGCAAGCAATCATTCCACAACCAACCATCCGCCGCTTGCGCCGCAGTAAGCGAGCGCTCGGGCGGCACCTGCGCGAGCCTCCCCGAAAACGTCAATATCAATCAATGCTTGCGCTACCTTAACGCCTATGCGGTCTTCCCTGCGCCCTCTCTCAGTTGAGGGCGAGGCGTTGAAGCAGAGCTCGGGCGAGATAAGCCGCGAGGATAATTATGCATGTCAGTCATTGAGCGAGGGTTCGTGCCCGGACGCAGCGCAGCGCCCTTCAGCGGTGCGCTGCAGAGCCGGGGCCCATGCTACAGCGCACCGTGCGCCTTCCTGGGCCCCGGCTCCGCGCAGCAACGCAAGAGCGTTGAAGCGCGTCCGGGACACGAGGGCAACGGACCCATCGGAAAATTCGTGCACCCTGAAAAGCCCGCCGCATTGTGAGTTGTACCTGAGCGCCATGAGGTTACCATGCGCTCCAAGTTCCTGGTCCGTGCGGGAGCGAACAGCAAGACAGCGGGAGGCGACATGAGCGGGCAGAACCACAAGGTGAAGGGCTCGGACCTGTTTGTCGCGGCGCTGGAGAACGAAGGCGTCGACCGCATTTTTGGCGTGCCCGGCGAGGAAAACCTCGATCTCGTCGAATCGCTGCGCACCTCCAAAATCGAACTGGTCCTGACCCGCCACGAGCAGGCCGCGGCGTTCATGGCTGCGACGCACGGGCGACTGACCGGCAAGCCTGGCGTGTGCCTTTCCACTCTCGGCCCCGGCGCGCTCAATTTGTCCACGGGAGCGGCCTACGCGCATCTCGGCGCGATGCCGATGATCCTGATCACCGGCCAGAAGCCGATCATGAGCAGCCGGCAGGCGCGCTTCCAGATCGTGGACGTGGTGGCAACCATGAAGCCGCTGACAAAGCTGTCGCGACAGATCGTCAGCGCCTCCTCGATCCCGACCGTGGTGCGCGATGCCTTCCGTGTGGCGATGGAGGAGCGGCCCGGACCGGTGCATCTCGAACTACCCGAGGACATCGCAGGCGACGAAGTGCCTGCCGTCCCCGCAATCCCGGTCCATCCGATCGAGATTCCGGTCGCTCATCGCGCCGCGCTCGACCGCGCCGCGGAGATGATCTTGGCGGCAAAGCGTCCGCTGGTGATGATGGGGGCGGCGACCAGCCGGCCGCGCTCGACCCACGGCATCGCCAGTTTCGTGCGGCGGACCGGCATTCCGTTCTTCACCACGCAGATGGGGAAGGGCACCGTGCCTGGCGGCACCAATCTTTATATGGGCACCGCGGCGCTTTCCGAACGCGATTACGTCCACGATGCCATCGACGCCGCCGACCTGATCGTCGCGATTGGCCACGACCCTGTCGAGAAGCCGCCCTTCATCATGGGGCCGTCCGGGCCGAAGGTCATTCACGTCAGCTACACGCCGGCAAGCGTCGAGCTGGTCTATTTCCCCGATGCCGAGGTCGTCGGCGATGTCGGCCCGAGCCTGGAACTGCTCGCCGATCGGCTCGAAGGCAAGCTGCCGCAAGCCGCAGCGCTGTTGCCGCTCCGCGAAGAGATTCTCAATCACATCGCCGACCGCGCCACCGAGGCGCGCTGGCCGCCGACGCCGCAGCGCATCGTGCACGACATCCGCCAGGTGATCCCCGAGAACGGCATCGTCGCGCTCGACAACGGCATGTACAAGATCTGGTTCGCGCGCAACTACCGCACCCGCGTCGCCAACACGCTGCTGCTCGACAACGCGCTGGCGACGATGGGCGCTGGCCTGCCGTCGGCGATGATGGCGGCGATGCTCTATCCCGACCGCCGCGTGCTCGCGGTCGCCGGTGACGGCGGCTTCATGATGAACAGCCAGGAGATGGAGACGGCCGTCCGCCTCAAGCTCAATCTGGTCGTACTGGTGCTGGAGGACAACGCCTACGGCATGATCCGCTGGAAGCAGGCCGTCGACCATTTCGCCGATTACGGCATGACCTTCGGCAATCCCGACTTTACGCTGTACGCAAAATCGTACGGGGCCAAGGGCCACCGAATCGCAACCATCGACAGCTTTGGTCCAACGCTCGAGGCGGCGTTCAAAGAAGGCGGCGTGCACCTGGTCTCGATCCCGATCGACTATTCCGAGAACGTGCGCGTGCTCGTCGATGAGCTGCGGGGGCACGAAAAGGCGAAGGCTTGAAAATCACAATCTCGTGCCCCGGACGCAGCGCAGCGCTCCTTCAGCGGTGCGCTGCAGAGCCGGGGCCCATGCATCAGCGCATTTTGTGGCCTCCTGGGTCCCGGCTCTGCGCAGCAACGCCACAAGCGCGTCCACGCGCGTCTTCGACGCGCTATGGGCGTTGCAGCGCGTCCGGGACACCTGGGATGCGCTCGCAGTTGTATTGCGACCACCGATCGCCGACATTCGTAACAATCACTTCACCAACCACAGGACTATGAAATGACTCGCGTTCGCTGCGTTACCGAGATGGGCATGGGCGTCGACGTTCACGGCAGGGACGCCACCAAGGCGGCGAAGCGGGCGGTGTCCGATGCCATCAGGCATTCGAGCCTGGGCTTCTTCCGGATGATCGGCAAGACCGCCAACGACATGTTCGTGGACGTCACGATCGGGGTACCCAACCCCGAGGCGGTCGACAAGGAAGCCGTTGCGAAGGAGCTTCCTTACGGCAGGGTGACCGTCACCGCGGTCAAGGGCGGGCTGGAGATTCCCTCGGCGACGGAAGTGGCCAACGATCCCATCCTCATCGCCAACGCCGCCGTCATCGTCAGCTTCGACAAGGACTAGAGCGGTGCCCGACAGCGATGAGGCCCTGCTGGATCGGCCGATCTGGAGCGCACTGACGACGAGCCAGAAGCATCTGGCGGAGGGCGGTCCGCGCGCGCTGCGCTATCCCCAGGACATGACGCCATTTGCCGACATGATCGATATGTCAGCGGCAAGCTTTGTCGCCCTCGGTGATTTGATGTCGGGCTCGCAGGTCGCCGCGCTGTTCACGCCCGAGCCGGTCGACGTGCCCGCCGGCTTCAAGGTCGTGCTCGCCGAGACCGGCGAGCAGATGATCGGCTCGCCCGCCGACAGCTCGCTGCGCGATGCCGAGATCGTCACCCTAGGGGCAGCGGACGTTCCCGCCATGATGGCACTGACGGAGCTGACCAAGCCCGGGCCGTTCGCCGCGCGGACGCACCAGCTCGGCACGTTCCTCGGCATCCGTTCGGGCGGCGAGCTGGTCGCGATGACCGGTGAGCGGATGAAGCCTGGAAAGTTCGTGGAGATGACCGCCGTCTGCGTGCATCCCGACTATCGCGGCCGCGGCTACGCGCAGGCGCTGCTCGCGGCGGTCGCGCGCCGGATCGAGGCACGCGGCGAGATTCCGTTCCTGCACGTGTTTTCGAACAACACCTCGGCCATTGCGCTGTACCAGCGGCAGGGCATGCGGATCCGCCGCCGCCTGCATGTCACCGCGCTGATGAAACAGGGGTGAGCTGCGCGACGGGCTTCATATCCCACGAATTCGCGCTATATCCACCTCGACCACTTTTGGGGGAAACACATGGACGCCAGGACAGCCGATTTTTCCGCCGCGCGGACGGCGATGCCGCGCTACGTCGATCAGGAAATCATTCCCGGCGTGTCCTGGGCGGTGCTGCGAGGCCGGGAGGTCGTCGACCAGCAATGCGTCGGCTTCGCCGATCGCGAGGCGAACACTGTGTTGCGTCCCGACCACATCTTCCGCGCGTTTTCCAACACCAAGATCTTCGTCACCTGCGCGGTCATGCTGCTGGTCGAGGAAGGCCGTATCGGGCTCGATGACCCCATCGAAAAATTCCTGCCGCA
This sequence comes from Bradyrhizobium sp. SOJA106, assembly GCF_059448745.1. Lineage (NCBI taxonomy): Bacteria > Pseudomonadati > Pseudomonadota > Alphaproteobacteria > Hyphomicrobiales > Nitrobacteraceae > Bradyrhizobium > Bradyrhizobium sp. SOJA106. Next base: position 4,076,726 of record NZ_CM182549.1, read on the forward strand.
GCTCGGCAATCGCAAGGTCCTGAAGCCCGGCGCCGCGAGCCTCGCCGATGTCGAGCCGGCGAACGGCCCGATCACGATCCGCCAGCTCCTGACGCACACCTCCGGTCTCAGCTACGGGATCTTCGATCCCGGCACGGTGCTGTTCAAGGGCTATAACGAGGCGCGCGTGCTCGATCCGCTGACGCCGCTCGCCGACATGATCGACAAGCTCGCCGATCTGCCGCTGTCCTATCATCCCGGCACTGGCTGGGAATATTCGGTCGCGACCGACGTGGTCGGCCGCGTCGTCGAGGTCGTCTCGGGCAAAACCCTCGATGCCTTCCTCAAGGCGCACATCTTCGATCCCGTCGGCATGACCGATACCGGCTTCTACGTCCCCGAGGCGCAGCAGGACAGGCTGGTCGCGCTCTACAATGGTGCGGACGTACTCGATCCCATGAAACCGGGCCTGACGCGCGCCGACAATCTGCCTTACCTGCAGGCCCATCGGCGGCCGTTCCCTCGCCTGTCGGGCGGCGGCGGTCTGGTCTCGACCTTGCCAGATATGCTCGCGCTGGTCCGCGCGCTGCTGCCGGGCCCGGATGCGCTGCTCAAGCCCGACACGCTGCGGCAGATGATGACGAACCAGCTGCCTGCGGGGCAGACCATCCGCTTTGCCAATCTCGGGCCAATGCCCGGCAAGGGCTTTGGCCTCGGCGGCGCCGTCACGTTCGCGCCGACGCGTTTTGATCCGCCGAATTCAGTTGGCGAATTCCAGTGGGGCGGCCTTGCCGGCACCCATTGGTGGATTTGCCCTGAGGCCAACACCGCCGGCGTGCTGATGGCCCAGCGCTATATGGGCTTCTGGAATCCGTTCTTCTTCGAGTTCAAGCGCCTGGCCTATCAGGCCGCCGGAGGCTGACCCGCGGATTGACGTGCCCAACTATCTCGGCCTTGACGGATTTCGCTTCGGCTGGGTCGCAGCCTGGATCGACGAGCGCGGCGATCAGGGCTTCGATTACTCGCCGGGGCTGACGCGGCTGCTCGCGATGCCGCATGTGCGCGCGATGATCGACATGCCGATCGGATTGAATCCGAGCGGCTATCGTACCTGCGATTTGCGCGCACGCGAGCTGGTTGGCCCCGCCGTGTTTCTCGGTGCGCGCCGCAACCTCTGGACCTTTCCCGATATGGCGGCAGCCAATCGGCACTATTGGGAGCATGAAGACAAGGGCAGGGGCGTCTCCGCGCAGCTCTGGAATATCAGGGACAAGATCAGGGACGTCGATGCGATCATGACGCCGGCGCGGCAGGCGACGATCGGCGAATCGCATCCGGACTTGATTTTCTGGAATCTGGCCGGCCGCGTGCGGCTTGCGACGAAGACGTCGGCGGAAGGCCGCGAGCAACGCATTGCGCTGCTCGCGCAACGCGGCTTCATCCGCCTGCCGAAATGGCTGACGCAGCGGCACGGCACCGGCATCAGCTGCGACGATCTGATCGATGCCTGCGCCTGTGCGGTGGCTGCACGCGACAGCACGCAACGTGTGGCCGGGGAGGAGGTCGATCCGCGCGGGCTGCGGATGGAGATCAACTATTGAGGCAGCTCGCGGCACCGCCATAAATCGGGAAAAAGCGGCAAGTTTTTTGATGCATAAAGGAACTGCCTGTGGGCGGACCGCGTTCTCCGTGCGAAACGATTACGGAGAATTCCTCGCGATGAATGATGCCAGTCAATTCGCGACCGCGATGCTCGCGCTCGTTTTCATAGGAGCGCTCCTCGTGACCGGGCAGCTCTTCATCGAGCAGCGCGCACAGCACGACGTGGTTTACGCAACCAGCCATTTATTGCGGCCATTGTGATCCGGCCAGCTACCCGCCTTGCGCCGTTCGCCGTCTCGCCTAGATTAGGCGGAATCTCACGAACGCAGCCGGGGTTCCGATGTCCGATCTGTCCGCCTTTCCCATCACCAAGCGCTGGCCGGCCGAGCATCCCGAGCTGCTCCAGCTCTATTCGCTGCCGACGCCGAACGGCGTCAAGGTCTCGATCATGCTGGAGGAGATCGGATTGCCATACGAGGTGCATCTCGTCGACTTCGGCAAGGACGACCAAAACACGGCGGAGTTTCTCTCGCTCAATCCGAACGGCAAGATCCCGGCGATCCTCGATCCCAACGGTCCTGGCGGCAGGCCGCTGCCGCTGTTCGAGTCCGGCGCCATCCTGCAATATCTCGCGGAGAAGACCGGCAAGCTGCTGCCGGAGGACGCAGCGCGCCGCTACCAGACCATCCAGTGGCTGCATTTCCAGATGGGCGGCATCGGCCCGATGTTCGGCCAGGTCGGCTTCTTCCACAAATTCGCCGGCAAGGATTTCGAGGACAAACGGCCCCGCGATCGTTACGTCAGCGAGGCCAAGCGTTTGCTCGGGGTGATGGAGACGCATCTCGCCGGCCGGCACTGGTTCATGGATGACGACTACACCATCGCGGACATCTCCATGCTCGGCTGGGTGCGCAATCTCATCGGCTTCTACGGTGCCGGCGATCTCGTCGAATTCAGCCGGTTCAAATCGGTCGGCGCCTGGCTCGAACGCGGGCTGGCGCGCCCCGCCGTGCAGCGCGGGCTGAACATTCCGAAGCGGCCCTGAGACTAGAACAGCCGTCCACCGTTCGGCACCGGCTTGCTCGGCTGCGCCAGCACCACCTTGCCCTCGGTATCGGGGAAACCGAGCGTCAGCACCTCTGAGACAACGGGGCCGATCTGGCGCGGCGGGAAATTCACGACGGCCGCGACCTGCTGTCCGATCAGCGTCTCGAGCGGGTGATTTTCGGTGATCTGGGCCGAGCTCTTGCGCACGCCGATCTTGGGCCCGAAGTCGATCCACAACCGCCAGGCCGGCTTGCGCGCCTCCGGAAACGGTTTTGCATCGACGATGGTGCCGACCCGGATATCGACCGCCAGGAAGCTGTTGAAGTCGATGGTCGGTGAGGCGCCAGCAGTGGGATCGTGGGTGACGTGCATGAGCTGTCCATTCGGAAAGTTGGCGTCGTTCGCAATATTGTGGCGCGACGCGGAGTTTCGTACAACGCCGTGGTCACGATATGACCCATGTGCGGGGGACGTCTTGCCCAACATCATCTACGGCATCAAGAACTGCGACACCATGAAGAAGGCGCGCGCCTGGCTCGACACCCATGGCGTTGCATATGAATTCCACGACTACAAGGCGGCGGGCGTCGAAAAGGACAAGCTCAAGCAGTGGAGCGACAAGGTCGGCTGGGAGACGTTGCTCAATCGCGCCGGCACGACTTTCAAGAAGCTGCCCGATGCCGACAAGGAAGGCCTTACCGAGAAGAAAGCGCTGGCGTTGATGCTGGCGGATCCATCGATGATCAAGCGGCCGGTGCTGGAGATCGGCGGCAAGCTGCTGGTCGGCTTCAAGCCGGACATCTATGCCAAGGACGTCAAGGTCAAATAGGCCGGTGGCCGACCTCGCTGGACGTCAGTTCAGCTCAATGATCTTCGTGGTGATGCCGGGCTGATCGACCAACTCGACGACGTCGGCCGCGATCCGGCCAGGGGCGCGATGAAACAGGTCGCAATCGATCACCGCGCGCAGCTTCGGGCGTGGCAGCGCGTCATTTCCGCGCATCAGATTCTTGATCTCGAAACCGCCGTCCTCGCAGAAGGTCTTGAGCGAGGCGATGACGTGGCAGATCTTGCCGTCGGTCTGGAACGGCAGCAGCAGGCGCTCATAGGCGACGACGCGGCCGTAGATGTCGTCGACATCAGCAACGCTGTAGACCGGAAGTCCGCGGGCGACGCATTCGTAATAGATCGGCATCACGAAGGGCACGAGTCGTGGCCCGATATAGTCGTCGAGCAGAATGCCCTTGCCGGTATGTCCATAGGCGCGCGAAATCCGCGAGCCTTCGCTCTGGATGGTCAGCCGCGGCGTCAGAGCCGAGGTGTCCACCGTGTAGTAGATGAGATCGGACAGCTCGTCCTCGAGTCTTGCCGGCTGATACTCCCGGATCGCCGGCACCATCTGCTCGCGCGCATAAAGTCGCAGCCAGGTGTTCAGGAGATCACGCTGCCGGATCGACTTGACGACGGAGGGAGCGGCGCTTGCGAAATCCAAAACAATATTCCCGGCATGCAAAAGCCCGCACATGATCCACGTTGCGGGAAAATTTTCTATGAAGGCTGGCGCGGGGAACGAAAGACCGTTAACGACGGCTTGATGACCGGAGCTTTCGCGGACCGGGAGGCCGGGCAGGCGACATGAAAACATCTCCGACTAAGGGAGCATTTGTATCCCAGCCGGAGGCCTGATCTGCTCAGCTTTCCGCCTTGCCTAACCCCGGTCACCTCCGGCATATTCCGCGCCCGGAGGCGGCGTTCCGGGACGGGCTCCAAGGCCTCCGGAAAGCCGAAGTCAACAAGGACAGCCACGCGCGACCAGCGCGTCGTGCGGGCAGGGGGAAATCTGTTTGGCCGATGAGTTCATTCTCGAAACGGAAGGCTTGACCAAGGAGTTCGCGGGTTTCTTCGCCGTCCGCGACGTTGCGCTCAAAGTCCGCCGTGGGAGCATTCACGCGTTGATCGGCCCGAACGGCGCCGGCAAGACGACGTGCTTCAATCTGTTGACCAAGTTCCTGAAACCCTCTGCCGGGAAAATCCTGTACAAGGGCCAGGACATCACCGCGATGGCTCCGGCCGACGTGGCCCGCATGGGTCTCGTCCGTTCGTTCCAGATCTCGGCGGTATTTCCGCATCTCACCGCGCTGGAGAACGTCCGTGTCGCGCTCCAGCGCCAGCACGGCTCCTCGTTCGATTTCTGGCGCTCGAAGTCCGTGCTCAACCGCTTCAACGACCGCGCACGCGAGCTGTTGAACGATGTCGGCCTCAGCGAGTTTGCCAATACGCCTGCGGTCGAGATGCCCTACGGGCGCAAGCGCGCACTTGAGATCGCAACCACGCTCGCGCTGGACCCCGAGATGATGCTGCTGGACGAGCCGATGGCCGGCATGGGCCACGAGGACATCGACAAGATCGCGGCGCTGATCAAGCGCATCTCCGCGAAATACACCATCCTGATGGTCGAGCATAATTTGAGCGTCGTCGCCAATCTCTCCGACATCATCACCGTGCTGACGCGCGGACAGGTGCTGGCGCAGGGCCACTACGCCGAGCTCACCAAGGACGAGCGCGTCAAGGAAGCCTATCTGGGAGCCGGTCATGCCTGAGACTGCGATGGCCGAGGCCCCAGCGAAAGCTGCAACCGGCGGCAATATTCTCCAGGTCCGCAACCTCGAAGCCTGGTACGGCGAGTCCCACATCCTGCACGGGATCAACTTCGACGTGAATGCCGGCGAAGTCGTCACCCTGCTCGGGCGCAACGGCGCCGGCAAGACGACCACGTTGAAGTCGATCATGGGTATCATCGGCAAGCGCGCCGGCTCGATCAAATTCAACAACCAGGAGATCATCCGCGCGACCTCCGACAAGATTGCGCGGATGGGCATCGCGTTTTGCCCGGAAGAGCGGGGGATATTCTCCAGCCTCGACGTGCGGGAGAACCTGCTGCTGCCGCCAGTGGTGCGTCCAGGCGGACTGCCGCTCGATCAGATCTTCGACCTGTTCCCGAACCTGAAGGAGCGGCTGAGCAGCCAGGGTACCAAGCTGTCCGGCGGCGAGCAGCAGATGCTGGCGATCGCGCGCATCCTGCGTACCGGCGCGAGCTTCCTGATGCTGGACGAGCCGACCGAAGGTCTTGCGCCCGTCATCATCCAGCAGATCGGTCACACCATTGCGCGGCTCAAGAAGGAGGGCTTCACGATCCTCCTCGTCGAGCAGAACTTCCGCTTCGCATCCACCGTCGCCGATCGCTACTACGTGGTCGAGCACGGCAAGATCATTGACGGGTTTTCCAATTCGGAGCTTGCCGCCAACATGGACAAGCTCCACACCTATCTCGGTGTCTAAAGCATGATCAGGACCCGGAGGGCCGCGTTAGCGCAAGGTGCGTAGCGGTTTTCCGAAGAGAGATCGCGCTCAAACTGAAGAACGGCCAACGAGAAAATTCAAAAGGAACGTTGCATGAAGTCGATTGCGTCATTGCTGCTGACCACCGCGCTCACCTTCGCCGCAACAGGCGTCGCGTTCGCGCAGGACAAGACTGTCAAGATCGGCGCGCTGTCCGATCAATCGGGCCTCTATGCCGATCTCGGCGGTCCCGGCTCGACGCTCGCAGCGCAGATGGCCGTTGAAGATTCTGGTCTGGCGGCGAAGGGCTGGAAGATCGACATCATCTCCGGCGATCACCAGAACAAGCCCGACATCGGTACTGCGATCGCGCGGCAGTGGTTCGATGTCGACAAGGTCGACGTCATCGTCGACGTGCCGAACTCCGGCGTGGCGCTCGCGGTCAACAACGTCATCAAGGAAAAGAACGGCGTCTACATCAACTCTGGCGCGGCGACCTCGGACCTCACGAACGCGCAGTGCTCGCCCAACACCGTGCACTGGACCTACGACACGTACATGCTGGCCCACACCACCGGCCAGGCGCTGGTGAAGGCGGGTGGCGATACCTGGTTCTTTCTGACCGCGGACTACGCCTTCGGCGCGGCGCTGGAGCGCGACACTACGGCGGTGGTCACCGCCAACGGCGGCAAGGTTGTCGGCGGCGTCAAGCATCCGCTGAACACGCCGGACTTCTCGTCCTTCCTGCTCCAGGCCCAGGCCTCCAAGGCCAAGATCATCGGTCTTGCCAATGCCGGCGGCGACACCACCAACTCGATCAAGCAGGCGGCCGAATTCGGCATCGTCAAGGGTGGCCAGAAGCTCGCGGCGCTGCTGTTGTTCCTCACCGACGTCAAGGCGATCGGCCTCGAGACGGCGCAGGGCCTCAACTTCACCGAGACCTTCTACTGGGACATGGACGACAAGACCCGTGCCTTCTCCAAGCGTTTCGCCGACAAGATGAAGAACAACGCTCCGCCGACCATGGTGCAGGCGGGCGTCTATGCGGGTGTGCGCCACTACCTCAAGGCGCTCGAAGCGCTCGGCGGCAATCCGCATGACGGCGTCAAGGTCGTCGAGAAGATGAAGTCGATGCCGACCGAGGACGATCTGTTCGGCAAGGGCGAGATCCAGCCCAACGGCCGCACCATCCACAACGCCTATCTGTTCGAGGTGAAGAAGCCCTCGGAGTCCAAGGGACCGTGGGACTTCTACAAGCTGGTCGGCACGGTGCCGGGCGACCAGGCCTTCACGCCTCTCTCCGAGAGCAAGTGCGCGCTGTTGAAGAAGTAAGATAACAGCCCGCAGGCCTCAAAGGCCTGCGGGCGAGTTTCAGGGGAACGCCGAAGGGACCGGGTACGGGATCGATGCAGGCTCTATACGCTCAGCTACTGGTGGGACTGATCAACGGCTCGTTCTACGCGCTGCTCAGTCTCGGGCTTGCCGTGATCTTCGGCATGCTCAACATCATCAATTTCGCCCATGGCGCGCTCTACATGATGGGCGCCTTCGTCGCCTATTTCCTGCTCAACCTCGGCGGCATCAATTACTGGTGGGCGTTGCTGCTGGCCCCCGTCATCGTCGGCATCTTCGGCATGATCCTGGAAAGGACCATGCTGCAATGGCTGACCGGGCTCGATCATCTCTACGGCCTGCTGCTGACCTTCGGCATCGCGTTGATCGTGCAGGGCGTGTTCCAGAACTATTTCGGCTCCTCGGGCCTGCCTTACGCCATTCCGGACCAGCTCAAGGGCGGCATGAATCTCGGCTTCATGTTCCTGCCGATCTACCGCGGCTGGGTCGTGATCTTCTCGCTGGTGGTGTGCCTGGCCACCTGGTTCCTGATCGAGAAGACGCGGCTCGGCGCTTACCTGCGCGCCGCCACCGAAAATCCGACGTTGGTGCGCGCCTTCGGCATCAATGTGCCACGCATGATCACGCTGACCTACGGTCTCGGCGTCGGCCTTGCCGCGCTCGCCGGCGTGCTCTCGGCCCCGATCAACCAGGTGCGGCCGCTGATGGGCGCCGACCTCATCATCGTCGTGTTCGCGGTGGTGGTGATCGGCGGCATGGGATCGATCATGGGCTCCATCATCACCGGCTTTGCGCTCGGTGTGATCGAGGGCCTGACCAAATATTTCTACCCCGAGGCCTCCAACACCGTGGTGTTCGTGCTGATGGTGCTGGTGCTCTTGGTGAAGCCAACGGGATTGACGGGAAGGGCGGCCTGAGATGACAGCCTTGACGGACGACACGCTGCCGGTAAGCCCGCGCGCGATGCGCGACGAGATGATCGTCTTCGTAGTGATGGCGCTGCTGCTGGCGTCGGTGCCCTTCACGGGGGTCTATCCGTTCTTCGTGATGCAGGCGCTGTGCTTCGCGCTGCTCGCCTGCGCCTTCAACCTGCTGATCGGCTACGGCGGACTGTTGTCGTTCGGACACGCGATGTTTCTGGGCACCGCCGGCTACTGCAGCGCGCATGCGCTGAAAGTCTGGGCGCTGCCGCCGGAGCTCGGCATTCTCGTCGGTGTCGCCGCGGCTTTCGCGCTCTCGATTGTGACCGGCTACATCTCGATCCGCCGCCAGGGCATTTATTTCTCGATGATCACGCTGGCGCTGTCGCAGCTCTTGTACTTCATCTATCTCCAGGCGCCGTTCACCCATGGTGAGGACGGCATCCAGGGCATTCCGCAAGGGCGCATGTTCGGCCTGCTCGATCTGTCGAAGCCGACCGTGCTCTATTACGTCGTGCTGGTCGGCTTCCTCGCCGGATTCCTGCTTATCTACCGCATCATCAACTCGCCGTTCGGCGAGGTCCTGAAATCGATCCGCGAGAACGAGCCGCGCGCGATCTCGCTCGGTTACCGCACCGACCAGTACAAGTTCCTGGCCTTCGTGCTGTCGGGAACGCTGGCGGGCTTTGCCGGTGCGCTGAAAGTGTTCGTGGCGCAGAACGCCTCGCTCACCGACGTGCACTGGTCGATGTCGGGCGAAGTCGTGCTGATGACGCTGGTCGGTGGTCTCGGCACCATCTTCGGCCCCGTGGTCGGCGCGTTCGTGATCATCGCCATGCAGCAATACCTGGCGGGCTTCGGCCAGTGGGTGACGGTGATTCAGGGCTCGATTTTCGTAATCTGCGTGCTTACCTTCCGCCGCGGCGTCATCGGCGAAATCGCCCATTACTTCCGGCGATCTCTATAACATACTGATATCACACTAATTTCATTGGTGTGTGAAAGCGGTGGATGATCCGGTTCCGCGCGCGGGAGATGACACGCGCGCGGATCGAAAATGGTCTATGACAGTTTTATGACGGCCTGCTCGGGCCGGACCATTTCCAACCGGTAGCCTTTCCCCATGATGCGATGGTTTCGCGCTTTCCTCCCCAAGGAAGAACGGTTCTTCGACCTGTTCGACCGCCATGCCCAGACCGTGATTCAGGGCGCGATCGCGCTCCAGGGAATGCTCAATGGGGGTGAGGAGACGCCGGTCTATTGCCAGCGGGTCAACCAGTTCGAGAACGATGCCGACAACATCACCCGCGAGGTGCTGACGGCGGTGCGCCGCACATTCATCACCCCGTTCGATCGCGGCGACATCAAGAACCTGATCACCTCGCTCGACGACGCCATCGACCAGATGCAGCAGACCGCCAAGGCCGTGATGCTGTTCGAGGTCCGCGCCTTCGAGCCGCCGATGCGCGAGATTGGCGGGCTCCTGATCGAATGTGCCAATCTGGTCGGCCGGGCGCTGCCCCTGATGCAGGAGATCGGCAAGAACGTCGCCATGCTGACCGCGATCACTGAAGAGCTGGGCAAGCTGGAAGGCCGCGTCGACGACCTCCACGACATCGGGCTGAAGGAATTGTTCCTCAAGCATCGCGACGGCAACGCGATGGATTTCATCGTCGGCGTCGAGATCTACGACCACCTCGAAAAGGTGGCCGATCGCTTCGACGACGTCGCCAACGAGATCAACAGCATCGTCATCGAGCAGGTCTAGCGCATGATCCGGAAAAGCGTGCAGCGGTTTTTCCCCGCGACAAACGCGGAACGCGTTTGCGCGGAGATCATGCGCCAACCTTAAGGCAGGGCCGCGCCGTGGATGCCGCGTTGGGTCTTCCCGTCCTCGTCGGACTGATCGCCGTCGCGCTGCTGTTCGACTTCCTGAACGGCCTGCACGATGCCGCCAATTCGATCGCGACCATCGTTTCGACCCGCGTTCTGCGGCCGCAATTCGCTGTGTTTTGGGCGGCCTTCTTCAATTTCATCGCCTTCATGGTGTTCGGCCTGCACGTCGCCCAGACCATCGGCACCGGCATCATCGATCCCTCGATCGTCGATGCCCAGGTGATCTTCGCGGCCCTCATCGGCGCCATCGTCTGGAACTTGGTGACTTGGGGGCTCGGCATCCCGTCCTCCTCGTCGCATGCGCTGATCGGCGGCCTCGTCGGCGGCGGCATGGCCAAAGCGGGGATCTCGGCGGCGGTGTGGAGCGGTCTTTCCAAGACGATACTGGCCATCGTGCTGTCGCCGCTGGTCGGCTTCCTGCTCGCCATGATGCTGGTCGCGATCGTGTCGTGGCTGTCGGTGCGCTCGACGCCGTTCGCGGTCGATCGCGCGTTCCGCATCCTGCAATTCGCCTCCGCCTCGCTCTATTCGCTCGGCCATGGCGGCAACGACGCGCAGAAGACCATGGGCATCATTGCCGTGCTGCTCTATTCACAGGGCCACCTCGGCAGCGAATTCTCGGTGCCGTTCTGGGTGGTGCTGTCGTGCCAGGCGGCGATGGCGCTGGGCACGCTGATGGGCGGCTGGCGCATCGTCCGCACCATGGGGCTGCGCATCACCAAGCTGACCCCGATGCAGGGCTTCTGCGCCGAGACCGGGGGCGCGGCGACCCTGTTCATGGCGACGTTCCTCGGCGTTCCCGTCTCGACCACCCACACCATCACCGGCGCAATCGTCGGCGTCGGCGCCGCCCGGAGGGTCTCGGCGGTGCGCTGGAACGTGGCAAGCTCGATCGTCTATGCCTGGGTGATCACGATTCCGGCCTCCGCGATCGTCGCTGCGCTGACCTGGTGGGCGGTCCAGCTCTTCAGGTAACGAGCTTCAGCCCGGCGATGCCGGCAACGATCAGCCCGATGCTGGCGAGGCGGAAGGCGGTGGCGGGCTCTCCGAATAGGATCATGCCCAGCGTGGCGGTGCCGACCGCGCCGATCCCGGTCCAGACCGCATAAGCGGTCCCGACGGGCAGCGATTTGAGGGCAAGTCCCAGCAGGATGACGCTGCCGGCCATCGCCGCGAGCGTGACGACGGAGGGGACAAGCCTGGAGAAACCCTCGGTGTATTTCAGCCCGATCGCCCACGTGATCTCGAGAAGACCGGCGACGAACAGGATGCTCCAGGCCATGGCGACCCTCCATTCAAGGCAGGGTCGTCCCCGCGGCTGATAGGCTGGTGGAGAGGAGGGCCGTCCCTCCATCGGCGGATATGGGGCTGGCCGAAGGCCTGCGCAATCACCAAATCAGGCTTGATCAGGCCCATTTTCCCTGCCAAACGCTCCCGCCATGTCCGACATCGCCACCACCACAGCCGAATCGCCGGCCCGTTCCCCGCTTGCCGCTGAAGTGGCGCGACGACGGACCTTTGCGATCATCTCCCATCCCGACGCCGGCAAGACCACGCTGACCGAAAAGCTCCTGCTGTTCGGCGGCGCCATCAACCTCGCCGGCCAGGTCAAGGCCAAGGGCGAGCGGCGCAACACGCGTTCGGACTGGATGAAGATCGAGCGCGAGCGCGGCATCTCAGTCGTGACCTCGGTCATGACCTTCGAGTTCGAGGGTCTCGTGTTCAACCTCCTGGACACGCCGGGCCACGAGGACTTCTCGGAAGACACCTATCGCACGCTCACCGCGGTCGATTCCGCCGTCATGGTGATCGACGCCGCGAAGGGCATCGAGGCGCGCACCCGCAAGCTGTTCGAGGTGTGCCGGTTGCGCGATATCCCGATCATCACCTTCATCAACAAGATGGACCGTGAGAGCCGCGACGTGTTCGAGCTGCTCGACGAGATCGAGAAGACGCTGGCGCTCGACACCACGCCGATGACCTGGCCGGTCGGCCGCGGCCGCGACTTTCTCGGCACCTATGACGTCATCAATGGAGGCGTCCGCCTGCTCGAAGGCGGCGGCGCCAAGACCGGCGCGGCGCAGCAGATCGAGATCGAGGAGCTTGCCAAGCTCAACGCCAATCTGGACGCCTCCGCGGTGAAGGACGAGCTTGAGCTCGTCACCGAAGCCTCAAAACCGTTCGAGCTCGAAGCGTTCCGCGAAGGCCATCTGACACCGGTCTATTTCGGCAGCGCGCTGCGCAATTTTGGCGTCGGCGATCTCCTGGAAGGGCTCGGCAAGTTCGCGCCCGAGCCGCGCGCGCAGGACAGCGACCAGCGCAAGGTCGAGGCCACCGATCCGCGCATGAGCGCCTTCGTGTTCAAGATCCAGGCCAACATGGATCCGAACCATCGCGACCGTATCGCGTTTGCGCGCCTCTGCTCCGGCAAGCTCAGCCGCGGCATGAAGGCGAAGCTCGTGCGCACCGGCAAGAGCATGCCGCTGTCGAGCCCGCAATTTTTCTTCGCGCAGGACCGTTCGGTCGCGGACGAGGCCTTTGCCGGCGATGTCGTCGGCATCCCCAATCACGGCACGCTGCGCATCGGCGATACCTTGACCGAAGGCGAGGATTTCAACTTCGTGGGCGTGCCGAGTTTTGCGCCGGAAATCGTCCGCCGCGTGCGGCTCACCGACGCCATGAAGGCGAAGAAGCTGAAGGAAGCGCTTCAGCAGATGTCGGAAGAGGGCGTGGTCCAAGTGTTCCGGCCGCGCGACGGCGCTCCGGCATTGGTCGGCGTGGTCGGCGCGCTCCAACTCGACGTGCTGAAGGCGCGCCTTGAAGCCGAATATTCGCTGCCGGTCGAGTTCGAGGTCAGCGAGTTCCAGCTTGCGCGCTGGGTCTCCTCCGATGACCGCAAGAAGCTCGACACCTTCATCGCCGCCAACACGTCCAGCATTGCCGACGACGTCGACGGCGATCCCGTGTACCTCGCCCGGAACGAATTCTATCTCGGCTACACCAGGGAACGCGCAGAGGGTATCGAGTTCACCAACGTCAAGGACGTCAAGAGGAAGGGTTAGGGCGTCTCGTAGTGCTGGGTCGCCCGGTCAAGTCCGGACGATGACAGCGGGGGGCGAACGCGAGCATGTGAACGCGCGCAGACTTGATGCGGTCATCGACAGCGCCACTTATTTGCGGTGGCATTGTGAGCTCACTCCATGTGGCGCGTCATCTTTCCTTTTCTCCTTCTGGCGATCTCGACAATGGCCGCCGACGCGCGGCCGCGCCAGATCAATCCGATTCCGTTTTCGCACGAGCCGTGCAGCGTGCTCGACGGCCCGCCCTGTACGCCGTCTTACTGCAGCCCGCTCGAGCCCGGTCCCTGCATTCCCGAAATCTACTATCCCTACGGACAGAATCTCCAGCTGACGATCGAGAGCGTTCCATCCGATGCCGATCGCGGCAAATATCGGAAGCCGGATCACGACCTCGACACGATCGGCGACCTCTTCGCCGAGTTGCGCAGCTGCTGGGCGCCGCCCTCCGACAATGCACAGGCGGGCATGCAGATGTCGGTACGTTTCAGCTTCAACAAGGCAGGCGGTCTGATCGGCCCGCCACGCCTGACCTATGCGACCGCGGGCGTCCCGGCTGAGATCCGAACGACCTATCTCAACGCGATCAATTCGTCGCTGAAAGCCTGTCTGCCGCTGAAATTCACCAGCGGCCTCGGCGGCGCGCTGGCGGGCCGGCCGATCGCGATCCGCTACGTCGACAATCGGGAGCTCGGCAAGTAGCGCGTCAGTTGCGACCGGCGGCCAATCGATGATACGCCATGGGCGGGGGCGTTGGACGAGGGGAGGATATCGTGGGTCTGCTGGTCATGATCCTGGGGCTGGTGCTGTTTCTCGCGGCCCATGTTTTCACCACGAAACGCGACGCGCGCGCGCAAGCCATCGCGAGGCTGGGCGAGGGAACCTACAAGCTCCTCTACTCCGTCGTTTCGCTTGCGGGGCTGGCGCTGATCATCTGGGGCTTTGCCCATTATCGCAGCTCCGGCTGGATCGACGTCTGGTACCCGCCGAAGGCGCTCAAGCATATCACGGTCGCCCTGATGCTTCCCGCGGTCATCCTGGTGGTCGCCTCCTACCTGCGCGGCCGCATCTATGCGACGGTGAAGCATCCAATGCTGGCCGGCATCAAGCTCTGGGCCGCGGCGCATCTGCTCGCCAATGGCGATCTCGGCTCCATCATCCTGTTCGGCTCGTTCCTGGGCTGGGCGGTGTATGACCGCATTTCGCTCAAGCATCGCAAGGATGCTGGCGCGCCGCCAATCCCGGTGGGCGGCATCACCAACGATTTGATCGCGGTCGCCGTCGGCCTCGTGGCCTATTTGGCGCTGGCCTTTGCGTTCCACCCGGTTGTCATCGGTGTTCCCGTCGTGGGGGTCTAGCCGATCAGCCAAGACAACTCAGCATGCCCGTGCGCGGAAGATAACAAGAGCAACAAGCCGAGGATTCTGATGGACTGGTGGCAATCTCAGATCCCGCCAATGCGGCTCGAGGCGCGCTTTGGTGATCGGGTGGTGCCGGCGTTCTGCGACCGTCCGGCGAGCTTGTGGGCCATGATTGCGGAGGCCTGCGCACGCAATGCCGATAGCGAAGCCCTGATTGCAGGCGACGTTCGCCTGAGCTGGCGGCAGGCGGTGGAGCAGGCCGCGCGGATCGCGGCCGGTTTTCGCAAGCTCGGCCTGCAACGCGGCGATCGTGTTGCGATCCTGCTCGGCAACCGCATCGAGTTTCCGTTGCTGCTGTTCGCCGCCGCGCATGAGGGCCTCGTCGCGGTGCTGCTCAGCACGCGCCAGCAGAAACCGGAGATCGCCTATGTCCTCGCCGATTGCGGCGCCAGGATCCTGATCCACGAAGCGGCGCTCGCCGAGCGCCTGCCCGATGCATCGGATGTCCCCGATCTGATCCACCGCATCGCCATCGACAGCGATCCGGCTCTGTCGCGTTTCGCCACGCTCGCTGACCACGCACCAGCTGCAGCGCCGGTCGAGGTCCGCGAAGAGGACACCGCGATGATCCTCTACACCTCGGGCACCACGGGCAAGCCGAAGGGCGCGATGCTCGCCCATTGCAACATCGTGCATTCCTCGATGGTATTCGTGTCTTGCCTGCAATTGACGGCGGCGGACCGTTCGATCGCGGCCGTGCCGCTCGGCCACGTCACCGGCGTGGTCGCCAACATCACGACCATGATCCGCTGCGGCGGCGCGCTGATCATCATGCCGGAGTTCAAGGCGGCGGATTATCTCAAGCTCGCCGCGCGTGAGCGCGTCACCTACACGGTGATGGTGCCGGCGATGTACAATCTCTGTCTGCTCCAGCCCGATTTCGACAGCTATGATCTGTCGAGCTGGCGCATCGGCGGCTTCGGCGGCGCGCCGATGCCGATCGCGACCATCGAGAAGCTCAAGGCGACGATCCCCGGCTTGAAGCTTGCGAACTGCTACGGCGCGACCGAAACGACATCGCCGTCGACGATCATGCCGGGCGAGCTGACGGCGAGCCACATCGATAGCGTTGGCCTGCCGTGCCCTGGGGCACGCATCATCGCGATGGGGGCGGACGGCCGCGAGCTGCCGCCCGGCGAGATCGGCGAGCTCTGGATCCAGAGCGCCTCGGTCATCAAGGGCTACTGGAACAATCCGAAGGCGACGGCCGAGAGCTTCACCGCCGGATTCTGGCACTCCGGGGATCTCGGCTCGGTCGATGCCGAAGGCTTCGTCCGCGTGTTCGACCGGCAGAAGGACATGATCAATCGTGGCGGGCTGAAGGTCTATTCCGCCGAGGTGGAGTCGGTGCTGGCCGGCCACCCCGCGGTGGTGGAGAGTGCGATCATCGCCAAGGCGTGCCCAGTGCTGGGCGAGCGCGTCCATGCCGTCGTGGTGACGCGCGCGCCGGTTGCCGCTGAAGCCTTGCGGGCGTGGTGCGCGGAACGGCTGTCCGACTACAAGGTCCCCGAGACCATGGCCATCAGCGCCGAGCCGCTGCCGCGCAACGCCAATGGTAAGGTGCTGAAGCGGCAGCTGCGGGAGTTCCTGAGAGCCTGAGCCGGGCAGGGCGGTCCTCCGGCCTCTCGCCGGGTGGTTAACGCCTTGATCGGGCTGGCTTTGCCTTGCCACCGCCATATCGTTAGGGTACCTCGCCGCCACACGGGGACGGGATTCCTGACGCGGACGCATTGGCGCGCGCACCCGGACGGGCATGGGATTAGCATAAGTGTCTGAATTATTTGACGAAGTCGACGAGGAAGTACGTCGCGAACAGCTCAAGAAGCTGTGGGATAAATATTCGATCTACTTCATCGCCCTGATGGTGCTGGTCGTGGCGGCCGTCGGCGGCTGGCGCGGCTATCAGTACCTCGAGGCCAAGAAGGCCGCCGAGGCCGGCGCCGCGTTCGAGAAGGCTGTCGAACTGTCCGAGCAGAGCAAGCACGCCGAGGCCGAAGCCGCCTTCACCGAGCTCGCCGCCAAGGCGCCGTCGGGCTATCGCACCCTGTCGCGGCTGCGCGCCGCGGCCGAGGCCGCCAGCCGCGATCCCAAGGCGGCCGCGAGGCTGTATGACGACATCGCCGGCGACCGCAGTGTGGGTGGCGAGTGGCAGGATCTGGCAAAGATCCGCGCCGCGGGCTTGCTGCTCGACAGTGCGTCCTATGCCGACATGCAGCAGCGGCTGGAGGCGTCGGCCGCGCCGAAATCGACATTCCGCCACAGCGCGCGCGAGATGCTGGCGTTGTCGGCCTGGCGCAACAACGACGCGACCGCCGCGCGCAAATGGCTCGATACAATTGCCGAAGACGGCGAAACGCCGCCCGGCCTGCGCTCGCGCGCCGAGGCGCTCCAGGCCCTGCTGCCGCCCGTCGCCAAAAGCTGACGACGGCCCTCTGACGTAACGAGACACCAAGATGCGCCGCACGCCACGCTTGATCGCAGCCGCCGTCCTGATCGCCTTCACGGGCGTCCTGGGCGGCTGCTCCAGCTTCGATCCAAGCGACATGCTCGACTTCCTCGACACCAAGAAGAAGCTGCCGGGTGACCGCAAGCCGGTGTTCCCGGAAGGTGTGCCGGGTCTCGAGCAGGGCGTCCCGAAGGAGCTGTACAAGGGCGCTCAGCAACAGCCTGATCCGAACGCGGGGGCCGTTGCGGCCTTGCCGACCGAGCCGCCGCCTGAACAGGCCAAGCCGGCCAAGGGCGCCAAGGCGAAGAAGACCAGGCAGCCGGCCGCAGCAGTCGCACCGGCCGAGGCGCCTGCCGGCGAAGTCGATGGCGAGGCCCAGCCGGAAGCTGCGCCGCCCACGGCCGCTCCGCCGCCCAAGCAGAAGATCGTCCGCAAGCGCACCACCGCGCCGCCGCCGGACCAGCCTGTCCAGCAGGCCCAACCGACCCAGACCACTCAGCAACAGACGCAGGGGGGCTTCCCGGCGCCGCTGCCGAGCGGCAGCTTCTCGCGCTAATAATTCCGTTGCATTGACAGGCGCAGCCCCCGCAGCGCACGAATGACCGATGTCCTTCACGATCGCCATCATCGGCCGGCCCAATGTCGGCAAATCGACGCTGTTCAACCGCCTGGTCGGACAGAAGCTCGCGCTCGTCGATGATCTGCCGGGCGTCACTCGCGACCGCCGCGAGGGTGAGGCCAGGCTTGGCGATCTCCAGTTCACCATCATCGATACCGCGGGCCTCGACGAGGGCGCCAAGGGCTCGCTGACCGCGCGGATGCAGGAGCAGACCGAGACCGCGATCGCGCAGGCGGACGCGCTGTTCTTCGTCATCGACGCCCGCATCGGCCTCACGCCCACCGATCGCGCCTTCGCCGATTTCGCCCGCAAGGCCGACAAGCCGGTGCTGCTCGTCGCGAACAAGAGCGAAGGCAAGCATGGCGATGCCGGCGCGATGGAAGCGTTCGCGCTCGGTCTGGGCGATCCCATCCAGATCTCTGCGGAGCATGGCGAGGGCATGGGCGAGCTCTATGATGCGCTCGCCAGGCTGATGCCGGAGCCGGTCGAAGAAGACGAGGACGAGGACGACGCGCCGCTCTCGGAAGAAGAGGCCGCGACGCGTCCGATCCGGGTCGCCATCGTCGGCCGGCCCAATGCCGGCAAGTCGACACTCATCAACCATCTGCTTGGCGAAGAACGTTTGTTGACCAGCCCGGAGGCCGGCACCACGCGCGATTCCATCGCGGTCGAGATCAACTGGAAGGGCCGCGATTTCCGCGTGTTCGACACCGCCGGCCTACGCCGGCGCTCGCGCATCGAGGAGAAGCTGGAGAAGCTCTCGGTCGCGGACGCGCTGCGCGCGGTGCGCTTTGCCGAAGTCGTCGTACTGATGATGGACTCGCAGAACCGCTTCGAGGAGCAGGACCTGCGCATCGCCGATCTGATCGAGCGCGAAGGCCGCGCGGTCGTGCTCGCCGTCAACAAATGGGACCTGATGGAGACCAAGGGCGGCGGCGCGATCTCGGGCCTGCGTCGCGATGCCGACCATTGGCTGCCGCAGGTCAAGGGCGTGCCGATCGTCGCCGTCTCCGGCCTGATGGGCGAGGGCATCGACCGCCTGATGCAGGCGATCCAGGACGCCTATGCGGTCTGGAACAGGCGCGTGCCGACCTCCGCGCTCAATCGCTGGTTCGAGCAGGCGATCCAGGCCAATCCGCCGCCGGCGGTGTCCGGCCGCCGGCTGAAGCTGAACTACATCACGCAGAACAAGGCGCGTCCGCCGAGCTTCGTGCTGTTCTGCTCGCGTGCCGATGCGGTGCCGCAGTCTTATTTGCGCTACTTGACCAATTCCCTGCGCGAGACGTTCGAGCTGCCGGGCACGCCGGTGCGCATCACGCTGCGCGAGAAGGCCAATCCCTTCGCGCACAAGCGCAAGCGGCCGTCATGAGCGACGGCGCCGGCGAGGCGATGGCTCAGGGCGCAGCGCCGGTCCGGCGCGGCGCGGTCGCCTTCATCTTCGTCACCATCCTGCTCGACATGCTCGCGATCGGCGTGATCATGCCGATCCTGCCCAAGCTGGTCGAGAGCTTCGTCGAGAACGACACCGCGCATGCGGCGCGAATCTTCGGCCTGTTCGGCACCGCCTGGGCGCTGATGCAGTTCGTGTTCTCGCCGGTGCTCGGTGCACTCTCCGACCGCTTCGGGCGGCGGCCGGTGGTGTTGCTGTCGAATTTCGGGCTCGGCGCCGACTATGTGCTGATGGCGCTGGCGCCGTCCCTGACCTGGCTGTTCATCGGCCGCGTCATCTCCGGCATCACCT
This sequence comes from Bradyrhizobium sp. SOJA106, assembly GCF_059448745.1. NCBI lineage: Bacteria > Pseudomonadati > Pseudomonadota > Alphaproteobacteria > Hyphomicrobiales > Nitrobacteraceae > Bradyrhizobium > Bradyrhizobium sp. SOJA106. Next base: position 4,096,166 of record NZ_CM182549.1, read on the forward strand.
CGGCCAGCATCTCGACCGCGTTTGCCTATATCGCCGACATCACGCCGCCAGAGCGCCGCGCGGCGATCTTCGGCAGGATTGGCGCCGCCTTCGGCGCCGGCTTCATCCTCGGCCCGGCGCTGGGTGGCCTACTCGGCGATATCGATCCGCGGCTGCCGTTCTGGGCGGCGGCGGGGCTGAGCTTCGCCAATGCGCTCTACGGGCTCCTCGTGCTACCGGAATCGCTGGCGCCCGAGAAGCGTGCGCCGTTCCGCTGGAGAAGCGCCAATCCGGTCGGAGCGCTGCATCTGCTGCGCTCCAATGCAGCGTTGGCCGGACTGTCGATCGTCAATTTCATCGCGCAGGTCGCCCATGTCGTGCTGCCCTCGACCTTCGTGCTCTATGCGACATATCGTTACGGTTGGGATTCCAAGACGGTCGGATTGACGCTCGCGGTGGTCGGCATCTGCGCCATGGTGGTGCAGGGGCTCGCCATCGGCCCAATCGTGCGCGTGCTTGGTGAGCGCAAAGCGCTGGTGCTCGGCCTGTGCTGTGGCGCGATCGGCTTCGTGATCTTCGGCGCGGCCCCGACCGGGCCGCTGTTCTGGATCGGCATTCCCGTGATGTCGCTGTGGGGCATCTCGGGCGCCGCCATGCAATCGTTGATGACCCGGCTGGTCGCGCCCGATCAGCAGGGCCAGTTGCAGGGCGCGACCGCGAGCGTGCAGAGCGTCTCGCAGCTCGTCGGCCCGTTCCTGTTCACGCTGACGTTTTCCTATTTCATCAGCACCAGCGCGCCGCTGCATCTGCCCGGCGCGCCATTCCTGCTTGCGGCGGCGCTGATGGTGGTCTGCGTGGCGATCGCGGTGCGGTCGCTGGGTGCGACCAAGACGGTCTCGTAGGGTGGGCAAGGCGAAGCGTGGCGCGCCTTTGCCTACCCTACGGCAGTGTTGCCCGGGATGACGGCTACGCGGTCACTTCTTCACCAGCGGGCACTCGCTGTCCTTGAGCGGCTTGGCCGCGTCTTCCGCCGAGATGTTCGCGACCAGTTTGTAATAGTCCCACGGACCCTTCGACTCCTCCGGCTTTTTCACCTCGAACAGATAGGCCGGGATGAGGCGGCGGCCGTCGGCGCGTAGCGGGCCCTTGCCGAACAGCGGATCGTCGGTCGGCAGCTCCTTCATCTTGGCGACCACCTTGGCGCCGTCATGCGGGTTGGCGCCGAGCGCGTCCATCGCCTTCAGGTAATGCAGGATGCCGGCATAGAGCCCCGCGACCGTCATCGACGGCATCGAGCCCTTGGGCGAGACCTTCTGGAAGCGCTTCGACCATTCGCGGGTCTGGTCGTTGAGGTCCCAGTAGAAGGACTCTGTGAAGGTCAGGCCCTGTGCGGTCTTCAGGCCCAGCGAGTGCACGTCATTGATGAACAGCAGCAGCGCGGCGAGCTTCTGACCACCGGAGACGATGCCGAATTCGGCGGCCTGCTTGATCGCATTGGTGGTGTCGCCGCCCGCATTGGCGAGGCCGATGATCTTCGCCTTCGAGGACTGCGCCTGGAGCAGGAACGACGAGAAGTCGGCCGTGTTGAGCGGGTGCTTGACGCCGCCGAGCAGCTTGCCGCCGTTGGCCGTGACGACCGCGCTGGTGTCGCGTTCGAGGGCATGACCGAAGGCGTAGTCGGCGGTCAGGAAGAACCAGCTGTCGCCGCCGGCCTTGGTCAGCGCCTTGCCGGTGCCGTTGGCGAGCATGTAGGTGTCGTAGGTGTAGGAGATCGTGTTCGGCGTGCAGGCCTTGCCGGTGAGGTCAGCGGTGGCCGCACCCGAATTGAGCAGCACCGAGTTCTTTTCCTTGACGAGGTTGTTCACCGCGAGCGCCACGCCAGAGCTCGGCGTGTCCGAGATGACGTCGACCTTGTCGTTGTCGATCCATTGCCGGGCAATGTTGACGCCGATGTCGGGCTTATTCTGGTGATCGCCGGAGAGGACGTCGATGGTCCAGCCCTTGGCCTTCAGGCCGGAATCCTCGACCGCCATTTTCACAGCGGCGACCGAGTTCGGGCCGCCGATGTCGGCATAGAGGCTCGACATGTCGTTGAGCACGCCGATCTTGATGGTCTTGTCTTGCGCGTAGGCCGATGTTGCAAAACCGAAAGTGGCGCATGCCAAAAGAGCCGCAGTGCGGCGCGCGAGCGTCGTCGTCATGAAAGGTCTCCTCCACTGTCAAATATTCGGACGGCTCTCTTGGACGGAGCCTTGTTCCGGTTGACGCTCTACCGTGTCCCACGGCCGGCTGCAATGCACCTAAATGCGGATGACGCTGCGTCGTAGCGTCATCCGTCGGTTAACTCTTGGGGCAAAATGCGTTGAGACGCTATTTGAGCGCGTCCGAGGTCAGCTTGAATTTCTGGATGCGTTTTCCGGTATCGACCTCGGCGGTATAGACGTTACCCCTCGCGTCGACCACCATCGCATGCACCCAGTGGAATTGCCCGGCATTGCGACCGTTGTGGCCGAAGCTGCCGACCACGCTGCCGTCGTCCCGTTTGATCACCCTGATCTCGTTGTTCTCGCCGTCGGCGCTGAGCAGATAAGTCTGTTTCGGATCGGGCCAGATCGCGATGTCCCAGACAGCGCCATTGCCGAGCGTGTTCTTCTCGAAGAAGAACTCCTTCACGAAGGTGCCGTCCTTCTTGAACACCTGGATGCGATTGTTGATTCGGTCGCAGACATAGACCTGCCCGTCATTGGCGAGCTTGACGCAGTGAACGGGATTGCCGAATTGCTGCGACACCGGCGCCTTCGGATCGTAGGCCGCCTGCTTGGCGTCATCAGGCTTGTTGCCGTAGGCGCCCCAGTGCCGCTTGTAGGCGAGCGTTGTCGCATCGAACACGATGACGCGGCGGTTGCCGTAGCCGTCGGCAACGTAGATCTCGTTCGCCTCCTTGTCGATAGCAGTCTCCGCGGGCTTGCCTAGCTGCGTCGTGTCGTTGCTGCCGAGGCTCGGCGCGATCTTGCCGATCTGCGCGACGAACTTGCCGTCCAGCGTGAACTTCAGGATCGCGTTGTCGTTGTCGGCATTGCCGCCGACCCAGACGAAGCCGCGCTCGTCGACCTCGATGCCGTGCTCGCGGCCGACCCATTCATAGCCTTCGCCCGGACCGCCCCACGAGCGCAGGAGGTTGCCCTCGCTGTCGAATTCGAGCACGGGCGGCGCCGAGACGCAGCACTTGGAGCGCGGCGGGTTGAGGCTCGCGCCTTTCTCGTCATCGGTGAGCGAACGCGGGCGATGGATGACCCAGATGTGGCCCTGCCAGTCGACGGTGATGCCGCCGACCTGGCCGAGGATCCAGTTGTTCGGCAGCTGCTTCGGCCAGGAGGGATCGACTGCGAAGGTCGGAACATCGCCGGCAATCGCAACGCCCGGGAGGAGGAGCGCAATGGCAGCGATCAGGATGGAAAAAGCATGAAGGACATTTGCGAGCGCACGAGAAAGCCCTGTGCGATGCCATGGCGCCATGGCGACCTCCCTTTCCTGGCCTGCGGCTTGCTGCCGCTTGAGCGCCGGCAGTCAATCGCGGGGAGGCATTTGAGTCAATCAGGCCGGCGGGCGGAAGCTCATCAGGCTGCGGGTCTTGTAGTCGTAGAACTTGCCGGTCTCGGTCCAGTCGGGCGTGCACAGCGGGACGATGAATTCGGCGACCTGCTCGGGCGTGTCGAGCGTCGCGGGGTCTTCGCCCGGCATCAGGGTGGCGCGCATGCGGGTGCGGATGGGCCCGGGATTGAACAGGTTGACGCGGACCTTGGTGTTCGCGGTCTCCTGCGCCCAGGCTCGTGCCAGCGTCTCCAGCGCGGCCTTGGAGGCGGCGTAGGGGCTGACATAGGCGGTCGCCTTGTTGGCGGCGCCCGAGGTGATGAACACGGCGCGGCCGGCGTCCGATTGCTTCAGCAGCGGCTCCATGCAGCGGATCAGCTGGAAGTTCGCGGAGACGTTGACGGCCATCACGTCGTTGAAGGTCTTCAGCTCGATATGGCCGATCGGCGAGGAGGGGCCGAGCACGCCGGCATTGCCGACGAGGATGTCGAGCTTGCCGTAGCGCTCGTGCAGCCCCGCGCCGAGCCGCGCGATGCCGTCAAAATCGGTGAGGTTGAGCGGCACCAGCGTGGCGCTGCCGCCGATCTGCCGGATCTCGTCGTCGAGCTCTTCCAGCCCGCCCTGCGTGCGCGCGGTGGCAACGATATGGGCGCCGGCCTTCGCCAGCGCGAGGGCGGTAGCAAAACCGATGCCGCGCGAGGCGCCGGTGACGAGAGCGATGCGGCTCGTGAGGGGTTTTGTCATAGCGGGGTTTTACAGGCGTGGACGGCCGGGACAAGCCCCCGCGTGGCCGTCATTCCGGGGCGATGCGAAGCATCGAACCCGGAATCCAGAGGTGACGAGGCAATCTCGAGATCCCGGGTTCGCGCTGTCGCGCGCCCCGGGATGACAACTCAAGATCAGCTCGCCTCCGCCAGCAGCGACAATTGCCGCGGCTGCGGCTCGGTCTGGGTCTGGTCGGTCAGGTGGGTCGGGTAGGCCCCGGTGAAGCAGTGATCCGAGAATTTCGGATTGGCGGGGTCGCGGCCGGGCTCACCCATGGCGCGGTACATGCCGTCGATCGACAGGAAGGCGAGCGAGTCGGCGCCGATGATCTCGCGCATCTCCTCCAGCGAATGCGTCGCGGCCAGGAGGCCGCCGCGGTCGGGCAGGTCGATGCCGTAATAATCCGGGTAGAGGATCGGCGGCGAAGCGAGGCGGAAGTGCACTTCCTTGGCGCCGGCATCGCGCATCATGCGCACGATCTTCTTCGAGGTGGTGCCGCGCACCAGGGAGTCGTCGATCAGGATGATGCGCTTGCCTTCGATCGCGGCGCGGTTGGCCGAGTGTTTCATGCGCACGCCGGACTCGCGGATCGCCTGCGTCGGCTGGATGAAGGTGCGGCCGACATAATGGTTGCGGATGATGCCGAGCTCGAACGGCACGCCGGAATACTGGCTGTAGCCGACCGCGGCGGGCACGCCGGAATCCGGCACCGGCACGACGACGTCGATCGGCACGTGGCTCTCGCGCGCGAGCTGCGCGCCGAAGGCCTTGCGCACCTCGTAGACCGAGCGGCCGTGGACGATGGAGTCCGGCCGGGAAAAATAAATGTATTCGAAGATGCAGGGGCGCGGGGCCATCGGCGGGAACGGCTTGTGGATGTCCTGGCCATTCTCGTCGAACACGATGACTTCGCCCGGCTCGATGTCGCGGATGAAGCGTGCACCGATGATGTCGAGCGCGCAGGTCTCCGAGGTCAGGATCGGGCAACCGTCGAGCTCGCCGAGCACGAGCGGACGGATGCCACGCGGATCGCGCGCGCCGACCAGCTTCTTGTTGGTGAGCGAGACCAGTGCATAGGCGCCCTCGATCTCGCGCAGCGCGTCGATATAGCGCTCGATGAAGCGGGCGCGCTTGGAGCGCGCGACCAGATGGAGGATCACCTCGGTGTCGGTGGTCGACTGCATCATCGCGCCGTGCTTCACGAGCTCGCGCCGCAGCGTCAGGCCGTTGGTGAGGTTGCCGTTGTGGGCGACTGCGAGGCCGCCGGCATTGAGCTCGGCGAACAGCGGCTGCACGTTGCGCAGGATGGTGGCGCCGGTGGTGGAATAGCGGACATGGCCGACCGCGACGTTGCCCGGCAGGCGGTCGATCACCTCGCGGCGGGAGAAGGTGTCGCCGACGAGGCCGAGGCGCCGTTCCGAGTGAAAGCGGCTGCCGTCGTACGAGACAATGCCGGCGGCTTCCTGGCCGCGGTGCTGGAGGGCGTGCAATCCGAGGGCGGTGATGGCTGCTGCATCGGGGTGGCCGTAGATGCCGAACACGCCGCACTCCTCGCGCAGCGTATCTCCCTCGAGGTCGTCCTGAAGCTCTAGCGCGGCAGGGCCCAAACCAGTCCCGAGATCTAGATCAAGCTGGGCGTCCTGGTCAGGGTGTCGCATCTCGTCCGCGCCTCTCTGTTGGGGCCTAATCAACGCGCCGCAGGTTTCTCGATCAGCTTCTTCAAACTGTCACGAGCCGGTTTGCTGTATCCGTCGCCACTGCCCGAAGGCTGCTGCTCGGAATCAGCTTGATCATCATCCGGTTTGTTTTTCTTGAATCTCTTCAAGATGGTGTTCTCGGGGTCGTCCGGCAAGAGGGACATCAGCCAATCCCCGGTTCCCTGGAGGACCACGCGGGACTTAGCCCCCGTGACCCAATCCGGGCGCTGCTTGTCCGGCACCAGCCAGGTGAAGAACAGGAATGCGACTACGACGATCAAAAGCCCGCGAGCGAGGCCAAACAGGAACCCCAGGGTCCGGTCCAGCGCACCGATACGCGAATCCAGGATCATGTCGGAGATTCGCACCGTGATCACGGAAACGATGACCAGGGTGCCGACGAACACACCTGCGATCACGACCACGCTCGCGACCGTGTCGTTGTTGAAATAGGTCTTGGCCGTCGGCAGCAGCTTCGAGAACGAGTAGAGCGTCACGATCGCGGCGGTGCCCCACGCCGCGATCGAGAGGATTTCGCGCATGAAGCCGCGGACCATGGCGAGCAGGCCCGAGATCAGCATCACACCGAGCAGGATCAGGTCGAGGAGTGTTACTGGCATCGGCTGGTCTGGTCCGCTCGTACTTCAAAAGGTGCTCTAGCCGAATCGGTGCTTGGCCGCTGCCTTAAAAGAGGGGCAGACGGCGTTCCCGGCAAGGCCGCAACCACGCAATCCCATGCTGCTTTTGTGACGGCTGTATAGCGGCGAGGGCGGGATACGTCACCTCCAGCTACCCCTCTCCACGGCGGAATCTTGCCGGTGTGGCATTTTTCTCCGCCGGAGCGCTCTGATCGCCGCGGCGGGAGCCCTTGGCGGCGATTTCGGCCACGAGGGTCGTGAGGCTGTTGACCGCGTTCAGCGACAATCCGGCGTCACTGCCGGCATCGCCGCCCCGGGCCGATTCGGGCAGCACGGCGCGTTTGAAGCCGAGCTTGACGGCTTCCTTGAGCCGGGCCGGGGTCTGTGCCACCGGACGGATCACGCCAGAGAGCGAAATCTCGCCGAAATAGACGGCATCGGTGGGTAACTGCGCATTAACCAGGGACGAGACCAACGCGGCTGCGGCGGCCATATCGGCTGCCGGCTCGTGGATGCGCAGGCCGCCCGCGACGTTCAGATAGACGTCGTGGCCGGACAGCTTGACCCCGCAATGGGCCTCCAGCACCGCCAGCACCATGGAGAGCCGGCTCTGGTCCCAGCCGACCACGGCCCGGCGCGGGGTGCCGAGCGAGGTCGGGGCCACCAGCGCCTGCAATTCGACCAGGACGGGCCTCGTACCCTCGATGCCCGCAAAAACTGCGGTGCCGGGCGTGCCGAGGTCACGCTCGGACAGGAACAGCTCGGACGGGTTGGTGACCTCGCGCAGGCCAAGGCCGGTCATCTCGAACACGCCGATCTCGTCGGTCGGACCGAAACGGTTCTTCACCGCGCGCAGGATGCGGAATTGTTGCGAGCCTTCGCCCTCGAACGACATCACGGCATCCACCATGTGCTCGACGACGCGAGGACCCGCGATCTGGCCGTCCTTGGTGACGTGGCCGACCAGGATGATGGCCGCGCCAGTCTTCTTGGCGAAACGAATGAGCGCCTGCGCGGAGGCGCGCACCTGCGTCACCGTGCCGGGCGCGGATTCGACCGTGTCCGTCCACATGGTCTGGATCGAGTCGATCACGATCAGCCGCGGCACCGCGCCTTCCGACAGCGTCGAGACGATGTCTTCCACCGATGTCTCTGCGGCGAGCTGCACCGGCGCATCCGACAGCCCGAGCCGTTCGGCGCGCAACCGCACCTGGGCGATGGCTTCTTCGCCGGAGATATAGACGATGCGGTGGCCGGCGCGCGCCATCATGCTGGTCGCCTGCGTCAGCAGCGTCGATTTGCCGATGCCGGGGTCGCCGCCGACCAAGAGCACCGAGCCGCGGACGAAACCGCCGCCGGTGACGCGGTCGAGCTCGGTCATCCCTGACGAGAGGCGCGGCGCATCCGGGCTCTTGCCGGCAAGGCTCTCCAGGGCGAACGTCCGGCCTTTGCGCTTGGAACGGATCGACACCGGCACGCTTCCGCTGGTGTCTTCTTCCGCGAGCGTATTCCACTCGCCGCAGGACTCGCACTTGCCCTGCCAGCGGTTGTAGGCCGCGCCGCAGTTCTGACAGACGAAGGAAAGCGTGTTCTTGGCCATGGGGACAGCGAGTCGGAGGGGTTTGTGGTCTGCTGATAGCACGGAACGGAGCGCAGAGAGCGAACCCTGCCGCTCCCGAATATCGCAATTCAATGCGCCCGATACACCCTTTGTTAGTTCTGAGCCGCGGCACCAGAGCGAACTTTGCCAAATGTTAGCGGACGCAGGCGCAGTTTCGGATCCAAAGACGGGGTGGCGAAACAAACAAATGACGGTGGTCTTGCGCATATTGCTCGCGATGGGCATGGCCTGCGGCGTTCTGATGCCGCCTGGCGGCGCTGTCGCGGCGGACGCCAGGCGTCTCAACATCGTTTTCGTCAACCCCGGCAAGACCGGCGAAGTCTACTGGGACATGGTCGCGCAGACCATGCAGGCCGCCGGCCGCAAGCTCGACGCACATATCGAGGTGCTGAGCAGCGAGCGCAATTACCGCACCATGCAGGAGCTAGGATTCGGCGTGGTCGCGCGCGCCGACAAGCCCGATTTCCTCATCCTCTCGAACGAGGAATCCGCCGCCGTTCCGATCCTGGAGGCGGCCGAGGCCGCCGGCGTCAGAACGCTTTTGCTCTCGAACACACTGATCGGCGATGACGCGGCCCGCCTTGGCCCGCCGCGGCAGAAGCTCAAGACCTGGCTCGGCGACATCACGACCGATCTTCAGACCGCGGGGGCGCGGATGGCGAACGCCCTGATCGCTACCGCGCGCGCTGAGAAATGGCAGAGCGCCGACGGCAAGATCCACATTCTCGGCATCGGCGGTGACGAGACCACCCCGTCCTCGATCGCCCGCAATGCCGGCCTCAAGCTCGCCGTGGAGGCCGCGCCCGACGTGGTGGTGGACCGGATGCTGTTCGCCAACTGGACGCAGTCCGAGGCCGAGCAGGTCACCGCGAACTATCTGGGCTGGGCCTCACGCAAGGAGATCAGGCCGGCCGGCATCTGGGCCGGAAACGATCCGATGGCGCTCGGCGCGCTGCGCGCGGCGATCGCCGCCGGTCTCTCGCCCGGCCGGAACATCCAGGTGGTCGGCCTCAACTGGTCCGACGACGCGCTGCGCGAGATCAAGGCAGGCCGTCTGCTCCTGAGCGACGGAGGGCATTTTCTGCTCGGCGGCTGGTCGATCGTTCTCCTGCGGGACTACGCTGACGGCTGCGATTTCGCGGCCGCATCGCCGCGCGTCGAGGTCAAGACATCCGCGATCACGCGCGACAATCTAGCCTCGGTCGGCGACCTCATCAGGGTGCGCGGCTTCGACCGCATCGACTTTGCGCGGTTCAGGGCGAAGCCGGGACGATGTGGGGAGTACGATTTCTCGATCGACGCGTTGATCTCGTCGCTGGCGCCGCTGGAAGGCACCGCCGATTGATGCAAAACGGGGACGACATGACCGATCCGGACCGCAGCGCGCAGGCCGTGCCGCCGCGGCTGCGCTCGGTTGTCCGCGCGATGATCTGGGCCACCGTGCCCGTTCTGCTGCTGGTGCAATTGCTCGCCTCTGCCGGCGTCGAAGCCTCGAGCTTCTGGTCGCAGATCCGGCAGCTCGATGCCCGCATCGCCCGCGTTGCCGAGAGCAGGGCCGAGCTGATCGCCGAGCCGCTTTGGAAGATGCGTTACGACCAGGTCACGGGCGTGCTCAACGAGATCATGCACGACGAGACCATCGCGGCGGCGGCCGTCTATGACGACACCGGCGTTGCGATTGCCCGCGTGGTGGCGCGTCCCTCGGGGCAGGGGGTTGCGGAGGTCTCGCGTCCGATCAAGTACAGCAACGGCAACATGTCGGTGCAGGCCGGCCGTATCGCGATCGCCTATTCCCATGCGGCGCTGTATGCGGACGCGGGCAGCCGGCTGGTGCTGCTGCTGGTCGTCGGCCTGCTCGCAACGCTCGCCACCCTGATCGCGATGCGGATCTCTGCCAATATCTTCATCGGCAAGCCCTTGGCGGCGATGATGGCGGCGATCCAGCGCAGCAAGCAGGACGGCCGCGCCTATCCGGCGGAGGTCAAATCCTCCAATGAATTCGGCCAGCTCGCCCACGCCTTCAACGCCATGCAGCACACGACGGCGGGTGCGCTGGACCGGCTCAGCCACATGGCCGCGCACGATCCGCTGACGGGCCTGCCCAATCGCCGCTCCCTGTCCGAGCACTTGGTGACGCTGAGCAACGATGCCGGCTCGCCGGACTCGCTGATCGCGTTCTGCTTCATCGATCTCGACGACTTCAAGGGCATCAACGACACCTTCGGTCACCATGCCGGCGACAAGTTCCTGGTCCACATCTCCGAGCGTCTTCGTGCTGCGGTCGAGCCGCAAGATTGGGTGGCCCGGCTCGGCGGCGACGAGTTCGTCGTGATCCGCCCCGAGGTCAGCAACCAGGCGAGCGCGCAGGCGTTTGCGCGCCAGCTGCTGGACGCGATCTCCGAACCGATCCGGCTGCACGACAAGCAGGTGGTGCCGCGCGCCAGCATAGGCCTCGCCGTGCGCCGCGCCGGCGATCCCGAATTGTCGCATTTGCCGGCGCTTGCCGACATCGCGCTCTACCACGCCAAGAGCAAGGCGCCCGGCACCGTCGCCGTGCTGGACGAGGCGCTTCAACGCGACTATCGCCGCCGCAGGGATCTCGAACTCGCCATTCCCGCAGGCTTCGCCGAGGGACAGTTCGAGGTCTGGTATCAAAGCCAGGTCGACCTCGAGAGCCAGGCCGTCGTAGGGCTCGAGGCGCTCATCCGCTGGCGCCACCCTGAACATGGCGTGATTGGCCCCGGCGAGTTCCTGCCGCTGATCGAGCGCAGCGGCAACAATGCGCGGCTGACGCGCTATGTGCTGACCGATGCCTGCCGGGCGTTGCAGCTTCTGGCCGCCGCTGGCAGGCCGCAGATCAGGATCGCGATCAACCTGCCGCCGTCCGAGCTCGCCGACCATTCGCTCGCCGCCGAACTGCGCGCGACCTGCGCGCGCTTCGATGTCGCGCCATCATCGCTGGAGCTCGAGATCACGGAGGGCTCGCTGATCAACAACATCGCCAGCGCCTCCGAGACGCTGCACCGGTTGCGGCGCCTCGGTGCCACGGTTGCGCTGGACGATTTCGGTACCGGCTACTCTTCGCTCGCGCATCTCAGGCGTTTCCCGCTGGACAAGGTCAAGATCGACAAGGCGTTCATCAGCGAGATTCCTGATAGCGCGGAAGACAAGGCGATCGTCGGCGTCATCGCATCGCTTGCCGGTACGCTGGGGCTGACGCTCGTCGCCGAAGGCATCGAGCGGGCCGAGCAGGCGCGCGCGATGCGCGAGATCGGCGTCACGCTGGTGCAGGGCTATCTCTATCACCGGCCCCAGCCGCTCGAGGGCGTGCTGCAATGGCTCGAGGGACAGGCCGTGGCCGAGAAGCGTGTCATTGCGGAGAGCCCGTCGATCGCGCCGGAATTTGCCGCCTGAGGCTGCTTACGACTGGGCCGCGTTCCAGAGCATCGAGAGTCCGGCCGCGATCATGATCGCGTCCATCAGAAGGCGGAACATCTCGGGCTTCAGGTGCAGCACGAACCGTTTGGCGATGAAGGCGCCTGACATCAACGAGGCGCCGGCAATCAGGCCCTTGATGAAGACGTCACCGGTGAGTGCGCCGAACCGTTCGAATGTCACGGACTTCGCGAAGTAAAGGCCGAGAGAGGAGGCCGCTTCGGTGGCGAGGAAGGCGCCCTTGGACAGGCCGTAGAACAGGAACAGCGGCACGCTGAGCGGGCCGGTCGAGACCACGATGCCGGTGAGATAGCCGATGATCGCCCCGCCGATGGCGAGATGCCAGAGATTGGCCTTGAGGTCATGCCGCGCCAGGGCGTGCCGCACCGGCACCATCGCAATTAGGAAACTGCCGATGGCGAGATCCACGGCGTGCGAGGGCAGCGCCAGCAGCGTGCGCGCGCCGAGCGCCGCTGCCGGAATGCCCGTCACCGAATAGGCCGCGCAGGCCCGCCAGTCGACCTCGCGCCACCAGGCCAGGATCCGCGAAAAATTCGCCATCACGGAGGCAACTGCCATGATGGGCACGGCCTCCTTCGGTCCGTAGGCATAGACCAGCACCGGCATCAGCATGATCGACGACCCCGTGCCGACGATGCCTGAGATGGTGCCGGCGATCAGGCCGACGGTGAGCACGAAAAGAAAGGCCAAGGGCGGTGGCTCCGGGAATCGGGAGAGTGTAGCCGGAGGAGGTGGGCAGGGCGAATGCCGTGTCTGGTCAGTCCAGTGGTTAATCGCTGGTGCCCGGCCAGCCGCCAATCCGACGGGTTCCCCGGCCTGATCCTTAGAATTTGATCTGTATTGATCGGAGCGTTCGCTCAAAGAATTTGAGGTCCGCGATGCCCGATCCCCGTTCCTTTTCTGCGCTCGACCGCCATGCGGTACTCGGCGGATCCGACAACGGCTTTCCTGGTATGCCGGCGCGATGCTCGCGTTTGAGGCGAGCGAGGTGGTGCGGCTGCGCTCCGAGAAGCTCAGCCATGGTGACGAGGCCGCTGGTCAAGAAGCCATGCTGATGGTGAGCGAGAAGATCGCTGCCGCCTTCGAGGCGACCGTGAACCTGCTTGCCGGCGCAACGCCGGCCGCCATCGTCCAGCGCTACCGTGAGCATGTGGCCGCGAACGCCAAGCGGCTGTCCGCGAACGACGCTCCCTGACGCATCGCGCTGCTGACAGCATGTTGGCAGCAGGGGCGGGTTACGACCATCTCCTGACAAAACGGGGGGGCGGATCATGCCGATCGAGGCGAGCTGTCATTGCGGTGAGACGGTGTTCGAGGTGACGGAGGCGCCCTCGAGCGTCACCCGCTGCACCTGTTCGCTCTGCTCCAAGCGCGGCGCGCTGTGGGCCTATTACACGCCGGCGCAGTTTCGCCTGTTGTCACCGCCGGACAATGTCGCGACCTATCTCTGGGGCAGCCGCACGGTCAAACATCATTTCTGCGCGGCTTGCGGCTGCGGCACCTATTCGGAGTCGCCGGACTGGTCGAACGGCAAGCCGGATTTCGACAATCCCAAGGTCGCAGTGAATGCGCGCCTGTTCGACGATTTCGACCTCGACGCCGTGCCGGTGAACATGATCGACGGCAAGAATTTGTGGTGAACGGGGAGGCATGTGTGCTGCACGCCATGCTCTTGAGGCCCTGTTGAAAAGCTGATTTGATTCCGGCCCGAGGCAGAGGGAGGAAGCCATGAAGCGTCTTTTTGCGCGAGTGATGCTCGCAATGTGTCTGGCCGGTGCCGTCGGCGTCGATGCGCAGGCGCAGATCAAGCCGAAGGTCACTTCGCTCGGACCGGACTTCCCCAAGGCCGCGCTGTTCGTCGGCAACAGCTTCTTCTACTACAACAACGGCATGCCCGGGCATCTCACCTTCATGGAGCGGGCAGCCGATGCCGAGAACAAGGCGGTCTATCGCAACACTATGGCGACGATCGGCGGCTCCGGCCTCGACTGGCACGATATGGACAATCTGCTGCGGCCGGGCGGTCTCGGTGGGTATTCCTTCGACGAGCAGAACAACGTCATCTTCAACAAGCCGGGCAAGCAGTACGACACCGTGGTGATGATGGATTGCAGCCAGTGCCCGATCCATCAGCAGCTCAAGGACGCGTTCACGACCTTCGCGAGGAAGGACAGCGAGATCGTCCGCGCCCATGGCATGCGGCCGGTGCTTTTCATGTCCTGGGCCTACGCCGACAAGCCTGAGATGACCGAGGCGCTGGCCGAGGCCTATACAATCGCGGGCAATGCCAACGATGCGCTGGTCATTCCCGCAGGTCTTGCCTTCGCGCGCGTCCGCAAGCTCCAGCCCGAGCTCAATCTCTATGCGCCGGACAAGCGGCACCCGAGTCCTGCTGGCACGTATCTGGCAACCTGCGTCACGCTGGCTGCGTTGACGGGGCGCTCGCCGGTCGGCAATTCCTACACGATGGGGCTCGATGCTGAGACGACCCAGCTGCTGCAAAAGGCGGCATGGGACACGGTGCAGGACTATTACGGGCGGTAACCCGCCGGACTCATTGGTAGGGTGGCAAAGCGAAGCGTGCCCACCAACAGTTTTACATACGAGATGGTGGGCACGGCGCAAGTGCGCCGTTGCCCACCCTACCACACCTCGCTCACTTCAGCACCACCCACGCCGGCGCATGATCGCTCGCGCCATCCTCGCCGCGCACCTTCTTGTCGACACCGGCCTTGGCCAGGCGTGAAGCCAGGGCAGGGCTGAGCAGCAGATGATCAAGCCGCAGGCCCGCATCGCGCGGCCAGCGGTTTCGCTTGTAATCCCAGAACGTGTAGATGCGTTTCTCCGGATGCAGCTCGCGGATCGCATCGCACCAGCCCTGCGCGACGAGCGAGGCGAACGCGGCGCGGCTCTTCGGCTGGATCAGGGCATCCTTGTCCCACGAACGCGTCGGATAGATGTCGATCTCGGTCGGCGCGACATTGTAGTCGCCGGCGAGCACCACGGGCAGATCCTGCTTGATGAAGCTTTTGGCGTGGCGCTTGAGCCGTGCGAACCAGTCGAGCTTGTAGTCGAATTTCGGTCCCGGCTGTGGATTGCCGTTGGGCAAGTAAATGCTGGTGACGATGAGGCCGCGCACGGCAGCCTCGATATAGCGGGCCTCCTGATCCTCCGCCTTTCCCGGCAGACGGTCGCGCGTCAGCACAGGCTCGGCGTCGCGGGCGAGGATGGCGACGCCGTTCCAGGTCTTCTGTCCACACCACACTGCGCCGTAGCCGGCCTTTTCGATCGCGGCCGCCGGAAATTCGCCATCACTTGCCTTCAATTCCTGAAGTGCGACGACATCGGGCTTCGCTGCGCGCATCCAGGCCAGCAGATTGGGCAGGCGGCGGTTGATGTTGTTGATGTTGAATGTCGCAATCTTCATGTAGAGCTATCGGCTCCTGCCTTCCGTCACCGGAGATACAATGTCCAAGTTGAGCTTTGCCGCCATCGTCGTCGCCGTCGCATTCTCCGGTGTCGCTTCGGCACAATCGTCCGATCCGCGCGGTGCGTGCAAGGCGGACTATGACAAATTCTGCGCCGGCATCGCGCCGGGCGGTGGCAAGGTGATCGCCTGCCTCGAGGCCAAGCGCGATCAGCTCAGCGCCACCTGCAAGACAGCGCTCGACAGCCGGAAGAAGTAACCTTCGTGTCCCGGCCGCGCGCAGCGCGAGCCGGGACCCGGAAACCGACACGGCACTCTGAGAGATGGGCCCCGGCTCTGCAGCGTACTACGTCGCAGCGCGGCGCACTGCGCTGCGTCCAGGGCACGAGAGCGCGTTGGTTAAGTCGGCAGCGGCGGCGGGCTTGTCGGCTGCTCGATCGGCGGCGGCGAGGGCGGCTGCTCGGCCGATTGCGTGGGCTCCGGCTTTGCCAGCGGCTCCACCACATTGCCGCCCTTGTAGACGCGGGCATAGCGGCGGCCGAGGCTGGTCAGCACCTCATAGCCGATCGTGCCGAAATGGTGCGCGAGCTCGTCGACGGTGATGCCGTCGCCGAGCAGCGTCACCATGTGGCCGCGCCGCGCCACGTTTGGCGGCAGATCGGTGATGTCGATCGCGATCAAATCCATGGAGATGCGGCCCGCGACCGGGCAGCGCTTGCCCGCCACGATGACCTCGGCGCCGCGGGTGCCGTCATTGGAGCTGGCGGCGCGGAAATAGCCGTCGGCATAGCCGACCGCGACGATCGCCAGCTTCGTCGGCCGTCGCGCGGTCCAGGTGCCGCCATAGCCGACGGTCTCGCCGCGCTCGACATTGCGGACCTGCACGATGCGCGCCTTGAGGTCCACGACCGGCTGCATCGGATTGTCGGCCTCCGGCGTCGGGTTGACGCCGTAGAGCGCCGCGCCCGGCCGCACCATGTCGAACTGGAAGGGCGCGCCGAGGAAGATGCCGGAGGAATTTGCGAGGGCCGCCGGCACGCCGGAGAATTCGCTGGCGATGCTGCGGAACGCCGCAAGCTGTCTTGCATTCACCGGGCTGTTGAGCTGCTCGGCCGAGACCAGATGGCTCATCACCAGGGTGATGCCGTGATCGCCGGCATTGATGCGGGGGATGATGGCCTGCGCTTCCGAGAGCGTCAGTCCCAGCCTGTTCATGCCGGTGTCGATGTGGATTGCGGCACCGCCGGTCCAGCCGGTGCGGCGGCAGAACACGTCCCATTCGGCGAGCTCGTTGAGATCGCCGATGACAGGCCGGCAGTTGATCTTGGCGTAATGCTCGCCAGTGTTCTGGAAGTAGCCGCCGAGCACGTAGAGCGCGGCCTCCGGCACGGCTTCCCGCACCTTGCGCGCTTCCTCGATGGTGGCGACGAAGAAGGTCTTGCAGCCGGCCTTGCTGAGGGCGCGCGCGACCTGCTCGGCGCCGCAGCCATAGGCGTCAGCCTTGATCACCGCTGAGCATTCGGCCGGCACCGCCGTCTTCTCGAGCTTGCGCCAATTGGCGATGATCGCGTCAAGATCGACGGTGAGCACGCCGCCATAGGCAGCGAGCGCGGCAGCCTGATTGGCCTCCGCGGAGAGAAGGCCGGATTGCGGGATCATTTTCGGGTCGGGCGCCACCATCATGGCGCCGTTTTACGCAAGAGACGGGTCCGGTTCAAGAAACTCAGTAGTCGCTGCGATCGGGCAGCTGGCCGTCATGCGCGAGGTCGCCGAACCGCGTGACCGATGAATCGAAGTGCAGCTCGACCGTGCCGGTCGGGCCGTGGCGCTGCTTGCCGATGATGACTTCGGCCCGGCCGACCGTGCGCTCCATGTCGGCCTGCCATTTGGCGTGTTCCTCGGTGCCCGGACGCGGCTCCTTCATGGCGAGGTAATATTCCTCGCGGAACACGAACAGCACGACGTCGGCGTCCTGCTCGATCGAGCCGGATTCACGCAGGTCCGAGAGCTGCGGCCGCTTGTCGTCGCGCGATTCCACCTGGCGCGAGAGCTGCGACAGCGCGATCACGGGAACGTTGAGCTCCTTGGCCAGCGCCTTCAGGCTGGTCGTGATCTCCGTGATTTCCTGCACGCGGCTATCGCTGGCGCGCTTGCCCGAGCCGGACAAGAGCTGGATGTAGTCGATCACGAGCAGATCAAGGCCCTTCTGGCGCTTGAGCCGGCGCGCCCGCGCCATCAGCTGCGCGATCGACAGACCGCCGGTCGCGTCGACATAGAATGGTAGCGATTGCAGCTCGATCGAGACCTGGCGGATCTTCTCGAAATCGGCCTCCGAAATGCCGCCGCGGCGGATGTGGGAGGAGGGAATGCCGGTGCGCTCGGCCACGATACGCGTGGCAAGCTGGTCGGCCGACATTTCGCAGGAGAAGAAGCCGATCACGCCGCCATTGACGGCCTTCATCGTGCCGTCCGCCTGGAGCTCGCCGACATAGGCCTGGGCGACATTGTAGGCGATATTGGTCGCCAGCGACGTCTTGCCCATGCCGGGACGCCCCGCGACGATGATGAGGTCGGAGTGCTGCAGGCCGCCCATCTTGGTGTCGAGGTCGCGCAGGCCCGTCGAGATGCCCGACAGCTTGCCGTCGCGCTGGAATGCCTTTGCCGCGAGATCGACCGCGACCGTCAGCGCCTGCGAGAATTTCTGGAAGCCGCCGTCATAGCGGCCGGACTCGGCGAGCTCGTAGAGGCGGCGCTCGGCATCCTCGATCTGCGCCCGCGGTGCGAAGTCGACCGGCGCATCATAGGCGACATTGACCATGTCCTCGCCGATGCCGATCAGGTCGCGCCTGAGCGACAGGTCGTAGATGGTGCGGCCATAGTCCTGGGCGTTGATGATGGTAGTGGCTTCCGCCGCGAGCCGCGCCAGATATTGCCCGATGGTCATGCCGCCGACGTCAGTATCGGCCGGCAGGAACGTCTTCAGCGTCACCGGGGTGGCAATCTTGCCCATGCGGATCAGACTGCCGGCGGTCTCGAAGATGGTCTGGTGTAGCGGCTCGAAGAAGTGCTTCGCCTCCAGGAAGTCGGAGACGCGGTAGAATGCATCGTTGTTGACCAGGATCGCGCCCAGAAGGCTCTGTTCCGCCTCGATATTGTGCGGGGCGCTCCGATAGGCCGGAGTTCCGGGCTCGGGCGCAAGTTTCAGGACGTTCGAATCAGTCAGGGCCATGGTCGAGCGATAGCAATTTTCTTAGGCAGATGCGGGGCCGGGATAAAGCGCCGCCGCGGCCCAAAGCGGAAGCGAAAGCTCGTCGCTATCAACCGCTCAGTTAAAATGGTGGATGATTAGCAGCCGCAGCATGCAGCGCGCTTGACGGATTTTTGCAGGACTGGCGCGGGGGCCCGGAAGCCGCGCCGTGGAAAAATCCCATGAACCTTGTGGATTGGCGCGCAGACCTATCGGTAGGCGCGCGAAACGACGCGCGCTGGCCGCGTTCGGCTCGGGTTCAGACCAGCAGGAGGTACACCAGCGCAGCCAGGGCCGCTGCAACGCCGGTGGCGATCAGGGCGTAATCGGTGCGGAGGTCGTCCTGCACGTCAAATGAGGTTCGGGTCTCTTTGCTCATGGTGACGGTCTAGGCCGGACCCGACCAGACTTATGTGAAGCAGTTCACATCTCCTCGGATTCTTTCGGGGCAGAGCCGGAACAGGCAGGTGCGCAGGGGGTTGTCCCCGACCTGCCATCAGAGAGAGGCAAGCGATGCGGCCAGAACGGCAGCACCATCAGTGGCGAAGCGAGGCCGGCAGCCGGCTCTGGCTGTCGGGCCTGATCGCCGCCATGCAGTACGCCGAACGCCCTGAGATCCGGCGCCAGCCGGTCGCACCCGAGATCATCGCGGAACTGCGGGCGCAACTGGCGTTAACGGCCTCATTCAGGTCCTCTGCGTTTTCGACCGTGCGTCACTAAAACTCATTCACCAGCGAGT
This sequence comes from Bradyrhizobium sp. SOJA106, assembly GCF_059448745.1. Classification (NCBI taxonomy): domain Bacteria; kingdom Pseudomonadati; phylum Pseudomonadota; class Alphaproteobacteria; order Hyphomicrobiales; family Nitrobacteraceae; genus Bradyrhizobium; species Bradyrhizobium sp. SOJA106. Next base: position 4,115,326 of record NZ_CM182549.1, read on the forward strand.
TTCAGCCTTGGCTTGGCGCCGCCTTCAACCGCCCGCAGGCGGGCTTCCTCGCGCGCGATGTAGTCCCGGGTCATCGGCACCACGCCCTGACGCTTCGTGAGCTGGATCTGGAAGTTCATCATCGCCTGCTTGCGGAACGTCATCTCGCAGGCCGCGAGGTAAAACTCCCACATCAGCGCGAAGCGCTCGTCGTAGAGCTGCACCGCCTCCTCGCGCCGCGCCATGAAGCGCTCCCGCCAAGCCTTCAGCGTTTCGGCATAATGCAGGCGCAGGATCTCGATATCGCAGACAAGCAGACCAGCGCGCTCGATCGCCGGCAGCACCTCCGACAGGGCGGGGATGTAGCCGCCGGGGAAGATGTATTTGGCGATCCAGGGATTAGTCGAGTCCGGCCCCTGTGACCGCCCGATCGAGTGCAGCAGCATGATGCCGTCCTCGCTCAGAAGCTCGGCGCAGCGCTGGAAATAGGTGTCGTAGAACCTTGCCCCAACATGCTCGAACATGCCGACCGAGACGATGCGGTCGAATGGCCCCTCGACGTCGCGGTAGTCCTGAAGCAGGAAGCGCGCCGATCTGCTCAGGCCCTTCTCGGCTGCGCGCGTATTGGCAATCTGCAACTGCTCGGTCGACAGCGTGACGCCGGTGACGTCGGCGCCGGCGATCTCGGCGAGGTAGAGCCCGAGACCGCCCCAGCCGGAGCCGATGTCGAGGACGCGCTGGCCGCTGCCGACACGCAGCTTTGCGGCAATGTGCCGCTTCTTGGCGAGCTGCGCATCGTCGAGCGTGGCCTCCGGTGTCTCGAAATACGCGCAGCTATATTGCTTGTCGGCATCGAGAAAGAGCGAATAGAGCCGCGCGTCGAGATCATAATGATGTGCGACGTTGCTGCGGGCGCGCGAACGCGGATTGAACTGCTTCAGGTGTCGCGTCAGATAGCGCAGGTGCCACCAGGGTTTGGCCCACTGCGGCAATACGTCGGGTTGATCGAGCAGGATCGCGAGCGCATCAGCTATGGTGCCGCGCTCGACGACGAAGTCGCCGTCCATATAGGCCTCGCCAAGCCCGAGCTCGGGATTGATGAGGATCTTCCGTTCGGCGTCGGCCGTGACGAACCGCACCGCGACCGGCTCGCCCGAGCCGTCGCCGAAGGTGAACTTCGATCCGCTTGCGCTGGTCACCGTCAGCGACCCGCGGCGAATGAAATGAGACAGGAATGTCCGCAACAATCGGTCCATCGACACCTTCCTCTCGAGCGACCCGAAGAGATGCGACTAACCCGGCCTTTATATCTGACGCTCGGGTCCCGCTCTGGTTCCTATGCGTTTGCATGTAAAACGTGGGGAGGGTGTTCCGGATGCACTATTGCGCCGAGCTCAAAGCCGATATTCCAAAACCGCTTAGCCACATCCTTGCATGTACCCCTGCTTCCATTCGCGGCTCAATCCGCTAAAAGGTGACCCGCCGCCGCGCCCGACGCCGGCTGCACCTCTCGGATTTCAATGGAGATGATAGGAATGTCGAGCCGAGCGCTCAGCCTCGCGACGGTATTGCTTCTGATCGGCTTCGGCGCGACCGATACCGTTCTTGCGCAGGCGACGAACCTCGAGGCCGGCAAAAGTCCGTCGCAGATCTTCGCGCAGACCTGCAATGCATGCCACAAGAGCCCGCGCGGCCTATTGAAGTCCGTGGCGCCGGGCTCGCTGCCGGGCTTCCTGCGCCAGCACTACACCACGAGTTCGGATATGGCGGGCATCCTCGCCTCCTACCTCGTCTCCAACGGTGCGACCGACACCCGCTACCAAGCCAAGGACGACAAGAAGGAGAAGGACGCCAACACTGCGCCGGGGCAGTCCCCAGAGCATCAGGGCCGCCGCCAGCGCGCCCAGGAAGCGGCCAAGCCGGAGGGCGAGGGCGCCGCTCCGCCTGCCGAGGGTCGGCAGAAGCGCGCGGCCCGGCCGAGCGAGGAGGGCGCGAAGCCTGCGGGCCAGGCCATGCCCGAGGGCCGCAAAGGCAAGCGTCGCAGCAAGCCCGGGACCGAGGAAGCACCAAAGATCGACGCAACGGCGCCCACCACCGAAGAGAAGAAGAGCGAGCCGAAGGCCGAGTCCAAGCCGGAGAGCGCCAAGGTCGAGCCTGAAACCAGGCCCGAGGGCAGTAGGGCGTCGGAGAAGTCCGCCGAGCCAAAGCCTGATAGCGCCAAGGCCGAGCCGCGTGGCAACGACGCTCCGGCGCTGCGGCCCGATCTGGTGCCGCAGGTGACGCCGGCTGCGAAGCCCACTGAACCGGCCGCGCCCAAGCCGGCGGAAGAGGCGGCTCCGAGGCCGGCGGCGCCCGCCGCGAGCTCTGAACCTGCCTCCAAGCCGCAGGAGCCGGCGCCGCCCGCGACCGCCGCGGCGCCGCCGGCGGAATCTTCCGGCCCGCCAGCGCCGCCGATCTCGCGGTAGTTGCCCACATTTCTCGATCGACCTGCGAAGGCCGCCGATCGCGGCTTGGGTGTCGGCTTGACCGCGACTAGAGTAACGCTCTAGAGTAATACTCTAGGAGGCGTGATGAGCGCGAGCATGCGTGACGATTTGTTGGCCGCCGGACTTGCCGTGTTCGACCGCGTCGGCTTCGAGGCCGCGACGGTGGCCGCGATCCGAACCAAGGCGCACGCATCCAATGGCAGCTTCTTCCATGTCTTTGGCTCGAAGAAGGAGCTCGCCGGTGCGCTGTTTCTGGAGGTGCTCAGGCAGTATCACGCCGCGGTGCTGGCCGCGCTCGATCCGACCCCGGACGCAAGGCAGGGCATCGATCGGCTGATCCGCGCGCATCTCGACTGGGTCGTCACCAGCCGGCGCGAAGCGCGCTACCTGTTCGAAATATCGCGCAGCGAATGGGGCGAGGACGTGCGCGACGCCCAGCGCGCGCAGAATGCGCGCCTTGCCGAAGGCATCGAGCGCTGGCGCGCGCCGCTGGTCGCCAGCGGCGAGCTGCTGCCGATGACGCCGGTGATGTTCGTCAGCCAGCTCATCGGGCCGGCGCAGATATTTTGCCGCGCGTTCCTCTCAGGGCGCGACCGCATCGACCCCCGCGGCGAGGCCGATGCGCTGATCGCCTGCGCCATCCGCGCGCTGGTGCCGCCCGGGCGCATCAACCGGGACTAAGGAGAAGCCTCATGCGAGCCGAAGCAGATCCCGAATTCGAGCCGATCGCCGCGCGCATCCACGCCAACGTTGGCCGGCAAGGTTTTATGAATCTGGTCGGCGCCGAGCTGTCCGAATTGTCGCGCGGCACCTGCACGATCGCCGTCGCCCGCCGGCCGGAGCTGCTGCAGCAGCACGGCTTCTTTCATGGCGGCGTCACCGCCTTCCTGGTCGACAACGCCACGACCATCGCCGCGGCGACCTCGCGCGGCCAGCCTGCGCTGACGGCGGAATACAAGCTCAATTTGTTGTCGCCTGCGGTCGGTGACAAGTTGATCTGCCGAGCGAGAGTGATCAAGCCGGGCCGCCAAGTCTCGGTGGTCGCCGCCGACGTGTTCTGCGTCAGCGACGGTGTCGAGAAGCATACGGCAACGGCACTCGCCTCGATCGCAATGCTGAGCGAGGATGTCGCCGCCAAAACGAAAAGCCCGGCCGGCTGAGGCGACCGGGCTTTGATTGCGTTCGTCATTCCGGGGCTCGCGAAGCGAGAGCCCGGAATCTCGAGATTCCGGGTTCGGTCCTGTGGACCGCCCCGGAATGACGGTACTCTCGGCTTACTTCTCTTCCGCAGCCGGGGCCGGCTCGACGTCCTCGTGCTGGGCTTCCGGATCGAAGAACTCGCCGGCGGCGGCGATTGCCTCGGCCGCCGCGTCGCGGTCCTCGTTGCGGGTCGAAATGTCCTCGCCGCGGTTGATGCGCTCGGCCTCGTCCTGGCTGCGCGCAACCGTGACGGTGACTTCAACCTCGACCTCGGGGTGGACGGCGACGGTGATCGAGTGCTTGCCGATGGTCTTGATCGGCGCATCAAGCTGCACCTGCGGGCGGGACAGCGAAACGCCGTCGGCTTCGAACGCCATGACGACGTCACGCACCGTGACCGAGCCGAACAGCTGACCGGCTTCCGATGCCTGACGGATCACGATGATGTTCTTGCCATCGATCTTCTCGGCGACTTTGGACGCCTCGGCCTTCGAGGCGAGGTTGCGAGCCTCGAGCTCGGCCTTCATGCCGTCGTACTTGGCGCGGTTGTCGGCGGTGGCGCGCAGCGCCTTGCCACGCTTGAGCAGGAAATTGCGGGCATAGCCGTCGCGAACCTTCACGACCTCGCCCATCTGGCCGAGCTTGTTGACGCGTTCCAGCAGAATGACTTCCATATTCGTTCTCCTTTTGAAGTGCTGTTTGAGTTGTGGGTTGCAGGCTTGGACTTAAGGGGTCGGCAAAGGCGGCGGCTGGCGACTGCGCAGATAACGCTCGCGGAAGCCGAACACCGCGTCCGCAAGGCCGAGCGCCGTCAGCAGGACGAGGCTCGCACTGAACATGAAGATGATGGCGTATGCGACAGCGAGCCAGAACCCGCGATTGGCGAGGCCGCGTGTGATGGTGTGCAGAACGGCAAGGCCGATCAGCGCATAGGCCACCATCAAGACGGTGGTGACGATGATGGCCAGAATGCCGATCATTCCGCCGGAGAAGCTGAAGGCAAGCGCGACACAGAGCGCCACGAGCGTCATCGGTGGCAAGCTCGTGCTGCTGAGGTCCGGCGAGGGCCGATGCAGCCTGCCTGAAACCGCCGCGACTTTCGCGGCAAGCCAGAGATTGAGGGTGAGCGTCGTCATCTGCGAGGCCGCAACCAGAACCGGCGTCACCGCGACCATCAGGCTGACGCGGGGATCGTTCTCGGGGACGGTCGAGTCGCTCACCAGCGAGAAGATCCTGGCGAAGCCGCGCCGCATCGCATCGCCGATCGCCGACGCGTCAGTCCCCAGCGACAGCAGAGATCCCGCGGTGAGAAGCGTCGCCAGCGCCGCGATCCAGAGCAGGATACGCCCAAGCGGATACCATTCGACGTGGTGGGCGGTCGCATCCGTGACCGCCGTACCGTCAGTGACCGATCGTCCAAGCATGGCGAGATGCCCGAGCCACCAGGCCGGCAACGCGATCGCAAGACCGTAACCCAAGGCCAGGGGCAGGCTGAGCGCACCGCCGATGACGAGCATGGCGGCGAGACCGCCAATCGCGCCGGAGAGCGGGCCCCAGGCGATCGCAGCCAGCATGAGCGGCAGGGGAGCAAGGCAAACCAGGACGAGCGAGATCAGCGCGCCTGACATGATCGAGGCGAACATCAGGGCCGACGCAGCGCCGGCGATCAGGGCTATCAGTCCAAAGGTCATCATCAGCTGTCCCGCTCCCTTCGAGCGGTTAGAGGCGTCTCGCCCCAACCATCGGCGACCGGACGACCCGGAAGCCTTATGAGATCAAAGAGTGCGGCCGGCGGCGGTAGCGCCGCCGGTCGGATTCGTCTTAGCGAATGACGTAGGGCAGGAGGCCTAGGAACCGCGCGCGCTTGATGGCGCGGGCGAGCTCACGCTGTTTCTTCGCGGACACCGCGGTGATGCGGCTCGGCACGATCTTGCCGCGCTCGGAGACGTAACGCATCAACAGTTTGGAGTCCTTGTAGTCGATCTTCGGCGCATTGGCGCCCGTGAACGGGCAGCTCTTGCGGCGACGGAAAAACGGACGGCGTGCACCAGCTTCAGCCATGGATATTACTCCCCTTCCGTCGTTTCAGCTTCTTCGCGCGGACGGCGCGGGCCGCGATCACCGCGGAAGCCACCACCGTCACGATCGCCACGGAAACCGCCCTCGCGATCGCCGCGGAAGCCGCCACCTTCGCGGTCGCGGAAGCCGCCGCCACGGTCGTCACGCTCGCGATCGCGATCGGCCTTGCGCATCATCGCGGACGGGCCTTCCTCGAGCTCCTCGACGCGGACGCTGAGATAGCGGATCACGTCTTCGCTGATGCGCTCCTGGCGCTCGATCTCGGCGATCGCCGCGGACGGCGCGTCGATGTTGAGCATCACGAAGTGAGCCTTGCGGTTCTTGTTCATGCGATAGGTGAGGGAGCGAACGCCCCAATTCTCGGTCTTGGTGACCTTGCCGCCGAGACCCTCGACGATGCCGGTCATCTGCGCAGTCAGCTCTTCGACCTGCTGCGTGCTCGCGTCCTGACGCGCGAGAAACACATGCTCATAAAGCGGCATGGAAGTCCTTTCCTCATGTTGGCGCATCGCCCGGCGTCAAGCCCTTAAGAGACCTTCGGAAAGGACTCTGGGATGAAGCTCAGAAGGCGGAAACACGGGACGACGGGCCGACTGGCCCTGCCACACCAAAATCACGAATGATTTGCTGAGACCGTCCGTTCAGCTCCCGGCCGGGGTCTGCGGATGGCGCGCTTATACGGATTTTGGCCGGCTTTGCAAGGTTGCAGGCCGCCTTTTCGGCCCGGATGGCTCCGGTACGGCCGGCCGGGACTGGTCCCCCTACAGATCCCGCTTGATCTATTTGTTTGTATATCATACAAACAACTCGACGGAGAGGACCTCGATGGCGGAAAAGTTGGTCCATGCCCCTCTTGAGGCGGCCGGCGATCCCAAGCACGCGGCGCGGGCGACGCGCGCGGCCGGCCGCAAGATGCGATCGCTGCTCTTGGACGCGGCGAGCCCGCTGTTCCGGGAGCGGGGGCTGTCAGGGGCCTCGATCACCGACATCGCGGCGGCCGCGAACGCCTTTCCGAGCCAGATCACCTATTACTTCCGCACCAAGGAGGCGCTGTTCGTCGAATGCGCCTGCCGCGATCTTCTGTATCTGGCGCGCGCGACCGAGCAGGCGGCCCTGACCGCGCGCACGCCGCGGGACTACACCCATGCGCTGGCGGAGACCGTGACGGCGAGCGATTCGGTCGCCTTCTTCGCCGAGGCGCTGACGCTGACACGGCGGCGCCAGGATCTCGCCCCGCTGGTCGAGCGCACCATCGAGCGGCTGCACAGTGAAGGCGCGAGGGCCTATGCGGGGCAGGTTGCGCGCCACGGCTGGCGTTCGCTGCGCGCGCCCGACGAAAGCTCGCGGCGGTTCTGGGCCGTCGCCATCGGCGTCATCCTCGAAGGCTACGCCATGGGCCGTTCGCCCGAGGCGCTCTGCGCCGAGATGCTGCGCGTGCTCGGCGAGCAGGCAAAGTCTGATGGCGACACTGCGCGTCTGCGTCTCATCGACAACAATTCAAACGAGGAGGGCTAGGCCATGACCGCGCTTCGCATGCGTGCACGTGATTTCCTGACCGACGCTCAGCTCGCCGATGTGCGCCAGCGCGAGACGTGGAAGGGCGTCGCGCTGATCGCACACGCCTGGGCACTGATCGTCGGCGCGATCGCGCTCGTGGCGTGGTGGCCCAATCCGCTCACTTACATCTTCGCGGTCGCCATCATCGGCTCGCGCCAGCTGGGCCTCGCGATCCTGATGCATGACGGCGCGCATGGCTGCCTGTCCGCCGACGAGAAGACCAATCTGGCGCTGAGCCAGTGGTTCTGCGCCTATCCGCTCTTTGCCGAGACGCGCAGCTATCGGCGCTATCATCTCCAGCATCATGCGCGCACCCAGCAGGAGGACGATCCTGATCTCGTGCTGTCGGCGCCGTTTCCGATCACGAAGCTCAGCTATCGCCGCAAGTTCATTCGCGACATTACCGGGCAGACCGGCTACCAGCAGCGCAAGGCGCAACTGCTCAACGCGCTCGGGCCGAAGGATTGGCCGTGGCGCCAGCGCGCGGCGCATTTCTGGGAGAAGCTCGGCCCGCAATGCCTCGTCAATGCCGCGATGTTCGCTTTGCTCGTGGCGGCCGGCGTCTGGTGGGCCTATCCGCTGCTATGGCTGGTGCCGCTGCTGACCTGGATGATGGTCATCACCCGCATCCGCAACATCGCCGAGCACGCCGTGGTCCCCGACAGCAGCGATCCCCTGCGCAACACCCGCACCACGCATGCGAACTTTCTCGAGCGCCTGTTCATCGCGCCGTATTACGTGAATTATCACCTCGAGCATCATCTCCTGTTCTACGTGCCCTGCTACAATCTGCCGAAGGTTCATCGCCTTCTGAGCGCGAGCCGGCATGCCGGCCGCATGGAGGTGCAGCCCGGCTACGCCGCCGTGCTGCGGCTTGCGACCGCGAAGCCCGACCGGGAGGACCGTCCCGGCCAGCTGGCGAGCAGCGCACGCCGCGCGCTGGCGGGGGCGGCGGTCGATGCCAACCAGACCGATGGTGGATTCTAGGGCCGCATCCCCAGGTGAATGCCGGCCGAAGTTCCTATCTCGGCTTGACATTCCGGTCCTGGACGGGTCTACGGCCCCTTTCGGAGCATGGTCGGGAACCAAGGCTCGGGCCGGACGTAATCGGCTGCCGGGTTCTCGAAGCGTACGGCTTGAGCGATCAGGGAGCGCCGATGACGGCAGCATTCACATTTCCGGGGCAGGGGTCCCAGGCGGTTGGCATGGGCAAGGCCCTGGCCGATGCGTTTCCGGTGGCGCGCGCCGTGTTCGACGAAGTCGATGCCGCGCTCGGAGAGAAGCTGACGGCGACCATCTGGGATGGCCCGGCCGAGACCCTCCAGCTCACCGAGAACGCCCAGCCGGCGCTGATGGCGGTGTCGATCGCCACCCTGCGCGTGCTGGAGGCGGAAGCCGGGTTTTCCGTCGGGCGGGATGCGGCCTTCGTCGCCGGCCACTCGCTCGGTGAGTATTCGGCGCTCGCCGCGGCCGGCAGCCTGACGGTCTCCGACACCGCGCGGCTGCTTCGCACCCGCGGTCTCGCAATGCAAAAAGCCGTTCCTGTCGGCGTTGGCGCAATGGCCGCGCTGCTTGGCCTCGACTATGAGGCGGCCATGGAGGTTGCGGGCGAGGCTGCGCAGGGGCAGGTCTGCCAGGCCGCCAACGACAATGGCGGCGGCCAGGTGGTGGTGTCCGGCGACAAGGCTGCGGTCGACCGCGCCGTCGAAATCGCCAAGACCAAGGGCGCCAAGCGCGCCATGCTGCTGCCGGTGTCCGCACCGTTCCATTGCAAGCTGATGCAGCCTGCGGCTGACGCCATGGCCGAGGCGCTGGCCAAGGTCACGATCAAGGCCCCGGCTGCGCCGCTGGTGTCGAATGTGCTCGCGAGCGCCATCACCGATCCCGACGAGATCCGCCGTCGCCTGATCGAGCAGGTCACCGGAACGGTGCGCTGGCGCGAGTCGGTCGCCTATATGGCAGGGCAGGGTGTCACCCGCTTCTTCGAGATCGGGGCCGGCAAGGTGCTCACGGGACTCGTCAAGCGCATTGCCGACGGTGCCGTTGGCGTTGCGGTCGGCGGTCCCAACGACATTGCCGCCGCCAAGGATGCATTGGCCGCTGCGACGCAGGCTTAAGTTTGCGCACGATCGTTCCGGAAAGCCGCTGCACACTTTTCCGGATCGTGCTTTGAAGGAGTTTTCGATGTTCGATCTGACTGGCAGGAAGGCGCTCGTCACCGGCGCGACCGGCGGCATCGGCGGCGCGATCGCGCAGGCGCTGCATGCGCAGGGCGCCACCGTTGCGATTTCGGGGACGCGGAAGGAAGTGCTGGATGAGCTTGCCGGCAAGCTCGGCGAGCGCGCCCACGTGCTGCCCTGCAATCTCTCCAAGGCCGACGAGGTCGAGGCGCTGGTGCCCGCCGCGGAAGCTGCGATGGGGCAGGTCGACATCCTGATCGCCAATGCCGGCATCACCCGCGACAATCTCTTCGTCCAGCTCCGTGACGAGGACTGGGAGGAGGTCATCAACGTCAATCTGACTGCGACCTTCCGCCTGGCGCGCGCCGCCACCAAATTGATGATGCGCAAGCGCTTCGGCCGCATCATCGCCATCACCTCGGTGGTCGGCGTCACCGGCAATCCCGGGCAGGGCAACTACACCGCGTCCAAGGCGGGCCTGATCGGCATGATCAAGACGCTGGGCGCCGAATACGCCAAGCGCGGCGTGACCGCGAACTGCATCGCACCCGGCTTCATCAAGACGCCGATGACCGATGCGCTCAACGACAAGCAGCGCGAGACGATTTTGACCAAGGTTCCGGCCGCTCGCCTCGGGACGCCCGAGGACATTGCGGCCGCCGCCGTTTACCTGAGTTCGAACGAAGCAGCCTACGTCACCGGGCAGACCATTCACGTCAACGGCGGCATGGCCATGATCTGAGGCCTCCTCCCGCGCTGCCCATATCCGCAGTGCGGGATGCGGCAAACGGCCGTTTCCGGAGCGAAATGAGGCTTGTAGTCAAGGCAGTTGAAGTATGATAACCGGACCTTCAACGGATGGGCAAAGAACGCCATTGCAGGTTTTTGAAACCCTGTATATTGGCGATGCGGAGCCTTGGCCGTCGTTCGCCGGGCCGCATCGTTGGGATGGGGCCAAATCAAAGATCGTAAGCGAAGGCAGTCAAACGACCACGACGGCTCGTATCGTCCCGGGGGGTCGGGTCTACAGGGAACAACACGAGGTTAAGCAATGAGTGACATTGGCGAGCGGGTTAAGAAGATCGTGGTCGAACACCTTGGTGTTGAGCCCGAGAAGGTTGTCGACAACGCGAGCTTCATCGACGACCTCGGCGCCGACAGTCTGGACACCGTCGAGCTGGTGATGGCGTTCGAAGAAGAATTTGGTTGCGAGATTCCGGACGACGCCGCGGAGACGATTCTCACCGTCGGCGACGCCACGAAGTTTCTCGAGAAGAACGCGAAGAGCTAAGGCTCTTCATTTTCGCGGGGACAACATTGAAACCGGACGGGCCGCTTGCCAGCGGCCAGCCGGTTTCTTGTTATTGGCCGTGAATCTTTCGATGCGGAGTTTTCGGATATGAGGCGGGTTGTCGTCACGGGTCTCGGCATGGTGTCGCCACTCGGCTGCGGCGTCGAGCCGACCTGGAAACGTATCCTCAACGGCGAGAGCGGTGCGCGAGCGATCGAGAGCTTCGACGTCTCCGATCTGCAGACCAAATACGCCTGCACCGTCGTGCGCGGCGACGGCAGCAACGACACCTTCAATCCCGACAAGTGGATGGAGCCGAAGGACCAGCGCAAGGTCGACGACTTCATCATCTTCGGCATGGCCGCGGCCGGCCAGGCGCTCGACGATGCCAACTGGCACCCCGAGTCCGAAGAGGACAAGTGCGCGACCGGCACTATGATCGGATCGGGCATCGGCGGCCTCAACGGCATCGCCGACACCGCGATCCTCTTGAAGGAGCGCGGGCCGCGGCGGGTGTCGCCGTTCTTCATTCCGGGCCGCCTGATCAATCTGGCCTCCGGCTACGTCTCGATCGCCCACGGGCTGAAGGGGCCGAACCATTCGGTGGTCACGGCCTGCTCGACCGGCGCACATGCGGTCGGCGACGCCGCCCGCCTCATCGCGCTGGGCGATGCCGACGTCATGGTCGCAGGCGGTGCCGAATCGCCGATCAGCCGCATCGGCATTGCCGGCTTCAATGCCGCGCGTGCGCTCTCGACCGGCTTCAACGACACGCCCGAGAAGGCCTCGCGTCCCTACGACAAGGACCGCGACGGCTTCGTGATGGGCGAGGGCGCCGGCGTCCTGGTGCTCGAGGAGCTCGGGCACGCCCAGCGCCGCGGCGCGAGGATCTACGCCGAGGTGATCGGCTACGGTCTTTCCGGTGACGCCTACCACATTACGTCGCCGTCGCCCGATGGCGATGGCGGTTTCCGCAGCATGTCGGCGGCGCTCAAGCGCGCCGGCCTGTCGCCGTCCGATCTCGACTACATCAATGCGCACGGCACCTCGACACCGCTCGGCGACGAGATCGAGCTCGGTGCAGTCGAGCGCCTGCTCGGCAACGCCGCCTCCAAGGTCGCGATGTCCTCGACCAAATCGTCGACCGGCCATCTCCTCGGTGCCGCCGGCGCGATCGAGGCGATCTTCGCCGTTCTCGCGATTCGCGATAACGTCGTGCCGCCGACGATCAACCTCGACAATCCCTCGGTCGAGACCGCCATCGACCTCGTGCCGCACAAGGCGAAGAAACGTGAGGTCAATGTCGCGTTGTCGAATTCTTTTGGTTTTGGCGGTACCAACGCATCGGTGATCGTCCGGCGCCTGGTCCATTAGTTTGTGGTTGCGACGAATCCACCGTTTTGCCGTATTCGGCGATAGTCATGGAAGCGGGCGTGCATTTGGCAGGGCAAGCGATTGCCAGGCTGCGATTGAACCGGCAGGATTCAGGTTGCTTCGATGAGTGAAAGGCCGCCCATTTCGCCCCGGAGCCCGCGGGCAGCGCTCGAGCCCGAGCAGGTCCCGCCGCCGCCGAAGCGATCAGACCGCGCGCGCAACCCATTCGTGGTCGTCGGCAACGCCATCATCACCCTGCTGTTGATCGCCATGCTCGGCGCCGGCGGCGTCTACTATTACGGCCGGCAGGTCCTGGAAGCACCCGGGCCGCTGAAAGAGGACAAGATCGTCAACATCCCGCAGCGCGCGGGCAAGCGCGACATCGCCGAGACGCTGAACCGGGAAGGCGTGACCGATGTCAATCCATGGGTGTTCATTGCGAGCGTTGCCGCGCTGAAGGCGAGCTCCGACCTCAAGCCGGGTGAGTATTCGTTCCAGAAGAATGCGTCCTTGCGCGACGTCATCGCCACCATTGTCGAGGGCAAGGTGGTGCAGCACGCCGTGACGATACCGGAGGGCCTGACCTCCGAGCAGATCGTGGCGCGGCTCTCCGACAACGACATCTTCACCGGCAGCGTGCGCGAGCTGCCGCGCGAGGGCACGCTCTTGCCGGAGACCTACAAGTTCCCGCGCGGCACCACGCGCGAGCAGGTGATACAGCGCATGCAGCAGGCGCACAAGCGTGTGCTGGCCGAGATCTGGGAGCGCCGCAATCAGGACATTCCGGTCAAGACGCCGGAGCAGCTGGTGACATTGGCCTCGATCGTGGAGAAGGAGACGGGCAAGCCGGACGAGCGCAGCCGCGTCGCCGCGGTGTTCGTCAACCGGCTGAAGCAGCGGATCAAGCTCCAGTCCGATCCGACCATCATCTACGGTCTCGTCGGCGGCAAGGGCACGCTGGGACGTCCGATCAAGCGCAGCGAGATCACGCAACCTTCGCCCTACAACACCTATGTGATCGAGGGGCTGCCGCCGGGCCCGATCTCCAATCCCGGCCGCGCCTCGCTGGAGGCCGCCGCCAACCCGGCCCGCACCCGCGACCTCTATTTCGTCGCCGATGGCACCGGCGGGCACGCCTTCACCGAGACCTACGACGCGCATCAGAAGAACGTCGCCAAGCTGCGCGCGATGGAGAAGCAGATCCAGAACGACACGGTCGAGCCGGCCGAGGATGCGCCGCCGCCGGCCGCCGCCGCGCCCGCCGCGACCGATGCGCCGACCGCGACCACGCCGGCGCGGCCCAACCAACAGAAGAAGCCGCCGGCCCGCCCGGCCAATCCGGCGCCGGCCCGGCAAGGCGCGGTGCAGCCCTCGCCGCCGGTGGTCCAGCGTTAGGCTGGCTGCAGGTCCGCCACGGGACTTTGCGGATTCCACTTTCCTGCAAAATAGTCTTAAGATTCGCGTGGCTTGATGCCTCGCGAATCCTGCGTTTCCGGAGAAATTGACCTGATGGCGCTGTCGTCCATGACCGGCTTTGCCCGAAGCCAGGGCGCAAGCGGGCCGTATACGTTCGAATGGGAATTGAAGTCGGTCAACGCCAAGGGCTTTGACTTGCGGGTGCGGCTGCCGCAGGGGTTCGACGAGCTCGAGGCCTACGCCAAGAAGCGCGCTGGCGAGCTTTTGTCGCGCGGCACCGTCTACGCCAATCTCAACGTCAAGCGCGCCAACGCCGCCGCCACCGTCCGCGTCAATGAGGACGTGCTCAACGCCGTCCTCAAGGCTGCGGCGCTGATCTCCGGCAAGGTCGACGCGGTGGCGCCGAGCATCGACGGCCTGCTCGCCATCAAGGGCGTCGTCGAGGTCGCCGAGCCCGAGGGCGACGAGGAGGAGGACAAGGCGGCGCGCGCTGCCGCGGCCGAGGCCTTCGACAAGGCGCTTGCCGAGCTCGTCGCGATGCGCAAGCGCGAGGGCGCCTCGCTCGGGCAGATCCTGACCCAGCGCGTCGACGAGATCGAGCAGTTGTCGAAGCAGGCCGAGGCTGCGCCGGGCCGCAAGCCCGAGGCGATCAAGGCGAGGCTCGTCGAGCAGATCGCGACTCTGCTCGACACCTCCGACCGTTTCGATGCCGACCGCCTGATGCAGGAGGCGATCCTGATCGCCACCAAGGCCGACATCCGCGAGGAGCTCGATCGCATCGCCTCGCACATTGCGCAGGCGCGCGAATTGATCGGCAAGGGCGGCCCGATCGGACGCAAGCTCGACTTCCTGGCGCAGGAGTTTCACCGCGAGGTCAACACCTGCTGCTCGAAGTCGAACGACATCGAGCTGACCAATACGGGGCTCGCCATGAAGAACGTGGTCGAGCAGTTCCGCGAACAGGTCCAGAATCTGGAGTGATCGATGACGACAAGCGGTCACGGAACTGACGGGGTCGAGCGGCGCGGATTGATGTTCGTGCTGTCCTCGCCGTCGGGCGCGGGCAAGACGACGCTGTCGCGTCTGTTGATCGACCGGATGCCGGGCCTGCGCATGTCTGTCTCGGCGACGACGCGAGCGATGCGTCCCGGCGAGGTCGATGGGCGCGATTATCTGTTCGTCGACAAGCCCAGGTTCGAGGCGATGGTGAGGGGCAACGAACTCCTGGAATGGGCTACCGTGTTCGACAACAGCTACGGCACGCCGCGCGCGCCGGTCGAAGCCGCGCTGTCATCGGGGCAGGACGTGCTGTTCGACATCGACTGGCAGGGCACCCAGCAGCTGCGCGAGAAGGCGCGCGCCGACGTCGTCAGCGTCTTCATCCTGCCGCCCTCGGCCGGCGATCTCGAGAAGCGTCTGCATTCGCGCGCGCAGGATACCGACGAGGTGATCCGCAAGCGCATGAGCCGCGCCAGCCATGAGATGAGCCACTGGGCCGAGTACGACTACATCGTCATCAACCACGACGTCGACGAGGCGTTCGCCGAGGTGCAGTCGATCCTGAAGGCCGAACGCCTCAAGCGCGAGCGGCGGATTGGCCTCGTGGAATTTGTGCGAAGTCTGCAAGGTCAGCTTCAAGGCTAGGCTGCTTCAGCCGCGGCCCTTCCTGCGCCAGCCGTTCCAGCATCGCCGTGATCACGTCGATGTCGACGGACTCCTCTTTGTGCGCATCTTCTTTGCCTTCATCCACGTCGCGATCGGCCGGCGCTGCTTCGGAAGCGTCGGTGGCCGCGACCTGCGGCGCCGACGCCTCGATCGCGAATTTGCCGTTGAATATGTCGGCCTCGTCGAGATCTGCGATCACTTTGCGAGCAGGAGCAGAGTGCGCTGCGATCCTGCCGATCGCACTGCTGAATTCGGTGAGCCGCGCGGCTTTTGGTTGCGCAGCTTTCAGCTGCGCGGCTTTCAGCTGCGCGGCTTGGGGCTGTATGATCTGAGGACGTACCGCATCGAAATCCACCGGGCCGGCCGTCTGCGCGCGCGAGGCGTCATCGCGCCAGGGGGCGCGGCTCGGATTCTCGTCCTGCGGCTCCCAATCGTCCCAATGCGCGCGGCGGTCGGCTTGGCGGCCGCGCCTGCCGGCGAAGCGGTAGATGATGCTGGCGAGGACGCCGGCCAGCGCCAGCGCGCCGCCGATCACGAGCAGCAGCATCTGGACGGAGCCGGCCGGCTTGTCGGTGCTGCCGTCTGCGGCAGCCAGCGCCATGGGCCCCGGGGATTTCGACGGTTTCGTGCCCGGCGCCGCGACAGGCGCGGGCGCCGGCTGCGGCGCGGGCGATGTGGCCGTGGAGGGATCAGGCCAAGGGGATGCGGTGGCGGGCTGCTGCGCGCTGCTGTCAGCGGAGGGGTTCGCAGCCTGTTGCGTTGGCGTCGTCGGGGCGGCCTGCGCGGGCACGGCCGGCGCGGCGGCGGTCTGCGGCTTCAGATATTCCGCGCGCGCGTCCTGCACCGAGTGCTGCGGCGGTACCGCTGCATCCGCTGCGGGGCCGGCGGCCGCGGTCTGCACCGGCTTTCCGCTGTCCTTTGCATTGTCCTTGCCGCCTTCAGCACGGAGATACCAGCACTGCCGTTTGGTCGAGCGATCGAGGCGATAGTACCAATGCTGGCCCTGCGGCGCGGTGCCCTTCGGCGAGGCGAGGCAGTCGGCGTCGGCGCTGGCCGGGCTCGATGCAGCCGGCGCGTTCTGCGATACGGCAGCTATGGGCGCGC
The DNA here is from genome assembly GCF_059448745.1 of Bradyrhizobium sp. SOJA106. Lineage (NCBI taxonomy): Bacteria > Pseudomonadati > Pseudomonadota > Alphaproteobacteria > Hyphomicrobiales > Nitrobacteraceae > Bradyrhizobium > Bradyrhizobium sp. SOJA106. The sequence continues at coordinate 4,131,657 of NZ_CM182549.1, forward strand.
CGGCAATGATGCTGCCAATCAGCGCGGATATGAACTTTGCGGTGCGGTTGCCCATCCTGGTCTCCCGGTTACGCATGACGCAACTCTGAACCGGCCCTTTGTCATCAAAGACTTGGGTGGCAATGAGCCGCAAATCCGGAGAGGATGTGGCTTGAATCAGGCCTGTGCGGCGGTCGTTCCACCGCGAATTGAGCATTTTCTTCGACGTTATTGCTTCGTCGAAGTCCAGGTTCCGCCGCAGCCGTCGGAGCGGCCCCAGGTGCCGGAACCGCTGCGTCCCGCGAGGCGGCCAATAATGGCGGCAGTCTAACAGCCCGGCGCCCGAGAAAAAGCCGTGAGACATTCTGTGCATGCGAAGCGCTTGAGCATTCAGAGAGGTCGTCCTGCCCGCCCCTGTCCTGGACAAGTTCGGCCATGACGGCGTCGACATATCGAACAGGCGAGGGGCCATGCCTCTTCCTTCCCAAGGCAGGATCTGCCCGAGCTTTGCCCTCGTTCGCCGCCCGATGGAGCCAAAGGGCGCAGGGAAGGCCGGGCGCCGGCTGGCACCCGCAGATCCGTGCGCCAGGAAAATGCACACGGGGTGGATCACAGGTGATGCCGGTCGCCCGGCCTTCCCTGCGCGGATGGTTTTAACGGTGTCCTTCGTGCTCTCCTCGGGGAGCGATGCACTATTGCTCCCGTCGCCTTGCAGATCTCGATGCGCGCGCCCGGTCGGGCCGCCACATCACCGCAAGCCTTGACGCACAGACCCCGGGCGTCAGGACCACACGACTTCTCCGTCCGCGGACGGTTTCGCCGGATCGTCGGGGCTGGCGCGTGCTCACCCTCGACGACTGACGAACCCGCTATGACCACGCCGTGTCGTCCGCGTTGCGTGAGGACTCACGGTTGCCCGCCCTGTCATCACGCCAATCGCGCCGGCGCTGCCGCGTCCATCGCAAACCCGGCCCGCATGTCGTGACGGTCGCGAACGCCCCTTTGGCAGGGCCGAGGTACGGGGTGTATGCCACAAATCCGAAATTCGGAAAAGTGAAATATTTTCGCTGCTAGGGGTTGACTGGGTGTGTCGGCCGGAGCTGCCTGGACCTCCGCCGATCGTTCCAAGGCGCGCGAGCACATTCCATTAAAGCGCATAGCGGTGCATCTTCGCGATGCGAGCGGCAACAACGCGGATGATGCCGACGTGCCTAATCGGCTCGCGTTGCAGGGCAGGGGAATCGCATATGGATTTCACGAGGATTGTCTGCGGGCTTGCTCCGCCTCTCCCGCTTGCGGGAGAGGCCGACGCGCCCCGGGCGATGCGAAGCATCGTCCCGCGCGCGGCGGGTGAGGGCTCTTTCCTCTGGGGATTATCCCGTTGCGGAGACACCCTCTCCCGCAAGCGGGAGGGAGCCCGGTGCCGATGCCGCCGCATCCTGCAAGCCATATGCGATTGCCCTGCGTTGCAGGGCGTGACGTCTTTCAGTTTCGTTCAGCGGACGCAACTGAAGGCGGACGGCGGTGCTTCTCGCGCACGACCGTCCGCGCCGAAGCGATCTCGGTCAGTAGCGATAGCCGTAAGGATACTGACCCGGGCAAACCCAATTGCCGTAGGTATCGTAGGTGCAGCCGCTATTGTTGTTGTAGTAGCCGTAAGCTCCTGCTGCGGCGGCTCCCACCGCAGCCGCTCCCAGACCATAGGCTGCGCCTCTATAGGCGCCGCGATAGGCCGCATTGCGGTAAACACCCCTGGCGACCGGTCGTCCAGGTATCGGGCGGTATCCATAGCCGCGGCCCGCCACGCGATATCCGCCGACACGTCCGGCGTGAACAGCGCCGCCGCGGAAGTGAGCTCCGCGCATGCCTCCGCCTCCGTGATATCCGCCGCCGCCGCGGCGGGCATATGCCTCATCTGGAATCAGGCTCGCGGTGATTAGGACGAGAGCTGCCAGCGCAGCGAGAATATATCGAAGCATGGCGTTCCTCCGTGAGTTGGGGTGCCGTGCAACACCGACGCGATTTCCGCGCCATGTGGATCGGCGCCTGTCCGAGAACCTCAGCTTCTCACCAGTGCCTGATTTGACTTAAATCAAGCATCCTCGCGGTTGGGCGCGCGCAAGCATCCAGAAATGAGTGCGCGGAGCCATGGTTGCGCTCCTCCGACGTGCGTCTGGTTCCAGATGAGGAAGTTTATCATGTCGGCCATCGTCGGATTGCGGCTGACGCGACATCATCATGAGGCGATGCCTCGCCCTTACCGCCGATCCGCGAGGACCATCGTTGCAGAGGATCCACTCGCTATCACCACGCTTGCTTTGGCAGCTCGTGCGCGACGGACGAATGCTGGGGAACAACTCCCGCGCGGCCACGTCATCCATGAGACGAGGGAGATGCCCATGAAAATGCTCGTTGCCGCGATGGCATTTGCAGCCATGTCTGGGCCGGTCATCGCCCAGAATACGGGTCCGGCTCCGCAAACCGGGATGGACAGGCCGGAAAATACCAACGGTGCCACGGAGAAAGGGGCGATGGACACCACAGGCATGAACCCCAATCGGGTAAACCCACCCGAGACGAAAGATGCATCCAAAGAACTCAGGACGCGCGACAAGAAGAAGTAGGCGTTCGCAACGGCTCCCCCATCCTGCGGCTTTACCCCGGAGAACGTCGAGACGCAGCGGAAGGAAACTCGACAAGGCGGCTAGCCCCGCACGCGTCCGACCGCGCTTCAGCTCAGGTAGTCCGGTCTGAAATCGGCGAGCGCTTGCAGCTCGTCGCGCTCGAGCAGCCTGATCTCGCTGCCCTCCCACGCGATCAGGCCGCGATGCCGTAGCTCCTGGATGGTACGGTTGACGTGGACGATCGACAGGCCGCAGGCGTCAGCAACGTGTCGCTGTGTCATCGGCATCTGGAAGCAGCCGTCAGTGACGAGGCCGACGATCTCGAGCCTTGCGGCGAGCTCGCAAATGAGATGGGCGACCTTGGGCAGGGCCGCCTGGGCGCCGAGGCGCGCGATCCATCGCCGCGAGATCGCCGCATCGATCAGCGTCTCGCGCCAGAAGGCGCGGGTCAGATGCAAGGAGTCGTCGAGCAGCTGCTTGAGCTGGGCGTGCGCGACATAGCCGACGACCGATGGTCCAAGACCGACGAGATCGGCGTCCATGGGCGAGACCAGCAGCGTGTGCAGGCACGGCATGTCGCCGGGCACGTGGAAGGACAGGATCTGGGTGCGGTCACCAACGATGCGGGCCTGGTAGAGGAAGCCGCTGGCGACGAAGACACAACGCGAGGCGGCTTCGCCCTGGCGCAGCACGATCTCGCCATCCGCGACCTGGCGCAGCGTCGACGGCAGGCCGGCGATCTGCCGCCGTTCGTTTTCGGAGAGACCTTCGATCGCCTGGAGACGCGCGATGAACTTCAGATGCGGCATGAGGGAAGACGCGCCTCAGCCGTCCCGCGGCACGGGAGCCTCGCGCAGGCGCCGCGACAGCTTGGCGATGGTCCAGTCGGAGACGGGCAGGCTGCGGAACTCGCGGACGGCGCGGGCCAGCTCGTGGTCCGACATCGGCCGGAGCGGCTCGGCCACCGTGCCGTTTGCGAGGGCGTCGCTGATGCTGTCGAGGTGCTCGTCCGGATCCGCTGCGAACAGGCGGCAGACGCGCTCCAGGATAGTCGTAGGGCTCATGGGGCGGCTCGATCCGCAATCGGGGGTGACGGGAGGGGCGATGCGGCGTCGTCGCGACCCCTTTAGCAACCTGTGCTTCCGGTTCGCGTTCTAGTCCGCTGAACGCAGGCCTGACGTATCATTTGATAGAACCGGCGGGATTTTTGGCGGCTGCCATGGAAAGAGCCCACGACGTACTGATCCGGAACCTCGGCGAGCACACCAAGCTGACCGGGGAGGATGTCGCCGAGATCCGCGCGCTCACCTTCACCCAGCGCGATTTCGCGCCGAACGAGGATTTCATCCGGCAGGGCGACGCGCCCCAGCATTCGGCGCTGGTCGTCTCCGGCACGGTGGCGCGCTACCACCTGCTCGGCAGCGGGCGGCGGCAATATCTCGCGTTCCATCTGTCCGGAGACCTGCCGGACTCCCAGGGCTTGTTCATCGACCAGATGGACCATGCGCTCTGTGCGCTTGGGCCCGCCACGGTCGCCTTCATCCCGCATCGCGAACTGTTCATCGCCTTCCGGCGGCGGCCGACGTTTGGAATGGCGGTGTGGCGCGAGACGCTGCGCGACGCCGCCATCTTTCGCGAGGCCATCACCAACAACAGTGCCCGGCCGATGCAGGCGCGCATGGCGCATCTGTTCTGCGAGCTGTTCTACCGCGCCCGCGCCGCGCAGCTCGTGCGCGGCAACCGCTGCCGCGTGCCGATCAGTCTCATCCAGCTCGGCGAGGCGCTGGGCATGGCGATTGCGACCGTCAACCGGACGCTCGCCGAACTCCGGCGGACCGGCGCCATGGATCTGCGCGAGGGCCAGCTGATCGTGCTGAAATGGCGCGAATTGCAGCGGCTCGGGGATTTCAATCCGGCCTATCTGCATCTGAAGCAGCAGTCGTCGCGGTGAGCGCACGACGCCTGAGGCGCTCCTGCGCCGCGAGGATCCATTTGGCGGCGCGCTGCTCGAACGGATGGGCCGCGTTGCACGGGCCGAGGGCGCCGCGGTTGTCACCCGAACCGTGCTTCGCAATCCTGCAAGAATCTTCGCTGCGCCGCATGCGCGCGGTAGGCATCGATCGCCCGGTTGGCGAGCATCAGCTGCCGGCGTTCGCCGAGCCTGAGCTGCGCTTCGATCGCGTCGAGAATGACGTTGGCGGACTCGTCGGGAGCACCGAGCTCGCCGCTCTTCTCGAGGGCGCTCCAGGCGATGAAGAATGCGCTTTCGACGGTGCAGCGGATGGACATGCGCTGCCAACGCGGAGCAGTCCCAGCCGTTCCGCGCGGGATCGTGCCCTGAGCACAAAAGTCGAGTGTTACTTCAGCGAGCTGCTGCTCGAGCCGAACTTCGTTTTGAGCGACGTGCCGAGATTGTTGATGACCGCGATGATCGCCAGCGCGATACCTCCAGCGATCAAGCCGTATTCGATCGCGGTGGCGCCGGACTCGTCGGCCAGGAAGCGCCGGATGATCTATACGGTCTCACCAGAATTCCGCAAGCAAGCTGGAGGACAGTAATCCGCATGCGCGAGGTTCCCCAATTCGGAACCCCGCCTTGCCGCCAATTCCGAGTTGATTGCGCAAGAGAAACCCTGCGCCTCGCCGCGAATTGCACCCTCAGTTCTTCAGCACGATGCGGCCGACGACCTTGCCGGCGCGCAATTCGTCGATCCATTTCTGCACGTCGCCCATCGGCTCCTCGCGCATCGGAGGCGGCCTGATCTTGCCGGCGCGGGCGAGCGCCATCAGCTCGTGGGCTTCAGCGAGCGTGCCGACCATGAAGCCCTCGACGGTGAGGCGCTTGTAGACCCATTGCACCATCGGCAGCGTGAACTGGCCGCCCATCAGGCCGGAGACCACGACCTTGCCGCCGCGCGCGGCCACGGCCACGGCGAACGCCATCGATTTCTCGTTGCCGGCGAAGTCGACGACCTCGTCGAATCCGCCCTCGGTCTCTTTCAGGATGCGCCTGATCACGTCGGGCTCGGACGGATCGTAGGCGAGGGCTGCGCCATTCCTCAGCGCGGTCTCGCGCGCGGCCGGCGAGAGATCGGCGACGGTGATCGGCTGCTTGAACATGGCCTGCGCGAACGACAGGCCCATCATGCCGACGCCGCCGAGACCGATCAGCAGGAGGTTGCGCTGACGCGGACGGTCGACCAGGCGCTTGAGCGCACCATAGGCGGTGACGCCCGAGCACATCAATGTCGCGGCCTGGTTGACGGGCAGGGGATCATAGTCGAGCAGGTATTTTGCGTCGGGCACCAGCACGTGGGTGGCGAAACCGCCGTCGATGGAGACGCCGAGGAAGCGCTGCTTCGTGCAGAGGTTCTCGTCGCCATTGGCGCAATCGCGGCACTGGCCGCAGCCGATCCAGGGGAAGACCGCCTTCCTGGCGCCGACGAGCCCAACCGGCACGTCCGGACCGACCTCGTCGACGATTCCTGCGATCTCGTGACCGAGCGTGAACGGCAGCGTCATGCCGCGCGTGGTGTCGAGCTTCTTGCCGCCGCCGAGATCGGCATAGCCGTCCTGGATGTGCAGGTCGGAATGGCAGAGGCCGCAGCGCTCGATGCGCACCAGCACCTCGCGTCCTTGCGGCTTGGGCGTCTCGACGATGGTCTCGCACAGCGGCGCATCGAACTTGACCAGGGATTGCCGACGCATCAGCGCCATATTCCTTCCTCCGAAATTCTTGTTACTCAGCTTCGCTGCGTATATCGGCCAATTCACGTGCCATGGCAACAAAGCCGGAGATGGGAATGGTCTCGGCGCGTCGCGTCGCATCGACGCCGGCCGCTTGCGCAAGTTGCGCCGGATCGACGCCGAGTGACTTCAGGCTTTGCCGCAGCATCTTGCGGCGCTGGCCGAAAGCTGCGGCCGCGACCTGCTCGAGCAGCCTGCGATCGCACGGCAGCGGTTCTGGGCGCGGCACAAGACGCACGACGGACGAGGTGACCTTCGGCGGCGGCACGAAGGCCGACGGCGAAATGTCGAACAGGATCTTGGTCTCGCAGCGCCAGTTGGCGAGCACGCCGAGCCGGCCATAGGCTTCCTCGTCCTCGCGCGCGACGATGCGCTCGCCGACCTCGCGCTGGAACATCAGCACCATCATGTCGTACCAGGGCGGCCACGGCTCGATGGTGAGCCAGTTGATCAAGAGCTGGGTCGCGATGTTGTAGGGCAAATTGGCGACGATCTTCGCCCGTTCATCCGACAGCAGCGGGCGCGGATCGAAGGTCATGGCATCGCCATGCACGATCTCGAGCCTATCAGGATAGCGCGCGGAAATATCTTCCAGCGCCGGAATCGCACGCTCGTCATGCTCGATGGCGATGACGCGCCTCGCGCCGAGCGCGAGCAGCGCGCGGGTCAGCCCGCCGGGGCCGGGGCCGATCTCGACGATGGTGGAATCTTCGAGCGGCGCCGCCGCACGCGCGATGCGCGCGGTGAGGTTGAGGTCGAGCAGAAAATTCTGGCCGAGCGATTTGCGGGCCGACAGCGCGTGCTGGCGAATGACCTCGCGCAGTGGCGGGAGGTCGTCGATCGCGCTCATCAGGGCTTGGCAGCCGCCATGCGGCCTGCGAGCTGAAGCGCCGCGATCAGGCTGGCCGGATTGGCTTTGCCGGTGCCGGCGATGTCGAAGGCGGTGCCGTGATCGGGCGAGGTGCGAATGAAGGGTAGGCCAAGCGTGACGTTGACGGCGTCGTCGAACGCGACCGTCTTGATTGGGATCAGCGCCTGGTCGTGATACATGCAGACCGCGCAGTCATAGCTGGCGCGCGCAGCGTCGTGGAACATGGTGTCGGCGGGCAGCGGGCCCTTGGCCTCGATGCCGTCGTTGCGCAGAACCTTGAGCGCCGGCGCGATCACCGTCTGCTCCTCATGGCCAAGCGAGCCGTCTTCGCCGGCATGCGGATTGAGGCCCGAGATCGCGATCCGCGGCTGCACGATGCCGAAGCGGGATTTCAGCTCGGTCGCGACGATACGAACGGTGGAGACGATCAGCTCGCTCGTCAGCTGGGTCAGCGCATCGCGCAAGGCGACGTGGATGGTCACGGGTACGACCGCGAGCCGCGGCGACCACAGCATCATCACCGGCTGCGGCACGCGGCCGTTCTCCGCGGCAAGCTCCGCGAGGAATTCGGTGTGGCCGGGATGACGGAAGCCGGCGCGGTAGAGCACGCTCTTGGCGATCGGGTTGGTGACGACGGCGCCGGCGCGGCCCGCGCGGACATCCGCGACCGCTTGTCGGATCGAGGCGAGCGCGGCCGGCGCGCTCGATGTGTCGGGCGTGCCGGGCTCGGCGCTCGCACGCTCGCCGGTCGCAACCACGGGCAGAGCGTCGGTGAAGGCGGCCGCGGCCTCAGCGGGGCTCACCGCGGCGATCCTGAGATCGGCGCCGAGCGCCTTGGCGCGGCGGGCGAGCAAGGCCTCATCGCCGAGCAGGTAGAAGGCGGGCAGGTTCAGCTCGCGGCGGCGGAGCCAGGCGGCGATGGTGATGTCGGGGCCAATGCCGGCGGGCTCTCCCAGGGTGAGGGCGAGGGGCTTTGTCGGGGCGGTGGCCATCAGCGGTTGCGATATTCGATCATCGCGGCCTTGCGGAGCTCGTCGAGATAGGCCTTCTGGGTCTTCTCGTACTTCTCCTGATACATCTTCTCGCGGATCTCGCGCTTCTTCGGCGTGTCGATCGTGGTCGGCTTGCGCGAGCATAGCACCACCATCTCGATGCCGGCCCTGGTCACTTCGGGCGGGGTCAGGTGGCCGACCGGCGTGTCGTCGAGCACCTTGCGCAGCGCCTCGGGCAGGTCCGCGGTGGTCTTGGTCACGCTCTCGCGGATGGTGGCGTTCGGGGTCGAGCGGAACAGCGAATTGGCTTCCTCGCAGCTCCCGACGCGGGCGCGGTAGCCCTCGGCCTCCTTGTGCCGCGTCTCGATGAACCCCTGGGACGAGCCCCGCGGCACGATCAGCACGATCGGCTGCATCTTGTATTCGGTGCCCTCGATCTGGAGCTTCTCGTTGCCGGCTTCGCGCACCTTGTCGGCGACGTCCTTCTCGCCGACCATCAGCTTCTCCTTGAAGCGGCCGCGCACGAGGCTGGTCCAGACCATCTCGGCCTTCATCCGGCCCTTCAGCGTCTCGGGGCGGACGCCCTTGGCCTCGAGCGACTTGGTGAGCTGCTCCGCCGAGATGCGCATGCGCTGCGCCATGCCGTCGTAGGACTGGTTGATGTCGGAGACACCGGGGTCGACGCCGTACTTCTTGCCTTCCTTGATCTTCACCTTGTCGTCGATCAGCTCGTTGATGACCTCCTGCCGGCTCGGCGTCTTCTGCGTCGTCAGCTGGTCGAGCTTGGAGCGCTGCTCGATATCGAAATCGGTGATTGGATCGCCGTTGACCATGACGACGATGTTCTGCGCCCGCGACGGCGAGGAGAGGCCGGTCAGCAGCAGCCCGGCACCGATGGCGAGGAGGAAGCGGAAGACAGGCAATGGGGTCGTCATGAGTGTCGCTCGCATGTCCGCCGTCGTGAGCCTGCGAAGAGGCAACGCGGCCGGGACTTCAAACCGTTCACTGGAGGCCGGCGGAACTGCTGCTGCTGCCTGTCGACGTCGCCAGGGTACGCAGGCCGATCTGGAACATAAACGCGTGGCTCAGCACGGGCGGCGTGGTGCCCGCCGAATAGCTGTACGAAGTTACATAGTTCGCCGCCAGCACGAAGCAATCGTCGACATAGCCGGCGCCGAGCACATATTGGTTGATCTTGTTGGCCTCGAGGTCCCAGCGCGCCGAGCCCGTGACCACCCAGTTGGCCGCGACCTTGATCGAGCCCGAGGTCAGGATGCCCTCGCGGCGGGTCAGATAGCCGAGTTCCGGCTGTGCGGCATAATTGCCGTACATCACGCTCATCGACCAGCGATTGAAGTTGGCGCGGCCTTCGGCCTCGAAGCGCTGCACGTTCCAGGTCTGCTCGTCCATGCGGGAGCGGACGCTGAACGTATAGGTGCTGTTGGGCGAGTAGGCGGCGCTCGCGACATAGTCGGACCGCGGCTTGTCGAGGCCGGACTCAAGACCGGTATTGGTGGAGTCCTGGACCGCGTAGGAGTTCAGGCCGAACAGCTGGTAGGACTGGCCGAACAACACCTTGACGGCACCGCCCCTGTCGAACTGGGTGGTGGCCTGGACGCCGACATTGGCGCGGCCGCCGCCCTCGACGCGGTCGTAGCCGGAGAACTTGTCGACGCTGAACAGGTTCGAGGCGTCGAACACCATGCTCTGGGCGTCCTCATTGGGGAACCTGCCGGCATAGGTCTCGTTCGGTCGGATGATGATCTGCGCGATCGGCTCGACGGTGGTCGAGCCCCAGGGTTGAACGTTGATGAAGGGGTAGCGGTATTCGAGACCCACGGTCGGCATCAGGCGGAACGCCTGGGTGTCGCCGACCGGCAGGTAGTTCGACACGCCGGGCTGATTGGAGACCGAGGAGTTGACCGCGTCGGCGCGCAGAATCGCGAACGGGGTCCAGATCTCGCCGAACGGATCGGTGTAGGATTTGCGCCACTGCGCTTCGGCCGTGAGGCGCGTGTAGGTGCCGGGGAAGCCGCGCAGCAGGCACTGCGACGGCGTGCGGGCGAGCGGATCGGCCGACGTGGTCGTGCACAGGCCGGCGGTGTTGGCGATCGTCGTGATCGGATCGAACACCGCGCTGTCACGCGACAGGTTGACGAAATTGGTCCTGTAGCTGAACTCGCCGCCGAACACCGGATAGTTCAGTACGTTCGAATAATCGATCACGGGGTAGACGACCGGCACCTGGCTCTGGTTGCCCGAATAGCTCAGCCAATACATCGTGCGCGCGTCGAAGAAGCTGCGGTTGCCGACGCCGGTCAGATAGAGCTGCGACAGCGCGTCGGTCGGCAGATAGAGGAACGAACCCATGGGATCGCGGTACTGCGACAACCGGTAGTCCGAGAAGAAATAGTAGTCGGACATCAGGACGCCGTCCCAACCCCAGACCCACTTGTCGTTCAGCGCGAACTGGCCCTTGGTGTCGACGGCGCCGCGGAACTGGCGGTCGCCGGGCTGACCGGCGAGCGCACCCGGGTCGAGCTGGTCGATGCCGTAGAGGCGGATCTGATAGGCGCCGTCCATCAGCCGCTGGCGGTATTCGGCCTGGAACAGCACGCCCTGCTTCGTGGTGATGCGCGGGTTGAAGGTCAGGTCCATGTCGGGCGCGATCGCCCAGTAGAACGGGATTTCGACGCCGTAGCCGAACGGCGTGTTGGACGTGAAGCCCGGCATCAGGAAGCCGGTCTTGCGCTTCACGGTCGGGTCGGGCGTCGAGAAATAGGGCATGTAGGCGAGCGGCACGCCGAAGAATTCGAGCTGCGCCGTCTCGAAATACAGCATCTTCTCCTGCTGGTCGTGGATGATGCGGGCACCCTTGACCTGCCAGAGCGGCGGCTTCTTCGGATCGTCCTTACACGGTGCGCAGGCGGTGTAGACGCCGTTCTCGAACACCGTGTAATTGCCGCTGGAGCGGTCGGCGCGGCTCGCGGCCATGCGGGTCTGGTCGGCGGTGTCCACGCGCAGCGAATCGACGAAACCGTCGCGGTAGTCGTCGGAGAGATCCATGATCTCGGCATAGGTGATCTTGCCGTCGGCATCCGTCATGCGGATGTTGCCCTCGGCATGCAGCCGCTTGGTCTTCTGGTCGTAGATGACCCTGTCGGCCTCGACGCTGGTGCCGTTGTAGAACAGCTGGACGTTGCCGACCGCGGAGACGCGCGAATTGTTGTAGTCGTAATCGACCTCGGTCGCTTGCACCAGCATCTGGTTGTCGTTGGCGACCTTCGGCGGCTTCGGACGCGGCGGCAGCGGATTGTAGGTGAAGCCCTGGGCCGCGGCCGGTGTCACCGTGGCGACGTCGATCAGGCCGCCGAACGAGGCAGCCGTGACGACGGCGAGCAGGAGCCTGCGGATGGACAAACCGCACCCGTTCGCGCGCACCACAGTGCGCCGCGTCAAACGAGACACGGGTCCTCGACGGACGGCAGTCACTAACCGTCCTCCTGGTACAACAAGGCCAAAAAGCCGGTGAGGCCGCCCACCACCACGGGCAACCACGCCGCAGCGATCGGATGCATCAACTCAGCCTTGCTCAAGTCTTCAGTCACTTTCGATAGAACGTAGAGCAGAAAGCCTGCGCCCACGCCACTCAAAACCATCTTCTGCACGCCGCCCATCCGGAAGAAGCGCAACGACACGGAGGCCGCGAGCATCACCATGGCAGCCAGCAAAAACGGCTGCGCCAGGAGCTTTTGATACTGGAGTCGGTATCCGGCTGTCGCGAAGCCCGAGCTCTCCGACGAGCGGATGTAGCTCGGTAGTTGCCAAAAGGACACAGTCTCGGGTGTGGAAAAGCTGTTGCGGACCTGCGCCTCGGTCAGCGTCGTCGGAATCTCCAACGTCGCCTGGTCGACCGGCGGTGAGTCCAGCGTGAAGCGGCGGACGCCCCTGAACAGCCAGTGGCCGGACTCGAGGGTGGCTTCACGCGCCTCGATCCGCTCCTTGAAGTGCTGATCTGTGTCGAATCGGAACAGCGTGAGCCCGGTGAGGCGCACGCCCTGCTGCTCGCTCCGCGCGGCATTGATGATGGTCTGGCCGTCGCTGGTGACCTGGTTGAGCCAGAAACCGGTGGCGTCCTGGATGCCGCCGCCCGGCGCCGAGCCGAACAGCTCGGCTTCCATGCGCTTGGAGAGCTCGCGCAAGTTCGCCGACATCGGATTATAGGCGACGGTGGCGATCACCCCGATCAGCAGCGCGCTGCCGAGCGCGGGGGAGATGAACTGCCAGGCCGAGATGCCGGCGGCGCGCGCAACCACGAGCTCGAGCCGGCGGGAGAGGGCGAGATAGCAGGTCATGGCGCCGATCAGCATGCAGAACGGCGTCAGCTTCTCCAGCAGCTGCGGCACCCGGAACAGCGAGGTCTCGGCCACCATCAGCGCGGAAGCGGAGGCAAGGCCGGAGGTCTTGCGCACCATCTCGATGTAGTCGACCAGCACCAGCAGCAGGAAGATGCTCACGAACACGCCGAGCGCCGCGACGACGAAGCGTCCGGCGAAATAGCGCCCGAGCGTATTGGTGAGCATGCTCATGCGGTGGCCGGCCGTCCAAACAGCCGCGCGATGCGGGCGTTCGATTTGTTGATGGCTTCCATGAGACCGGGAGGCGGCTCGACGACGATACCGCCGATGATCATCCACAGCCCGACGCCGATGGCACCGAGAACCATGGCGTATTGGACCGCGACCGGGCCCGGCGATTTCACCGCCATCACCGAGCAGGCAAAGCCGGCCATGCGCAGGCCGAACACCGCGAGGATCGAGGAGCCGATCGAGAAATTGCGGCTCTGGCGGGTGGTGCGAGGCGCGCCGAGGAAGGCGAAGGTCAGCACGGCAAAGGCAAACGGGTAAATCGGCGCCAGGAGGTTGTCATGCAGGGCCGAGCGGAACTGCCCGGGAATCTGCTTGTAGACGGGGTCATCGTCGGACGGCGAGAACAGCTCCCAGAGATAGCGCTCGCGGATGCCGAGCGTGACGTCACGGCCCTGGTTGCCGAACTTCGACATGTCGAAGCCGTAGCGGCCGAATGCCACCAGCGCAGGATCGCGCTTGCCGGCCTCGAACCGCTGGAGATTGCCGTCCTTCAGCACCAGGAACGAGCCGTTCTCGTTCTTCACCACCTCGCCGTGCTCGGCGACGATCGAGATGCGCTCGTTCGGATCGCGGCGGTCGTCGATGAAGATGCCAGCGAGGATGCCGCCGGGCTGGCGCTCGCGGATCCGGATCGTCAGGTTCTTGTCGAGCTGGGCGAAGCGGCCCGGCTGCAGGATGTTGGTGAGCACGTCGGCGGTGATCTCGGCGTCCCACTGCTTGATCCGCCGCATGCCGTCGGGGGCGAGATAGGCCGCGATGAAGGCGACGAGCGCCGCCACCACGCAAGTGGCGTAGAAGAACGGATAGAACAGCCGGAACGGCGAGAAGCCGGCGGCATTCATCACGATGATCTCGGAATCGGTCGCGAGCTTGTTCAGCGTGTGCGAGATCGCGATCATCAGCGCGATCGGCGAGATGATCAGCACGAGCGCCGGCACGACGAGGCTGGTGATGCCGAGGAAGGTCAGGATGGTCTGACCCTGGCTCGTCATCAGGTCGATGCCGCGCAACGCCTGCGTAATCCAGATCACGCCGGTAAGGCTGACCAGGACCAGCGCAAACGACGCCAGCGTCGTGCGGAATATATACCTATCGATCGACCCCATGCGCTATCGCACGAATCCCACCAAGTCCCCAACTCAGGCCGGAATTTCATCTGACCAACCAATCCCGGAAGGGGATTCCCCAAGGTCGGACCAACAGTTCTTCCGCCGGCTTACTTTCTCACTACCATCCCTTTGATCCGTCAACAAAATGGCTGCCCCGTGGCACCCTCAACATATGGTTAATATTTCGCCCGTTGTGGCCGGGCGGCCACGGCGCGGCTTGGCATCTGCCGCGTCGGTGGCCCATAGTGCGCACAGTGCAGTGAATCGCCATTCAGCTCCGGCCCCCTTACCGGGGGTCGAGGAAGGGCGAAAAGCCTGATGTTTTGAAGGAGTTACCCATGTCCGATGCCATCAAGGTCGGCTTCGTCCCGTTGTCTGCCGCCCCCCGTGGCATCCTCGTGGTGTTCTGCGACGACCTCCTGAAGCTGGGACCAGCGACGGCCAAGGCGCTCGGCGGCGCGACCGATCTGGTGAAGCGGGCGGCATCCACCGCCGGCTTCAAGGGCAAAAGCGGCGCGGCGCTCGACATCCTGGCGCCGGAGGGGGTGAAGGCCAGCCGCCTGGTCGTGATCGGCGCCGGCAAGGCGGCAAGCCTGAAGGCGAACGATTTCCTCAAATTCGGTGGCGTCGCCGCCAGCAAGCTCTCTGCCGAGGCCACCGCCATGACCATCATGGCGGAATTGCCTGATGGCGCCATGACAAGCGAGCAGGCGGTAGCGATCGCCTCGGGCCTGCGGCTGCGAGCCTACAAGTTCGACCGCTACAAGACCAAGAAGAAGGACGGCGAGGAGCGCGGCTTGCGCGCCGACATCTCGCTCGCGGTGGGCGATGCAGGTGCGGCCAAGAAGGCGTTCGCCTCGGCCGGCCATGTCGTCGACGGCGTGATCATCGCGCGCGACCTCGTCAACGAGCCGCCGAACGTGCTCTACCCCGAGGAATTCGCGCGCCGCGCGAGCCAGCTCCGCAAGCTCGGCGTCAAGGTCGAGGTGCTCGACGTCAAGGCGATGCAGAAGCTCGGCATGGGCGCGCTGCTCGGCGTCGGCCAGGGCTCGGCGCGGCCGAGCCGGACCGTGATCATGCGCTGGGACGGGGGCAAGAAGGGCGATGCGCCGGTCGCCTTCGTCGGCAAGGGCGTCTGCTTCGACACCGGCGGCATCTCGATCAAGCCGGCCGGCAGCATGGAGGACATGAAGGGCGACATGGGTGGCGCGGCTTGCGTCGTCGGCCTGATCCATGCGCTGGCGGCGCGCAAAGCCAAGGCCAACGTGGTCGGCGCCATTGGCCTCGTCGAGAACATGCCGGACGGCAACGCGCAGCGGCCGGGCGACATCGTCACCTCGATGTCGGGCCAGACCATCGAGATCATCAACACCGACGCGGAGGGGCGCCTCGTGCTGGCTGACGTGCTCTGGTACGTCGCGAAGAGGGTCAAGCCGAAATTCATGGTGGATCTCGCCACGCTCACCGGCGCGATCATGGTCGCGCTCGGCACCGAGCATGCCGGCATGTTCTCCAACAATGACGAGCTGGCCGAGCGCCTGCTCGCGGCGGGTATCGAGAGCGGGGAGAAGGTCTGGCGCATGCCACTCGGTCCCGAATATGACAAGCTGATCGACTCCCAGTTCGCCGACATGAAGAACACCGGCGGCCGTCACGGCGGCTCGATCACCGCGGCGCAGTTCCTGCAGCGCTTCGTCGACGGCACCCCGTGGGCGCATCTCGATATCGCCGGCACTGCGATGGGCGCGCCGAAGACCGACATCAACCAGAGCTGGGGAAGCGGCTACGGCGTCCGCCTGCTGGATCGCCTGGTGGCCGATCACTACGAGCGCAAATGATCCACGATGACTGAAGTGCTGTTCTATCATCTGCAAAACATGACGGTGGAGAGCGTGTTGCCGCCGCTTCTCGAGAAATCGCTCGAGCGCGGCTGGCGCGTGGTCGTGCAGTCGACGTCGGAGGAGCGCGCCGATGCACTCGACGCGCATTTATGGACCTATCGCGACGATTCCTTCCTGCCGCACGCGACATGGCGCGTGAATGATGCCGCCGATCAGCCGATCCTACTGGCGATTGCGGAGGACAATCCGAACGGCGCCAATGTCCGCTTCCTGATCGACAACGCCGCGCTGCCGCAGGACGCGCAGGGCTATGAGCGGATGGTGTTGCTGTTCGACGGGGACGATCCGGATGCCCTGGCGCTTGCGCGCAGCGCCTGGACGGATTGCAAGGCGCGGGGATTTGATGTCACCTATTGGCAGGCCGACGAGCGGGGCCGGTGGCAGCGCCGGAATTAGCGGTGCATCGCAATTAAGGATAATTTGCACTTTTCGGGCGAGGCTGGCTTTGGTCAATTTCGTGCCGCAAAGTGATGTTGGGACAAACGCTTAGGGCTCGTCCTTCACGCGGGGAATTTAGTTTATCGTGCGACATCAAAAGCTTCCCAGCTCGCTCATAATTGCGCTCGCAGTCCTGGCGCCGCTGGTCGCGGGCTGTTCGGGCGGGACCGATCTGCTGTCGAAGGATGCCGAGTGGTTCCAGCGGCCGGGGCGCCTCTTCATCAAGAGCATCTCGATCGAGTCGCCGCCGCTGACGCCCGACAAGCCGGTGACGGCAGAGGATCTGGTCAGCGCCGACGGCGCTTGTCCCGGCATGGCGCCGGCTCCGGGACCTGCCGATGCCAACGCGTCGACGACCGCACCGGCGCCCGTCGGCGGCACGGTCGCGCTCGGCCACACCGAATGCGATGTCGTGCGCGGCATCGGTGCGCCCTCGAGCGTCAACCTCTCCAACGATGCCGCCGGCCGCCGCGTCGCCGTGGTGACCTGGACGACCGGTCCGCGCGCGGGCATCTACACCTTCACGTCCGGCCGCCTGTCCTCGATCGAGGGCAATCCCGAGCCGCAGGTCGTGCCGAAGGCGACCAAGCCGAAGGCAAAGAAGAAGTCGGCGTAAGTGAATGCTCGTGTCCCGGACGCGTCGCGTCATGAAATGACGCGCCGCTGAGCCAGGACCCATGCTTCAGCCTGCGCGCGGATTTCTGGGCCCCGGCTCTGCGGCGCATCGCTTTGCGCCGCGCCTTGTCCGGGGCACGAGAGCAAGCGCGCTAAAGCGCGATGAGATCAGGACGAATCATGATCGCGCTTTAGGTTATTGTTTGAGCATGATCTTTTCGGAAAACCGCTTCGCACTTTTCCGGATCATGCTCTAGCCCGCCGCTTCGTCGAACTGCGCGCTCGCCTCCAGCCATTGCTCTTCCGCGCGCGCGAGCGCGTCGGCGGCGTTGGCGCGGGCCTTTGACAATTGCGCGGCCTGCTTGGGATCGCGCGTAAAAATGTCGGGCAGGGCAAGCGCGGTGTCGATCTTGGCGATGATCTCGGTGACGCGCGCGATCTCGGCCTCGGCTTCGGCGATGCGCTTCTTCAGCGAGCCGCGATTGTCCGACCTGGGGCGCTGCGGCTTCTCGCTCGGCGCAATGCGCTCCCGCGCGGCCGGCTCGGCATTGCGCGCGGAGAGCACCAGACGGCGGTACTCGTCGAGATCGCCGTCGTAATTGGTGACGGTGCGGTCGGCGACGATCCAGAGCCGCTCGGCGCAGGCCTCGATCAGATAGCGGTCATGCGAGACCATAATCACCGCGCCGGGGAATTCGTTGATGGCTTCGGCCAGCGCCGCGCGGCTGTCGATGTCGAGATGGTTGGTCGGCTCGTCCAGGATGATCATGTTGGGGCCAAAGAAAGTCGCAAGACCCAAGAGGAGCCGCGCCTTCTCGCCGCCCGACAATTTGCCGGCCTTGGTGTCGGCGGCCTTGCCGGAGAATCCGATCGCGCCGGCGCGCGCCCGCACCTTTGCCTCGGGCGCATCGCCCATCAGCTTGCGGACGTGATCGTAGGCTGAGGCGTCCTCGTTCAACTCGTCGAGCTGATGCTGCGCGAAATAGGCGATCGACAGCTTGTCCGCGCGCGTCACCTTGCCGGAGAAGGGCGCAAGGCGCCCAGCGAGCAGTTTTACAAGCGTCGACTTGCCGTTGCCGTTGGCGCCGAGGAGGGCGATGCGGTCGTCATTGTCGATGCGGAGCGTCACCCGGTTCAGCACCGGGGAAGCCGGATCGTAGCCGACCGATGCGTTGTCCACCGCGATGATCGGCGGCGACAGGATCTTTTCCGGCGCGGGAAAGCTGATCTCGCGCACGTCCTCGGTGACCAGCGCCGTGATCGGCTTCAGCCGCTCCAGCATCTTCACGCGCGACTGCGCCTGCCGGGCCTTGGAGGCCTTGGCCTTGAAGCGGTCGACGAAGGACTGTAGGCGGGCGCGTTCGGCTTCCTGGCGCTTGACGGCTTTGGCATCGAGCAGTTCGCGCGCGGCGCGCTGCTCCTCGAAGGAGGAATAGGTGCCCTTGTAGAGCGTGAGCTTGCCGCGCTCCAGATGCAGGATCTGGTCGACCGAGCTTTCGAGCAGGTCGCGGTCATGGCTGATCACGATCACCGTGCGCGGATAATGCGCGAGGTGATCCTCCAGCCACAGCGTGCCTTCGAGGTCGAGATAGTTGGTGGGCTCGTCGAGCAGCAACAGATCAGGGGCGGCGAACAGCGTCGCGGCGAGCGCGACGCGCATGCGCCAGCCGCCGGAGAATTCGGCGCAGGGACGCAGCTGGTCGGCGGCGGAGAAGCCGAGACCGGAGAGGATCGCGGCCGCGCGCGCGGGCGCCGAATGCGCGTCGATGTCGACGAGCCGGGTCTGGATCTCGGCGATGCGGTGCGGGTCGGTCGCGCTTTCGGCTTCGTGAAGCAGCGCGTCGCGTTCGAGATCGGCCTTGAGCACAACCGAGATCAGGCTTTCGGGGCCATTCGGCGCTTCCTGCGCGAGGCTGCCGACGCGCCAGCGCGGCGGCAGCGTCACGGAGCCGTGCTCGGCCGCGAGCTCGCCGCGGATCACCTTGAACAGGGTCGACTTGCCGGTGCCGTTGCGTCCGACCAAGCCGACGCGCGAGCCGGGCGTGATCTGCACGGAACTCTGGTCAATCAGAAGGCGTCCGGCGAGGCGGATGGAGAGATCGGTGATGGAAAGCATGCGGCCTTGTCACCGCAAGGCGCCGCGAACGCAACCCGTTTTTCTGTGGCTCAGTGACTCCAAGGCGGCGCGAATCAAATCAATGCGGATCGCGGTCGCGCCGCCTCAGCTCGTCGAGGAGATGCTCGAGATGCGTCGGCAGCCGCGGTTCGGGGCGGATGCTCTGTTGGAGCCGTTCACCCACGGCATCGCAAATCGAGCGGCTGGTGCGCCGGTCAATCTGTTCGCAGTCATGGGCAGAAGGGCCAACCATCGCGCAGGTTCCGTGTTCTCAAGGTAAAGACACGGTATCAAGTCCTTGGCCCCCAAATTGTTTCGCTGGCCGCGGGGCATGCCCGGCATTCTAGTAAAAATTGTATTAATTGCAAATACAAAGCCCCGGCGCAGGGGGGAACGCCGGGGCTTCGCTTGAAGGTACCCTGGGGAAGGTACCTGGGGCTTAAGGTGCTGTCGGGCTCAGTAGCAGCGGTTGATCAGCCGCCAGCGCGGTCCCCAGGGGGTCGGGACCAGCCGGCGCACGTAGCAGCCGCCATAACCGTAAGAGACGGGGGCATAATAGAAGCGGGGGCCGCCCCAGCCGTAGCCGTGGTGCCAGCCACCGCCGTGCCAGCCCCAGCCGCCGTGCCAATGAGCGGAGGCGGAGGTCGGTGCCAGCGCGGCACCCAGCGCGACCGCGGCGACAGCGGCAAGCGAAAGTTTCCTCAACATGGTGATCTCCTCAAAGCTGCCGGCGCGGGGCTATCGCGTCGATGAATGGGCCGCCGAAACGGTCTGCCAAATGATCGGCTTTGTGATCAGGCTTCGGTTTCGATAGGCTCGACCTTACGCCGGTGAAGCTGAACCCAATCCTCACGGGGGTTTCAGATTGGGTTCATCTGGGTGAAATTGCTGTAATCCATGCTGAATTCGGAAGCCCGGGCCCTGCGGCGAAGCGCCTGTGCGGCCGTTTGGGCGGTCGCTTGCCGTAACGCGAAGGCGCCGATATAAGCCCCGCAACTCGAAAACCACCGCTTTCTTCTTCAAGGACAAGATTATGGCCCTAGAACGCACTTTCTCGATCATCAAGCCCGATGCGACCGCGCGTAACCTGACCGGTGCGGTCAATGCCGTGATCGAAAAGGCGGGCCTGCGCATCGTCGCGCAGAAGCGCATCCGCATGACCAAGGAACAAGCCGAGACCTTCTATGCCGTCCACAAGGCGCGCCCCTTCTTCGGCGAGCTGGTCGAGTTCATGACCTCGGGCCCGGTTGTGGTGCAGGTCCTGGAAGGCGAGGGCGCGATCGCCAAGTACCGCGAGGTGATGGGTGCGACCGATCCGGCCAAGGCCGCCGAGGGCACCGTCCGCAAGCTCTACGCGAAGTCGATCGGCGAGAACTCGGTGCACGGCTCGGATGCGCCGGAGACCGCGGCGATCGAAATCGCGCAGTTCTTCTCGGGCAACGAGATCGTGGGCTGATCTCTTCAGCCGGCCTAAAGCGCGATAAAAGTCGTCGCGCTTTGGATTATTGTTTGAGCATGATCTTTCGGAAAACCGCTTCACAGTTTTTCCGGATCATGCTTTAGGCGATGGGGCGAAAGGACGTATTGTGAACTGGCTCTGGCAGATCTTCGATCCCGCTACGATCGGGGCATTCTTCACCCAGTTCCGCAATGAGATGGCCGAACCGACCTTCTGGGTTGCGGTCGGCAAGATCATCTGGATCAACGTCCTGCTCTCCGGCGACAACGCGCTGGTGATCGCGCTCGCCTGCCGCGGGCTGAAGCCGCGGCACCGGCTCTGGGGCATGATCCTCGGCGCTGGCGCAGCCGTGCTGCTGCGGATCATCTTCACCGGCGTCGTCGCCAGCCTGATGGCGCTGCCCTATCTCAAGCTCGTCGGCGGCCTTGCGCTGATCGTGATCGCGGCCAAGCTGCTGGTGCCCGAAAACGAGGACGAGGAGGGCGTCGAGTCCGCCTCGCATCTGTGGCAGGCCGTGCAGATCGTCGTCGTCGCCGACATCGTCATGAGCCTCGACAACGTCATTGCGGTCGCCGCCGCGGCCAATGGCAGCGTGCCGCTGCTGATCCTCGGCCTTGCCATCAGCGTTCCCTTGATCGTCGCCGGTGCGGCGCTGATCATGGCGCTGCTCGCCAAGCTGCCGGTGCTGGTCTGGGCCGGTGCGGCGCTGCTCGGCTGGATCGCAGGCGAGGTGATCGCGACCGATCCCGGCATCGCGCCGAAGCTGCACACGCTGTTCGACGGGCCGCTCGGCGCCTCGCTGGACAAGATGCTCACCGGCATGCGCATCCCGTTGCAATTCGGCCATGGCGGGTCGGGCGGTGAATATCTGTGCGCGGCGCTCGGTGTTGTCATGGTGTTGGTGGTCGGCACCATCTGGCGCCGGCGCAGCCTGAGCGCGGTCGCGCTGGAATCCTCCGAGCGGCACGCCAAAGCGTCGGCTGAATAACTTTCTGACCTACCGCCGCACGATCGAGCCGTTGCGGCCGATCAGGCGGGCGAGCTGGCGGAAGCGGCTGCCGACGCGGTCGGCGACGAGGTCGACGAGCCGGTGCTCGAACACCAGCATCAGATTGCGGCCTTGGCTGCGGAAATGCGTGGCCGGCAGTACGCCCGGACGTGCCGCCGAGATCAGGTGGGCGACGCGGAACGCCGCACCGAGCAGGCGTGCGCGTTCGAGCTGCGCCGGCGTCAGCAGCTCCTGCATCGTCGCCGGCGGCTGGTTCTCTTCGCTGAGGCCCGCATAGCGATAGAATACGGACAGGCCGACGAAGGCGCGCTCGGTGTGGGTGATCGCGCCGAAATTGGCGTTGACGACGAGGCTCAGCGTCTGCTCGCCGCGATGGTCCGGATGCACGCGCCAGCCGATGTCCGAGAGCAGGCATGCGGTGTGGCGCAGGCGGCGGTCCTCCGGCGTCTCGCGCAGCTTCACCACGCGTACTAGGATATCGGTCCAGGCGATCAGCTCGCGGGCATGCTTCGCCGAGCGTGACAGCAGCTGGTTCAGCTCCTCGGCCGCGCAAATCAAGCCATCCTTGTTGCGCTCGGATTCCGTCAGCTTCTCGTGCAACAGGCCCTCGCGCACGCCGAAGGTCGAGAACACGATGGTCTTCGGCTTTGCCACGCGGATGATGTGCTCGAGCACCAGCGCCGCATAGGTGAGGAGCGGCCGGCGGGCATCGGCGACGACTTCGATGTCGGCGAGCGTGCCGGTGGCGGCCAGGCGGCGCAGACGGCGCGAGAAGTCGAGCGCTTCAGCCGCGGGAATCGAGTAGCCGTGCATCACCTGGAGCGGATAGCCGCTCTGGATGATGTGGATGCGCGCGAGCGCGCGCCAGGTGCCGCCGACGGCGTAGAAGGTGCGGCCGCGTCCACCGGTCAGCAGCTGCACCTCGTCGATCTCCTCGCGCACGATGCGGTCGGCGCGCTTGAGCGATTTGTGCGCGAGGTCCTGCAGCGCGAGGCCGCCGAGCGGCAGCGTCACGCCGCTGCGCACGCTGTTCCGGCGCACGTCGATCAGTTCGAGCGAGCCACCGCCGAGATCGCCGACGATGCCGTCGGGAAGATGGATGCCGGAGATCACGCCGAGCGCCGACAGCCGCGCCTCGCGCGGACCGGACAGGATCTCGATCTTCACCGCGCAGATCCGTTCGGCCTTGGCGATGAAGTCGGGCCCGTTGGAGGCGTCGCGGCAGGCCGCGGTCGCGATCGCGAACACGCGGCCGACCTGCATCACGCGGCACAGCGCGCGGAAGCGCTTGAGCGAGGTCAGCGCCTTGTCGACGGCATCGGGCGCGAGCAGGCCGGTGCTCTGCACCTCGCGCCCGAGCCCGCACAGCGTCTTCTCGTTGAAGATCGGGATGAGGCTCCGCGTCAGCCCCTCATAGACGACGAGACGGACCGAGTTGGAGCCGATGTCGATGACCGCGACGCTCGAGCCGCGCTTGCGCGGCCGCTTCACTTCGACGGTCCCGGATCAGGATTGATGACGTTCATTACGGCGCGTGAGGCGGCGCGGCGAGGATTCCTTGAGCGACTTTCCACGGCCAGACAGACTCGGATTTGTCATGAAGTAGTTGTGCACGTTGAAAGGCTCCTCGCCCTTCGCGGCCTTCATACGCGTTGAGGACCCGTCCGGCAACAATTGCCAGCTCTGCTCATTGTCCTTCAGGTTGGCGACCATGATCTGTTCGAGAACCTGCTGATGCACCGTGGGATTTTGCAGCGGACACAGCACCTCGACGCGGCGGTCGAGATTGCGCGGCATCATGTCGGCCGATGAGATATACACAGCAGCTTTCGCGCTCGGCAGCCCCTGGCCCATGCCGAAGCAGTAGATTCGGCCGTGCTCCAGGAATCGTCCGATGATCGACTTGACGCGGATGTTCTCGGACAGGCCGGGAATGCCGGGCCTGAGGCAGCAGATGCCGCGCACCACGAGCTCGACCTGCACGCCGGCCTGCGACGCCTCATAGAGCGCGTCGATGATGTCGGGGTCGACCAGTGCATTCATCTTCATCCAGACCGCGCCGGGACGGCCGTGCTTGGCATGCGCAGTCTCGCCCTGGATGTGCTCGATGATGCGCTTGCGCAAGGTCAGCGGCGACACCGCCATCTTCTCCAGATCGCTCGGCGCGGCATAGCCGGTGATGAAGTTGAACACGCGCGCGGCGTCACGACCGATGGTCGGATCGGAGGTGAAGTAGGAGAGGTCGGTATAGATACGTGCGGTGACCGGATGGTAGTTGCCGGTGCCGGTGTGGACGTAGGTGGTGAGGCTGCCGCCCTCGCGGCGCACGACCATCGAGAGCTTTGCGTGCGTCTTCAGCTCGAGGAAGCCGTAGACGACCTGCACGCCGGCGCGCTCGAGGTCGCGCGCCCAGCGGATGTTGGCTTCCTCGTCGAAGCGCGCCTTGAGCTCGATCAGCGCGGTGACGGACTTGCCGGCTTCGGCGGCCTCGGCAAGCGCGCGCACGATCGGCGAGTTGTTGGAGGTACGGTACAGCGTCTGCTTGATTGCGACGACGTCGGGATCGCGCGCGGCCTGCTGCAGAAACTGCACGACGACGTCGAAAGATTCGTACGGGTGGTGGACGATGAGGTCCTTCTGGCGGATCGCCGCGAAGATATCGCCGCCATGCTCGCGCACGCGCTCGGGATGGCGCGGCACGTAAGGGGTGAATTCGAGGTCGGGACGGTCGAGACGGGTGAGCTGCGAGAGCTCGTTCATGGCGAGCACGCCGTCGACCAGGAACACCTCGTCGTCGGCGGCCGACAGCGCGTGCTGCACGAAGTTGCGCAGCTCCTCCGGCATCTTGGCGTCGATCTCGAGCCGGATCACGGATCCGCGGCGGCGGCGCTTCAGCGCCGTCTCGAACAGGCGAACGAGGTCTTCGGCCTCTTCCTCGATTTCGAGCTCGGAGTCGCGGATGATGCGGAAGGCGCCCTGGCCGTGCAGATTGTAACCGGGGAACAGGCGGTTGATGAACAGGCTGGTGGCCTGCTCCAGTGAGATCAGCCGCACCTTGCCATCGGCCGGCAGGCGGATGAAACGGTCGATCTTGCCGGGCATGCGGATCAACGCGTTCATCTGCTTGCCGTCGGCCTCGCGCGTCAGCTGGAGCGCGATGGTGAAGCCGAGGCTCGGAATGAACGGGAAGGGGTGGGCCGGGTCGATCGCGAGCGGCGTCAGCAGCGGGAACACGTTGTTGAGGAAATAGTCCTCGATCCAGGTCCGCTCCGCCTTGGTGACGTCCTTGCCGTCGACCAGCACGATGCCGACATCGGCCAGCGTGCCGCGCAGGTCGCGCCAGATCGCCTGCTGGTCGGAGGCGAGCTGGGAGACGGTGCGGTTGATCAGCGCCAGCTGCTCGGATGGCGTCAGGCCGTCGGGCGCGCGCTCGGCAATGCCCTCGCGCACCTGGGCCTTGATGCCGGCGACGCGGACCATGAAGAACTCGTCGAGGTTATTCGCCGATATCGACAGAAATCGCACCCGCTCCAGCATGGGGTGGCTGGGATTGACCGATTCCTCCAGGACGCGGCGGTTGAAATGCAGCCAGGACAGCTCGCGATTGATGAACCGCTCGGGCCTCGTGGCGATTGCCGGCAGGCCATCGGCCTCAGGGGCTTTTTCTTTAATTTCAACGGCTTGCGCTGATTCCATGAGAAGTCGGTCCATCCAATTCGCCTCTTTGCGACTTATGCGCAAAACCGGCGGGAGCATGTGTTAGTGCGATGACGTTTCGATGACATTGATGTTCCGCCGCCGCGCCGCGTCAAGCGGCCAAGGGTGGCTGAGGCGGCCGAGGGCGGCCGGCGCTGCTCAGGCGTCCCGCAGCAGCTCGGCGGCCAGCGCCCTCGTGACGGGACGCCCGAGCCGCAGCGCCTCGCTGTCGAGCAGCTCCACAGCCTGCCGGGCAGCGGCCGAGGACCGCTCCAGGCGGGTGGCGAGATAGCTGACGACGCTCTCGTCCACCGTGAGCTGGCGATCGGCGCAGAATTTGATGATCAGACCGCGGAAAAGCTGGTCGTCGGGAGCGAACAGCGAGATGACGGGAACGGCGCGCAGGCGCGAGCGCAGGTCGCGCAGCTCGATCTCGAGGGATGCCGGAATCTCACGTCCGGTGAAGAGGATGTAGGCGCCGTCCTCGCGGGCGAGGTTCATCAGATGGAAGAGGGCGCGCTCGTCAAAATTCCCGGCCTTGAGATCCTCGACCACCAGCGCGCCGGTGGCGAGCGCGCCCGGGACACCTGCGGCGGTCAGCGCATTGGCCGTGGTCGAGCGCGCGCCGGCCTCTTCGGCCCAGATCGTGGCGAGATGGCTCTTGCCGCTGCCTTCGGGACCGGCCAGCCACATGATCCGGTTCGACCATTCCGGCCAACTGTCGATCAAGGCGAGACCGGCGGCATTCGCGGGGCCTTCGAGGAAATTGTCCCGGCTGAGGCTCTCCGCATGCGGAAGCGAAAACGCCAATTGTCGGGGATGAACGCGGCCTGCCACGCTTGCTTTGCTCCGTGCCGGCGCGCCGGCCGTGTTTGACGAGATTCGACTTCATCGAGCGGGAGTTGGCCTTTTGCGGGGCCAAGGCCCCACTGAAAAGTCCGCAACTCACCTGTCCCAACTCATTTGGCCTCGATCGTGCTCATGTGCCGCAGCCACTCGACGAGGTAGAGCGACACCGAAGAGAGCGTGAAGACCGTAACGAGGCCCATCAGGACGATGTCATAGGGCGCCGGCTTGAAGCCGAAGGCAAGCGCGGCCAGCACCAGGGCTGCGTAGGAGACCTGGGCCGCTGTGTTTAGCTTGGATACTTTCGACGGCTTCATCTCGACGGGCTTGTCGAACAGCCAGGATACGATCACGGCTGCGACGATCATGATGTCACGCGACACCACCAGGATCACGATCCAGCGCGGGATGTCGCCCCAGATGCCGAGCGCGAGGTAGATCGACACCAGCAGCGCCTTGTCGGCGAGCGGGTCGAGCAGGGCACCGAGCTCGCTCGTCATGTTGAAGCGCTTGGCCAGAAAGCCGTCGACGGCATCGCTGATGCCGGCAATCAGGAAGACGGCGAACGCCACCTCCATCTGGCTGGACACGATGGCCCAGACAATGACCGGGACGAGCATGATGCGGCCCAGGGTAATGATATTCGGAATACTCACGCGGCGCTTCCCGGCACCCGGTCTGACCTCGAATCCGGCCCCCAGGGAGGCTGAACCGGTTGATATCTCTACATAGTATAGGGCGGGGCGCTACGCTTGCCATTGCGCATCCCCGGAATTCGACGTAACCAGCCGCAAACCCACTGGAAATCGGGCATGACCGACCGCAAAAACGGCCTCACTTACGCCGATTCAGGCGTCGATATCGACGCGGGCAACCGTTTGGTCGACCTGATCAAGCCGATGGTGCGCGCCACCGCGCGGCCCGGCGCCGACGCCGAGATCGGCGGCTTCGGCGGCCTGTTCGATCTCAAGGCGGCCGGTTTCAAGGACCCGGTCCTGGTCGCCGCCACCGATGGCGTCGGAACCAAGGTCAAGATCGCGATCGAGACCGGGCTGCATGGCGGCATCGGCATCGACCTCGTCGCCATGAGCGTCAACGATCTCGTCGTGCAGGGCGCCGAGCCGCTGTTCTTCCTCGACTATTTCGCCTGCGGCAAGCTCGACCCCGAGGCCACGGCCTCGATCGTCGCGGGTGTCGCCGAGGGCTGCCGGGAATCCGGATGCGCCCTGATCGGCGGCGAGACCGCCGAGATGCCCGGCCTTTATCAGGACGGCGATTACGACCTCGGCGGCTTTGCCGTCGGCGCCGCCGAGCGCGGCACGCTGCTGCCGCGCAAGGACATTGCGGCGGGGGATGCCGTGATCGGCCTCGCCTCGTCGGGCGTGCACTCCAACGGCTTCTCGCTGGTGCGCAAGATCGTGGAACAATCCGGCCTCGGCTTCGAGGCGCCGGCGCCGTTTGCGCCCGTGATGACGCTCGGCGGCGCGCTGCTGACGCCGACGCGGCTCTACGTCAAATCCTGTCTTCGCGCGATCCGCGAGACCGGCGCGGTGAAGGGGCTCGCCCATATCACCGGCGGCGGTTTCACCGACAACATTCCGCGCGTGCTGCCGAAGGATCTCGGCGTCGGCATCGACCTCGCGCGTCTGCCCGTGCTGCCGGTGTTCAAATGGCTGGCTGCCCAAGCCGGCATCGCCGAGCTCGAAATGCTGCGCACCTTCAATTGCGGCATCGGCATGATCGCGATCGTCGAGCCCGACAAGGTCGACGAGGTTGTGCGGGTCTTCACCGACTCCGGCGAGACGGTCGCGCAGCTCGGCACCGTAATCCCGGCCGAGGGCGAGCATCGCGTCGTCTATAACGGCCATCTCGATCTGGCACTGTGATGAAGCGCCGCGTCGCCATCCTGATCTCCGGCCGCGGCTCCAACATGGCCGCGCTGATCAGGGCCGCTGCTGCGGCCGATTTCCCGGCGGAGATCGCGCTCGTGATCTCGAACAAGGCCGATGCGCTCGGGCTCGAACGGGCCAAGGCGGCCGGCGTGAACACGCTGGTGATCGAGAGCAAGCCGTTCGGCAAGGACCGCGCCGGCTTCGAGAAGGTGCTGCAGGCTGCGCTCGATCAGCACGGCATCGAGCTGATTTGCCTCGGCGGCTTCATGCGCCTGTTCACCGCCGAGTTCACCAAGGCCTGGTATGGGCGGATGCTCAACATCCATCCCTCGCTGCTGCCGTCGTTCCCCGGCCTCGATCCGCACGGCCAGGCTTTGCGCGCCGGCGTCAAGCTGTCCGGTGCGACTGTGCATTTCGTGATCCCCGAGACCGATGCGGGCCCAATCGTGATGCAGGGCGCGGTGCCCGTCAGCGACCACGACACCGCGGACACGCTGTCCGAGCGCATCCTCGAGGTCGAGCACCGCATCTATCCCGAAGCGTTGCGGCTGCTCGCGACCGGCAAGGTCAAGATCGAGGGCGATGTCTGCAAGACGGCGGGAAGCTCTGCGTCGGAGAATTTTCTGGTTGCGCCGGTGGTGGGCTGAAGCTTCACCCGCGTTTCGCCTCCTCAAACAAAATCCCCCGGCAGAGCCGGGGGAACGTCGTGATCTCTCGCGCTTGGCGTTGAGAGACATCAGGAGACCTTGAGGTTCTCCGCGGATGACTTGCCGCGGTTCTCCACGAGGTCATATTCAACCACCTGGTTCTCGTTGAGGGTCGAGAGTCCGGCGCGCTCGACGGCGGAGATGTGAACGAATACGTCCTTGTCGCCGCCGTTCGGCTTGATGAACCCATAGCCCTTGGTCGGGTTGAACCATTTGACGGTGCCCTTTTGCGACATCCTCAGTCTCCTCCACTAGATATAAAAAAGACGCGGCCGCTGTTTCGCGTGCCACGCCACAAACGGGCTTCCGGAAGTCTGTTCGAGTCTTGAATCTCAATGTCGCGAAACGCACAGCCGAGCGGCCAATTCCGATTGTGTCCAATATTGCAACATGAAAATCGCCGGTTAGCAAGCCGCGCGCGAATTTCAAGAGCGCGCCGGCTGTCGCCAGCCGCTATTTCCAATCTGTGGCAGCGGAACCACAATTGAGCGCAATGCCTCGCGATGACGTTGCCTTCCGGTTGACCCTCCGTGGCAGTTCGGCGCAAATCGCATCATGCGCTGCACATCGTGTTGCATTTTTGCGCCGCCATTTTGCTTTGGGATTGGTCGTCATGCGCTGCACCTCGCAGCCCTCAGGGACACGGCAGACGAGCAGCGCGAACCGCGTCCGCCGGGTCGCTGCGGCGGTCGCCAAAATCGTTGCGGTCATGGCGCTCGCGCTGATCGTGATGATGTCGGCGGCGCCCGTCTTCGCGCAAAGTCCGACACCCACTCCGACCCCGACCCCGACGCCGTCGCCCACGCCGTCGCCGACCCCTGTCCCCATGCCCACCTCGACCAACTACGATCAGTCGGCCGGCAACAGCATGCTCAATTTCGGTTCGGGATTTCTGGAGCGATTGGGCAACCAAGCCTCCAATGGCGTTGACCGGTCCTTCCGCACCAATTCCGGTGGCGGCGGCGCTTCGGCAAGCACGGAAGATCCGCGCTACCGCACCTGGTTCGAGGGCTATGGCATCTCGGTCCGCACCGATGCGCAAGGCGACTTCGTCGGCGACAAGCGCAAGACCTTCGGCGGCGTTGCCGGCCTCGGCGCGCGGATCGCGCCCGGCGTCAATCTCGGTTTCTCCATCGACCAGAGCCACACCGACATCGACGTGCCGCTCGCGCTCCAGTCCGCAACGCTCGACCTGACGCAGCTCGGCGTCAACGGCTCGGTCGACAAAGGGCCGTGGACCTGGGCTTTCGCGCTGGTGCACGGCTTCGGCAAGGTCCGCTCCAGCCGGGATACCGGCTTCGGCTTTGCGACTGCGGGCTATCGCGCCGCGGTCGACGGCGCCCTGACCGAGATCAGCTACTTCTGGACCAATGACCAGATGCGCATCGTGCCCAAGGGCGCGGTCGAATATGTGCGCGCCACCAGCGCGGCGTTCCAGGAGACCGGCGGCCTCGATCCGCTCAACGTCGGTTCCTCCACGCTCTCACGCGCGCGTGTGATGGTCGGCGCCGAGATCGGCCGCTACTTCATCCTCGACCAGAAGATCCTGGACCTGTCCGCCTACGGCAAATTCGTCGACAATTTCCACGAGGACCTCGGATCGATCCAGGTCAGCCTGGGCACCCAGAGCATCGTCGTGCCCGGCATCGGCGAAAGCCGCTACGGCATGGATGCCGGCGCCTCGGCCTCGCTCAGCGTGACCAACATGGCGCGGCTCTACGTCAATTACGACGGCAAGTTCCGCAACGAGCTGACCTCGCATCAAGGCACGGCCGGGTTCGAATATCGCTGGTAAGCCGATTCCGCCGGCGTTACGTCGGCGTCGCCGCGACGTAACCGCTCAGTCCAAATCCCTCGCGCACGGCCGTCATCATCGGCACCAGCGCGTTCGGGTGGATGAACTCGTCGCGGAAGCAGGGATAGGTCCTGGGATCGAAGATCCTCTTCAGCCAGTCGACCACGATCTTGTGTCGCTCGGAGCTGCGGAACTCCCGGTGATAGGTGAGCCAGAGATCGGCGTGGTGGCTGACGCCGAGATCGACGGCAACGAGCGGTGCGCCGAGCGCGATCGATACGGTCGGCAGGAAGCCGATGCCGGCGCCGCGTTCGACCGCATAGAGCGCGCCGACGGATGAATTGGTCTTGATGCCGACGATGCCTTCGAGCGAGGTCAGGCCGAGAATGCGGGCGTAGGCGCTGTCGTCGATTTGCGGCGCGGTTTGCTTGACGATGCGATGGTTCTTCAATTCGGCGAGCGTTGCCGGCACGCCGTAGAGCGTCTCGTATTCCCTGGAGACGAAGGGATAGATGTGGAGACGGCCGAGCTTGGCGACGATCAGGTCGGGATTGGTCGGCGGCTCGAGCTGGATCGCGATATCGGATTCGAGCCGCGCCACGTCGGACTGTTCCATCGCGCAGCGCAGGTCGACGGTGATCTTGTGATAGGTCTTCTGGAAGTCGATCAGCCGCGGCAGGATCCAGAAATTGCCGGGGCCTTCCGTCACCGCGACGCGCACGGTGCCCGCGGTGTCGTTCGACGAGCGCGAGGCGCGGCGGAAGACGTTGAAGGCGTGGCGCTCCATGTGCGCGACGTCGGCGATCATAGCGGTGCCTTCGTCGCTGAGCGTCAGTCCGCTCTGGTCACGCAGGAACAGCTTGCAGCCGATGCTTTCTTCGAGCCGGTCGATCCTGCGCATCAAAGTGGTGGAGGTGAGCCCGAGCTCCTCGGCCGCGTTGCGAAAACTTTTATATTTTGCGCACGCTAAAAACAGCTTCAAATCGTCCCAGGATGCATCCAGGGCTTCTTCACGGTGCTGCATCATCGCAGCACCCCGGTGCAATAACTGCTGCATACTCCTGATCCCCAACCGCTAAGCTCAATGTCGTAGCGGGGCGCTGAAGGCTTCGAACGATAGTGGGACGACATGAGTATGGAAAGGGGCTCGTTTGCCGCAAGGCATGATTTCGACGCGCTGCCGCAAAGCGCGGACGTCGATGTCCGTTGCGCCAAATTTTCCGAAATTGCGGCGCTTTCGGAGATGGCGCATCGGCTGGTGCCGGGCGTAGAGATCGGCGCGGCCGAGCTTGCGAGATATCTCGCCTTCGATC
Source organism: Bradyrhizobium sp. SOJA106 (assembly GCF_059448745.1). NCBI lineage: Bacteria > Pseudomonadati > Pseudomonadota > Alphaproteobacteria > Hyphomicrobiales > Nitrobacteraceae > Bradyrhizobium > Bradyrhizobium sp. SOJA106. Next base: position 4,163,415 of record NZ_CM182549.1, read on the forward strand.
CGCAGAGCATCCTGACGTTCAGCCGCAAGGGCAAGCTGCTCGGCGGCATGGCCTTCCTGTTCCTCAATGAGCGCGGGCACGATGCGCTGCTGCTCGACGAGATCTGCCTGACCGCGCCCGAGACGCATTATCTGGCCGCGCCAGAGCAAGACGCTGCTGCCATCTACATCTGGGCGATCGCGGCGAGGGGCCGTGGCATCACCGGCCTCGGCAAGGCCGCGGCTCATCTGCGACAGCTAAGGTTTCGCAGCGCCGATTGCTATGCACAGCCGTCAACCGTGGCCGGACGCGACATCATGAGGGCGACAGGCTTCGAACCTGTCCCGAGCTTCCAACCCGATCTCTGGTGCTACCAGCGCCCCTGGCACAGGCAGCCGCTGCGCATGCCCGGCGCGATCAATCACGCAAGGAGTTTTGCAGATGCACGGTACTAGGATTCCTCTCGCCAAGCCCGACTCCCGCGCCATCACCATCCGTCTCGCGCGCGATCCCAGCGATCTCATGCTGGTCACCGCGATCCGCTCCGCGGTCTATCTCGCCGAGCAGGATTGTCCGTTCGAGGAGGAGTTCGACGGCAACGACATGGTTGCCGCGCATTTCATCGGCTATGTCGGCAACGAGCCGGCGGGCTGCCTACGGGTTCGCTTCTTCGGCGATTTCGCCAAGGTGGAGCGGCTTGCGGTGCGGCACCAATATCGGCGCTCGCGGGTCTCGTTCAAGCTGGTGCAGGCCAGCGTCGACTATGTGAAGCGCAAAGGGTTCCGCAAGATCTACGGCCAGGCGCAGGACCGGCTGGTCGATTTCTGGGCCCATTTCGGCGCCAAGCCGCTCGGCCACAATCGCAAGATCACCTTCTCCGATTTCTCCTACACGGAGATGTTGCTGGAGATCGAGCCGGGGCCGGATGCCATCACGCTCGATAGTGATCCCTATGTGATCATTCGCCCCGAGGGCGACTGGGACCGGCCGGGCGTGCTCGACGCATCCGCGGGGCGGGCGGTGACATCGCCGCTGCGGGACCTCGCACTCGCAGATCGCTGAAACTGGTGCAGCTGCGCGCAAGATTATGCCGATCTCTGCTGACGATGATCCGCCCATCCTGATCTGCGCGGATCTCCAGGTCGAATATCTGACCCCCGGGCGACGCCATCTCATCCACGACGGCGATGCCGCCACTGTACGCTGCCTGGAACTGCTCACCCTGTGGCGCAGCAATCTCCAGCCGGTGATGCATCTGAAGCGGATCGCGCAGGCGGCCTGGTTCAATCCGGCATCCAGACTGACCGATTGGATCGAGGAAGCGAGGCCGCGGCCGGGCGAGATGACGTTCGAGCATCCGCTGCCCTCGGCCTACAGCTCCGCGCGGTTCGTGGACTACATGTCCAATATCCGCAATGTGCGCTGCGTTCTGATCGGCTTTTCGCTTGACGAGACCATCCTGGCCACCGCCATCGACGGGTTTCACCGCAGCCATCGCTATCAGGTGATCGGCGATGCCGTGGCTTGCCGGCAGGCGGGCACGGGCGATGCCGTCGCCTACAAGCACGCGGTAGTGAATGTCATCGGGAATTTTGCTACAGTTCATCCCAGCGCCGAACTGATCAGAACCAGCGGCGCCGTTGCGGTGTAGGCGGCCGCGATCGGCGGATGGGGTGGGACATTGTCACGGGGAGAAGAACTCAAGGAGCTGGCGAGCGATCTATCGCGTGCGGCCGAGCGGGCGCGCCGGCTTGGTCTGCCGACGACGGTCTATCTGCTCTCGATGGCACTCGTCGAGGTGAGGGAAGCCGCTGCCGCCGACGACGGGGATGACGACAGCGCGGCGTGAGAGCTGCCCCGGATGCGGCGCGCATGTGCGGCATTGTGCAACGCTGCTGAGCGCTGGCTGCCGACGAATTGGCGTTGCAAGTCTTGCCTCGCCACAATAGCCAAGTAACGTGATGATCGAGTGATCGACGCCGGCCGGCGGCGACGTGACGATTGACGTGACGATTCAAGGATGCCTGCAAATGTCCATGCTGCCCAATTCGCAAGAGGCCCGGGATGTGGCCTACCAGCTCCATCCCTACACCAATGCGCGCACCCATCAGCAGGCCGGTCCCCTGGTGATCGAGCGCGGCGAGGGCCCTTACGTGTTCGATGCGGCGGGCAAGCGCTATTTCGAGGCGATGGCGGGCCTGTGGAGCGTCGGGCTCGGCTTCAACGAGAAGCGGCTGGTCGAGGCCGCGCACAAGCAGATGCAGGCGCTGCCGTTCTACCACACGTTTTCCGCCAAATCGCACGGCCCCTCGATCGATCTCGCCGAGAAGCTGGTCGCGCTCGCGCCCGTGCCGATGAGCAAGGTGTTCTTCACCAACTCCGGTTCGGAGGCCAACGACAGCGTCCTCAAGCTGATCGCCTATCGCTCCAATGCGCTCGGCCAGCCCCAGCGCAAGAAGGTGATCAGCCGGATGCGCGCCTATCACGGAGTCACCATTGCCTCGGCCAGCCTCACGGGCCTGCCGAACAACCACCGCTCGTTCGACCTGCCACTGCGGAACATCCTGCACACCGGCTCGCCGCATTTCTACAAGGACGGCGCGCCCGGCGAGAGCGAGGAGGCTTTCGCGACGCGCCGGGCCGAGGAGCTCGACGCGCTGATTCAGAAGGAAGGGCCGGACACGATCGCGGCCTTCTTCGGCGAACCGGTGATGGGCGCGGGCGGCGTCATCGTGCCTCCGGCAACCTACTGGGACAAGATCCAGGCCGTCCTGAAGAAGTACGATATTCTGCTGGTCGCGGATGAGGTGATCTGTGGCTTCGGCCGCACCGGCAAAATGTTCGGCTGCGAGACCTACGGCATCAAGCCGGATGCGATGGTGGTCTCCAAGCAGATCACCTCGAGCTACTTCCCGCTGTCGGCGATCATCCTCAACGACCGCATGTTCGAGCCGATCGCGGACGAGAGCAACAAGATCGGCGTGCTCGGCCACGGCTTCACCGCGGGCGGCCATCCGGTCGGCTCGGCGATTGCGCTTGAAAACCTCAAGATCATCGAGGAGCGCGGCCTGGTCGCCCATGCCGCCGAGCTCGGCGGCTACATGCAGGGCCGCTTACGCGAGCTCACGAGCCACCCGCTGGTCGGTGAGGTCCGCGGCGTCGGCATGATCGCAGCGCTCGAGCTTGTGCTGGACAAGGATCGCAAGACTGCGGCGGCGACGCCCGGCGCCGTGGGCGGTATCGCCAGCCGCATGCTCCAGGAGCGCGGCGTGATCTCGCGCAACATGCTGGATGCCATCGCCATCTGCCCGCCGCTGATCACGACCAAGGCCCAGCTCGACGGGCTGGTCACCGCAATATCAGGTGTCCTGAATGACATGAAGGGCGAAGTGGCGAAGCTGACGCCGGCGTAGAACGCGCTGTCGCGTCAGATTTCCGTCATTGCGAGCGAAGCGAAGCAATCCAGGCTGTTTCCGCGGAAAGATTCTGGATTGCTCGCTGCGCTCGCAATGACCTGTGGTTGGCATTGCGCCAGCTATAGCGAGCGTTTGTGCGGGCCTACGCCCGCTGCACCCCGACCACGCGGCCCTTTTCGATCGCCAGCGCCAGCTCGCCGCGCTTGAGCTTCAAGGCGGCCTCGCCGAACAGCTCGCGGCGCCAGCCGCGCAAGGCGGGGACGTCGGCCTCGTCACTGGCTGCGATCTCCTCGAGATCGTCGACGGTGGCGATCACTTTGCTCGCGACCGCATGGCGCTCCGCGGTCATGCGCAGCAGCACCTTCAACAGCTCGACGATCGCCGCGCCGTTATTGTTGTTGCGCGGCTTCTCCAGCTTCGGCAGCGTGGAGAAATCCCGCGCCAGCCCGCGCTCGACCGCGGCGATGATATCCGCGCCCCATTTGGATTTCTCAAAGCCCTTCGGCACCGAGCGAAGATGGGCGAGCTTCTCGAGCGTGTTCGGCGCATGGGTGGCGATATCGCTGATGGCCTCGTCGCGCAGCACGCGCCCGCGCGGCACGTCGCGGCTCTGCGCCTCCTGCTCGCGCCATGCCGCGACCTCCATCAGGACGGCGAGGTCCTTGGGCTTGCGCACGCGCGTCTTCAGCCGCTCCCAGGCGCGCTCGGGGTGGAAGTCGTAGGTGCGGGGCGAGGTCAAAACCTCCATCTCGATCGAGACCCATTCGCTGCGTCGGCGCTTCTTCAGGTCGGCGTCGAGCGCGGCGAAGACGTCGCGCAAATGCGTGACGTCGGACACCGCGTAATGCATCTGCTCTTTGCTAAGCGGCCGACGCGACCAGTCGGTGAAGCGGTGGGTCTTGTCCGGGCGATGGCCTGTGACCTTCTCGACCAGCTGGTCGTAGGCGATGCTGTCGCCATAGCCCAGCACCATGGCGGCGACCTGGGTGTCGAACACCGGGTGGGGGATGATGTTGGCCTGATGCCAGATGATCTCGATGTCCTGGCGGGCGGCGTGGAACACCTTCAGCACGCTCTCATTGGCCATCAGCTCGAAGAACGGCTTGAGGTCGATGCCCTCGGCAAGGGCGTCGATGACCACGGCCTCCTCGGCGCTGGCCATCTGCACCACGCACAGCAGCGGGTAATAGGTGGTCTCGCGCAGGAACTCGGTATCGACGGTAATGACGGGGTGCTTGGCGAGGCGGCTGCAGGCAGCCGCGAGGTCAGCGGTGGTGGTAATTAAATCCATGAACGGCCCATGACACGTGCCATCAGCCGTTCTGCCGAAAGTGCTGTGATGTCAAGGGGCTCTGAGCGAATTCGAGCCCTGCATCGGGCCGAAATCGGCCCTTTCCGCGGAAAATTCCTATTCGTACCGGATTCGGTGCGAGGATTTGCGGGCGCAGGGCAGCGCCACCACGACCACGCACATGGCGACCAGGGCCAGTCCCAGGAACTCGAAAACCAACAGATCCACGGCGAAATCTCCAGAAACATTGATAGATTTGTCGGGGGTGCGTTGACGGTCTGTTAATTCTCGTGGTTACCGGCGGCGGGCCAGGCCGAATGGTGGACGGGAAGTTAACGGGGGGCCTGAGCTTCGCTTCACGCCATCAGCTTCGGCAAGGCCGCGGCCAGCGTGTCCACGGCGACACGGACTTTTGGGGGCAGGTGGGGCGAACGCGGCCACAACGCGTGGCAGTCATAGAGGAATTCGCCCTGGCTCGCGAAGACATCGACCAGCGCGCCGGTGTTAAGGCGTTCGCGGACCAGCCAATAGGGCAGCCACGCAAGCCCCATGCCTTGTGCGGCGGCATCGGCGATCGCCTCCATATCGTCCAGCCTCAGCCGCCCTGACGGCATGATCTCGCGTGGAGGCTCGCCCTCCCGCGGAAACAGCCACGGCCGGACGCGTCCAGAGCGGCGGTAGATGATCGCCTGGTGAGCGCCGAGATCGTCGAGCGATTTCGGCCTGCCGTTGGCACGCAAATACGAGCGCGCGCCGCACACCACCATCCGCTGGCGTGCGATGCGCCGCGCGATCAGGCCGAACTGGTCGTCGAGATAGCCGGTGCGGATCGCAAGATCGTAGCCGGCCTCCATGATGTCGGCGATCGGATCGCCGAAGGAGAGGTCGAGTTCAAGGTGCGGATATTTCCGCGCGAGTTTCATCAAGAGCGGCGCGATGCAGTGCCGTCCCAGCAGGGCCGGCATGGTCACGCGCAGCCTGCCGCGCGGCTCGGACAACTCTTCGGCAATGGCGGCATCGGCCGCTTCGGCCTCGCTCAGCACCGCACGGCAGCGCTCGTAATAGGCCTGGCCAGTCTCGGTCAGGCTCTGGCGCCGCGTCGTGCGGTTGAGGAGGCGGACGCCGAGGCGCTCTTCGAGGAATCGCACATGCTTGCCGACCATCGGCCCAGACATCTCCAGGGCGTCGGCCGCCGCGGCGAACGAGCCGAGGTCGACGGCCCGAACGAACACGGCCATGCTGGTCAGGCGGTCCATGATTGAAAACTCCTGGTTTCGACTGTTGGCTCGTGGAGCCGATTTATCGGCTTCCCCAGGTTCGGCATAGCTCCATTCAGTTCAACTGTCTTGGAGTGTGCCCATGGCTCGCGTCGTCCGCTTTTATCAACATGGCGGCCCTGGGGTGCTGCGCATCGAAACTGTCGACGTTCCGCCGCCGGCAAGGGGTGAAGTTCAGATCCGGGTCTGGGCGCTTGGGCTCAACCGCGCGGAAGCCCTGTTGCGAAGGGGCACCTATATCGAGAGCGCGATATTTCCGTCCGGCCTTGGTCTGGAGGCGGCCGGCATCGTCGAGGCGGTCGGGGAAGGCGTGATCGGCTTCGTGCCGGGTGATGCCGTCAGCGTCGTGCCGCCCTTGTCGATGGTGCGATGGCCGGCCTATGCCGAGCTCGCGACATTCCCGGCCGAACTCGTCGTGAAGCATCCGCCCGAGCTCGGCTTCGAGACGGCTGCCGCGGTATGGATGCAGTATCTGACGGCCTACGGGGCGCTGGTCGACATCGCCGGACTCTTGCGAGGGGATGTCGTCGCCATCACGGCGGCATCGAGCAGCGTCGGGCTGGCGGCCATCCAGATCGCGAACCGGATCGGCGCAGTTCCTATCGCCTTGACGCGAACCTCGGCGAAGCGGAAAGCCTTGCTCGATGCCGGCGCGGGCCACGTCATCGCATCGGCCGAAGAGGATATCCGCGCGCGGCTGGCGGAGATCGCCGGTTCGAAGGGTGTCCGCGTGGTCTTTGACGCCGTCGGCGGGCCAGCCTTCGAGCCGCTGACCGCGGCCATGTCGCCGGGCGGCATCTTGATCGAGTATGGCGGGCTGAGCCCCGAGCCGACGCCGTTTCCGCTGTTCAACGTGTTGACCAAGAGCCTGGTGTTGCGCGGCTACCTCGTGCACGAGATCATCCGCGATTCCGTGCGCCTTGCGCGAGCCAAGGCCTTCATCCTCGAGGGGCTCGCGGATGGGACGTTGCGGCCGATCATCGCTCGAATCTTTCGGTTCGAGGATATCGTCGAGGCGCATCGTTTCCTGGAGTCGAATGCGCAGTTCGGGAAGATCGTTGTGACGTTCTGAGTCGGTGCGTCCAAAAACGCATTCGGCGCCCCGCACTGCGGGGCGCCGAAATTTATCGGTCAATCGAACGCCCGCCTTACGGCAGCTTCAGCGAGGTCTCGGCATTGTACGGCTTGAGCGTTTCGTCCGCAGCCTTCTGGGCGGCGGCGAGGGCTTCCTTCGGCTGCTTCTTGCCGTTGAGGACGAGCATGACCTCGTCCTCGAGGTTCTTGCGGACAGGGACGGTCTTGTAGGTCGCGAACCAGGGTTTTGCCACGTCGAGCTGCTCGACGGCGGTCTTGGCGTCCGGGTTCTTGTTGAGGAAGTCGACCATCTCGGGCGTCTTGTAGGCGGCCATGTTGGGCGCGAAATAACCGGTGGCACGGCTCCACCAGCCGCTCTTCTCGGGCGAGGTCATCCACTTGATCAGCGTCCAGGCGGCCTTCTGCTTGTCGGCCCCGAGGCCTGCCGGCATGATCAGCGAGGCGCCGCCGATCGGCACGGCGTTGCGGACGTTGCGCGGGATGAAGGCGACCTTGTAGGCGAACTTGGCATTGTCGCGCACGTAGGTGAGCGAGCCCGTCGAGAGCATCATCATCGCGGCATTGCCGGAGATGAAGGAGGTGCTGACGGCGGGGCCGGGCGTGGCGCCGGGGGCGTGGACCTTGTGCTTGTAGATGAGGTCGTTCCACCAGGTCAGCGCACCGAGCATCGAGGGCGTGTCGTAGTAGACTTCACCGCCGAACTCCTCGTTGTAGTAGCGCCCGCCGTTGGTCATGGTGAGCGTTTCCATCATCCAGCCGCAATAGTCGTAGGCGCAGGGGATCGCGATGCCCCATTGGGTCACCTTGTCGCCCTCGCGCTTGGTGAGCTTCTTGGCCCAGTCGGTGAGCTCGGCCCAGGTCTGCGGCGGCTTGTCCGGATCGAGGCCGGCTTCCTTGGCCTTGTCGGCGTTGATGTAGAGCAGCGGCGTCGAATTGTGGAACGGCACGCCATAGACCGAGCGGTTGATCACCGCATTGCCCTGCAGCGCAGGGAAGAACTGGCCGAGGAACTGGTCCTTGGTGCTGCCGTCGGCGGCGATCAGACCGTCGAGATTGGTGAGCTCGTTCTCGATCTGCATGTCGAGCAGGAAGTTCGCCGACATGATGACGGCAGCCGGGGGCTTGCCGGCCTTGATCGAAGCGCGGGTCTTGATCAGCGTGTCGTCATAGGAGCCGGTATAGACGGCGGTCGCCTTGATCGCCGGATGGGTCTCGTTGAACTCCTTGATCAACGTGCCCATGTCACGGGCGAGCTTGCCGTCGACCGGCACGGGGAAGAACAGGTCGATCTCGGTCGGACCTTCGGCCATCGCCGGGACGGCGAGGGCGCCTGCCATGGAGCCAGCCACGGCGAGGCCCAGCATGAGCCTGCGGGTAAACAGCATCGGAAAATCTCCTATTTGATGCCTGAGGTGACGAAAGAGCTGATGAAGCGCTTCTGGAAGATCAGGAAGGTGATGAGCAGCGGCGCGATCACCATCAGCGTGCCGGCGGCGATGGTGCCCCAGGCCTGGGTGCCTTCCGCCGTCGCGGTGAAGACCGAGAGCCCAACGGTGAGCGGTCGCTTGTCCGGTGAATTGATCACCATCAGCGGCCACAGAAAGTCGTTCCAGTGGCTGGTCACGGAGATGATGGCGAAGGCGGAAAAGCTCGGCAGCGACAGCGGCACGTAGATGTGGCGGATGCGCTGGAACAGGCTGGCGCCATCGATCAGGGCGGCGTCCTCCAGCTCGGTCGGGATCGCCTCGAACGCCTGCCGCATCAGGAAGGTGCCGAAGGCGGAGGCGAAGAACGGCATCATCACCCCAGTGAGCGTGTCGTAGAGGCCGAACTGCGCGACGATGCGCAAATTCGGCACGATCAGCAGCACCGGCACCAGCATCAGCTGCATCAGGAATAAATAGAAGATCAGGGTCTTGGCGGCGAAATCGAGCCGCGCGAAGGCGAAGCCCGCCAGCGTGATCGTGACGAATTGCACCAGGAGGATGCCGGTGCAGATGATCGTGGTGTTGAGGAAATAGCGCGGGAAATCACCGATCTCCCAGGCATCCCTGATGTTGTCGAGCGTGGGCTTCAGGCTCGGCATCAGCTCGGCCATCAAGTTGATGCCGTCGGAAGCCGGGCGCAACGTCGCCACGCCCATCCACAGGAACGGGATCAACCAGACCAGCGCGAGCAGCATGGTCAGCAGGAAGCCGAGCTTGGGCGTGATCTCGCGGCGGGTCGCGAGCGGGGCGTCCTTCCACAGTGCATCGATCAGCTTCATGGCCCGCCCTCGCGGTTTGCCATGGTGCGGAACGAGAGCGCGGTGAGGCCCATCAGGGCGGCGAGCGTCAGCAGCGTCGCCGCCGACGCCTTGCCGATGTCGTAATGCTCGACCGCCTGCTGGTAGACGTAGAACAGCACGAGATTGGTGGCGTTCGACGGCCCGCCCTTGGTCATGACGAAGACGTGGTCGACCTGCGTCACCGCGTTGAGCGTCGCGATCACGATCACGAACAGGAAGGTAGGCTTCAGCTCCGGCAGAGTAATGTGCCGGAAGCGCTGCCAAGGCCCCGCGCCGTCGAGATGGGCGGCCTCCATGACATCCTCGGGCACGGACTGCAGGCCCGCGAGGAAGAACAGCATGTAATAGCCGGCGTTCTTCCAGATCGTGATGACCATGATCGCGTACAGCGCGATATCGGGATCGCCGAGCCAGTTCGGCAGCACCGGCAGCAGCCGGCCGATGTAATAATCGAGCAGGCCGACATTGGGCAGGAAGATGAACAGGAACAGCGCGGAGGCGGCGACCATCGGGATCAGGACGGGGAGGAACAGCGCGGCGCGCAGCGCGCTGGTCACGGCATTGGTCCGCGCCAGCGCCAGCGCGAACAGAAGCGCAAGCGCGATGCTCGGGACTGCCGTGCCGATGGCGTAGACGAGATTGTTGATGACCGCGCCGGTGAAGGCGGGGTCGGCCAGCACCGCGTTGATATTGTCGAGGCCGACGAAGCGCACCGGCGCCTTCGGTGTCGCGCGCTGATAGAGCGCGTCGATGACGACGCGGCCCATCGCGCCATAGGTGAACAGCGCGAGGAAGACGAGCGAGGGCAGCAGCAGCAGATAGGCCGGCAGCGAGGCGTTGAAGCGATGGGAGAACCGCTTCAGGATTTTGAGGCGCGGCGGCGCCGATGCCGCGACCGGGAGAGCCGCGGGTTCAGCGAGGCTCATCTCACCGCGCCGGGAAGTTGAGCGCATAGTCGCGGCCGTCCACGCCCGCGGGTGGCTCGAACGGGAAGCGCAGACTCTGGTCGAGGAAGTCGTGGCTGTGCACGACGAGGTTCTCCCGGTCGATCAGCACCACGCCGTAAGCCGGCGGCTCGTGGCTCGCCAGATGCTCGGTGGCCGCAGCGTCGAGCTCGAACCAGACCTGGTGGTTGGTGCCGCGCAGGGTGGAGAACGGGATCTTGCCGTAGCTGCCGAAGATCGGGCGGTGCACATGGCCGAAGAACAGGTGGCGGATGCGCGAACGATACGGCGCGATCACCTCGGCGAATTCGGTGCTCTGCTTCAGTGCGATCTCGTCCATCGCGTGGACGCCGACCGGGAAGGGCGGGTGGTGCATGAACACGACGAACGGCATGTCGTCCGGCGCCGCCGCCAGCGTGCCGGCGAGCCAGTTGAGGCGCTTTTCGCACATCTCGCCGGCGTGGCTGGTCTCGTCCAGGGTGTCGAGGAAAACGAACAGGCCGTGCTCGGTCGTCCGGGTGCCCTGCACGAAGCCGTTGGCATCGCGCGGCGCGGACCGAAGGCCGTCGAGGCAGGCCACGCGCTTGTCGTGATTACCGACCATGGCGACGTAAGGCATTTTCAGCGCAGACATCGCCTCGGCGAAATTGCCGTAGGATTCCGGCTCGCCCCAATGGGTGAGGTCGCCGGTCACCACCGCAAACGCGGCGTCGGACTGGTGCTTGTTGATGTCGGCGACCGCCGCATCCAACCGGGCGCGCGGATCGAGCCCATAGAGCTTCAGCCCGGGGTTCGCGAGATGCGTGTCGGTGATGTGGATGAATTTGAAAGGCATGGCGCGCTTGTCGGGGACTGTTGGAGGATGGTCGCCTCCGGCAAGACGGCCTGCCAGCCCGTTAGAACGCGTGTGTTTCAGTTTGATGACAGTGGTTCCGGAGGCCTCGAATTCCACAGGAAGCGCCGGCGAGGACGCCGAGCCGGATGCCCCTGCAAAATATCGAAAACAACCCCATGCACAGTAGCCAGGTTGCCGGGGGGATGGCTCACCGTGTTTCGACATCCTTTGAAACGTCGGGCAAAACAGAATCAGAATTTACGGCCGGCGCGGCCCGGCGGAAGAACGTAGGGCGGAGTTTGTCGCTCCGTCCCGCGAAGCGTTTGCAACACCTTCGAGTCCGGCAATGGCTGCGTCTTCGAGGCGTGCGCCGGCGGCGCAGAAGTGACCGATCCGGCGTCAGCGCTCACTGGCGGGCAGCAGACCGCTCAAGGCTTTGGCCTCGTAAGTCAGAACGTCGATGGCGGCCTTGCGCGCCTCTGCGTCGAAGCGCGTCCGGATCGCTGACACTGACAAGGCGCCGCGCAACTTGCCCTGGACATCGATCACGGGGACTGCGGCAGCTGCGACCTCGGGATCACGCTCGCCGAGCGACACGTAGAAACCGCGCTCGCGGATTTTCCTGGCTTCGGCCGAAGCGGCATCGCGATAGGCAGTGAGCACGCGACCGGCGGCGCCACGATCGATCGGCAGTCGCTGGCCCTCGTCGAGATGATGCCGTACGGAGCGCGGGGAGTTGACCCGGTAGAGGCAGATGCGCTCGTCGCCGTCGGCAATATAGAACGAGGCCGTCTCGCCAGTCGCTTCGACCAGGCGATGCAGCGTCGGTCTCACGAGGTCGCCGAGATCAAGGCCGCGCTGATAGAGCGCACCGAGGCGCCAGAGTTCTGGCCCGGGGCGGAACAGCCGGTCTGCGCCGCGAACAAGAAAGCCATCGCTCTCCAGCGTCGCGGCGAGACGAAGCACCGTGCTCTTATAGAGATCAGTCGCCTCGGCAATCTCAGTCAGCGTCATGGCGCTGCGCTCCGGCCCAAAGGCCTTGAGGATCGCCAGCGCCCGCGCCACCGCATCAACGCCTGTCTTGGTCATTTCAGCTCCTGTTCTGCTGTATAGAACAAATATCACAAGTGCGTCCGAAAGTCGATAAAACTGCCGATATGTAGGTTCTATTTTGCGAAATCAATTTGACTCATATGGCGCGTCTGGGGTATGGGTTTTGGATAATAGAACTGGTTCTACGGAGCGAAACAATGGAAGGGCAGCCGGCCTCGGCCGTCGATTTGCGCGACGTCATGATCCGCTTCGGCGATTTCACCGCCGTCAAAAGCATGAACCTCCAGGTTGGCGAGGCCGAGTTCGTCGCGGTGGTCGGGCCGACCGGCTGTGGCAAGTCGACCATCCTCAACACCGTCACCGGATTGCTGAAGCCCGCCGCCGGCGATGTCCGCATCTTCGGCAAGCCGCTCGCGGGGCTGAATGACCAGTCCGGCTACATGCTTCAGCAGGAAGGACTGCTGCCCTGGAAGACGGCGCAGGACAATGTCGGCCTCGGCCTCGTGTTTCAGGGCAAGTCGGTCGAGGAGGCGCGGGCGCAGGCGCGGCCCTGGCTCGCTAAGGTCGGCCTGAAGGGTTTTGAGGAGCGCTATCCGCATCAGCTGTCGGGCGGCCAGCGCAAGCGCGTGGCGATGGCCCAGACCCTGATCATGGAGCCGAGGATCGTTTTGATGGACGAGCCGTTCTCGGCGCTCGACGTGCACACCCGCCGGCTGATGCACCGTATCCTGCTCGATCTCTGGCAGGCGGAGCGGCGCTCCCTGATCTTCATCACCCACGATCTCGACGAGGCGATCACGCTCGCTGACCGCGTTGTGGTGATGTCGGCGGGACCGGGCAGCCGCATGGTCGGCGACGTCCCGATCACGCTGCCACGCCCGCGCGACGTATCGGCGCTCCAGACCACCGATGAATTCGTCGCACTCTATCGTCAAATCTGGTCGCTGCTCGGCGCCGAAGTGGAGAAGAGCTATGCCGCGCAAAGGTAAAGTCGTTCTCGTTCAGGTCGCGATCGTGCTAAGCCTGCTCTTGGTCTGGGAGTCCGGCGTGCGAGCAGGGCTGATCGACCCGTTCTTCTTTCCGGCGCCATCGACGCTGGTGGCGAGGATCGGCGAATGGATGTCGACCGCGGATTTCTGGACCGACGTCGGCGTCACGCTGCTGGAGACGATCCTGTCCTTCGTGGCGGGGATCGCGATCGGCACCACGCTCGGTATATGGCTTGGCCTGAGCCCGTTTGCGGCCGAGGTCGTGCAGCCCTTCATCAAGATGTTCAACGCCATCCCGCGTATTCTGCTCGGACCGATCTTCGTGATCTGGTTCGGCCTCGGTCTGACCTCGAAGGTGGCGCTGGGCCTCACGCTGGTGCTGTTCGTCGCCTTCTTCAACACCTTCCAGGGCGTGCGCGAGGTCAACCCGGTGGTGCTCGCCAATGCCCGCCTGCTGCGCGCGTCCAAATGGTCTTTGCTGCGCCACGTCTACCTGCCGTCGGCCACGACCTGGATCTTGTCGAGCTTGCGGGTCTCCGTCGGTATGGCCGTGATGGGCGCGGTGGTCGCCGAGTATCTCGGCTCGTCCGCCGGACTCGGTCACCTGATCGCCCAGGCCGAGGGCGTGCTCGATGCCGCCGGTGTGTTCGCCGGCATCATCGTGCTGTCCGCCTTCGTCGTCGCCCTGGATGCGGTGGTCGATCGCGCCGAGAAACGGCTCCTGGTGTGGCGTCCCGCGCCGGCCCACGAAGTCTGACCGAACAATAACGCAAACATGGAGGTTCGCATGCGCGTCTTCACCCGGCTGATCCTCGTCGTATCGGCGATCGGTCTTTCCATCCTCTCGGCGCAGGCCGGCGAGCCCGAAAAGGCCAAGCTCAAGATCGCCGTCGGCTCCCAGATCCTCAACTACATGCCGCTCGAGCTCGGCGTGAAGCTCGGTATGTTCAAGGAGGAGGGGCTCGACGTCACCGTCGAGAACTTCCAGGCCGGCGGCTCGAAGGCGCTGCAGGCGCTGGTCGGTGGCTCGGTCGACGGTACCGTCGGCTTCTATGACCACACGATACAGATGCAGGCGCAGGGTAAGGAGATCTCCTGCGTATTCCTGCTCAACGACGTCCCGGGCGTGCTGCTCGGAGTCCGCAACGGCCTTGCCGACAAGGTCAAGACCGGAGCCGATCTGAAGGGCCTCAAGCTCGGCATCACTGCGCCCGGCTCGTCGACCGACACCATGGCGCGCTATTACATCAAGAAAGCCGGGCTCGGACCACGCGACGTCAACATCATCGCCGTCGGCAGCGGGGCACCGGGCATGGTCGCGCTCGAGGCCAAGAACATCGACGCGCTCGTCTATTTCGATCCGATTGCGACGCTGCTGGCACGCAAGAACTCGGCGACGCCACTGTTTGACGCGCGCACGATCGAGGGATCCAAGCAGGCCTTCGGCGGCATCTACCCGACGGCCTGCCTCTATCTTCAGCAGTCCTTCATCGACAAAAATCCGGAGACGGTGCAGCGCCTCGTCAACGCGCTCCTGAAGACGCACCGCTGGATCAACTCGGTCCCGACCGAGCAGCTCGTCGACGCGATCCCCGCTGGCTACAAGACTGACAATCGTGACGTCAACATCGAGATCATGACGGCGTCGAAGGCGTTGTTCTCGCAGACCGGCCAGATGGATGTCGAGGCCGCTAAGGTGCCCCTTGGTGTGCTCAGCGAGTACGATCCCAAGATCGCGGCCGCCAAGATCGATCTCACCAAGACCTTCACCAACCGCTTCGCCGTGCGCGCTGCCGAGCTACTGAAGTAGGGGCAATCGGAATGTCTTTGCCGCTGACCGGCATCCGCGTCCTCGACCTGTCCAACGTTCTGGCGGGTCCGTTCTGCGGCTACCATCTCGCGCGCCTCGGCGCCGAGGTGATCAAGATCGAGAATCCGAACGGCGGCGACCTAGCGCGACGCCTCGGCGCCGATCCGAAGCGGGCGGAGCGACTTCAGGGCTTGTCCTTCGTGGCCGTCAATGCCGGCAAGCAGTCGGTCGCGCTCGACCTGAAGTCGGAGGCGGGCAGGCAGGTGTTCCTGCGCTTCGTCACTGAAGCGGACGTCGTTCTGGAGAATTTTCGACCCAAGGTGATGGAGCGGCTCGGGCTCGGCTACGAGGTGCTGAGCCGGCACAATCCGCGTCTGGTCTATTGCGCGATCTCGGGCTTCGGCCAGAGCGGGCCGTGGGCGAAGCGGCCGGCCTATGACCAGATCGTGCAGGGCCTGTCGGGCGCCATGAGCGTGACGGGCGATGCGCAGTCCGCGCCGCTCCGCACTGGATTTCCGATCTCCGACACCATCGCCGGATTGACCGCGGCCTTCGCCATTTCTTCTGCGCTTGTCGATCAGCGCCAGACCGGCCGGGGCCGCTTCATCGACGTGTCGCTGCTGGAGGCCACCGTTGCAGCGATGGGCTGGGTGGTTTCAAACCACCTCAATGCGGGCGTCGAACCGGCGCCGATGGGCAACGAGAATTTCACCGCCGCGCCTTCCGGCACGTTCAGGACCGCGACCGGGCCGCTCAACATCGCAGCGAACGAGCAGAAGCAGTTTCAGACCTTGTGCGATCTGGTCGGCCGAGCTGAGCTTGCGACCGATCCGCGTTTCGCCAAACGCGAGGCGCGCAAGGCCAATCGCGCGGCACTGAACCAAGCGCTGAACGATGCGCTGGGCGCGAAGGCGGCGGAGGATTGGGAGCGCGAGCTTAACGCGGCCGGCGTGCCTGCAGGCTGCGTGCTGACGGTGCCGCAAATCCTCACCCAGCCGCAACTGCTCGAGCGTCGATTTGTCGAAGCGTTGCCGGCAGAGCAGGACGAAGGACAACCACTGCGGATCACGCGGCCGGGCTTCCGGCTCGACGAGGACTTTCCGGTGCCGGCGTTGCCGCCGGAGCTCGGCGCCGACACCGAACGCTGGCTCGCGCAACTCGGCTACTCCGAGGAGGCCATCGCCCACCTTGTCACGAGCGGCGCGGTCGCAGCCGTGGCCACGAAGAAGAACGGCACGAAGGGGAGCGCACAATGAGACTTGCCACGCTGCAGCAGGACAAGCCCGACGCGCGCACTGGCCGATTGGGCCGGCAAGGCGGTGAAGAGATCGGAGGTCACGATGAGCGATGAAACCGCATTACGGGACGCGGCCGCGCAATGGTGGCGGACGTCGATCTGTGATATCGCCCCCGGGCGCATCGCCTATCGGGGCTATCCGATCCAGGACCTGATCGGCCGGATCTCGTTTCCGGCGATGATCTGGCTGATGCTGCGCGGGGAGCTGCCAACGGCGGCGCAGGAGCGGCTGCTGCAGGCTGCGCTGGTCGCCTCCGTCGACCACGGCCCGCATGCCCCGTCGATCGCGATTGCGCAGATGGCGGTGAGCTGCGGCCTGCCGCTCAACGGCGCGATGGCTTCCGCCATCAACACGCTCGATGACGTTCATGGCGGCGCCGGCGAGCAGGCGGTCGAACTCTATGACGACGTCTTGCGGCGGAGCGAGACCGCAGAGATCGATGCAGCCGCAGGCGCGGCCATCGACCATTTCACCGCGACCAAAAGCAAGTACCTGCCGGGCTTCGGCCACCGTTTTCACCCGGTAGACCCGCGTGCCGCGCCGCTGCTCGCGCTGGTGGATGCGGCAGCGAATGAGGGCAGCGTTGGCGGTCGCTATGCTGCGGCCGCGCGCGCGATCGAGCGCGTGATGCAGGCCCGCAAGGGCAAGCTCATTCCGATGAACATCGACGGCGCGACCGCGGTGATCTATGGCGAGCTCGGCTTTGCGCCACCGCTGGCACGGGGCGTGTTTTGTCTTTCGCGCGCGGTCGGTATCCTCGCCCATGCTTGGGAGCAGACCGGGCGCAGGGACCGCAACAAGGGGCCGATGCCGAAGCAATTCGCCTATAAATATGAAGGGCAGCCGCGCCGCGCGCTGGACGATCGGCCATGATGTATCTGGACACGCCGCCGCGGCGCGTTGAGAGCCGCGTCTTCTCGGCGATGCCGGCCGAGTTTCGGCGCCCCGGCGTCCGCTCGGACTGGGCCGATGCCAACCGCGGCGGTCATCCCGTCGACAGTTTCATTGAGGGGCCCGCGTTCGATGCGCAGGGCAATCTCTACGTCGTCGACATCCCGTTCGGCCGCATCTTCCGGATCGCGCGTGACGGGAGATGGTCTCTGATCGCGGAGTATCGGGGATGGCCGAACGGCCTGAAGATCGCGCCCGACGGCCGCATTCTCGTGGCCGATTACATGAACGGCATCATGGAGCTCGATCCCGGACGCGGCACGATCAGGCCAATCCTGGCGCATCGCAACTCGGAGTCCTTCAGAGGCTGCAACGACCTGCATATCGCCTCGAATGGCGATGTCTATTTCACCGATCAGGGCCAGACCGGGCTGCATGATCCAAGCGGCCGGGTGTTTCGCTTGCGCGCGGACGGCCGTCTCGACTGTCTGATTGCGAACGGGCCAAGTCCGAACGGCCTTGTGCTGAGCCCGGATGAGGCGGTGCTGTTCGTCGCGATGACGCGCGACAACAGCGTCTGGCGCGTGCCGCTGATGCGCGACGGCGGTGTCGCTAAGGTCGGGCGCTTCACCTCGTTCTTCGGCACCAGCGGGCCGGATGGGCTGACAATGGATCACGCTGGACGCCTGTTCGTTGCGCATGCGTCGCTTGGCCATGTCTTCATGCTGGCGCCGAACGGGGAGTGCATCGCACGGATCAAATCATGCGCCGGCCAGACCTGCACCAATGTGGCACTGGATCAGACCGGCGAGACCCTGATGATCACGGAATCGTCGAGCGGATCAGTGTTGGCGGCTTGTGCTTGATTTTGAGTGGTGATGATGCCTCTGGCGGCTGACTGTCACGTCCCGCAGAACGTCTGCAGCACCCGCTGGTCCGGCAGCGGCGGATCGGCGTAGGCGGCGTAGTCGGGCTGTTCTTCGTATGGCTTCTCCAGCAGCTTGACCAGCTCCTCGAACGGGGCGTAGTCGTCGCCGTTCACCGCGGCCTGGATCACGGCCTCGACGCGGTGGTTGCGCGGGATGAACAGGGGATTGACGGCGTGCATCGCCGTACGCCGCTCGGCCGCGCTCTGCGGCTCCAGCGCAATGCGCTCGCGCCAGCGTTTGGCCCACTCGTCGAACGCCGAGGGGTCCATGAACTGCGCGCGGACGTCGGCGACGTCATCGCCTGCGGCGTCACCGAGCTTGCGGAAGGTGAGTGTGAAGTCGGCCTGGTTCCTGGCCATGGCATCGAGCAGGTCCTGGATCAGCGCGTCGTCGCCGTCGCGCTCCGTGAACAGGCCGACCTTCTTGCGTAGGCCAGCCTGATAGGCGGCGCTGAACTGATCGGCGAACGCGCCGAGGATCTCCTGCGCGTCGGCGATCGCCTTCTCCTGCTCGCCTCCGAACAGCGGCAGCAGGCATTCGGCGAGGCGGGTCAGATTCCACAAGCCGATGCGCGGCTGGTTGGCATAGGCGTAACGGCCCATCTCGTCGATCGAGGAAAACACCTGCGCAGGATTGTAGGCGTCCATGAAGGCGCACGGGCCGTAATCGATGGTCTCGCCGGAGATGGAGGTGTTGTCGGTGTTCATTACGCCATGGATGAAGCCGACCAGCAGCCAGCGCGCGACGAGCTCGGCCTGGCGCGCGACGACGGCGGCGAGCAGAGCGTGATAGGGCCGCTCCGCATGGAGCAGGTCCGGATAGTGGCGCGCGATGACGTGGTCGGCGAGCCGGCGGATGGCCTCGGTGTCGCGTCGCACGGCGAAGAACTGGAAGGTGCCGACCCGGATGTGGCTCGACGCGATGCGCGTCAGCACCGCGCCGGGCAGCGCGGTCTCGCGGATGACATGCTCCCCGGTGACGACCGCGGCAAGCGAGCGCGTGGTCGGAATGCCCAGCGCATACATCGCTTCGCTGACGATGTACTCGCGCAGCACCGGCCCGAGCGCGGCGCGGCCGTCGCCGCGGCGGGAGAACGGGGTCGGGCCGCTCCCCTTGAGCTGGATGTCGCGGCGGACGCCGTCTCGGTCGATGACCTCGCCGAGCAGGATCGCCCGACCGTCGCCGAGCTGGGGCACGAATTGCCCGAACTGGTGGCCGGCATAGGCCATGGCGATCGGATCGGCCCCGTCAGGAACCGTCTTTCCGGCCAGGATCTCGGCACCTTCCGCCGTCTCCAGCATGTCAGGATCGAGCCCGAGCTGAACCGCCAGCGGCCGGTTCAGCTTGATCAGCCGTGGCGCAGCGACCGGGGTCGGCGCCACGCGGGCAAAGAAGCTGTCCGGCAGCGCCGAATAGGAGTTCTGGAAGGGGAAATGCACGGTCATGGCCCCAAGATAAGGCTGGAACAGCTGATGGCAAAGGCTGCAAGCCCGATAGGCCAAAAATGGGCCCTTCCTGGCCCAAATCAGGCCGTTCCCTTGGTTGCCGCCCCCTTCCTCGTCGGGTAAACCCTGCCGCAACTTCGGACCGGCCGTGACTGGCCGTCCGATTCGCTTCCTCCGACATTGATTTTGGGACGACCATGCATCGCTACCGGTCACATACATGCGGCGCGCTCCGCGAGAGCAACATCGGCGAGACTATCCGCCTCTCGGGTTGGGTCCATCGCGTTCGCGACCATGGCGGCGTGCTGTTCATCGACCTGCGCGACCATTACGGCCTGACCCAGTGCGTGGTCGACCCTGACTCGCCAGCGTTCTCGCTGGCCGAAAAGCTGCGCTCGGAATTCGTGGTGAAGATGGACGGCAAGGTCCGCCGCCGCCCCGAAGGCACCGACAATGACGATTTGCCGACCGGCAAGGTCGAGGTCTATGTCAGCGAGATCGAGGTGCTTGGCCCGGCCGGCGACCTGCCGCTACCGGTGTTCGGCGACCAGGAATATCCCGAAGACATCCGCCTCAAGTACCGCTTCCTCGACCTGCGCCGCGAGAAGCTGCACCAGAACATCATGACGCGCGTCGAGATCATCAAGTCGATGCGCCGGCGCATGGAGGGGCAGGGCTTCTTCGAGTTCAACACGCCGATCCTGACCGCGTCCTCGCCAGAAGGCGCGCGCGACTTCCTGGTGCCCTCGCGCATCCATCCCGGCAAGTTCTACGCGCTGCCGCAGGCGCCGCAGCAGTACAAGCAGCTCTTGATGATGTCGGGCTTCGACCGCTACTTCCAGATCGCGCCCTGCTTCCGCGACGAGGACCCGCGCGCCGACCGTCTGCCGGGCGAGTTCTACCAGCTCGATGTCGAGATGAGTTTTGTCACTCAGGAAGACGTCTTTGCGGCGATGGAGCCGGTGATCACGGGCGTCTTTGAAGAGTTCGCCAAGGGCAAGCCCGTGACGAAGGGCTGGCGCCGGATTCCGTTTGCGGAAGCCTTGCGCAAATACGGCAGCGACAAGCCGGACCTGCGCAATCCCATCGAGATGCAGGACGTGTCCGAGCATTTCCGCGGAAGCGGCTTCAAGGTCTTTGCGCGCATGCTCGAGGACCCCAAGAACCAGGTGTGGGCGATTCCGGCCGCGGGCGGCGGCAGCCGCGCCTTCTGCGATCGCATGAACTCGTGGGCGCAAGGAGAGGGCCAGCCCGGCCTCGGCTACATCATGTGGCGCGAGGGCGGCGAGGGTGCAGGTCCGCTGGCCAACAACATCGGGCCGGAGCGCACCGCCGCGATCCGCGCCCAGCTCGGCACCAAGGAAGGTGATGCCGCCTTCTTCGTCGCCGGCGATCCAGACAAGTTCTGGAAGTTCTCAGGCCTTGCCCGCAACAAGGTCGGCGAGGAATTAAATCTCACGGACAAGGAGCGGTTCGAGCTTGCCTGGATCGTCGACTTCCCGATGTACGAGTACAACGAGGACGACAAGAAGGTCGACTTCTCGCACAACCCGTTCTCGATGCCCCAAGGTGGGCTCGAGGCGCTGAAGTCGCAAGACCCGCTGACCATCAAGGCGTTCCAGTACGACATCACCTGCAACGGCTACGAGATCGCCTCGGGCGGCATCCGCAACCACGTGCCGGAGGCCATGGTGAAGGCGTTCGAGATCGCAGGTTACGGCGAGCAGGAAGTGGTCGAGCGCTTCGGCGGCATGTACCGAGCCTTCCAGTACGGCGCGCCGCCGCATGGCGGCATGGCCGCGGGCGTCGACCGCATCGTGATGCTGCTCTGCGGCACCACGAATCTGCGCGAGATCTCGCTGTTCCCGATGAACCAGCAGGCCATGGACCTCCTGATGGGCGCGCCGTCGGAAGCCACGACCAAGCAGCTCCGCGAGCTGCACATCCGGGTGAACCTGCCGCAGAAGTGAGCTTCGTGCCCCGGACGCCGTCAGCGCGTTTACGCGCGTCTTCGACGCGCTATGGCGGCGCTATCCGGCGATGCGAAGCATCGTCCGGTCAGCGGTGCGCTGCAGAGCCGGGGGCCCATGCATCAGCGAAGTTCGTGGCCTTCTGGTCCCGGCTCTGCACAGCAACGCTTCCGCGTTGCAGCGCGTCGGGGGCACGAGATCGCTGCGCGACCGCTCAGCTTGCAGCGCCGCCGACGTGCGGTGTTGATGGGGGCGCAATCGGATGTTGCCACCGGGCCTTCGGCCGTGCTTCATCCGGATTCCATGACCCGGAAATACCGTTCGCTTGGACGGCCGCTCCGGAGCGTGCATTTTGAGGCCGGTAACGCGAGGCGAGACACCGCATGTCGTCCTATTCTGAAGATCTCCACCAGGCGGCGCTCGCCTATCATCGTCTGCCCCGCCCCGGAAAGCTCGAGATCCAGGCAAGCAAGCCGCTTGCCAACCAGCGCGACCTCGCGCTGGCCTATTCTCCGGGCGTCGCCGCCGCCTGCACCGAGATCGCCAAGAACCCGGCCGAAGCGGCCTCGCTCACCACGCGTGCCAATCTGGTCGCCGTGGTCTCGAACGGCACCGCGGTGCTCGGCCTCGGCAATATCGGCCCGCTGGCGTCCAAGCCGGTGATGGAGGGCAAGGCGGTCCTGTTCAAGAAATTCGCCGGCATCGACGTGTTCGACATCGAGATCGCGGCCGACACGATCGACCGTGTGGTCGAGACCGTGGCCGCGCTCGAGCCGACCTTCGGCGGCATCAATCTGGAAGATATCCGCGGACCGGAATGCTTCGAGATCGAGAGCCGGCTGAAGGAGCGCATGAAGATCCCGGTCTTCCATGACGACCAGCACGGCACCGCGATCATCGTCGCCGCCGCCATCACCAACGGTCTCCGCCTGAACGGCAAGAAGCTGTCCGACGTCAAGATCGTGGCGTCGGGGGCAGGGGCGGCCGCGATCGCGACGCTCAACCTGCTGGTCTCGATGGGCGCGCAGCGCAAGAACATCTGGGTCTGCGACATCGACGGCCTCGTGCATGAGGGCCGCAACACGTCGATGGACCGTTGGAAGGCAGTCTATGCGCAGAAGACCGACAAGCGCACGCTCGGCGACGTCATCGGCGGTGCCGACATCTTCATCGGCCTCTCGGCGCCCGGCGTGCTCAAGCCGGAGATGGCGCAGGCGATGGGCGACAAGCCGCTGATCATGGCGCTCGCCAACCCGACGCCCGAAATCATGCCGGAGGAGGCGCGCAAGGCGCGCCCGGACGCGATGATCTGCACCGGCCGCTCGGACTACCCGAACCAGGTCAACAACGTCCTGTGCTTTCCCTTCATCTTCCGCGGCGCACTCGATGTCGGCGCCACCGCGATCAACGAGGAGATGAAGCACGCCGCGGTCGAGGCCATCGCGCAGCTCGCGCGCGAGGCGCCGTCGGACGCGGTCGCGCAGGGCTTCGACACCGGCGAGACGCAAGGGTTCGGTCCGGGCTCGCTGATCCCGAGCCCCTTTGATCCCAGGTTGATCCTGCGCATCGCGCCGGCGGTGGCGAAGGCGGCGATGGAATCGGGCGTCGCGACGCGCCCCATCACCAATTTCGACGAATACACCGCGCTGCTCGAGCGCTTCGCCTTCCGTTCCGGCCTCGTCATGAAGCCGATGTTCGCCAAGGCCAAGACCCAGCCGGTGCGCGTGATCTACGCCGAAGGCGAGGACGAGCGCGTGCTGCGCGCCACGCAAGTGGTGCTGGAGGAGAAGCTGGCGCGGCCGATCCTGGTCGGACGCCCCTCGGTGGTGGAGGCGCGCATCAAGCGCTTCGGCCTGTCGATCAAGGCCGGCAAGGATTTCGACCTCGTCAATCCCGAGGACGATCCGCGCTACCGCTCCTACGTGCAGTCCTATGTCGAGCTCGCCGGCCGCCGCGGCGTGACGCCGGATGCGGCGCGCACGGTGGTGCGCACCAACAACACGGTGATCGCCGCGCTCGCAGTGACGCGCGGCGAGGCCGACGCCATGCTCTGCGGCGTCGAGGGCCGCTACATGCACCATCTGCGCCACGTCCGCGAGATCGTCGGCTTCTCGCCCGGGGTCAGCGACTATGCGGCGCTGGCGCTGCTGATCACCACCAAGGGCGCGTTCTTCATCGCCGACACGCAAGTTCGCCCCAATCCGGGCCCGGAGGAGCTTGCCGAGATCGCCTCGCTCGCAGCGGTCCACGTCCAGCGCTTCAACATCAAGCCGAAGATCGCCTTCGTCTCGCATTCGGATTTCGGAAGCTACGACACCGACTCCTCGCGCAAGATGCGCCGAGCCACTCAGCTCTTGAAGGAGAAGCATCCGGAGATCGAGGCCGACGGCGAGATGCAGGGCGACACGGCACTCTCGGCTTCCGCGCGGAAAATGGTGCTGCCGCACTCCAAGCTCGAGGGCGAGGCCAACATCATGATCATGCCGAGTCTCGACACCGCCAACGTCGCCTATCAGATGATCAAGTCGCTGGCGGACGCGCTGCCGGTCGGCCCGATCCTGATCGGCCCGGCGCGGCCCGCCCATATCCTCACCCCATCGGTGACGGCGCGCGGCATCCTGAACATGACCGCGGTCGCCGTGGTCGAAGCCCAGG
Organism: Bradyrhizobium sp. SOJA106; assembly: GCF_059448745.1. Lineage (NCBI taxonomy): Bacteria > Pseudomonadati > Pseudomonadota > Alphaproteobacteria > Hyphomicrobiales > Nitrobacteraceae > Bradyrhizobium > Bradyrhizobium sp. SOJA106. The sequence continues at coordinate 4,187,579 of NZ_CM182549.1, forward strand.
AGCGCGCCTCGCGGCAGCAGCCGACGCTGTTTACGTGAGGCAGTCGCCGGCGTCGCCTTCGCCGCTTCCCGCGTGCGGGGAGAGGCCGGAATTTGCGGGAGCAAATTCCGGGTGAGGGGGATCTCCGCGATTCAGCTCTCACTGCGATTGCGAAGCAGCCCCTCACCCCAACCCTCTCAGCGCGAGCGAAGCTCGTCGCGCCCCCGTAAGAACGGGGAGAGGAAGCACGAGCAGCGCCGCTGCGCCTCAATTTTTTCAAAACAGTTCGCCATTTCCCCGTTTGTAAACCGGCGCACGACTCTTCATAATCACCAGGCGCTTTCGTCCAAATTCCGATTTTCAATAAGCCTGAGCCAAGAGGCCGATCATGCCAGCGTTCGTGACTTTCGGGCGAATCCTGTTCGCCGTGCTGTTCATCTACACGGGCGCGACCAAGCTCTTTGCGATCCAGGCAACGGCGGAGTTCATCGCCGGCAAGATCGTGGTGCCCGAAGCGATCGAGCCCTATGCCAAGCAGATCGAGAGGGCGACCGCGATGACCACGCCGCAGCTGCTGGCGATTGCGGTGGGCGGGCTCGAGGTCATCGCGGGCCTGATGATCGCGCTGAATTTCGGCGCGCGCTTTTTTGCGATGCTGATGATCATCTACATCGCGATCTCGACCTTGCTGTCCGCCGATTTCTGGAATCTCGCACCGCCTGACAACGCCAAGATGGTGGTCGACGCGCTGAAGAATCTCGCGATCATCGGCGCGCTCTGCATGATCATCGGCTACGGCCGCACCACGCGCCCGGCCGAGTCGGCCTACGGGGACGTGTAGGCTCGTACGTCGCAGGCGACGGGCCCAGCTTCACGCAAGCTCGCTCCCGCAGAATGGCGGGGAGCGAGGTGTGAGGCGGATTCGAGGAATCCTCAGCATTCGAATGCGCGAAGGGGCATCTGCCTCGCACCTCTCGTCATCGCATCGATGAGGGTCCCATCGCAATGTATGCCGAAGCGTCGTCGGGTTCCCCATCATTCGAGGCCGCTCTGGCACACCATCGCGCGGGCCGCTTGCCGCAAGCGGAGGCGATCTATCGGCAGATCCTGGCATCCCAGCCGGATCATGCGGACTGTCTGCACCTGCTGGGAATTGCCTTGCTCCAGGCAGGCCACCCCGACAGGGCGCTCGATGTCATCATCCGCGCCGTTAAGCTTCAGCCTTCCAACAGCGTCCATCACAGCAACATGGCGGGCGCTCTGCGCGCCCTCGGACGAAGGGACGAGGCCATCGCGAGCTATCGGCAAGCGCTGCTGCTCAAGCCAGACAATCTGGATGGGCATAATCAGCTTGGCATCCTGCTGGGTGAATGCGGCGACGTCGCGGGCGCGGAGGCCCATTATCGGCTGGTGCTGCGACATCCCGCCGGCCTCGACCTCAATGACGCTCGCGCTCAGGTCGATGCCCGTTTCAATCTCGCCAATCTGCTGGTGCGGCAGAAGCAGTTCGATGCGGCGATCGGCGAGTTCCGCCATGTGCTGCGGCAGCGGCCGGACTTTGCGGCCGCCCACTGCAACCTCGGAGCCGTGCTGTTCGAGCTGTCCGCTTTCGAGGAATGCGAGCGTTGCTATCGTGAGGCCCTGCGCCTCAATCCGGCATTTGCCGAGGTTCATAACAATCTCGGTGGTCTTCTCATCAAGCTCGGCCGGCTCGACGAGGCGGAGGTCAATCTTCGCGAAGCCTGCAGGCTCAAGCCAGCTTTCCCCGAGGCGCTGAACAATCTCGGCGACTTGCTGCGTATTCGCGGACAGGCGAAAGACGCGGAAGCCTGCTGCAGGGAGGCCTTGCGTCTGAAGCCGGACTATTTTCCGGCGCAGCTGACCCTGGGCAACGCCCTTCGCGAGGCCGGTCGTTTCCACGACGCCGAACCTTGCTATCGGGTCGCTCTTGCCCGCAATCCGGCCTGGCCGGAGGCGCTCAACAATCTCGGCACCCTGCTGTTCGATCTTGGGCGGCCCGACGAAGCCATTCAGAGCTTGCGAACGGCGCTGTCGCAGAGGCCGGACTATGCCGATGCGCATTTCAACCTTGGGGTCGCTCTGTTGCTGGCCGGCCAGCTCGACGAAGGCTGGCGGGAATATGAGTGGCGGTGGAAACAGGACAGCAAGAAGCCGCATCTGCGCGATTTCAGCCAGCCGGTCTGGGATGGCGGAGACATCGGCGATCGGGTCCTGCTGCTGCATGCGGAGCAGGGGGTGGGCGACACGCTCCAGTTCGTTCGCTTCGTGCCGGCCATTGCGGCGGGGCGGCGGGTCGTCCTCGAGGTTCAGCGGGCGCTGCTGCCGCTTCTTGCGCCGCTCTTGGCGGAGCTGCCGGGGCTCCAGAGCATCGTCGCGCGTGGCGATCCGCTGCCACCGTTCGATCTGCATTGCCCGCTGCTCAGTCTGCCGCGCGCCCTTGGCACCAGCGTCGAAACCATCCCGCGAGAGGTACCCTATCTGCGGGCCGACCCGCAACGCGCGGCGGCCTGGCGCCAGCGGGTTGAGCAGCTCGATAGCCTCAGGGTCGGCCTGGTCTGGGCCGGCAATCAGACGATGAGAGGCGACCGGCGCCGATCGATTTCGCTCAACCGGTTTTCGGAGCTGGCGAATCTGCCGGGGGTGAGTTTCGTCTCGTTGCAGAAGGGACCGGCAGCGAGCCAGTCGCCTCCGCCAGGTCTGTCCTTGCACGATTGGACGGATGATCTCCACGACTTCGGTGAAACCGCAGGGCTGATCGAGGCCCTCGACCTCGTCATCGGCGTCGACACCGCGGTGGTGCATCTTGCAGGCGCGCTTGGACGCCCTGTCTGGCTGCTCAATCGCTTTGACCGGTGCTGGCGCTGGCTGCTGAACCGCGACGACAGCCCCTGGTATCCGACGCTGCGGCAATTCCGGCAGCCTCAGCCAGGCGATTGGGACAGCGTCCTGCGGGACGTGCGCGCTGAACTCGAGAAAGGCAGCTTGATCCAATCAACCGTCCCAGGGGCGCCACGCGCGACGTCCGATCTGCGTGGCAGGGACATAAGATAGATGCCGGTACTTACGCACCGGTATTGTGCATGGGGTTGTTTGGAGGTTTAGTTGGCGCCTCTGGCCCGCCGCCACGGCGTGACGGTCACCTCGTGCGCCGCGTCGAGCAGATACGGCGCGCCCGGCTTCATCCCGTGCGAGGCGAGCACCTCGTGCGGTGTCCGCTCCGGTACGCCGACGAAACAGCCTTCGCCGCCGGGCAGCCGCACATGCGGAGCCTCCGACAGCCAGAACGTGTCGTAGCGGTCCATGAACATGTCGAACACGACGGGGCCGCCGATGATGGCGACGGTCCCTGAGGCGACATCGGCGAAGGCGCAGGCCTGCTCGAAGCTCGCATGCTTCGGATTCCACAGCGTCGCGTTCGGCGTCTCCGGATCGACGGTGAGCGCCTTGATCTTGCGGGTCAGGATCAGGCGCTTGCGCCTCCGCGAATTCGGCTGCTGCTCATGCGAGTGGCGGCCATGCACGATCAGCGCGGCGCGATCGAGCGCCTGCTCGAAGAACAGCTTGTCGCCTTCGAACTTCAGACTGTCCGGCATCACATGTGCAGCGTCGGCGAGCATGCCGTCCGCCGAGACGATGACGTAGCCTTCGAACCGAAAAGACAATTGCCTTCTATTCGGAAACTGTCGTCACCACGGAATTGACCGGACGCTGGCTCACCGTCGGCAGCTTGACGTCCTTGAGCAGCTCCTGGTCGTATTCCGGCAGCGTCGAGGCCGGGAATTTGGCGCGCATCGCCACTACCTTGTAGCCGCCGGCCTTCAGGCGCTTGAGCAGCTCGGGCAGGGCTTCCGCGGTGTGCTTCTGGAAGTCGTGCATCAGGATGATGCCCTTGCCTTTGTTGTCGAGCTTCTTCATCACGGTCTCGATCACCTTCTCGGGCTTGGATGCCTTGAAGTCGAAGGAGTCGATGTCGCAGGAGAAGATTCCGATGTTGCGGTTGCCGAGATAGGTGACCATCTCCGGCGGATGCTGCAGCGCCGGGAAGCGGAAGAACGGCGAGGGCGAGATGCCGCCGAGCGCCCACTTCACCGCGGACAGACCCTTCTCGATCTCTTCCTTGCGCTGCGCTTCCGTCAGCTTCTTGTTGTTGAGGTTGGCGTGCGACCAGGTGTGGCTGCCCACGGTGTGGCCGGCTGCATAGACCTGCTTGAGGATCTCCGGCTCGTAGGTCGCGTGCTTGCCGATCGAGAAGAAAATGCCGGTGGTGCATTCATCGGCGAGCGCCTTCAGCACGGCGGGCGTGTTCTTCGGCCACGGGCCGTCGTCGAAGGTCAGGACCACCTCGTGGTCGCGCAGGAAGTCGAGCTCCTTGAAGTGCTCGAAGCCGAAGCCGGGACCACCGGTGGTGTCGATCTCGACGGTGCGGGCGACCCCGAGCGCACCCGGCGTGTTGCAGGCCGCGCGCGCCGGCTGCGGCGCCTGTTTTGGCGGGGGCGGATTGACGAAGGCCGGTTGGGCTGGCGCAGCGGCTGCCGCGGGAGCAGCTGCCGGAGCTGCAGCAGCGGGCGCCGCCGCCGGCGCGGCTTGCGTCGCGGCTGCGGGCTTTGCGGCCGGGGTCTGCGACCATGCCGCGCCCGTCATTGCAAGAGACATCGCGCTTGCCAAAATCAGTCCTGCCGCCACACGCATGGTGTTGTCCTCGAGATTGATCCCGTTGTTCCGCCGCGGCTTTTCGCCTCGGGCGAAACCCATCCTGCCCCAAACGATCCTAGCCTAGATGTTGGGCCCTCGCCATTGCAACGGCTGTTTGGCGCGAGGCCACAATTGTGCCCAGCCGGATTGCGGCGCGGCGCTCAACTGTCGGCCAGCGCCTTGGCGATGGCCGTCTTGACCCGGGTGTCCGCCGGCTCGACCGCGGATGAAAATACCTCGGCAATATAGCCGTCGCGGCCGATCAGGTATTTGTGGAAGTTCCAGCGCGGAACTTCCCTGGGACGCGCCTCGGCCGCCCATTTGTAGAACGGGTCCGCTTTCGGCCCGACCACGACGGACTTGGCGGTGATCGGGAAGGTCACGCCATATTGGTGATGCGCGGTCTCGGTGATCTCGCTTCTGCCGCCGGGCTCCTGACCGCCGAAGTCGTTGGAGGGCACGCCGATCACGGTCAGTCCGCGCGCGCGAAATTCGCTCCAGAGCTCCTGCAGGCCCGCGTATTGCGGGGTATAGCCGCACAGCGAGGCGGTGTTGACCACCAGCAGCGGTTTGCCGGTGAAAGCCGCAAGACGGATGTCGTCGCCTGACAGAGCGGGGAAGGAAAAGGCGTAGGCCGAGATCCGGTTCATGCTGACCTCGGCGAGCGCGCGGCCTGTCGGCGCGAGCATACCTGCCATTGCCGCGAACAGCATGGTCCTGCGGTTCATCATGATGGCGTCCCCCGAAATGATCAGGACGACATGTTACTCCGCCGGCGTTGTTCGCCCGCTCAACACCGCGTTATCGGTCGTGGCGATGCCGGGCTAATAAAGGCGAACGATGAAGTCGGTGCCTTCGCCGGTCTCGCCCTGATTGATGCCCTGGTCGGAGACGATGATTGAGCCGCCCGATGTCAGCATCTCGTTGATCTTCGCCATGGTGTCGGCGGGGATCGTGATGCGGTCGAGCGCTTCTGCCGGGCTGTCGGGCATAACGACCGGCTTGGCGGCGACGGGAATCACGGCGGCGCCACCCTTGCGGCGCGACATGCGTCCATCATCCTCGCGCGCGGCGGCGCGGATTGAGACCGGCAGCGACACCACCGACCAATGCAGCGCATTGGCATCGGTCTTGTCGACCTCGGCAGTGAAGACGTGGGTGCCGAGCGGCCGCTCGCTCGCGGCGATCGTGATCGGCACCTCGAACAGCGGCGCAAAGTTCTGCCGCGCGTAGAGCTTGGAGTCCTTGCGGCTTATGAAAACCGCGATCTGGCCGGCACGCTTGGGTGCTTCCGGCTTTGCCGCGGGCGCAGGGTCAGCGACCCGGATCTCGTCCTTCTTGGCGTCCGGCGCGGGCGCCATTGCCGCCGCGTCAGGCTTTTTGGCTGTGTCGGCGGCTTCAGCCTTGGCCGGCTCGGACTTTGCGGCTTCCTCCGACTGCGGCTTGGCGGTGTCGGGCGCCTCCGCCATCTTCGTCTCGGATTGGGCAGCCGCTTCGATCTTCTTGGCCGGCGCGGTGGCCTCTTCGCGGGCCGATGCATTGCCGGTCGTCACGTCGGACATCACGGTGTGACCGACCGACGAGCGCAGCTCGAGTACGCCATCGGCGCTCGCGGTCTTTGTCTCGACAGGCTTCGCTTCAGCGGCCTTGACGTCGACCGCGCCCTTGTCGGCCTTGTCGCCGACATTGGTCTGCGGCTCGAGGCTGGCGGCGGGCTGCGGCGGTACGCGCACGGAGGCGAGCAGCGGATGCGAGAAGCTTTGCGGCGACATCTGGCCGGGGGCGACGATGACGCGCGCGCCCATCTTGGTCCAGTTCCACATCTTCACCGCAAATGCCATCGGCATGCGGATGCAGCCATGCGAGGCCGGATAGCCCGGCAGCACGCCGGCATGCATGGCAACGCCGGACCAGGTGATCCGCTGCATGTACGGCATCGGCGCGCCGCTATAGATGTTGGAGTGGTGGAATTTGTGCTTCTGGATGACGCTGAACACACCCATCGGCGTCGAATGGCCCTTCATGCCCGTCGACACCGGCGATTCCGCGAACACGCCGTTGCTGTCGTAGATCGTCACCTTCTGCCGATCGATCGAGACGACGATGACGAGCGGCCCCTGCGGCTTTGTGCCGGCTTCCTTCTCTGCGACGGCTTCTTTTTTCTTGCTGGAGACGCCCTGCTTTGGCGGCTTCCGGCGCGGGATTTCGGGGGGGCGCTCCTGCCGGGCGTAGTAGGATCCGTCGGAATAATCCGTCCAATAGTAAAAAGCTGCGTCCGCCGGGCTGGTCGTGCCGATCGCACCGGCCGCCGTGAAAATGGCGACCTGCCACAGCCGTGCCGGCTTGATGGAGAAACCGGACCCGCTCACGCTGTTCATCCTCGAATCCACAATCCTACTCAGACGTTAGTCTCGCAGAGGGGTCATGCGTTCACCAGCGCGGCGGTTCCCCGGTCCGCTAATTTTGTCCAAGACGTAGCAAAAAAGCCTCACGGAGCGGTAAACGGCAGCCGGGCTTGGCGGCCCGTCGTCTTCCTGTCCGGCTGGTAGCTCCCTACATTGCGGGGACTTGTTACCGGAGAACTTCATGTCATCTCGTTTCCCCGGTCTTTCCGGCATCCGCTTGAAGGGCCTCGCTTTATTCCTCCTGGCTCTGGCTGTTCCGGCGGCTTCGGCATCCGCCGCCGAAGAGCCCGATCTGATCTTCCGCCGCTCCACCGTGTTCAAATGGATGAGCCCGAACGACAAGCTCGCGACCTATGGCCTGGACGACCCCGAAGTCGAGGGCGTGGCCTGTCACTTTACCGTGCCCGAGAAGGGCGGCTTCAAGGGTTGGCTGGGCCTTGCCGAGGAGGTCTCGGACATCTCGCTGGCCTGCCGCCAGGTCGGCCCGATCAAGTTCAAGAACAAGATGGAGCAGGGCGACGACATGTTCCGCCAGCGCCGCTCGCTGTTCTTCAAGAAAATGCAGATCGTGCGCGGCTGCGACGCCAAGCGCAACGTCCTGGTCTACATGGTCTATTCGGACAAGCTGATCGAGGGCTCGCCGAAGAACTCGACCTCGACCGTGCCGATCATGCCGTGGGGACCGGCAGACGCCAGCGTCCAGAAATGCGGCGAGTTCTTCACTCACTAACGCGTTTGCGTTGGCGCAGTCGTGTTCACCCGGTGACGGTGGCGCGGCTGGGCTGCGGTCGCACGAGATGCGAGCCGGTCAGCCGCACGAATGCTTGTGGCGCGGCGTCATAGCCGCGACCTGACTGTAGCGACATCGCGCCGGCTGAGGCGACGCGGTTTCGCATGGATTGCTGCTCGGCGCGGTTCGTCTCCGCGTCGCGCGCCGTTGCGCGATCTTGCGCCATCATGATGGCCATCCCTCACGTGGTTGCGCCCGGTGTGCCGGGCGTCCTGGTTTCGATGGCTTGGGTCGGCTGCCGATGCGTCTCGCGTTCGATTTGGCCCAGCCTTCGTTCAGGCTCCTCTTCAGCAGAAAAACGTAAAATGCATGTGAAGTGCGGAAGGCGTGGCCGTGACGCCGTGCTGTGCGCGGCATCCGTGCCGGCGCGGATGGCGCCTGTGAAGCGGCTTTGAGCGGCCGGACGAGCCATCTGAAAAGATTGAGATTTTCCGCCGAATGTTTCGTCGCTCCGGCCGCGACGAAACAATTCTCACAAAGACGAAACCATTTTCCGCTTTTGGCGCATCACGCGCGAAACGACGCATGGTTATCAGCCTCACAAGGACGACGGCGGCACCGCCGGCCACGGAATGGGACACACGATCATGCGCGCGCTCAGCCTCATCCTTGCTTTCGGTTTCGTGCTCGCGGGTTCCTCGTTTGCGGGCGCGCCGGACGGCAATCTCCCCGGCATCGGAACTTTCCAGTACAGCGGCTCGCCCGCCACAGCGGCGCCGCAGCCGATTGTGGTTGCAGCGCGCCTCTGATCGCCTTCAAGAAAATCAGCCGATAAAGGCCATCATGGTTGCTCGTTTCAGCCTCGCCGCATTCCTAGCTGTTCTGACGATCACCGCCGCTCAGGCGCAAGTGCGCGCTCCCTCGAGGCTACCGGATCCCCGCAGCGAATTCGTGCGCCAGTGCGCGCCACGCATGCTCGGCCGATGGGAGCACCCGGAGGAGGTCTGCGGCTGCCTGCACGACCACGCCGCCGCCGCCGTCGAGGACCGCGACCTGCGTGAGGCGCTGCTGCGCGGCATCAGCGAAACCGGCGTGCCGACGATCGAGACCGATTGGGTGCCGCCCTCCAAGCAGAGCGAGATCGGCCCGACCTTCACCAAGATCGCCAAGCCGACCCTTCAATGCATGTTCGATCCGGCGAAATCCTGATCTGCTATTTCGATTTTGGACCGTAACGCGGCACGCAGGCGGCGGTCCGCGCCACGCCCTTGTCGGTCATCTTCGAGCCCCGCACTTCCTTCACCTGCCCGGCGGGGCAGGTTCCGTCGTCCACCTGCACGCGCTGACCCAGCTTGAGATCGGTGATGTCCTGCTCGCGTCCGACGGTGACGCCATGCGCCGTCGACACGAGCGCGGCGGAGATCAGGAGCGAGAGGCAGGCTGCACGGCGCAGAAGCATGATGAGAGGTCCCAGCATCGGTGCCGCAATGTAGGGAGAGGCCGGCGATTCTGATAGTGAGCCTTGGTCACGCCCGCCGGGCCGATTTGCTTCTGGCGCGCAAGGCCGCGCACGATTCCCGCGCCAACCGCCGGGCAGAGGCCACGAGTTCAGGAACCGCGTGCCCCGAAAATCCCAGCACGAAACCGGGCAGGGGACGCGCGCGCGAATAGGTGTCGGCAAGCAGCCAGCCTTCTGCGCCGGCGGCCCGCTTAGCCTCTGCCGGGACCGAAACATCGATCGCCGGATCGAACCGGGCGACCAGGTGCAGCCCTTGCGAGGGCACCGGCACCGACAGCGCACCCTCGGATGCGGCTTCCAGTGTCTCGGCCAGCGCGTCGCGCGCTTCGCGATAGAGTTTTCGGACCCGCTTCAGGTTTACGGCGAAGGCGCCGGAATTGAGCATGTCGGCCACAGCGCCTTCCATCAGCGTGCCCGGAAAACGGTCGAGCGCGGCGCGCGCGGCGGTGACGTCGGAGATCAGGCGCTCGGGCAGGGCGCAATAGCCGATGCGCAGGCCCGGAAAGAGCGTCTTGGCGAAGGTGCCCATGTAGATCACGCGCTGGAGGTGGTCGATGCCCGCCAGTGACATCAGCGGCGCGCCGTCATAGCGGAACTCGCTGTCGTAATCGTCCTCCAGCACGAAGGCGCCGGCTTGCCTCGCCCAGTCCAGCAGCTCCAGCCGCCGCGGCATCGACATCTGCACGCCCAGCGGAAACTGGTGCGACGGCGTGACATAGGCTGCGCGCGCGGACGGCGCCGCAGTCCGTCCCTTGGCGACACGCATCCCGTGCTCGTCGACGGCAATAGGTACGGCGCGATAGCCGCAATGCGCGATGGTTTTCCGCGCGGCCGGGTAGCCGGGATCCTCGCACCAGACCTGATCGCCAGACTTCAGGATTGCGCTCAGCACGATGCGCAGCGCGTGCAGCGTGCCTGACGTGAGCATGATCTGATCGGGATCGCAGCGCAGCCCTCGCGCCGAAAGCAGATGATCGGAGATCGCCGCGCGCAGCTCGCGGCTGCCGCGGGGATCACCATAGTGCAGATGTTCGGACCCGAAGGCACGCATGCGCCGGCCGACGAAGGCGCGAAAACGCTGCACCGCGCGCTCGTCGATATGCGTGCAGCCGAGCGAGAACGCGCCTTGCCGGGGCGCCTCGACCACGATCTTGGGCCTCTTCGGCTCGGTCGCGCGCGCGGGAATGCGCGCCGCAACGAACGTGCCGGAGCCGACAGTCGCCTCGGCAAAGCCGTCGGCGATCAGGCGCTCATAGGCGGTGACGACGGCGTTGCGGCGGAAGCCGGTTTGCTTCGCCAGCGTGCGCGATGGCGGCAGCGGCTCGCCCGGCTTCACAAGACCCGAGACGATCATCTCGCACAGCGCCTGATACAGCCGGTGTGCGGCGGAGGCACCTGCCGTGATGTGCGCCCCGGTGAGATCGAGCGGCAGCTCGGCCTTGGCGGGCGGCAGAGAATTGGTTGAAATTTTTCGCATGGAATTGGCACTATCGCAGACCAAATCCGCCGCTACAACTCTCCTGGAACAGTTGCAATCCTGACAGGAGCGGCCGTGAGCCAGACCGAAAGCCAAAATTCCTATCCGACGTCGGCGCGCAACCAGGTGAAGCGCCGTCACGACCGCGGCTTCTACGATCACGAGACGGTTCATCGCATTCTGGATTCCTCGATGCTCTGCCACGTCTCCTACGTCATCGACGGTCAGCCCTATTGCACGCCGACCTTCTTCTGGCGCGAGGGTACGAAGCTTTATTGGCACGGCTCGAGCGCCAGCCGTATGCTGCGCAACCAGACCAAAGGCGAGCGCGTCTGCCTGACGGTCGCCCATCTCGACAGCCTCGTGCTGGCGCGCTGTGGCTTCAACCATTCCGCCGACTATCGCGCGGTGATGGCGTTCGGCTCGGCCTATCTCGTCACCGACGCGGAAGAGAAGGAACGTGCGGTGGTCGCCATGGTCGACCGCTTCTTCCCGGATCGCACCGCCACCTTGCGGGCCAGCACCACGCAGGAGATCAAGGCGACCTCCTTCATCGCCATGGAGATCGAGGAAGCCTCGGCCAAAATCCGCGCCAAGGGCGTCGCCGATGACGACGAGGACTATGCGCTGCCGATCTACGCCGAGCGTATTCCGGTCCGCACCGTGCTCGGCGCGCCGGAACCGTGCCCGCGCCTCCTCGAGGGCGTCACGCGCCCTGCGACACTCAATGGCTATTCGGAAGGCCGCTTGCTCGAAGATGCATTGCGGGATGCGTATTTTGTGGAGTACCCGAACGGCTGAAATCGGTTAGCTTCGCGCTCCCAAAGGATCATTGAAATGCCTGGAGTTGCCTGATGAATGCCGAAACGCAGCAAAGGATTCTCGACGCCGTCGATGCCGGCTTCGAAGCCCAGCTTGCGACCACTCGCGATTTCGTCGCGATCCCTTCGACCCGCGGCGCGGAGGGGCCGTGCCAGGACATGATCGGCGACCTCCTGCGCGCGCGCGGCTACGAGGTCGATGACTGGCACATCAATGTCGACGATCTCAAGGATCTGCGCGGCTTCGGCCCGATCGAGCACGATTTTTCCAAGGCGCGCACCGTGGTCGGCACCTACCGCCCCACGACCGAGGCCGGCAAATCGCTGATCCTCCAGGGGCACTGCGACGTGGTGCCGGCGGGTCCCCTGGAATTGTGGGACACCCCGCCGTTCTCGCCCGTCATCAAGGACGGCAAGATGTTCGGCCGCGGCGCCTGCGACATGAAATCCGGCACCATCGGCGCGCTCTATGCGCTGGATGCCATCAAGGCCGCCGGCCTCAAGCCGACGGCGCGGATCCACTTCCAGTCGGTGATCGAGGAAGAGAGCACCGGCGTCGGCGCGCTCTCGACATTGCAGCGCGGCTACCGCGCCGATGCCTGCTTCATCCCGGAGCCGACCGGCGGCAAGATGGTGCGCTCGCAGGTCGGCGTGATCTGGTTTCGCCTGCGGGTGAAGGGGCATCCGACGCATGTCGCTTTTGCCGGGTCAGGCTCCAACGCGATCATGGCGGCCTATCACCTGATCCAGGCACTGCAGAAGCTCGAGATCGAGTGGAACGAGCGCGCCAAGGCCGATCGGCACTTCAAGACGCTCAACCATCCCATCAACTTCAACCCCGGCATCATCAAGGGCGGCGACTGGGCCTCGAGTGTGCCCGCTTGGTGCGACGTCGATTGCCGCATTGCGGTTCTGCCGGGTTGGTCGGTGGCCGATCACCAGAAGGAGATCATGGCCTGCGTCGCTGCCGCCGCGCGCACCCACCGCTTCCTCGCCAATAATCCGCCGGAGATCGAATGGTCCGGCTTTCTGTCGGAAGGCTATGAACTGACCGACGCCGCCGCGCCGGAGGCCGCGTTCGGCAAGGCCTTCAACAAGGTCTATGGCGGTGACGTGGAAGACCTCGTCTTCACCGCGCTCACCGACACCCGCTTCTACGGCCTCAACTACGGCATTCCCAGCCTCTGCTTCGGCGCCAGCGGAGGCGAGATGCACGGCTTCAACGAATTCGTCGATCTGGAGTCGCTGAAGAAGGCGACCAAGGCGATGGCGCTGTTCATCGCGGAATGGTGCGGGGTGGAGAAGGCATAGCGGCAAGCCGCCGGCACAGGTGTCCTACGGCGGGCAAAGGCGCAGTTGCGCCGTGCCCACCAGCTTTCGCCGACCTTCGCTCTGCGAGCTACGGCGGATAAGTCGCTTGCCTACCTACGGCACCTTCGTCGGAGCACCCGCTGCCCGAAACACGGGCTTCGCCAAATCCTTTAAGCTTAAAAGAAAAACTAGGAGACCGGCCGCAGCGGTGGCAGACTGCAGCCTGTTCGCTGAATGAGCCGTCGGGAGCAACGATGCGCGATTGGAATGATGCTTACGCCAATTCGGCCCATATCCCGGGCTCGGAAAAATTGCCGGCGCAATGGGCGGAGCGGGCGGCGGCCTACCGCTCGGGACTGAAGCATTTTCGCCCTGACATCGCTTACGGCTCCGGCGAGCGCCAGCGGCTCGACCTGATCCTGCCTGACGGCGACAGCAAGGGTCTCGTCGTGTTCGTCCATGGCGGCTACTGGATGCGCTTCGACAAATCGACCTGGACGGACCTGGCTGAAGGCGCACGGCACCACGGCTGGACGGTCTGCCTGCCGAGCTACACGCTGACGCCGTCCGCACGCATCTCCGACATTACCGCGGAGATCACCGCTGCGATTACGCAAGCGGCTGCGCTCGCCGCCGGGCCGATCCGGCTCGCCGGCCATTCCGCGGGCGGCCATCTCGTCACTCGCATGCTGTGCGACGACAGCCGGCTCGAGGACGCCATCTACAACCGTATCGCCGGCACGCTCTCGATCAGCGGCCTGCACGATCTGCGTCCGCTGCTGAAGACGAAGATGAACGACACGCTGCGCATGACCATGGAGGAGGCGAGCCTCGAAAGCGCCGCGCTGCATCTGCCGCGCGGACATTCGCCCGTGACTGCCTGGGTCGGCGGCAGCGAGCGGCCGGAATTCATCCGCCAATCCGATCTAATGGCCAATATCTGGACCGGATTCGACGTGTCGACCCGCCTCGTCGTCGATCCCGGGCTGAACCATTTCACCGTGATCGACGGGCTCAAGGATCCGTCGTCGCCGATCACCGCGCGCCTGATCGGCCTCGACTGAGCCAGGGCAGGGATGATCGATCGGGAGGGACTGTCATGACGTCCAGCGATTACGATCCCACCAACGAAGGCGCCGAGACCGATTTCGCCCGGCGCATGTCCTATGGCGACTATCTGGCGCTGGACAAGATCCTCGGTGCGCAGCATCCGCTGTCAGAGGCGCATGACGAGATGCTGTTCATCATCCAGCATCAGACCACCGAGCTGTGGATGCGGCTTGCCATCCACGAGCTCAGCGCCGCGCGTCGCGCCATAGCCAAAGACGAGGTGCAGCCCGCGATGAAGATGCTGGCGCGGATGTCGCGCATCTTCGAACAGCTCAACAACGCCTGGGACGTGCTGCGCACGATGACGCCGAGCGAATATACGCGCTTTCGCTCCCAGCTCGGCCAGTCCTCGGGCTTTCAGTCGCGGCAGTACCGATTGATCGAATATCTGCTCGGCAACCGCAACCACGCCATGCTCAAGCCGCACGCGCACGACGCCGAGACGACGAAACTCCTGGAGGCGGAGCTCGCAACGCCCAGTCTCTATGACGAGGTGCTGCGGCTCGCCGACCGTAACGGGCTGAAGATGCCGCCGGCCGTGCTGGCCCGCGACGTCCGCGAGACCCACAGCTTCAACGAGGGCGTGCTGCAGGCTTGGCGTATCGTTTACCAGGCGCCGGAGACGCACTGGATGCTTTACGAGCTCGCGGAGAAGCTGGTCGACTTCGAGGATTATTTCCGGCGTTGGCGCTTCAATCATGTCACGACGGTCGAGCGCGTCATCGGCTTCAAGCGCGGCACCGGCGGTACCGGCGGCGTCAGCTATCTCAAGCGCATGCTGGAGGTCGAGCTGTTCCCCGAGCTCTGGCGCGTGCGCACCATTCTCTAGAGATGTCCATGACCAAGCTTCGCGTCTACGACGACACCAGGGCCCTGTTTCACCTGCCCGACGGTGTGATCTATCTCGACGGCAACTCGCTCGGGGCGCTGCCGCTGGGCGTCGCCGAGCGCGTCAATCGTGTCATCACGGACGAGTGGGGCAATGAGCTGATCCGCGCCTGGAACACGGCGGGCTGGTATGCCCAGCCGCGCCATGTCGGCGATCGCATCGCGCGGCTGATCGGCGCGGAGGCAGGGTCGGTGATGGTCGGCGACACGCTGTCGCTGAAGGTCTATCAGGCGCTCGCCGCCGCGCTCGACATGAACGCATCGCGCAAGGTCGTGCTTTCAGACACCGGCAATTTCCCGACCGATCTCTACATGGCCGAGGGCCTGATCGCTACGCTCGGGCGCGGCCACCAGTTGCGCCTGGTCGCGCCGGAGGAGATCGAAGCCGCGCTGTCGGAGGACATCGCGGTGCTCTACATCACCGAGGTCGATTACCGCACCGGCCGCCGCCATGACATGGCGAAGCTGACGGCAAAGGCGCATGCTCTCGGTATCGTCACGGTGTGGGACCTCGCGCATTCGGCCGGCGCGCTGCCGGTCGATGTCGCCGGCTCGGGTGCCGATTTCGCCGCTGGGTGCACCTACAAATACATCAACGCCGGCCCGGGTGCACCGGCCTTCCTTTATGTCGCGCCGCGCCATGCCGATGACGCACGCGCTGCGCTATCGGGTTGGATGGGGCACGCAAAACCCTTCGCGTTCGAGCTTGGCTATGCGGCCGCCAGCGGCGTCGAGCGCATGCGCGTCGGCACGCCGCCAGTGCTGGCCATGGCGGCGCTGGAAGCTTCGCTCGACATTTGGGATCGCGTCGATATTGCCGAGGTCCGCGCGCGCTCGCTAGCGCTCGGCGATCTCCTGATTGCGGAGGTGGAGCGCCGCTGCCCGTCTCTGAAGCTGGTGACGCCGCGTTCGCACGCGCACCGCGGCTCACAAGTCTCGTTCGCTTTCGACAGCGGCTACGCCGCCATGCAGGCCCTCATCGCGCGCGGCGTGATCGGAGACTTCCGCGCGCCTGATATCATGCGGTTCGGGATTACGCCGCTGTATATCGGAGAGGATGAAATCGTCCGCGCAGCCGAGATCATCGAGGAGGTGATCACAGGCGAGGTGTGGCGGCGGCCGGAGTACCAGGTCGTCAACGCGGTGACGTAAGAACGGCCTCGTGACCCGGACGCAGCGCAGCGCCTCTCAGCGGTTGCTGCAGAGCCGGGGCCCATGCTGCCGCGGAGACAAAGGCCGATACCCGCGGCATCTCGTGCCGCACCTGGGGACGGCGTAGCCGGAGACACCGACGATGCGGTCCTGCTCGCCGAGCAGGTACATCGTTTCGACCGTCTCTTCGGTCAGGCAGACGATGCGGCGGGGCGGGAATGGCGCATGGGACGAGCGTATGCGCAAATGCGCGCTCCGATGTCACGGCAGCCATTACCTCTGACGTCATTGCTTTGCCGCGCGAAGCCATTCACCCTGAGACAACAAGACATTGGGAGGACTTTTGATGACGCCGCTCGAGAAACTCAAAGCGATGAAGATGCCGTTCGCCGAGCTCAAGGGCGTCGAATTCGTCGAGGCCGATAGGGATCGCGTGGTGGCGCGGATGATGGTCCGGCCCGATCTCTGCACGCTTCATCACACCATCCACGGCGGTGCGGTGATGGCGCTGGCCGATTCCGTCGGCGCGGCGGCGACCGTGATCAATTTGCCCGAGGACGCCAAGGGCACGACCACGCTGGAGAGCAAGACCAACTTCATCGGCGGCGCCAAGGAAGGCACCAGCGTTATCGCCACCGCGACCCCCGTGCACCGGGGTCGGCGAACCCAGGTCTGGACCACCCGGGTGGAAACGGAAGACGGCAAACTGGTCGCAATCGTGACCCAGACCCAACTGGTCCTGTAGGGATTACGGGACCTTGATTTTGTTAACGAATTAGTCGTTCCGGTGCCTCTAAGTTGGGCAGGTTTCCGTCTTGAAAAGCGTGTTGCGACGCACAATATTGGAGGCCTAGGGATTCGAACGCCTCCTCGAGGGACACCAAGAGGAGTTTTGACGTGGTACTTGAAGACACCGCCCGCACGACCTCCGTTCCGGGCTATGTGCGGACCCTGAGCCAGCAGGAAGAATTGCCGCTTCTGCGCGATCACCTGCTCAGGCTCGATGCCGCAAGCCGGCACGACCGCTTCAACGGTTTTCTCGACGACAGCTTCATCGAGCGCTATGCCGCCCGCTGCGCCGAGGACGGAACCGTGATCGTCGCCTACATCGTCGATGGCGTGGTGCGCGGCGCGGCCGAGCTGCATCCGCCGGAAGGTGATTCGCTGCCCGAAGTGGCCTTCAGCGTGGAGGCATCAGCACGCCGCCAGAACGTCGGCACCATCCTGTTCAGCCGCCTGATCGCTGAGGCGCGCTGGAAAGGATTCAAGCGCCTGCGCATCACCACCGGCGCCGAGAATCACGCGATGCGGGCGCTCGCCCGTAAGTTCGGCGCGCATCTGCAATTCCGCCATGGCGAATCGACCGGCACGATCGATCTCACCAAGACGACTGAAGACGAGCTCGCCGATCTTGCCGCCGCGCCGTTCAAGGCCGGGCGCGCACTTCTCAGCTTCAACTCGACCTGCTGGAAGATCATCTCCAGCATGTACGGCAATCGCGCCGCCTGAGTTCAAAAGCGGATTGGAATCAGAAAGCGGACCGGCAAAACCGGCCCGCTTTTTGTTTGGAGCTGTGAAGTGAGCGTCAGGTGCCGGTGCGCTTGTCGTTGCCGAAACGGCGGACGACGCGGCGTTCGACCACGACGGAGCGCTGCGCACCCTGTTCACCGGCGATCACGCGAGTGGCGGTGATGCGGCTGTTGGTGCGAGCCTGCTTCTTCACTTCGGCCTGAACGACGTCGAGCGGCATGCCCATCAGCGCGGCAGCGATCTCGGCCTGCTGCTCCTGGTCGTCGGTGATGCCGACGGCGGCGAAGATCGCCTCGTCCAGGGTGGGCGGATCGTGGCGCACGCGCCGCGTGCCATATTTGGTATTCCAGTCTGCGCTCATAACGGCCTCATTTTGATGCCGGGATACCTAGTGCCACCGATGTTGCATTGCAATATGGAATCGGTGTGACATCACAGCTATGCGCCCGTCGGGTGTCAGGGCGGTGACGCGGCACCGGCGTCGACCCCGACACGCTGCTGTGGCCAGCGTTTCAGCGCTGCGTGCCCGGCCTCGGTCAGCCCGTAGATTCCCCGGTCGGCACGTTCGAACCAGCCATACACATTGTTAAGCAAGATCTTGCCGGCATCAGGACAGCGCTCGCGCAATTCGCGCACGCGCCGCGGACCATCGGCGAGCGCTGACGCGCAGGCCAGCGCCTGCTGGCGATACGCCGTCATGATCGGCGCGCGCGTGCTGCCGCCGAGCACGGGATCGCCCTGGCGGCGCTGATGCTCGGCGACGAGGCGCGAGCGCACCTTCGGCTCGCGGCGCAGCGCCGCGGTCGGCGGCTTCACCAGCACCTCGACCTGACCGCGCTCGGTGACCCCGAGCATGCCGAAGCCGAGCCGGCGGCAGAGATTGCGATAACGCGAATCGCTCTCGCGTCCCTTGCCGCGGGCCGACATCTTTGCCGCGATCCAGACCTCGTCACCTGCAGGCGCGCGATCGACCGCCTGCAGGATCAGCTCGAGATTGAAGGCGAGCTTGAGCTCGCCGATCACGACGACCGGCGGGTCGCCGGCGCTGAGGCCGACGAGATCGCAGCCGCCGATCTCCCCCTTCACGGTGAAGCCGAGCTCTTCGAGGAAGCGTTTTACGGGAAGATAGAGCGCGGTTTCCACTGGACGTCCGATCGGAGAATCAGTTGTGGGCAGTCTAGCCCGGATCGGACTCGGACTCCGTGTGATTTGATCGGGAACACATGGTGCGATTATGCTGCGGACGGGGACAGGTGGGGCGGCTTGCGACATGACGATCAGGAACGGGCTCTATCACATCCGGATCAAGTTTCTCGATAGCGTCCAAGGCGGCAATCAGGGCGTCATGGTGCTGCGCGACGGCACCATGCGCGGCGGCGATTCATTCTTCTTCGCGTATGGCAGCTACACCTCGGCGAATGGCAAGTGGAAAGGCGAGCTGACCAACGAGGAGCATTCGCCCTCGTTCGACGAGCGTCCGGTCTGGGGACGCAAGGTCGTGACGATCGGTTTCAGCGGCACCTATACCGACGAGACCGCCTATGGCGAGGGCATCGCGCTCGCCGGCAAGCAGAGCATCCGCTTCAAGGGTGATCTGCGGCTCCTGGTGCCGGATTGATCAGACCCGACCGCCAACCGGGATCAGCGCACCCGTGACGCCGCTCGCGGCGTCGCTGGCGAGGAACAGGATCACCTCGGCGAGTTCCTGCGGCGTCACCCATTTCGAAAAGTCCGCTTTGGGCATGTCGGCGCGGTTCGCCTGGGTGTCGATGATCGAGGGCAGCACCGCGTTCACAGTGACCTTGCCTTTCCACTCGTTCGCCAGCGCCTCGGTCAGGCGATGCACGCCGGCCTTCGACGCGGCGTAGGGGCCCATGCCGGAGCCTGCCTGAAGCGCGCCCATCGCGCCGATGTTGACGATGCGGCCGGCTTTCGAGGCGGCAAGATGCGGCAGTGCGGCCTGTGAGGCGTTGAGCGCCGTCAGTACGTTGAGCGCGTGCATGCGCTGCCAGGTCTTGATGTCGCCATCGCCGACCGTCTCGAACGCGAAGCCGCCGGCGATGTTGATGAGCGCGTCGAGCCGGCCGAAATGCTTCGCAGCGGCCTCGATCGCCGCCTTCGCCTGTGCCGCATCCGACAGATCGACGCCGCCGATCTCGATGCGCTCAGGCGTTGCCGGAAATTGCGAGGGCGCATAGTCGATACCGGCAATGCGCGCACCGCGCGACTGCGCGATCTCGGCGACCACCTTGCCGAGCGCGCCGAGCGCACCGGTCACGACAATGACTTTTCCCTGCACGATACTCTCCGTTGTCTCACTTTGCGCCGACTATTGCTCCGCTCGAATTGGAGTTGCAATGGCGGCGGTTTCCAAACTGGGCTATAGATGCAACTTTAGATCGTAGAGGAGGTTGTTCCATGCCTGACAATTTTCCTAGCCTCGAATTTCCCGCTTCGATCGTTGATCTCAAACATCCGCTGGATAATTTCCGAACCGCGCTGGCCGGAACGGGGCCTGTACGCATCGTGGCGATGGGATCGTCCTCGACGGCCGGACTCGACAATGTCGTTGCCTATCCCGCACGGCTCGAACTGTATTTGAGAAGACATTTCAAGGACCACGATCAGCGTCCGAACATCCGGATAGACGTATTCAACCGGGGCAGGGGCGGCGAAGAAGCGAACCTGGAAGTAGTTCGGTTCAACGACGACATCTTTGCTGACAAGCCATCTCTGGTGCTTTGGCAAGTTGGAACCAACGCCGTTTTCCGCCAGAAGGAGTTCAACTTCGATGAGGTGATCGGCAAGATCGCGGAGGGATTGAAATTCCTGCACGAGCATCCGACCATCGATGTCGTGCTGATCGATCCGCAATACACGACGGCCATGCTGTACGACGACAACGCCGAGCTGGCCGAAAAGATGGTTGCGGCGATCCGAACCGCTGCGCAGGAGGCCAAGGTCAATCTCTTCCAGCGCTGGGCGCTGATGCGGCACTGGCACGTCTGCAACAAGGCGTCGTTCGAGCAGCTCGTTGCCCCGGACGATGATCTGCGGCTGCACCAGAGCGACTGGAGTACAATGCACGTCGCCCGTGCCCTTCGTTCGGCGATCCTCAAGGCCACCGGAGCCACGCAGAAATGCGGGTGCTTGATTACGACTGCAGATACCGCGCCCGCAGCGCCTCCCGCTCCGGTGGGCCAATCCTGAGCCCATCGCGCAAATAGGTTTCGAGATCGCCATACTCCTTGCCGACGGCTTCGAAAGCCGCGGCAAGGTATGACGCCTCGACGCTGCCGATGGCATTGCGCACGTCCTCGGGCAGGTCGGTGGCAGCCAGCGCATCGCGCTTGTAGTGCTGATTGGTCAGCAAATAATCCTCGACAATGATGTCGTCTGGCACGCCCAGAGCATGCAGGATCAGCGCGCTGGCAAAGCCGGTGCGATCCTTGCCGGCGGTGCAATGGATCACGAGCGGCGCGCAGTCTTCCAGCAGATGACCGAACAGCGTGCGGAAGCTGTGTGTGTTGTCGCGGACATAGTTGCGGTAGGAGTCGCGCATGATCTCGCTCGCCACCGGCGCGGTCAGTCTGCCCGCGACGAGCTCGGCGCGGAGCGCGGCGACCACCGTGGGCTCGATCGGCAGCGAATGCACAGCGATCTCCTCCACCACACAGATGCCGGCCGCGCGCTCCTCGACACCGCGAAAGTCGAACGCGCTGCGCACGCCGAGCGCGCGGACGATCTCGACGTCGGCGGCCGTGAGCTGGCCGAGATGGTTGGAGCGGAAAATGTGCCGCCAGCGCGTGGTGCGGCCGTCGGTGGTCGGATAGCCGCCGAGATCGCGGAAATTGCTCGCGCCCTGCAAGGCGAGGTGACGGGCAGGGGAGTCCTTCAAGGAAGAGTCTTGCATCAGATCAGCTTGGGTTATGGTTCCACCGGGCGCACGGCTGGCGTCCTTGAAGTCTATCACGGGGGCGATCATGGATTGGCACAAGGCCATTGTTTTGGCGATCACCATGCTGGCGGGCGGAATTTCCGGCGCGCGGCAGGCCGAGGCGCAGACGTTCCGGACCTACCGCTGCGCTGATGGTACGCAATTCATCGTGGGGTTTTACGACTACGACAAGCGCGCCTTCCTCCAGATCGACGGCGAGCCCATCACGCTGGCGAAGCGGCTGACTCTGTCTGGCGCGCGCTATTCGGGGGCGGGAGTCACGCTGAGGATTGCCAAGACCGGAGTGACCACGGTCAAGCATTTGAAGCGACCAACCACAGCCTGCGTGGTCGTCGAAAAGCCCGCGCTCTAGCCGGGAGTTCGGCAAGAATCAAAAAGGGCCGAAACACCGTTGTTTCGACCCTTTTCAAACTGCCGCCGGTCGCTCGAGAGTGCGCGGCGGTATTGACCGAGCCACAGGCATTAGCGGTCCCATTTCGGCTTGGCTTCGTCGACCGCGTCCTGGTGATACCAGCTGTCGCTGCAGATCGAGACGTTCGCGGGAAGCGAAGCCTGATCGGCGGGAAGGCGGGCTTCGCCATAGCGGCGTCCGGCGAGAGCTGCACGGCCCCCGACGGGAAATTGGTAGATCTTCGCAGATCCCTGACTCAGACCATTGTTCATCATTGCGATTTCTCCTTGGTCAAAGCGCCTTGGCCTCCATGGTGCGCCCGACTCGTTCGATTGTGGTTACTGCAATCCCCATATCGGCCGCGCCCCTCGAATTGAAAAGTGCTCAAGAGGAAATCAGTTGTCGCCTAATTTGTGGGCATGCAGCCCTCTGCACCCTCTAAGGCATCGTCTCGGTGACTAACGCCTGGGCCATTCCAAAGGTTGCTGAGCAGGGGTCGGTCGCTTTGCGAAAATTGCCGGACATTGATGCGCGTTTGATCGGCAAGCTCCGGCGACAGCCGGCATGCTTCAAAATCGGGCGTTTTCCGCGGGATTTTTGCAGTGCAGCTTCACGCGAAGGTGCGCGGCTATGACGCACGCCGCTGTGGACGATCCGCTACCAGCCGGCCGAGCCCGACGGTGGTGGATAACCTTCCGCGCTGCGGCTTTTTGGCACGCAACGTGCTTGTGGAGGGCCGGCCGATGATGGCCGGGTACAAACGTGCGGGGCTCTCAACCCCACCTTTCGCATCATCTACAGAGAGGCTCAATGACCAAGTATAAGCTCGAGTACATCTGGCTCGACGGATATACGCCGACTCCGAACTTGCGCGGCAAAACCCAGATCAAGGAATTTGCGTCGTTCCCGACGCTCGAGCAGCTTCCGCTCTGGGGCTTCGATGGCTCCTCCACCCAGCAGGCCGAAGGCCACAGCTCCGATTGCGTGCTGAAGCCGGTTGCCGTGTTCCCGGACGCCGCCCGCACCAACGGCGTGCTCGTGATGTGCGAAGTCATGATGCCGGACGGCAAGACCCCGCATCCGTCCAACAAGCGCGCCACCATCCTCGATGACGCCGGCGCCTGGTTCGGCTTCGAGCAGGAATACTTCTTCTACAAGAACGGCCGTCCGCTCGGCTTCCCCGAGTCCGGCTATCCGGCGCCGCAGGGCCCGTACTACACCGGCGTCGGCTATTCGAACGTCGGCGACGTCGCCCGCAAGATCGTCGAGGAGCATCTCGACCTCTGCTTGGCTGCCGGCATCAACCACGAAGGCATCAACGCGGAAGTCGCCAAAGGCCAGTGGGAATTCCAGATCTTCGGCAAGGGCTCCAAGACGGCTGCCGACCAGATGTGGATGGCCCGCTACTTGATGCTGCGCCTCACTGAGAAGTACGGCATCGACATCGAGTTCCACTGCAAGCCGCTCGGCGACACCGACTGGAACGGCTCGGGCATGCACGCCAACTTCTCGACCGCCTATATGCGCGAAGTCGGCGGCAAGGAGTATTTCGAGGCGCTGATGGCCGCGTTCGAGAAGAACCTGATGGACCACATCGCCGTCTACGGCCCGGACAACGACAAGCGTCTGACCGGTAAGCACGAGACCGCGCCCTGGAACAAGTTCAGCTACGGCGTGGCCGATCGCGGCGCTTCGATCCGCGTTCCGCATTCCTTCATCAACAACGGCTACAAGGGCTATCTGGAAGACCGCCGTCCGAACTCGCAAGGCGACCCCTACCAGATCGCTTCGCAGATCCTGAAGACGATCTCGTCCGTGCCGACCGACAAGAAGGCCGTGGCCTAAAATCCTCCCGGCCCGGGCTGGGGCTGGCCCGGGTTGGTCTTCAATCCGCCGGAGCAGACGAGCTCCGGCGGATTTTTCATTTTGATGACGTCCATCATTTGCGGGCTGCCGGCCGACTTGAAATCTGTCCACCGGCGCCGAAACCGGGATAGAGTGCCGGCGGGATGCGGGCCGGGGACACGGCTGGTGTTTGAAGGCTTCTACAAGGTGCGGTTTCAGCTCGGCGACGCGGTCGGCCGCAGCGTGATGTATGCCGGCAATGGCAAGATGCTCGGCGGCAATTCGGCTTTTGCCCATATCGGCACCTACGAGAAGACCGAAAGCGGCGTCGATGTCGTGATCAAGACCGTCCGCCACAACCCCGACCCGAACTACCGCGCCATGGCCGGCACCGATGACGCGACCTTGCTTGCGAGCGGCTGGGCCGATGGCGATCTCTATCGCTTCAAGGGCGAGCTCAAGGAGCTGCCGGGCGTACCGTTCCAGTCGGTGATGACGCCGATCACCGAAGACGAGGTGCGGATCGTCGGCAGTGTCGGAGAGGGCGGCATCGTCGACGGGCTCTATTCGGTGCATCTGCGCATGCTCGACGGCGTCGACGGCGGCCTCACCGGCGTGATGCTGCTCAAAGGAGGCCGCATCCTCGGCGGCGATGCAGCGTTCTACTATCTCGGCAGCTACACCGCCGCGAACGGTCGCTGGAAAGGCCAGATCCTCAATCAGGAGCACACGCCCGCGAAAGACGATCCGGTCTTTGGCGGCCACGAGGTCGGCATCGGCTTCTCAGGCCGCTATAGCGGCGAAGAAGCGGTGCTGGAGGCGACCGCCTTTGCCGGCAAGCGCAGCCTGCGCCTCACCGCCGCGCTCAAGCTGATGCACCGCGCCTGATCGCACCCCTAGGAATTGCCCATGGAAAAAGTTCGTGTGCTCTCGACGCTCGGCCTGATGGGCGCGATGCGCAGCCTGTCCTCCGCCTTCGAGGCAGCTCACGGCATGCGTGTCGATGCCGATTTTGCGCCGACGCTGGCGCTGCTCGAGCGCCTGCGCGGCGGTGAGGCCGCCGATCTCGTCATCCTCACCCGCGAAGGGCTCGACGAGATGATTGGCGAGGGCCGCGTGATAGTCGACGGCATCGAGGTGATCGGTCCCATCCCGCATGAGCTGCAAACGCCGGCCGTGTTTTGCGCCGGCCGCATGGCCAGCGCGAAGCATGCCGAGGCCGCCGATCGTCTGCTCCGCTATCTATCATCGCCTGAGGTCGTGCCAGTGCTGCGCCAATCCGGACTTGAGCCTTGAATTTGCCGGGACGGGGACGCAACGTGGCGTTCATGCGAACTTGTCTTTTTGCCATCCTCCTCGCGCTCGCCGCGCCGCTGGCGGCGCATGCGCAATCGGCTGACCTCGTCTTGTGCGACCGGGTGGCCGCCGATCCCAGCGATCCCGACAAGCCGGCCGACGTGAAGGGCGTGAGCGAGATCGCAGCTTCCGACATCGCGACCGCGATCAGGTTCTGCAAGCAGGCCGCGTCGTCCTCGCGGCGGGCGATGTTTGCGCTCGGCCGTGCCTATGCGGCCAACCGGCAGACGAACGAGGCGATCGCCGCCTGGCGCAAGGCGGCGGAGAAAGGATCGAGCGCGGCGATGGTCGAGCTCGGCGTCGCCTATGGCACCGGCGCCGGCGTCGCCAAGGACGAGGCGCAAGCGCGAAAGCTGTTCGAGAAGGCGGCGCAATCGGGCAATCCCCGCGGCGTCTCCAATCTCGCCGCGCTCGGCAGCTCCGGCGGCGGCACGCCGGCTGATCCCGTGCAGGCCCGCGCGCTGCTCGGCAAGGCGGCCGAGACCAACGCGGAGGCGCAGTACCAGCTCGGCCTGATGCTGGCGAGCGGCAACGGCGGTGAGAAGGACGATGTCGCGGCGCGCGCGCTGTTCGAGAAGGCGGCGGCGCAAAACCATCCCGGCGCGCTGGAGCGGATGGGCGCCTTTGCGGAAGGCGGCCGCGGCGGTCCGAAGGACAAGGACGCCGCGAAGGCCTATTACGAGCGCGCCGCCGCGCTCGGTGACGAGGACGCCAAGAAGGCGCTGGAGCGGCTGCGCTGTCCCTATGCGATCAAGAACAAGCAGGGCCAGCTCGTCACCACCCTGTGCTTCTGACTCACTTCATGTAGTGGGCGAGATTGTTGCGGGCGTCGCGATAGGTGGTCTCGAGCTAATCGGGATACTCCGCGGCGGCATGCGCCACCGCGCGCCAGCGGGTTCGATCAGCTTCGAGCACAAGGAACCGGCGGCGGTGCGGGCCGTTGACGTCACGACAAGCGGGAGGTGCAGCCATGATCCGCAAACTCGCATCCGGCGAATATCGCCTCCATTCACGCAAGGTGAATCCCAAGACCGGTAAGCGCCGCAACCTCGGCACGTTCAAGAGCCGCGCGGCGGCCGAGAAGCACGAGCGCGAGGTGCAATACTTCAAGCGTCACTGAGGCGCGATCAGCCGCGCCCACCAAAAATCGAAACAACCCCATGCACAGTAGCCAAGTGGTTGAAATCGCGTGATGCTGGTTTTCCGAAATAGAGCTTGACCCGTCGGGCAAAACAGGGGCATGATGGCACCATGCCCAAACGGGTTCCGCGAGCGGGTCTGCGCGGAAAAGCCGGATGGCCTTGGTCGTGCGCCGGTGCTAGGTAGCCCGCGATCCTTTTTGCGATTTTGCGGGGCGATGACGTTGCTGGACGGGCTCTACAAGGTTGAATACGGCATCGGCGGTGCCTTCGGCCGCAGCATCATGTGCATGCACAGGGGCAAGCTGCTCGGCGGCAATTCCGCTTTCGCCCATCTCGGTACCTACGAGGTCAGGGACGGCGTGATCGAAGCCGAGGTGATCACCGAGCGCCACAACGACGATCCCAATTACAAGCCGCTGATGGGCACCGATATTGCGGCCATCAAGGTGCGCGGCCGGACGGAAGGATCGACGATCCTGTTCGAGGGCACGGCCGAACCCATGCCGGGCAACGTGTTCTGGGCCAATCTCGCGCCGCTCGACGACGAGGCGCTGCCGCCGCGCGGCACCGTCGGTCCCGACGGCATCGTCAACGGGCTCTATGCCATCCACATTCGCGCGCTCGACGGCGTCGATGCGGGGCTCTCCGGCGTGATGCTGCTGATGGACGGCCGCATCCTCGGCGGCGATGCGTTCTTCTACTATCTCGGGTCCTATTCCTCGGCGGACGGCCGCTGGAAAGGCGAGATGCTGAACCAGGAGCACACGCCGGCGAAAGACGACAATCCGGTATTTGGCGGGCTCGAGGTCGGGATCGGCTTCTCAGGCACCTGCACCGCCGACAGCGGCGAGCTCGAAGGCATCGCGCTCGCCGGCAAGCGCAGCCTGCGCCTGGCCGCATCGCTCAAGCTGATGCGGCGGGCGTAGGCGCGGACTCACGAACGTCGGATGTCCGTTTCGTGAGCTGATGCAGGCCTACGGGCATATGCGCGGAGATTCCGCCGCGCATATCCGCCATGATTGTGTCAGCCGCACTTAAAGCGCGATGA
The DNA here is from genome assembly GCF_059448745.1 of Bradyrhizobium sp. SOJA106. Taxonomy (NCBI): domain Bacteria; kingdom Pseudomonadati; phylum Pseudomonadota; class Alphaproteobacteria; order Hyphomicrobiales; family Nitrobacteraceae; genus Bradyrhizobium; species Bradyrhizobium sp. SOJA106. The sequence goes on from NZ_CM182549.1 coordinate 4,214,954, forward strand.
GATTGGGATGAATCGTCATCGCGCTCTAGGTTGTTGTTTACGCATGACCTTTCCGGAAAACTGCTTCGCACTTTTCCGGATCGTGCTTTAGGCAGCCTGCCGCATGCGTTCGAGGCTCTCGGTTATATGGTTTCGAGCATCGTCAGCCATCTTCAGAGACAGGTCCGCCATCCGGCGGCTGGTATCCAGCGCGCTGCTGATCGTGTCGCGCACCAGATCGGTCTGCACAGCCGCCAAATCGTGAGGAGTTCGGCAGCGCCAGAGTTCATTTACGCGGTCCATGGTCCGCTCAGTTTGCTGTCGAACGAAATCGAGGTACTCGCGCGATGCCCCGTTCATTCCTTTGGCGACTGCGGTCGTCGAGTACATGATTGCTTCGGCATTGCGGACCGAGCGTTCCGCTGCCTGCTGTGCTTCATTGCCCGTCAAGCCGAACGTGCGACCAAGCTCATCAGCCGAGCGGCCCATCATTGCCGTGGCCATGTCGACGCCGAAACGCCAAGTGTTTTGCAACATCTCAGCATTTTGTCGCAGCAGATGGCCGCTGGCTTGCGCCACCTCTTCTCCGGCCTCGACGGTAGCTAAGCCAATCCGTCTGGTCTGCTCGGTGGTCCTCTCGGCGGCGCGGCGGATTGTGTCCTCAGGGTTTTGGGTAGACTTTTCCTCCTGGCGTGGATTGGCCATTTCGTTGCTCCATCGTTGTTGTTGGTGAGGTCGGACCCTATGCCCTCCGTCACAGGTGCGATCCTAAGCGAGCAAACGTGAGCTTTTCTGGACCGTTCCCGGGCACGGAAATTTTTTAATCAATCCTCCGCCATTGCGCGCAGGAACGAGCACTTCAACTTCCAATTATTCCTTGGTTGGCTCTTCCGCTGCACGCTGCGTGGTCAATGTTCTTAGCTCTCGATCATCAAGGCCCAGTCATGACCACCGCTGAAACCGTATTGCTCATCGGTGCCTTGTCATTGGCACTTCTCGCCATCGGCAACATCGGCTTCTCAAAACTGGCCGAGCGGAGAAATCCGCCGATTGGCACGTTTCTCGAGTGCGACGGCGTAGTACTCCACTATATCGATCGGGGCGATCCCGCGGCCCCTTGCGTTGTGCTGCTTCATGGCAACGGATCCATGATCCAGGACTTCACGATCAGTGGGCTGGTCGATCTTCTGGCTCGCACCAACCGCGTGGTGTGCTTCGACCGCCCGGGCTTTGGCTATAGTCAGCGGCCGCGGCTTCGAATATGGAGCGCAGCGGCTCAAGCAGCTCTGTTGGTGAAGGCGCTCGACCAACTCGGGATCCGCGCTCCCGTGGTGCTGGGCCATTCCTGGGGCGCCTTCGTCGCTATCGCTCTCGGCGTGCGGAAGGATTATCGGGTCCGGGGTCTCGTGCTTGCGTCCGGGTACTACTTCCCGACCGGCCGATTGGACGTGTGGCTGATGTCAGGTCCAGCCATACCGGTCCTGGGCGACTTGGTCAGTTACACTGTCGCGCCTATCATCTCGTTGGCCATCTTGCCGGGAGCTCTCCGTAAGATCTTCGCGCCCCGGTCCGTCCCGCAGACATTCAAGAATGAATTTCCAGCGTCTCTCGTTCTCAGGCCCACACAATTGAGGGCGGCTGCGGAGGAAAGCGCACTCCTCATTCCGACGGCAGCCCAATTCCAAGCCCATTATTCGAGCATGGGCCACCAGGTGAAAATATTCCACGGAGTAGAGGACCAGGTCATCGAACACAAACAGGCGCGAGATTTACATCAAGCGCTGCCTCGGTCCGATCTTCATCTGGTTCCGAATGCCGGACATATGGTCACCCACGCAGACCCCGCTGCCATCGTGGAGGCTGTCAATTCAATAACCAGTTCTTAAGGCCGGGTGTCCGCATCTAGTTCCACCTCGCCTTGAAGTCGGGGGCAATCAGATCGGCAAAGAAACAGCCAGTCGATCAGAGGGTTGGGAAAAGCGATACTCGATGACGAGATGCTGCGTCGAATGCGGCGCGTGGCGCCGGACGGTTATGGGTCGAGAACGTCGATCTCGCGCTCGGCACCAAGCTTCCGCTTTGGCTATTCAATTGCGCAGACCTGCATTTGCTCGACGGACCACAGTTTATCACGAAACATGGGACCACCTAACCGTGCAGCGAGCGCTGGAATTTGGAAATGAAATGAGAGACAAATTTGCGCTAACACCGCCAAGCGATCTGTACACAGAATGAATTCGCCATCGCCAGTACAGTGCGCAATCAAACATCGTGGAAAATGATCCGATAAAGGCGGCGGGCACGACCAATCGACGCAAACGCGCGTCAGTCCGTTCATGGCGGCAGATAGGCTCGCGCTATTGATCCGATGACTTCGCTGCTAGCTGCCGGTTGATAGGATCGGGCGAAAATGAAACGAGATGTCACGGGTATACCCGCTTCGGATCGACCATCCTGGCCGATGAGGATCAATCCGGCGCCGCCATTTGCGACATTCAGAATAATCGGCTCGCCGCTCCATGTCTTGATCGGGTCCATTCCCATGATGAGAAATTCGCCGATAGGCTGGTCGAAATATTGGATACGCAATTGCGGGCCGACTTCGGCCGCAGCAAGTTCAAGGCCGAGCTGCTTGGCGCGTGCGTAAACGTCAGCCAAAGTCACGGTAGCGGACGTGAACCCAAGCTGTGCAGGCGATAGATCGACAAGCTCCACATTTGTCTTCCGAGAGCTAACGATGAACGTCGGCCGAGCAAGGATTTCGGCGGCCTGACCACCGACATTGCAGCCCTTCCTATAGAGCTCGTTGCGCAACGCAAGTGAGTCAGGAAAGGTACCTATTGTGATCGTCTTCCAAGTCGCAAGGTCGCGCCCGGACTTGATGGGCTGTTGGGACGCTGGGGCTGAGGGCGTCTTGAGCTTCAGCTGGTTCTGCAACACATCGCGGGCTGCGCATTGAGCGGACGCGGCGCTCGCAGACGGAATGACGGAGGCGGCCGAGAGTATGGAAGCCAAGACGTAGCGGCAAACTCGCCTTGAATGGTCATTGCCTGCCGCACGCGGGGCGCGGCTTCTGAAAATAGACATGGCGAATGGCTTTTCTAAAGGGTTGGTCAGAAAAAGCCCGCCTCCGAGTCAATGGGAAGAACGGAGGGAAATGACGTCCAATGAACATTTCCCCGGCCGACTTTGAAATACGTCCGGAGGCGGGGCCTATGGCTAAAATATTCCAATTTCCAAATGGCGGGCGGCAGTCCGTAAGCCTGATAATCAGCCCGTCCCATCAGCCCTAGCGGGAACGATGTCACTGAAAGATAGCACCCGGAGCAAATCGGCTCAACGCCAAAGTCGGCGGTGGGGCAAGCCGACGGTTGATGCAAAGGGCGTAGGACGGGCACTCGCAAAGACCCGCGTCCAGCCCGCCGCGGAAATAATTTGCCGGCATCCCCTGCGAATCTGGCGCAATCGTAATGGCCGGACGATTTGCACGGTTGCTCCTCCCGGGGGCGCGGCTAGCTCAAAAGCATCGACGATCTCGGCAACGTCGTCCTGAAGACGGACAAGGGCACGCCCGTGCCGTTGCGGGACGTCTCCAGGGGCGAGCTCGGCCCCGACAAGCGGCGCGCCATCACCGAGTTGAACGGCGAGGGAGAAGTCGCCACCGGCATCGTGCTCCAACGCTTCGGCATGCATGCGCTCGACGGCACCGGCTCCGAGATCATGCAGCGCATCGCCGTTTCCATGATCGGCGGGATGGTCTCGTCGACCTTGCTCACCCTGATCGTGATCCCGACGGTCTTCGGGCTGGTGAAGGGATTCCGATTGCCGCGTGATCGTTCCCGGCGCGCTGCAACGATCGGGAAAAACTGGCATCAGCGGGAACGTTCGCGAAGATGATTGAGTTGAAAATCATGCGCGTCGAGGCACGGCTGACGCCTGACGGAAACTCTGCGGCGGATTCGCAGCACAGCCGCTCGAGGATCATCATGTACAAGACTGCGATATACGATGAACTGCAACAGATCGAGCGCGAAGTCGTCGAAGGGGAACGGCGGCTCGCCGAGCAAGAGGCGCTCGTTGTCGAGATGAAGCAGCAGAACGAGGAGACGGCCAAAGCAGAAGCCGAGCTTGAACGAATGCGGGCAGAGCAACGATGCCGCGATCAGGACCGGCAACGTCTGCTCTCGCTGCTGCAACCCTGAAACGACGCCCGCGACAAATCCCGTCGCCGTCCTGGCGGCAATGTCGCGCGATGATCGAGCAAGCTTCATTGCAGCGCTCGATGCCGATGTTTGCCGGTGACGAGGGCGGCACGCTTCAGGCCTGAAGCGGATGCCGGGCCGGCAGCCCGGACCGAGCCGCGCTTCGGCGCGTCGGGATCGATTGCAGGAGATTGACGTCCGGACGGAAATCCGGGTCTCGCCGGGCTTCCCCTGGGGGCCGGCATGGACTATCACGCTGCAACGCAAAAATCCCCCCAAAAAGACCCCATGATCCGCCTCGACAACGTCAGCAAACAAGCCGGCCACCAGATCCTGTTCATCGAAGCCTCGGCGGCCCTCAACAAGGGCGAGAAGATCGGCCTCGTCGGGCCCAATGGCGCCGGCAAGACCACGCTGTTCCGGATGATCGCCGGCGAGGAACTGCCCGATGAGGGGCAGGTCTCGACCGATCGCGGCATCACCATCGGCTATTTCAACCAGGACGTCGGCGAGATGAGTGGCCGCAGCGCCGTGGCCGAGGTGATGAATGGCGCAGGTCCCGTCAGCGAGGTCGCGGCCGAGCTGCGCGAGCTCGAGGCTGACATGGCCGATCCTGACAAGGCCGATCAGATGGAGGAGATCATCGCGCGCTATGGCGAGGTGCAGCACCGCTTCGAGGAGCTCGACGGCTACGCGCTGGACGGCCGGGCGCGCGAGGCGCTGTCCGGCCTCGGCTTCAGCCAGGAGATGATGGACGGCGACGTCGGAAAACTCTCCGGCGGCTGGAAGATGCGCGTGGCGCTGGCGCGTATTCTCCTGATGCGCCCCGACGTCATGCTGCTCGACGAGCCGAGCAACCATCTCGACCTCGAAAGCCTGATCTGGCTGGAGAAATTCCTGCACGATTACGAAGGCACGCTGCTGATGACCTCGCACGACCGCGAGTTCATCAACCGCGTGATCTCCAAGGTGATCGAGATCGATTCCGGCTCGCTCACCACCTATACCGGCGACTACGAGTTCTACGAGCAGCAGCGGGCGCAGAACGAGAAGCAGCAGCAGGCGCAGTTCGAGCGCCAGCAGGCCATGCTCGCCAAGGAGATCAAGTTCATCGAGCGCTTCAAGGCGCGCGCATCGCATGCGGCGCAGGTGCAGAGCCGGGTGAAGAAGCTCGACAAGATCGAGCGGGTCGAGCCGCCGCGGCGCCGGCAGAGCGTCGTGTTCGACTTCCCGCCGGCGCCGCGCTCGGGCGAGGACGTCGTCGCCTTGAAGAACGTCCACAAGGGCTACGGTTCCAAGCGCATCTATGATGGGCTCGATTTCATGATCCGCCGCAGGGAGCGCTGGTGCGTGATGGGCGTCAACGGCGCCGGCAAGTCGACGCTGCTCAAGCTCGTTGCCGGGGCCAGCGAGCCTGACCAGGGCACGGTGACGCTCGGTGGCAGCGTCAAGATGGGCTATTTCGCCCAGCACGCGATGGATCTGCTCGATGGCGAGCGCACCGTGTTCCAGTCGCTGGAAGACCAGTTTCCGACCGCGGGGCAGGGGTCCTTGCGCGCGCTCGCCGGCTGCTTCGGCTTCTCCGGCGACGACGTCGAGAAGCGCTGCCGCGTGCTGTCGGGCGGCGAGAAGGCGCGGCTCGTGATGGCCAAGATGCTGTTCGACCCGCCCAACTTCCTGGTGCTGGACGAGCCGACCAACCATCTCGACCTCGCCACGAAGGAGATGCTGATCAGGGCGCTGTCTGATTTCGACGGCACCATGCTGTTCGTCTCGCACGATCGGCATTTTCTGGCGACGCTGTCGAACCGCGTGCTGGAACTGACGCCGGAAGGAATCCATCAATATGGCGGCGGCTACACCGAATATGTCGCACGCACCGGGCAGGAAGCGCCGGGGCTGCGGTCGTAGCTACGTCAGGTTTCGCCGAAACCACTCCAGGCGTTCTTGTTCCTCCTCAGGAAATCGGCGCCTGACGAGCACGAAGCCCACGAGCCGATCGGCTTGGTCTGACAAAAAGGTGCCGTACCATTCAGCAGTGGCGAACGCGGTGCCGTGAGGAGTTCTGTCGGAGGCAATTTCTCTAGAGCAGACAGCAGTGACGTGAAGCCGTATGTGACGATGCCGGCCTCTGTCGTGCTCAGCTGCCTTATCCCGAGCACTCGCGAGCACTCCTCCGCCGGTCCGAAGTAAGCTTCTTCTCCTGACGGGAGGATCTTGATCAGATCCGATCGCTTCAGGAACTTCGAGGGCAGCTATGGTGTCTTCGCTCGGCGGCAGCGAGGCGATCTGTTGCGTCAATGATTCAATGATCGAAGCCAAAATCTCTCCGTGCGGGCAGGGATCGACGCTGCTCCGGCAAGACCTCCTCCAACAGCGACGCTGATCCTGCCGATCCATTTTCCGGCGCCGACGATCGGATTGATCAAGCCGTTCGGCGCCGCGTTTGATTTCCGCCACAAGTGAGAATGAGCGGAGTGTCTAATACGTGTAGAACATCCGTTGGATTTCCTTGGTGTCGGTCGTCTTGGTCAGCGCCAGCATCAGCAGGATCCGCGCCTTCTGCGGATTGAGCGTATCAGAGACGACGAAGTCGTGTTCGTCATCCTTGGCTTCCCCGTTGCGCGCGACGATGCCGTTGCCGACGCGGCTGCTCCTGACGATCACGACACCCTTCTTGCGGGCCTCGTCGAGAGCCGGCTCGACCGCGGGCCGGGCAAGACTGCCGTCACCCACGCCGGCGTGCACGATCCCCTTGGCCCCGGCGGCGACGAAGGCGTCGATCGCCACCCGGTTCATGTTGGCGTAGCCGTAGACGATATCGACTTGCGGCAGGGCATCGAGGTTGGAAACGTCAAATTCGGAGTCCGCGGTATGCCGGCGCGTCGATTGACGATAGAAGTAGGGCTTGTTGCCCTGCATGTAGCCCAGAAAGCCGAGTTCCGGGGTGCGGAAGGTGTCTGCCGTCGAGGTGTTGTTCTTGGTGACGTCGCGCGCCGCGTTGATCTGATCGTTGAGAGCCACGAGCACGCCCTTGCCGACGGCCTCGTCACTGCCTGCGAGGATCACCGCATTGAAGAGGTTGATCGGCCCATCGGCGCTGATCGCGGTCGACGGCCGCATCGCGCCGACGATGACGACGGGTTTCCTGCTCTTGACGACAAGGTTCAGGAAATAGCTGGTCTCCTCGATCGTATCGGTCCCGTGCGTGATCACGATCCCGTCCACGTCATCCTGCGCGAGGAGCGTGTTGACGCGCTTTGCAAGCTTGAGCCAGTAGTCATTGTTCATGTTCTCGCTGGCGATCTGAAAGACCTGCTCGCCCTTGACGTTGGCCACCGTTTTCAGTTCGGGGACGGCGTTCAGGAGGGTCTCGATCCCCACCGTGGCTGCGGTGTAGCCGACCACGGTGGTGCTGCTCGCGCCGCTGCCGGCGATCGTGCCGCCGGTGGCCAGAACCATGACGTTGGGCAGACCGGGGCCCCTCGCGTTCGCAGCTTCAAGACTGATGAGCAGCGCGAACAGCACGCTCACTGTCGCCATGATCTGATGACGCACTTGAAGTTGCCACATCTTGACGTCCTTTTGCTGGAAAGCCTCGTCGATGCGCCCCATTTCGCTCAGCACTGCATGATCCGTCAGCCGGAGCTTTCTGTCCAGGGTTGTGATATCGGCGGAGGAGTTGGTTCGGATGGGCGGTGCCCCGGGGGCGGCGACGGTTCTCCCTCTCGCCATCTCTATTCGGAAACAAGAACGCGAATGCCCGGGCCTTCGCCTTGCCGAAGAGGCTTCGGCCTCGGAGGCGGGACAAGCCCGGGCATCGATCGTGGCGCGAGCTATTGCTCGCTAAAGCAGCAGCAATTCAAGAAAGCCGCCGCTGCGCAGGCCCTACGCGCTGACTTCGCACTTCTTCATGAAGCTGCTCTTGGCGGCGCCGGCGAGCGGCTTGCCGTCGGCGCTGACGGCCTTGGGCGCGCAGGCCTCCGCCTTGCACTTCTTCAGGAACGAGGTTTTGGCGGCGCCGGCCAGCGGCTTGCCGTCCTTGCCGACCGCCTTGCTCTCGCAGGTGTCGTCCGCGAAGGCCGAGCCCGCCGCAAAGGTGGCAACGATCGCTGCGAGGAAAATCCGCTTCATCATGGGTGTCTCCCTAAACCAGAAATGGCATGCGGATTGGAGCCGCGAATCGTGGCGCAATCAAGCAGGATTGCGGGCCGCATGCTCGATCGCAGCTCCTTCCATTCATCTGCGGTTCAGATTCCGCGCGCGAGCAGTGCCTTGAAATCGGCTCGTGCGCGCTGCGCCTCGGCACGCGCGACGTCCGAGGCGTCACCCATGCCGAAATAGCCGTGGATCAGGCCCGGGCCTTCGTGATGCCTCACCGGCACGCCGGCAACTTCAAGCGCCCGCGCATAGGCGGCCCCTTCGTCGCGCAGCGGATCGAACCAGGCGGTAGTTACGATCGCGGGCGCGAGGCCTTTGAGCGAGGCGGCGCGCAGCGGGGAGACGCGCCAATCGGCGGCGTGAGCGGGATCGGCGAGGTAGTGGCCGCAGAACCATTGCATCGTGGCACGCGTGAGAAAGTAGCCTTCGGCGTTTTCCGCGCGTGATGGAAAGCGCGCGTTCTCCGTGGCGTCGGCATAGAGGCCGACGGCGTCGGTCACGGGATAGACCAGCAGTTGCGCGGCAAGCTTGATCCCGGCATCGCGGCAGGCGATCGCGGTGGTGGCCGCGAGATTGCCGCCGGCACTGTCGCCGGCAAGGCCGAAACGCTTGGCATCGCCGCCAAATTCCGCGACGCGGCCAAACACGTCGCCGACCGCTGCGAAGGCGTCCTCGAAGGCGCCGGGAAAGCGGGTTTCCGGCGGACGCCGATAATCGACGGAGACGACGACCGCGCCGGTCTCGATCGCGAGATTGCGGGCCTGGCGGTCATGCGTTTCCAGATCGCCGGCGACCCAGCCGCCGCCGTGGAAGAACACCACCGTCGGCGCGGGATTGTTGCCGACCCGGTAGACACGCGCATCGAGCGGTCCGGCGCCGCCCTTCACCTTGATATCCTGCACGCTGTCGACTGGCGGCGGCGGCACCGCGTCGCGGGAGGCAGCCAGTGCGCGCAAGGAATCGCGGGCGCCCTGTGGCGTCATCGTGGTGGGATCGCGCAGCGGCAGCTGCGGAATGATCTGGGCGACGACGGGATCGAGCGGTGCGGGCATGGTGATCCTCATAAGGGTTCTTGGTCTTGCTTGCGGGCCAGCATAGATTTGGCGCGCCGCATCGGCAACCGTCGACGCGTTACGATTGCAATGCGCGCAAATGTGGAGGCAGGGAGGTCCTAGGGTGGAATTCGAGACGCTGGTCCAGTCGCGCCGCAGCGTGCGCGGTTTCAAGCAGCAGCAGGTCGCCCGCTCTACGATCGAGGCGATCATCGAGAGCGCCAAGCGCGCCCCGTCGTCGATGAACACCCAGCCCTGGCATGTCCACGTGCTCACAGGCGCACCGCTGGAAGAGGTGCGTCGCCGAAACATGGAGGAGATGGTTGGCGGCGCCAAGATCAAGCGCGACATCGTCAGCCATGGCGAATATCAGGGCGTGCACCGCACCCGGCAGGTCGACATCGCCAAGAAGCTGTTCGGCGCGATGGGCCTTGCGCGCGACGACAAGCCGATGCGGCAGGACTGGGTGCTGCGCGGCTTCCGCCAGTTCGACGCGCCGGTCTCGCTGGTCCTCACGTATGACCGCGTGCTCGATCCCGGCGCGGTCTGCCATTTCGATCTCGGCGCGCTCTGCTACGGCATCGTGCTCGCGGCGTGGGACCGCGGTCTCGGCTCCGTCATCAACGGGCAGGGCATCATGCGTTCCGACATCGTGCGCGAAGTCGCCAGGATACCGGAGGACGAGGTCATCATGACCTGCATTGCGATGGGCTATCCCAACGACAACTTTGCCGCGAATGCCGTGCGCTCGGATCGCGCGCGTAATGCGGAGTTCGTGCGCTATGTCGGTTTTGCCGATTAGCACGGCGGGTTATGCGGAGGAGAATATTCTCTCGCAGAAATTTTTGGTGCGGAGTCGTTACGGCCCCTTGCAATCTCGATCGGGCGGGAGGAACAATATGCGGGCTAAAAGGTTTGTTGCTGGCGCGAGGGAATCGATATGCGGCGGCTGGCTAGCCTGGTTCGGTGGTTCTTCGGTCCGCGATTGCGGCGCCCGATCGACGAGGATCCAAGTCTTCCCTTCACACCTGAAGAGTTCAGCAGGCTCATACGCAGCGGCAGACGCGAGGACATGAGGCTGCTTGCCGAAGGCCTGGCTTGTCGGTCGATGCCGCGGCGGGCCAAATTTCGGGCCACGCACTAAAGCGCGATGAAGCGTCGTCGCGCTTGAGTTTATTGCCTGCGCATGATCTTTCCGGAAAACCGCTGTGCCCTTTTCCGGATCATGCATCAGGCCCGTGTCCGAGAGGCGATTACCGCGCTTACCGCGTGAGCGCGACCTGCCTGAATGAGCTCACCAGCACCTTCTCCAGCTTTCCCTTCATTCCGCAGAGAATGTCGTAGGCCTCCGCACGTGGCATGGTCGGCTTGTAGTGGCGATGCTCGATCAGCGCCGCGAAGATGTCAGAGATGGTGAGAATGCGGACGATGTCGCTGATGCTCTCGGCGCAGAGCGCGTCCGGATAGCCGCTGCCGTCGAGATATTCGTGATGATGCCTGACGGCATCGAGGATCTCCGGCGTGATCTTGTCTTGGCTCTTCAGAAAATCGTAGCCGGCAACCGGATGCGTCTCGATCATCGCGCGCTCTCCCGGATCGAGCCGGCCGGGCTTGTCGAGGATGGCGAGCGGAATCTGGGCCTTGCCGATGTCGTGGAACATCGCCGCCGTGTACAGGCGCTCGAGATCCGCGGGGCGCACGCCGAGGCTCAAGCCGAAGTCGATGGCGACGCCGGTGACCAGCAGGCAATGCTGGTAGGTTCCCTCGTGGTGGCGCCGTACCGTCGTGAGCCATTCGGACAGTCCGTGCTGGGTGATGCGATCGGCGATCTGGCGACCGGCTTGCTTGGTGCCGTCCACGTCGAGCGGCTGGCCAAGCGTGACGGCGGTGAACATCGAGGCGATGGCGGTCGCTGCGGTCTCGACCGCATTGTCGGGATCGGCCGGATCATTCGACGAGGCCGACGCCGGGTCGGCAGGATCGGACAGCGCCGCCAGCAGCCTGGTCCGGGTGACCATCGCCGGAAGCACGAGAGTGGCGCCGAGCGCGTAGGCCTGTGAAATGCCGACGTGAGAGGTATGCTCGAGCAGGAAGATGCGCTTCTTCGCCTTGGCGAGCTTGCCGGCGCGCTTCTTGATGGCGGCGATGTTGTCGACGTCGCGCAGCTCCGCGCGGATGACGACGGCGGACGGCACCTGCGACAGCTTGGCGTCGGCATCGAGCCGTTCGCCGGCAACGGTAAATCTCTCTTCCAGAATCGAGCGTATGCCCGACAGTTTGTCGGACGTGTCGGCCAGCACTTGCACGAGAGGGCGCGCGGCCTCCATCTCCCGGATACCGTCGGCTCCATTGACGAGGTTTTGTATGGTTCGCGCGTTCTGCACGGTCTGACCCGGACGTTACCGCACTTGCGTTCAATTCGTTGGATGAATGATCGGGTTACTTGCTCTGGGCCGCACTCTCGGCCTTGGCCTTCGGCTTCCCCTTGCCATCTGCGGTGATGAAGTGAACCCCTGCCGTGGTGCCGTCGATCCAGACCAGCTCGCAACGCCGGTAAGCCAATCCGGTCGACGACAGCAGCATGAAGAACTCCTTGGCCTGGAGCACGTCGAGCGTGCCTTCGACCTCGAGCTTCGCGCCGGTCTGCGACACGTCGAGCAGGACGCAGCTGCGGCGCCAGGTGCCGTCCGAGCCCATCAGGTTGACGGGCTGCCTGTGATCCATCCTTACGCGAGCCGCCTTTCGACCGTCGAACCTCATTGGCTATCCCCCATTGTCGCGCCGCGATGTCACCGACCGTTCGCCTTGGCGCTTGCCGCAATTTCTCCCCAGCGCACCGTCCATTGGCTGGTCGACAGAAGCAGCGTCTCGTAGATGTGCTGTGCGCGCTCGCGCTCGGCGAAGGAGAGCCGCGTGCCTCTGCGGTTGCTCAGGATCGCGAGCGTGGTCGCCCAGTTCAGCCGCGACGCCCGGCAGGCCATCACCAGGCCTTCGCAATCTCCGTCGGCCATGACCTGCTCGACGACCTCGATCGGAGCGCCCGACAGCACCGACAGCGCCGTGAACAGGCTGGCGGTCTCGCCGCGGATCGCGAAGCGATTCACCGTGGAATCGTTGAGCTTGCCGACGCGGTTGAGCGCGACGATCTCCGGCCGTGCGCCGGCATAGTCGGCCGGGCAGGGGCGCGCTGGCGCAGCTGTTTGGGCGGGCGGCACGGCGGACGCGTTGGGCTTTGCCGGCGTCTTCTGGCCGAGTGGGGCAGAGAGCAGCTTCCGCACGACAAGGTCGGGCGTACCGGGCCGCAGCACCAGCGCCTTCGCAATCTCGCCGTCCTCGTCAGCCTTGGCGATCAGTGCGGCGTAGGCGGCGTCGGAGAATTTGGTTCCGGGGTTCCCGATCAGCGCAAGGCAGATCGCGCCGCCACGCTGGATCAGCGCTTCCGTCACGACCGGCTCGATGCAATCCCGGGCGGCGATCGCGCGTTGCTGCCGCTCGCCGCAAGAGGCCGCGACCGCCGCAAGGTCGGCCGCGCCGAGTGCCTGTGATTTGAGCAGGACTGGACACGCCACGTCCGGATCATCGTGCGCCGCGAGGCGCCCCAACGTCTGCGGCGGCGCCACCTTCAGCTCGGCAAGCGTGGTGCTGAGCTCAGCCAATGCGCGTGCCTCGACCCGCTCCGCCAATCGGAGCAGAACGCCGTCGACCACGTTGGCGAGCACTTCCTGAGACCGGTCGCAGCGGCCAGTGAGCAATTGCACAATGCCGGCGAGAATGCGGGCGCAGCGGTCAAGCGGACACGTTGCGACCGCCTGTTCCAGTTCAACCAGAATGTCAGCAGGCGAATTTGCCATCATGGCAGCGGCCTGTGCTCAAAATATATTTTGACTATTCAACTCCCCTATTGCGCCGCACAGCGGTTAATTTGAAATTTAAGCATTGAACGGTGGGGTATTGAAGCACCGTCGATACAACCGGAATCGCTATCGAAATTCGGCGAGGCGAGTTGCGACGACTTGTCCTTCGACACGGGACACTCGCCAATTGATGTGTAACGGGTAGGATGATTCTTTCGATCTAACGGGGGCACCGAAGGGGAAACAGATCGGCGCTATTGCGGACGCGCGTCGTTCAGGACGCGATTTTTCATTGTCATGAGCAGCATTGATGATGCGCCATTGCTGGCGCCAAAGATATTTCGGTTCTACGACGTCGACGAGTTTCGCAGTTCGATACGCGGGCTGAACATCGAGTTCACGCCTTTGGTGCGAAGGATTGCGACCGAGCAGATTATCCTGCATCTGCCCGGCTGCGACGTGAACGTCACGCGCGCGTTTCCGCGCGTCGTGGATGCGCAGCTTGTTGACGATTGCACGGCGATCGGTTTCGCGATGGATGATCTCGACGTGCCCATTCGTTTCAACGGCGCGCAGCGGGATCGCGCGGTCATCGTCGTCGGCAGCAGCGGTGCGGCCTACAACACGGTCGAGGAGGTTCAGCGTCAGGTCGGCTCCGTCGTGTTCAGGCCGGAAGTGAGGGATCGTGGCTGGCCGGAAGCGAAGTCGAGCTTCAAGCTGTTCGAGACGAGCGAGCAGGCGCTGCATCGGTTGCGGCGAACCGTCACGGAGGTGGTCGCGGCCGCCTCCGAACCCGTCGATGCCGCCGCGGTGCCGATGAAGGCGGCTGCGATGCGGGAGTCCTTGCTCGCTGCCGTCGATGCGGCCATCGCCGACGTCGTTCCGGCACGATGGACGGTGTGGCCGAATGACGCGCGCAACTTCAGGATCTTCGAGGATATTCGCGCGCTGCTCTCCGGCGATCTCTCTCAACCCATCTACAGCGAGGACATCGCGCGCAAGCTCGGCGTGCCGGTCCGCACCATGCATGACGTCGTCCGCCGCTATCGCGGCATGAGCCTGCACCGCTACTTGCGCCTGCGCCGGCTGTGGCTGGTGCGCCAGCGGCTGCTGGGCGGCGGAGCCGACAGCGTCAAGGCCGTCGCGCTCGCCTTCGGCTTCTGGCATCTCAGCGACTTCTCCAGGAGCTATCGCAACCAGTTCGGCGAGACCCCCTCACAGACGCTGGAGCTCAGACGAAAACGATAGCGCCTCAAATCGGTTGGGAACGGCCCGCCGCTTCGTGCTAACGTGCCGGCCATGAGCAATCGCATCCTCGTCCTCTACGGTTCCTACCGTTCCGACCGCATGGGCATCCGCCTTGCGAATTTCGTGATCGATCGCCTCCGCAGCCGCGGAGAGGAGGTCGAGTTCATCGACGCCAAGGCCATCGGCCTGCCGATGCTCGACCGCATGTACAAGGAATACCCCAGGGGCTCTGCGCCCGAGGCGCTGGAGAAGCTGGCCGGGCAGATCCGCGGCGCCGATGGTTTCGTCTTCGTCACCGGCGAATACAATTGGGGCATCCAGCCCGGCCTGAAGAACCTCACCGACCATTTCCTGGAGGAGTGGTTCTGGCGGCCGGCCGCGATCGTGAGCTATTCCGCCGGCCGATTGTCCGGCGCGCGTGCCTCCACCGCCTGGCACGGCACGCTGTCGGAGATGGGCATGGTGGTGATCTCGAGCACCATCGGTGTCGGCCCGATCGCACAGACGCTGTCGGCCGAGAGCGAGCCGATCGGCGAGGGCGGCAAGGCGCTGGAGCGTTCATTCCCGCGCTTTGCCGATGATCTCGCCTGGTGGATCGAGGCCGCCAAGGCGCAGCGGGCGCGCAAGGCGCCGCCTTACTAAGCCGCCCGGACCTCGCTGAGGAAGCGGTCGAACTGGCCGGCGAGGTCGCGCGACTGGCTCGAGAGCTGCTCGGCCGCGCCCAGCACTTCCCTGGCAGCCGCGCCCGTGTCGTCGGCGGCGCGCTGCACGCCTGAAATGTTGGTGTTGACCTCCTGGGTGCCGCGCGCGGCCTCCTGGACGCTGCGGGCGATCTCCTTGGTCGCAGAGCCCTGTTCCTCGATCGCGGCGGCAATCGCGGTGCCGATCTGGTCGATCTCGGCGATGACGTCGGCGACGTTGCGGATCGCGGCGACGGTCTCGTCGCTCGCGGTCTGGATCGCGGTGATCTGCTCGGAGATCTCGGTCGTCGCCTTGGCGGTCTGGCCGGCCAGCGATTTCACCTCGGACGCCACCACGGCAAAGCCGCGGCCGGCATCGCCGGCGCGGGCGGCCTCGATCGTGGCATTGAGAGCAAGAAGATTGGTCTGCTCGGCGATGCTCTGGATCAGCGTGACGACGTCGCCGATCTTCTGCGCGCCCTCGGCGAGCGCCCGCGCAGTGTCGCCGGTGCGGCGGGCATTGTCGACGGCGCGGGCCGCGATCTCGGTGCTCTGCGCGACCTGACGGCCGATCTCGGTGATCGAGGAGGTCAGCTCTTCGGTGGCGCTGGCGACCGTCTGCACGTTGGTCGAGGTCTGTTGCGACGCGGCGGCAACGACGGCGGCCTGGCTGTTGGTCTGGGCCGCCGTCGCGGTCATCGATTGTGCGGTGGTTTCCATGGTGGAGGAGGCGTGGGACAGACCGCCGACCAGCTCGGTGACCTTGGCCTCGAAGGCGCGGGTGAGTTCGTCGAGCGCCTGGGCGCGGCGCATCTTGCCGTCGTTCTCGGCCTGCTTCTCGGCGGCGAGGCGGTCGGCGCGGATCATGTTGTCCTTGAAGACCTGGACGGCCGCAGCCATCGCACCGATCTCGTCGGAGCGCGCGGCACCGGGGATCTCTTCGGCAACCTCGCCGTCGGCCAGCCGCGACATCCGCGTCGTGAGACTGACGATCGGGGCGCAGACGCGGCGGCGGACTGTCACGATGAGGCCGATGCTCGCGATCAGCACGGCGAGGAGGCCCACGAGAGCGATGGTGAAGCTGGTGCGCGCGGCGGAGGAGGCACCCGCGAGGATTTGCTCGGCATTGTCGTAGAAGGCGTCGCGGACCTCGATGATGGTGCCAAGGCCGCGCTGCGTCGAGGCGTAATAGGTGTCCATGTCGTGCTCGTACTTGCCGGTGACGGCACCGTCCTTCACCAGCTTGAGCTCGCGGCCGAACTCCTCGACATAGATCGCGTTGAACTTCTCGAGCGCCGCGGCGACGTTCGCCGGAGTGGCCGGATTGCCGCGCAATTCCAGCAGCGACATCACGATCTGATCGTTGCGACCTTGCGAGCGGCTGATGTCCGCCTTCTCGGCATCGGTCGCCGGCTTCTTGCCGCCGACGAGATTCTTGTGCAGGCTGGAATTGAAGCCGCCGACGTCGCGCAGCGTCATCGCGATATTGGCGTAGCTGGCCTGGCGGTAGGCGTCGCCATTGAGGATCGCCATGCGCCGGACCTGCTCGTTGAGCAGCGCGGTCACGCCGCCGTTGAGCACGGCATTGTCGGCGACGATCTTCTTGGCCGCGTCCTTGCGCGCCTCGGCCGGCCCGGCCAGCGCCTTGTCGATGGCCTCACGCAAAGCCGTGAACTTCGCATTGATACCGTCGATATTGCTGCCGATGGTGGCGCCGTCGTCGAACGGGCCGGGCAGCTCCTTGCGCAGCGCGTTCATCTTGTCGCGCGCGCCATCGGTCGACTTGCGCAACTTGTCCTGCTCGGCAAGCAGTGCGGGATCGATGGTGGCGGGACCGTAGAGGATGTTGGTGGAATAGCCCCGTTCGGGGTTGAGATAGCGCGGGATGTCGCTGACGGCGCGGACGATCGCAAGCCGGCCTTGCGCCTCGGTGATACGCTCCATCGTCTGGTATTTCGTCACGGCGACGTAGACGGCGAGCCCGCCGCCGACGGTCGACAACGAGACGATGGCGGTGGTCAGGAGCGTTCCGATTTTCATGGGCAGTCCGGCAATTGGCACGGGAGAAAGATATTCTCCGAAAAATAGGCGGGCCGTGTTAATTGCCGGTTTACGCTGCCGGCCGAGCAGGCAGCGGTGCCTACGCTTTTCGATCGAGGGCCGCGAGGATCGCCAGCGTCGCGCCGTCGCGCTCGCCTGCGAAGTACCGGGCGAGCGCCTCGCCGAAAATGGGCTGATCGGACACCGCGCCGAACAGCGTCATCGAGGAGCGGAATTTGGCGTCATCCGGCGCGCCGAGGATGGCGTTGATGGTGCGCCCCTCGACGGCGAGCACGAGACGCGTGCAGTCGATCAGGCGCGGGCCGAGAGTGGGGTGGGCGAGATAGGCCTCGGCCTCCGCGCGCGAGCCGATGGCGTAGCGCTGCGACATGGCGCTGAAGCCGAGACCGGCGATTTGCGGGAAGACGAACCACATCCAGTGGCTCTGCTTTCGCCCGCGGGCCAGCTCCTCCCGGACGGCGCGAAAAACCGGATCCTGGGCCCGGACGAAGCGCTCTAGATCGAAAGGATCGGTCATGGGATACCTTGAGACGCCTCGACGGGCCCTTGCCGGCCGCGATTATGCCTAACTTTTGGCTCCCAATGTGGTAGCTGGTATAGAGAATCTCCGGGTGGGGGTGGGTCCCCCGGGGGTCGATTTGGGGATCTAATGGTTTCCGACCGCGTACGCGCCGAGAGGCTGTTGTCGTCGCGCCGCCGTATTGGGCGGACCGAGACGATACTGCTGTCCCTGGCCGCCGTCGCGGTGGCGCTCGGCGCCGCCGCCTGGGTTGCGGATATCGGCGGCTCGACCCCGCTGGTCACCGCCGCCTTGCCGCCCGCCAATACCCCTTCGTTTGACGATCGCTTCGCATCGCTCTCGGGCAATCCGCCCGCCCGTGATTTGGGCCTGCGGTCGATCGAGCGCTCCGCCCTCAATGCGGTGCAGCTCAAGCTGCAAGATGCCAAGGCGATGCTCGCCCAGAAGCTCCAGGGCGACGAGTGGCGCTCGACACTGACCGATGACGACCGGCATGCCGTCGAGGAGCCGAAGCCCGCGCAGCGCGCCGACGCCGTCCCGATGCCGCGCTCGCGTCCGGTCCAGGCCGATTTCGCCTCCCAGGTCGCCTCCAGCCAAGCCTATGCCGAGACCAATCCCAAGGTCGATAACCGCAACTTCTTCGAGAAATTCACCGACAAGATCAAGCTCGCCTCGCTGACCCCCGGCGACGGCCTGTTCGCCAAGGCGCCTGATCTCGCCGCCCTCGGCTACGATTCGCGCACCGCGGTCTACGACATCAAGGCCAAGGCGGTTTATCTGCCGAGCGGCGTCGCGCTGGAGGCGCATTCGGGCATGGGCGCGCTGATGGACGACCCCGACCATGTCGACCAGCGCATGGTCGGCGCGACCCCGCCGGCGACCTACGATCTGAAGCCGCGCGAAAAGCTGTTCCACGGCGTCCGGGCGCTGCGCATGACGCCGACTGACGGCACCAGCGCACTCGGCCGCGTCGGCCTGCTCACCCACAACTACATGCTCGGGCCGCGCGGCGATTCCAACGGCTGCGTCTCGATCAAGGACTATGACCGCTTCCTCAAGTCGTGGGACAATGGCGAGTTCAACCGCCTCGTCGTGGTGCCGAGCCTGGGCAGATCGGCAACGGCTTCGCAGCGCGCCAGCACCGATTCCTGATATTCGCCAGGTGCGGCGGGGCTGCCGTTCTCCCTTCGTTAAGCCGTCATCGTCCAGAAGCAGCCCATGAGTGATCCATCAAAATCCGAAACTCCGCTGCGCACGACGTTCAAGATTCGCCTGAACGGCGACACGCTGGCGATCGCGACCGTCGGCCAGGCCTATCAGTTCCTCACCAATTACAAGTCCGTCGAGTGGATGGAATTCCGAGCGCTGCACGAGGACGCCGTCGTGGCGCTCGAAGGTGCCGCCGACAATGCCATGCTCGCGGTGCAGGCGACCAACGCCGTGCGGGCGCTATTCGTGAGCGCGAAGCTGCTCTGAGCGGAGCGTCTCTTTCATCATTTGCGGGTGTGGAGGTGAGGGCATTCGTCGCTCTCGTATCCCGGACAAGCCGCAACGCCTGAAGCGTTGCGGCGCAGAGGCGGGACCCAGATGGCAATACGGTATGGTGCCGATAGAGGACCATGTTGCGACAGCAGCGTGCGCTGTTGGTCTTCCTCGACGACGCCTGAGGCGTTCTCGGCAAGTCCTTGGCTCGATGCGCTGATTTGGCGGCCGATGGCCGGGCGCTATGCGTTCTCGCAGCTTGAAGTCTGCCTCAGGAACAGGCAAACGGTCGGCCAAGACCAAGGCCCTGGGCTGACTAAAGGCCATACATTTCAAAGCTTGATTTAGGGAGAAAGCTCATCATGAAACGCCGTACATTCCTCAAGGGCGGCGCGGTTGCGGGCGCGACGACGCTGGTGGCCGCACCTGCGATCGCGCAGAACTCGCCCGAGATCAAATGGCGCCTGACCTCGAGCTTCCCGAAGTCGCTCGACACCATCTACGGCACGGCCCAGACCTTCGCGAAATACGTGGCTGACGCCACCGACAACAAATTCCAGATCCAGACTTTTGCGGCCGGCGAACTCGTCCCGGGCTTGCAGGCGCTCGACGCCGTCAGCGTCGCCTCGGTCGAGATGGCGCAGACGCCGCTCTATTTCTATATCGGCAAGGAGCCGGCGCTGGCCTACGCCACCGGCGCGCCGTTCGGCATGAATCATCGCCATCAGGAGTCCTGGTGGTTTTTCGGCGGCGGCGCCGACCTCACGAACGAGGCGCTGAAGCCATTCAAGGCGCACGCCATCCTCTGCGGCAATTCGGGCACCCAGATGGGCGGCTGGTTCCGCAAGGAGATCAAGACCGTCGACGATCTCAAGGGCCTCAAATTCCGCATCGCCGGCATGGGCGGCCATGTGCTGGCGCGGCTCGGCATCGTGCCGCAGCAGCTCGCCGGCGGCGATGTCTATGCGGCGCTGGAGAAGGGCTCGATCGATGCCGCCGAATTCGTCGGCCCCTATGACGACGAGAAGCTCGGCTTCCAGAAGGTCGCCAAGTACTATTACTTCCCCGGCTGGTGGGAAGGCGGCGCCATGCTGCACATGATCGTCAACGACGAGAAATGGGCGAGCCTGCCGAAGCACTATCAGGCGATCGTCAACCAGGCTGCGTCCGCCGCCGGCGCCTGGATGCTCGAGAAATACGACAGCGTGAATCCGGCGGCCTTGAAGCGGCTGATCGCCAATGGCGCGGAGTTGAAGGCATTCCCCCAGCCGGTGCTGGAGGCCTGCTACAATGCGACCCAGGAGCATTTGAACGAGCTCGCCGCCAAGAGCGACCTGTTCAAGCGCACCAAGGAGAGCCACGATGCGTATATGAGGGAGCTGTTGTTCTATACGCAGATCGCGGAGAACTTTTACGACAACCATCTGCTCAGCAAGATGCGCAACAAGGGCTGAGTGCGAGGAGGGCGCGGTGTTTACGCCGCGCCCAGCCCCAGCTTCGCGTAAACGCGCCTTGCATAGGCGCCGAACGCGTCCGTCGTTTTCAGCGGCAGGTCGCGCGGGAAGGGCAGGTCGATTGCGAAGTAATCCGCCATCTTCGCCGGGCCCGCGGTCAGCACCGCGCAATGCGACGACAAAAACACCGCTTCCTGGATCGAGTGCGTGACGAAGATGATGGTCTTGCCGCTCTCGCGCCAGATCCGCAGCATCTCCAGATTCATCTGCTCGCGCGTCAGCGCATCCAGCGCGCCGAACGGCTCGTCCATCAGGATCAGCTTAGGATCGTGCACGAAGGCGCGCGCAATCGCCGTGCGCTGTTGCATGCCGCCGGAGAGCTGCTGCGGATATTTCTGCTCATAGCCGGCGAGGCCGACGAGGTTGAGCAGGTCGCGCGCCCGCTCGCGCGCGGCCTTCATCGGCAGTCCGACGATCTCGGCCGGCAAGAGCACGTTATCGAGGATGGTGCGCCATTTCAGGAGCAGCGCCTGCTGGAACACCATGCCGATGTCGCGCGTGGGATCGAACGGGGTTTTGGCGTTGCCGATGTTCACGCGGCCGCCGTCGGCGTTGTGCAAGCCGGCCAGAATCTTCATCACCGTGGTCTTGCCGCAGCCGGAGGGGCCGACCAGCGAGACCAGCTCACCTTCCTGCACGTCCATGGTGACGTCGGACACCGCCAGGAATTCGGCGCCGCCGGTCCGGTAGACCTTTCGGACACCTTGCAGGCTGATGAAGGCCTCGGAGCTCATGCCAGCCATTTGCTCAAATTGGCCGCCACGAACGCGTCGTCGCTGAGGTCGGCGTGCTCGCGCGTGACGCGGTCGATCTCCTCCTTCTGGCCGGGGCTGAGGCCCTCGTCCGGATCGAGGCACCACAGGCCCTGCATCAGGCCCTGGCGGCGCAGGATCTCATGGCATCCGGCGATGCAGCCGTGGAAATTGTTGGCGACGTCGAAGAAGGCGCTGTTGCAGTCGGTGACGCGGGCATCGAGCGCGAGCAGGTCGGCCGGCACGCTGTCCTTGTACCGCGCCGCCTTGCAGCGCTCGAACTGCTTGATCGCGCTCGCGGTCCAGACCGACCAGTGGCCGAGCAGGCCGCCTTTGAAATAGGTGCGCGTGGTGATGCCCTTGTCACGCAGATCGAACGGCAGCATCAAATCGAGCAGGATGTGGTCGTCATTGCCGGTGTAGAGCGCGACGCGGTCGAGCGCGCCGGCGGAGGCAACGCCGCGCAGCACGTCGAGCGTGCGATAGCGGTTGAACGGCGCGATCTTGATGGCGATGACATTGTCGATCGAAGCAAAGCGCTGCCAGAACCGGCTCGACAGGATGACGCCGCCGACCGCCGGCTGGAGATAGAAGCCGACCAGCGGGATCTCAGCGGCGACCGCGGCGCAATGCGCGAGGATCTCGTCCTCGGAGGCGCTCTTCATCGCGGCGAGGCTGAGCAGGCCGGCGTGATAGCCGATGTCGCGCGCGGTACGGGCTTCACTGACGGCCTGCGTGGTCGGGCCCGCAAGGCCGGCGACCATCGCCAGCGGCCGCTTGGTCCAGTTCGCGGCTGTCTCGGCGGCAAGCTCCAGCACCGGCCGGTACAGGCCGACATCGCGGATCGCGAATTGCGTGGTGTGCACGCCGACGGCAAGGCCTCCGGAGCCGGCGTCGATGTAGTAACGCGTCAGCGCGCGCTGATGCTGTTTGTCGAGCTGACGCCCGGCGGTGAGCGCGAGCGGGTGCGCCGGCAGCACGGTGCCTTCGGCTATCAGCTTGCGAACGTCCGCGTTGATCTGGCTGTGGTGCATGATGTCCTATCCGAATTCGGGGCCGGCGACGGCGAATGGCATTTCGTCGCCCGCTGATGTGGCAGGGCCGAACCGCATGCGCTGGAACGGCCGTTCGATGGTCCAGCCCGATGCGGTCAATCCTTCCAGGAACGCGGCTTGCGGTGCGACGGCGTCGATCAGGAGGGGGCGAGGCTCCGAGTGCGCGATCGCATGGACAAGGGCCAGCGCGTCCTCGGCATCGTCAGCGAACAATGGGCCGATATGGCGCGCGGTCCGGCCGTCGCGCACCAGCGCGATGGCGCCGTTCGCTGCGACGATGCGCGAGCCGGAGCGTTGGGCGAAGGCGGTGAGGAGCGCGGTCCGGTCGAACCCGGTGGCGCGCCGATCGCGTGCGCAAAGCGCGTTGAGCGTTGCGGCTGACGGCGCCGGGGCGGCGGCCTGCGCCGGCTTCACCAGCTTGAGCCGGCGCAATTGCAGCGTTGGCGTGAAACCGAGCGGTCCATAGACGGCGGCGCCGTCGGGCGTGGCGTCGAGCCAGCTGGTCAGGGCGTTTTTGCGCGCCGTCTCCAGGCAGGCATCGACGAGGCGGGTGGCAAAGCCGCGGCGGCGGTGGGTGGCCGATACCAGCACCATGCTGATCCAGGCGTTGTTGCCTGAGTATGGGAGCAGGGCGGCGGTCGCGACCAGCCGCATGCCGTCGCGAATGCCGAACACCATGCCGTCGCGCAGGAAGATGCGCCAGTCCTCTTCGGTCTGGTTCCAATGCGCCTCCGCCGACAGCGCGAGCCCGGCGATCGCGTCGGCGACGCCGAGCTTGAGGATGGGCGGAGCGTCAGTAGCGTCCATCGCGCACCTCATATTTGGTCGGCTTGCCGAGGCTCGGCATGGCGCGCGACACCCAGTCAGCGGTCCATGCGATCAGCTGCTCCGTGTCGACGACGGGCAGCCCGAACAGCTCGACAGCCCTGGACGTATCAGTGAGCCACGCCGTCGGCTCTTCCTTGCCCGTCAGCACCGGCGCGCGGCCGAAGCGGGCGCCGAATTTTTGCGCGAGATCGCGCACGGCCAAGATCTCGTGGCCGCTGACATTGATCGGCGAGGTCGGAGCCGTGCAATGCGCAAGGCACCGCAGCGCCTGCGCGGACGCATCGCCCTGCCAGATGAAATTGACATGGCCGAGGCTGACGTCGATTGGAATGCCGTTCAGGACTTTCGTGGCGATGTCGTGCAGCACGCCGTAGCGCATGTCGATCGCATAGTTGAGGCGGAATAGCCGGCCGGGCGTTCCGAATTTGCGCGAAAAATACTCGAACATGCGCTCGCGGCCGACGCAGGACTGCGCGTATTCGCCTGGCGGGTTCGGCGCCATCTCCTCGCTCGAGCCTTTGCCGTCGACGGGGACGAAGGGATAGATGCAGCCGGTCGAGAACGCCACGATCCGCGACGACGGGAAGGCTTGCGCGACCAGCGCCGGCACATGCGCATTCATCGCCCAAGTCAGCGACAGATCGCCCTCGGCGCCGAATTTGCGGCCGGCCATGAAGATGATGTTCGGCGGCTTGGGAAGGGCCTGAATGGCTTTCTCGTCCATCAGATCGCAGTTGATGGTCTCGATGCCGCGCGCGTGCAGCCACTCCTTGACGCCGGCTTCGCTGAAGCGGGCGACGCCGATGACGCGGCGATCTGGCGCGGCGGCTTTCGCGAGCCCCGCCAGCGTCGGGCCCATCTTGCCGCCGACACCGAGGATCATGATGTCGCCCTCGACCTTATTGAGGTCGTCGATCAGCGCTTGCGTCGGCCGGCACAGGAGATCGTCGAGTGCCGCGATATCAGGGATGGTCTTCGGCAGATTCTCGCGGGTGAGCAGCATGGTTCTATCCTTCAAGTCTGCCGTTTCAGGTTTGTCTTGCATCGCCGATCACGAACATGCGTTCGAGGCTGAGGACCACGCCATAGAGAGCGACGCCGAGCAGAGTGAGCAGCACGACGGCCATTACCATCGCGGGCGTGTCGAGCGATGACTGCACCTGGATCATGAGATAGCCGAGCCCGCGCTCGGAGGCGATGAACTCCCCGACGATGGCGCCGGCGACGGCGAGGATGGCGCCGACCTTCATGCCGGAGAACACGTAAGGCAGCGATCCCGGCAGCTGGATCTTGCGGAACAGCGTCCAGCGCGAGCCGCGCAGCGAATTGACGAGGTCGAGCAGGTCAGGCTCGACCTCGCGCAGGCCGCGCGCGGTGGTGAGCAGGATCGGGAAGAAGCAGATGCTGAAGGCGATCAGGATGTTCGGCACGATGCCGTAGGAGAACCAGACGATGAAGAGCGGACCGAGCGCGACCTTCGGGATCATGTTCAAGGTCACGAACAGCGGCAGCAGCACGAGGCTGACGAGCGGCGCCCAGCTGAAGATCACCGCGAGCGCTACGCCGACGAAGGCGCCGAGCGCGAAGCCGCCTAGGATCTCGATGGCCGTCACCAGCGTGTTGGCGCCCCAGGCATAGCTTGCGGTTCCCAGCGTCTGAATCGTCGCCAGCGGGGAGGGCAGGATGAATTTCGGCACGTGGAAGGCGTCGACCGCGACCTGCCATAGGACGAGCACGGCGAGGTGCACGATCAGGACAACCGCAAAGCTGCGCGAGGTGCGGGCTGCGTCTCCTGCCACCATTTGCTCCCTGTTGCCAGCAGCGACGGATGCCGCTGGTCGTCAGCTTAACCATCCTAGGGGTAAGTTTCAACCAGTTGGTTGATTACGCCCGGAGCGAATGCAGCACGAGGTCGGCGACGTGGCGGCGGCGGGCGCGCCGCGCGGCCCGGCTCGACAGGTCCTTGCCGAAGATCGCGGACAGCGTCGGCGTGTTGGAGAGATAGAAATAGCTGAGGCCGGCGATGGAGATATAGAGCTGGACCGGGTCGATCCCTTTTCGGAACACGCCGGCGCGGACGCCCTCGTGCAGGATGTGGGATACGCTGCGGACCAGCGGCGAGTGCATCGCCTCCAGCCGCGTCGAGCCGCGGACGTGACGGGCGCCGCCGCGGTTCTCGTCGTTCAGCAGCACGATGAAATCAGGGTTGGTGGCGAGGTAATCGAACGAGGCCTCGATCAGCTTCCGGATCGCCTTTTCCGGCGGCAGGCCTTCGAGATTGAGCTGCCGCTCCTGCTCGCGGATGTCGGCGTAGACCCATTCGAGCACGGCGAGATAGAGCGCGTCCTTGTCGCCGAAATAATGGTAGACCAGCTGCTTGTTGACGCCGGCGCGCTCGGCGATCTCGTCGACGCGGGCGCCGGCAAAGCCGTGCTTGGCGAACTCCAGCCGTGCCGCCGTGAGCAGCTTGTTGCGGGTAGCGACGGGGTCGCGCCGCTGCGGCACGGTGTCGCCTGAACGTTTTGCGGGCATTTCCAACCAAACAGTTGACAACTTGAGGGCGGCCTTGTTGCATTGGTATCCTCACATGGGGAGAGCGACAAGCCGGGTCGCAGACAATGAGGAGAGATGCGATGAAGCGTTTGCAGGCGGCTGTTGTGGCGCTGGTGCTCAGCCTGGCGGCGGTCCCGGCCAGCGCGGGCGAGGCGGTCAATCTGATCCTGAACTGGACGCCAACCGCCGACCATTCGCCGTTCTATTACGCCAAGGCGCAGGGCTGGTACGAGAAGGCCGGCATCGACCTCACCATCGAGGTCGGCAAGGGCTCCGGCGTCTCCGCTGCCAAGGTCGGCTCCGGCGGCTCGCCCTTCGGCATCGCCGATCTCGCCACCATGCTGGTTGCCAAGAGCAAGGGCGCCGACGATGTCGCGCTGATGAGCATCTACGCCAATACCGGGCAGACCTTCTACTGGCTGAAGAGCTACGGCGTGAACGGCGTGAAGGACTTCCCGAACCACAAGATCGGCAATCCGCCCGGCGATGCCTCGCGGGTGATGTGGCCGGCGTTCGCCAAGGCCGCAGGGATCGCGCCTGACTCCGTCAGCTTCGTCAATATCGGCCCGACCGCCAAGATCGCGGGCCTCAAGAGCCACACCGTCGACATCATCAGCGACTTCTACAACGAGCACGATCTGAAGGTGATCGAGTTCGGTCAGGACCTCGGTTACATCAACTGGAAGGATATCGGGCTCAATCCGTACGGCAATTCGCTGATCGTCAACGGCGCCTATCTTCAGAAAAACCCCAAGCTCGTCGAAGACTTCGTGCGCATCTCGCAGAAGGCCTTCGCGGCCTGCGTCGCCGACGTCACGCCGTGCCTGAAGGCGTTGCTCGATCAGGTCTCCGGCCTCGACAAGGAGAACCAGGAGCGCCAATGGGAGCGCATCAAGTTCCTGATGACCGACGAGTTCACGACCACCAAGGGCCTCGGCTGGATCGATGGCGACCGCATGAAGAAGGACTATGAGCTGGTCCAGACCTACCTGGGCATGGAGAAGCCGTTCGACGTGAGCACGGCGTTTTCAACGAAGATGCTGGATCCTGATATCAAGATGGATGCGAGCAAGGTGAAGAAGTAGCCGGCGCCGCTAGCGGCGCCTGATGGTGTGATCCACAGGATGACGGCATAGCATCCCGCCCGGTGCCTCCCCCGGAGTTAACCGGCCGTTAACCAAATCGGCCGCATCGTTAACCATTCAATAACGGGGAACGAGTCGGCCGTCATGGAGGCTGCAGCAAAAGTCCAACGCCAGATGGTGCGCCTGCGCGGGCGCTCCTATGTGGCCTTCGTGTTCGTGCCGACGGTTCCGATCCAGGACTGGCTCCAGGAGATCGACGCCACCATTGCCCGCTCGCCTGGCTTCTTTGCGGGCCGGCCGGTGGTGGTCGACCTGTCCTCGGTCGACCTCAGCCAGTCCGGCATCAGCCATCTGCTCACCAGCCTCCAGGACCGCGGCATCCGCGTGCTCGGGATCGAGGGCGTGGACGAATCGCGGCTGACGGCGGCCATGCCGCCGCTGCTCTCGGGCGGGCGCAGCTGCGTGGTCGAGCCGAGCGCGCCGAAGAAGGCTGAAGCTAAGGCCGAGGCCAAGCCGACCTCGCTGCTGCTCGAGGCGCCGGTGCGCTCCGGCCAGACCGTGATCTTTCCCGAAGGCGACGTCACCATTCTCGGCTCGGTCGGCTCGGGCGCCGAGATCGTCGCCGGCGGCTCCATCCACGTCTACGGCGCGCTGCGCGGCCGCGCCATGGCCGGCGTCAACGGGCACACGAGCGCGCGGATTTATTGTCAGAAGATCGAGGCCGAACTGCTTGCAATTGACGGGTTTTACCAGACTGCGGACGACATCGACGCCGCCTTGCGCGGCAAGCCGGCGCAGGCCTGGCTGCAGGGGAATACCATGCGAATTACAGCACTGAACTGACCAGAAGGAGATTTTTGAGATGGCCAAGGTACTGGTCGTGACATCAGGCAAGGGCGGCGTCGGCAAGACCACGACGACCGCAGCACTAGGCGCTGCATTGGCGCAACGCGGCGACAAGGTCGTCGTCGTCGATTTCGACGTGGGCTTGCGAAACCTCGACCTCGTGATGGGCGCCGAACGCCGCGTGGTGTTCGACCTCATCAACGTGGTCCAGGGTGTCGCGAAACTCCCGCAGGCGCTGATCAAGGACAAGCGGCTTGAGAACCTCTGGCTGCTACCCGCCTCGCAAACGCGCGACAAGGACGCGCTGACGGAGGAGGGCGTCGGCAAGGTTATCGCCGACCTGCGCAGCCGCTTCGACTGGGTGATCTGCGACAGTCCGGCCGGTATCGAGCGGGGCGCTTCCATGGCGATGCGCTTTGCCGACGAGGCCGTGATCGTGACCAATCCGGAAGTCTCCTCGGTGCGCGATTCCGACCGCATCATCGGCATGCTCGATTCCAAGACCGTACGGGCCGAGAAGGGCGAGCGCGTCGAGAAGCACATTCTCATCACGCGCTACGATCCCTCGCGTGCCGCGCGCGGCGAGATGCTGACCATCGACGACATCCTGGAAATCCTCGCAACGCCCTTGCTCGGCATCATCCCTGAGAGCCAGGACGTGTTGAAGGCCTCCAACGTCGGCACACCGGTGACGCTCTCGAACGCGGATGGAGCGCCGGCGCGGGCGTATATGGACGCGGCCAAGCGCCTCTGCGGTGAGAGCGTGGCGATGCATGTTCCCGCCGAGCGCAGGGGTCTGATGGATCGTCTGCTGCGACGGAGGGCTGCATGAGCATGGGTCTGCTTCGACTTCTCCGCGGCAACAAAGCCTCCGCACCCGTCGCCCGCGAACGGTTGCAGATCCTGCTTGCACATGAACGCGGGTTGCGCGGCCAGCCCGATCTGCTCGGCGTGCTGCGTGAGGAAATCCTCGCCGTCGTCTCCAGACATGTCACGCTGGATCCGACCAAGGTCATCGTCCGGCTCGAGCGCGGCGACGAGGTGTCGACCCTGGAGGTCGATATCGAGGTGCCCAACGATATCGAGCGCAAGAGGGTCGCGGTCGGGTAGGGGACCTGACCGAAAGCTGCCAATCTTGGTGTAGGTTTCTTGGTATAGGTTTCTTGGCGTGGGTTTCTTGGGGTAGGTTTCTTGGGGTGGGTGAAAAGGCGGTCCGCCGGGCATTGGTGGGCCGCCTTTGTTCTTGCGCGGGTGTGGACCCGTGCGGAACGCGGGCCGGGCCTGATCGTTGTCATAAGCGTGCGGGACAGCCGAGTGATGTCCCGTGGCTTCTGCAAGCGGGAGAAGCGCCCATGATGTCCGAGGTCCAGGTCCACACCGTCGCGCGGCAGATGCTGGAACGACATGGTTTCGCTGCGATTGCGAAAGCCGCCGAACAGGCCCAGGCCTGCGAGAGCCGCGGCGAGGCCGAAGAGGCCAAGGAATGGCGTCACATCGAGGGCGCCATGAAGATCATGCGCGGGCCCACCCAAGGCTGATCAGCTCCGCACGTTCCGTCCTTGACCATATCGAGGACGCGGCTTGCCAGTTCCGGGCGTCCGGGTGGCTCAGCGCTCGCGCTGATCGGCGCGTTGCGCGCCGGACTTGTGTTGCGTCTGCGGCTGGGCGCGTTCGCCGGTCTCCTTGCAGGGCAGCTGCTCCCACGATCCATCCGGCGCCTGCTGATAGGCGCTGCACGATGACGACGAGGCCGATTTGTCCTCGCCTTTCTGGGCGTCGGAATTCTTCGCCAGCGCCGGGGCAGTCAGCACGGAGCCGGCCACGAGAGCTCCGGCGAAAACAAGATAGGCAATCCGCATGAGGGTTCTCCTGTTCAAAGCAGGCCGCATGCTCCTGACGATTGTGACGAATATTTGCCAGCGCGGCAGTTCCGCCGCGCGATGCTTAACGCCGCTTCATTGCTCGGCGGGTTCGATGGGAATCGCGTTGCGCCGGGCGCAGGCGCGCAGCCAGCCGATCACGCCCAGCTGCACCGAGAACTCGTAATTGTCCTCAATGGTCTTGGCTTTCAGGCAGGCAGCGCCAAATTGGCGGCGACGATCACCGCAACGGCCGCGATCCGGCGCGTCCAAGGCATATGGGTTGGCATGGCCCCTCCCGCCTTGTCCTCAGCTCGAAGCATTGGACTCGGAGGGCGCGCCGAGGTTCACCGGCAAAGCCGGGCGGAGCCGCGCTAGCCGCCCTTGCTGCGGATCAGGCCGGCGAGATTGGTCTTCTGCGCCTCGCACCAGCCGGGCATGCCGAGGCGGCGCTGATCCATGTCGGTGGCCTGCGTCGCCACCGCGACCTCGGCCATCAGATCGTCGTCCTGCTTCTCGCCCATCTTGCCGCCGGTGTGCATCCAGGCGATCGCCTTGCGCACCTTCTCGGTGGTGCCGTCGGGCAGGTGCATCTGCTGCGCCTTCTGCAGCAGGTCCTGATAGACGAGATCGGTGCCCGGGCATTCGACCTTGGCGGCGAAGGCCTGCAAGACCATCGTCACATAGGTCGAACGGACTGGCGCATCGCCCGCCTGGGCCGGCGCAGCGATCAACAACAGGCCTGCGATCAGAAAACCGGTGCGCATTCTTGGGCTACCTCCTCGATTTTTGGAAAGGCTAGCGTCCGGCGCGCCGCTCCGCAATGGTGCCGGGATGTAATTGTGGCGCCTCGATGCGGTGCGCTATCAGAGCCGGTACCCCCGGCCACGGAGAGCGACATGAGCCTGTTCAGCACGCCGTTCGATCCCGCCCACGACACCGCGCTCGTCACCGGCGCCGGCAACGGCATCGGCCGGGCGATCGCGCTGGGCCTGGTTGGCGAGGGCATCCGGACCATGTTCGCGGATGTGAGCGCGGAGCGGGTGAGCGCCGCGATCGGCGCTAGCAAAACGCCTGAGCTGGCGGTGCCCTGGGTCGGCGATCTCGCGCAGCTCGAGGCTTGCGACGAGCTGCTGGCCTCGGCCCATGCCGTGCTGGGCGACGTCACGCATTTCGTCCACAGCGCCTCGCCGCCGCGGCGCGAGGCCGATCACGCGCTCGCGGTCGACCGCAGGACGTGGCAGGAGATGCACGCCGTCAATCTCGATGCCGGCTTTCATCTGGCGCGCGGGATCGCAACACGGCTGATCGCGTTGAGGCGGCCCGGCTCCTTCCTGTTCCTCACCTCGCTGCATGCGGGCACGCCGCGCAACCTGCCGCATTATTCGACGGCGAAGGCGGGGATGGCGATGCTGGTGAAGGAGCTCGCGAAGACCTTTGGCCGTCACAACATCCGCGTCAACGCGCTGGTGCCCGGTGCGATCGCGGCCGGCGGGTTCGTCGCCGATGCCTCGCTGGCGAAGCACATTCCGCTCGGACGCCTCGGCGAAGCAAACGACCTCGCGCCGATGGCGCTCACGGTGCTCTCGAACAAGCTGTCAGCTTACGTCACCGGCGCAGCGTTCGTCGTCGACGGCGGACTATCGCTGACGAACTGGTTCGAAGCGCCGGAGCTGGAAGATTAGCGCTGCCAGGCCGGCACGGGATCGAGCGGGGTGCGATAGACCTCATTGTGATCGCGATCGGTAACGCGCACCGCGCAACCCTTCTGCTGCAGCTCCGGTTTCACCTGCGACAGCTCGCATGCGAGCTGAACGGCGCGATCCGAAGCGACCTCGATGTCTTCGAGGATGATTCCGCCCTGGTTCTTGAACTCTTCACCAACCACGAGATCGAAGGAGTAGTATGGCATCCGAACTCTCCGGTGTGACGACCCAAATTCCCAAACGAAGACTTCGAAGCAAGTCTTCAAAACATGCTGGATCGTACCACTGAGTCGTTATTTATCGGATGAACAAGCCGCATAATCTCTGTGCCTAAGGCGCAGAAATGATGAGCAATGAACGGCGGCGTTAAGATTTTATTAAGCATGTCCACGCGATCATGAGGCATGAAATTGCAGCAGAACCGGGCTCCGGGAACCGGCAGCTGCAAGAGAAGGCCGGCGGCATAGATCCCGACGGCCTTTTCTCTTGAGGCTTTCGTCGCGCAAATTTGCTTCACGAAAGCTTCCTTGGCCATGACGAGTCAGCATCACTTCCCGTAATCACCCGGACTCAACGCATCAGCTCGACTCGGACAGCGTGCAGCGATGCTGGCGCGCGTCTAAAGCGCGATGAGATTGGGTTGAATCCTCATCGCGCTTTAGGTTGTTGTTTGCCCATGATCTTTATCTTTTCGGGAAACCGCTTCGCGCTTTCCGGATCATGCTTTAGTGCACCGGCATCGGCGGACGCACGACAGGTCCGTCGTCATCCGCAACTGCCTGCGTCGTCGTTACAGGTGGGGCCGGCGGCGGGGCTGCGGCCGCCTGTGACGGCGGTGGCGGTGGCGGTGCGGGCGAGTAGGCCGGCATGTAGGTGTGCGACACGGCCGGCTTCGGTTTGCGAACCGGCGGCGGTGCAGGTCGTGGCGGAATGGCAGACAGGCGTGCGCGCGGGTCGACCGGCTTGACCTCGGCCACGGGCTTCGGCGCGGGCGGCTTGGTCATCTCGCGGGCCAGCTGCTCCTGGCCGGACTTCAGCTCGGCGACGGTCGTCTTGAGCTGCTCGATCTGCTGCGCCATCGCGGCGATGTCGCGCGTCATCGACTCCATCGATTGTGTGGCATCGGGCTGCGCTGCTGCGGTGGCGGCGGCAGGCTGAGGTGGAGGCGGCGAGGCCGGTTGATCGGCGATCTGATCGGTCGCCGCCGGCGGAGCCTCAGCTGTCGCTGGCGGGGCGGCCTGCGCAGCGGCGACCGGCGCCGTCTGCGAAGTCGCAGGCAGCAGCGAGGCCAATGCGGGTGTCCATCGCGCGAGTGCCGGTGTCCATTGCGCAAGTATCTGCCTCGCGGTGTCGCCGTGCTGCTCCCAGGCGATCGCAGCCGCCGCGCTGCCGCCGGCAAACAGACACGCGACGAATGCGCCGCGCAGCCATCTGCCGACCGCGGATCGCTTCTGCCGGCCATGACCATCGCCAGCCTCGACGCGTACCGCGGTGTCGACCGACGGAGCGGCAGCTGGCGCGCCGTAGACGATGCTGATTTTGGGCTCCGGTGCGAACTTCGGCTCCGGACGGAGCGTGATCTCGGGCGCCAGCGTCGGAGAAACGCTGATGGGCCGCGAAGCCCGCACCATATCCGGAGAGATCTGAACCGCGTCGTGCGGATCGTTGTCCTTGATCGTGTCCTTCACGATCTCATCGACGATTTGCTTGCTGTTCAGCGTCGCGAGCATCGCAGCTCCTTTGAAGCGCTCTTGGTCCGCATTGGCGCGAGCCGATTCGTTGAGGTGAGCCCATTCCCAAGTCCCATGACGCACGAGTCCAGTCGGGTTTGACCAAAGCAAGGCGGGGTGGTGGAGATGATGCGGCGCTCTTCCGCCGTTTGTGGTGATGGAACCCGCCCGATCGAACACGCGCAATTGTTCCGGCCTGCCTTGTTTTCAGCACGATTTGGGCAGCATCTAGTACGTACGGCTGGGGGCGCTATCGGGGGGCCGGTGGTGCCAAAATCTCTGATCACTCTGTTCGTCGTTGCCTTGCTGCCGCTTGGCGGCTGCATGCAGGCAACGCTCTCGCCGTCGACGGATGCGAGCATGACGCCGCGCGACCGGCAGTTGCTCGCACATACGCCCTACGCGCAGGCCAGCGTGCCTGAGCAATATCTCCGTCACATCGTCGATTATCCGCGCAAGGAGCAGCCGGGCACGATCCTGGTCGATACCGACGCGCGCTATCTCTATTACGTGCTGCCCGGGGGCAAGGCGATCCGCTACGGCGTCGCGGTCGGAGAGGAGGCGATGGCCTTCTCCGGCGTCGCGCGTGTCGGGCGTCTCGCGGAATGGCCGGACTGGGTCCCGACCGCAGAGATCCAGGCGCGGCTCGGGCCGTATCCGGCGCGCGTTCCCGGCGGTCCCGCCAATCCGCTGGGCGCCCGCGGCATCTATCTTTATGTCGGCAACAAGGACACGCTCTACCGCATCCACGGCACCAACCAGCCCGAATATATCGGGCAGGCGATCTCGTCCGGCTGCATCCGGATGCGCAACGAGGACGTCATCGACCTCTACGACCGCGTGAAGCTCAACTCGACCGTGGTGGTGCTGCCGCCCGGGCAGAATGCGCGAGTCGAGGCCGGGTCCGGCTGGCGCGGGTGAGGCGCGGGACTGGGTCCGAAGCGTAGCGGCCACAGCGCTCACTCAGGCGTGAAGGCGCGCGCGATCGGTGCGTCGTCAAGAGTGAAATACCTCACAGCCGTTTTGCTGCGGTTGCGCTATGCCTCCATGGCTCGTTGCCATTGGAGGCATCATGCAGAAATTCTTTCATTCATTGAATGAGACTGATCGCCGTGTCGTCCGCAGGTGGCGGATCGTGACACTCGGCTTTTACGGATCGCTCGTGGCCGGCATGGCGCTCTTTGTGGCGATGCATTGGAATGCGGAGGTGAATTACGCCTCGGTCGATTCCAGTGTGCACGCGAAAACCGTCAGAACGTCGGGGCGTTAAGCCATCTGCCGGCGCCCTTTATTCGTCGGGTCGTGCGATGCGCCATTGCAACGTCGTGGCGTTGCCGTTGGCATCGCCAGGCGCCTTGTCGGCGGGTGACGTATAGAGCGGGCGATAGCGGTAGGCCCACATCTTGCTGCCGTCGTTGCGGCTGATCACGGTGAAGTCGCCGACCGCTTTGGCATCGGCGGTTGCTGCCAGCGGCACCCAACTTTCGGTGCACTTGCCGTTGCAATTCGAGGTCTTTCCTGTGGTGTCCCGCTCGTAATAGTAGAGCGTCATGCCCTTGAGATCGACGAGCTTGGGACCCTGCTTGGTCAGGACCACCTTCGCTGGTGCGCTGGTCGCCTCGGGCTTCGGCAGAGGAGGGGCATCGCCGCCATGGCCGTTCGCGAGCGCAGGAGCGGTCGAGAGCGCGACCGCCGCGGCAAAAATCACCAATCTGCGCATTCCAAGCTCCCGAGCGGCAAAGTTAATCGCGCGTTAAGCGCCGAATGTTGCCGACGGTAGCAGCCGAAGGTTAGTTCCAGGTTTCGCAGGCCTGCGACGATTGCAGACAGCAATACCGGCTTGTGCCTTTTTTGTTTGACGCGTTTTCTTGACGCGACCCGGCACCCACTTCGCGCGAAAACACTTTAGACCTCGCGCAGCGGGGCGCGGCTGAGCTCATTGCCGGCGGCAATGGCCTTGCGCAGCAGTCGCACCAACTCGTCGCCTTCTTTGGCGGTAAGGCCGCGCAGCATGGTGCGCTGGGCCGACTCCACCGCCGGCGTGATCCTGCGCAGCGTGCGCCGGCCCTCGTCGGTGATCTCGAGCTCGCGGGCACGGCGGTCGCGAGGGCTCGCGCGGCGCTCGGCGAGGCCTTTCTGGACGAGGCGGTCGATCACGCCGGTGATGGTGGTGCGGTCATAGGCGATCAGGCCGGCAAGCGTCACCTGATCGAGCCCTGGATTGGCCTTGATGGTCGCGAGCGCGGCGTATTGCACCGGCGTGAGGTCGAAGCC
This sequence comes from Bradyrhizobium sp. SOJA106, assembly GCF_059448745.1. Lineage (NCBI taxonomy): Bacteria > Pseudomonadati > Pseudomonadota > Alphaproteobacteria > Hyphomicrobiales > Nitrobacteraceae > Bradyrhizobium > Bradyrhizobium sp. SOJA106. The sequence goes on from NZ_CM182549.1 coordinate 4,250,395, forward strand.
GGCATCGCCGACTTCGGCCAGAAATACCGCCACCGCGATCTGCTGGAATCGGCGCGCCAGATGTCCGGGCATGTCGTTGTGGTCTTTCACCGAATTCTCCTTTCGCACGCAGAGCGATGGCGCGTTGACAAGTATACTGATAGTCAGCATACTGAGCAATACCCAAACAGAACATTGCCGGGAGAGGTGCTCATGCAATTCCATCTCAATGGATTTCAGCCGGGCGATCCCGAGATCGCCGATCCCGCCGAACGCGTGCAGGCTTCGGGCGCTGCCGGCGCGGTGCCCGCCGAGGTCGATGTCCTCATCGTCGGCTGCGGCCCTGCGGGCCTGACGCTCGCCGCCCAGCTCGCGCAATTCCCTGACGTCAAGACCTGCATCGTCGAGCAGAAGCCGGGCCGGCTGCTGGTCGGGCAGGCCGACGGCATTGCCTGCCGCACCATGGAGATGTTCCACGCATATGGCTTCAGCGAGCGCGTGCTGAAGGAGGCGTATTGGGTCAACGAGACCACGTTCTGGAAGCCCGATGAGCGGACGCCGGAAAAGATCGTGCGCAGCGGCCGGGTACAGGACGTCGAGGACGGCCTGTCGGAATTCCCCCACGTCATCCTGAACCAGGCGCGCATCCATGACGGCTTTCTCGACGTCATGCGCAAATCGCCGGCCAAGCTCGAGCCGCATTACAGCCGCCGCCTGCTCGATCTTGCGGTCGATCCGGCCGCGGGTCCCGCCGATCATGCCGTGACCGTGCGTCTCGAACGCGTCGATGCCGGAAGCGAGGGTAAGGTCGAGACCATCAAGGCGCGCTACGTCGTCGGCTGCGACGGCGCGCGCAGCACGGTGCGCAAGTCGATCGGCCGCGAGCTGCATGGCGATTCCGCCAACCACGCTTGGGGCGTGATGGACGTGCTGGCGGTGACCGATTTTCCGGACATCCGCTTCAAGGCGCTGATCCAGTCGGCGAAGGACGGTAGCCTGCTGATCATTCCGCGCGAGGGCGGCTACATGGCGCGCCTCTATGTCGAGCTCGCCAAGCTCGAAATCGGCGAGCGCGTCGCCAACCGCAACATCACCGCCGAGGACGTGATCGCGAAAGCGCAGCGGATCCTCAAACCCCATACGCTCGAAGTGAAGGAGATCGCCTGGTGGTCGGTCTATGAGATCGGCCAGCGCCTGACCGACAAGTTCGACGACGTGCCGGAGGCCGAGATCGCGACGCGCCTGCCGCGCATCTTCATCGCCGGGGATGCCTGCCATACCCACAGCCCGAAAGCGGGTCAGGGCATGAACGTCTCGATGCAGGACGCCTTCAATCTCGGCTGGAAGCTTGCCGCGGTGCTGCGCAAGCAGTGCGCACCACACCTGCTGCATTCCTATTCGGCCGAGCGCCAGGCGGTGGCGAAGGAGCTGATCGATTTCGACCGTGAGTGGGCAGGAATTTTGGCGTCCGCTGCCAAGGCCGGCGGCGCCGATGCCGCCAAGACGCAGGACTATTTTGTCAGGCACGGCCGCTACACCGCGGGCACGGCAACGCATTATGGACCATCGATCCTCACCGCAGCGACCTCACATCAGCACCTCGCTAGAGGCCTCGTCATCGGCAAGCGTTTTCACTCTGCGCCGGTGATCCGGCTCGGCGATGCCAAGCCGGTGCATCTCGGCCATGCCGCGCAGGCGGACGGCCGGTTCCGGATCTACGCGTTTTCTCCTGCGGAAGATCCCGCGGCCGCGGGTTCGGCCATTCGCGCGCTGTGCAATTTCCTCACCAGCGCGAAAAAATCGCCGGTGCGGCGCTATACGCCCGCTGGCGCCGACATCGACAGCGTGATCGATCTGCGTGCAGTCTTCCAGCAGGATCATCGCGATCTGGCGATTGAGGCGATGCCGCCACTGCTGCTCCCGCGCAAGGGCCGCTATGGTCTCATCGACTATGAGAAGATGTTCTGTGCCGACTCCAAGAGCGGCCACGATGTGTTCGCCATGCGCGGCATCGACCGGAAGGCCGGCTGCATGGTCGTGGTGCGGCCGGACCAGTATGTCGCGACCGTGCTGCCGATCGATGATTTTGCTGCGCTTGCGTCGTACTTCGACGGCTTCATGCTGCAAGCGAGCTGAGGGCATACAGCGCTCCCAGCGCGCTGCGCCGATGAACGACGAATGAATATTGAACCGCGTACGGCGTGCATCTCAATCTTTCGACGGATGCGACGGCTGCACGCGGAACGCTCGGTTCAATGGTGCGTTCGGCCCTGAGAGGAGGAACATGCCATGAGACTCAAAAGCTTTTTGGTTGCAGCATTGCTGCTCGCCCCGACGGCCGCGCTGGCCGCGCCGGGCATCGTCACCGTCTCGACCGGGCTGCGCGCCGGTCCGGGTTCGGGCTTTCCCCTGGTCGATCGCATCCCTGAGGGCGCCCGCGTCAACATCCATGGCTGCCTGCGCGGCAATGCCTGGTGCGACGTGAGCTTCTCGGATGATCGCGGCTGGGTGTCGTCGCAATATCTCGAATATCTCTACCGTAACCACTACGTCTATCTCCCTGACTACGCCGACGAGATCGACGTCCCCGTCGTCCCCTTCGTGCTGACCTCGTATTGGTCGAACTACTACGAGGGCCGGCCGTGGTATCGGCGCCACGCCTACTGGAATAATTACTGGACCTCGCACCAGCGTCTCGCGACACGGATGACGATCGATCCGCGTGCGGCCCGCATCGGCCGTGCGGCGACGCGCGACGCGGCGGTCGCATTGGGACGCGAGGGTGTGCACGGCAGGGCTAACGTCAGGAGTGACACCGTCGTCTCCGGACGCGACGCCGCGACCGCACGCCACGACGCTGCGATCGGCAGACGCGACATCGCGGTGACGGCGGACCGGACCCGCACGGTGCGAAGCGAGCGCTTCGCGCATGAGCAGATCAACACGCCGAGCCGCAATCCGCGCGATGCGCAGGCGCGTATGATGCATGAGCAAGCGGCGGGCCGCGCTGCCGTGCATGTGCAGCCGATGTCACGTGCGCATGAAGCGCCGCGCGTGTCAGCGGCGCCGTCGGCCCGGCCGGCGATGCCGCATGTGGCACAGCCGAACGTGAGCCATGGTGCGCCGATGAACGCTCACGCGCAGATGCCGGCGCCGCGCGCGACGGCGCCTACGATGTCGCATGCCGGCGGCGGCGGTGCCGCGCACATCAATGCTCCTGCTCCGCATGGCGGTGGTGCGCCGGCCGGCGGCCCCGGCGGCGGTCATCAGAAGCATTAATTTAGTGTTGCGACGAAAGCCCGGTCTCCGTGCCGGGCTTTCCGTTTGGACCACCGCGAGTTCCCTGCGCGTACAATTTAAGAAAGTTCTTCGCGGGCAGATTTCATCGATCGTAAGATGTCTGCCCAAAGATGTCGGCATCCACTCGGGGCAGCGGGGCACGGGAGGATGACGATGAGACAGAGCCAGGCGGAAACGCGCCGCCAAAATGTCGCGAAGCGTTCGATGACCAAGGAGGCCAAGCAGCTGGCCAGCTTGATCGCCGGACTGCGCAAATCTCTCGACGGGATCCACAAAGAGCGGGCGAACTCAAAGCTCACCGGCGCCGAGATGGGTATGCTCGACGAACGCCGCAACAATCTGCTGCTCACCATCGCAGCCTTGGACGATCGCCTCTCGGCGGTGCAAGGGCTGATCGATCTCGGCCGCCCTCACGTGATCCGCGTGCACTGAGCGGATGCAGGCGCTTAGCGGTTCCGTCGCGGCGGCGATGGGCCCGGGCCCGGTGGCGATTTTGCACAGCATAGGGATTGGCAAAGCACTGGGCGGACTGCCCGGATGCAGTCGCCGCGCATTCTGCCATCGCCATGAAACTGCAAGCGATGGAACTGCCGTCGAGGGTATAGACCTCGATGCAGACTGGCTGGCGCGGATCGTAGGTTTGCGCCTCCACCGGCACAGAGCCGGGCAGGGCGTGCCAAGCAGGCTTACGACAAGCAAGCGCACGACAAGCAGAATCGCGTTCTTGACGCGTGACATGATCCCTTCTTCGTTCAGGCAGGATCGAGGCACAATGCTGCCGTGGATGGCATCAAATTGCCATGCTCCCGGCGAATTGCCGCCAAAGCCCGCTGCCACGAGGGAGAGGGGTGGCAGGGCAACGCAAGGGGATGCGCATTGGCCTATAAAATGGTCGCAGAACGCGACAACGAGAAGTGCAGTTTTGCCCGCGAAAGCCGGTTGCTGATCGTGGCGAAGGCGAAGGTATGGGCGAGCGAGGGATGGCAGGTTGTCATCACCGACCAGGACGGCAAGTCGTACACTCCGCCCGAATTCGATCAGTTGTTGGTGGCGTGACTGCCGACGGGGCTAGGGGGCGACTGGATTTGACGACGCTATTTCGACCAGGGCGCGAGGTTATCGCGCCTTTGATGACTCTCGCAGCCGCTACCGCGCTGACGGCAACGATCGCGTCCGCACAAAATCTCGACGCCGGCAAACCACCTGCAAAACTGTTCGCGGACGGCTGCGCGACCTGTCACCGCAGCCCGCGGGGATTGGCCAAGGGGCGTTTCAGCGTGACTCTCGCCTGGTTCCTGAAGGACCATTACGCAACCGGCCCGGACTCCGCCAAGGCGCTCGCTGCCTATTTGCAGTCCGTCGATGAACCGCCGCCAAGCGCCGCGGGCAAGCCTCGCGCAAAAGCCTCCCGGGCCGCGTCGCATCCACCCAAGCCGGTGCAGAGCCCTTAGCCGCGCCGGTAGGTCTGCGCGATCAGGCGATCGTGGACGGCGCGCAGCTCGGCGTTCATCCGCGTTTGTCCCGTCGTGACATAGGACAGCCAGGCGCCGTCGGCGGCGAGGCGGACGACATGGAGCCCGGGCGTTGCGTCAGTCGCGCGATGACGTTTCAGGCGCGCCTTCATCCAGTCGTTCCAGAGCCGGCGCAATGACGGATCGGTGACGGCCACCATGCTCAGCGCCGCCCAGGGCGTTGCGAATCCGAACGCCTGGCCGGTGAATACCGCATTGACATAGGCGCGCGTAAAGCTGCCGCGCGGCTTGGGATCGGCGTCGATAGCGGCGTCGATCTCGGCATCGACACGGGCGAGAAGATCGGCGAACAGGCCCTCGATCAGCGCCTGCTTGCTACCGAAATGATGAAACAGTCCGCCCTTGGTGACGCCGGCCGCTGCCGCGACCGCCTGCACCGTGACCCCCGACACGCCATGATCCATGGCGATCGCCGCGGCGCAGTCGAGCAGGGCGCGCCGCACTTGCTCGGGCTGCTTGGCGCGGGTGTAGGCGCTGTCCGCCATCAATGCACCGTGGTCTCCGAGAACAGGTTGATGACCACGACCCCCGATACGATCAGCGCGATGCCGACGAAGGCCGCGGCGTCGAGCATCTGCCGGAACAGCACGAAGGAGAGGGTCGCGGTCAGGATGATGCCGACGCCGCCCCAGATCGCATACGCGATGCTCAGCGGAATGACCCGGATCGCCACCGACAGCGCGTAGAACGAGGCGACGTAGAACAGCACCATGGCCAGCGTCGGCCACGGCCGCGTGAACTGTGCGGATTGCTGGAGGAACGCGGACGCCGTGACCTCGAACACGATGGCGAGGGCAAGCGCTGCGTAGGCATTGACGGCTGAGGTCATGGTCAATCAGGTGTTTTTCGCTCGAAAGATACCGCGCGGTAGGTATGTTTAGGACGCGCAACGTGGCTTTTGGCTGGACGAGCTATCACGAGTGAGTGACGCGCCTGCGACAGGGGGAATACGGCGCAAAGCCGCCGCACGACGATCGTGCGGCTGCCTTGAATGATCGTAGCGGCTCCGGCTCGCGTTAGTTGATTCGCACGGAGAGCTCGACGTCGTCGGCAAAGCCCGTGGACATGTAGCCGCTGCCGGGCCTGCGCACGCGCGCGAGGTAGTCGGGGCTGAAGTCGGCATTGTCGGCGACAACGATCGCGCCCGGCCTGAGATGGCTTTCGACCAGATCCAGGATATCCGGGTAGAGCGCTTTGGCGCCGTCGAGCAGCACGAGATCAATCGTCTCGGGCAGATCCGTGCGAAGCGTCTTCAGCGCATCGCCCTCGCGGATTTCGACGAGATCGATCAGGCCGCCGGCCGACAGGTTCTCCCGCGCCCGCGCGGCCTTGGATGGCTCGAACTCGCTGGTGATGAGGCGGCCGCCGCCATTGTCGCGCAAGCCTGCGGCAAGGTGCAGGGTCGAGAGTCCGAACGAGGTGCCGAACTCGACGATCGCCCTGGCGCGGGAGCTGCGCGTCAGCATGTAGAGCAGCATGCCCGTCTCGCGCGACACCGCAAGCGGTGCGTCCTTCAGGCGGCCATAGAGCTCGGCGTAATCGGTCTTGCTCCGCATCATCCGCGCCCGGTCGGCATCGGACAGGTCGGCGACAGCGGCTTGCGTTGCATCGCTTGCGGCTTCGGCCTCGAGGAACAGGCGGTTCAGCAGCGGCGCAAGCGATGTGATGGTCGGGGTGGTCATTCGAGGATCTCCGGGATCGGCGGGAAAGCGCGTGCTTGCGCGGAGCCTGGAATACGACTAATTCGTCGCATTTCCTATTCGCATTGCCGGGGTGTGCCATGGCCGATCGTCGAAGCCGTTCAGTTTCCTCACGAAAACAGCCGCAGCAGGTCCGCTCCACCGAGCTGGTTGCGGCCATTCTGGATGCAGCTGTTCAGGTCCTGGCAAGGGAAGGGGCGCAGCGTTTCACAACGGCGCGGGTAGCGGAGCGGGCCGGGGTGAGTGTCGGGTCGCTCTACCAATATTTTCCGAACAAGGCCGCGATCCTGTTCCGCCTCCAGAGCGATGAGTGGCGGCGCACAAGCGAGATGCTGCGCGGCATTCTCGAAGACCGGGCGAGGCCGCCCCTGGCGCGGTTGCGCGCGCTGGTCCATGCCTTCATCCGCTCCGAGTGCGAGGAGGCTGCGATTCGCACGGCGCTCAGCGACGCGGCGCCGCTCTATCGCGACGCGCCCGAGGCGCAGGAGGCGCGGGCCGGGGGCGAGGGCGTCGTCGCGGCCTTCATGCGGGAGGCGCTGCCCAAGGTCTCGGATGCGACGCGCGAGCTCGCCGGCGAGCTGATCACGACGACATTGAGCGAGGTCGGCAAGCGGTTCTCGGAGACGTCGCGTAGCGAGGCTGAGATCGCACATCATGCCGACGGGCTGGCCGACATGTTCTGCGCCTATCTCGCGGAGCTCGCGCGAGGCCGGGATCATTCCTGACATCCGCATTTGCGCGCCGATATTGTTTCGGAATCCGGAGCATGATGGGTTAGCCTCGCACCGTCCTTCGTCCAGTGCGAGTCCGCCATGCATGTTCTCCGTCCCCAATTCCGCATCGAGGAGCAGCGCGCCCTGGGATTTGCCGCAGGGCGCGGCTTCGGCGTGATCGTGGCGGCGGATGAGCGCGGCCCGCGCGCCTCGCATGTGCCGTTCGTGCTGCATCAGCGCGACGGACGCGCGATCGTGCAGGTTCATTTCACGGCAAAGAATCCGCTTGTGTCGCTGGCGGACGGCAACAGGCGCTTCCTGCTGATCGTTGCCGGCGATGATGCCTACATTTCGAACGACTGGTATTTCTCACGCGACAACGTCTCGACCTGGCTCTACGAGGCCGTGCACCTATCGGTCGTGGCGCATCTGCGCGGGCTGGATGAGAACCGCGGACATGGCGATGCGTTGCTGGCGGTGGCGGAAGCGCGGCTTCCGAAACAGCCTTGGGACCTCGCAGAGATGGAGGGCGGCAAGCGCGAGAGCATGCTGGCTGCAATCCGGGTCGTCGATCTCGTGGTGGACCAGATCGAGGGACAGGCCAAGCTCAACCAGCACAAGCCCGATGCGGACCATGTCGCGGTGGCAAACCAGTTGGCGCGTTCGGAAGAGAGTGGGCATCGGCGGCTGGCGCGAAAGATGCGAGCGCTGCGGCCGGGGCTCGGGTATGAGATCCCTTAGCTTGCCACATCCAGCTTTTGATCCTACGGACCTCCGCATGCTCGTCATCTCCATTCAAAGCCAGGTGGTTCACGGCCACGTCGGCAACAGCGCGGCGGCCTATGCCATGCAGGCGGAGGGCGTAAACGTCGCGGCGGTGCCGACGACGCTGCTGTCGAACCATCCGCGCTATCCAACCCTGCGCGGTCGCGTGCTGGAAACCGAGCTCGTCGCCGATCTGCTGAGGGGTGTCGAGGAGCGCGGTCTCGTCGAGGAAGCGGCCGTGCTCGTGACCGGCTATCTCGGCTCGGTCGGCAACGCCGCTGTGATCGCCGATTTCGTCGAGCGGGCGCTCACGCGCAATTCGAAGCTGATCTATCTCTGCGATCCCGTGGTCGGCGACGATGGCCGCGTCTATGTCGCCGAAGGCATTCTGGACGTGGTGCGGCACCGTCTGCTGCCGGCCGCGAAGATCACGACGCCGAACCAGTTCGAGCTCGAGCTGCTGTCGGGCGTCGCGATTGCGGATGCGCAAGGCCTGCGTGCGGCGTGTTCGGCGCTCGCGGGGACCAGCCGCACCGATTTGGTCGCCACCGGCTGCACGCTCACTGATACGCCGGCCGGACAGGTGGAGACGATCCTCTGCGCGCATGGTCAATTGTCGCGCTTTGCAACGCCGCGTCTGCCGATCCGGCCCTATGGCACTGGCGATCTGCTCGCAGGCCTGATCGCGGCGCATCTGGCCAAGGGCCTGGCAATGGACGCAGCGGTGCGGCTCGCCGTCCACACCATCTTTGCGGTGCTGGTGCGCACGCAGCAAGCCGGCACCGCCGAGATGCGCCTCGTGCCGCTGCCGGTAACGGAGCCTAAATCGTAGCGAATCAGGTCGCGCGCTTGCCGGCAGATTGCGCTGACTTCTGCGGCTTGGCCGCGCTTCTCTGCTCACGCGCGGCGTGCGCCTTTGGCGGCTTGGCGCTGGCCACAGCCCGCGCCTTCCTGGACTTGGTGTTCGCGGCTTCCTTGCGGTCGCTCGCAACGCCGCGCTTCGAGATGTATTCCGCACCGTCGATCGGGCCGACATGCGGCGGATCGCGGTCGAGATAGGGTCGGCCGATGCCGAGCGCCTTGCCGTTGGCATCGACCCACTTCCACAGGATTTCGGTCGAGACCCACCGCTGTGCGCGGTTATTGCCCTGGGTGCTGACGATGTCGGCCGCCATGCCATGGCCGTAGCCGCCGCGGGTGCTGCCGCCGTGATAGGAGCGGTCGGAGGCGGCCTTCAGGCCGCTCGCGATCGACTGGCGATAATCGTCGCGGAACGCGCTGGTGATGCCGGGCGAGAGGCCGGCAGCTTCGGCGGCGAGCAGCGTGCGGAACAGTTTTCGCTTGAAACTCTTGTCCATGCCGCCGATGACATAGTCCATCATCGACATGCCGGCGTGCTCGGCCGCCTTCGGATCCTTCCAGCCGAAATCCTCGTCGACCAGCTTGGTGAAGCTGCGCATCACCGTGACCGTCTTGCCCCTGCGCTTGATGGTGACGGCGCGGCGCTCCTGCACCCTGATGGAGTCTTCCTTGGGCGTACGCTGGTAGAGCGTCCAGAGATAGCGGTCGATGCAGGCATCGATGACGAAGCATTCGTCGAGGACGGCGACGGTGTCTGCCGGCGGCGATGCCTTGCTTGGGGCCGGGGCGGGTCCGCCCGCGATGGAAGCGAGGGACGGTTCGTCGGTCGTCACGATCTCGGTGGGATCGGCGGATGCAATCTTGACGGGCTCGGGCGCCGGTGCAGGCGGAGCCTCGCTCATAACTGGCTCCGGTTCAGGCGAAAGCTGCGGGGCTGGGGGGGCTTCCGCCGGCAAGATCACTGTCGTATCGGCCGAAGCGAGCTTGATGGTGGAGACGGGATCCTCGGGCGCTGCTGCTTCAGCGATCGCTGGCGCCGCAGCAACGGCCGCTGCGATGTCGGCCGTCAACGCGATGCCATCCTCGATGGTTGCGGCGCGCGGAACATTGGCGAGTTCGAGACGGGGGAGATCTTTCGCGCGGGACACCGAGGCCGCATTGGCGCCGCTGTTCTCGATGAGCGCCGGAGCGTAGGCGGAGAGGGAGAGCGCCAGCCAGCCGGCCATAACGGCCGAGGGGCACGCGACAGCCACAAGAAGAGACCGCCGATCATTCATGATCCCTGCCTCCAAACGGTTCTGTTCAAAACCCGTCTTGTCCGAACAGTCTTGATGCAAACAGTCTTGCACGGAAAGGCATGTAGCGGCGTCGATTGTTCGGGGGACGATGTGGCGACGCAATGGCGCAAATGGCATAAATGGGGCTTTTCGCCTGGGTGTTGCGCAAGAGCAACGCGAGTTCCGTCGCAATTCCCGGGCTCAAGCAGCGGAAAACGCCCGCAAATTCAAGGTTCTTTTGTTGGTAAATTGAGCGAGCCGAATTTACTCGATCTTGGATTGATCAGGTGCATTTCTCCCGCGCCGGCAACGTCCGGTAGAGTTGGGAAGGACACGATAGTGAAACTGAACACCATGCTGGCCGCTTTCGCCGCCGATGAGTCCGGCGCCACCGCAATCGAATACGGCCTGATCGCGGCGGGCATCGCGCTCGCAATCATCGAAGTGATTTACGCACTCGGCACCAATCTTGTCGCAAAGCTGCAGACGCTGGCAACGGCCTTGAAATAGCGCGTTGCGCGGGCTCGCTGTTGCTTCGCTGCGCTCGCAATGAGGCGTGGAGCAGCGCGGCGTTTTGTCCGGTGCTTTGCGGCAACCTTGCTGACGTGGGTGCGTTGACAGGGCATGACGCATTCCTCGCTTCGTCCCATGGACGCCTTCGATCCCTCCGAGCCCGCCATCCTGCACGATCGTGTCTCCGGCACGATCATCACCTGGACCGCCGATCAGGCGGACGATTACCGGCGGGCCAGCCGGTTGCGCAGCGATGGAACCGTGGCCTGGAAAGCCTATGTCTTCGACGGCTGGGGGAACGTGATGGGTGGTTAGGTCTTCGGTTGGAAAACGCGTCCACCGGCGGGCGTTAGGCATATCGCCATGCACGGTACGCGATATTGCGTTGCGGCAATGCATATCGCAATGCAGCAAATCCGGCTTACATGTGCTCCGCACTTTTCCAGGAGCATCACTATGAACAAGAAGACTCTGTCGATCGCAGTTGCCGCCCTCGCCATCGTGGGCTCGACTGCCGCCTTCGCCGGCGAGCTGCCGGCCTACGAGGCCAATGGCATTCCGGCTTCGCCCCTGCAGGTCCGCGTGCTCGGCGCCAAGAATGTCGAGCAGCAGATCGCAGCGCCCGCCACCAGCGTGACGGCCCTCCAGGTCAGCGTCCTGACCCCGCGCAAGGTGAAGACCGCAACCGTGACAACGGGCTCGGTCCGCTGAATCGATCGCACCGAGCCGAGAGCTTGGTACCAAAGCTTTCCGCGACGTCATGGCCGGGCTTGTCCCGGCTATCTTTTTTGCGCGCCGGCTCGATCTCAGTCCCGGGTTTTTCTGAGGCGTGCTACGGCGATCGTGCCGGCCTTGACGCTGCTGCCGCTGGCTGCTGCTCGGCGAGGCCCCGACCAGTTGCAGCTGGCGGGTCTTGGCACGGTGCTGTGCGGATTTTACCTGGCGCAGCGGCAGCGCTGATCGAGGGATCAACCTCCCGTCATCGTGAGGCGGCAATTGCCTGCTACTGCTTGTGCCCCGCCATCGCCGGCATAGCTATGGGGAACGTGGATTTCCGCGCCGCCCCCTTTCAGGTAAAATCATTGCATGAGCGAGATCGAAACGCTGTTCGGTGTGCTGCGCCAGTCAGTCGACGAGAACGTCGCCGATCTCATCGAGCGCACGGTGCGGGAGGCGCCGGACCACGCGCTCTCCAAGATCAACCCGCTGCATCTGGCCCGCGAGGCCAGCCTGGACGAGGAGCTGGTGATCGGCGCTCTGCTGCGCGCGGTCGGGCTCGGCATCCTGGAGATGACCTGGAGCGTGATGTGCCCGAGCTGCGCCGGCGTGCTCTCCGCCAACAAGAGTCTGAAGACGGTCAACAGCGCGCAGTATCATTGCGCGTTCTGCGCGGCGGGCTATGAGACGACGCTCGACAATCTGGTCGAGGTGACCTTCACCGTCAGCCCGCGCGTGCGCAAGATCGCCGCCCACAATGCCGACCAGCTGTCGCTCGCCGAATATTATCGCCAGGTGTTCTGGAGCTCGGCGATCGTCCTGCCCAATGATGTCGACGCCCTCATGCGCGAGCTCACGCTCGAAGCCGTCGACCTGCCGCCAGGCGAGCGGGCCATCCTGTCGCTCCAGATTCCCGCGGGCATGCTGATCCTGTTCGATCCGGTGACGCACACCGCGCAGTTCATCGAGGTCAAGGGCGAGGAGACCAGCGAGCGCCAGAACCTCGTGCTGCTCTTCAACAAGGCCGACGTGCCGGTCGACGCCGTCACGCTTCGCCCCGGCGCGCTGCGGCTGACGCTGGAGAACCGCACCGATACGCGCGTGCTGCCGGCGGTGTGGGTTGCGAACGAGCGGCTCGATGCAGTCCTGACGCGGCGGAGGCCCAGCCTCACCGCAAAGCGGCTGCTCACCAACCAGACCTTCCGCGATCTCTACCGCACCGACACGCTCGCCATCGGCCAGCGCCTGAAGATCCTGAGCCTGACCTTCCTGTTCTCCGATCTCAAGGACTCCACCGGCCTCTACGAGCATGTCGGCGACCTCGTCGCCTTCGATCTCGTCAACGAGCATTTCCGCCTGCTCCAGGAGATCATCGCCGCCGAGCGCGGCGCCGTGGTCAAGACCATCGGCGATGCCGTGATGGCGACGTTCGAGACGCCCGACCGGGCGATCGCCGCCGCGATCCGCATGCGCGAGGCCATGAGCGAGCTCGGCGCCCAGCGTCAGCAGCAAGGCCTGTTGCTGAAGATGGGCATCCACGAGGGATCGTGCCTTGCGGTCACGCTCAACGGCCAGCAGGACTATTTCGGTCAGACCGTCAACATCGCCTCGCGCGTCCAGGGCCTCGCCGCCTCGCGCTCGATCGTGGTGACGGAGCAGGTGGTGGAGAATGCCGAGACACGCAGCCTGCTCGAGGCCGGCGGCCTTGTCCCGATCCGCCGCAGCGTCGCGCTGAGCGGGATTGCGGAGCGGGTGTCGGTGTACGAGATCCCGTAAGCTTCGAATAGCGGGTGCGGCACCATCCCGGATTGCGTGTTGCGCCATCCGGGCTACGCTGCCCCCATGAGCATTCTCCTCAACATCGACGTCCCCGACGTTGCCGCTGCCACGACCTTCTACACCGCCGCTTTCGGCCTGACGGTCGGCCGCCGCTTCGGCACCGACTTCGTCGAGCTCAACGGCTGGCCGGCGCCGGTGTATCTGCTCACCAAGCAGGCCGGCACGATTGGCGCGGGCGGCGACCGCCGCCGCTATGAGCGGCACTGGACACCCATGCATATCGACGTCGTCGTCGACGATGTCGATGCCGCTGTTGCGCGTGCGCTCGCCGCCGGCGCGGTGCTCGAGGTGCCGGCGCGCGATGCGCCGTATGGGCGGATCGCGATGCTGGCCGATCCGTTCGGGCACGGGTTTTGTCTCTTGGCGTTCAGCGCGAAGGGCTATGACGCGCTGCTCGATGCGGGATCGTAGCGTCGTGGCGAGGCCAATCCGGCAAAAGTTCGAAAACAACCCCATGCACAGTAGAAAGCAATTGGGATTTCACCGCCGGGTAAGGCGTGGATGGCCGGGGACCCCGGCCATGACGGCGTGGGGGCCAGGCTGCCCAAAGCTCCGACGTCATATGCGGTTGCACCGAGCCCGGAGCGACTTCGGCGATCCCGAAATAACGTTTGACGCGTCGGGCAAAACAGGGGCATGATGTCAGGGTGGCGCCGGTGCGACGAGAGCTGGTTGCTGCGCCGGGGCCGCGGAGCGACATGCCAGAGAAGAAGACAAAACCGCAAAGAAAACTGAAGACATACCAGACCTCGCTCGGCTTCTACGACCAGGCGGTCGCCGCACCCTCGATGAAGGCGGCGCTTCAGGCCTGGGGCGCGAGGTCCAATCTGTTCCATCAGGGCGTCGCAAAGGAGACCGACGACCCCGATGTCGTCGCCGCGACCATGGCAAGCCCCGGCGTCGTGCTCAGGCGCCCAGTCGGCTCGGACGATCCGTTCACCGAAGACGCCCAGCTGCCGAGCGCTCTCGCCGACGGCGAACCCAGGCCCAAGCGCAGGCCCAAGGCGGAATCGAAGAAGCGTCCCGTCAAGTCCGCACACAAGCCGTCCCGCAAGGCCGACGATCAGGCCGCGCGCAAGGCGGCTGCGGCGTTCGAGAAGGAGGAGCGGCGGCGCGAGGCCGAGCGCCGCAAGGAGGAGGCGGCGCGCGCGAAGGCGCGTGCGCGCCGGGACAAGGCCGTCGCCGCGGCCGAAGCCGCGCTGGAAGAGGCGAGGCGGAAGCACGTGGCGCGCACCGAGGCGATCGAGGCCGAGCGGGCCGCGCTCGATGAACGCAGCGAGGCCGAGCAGACCCGTTGGGACAAGCAAAGGCGGAAGCTCGAAGACGCCCTGCGCCGCGCGCGCGAGTAGGCGCGGGCGGATTTGGGACGGTCTGAGAGCGCGCTTTGTCCTTCGAGACGGCTGCTTTCAGCGGTCTCCTCAGCATGAGGCTAAGCGGCATTGGTGCCCGCTGAAACGATTGCCGCACCCTCCGTCCTCATCCTGAGGAGCCCGCCCAAGCGGGCGTCTCGAAGCATGGCCGCAGGGGCGGCGCTTCCAGATGCGACCGCCGTGCCGCAGCTTGGGAGTAAATCCTTTACCATGGCGGCCGGTCGTGGGCGGCCCGGTGGAACATTAGGGGTTTTGCGAAAAACTCTGCGCTAGGTTTCGATCCGGAATTTGCGGCTGCGTCGGATCCCTCGCCTGGCGCTGCCGCGAGCGTACGGGAGTCGTCATGGGCGATCATCGCGCCGCAGTCAGGCATCACACGCTGCGGACCGGCATTGTCGAGTTCGACAACGGCGCCGGCAGCAGCATCAGCGTGCCCTGCACGATCCGCGATGTCTCCGGCACCGGCGCGCGCCTCCAGCTCAACAGCTCGGCCTGGGTGCCGGAGCAGTTTTCGGTGATCTTCTCGAGCGGACTGCGCAAGGCCTGCCGGCTCGCCTGGCGCAAGGAGCGGCTGATCGGCACCGCGTTCGCGGACGGCTATGCGAGCCCGGAGGAGCAGGCCGCCATGATGACTGCGGACGAGCAGTCGCGGCACCGGCTCGGCATCGGCGCGCGTGTGAAAGCCGCGCGCGAGAGCCGCGGCTACACCGAAGCCCAGCTCGCCGAGCGCATCGGCGTTGCGCCCGCCTTCGTGGCGCGGGCCGAGATGGGCGAGGCGGACATTCCGCTCTACCAGCTGATGCACATCGCCGATTTGCTGATGGTCGGCCTCGACGGGCTCGTGGCAGGGCCTGCGCCCGAGGACGCCGACGCGGCGTAGGCGTTGACGACGTATCCGTCTCGGCTCACATCGAGCTGAGTGTGCGCGGCGGCCGACATCGGCGGAGTCGCAGCGGTCAATCAGGCAAATCGAACAGCGAAATAGCTTGCCTTGCTTTGCATCCTTGAGCACTCTTCGTCGTGAAGGAGACCAACGCATGAAGAAAATGACCCTCGCGTGTGCGCTCGGAACCGCCGTGGTGCTGTGCAGCCTGGCAACGTCAGGTGCGGAAGCCCGGACGCGAAAGGCTGTCGTGGTCCGGGCACCACAAGAGAGGCTCATCGTCACCGCGCCTGTGCTCCGGCCGACGCCGTGGGATTACTATGTCGTTCCGCGCTATCGTTATCGCCCTGAAGACGACCGTGTCGATCCCTATGGCCCACCGCTTGTGCCGTCATATGTTCGTTATGAGGGATGGCGCTGGCCGTATTGGTGGTAGCACCCGGCTCGCGTAGCTCTCGTAAGGGTGGTCAAAGCGACCTGTCCGCCGTAGCTCGAAGAGGTTCGCCTTTGCCCACCCTGCGGCAGTCAGGGCAATCGCATATGAAAACGATGTGATTTTTGGCGCTACCGTTTCCACATCGTCATGGCCGGGCTTGTCCCGGCCATCCACGTCTTCACTCCTGCAAAACACGACGTGGATGCCCGGGACATAGGCGAGCGAAGCGACGCCGTCCTTGCGGACGGCTATGCCCGGGCATGACGAGTTTGTGGTGCGATCGGCTCCTCACAAGGCACATCCAACCTGCAGCATTATCCGCATATGCGATAGCCCTGCTGCGGCAGGGTAGCCTGCCTTGTGAGCTCACCAATCTGGATCGCCGTAATAGGGGTCCATATAAGGCGGAGGCATCCAGGGACCTCGCGGCGGCCTGGGCCGCCGGGGCGCAGCGTCTGGTACATGGGGCCGGGCACGCGCAGCCGTATCGTTGTTCACACTGCGCACGACGGGCTTTGCGGCTGCGGAGGCCGATGACGCCGTCAGCTGCGTTTGCAGCGCCTGGACCTGCGCGGCGAGGCGCGCATTGTCCGCCGCATCCTTCTCCTGCGCCGCCTTGAGCTGTTGAATGGTGTCGGCCTGCTCGCGCAGGGTCTGCTCGTTGCGGCTTTTCAGTTGCTCGAGCTTGCCGTTGATGTTCGCAAGCTCGCTCGTGATGGCCCTGAGCGATTGCGCGAGATCGGACGATGACGCCTCAGGCGCCGCTGCGCCAGGCTTTGGTCTGGTTTCCGGGTCCTTGGCTTGCGTATCCTTGGCTTGCGTATCGTCGGCTTCGGTGTTCTTGGCGACCGGCGGCGCCGGGCTCGTCTCATCCGCCGCGGCCAGCAGCATGGCCGGCGGCTGCGCCGGACTTTCCACGGCGGAGGCTTGCGATTGTGTGCTCCTGGCGGGCGGACCCAATCGTGCCATGATCGACTTGCTGATCGACTTGCCGATCGACTTGGCCTCATCGCGATATTGCGAAGCGAAGGCCGCACCGAGAAGGCCGATCACCAGCACGAGGCCAACCAAGGCGCGCATCATGGTCCGGTCTCCCTTCAGGCCCTGATCGCGAAGCCTGTCATTTGGACCCTTGGCAGCCGGTGTCGGCGCCTTGCTTGCGGGACCAGCGGCTGCCGTCGCAGCGGCGCTGGCGTGCGAAACGGGCGGGCTTTCGCTGTTGCGTTCCATTCCGGAAACCAGCCGGTCCAGCCGAGCAAGGTCTTGCTCTGCGCTCTTGATCCGGTCATAGGCCCGCGCCAGCCCGCCATCGACGCGCGCCTCGTCCGGCTTGGCAGCATCAGGCTTGGCAGCATCAGGCTTGGCAGCATCAGGCTTGGCGGCGTCAAGCTTGGCGTTATCAGGCTTGTCGGTCTCGGGTTTGGGGTCGTTCGTCTCAGGCACCGATGCGCTCTCCATCCGGTCGGGCGTCAATGGGAGGCGGTCCGATCGCTGCAAGGATAGGTCTCGCCGCGGTCCGACACAACGCGTGTGCAAGGAAAAAATTATGGCGGACCCGGGGAGCGGGCAGAGTGAGCGCAGCGTGGGTTAGCTCCGCGACCGCGCAAGCGCAGTTCGTAGGTTGAGTCGAGCGGAGCGAAGCCCATCAATGTCGATGATCGCACGATGGGTTTCGCAAGGGTTCTACCCCTAAGGGCTTCCGGCCACGCGGCCCGGGATACGCGGCCGCCGTTAAAGCGCGACGAGATCAGGAATCGTCATCGCGCTTCAGGTTGTTGTTTGCGCATGATCTTTCCGGAAAGCCGCTTCGCGCTTTGCGCTAAGGCGGCCCTCCGGGTCCATGCTTTAGTGACGTGTGGCGCGGATTTCGAGCGTCGTCTGGGTGAGCCTGGCCACGAACCCCTCAAAATGCATGGCCCTTTGTCTGTTCATTTGTTCATGCAGCTCGGCGATCTCTTGGGACTTGGCGACGAAGGCCTCGCACGCCTGTTTCGCGTACGCCATCTGAAGCTCGATGGCCTCGATGGGTGAGCGCGCCGTCGCGAGCTGTCCCAGGAAGGTCCAGGCGTGCTCAAGCGACGTCCTGACGTAATCGCCATAGGCATCGGCAATCGCCTGCGTGCCGGCCTGAGAGGGGTCCCTTGGTGTGACGGGCGCGCTTGCCGCGATCTCTATCCCGGGCGGCAGGGTTGCAGTCGAGGGAACCTGCTCACCGATCAGCCGGCTCGTCTCGACCTCTTGCTTGGTCTCTGGCCCGTTCTCTTGCTTGTTCTCTTCCTTGTTCTCTTCTTTGTTCTCTTGGCTGATCTCCGCCGAGGCATCCGGCAATGGATGCGCCGGGGTTGCGTGGTGCTCCCCGGCCCCGGTCCGTTGCCCGGCCTTTTTCTTGCCGCCGCGCCGGCCGGATTTTCCCGTTGGCTTATTTTCTACCGTACTCAACATTGCAAATGGCTCCTGAATATCGCTGAAGCCGCAAGCCTCCGTCGCGTTTGCGCTGAAATCGCGATTGCGGGTTGTCACTTGCGTGGCGGCGATGTGATGAGATTTGGCCGGAGCCGGCAGTGCGTGGGGCCGGTTAGCCGCGCGACGGCGCGAAGCGCAGGTCGCGCGGCCGATCGGGTTCTTGCTAGAAATTATTCGCGTCTGTACCCTACGTTGCAGAAGTGTTCTGGAAGTGAGCCTGAAATGACCATAGTCGAGAGCGTGGAGCAGGGCGCGGAGGCGAAAATGCCGGCGGGCGTGCTGCTCGAAGGCCCCGTGGTCGATGCAAAATTTCGCGATTCCTACATCTCGTTCGCGCTCATGATCGGAGGCTCGATCGGGGCGCTGCTCTGGACCGTCATTTATGGCATCGGCTGGGTGGAGATCTCGGTCTTCGCCGGCATGTTCGTGCTGACCACGATGGGCATCGGCTTCATGCATCGCTACTTCGTGCATCGCAGCTACCGCTGCGGTCCGGTGATGCGCACGATCCTCGCTGCGATCGCCACGATGGCGGTGCAGGGCTCGATCCTGAAATGGGTGAGCAACCATCGCCGGCACCATCTCCACTCCGACCGGCCCGGCGACGTCCACAGCCCCTACTATGATGGCTCCGGCAACCGCATCGAGAGTTTTGCAAAGGGGATGGGCCACGCGCAGGGTGGCTGGGTGTGGGACAAGGAGACCACCGATGCCGAATACTACGCCAGGGACATCCTGGCCGACCCGATCGCGATGTTCTTCACGAGGACACGCTGGTACTGGTACGCGCTGTCGGCGCTGATCATCCCCGCCGCCCTCGGCTTCGCGCTCAGTGGCATGCGCACGATGATCGGCTGCGTCCTGTTCTCAGGCCTGTTCCGCAGCTACGTCATGACCATGGCCACCTCGCTGGTCAACTCGGTCTGCCACAGCGACGGCCGCTGGGGCTACCGCCGCTTCGATACCAATGACGGCACCACCAATGAGCTCGTCACCACGATCCTCACCTTCGGCGAAGGCCTGCACAACAACCACCACCGGTTTCCGCGCGATGCGTATCTCTCGCATGCGTGGTACGAGCTGGACATCAACGGCCTGATCATTCTGGGGCTGGGAAAGCTCGGGCTGGTGCAGGATATTTTCATGGCGGGCGCGCGTCAGAAGGCCCGGCCGGATGGACCTCGCGAGCCGGGACCGGCGCCCAAGGAGACCGACGCGGCGAGCAGCCGCTAGCGGCCTTGCCCCTACGGCTGGCGGCGGTTGAGACTTTCTCCGAATGCGCCCATATTGCGGGGATGACGAAAGATGCGTTCGAGAACCTGACCGCGGCTGTAACGACGATCAACACGCCGATGCCTGCCGCCATCGACGAAGGCACGCTGCTGGCCTGTCTGAAGGGGGAGATCTCCGAGCGAAAATGGCGCGTGTACGTGCAAGCGTTGTTCGACGAGGTCGATGTCTCAGTCATCCACAATCTCCTCGTTGATCATATCGTGACGTTCGACGAGTTATTGAAGGCAATCGAGGCCTGGCAGGTCACGGAGTCCGAGAATGAAAGATGGGTCAGGGAGATGGCTGCCCTCGCGGTGGGAAGATCTCCTGCAGAAGGCTGGTCGCCCTCGATGGTCTGGAGGGCGGCGCCGGACCTTGGACGTTCGGCGGCGGCACCGCGCTGGCGCAGATTCTGGCTCACCGGATCAGCTACGACGTCGATATCTTCCTTTTCAAGTACCGCCTTGAAGAACCTCGCACCGAACATGAACCCGGTCACGAAGTCGCTCTGCGATGGCTGGCAATGGCCGGGCAAGTACCCGAAGCTCACCCTGCGCGACGTAGGTGAGATCGATTTCCTCAACGCCCCGTCATACACCGCCAATCCGACCTATGACCTGAGATTTGGCGAGCGCACGATTGCGGCGGAGCGGTCTGCGGAAATCGCGACCAAGAAACTGGTCTATCGCGCGTCGACCTACACGGCGCGCGACGCCTTCGATCTGGCCGCGATCTATTTGCATGATCGTTCGGCGCTGGGCGAGATCGCGCGATCTCCGGCCATCACTCAGCACGTCGTCTCGTCTGCGTTGAACCGGGTGAACCTCGCGAAGAGCCAATATCAGGCGGAGATGAGAAGTCTAATCAACGCGACTTCGCGTGGGGAGGAATTCATCGACGAGGCTTGTGAAATTGCGTTGGAGGCATTGACGGAGGTTCGCGCTTTGATTCCTGACGGCAGAGCCAGGTCAGGGCGTTGAGTGCGCTGTCACCATAGTGCGACAATCAATAGCGGCCGCCGCTGCTCTTTTGCTGCGTGATCCAGTCCGACAATGTTTTCGGTTTCGATCTTGCAGTCCGGCCCGGTGATGCCTTCGGATTGTCGCGGATGCCTTTCGTCGGACGGGTGCGCGTCGCTTCCTTTGCGCCGACGCCCTTCAATTCAGCAATCGATGCCTCCGCGGCTTCCTTCTCGAGGCGCAGCTGTTTCAAGCGCGCCATCTTGATGCGCTCTGCCTCGATTTCGGGGCGTTCGGACAGCAGCGGCTTGTGGTGAGCAAGCTCGGCCGGAACCAGGACGCCGAGAATGGTTGTCTCACCAAGCGCCTTGCAGGCTTCGAGCCGATGCAGTCCCTCGACCAGAACGAGGCGGTCTCCGTCGAGCCGAACGGAAATGGGGGCCTGTTGTCCGATGTCCAGAATGCTTTCCGCAATCTCCCCGACGATCTTGGGCCTGATCGCCTTCATCTGCTTCGCGGGAACGAAGATCTTCTCGATCGGGAAGCTTTCCGGTTTGGGCATAACTTGACTCCGCTTCTACCGGGCCCGTCGGAACCCATGCCGGTGATGTCTGAAGTTTAGGGGGGAAGGGCTCGACCGCAAAGGCAATTTCGACGGTGGGTATTGATGAGCGTCGGAGCCGGAACCGATTTAGTGCACCGTAACTCCGCCGCGGCCGTGGGATTAGTGAGGTAGATGGGTTCGCTGATGCCGAGATCGTATTTTGCGTTCGGTAAGTCTTGCCGAGGGGGCAATCCACCGCCGCTTGTCCGCGCGGGGAATGAGAGATGGGTTACGCTACGCTAACCCATCTTGCGTGCTAATTGCTGTGCGCCCAAAAAAAGTCATACCGCAATTGTGAATTGGTCCACAGACGGCGGCCGTTCAGTCTGTTTATCTGCCGCCAACCGGCATCTCGTGCGCGCGTTTGGCATTGTGCATCTGGCGCCTTCGCATTTCGAAATTTCTGGGTGATCGCTATGGGCGTTTTTCATCGCACGGCCATGCTTTGCAGCTGGTTCATCGAGTCCACCATGAGCGGGTGTACCGAGAGATTTCGCGTGCGCTGAACAAGGCGCCCAGAGATTTTCCCGAGGCCCCGCCGGCGACGGACGGGGCTTTTTCATGTTCGCAAGCTACCCATTCCGCCCGGCGGAGCCTTCGCGAGAAGGAGGCAGGGTCGTGTGGGAGCATTTTGGACCCGATTTCGCTTTCGACGTGGTGAAAGGAATGGTCGCCGGAATAGCCTCAATGGCATTCCAGGTCGTGGCACCACGCACCTTTCGCGCCGCGAAGCAGTTTCGCGCGCGCTGGGTTGCGAGGAAAGCGGCGAAGCGAGCTGCGAGACGGGCACGCAGCAATGCGGTGGCCAATGATGAGCCGTGAGGAGCGGGTGGCCCGACGCATTAAGCGGATGAAGTTGCTGAAATGAGAAGGGCGGCCCTTTCGGCCGCCCTTTGCGTGTGTCCGGATCGGATCTATGGCGCGCCGGGCATAGTACGTCCTCAAAGGGCCCTGCAAGTCATTGGAATCCAACACTCCGAATTCCCCGCAAACCACCGGAATCTGGCGGATACCGAGCAAAGTATGTCCCCTAATTTCGAACACGACCTGGTCCGTGCAGGTGACGATCAGCTGGTGCAGATGGCGCCTGGGAATGGTCGGCGTCGAGTACCGCAGCCCCGACTACGCGCCGGCCTCACGGACGGAGAAGGTGGCAGCCGAGGCCTGCGCAGCCAGCGTGGAGCCTCGCCGGGCGTCAAACAGGCAATTCCCGTCTGAGAGGTCGGCCGCGCCCTCCGGCAGTCGGTGTCGCTATATTCCACAGGTAGGAGTTGATTCTTCGTCCGTCCGCGGCTTGTGCTCCCAGTCTTCGATGAACGAAACAATCTCCGACTCAAATAGCGGAAAAGCCTTTTTTAGAAGCTGCAAGTTTTTGTTCACGAGATCTTCCTTGAGAACCAGGCGGTAGCTGGTGCGCTCGCGATGGCGAAATGCGCGAAGCTCGTCCAGGAGAGCATAGAGGTCCTTGCCAATAATCTCTCGTCGCTTCTCAGTCTTCTCAGCAGCCTGCGCCAAGAGTTGAGCGTGGTAGCTCTCGGATTTCGCATACACCCCGCCATCCACGACGTTAAGCGCCTCTCGCAGAACATTCTCCATGCCGGTATAGACGCCTTCAACGCCACTGGCGCGAGACACGGTCCGAAGCCATTTTGCAGCGGCGTCGATCGCCTCTTCGAGCGGCACAAGCCGCTCGTCATTCGCGGCGAGAAATGCGTCGAATTCGGCCCGCGTCTCAGTAAGCCTAGTGCGCGTAAGAGCGAATGCGGGATGCATCCACCGCCTCCTTCATAATGGCTTTTCGCTTCGTGTCATCCAAGTCCGATGTGGGTATGAAGTTGAACGGAAAATCCCGCATCGAGTGCTCCAGAATACGAAATGCGGTCATCTCCGTCGCCGGATCGCAGTCGACCAAAAAATCTACATCCGAGTGGACGGCAAAGGTCCCTTTTGCCAGCGATCCGACCACCCATGCGGGGAAGCCAGCCCGCTCAAGCGCGTCCAGTGAGGCAACCGCACGCCTGGAAGCCAGGGACAATCTTTCATCCCTTCGTTCCGTCATCAGGATATCGATCCGTGACCTCGACACACTAAATTCTCCAGTTAGCATCCTCAATTTATGAGCTTGACGAGACGCTTTCAAATCCTCCGGGCAAAAATGTGCAATTACATTGGTTAACACCCCATTCGTTTGCCAGATAGGCGGCCAGATTGGAGCTGCCGGCGGCTGCTCGGCGATCGCGGCGACGTCGGGCCGCATCTTGGCGAGCAGCGCAAAGTTCAGCTCGAGCTCAGCTTCGTACCAGACCTTGCGGCCATCGAAGAAATCCCAGCTTATTGCCACTTTCCCTTGGGGATGGAATTATCCACTCATGCAGCCGACAGCCGTAGAGAATGCAACGATCACGTTAGGGCCGCTCGGGCGGAGGGATCGCGTAAAGGGCATTAAGCTCGTTGCGCGCACGTTCGCACACATGGGGTCTGAAAAGGAAATTATCCGAGCTCTGCATCTAGTGGATGAGAACCTTTCGCTGGCTTTGCGCCGGAATAGCGAAATTGTCGGCGTCTACCTGGTCCGTAAGAGCAACCTCAGCACTCTCTACGATGGCAAATTCGTCACGCCTCGTTACGACGGGTTCGAAGGGTTGAGGGTGGAATCGCTCGCGATCCTGCCGAGCCTGCGCGGGCAGGGGTACGGGCGGCTCCTACGGGCGGCGCTTCCTGCCATGGCAAAACGTAAAGGGTTCGATTTCGTTTGGGGTGCCGCGCTGACTGCCCTCGACAACAGGCCCGACTGGTTGAAGCGTCGCGTGCTGGAAAGCGAAGTTGAACAAGGTTTCGTCACGGTCGAACCCCTCAGTGAAGGCATGAAAAAGAGGGTCGCAGCCAAGGCAACGCCCGAGCTGCTGGCGCGCTGGGACTCTATGAAGCGGGCGTCCAACAGGACCGTGAAAGGGCGGCTGATCATCGAGACCACAGCCGACAAAGAGCGCATACCGTGGCTCATTGCCGATGACGGAGCATATTCTGGCGACCCGATCGACAACGCTGCTTTTCGCTCTGTCCAGCGACTTCAAGGTACCCAGATCAGTGTTTCGGGGACGATCCGCGGCGAAACGTTCGCCGGGCCCATTGTCCCTGCTGCGAACGCCACAATGACAGAAGAACCGAACTGTCCGTTCGTGCCGACATAGACGCCGTCACGCACGACGGAAACGGGGCGTCCGCCTCATCAAGGACCAAAGCCTCGGCGTTCGTCCGATACGTCTTTGTCACTGGAATCTCACCTGTACTGCTCGGGAATCTCGCTTTCGACGACCGAACCCTCGTACGGAATTGCCAATAGGGCATCGATCATCTTCATGTATTTGACTCCCGCCGATGTGACGTGAAGCTCGATCCTAGTATCGGTGTCCCGAACGGCGGCGTACTCCGCCTCGATCAGTTCGGCTGCGGCTACTATGTCGGCCGCACCCAACTGGATACCGATCCCGGCGTCCACGTTTTCGATCGCCTTTCGCAACATCAGGAATGCGTCGTTGGTCAGTTGAATGGGCTTAGAGGGCATGTCGGAAAACTCGGATCTCCTTGCGGTAAGCAACCCGCGAGACGCCGCAGCTAAGGATGCCGTTTAAGTGCCCAGATCTTTTTGAGCTCGCAGAGCCTCAAAAACAACCTAGCCAGCTGTGCCATCATAGGTCCAGGCATTGAACGAGGGTAGATGAACTGACCCGACTTGCCGGGAATGTGGTTCATCCCGGATGAAGACCATGTGTCGATGTTGACTTCCGACACAATCGCCCATGACTCCCGATCGGCAGGCAATCCGATGTAGCGCTTGGTTTGGATATCCAACTTTACGCCGAGTTGGTTCTTGTCCGGTGGATCCGTCTGAATGCAGATAATCGCGACGTCGTTTTTTGCGCAACGTAATCGTTGTCGAACGCTTGGAAGCCTCATCGACGACCGTGACGTTGGCAAACACCTCGCCTTCTTGCAGGGTGACTAGAATGCAAGCGAGCCTGTTTTTTCCATGCTCGACGCCCTCGGCGAATTCACGTGGCCGAAGATAGTCATAACGGAAAACCAGACCTGTAGTTGGAACTGGATGCTTATCGAGGTCTGAAGCCACCAGCGGTCCCCGACTGCTCAATCTCGTCAGCTAGGCCGCCTGAGATCTCGACTTCGATTTCCGGATGGCTGTCTGCGATCTCTCGGATGCGAGCGAGGAGGCTTTCCGGGAATGACTCCGGAGTGGCAACGATTTCGGCGCCCTTCAACTTCACGAACTCCTCGAGCGACATCATCACGTAACGTGGTTTGTCGTGATAGCTAAGAAAGACCGGTTCCATTAGAGGGGCCTTCTGGATTTCAGCGGGATTTCGCTGAAGATCGGAAGATGCAAAAACTGTGCGGTCCGGTTCCACCCCTTGTCCAAAGGTGGATGCGATCTCTGGGGTGCGGTTCAGCTAAAGCATTGTTTATGCTTGCATTATCCAGCGATTTGAATCTTTCGCGATTTTGCTGGATAATGTGGACATGCCAGCAGAATTCATCCCGTTTTCCGACGAGGAAACCCGCGTCCTCATCAACCTCGAGCAACAGTACGAGGTCTGGATGGAGGCGGAGAGGGCGGCCGCGGCTCTCCCCTATAATCTCAGGTGGAAGTCGGTTGGGGGCAAGGACTACCTGTACGAACTGCTGGACCGGGTGGGCAACGGCAAGAGCCTCGGCCCGCGGTCCCCAGAGACCGAAGCCAAATTCGGGGACTACCAGACACAAAAAGCAGCGATCGCGAACCGGCGCACCGAGAGCCAGGATAGGTTGGGGGAGACCTGCCGGCTGTACCGCGCGTTGCGCCTCCCGATGATCCCTGCCGAGGCTGCGGAGATCCTGCGCGAAGCGGACCGCCGTTCCTTGTTGGGTTCGCATTTGCTGGTGGTGGGGACCAACGCAGTGCCGGCCTACTTCATCGAAGCCGGCGGCAGGATCGCAAGCGCCCCCTCGGAGACGAACGATTTCGACATGGCTTGGGCCGGCCAAGAGAGCGACGAACAGGACAATCCCGTCTGGGCGCTGCTGAAATCGGTCGATCCAACGTACACGGTTAATACCGAAAGGCCGTTCCAAGCGCGCAACGCGAAAGCGTACGAAGTCGAGCTCCTGGTTGCGCCGTCCAAGATGGCGACCATGGGCAAAAGAGACCAGCCCAAGCCCTTTCCTCTTCATGAGCAAGAGTGGCTGTTGCGGGGGAAATTCGTTACGCGCGTCGTCGTGGCCCGCGACGGCAGTCCAGCCAGGATGGTTGTGCCTGATCCAAGATGGTTCGCGCTGCAGAAGCTCTGGATGTCTCGTCAGGAAAAGCGGAATCCTCTGAAGAGACCCAAAGACGAGAAGCAAGGTTTGGCGCTCTTGACCGTTGTCCGGGACTGGATGCCTCAGTTCAAGATGGATGAGGGTTTCGAACAGGAAATCCCGGAGGAGCTTCGTCCAGTCTACGACGAATGGAAGTCCCAATACGGAGCGACCGCCGTTACGCATCCACGTTGGTGAGGAATGACCGCTCATTGAGGTAAAGTGGACAAAGGTCCCGGTAGAAATGGAAAACCCCGCCGTCGCCGGCGGGGTTTTGTTTGCCTCAAGAATAGGGGACCTACTTTACCCCGATTAGGGGACCAACTTCTAGGGGACTGCAGCGCCGGGCAAAGTACGTCCTCTACTGCCGTTGCAACCTATTGAATTCGCACGTGCTGGATTCTGCGCTTCGACGCGGAGACTGATGACATCCGGGCAAAGAAGGTCCCCTGAATCACCTCGAAGCATCGGGCACGCTGACGCCGTAAGAAATTCAGGCGCGAGCGGCTATTACAGCTCGACTACTGAACCGTGTAGCCATGAGGCGGAGTGGTTGTCCGCGGAACAGGTTTGGGAGGTGTATACGCGGGTGTCGTTTGCGAGGGCTGTGAGTAGCCGCGCGGCGGTGCCGGCGGCGGCGAGTTGACTGAAGGAGCGTAACCTGGTTCTACCTGGGGGCTCATATTGCTGAAAATTTCTTGCATTTCTTGCGTCGCTCGTTGAGCGTCACGACGTTGCCGAAATTCGCCTACTGCAATTTTGCGAATCTCTTGTTTCGCCTTTAGAAGCTCCCGTACCGTACGATCATGCTGGTTAGCCGAGGCATCATCGCCCTTTGCTCTTGCCATGCAGCGATTGTACACAGCGAGATCCACGCCTTTGCAGGCTTGGTAATATTCGCGAACATACTCCGCGGACCACCCCCGCTCACGTTGGTCAGATCGCACACCTTCGCAGTCCGAAATACGCTCGTCGACCGGTCGCTCGCGCTCGCATTGGGCCTCTCGCAGAGATCTGCCGGCTGCAATCTGCTTGGCCGCATCTTGGGAAAACTGCGCCTCCTGCTGCGTTCGGACACCCTCCATGTTCACGTTAGCCTGCTGCTGGGCCTGAAGCCTTTTCGCCAGATCCGACGCAGTTGAACTGCCAGCGGGGTTTCCCGATTTTTGCGCAGGGACTCCTTTGCCGCCCGCGGGTTGCGGCTTCGGGTCGTCACGCTTTGCTGAGTCTGCCGAGCCTAAACAGAGCGCGGCATCACCGCCGCTAGGGAACTCAATGCTTCCCATAGAATACTCTCCAGGGAAGTATTGCTCATGTGATGTTTTGCAGCCCCCTATGAAGAAGGACCCCTGTTCAGTCCGCTTCCCGTCCGGGCTTCTTCTCGTCCAAAAGATTTTTGCTCCTCCTCCGCACTTATTGCTTATGTCGAACTCAGCATAGGGAGGGCCTTGCGTTGTCTGAT
Source organism: Bradyrhizobium sp. SOJA106 (assembly GCF_059448745.1). Taxonomy (NCBI): domain Bacteria; kingdom Pseudomonadati; phylum Pseudomonadota; class Alphaproteobacteria; order Hyphomicrobiales; family Nitrobacteraceae; genus Bradyrhizobium; species Bradyrhizobium sp. SOJA106. Next base: position 4,278,392 of record NZ_CM182549.1, read on the forward strand.
TGATCGAGACGCAATCATAGTCAGCCTGGCTTTGCGTCGCATAAAGGATCAACGAACTGGCCAACAAAACGCCCAACGAAAATGATAATGGCGCAGTCGGCGAGCCGGGCGAGGCGGTCAATATCGCTAGATCAAGATGCTTCCACACTGCAAAAGTCTCCCTGGCCTAGTTGAAACCGCTTGAGGAAGCCCAGCCACTCCGACCCTTCCAAGTTACCGGGCAGAAGGGGAATGTGGTTGTACCGTCGCTTCCAGGCTTGCAGCCCCCTTCATCCACCGCGATAGTCTCGCCGGCGGGGATCTGAACGAGAACATTTCGATCCAGACCCGGACCCTCGCGCAAATTGATATAACCGCCCGATGCCGCACTCTTGACCGTCCGTGCCGTGAGCTGCGGTTGCGTAGGTTTGGTTGCTGCGATCAGCGCTTCGAAGGCAGCCTTGGCATTATCGCGCGTCGCGGCGTCGCAGAATGAGAAGTAAGCTTCGTCGCTCCTATAGTTTTGCTGCCTCACACGTTCGGGACCAGTATCCCGGAATTTCTGGGTGTAGAAGCATTTCTGGTTCGATCGGCAGTGGATCTGGAGAGCCGGACCACCATGCCAACCCTGGGGGCGGACGTCATCAATTTCGACAGATTCGAGGTCGGCATAATTGGCGTTTGTGACGATCGTCATATGGGTTTCGCTCGGCCCCGTGCTGGCTCCGCCGAACATGGCTCCGACGTCGGACAACATCCTTGACCTCTCGGTTAAGAGGAAGTCCGTTTGTCCCCCGGAAAAGCTCATTCGTCCGATGGATTGAACCGGCTGATCGGCCTCATTGAAGCTCACGATCGGAGTTGGGCACTCGAACGCGCTTTCGAGAAGTTGTAGGGCAAGCCGGACTTGACCGTCGGCGCTAGTGCGGCCGGCTGCCGGCGGTTGATTTGCTGCGGCGACAACAACGGTCGAGTTCGGCTGCGGTGTCGGCGCGCCCATGAAAGCGGCCGAGAGGGTGGCCGCATTTACGGCCAGGAAACGAAGTGTACCGCGACCTTGCTCGTCGTAGTTTGCGATCCAGATGTACCCGAATTCACCCTGCATGGTGTAGACGGGAAGCCCGGCCCGTGCCGATCGGCTGAAGTCGCCAAGTTGGTCAACCAAAAATCCCTTCTCCGGGCTTTTATCACCACGTAAAACGGCAAGATCCGCCTCGGCCAGCTTCACGAGCTTAACAGGGCCCCAAGTGGCTATGACGGCCTTAGGGAGCCCAACTTGTTCGGGCGCCTCCAGCAGGCGAACGTTCTCGCCGAATTTGGCTGATAGCCTTCTTATCTCCGCGTCGATGTCCACTCGGGTGAATGACGCTGGCTCGATGAACTGATTGACATAAGCAACGGTGCCGTCATCTGAATGCGCGATTGTCGTTGTTGTTGTGAGCCTGATGCCGTTTTTGTTGTCGATCTTTACGCGTTTGCAATAAGTCAGTCCTCGATATTGCGTGCTCGGAGAACAGTCGTATTGCCTATAGACGCTGCTGTCCGCGCGCACTTTCCCACCAAGTGGGAGGCCGTCTACGACAAATCGGCTTTGGTCCAGCGCGTTGGCGGGCTGGACTTGGGCCAGGGTGAAAACGAGTTCGAATATGGCTGCTGCGACCAAGAGCAGCGAGGCCCTTCTCAGTCTTACAAGTCCCCCGAACAAGAGAACACTCCGTCTAAAGAAATTCACGATAAAGCAATACCAGCAATCAGGGGTTGCCCCATCAGAACTTATCGCAACCGCGCGCGGCGTAAAGCTGGTTAAAATAAGAAATTGCCTTGGTATCCAACGAGTGCTCGACGATTGCCTCACAGGTTGCGTGCTTGTTCAATGTGTCCAGGCGCTCATTTGCTCGTCGCCATTCTGTTATAAGGCCCTGATTCCATTTCACCAGAAGCTTGGCAGGGCCCACTGCTGCTAGTTTGAGTACGTCGCCTATCGCGTCGGCGTCGGCACTTCCTTTCGCCAGATCACGAATGAATTGATCCTGGCTCGCGATCTTCTTTAGGAACGCGACGTCATCGGCGTCGAGCTCAACGACCTGCCCAGCTTTTTGGTCGCTTGTGCCCTTGGCCGTAGCCTCGGATTTCTGGTTATGGGCTAGAGCGGAGAGGCAAGTACCCATACCGTGGAAGTACCCGATCCACTCACACCCGACCCACATCGCTCCATCGTCACATGGGCTTTGATGGTCAACTTGACCTGTCGCGTTTGGGCAATAACTCCGAACGGACTTGTAGCTTCCCTTGAATGTGGCCTTGCACTTCTCATCGCGCTGGCGCGCTTGAGCTATAAAATCGTCCCAGTACGACTGATAAGATCTACCCCAAGACATGCATTCTGCTTGAGATTTGGGGTTTTGTGGTCGAGAGGGCTCGCCGGCTGCCGTCGCGGTCTGCGCTAATGGTAAGCAGAGGAGGATAGCCGCAATGACTGGGATTCCAGACTTGATCATCCAGTTCTCACTCGACCCAAAGTAGCGTAGCAGCCAGATTGTACACGATTTGCCTGATGGTCGCGAGGTTAGCGGCATTCAGACAAATCGCACCTCCGATAGAACGTAGCCCCGATTTTCGTGGGATTGAACACCGGCTCCACGGCGGCGTCCTGGAGCTCCTTCTTCACCACCAGGAAATGCCGGCCCCGCTGCTTGGCGATCGCGAAGAGGGAGACGTATTCCCGGGCGAACCGCTCCACCTCGTGGACGGGCACAACCACGGTCGGGCAGCGGTTGATCGGGTTGACGACCGTGATCGATTTTAGGTGGCCGTGCTTGATGAGAGCGCTCGCGACCTTGGCGGTCGTAGACAGCTTGTCCTTGATCTGGAGCCCGGTGAGCCCGCCATGGTCGGGGCCACGCACGAGCATCCGAACTTCTTCGAGATCCAGCAGCAGGGACATGTAGCCGTGCTCGCCGGCGAGCTTCCATTTCCGCTGCAGCTTGCCGTCGAGCACCAGCCGGACGACGTCCTCGCTCATGCAGAAGGCGCGGTGGGCGGCCTGTGCGATGGTGACCTGGCCGTCGGCCGCCATCCGGACCGGTTTGGCGCCGTCGAGCAGCCTGGCCAGGAAGGCATCGAGGTCCTCCGGGTCGAACTGGTCGGCGGCGCCATGTTCGCCGCCGCGTATCCGGGGCACGATGATGCCGGCCCGGTAGAGCCGGTCCCGCTGCACCCGGGGAGCATTGAGGTATTCGCCGGCGGCGCGAAGGGAGAGGGTGGCAGCCGAGGCCTGCGAAGCCAGCGTAGAGCCTCGCTGAGCGTCGAACAGGCAATTTGCGTCTACAACGTCGTCCGAGGTCTCCGTCAGCACTCCTGAGGCCTGCAGGAGCTTCCGGAGACGCTTCGGGTGGAGGCCCGTCTCGATCGAGAGCGTCCGGATCGAGTGCAGAACCCGCTGTTCGACCGGCTTGCCGAACACGACGTCGCCAGGACCGACCGGCAGGCGCGTTCGGATGAAGCCACCGACCAGGTCTCGCAAGGCGTCGAAGGCCTTGTCCTCCCGTCCGAACTCCAGCACCTGGTAGATGCGCCCGAACAGGGCCTGCGGCCCTTCGTTGCCCGATCGCGAATACGGATAGGTGTCGCGCAGGTTCGCGAGGAAGGTCTCGATGGCGCACGGCCCGCCGGCGAAGACGTCGAAGCCGGTGCCGCCGGCCTGGCGCCATTCCTCATCGGTGAGCTGCTTCAGGTTCACCCTGCGCCCGAACGCGGCGACCGCGCCGAACAGCTCGCAGGCGGCAATGGCGACGTGCAGCGGGAGGGTGTCCAGCAACTGCACGTCGGCGCGCCCATGCGCCACGCGCAAGTTGACGTAGGACTCGAGCCCGGTGAGCGGCCGCGGCTCCGCCTCGGTCAGCAGGCGAGCCAGGTCGGGGAGGGCCTTGGCGACGTGGTGGGACCAATCATGCAGCAGGCTCGCCGTCAGATCCTGATCCAGGATGGCGAGCGGCATGTCGTGAACCGGGCAGGTCTTGATCGCGGCGATCTGCCAGATTGACCGCTGGTACGGCGCAAGCTCGGGCCGCAGGAAGGACGTGGCTGCGATGTCGTCCGAAAGGCAGTGCGGGCAGATCGCCACGGCGGCCCGCCGCAGACTACCGCGGACGAGCTCCTGGCCTCGCAGCCGGTAGCGCCGCTCACCGATCTTGATGAACGCGCTGTCCGCGAGCGCGGCCGCATCGACACCGCCCTTTGCGGCGACGATGGCAAGCGCCTCCGGATCTCCATCGACGACCTTCTGGAAGGTGATGCCGAAGTCCAGGCAGAATTCGCGGGCGGACGGCGCGTGCCGGGCTGCGAGGCGGGAGACGAAGGAGGCCGGCGTTTCGCCGGCGCCGAGCGGAACGGTCTGGCGCAGCGGTCTCATGACTTTTTGCCCCTCTTCTTGCCGGCCGGCGTCATTGCGTCGTCGATCTCTTCGACGTCCTTGGTCTGGAGGCGAGTGGTGTCGATCGTGTGCCAGGCGCCGGAGATGAACGGGTTCTGGTCGTCCGGCATGAGATTGCGGCTGGCGTACGCGTTAGCGAAATCGGTCATCGTGATACTCTTGGCATCGTGGTCGAGCGCCTCCTCCATCGCTTCGGAAAGGATCTCGAGCGTGATGCCCATCTCGTATTGGCCGGCATGGAGCAGCCGGGCCACGAGGTCATCTTCGGGCTTGATCGCGAGCTTGAGCTTCACCTCGTCAGCGTAGTGGCTGAGAGCCTCCGTGAGGAACTCGGTGTGCTGCTTGGGCGAGAGCTTCTCGAGGTACAGGAAACGAAGCCGGCGCCGAAGCTGGCGGTCGTGCCGGAAGAACGGCAACAGTTCGGGTATCCCCGACAGGATGAGCTGCACCGGCCAAACCGGATTGGTCATGAGGTCCTTGAGGGTGTCGCGCACCTTCTGGATCTCGTCCTCGCTATAGCCGTGCAGGACGTGCTGAAGGTCGTCGAACGCCAGGAACAGGATGTTGTTCTCGCGCAGCTGCTGCCGGACGCGGAGCCAGGCGTTGTTTTCCCGGATTTCGCGGCGGAGGTCGTAGTCCATCAAATCGAGGAGACGGATACCGAGCTGGCCAAGGGTGCAGGGGCTCGGCGCTGTGACGGAGATGAGGGGACACCAGGTGCCTTGGACGCCGAAGTTGGGGAAGGCCGCGTGGTCCCGGAAGGTCTCGTCCAGCAGCCTCGATTTCCCGGCGCCGCTGGGACCCACGATCACAATGCCCTTGCCCGGCGCGCGATTATTGGCCGCGTGGGGTTGGTTGGGGTCGCGCCGGATGACGGCGTTCGTGGTGAGCCGCTTCAAGAGGCGCGCGAGATCATCGTCGCGCTCGGACGTCATGTAGGCCGTCTTGGCTTTCTCGACGCGGTCGACGAAATCCCGCTCGGACGGATCGAGCAGCGCGCGGAGGTAGGCAGCGGGATCGGCGTTGTCGTGCATGATCATTTGCGCTCCTTGGGCTTCCACGGGCGGGCTGGTTTGCGTGTGGCTGGTCGGCTCGATGCGGGTTTCGCGCGCGCCTTAGGAGCGGCGCGCTTCCTGACGGGCTCAGCCGGCGCAGCTGCCGGCGGCAGGTTGAGGGCCAGCTGTCGCGGTGCCTTCGTGCCGACGGGAATACGGCGGGCGAGAACGTCAAGCGGACCGGCCGGCGGCGCGAGCACCTCCTCGCGGTGCCGAACCGTCTGGTTCATGCGAACACGGATGGCTTCGAGCTGCTCGCGGCTCTTCGGCCGGTAGAGGATGCTGAGGCGCTTGCGGGTCTCGGCGTCGCCCATCTGCGCGAACTCGATGGCGCGATGAACGACCGGTTTGACGAGGTTCTGCAGGTCCTGGTCCTGCCGCCGGAGGTTTGCGAGCGTCGCTTCCCAGACGGCGATGCTAACGCCCTTCATGATCTCGGGACCGCGCACCGTTAGCCAGCCGCCGTCGACCCGGAGCGAGATGGCGCCAAGATCCTCGCCGTCGACCGTCACGGTGTATTCGCGCTCCGGCCGGCGCTGGAACAGCTCGTCTGTTTTGGGCGAGCGATACCAATTGCCGAAGATCTCGATGCCCTCGGCCTGCATCGTGACGGTGAACTTTTCTCCGAAGGCCAAGCGGACCCGGCTCGGGCCCGGCGGTGTCGTGGGGGCGCGCTTCTTGGTGAGGCGGAGCCAGCACGCGCGAGGCGTCTCGCCGCCGAGACCGGCGTGCGGCAGGTTGTGATATTGATCGACGACGAAGCGGACGATGAGGGCGGCCAGCTCCTCGAGCGTGACGCATGCGCGCGCCAGGGATTCGTACTTGCCCCGCACCTGCGGGTTAGAGAATGCCCGACCCGAGAAGCGCAGGAGGCTCCGGATATCCAGGGTTTGGAAGAACCGCTCGATTTTGGGGCGTTGTTGCGGCGTGTTGATCTGCGGGCTCTTCCAAGCGATGCCGAGGTCGGAGCAGACGAACTCGGTCTCGGCGTTGAGCAGGGCGGAGCCCTCGTCGACTACAAAGGTGTCCATCGTTGCGCGGTATTCCCAGGGCGTTTCGCAGCCGATGGAGCGCGCGAGCGCAGTCTTGTCGGACACGCACATCCGCAGCAACTGCTTGGTATTCGAGGCACCGGTGCTGAGCGCGAGCGTCATCGCGGGAATGACCCGCGTCGTGCAACAAATTGCGGCGCTGAAGACGCAACGTTTTTTTGGCGCCGCTTCCCGCAGCTCGGGGCTGATGGCATCCCAGAGCGGCCGCAGCTCCATGACCAGGGTGTGGAGGTGAGTTTTCCAATCGTCAGCCTCGACCCGCTGCATCGGCCGGATCAGTCCCTGCACGCCGCCCTTGGAGGGATGGCAGAAGCGCTGTGCGACTTCCTCGCCCTTGCGCGCGGCGATGACGTCGAACGGTGGTAGGCGCCGGATTTCAGCGCGGAGAAGATCAATGGCGGGGCAGGTCAGCAGCGTAACGCCACGCCCGTCCATGTGCTCCTTGAGGTCCTTGGAAACGCGCGCGAGATCGAGGCCTTCGTAGTCACGAAGATCGAGGTGAGCCGCCTCCATGCGCCCGCGGTTCAGCTGTGCGAATTCTTTCTCCATTTCGCCCCAAAGATGGGCAATGGTCGGAGCTTCCCGGCTGAGATAGCGGTAGACATAGTCGATCAGGACCAGCCGCTCTTCCCAGTTGTAGCGGTCTCCCCACCGGCCGCAGAGGTGATGCTGGTTCACCAGACCGAGCGGTCCCATCTCGAGATAATCATCGACCCACTCGAGGAAGCGCTTGGGTCCAACGAGCCTAAAAGTCGGTGCGCACATTCGCCCGCCCTTAGGCTCTGCCTTCGGCGCAAACAATTCGTCCTGCATCTTCAGCAGGAGCGGTCCGAGGTTCTGCCGATAGCGCGAGGCGGCGCCGCGGGCTTCCAAAACAAGGAATTTCTTGACTGCGATGAGCTTGTTTTTCACGAGCTCGCGCACCTCGTCCGGAAGGTTCGCGATCATGTCCTCGTCGCTTTTGAGGACCGCCGCGGCCTTTCCGGGTGTTGCCCCGAGCGCATCGAAGTCGAATTCGTAGCCGTCCTTGAGGAGGTCGAATTCCTCGAAGGTGAGGGGGATGGATCGCTTCGGCTCGGCGACGGTCTCGAACACGAACCCGTTCTTGTCGCAGCTCTTGCGGACGCATGGCTCTCCCAGCAGTCTGAGCACGGCGGTTTCGCCGACGTGCCAGCGCACGGCCTGCCGCGACCGCGGAAGCTTCGGAGGGATGAGTTCGTGGGCGCGCCCCAGCATCGTGGCTACCTCAAGCCTTGCGCTTGCGGCTTGACGCTGCAACGACGCGGTGGTCATCGAGCATTCCGTATTCGAGGAGGCGGAGCTTGCCGTCCGCGATGGCGTGGACCACGGTATCGAACCCGTAACCGGCCAGGCCGGATTTGGACGCCAACTCCCCGATGGTGGTCTCGCCCCTTAAGCCACGCAGCAACTTGGCCAAGGCAGCGTCGTCTTCCGGCCAGGGATCTCGCCGGGCGTGATGGATGACCTGCGCGTTGAACAGATCGATCGGCGAGAGGTCGCGATCGGTGAAGAGGAGCACCCAGTCGGCTCGCGACGGCGGAACCTGCTCCGCGATAAGCTCGACCGTGCGACCGATGCCGGTTTTCTCGACAAGGCCTGCCGGCTTCACCGCGACCAGGCCGGTGCTGCCCGCCGTCAGCTTGAGCTGGAAATCGAACGTGTGCCGACGTTCGCGACCATGGTCGTCGACGTAGATCACCGCCGGCGGCTGCTCTGCGATTGTGACGACGTCGGGCCGCATCTTGGCGAGAAGCGCGAAGTTCAGCTCGAGTTCGGCTTCGTACCAGACCTTGCGGCCGTCGAAGAAATCCCAGCCGTGGACCGAGATCGCGGAGTGCAGCGAGATCGGCCTACTTGTCACGCTGGGCAGCATATCCGGAAGTGTCTCCGGCTCCTGCCGCGCTGCCCGCAGTGACCGGTCCGGCGTCAAATATTCTTCGAGCGTCATCATCGTCATCGGCTCCTGTCTTTCGACAAAGCTCCGCCGTTCGCCGGGAAGGACCCGACGTCGGGCATTCGGTGATGGGGCCGAAGATGAGGATCTGCTCGCGAGCGCACTTGCATCGTGCGACTCGTAGGAGCAGACTCCGGACGCCTCACAAGGCGCCGTCCGGGTGTTTCTTCGGCCCCGGATTGCAGGCGGTCCCGCCGCAAACGGGGCCGCCTCATTTTTTGAGAGGCGTCTTGGCCTCTCGCGAGTAGGATCCTCGAAAAGCCTGCAATTCCAGAGTCAAAGTTTCAAAAAAGAATCTGATTTCAATGGCTTACGAGCAAGCCATTGAATCGCAACAACGAATCCTTGCGCGGCCCGCCGATTGCCGGCGAGCTCGGACAAAAATTCACAACGATGTTTGGGTGCCTTTCAGGCCCGGTGATGATTGGACAAGTCTAGAGAGCCCCTCGGTTCTGGAGAGGCGCGCTCAGCCCAGCGATGCCATGCCCTGAAGCGCGAACGATGCGCTGTGCGACTGGAAACTCCCTCGACCTCAGTGGGGAGAGCCGCGTTCATTTAGTATCGCACAAAATCGGGGCTTTTTGTAGCCGGCGACAGCGGATGGTTAATTCGCGGAGGTCCGCTCATCGCGCGGAAGAGCGGACCGGGTCTGCTCAACCTGAGCTCTTCGCATTTTGACCCTGAGCCGACATACTCGGCGCTAACCATCCGGCAATAAGTTCAGGACACGTTGGAATGGGCCGCTCACCGAATTAATTCATAAGGTCGACTGCCTTGTGGACATTGACATCGCAAACTGAAGCTTACGCGCAAATCCTGGGCGCAATTTTTGGCTATTTGGTCGGCTCGTTACAGTCCGAGGTGCTTCAGAAGAAGGCCGAAGCCGTTCAGGGTAATCGCAAGACTATTTTGGGCAACCTGCGGACGACCGAGCCGCTCATCCTAGATGTCGTAAAAGGCGCGATGGCTGTACTAGTCGCCTTTTGGCTGGCGCGTGCGTTCAATGACGGCTCAACGAGCGCGGACCTTAGTCAAGAATTCTCGGTATGGTTTGCGGCAGGCGTTGCCGCCTTTCTAGGTCACTTGTTTCCGATCTGGCGCGGTTTTCGAGGTGGCAATGGGTTTGGCATATACCTCGGCGTGCTAATCGGCTGGTGGTGGCCGGCGGCACTTGCGTTCTGTATCACATGGCTGATCGTTGCTCGTGCTACGCGGAATTCATCCCTGGCTTCGCTGCTCGCGGCAGTCGTCGCCCCGCTGGCGTTCTACTTGGGCGCCCAACCCATGGGTACAACAAGTATGGTCTTCTGGGAGCTATATCGTCAGCACGAAGCCATGACGTGGGCTACGGCCCTCATGGCGGTAGTCACTGCCTGGAAGCATCGTGACGACATTAAGAGGTTGCTGACCGGCACAGAGCCGAAAATCGGCAGGGATTGATCGTCGCAACGCGCGTGGCGAGGAACCTGGGACACTCGCCCCTTTCGGTAGTCCGTGCTCCATCTCAAAGCGACCGCTCCGAACGTGATGCGGGCCGTACCTGTGACGTCGGCAGCTGCTCCCGAGCGGAAGATCCTGTCGCCATCCTGGATGACGGCTCATTGAGGCAAAGCGGACAAAGGTCCCGGTAGAAATGGAAAACCCCGCCGTCGCCGGCGGGGTTTTGTTTGCCTCAAGAATAGGGGACCTACTTTACCCCGATTAGGGGACCAACTTATAGGGGACCAACTTTACCCGTCGCTGCAATCTAACGATGATCCTCGAGACGTTCTATGGCCTCACGAACACCCCGTCGTGCTTCCGCACGTATCGCACTTCATGCAGGTCCCATTCCGCACCAGCGTGAAGTTGCCGCACTCGCTGCACATCTCGCCTTCGTAACCCTTGGCCTTGGCTTCGGCGCGGCGCTCGGCCTTGGTTGGGGCGGCGGACGCGGTACTGCCGGCCTTGCTCCACTGCAGCGCCTCGAGCTTCTCGGTTGGCGAGAGGTCGTGGCTGGCCTCCTGCTTCAGGGCGACGGCGCCTTCGATGGCGTCGCCGGCGCGGGCGGAGGTGCCGTGCGCGGCGAGCGCCGTGACGCGGCTGCCGCCGGATGGCGCGCTGTCGTTGCCTTGCGTGACCGCGGCGCTGCCGCCGCGCATCACGACGAGGTTGTCGGTCCGCGAGCGGGTGAGGCCGCGCGACACCAGCTTGGTGGCGTGGTGGCCGCCGTCCTCGTCCGGCTCCTTGCCTTCCTCGACGCCCTTGCCGAGCGCGTCAAAGCCCGTCTCGTTGGGATCGACGTGGGCGAGGTCGAAGCGAGAGAGGTAGCTCACCGCCAGCTCGCGGAAGACGTAGTCGAGGATCGAGGTCGCGTATTTGATGCTGTCGTTGCCCTGCACGGGGCCCGCCGGCTCGAAACGGGTGAAGGTGAAGGCGTCGACATACTCGTCCAGCGGCACGCCGTATTGCAGACCGAGGGAGACCGCGATCGCAAAATTGTTGATGAAGGAGCGGAGCGCTGCGCCTTCCTTGTGCATGTCGATGAAGATCTCGCCGAGACGGCCGTCGTCATACTCGCCGGTACGGAGATAGACCTTGTGGCCGCCGACGACCGCCTTCTGGGTGTACCCCTTGCGTCGGTCAGGCATCTTCTCGCGCTCGCGCATCACGATGATGCGCTCGACCAGCTTCTCGACGATCTTCTCCGAGACCTGGGTCGCGCGTGCGGCCATCGGCTTCTCGTAGAGATGATCGACCGCATCGTCCTCGTCCTCATCATCGCTGATGAGCTGCGCGTTGAGCGGCTGGCTGAGCTTGGAGCCGTCGCGATAGAGCGCGTTGGCCTTCAGGGCCAGCTTCCACGACAGCATGTAGGCGGACTTGCAGTCCTCCACCGTGGCGTCGTTCGGCATGTTGATGGTCTTGGAGATCGCACCCGAGATGAAGGGCTGCGCCGCCGCCATCATGCGGATGTGGCTCTCGACCGACAGGTAGCGCTTGCCGATCTTGCCGCAGGGATTGGCGCAGTCGAACACCGGATAGTGCTCGGCCTTGAGGTGCGGGGCACCTTCCACCGTCATCGCGCCGCAGATGTGGACGTTGGCGGCCTCGATCTCGCGCTTGGTGAAGCCGACGGCCTGGAGCAGGTCGAAGCCGGGGGCCGCGATCGCCTCGGCACCGATGCCGAGCTGGTCGCGGATGAAGTCTTCGCCAAGGGTCCACTTGTTGAAGGCGAACTTGATGTCGAAGGCGGTCGGCAGGGCCTTCTCGACCTTGGCGATGGCTTCATCGGTGAAGCCTTTGGCCTTGAGCGTCGAGGCGTTGATGCCGGGCGAGTTGGAGAGCGAGCCGTGGCCGACGGCGTAGGCTTCGATCTCCGCGATCTCGCTCTCGCGATAGCCGAGCGCGCGCAGTGCAGACGGCACCGCACGGTTGATGATCTTGAAGTAGCCGCCGCCGGCGAGCTTCTTGAACTTCACCAGGGCGAAGTCGGGCTCGATGCCGGTGGTGTCGCAATCCATGACGAGGCCGATCGTGCCGGTCGGCGCGATCACCGTGGTCTGGGCGTTGCGATAGCCGTGCTTCTCGCCGAGCTCGAGTGCCGCATCCCAGGCCGCCTTGGCATGCGCGACCAGGTCTTGTTGCGGGCAGGAGGCGTGGTCGAGCGGCACCGGGTTGACGGAGAGCGCCTCGTAGCCGGAAGCCTCGCCATGGGCGGCGCGGCGGTGATTGCGGATGACGCGCAGCATGTGCTGGGCGTTCTTCTTGTAGCCCGGGAAGGTGCCGAGCTCCGCCGCCATCTCCGCCGAGGTCTTGTAGGTGATCCCGGTCATCACCGCAGTCAGCGCGCCGCAGAGCGCACGGCCTTCCTTGCTGTCATACGATAGACCCATGGTCATCAGCAGGCCGCCGATATTGGCGTAGCCGAGGCCCAGCGTGCGGAACTCGTAGGAGAGCTCGGCGATCGCGCGCGAGGGGAATTGCGCCATCATGACCGAGATCTCGAGCACGATGGTCCAGAGCCGGCAGAGATGCTCGTAGCCGGCGACGTCGAACTGCTTGGTCGTCGTGTTGTAGAACGTCAGCAGGTTCGCGGACGCCAGGTTGCACGCCGTGTCGTCCAGGAACATGTATTCCGAGCACGGATTGGATGCGCGGATGTCGCCGGAGGCCTTGCAGGTGTGCCAGTCGTTCATGGTGGTGTTGAAGTGCAGGCCCGGGTCGGCCGACGCCCAGGCGGCGTAGCCGATCTTTTCCCAGAGGTCGCGCGCCTTCAGCGTCTTCGTCACCTTCTTGGAGGTGCGGGCGTTGAGATTCCAGTCACCGTCCGTTTCCACGGCGCGGAGAAAATCGTCCTTCAGCGAGACCGAGTTGTTGGAGTTCTGGCCCGAGACGGTGAGATAGGCTTCGCTATCCCAGTCGGTGTCGTAGGTGTCGAACTGGATATCCTTGTAGCCTTGCTTGGCAAACTGGATGACGCGCTTGATGTAATTGTCAGGCACGAGGCTGCGGCGCGCGAGCTTGATCTCGCGGCGGAGGGCAGGGTTCTTCTCGGGATCGAAGCAATCGTCGCCCGAGCCTTCGCAGTTCACGCAGGCCTTGAGCACCGCCTTGAGGTGCTTCTGGTTGATCTTGGAGCCGGTGACGAGGGCAGCGACCTTCTGCTCCTCCTTCACCTTCCAGTCGATATAGGTCTCGATATCGGGGTGATCGACGTCGACGACGACCATCTTGGCCGCGCGGCGCGTGGTGCCGCCCGACTTGATCGCGCCGGCGGCGCGGTCGCCGATCTTGAGGAAGCTCATCAGGCCGCTCGAGCGGCCGCCGCCCGAGAGTTTCTCGCCTTCGCCGCGCAGGCGGGAGAAGTTCGAGCCGGTGCCGGAGCCGTATTTGAACAGGCGGGCCTCGCGGACCCAGAGGTCCATGATGCCGCCCTCGTTGACGAGATCGTCACCGACGCCCTGGATGAAGCAGGCGTGCGGCTGCGGATGCTCATAGGCCGACTTGGACTTGGTCAGCTTGCCGGTGAAGGGGTCGACGTAATAGTGGCCCTGGCCGGGGCCGTCGATGCCATAGGCCCAGTGCAGACCGGTGTTGAACCATTGCGGCGAATTCGGCGCGACCATCTGCATGGCGAGCATGTAGCGGAGTTCGTCATAGAACGCCTGGGCGTCCTCGTCGGAGCTGAAATAGCCGCCCTTCCAGCCCCAATAGGTCCAGCAGCCGGCGAGGCGATCGAACACCTGCTTGGCGCTGAGCTCGCTGACATAGCGCTCTTTCTCGGGGAGAGCTGCGAGAGCCTCGGTGTCGGGCACGGAGCGCCACAGGAAAGAGGGGACGGACTCCTCCTCGACCTTCTTCAGGCGCGCGGCAACGCCCGCCTTGCGGAAGTATTTCTGAGCCAGCACGTCGGAGGCGACCTGCGACCACTCGGTCGGCACCTCGACGTTATCCAGCTTGAACACGACCGAGCCGTCGGGATTGCGAATCTCCGACGTGGTCAGCCGGAAATCGATCCCGGCATAAGGTGACTGTCCCGAAGTGGTGTGGCGCCGCTCAATCCGCATTGTCTTGCCCCGTCCTTATCTTTGACCGGATCCGCTCCTCGTTGGAAGCGGGCCGGGTCGTCATTTCTCTCTCGCGCTTCCTCACAGGGCCACCGGCCCAAAAGGCTTCGCAGTTCAGCCGGTGGAGTCCGGCCCAGTTTCTCCCGGCGCGATGGCTCGATGCGTGCATCGATCATCCCGCCGGCATGTCCAGACACATCCGCCCCAACGGGATGAGCCCGACATGCGTTCAACGCCCCACAACGTCACTTCTTCAACCGATGCCATCCGAGCCTTTTGCCGGCCCGTTCTGGCGCCCGAAGAGTCCGCTTCTTGAGGGCAAGACAAGCCCTCACCCGCAGCCTTTGGCCGGCTGGCGGAGCTAAGATTTGCGAGACCCTTTGGGGGAGTGCCGGCGGGACGCAAACTCACTCGCGCCGAACGGACCGAAAGCTAGGACTCTCCGTTGCGCCCGTCAAGAACTAGTGCGAGTTCCTGAATCAAATACTAAATATGGTGGATTGCGGGGGATAACAGGGGGCAAGCCCGCACCTGTTGTGAGCCAAGTATCAGTGAGTCCTCAGGGATTCCCAACCGAAAAAATTTGTCTCCCGTGACGATGCGGACCCTTCATCCCGCTGTTCACAGGGCAGGTATATTTCTGGGCAACGGGATTGCGTCAGCAGGACTCACGTACCCTTACGGAAGATGAGGGCAGGCATGCCCGCCGAGGTGGTGGTGGAGGGGGCGAATCCGGGTCAAGCTGACCTCGATTTTGCCGGACTGCCCACATGCTTGATTCGACTCGCCGGGATACGCGGCCGCGTATCGCCCCGGCCGGCCTGATGTTCCTCGCGATCACCTCGATCGGCTGGGGCTTCAATTGGCCGGTGACGAAATTCCTCCTCGCCGAGCTGCCGCCGCTGACCCTGCGCGGGGTGACCGGCGTGCTGGGCGCGCTGCTGCTGGCCGCCCTGGCGGTGATCCGCCGGCAGAGCCTAAAGGTCGACCCTGCGATCTGGCCGCGCCTCTTGACCGCCGCCGTCCTCAACGTCACCGGCTGGATGGTGCTGATGGGCCTCGCGCTGCTCTGGCTGCCGGCGAGCGAAGCGGCGCTGATCGCCTACACCATGCCGGTCTGGGCCTCGATCATCGCCTGGCCGGTGCTGGGCGAGCGGCCGACATTGCTGCGCACGTTGGGGCTGGTGATGGCCTTTGCCGGGCTGGCCTCGATCATGGGCGGCAACGGCATTGCCGCGAGCGCGGAGAAGCTGCCCGGCATCATCATGGCGCTCGCGGGCGCGCTCGGCTTTGCCGTCGGCACGGTCTTCTCGAAGAGATACCCGATCCACCTGCCGCCGATCACCGCCGCGGCCTGGCAGATCGGGATCGGCTGCCTGCCGATCTCGGTCATCGGGCTGCTGGTCGAGACCTCGCATCTGGACAAGGTGACGCCGGTCGGCTGGTGGCTGCTGCTCTATTCGACCGTGGTGCAGTTCTGCATCGCCTATGTCAGCTGGTTCGCCGCGCTGTCGCGATTGCCGGCCTCCGTCGCTGCGATCGGCACCATGGCGGTGCCGGTCATCGGTGTCGTGGCGTCTGCGATCGCGCTCGGCGAGCCGCTCGGGGCAGGGCAGATCGCGGGACTGGTGTTCACGCTGGCCGCGGTGATGCTGGCGACGCGTTAGGCTTTTCGTTTGAGCATGATCCTGTCGGAAAACCGTTGCACACTTTTCCAGATCATGCCCCCAGCGCCTTCCTGATCATCGCCGCCAGCTGATTGCGCCGATAGGGCTTTGTCAGCAGCAGCACGCCGTCATCCAACTTGCCGTGATGCACGATGGCGTTGTCGGTGTAGCCGGAGGTGTAGAGCACCTTGAGGCCGGGGCGGAGCGCTGCCACCTTCTCGGCGAGCTCCCGCCCGCTCATGCCGCCGGGAATGACGACGTCGGTGAAAAGGAGGTCGAATTCCTGGCCGGCCTCGATCAATTCCAGCGCGGCCTTGCTGTCCGCAGCGGCGACCGTCTTATAGCCGAGGCTCTGCAATTGCGCGGTGACGAAGTTGCGCACCAGCGGATCGTCCTCGACGACCAGAATGGTCTCGGCGCCGCCGTCGGCTTGCGGAGCTGTGGCGGCGGACGTCTCGCTCGCGCCTTCGCCCGGCGGCAGATAGAGCTTGATCGTGGTGCCGTGGCCCGGCTCGCTGTAGATCTTGATGTGCCCGCCCGACTGCTTGACGAAGCCGTACACCATGGAGAGGCCGAGGCCCGAGCCCTTGCCGACCTCCTTGGTGGTGAAGAACGGCTCGAACGCCTTCTGCTGGATGTCGGTCGACATGCCGGTGCCGGTGTCGCTGACCGCGAGCATCACGTAGGGGCCGGGCACCACCTCGGCGTTGGCCTCCGCATAGGCCTCGTCCAGCACGACCCGGCGGGTCTCCAGCAGCAGCTTGCCGCCGTTCGGCATCGCGTCGCGGGCGTTGATCGCCATGTTGAGCACGGCATTGGTGAGCCGGGACGGATCGATATGCGCCGTCATCGGTCCCTGTTCCAGCACGGTCTCGATCTGGATCTGCTCGCCGAGCGTCGGGCGCAAGAGCTTTGCGATGTCGGTGATCGCCGCATTGATCTCGACGTTGCGCGGCTGCAGCGGCTGCTTGCGCGCGAAGGCGAGCAGGTGCTGGATCAGCTCGGCGCAGCGCTCGGCGGCATCGTCGATCAGGCGCGCCACGCGCTGCAGCTCCGGCTGCTGCTTCAGGCTCGCCACCAGCGTCTCGGTGTTGCCGGAGATCACGGTCAGCATGTTGTTGAAGTCGTGGGCGACGCCGCCGGTCAGCTTGCCGATCGCATCCAGCTTCTGCGATTGGTGCAGCTGCCGCTCGGTCTCGCGCGTGGTGGTCGCGTCGTGATAGACCAGCACCGCGCCGGAAATGTCGCCTTGCCCGTCCAGCATCGGCCGGCCGCTGATCATGAGGTGGCGCGCAGGATTGCCGCTGTGCGGGCGGACGATCATCTCCATGGCCTCGAACTGCTCGCCGCGCAGCACCCGCTTGGACGGCAGCTCGTCGACCTTCAGCGGTGTGACGCCGTCGCCATGAAACACATCTGACAGCGCCAGCAGATTGCTCAGGTTCATCCCGGTCCGGTGCAGCAGTATGCGTTCGGCCGCGGGATTGGACAAAAGGACGTTGCCCTCGGTGTCGATGACCAGCACCGCCTCCGCCATGCTGCGAAAGGTGCTCTGGAGCACGTTGACCGACAGGCGCAGCTCGTCATGCGCGGCGACCAGATGCTCGGTGCGCTCGGCGACCGCGGCCTCGAGCTGCTCGTTGGCGGCGGTGGCTTCCTCGAGCGTGCTCTTGAGCGCGCTCTGGGTGCGGTGGCTCTCGCGCATCACCATGAGCACCAGCAGCAGGATCACCAGCGCGCCGGCGACGTCGATGCCGAGCAGCACGATGCCGGTGCGGCGCGAATCCTGGGAGCGTGCGGTCAGCAGCCGTTCTTCCTCCGCGCTCAGCTGGTCGAGATTGCCCATCACGGTGTCCATGAGGCCGCGGCCCTCGGCCTTGCCCTGGAGCGCGGCAATGCCGGCCTCGTCGTTCGCGGCGCGCAAGCGCATCGCCGCGGCGGCAATCTCCATTCGGCGCAGCGCCAGCGGCTCTGTGCCCTCCAGCAGCGCGACCTGGTCCGGATTGTCGCGCACGTCGCGCTTGAGGCTCGCGAGCGCCGGCGCGATCTGGGCGTGGGCGGCCTCGAACTCATCGCTGAAGGCCTGGTTGCGGTAGATCTCGAAGCCGCGCGCGGCGCTCTCGGCGCGGCGCAGCAGCACGCGTAGGTCGGAGATCTTCTTCAGCACCTGGACGGTGTGATTGACCCAGGTGGTATCGGACCGCGACTTGACGTCGAGGGCGATCGAGGCGGCGGTGATGATCAGGAGAATGGCGAGTCCAGCACCGAGAATGACGCGTTGCGTTGGGATCAAGGTGCTTCTTTCTGGTCCTTCGGCAACGCCGCCTCGCCGAGGCATTCCCGGACCGCGGTCAGCAGCGCGTCGGGCGTGAACGGCTTGCGCAGGCAGCGCGTCGCGCCGAGCTCCAGCGCCATGCGGAGGAAATCGGGCGAGGGCGAGGCGGACGATGCGAAGGCGTAGCCGGACATCGCGATCAGCGGCACGGACGGCGCGCGCTCATGAAAGATGCGGATGGATTCGAAGCCGCGCATATGCGGCATGAAGATGTCGACCAGCATCACGTCATAGGCCTGCGCTTCAAGGGCGGCCAGTCCCGTCTCGCCGCCGTCAGCCAGTGTGACGTCGAAGCCCTGACGTTGGAGGAGGACCTCGATGGTCGCGCCGACCATCGGATCGTCATCTACCACGAGGATACGCGGCATGACACTTCCCAGCAAATCGAAGTCCCCATGGGATTTGTGATATCCGCGAATCGTGGGTCGGGTCAATTTTGGATTGGAGCGATGTCGATATGCACGGCGTGGTGCATGAGGTTCCCGCTGCTATGCCCGCAGCGGCGATTACGCCGTTCAATCCCGGCAGTTCGATGAAAAATCGAGGCAAAGCTCGCTAAAGCACAACGAGATTGGGATCATCGCGCTTGAGGTTGTTGTTTGAGCATGATCTTTCCGGAAAACCGCTCCGCAATTTTCGGGATCATGCTTCCGCCGCAGTGAGATCGTAGGCCGCCTGAATGGCCGCCAGAGTGGTGCGCGATTTCGCTGCGGGATCGACGATCACGACCATCACGCGGGCATGCGCCGCCAGCTCCAGGAAGGGAAGCGAGGGCCGCGGCAGCGGGACAGGCACCACCAGCAGCGGCGCCGCGCCGGAGGGGCGGCTGACGCGCACCGGCTCCGAGAGCGAGGTGCCGATGCCCGAGGCGACGACGAGCGCATCCATCAGCGCGCGCGACAGGGCCTGTCGTTCGCCGGGCAATGCGCAGGCGAGCTGGAGGCCGCCGTCGGCGTCGAACACGATGCCGTCCGATCTTCGCAGCAAATCGTCTGCGGCCCTGTTGGTCTGGACGATGCGGCCGCGGCGGTCCAGCAGCATGGCGGCGTTGGGCATCAAATCGAGGACCGCGGACAATTGCCGCTGTCCGTCCGCGCGGCCGGCGAGCAGGAGTGAGGCATCGAGGGCGCGGCAGAGATGCGGGCTCAGCTGGTCGAGCAGACGGACGCGCTGCTCCACCTGATCGGTGCCGCGCCGCGAGAGGCAGAATCCAAAGCCGCCGACGCTGCCGTCGACGGCGAAGCCCTTGTAGTTGATGTCCAGGATGTCCTCGTGCCCGTAAGGCGCCAGCACGTCGGCATAGAACGCGGTCCTCCGGATCGAGCCGGGCTCGACCAGGGAGTTGGCGCTGACCGCCTTGCCGAAGGGCACTTTGGTGACCGCGATGGTCCATGGATTCCAGGCGTAGTGCTCGCGGAAGATCGCAGACGGCTCCTCGGGCAGGCGGCCGAGGATCTGGGTCGGAGGCAGCCTGCTTGCTCGCGGCGGGCCATCACCCGCCTGGATGATGACGCGCGATCTCGGCTTGAGGTATTGCCCAAGCGCGATCCCGGTCGGGGCTTGCCGGAGGCCTCGATCGCAGGCGGATGCATGCCTGCATGCGGGTATGGGAGGTTCGACGATGACGAAACTCACGCTTCATGGATTGCGTTCGTCGAAGGATGTGCAAGGCTTGAATGAGGAGGATCGCTCGACATATCGGCGCTGAGCGCGCTGCTCGTGCGCGATCTACGCGATCGTTGTGATCGCCTTGCTCGCCGGATGATGGGTTCACGATCGGAATACGACGAGGGTTGCAGGCCGAGATCATCCGATCGGTATCGATGCGGCGCCCGATTTGCCATCGCAAATTTCCGGCGGGAGGCGCGGCGCAGTTATGTCTGACTGATCGATTTACCCAGATGAAGGGCACCGCAGCGCGTGCTGCGGGCCACGCGATCTGAAGGCGAAAGGAGGCTGGAACCGGAATTGTGAGGTCATTGAACGCGGCCATCACCCGATAGGGTGAGGCGGCAGGATGTTAGTCGCGGTATCATAATAATGCGTCCTTAGGTTGTTCATACAATCGATAGTTGTTGGTCGGCTCGGGCGGGAGCGCGATGAATCATTCCAGCGACAGGATCGAGAAGGTCCTCGACCTCATCTATGACGCGGCGGCCGAGAACGATCTTTGGCCGCATGTGCTCACGGCGATTGCCGATCTGACCCGCAGCCAGGGCGGCATATTGTTCGGCCAGTCCCTTACCGCGGAGCGGATCTATTTCGATTTCAACGGCCGCCTCAGCGAGGAGTGCAACCGCGCCTATCAGGAGCGGCATATGCAGAATCCGTGGTCGCGCTACATGGAGACCCAGCAGGTCGGCCGGCTGGTGCTGTCCGACGAAGCCATCTCGCTGCGGGAGCTCCAGGCATCCGGCTTCTACGACGAGGTGTTACGGCCGCAGCAGATCGCGCACAACGGAATGATGGCGCTCGCGGCGCGCGAGGATTTTCGTGCCGCCTTCAACATGTGCCGCAGCGCGCGGCATGGCCCGTTCGATCCGGACGAGCAGCGGCTTTTGGAATGGCTGTCGCCGCATCTGTGCCGGTCGGTGGCGCTTGGATTCCGGATGGATGGCTACCTCGCCATGCAGCAGGCAACCTTCAATATCCTCGACCGGCTTGCCGATGGCGTCACCGTGCTCGACCGCAAGGCGCGGGTACTGTTCGCCAATGGCGCGGCCCGCCGCATGGCCGAGGAGGGCGTGCTGCGGCTGCATCAATCGGTCACGACTCGTTCGCCGGCGCATTCGCAGCGGCTGGGCGAGCTGATCCGCCGCGCGCTCAAGGGTGCCGCCGGCGGAACGATGAGCCTGCCGCGCGATATCGACGGAGAGCTTCTGGCCATTCTGGTCACGCCCATCAGAAGCAAGGATCTCGGGCGGCTCTCGGATGCCGGCATCAAGGATGCCGCCGTGCTGCTGTTCATCGTCGATCCCGCCAACCGGCGATCGATCCCGCTCGGGCAGATCATGGATGCCTATGGCCTGACGCACGCCGAGGCGCGGGTGGCGCTCGCGGCTTCGTCCGGTCACACGATCCTGGAGACCGCGCAATCGCTCAAGCTGTCGCCCAACACCATCAAGACGCATCTGCGCCGCGTCTTCGCCAAGACCGCGACCGGCCGCCAGGGCGAGCTTGCCGGCCTGATCACGGCGGTGGGCACGGTCCGGATCGGCGAGGTGGATCAGGCACAATGATGTCTCACCCGGCGGGGTGATGACGGCCGATGCGGCCATCCGCTAGATTTTGTTTCCAACCAGGTCCGGGCCGCTCGCAGCCGACGCGGCCGGATGGAATCGCAAGTGAGGTCTGCCGTGCGGTGGGTGGAAGTGGCTGGCTACATCGCCTCGTCGCTGGTGTTCCTGACCTTCTACATGCGCCGCATGGTCCCGTTGAGGCTCGTCGCGCTCTGCAGCAATGTCGCATTCCTGACCTATGCTTGCGCGCTTCATCTCGCGCCGATCGCCATTCTCCATGGCGCGCTCATCCCGGTGAACATTGTCAGGCTGATCGGCGCGCTGCGAGAGGGCAAAGAGAATCCGCGCGGCGGCGATCCGCGTCCTGATGTCGCCCATTCGAGCCGCTATTTGCCGCGCCGGTCGGAGATCGCGTGATGCAGCGGACCTGGCGTGATGCCGGACGCGCCGGCTGCCGGACGGCTGACAGCGGATGAAATTGTGGAGTTCGAGTGCCTCGATGCCACGGCTCCGCTCGACGAAATCGGACGTCCGGCGTGGTCGTTCGAAGGCGAGCCGTTGACGGTGCGCGAGCGGCGCTGGCTAGAGCTCTACCGCAAGCTGGCGAAGTGCGAGGATGCGTCGGAAACGCGTCAGCGGCGCCGGTAGTTCACCGGCGCCGCCCACTCATCGCGTTGTTCAGGCCGCCTTACGGGCAGGGATGGCGCTCGCCGTCATAGCCGAGATACGTGCCCGAGGCCGGGTCGTAAGACCTGTAGCGCTGTGCGCAATACGCGGCGGCGTCGCCGCCGGTGTCGGGCACGACCGCAACTGACGGCTCATCGTAATAGGTGTCGCCGTAGTAATAGGGGTCATCGTAATAGCCGCCGCCGTAATACGCGTAGGAGCCGAGGCCGCCGATGGCGGCGCCGGCCGCAAAGCCGGGCCAGAAGCCGCCGCCCCGATGATGCCAGCGGTGACCGCTCCAATTGCCGCCGCCGCCCTGCCAGTTGCCGCCCGCCGCTGCGACCGGACGGCCGCCGCCGCTAAACGTCGCTCCTGTGGTTGGACGCATGGCAACGCCGGCGCTCGGGCGCATGGCTGCGCCGCCCGCGAAACTGGCGCCACCGCCGCCGATCCGGGGGCCAGCGGCGAAGCTGCCGCCGCCCATGTGGGGGCCAGCACCACCACCGAAGTGAGCGCCTCCGCCGCCGCCACCAAAATGGGCGCCGCCGCCACCGCCGAAATGGGCTCCTCCGCCACCGCCAGCGGCGGAACGGCCCTGAGCAAAGCTCGGGCTCGCCAACGGAAGCATCAACGCGACTGCCGCGGCGGCACTCAAAACCTTCAGACTGTTCATGATCAAACTCCTTTCCCGGAAAAGCCAACCCGATGAAACAGCGCTGGTTCCTGGGATCACGCTGGTTTGCGTGTGCTCGCCGAGCGTCTCACCTCGCCGCTGTACCTGGGATGAACGGATCGCGACCGATTTGCGACCGGCCCGCAGTCCGGAGCACCCCGCATTAGTGGAGGGCATGGCCGCGCCGGCCGAACTGGACATTTCGGCGTCCGGATGGCATCAGGGCCCCACGAAGCAGGGCCCTTGCCGCATGAAACAATTCCTTCTGAAGTTCTTCACCTGGTGGAATGGCCAGACCTTTGGCACCCAGCTCTGGACCAGCCGGTACGGCGAGCTGGTCGGTGAGGACGAGCAGGGCAACCGCTACTATCGCACCCGCGGCGGGGCGATCGATCCGACGCTGGGCTTCGAGCGGCGGTGGGTGATCTATAATGGCTACGCAGAGGCGAGCCGCATCCCGCCGTCCTGGCACGGCTGGATCCATCACGTCGTCGACACCCCGCCGACCGCGACCAACTACCAGCCGCGCGAGTGGGAAAAGCCGCACCAGCCGAATCTGACCGGCACGGCCAAGGCCTACCGGCCCTCGGGCTCGACGCTCGCCAGCGGCCGCCGGCCCAAAGCGACCGGCGACTACCAGCCCTGGACCCCCGGCTAACCGCCAGCCCCGACGCGAATCTTCATCATGGAGGCGGATGCATCGGCATCCGCTCGCGTCGCTGTGGACAATGGGAACAGCGGGGATGCCGCTTGCGCCGGCGTTGCGCCGGAGCGGGCGATGCGGCTCAATGATTCCCATCTTACGGAGATGGGAGACCATCGCGTTCGGTTCGGGCAACAGTTCGCGACTGTCCCGAGATGCAGCGGCCGCCGAGTAAGGACTCGATCGGGAGATAGGCCCCCGGTCTGGAAGTTCCGAAATCGCCCGATGTGAATGTGCGCCGCCGTAAGAAAGGAAAGGCCGCCTGGGAAACCGGGCGGCCTTTTTCTCCTGGAGCGATCTCGCTTTGTGGCTTTCTGGGTCCCGGCTTTGCGCAGCAACGCTTACGCGTTGCTGCGCGTCCGGGACACGAGAGCAGGGCTTACATCACGCGTGCAGCGGCGCGCTTCACCGCCTCTAGCCGCCGCGCCTGGTTTTGCGCGCCGCGCTCCTTCAACAACGCCAGCACCTCGGCCGGCGCGGTGTCGGGCGAGCCTGAGTTGAACGGCGGGGCCGGATTGTACTCGATCTGGAGCTGGATGGCTTCCGCCGTGGCGCGGTCGCGCAGGATCGACACCAGCGTCAGTGCGAAATCGACGCCCGCGGTCACGCCGCCGCCAGTGATGCGATTGCGATCGATGCAGACGCGTGTGCGGGTCGGGGTTGCGCCGAACTGGCTGAGCATCTCCATCGCGCTCCAGTGGGTCGCGGCGCGATAGCCCTTCAACAGGCCGGCCGCGCCGAGCGCCAGCGCTCCGGTGCAGACCGAGGTGACGTATTTGGCGCCCGCGGCCTGCCTGCGCAGGAAATCCAGCACCTCCTCGTCGTCGAGCAGATCGTTGGTGCCACCGCCGCCCGGCACGCAGAGCACGTCGAGCTGCGGGCAGTCGGCGAAAGTCGTGGTCGGCGTCAGCGTCAGCACGGAATCGCTCGGCACCGGCTCGATCCGCTTCCAGATCAGGTGCAGCTTTGCGCCCGGTACGTTGGCAAACACTTGCAGGGGACCGGTGAAGTCGAGCTGGGTGACGCGTGGAAACACCACCAGACCTATCTGGAGCGGTGACGACATGGGCGGGTCCTCCAAGGATGAGCTTGACGGACGCAGCGTCTCATGATGCCCTTCTGTCCAAAATGCCGTATTTCCCTCGCTTTCGGACATGGCCATGATCGGCATCCTGATCTTCCCCGACTTCCAGCTGCTCGATGCGGCCGGCCCGATCTCGGCGTTCGAGGTCGCATCGCGCTGCGCCGGCAAGCCGCTCGCGCTCCGCGTGCTCGCGCTCAATGCCGGACCCGTGCGCAGTTCATCCGGCGTCGAGATGATGGCGCGCGACTTCAAGTCGGTGAGTGCGATCACGACGCTGATCATCGCGGGCGGCGCCGGCGTCAGCGAGGCCGCGCGCTGCGAGGTCACGCGCGCCTTCGTGCAGCGGCTGGCCAGGCGCGGCGTTCGCGTCGCGAGCGTCTGCTCGGGCGCCTTCGTGCTGGCCGAGGCGGGGCTGCTCGACGGCCGCCGCGCCACCACGCATTGGGGCCGCACGCGCGAATTCGTTGCGCGCTACCCGAAGGTGAAGTTCGAGCCGGACCAGATCTTCACCCGCGACGGCAACGTCTGGACCTCGGCGGGGATCAGCGCCGGCATCGATCTCGCGCTCGCGATGGTCAGCGAGGACCATGGCGAGGAGATCGCGCAGCAGGCCGCGCGCCAGCTCGTGCTCTACCATCGCCGCAGCGGCGGCCAGTCGCAATTCTCCTCGCTGCTGGAACTGAAGGCGCCGAACGGCCGCTTCGGCCCGCTGTTGTCGTGGGCGCGCGAAAACCTCGACGCGCCGCTGACCGTGGAAGATCTCGCCGATCGCGCCGGAATGAGCGTGCGGCATTTCGCCCGCGCGTTTGCCGCCGAGACCGGCACGACGCCGTCAAAGGCGATCGAGCGCTTGCGGCTCGAGGTCGCGCGCGAGCGCGTGCAGTCCTCGCGCGAGGCGATCGAGCTCGTCGCGGAGGTCACCGGTTTCCGCGATCCCGAGCGCATGCGGCGCGCCTTCATCCGCGCCTTCGGCCAGCCGCCGCAGGCGCTGCGGCGCGCGGCGCGGGCGGGGTAGGAAGCCTCGCCCGGCACGCGAGCGTGGAGGCGACGATGAGCGGGATGGAGTACAGCAACGAGACATCGCTATTTCTTCAGGGCCTCGAAGCCGGCTGCGAGGCCATGACGTGTTCTATGTCGTGCTGCCAGCGCCGTCGCCCCGGATGCATCTCCGCGCGCCGTCAATCGCCGCGCGATCGGCATCAGCATGTACGGCGCTAGATGAATCGGAAACTGCGTCATTGCGAAATAGAGCCAGGTCGCGGGCGGCAGGGCGCCGGCGGTCGCCGCCAGGATCAGGCCAAGGTTGCGCTGTGACACCATCAGCCCGAGGGCCAGCGCGCGCTCACAGCCGATGCGGCGGAACAGCAGCGTGGTGACGGCGAGTAGCGCGAAATAGATCGCGAAGGACAGAGCTGCGAGGCTGATCGTGAACACGGGTTGCGCCAGGAGGTCGCTCACGACATCGCCCATCACGGCTGTTGCGAAGATCCAGAGGATGATGATGTTGAAGCCGTCGATCGGCTTCTTGTGACGCTGGATCGCCTCCGCGCCGAAGCCCCATCGGATGGCGGTGGCGGCCAGCAGCGATGCTGTGAGGATGCCGAGCAGCTTCAGGCCCAGCGTGAGCGGCGAGATGCTGAGCATGTCGCCGAGAAAGAGGCCGGCGAACAGTGAGGCCGTGAAGGGCACGAGTGCGGTGGAGGTCACCAGCGTGATCAGCACGAGGGTGGCATCGAGACCCATCAGCGCAGCGAGGGCCGGCGAAGCCATCATCGGCGAGGCCATGCTCTGGAGCATCAAGGCGAGCGAAAGGCCGGGGGCGCGCGCGGTCAGCCCGGTGGCATGGGCGATCAGCCCGACGATCAATGGCACGCCGATCGTGGTCCAGGCCGTGGCGGTCGCGACCAGCGCGGGCCGTCGCAGATGGCTGTACAGCGCGGCAAGGTCGACCCGCGTGAAGGAGATGCAGAGCAGAACGAAGATCGCCTCGGTGACGTAGGGCCGCAGCAGCGCTCCAATCGGCGGCACTGCCGCCGCGATGAAGACGACGGCGGCCACCGCACGCGTGCCCTGGCTGCCAAGCCAGGTGAGTGCGTGTAGGGGGACGGCGAGGAGAGTCTTGACGGAGGATGGCATCGGCGTCGTTGCTACGGAACTGTCATCCCAACGCCTTCAGCCACGCGCCGAGGCCCTGTAGACGACGACGGCATCGGGATCGAGTACGACGGGCATGAGAGCAGTCTCAGGGGTTCTGGTTGAACGTCGGTATCGGGGATTGCGCGCCTCGGCCCCGGGGAGAGGCGACCGAACTATCCCATCCGGTGGCGGGTCTGGCCAGCGGGCGGCGGACAGGGCAGGGATGCCGCCCTTTCCCCGCCGTATTCGGCGTGTTAACCCGGTGGCCTGCGAGCGGCGGTATCCCCTGTAGAATGTCCAACAAGCCCGATTCGCTGTTGAAGCCGCGCGAGATGTTCAAAACCTTTACCCTGACAGGCCTTGCGGCGCTGCTGGCCGCTACCGCGCTGACGGTTGCGACCCCCGCGCAGGCGCAGATCGGCACGATCTTCTCCGATCCGCCGCCGCGGCCGCCGGGCAGCATTCCGCGTGGCCAGCCGCAGCCCCAGATCCCCGACGACGACGAAGAGGTACCCGAGCTGCCGCCGCAGGGCCGCGTGCTGCCCTCGCGTCCGATGCCGCCACCGCCGGGTCGGCAAGGCAACATCCAGGGCAATGCCTTGCCGGGGCCGGTCGAGAGCCAGCCGCTGGCGCCGCCGCCGGGCTCCACCGTCGCCCCGCCGAACCAGCCGCCGTCCGTGGCGGTCGCGCCGCCCAATGCGCCGGGAGCCGCTCCGGCTGCGCCCGGTCAGCGCCAGCCGCAGCAGAAGGGCGGGCCCGGTGGTGCCGTGCCGCAGACGCCGGCGAGCCTGCAGCCGGGCGACGAGGTCGTGACCGAGCCGCCAGCCCAGAAGATCGTGAACAAGAAGGCGACCTTCTCTGGCCTCGACAAGATCACCGGCCGCATCATCAATTTCGACGAGGATATCGGCGAGACCGTCCAGTTCGGCGCGCTCAGGGTCAAGACCGACGCCTGCTACACGCGGCCGGCGACGGAAGCGGCCAACACCGACGCCTTCGTCGAGGTCGACGAGATCACCTTGCAGGGCGAGGTGAAGCGTATCTTCTCAGGCTGGATGTACGCGGCAAGCCCCGGCCTGCACGGCGTCGAGCATCCGATCTACGATATCTGGCTGACCGATTGCAAAGAGCCGCAGCAGACCATCGCGACCGCGGCGCCCGATCCCGCGAGCAAGCCGGCTCCGCCACCGCCGCCGCCTGCGCAAAAGAAGGCCGCGCCAAAACAGGCGGTGCAGCAGCGTCCGCCGCAGCCTCTGCCGCCACCGCCGCAGCAGCAACCGGCGCCGCCACCGCCTCCGCCGCCGGAGCAACGGCCGGGCCTGTTCGGTATCCCCGGGTTCGGCCGCTAGGCCCTTAGGCAATTGGGTTCGGCTGGCTGATCGTGGTGCACCTCTCTCTTCGGGAGAGGTAAAGCGTCCGGCGCTGGGCTCGATCGGCTAAAGCGCGATGAGATTTGGATGAATCGTCATCGCGCTTGAGGTTGTTGTTTACGCATGATCTTTCCGGAAAACCGCTTCGCACTTTTCCGGATCATGCTTTAGTGCCGCGAGGCGATGATCTCGAGCGCGCGCGCGCCGGGGATCGCCTCACCCGCGGAGAGCCTCAGAAAGTCGCCGGGCTCGCCGGCGAGCGCCTTGTCGAGCAGGCCGGTGTAGCGGCGCCGCGAGATCTCGACCGCGCCAAAGCTCTTCAGATGCTCGGTGACATATTGCGTGTCGAGCAGCTCGAAACCGCCATGGATCAGCCGGGCCACCAGATGCACCAGCGCGACTTTCGAGGCGTCGCGCGCGGTGTGGAACATGCTCTCGCCGAAGAAGGCGCGCCCCAAGCTGACGCCGTAGAGACCCCCGACGAGCTCGTCGCCTTGCCAGGCCTCGACGCTATGGCAATGGCCGAGCTCGTAGAGGCCGCCATAGAGGTCGCGGATGCGCTTGTTGATCCAGGTGTCCTCGCGGCCCGCCTGCGGCGCGGCGCAGCCGGCGATGGTCGCCTTGAACGCGGTATTGACGGTGACGCGGAACGCATCCGAGCGCACCGTGCGCGCAAGGCGCGAGGCGACGCGGAAGCCGTCGAGCGGGATGACGCCGCGCAATTCCGGCTCGACCCAGAACAGGGTCGGATCGTCGGCACTTTCCGCCATCGGAAAGATGCCGCAGGCATAGGCGCGCAGCAGCACGGCCGGCGTGATTTCAGACGAGGCGGAGTCGCGCGAAGTCATGAGGCAACAATAGCAGGATCGCAATTCGGTTGCGATGGGTGGCGCGCAGGGTCAGCTCGCCGCGGCGCTGCTGGCCTTGCCGGCGGCGTCGGGCGCGCGGCGGAACCGCAGCATGATGCGAGTTCCGGAATGCGCGAGATCGCGCTCGACGGAGGCATCCAGCTTGGCGGCCATCGCGGCGACGATGCGCTGGCCCATGCCGGTCGAGCGCGGATCGGCCTTGGCCTTGTCGCCGACGCCGTCATCGCTGATCGAGAGTAGCAGATCGTCTCCTTTCGAGCTCAGCTCGACATGGATCGGGCCGGCACCATCAGGATAGGCGTATTTCACCGCGTTCATCACCAGCTCGTTGACGATGATGCCGACGGCGACCGCGCGATCCGGGTCGAGCTCGATCGGCTCGGCCTTCAGCGTCAGGCGCGACATCCGGTTGCCTTCGGCCGAGCGGCGGAGATCCTCGAGCAGCGAGTCCAGGTACTGGTTCAGCACCACGCTCTTGAGGTCCTGCGAGGTGTAGAGGCGGCGGTGCACCTGCGCGACCGCGGCGACGCGGCCCATCGCATTGGTCAGCGCCGCCTTGACCTCTTCCTGCGAGGCGGAGCTCGCCTGGAGGTGCAGCAGCGAAGCGATGATCTGGAGCGAATTGCCGACGCGGTGGTTGACCTCGCGGAGCAGCAGCTCGCGCTCGGCGGCGAGCGCGGCATAGCGGTCGCGCGAGGCGTGGATTTCGGCCTCTGCTTCCTCGCGCGCCCGCTGCATCTCGGCTTGGCGCAGCGCGCCGTCGGCTGCGACGTGGAGCAGGGGGATGAAGTCGCCCTTGACGTCCTTGACGAGGTAATCGGCTGCGCCCGCCTTCAGCGCGGTCACAGCGATGGTAGAATCTTGCGACGCCGTGACGAACACCACCGGCGGCGCGCCACGTATCGCCATGATCTGCTCGAGCGTCTCGAGGCCGTCGAGGCCGGGCATGTACTGGTCGAGCGCCACGACGTCGATGCCGCCCTCGGTTTCCGCGCGGCGGATGCGCTCGAGGCCTTCCTCGCCGCTTGCGGCATGAACGACCTTGTAGCCGCGCCGCGTCAGGCCGCGATCGACCAGACGCGCCAGCGCGTCGTCGTCGTCGATGTAGAGCAATGTTGGCGTGCGCTGGTTCATGAGGCGGCGGGCGGGACCTGGATGACCGAGAAGAACAGGCCGAGCTGCCGGATGGCATTGGCGAAATTCTCGTAATTAACCGGCTTGGTGATGTAGACGTTGCAGCCGAGCTCGTAGCAGCGCTTGATCTCCTGGGAATCGTCGGTGGTGGTCAGCACCACCACGGGCGAGGCCTTCAGATATTTGTTCTCCTTGATCTGCTTCAGGATGTCGATTCCGGTCATGTCGGGCAGGTTGAGATCGAGCAGGATCAAGAGCGCGTTGCCCTTCTGCACGAGACCGGTTCCGTCGGCGCCGAACAGGTGCCTCATTGCGTCGGTGCCGTTCGGGAACGAGACGATCTCGTTGTTGACCCCGGAGCGGCGGATGTTGCGCTCGATCAGCCGGGCGTGTCCCTCGTCGTCCTCGATCATGATGATGGTGACAGGCTGGGTCATCGATCTGCGTTCCGGTTCCTGACATTCCAGGTGACGGGCAGCGTGATCGTGAAGGTGCTGCCCGCGTTCAGTTCCGACGATACCGACATCGTGCCCCCGAGGCGACGCACAAGTGCACGCACATGCGCAAGACCTATGCCCTGGCCGGGCTTGTCCTGGGTTCCCGCACGGCGGAACAGGTCGAAGATCCGTTGGTGATCCCTGGGGTCGATGCCGCGGCCGTTATCGCTGATTTCGAAGATAGCGTAGCCGAGCTTGGTGCGCCCGCGGATTCTGATCTCGCCGGGAACGCCGGCCTTCAAATACTTGATCGCGTTGTCGATCAGATTGGAGAATATCTGCTCCAGCGCAAGGCGATCGCTGACGAGATTGGGCAGGGGCTCGACATGAATTTCGGCCTGCGCCTCGGCGGCCTGGTGTGCCAGGGTCGACACGATCGCCTCGATCAGCGCGCGCGTGTCGATCTTCTCCGGCTGGAACTCGCGGCGGCCCTCGCGGGTGAGGTTGAGAATGGCCGAGATCAGCCGGTCCATCTTGGCGATCGACGATTTGATGAAACCGAGCGCCTCGGCAAAATCCGTCGACAATTGCTTGTCCGGGCCTTCGAGCGCGATCTCGCCGGTCGGCCGCGGTGGCCCCTCGGCGGGGACGTGGGCGAGGCTGCTGATGCGACGGAAAATGTCGCCGCCGAGCTCTTCGAGCTCGCTGGTGAAGCCCATGATGTTGACGAGCGGCGAGCGCAGATCGTGGCTGACGATATAGGCAAAGCGCTGGATCTCGTCATTGGCTTCGCGCAGGTCGGCTGTGCGCTCGTCGACCACGGCCTCCAGATTGACGTTGGTGTCGCGAAGGCGCGCTTCGGCCTCGTCACGGGCGCCGGCCGAGCGCCGCACCAGCCAGGTCGAGACCAGGGCCAGCAGCACGACGAGGCCGGAGCCGATGCCGGTCATCGACGCCGCCAGCGTCTGGCTCCGGTCGGAGTTGGCGCTGCGGATCCGGAACAGCCGTTCCTCCTCTCGGATCATCGCGTTGGCGAGATTGGTGATCGTGTTCGTGGTATTGCCGGCAGCGGCCTCGCGGACAAGTGCTACGGCATCGCCGGGCCGGCCCCGCTTCACGAAATCCATCTCGCGTGAGAACTGGTCGAGCCGGATCTGGATCGCCGCGCGCAGCTTCTCAATGTTCTCGCGTTGCGCCGGATTGTCGCCGATCTGGCGCGTCAGCTTGTCGAGCGCGGGAATGATCGCTGCGACGGCGTTCTGGTGGTCCGACTGGAAATCCGGTCCCTGCGTCAGGAGAAAGCCGCGAGCGCCGCTTTCGGCGCGCCGGATTTCAAGCAGCAGGGCGTTGATCTGGTTTTCGGCCTCGATGGTGTGAAGCACCCATTTGGCGTCGTCGCGCGCTTTGTTGACGAGGTAGACGGAGCCGGCACTGATTACGGTCAGCACCAGAAGGCCCGCCGCGAACAGCAGGATTTGCCAGAGTGCGCGCCGTCGCCGGCCCTCGGCCGTCACGACGTCCTCGCTTGATCAAATTGGGTGGGATTCAAAACGCCCCCTTGGAACTGCCCCAGCGTCCAGAACGCGATTGGGGCCAATGGGTTCCATGGGGAGAGAGGATTTATTTCGTGCCCGGTTCCGCCTTGCCGGCGAGATACTGTTCCAACCAGTGGATGTGGTAGTCGCCGTCGATGATGTCGTCCTGGCGCACCAGATCGCGGAACAGCGGCAACGTGGTCTCGATGCCGTCCACGACCATCTCGTCCAGCGCGCGGCGCAGGCGCATCAGGCATTCGGCCCGGGTCTTGCCATGGACGATCAGCTTGCCGACGAGCGAGTCGTAATAAGGCGGGATCTGGTAACCCTGGTAGACCGCGGAATCGATCCGCACGCCGAGCCCGCCGGGCGGGTGATATTGCGTGATGCGTCCCGGCGAGGGCCGGAAGGTCTGTGGGTTCTCGGCGTTGATGCGGCACTCGATGGCGTGGCCGATGATCTGCACCTCTTCCTGCTTCGCGGGCAGGTCGCCGCCGGCGGCGATGCGTATCTGCTCCAGCACGAGGTCGATATCGGTGATGCTTTCGGTGACGGGATGCTCCACCTGGATGCGGGTGTTCATCTCGATGAAGTAGAACTCGCCGTCCTCGTAGAGGAATTCGATGGTGCCGACGCCGAGATATTTCATCTCGCGCATCGCTTTGGCACAGGTCTCGCCGATCTTGGCGCGCGCGGCGGCGGCCAGCACCGGCGAGGGGCCTTCCTCCCAGACCTTCTGGTGGCGGCGTTGCAGCGAGCAGTCGCGCTCGCCGAGATGGATCGCGCCGCCGCGACCGTCGCCGAGGATCTGGATCTCGATGTGGCGCGGCTTCTGGAGGTATTTTTCGAGGTAGACCGAGGCATCGCCGAAGGCGGATTTGGCCTCGTTGGCCGCCGTGGACAGCGCGACCTGCAGGTCGGCCTCGCTGTGCGCGACCTTCATGCCGCGCCCGCCGCCGCCGGCGGCGGCCTTGACCAGCACCGGAAAGCCGATCTTCTTCGCGATCGCCATCGCATCGTCATCTGGGCCAACCGCACCGTCGGAGCCGGGTACCACGGGGATGCCGAGCCGCTTGGCGGTCTTCTTGGCCTCGATCTTGTCGCCCATCAGGCGGATGTGTTCGGCCTTGGGGCCGATGAACTGCAGATTGTGCTCGGCAAGGATTTCTGCGAAGCGCGCGTTTTCCGACAGGAAGCCGTAGCCGGGATGCACCGCATCGGCGCCCGTGATCTCGCAGGCCGCGAGCAGGGCGGGCACGTTGAGATAGCTGTCCTTGGACGGCGGCGGTCCGATGCAGACGCTCTCGTCCGACAGGCGCACATGCATCGCATCGGCGTCGGCGGTGGAGTGCACGGCGACGGTCGCGATCCCGAGCTCCTTGCAGGCCCTGAGGATGCGAAGGGCGATCTCGCCGCGATTGGCTATGAGGATCTTGTCGAACATGTTGTCCTGCAGCGAATGGCGAGTGGCGAATGGCGAGTAGGGAAGGCTGACGCCATTCGCTCTTCGCTATTCTCCGTTCGCGTCACTCAATAATGACCAGCGGCTCGCCGTACTCGACCGGCTGGCCGTCCTCGACCAGGATCTGCGTCACCGTGCCGGCGCGCGGCGAGGGGATCTGGTTCATGGTCTTCATGGCTTCGATGATCAGCAGGGTCTGGCCGACCGAGACCTTGTTGCCGACCTCGATGAACGGCTTGGCGCCCGGCTCCGGCGCCCAATAGGCGGTGCCGACCATCGGCGAGGTCACCGCACCCGGATGCTTCGAGAAGTCAGCTGCGGCAGCAGCAGGCGCCGCGGCGGCAACCGCGGCTGCCGGCATAGCGGCGGGAGCAGCTGCAACCGGCATCGGCATGGTCGCGGCGACGCTGATGTTGCGGGCGACGCGCAGGCGCAGGCCCGCGCGTTCGATCTCGATCTCGGTGAGGCTGGTCTCATCGAGCAGAAGCGCGAGCTCGCGGACGAGTGCGGAATCCTCGCTGGAAAACTTTGCGGCTGTTTTGTCGTCTGGCTGGCGCGCCATGTTGTTTGATCCGAATGTTCTGTGTGAGGAGGGTGCGTCAGGCTTTGGGCTTGATGCCGAGCTTGGCGGCAAGGCCCTGGATGGCGAGGCGATAGCCCTCGATGCCGAAACCGCACAGCGAAGCGAAGGCCGCGCGCGCGGTGTAGGAGTGGTGACGGAAGCTCTCGCGGGCGTGGATGTTGGTCACGTGCACTTCGACCGTCGGGATCTGCACCGCGAGCAGCGCGTCGTGCAGCGCGATCGAGGTGTGCGAATAGCCGCCGGCATTGATGATGATGCCCTTCATCTTGCGCGCATGCGCCTCGTGGATGAAGCCGATCAGCTCGCCTTCGCGGTTGGACTGGCGGCAGTCGGCCTCGAGGCCGAAATGTGCTGCCGTCTCCCGGCACAGCGCCTCCACGTCGGCCAGTGTCGCATGGCCATACTTTTCGGGCTCGCGCGTCCCCAGCATGTTGAGGTTCGGCCCGTTCAGGACGAGGATCGTGTCGGTTGCAGGTTCGGCCATTCCAATCCCGGAAAAGAGGTGCTTCGGCGTGGCCGGGGTTATAGGTAACAAAGCGCGTGAGGGGAAGCCTTGAAGGACCTCCGGGGCGGGTTCAGGCACCTCATCCGTTGCGCAAAAACCTGTGCGGAAACTACGGAAATTGCTTGTTAACCAGCCCGAACCATGGCTGCCGGCCGAATGCGAAGGGGGCGGGCATTGCTGCCCGCCCCCTGAGCTTGCCGTGATCCGGTCTCAGGCGTTCAGGACCGCCACAATCTCGTAGGTGTCCGGATTGACGATCACGATCTCATCCTTGACGAGGACGTACTTGTAGGTCCGCCACTCCGGATAGATCGTCACCACGCGCGACGGCAGGGCATGCAACTCGATGCCCTCGCGCGGAATGCGCGTGCCGACCGAGATCGAGAAGTTCACGTTGGTCACCGGACGCACGTGCTCCTCGCGGATCACCGAGGTGATCTGGGTGCGCTGCTCGGTCGAGAGCTTGGCTCCCGCACCGGCCTGGCCGACCGTCGTGTTGGTGCTGGTCTGGCCCTGCGCGTTCTGGTTCGTGCTGGTGCCGGCCTGACCCTGAGCGTTCTGGTTGGTGCTCGTGCCGGTACCCTTCTGGTTCTCAGCATTGTTGGTCGAGGCGCCGCTCTTGCTGCCCTCAGCCTTCTGGTCCTTCTGAGCGCCGGACTTGCTCGTGTCCTGGCTCATGCTCTTGGACTTGTCCTGTTGACCCTGGGCGTGCTCGTCGGAGCGCTGGCCCTTGGTGGCGCCGGCCTTGTCCTCGGCCGCGTTCTTGTGCATCTCGCGGCCCGAATGTTCGTCCTTGCTCGCGCCCGAGGACTTCTCCTCGGCCGAGGTGCCGGACTTCATGCTGCTGGAGCCGGCCTGGCCGACGGTGCCCTTCTCGGCGCCCGAGGACTCCTTGCCCATCGAGCCGCGCTCAGCGGCGCCGCCAGACGGCTGCGAATGCTGCATCTGCTGCTGCGAGCCCGCGCCGCCAGTGTCGCGGCCCTTATCCTGTGCGTTCGCCAGACCGGTGCCCGCGACCAGCGCGAGTGCGGCAACCGAGATCATAAAGCGGTTCAACATCGAATTCTCCTCACGTGTCCATTTGCGTCATTGCCCGCGCCGACAACGAAAGGAGATTTGAGTTGTTCCGGAACATCGCCGGTTCCGGGGTATTTGTTTCCTAAACGAGAGATGAATGCGCGCGCCGGATTCGCCGGCGTCGGGCAACGAAAAAGGCCGGCTTTTCAGCCGGCCTCGCTACATGCGTCGGTCGTGAGATGCGCGATCGGCTTGTCAGCAAGTCGCCTTGCCGCAGCGGGCGACGCCGATCTTCTCCTTGAGGCCCTCGAGGCCGACGGCGCCGATCACGATCTGCTTGCCGATCACGTAGCTCGGCGTGCCGTTCATGCCCATCGTCTCGGCGAGCTTGAAATTCTCCTCGATGGTGGCGCGCACCTCGGGGCTGGCCATGTCCTTCTCGATCCTCGCGGTGTCGAGCCCGGCTTCCTTGGCCGCCTGCATGGCGCGCGCCTTGTCGGCGGCGCCGCGGCCGCCGAGCAGCTTCTGGTGGAAGTCGAGATATTTCTTGCCGGTGGGATCCTGCATGCGCACGGCGACCGCGACCTGCGCCGCTTCGACCGAGCCCTGGCTCAGTACCGGAAACTCCTTCAGCACGACCTTCAGCTTCGGATCGCTCTTCATGAGGTCGAGCATGTCGCCCATGGCGCGCTTGCAGTAGCCGCAATTGTAGTCGAAGAACTCGACGAAGGTGACGTCGCCGTCCTTGTTGCCGAGGACGACCTGGCGCGGCGAGTTGAAGATCACATCCGAGTTCTGCGCGATGCTGGCCTCGTGCTTCTTGGTTTCGGCATCGGCCTGGCGCTTGCTGAGCTCGGTCATGGCCTCCTCGAGCACCTCGGGATGGGTGACGAGGTAGTTCTTGATGATTGCCTCGATGTCGGTGCGCTGGGCATCGGAGAAGCTGTCAGCCGACGCGGGCGCGGCTGCGCCGAACATGGCGAGCGCAAACAGCGCGGGAGCAAGCAGGCGCAGCGAAGGCATAGGCAAATCCTCATCCAAAGCAGGTTTCGGAAAACGTCCCGGCGGACTGATTCTGGTGTCGTGACGTCGTGGTAGCAGGCGTCGTCTTACTGAGTTTGACTAGTTGCATTTGACCTAGTTGCGCGGCGGCTTTGATGCCACGATGTCGTCGGCCTTGACCCATCCGGGCGTGCCGACGGCGAAACGGGTTTTCGCGCGCGTGGCAAGCTCGCGGGCGGTCTTGTTGTCGCCGCGCAGGTAAGCGGCCTGCGCCGAGGCGAGATCGGCCTCGGCATAGTCGCCCTTCCGGCCATAGGCCATCGCGAGCTGGGTGTAGCCGAGCGGCGCCTCGGGCTCCCGTGCCACTGCGGCACGGAGAATCCGAACGGCATCGTCCGTGTAGGCCTTATTATCGGTTCCAACCAGAGCCTGCCCAAGTAACATCTCGATGAGGGGCGCACTGTTGGAGAGTGCGACAGCCTTGCGCAGGGGCGCGATCGCCTCGGCCGGCTTGCCGCTCTCCAGCAGGGCCTGGCCGCGCACCTCGTAGAAGTACGGGTTGTTGGGCTGGACCTGGATCAGGGCGTCGATCTGGGCCAGCGCGCTGCGCAGATCGCCGTGCAGATAAGTGCTGATGGCGCGGGCATAGCGCGCCGGCAGGCTGTCATTGGTCTGCGGATAGCGGCGATACACCGTCTCCGGCCGCTCCATGAAGGCGGAGATCTTGGCGCGCACCATATCGTGGCGGAGCTGGAGCGCGGGATCGTCCTTCTTGTCCCAATACGGGCTGGAGCTGGCAAACTCCTGCAGCGCGGCGACGCGCTCGGCCGGCATCGGGTGCGACTGGAGGTAGGGATCGGCGCCGCGCGCGGCGAACAGGCTCTCGCTGGTGAAGCGCTTGAAGGTCTCGTACATGCCCTTCGGCGACTGTTGGGTCGCGGTCAGGAATTTCACGCCGGCGCGGTCGGCGTTCTCCTCCTGCTGGCGCTGGTACGACAAGAGCGAGCGGCGGATCATCTCCTGCGGCCCGGCGATCGCGGCCGCGCCGGCATTGGCAAGACCGTTATTGCCGGCGCTGCTGCTGCGGGTGCTGCCCGCGGCGATCGCGCCGGCGCCGAGCAGCATCGCGATGATCATCTGGGTCTGCGCGGCGGCGAGCTGCTCGCGCAGCTTGGACAGATGGCCCCCCGCCAGATGCCCGGTCTCGTGCGCGAGCACGCCGATGATCTGGTTCGGCGTCTCCGACTGGAGGATCGCGCCGTAATTGACGAAGATGCGGCGGCCGTCAGCGACGAAGGCATTGAACGAGCTGTCGTTGAGGATCACCATCTGGATGTTCTGCTTCTCCAGACCGGCGACGCGCAGGATCGGGCGGGTATATTCCCGCAAGAGCTGCTCGGTCTCGGTGTCGCGCAGCACCGGCGGCCCCTTGGCCTGTGCATGCGCGGCCGGGACCGGCAACAGCGCGATCGCCGCGGCCGTGATGAGAGCGGTGAGGGCGGAGGCCTTCCTGCGCAATGCGATCTGGAGCAACATCAGGCGGTCTGGGTCAAACGGTCTGGCAAAGCAGTTTGGTGATTGGTTTTTGGCGATTGGCGGCGGACCGGATACGCGATATGCCCTTGTGAGCCGTACCCCTTATGAGCCGTACAATGCGGCCAGTCTGGGGCGCAAGCGCCCCGTTTTGAAGGACCGGACGGACCGGTCCGCCAGCGAAATAGCAGAAATCGATGCACGATGCGACATTGAGGAACCGGTTGGGGCAGTGGCTCGAGCCCTCCCGCCGCAGCGATGTTCCCCCCTTCATGGTGATGGACGTGATGGCCGCCGCGGCCCGAATCGAGGCCGCAGGCGGGCATGTCATCCACATGGAGGTCGGCCAGCCGGCAGCCGGAGCGCCGAAGACGGCGATTGCGGCCGCCCATGCGGCGCTCGAGGCGGGGCGGATCGACTATACCTCGGCGCTCGGCATCCCCTCGTTGCGCGCGCGCATCGCGCAGCACTATCGGGACGTCCATGGCTGTGACGTCAGCCCTGACAGGATCGTGGTGACGACCGGCTCCTCCGGCGGATTCATCCTGGCGTTCCTGTCGATGTTCGCGCCCGGCGACCGTGTCGCCGTGACGGTGCCCGGCTATCCGCCGTATCGCCACATCCTCAGCGCGCTTGGCTGCGAGCCGGTGCTGATCGAGACCACGGACGAGACGCGCCATGCGCTGACCGGCGACGCGCTGCTTGCCGCCCACCGCAAGGCGCCGCTCAAGGGCGTGCTGGTCGGCAGTCCCGCCAATCCGACGGGCACGATGATGTCGCGCGAGGCGCTCGCCAGCCTGATCGCCGCGGCGGAGGATGCCGGCATTCGCTTCATCTCCGACGAGATCTATCATGGGCTCGACTACGCGTTTCCCGCGGTGACCGCGGCCGCGTTGTCCGAGCACGCACTCGTGATCAATTCGTTCTCGAAGTATTTTTGCATGACCGGATGGCGCGTCGGCTGGATGGTCGTGCCGGAGATTTTGGTGCGTCCGATCGAGCGGCTGCAGCAGAACCTGTCGATCTCGGTGCCGGCGCTGTCGCAGATCGCGGCCGAAGCCGCCTTCGATGGCGCAGCGGAGATGGAGGAGATCAAGCACGGCTACCAGGAAAACCGGCGCATCCTGATCGAGGGATTGCCCAGGGCGGGCCTGCGCAAGTTCCTGCCGGCCGACGGTGCATTTTATCTCTATGCCGACGTCTCGGACTTCACCTCCGACAGTTTCGAGTTCGCCAAGCAAATGCTGGAGCAGGCGAACGTCGCCGCGACGCCAGGGCTCGATTTCGATCCCGTTCACGGCCGCTCGTTCATTCGTCTGTCCTATGCGCGCTCGCCGGAGGAGATGCGCGAGGCAGTTGACCGGATCGCTCACTGGCTTAAATAGCCGCCAGTTTTCGTCAGCCTTCCGGAGTGCAACTTGTCTGACCGTTCCGCGCCCACCGCCACGCATTCTCCTCTCGCCGCATTGATGTGGCCGACCCGGCCGGGCGAAAGCGTCGGCGCACTGCGCGCCGTCGTGCTGATCGCGCTCGGCACCGCCTTGATGGCGCTGTCAGCCAAGGTCAACCTGCCGCTGCCTTACGTGCCCATGACGTTGCAGACGCTGGTGGTGCTGATGATCGGCGCCGCCTATGGCTGGCGCCTTGGCAGCGCAACCATGGTTGCCTACCTCGCCGAGGGCGCGATGGGGCTGCCGGTGTTCGCCGGTCCCGTGGGTGGGATCGCACCGCTGGTCGGCCCGACCGCCGGCTATCTGTTCGGCTTCGTGCTGGCGGCCTTCATGACCGGCTGGCTCGCCGAGCGCGGCTGGGATCGCAGCGTCGTGCTGCTGTTCGCGGCCATGGCCGTCGGTCATATCGTCATATTGGCGGCCGGGTTCGGTTGGCTCGCCTTTGGCCTCGGCCTCGGCGCCGCGAAGGCCTGGCAAGTCGGCATCGTGCCGTTCATCGCGGCCTCGCTGGTCAAGAACACGCTGGGCGCGGCGCTGATGCCGGCGGCCCGCCGGCTCGTCGATCGCCGCGGGTAAAGCGCACCATTCCGAGCAGTTCCAATTGACAGAGCCGGCCAAGTTGATCTTGGCTGGCTCTGATTTTTGAGGGGGAGTGAAACGATGACGACCACAACGATGGCGGCGGCGCCGCCAGCGCCAGCCGCAGCAAAGCCGTGGTACAGAGTTCTCTACGTCCAGGTGCTGATCGCCATCGTGCTCGGCGCCATCGTCGGCTGGCTGTGGCCGTCGCTCGCCACCAATGAGTGGATCAAAGCGATGGGCGACGGCTTCATCAAGCTGATCAAGATGGTGATCGCGCCGATCATCTTCTGCACCGTCGTGTCCGGCATTGCGCACATCCAGGACGCCAAGAAGGTCGGCCGCATCGGCGTCAAGGCGCTGGTCTATTTCGAGGTGGTCTCGACCTTCGCGCTGGTGATCGGCCTCATCGTCGGCAACGTCGTCAGGCCGGGCGCGGGCTTCGGCAATGCCGCCGCCAACGCGCAGGCCGTCGCCAACTACGCCAAGCAGGCCGAGGCGCAGAAGTCGGTCGACTTCGTCCTGCACATCATTCCCGACACCGTGGTCGGCGCCTTCGCGCAAGGCGAGATCCTGCAGGTGCTGCTGTTCTCGGTGCTGTTCGGCTTCGCCATCATGAGCCTAGGGGAGCGCGGCCACACCATCCGCAACTTCATCGACGACGCCGCGCACGCCGTGTTCGGCGTCATCTCCATCGTGATGCGTGCAGCTCCCATCGGCGCGTTCGGCGCGATGGCCTACACCATCGGCAAGTTCGGCACCGGCGCGATCCTCAATCTCGTCGGCCTGATTGCGACGTTCTACCTGACAGCGGCGCTGTTCGTGTTCGTGGTGCTGGGCATCATCGCGCGGCTTGCGGGCTTCTCGATTTTCAAGTTCCTGGCCTACATCAAGGACGAGCTCTTGATCGTGCTCGGCACCTCGTCGTCGGAAAGCGCGCTGCCGTCCTTGATGGAGAAGCTGGAGCGGCTCGGCTGCTCGAAGTCGGTGGTTGGTCTCGTGGTGCCCACGGGCTACTCGTTCAACCTCGACGGCACCAACATCTACATGACGCTGGCGACGCTCTTCATCGCCCAGGCGCTCGGCTACGATCTGTCCTTCAGCCAGCAGCTCACGATCCTGGTCGTGGCGATGCTGACCTCGAAGGGCGCTTCCGGCATCACCGGTGCGGGCTTCATCACCCTCGCGGCGACGCTCGCGGTGGTCGATCCGCGCCTCGTGCCGGGCATGGCCATCGTGCTCGGCATTGACAAGTTCATGAGCGAGTGCCGCGCGCTGACCAATCTGTGCGGCAACGGCGTCGCCTGCGTGATCGTCGCCTGGTGGGAAGGCGAGCTCGACCGTGACAAGCTCACCGCGCGGCTGAGCCAGCAGATCGATCCGACCGACATGGAAACGGCTGTCACGACGGACTGATGCGGATCTAATGGCGCGTTGCGCCGTTAGATCTTGAAATAATAGGGCTGGTCGAGATCCTCGATCAGCCCTTTTTCTTTGGGCTCCCAGCCGAGCGTCGCGCGGGTCTTCGCGCTGGAGGTCGGAACGTCGACGCCGGCGAACCGCGCGAACCAGCCGAAATGCGCTTCCGCTTCCTCCGGCGCCTTCGAGACCACGGGCACGCCGAGCCTCTTGCCGATCACGTCCGCGATCACCTTGAACGGCACGCCTTCCTCGGCGATCGCATGATAGCGGCCGCCAGATGCGCCGTGCTCCAGCGCGAGCCGGTAGACACGCGCAGCGTCGAAGCGGTGCGCGGCCGGCCAGCGGTTGCTGCCATCGCCGATATAGGCGGCAGTGCCTTTCTCGCGCGCGATCGCGATCAGGCGCGGCACGAAACCGTGGTCGCCCTCGCCATGGGTGGTGGGCGGCAGCCGCACGATGCCGGCACGCACGCCGCGTTCGGCGAGCTCTTCGGCGGTGGCCTCCGACACGCGCGGGAAGTGGCGCGCCGCTGCATCGTCCTCGGTCGCAAGGCGTCCGGGCGCGAGCAGCGCCACGCCCGAGGTGACGATGAGTGGGCGGTTGGAGCCTTTCAGCTCCTCGCCGAGCGCGAGGATGGCGCGGCGGTCGAGCTCGCAATTCTCAGTGAACTTCGAGAAGTCGTGGTTGAAGGCGAGGTGAAGCACGCCGTCGGAAGCAGCTGCGCCGCGGCGCAAGGACGCATGGTCCTCCAGCGAGCCGCGATGGACCTCGGCGCCCATCGCGGTGACGGCGGCTGCGCCTGCATCTGTCCGGGCGAGGCCGGTGACGCGGTGGCCGGCGGCGATCAGGTCGCGAACGACGGCGGAGCCGACAAAGCCGGTGGCGCCGGTGACGAAAACACGCATGAGGTATCTCCAGGGATCAATCGAGCCGTTGGTGGAGACGACCATCTGCGCTTGGCTTATCCGGGTAAAGTAGTGACATTATCAGGGTATAATGGCTAACAGGATGAGCGAGAGCGCCAGCGAGAACCTGCTCGGGACCTACTTGAAGGACCGCCGTATCAGGCTCGACGCAGCCGCCTTCGGCTTTTCCGGCAGCCGCAGGCGCACGCCGGGGCTCAGGCGCGAGGAGGTGGCGCAACGGGCCAATATCAGCCCGACCTGGTACACTTGGCTGGAGCAGGGCCGGGGCGGTGCGCCGTCAGCCGATGTTCTCGACCGGATCGCCCGCGCGCTGATGCTGACCGACGTCGAGCGCGAGCATCTGTTCCTGCTCGGCCTCGGCCGTCCGCCCGAGGTGCGCTATCAGGCGACAGATGGCGTTTCCCCGCGGCTGCAGCGCCTGCTCGACGCGCTGGAGGCGAGTCCGGCGATCATTTGCACGACGATCTGGGACGTCGTCGCCTGGAATCGCGCGGCCACGATCGTGCTGACCGACTATTCGAAGCTGCTGCCCGAGCAGCGCAACATCCTGCGCCTGATCTTCTGCGAGCCGCGGGTGCGCGCTGCGCAATATGACTGGGAGAACGTCGCCCGTTTCGTGGTCGCGGCGTTCCGCGCCGATGTGGTGCGCGCCGGAGCGGTCTCGCATGTCGCCGATTTCGTCGACGAGATGTGCCGTCTCAGCCCCGAATTCGCAAAACTGTGGGCCGACAATGACGTTCGCTCCTATGGCGAGGGCATCAAGCATCTGCGCCATCCCGTGCTCGGCCCGATTGCGTTCGAATATTCGGCCTTCGCGGTCGACGGAAGGCCTGATCTCGGCATGGTCGTCTACAACCCGGCGACGCCCGCGGATGCCCAGCGCATCAGGGATGTGCTGACCAAGCAGGAGGGCTAGAACCGCTCCGGCCGGTACGGTGTCGGGTCGATCGCCGGCATCTCGCCGCTCATGATCTCCGCGAGCAGGCGTCCGGTCGCGGGTCCGAGCGTAAAGCCCTGGTGGCCGTGGCCAAAATTCATCCAGAGGCCGGGATGGCGGGGAGCCTGCCCAAGCACCGGGAGCATGTCGGGCGTGCAGGGCCGCGTGCCGAACCACGGATCGGGCTCGACGCGCCGGCCGAGATCGATCAGCTCGCGCGCGGAGGCCTCGGCGCTGGCGAGCTGCACCGGCGTTGCCAGCGCATCCATGCCGGTCAATTCCGCGCCGGTGGTGATGCGGATGCCCTTGGCCATCGGCCCCATGGCATAGCCGCCGGACTTGTCGACGAGCGGCAAATCGAGCGACGCGCCGCCGGCATAGTGCATGTGGTAGCCGCGCTTGCGCACCAGCGGAATGCGATAGCCGAACTTGTAGAGCAGATCGGGCGACCATGGTCCGAGCGTCACGACGGCGTGGGGGGCGTCGATGCGTCCCTTGTCGGTGTTGACCGACCAGCCGGTCGCGGTCTGCTGCAGGCTCTGGGCATCGCCGAGCACGATGCTGCCGCCGAGGCGCTCGAGCAGCTCGGCATAGGCGGTGACCAGCGCGCCGGGATCGGACACGGTCC
Organism: Bradyrhizobium sp. SOJA106; assembly: GCF_059448745.1. Lineage (NCBI taxonomy): Bacteria > Pseudomonadati > Pseudomonadota > Alphaproteobacteria > Hyphomicrobiales > Nitrobacteraceae > Bradyrhizobium > Bradyrhizobium sp. SOJA106. Next base: position 4,322,327 of record NZ_CM182549.1, read on the forward strand.
AGGTGTCGAGCCAATGGATCGCGCCGGGGAGGTCGTCGCGCAGGATCGGTTCGGCCTTGGCGAGCTCGGCGCCGGAGAGCGCGCGAAACCTCACGCCGAACTCGCGCTCGTCGTCTTCCGCGGCCTTGACGGCTTGGTCGAACGAGGCCGCGTCGCGATGCAGATGCCGGTATCCGGCGCGGCGGATCAGATTGTCGGCGTGCGCTTCGCGAATGAGAATGTCGTGCTCGCTTGTCGCGTAGGCGATCAGCCGCGCCCAGGCCTCGATCGCCTCGCGGTGCCGCTTCGGCGCCGAATGCCACCAGTAGCGGAGCAGGGGTTCGATATGGAGATGAAGCGAGGACAGGCTGTAGCGCACGTCGTTGGTGCGGCCGGTCGCGATCTTGAGCAGCGAGGAAAGGTCGCGCGGCATCGGATAGGGCCGCACCGCTTCGGCCTGGATCATCCCGGCATTGCCGTAGCTGGTCTCGCGGCCCGGCTCCCTACGGTCCACGAGCGTGACGGCCCAGCCGCGCTGGCGCAGGTGCAGCGCCGCGCTCACGCCGATCATGCCGCCGCCGAGAACGATCGCACTTTGCATCAGCACTGACCTCGCCAAATCAAAAACCGCCCGGTTTGGCCGGGCGGTTTCGTCTGGATGTTCCTGTTACTCGCCGCCGCCGAAGCGGCGAGACCACCAGCCGGCGCGACGCGGCGCGGCCGGAGTCTCGATCGTCGTTTCCGGCGCGGGTTCAGGGGCCGGCGCGGGTGGAGCAACCGGCTCGCTCGCCTGCGCAACCGGCGCTGCGGGCTCGCTCGGGCTGCTCGTCAGGAAGCTCACCTTTTCCCGGACCGTGGAGCGGCGTCGCGCGGCCTTGTCGTCGGCGGGCTCTTCGGCCGCTGCAGTGGGAGCGGGCTCCGGCTGGGCCGGCGCCTCGGTCGGCACCTCAGCGCGCGGCGCAGGCTGCGGCTCGGCGACATGCTCGGCCTGTGCAATCGAGGGCGCAGCTTCGTTGCCGAGACCGTCGAAATCGGCGACTGCGTTGCTCGCTTCCGGCGGCGCATTGCCCGCGAGCTCGTCGCCGATGGAGCCGGCGAGACCTTCCTCGCCACCGCCACGCCGACGGCGTCCGCCGCGGCGACCACGCCGGCGCCGGCGCTCGCCGCTACCTTGCTGCTCGCCACGAGCGGCCTGCTCCTCGCCTTCCTCGACATCCTGCTCGGATTCGGCGTCGTCCTCGCCTTCGCCGGCGGCCACGGCCGCCTCGGGAAGGGTAGGCGGGCTGTCCTCGCGCAGCTCGCCATCGCGCTGCCCACCGCGGCCGCGGCGGCGACGGCGGCGCCTGCGGCGCTGGCCTTCCTGCTCGGGGCCGGCTTCGCCGGCAGCCTGCTGCTCCTCGGAAAGACCCTCAGTCTCCTCGCTCTCGACCTCGGATTCCAGCTCCGGATCGAACTCCTCGTCGTCATAGGCGTCTTCAGCCAGCGGCGGCGGGCCCGCGGCAGCCTGCGCTGCGAGCAGCGCCTTGGCGGCTTCGAGCGTATGCACCTGCTCGCCGCGGTCGATGACGTATGCCTGCGGGCCGCTGACGCTCTGGTCGGCAATGACAGACAGCGTGACCTTGAAGCTGTTCTCGAGGTCGCGCAGATGGCCGCGCTTGTGGTTCAGCACATAGAGAGCGACGTCGGTGCGGGTGCGGACCACGAGATTGTGGGTCGCGCCCTTCATCAGGATCTCTTCGAGGCCGCGCAAGAGCTGCAGCGCCACCGAGGACACCGAGCGGACGTGGCCGGTGCCGCCGCAATGCGGACACGGATCGGTCGAGGATTCCAGCACGCTGGCTCGGATGCGCTGGCGCGACATTTCCAACAGGCCGAAATGCGAGATGCGGCCGACCTGGATGCGGGCGCGATCCTGCCTCAGGCAATCGGACAGCTTGCGCTCGACCGCACGGTTGTTGCGCTTCTCGTCCATGTCGATGAAGTCGATGACGATCAGGCCGGCGAGGTCGCGCAGGCGGAGCTGGCGGGCGACCTCTTCGGCCGCTTCCAGATTGGTCTTGAGCGCGGTGTCCTCGATGTGGTGCTCGCGCGTCGAACGTCCCGAGTTGACGTCGATCGAGACCAGCGCCTCGGTCTGGTTAATCACGACATAGCCGCCGGAGCGCAGCTGCACGGTCGGCGAGAACATCGCGTCCAATTGGCTTTCGACGCCCATGCGCGAGAACAGTGGCTGGCCGTCGCGATACTGCTTCACCGCGCTGACGTTGGCCGGCATCAGCATCTTCATGAAATCGCGCGCTTCGCGGTAGCCGGCTTCGCCGGCGACCTGGATCTCGTCGATCTCCTTGTTGTAGAGGTCGCGCAGCGAGCGCTTGATCAGCGAGCCTTCCTCGTAGACGAGGGTCGGGGCCTGCGACTTCAGCGTCAGGTCGCGCACCGTCTCCCACATCCGGATCAGATATTCGAAATCGCGCTTGATCTCCGGCTTGGTTCGGGAGGCGCCTGCGGTGCGCAGGATGATGCCCATGCCCTCGGGCACGTCGAGATCCTGCACCACCTCCTTCAGGCGCGAGCGGTCCTGTGCGCTCGTGATCTTGCGGCTGATGCCGCCGCCACGGGCGGTGTTCGGCATCAGCACGGCATAGCGGCCGGCGAGCGAGAGATAGGTCGTGAGCGCCGCGCCCTTGTTGCCGCGCTCTTCCTTGACTACCTGCACCAGCATCACCTGGCGGCGCTTGATGACTTCTTGGATCTTGTACTGGCGGCGGGGCCGGAAGGTGCGCTCCGGCACTTCCTCCAGAACGTCGTCACCGCCGACGGATTCGACGACTTCCTCTTCGGCTTCCTCGCTGTCCTCGTCCTCGTCGTCTTCACCAGCGGTGTCCGCGGCCTCGGCATGCGGCGCCTCGGTGACATCGCCAGATGCGTAGACGGCATCGGCCGGTTCAGTGGCGGCGGTTACGGCTTCGGCCAGAGCCTCGGCATGTGCTTCGGAGGTGTGAGCTTCGAAGGTCTGGGCTTCCTGCGGTCCGGGAGCAGTCTCGGCTGGGACCACGGGCTCGGCGCCGATCGCTCCGACAGGCGCGGGCGTCTCGGCATGATCATGGTCGTGATGATCGTGCTGGTCATCATGATGGTGATCGTCATGATCCTGCGCGTGATCGTCATCATGGGCATGATGGTGGTCGTCGTGCCCACGCGCTTCATAGTCATGATCGTGGTGATCATGTTCGCCATGCTCGTGGTCGTGATGTTCGTGGCTGTCATGCTCGCCGTCATGCTCCGCATCAGCAAGCAAGTGCTCGCCCTCGTGCGAGGCGGCCTCGGTGTGCAGGATCTCGCCCTCGACCGGCCGGGCCACGGGATCGGCGCCGGCCTCGAGGCCTTCGACGATGTCGCTGCGGACGCGCTCGCCGTGGGCGCGGCGGCGGGCATTACGGTGGCGCGAGCGGCGGCGGCCGTGGGAGCGGTTCTCGCTCTCTTCCTCGGCTTCGCGATGGGCCTGTTCCTCGGCCTCGATCAGCGCCTGCCGGTCGGCGACCGGGATCTGGTAGTAGTCGGGATGGATTTCGCTGAAGGCGAGGAAGCCGTGGCGGTTGCCGCCATATTCGACGAAGGCGGCCTGAAGCGAAGGTTCGACCCTTGTGACCTTGGCGAGATAGATATTCCCGCGCAGTTGCTTGCGTTGCGCGGTCTCGAAATCAAACTCTTCGACGCGATTGCCGCGGACCACGACGACCCGGGTCTCTTCCGGGTGGGTGGCATCGATCAACATCTTGTTGGGCATGTCTTAACTCTTGGCGGCGGCGGGCGCGCTCGACCGTGGGCGCGAATTGCGCTGCCGGGTGACGCGACGGTCCACCTGATTCGGGGGTGAGGGGAAGGCCGAAACGCCGTCTCTCGCGCCTTGCCGAACCGGAAGCTTCAGGACCGAGGCGGCGCGCGGGATTGTCACTCCGCAGCGTCGCGAATGGTCCTTCAGAATTCGTCGGCACAGTCTGGCGCATCAAGCGTCGGCCCGTATGAAGCATTGGGCGGCGAGGCCGCCCCTCAATCAGTTGCTGCAGGCCAGGCATGGCGCGAGCGCGCTCGCCTTGGGGATCACGAACCGCTCCCTTGGGATTAAGGGACCGGGTAAATGGTCACGCCGCTGTCAGAACCGTCCCGGACACGCTGAGGTAACCAGGGACCGTCCACCATCGGGGCTTGGTCCGCTCCACCTCGCTGCCGCGCACCGCGCTGGTCTTAGAGGGGAACGGAAAACGCTGGATTCCCAAATCTTGGGAGCTCCGGCGCTGCACCGGGAGGCTGAATGCGACACAACCGAAAATATCGGCCGTCAGCATTCCGTACATACGTGGAATGGGCCAACCGTGCAAGGGAGCGTCGCACGCCGGTCACAGTCGGCGAGTTTCGCATTTCTGTCATTAAGGACCGATTAACCCTGTGGTTCTATTGCGTTAAAAGGGCTGCTCGGAGGCACGGAATCGGTGGCGAGCCGCACAAATCAAAGGCTTTTGCTGGGGAGCGCGCTGCTGTGCACTGCACTATTGGCGTGCGCTGATTCCTGGCGGCTGAGCGCGGCGGAAAGCCAGCCGCAACCTGCTGCGGCGGTGGCGAATTTTCCTATCGCCTCGGCCGCGCGCCTCGCCGGCGATGCCAGGCAGACCCGCTTCGTCCTTGACCTCGATCAGACCGTCACCTTCCGCACGGTGACCCTGGCCGACCCGTACCGGGTCGTGGTCGACGTACCGCAGCTCAATTTTCAGCTGCCCGCCGGCACCGGGATTGCGGGGCGGGGGCTGGTCAAGGCCTTCCGTTACGGCCTCGTCATGCCCGGCGGCTCGCGAATCGTGTTCGACCTGACGGGACCCGCCAAGATCGCCAATTCCTACGTGCTGGAGGCGGCCAATGGCCAGCCGGCGCGGCTCGTTCTCGAGCTGGAGGAGGTCGATCGCACCGCTTTCGTGCCCACGATTCCTCCGCAGACCCGCCCGGACCTGCGGCCCGCAGTCGCCGACCCGCCGCCCGCCACGGTTCCGGCCGCCTCGGCGCCTGAAGCGACGCAGCAGAAGGCCGATAGCCGTCCGGTGGTCGTGATCGATCCCGGCCACGGCGGCATCGATAACGGCACCCAGTCGAGCGGCGAGAGCGAGAAGAACCTGGTGCTGGCCTTCGGCCTGGCGCTCCGCGACAGGCTCGAGAAGGCCGGCAAATACCGTGTGGTGATGACGCGGGACGACGACACCTTCATTCCGCTCAATGATCGGACCAAGATCGCCCGCAATCTGAAGGCGGCCCTGTTCGTCTCGATCCACGCCGACGCGCTGCCCAAGGCCGAGGGTGACGCGCAGGGCGCCACCATCTATACGCTGTCCGACAAGGCCTCCGACGCCGAGGCGCAGCGGCTGGCGGATGCGGAAAACCGGGCAGATGCCATCGCGGGGTTCAATCTGGCTGAGGAGCCGACTGACGTCGCCGACATCCTGATCGACCTCACCCAGCGAGAAACCCGTACGTTTTCAAACCGTTTCGCTCGCCTGTTGATGGCTGAAATGAAGTCGAGCGTGCGGATGCACAAGCATCCCCTGAAATCAGCCGGTTTCCGGGTCCTGAAGGCGCCTGACGTTCCGTCCGTCCTGGTCGAGATCGGCTACGTCTCCAACAAGGGCGACCTCGAGCACCTCGTATCGGAGGGCTGGCGGTCAAAGGCCGTGGCCTCGATGGCGCAGGCCATTGACGGGTTCCTGGCCAAGCGGATGGCCACCGCCGGCTCCTCGAATTAAAAGGGTTTTTCCGTCCCGCCGCAAAGGCCCTAGTTTGGCCACAGCGGACGCTTTATAAAAAATGCCGCAGGGGGTTCCGGAATCGGAGAGAATCCCGCTCGACAAGCGTCTTTAGGCCCAGCTTGATGTGATTGCGTAGGCCGTTGAATTCGCGACGTGAGGTTGGCGCCAGTTTTGGGTGCCGAGGGGCTGACTGGGCTGATCCAGACTTTTGAACGGATAAACACATAATGCGCTTGCTTGTGCGGTTCATGGGCTTCCTGTTCGCCGCGGGAACGGTGGTGTTCCTTGTCGGTGTCGGAGCCGTGGCAGGCCTGATCTGGCATTTCTCCAAGGACTTGCCCGACTACTCCCAGCTTCAGGACTACGAGCCGCCGGTGATGACGCGTGTGCACGCGGTCGACGGCTCGCTGCTCGGCGAATATGCCAAGGAGCGGCGTCTTTATTTGCCGATCCAGGCGGTGCCGAAGCTCGTGATCAACGCCTTCCTGGCGGCTGAGGACAAGAATTTCTACGAGCATGGCGGCATCGATTACACCGGCATGGCGCGCGCCGGATTGCTTTATCTGCAGAACTACGGCTCCAACCGCCGTCCGCAGGGTGCGTCCACGATCACTCAGCAGGTTGCCAAGAACTTCCTGCTGACCAACGAGGTCTCCTTCGCCCGCAAGATCAAGGAAGCCTTGCTGGCGATGCGTATCGAGAAGACCTATTCGAAGGACAAGATCCTCGAGCTGTACCTGAACGAGATCTATCTCGGCCTCGGCGCCTACGGCATCGCGGCCGCTTCGCTGGTCTATTTCGACAAGTCGGTGAACGAGCTGACGGTGGCGGAAGCCTCCTATCTTGCGGCGCTGCCGAAGATGCCGGCAACGCTGCATCCTGTGCGTAACCGCGACCGCGCCATCGAGCGCCGCAACTACGTGATCGATCGTCTCCTGGAGAACGGCTGGATCAAGCAGGCCGACGCCGACAAGGCGCGCAAGGAGCCGCTGGCCGTCACCAACCGCTCCAACGGCGCCCACACCTTCGCCGGCGAATATTTCGCCGAGGAAGTCCGCCGCGACATCTTCGAGCGTTACGGCGAGAAGAAACTGTATGAGGGCGGCCTCTCGGTCCGCACCACGCTCGATCCCAAGATTCAGGTCATGGCGCGCAAGACCATGGTCGCCGGCCTCGTGAACTACGACGAGCAGCAGGGCTATCGCGGCGCCATGAGCAAGCTCGACATCTCCGGCGATTGGGGCGTGAAGCTCGCCGAGATCAAGTCGCTGTCGGACATCTCGCCGTGGCGCATGGCGGTGGTGCTGGAGACAAGCGACCAGTCGGCGCGCATCGGCTTCCAGCCGAGCCGCGAACTCGGCGGCGCCGTCAGCAAGCAACGCGAGACCGGCCTCGTCACCCTCGACGGTGTGCGCTGGGCGAGAGCGGCCCAGGGCAATGCCAAGGGCAAGACACCGACGTCAGTGGCGCAGGTGCTGGCGCCCGGCGACGTGATCTATGCCGATCCGCTCTACACCAAGGAAGGCCAGCCGGTCGAAGGCCAGTACCGCCTGCGCCAGATCCCAGAGGTGTCCGGCGCGATGGTGGTGATGGATCCCTGGACCGGCCGCGTGCTCGCGATGGTTGGCGGCTTCTCGTTCGACCAGAGCCAGTTCAACCGCGCCACACAGGCTTACCGGCAGCCGGGTTCGTCGTTCAAGCCGATCGTCTATTCGGCCGCGCTCGACAACGGCTACACGCCGTCGACCGTCGTGCTCGACGCGCCCATCGAGATCGACCAGGGTCAGGGTGCCGGCGTGTGGCGCCCGGAAAACTTCTCCTCGGGCAAATTCCAGGGGCCCGTGACGCTGCGCAACGCGCTGCGGCAGTCGCTCAACACGGTGACGGTGCGCCTTGCGCAGGATATCGGCATGCCCCTGATCGGCGAATATGCCCGCCGCTTTGGTGTCTATGACGAGCTGCCGAACTATCTCTCCTACGCGCTCGGCGCCGGTGAGACGACGGCAATGCGCATGGTGACCGCCTATTCGATGCTTGCCAATGGCGGCCGCCGCGTGAAGCCGACCCTGATCGACCGTATCCAGGATCGCTATGGCCACACCATCTTCAAGCACGACCAGCGCGAATGCCGCGGCTGCGACGCACCTGGCGGCTGGAAGAACCAGCCCGAGCCGCAGCTGATCGATCGCCGCGAGCAGGTGCTGGACTCCATGACCGCCTATCAGATCACCGAGCTGATGGAAGGCGTGGTGCAGGCCGGTACCGCGACCGTGGTCAAGGAGGTCGGCAAGCCCATCGCCGGCAAGACCGGCACCACCAACGAGGCCAAGGACGCCTGGTTCGTCGGCTTCTCGCCCGACGTCGCGGTCGCGATCTATATGGGCTACGACAAGCCGCGCGCGCTCGGTAAGGGCAACGCTGCGACCGGCGGGCATTTGGCTGCGCCGATTGCACGCGATTTCCTCAAGCTCGCGCTCGCCGACAAGCCCGCCGTTCCGTTCAAGGTGCCGGCCGGCATCAAGCTGGTGCGCGTCGTCGCCAAGACCGGCATGCGTGCCGGTCCCGGCGAGACCGGCGGAACCATCCTCGAAGCCTTCAAGCCCGGCACGGCGCCGCCGGATAATTATTCCGTCATCGGTGTGGCCGACGCCGACGCGCGTGGCGGCATGCCGGCCTCGCAGCAGCAACAGCCGGATTCGGGCTTTCTCATGCGGCCGGGCACCGGCGGGCTGTGGTAGCGGATAACACCTGATGCGGGCGAGGGGGCGGTTGCGCTTTGGCCCCGCCGCCGTTACATCCCCGGCGGGCGCGATGTTCATCGCGCTTCGGATTTTGTTTTGCGCATGATCTTGCCGGGAAACCGCTCACACTTTCCCGGATCATGTGCGCCACGCGGACCAATTCCGCGAGACCAGAGAACGACATGCGCGCCGAAATCGAACGGTTGGTAGAAGAGATCAAGCAGTCAGTCGGGCTGCTGAGGAGGCATCTTTGACGTCGAGAAATCGACGGCCCGCCTCGCTGAGCTGAACAAGCTCGCAGAAGATCCCAACCTCTGGAACGATCCCCAGAAAGCCCAGAAGCTGATGCAGGAGCGCACCTCGCTTGAGGACGCGCTCTCCGGCATTGGCAAGGTCGAGCAGGAACTCGAAGACGATATCGGCATGATCGAGCTCGGCGAGGCCGAGGGCGATGACGGCGTGGTGGCCGAGGCCGAAGCTGCGCTCAAGAACCTCAAGAAGGAGGTCGCGCGGCGCGAGCTCGAGGCGCTGCTCTCGGGCGAGGCCGACCGCTTCGATTCCTATCTCGAGGTCCATGCCGGCGCCGGCGGCACCGAGAGCCAGGACTGGGCGCAGATGCTGCTGCGCATGTACACGCGCTGGGCCGAGACCCACGGCTTCAAGGTCGAGGTGCTCGAAGAATCCGAGGGCGAAGAGGCTGGCATCAAGTCCGCGACCATCCAGGTCTCCGGTCACAACGCCTATGGCTGGCTGAAGACGGAAGCTGGCGTGCATCGCCTCGTGCGCATCTCGCCGTTCGATTCCAACGCGCGGCGGCACACCTCGTTTTCGAGCGTGCAGGTGTTTCCCGTCATCGACGACAGCATCAAGATCGACATCAAGGAGTCCGACGTCCGCGTCGACACCATGCGCTCGGGCGGCGCCGGGGGCCAGCACGTCAACAAGACCGAATCCGCGGTGCGCCTGACGCATATTCCGACCGGCGTCGCCGTGGTCTGCCAGGCCGGCCGCTCCCAGCACAAGAACCGCGCGCAGGCGTGGGACATGCTGCGCGCGCGCCTTTATGAAATCGAGCTGAAGAAGCGCGAGGAGAAGGCAGCTGCCGACCAGGCCGCCAAGACCGATATCGGTTGGGGCCACCAGATTCGCTCCTATGTGCTGCAGCCCTACCAGATGGTGAAGGATCTGCGTACGGGCGTGCAGACCTCCGACACATCAGGGGTGCTCGGCGGCGATCTCGACGAGTTCATGGCCGCCACCTTGGCGCAGCGCGCCTTCGGCACCACCGCGGGCGACGTCGAGGACGTGGACTAGCGATGATGCGCGTCGCCTTCATCGGGCTTGGGCGGATGGGCCACGGCATGGCCGGCCGCTATCTCGATGCCGGCTTCACGGTGACGCTGTGGAATCGCAGCAAGGCAAAGGCCGAAGATTTGATCGCCCGCGGCGCGCTGTGGGCGACCTCGCCCGAGGATGCCGCGATCGATGCCGACGCGGTCGTGACTATGGTTGCCGACGACGAGGCCTCGCGCACGGTCTGGCTCGGGCCCGAGGGCGCGGCCAAGACGGCCAAGGCCGGCACCATCGCGATCGAATGCTCCACCGTCTCTTATGACCATGCCCGCGAGATGGGCCGTGAGCTCAACGCGCGCGGGCTGATCTATATCGATTGCCCCGTGACGGGCTTGCCGGATGCGGCAGCGGCCGGGAAGCTGACGCTGCTGGTCGGCGCCAATGCAGCCGATCTCGAACGCGCGCGACCGTTCCTCGAACCGATCGGCTCGACCATCCGCCATTTCGGCGCGGTCGGCTCCGGCACCGTCTACAAGCTCATCAACAATCTCATGGGCGCGATCCAGATCGCAGGGCTCGCCGAGGGTCTCGCGATCGCCGAGCAGGCCGGGCTCGACATGAACCTCGTGCTGGAGTCGATCCAGGCGGGCGTTGCCGCGAGCCCGCAGGTGCAGCGGCATTCGAAGCGCATGGTCGCACGCGATTTCAGCGGCGCGACGTTTACGGCAGCGCTGCGGCACAAGGATGCCGCCTATGCGGTGAGGCTCGCCGAGAGCCTCCTGGCCTGCGAGCCGCTTGTCGCGCGCGCCGCGGTCGAGGCCTACGCGCAGGCGAAAGCGGCGATGCCGGATGACGATGAAGGCAAGATGATCGAGCTGGTGTCGCGGCCGAAGAAGCCGTCTTAGGTGGACGCATCGACATGGGGCAGCCCTGATGAGGACGCGGTCTCGGCGGTAGCGGCGGCTGCGCTCTCGAATTTCATCGGCAGCCTCGTCAGCCTGCCGCTCGCCCACGACATCGCCCATGTCGGCAGCCACGGCCTCGCGATCCTCGCGATGTGATCGGGGCGGTGGTCGCCGACATCGCAGGCGATGCCCGAACACGACGGTCCTCATCACGTTCTCGGAAATCGGGTGGCAAAGTTGGCTGTGACGTCCTAGGCGGCAGGCTTGGCCGCAGAGGCGATACGCATGTCCCCAAACGACCACCGGATCGATGCGCGAGACTGGTCGCTGCTCGCGGTGCTCTCGGTCCTCTGGGGCGGCTCGTTCTTCTTCAATGGTGCGGCGCTGCGGGAATTGCCGCCGCTGACGCTCGTGTTCTTGCGCGTCGCGCTCGGCGCCGCCATTCTGCTCCCGTTGCTCCGGATGCAGGGCATCAGTCTTCCAAAGGGTATCGGAGGCTGGAGGCCGTTCGTCGAGATCGGACTGCTCAACAATGTCATTCCGTTCTCGCTGATCGTGATCGGCCAGACCTTTGTTCCAAGCGGGCTGGCATCTATCCTGAATGCGACCACGCCGCTGTTCACGGTGATGGTGATGGCCACGGCCGGCGAGGAGGCCCTGCAGGTGCGGCGGCTCGCCGGAGTGACCCTGGGCATCGTCGGCGTGGTCATCCTGCGTGGATGGGGCATCGAGACGCGGCCGGGGCAGGGGCTCGGCATCCTGCTTTGCCTCGGCGGCGCGTTCAGCTATGGCCTTGCGGCCCTGGCGGCGCGGCGGCTGCCGAAGGACACAGCTCCACTTGGCACGGCGACCTTTCAGCTGATGGCGTCCACGGTGATGATGGCGATCGTCGCCAGCGCGGCGGAGCAGCCGTGGCGGCTTCCGATGCCAGGTCTTGCGACCTGGCTCGCGGTGCTTGGTCTTGCCGGGCCGTCGACAGCGCTCGCCTACATCGTCTTCTTTCAGATCCTGCGGCGCTCGGGTGCGACCAACGTCATGCTGGTGACGCTGCTCATTCCCGTCACTGGCATCCTGCTGGGTTGGCTGGTGCTGGCCGAGCCGATCTCCGCGCAAGAGATCGCGGGTGCGATCGTCATCGGCAGCGCGCTCTTGGTGATTGACGGACGCATGCTCGGCTTGCTGCGTCGCATCGCTTAAGTTCCGACGCGGCGTTTCATCCCGCGGAAAATCGCGGCGCTTGCCAGTTGCGGGCGTGCTTGCGACAGTGCCTGCAAAACAAGACTACAAAACATAGGGGAGAGACCAATGCCGGGTCGTCGCAAGAATCTCGCTGCCCTCGTCCTGCTTGTCGCCGGAGCGCTCGCCGCGACACCGGCCTTGGCGCAGAAGAAATACGATCCCGGCGCCTCCGACACCGAAATCAAGATCGGCAACATCATGCCCTATAGCGGGCCGGCGTCGTCCTATGGCGTGATCGGCAAGACCGAGGCCGCGTTCTTCAAGATGATCAACGACCAGGGCGGCATCAACGGGCGCAAGATCAACTTCATCAGCTATGACGACGCCTATTCGCCGCCGAAGGCGATCGAGCAGGCGCGCAAGCTGGTCGAGAGCGACGAGGTCCTCCTGATCTTCCAGGCGCTCGGCACGCCCTCGAACTCCGCGATCATGAAATACATGAACGCGAAGAAGGTGCCGCAGCTCTTCGTTGCCTCCGGCGGCACCAAGTTCGGAGACCCCAAGAATTTCCCCTGGACCATGGGCTTTCAGCCCAACTACCAGAGTGAGGGCCGGATTTACGCAAAATACATTCGCGATCGTTTTCCGAACAGCAAGATCGCGGTGTTCTGGCAAAACGACGACGCCGGCAAGGACCAGTTCAAGGGCCTGAAGGACGGCCTCGGCGACAAGGCCAACATGATCATCGCCGACAAATCCTATGAGGTGAGCGATCCTTCGATCGACTCGCAGATCGTGGCCTTGCACGATTCCGGCGCCGACATCTTCTTCTCATGGGCCGCACCGAAAGGTTCGGCGCAGGCGATCCGCAAGGTCGGCGAGCTCGGCTGGAAGCCGAAATTCTTCCTCGCCAACACCGCGACATCCATCGCCTCGGTGCTCAAGCCTGCCGGGCTCGAATATTCCAAGGACATCATCTCGACCGCGTATCTGAAGGATCCGACCGACCCGACCTGGGACAAGGATCCGGCGGTGATCGCGTGGCGTGCGTTCATGGACAAGTACTATCCCGAAGGTGACAAGACCAATGCCAACAACCTCTATGGCTATGTGCAGGCCGAAGCGATGGCGCAGGTCCTGAAGCAGTGCGGCGACAATCTCACGCGCGAGAACGTCATGAAGCAGGCCGCGAACCTGAAGGATTTCCACACCGACCTGATGCTCCCGGGCATCATGGTCAACACCTCGCCGGACGATTATTTCCCGATCGAGCAGATGCAGCTGATGCGCTTCAACGGGCAGGCCTGGGAGCTGTTCGGCGAGGTCATCACCGGCGAGGTCGGCCACGAGCGCAGCCAGTAGTGACGGCCCGGTAGCGTTCAGTCTTTGCCTGCAGCACCATGCTGAGCAGGAAAACCGCTGCGCGCTTTGCGCTCGCGCGGCCCTTCCGGGCCGGATTTAGCCCGCGCTGAGGCGCACGCCGGCGCGCAGGAATTTCTGCGGATCGACCGCTTCGCCGTCGATGCGGGTTTCGTAGTGCAGATGTGGACCAGTGGATCGGCCGGTCGAGCCGACGAGACCGACGACCTGGCCGATCTTGACGATCTCGCCGACCTTGACGCTGATCTCCGAGAGATGGCCGTAGCGGGTCGAAAGCCCGTTGCCGTGGTCGACCTCGACCATGCGGCCGTAGCCGCCTGACCAGCCGGCCGAGACCACCTTGCCATAGGCGGTGGCGCGAACGGGATCGCCTGTCGCGGCGCGGAAGTCGAGCCCGGTATGCATCGCGGGCCGGCCGAGGAAAGGGTCGCTGCGCACGCCGAAGCCGGAGGTGAACTCGACCTCGCCGATGACGGGCTTGCGATAGGGCACCAGCGCCAGCGTGCGATTGAGCCGGTCCATCTCGGCGCGGGTGACGTTGATGCGGTTGAGCTGCTTCTCGAACGGCCCGGCATTCGCTGAGAGTTTGACCGGCACGAACGGGCCGCCCATGGCGCTGCGCGGCACGGCGGCTTCGAGATTGGCGAGGTTCAAGCCGAGATCGCTGACCACGCCGCGCATCCGGCGCATCCGCGAATCCATGCCTTCCTCGACGGCGCTGAGCGCCGCCATCTGCCGACGCTCGACCTGGTCGAGAGAGCTCGTGAGCCGGACCAGGACGTTGTCAAAACCCTGGTTCTTGGCAAACTGGCTGGTCGGCGGAGCTGCCGCAGTCGGTGCGCGCGACTCGAGCCGCGCCTCGCGATCAGGCGGCGCTACGAAGATCACGGTATCGCTGATCGGTGACGGCTTGGGCGTGCCCTGCATCGTGCTCTGACCGGCATCGCCGCGCTGCGGGGCCGAGCGCGGGATCGATCCGGTCACGTCGGGCATGGCGCCGAGCGCCGTCGCCCGAGACTCCAGCGCCGTCTGGCGCTTCATGATCTGGTCGAGCTTCTGTTCGAACTGTTCCTGGTCGAGCAATTGCCGGCTGGTGGTGCGGTCGACCTTGGCACGCAGCTCGGCGATGCGGTCCTCATAGGCGTATTGCATCTCGGCCTGGCGGGCGATCAGCCGCGTCAGGACGTCGTCGCGAAAGGCAAAATAGGTGGCCGTGGCCGCCGACCACAGCCCGAGCAGCACGACGGTCCCGACCACGATCCAGAACACGACGGGGCCAAGGCGAACTTGCTTGCCGTGATGGACAATGGTGTAGGCGTCATCGGCTTCGGGGAGGGGAATCGCAGCAGTCGCTGCGACAGCGACGGGACGCCGGTGAAAAGCCCGTCCGTGATCGTGAGGATGATGTTGGGGGTACTGCGAGTATTGGGCAGAACTTTTCGACATCGGCACTCCCGCGCCGGTCGGATGGGTTCCTTGCGGCTCAATTGCCGCAGCAATCTGGGCTGGTCATGGTTAATTTTCCGGAAACGGAACCATTAGAACTTAACGGGCTGGTTAAAGACTTCTTGCTGCTTCGAGCACCTGCTCGGCGTGGCCGTCGACCCGGACGTTGCGCCAGATCCTGGCGATCTTGCCGTCGCTCCCGATCAAAATCGTGGTCCGAAGAATCCCGGCGAAGCTCTTGCCGTACATGGATTTTTCGCCCCAGGCTCCGTACGCTTCCAGCATCTCGTGTTTCTCATCCGAGATGAGAGGAACGCCGAGCTTGTGCTTATCGCGGAACTTCTCCTGCGCCTTTAACGGATCGGCGGAGATGCCGAGCACGGCGGTGCCAGACTTGGCGAAGTCCTCGGCAAGCCGCGTGAAGTCGATCGCCTCCCTGGTGCAGCCGGGCGTGTCGGCGCGGGGATAGAAGAACAGGACGAGCTTACGGCCGGCATAGTCGGACAGCGTGACGACATCGCCGCCGTCGCGGGGCAGGCGGAACGCGGGGGCCTTCTCGCCCTCAGTCAGAGCGGCCTTCGCGGCTGCGCCCGATCTGGAGGAATTTAACTGTTTCGATGCGGCCCCATGTGATGCTGTCTTTGCTATGCTCGCGGGTGATTTGCTGGCCGGTGCCCGCCGGGTTTGGGCGCGCTTTGTTTGACTAGATGCCCGCGTTTTCAGGGTTCTCTTTTTAGCGGTCGGACTGCCGGAGGGCGTTTTGGACGATTTCTTTCGGGATTTCTTGGACATACGCCTTCCTTTCGACGCTTTCCGCGGGTCAACCAAAGCGGTATTGCAGCTCTCGTCCGGCACGCCGGATTCTCGCCCTTGGCTGGGCAAGTCTGACGGCGCCGGAATATGGTTACAAGGATTTCCACGCACCACCCCACTGCTCGTTGAACGCGCTCCCGGGGCGAAATGACGAACAGCAGGAATATTCGAGGTATGGCGGCAATGCCGGGGCGGGGTGCTTCGATCCCTGTCGACGGCTGCGGTCCGGGCGGCGCTCAATCCCATGATGGGCGCCTGTATCGAGAGACAATGGCAAGGAATACGTCGCCCCAGGATCACAATCGGGATTTCGATCGGCGCGGCGGCTATCAGGGGCCGCCGGAGTGGGACGAGGCCGACTGGGATCGGGATCAGGAGGAGGAGGCGGGCCATCGCGCGCGCCGCCTGCTCTCGCGCTCCAGTTCGCGCTTTCGCATCGGTGACAGCTTCTCGTCGTTTCGACGGGCGCTGCCGAGCGGACGCTGGTATCGCCGGATCGCCATCGTCGTAGGCACCCTGGTCGTCATTTTCGTCGGCTGTTTCGGCGCGCTGTGGTGGCGGCTTGGCGCCGGTCCGATCAATCTCGACATCGCAACGCCCTGGTTGGCCGCGGCGATCGAGGACAATATCGGTCACGGCAATACGGTTGAAGTCGGCGGCACCCAGATCGAGCGGGCCGGCCGGGTCCGTATCGCCGTGCGCATCCGCGACATCGTCGTCCGCGACCACGATCATGCCATCGTCGCCACCGCGCCGAAGGCGGAGGTGAAGCTGTCGGGCGCCGGCCTCCTGATGGGCCATTTGCGCGCCGAGAGCCTCAATCTCGTCGACGCCGAGCTCGCGATCCGCATCGCGCCGGACGGCACCGTCACCGTCTCCGCCGGCGACACCGCCAAACCGCTTGCAACCGGTGTTGCGTCCAAGAAGGACGCGGGCCTGCCGCCGACGTTCCCGCGCAATGGCGTCCCGCCGCCGCCGTTTGCGACCGCGCCTGCGACCCCGGATGCCTCGCAAGCCGCCCCTCAGGCAACCGCGCAGAGCGGCATCCTTCAAGGCCTCGACTGGCTCGACAGCCTGAGCATGACCGGTCTCGATGGCCAGAACCTCAACGAGATCGGCCTGAAGAACGGCAATCTGATCGTCGACGATCAGCAGCGCGGCAGCAAATGGACCTTTGAGAACATCACGCTCAGCCTGCGCCGGCCGAGCCGTGGCGGCGTCACGCTCAACCTTGGCGAGGAGGGCGCGCGTCCGTGGATGCTGCGGGCCACGATCGGCCCCGCCGAGAACGGCGTGCGCTCGGTCGACATCAAGGCCGACAAAGTCTCCACCTCCAACATCCTGCTGGCGTTGCGGGTCAAGGATCTCACTTACACTGCCGACCTGCCGCTGACCGGCGAGCTCAAGGGCGAGCTCGGCCGTGACGGTGTGCCGACCTTCTTCCGCGGTAAGATCGCGGTCGGCGCCGGCGACATCATCGACACCGATACGCCGGATTACCCGATGGCGATCGACCAGGCCGAGATCAACATCGAATGGGATGCCAATCGGCGGGTGCTGGTCGCGCCGTTCAAGATCCTCTCGGGCGCGAACCGCCTGACGCTGCTGGCCCATCTCGAGCCGCCGAACGGCACCGTCAATGACTGGCAGCTTGGCTTCAGCGGCGGGTCGATCCTGCTCGGCGGCATCGACAACGAGCCGCCATTGGTCTTCAACCGCATCGCGATCGGCTTTCGCTTCGACACCGACCACAAGCGCATCGTGCTGACGCAGGCCGACATCAGCAATGGCGAGATCGGGGTCGCCGGTACCGGCGCCATCGATTATTCCGGCGAGCCGCGCCTGACGCTGGGCTTTGCCGGCACGCCGATGTCGGCCTCCGCGCTCAAGCGGATGTGGCCGACGCTCGTCGTGCCCGAGCTGCGCGAATGGGTGATCGAGCGGATCGAGCGCGGCACGCTGCAGCGCATCGAGATCGGCATCAATTCGCCGACGAGGAACCTGCCGCGTAAGGGCCCGCCGATTCCCGACGACGGCCTTTCCGTCAACATCGTGGCGAGCGGCGTCGCGGTCCGGCCCGTGGATGGCATGCCCGTCGTGCACGATGCCGATCTGAAGGCGCGCGTCACCGGCCGCACCGCGACGGTGAACATCGGCCAGGGCATTGCCGACACGCCTGCAGGCCGCAAGGTGACGATCTCCGATTTCGTCTTCGAGGTGCCCGACATGGCGCCCAAGCCGTCGCCCTCGCGCACCAGGTTCCGCGTCGAGGGTCCGGTGCCGGCGGCAGCCGAAATGCTCGCCAATGATCGCCTCAGCGATCTGTCCGCGACGGTCGTCGATCCCAACACCAGCAAAGGGACGTTCACGGCGAACATTCAGCTCGGCTTGCCGGTCAAGGGCGAGCTGACCAAGGCCGATACCGTCTATGCCGTCACCGCCGATCTCAACGGCTTCTCAGCCGACAAGCTGGTGATGAACCAGAAGCTGGAGGCCAACAACCTCAAGATCACCGCCAACAATCAGGGCTATCAGGTCAAGGGCGACGTCAAGATCAACGGGCAGGCGGCCTCGCTCGACTACCGCAAGCCGGCCGAGGGCGATGCGGATGTACGGTTGCAGGCGACGCTGGACGATGCGAGCCGGGCGCGTTTCGGCTTCGATCTGAGCCCCGCCGTGAGCGGCTCGCTGCCGATCAAGCTGTCGGGCAAGATCGCCGGCGGTCCCGACCAGACCACCAAGCTCGGCGTCGAAGCAGACCTGACCGCGGTCAGGCTCGACAACATCCTGCCCGGTTGGGTCAAGCCGCCGGGCAAGTCGGGCAGGGCCAGCTTCAAGGTGGTGCCGACGGCGCAGTCGACCCGTTTCGAGGACATCGTCATCGAGGGCGCCGGCGCTTCGATCAAGGGCTCGCTCGAGGTCGATCCGAACGGCGACCTCATGAATGCGAACTTCCCGACCTATTCGCCGTCCGACGGCGACAAGGCGTCGTTGAAGGTCGAGCGCAGCCAGGACGGCGTGGTCAAGGGTACGATGCGGGGCGACGTCTTCGACGGCCGCGGCTTCCTGAAATCGGCGATCTCGGGCAATTCCAAGGATGATTCCAAGAACAAGCTGAAGAACGTCGATTTCGACATCGACCTGAAACTTGGTGCCGTCATGGGTTTCAACGGCGAGGCGATGCGCAGCGTCGATGCCAAGATGTCGAAGCGCAGCGGGGCGATCAAGGCATTCACGCTGAGCGGCAAGATCGGCAACGACTCGCCGGTCGCGGCCGATCTGCGCGGCGGCCGGGCCCAGGGCAATCGCGAGGTGATCTACCTCCAGACCAACAATGCCGGCGCGCTGCTGCGCTTCACCGACACCTATACCAAGGCCCTCGGCGGCCAGATGGTGGTGGCGATGGAGCCGCCGACGGCGGAGCCGAACACCTCGCGCGAGGGCCTCATCAACGTGCGCGACTTCACGGTGAAGGGCGAGGCGCAGCTCGAGCGCGTCGCCGCCGGCGCGCCCAACGGCACCGGCAACGGCGTCTCCTTCAGTGCGCTCCGCGCCGAATTCACCCGGCAGAACGGCTCGCTTACCATCCGCGACGGCGTGGTGAAGGGCCCGATGATCGGCGCCACCATCGAAGGCTCGATCGACTATCCCGGCAACCAGGTGTGCATGAGCGGTACCTTCGTGCCGATGTACGGATTGAACAACATGTTCGGGCAGATTCCAGTCCTCGGCTTGTTCCTGGGCGGCGGCAATAACGAGGGACTGATCGGCGTGACCTACGAGGTTGTCGGCACGCCGGCCGCGCCCGTCATGCGCGTCAATCCGATCTCCGCGATCTTTCCCGGCGTGACCCGGAAGATCATGGAGTTCAACACCGGCAAGCAGAACTCGCCGTTCGAGGAATTCCCGTCGCAATCGAACGACGGCTCGACCGGCTCGAGCCGCCAGCTCTCAAACGGTTGCAGCCTCGCGCGGCGGTAGCGGCGAAGCGACTGCGTTGGAGCGCAGAGTTTCCTCAGCGTCATGGCCGGGACAGGTCCCCGCCATCCACATAAAGTTCTTACCAATCATGAATGTAGGCATGCGACGGCGCCGCGCGACACGGCATCTGCAGCCCTCTGCGCAAGTGTGCAACCATGTGTCGCCGTGCACCCGTATCTTTTGCGTGCACGTCATTCCCCAACTTTGGTGCTGATTGGGTTTAGCCGGAGCGACAATGAATCAATTCGTTCATCGCCTCATCATGTCCGTGCTGCTGGTCGCGGCCCTCGTACTGATCTGGAACGTGCTGGGCTCGCGGTAGGCGGCACCGGCGAAGCTGCCGGTGCCGTCGTTTACTTGCGCCGCAACTGCGCGTGCATCAGCGCCGCGCGAATTTGTCGCCGATCGGGCCGTTATTTCTTGCCCATCGCCGCATCGGCGCTGACCGGACCGCCGCCGGCCGACGAGAGATAGAGGCAGGCGAAGCAGAACAGGATCGCCGCGGTGCCGCCATTGAGCAGTGGCAGGAACACCGGCGTCTCGCCCTTGAACATGTGACCAATGAAGTAAGCGAAGGCCATCTCACCCGAGAGGATGAAAGCGCTGAGGCGGGTGAACAGGCCGATCATCAGCAGCGCGCCGAGTACGAGTTCGAGCGTACCGGCTGCATAGATCAGCGGCGGGATGTTCGCGAAGTAGGGAAGCACCGGAAACTTGAACAGCTTGGCGACGCCGTACTGGAACAGCAGCAGCCCGGTGATGAAGCGAAACAGGCTCAAGAGAACCGGTTGAAAGCGAACGAGATAGGGAAAGTCCATTGGTTTGTGCCCTCCATCCAATGCGCGACTTGGACCGCATTCAGTTCCAGCCTGCAAGCCGCTCGAGCCCAATTTGCGCTGACATTTTTGTCATGTCGGACAAAACACCACAGGTCGTGCTTTCAGCCAGGCGCGGCCCGCATTTTTTGCGCTTATTCGTATCGCATCTGTCCGTAATTTTCCGGTGACGCGAATGCGCGCAGGTTACCCCTGTGAAACCTAGCGCCGCAAGGCGGGCACGATCAGGAACGGGATCATGCCGAGCACGACGCTCGCAAGTGCGAAAGCGAGCAGCGCATTGTAGCCGTGCGTCGCATCGTGGATCAGGCCGCCGCTCCAGGAGCCGAACGCCGAGCCGAGCCCGCTGCCGATCGAGATCGTACCGTAGATGGTGCCGACGCGCTTGCCCTGAAAGATCCGCATCGCGGTCGCGCTGATCAGCGGGCCGCGCGAGCCCATCATGCTGCCGAAGCAGATGACGAAGCCGCTCAGCAGCAGGATGTTCGGCGCATACTGCAACAGCCAGAGCAGCACGATGCCGAGGATCGAAATGGCGTAGCTCAGCAGCACCGACGGCCGGCGTCCGATCAGGCCATCGAGCGCGGACACGCCGAGCATTCCGAACACCAGCACGACGCCCGAAAATCCCCAGGCGGTCGCGGCCTGCAGCGGCGGGAAGCCGGCGTCGATCAGATAGGCCACGATTTGCGCGGCGATCGCATACATGCCGACGGCGGTGAAGAAGAAGGTCGAGAACAGCGCCCAGAAGGCGTGGTGACGCATGGCGCCGAGCAGCGTCCAGCCATTGTCGACAAAGTCCGGATCGGTCTTCTTCACCACATATGGCGAGCCCGCGGCGAACAGCCGCCACGGCAGCAGCAGGAGCGGCACCAGCAGGGCCAAGGCTGCGAATCCGAACAGCTGGTAGGTGTCGCGCCAGCCGATATGGTCGATCAGCAGTTGCGAGGCCGGCAGCAACGCCAGCACACCGCCGCCCATCGCCGAATACACTACCGACATCCCGGTCGGCAGGCGCGGCCCGAACCAGCGGCCGAGCAGGATCGAGTTCGGCACGATGCCGATGAAGGCGACGCCGATGCCGACGCAGAGGCCGATCGAGAGCTGGAACTGCCACAGATGCTGCGCGTGTGCCGCGATCAGGAACGCCGCGCCGAGCAGCAGCAGGCCGAGCGCATAGACGATGCGCGGTCCGGAATGGTCGAACAGGCGTCCGACGAAGGGAGCGGTAAGGCCGCTTGCGAGCCAGGTGAGGGAGTAGACCGACACGATCTGCGCGCGGTCCCAGCCGAAGCTTTCGGAGATCGGCTTCAGGAACACGGTAAAGCTGTCGCCGAGCCCGCGGCCGAGAACCGCGAGCGTGAAGCAGAGCGCAAGCACGGTGAGCGCGATGCGAACGGCGCCCTGCGGCGTCGCCGCGACGCTCTCCTTGCTCGTTTCCGCCGTCGTTTTCTTGGGCGTGTTCTGGTCCATTGCCTCTCAGGGAGCGCGCTTCGGCGCGCCCTGACAAGCATCAAAAGCTCATACGCCTATGCAGGTCTGATCAGGACGTGCTTCTTCTTGCCGAAGGACAGCTTGATCACGCCTTCCGGCGTCAGATTGCCGGCCGACAGCGCCATCTTCTCGTCGGCCACGGGCTCGTCGTTGACGCGCAGGCCGCCGCCCTTGATCTGGCGCCGCGCCTCGCCGTTGGAGGCGACTAGACCCGCCTTGACGAAGGCGTTGAGCACGCCGAGGCCAGCGTCCAATTCGCCGCGCGGAATTTCCACGGTCGGCAGGCTTTGCGCCAGCGCGCCTTCCTCGAAGGTGCGGCGCGCGGTTTCGGCGGCCTCGTTCGCGGCGTCGCGGCCGTGCAGCAGCGCCGTTGCTTCGGTCGCGAGCACCTTCTTGGCCTCGTTGATCTCGGAGCCGCCGAGCGCCTCGAGCTTCCTGATCTCAGCTATCGGCAACGTCGTGAACAGCTTCAGGAACTTGCCGACGTCCGCGTCCTCGGTGTTGCGCCAGTACTGCCAGAAATCATACGGCGAGAACTGGTCGGCGTTGAGCCACACCGCGCCTTGCGCGGTCTTGCCCATCTTGGCGCCCGAGGCGGTGGTCAAGAGCGGCGTCGTCAGCGCGAACAGCTGGTGGGTGCCCATACGGCGGCCGAGATCGACGCCCATGATGATGTTGCCCCACTGGTCCGAGCCGCCCATCTGGAGACGGCAGCCGGTGCGCTTGGCGAGCTCGACGAAATCGTAGGCCTGGCAGACCATGTAGTTGAATTCGATGAAGCTCATCTCCTGCTCGCGCTCGAGGCGCAGCCGCACGGAGTCCATGGTCAGCATGCGATTGACCGAGAAGTGCCGGCCGACATCGCGCAGCATCTCGATCCAGTTCAGCTTGGTCAGCCACTCCGCATTGTCGAGCATGATGGCGTCGCTGTTGCCGTCGCCATAGCGCAGCACCTTTGCGAACACGCCGCGGATCGATTCCTTGTTGGCCTCGATCTCGGCGACGGTGCGCATCGCGCGCGTCTCGTCCTTGCCGGAGGGATCGCCGACCATAGTGGTACCGCCGCCCATCAGCGTGATCGGCTTGTTGCCGGACTGCTGGAGCCAGTACAGCATCATCATGGTCAGGTAGTTGCCGATGTGCAGCGAGCGGGCGGTGCAATCGTAGCCGACATAGGTGGTCGCCTCGCCCTTGGCGGCGAGCGCATCCAGCCCCTCGAAATCGGAGCATTGGTGGATGAATCCACGCTCTTGCAGGGTGTTGAGGAAATCCGATTTAAATGCAGTCATCTGTCGGCGTGCCTGATCATTCTTATTTTACGATCATTGCGGCAAGTTGCGGAACCAGCGCCAGCCGGGCTGCCGCAAAAAATGCGCGCTGTGGCATTATAAGATGTACTTGTTTGATACAAGTCAGGCGTCGGGTAGGGGACGTCGAGGCCCGCTTGAGATGATGTTGACGGCACTCGGTTTGATGAGCGGCACCTCGCTGGACGGGGTGGATGTCGCGCTGATCGAGACCGATGGAAAACAGGTGAAGGCATTCGGACCGTCCGGCTACCGGCCCTATAACCCGGCGGAGCGCAATCTGCTGCGCCAGGCGCTCTCCGAGGCCGTGCACCTGCCGCGGCGCGATGCCCGCCCGGGCCTCCTGGCCGAGGCCGAGCGCGCGGTGACGCAGGCGCACGCCGAAGCGGTCGCCGCCTTCATCGCCCAGAACCGGATGCGGCCGGAGGACATCGACATCGTCGGCTTCCATGGCCAGACTGTGCTGCACCGTCCGGAGAAGCGGATGACGGTGCAGATCGGCGATGGCCCGGCGCTCGCCAGGGCGATCCATATCCCCGTGATGCATGATTTCCGCGCCGCCGACGTCGAGGCCGGCGGGCAGGGCGCGCCGTTCGTGCCGGTCTACCACCGCGCGCTCGCCAATTCGCTGGAGCGCGAAGGGCCGATCGTCGTGGTCAATATCGGCGGCGTCTCCAACATCACCTATATCGACGGCAACGACACGCTGATCGCCTGCGACACCGGGCCCGGCAATGCGCTGCTCGACGATTTCATGTACCGGACCATGAACCAGGCGTTCGATGCGGAGGGCAAGTTCGCCGCGCTCGGCAAGGTGGACGAAGCCTGGATCGCGCGGGCGCTGGAGCTGCCGTTCTTCGCAAGCCCCCCGCCGAAGTCGCTCGATCGCAACGATTTCGCCGCGCTCAAGCTCGGCGAGGTCGCGCCGGCCGACGGCGCGGCGACGCTGACCGCTTTCACCGCTGCGGCGATCGCCCGCGTCATTCCACTCTTGCCGCGGCGTCCGCGGAGCTGGATCGTCTGCGGCGGCGGCGCCCGCAACCTCACCATGCTCCGTATGCTGCGCGAGCGGGTGGGCTCGGCCACCGTCGAGGCCGCCGAGACGCTGGGCTGGGCCTCCGACGCCATCGAGGCGCAGGCCTTCGGCTTCCTCGCCGCCCGCGGCCTGAAGGGCCTGCCGCTGTCCTATCCGGCCACCACGGGCGTGCCGATGCCGATGACGGGCGGGGTGATCGCGCGGCCGTGAGGCTGCCCGAGGTCACAGCCGGTTAATGCATATGCATCGATCTTGACGGATATATGCAAATGCATCTATCTTGGATGCAGTTGCATCTAACCACCAGGATCGCTGCCATGACATCATCGCTCAAGCTCATCAGCCACAAGCTTTGCCCCTATGTGCAACGCGCCGTGATCGCGCTGAAGGAGAAAGGCGTTCCATTCGAGCGGATCGATATTGATCTCGCTGACAAGCCGGACTGGTTTCTGAAACTCTCGCCGCTGGGCAAGGTGCCGGTGCTGGTGGTGACGACGGATCAGGGCGAGGTGGCCTTGTTCGAGAGCAACGTGATCTGCGAGTACATCGAGGAGACGCAAGCCGGCGCCAAGCTGCATCCGGCCGATGCCTTGAAGCGTGCCGAGCATCGCGCCTGGATGGAATTCGGCTCGGCGATCTTAGGCGATCTCTGGGGCTTGGAGACCACGACGGATCCGGCGACCTTCGAAAGCAAGCGTCAGGCGCTTGTCGCGAAGTTCGCGCGGGTGGAGGCCGCGCTCGGCGTCGGGCCTTATTTCGCCGGCGAGGCGTTCAGCCTGGTCGATGCGGTGTTCGCGCCGGTCTTCCGCTATTTCGATCTGTTCGACGAGCTGGCTGAGCATGGCATCTTCAAGGATGTGCCGAAGGTCCGCGCCTGGCGCGTCGAGCTCGCGAAGCGGCCGAGCGTCCGCGCCGCGGTCGGAGCGGATTATCCGGAATTGCTCCGCGCCTTCCTCGTCCGGCACGATGCGCATCTGCTCAAGCTCGCGGCTTGAGCCGATGTCGTCATCCGTCGCTTGGCTCATGCTGGTGATCGCCGGCGCGCTCGATGTGGCCTGGGCGATCTCGATGAAGTACGCGGAAGGCTATACGCGCGTCGGCTGGAGCATCGCCTCGCTGGTGCTGCTCGCAGCCTTCGTGTTCCTGCTCGGGCGCGCCCTGAAGGTGCTCGAAGTCGGCGTCGCCTATTCGGTGTGGACCGGCATTGGAGCTGCCGGCACATTCCTGATGGGCCTCGTGCTGTTCGGCGAGACCTTGAGCGCGATGAAGCTCCTGGGCATCGTGCTCGTCTTGATGGGGATCGCGGCGCTGAAGCTCGCCTAAAGCGCGATGAGATCAGGATGAATCGTCATCGCGCTTTAGGTTATTGTTTGAGCATGATCTCTTCGAAAAACCGCTGCGCACTTTCCGGATCATGCTCTAGCGCACGTTGGCGAGACGCATGTCCAAGTACGCCGTGATCGTCTCCATCAGCGGCTCGAGCTTGGCGTCGAAGAAGTGGTTGGCGCCGGGGATGATCTGCTGGTCGATCACGATGCCCTTCTGCGTCTTCAGCTTCTCGACCAGCGTGTTGACGTCCTTCGGCGGCACCACCGCGTCCTTCTCGCCATGCACGATCAGGCCGGACGAGGGGCAGGGCGCGAGGAAGGAGAAGTCATAGAGATTGGCCGGCGGCGCGATCGAGATGAAGCCTTCGACCTCAGGGCGGCGCATCAACAGCTGCATGCCGATCCAGGCGCCGAACGAGAAGCCGGCGACCCAGCAGGCACGCGCTTCGGGATTGATGGTCTGCGCCCAGTCGAGCGCCGCTGCGGCATCGGACAGTTCACCGGTGCCGTGATCGAACGAGCCCTGGCTGCGACCGACGCCGCGGAAATTGAAGCGCAGCACCGAGAAGCCGCGATGCGCGAAGGCGTAGTAGCACTGGTACACGATCTGATGGTTCATCGTGCCGTGAAACTGCGGATGCGGATGCAGGATCATCGCGATCGGCGCGTTCTTCTGCTTGGCCGGATGATAGCGGCCTTCGAGACGGCCCGCGGGGCCGGCAAAAATGACTTCAGGCATCGATGATCTCTTGATTGATGTGCTGGAGCGAGGTTCCTCGGCAATCAACCGATTGTGGCCTCATCGACTTTGATGTCGACGAAAGCGCGAATGAAGGATGACAAGGCGTGCGCCTGGCGGTGATGGCGCGCGGTGACTTGACGGGCGCGTTCTAACATAGGCTGCGGGGCAAAAAGCAAGCATCTTGAACATCACTCAATGGCCTCAAGACGTTAGCGTGTCATGGCGGCGTTATCGCCGGGCGCGGTTTCGGAATCATGGTTGCCAACGGCGCGGCGGCGGCCCATGTCGGACGGCGAGGCCCGCCGACCGGGCTGCGCAATCCAAGGTAACATGATACTCAATGCCGCGCCGCGTTTATCTCGACTGGAATGCGACCACGCCGCTCCGCGCTGAAGCGCGGAACGCGATGCTCGCTGCCTGGGACCTGGTCGGCAATCCGTCGTCGGTGCATGCCGAGGGGCGCGAGGCGCGACGGCTGGTCGAGGAGGCACGTAACACGCTCGCGGCGGCCACCGGCGCGCTGCCACGGAACGTCGTCTTCACGTCCGCTGGAACCGAAGCCAATGTGCTCGCACTTTCGCCCGGCCTGCGGGGCCCGTCCGGCGGCCCTGTCGAACGGCTGCTGGTGTCTTCTATCGAACATGCCTCGGTGCTGGCAGGCGGCCGGTTTCCGGCCGACAGGATCGATCAGATCCGGGTGACGCGCTCGGGCGTGATCGACCTCGATCACCTGAAGGCACTGCTCGGCGAGGGCCCAGCGGCGCTGGTCTCGATCATGGCGGCCAATAACGAGACCGGCGCGCTCCAGCCGGTCAGCGAAGCCGCGCGGATCGTCCACGAAGCCGGCGGGCTCGTGCACGTCGACGCGATCCAGGCGCTCGGCAAAATTGCTTTCAATATTAACGCGGTAGGCGCGGACCTTGCGACCTTTTCTGCGCACAAGATCGGCGGCCCCAAGGGCGTCGGCGCATTGGTCGTCGCCGAGGGAATCGCCGGGCTGGAGCCAGTGCTGCGGGGCGGCGGGCAGGAGTTGAACCGCCGCGCGGGAACCGAGAATGTCGCAGGCATCACCGGCTTCGGTGCGGCGGTGAAGGCAGCGCTTCAGACTCTTCCGCAAGATGTGGAGCGGGTGACAACCCTCAGGAATCGCTTGGAAAGCGGACTTCGCGGTATCGCCGGAGGCACCATCTTTGCGGACGACGTGGAGCGGTTGCCGAACACGGTTCTTTTCACCGCGCCCCGCCTGAAGGCCGAGACCGCCGTGATCGGCTTCGACCTCGAAGGAATCGCTGTGTCCTCCGGCTCGGCCTGCTCCTCTGGCAAGGTCCAGCCATCCCACGTGCTGTCGGCGATGGGGTATGATGCCACCGTCGCCCAGGGAGCGGTGCGTCTCAGTCTGGGCTGGTCCACCGAACCAGATGACATCAATAGGGCGTTAGAGGCTTGGCGAAAGCTGGGTAATACCCTACTTAAGGGCTAAGCGACGAAACACGGCTTGAACGGTTCTAAGCACGTGCTTTCGGCCAGAAAACATCGTAGTACTCGTCCGAGTTTGATCCACCGCGGTCCTTGAAACCGCGAGCGGAGGATGGAATGCCAGCCGTACAAGAGACGGTCGAGCGCGTGAAGCGCATCGACGTCGACCAGTATCGTTATGGGTTTGAGACCCTGATCGACTCCGAGAAGGCCCCCAAGGGGCTATCGGAAGAGATCGTAAACTTCATCTCGCAGAAAAAGAATGAGCCCGCCTGGATGCTCCAGTGGCGGCTGGAAGCCTATCGGCGCTGGCTGACCATGACCGAGCCGACCTGGGCGCGCGTCGACTATCCCAAGATCGACTTCCAGGACATCTACTATTACGCGGCGCCGAAGCCGAAGAAGACGGTCTCATCGCTCGACGAGATCGATCCGGAGATCCTGAAGACCTACGAGAAGCTCGGTATTCCCTTGCGGGAAGTCGCCATGCTCGAAGGGGTCGAGCCCAAGGTGGGCGAGGAAGATCCCGCCCGTCGCAAGATCGCAGTCGATGCTGTGTTCGATTCGGTGTCGGTTGCGACCACCTTCAAGGCGGAGCTGAAGAAGGCCGGCGTGATCTTCATGCCGATCTCGGAGGCGATCCGCGAGCATCCCGAGCTGGTGCAGAAATATCTGGGGTCGGTGGTGCCGACCTCCGACAATTTCTACGCGACGCTGAACTCGGCAGTGTTCTCCGACGGCTCGTTCGTCTACGTGCCGCCGGGTGTGCGTTGCCCGATGGAGCTGTCGACCTATTTCCGCATCAACGAGCGCAACACCGGCCAGTTCGAGCGCACGCTGATCATCGCCGACAAGGGCTCCTACGTCTCCTATCTCGAAGGCTGTACCGCGCCGCAGCGCGACGAGAACCAGCTGCACGCGGCCGTGGTCGAGCTCGTTGCGCTCGACGACGCCGAAATCAAATATTCGACGGTGCAGAACTGGTATCCGGGCAATTCGGAAGGCAAGGGCGGCATCTACAACTTCGTCACCAAGCGTGGCGACTGCCGCGGCAACAACTCCAAGATCTCCTGGACTCAGGTCGAGACCGGTTCGGCGATCACCTGGAAATATCCGAGCTGCATCCTGCGTGGTGACGATTCCCGCGGCGAGTTCTACTCGATCGCGATCTCGAACGGCTTTCAGCAGGTCGATTCGGGCACCAAGATGATCCATCTCGGCAAGAACACGTCGAGCCGGATCATCTCCAAAGGCATCGCCGCCGGCAAATCGCAGAACACGTATCGCGGTCTCGTCACCGCGCACCGTAAAGCGACCGGCGCGCGCAACTTCACCGCCTGCGATTCGCTGTTGATCGGCGACAAATGCGGCGCGCACACCGTGCCGTATATCGAGGCCAAGAACTCCTCGGCGACGTTCGAGCACGAGGCGACGACCTCGAAGATCTCCGAGGACGTGCTGTTCTACTGCACCCAGCGCGGGCTTTCGCAGGAAGAAGCCGTCGGACTCGTCGTCAACGGCTTCGTCAAGGATGTGCTGCAGCAACTGCCGATGGAATTCGCGGTGGAAGCGCAGAAGCTGATCTCGATCTCGCTTGAAGGATCGGTCGGCTAGCTCGGACCTCATCCTGAGGAGGCCGCGAAAGCGGCCGTCTCGAAGGGTGGATACCGGAAAGATTGGTGGCCTCAATCCTTCGAGACGCGCCTTGGGCGCTCCTCAGGATGAGGGGATAGATGGAAAAACATTATGGCTTTGCTTGAAGTGAAAGACCTCAAGGTTCGTGTCGAGGAGCGTGAGATCCTTCACGGGCTGACGCTGACCGTGAACGAGGGCGAGGTGCACGCGATCATGGGGCCGAACGGCTCCGGCAAGTCGACGCTCTCGCACGTCATCGCCGGCAAGCCCGGTTACGAGGTCACCGATGGCCAGATCCTGTTCAAGGGCGAGGACCTCCTCGAGATGGACCCGGATGAGCGCGCCGCCAAGGGCGTGTTCCTGGCGTTCCAGTATCCGGTCGAGATTCCCGGCGTCACCACGATGAACTTCCTCCGGACCGCGCTGAATGCGCAGCGCAAGGCGCGCGGCGAGAGCGAGCTGATGGTGCCGGACTTCCTGAAGAAGGTGCGCGAGGTCTCGAAGTCGCTCAACATTCCGCAGGACATGCTCAAGCGCGGCGTCAATGTCGGCTTCTCCGGCGGCGAGAAGAAGCGCAACGAGGTGCTGCAGATGGCGCTGTTCGAGCCGAGCCTGTGCATCCTCGACGAGATGGATTCCGGCCTCGACATCGACGCGCTGCGCATCGCGGCCGACGGGGTCAACGCGCTGCGCTCGCCGGGGCGCGCGATGGTCGTCATCACCCACTATCAGCGGCTGCTGAACTACATCGTGCCCGATTTCGTGCACGTGATGTCGAAGGGTCGCGTCGTGAAGAGCGGCGGCAAGGATCTGGCGCTGGAGCTGGAAGCCTCCGGCTACGCCCAGTTCGAGGATGCCGCGTAAGGAATTTTGCGATGAACGTTGCTGTGGCAAAGACCGGGAGCGGCCGCGCGGTGAGCAATCTCTTCGCCAGCGCCGAAGGCCGGCTGCCGGGTTCACCGTCCGTGATCGCTGCACGCCGCGAGGCGTTCGAGACCTATGAGCGTCTCGGTCTGCCGCATCGCCGGATCGAGGAATGGAAATACACTGACCTGCGCGCGCTGGTTGGCGAGATGCTGCCGCTGGCGGCCAGCCCCGATGCGGCGACGCTCAAGCGCGCCGCGGACGCGGTGAAGGCGCATGCGTTTGAAGGCGCCCGCAAGCTGGTGCTGGTCGATGGCGTGTTCGCGGCCGACCTCTCCGACGTCAAGGCGCTCGCGTCCGAAGTGAGCCTCAAAACGCTGCGCGAGATGCTGGCGAACGAGACGAATCCTGCCGCCGGCGATCTCCTCCAGACCGCCGCGACCGATGCCGTGATCTCGCTCAATGCGGCCATGGCGACGGATGGCGTGGTCGTCTCGGTGGCCGACGGAACGCAATTGTCCGCGCCTATCCAGGTCATTCACGTCGCGAGCGCGGCTGGCGCATCCGCGTTCACCCGTTCGCATCTGCGGATCGGCAAGGGCGCGCGCGCCACGATCATCGAGAGCTTCGTCGCGGCCGGGAAGGCGAGCGGCTACCAGGTCAACGATGCGGTGATCCTCTGGATCGGCGACAATGCCGACGTTGCCCACATCCGCCTGATGGACGATGCGCCTGATGCGGTGAACATCACCTCGCAGTTCGTCACCGTCGGCACCAACACCAAGCTGAACTTCTTCAACATGACCAGCGGCGCGGCCGTCAGCCGGCTGCAAGGTTTGATCACGCTGGCCGGAGAGGGCAGCGAGCTCTCGGTCAACGGCGTGAATCTTCTCAAGAAGACCGAGCATGGCGACACCACGCTGGTGGTCGATCATGCCGTGCCGAACTGTGTCAGCCGCGAGACCTTCCGCGCCGTGATCGACGACCGCGCCCACTCGGTGTTCCAGGGCCGCATCATCGTCCGTCCCGACGCGCAGAAGACCGACGGCAAGATGATGACCCGGGCGCTCTTGCTCTCGGACGAGGCTGAGGCCGACAACAAGCCGGAGCTCGAGATCTTTGCCGACGACGTCTCCTGCGGCCACGGCGCCACCGCCGGCGCCCTCGACGAGAGCCTGCTGTTCTATCTGAAGGCGCGCGGCCTGCCGGAAAAGCAGGCGCAAGCGCTCCTGATCCAGGCTTTCGTCGGCGAAGCGATCGAGCAGATCGCCGATGACGGCTTGCGCGAGCACGTGATCGGCATCGCCGAGCGCTGGCTGGAGCGGCGGTCATGAGCACGCATCCGGCGGTCAAGAACGGCGCCTATGACGTCGCCCGCGTGCGCGAGGATTTTCCGGCGCTCGCCATGCAGGTCTATGGCAAGAAGCTGGTCTATCTCGACAACGCCGCCTCGGCGCAGAAGCCGAAGTCCGTGCTCGACCGCATGACGCAGGCCTATACCAGCGAATACGCCAACGTGCATCGCGGCCTGCATTACCTCGCCAACGCTGCGACCGAAGCTTATGAGGGCGGCCGCGCCAAGGTGGCACAGTTCATCAACGCGCCCCGTACGGAAGAAGTGATCTTCACCCGCAACGCGACGGAAGCGATCAATCTGGTCGCGTCGTCTTGGGGCGGGCCGAACATCAAGGACGGCGACGAGATCGTCCTCTCGATCATGGAGCACCACTCCAACATCGTGCCGTGGCACTTCCTCAGGGAACGCCAGGGGGCGGTGATCAAATGGGCGCCGGTCGACGACGAGGGGAATTTCCTCATCGAAGAGTTCGAGAAGCTCTTGAGCCCGAAGACCAAGCTGGTCGCGATCACGCAGATGTCGAATGCGCTCGGCACCATCGTGCCGGTCAAGGAGGTCGTCAGAATCGCCCACGCGCGCGGCATCCCCGTG
Source organism: Bradyrhizobium sp. SOJA106 (assembly GCF_059448745.1). NCBI lineage: Bacteria > Pseudomonadati > Pseudomonadota > Alphaproteobacteria > Hyphomicrobiales > Nitrobacteraceae > Bradyrhizobium > Bradyrhizobium sp. SOJA106. The sequence goes on from NZ_CM182549.1 coordinate 4,354,499, forward strand.
CTGGTCGACGGCAGCCAGGGCGCGGTGCATCTGCCTGTTGACGTCCAGGATCTCGGCTGCGATTTCTACGTCTTCACCGGCCACAAGGTGTACGGGCCGACCGGCATCGGCGTGCTCTGGGCCAAGTATGACCATCTCGTCGCCATGCGCCCCTATAACGGCGGCGGCGAGATGATCCGCGAGGTCTCGCGCGATGTCGTCACCTATGGCGATCCGCCGCACAAGTTCGAGGCGGGCACGCCCGCGATCGTCGAGGCCGTCGGTCTTGGCGCGGCCATCGACTACGTCAATTCCATCGGCAAGGAGCGCATCGCCACGCATGAGCACGATCTCACCAATTATGCCCAGGAGCGGCTGCGCGAGATCAACTCGCTGCGGCTGATCGGCACGGCCCGCGGCAAGGGGCCAGTGATCTCGTTCGAGCTCAAAGGTGCGCATGCCCATGACGTCGCCACGGTGATCGACCGCCAGGGGATCGCAGTCCGCGCCGGCACCCATTGCGTGATGCCGCTTTTAGAGCGGTTCAACGTGACGGCCACCTGCCGGGCGTCGTTCGGCATGTATAATACGCGGGAAGAAGTCGACCATCTGGCACAGGCGCTGCTCAAGGCGCGGGATTTGTTCGCATGAGTGACACGGCAGAAATCAAGGCCAATCCGATGGAGACCCTCTCGGCGCTGCCGCCGGAGGAGACCGAGCGTCTGACCCGTGAGATCATCGCCGGCCTCAAGACGGTGTTCGATCCGGAAATCCCGGCCGACATCTACGAGCTTGGCCTGATCTACAAGGTCGAGATCAAGGACGACCGCTCGGTCGACGTGCTGATGACCTTGACGACGCCGAACTGTCCCGCCGCGGGCGAGCTGCCGACCATGGTCGAGAATGCGGTCGCCAGTGTCCCCGGCGTCGGCGTGGTCGACGTCAAGGTCGTCTGGGAACCCGCATGGTCACCGGAACGTATGAGCGACGAGGCCCGCCTCGTGCTCAACATGTGGTGACGGTCTCGGCCCGCATTGAATTCGTTCCGCAACGGACCACATAAATAACATGACCCAGGCGACAACAGCTTCGACACCAAAGCCCCGGCGGCCCCGCCCGCAGGTGATGCGGCTGACCGATGCCGCTGCCCAGCGCATCACCGAGCTGACCCAGCGCGCCGATTCCGAGATCGTGGGCTTGCGCGTCGGCGTGAAGAACGGCGGCTGCGCCGGCCAGTCCTACACGGTCGAATACGCGCACGAGATCCGTCCGACCGACGAGGTCGTGGAGGACAAGGGCGTCAAGATCCTGGTCGACCCCAAGGCCGTGCTATTCCTGCTCGGCACCGAGATGGACTACAAGGCCGACAAGATGCAGGCCCAGTTCGTCTTCAACAATCCCAATCAGGTCTCCGCCTGCGGCTGCGGCGAGTCGGTCGAGTTGCGTCCCGCGAAGATCGACGGGTAAGCTCCACACACGGCTCTCGTGTCCCGGACGCGGTGCAGCGCGCTTGCGCTGCTGCGCAGAGCCGGGACCCACGCTATACTTTTAGCTATAGAGCGACTGGGCCCCGGCTCGGCAGCGCATCGTTGTACGCTGCGCTGCGTCCGGGGCACGAGAGAGCGTGCGCATGGACCGCGAATTCCTGATGGACCTGTTCGCCGATTTCGGCCCCGTCACCATCCGAAAGATGTTTTCCGGCTACGGCATCTCCGCCGACGGCACCAATTTCGCGCTGTCCTTGCGCGCCGGCCTGTTCTTCCGCGCCGACGAGGTGACCATTCCGGAGTTTGAGGCCGAGGGGTCAAAGCCGTTCCAGTACTCGACCCGCGCCAAGACCGTGACGGTCAACTCCTACTGGGAGCTGCCGGCACGGCTGTTCGACGATTCCGCGGAGCTAGCGCAATGGGCGCGAGCGGCGCTTGCCGCGGCCCAGCGCGCCAAGGTGAAGAAGCGGCCGAAGGGGAAGAAGACGGCGGTGAAGAGGGCGGAGCCAAGAAAGGCTGTTGCGAAGAAACAGCCGGCCAAGAAAGCGGTTCGTAGGATGGGCAAAGCGAAGCGTGCCCACCTGTAGGGGTGGGAACGGGGCTATACGGCTTTGCCGCCGCCGTCCAGGCCGATCTCGGTGATGCGGTCCATCATCAGCATCGGCGGCGCCGGCAGTTGCGCGTTGCCCGGGCCGAAATAGCCGCCTTCGCTCGATCTCAGCAGCTCGCCCTTGGTGTAGGACGGCTGTGGCGTGTGAAAGTCATGCGGGTTGTTGGGCACAACGACGAATCCTCGATGCTCAGGCCGCGAGGAAGATGTCGTCCGCCAGAATGGAAGGTCAAGCGCGGCAACCAGCCGCTCAGGCCACGCGGCTGTGGCTCTCGACGGCGAATTCCGGATCGGCTTCGCAGATCACGCGATTGCGGCCGTTACGCTTGGCGGCGTAGAGGCAGGCATCCGCGCGCTCGATCAGCGCGTCGGTGTCGTCGCCTTCCTTGAGCATGGAGACGCCGACGGAGATGGTGACGCGGCCGAGGATCTCGCCGGTGGACTTCTTCTTCAATTCCTTCGCCATCACCGCGCGGCGGATATGATCTGCGACGGTGAGGGCCTGGCGCAGCGCCGTGTTGGGCAGCACGACCGCGAATTCCTCGCCACCATAGCGCGCCGTGATGTCCTGGCCCTTGATGGTCTGCTTCAGCGACAGGCCGACGAGCCGCAACACCTGGTCTCCGGTGAGATGGCCGTAGGAATCGTTGAACGACTTGAAATGGTCGATGTCGAACAGCAGCAGCGACAGCGGCTCGCCGCTCGCCAGCGCGCTCTGCACGGCCATGCCGATCATGCGGTCGAAATATTTGCGGTTGCCGAGGCCCGTGAGCGGGTCGGTCAGGCTCTCGGCGCGGATCGCCTCCAGACTCTGCTGGAGGTTGCTGATCTCGTTCTTCGACAGCGTCAGCCGATCTTCCAGCGCCTTGTTGGTCTCGCGCATCTCGCCGGTCGAGCGCAGCAGCGTTTCGACGATCGCCTTGATCTGGTCGCGGTTCTTGGCCGAAGCCAGCTTCCCGGTCGCGGCCGACAGGCTGGCGTCGTAGGAGCCGGTCATTCCGAGCGCCTCGCCAAGGACCTTCATCACGCCGTCGATCTCGCCGATGACGCGCGCGCCGACCTTGTCGATGCGGTCGGTGGTCTTGATGTGGGAGAGATAGGTCTCGTAGATCTGCTCGAGATCGGCTTCGGTCAGCTTGCCGTTGCGCGCCAGCGTCTCGTTGATGATCTTGTTGAGCGGCGCGTTGTAGCCGGTGGCGTACACGTACCAGATCTCGTAATTGCGGGGGATTGCCGTCTGCCGAAGCGATCGGATCTGACCGAGCGCTACCTCGGCGAACGCCATCGTGCGTTCGTGTTCGTCGAGCACCTTGACCACGGAACATTCCCCACGGCGATCGGTACGCGGCCGATCGCTGCAATCCTTAAATTATGTTCGTAGGCTAACGGACGATCGTGAACGACCCGTAAATATACGTTCTCGAATGCGTCTGAAAAAGTGTATGGACGTCTGTTTCAACCAAACTGAAGCATCGCGCTTCAAGCGCCCGCGGGCGAGCGAACCGGCCGCAACAGGAATGCGGGAAGATGCGAGTGATCGCCCGGCTCGGTGTCGACATCGCGCTGGCGGCGCGGCTCGGGCCGGCCAATCGACGGCACATGCGAGGTCGGGGCCTGTTGGCGCGAGCCGCGGCGCTGCTCGGGCGCATGTCTCGGCTCGGATGTGGTTTTGGGTTCGGGTGAAGGCCGTGCTTCGCCACGTGTCTCGCGCGGCTCCTGGCTGCGCTCGCGGTCGCGGCCCCGCTGCTTGCCGCGTCCGCCGCGTGAACGCTCACGACCGCGCTGCTCGCGCGGACGCTCGGTCGCATCCGTGGCTTCAGCGTGGACTTCGTAGTCGCCTTCGGCGCGCGGAATGCTCTGGCCGATCAGCTTCTCGATCGCCGCCATCGACTTCTGGTCGAGCGGCGTCACGATCGAGATCGCGGTGCCGGTGCGGCCGGCGCGCCCGGTGCGGCCGATGCGGTGGACATAGTCGTCGGCGTGATGGGGGACGTCGAAATTGAAGACGTGGCTGACCTCGGGGATGTCGAGGCCGCGCGCGGCGACGTCCGAGGCGACGAGCAGGGGCAGCTCGCCCTTGCGGAATTGGTCGAGCGCGGCCATGCGGGCCGGCTGGTCCATGTCGCCGTGCAGCGCGCCGACACTGAAGCCGTGCTTTTGAAGCGACTTGTGAACGATCGCGACCTCGCGCTTGCGGTTGCAGAAGATGATCGCGTTCTTGAGGTTCTTGGCCTCGCGCAGCAGGCGGCGAAGCAGCTCGCGCTTCTCATGCGCCTCGCGTCCGGCGGGCACCTGGGCCTGCGTCACGGTCACGGCGGTGGTGGCGGGTCGGGAGACTTCGACCTTCTGCGGATTGTGCAGGAAGGTTTCGGTGATGCGCCGGATCTCCGGCGGCATGGTCGCGGTGAAGAACAGGGTCTGCCGCGTGAAGGGGACGAGCTTGCAGATGCGCTCGATGTCGGGAATGAAGCCCATGTCCAGCATGCGGTCGGCTTCGTCAATGACCAACAACTCGACGCCGGTGAGCAAGAGGCCGCCTCGCTCCGTGTGGTCGAGCAGGCGGCCCGGGGTGGCGATCAGCACGTCGACGCCGCGCATCAGCTTGGCGTCCTGGTCGCCGAACGAGACGCCTCCGATCAGCAGCGCGACGTTGAGTTTCTGGCCGGCGCCGTAACGGTCGAAGTTTTCCTTCACCTGGGCCGCGAGCTCGCGGGTCGGCTCTAGGATCAGCGTGCGCGGCATGCGCGCCCGGGCACGACCCTTTTCGAGGATGGTGAGCATCGGCAGCACGAAAGCCGCGGTCTTGCCGGTGCCGGTCTGGGCGATGCCGAGCACGTCCTTGCGTGCGAGGACGTGGGGGATCGCCTGTTCCTGAATGGGGGTGGGGGTGGTGTAACCGGTGGCCGCCACTGCGGCGAGGACTTTTTCGGACAGTCCGAGATTTGAAAAGGACATTGAGCCTCTGGTCGAAACCGCCGTTCGGAATCGAGGGTAATAAGGCTGTCGCGTTCCACCCCGAAACGGCGCGCTCTCAAAGAAGCTGGGGGTGCTGACTCACGCGAACAAAGCGCCAGGCTCAGGAATCGGTCTCCGACCTGAGCCGCGTCGCTCCGGAACATAGGCAGGAATTGGCCAAAGTCAATGGAGCGGGCGCGGGAAGACCCTAAAAAACCTGAGGTTTTTAGCCAAATACCGGGTGCGTCTGGGGTTTTCCGCGAGGCCGGAACCGCCAAGACCATGCTTAACGCCCCTCCTGCCCCTGAGCCCGGAAGTCGCCTGGAGCCATGCCGTAGGCGGCGTTGAAGACCCGGTAGTAGGTCGCAAGGCTCTCGAAGCCGCAGGAGATCGCGATGTCGGCGATCAGCCGTTCCGGCGCCTCGCGCATCAGACGGCGGCTCTGTTTCAGGCGCTCGTTAGTCACCGTCTGCGAGAAGCTCTTCTCGGCGGCCTCGAACAGCATGTGCAGGTGGCGCACGGACACGCCGAGCTGGTCGGACACCATGGCCGGTACCAGCTGCGGGTTTTGCAGATGGCGCAGGATCAGGTGCCGCGCCTGGGAGAGGCGGGCGGTCCGCAGCGCGGCTTGTCCGCGACGGCTGCCGGCCCGCACGATGCCGCGCTCGATCAGCGCGAGATGGGCGAGCGCCTGGGCGAGCGACGTCGTGTCCGGTCGCGCCCTCGTCCGTGGCGGCCTCGACGAGATCGGTGAAGCAGGCCGCGAGCAAGGGCGCCAGAGCGTGGTCGTTGAAGGTCTTCGGCGCGAGCTCGCGCATCCGCTTGTCCCGGACCGGGATGCTGCTCATCGGGATCTTCACGATTCGCAGGTGGAAGCCTGCGGCGCCGAGCGGTGCGGTAGGGCAGGTCGGTATGGCTGGTGGCGAAGCTGCCGTTGGCAATCGCGAAATCGCTTGTACGCATGCCACCGAACCAGCCGCCGCTGCCGAGCTGCTGGTAGACGCAGATGGCATCGCTAGGGGCGTAAGCGATGTCGCATGTGCTACGCTCGACCGTGTAGGGCGAGGCCTTCAGCTCGACAAGGCCGGCGCCGCCGAGCTGGCGCAGCGAGAACTCGCCGAAGAAGTCGGCGCGCCGTTCGCGCTCGAGCTCGGCGGTGACGCCGAACAATCCCTTGGCCCGCACCTCGCGCCAATAGTCGAAGCGGTCATGCGGTTCGACTTCGTCAGTACACCAGCGATACACGGCAGCCCCCGCTTGCAGCGCGACGCCCCAAAAGCGCGATGAGATTGGGATGAATCGTCATCGCGCTTTAGGTTGTTGTTTGAGCATGATCTTTCGGAAAACCGCTTCGCGCTTTTCCGGATCATGCTTTAGAAAAAGCAGATTCCGCCGGAATCTGCCATAGGCCAGATAAGCCCGGCGACCTTGAACCGCCGATATGGCTCGGCCGACTATCACATCAGCGGCGGAGGCTTCCAATGAACGACGTTCGAGGGAGCCCGGGGGGCCGGCCGTTCTGCAACGGGATTTATTTCGATGACGCGTCGGCTTTTCAGAATTTTGGCAGCCCTTGGTCTGGCGGTGAGCCTTGGCGGCTTCGCGCTGCCCGCATATGCCGAGAAGCGCGTCGCGCTCGTCGTCGGCAACAACGACTACCGCAACGTCCCGAAGCTGCTCAAGGCTGTCAACGACGCCCGCACCATGGGCGACACGCTGAAGCAGCTCGGCTTCCAGGTGATGATCGCCGAGAACCAGAACCGTCAGCAATTCTCGGAGACGCTGCTCGCTTTCGATCGCGCGATCGAGCCCGGCGACACCGCGTTCTTCTTCTATGCCGGCCACGGCTTCGAGATCGCGGGCCAGAATTATCTGCTGCCGACCGATGTGCCGTCGGCGACCGAAGGTCAGGAAGAGCTGGTGCGCGACGCCTCCATTCTCGCGGACCGGATCGTCGAGCGGCTCCAGAACAAGAAGGCGCGCACCTCGATCTTGGTGTTCGACGCCTGCCGCAACAATCCGTTCGAACGCGCCGGCACGCGCGCGGTCGCTGGCGGTGGCGGCCTCGCGCCGATGACGCAGCTGCCCGAAGGCGTGTTCTCGGTGTTCTCGGCCGGTCCCCGGCAGACCGCGCTCGACCGTTTGTCCAACGACGACGCCAACCCCAATTCGGTGTTCACGCGCACCTTCGCCAAGGAGCTGCTCCAGCCCGGCGAGAACCTCGTGCAGGTGGCGCAGCGCACGCGCCGCCTGGTCAGCGAGATGGCCGACACCGTCCGGCACAAGCAGGTGCCAGTTTATTTCGATCAGATGGTCGACGATGTCTTCCTCAGCGGCATGGCCAAGGACGCCGCCGCGCGTCCCGCCGAGCCGCCGCAGAAGATCGCCGCGCTGCCGCCGGTCGCGGTGCCGCGCCCGCCGAAGGAGGAAATCACCAACGCGCCGATCGCGAGCTTCTCGCGCCATAGTGGCGGCTGGAGCGTGGTGTTCTCGTTCGCCGATCCGACGCTCGGGATTTCCTGGCGCATGGCCGGCAAGGGTGAGTTCCGCGAGACCGGCTTCATCGACACGCTCGATCCGCGCACTCGCAAGCGGATGCCGAACCCGTCGATCGAATTGCCGCCGGATGCGCAGGCCGGCACCATCGAGGTCCGCTATGTCGACCAGTCCGGCGACATGCAGGGGCCGTTCCCGATCAGATTCGATCCCGAGGCCGCGCTCATCCGCGACCAGCGCAAGATCCTCGACATGACCGCGACCAGCTGGCTGTCATTCCGCGAGTTCAACGGGCTGCTGGTCTATTACACGCATCTCGTGTCCTACCGCTGCGCCATCCGCGAGGTGCGCATCGGCATCGACACCGCTGTCCCAAATCAGGTGCTGAAGATGCCGAATTGCGACATGCGCGATCCCAGTGCAATCACCGCCGGCATGCCGCTCTACATGAAGCTCGCCCCCGGCACACAATTCGTTTCGGTGGAGCTGACTTATCGTGACGGCAGCGTGTCGGAGATCAAGAGTTTCCGCACGGCAAACCGCAGCAACAATTAACGCGGCTCTGTAACCAGCCGTCGTCACGCTCTGAATCGTCGAACACCCCGCGAGCGTGAACCATGATCTACACAACGGCCGCCGCCGTGAGCACAGGCTGCTCAGACGATACGCAACCTTAGAATGAGGGCTACGCTGGGGAAAACCGGCAAAGCTATGCTTTTTGCAAGTTCCGGTAGCGGAATGTGCGCCAGATATTTCAGGCCTTTTCGTCTTTGCCAGGCTGCCGCCCGGCGCTTTCCTGGCTGTCGGCTGGACGCAACATTCCTGCGCCATACTCCGTCACCAGAGGTGAGACATGTCGAACATGGCTAGTCAGCCCCGCTTGGGTGCGGACATCGATGCCGAGAAAATCGCTGGCAACAAGACGCCGTTCCGCGAGCGTGCCTTTGCTGGCGCCTATTTAACCGCTGTTGGCGTCGCGATGATCTGTTGGCTCTACGTCATCACCCGCGCTGCAATCGCCGCGATCAGCTGGATGGTGTTCGGCTAACCTGCCGCCAGAAACTGACTGATCTTGATCGCCGCGCAGACGATCATACCCCACAATGCGAAATTGATCTGCAACGCCTCGGCCATTGGCTTTCCCCACCTGGTTCCCTCGAGAGCCGCGTTCTTGAGTGACGCGATCTTTTATGGCGATACAACTTTTGACGCCGCCAATATTGAGTCGGATCTTAGGCAAGTCCGGATGGTGAGAAAATCCGTATGGCTACGGTTCGAGCAAGTTCCTTGTGGAGCGGGCCGAGCGCTATAGCTGTGAAACCGGAACTTTCTCCGGAAGCCGGTTTTCCGTTGCATTCAATGGTTGAGAAGGGACTCCCCAATCTCCAGGCGGTGGCGCATGTTGTGGCGACAATGACATCCGATCAAGCACCGAGCCGGACTACAAAAGTCCGATGCTGCATCGTCGGCGGCGGGCCGGCCGGCATGATGCTGGGCTATCTGCTCGGGCGCGCCGGCATCGACGTCGCGGTGCTGGAGAAGCACGCGGATTTCTTCCGCGACTTTCGCGGTGACACGGTGCATCCCTCGACGTTGCAGGTGATGGATGACCTCGGCCTGATCGACGAATTCCTGAAGCTGCCGCATCAGCGTTTGCAGAAAATGGACGGCCTGTTCGGCGGCATAAAGGTGCGCATCGCCGATCTCAGCCGGCTCGACACGAAATATCCCTTCATCGCCTTCATGCCGCAATGGGACTTCCTCAATTTCCTGCGCTCGGCCGGCAAGCGGTTCGCATCCCTCAAGGTGATGATGAACACGGAAGCCGTCGACCTGATCCGCCGTGGCGACATCATTGCGGGCGTGCGCGCGAATACGCCGGATGGGCCGATCGACATCGAGGCCGATCTCACCATCGCATGCGATGGCCGGCATTCGACCGTGCGCGAGCGCGCGGGTCTTGCGGTCGAGGAGATCGGCGCGCCGATGGACGTGCTGTGGTTCCGCGCCGGTCGCAAGGCGGACGAGACCGAGAACCTGTTCGCGCGCATCGAGCCCGGCAAGATGATGGTCACCTTCGACCGAGGCGACTATTGGCAATGCGCCTATGTCATCGCCAAAGGGCAATACGATGCGGTGAAGGCGAGGGGATTGCAGGCGCTGCTCGATGACGTCGTGCGCATGGCGCCGATCCTCAGCTCCGGCATCGCCGACGTGAAGAGTTTTGACGATGTCAAGCTGCTCACCGTCGCGATCAACCGCCTGAGCCGCTGGACACGGCCGGGCCTGCTGCTCATTGGCGATGCCGCGCATGCGATGTCGCCGGTCGGCGGCGTCGGCGTTAATCTCGCGGTGCAGGATGCGGTCGCGACCGCAAACCTGCTCGCCGACAAGCTTCAGCGCGGCTGCCCCGCCGAGGATGAACTCGATGCGGTGCGGCGCCGGCGCGCATTTCCGGTGCGGATGACGCAGGCGATGCAGGTGATCGTGCAGAACAACATCATCAGCGGCGCGTTGCAGAGCGGCGATCGGCCGCTGAAGGTGCCGCTGGTCCTGCGCCTCCTCACCGCCTTGCCGTGGCTGCAAGGCATCCCTGCGCGCTTCCTCGCCATCGGCGTGCGGCCCGAGCATGTGCAGTCGAAGGCCGCGCCGGCACGGTGATGCACGGGCGGTAGGGATAATGCCGCGTTAAATCGCGCGCGGCGCGTTGCGCACGTGCAACAGCGCAGACGGATTCACGGTGCGCGATGTGCCAATCCGGCGTCTTAACTTTCTTGATTCAAATTTGAGTAAGACCTGCGTGTGAGCGTGCGCCCATCAAAGGACACGGGGTGTACCATGCGTAACAAATTGATTGCTGCCTTCGCCTGCACGACCGCTCTGGTTTCGACCGGCGCTGCCTCCGCCGCCGATCTCGGTGCGCGCTACACGAAGGCGCCCGCCTATGTCGAGCCGCTGTTCAACTGGACGGGTTTCTATGTCGGCGGCCATATCGGTGGCGCCTGGACCAACGAGCAGTTCATCAACAACGGCAACGGCGGCGGCTTCGGCGATCTGACGCCGGGACAGGGCTATCGTCAGCGTAACTCGGGCGTCATGGGCGGCGCTCAGATCGGCTACAACTGGCAGGCCAACAACTACGTGTTTGGCATCGAAGGCACGATCTCCGGCCTCGACAACAAGGGTTCATTCAGGAACACCGCGTTCGGCCCGGCCAACGATGTGTTCTCCTGGCGCGCCAACGTTCTCGCGACTGTCGTCGGTCGCGCCGGCTTCGCGGTTCAGAACAACCTGTTCTACGTCAAGGGCGGCTACGCCGGCGTCAATAATCGGCTCTCCGTCGCCGATCCGGTCGTGACGGGTACGGGTGGTCAGACCCACTGGGCCAACGGCTGGACCGTCGGCGCCGGCTGGGAGTACGGTATCACCCGCAACTGGATCGTCGGCCTCGAATACAATTATGCGGCGTTCGGCGGCCAAACCTATCAGCTCGGCGGCACTGCGGCGAACTACACTTTCGATGCCAAGCCACGCGACATCCAGTGGGCCGTCGTGCGCGCGAGCTACAAGTTCGACGCGCCGGTCATCGCGCGCTACTGAGCAACGAACGACCGATCAGCAAAAGAAGACGATCACTGCCAAATTCAAAAGCCCCGGCCTGGTCCGGGGCTTCTTTTTTGCACGCAGGTCTTCGCGTGCGAGGCAGCCTCACGCCATCACCGAGAACCCGCCGTCGACAGGGATCGCCGTGCCCGTGACGAAGTTCGAGGCGGGGGAGGCGAGGAATACGGCGATGCCGGCGAAGTCGTCGATGTTGCCCCAGCGGCCCGCAGGCGTGCGCGCCAGCACCCGCTCGTGCAGACCTGCGACCTGCTGCCGCGCGCTGCGCGTGAGGTCGGTGTCGATCCAGCCCGGGAGGATGGCGTTGACCTGGATATTGTCGGGCGCCCAGGCATTGGCGCAGGCGCGCGTGTACTGCACGATGCCGCCCTTGCTCGCCGCATAGGCGGTCGCGAAGCTCGCGCCGAAGATCGACATCATCGAGCCGATGTTGATCACCTTGCCGTTGCCGGACGCCTTCAGCGCGGGATAGGCGAGCTTCGAGCACACGAAGGCGCTGGTGAGGTTGGTGTCGATCACCTTGTTCCACTCGTCGAGTTCGAGCTCGTGCGGCGGCTTGCGGATGCTCATCCCGGCGTTGTTGACGAGGATGTCGATACGGCCGAACTCCTTGACGACACCATCGATCATGGCAACGACCGCCGCCTTGTCGGTCACGTCGGCGGCGACGGCAATCGCCTTCACACCGCGCGCTTTGAGGTCGGCCACGGCGGCGGCGGATTTGGCTTCGTTGCGTCCGACTACGGCGATATCGGCGCCGGCGTCGGCCAATCCGTGGGCGAGGCCTAGGCCAATGCCGCCATTGCCTCCCGTCACGATCGCGACCTTGCCGCGGAGATCGAACCGGCTGGATGTCATGCTTGTATTCCCTGGTTTCTTCTATCGGTTGCTCTGCCAGATCAGCACCAGCCCGAAGCCGGCCATGGCGGCGCCATAGCCGGCCCACTGCAGCTGGTTGACCATGAAGCTCGATCGTGGCCAGGGGACGGTGCCCGTGCCCTGGCCGATCCAGAGCAGCCCGAGGGCGAGGGCGAACAGGCCTGCGACAAGCAGAAATCTGCGCATGCATTCCTCCCGTCGGTCCGCTTCTGTCGTGGCCTGCGGGATCAAGATCGCCGCCAGCCGCGAAAACTTACCGCCAGACTAGCCGTAGCTTCGGTTCGGATACAATGGCCGCAGACGCAAGACGGCTGCGAGGGAGCAAGCATGCCCCAACGGAAGATGGCGCTTGGTGCCGCGGCCGGGCTTGCGCTAGTCGCGGCCTATGCCGCCGTTCCGCGCCAGGCGGATCTGCGAGCTTTCGATCCGGCCGAGATGGCGCGGCTGGAGACCGCAATGTGGCGCGACTATTATGACAAGCGTTATGGCGCCCTGTTCTACCACCTCTATGAATCGACCCGGACGCAGTTTGGCTTCTCCCCGCTGAAGAGCCTGCACATCGCCCTCAGCGCGGCCGAGGCAGCCAGGACGTTCCAGCCGACGCGCTCGCGCCGCGAGGCCGATGCGGCGCTGCCGGCCCTCATGGCGTATTACGGCGATTTTGCGCAAGCCGCGCCCGCCGCATTCGACGTGGCCGAGGCCGCCCGTCTCGAGCTCGACTGGTGGCAGGCGCGCCGCGAGGCGGTGGCGCCGCGCGACTACGGTCTCACCATCGCTCGCGTCACCGCGCTGACTTACGGCAAAAGCGCGGACGATTCCGGCATCCAGCAGTTCGGCATCGCCCGGGCGGAGGCAATGGCGTTTCGCGATTCGCGCGGTGAGAGGATCTCGGAGGCCGATTGGGCCACGATCGAAGCCCGGCTTGGAGAGGCCTACCGATCGCTCAAGGCCAGCATCAGCCGCTAAAGCACGCACAACGAAAAAGCCCCGGGCGATGCCGGGGCTTTGACGCTGAACTTGCGTTCGGATCAGTATTTGGTCGCTCAGTACTTCGCGACGACCGGACCGGTCCAGTTGAAGCGGTAGACCAGCGAGGTCGAGATCGTCTGGTTCCAGCTGTTGGCGCGGATGCTCTGTCCGACCGGGAGATTGCCAGCGTCCGTCAGGATGTCCTGGGTCTTGGCGTTGTAGAAGGCCGAACGGTACTCGGTCTTCATGAACCAGCCGGGTGACGAGATGCCGAAGAAGTTCAGGCTGTTCTCGACGCCGCCGCCGACGAACCAGCCGTTGCGGTTGTAACCATTGAGATGAACACCCGCGGGGACACCGGCCAGGGTCAGGAAGTTCGTGCTGCCGAAGTGAGCGCCGGAGTAGCCGCCGTTGACGTAGGTGAGAACGTTCGGAGCAACCAGCCAGCCGAGGCGCACGCCAGCGGCCCAGGAGTCTTCCAGCTTCTGGTTGCCGGTGATGCCGCCGAAGAGGAGCGGATCCTGCACCGTTCCGCGGATGCTGCCGAACTGACCATCGGCGAACACGCCGGCGACCCAGGTGCTGTTGAACTGCCAGTCGTAGCCGAGGCCGACGGTGCCGAACCAGCCCGAGCCGCCCTGGCGCTGATCGATCGTCAGCGGAATGGCGCCAACCGTGGTCTGGACGCGCTGGTCCGAGTTCGAGAGGCCGCCGCCGCCGCCGCCGAAGATGTAGAAGCCGGTCCAGTTGGCGACGGGCGCCGCAACCGGGGCCTTGACGTAGGGGCGAGCAGCCAGATCGGCCGCCGAGGCCGAACCCGTCATTGCCGCAACAGCGGTCAGAGCCAGCAAAATCTTCTTCATGTCAAAATCCCCAACCTTTTTCTGTCGCAGCAGGCGCGAGCGCACCGAAGTCCGTGTCATCTGATGACCGGACTATAGACGGTTCTCCTGGAAATGCTGTTGCTGCGCAGGCACAGTCGCCGGAAAACGCCCTCCGGCCGAGTTTCGAAACGCGGTTGGTTGAAATCTAGAAACAGAAGTAATCACAATGCTTTACATCGGGCGTTAGCCTTCGCGCCCGGAGTAGTTTTCGTTAGCACCATCGCCTTTGTCCGGAATGGAGGCAGTCCTGCCTTAGCCTTTGGCGCCCTGAGTCGTTGGCCGAGTCGCCCTCTCGCGGGCCACGCGGGAGGCCTGGCCGCAACAAAAAAGCCCCGGCCGATGGCCGGGGCTTCATGCAAGGCATTGGAGCCTGCTTCAGACGTCCAGCAGCTCGTCGCTCGCGAACTCGGCCTTGTCGGAGATGAAGGCGAAGCGAGCTTCAGCCTTGGTTCCCATCAGGCGCTCCACCGAATCGGCGGTGGTGTCGCGATCGTCGGCGAGCAGCACCACTTTCAGCAGCGTCCGCTTGTTCGGATCCATCGTGGTCTCCTTGAGTTGCGCCGGCATCATCTCGCCGAGACCTTTGAAGCGGTTCACCTCGACCTTGGCGTTGGCGTTGAACTCGCTCTTGAGCAGCGCCTCCTTGTGCGCGTCGTCGCGGGCGTAGACCGACTTCGAGCCGTGCGTCAGCTTATAGAGCGGCGGCACCGCGAGGAAGAGGTGCCCCTCGTCGATCAGCCGCGGCATCTGCCGGTAGAAGAACGTGATCAGCAGCGAAGCGATGTGCGCGCCGTCGACGTCGGCGTCGGTCATGATGATGATGCGCTGATAGCGTAGATCCTCTTCGCGGTAATGCGCGAGCTGGCCGCAGCCGATCGCCTGCACGAGATCGGAGAGCTGGGCGTTCGCCGTCAGCTTGTCCTTACCGGCGGAGGCAACGTTGAGGATCTTGCCGCGCAGCGGCAGCACCGCTTGCGTCTTGCGATCACGTGCCTGCTTGGCGCTGCCGCCTGCCGAGTCACCCTCGACGATGAAGAGCTCGGAGCCTTCGGTGCCGGCATCGGTGCAGTCGGCGAGCTTGCCGGGCAGGCGCAGCTTCTTGCCGGCAGTTTTCCGCGCGGTCTCTTTCTCCTGTCGCCGGCGCAGCCGCTCCTCGGCGCGGTCGATCACGAAGTCGAGCAGCCGGTTGGCCATGTTCGGATTGCCCGACAGCCAATGGTCGAACGGATCCTTCATCGCCTGCTCGACGATGCGCTGCGCCTCGGCGGTGGCGAGGCGATCCTTGGTCTGGCCCTGGAATTCCGGCTCGCGCACGAACACCGAGAGCATCACGGCCGCGCCCACCATCACGTCCTCCGACGTGATCGACGAGGCGCGCTTGCCCTGGCCGACGCGCTCGGCGTGATCCTTCAGGCCGCGCAGCAGCGCGCTGCGCAGGCCGGATTCGTGAGTGCCGCCATCCGGCGTCGGCACCGTGTTGGTGTAGGACGACAGGAAGCCGTCGGCATCCGCGGTCCAGGCGACGGCCCATTCGCAGGCGCCATGCGAGCCGTTGCGGCCCGATTTGCCGGAGAAGATGTCGGGATGCACCAGCGTGTCGGCGTGGATCGCCGCGGCGAGATAGTCCTTGAGACCGCCGGGGAAGTGGAATGTGGCTTCCGCCGGAACATCCTCGATACCCTTGAGCAGCTCGGGCGCGCAGTTCCAGCGGATCTCGACGCCGCCGAACAGATACGCCTTGGAGCGCGTCATCTTGAACAGGCGCTGCGGCTTGAATGCTGCCTTGGCGCCGAAGATATCGGTGTCGGGCTTGAAGCGCGTGCGCGTGCCGCGGCGATTGTTGACCTTGCCGAGGTCCTCGAGCTTGCCCTTCGGGTGCCCGCGCTCGAACGTCATGCGGTAGAGCTTCTGGCCGCGCGCGACCTCGACCTCGAGATGCGACGAGAGGGCGTTCACCACGGAGATGCCGACGCCGTGCAGACCGCCCGAGGTCTCGTAGACCTTGGAGTCGAACTTGCCGCCCGAATGCAGCGTGCACATGATGACTTCGAGCGCCGACTTCTTCGGGAATTTCGGATGCGGATCGACCGGGATGCCGCGGCCGTTGTCGGTGACCGTCAGGAACCCGTCAGCGCTGAGCTCGACGCCGATGAAGGTCGCGTGTCCCGCCAGCGCCTCGTCCATCGAGTTGTCGATGACTTCGGCGAACAGGTGATGCAGCGCCTTCTCGTCGGTGCCGCCGATATACATGCCGGGCCGGCGCCGCACCGGCTCCAGGCCCTCGAGCACCTCGATGTCGGCGGCGGTGTAATCCGCCTCGCCACCGCCCGCGCGCGGAGCTGCCTTCGCGGCGCTCGCACGTGCTTTCGGCTCATTGCCGCCGAACAAATCGTCTTTGCTTTTTGTTTTCAACTGCTTGGACATATATCTTGATGCGTTTTGAGGGCCGCGCAGGCGGCGAATCGGTTCGCGCGACTATGCCACGGCTCACCTGTCGAGGTCACCGCATGCCGGCCTGGTGGGCGTGGGTGGGAGCCAATCCCGGCGATTTTACGCCGCAGGCCCCGCCAATTCCCGGCAATTTGACGCGCCGGTCCGGTTTGGCGTCGGTTTTGTGACTTGATGTCACACAAGTCCTTGGCTTACCAGTCGTTTTCATCGAGCAGCACCTTGAGGCAGGGCGGGAAGGCTATTTCTGAATGGAGCAGTTTGCGCACGCACTGGCCGACTTCGTGCGCGCTCACCAGGCCTGGGCTGCCCCGATCGTGTTCCTGCTGGCCTTTGGCGAGTCGCTCGCATTCATCTCCCTGCTGATCCCCGCCTGGGGCGCGCTGGTGGCGATCGGCGCGCTGATCGGGGCGAGCGGGATCAGCTTCTATCCGGTCTGGATCGCCGGCGGCCTCGGGGCCGCGCTCGGTGACTGGGTCTCGTACTGGTTCGGTTATCGCTACAAGGAGCAAGTCGCCCAGATGTGGCCGCTCTCGCGCTATCCGGAACTCTTGCCCAAGGGTGAGGCCTTCGTGCGCAGCTGGGGCGTACCCAGCATCTTCATCGGCCGCTTCTTCGGGCCCCTGCGTGCCTCGGTGCCGCTCGCAGCCGGCATCTTCGAGATGCCGTATTGGAGCTTTCAGGCCGCCAATTTCATCTCCGCGCTGATTTGGGCGGCGGCGTTGCTGCTGTTCGGCGATGTCATGGCGAAGCTGATGGAATGGATCTGGCGCCTGATCTGACCGGGCAGCTGGGCCGCCTGGTCCTCATGCGCCACGCATTTGGACTTGACCTTGGAACCTTGCGGCCTTATAGCCGCGCGCCATGATCAACGCCGCGACCATCCTGTTCGCCCGTCGCCGCCGCCGCGCTTTAGCGGTTTGGGCGGTTGATCGCGTTTGAGATCATCGTCTTTGCCGCTGGACCCGATCCGCGGCATCCTTTCTCCTGTCAGCGCGATCTGATCCGGCGGCTCCCCCAAGGAGACCCAGCAGGAGACCATGATGTACACGCCACCCTTTTTTAGGCAGGACCGCGCCGCCAGCCTGAAGTTCGCCGAGGAGCGCGGCTTCGGCACCATGTGCGCATTTGACGGACAGAAGCCGGTGGCCTCGCCGCTGCCGTTCTATCTGACCTATGCCGCCGACGGCACGCCGCAGGCCGCCTTTCATGTCGCCCGTCACAATCCGCTGCTAAAGCTTGCGGGCGGTGATGCGTCCTGGCTGCTCGCGGTCAACGGCCCCGATGCCTATGTGTCGCCCGACTGGTACGTCTCGCCGGACCAGGTGCCGACCTGGCTCTACCAGTCGGTGCATCTGAGCGGACCGGTGCGGCTGATGTCGGACCACGAGCTGGCGGTGCAGATCGATACGCTCAGCGCCAAGTTCGAGAACTGGCTGCTGCCGAAGAAGCCTTGGACATCGGCCAAGATGACGGCGGGCCGGCTTGAGGCGCTGAAGAAGGGGATCGTGGGTCTGGTCATGACGGTTGAAGAGGTTGAAGGCAGCTTCAAGCTCAACCAGCACAAGTCGGACGCCGACTATACTGCGATCGCCAATGCGCTCGGGGTACAGCCGGATGCCGACGCCAGAGAGATCGCACAATTGATGCAGGACGTGAGGCCGGAGGCCTTCGTGAACGAAACCAATATGCTCGAAAGGAGCGCGCCATGAGCCTCACGGAAACCACCAAAGTCCCGACCACCGGCGCACCGAAGAAGCCGGCCACCGTCTTCGTCGACGGCGGCTCCGGCACCACCGGCCTCGGCATCAACGAGCGGCTGAAGCTCCAGAGCGACGTCGTGGTGAGGACCATTGCCGACGACAAGCGCAAGGATCCCGCGGCCAAGAAGGCACTGATGGAAGAGGTGGACCTCGTCATCCTCTGCCTGCCGGACGATGCCGCGAAGGAAACGGTCGCGCTGGTCGACAGTATGGGCAATTCCGCGCCCAAGGTGCTGGACGCTTCGACCGCGTACCGGGTTGCGCCCGATTGGACCTATGGCTTTCCCGAATTGACGCCGGACCAGGCCGGCAAGATCAAGGCCGCGAGCAAGGTATCCAATCCCGGCTGCTATCCGACCGGCGGCATCGCGCTGCTGCGGCCGATCGTCGATGCCGGCCTTTTGCCGCGCGATTATCCCGTCACCGTCAACGCGGTGAGCGGTTATTCCGGCGGCGGCAAGTCGATGATCGCGAGCTTCGAGGATGGCAGCGCGCCGTCATTCGAGCTTTACGGCCTCGGCTTCGAGCACAAGCATCTGCCGGAGCTGCAGCTCTATTCGAACCTGACGCGGCGGCCGATCTTCATTCCCTCGGTCGGCAATTACCGGCAGGGCATGCTGGTCTCGATCCCACTCCAGCTCGATACGCTGCCGGGCAAGCCTGGTGGTGCCGACCTCCAGGCCGCGATGGCCAAGCGCTATGCCGGTTCGAAATACGTCAAGGTGATGCCGCTGCAGAACGAGGCGACCAAGGGCGGCCGGCTCGAGCCGGAGGCCCTCAACGAGACCAACATGCTCGAGCTCTACGTCTTCGCCAGCGACAAATATCACCAAGCGGTGCTGGTCGCCCGGCTCGACAATCTCGGCAAGGGTGCCTCGGGTGCCGCCGTGCAGAACATGCGGCTGATGCTGGGATTGCCGGAGGAGTAGCGGCGCACTTGCGCGCATGGCCGGCTTGGTCGTTTGACCCGGCCATCCACACGTTGGCTACGCGGCACGAAGAACGTGGATGCCCGGGCCTTCGCCGCGCCGAAGCGGCTTCGGCCGCACAGGCGGGACAGCCCGGGCATGACGACTGCGGGGTTGGTGCGCTCAGTACTTCGCGATGAGCGGGCCGCCGAACCGGTCGTTAATGCGGGCGGTGATCAGGTCGACGTTCTGGCCGATGCGCTCGGTGCGCGAGAGCGTGCCGACAGGGGCGAGCGCACCGTTGGTGGTGGACGTCGCGGCGGCCCATGAACAGGGGCTCGTGTTCGATCCCGGTTGGCGTCGTGATGCATTGCGACGCGTTGCCGCGCGATCAGAACACCCTGAAGATCGCCAGCGCCAGCACGGCCTGCGCCAGGAAGCCGACGGTAAAGGCAAGGGTGCGGAACACCGGGATGCCCAGCGTATAGACAATCAGATGCGCGACGCGCGACCAGAAATAGACCGCGCAGGCGAGCACAGTCCATTTCGAGGAATAGTCGATCGCGTTCAGGATCAACACCAGCGGTGCGAACAGCACGAGGTTCTCGACCGCGTTGTCATGGGCGAACATCAGGCGGTTCGCCCATTCGGCTTGCGGCTTGTCGCCGCGCGAGGGGTTGGCCAAGGCGCCGCTAAGCCCCCGAACCTGGCAGCGGTTGATGGTGTAAGGAATCCAGAGGATCCCGGTCAGGATCACCGTACAGGTCAGCCAGAACAATTCGCGCGTCATAACCCGGTCCCCTCCAAAGCGATGTCGTGAGTTTATACGAAAGTGCGCGCCATTGCGCTATGCGCGAACCCTGACATAGCTGCCGGGCGCGTCCTCGATCGGGGGCAGGGCATCGCTGCCCACGCTGCGCGCCGGCACTTCCTCCGGATCGAGGCTGCCCAGCCATTCGCGCCAGTCCGGCCACCACGAGCCCTTGTGCTCGACCGCGCCCTTCATCCAGTCCGCGACCGTGACGTCCTTGATGTTGTCGTTGGTCCAGTACTGGTACTTGTTCGAGGCGGGCGGGTTGACCACGCCGGCGATATGCCCGGAGCCTGACAGCACAAACTTCACCGGACCGCCGAAGAACTGCGAGCCGTACAGCACCGATTCCGCCGGTGCGATGTGGTCCTCGCGGGTGGCGAGGTTGTAGACCGGCACCTTGACCTTGGAGAGATCGAGCAAGGTGTTGTCGAGCACCATGGTGCCGGTCGACAGCCGGTTCTCCAGATAGCAATTGCGCAAGTAGTAGGAATGGTTCGCCTGCGTCATCCGCGTTGCGTCGGAATTCCAGTGCAACAGGTCGAACGCGCTCGGCTGCTGGCCCTTCAGATAGTTGCTGACGACATAGGACCAGATCAGGTCGTTGGAGCGCAGCATGTTGAAGGCCATCGCCATCTTCGAGCCTTCGAGCACGCCGGCCGCCTTCATGTCCTGCTCGAGCGCTGCGATCTGCTCCTCGTCGACGAAGACGAGGAGATCGCCGGCATGGGTGAAGTCGACCTGGGCGGCGAAGAACGTTGCCGACGCGACGCGCTGGCGGCGCTTCTCGGCGAGCCAGGCCAGCGTGGTCGCGAGCATGGTGCCGCCGACGCAATAGCCGGCGGTGTGCACCTTCATCTCGCCGGTGACCTTCTCGATCACGTCCATCGCCGTGAGCGGGCCTTCCTTCATGTAGTCTTCCCAGCCCTTGTTGCCGAGCCGCTTGTCGGGATTGACCCATGAGATCACGAACACGGTGATGCCCTGGTCGACGCACCACTTGATGTAGGATTTCTCCGGCTTGAGATCGAGGATGTAGAACTTGTTGATCCAGGGCGGCACGATCAGGAGTGGGGTGCGCAGCACCTTCTCCGTGGTCGGCGAATACTGGATCAGCTGCATCATCTCGTTCTGGTAGATC
This sequence comes from Bradyrhizobium sp. SOJA106, assembly GCF_059448745.1. Lineage (NCBI taxonomy): Bacteria > Pseudomonadati > Pseudomonadota > Alphaproteobacteria > Hyphomicrobiales > Nitrobacteraceae > Bradyrhizobium > Bradyrhizobium sp. SOJA106. Next base: position 4,375,450 of record NZ_CM182549.1, read on the forward strand.
ACCTTGCCCGGCGTCGTCGCCATGTTGACACCGACGACGAGGTTGTCCGGATTGGACTGGCGGATCTTCAACATGCCCTTGCCGGCGGCGATGTCCTCGGCCAGCATCTTCAGGCCGCGCGCGAGATTTTCGCCGCTGCTCGCCACCGTCTCGCGCAGCACCTCCGGATTCGTCAGCACGAAGTTCGACGGCGAGATCGCGTTGGTGACCTGCTGGACGTAGAACTCCGCCTTGCGGCGGGTCGCCGGGTCGAGTTCGGCGTCGCGCACCAGCTCCTGCGCCCATTTGCTGGTGAGCAGATAGAGCTGCATCATGAAGTCGAAGAACTGGTTCGACTTCCATTCCGGATCGGCAAAGCGCTTGTCGCGCGGCGAGGGCGCGATCGCGGGCGGGGCGTCCTGGCCGGCCATGCGGCGCGCCGCCGAGCCCCAGAGGTCGAGATAGTCCTTGGCGAGCTTGGTCTGGAGGTCGGAGGAGCGGGACGAATCCGACAGCCAGTATTCCGCGACTGAGGTGAAGGTCTTGACCACTTCCGTCAGCTCGGCTGGCGGACGGTCCTGCACCTCGCCGCTCTCGCGCGGCTTGAGGTAGGCCGCGAGCGCCTTGCCGCCGCTCTCCATCGCCCGCGCGACATTCATCGCGAAGGCTTCCGCATCGAACTTGGTCTCGGGTTTGGGCGTGTCGGTCGTGACGGTGCTCATGACCAGAACAGTAACGATTCATTCCGTATTCGTCACCGCGAAGCTCGCATCTTTCGCGTCAAACAATCTCGAAGATGTGTTGCGATGCGACAAATTTTCTTGGTTCCGTCACAATCGAGCCGCACCGCTCGTCTTGGTAGTTCCTGGCTGTTTTCTCGCTCGCACCATTTCGGGCAGCAATGGTTTGAGCTTGGGCGCGGTGTCGGGTAGGTTTGCCCGGGGCCGTGCTTTGGGACGAGTAGGGGATTTCCCAAGTGTTGGCGTTTAGGGACCTGCAAAAGTCGCTGCTGATCTGTGGCGCACTGAGCGTGGCGATTGTGCTTTGCGGCTGCTCCAGCCAGCTTGCCGATTTGACGCCTGCGGACGCGCAGGCGCATGCCAAGGAGCCCGGCAGCTATCTGCCGGTGCACGACCTGCCGCCGGATCGCGACCAGGCGGTCATCCCGCCGGAGCAGCGCGCCAAGATCGAGGCCGAGCTCGCCGCCGCTCGCGAACGGCAGGCGATTGCCGCCAAGGATGCGAAATAGCGCAGCGCAAGGTAATCGCTGGCGCCCCCGTCCTGCCGTGCTAAAAGACCTCAGTTCAGCCGAGAGTCAGGGCGAACGACTTCAGCCGCTGTCGCCGAAATTTGCTCTAAGTATTTGATTTTGAGCGGTTTGTGCGAGACGGCGCGGCGCCTTACGAAGGCGGCCGTCATGGTCTGTCGATTCTCTCCTGACCGGTTGCCCGGAGCCCAGAGAGCCATGGAAGAATTTTACCGCATCCGCCGCCTTCCGCCTTACGTGTTCGAGCAGGTCAACCGGGCCAAGGCGGCCGCGCGGAATGCCGGCGCCGACATCATCGACCTTGGCATGGGCAACCCGGATCTGCCGGCGCCGCCGCATGTGCTGGAGAAGCTCAAGGAGACGCTCGGCAAGCCGCGCACCGACCGTTACTCGGCCTCGCGCGGCATCCCCGGCCTGCGCCGGGCCCAGGCCGCCTATTACGCCCGCCGTTTCGGCGTGAAGCTCAACCCCGACACCCAGATCGTGGCAACGCTCGGCTCCAAGGAGGGGTTTGCCAATGTGGCGCAGGCCATCACCGCGCCGGGCGACGTCATCCTGTGTCCGAACCCAAGCTATCCGATTCACGCCTTCGGCTTTTTGATGGCGGGCGGTGTGATCCGCTCGGTGCCCTCGGAGCCGACGCCGCAATTCTTCGAAGCCGTGGAGCGGGCGATCGTGCATTCGATCCCGAAGCCGCTGGCGCTCGTGGTCTGCTATCCCTCGAACCCGACCGCCTATGTCGCGAGCCTCGACTTCTACAAGGACCTCGTCGCGTTCGCGAAGAAGCACGAGATCCTGATCCTGTCCGACCTCGCTTATGCCGAGGTCTATTTCGACGAGAACAACCCGCCACCGTCGGTGCTCCAGGTGCCCGGTGCGATCGACGTCGCCGTCGAATTCACTTCGATGTCGAAGACCTATTCGATGGCCGGCTGGCGTATGGGCTTTGCGGTCGGCAATGACCGTGTGATCGCGGCGCTCGCCCGCGTCAAATCCTACCTCGACTACGGCGCCTTTACGCCGGTGCAGGTCGCCGCGACTGCGGCGCTGAACGGTCCCGACGATTGCATCAAGGAGATGCGCGATACCTACCGCAAGCGCCGCGATGCGCTGGTGGAATCGTTCGGCCGGGCGGGGTGGGAAATCCCGCCTCCGGAAGCCTCGATGTTCGCCTGGGTGCCGCTGCCGGAGGCCTTCCGCGGTATCGGCAGCATGCAGTTCGCGACACTGATGGTGGAGAAAAGCGGCGTCGCCGTCTCGCCTGGCGTCGGCTTCGGCGAGCATGGCGAAGGATACGTCCGCATCGCCATGGTGGAAAACGAGCAACGGATCAGACAGGCCGCGCGCGGCGTGCGCCGCTTCCTTGAAAGCGGCATCGAAACGTTGCACAACGTGGTTCCACTCGCCAATCGGCGCTAAGCTTCTCTTCGGCAGGTTTTCTAAGACATCATGGTTGCACCCCTGAAAGTGGGCATAGCGGGGCTCGGCACCGTGGGCGCCGAAGTTGTCCGTTTGATTGAGACACAGGCACGCCTGCTCGCGGGCCGCAGCGGCCGCGGCATTCGCGTCGTCGCCGTCACCGCGCGCTCGAAGGCGAAGAAGCGCGGCATCGAGCTGCGTGATGTCGAATGGGCCAGGGATCCGATGGCGCTTGCGACGCATCCCGAGGTCGATTGCTTCGTCGAGCTGATGGGCGGCGCCGGCGATCCCGCGCTCTCCGCGGTCGAGGCTGCGCTCAATGCCGGCAAGTCGGTCGTCACCGCCAACAAGGCGCTGCTCGCCAAGCACGGCATCAAGCTGGCGAAAGCCGCTGAAGCGCGCGGCGGTGCGCTGAATTTCGAGGCAGCGGTCGGCGCTGCGATCCCTGTCATCAAGACGTTGCGCGAAGGTCTTGCCGGAACCGGCATCAACCGCGTCTACGGCATCCTCAACGGCACCTGCAATTACATCCTGACCCGGATGGAGCAGGAAGGCCTGTCTTTCGCCGAATGCCTCAAAGACGCGCAGCGGCTCGGCTATGCCGAGGCCGATCCGTCCTTCGATGTCGATGGCCACGACACCGCGCAGAAGCTCGCGATCCTCGCCAGCCTCGCTTTCGGCACGAAAGTTGCTCAAAGCGCGGTGTATGTCGAAGGCATCTCCTCCATCGCTCCGGAAGACTTACGCGCCGCCGCCGATCTCGGCTACCGCGTCAAGCTGCTCGGCGTTGCCGTTCGCACCGCCAAGGGTATCGAGCAGCGCGTGCATCCGACCATGGTTCCCAAATCGTCCTCGATCGCGCAGGTCATGGGTGTCACCAATGCGGTCACGATCGATGGCGAGGGCATTCCGCCGATCACGCTGGTCGGCCCCGGTGCGGGCGGTGCTGCCACCGCATCCGCCGTGGTCGCCGACATCGCCGACGTTGCGCGTGGCATCCGCGCCAACCCGTTCGGCCGTCCGATCGCGCAGCTCCACGACACCAAGAAGGCGCCGATGGAGCGGCACGAAGGCGGCTATTACATCCGCCTCCTGGCGCGCGATTTCCCTGGCACAGCGGCTGCGATCGCGACCCGACTCGCAGAGCAGAAGATTTCGATCGAGTCGATCGTGCAGCGTCATCCCAATGGCGGCGCCGCATCGAGCGACGGCAAGGCGGTCCCCGTGCCCGTCATCCTGATCACCTATGCCACGCATGAGGACGCCGTGCGTCGCGCGCTCGCCGCCGTGCAGAAGGACAAGGTGATCAGCGGACGGCCGCAGGTCATACGGATCGAGAAGAACTGAGGCGGTTCGAACGAACTGCGGGCATTGCGAGTTGATGCGGACAGAGATCTCTGTCCAAAACTGTTTCGAAGGAGTGAGCCGATGTCGACCCATATTTCAGTCCCGCCGCATGCGTTGCTTGAGCGCATCCTCACGCTGGAGATCGTGCGGGTGACGGAGCGGGCAGCGGTGTCTTCGGCGCGGCTGCGCGGGCACGGTAACGAGAAGGCGGCCGACCAGGCCGCCGTCGACGCGATGCGGCGCGAGCTCAACAAGCTGCCGATCCAGGGCACCATTGTGATCGGCGAGGGCGAGCGCGACGAGGCGCCGATGCTCTACATCGGCGAGCAGGTCGGCCTCAAGGCCGGGCCCGAGGTCGACATCGCGGTCGACCCGCTCGAAGGCACCACGCTGTGCGCCAAGAACATGCCGGGCTCGATCGCCACCATGGCGATGGCCGATGGCGGCACGTTGCTGCACGCCCCCGACGTCTACATGCAGAAGCTCGCGATCGGTCCCGGCTACGACAAGGGCGTCGTCGATCTCGATGCCTCGCCCGCCGACAACGTGCTCCGTCTCGCCAAGGCCAAGGGCGTCAAGCCGGAAGGCATCACCGTTCTCGTGCTCGATCGTCCGCGCCATGCCGACATCATCGCGAGCGTGCGCTCGACCGGCGCTGCGGTGCGCCTGATCACCGACGGCGACGTCGCCGGCGTGATCCACTGCGCCGATCCTGATAACACCGGCGTCGACATGTATCTCGGCACCGGCGGTGCGCCGGAAGGCGTGCTCGCGGCCGTGGCGCTGCGCTGCATCGGCGGCCAGATGCAGTGCCGCCTGATCCTCGATTCCGACGAGAAGCGCGAGCGCGCCGCCAAGATGGGCGTCAACGATCCCAAGATGATCTACGGTATCGAGGATATGGCGCGCGGCGACTGCCTGTTCGCCGCCACCGGCGTCACCACGGGCTCGCTGCTGTCAGGCGTGAAATTCCGCAAGGACGGCGTGATCGAGACCGAGACGGTGGTGATGCGCTCCGTCACCGGCACCGTGCGCTACATCAAGGCCGAGCACCGCGAGCTCGCGAAGTTCCATCTGGATTGACGCGGTCTGTCATTCCGGGGCTCGCGAAGCGAGAACCGGAATCTCGCGCCACAACTTCCGGATTCCGGGCTCGCGACTTCGTCGCGTCCCGGAATGACAACGATAAAAAAGGGAGCGCGCATGTCCGATCTCACCGCCGTCAAAGCCCTGGTCTTCGACGTGTTCGGCACGGTCGTGGACTGGCGCACCAGCCTCATCACCGACTTCATGTGGTGGGCGAAAGGCCGCGGCATCAGCGCCGATTGGACCGCGCTGGTCGACGGCTGGCGTGGCATGTACGTCGCCTCGATGGACGATGTGCGCAAGCATCCCGAGCGCGGTTATGTCATGCTCGATGACCTGCATCGCCGCTCGCTGGAGAAGCTGGTCGAGAAGTTCGGGATAAAGGGCCTCACCGACGCCGATCTCGATTACCTCACCAAGGGCTGGCATCGCCTCAATCCCTGGCCGGACAGCGTCGCCGGCCTGACGCGTCTGAAGACCAAGTTCGTGATCTCGCCGCTGTCGAACGGCAACGTCGCGCTGCTCACGAACATGGCGAAGTATGCCGGCCTGCCGTGGGACCTCATCATGTCGGCCGAGCTGTTCGAGCATTACAAGCCCGACCCCGAGACCTATCTCGGCGCCGCAAAGCTGCTCTGCCTCAAGCCGCAAGAGGTGATGATGGTTGCAGCTCACAACGGCGACCTCGCCGCCGCGCAGAAGAACGGGCTCAAAACGGCGTTCGTGGCCCGGCCGACCGAGTATGGCCCGCTTCAGAAGATCGATTTCGAGGCCACCGGCAATTGGGACATCGTCGCCAAGGATTTTGGCGGAGTCGCCGACAGGCTGGGGTGCTGACCTAGTTCAGCGCGAGCTCGCCGTTTCGCCGGCGCCCGCGGAATAGCCGCGCGCTTTACTTCGTGATCGGCGTTGTCAGCTCGGTCTCGGCGGTGTCGACCACGAAGACGGCCAGCAGCTTCGCAGGCTCGGTGTCGCTGGCATTGCTGCTGACGGCATGGCGGTCACCGGGCTTCTCGAAGAAGTTCTCGCCCTTCTGATAGACCTTGGCGGGCTCGTCATTGACCTGGCTTCGGATCGCGCCTTCCAGCACCGTGGCATAGATGAACGCGGAGCGCGCATGCGTATGCGCTGGCGAGGCGCCTCCGGGGCCATATTCGACCAGCACGCCCTTCATGCTCTTGCCCGGCGCATTCGGCAGTGCGTGGTCGAACACCACCGTCACCTTGGCCGACTTCGCTGCAGACTGCGCCTCCGCCGCGTGTGCCGTCAGCACCAACGCGGCGAAAGCCACCGCTGCGATCATGAGTCTGCGCATGGAATGTCCCTCATTGCCGTGGTTGCGTGCGATCACGGATCCTCAGGCCGTTGCCAGCCATGTGGCGAGCGGCGTCTTCCCGAGACGCGCCTCGCCGAGTGGGACCAGCGAAGTGTCCACGATAGGCGAGCCGTAATATCCCGCCTTCGCGTCACCCACCACGGGACGGCTGTCCCCGGCCGCTTTCAAGCGGCGCGCTACGAATTCGTTGAATGGCGCCTTCTCGGGCCCCGCGATATCGATCGTGCCGTTCAGCGGCCGGCCCGTCGCGACCTCGGCGAGGACAGTGGCCACGTCGTCCGATGCGATCGGCTGAAACGCCGCTGACGGGACGACGATCCGCCCCTCGGCCGCACCCGACTCCGCGATCGCGCCGAGGAATTCGAAGAACTGCGTGGCGCGCACGATCGAGTAGGGAACCGATGACGCCTTGACGATGGTCTCCTGCGCGAGCTTGGCACGGAAATACGCGATGTCCGGCGAGCGATCGGTGCCGACGATCGACAGCGCGACGTGATGTTTGACGCCCGCTCCCGCTTCTGTCGCCGCGAGGTTATTGCTCGACCGCTGGAAGAAATCGAGCACCGCGGCCGGCTCCCAGGACGGTGCATTGGCGACGTCGACGACGACGTCGGCGCCCGCCAGCGCCGCGGCGAGCCCTTCCCCGGTCACCGCGTTCACGCCCGATTTCGGCGAGGCTGCGACGGCCTCATGGCCCTTCTGTTTGAGCTTCGCCACGAGCTTGGATCCGATCAATCCGGTCCCACCGATCACGACGATCTTCATGGCATGTCTCCCTGGCATTCGTGCGCGCGAGAGAATCATCAGGTCAGCTGGCCTGACGCTCTCAAGAAATGATGCGAGGGTACCTTACGCCTGATGCGGCGGGAGCTCTTGCCTGGAACGGGCCAGACTTGCCGAAAAATGCTCCAGACCGATCATCAGCCGGACGGGCCGATCGTCTGATCATCTCCAATCCGAACGCGATCTCGGACTGAATTCCTGGAGCCGGCGATGTCCACGATCCGTCTTCATCGAACCACCTCGGGACCATCGGCAGAAGCGTTCTCGAACAAGCGTTCGAAAACTCCGTCCAGGAGATCGAAAGCCGGATCGTCATTTCCTTTCGCTTCGGAAGAGTCGCCGCTTAATCGAAAAGCCGCGACCGAATTGTACCGAGAGCAATGTTCTTATTGTACCGAGATGTGTATCGGCTCATAGTCAGATCAATCTGAACATTGCACCGGGTTCGCCCGGGACTTCGGAGCTCACGAAAATGACCGTCAGTTATCTCGACCTCTTTCTCGGATTTCTGGGCTTGATGTTTGGCGTGCCCTCGGCGCTGCCCGGCCTGTTTTTCCGGCGCGAGGAGAGCTCACGCCGACGGGCTTCGTAGAGAAAGCGAGCGGTGGGCAGCCCAAATCGTGTCGGAGATGCCGATATGGAATTGACGGTCACCACCGTCCTCATCGCCTTCGCCGGCGTCTTCCTGATCTGCTTCATGAAAGGCGCGTTCGGCGGCGGCTTCTCCATCGTCGGCATTCCGCTGCTGTCCTTCGTGATGGATCCGGTAACCGCCGGCGGCCTGCTCGCCCCCTTGTTCATTGCGATGGACCTGTTCGCGCTGCGCTACTGGAAGCCCTCGACCTGGTCGAAGCCGGATCTCGCGCTGCTGCTGCCGGGGCTGCTTGTCGGAATTGGGCTCGGCTATGGCCTGTTCCGCGTGCTCGACCATCGCGCCGTCGCGATCGTGATGGCGCTCGTCACCCTGATCTTCGTCGGGCTGTGGTTCTTCAGCGATCCGAAGCTGATCATCCGTCCGCGCTCGAAGCCCAAGGCGGTCGCCGCGGGTCTTGCCTCTGGCGTCACGACCATGGTCGCGCATTCGGGCGGACCGCCGCTCGCGATGTATCTGCTGCCGCTCGGCCTCGGCAAGGAAGTCTATGCGGGGACGACGAGCCTGTTCTTCACCATCGGCAACGCCACCAAGGCGGTGCCGTGGCTGCTGCTGGTTCGTCCCAGCGGCAACGTCTGGACCGTGATGGCGATCTGCCTGTTCGCCATTCCCGCCGGCGTCTGGCTCGGCTGGCGTCTGCACGGAAAGCTCGATCAGCAACAGATCTACCGCGCCTGCTACGGATTGCTCGTGGTCACTGCGCTCAAGCTGTTGTGGGATGGCGTCTCCGGCTATCTCGCGTGAGACGGAGAGGGCGTCTCACGCGATCTTCAGCGTGAGCTCGCTACCTTCGGTTTCGGCAAAGCCGGCCTGCAACACCTCCTCGCGCTTGTGGCGCAGATGCGCGCGCAGGATGTGGGAGAGGCCGGCGCCGTCCCGCCGCTGCAGCGCGTTCAGGATCGCTTCGTGCTCCTTCACCGCGAGCGCCCAGCGCTGCGGCGTCATCGGCGTGACATAGCGCGCACGGCGGATGCGCGCGGTCACGGAGGCATAGACCGCCGTAAGCGCGGGATTTCCCGCCGCGTTGACGATGGCCTCGTGAATGGCCCGGTTGCCGCGATAGTACTGGATCAAATCACCCTCGCGATAATGCCGTGCCATCTCCTCATGCGCGGCCGCGATCTCCTCGATCCCGGCTTCGCTGATGCGCTCGCAGGCGAGCTCGCCGGCGAGCGCCTCCAGGCCCTGACAGACCTCGAACAGGTCGCGCATGTCCTTGTCAGTCAGCTTTGCCGCGCGCGAGCCGCGATGCGGCAGCAGCTGCACCAGCCCCTCAGCGGCGAGCACCTTGAGCGCCTCGCGCAGCGGCGTGCGCGAGATCTGGAGCCGCTCGCACAGCTCTCGCTCGGGTATCCGCGCGCCCGGCGGGATCTCCCCGTCGAGCAGGATGGCGCGGATGCGGCCGACGACCTCCTCATGCAGCATGGGAACTACTCCAGTTTGAATGCAAAAATGCAAATATGCGTCGAGAACGGTAAATTCCGGCTTGATAATCACAGATTTTGCATTCAAAACGGTAAAAGACAAGAGGACGTGAGGAAATGGACCAGGCGGTCGAGGCGGATGACCTCGTTTTCGAATGCAAAGACGGCATCGGGCGGATCACCTTCAACCGCCCGCAGGCGCGCAATGCCTTCACCTTCGCCATGTACGAGCGACTTGCGGCGATCTGCGAGGAGGCCAACCGCGATCATGCGATCAAGGTGCTGGTGTTGCGCGGGGCCGGCGACAAGGCTTTTGCCTCGGGCACGGACATCAACCAGTTCCGCGAATTCAGGACGCCGCAGGACGCGATTGACTACGAGAACCGGATCGACCGGGTGCTCACCACGCTCGAGCAATGCCGCGTGCCGACCATCGCTGCGATCAACGGCTTCTGCACCGGCGGCGGGGCGGGTATTGCCGCGGCCTGCGACCTTCGCATCGGCACGATGAGCACCAGAATCGGATTTCCGATCGCCCGGACGCTCGGCAATTGCCTGTCCATGTCCAATGTCAGCCGTCTTACCGCATTGATCGGAGCCGCGCGTGTCAAGGATCTGATCTTCACCGCGCGCCTCGTCGATGCCGCCGAAGCCACCCGCGTCGGCTTGCTTGGCGAGGTCGTCGACGACATCGCAGCGCTCGACAAGCGCGCCGACGAGGTGGCCCGGCTGCTCGCAAGCCATGCGCCGCTGACGCTGACCGCAACCAAGCAGGCGGTCGCCCGGCTGCAAAGGCCGCTGACTGGGGACGAGGGCGAGGACCTCATCCTGATGTGCTACACGAGCCAGGACTTTCGCGAAGGGCTCGATGCTTTCCTCAACAAGCGCGCGCCGCAGTGGCGCGGGCAATAGGACGCCCCCGATGCAAAGCTCGCAATCCGCCTCTCGCCGTTCCGGCCCGCTCGCTGGCCTCAAGGTCATCGATCTCACCCACGTCATGGCGGGGCCGACCTGCACCCTGATGCTCGCCGACATGGGGGCCGACGTCATCAAGATCGAGAAGTCGCCGAACGGCGACGACACCCGCCATTCGGTGCCGCCCAAGATCGGCGACGAAGCAGCCTCCTTCCTGATGATGAACCGCAACAAGCGCGGCATCGTGCTGGACCTCAAGACCGGCGGCGGCAAGCAGGTGCTGCGGCGGCTGATCGCCACCGCCGACGTGCTGGTGGAGAATTTCGCGCCAGGCGCGATGGAGCGCCTCGGCTTCGGCTATGAGGAGCTGCACAAGCAGCATCCCTCGCTGATCTATTGCTCTCTGTCGGGTTTTGGTCGCACCGGTCCCTACAAGCATCGCCGCGGCTTTGACCTCGTCGCGCAGGCCATGAGCGGCATCATGAGCTTCACCGGCGAGCGGCCGGATGGACCGCCCGTCAAATGCGGGCCGCCGCTCTCCGACATCACCGCCGGCCTGCTCGCGAGCATGGGCATCTTGGCCGCCTACACGCATCGCCTGAAGACCGGCGAAGGGCAGTGGGTCGAGACCTCGCTGTACGAGGCAGCGCTGGTGCAGACCTATTGGCAATCGACGATCGCACTCGCCGCCGGCACCGCGCCGCGCGCGATGGGCTCGGCCCATCCGCTCAACGCGCCATATCAGGCCTTCGAGGCCTCGGACGGCTGGCTCGTGGTCGGCGGCGCCAACAAGAAGCACTGGCTGCTCATGCTGGAAGCACTCGGCGCGAGCGAGCTCGCCGCCGATCCGCGCTTCGTCAACGGTGCCGACCGCATGGCCAATCTGAAGGAGCTCGAGGCGGTCCTGAGCGAGCGCTTCCGCACCAAGCCGCGGGCGCATTGGCTCGCGGCTCTCGACGAGAAGGGCGTGCCTTGCGGGCCCGTGCACGACATGCTGGAGGCCTTGAGCGATCCGCAGACGCTGGCGCGCGAGATGGTGGTCGAGGTCGAGCATTCCACCCTCGGCCCCGTCAAGACGATCGGTCTTCCCGTCAAGTTTTCGGAGACCCCGGGCAAAGTGCGCTCAGGCGCGCCGGTCTATGGTGAGCATACGCGCGAGGTGCTGGCCGAGCACGGGTTCGACCAGACGCAGATCGAAGCGCTCGAAAAAGAAGGCGCAATCGTTTCGGCCTTGGAAAGGCGCGAGGAACGCGTCGCCTGACCGAACGTCGATACGACAAGAACAAAGACAAAGATCAGCTGGAGGAAATCATGGGTCGGACGTCAACATTTCTGCTCTCCGCAGCCGCGGCCGTGCTCGCCGGCACGATGCCGGCGCTCGCCGCCTGGCAGCCGCAAAAACCGATCGAGTTCGTGGCGACCGCCGGGCCGGGCGGCGGCACCGACAATCTCGCCCGCGCGGTGCAGAACATCATCACCAAGTACAGGCTGACGGAGCAGCCGATCGTCGTCGTCAACAAGGGCGGCGGCAGCGGCGCCGAAGGCTATGTCTACGGCAAGGCCTCCGCCGGCGATCCCCACAAGGTGATCTTCGGCACCTCGAACGCCTGGCAGCAGCCGCTCGTGTCCAAGGTCGCCTTCAACTACACCGATCTCACCCCGATCGCGGCGATAGCGCAGGACGAGTTCCTGCTCTGGGTCAAGCAGGACGCGCCCTACAAGACTGCGGGCGACTATCTGAAGGCGGCCGCGTCCGGCGAGTTCAAGATGGGCGGCGCGCAGTCCAAGGACACCGACGAGGTGCTGACCCGCATGATCGAGAAGGTCGGCAAGGTCAAGCTGACTTACATCCCCTTCAAGAGCGGCGCCGAGACCGCCGTGCAGCTCGCCGGCGGACACCTCGATTCCCACGTCAACAATCCCAGCGAAAGCGTTGGGCAATGGCGCGGCGGGACGCAGCGACCGCTGTGCGTGTTCAGCCCGAAGCGCCTGCCGCAAGGGCCAAAGGTCACCGCGACGGAAGGCTGGAGCGACGTTCCGACCTGCGTCGAGCAGGGCCTCGACATCAAGCAATATGAGCAGCCGCGCACCGTATGGCTCCCCGGCAAGATCACGCCGGACCAGGCCGCCTACTATGTCGACCTCATGAAGAGGGTGCAGGCGACGCCTGAATGGAAGGACTACATCGAGAAGACCTCGCAGGTCGATACGTTCCTGACTGGCGCCGAGTTCGACAAGTTCATCAAGGAGGACCTCGAGCACGTCAAGCAGGTCGCCGGCGAGCAGGGCTGGCTGGTGAAGTGAGGCGACCATCGTGCCACAATCTCCACTGTCGTCCCGGCGAACGCCGGCACCCGTACCGCGTGATCTCTCGATGACGGTTGATCGTCGTACCGATGTGGCTTCGGGGCGTCGTCAAATTCCTCCCTGGGATTTTGGGTGCCGGCGTTCGCCGGGACGACCTGTAGTGGTGGGTAAAACACGCCATTCGACTGGAGCACTCGATGATCTCGCGCCGCGCGCTTGAGCTTGCGACCGCCGCTCTCACCGGCAGCTTCGGTGGCGCCGTCGTCGTCTCCAGCCTCGACAACGGCGTCGGCTGGTCGAGCGCGGGCGTGGACGCCGGCACGTTCCCGTTCCTGACCGGCATCATCATCGTTACTGGGAGCCTCTACAATCTGGTGCGGGGCGTGCTGCCGGTTGCCTCGCTCGCAAACGTGCCGATCGCGATCACGGGAATCGAGCTGCGCCGGCTCGCCGGCCTGTTCGTGCCGGCCGCGATCTTCGTGGCCGCCATCCCGCTGCTCGGCATGTATCTCGCCTCGGCGGGTTATGTCTTCGCGGTGCTGGCGATCCCCAGACATCAATCCGTGCCGCGCGCGCTCGCCATGGCAGCGACCACGGCGCTTGCGCTCTATGTCGTGTTCGAGCGCATGTTCCAGGTCAGCCTGCCACACGGCGCGCTGGCCGCTGCGCTCGGCTTGTGAGGGGAGTCCGATGGACAATCTCCAGGAGCTCCTCCACGGCTTCACCATCGCGGTCACCATGCCGCATCTGCTGCTGATGGCGGTCGGCGTGCTTCTCGGCATCCTCGTCGGTGTGCTGCCGGGGCTGGGTGCGCCGAACGGCGTGTCGCTGCTCTTGCCGCTCACCTTCGGCATGCAGCCGGTCTCGGCGATCATCCTGCTCTCCAGCATGTATTGGGGCGCGCTGTTCGGCGGCTCGGTGACCTCGATTCTCTTCAACATCCCCGGCGAGCCGTCCTCGGTCGCGACCACCTTCGACGGTTATCCCATGGCGCGCGATGGCCGGCCGACCACGGCGCTCGCGACCGCCTTTGGCTCGGCCGCCTTCGGCGCGCTGATCGGCGTCATCCTGATCACGTTCCTCGCGTCCTGGGTGGCGCAGGTCGCGCTCGCCTTCGGGCCGCCGGAGTATTTCGCGGTCTATTTCCTGGCCTTCGCCAGCTTCGTCGGCATGGGCGGCGCGGCGCCAATCAAGACCGTGGTGGCGCTCGCCATCGGCTTTGCCATCGCCGCCATCGGCATCGACACCGTCTCCGGCAGCGTCCGTCTCACCATGGGCGTGGACGAGCTGGTCAAGGGCGTGAACTTCGTCGTCGCTGTTATGGGCCTGTTCGGCATCGGCGAGCTCTTGGTTGCCGTCGAGGAGGAGTTTCATGCCCGCGCCGTCTCCTCCAGGATCGATTGGCGCGAGGTGTTCCGCGCGGTCGGCCGGCTGCCGCGGCACGGCGTTGCGCTGCTGCGCAGCGCCGCGATCGGCTGCTGGATGGGGATCACGCCAGGCGGTCCGACCGCAGCCTCCTTCATGAGCTACGGCATTGCCCGTCGCTTCTCACGCCGCGGCCGCTACTTCGGCACCGGCGAGGTCGAAGGCATCATCTCGCCGGAGACAGCCGACCATGCCGCCGGCACCAGCGCGCTGCTGCCGATGCTCTCGCTCGGCATTCCCGGCTCCGCCACCGCGGCGGTGATGATGGGCGGCCTGATGATCTGGGGCCTCAATCCCGGGCCGATGCTGTTCGTGGACCAGAAAGACTTCGTCTGGGGCCTGATCGCCTCGATGTATGTCGGCAACATCGTCGCCGTCGCGCTGGTGCTGCTGACCGTGCCGGTCTTCGCCGCCTTGATGCGGATTCCGTTCGTCGTCATCGCCCCGCTGATCGTCATCATCTGCGTCGTCGGCGCCTATTCGGTGTCGAACTCCTATCTTGACGTGGTCATGATGCTCGGCTTCGGCATCGTCGGCTATCTCTTCAAGAAGCTGTTCTATCCGCTGGCGCCGCTGGTGCTCGCGATCGTCATCGGCGACAAGGCCGAGGATGCGTTCCGGCAGTCGATGCTGATGTCGAAGGGATCGCTTGGCATCTTCTTCGCCAACAAGCTGGTGACCTGCCTGATCGTGGGCGGCATCGCGCTGCTGCTGCTTCCGCTCGCCTTGCAGCTTGCGCGCCTCTTTCGCAAGCCCGCGCCATCCGCCAATGAGACGACGACAGCTCAGGAAAAGGTGATCATATGACCGCAAAGCCGCTCATTGCACTGGCGATGGGAGATCCCGCCGGCATCAGCCCGGAGCTGACCGCGAAGCTCCTGGCGCAGGATGACATCCGCGCGCGCTGCCGCCTGGTCGTGATCGGCGACCGCCGCATCTTCGACGAGGGCGCGCGCGTTGCGGGCGTCACGCCGGAGCTGACGATGGTAGAGCAGGGCGCTGATCTACGTACGGCCAAGGGCAATGCGTTGTTCATCGATCTCCGCCACCTCGCTCCCCAAGAGGTCGAGCCGAAGACCGCGACGCTTGCCGGCGGCAAATTCGCGCTGGCTAATTATCGCCACGCGCTCGAGCTTGGCCGCGATGGCCGGGTCGATGCCGTCTGCTTCACCCCCTTTAACAAGCAGGCGATGCGGCTTGCCCGCGCCGAGTATGACGACGAGATCGCGTTTTCCGCGGAAGTCGTCGGACTCAAGACGCCCGCAAGCGAATTCAACGTGCTCGGTGAACTCTGGAACGCACGCGTCACCTCCCACATTCCGCTGAAGGACGTCGCCGCAAACCTGTCCAGCGAGCGTATCCGCCGCGCGCTGAAGCTCACCGATGCATGCATGCGCAACGCCGGCTTTGCGCGGCCGCGGATCGCGATCGCCGGGCTCAATCCGCACGCCGGCGACGGTGGCAATTTTGGCCGCGAGGAGATCGATGTGATTGCGCCTGTGGTCGCGGCCGGGCAGGCGGAGGGCATTGCCGCGGAGGGGCCATTCCCGGCCGACACCGTGTTCCTGCGCGCGAAAGCCGGTGCGTTCGACGCGGTGCTGACGATGTATCACGACCAGGGCCAGATCGCGATGAAGCTGATGGGGTTCGATCGCGGCGTGACCCTGCTCGGCGGCTTCCCATTCCCGATCTGTACGCCTGCGCACGGCACCGCCTACGACATCGCAGGCCAGGGCATCGCATCGATCGGCGCCAGCCGCGCCGCGCTGCTGCTCGCGGCGGAGATGGCGGCGCGCCGCGCCGTCTGATCTGCGCGCATCAAGGGGGCGAGTGCTGACTGCGCTCGCCTTGCGGGCAGGATTAGACTTTCCGGGAAAAACCGGAAACTTCCGCGGTCGCGACGAGTTGACGTGCCATGGACATCTCCGCCTTGGAGCTGGGAACATGGTCGACGACGGCCCGCTACGGACAGCGGTGGAGACCGCATGGTGCGTGTACCGCGCCCGGCATCTCGATGTCGATGCTGCGGATGGCCGTCGCTGTCTCCTCGAGCGTCATCTGCAAGGGAGGCGGGAAGCGCGCGACAGTAACGGCGATGCCCAGGACCTCACGGGGTTCGGGCTGGCCTATCTCGAGCGCCTCTCCGACGACACATGCTAGGCCGCAGTGAGCGCCTTGCATGTCGCACGGCACGCGCAAGAAGACTGGCGTGGACGTTGCTTGCGATGTCCAACCTCCTGTCAGCAGCCATCGTGCTGATCTTTCGCTCAGCGGTATAGCGGGCATCCATGCGCATCGCTCAGCTCGCTCCCCTGGCCGAAAGCGTCCCTCCGAAGCTCTACGGCGGCACCGAGCGGGTGGTGGCCTGGCTGGTGGATGAGCTGGCCAGGCTCGGACATGACGTCACGCTGTTTGCCAGCGGCGACTCCCGTACGACCGCCAGACTTCACCCCGTATGGCCCCGTGCGCTGCGTCTTGGCCGCAAGGGGGCGGATCCGAGTGCAGCCTGCGCGATGTTGATGGAAGCGATTGCGACGCGAGCCAGGGATTTTGACGTGATCCACGCCCACATCGACTGGCTGCATTTGCCGTTGCTCAGCCGCCTCGGCGTGCCGTTCCTGACGACCCTGCACGGCCGTCTCGATTTGCCTGGGCTGCCCGACGTCGTTCGGCAGTTCCCGGAGGCAAGCTTCGTGTCCATTTCCGATCATCAGCGTCTGCCGCTTCCGGATGCGAAATGGAGCGGAACGATCCAGCATGGATTGCCATCCGAGGCGTTGTGCCCCTGCTATGAGGAAGGATCCTATCTGGCGTTTCTTGGCCGCCTTACGGCGGACAAGGGTCCGGAGGACGCCATTCGCATTGCGCACGCAGCCCGAATGCCTCTCCGCATCGCCGCAAAGATTCCACGGGCGGAGACCGCATACTTCAGGAAACGCCTCGAGCCCCACGTTGACGGCGAGACGATCCAGCTTGTCGGCGAAGTCGACGACGTGAAGAAGCAGCCCTTCCTCGGCGGAGCCGCGGCTCTCTTGTTTCCGATCGATTGGCCGGAGCCGTTTGGCCTGGTCATGATCGAGGCGATGGCCTGCGGGACCCCGGTGATCGCCTACCGCTCTGGATCGGTCCCTGAGGTCATCGAGCATGGCGTGACTGGCTTCATCGTCGAGAACGAGGAGCAGGCCGTCGAGGCGGTCGGTGAATTGGGCAAGCTGGATCGAAGGACGGTGCGCGCCCGTTTCGAGCAGCGCTTCACCGCGCGCCGGATGGCGCGACAGTACGAAGACCGCTACCGCGAGCTGGTTGCCGCTGCGGGCGGAGAAGTCGATACGCAACGGTTGGAAATTTGAAAGGAGGCAGCGATGTCGCTGACGAAAACGGGGCAGGTTTGCATCTTTGTTGTCTTCGCGCTGGCAACGTTGCCAGCGTTCGCCGCCGAAATGACCGCAGATACCATCAATGCTGCCGAGCCCTCGAAGAAGAGTCTCTCGAACGAGAAGCCGACGCCAGCGGGCGTGCGTCTGCAGGTCCTTCTCGACAGGGCTCATTTCTCGCCCGGCGAGATCGATGGCAGGTTCGGCGAGAACGCGAAGAAGGCGCTGCGGGCCTATGCCGAAGCCCGGCAACTGCCGAGTTCGGACATCCCGACCGAAGAGGTCTGGAAGGCACTGCGGGCGGACGACCGGCCGGTGACGCTGACCTACACCATCACCGAACAGGACGTGGCGGGACCGTTTCTGAACAAGCTGCCGTCGAAGATGGAGGACATGAAAGGCATCCCGAAGCTTGGCTACACCAGTCCGCGCGAAGCGCTGGCCGAGAAGTTCCACATGAGTGAGCGGCTCCTGGCCGCGCTCAACCCCGGGCGCCAATTCGATCGGGCCGGCGATACCATCGTCGTCGTCGACACCGCGAGCGCAGGCGATGAGGCTCCCGCCAAGGCCGACCGGGTCGAGATCGACAAGGTCAGGCAGACCGTCAAGCTGTTCGACAAGTCCAATGCGCTGATCGGGTTCTATCCGGCAACCGTCGGGAGCGAGGAGAAGCCATCGCCTTCAGGTACGCTCAAGGTGACGGAAATCAGCAAAAATCCCTTCTATCGCTACAATCCCGCTTATCGCTTCAAGGGCGTCCATTCCCGCAAGCCCTTCACCATCAAGCCCGGTCCAAACAACCCGGTCGGCACGGTCTGGATCAACCTTTCCGCCGAAGGCTACGGCATTCACGGCACGCCGTCGCCGGACAAGATCTCCAAGGCGGAGTCCCATGGCTGCGTGCGTCTGACCAATTGGGACGCCGAACGCGTTGCGGCGCGTGTCGCCAAAGGGACGCCGGTCGCGTTCGTGGACGATCATTATCCGACCGCTGCCAGGTAGAGCTGCGCATCGAAATAGTCGGATGCGCGGAGGGCATTGGTGATACCGGCGCCCGTCACGAAGACGTCGCTGACCTGCTGCAACCATTTTGCGACGGTTCCGTTCCCATAGAGGCGCCGCCATTCACGCGCGGAGTTGCGACTTGCGATTGCGCATGCGCGACAGGCGTGAGGAGAAGGAATGAAGCCGTCAGAAATGCTCTTCTCATGGATTCCTCTCGCTCAGAACGGATTGACGTAGTTCAGGATGGCGATCTGCCGCAGGATCACGCGGCGGACGACATGGGTCGGCTTGACGCGATCGGTATAGATCGCCGCCGTTCCGGCGCTGCCGGCCGGCAGGCGCCCTGCAAACTCGGCATCGTCGAGCTTCACGCGAACGACGAAAGGCGCGGCATCGATCGCTTTCGGCATGACGGCGGTTCCCGACGTCTGTGTCTGTCCTGGCGCAATCGCCTGAAGCACGCTCTCGACCTTCCCAGCAAAAATCTGCCCAGGCGCGAATTTGAAGGTCGCCTCGACCTCCTGGTCGGGCGCCACATAACGCGCATCGATCTGGTTGATCTCGACACCGATGATGGTGGACGAGGTATCGATGAAGGCCATCACCGGCGACAGCGGCAAATTGGCGACGCGCGCGCCCTTGCGCAGCGCAAGATTCGTGACGTAGCCGTCGCTAGGCGCCCGGACTACGGTCTTGTCGAGATTCCACTGCGCGGCCTCGAGCTGGCCGGAGAGCTGATCCGCCTCGGACTGCCGCTGCTCGACATCGAAGCCGCGGCCGGCGTCGCGCTCGTAAAGTTGCGTCATCTGGCCGAGCCGGGTCTTGGCGAGCTTGAACTGGGCCTCGATCGCCTTGACCTGGGCGGCGTAGGGCGTCGGATCGATCTTGAACAGCACGTCGCCGGATTTGAGCGGCACATTGGGGCTGACCGGGACATCCGTCACTTCGCCGGCAACATCGGGCACAATGGAGACCGCATTGCGCACGACGAGCGCATTGCCCTGCGGCGCGCCCCATCCCATCGGGATGAAGAGACAGATCAGCACGATCGCCATGACGATGAAGGGCGACGCCTTCCAGAACAGGTTGAAGCGCACGACGCGGAAGTGCACCAGAAGGAACAGCAGCACTAGGTAGGTGTTGAGGATCGCGACGGCCATCACGCATCTCCCGCCTTGCGCGCGGGCACGTCGAGATAGGCCCAGATGAATGCGATCGGCCACAGCGCGAAGCCGAAGAACAGCGTGACCCAGCCGGCGACGGTGACGGCCTGCGCATGCGGATGGTTGCGCGATTTGGCAATGTGCCCCGGCAGCCAGCCGGCGATGCAGACGACGCTGATCGCGCTGGCGAGCAGGATCACCAATACGATCCATGCGAAGATGTCGTAGCCGCTCATGACGGCCGCCTCGTCATTGCGAGGCCCCTGTGTTGCTATGCTCAAATGCGAACACTGTCTTCCAGTCCTTGGCCATGTCGACCACGGTCCAACCACGCTGCACCGCTTCATCCCAGGCCTTGTCCAGCTTTCCGATTTTGGACCGCCGGTCGTAGGCATATTCGCGGGCTGAATCGGTGTGATGGACGATGCCGAGGAAGCGCGCGCCGGACCCGGCCGCGGTCCACTGCAGCATTTGCTGGTCGCCGTCCGAATTGCCGAAGGCGAGGATCGGGCGGCGGCCGATGAAGCGGTTGATGCCTGACGGCTTTCCGGGGCCGTCGTCGATGAATTCGACCTTGGGCAGCTTCGTCAGGAGAGGACGTCCGTCGGGGCTAATCTTGAATTGCGTGACGCCGGAGGAGCCGACGACCTGCTCCGGCGGAATGCCATAGGCTTTCTCGGCCCACACCCGCATGAATTCGACGCCGCCGCCGGAGACGATGAAAGTCTTGAAACCGTTCGCGCGCAGATAGGCGAGCAGCTCGACCATCGGCTGATAGATCAGTTCGTTGTAGGCGCGGTCAAAGTGCGGGTGCCTGGCCCGCGCGAGCCAGCCGGCTACCGATACGGCATAGTCATCCGTGTTCATGCCGCTATGTGCGGCGGCGATCAGCCCCAGCAGGCCCTTCTCGCCCTGCGACGCGAGGCCCTCCTTGTCACCCGAGAGGAATGCCTTGAACGGTTGCTGATGCCTCCATTCGGGGTGCTTCGGCGCCATCGCCCTGACGCTGTCGAGGCCGAAGGCAAGCTGGAAATACATCGGCTGCTCGCACCACAGCGTGCCGTCATTGTCGAACACCGCGACGCGCTCGGCGGGCGGCACGAAATCGGTGCCGCCCTGTGTCGTTACGCGCGTGACGAAATCGGTGATGGCCTGCTTCGCCGCACCGTCGTTCCAGGATGGCAACGGATCCGCATGAGCGCGCGCGCCGTCTTCGGGGACTGCTAGCCCGATGATCAGGATAGTGATGAATGCAGTCAGGGTCCGAAGCATTCCGGCCATCTCGTGAAGCTGGGTTCGGTCGAGCCGACCGGCCGTCGCGAATGCTTGATCTTACCGGCTCTGAAGCTGCTGCTGGATGATCCGGTTCAAGTTTGCCCGAACCTTTTCCGTATCGATGCCTTCGGCGAGCGCCTTCTTCTGTTTGATGCCATCCATCATGCCTTCCAGGATGTTGGCCGGATTGAAGCTCGGCGGAAACGAGCGAGGCGGGAACTCCTTGAAAGTCGCCACGAAATCGAACACGTCCTGCATCATGCCGTAGGCGCCACCCACGTGGTTCAGATTCCAGTCCCAGAAGGTGTTGGACGTGATATCGGCTCGCTCGAACGGGTCCTGCATGAGATTGAATATCTTCTGCAGACGCAGTGTGGTGAAGGGCTCCGCCCACAGACCCATCGTTCCCTGCATGCGCTGCTCCGAAAACACGTATTTGTAGTCGCCCTGCCGCATGCACACGAGTAGGCCGTCGTCGTCGGAATAGAAGAACTTGCCGCGGGCGCTCTTGGTGCCGTTGTTGTTGGCGGCGGTGCCGCTCACGTTGCGCAGGAATGCCGACTGGTCGTAGCCGTCCAGATGGACTTTGTAATTGATGCCGTTTGCGGTGTAGCCGGCCTTGAGCTTGTTGACGATGTCGGGCTCGCCGGCGATCGCGCACAGCGTCGGGATCCAGTCATTGTGGCTCATCAACTCGTTGCTGACTGTGCCCGGCTTGATGTTGCCGGGCCAGCGCACCAGGCACGGCACGCGGAAGGCGCCTTCCCAGTTGGTGTTTTTCTCCGAGCGGAACCAGGTCATGGCGCCATCCGGCCAGGTGTTCATATGGGGGCCGTTGTCGGTGGAATAGACCACGATGGTGTTGTTCGCGATCCCCATCTCGTCGAGCGCCTTGAGCAGGTTGCCGACGATCTCGTCGTGCTCAATCATGCCATCGATATATTCGCTGTCGCCGTGGGTGTAGCGGCCGCGATGCTCGGAACGTACGTGTGTCCGCAGATGCATGCGCGTCGAGTTGAACCAGGTGAAAAACGGCTTGCCCGCCGCATTCTGCCGCTTCATGAAGTCGATTGCCGCAGCCGAGGTCTCGTCGTCGATGGTTTCCATTCGTTTTTTTGTCAGCGCACCAGTGTCCTCGATGGTCTGCTTGCCGACCTTGCCGAAGCGTGGGTCCTCGGTCGGGTCGTCGCGATCGGTGGCCTTGCAGCGAAGCACGCCGCGCGGCCCAAACTTGGCACGGTAGGCGGGATCCTTGGGATAATCGGGCAGCTCCGGCTCTTCCTCGGCATTGAGGTGGTAGAGGTTGCCGAAGAATTCGTCGAAGCCGTTCACCGTGGGCAGCGATGGGTTGCGGTCGCCGACGTGGTTCTTGCCGAACTGACCGGTAGCATAGCCGAGGTTTTTGAGCAGGCCACCAATCGATGGATCGAGCTGGCTCATACCCATCGGCGCGCCCGGGAAGCCCACTTTGCTGAGCCCGCTTCGGATGATGTGTTGGCCTGTCAGGAACGCCGAGCGGCCGGCGGTGCAGGACTGCTCGCCGTAATAATGCTGCAGCTTCAGGCCCTCGCGGGCGATGCGGTCGATGTTGGGGGTCTCGTAACCCATCAGCCCGTTGGAATAGGCGCTGATATTGGCGAGGCCGATATCGTCGCCCCAGATGACCAGGATGTTGGGCTTGCTTCCCGCTGGCGCGCTTGCCGCCGGCGCCGGAGAGGGCGTCGCCTTCTGCGCTTGCGCCAGCGCTTCGGATGTCAGCGTCGCCGCGGCAACGATCGACGAGGTTCCCAACAGGACGTTTCTTCGATTGATCGAATGGTCAGCCCCGGACTGGTTGTTCTTATTCTCCAACTCGCTGCTCATGCGATACTCCCTATGTTGCAGCAGATCCTTCTTGTTCGGGAGGCATCCGAACCACGCAGCGGAAGCCGACATGGCTGGTCGAGGTGTCGATCGGCTCGGCATGCCGCGCCGCGGGGCGATACCGGCGGCAATAGTTCGGCGCGCAGAGATGCGAGCCGCCCTTCAGGACTTTGCGCGGAATGCGGATGTTGGGTTGACATGGATCAAAGCTGGCATCCTCGCGGCCGCCGCGCGGATTCCTGGGAATGCAGCAGGGCTTTGCGGTCTCGGCGGCGTGCCGTGCCGACCACCAGTCGGAGGTCCACTCCCAGACATTGCCGATCATGTCGTAGAGGCCGTAGCCGTTTGGCGGGAAGGCCATGACCGGCGAGGTACGCTCGTACCCATCCTCGCCGAGATTCTGGACAGGGAAGCTTCCCTGCCAGATATTGGCCATGTGCTTGCCGCTTGGCATCAGCGCGTCGCCCCAGGCGAACTCTTCGGCCTCGAGCCCGCCGCGTGCGGCGAACTCCCATTCGGCTTCCGTCGGCAGATCCTTGCCGGCCCAGCGGGCATAAGCCGCCGCATCACTGTAGGAGACGTGCACGACGGGATGATCGTCGAGGCCCTTGATGTTGCTGCCGGGACCGTAGGGATGGCGCCAATTGGCGCCGCGCATGAAAGACCACCATTGGCTCCAGTCGGTGAGATCGGTGATGCGCGGCAGCGGCGAGAACACCAGTGATCCCGCGTAGAGCATTTCCTTCAGCGCACCGGGATAGTCCTTCGGATCCGGAACGATCTGCGCTTCAGTGACATGGCCTGTCGCGTTGACGAATTGCTTGAACTGCCGGTTCGTGACCGGCGTGCGATCGATCCAGAAGCCGTCGACCGAGACGCGATGGCTCGGCGCCTCCTCGGGATAGTGATGGTCGGATCCCATGCGAAAGGTTCCGCCGGGAATGAAGACCATCTCGCCGGTCTTCGCATCTTCCGGCAACCACTCGCAACGATCGAGGTCTGCCCGCAACATGGTGGAAACTCCGCTGCGCGTAGTCTACCTCACGCTACGGCACAGACTTCGGCAGAGTTCGACGCACGTTGGCCCCATTGTCTGGCCTGCTCTTTTGGCGGTCGGGGAAGAAGAAATCGCTGCACTGCGTCAACGTCTTTTTCCTTTCACGCGCAAATATTCCAGCACGCAGCAAAAACCTGCCGCGTGCGCTCTGCCACGCGCAGAGCGCTTCAATCTATATCGCTAAGGTTGCAAACGGTAACGGAAGATTGGCCTGCTGTGATGTGCAGTTTGTGCCACTACGCGGGAGCGTCTGGTGAGACTTAATGACCCATGTCGCAAAGTCCTCCATCTGCAGCACGATTTGGGAATGCCTCACATCAGATTCGGGGATGATTTGCCTCAAAACGCGAAGTCTGTTTGTCGCACCCGCCTCGCGTCGTGGTAGTATTTTGCCGCGGCGTGCCGCAGAATTGTCGCGCTTGAGTAACAGAGTACGGCCATGGGGCAATTCCTTCTGGTTGATTCGCGCAAGCTCGACGGTTTCGAGGGACTTCACCAGGCCGTCCACGGCTCGCATGTCGACGTGATGCAGCTCGGACGCGGACGGTTGCACGGAACGTTATCGCATGTCGGTATCGGTGACTTCTCGCTCAGCATCGGCGCCTTCAACGTCGGCATGCGCACGCAGCGCGTCTCCAGCGACGACAAGCTGATCATCGGGATGCTGCTTGCGGCCGAGGAGCGCGTTGTGCACTGGTCGTTCGACATGCAGCTCAACGACGTGCTCGTGATCCCGCCGCTGATCGAGCATGATGGCGTCTTCCACGGCGCCTCCGCTTACGCCGCGATGCGCCTCGACCTCGATGCGGTTGCCTCACTGTTCGGCGGCGAGGCGCGGCTGAACGATCCCGACACCTGGCGCAGCCGCGGCCATTTTCGGGCGGATCCCGAGACCGGTGCGATCGCTTCGCGTCGCCTGATCCGCATCATGTCGCATCTGCGGACGAACAAGGACGGCTTGACGCCCTCGACTGCCGAGTTCTGGAAACGAGCGATCGTCGAATGCATGGCGGCCAACGTCATGTCGTCGCTGCCGCCCGACCACAGCGGCTGGCTGCCTTCGGCGCGACGGCTGATCCGCAGGGTCGAGGACTATCTCGACGAAGCCGGCACGCGCCCGGTGCATGTGTCGGAAATCTGCGCGGCGCTGGGCGTGTCGCGGCGCACCTTGCACCGCGCCTTTCAGGAGGTATTCGGCCTCGGCCCGGTCAGTTTCCTTCGGCACAAGCGGCTCTGCGCCGTTCATTCCATCCTGCGCCAGAGCGCGCCCGGCTCAACCACCGTGGCGGCGGTCGCGATGGAGCAGGGCTTTTACGAGCTCGGCCGGTTCGCCCAATATTACTTTGCAGTGTTTGGGGAGCGCCCGTCGCAGACGCTTGGAATTGCCGCGTTGCGGGCACAGGGAGCCGGCACCGCCAGGGCCTGACGTGTCAACGCCGATCGAGGGCGCGTAAAACACCAATGAAAACAACGGACCCCGCTACTGTGCATGGGGTTGTTTTCGCGGTTTGCCTTGAACCGGTCGGCGTTCGCTCACGCCCCGCAAACGATCACGCCGTACCAACCGAGCCCGCGATAGGTCTCATAGCCCGGCGTTGCGTGGAAGGCGATCAGGGCGCCGCTACGGTCGTGATAGAAGCCGGAGCGTTGGCCGTTCAGCGCGAGCGAGATCCGCTCGCTGAGAATGCCCTGGCCATCGGAGGCGGCGATCACGCGAAGGTTCGAATCGACGAGCAGCACGCGGGCCTTGTCGCTGTCGCCGACGCGCACGCCCCGCACGATCGCACGAGCCTGCGGCTCCCAGTCGAAATGGATGGCGAGCACGCCGATGGGCGCGCCGTGGGCCTCGCCGCCGGCACGCACGCTGGCGCAATAGGTCGCGACCTGGGCATTGCCGAGCAGCGGCTGGTTCTCGACATCGCCGGCGACGTAATCGTCACCGGAGCGAAGGGTGCGCGCCTCGCGAAACCATTTGGTGTGGGCGACGTTCTGGCCGGCGACACGAAAACGGTCGGCACGGCCGTTGGCGATGACGTTGCCGTCGAGGTCGCAGAGCCAGAGGTCGAGATAGACGGTGTAGGCGCCGAGGATGACGCCGAGCCGCTGCGAGGCGTTGGTGACGGCCGCCGGAGCCGGCGAGGCCGCGCAATCGACGACGGCGGAATCGGTCGCCCACCAGCGCACGTCGCAGGTGCGCTCATAGAGGTTGCGGTCGATCAGCTCGACTGCATTGAGCGACAGGTCGACCATGCGCTCGCCGCGTGAGCGCTGGCTCATGCGGTCGATCGAGGAGACGAGATCGCCGGTGCGCTTCGTCAGCTGGGTCTCGAGCTCGCGTGCGATGGTCTCGACCTGCTGGCCGACGCCGCGCACCTCCTGCGCCACCACCGCGAAGCCCGCGCCTTGCGCGCCGGCGCGCGAGCTCTCGATCAGCGCGTTCAGCGCCAGCATCTTCATCTGGTTGGTGATCTGCTGGATCGCCTTGGTCTTGTCGACCGCGATCTGGTTGACCTCCGCGGTCAGGCGGTTGATCAGCGCGGAGATGTCGGAATCGTCGTCAGCGGGTTCGTTGGAAGCGGGCTTGGCTTTGCGACCCAGCGCAGCAGACATCGGGGATCTTCCCTTGGCAATGAGGCCTGATCTGCAATGAACCCGGAACAACAATTCACAGATCGAATACAACTCTTTTTCGGGGATTCCGCCTAACGCCTGCTTAATTTGCTATTCCGCGGATTGCCCAAATGATAGTCACTTCGGCCTGCCCCGCCGGCCATCCACCACTTTGTGCAGCCCGGCCGTTGCAAATCGCCGGGGTTTCCCGGCCAATCCCCAAAAGCCAGTACCGGGCCAGCGTGATCACCCGGAATCAGAGTTCCCCAACCGACAGCCTCGTCATGACGCCGCCTGCCATAGCCTTGCCCGTCGAAGCGCCCCAGGCGTTCCTGGGGGTCGCGCGCTCGCTCACCGACAAGCTCTGGCGCGACCGGCTCGACGCGCGCGGGGCGGCCAAAGCGCTTGCCATCGTGCAGCGGCACCAGTTGCCGGAGCTGCTCGCGCGGGTGCTGGCGGGCCGCGGCGTCGACATCGACGCGGTCCCCGACTTCCTCGACCCGACCATCCGGAAACTCATGCCGGATCCCTTCACAGTGACGGAGATGGAGGCGGCCGCAAAGCGGATCGCGGATGCGGCGGCGAGGGGGGAGAAGGTCGCGATCTTCGGCGACTACGACGTCGATGGCGCGACCTCGGCGGCGCTGCTGGCCTGGCACCTGCGCCATTGCGGGCTCGATCCGCTGATCCACATCCCCGACCGCATTTTTGAGGGCTACGGCCCCAATGTCGAAGCAGTGCGCGCCCTGGCGGCCAAGGGTGCCACGCTGCTCGTCACGGTCGATTGCGGCACCACCAGCATCGAGCCGCTCGCCGAAGCAAAACGCCTCGGCATGTCCGTCGTCGTGATCGACCATCACCAGGCCGGCAACGAACTGCCGGAGGTCGATGCGCTGGTCAATCCGAACCGGCTCGACGATCTCTCAGGGCTTGGTCATCTCGCCGCCGTCGGCCTCGTGCTGGTGACGCTGGTCGCAGTCAATCGCGAGCTGCGCCAGCGCGGCTTCTGGAATGCGGAGATGCCCGAGCCCGATCTATTGGGCATGCTGCATCACGTCGCGCTCGGCACGGTCGCCGACGTCGCGCCGCTGATCGGCCTCAACCGCGCCTTCGTCGCCAAGGGATTGATCGCGATGCGGCGGCGCGACCATGTCGGCCACACCGCGCTGATGGACGTGGCCCGTCTCAACGGCCCGCCGGAAGCCTGGCATCTCGGCTTCATGCTGGGCCCGCGCATCAATGCCGGCGGCCGTATCGGCCGCGCCGATCTCGGCGTGCGGCTTTTGCTGGAAGTTGACAGCATCGAGGCGGCACGGATCGCGGCCGAGCTCGATCGCCTCAACAGCGAGCGCCGCATCATCGAGCAGGCTGCGGAAGCGCAGGCCGAAGCCGAGGCGCTTGCCTCGATCGGGCTGGAGGACAAGCTCGGCGTCATCGTCACGGCCTCCGAGGGATGGCATCCCGGCGTGGTCGGTCTCGTTGCCTCGCGCCTGAAGGAGAAGTTCTCGCGGCCTGCCTTCGCCATCGCGCTCGAGCCTGGGGGCATCGGCACCGGCTCGGGCCGCTCGATCGCGGGCGTCGATCTCGGCAAGGCGGTGCGGCAGGCCGTGAGCGACCGCATCTTGCTGAAGGGCGGCGGCCACGCGATGGCCGCGGGCGTCACGCTACGGAAAGAGAAGCTCGCCGAATTCCGCGCCTATCTCGAGAGCGCGCTGGCGCAGGAGGTCGCCGAAGCGCGTCACGTCAACGAGCTCGATATCGACGGCGCGGTCTCCGCGCGCGCGGTGACGGCGGAGCTGGCGACGACGCTCAACCGCGCCGGGCCATTCGGCAGCGGCAACCCAGAGCCGGTGCTGGCGCTGCCGGGGCATCAGCTTGTTTTTGCCGACGAGGTCGGCCAGGCGCATTTGAGGCTGCGCTTCAAGTCGGGCGACGGTTCGATCGTCAACGGCATCGCATTCCGCGCGGTCGGCCAGAAGCTCGGTAATGCGCTACTCGCCAATCGCGGCCAGCAATTGCATGTCGCGGGCTCGCTGTCGGTCGACCGCTATCAGGGCGCCGAGCGGGTGCAATTCCGCGTTCTCGACGTTGCGCTACCGGACCAGGGGCCGTCCGTGATCAGATAACGCAAGATCCGGACGAGATCATGCTTCAAAAATAGACGCTCAAACAACAAGAATGGGAGTGAACATGGCGGGGCAGGTTGAGGGCAAGATCGCGCTTGTGACGGGCGGCGCGTCAGGTATCGGCGAGGCGATCGTCGAGCTGTTCGCGCGCGAGGGCGCCACGGTCGTCATCACCGACATCGACGAGCTGCGCGGGCCAGAACTCGCCAGGCGCGTGACAAAAGCCGGCGGCAAGGCGATCTTCCTGGAGCAAGACGTCACCAGCGAGGAGCGCTGGATCGAGATCGTCGCCGAGATCGCAAGGCGCTACGGCCGGCTCGACATCATGGTCTCCAATGCCGGCATCGGCATTGCCGTGCCCTCGATCGTCGACATGACGCTCTCCGACTGGCGTAAGCAAAATGCGATCAACCTCGACGGGGTGTTTCTCTCGGTCAAGCACTGCCTGCCCCTGATGCGCAAGACCGGCGGCGGCTCGATCGTCATGATGTCATCGCTCGCCGGCCTGCGCGGTGCGCCCGGCCTGTCGGCCTATTCGCTGACCAAGGGCGGCGTGCGGCTGTTCGCGAAGTCGATCGCGATGGAGTGCGCCGCCGCTGGCGACGGCATCCGCGTCAACTCGGTGCATCCCGGCATCATCGACACGCCGATCTGGGGCAAGATTCCGACCGGTGCCACTGGCGCCGGCCAGAATGCGCCGATCGATCCGGAGGAACGCGCCAAGATCGCAACTCCGCTTGGCCGCGCCGGCCAGGCGGCGGAGATCGCCTCGGGCGTGCTGTATCTGGCCTCCGACGCCTCACGCTATGTCACCGGCAGCGAGCTCGTGATCGATGGCGGCATGAACGCCGGCGGCGTGCCGCGTCGAGCGTGAGACGCGCAGGGCAGGGTGGCGGTCGCAGGGGCTGACGCGCAGGCGCAGCCCCTGTAGAACGCTGGGAGCTTCCGACCGACAAAGGTGTCTTTCTACATGGCGCACAGCCTTCATTCGTCTTCGTCCGCGCCCGAGCGCGCCCGCTCGAACCGGCCGGATCTCGCCACCGATGCCATCCGCACCGCGCGCGAGGACCTCGCCGCCTGCTTCCGCATGGCCGCACGCAACGGCTTTGAGGAGGGCATCTGCAACCACTTCTCGGCCGTGGTGCCGGGCCATGACGATCTGTTCCTCGTCAACCCCTATGGCTACGCCTTCCGCGAGCTGACCGCGTCAAAACTCTTGATCTGCGACTTCCACGGCAATGTGCTCGACGGCGAGGGCGTGCCGGAGGCGACCGCCTTCTACATCCACGCCGAGATGCACAAGCGCCTGCCGCGCGCCAAGGTCGCCTTCCACACCCACATGCCCTATGCCACGGCGCTGTCGATGACCGAGGGCGATCCCCTGATCTGGGCCGGCCAGACCGCGCTGAAATTCTACGGCCGCACCGCGGTCGACCGCGACTATAACGGCCTCGCGCTCGACAGCCGCGAGGGCGCGCGCATCGCCTCCGCAGTCGGGGAAGCCGACATCGTCTTCATGAAGCATCATGGCGTAATGGTGCTGGCGCCGACCATCGCGGAAGCCTGGGACGATCTCTATTATCTCGAACGCGCCGCCGAGGTGCAGGTGCTGGCGATGTCGACGGGACGCAAGGTGCTGCCAGTCGATCCAGCGATCGCGGCCGAGACCTACCGGCAGATGCGCGAGGGCGATTCCGAATCCGCGCGGCTGCATCTCGCCGCGATCCGGCGGCAGCTGGATGCAGAAGAGCCGCAGTACCGGCACTGAAAGTAGGCTGTCATTCCGGGCTGGCGCCAAGTGGCGCGGCCGGGAACGACGGAGTCAGCTCTACGGCCCCTGCCGCAGCCTTGCGAGCACCTTCAGCCCGCCATATCCATCTGCCGGCGTGATCCCGGCGCGCTGCTGGAAATCCTTGATCGCCTTCATGGTGTCGTTGCCGACGCGGCCGTCGGTGCCACCGGTGTCGAACCCGGCCTTGGTCAGGCGCGTCTGCATCTCCTGCACCTCGGCAAGCGTCAGCGCGCGCTCGGAGCCGGGGAAAGGCTGGATGAAGGGCGGCGCGCCGAGGCAGCGGTCGCCGAGATGGCAGATCGCCAGCGCATAGTTCATCGAGGGATTGTAGCTCTTCACCGAATAGAAGTTCGGTCCGAGCAGGAACGTTGGCCCGCCCGCGACCGGCGTCCACATCTGTGCGGAGGCGTTCGGCTGCGGGAACGGCTGGCCATCAGCGCGGGTGACCCCGGCCGCCTGCCACGCCGCATAGGTGCGGCTGCCACTCATCTCGCCGGACGCGCGCACCTCGTAGCCCCAATGCTCGCCGCGGTGCCATTTGCCGCGGTTGACGAGGTATTTTGCGGTCGAGCCCAGCGCGTCATCGGGCTTGCCGAACGGCGAGACCTTGCCGTCGCCGTCATAGTCGATGCCGACATTGAGCCAGACCTCCGGCATCCATTGCGAATGTCCCATCGCGCCGGCCCATGAGCCGCGCATCTCTTCCGGCGTGCTCCAGCCCTTGTCGACGATGCGCAGCGCGTTGATCAGCTCGGTCTCCCAATAGGCTTTGCGGCGCGGCTCATTCCAGGCGAGCGCGGCGAGGGAGGGAAACACCGGCGTCATGTGGTTCTGCTGCACCAGAGGATCGCCGTAGGCGGATTCGACGCCCCACAGCGCCAGCAGCGTGCCGCGCTCGACGCCGAAGTCGCGCTCGATCCGCGCGAGCAGCGCCTCGTTGTTCTTCAGCGCGATCTTGCCGTTGATGATGCGCCAGTCCGAGACGCGGCGATTGATGTATTGCCAGACCTGCTGGTGGAATTCGGGCTGGTTCCGCATCTGCCTGAACACGCTCATGTCGGGCTCGACTCGTGCCATCGCGCGCTGCCATGTCGCGGCCGAAATGCCCTTGGCCATGGCGCGCGCGCGAAAATTCTCGCGCCACTCGTCGAAGCCCAGAGGCGCCGCAAGCACATGCGCACGCGATGCAAGCAGGGCGGCTGCACCGAGCGCGGATTTCAGCAGGGTGCGGCGGCTGTGAGGGGACAAGGAATCAGCTTGTTTCATGGGGTCATTCTAGCCGGAAAATGGCGCATGTGAGTCGGTTCCGGGAACGCCGGGAACAGCCCACTCGCCCGGAACAAACTGTCGCGCTGTCGCATTCCCTCCGCACGATCATGATGAGAGAAGGGGAAGTTTGATTGCCGCCGCCATGGTTACTGCGATAGCGGCACGCGTGTTCGCCGATGAACTCGGCGTTCCTGTCGATCGGTTGGTGCCAGCGTAACGGTGGGCCGGTCCCATGAATAACAATCTGTTCACCAAGCATTTGAGGTGGAATGAAGATACGCGCGCATGCGGAAAGCCATGTCGTCGAACTGGACGACGGATCGCGGTGGCAGATTTTCCCCGGCGATCTCGCGACGACGCTGAGCTGGAAGCCCGAGACGGATTTGCACCTGGAGCGATGCCGCGACCGAGTGAGCTCGCATGTGCTGGTGAATGAAGCCGACCAAAGCCGCGTGCGGGTGATCTCGGCGGACGAGACCTGGCCCGACGGTGAGGTTAAGAAAGTGTTGAAGGGCGACTAGACCGTCCTTGCGCGGCCGGGGATACCCCAACTTTGGACTGCCGCTTCACTGTCGGTTCGTTTCCGTCTGCGCAAACTGTGCGTGTGCGGGACTTGTTCAGCATCATCTGCGCCAATCCCTGGCCATTCGCCGGCGGACTGGCGTTCGTGGCCATGATGATCCCCGTCGAGAATTTTGGCCGCGGCATTCAGGGTGATGGCGGCATCGGCGGTGATTTTTCCGATGCCGGCGGATGTGACGACGGCGGCGGGGACGGCGGAGGCGGCGACTAGATCGTGCCCCCGTGATGCTGCGAGCGTTGTGCGGCTAGTCCTCCTGCAGATCCGTTGCAATCCCTGCGAGCCACCGGCGAATGCTTGCCTCGGTCTTGGCATCGAGGCCGCTGGCAAGACGCTTCTCCAGCGCAATCACGCGTTCCCGGCACGCCTTCAGCAGTGTCGCGCCGCGCTGCGTCAGCGTCCATTGCTGGATGCGGCCATGGATGGGATGCGGCGTCATCACAATCGCGCCGTCGCGTTCGAGATTGCGAATGATCACGCCGACCGTCTGCGGCGTCAGGAAGGTGAGGCGGGCGACGTCGGCGCCCGACAGGCCCGGATAGGCGTTGAGCATGGTCAGCACCGCGAATTGGGGCGACGTCACGCCGAGATCCGCCAGCGTCCGCTCCATCGTCAGGCGAACCGCGGCGTGAGCCTGGCGCAGGAGATAGCCGAGATAACCCTGCTCGCCGCGTTTGCCCTCGCCGGGGCCCGGCACCCCTACGGCATCGTCGTCGGCAGACGTGGCGGTCTTGCGCGCCGTTTTCGATCTTGTGATGGCGGTAGCCTTGCGTGACATATAAGAGCTCTTATAAGATACAAGTACTCTTATAATAGCATGGGATGAACGGCGATGTCACACGCCCGCAGTGAATACGAGGATTTCAAGCGGATCGCGCCCGATGCGTATGATCTGGTGCTCGCTTTGGGCCAGGTGGCGGCCAAGGCCGGCCTCGACAAGGAGCTGCTCGAGCTCGTCAAGCTGCGCGCCTCGCAGGTCAATGGCTGTGCCTTTTGCGTACAGCATCACGTCTTGTTGTCGGAGCGGATCGGCGTGCCCGCCGACAAGCTCCATCTGGTCGCGGTCTGGCGCGAGGCGCCGATCTTTTCCGCGCGTGAGCGCGCGGCGCTCGCCTGGGCAGAGGCGTTGACCTTGCTGCCGGACGGTGTCAGCGAAGACGTCTATGCGGAGGCGAGCCGCGAATTCTCCGAGACGGAGTTGACGTACCTGACCTCGGCGGTCGCCTCGATCAACGTCTGGAACCGTTTTGGCGCAGCATTTCGCTGGACGCCGGCGAAGCGGCCGGTCGTGGCGCATGCTGCAGCATCCTGATCGCAACGAGGGGAGATTGCCATGACAGCAATGAGTTTGATCGCGACGCCGCGCCCGGTGCCATCGCGCGCGACGGCTCTGGCAGTCGTTGGCGGACTTGCCTGCGCGCTCGCGATCGGCAAGGCCCTGCCGCTGACGATGGACACTGTTTCCGGCGCATTGGCGCCGCTCTGCGCCACCGCCGCGGGGAGTTCGCCGCTCGACAAGGTCGAGCCGATCGGCTCTTACGCGCTGCCCAATGTGCCGGGCAAGCGGGTGACCATCGTGCGCGTGATCTACGGCCCCGGCGGTTTCTCGCGGCCGCATCGCCATGCGGGATCCGTCACCGCCTACATCACCAAGGGAGAGATCCGCTCCCAGCTCGGTGGCGGCCCGGTCGAGACGTTCGGCGTCGGTCAGTCCTTCTTCGAGCCGCCGGGCTCCACCCACTTGGTCTCGGCCAATGCCAGCGCCACCGAGCCGGCGGAATTGATCGCGGTGTTCGTTGCGGACGAGGGCGCGCAGCTGACGACATATCTGGAGTGATCGGTAAAGACGCGGCCGCTCAATTCTCCTCGCCGGTCGCGCCTTCGCGTAGGTCCGGCTTGACCACGTCGTCCGGCAAGGCATGCGCGACCGGCTGCGGCGTGCCCGCGATCTCCGGGCCGACCTCGCGGCCGCGGCCGCGGATTAGGCGTTCATAGGCGGACACAAGCGTGACGTAAGGGCTGACCCAGATCCAGCCGTCGCGGGTGAACACCTGCACGTCGAAATGCAGATGCATCGAGGTGCCGGCGGGATGGTCGAGATAGTTCGAGACCACGCCGATCTTCTCGCCTTCGGTGACGTTGCGCCCATTGAGCATGCCGTCCGCTGTCAGCACCTGCGGGTTCATGTGCATGTAGCGGAAGCGGATATGCTCGGTCCGGCTGTTGACCTCGAGCGTTACGGCCTGGTCCTTGGCGCCGCGGATCACGATGGCGTCGCGAACCGCGACGACGCCGCGCTGCTTGGGATCGCAGGGCGCGCCGCCTTCGCCGGGCGCCGGGCAGGCGGCCGCGCGGATGTCCTCGCCCTGATGGCCGTAACCGCCGGCGCATTGCCAGACCTCGAAACTTCGGGACTCGCAGAAATTGTCACGCCAGGGATAAGCGGTTGCACCGTCGTTCTTGTCGCGCTTGGCGTAGGACTGCGAGCGCACGAAGGCGGGCGCCTTCTCCAGCGGAAAACGGATCTGCGCATAGGCCATCGCGTCGGGATGACCACCTCTGTTGCGATAGCTGGTGTTCGGGATGATTTCGCCGCTCGGCCGATAGCTGAAGTCCGCCGAGCGCGCCGCGGGGCGATCGATGACGCCAGAGGCCATGTCCGCCAGCGGCCGCATGCGCTGGCCGCCGGCGACGCGCAGCGCCTTCAGGAAGCGCTCGGCGACGGGATAGGCTTCCTTGCAGGCGAGCCGCCGCGGCTTGGGGACGCTGTCGAGGCACTGGATCGACACCACATAGGCGACCCCGAAGCGCGTGAAGGCGTAACGCACGTAACCTTCCCGGATGAACCTGCGCAGGTCGGGATAGGTTGCCGCGAGCGGCTTGACCGGCTCGCCCTTGCCGCCTGATGGATCGGCGATGTCGTAGATCAGGGCCGAGCCCGTGATCTGCACCTCGACGGGCCTCGCGAACACGCGGCTCGGCATGCCGTCGCCAGCGCCGGGCTCGAGCGAGAACGTGGCGCTGTAACCGGCCGGGCCGGCATCGAACAGATCGACGGGATTGAAATCAGCCTGGAAGCGCGACGGCGACAGGCTCGCAGGTGCGCCGCTTCGCTGCGCCTCGAGGTAAGCCGCTGTATCGAACGGCAGCAGCACGGGCACGGAGCTGCGAGCGATGCCGGTGAAGAACTGCGAAGAGACTGCGTTAAGCTGCACCAGTGCCGGCATCGCGCGGCGATCGTAGCGCGGCACCGAGCGACGCGGCGCAAAAATGAAGTCGCCCGCGATCTGCGGGCGACTGCCGATCTCGGTGCGGAACTGGTCGAGCGCTGCGCGCCAGTCGACGCGCAGGGCCGTGAGCGAGGGGCTGCGGAATTCGTCCGCCGCGAGCGGCGGGGTGATGAGGAGCGAAAGCGGCGCCAGAAGAAGCGAGACGACGCCGAAGCTCTTCCTACCCACTGCCTCGCCCCCCGGCGGTACCCGTTCCGATCCCCGGCCTGTCGCTTAGTCCTTGGCGCGCTCTGCGTAAGAGCCGTCCTCGGTCATGACCACGACGCGGGTGCCGACCGTGATGTGCGGCGGCACGGTGGTCCGCACGCCGTTGGAGAGCACCGCCGGCTTGTACGACGACGAGGCGGTCTGGCCCTTGGTCACGGGCTCGGTCTCGACCACTTCCAGCGTCACGCGCTGCGGCAGCGCGATCGACACCGGGTTGGTGTCGTGCATCGACAGCTTGACGGTCATGCTCTCCTGAAGATACGCGGCGGCATCGCCGACGACGTCCTTCGGCACC
The DNA here is from genome assembly GCF_059448745.1 of Bradyrhizobium sp. SOJA106. NCBI lineage: Bacteria > Pseudomonadati > Pseudomonadota > Alphaproteobacteria > Hyphomicrobiales > Nitrobacteraceae > Bradyrhizobium > Bradyrhizobium sp. SOJA106. Next base: position 4,411,296 of record NZ_CM182549.1, read on the forward strand.
TGGACCTGGTCGTAGGTTTCCGGGTTCATGAAATGGAAGCCGTCGCCGTCTTCATAGAGGTAGGTGTAGTTCCGCTCCTCGATGGTGGCCTTTTCGACCTGGTCGGTGGTCTTGTACCGTTCGGAGATCTTTACCCCATCCGAGATTCGGCGCATTTCGATCTGGCTGACCGGGGTGCCCTTGCCAGGATGGATGTTCTCGGCGCTCACGACGACATAAAGCTTGCCGTCTTGCTCGATCACGTTGCCCTTGCGAATAGAACTGGCGATGACTCTCAAAGCTGTATTTCCTGCTTGCTTGGCCCGGCATCGGCCAGGACGTGGTCAAATCGATGGGGGAGTTGGGGCCTCAAATCGGACCTCGGCGCCCGTTTCGGGCCGCAACATACTGATTTTGCCGTTCGATGCCAGCCTTTTGCTCACGGCCAAGGCGGACGGCTGATGGCTGGGGACAAGCCGATTTCGCCGTTTTGGTCGCCCGAGCGGCATCTCGACCGTCGGCCGTTCCTCCAGGCGCGGGGAGCCATTACCGGCGCAATACGGGGCTTTTTCGCCGAGCAAGGCTTCGTCGAGGTCGAAACCTCCGTCCTCCAGGTTTCTCCGGGCAACGAGACCCATCTGCATGCGCCCCGGACCGAGATCATGCGTCCCGACGGTAGCCGGGCGCCTCGATACTTGCGAACCTCACCGGAATTTGCCTGCAAGAAGCTCCTGGCGGCCGGGGAGCCCCGAATCTTCGAGCTCGCCCGGGTATTCCGCGACCGCGAGCGCGGCGATCTGCATTTACCCGAATTCACCATGCTGGAATGGTACCGGGCCAGTGCCCCCTATGACGCCATTATGGCCGACACCGTGGTCGTTATCGCCCGCGCGGCGCAGGCGACCGGGATCGAGGCCTTCTCGTTCCGTGGCCGGACCGCCGACCCCTTCGCCGAGCCGGAGCTTCTGACGGTTGCGGGCGCTTTCGAGCGCTTCGCCGGCATCGACCTGCTGTCGACAATCTCAGGCGCCGAAGGTAACCGTGCCGCGCTCGCTCAGGCGGCGGCCGGCAAGGTCCGTGTCGCCGAGGACGACACCTGGTCGGACATCTTCAGCAAGGTCCTGGTCGAGCACGTCGAGCCGCATCTGGGGCAGGGACGTTTAACCATCCTGTTCGAATACCCATCTCCAGAGGCGGCGCTGGCGCGGGTGAAAGCTAGCGATCCCAGGGTCGCGGAACGCTTCGAGGTCTATGGCTGCGGCGTCGAGCTCGCCAACGGCTTTGGCGAACTGACCGACGCCGAGGAGCAGCGCAAGCGCTTCACGGACTCGATGGCGGAGAAGCAGCGCCGCTATGGAGAGGCCTATCCGCTGGATGAGGAGTTTCTGGCCGCGGTTGCCGCAATGCCGGAGGCGAGTGGGGTCGCTCTCGGCTTCGACCGGCTGGTGATGCTGGCGAGCGGCGCAACACGGATTGATCAGGTGGTGTGGACGCCGCCTGCAGAAGAAGCGTTAAGCGAGAGATGACGAAGACCAATCTTGCACGTACCTTGCGCGAGCCGGCCGAGCTCGTGGCCGAAGGCCTCGCACCCGCCGCGGCGCTGCCAGCGCTCGAGCGCGTTGCCGCGCGCTATGCGATCGCGATCACGCCGGCGCTGGTCGAGCTGATCGATCCAGCCGATCCCGACGATCCCATTGCGCGGCAGTTCGTTCCGACCGCCGCAGAGCTCGAGATGCAGCCGGGCGAGAACGCCGATCCGATCGGCGATCACCCGCACTCGCCAATTCCGGGCATCGTGCATCGCTATCCCGACCGCGTGCTGTTCAAGCTCGTCCACGTCTGCGCGGTCTATTGCCGCTTCTGCTTCCGCCGCGAGATGGTCGGCCCCGGCAAGGAGAACGCGCTGTCGGACAGCGCCTACCGCGCGGCAATCGACTACATCCGTTCGCACAGCGAGATCTGGGAGGTGATCCTGACCGGCGGCGACCCCTTGATGCTGTCGCCGCGCCGGATGAGCGAGATCATGGCCGATCTTGCCGCGATCGATCACGTCAAGATCATCCGCCTCCACACCCGCGTGCCCGTGGCCGATCCCGCACGCATCAGCGAGGGGATGGTCGCAGCGCTGAAGGTTCCGGGCGCGACCACCTGGGTTGCGCTGCATGCCAACCATGCGCGCGAGCTTACGGAAGACGCCCGCGCCGCTTGCGCACGGCTCATCGACGCCGGCATTCCCATGGTCAGCCAGTCCGTGCTTTTGCGCGGCGTCAACGACAACGTCGCCGCTTTGTCCGATTTGATGCGAGCTTTCGTCGAATGCCGGATCAAGCCCTATTACCTGCATCACGGCGATCTCGCGCCGGGCACCGTGCATTTGCGAACGACACTGGCCGAGGGGCAGGCTTTGATGCGGCAGTTGCGCGGGCGGGTGTCAGGGCTGTGTCAGCCCGACTATGTCATCGATATTCCCGGCGGCGCGGGCAAGTCTCCGGTCGGACCGAATTACGTGTTGCCGGCACAAAATACCGCACCCGATGCGGGTGATGCGCGAGCCGAAACGCGCTATCGTATCGTGGATTATTGTGGCGACGTTCATCTCTATCCGCCCGAAACCTGAGCAGGTGAGATGCGAGCCGCGCGGGACTTTAGGATTGGAGGCGGAAATGAGAAAAATCGTCGTGACAATGTCGCTCCTGGTGGCGTTCGGCAGCGCAGGCTTTGCGCAGACCGGGAGCAAGGGCACCGGAACGTCGGGACAATCGGCAGGCTCTGGCGTGCTGCCCGCGCCGGTCGGTCACAGGCAGCCGCGCGCGAGCGACGTGCCGAACGAGAAGAATCTGAGCGATCCGAACAATCCCGTGAACAAGGAAGACGCGGCGCTCGACAAGAAGATCAAGAGCATCTGCCGCGGCTGCTGATTGCTTTCACCTCTCCCCATCGGGGAGAGGTGAAAGGGCGAACCAATCTAGCCTCGATTCTCAGGCCGTCCTTTCGTGCAGGCCCGCGCGCTGGGTGTTGCGGCGGATTTCGACCGCGTCGGCGAGCTGCTCGAGCACGGTTGCCGTGGTTGCCCAGTCGATGCAGCCGTCGGTGATGCTCTGGCCGTAGGTGAGCGGCTTCCCCGGCACCACGTCCTGACGCCCGGCGACGAGATTGCTCTCGATCATCACGCCCATGATGCGGTTTTCGCCGCCGGAAATCTGAGCGGCAATGTCGGCCATCACCAGCGGCTGGTTCTCCGGCTTCTTGCTCGAATTGGCGTGGCTCGCATCCACCATCACCAGCGGCGCGACGCCGGATTTCGCCAGTTCGTTGCAGGCCGCCGCGACGCTTGCGGCGTCGTAGTTCGGCTTAGCTCCGCCGCGCAGGATGACGTGGCAGTCCTCGTTACCCGCGGTCGAGGCGATCGCCGAGCGGCCGAGCTTCGTCACCGCCATGAAATGATGCGGATGCGAGGCCGACTTCACCGCGTCCGCCGCGATCCGCACATTGCCGTCGGTGCCGTTCTTGAAGCCGACCGGGCAGGACAGCCCCGACGCCAACTCGCGATGGATCTGGCTCTCGGTCGTACGCGCGCCGATCGCGGCCCAGGACACGAGATCGGCGATGTATTGCGGCGTGGTCATGTCGAGGAATTCGGCGCCGGCCGGCAGGCCGAGATTGTTCACGGCCGACAGCACGTTGCGCGCCAGGCGCAGGCCCTTGTTGATGTCGAAGCTGCCGTCGAGATCGGGATCGTTGATCAGGCCCTTCCAGCCGACGGTTGTGCGCGGCTTCTCGAAATAGACCCGCATCACGATCTCGAGCTGGTCGGCAAGGTCCTCACGCAGCTTGGCCAGGCGCTCGGCGTAGTCGAGCGCGGCCTTGGGGTCATGGACGGAGCAGGGGCCGACCACGACCAGCAGGCGGTCGTCTTGGCCGGTGAGGATGGCATGGATGGCGTTGCGCGCCGCCATCACCACACGCGTTGCGGTGAGCGTGCGCGGAACTTCCCGCATCACCTCTTCCGGCGTGCTCAGCTCTTTCAGTTCACGGATACGAAGATCGTCGGTCGTGCTCAGCACGGCGGGCTCCTGTCTGTTTTAGAACCTGCCGGCCAACAAAAAAGCCGCCAGGTCTGGCGGCTTGTTCGGACGTTTGCTGCAATTTTTCAGATTGAGCGCGATCCTCCCGCCGCCAGCGAGCTGTCGTAGCTAAAGTACCAAAAATAGCTGGTGGCGACGGTGATCATGGCAGGCCATATAGCGCGCCATCGGCGGGTTGTCACCCCCAAAACGGCGCGCCGCGTGACGAGATACCTCAGGTGTTGCTGTTGCGCGCCGCCAGCGCCATGCCGATGAGGGTGGCGCCGCCGAACAGCAAATTGATACCCACGAGAATGCCGATGGCCCATTCCGCCGAGCTCGGCAGGCCCGTGATCACCATGAACGAGATCGCGATGTCGACGAGGCCGGAGATCATCAGCCACGACCAGCGGCCCCCGGGCTCGCGGCGGTGCTCCAACGCGTACATGATGGTGGCGACACCTTCGGCAAGGAAATAGGCGCCAATCACGATGGTCAGCGTCAGCACCGCCTGCATCGGGCGGGCCAGCAGCAGCATGCCGGCGAGGCAGGCGAGGGCGGCGGAGATCAGTGACCACCAGAAGCCCGGCGTGGCGCGCGCCCAATAGGTCACGATCAGCCCGCCGATGCCGCTGACCAGGAACATCCAGCCGAGGACGATCGCGATCGCGAGGCTGGCGAGTGGCGGGACAACCAGCGCGGCGATACCCAGGACGGCGAGCAGGATGCCTTCGAACAGGAAAGCCTTCCAATGCGCCTTCACCGTCCGGCTCATGGCGGATTGCAGCCGTGAAAGATCTTCGGGCGATGTCATCGGCAGGCTCCAGACTGAAAGCTGTGCGCTCAATTTAGGACGCGTACATCACGCTTGCGATCCCGCGACTAACCGCCGGGCGCCGACGAAAAGCCTTCGCCGCTGGTGCGGATGCGGTTGCGGCCGAGAATGTAGATCGCCGTTGTGACAACCAGAAGCGCAAGGCCGAGCAGGATCGAGACGAAGCCGATCGGGATCAGCGCCAGCGTCAGATTGCGCTCGGGATTGATCAGCCAGTGGTGGATCGAGGTCAGCACGAAGGCGAGGCCAAGGAAGCCAACGCCGCCACCCGCGAGCAGCAGCGCCCACATCCGCCGCAACTGGCTGAGTCGCTCCCGCGCAATGTCAGTTCGGGGCGCATGATGGCGTGCAACCCGACGGACCAGCCGGACGGCAAAGGCGATCGAGCTGAAGCCGATCAGAAGGCTCGCGCCGCCGAGCCACATCCGCAAGCTGGGATCGAGCTCCGGCATGCGCTGGAGCGTGAGCAGCGGGAAGTCGAAAGCCGAATGCAGCGCCAGGGGCCCAGCGAAGATCAGGAGGCGGCTGGAGAGACGCGCCCAGTCGCGATGGTGACGGTTCGCGCCCAGCGCCGTGCCGGCCCGGGCGATCGTGAGATAAGCGCCGGCGATGATGCCGAGCGCGCCGTGGAACGGCACGGTCAGCACACTGCGCAAGGCGGCGAGCGAGCGCCACATCTCGGCATGCTGCACGAGATAAGCGAGGTTCTCGTAGGCGGCGAAGCCGAGACCGACCGCGGCACCATAGACCACCGTGTCCATCGGATTGGCAAAGGTGCGCCGCTTGGTCGAAGAGACCAGCACGATGGCGATGACCTTGACCGCCTCCTCGGGCAGCGCCACGCCGAACACCGAATGCATCGCCAGCGCTGCCCAGGGATTGTCTGGAGCCGCAACCATCTTGGCGAAGGGCGCGCGGGCAAGGCCGAGCAGCGAAATGCTGGCGGCACCAAGCAGGAACGCGGTCCAGACCTGGGCCGGCGGTCCCGGCCGCTCCTCGGCGGCAATAACGAGCCATAGCATCAGCAGCGCCGGGGCGATGGCGGCCGTTCCGATCACGGTGGGTAACGCTTCAATCAGGTACATCGGCGTCGAAAATAAGTTCCCTTGATCCGCTTAGCTACGTCCACCGATGCGACCATGTGTCATGCGCTCGCTGTCGGTTCGCTTAACGACCGCTGCAGCCTCCATTCATACGTGCCGCCGCGAATGTTTGGAATCCAAGCGCAATCAATTGCATGACGGAGCCTGTTCGTCATCCATAGCGAGAGGTTCGTCGCCTTTGAGAGGACAGGTGGCCGGCAGGCCGGTCCAGTCACGCTTCGTCGCGCCCGCGCGAGGGCGACGCAATCCGGCGGGTCCGCACCTGCTCCAGCTCCCAGAAGGCGCGTACGAGGCACGTGCCGAGGCAGGAGACGATGAGGAGCAGCAGGAAGGCCTGGTCGACGGCAGGGATCTGGATCATGGCAATGATAAAGTAACCCCCGTGCCACGCGCTTCCGCTTCGTCCGCATGCGCTTGCGGACGTGTGAGGCGCGTCAGGCATTCGCCACGCTCAATGCGTGGTGAACGGCGGCGCGTCGGGCGCGATGTCGAAGGCGCCGAGATGGAATTCCTCGCCGACGGCCTCGGCCGGCTCGGACGGTTGCGCGAGCAGCGTGAACGCGGCCTGCGGATATTGTTGCCAGATCGCGAGATCGCCAGCGGTGATGGTGAGCCAGCCGAAAGTGTACATGTAGCGGCCCGGCTCGGTGACCCGGCCGACCCTGTCCCAGGTGATCTTGTTGACTGCCATCCGGTCCCCCGATCGCAAGTCCGCAAATGTCGTCCGGCCAAAGGCGCAGACCTACAAAAGTTGATCCCGCATTGGGGCCGCTCTAGGGCAGCCGTAGCCGTAACCCCGCTCAGGCGGAGTGCGGCAAGGGCGAAGGATCAGCCGGACGAGGTCGTCCCGCTGCTGCTTTCGGCGAACTTGACCGCAAAGCCGTGGTCGAATTTGCGGATCACGCGCCCGACGCAGGCGCCGACCGCCAACGCGGTTCCGGCCGGCGGGCAGGTTCGTGCCGAGGCCCGCGGCTGGCCAAAAAGGCAGGATCGAACGTGAGCGTCAGATCGCACGACGAAGTTGCATGGCTGCACATCTGACGATACTGGCGACGTCTTGCCGGAAGGGCATGAACCTGCGGACCGCACGGTTCGTCTCCCACCCGGCGACCGCTCGCTCGCCGGGACGATGCAGGAAGGTCGCGACATGATGTTTGCCGAGCTTGCTGGCTTGGACATGACCGACGCGGATTTTTACTGGGCACAATTTCACGACGCGGTGCTTGAAGAAGCCGTCTTGGCATGGTGACGCTAGGTGCGCTGATCCTGGGACATGCTCGACAGGGCTTGAGGATAGCCGACTGGCGAGGATGGAGCTCGAGCCCGGCGCGCGCGCAAACTGATTGGGCGAGGCCCGCCGGTTCACGCTGGCGGGCTTGTACTCGGGCTGATGACGTGGACCAAATCGCTGGAGTTAATCCGTACATTCTATTCGCGCTGGCAGTCACAACTGGGGCGTGCATGCGGCATAATCGCACTGAGGTTGCTTTTCTTTGCGAAACATCTCAACAGGGTGTCTAATGATGGTTAAACTCTGAAGGTTTAGCATTTTGGGGTTCATGGTCATGCGCCACTTTTCGAGGCGACGACACCCCGAGAAACGCAAGCCACCCTCCAAGTGGGTCGTCGTGTACGGAGGCATGTCCGTGGAGTGTAGCGACGAGGCAAGCGCGAAGAATTTGGCGGCCAAGCTCCGTCGGAAAGGGTACCGGCTGGCGGCTCGAACGGCGGAGGGCGTGTCGCCTTCCTGGCGAATTGATCCCGAGGAGCTGGACGAGTGGCTGAGCCGGGAAACCAAACTGAGTTGATGGACAGGCCGCTTCTGCAGGGCAAGGCGGTGAAATACAAGACCCCGCCAATTCACGCTGGCGGGCCTTTCTCAGCGTCGGGTTGGTGTGGGGAGCCAGTGAGGATTTCGTACGCTCGCTCTGCCTGCTCCTTCGTCAGATTGGCTGCGAACTCGGTCCCGACCACCGCCGGGCCTTTGCGCTCACGATCGTAGACCATCCAACCGAGGCCTCCCATGCGAACGAGAAATCTGTTCCGAGGCGCGGCGCTGTCAGTCAAGAGCAGTCCTCCTGATGCCCCTAACAAGTACGCCACGCCTATTCCTACGGTTATGTGAATCACCCAGGGAAAAATGGACGCATCTCTGGCCGTGTTCCTGGCGGGAACCTCGGCCAGTGTGCTCAAACAAACAGAGCAGCGCTCGGGCCGCCTCAGCCCGCGTCTTGGCGGACCGCGATCGCAAGCCGCTGATTGCCTCGTTCGAAGTCGGGCTGGACATCGGCCCGCGTGATCCGCAGTCTTGGCAGACAAACGCGGCTCGAGATCGGACAGCCGAACATCGTCAGGCCAACGATCGGCACTCAGCGCGACGTGATGGCCGCAATGGCACTAGATCAGGATCCCGCGTAGGCCCTCTCGCGCATCTCGCCGAAACTTAAGCGGCCGACCATCGGCGTGCGTTGGCGTGTGGCGTCGGACAGGGCGAGGCATGCCGCCATCAAAGCGGCATCGCAAGCACCTCGCAAATTTTCGATTTACTGGTGGCTCTGAACGCGCGCGAGCTACTGCGCCTCGTGGGTGTGGAGAAGATCCGACGGCAGCGGTTCTATATGGAGGGGCTAGCAGATCCGCAGGGCTCACGGGTTATGAGCGCGTGCCCGTGCCGCCAATTTTTTAGCACGTGTCCGTTCCAACATTCATGGCGCTTTTGAGCGAAGCCAATCGAGGCCATGATTATCAAGGCTACGACCACACACGCAGCTACGAGGTTACGCGTCACGGTGCCACTCCAAGGTAAACCTGTGACTGGCTACTCGGGCATCATACTGCGCCCGTGGGTCTGGAAAAGCAGCGTGTGGTGGTCACGCAGAGAGCACTCAAGGGCGCCGCTTATATCCAAAGGGATACAGACCCGATTGCCGAATCACCCTACACCTCGGCATGCCTCGGCGGCGCCCCATTACTGTCGAGGCCTCCAACAGCGGCTCCGGCGGGTTGTGCCGGGGCCGTTTTTTGCGACCTGGAACAATGAGTGCGCTCGGCGTGGGTGCATCAGTCTGGAAACCTGAATATGCGGGCCGCAAGGACAACTGCGCGACAAGAGCGACAGCGATGGTCGTCATCATGACGACCTCCCGGCGGCAGCCGACTCAGTCCATGCGCGTTTATTGGCCCTGTGTTGGACACGGCAGCGGGACTGAGAGCTAAATGATTGATTTAGTTGGCGCTCCCTAGCGGAATCGAACCGCTCTCTCCACCGTGAAAGGGTGGCGTCCTAACCGATAGACGAAGGGAGCAAACGCAGCGCCCCGCCGCTTTTCGCGGCACGGCCGCTGGCCGACCGAGTCAGGCCCGGCGGCGTGCAGCGGGCGAACGTATAGTGGCCTTTGCGCCGCCGGGCAAGCCGTTCGGGAACGGGATGTCCGAAGCGGTGGATAGCGCCGGCTCCAGGATCATTTGGGGCCGATCTCAACGGTTTCTTAGGGTTCCCTGAGATAGCGCTGGAATGGGAGATCTTAAAGCCGATGCCTCAGCCGAAGAAGCGCGCAGCCCGCAAGCTGCTGTCGCAGCATGCCTGGATCACGCTCGACGGCGGATTCGCCGCGCGGCGCTGCCTGGTCCAGGACATCTCGGAGTCGGGTGCGAAGATCACGCTGGACGAGGATGCGAGCCAGCTGCCGGGCGTGATCCGGATGGCGTTCGCCCGCGATGCGCGCACCGGGCGGAGTTGCCAGGTGGTCTGGCGCCGCGGCAAGTCGGCCGGCGTCAGGTTCCTCTGATCCCGCTAGGCGCGCCGGATGGCGCGCCGCGCCGGTCCGGGCTAGAACAGGGCATGCGCACGCCGCCGCTCGTCCTGATCCCATTGCTGGTCTCGCTGCTGGCCACGTCCGCCACCGCTGCGGAGGGCTTGCGCCTGCCGCCCACCGAGCCGCCCCAGGCGACCAAGACGCTCCCGCTGAAGGGCACCGGCGGGAGCGCGAAGGCGGGCTCATGCGCCTCCTATGGACGCGGCTTCCATATGGTCGAGGCGACCGGGACCTGCGTGAAGATCGGCGGTGCGGTCAGCGTCGAGACCACGGTGCGGCGGTAGTCGGCATGGTGCCGGATCTGCTGCGGCCCGAGATCGTCTTCCCGTTCGTGATGTATTGTGCGCTCTTGTGGTGGGTCGGGCGCGGCCTGAGCTGGCCGGCGAAGCTTGCCACGGCCGTGGTGACGCTGGTGCTGATCATCTGCGTGGTGCTGGTCGAGCGCGGCTGGCGCTAGACGCCAAACAAAACTGCGAAAGCAACCCCATGCACAGTAGCCGTCAGGCCTCCGGCGTGACGCCGCCCGCTTGCGCGGGGAGGCCGATTCAGCGTGGCCCCGGCAGGCTTTGAGCCGCGCCGCCGGCTCACGACATCGGCGGTGCGACGAATTGCGCAAATCCGCTGCGCTTGCCGAGCTCGGCGAGCCAGCGCGTCAGGTGCGGTTGGGCCGGGCGGGTGATGCCCTCGACGCCGAGCCAGCGCCGCGCATAGCAGCCGATCGCGATATCGGCGATCGTGAACTGATCGCCCTCCATGAAGCGGCGCGTGGCGAGATGGCGGTCGGCGATGGCCCAGACCTCGGCGGCGGCATCGGCATCCCGCTGCACCTGGATCATGTCGCGCTCGGCGGGCGCCGTGCGCACGATGCCCCAGAACACCGGGCGATCGACCGGCTGCACAGTCGACAACGTCCAGTCGAGCCAGCGGTCGACGCTGGCGCGGCTCTTCGGCGCCTCGGGGTAGATCGCCGTGCCGCGCCCATGCGCGAGACAGAGATAGCGCAGGATGGAGTTGGACTCCCACAACACGAAGTCGCCTTCGACCAGCGTCGGGATCCGCGCATTGGGATTCATCGCGAGATACTCGGCCTCGCGGGTCTTGCCGAACGCCATGCCGGCGTCGATCCGCTCGAAGGGCAGGCCGAGCTCGGTGAGGCACCACAGCACCTTCTGCACGTTGACCGAATTGGCACGGCCCCAGATCGTCAGCTGTTGGTCCGGCATCGAGCTTGCTCCCGCGGCGTGGTCGATTTGTGCGGGTGATAACGGAATTTCGCGTCGTGGAGGACGGCGCTTGCGGCGCGCCCCTCATGCAAAAAGCTCCGCCCGAGGCGGAGCTTTCGTGGCAAATGTTATGGTCGCGCCTCTAATGGCCGAAGAACAGCCATAACAGAATGATCACCGGGATCGGCACGCCCAGCAGCCACAGCAAGATACCTCGTCCCATTGCGTTCTCCTCCGATTGCTCTGTCGGAGGGACAATCCCAGGTGCGAGGGCTTGTTCCTGGGCGAGGTGCCTTACCAATGGCCGGTGTTGGGCATCGAGGCCCAGGGTTCCTGCGGCGGCTTCGGCTCGCCCTTTTGCAAGAGCTCGATCGAGTGCAGGTCCGGCGAGCGGACGAAGGCCATGTTGCCGTCGCGCGGCGGACGGTTGATGGTGACGCCGGCCTTTTGCAGCTTCTCGCAGGTCGCGTAGATGTCGTCGACCTCATAGGCGAGATGGCCGAAGAAGCGATCCTCGCCGTATGTCTCCTCGTCCCAATTGTAGGTGAGCTCGACCAGCGGGGCGCCGCGCGTCTTGGGCTGGTTTTTCAGCGCGTCGAGATCGTCCGCCGCGCACAGGAACACCAGCGTGAAGCGCCCCTTGTCGTTCTCGATCCGCCGCACCTCCGTCAATCCAAGCGCATCCCGGTAGAACTTCAGCGCGGCATCGAGATTGCGCACGCGCAGCATGGTGTGGAGGTATCGCATGGTTGTTGCTCCCTGACATTCAGAGGGTTTTGCAGAGGGTTTTGCTTTGGGCCGGACCGGCGGGAGCATCAATTAGCAGCAAAATGCGACAAAGGGCAGGGGCCGCTCTCAGAGGCGCTACGTTGAGGCGCTAGCGCCGCCGCTGCGCGGGCGCGCCCGTTCCGTTCCAATAGGGTTGAGCCGAAGCGGCCGGCGGCACGCCTTGCCCGATCGGATTGCTGAACGGATTGCTGCTGGGCTGCGTCGCCACGGCGCAGCAGTACGCGCCGTTCGCAGGGCGGGGGCGTCGTTGCTGCTGCTGGGCGAGGGCCGAGGTCGCGTACAAGAGGAGAGAGATCGCGAAGACTGATCGAAGCATGGGTGTGCCTTTCCGATCAGGGGAAAACGGGGAACGGGCGCGGGTGTTCCCGAGCGCGTGGTCGATATGATATGGGGGTGCTTCTGTTTGCGATCGCGAGTGCACCCATTTGGCTTGGCGAGAAGCCCAGATTGTTGGCGAGCCGGTTCAGTGCACTGTCACGCAATTCGAAAATAAGAAAGCGCCGCACAAATCTTGTTCAAGGAAAGTGTGCAAGCGCCCCGAGCGAAGAGTCTCCTTATCATCAGCCTCCTTGGCAACCGTACATCATCTGCATTCAGATTGCGGTTTGGGGCCTTCGGCTGTCCGCGGCCTGGCCGCGGGCTCAATCTGCCAATTTCTGGCGATAGATTCCTTCAGGGTTACGGCTAAGCAATAGACTGCGGATTGCAAAATGGGCCTGGTTTCTTTGTCGGCCTCAAGAGTCTGGAGAGCTCTATTTATCCCGACCATCCGAGCTTTCACCTCGTCGTCCTCAACGAGGGACAGTTGACTCCAATACAGCGCATAAAAGTTGTCTCGCGCATCTTTCCATTGAGGGGTTTCGGGGTCTAGTGACGCTAACTTGCCTGCAATGGCTGATGCATTCGTGTAGGTGGATAGCTGCAACTCCAGGAATGGCCTGCGCGCTTCCGTCTGGCGCGTTCGCTGCGCTGCTTCCGCTTGCGCGCGTGCATTCTTCTGTTCGTCCAGATAGCCATTCACCGCCCAAACCGCCGCCGCTATCGCGGTAAGCATCGGAAACATGACCTGCACGAGCGTCAGCACTCGTTCCGTCTTTGGAGAGAACGGTGCTTTCGATGTCTCTCTGACCGGCAACTTGCTCATATGCCCTCGAATAAGCTCTCATGCCAATTGAGCGGGCGGAGGAAACGTCTGGATCTATCTCAATTGGAGGTAGAATGAGCAAAATCGTTGCAGACTTCAAGGCTCTCAAGATCTCAGAGCAGCACGAAGTGTTCCCCCAAACTTCGTCCCTCTACTTCTCCACCGGCACGAGGTCCGCTATGTGAGTGCGGGGACGGAATTGGCTCTCAAGATCCTGCTCGGCTCGAACTTCACGCTGGCCCTGGTGGTGCTCGCATGCCACTTCGCGACCAGGGACGGGCGCGATGGGATGTAGCGGCGCTCAGGGCGGCGGACCACCTCGAGCGGAGCTTTGCACGCTGTGCCAGTTCGGGCATTAGAACGCGAACCACGCCAGCACTGCGAACACCGGGATTATCGCTCCGCCGAAAAGCAGGAGGGGTGAAGGTTCGTTGCCTATGCGGTCATCGCTCATGCGAGCTCCCAGGAAAACTCCGTGACGGAGACGAAGCGCGACCTCCTGTCATGACCAGAAGCGCGTCGGCCCAATGTTGGAATGACGGGGCGGGAGCGACGTTCCAAAAGAAAGCTCCGCAACCTTGGGGGGCGGGGGCGCGGAGCCTTCCTCACGTCGAGCAGGGGCGGCCTGCTCCCGAAGCCAACGATCGCGGCACCGCGCGGTTCCTATCTGACCGACCAGGCAGCGCCGCGTCGGCCCGTTTCGTCAGAAGGACTGATCCAGCGATCAGGTGAGCCGATCCAAGTTTCCCAGCGGCTTGTTTCCCGGCGGCTTGGCGGGTTCGTTGTCGGGCTTTTTGGCCTGCTCCTTGCCCTCTTCGGCGAGCTTGCCGTCGCCCGTCACCTCGGCGATCACCTGTTTGGTCTTGCCGGCTATCTTATCGCGAATCCTCGTCATGCACGGCAACGCCTCACGTGCCGCGGCGTTGCTAACGAAAAGTCCGCGAAACCTTCTTGGCCGCGGATGAATTCAGGGGCCGTCGCGAACCCCGGCGGCGCTGGCCGCGACCAATCGCATGATTCAAAGCCCGATCAGCGCGATCCTGGAAATGCTCCTGTTCCCATGCGGCGGCTTCTTGTTTTCGTCCTGATGTTCCCGGCGATCGCCATGCTGTTGCTGGACGCATTCTCATTCGACGACACGGTGACCGCCGGCATGTTGCCCGGCATGATCGTAAGAGGATATCTCGTCGGCATCACGCCGGCGCTTGCGATCGCACTCGTGGACTGGCTACTCAGGCGGACTAGTTTGTCCCGCGTGCTTCTGACGGCTGTTTCGGGCTACGTCCTTGCAAGCGGCGCGGGCCTCTTGATGCGCGACGTGAGCGTCGTCGAGGCCTTGCAGCTCGGGCTTGCTGGCGCAATTCCAGCCGCTGTGTGCTCGGGGCTGTCGCAGTCACCGTACCGTGCGCCCAACGCTCGCCAAGCGGGAGAGGCCGAGCACACCCGCAGACAATCCTCGTGATGTCCATATTCGCCTGACCCACGGCAAAGACGGAGACGACTGGCGAAGGTGCGATGGTGCCGCGTTGCAACCGGCCGACGAGCGAAACCGGCTTTTACACGCCCGCCCGCTGATGTAGCGTGCAAGCGAGCCGCCAACGCGGTGTGCCGAAACCGCGTCAGTACCTGGCGGCGCATGTGCCCACGGCGGGCAATGACTCCATCATTTTTCAGACCCACCGTCGTGACGATCAGCTCGTCACGATGCGCGTTCTCATGATTTCAGAAGGACGACAGCCATGCATTTCTGTCTCACGGGGCAATACACGCAACGCGCTCTCAACGCGATTCTGGAAAACCCGACGACCAATCGTCAGGAGGCGGCAGCGAAACTGATCGAGGCGGCCGGCGGCAAGCTGGTCTCGATGTACAGCGTCGCGACCGACGGTCCCGGCGTTCTCGTGATTTTCGACGTGCCTGATCCGAATGCGGCACCGGCCATCTCCGGCCTGACCGTCACGGCGGGCACATTGCAGAACGTGAAGCTGATGCGGCTGTTCACGCAGGACGAGATCAAGCAGGTGCGGCAGAACGCGGCCAAGCTGCGCTCGTCCTACAAGCCGCCGGGCGGCTGATCTGCCGACAACAGGCGAGGCCGCCGTTCGTCGCATCGAGCGGCGGCCTTGCAAAGGTTAGGCCGCAATCCGCTGCTCGACCGGAGCGGTCAGGTGCTTGAGCACTTCGGCGTGCTCGAGGTCGGGGACCGCAATGGCGGTGTGGCTGTACATCGCGTGGGTCCGCGATGTCGCGATCCGGTCCAGGATCTCTTTGCCCTTGATCACGTGCAGGCCCATGCCCTCCCGGGTGGGGAAGATCGCCAGCACCACGTCATAGGCGGCGATGACGGCTCTGAGCGCTTCGGCCTTGTCTTCGGCGACGTCGACGAAAATGCGAACATCAGCCGCGAGTTCACGCAACTCGTGAAAATCCAGCACTGTGGGATACTCCAACGCAACGATACTGACGCGGAGCTTGGAGCCGTTGGGTTACCGAAGTCTGAACAATTTGAATCGAATAACAAGTTTCACGATGAGGTGACACGTCGCTGGGACGGCGTGCGAATTGAATATCTCGCCCACCGAACTTGAGCTATGCTCCTGCCGGAGATAACGGAGGGCGGCCGTGCGAAAAGCTGTCGTGGTTGCGTTCCTGGCGCTCGGTCTGACGCCGGCATTGGCGCAGGACGCTGCGAAAGCGCCTGACCAGAAAAAGGCTGATCCAAAATCGGACAATTGCTTCTACACGGTCGGGACCCAGGCCATCCAGGTCCCGATCGGCGCGAGTGTATGTCGGCGTCAGCCGGCACCTTACAACGACAGATATTCGCTGCTTCGATGCACCCCTCCGCTCGACGAGCTCGCCACCGACGTCAAGCGGGGCGATGCCCGCTGCGACCGCTACGATGAATGACGATTAGTCGGCTCTGACGGCGCGGTCATCGCAGGTGCGGCCTGGAGGCGGGAGCGCGCGCGGCCGTCATGGCGCGATGCGGTCGCTTTTGACGTGCTCGCGAAAGCCTAGATTTTGCCGCAAAGCGAGGCCTCTTCCTAAGGCCCAGCTTGCGTTTTGGGCCTCGATGGGGTCTAAGCCCCGTCACCTCATGACCACCGGCATGAATCGGAAGCGCGCGCGACCCGCGGGTTCGACCGCGTAATCATCAGGGTTTGCTCGCGCGCAGAGAAGGAATTCAGACATGGCGAAGATGACGAAGACCAAATTGATCGATGCAATTGCAGAAGGCACGCAGATCTCGAAGAACGACGTGAAGTCTGTGATCGAGTACATGGCGACGGTCGGCTACAAGGAGCTCAACGAGTCCGGCGAGTTCGTCATTCCCGGCTTCGTGAAGATGTCGGTCGTGAACAAGCCCGCGACCGAAGCGCGGATGGGCATCAATCCCTTCACCAAGGAGCCGATGCAGTTCGCGGCCAAGCCGGCCAGCAAGTCAGTGAAGGCCTCGCCGCTGAAGGTCGCCAAGGACGCGGTCTGATCCCGCCATGCTGCGCTAAGGCGCGACGAGATTGGGACGAATCGTCATCGCGCTTCAGGTTGTCGTTTGAGCATGATCTTTTCGGAAAACCGCTGCGCACTTTGCGCTAACGCGGTCCTCCGGGGTCCGGATCATGCTCAAGGCGCTGCACAAGAAAAACCCCGCGCTTTCGCAGCGGGGCCTTCTCGCCGACCGCGATGGGATTTCAGCGCCTGGCCGTCAGCTGTATCTCAAACTTAAGGTTGAAAATCCAAAAAGCAACCGCGCCGCCATGACGG
The DNA here is from genome assembly GCF_059448745.1 of Bradyrhizobium sp. SOJA106. Classification (NCBI taxonomy): domain Bacteria; kingdom Pseudomonadati; phylum Pseudomonadota; class Alphaproteobacteria; order Hyphomicrobiales; family Nitrobacteraceae; genus Bradyrhizobium; species Bradyrhizobium sp. SOJA106. Next base: position 4,428,016 of record NZ_CM182549.1, read on the forward strand.
AGTATGTTCGTCAGGCGGCGCTGCCGTATTGACTGGGCGCTGAAATCCCAGCTTTCATGGGTCCGCGCGATGCGCGTCCAATGCGACGTCCACCGAAATCGTGCGCGGAGACTGGACTTTTTGTTCTCATTTTGTTCTAGTGAGGCATCTTCTTTGGAGGTGACTCATGACTGTCGAAAAACAGCGCGAAGTGATCAGGCTCTGGAACGAACTGCGGAAGGTCGAAGGTCCGGCCGCAGAGGAGATCCGCATCCAGATCCTGGAATGCTTTTCCGAGAAGGGCAAAGGCAAGCGGGCGGCTTGATCCGCCTCGGTGCGCACCGACATTCGTCAGGCGCGCTCTCGTATCGGTTGCGCGCCTGACGCCCCCGTCGACGAGCCGCGATCGCGATGACCGCGGCCGTTTTGGAATTTCTTTCGACAGTGATTGCTGCCGATTGCGGCGCGGCGGCGTGCGCTTTCACCGATCGTTAGCAATCGCCGCGTGCTGATTTTCTCGATTCCGATTCGTTCTTTGCGAACGAAATGGAGTCGGATGCAGAACATCTCGTGCCTGCCGGTTTCGCGTGTCTCGGAACGAAGCAGCGTGATGCTTCGCATGTTCGCATCCTCATGCCAGCGTAGAGCATGCGCGAGCAGGCTATCGCCTATGAAAACGGCGTAATTTTTGGCGCTACCGTTTCCACATCGTCATGGCCGGGCTTGTCCCGGCCATCCACGTCTTCACTTCTGCAGAACAAGACGTGGATGCCCGGGACATAGGCGAGCGAAGCGACGCCGTCCTTGCGGACGGCTATGCCCGGGCATGACGAGTTTGTGGAGCGATCGACTGCTCACAAGACACATCGAACCTGCAGCATTATCCGCATATGCGATTGCCCTGCATGCGCGAGGGAGCGCGACACGGACGCGTGCTGGTTCATCGAGATGTTCGTCGAGATCGCGAAATCGCGCGGGGTGGGATCGTGCTCGTTTGCATGCAAACGAATTGTTAAGATCTGCTCCGCGCTGATTTCTTCGATTCCGATTCGTTCTTCGAGAACGAAATGTAAGCGAAGCTGGAACAAAACCGGCCGCTGCACCGCGTCAGCCGCCGTCGCTTTCCGTCTCGACGCTTGCGATGTCCAGGGCTATCGTTCGGAGACGGGTGCCGGCGATGAAGAACGGTCTATTCCATCCACATCCACATGCTCGACGGCGTGAAGGGCCGCGACAGCGGCGTCCTGATCCTGCGCGACGGCGTGCTGCTCGGCGGCGGGCCTTACTTCTGGTCGCGCGGCTCGTACAAGGTCGGCGGGCGCAGTTCGAACAGCGGGACCTGGAAGGGCGAGCTTGCCACCAACCAGCATACGCCGTTCGCCGACGCCTTCGTACGGCCGCTGTTCGGCGGGCAGGAGGTCACGAGCGGCTTTTCCGGGACGTATCGCGACGACGACGCCGAGGTGTTCGGCACGGTGCTGGTCGCCGGCCGCCGCAGCCTGAGCTTTCGCGCGACGCTGAAGCGGCTCGCCGAGATCTGAAGCGGGCGCGCAAGCTCCTAACGAAAGCTTGCCCCAAAGGGGATAACCCTATTTGGTTAGGTTAAAAGCCCAATCGCGTTGCGCGCGCCGCTGCCTAGAGTAGGTGTTCTGGCAAGGACAAGAACGACTTTGCCAAGAAGCGGATTTTGACATGACGCCTTTTTCAGGACCGTCCTTTTATCAGGGCGACCGGCACACCTACCGCCGCGTCGCAATCGCCGGCTCGCTGTTCTGCCTCGCCTTCGTGGTGATCAGCTTCTCGGTGCGGCCACAAGCCGAGGACACGCGCGTGGCGGTCAAGGCCGACCGCCTGGTGCGCACCGCCGGCCAGGCGCCGCACGCCAATTAACGCTCGCCGCCAATGATGTGATCCTCGGCGGATTCGTCGGAGCATCCGACGCCCGCCGTCGCGAGCGCTACAAAGCCGGCATAGCCGGTCAGGTTGAGCAGAATTTCGAGCCATGCGGGCATGACTGGCCTCTTCTTCTCTTGAGGCTAGGCAACGTGCGCCGCTGGCGCATGTTCCCGGGATAGTTGCGTCAGAGCCGAGAGGAGGGGTCGAGCCGGCGGCCGAGGGTCGCAATCGATTCGCTTGAGGGCTGGTCCTTCAGGAACTCGGCGATGGCACGCGCCAGCTCACCGTCGCTCATCGGCGCCGGCGGCGGGCGCAGCGTACCGACCCCGAAGCTGCGGACGATCTCGTCGTAATGCTGATCATCGGACCTGGGAACAAGCCTTCGGATGCGCGCCAGCAAAGCGGATATCGGCAATCTCTCCTCCTCAATTCTCCGCCCCGCTGGCAGAAGCTTGCGTCTGCTGCCATGCGCTCCCGTGAAACTGAAAACCCCGCCTGCACCGCGGAGGATGCAGACGGGGTCTTCGTGCTGTCGCCTCAACCCGGATGGCGGAGGCTCCCGCACTTGAGCATTCAATCCGCCCGCCGCGCTTTCGTTCCTGCGGGCCAGAGATTTTTTGCAGCCCGCGGTTCCCGGCCCTGCGCGCAACCATCGTAGGCGCAGGCCGTTATCGTCGCAGTACGCGAAGGAGGAGAAGCATGAAGAAGACACTGGCAGTTCTGGCCACCGTCGCGGCCGTCGGCGTGACGGCGATCGCGGCGCCTGCGCCGGCCGAGGCGCGTGGCCGCGGCATCGGACCCGGCCTCGCATTCGGCCTCGCCGCCGGCGCAATCACCGCGGGCGCCATCGCCGCGTCCCATCCGTACGGCTATTATGGACCGGGCTACGGCTATTACGGCGGACCCGCCTATTACGATTACGGCCCTGGCCCTTACGCCTATTATGGTGGACCGTACTACCGGCACCACTACTACTACCGTCACTGGTAGGGTCTGACCAATCGGGATAGGGGGAGTCTCGCGACTCCTCCCCTCCCACACCACCGTACATACGGGTCCGTATACGGCGGTTCGGCGGATTATGCAGGCCACTGTCCCGTGACGGAAGCCAAGCCGAGCGAAGCGAAGAAGCTGTTTGGCAGAGCAATGGCGAGCGCGGGGCTGTTCGCGAGCCGCCAAGGGCCATGCGGGGCGCCGGCAGTTTGCGCTGCCAGATCCCGGCCGACGCCACGGCGTCGCAGCTCGGCGAAGCGAGCGGGTCCATACTTCCATTGCTTCCAGACGACGGCGCGCAGCCGCCGCCTGATCCACCGGTCAAGCACGCGCAACACCGACGGGGTTTGGCAGAAGCCGAAGTAGCCGCGCCACCCGATCAGGTAGGCTGACAGCTCCTTGGTAATCTGCACGAGGCTTCGACCGCACGTGCGTCGCGTCAGCTCCAGAACTTTTACCTTGAAGCGGGCGAGCGCCTGCGGCGCGATGCGCCGTCGCGGTGGTTCACTTCCGCCGGTAAAGCTGAAGCCCAGGAACTTGCGAACGCTCGGTTTGGCGACCGCACTCTTGGCCTTGTTGATCTTGAGCTTGAGGTGCTTTTCGAGGAACCGTTCGAGGCCGGCCAACACCCGCTCGCCCGCCTTCTGACTGCGTACATAGATATTGCAGTCGTCGGCGTAGCGCACGAAGCGATGGCCGCGTTTCTCCAGTTCCTTGTCCAGCACATCCAGCATCAGGTTCGACAACAGCGGCGAGAGCGGTCCGCCTTGCGGCGTACCCTCCTCCGTCGGGCTGACCAGCCCTGCCTCCATCACACCCGCAGTCAAGAAGCCACGGATGAGCTTGAGGAGGCGCTTGTCAGCGACCCGTTTGGCAATGAGCCCCATCAGGATGTCGTGGTTGACCCGGTCGAAGAACTTTTCCAGATCGATGTCGACGACGACGGCGTAACCGGATGCGATGTAGGTCTGCGCCCGTTCCACCGCCTGATGCGCCGAGCGGGTCGGCCGGAAGCCGAAGCTCGCCTCGGAGAACGTTCCGTCCCAATCTGCCTGCAACACCTGCATCACCGCCTGCTGGATGAAGCGGTCGAGCACCGTCGGGATGCCGAGCGGCCGCAGGCCGCCCGACGCCTTCGGTATCTCCACCCGCCGCACCGGCTGTGGCTTATAGGTGCCGTCAAGCAACTGGGCGCGGATCGTGAGCCAGTGCTCCTTCAGATAGGCCGATAGCTCGCCGACGGTCATCCCATCGACGCCTGCCGCACCCTTGTTGCGCTTCACTTGCGCCAATGCTGCTTGCAGATTCTCACGCTCGACGACTACTTCCATCGACGGTCCTGCGACCGCCGGGCGTTCGAGGCTGGCTCTCACCGCGCTTGCTTCGGTCTCTCCGGCGGCGGAGCTTGCGGCTTCACCGCCTGCTCCGGTGCCCAAGTTCAGTTCGACCTGATTCTTCTGCCGCATGGCTCGCGCGAGATCGTTGCTCTACTAACCACTTCCACCGTTCGGGCCTTCGGCGGCACACGCCACCTACTATGCCCTCAGCTGACTTCTGCGCTGCGGTCGGGCCGCCTTACGACGACCTCAGTCCCGTTGCCGGGACACAACGCAGACCTCCCGAGGTAAGACCGACCGCCTTCACCGCGCGCCCGCCGAATTTACCACCCCGACCCTTGATGACCCTGGACTTCGCGATCAGTTGCTCGCTCGTCCGGCCGGGTAGGCCTCGTTATCCGGTGTTTGTCCATCGGGCCGCGGCTTTGCTCCACGCTTTCTTCAGACCCCACCTCGCGGTGACGCCCTTGCGCTTCGCTAATCCTTCGCCGCCATCAGGCTGGATAGAGGACTTCCACCTCCAAGCTGTCGTTCATACTCGGCACACAACCAAAAGCCCGGCGCGATGCTCCGGGCTTTTTTCATGCGCGATCTTCTTTTTCGCGATGATCAGGCGTGCTTACGGCCAGAGCGAGGGCCGTTCCGCCTTGCGGGCATTGTCGAGCGTCGAGACGAAATACTCTTCACGCTCGCGTTTGAATTTTTCCTGCGTGGCACGGAAGGCGGCGACACGGGCGGCAATCTCTTCACGTTCGTGGATTTTGCGTTGTTCGTCCTCGGTCATTGTCAAATCCCCTCGACACCTGAGTATGTGTGCACTGCTGGACTCAAGCACTGCCGCCGCATCATCTTGAGTCGCGTAAACACATGCATTGGCACTTCTGATTGGGGCGTCAATGGGGAGGAGGCATTGCAGGATTGTGATATGCGAAGGGCGGAAGAAATTGCCGCGTGCATCGCGTTCGCGCTTGATAAGAGCGTCAGCAGTCTTGTCGCTTGCGCCTGTTGCAGCCAAGCCAAAACGGATTCGGGAGGCCGCTCATGATTGCATCGGATCTTCGCAGCGGCGTCGAGCGGCTCGGCGACATGATCGCCGAAGCCAAGACCATCGTGCCGTTCACAGGCGCGGGCATCTCGACGGAATGCGGCATCCCCGACTTCCGCTCGCCGGGCGGGCTCTGGACCCGCTACCGTCCGATCGAATTCGGCGAGTTCGTCGCGAGCCAGGAGGCACGCGACGAATCCTGGCGCCGGCGCTTTGCGATGGAGCAGGTCTTCGCGGCGGCCAGGCCCGGCCGTGGCCACCGCGCGCTCGCCTCGCTCTACCGCGCCGGCAAGATTCCCGCTGTGATCACCCAGAACATCGACAATCTGCACCAGGCCTCGGGCTTCGCGCCAGATCATGTGATTGAACTTCACGGAAATACTACTTATGCGCGCTGCATCGGATGCTCCCAGGCCTACCCGCTCGACTGGGTGAAGCGCCGCTTTGACGACGACGGCGCTGCGCCCAATTGCACCGCATGTGGCGAGCCGGTGAAGACCGCGACGATCTCGTTCGGCCAGATGATGCCAGAGGACGAAATGCAGCGGGCAACCGAGCTGTCGCGGTCCTGCGACCTCTTCATTGCGATCGGTTCCTCGCTTGTGGTGTGGCCGGCGGCGGGCTTTCCGATGATGGCGAAGAACTCCGGCGCGCGTCTCGTGATCATCAATCGCGAGCCGACCGAGCAGGACGACATCGCCGACCTCGTGATCCACCACGATATCGGGGAAACCCTCGGGCCCTTTGTCGGAAATTGAGGCATCAATTTGATTCGCGCCTGTGCAAGCTGTTCATAGGTCCCGGCGAATCTCTTTTTTATCTATGCCTCGCAACCGGGAGTGTTATCTTTTGAGTCGGAAGATTCGCGTCGCGTCGAATTGAGAACATTCTCTTAAGACGCGTGATTCGAACGCCGCCAATGTGGCGGGTTGCATGGGCATGTGTGGGGTCCGGGGTTATGGGGTCGTCGGACGGATTTGAGTCCAAGAAGGTCGGAGTTCCCGCGGTGGGCGAGCACGGTGGCGCCGGTCGCGACAGCGCGCTCAGTCCCTTCACTGGACTAGGGGAGGGCAGCGCCAACCTCGTCGAGGTTCACGGCGTCATCAAATGGTTCGACGCCTCAAAGGGCTACGGCTTCATCGTTCCCGACAATGGCTGGCCCGACGTGCTCCTGCACGTGACGGTGCTCAGGCGCGACGGCTTCCAGACCGCCTATGAGGGCGCCCGCATCGTCGTCGAGTGCGTGCAGCGCGCCAAGGGCTACCAGGCCTTCCGCGTGGTCTCGATGGACGAATCGACCGCGATCCATCCGGCGCAGATGCTGCCGCCGCGCACCCATGTCACGGTTACCCCGACCAGCGGGCTGGAGCGGGCCCAGGTCAAATGGTTCAACCGGCTGCGCGGCTTCGGCTTCCTGACCTGCGGCGAGGGCACGCCCGACATCTTCGTGCACATGGAGACGCTGCGCCGCTTTGGCATGACCGAGCTGCGGCCCGGCCAATATGTCCTGGTCCGCTTCGGGCCCGGCTCCAAGGGCATGATGGCGGCCGAGATCCATCCTGAGACCGGATCGCCCGGCTTGCAGTCGCACTAAGGCTAGAGCGCGATGAGTTTGGATGAAGCGTCATCGCGCTTTCCGGATCATGCTTTAGCCCTTATCATTCCCGGAATCGTGACAAGAGGCGCGCCGGCTGACTGGCGCGCCTCTGGCTTTTGTCATGATCGCCGCGTAAGGACTGTTCCGGTCCCATTCCGATCCGAGTGCCATTCCAATGACTTTTGCCATGACTTTTCCCATGCGGCTCGCCATGGGTTTTGCCAAAAGCCGTTTTGCCAAAAGCCTTGCCGCCATCCTCGTCATCGCCGGCCTTGCCGCCGCCAACGCCGCCAGCTTCCAGCCGCTCGAGATCGTCACCAAGAACGGCGTGCAGGTGTTCTCGGTCGAGATGGCGACGACCGAGGAGGAGAAGCAGACCGGCCTGATGTACCGCAAGGAACTGGCCGACGGCAAAGGCATGCTGTTCGACTTCAATCCCGAACAGGAGGTGTCAATGTGGATGAAGAACACCTACGTCCCGCTCGACATGATCTTCATCCGCGCCGACGGCCGCATCCTGCGTATCGCCGAGAATACCGAGCCGCTGTCGACCAAGATCATCTCGTCGGGAGGACCCGCCCGGGCCGTGCTGGAGGTGGTGGCGGGAACGGCACAGAAATATGGCATCCGGCCCGGCGACCGCGTCGGTCACCCGCTGTTCGGTAGCAAATAACACCGCCCATTGCGGGCTTTGCCAGCCTTGCTGGCGCCCGTTTGGAAGCTTGCTGGCGCCCTTGGAAGCGTGTATCGACGGGGCTCACCGGACATTCGGGGTATAGCGCAGCCTGGTAGCGCGGCAGTTTTGGGTACTGCAGGTCGTTGGTTCGAATCCAGCTGCCCCGACCAGTCCCGACGTTGAATCTCCTCGTCGACATCGTCGGCGGTTCGGCCAAGAGCGTCGTCCACGAAGTCTCCCGCGTCCTGAACGCCTGCGCGAGAGCGCGCGGTATCTCAGGTGGGTTGCGACGACCTGCGCGGCGGCGAATGACCAAAGCTTCTTCGAACCTTTGGTCGCCGCCATAGACATATCGGTGTTGGGTATTTCAGCGCCCAATGTCTAAACGGACGCCGCCAAGCGATGATACTCCGCTTGCGCGGCGTTGCGCTTTTCAAAGCACGGTCCGCGATCAGTTCGAGGCGTACCAGCCGAGCGGAAACGGCAGCAATGGCCAGACCAGATGGTTGTCGTTGGCGGCCTTCGGCGGCGCCTCGACGAATATCCGGATCAGCGGAGCGGGCGGCCTCCAGCGCACTGCCAAGCGCATGCATGCACATTGCAAATTCATTGTGGTCGTCCCGTCAATACTTTTCAAAATTCCGGCGCGCTGGAAATTCAACGTCGATCAAAATCAGGCGCCCGACACGGCACGCACATTCTCAAATGGTGCACCCATTCTAGGAAAATCGGCATCGGCTTTCAACCAGTCCGGACGGCTGTAGTAAGGTTGACCAGTTAGGTTAAGACAGAGCGGTTGTTGCGGTAGACCTTGCGATCACTATCAAATCGGTCCCGGCTCGCGACGGGGTACCTCCAATTGGTGCTCACACAAGATCACGGTTCGTCGCATCGCTCGTATCGCGTGAGTTCTACGTCATGTCTTTCGATCGCAATGTCCGAACCGTCGGTTCGCAGTCGAACTGGACGGAGATCTGGCACCTCTGGACCGTCATCGTGCCGCGCCGCTCGATCAACGGGCAGCTCGTGTACGGCAAGGTGTGGCGCCGCCACGACGGCCGCGACTGGATCTACAAGAAGTTCACCGAGTTCGGCGGCGAAGAGGCGGCCTGAGGAAGCATCGCCGCCATCAGGCGCAGTATCGCTGCTGCGGGCTCAGGCGGCCTTCGCCGGCGAAGCGGCCGCAGGCTTGGCCGGCGGCGGCGGCTTCAGTGGCTTGTCCTGCTTCTTCGACCAGGAAATGTAGTAGGCCACCGTCGTCATGATCGCGATGCCGGCGATGCTGACGAAGAGCTGTGCGAACAGCGAGCCCGAGCTCATCGACAGCTCGAAATGACCGACGAAAGACAGGAACACGCCGACGCAGAACACGGCGAGCGACTGCTGGCCGCAGACGATGACCGGATCGAAGATCTTCCATTCGAGGCCCGGCCAGTCCTTCGGCACGAACCGGATCACCAGGATCACGATCACGACGAAGTGGATGAAGCGATAGGGCGCGAGGTTGGTCTTGTCGTTCGGGTTGAAGGCCGAGAACAGCCATTCCGGAAACATGCCGCCGAAGCTCGGGAAGCGGCCGGCCATGGTCATGACCAGCGCGAAGGCGAGATAGGCGAGGCAGAGCCACAGCGTGATCTGCGAATTGATCAGCGCGCCCGAGCGCCGTGCGCCGCCCATGGCGCACCAGGCGCCGAACACGAACAGCACCTGCCAGCAATAGGGGTTGAAGTACCACTGGCCGGCCGGATAGGCGGTCAGATTCCAGCCGAAGTGACGCGCGGCCAGCCACAGGACGATGGAGAGCGACATCGTCAGGTCGGGCTTGCGCAGCATGAACCACAGCACCGGCGGAAACAGCCCCATCAGCACGATGTAGAGCGGCAGCACGTCGAGATTGAGCGGCTTGAAGCGCAGGAACAGGCCCTGCCGCAGCGTCTCGGTGGCGTTGTCGACGAGGCCGGCGACGTTGAACTCGTTGATCATCTCGGAATCGCCGAAGCGCAGCGCGAGATAGCTGATCGAGGCGATGTAGATCACGAACAGGATGATGTGGGCGACGTAGAGCTGCCAGACCCGCTTGGTCAGGCGCGTGGCGCCGACGATGAAGCCGCGCTCCAGCATCATCCGCGCATAGACGAAGGAGGCGGTGTAGCCGGAGATGAAGACGAACAGGTCGGCGGCGTCGGAAAAGCCGTAATTGCGGGTCGTGATCCAGTTCACGACATTGTCGGGGATGTGGTCGAGGAAGATCGCCCAGTTCGCGACGCCGCGAAACAGGTCGAGCCTGAGGTCGCGGCCTTTATCGGGGAGCGTTGCGCTGACGTTCAGGAAGGCCATGCGACGGGAGCTTTCGTGGGGGGCGGACACGCTGAGGTCGGCGAGGCGGGGGCACCGGGCGGGATCCCGGGGCGGAGGGCGGGTACGCAATTGTCACGGTGCAGCATAATGACTATACCCCTCGATGAAGGGCACCCAAGGGACTGGAATCACCGAACAGTTCCCAAAAGGTGTCTCTATACTATGCCCGCGGTTTCCACCAACTGCTACCGTGACGCATCGAAATCGAACGAAAAGACCGAGAGGCCCGACCGACCATGACCGCACGCATTTTCAAGCCTGCCAAGAACGCGATGCAATCCGGCCGGTCCAAGACCAAGGAGTGGCAGCTGGACTACGAGCCGGAGCAGCCGCGCTCGGTCGAGCCGCTGATGGGCTGGACCTCGTCCAGCGACATGAAGCAGCAGATCACGCTGCGCTTCCACACCAAGGAAGAGGCGGTGGCCTATTGCGAGCGCAAGGGCATCGCCTACCAGGTGATCGAGCCCCAGGACTCCATCCGCCGCCCGGTCGCCTATGCCGACAATTTCTCGTTCCGCCGCGGCGAGCCCTGGACGCATTAGAGAGCCATGGTCGTCTGAGATGCCGTCATGCCCGGGCTCGTCCCGGGCATCCACGTTTTGGAAGCTCGGCGAGAGAACGTGGATGGCCGGGACATAGGCGAGCGGACGCGACGCCTTCCTTCGGACGGCTTTGCCCGGCCATGACGGCCTGAGAGGCATTCCGCTCGTACGCAATCGCGCCGTGCATGGGGTGCCCCCTTGGCACCAATTCCGCCGCGTGCTTCGCTGCCTCGCATGACACGACCATGACGAGGGTAGGGTATGGCCGGGCGTGACCAGCTCGACGGCGTCGATCTGAAAATACTCTCCGAGCTACAGCAGGACGGACGGGTGCGCAACAACGAGCTGGCGCTGCGCGTCGGCGTCTCCGCGCCGAATTGCCTGCGGCGGCTGAAATCGCTGTTCAGCCGGGGTGTGATCCGGGCGGTGCGCGCCGTCATCGACGAGCGGCTCCTCGGCTATGAGGTGGTCTCGTTCGTCTCGATCCAGCTCGGCAGCCAGGCCCAGCCGGTGCTGGAGGCGTTCGAGAGCTCGATCGCCGCGATCCCCCGGATCCAGCAGTGCTGGCGGATTTCGGGCGACACCGACTATCTGCTCAAATGCGTCGCGCCGAGCGTCGAGAGCATGCGCCAGCAGCTCCTTCACTTTGCCGCGATGCCCGACGTGAAGAACGTCCGCAGCTTTCCGGTGCTGGGCGTCGCCAAGGACGTGCCGCTGCCGGTGCAGGAGGTCGTGGCTGCGACGGCAGGGTAGGGCCGCTCCGCCCATCGCAAATCCCGAATTGGGCAGGCCGCCCAGCCGTTATCTGATTCGGAAAATGTCACAAAACATTAGTAACTCACCTAACTGTGACATGTGATTTGGGAAGTCCTGCAATGCGCGGGGCCGCGATTGCGGGACGCCGCAAGGGGCTTAGATGCGCGGGGCGAACCTCGGCGCGCATGGGCGCACCGGGGACTCTTTTGTGGGACCCTGAGCTAGGAAAAGACATATGACCTCTATCTCGAAGACGTTCGTCGCTTCCGCTGCGACGCTGTTTGCGTCCGCATTTCTGGTGATGGCGGCACCCGCCGCGCAGGCCGAAGAGTACTGCATCATCAACGGCGCCCAGGCTGCTCATGGCTGCGGCTATCCGACGATGGAAGCCTGCCGTCAGGCGGCCGGCGGCATTGGCGGCATGTGCTCGCAAAGCGGCGGCTCCAAGACCTCGAACGATGCGCTGGCCTTCCAGCCGAAGCAGACGCAGTCGCGCGGCAAGCTTCGTCCCGGCGCGCAGACCAATTCGAACTAACGCGAAGCGTCAGGATCGGTTCGACTTTGCGGCCTCCGAGATGATCTTGGGGGCCGTAAATTTATGACGGCGATGCGACATCGCGCGCTGGTGCGCGCTTCAGCGATAGCGGCTGCGAAACTCGCGCGGCGAGGTGCCGGTCCAGGTGCGGAAGGCGCGGGAAAAACTCTTTTCGTTGCGGAAGCCCGCGATCTCCGCGATCCGCTTGATCGGGGTGCGGCCGCGCATCAGTTCCTGTTTTGCCAGTTCGAATTTGGCTTCCTCCTTGAGATCGCGCAGCGAGGTTGCTTCCTCACGCAGGCGCCGATGCATGGTGCGCGTTGAAAGCGCGAGCTCGCTGGCAACATCCTCGGCGCCGAGGCTACGGCCACGCGCATGGCGCAGCACGCGGCGGACGCGCTCGACCAGCAGCCGGTCGCGCCGGTAGGGCAGCACGGTCAGCCGCAGCGCGCCCTTGAGCATGCTGTCGAGATCCGCGGCGCTGCGCGTCAGCGGCAGCGACAGATAGTGCTTGTCGAAGACGATGCGGGCCCCATCCGCATCGAAGCTCAAGGTCCGGCAGAATATGGTCGGATAGACCGAGACGTGACCGGGCTCGGCGTAAGGAAACTCGGCAGCGCGTAGCGCGATCGCGGAATCGATCGCCCAGCAGGAGAAGCCGAGCACATAGCGGAGCAGGGTGACGACGCAAAATTCGCGCAAAGGCCCGAGGTCGCGCTGCTCGTGGATGGCGATGGTCGCGGTCTCGTCACTGACCGAGAGCTCGAACAGCACGTCCTCGGTGAGCAGGCGGTGATGCCGGCACCAGCGCTTGAGCGCGACCTCGAGATTGGGCGCCGTGATCGAGGCGCGGCACAGCATGCCGTAGGTGCCCCACGGCAGCCGGCGCGAGAACCAGCCGAGCGCCTCGTCGTCGAGCTCGCGCATGGCGTGCCCCGCCAGAGCCTCGAACTGGGCAGCCGTCACCCGCCCCTCGCTGGATCGAACCAGGTCCTCGGTGACCTGTCCCTTGGCCAGCGCGTCCGCGGGATCCCGCCCGTAGCGGCCATAGGCCGCGACCACGCCGCGGACGAAGGCGGCGGGGGTCATGGCGCGGCGGGGCGCGGCGGTCGCGGCTTGAAAAGGCATGAAAAATCCTCGCCAAACTTGGCGGAAAATGCAACCTTTTCGACCGAAGCGGCGCCCGGCCGGGGGTAGGTTCGAGCCGGCAAAGAACTTTGCAAGAAGACGGAGGAATCGCCTTGAACATCCCGAGCATCGACTTCGATCTGGGTGAGGACATCGGCATGCTGCGCGACACCGTGCGCGCCTTCGTGGAAGCGGAGGTCGCCCCGCGCGCTGCCGAGGTCGAGAAGGCCAATCTGTTCCCGGCCGACCTGTGGAAGCGCTTTGGCGACCTCGGCCTGCTCGGCATGACCGCGCCGGAGCAATATGGCGGCTCGAACATGGGCTATCTCGCCCACATCGTCGCTATGGAGGAGATTTCGCGCGGCTCGGCCGCCGTGGGCCTGTCGTATGGCGCGCATTCCAATCTCTGCGTCAACCAGATCCGCCGCAACGGCACCGATGCACAGCGGCAGCGTTATCTGCCGAAGCTCATCTCCGGCGAATATGTCGGCGCGCTCGCAATGTCCGAGCCGGGCGCCGGCTCCGACGTGGTCTCGATGAAGCTGCGCGCCGACAAGCGCGGCGACCGCTACGTGCTCAACGGCTCCAAGATGTGGATCACCAATGGCGGCGATGCCGACGTTCTGGTGGTCTATGCCAAGACCGATCCGGAGGCCGGCCCGCGCGGCATGACCGCCTTCCTGATCGAGAAAGGTTTCAAGGGCTTCACCCACGGCCAACATCTCGACAAGCTCGGCATGCGCGGCTCCAACACCTATCCCTTGTTCTTCGACGAGTGCGAGGTGCCCGAGGAGAACGTGCTCGGCGCGGTCGGCGAGGGCGTCAAGGTGCTGATGTCGGGTCTCGACTACGAGCGTGCGGTGCTCTCGGGCGGCCCGCTCGGCATCATGGCGGCGTGCATGGACGCGGTGGTGCCCTACATGCACGAGCGCAAGCAGTTCGGCCAGCCGATCGGCGATTTCCAGCTGATGCAGGGCAAGCTCGCCGACATGTATTCGACCTGGCAGGCCACGCGCGCCTATGTCTATGCGGTGGGAAAGGCCTGCGACCGCGCCAATCACGCTCGGACGCTGCGCAAGGACGCGGCCGCGGCGATCCTCTATTCCGCGGAGAAGGCGACGTGGATGGCCGGCGAGGCGATCCAGGCGCTCGGCGGCGTCGGCTATACATCCGAGTTTCCGGTCGGCCGGCTCTGGCGCGACGCCAAGCTGTACGAGATCGGCGCAGGGACGTCGGAAGTGCGCCGCATGCTGATCGGCCGCGAATTGATGTCCGAGACCGCCTGAACCTTCCCCATGCAATGGTCGCGACGCGTTGCCCGCGGCCTCTCTCACCACGTCACCAGAACCGCGGGACCCCATGCCGCTCCATTCCAGCATCGATACGTCTTCGTCCGATTTTGCGCGCAACTCCGACGCCATGCGCGCGCTCGTTGCGGATTTGCGCGAAAAACTGAGCCAGGTTGCCGGCGGCGGCGGCGAGGCTTCGCGCAACCGCCACACCGCGCGCGGCAAGATGCTGGCGCGCGAGCGCGTCGACCTGCTGGTCGATCCCGGCACCTCGTTCCTGGAGCTGTCGCCGCTCGCGGCCTACGGCCTCTATGGCGGCGACGTGCACTCGGCGAGCGTCGTCACGGGGGTAGGACGCATCTCGGGGCGGGAATGCGTGATCGTTGCCAATGATGCCACCATCAAGGGCGGCACCTACTACCCGATGACCGTGAAGAAGCATCTGCGCGCGCAGGACATCGCGCGGCAGAACAATCTTCCTTGCGTCTACATGGTCGATTCCGGGGGCGCCTTCCTGCCGCTGCAGGACGAGATCTTCCCGGACGAGCGGCACTTCGGCCGCATCTTCTACAACCAGGCGCAGATGTCGTCGCAAGGAATCCCGCAGATCGCGATCGTGATGGGCTCCTGCACCGCCGGTGGCGCCTATGTGCCGGCGATGTCGGACGAGAGCATCATCGTCCGCAATCAGGGCACCATCTTCCTCGGCGGCCCGCCGCTGGTGAAGGCCGCGACCGGCGAGGTCGTGAGTGCCGAAGAGCTCGGCGGCGCCGACGTGCATTCGCGCCAGTCGGGCGTGACCGATCACTACGCCCAGAACGATGCGCACGCGATCGGCATTGCACGGCGCATCGTCGCCACGCTGAAGCCGTCGGTGCGGCCGAACCTCAACATGCAGAAGCCGCGCGATCCGCTGTTCGCGGCGGAGGAGATCTACGGCGTGGTGCCGGTCGATGGCCGCAAGCCGTTCGACGTCCGCGACATCATCGCCCGCATCGTCGACGGCTCCGAGTTCGACGAGTTCAAGAAGCTCTATGGCACGACGCTGGTGTGCGGCTTCGCCCATATCTGGGGTTTTCCGGTCGGCATCATCGCCAACAACGGCATTCTCTTCAGCGAGAGCTCGCTGAAGGGCGCGCATTTCATCGAGCTGTGCTGCCAGCGCGGCATTCCCCTGGTGTTCCTGCAGAACATCACCGGCTTCATGGTCGGCAAGAAATACGAGGCCGGCGGCATCGCGCGCGACGGCGCCAAGCTGGTGACGGCGGTTGCGACCGCCTCGGTGCCGAAATTCACCGTGGTGATCGGCGGCTCCTACGGCGCCGGCAATTACGGCATGTGCGGCCGTGCCTACTCGCCGCGCTTCCTCTGGATGTGGCCGAATGCGCGCATCTCGGTGATGGGCGGCGAGCAGGCCTCGATGGTGCTGAGCCAGGTCCGCCGCGACAATATCGAGGCGAAGGGCGATAGCTGGTCTAGGGAAGAGGAAGACAAATTCCGCGAGCCCATCCGCGCGCAATACGAGCACCAGGGGCATCCCTATTACGCGACCGCGCGTCTCTGGGACGACGGCGTGATCGACCCGGCCGACACCCGCCTCGTGCTCGGCCTTGGCCTCTCGGCGGCGTCGAATGCGCCGATCGAGCCGACGAAATTCGGCCTGTTCAGGATGTGATGTGATGGACCGTACGAGACTCTACCGGCGTTTTCGCAACGTCCTGATCGCCAACCGCGGCGAGATCGCCTGCCGCGTCATCCGCACCGCGCGCGCGATGGGTCTGCGCACCGTCGCGGTCTATTCCGAGGCCGACCGCGACGCCATGCATGTCGCGCTCGCGGATGAGGCCGTGCTGCTCGGGCCGGCGCGTGCCCGCGACAGCTATCTCAACGTCGAGCGGCTGATCGAGGCCGCCAAGAAGACCGGCGCCGAGGCCGTGCATCCCGGCTACGGCTTCCTGTCGGAAAATGCCGAATTCGCGCAGGCTTGCTACGACGCAGGCCTCGTCTTCGTCGGCCCGACCGCCGAGATGATGACGGCGATGGGCTCGAAATCAGGCTCGAAAGCGCTGATGGAGAGGGCGGGCGTGCCGCTGGTGCCCGGCTATCATGGCGAGGCCCAGGACGATGCGACGCTGGCGAAGGCCGCAGACAAGATCGGCTTCCCGATCCTGGTGAAGGCGTCAGCCGGCGGCGGGGGCCGCGGCATGCGCATCGTGCGCTCGGCGGCCGAGCTTGCGCCGGCGATCGTCAGCGCCAAGCGCGAGGCCCTGGCTGCGTTCGGCGACGACCGCATGCTGATCGAGAAATATGTCGACAATCCCCGGCATATCGAGGTGCAGATCATCGGCGACAGCCACGGCAATCTCTTGTCGCTGTTCGAGCGCGAATGCACCTTGCAGCGCCGGCACCAGAAGGTGATCGAGGAAGCGCCGTCGCCGACGCTCAACGCCGCGCAGCGCGAAACAGTCTGCGCCGCGGCGCGAAAAGCGGCAGGCGCGGTGAACTATGTCGGCGCCGGCACGATCGAGTTCGTTTCCGACGGCAAGGACGTGTTCTTCATCGAGATGAACACGCGCCTGCAGGTCGAGCATCCCGTGACCGAGCTGATCACGGGCGTCGATCTCGTCGAATGGCAGCTGCGTGTCGCCTTCGGCGAGGCGCTGCCGCTCAAGCAGGACGAGATCAAGCTCAACGGCCATGCGGTCGAGGCGCGCGTCTACGCCGAGAACCCGACCAAGAATTTCATGCCCTCGGTCGGAAAGATCTCGACCTGGCGCCTGCCGGCCGAGACCGGCGGCCTGCGCATTGATGCCGGCTATCGTGAAGGTGACAGCGTCTCGCCGTACTATGACGCCATGCTCGCCAAGATGATCGCATGGGCGCCGACGCGGGATGTCGCGATCGAGCGGCTGAACCGTGGGCTGGAAGAGTCCGACGTCCGCGGCATCGTCACCAACATCCCATTCCTGTCGGCGCTGATGACGCACCCGAAGGTGCGGACCAATGCGATCGACACGGGCTTCATCGAGCGCGAGCTGGCGGTGCTGACGACTGCAGCGTCCTCGCACGGCGAGCTCGAGCTCTGCGCTGCGGTCGCCGCGATCGTCAATGACGAGCGGCAGACCGCGCAGGCCGAGGCGAATTCCCCTTGGCAGACCTTTGGCTGGCAGCCGGTCGGCCGCCGCCAGCGCAGCTTTGCGTTCCGCGTCGGGCATGGTGTTGGTCATGGACCCGAACAGAAGATCGTTCTGAACTATGGGAGCGGACCGTCCACCCTGGTGATCGGCGAGCGCGAGCTTTCATTTGCGATCACGCCAAAAGATGGCGGCTTCGATCTGACGCTGGACGGCGTCAAATCCTCCGTCGCCGCCGTGATCGACGGCCATGAGCTTTACTTGCGCACGCGCAATGGCCGCTTCGACCTGCACTGGGTCGACCCGTTCGGCGGCGAGAGCGAAGAGCAGACCGGCGAAGACAAGATCGCAGCGCCCTTGCCGGGCACGGTCGTCGCCGTGCTGGCCGAGGAGGGCGCCAAGCTCGATAAGGGAGCGCCGATCCTGACCCTTGAAGTGATGAAGATGGAGCAGACGCTGCGTTCGCCCTATGCCGGCGTGCTGAAGTCGATCAAGTGCAAGGTCGGCGACATCGTGCAGGAAGGCATCGAGCTCGCCGTGGTCGAACCTTCAGGGGAATGACATGAGCGATCCCGTCCGCATCATCGAAATGGGGCCGCGCGACGGCCTCCAGAACGAGAAGACGCCGGTCAGCGTCGAGGCGCGCATCGCCTTCATCGAGGCGCTGGTTGCGGCCGGCCTCGATACGGTCGAGGTCGGTGCCTTCGTCTCGCCCAAGGCGGTCCCGCAGATGGCAAGCTCCGATGCCGTGCTGCGGGGTGTTGCCCACATCAAAGGCGCCGAGTTCCACGTGTTGGTGCCGAACGAAAAGGGCTATGACGCCGCCCGCGCCGCCGGCGCCAAGGTCGTCTCCGTGTTCGCTGCGGCCTCCGAAGGCTTCTCCCGCGCCAACATCAATTGCACCGTCGCCGAATCCATCGAGCGCTTCAGGCCGGTGCTGGCGCGCGCCAAGGCCGATGCTGTGCCCGTGCGCGGCTATATCTCCTGCGTGCTCGGCTGTCCATTCGACGGCGAGATCAAGCCGAAGGCGGTGGCCGATCTCGCCAAGACGCTGTGGGATCTCGGCTGCTACGAGATCTCGCTCGGCGACACCATCGGTGTCGGCACGCCAGCCAAGGCCAAGGAGATGCTGCGCGCGGTCGCCGCCAACATCCCGCGCGCAAAACTCGCGATGCATTTCCACGACACCTATGGCCAGGCGCTGGCCAATCTCTATGCCGGCCTGGAGGAGGGCGTCCGCGTCATCGACGCCGCCGCCGGCGGCCTCGGCGGCTGTCCCTACGCCCCCGGCGCGACCGGCAATGTCGCAACGGAGGATGTGGTCTACATGCTCGAGGGCATGGGCGTCAGGACCGGTGTCGACATGGAGAAGCTGCTTGCGGCGACGAATGCGATGAGCGGCGTGCTCGGCAAGCCGCCCGCGAGCCGCGTGGCGTCCGCGCTGAACGCGAAGAAGAAGCGGGCCAGTTCATAGGTGCCGTAGGGTGGGCAAAGGCGCGAAGCCCTGCCCACCATGTTTCCGCAATCATTCGGCAGATGGTGGGCACGCTTGCGCTTTGCCCACCCTACGAAACTCGCAATGACGACGGAGACGCGTCAGGCCGCCTTCAGTCCGACATCCGGAAGGCGCGGCCGGTTCTTCAGCGCCTTGACCATCATGGCCTCGATCTCGGCCCTCTCCTGCGGCAGCAGGGCGAGGCGCGGCGGGCGGGTCAGTGCGGTGCCGCGGCCCATGATGTGCTCGCACAGCTTGATGCACTGGACGAGGTCCGGGCGGGCATCGAGGTGCAGCAGCGGCATGAACCATTCATAGAGCGGCATGGCCTCGGCCAAGCGGCCGGCCCTAGCGAGGCGGAACAGCGTCTCGCCCTCGCGCGGGAAGGCGTTCGACATGCCGGAGACCCAGCCCACGGCGCCCATGGCGACGCTCTCAACGATGACGTCGTCAAGGCCTGCGAACAGCACGAAGCGGTCGCCGACCATGTTCCTGGTGTCGATGAAACGGCGCGTGTCACCCGAGGAATCCTTGAAGCAGACCACGGTCTCGACGTCGGCAAGCGAGGCGAGGATGTCGGGAGTGACGTCGTTCTTGTAGATCGGCGGATTGTTGTAGAGCATCACCGGCAGGTCGGTCGCGCTGGCGACGGCGCGAAAATGCGCGGCGGTCTCATGCGGCTTGGACGAGTAGACCAGCGCCGGCATCACCATCACGCCGTCGATGCCGACGCGCGCGGCTTCCTTTGCGGTCTCGACCGCGAACGCCGTGGTGAATTCGGCGATGCCGCACAGCACGGGCACGCGGCCGGCCGCCACAGACTTCGCCGCTTCCATGATCGCGACCTTCTCCTTGCGCTCGAGCGAGGTGTTCTCGCCGACCGAGCCGCAGACGATGAGGCCGGAGACGCCGTCGCGGATCAGTCCGTCCATCACCTTGGCGGTCGCATCGATATCGAGCGAGAGATCGTCGTGGAATTGCGTGGTGACGGCCGGGAAGACGCCTTCCCAGGATACGCGGCGGCTCATGAGTTCACTCCAAGTGAGTTCTGACAAGTGTAATGCCGGCGGGGGCTGGGACCGCCGGCTGTGGCGAAAAGGATGGCGGATGGGATCAGAGCGTGGCGCCGACCTTGCGCAGCTCGGCGAGCACGGGTGCCTTGGGCAGCCAGATCTTGTCGAACTCGGCGATGACGGCCTCGGTGTCGCCGGTGGGGACCTGGCGGATCGGGATCGGCGCGTTCTTGAAATTCTCGATCAGCGCCGGCTCGTTGCCGGCGAGCTCGTCGATCTGAGCGTCCAGCGTCGTCTTGATCGTCTTGGTGATCAGCTCGCGGTCGGCGGCGGAGAGCGACTGCCACACCCGGCCGGAGACGACCGCCGCCATCGGCATGAAGACGGCGTTCATCTGCAGGATCACTTTCGACACCTTGTCGAAGCGCTGGTTCCAGGAGAATTCGAGGTCGGCCTCGAGGCCGTCGACCTGGCCGTTGGCCATGGCGTCGAACACCTGCGGGGTGGGGATCGGCGTCGGCGCTGCGCCGAGCGAGGAATAGAAGTCGCGATAGACCGGCGTCGGGTTGATGCGCAGCTTCATGCCCTTGATGTCGGCGAGCGAATTCAGGTCCTTGGAGGAGAAAACCGCGCGCATGCCGGTGATGCCCCAGCCGAGGCCGATCGTGCCGGTCTCCTGCGGCAGCACCTCGAACAGCTTGACGGCCGCGGGGTGCCGCACGAATTTCGCCACCGCCGGCGTCGAGCGGACGATGTAGGGCGCGTTGATCGCGGCGATGTGCGGCACGCGCGAGCCGAGCTCGGCGGCCTGGATGAAGCCCATGTCGAGCGCGCCGGACTGCAATTGCTGCATCATCGCGGGCTCATTGCCGAGCTGGCCGGAGTGGAACACGGTTACGGTCAGGCGGCCGCTGGTCGCGGCCTTCAGCTCATCGCCGAACTTGAGCGCGGCCTTGTTCCAGGAATGGCCGTTGGGCGTGATCAGGCCGAGGCGGAATTCCTTGGCCTGGGCGAGCGCCAGCGAGGGCGCGAACACCGATGCGGCGGCGCTGGCGGCGAGAAAGCGGCGGCGTGAAAGCGGCATGGTCGGGCTTCCTTTTGAACGGGCCTATTTGACGAGGATCAGCGAGAGCGAGGGATAGAGCGAGAGCAGCACGAGGAGGACGCAGGAGATGACGAAGAACGGCAGCGTCACCATGAACATCTTGCCGGGCTTGGCGCCCGTGACGGCGGCCGCGACGAAGAAGCAGAGCCCGACGGGCGGCGACAAAAGGCCGAGAACGAGGTTGATCACCACGACGACGCCGAACTGCCGGGGATCGATGTGATAGACGTCGGTTGCGACCGGCAGCAGGATCGGCACCGTCATGATCAGGCCGGGAATGCCGTCGATCACGGTGCCGATGATCAGCAGGATGACGTTGCAGATCAGCATGAAGCTGATCGGATCCTTGGCGGCCGACTGGATCCAGCCGGCGGTTTCCTGCGGCACCTTGCCGAAGATCAGGACCCAGGAGAACACGGCAGCGGCAGCGACCAGAAACAGCACGATCGCCGAATAGATGCCACTGCGCAGCATCATCTGCGGCAGCTGCGAGAACTCGAACTCCTTCGTCCAGTATTTGCCGACGAGCGCCGCGGCGACGGCGCCGACGGCTGCGGATTCCGTGGCATTGGCGAGACCGCTCAGGATCGTGCCGACGATGACGATCGGGATCAGCAGCGTCGGCGAGGTCCGCAGGATCGTCATCAGGCGCTGGCGCGGCGTCTGATAGTCGGCGCGGGGATAGTTGTACATGTATCCCATCAGCGCGATGACGATGCAGAACATCACGGTGAGGATGACGCCCGGCACGATGCCGGCGATCAGCATGTCGCTGACGGAGACCTGCGCCAGCACGCTGTAGACAACGAACATCACCGAGGGCGGAATGATCGGGCCGAGCATGCCGCCATAGGCGGTGAGACCCGCCGCAAAGGTCTTGTCGTAGCCCTTCTTCTCCATCTCCGGCACCATGATCTGGGCCATGATCGCCACCTGCGCGGTCGCCGATCCCAGGATGGAGGAGATGAACATGTTGGCGAGGATGTTGACGTAGGCGAGCCCGCCCTTGAGCGAGCCGACGAACGCCATCGCCATGTCGACGATGCGCCGCGTGATGCCGCCGCCGTTCATGATCTCGCCGATCAGGATGAAGAGCGGGATCGCGATCAGGCCGTAGCTGTCGACGCCGCCGAACAGCTGGAGCGGATAGGACTGAAACAGCACGGGATTGCCTGACGCCGCGATATAGACGAGGCCGGCCAGGCACAGGCAGAGCCCGATCGGCACGCCGACAAGCATGAAGGCGACGAAGGCGGCGGACGTGACCATCAGTTGACCCCGTCGAGCTCGGAGAGCTGGAAGCCTTTCGGCGGCGTGCGCGGCACCAGTTCCAGGTCTTCCAGAAGGTTGGCGAGGCCGTGCACGGTCATCGAGACCGCGAAGACCGGCAGCGTCAGATAGAGCACCCAGGTCGGCCAGTTCAGCGTCTGGGTGTGCTCGGTGTAGAGGAAGTTGAAGGTTTCGGCAGCGAGCTTGCGCCCGTCGAATCCGGCGCGCGCGAGCCCGACCGGGTCCATCCAGAGCACGCAGGTGATGGTCAAGGCGATGCCGAACACGACGACGAGGCCGGTCGAGATCACCTTGGCGATCTTCTGGTGCTGCGGCAAAAACCGCTCCGTCAGCATCGTCACGGCGAAGTCTAGCCGCAGCCGCGTCATCGCGGAGGCGCCGATGAAGGTCAGCCAGACCACGCAATAGACCGCGGATTCGTCGATCCAGTAGATCGGGAAACGCGCGTAGCGGGTGACGACGTTGACCAGGATCAGACCGGTTAGCAGGTACATCAGGCCCATCAGCGCGAGACGCTCGAAGGCGAGCAGGGCGCTCGACATCCGGACGATCGTACGTCGGACGCTGAGCGCGCGCGTGGCCGGCATCGTCTGCTCGATCATGGAGGCCCAACCCCTAAAGATTTGTCGTGCGATTGCCAATCGTATAATTTATACAATTCGGGTGTCAAACGGAGATTGCGGTCAATTCGGCGGCAGGGCGCGCTTTTGCTGGGCACCGGCTTTTGCTGAGTGCCTCAACATGCAAGAGAGGGACCGCGTCGCGCCGATGAGTCGGGAAAGACGGAAGGTCAGATGAAACAGCCTCTGAAGCATCGCACCCTGTCGGCTGCGATCGTCGACCAGCTCAGGCAGGCAATCCTCGACGGCACCTATCCGGCCGGATCGCAGCTGCGGCAGGATGCGCTTGGCGAGGCCTATGGCGTCAGCCGCATACCCGTGCGGGAGGCACTGTTTCAGCTCGAGGCGGAAGGGCTGGTGCGCATCGTGCCGCAGAAGGGCGCGATCGTCTCGGAGCTGTCACTGGACGAGATCAACGACGTGTTCGATCTGCGCTGCATCCTGGAGCCGCGGTTGCTGGCGCAGTCGGCGCCGCGCTTCAGCGCGGAGGATTTCGAGGGCCTCGACGACATCCACAAGCAATTCGAGAAGGCGATCAAGGCGCGCAATGTCAGCGAATGGGGGCAGCTCAACGCCGACTTCCACATGGCGCTCTACGTTCGAGCTCCGCAGCCGCGCACCCGCGCAATCGTGCTGTCGCTGCTCCAGACCAGCGACCGCTACACGCGGCTGCAGCTCTCCAACACCAAGGCGATGGGCACAGCAGAAAAGGAGCACGCCCATCTGATCGCGCTGTGCCGCGCCGAAAAGGTCGAGGAGGCGTGCCGCTTCCTCGAGCGGCACATCGAGGCCGTGCGCAAGGATTTGTTGCAGGTCGTGGCGAACGCGCCGAAGGGGCGGCGGAAGGAAAGATCGTAGGGTGGGCAAGGGCGTGTTGGCGCCGTGCCCACCATCTCTCCGAGACCGCCGACAGGTGGTGGGCACGCTCCGCTTTGCCCACCCCACGGCAGCTTCTATGCTGCTACCTGCTCCCGTCCGGGCCCATCACCGAGTCCGGCAGCCAGGTTGAGATCTCCGGCACGAAGCACAGCAGCAGCACCGCGAGCATCATCAACAGCACGAACGGCAGGGTGCCCCAGATCACCTCGCTCAAGGGGATATCGGGCGCGACGTTGCGGATGACGAAGATGTTGAGCCCGACCGGCGGATGGATCAGTCCCATCTCCATCACGATGGTCATGACGACGCCGAACCAGATGATGTCGAAGTTCGCAGCGCGGAGCGGCGGCAGGATGATCGGCGCGGTCATCAGGATGATCGAGACTGGCGGCAGGAAGAAGCCGAGCACGACGACCATGACGAGGATCGCGAACAACAGCTCCCAGCGCGGCAGGTGCATCGCGACGATCGATTCGGCGGCCGACTGCGAGATGTGAAGATAGCTCATCACGTAGGAATAGAGCAGCGACATGCCGATGATCATCATCAGCATGGTCGATTCCCGGATCGTCGATCTCATGATCGGGGCAAGGTCGCCCGGCCGCCACACGCTGTAGATCGCGGCGATCAGCGCCAGCGCCAGCAGGCCGCCGAGGCCTGCCGTTTCCGAAGGCGTCGCGAAGCCGCCATAGAGCGCGATCATGACGCCGGTCAGCAGCAGCACGAACGGGATCACGCGCGGCAGCACGCTGAAGCGTTCGGCGAGCGTGTACTCGTCGCGCTGCAGGATCGGAGCTTCCGGTCCGCCTTTCTCGTAGATCGCCGCGGCCGCGGCATATTCCTGGCGGAAGCGGATCACGGCATAGGCGCCGAACAGCGAGACCAGCAGCAGACCTGGGCCGATGCCGGCGAGGAACAGCCGCCCGAGCGACTTCTCGGCTGCGACCGCGAACAGGATCATGGTGATCGAGGGCGGCAGCAGGATGCCGAGCGTGCCGCCGGCTGCGATGATGCCGGCGGCAAAGCCGCCGGAATAGCCGCGCTTGCGCATCTCGGGGATGCCGGCCGAGCCGATCGCCGAACAGGTGGCCGGCGAGGAGCCCGCCATCGCCGCGAACAGCGCGCAAGCGAACACGTTGGCGACACCCAAGCCGCCGGGCACGCGATGCAGCCAGGCGTGCAGGGCCGAATAGAGATCCTGGCCGGCGCGCGACTTGCCGATCGCCGCGCCCTTCAGGATGAACAGCGGGATCGACAAGAGCGTGATCGAGGCCATTTCCTCGTAGACGTTCTGCGTCACCGTATCGAGAGAGGCGGCGGGCATGTAGATGCCCATGAACACGACCGCGACGGCGCCGAGAGCGAACGCGATGGGCATGCCTGAAAACATCACGAGCAGCGTTGCTATCCCGTACGCAACGCCGATGCCGAATACGCTCATGAACGCCTCGCTCCCGCGAAAGGCAGCGCAAGCTGCACGAGGATCTGGACGCAGAGCAGGCTCATGCCGAGCGCCATCAGCGAATAGGGAATGGCGAGCGGCGGCGACCACATCGAGTTCGAGACTTGGCCGTCGACATAGGCTTCATGGGCCAGCGTCCAGGATTTCCAGGTGAAGAAACTGCAGAACAGGAACGTCGCGACATCGACGAGCCAGAGTCGAATTCTGTTCGCCAGCGGCGACAGCAGGCCGACGAAGGCCTCGATGCCGATATGGCCGCGATGCTGCTGCACATAGGCGGCCGTCATGAAGGTCGCGCCGACCAGGAGGAACACCGCGGCTTCGTCCTGCCAGTAATTGGCGGCCTTGAACAAGGCGCGGCTGAGCACGCTGTAGCTCAGGATGGCACAGGCCGCGACCAGCGCGATCGCTGCGAACACGACGATGATGCGGTTGAGGACGGCGAGACCGCGATCGACCGCCCCCGCAAGGCCATTCCCTGCGGCAGCGCTCGCCTGGTCGTCACGATCCGGAAGCGGACCGTGGCTCATGCCGAGACATCGGTGGCGAGCTTGAGCAGCTTCGCCGAGGTTGCGGTCTTGGCGCCATAGTCCTTCCAGGCGGTGTCGCGGGCGATGTCGCGCCACTTGCCGACGGTCGCGGCATCGAGCGCGCTGACCTTGGCGCCAGCTTTCTCGTAGACCTTGGCGACCTCGACGTCGTCGTCCTGCGCGCCCTTGCGGCCGAAGGCCTCGAGCTCGGCGCCGACCGCGAGCAGGACGTCCTGCTGATTCTTCGGCAGCTTGTCGAAGATCGTCTTCGACATCATCAGCGGCTCGAGCATGAACCAATAGGAGGCACCGGCGCCCGAGGTCAGCGACTTCGCGACCTCTTCGAGTCGGAACGAGATCAGGCTGGTGGAGGAGGTGAGAGCGGCGTCGCACGCGCCGGTCTGCATCGCCGCGTAGATTTCGTTCGAAGGCACCGACAGCACCGAGGCGCCGGCGGTCTGGAGCACCATGTCCATCTCGCGGGAGCCGCCGCGCACCTTCATGCCCTTGGCGTCTTCAGGCGCGACGATCGGCTTGGAGCGGCTGGCGAGGCCGCCCGCCTGCCAGACCCAGGTGAGCAGGATGATGCCCTTGTCGGCGAGGAAGTCGGTCAGCGCCTTGCCGACCGGCTCCTTCTTCCAGCGCATGCCCTGGTCATAGGTGGTCACGAGGCCGGGCATCAGGCCGATATTGGTCTCCGGCAGCTCGCCGCCGGCATAGGGCATCGGATAGAGGCTGATGTCGAGCGCGCCCTTGCGCATCGCGGAGAACTGCGCGTTGGTCTTGATCAGCGAGGAGTTCGGATAGATCTCGGCAGCGATGTCGCCGTTGCTGCGTTTGCTGACCTCGGCGGCGAACATGCGGCAGAGCCGGTCGCGGAAATCGCCCTTATCGACGGTGCCGCCCGGGAATTGGTGCGAGATCTTCAGCGTGGTCGCGGCATGCGCGGTACCAGTGCCGAAGCGGAGAATGGCGGGTGCTGCGACGGCAGTCGCAAGCAGGTGACGACGCGTGTACATGGATCTATCCCTTGGACGGTTCTTGCTTGACGTGATCGGGTCTTAAGAGGCCGGCTTAAGGCCCATCCTAGCCGGTCTTCCACCCGATATTCTCTAGTCTGATAGTTCGAGACCGAATGCGGCGGCAGGTCGCGGGCATTGCTGCGCCGCACACTCATCCTTCGGTCGCCGGCGCGCACTAGCGGGGGTCACGGGCAAAATTGTGTCGAACCGGTGGTCCCGCCGTCAGGTTTGGTAGTGGCGAAAAAAATGCCGCCGCACGTAACAGGTGCGGCCCCTGATCCGTCGAGCATGAGGTAGCGGCATCCGTCGCCAACATCAACTCGAAGGAAGATGACCCATGACCATTCGCACCCGCATCGCGCTCGGCATCTCGGCAGCCGCTCTCTCGCTCGGCCTTGCGCTGTCGCCGGCCGCCTTTGCCCAAGACAAGATGGGCAAGGAAGACGGCACGATGAAGAAGGACACGATGTCCAAGGACGGCATGAAGAAGGACACCATGTCCAAGGACGAAGGCATGAAGAAGGACCACATGTCCAAGGACGGGATGAAGAAAGACGACGGGATGATGAAGAAGAACTGATCGCCCGCCGCCGCCGCGGGCGCATGCAAGAGGCGGTCGCGCGCTTCGGAAATCCGGGGGCGGTCATTTGGACCGCCCCGAAATCACGTCTCAGCCCGACTTCAATTGGACGTGACTTGTGAACGTCACTTGCGCTTGGCCTTGCGGGCGGCGTAGCGCGCGTCGCGCTTGGCCTTCTGCTCGGCCTCGAGCGCAGCTTGCCGCGCGATCGCCTCTTCGGCTTCGCGGGCGAGCCGTGCGGCTTCAGCGGCCTCGGCTTCTTCCTCGAGGCGCTTCTGCTCGGCCTTTTCCGCCTCGCGCGCAGCCTTGGCCTCGGCGCGCTTGGCCGCGAGCGCTTCGCGCTCGGCGCGACGCGCGGCTACCGCCGGATCGTCGGGGCCCGGCTGCGACTTGAATTTGTTCAAAAGATTTTTGCGGGCTTCCTGTGCCGCCTTTTGCCGGTCCGCGAAGCCGGGTTCCCTGAATCCACTCATCGACGAGCCTTGTCTTCCTCGCTTTCAATCCTACATCACTGCGGTTGGTACGTCGGCTGGGCATAGCAGGCGCCACGCGACGCAGAAGCGTGTACATCGGCGCGCGTCGCGAAGCCACCCATAATCGCAGCCGATCAGGTCAACGAAAAATCGCCAGCCCAGACGATCTCTCGTAGCCCGGAAAAACTGCCGAATTGTGATGTCCCTCATAGGGGCACGCGCGGAGCGGCGCCTAGCGTCCGCCCCAATACGAGACGGAGCACGGGCATGACGATCTTCCGGTTGAGCCTGAGGGCGCTCGTAACTGTCCTCGCATTGGCCGCCGCGACCGGCGCCGTGGTCCTGCTCGCCCGCCCGCAACCGATCAACAACGCCGTTCTGGGCGGCGGCTGGGAGTGCAGCCAGACTGCCTTCGTGCTGACGACCTGCGCACCACGGACACCCCCGGCGGTCGAAACCTCACGCAAGGATGCGATCCGGCCGACCCGAGGCTGAATAGGTTTGAAACGCTCCGGATGTGACGCCACGCCGCAGAGGTGATAAAGCCGGCCCGCCCGGTCCGATCAGTCAGCCATGTCCAAGCCCGAACCGGGTGACAAGCCCGAATCCCAGCCAAAACCTCAATCCGGCGATAACCGCCGCGGCGCGATCGCCGGGCTGATCATCGCGCTCTTGATCCTCGGTGTCGGCTGGTGGCTGGCACGCGATCTCACCGCCGCCAGCAAGATGCAGGACTGCCTGATGTCGGGGCGGACCAATTGCAATGTGATCGAGCCGGCCCGCTAGATGCGGTCCGCTACGATCCTCAAGGCCAAAAATTGCCGTGATCTTAAACGTTTGTAACGGGACTTAGCCGATCAAAGCAGATCAGTTATGTCAGCCGGCATCACCCGGGCGGGAGGCGAATCGTCTATCGCCAGGGACCACGGCGATCGAGAGAGTAGGGGGCCAGCAGGCATGAGTGCGTCCAGCGGCATGAAGATCATCATTCCCGTGGTTTCGGCCATCTCCCTTGTCGCGCTTTCAGCGCAGGCCCAGGACGCATCACCGCCGAGACCGCAGGCCCAGCCGTCGCCCGGCGCGGGTGCGCCGCCCCAGAACATGCGCAAGGGGCCGCCGCCGCAGCAGGCCGCCCGGCCCCCCGGACAGCCTGGCGGCCCGCCTCACGCGGGCAGCCCAGGCGCGGGCCCGCACAATGCCGGCGGCCCGCCGCCTAGCCGCAATTACGCCCGCGGGCCTGCACCGGCGCGCGACTGGGGCGGACACGCCTATCGCGGCAATCTCGCCTGGGAGGGCGGGCGCTGGCGCCACGAGGTCCACAACGGCCGCTCCGGCTGGTGGTGGGATGTCGGCGGCGTCTGGTATTATTATCCGCAGCGGATGGCTGGCCCGCCCGCCTACATCTCCGAGGAATATTACGACGACGTGCCGGTGGCCTATGCCCCGCCGCCGGTCGCCTATGAACCGCCACCTCCGCCTCCGGCGCCGGCTGATCCCGGCGCAAGCGCGCTCGGCGGCGCCATCGTCGGCGGCCTACTCGGCGGCCTGATCTCGGGCAATGCCTCCGGTGCGGCGGCGGGAGCTGTGATCGGCGGCGCCACCGGCGCAATCGCCGGTGCCACGGCGGCCTCGCGCCCGGGCTACTATCTGGCCCAGGGCAATTGCTACTACCGCTATCCGAACGGCCAGTACGTGCAGGCTGATCCTCGCGCCTGCTACTGACGGTCCGGGCGGGCTTTGAACCGAAGAGGCGGGCCTAAGACCCGCCTCTTTTGTTTGGGGAATGATCGCGCTGCGCCTGCCGCCGCCTGCGCGGCGGTGCACAACAACTACCTCTAATTATCACTGGCGCGCGTCGCCGCTTCGCTCATTCCCAAAAGAAAAAATGTCGGGACATGATTCGCTGGGGAATTTGGACATGCTGGATGCAATCCAGATCAGCCTGGCGCTGTGGGCCATGATCGTGTGCGGCTTCATGCTCTGGAGCGCGTCATCCGCGCTCGATCAAGACACCAGCCAGCTGAAGAACGCCATAGCGGCCCAGACCAGGCCGCAGATCCAGGCCAGCATGACGATGCCGATGGCCGCGAGATAGGCGACGCCGAGCAGGTCGGAGCGTTGTCCCGGCGCGGGGACGTTAGGTTCGGATGCGGTTTCTTGTGTCATGACGGGAAACACACCCGTGCCCTCATTAAGCTTTTGAAAGCGTCGATGCGGTGTTTAGCGGAGATGCCGGATGCGGGCTGTGACGCAATTCACAGATGGGTGCCAATGATGCCGGGACTCACGGTTTCGTCATCGCCCTAAGGGTCGGAGCGACCGTGGAGCAAGTCCGAGCGACGCCAGCGTCAACCCGCAATGATACGGACGAAATTGCCATCCGCTTGTCCAGATCGGTCCGCTAGGGTGGGGACGCATGTGCACCAAGTACGATCCACAGCACGAAGCCGAGGCCGCGATGAAGCGGGCCGCCGCCTCCGAAGGCGACGACCGGCAACGCCTGATCCAGCTCGCCTTGGCCTGGCACCAGCTCGCCCGCGAGCGGCGCGAAGAAGAGGCGAAATGATCGCATTTGGCCGCACGACTGCGGTCGACGCGGCAGACCACAGCGGCCGTTCATGAGAAAAACCTCGTGCTCGGGGGGCAAGCACGAGGTCCTTCAAAGCCGACCGGGGTTGGCGGGTCGGCACCACTCGATTTTGTTGCATTCAACGCTGTGGTCGCGATCTCGTTCCGTGATCCCCTGACCAATAGGCGCGTCGCTGGTGCGTCGGCTGCAAGCGGCCCCCGCTTGGCTGGCCTAGGAACCATTCGTTCCGCGCCGACGTTGAGCGGCCATGACCGATCTTCAATTGCGTGCACAGTGCTTCGAGATCGCCTGGAGATATCTCGACCAGTCGGGCCAGCTCACCGGCGAGCACAAGGACTCTGCCCGCTTCATCCTGAACAAGATCGACCGCATGATGCTGCGGGGCGAGCGGCGCAGACTGCGGCTGTCCAACGCCGCGATCGATGCTTACCGGTTGCGGCCCGTGCTGGTGAGCGGGTCCGCATGAGGATCGCGGCAAGGCGGTGTTAAGACCTGCGACGAGCTGATTTTCGCAATCGCGATTCGTGCTTTGCGAACGAAGCGGAGTCGGACCGTGAACAGACTGGGCGCCCCCGAAGGGGCTTGCCGTCATGCGGCTTCCGTCTTCGGGACCGCGTCGGCATTGACCGACAGCTTGACGACGTCACCCTCGACGGCGCCGACATATTTCATGTCGATGTAGTGATGGTGGTCCTTGTGACCCGCAGGGCTGTCTTTCTTCGTCAGTTTGATCCGGTTGTTCTCGACACGGTCGACAGTGCCGACATGCGCGCCGTCCTTGCCGATAATCTTCATGTGTTCTCTGATCTGGCTCATGATGTCCTCCTTGCACATCTCAACGACGCAGATGCGGCTTCGTTGCAAGGGCGACGCGTTGGACCTCAGGTCCGCGCCGGACGTTGGATATGATCCAAGTTCGAAGTCTCGTATCAGGGATCGTATCAAGCGTCGCATGGAGTCCATCGAGGCCTATCTGGAGCGGAAGCACGAGGAGATCAGGCTCCTGAACGGCTGCCTGAGAAGCCCGCGGAACGTGCGCTGTCCGCGCTCGGTGGACGAGGTCATCGCGGCGAAATTCCAGCTGACCGCCGCACTACGCGCCGAGCACGAGCTGGCGGACTGGAAGGCGACCGAGACATCCTGGTCGGCGACCGCGCGTCCGACCAGCGGCCCGTTCGCATTCAGCTACGACTACCAGCGCGCGGATCTGAAGGTGAGCGGACCCTCGTTCTATGAAGACGCTCACGGCTGCACCAGCGAGGCCGTCTACACCGCGTCCGGCATGGCTGCGATCTCGGCGCTGCTGCTCGCATCGGCAAGGCTCGTCAGCAGAGGCGACATCGTGGTGCTGCCGGGCTCTTACGGTGAGACGCTGGAGCTGATCGAGCGCTTTGTCCCGCATTTGCGGCTCGTCACCATGAAGACGCCGGTGGCGGCCGTGCCTGTACCGGCCGGCTCGCCGGGAATTCTCCTGCTCGATTCCTGCATCGCCGCCGGCGCGTTCGAAGCGGTGCTGGGCTGCGACGGTTCGGCGCTCGATCTCCTGATCTTTGACACGACGTGTTTTGCCGGCCGGTCCGGCCGGATCCGGCGTGTCCTGCGTTGGGCGCGGCGATATCAAATCCCGGTCGTGATGGTGCGAAGCCATACCAAGCTGGATTCGCTCGGCGTGGAATACGGACGGCTCGGCTCCGCGGTGTTCGTTCGCTGGTGCGAGGAGGGCGCTGAACGTTCGTTGGCCGAACGCCTTGCGGCGGAGATGCGCGATGCCGTGCGGCTTCTCGGCGGGGCGGCGCTGCCGGCGCATTTTCCCCCGTTTGTGGGCAGCTCGGCCTATTGGGGCCTGACGAACCGACGCATTGCAGCCATCCTGCGCAACGGTCGTCATGCGGCCCGGCATTTCGCGCGCGAGCTCGCCTCGCTCTCGGCCGAGCTCCACTTCAGCCACGGGCTCTATGTCACCCTCCGCCCCAGGCGTACCCTCGACGAGGCCGGCGCGCGGCAAGCCGCCGAGGCTATGAGCCGTGATCTCAGCCGGGCCGGTTTTCCCATCCGTCACGCCGGCAGCTTCGGTTTTGATTTCGCCGCGACCGAGTGGTTTCACGACGCGACCACAGATGAGTACAGCGTGCGGGTGGCGGTACCTGATTTGCCGACCGAGCCGTGGAATGAGCTGCCGGCGGCGATTGCGGCGTGGTGGAGGGCACATCAGGCGGAGCTTGGCGAGGTGTGACCGATCCTCGCTTCCCTTTCACAATGATTTCAGGGAGCGATTCGCTGGAGTGGCGATCCCGGCAGGACTCGAACCTGCAACCCGCGGAGTAGAAATCTTTTGGATGCTGAATCCGGTCAATAGCTTAGCCCACTAGTGTTGCGCTTACGTTGCTAATCAGGAAGAACGATGTTTTTGGTCCGACTTGTCGACACGTCTGTTCTTAGGCGAAATCGATCCGGATTGTCCCTTAGATACTCATGGACGATCGTCCGGATCAGTTCTGCTTTGCTCTTTTGGGTATGAGCGGAAAGCCGCTCCAAGATGGCAAATTCTGCATCGTTGAACGATACTGAAATACGATTGGCTACGGACATCAGTGAAAGACCACCAGCAGTTCACAGGCCACGAAAGCAGAGCCTAGCACGATTGCAAGCTGGGTTGCGTCGGAGCCTCCCAGCGGCAAAAAGGGGCATTCGCGACGCCAGGCTTTTAATACCGTCAGAAGCACGAGCACCGCACCTGCAAGCTTCCAAATCGTTTCCATATTTCTCTCCAGAAATTTTCATTTGAGGAGAGACTGAAGCATCCAGGTAAACGGGAAGTTAAAAGTGCACCACTTTTACGCTCCCAACAAGCGAGCCTGGACCGCCTCTGCCGCGCGCTGGTCGGACTCCTGATCCTTGAACAGATGACCATAGACATCGAACGTTACCTTAATGGAGCTGTGTCCCATAAGGCTTTGTATTCGCTTCGGATTGTGCCCGTTTTCGATCCATAGAGAAGCACAGGCGTGTCGCAACGAGTGCATGCCGTACTTTCCTGCCACAACCGTCTTCGCCGCGCCAGTATCGTCCAATACAGGCTTGCCAGCTTCATCAAGCAGGGCGCGGAGCTCGGTGATGCCGGCGGCAAGCAGGATCGGCTCCAGGCCGCGCTCCAGCAAGTTGGAATGCGACTCCACTTTTCCGGCGCCGTTCGGAAAGACGAGATCCAAATCGCCCTTCGGGCAGGCCAGCTTCCATTCGCGGAGGGCGTTGACGACGATCGGCGGGCAGGGGATGGAGCGATAAGCGGCCTTCGATTTCAGCTTGCCAATGTTGTGCGAAGCGTCTGCTCGCTGGCTCAACTTTAGTTGCTTGCCCTCGAGGTCCACGTCCGCCCAGCGAAGGCCACGCAATTCACTAGCTCGGAGTCCACAGAAGATCGCGACCAGCATCAGCGGGCGCCATCGGCCGGTTGCGCCGTTGATGATCGCCTGGAGCTCAGCCTTGCTTGGGATGACCGGCCGGGGGTCTTCACGATCGGGAAGGTCCAGGTCGATGCCGGCAGTTGGGGAAGTGTTGGCAAGGCCGCGCCGGCGAGCCTCTTTGAAGATGCTGCCGAGCGAGCGCACGACGCGCTTGATCATCTCGGCCGAGCGGCCGGCGTCTCGAAGCTGATCCGCGAAGGCATTCACGGCCGGAACGGTTATTTCGGAGAGCTTCTTTGCGCCGATGAACGGGACGATATGGAGGTTAACGTGCTCCTCGTATCCCTTGACCGTCATGGGCTCGAGGCGCTTCTCGCCGCAACGCTTGATCCAGAGGGCGGCAGCATCCTTGACGGTCGGAGATAGGCTGCCGGGGGTGTGAGTGCCGCGGGCGACATCGTGCCGAACCTCAACAAGCCATGCCTCGGCCTCCGACTTCTTCTCAAACATCTTGAACCGGCGCTGGCCACCGCCGTCGATGTATCCCGCCTGCCAGCGAACGAGGCCGGAGGGAAGGGTGCGCTTGCGGACCTTGGCCATGGATATCCCCCGAAATGACCGGAAGTGGTCGAAAGCATTTGACACCAATAGGCGGCCTTTGTAAAGTGCAAAGAACATTCAGTGATCTTAAGGACACGAAGTGGAAGTCTTCTCCGTAGCCGACATGGAAAGGGTGAGTGGCGCCAAGCGGCGCACCATCCAGTTTTGGGCGGACCGCGGCGTGATCAACGCGATTGCGTCGACGGCAAATGCTGGCACCGGCACGCACCGACAATTCCCGCGCGGTGAGGCTATCATAGCTTGTATTCTGCACCCGTTATCGGAGCGACAGATCGGCGTTGGAGAGCTCAAGCTCATTGCGTCCGAAGTCCGAATGTTGCTGACGGCAGACCCCGAGCCTTTCGATGCCGCCATCGCCGGAGCGGATATTTTATTCAACTATGAAATCCTAAAGCGCGACGGTGCGGTCATCATGCAGCGCTCGATCATGCCGAGGGAGATATTTGCGGAGCGTTCCGAGACCTGGCCGGATGTCATGGTGTCGATCCGCCTCAGCAGGTGCTTGGAAAAGTTGCGGTAGTTGCGTTCTGCGTTCCTATAAGACCACAACATGTGCTTTGCACATGAACCAGGAAGATCAATCTAATGGACAGCATCGCAGACGATCTCATCGAAGGAATTAAGCAAATCAGCCGCTTCACCGGCATTCCGGAGCGGCGCGCCTTCTACCTTGCGGAGAAGGGCGAGTTGCCGGGCGTTTTCAAGCAGGGCGGTCGCTGGGTCGCGCTGAAAAGCAAGATCCGCGAGGGATACCAGAAGCTCGCCAGCGGCGAGGTCGCAGCCTAATGCCGTCTCAAAAGGAAAACCCGGCGCTGGCGGGCACCGGGCTTCCGAAATCTGATCTGGCTGGCGCTTCGATCTGTTCGGAATCTAACCCCACGCTTCGTAAACTTCAAGCATCTCGGTTGACGCGACGCTGCGCAATCAGCTTCGCGCTCGCGGCCGCTCTGGTCCCGTATGTCTACGGAGATGCAGCATGAGCGGCAGGAAATCCCGAGACAAGGGCAATCGCGCCGAGCGCGCCATCGTCCGCTTCCTTCAAGATCGCGGCTTCGCTGCCGAGCGCGTCCCGCTCAGTGGCGCCGCCGGCGGCTCATACCTTGGTGACGTAACGGTGCCCGTTCTGGGCGTCGATCGCGTCGCGGAGGTGAAGTGCCGCGCTGATGGCTTCCGCGAGCTCTACAAGTGGCTTGAGGCTCGAGACCTGTTGATTGTCCGAGCCGATCGCAAAGAGCCCTTAGTGGTCATCCCCCTGAAGCTTGCCGCCGACATCGCGGCGAAGGCGGAGGGCTCGCAATGAAGCACGAGCGGACATTCACCCGCGACCACCTCATGGTCAGCGATCCCGAAATCCGTAGGCAGCTCCAGCTCGCCGGCCTGCGCTTCATGTACAGCCGCGCTCAGTGGCTTGCCCATGAGGCAAAGGTAATGGGCCTGGCCATCAAGAACGGCACCATGACCACGGCCGACCTTGACGCCAAGCTCGAGGAAATGGGCGCGCTGGATCTGGTTTATCCCGAATTGATGAGGTGCGAATGACCGAGCACCAAGACTTAGGCGCTTATGACAGCGACGGAAACCATCTCTTTGATATCGAGATGCCGAAGCCGCGCGTCGAATTTCCCGATGCTTGGCCGACTGCAACACCCAAACAGTTTGACCGGAACGATCGGCTCAATCTGCTCCGCGGCAGCAAAGGGCCGCTCAGTATCACGCCGCTCGAGGACGTCATCAGCGAGGAGGTTGAGAAGGCGCATTTCATCAAGGGCATCATCGCCTGGAATGAAACGTCCGCCTGGATTGCGCCTCCGGGAGGGATGAAGTCTGCGCTGCTAGCATCGGCCTCGATCAATCTCGCGCTCGGTCGGGATTGGTTCGGGAAGAAAAACAAATGTGCCGTAGGGGTGGTGTATTTCGCCCTGGAGCGGGCCGACCTGGTTAAGCGGCGGCTGTCGGCTCATTTGAAATTACTAGGCATCCCGCGCAGCCAGCCTGTTCCAGTTGTCGTCGTGAGCGGCATGATCGACGGCATGAACCCGGAAACGGTTCCTTTGATCGTCGGGGTCGTGCGCCGCATTGAGAAGTATTTCGACAGCTTCGAAAGCGGCGTGCACATGGCCGGCCTCCTGGTGTTCGATACCTTCGCCAAGCTCATTGCTGCCGGTGGTGGTGACGAGAACAGCGCGAAGGACCAAGGGCGAGTGTTCGCCAACATTCAGCGCATCAAGGATCAGCTGGAAGGCCCACATGTTGCCCTCATCGGGCACACGGGCAAGGACGAGAGCCGCGGCGCCAGAGGATCTAACGCCATCTACGGCGACGTTGATATGATGGTGGAGATCGGCGGCGACACGATCAAGACGGCCACCGTAACCAAGGCCAACGATGCGCCGGAAGGACCGCTGTTTTCGTTTACGTCCGAAATCTTCAACTTTGGCGAGGACGAGGACGGCGACCCGATCACTGTCAACATCGTGAGCGAGGAGGTTTCGCGTCAAGCTGACGCAAAACCCGCCGAGCCCAAGCTATCCACCAATCAGCGCGTCATGTTCCGGCTGTTATGTGAGGCTGGGGCGGCCGGCCTGACAGTTGAAGCGTGGAGTGACATGGCTCGCGAGCAGGGCATTGTCAGCAAGCAGCGCTTGTACGAGCTCCGGATGGCGCTGAAGGATAAGGGCCTAGTTCGGGAGTACGGCGGCCTTTGGAAGGCGAACCGATCTTGTGGAAGTGGTGGAGAGGTTCGGGAGTGACGGATGAGCGGGTGTTGCAACTTGTCGGGGACGGTTATCCGTAACGCATGACCGATTTCTATTTCCTCAAGGCCGGGCACTGCACCAGATGCCATGAGCCGTTGGCGAGCACCGCCTTCATGGTGGTGGAGAAGATCGCCTGGCGCGTGATCGGCTCTGGCGCCGATGGCCTCGCGCTCACGCAGAAGCAGTTCGCCCCGATCTGCGAAGCCTGCCCCACGCCAAAGGAAGCCGCAACCAGCACCTACACCCGGCCATGCCAGGGCTGCGGCCTTACCGTCAAGCATAGTGGGCTCTGGGGTCGGCGCTGCTGCTCGGAGAGGTGCGCTAAGCGCCACAGACGACGCCGCAAGCAGGACTGCCGACCAGAGAAGCAATGCTCGGTCTGCAAGCTGATGTTCAAGCCAGCACGATCAGATGCCGAGTACTGCTCAGGAGCCTGCCGCCAATGGGCATTTCGCCGCCGTCAGTAACGGGTAACGGTAACGGTCCGGTCTCCACCTATAGGGTGGAGAACCGTGACGTTACTTCGTTACCAGAGTAACGCGTGACCAGCTTCGTGACCGTGACGTTACCGTTCGTTACCAAAGGACAATCATTGATGAAACAGCGAACCAACACAGCCAACCTGAAGCCGTGGAAGCCTGGACAGAGCGGAAATCCCCTCGGCAGACCTCTTGGCGCGAGAGCAAAGTTTTCCGAACAGGCGTGCGCCGATGCGCTGGCGGATTGGACGACTAACGGCGCGGATGTCCTGGAGCGTGTGCGAGCGACGGACCCGAGCACCTATCTGCGCGTGCTGTTCAGCATCATCCCGAAGGACATTGCAGTATCGATCGAAAACCGCACTGGTCCGATGGACAGCGCTGAGATGCAGATGATGCGCAGGCTAGTGGCGATGATCCGTGCAGCCGCTGATGCCGTCGATACAGAGACGGTGTTCGCCTGGCTCGAGGAGGATCTGAGAGCTCGTGTTGCGAAGCAAATCAACGCCTGACAGATGCGAAATCCGCTCGGCATCGAACGATTTCAATGGTTTGAGTCGTTGGTGTTGCGCTGGTGTTGCAAAACACCCGGATTTTCGGAGCGATTGGGAATTGTTGCAAGACGCTGTCAGGGCGCTTGTCGGACGCTTGGCTTACATTCTCGTCAACTGATTTGGAGAGAATGATGGCAACGAACTACCAGCTTTATCGACCGGCGACTGTCGCCAGCAACGCCGCTAGCGGCTTCGGAGTGGCCACACTGGTTGGCAGCTATTCCAGCCAGGCCCTCGCAATGTCCGCGCCTAGCGTTGCGGGCGACATCATCGTGCCGCCTGGTTACGATTGGTCGCTGACAGCTTTCCGGCCCCAGCTTGCGAATGCGGCGCAGGTGACCGGCGTTCCGCAATACGTCGTGACCGGCGGCGGTGCTGGCACGGTGACGAACTATCTCGGGCCGGTGCTGTAATGGCCGACGTAGCTTTCCGTTACCCGCGGGCGGACCTTCTGAGGGGCGCTGCCGAGCGCAAGGGTTTGACCGTCTCGGCGTATCTCCGCTCATTGGTGGACTCCGCATTGGCTTCTGAGGGCTTCCCCGTAGCCGCGCAGCAATACTGCTTGGTTCGGGGCGGTGAGCTGATCGCGACCAGCTTCAGGCCAGCCAAGGACGAGGACGGCGGCGAGTGGCTGCCGATCGAGAACGAGGACAACCAGCCCTTTGATCCGGCGCTGCACTGGCGTCTGAAGCCTCTCCCGCTTCGCCTCGATGGTGATCGGGTGGTGCGGACCTATCCCGTCATTGCCAAGTGTCAGGAGCATGCATGACCGGCCTTGCATGGTGGTCGCAGACGGCAGGGAGCAACGCGAACCAGGACCCGACCATAAATTGGGCAGAAGGAATGGCGCCCAGCGCGGTCAATGATAGCGCGCGAGCCTTGATGGCATCCGCCGCCAAGTGGCGGGACGACATCACCGGCGCGATCACCACGGCCGGCACCTCGACGGCTTACACCGTCACCAGCAACCAGAGCTTTGACAGCCTCTCCCGGCTCGCCAACCAGATGATCGCGTTTACGCCGCATGCGACGAACGGTGCGACCGTGACGCTGAACGTGGACGGGCTCGGCGCGAAGCCGTTGCGATCGTCTCCAGGTGTAGAATTGCCCGCGGGTACCTTGGCTCGGGGTACGCCATATACTGCGATCTACAACAGCACCGATGGCGCATTCTATCTGCACGCCTTCTTTGGCAGCCCGTACCAAGTACCGCTTGGCGCTATTGTTGAGTACACCGGAGCGTCAGTCCCGAATAGCTCGTTCGTTTTCCCGGCGGGCCAAGCTCTCAGCCGCACGACTTATGCATCGTTGTTCAGTCTGATCGCGATCACATATGGGGCCGGCGACGGGTCGACGACCTTCAACGTGCCCGATCTGACGGGCCGTGTGACTGCGATGAAGGAAGCTACGCCGACCCGGCTCACCTCGACCTATTTCGGGGGCAATTCATCTGCGATGGGTGCAGCGGGCGGCGCCGAAAGTCAGACGTTGGGTGTGTCTCAAGTCCCGGCTGGCATTCCTGTCAGTGTCACGGGCACATTCTCGGGTAATTCAACGCAATCAGGCGGTGGTTTCGTTCTTGGCAATAACGTTGCGTCCGCTGTTGCGGGCGGCGCTGCTGGTGCATTGCAAATTCCCATCAACTTCGCCTCGACAATTCCTGTGTCCGGCACCATCTCCGGCTCCGGTACTGCCTCTGGCGGCGGCGGTGCGCATGCAAATGTGCAGCCCACAATTATCCTAAACAAGATTATGCGGGTGCTTTGATGTCCGAAACCGAACAGCCTCGCGATGCGGCGACGGGCCAATTTGTCTCTCAGGAGGCGTTTGGCATCGAGAGCGTGGAGATC
The DNA here is from genome assembly GCF_059448745.1 of Bradyrhizobium sp. SOJA106. NCBI lineage: Bacteria > Pseudomonadati > Pseudomonadota > Alphaproteobacteria > Hyphomicrobiales > Nitrobacteraceae > Bradyrhizobium > Bradyrhizobium sp. SOJA106. The sequence goes on from NZ_CM182549.1 coordinate 4,468,004, forward strand.
GCTCAGGGCTACATCCCGCGCCCGAATGCGGCGAGCGCCGATCCTGAGCCGGTCGATGAGCCTGAAGAATACGACATCAATGACGAGGAGCAGATCCGAAAGCTCGCGGCCAAGAGGTTTGGTAGCGAGGCTGAGCCGAGGAAGATCGAGCTCTTTGCGGCTGATGGGTCTCCGGCGCCGGACAATCTTGCGCAGACCGTAGAGCAGGCTGCGGATGATCTAGCCCATGTGCATCGCACGGGTGCAGAGGAAATCGAGCAAGCTCACCTGGACCGGCTCGCCAAGGAGGTTGACGAGGCTCGCGCTGAGCGGATCAAGGGTGATCCGAAGACGGCCGAGCACTATGGTCTCGACGCTGACGAGGTCGAGGCAAACGCAAAAGCCGCGAAAGACGTCACCACAGCCGAGGAGCCGGGCCCATCCGCTGAAACGACGGTCGATGGCTTGGACCCGGAGGTTGCGAAGGCGCTCAAGCTGCCGCAGGTGCGTCAGGCGATCGAGCAGGAGCTGGCGCAGGTCGACGAAGCCAAGCAGACCTATTCGAAGGCGTTGAATACCGCTCACCTGGTTTCGCAGGAGATGATTGTCGAGCTCCTTCCCGAGCTTCGGAGCTTCTCACAGGAGCAATGGGCCGATGCAATCATAGCACTGCACCAGTCCGATCCAGCGCGGGTTTCTCGTGCGATGGGCATCCTGCAGCGAGGCGCCCAGATCGAGGCCGCGCAAGCTGACTGGCAGCGGTATCAGGCGCACGAGGAGCGTCAGCAGTTTGAGAATTATGCGAAGGCGGAGGATCAGCGCTTCGAGCAAATGCCGGAATGGGCCCAGCTCGGGAAGGCGGAGCAGACCAAGATCAGTGGCGCGCTTGTCGAGTATGCCGGCGAGCTGGGGATCGATCAGCAAACGCTTGTCCACTTGATCCAGACAAACCCGATCATGCGCAATGCTGCGTTCCAGAAGATGATGGTGGATGCGGCGCAGTACCGAATGATCAAGAAAGCGCCGGCCAAGGCCATTCCCAAGGCCGTCCCGGCGGTTCAGAAGCCGGGTGTTGCCGCTCCAAGGGGGCAGGCTAGCGCAGAGAGTATCCAGGCGCTGACCAGCAAGCTAGCCAGCTCCGGATCGGTGGAGGACGCTTATGCGCTCTACCAGGCTAAGCAGCGTCGTTCGAAAGGATAGGTCCAATGTCAGACGAAGAGAACAGCATCGATATCGCGCGCAGGATGTCGCGAAACTGGATTGGGGAGGAGCGTTCGCTGGACGGCATGCGAGACGAGTTCAAGCTGTTCGGCCATGACAGGCGCGCCGGCATGCTGGACGAGCTCGACGCCGAGTTCAATAAGATGAGCGTTGACGGGGACAATCTGAGGCGCTTCGCGGAGTTCTCGACCTTCCGTCGCGACCTGCACAAGCTGCATCATGACCTGCGAAAGGCCCGCCGTTGAACAGTCCGGTTATCCAGGCGCTGGTGGATGCCCGCGTTAGTGAAGCCGGGCAGCGCGATGCAGTGATCTTTCAGGAGGTTTTCGACAGGCTCGGGGAGCCGCCGCCGGTCAAGGCCAACGTGCCCCAGGTGTTTATCGAATGGTGCCTTCAGCGTGGTGTAAAGTTTTTGCCGGCGCGTCCAGGCTCGGTTGCACTCTATCTGCTCGAGAATGCCGACGACGGGCTTGATCTGGTGCGCAAGCTGGCGAAGGCGATTTCGGACGCTCATGTTTGTCGCGGTCTCGCAGATCCGACGACGACCTGGCCGGTGCCTGTTGCAATGTCCAGGATCGCGGAAATCCAGCCTCCGCGATCATGGCCAAAGGAAGAGAAGCGGCGCTTCCTCGAGCTCCCCTATGAGCTTCAGGTTTATTGGGCGAAGCACGAAGACCGCCGCGACAAGGAAATTCGCAAAGCTTTCAATGAGGCCGCCAAGGCTCGCCTGGCCGCTAAGCAATATGAGGAATTGGACAGTGGCAAGAAATCTGACGCCGCCGCTTGAGGAGCGTATCACGGCACTCCGCGTTGACGTGGAGCGCTTCATTGCGGAGCGCGTGGCTGAGCTAAAAAACCAATGCCCAAGCGTCCCTGAGGGCGTGCTTCGCATGGAGCTGATGGGCAAGTCGGGATGTGAGTGCAGAACCGTCCTCGCGATCAAGGCGAAAGACGCTGAGGAGGCGGCCAATGTCTAACGGGATCCTTGGTGCCTTGTTCGACCCTGAGGTTATGGCACGAGCGGAACGGCGGGCTCAGATCATCAGCAGGATTGCCGAGCAGATGGGCGTCTCCAAGGACGAGGCGAGCAGTGCGCTCTGGCATTTTGAGAATGTGACGTCCTCGGAAGGGCAGACGCTCCATTGACGCACTGGACCGACGCAATCAGCGGTGTTCTCGATCATGCCGAGCGGCTTGATGCTGATCTCGAGTATTTCGCTGAGCATCATCTGAAAATCCGCCCCAAGGCCGGCGGCCTGGTGCCATTCAAGTTCAACCCGGTCCAGCGGAAGCTCCATGCGATCATCGAGGAGCAGAAGGCCAAGACAGGGATGGTGCGCATTGTCGTGCTCAAGGCGCGGCAGGAAGGCGTCAGCACTTACGTCGCGGGCCGCTACTATCACAAGACCATCCGTAAGCCTGGCTTCCTGACTGCGATCGTGGCGCATGAGAAGCCTGCTGTTCGCAATCTTTTTGGCCTCGTCAAGCGCATGCATGATTGCATGCCTGATGATGTGCGGCCGGTGACGGGCGCGAGCAATGCGGAGGAACTGAAGTTCAGCAGCATTGATAGCGGCTATCTGGTCTCGGTCGCGACAGAGGACGGGGCAGGGCGCTCGTCAACTGCGCAGGCGCTGCACGCCTCCGAGGCGGCCTTCTGGGTGAACCTTAAGGAGCAGCTAGCGGCGCTGATGGAAACCGTGCCGGATCTGCCGGATACCGAGATCATCGTGGAGACCACGGGCAACCAGTTCGGTGATGAGTTTCACCAGTTCTGGTGCAAGGCGCTTGCAGGCGAGAACAGCTTTAAGGCCGTCTTTCTGCCATGGTCGGACGATCCGACCTACCGGAAACCTGTTCCCGACGATTTCGAAATGACCGCGGATGAGAAGCAATTGGCAGAGCTCCACGGCCTCGACGCCGAGCAGATTTACTGGCGCCGCTGCAAGATTGCGGATAAGGGCGACATCAATTACTTCAAGCGTGAATATCCGCTGACACCGGATGAAGCCTTCCTTGCCTCCGACTTTGACAGCTTCATCCCTCACGAGCTCGTTCTGGCTGCCCGCAAGCGCCAGGGCTCCTCGATCGGGCCGCTCATCGTCGGAGTAGATCCCGCCCGGTTCGGCGCCGACAGTACGGCGATTGCTTGGCGCCGCGGCAGTGGCATTGAGAAGATCGAGAAGCGGAAGCACCTCGACACCATGCAGGTTGCCGGCTGGATTGCTCAGATCATCCGCGAGGATAAGCCGGCCAAGGTGAATATCGACGTGGGCGGGCTGGGAGCAGGGATCTATGACAGGCTCGTGGAGCAGGGCTATGGCGGCTTCGGAACGGGGCAGCTCAACGCAGTCAACTTCGGCTCCAAGCCGATCGAACCTCCCACCCTGGACGAGAATGGCAGGCCTTCAGGCGGTCCTGAGAACCGCCGCGCCGAGATGTGGCTGAACGTCAAGAAGGCTCTGGAGGGGGCCTATTTCGCGCTGCCGGACAGCGATAGCCTGCAGACTGACCTTTGCGGCCCTGGTTACAGCTACACCAGCGACGGCCGGCTTAGGTTGGAGAGCAAGGACGCCATGAAGAAGCGAGGCATGCCGAGCCCCGACGAGGGCGATGCGGTCGCGTTGTGCTTCAGCGAGCCGGGCGGGTCTGCGATCGTGGTCAACAGCAACTTCAATCGGGTGATCGAATACCCGAACGTGGGGTATGTCTGACCGGACGATGATCGGCCGCCTTATCGAGGCTTGTCTGACCGGCGAGAGGTGTTTGGTGGCTCGAAACGTCCCGGCCATCTCGCATCAAGGGTTTCGGCTTCTCGCGCAGCGCCAGCTTTGGACGGCGGCGACCGAAGCGATTCTGCAACTTAGTAGCATCCACCCCCGCGCTCAGCGGCGCTTCTTGGAAGCATGGTCCATAATTTCATTCACTAGGTATGTGACTGACCAAGATCTACTCTTCGCTTTGTTGCGGAAGGTGATGCCGCCCTATAGCGGTGGTGACGAGCTCCTCTTTCGCGGCCAGCGGCGCGGCGATCGCGTTGGAGTATCGTGGACGCTCGCTCCACATATCGCGCTTAAGTTCGCATGTTATGGTGAGCAGAACGTCGATCCGATCAAGCTGGCGCTGGATGGGCCCGACAAGCCCATCGGAGATGATGCAGTCATCATGAGCGCGGTGGTGCCGGCGCCTGCAATCATTTCCGCACCATGCCTGGTGAACGCTCTGGATGGCGAGTACATCATCGATCCGCGCGGCCTTGAGTTCGCCTCTCAGCCGGCAGCAGAGGCTGCGCCCTGGGTTAAGGAGCAGGTTCTCGAGAGCCTGGGCCTGTGTGCAATGCTCTCGCATCAGATTGCGGCGATTGGAGACCGTCATGGTATCCCGATGGATGAGCCTCTCAACGAACTTATCATGAGGGCGGCTGACAGCGGCGACGTGGAGGCGCAGACGTTGCTTTCCAGCGGCGTGCTGGATGCCCTGATCTCGATTAAGGCGTTGGCTCCCTTGGTGCCGGGCCACGAAGCCTATCTCGGAGAGGCGGCGGCCTTTTAGGGGCTTCGCGCTTCTTGTTCGCCCTCAGATCCAAGGCCGGCGCCGATCGCGCTCGCCAAGTGCCCGTTCGGCGTCCAATGGTAGTGGATATTGGACGAGACGACGGCGAACACGATCAGACCCTATTTGTCGGACCAGCGCTCGATAACCCCAGTCAATCCGCCAGAGTTTCCGAACCGCTCCGACGCCTTAACGTTCGCCCGGTTGGTATCGAGGTTCATTCGGCATTGGATGTAGGCCGGATCTCCGGGCTTGGTGCCGTAGGATTGGCATTGCCGATCGTCAGCAGCCAAGCGTTCTTCCGTGGTCTGGCAACCAGCCAGCGACAGAACAGAGACAATGAAGACGCTTAGCGCCATAGCCGCGATGGTGCGCTGCCCGACCGCATTGATACGATGCATAGGAAGCCCCTCCCCTGGGGCGATTCAACCGGAACGGGCGCACAAAGGCAATGCCCAAATTAGAACCGCATGACTATCCATAATCATCCCGAATGGATGTGGAGATGAGCATGGACATGATCGATCCTCACAACGGCAGAGTTGTTTTTTGACGGCATCCACGAGGTGAAAATCGTGGGCGGCGTCGTTCGCATCACGCTGTACAGCCGGCAGGATGGAATAGGCGTCGTCGTTGCGCGTCTCGCGCTGCCGCTCTCCGAGCTTCCTGACGTGATCCAGGCGCTCGCGATCGCGCTTGCTAAAGCGGAGAAACGAACTGGCGCGCCGAAGCGCCCTTAGAGGGGGTGAAATCGTTAGCAAATCAGTGTAGGCTGTCCGTGGGTGTGAGAACCCGGACCTAGATAGACCGCATTCCCTGGCAGGAATTTGCCTGACGCCTGGCAGCGTTGGGCGGCGGTTGAATGAACGGACGCGCTTGGCGGCGCGGCTCCGACCCGAGAGTTATTGCCTATTCGGTTCCGAATGGCAAGGCCGGGGGCGGACAGTGCTGTCCAGGGCGAAAGCCTAAAAACGTCCGACCAGTCTCTAGGCTGGTTCTCACCCCCCGGCTGCCTCGTCTGTCACGGGGCGCGGCTGTGAGAAGCCAAAAACCTAGAGAACCACCATGAAAGCCCAACACGTCCTAGACGCCCCTGGAGAGCCCCAGGAATCATTCGCCGCGCTCGCGGCTGCCGTACACCCCGCCTGGCATCAGGCCATCATACGACTCGCTAATGCCTCTGAGCGGGTTGCCTTCCGGTTGGAGGCGTACATGGGCACGCCCATCGACCGCGGGATGGCGCACCATGCCCGAGAGCTGGTCAAGGACCTGATCGATTTCCTGGACCAGTTGGAGGCTGATCCCGACCTGGAGCCGACCTGTGGCGTTGCCCACGGCCAGCCGCCGATGGCGGACGAGTGTGAGCCGGCCGAGGACGACGAGTACAGTGGCGACGAACACGAGCCCTCATTAGGCGCCTGCGAAAACCATCCGACAAGCCCATGGTCGGGCCAGCCGAACTTGCCGCTCCGTTACGATAACAGCGGCGGGCAGCAGCTGTGGGCACGGTCAGGGACCGACGACCTTGAGGACGAGCACGACGGCCAGGAGCCTGAGCTGTGCGCCTGATCCGGCTCCTCGTCATGCGAGCGCGGGTTAGGCTCGCCTGCTGGGCGATTAAGGGCAGTCTCCTGTTCGCCAAGCTCTATGGCGTCTTGATGCCGGAGGAGCATCGTTGAAACCAAGGGCGCTGCCGGGCTCGAAATCCCTGTCCCCCCGGCAGCGTCCTGTTTCAAGACTGGGCACTGAAATCCCACTCCGTTTCTAATGTGCAATGGTCGTGCCACAGGTTTGTGACAGTGCGCATCGGCCCGCCGGTTCGCGCTGTTCCATCCGTTAGGGCTCCTCCGGCGGTAGCTTCGCGAGCAGGTGGGGCCAATTGCGCTTAACGATGGCGCGGATCTCTGGGTCGACGACCTCAATGGTGTCGAAGCTTTCGATCTGCAATCGAAGTTCTTCGAGTTGATCCGGATCGAGGGGCTCGCCGCGATAGAACTCGATGGGCATGGTTGCCTCCGATCAGAGCTCACGCCCCATCGCGGGATGGCTCCGGTTCTTGACCTTGATCCAGTGCTTCTGCCGACCGCCACGATAGGGCCGATCGCGATGCTTAGAAACCAGGCCCTCAAGTCCCATACGGCAGGCGGCCAGAAACAGGTCGGGCCCGATCTCCCCCCGCTCAAAGGGGGCCATGCTGATGCCGTCCGGCCGCCGCGCCAATAGCCGCTGCAGGTTTGCTTTGCGCATGTGAAGGGGCAGGGGCCGCAGATCATCGCCGCCCATCGCAAGGATATCGAAGGCGTAGAGCTGCACCTCATGGTCGTATTGTCGGCTGTGCAGCGCGTTGAAGTCGCTGATGCCGTCGACGCCAAGGATGACAGCCTCCCCGTCGATCACAAACCGCTTTTGCCGGTTCTTCAGGGCCGCCTCCGCGATCCACGGATAGCGTTTCGTCCAGTCGGTGCCGTTGCGAGACAACAGGCGCACGCTGTCATTCTCCCGGATGACCAGCATCCGATAGCCATCGTGCTTTACTTCGTGAATCCAGTCCGGTCCTGATGGGACCTGCTTGCCGGCGGTCGCCAGGCAGAGCTCGTACGCCATACGCATGCTTGCCGCAGATAGGAGCCCGGGCAGGTTTTTGCGAGACCTATGTGAATCGACCGGGAAAATATGCAGTGGGAACCGTGCGAAAGCGAACAGAGCAGCCTTTTGGCCTGTGAGTAGGCTTGGCTGTGCTCGGTGCAACCGACGCCGGGCATCCCCAGAGGCCCCGGCCTACACCCCAGACAGCCCCCCCCGGGCCGGGGCCGACTCGAGATCTAGCGTTATTGGCTATTGCGTAGCCCCATGATCGCAAGCCGCGGGTTGCCTCGCTCAAAGTCCGGCCGAACGTCGGCGCCGCGTGATCCGCATCCCTGACAGACGAACCGCGGCTCGAGATCGGATAACCGAACATCATCAGGCCAGCGGCCGGCATCGAGAGCAACGTGATGGCCGCAATGGCAGTAGATGAGCACGCCAGTCAGGCCCATCTCGCGCATCTCTCCGAACGTGATCTTGCGCGGCCGGCCATCGGCGTGAGTGGGCGTGTGTCGTCGTACAGGGCGAGGCATGCCATCATCAAAGCGGCATCGTAAGTAGCTTGTAGCGCGGCAATCTGGGTAGGAAGTGCGCGGCAATCAGGATAGCGAGGTAGTGTCGCGGCCTGATGATGATTGCCGCGATGATTGTCGCGCGCAAGAGTTTTGTTGAACTCTGATTGTCGCGCAGCGTCAATCAGCGACGGTTTTGGGTGTCGCGTGCGATGGCGGCCGTCCGGGACCGCGTTTTCGTTCGAGGGCGGTCCGTCTGCGATAGCTCTCGACGTTCATCTCGACGATGGTGGCGTGGTGAACGAGGCGATCGATAGCGGCCAGGGTCATGGCGGGGTCCGGGAAGACCCTGTTCCATTCGCCGAATGGCTGATTGGCGGTGATCAGCATCGCGCGGCGCTCATAGCGTGCGCTGATGAGCTCGAACAGCACGCTGGTCTCGGCCTGATCCTTGGTAACGTAAGCGAGATCATCAAGAATCAGGAGATCGAAGCGATCGAGACGATTGATGGCCGCCTCGAGGTTAAGCTCGCGTCGCGCCAGCTGGAGCTTCTGCACGAGATCAGTGGTCCTGGTGAAGAGGACGCGCCATCCGTTCTCGATGAGGGCCAGGCCGATCGCTGCCGCCAAGTGGCTCTTTCCGCCGCCGGGCGGCCCGAACAACAGCAAATTGGCGCCCTTGCCCAGCCAGCTGTCACCGGCGGCGAGCGCCATCACCTGCGCCTTCGAGATCATCGGCACGGCTTCGAAGTCGAAGCTGTCGAAGGTCTTTCCGGCGGGCAAACGTGCTTCGACAAGGTGTCGTTCGATCCGACGGCGGCCGCGTTCGGCGATCTCGTGCTCGGCGATGGTCGCGAGGAAGCGGCCGGCCGGCCAGCCTTCCTTGTCGGACTGTTCGGCAAATTGCGCCCACAGCACCTTGATGGCAGGCAGCCGGAGCTCATTGAGCAACAGATTGAGGCGCGCGGCATCAACCGTGTTCGTTACGGTCATGCGGCACCTCCGGTCTCGGCGGTACCGATGAGGCATTCGTAGGTCGCAAGCGGCACGAGCTGCACCACGACGTTCGGCAGGTTGGCGGGATCGGGGGCGAAGTGAGCACGTAGCCGGTTGAGGTCGGGCAGTCGGCCGGCGTCGAGGTCGGCGGTGAGCTGATCGGCGAGTTCGGCCTCGCAGCCGCGCTCATGAGAGAGCGCGAGAAGATCGACCATGATCCGGCAGGCTTTTTTGTCCGGCAAGCGTTCGCGCAAGCGATCGAAGGTCTTCCGATAGGCATCGCGCGGGAACAGCCGATCTCGGTAGACCAGATTGAGAAGCGCCATCGGCTTGCGCCGCAGGGAATGGATCACGTGCCGATAATCGACGACCTGGTCGTACTTGCCATTGGGATGCGGCCGCCCACGCGGCAGGGTGACGAGATGGGTGCCGCCGACGAACACGTCGAGACGATCGTCGTAAAGGCGCACCCGCAGCCGGTGACCGATCAGGCGCGATGGCACCGTGTAGAACACCTTGCGCAGGGTGAAGCCGCCGGACGATGTCACGCGGACGATCACCTCTTCGTAGTCCGAGGTGCGGCGATCGGGCAGCTCCTGCAACTCCATGCGCTCGCTATCGATCCGCTTGGCCTTGCGGGCATTGCGGCGGCTGACGATCTCGTCGATGAAGCCGCGATAGGTGGCAAGATCGTCGAAGTCGACAGTTCCGCGCAGCAGCAAGGCGTCCGCGATTGCTCGCTTGAGATGACCGTGGGGGCCTTCGATCGAACCATTCTCGTGAGCAACGCCTCGATTGTTGCGGGAAGGCCGCATGCCGTAGTGGGCACAAAGGGCCTCGTATCGCTGCGTCAGATCGTCCCGTGCATCACGATCGAGATTGCAGAATGCGGCCGACAGACTGTCGGTCCGATGCTCCCGCGGCGCCCCACCCAGCGACCAGAGGGCATTCTGCAGGCCTTCGGCCAGGGCAACGAAGCTCTCGCCGCCAAGCACGACGTGGGCGTGCTCGAACCCGCAATAGGCCAAACGGAAGTGATAGAGACGATGATCCAACGGAGCACCCGCGATCGTCACACCCAACTCGCCCATGTCGGTGAAGTCGGAGAGGCCGAGCTGGCCAGGCTCGTGGGTTTGGCGGAAGATCACCTCCTGCTCCTCGCCGTGGACCGCCCGCCATGCACGGATCCGACGTTCCAGGGTACGACGGATACCGCTGCCGAGATCCGGATGACGCCGTAGCATCTCCTCGAACACCGCCACCGGGCGTAAGCCAGGGGCCGCCTTCAGGATCGGGACGATCTCGGTCTCGAACACGTCGCTCAACGGGTCCGGTCGTCGCCGGCCGCGGGGCGCCTTCCTTTGCGATGGAAATCGGGGATCTCTCTCGATCCGATAGGCGGTCGACGCACTGAATGACGCCTTGGCCGCCGCCACTGGCGGGCTATCGGTCTGACGGTACTTCATGTAGAGCCTCATCTGGTGATCTGTGATGTGTCGGCCGGGCAAGCGAGTGATTCCTCTTGGCGGAAGAACCACTTGCATAACCCCGCCGGCCGCGATCACCAGTCGGCGCGGTCCTCCTCGGGATCGCGCCGACGCTGGGCTCGTAACTCCGGTCGGGCTACGCCCTCCCTACGTCACGAGCCCAGCGAAACTCTCTCACCTTGAATGACGCTGCCTTCCATCCTGATCGCCGCGCGACAGTAGCTCGCAAATTATCGATTCCTAGCGGTCCGCAGCGCGCGCGAACCACTGCCTATCGTGGGTGTGGAGAACGCGGCTATTCGATCCCCGGATCGTGTTGCTGAGCTTTCACGACGATCGCCAGGAGGCCAAGCACAGCGGCCGCAATCAGCAGCAGAACGGCGCCGATGAACCAGACACCAATCATGACGCGCCTCCGGTGAACATATCGCGAAAGCTCGTGTTGCCGCCGTGTTGCGTGGAGCAGTTTGTAATGTCGCGTAACGCGTTGAATTTGCTGCTAGCGAGTTGAAGCGCTGCGCAACACGGATTGCCACGCAGAACGAAGCTGCAACGGCCCCAAGCTCTTGTTTTGCTAGTGAAAAATTTGGCGATCCCGGCAGGACTCGAACCTGCAACCCGCGGAGTAGAAATCCGCTACTCTATCCAGTTGAGCTACGGGACCGTCTTGAGCCGCCCCGGTTCAGGGGGCGGCCATCCACCTAACATGCCAATATGAAAAATCTGGTGTTTCGCCAAGTCTGAACCGAACCGATTTCCTCGATGCCGCGACAAAGCGGAACGGCGGGGTGTCAGGGTGCCGGGTTGAGCGGCAGCGCAACGGACGATGGTTCACATCGCCGGGAAGCGCTGAAGAGCTTCCGGGACACGGCTGCCGGTCGACTGGCTAGGTGTTGCTGCGCCATCAGGACGGCGTGCGTAGCGACATTGCGGCCGCTCTCCTCTAGGCTTGCCTTGTCATGGCGAATGCGACGATTTGCACCTTCGGTTCCATCGCCTTGAGTCCGTCACCTTTCCGCGCATTTCGTTTGCCGCCGCGGCGTTCGTCCGCGTTTTCCGGGAGTCCATCATGATCGGTCTTGTTCGCGCCGTCACAATCTGCGCCACGCTGGCGCTCGGCCTTTCGGCTGCGCAAGCCGCCGACAAAGCGTTCAAACGCGACGATCTCGCCGATTCCGCCATCAAGCTGGAGGCCCAGATAAAGAGCGAGGCGGGGCCGGTCGCCAAGACGAATGCGACGCTCAAGACGGACGCCGACGCCGCCTTCCGCCGTAATGACTACCGCACCGGACTGTCCGTGCTCGGCCAGATCGCGGCGACCACGCCCGACGATGCCGGCAACTGGCTGCGGCTCGCCAAGGTGATCTTCCAGATTTGGCCCAAGAACTCGAGCGAGCAGACCTTCCTTTTGGAGCGCGCCTCGACCGCCGCCTACATCGCCTACCAGCGCGCCGGCAATCCGGGTGAGGAGGCCGATGCGCTCGCCGTGCTCGGCAAGTCGCTGGCCGAACGCAAGCTGTGGCGGCCGGCGCTGGATGCGCTGCGGCTGTCGCTCGAGGCGCGCGAGGTCGCCGACGTCCGCGGCCAGTACGAGAAAATGCGCGACGAGCACGGCTTCCGGCTGCTCGACTATACAGTGGACTCGGATTCGGCGAGCCCGCGCGCCTGCTTCCAGTTCTCCGAGGAACTCGCCAAGCGCACCGACTTCGCGCCGTTCCTGGCTCTCGCGGGCCAGGACAAGCCGGCGCTGTCGGCCGAGGGCAAGCAGCTCTGCGTCGACGGCCTCAAGCACGGCGAGCGCTACAACATCAATCTGCGCGCTGGCCTGCCGTCCACCGTCAAGGAAGGCCTGCCGAAATCGGCCGAGTTCAACATCTATGTGCGCGACCGCAAGCCCTTCGTGCGCTTCACCAGCCGCGCGTATGTGCTGCCCAGGACCGGGCAGCGCGGCATTCCCGTGGTCAGCGTCAACACGCCCGCGGTCAACATCAACGTCTTCCGGATCGGCGACCGCAACCTGATCAACACGGTGGTGGACAGCGATTTCCAGAAGATGCTGACCAAATATCTGCTCGGCGATCTCGGCGACGAGCGCGGCGTCAAGGTCTGGTCCGGCGAGCTTGCGACCGCGATGAATCTGAACCAGGACGTCACCACGGCATTCCCGGTCGATCAAGCGCTCGGCGAGCTCCAGCCGGGCGTCTATGTGATGACCGCCGCCGCCAAGGGCCCGGGCTCGGATGATGATTACCAGCTCGCCACGCAATGGTTCATCGTCTCCGATCTCGGGGTGACAGCCTATTCCGGCAATGACGGCATCCATGTCTTCGTCAACTCGCTGGCCTCGACCGATCCGGTCGGCAAGGCCGAGGTGCGGCTGGTTGCCCGTAACAACGAGATCCTGGCGAGCCGCAAGACCGACGACAGCGGCCACGTGCTGTTCGAGGCGGGCCTTGCGCGCGGCGAGGGTGGTCTGTCACCGGCGCTGCTGACCGTCACCGGCGAGAAGGCCGACTACGCTTTCCTCAGCCTGAAGACATCGGCCTTCGACCTTTCGGATCGCGGCGTTTCGGGGCGCGCGGTGCCCGCGGGCGCCGACGCTTTCGTCTATGCCGAGCGCGGCGTCTACCGCTCCAGCGAGACGGTATTCCTGACGGCGCTGCTTCGCGACGGGCAAGGCAATGCGGTGACAGGCGGGCCGCTGACCCTGGTGATCGAGCGCCCCGACGGCGTCGAATTCCGCCGCGCCGTGCTGGCCGACCAGGGCGCCGGCGGCCGCACGCTCGCCGTGCCGCTCAACTCGGCCGTCCCGACCGGGACCTGGCGGGTGCGTGCCTTCACTGATCCGAAGGGCAACTCGGTCGGCGAGACCACCTTCATGGTCGAGGATTACGTCCCCGATCGGATCGAATTCGACTTGTCCGCCAAGGACAAGCTGATCAAAGCTAACGCTCCTGTGGAGCTTAAGGCGAACGGCCATTTCCTCTATGGCGCGCCGGCCGCCGGCCTCGCGCTCGAGGGCGATATGCTGATCGCGCCCGCAAGCGAGCGTCCGGGCTTTGCCGGCTACCAGTTCGGCGTTGCCGACGAGGAGACCACCTCAAACGAGCGCACGCCGCTTGAGAATTTGCCGGAGGCCGACGCCAACGGCGTCGCGACATTCCCGGTGACGTTGGACAAGCAGCCGGCATCGACGCGTCCACAGGAGGCGCAGATCTTCGTCCGCATGGTCGAGACCGGCGGCCGCGCCGTCGAGCGCAAGATCGTGCTGCCGGTCGCGCCCGCCGCAGCGCAGATCGGGATCAAGCCGCTGTTCGGCGACAAGAACGTCGCCGAGGGCGACAAGGCCGAGTTCGACGTCGTGTTCGTCTCGCCCGAGGGCGAGCGGCTGCGCCGCGACGGATTGCGCTACGAGCTCCTGAAGATGGAGTCGCGCTACCAATGGTATCGCCAGAACAATTACTGGGAGTACGAGCCGGTCAAGTCGACCTCGCGCGTCGCCGACGGTGACGTCACTGTTACGGCCGACAAGCCGGCGCGGATCTCGCTCAGCCCGCAGCCCGGCCGCTACCGGCTGGATGTGAAGTCGAACGATGCCGACGGCCCGGTAACCTCGGTGCAGTTCGACGTGGGCTGGTATTCCGACGGCAGCGCCGACACGCCGGACCTCCTGGAGACCTCGATCGACAAGCCGCAATACGCCTCCGGCGACACCATGACCGTGTCGGTCAATGTCCGCTCCGCCGGCAAGCTCACCGTCAACGTGCTCGGCGACCGCCTGCTCACGACGCAGACCATTGACGTCAAGGAGGGTACCGCCCAGGTCAAGCTGCCGGTCGGCAAGGATTGGGGCACCGGCGCCTATGTGGTGGCGACCTTGCGCCGTCCGCTCGACGCGGCCGCGCAGCGCATGCCGGGCCGCGCGATCGGCCTGAAATGGTTCGGCATCGACAAGCAGACCCGTACGCTTGCCGTGAAGCTGACGCCGCCGGCGCTGATCCGTCCTAATGCGACGCTGAAGATCCCGGTCAAGCTCGACGGGCTCAATCCCGGCGAGGACGCCAAGGTCGTGATCGCCGCGGTCGATGTCGGCATCCTCAACCTCACCAATTACAAGCCCCCGGCGCCGGACGATTACTATCTCGGCCAGCGCCGCCTGACCGCGGAGATCCGCGATCTCTATGGGCAGCTGATCGACGGGATGTCGGGCACGCGCGGCCAGATCAAGTCCGGCGGTGACGCCGGAGCCGCCGAGCTCCAGGGCTCGCCGCCTGCGCAGAAGCCACTGGCGCTCTATTCGGGCATTGTGACCGTTGGTGCCGACGGCACCGCCGAGGTGAGCTTCGACATTCCGGAGTTCGCCGGCACGGCGCGCGTCATGGCGGTGGCGTGGACCGCGACAAAACTCGGCCGCGCCAACACCGACGTGGTGATCCGCGATCCCGTGGTCCTGACCACGACCCTGCCGCGCTTCCTGCTCAATGGCGACCACGGCACGGTCAATCTCGAGATCGACAATGTCGAGGGCCAGGCCGGCGACTACGTCGTCAACGTCAAGACCGGCGGCCCGGTGAAGATGACCGGCAATCCCGCAACCACGGTCAAGCTGGCCGCCAAGCAGCGCAACGCGTTCTCGCTCGCGCTCGATGCGACCGCGGCGGGGCAGGCGACGCTCGATGTCGACATCAGGGGACCGAATGGCCTTGCGCTGGCGCGCCACTATGCGTTCGACGTCAAGGCGGCAACACAGGTGCTGGCACGGCGCTCGATCCGCACCCTCGCCAAGGGCGAGAGCCTGACGCTGACCTCGGACATGTTCTCCGATCTCGTGCCGGGCACCGGCAGCGTCTCGGTTTCGGCGAGCCTGTCGACCGCACTCGACGCCGCGACGATCCTCAAAGCGCTCGACCGCTACCCCTATGGCTGCTCGGAGCAGATCACGAGCCGCGCCATGCCGCTGCTCTATGTCAACGAGCTCGCGGCCGGCGCGCATCTCGCCATGGACACCGAGGTCGACCAACGCATCCGCGACGCGATCGAACGGCTTTTGGCGCGTCAGGGCGCCAACGGCTCGTTCGGCCTGTGGTCGGCGGGCGGCGACGATGCCTGGCTCGATGCCTACGTCACGGACTTCCTGACCCGCGCCCGCGAAAAGGGTTTTGTGGTGCCGGATGTCCTGTTCAAGAACGCGCTGGACCGCATCCGCAACTCCGTCGTCAACGGCAACGAGCCGGAGAAGGACGGTGGCCGCGATCTCGCCTACGGTCTCTACGTGCTCGCCCGCAACGGCGCGGCGCCGATCGGCGACCTCCGCTATCTCGCCGACACCAAGCTGAACAATCTGGCGACGCCGATCGCCAAATCTCAGCTTGCGGCGGCGCTCGCTTTGGTCGGCGACCGCAACCGCGCGGAGCGGGTCTACGGCGCCGCCCTCGACAGCCTTGCGCCGAAGCCCGTGCTTGAGTTCGGTCGCACCGACTACGGCTCGCAGCTCCGCGATGCCGCAGCGCTGGTCTCGCTTGCCAGCGAAGGCAACGCGCCGAAGGCGACGCTGACGCAGGCGGTCTCGCGGGTGGAAGTCGCGCGGGGGCTGACGCCCTACACCTCCACGCAGGAGAATGCGTGGCTGGTGCTGGCGGCGCGGGCGCTGGCCAAGGAGAACCTCTCGATCGAGGTCGACGGCCAGCCGGTCAAGACTGCGCTTTATCGCAGCTACAAGGCGGACACGCTGAGCGGCAAGCCGCTGAAGATCACCAACACTGGCGACGCACCGGTACAGGCGGTGGTCTCGGTGTCGGGCTCGCCGGTGACGCCGGAGCCGGCCGCCTCTGCCGGGTTCAAGATCGAGCGCAACTACTTCACGCTCGAGGGCAAGCCCGCCGATATCAGCAAGGTCAAGCAGAACGATCGCTTCGCCGTCGTGTTGAAGATCACGGAAGCGAAACCGGAGTACGGCCACATCATGGTGTCCGACTATCTGCCGGCGGGTCTGGAGATCGACAATCCGAAGCTGGTCTCGTCGGGCGACAGCGGCACGCTGGACTGGATCGAGGACGGCGAGGAGCTCGAGGATACCGAGTTCCGCGACGACCGCTTCACCGCGGCCGTGGACCGGACCTCGGATTCCAAGGCGGTGTTCACCGTCGCCTATGTCGTGCGGGCGGTCTCGCCCGGCAAATACGTGCTGCCGCAGGCCCATGTCGAGGACATGTACAACCCCTCACGCTACGGCCGGACGGGCACGGGCAGTGTCGAAGTGCGGGCGGCGAAGTGAGTGGTGGGATGAGCGAGGCTGACAACGTATCTCGTCATTCCGGGGCGGCGCAAAGCACCGAACCCGGAATCTCGAGATTCCGGGTCTGGTCCTTCGGACCATCCCGGAATGACAGCAGCGGAGCGAAAGGCAGGGGCCCTCGCGCGCTCTCCGCCCTCGCGCTCACCTTCATCCTCGGCGTCATCGGCTTCGTCGCATGGGTCTATTCCCTTGGTTCTCTCCCGCTCGACGAGGCGCGGCAGGTCTCGACCACGGTCGTCGATCGCAACGGAAAGCTTCTCCGCGCCTACGCGATGGCGGATGGGCGGTGGCGGTTGCCGGTCGATGCCAAAACGAACGTCGATCCGACCTACCTGAAACTGCTGTTCGCCTATGAGGACCAGCGCTTTTACGCCCATAACGGCCTCGATCCGCTCGCGCTCGGACGCGCCGCGTTGCAGCTGGGAACGCGCGGCCAGATCGTGTCCGGCGGCTCGACCATCTCGATGCAGCTCGCCCGGCTGATGGAGCCGCGGCGGCAGCGCTCACTTTATACCAAGCTGCACCAGATCGTCCGCGCGATCGAGCTGGAGCGCAGCATGAGCAAAGCTGAGATCCTCAACCTCTACCTCGCGCTCGCGCCTTACGGCGGCAATCTCGAAGGCATCCGCGCCGCCTCGATCGCCTATCTTGGCAAGGAGCCGAAACGCCTCTCGCTCTCCGAAGCTGCCTTGCTGGTCGCCCTGCCGCAATCGCCGGAGACGCGCCGGCTCGACCGCTATCCCGAGACGGCGCGCAAGGCGCGCGATCGGGTGCTCGATCGCATGGTCGCGGAGCATGTCGTCAGCCCTGAGGATGCGGCGCAGGCCAAGGCCGCGCCCGTGCCAAAACTGCGCAAACCGATGCCGATCCTGGCGCCGCATGCCTCGGATTCCGCGCTTGCGACCGTCAAAGAGACGCCGGTCATCAAGTTGACGCTGGATGCGACCTTGCAGAAGGTGCTGGAGCCGCTGGCCCACGACCGCGCGATTGCGCTGGGGCCGAACATCTCGGTCGGCATCATCGTGGTCGACAATGAGAGCGGCGACGTGCTCGCGCGCGTCGGATCGGCCGATTATTTCGACGAGAGCCGGGCAGGGCAGGTCGACATGACCCGTGCCGTCCGCTCGCCGGGCTCGACGCTGAAACCGTTCATCTATGGCCTCGCCTTCGAGGACGGGTTCGTCCATCCCGACAGCCTGATCGACGACCGTCCGGTCCGCTTCGGCTCCTACGCGCCGGAAAATTTCGACATGACGTTCCAGGGCACGGTGCCGGTGAAAAAGGCGCTGCAATTGTCGCTGAACGTGCCGGCGATCGTGCTGCTCGACCGCGTCGGCGCGAGCCGGCTGGTCTCGCGGCTGCGCCAGGCCGGCGGCAGTCTCGTGCTGCCCAAGGACGAGGCGCCGGGCCTTGCCATGGGTCTTGGCGGCGTTGGCGTGACGCTCCAGGACCTTGCCCAGCTCTACACGGGTTTCGCCCGGCTCGGCACCACCAAGCCGCTGCGCGAGGTCATCGCGGCCAAGGACGACCGCGAGCCGATGCGGCTGTTGGACCAGGCCGCGGCCTGGCAGGTCGGCAACGTGCTGCTCGGCACGCCGCCGCCGGAGAATGCCGCTCACAACCGCATCGCGTTCAAGACCGGCACGTCTTACGGCTATCGCGATGCCTGGTCGGTCGGCTTCGATGGCCGCATGACCATCGGTGTCTGGGTCGGCCGGCCCGACGGCGCCCCGGTTCCCGGGCTGATCGGGCGCGTCGCCGCAGCTCCGATCCTGTTCGACGCTTTCGCCCGCACCGGCAAGACGCTGGCCCCGCTGCCGAAGCCGCCGAAGGGAACCCTGATGGCTAGCAACGCCAAGCTGCCGCTGCCGCTGAAACGGTTCCGGCCGATCGGGGAACTGGTGCGGACCGGGGGCGAGCAGGCGCTGCACATCCAGTTTCCGCTGAACGGCTCGCGGATCGATGTCGATCGCTCCGGCGGCCCGGAAGCCGCCGCCATGCCCGTCAAGGTCGCCGGCGGCGTCCTGCCCATGACAGTGATGGTCAATGGAACCTCGCGCGGCGAGATCGACGGCCGGCGCCAGCGCCTGATCGATCCGCCCGGCCCCGGCTTTGCGCGGCTCACCGTGATCGATGCCACGGGCGCCGCGGACACAGTTGTCATTCGAATTCAATAACCCTGGCTTAAGCGGTTGTGGCGATGGCGGTTTCAGCGTAAGCGGAACCAATGGCCGAGACCTACCCACCTCCCCGTTTTGGAGCGCCCCGCGAGCCCAAAGCGCCCGTAGATCCGGGCAGCCGGCTGGTGTCGCTGCTCGACGCCGTCACGTCCAGCCATGCCCGCGCGGCCGGCTTCCTGGTGCTGTGCGCGTTGCTGCTGTTCCTGCCGGGCTTCTTCACCATCCCGCCGGTCGACCGCGACGAGGCGCGCTTTGCGCAGGCGACCAAGCAGATGGTCGAGAGCGGCGACTATGTCGACATCCGCTTCCAGGAGGACGTCCGCTACAAGAAGCCGGTTGGCATCTACTGGTTGCAGTCGGCCGCGGTTGAAGCTGCCACGGCGCTCAAACTGCCGAAGGCCGAATTGCGGATCTGGGTCTACCGCATTCCTTCGCTGTTAGGGGCGATCGGCGCGGTGCTCATGACCTATTGGGCCGCGCTCGGCTTCGTCACGCGGCGCGCCGCGGTGCTCGCTGCGCTGTTGATGTGCGCCTCCGTGCTGCTCGGTGTCGAGGCTCGGCTGGCAAAGACCGACGCGATGCTGCTGTTCTGCGTGACCGCCGCGATGGGCGCGATGTCGCGCGCCTATCTGTCCTGGCAACGCGCCGAGGACGAGACGCATCCACCGTGGAGCTGGCCCGCGATCTTCTGGACCGCGCTCGCGGTCGGCATTCTGATCAAGGGTCCGCTGATCCTGATGTTCGCCGGCCTGACCATCATCGCGCTGGCAATCCTGGATCGCGATGCCTCCTGGCTGTGGAAGCTGCGCCCGCTCTGGGGCCTGATGTGGACGCTGGTGCTGGTGCTGCCCTGGTTCGTCGCGATCTTCTGGCGCGCGGGCGACGCCTTCTTTGCGGACTCCGTCGGCGGCGACATGCTGAGCAAGATCGGCGCCCAGGAATCCCATGGCGCGCCGCCCGGGCTTTACCTTGCGCTGTTCTGGATCACGTTCTGGCCGGGCGCGCCGCTCGCGGCGATGGCGGCGCCTGCGGTGTGGCGGGCGCGTCGCGAGCCCGGCGCGCAGTTCCTGCTGGCCTGGCTGATCCCGTCCTGGATCGTGTTCGAGGCGGTGTTGACCAAGCTGCCGCATTACGTGCTGCCGCTCTATCCGGCGATTGCGATCCTCACAGTTGGCGCGCTGGAGCGGAACGTGCTGTCGCGCTCCTGGCTCGCGCGCGGCTCGGCCTGGTGGTTCGCGATCCCCGCGGCGGCTTCGATCATCGCGGTGGTCGGCGCGGTCATGCTGACGCGGCAGCCGGCCTTCGTCGCCTGGCCGTTCATCGCGGCCTCGCTGATCTTCGGCCTGTTCGCCTGGTGGCTGTTCGACACCAACCGCGCCGAGCGGTCGGTGCTGAATGCACTGGTCGCCGCCCTGATGCTGGCGGTCGTGGTCTGGGGCATCGTGCTGCCCTCGCTGACCCCGCTGTTTCCGAGTATCGAGGTGGCGCGCGCGCTGCGCAACGTCAGCTGCGTCGGACCGAAGGCGGCGGCTGCCGGCTATCACGAGCCGAGCCTGGTGTTCCTCACGGGCACGCAGACATTGCTCACCGATGGCTCCGGTGCGGCAGACTTCCTGCGGCAGGGAAGCTGCCGCTTCGCGCTGATCGAGCAGCGCTCGGAGCGCAGCTTCGTGCAGCGCGCCGAGGCGATCGGGCTGCGCTACAAGGTCGGCGCGCGCATCGACGGCTACAATTTCTCGCAAGGGCGGCCGATCTCGATCTCGATCTTCCGTTCGGAAGGCACCGAGTAGGATGTCGGCAGCGAGCGACATCGCGGCGCGTGCGAGCTATCCTGCACAATTGTTCGCCGTGTCCGGACGCGCGCTGGCGCAGCTCGTGCGTGCACCGTCGCATTCGCGCCGCGCGGCTGCCGCGCGCAAGCTGGCACGGCATTCGCTCTGGCTGAGCGCGGCGGGCGCGGCCTTGATCATCGTGCTGATGGTCGCTTTCGACCTGACCGAGATCCAGCTGATGCCGGCGCGCGGCACGCCAAGCCTGTGGCCGGTCCGCATCCTCACCGATTTCGGCAAGGACGAGTATGTGCTCTCGGTGCTCGGCGCCGCGCTGGTGGTCGTGGCGCTCGTTGCGGCCGGCCTTCACGGCACGCGCCGCGCGCTGCTGCTCGGCTTTGGCACGCGGCTCCAGTACCTGTTCCTGTCCGTTGCTCTGTCGGTATTCGTTGCCGAGATCCTGAAATATCTCATCGGGCGCGGACGTCCGTTCGTCGGCGGCGTGGCCAATCCGTTCAACTTCATCCCGTTCGAGGGGACCGGGGCTTACGCCAGCCTGCCGTCTGGCCATGCGGTGACGGCGTTCGCCTTGGCGTTCGCGGTGTCGGCGCTGTGGCCGCGGCTGCGCGTGTTCATGTTCACTTACGCAATCGTGATCCTGCTGACGCGCCTAGTGCTGCTCGCGCACCACCCGAGCGACGTCACCGCCGGCGCCCTCTTGGGCATGGTCGGGGCGATGGCGGTCCGTTACTGGTTCGCGGCCCGCAGGCTGGCCTTTGCGATCCGGGCCGACGGCACCATTGTGCCTCTTCCGGGGGCGGATTCGGGCCGCCTCAAAAGGGTTGCCCGCGGGGCATCTGCCCCATAAAAGCGGCTGCTCTTGGGACCGCCGGTTCCTTGAGGGCAGGCCCATTCCAAACCACGAGCCTCCTTTGTCGACGTCCCAGCCTTCGGTTTCCATCGTCGTTCCCGTGCGCAACGAAGCCGACAACATCGCGCCGCTGATCGCCGAGATCTGCGCGGCGCTCGATGGCCGCTGGGCCTACGAGATCATCTACGTCAACGACGGCTCGACGGACGCGACCGGCGAGCGCCTGGTGGCGATGATGAAGCAGCGGGACAATCTGCGGCAGCTCCGCCACGCTAAGTCGGGCGGCCAGTCGGCGGCGGTGCGCAGCGGCGTGCGCGCGGCCCGCGGGCAGATCGTGGCGACGCTCGACGGCGACGGCCAGAACAACCCGGCGTTCCTGCCGGAACTGATCGCCGCGGTCGAGAAGGGCAGCAATGTCGGGCTCGCCGCGGGACAACGCGTCGGCCGCAAGGACACCGGTTTCAAGAAGCTTCAGTCGCGCGTCGCCAATGGCGTCCGCAACGCGATCCTCAAGGACGGCACGCGCGATACCGGATGCGGGCTGAAGGCGTTCCGGCGCGATATCTTCCTGATGATGCCCTATTTCGACGGTCTGCACCGCTTCCTGCCGGCGTTGGTCCGCCGCGAAGGCTTCGATATTGCCTATATCGACGTGATCGACCGGCCACGCCATTCCGGCGTGTCGAACTATGGTTTCTTCGACCGGCTGTGGATCGGCATCATGGACCTCGCTGGCGTGTGGTGGCTGATCCGTCGCAAGAAGCCGACACCAGAGGTGACCGAGGTGAACGCATGATCATTCAATACGGTCAGGCGCTGAGCAATTATCTTTACGACGTTTTCGTCGCCAAGTTCGATTTCTGGCTGGCGTTCGGGCTCGTCGCGCAGCTGTTCTTCACCGCGCGCTTCCTGGTGCAGTGGATCGCGAGCGAACGCGCCGGCAACAGCGTGGTGCCGATGGCGTTCTGGTTCTGCTCCATGGGGGGCGGGCTGATGACGCTGGTCTACGGCGTCGTGAAGCGCGAACCGGTCATCATTCTCGGACAGGCGCTGGCCACGATTATCTATGTCCGCAACATCATGCTGATCTGGAAGAACCGCGGCCGCGCCTCGAAGACGCTGGAGCGGTGACCAAAGGCGGCGCGTTTCGCCGGTGCCGTCGCGCGCAGCGGCGGCAATCATGCCTAAAGCGCGATGACGATTCAGCCCAATCTCATCGCGCTTTAGCGCGGCAGCGCCGAAGCCGCGCCTGAGGCGGGCAGAGTGGCCGTCTCGGTCTCGGTCCGGCGATAGGGCTCGCCGGCTGCCTCCAGCACAGGATAGGCGACCGAGCAGCTATGCGAATGGATGCGGCGCAGATCGCGCAGCACGTCCAGATGCAGCGAGGTGGTCTCGATGGTCTCCGGGCGGCCTTCGCGCAAGCGGTCGAGATGGCGCTCGACGGCGGCGAGCTCGGTGTTCCTGAGCGTGGTCTTCTCCACCAGCAGCTTGCGCGCCTCGTTGGCGTCGCCCGACATGAACACGCCGAAGGCGATGCGCAGCGAGTCCATCGTGCGTTTGTGGAAGGCGGCGAGCTCCTCGGCACCCTCGGCCGAGAATTGCAGGCGCCGCTTGATCTTCTTGGTGGCAAGCTCGCTCAAATTCTTGTCGATGATGTCGCCGATATGCTCGAGGTTGATGGCGAAGGAGATGATCTCCATCGCGCGCCGGCCCTCGCTCTCGTCGAGGCTGCCCCGCGTCAGTTTCGTCACGTAGAGCTTGATCGCCTCGTCGAGGCCGTCGACGGCATTGTCGGTCTTCGTGACCTGGTCGACCAGCGCCCGGTCGCCCGTCATCATCGCGGCCATCACCTTGCGCAGCATGACCTCGACGAGGTCGCCCATGCGCAGGGTTTCGCGGGCGGCGTCGGCGAGCGCCAGTGACGGCGTCTCCAGCGCACTCTCGTCCAGATAGCGCGGCCGGGCCGGGTCCGCCTCCTGGACGCGATCGGGCAATAGCCGGGTCAGGAGGCCCGACATGGTGTCGAGCAGCCCGATGAAGATGACGGCCGTACCGGCATTGAAGGCGACGTGGAACGCCGCCGTCATTTTGGCGAGATCGGGCTGCCAGGCATGCATGTGCCCGGCGATCACGTTCAGGAACGGGAGGACGATCGCGATTCCGGCGATGCGGTTGATGAGATTGCCGACCGGCAGGCGATAGCTCGCGGGATCGTCGCGCCTCGCACCTTCGAACACGGGATTGATGGCACTGCCGAGATTGGCCCCGAGCACCAGTGCGAGCGCCGCGTCGGGTGTGATGAACTGCGAATAGGCCAGCGACATGATCAGCAGCACGCTGGCGACGCTCGAATGCACCGCCCAAGTGACGAGTGCGGCGATGACGATGCACAGGACGGGATCGCCCGTGATGGCCGAGATCATGACGCGCATGCCGGGCGCGTTCTCCGCCGGCGCCAGCGTGTCGAGCAGGATGTGCAGCGACAGCAGCATCAAGCCGAGGCCGATACAGACGCGGCCAATGTCCTTGATCCGCGAACGCGGTCCCGAGCGGAAGGCGACGAGGCCCAGCACGAACAACACCGGCGCGACTGCCGCGATATTGAACGAGAGCACCTGCACGATCAGCGTCGTGCCAACATTGGCCCCTAACATGATCGCGAGCGCGGCGGCGAGGCTGACGAGGCCTTCGGCGGCGAAGGAGCTGGTGATCAGCGCGGTCGCCGTGCTGCTCTGGAGCAGCGCGGTGAGGCCGAGGCCCGCCGCAAACGCCTTGAAACGATTGCCAAGCGCCTTGCCGAGCAGCCGCCGCAGGTCCGGGCCGAAGGCGCGCAAAATGCCGCTGTGGACCATGTGCAGGCCCCACAACAACAGCGCAACGCCGCCCATTAGATCGAGCAGAACCAACGTTCCCATTCTCCGTGTCCGGATTGAGAGTCGATTGGTGAGGCTAGCGCCAAACGCTTGACGTTCAAACCATTTGTTGGCGCATCGGCGTTAACGCCTGCGTGGGTTGCTCGTTCCTGCAGCGCGATGCCTTGTAACAGACTCACATTGCCGCTTTGAGGGCGGCGAAGCCGCGATCGAGATCAGTCTTGAGGTCGTCGGTGCTCTCAAGCCCGATGTGGAGACGAAGAGTCGGTCCGCCCGGCGCCCACTTGGTCGCGGTGCGATAGGCATCGCAGTCAAAGGGGATCGCAAGGCTCTCGAAGCCGCCCCAGGAAAAACCCATGCCGAACAGCTTGAGCGTGTTGAGCATGGTGTCGACCGCCTTCTGCGGCGCCGGCTTCAAGACGATGCTGAACAGGCCCGACGCGCCGGTGAAGTCGCGTTTCCAGATCGCGTGGCCCGGATCGGTCTCCAGCCCAGGATGCAGCACGCGTGCGATCTCGGGTCTTGCTGCCAGCCAGCGCGCCATCTCGAGGCCTGAACGATGATGCTGCGCCAATCGTACCGACAGCGTGCGCAGACCACGCAGCGCGAGGAAGACGTCATCGGGACCAGCGCAGACGCCGAGCAGGCGGATGCCTTCCGCAACTATCGGCCAGGTCCTGGCATTGGCCGAGATGGTGCCGAACATGATGTCGGAATGGCCGCCGATATATTTGGTGGCCGCCTGCATGCTGATGTCGACGCCTTGCTCGAGCGAGCGGTGATAGAGCGGTGTCGCCCAGGTGTTGTCGTCGATCACGAGCGCGCCCTTCGCATGCGCGACCTCGGCGATGGCGCGAATGTCCGGCATCTCGAAGGATTGCGAACCCGGGGCCTCGACCAGCACCGCGCGCGTGTTCGGCTTGAACAGCTTTTCGATGCCGGCGCCGATCAGCGGATCGAAATAGGTGGTCTCAACGCCGTAGCGGGTCAGCATGCCGTTGCAGAAATTGCGCGAGGGCCGATAGACGTTGTCGCAGACGAGGATGTGGTCGCCGGCCTTCAGCACCGAGAGCAGGGTGGTGGAGATCGCCGACAGCCCCGACGGAACGATGCCGACGCCGGCACATTGCGGCCCCTCCAGCGCCATCAGCGTCTCCTGGAACGCCTTGGTGGTGGGCGTGCCGTGGCGGCCATAGGTGAACTCGCCGCGATGGGCGTGCAGGTCCTCGGCGGTCGGATAGAGCACGGTCGAGCCGTGGAACACCGGCGGATTGACGAAGCCCTTCTGCGCCTTGGTGTCGCGGCCGGAGGTGACCAGCCGGGTCTCGGCCTGCTGCTGAAGGGGATGCGGGGAATCCATGCGCCTGCTTTCAAAAAAGCGTTTCCGCTGGCGCGCATCGCGTCCGCGGGCTGGCCGAACGGCCGCTGCCGTTAATAACAGAACACAGAAGAGTCCCGTCAACCCCTTGACCCGGCTCGCCAGTCGTTCTGTGATGCGCAGGTGCTATTCAGTCGCCGCATGTTGAGGGGCCTGCCGCGACCTTCGATCCATCGTCTGACCGGACCTTGCGCCACAGCCACAAAGGCGGGCGCCTGCGGCGGGGATTAGGTTATGGCCTCTCGGGATGGGCGGGTGTTCGGCAAAGTTTCCAGCATGACTCTTGCAGGGCTCGTCCTGCGACGCCTAGTCCTGGCAGAGACGATCCTGAGACAACGTTCCTTGAGACGACCTTGAAAGGCCTTCAGCCCATGAAACGCGTAACCCTGGCTCTCACTCTCGCTCTCGCCGCCGGCCTGACTGCCCAGACCGCCGGAGCGCAAACGCTCAAGACCGTCAAGGATCGGGGCACACTGTCCTGCGGCGTCAGCCAGGGCCTGCCGGGCTTCTCCTCGCCGGACGACAAGGGCAACTGGACCGGCCTCGACGTCGACGTCTGCCGCGCGATTGCGGCCGCCATCTTCAATGACCCGACCAAGGTCAAGTACGTGCCGACCTCGGCCAAGGACCGCTTTACCGCGCTGCAATCCGGCGAGATCGACGTGCTCTCGCGCAACACCACCTGGACCATCTCGCGCGACACCTCGCTCGGCGCCAACTTCACCGGCGTGACCTATTACGACGGGCAGGGCTTCATGGTGAAGAAGTCGCTCAAGGTGAATTCCGCGCTGGAGCTGAACAGCGCCTCGGTCTGCGTGCAGACCGGCACCACCACCGAGCAAAATCTCGCCGACTACTTCAAGGCCAACAACATGAAGTACGAGGTGATCGCGTTCGGCACCAACGACGAAACGGTCAAGGCCTATGAGGCCGGCCGCTGCGACGTCTTCACCACCGACCAGTCGGGCCTCTACTCCAACCGCCTCAAGCTCGCCAATCCCAACGACCACATGGTGCTCCCCGAGATCATCTCGAAGGAGCCGCTGGGACCGATGGTGCGCCACGGCGACGACCAGTGGTTCGACATCGTGAAATGGACGCTTTTCGCGATGGTCACTGCCGAAGAGCTCGGCATCACCTCGAAGAACGTCGACGAGAAGCTCAAGATGGAAAATCCGGAGCTGAAGCGCGTGCTCGGCACCGACGGCAATTTCGGCGAACAGCTCGGTCTCACCAAGGACTGGGTGATCCGGATCGTGAAGGCCGTCGGCAATTACGGCGAGGTGTTCGACCGCAACGTCGGCTCGGGCTCGCCGCTCGCGATCAATCGCGGTCTCAACAACCTCTGGAACAAGGGTGGTCTCCAATACGCGCCGCCGATCCGCTGATTCCGCCTGATCCGCGGCGATGAGCACCGAGGCTCGAAAACCGCCGGCCCAGATCGCGCTGAAGGTCAGGCGCATTCTGGGCGGCAAGGCAGGCTGGAACGGCGTTGCCGTCCAATTTGCCTTCGCGGCGATCCTTGGTTGGATCGGCTATGAGATCATCTCCAACGCCCGCGCCAATCTCGAGAACCAGCACATCGCTGCCGGCTTCGGCTTCCTCCGGAATAATGCCGGCTTCGACGTCAATCAGACCCTGATCTCCTACAACGGCTCGGACACGTTCCTGCGGGTGTTCGTCGTGGGGCTCCTCAATACACTCGTGGTCTCGGTCGTCGGCATTTTCTTCGCCACCGTGATCGGCTTTATCGTCGCGCTGTGCCGGCTGTCGCCCAACTGGCTGTTGTCGCGCGTCGGCGAAATCTATGTCGAGATCATCCGCAACCTGCCGCTGCTGTTCCAGATCCTGTTCTGGTACCTCGCGGTTCTTGCGGCCTTGCCTAATCCCAGGCAAAGCATTTCGCTGCTCGGCATCGCCTTCATCAGCAATCGCGGCCTCGTCATTCCCCGTCCGATCGGCGAGAGCGGGCTCGAGCCGTTCCTGGCGGCGCTGGCGTTCGGCATCATCGCTGCGGTGGGCTTGCGTCTCCATGCGAGGCGGGCGCTGTTCCAGCGCGGGCAGATGATCCGCATCTGGCCCTATGTGCTGGGCCTGCTGTTTGGGCTGCCGCTCGCCACTATCATGGTGTTCGGCTTGCCATTCACCGTCGAGCTGCCGCAGCTGAAGGGGTTTAACTTCGCCGGCGGCTCGCGCATCATTCCGGAGTTCGTGGCGCTGACGCTGGCGCTGTCGACCTATACCGCCGCCTTCATCGCCGAGATCGTGCGCGCCGGCATCCTGTCCGTGCACAAGGGGCAGATGGAGGCGGGGTCTTCGCTCGGCCTCAGCCGCGGCGCCACGCTGCGGTTGATCGTCGTGCCGCAGGCGATGCGCGTCATCGTGCCGCCGCTGACCAACCAATATCTCAATCTCACGAAAAATTCTTCGCTCGCGGTCGCGATCGGCTATCCTGACCTCGTCTCGGTCTGGGCCGGCACGTCGCTGAGCCAGACCGGGCAGGCGATCGAGATCATCGCCATGACGATGGGCGTCTATCTTCTGATCTCGCTGCTCACCAGCGCGATCATGAGCGTGTACGGTTGGCGCGTCAGCCGGAGCCTCGGCGCATGACCGATATCACCTCATCCGCCTATGTCCGGCAGGATCTGCTCACCGAGCGTCCTGCGCCGGTGCGGACGACGGGCTTCATTGGCCTCGTGCGCACGCGCCTTTTGAACTCGCCGACCAACGTCCTGATCACCATCGTCAGTGCCTTGCTGCTCTGGTTCACGATCGTTCCGTCAGTCAGGTTCCTGTTCGTCGACGCGGTCTGGACCGGCAATGACCGTGCGGCGTGCCTGACCGAAAACGCAGGTTTTGCGGTCGGCGCCTGCTGGCCCTACATCCAGGCCAAGCTGCCGCAATTGATCTATGGCTTCTATCCCGAGGCCGAGCGCTGGCGCGTCAATCTCACATTCGCCCTGACGGCGGTCCTGCTCGCGCCAATGCTCGTTCCGCGCCTGCCCGCGAAGGCTGTGAACGCCGGCCTGTTCTTCCTCGCCTTTCCCGTCGTCGCGTTCTTCCTGCTGCATGGCGGCGGGATCTCGGGCTTCGGCGTGAGCTGGACGGCGGGGCTGCTGCAATTGTTCGACGACAGCGTCATCGGCGCCGGGCAGGTCCTGCTCGGTCTCAGCAAGACCTCGGCCATCGCTCCGCTGTTGTGGGCCGTCGGCAACCTGATCGTGCTGGTCGGCAAGGCCATCTTCTGGCTGATCTTTCCCCTGACCTGGCTGCGTGACCAGCTCGAGGGCTCAGGCCAATCGGTCTGGACCGATTTTGCGATCACCACGACCGTCGTCTCGCTGATCGCCTTTGTGCTCGGCGGCGGCGTGCGCACGGGATGGCGCCTGCTGGCATGGAGCATCGTGACTTTCATCGCCATCGCCATCGTGATCAAGCTGATGGGGCTCGATCACGGCGGACTGGCGGTCGTGCAGACGCGGCTCTGGGGTGGTCTTCTGGTGACGCTGGTGGTTTCCGTCGCCGGCATCGTCACGTCATTGCCGATCGGCATTGCGCTGGCGCTCGGCCGCCGTTCCACCATTCCGCTGATCCGGATCTTCTCGATCGCCTTCATCGAATTCTGGCGCGGCGTGCCGCTGATCACGGTGCTGTTCTTCGCAACCTACATGCTGCCGCTTTTCCTGCCGGGCAATTTCACGGTCGACGGCCTCGTCCGCGCGCTGATCGGGATCGCGCTGTTCACGGGCGCCTATCAGGCCGAGAATGTCCGCGGCGGCCTGGCTGCGATCCCGCGAGGTCAGGGCGAAGCGGCGGCGGCGCTCGGGTTGTCCTGGTGGAAGACGACCTCGCTGATCGTGCTGCCGCAGGCGCTGCGCCACGTCATCCCGAACCTCGTCAACAGCTTCATCTCGCTGTTCAAGGATACCTCGCTGGTGTCGATCGTCGCGCTGTTCGATCTGCTGGGCTCGCTGCGCGCCTCGTTCGCGGATCCGAAATGGTCAGCGCCGTCGACATTGTTCACCGGCTTTGCCTTTGCCGGTATCATCTATTTCCTGTTCTGCTTTGGAATGTCACGCTACTCGCTCTTCGTCGAGCACCGCCTCAACGCCCACCGCCGCAACTGATCGAGGTCACCATGTCCGAGCCCATCGTCAAGATTTCCGGCCTGAACAAATGGTACGGCGACTTCCACGTTCTGCGTGACATCGATCTCGAGGTCCAGAAGGGTGAGCGCATCGTGATCTGCGGACCTTCGGGCTCGGGCAAATCGACGCTGATCCGCTGCATCAACGCACTTGAGGAGTTCCAGGAGGGCGAAATCGTCGTCGACGGCATCGAACTCGGGCCGAACCTCAAGCACATCGACGCGGTGCGCCGCGAGGTCGGCATGGTGTTCCAGAGTTTTAACCTATTCCCGCATCTCACGGTGCTCGACAATTGCACGCTGGCGCCGATCTGGGTGCGCAACATTCCGAAGAGGGACGCCGAGGCGACCGCGATGAAATTTCTGGAGCGGGTCAAGATCCCGCATCAGGCCAACAAGTTTCCGGGCCAGATGTCCGGCGGCCAGCAGCAGCGCGTCGCGATCGCGCGTGCGCTGACCATGAATCCGAAGGTGATGCTGTTCGACGAGCCGACCTCGGCGCTCGACCCCGAGATGGTCAAGGAGGTGCTCGACACCATGGTCGACCTCGCCGAGGAGGGCATGACGATGCTGGTCGTCACCCACGAGATGGGCTTTGCCCGCGAGGTCGCCAACCGCGTCGTGTTCATGGACGCTGGCCAGATCATCGAGGCCAACACGCCCAATGAGTTTTTTGCGGCTCCGCAGCATGCGCGGACGAAGCTGTTTTTGAGCCAGATCTTGCGGTGATCCAAGCCGTGCTGCCGTAGGGCGGGCAAAGGCTTTTGCGCCGTGCCCACCATCGTCCGTGGCCGCAACAACCGATGGGCACGCTTCGCTTTGCCCACCCTACGGCAGCTGGGCCGCGACCGCTAAAACAAGCGCCAGCACCTCGCCTAGACGAACGGCGGCTTGATGTTGCTGCGCTTCTCGAGCCACTCCGGCACGGGCAGGTTCTTGGCGCGCATGAAATCCGCGTTGAACAGTTTTGATTGATAGCGGCTGCCGGAATCGCACAGCGCGGTCACGATGGTCTTGCCGGGTCCGAGCTGCTTGGCGAGCCGCATTGCGCCTGCGATGTTGATGCCGGTCGAGCCCCCAAGGCAGAGGCCCTCGTGCTGGAGCAGCTCATAGATGACGGTGACAGCCTCGGTGTCGGGAATGAGATAGGCCTCGTCGACCTTGGCGGTCTCGACAATCGCGGTCGCGCGGTTGAGGCCGATGCCCTCGGTGATCGAGCCACCGGGCGTCGCCTTGGCATCGCCAGTCCTGAAGTATTCGTACATGCCGGCGCCGTGCGGATCGGCGCAGGCGATGCGGATGTCCTTGTTCTTCTCTTTCAGATAGCGGCTGACGCCGGCGAGCGTGCCGCCGCTGCCGACCGAGCAGACGAAGCCGTCGACCTTGCCGCCGGTCTGCTCCCAGATCTCCGGGCCAGTGGACTCGTGATGCGCCTTGGCATTGTCGAGATTGTTCCACTGGTCGGCGAACAGCACGCCATTGGGCTCGGTCTTGCGCAGCTCGTCGGCCAGCCTGCGGCCGACATGCTGGTAGTTGTTGGGATTGGCGTAGGGCAGGGCGGGCACCTCGATCAGCTCGGCGCCGCAGAGCTTCAGGAAATCCTTCTTCTCCTGGCTCTGCGTCTCCGGGATCACGATCAGCGTGCGGTAGCCGCGCGCGCTCGCCACGACCGCAAGGCCGATGCCGGTGTTGCCGGCGGTCGCTTCCACCACGAGACCGCCCGGCTTGAGCTCGCCGCGCTTCTCGGCCTCCAGGATCATCCATTTGCCGGCGCGGTCCTTTACCGACTGCCCGGGATTCATGAACTCGGCCTTGCCGAGGATGGTGCATCCGGTCAATTCCGACGCGCGCTTGAGCTTGATCAGCGGGGTGTTGCCGATGGCTTCGACAACGTCGTTTCGAATGGTCATATCGGGGGAAATCACTGGCAAGGGTTGATCCGGTTGGCCAGAACCTAGTGCTTGGGAGGCCAAAGGGGAAGGCTTTTGCGCTGCGGCGAAAGTGGCGGAAAGCAACACTGGAAATTGGTGAAATGATATTTTCGATCACCGTCCGGCCATGGAAGATATGGCCGTCGCGAGCAGCCTAACAAAGTGAATGGCGCGGAGGACGGAGGACATAGATGTGCGTCAGCCGCGATCATCGATGGCCTTGCGAGACCCGCCCACGCGCGCTTCAGACGGAGCCAAAGCAGCATGTTGCAGGTTGCTGCTAGTGCGGCCGGATCAAACGGCTTCTGCGCCGGTGTGGCGCCAATATCACATGAAATCTTAGTAAGCTTGAGCGTCCTTTGCTGCGGCTCCAAAATGCAAAAAATCTCTGCTACACAGGCATTTCTTGCATTTTTGCAGCTCCGGTACAGAGCGGCTCGGCCCACCATCTCGCACCTGCGGGACTGTCCCGCTGTTCCGCACCCGGCTAGTATGAATCTCAGAGTTCCGAGAAAGCATCGCCTGTGAGCGGGTTATCCAACGCCTCCCGACTGTTCCGCCGCGAATCGGTTAATCCGGCTCGGCGGTGGCGGCTCGATCTGCCCGGCGGGGGGTGGATGTGACACAGGATGTTTCTGTGATCGCCGTGCGGCGGTCCCCGGAGTCTGCATCCCGGATGCGGCGCGCCGCGCGCTGGCTTGCGGTGCTGTGCCTCGCCGCGAGTTCGGGCGCGTGCGTGCTGACGCAGGATCTCCCGAATCCCGCGCTCGACGTTCCCACGCAGTACAAATATGCGGGCAAGGGTAATGCGCCGCCGTCACTGGATTGGTGGCGCGGCTTTCGCTCGGCCGAGCTCACGCAACTGATGGAGGAGGCGCAGACTGTCAACCTCGACATCGCTGCCGCCGTCGCGCGTATCGTCGAGGCGGATGCGCAGGCGCGACAGGCGGGTGCGGCGCTGCTGCCGAGCCTGTCCGGCACCGGGCAGGAGACCTATTCGCGCACCTCGGGCTCGAGCGCCTCGGGCCTCTCCATCGGCGGCCGCGAGGTCGTCAACTACCAGGCCTCGCTCAGCGCCAGCTATCAGCTCGATTTCTGGGGGCAAAACCGCGACGCACTGCAGACGGCGGAGGAGACGGCGATCGCCAACCGGTTCGATCGTGACGTCGTCGCGCTGACGACGCTGGCCAGCGTCGCCAATGCCTATTTCCAGGTGCTGGCGTCGCAGGACCGCTTGCGGACCGCGCAGAACAACATAGCAAGCGCACAGCGCATCCTCGATGCCATCAAGGAGCGCCGCAAGGCCGGCACCAGCACCGATCTGGACGTCGCGCAGCAGGAGAGCGTACTCGGCAACCAGAAGGCGTCGGTGCCGCCGCTGCGCCAGACGCTCGACCAGAATGTCAACGCGCTCGCCGTGCTGGTGTCGCGCCCGCCGGAGAGCGTGCGGGTGCACGGCGGCTCGCTGAACAACATCGCCATCCCCAAGGTCACGCCTGGCCTGCCGTCGGAGATTTTGACGCAGCGGCCGGACATCCGCCGGCAGGAGGCGCAGCTTGCCTCGGCCACCGCGAACATCGGCAATGCCCGCGCGCAGTTCTTTCCGACCATTCAGCTGACCGGCAATGGCGGCTATCAGAGCTCGGCGCTGGCCTCACTGTTCCAGCCGCATGCGGCGTTCTTCCAACTCGTCGGCAGCGCGACGCAGCCGATCTTCGACGGTGGCAAGATCCTCGGCAATTTCGAATTCGCCAAGGCGCGGCAGGATGAATTGCTCCAGACCTACCGCAAGACCATCGTCCAGTCCTTTGCCGACGTGGACAATGCGCTGTACTCGATCAAGCAGACCACGATCAAGCTGCAATTGCAGCGCGATGTCGTCACCTCGTCCCGGCGCGCCTTTGATCTCGCCGAGCAGCAATTGCGCGCCGGCACCGCCGACATCGTGACGGTGCTGAACGTCCAGCAGACACTATTTCAGGCGGAAGACGCGCTGTGGCAGGCCCAACTCGCACGGCTTCTTGCCATCGTCAGCCTGTATCAGGCGCTTGGCGGCGGCTGGGAGCCGCGCATGGAGAAACCGGTCAATGCTCTTTAAGCCGGACACGAAGCAAGGCGCGAAAGAGGGAGCGGCGAAAAAGTCGCGCGGCCGCGGCTTCGTCATGACCCTGATCACGCTCGCGATCCTCGGCGGCCTCGGTTACGTCGGTTGGATCGTTACGCATCAGCAGCAGGCCAACAACCGCAACCAGCGCCCCGATTTGCCGGTGCCGGTGCTGGCGGCGACCCCTCGCATCCAGGACGTGCCCGTCTATCTCGACGGCGTCGGCGCGATCCGCGCCCTCAACACCGTGACCGTGCGCTCGCAGGTCGACGGCAAGCTGATCGCGGTCAACTTCACCGAAGGCCAGGACGTCAAGAAGGGCGACGTGCTCGCCGAGATCGACCCGGCCATCTACCAGGCGCAATACGACCAGGCCGTCGCCAAGAAAGCGCAGGACCAGGCCCAGCTCGCCAACCAGCGCATCGACCTGGCGCGCTACGAGCAGCTTGCCGCCACCAATGCCGGCTCCAAGCAGCAGGCCGACACACAGCGGGCGCTGGTCGCGCAGACGGAGGCGCTGGTCAAGGCCGACCAGGCCGCGATCGACAACGCGGCGGCGACGCTGAGCTACACCAAGATCGTGGCGCCGCTCTCGGGCCGCGCCGGCCTGCGCCAGGTCGACCAGGGCAACATCATCCACGCATCAGACACCACGGGCCTCGTGGTGATCACGCAGTTGCAGCCGATCGCGGTATGGTTCAGCCTGCCGCAGCAGCAGATCATGCGCGTCAATGCGGCCGCCGCAAAGGGCACGCTCGCGGTCGACGTGTTCGGCAATGACGGCGTCACCGTGATCGACACCGGCAAGCTGACCGGCATCGACAACCAGGTCGACCAGACCACCGGCACGCTGAGGCTCAAGGCCGAATTCCCGAACGCCAATTACCAGCTCTGGCCGGGCCAGTTCGTCAATGTCCGCCTCCAGGTCGAGACCTTGATGCAGGCGCTTGTCGTGCCGACCTCTGCGGTGCAGCGCGGCCCGATCGGCACCTTCAGCTACGTCATCGGCGAGGACAATGTGGTCTCGGCCAAGCCGGTGACGGTGACGCAGCAGAACGAGCATGATGCTGTGATTGCCAGCGGCCTGTCGCCGACCGACAAGGTCGTCACCACGGGCTTTGCCAATCTGTCCGACGGCTCCAAGGTCGTCGTCGGCCGCGACGACCAGACCCCGTCGGCCGATCTCGCCCCGCGCAAGCGGTCGCGCGGGCCGCAGGGCGAGGCGCAGAAGAAGGATGGCGCCAAGGACGGTCAGAAAGACTCGCAAAAGGACGGACAGGCGAAGGACGGCGAGTTCCGCGCCAAACGCAAGAGCAGCGAAGGCGACCAGAAGGGCCAGACCGGACCTGCGCCGGGGCCGGGGGCCTCATCGGGAGCTGGAGCCAAGCAGCCATGATCCCGACAACAGCCGTGTGACGCGGCAGGGCTAACCCATGGGTGTTTCCGAACCCTTCATTCGCCGCCCGATCGCGACCTCGCTGCTCGGCATCGCGCTCCTGATCGGCGGCGCCCTCGGCTATTTCGCGCTGCCGGTCTCGGCGCTGCCGCAGGTCGACTTCCCGACCGTGCAGGTGACGACGCAGCTGCCGGGCGCGAGCCCCGACGTGATCGCCTCGTTGATCACGGCGCCCCTGGAGCGGCAACTCGGCCAGATCCCGTCGCTGTCGGCGATGAACTCGACGAGCTCGTTCGGCATCAGCCAGATCTCGCTCCAGTTCGATCTCAACCGCGACATCGACGGCGCCACCCAGGACGTGCAGGCCGCGATCAACGCGGCCGCCGGCGTGCTGCCGAAAACGCTGCCTTATCCGCCGACCTATGCCAAGGTGAACCCGGCGGATGCGCCGGTGATGACCCTGGCGCTGCGCTCGGACACCATCTCGCTGCGGGCGATGAGCGACATCGCCGACACGCTCCTGGCGCAGCGGCTGAGCCAGATCTCCGGCGTCGGGCGCGTCTCCGTGCTCGGCGGGCTGAAGCCGGCCGTGCGCATCCAGGCGGACCTCGCGCGCCTCGCCGCCTATGGCATTGCCATGGAGGACCTGCGCACTGCGATCGCCAACGCCAACGTCTCCGGGCCGAAGGGCTCGCTCGACGGTGCGCAGCAATCCTACATCATCGCCGCCAACGACCAGATCGCCGCGGCCGACGCCTACAAGCCTGTCATCATCGCCTATCGCAACGGCTCGCCGGTCACGATAGCCGACGTCGCGCAGATCGTCGACGGGCTCGAGAACGACCGCACCGGCGGCTGGTATCAGGGGTCGCCGGCCGTCATCATCGACATCCAGCGCCAGCCCGGCGCCAATGTCATCGACGTCGTCAGCCAGATCCGCGCCGAAATCCCCAAGGTCCAGCGCGCCATTCCTGCCGGCGTGAACCTCACCATCGTCTCCGACCGCACCGTCACCATCCGCGCCTCGGTGCGCGACGTGCAATTCACGCTGATCCTCAGCGTCGTGCTGGTGACGCTGGTGGTGCTGCTGTTCCTGCGTTCGCTGCGGGCCACGCTGATCGCCGGTGTCGCGCTGCCGCTGTCGCTGATCACCAGCTTCGGCATCATGTATTTCGCCGGCTTCAGCCTGGACAATCTGTCGCTGATGGCGCTGACGATCGGTACCGGCTTCGTCGTCGACGACGCCATCGTCATGATCGAGAACATCGTTCGCCACATGGAGAACGGCGAGAGCGCGATGGAGGCCTCGCTGAAAGGCGCCAGCGAGATCGGCTTCACCGTGATCTCGCTGACCGTGTCGCTGATTGCGGTGTTCATCCCGCTGCTGTTCATGTCCGGCCTCGTGGGGCGTATGTTCCGCGAGTTCGCGCTGACGCTGACCATCGCGGTCGTGACCTCGGCCGTGGTGTCGCTGACGCTGACGCCGATGATGTGCTCGCGGCTGCTGCGGCATGCGCATGAGGAGCTCGCGGTGCCGGGGCTCGCCGCAATCAGCCGCTTCATCGATCGCACCGTTGAGTTCTATCACCGCACGCTGCTCTGGGTGCTGGAGCGCCAGCGCGCCACGCTGGTCGTGACCTTTGCGACCCTCATTGCGACCCTCGTGCTCTACGTCGTCGCGCCAAAGGGATTCCTGCCGCTGCAGGACACCGCCTCGATCACGGCCGTGACGGAGGCGGGGCCGGACGTGTCGTTCGCGGAGATGCAGAAGCGGCAGGCTGAAGCCGCCGACGCCATCAAGGCCGACCCCGATGTGGTCGGCGTCGTCTCCGTGATCGGCGCAGGCTCGGTCAACCCGACCACCAATGTCGGGCGGCTCGTCATGACCTTGAAGCCGCGCGGCGAGCGGCACCACGATGTCAGCGTGGTCGTGAACCGGCTGAAGGAGAAGGTCGCCGGCATCCCCGGCATGACGGTCTATTTCCAGCCGGTGCAGGACGTGCAGATTTCGACCCAGTCGAGCCGCTCGCAATACCAGTACACGCTGACAGGCACCGACGCGGCACTGGTGTCAGAATGGGCGCGCAAGCTGATTGCGGAGATGCGGCGCGATCCCTTGTTCCGCGACGTCTCCTCCGAGGCGCAGGAGGGCGGCCTGCGGGCGCAGCTCGACGTCGACCGCACCCGCGCCGGCCAACTGGGCGTGAGCCTGCAAGCCATCACCGACACGCTCAACGACGCCTTTGCTCAGAGACAGATTTCGACCATCTACGGCCAAGCCAACCAGTACCGCGTGGTGCTGGAGGCGCTGCCAATGTACCAGCGCGATCCCTCGATCCTGTCGAAGCTGTATCTGCCAGGCGCGGCGAGCGCCGCCGCCGGCGCGCCCAACGCCCAGGTGCCGCTGTCGGCCGTGGCGACACTGAAGCGCACCACGGCGCCGCTGGCGATCTCGCATCAGGCGCAGTTCCCGGCGGTGTCGCTC
Source organism: Bradyrhizobium sp. SOJA106 (assembly GCF_059448745.1). NCBI lineage: Bacteria > Pseudomonadati > Pseudomonadota > Alphaproteobacteria > Hyphomicrobiales > Nitrobacteraceae > Bradyrhizobium > Bradyrhizobium sp. SOJA106. Next base: position 4,505,766 of record NZ_CM182549.1, read on the forward strand.
AGCTTCAACCTCGCTCCGGGCGCTGCGCTCGGCGACGCGATCGAGGCGGTAAAGACGATCGAGACCCGGATCGGCATGCCCAACAGCATCGTCGGCGTTTATGCCGGCGATGCCGCCGAATTTGCCAAGGCACTCGCCGGCCAGCCCTGGCTGCTGCTCGCCGCCGTGATCACGATCTACATCGTGTTAGGGGTGCTCTATGAGAGCTACATCCACCCGATCACGATCCTCTCGACGCTGCCCTCGGCCGGCGTCGGCGCCATCCTGGCGCTGGTCTTGTGCGGGCAGGACCTCTCGGTGATCGGCCTGATCGGCATCATCCTCCTGATGGGCATCGTCAAGAAGAATGCGATCATGATGATCGACTTCGCGCTCGAGGCCGAGCGCGGACAGGGGATGTCTGCCCACGAGGCCATCGTGCAGGCGTGCCTGTTGCGCTTTCGTCCGATCATGATGACGACGCTGGCGGCCCTGTTCGGCGCGCTGCCGCTGGCGATCGAGAGCGGCACCGGCGCCGAGCTGCGCTTTCCGCTCGGCATCTCCATCATCGGCGGCCTTCTGCTTAGCCAGCTGCTGACGCTCTACACCACGCCCGTGATCTACCTCGCGCTCGACCGCATCAATCGCCGCCTCGAACAGGCGCTGCCGCCGGCCGAATCCGGCGGCCCGCCGGTCGCGGGCGCGACCGAGGGGATGCAGTGATGGCGTCGATCTCGGAGCCCTTCATCCGCCGGCCGGTCGCGACCACGCTGCTGTCGATCGGGCTGTTCCTGCTGGGTGTGGTCGCCTACGAGTTCCTGCCGGTCGCCTCGGTCCCGAACGTCGATTTCCCGGCCATCTTCGTCTCGGCGAGCCGGCCGGGCGCCGATCCGTCGGTGATGGCAGCGACCGTGGCCTCGCCGCTGGAGCGGCGGCTGGGCGAGATCGCCGGGATCAACCAGATCACCTCGACGTCGTCGCTTGGCGTCACCAATATCCAGCTCCAGTTCGACATCGGCCGCAACATCGACAAGGCCGCGCGCGACGTGCAGGCCGCGATCAACGCCGCGCTGGTTGACCTGCCGAGCGACCTGCCGACGCTGCCGCGCTTCCGCAAAGCCAACACGGCCGGCGCGCCCGTGTTCGTGCTGGCGCTGACCTCGAAGACGCTGTCAGCCAGCGCCATCTACGATGTCGCCGATACCGTGCTGGCGCAGCGCATCTCGCAGGTGCCCGGCGTCGGCGATGTCACCGTGTCGGGCGCCGACCAGCCGGCGGTGCGGGTGCAGCTCAACCCCGTCGCGCTGTCGAATGCCGGCATCGCCACTGACGACGTCCGGACCGCGATCATCAACGCCAACCCGCTTGGCCCTGTCGGCATCTTCAATGGCGAGCGCCAGAGCGAGACGCTGGCGCTGAACAGGCAGATGCGCACAGCGAAGGAGTTCCGCGACATCGTCATCAAGAGCTCGAAGGGCAATTTTGTCCGGCTCTCCGATGTCGCCGACATCGAGGATTCCGTCCGCAACGCCCGCTCCATCGCCTGGTTCAACAAGCAGCCGGCGGTGCTGATCCAGATCACCAAGCAGGGCGATGCCAACGTCATCGATACCGTCGACCGGCTGAAGGCGCTGATCCCCGAATTGAAGCAATGGATCCCCGCCGGCGTCGACATCTCCACCCTGGTCGACCGGACCAGCACGATCCGGGCCAGCGTACTCGACATGCAATGGACGCTGCTCGCGACCGCCATGCTCGTGATGGTCGTGGTGTTCGTGTTCCTGCGCCGGCTGACGCCGACGATCGCGGCCGGCATCTCGGTGCCGCTGGCGCTCGCCGGCACCTGCGCCGGCATGTGGGTCGCGGGCTTCTCGATCGACAATCTGTCGCTGATGGCACTCGCGATCTCGGTCGGCTTCGTCGTCGACGACGCCATCGTCATGATCGAGAACATGTTCCGCAACCTCGAGCATGGCATGCGGCCGATGCAGGCGGCGCTGGACGGCGCGAAGCAGATCGGATTCACGGTCGTTTCGATCAGCCTGTCGCTGATCGCCGCGTTCACCCCGCTGATCTTCATGGACGGCATCGTCGGCCGCCTGCTGCGCGAATTCTCGCTGACGCTGACCTTCGCGATCCTGGTCTCGACGCTGGTGTCGCTGACGGTGACGCCGATGATCTGCGCCCACTACATCCGGCAGACCACCTCCGGCACGGCGACGTTGTTCGACCGCCTGATCGAGGGCTCGCTGTCGCGCATCGTCGCCTTCTACGCCCGTACCTTGCGCACGGTGCTGGAATTCCCGCTGCTGACGCTGCTGGTGTTCTTCGCCACCATCGCGCTGACGGTGACGCTCTACGTCAAGGTCCCCAAGGGTTATTTCCCGACCGATGATAGCGGCTTCGTCATCGGCGCGACGCGGGCCTCGGCCGACATCTCGTTCCAGTCCATGCTCGGCCTGCAGCAGCGGCTGGCCGATATCGTGATGCAGGATCCGGCCGTCGCCGGCATCGGCTCGACCGTCGGCAGCGGAGGCGGGGGCCCGGGCGCTGCAACCTCGAACCGCGGCACCATGTTCATCAGCCTGAAGCCGCCGGAGGAGCGCGATCACGTCTCGACCGAGGTCGTGATCGACCGCCTCAGGCGCGCGCTGTTCGCGGTGCCCGGCATCCGCCTCTTCATGTTCGCCGCCCAGGACGTGCGCGCTGGCGGACGGCAGAGCGATTCCGACTATCAGTATACGCTGAGCAGCACCGATCTCAGCCTGTTGCAGAAATGGGCGCCGATCGTGGCCAAGCGCATGGAGAGCGTCGAAGGCATCACCGACATCTCCAGCGACCGCGATCCCGGCGGGCTTCAGCTGACCTTGTCGATCGACCGCCAAAAAGCCTCGGCGCTCGGCGTCCGCGTCCAGGACATCGACAATGCCCTGAACAACGCGTTCTCGCAGCGGCAGATCTCGATCATCTACACCCAGCGCAACCAGTACATGGTGGTGCTGGAGATTGATCCGAAATTCCAGGTCGACCCGTCCAACCTCGACCACATCTACGTCGCCGGCGCCAATGATGCGCAGGTGCCGCTCTCGGCCGTGGTGCATGCGACGCGCGGGCTCGCCGCGCTCGCGGTCTACCACTCGCAGTCGTTCCCCTCGACCACGGTGTCGTTCAATCTGTTGCCAAATGTGCCGCTCCAGGCCGCGACGCAGAACATCCAGCGCGCCGTCGAGGAGCTGCACATGCCGGAAGGAATCCGCGGCAGCTTTGACGGCAATGCCGGCGAGTTCGCCAGGACCAGCGGTCGCCAGCCGCTTCTCATCCTCGGCGCGCTGGTCGCGATGTACATCGTGTTGGGCGTGCTCTACGAGAGCCTCGCCCACCCGCTGACGATCATCTCGACGCTGCCTTCGGCCGGCCTTGGCGCGCTACTGGCGCTTCAGCTCACCAACACGCCGCTGACGGTGATCGCCTTCGTCGGCATCATCCTCTTGATCGGCATCGTCAAGAAGAACGGCATCATGATGGTGGACTTCGCGCTCGATGCCGAGCGCCAGCGCGGCCTGTCTTCGGCGGAGGCGATCTTCGAAGCCTGCCAGGCGCGCTTCCGCCCGATCCTGATGACGACGATGGCGGCGCTGTTCGCCGGCATTCCGCTTGTTGTCGCGACCGGCCCGGGCACCGAGTTGCGCCGCCCGCTCGGCATCACCATCATCGGCGGCCTGTTCGTCTCGCAGATCCTGACGCTCTACACCACGCCCGTGATCTACCTCCTGATCGACCGCCTGCGGCGCCGCTCCGAGCCGCGACCGCTGCCTGCGCCGGCGGAATAGGTTGTTGAAGCGCCGCGCGAAGCGTATAGCGGCCACCATGTCGAACCCCACAGCCGCGGTCCCGGCCGATCCGATCCCCGAATGCCCGCATTGCCAGAAGCCGATGCCGCTGTGCATCTGCGACAGCATCACGCCGATCGAGAATCGCCTTTCGCTGCTGATCCTCCAGCACCCCCAGGAGCAGGACAGGGCGCTCGGCACCGCGCGCCTGCTGGCGAAGCATTTCGAGGATGCCACCGTACGTGTCGGCCTATCCTGGCCGAGCCTATCCAAGGCATTGGGCCGGCCGATCGAGAACGCCGCGCGCTGGGCCGTGCTCTATCTCGGCTCGGCCCGCGCCGCCGATCTCGATGCCGAGGGTGAGATCGTCGCGCTCAACCGCAAGGGCGAGGTCGCGGAGAACCAGCGTGCCATCCTCGGCAAGCTCGAAGGCGTGGTGCTGCTCGACGGCACCTGGAGCCAGGCCAAGGCGCTGTGGTGGCGCAATCCCTGGATGCTCAAGTGCCAGCGCGTGATCCTCAATCCGGCCCACCCTTCGCGCTACGGGCGCCTGCGCCGCGAGCCGCGCAGCGATGGGCTCTCGACCATCGAAGCAGCCGCCACGATCCTCGCCGGCCTCGAGCGGCGCCCCGATATCGCCGAGACCCTGCACGCGAGTTTTGAACGGCTGTTAGCGCGCTACCGCGAGGTCCAAGCCGAGATGCCGGAACTGGCGCCCAAGCCTGCACCAAAGGGCCGCCGGCGCGACTTCAGGCGTCGCAAACGAGCCTGATTGCAGCCCACGTCCTCCGTAGGCTTGATTGCACCCGCGACAGGCGGGCGCGATGCTGCTGGAGGAGGGGCGGATCGTGGCTTCCCGACGACCGAGGATATCCTCGGGCGCAGTCCCGTCGGAGCCGGGACATAGGCACCCGGTCGGGGTTGCCTAAGCTATTGATCCCCTATATTGGTCCGCTCTTACGGGGCCACGTGGCGGAGTGGTTACGCAACGGTCTGCAAAACCGTGTACACCAGTTCAATTCTGGTCGTGGCCTCCATCACAAGCTTCTGATCTTCCAGGCATAAGTTGCATTTCGGCGCGAGTTCCGCCGTAGCCTGTCGGGGGAGGCGAGACGGCGCCACCGGGTTCGCCCGGGGCTTGGCGAATACCCGCGATTCAGGCCCGATGGCATAGATTTCGCATCTGCGAAGTGATGCATCCCCATCACCAAGAGCTGGAGCAGCCGTGGGCGACATCGTCCGATTTGTCCCGAAATCCGAACTGGAGCGGGCCCGTCTCATCCGCGAGGCCCGCGCGATCTATGACAGCATCTTTCCGCCGGCTGTGCCCCACCCGGGGCCGCAGGACGGCGAGGAGCGCGTCAAGAGCTGATCGCGGCCGCGCCGGGTTCGGCGCATGGCCAAAAGCAAAACGCCCGCAGCTCGCGGGCGTATGGGCTCATCAGGAAAGTGGCCTCAGCCGGCCGCGTACCAGCCGTCCGGAAACGGGAGCAGGGGCCAGGCGCCCTCGTTGTCATTCGCAGCCTTGGGCGCCGCGTTCAAACTCCACAAGCGGGGCACGAATTCCTCCTCCGGCTCGGGCGCAAAATCCTGATGGACCATGGCGTCCCGGACGGCATCCAGCAGCAAGTTGAATTCGGCTTCGCTCATCGCACCCTCCGGCAATTCGGAGTGCGAATGTCGCAAAGCCGGTTTGTTTCCTAATTGAGCCGATCGTTCCAATTTTAACGATCCGACGATCGCGGTCCGATTGGTTAGCGATTCCTGAAAAATCCCCGGGCAAATCTAGGCAGGCTGGGCGCGCCGCCAGCGTGAAAGAGATCACATTCTCGGCCGCTTATTTCTCCTACGCCTTCACACACCGGCCAATGCAGGCCGGTCGGGCAGAGCGGGAGACTGGTCATGAAGGCGAGGTTCTTGCGGTTTGCGGGTGTGAAGAGCCGGGCGCGTCGCGCCTCGACCATCGGACTGTTTCTCACACTGTTTGCCTCCGCCGCCCAGGCTCAGGGCACGCCCGAGCAGCGCCGGGCCTGCACCCCCGACGTCTACCGGCTCTGCGCCGGCGAAATCCCCAACGTCCGCGCGATCACAGCCTGCCTGCGCCGTAACCGGTCAAGCTTGAGCGAAGCTTGTCGCACCGTGTTCGATCAGGCCGGCGGCTGAGCAGCCGCGTTGTGGATGTGTGCGCAGCAAGTGCGTCGACCGAGCTCGCGAATCCGCCACGGTCACCCTGTGGATATGCTGCGGACAGACTGTGGACGAGCGGTGATTTGCTGCGGATCCTAATCTGGATGCTTCGCTCCATCGTCGCATCTGGGTCGGGGCGTCATATCTCTGTCAAATGACTTCACCGAATGATTCGCCGTCCAACAGAATTGCAGCGCCGTCCGATAGCATTTGGTTTCTCAGAATCCATCGATGGTATGGCCGCGGAGGAGGATGGGCCGCCCGGCGGCCCGTCCTTGGGCGGGTTGCGGATGATGACGAATTCGTCCTTTGCAAGCGCAAGCGGCTTTGTTATACGCACCCCGCGCGAACGACTGGTTCGCCCTTTTCCTCGGTAGCTCAGCGGTAGAGCATCCGACTGTTAATCGGATGGTCGCTGGTTCGAATCCAGCCCGGGGAGCCAAATTTCATCGCATTTGTAATGTGTTACATCCGCATCGTGATGCGGCGGGCGACGTTGCTTCAGCGCGGTCTCAAGACCGATTGTCTCGATCCGGCGTAGAATCGCTCAAGCTCTCGTGTGGACGCTCGCAGTCGCGCCACGGAGGCGGCGCCAAATCGACTTAATTCAAATCGAGGTTCCCAGGGCCGGACTCTTACGGAGCTGCTTCCCATGCCCGACATCGACCGAGCCCACATGGCCCCCTCGATTCTCCCGGCCGACCTTCCCGAGCTCAGCGACGATGAATGTCTTGCCCGCTTGGCCCGTGCAGTCGAGACCCCCGATTCGGCCCGGCTCGACGAGGTTGCCGCGCTGATCGGCCGGCTCGCGGTGACGATCGAATAGTCCAGCGTGCTCATGCCGTGACTTGCGCAGCCCTGGCTCGCCGGGGCACACGGACGTGTTGCGTTTTCGCGGAGCCTGTTCCAAAGATGCCGCCAACTTCCGTCCGCGGCATCGTCCGCATTGCAGGGTCCGCAAATGTCCGGTTTTTCGACCGCGCGCCTCAAAATGGTCGATGGCCAGGTGCGCACCAATGACGTCACCGATCGCCGTGTCCTCGACGCCATGCTCACGGTTCCGCGCGAGGCGTTCGTGCCGCCGGCGCGGCAGGCGTTGGCCTATCTCGACCTCGATCTCGACGTGAGCGAGGGTGGCGCCAAGCGCTTCCTGATCAAGCCGGCGCTGACCGGCAAGCTGCTCCAGGCCGCCGAGATCGGCGAGGGCGACAACGTGCTCGTCGTCGGCTGCGCCACCGGATACCTCGCCGCGCTGGCCGCAAAGCTCGCCCGCCACGTCACGGCGACGGAATGCGATTCGGTCCTGGCCGCCAAGGCCAAGGAAGCCCTTTCCGGCATTACCAACATCACCTGCAAGGCTGCGGCTTGCACCGAGGGTGATGCGTCTGCCGCTCCTTACGACGTGATCATCCTCAATGGCGCCACCGAGGTGACGCCGGAAGGGCTGCTCGGGCAGCTCAGGGCGGGCGGGCGACTGCTCGGCGTTTTCGCCAAGTCCAGGCCGCCGCGGGCTATGATCGTGACCCATACCCACGGTGAATTCGGCCATCGGGCGCTGTTCGATGCCGCAGCCCCGGTGCTTCCCGGGCTTGAGCGGGCCGCCAGCTTCGTCTTCTGACGGCCCAAGGCCCGTTAAAATACCGTTCCAAATCAGAAGTGTGGCCGGGATGCTGCACGTGAAGAGTTTCCGTCGGGAACCCCCTCTAGGTAGTTCCGTCGCGCCAATCCGCGTCCTATGTTGCGGCGGGGCAACGACTCCACTCGGTAGACGGTAACCCAGCTCGCGGGCACGAGTCGGGCGTTAAGATGAACGGAATTTTTGGGATGCATGGGGTGAAGCTCTTCACCGGAGCTGCGGTTTCGGTCCTGCTGCTGGCGCTCGCCGGGCCGGCGCCTGCGTTGGCGGACACGATCGAGGCGGCCTTGGTGCGCGCCTATCAGAACAACCCGCAGCTCAACGCACAACGCGCCCAGGTGCGCTCGACCGACGAGAACGTGCCGCAGGCCTTGTCGGGTTATCGCCCGAGGGTCGGGCTCAACCTCAGCACCGGTTATCAATATCAGGATATCCAGCAAGTGCAGAGGGGCCCGGGGATCCACAGCGATCCGCCCCTTCAACCGAACAGCGCGAGCCTGACCGTCAGCCAGACCCTCTACAACGGCAACCAGACCGCCAACAGGACGCGCGCGGCGGAGAGCCAGGTCTCGGGGTCCCGCGAGGCGTTGCGTGTGCTCGAGCAGACGGTCCTGTTGCAGGCCGCCACGACTTACATGGACTACCTGCGTGATGCGGCAACGCTCGAAGTTCAGCGCAGCAACGTGCGCGTGCTCGAACAGACCCTCAAGCAAACGCGCGATCGTTTCAACGTCGGCGAGGTCACGCGCACCGACGTGGCGCAATCGGAAGCGCAACTGGCTGCCGGCAGGACGCAGGCCCTCACCGCCGAATCGAATCTGACGACGACGCGGGCGAACTTCCGCCGCATCATCGGAAACGAACCGACGAACCTGGCCCCTGGCTCCCCGGTCGATCGTTTCCTGCCGCCGACGATCGCCTCGGCGGTCAATCTCAGCCTGGTGGAGAACCCCAACGTCACGGCTTCGATGTACGGCATCGACGTCAACTATCTCCAGGTCAAGATCAACGAAGGCGCGCTGCTGCCCACGGTCACGCTCCAGGCCGCCGTCAGCACGGCGTATCAGCAGACCCTGACGGTCTTCCGGACCAATACGGCTTCCGCCATCGCGACGGCCTCTGTGCCGATCTATCAGGGCGGCGCAGAATATTCGCTGATCCGCCAGTCGAAAGAGAACCTGGCGCAGCAGCGCCTCAATCTTGAAACCACCCGCGATCAGACTCGCGCCAACGTCGTGCAGGCCTGGGGCCAGCTGGAAGCCGGCAAGGCGCAGGTGAAGTCCGCGCAGGCGCAGGTGACGGCGTCCGAGATTGCGCTGAACGGCGTGCGCGAAGAAGCAAAGGCCGGACAGCGCACCACGCTCGACGTGCTGAACGCGCAGCAAGCGCTGGTGAACGCGCGCGTTGCGCTCGTCACGGCCCAGCACGACCGGGTCGTGGCATCCTATTCGGTGCTCAACGCCGTTGGCCGTCTGTCGCCGCAGGTCCTCGGTCTTGCGACCACGGTCTATGATCCGAGCGTTCACTACCAGCAGGTCCGCGACAGCTGGGCCGGCGTGCGCACGCCTGACGGACGCTGAGTCCCGTAAGCATCCGGTCGGCCTCGCAAACAGTTGAGGCCGACCGGCGCTTTGCTTGCAATCATCAAAATCCCTGACATAGCCTTGCCAAGAAGATGCGGGTCGATTCGCCCGCACCGATGTCGTGTGCGTAAAGCTTGAGTGCCGAGGGCAGGGGCGCACCGTCGCACGTTGAGCCTTGAACTGGGGACAAGTCGGGCTCTCGCGACGAAAATGTCGGGCTGCCCGTCCGGAACCGGCCAATCCTGCCGTGCTTGGTGTAAAACAACGCATGCGAGGGCGTTGATGATGTGGAGTCGGAGATGACGCAGCCTGCAAAGGTCACAGAACCCTCGATGGAGGAGATTCTGGCCTCGATCCGGCGCATCATTGCCGACGATGAGGCGAAGCCGCCGCCCGCAGAAGCTGCAAAGCCCGAGAAGGCCGCAGCGCCCGCCGCGCCGCCGAAGCCGCAGGCGATGAACGACACTCCGCCCTCCAAGGTCGCGCCGGCAAAACCTGCTGCCGAGAAACCCGCGCCGGCGCCGGCCGCGAAGCCGGCTCCGGCACCGCCGCCACCCGCGCCTGCAGCCGATGCCGGACCGAACAGCCAGGACGATATCGACGCGCTGCTGGCGGGGCTCGATGCCGCGACGCCAGCGCCCGAAGTCCGCGCTCCGGAGCCAGAGCCTGAGCCCGACGTGCTCGAATTGACCGACGAGATGGCGGTCGAGCCTCCGCCGCCACCGCCGCCGACCTTCCGCAAGGTCGAGGCGCGCGGCGACGATCTCGAATTCGCCGAATCGCCACCGCCGCGCCCGGCGCCGGCGCCGTCCTACGCGTCGGTGGATTTCGACGCGCCGCCGTTGCCGCCGCAGCAGCCGATCCTGGCGCAATCGACGGTCTCGGCGGTCGAGTCCGCCTTCAACTCCCTGGCCCACACGGTGCTGAGCAGCAATGCGCGGACGCTGGAGGATCTGGTCAAGGAGATGCTGCGTCCGATGCTGAAATCCTGGCTCGACGACAATCTGCCGGGCCTCGTTGAACGCATCGTGAAGGCCGAAATCGAGCGGGTGTCGCGCGGCGGCCGGTAGCAACCGGCCCATAGCCCTCATAAAGCCCCGCTTGCGCGCCATGTTCGGCCTGCCGACGGGCCGGGAGCCGCGTTGCCGCCCGCGCCCTCCCTGGACTTGTTTTCGTTGACTTGGCCCCCGCGCGCGGCTTTCTAGCAGCCCCATGATCGAGAAAAATTACCAGCCCGCCGATATCGAAGCCCGCATGTCCGTGGTGTGGGAGGACAGCCGTGCCTTCAAGGCCGGCCGTCCCGACCGCCGCGACGCCGCGCCCTTTACCATCGTGATCCCGCCGCCGAACGTGACGGGCTCGCTGCACATGGGCCATGCCCTCAACAACACGCTGCAGGACATCCTGTGCCGGTTCGAGCGCATGCGCGGCCGCGACGTGCTGTGGCAGCCGGGCACCGATCATGCCGGCATCGCCACCCAGATGGTGGTCGAGCGGCAGCTGATGGAGCGCCAGCAGCCCGGCCGGCGCGAGATGGGCCGCGAGAAGTTCCTGGAGCGGGTCTGGGAGTGGAAGGCCGAGAGCGGCGACACCATCATCAACCAGCTCAAGCGGCTCGGCGCCTCCTGCGACTGGTCGCGCGAGCGCTTCACCATGGACGAGGGCCTATCGAAGGCCGTGGTCAAGGTGTTCGTCGAGCTGCACCGCGAGGGGCTGATCTACAAGGACAAGCGGCTGGTGAACTGGGACACCAAGCTGCTCACCGCGATCTCCGATCTCGAAGTGCAGCAGACCGAGGTGAAGGGTCACCTCTGGTATCTACGCTATCCGATCGAGGGCAAGACATTCAGCCCCGAGGATCCCTCGACCTTCATCGTCGTCGCCACTACGCGGCCCGAGACCATGCTCGGCGACACCGGGGTTGCTGTGCATCCCGAGGACGTGCGCTATCAGAAGCTGATCGGCAAGAACGCCGTGCTCCCGCTGGTCGGCCGCAGGATCAAGATCGTGGCCGACGAGTACTCCGACCCCGAGAAGGGCTCGGGCGCGGTCAAGGTGACGCCGGCGCACGACTTCAACGATTTCGAGGTCGGCAATCGCCACGGCCTGCGCCGCATCAGCGTGCTCGACAAGGAAGGCTGCCTCGATCTCCTCGACAACGAGGATTATTTGAAGGACCTGCCGGAAGGCGCTTCGCAATTCGCCGAGGAGTTCAACAAGGTCGACCGCTTCGCCGCGCGCAAGCGCATCGTCGAGCGGCTGGAATCGCTCGGCTTCGTCGAGCGGATCGAGCCCCACACCCACATGGTGCCGCATGGCGACCGCTCGAACAGCGTGATCGAGCCGTATCTGACCGACCAGTGGTACGTCGACGCCAAGACGCTGGCGAAGCCCGCGATCGCGGCTGTGCGTTCGGGCGAGACGAGCTTTGTGCCGAAAAACTGGGAAAAGACCTATTTCGAGTGGATGGAGAACATCCAGCCCTGGTGCATCTCGCGCCAGCTCTGGTGGGGCCATCAGATCCCGGCCTGGTACGGCCCCGACGGCAAGGTGTTCGTCGCCGAGACCGAGGAGGAGGCCGTCAGCCACGCGCTCGGCTACTACGTCGAGCAGGAGGTCATCACGGCCGAGCAGGGCCGCGAAATGGCGCTCGACCGCAACAAGCGCGAAGGATTCATCACGCGCGACGAGGACGTGCTCGACACCTGGTTCTCCTCGGCGCTGTGGCCGTTCTCGACGCTCGGCTGGCCCGACGACGCGCCGGAGGTGAAGCGCTATTACCCGACCAATGCGCTGGTCACCGGCTTCGACATCATCTTCTTCTGGGTCGCCCGGATGATGATGATGGGCCTGCACTTCATGAAGGAGGTGCCGTTCTCGACGGTCTATATCCACGCCCTTGTCCGCGACGAGAAGGGCGCCAAGATGTCGAAGTCGAAGGGCAACGTCATCGACCCGCTCCACCTCATCGACGAATATGGCGCCGACGCGCTGCGCTTCACGCTGGCCGCGATGGCCGCCCAGGGACGCGACATCAAGCTCGCCACCAGCCGGGTCGAGGGCTACCGCAATTTCGCGACCAAACTCTGGAACGCCTCGCGCTTTGCGGAGATGAACCATTGCGCCGTGCCAGATGGTTTCGAGCCGGCCAAGGCCAAGGAGACGCTGAATCGCTGGATCGCGCATGAGAGCGCGCACACCACGCGCGAGGTGACCGAGGCGATCGAAGCCTACCGCTTCAACGATGCCGCAGGCAGCATCTACCGCTTCGTCTGGAACGTCTATTGCGACTGGTATGTCGAGCTCGCAAAGCCCGTGTTGCTCGGTCCGGACAGCCCGGCCAAGGACGAGACTCGCGCCATGGTCGCCTGGGCGCGCGACGAGATCCTCAAGCTGCTGCATCCTTTCATGCCCTTCATCACCGAAGAGCTGTGGGAGGTGACGGCCAAGCGCGACGGCCTGCTGGCTCTCGCCCCATGGCCGCTGAAGCCGGCCGGCCCGACGCCCGGACAACTCGCGATGCTTGCCGCGGCGGCCGGACCGACCGATGCGCTGGCCTCGCCGGCGTTCGTGATGCCGATTTTCGATCATGCCGACTTCACCGATCCCAAGGCTGAAGCCGAGATCGGCTGGGTGATCGACCTTGTCACGCAGATCCGATCGGTGCGCGCCGAGATGAACATCCCGCCGGCAACGCTGACCGCGCTGGTGCTCGCGGGCGCCTCGGCCGAGACGAAGGAACGCGCGCCGCGTTGGACCGACGTCATCAAGCGCATGGCGCGGCTGTCCGACATCTCCTTCGCCGACCGCGCGCCTGACGGCGCCGTCCAGCTGCTCGTGCGCGGCGAAGTCGCCGCGCTGCCGCTCAAGGGGGTCATCGACGTCGCCGCCGAGCGCGCGCGCCTCGACAAGGAGATCGGCAAGGCCGACGCCGACATCAAGCGCGCCGAATCGAAGCTCGCGAACGAAAAGTTCGTCGCCAACGCGGCCGAGGAGGTCGTCGAGGAAGAGCGCGAGAAGCGCGAGGCGGCGCTGGCCCGCAAGGCCAAGCTGCTGGAGGCGCTGGAGCGACTGAAGCAGGCGACGTGATCTCGTTGTCATTCCGGAGCGATGCGCAGCATCGAATCCGGAATCTCGAGATTCCGGGTCTGGTCCTTCGAACCATCTCGGGATGACGATCACTTCGGGAACGGCTTGCTCAAAAACTTCGAGCCCCTGATGCCGTAGCGCCAGGGCAGCTCGATGGCCTTGGTGATGCCGATCCGGATGCCGGTTGCGACCTCCACATCCTCCGTCCGTGCATGCAGCGCGATCGGCGGCCGGTCTAGCGGCAGGGTGTTGTGTGCAATGGTGATGCCGAGCGCCTCGGTCAGCTTGCCCGGGCCCGAGCACAGCGCGTGAACGTCATGGAGATGGCGGCGACGGCGCATCGCGGCAAGGCCATGAGTCGGCTCCAGCGCGCGGATCAGCACGGCGCTGGCCGAGCCTTCCTCCTCGCACACGAAGTTGACGCACCAGTGGATGCCGTAGGAGCGGTAGACATAGGCAAAGCCGGGCGGGCCGAACATCACCTGGTTCCGGGGTGTCGGACCGTTGTAGGAGTGCGCCGCCGGTTCGGTATGATGATAGGCCTCGACCTCGACGATGATGCCGCCGACGCCGTCGACCAGCATGGTCGCGCCGATCAGGTCGGGCGCGACCTCGCGGACGTCGCGGTCGAAAAAGGCCCGCTTCAGGACTTTGCCGAGCCGGGGTGGAGAGGTCTTCGAGACTGGAGCCATTCGAGGTGAGAATCGCCTGAGAACAGAGCAGGATGTTGCCCATATCTGCCATGTTCCCTGAAGCAGGGCGAGCCGGGTTGCGGCAGGCGGCCAGACCGACTAGGTAGGACCTGAACAGACCGGACAGCCCATGGTCGTTATTGTCGACACTATCTCGAACCCGTTGCGCCCGCGTCACCCCGAAAAGGTGAATCGTCCTGACTCCGCTTCGCCGCCGAAGCCGGACTGGATTCGCGTGCGCGCGCCCAACACCCGCGGCTATGCCGAGACCCGCAACATCGTGCGCGCCAACGGCCTGCACACGGTGTGCGAGGAGGCGGGCTGCCCGAATATCGGCGAGTGCTGGGACAAGAAGCACGCGACCTTCATGATCATGGGTGACACATGCACCCGGGCCTGCGCCTTCTGCAACGTCAAGACCGGCCTGCCCAATGCGCTGGATGCGGCCGAGCCGCAGAACGTCGCCGAGGCCGTGGCGAAGCTGGGCTTGGCTCACGTCGTCATCACCTCGGTCGACCGCGACGATCTCACTGACGGCGGCGCCGAGCATTTCGCCCAGACCATCCGCGCGATTCGCGCCGCGTGTCCCTCGACCACGATCGAGATTTTGACGCCGGACTTTCTGCGCAAGGAGGGGGCGCTCGAGATCGTGGTCGCGGCAAAGCCCGACGTGTTCAACCACAATCTGGAGACCGTGCCGTCGCGCTATCTCACGGTGCGGCCGGGCGCGCGCTATTTCCACTCGATCCGGCTGCTCCAGCGCGTCAAGGAGCTCGATCCAGCCATCTTTACCAAGTCCGGCATCATGGTCGGGCTTGGCGAAGAGCGCCACGAGGTACAGCAGGTGATGGATGATCTGCGTTCGGCTGATGTCGATTTCCTGACCATCGGGCAATATCTCCAGCCGACCCGCAAGCACCATGCCGTGATGCGCTACGTGCCGCCGGACGAATTCGCGTCGTACGAAAAGGTCGCCTACACCAAAGGCTTCCTGATGGTGTCGGCGAGCCCGCTCACCCGCTCGTCCCATCACGCCGGCGAGGACTTTGCGAAACTGAAGGCCGCGCGGGCAGCTAGCGCCCGCTGAAACCGCCATGCCCAAATTTTCGAGCAAGCGCCGTGTCAATCACAGCGCGTCCGAGATGTTTGATCTGGTCGCCGACGTCGAGCGCTACCCGGACTTCGTGCCGCTGTGCAGCGCTCTGAAGGTGCGCCAGCGCATCGCCAAGCCTGATGGCACCGAGGTCCTGGTCGCGGACATGACGGTGTCGTTCAAGCTGGTCAAGGAATCCTTCACCAGCCGCGTGACACTCGACCGCGCCAATCTGAAGATCCTGGTCGAATATCTGCAAGGTCCTTTCAGCAAGCTCGAAAACCGCTGGACGTTCGAGCCCAAAGCCCAGCAGGACGGCAAAGACGTCTGCGACGTCGGTTTCTTCCTCGCCTACGAGTTCAAGAGCCGCATGCTGGCGATGCTGATGGGCTCGATGTTCGACGCCGCCTTCGCTCGGTTTTCGACGGCGTTCGAAAAGCGCGCCGACGCGATTTACGGCCGGCCGAAGCTGGCGCCGACATAACTGTCGCAATCTCGTGTCCCAGACGCGCCGCAACGCGTAGCGTTGCTGCGCAGAGAGCCATCCTCAATCCACCGCCTTCACGACATCCGGCGGCTGCGAGGCGTAGTACGCAGCGGCCTGCTCGATCTCCTGCGGCGTCATCGCGCGCGCGATGTTGCGCATCTGCTGGCTGATGTCGTTGCGGCGCTCCCCGGAGGCGAAGGCCTGGAGCTGCGCCTTCATGTAGGCCTCGGACTGGCCCTCCAGCCACGGGCTCCCGGTCTTGTTGTCGAGGCTGCCGTGGCACGAGCCGCAGGGCGCAATGCCGCGCATCGGCGCTCCATAGATGACGATGTTCGGCTTCGGCAGTTGCGGCGTCGGATGATAGGCCGGCAGCCGCGGCAAGTACGCGTAGTAGTTCGAGAGATCGGCGATCTCCTGGTCGGTCAGGTTGACCGCGAACGGCGACATCACCGCATTGGCGCGCGCGCCCGAGCGGAAATCGTGCAGCTCCTTGTAGATCACCGCTGCGTACTGGCCGGCGAGGTTGGGCGAATCCGCACGGCTGATGCCGGTCGGGCCGTGGCAGATGGCGCAGCGCTGCGCCAGCGTGGCACCGCGGCCGATCGCCTCCTGGCTCGGACGCGCCAGGGTGTGCGACGTCAGCACGACCTCTGACAGGCGCTTTGCCTTTTCAGGCGCGGTGACGTTTGCCTTGCGCTGCGGGACACCGGCGGCACTGCAGATCGCGTCCCAGACATTGGCGA
Source organism: Bradyrhizobium sp. SOJA106 (assembly GCF_059448745.1). Taxonomy (NCBI): domain Bacteria; kingdom Pseudomonadati; phylum Pseudomonadota; class Alphaproteobacteria; order Hyphomicrobiales; family Nitrobacteraceae; genus Bradyrhizobium; species Bradyrhizobium sp. SOJA106. The sequence continues at coordinate 4,522,085 of NZ_CM182549.1, forward strand.
ACTGCACCCACGGCTGCGCGAAAGGAAGCACGATGAAGCCGGCGATCGCCGTCACGACGAAAATAGCGGCGGTGGTGCCGACGCTTCTCGTGAAATGGCGGTTGCCGAAGGTGAAGAGGTCGCGCGCGCTCATCACTGCGCTCCCACATAGACAGCCGGCACCGAGGTGCCCTCGGTCAGCGCCAGGTTGAGGATCGGGTAGCCGTAATTGGTGAGGGTGAGGCCGATCATCAGCGCCACCCAGAGCGCATGCGTGTTGAGCGCGATCGGCACGGTCACCGGCTGGTGCACAGCCAGCGCGAAGCGATAGGCGCCGGCGTCGGCCTGCGGCGCCCGCATGCCCCGCGCGAGGATGACCAGGAACAGGATGCCTGACGTGAGCAGGACGAGGCCGCCGATGGCGGAGAAGGTGACGGACAGCGCCTGCGGCGCGATCGCGGGATCGCCGAAATCGAAATAGGCCATGCGGCGCGGCATGCCCAAAATGCCGACCCAGTGCCACGGAAAGGTGGTGACGATCATGCCGATGAACCACAGCCAGAGCTGGGTGCGGATCAGGCGGACATCGATCAGCTCGCGGCCCGTCAGATGCGGCCACAGGTCATAGGCGATCGCAAAATACATGATCACGATGGCGCCGCCGAAGATCAGGTGGAAATGCCCGGTGATCCACTGAGTGTTGTGAATGGAGGCATCGAGCTGATAGCTCATGTTGATGAGCCCGCCGGCGCCGCCGAAGCCGAGCATGACGAAGGAGAATGCCAGCGCCAGCAGCATTGGATTGTCCCAGGGAAGGGCCCTGATCCAGCCGAACAGGCCGCGGCCGCCGCGCAGGCGTGCCGCGATCTCGACCGAGGCGCAGATCGTAAACACCGTCAGCAGCGTCGGCACTGCGACCAGCGCGGTGAAGGCCGAATGGATGAATTTGAAGCCGGCGCCGACTTGCGGGTCGGCGAAGGTGTGGTGCATGCCGATCGGCATCGCCACCACCAGGAACAGGATGAAGGAGATCCGCGCCATGGTGTCCGAATAGACGCGGCCGCCGATCGCGCGCGGCACGATGGTGTAGTAAGCGATGTAAGTCGGCACCAGCCAGAAATAGACGATGGCGTGCAGCGTCCAGGAGAAGAAGACGCGGGCGAGGCCCGCATCGATCGTGTTCTTCAACCCCGCCGCGACGGGGATGATCTGGAGCAGCAGCTCGAGCGCGGCGCCGACCGCGGTCCAGGCCCAGAGATATGAGCCTGCGACGTTGGCGAACATCGCCAGCGGCACCGGCGCGCCGGGATGGGTCTTGCGCCAGACGCGCAGGTTGATCGACATCAGCGCGACCCAGATCCACGAGCCGACCACGACCAGCACGACCCCGAGATAGTAGAAGACGTTGCCGATCAGCGGCGGATAGAACGTGTAGAGCACCGAGGCGCGGCCGAGCGCGATCGGGATCACCGCCATGATGCTTCCTGCGACGATTAGCCATAAGCCGGTCCAGGCCCAGCGCACACCAACCAGGCGCTGCTCCAGCGCGGATTCGCTGATGGCATAGCCAAACCCCATCGCGACCAGGGTCGGGAAGACATAGCCCATCACCGTGCCGTGTGCGGTCAGCGAGCGGTAATAGAGCTCAGGGTTGGAGAGCCATGTCCCGATCGGGCTGCGGATGAACATCTGCCAGGCGCCGAGCGTGAGCGCGACGCCGAACACGCCGAAGGCCAGCCAGAAATGGGCGAGGATGAGCCTCCTATTGGCCAACACAGCTCAGCCTCCCGCCGCCCTTCCCACGATCAGCGAATTCGGTCTTGTCGATCACCCTGACCTTGCCCCACATGCCCTCGTGGCCGAAGGAGCAAAACTCCTGGCAGGGCATCAGATAGTCGCCAGTCCTCGTGAACCGCATCAGCTGCTCGGAGACATAACCCGGCACCAGCATGGTGTTGATATTGGTGCCCTGGACGAGGATACCGTGCACCACGTCGGCGCTGGTGGCGCGCAGCGTGATCGGCGTGTCCACGGGCACCACGATGCAGGCTGGCGTGAAGGAGTATTGCTGGCCGATCGCGCGCACGGTGACATTGCCATTGGCTTCCAGCACGCTGCCGAGATTGCTCTCGACGAATTCGCCGGACAGATGGATCCGCGAAGGATCGGTGGTCTCGACGCGCGGCTGCGGCATGGTCGCGCGATGGATGCCGGCGAACGCCGCGAGCAGCGCCATCGCCACGATGATGATCACCGCAACGGTGGCCCAGCGCCGCTCGACGCGGGCCGCGATCTCGGCGCTGGCGCTGCCGCTTCCATGGGTTTCCTCAATGCTCATTGCAGCGGCCCACGCGGCAGGAACACGAACAGGTAGAAGGCGAGCCACATCGCGACCACGCACGCGGTGGCGATTCCGGAAAGCAGAAGCGCGCCGGAGGGGCCTTGCGCCACGACCTCCTCGACGGCCTGGTCGGCGGCGGCTGGGCTGGTCGGCGGATCGGAGTTGATCATGACGGATCTCTGGCGCCTCTCAATTCAGCGGTGCGGAGCGCAGCTCGTTGGCCTCGCGTGCCGAGACCGGCGTGCCGCGGTTACCCCAGGCGGTGCGGATGTAGGAGACGACCGCGGCGACCTCGTTGTCAGAGAGCAGGCCCGCGAAGGGCGGCATGCCATACGGCATCGGATTGCCCTTGGTCCCGGGCGGATAGCCGCCGTTGAGCACCATGCGGATCGGATTGACCGCCGACTGCATCTCGATCGACTGATTGTTGGCGAGCGGCGGCCAATGCGGCGGCTTGCCTTCGCCCTGCGCACCGTGACAGCTCGCGCAGTTCTTGTCGTAGACGGTCTTGCCGAGGCTGATCAGCAGGCTGCTTTCCGTGGTCGGCAGCGCGGAGCTCGCCGGCGGCGGAGACGATCCCTCGGCAATGCCCTTCAGGTACACCGCCATGGCGCGCGTGTCCTCGTCATTGAGATATTGCAGGCTGTTGTGCACCACCTCGGCCATCGGTCCGTAGACCACGCCCCGCATCGAGACGCCGGTCTGGAGCAGGTCGGTAATGTCCTTGATGCTCCAGTCGCCGAGCCCCGCCTCGCGGTTGGAGGTGAGTGACGGCGCATACCAGTTCTGCATCGGGATCAGGCCGCCCTTGAAGGCGTCCGACTGCGAGGTGCCGCCGAGCGCGTTAATCGGCGAATGGCACATGCCGCAATGGCCGAGCCCTTCGACCAGGTAAGCGCCGCGATTCCATTCCGCCGATTTGCTCGGATCCGGCTTGAACTCGCCCTCGCTGAAGAACAGCGTGCGCCAGCCGAGGATGAGCTGGCGGTTGTCATAGGGGAAGCGCAGATCGTGCTCGCGGTTTCGTTGATTTACGGCCGGAATCGTCTTCAGATAGGCGAAAATCGCGTCGGTGTCGGCGCGTGTGACCTTGGTGTAGGACGCGAACGGCATTGCCGGATACATCAAACCGCCATCCGGAAAGCGGCCGTAATGCATCGACTTGTAAAAGTCCTGCGCGGTCCATTTGCCGATCCCGGTCTCCCGGTCCGGCGTGATGTTCGACGAATACAGAGTCCCGAACGGTGTCGGCATGGCGCGCCCGCCGGCGAACGTTCGGCCCTCCGGCGCAGTGTGGCAGGCGATACAATCGCCGGCGCGCGCCAGATATTCGCCGCGCGCGACGATGTTGCTGCCGGCAGGGCCGTCCTGCTGCGCCTCCACGATCGAACCGGTCAGGAGCAGCAGCCACACGCCAAGAATTGATGAGCACCGACGCATCCCCATCTGCTCAATCTCCCTCACTGCCGCAGGCGAACGGCAGCACGTAGGTGCCCTTTGGCACCGGAGCGAAGTTCACCGGAGCCTGACGGCTCGCGAGCCAAGCCGCGACTGCCGTGACGTCCTCCTCGGTCAGCCGGGCGGCGACCTGCTGCATGCAGTCCGGAGCCTTTGCTGTGCGGGTGCCATAGCGCCACGCCCCCAATTGCGCGCTGATATAGTTCGGTCGCAATCCGAGCAGGCCAGGAATCCCAGGCTCCATTCCGGTCAAGGCCGGCCCGTGGCAGCTGCCGCACGCCGGTATCTGACGCTGAGGATCGCCGCGCGACACCAGCAGCTGACCGCGCTGCAGCACCTCCTGGCTCGCATCGTTCGCTGCGACCGGCGGCAGAGGCGGATGCTGATCGGCAAAATACTCCGCCATTTGCTGCAAGTACGGATCGGTCAGGAACTCCAGCAGATAATTCATCGGCGGGTACTTGCGCCGGCCACTCTTGAAGGCAAGCAGTTGATTGTAGAGATAGCCAGCGGGCTTGCCCGCAAGGCGCGGGAAATAGACGTCGTTGGTGCCTTCACCCTTGTTGCCGTGACATGGCGTGCAAGCCTCCACGCGCGCCGCCATCGTGTCCGGCGGCTGGTTGGCCGTTTGCGCGGCCGCACCGTCAATCGTGGCCAAGGTGATCATCACGATGGCCGTAGCCGCGCCGCGAGCGAACACTTCCGTCGCCCTCCACAATGCTGGCCCGGTTGACCCGGATCACAAAGTACAGCGGCATTATTGCGCCGATATTCTTCAACGCAAGCTCAGACACGCGCGATGACGCTTCGTCGCGGCCTCTGCTTCGCAACCGTGATCGAAAAGAACATTTTCGTGCGTTTTGAAAACTAGACATAACGCGGCGACCTCGCGACAGTTCCTGTGCGAGTTTTGCTCCGCCTTCTCGCCCTCCTGTGTCAGAGGGCGCAGGGAAGACCAGGTGCCGGCTGGCACCTGCGGTCCACTGTGCGAAGGTTGCGCTACGAGAGGCTGCACAGCGGCATACAGGTGAAGTCGGAAACAACCCGGCCTTCCCTGCGCAGCGCAAAAACAATGATGGGCGTGGCATCGTAGAGAAGCGTGTGGAGTCCGTAAGTTATTGACCGCGCGAGATTTATCCCCAATTTATGCCATATACTTTCATTGGCATTCCCTCACACCATTGGGACAAAACCGGGGACACAAACGTGGCACGCAGGATCCGTCATTCCAGCCTTGAGACGCGAACCGCTCGATTGAAGCTCGCGGTCCAGCGCAAGCCCTACAGCGGTCCTTCGCTCGCGCGCGGCGTCGCCCTGCTGTACCGGCGCAACAAGACGAACGGCACATGGGTACTGAAGGCCAGCGACGGGCATGGTGCCTATTGGACCAAGGCCATCGCCGAGGCAGACGACCACGACGAGAGCAACGGAAAGACGATTCTGAATTTCTTCGAGGCACAGGATGTCGCGAAGAAACTGGCGCGCGGCGACAACGGCAGCGCTGACAGCGCACCGATCACCGTGGACATCGCCCTGAAGGACTACAGGCGCGATCTGATCGCCCGGAACGCGAATCCTTACAACGCCGAGCATCCGCGCCTGCACCTCACCAGCCTGCTGTTGTCAAAGCCGGTGGCATTACTGACGGCGACCGAGCTGAAGAAATGGCGTGACAGCCTGTTGGGCAAGATGGCACCCGCCACGATCAACCGGCTGTGCCGTTGCATATGCGCCGCCTTGGCGCTCGCGGCGCAGCACGATGAGCGCATCAAAAACCACGAGGCATGGGAGATCGGTCTCGCCGGTCTGCCGGATGCGCAGGAAGCGCGCAACGTCATCCTCGACGATGAGAAGGTGCGCGAGTTCGTCAGTGTTGCCTATGGACTCGATCGCCAGCTCGGGCTGTTGATTGACGCGATCGCCGTCACTGGTGCGAGGCCGTCACAGGCAGTGCGGTTGCGCGTCGAGGACTTGCATCATCATCCGGCGCGGCCTCGATTGATGATGCCGAAGTCGGCAAAGGGCGGCGGCCGCAACCGTGCACAGAAAAAGGCCGAGCGCTATTCAGTGCCGATTACTGCGCAGCTGGCAGCCAAACTGAAAGAAGCGACGACGGGGCGACGCGACGATGCACCGCTGTTCTTGCGGGCCGACGGCAGTACTTGGGGCGACAATCCGGGCCAGAACTATCATCGTCAGGTGGATAAGATCGTCACAATGATCGGACTCGATTCTGCCGAGGTGACGATCTACGCGCTGAGGCATAGTAGCATCGTGAGAATGCTGCTCGCCAACGTTCCGATCCGGCTGCTAGCGTCGTTGCACAATACCAGCGTGCAAATGATCGAACGAACTTATTCGAAATACATCACCGAGCACAGCGACGACATCTCCCGCAGGGCGCTGTTGCAGGATGAGCCCCCGGTTGGCAATAATGTGGTGGCGCTGGCGGGCTGACCGCCGAGGGCGTATGCCCCATTCAACGTTCCTGCAGCTGGGGGTGGCGACGGAACAAATGCCTTCGCGATAATTAGAGTATGCAGGGACTGGACTGCTTGGAAACGCGCCTTCGACACCGCATAGGATGACCATTGACCAAAGAAAAAAGTACCCGGCACCGGGACAGGACTGAGACCAAAATACGAGAGCACTACAAGACTGCTACAAGCGACGACCGCGTGACTAGCATTCGCGGGGGCACGCCCAAGCGGCGCCCAACACCGACCAGACGCGCTTGGCAGCTGCGGAAAGTAGAGGAAGCAGCCCGCATTGTATTTGCGCCGGACGGGCTTGTGCCTCCTCAATTGACGGATAAGGAAGCTCTGCGCCTCATTGAGCCAGTGTTCAAACAAAACAGGTGGAAGCTGCCGTCTACTGAGAGCGTACGTCGCTTGCGCAAGCAGCAAACGCCCCAACGCTGAGGCCATTTCACAAATACACAAATACACAAAAGCTCTCAAACACACATGGGTTCACATGTGCGTCGGCGCGCCTAGCGTGAAAGCCCACGGCTGTTCATTGTTCTCCACAGCACTCAGCATTCACGGAGGACAAAAGTGCGCCCTGAAATTACCGGCCGCAAGCCGACTGATCATTCTGCCGCTCACAACGCGGATGCATTCAGCGTGCAGGAATTTTGCACGCGCCACCGCATCTCTATTCAGTTGTTCTACAAGAACCGCAAGCAGATGCCTGCCACGTTCAACGTCGGCAAGCGCGTGCTGATCTCCAAGGAAGCGGCCGCTGCGTGGCGCCGCGAGCGCGAGAACGCGGCGAAGCAGACTGCGGCCTAGTCCAACAGAAAAAAGGCGGCTCGCAACAGCCGCCCACTTCATCAACAATTTACGGATTTCGAATGCGTGCTTTTAATAGCAGCGCGCGCATCTGCGCGCACGCTGGCGGCGAGTTTCCCGAGCCGGAAACCGCTGTCTCCTTCTTCGATCCGCTCGTGGCGCACAGCTACGATCTGATCGTCATCGATCCCCCGTGGCCTTTCAAGACTTGGAGCCGCGCCGGCGAAGGTAAGTCGGCCTCGCAGCATTATCGCCTCATGACGCTCGCCGAGATCATGGCGTTGCCCGTCCGCGACTTGTTGCAGGCCAATGCCGTCGTCCTGCTCTGGACCACGGGCGCCATGCTTGCTCAGGCGGTCTCGGTGTTGGAAGCGTGGGGCATCACCTACAAGACCGAACTTGCCTGGCGCAAGGTCACGCGCAACGGCAAAGTCCGCATGGGCTGCGGGTTCTGGGCGCGCACCATGCACGAGCCCATTCTGCTGGGTACGGTTGGTAAGCCGCCCAAGATCACCCTGCCGTCTTGCTTCGACGGACTCGCGCGCGAGCATAGCCGCAAGCCCGACGAGTTCTACCGCATGATCACGAGCCGCACGCCGGGCTTGCGTCGAGCCGACGTGTTCGCGCGCGAAAAGCGCGACGGCTGGGATTGGGGCGATGAGGTCGGGAAGTTCAAGTCGATCCCCACCGGCACGATCCTGATTCCTGGCGACGAGCAGATCGGGGTGCGGCCGTGAACGTACACGCCCCCCATCAGCCCGCGGGCGAGCCCGTCGGCTCGGATGAAAGCACCGATGGCAAGGTGAGCGCCCCGCAGATCACGCTTATCACCAAGCGGGATATGCCCTCACTGATGTCGAAGCGGATTAGTCTCGACGCCGATGGCAAGCTCAAGAGTGATGGCTCGGAATGCCGGATGACCAGCGGCACGGCCGCCCGCGAATTTGTGGGAACGGCCAGCGCGCTTGCGTTGATCATCGCGGGCTGCCGTTCCGATCAGGCGATCGCCTTGGGGGCGCTGAAGCCGGAGCAGCCCAACCGTGTTGCGGTGACGATCCCCAGCAAGCTCGCCAATCACGCCGGCGCCATCACTCGGTCCCGGAGCTGCATCGATTATGCGCCGGGTCTTCCTGCCTGGTGCCTGATCGATTTCGACACCAAGGGCATGCCGAACGAAATTCGCGACCGGATCGAGATCGCTGGCGGCATGTGGAACGCGCTGCTGACGGTCGCCCCGGAACTCGCGAAGGCGGCGCGTGTCAGCCGCGCGAGCACCACCGCCGGCCTTTTTCGGAGCGACACCAAGGAGCCCATCGCCGGTTCGAACGGCATGCATCACTATGTGCTCGTTCAAGATGGTGGCGACGTTGAGCGGTTCCTGAAGGACCTGCACGAGCGCTGCTGGTTGCACGGCTTTGGGTGGCACCTGATTGGCGGTGCGGGTCAACTGCTCGATCGCTCGATCGTCGATCGCATGGTGGGCTACGGCGAGCGCCTTTGCTTCGAGGGCGCTCCCGTCCTTGTCGCGCCTCTGGCTCAGGATCAGGCCAAGCGCGCGCCCGAGGCCAACGAAGGCGAAGCCATCGATGCCGTCGCCGCCGTACCCCGGCTGACCCAATATGAGCGTCAGCGCGTCCATGACGCAAAGGCTGCCAGTGCGAAGGCACTGGGCAAAACTGCGATCGAGATTTGTAACAAGCATGATGAGGAGCTTGCTAAGAAAATATCGGCCAAGTCCGGTACGCCCATCGCGACAGCCCGTCGCCTTGTCAAGGCACGGCATCGTGGCGTGCTCTACTCCGATGTCGAATTGCAATTCGATCATCTCAATGAACTCGTGGCGGTCGGGGCTGTCATGGCCGACCCGGACCGCTATGTCGGCGAGACCCTGGCCGATCCCTTGGAGGGTGAGGATTACGGCCGCTGCAAGGCCATGGTGATGCGCGGGAGTGAAGGCGATCTGTTTATCCATTCGTTCGCCCATGGCCGCAGCATCTATCGGCTGCGCCACGATCTGAAATCCGCGAAGGCCGCGCTTGAGCAAGTCGTGGGTGGCGGCGTCGATGATGCGATGGGGATCTTGGCGCAATCTGAACTTGAGGAGGATGAGGAGGATCAGTTCGCCAAGTCCATTGCCGCAAAGACTGAGGCGAGCATTCGAGCCGTGCGGGCTCGGATCAAGAAAATGCATGCGGAACGCCAAGCGAAGGCGCGCCAAGCGGAAATGGAGGCGAAAGCCGATGGCCGCATGATCCGCCCGCGGCCGGAACCCTATGGCGAACTCACGCCGGTAGTGACGTTCCTGGACGAATTGCTGGCGAATGACGAAAGCCAGGTGCCTATGCGGAATGCATCCGGGGCTCTTGTGCGCGTGGAGGAGAAGGAACCTTGGGCGCTGCATGTGCTCAGCGCCAATAGTGCTAACGCAGCCGAGGATCAAGCCGACGCCATGAAAGCGCCGGCCGAGCCCGTGCTCGTCGCGCTGACGGCGACTGGCGTCGAGCTGCTGATCGAACGCTATGTGGGCTGGATCGCGGAGAAGAAGGACGGATCAACTTATCTTTCATCGCTGCCGTCGGCCTTCATCGCTGGGCTGATGGAGTACCCCAACAGTGCGGTGCCGGTCGTCCGTGCGGTCAATACGTCGCCCCTCATTACTGCGTCGGGCGACGTGATCGACGGTGCTGGTCTCGACCGCGCTACCGGACTCTTTCATCGGATCGACCCTGTGCTGCGCAAGTGCGTGCCTCGAAGCGAGCCGACCGGTGAGGAAATCAAGTGTGCCATTCGATTCCTTTTGGATGACTGGCTCGTCGATGTCGCACTCGACGCTGTTGGGAAGTGTGTGGCGATTCTGCTGGCGCTGACCTTGCTCCAGCGCGCCCTCGTGCCTGAGCGCCCGGCATTCTTTGTTACCGCCGGCCAGCGGGGCGGAGGCAAGACGACCCTGGTCAGCATGATCATCGCTGCGGTCCTCGGACGACGGCCTGCGGCGGCGGCCTGGTCCGATAACGCCGAGGAGCGCAAGAAAGCTCTGTTCTCTTATCTTCGCCAAGGTCTTGCGGCTCTGATCTGGGACAATATCCCACGCGGAGCAAACATCAGCTGCGCGCATATCGAAGCGGCGCTGACGGCGCCGGAAATCTCCGATCGCGTGCTCGGGGTTTCCACGACCGAGACGGTGCCTGCAACAACGGTTCAGATTTTCACGGGCAACTCGATCGCACCACGCGGCGACATGGCGAGCCGTTCGTTTGTCCTATCGCTGAATGTTGACCGGCCCGACCCTGAGAACCGGAGCTTCACGCATGCCGACCCGCTGGAATGGACGCAGACGAACCGAGCGAAAATTCTGAGCGCACTGTACACGATCCTGTTCGGCGGGATTCTGCAACGTCCGCCGGGTCAGGTCGCGAAGACCCGCTTTAAGGGTTGGTGGGGGCTGATCGGCTGGCCGGTGGAATATGCCGCCGGGCTGCTCGACATCGAGCTCGACTGCACGGAGCTGCTGCATGTTGGCGAGGCCGAGGAGGAAGAAGCGAGCGCAACGGCGCGGGCGCTGATCGCTCTCCGTCGGCAATGGCCTGGCAAATGGTTCACGACGCGAGAAGTCGTACGCTTGCTTCCGGATCGGGAGTCGCTGTTGGATGACGATCGGGCGACCCGTGCTGAGGCGCTGTTCGATGCGCTATCTGACCTGATCGGAAAGCCGCTCGAAAATCCAACGGCCCGCAGCATCGGCAAGCTGTTCCAGAAATATCTCACCAACCGCCCCGCCTTCATGGAGGGCGAGAACTGCTCGGCAGTTCTGCGGAAGGTCGCGCACGACAAGAACAAGGACGGGAACAAGTATGAGGTCATCGTCTTGGGGCCGGAAGGTTCGCCGGAGACGCCGTGACCGGGAAAGACGGGAAAGACGGGAAAGTTTACAGCCTCATTTTCGAGATCACAGTAAATCTCACAAGATGAACTTGCCAATCCGGACACATTACATCCGCACATCCGCCCGGCGAGCGGAAAAACTTTCCCGGTTTTCCCGTCTTTCCCGGTCATCGCCTATACGTGTCACGAGGCGAAGCAAGAACACATCTGCCTATCGAGGATCGGCGTCGAAACGAATCCCGACCTCCTCAATCGGGTCCTTCCCGCACCGAGGCCGGAGGCGGGTTGCGCCCCAGCGCATTGCAACCCCAGAGATAGCCCGCACCTAGAGCCAACAACGACAACAGGAGAAACAGGATGAAACTGATCTCGGCATTCGGCGCCGCCGACATGCTGGAGTTGGACCGGCAGACCGTCCGCCGTGCCTTGCGTCATGTGCCGCCCGACGGTTACGAGAAAAAGCAGCCGCGCTGGCGGATGAAGACGATCATCGACGCCGTCGATCGGCATCTCGGCCGCAATCGCGTTTCTCGGGCTGCCGATCAAAGCAGCTTGGAGCTTGCCTTCAGCGAGTTCGACGAAGGCTGCGTAGCTCTCCACTCGATCGCTGATCTGAATGTCCGCCGGCAGGAAGCTCGTCGTCTTATCGGCCTCTTGATCGAGCTGGACGGCGCCATGCGTTCCGACGCCCGCGCGAGCCGCGAAGACGATCTTCGTGCCTCGCTCCGTTGCGACCAGCACTTCCGGGTTGCTATGCGTTGCTTCGAGAGCCCGTGTGAATGGACGCACGATGAATGCTGGGCGGTCGTCCGCACTGCTACCGGCGACCCTGCGCGTTCGATTGGAGATGACTGACTATGGATACATATACGCGGGGCGCTGGCGACCCCAACGATCAGGATGATGTCGTTGCTGCGTTGCGGCAGACGATCGCAGAACTTCAGGCACGTGTTGCGGAGCTTGAGCAGCCGCCAGCATTATGGACGCCCCTCAAGCGAGCTTCATCTGTCTGTGGCCTGAACTACGAGACAGTGCGTGGCTGGGCGGAGCGCGGCTTGATCGAGGCCCATCGCGAGGGCAAACGCTGGATGGTCAACTTGACTAGCCTGAAGGCGCGGCGGGCGCGGCTTTTCTCTCCGACTCCAGCGATAGACTAAGCTAGCCGGTTAGCTGCATCGAGATCTTTGTATGCCGCGGCCAAACAGGAAGGTCTGATGACTCAGTGGTGCCTGCTCTTACAAGTTTCCCTGCATTGTTCCTGGAAAACGACTTTCCGGGAGTCGGTACCCCGCGGGCTTGCATTTGGAATCCATCCCGATCACGCGAACATTGACTCTGGTCGAGGCCCCGGGCCGACGACGGGTAGGCTAGTAGAAGGTAGCCAAAGAATGATCCTTTGATGAACCCGAAAAGTCTCTAAAGCACTGCCTTTGGACGCCATTGCGCGCTGGAGCAATGAACGAGATTCTTGATGCGCTCAAGATCGTTCAGCTGACGCAACTTCCGTTGTGACTGTTGTCGATCCTTATCGAAGGCAGTAATGATCGGGCTCTCCTTGAGCTTCTTTCCACTCGGCAATTACCCTTAGGAAAGTAGACGAAGAACCGGCTTGCGATCGAGCGCGATCGTAGAAGGGAGCGGCGCGTCTCGCCTACGGCAAACGCGCCGATCTTCGCATCAGCTTGGCAGAGGTCTTTTCTCGCCGGATTGATTCCGTCTGACCGCTAGTCGGTCAAGAGCGTCTTCACTGCTTCCAGCTTACCTTCCACCCTGTTTTTGGTGTTGACGAGCTCGCCGAAATTGAGAGGATTTTGACCGTGTGCACCCCCCGGACAGTTCTCGTGCATCATGTCAACCATCTTTCCCAACAAGCCGACAACAGAATCGATCTCTGGCCCAGCATTCGTCGATTGGCCTTTTGCCAGCGCCAATCTTAGGCTGATGAGCTTTTGTCCCACCTGATTGCTGTTGGCGACGAACGCATCGTATGCAAGCGGGTTTGTTCCGCTCTGTCCGCCCGGACAATTCTGAGTCATGAGCGAAACCATCTTTTGGGATTGGATGATTGCGTCGTTCATTAGCTTGTCGAGCTTGGAATTGGTGTCGGCGAAGGCAGCGTTGGTAGCTAAGAAGAAAATTCCACAACCGATCAACGTCGCTTTTGACTGACGCGAGAGTGCCATCTGCCTTTTTAAGCTTGTACGAAAAATGATCATTTAAGAATCCTCCTTCGAATTGATTTCCTCATTCAAGGACCAGCCGCAGCCGGAACATTTTCAGGAGCAGATTTCTTATTGGGAACAGGCTAACGGCCATAATCCGTGACACGAACGATATCACTCGCACCACCTTGAGTAAACGCCCGTCCATTAGCAGTACGCTCCTGTTCGCAACGCAATAAGGCGGTTAGCCGACCGGAAGCGAGGCTCTTGCTTCTCGCTTTTCGGCATGATTCAAAATGGAACGGGCTTCGCGCGGACCTGATCGAGACGCCCGGCACGCCCTGTTCGACTTGTGGCTCAACTCGACGGGAAAAGCTCCGCAACGCTGGTTCAACGACCGCTTCACGCTGAAGAGCGGACGACGAGCCTCATTGTATTTTGTTGGATCATGTCTGATGCGAAGCAGTCGTGTCATCGCGTAATGTGATCGCGAAAGGACAGGCACAGCTAATGGCTATTTTCAAATCAACTCCCGAGAAGACGATCCAGCGCGATATCGACGCTGCAACGGCCAACCTTGACCGGCTCTCTACGAAGCTGGCCGAATGCGATCAAGCGATCGCCCGCCATGCTACGGCGGCCAAGGAAAGCGCCCTGAGCGGCGACGATGCCGGCCTTGATGCTGCCGAGGCTTCTCTCCGCGCCGCTCAGGATCGCGCCGCAACCCTCAAAACCGCTTTGACGGAGATGAACCAGCGGCTGGCCAATCTTCAGCGGGCCAAGGAGGACGCCGCCGACAAGAAGTTGCGGGCGGAAACCGCAGCGGAAATCGATCGCCTGATCGGCAAGCTGACGGAGGTCGGCGCCGAGTTTAATGATACGGCTGTGCGCCTCTCGGAGCATACTATTCGCGCTGTGCCGGTCGTGTATGAAGCTCTTGGTCTCGATCGGTTTATGGCGACTTGCCGCGCGGAAGTGCCAGCCGCATTGGAGTTGGTTGCCAAGCTGCTCCGCGCGCACGCGGACGCCGTGATCGCCGGCACGGCGCCTGCGACACTGCCCCGCGGCGATGATCAGCACGTGCCGGCGCCGGCTCAGGCTCCTGCGGAGCCCCATTTCCAGTACCGCCCTATGAAGCCTAAACCCAGCCTCAACGGTTTCGTTCGGACTTAGAGAGAGGAGAACTCATTGAAATTCTGTCCGCCCGGCGCCGAGCCTTTTCGGACGCTGCACAGAATCGATGGTTGGTTCGGTAGCCCCGCGGAGGTACCTGAGAGCGTCGCTCGACTGATCGTCGGCGAAATGCCTTCTGGCCGTCCGCGTACCGTCGCCGAGGCTATTCGAGCGCGGATGATCGCGCGTCAGTTGAATTATGAGTTGTCGAAGAGGGTTGTTCTGGTGCGCCGTAAGCGCTTTGGGCTCGAAACGCGGTAGTTGAGCGCAATGTGATCACATCGGCGCCGCTCGAATGACACGCTTTGCGCAAGATCGGGTGCAGTAATCAGTAACCTCCAAGGATCGGAGGGTGCAGCGGATGTACCTGCTCCCAAGGATCTTGAATGGCCCCGACGTGTGATGCGTCGGGGCCATTGTTTTTGGAGCGTGCCGATGTCGGCTCGCTACTTCATTCGAACGAAGCTTTCCCTGACCGGCTGCAGGTCGTAGATAAACCCTTGCCAGCCCGCACGTCTCGCCTTCTCCGAGAGCGGCTTTCGCGCCTTAAACATCTCTCGCTTCTGCAAGTCTGCCGACAAGTAGAAGATCGAGTAGTGTTTGCCTGATACCAAGACGAGAAACAGTGGGAAGTAGATCGCTGCTTCCATCCGTTCGGCTTGAGGTCCCCAAGCCGCCCCTAGCACGGCAGGCGGCAAGGTATCGCGATCTTGGACTGTGGCCGCTTTCACCTGGGCTAGATATCCGCAGAAGTCACATATCAAGTCGGCGCATTTGAAATTGCTCGGGAGACGCTTCAGCGTCTTCGCCCTTTTGCACTTTGGGCAGCTACACGTCTTCGCAACGATAGTCTCTCCGAAATCTCCAAGCACCTGACGCGCGGTTGCCATACGTCACCCCCGTCACACGTAAATCGTATTGTTATTCGATTCTTAGGTAGTATTTGTAGATACTACCGTGGGTAGCCTCACATTTTGGAATCAAAATGGATCATTATGTCGCATACCACAAAACCGACGAGCGAGGACCGTACTTTCAGGATGCAAGGAGCCGTCAGGATCGACAACTCAGATTTTCCACTAAGAAGGCGCTCCGGGATGACGCGTTGATCGGTAGTCGCCTTTGGGTGTTCACCGGCGCAGGCTCACCCCGAGTTTATGACTTAACCTGCTCTGGGATCATCAAAAAGATCGACCGCGGCGCCGAGAGCGAAGTGTTGTTTGACATCGACTATTTCCCTGAACCGATCGATGTCACCAAGGCCGGCTGGTTTCAACAACTCATGACTTCGCAAGCTAACTTCGCACGTGGTCTAAGTAAGATTGACGATGGCCGTGCCGTCGCCGCCCTTGAGGCGATCCGAGCCGCAGATGAAGCAAGGAAGGTTGATAAGAGAAGCGTTGAAAGACTTTCTGCTGAAGCATTCGAGGCAGTGTCGGCCGAACACGTATGGAATGCGCTCCAGAAGCTACGTCAACCCGACTTCGAACACAATTATGGCTCCTCAACGGACTACGACTTAGTAACTGATACGGGTGATCGTTTCCCCCCGAAGGCAGTGTTCGGAATTGCAGCTACTGAGGCGCTGGGATTGGAAATTTTGCCCAAGCATTTTTCAGGCGGGCTAGGTACGACCTGCTTCCGTATCCTTGAGCGAGCTGGATACAGCATCGTCTTGAAAAACAAATCAAACGAGCCAATCAACGTTCCACCATCCAGCGAAGATCGCAT
Organism: Bradyrhizobium sp. SOJA106; assembly: GCF_059448745.1. Lineage (NCBI taxonomy): Bacteria > Pseudomonadati > Pseudomonadota > Alphaproteobacteria > Hyphomicrobiales > Nitrobacteraceae > Bradyrhizobium > Bradyrhizobium sp. SOJA106. The sequence goes on from NZ_CM182549.1 coordinate 4,538,104, forward strand.
TTGGACCGAAGGAAAACCACGCCTTGTCGCTCATCTAAGAAGAGAACGAGCTTCGGGCCTGGCACAAGCGAAGAAGGATTGGTTTTTGCGCAAGCACGGCCGTCTATTCTGCGAGCGCTGCGGCATGGACCCGATTTTGATCTATGACGGTGACCACGGGACCGCTTGTATTGAGGTCCATCACCAAGCGGTTCACGTGGAAGACATGCCAGAGGACCACAAGACTCGGCTCGAAGATGTGGAATGTCTGTGTGCTAACTGCCACCGCGTGGCGCACAGGCTTCTGAGAGTGTAGGCCGACCCCAATGTCGGCCCAATAAACCGCGAACTCTCTTCCTCGTTGAAGTGAGCGAGTTCGCGAGTACGTTCCTAAAGCACCCGACGCTAGCAACAAGATCGCCAGTTCACGATGGTCGAGCAATTTCCGAGGTGATTCCATCCGAAAGCAAAGCAAACCCGGAGATCGGTATCTCGATGTATCGCTCTTCCGGCGCACCATCAGCTTTGAATCCCCGCTCTGCCATTTGACGTTCCTCGTCCGTCGTAATCAGGATAGGCGGATACTCGCCAATTATGATGGCCGCCCTTTCGAGCGTTAGGCTTTCGCGCTCGTCAAGAAGCATTTGGTAAATCTTGCCAAGAGGGCGTACGTGTTCAAACGTAACGCGCTTCTTCCAGTTTATTTCGCCCGACGCTCGCACCTTCTTAGCTTCGTCACTTGCGCGATGGTAAGTGTGAGCTGCTGCCGGTTTGATGGACACCGAGATTGGGTGTTTTATCAAGCCGGAGGTTGGTCATGCAGAGACGGAAGTTCAGCCGAGAGTTCAAGATCGAAGCGGTCAAGCTTGTCAGGGAGCGCGGGGTGTCGGTGGCGCAAGCCGGCCGCGACCTGGGGGTTCATGAGAACGTAATGCGCAAATGGGTGAAGGAGTTCGGCTCTGACCCGGTTCAGGCCTTTCCCGGCCATGGTCAGATGAAGCCCGAGCAGCAAGAGATCGAGCGGCTGCGCCGCGAGGTCGCCAAGCTGAAGGCCGAGCGGGATATCCTAAAAAAGGCCGCAGCCTACTTCGCGAAGGAAGCGACATGAAGTTCGCCTTCGTCGCGAAGCACCGGACGATCTGGCCGGTGGCATGGCTATGCGATGCGCTGGGAGTGTCGCGGTCGGGCTTCCATGCCTGGCTGAACCGCTCTCCCAGCGCCAGATCCCGCAGCGACGAGGAGCTCGGCGACAAGGTCAAGGCCAGCTTTGTCGCCAGCGACCGCACCTATGGCGCACGCCGGGTGTGGCGTGATCTGCTCGCTGACGGGGCGGATTGCGGCCTGCACCGGATTGAGCGGCTGATGCGCCTGCAAGGCTTGCGGGCGCGGCCGCGACGTCGGCGCTTGCCGAAGGATGCCGGCGATCGACAGCTTGAGGCCGTACCGGCGAACCTCCTTGACCGGCAGTTCGCCGCCGAGCGTCCCAACCAGAAATGGATCGCCGACTTCACCTATTTCAGGACGGCCGAAGGCTGGCTCTATGTCGCAGCGGTGATCGACCTGTTCTCACGTCGGGTGGTCGGCTGGTCGATGAGTGCCGCCATGACAGCACAGCTCGTCACGGACGCATTGTTGATGGCCGTCTGGCGACGCGGCAAGCCGGATGCGCTGTTGCATCACTCCGATCAAGGCAGCCAGTACACCAGCGAACAGTTCCAGCGCCTGATGGCCGATCACGGCATCGTTTGCAGCATGAGCCGCTCCGGCAACGTCTGGGACAACGCGGCGATGGAGAGCTTCTTCTCCTCGCTGAAAACCGAGCGTACGGCCAACAAGATTTATCGAACCAGAGACGAGGCACGCGCCGATGTGTTCGACTACATCGAACGATTTTACAACACGACCCGGAGGCACTCGACCATCGGCTATCTCAGCCCTGTTGAGTTCGAGCGCAAGGTGGGATTAGCTTAACCGGGTGTCCATCAAACCGGCAGCAGCTCAGTGCGCCAGTTCTCCCTTTTCAAACTTCCGCACTCTAGGTAGAGCGAGACTCCCCAAAGCACTTTCTTGAGGAAGAAGCTCGGATTAACGCCAGCCTTTGCGCACTGAACTACGGCATCCAGCAGAATCCGCGCCTGGGTCGCTTCGAGCGATCCGTCAAAAATAGAATAACGCATCAAGCATCTCGATCTGAAAACTTAGGCGGCCGTTTGCCGCGTCTTCCTTGTCCGCCCCAATGAGCAGGCCATCATCCGCTAGGGCCGCAGCAACGCCTTCGCTTCGCGGCACGGCGCTCGCATCCAAACATCGCGCTCTTCCCCTGTGCTAATCCCTAACGCTAATTTCAGCCTGATCAGCTTTTAGATCATAAGTGCAGGTTGCGACGACATTGATAGTGGCGTTGAAGCCGTTTTTATACTTCGCCTGCTTCTCAATAAGGATGGCTTTCCCCGTATCGATATAGGACCGCCCGGCGTAGTAAGTTCCAAAGGAGAAGAATGGGAATTCTGGTGTTCCGTATTTTGCCGCGGCAGTAGCTCTGGACTTACACTCGATGGCCAGTGAGACGTGGTCCTTGGATTGGTGCTTTTCGACAACCTCTTTGTTGTCGCTGCATTTCATATAATCGGAAACACATGTTGGGTTGAGTTTTCTGCTTCTTGGAGTTTCGACCCTTCGGAGATTACGTACGCCAATCCTCCACCGACCAGGAGAAAGACCACCGCACATCCTACTCCACCTTTCGGTCGGCTCTTAGGAAGTAAAGGGTGGCCGCACGAAGGGCAGGCTTTTGCGCTGGGACTGACCATGTGTCCGCATTGAGGGCATGAAATTAAGGCCATCTCAAAAGCCCACAACACACAGAAGATAACTTCGGCCGATCTTGGGCCAACATTTCGATTGCCAAATCAAGACACCTGGAGTTTTTGTAAGGTCTAGCATTATGACGGCAGACCGCGACAGGCGCGTCGTTACTTGCCAGCGAATACGCCACCACAGCCACCAACAACTCTCCCAGCATGAATCGCCTGTTGCTTTGATGCTGCGTCGAAGCAATTAAGCTCCTGCCGGTGTTTGAGCGATGTCGATAACGTGCCGATCCGCGCCAACCGTAATAATAATCGTATATGTCTTGGGACCTCCGCCTTCGCTGGCGACCGGGGGCGCGAGATGCAATTGCCCGCCGTACCACTCACCGGGCATGAGCGTGTTGTCCTTGATGACTGACTGTTCAAGGACCGCCATGTTGCGCTGACCTGTCTCGACGGTGGCAGCGATCATTGCCTCATTTTGCGCAGTCGCATTGCTCTGCGCGATGGCGGCCGCGGTTGGGCTGTAAAACGTACCTGTCCGGCCGCTCGGGGTCGTGTAGTGCCCGTAACCAGCCTGAGACGCGCTGTAGGCATTTCCTGCGGCAGCTAGGCCCGTGAAGACAGCCGCTGCGACCTGTCGGTTCTTCTCTTCCTGAACAAGCATCTCATAGGTGACAACCTGCATGCCATAGTCCGAGCCGGCGACATGCTGTGTTGCCTCGACTTGTGCAACGCGGAATTCAACAGGGCCTTTGCTCAGGTTGTTGATGGCCACAACGAAGACAGGCCGTCCGTTGCCGCGTACTTGTCGCGAAGCCGGACGAACCAAGACAAGCGAACTTTTTTGGCGCGAGACCAAGGCCGCTTGGCCATCTCGCATAAGCGCTTGCTGTTGTGGATTGGAGGGCCGAAACTGAACAGTCTCAGCATTGGTTACACAGCCGCCCAACGTAGCGCACAGCGCCACGACGCCCCATTTACGCATCACTTCCTCCCAGCCGCCGGGATAAAAGCGCAACCAGCGCGCGAGAGCAATAGCCTCGTCTCCCGGCGAAACCCTAGACCTTAGTTGTGTGTACGCGAATGAGGTTCGTATTGCGCGTATAACCTGGCTCTACCTACACTTGACGCCAAGTTTGTGCGGCGATTTAGGGAGGGCTGATTTGAAAAAGATAGCGATACTTGTGGTGGCGCTTCTGTGCTCAACCACCTTTGCTGAAGCTAGGGGGGGCGGTAGCCGGGTGTCTTATTGGGGAGGTTCTCACACCACCAGTCACGGCGGCTCTTATGTCGGAGGATCAGGATCGTCTCACAGAGGCGGTACCTATTCGAATCCGAACAGTGGCAACCAGTACGGGACGCACAAATAGTTCTGCTCAAACCCGGCACTGGGTTTCGCGGTGCCGGGGCCGCCATCATAGAGTTGCCCCAAAGATCTCCCCGGAGCGAGCTGATTGAGGTCCGGGGGGCTTGTTGCCACCGGCAGATCCGGATGGTCACTAGCACGGCGGCCCTCGGAAGTTAGGGCCGTAGGTTTAAAGAACAGTTCCGAGATCGCGTCGTCAGCTTGGCTTGGCCTTGGCAGCTCGCCGAGCCAGACGCTTTCGCCAATACTCTTCCCGTGCTTGGTGGAATGACTTCATATGAAGGTAGATTTGTTGGGTCGCATTCGCGAAGTTTAATAGATTGCGCGTGTGTTCATATTCGCTGAATTTTCCGTGCACGCCACCTAGAGCTTTCCAAACCGCTGATACGCTGTGATCCATCATGAGTTCGTTCGAAGTCAGCAACACAACCGGATTGGTTGGTTCACCATGAACGTTGACGCGACGGCCCCAATTAACGAAGGGAGCGAGCAATTTCTTCTCAGCCGGCGTGAAATGATCTCGCATCACGGAAATAACAACGACCGAGTCGGGCAGCCGCGACGCAATCGCCTTTAGTTTCGTAAGGTCCTTCTGCTTTATGAGTTCACCTTTTCCGAGCGATTTGGACTCGCCCAAGATGAGCGTTGGCGGGCGACGTCTATCTGATAGCCGGTCCTCACCCCGCCATGCGACGAAATCTACCTCGCACTTTAGTTCGCCCATGGACAAATTCATCGCCGTTGAAAACGCCATATCATTCATAGACGAATGTAAGCGGTCGAGCACGCGAAGCGTTAACAATGCGCTGTAGGAGCCGCGTCCATAATCCGGCACGGAGAATGGGCCAATGACCCTATATGTGAAGTTGCGGTTGTGGGGCCGTACGTTGGCCTGCGGGAATTCATATGACTTCAAACATCTTTCGCAGGCGATTCGATAGTCAACCTCGCTTAGAGTGCTCCAGTTCTTGGCTCGGCAATGCGGACAATCAGTTTCGAGTCCTAGTCGAATGATGTTGCGCTTCGTATAATCCTCGAGGGTGTTGTTGAAGTAGGGATGCCTCGCTTTCCGAGCTGCGATAAGCGCTGTCCAATCTTGGAGCGGTGCGGTCCTAAGTCCAAAATTCTCTTCTATTGTTTCGTCTTCATTGTTCTGGCGACGCAATCCCCCAGCCATTTTATTGAGCAATTCAATCGTCGGAATGTCAGCGATATAGTGAGCACCCCATAGGCCGCCTAGGTTTTCAAGCATCTGTCGCGCAATATGCCCTGGTTCTGATAGCTCAGCCTTAATCCCGAGTTGCTCCATCGCGCCAACAATCGCATCATTCGCGCTCATCAACGAAACGTACTGGTCTAGGCTCTTATACTGCTGAGGGAAAACCCACCCTTCCATCCCGACCGAAATTTGCTCTCCGCCACCCCCAAAGCGAGGCCATTCGCGGTTGAACGTGTTAAACGGCAGCACCGTTGCAATGTCGCGCGAGCCAAACGCCGAGACTTTCATCACATTTATCCAACGACAATGGCCTCGCCCATAACGGGACGCAAACTCGGGCACTATCGGCTCAAACGTGGTGCGAAGGTCGTCACTATTCTCAATCGCCAACGCCGTGCGCTTTTCGGCAGCAGTCACTTTCAAACGTCGATCGCGATGGACGCGTTCGTCGCGATGCTCCACCCAAATCGCGTTGCGCCAATATTTGACGATGAGTGCTCCAGATGGAAGACCCGGCTTCAGTGAGCCGATAAGACCTTCAGCCTTGTCCTTTGAAATCGATCGGCCAAATTCAATCGTTGCATTGTGCATGACACCGTGAGGATTGCCCACGACTGGCCGGTGCTCAGATTTTAAAATTCTATGGAGATCATCGCCCAGATGCTCGAACCAATCGACTGGTACGGGTAGGACAGGATGCGGCTCAAGCCTGAGGTTCCATAGATCAATTAGATCAGTGGAACGCTCAGGATCGAAAACGTATACAAGCAGGTCGTGATGCCAGTATCGCTGCGCCTCCAGCAAGTACCGTGTTGCGCGCAAAGGTGTTTGCGCCCCGCCGAGATATACACGTCGCCAAATCTCTGGTGAGGCATTGACCTTGTCGGGTTGATAGACGTCGAGATAGGCTTGACCGATATACTTCGTCGCAGATGCAGTTGGATGAACGCCAAACATGGCTTCGACCAACGCATTCTTTCGATCTGCGGCTACCAAGACTTTATCGCGTTTGTCGCGTTGGACGAATTGCTGCTCGGTTTTGTAGATGTGCTTCAACACGTCGAACATGTTGAGGCCGAATGCTGGTTCTCCTGAGTCGCGCGCCTCTTCAGGCTTCAAGAATGCATCCAATGGCAAGACTTGCGGATGGAGCGAGTGCTCTTGACGAAGAGCGCCTAAGCCAGCTTCTTCGAGCAACCCGTGTTCTGCTTCCACATAAACGTCAGGTTCAAAAAATCGCACGTAACCCTTTGCTACTTCAGCTCCCTTGAAACGCCCATAGATTTCCGGCCTCCACTCGTTGGGTGGACGCTTGAAGACTGGGATGATGGGATTGTATTCGCCCCCCCAAACAGACGTGCAGGCGCGCATTATCTTGCGCACCGATGCGAGGTCGGTTGGCCGGGTCAGAAAGCCGATACGGGTTGGCCTTAAGAGTATTTCCGCCGAAATTTCAGACATGAGCCAGTCTGCCGATTTTCATCGAACCACAAAAAGAAACTCAAGCAAGGCTCCTGCCGCCGTGCGGGGGGCTGCTAGCCGTCACGCGGAAATTCGTCCTTCATACGCCTCGATCACCCTGCTCCATCGTCGGATGAGTCCTGTTCTTCAGCTTACTTGGCTGGAGGGAGGTCGAAATGCTCTACGCGAATCGCGAGCCTTTATGATCGCACAATGCAGGGTAGCGATACGATGGTTGGGACGTTTGTCTGGGTTATTCACAGGCCAGAAGGACGCCGGGCCTCGGCAGACTATGAGGCCAAGCAAGCGGCGCTGAGATTGCGGAGTTCAAAGCGCTGAAGACGGTCTTCAATGAGGATGGGGCCGGCGAGCCGCCCGAGCCCATGACCAGGCCCGCTACAGACACCGGGTGGAGCAAACGCGCATCACGCCAAAGAAGCTGTCGTTGTCCACGCTCCGCCGGAATGGTAACAATCACCCATGGCCGAAGGCGCCCCCCATTCCTCACCGTGGCGTGGACGATGTCTGCGGAGGTCTGAAGGTATGGTTCGCGGACGGACGGAAATCGGTCAGGTTTCTATTGGGACAACCTTGTCTCACGCCGGCTGGATCCCAACACTCACACCCGAGATCAAGCCAGCGAGCAAGCCACGGCGCTGGCGCGGGCCGAGATCGACAAGCTGAACCCTGAGTGAAGTTCGCAGCGCGGCTCGTACGTGCGTTTCTTCGGGCGGCCGTTGCCGGAAACCGGGGCACCCGCCCACGAATCAGCGTCCCGAGCTGGCGAGACTCAACAACAACCGGAGTTTAATCGCACACTACGTCAAACACCAAGTCGGCGCGCTCCACTGGCTTCCACTGCGCATGGTAATCGATCAGTTCGCCGGTCAATCCCAAATCATCGTCGGCAATGCCGTCAGGCTCCGTCGAGAACACTCTACGAAACTCTCGCTCTTGCTGCTTCAGTTCGTCGGCGGGTCTCTCTGCGATGCATACTTCTTCGTTGTGCCAAATCCCGCTGTTACGGCTAAGACGACGCACGTAGACAAGCACATCCACATCAAAGCCGCAGCGGTGGGCGACGGCCAGCAGGCAGACCCCCTCAATCAGGATCGGTGAACGGGAGGCCGAGATTGCTGCTTTTAGCTCGTCGCAGCGAATGTGCGGAACATAGCCGTTCTGTTTTTTAACGAGATGGTCATCCAACGAAATCAAGCTGCCTCCGAAGCGTTTTGCCATTTCGCGGGCCAGGGTGCTTTTACCAACACCATCCATTCCATCGAAGCCGATGCAGAGGCGCCCGCCGTTTGGTAGGAGGCCATCAAGTCGAGCGCGCAGTTCATCCTGTGTCCTCAGTGGCTCGTTTTCCATCGCCTTGATTTTCCCTTTTCACGCATCAGCGGCTTCGCGCTAGCAATCGACTAGTGCCAAGGAGATCAAGGCAAACGAAGTGCTTGCCGAGGACGTGGATTGCGCACCTGTTAGCTATGCCGACGAACTTTGTTCGTCGCGACTCTATTGCCTCCGTCAAAATCGAAAAGACTTCGCGCTCATGTTCTTCGCTAGCGACTAAGAACGAGGCGTTGGAATTTGGATAGATGACCAGGTGCCTGCTTTCGGCGTCCATTGAGTAGATTGACTTCCCCGCCTTGCGTTCGATTGCATCGATGATGTCGGACGCCCAAGCGTGCCCCGGCTCGCTTGCGCCACCCGAAAATCGCCCACCAAGTTCGCCAATCAACATCGCCGACTTGTCCGACAGTTCGAATTTCGTCATCTCTCGCTGGTCATCGGGATGCGTCGCCTCTGTTATCTCAATGTAAGCCGGTCCTTGCGTGTCGGCGAACTCGACAGCGAAATCTGGCATCGGAGGCTGCTCCTTCCAAATTGTCAGTGGTGCCGCGAAGACGTTCGCCAACAACGCTGCCTTCAGAAACCGGCGAACCACCCACCACTCCTTATCGTCCTGCGTTCGCTTGTCAGAGCCAATTCGTGGACCGACGCGCAGGCCAAGGGCGGCGAACGCCTCATCGAAGGTCGAGATGTCTGCTACATGAATCCGGGAGGTTGTCATGCCGAAGACCCTAGCAGGCCGCAGCGCGGGCCGCCCATGCGTTCGTTCGAGCCGGGAGCTAGTTGAGGCGGGGAGGCGGCCGACGCATCGGCAGACATCTCCGAGCCAGACCGCGAAAATTTTTCACAGAAATCATTGGCTTCCCGGTTCGGGACACAACGGTGGACACAAGAACTTTACTTCATTGATAAATCGACGATTTTTGTCATCATACCTTCCCTGCGCAGTGGGCTTACGGTTTATGCCGAGCTCTCCCCGGGGAGCGATGCACTATTGCCCCCGTCGCCTTGCAGATGGCTGACGCGGGCCCGGTTGGGCCGCATGCATCACCGCAAGACTTGACGCACAGCCTCCGGGCGTCAGGACGACACGGTTTTGCCGTACGCCAGCCGCATCGGTCGTTTGCGCGCCGCTCTCGCTCACGGTTGCCCGCCCTGCGATATTCCTCGCGCCGATGCAGTCGGCGTCCACCACGGCTCACCCCACGTTCGTGACGATCGCGATACGCCCCTCTGACTGGGATGAGGTGGCAGCCTTCTACTGTGAACCGGAAATTCGGTAAACAAGAATATTTTCACGCGCAGGAATTGACCGGCCGGTTGGGTGTTTTGCCTGCCGGGCAGCACAAGGGATTGTGGTGCGGCAAGCGGGTCGCGCTTCGCTCATCCGGCCTCCGAGAGCGTGTCCGTTCCCTTTAGGATCATTTCGCGCGGTCCTGCGTTCTCTTCCGTCCTGCCGGGTTGGAGCCGCCATGACCATCAATTTCGACACGCTGAAAGCGTCGCTTGTGCTCTATGGACTGAACGCGATCTACGCGATCCTGCTGCTGGCGCTCGGCTGGTATCTGTCAGGCGCGATGCAGCGTTTCGTCACGCGCTTGCTGGGCGTCACGCACCGCGTCGATCCGCTGGTGACCTTGTTCGTCGGCAGCCTTGCGCGCTATGGCGTGCTCGCGGTGGTCGGCATCGCCGTGCTGCAGTTGTTCGGCATCCAGACCGCGAGCCTCGTCGCCGTGCTGGGCGCGACGTCACTCGCTATTGGCTTGGCATTGCAGGGCACGCTGTCCAATCTCGCCGCCGGCGTGATGCTGCTGCTGTTTCGCCCGTTTCACATCGGTGACGACGTCGAGGTTGCCGGCAAGGCCGGGAAGGTGAGGTCGCTATCGCTGTTCATGACCGAGCTGGTCGCAGCCGACAACACGCAGATCCTGTTGCCGAACGGGCAGGTGTGGGGCGCAGCGATCGTCAACCACAGCGCCTATCCCGGCACCGGCGAGGTCAAGGTGGCGTTTCCGGTCCCGGCAGGCGCTGCCAATACGCTGGCGGATCGGATTCTGGAGGAATTGCGCAACGATACGCGCATCGACGATCAGGCCGCGCCTGCCGTCTCCGTCACCAAGGTCCTCGATGTCGCCAATCCCGCGGCGCCGATCCTGGAACTGACGGTCAGCGCGAAGGCGAAACCGTCGGAGGCCGACGCCGTCAAGCAATGCGTGCTCGATCATGCGAGCGCGCTGCTTGCGGCAGCGTGAGGCGATCCATCAGCTTGGGGGACCGGTGCCTCAGCCTCTCGGCGACCGCGGCGGCCTGCGCTTCACCACATGACGTCGCGGTGAGCGGGTCACGCGGGGCCGCAGGCGGCTGGCGGCGGCACGTTGCGGCTTGGCTGCGACTTGCGGTCCGCGCGCGAGATCCATCAGCATGCGCAGGGCCTCGACCACCGAGCGCGCGCGCACCGCGCTGCGGCCGATCGCGCCGAAACGATGCTCACGGTGGATGATGCGGCCGTCGCGGGCGGCGGCGGCAAAGTGCACGAGGCCGACCGGCTTGCCCGGCGTGGCGCCGCCCGGGCCGGCGATGCCGGTGATGGCGACCGCGAGGTCGACATCGGCGCGCTCCAGCGCGCCGACCGCCATCGCGGTTGCGGTCTCCTTGCTGACGGCGCCGAAATTCGTCAGCGTGCTGGCTTCCACACCCAGCATCGCGCGCTTGGCATCGTTGGAATAGGTGACGAAGCCGCGGTCGATGACGTCAGACGAGCCGGGAATGTCGGTCAGCGCGCCGGCCACGAGGCCGCCGGTGCAGGACTCCGCCGTCGCGATCGTGAGCTTGCGCATCCGGCAGAGATCGAGCAGCGAGCGGGAGAGGGCGCGTGCGTCGCTGCCGGCCATGGCCTAGATGCTCCAGGGCAGGCGGATGGTGGCGCTCGCGGTGGCCGCGATGCCTTCCTCGCGGCCGGTGAAGCCGAGCCGCTCGCTGGTCGTCGCCTTCACCGCAACGCGCGAGATGTCGACGCCGGAGATCTCTGCGATGCGCGCGCGCATGGTGTCGCGAAGCGGGCCGATCTTCGGCCGCTCGCAGATCATGGTGACCTCGAGATTGGCGACGCGCCCGCCGCGCGCCGTGACGCGCTCGATGGCGTATTTCAGGAACTGGTCGGAGGAGGCGCCCTTCCATTTGGCATCGCTTGGCGGAAAGTGCGAGCCGATGTCGCCATCGGCAAGCGCGCCGAGGATGGCATCCACCAGTGCATGCAGCCCGACATCACCGTCGGAATGCGCCAGGAAACCCTTGCTGTGCGGCACGCGCACGCCGCAGAGCATGACGTGGTCGCCTTCGCCGAAGGCGTGCACGTCGTAGCCCGTGCCGCTCCTGATGTCGCCGAGCAGACTGGCGAGGCGCGCTTCCTCGCGCACGAAATCCTCGGGGGTGGTGAGCTTCATATTGGCAACATCGCCTTCAAAGGTTGCAACCGTCAATCCCGCCCATTCGGCAATCGCGGCATCGTCGGTGAAATCGCTACGTCCATCCTTTGCCGCGCGACGATGCGCTTCGAGGATGACATCGAAACGAAAGGATTGCGGCGTCTGCGCGATTCGCAACGAAGCCCGGTCCGGCGTGTCCTCGACATCGCCGCTCGCGCCGGTGACCTTGATGGTGTCGGTGACGGGAACGACGGGGATCGCCGCGCCGGTGCGGCTCGCCGCCTCGATCGCGCGCGAGATCACGCCGGCCGAAACGAAGGGCCGCGCGGCGTCGTGGATCAGCACGATGTCAGGCTCGTGCTTTGCCAGCGCTTCGAGCCCTGCGAGCACCGAGGCCTGCCGCGTTGCGCCGCCGTTGGTCGGCGGCTCATGCTTCAGTCCCGCGACCGCTGCCGTGAACATGGCGCTGTCATCGGGATTCACGACCGGCTGCACCACGACCACATCGGGATGGCGGCTGAAGGCTTCCATGGCGCGATGAATCACGGGCACGCCGCCGATGGTCCGATACTGCTTCGGCCCGCCGGCGCCTGCGCGCAGCCCACGTCCGGCGGCGACGAGGACGACTGCGGTGCGCTGTGGTTTCGCCATAGGACTCAAATACTCAGCTGCTAATGAATGGAGTCGGGGAAGGGTGATTGTTGGAATGCCTCTAGCACGGCAGGCCCGCAAAAAAAGGGGTTTCCCGGGATTGTGGGAAACAGCATTTTGCTGCACCGCACTTGCAAGATTTGCAGAACTGTCTAAACTGTAGGCATGACGCTTGACTGCACAAGAATTGTGCGCAAGATAGGTCGCGGCAGGTGCGATGAGGCCCTGCCCAGCAACGAGACCCCAGTGACCGGCTCGGCAGTATCAGGCTCTAAGCCGTTGAAAATAGGCGATATCGACGTCGCCACCCCGGTCTTCCTGGCGCCGATGTCGGGAGTGACCGACTCGCCCGTCCGCAAGCTGGCCGCCGAGCTGGGGGCCGGGCTCGTCGTCTCCGAAATGACCGCCAGCGATGAGCTCGCCAACGGCCACCGGATGTCCCGTTTGCGCTGCGAAGCGACGGGAATCGGCCCGCATGTGGTCCAGCTCGCCGGCTGCGAGGCGCATTGGATGGCGGAAGGCGCCCGCATTGCCGAAGCCGAAGGCGCCGACATCATCGACATCAATATGGGCTGCCCGGCCCGTCACGTCACCGGCGGCCAGTCCGGCTCGGCCCTGATGCGCGACATCGACCATGCCGTCAGCCTGATCGACGCGACCATCGCCGCGGTGAAGGTGCCGGTGACGCTGAAGATGCGGCTCGGCTGGGACGACCGCACCCGCAACGCGCCGGAGCTGGCGCGCCGCGCGGAGGCCGCCGGCGTCAAGCTCGTCACGGTGCATGGCCGCACCCGCTGCCAGTTCTACAAGGGCGAGGCGGATTGGGATGCGATCCGCGCCGTGCGCGATGTCATCTCCATTCCGCTCGTCGTCAACGGCGACATCACGACCTACGAGCAAGCGCGCGCCGCGCTCGAAGCCTCCGGCGCCGATGCCGTGATGATCGGCCGCGGCGCGAACGGCAAGCCCTGGCTGCCGGGCCAGATCGGCCGCCGCCTCAAGGGAGGGGCGGTCGAAGCCGCGCCGTCGCTCGCAAGGCAGCTGCATTACGTCCGCATGCTCTACGAAGGCGTTTGCGCGCTCTACGGTCTGCGCGTCGGCCTCAGGCACGCGCGCAAGCATCTCGGCTGGGCGCTCGATGTCGCCGCGGAAGCGAGCCGCGCCCCGGCGGAGAAGCTGAAGGCCTGGCGCCGGACAATCCTCACCTCGGAGGATCCGCGCCTGGTCCACCAGTCGCTGCAAGATGCCTTCGACGACTTCGCATGGAGCGCTGCTGCATGAGCTCAGCCGCCGACCATCGCCGGCCGCTTCCGTCCGACAGCGACGCGATCCTGGATGCCTTGCCCAACCCCGTGCTGTTGATTGGGCCGGACGGCAAGATCGTCGGCGCCAATATCGCGACTGAGGCCTTCTTCGAGATCTCGACGCAGTTCCTGAGGCGGCAGTCGCTGAAGGAGCTGGTGCCGTTTGGAAGCCCCTTGCTGGCGCTGATCGACCAGGTGCGCTCCTCCAATTCGCCGGTCAACGAATACAAGGTTGATCTCGGCACGCCGCGCATGGGCGGCGGCGACCGCCAGGTCGACCTGCATGTCGCGCCGCTGACGGAGCGGCCCGGCCATATCGTGGTGATGATCCAGGAGCGCACCATCGCCGACAAGATGGACCGGCAGCTCACCCATCGCAGCGCCGCGCGCTCGGTCATCGCGCTGGCGGCGATGCTGGCGCACGAGATCAAGAACCCGCTCTCCGGCATCCGCGGCGCGGCGCAGCTCCTGGAGCAGCAGGCCTCGTCCGAGGACCGCATGCTGACGCGCCTGATCTGCGACGAGGCCGACCGCATCGTGACGCTGGTCGACCGCATGGAGGTGTTCGGCGACGAGCGCCCCGTGGTGCGCGGCCCTGTCAACATCCATTCCGTGCTCGACCACGTGAAGCGGCTGGCGCAGTCCGGCTTTGCCCGCAACATCCGCTTCATCGAGGATTACGATCCCTCGCTGCCGCCGGTGCTGGCGAACCAGGACCAGCTGATCCAGGTGTTCCTCAACCTCGTGAAGAACGCCGCCGAAGCGCTGATCGACGTGCCCGACGCCGAGATCCAGCTCACCACCGCATTCCGTCCCGGCGTGCGCCTGTCAGTCCCCGGTCAAAAATCCCGGGTATCCCTGCCGCTTGAATTCTGCGTGAGGGACAATGGACCAGGCGTGCCGGACGATCTTCTGCCCAACCTGTTCGACCCCTTCGTGACCACCAAGCAGACCGGCTCGGGCCTGGGTCTTGCATTGGTTGCCAAGATCGTTGGCGATCACGGGGGCATCATCGAATGCGAATCTCAGCCGCGCAAGACCACCTTCCGCGTGCTGATGCCGATGTATTCCACATCGGTGAAACATGCCGATCACAGCAGTCGCGACGGCTCTGCCGGGAAGTCGTCGCCTGCGTCACAGGGGGCAAAATGAGGATCAACGATGCCCGTAGGTAGCATTCTCGTTGCTGATGACGACACCGCCATCCGCACGGTTCTCAACCAGGCACTATCCCGCGCCGGCTATGAAGTCAGGCTCACCGGCAACGCCGCAACCCTGTGGCGCTGGGTCAGCCAGGGGGAGGGCGATCTCGTCATTACCGACGTGGTGATGCCGGATGAAAACGCCTTCGACCTGTTGCCGCGGATCAAGAAGATGCGGCCCAATCTGCCCGTCATCGTCATGAGCGCGCAGAACACGTTCATGACGGCGATCCGCGCCTCCGAGCGCGGCGCCTATGAATATCTGCCAAAACCCTTCGACCTGAAGGAGCTGATCGCCATCGTCGGCCGCGCGCTGGCCGAGCCAAAGGAACGGGTCTCGACGCCGGACGAGGACGCCGAGATGGAAGCGATCCCGCTGGTCGGCCGCTCGCCGGCGATGCAGGAAATCTACCGCGTGCTGGCGCGGCTGATGCAGACCGATCTCACCGTGATGATCACGGGCGAGTCCGGCACCGGCAAGGAGCTGGTGGCGCGCGCGCTGCACGATTACGGCAAGCGCCGCAACGGCCCGTTCGTCGCCGTCAACATGGCCGCGATCCCGCGCGACCTCATCGAGTCCGAGCTGTTCGGCCATGAGCGCGGCGCCTTCACCGGCGCCAACACCCGCGCCTCCGGCCGGTTCGAGCAGGCCGAGGGCGGCACGCTGTTCCTGGACGAGATCGGCGACATGCCGATGGAGGCGCAGACCCGATTGCTGCGCGTGCTGCAGCAGGGCGAGTACACCACGGTCGGCGGCCGCACGCCGATCAAGACCGACGTGCGCATCGTCGCGGCCTCCAACAAGGATCTGCGCGTCCTGATCCAGCAGGGCCTGTTCCGCGAAGATTTGTTCTTCCGCCTCAACGTCGTGCCGCTGCGGCTACCGCCCTTGCGCGAGCGCATCGAGGACCTGCCGGATCTCGTGCGGCACTTCTTCACGCTGGCCGAGAAAGACGGCCTTCCGCCGAAGAAGCTGGACGCGCTGGCGCTGGAGCGCCTCAAGCAGCACCGCTGGCCCGGCAACGTGCGCGAACTGGAAAACCTCGCCCGGCGCCTCGCCGCGCTGTATCCGCAGGACGTCATCACCGCCTCCGTCATCGACGGCGAGCTGGCGCCGCCCGCGGTCAGTCCCGGAGCGGCGGTCCAGCAGGGCGTCGACAATCTCGGCGGCGCGGTGGAGGCATATCTGTCCTCGCACTTCCAGGGCTTTCCCAACGGCATGCCGCCGCCGGGCCTGTATCACCGCATTCTCAAGGAGATCGAGGTCCCGCTGCTCACGGCCGCGCTCGCCGCCACCCGCGGCAACCAGATCCGCGCCGCGGACCTGCTCGGCCTCAACCGCAACACGCTGCGCAAGAAGATCCGGGATCTCGATATCCAGGTCTACCGAAGCGGGGGCTAGTTCCGAACCAGTGGCTCAGCTCCCTCGACCAGAGCGGAGCTGAGCCTGTCCGGATCGCGCTGGCCGTTGTGGCTGACGCGGTGGCAGAAGTCCGGATCGGGCCGAAACGTTCCGCCGGAACGCAGAAATCGGTACATTGCCGGATCGGCGCGACGCCAAAAGCCTATCTGACGAGACGGCTCGAGACCGGCATCGCGGCGGCGATATTGCTTGTCGGCTCCTGGAGCCCGGGTCCGTTGACCAGCAAGTCAGCGGCCACGATCAGCACCAGAACGGCCGAGACCATCATGGCGAGAAAGAACCTATCCATGCCGGTCAAGCCGGAAGGGTGACCATACGTTCCGACCTTCTGGCGATAGGCCTGTGGATGCGCCGGTCCGCCGCGGGACAGGCGCCGCGGAATTGTCGCAATTCGGCAACAATGTGGTACGAATACATCAGTATCCGCCCCGCCGCGGACCCCGTTTTCAGCACCATTGCCGGAATGACCAGCCAAGAGACCTCGGCCGCACACTTTGACACGGCCTCACCGGAAGAGCCGCGCCGTTGGTCGGTACGCCGCTGGCTGGCCCCGCTGGCCGTGGCCATGGCACTGCTGTCGGCGCTTCTGACGTTCCTGGTCCTGACCGGCCTGACGCAGATCGAGCCGACGCCGGAGGTGGTCCGCTCGTTCTACCTGATCAACGCCGCCACGATCCTGCTCCTGGTCGGCATCATCGTCCGGGAACTCTGGCAGCTGATCCTGGCCCGCCGGCGCGGACGTGCGGCGGCGCGCCTTCATGTCCAGATCGTCAGCCTGTTCTCGATCGTGGCGGTGCTGCCGGCGGTGCTGGTCGCCGTCGTTGCCAATGTCACCATCGAGCGCGGTCTCGACCGGCTGTTCTCGGGTCCCACTAAGGAAGTGATCCAGAATTCGCTGACGATCGCGCGGGCCTACATGCAGGACCATGCGCAACTGATCCGCGGCGACATTCTCGGCATGGCCAACGACATCGCCCATGCAAGGCCGCTCTATGACCAGGACCGCCGCTCGTTCCGCGAGCTGCTGACCGCGAGCGCCGGCTCCCGCAATTTGCCGGGCGCGATGATCATCGACAAGAACACCAACATCCTGGAATCCGCCGATACCGGCATGCGGCTGGCCTATTCGCCGCCGGCGCCGGACTTCCTCAGCAACGTCAACGAATCCGAGCCCGAGATCGCGGTGCTGCCGGATGCGAGCTTCGTTGCGGCGGTGATCCGCCTCCGCGCCTTCAACGATACCTTCCTCTACGTCGCGCGGCCGCTCGATCCCAACGTGGTCGCTCAGCTCAAGCAGACCGAGGTCAGCGTCGCCGAATACGCCCAGATCGAATCACGGCGACTCGGCATCCAGGTCGCCTTTGCGCTGATGTTCGCGGTGATCGCGCTGACGATCCTGATGGCCTCGGTACTGATCGGCCTCAACTTCGCCAACTCGCTGGTCTCGCCGATCCGGCGGCTGATGAACGCGGCCCACACCGTCTCGACCGGCGACCTGCACGTCCAGGTGCCCGTGCACCAGTCGGAGGGCGACCTCGCGCAGTTGGGCGAGACCTTCAACAAGATGACGCAGGAGCTGCGGAGCCAGCGCGACGAGCTCGTCAGCGCCAGCGACCTCATCGACAGCCGGCGCCGCTTCATCGAGGCCGTGCTGTCCTCGGCGAGCGCCGGCATCATCGGTGTCGACACCTCGGGCAGCGTTGGCATCCTCAACCGCTCTGCCGAGAAGCTGATCGGGCACTCCGAGGCGGAGACGCTCGGCCATCCGCTCTCCGACGTGCTGCCCGAGCTCGAGGAGATGATGAAGACCGCGCGGGAAGGGACCCAGCGCCTGGTGCAG
This sequence comes from Bradyrhizobium sp. SOJA106, assembly GCF_059448745.1. Classification (NCBI taxonomy): domain Bacteria; kingdom Pseudomonadati; phylum Pseudomonadota; class Alphaproteobacteria; order Hyphomicrobiales; family Nitrobacteraceae; genus Bradyrhizobium; species Bradyrhizobium sp. SOJA106. The sequence goes on from NZ_CM182549.1 coordinate 4,556,140, forward strand.
GGCCAGATCACGATCACGCGCGACGGCACCGAGCGCAATCTGTCCGTGCGCGTCAGTGCCGAGAAGAACCAGCCGCACGACAGCTACATCATTACGCTCGACGACATCACCGAGCTGGTCTCGGCGCAGCGCACCTCGGCCTGGGGCGACGTGGCGCGCCGCATCGCCCACGAGATCAAGAACCCGCTGACGCCGATCCAGCTGTCGGCCGAGCGCATCCGCCGCAAGTTCGGCAAGACCATCACCGAGGACAAGGACAAGCAGATCTTCGACCAGTGCACCGACACCATCGTGCGCCAGGTCGACGACATCAGGCGCATGGTCGACGAGTTCTCGCGCTTCGCGCGGATGCCGAAGCCGGTGATGGAAGGTGAGGATGTCGCCGACACCGTCCGGCAGGCGGTGTTCCTGATGAAGGTCGCCCATCCCGAGCTCGATATCGAAGCCGAGTTCAAGGAGGATCCGCTACGCGCCCAGTTCGACCGGCGGCTGATCTCGCAGGCGGTCACCAACATCATCAAGAACGCCACCGAGGCGATCGAGCAGGTTCCGCCGGAGGAGCTCGGCAAGGACGGCGGAAAGGGCCGCATCGACGTCGTGGTCTCGCGCGAGGGCGCGGACGTGCTGATCGACGTCATCGACAACGGCATCGGCCTGCCCAAGGTCGCGCGCTCGCGGCTGCTTGAACCCTACGTGACCACGCGCGCCAAGGGCACCGGCCTTGGCCTTGCCATCGTCGGGCGCGTGCTGGAGGACCATGGCGGGCGCATCGAATTGAAGGACGCCTCCGACTTCCGCGAGGGCCAGCGTGGCGCCTGGATGCGCCTGCGCTTTGCGATCTCCGGCCAACCGGCGAAGTCCGAAACGGCCGAAGCGGCACCGGCGGCCAAGGAGGTGGCCGGCGCCGCCGTCAAGGATCAGGCGCAAGAAACAAAACGACTGTCGGCCGAAACCAAAGAGCCGGCAGAAGTGACCAATGATTCAACGAAAATCGAAGCCTCAACAGGCAGCTGAGAAGACAGGCGGCGACCCATGGCTAGTGAAATTCTGATTGTCGATGATGAGGCCGATATTCGGGATCTCGTTGCGGGTATTCTCGAAGACGAGGGTTTTGTCACGAGGACCGCGCGCGACAGCGATACGGCGCTCGCCGAGATCGCCAACCGGAGGCCGCATCTGGTCTTCCTCGACATCTGGCTCCAGGGCTCCAAGCTCGACGGCTTGCAGCTGCTCGAGCAGGTCAAGAAGGACAATGCCGATCTGCCCGTCGTGATGATCTCCGGCCACGGCAACATCGAGACCGCGGTCGCCGCGATCAAGCGCGGCGCCTACGACTTCATCGAGAAGCCGTTCAAGGCGGACCGGCTCATCCTGGTCGCAACCCGTGCGCTGGAGAACTCGCGGCTCAAGCGCGAGGTCAAGGAGCTGAAGCAGCTCGCGCCGAGCGCAAGCCAGCTGGTCGGCCGCTCGCCGAGCATGAACCAGCTGCGCCAGACCATCGAGCGCGCAGCAAAGGCCAACAGCCGCATCCTGATCGTCGGCCCCGCCGGCGCCGGCAAGGAATTGACCGCGCGCACGCTGCACACGGCCTCGGGCCGCGCCGACGGTCCCTTCGTCGTCATCAACGCCGCCGCGATCACGCCCGAGCGCATGGAGCACGAGCTGTTCGGCGTCGAGCAGACGAACGGCGAGCAGCCGCGCAAGCCCGGCGCACTCGAAGAGGCCCATGGCGGCACGCTGTTCATCGACGAGATTGCGGACATGCCGCGTGAGACCCAGAACAAGATCCTGCGCGTTCTGGTCGAGCAGTCGTTCCAGCGCGTCGGCGGCACCGCCAAGGTGCAGGTCGACGTGCGCATCATCTCCTCCACCGCGCGCAATCTCGAGGAGGAGATCGCGGCCGGCCGTTTCCGCGAGGACCTCTATCACCGCCTCTCGGTGGTGCCGATCCGCGTGCCCGCGCTCTCGGAGCGGCGCGAGGACATTCCGGAATTGATCGATTATTTCATGGAGCAGATCTCGGCCGGCAGCGGCCTGCCCAAGCGGCAGATCGGTCAGGATGCGATGGCGGTGCTGCAATCGCACGTCTGGCCCGGCAATGTGCGCCAGCTCCGCAACAACGTTGAGAGGGTCATGATTCTGGCCGCGGGCGGCCCGGAAGTGATCATCACGGCCGACATGCTGCCGCAGGACGTCGGCTCGATGGTGCCGGCGATGCCGACCAGCAACAATGGCGAACACATCATGGGCCTGCCGCTGCGCGAGGCGCGCGAAGTGTTCGAGCGCGACTATTTGATTGCACAGATCAGCCGTTTTTCAGGAAATATTTCTCGTACGGCCGAGTTCGTTGGCATGGAACGGTCGGCCTTGCACCGCAAGTTGAAGGCACTCGGGGTCGGCTGATGCGGTGACGCATCAGGGATAAGCGAGGAAAATCATCGATTTCCGTAGTTTTTCGGAGCAAACGGGCAGGCGCTGCCGCGTGAAGCGGCTTGCCTAATAACCCATCCTGCCCTCTAATCGAACCGCTGTTCCTCCGAGGGGGATCTCATGAGGAGCGGCAACCGGATGAGACCCCATATTTTGAAAAGCGGGGCGCAACCGGCGCAATAAAAAGAAACTCAAAGCGAGAAAAAAACAATGGCGGCAGACCGCGCACAAAACCTACAGGACACCTTCCTTAATCACGTTCGCAAAACCAAGACGCCACTAACGATCTTTCTGGTCAACGGAGTGAAGCTCCAGGGCATCGTGACCTGGTTCGACAATTTCTGTTTGCTGCTTCGGCGCGACGGTCACTCGCAGCTCGTCTACAAGCATGCGATCTCGACCATCATGCCGGGCGCTCCGATCCAGTTGTTCGAAGGCGGCGAGGATCAGCCGGCTTGAGAGTGATCTGATTGGAACCCCGGAATTTCGACGGGGGTGGCGACCGTCCGCGGTCGGCAGGGGCTAGGCAGACGGGGCGGGTGCTTGTCATCGGCCCCTATTTGCGAGCGCGCGCGGGAAGTGCTGACGCGCAATCGGAAAGCCATGTCCAACGCAATTCCGAGGCCCGGCTCGACGAAGCCGCGGGCCTCGCGCGTGCGATCGACCTCGTCATTGCCGATGCCATCATCGCGCCGATCAGCCAGATCCGGCCCGCAACCTATATCGGCAAGGGCAAGGTCGAGGAGATCGCCGCGCTGGCCAAGAGCCTCGACGTCGAGCTCGTGGTGATGGATTGCGCATTGGCACCGATCCAGCAGCGCAATCTCGAGAAGGAGCTGCACGCCAAGGTGCTCGACCGCACCGGGCTCATCCTCGAAATCTTCGGCCGCCGCGCCAAGACCAAGGAGGGCGCGCTCCAGGTCGAGCTGGCGCATCTCAACTACCAGCGCTCGCGCCTGGTTCGTTCATGGACGCATCTGGAGCGCCAGCGCGGCGGCTTCGGATTCATGGGCGGTCCGGGCGAGACCCAGATCGAGGCGGACCGCCGCCTGATCCAGGAGCGCATCACCAAGCTCGAAACCGAGCTGAAGAAGGTGCAGGCGACGCGGCGACTGCATCGCGCCGGGCGCCAGCGCGTGCCGTATCGCGTCGTCGCGCTGGTCGGCTACACCAATGCCGGCAAGTCGACGCTGTTCAACCGTTTGACGCGCGCCGACGTGCAAGCCGCCGACATGCTGTTCGCAACGCTCGACCCGACCTTGCGCGCGCTCAACCTGCCGCATGGCGGCAAGGCGATGCTGTCGGATACCGTCGGCTTCATCTCCAACCTGCCGACCCAGCTCGTCGCCGCCTTTCGCGCCACGCTCGAGGAGGTGCTGGAGGCTGACGTCATCCTGCATGTGCGCGACATCTCGCACGAGGATGCCGAGGCGCAGCAGAGCGACGTCGACGCCGTGCTGCGCCAGCTTGGCATCAATCCCGACGACAGTGGCCGCATCATCGAGGTCTGGAACAAGATCGACCGTTACGATCCCGAACAGCGCGAGGAGCTTCTGAACATCGCCGCGCGCCGGCCGGAGGATCATCCGGCGATGCTGGTGTCCGCCGTATCGGGCGAGGGCATCGACGCCCTGCTCGCCGCGATCGAGGAGCGCCTTGCCGCAAAGCGCACCACGCTCGATCTCTCCATCGACGCCGCCGACGGCGCCGGCATCAGCTGGCTGCACCGCAATGCCGAGGTGCTGGCGAAAGAGCTGCACGACGGCCGTTTCGACATGACCGTGCGGGTCGACGAGACCAAGCGGGACATCGTGGTGAACCGGTTCGACGCCGTGCCGCGTCTGTCGGCATAAACCGATGTTGTCTCGGACAAGCCAAGCGCAGAGCCGGGACCCATCACCACAGGACGTGGTTTGGTGCGCGGTGCTAGCCGCGCGGCGCTGCAGCGAAATCACGCGGTTTGGGTCGCTGCGCCCGTGCGCAATTGCGCACCAGGCAGGGACGACAGCGGAATTAGCGGCGCGCTTCCTTCCGTTCTTCTAACGCCGGCTTCTCGTCGCCCTTAGCCTTGTTCCACAACTCGTCCATCTCTTCCAGCGACGCCTGCTCCAGCGTGCGTCCCTGCGCCTCCAGCGCACGTTCGATGAACGCAAATCGCCGCTCGAATTTCGCATTCGTGGCGCGCAACGCGGCTTCCGGATCGGCGTCGACATGGCGGGCGAGGTTGACGAGGGCGAACATCAGGTCGCCGGTCTCCTCCGCGAGCTCCTGCTTGTCGTTGCGATCGAGCGCGGCTTCGATCTCGTCGGCTTCCTCGCGGATCTTTTGCAGCACCGCGCGCGGGTCGTTCCAGTCGAAGCCGACGGTGGAAGCCTTGCGTTGCAGCTCCATCGCGCGCGTCAGGGCCGGCTGCCCGGCCTTGACGCCTGACAGCAACGACTTGCGCGCAGGCATTTCTTCCGGCGGCCGGCGCGCGGCGCGCTCGGCTTTCTCCTCGGCCTTGATGCGGTCCCAGACTTCCTTGACGTGGTGTGGGGCGAGATTGCCGTCGTTGTCGGCAAAGACATGGGGATGGCGGCGGATCATCTTCCGCGTGATGGCTTCGACGACGTCACCAAACGCAAACGCGTTCTGCTCCGACGCCATCTGGGCGTGGAACACGACCTGGAGCAGCAGGTCGCCAAGCTCCTCCCTGAGATGATCGAGATCACCGCGGGTGATGGCGTCGACCACCTCATAGGCTTCCTCGATCGTGTAGGGCGCGATCGTCGAAAAATCCTGTTCGAGGTCCCAGGGGCAGCCGGTCACCGGCGTGCGCAGCGCCGCCATGATCTCGATCAGGCGGGAAATGTCGCGGGAAGGGGTCATTGCGGGCACTCTCCTGGCTCGAAAACCTTATGCCAAAAGCGGGCCGCCGTTCCCAGCGCCGGCATGCGGAACGGGCTGATTTCCACTGATTGGCGCGCAAGGCGCATGGTGCTAAAGCGCGGGCCATGAGTGACGCATTTTCATCACAAACCGCCTTGGTGCTGTTCTCGGGCGGCCAGGATTCCACCACCTGCCTTGCCTGGGCGCTGAGCCGCTTTGCGCGCGTGGAGACGCTGGGATTCGAGTACGGCCAGCGCCACGCCATTGAGCTCGCCTGCCGCGACCGGCTGCTCGAGGGCATCAAGGGCCTGCGCCCCGATTGGGCCGCAAAGCTCGGCGAGAGCCATACGCTGTCGATCCCGACACTCGCCGCCGTGTCCGAGACCGCGCTGACGCGAGACGTCGCGATCGCGATGGGCGCCGACGGCCTGCCGAATACGTTTGTGCCCGGCCGCAACCTGGTGTTCCTGACCTTTGCGGCAGCGCTGGCCTATCGGCGCGGCATCACGCACATCGTCGGCGGCATGTGCGAGACCGACTATTCCGGCTATCCCGATTGCCGCGACGACACCATCCGCGCCATGCAGGCCGCGCTCTCACTCGGCATGGCCCGGCCATTCGAGCTGCACACGCCGCTGATGTGGATCGACAAGGCCGCGACGTGGAAGCTCGCGTATGATCTCGGCGGCGACGGTCTGGTCGACCTCATCCGCGAGCAATCGCACACCTGCTATCTCGGCGAACGCGGCGCGCAGCATGATTGGGGCTACGGCTGCGGCGAGTGCCCGGCGTGCAACCTGCGGGCGAAGGGGTGGCGGGAGTTCGTGGCGGGGAGGTAGCCAAGGAAATGGTGTCATCGCCCGCGAAACCAGTATTCCAGGGACCGTCCTTGAGCCGAGAGGCCGCGGCGCACTGGATTCCCCGCCTTCGCGGCGAGTGACAGCGGAGCGCTTGGCGCGAGCGTGCCAATCAACGGCCTACCCAAAATCCTCGTCCCGCAGCTCAATCGGCTTGCCGTGCGGGGTGCGATCCGCCGCGTGGTCCCAGGCCTCGCGATAGCGGTGCAGCGTCTCCATTGAGGCGACGCCCTTGCGCGCGACGAGGCCTTCCAGCGTGGCGAGCCAGTGCAAATAATACGTCTCGCCCGTATCGGGATCGCCGGCAGCCTGCGCGCGCTTGATCTCGTCGGCCAGCGCTGCGGCCCATTCGGGCCAGGTGAACACGCCGCGCTCGTGCAGCGTCAATGCCATCGCGAAGGCATGCGCCTCCCAGGGCGCGCGGAACACCAGGCCGTCGTCATCGCGCGGCATGCTCGGGATGGCCGCCGTCGCGGCGGCCGCGGCCGTGCTGCTCATCACGCCGGATCCAGATAAGGCTCGAACGCGTCGATCGACACCTTCAGCGTCGGATCGCCGTCCTCGCCCCAGAGATCGCTGCCTTCGAACACTACGGTGTAGAGCCATTGCGGATTCTCGCCGAGCTCCATCGCTGCCGAGTCCGGAAAGACATGGCAGCCGTGGTTGAGCTCGACGACACCGACATGACCGCGCACATAGCGCGGCAGGCGTGTGTGCGTGGTCGGATGAATGTTCTTGGCGCGAACGCGATCGCCAATGTTGAACTTCGCCGGCGTCTGGGCAGGGCGGGCAAACTTGCCGCGCACCATCACGCGCTCGACATTGGCGAGATCGAACTTGCCGTGCTTGAGCGCCTTACCGGGCTGCAGCGCGTGGCCGACCGCGACTTCGTCGCGGGTGAGATAGCCCTTCTCGATCAGCATCTCCTCGAGCCCGAGGAACCACTTTTCGTAGTAGGAGCTCGACAGATATACGTGCGGCGGCAAGGTCTCGCGGTAGAAGCGCGAGGTGTCGATGTTGAAGGCTCCGGCCGCACCCATCGCGCGCACCATCGCCAGCACGCGGGATTCCCACTCCGCGTGGAACATCGGCTCGTTCGGCTCAGGCTCGACCTTGCCGAAACCGTCCATGCCGCCCATGTCGTGCACGCCGTTCACGACGGCGCTCCGGGCTTGGTCGGAAAGCCGGTGCCGATCATGGAATCGCGGGTCACGAGCTCTGCGAGCTGTTCCTCGCGCCAGCCCTCGGTGCCTTCGGGGCGCATCGGCAGCACCAGGAAGCGCGTTTCCGCCGTGGAGTCCCAGACACGGATTTCCACGTTCTTCGGCAGGCTGACGCCGAAATCGGCGAGCACGCCGCGCGGGTCCTTCACCGCGCGCGAGCGGTAGGGCGCGGCCTTGTACCAGACCGGCGGCAGCCCCAGCATTTCCCAGGGATAGCAGGAGCACAGCGTGCATACGACCATGTTGTGGCGCTCGGGCGTGTTCTCGACGACGACGAGATGATCGCCGACGCGGCTGACATGACCGAGCGTGCCGATCGCTTTGCTGCCGTCCTCCAGCAGCGCCTGCTTGAAGGTCGGATCGGTCCAGGCCTTGGCGACGACGCGCGCGCCGTTATGCGGACCGATCTTGGTCTCATAGGCCTGGATGATGGCATCGAGCGCCGCCGGCTCGACGTAGCCTTTTTCGGTCAGGATCGTTTCGAGGGCGCGCACGCGCAGCTCGGTCTCGGACAGCTCCGAATGATCGTGACCGTGATGATGATGGTCGTGATTTTGGCTCATGAGCCGAAGATAGGCGCAATGGTCCCCGCCTGTCGAGCCGTCCTTGCAGCGCAATCCGGCCACGTGTTCGTGACGCCGATTTGCGCGACGAGGCGCGACAGCGAGCACGCCGGAAACGGCCATTGATCGCCCCACGGCGTCTGCCGTATACGGCCTTGAAGGGACAATAACGGTCCGGCCAACGGGCTGCACCATGCAACGACAATCGAGGGGAGGGCTCATGGCCGCTGGTTCGCAGGCGCCTCAGGCAAAAGGATTTCACTGGAGGCTGGTCGCGCCGCTGGCGGTGTGGCTGGCGATCTATCTGTGGCCGGTCCCGCCGGGGCTCAACGCCAATCAGTGGCACTATTTCGCCGTGTTCGCGGCTGTGATCACCGGGCTCATCCTGGAATCGATGCCGGTCGGCGCTGTCGGCTTCATCGGCCTCACGGTCGCGGGCGTTGCCGGCTACATCGATCCCGATCCCGGCAAGTCGCTGCGCTGGATGCTGGCGGGCTTCGCCGAGAGCACGGTGTGGCTGATCGTCGGTGCCTTCGTGTTCTCGATCGGCTATCGCAAGAGCCAGCTCGGCCGGCGCATCGCGCTGGTGCTGGTGCAGCGGCTCGGCCGCAACACGCTCGGGCTCGGCTATGCCGTGGCGATGTCGGACTTCCTGCTGGCGCCGGCGACGCCGTCGAATACCGCGCGCAGCGGCGGCATCGTCTATCCCATCATCAGCAACATCCCGCGCATCTACGGCTCCGAGCCTGGGCCGACCGCCGGCAAGATCGGCACCTATGTGATGTGGACCGCGTTCGCGGCAACCGCGATCACCAGCTCGCTGTTCTTCACCGCGCTCGCGCCCAATGCGGCGGCATTGGCGATCGCCAAGAAGACCGCCGGCGTCGAGGTGAGCTGGGCGCAGTGGTTCATCGGCTTTGCGCCGCTCGGCATCCTGCTGATGGTGCTCGTGCCGCTGCTCAGCTATGCGGTGTGCCGCCCGGAGGTGAAGCGCAGCCCGGAGATCTCCGAATGGGCGGCGAAAGAGCTCGCCGAGATGGGCCCGATGTCGCGCAACGAGTGGATCATGCTGGTGCTGATCGTGCTCGCGATGTTCCTGTGGATCGCGGGCTCGAGCCCCGACATCCACATTCCCGGAATCGGCTCGAACTTCGTCAACGCCACCACCGTCGTGTTTATCGTGATCTCCCTGATGCTGGTGACGGGCGTGATCGAGTTTGCCGACATCGTCAGCGAGAAGAGCGCCTGGGAGGTGTTCTTCTATTTCACCTCGCTCTTGACGCTGGCCTCGGGCCTAAACGAGATCGGCTTCATCAAATGGTTCGCGACCGAATACGCCAAACCGCTCGCGGGGCTGTCGCCGTCCACCGCAATGCTCCTCCTGGTCGCGCTGTTCTTCTGGATCCACTATTTCTTCTCGAGCATCACTTCGCATGCGGCGGCCGTGTTGCCGGTGGTGCTCGCGGTCGGCTCCGGCATCCCGGGCCTGCCAGTCGTGACGCTCGCCATGCTCTGCATGTATTCGCTCGGCCTGATGGGCGTGATCTCGCCTTATGCGACGGGCCCAGCGCCGATGTATTTCGGCAGCGGCTATATCGGGAAGGGCCAGTTCTGGGGCTTTGGCCTGATCTTCGGGTTGCTCTATTTCGCGGGCCTCCTGCTGATCGTGCTGCCCTGGCTGCAGGTCTGATGAGCCGGGCTGGCGGCCGCGGCTCCGGCAGATGAATTTTCTCTTTGGGGAAGCGTTTTGGAGAACTTCGCCTATCTCCCTGCAAATATCTGACATTGCAAGCAGGAGCGGAACGGGCGATGGTGCGTGCTGCGGTGCAGCGCGTTCCATCCCAGCGCTCGCTCGCGGTTCCATTCCTCGTCGCTCGCTGCGACCCGGCTTCCCGCACGTCTGAACGAGCTGCGGGCCAGCGAATTATTGTGCATGAAGGCCGCTTCCATGAACGCCCACCAATCGCTTGCGATCGGACAACCTATCGCGCCGCCCGAAGCGATTTCATCCGCCGCGCCGGATGCGATGGTCCGCTTCGAAAACATCTCGAAGACCTATCCGGCCTATCGCGGCAAGCCCGGCGTCAACGCCCTGCGCGACATCGACTTCGCGATCCCGCGCGGCTCCATCACCGGCGTGATCGGCCGCTCTGGTGCGGGCAAATCGAGCCTGGTGCGGCTGATCAACGGGCTGGAGAAACCAACCACGGGCCGCGTGATCGTAGACGGCCGCGATATCTCCGCGCTGGCGGGCCGCGCGCTGCGGCTCGCGCAGCGCTCGATCGGCATGATCTTCCAGCACTTCAACCTGCTGTCGTCGCGCACGGCGGCCGACAACATCGCGCTGCCGCTCGAGATCGCCGGCTGGGCCAAGGCCGACATCAGGGCCCGCGTCGCCGAGCTGCTCGCCCTCGTCGGCATCGCCGACAAGCACGACCGTTATCCGTCAGAGCTTTCCGGCGGCCAGAAGCAGCGCGTCGGCATCGCCCGGGCGCTGGCGACGCGCCCGAGCGTACTCTTGTCGGATGAGGCGACCTCGGCGCTGGATCCTCAGACCACGCGCGCGATCCTCGACCTGCTTGCCAACATCAACCGCGAGCTGGGCGTGACCATCGTGCTGATCACCCACGAGATGTCCGTGGTGCGCCAGCTCGCCAAGGAAGTCGTGGTGCTCGATGCCGGCCATGTCGTCGAAAGCGGCCACGTCGCCGACATCTTCACCCATCCGAAGCATCCGATCACGCAATCCTTCCTCGCCGAGGTGATCGGCGACAGCCTTCCGGTCTCGCTGGCGTGCCGGATCGTGGCTGAGCCGTCTGCCGGTGGGCAGGCCGTGATCCGCGTCCAGGTGCGCGGGGCAGGGGCCGGCGACACCCTGGTGGCGCGGCTTGCGCGCGAGCTCGGCCTCGACGTGGCGTTGCTCTCCGCCCGCATCGACGAGATCGGCGGCCAGCATGTGGGCGCGCTGACACTTGGAATTCCCGGCGGCGAGCACGCGGTCGCGCGGACGCTCGCCTGGCTGTCTCAACATCAATTCGCAGCGGAGCGTCTCGGCTATGTCGCCTGAACTCCTCAATCTGATCCTGCAGGCCACCTTTGAGAGCCTGTACATGGTCGGCATCGCAGCGCTGCTCGGCACCTTCTTCGGCCTGCCGCTCGGCGTCTTCCTCGCGACCAGCCGGAAAGGGGAGCTGTTCGCGGCGCCCCTTGTCAACCGCGTGCTCGGCATCATCGTCAACGCGACGCGCTCGACGCCCTTCATCATCCTGGTCGTCGCCATCATCCCATTCACGCGCCTCGTTGCCGGCACCTCGATCGGCTCGACCGCGGCCATCGTGCCCTTGACCATCGCATCCGCGCCTTTCATCGCGCGCCTCGTGGAAGGCGCAATCCGCGAGGTCGATGGCGGCCTGATCGAGACCGCATCCTCGTTCGGCGCATCGCCGATCCAGATCGTGTTCAAGGTGCTGATCCCCGAAGCGCTGCCGGGCCTGCTGCTGGCGCTCACGCTCGCAGTGGTCAGCCTGCTCGGCTACTCCGCCATGGTCGGCGCGGTCGGCGGCGGCGGCTTAGGTGATCTCGGCATCCGCTACGGCTATCAGCGCTTCATGCCCGAGATGATGCTCGCCGTCGTCGTTGTACTGATCGCGCTGGTGCAGCTCGTGCAGAGCGCAGGCGATTATCTCGCGCGCCGGGTGAACCGCCGGCTGCGGCATCGCTGACGCGTTCCAAGCGGGAGAGGGTGCGCCACCTTCTCCGCTCGCACCGGATACCCTCGGCCTAAAGCCCGCTCCCACCCAAATTCCACCCGCGGCCGCCTTCGCCAAAAATCTCGTAGCCCGTCGGCGTGACCGCGACCGTGTCCTCGAGCTTGATGAAGCCGCGCTTCGGATGCTTCATCGTGGTCTCGATCGAGACGACCATGCCGGGCTCGAGCGGCAGGCGGGCATCCGTGTCGGCGTAGGGGACCGGACCCTTGGCAGTCAGGTGAGGGGCCTCATGGCTGACGAGGCCCATGCCGTGGGCCAGGAAGTCCGTGCAGTCGCGCTGGGTAATCTTTCCGAGCTCCCGCTCGGCCGCGACGTAGATATCGCCGCCCATGGCGCCCGGCCGGACTGCCGCAAAGGCGGCGCGCTGCACCGCTTCGATCTCGGCGAGGCAATCCTTCAGCTCGCCGTCTGGCTCGCCGAGCACGGCCATGCGCGCGAGGTCGCCGATATAGCCGTGATAGTTGCCGCCGGAATCGAGCGACAGCACGTCGCCTTGCTCCCAGCGTTGCGAGGACGGTGCGCGGTTGTGGCTGCTGCCGCAAGCGAGCAGGCAGTATTCGAAAGTCAGCCCGCGATTGGCTTCGGCGATGCGTAAGGCATCCGACAATTGCTGTTTGGTTGTGCCCGGGCCATGCTTGCTGATCACCTCCAGCATGGAGGCGATGACGCGCTCGGACGCCGTCTTGAGCTTTGCCAGCTCGTCCGCCGACTTCACCGCGCGCAGCCGCTCCAGCACCAAGAGCGCGTCCTTGAGCGCCGCGCCGGGCAGGGCGTCGGCCAGCGCCTTCCCGGCATCCATCGGCAGGAACGCCATCTCGACCCCGACGCGCTTCAACGGTACGCCTGCGTCCTTGATCAGGTCCACGGCCCGCGTCACGGCATCGACCGAGCCGTTGGACTCGGTCCGGACTTGTGGCACCCATGGCGGCGCCACGGCGCGTTGATGGGTCTCCAGACGGTGGCCGACATAGACGGACTTCTCCGGCGCGCCCTTGGGATAGACCAGTACCGGCAGATAGCGGCTGACGCCAATAGCATCCATGTAGTCGAAGAAGATCGCGCGCTCGGCGCCCAGGAGGTACTGCACATTGTGCTTGGAGGTCGCGACCAGCACGTCGAGGCCGGCGGCTTCCATCAGGCGGTCGAGCTTGGCGGCGTCGAACGGAAGCGCGCGCGAGCGGCCTGTCTGGAAAACGTTCTCCTGCATGACGAACTCCCTGAGTGGCGGTTCAGGCCGCCTTGTTGATCTCTGTTGGGAACGCGGCACCAGTCTAGCACAACCTCCACACCTGCGCGCCCGTCTGGGTCGTATCCATGAAGAATGGAACCAAATCCGGAACGTGTTCAGCTACAGCATGATCCGGACGCGGAGGGCCGCGTGGGCGCTCAAACAATAACCTAAAGCGCGACGATGATTCATCCCAATCTCATCGCGGTTTAGCGTCCACGCCTGAGGTCTTCGGTTGCGCACCTCAGGGTCTCGTGAAGCCAGTCATGCGATGGCTCGCCAGCGATCCGTTCGTGCCACAGCAGCCGGACCTCGACAGGAGTTGTGGCGTAGGGCAGCTCGTAGGACGTGATGGCATGCGCGCGCTGGAAGGCCCTCGCCAATGGACGCGGAACGATGGCTGCGAGTTCAGAATCCGCGAGCAGGGCGGGCAAAGCGAGGAAATGCGGCAGCGAAACAGCTATACGCGGCGGCCGGTCGCTTTCGGACAATGCCCGTTCCAGCGCCGCGCGATCGTACATTTCCGATCGCCTGGCAAGGCCACGCTCGGAGATGAAGCCTCCGATTGCTCCCTCCTGCTCGCCGCCGAAGGAGACAACGACCAGCGGCATGCGTGCCAAGGCCGCGTTGTCGATCCGGCCGAGCTTGCGCTTTCCGCCGACGATCAGCACGTCGTCATATTCGAACAACAGCGAGGTGCGGAAGCGGCTTGGCGGATCCGAGAAGACGCCGATCGCAACGTCGATGCGGCCAAGGTCGATCTGCTCGGCGAGGTCGATCCGCGTCACCGGCTTGATGATGAGGTCTATCGCCGGCGCTTCAGCCTTCAGTATCTTCAGGAGCGGTGAGGCCAGCACCATCGTGGTGAAATCATTGGCGGCGAGGGTGAACTGCTTCGTGGAGGTCGCCGGAACGAAGCTCGGCAGCTCGACCGCGGCCTCGAGAGATCGTAGGGCTTCGCGAATCTGTGGGGCCATCGTCAATGCGCGCGCCGTCGGCTGCATGCCGGTTGCCGTGCGCACGAACAGATCGTCTTCCAGCATCTCGCGCAGCCGGGCGAGCGAATGGCTCACGGCGGATTGACTGAGGGCAACCCTTTGGCTCGCCCGCAGCACGCTTCGCTCCTCCATGACCGCGTCGAAGACCTTGAGCAGGTTCAGGTCCAGGGTCTTGAAGGAAACAGCCACGAGCAGCCCACCGTCTCAAGGCGGATCGCGCGCCCGTTGCGTATCTGCGATCTGATGCAGTTAAGGCCAACCACGCAGCCGACGCAACCGAGCAGGGTGCCCGGACCGCGACGCCAGGCCGTTCGCCTCACCAATCTGAAGATCGTTCAGGATCACTCTGCAAGAGTTTCACTTCCGCAATTGCGCGATCCCGTCATGATCCCGGCGCCGGATTTGGAGGAGACGGGCAATGCACTCCTGCGGAATGTCGATTGGAGCTTTCGGAATAGCACTGGCACTGCTCACGGCGTCGCCGGTTGCGCAGGATGGTCCGGTGAAGCTCGGCGTCCTCACCGACATGTCCTCGCTCTACGCCGACAATGGCGGCCAGGGCTCGGTTGTCGCCGCGCAAATGGCTGTCGACGATTTCGGTGGTCAGGTGCTGGGCCGCAGCATCCAGATCGTCGCGGGCGATCATCAGAACAAGGCCGATGTTGGTGCGACCGTCGCCCGGCGGTGGCTTGAAAACGAAAATGTCGAGGTCATTCTCGACGTTCCGAACTCTGCTGTCGCGCTGGCGGTGCAGGGCATCACGCGCGACAAGAAGAAGCTCTTCCTCGCCACCGGCGCTGCCACGTCCCGCCTCACCGGTGACGAATGCTCGCCGACCGGCATTCACTGGACCTACGACACCTATGCGCTGTCACAGGGAACGACGCGGGCGATGTCGCGTCTCGGCGCGAAGTCCTGGTACTTTATTTCGGTCGACTATTCCCTCGGCGCACAGCTCGAGGCCGACAGCCGCAAGGTCATCGACGTCATGGGCGGTAAGGTGCTCGGCGCCGCAAAACATCCGATCAACACGCCCGATTTCTCCTCCTTTCTGCTCCAGGCACAGTCCTCGAAGGCCGACGTGATCGCGCTGGCCGATTCCGGCGGCGACTTCATCAACGCCGTCAAGCAGGCCGGCGAATTCGGCATCACGCAGCATCAGAAGCTGGTCGGGCTGCTGGTGTTCATCGCCGACATTCACAGTCTCGGACTGCCGAGCGCCCAGGGCCTGATGCTGAGCTCGGCGTTCTATTGGGACCTGAACGAGGACACGCGGGCGTGGTCGAAGCGCTTCATCGCAAAGACCCAGAAGGTCCCGACCATGATCCACGCCGGCACCTATGGCGCGGTGATGCACTATCTCAAAGCGGTCCAGGCGGCAGGCACGCTGGACGGGCCGACCGTCGCCGCCAGGATGCGCGAGCTGCCCGTGAACGATTTCATGACGCGAAATGGGCGGATCCGCGATGACGGCCGGCTGGTCCGCGACATGTATCTGTTTCGCGTCAAGTCGCCCGAGCAATCCAGGTACAGGTTCGACTACTACGAGCTGCTGGCGACCATTCCGGGAGAGGAGGCTTTCCAGCCGATGGAGCAAGGCGGATGTCCGCTCTTGAGCAAGCCATGAGCGGCGCGGGCTCAACGGCGCAGAACCGTATCGACGAGATCATCGAAGGCCGCTTTGCATGCCGCGAATTCTCCAGCGAGCCGGTCGGGCGAGGGACCATCGAGCAGATTCTCCGTGTGGCGCGGTTTGCGCCAAGCGGCGCCAATATCCAGCCATGGCACGTCTACGTGCTGGCGGGCGCCGCCAAGGACAGGGTGTCGGCGGCCCTGCGCGAGGCGCACGAAACCGCCCGCGATGCGCACGTGTCGGAATACAGCTACTACGCCCGCGACCTGCCCGAACCCTATCTGCAGCGACGACAGGAGTTCGGACGGTTGTTCTATGGCGCGCTCCGCATCGCCCAAACCGATATCGAGGCGAGGGCTGCCCAAACTGCCAAGAACTATGCATTTTTCGGTGCGCCCGTCGGGTTGATCGTCACCATCGACCGGCGCCTTGAGGTCGGCAGCTGGCTCGACCTCGGCATGTTCGTCCAGAACGTGCTGCTGGCCGCGGCAGGCCATGGGCTTCAGTCCTGTCCGCAGGAGACGTTCTCGAAATATCACCGGATCCTGCGTCCGCTGCTGTCGATCCCGGCGGAGCAGATGGTGGTGTGCGGCATCTCGATCGGACGCGCCAGGAATCAAACCGCGGGCCGGTTGATGCCGCGCGCGGACCTTGCGGAGTTCGCTTCTTTTGCGGGCTTCGAAGAACAAAGTGCAACCCAAATGGAAAGGACAAGCCCATGGGAAGCCGAGACGACCTGATTGCGCGCAGCATTCCGTTTCTGCGCGAGGTCAAGGACATGACGCCCGGCGCCGAGATGGAGCGGTGGCTCAATGCGACATACGGCGAGGGCAGCCCGCTCTATCAGGACCTGGCCCGGCTGATAAAGCTCGGGGTCGCCGAAGGCTGGGCGGCCAACCAGGAGGTCGATGGTCCGAACTACCGGCGCAGCCGCATCCTGGAGCCGGTGCCGGAGACGTTCCAGTTCAGCATCACGGCGGTCTACATGAACAGCACCGATCCCCGCCGCTTCAAGGACGAGGACGACCACGACGTCCTGCGCGGGCAGTATCACGGTCATCCCTATGGCGAGCTGAACCTGGTCGTGCCCCTGGACAAGGGCGCCCAGCTGAAGGGGCTGCAGGGTTGGCAGGGGCCCGGCTGGACGGCGCCCGATCCCGGCAGCCGGCACTATCCCGAGGTCCGCGGCGGCGCCGTCATTGCGCTGTTCTATCTGCCCGCCGGACGCATCTCGTATGATTTCGCAGCGCCGTCCTGATGGGTGGTCGGACGATCGCGGGTGACGCCGTCCGCGAGCGTCACCCGATTTGAAGAAGGCCCAGCCGGGTCAGCGCGGCGGCGATCCGTCGCGACGGCCACGCTGCAAGGCCGCAGGCCATGACGATCGAGCAGGGATTTCGGCGACCAGCGGCCGAGCGGCACCAGCCCCGACACCCATATCCACGATTCGCATAAGGTATATTATGGAATATTTTTATATCCAATTAGATCAAATATTTAGGCGGAATTCCTGCCACTACGCCTTCGCTCCAGCGGATTTTCCGGCGTTCGGCTCGACCAACGCCTCCAGCGCTTGACGGCTACTGTGCATGGGGTTGTTTTTCGGATTTGAATCAGATCCCTGTGTCGAAAGCCGATATTGCCGTGATGATGTCCGGCTGCAATAAGCGAGACCTCGCGAGATCGCAGATGACCTTCTGACCTGACGTCCGTATAGGTTTGCGTCTCAGAACAACAACAAACCTTCCGAGGAAGCAGACCCATGGTCTTCTCAAAGCGCTTTTCCCGACGCACGCTTCTCAAGGCCTCCGCCGCGACCGCGGTCCTGGGCGGCCTCAGTGCGCCGCATGTGGCCCGCGCCCAGAGCGCCGAGTTCACCTACAAATATGCCAACAACCTGCCGGACACCCATCCGCTGAACGTCCGCGCCCGCGAGATGGCGGCGGCGATCAAGAGCGAGACCAACGGCAAGTTCGACCTCCAGATCTTCCCAAACAACCAACTCGGCTCCGACACCGACATGCTGAGCCAGATCCGCTCCGGCGGCGTCGAGTTCTTCACGCTGTCGGGGCTGATCCTGTCGACCCTGGTGCCGGCCGCCTCGATCAACGGCATCGGCTTCGCGTTCCCGGACTACGCCACAGTCTGGAAGGCCATGGACGGCGATCTCGGCGCCCATGTCCGCGGCGAGATCAAGAAGGCCGGCCTCGAGGCCATGGACAAGATCTGGGACAACGGCTTCCGCCAGACCACGTCCTCGAGCAAGCCGATCAACGGGCCTGACGACCTCAAGGGCTTCAAGATCCGCGTGCCGGTGTCGCCGCTGTGGACCTCGATGTTCAAGGCGTTCGACGCCGCGCCCGCCTCGATCAATTTCAGCGAGGTCTATTCCGCGCTCCAGACCAAGATCGTCGAGGGCCAGGAGAACCCGCTGGCGATCATCTCGACCGCCAAGCTCTACGAGGTGCAGAAGTACTGCTCGCTCACCAATCACATGTGGGACGGCTTCTGGTTCCTGGCGAACCGGCGGGCCTGGAGCGCTCTGCCGGAGGACGTGCGCACCGTCGTCGCCAAGCACATCAATGCCGCTGCGATGAAGGAACGCGAGGATACCGCCAAGCTCAATGCCAATCTGCAGCAGGAGCTCGCGGGCAAGGGCCTGACCTTCAACCAGCCCGCCGTCGCGCCGTTCCGCGACAAGCTGCGCACCGCCGGCTTCTATGCCGAGTGGAAGGGCAAGTATGGCGACCAGGCCTGGGACCTCCTTGAAAAGGCCGTCGGCAAACTGTCGTAACGCATTGGGAGCCGTCATGGCTCATGTCGAGGTCGAAGCGAACGGAGTGGCGGGCGAGGCGGCTGTTCAGTCCCCTCGCCAACCTTCGCTGCTGGCATCGCTCGAGCGCGGGCTCGGCCTCCTCGTCGAAATCCCGGCAGCGATCCTGGTGGTCGCCGAGATCGCGATCCTGTTTGCCGGCGTGGTGGCGCGCTATGGCCTGCACCGGCCGCTGATCTGGTCGGACGAGCTCGCCTCGATCCTGTTCCTGTGGCTTGCCATGCTGGGGGCGGCAGTGGCGTTCCGCCGCTCCGAGCACATGCGCATGACCGCGGTCGTCGCCGGCGCCGGCCCTGCGATGCGCGCCTGGCTCGACCTGGTGGCGGTCTGCGCGGCGCTGGCGTTCCTGGTGCTGATCCTTTGGCCGTCCTGGGAATACGCCTACGAGGAAAGCTTCATCACCACGCCGGCGCTCCAGATCTCGAACATCTGGCGCGCCGCGGCGTTGCCGGCCGGCATCGGCCTGATGGCGGCCTTTGCCTTGGTGCGTCTCGTGCGCGCAGCCGATTACCGGATAGTGTTAGCGGCCGCGCTGTCCGTCGCCGTGGTTGTCGGCCTGTTCTGGCTGGCGCAGCCATACTTGCGGCCGCTCGGCAATCTCAACCTCGTCATCTTCTTCGTCGGCGTCGCCGGCTTTTGCGTCTTCGCCGGCGTTCCCATTGCGTTCGGCTTTGGTCTCGCAATCTTCGGCTATCTGGCGCTGACCACGCGCACGCCGGTGATGGTGCTGGTCGGACGGATGGACGAGGGCATGAGCCACCTCATCCTGCTCTCGGTGCCGCTGTTCGTGTTCTTGGGCCTGCTGATCGAGATGACCGGCATGGCGCGGGCCATGGTGGCGTTCCTGGCGAGCCTGCTCGGCCATGTCCGCGGCGGCCTGCATTACGTGCTGGTGGGCGCCATGTACCTCGTCTCCGGCATCTCCGGCGCCAAAGCCGCGGACATGGCCGCGGTCGCGCCCGTGCTGTTCCCGGAGATGAAGCAGCGTGGCGCCAAGCCTGGCGATCTCGCCGCGCTGCTGGCGGCGACCGGCGCCCAGACCGAAACCATCCCGCCGAGCCTCGTGCTGATCACGATCGGCTCGGTCACCGGTGTCTCGATCGCTGCCCTGTTCACCGGAGGCCTCCTGCCCGGCGTCGTGCTCGCGATAACGCTCTGCATGCTGGTGTGGTGGCGCTATCGGCACGAGGACATGAGTCATGTCCGCCGCGCCACAGGTAGCGAGATCGGCAGGAGCTTCATCGTCGCCCTGCCCGCGCTCGCGCTGCCCTTCGTGATCCGCTATGCCGTTGTCGAGGGCATTGCCACCGCGACCGAAGTCTCGACCATCGGCATCGTCTATGGCGCCCTGGTCGGCCTCATCGTCTACCGCCGCTTCGACTGGCGTCGGCTGTTTCCCATGCTGGTCGAGACCGCGGCGCTATCGGGTGCGATCCTGCTCATCATCGGCACGGCGACCGGCATGGCCTGGGGCCTCACCCAGTCCGGCTTCTCGCGCTCGCTGGCGGCGGCGATGACCGGCTTGCCGGGCGGCGCTGCGACCTTCATCGCCGTGTCGATCCTGGCCTTCACCATCCTCGGCAGCGTGCTCGAGGGCATTCCGGCGATCGTGCTGTTCGGGCCGCTATTGTTTCCGATCGCCCGCGCCGTCGGCGTGCATGAGGTGCATTATGCCATGGTGATCATCCTGGCCATGGGCATCGGCCTGTTCGCCCCGCCCTTCGGCGTCGGCTATTATGCGGCCTGCGCCATCGGACGCGTCGATCCGGCCGAGGGCATCGGGCCGATCTGGGGCTATCTGCTGGCGCTGCTGGTGGGATTGATCATCGTCGCGATCTTGCCCTGGATCTCGATCGGATTCCTTTGACGCGGTTTAAGGAGAAGTCGATGAGTGAGCGGCAGAACCAGTACGATATCGGCCTCGACAAGACCCCTGCCAACTACGTGCCGCTGAGCCCGCTCAGCTTCCTTGCGCGCAGCGCCGCCGTCTATCCCGATCACGTCAGCACGGTCTATGAGGGCCGCAGCTTCACCTGGGCGCAGACCTTCGAGCGCTGCAAGCGCTTTGCCTCCTATCTCGCCGGCAAGGGCATCGGCGTCGGCGATACCGTCGCGGCGATGCTGCCGAACATCCCGGCGATGAACGAGGCGCACTTTGCCGTGCCGATGACCGGCGCCGTGCTCAACGCGCTCAACATCCGTCTCGATGCGCCCTCGATCGCGTTCCAGCTCGATCACGGCGGCGCCAGGATCATCCTGGTCGATCCCGAATTTTCCGGCGTGATCAGCGATGCGCTGGCGCAAATGAGCGGACCGAAGCCGCTCGTGATCGACGTCGACGATGCCGCATTCAAGGGCGGCAAGCGCATCGGTGCGATCGAATATGAGGCCGCCGTCGCGCAAGGCGATCCGAGCTTCACGGTGGTCGCGCCGAGCGACGAATGGAATGCCATCGCGCTGAGCTACACCTCGGGCACGACGGGCAATCCCAAAGGCGTCGTCACCCACCATCGCGGCGCCTATCTCAACGCCGTGAGTAACATCCTCGCCGGCAATCTCGGCCAACATCCGGTCTATCTCTGGACGCTGCCGATGTTCCACTGCAACGGCTGGTGCTTTCCCTGGACCATCGCCGCGGCTGCCGGCATCAATGTCTGCCTGCGCAAGGTCGAGCCGACAAAAATCTTCGAGCTGATCAGGCAGCACGGCGTCACCCACATGTGCGGCGCACCGATCGTCTACAACACGCTGATCAACGCGCCCGATGCGCCCAAGGGCAATGCCGCGCGCCGCGTCGTCGGCCTGATCGCCGGCGCTGCGCCGCCTGTCGCCGTGCTCGAAGGCGCGGAAAACATCGGCATCAAGCTCACGCACGTCTACGGTCTGACCGAGGTCTACGGCCCCGCCTCCGTCTGCGCCGAGCAGCCCGGCTGGGACGTGCTTCCCGCCGCCGAGCGCGCCCGCATGAAGCGGCGCCAGGGCGTTCCCTACCCGCTCGAGGAAGCCGTCACTGTCATCGATCCGCAGACGATGCAGGAGGTGCCGCGCGACGGCGAGACCATCGGCGAGGTCATGTTCCGCGGCAACATCGTGATGAAGGGTTACCTGAAAAACGAGAAGGCGACAAAGGAAGCTTTCGAAGGCGGCTGGTTTCACACCGGCGATCTCGGCGTGCTCGATGAGCACGGTTACGTCACCATCAAAGACCGCTCGAAGGACATCATCATCTCCGGCGGCGAGAACGTTTCGTCCGTCGAGGTCGAGGACGTCCTCTACAAGCACCCAGCCGTGTTGTTTGCCGCCGTGGTCGCCAAGCCCGACCCGAAATGGGGCGAAGTGCCTTGCGCCTTCATCGAGCTGAAGGACGGCGCGAGCGCGACCGAAGCCGACATCATCGCGTTCTGCCGAGCGCATTTGAGCGGATTCAAGACGCCGAAGGCCGTCGTTTTCGGCCCGATCCCGAAGACCTCCACGGGCAAGATCCAGAAATTCCTGCTGCGCAACGAGGTGGGATCGGCAAAGGCGATCTCGGCCTGAGTTCACCACGTTTCAGCAAGAAACACACACTGCGTTTGCGCAGCGATTGCCTCTGCCCGAGCGATCCGCCGACTTCAGTGCGTCTCCAGCCGCATGCCGTCATAGGCCGGCACCACGCCCGCAGGCATCGACTGCCTGATGACCTCGTAGTCGACATCGGCGGTCATGTTGGTGATGACGGCGCGCTTCGGCTTGAAGCGTTCGATCCAGGACAATGCATCGTTGATGCTGAAATGGCTGGGATGGCCCGTATAGCGCAGGCCGTCGACGATCCAGAGATCGAGATTTTCCAGGGTCCCCCAGCTCTCGCGCGGGATGTCATTGAGATCTGGCGTGTAGGCCGCGTTGCCGATGCGGTAGCCGAGCGCGGGGATCTGGCCGTGCTGCACCAGGAAGGCCGTTATCTTCACCGCGCCGCCCTTCCCCAAGATGGTCTGGCTCTCGCCGGCCTCGATGGAATGCCGCGTCAGGATCGGCGGATAGTCGCTGCCCTCCGGCGAGATGAAGCAATAGGAGAACCGCGCCATGATGTCTTTCGCGGTCGACTGATTGAAATAGGTCGGAATTCGCTTGCGCATATGCAGCACGACCGAGCGCAGATCGTCCATGCCGTGGGTCTGATCGGCGTGCTCGTGGGTCAGGAAGACCGCATCGATGTGATCGACATTGGCGTCGATGAGCTGTTCGCGCAGGTCAGGCGAGGTGTCGATGACGATCCGCGTGGTGCCATGCTCGCCGACCTGCTCGACCAGCAGCGAGCAACGGCGGCGGCGGTTCTTGGGATTGCTGGGATCGCAGGCGCCCCAGCCGAGCGCCGGGCGCGGCACGCCGGCGGAGGAGCCGCAACCCAGGATCGTCAGCGTCAGCGTCATGCGGCTCCCAATCCTACGCTTTCACCTTGGAGAACAGGCGGAAGAAATTGTCGGTGGTCTGGCGCGAGATCTCATCGAGCGAAACGCCGCGCGTCTCGGCGAGTACCTTGGCGACCTCGACCACGTAGGCCGGCTCATTGCGTTTGCCCCGGAACTTGCCGGGCGCAAGATAGGGCGAGTCTGTTTCAACCAGAATACGGTCCGACGGTAGTTCAGCCGCGAGCGCGCGCAGGGCTTCCGACTTCTTGAAGGTCAGGATGCCGGTGAAGCCGATATAGAGCCCGAGCGACACCGCCTTCAGCGCCAGCTCGCGTCCGCCGGTGTAACAATGCAGCACCGCAGGAAACGATCCCTTGGCGGCCTCCTCCTCCAGGATGCGGGCGCAATCCTCATCCGCCTCGCGGGTATGGATCACCAGCGGCAGGCCGGTGGCACGGGCCGCGGCAATGTGAGCGCGAAAGCCCCTCGCCTGCGCCTCCGGCGAGCCGTTGTCGTAGAAATAGTCCAGCCCGGCCTCGCCGAGCGCGATGACCTTGGGATGCTGCGTCAGCGCGATCAACTCGTCCGGCGTGATGCCGTCCTCCTCATCCGCATTGTGCGGATGAGTGCCGACCGAGCAGTAGACGTCGTCGAACCGCTCGGCGATGGCAAGCAGCTGGTCGAGCTTCTTCACCCGCGTCGAGATCGTGACCATGCGGCCGATTCCGGCCGCATGCGCACGCGATACGATCCCGTCGAGATCTTCCGCAAAGTCGGGAAAATCCAGATGACAATGGCTGTCGACCAACATCAAACCAGCGCCTCAGGCCGCAGGCTCGATATAGCGCGGGAATGCCGGTGTCGGTGCGGGGAGCGTCGAGCCGGGCGAGATCCGCTTGTCGCCGCCGAGCATGGCAAAGTTGCGCTCGTCTGCGGGGATGCCGAGGCTGTCGAGCAGCAAGCTCGACGCTGTCGGCATCGCCGGCTGCGCCAAGATCGCAATCTGGCGCACGACTTCGGCGGTGACATAGAGCACCGTCTTCTGCCGCGCGGGATCGGTCTTGGCGAGTGCCCACGGCGCCTCGCCTGCGAAATAGCGGTTGGCCTCGGCGACGACCGCCCACACCGTATTGAGCCATTGATGGATCTGCTGCGTCGCCATCGCTTCACGGCTGGCCGCGACCATGCCATCCGCCATCGCCAGGATCGCCTTGTCGTTGTCGCTGAACTCGCCGGGCTCCGGCAGCACGCCGCCGAGCTGCTTGGCGATCATCGACAGCGAGCGCTGGGCAAGGTTGCCGAGATCGTTGGCGAGATCGGCATTGATGCGCGCGACGATGGCTTCATGGTTGTAGTTGCCGTCCTGTCCGAACGGAACCTCGCGCAGGAAGAAATAGCGCATCTGATCGACGCCATATTGGTCGGCGAGATTGAAGGGATCGACGACGTTGCCGACCGACTTCGACATCTTCTCGCCCCTGTTGAACAGGAAGCCGTGGGCATAGACCCGCTTCGGCAGCGAGATGCCGGCCGACATCAGGAAAGCCGGCCAGTACACCGCATGGAAGCGGATGATGTCCTTGCCGATGATGTGCACGTCGGCCGGCCAGTAGCGCCAGTTCTTGTCGCTCTCGTCCGGGAAGCCGACGCCGGTGATGTAGTTGGTGAGCGCATCGACCCAGACATACATCACGTGCTCTTCGTCGCTGGGCACCTTGACACCCCAGTCGAAGGTCGTGCGCGAGATCGAGAGATCGCGCAGGCCGCTCCTGACGAAGCTCACCACCTCGTTGCGGCGTGCATCCGGGCCGATGAAATCAGGATTCTCCGTGTAGAGCTTCAGCAGCTTATCCTGATAGGCGGACAGCCGGAAGAAGTAGCTCTTCTCCTCGACCCACTCGACCGGCGTGCCTTGGGGCCCGAGCCGCACGCCGTCGTCGTTCAGGCGCGTCTCCTCCTCGGCGTAATAGGCCTCATCACGCACCGAGTACCAGCCGGAATAGGTGTCGGCATAGATGTCGCCGTTCGCCTCCATGCGGCGCCAGATCTCCTGGCTCGAGCGATGGTGCTGCTCCTCGGTGGTGCGGATGAAGCGGTCGAACGACACGTTCAGCCGTTCGTCCATCTGCTTGAAGCGGTCAGCGTTGCGGGTCGCGAGCGCGGCCGGTGTCATACCTTCGCTCTGCGCGGTCTGGACCATCTTCAGGCCGTGCTCGTCGGTGCCGGTCAGGAAGAACACGTCCTTGCCGTCCAGCCGGGCAAAGCGGGCCAGCACGTCGGTGGCGATCGCCTCATAGGCGTGCCCGATATGCGGTTGGCCATTGGGATAAGCGATCGCGGTCGTAATATAGAAGACGTTGTCGCGCACAGCAGCTATCGCGGGCGCGGCAGCCCGCGGAGCGGCAATGGGTTTCGGCGCAGGCGGGGCCTTAGGCGTCGATGTCTTGGGTTTCGACACCTTGGGCTTCACTGCCTTCGGCGGCGTGGCGACGGGAGCCGGTGCGGCCGTCGCGACAGGAGCGGTCATCCCGGCCGTCTTGCTCACCTTCTTCGCCGGCGCCTTGCTTGTTGTCGCGGACTTGGCCGGTTCGTTGGCCGGCTTTTTGGTCGTCTTCTTCACCGTCTTCTTGGCGACGGCGTGCTTCTTGGCAGCTTTCTTTCCGGCCTTCTTCGCCGTTTTCTTCACACCCTTTTTGGCGGCAGCCTTCTTGGTCTTCTTGAACTTCTTGGCAGCCTTGCGCGCAAGCGCCTTCGCAGCATTGTTCGTGGCTTTCTTTGCAGCCGTCTTGCTGCTCTTGTTCTTGGCGGTTTTTTTAGCTCGCGTTGCCACGACGAATTCCTTTACCAGCTTCTCAAAATCTGGAAACAAACCTGCGATCGATCATTGTCTTGGAGCATGATCCTTCCGGAGAACCGCTCCGCACTTTTCCGGATCATGCTCTAGCGCGTTGCGTCCGCCAGCCAGCCGAACACCGAGAAAACAAGGGGCTTGCGCTCCAGATTGTAGGTTTCGGTGTCGCGCGCGGCGCGGACGATCTTTTCCCATACCTCAGCTAGGCGCGCAAGGCGCGGCAGGTTCTGGTTGGCATTGGCCTCGTCCGCATGCAGGCGTTCCGCGATCCAGCGATCGATGCCATCGACGAAGGCCGCGAGCGCAACACGGTCGCTGGTGCCGAGGGAGTCGCCGAGCGTGTGCAATTCGCGCGGATCGACCTGCGGCAGGCGCGCAAGCAGTGCCGCAGTGCGCTGCTGGAGCTTGAGCGCGTCGCCGCCGAGCAGCGTCAGCGCGCGCGCAACGCTGCCCTCCGACGCCTCCGCCGCCTCGCGCAGCGCCGGATCGCTTGGATCGAGGTCAGCCGCAAGCGCCGCCGCGCCGATCACGTCATCGGTGGCGAGCGGCCGCAGACGCAGCTTGCGGCACCGCGACTGGATCGTGGCAAGCACGCGCGCCGGCGCGTGGCTCACCAGCAGGAACAGCGATTGCTGCGGCGGCTCCTCCAGGATTTTCAGAAGCGCGTTGGCGGCATTCGGATTGAGTTCGTCGACGGTGTCGACGATGCAGACGCGCCAGCCTTCGGCCGCCGCGGTCGAGCCAAAGAAGCCGATGGTCTCCCGCGTCTCGTCGACGGTGATCACGGTCCGCATCACGCCGCGATCGTTGGCGGTGCGCTCCAGCGTCAGCAGGCCACCATGCGAGCTCGCGGCGACCTGGCGCGCCACGGGGGCATCAGGATCGATCGCGAGATCCTCGGCGCGCTGCACGGAAGGCGCCAGCGGCTGGCCGTGCGCGAGCACGAAGCGCGCCATGCGATAGGCCAGCGTCGCCTTGCCGATGCCCAGCGGTCCCCCGATCAGCCAGGCGTGCGGGATGCGCCCGCTGCGATAGGCCGTCAGCAGCGCCACTTCGGCCTCGCGATGGCCGAACAGCCTCGATGTCTCGCGCGGATGCGGAATGGCCGTCTCGCGCTCGGCCTGGCGCGGGCTCATGCCGAGATCACCGAGGCCGGCGTGGGAAGGAGGCGTTCGCGGACCGCGCTCCAGACTCTTCCAGCGACCGTATCGGGGTCGGAATTGGCGTCGATCAGCACGCAGCGTCCGGGCTCATCCGCGGCGATCTTGCGATAGGCCTCGCGCAGGCCTTGATGGAAAGCGAGCTTCTCGCCCTCGAACCGGTCGGGCGTGCCGCTGCCGCGGCGCGCGGCGGCGCGTTCGAGGCCGATCTCGACCGGCAAATCGAGGATGATGGTGAGGTCCGGCTTGAGATCGCCGATCGTGACCCGCTCCATCGCGTTGATCAGCTCGGGCTGAACGCGGCCGAGGCTACCCTGATATGCGCGCGTCGAGTCGGCGAAGCGATCGCACAGCACCCAGGCGCCCTGGTTCAGCGCGGGCTCGATCACGGTGCGGACATGGTCGTCGCGCGCGGCGGCAAACAGCAGCGTTTCGGCCTCGGGTCCGAGCAGCTTGCCCATCCCCGACAGCACCAGATGGCGCATGATCTCGGCGCCCGGCGAGCCGCCCGGCTCGCGCGTGACCAGAATCCGCATTCTCGCCGCCTTGAGGCGGTCGGCGAGCTTCTTGATCTGGGTCGACTTGCCCGTCCCCTCGCCGCCTTCAAAGGTGATGAAGCGTCCGCGTCCGGACGGCCGCTTGACCGCGCTCTCACTCATGATCAGAGCTTCTCGGCGCCTGCGCGGAACATGCCGATCACCAGCTCGCTGGCACCATCGATGGCGCGGCGCATGGTCGAGCCGGTGCCGATCGCTTCCGCCGCATAGAGCGGCGTTTCCACCGCGATGTTGCCGCTGCGCCAGACCCTGACCACGCCGACCCGCTGGCCTTCCTGCACGGGCGCGCGTACCGGGCCGCTATAGACGATGCGCGCGATCAGCTTGTCGCTGCCGTTCTTGTGCACCATCACCTTGACCGGTGTCTTGGCCACCAGCTTGACCGAGCGGCTCTCGCCGCCGAACACCTTTGCGTAGCCGACCGGCTGATCGGCCGCGATCAGCGTCCGAGTCTCGAAATTGCGAAAGCCCCATTCCAGCATCTTCTTGGCTTCGGTGGCGCGATCCTCGGGGTCTTCCAGCCCGTTGACGACGACGATCAGTCGCGTGCCGTTCTGCACGGCAGAGCCGACCATGCCGTAACCGCCTTCCTTTGTGTAGCCGGTCTTGAGGCCGTCGGCGCCTTCCATCGAATTGAGCAGCGGATTGCGGTTGGGCTGGCGGATCTTGTTCCAGGTGAACTCCTTCTCGCCGAACAATTTGTAGAATTCGGGGAAGTCCAGGATGATGTGACGAGCGAGGATCCCGAGCTCGCGCACGGTCATCTTGTTGCTGGGGTCAGGCAGACCGTTGGAGTTGCCGAAGGTCGATCTGGTCATGCCGAGCTCGCGGGCGCGCTTGGTCATGAAGTCGGCGGCAAAGATCTTCTCGTTGCCGGCGATGCCTTCGGCGAGCGCGATGCAGGCGTCGTTGCCGCTCTGGATGATCGCGCCGTGCAGAAGATCGTCGACCGAGACCTTGCTGTTGATCGCGGCGAACATGGTCGAGCCGCCGGAGGGCGCCCCGCCCTTGCGCCAGGCATTCTCGCTGATCCGGTATTCGTCGGTCAGCTTCACGTCACCCTTCTTGATCGCGTTGAAGACGACTTCCGCCGTCATCAGCTTCATCATGCTGGAGGGCGCGCGCAGCTCGTCGGCATTCTTCTCGAACAGCACGCTGCCGCTGGAGGCTTCGATCAGGATCGCGGTTGGGGCATCGCCGTCGAAGCCGGCCTCTTCCGTCTTCTTGGCGCCCTGGACGCTCTGGTTGGCAGCGTGGAGCATGCCGCCCCAGCCCACGCTCGCCGCCAAAACTATCGCGATCAGCCCACGCGCCAGCGCTCCGGCGGTGCGCCGGCTGCGACGGAGCGAAATGAGACGAAATGCCATGGCCAAGCCCTGAGAGCGGCGTTCTAACAGTTGGAACCGGCGCGAACAACACGCGGCTTCGCGCCAGCCCCCGAGTTTGCACGATTCGCCCCACGCCCCTATCGTGCCACCTCATGTTTGGCGACCAAACCCCTGAAACAAGGCGGAAAAGCGATGTCCTCCACCCGCGTGATCAAGGCCAACGGGATCGACCTTTTCATCCGCGAGGCCGGCCAGGGTCCGCTGGTGGTGCTGTGCCATGGCTGGCCGGAACTCTCTTATTCCTGGCGCCATCAGATCCCGGCGCTGGCAGCCGCCGGCTTTCACGTCGTCGCCCCCGACATGCGCGGCTACGGAGAAAGCACAGCCCCGGCCGAGACCGGCGCCTATTCCATTTTCGACCTCGTCGGCGACGTCGTCGGCCTCGTGCAGGCACTGGGCGAGACCAGGGCGATGGTGGTCGGCCACGACTGGGGAGCGCCGGTCGCCTGGCATGCGGCGCTGTTCCGGGCCGACATCTTCACGGCGGTGGCAGGCCTGAGCGTGCCGCCGCCGTTCCGCGGCCGCGGCAGGCCACTCGATCTATTGCGCCAGGGTGGCATTACCAATTTCTACTGGCAATATTTCCAGACGCCTGGCGTCGCCGAGGCCGAGTTCGAGCGCGACGTCGCTCGCACCATGCGCACCGTGCTCGGCGGCCGCGGCCTTACCGATCCCAGCGCGGCGATGTTCGTGCAGGAGAGCAAGGGCTTCCTCGGCCACGCGAGCGGCGAGGAGCCGCTGCCGGGCTGGCTCAGCGAGGCCGATCTCGCCACCTTTACCGAGAGCTTCCGCAAATCGGGCTTCCGCGGCGGGCTGAACTGGTATCGCAACCTCGACCGCAATTGGGATCTGACGGCGCCCTGGCAGGATGCTCAAATCCGCCAACCCTCGCTCTTCATTGCCGGCGCGAAGGACGCCGTCATCACCGGCCTGATCGGCGCCAAGCGCGTCAACGAGCTCGAGCGCGTGCTGCCCAATCTTCAGCGCAAGCTGATCATCGACGGCGCGGGCCATTGGGTGCAGCAGGAGCGCCCCGACGAGGTCAACGAAGCGCTGGTGAAGTTCTTGAAGGAGAGCGCGGCTCAGTAGAGGCCGCGGCCGCTCAGGATGCTGCGGGCCTCGGCAGCGCCCTCCGACGTATCGGCAGCGCTCTCGCTCGCGTAGCGGCCGTTCTCGTCATAGGAGACCGCGCGCGCGTTCTGCAGCGCCCGGCCGCGGCTGCGGCTCGAGGCCGACATCTCCGAGGTCGCATTGAGCGAGGCCATGTCGGCGGAGGTGCTGCCGAGATTGTAGGGCCGTCCCTCCGGCATCGGGACATCTCCGCGAATAGCACCGCGGGTCGACGACGGCAATTCCGGCACGAACGGCCTTGCGGACGCAACCCGCACCATCGAGGGCGACGGCGCCGGAATGCCGGTGCGCAGGGTCGCCATCAGCTGGCGGTCGTCGGAGCCTTCGAGCGGCGCCCGGCCGACATATTCGACGCGGACCTTGGCGACGCCATTGCCTTTGAATTCAAGCAGTTCGGCGGCCTTGTTCGAGACGTCGATGAGCCGGTTGCCGTGGTAGGGCCCGCGGTCGTTGACGCGGACGATCAGCGACTTGCCGTTCGACAGATTGGTCACCCGCGCATAGGACGGCATCGGCAGGGTCGGATGCGCCGCGGTCAGCGAGCCCATGTCGAACACTTCGCCGTTGGCGGTCAGGCGGCCATGGAAATCATCGCCGTACCAGGATGCCATGCCCTCGGCGCGGTAGTTGGCATCCTCCTCCGGCACGTAGGTCCTGCCTGCGACGACATAGGGCTTGCCGACGCGGTAGGTGCCGCCGCCCTTCGGGACCGGGTCGCCCCAGGCCACGACGCGCGGGCTCGAGGACACGCCATATTTGGGATCGACACGGCTGGCGAACTTGTTGGACGAGGCGCAATTGGCGAGCGCGAGGCAGGTTGCGACTGCCGCAACACCGCGCGCGGCCCGCAAAACCGAATCTGACCGTCGGATCCCCATGTGCCCCAAATACCACTTCGCCGGAGGCGTACCCAACCCGCTTTGGCTACGGGGGAGCGCTGTCCGGTCCTTCAAATCCGAAGCGGCCCACCACCGCGTCGGAAGCAGTAAGGATAACGCAACCCGAACACGGCGGAAATGGGGAGCCCACGGCGATCACAGCGGAATGGTAAACGGGGCGTTCGCTTCTCCCCGTTGATCTACGGACCGCGGGACGCCCGGCGCTGTGCCACGGCTGGACATGCTGTTGCGCCAAAACCTCACTCCACCCCCATTGTCGCGCGCCGCCCTGGAATTCTTTTGACTGTGCAAGGCCGCACGCGTCTTCTCAGGCCGCAGGGGCGAATTGGAATTTAACGATGATCGAGACGGTTTCGGCACTGATGGGTCTGGTAAGCGCGGGGATCTTCCTGGCCCATGCGTTTGAAGGTTACCGCACGAGGGCCTGAGGCACTCGCGCGGTCGGAAAGCATCACCTCTTTCACAGCGGCACGTTCGGACATTTTTAATCAATCCGACCGAGCATCGAAAACGAGAGTGGCAGGTGTCCCATGCGCAATCATGACCTCGTATCGGATGGCTTCCTGGCGCTGACTGCCGGTGGCCTGATCCTTCTCTGCTCAAGCCTCGTGGCCCTTGCCTTCGGCTGAGCGCGACCGGCCGTTTCGGTTTTTCCAGGCCACGACCACACCGCGACGCAGCATGCGCTGCTGCCCGCCTTTGCCCTGCTCCCGTTTAGTTGATTGAATTCCTAGGCGCGCTGCCTCGACTTAACTTCAAGAGGCCATCACCAACGAGGGTGACGCAAATGCTTGCAGAGAAATTCTTTCTTGTTCTGGAAGCCCTGATCCGCGGCGACCGCATTTACCCTGACGGCAGCCCCCGGACCATCAGCTCCTCCCCGCACGTGCCGGTGAAGCTGCCGAACCAGAAGTAGCCGGCGACAGCCGAACCTTCCGAATCACGGGCCGCTCAGCGCAGGCCGAGCAGCGAGCGGCGATAGAAGCTGTCGCGGGCCTCGCTCCGGCAGACGAAGCTGCCATCGAAACCCTGGCCGTAGCGCTTCTGGCCCTTGCCGTAGTAGACGCCCTTGCGGAAATCGAGCCACACCACCTGGTCGTGCGGGCAATGGCGCTGCGCCTGCGCCTCGTAGCGAAACGGCGTCAGCGGCGTTGCCGCGACATCCGCGCCGCCGGCGCCAACGAGGATCACAGCCGCAAGCGCGATCCCGCCCAACGCTTTGCCGAACCCGTTCCAGGACACGCCCGCCTCCCCCATCCACGCCGCCGTGCTGCGGCGGCCGGCAGGCTAACACGAGACGTCACGGTCCGCGAACGGCAGAGCGCGCCTCGTGTCTTCCGCCGGCCATCTTGCCGGGGTACATGAATGCAAGATCGTTTCGCTCGCGAGGATGCTGCCTGAATGTCGGTTGAGCCTCAGCCCAACACTGGCCCACATTCGCAGTCCCGCCTGCCGGCGCCCCGTCTCGGCATCCTGCCGATGATCATCTTCGGTTCACGCTGGCTGCAACTGCCGCTCTATCTCGGGCTGATCGTGGCGCAGTGCGTCTACATCGCGCTGTTCCTGAAGGAGCTCTGGCATCTGTCCTGGCACGCGCTCGACCTCACCGAGCAGGAGATCATGATGAGCGTGCTCGCGCTCATCGACGTCGTGATGATCTCCAACCTGCTGGTGATGGTGATCGTAGGCGGCTACGAGACCTTCGTCTCGCGGCTCGACCTCCAGGGCCATCCCG
Source organism: Bradyrhizobium sp. SOJA106 (assembly GCF_059448745.1). Lineage (NCBI taxonomy): Bacteria > Pseudomonadati > Pseudomonadota > Alphaproteobacteria > Hyphomicrobiales > Nitrobacteraceae > Bradyrhizobium > Bradyrhizobium sp. SOJA106. The sequence goes on from NZ_CM182549.1 coordinate 4,588,652, forward strand.
ACGAGCCGGAATGGCTCGGCCACGTCAATGCGAGCGTCCTCAAGATCAAGCTCGCCATGGCCATCATCGGCATCTCCTCGATCGCGCTGCTGCGCACCTTCATCGAGGCCGGCAATCTCGGCTCCAGCCGCGCCGGCTTCACCGAGACCGGCGTGATGTGGCAGGTGCTGATCCACATCACCTTCATCGTCTCGGCGCTCGGCATCGCCTATGTCGACAGGCTCAGCGATTCCGGCATGCGCGGGCACGCCGAGTGAGACACCACGCCCGAGAGACCAAGGCCGGCCCTATTGCCGGTCCGCTTCGAGCTGCGCCAGCGCCTGGTGCAGGCATTCCTGCAGCTTGGCCGCGACCTGCTCGCGCGCCACGCCTTTGGCGGCGAGATCGGCCGAGACCTTGCCCACGACCTGGTCGATCGTCTGACTCTCCAGACTATCCGTCACCAGCGCGGTCGCATAGTTCGAAGCCGCATCGCCGCTGAGCCCGAGCTGGCCTGCGGCCCAGAGCCCGAGCAGCTTGTTGGACCGCGCCGCGGCCTTGAACATGAGCTCCTCGTCGTGGGCGAATTTGGCTTCAAAGCCCTGCTCGCGCTTGTCGAACGTGGTCATGGTCAGCTCCATCTCGTTTTCGCTGAAAGAGGATCGAAACTGGCTGGGAGCAATCGTCTCCGTGGGTTCACGTCAGTTCAGGATCGTGTGAAGCTTCAGGCGGAAGCCAAACGCCGTCAAGCCCGCCGATGTGCGCCCAATGCGAGTCGTCCGGCTGCGTCAGCGCGTGCACCGGGAGTTTGGACGGCTTGAACGGATGTGCCTGGAGCAGGCAGCGCTACCCTCGCGCGAGCATCCAGCCGGCACCGAGGTCAGCGGCGGTCGCAAGATCTCTGCGAGAGCTGTTTCGGCGCCTTGAGGCCCCTCAAGCCTTCCCGGCTTCGGCCTCGCGCGCGAGACGTTCGGCCTTGAGCCGTTCCTTGTTGGCGTAAAACGCCTTCTGCGCCGCTTCATGATCGCGCATGGCCTTTTCGGCCTCGATCCGGCGCGCCGCATCGCGCGCCTGGCGCTGTTCGGGGGTCAGGGGTTTGCGTCGATAGGAAAGGTCTTCAGTCATGGCGAGACAACGCAGACGCGGCGAAAGGGTTCCACGAGGCAGCCAAGCGGCGTCGCCTTAGTCAGACCGAAACGTCCGTTTGTTCAGCGCCTTACCGGTAGAAAACTGAGCTGGACTCGATGCCCATCCGCCGCGGCCGACCAAGGACACTCGAAAAAATTCGAAAACAACCCCATGCACAGTAGCAGAGTCGTGCTGGCGCAATGCGTTTCTTCGCATGCCACGGAAAGCCGTTTGACACGTCGGGCAAAACAGTGGCATTCTGCCAACTTCGGAAAATCCGTTGCGATGTTGCGCGCATCGCCGGTCTTGCGGCGCTTGCCTTCCCGCGTCTCGCCTGACGGTTGCCTGCCGACCGCCGACAAGCAGGTCGCCTGCTTTCTCGCAACGGAGAACCGAGACATTCTGCAACAAGGAGTGAGCTACGACACCGTGGACATGATCAAAAGGCGCCGCTCAAACTCGTTTGGCGAGAGGCAAATCAGGAGGTGAACATGAAGATGACTCGTCTGCTTCTCACGATTGTATCAGCTGGCTCTATTCTGGTGTCGGCGGGTTCGATCTCGCCGACGACCGCACGGCAATATCGCCAAGGCTACATTGCCCAGAGCGGCCCAGGTGATCTCTACTGCTTGCAGGGGCGGATATGGGGCTATCCGGGCAATTGCCAATTCGCAACCTACGAGCAGTGCACGGCAACTGCATCAGGTACGAACGCCTATTGCGGTATAAACCCGCGCCACGCCTTCGCGGGCGGCGGGTATCGCGGTCAATGGTATCCCTACTAGGCCAACGGCTCAAAGAGAGCCTCCGATAGCCTATGAGCCTAGCAGCCACGATAGAGCCCGCGAACCTGAACACAACATTCAAGGAGTGCGCTGGTCAGTATGATAAGGGACCGTTACCTTTGAAGCAGGAAGTTCGAGATTTCGCGGCCGCAATTCTCATCGACGCGGCAGGCCGTTTGTTGCTTCAGCTCAGGGACGACGTTCCTGGAATCGTCCATCCCGGCAAGATCGCCCTGTTCGGCGGACGTCGGGAGCCGGCCGAAAGTCCTCTCGAATGCATTGTGAGGGAAGTAGCCGAGGAGATCGGCTACAAGGGATCTGCTGCCGACTTTGAGTTCTTCGTCAGTTTGCACGGCGCCGATCCCGAGAAAATCGCAAAGCGTCTCTGTGGTGAAGTCTTTGTGGCCCGCAATATTCCGAGCTCAGATCTGGTCGTGAGCGAAGGCAAGCTGGTCCTCGTCCATCCAACAGAACTGGACAAATTTCGTTCGGAGATGACGCCACTGACCTTGGTTGCCTTGAAGGCATTTCTGGGAGGCTCTGGGTACGCCGGCTTTTTTGATGAAGGGGGCGCAAACGTCGACTGCGAACTCTCTTGCGTCGCCGCACATCTCAACGAACCCCTTCCTTGAAACCCTTGTAGTTCGCAACAAAGCCGTAGGTACCCAACAAGATTGAGCTCGCCACGGTGATGCGCGACCGTGCGACACCTGAAATCGCTCGCTTTAGTCCCTGCCCTTCTCCCGCGGTGCTTTCAGTTGCAGGATAACATCCGAAAACGACCGGCAACCTCCTGCTAAGCCGCCTCGATCATTCCTTCAGATCAACGGTTCTTTTTTCACCGGATAGCGTGACGAAAGTACCGGTTTTGAGGCAAGCCAGGCGCGCGGGCTCACATCGTGAAGCCATGTTTGGATTGAGGCTGTTCTTCCTGCGGCAAGAATCGGCACGAGAAGAGCAGCTAATAGCAGGCCGCCGAGCATTGAGCCGCTCTTTCCGTTTGCTGCAATCACCCATGAAGCAGCCTTTGCCGCCGTTGATCTTGTTGTCGTACCCGGCACTACGGTCGCCAACGTACTTATACTTGAATGCGGCTGCGCAATTGCCGGTGAAGATCAGCGCCAAAACGATGAGCGCTGAAGTGGATAAATGACATTTCATAGTCACCTACTCCAAGTCCCTTGCAACTCAAGCAGGTGGAGCGCTGCGCCGCAAGCGGCTCAATTTTGTCATGTTCATCCACTCCCACGTGGCCCTTATGCCCGCATTCGCAGACATGGGTCATCTCGGTGGTTCGCATCGTCATTAGACGCCCTTTCCCGAATTGGCGCCGCGATCAATCGCCAAACCCATTTCTTCAGGACTGACAAGCCAGCAGAAATTCGTGCCCAAACGGGCGCTGGCAACGTTCCGAAGAAGGCCGTTGGCCTTGAGGGAGCTCAAAGTATCGGGCCCACCGGTTCACGCTGGCGGGCCCCCTGGGGGCACGGCAATCGCATATGGCTTGCACGATGCGGCGGCATCGGCACTGGGCTCCCTCTCCCGCTTGCTTGCGGGAGAGGGTTGGGGAGAGGGTGTCTCCGCAACGGGATAATCCCCCAGAGGAAAGAGCCCTCACCCGCCGCGCTCTGCGAGCGCGTCGGCCTATCCCGCAAGGCAAGCGGGAGAGGCGGAGCAAGCCCGCACACAATCCTCGTGAACTTCATATGCGATTGCCCTGCCCTGGGAGGGGCAAGGTTTCGTTAACCATAAATCTTTAGGGTCAGTGCACGTTGGGGGAAGACCCACCATGAATCAAATTTTTACCACTGCCTTGATCGTTGCTGCCTTCGCGAGTTTCGAAGGGCTGTTTGCCTTTGCGATGGTGAAGCTAAAGATCGACCTCTAACACTAAGGGTCGTCTCACAATTGAGGCCTCCAGGCCCCATCGAGATTGGTGGCCAATGATGGCCAGCCGGCTGTTACCCCGCTCGAAGTCGGGTCGGACGTCGGCGCCCGAGAGCTGCGGCCCTGGCAGACGAACCGCGGCTCGAGATCGGACAATCGAACATTGTCACGCCAAAGATCGGCGCTGACGAGGCCACTGATGCGCCCTGCTCTGTCCCAGCACTGCAAATCCAACTCGCGTTCGTTCTTGTCGACGTCGGGTCTCAACCCATCGGTTTCTCTCCACGCTTTGCGTTTTTGACCTTCAATGCTGTGAGGTTCCCATGTGCCATACTCCAAAAGTGACCGCCTAAACCCACGTCCTCGCCCACGTCGCTGACTTGGATGCTGCTGGACACGCTTAAGCATTGCGACACGAAACTGAAGTTTCGCTTCACATCACAATGCTTTAGCTGGTCATAGATGGACGTGCTTTAGACACTGATGGACTAGCAGGGAGCGGAAGGGGTGGGATTCGAACCCACGGTACCCTTGCGGGCACGCCGGTTTTCAAGACCGGTGCCTTAAACCACTCGGCCACCCTTCCAAGCCCGGAACGGCTGTCGCTTAACGCAGTCGGTGGCGCAAGGCAACGCGAAGTTGGCGCCCTCGCCTCGAGTCCCTCCTCACCCAGTCAGCTGTCAGGCGAGCGTCAGGCTGTTCCTCTAGCCTTGCGCAACGCGCCGGCCGCCGACACAGGCCGGCCGCTCAGCAATCCCGGACACTGGCGACATCTCCCAGGGCGTCGCTGGTTGCGAGGCCCGGTTTGGAGTCGTCTCCGTTTCCGGGCCTCGTTTGCTGCGCCCAAAAGCAACGCGGCGCCCCGAGGGAGCGCCGCTTGGAATTCCCGATTGTTGCCTCGGCTCAAATAGCCGCAGGATACGCAGCCCATCTGCACCGGGGCGTAATCGGAATAGCCAGGCGAGACCATCTCGGCGAGCTGGCGCGTGGGTTCGCGGGACCTGCGGCTTCCACCGGACCCGATCAGCAGCAACGCGGCAGCACGCCGGGAACGAATCGCCCCGGCAGCGTTGAGTCCCGCATGTGTGCTGTGGCGTTGCGTCAGTCTCGTTCGGGAATATCCCGCGTCGGCGGCGCCATTCGAGCTGCTATTTCAGGTTACATTGAGCCCTGCGACCCCACGCTGCGCGAGAGTCCGCCGCGCGATGACGGTTGGGCGTATGAAATCAAGGCCGACGGGTACCGCGCGCAGCTGCACGTCTATGCTGGAGAGGCCAAAGCCTTTTCGCGCACGGGACTCGACTGGAGCGAACAGTTCTCATCGATCGTGGCTGCGGCCGCCAAGCTGAAAACGAAGAGCGCGATCATCGACGGCGAGGCCGTCGTTTACGGCGGCGGCCGGCTGCCCGATTTCCAACAACTCAGGCGCGAGTTGGGCGCGAAGAAGAGCGACCGCGTCCGCTACCATGCGTTCGATCTGCTGTACCTCGACGGCTACGACTTGCGGGGGGTGGCCTATGTCGAGCGCAAGCGTCTGCTGGAGCGATTGCTCAGGACTGCTCCGGAGACGTTCATCTATGTCGAGCACGTCACCGCCGACGGCGAGGAGATCTTTCGGCATGCGTGCAGGCTCGGCCTGGAAGGACTGGTCGCCAAACGGATGGAAGCGCCCTACCGCTCCGGGCGACAGGAGACCTGGCTCAAACTGAAATGCAAGAAGAGCGAGACTTTCCCGATCGTCGCATTTGTCGAAAAACTCGGCGCGCATCCGCGCAAGATCGCCTCGCTCTATGTCGGCCGACGCGAGAACGGCAAGCTGCTCTACGCCGGCAAGGTGCGCACCGGTTACACAGAGATCAGCGCGCGCGAATTGCGCGAACGGCTCGATCCGCTGATCCGGCCAGGATCCCCGCTCGACGTCCCGATAAAGAAGCCGAAGGCAACCTGGGTCGAGCCAGGCGTCGAAGCCGAGGTCGAGTTTGGCGCGCTGACCGACGATGGCCTGCTGCGCGAAGCGGTCTTCAAGGGACTGCGCGATGATCTTGCGCCGGCCAAGGTCAGGGCGCCACGACTGGTGCGGCCGGTAGCGCGTCGCAAGCTGGGCGTCCCCAAGGAAAACATCCTGCAACTGCTGCCCGATGCCGTTGTGCCGTCCAAGGAAGATCTGGCGGAGTACTGGAAGCGGGTCTGGCAGAAGGCACTGCCCCATCTCGGCCATCGCCCGCTCAAGCTGGTGCGTCATGTGCACGGCACGACGTTCTACCACAAGGGTCCACTTCCGAGGGACATCCCGGCGGCGGTGCACCAGCTGCGCATCAGAAAGCGCGAGGGCGGCGAAGGCACGCGCCTGTGGGTCGATAGCCTCGATGGCTTCCTTGGCCTTGTCGAGATCGGCGCAGTGGAATTGCACCCGTGGAATTCGACCGTTGCCGATATCGAGCATGCCGACCGCATCGTGATCGACCTCGATCCCGGAAAGGGCGTGGAGTGGGAGGCCGTGACTGAGACCGCGCTTGAGCTGCGCACGATGATGAAGCGCGAGGGCTTCACCACCTGGCCCAAGCTCACCGGTGGCAAAGGCATCCATTTAATGGCGCCTCTCGACGAGCCGATGCTGCACGACCGCGCACATCATATTGCCCGGGCACTCGTCTCGGATTTCGCCGCGCGCGATCCCGCTCGCTATATCCTGTCGGCGCAAGCGAACCGCAGTGACCGCATCTTCCTCGACTATCTGCGCAACGGCCGCGGAACCACTGCCGTGGGCACCTATTCGACCCGCGTCCGGGAAGGATCTCCCATTGCCGCACCCGTCAGCTGGGCCCGCATCGAACAAGGGATCAGGCCGGACGCCTTCACGATGGAGCATCCGTTCCGCGCCAGCGCGAATAGCAAGAGCTCGATGAAGCGACGAAGGCGAACATGACGAGCAACGAAGACTTCTTGCAAGCGAGCCGTCGCCGGTTAGGCGACACACCGAGGCACACGCTGCGGCTGCCCGTGCCCATTGCGAAGCTTGGAGCCGTCCGGACCGTCATTCTCACGCGTCGCCACGTCTTCAAGCTCCCTGGTCGATGGACCTGGGCAAGTTGGCGCTGGTGGTGGGATTTCCTTCTGCGCGGCCTCTTGAGCAATATGCAGGAAGCGCGTTTTGCTGCCGAAGGCTGGCCCGAGCTCTGCCCCGTCCGATTCCACTTTGCCGGAGGACTCCTCGTGGTGATGCCGCGGGCGCGGATGCTTACCGATGCCGAATGGCAAAGCTTTGACTATCGGGCGTTCGTGACTCGCGGCGAAGGCTATGTCGAAGCGAATTTCGATGCTCTGGCGGGCAACTGGCACCAGGGAGAGCCTGGTCAACCGCTCCATTCGCTCGTGCTGGGGAACGCAGAACCGGACGCCGGCATCATACCGGCCGAGTACAAACGCGATAGCTACGGGGTGCTGGATGGACGCGTCGTCGCAGTGGATTACGGCTAGGTCGAACAGCGGAGTTATCCCGCGCAGGGATGGCGCGAGCCACCGATCATGCCTTTCAAACAAGAAAACACGGCGCCCTCGAGAGAGCGCCGCTTTGAAGTCTCGTTGCTGCCTTGGCTCAGTAGCCGCAGGACGCGCAACCCATCTGCACCGGGGCGTAATAGGAGTAGCCGGGCGAGACCATCTCGACGCGCTGGCGCGTCGCATATTGCGGCGGGATGCGCTCGTACTGGACGCCCGGGGGCGCGACCATCACGGTCTGCGGCACCATCACGGTGCGGTACTGCGCCGGCGTGCGATGCGCGACGACGGCGCCCGGCGACACCATCACGGTCTCGTCGACGGTGCGGTATTGCGGCGCGACGTATTGCTGCTGATAGCAGGTCTGACACGGCGGCGGCGCGTAGCAATTGTAGCAGCCGGCGGAAGCTGCGCCCGTCATCGACGTCGCGGCGACGGCCGTGGAGAAAACAACAGCGAGAGTGCGAGACATTGTGGTGGTGCCCCAGTTGCCCAAAATGGATTTGCGAAAGGTCGCGCGCAGTATACGCCGCAAAATCCCGGGCTGCCGAAGTTCGTCGGAGCATCCTTAATGCGAACGGCCGGCATTCGCCGGCCGTTCAGAACTTGTTGACTATGCGCGCGCCGCACGAGCCGCGCGATGCTCACTTCGCGCGACGCTTCACCTCGCGCACCGCGCCGCGCGCGGCGCTGGTGGTGAGTGCGGCATAGGCCTGGAGCGCAGTGGAGACGTTACGCTTGCGATTCGTCGGCTGCCAGGCGGCATCACCCTTCGCTTCTTCCGCCGCGCGGCGCTTCGCCAGCTCCTCGTCGGAAACCTCGAGGCTGATGCTGCGGTTCGGAATGTCGATCGCGATGCGGTCGCCGTCACGCACGAGGCCGATATTGCCGCCTTCGGCGGCTTCCGGCGAGACGTGCCCGATCGACAGGCCCGACGAGCCGCCGGAGAAGCGGCCATCGGTGACGAGTGCGCAGGCTTTGCCGAGGCCCATCGATTTCAGATAGCTGGTGGGATACAGCATCTCCTGCATGCCGGGGCCGCCGCGCGGGCCTTCATAGCGCACCACGACGACCTCACCGGCAACGACCTTGCCGCCCAGGATGCCCTCCACCGCCGCGTCCTGACTTTCGAATACGCGCGCGGGGCCGGAGAATTTCAGGATCGAGGCGTCGACGCCCGCGGTCTTCACGATGCAGCCGTCCTGCGCCAGGTTGCCGTAGAGCACGGCGAGACCGCCGTCCTTGCTGAAGGCGTGCTCGAGATCGCGCACGACGCCCTTCTCGCGATCGGTATCGAGCTCGTCGTAGCGGCGCTCCTGGCTGAAGGCGACCTGGGTCGGGATGCCGCCGGGCGAGGCGCGGTAGAAGGTGCGCACCGCTTCGCTCTTGGAGCGCTTGATGTCCCAGCGCTCCAGCGCATCGTTCATGGTCGGCGCGTGCACGGTCGAGACCGAGGTGTCGATCAGGCCGGCGCGGTCGAGCTCGCCGAGAATGCCCATGATGCCGCCGGCGCGATGCACGTCCTCGACATGCACGTCGGCGACCGACGGCGCGACCTTGCAGAGCACAGGCACGCGGCGCGACAGCCGGTCAATGTCGCGCATGGTGAACTCCACCTGCCCTTCATGAGCGGCGGCAAGCAGATGCAGCACGGTGTTGGTCGAGCCGCCCATCGCGATGTCGAGCGTCATCGCGTTCTCGAACGCTTTGAAGTTCGCGATGTTGCGCGGCAACACCGACGCATCGTCCTGCTCGTAATAGCGGCGGACGAGGTCGACGATGGTGTGGCCGGCCTCGACGAACAGACGCTTGCGGTCGGCATGGGTTGCGACCACCGAGCCGTTGCCGGGCAGCGCCAGGCCCAGGGCCTCGGTCAGGCAGTTCATGGAATTGGCGGTGAACATGCCCGAGCAGGAACCGCAGGTCGGGCACGCCGAACGCTCGATCACCTTGACGTCGTCGTCGCTGACCTTGGAATCGGCGGCGGCGACCATGGCGTCGATGAGGTCGACGGCCTTGGTCTTGCCCTGCAGCTTGACCTTGCCGGCCTCCATCGGGCCGCCCGAGACGAACACGGCGGGGATGTTGAGCCGTAGCGCCGCCATCAGCATGCCGGGCGTGATCTTGTCGCAGTTGGAGATGCAGACGAGGCCGTCGGCGCAGTGCGCGTTGGCCATGTACTCGACGCTGTCGGCGATCAGCTCGCGCGAGGGCAGGCTATAGAGCATGCCGTCATGGCCCATGGCGATGCCGTCGTCGACGGCGATGGTGTTGAACTCTTTTGCAACGCCGCCCGCCTGCTCGATCTCGCGGGCGACCAGCTGGCCGAGGTCCTTGAGATGGACGTGGCCGGGCACGAACTGGGTGAATGAGTTGACGACCGCGATGATCGGCTTGCCGAAATCTGAGTCCTTCATGCCCGTCGCGCGCCAGAGGCCGCGGGCGCCCGCCATGTTGCGGCCGTGGGTGGTGGTGCGGGAGCGATAGGCTGGCATGGCGGTTTCCGTCCTCGGGTTTGGCTGCCTGAGCGCGAAAATATGGAGCTGCCGCAGGCCTTTCCGGCCGGATAGCGCACGGGGTGGTCAGGTGCAACGGGAACTTGGGCCCGGCAGGGCTCCCCTGCTCTCCACGCGGGCTCTGGCGAGCCCTCGACTGTCGTCCCGGACGCGCGCCCTTAAAGCGCGCCGGTGGGGGCCCCAAGGCACATCGAGTAATCGTGGCGCAAAGCTCCGAGTCGCCGTAATCACGTCCGCCGGTGATGATGGGTCCTATATACGCTTACGCCTGTCCGGGACGACGCCGTCAGATTCGGGCAACCGCAATCGTAACGAATGCAGACGAGCGCATCGCTTTGCGGAAACGCATATGCATGTGTCCGTAGTGATCCGGAATGGAATCCTAACCTTAACTCGCGTACATCGCGCGCATCGATCGGCGGCCACTTCCAAGGGCATCACCCTCTGATCGCGCAACATGGGGTTGGGGGACCACATGGGGCGGGGATTGAAGGCTGGGGCAAGGTGAACGAGGTCCGGACTCCTAGGCACTCCGGACCTCGGCACTTTCAGCAACGAATGCAATTTCGCGCCGCGGGCTTGATCGGCCGTACGGCGCGAAATCGTCTCAGGCCGCCCTATCCGACAACATTTGCCCGATCAGATCATTTCGGCACGTTCCGCTCGAGATCTTCGAGCCAGGCCGCGGCACTCGAATCCGACGGTGCACGCCAGTCGCCGCGCGGCGACAATGAACCGCCCGCCGAAACCTTCGGGCCATTCGGCATCGCCGAGCGCTTGAACTGGCTGAAGGCGAAGAAGCGGCGCAGAAACACCTCCAGCCAGCGCCTGATCTCGGGAAGATCATAGGCTCTGCGCTTGTCGGTCGGGAAAGCCGGCGGCCATTCGCCCTTGGCGACATCCTTCCAGGCGTGCTGTGCCATGAAGGCGATCTTGGACGGCCGCATGCCGAACCGCAGCGTGTAGAACAGGTTGAAGTCCTGCAGCTCATAGGGACCGACGGAGGCTTCCGTGCTCTGCGGTGTCTCGCCGGGCTTGACCGGAACCAGCTCCGGCGAGATCTCCGCCGAGAGGATCGAGGCCAGCGTCCGGTTGACGTCAACGGAGAACTGCTTCGAGGCGATCACCCAGCGGATCAGATGCTGGATCAGCGTCTTCGGCACCCCCGCATTGACGTTGTAATGCGCCATCTGGTCGCCGACGCCGTAGGTGCACCAGCCGAGCGCGAGCTCGGAGAGATCGCCGGTGCCGATGACGATGCCGCCGTGATGGTTGGCAAGGCGGAACAGATAGTCCGTGCGCAAGCCCGCCTGCACGTTCTCGAAGGTGATGTCGTAGACCTTCTCGCCCTTGCCGAAGGGATGGCCGATGTCCTTCAGCATCTGCGTCGCGGTGGTGCGGATGTCGAGCTCCTGCCAGCTCGTCTGCAACGCCTTCATCAGCGCCAGCGCGTTGGTCTTGCTCTCGCTGCCGGTGGCAAAGCCCGGCATGGTGTAGGCCAGGATGTTCTCGCGCGGCAGGCCGAGCAGATCGACCGCCTTGGCGGCGACGATCAAGGCGTGGGTGGAATCGAGGCCGCCGGACACGCCGATCACGACGCGCTTGGTGCCGGTGGCGCGTATGCGCTGCACGAGGCCGGCGACCTGGATGTTGTAGGCCTCATAGCAATCCTGCTCGAGCAGGCTCTCGTCGCTCGGCACGAACGGAAAGCGCTCGATCCTGCGCAAGAAGCCGATGTCTGTCGCGGGCGGCTTCAGCGCAAAAGTGATCCTGCGATAAAAACCTTCGCGCTGGCGGCGATTGTCGTCGAACGTGCCCATCAGCGCGCGTTCCTGCCTGAGCAGGTCGAGATCGACGTCGGCCGTGGTGATCTGGCCGCCCTGGCGGAACCGCTCGCCCTCGGCCAGCAGCACGCCATTCTCGTAGATCGAGGTCTGGCCGTCCCAGGCCAGATCCGTGGTGGATTCCCCTGCCCCGGCCGCCGAATAGACGTAAGCCGCAAGGCAGCGTGCCGAGGTCGACTGACACAGCAGCGCACGCGAGCGCGCCCGGCCGATCGTGATCGGGCTGCCCGACAGATTGATCAGCACGCTCGCGCCGGCGAGCGCGAGCTCAGAGGCCGGCGTCACCGGGATCCACATGTCCTCGCAGATCTCGACGCCAATGGTGAGGCCCGGCACGTCCTCGGCCGCAAACAACAGGTCGGTGCCGAACGGTGCATGCAGCCCGCCGAACGTGATCGTCTCGCCGGCGATGCCAGTGCCGGAGGCGAAATGGCGCCCCTCGTAGAATTCGCGGTAGGTCGGCAGATAGCTCTTCGGCACGACGCCGAGGACGTTGCCGCGGTGAATGACGACGGCGCAATTGTAGATGCGGTTGCCGAAGCGCAGCGGTGCGCCGACGATCAGGACGGTCATCAGCTCCGACGAGGCCTCGACGATCGCTACGAGCCCGCGCTCGACCGCATCGAGCAGCGGATCCTGCTTGACCAGATCCTCGATCGCGTAGCCGGACAGGCACAGCTCCGGAAACACGGCAACCGCCACCGACTTCTCGTGGCAGGCATTCGCCGCCTCCAGCACCGCCTTCGCGTTGGCCGAGGGATCGGCGACATGGGAGGTCGTGACGCAGGCCGCCACACGCGCAAATCCGTGGGCGTAGATCGAATGGAATGTCATCGCGTACCCTTAAATCCCGTCGCGGCCGGTGCCGACGGCTCCTTAACTCTATGTAGCCCATCGACCCGGCCCCGTGCAGGCCATCAGCCATCATGCATAACGGATTTGCGCACCGGCCTGCCCGGGTCCTGGCGTGGTCAGGCGCTGCGGGCCAGCACGCCCGAGAGGTCGTCGAGCAGCCACTCGGCGATCCGCGGCCAGGCGTGGGCGTGGATGCGCGCGCCCATGAACAGGCCGAGATGGTTGCCGGGCTCGGAGGCTGCCGCAATGAAGGCTGGCGGCGTGCCGACGAGGTTGGCCGTGGCGAGCGCCTGTGAGGCCGGCACCACATCGTCGTCGAGCCCGGCCAGCAGGAAGAGCGGCGCCTTGACGTTCTTCAGGTCGACCGCGCGGCCAAGCGCGATGAATTGGCCGGCGGCAATCCGGTTTTCGCGGAATATCCAGTTGACGATCTCGAGATAATACCTGCCGGGCAGGTTGAGCGTCTCACTGTTCCAAACGTCGAAGCGCGCGAGCAGCGCTGCACCTTCCTCGCCCGTGAGATCCGTCTGGAGGGCCGCCGCGATATCCTCGCGGCTCGGCGCCTTCGACCAGAAGCGCAGCATCTCTTCGCCGCTGACATTGCCACCACCACGGGCGACGAGCTGATCGTAGACCGCCGCAGGCGTGTTGCGGACGAGCTGGGAGAGCTCGGACTCGATCGCAAGATCGACCGGCGCACCTGCCAGCACCAGCCGCCGCACCTTGGCCGGAAAGCGCGCCGCATACAGCAGCGACAGCCAGCCGCCTTGGCACAGGCCGATCAGATCGACCGGCGCGCCGATCTCGTCGACGGCGACGTTGAGATCGGAGAGATAGCTGTCGATCGAGAGATAGCGCATCTCGGGCGCCGCCGAGCGCCAGTCGGTGAGATAGACGCGGTCGATGCCGCCGCTTTGCAGAGACTGCACCACGCTGTGGCCGGGCGCGAAGTCGGCGATCAGGGCACGATGCAGGGCATAGGGCGCGCAGACCAGCGCCGGCTGGCCGGAGCGCGCTCGCGAGCAATCGCGCAGGCGCATGCTCGCAAGCTCCAGCGCGACGGAATTGGCTGTCGTCCATGTCAGGCTGCTGTCGTTCTGCTCCGGCGGAGCGCGCTCCAGCCACCAGAGACAGGCGTTGACGGCGAACTGCGCCGCAGCGAACGGCCACAGCAGCGCCTTGTCCGGGACCGGTCCAAGTCCGCCCTTCTGTTTGCGTGTCGTCTCCACCATGGCTATCTCGCGGTCCTCACAGGAACGCCTCGATGCTGACCACCGAAATACCGAGGTCGCGAAAGCTCCGATGCGTCGCGGCCACGGAGCCGTCGAGGTCGATACCGCGGCAGGCGTCCTCGATCACGGCGACCTCGAAGCCGGCCTTGCGGGCGTCCTCCGCCGAGAAGCGGACACAGAAGTCGAGCGCGAGACCCGCGACGAACACGGTCTTCAGCTCGCGTTCGCGCAAATAGCCGAGCAGGCCGGTCGGCGTGCGATGGTCGTTCTCGAACAGCGCCGAATAGGAATCGATGCCGCGACGAAAGCCCTTGCGTACCACGAGGCTCGCGCGGGTGACGTCGAGATCGCGGTGAAATTCGGCGCCCGCCGTACCCTGCACGCAATGCGTCGGCCACAGCACCTGCGTGCCGTAGTCGAGCTCGATGGCCTGGAACGGCTGCTTGCCCGCATGGTTCGGCGCGAAGGAGACATGGTCAGCCGGATGCCAGTCCTGGGTCAGCACCACATTGGCGAACTTTTGGGCAATTCGGTTGACGGCCGGGACAACCTTCTCGCCGCCGGGAACGGCGAGCGCCCCGCCGGTGCAGAAATCGTTCTGCACATCGATCACCAGCAGCACGTCGCGGTCTGTAATCTTCATTGCAGGGTCTCATTCCATCTGCCCGGCACAAGGAGTGCCGAACGCCGTTAGCCAATGTCGATCTTCCTGCGCTGCTTCGCAACCAACGAAACGTAGCGCGATCCGTTCAAATTGGCAGCCGGTCGTTCCGGAAATGAAACGGTTTGCCCGCCTCCGTGTTGACTAGCCGCACCCAAGGGCGGACTCTCTGATATCCGCAGCAGGCGGACTTGCGTCGATGGAGTGGAGGAAAAGGTTTCCCGCGGCCACCAAGGCTGCGGAAGCCGTATGGTCATGACGATCGGCAGGACAGGACAGATTCTTCTCGCCGATATCGGCGGTACCAACGCGCGCTTCGCGCTGAGCCGGGACGGCGGACGCCAGGGCGCCGGACCGATCGAGTATGTGAAGGTCGCCGATTTCCCGACGGTCCGGGAAGCCATTGTCGATGTTCTCGGACGCAGGACCGGCGGCGCGCCGCCACAACGCGCCGTGCTGGCCGTGGCGGGACCCGTGACCAACAACCGCTGCGTCATGACCAACAGCCCCTGGGTCATCGACGGCGACGAGCTCCAGTCTGGCCTCGGCTTCGACACCGTGCACGTGCTCAATGATTTCGAGGTGGTGGCCTGGTCCCTGCCCGCCCTGGAGCCTGCCGATCTGATCCCGCTCGGCGGACAGGAGGGCTTGCCCGGAGAGCCGTTGCTGGTGGTCGGACCTGGAACCGGCTTCGGCGTCTCGTGCCTGGTCGAGCGCCATGGCGCGCGGCTGGCCGTCGTGACCGAGGCCGGACACGCCACCCTGCCGGCCGAGAACGAGCGCGAGGAGCGCGTGATCGCGTGCCTGCGCCGGCGTCTCGGCCATGTCTCCATCGAGCGCGGCGCGCTGTCCGGCTCCGGCCTGCAAAGCCTCTACGAGGCGCTGGCCGAGGTCGACGGCGCCCAGGTGCCGCATCGCGATGCCGCGGCCATCACCAAGGCGGCGCTCGAGGGCAGCTGTCCGGTCAGCCGCACGACGCTGGAGATGTTCTGCGCCATCCTCGGCTCGGTCGCGGGCAATCTCGCGGTGACCTTCGGCGCCCGCGGCGGCGTCTACATCGCCGGCGGAATCGTGCCGCGCTTTCCGGAGTTCCTCGCCGCCTCAGCCTTCCGGGCGCGCTTCGAAGCCAAGGGCCGCTTCCAGGACTACCTGCGCAACATCCCGACGCGTCTGGTCACCCGGCCCGATGCTAGCTTCCTGGGCCTCAAGATGTTCGCCGACCACAATCCGGATTGAGATACGCGCGTTCGGATCCGATAATTCACAGCTGATTGCAGTCGACACGCGGTTCCACGCAGGATCGTGCTTGCCCCCTCGTTTCCGATGAGAAACAATTCGCGCGAGTTGTGTAGCGTAGTTGCGGGGGCGTGACATGCGCAAGCAGGACCTAGGCTTCGACTATCACCGCTATCACCGCCTGCTGACAGAGGCGGACGACGAGGACAAGCGGCTCGCCCTGATCGAGCTCCTGATCGAGGAAAAAGCCCGCGACCGGTTGGCGGCGCAGCGTGCCTCGGACCGGGCCGCCATGACCGCCCACACCATCGCCACCGTACTGAGGAACGGCCGCGGCTGAGGATCGGCGATCCCATTGCGGCGCTGCGAATGCGCGATCGGATTGTGATTCCGTTAACGATCCCTCGAAATCTCGCGTCAAACCTTTTGCGCTAAGAGTTCCCTCACCTGATGCAATTCAGGGTCAACACAAAGGGGGGAATGAACATGAGCATGATTTCGCTCGCCGCGATGCCGGCTGCTGTCGAAACGCGTATTGCCGATTCTGCCTTCAAGACCATCGCGCTGTTCTGCTGCATGGGCCTCGCCGCCTCGTTCGGCCTGATCGCGCAGGGTATCGACCTCAGCGCCGGCCTGATGTGACATTGCGTTTGATGATTGGAATTGGATGATTGCGCCGCGAATGGCCGCCCTTCGAGGGCGGCCATTTTCGTTGGCGGGCACGGTTGCCAGCGGCGCCTTGGTCGTCGCTCAATGCGGCGCCTTCACCGTGATTTCCGGAAACATCGAATCGATCATTGCCTTGAGCTGATCGATCGAAATCGGCTTGCGCAGGATCGGCCTGCGCCGCAGCAAGGACGGCAGCAGCTCCGGCCCGTAGCCGGTGGCGAACAGGAACGGCTTTCCGCGGCGCTCGATCAGGTCGGCGACGGGATCGACGTAGACGCCCATGAGATTGATGTCGAGGATGGCCAGATCGTACTGGGCGGTCATGGCAAAGGCGCTGGCGTCGCGGACATTGTCCGCTTCCGCGACGACATGGTGGCCGAGCTCCTCCACCATGTCGGCGATCATCATCCGGATCAACGCCTCGTCTTCGACCAGGAAAACGGAGAGTCCGTCCGCCATATCAACCCCGCAGTCAGCCTAGCGAAGCTAATTATACCCGAATTGCGGAGAGGATTCACGAATTCGTGGCGCGCGCCGTTAATTCAGGCGCGCCCGATCCGATTCAACTTGATCAATCCAATCCGCGCTCATGGCTGAGGCGCACCATCTCCTGGATGAAGACCTGCTTCTGCTTGTCATCGAGGCTCGAATAGAGCGGCTCGGCGGCGTCGGCGACATTGCGCTGGTCGGCGGCGCGGTCGATCAGGAATTGCGCCTCGTTGCGCATCTGCTCGATGATGTCATCAGGCGGATCCCGCTTCGCCCGCGCAACCCGCAGGTTGAGCCGCTCCGCACCATTATGCCCGAGGTAGTGCATGGCGCTGGAGAAGCCGTACCAGTGCTTTTCCTGATCGGGCGTGAGGTTCAGCTCGCTCTTGATCCGCTCGATATAGGAATCGCTGTTGGCGACGATCTGATCGGCGGTGAGCTGCGGCGCCCCATTCTGGGTGAGAACCGCGACATCCTTGTTGTCTTTGGCGTCCTGCGGCGCGTTCCTCGCTTCCTTGGTCGCCTTGGCGCCCTTGCCCGCCTTGGCGCTCTTGGCATCGCCCTTGGCATCCCTGTCCTTGCCCGCGCCCTGCTGCTTGGCGTCCTTGCTGGCATCCTTATTGCCGTCCTTGGCGGCCGGCGCCTGACTGGCATTGTTGTTGTTGCCGACGCCGAGCACGCCTGTGAAGACGCCGACCACGCCGCCGATCGCGCCGCCGAGCACGCCACCGACCGGACCCGCGGCCTTGTTCCCGGCTGCCGCGCCGTCCTGAACGCCCTTGACCAAACCTTGGGCATTCGCCACCGCGGCTGCGCCAAGCAGCAGCGCGAGCACGGACCCCAGCGCGAACCATCGCCGCAAATGAAGCCGCGCAGGTGTCGCCGGGTTGATCATTCTCGTCTCCATCGTCGATCTGATTGGCCGTTCGGGGTGGGAGCCACCCGCTGGTTGCAACTCTATCGTTTCCACCGCTTCGAGGTCCAGACGCTGCCGATCGCTGTCCACGCCCGAAAAGTCTTTCGCGCGAAGCGGTTACGCAGGCTTATTCGAAACTGCGGCGTAATTGCGCACGACGTCTTCCTGGCCGGCTTGCGCGAAGTGTGCGTCGCAAAAGGAGCGCGCGCGGTTCACGGCCGGCGCGCGATGCCGTCGCGGTTTCAGGCACAACGTTAGTTCTAGACGATCGCCATTCGGTTTTCTCGACAGACGCGAACAATCATGATCTGATCGCGCTACCAATTTGCCGCCGGAGCTGACGGCACCAAAAAGAAACGTCGAACGACAAACTCCAAGAAAAATCAAAAGAGCTCGGAAGAGTTCAGAGGAAACACCAGAACAATAAAACACCCAAGCGAGGAAACGAGATGTCACGCAAGACACTGACGCGACGTCAATTTGTGGCTGCCACTGCAATGTCCTCCGCGGCGCTGATCACGGCGCCCTATGTCCGCGGCGCCTACGCCGCCGGCAAGCTCTCGATAGGCTTCTGGGACCACTGGGTGCCAGGCGCCAACAAGGCCTCGACCGATCTCGTCAATGAATGGGCCGCGAAGGAGAAGGTCGAAGTCTCCATCGACTACATCACCAGCAACAACAAGAAGATCGAGCTGACGGCCGCCGCCGAGGCGCAGGCCAAGTCCGGTCATGACATCCTTCAGATGCCGAGCTGGTGGCCGCAGGCGTATGCCGAGAATCTCGAGCCGCTCAACGACGTCATGGAGCCGCTCATCAAGCAGAACGGCGATGTGAACGGCACTGTCAAGTATCTCGGACAATCGGGCGGCAAATGGCTCGCGACACCCGCGACACCCGGCAGCCAGATCAAGGGCCCCTGCTCCCGCATCGACTTGATGAAGAAGCATGCCGGCATCGACGTGCAGGAGATGTATCCGGCCGGCGGCCCGCCCAAGGTCGAGAACTGGACAATGGAGACCTTCCTGAAGGCGGCCGAGGCTTGCCACAAGGCCGGCTTCGCATTCGGCATCGGTCTTGGCGAGACCACCGACAGCGTGGACACCGCCGGCGCGATCTTCCAGTCCTTCGGCGCCGAGCTCGTCAACGCCAAGGGCGACATCACGGTGAAGACCGATCAGGTTCGCCAGGCCATGGAGTTCTACAAGAAGCTCATCGCGTTCCTGCCGCCGGACGCACCGTCCTGGGACGACGCCTCGAACAACAAATGGCTGATCTCCGGTCGCGGCGCGATGATCCTCAATCCGCCGAGCGCCTGGGCCGTTGCCAAGCGCGACGCGCCGCAGGTCGCCGAACAGTGCTGGACGCACGGCTTCCCGTCCGGTCCCAAGGGGCGGTTTGCACCGTACCTGCCCTACTTCTGGGGCGTCTGGAGCTTCGGCAAGAACAAGGAGGCGGCCAAGAGCCTGCTCGTTCACCTGTCCTCGCCAACGTCGATCGAGAAGTTTGTTGCGGTGAGCGGTGGCTACGACCTGCCGGCCTACGCCAACATGACCAAGTTCAAGACGTGGGAGGAGGAAGGCCCGCCGAAGGGAACGCTCTTCCACTATCCGGACCCCTACAAGCATCAGACGCTGTCGATCGCAGCTTCGCCCGCGCCGCCTAAGGTCGCGCAGCAGATCTACTTCCAGGCGACGCTGACCAAGATGGCGCTACGTTTCGCGCGGGGCGAAACGATGGAGCAGGCGCTCGCCTGGGCCGAAGGCGAGTGCGAAGGCTTCATGCGGAGCTAGGCTGGGATGAGACAGGCGGCGCACGCGCGTGCGCCGCCTGCATCCGTTGTCCGATCCGTATGACCGCAAAGCCGACCCAAGCGGCCGGCCTTGCAGTTGAACTGTCTGCAAAGAAGCTGAGAGCTGATTTAAGGAAGCTGACATGGCCGAAGTCGTCGTTGAGCGAGGTCGCGTCGCCCGTGCGACGGGCGCGCGAAAGGGATCAAGCCTGCGCAATGCGCTCGGGCGGAAATCGACGGTTGCGTTCTTCCTGACGTTGCCGCTGATTCTCCTGATCGCGCTGCTGGTGCTCTACCCCGCCTTCTATTCGCTCTATCTGGCGACGCTGAACAAGGCGATGACGAAATTCGTCGGCCTTAGCAACTTCACCTTCCTGTTCAAGCGCGAGACGTTCTGGATGGTGGTGAAGCAGTCCTGCATCTTCGCGATCACGGCCGTGATCTTCAAGGCGCTGATCGGCTTCATCGTCGCGCATTTCGTCCATAACATTCCCGGCAAGAAGCAGCGCAAGTGGCGCGGCATGTTGCTGGTGCCCTGGGTAATCCCTCCGGCGATGAGCACGCTCGCCTGGCTGTGGCTGTTCGACCCCTCCTACAGCGCCTTCAACTACACGCTCTCCTTCTTCGGTGTCGGGCCGATCCCATGGCTCGGCGACACCTTCTGGGCGCGCTTCTCGGTCATCCTCGTCAACGTCTGGTACGGCGCGCCGTTCTTCCTGATCATGTATCTGGCGGCCCTGAAATCCGTGCCCGACCAGCTCTACGAAGCGGCGGCGATCGACGGCGCCAATTGGTGGCAGCGGATCTGGTACGTCACGCTGCCGATGATGCGCAATATCATCGCGATCACCACCCTGTTCTCGCTGATCGTGACCTTTGCCAATTTCGACATCGTGCGCATCCTGACCTCCGGCGGCCCGCTCGATACGACGCATCTGTTCGCCACCTGGGCGTTCCAGGTCGGCATCCAGAGCAGCGACATTCCGCTCGGCGCCTGCGTCTCCCTGTTCATGGTGCCGATCCTGGCCGTCGCAGCGGTCTTCATCCTGCGTGATGTCAACAAGCGAGGGAACGAAGCCTGATGAGCACACTCGCAATCGACAAGGCTGGCCCCTCCAGGAAGGTCAAGTATGGCAGCATAAGCCGCGACCGCGCCTGGGCGCTGCGCTGGTCCTATTTTTTCCTGGTGCTGTTCGCGATCTTCTTCCTGACGCCGCCGCTCTACATGCTGATCACCTCGCTCAAGAGCAGCGCGGAAATATCGGCGGCCACCAACCCGTGGTGGGTGTTCCATCCGACCCTGTCGAACTATGTCGAGCTCCTGACCTCGAACCAGTTTTTGCGTTTCTTCTGGAACTCGTCGATCATCTCGATCACGGTCGTGATCATCACGATGCTGATCAGCATCCCCGCGGCTTTCGCGCTGGCACGGATGAAGTTCTGGGGCTCGGCGACGCTGGCCACCGGCGTCTTCCTCACCTACCTGATCCCGGACAGCCTTCTGTTCATCCCGCTGTTCAAGATGCTCGGGGTGGTCCAGGACCTGACAGGCATCACGCTGCTGAACCGGTGGTACGTCCTGCTGTTCATCTATCCGACGCTGACGGTGCCGTTCTGCACCTGGATCATGATCGGCTATTTCGCCTCGATCCCGAAGGAGCTCGATGAGGCCGCGCTCATCGACGGCGCCTCTTGGCTGCAAACCCTGACGCGGATCTTCATCCCGGTCGCGCTGCCCGGGCTGATTGCCGCGACCATCTTCGCCTTCACGGTGTCCTGGGCGCAGTTCCTCTATCCGCTGGTGTTCACGACGTCGATAGATCAACTCGTGCTGCCGGTCGGCATCACCACGACGCTGATCAAGGGCGACGTGTTCAACTGGGGACAGATCATGACCGGTGCGCTGCTGGGTGCGGCGCCGCCGCTGATTATCTACGCGTTCCTGATGGACTACTACATTGCCGGCCTGACCGCCGGTGCGACAAAGGGTTGATGTCTCATGGCCGACGTTGCTTTGCGGAAAGTAGTTAAGCGTTATGACGATGTCGAAGCCGTGCGCGGCATCGACCTTGATATCGCCGATCACGAGTTCATCGTGCTGGTCGGCCCCTCCGGCTGCGGCAAGTCGACTACACTGCGCATGATCGCAGGCCTCGAGGACATCAGCGACGGCGACATCATGATCGGCGGCGACGTCGTCAACGACGTGCCCCCAAAGGATCGCGACATCGCCATGGTGTTCCAGAACTACGCACTCTACCCGCATATGACGGTGGCCGAGAACATGTCCTTCGGGCTGCGCCTGAAGCACTATCCCAGGGCCGAGATCAAGGCGCGGGTGACCGAGGCCGCGCGCCTGCTCGACATCACCGACCTGATCGACCGCAAGCCGAAGCAGCTCTCGGGCGGCCAGCGCCAGCGCGTCGCGATGGGCCGCGCCATCGTGCGCAACCCCAAGGTATTCTTGTTCGACGAGCCGCTATCCAATCTAGATGCGAAGCTGCGCGTGCAGATGCGGATCGAAATCAAGAAAGTGCATCAGAAGGTGCGCACCACGACGGTCTACGTCACCCACGACCAGGTCGAGGCGATGACCTTGGCCGACCGCGTCGTGGTCATGAACAAGGGCCGCATCGAGCAGATCGGCACGCCGAACGAGCTCTACCACAAGCCGGCCACGCGCTTTGTCGCCGGCTTCATTGGCTCGCCCGCGATGAACTTCATCCCGTGCCGGCTCGAGGATTCCGGCGGCACGCTCCAGATCCGCCTGACCGACCGCGTGGCTTTCCCGCTGCCGCCGGCCCGCGCCGCGCGCTACAACGCGCTGCCGCGCACCGACAAGCTGCTGCTCGGCATCCGGCCCGAGCATCTCACCGAGTCGCACCCGCATCTGGCGCCGGGCGTCGAGACCTTCGAGACCGTGCTCGACGTCACCGAGCCGATGGGGATGGAGACCCTGGTCTATTTCGGCCTCGACGGCACGCCCGTCTGCGGCCGCGTCGATCCCAATGCCGGCGCTACGGACGGGGCTCCCATGCGTTTGGCGATGGACCTCAACAATATGCACCTGCTAAACGAGGAGACCGGCGTCGTGCTGTGACGCCGGCTCAAGAGACGCGAGGCAGGCAGGGGAGCGATGGCGACCAACAAGAAGAAGATTTTCGTTACACAAACTTTGTCGCAAGGGGCACGCGCTCTCCTCACCCAGCGGGACGATATCGAGCTCGTCGAGTTTTCGAACCTGATCTCGGCTAGGGATTTCGAGGCCCTGCTGAAGAGCCATGCGCCGGTCCATGGCGTGGCGCTGGGTGCCACCGCCTTCGGCGAGACCGAGCTCGAGGCGTCCAGGGACATGAAGGTGGTGACCCGCATCGGCGTCGGCTACGACGCCGTCGATGTGCCCGCCCTCTCCCGCCGCAAGGTGCCGCTGATGGTCGCGGGCAGCGCGAATTCGCCCTCGGTCGCCGAACAGGCGCTGTTCATGATGCTGACGCTGGCCAAGCGCGCCAACGAGATGCACGCCTGCGTCAAGGACGGCAAATGGGCCGACCGGCTCGGCATGCTGCCGTTCGATCTCTACGGCAAGACCGTGCTGATCATCGGCTTCGGCCGCATCGGCAGCCGCACCGCCGTGCGCTGCCTGGCGATGGAAATGAAGGTGCAAGTCTACGATCCCTACAAACCCGCCGCCGAGATCAAGGCGGCCGGATGCGAGCTGGTCAGCGATCTCGACGCCGCGCTGCCGAATGCCGATTTCGTCACCATCCACTGCCCGAAGACGCCGGAGACCGTCGGTCTGTTCGACGCGGCACGGATCGGCCGGATGAAGCCACGATCCTATCTCATCAACACCGCCCGCGGCGGCATCGTGAGGGAAGCGGCGCTGTACGATGCGCTGGTCTCCGGCAAGATCGCCGGTGCCGGCATCGACGTGTTCGAGGTGGAGCCGCCGCCGGTCGGCAATGCGCTGTTCGCGCTGCCCAACGTCATCATGGCCCCGCATGTCGCCGGCGTCACGGTCGAGGCGGTCCAGCGCATGAGCGAGCAGACCGCGCGCAACATTTTGAGTGTGCTGGACGGCGATCCCATCCGGCAGAACGTCATCAATCAGGACGTGCTGGGCTGAAAAACCGAAACGCGCGCAGCTAAAGCGTGATGGATCATCATCGCGCTTTAGCTTGTTGTTTGAGCATGATCTTTTCCGGATCATGCGCGGTCCGCCCGCCTTCGGAAGGCCAGAATGCGTCCCATTTTGGTGCAGATCGGGCCCCAACTCAGCCTTAATCGAACCCGCGTAATATATCTGGCCGCGGCGGCAGGGGGACAGACTTGCCGGCCGCGTCGAGCTGGAGGATGGACCCTTGTCAGAGATCGACCCGACCGACCACGCGCTCGCGACCATCGCCAGCATCCTGGAGCACCCCGAGCCGGGCCCCGTCGTCCGCGAAACCGAGATCATCCGCGAGACCGAGATGGTCGCCGCCGGTGAGCAGCCGTCCGCCGAAGAACATGAAGAACGTGCTGAAGAAGATCATGCGGTCGACGAGCATCCGGTGGTCGACCAGCAGCCATTGGTGCCTGATCACACCGATGCCGACGGCTACAGCAAGGTCGGTCCGGGCCCGATGGTGGCGATCCGCCTGAAATGGACGGTGCATCGCGGCGACGACGGCCAGTACTACGTCCACGAGACCATCGGCGAGCAGTCCGCGCCCGTGGTCAGCGGCCCGATGACGAGCGAGGCCGCCGTGCGCTTCGTCGACGAGCACGAGGACGAGGCCCACCGCCGCTTCGAGCTGCTCCGCAGCGAAATCGCCGGCCGGAGCTCGCTCGCCGAGTTCGAGCGCAAGGGCGAAGCTTAAGGCAGTTCGCAGACCAGATGTTTCTGCACCTCTCTCCGTCGGAGAGGACTATTTTGCACGACGTGAGTGCGCGCCTCGTCCTTCGAGACGACCGCTTCGCGGTCTCCTCAGGATGAGGCTAAGCGGGATCGGTGCACGTCAAGACTACGGCTGCACACTCGATCCTCATCCTGAGGGCCCGCCGACGGCGGGCGTCTAGAAGGATGGCCGCAAGCGAGCTTCCCGCCACGTTCTTCTTCATATGCGATGGCCCTGCTCCACTGGGGAGAGCTAGCCCAGCCTACTTCCTTAAAAAATCCTTCTTCACGAGCTCGACGCCGGCGTGCCGCAGCAGGTCGTAGGCCGTCGTGACGTGAAAGAAGAATTGCGGGATGCTGTTGGTGAGCAGCAGCGTCCGCCCGGTAAAGGGCAGCTCGGTCCCGTTCTTCAGCCGGAAGAAGACCTTCAGCTCCGCTGCCGCGTCGATCTCGGCGCGCGGCAGGCTTTCGATGAATTCGATCGAGGTCGCGATCCGGGCCTGAAGGCCGGCCATGTCATGCTCGAGCGGCGGCAGCGCCACCGGCTCGCACTGTGCCAGAAGCGCCGGAGCAACCACTGCATGGCGGCAGGCCTCGCCGACCTGCTGGGCGAGATCATACATGTTTGGCGCCATGCGCATGCCACGCAAAACCGCCGGATTGAACTTGCGCGTCTCGGCATAGGCAACGCCCTTGTCGAGCAGGACCGACAGATTGCGCAAATACGGCACGAAGAGGCCGACCGAGGCCTCGTACATCGAGATCGTCACGACAACATTCCCTTCAAATTCCGTCTCGCCAGCAACTGGCATCTGGTCTAAATCCACACGTCGAGAGCTGCACAATGACAGCTCGGGCATGGGTGGAAAAGAGATGATCGTTCGTATAGTGGCGGCTCTGGCCGTGGTCCTGCTGGCAAATCTTTCGGCGCACGCACAGCAGGCGGCGCCCTCGCGCCTCGACGAGATCGTCAAGCGCGGCACGTTGCGCGTCGGCATGACCGGCGACTACAAGCCGTTCACCTACCTCGACAAGGCCACGCAGCAGTTCTCCGGCTTCGACGTCGACATGGCCGAGGCGCTCGGCAAGGCGCTCGGCGTCAAGGTCGAGTTCGTACCGACCGCCTGGCCGAAGCTGATGAAGGATTTCGAGGCCGACCAGTTCGACATCGCCATGGGCGGCGTCTCCGTCACCCTCGACCGCCAGAAGAAGGGCTACTTCTCGACGCCGATCATGCGCGAGGGCAAGACGCCGATCACCCGCTGCGCCGACGTCGGCAAGTACCAGACGCTAGCCGACATCGACAAGAAGGGCACCCGCGTTATCGTCAATCCCGGCGGCACAAATGAGCGCTTTGCGCGCGCCAACGTCAGAGACGCCGAGATCACCGTTTTCCCGGACAACACCGTGATCTTCGACGAGATCGCCAAGGGCAATGCCGATCTGATGATGACGGACGCCTCCGAGACCCGCTACCAGCAGAAGCAGCATCAAGGCGTGCTCTGCGCCGTGCATCCGGACAAGCCGTTCGACTTCTCCGAGAAGGCCTACTGGCTCCAGCGCGACATGGCGCTGAAGGCCTTCGTGGACCAGTGGCTGCATATCTCCATGGAAGACGGCAGCTACAGGAAGATCTACAGCGCCTGGTTCGACTAGGGCGCTTCCCCGTTCCGAGTCCGTCGGGAACGGCGCTCCAGGCCGCGGCCTCCTGTCGCCTGCCTCTGTCAAACTTTGGACCGGCTTGAGGCCTATTGAACCCGGAACAGCGGGACGACGACTCATACCGAGACAGTGATCTAGATCACGTTTCGGAATGAAGCCGGCGCGTAAGCGTTGGTGCGGGACCACCTGTTCAGGAGATGCGAAATGAGGAAGCTGTTGGCCACGGCCGCATTCCTTTTGGCGAGCACCGCTGCCCAGGCGCAGTACACTTTCGAATATGGCGGGCACACCATCCGCATCGATCCCGACCGCGGCACGGTGCAAATCCCCGGCGTGTACGACAACACCGGCCAGGGCAAGGTCAAGAAGGCCAAGAAAAACGAGAGCCCTGCGGACAAGCAGCCGCCGCAACAGGCCAAGGCCGATCCGCAAGCGCCGCCCGCGCCAGCACCGGCACCCGCTCCAGTCGCAGCGCCTCCAGCCGAGAAAGCTCCGGCTCCCGCACCGGACGCCGCAGCACCGCCGCCGGCGCCGCCTCCACCTGCTCCGCCTCCTGCAGCAACCGCCAGCAACGCTCCGGCCGAGACGGCCGTGCTGCCGTCGCCCGCACCGCCTCCGGCCCTCGCGCCGGTCGAGCAGCACGCCGCTCCGGCCGCGGCTCCGCCGGCGGCCCCGCCCGTGGCCGCTGCCCCTCCGGCGCCGCCTCCGCCTCCCGCTCCGGCGCCCGCCCCCGCTCAGTCCGCCGCCGTGGCCCCGCCGGCTCCCGCAGCGGCGCCCGCGCGCGATCTCAATTCGCCGCTCGGCGTCTGGCTCACTGAGGAGAAGGAAGGCAAGGTCCGCATCGAGCAATGCGGCAACAATCTCTGCGGCTATTCGGTCGATGCAAAATCGAACCAGAACGGCGAGCAGGTTCTGATCAACATGAAGCCCGGCAAGGACCAGAAATGGTCCGGCCGCATCCTCGACCCCAACTCCGGCTCGACCTACGATTCAACGATCGCGATGAAGGGCACCGACCGGCTGCGTGTGCAGGGCTGCGCCTTTGGCGGCATGTTCTGCGGCGGCCAGACCTGGACGCGGGTGAACTGAGTTCGGGCGACACGCTCTGACGAGACAAGGGGCCCGCACGGGCCCCTTTGCTTTTGCCCACCGCATCATTGCGACGTGCTGCAGCTCACGCAGCGCCTCGCGCGTGACAGCCCTCACATCACAGGTTCAGCACCGGTGACAGGATCCCCGCATGCTCAACCCCAAGGTGCGTGTCATGAACGGATTTCGCAGAGCTCTCCTCGCCACCATTGTCGCCCTCGCCTTCCCGCTCGCGCAGGCCGATGCTGCGGGCTCCACCTTCGACGGCACATGGAATGTCCGCATCTCGTCCTCGAGCGAGACCTGCGGCAATGGCGTGACCGTCGCGATCGGCATCAGCAACGGCCAGATCGCCTCGAGCAGCGCGGCGGTGACGGCCTCGGGCCGCGTGGCGAATGCCGGCAGCATCAACGTCACCCTGAGCACCGGCATCAAGCGCGCCGTCGGCTTCGGCCGGCTCAGCGGCACCTCGGGCGCCGGCACCTGGCGCGGCGCGATGTGCACGGGCACGTGGACCGCGGAGCGGATGTAGGTGGCCGTGTCCCGGACAAGCGGCGACGCCATCGCGCGTTGAAGACGCGCGTGAACGCGCTTACGGCGTTGCTGCGCAGAGCCGGGACGCAGCACTCATTGTCATTAAATGGCTCTGGGTCGTGGATCGGCGACGCATCGTCTTGGGGCGATGCGTCTTGTCCGCGACATGAGTGCCTTAGCCAACCGCTGCGCCGTACTCCGCATCCGTCACCGGCTCCAGCCACGTCGAATAGACGCCGTCGAGCGCTTCCTGCATGGCAATGTGGCACATGCTGTTGTTGGGCGAGGCGCCGTGCCAGTGCACTTCACCTGGCGGAATCCAGACGGTGTCGCCGGGCCGGATTTCCTTGACCGGCCCCCCCTTGCTCTGGACGCGGCCGACACCCGAGATCACGTAGAGCGTCTGCCCGAGCGGATGGTGGTGCCAGTTGGTGCGGGCGCCCGGCTCGAACGAGACGCGCGAGACGTTCAGCCGCGCCGGCGCGGGCGCCATGTTGATGGGGTCCTGCAACACGGTGCCGGTGAAGTTTTCCTTCGGCGCGCGGCGGGTCGGCCGCGTGCCGGCGAGCGTGATGTCCATGGGATACCTCGTTTCCTGTTACTTCTTGCTGGCGGCGTAGCGCGCCTTGGTCTCGGCGTTCATGGGGTAGAGGCCCGGCAGCACCGCGCCGTTGTTCACCTCGTTGACGATCCAGGCTTCCATCCGCTCCTGCTCGACGCCCTCGGCGAGGACGTGGTCGAGCATCGCCTGCGGGATCAGCACGCAGCCGTCCTGGTCGGCGACGACGATGTCGTTCGGGAACACAGCGACGCCGCCGCAGCCGATCGGCTCGCCCCAGCCGACGAAGGTGAGGCCAGCAACCGACGGCGGCGCGGCATAGCCGTCGCACCACACCGGAAGATTGGTGCCGAGCACCCCCTCGACGTCACGCACGACGCCATCCGTGACAAGCGCGGTGACACCGCGCTTCACCATGCGGGCGCAGAGGATGTCGCCGAAGATGCCGGCATCGGTGATGCCCATGGCGTCGACCACGGCAATGCAGCCCTCCGGCATCGCCTCGATCGCGGTGCGGGTCGAGATCGGCGAGGACCAGGATTCCGGCGTCGCCAGATCCTCGCGCGCCGGCACGAAGCGCAGCGTGAACGCCGGTCCCACCAGGCGCGGCAGGCCCGGACGCAGCGGCCGCGCGCCGCGCATCCACACATTGCGCAGGCCCTTCTTCAGCAGGACCGTGGTGATGGTGGCAGTGGTAATGCCGGCGAGGGTCTTGCGGGCTTCGGGGGACAGCGACATGGACGAGAACGAGCTCCGAGGTGCGGGAAAGAACGCGCGCATCTTGCGAGGTGCGGGCTTTGCGTCAAGGCCCAAAAGAGGCACAGGAATGCAGGGCGGCAGGGCCGTTATGCGATGCGATAACAAGGCTTTATCGCCTCCCCTTGCATTAATTTATTGGACTTGCGAGCGCATTTACGCGAAGCAGGGAGACGCGGAACTCAAGGGCGAGCCCGCGTTTTCCGAGAAGCCCGATTTCGACAGCTCTGCGACAGCTCATGGCCGCGACGCTTCCCCCGCCCCGCCTTCTGCCCAGTGGCGACAGCGCCGTCACGGTCGAGTTCAGCCGCACCATCGACGACGACGCCAACCAGCGCGTGCTGGCGCTCGATAAGGCGCTCGCGGCAAGCCCCATCGACGGCATCACCGAGACCGTGCCGACCTATCGTTCGCTGCTGGTTCATTACGATCCCTGCAGGATCGGCTTCGAGGCGCTCGCCGAAAAGCTCCTGCCGATCGCCACCCAGCCGCTGCCGCCCGCCACCAAGGCGCGGCGCTGGCGCATTCCGGTCGCCTATGGCGGCGAGCATGGCATCGACCTCGAGGATGTCGCAAAAGCGCTGAACACCACGCCCGACGACGTCGTCGCCCGGCACGTCGGCGGCGACTACAAGGTTGCGATGATCGGCTTCACGCCGGGCTGGTCCTATCTCAGCGGGCTCGACAAATCCCTGCACATGTCGCGGCGGCAGTCGCCGAGGGTGCTGACGCCGGCCGGCACGATTTCGATCGGCGGCATCCAGGCTGGCATCCAGTGCCTCGCCGCGCCCAGCGGATGGCACCTGCTCGGCCGCACGCCGGTGCGAACCTATCAGCTCCATCGTAATCCGACCTTCCTCACCGAACCCGGTGATCGCGTGACTTTTTTCGCCATCGACCACAACACGTTCGAGGAGCTGGACCGCGCCGCCGAGGCCGGCGAGATCATCGCCGAGCAGGTCGACGCATGAGCCGGCTCATCGTCGCCAGCATTGGTCCCGCAAGCTCCGTCCAGGACGGCGGCCGCCACGGCGCACAGCGTTATGGCCTGACGGTCAGCGGTGCGATGGACCGGCTATCGCTGGCCGCGGCGAACACGCTGGTCGGTAACGATCCGTTTGCAGCCGCGGTCGAGATCGGCCCGTTCGGCGCAACGTTTACCGCGAAGGATGGCGCCGTGCGCGTCGCGATCGCGGGTGCGCCGCGCAATGCAGATATTGCCGGCAAGCCGGTCGCGATGGACACATCGGTGACGCTGAAGGACGGCGAGACGCTCACGCTCGGCTTTGCCCGCGGCGGCGCGTTCACCTATCTCGCGATCGAAGGCGCGATCAAGGGCGAGCAGGTGTTCGGCAGCCTCGCGGTGAATGCCCGCGCCGGGCTCGGCAGCCCCTATCCGCGCCCCCTGCAGGCCGGCGACGAGTTCATGGTCGATGCTGCGAGCGGCGCGCCGGAGCTGCGCATTGAGCTGCCGAAGCGTGCGCCAGGTCCGATCCGCGTCGTGATGGGTCCGCAGGACGACGAGTTCGACGACGCCAACAAGGCGCTGTTTCTGCAGAGCGAGTGGAAGATCTCGGCGACCTCCGACCGCATGGGCTATCGGCTCGAAGGTCCCGCCATCAAGCATCTGCACGGCCACAACATCGTCTCCGACGGCACGGTGAACGGCAGCATCCAGGTGCCGGGCAACGGCGCGCCGATTGCGCTGATGATGGACCGCGGCACCTCCGGCGGCTACCCCAAGATCGCGACCGTGATCACGGCCGATCTCGGCCGGCTCGCGCAGACCTCGGCGGGAACAGCGTTCCGCTTCCTTGAGGTCACCATGGCCGAGGCGCAGGACGAGGCGCGCAAGTTTGCGCAGCTGATCAAGAACCTTCCGGATCGGCTGCGCTCCTCCGACACGGTCGAGCTCAACATCGCGGCGCTCGGCGATGCTAACGTTGCGGGGTACGCAGTGAACGCGATGGATGCCGGGACGTGGCAGGTCGCGGCGGAGCCGTAAACGACAAGAAGACCAGAGGAGCACCCCATGAAGACGATCGATCTCAATTGCGACCTCGGTGAAGGTTTTGGCGCCTGGGAGATGGGCAACGACGCCGCCATGATCGAGCTCGCAAGTTCGGTCAACGTCGCTTGCGGCTTCCATGCCGGCGACCCCGACATCATGCGCCGGACGGTTGAACTGGCGAAGGCCCGCGGCGTCTCGGTCGGCGCCCATCCCGGCTACCGCGACCTGCATGGCTTCGGCCGGCATCCAATCGCGGGCCTGAAGGCCTCCGAGATCGAGAACCTCGTCGCCTACCAGATCGGCGCGTTGCAGGCCATCGCGACCGCGGCCGGCCACAAGGTGACGCATGTGAAGGCGCATGGCGCGCTTTCCAACGTCGCCTGCGAGGACGACATGACGGCGAAAGCGATCGCCGCCGGCATTAGGGCAGTCGATCCCAACCTGATCTTCGTCGTGCTCGCCAATTCGAAGCTGGTGAAGGCCGGCGAGGACGCCAACCTGCCGCTGGTGCACGAGGTGTTCGCCGACCGCGCCTATGAGGACGACGGCAATCTCGTCTCGCGCAAGAAGCCCGGCGCGGTGCTGCACGACGCCAAAGTGATCGCCGACCGCGTGGTGCGCATGGTGCAGGACGGCGCGGTGGTGTCGGTGACGGGCAAGGTCATCAAGATGCGCACGGACACGGTGTGCATCCATGGCGATACGCCCGGCGCGGTCGACATCGCGCGGGGGTTGCGCCAGGCGTTGAAGGATGCGGGGATCGAGGTGGCGCCGTTCAAGCGCGGGACGTGAGGTTTGTCGAATTCGGGATGATGCGAAGCATCAGACTATGGTGCGCAACTGCGCACCTGAGAATCTCGAGGTTCCGGGTCGGCTTCGCCGCCCCGGAACGACGCCTTTAGAACGGATGCACTGACAGGGTGCCGAACACGATCGCCGCGATAACGGCAAATGCGCTGTAGAGCGCGACGTGATGCATGCTCGTCCGGGTCCGACGCGAGAGCGAGCGCGCGTAGAAATGCAGCCTAGCTTCCGCCGATAGTTCGCGCATGGTCGATCTCCAACGCCCCATTTGCGGGAGTATGAAGGATCAACCCTGGCGGGAGGCAAGACGGCGGCGGAAATAGCGATGAGAGTTCTCCAGACCCGCCCCGTTGCAGATGCAAATTCTCTTCACCTGCGGGTTCCGAGAATCCTATTCGTTAAATTAGGAGCCAGTTGGAACCGGCTCCGATGACACTGGAGTGACAGCTCCTCGCGGCTCAGTAGACGTCAGCCTGGAAGCGGCCGGTCTTTTTGAGCTCGGCGACGAAACTGACGGCCTCGTCGGTCGAGCGTGCGCCGAATTGGGCGACGATGTCGACGAGCGCGCGCTCGACGTCCTTGGCCATGCGCTTAGCATCACCGCAGATGTAGAAATGCGCGCCCTCGGCGAGCCAAGTCCACAATTCGCGGCCGACCTCGCGCATGCGGTCCTGCACGTAGAACTTCTTCTCGCCGTCGCGCGACCAGGCCAGCGACAGGCGCGTCAGAAGCCCCGAGGTCTTCATCGCATTGAGCTCTTCCTGGTAAAAGAAATCGCAATCGCTGCGCTGGTGGCCGAAGAACAGCCAGTTCTTGCCGGGCGCGCCGGTCGCCTTGCGATCGAGCAGGAAGGCGCGGAACGGCGCGATGCCGGTGCCGGGCCCGACCATGATGATGGGAATCTTCGGATCCTGCGGCAGGCCGAAATTGTGCGCCTTCTGCACATAGACCTTGAGCTTCTCGCCCTCAGTGATGCGCTCGCCGAGGAAGGTCGAGGCGACGCCGACACGCTTGCGCTTGCCGATGACGTACCGCACGGAATCGACCGTCAGCGACAGTTTTCCCGGCGTCGCATTGTGTGAGGACGAGATCGAATAGAGCCGCGGCTGCAGCGGCTCCAGCGCCTCGACGAACGCTTCGGGATGCGGCCGCGTCCCGGAAAACTTCTGCAGCGCCGCCATGACGTCGAGCGTCGCGGCATCGCCATCGGGGTCCTCGCCCTGCGCGAGCGCCCGCGCCTTCTCGCGCTGCGCGCCGCCGGTGATGAAGGAGATCAGTTCGAACAGCGAGTCTGGTGCCGGCGACAGCGAGACGTCGTCGATCAAGACCTCGCGCAGCGTCTTGCCGTTCACCTTGGTGGTGTGGGAAGCGCCGAGCAGCGCGATGATCTGGTCGACTAGGCCGACATCGTTGCGCGCGAACACGCCAAAACTGTCACCGACGACATAGTCGAGCTTGCTTTCGGAGAGGTCGAACTCGACGTGATAGGTCTCCTTCTCCGACTTGCCCTTGTTGAGAAGACGCCGCGACACGAAGGTCGCTTGGGCCGGATTGTCGCGCGAGCGGCCGGGCTCGGCGATGGTCACGGTCACGGCGGGCGCGGCGACTGCATCCGACTTCTCAGGCGATTTCGCCGCGGGCGCCTTGTCCAGCTCCTCGTATAGCGATTTCAGCATCCGCGCGGTTTCCTTGCCGCCGGGGACGCAGAGATTGAGCCGCGCCTCGCTGCGGCTCGCGATCGCCTCGGAATAGTCGTGGCAATTGTAGCCGCACTGGCCGCAATCCTGCTGCGCCATCGCCGCCATCATCTTGCGGCGCAAGGGGCGGCCCTCGGCGAGTTTCATCCGATCGGCGATCGGCATGGTCTGGTCGTGCCACGGCGCTTCGCCATCGTCGCCGTCACCGCTTTGCATGACGGCGGCGCCCTGCTCCGCCGACAACGGCGTTGCGGCATCAGGCGACAGCAGCCCGGCAAAGAAGCCGTTGAGCCAGGAGCGCTGCGCGTCGGAGAACGGCGCGCTGGCGGGGATGATATCGAGCTTTGGCGGAGGCGTGATCTGGTTCATGCGGACACCTGTGCATCGGCAAGCTTGCGCAGCGTCTCGCCGTCATGGCGGCGCGCGAAGGAGAGGAAGGTTTCATCAGGGGAAGAGCGATGAGCGAGATAGGCCTTGAGCAGCGCCTCGACCGTCTTCGGCGCGTCCTCGGCCTTCAGGTCGTGATAGACCTCTTGCCCGACATCGGCGTCGGGGCCGAACCCGCCGCCGGTGAAGAGGTGATAGCCCTCCACGGTGTCCTCCTCATTGATCGGCACCCGCGCGCCGATCAGGCCGATGTCGCTGATGTAGTGCTGCGCACAGGAATGGTGGCAGCCGGTCAGATGGATGTTGACAGGCTTGTCCATCGCAACGCGCGGCTCGCACCAGTCGCCGATCTCGGCGGCATTGCGTTTGGTGTTGGACGCCGCGAAACGGCAGCCGGCATTGCCGGTGCAGGCAATCAGGCCGGCACGGATATGCGAGGCCTCGACCGCGAGCCCGATCTGCTTGATCGCGGCGATGGCGAGCTCGACATTCTCATCGCGTACCCCTGAGATCAGCAGGTTCTGCCAGACGGTCAGGCGGATCTCGCCGTCGCCGAGATCCCGCGAAACTTTTGCGAGACCCCGCATCTGGTCGCTGCTGAGCTTGCCGAGCGTCAGCGACACGCCGATCCAGTTGAGGCCGTCCTGCTTCTGCTTGTGCACGCCGATATGCGCCATGCGGTCGGCGGCGGGCCGGGGCAGAAACGCCTCCTCCGGCACGCGCGTGAACGGCGTCTTCAGCCGCTCCTCGACCAGCTTGAGGAAGCCGTCATGGCCCATGGCGTCGAGCACGTATTTCAGCCGCGCCTTGTTGCGGTTGGTGCGGTCGCCATGGTCGATGAAGACGCGCACGATGGCATCCGCGACGGCAGTCGCCTGCTCCGGCTTGACGATGATGCCGGAGTATTTTGCAAAGTCCTTGTGACCGGTGATGCCGCCGAGGCCCAGACGAAACCATACGCCCGGCTCGACGCCGAAACCGTCCTTCACCTCATACGCCGTGAAGGCAATGTCGTTGGTCTCCTCCAGCACCGCGATCCTGCCGGCACCGTCGAAGGCGACGTTGAACTTGCGCGGCAGGCCGTAGAGCGAGCGGTCGTTGAGGATGTGGTAGTGCCACTCGCGCGCATAGGGCCGCGTGTCGATGATTTCCTGCGGATCGATGCCGGCGGTCGGCGTTCCCGTCACGTTCCGGATGTTGTCGGCGCCGGAGCCGCGCGAGCACAGGCCGAGGTCCTGGATGCCCTCGATCAGCTTGATCGCGTGCTTCGGCGGGATTTCGCGCAGCTGAAGATTGGCGCGCGTCGTGACGTGGCTGTAGGGCCCGCAGAGCTCGTCGGCGAGATCGGCCAGGCCCGACAGTTGCCAATGCTTCATGATGCCGTTCGGGATGCGCAGGCGGCACATGTAGGAGTCCTGCGTCGGCGCGACATAGAAGATGCCGTAATAGCGCCAGCGGAAATTGTCCGCCGGACTCGGCGGCGCGTTGTCGAGCGCCTGCTGACGTAGCCGCGAATAGGCATCGAAGGGATGCTCGTCGCGCTTGAATTTTTCCTGGTCGGCGAGCTTCTTGCCCGCGGCGATCACCTTGTCCTGCGCCTTGATGTGCACGGCATCGGGGCCAACAGGCTCGGCGGTCGCCTTGCCGGCGCCCCCGCCGAGACCGCGACCGACGCGGCTGATCTGAAGGCCGGTCGTAAAACCTTCGAGATAGCGCTTCTGCTCGTCGGTAAAGTCGACTGAGACGGTATCGAGTTTCATGGTCGGTAACGAAGCTCCTGCGGCCACCTCGGTGGCATCGACGGACATTGGCGCGACCCGCGAGGCACGCAGCTGGCTCTGGAGCCGGCTTTGCTGCCCAACGGTCCGATCAGCTTCGTTGCTGCGGGACTCGGCTCAGCAGGCATCTGTGACAAGCTGGCCGCACTGCAACATACAAGTTGCGTGCCAGCTTCCACGAAATGAAAACGCGAGTATTTTCAGTCAATTACGGAAGCGTCCGAAAGGAACCGACCTCGAACCTCTCATGAAATTCGAGCAGTCAGCCTAAAATCTAGTCGATGAATTGAACTGCCCAAAACGCAGGCAATTGCGAATCAGGCTTTCCAGAGCCCCACGTCGAACGCCTTCAGGTGCCCCAAAATGTTTCCGGGATCGAACACCGGGCCCGCGAAGGCACCGAGCCCTGCGGGCGCTTCATCGGGCGGCCGGCGGCCAACGGCTGCATCGTAGAGATCGGGCCTGAACACGGCCATCGCCGTTTTGACGCCATCCGGAGTCAGCGCCGTCTGCCCCCAGCGCACCATCTGCGCATAGAGCCAGGCCGCCTGGACCGGATCCGGGCGCCCTGCCCCTTCACGTCCGACCAGCAGGTAGCGGCCGCTCTCGCGGAAGGTGCCGTCAGGGGAAATCTTCAGGCGCCCGACCAGCGTCCGCTGGATCACCTCGACGTCGACGCCGATCCGTTCGGGCTGTGCCAGGATCTGCGCCGCCTCCGTCAGGTTCGCCGGCTCCTCGATGAACTCGGCCGCCTTCACCGCCGCGCGCACCAGGGCTGCAACCACGTCCGGGCGCTTGTCGGCCCAGACCTGGCGAAGCGCCAGCACCTTCTCCGCGGCACGGGCCAGGATGTCGGAGGAGAAATGCAGGATGTGGCCGATGCCGAGATCGACCGCGATCGAGTTCCAGGGCGCACCAACGCAGAACGCATCGACATGGCCGTTCCTGAGGCTGTCGACCATGAAGGGCGGCGGCAGCACGACGAGGCGCACGTCCTCGTCCGGATCGACGCCGGCCGCGGCCATCCAGAACCGCAGCTGGTAATTGTGGGTCGAGAACGGGAAGGTCATGCCGAAGGTCAACGGATCGGCCCCGGCCTTGCGCCTGATGGCAACGACCTTTGCCAGCGCCTTAGCGGTGGCGAGCGGATCGAAGCGGTCGCCGTCGATCTGCTCCATCAGCGCGGCATGCAGCGCCGGCGAGACCGTGATCGCATTGCCGTTGATGCCGAGATTGAACGGCGCTGCGATCGGCACCTT
This sequence comes from Bradyrhizobium sp. SOJA106, assembly GCF_059448745.1. Lineage (NCBI taxonomy): Bacteria > Pseudomonadati > Pseudomonadota > Alphaproteobacteria > Hyphomicrobiales > Nitrobacteraceae > Bradyrhizobium > Bradyrhizobium sp. SOJA106. The sequence goes on from NZ_CM182549.1 coordinate 4,625,551, forward strand.
GACGTGGCCGAGTCCGAGCGAGGATGCGATCGCCACCGGCGCGAGCAGATGCGCGGCATCGAACAGGCCGATATTGAGCTTGTCGCGGACGTTGGACCAGGACACCTCGCGCACCAGCTCGACCTCGAGGCCCTCGGCGGCGGCAAAGCCCTTGTCGACGGCGACGATCAGGGCTGCAGCATCGACCAGCGGGATGAACCCGATGCGGAGGGGAGCGGTCATTTCAGCATCTCCGACGCGGTGATGATCGACTGGGCGATCTCGCCGATTTTCTTCTTCTCGCGCATCGCGGTGGAGCGCAGCAGCACATAGGCCTCGTCCTCGGTGAGGCCCTTCACCTTCATCAGGATGCCCTTGGCCCTCTCGATGATCTTGCGGTCCTCGAGCTGTGACTTGGTGCGCTCCAGCTCCTCCTGAAGTTTCGCGAAGGCGTTGAAGCGGGACACGCAGAGGTCGAGGATCGGCTTGATGCGCTCCTTCTTGAGCCCGTCGACGATGTAGGCGGAGACGCCCGCCTCGACCGAGGCCTGGATCGAGGCGGAATCGCTCTGGTCCACGAACATCGCAATCGGCCGCTTCACGGCGCGGCTGACCTGGAACATCGCCTCCAGCACGTCGCGGCTGGGGTTTTCCAGATCGATCAGGATGATATCGGGGTCGACCGCATAAATACGGGCCAGGAGGCTCTGCATTTCGCGGATATGGACGACTTGCGTGAATCCCGCCTCCCGCAACCCCTCCTCGAGGATCGCAGCCCGGATCGGGCTTTCGTCGACAATCACGATTTTGGGCGACTGTTCGGCGCTCATGGCTCACTCACGGCGGGTGATTCATCCATAGCATGCCCGGGGGCGATGCAAAGGGTTGTAATTATGGGCAATTGGGACTAGCTCAAGCCCGTCAATCAGGCAGATTTGGATATGGATCAGACGGCTGCGCCCAAGGTCAGCTTCGTTTCGCTCGGGTGTCCCAAGGCATTGGTGGATTCCGAGCGCATCATCACGCGCCTGCGCGCGGAGGGCTACGAGCTCGCCCGCAAGCATGACGGGGCCGACATCGTCATCGTCAACACCTGCGGCTTCCTCGACAGCGCCAAGCAGGAATCGCTCTCGGCGATCGGCGAGGCCATGGCCGAGAACGGCAGGGTGATCGTGACCGGCTGCATGGGCGCGGAGCCGGAAGCGATCGAAGAGGCCTATCCCGGCGTGCTCTCCATCACCGGCCCGCAGCAATATGAGAGCGTGCTCGATGCCGTGCACCGCGCGCTGCCGCCCGCACACAATCCCCATCTCGACCTGGTGCCGCCGCAGGGCATCAAGCTGACGCCGCGGCACTACGCATATTTGAAGATCTCCGAAGGCTGCAACAACCGCTGCACCTTCTGCATCATCCCGAAGCTGCGCGGCGATCTCGTCTCGCGCCCGGCCAATGACGTGCTGCGCGAGGCCGAGCGGCTGGTCGGCGCCGGCGTCAAGGAGCTGCTGGTGATCTCGCAGGACACCTCGGCCTATGGCGTTGATCTCAAATATGCCGAGAGCCCGTGGAAGGACCGCCAGGTCCGCGCCAAATTCCTCGACCTCGCGCGCGAGCTCGGCGAGCTCGGCGCCTGGGTCCGGCTGCAATATGTCTACCCCTACCCGCATGTCGACGAGGTCATCGCGCTGATGAACGAGGGCAAGGTGCTGCCCTATCTCGACATCCCGTTCCAGCACGCAAGCCCCGAGGTGCTGAAGGCGATGAAGCGTCCGGCGGCGCAGGACAAAACGCTGGCGCGCATCAAGCGCTGGCGCGAGGAATGCCCCGATCTGGCGCTGCGCTCGACCTTCATCGTCGGCTTCCCCGGCGAGACCGATGCCGATTTCGCCTATCTGCTCGACTGGCTCGATGAAGCCGAGATCGACCGCGTCGGCTGCTTCAAATACGAGCCGGTTGCGGGCGCGACCTCGAACGCGATCGAGAACCCGGTGCCGGAAGAGGTCAAGCAGGAGCGGTACAACGCGCTGATGGCCCGCCAGCAGAAGATCTCCGCGCGAAGGCTGAAGCGCAAGGTCGGCACGCGCCAGCAGATCATCATCGACGAGGTCGGCCCGACGGTTGCGAAGGGTCGCTCCAAGGCCGATGCGCCCGAGATCGACGGTGCGGTGTACCTATCGAGCCGCCGGCCCCTGCGCGTCGGCGAGATCGTCACTGCGAAGATCGAGCGTGCCGACGAATACGATCTGCACGGCAGCGTCGCGGGGTTCTGACGTTCTCGGTCATCGCGAGCGAAGCGACCACCGCTCCATCACTGTCATCCCGAGGCGCTCGCGCTGCGGCGCGACCGCGCCGTAGAGCGCCTTGAAGGACGACGGCCCGGCCGCATCCCGGCCGCTCATCCTTCGAGGCTCCGCTTGCGATGCTTTCGCATCACAAGCCTCGCACCTCAGGATGACGGAGATGCTTTCCCGCTTCACGGCGTCCGCGATGACGATGTGGATACCGTCACGCCAGCCATTTCGGCACCCAGCGCTCCGGGCGCGGGGCGCGGGCGAGATCGGCTTTCGCCTCGGAGAGCTGCGCGGGCTCGCCGTCTATCATCGGGCGGACGTCGTATTCGAAATTGGGCATGACGCGGCCATCGGCATAGAGGCCGAATTTCATGGCATACCACAACCCAAGCTCGGGCTGCGCGCTGCGCATCTCCTCGCGCAGATCGCGCAGCAGGGATTCGATCGAGGCGGCTTCCTCGAACGGCTGCGGCCCGCGCGACAGCACGCGCGCCTCGTATTGCTTGCCGACGATCGCGACCTCGAAATGGGTCTTGTCCCAGGGGTTCTTGCCTTTCGGCAGATGCGCGGCGAGCCGCCAGCCGAGTTCGGCCATCAGGCGGTGATTGGCCCAATAGTCCTCGCGGTCGCGGCTCCATTTTTCGACGAAGCCGCGGAAGTCGGGCAATTCGGAAGGCGCATCATCGCTCGCCACGGGCTCGCCAGCCGGCCGCTCCGCGAGCCAGCGCGCAAGCTCGACTGTCTGGGGCTCGACCTCGTCACGCGGCTTGAGATCGCTCCAGGCCTTGTCGAACTGCTGAGACGTCAACTTTGCCAGCAGCGCGTCGAGGCTTGGCGCCAGCAGCTCGTAATCGCCCTCCGATCCCAGCCCCACGATCGGCGGGTTGTCGCGATCGAGGCCGGCGCCATACCAGCCGCCGACGGCCGAGCCGTCCGGCAGCCGCATGAACAGCGAGAACCTGTCGCGCAAGGGACTGCCGTCGATGATCGGCGCATGGTCGGAGAACTGGCCTTGCAGGGAGAAGCAGCCGACGCTGCCCCAGGGGCGCCCCTTCAGCCAGCCGGCGAACTCGACCAGCAGCGGCAACGCGTCGATGCCCGGCGGAAACGCGCCGCGAATGCTGTCGAGGTCGATCGGGTAAGGCGTGTCGGACAAGGCTGAAAACTGTCTGGTTGGCCCGCCCCTCTTGGTCGGTTCCGTCGCACGTCCGGTTCGAACCAATTCGCGTCCCTCGATCACAAACGCGCTAGAGGCTCGTTTGTTTCTGCGCGGCAATCAAAATGACACGCGCGTCCTAGGACCGCTGGCCGTGACGACGCTGCGCATGGAGCTTCGCCGCCACACGCTCGGCGAGCATCGCGCAAATGAGCCGCTTGACAAGCGCGGCCAATCGGCTGTAGGGACGCGCCCCATGATCAACGCTCGGACCCATCAGCGCACCGAAATGCTCCGTCGTCGCTTCCGCGACGATGAGAGGGTGCGCCTTGTCCGACGACGCCGCTGAACCGCTAAAATTTCAGCCGAGTTTTCGAGAAGGCCGCACCCGCAAGGTGCGGCCTTTCTGCTTTTTGCGCCCCTTTTCACCCGCCTCCAGAGGAGTTCGACATGACGACGCATCCCTACGACGCGCTGATGGACATCACCGCACGGCCGAAGGCCGTGTTCGTCCGCGGCGCGGGCTCCTACCTCTGGGACGACGGCCGCAAGCGTTATCTCGATTTCGTGCAGGGCTGGGCCGTGAACTGCCTCGGCCACTCCCCGCCGGCGATCGCCGACGCGCTCGCGTCGCAGGCGAAGCGGCTGCTGACGCCAAGTCCGGCGTTCTACAACGAGCCGAGCCTGAAGCTCGCCGCCGCGCTGGTCGAAAACAGCGCGTTCGACCAGGTGTTCTTTGCCAATTCGGGTGCGGAAGCCAATGAGGGCGCGATCAAGCTCGCGCGCAAATATGGCAGCCTGCACAGGAACGGCGCGTTCGAGATCATCAGTTTCGAAGGCGGCTTCCATGGAAGGACGCTGGCAACGATGTCGGCCTCGGGCAAGAAGGCCTTTGAGCCGCTGTTCGAGCCGAAGGTATCGGGCTTCAAGAAGGCGAAGCTGAACGACATCGGCTCGGTCGAGAAGCTGATCAACGCCAACACCGTCGCCGTGATGCTCGAGCCGATCCAGGGTGAATCCGGCGTATGGCCGGCGAGCGATCAGTTCCTGCAAGAGCTGCGCGCGCTCACTGAAGAGCACGGCCTGCTGCTCATTCTTGACGAGATCCAGACCGGCATGGGCCGGACCGGAAAGCTCTTCCACCATGAGCACACAGGCATTGCGCCCGACATCATGACGCTCGGCAAGGGCATCGGCGGCGGCGTGCCACTCGCCGCGCTGCTCGCGACCGAACGCGCCTCCTGCTTCGAGCATGGCGACCAGGGCGGCACGTTCAATGGCAACCCGATCATGTGCGCAGCCGGGCTTGCCGTGCTCGAGGAGGTCAGCAAGCCGGACTTCCTGAAGACGGTCACCGAGACCGGCCTGTTGCTTGAAAGCGAGCTGCAGAAGGTCTCGGCCCGGCACGGGCTCGGCGGCGTCCGCGGACGCGGCCTGTTGCTCGCGCTCGATCTCAAGCTGCCGATCGCACCGGGGATCGTCGCGCAGGCGTTCGAGCAAGGCGTGCTCCTCAACGCACCGCAGGTCGACACCTTGCGCTTCATGCCGGCGCTGAACGTCACGCGAACCGAGATCGCCGAGATGATCGACTGTCTCGACGGCATCTTGACGAAAGCTGGGGCGGCACGGCGTGTCGCGTGAGGTGGCACGTCATTCCGGGGCGGCTCGAAGAGCCGAACTATGGTGCGCAATTGCGCGCCTGAGATTCTCGAGATTCCGGGTTCGATGCTTTGCATCGGCCCGGAACGACGTCGAGACCTACGGCTTCAAGATCGAGGCGCCCGTGGTCTTGCGGCTTTCGAGATCGATATGCGCCTTCGCGGCGTCCTTGAGCGCGTAGGCATGGTTGATCGGCACGTGCAGCTTGCCGTTGATGACCGCGGCGAACAGCGTGTCGGCACCTTCGAGCAGCTCCTTGCGCGTGCCGACATAATCGTTGAGCTTCGGCCGGGTCGCGAACAGCGAGCCGTGATTGTTGAGCTCAGCGATCGCGAACGGCGGCACGGGGCCCGAGGCATTGCCGAAGGAGACGAACATGCCGCGCGGTTTCAGGCAGGACAACGAGCCCGGGAACGTCGCCTTGCCGACGCCGTCATAGACGACATCGCAACCCTCGTTGCGGCTGATCTGCTTCACGCGCGCGACAAAATCCTCCTCGTTATAGAGGATGACGTGGTCGCAGCCATTGGCCTCGGCAAGCTCGGCCTTCTCGCGCGAGCCGACGGTGCCGATGACGTGGGCCCCTAACGCCCTCGCCCATTGGCAGGCCAACAGGCCGATGCCGCCGGCCGCGGCATGGATCAGCACGCGATGATGCGGCTCGACTCGAAAAGTCTTGTGGAGCAGGTACCAGACCGTGAGCCCCTTCAGCATCAGCACGGCGCCCTGCTCGTGGGTGATGTGATCGGGCAGCTTGACCAGCTTCTCCCAGGGGATGTTGCGCTCGCCGGTGTAGGCGCCGAGATTGTGATAATAGGCGACGCGGTCGCCGGGATGGAAATGCGTCACGCCGGGCCCGACAGCTATGACCTCGCCCGAAGCCTCGTTGCCGGCGATGAAGGGCAGCCCCGGCGCCTTGTAGAGGCCGGTGCGGTAATAGACGTCGATGAAGTTGAGTCCGACCGCATGCTGACGGATGCGCACCTCGCCGGGCTCGGGCGCCGGCACGTCGATGCTCTCATAGACCAGAGCTTCGGGGCCTCCGACCTTGTGCACACGGACGGCTTTGGTCATCACCTGACCTCCTCTTCTCCAAGACCAGCGAAAGACATCGCGCCCGCCTTGTCAACTCGACGCTGGCCCAAGCGGCTAGGCGGACGGCTTGCCGGATTTCCTGCGATTGCGCTTCGCCAGCACGTTGAAGAATTCGACCGCCGCCGAGAACGCAATTGCGAAATAGATGTAGCCGCGCGGAATGTGGAAATGGAATCCGTCCGCGACCAGCGCGACGCCGATCAGCACCAGGAAGGCGAGCGCCAGCATCTTGGTGGTCGGATGCTCCGCGACGAACCGCGATACCGGCCCCGACGAAATGTACATGATCAGGCAGGCGATCACGACGGCGGCGATCATGATCTCGATGTCCCGCGCCATGCCGATCGCGGTGATGATCGAGTCCAGCGAGAACACGATGTCGATGACGATGATCTGCACAATGACCCAGAAGAACGCGCTGCCGGCGGACTTCTGATCGCCCTCGCTGTCATCGGCTTCGACCTCGGCATGGATCTCGTGCGTCGCCTTGGCGATCAGGAACACGCCGCCACAGATCAGGATGAGGTCGCGCCAGGAGAAGTCGTAACCTGCGAGCGAGAACACCGGCGCGGTCAAGCCGATCAGCCAGACCAGCACGCTGAGCAGGATGATGCGGAAGACCAGCGCCAGTGCGAGGCCGATCTGGCGGGCGCGGAGCGCCTGCTGTTCGGGAATGCGCGAGACGATCACCGACAGGAAGATGACGTTGTCGATGCCGAGCACGATCTCGAGCGCAGTCAATGTCAGCAGCGCGGCCCAGGCTTCGGGGCTGGTGATGAGGTGCATCATGCGAAGGATCTGACCAGACGGATCATGGCGTCGCTGAAGCTGATCCAGAGCGCGATGGCACACATCGCGACCGTCACGCCGGTGCCGACGCGAAAGTCCATGTCCAGCACGTAGAGGCCGAGCACGGCCCAGATCGCGATCAGCGACATCGTCAGCCAGCGCAGCCGCACGACGCGGACCGGATGCAGCACGTGGAACGGCACGAAGGTCAGCACCACCAAGGCGGCGACCAGCAGCGTCGACCACAGCGGCGACCAGTGCAGCAGGAACAGATAGAATGCCGCCGCATTCCACAGCGCGGGGAAGCCGCGGAAATGGTTGTCGTCGGCCTTCATGCGCAGATCGGCGAAATATAGCGCGCTGGTGACGATGATGGCGACGCCGAGCAGGGGCGCTGCGACGGGCAGCAGCAGCCCGCTGGCCACGATCGCATAGGCCGGCACGAACACATAGGTGACGAAGTCGACCACGAGATCGAGCACGTCGCCCGACCAGTTCGGCTGCACGTTCTTCACGTCGAGCCGGCGCGCAATCGGACCGTCGATCGCGTCGATGATGAGCGCGACGCCCAGCCACTGAAACATCGCCGCCCAGTGCTCGCGCACGGCCTCGAGCATCGCCAACAGCGCGATGGCGGCGCCGAAGGCGGTGAAGATATGCACCGAGAAGGCTGCGGCGCGCATCGCCGGTCTCGGCTTCAGGGAATCCTCTTGGGTATCCATGGCTTCTGCTATCAGAATGGGACCGATTTGCACATAAGCCATTGCGGCGTTCGGCCGCGCAATTCGTCATAAAACCAGGGAAAAAATAGGTGGGCTTGAATTTGCCGCGGGGCGTGTCAATTGTCACTCCATGACAGACGCATCGACACTGTTTGACGCAGCCGTGATCGGCGGCGGGCCGGCCGGGCTCGCGGCGGCCATCGCATTGGCGCAGGCGGGCGCGCGGACTGCGCTGGTGGCGCGGCGCGTGCCCTATGCCGACAACCGCACGACGGCGCTGCTCGGTGCCTCCATCGAACTTCTGGAGACGCTCGAGGTCTGGCCCCGCTGCAAGGACAAGGCGGCCGGACTCGAGGTGATGCGTCTCGTCGACGACACCGGCCGGCTGTTCCGCGCGCCGGAGGTGCGTTTCTCCTGCCACGAGATCGGACTGGATGCGTTCGGCTACAACATCGACAACCGCTCACTGATGCTGGCGCTGGAAGCGCGCGCGGCCGAATTGCCCAATCTCATCCGGTTCGACGACGAGGCCGAGAGCGTCGTCATCGAAGCTGATGACGTCGCGATCCGCACCGCCTCCGCGCAATTCCTCTCGGCCCGGCTCGTGGTCGGCGCGGACGGCCGGCATTCGCTGTGCCGCGAAGCCGCCGGCATCGAGGTCACCCGGCGCGAGCTGAACCAGACCGCGCTGACCTTCAACGTCGGCCATGCCCGCCCGCACCGCAACGTCTCGACCGAGTTCCACACGCCCCACGGGCCTTGCGTATTCGTGCCCCTGCCCGGCAATCGCTCGAGCATCGTTTGGGTATCGGCGCCGGCGGACGCCGAACGGCTGCGCGGCCTCAGCGATGACGAGCTGTCGACCGCGATCGAGAAGCAGTCGCATTCCATTCTGGGACGCATGACGGTCGAGCCCGGCCGCAACCTGTTCCCGCTGGCGATCGAGCGCCCCAAATCCTTTGGCCGCGACCGCATCGCGCTGGTCGGCGAAGCCGCCCATGTGGTTCCACCGATCGGCGCCCAGGGTCTCAACCTTGGCCTGCGCGATGCCGCCGACATTGCCCGGCTCGCGGGCGAGGCCATCGCGTCGGGCGAGGACCCCGGCACGGACGAGGTGCTCAAGCGCTACGACTGGGCCCGGCGCCCGGATATTTTGAGCCGGACCTTTGCGATCGACATCGCCAACCGCTCTCTGCTGAACGACTTCCTGCCGCTGCAACCGGTCCGCGCCGTCGGCATGCATCTGTTAGGTGCCATCGGCCCGCTCCGGCGATTTGCGATGCGAGAGGGCCTGACGCCGACGTGGCGCAGGTAGATTGGCGCAGGTAGCCACGTCTCAAGGAAACGCCAGCCGGCCGGTCTGGATCGCCCACATTACGCTGGTCAGCGTGACCACGGACGCAAATGTGCCGAGCAGCACCGCGACGGAGGCCGATTCGATCCAGGCATCGTTCTGGCGGGCAATGACGAACACGTTCAGCGCCGGCGGCAGCGAGGCCATGAGCACGGCGGTCGCAGCCCAAGGCTGTGCGAACGGGCCGAATGCCAGCATCAGGCCGAACGCTGCGAGCGGATGGATCAGGAGTTTGACCGCGATCACGCCGGGCACCTCCCAGGGTACGCGATCGAATGGGCGCAGCGCCACCGTCACGCCGAGCACGAACAGCGCGGTCGGCGCGGCTGCGTTCTGGAGAAAGGTGATGGTGCGGTCGAGCGCGACCGGCAGCTCGATATGCAGCGCCGCCACGGCTGCACCGAAGCACGCCGACATGATCAGCGGGTTGAGCACGATCTGCTTCAGCACCACGCCGAAGGCATGCCCGATCGAGGGATGGTCGCGGTCGGAGAGCTCGATCAGGAGCGGCACGATAGTGAACAGGAAGATGCTGTCGCAGCAGAAGATCAGCGCGGTTGGCGCTGCCGCCTTGGTCCCGAGCACCGCCAGCGCAAGTCCAGGACCCATGTAGCCGATATTGCCGTAACCGCCCGAGAGCCCCGCGAGCGTCGCCTCGCGCAGCGTGAGACGCCCCAAGACCTTGCCGACGACCAGCGCCAGCGTGAAGGCCGCAACTGTCGATAGTGTCGTCGCCAACAGGAACGGCGGGTTGTTCAGCTCGGCAAACGGCGTCTTCGACATGATCGCAAACAGCAGCGCCGGCAGCGACACGTAGAGCAGAAAGAAGTTCATCCAGGCGAGGCCTGATTCCGGCAGGGATTTGATCTTGCCGCAGGCAAATCCGACGAAGATCAAGCCGAAATAAGGTAACGCGAGATTGAGGATATCGACCATTAATGAAGTGTTTTCTGAAGACTTGGGGTCTATCCACCCAGCAAGCGGAGGTTAATTCCGGATCAGGGCACTAGCATCGGCCACAATCCTGGTCTATCGACGGGGGATGATTAAAGCGAGGACCGCCAAATTCCAGATCGGACAGGTCGTGCGCCACCGGATCTTCTCATTCCGTGGCGTGATCTTCGACATCGATCCTGAATTCAACAACACCGAGGAGTGGTGGCTGTCGATCCCCGAGGAGGTGCGGCCCCACAAGGACCAGCCCTTCTACCACCTGCTCGCGGAGAACGCGGAGTCGGAATACGTCGCCTATGTCTCCGAGCAGAATCTGTTGCCGGATGATTCCGGCGAGCCGATCCGGCATTCGCAGGTCGCCGAGATCTTCATCAAGAACAAGGACGGCGGCTATCGCCCGCGTAATCCGTCGCTGAACTGAGTTTCGCCGCCTGCAACCGGCCCAAAAAAGGCGCTCATGTGAGCGCCTTTTTCATATCCGGGATTTGCTCCCGATTACTTCTGGCCGGCCGGCGCGGCGCCGGGGACGCCACCGTTCTGCTCGAGCTTCTTGCGCTGCTCGTCGGCCTTCTTCTGAAGCTCTTCCTGGAGCTTCTTCTGGTTTTCCTCGAACACCTTCGGATCAGTCGGCGGACCGTCATAGGCCTTCTGGAATTCGCCGGCGAGCGGCAGCGGCAGGGTCAGGGGCGCGCCGTTGGCATTGATCGCCTGGACAACGAGATTCTGGCCCTTCTTCATGCTGTTGATGAGCTCGGGCGTCGCCTCGTAATCGGACATGCAGCCGTTCTGGAAGCAGATCACGTACGGCTGCTGCAACGGCGCATTGCTGTCGACGATGATGCGGGTGCCGTGGACGAGCTGCATGCCGAGCGGCAGCGTCACGCGCAGGATCTTCTTGGGCTCGCCTTCCGGCTCGATGATCACGGCCGCGATCACCGGCTGGCCCGATTCGATGCGGCCGTCCTTGCCGGTGAAGCAGACCTGCTTGGCATTGGCGTCCTGGCCCTTGAGGCAGAACTTGGTCCAGGGGGCGTAGATCAGCTGGATCTGCTGGTCCGCGGGCTGCGCCGCGCCCTGCTGCGCCGGAGCGCCCTGGGCGGGAGCCTGCTGCGCGGGGGCCTGGGCCGCCGGCGCCGGAGCCTTGGGGGCAGCCTTCGGAGCAGCTTTCGGCGTCGCCTTGGGCGCGGGCGCGCCCGGGGCCGGCGCAGGAGCCTGGGCCTCGGCGGCAAACGGAACGACCAACGCCGTCGCCGTCAACAGGGCGAGAAGCTGCCCGCGCGGCCGGATGGACGCGGCCAAGTAACGGAAATTCATTGCGGAAAACCCTTTCTGAACGGGAAGTGCCCGAACCGCTCCGAAGCGCCGAACCTAGCCGCCTTGGGCGCGGCTCTCTCCCCGTCAAATGAGGCGGATAAGTGACGGGCTCGACGCTCTTGCGCGATTGCGTGCCTTCTTAACGTGGCCGACGAAAAGATCAATGCCGACAAGCGTCTTTGACCGCACTGAGGACCGGGCTTTGAGCCGTCCTTGGCCTGCGCCCGGGGAAAAACCCTGTGATAGGATTCAAGGCTACTGGTCCTCGAATCAACGTGTCCGCATGTTCATGTTCCAGCGCCTGCTCGAGGGCCCCGGTGTCCGCCTTTGCAGCCTCGCCTTCGCGCTCATCGTCAGCCTGTCGGCAAGCGGTGGGCGCGCCGAGGAAGCCCATGCCATCGCCATGCACGGCAAGCCCGCGATGCCGGCTGATTTCACCCACATGCCCTACACCAATCCCGATGCCCCCAAAGGCGGCCGGCTGACCTGGGGCATGCTCGGCACCTTCGACAGCCTCAATCCATTTATCGTGAAGGGATTGGCCGTGCAGCCGATCCGCGCCTACGTGGTCGAGAGCCTGATGGCGCGCGGCCAGGACGAGCCGTTCACGCTCTACGGCCTGCTCGCCAAAACCGTCGAGACCGACGACGAGCGCAGCTATGTCACGTTCCGTCTCGACCCACGCGCCCGCTTCTCCGACGGCAAGCCTGTGCAAGCCGAGGACGTGCTCTTCTCCTGGCAGCTGCTGCGCGACCATGGCCGTCCCAACCTGCGGCAATATTACGCCAAGGTCGCCAAGGCCGAGGCATCCGATCCCCGCACCGTCCGCTTCGACCTCACAGGTGCCAATGATCGCGAGCTGCCGCTGATCCTCGGCCTGATGCCGATCCTGCCGAAGCATGCCGTCGATGTCGCAAGCTTCGAGGAGACGACGCTGACCGGCCCGATCGCCTCGGGCCCATACCGCGTCGCGGCGGTGAAGCCGGGCGCCAGCGTCACGCTGACGCGCAATCCCGACTATTGGGGCCGCGACCTCCCCATCAATCGTGGGCTCTACAATTTCGACGAGATCAGGCTCGACTATTTTCGCGAGGCCAATGGCCAGTTCGAAGCCTTCAAACGCGGCCTTTACGATTTCCGCATCGAGCACGAGCCCCTGCGCTGGCACGACGGCTACGATTTTCCCGCCGCCAGAAGCGGCGAGGTGATCCGCGACACCGTCAAGCCGGGCCTGCCGCAGCCGTCCGAATTCCTCGTGTTCAACACGAGGCGGCCGATCTTCGCCGACATCCGCGTGCGCCGGGCGCTGACGCTTTTGTTCGATTTCGAGCTGGTCAACCGCAACTATTTCTTCAACCTCTATTCGCGCGCCGCCGGCTATTTCGCCGGCTCCGACCTCTCCGCCTATGGCCGACCTGCGGATGCGCGCGAGCGCGAGCTGCTCAGGCCGTTCGCCGCGCAGATCCCGCCCGACATCATGGACGGCAGCTACCGCCTGCCCGTCACCGACGGTTCGGGCCGCGACCGGAACACGCTGCGCGCTGCGCTGAAACTGTTGTCGGAGGCCGGCTGGGATCTCGACGGCACCGTGCTGCGCAACCGCGCGACGAAAGCCCCCTTCACCTTCGAGATGCTGGTGACGACCCGCGACCAGGAGCGCATCGCGCTCGCGTTCCAGCGCGACCTCAAGCGCGCCGGCATTGCGGGAAACGTGCGCACGGTCGATCCTGTGCAGTTCGACCAGCGCCGGCTCGCTTTCGAGTTCGACATGATCCAGAACCGCTGGGACCAGTCGCTCTCGCCCGGCAACGAGCAGTATTTCTATTGGGGCAGCACTGCAGCCGACAATCCGGGGACCCGCAACTACATGGGCGCCAGGGATCTCACCGTGGACGCCATGATCGCCGCGTTGCTGGAGGCCCGTGATCATACGGAATTCGTCGCGGCGGTGCGGGCGCTCGATCGCGCCCTGATCGCGGGCTTCTACACAATCCCCCTGTTCAGCGTATCCGAGCAATGGATCGCGCGCTGGAATCGGATAGAACGGCCCGAGGCCACCGCGCTGTCCGGCTATCTGCCGGAGACCTGGTGGTCGAAGGGGCCACCTTAGAGCCAGTCAAGCAAAGTGACGCCGTGAACCAGCCAGCCGTATCGCCGACGCTCGACACGCTGTTTCAGCGCACGCTGATGCGGCAGCCGCACACGCTCGCTCTGCTCGACCCCCTCAACAAGGCCCGCGTGACCGGTCACCAGCCGCGGCGCATGACCTATGCCGAGGCCGACACCGCGATCGAGGCGCTCTCGGCGCATTTCGTCGAATCGGGCCTGCCCGCCAATTCGGTCATCGCGATCCAGCTGCCCAATACGGTCGAGTTCGTCCTCACCGTCCTCGCCGCCCATCGCGCCGGGCTGGTCGTCGCCGTGCTGCCGCTGCTGTGGCGGCATGCGGAACTCACCGCGGCGCTGAACCGCACCGCGGCGCGCGCCATCGTCACCATGAGCAAGGTCGATGGCGCCAGCTATGCCGACTTCGCGATGCATGCTGCGGCCGAGGCTTTCTCGATCCGCCACGTCTGCGGCTTCGGTACCGACCTGCCCGAAGGCATGGCCTCGCTCGACGACGTGCTGGCCCGCCCGCCCGGCATGACGCGCGCGGTGATCCAGGACGGCCGCAAGGCGGCGATGATCTCGTTCGACGTCACCGCGGAAGGTTTCCGCCCGGTGCCGCGCCCGCATTTCAGCCTGATCGCCGGCGGCCTTGCGATGTCGCTGGAGGCCGACGTCAAGCAGCGCGCGACCGTGATGGCGACGTTCGCGCCGATGTCGTTCGCGGGCCTTGCCTCCTCGCTCGCGGTGTGGCTGCTCTCCGGCGGCACGCTGGCGCTGCATCATCCGTTCGAGAACGACGTGCTGGAGCAGCAGATCAACGAGCACAAATGCGAGGTGCTGATCGCGCCGGCGCAGCTCGCGCTGCGGTTAGGGGATTCCGATCTGGCGGCGCGGATGCCATCTTTGCGCAACGTCATCGGCCTCTGGCGCGCGCCCGAGCAGGTGGCGGCGAGCGATGCCTGGATCGCGCCGCATGCGCCGCTCACGGACGTCTATCTCTTCGGCGAGGCCGGGTTGTTCGGCGCCCGCCGCGGCGAGGACGGCATGCCGGTGCCGGTCATGCCGGGACCGCACGGCGCGCCGCGCGAGCAGTCCGGCTCCTCCATCGCCGGCGAGATCCTGCTGACGCCGAAGGGCACGCTCGGCCTGCGCGGGCCGATGGTGCCGACCGCGGCCTATGCCCCGCCGCAGCCGGTCGGCGAGACGCTGACGGCGCAGCCGCCGCGCGACTATGTCGATACCGGCTATGCGGCCCGGCTCGACCGTCAGAGCGGCGCGGTCTGCATCACCGCCCCGCCCTCGGGCATCATGGCGGTCGGCGGCTATCGCTTCCTCTCGAACGACCTCCAGGAATGGGCGCGCCGGCTCGGCCAGGGCGCCCTGCTCACCGCGCTGCCCGACCGCCTCTCCGGCCACCGGCTGGCAGGGAGAGCCCAGGACAATGCGAGGGCCCGCGAGGCGCTCAGCCAGCTCGGGCTTAACCCACTGATGGTCGAGGCTTTTCGCGATCGTTCCGGCCCGACTTGAGCACAGTTTCGACTGACACATTGACGCTGCATTAAGGCGGCCGGACTAGATTGCGCAGCATCTGTTGCGTGATCAGAGTCTTTTGATGTCCCAGGCGGGTCCGATCCTGTTTGTGTCCAATGTCGAGCGGCCACCCTTCATTGCGGCGCTGGACGAGTCCCGGCTGTTTCCCCTGGTCGACACCGACTGGGCCAGCGCGGCGCGCGCGGTCGAGCAGGTGCAGCCGGCCGCCGTGCTCGCGGCAATGCATGCCGGGCACGAGCCGCATCTGGCACCGCTTGCCAGGAAGATCGCGGGCCAATCGCCTTACCTGCCCTTCGTGGCGCTCGATGCGGCCGGCACATTGCCGCACAATGCCCTGCCCTTTTCCTCGCGCGGCGGCAATTCCGATCGCCTGATCGCGCGGCTGCGCGCCGCGCTGCGCGTGCGCACGCTTCATGCCACCGTGCTGCGCCGGCTGCCGGAAGCCAAGGTGTCGCTGCCAGAGGGCGATCCCGCGCGCGATGCCACCGTGCTGCTGATCGGCCGCGGCGCGGCTTACCCCGCGCTCTCCGTCGCGCTCGGCGAGCGCGTCGGCGTCGTCGGCGCGCTCTCGATCGAGGCTGCGGCCAAGCATCTCAACACCCGCGATCTCGACGGCGTCGTGCTGGCCGAAGGCTTTACGGCGCGCGTCACCGACGCCTTCCTCACGGTGCTCGCCGAGGACACCCGCTTCCGCAGCCTGCCCGTCGTCGTCACCGCGCATCAGCTGACGCAGAGCTACGATCTGCCCAATCTCGAGCTGATCCCGGGCGAGCCGGCCAAGATCGCCGCCAACGCGTTGCCCTTGATCCGCCAGCATGCGATGGAAGCGCAGCTGAGCCGCACGCTGCGCTCGATCGATGCCGGGGGTTGGCTCGACCCGCGCAGCGGCCTGCTCACCGTCGAAGCCTTTGCCCGCGATTTTGCCAAGGCGGCGGAGCAGGCGCTCGCCCGCGGCGGCGGCCTGTCGGTGGCGCGCTTCGCCTTCGACCCCGCAAATTCTCGCGCACAGTTGGATGCCGCGCGTATTCTAAGCCGGCTGATGCGGCAGATGGATTTTGGGGTGGCACAGAAGGACGGCTCGGTGATCGTGGTGTTCGCGGAGACGGACTTCCGTACCGCGCACATGATCGCCCGCCGCCTGTCGGCGGTGATGCGGCACACGTCCAACGGCAAGCACGAGATGCGCAGCGATCCCGTGGTAAGCGTGGACTCGCTGTCATCATCGGATACGGCACGGTCGCTGCTAGCCCGCCTGTCGGCCGACGCGTCGCGGGCGGCGTCGTAAAGTCTCGTGCCCCGGGCGCAGCGTAGGGTGGGCAAAGCGAAGCGTACCCACCAAATCCCTCGACTTCGAAAGAACGTGGGCACGGCGCAAGTGCGCCTTTGCCCACCCTACGGCACCTGTTGCTACGCCGCCTTCTTGCTCTCCGCGAGCTGCGCCAGCTGCCGCATGATCTCCGTGGTGCCGGCGAGGCGCTCTTCAGGCGTCTCCCAGTCCTGCAGGAACACGACCTTCATGTCGGGCCGCACCTTGGCGGCCTGGCCGTAGCTGCGGATGAAGGTCACGAGACGGTCGGGATAGGCGAAGGAATTGTCGCGGAAGACGATGACGGCGCCCTTCGGGCCGGCATCGATCTTCTCGACATTGGCCCTGCGGCAGAACGCCTTGATCGCGGCGACCTTGAACAGGTAGCGCACCTCATCCGGCAGCACGCCGAAGCGGTCGCGCATCTCGGCGCCAAAATTCTCGATCTCCTCCTCTGTGTCGAGATCGGCAAGACGCCGGTACAGCGACAGCCGGACCGAGAGATCGCCGACGTAGTCCTCCGGAATGAGCACGGGCATGCCGATGGTGATCTGCGGCGACCAGCGGTCGGCGGCGGGCTCGGCGACGCCGGCCTTGAGATTGACGATCGCCTCCTCCAACATCGATTGATAGAGCTCGAAGCCGACCTCCTTGATGTGGCCGGACTGCTCCTCGCCGAGCAGATTTCCGGCGCCGCGGATGTCGAGGTCGTGCGAGGCGAGCTGGAAGCCTGCACCCAGTGTCTCCAGCGACTGCAGCACGGTGAGCCGGCGCTCGGCCTGCGCCGTGATCTTCTGCTGCGCCGGCAGCGTAAACAGCGCATAGGCCCGCAGCTTGGAGCGGCCGACGCGGCCGCGGAGCTGGTAGAGCTGGGCGAGGCCGAACATGTCGGCACGGTGCACGATCAGGGTGTTGGCGTTGGGAATATCAAGGCCGGACTCGACGATCGTGGTCGACAAGAGGATGTCGAACTTGCCGTCGTAGAACGCGGTCATGATGTCCTCGATCACGGCGGGCGGCATCTGGCCGTGCGCGACCGCGACCTTCATCTCCGGCACGTTCTTGTCGAGGAAGTCCTTGACTTCAGCGAGGTCGTCGATGCGCGGCACGACATAGAACGCCTGGCCGCCGCGATAGCGCTCGCGCAGGAGCGCCTCCCGGATCATCAGGGGATCGTGCGGGGCGACGAAAGTGCGCACCGCGAGGCGGTCGACCGGAGGCGACGCGATGATCGAGAGCTCGCGCACGCCGGTGAGCGCCAGCTGCAAGGTACGCGGGATCGGCGTTGCCGACAGCGTCAGCACGTGGACTTCAGCGCGCAGGGCCTTCAGCCGCTCCTTGTGGCTGACGCCAAAGTGCTGCTCCTCGTCGACGATGAGCAGGCCGAGGTCGCGGAACTTGATCGCCTTGCCGAGCAGCGCGTGGGTGCCCACCACGATGTCGACCGAACCATCGGTGATGCCCTTCTTGACCTCGTTGAGCTGTTTTGCGGGAATCAGGCGCGAGGCTTGCGCGACATTGACCGGGAAGCCCTTGAAGCGCTCGCTGAACGTCCGGTAGTGCTGGCGCGCCAGGAGCGTTGTCGGCACCACGACCGCGACCTGCTTGCCGTCGAGCGCGACCGCGAAGGCGGCACGCAGCGCAACCTCGGTCTTGCCGAAGCCGACGTCGCCGCAGATCAGCCGGTCCATCGGACGGCCCTTTTCGAGATCCTTCAGCGTGGACTCGATGGCGCCGAGCTGGTCCTCGGTCTCGTCATAGGGGAAGCGCGCACAGAACTCGTCGTAGAGGCCCTGCTGCACCGGCAGCTTCGGCGCCTCGTGCAGCATGCGCTCGGCCGCGATCTTGATCAGCTCGCCCGCGATCTCGCGGATGCGGTTCTTCAGCTTCGCCTTCCGGGTCTGCCAGCCGGAGCCGCCGAGACGATCGAGCTCGACCGTGGTCTGATCTGAGCCGTAGCGCGACAACAGCTCGATGTTCTCGACCGGCAGGAACAGCTTGGTTTCGGCGGCATAGTGCAGCTCGAGACAGTCATGCGGCGCGCCGGCGACGTCGAGAGTCTGCAGGCCGATGAAGCGGCCGATGCCATGATCGACATGGACGACGATGTCGCCGGCGGTGAGGCTCGTCACCTCCGAGATGAAATTGTCGAGCTTGCGGCTCGCCTTGCGCGGCCGGACGAGACGGTCACCAAGGATGTCCTGCTCGCTGATGACAGCGATCTCGTCGGTCTCGAAACCGCTCTCCAGGCCGAGCACGGCCAGCATGGTCTCGTTGCGCGGGGTCGCCTGCACCGTGCGCCAGGAGTTGACGCTGGTGGTGTGGGCGAGCTTGTGGTCGCGCAGCATCGAGGTCATGCGGTCGCGCGAGCCTTCGGTCCACAACGCGATCACGACCTTCTTGCGCTGCGCCTGCAACGCCATCACGTGGCTGACAACGGATTCGAACACGTTGACCGTGGTGTCGTTGCGCTCCGGCGCGAAATCGCGGCCCTTGCGCGCGCCGGCGTCGACGACCGAAGTGCCATCGGTCGGGACGGAGAACGGCGTCAGCCGCGCCAGCGGGATGTCGGCGAGGCGTTTGCCCCACTCCTCCTCGGTCAGATAGAGCCGGTCGGGCGGCAGCGGCTTGTAGATCGCGCCGCCGCCGGGATGCTCCATCGCCTCGCGGCGCGCCTCGTAATAGTCGAGGATCTGCTTGAAGCGTTCGCGCACGGCGTCCTCGGCCTGCGGCTCGATCGCGATGGCTGCCCCTTGCAGATAGTCGAACAGCGTGTCCATCCGGTCCTGGAACAGCGGCAGCCAGTGCTCCATGCCGGGATGGCGGCGGCCTTCGCTGACCGCCTCGTACAGCGCATCGTCGCGCTCGGGCGCGCCGAACTCGGCGACATAGCCCATGCGGAAACGGCGGATCGTGTCGGTGACGAGCTGGAATTCCGAGACCGGCACGAGATCGAGCGAGCGCATGTCGAGCAGCGTGCGCTGGGTCTCGGCGTCGAAGGAGCGGATCGATTCCAGGCTGTCGCCGAAGAAATCGAACCGCACCGGCTGCTCGAGGCCGGCCGGAAACAGATCGAGGATACCGCCGCGCACCGCATATTCGCCGGGCTCGCGCACCGTCGAGGAACGGTTGTAGCCGTTGTGCTCGAGCCAGGCGACGATGCTGTCCATCGGTACGACATTGCCGGGCGCGACCGACAGCGCCTGCGCCGCGACCAGCTCGCGCGCGGGCACGCGCTGTACCACCGCATTCACCGTGGTCAGCACGATCAGCGGCTTGTCGCTGCCGGTGAGCGAGGCGAGCCGCGCCAGCGTGGTCAGGCGCTGTGCGAGAATGCCGCCATGCGGCGAGACGCGGTCATAGGGCTGGCAGTCCCACGCGGGGAAGGTCAGCACCGGCAGATCGGGCGCGAAGAATCTCAGCGCGCGCTCGAGCTGCTGCATTCGCGGCCCGTCGCGGCAGACCACCGCAAGGCTGACCGCGGGCTTTTTCGGCCGCGCCGCGATGGCCCGCGCCAGGTCGGAGACGACGAGGCCTTCCGCGCCTTCCGCGACATTGGCAAGCGTCACCGCGCGGCCGGGCGTGAGCAGCTCGGCCGGAGATTTCATGCCCTGTTTCATGCGCTGCCGTCCGCGATCGGGAACGCCTTGATGCGCGCGAAGATCGCGCCGGTGACGTCAGCTGGCAGCACCTTGTCACCGGTGATGGCGGCATAGAGATCGGGATCGCTGATCTCGAGCAGGGTCTCCAGGTCGGTGAGCTCGGCCTCGGACAGGTTGCCGATCTCGGCGTCCGCGAAGCGGCCGAGGATCAGGTCCATCTCGCGCGTGCCGCGGTGCCAGCAGCGGAACAGGAGCCGCTTGCGGCGGTCGTCCAGCCCGTTGCTCGATCGTGTCGTTCCCGTCATGTCTCAAATCCAGTGAAACGCAGAAAGCCCGGACGTGCCGGGCCGGGGTGATATAGCCACTCGAACCGGGCGTGTCAGCCCTTTGTTATTGCAATTGTTTGAGGACGGTCATTGCCGGGCTTGACCCGGCAATCCATCGTCCTTGAAAAGATGGATGCGCGGGTCAGGCCCGCGCATGACGAATGTTGCGAGAATGCGCCCCAGCCTGCTCAATCCGCTGTTTGCTCCCGTGACCAGCCTGCCCGGCGTCGGTCCGAAGCAGGACAAGCTGCTGCAGTATCTGCTCAGCCGGAACGAGACGCCGCGGCTGGTCGATCTGCTGCTGCATCTGCCGAGTCAGGTAATCGATCGCCGGGCCCGGCCGAAAATCCGCGACGCCGCCGTCGGAACCATGGTGACATTGGAGGTCACCGTCGACCGCCACCGCCCGCCTCCGCCGCGCAATTCACGCGCGCCGTATCTGGTCTATGCCAGCGACGACACCGGCGACGTCGTGCTGACGTTCTTCCGCGCCAAGCCCGGCTATGTCGAGAAGCTGCTGCCGATGGGCGAGAAGCGCTTCGTCTCCGGCACGCTGCAGATGTACGACGGAATCCCGCAGATCGTGCATCCCGATCGCGTGCTCGACGAGGAGGCGATCTCCAAACTTTCCGGCATCGATCCGGTCTATCCGCTGACCGAGGGCCTCGCGCTCGGCTCGCTCCGCCGCGCGATCGCGCAGGCGCTGCAGAAGCTCCCTGCCTTGCCGGAGTGGATCAGCCCGGAGGTGATGCGTCGCTGCAATTTCCCGCCTGTTAACGAAGCGCTCAATCGCGTGCATCAGCCGGTCGAGCTGACGGACATCTTGCCGGATCAGCGCTTCTGGTCCCGCCTCGCCTTCGACGAGCTGCTTGCCGGCCAGCTCGCCCTTGCGCTGATCCGCGCGCAATTGCGCCGGCCCGCCGGCGCGCGCAATGCCGGCGACGGCCACCTGCGCAACAAGATCATCGACGCCCTTCCTTACTCGCTTACGCCCTCCCAGCGCAGCGCCGCGGCCGCCATTGCCGAGGACCTGAAGCAGCCGGTGCGCATGCTGCGCCTGCTCCAGGGCGATGTCGGCTCCGGCAAGACCGTGGTGGCGCTGCTGGCGGCCGCGGCTGTCGTCGAGGTCGGCAAGCAGGCCGCGCTGATGGCCCCGACCGAAATCCTGGCGCGCCAGCACATCAAGACGATCGCGCCGCTCGCCGAACGCGCGGGCATGCGCGTCGCGATTCTCACCGGCCGGGAGAAGGGTAAGGAGCGGCGCGAGATCATCACCCAGCTTGCCGAAGGCGAGATCGACCTGCTCGTCGGCACCCATGCGCTGATCCAGGACGATATTGTCTTCAGGGATCTCGCGCTCGCCATCGTCGACGAGCAGCACCGCTTTGGCGTGCGCGAGCGGCTCGCGTTGACGTCCAAGGGCGAAGCCGTCGACGTGCTGGTGCTGAGCGCCACTCCGATCCCGCGCACGCTGGTGCTGACCTATTTCGGCGACATGGACATCAGCGAGCTGCGCGAAAAGCCGGCCGGCCGGCAGCCGATCGACACCCGCGCGGTGCCGATGAGCCGGATCAGCGAGGTGATGGAGGGTGTCGGCCGCGCGCTCGAATCCGGCAAGCTGGTCTACTGGATCTGCCCCTTGGTCGAGGAATCCGAGGCCGAGGGCACCGCGCACCTGACGAACGCGACCAAGCGCTTCGAGAGCCTGCAAAAGCGCTTCGGCGACCGTGTCGGGCTCGTCCACGGCCAGATGAAAGGCACCGAGAAAGACCGCGTCATGGGCCAGTTCGCTGCCCACGAGATCGGCCTTCTGGTCGCGACCACCGTCGTCGAGGTGGGCGTCGACGTGCCCGCGGCGACCATCATGGTGATCGAGAACGCCGAACGCTTCGGCCTCGCCCAGTTGCACCAGCTGCGCGGCCGCATCGGCCGCGGCTCGGAGGCCTCGACCTGTATCCTGCTCTACGGCGAGCCGCTCGGCGAGATGTCCAAGGCGCGTCTCAAGGTGATCCGCGAAACCACCGACGGCTTCCGCATCGCCGAGGAGGATCTGAAGCTGCGCGGCGAAGGCGACGTGCTGGGCGTGCGCCAGAGCGGCCTGCCCGGCTATCGCATCGCGCGCTCGGAGGTGCACGGCCAGCTCATCACCCAGGCGAGAGACGAAGCGCTTCGCATTCTCAAGGACGATCCCAAGCTGAAGGGCGAGCGCGGCGAGGCGCTGCGCTGCCTCCTGTATCTCTACGAGCGGGACGAGGCGATCCCGCTGATCGGAGCGGGCTAGCTGGAGCGCCGCCGCAAAGATCGTGACAGACGGGCTCGCGCCGTCTCCGTCCTTGCGAGCGCAGCGAAGTCAGGCCGCGAATTCGCTCGATGACTTGCGAGGCAATAAAGCAGACCTGGAAGGCCCGACCTTTCCGAGATGCAGATTTCGTGAAATCTTCCCGCGATGCGCCGGATCATCGTCGTTGGTTCCCAGGGAAGCGGAAAGACGAGCTTCGCCCTGAAGCTCGGGCGAAAGCTTGGGCTGCCGGTGGTGCATCTCGACGTGCTGTACTGGCGGCCGGGCTGGAAGCCGTCGGACAAGGCCAGCTTTCGCACGCGCGTCGCGGATGCAATCGCGACTGACGCGTGGGTCGTCGACGGTAGTTTCTCGGGCCTGGCGTTCGATCTCACGATCGCGCGCGCCGATGTTCTGGTCGTGATCGACCGCCCGCGCTGGCTCTGCCAGTGGCGCATTCTCTGGCGGTCCGCGTTCGATCGCGACAAGACCCGGCCTGATTTACCGGAAGGGTGTCCGGAACAGTTCGACTGGAAACTGATGAAGGAAGCGTGGCGCTACGATGTCGAGCGCGTGCCGGTCATCGAGGCCGAGCGCATGCAATACGGTCCTGATGTCCCGGTCGTGCGCCTGAGGCGCGACCGGGACATCCAGGGCTTTCTGGAGTCCGTCTCGGTGCACGGCGAGTAAAGCCGGCGAATCAGGATTTCTTCTGGGCAACACGCGCGGCAAACGCCTTCAGCAATTCCGCATCAACCGCCTCGCCATTCGCGTCTGCGGCGAGATGCTCGAACCAGCGCGCAAAGCCCTCGTAGATCTGGCTCGCCGGATGGTCGGCTCCGAGGAAGCCGGAAATCTCCCGCATCTCCGCGACCCAGCGATAGGCTTTCGGAATCATGTCCGGCAATGCGATTTCGAGCCGGGCCAGGATCGCGGGCTGGCTCAGCGCGATTTCGTCGCGCAGCGCCTCGGCCGCGCCCGCTTTCGTCGCCGCAATCACCATGGCCGAGCCGATGCCGGCGAGGCCCTTGACGATTCCGGCATAGGACATTTTCAGCGCCGACGCCGCGCCGACCGGGCCCTCGACGATCCGCACATCGAGACCGAGATCCTTGAGCACAGCCAATTCGCCGGCGCACTCGCCGGACATGTAGAAGGCCGGGCTCTTGCCGCCGGGCTGCGGCGGGAAGCCGATGATGCCGCCATCGACGAAGCGCGCCTGCGCCGAGCCGATGATCTCCTCGATCCTTTGCACGGTATCGACATTCACGGCGTTGCAGTCGACCACGACCGGCTTCTTCTCACGCCGCACGATCAGCGCGGCCAGCCGCTCTGCCAGAGCGACCGCCTCGCCCGGGGGCACGATCGACAGGATGATGTCGGCGTCCGCAATGGCATCGTCCTCGGCGCCGATCATGCCGGCGTCAGCCGCGCGTTTCAGCGTTGCTTCGCTGCGTCCCTTCAACGACGTCAGCACGCGCGCGCCGTGCTCGCTGAGGCGGCGGGCTACGGCGCTGCCCATGGCACCGGGGGCGAGGATCGCAATGGTTTTGGACATCGTGCACTCCAGGTCGAATTCCGAGCGAGGCGCTCAGATCGATTGGAGCATAACAGAGGATGCGAATGCCCGCGTGAACGCGGCCATCCCGCGCGGGAATGGCCCTACTCCGCCTTCGCAGGCTCCGGCTGGAGCGAGGCGTTGGCAATGCGCGCCGCATTCGCCATGCCCGCGAGCGCGGCGGCCTTCTTCGGATCGGGCGCCGAGCCCGGCTGCACCACACCGGCCGACATGATCAGCGTCGCGGCGTCTTCGGCGCTGAGATCCACCTCGATGATCTTGCTCTTCGGCACATAGAAGAAGAACCCGGTGGTCGGGTTCGGCGAGCACGGCAGAAATACCGAGACATGCTCCTCTTGCCCCGGCAGGTTGCGCGAAATGTCCTCGTTCGGTGATTGCGAGATCAGCACGATCGACCACATGCCCGGTGAGGGAAACTCGACAAGGCCCACTTTCCGGAAGCTCGAGCCCTTGCCCGAGAACAGCGTCTCGAACACCTGCTTCAGGCCGCGATAGATCGCGCGCACCGCCGGGATCCGGCCGAGAAAGGTCTCGCCGACATCGACCAGCGTCCGCCCGATCAGATTGGCTGCAAGGAAGCCGACCAGCGTCAGCGTGAAGAATGCGACAATCAGTCCCCAGCCTGGCACGCCGTAAGGCAGATACGTTTCGGGACGATAGGCCAGCGGGACGAACGGCCGCACCACGCCGTCGACCCAGGTCACGAACCACCAGACCAGATAGAGCGTAATCGCGATCGGCCCCGTCACCACGAGGCCGGTCAGGAAATAGTTGCGGAAGCG
Organism: Bradyrhizobium sp. SOJA106; assembly: GCF_059448745.1. Classification (NCBI taxonomy): domain Bacteria; kingdom Pseudomonadati; phylum Pseudomonadota; class Alphaproteobacteria; order Hyphomicrobiales; family Nitrobacteraceae; genus Bradyrhizobium; species Bradyrhizobium sp. SOJA106. Next base: position 4,650,394 of record NZ_CM182549.1, read on the forward strand.
GCCCATCAGGCCGGTATGCGGTTCCGGCAGGGCATCAAGAGGCGCAGGCGCGTCGTCGCGGGTGGTCATTCGGGTTCCAGGTCGGTCGCAGCACACAAGCTAGGGGCTTCTAGCAGGTTTTGGAAGAGCGCGGCCTGGTCCGTTCTGCCTATTCCACCGTCACCGATTTCGCGAGGTTGCGCGGCTGGTCAACATCGGTCCCCATCACCACCGCGGTATGGTAGGCGAGCAGCTGCACGGGAACGGAATAGACCATCGGCGTGAACGCCGCGGCCATATCCGGCATCACGATGGTGACGAGCGAATCCACCGTCGCCTCCGCGGCGCCCTTGGCGTCGGTCATCAGGATGATGTTGCCGCCGCGAGCGGCGACCTCCTGCATGTTGGAGACGGTCTTCTCGAACACGCGGTCATAGGGCGCGATGACGACGACGGGCATGGTCTCGTCGATCAGCGCGATCGGCCCGTGCTTGAGCTCGCCGGCGGCATATCCCTCGGCGTGGATGTAGGAGATCTCCTTCAGCTTCAGCGCACCTTCGAGCGCAAGCGGGAAGCTGGTGCCGCGCCCGAGATAGAGCACGTCGCGGGATTTTGCGATCCGGTGCGCGAGCTTCTCGATCTGAGGCTCGGTGGTGAGCGCATCCGCCATCAGGCGCGGGATCTCGACGAGGCCATGGACGAGCTTGATCTCGTCCTCCTCGGACAGCTCGCCGCGAGCCTTGCCTGCGGCAATTGCAAGGTTTGCCAGCACCATGAGCTGGCAGGTGAAGGCCTTGGTCGAGGCGACGCCAATCTCGGGTCCCGCGAGCGTTTGCAGCACGGTCTCGCTCTCGCGCGCGATCGTGGAGGTCGGCACGTTGACGACAGCAACCGTATGCACGCCCTCGGCCTTCGCATAGCGCAGCGCCGCCAGCGTGTCGGCGGTCTCGCCCGATTGCGAGATGAAGATGGCGAGATCGCCCTTGCGCAGCGGCGCCTCGCGGTAGCGGAATTCGGAGGCGACATCGACCTCCACCGGCACGCGCGCAAACCGCTCGAACCAGTATTTGGCGACGAAGCCGGCATAGCTCGCGGTGCCGCACGCGGTGATGTTGATGCGCTGGATGGTCTTGAAGTCGAACGGCAGCGTGACCGGCAGAGCGACGCGCTCGGTCGCCATGTCGACGTAGCGCGCGAGCGTATGGCCGACCACTTCCGGCTGCTCGTGGATCTCCTTCGCCATGAAGTGGCGGTAATTGGCCTTGTCGACCAGCGAGGTCGAGGCGGCGTGCTTGATCTTCTCGCGCTGGACGGCGTTTCCGTCCTTGTCGAAGATCGTCGCGCTCTTGCGGGTCAGCACGACCCAGTCGCCGTCCTCGAGATAGCTGATCGTGTCGGTGAACGGGCCGAGCGCAATGGCATCGGAGCCGAGATACATCTCGCCGTCGCCAAAGCCGATCGCAAGCGGCGGGCCGTTGCGGGCGCCGATCATGAGGTCGTCGTCGCCGGCGAAGATGAAGCCGAGCGCGAAGGCGCCGCGCAGACGCGCCAGCGTCAGCTTCACCGCTTCCACCGGCTTGTTGCCGCGGGTCAAGAGGTCGTCGACGAGATGCAGCACGATCTCGGTGTCGGTTTCGGTGTGGAATACCGTGCCCTTGGCCTCGAGTTCCTCGCGCAGCTCGCGGAAATTCTCGATGATGCCGTTGTGGACGACCGCGACGCGCTCGGTCGCGTGCGGGTGGGCATTGTTGACCGTCGGCTTGCCGTGGGTGGCCCAGCGCGTGTGCCCGATGCCGGTCGTGCCCTTCAGCGGCTCGGCTTCCAGCCGCTTCTCCAGATTCTTCAGCTTGCCCTCGGCGCGGCGGCGCTCCAGATGCTTGCCTTCGAGCGTCGCGACGCCCGCGGAGTCATAACCGCGATATTCGAGACGTTTGAGCGAATCCACCAATTGCTCTGCAACCGGCTCGCGCCCGAGAATGCCGACAATCCCGCACATGCGGATCACTATCCCCCAAAACGTCGAAAAATAGCCTAAACGACGCGCCCGTTTTCTAGCGAAGTTCCTAAGGAACCAGATACTCAATAATTATGACGGATTGCGACAGCAGCCGATGACGGCGCGCCCTCCGCCTGCGTCGATGTGGCCGGCCTTTAACCGCGCGCGTTAACTCCTTGTCAACAAGTTTGACCAACGATTCCGGTCAGGAGAACAAGGTCATGAAAGGCTCGTCCGACCGCAAGGGTCTGTCGTCGATGTATCTGCGTGCCAGCGAAACCTCGGGCACGCACCTTGCGCATTGGCCGCCGCCCATGCGCGGCAAGGAAAGCAAGCCCGTCTTCGTCAAGCATGTGCAAGGCGAGCCGGCCAAGCGCGCCAAGCCGCGCGGCTGGCGCCTGACCCGCGCGATCTTCTCCGAATTCGCCGACGACGAATAGCGGTCTACTTCTCCGGTTTCTTGCCGCCGGTCTTCAGCTCGCGGTAGCGCGTGGCGCCGCCTTCCCGGATGGTCTGCTGGTTGCGCTCCAGCGCCATGGCATCATCAGGCACGTCGCGGGTGATCACCGAGCCCGAGCCGATATAGGCGCCGTTGCCGATTTTCACGGGTGCAACCAGCGAGGAGTTGGTGCCGACGAAGGCCCCCTGCCCGATGGCAGTCTTGTGCTTCTTGAAGCCATCGTAGTTGCAGGTGATGGTGCCGGCGCCGATGTTGGAATTGGCGCCGATGGTGGCATCGCCGATGTAGGAGAGATGGTTGACCTTGACGCCGGCCTCCAGCGTCGCCGCCTTGGTCTCCACGAAATTGCCGATCCGCGCGCCGTCGCCGAGCGAGGTGCCGGGCCGAAGCCGCGCGTAGGGGCCGATCGAGACCTTCTTGCCGAGCGTGGTCTCGACGATATGCGAGAACGAGTGGATCACCGTGCCGTCAGCGATCGACACGCCCGGCCCGATCACCACGAACGGCTCGATGGTCACGTCCTTGCCGAACACGGTGTCGGCCGAGAGATAAACGGTCTCCGGCGCGATCAGCGTGACGCCCGCCTCCATCGCCGCCTTGCGCAGCCGCGCCTGCATCACGGCTTCCGCCTCGGCGAGCTGCGCCTTGGTGTTGATGCCCCGCACTTCGTCTTCGCTGGTCTCGATCACCATGGACTCCCATCCCTGCTTGCGGACGATGTCGACCGCGTCGGTGAGGTAATATTCGCCCTTGGAATTGGCATTGCCGATCTGCCCGACGATGTCGAGCGCGCGGCGTCCGTCGATCGCCATCACGCCGGCATTGCACAGATCGATCTTGCGCTCGTCCTCGCTGGCATCGGCCTGCTCGCGGATCGCGATGAGATGGTCGCCCTCGACGATGAAGCGGCCATACCCAGTGGGATCGGCGGCGCGGAAGCCGAGGGCGGCGATCGCGGCGCCCTTGGCCAGTGGCGCGCGCAGCCGCGCAAAGGTCTCGGCCGAGATCAGCGGCGTGTCGCCGAACGCGATCAGGAGATCGTCGACGCCGCGCGCGATCGCCTCGCGCGCCGCCAGCACCGCATGCGCGGTGCCGAGGCGCTCGGCCTGCACGAAGGTGAGCGCATCGGGCCTGATCCGCCTCGCCTCGTCCGCGACCGCCTGATGATCGGGGCCGATCACGACGGCGAGCGAGGCGCCGGTTCCCTTGGGCGCGGCGGCGAGCACATGGGCGAGCAGAGTCTGATGCGCGACCGGATGCAGCACTTTCGGCAGGCTCGATCGCATGCGCGTGCCCTCGCCGGCGGCGAGCACGATCGTGAGGCTTGAACGGGCGGTCATCGAAATCCTGTCAGATATGGCCGAATCAATTGCGCGACGGGTGGCGAGCCGCCCTCACGGGCGCCTTGCTACCCCCGCAAACGCCCGGAATTCAAGTGCGAGTGGGTTTTCCTGTTAATGTTCCCCATTGATTCGGGGACGCCCGATCGGGCTGGGCACTTATACGTTCATGGCAAAGGATTCCGACCCACTGGCGGATGCCTTCGGCACCAAGGAGACCGGCGGGCTGTTCTCCGGACTTTTGGCCGAGGAAAGCGCACTCGATCGCAGCATGATGTGGCGGCTGGGGACCTGGGGCGCGGCGGCCGTCGGTGCCGTCGTGGTCGCCGTGATGGCCAATCAAGCCCAGCTCGGCTGGCGGCGCGACCAGGTTGCCTCCGCCGATCTCGCGCGCCAGGCCGACCGGCTCCAGATGCTGACCAAGGAAAGCCAGAACGAGGCGCGCCGGCTCGCTGCTGCCATCGAGACGTTGAACAATGATCGCGACCGGCTCTATTCGCGCGTCACCGTGCTGGAGCAAGGGCTCGATTCCGTCACTGGCGCCATTGCCAGGCAGACCGCCGCACCGCCGCAAGGCACAAAGCCCCAGGATGCAGCGCCCGCGGCTCCCAGCGTCGCGCCGGTCGCCTCGACGCCGGCCTCCGGCAGTGACAAGCCGCGCACCGAGGCGTCCAGGGACGCCGCGAAGGACGCCCAGAAGGACACTGCAAAGGAGCCGGCGAGCCCGCCGCCGCAGACCGCGGCTGCCGCCTCGCTGGTGCAGCAGGCGCCGGCAGCGACCGCAGCGCTACCGGCCATCCCGCTGGTGCCTTCCAAGTCGATGATGGCGCCCCCCGATCCGGCTGCATCGAAACTGATTCAATCCGAGGCGACCGAGAAGGCCGCCGAGAAGAAAACCGAGCCGCCGCCTGGCCCGACCGAGGTGGCGGCCGCATCAGCCAAGCCGCAGGAAGCCACCGAAAACGAAGCGCCGGCGATCGCGGTCCAGCAGACGCGTTTTGCGATCGAGCTCGGCGGCGCCAATTCCATCGATGGCCTGCGCGCGCTCTGGCGCGGCGTGACCAAGACCCACCCGGAAGTCGCGGGCCTGCGGCCGATCATCATGATCAAGGAAGGCAGCAGCGGCCTCGGCATGCAGCTTCGCCTCGGCGCAGGCCCGCTGATCAATGCCGCCGCTGCCGCAAAGCTCTGCGCGGGCCTCGCCGAAAACGATCGCCATTGCGAGACCACCGTGTTCGACGGCCAGCGGCTGTCGATGCGGGGCGGTTCGGACAAGGGGCAGGACAAGGGACAAGACAAGAGCCAGGAGAAAGGTCAAGAAAAGGCGCAGGACCGGGTCCAGGAGAAGAACTCCGAGAAGAACCAGGACGCGGTCCCCCAAGCCGAGACCGCCCCTGCTCCCGCACCGGCTGCCAAGCCGGAGAAGCATCGCCGCAGCTACTCCTCCAAGCGATCATCGAAGCGCGAGGAGCCCGCGCCGGCACCTGCAGCGCCCCAGCAGCCGGCGCCGGCCAAGCCGGAAACGGCATCGGCCGGATCGACGCTCTCGTCGTTCTTCAGGCGCTAGTCATCTCGACACTTGATTTGGCCGGACATCCTTAGCGTCAATCCGCAGGAAACCCAGCTCTCCCCTGTTGCCCCTTCCCTTCATCCCGACCATATTGCGGCCATGACCAAAAAACCCTTTCGCCTCACGCCCTACCAGGTCCAGTTCCTGATCGTCGTCGGCTTCACGTCAGTCGGCTATGCGCTCTACTTGCGCTATCTCGGGATCGAGCTCTCTTCCGTCGGGCTTGCCTGCGACGCCGGACTGCAGACGCTGATCTGCAAGGCGCGCGCGGTCGCGACCGTGCTGTTCAAGAATTCGGTGTTCGGGATCGTCGCGCTGGTGGTGGCGACGCTGAACCTGATGCGGCCGTCGATCGTGCTGCTCACCGTCGGCATCATTGCCGCCGGGCTCGGCATCGTGCTCTACAATGTCGTGCTGTCGGGCTTGGCGATCGGCCTGCTCATTCTTGGATTTGCTCGGCCCGCGCCCGCCACAGCGTGAGCGCGAACAAGAGATAGATCGCGCAGGTCCACAGCGACTGCCAGTTCTCGCGGCCCTCGTTGAACATCACATAGACCGCCGACAGCGCGAGCACGCCAGCGAACACCGCTTCCGCGATCGGACGCTGGCCGATCTGCGGGCGGTTCAGCATCAGGAGCGCGAACGGCACCACCGCCATCGTCAGCGAGGCGTAGGGGAAGTCGTGGTAGCGCGGGTCGAATACGAAGGCGAGCGCGGTCTGCGCCGCGATCACGGCAGTCAGCGCCAGCGTGAGACCCAGCACGGCCGTCAGCTTCGACCATTTCCGTCCCTCGCGCGGACCGAGCAGGTCGAGGAAGGTCGGCAAGCTCCGGCCGATCACCATCGCCTGCGCGCAGAAGATCGGCGACAGGATGCCGGCGAGCAGCAGCGCACCCCAGTGCAGCCAGCCGCCGATGCCGTAGCTCTCGTAATACATCTTGTCGGCGCCGATCCCGAGCAGGATGCCCGCCGATGTCGCCGAGATGGCAACACCGAGCCAGGCCGAGAAGCGCGGCGTCCACGGCCGCCGCCGCAGCGTGAGGCCTGCGACCGCGAACACCAGCACGCACAGGCCCATGCCGGCGCCCATGTACCATTTCCAGTACGGGAAATTGCTGATCGGCTGGCCCGGCGGATATTTCAGATTCCTCCGCACCGAGTCATAGAGACCCCAATAGCCGCCGACGGTGCCTTCCAGCCTGCGCTTCCAGGGCTGGTCGTAGGACTCGATCAGATTGACGCGGAATTTCTGCGCCTTCGCAAGGCTGAGGATTTCCGAGACGACGCGCGCCTGGTTGGTGCGCGAGGGCAGCGCGCCGTCGCGCATGCGGCCTTCGCTGGGCCAGCCGGTTTCGCCGATCAGGATTTCCTTGCCCGGAAACGCCACCGCCATGCGCTCGCGGATGCTCTCGACATGGGACGCTGCGAACTTCGCCTTGACCGGGAAGTCCTCCCAATAGGGCAGGATGTGGATCGTGACGAAATCGACCGCGTCATAGATCTCGCGGTTCTTCAGCCAGAACTCCCAGACGTCGGCATAGGTCACGGGCACGCTGACCTGCGCCTTCACCGAGCGGATGATGGAGACGAGGTCCGCCGTCGTCATCTCGCCGCGCAGCAGCACCTCGTTGCCGACGATGACCGCGGTGATGACCTCGGGGAATTGCTTGGTGAGGCGAACGGCGAGCGATGCTTGCTCGAAATTCTTGGTGCGGTTGCTGGACAGCCAGATGCCCTGCAGAACCTTCATGCCGCCGACCTTGGCGGCGATCGCCGGCACCTGATCGAGCCCGTTCTCCATCGAATAGGTGCGGACGCAGTCGGTGATCTCCTTGAGCTGGCGCAGGTCCTGCTCGATCTGATCGGCCTCGATATGGGTCCAGGCGTTCAGCGGCGACTGCTCGCCGCGGAACGGCGCGTAGGAGACGCATTGAACCTTCTCGGCGGGATCGATTGGGGCGCGCGCGAGCGTGATCGGCGTGGCAAGCCACCACCACACGGCAGCGATCACCCCCAATGAGACGAGCAGAAGCGCCAGTGGCGTACGAAGAGAAATAGGTTCCGTCCTCCGCGAAGGGCCGTCGATTACCCGCATCTACGCCGTCTGCCAAGGGGGCACTCCGCGTGGATCCATCGCTCCGCTCGAGGAATTTACCTGCGGCCGTTCGACAGGGGCCTAGGATCGTGACTTTGCTGGACAAAATTCCAAATACAGGTCATGGGACTCGGCGGGACTTTTCCGCCGCATTGGAGACCCATTTGGACGCCATCACCGGCGCGTCCGCGGGATCCTGACGCGGGCGGTCAGCGGAGAAATTGGGGAATTCATGCGGCAACGGGTGCGTCAGTTACGAAATGCGGTCCTGCGGCAGTTCGCCGCCACCTTGGCCGTTTCCTCCCTGGTCGTCATGATCGGTTTCGGTGGCGCGTTCGCCCAGAGCGGCACGCCGGCTCCGGATCAGGGCAAGGCCGCCGCCCAGCCCGCCGACGCCGCCGCCAAAGACGCCGCCCAGAACCAGCGCCGCACCGACGAGTTTGCAGAAGCCGCCCAGGTCATCAACGGCCCGGCCGGCAACCCCGAATGCGTCTGGCTCGGCCGGCGCGTTGTCAGATTGATGTGGCGCGATGACCTCGATACCGCGTTCCGTCATCTCGACCTCTATGACCGCTTCGGCTGTCCCGGCGGCCACATCCAGGCCGCGTTCCGCTGCCTGACCCGGTTCGGCGGCCAGATCGATCCCAAGGTCGCCGAGACCCTGGACAGCCGCGTGCACGCCTGCTGGATCAACCCGGCCTCCCAGCCGCAGCAGGCGGCGGCCGCGGCCTCTCAGCCGGCGGCGACGCCAGGCAGTTCGCAGGCTCCGCAGCCGGCCGCCAGCCCCTCGCCTGCGGCAAGTCCGACACCGGCGCCGCAGAAATGATCGGAAGGCACCTTCAGCCGCCGTTCAGGAACGATCGCCCAAAGAGACGGTTGGCACTGCCGCGCATTTCCTGAAAAGGCCATGCCCTTATAAGGACATGAGGCCATGACAGTTGTGAAACCGCGCGGCGGAGGTATGCTCCATTTGCCGCGGACTCGGTCGGATCTCGGGGTCAGATCCGCTTCCCTGCCACCTCAGCCCCTTTTGGTTTAGCCGCGATGCGCGTTGTCGCCGCCGTTCTGTTGCTTGTGTCCGTGCTTCATGCAGGGCTGTGGGGAGTCTTGCGCGATAAGCAACCCGCGCCCGACTTCAAGGGCCTCCTGCCGAGCGTCTCCTACGCGCCGTTCGAGGGCTCGGCCCACCCTGATATCGACAACATCCCGACCATCGAGAAAATCCGCGCCGACCTGAAGACGCTGTCGACCATGACGCGCGCGATCCGTCTGTATTCGTCCACCGGCGGCGTGGAACTGGTGCCGCCGATCGCGGCCGAGTTCGGCCTCAAGGTCACGGTCGGCGCCTGGATCGACAAGGACAAGGATCGCAACGAGCGCGAGATCAAGGCCGCGATCGAGCTCGCCCGCAGGAACAGCAACGTCGTGGGCGTCGTCGTCGGCAACGAGGTGATCTACCGCGGCGAGCAGAAGGTCGAAGATCTCATCGACATGATCAAGAAGGTGAAGGGCGCGGTCCGCGTGCCCGTCACCACAGGCGAGATCTGGAACATCTGGCGCGACAATCCGGAGCTTGCTTCCAACGTCGACTTCATCGCCGCGCACGTGCTGCCCTATTGGGAAAACTTCCGCTCGGACCAGGCAGTCGACCAGGCCGTCGACCGCTACAATCTCTTGCGCAACCTGTTCCCCGGCAAGCGCATCGTGATCGCCGAGTTCGGCTGGCCGAGCCAGGGCTACAATTTGCGCAACGCCGATCCGGGTCCGTTCCAGCAGGCGCTGACCTTGCGCAACTTCGTCAGCCGCGCCGAAGCCATCGGCATGGAATACAACATCGTCGAAGCGATCGATCAGCCCTGGAAATTCTTCGAAGGTGGCGTCGGTCCATACTGGGGCATCCTTAACGCCAGCCGCGAGCCGAAATTCGCCTGGACCGGCCCGGTCGAGAACCCCGATTACTGGAAGCTGATGGGAATCGCCCTGCTGGTCGGCATTCTGCTCTCGTTGCCGATCCTGCGGCTGGAAAAACCGACCGCGAAACAGGCCTTCCTGCTGTCGGCGACCGCCAACGGCGTCGGTGCCTGGACTGCGACCGTGTTCGCGTTCTGGAACAGCCACTATTTCATCTTCGGCTCGGCCTTCGCGCTGACGCTCGGCATGATCCTGCTGGTTCCGCTGGTCCTCATCGCCATGGCGCGCATTGACGAGATCGCGGCCGTCGCATTCGGCCGGCCGCCGCAGCGGCTGCTCACCAAGGACAAGCCGATCGAGAATGTGCCTGAGAATTACTACCCGAAGGTCTCGATCCACATCCCAGCCTATTTCGAGCCGGTCGAGATGATGAAGCAGACGCTCGATGCGCTGTCGCGGCTGAACTATCCGAACTACGAATGCGTCGTCATCATCAACAACACGCCGGATCCCGCCTTCTGGCAGCCGATCCAGGACCATTGCCGCGCGCTCGGTGAGCGCTTCAAGTTCATCAATGCCGAGAAGGTGCAGGGCTTCAAGGCCGGTGCGCTGCGCATCGCGATGGACCGCACCGCCGTCGATGCCGAGATCATCGGCATCATCGATGCCGACTATGTCGTCGATCCCGACTGGCTGAAGGACCTCGTGCCGGCATTCGCCGATCCGCGCGTCGGCCTCGTGCAGGCGCCGCAGGAGCATCGCGACGGCGACCTGTCGATCATGCACTACATCATGAACGGCGAATATGCCGGGTTCTTCGACATCGGCATGGTCCAGCGCAACGAGGTCAACGCGGTCATCGTGCACGGCACGATGTGCCTGATCCGCCGCGCCGCGATGGACATGGCGGGCGGCTGGTCGTCCGACACGATCTGCGAGGACAGCGATCTCGGCCTTGCGATCCAGGAGCTCGGCTGGGTCTCGCATTACACCAACCACCGCTATGGCCGCGGCCTGCTCCCCGACACCTACGAGGCCTTCAAGAAGCAGCGTCACCGCTGGGCCTATGGCGGCCTCCAGATCGTGAAGAAGCACTGGCGGCACTTCCTGCCGGGCAAGAGCCGGCTGACGCCCGACCAGAAGCGCGAATACGGCCTCGGCTGGCTGAACTGGCTGGGCGCCGAAAGCCTCGGCGTGGTCGTGGCACTGCTGAATCTCGTCTGGGTGCCGATCGTCGCCTTTGCCGACATCGCCATTCCCGACAAGATCCTGACGCTGCCGATCATCGGCGCCTTCATCGTCTCGCTGGTGCACTTCCTGTCGATGTACCGCGCCCGCGTCGCGATCAAACCCGGCCAGATGCTGGGCGCCATGATCGCCGCGATGAGCGTGCAATGGACGGTGTCGCGCGCCGTGGCGCAGGGCCTCATCACCGAGCACATCGCCTTCGCACGGACCTCCAAGGGCGGCCTGTCGCGGATGTCGATCGAGTTCCAGGCGTTCTGGGAAGCCGTGATCGGCATCCTGCTGCTGGTCGGGGCCGGCGTGCTGGTCGCCTCCAACAGCTTCCGCCAGATCACCGAGATCTACATCTTCGCCGGCGTGCTGGTGTTGCAGAGCCTGCCGTTCCTCGCGGCGGTGGCGATCGCCATCCTCGAGCTCAGCCGCATCAACTCGTTCCAGTTCTGGCGCGACAGCGCGATCCGCACCGCCGAGCTGATTGGCCTGCGGCCCGTTGCCCTGCCGACCCCCGCCGGCACGCCGCAGCCGGTGCCGAGCGAGGTCAGGCGGGAGGCGAACCAGTAAGGAGACGGTCCGGTCACCCGAGAGCCCGTGATTAAAAGTCACGTGCTCTTCGGCGTGGATGGCCGCCCGCCAATCGGGTTGGAAATTCCGCCTTAAGCCACGGACACCGCGAGCAAATCCCCGCCCCTGCCGCCAGTTTCGGCAGCCACCCGCACTATTGACCTCCGCAGCCACTGCCCCTACACAGCGCGGGCCGAAAGCATGATCCGGAAACAGCCGGTTTTCCCCGCAACGCCAACGTCGCGGCAAGACATGCTTCTCAAATGTCCGAAGGCGATGGCGATTTCTTGGAATGCCATCCGCGGCCATGGGAGCGCGTAGCTCAGCCGGTAGAGCACGTGACTTTTAATCACGGGGTCCTGGGTTCGAGCCCCAGCGCGCTCACCAAGCGGAATCAAAGACTTAAGCCGAAACTCCAGTCAATTCAAAAGGCTCTCTGTCTGCAGATCGACTACGGCGATCGAGGATGGCCTCGCGATAGTTGCCGGTCATGATCGCAAGGCCCGCCCGCTCTTCTGGCGAAGTGGCCTCGCCCGCCAGATCCAGGCAGATGCGCTCCGCCCCATGCGGCCGATCAGACTCCCGTCGGCGGGATGTCGTCGAACCCGCAATTAACAGCGCTCGAACTTGAATTGCTGTGTCCCCCGCTCGGCAGGATCTGGGCCGCGCTCAGCAACGCGATAGCTCTTGTGCGCGTCAATGAACGCTTGTTCGGAAATCCAAGTCCGATCGTAACGTACGAGCTTCTCCGACGAAGCGCGTAATGTGCCTGGACCGTTGTCACTCAGGTATGAAGTCTGCATCTCACGCCTGCTCTCATCGCTGAGCGGCACGCGGTGCCAAGCAAGCGCCGCCGCCCGCACCAGACAGAGGCTTCTGATGGTTTCGATCGGGTCGCGAACATACTGTATGGCTCCGTTCGAATGGACGAGATCGACGATCCCGAGCCAATTCGCGGCCTGCTCAATGCGCTCGAAGAACATCAACCGGTCAGTGGCGAGCTCCCGAGCGCGATGCACCATGGCCGGCGTCTCGACCACGGCCCAGCGGATGTCCGGGCGCTGCTGGCGGGCAAGCTTGTAATGCAAGCCAGCGCCGCCGCCGAAATCGAGAACGGTGTTCACGCCCATGACGAGCGGCCAGTTCCCGCTCGGCTCGTAGTTGATTGTCTTAAGGAAGATCGTCTCCACCAACTCTGGGTTTTCGTACCCCTCAATGACCTCCCGCGGCGGAAACAGCTTACGCTTTGCTCTCTGAACGAAGTCCATAACGGTTGGCTCCGGGGTACGGTGATAGTGCACACTCAAATCTCGTCCGTTCCAACTGCCTGCCCCCCAAAAAGCCGGGAGACACCGCGCTGGAAAGGTGTAGCATTCGAGAAGATCAGGAGGGAGCGGCATGTTTGAAATCAGCGGTTTCGACACGGCAGGCGTCGTCAGCCTCAAGCGGCTGTCACTCGCGGCGGCCCTCAAGAAGGCCAGAGAGCTGGTCGAGGACGGGTGCTGGGACGTTCAGATCGTTGATCCAACTGGCCGGATCTACACCTCGTTTGAAGAGCAAGCCGCCTAAAGCGTGATCCGGACCGGAGGGCCGCGCCAGGGCAAAATGCCAAGCGGTTTTCCGGAAAGATCATGCGCAACAACAACCTGAAGCGCGATGACGATTCATCTAAGTCTCATCGCGCGTTAGCCGCTCCACTTTCGCCATCCAGAAATCGACCACCCCATCGGATCGCCGACGCCGGCTGACAACGCAATCGATCGCTATCCCCCTCGGCCGAGATGGGACGAGGCACTGTTTCTGCCACCGCTGCGTTGCCTCATCGCTCAGCCGGGAACTGCGAAGCGCGCGCGAGGATTCAGGTCCGCCCCGGAACGATCGACCGCGGGATCGCGCGGTGATGTGCACGGGAGCGATGCGCCGCCGCAGCGGATGATAGGAACGTTTCCATTCGTGAGGACTCTTACAGGCGCAAATCGATCCTATGTTGCGCGTAGATCGAACGATGGGAAAAGCCCTTGCCTACGCCATCTCGGCGTTCCTTGTAGGCTTCGGTGCCTGGATACTGATCGTTGGCCTTTCCTCCAGCTCGCCCGCCCTTTGGACCATCGTGGCGCTGGTCCCCATCACGATCGGAATCGTGAGCGCCTTTGGTCCGACGTGACTTGATGGGGAGAACGCGGGATGCGTCAGCGCGCCTGCATTTTCCGAATCGACGTTCTGTGGTCGCTCCATTGATGCGTCGCGTTCAGGGGTGTAGGCGTGAGCCAGTTTTTATCGATGCTGCTGCTAGTTGCCGCCGTGGTTCTGACCGTCTGTTTCGGTGTGGCGGCCTGGCGCCTCTCTGACGAGAGGGATCTCGACGTCACTGGCCAGATCGCGCGTCAGTCCTATGGATGGAAGGCGCCTCCGACCCGATAATCCTCGCGCTCGCTCTCCGCCCGGCGACCGTCGTCGTGGACGGCTTGTGAACCGTCAGCACCTGCGGCGGCCTTACGGTTCAGCGCCTTTGCGCCGCTCCAGCATCGCCATCTCGACTTGCTGCGCGAGCACGGTCAGATGATTGGCCAGCCGGTCAAATAGCTCGCGCTTGGCTTTGTCGGTCGCAAGATCGCGGATCAGAGCGCACTCGGCCGCGTCCGTGCGCAATTTCTCCAGCTGAGCCTGGTAGTCCTTCATGGCGCGCGCCCCATTTGCCATCTTTTCCCGACCAATAGTTTGACGGGGAAACGGCAGAGTCAATCGGACTCGGGGAGGACGACTTGGGCGTCGGCCATCTCGACGGAGCCGCAAGACGGCCCCGGCCGTGGGGCTTTTGGGGGGTGTAAGGCCGGGGCCGCTGGAGGTGCTCGGCCATAGGGGAAGGCCAAGCAGCTGCGAGCTTACTCCGAGATCGAAGCGCTGCTCTGTTCGCTTCAGCACATTCGCAGACCTGTTCCGGGCAGGAACACCGGTGCTGCGCATTGCCAGTTTTTCCCGAGTTGATTCACATGGACGAATGCATCCGAGAGAATGGTGCGGCTTACTCGGCCGGTTGCAGCAAGTAAGTGGGAGGCTAACCGTGAGTGACAGAACGCCGGCGCAGGGCCGATTTTTGGTTCGGACGGGAGGCATCGGCTGGATGGTCTACGATCGAGAGCGCAAGGGGCCGGCGCTGATCGGAACGGACTGGGCAGCCAATTTGACGAGGGAGCAAGCAGAGGAAGCGTACCGGATACTCTCTGAATTCAGCGGAGGAGAATTGAAAGGCTGATCTCAGAAGCACCGCGCCAGCACGAACCGGCTGCCCCTGGACGTCAAGGGCGAAGACCGGCTTGAAGCGGACCAGTGCCGCGATCTGCCCTCAGCTCTCCGGAGCCGAAGTCGCAGCCGGCGTGCTCAGCGGAGCTCCTCCGACGGAAACAGGCCCGACAGGTCCGACAGGCTTCGACTGCCGCACCAGCCGCTTGTGCATCGCGGCGGATAGTCCATAGCGGGCGTTCGCTCGTCGAATGGAGGACGTGACGTCCGACATCATCGTGTTTTGCAGCGAGTCGACCTTCGCGATCAGGGTGGACAGCTGCGACGATATCTTCCTCACATCGACCCGCTCGTCCGTGATGCTCTGGCGCAGGGACAGCAGCACCATCGAGTCCTGCTGGAGCAGAGCCGCATTTTGCTGCACCAAGTCATTGTTCGCCTGCAGCGAAGCCGCGTGTTGCTGCTGGGCCGACTGAATGTCCTTCAGGGCAACGACGACCGGATCCGATTTCGGCGCGGTGGCTTGCGGACGCGGAAGCAGTTCGGCCAGCCTGCTGACAGTCAGCGACGGCAGATCAGACGGCAGCGAATAGATCGCCGCCGCACCGTTGATGGCCAAGGCACATACGGCCAGGACCAGCACCGTTTTCCGGCCGGAAGGCTTGGCCGGCAGTTCGGCTTCCGGGGCTGCGGGGTCGGGCGCTGCGGCGAGCGCGAGCGCTTCGGGATCAAGTTGTTCGACAAGGCCTTGCGCTTCGGATGTCGTGGTCACTGGCATTGACCTCAAATGAGCGAGCAAAAGGAAGCCGACGCTGGAACGTCCTCGCGACGAGTCCTTTACGCAGCACCCACTTACACAACTGCCTAAAATTGTGAGCTTTTTGGATTAATTCCAGGTTAGCGACGGGACCGGCTGATGGGCCCGATCACTCCGGCCGAATACGGGGTCCATGCGAGGGGATGAAGCTGCGGTCCCACGGCAGCCACAGCGGATTTTCCGAATATTGCCAGAATGCCACTGTTTTGCCCGACGTGTCAAACCGATCTTTCCGCCGGCTTGCACAGGTCATCGTGCCGGCAGCACGTTGCTACTGTGCATGGGGTTGTTTTCGCAGTTTTCGGGGCGGCCTACCCCTCGTCCAGCACCTCGAACAACTCCTCGACCCGCTCGAACGGCGCGTCCCGCATCTTGGCGTGATACACGACGCGATCGCCGTCGCGTTGCAGTGACTTCCCGCGCGACTTGCGCAGCCGCCCCGGCAGGAATGTTGCGGCCACGGCCTCGGGGCCGACGTCGAGCCGGATGATGCCTCTGCGCTTGCACTCGATCCTGAGGTTGGCCGCGGCGAAGAAGTCGCGCGCGGCCTTCGGCAGCGCCCCGAAGCGGCGGGAGGTTTCCTCCTCGAGTTCGTCGAGCTCGTCCTCGCTGCCGCATCGGGCGGCGCGCGCATAGAGCTCGAGCCGCACCGGCTCGGACTGCACATAAGTCTCGGGCAGCATGTCTCCGACCGGAAGGTTCAGGTCGGGCACCCAGACCGCGGCGCGCTCCTCGTCGACCTTCTCCGAGGCCATTTTCAGGAGGTGGCTGTACAGCACGGGCCCGAACACCTGGACATGACCGGACTGCTGCTCCGAGAACAGATCGCCGGCGCCGCGCAGGTCGAGATCGCGCTCGCTGATGGCAAAGCCCGCGCCGGGCCGGCTGAACTCCTCGAGCACCGCGAGCCGCTTCTCGGACTGTCCGGACGCCGTCTCGGTCAGGAGATGGGCGAAGGCGCGGATGCCGCTGCGGCCGACCCGGCCGCGGAGCTGGTGCAACTGGGCGAGACCGAACTTTTCGGGCCAGCACACCACAATGGTGTTGGCGCGGGGAATGTCGAGGCCGCTCTCGACGATGTTGGTGGCGAGCAGGACGTCGGCTTCGCCCTCGACGAAGCTCATCATGCGGTCGTCGATTTCCTCCGCCGGCAATTTGCCGTGCAGGCAGACGATGCGAAGGTCTGGCGCCACCGCCTGCACCCGCGCCACCATCGGCTCGAGATCCTGGATGCGCGGGCAGATCAGGAAGCTCTGCCCGTGGCGGCGCTGCTCGCGCAGCAGCGCCGAGGCAATGGCCGCATCGGACAGCGGTGCAATCCTGGTTGCGACCGGAAGCCGGTGCACCGGGGGCGAAGCGATCACGCTGAGGTCGCGGAAGCCGGCAAGGCCGGCGGCGAGCGTGCGCGGGATCGGCGTGGCGCTCATCATCAGCACATGGACGTTCTTGGCGAGGCTAGCGAGCTTTGCCTTCTCGGCCGCGCCGAAATGCTGCTCCTCGTCGATGATGACGAGTCCGAGATCGTCGAACCTCACGTCCTTGCCAGTCAGCGCCTGCGTGCCGATCACGACCTTGATGCGGCCGCTGCGCAGCCCCTCCCTGGTCTCGCGCAGCTCCGCGCCGGAGGTCGCCCGCGACAGGTTGCCAACCTCGATCCCGAACGGAGCGAAGCGCTTCTGAAAAGTTGCGGTGTGCTGCCGGGCCAGCACCGTCGTCGGCACCGCGACCGCCACCTGCTTGCCCGAGAGCACCACCGCGGCGGCCGCGCGCAGCGCCACCTCGGTCTTGCCGAACCCGACGTCGCCGCAGACCACGCGGTCCATCGGGTGACCGGAGGCGAGATCATCCAGCACGTCGCGGATCGCGTTGGCCTGATCGACGGTCGTAAAATAAGGGAAGCGCGCGACGAACTTCTCGTAGGCCGATCCCGGCGGAACCAGCTTCTCGCCGCGCCGCCGGCGGCGCTGGCTGATGTGCTTGGCAAGCACCTTGCCGGCGATCTGGATCTCGCGCTCGGCTTCGGTGCGGCGAGCCCACCAGGTGCTGCCGTCCGCCTTGTCGAGCGCCAGCTTGCCGAGCTCGGCCGAATAAGGCCACATCAGCGCCAGATCCGGCGGCGGCACCAGAACCGCATTGTCGCCGGCAAAGGACAGCCTGACCATCTCCCGCAGCGCGCCGCCGCCGGTGTTCACTGTCTGCAAGCCGTCGAGCACGGCAAGGCCGCGCTGGAGATGCACGACAACGGTGCCCTGCTCCGGCACGTCGGCATGGTCGAACGCGGTGCTCCAGGCGCGCGCCATCGGCTGGGCATGATGCGCCCGGCTGCCGAGCACGTCGGAAGCGGTCACGACGACGAGAGGCTTTTTCCCTGGCACGATGAAGCCCGCATCGAGATCGGCCAGAAGCGAGGCTTCGCCGCCCCGCCCGCTTGCGGCCTCGTCCCAGTCTTCGCAGCGCTCCGTCTTGACGCCGCTCATCCGCTCCATCACGCGCAGATCGTCCTCCTGCGCCGCGACGAAGATCAGCCGCGAGCCGGCCCGCTGCACGTCTTCGACGAAGGCGCGCAGCACCTTCCGCGCGGATGTGACTTTCGAAAAGTCCGGCACGGTCTGAAGGGCGGCCGTCCGCGGCAGCACCTTCATGCCCTTTGCAAGCTGCTTCCAGTCGCGCCGTCCGAGATATTCTCGCTCCCGCTCCGCCCGCGGCGCCGCCTCCTCGATCGTGCTCAACCACCCGTCGACATGCGAGGGGACACCTGCATCGGCGATCCATTTGGCGCGACCGCAATAGTCGAACAGGCTGGCGCGCTTGCCGCGTTTGCCGGCGAAGGCGAGCCGCTCCGACATGGGATCGACCAGCAGCTCTTTGGTCTCGAAGATGATCTCGTGCTCCTTCGGATCGAAAGCCACGATGCGGTCGATGGTGTGACCCGAATGCTCGATCCTGAACGGACCGAGCGCGCCCGCAGGGAAGATCTCGAAGGTCTGGCCGTGAAACAGCGCCCCGCCCGGATAATCCGGCTCGTCCTCGAGATCATATCCGAGCGACTGAAGCCGTGCCTCGAGCTCGGGCTCGGAAAACGCGCCGCCCACCTTCAGGCTCACGCTCAGGCGCGAGAGGCTCGGAGGCGGCGGCAGGCGCTCCATCACAGCTTCCGCCGTCGCGATGAGAAATACCGGCCTCCTGGACTTGGTGAGACGTCTCAGCACGGAGGCTCTGCGCCCTGCGAGCTCGTGGGACGGCTCCAGCTGATCGAACGGCAAGGTGTTCAGGCGCGGAAACACCAGGACCTCGCAGGACGGGTCGAGCGCGTGAATGATGCTGCCGAGCCGCTCCGCCCTCGTCTCGCTCTCGGCGAGAAAGACGATGCCGCTCTGCCCGGACTGCTTCCATTGTGCAAGCAGATGCAGCGCCAGCAAACCGAGAGGCGACGAGGACGAGATCGTGGCGCGCTGCGATCCTTTGCTCTTCTTGGGCGATGTCTTGGTCACCGGCGCTTTTTTGGCAAGCCTCACTTGAACCCGTCTCTGGTCGTCAACTGAACGCGCGCGGGCCGCATGTCGATTCGGCGGCGCGCCGCCATGCATATGGGATTTGCCCTGCGAACGCACGCCTCCCGGCAACATCCGGGCGGCCGTCGCGCTGCTAAATATTTGGCTGTTGACCACGCCCGCAGCCGGGAACTCGCCGCTCGCTCAGGGCACGATCGAAGCGCGCATGGCCAGCACGAAAAACCCCAGCGCTTGGAGCCACGCTGGGGCGTTACGTTCGAAATGAATTGGTCAAGTATTGAGGCACTCATAGCAGCGATCTCGCGTGGCGCTTGTGAGCTGGTTCACATCTGGCGCGGCAAAGCAAACGACCCCAGTGCGGGGGGCTACTGAGGTCGCCAACCTTGTGGGAAGGTTTTCTCGCGGCCCGGGGGCTTGGGGGGCTTGGGGATGGGCCGGGAGCTAGGAGTCTACGCTTTCAGTGCGAAGTCGTTCCAATGCCAGCGTGCCGGAAGTCCGCTGGCGCGATCGGGCCGGGGCCCGCCCATGATGGCGGAACGCGGTACCGCACCTCCCGATTTGAAGTTCGCGAGCCGTGCGCTAGGATCGGGCTTTTCAAGGAGGCTCATTTGAAACAGCTCATTGTCGTTGCGGCCATTGCACTGTCTTTTGCGGCGCCTGCGCGGACACAGCCGCTGGTGGATCCCAACAAGGTTGCCCCCGAATACCGCGAAGCCGCCGAGAAGCGTCGCGCCGAGCAGTTGCGACAGCGCGAATGCGCCATGAAGGCGGATCTCGAGAGGGTACTGCCGCGAGATCGCACCGCCTATCTCAATCATTGCCTCGACATGATGGCGGCCAAGCAATAGCAGCCGATGATCGCATTGGCGCCCGCGCCCTTGGCGCAGGCGATTTGTCGCAGCCGCGCCGCTACCGGCGCGACCGCTTCCTGGGAAACAGGCGATCGCGGATGTAGCGCGAGGTCGCGGTCAGGCGGATGCCGCGCGGCTTCTGCCAGGCGGCGCGGTCGATCTCGTTCTTGTCACCGATCGCGAGCCTGCCCTTGGCGTTCTTGGCGATGAAGATCGCGTCGCTCATCTTGCGGCCGGAGCGCTTGTTCCTGGCGGTCACTTCCTTCCAGAGGCTGATCCTGCCGAGCTTGAGCTTGGGCAGCTCCTCCTTGATCTCCCGCCGCAGGCAGTCCTTGTCGGATTCGCGCGCACGTTTGCGGCCGCCCGGGAACATCCACAGACCGTCCGATCGCCGTCTGACCAGCAAAACCTTGCCGCGCTTGGCGGCGACCAGCTTGGAAGACTTGGCCATTACTTTCGTAGATTATCGCGGCTCACAACCAGAATCTCGCCTATCGTAACTTGTCTAGGTCAATAGACAAGTTCGGCGGGGACATTGATCACAGCCTTGCGGGGCACTCAGCCCTCGCCCGCCTCCACCCGGTCCTCGGTCCTGATCCAGGCCATCATCATCTCCCAGGCGACCGACAGGATGATCGGACCGATGAACAGGCCGACGATCCCGTGGGCAAGCGTGCCGCCGATCACGCCGACGAAGATCACGATGGTCGGCGTGGTCAGGCCGCGCCCCATGACGAGCGGCTTCAGCATGGTGTCGATGAAGCCGACCAGGACCAGAAACACGGTGAGCAGCAGCGCCGTGGTGACGTCCTTGGCGGTCCAGATCCAGATGATGACCGGCAGCAGCACGAGGAAGGCGCCGATCTGAACGATCGAGAGCAGAAGCACGATGAAGGCGAGCAGGCCCGCGCTCGGCACCGCCGCGAGCTTGAAGCCGATGCCGGCGAGCAGCGCCTGCACGATCGCGACGCCGATCACGCCCTGCGCCACGGCGCGGATGGTCGCGCCCGCGAGCTCGAGGAAATGCTCGCTCTGCTCGGGCACGATGCGAAACAGGAAGCCGCGGCCTGCCGCGACCAGCCGCGGCCCGTGCGGAAACAGGAAGCCGGCCACGAACACCGAGACCAGGAATTGGAGCGTGCCGACGCCGGCATCGCCGGCGAGCGACAACAGCGGCCCCGCCAGCGGCTGGAGATACGGCGCCACCTCGCGCAGCACCGCGCGGATGTTGTTGTAGGCCTGCTCCCAGAGATCATAGAGCCACGGGCCGACCAGCGGCCACGATTTAAGCTGCTCCGGCGCCGACTGGAGCGCGAGATCGCCGGTGCCGAGCTGGCGCGCCAGCTCGCGCACGCCATCCACCGCGCTGATGCCGAGCCAGGTCGCCGGTCCAATGACGATGCCGAGCGTGATCACAGTGAGGATCGCAGCCGCGGTCTTGGGCCGGCCGCCCAGGACTTTGGCGACCCAGCTGAACGCCGGATAGAACGCGACCGCGAGCACGCCGCTCCAGGCCAGGATCGGCACGAACGGGCGAATGATCAGGAAGGTCCAGATGATCAGCAGGCCGAGCAGGACGACCCGGATCAGGAGCTGGATGATGTCCTCTCCCGTCAGGAGCTGACGGAGGGTTTTCACGGGCACGACCTTCCTTGCGGCATGAACGCGGGGTTCCCCAGACTTGCGCAACCCTGGCGTTATTGCCAGCCGCGCCACCGGCGTCAAGACGACCGGCCTGCCCCGGCGACTAGGAACGCATCGGGCCCATCCGCATTCCGGGTTGATGGCGCCCCTTCCCAGGCAACCCGATACACACGCGGGAATCCACCGCGGCGTCCACTATTCGCTGAGACGGAACGGCGCGCCCGGCTATTGGCGCTATGCCTACACCATTGGCGAAAAGGTCCGGTCCGGTCGGGTGCAAGGCAGCCTGGCGCTGCTCGCCATCAGGCGCGTAGAGATGCGGATCGACCGGGACATGCGCGGCCGGGCCGAGTGAACTTGCCGCGAGCCGCCGCGCGTCCGCGCTTGGCTAACGCCCGTTAACCGGATTTCCGGTCGCCGGTTTACGCCGCTGCAAATGCCAGTGGCTATCGTGGGTCGAGGTCCCAAGAAACATTCCGTGCAATGGCCAACAGCATCTGGACGATCGAAGAGTTCACCTGTGCGGGTTGCAGCATGAACTACACTGCGACACGCGAGGAGCACGCCGAAGCGCACTCCGGCAGCTTCAAATGCAGCATCTGCAGCGGTGTGGTGCACAGCTGGTCCGGCAAGCATCACTTCTTCGGCTGGCAGGCTGTGAAGACCAAGCCGCCCGTGTTCGGACGGCGCTGGGCCGGCGTCGCCTGACAGCGTGCGCGAATTGCGGCTTCTGCTACTCTGCGGCACCGGCTAGATTGAGCCTCCCCGCAGCTGAAGCCGAGACGCAATGACCGCTCCCTTCGTTCCCCAGATCGCCCTCTACCGCAACTGGCTCGCCACGCAGCGCGGCCTCAGCTTCGCAGGCTACGAGGAGATGCGGCAGTGGTCGGTGCGCGATCTCGATGCCTTCTGGCGCAGCATCTGGGACTATTACGATCTGCAATCGCCGACGCCATTTAAAACCGTGATCGCCGAGCGCAAGATGCCTGGTGCGGTCTGGTTTCCCGGCGCGCAAGTGAACTATGCCCGGCAGGTTTTCCGGCACGTCGAAGCGGCGCAAGCCGCCGGCCTGCCCGCGATCGTCAGCAGCGGCGAGGACGGCAAGCTCACGGAGACGAGCTGGCCGGAGCTGCGGCGCAAAGCGGCTGCACTCGCGCTGCATCTTAAGGACAAGGGCGTCAAGCCGGGCGACCGCGTCGCGGCGTACCTCCCCAACATCCCCGACACCATCATCGCATTTCTCGCCAGCGCGAGCATCGGCGCGGTCTGGAGTGTCTGCGCGCCCGACATGGCCGCACCCGCCGTGATCGATCGTTTCAAGCAGATCGAGCCCAAGGTGCTGATCGCCTGCGATGCTGTCACCTATGCCGGGCGCAAGCACGATCGGCGCGATGTGCTGGCCGAGCTGCGGCGATCGTTAACGACCGTCGAGCACGTGATCCTGCACAGCGAGGCCGGCGCTGGTGCCGCTGACGCCTTGCTGTCCGATATTCTCGCAGCGACCGGAGCCGCCGTCGACGCGTTCGAGCCGATGTGGCTGCCGTTCGACCATCCGCTCTGGATCGTCTATTCCAGTGGCACCACCGGCCTGCCGAAGCCGATCGTGCACGGCCATGGCGGGATCGTCATCGTGGTGCTGGCGCTGCTCGGCCTGCACAACGATATCGGCTGCTCCTATCACGAGAATTCTTTCGGCGAACGCTATCACTGGTACTCGTCGACCGGCTGGATCATGTGGAATAGCCAGGTCGGCGGCCTGCTCAGCGGCACCACCTGCTGCATCTTCGACGGCAGCCCCGGCGGCGCCAAGGACAAGCCGGATTGGGCCACGCTGTGGCGCTTCGTGGCGCAGTCGAAAGCGACCTTCTTCGGCGCCGGCGCGGCGTTCTTCGCCAATTGCGCCAAGGCCGAGATCGACCTTGCCGCCGCCGGCGATCTGTCACGGCTGCGCTGCCTCGGCTCGACCGGCTCGCCGCTGAGTGCCGACACGCAAGCCTGGTTCAACGACCGCTTCGCGGCGCTGTCGAAGACCAACGGCAGCAAGGCGCAGGCCGATATCTGGTGGGCGAACATCTCCGGGGGCACCGATTTCGCCGGCGCCTTCATCGGCGGCAATCGCGAATTGCCGCAGACGCCGGGCGCGATGCAATGCCGCCTGCTCGGCGCGGCAGTCGAAGCCTTCAGCGAACAGGGTCGTGCCGTCATCGATGAGGTCGGCGAGCTCGTCTGCACCGAGCCGATGCCGTCGATGCCGCTCTATTTCTGGAACGACAAGGACGGTGCGCGCTATCGCTCCAGCTATTTCGAGACCTATCCGGACAATTTCGACGGCAGCGGCCGCGGGCCGGTGTGGCGGCACGGCGACTGGCTCAAGATCAATCCGGACGGCTCCTGCATCATCTACGGCCGCAGCGATGCCACCATCAACCGGCACGGCCTGCGCATGGGCACCAGCGAGCTCTACTCCGCGATCGAGGCGCTGCCGGAGGTGCTCGATAGCCTCGTCGTTGACCTCGAATATCTCGGCCGCGACAGCTACATGCCGCTGTTCGTGGTGCTGCGCGAAGGTGTGACGTTTGACGGCGCGATGCAGGCCAAGATCAACAAGGCAATCGAAGCCAGCCTTTCCCGGCGCTTCCTTCCGAACGAGATCTTTGCCGTCGCCGAGATTCCGCGCACGCTGTCCGGCAAGAAGCAGGAGCTGCCGATCAAGAAGCTGCTGCTCGGCCAGCCCGTCGCGAAGGTCATCAACAAGGAGGCGATGGCCAATCCCGCCTGCCTCGACTGGTATCTGGAATTCGCGCGCAAATATCTCGCGCGGACCGCGGCGTAGGCCGTCGGTCCGAAAGATCGGCCCAATTGCGCCGACTACATTTGGAATCCGTTCACCGATCGCGGCTAGATCAGGATGGATCTCAGCAACGAACACACTCGCCATGGCCGACCTCAACGCAGTCCTCACCAGGCTCAACGATCGCCTGCTCCGCCTCGAGGGCGAGCTGTTCGTGCTTCGCTCGCTGGCGCGCGCGACGCTGACGGCGGGCGACGATCATGCGGCGCGGATGCGCAAGCTGGTCGAGGCCGCCAAGGTCGCGCTCGACGACGAAGCGAAACGCGAGCTCGACAAGCCGACGCGCAAATATGTCGATGCGGCCACCGCCCTGGTGGAGGAATTGCTGGTCGAGCCGACCCCCGCACGGCCGCTGTTCACCGTCATCGACGGCGGCCGGCGCGACTAATCGGTCAGGCTAGCTGGCTGCCTGATGCGGCGGAATCGCCGGCTTTCAGCCGGCTAATACCCGCCTCGATGATCGCGATCTCCTCGTCAATCTTTTCGATCGGCCGGCTGAAATCGTAGCCCGACCTGCTCTTCAGATCGACCGCGAGCCGCTGCCTGTGCAGCATCAGCTCGTCGAGCCCACGGCGATTCTTCAGCCGCACATAGGCGTCCACGATCTGCTCGATTGCGCTCGGCATGACATCGGTCCCGGCAAAAATGCCCGCGCGGCGCACCCGCGCCGGCCGGACATTTTGGTGTCGCGGTACGCAATACAAATCCGCGACGGATTCGTCGATACGACAGCCAGGTTGAAAACGTGTTACCGTCCGATGATTTCGTGGTGCGCGGCATGAAAAAGCCGCTGGCGATCACGCCAGCGGCCAAAGCCGGGTTCGAAAAGGGATCCGGATTGAAATGTCGCCAGCCCCGGCGGACGCGAGCCTAGCGGCAAGCCGGAAAGGTCTTCTGTCTGAAAAGCAACACAGGAACCGGCGCATCCGCATTTGCCGTCCGATCGTGGCCGCGCGGCAACGCTTAATCGACCACGCAAAAATACTTGCGCGGCCATTTGCGATAGGCGCTGTAGCGGTAATACGGCCGATAGGCGTAGCCGCGATGGATTGCCGGCGGCTCCTCGCCGTAATAGGAGCCGTGGTAGAAATTATACGGCATCCCTTCGGTGCAACGATAGGCATCCCAGGTCGGACCAATGAACGGCGCGACCCCGATCTCGGGGGGCACCACGGGGTACGGCCCCGCCTGTGCCGGAGCCGCACTCAATGCACCGAGAACAACTAACCACGCGCTTCGCATTCGCTCGCTCCTGGCCGTTTTGGGGTGCGCCCACAGAAGCACACCGCTGGAAACACTGGTGCGGACGGCCGCGCAATCGCCGAGTTCGGCGCAGCCCTCGCCGACGCATTGTTGATAACCGGCCCTAATGCCTCGTAGGTGGTGACAGGATGCTCCAGCGTGTTATCGGGAGTATGACGCAGTTGCGAGAGAGATCTGACACCCATGCGCATTACCCTTGTCGGCTCCCGCCATTTCGGCGTGACCACCCTGAACATGCTCCGGGAGCACGGCGTTGGGGTCGTGCGGGTCGTGGTAGCCGACGCGGAGGACCGCCTCGCTGCGGCCGCCAAGGCGGCCGGGATTGAGGTGGCGGTGCAGGCCAATCCGAAGCTGGTGGTCGCCTCCGAGATCGCCCCCGACACCGATCTGATCATCACCGCGCACAGTCATGCCCGGGTCGGCAAGGACGCCCTCGCTGCGGCGAAGCTGGGCGGGATCGGCTATCACCCCTCGCTGCTGCCGCGGCATCGTGGCAAGGCCGCGGTGGAATGGACCATCAAGGAGGGCGATCCGATCGCCGGCGGCACGATCTATCATCTTGCCGACCGCATGGACGCCGGCGCCATCGCGGCCCAGGACTGGTGCTTCGTGAAAAAGGGCGAGACCGCCCGCGAGCTCTGGGAGCGCGCCCTCGCCCCGCTTGGACTCAAGCTGCTGGCCGACGTGATCGATTATGCCAAGGTCCACAAGGCGCTGCCGGCCAAGGTCCAGGACGAGCAGTTCGCGACCTCGGCGCCAAGCCTTTCGTAGACAGGCTTTACCTTAAACAGGCCGGCCCCGAAGTCCCCGCGTTGAGTCTCTCCCTCACGTTTATAATTAACGTGAGGCCGCATTGATTTTGCTTCAAAAACTGGAGCCGAAAACCCAAATAAATCGTTGCTTCCACAGGAACAATTTTCGGTTTGGCGTTGCAACAAATTTCCGTCACATTTCGTCCGAATAAAGGTCAGCATCTCAGATATATTCAAGGACGGAATTCATGCGTTTTGGTCGCATCGCGGCGTTCTGTGCCGCTTCAGTTGTCGCCGGCACCCTCGCCGCTCCCGCTTTCGCCCAGAGCCCCTACGACGGCAACTGGCACGTCACCATTGTGACCAAGACCGGCTCCTGCGAGCCCACCGCAAGCTCCATGCTCACTGTCGCCGACGGCAAGATCAGCGCGCCCGGCGCTAACGTTTCCGGCACCATCGGCAGCGGGGGACTTGTGAAGGTTTCGATCAATGGTGCATATGCCAACGGTCAACTCAACGGCAACGCCGGATCGGGGAAGTGGAATGGAGCATCTGCAGGCATACCGTGCAGCGGGCGGTGGGAAGCATCGCGCCAATAAACCTATCGAGGCTCGCGCCAGAAACCGGCGGCTGCTGATCGCGGCCGCCGTTTTGTTTGCGGCGGGGCTGGCCAACTCTGAAGGCAAAGCTCAGTCCGGCCCGTTTGCTCCGCTGGCTGGCACGTGGAGCGGTGCCGGCACTGTCACGCTGGACGACGGCTCGACCGAGCGGATCCGCTGCCGGGCCAAATACGCCCCCATCGGCCCCACCATGGAGATGTCGCTGACCTGCGCCAGCGACGCCTACAAGTTCAACCTCGGCGCCAACGTGAGGGCTGAAGGCGGTGCCATCGCCGGCAGCTGGTCCGAGGCCAGCCGCAACATCTCGGGATCGCTGCAGGGTCGTGGCGCCGGCGGCAATTACGAGCTGGTCGCCTCCACCGCCGGCTTCAATGCCAACATTTCTCTGAAGACGAGTGGCAACAAGCAGAGCGTCGCGATGCGCGCCGACAGCCAGTTCCGCGGTGCCACCATCACTCTGTCGAAGTAAGCCAGTCAGTGACACGACAATCGACCCGGGCGTCGGCGCCGGGTCGATTTTTTTATGCGACGGGCACGAACGCTGTGACCTCGATCTCGACCTTGGCGCGCTCGTCGACGAGACCGCCGATATAGAGCAGCGTCGAAGGCGGAAAATTGCGCCCGAGCGTCTCCTTCCAGGCCGCGCCGATGCCGGCGCCCGCAGCTTCATATTCGCTGCGGCTGGTCAGGTACCAGGTCAGTCGGACGATGTGCTCGGGGCCGGCGCCCGCCTCGCCCAGGAGCTTGATGATCCGCTTCAGCGCGGTCGCAACCTGCGCCGCCATGTCGGGCGCGTAATTGCCGGCCTCGTCGCCCCCGGTTTGGCCGGCCAGCACCACCCAGCGGCCCGGCCCATCCACCTCGACGCCGTGAGAAAAGCCGCGCGGTTTTTTCCATTCGGCCGGCTGCAAGATACGCATGAGCGACATTCTCCCGTTTCTTGTCGTTGTTCACCTAAGCCTTAGCACGACATCCTGCATCGCTGCATCCGCAGATTTGGCCGTTGCAAACGGTGCCGATGTCGCCGATACCGGGGGTCCCCTCACGTTCGATCTCCTGCGCCGCCGATGCCCCCGACACCGTCCAAAACGATGGCCGCATTCTGGATGGCCGGCTGGCTAGCGCTGATGCTGGTCATGGCGGTGGCCGGGCGCGAGGCCACGCGCGAGCTCAATGTCTTCCAAATTATCGAAGTGCGATCGGTGATCGGGTTCGCGCTGCTGCTGCCGATCATCTACCGCAGCGGTGGCTTCAAGGCCGTCGCGACCGAACGCCTGCCCCAGCACCTCGCCCGCAACGGCGCCCATTATTTCGCACAGCTCGGCTGGTTCTATGCCCTGATGCTGATCGGGATCGGCCAGGTGGTGGCGATCGAATTCACCATGCCGATCTGGACCGCGCTGATGGCCGCAACCTTCCTGTCCGAGCGCATGACCGTCTGGAAGATCGCCGCGGTCGTGCTGGGTGTCGTCGGCGTCGTCATGATTGTGCGTCCCGCCGCCAGCGAGATCAATCCGGGCCAGATGATCGCGCTCGGAGCCGCAATCGGCTTCAGCATCTCCATGATCCTGGCGAAATCGCTGACCCGGACCGAGAGCGCATTGTCGATCCTGTTCTGGATGACCGTGGTGCAGTTTGTCGTAGGCCTGCTGCCGACGCTCTATGTCTGGACCTGGCCGTCAGCCACCCTTTGGGGCTGGCTCTTGGTCATCGGGGTCTGCGGCACATTCTCGCACTACTGCCTCCCCAGCGCGCTCCGCTACGCCGACGCGACGATCGTGGTTCCCATGGACTTCCTGCGGGTTCCGCTGACCGCGACCGCCGGCTGGCTGCTCTATTCCGAACGGCTCGATGCCTGGACCGTGCTCGGCGCCGCGTTGATCCTCTGCGGCAATCTCTTGAATTTAAAGCCGGCTTCGCCCGTTCCCGCCCGCGCGCAGTGAACCCCGCGCGGCCTCGCGCGACCAAACAAAGTGGTCGAGCGTGATTTGGATCACGTTGGAGGAGCCCTCCATCGTGCACATTCGGCCACACAGCAACGGGTTGAATGGATCGTACCGCCGTTCTGGTGGCGCGAAGTCGGGCACTTCGTGTAGGTTCGCTGTCGATTTGTTGCTGCCTGCAATTCGATTCTGGGGATTTCAGATGCGCTATCTCACCCTCCTCGTCTCGCTGATGTGCATGGCCCTGTCGGTCACTGCTGCGAAGGCTGATCGCCGTGTCGCCTTCGTGGTCGGCAATGGCTCCTACAAGAACGTCGCGCAATTGCCGAACCCGCCGATCGACGCCAAGGCTATGGCGGCGACACTGCGCAACGTCGGCTTCGAGGTGATCGAAGGATCCAATCTCAGCCGCGACCAGATGACGGAGAAGCTGCTCGATTTCGGCCGCAAGGCGCAGGGCTCCGACATCGCGCTGTTCTATTATGCCGGCCATGGCATTGCTGTCGGTGGCACCAACTATCTCCTGCCCGTCGATGCCGACATCAAGTCGGAGATGGACGTCAAGCTCGGCGCCGCCATCAACATCGACCTGACGCTCGAGCAGACCATGGGCGATGCCAAGGTCAAGCTCGTGTTCCTCGATGCCTGCCGCGACAATCCGTTCGCCGCCAAGATCAAGTCGAACTCGGCGACCCGCAGCGTCAACGTGCAGAGCGGTCTTGCCGAGATGAAGTCCGGCGAAGGCACGCTGATCGCGTTCGCCACCGGCCCCGGCCAGACCGCGCTCGACGGCCAGGAGGGCAATAACAGCCCGTTCACCCGCGCGCTGATCGACAACATCACCAAGCCCGGCGTCGAGATCCAGCAGGCGATGACGTCGGTGCGCGCTCAGGTCAACGAAGAGACCCACAAGGGCCAGCTGCCCTGGGGCCATACCAACCTGATCGGCGCGGTCTATCTCAACCAGGCTCCGACGACCCAGGTTGTCAACGCGGCTCCCACAGCTTCCAGCGTCGTACCGGCGGCGAGCGGCAGCAATGACGGCGTCGAGCTCGAATACTGGCGCTCGGTCAAGGAAAGCAACAAGCCGGAAGAGCTCAACGCCTATCTGGCGGCCTATCCGAACGGCCAGTTCAAGGCGCTCGCACTGGCGCGGCTTGCCGCGATCAAGAGCGGTCCGTCGACCACGAGCCGCACGCTCAATGCTGGTGTCGATCCCGCAGCCTTCACCGATGAGGCCTCTCAGCTCACCGAGGACCAGATCGGCCTCGACAAGAATCAGCGCCGCGATGTGCAGCGCCGCCTGACCGGGCTTGGCTTCGACACCAAGCAGACCGGCGTGTTCAGCGAGGAAACCCGGTCCGTCATCAAGCGCTGGCAGGCCGCGCGCGGCTATCCTTCGTCGGGCTATCTGAACAAGCCCCAGCATAAGGCCCTGCTCGCCGAAGTCGTGGCCGCGCCGCCGACCGCAAGCGATAACAGCCAGAAGGCGGCCCGCCGTGCCAGCGCCCCGGCAGGCAGCAGCGCGCCGGCACCGGCTCCCCAGCGCAGCAGTCCCGGTGATGCGGCCGGCGCAGCCTTCGTCGGCGGCGTCGTCGGCGGCATGATGGGCGGCATGTTCCGGCGCTAAGGCGAGGCCTTTGCGCGAATCGGGATAGGGGGAGTCTCGCGACTCCTCCCCTCCCACACCACCGTACATACGGGTCCGTATACGGCGGTTCGGCGGATTATGCAGGCCACTGTCCCGTGACGGAAGCCAAGCCGAGCGAAGCGAAGAAGCTGTTTGGCAGAGCAATGGCAAGCGCGGGGCTGTTCGCGAGCCGCCAAGGGCCATGCGGGGCGCCGGCAGTTTGCGCTGCCAGATCCCGGCCGACGCCACGGCGTCGCAGCTCGGCGAAGCGAGCGGGTCCATACTTCCATTGCTTCCAGACGACGGCGCGCAGCCGCCGCCTGATCCACCGGTCAAGCACGCGCAACACCGACGGGGTTTGGCAGAAGCCGAAGTAGCCGCGCCACCCGATCAGGTAGGCTGACAGCTCCTTGGTAATCTGCACGAGGCTTCGACCGCACGTGCGTCGCGTCAGCTCCAGAACTTTTACCTTGAAGCGGGCGAGCGCCTGCGGCGCGATGCGCCGTCGCGGTGGTTCACTTCCGCCGGTAAAGCTGAAGCCCAGGAACTTGCGAACGCTCGGTTTGGCGACCGCACTCTTGGCCTTGTTGATCTTGAGCTTGAGGTGCTTTTCGAGGAACCGTTCGAGGCCGGCCAACACCCGCTCGCCCGCCTTCTGACTGCGTACATAGATATTGCAGTCGTCGGCGTAGCGCACGAAGCGATGGCCGCGTTTCTCCAGTTCCTTGTCCAGCACATCCAGCATCAGGTTCGACAACAGCGGCGAGAGCGGTCCGCCTTGCGGCGTACCCTCCTCCGTCGGGCTGACCAGCCCTGCCTCCATCACACCCGCAGTCAAGAAGCCACGGATGAGCTTGAGGAGGCGCTTGTCAGCGACCCGTTTGGCAATGAGCCCCATCAGGATGTCGTGGTTGACCCGGTCGAAGAACTTTTCCAGATCGATGTCGACGACGACGGCGTAACCGGATGCGATGTAGGTCTGCGCCCGTTCCACCGCCTGATGCGCCGAGCGGGTCGGCCGGAAGCCGAAGCTCGCCTCGGAGAACGTTCCGTCCCAATCTGCCTGCAACACCTGCATCACCGCCTGCTGGATGAAGCGGTCGAGCACCGTCGGGATGCCGAGCGGCCGCAGGCCGCCCGACGCCTTCGGTATCTCCACCCGCCGCACCGGCTGTGGCTTATAGGTGCCGTCAAGCAACTGGGCGCGGATCGTGAGCCAGTGCTCCTTCAGATAGGCCGATAGCTCGCCGACGGTCATCCCATCGACGCCTGCCGCACCCTTGTTGCGCTTCACTTGCGCCAATGCTGCTTGCAGATTCTCACGCTCGACGACTACTTCCATCGACGGTCCTGCGACCGCCGGGCGTTCGAGGCTGGCTCTCACCGCGCTTGCTTCGGTCTCTCCGGCGGCGGAGCTTGCGGCTTCACCGCCTGCTCCGGTGCCCAAGTTCAGTTCGACCTGATTCTTCTGCCGCATGGCTCGCGCGAGATCGTTGCTCTACTAACCACTTCCACCGTTCGGGCCTTCGGCGGCACACGCCACCTACTATGCCCTCAGCTGACTTCTGCGCTGCGGTCGGGCCGCCTTACGACGACCTCAGTCCCGTTGCCGGGACACAACGCAGACCTCCCGAGGTAAGACCGACCGCCTTCACCGCGCGCCCGCCGAATTTACCACCCCGACCCTTGATGACCCTGGACTTCGCGATCAGTTGCTCGCTCGTCCGGCCGGGTAGGCCTCGTTATCCGGTGTTTGTCCATCGGGCCGCGGCTTTGCTCCACGCTTTCTTCAGACCCCACCTCGCGGTGACGCCCTTGCGCTTCGCTAATCCTTCGCCGCCATCAGGCTGGATAGAGGACTTCCACCTCCAAGCTGTCGTTCATACTCGGCACACAACACAAACCCCGGCTCGCGCCGGGGCCGGCTCGCGCCGGGCTTTTTCTTTGGTCCGCGCTTAAAGCATGATCCGGAAAAGTGCGAAGCGGTTTTCCGGAAAGATCATGCGCAAACAACAACCTAAAGCGCGATGACGATTCATCCAAATCTCATCGCGCTTTAGCATCTCCATCATCGCGAGCGCCGCACGCGAACGCCTCTTCCTGCGGACAGACGGACGCCCGAGCGGGCCGCTACTTCCCCGCCGCCTTGCGCAGGGCCTCGTTGATGCGGTCCTGCCAACCCGGCCCGCCTTCCTGGAAGAACTCCAGCACGTCCTGGTCGATGCGCAGTGTGACCTGCTCCTTGATGCCGGGGACGGCGTTCTGCTTCGGCGGTGGCGCGGCGACCTTGGCCGTCACCTTCTTGAACGCTGCCTCCGCCTCGGTCCGCGCGTCACCCAGCGTGCGCGGCCGCCTCGGTTGATCCGCCATGTCCTAGATTCCCTCAAACAGAGCCGTCGAAAGATAACGTTCGGAGAACGACGGCACCACCGCGAGGATGGTTTTTCCCGCAGCTTCCGGCCGCTTGCCGATCTCGAGCGCCGCAGCGATCGCCGCGCCCGACGAGATGCCGCCCGGAATGCCCTCATGCCGCGCCAGCGCGCGCGAGATCTCGATGGCGGTCGTCGAATTGATCTTCACGATCTCATCGATCACCGAGCGGTCGAGGATGTCGGGCACGAAGCCCGCGCCGATGCCCTGGATCTTGTGCGGCGTGTGCTGGCCGCCCGACAGCACCGGGCTCTCCTCCGGCTCGACCGCGACGACGCGCAGCGACGGCTTGCGCGGCTTCAACACCTGGCCGACGCCAGTGATGGTGCCGCCGGTGCCGACGCCGGCGACGAAGAAGTCGATGTTGCCGCCGGTGTCGTTCCAGATCTCCTCCGCAGTGGTGCGGCGATGCACCTCGGGATTGGCGAGGTTCTTGAACTGCTGCGGCATCACCGAGTTCGGCGTCGTCTTCAAGAGCTCCTCGGCGGTCGCGATCGCGCCCTTCATGCCCTGCGCGGCCGGCGTCAGCACCAATTCGGCGCCAAGAAAGGCCAGCATCTTGCGCCGCTCGATCGACATCGATTCCGGCATCACCAGCTTCAGCCGGTAGCCGCGCGAAGCGGCGACGAAAGCGAGCGCGATGCCGGTGTTGCCGGAGGTCGGTTCGATCAGCACGGTGTCGGGCTTGACGATCCCCGCCTTCTCCATCGCGATGATCATGGCCGCGCCGATGCGGTCCTTCACGCTCGCGGCAGGGTTGAAATATTCAAGTTTTGCCAAAATGGTCGCGTTCACGCCGTGCATGCCCGGCAGGCGGCGCAAGCGCACGATCGGCGTGTCGCCAAAAGCCTCGACGATCGAAGAATAGATCCGGCCGCGGCCGGGTTGGTGCGCTGCACCCGTCATTGCAGCCTTTTCGGACGATGCGTCCATGATGAACTCCCTGTGGCGACAATACACTTCTTTCGCAGCTCTTGCGCAGTTGCGGACACCTTGCGACGGCACGCAAGCGACAATGCGGCACATGTTAAATACGCTGCATCGCAAAATCGCGTGAGCTGTAATTAGCAGAAAACCAACGCATTTGTGTTGCGACCTCGTCAACTGATTCTGCTTATGTTAGACTTAGGTCTCAAAGCAGGGAGGTCACCGCGATGTCAGCAGTTGCTGAAGTGTTGTCGACCGTCGCGCATCACCGCCAACCGCGTTGTAGCGAGTTGCCCACCTGTCCGGTCTGCGCCGACTCCATGGTCGCCGCCGAAGCATCCGCCTACGTCTCGGACCACATGATCTCGTACCTCTGGACCTGCGACAATTGCGGCTATGGTTTCGTGACCAAGCATGCCGTCAAGCAGCGGATCGTCTGCAATTGACCGTTGATCGTCTCAGCGCGGGGCAATATCGCCCCTCGCCCAGTCCTCTCGCGTACGCTGATAGAACTCCTCGAACGTTCCGTGTGCGATCGCGTTCCTGATGCCCTGCATCAGGAACTGATAGTAGGCGATATTGATCTCGGACAGCAGCATCGCCCCCAGCGTCTCGCCGGCCTTGACGAGATGATGCAGATAGGCGCGCGCACAGTTGCGCGCCGACGGCCAGGGGCTCTCCTCATCGAGCGGGCGCGGATCGTCGGCGTGGCGTGCGTTGCGCAAATTGACTTGGCCGAAGCGCGTGAAGGCGACGCCGTGGCGGCCATTGCGCGTCGGCATCACGCAATCGAACATGTCGACGCCGCGCTTCACCGCCTCCAGTATGTCGTCGGGCGTGCCGACGCCCATCAGGTAGCGCGGCCGGTCGATCGGCAGCGCCGGCGCGGTCTCGTCGATCATCGCCAGCATCACCGCCTGAGGCTCGCCGACGGCGAGGCCGCCGATCGCATAGCCGTGAAAACCCATCTCGACGAGGCCTTGTGCGCTCGCGTGACGAAGCTGCGGGATGTCGCCGCCCTGGACGATGCCGAACAGCATGTAGCCGTCGGGCGCACTTTCGAAAGCGCGCTTGCTTCGCTCGGCCCAGCGCAGCGACAGCCGCATCGCGCGCTCGATGTCGTCGCGCTCGGCCGGCAGCCGCACGCATTCGTCCATCTGCATGGCGATGTCGGAGCCGAGGAAGCGCTGCACCTCGATCGAGCGCTCCGGCGACAGCTCGACCTTGGCGCCGTCGATATGCGAGCGGAAAGTCACGGCGTGCTCGCTGACCCTGCGTAAGTCGGCCAGCGACATCACCTGGAAGCCGCCGGAATCCGTCAGCATCGGCCCATTCCAGCCGGTGAATTTCTGCAAGCCGCCGAGCGCTGCGATCCGCTCGGCGCCGGGACGCAGCATCAGGTGATAGGTGTTGCCGAGCACGATGTCGGCGCCGGCCTCGCGCACCTCGCGCCAATGCATGCCTTTCATGGCGCCGGCGGTTCCGACCGGCATGAAGGCGGGCGTGCGCACCACGCCGTGCGGCGTGGTCAGGCGCCCGGTGCGTGCGGCCCCATCGGTGGCGAGCAGTTCGAAATAATTGGCTAGACCTGTGTCCGGAAGATTCATGGCCGTGCTTATTGCGTGTCGGGGGATGCCGATCAACCCGCCCATGCTCCAGACTGGGACAGAATGGGCGCGGATATTTCACGCGCCGCGCTTGTTAAATAAAACGATACAGTGTAGTTTTACCTGGGGCTGGACGAGATGCCGCGGCAGGGTTGCCGGCGGCTGTAGATGCGTGATCGCCAGCCACCGACGATGCTCCCCGCTTCATGTTCGACCGAGATGTCCGGCCCCGCGCGCGGCTGGATCAGGCAGACAAGCGCCCGCCTGACCGGCGCCATGGCCCTGACATGCAGCCTGGCGCTCGCGGCCTGCACCTCCCTGCCCCGCACGCCCTATACGGCAGCTGAAGCCAGCTCATCGCGCGTGCTCGATATCGACGGCCTCAGGCGCTACGCCGACGAGCCGGTCACGAAATTCAGCTTCGAGAAGGACACCAGCACCGCCACGAAAACCTATCTGGCGCTCTCGGGCGGCGGCGCCGACGGCGCCTATGGCGTCGGCGTGCTCAACGGCTGGACCGCGGCCCGAACCCGTCCGACCTTCTCGGTCGTCTCGGGTGTCAGCACCGGCGGACTGATCGCGCCTTTCGCGTTCCTCGGGTCGCAATATGACGACACGCTGAAAGAGGTCTACACCAGCGGTATCGCAGAGAGCCTCCTGAACGACCCCAGCATCATGCGCGTGCTGTTCGGATCGGGCCTGTTCGGCAACACGCGGCTGCGCGAGCTGGTCGCCCGCTATGTCGGGCCGGAGATCCTGGCGCAGGTCGCGCGCGAAAATGCCAAGGGCCGAAGGCTGCTGGTGGTCACGACCGATCTCGACACCCAGCGGACCGCGATCTGGGACATGGGCAAGATCGCCGCGGTCGGGACGCCCGAGGCGCTCAAGCTGTTTCGCGACGTGATGGCGGCCTCCGCCAGCATTCCGCTCGTGTTTCCGCCGATCATGATCGACGCCGAAGGCCAGGGCCGCAAATTTCAGGAGATGCATGTCGACGGCGGGGTGACGGCCCCGGTGCTGACGCTGCCGGAGGCCCTGCTGTTCCAGAGCAGTCGCCTGCCGGGCACCGCGAAGATGGACATCTATATCCTTGTCAACAAGAAGATCGAACGCAACTTCGAGCTGGTGTCGAACAGCACGATCGATGTCGCCTCGCGCAGCCTATCGGCAATCACGCAGTCGCAGACGCGTTCGATCATCTTCTCAACCTACGATTTCGCCAAACGCAACCGCCTCGGCTTCCACCTCTCCTACATAGCGCGCGATTATCCCGCGCCGCCGTCGGAAGGGTTCGACACTGGCTATATGCGGGCGCTGTACCAGTACGGATATGACAAGGCCGCGTCCGGCCAGGCCTGGACCTCGACGCTCCCATGAGCACGTCTTGACGGAACGAGGTCGTATCGAGACCGTTGACGATACGGCCAATTCGGCCAGATTCGCAATGACGCCTTCGCTCCTGCGCGATATAGAGCGAATGACAGGCAACGCGCAGGAATCAACGGGCATGGGATTGACTGCGACCAGGACACGATCGGCAACGGCGCGGCGCGAGGTGCCGAAATCGCGCGGCGGTCGGCCGACCAAGACCGCTGCGATCGAGCGCGACCAGCGGCTGATCGAGGTCGCCACCCGCCTGTTCCTGGACCGCGGCTTTGATGCGACCTCGCTCGATGCCGTGGCCGAAGCCGCGCGGGTCAGCAAGCCCACCGTCTACTCCCGTTACGGCGACAAGCGCGGCCTGTTTGCCGCCGTGCTGAGGCGCGAGATCGAGCGCTGGCTTGCACCGCTGTCGGCGGCGGCTGAGACGCAGCTCTCCAGCGCCTCGGATATTTCTGTCGAGCAGCGCCTGGTCGAGATCGGGCGCGAAATGCTGACCTTCACTTGCGGACCCGACGCTGTCGCTTTCAGCCGCATGATGACGTCGCAGGCCATCAACTTCCCCGACGTTGCCAAGCTCGGCAAGGAGGAAGGCTGGCTCAAGGCGGTCGCCACCACGGCGCGCTTCTTCGACCATCTTGTGGCGCAAGGCGCGCTCGACCTCGAGGACACGACGATCGCAGCGGAAGTATTCCTCGACGTCGTTGCCGGTCACACCCACCGCATGGCGACGTTCGGAACGGCGCTGGAACTGAAGGCCGCCGAGAAGCGCATGCGCGCCGCCATCAAGCTGTTCCTGGCCGGTGCGCTCGGCCCTGCCGACCGCGTCCAGGATGCCCCAAAGGGGACGCCGCGGCGGCGCCCGTCGTCCCGCTGACAATTACGTGAGCTTGCGATCTATCCCCTGGAGAACGCACCCTCGCCATTGACTGAAATGAAACGATACGGTATGGTTTAGTTATAGGTGAGACGGACCGCTTTTTTCACCAGCCCCCAAAGAGGTCGGTATCGCCCAGATCGCCGCGACGGGTACAGCCCGCCACGACGCTCCGCGGCCGGCCGATGCCCAAGGTCGGCCGCGAATTCTTTACGATCATCCGGCACACTCGCTGGCCGAGGGTTTCGCGCATGACGACAGCCAAACGATGGACCTCGCAACTGCTTGCCATCGCCTTGCCCACGCTGCTCCTCGCAGCGCCGGTACAGGCGACCGTGACCACGGGCACGCCAACGGCCCTTCGCGGCGAAACAGATGGTGATGCCGAGGCCGATCGCCAAGCGGTCAGCCGCGAGATCGAGCGCTTTCGCAGCTCGTCGATCTCGATCAGCCAGGCTATGGCAATTGCCGAGGCCCGTCACGCCGGCGCAAC
Source organism: Bradyrhizobium sp. SOJA106 (assembly GCF_059448745.1). Classification (NCBI taxonomy): domain Bacteria; kingdom Pseudomonadati; phylum Pseudomonadota; class Alphaproteobacteria; order Hyphomicrobiales; family Nitrobacteraceae; genus Bradyrhizobium; species Bradyrhizobium sp. SOJA106. The sequence continues at coordinate 4,688,388 of NZ_CM182549.1, forward strand.
CACCGCGGATGTGAGTTTTGACGGCGGCTCCGGCGTGCCGGTGTATCGGGTCAAGACCGTGCACAACGACCGGATCTGGCGCCACACCATCAATGCGAGGACCGGCGAGCTCGTCGGCGGCGAGGCCGCCCTCCCCCTTGCCGAGCTCGACCTCGAGGACCGCGATACTCTCGCAGCGCTCGGCGCGATCAGGCACCGCCTTGCGGATGCGGTACGCGTTGCCGAGCGTGCAGCCTCGGGCAAGGCGATCAGCGGCGGATTGATCCGCGAACGCGGTCGGCTGAATTTTTCGATCGTCGTCGTCAGCGGCGACGACCTCAAGGAGGTCACCCTCGAGCCACCCGGCACCCGGGCCAAATAACTCCGCCACAATCCCGCCGAAAAGCCATTGACGGGCGCAAGACTCTCCCGCATAAGTCGCCGCCATGTTCACGACCACCAAACGCACGACCAAAACCACCACGGCCTTCGGGGCCCGGGGAGGCGTGCGCGCGTAGTCGTCGACTAAAACGCATCAGCTCGACCGAAGCCCCGCCCTCGATGGTCCGGGGCTTTTTTGTTGTCTCAATCGATCTCAATGGAGGACACAGTGAGTAACGATCCCGTCGTCGCGATTGTCGGCGTCACCGGTGCGGTGGGCGCCGAATTCATCGCCACCATGGACAAGCGCGGCTTCCGCGTCGGCAAGCTCAAGGCGCTGGCGAGCGCCCGCTCGGCCGGCAAGACGGTGTCGTTCCGAGGGCAGAATATCGTCATCGAGGAGCTGACCGAGCGCGCCTTCGAGGGCGTCGACATCGCGCTGTTCTCGGCCGGCAGTGGCATCTCCAAGACGTTCGCGCCGATCGCGGTCAAGTCAGGCGCCGTCGTCGTCGACAACTCCTCCGCCTTCCGCATGGATCCGAACGTGCCGCTCGTCATCCCCGAGGTCAACGCTGGCCGCATTCGCGACCAGAAGGGCATCATCGCCAACCCGAACTGCGCCGCGATCACCGCGCTGGTGCCGCTCTGGCCGATCCACCAGAAGAACCGCATCAAGCGCGTCATCATCTCGACCTACCAGGCGGCTTCCGGCGCCGGCGCCGCCGCGATGGAGGAGCTCGTCGAATCCACCCGCGCCAACCTCAACGGGCAGGTCTATACGCCCAAGGTGATGCCGCATCCCTACGCCTTCAATCTCTTCAACCACAATACGGCCATCGACCCTGAAACCGGCTACAACGACGAAGAGACCAAGGTCATCAAGGAGACCCGCAAGATCTTCGAGGACGACAAGATCGCCATCGGCGTCACCTGCGTCCGCGTGCCGGTGCTGCGCGCGCATTGCGAGGCCATCACCTTCGAATGCGAGAAGCCGATCACCGAGGACCAGGTCCGCGCCATCATGGCGCAGGCGCCCGGCGTGAAGATCGTCGACGATCGCGCCAACAACTACTTCCCGATGCCGATCGACGCGTCGGGACAGGACGACGTCCTGGTCGGCCGCATCCGCAAGGACCTCAGCGATCCCAGTGGGCATTCGATCTCGATGTTCGTGGCCGCCGATCAGCTGCTCAAGGGCGCGGCGCTGAACGCCGTGCAGATCGCCGAGCTCTTGCCGCAGCGAGTGATGGCGTAACAGAAAGTGCGTAGGGTGGATTAGCCGAAGGCGTAATCCACCTCTTTAGTGTCCACGGGATGGAGAAGTGGTGGGTTACGCCTTGCTAACCCACCCTACGGCTCTGCCCGAAACAGCAAACACGCATCGCCATACGAGTAGAATCGGTAGCCGCTCGCGATCGCGTGTGCATAGGCCCGTTTCATCGTCTCCAGCCCCGAAAACGCCGACACCAACATGAAAAGCGTCGACTTCGGCAGGTGGAAATTCGTCATCAGCACGTCGACGGCGCGGAAGCGGTAGCCGGGCGTGATGAAGATCGAGGTCTCCGCTGCGAACGGCCGGATGATGCCGTCCTCGCTGGCCGCACTCTCCAGCAGCCGCAATGACGTGGTGCCGACAGCCACGATGCGGCCGCCGTTTCTCCGCGCGCTGTTGAGCCGCTCGGCCGTCTCGGCCGAGATCGTGCCCCACTCGGCATGCATCTTGTGGCCTTCGGTGTCGTCCGCCTTCACGGGAAGGAACGTCCCTGCCCCGACATGCAGCGTGACGCGGTTGACGCCGACGCCGCGCGCGTGCAGCGCCTGCTCCAGCGCCGGGGTGAAATGCAGCCCCGCGGTGGGAGCAGCGACTGCGCCTTCGTTGGCCGCGAACATGGTCTGGTAGTCGGTAAAATCCTGGTCGTCCGGCGTGCGCTTGGAGGCGATGTAGGGCGGCAGCGGCGGGCTGCCGAGATCGGCGATGGCCTGGTCGAGGGCGGGCCCGTGGAACGAGAACGACAGCGTCACCTCGCCCTCGGCGCCCTTGGCTTCGACCTCGGCATCGAGATGGCCGAGCAGGCAGACCTTGCCTTCGTTGCCGAAGCGGATGCGGTCGCCGGCCGTGAGCTTCTTCGCCGGCTTCACCAGCGCCTGCCAGCGCGAGCCGTCGAGCCGCTTGATCAGCGTCGCCTCGATCTTCGGCTCGGTCTCGCGGCCGATGCGGCGGCCCTTCAATTGCGCCGCGATCACCTTGGTGTCGTTGACGACGAGCTGGTCGCCCGACCTCAACCATTGCGGCAGATCGGCGATGGTCTGATCGCGCAGTGCGCCGTTCTCCACCACCAGCATCTTCGCGGAGTCGCGCGGGCTCGCCGGGCGCAACGCGATGCGCTCGGCGGGCAGGTCGAAATCGAAGAGGTCGGTGCGCATGGTCCGCTATGGCATCATTCCGGGGCGCGCAAGGCGCGAGCCCGGAATCTCGAGGTTCCGGGTTCGGCTCTACGAGCCGCCCCGGAACGACGACACATGCTTACTCCTTGTCGATGGCCATCCGCGCCTTGACGATCTTGTCGGGGTTCTGCACCGGCTCGCCGCGCTTGATCTTGTCGACGTTCTCCATGCCCTCGGTGACCTTGCCCCACACCGTGTACTGGTTGTCGAGAAAACGAGCATCGTCGAAGCAGATGAAGAATTGGCTGTCCCCGGAATCGGGGTTGGCGGCGCGCGCCATCGAGGCGGTGCCGCGCACATGCGGCTCCTTGTTGAATTCGGCCTTCAGCTTCTTGCCGGAGCCGCCGGTGCCGGTGCCGTGCGGGCAGCCGGTCTGCGCCATGAAGCCCTCGATGACACGGTGGAACACGATGCCGTCGTAGAATCCTTCGCGGACCAGCTCCTTGATGCGCGCAACATGGCCGGGCGCGAGGTCAGGCCGCATCTCGATGGTAACGGGGCCCTGCGTGGTCTCGAGGATAAGGGTGTTTTCGGTGACGCTCATGCTCGTCTCTCTTGTGTTGGAGGTGAAGTCTTGTCAGGTGACGTTTTGCGGTTGCGGAACTGGATCGCGAATGGACGTCCCGCGGCGGCGCCGGCCATTGCATCGGTAAATGGCATCGGCGTGCAGCGTTGCAACGCCTCCATCACCGCGATCCGGTATTGCAGCCGGTCATTGTCGGAGGCCTCCGCGGATTCATAGGTAATCCTCGGATGGCCCAGAATGTTTCCGGACCGGTTAAAGCTCACGACGACGGTGATGTCGAGTGGGCGAGCCTTGGTCGGCGGCGGCGGCTTCCAGCAGGTCCGCAAGTGCTCGAAGACCTCCTTGATGGTGTTGACCTGCGCGTCCTCCGCGGCCGCGCCACAAGTGCCAAGCAGCAGCGCCGCGGCAGCGAACACGAGCCTGTCGCCGCGGCGCGCCATCACCTCGGCTACTTGATGTCGGAGGCGACTTGCACCTTCACCATCTTGTCGGGATCAGTGACGGTGCCGCCGGGCGAGCCGGGCGGAGCCTTCTTCAGCTTGTCGACGACGTCCATGCCCTGCACCACCTCGCCGATTACGGTGTACTGGCCGTCGAGGCTGCCGCCATCGGCGAACATGATGAAGAACTGCGAGTTGGCGCTGTCGACGCTGTCGCCGCGCCGGGCCATGCCGACGATACCACGCGCGAAATGCACCTTGGAGAATTCCTGCTTCAGATTCGGATATTTCGAGCCGCCGGTGCCGTTGCCGTTCTGGCCGTCGCCAGTCTGGGCCATGAAGCCGTCCATGACGCGGTGGAACGGCACGTTGTTGTAGAAGCCTTCGCGCGCCAGCTGCTTGAGGCGTTCGGCGTGCTGGGGCGCGATGTCGGTGCGCAGCTTGATCACGATGCGGCCCTTGGTGGTGTCGATGACCAGCGCATTGGCCTTGTCGAGATTGGCCGGCAGCTGCTGCGCCATCGCCGGCGCCGTGCCCCAGGGGACGGCCACGAGCGCGACGAACATCGTGGCAAGAATTGCGAGACGACGGATCATGGAAACTCCGGATCAGGTGAGATGAAAAAGCGCGCCGTTATCCGGCGAATTTTGCCTTGAGCTGGGATGCAACGAGCGGCGGGACGAAGGCCGAGACATCTCCGCCCATGCCGGCGATCTGACGCACCAATGTGCCGGTAATCGGGCGCACCAGCGGAGAGGCCGGCAGGAAGACAGTTTGCACCTCGGGCGCCATGGTGCCGTTCATGCCGGCGAGTTGCATCTCGTAGTCGAGGTCAGTGCCGTCGCGCAGGCCCCGGATCATGATGGTCGCACCGTATTTGCGCGCCGCGGTGACCGCGAGATCGTCATAGGTCACGGCCTCGAGCGTGCAGCCGACTTGGGCTGCCACCGGCCCGCAGACGTCATGGAGCATCTTGAGCCGCTCCTCGCTCGAAAACAGCGGCTTCTTGCCGGGATGGATCCCCACCGCGACCACCAGCCGGTCGCACAAGAGGACGCTGCTCCGGACCACGTCCAGATGGCCGTTGGTGATGGGGTCGAAGGAACCGGGGTAGAACGCAATGCGCGGCATAGCCACGTCCTACCGCGCCCGGCCCGGCCCGGCAAGCCGGGCAGGTCCCCTGCCCGTTCGCTGCGGATTCTGCGGCCTATCCTGTCGGCAGCGGCTCGTTTGTTTCGTCCTTGGGGCGGCCACGAAACAAAACGGAGCGGGAACGAAACCATTTCCGGCTTCCGCGAAGACGTCCGGAAACTGGCCATGGTTACTAATCCGCCCAACAAACGGCGGGCCGCACAACCGGGCGTCGCGGCCGCATCACAGGGGACCGTCAATGATCAAGACCATCTCGGCCATCGGTGTTGCTGCGTGTGTTGCTGCCGCCCTCACCCTCCTGCCCGGCTTTGCCCCGACCGTCGAGGCCAGCGTCCCGCAGCCGCTTGCCAAGAGCGACCGTCTCGATATCCGCACCATCGGCAAGGACTGCTCGCAGCAGGCTTGGCCGAACTTCGAAGCCTCGTGCCTGCGCCGCGCCGGCACCAAGGCCAATGTCCGCGAGGCGCGCCTCGTGACCGCCGACCGCACGCCCTAATTGCGGTTGTCAGCTCCGCGTCAGGGAGGCTTCCTGATATAAATTTCATGGATATTTGCGACGTCTCGTCGCAGACTGTCTGATGTTCGCGTCCGTCGGACTGGCCCGCCGGGCGCGATCCCATCAGGGGGTCGCCATTGTCCAGTACGCCCGCAATCGCCTCCGGCCACCATCCTGATCCGCTGCCGCTTGCCATGACCATGGGCGCCCTTGGGGTGGTCTATGGCGATATCGGCACCAGCCCTCTTTACGCGCTTAAGGAAGCCGCCAAGGCGGCGGCTCATGGCGGAACGCTAAGTCACGAGGCGGTCCTCGGCGTTGCATCGCTGATCCTCTGGGCCCTGCTGCTGATCATCTCACTGAAATACGCGTTGCTGATCCTGCGCGCGGACAACCGCGGCGAAGGCGGCATCGTTGCGCTGCTGGCCCTGCTGCATGCCCGGCACGCCCAGCCGGGCACTTGGCGCGCGCATCTGCTTGTGGTCGGGCTCATCGGCGCCGCTCTGCTCTATGGCGACGGCGCCATCACGCCGGCGATCTCGGTGCTATCAGCCATCGAAGGCCTCAAGGTCGACGCGCCTTCGCTCTCGCCTGTTGTCGTGCCCATCACGATCGCCATCCTGGTCGGCCTGTTCATCATGCAGAAGCAGGGCACCGGCTTCATCGGCCGCATTTTCGGCCCGGTGATGCTGGCCTGGTTCGCGGTGTTGGCCGCGCTCGGCATCCACGGCATCATCAAGGCCCCGGCCGTGCTGGCCGCGCTCAGCCCGCTCTACGCGTTCGACTTCCTGATTCATCAGGATTTCCACGTCTCGTTCGCGATCCTCGGTGCCGCCTTCCTCGCGGTGACCGGTGGCGAAGCGATGTATGCCGACATGGGCCATTTCGGCCGCCTGCCGATCCGGCTCGCCTGGTTTGCGATCTGCCTGCCTGCGCTGGTGCTGAACTATTTCGGCCAGGCCGCGCTGCTGATCACCGATCCCGCGATGATCGAGAACCCGTTCTTTCAGCTCTGCCCCGACGCCCTGCATTATCCGCTGGTCGCGTTCTCGGCCGTGGCGACCGTGATCGCTTCGCAGGCGATCATCTCCGGCGTGTTCTCGCTGACCCAGCAATCGATCCAGCTCGGCTTCCTGCCGCGCATGCAGATCCGCCACACCCAGAGTGACGCGATCGGCCAGATCTACGTGCCGCTGGTGAACTGGCTGCTCGCGGCCGCAACCTTGGGCGCGGTCCTGAGCTTCGGCTCCTCGGACGCTCTCGCCGGGGCCTATGGCATCGCGGTGTCGCTGCTGATGGCGATCACCACGCTGCTCGCCGCACTGGTCGCGATCCAGTGGGGCTTTTCGCCCTGGCTCGTCGTGGCTGTGAACGGCTTCTTCTTCGTCATCGATCTGATCTTCTTCGCCGCGAACTCGATCAAGCTATTCGAGGGCGGCTGGTTTCCGCTTCTGCTCGCCGGCCTCGTGGCCTTCCTGATGCTGACCTGGCGTGCTGGCGTGAAGCTGGTCGAAGCTGCGCGCGCCCGGCTGCGCCAGCCCGAGGAGGACCTGATCGAGACCGCCGTGAACAAGTGCCGCGCCAGGTTGCCCGGGACCGCCGCGTTCCTGGCGTCCGCGCCACGGGGCGTGCCGCTCGCGCTGACCCAGTTCGTCAAGCACAACCACGTGCTGCACGAGCGCGTGCTGCTGGTGACGGTGCTGATCGAGGAGTCTCCGCACATCCCGGACGAGGAGCGCGCCGAGGTGATCGAGATCATCCCCGGCATCACACGCGTCATCCTGCACTACGGCTTCATGCAGAACCCCACGATCTACGAGGGATTGGGGCTCGTCTGCCGCCAAGGCAAGCTGCCCGGCATCGATCTCGCCGATGTCACCTATTATGTCGGTCGCGAGACCATCATCCCGCGCGAGGACGTGCCTGGCATGTGGGTGTGGCGCGAAGGCCTGTTCGCCTTCCTCCAGCGCAACGCCGAACGCTCCGCCGCATTCTTCGGCGTGCCGACCAGGCAGGTGGTGGAGTTCGGTACGGAGCTGGAGATCTAGCGAATGGCGAATGGCCGATAGCGAACGGACAATGCTCCATTCGCTATCCGCCCTCACTATTCGCCATTGCCATTGCCGTTGCCGTTCTCGGCCTCTTCGGTGATGTGCTCGACCGAGACGACGTGCTCGTCCTCGGCGGTGTCGAACACGATCACGCCCTGCGTCGAGCGGCCAGCAATGCGGATGCCTTCGACCGGGCAGCGGATCAGCTGGCCCTTGTCGGTGACGAGCATGATCTGGTCCGCATCCTCCACGGGGAAGGACGCGACGAGGTTGCCGTTGCGGCTGTTGACGCTCATGGCGACGATGCCTTTGCCGCCGCGCCCCGTGGTGCGGTACTCGTAGGACGAGGTCCGCTTGCCGTAGCCGTTGACGGAGACGGTCAGCACCACCTGCTCCTGCGCCGACATCTCGACATAACGCTCCTGGGCGAGCTGGAAGCTGCCGGAGGTCTCCTCGGCCTCGGTATCCGCCGCCGCCTCGTCAGCCGCCGCTTCGCCGGCGACCGCGCGGCGCATCTTCAGGTAAGCTGAACGCTCGTCGGAGGTGGTCTCGACATGGCGCAGGATCGCCAGCGAGATCACCTTGTCGCCCTCGCCGAGCGCAATGCCACGCACGCCCATCGAGGTGCGCCCGGTGAATACGCGCACGTCGGGGACCGGGAAGCGGATGCATTGGCCGCCGGCAGCGGTCAGCAGCACGTCATCGCGCTCGGTGCAGATCTGGACGTCGACGATCGCTTCGCCGTCGTCGAGCTTCATGGCGATGATGCCGGAGCGGCGGACGTCGACGAAGTCGGACAGCTTGTTGCGCCGGACATTGCCGCCCGTCGTCGCGAACATCACGTCGAGCTGGCCCCAGGTGGACTCGTCTTCGGGCAGCGGCATGATGGTGGTGATGCGCTCGCCCTGTTCCAGCGGCAGGATATTGATCATCGCCTTGCCGCGCGCGTTGGGAGCTGCCATCGGCAGCCGCCAGACCTTCTCCTTGTAGACCTGGCCGCGCGAGGAGAAGAACAGCACCGGAGTATGAGTCGAGGCCACAAAGAGCCGGCTGACGAAATCCTCGTCGCGGGTCTGCATGCCGGCGCGGCCCTTGCCGCCGCGGCGCTGGGCCCGATAGGCCGACAGCGGCACGCGCTTGACGTAGCCGGCGTGCGAGACGGTGACGACCATGTCCTCGCGCTGGATCAGGTCCTCGTCCTCGACCTCGCCCTCCTGCTCCATGATCACGGTCTTGCGCGGCGTGGCGAACTCCGCCTTCACCTCCGCAAGCTCAGTCTTGATGATGTCGAGGATGCGCCCACGCGAGCGCAGGATCTCGAGATAATCGCCGATCTCGCCGGCAAGCTTTGCCAGTTCCTCGCCGATTTCGTCGCGGCCGAGCGCGGTGAGGCGTGCGAGGCGCAGCTCGAGGATCGCCCTCGCCTGCTCCAGCGACAGGCGGATGGTGCCGTCCTCGTTGATGCGATGGCGGGGATCGTCGATCAGCGTGATGATGTCCTCGACGTCGCGCGCCGGCCAGTCGCGCGTCATCAGGGTTTCGCGGGCAGCCGCCGGTGTCGGCGAGTGCCTGATGACCTTGATGATCTCGTCGATATTGGCGACTGCGATGGCAAGCCCGACCTGCTCATGCGCGCGCTCGCGCGCCTTGCGCAGCTTGTACTTGGTCCGGCGGGTGACGACCTGTTCGCGGAAACCGACGAAGATCGTCAGCATGTCCTTCAGGTTCATCGTCTGCGGACGACCACTGTCGAGCGCGACGGCGTTGACGCCGAAGCTGGTTTGCAGCGGCGTGAACTTGTAGAGCTGATTGAGCACCACGTCGGGCACGGCATCGCGCTTGAGCTCGACCACGACGCGGTAGCCGTCGCGATCGGATTCGTCGCGCAGGTCGGCGATGCCCTCGATCTTCTTTTCCTTGTAGAGCTCGGCGATGCGCTCGACCATCGTCGCCTTGTTCACCTGATAGGGGATCTCGGTGATGACGATCGCCTCGCGCTCCTTGCGGATCGTCTCGAAGGTGACCTTGCCGCGCATCACGATGGAGCCACGGCCGAGGTGATAGGCGCTGCGGATGCCCTGGCGTCCCAGGATGATGCCGCCGGTGGGGAAATCCGGGCCGGGGATGATGTTGTTGAGCTCGTCGATCGTCAGCGCCGGATTGTCGATCAACGCGAGGCAGGCATCGATCACCTCGCCGAGATTGTGCGGCGGAATGTTAGTGGCCATGCCGACGGCAATGCCGCCGGCGCCATTGACGAGCAGGTTCGGGAACCGCGCCGGCAAAACCACCGGCTCCTTGGTCGAACCGTCGTAGTTATCCTGAAAGTCGACGGTTTCGTTATCGATGTCGTCGAGCAGCTTCAGCGCGATCTTGGCCAGGCGCGACTCGGTGTAGCGCATCGCCGCCGGCGGATCGCCGTCGACGGAGCCGAAATTGCCCTGCCCGTCGACCAGCAGCTCGCGCATCGAGAAAGGCTGCGCCATGCGCACCAACGCATCATAGATCGCCTGGTCGCCATGCGGATGGTATTGGCCCATGACGTCGCCGACGATACCGGCCGACTTCTTGTGCTTCTTGTCGGGCGTGTAGCCTTTCTCGTTCATCGCGAACAGGATGCGGCGATGCACCGGCTTCAGGCCGTCGCGTGCATCGGGCAGCGCGCGCGACACGATCACGCTCATGGCGTAATCGAGGTAGGACTTCTTCATCTCGTCGAGGATGGAGACGGGGCGAATGTCCGAGGGTTGCGCCGGCTGGTCGCCGGGCTTGTTGTCGTCGTCAGCCAAGGGGAAATCCGGTGAGGTTTATCTGGGAATCATATAGCGCATCGACGCCCCGATAACCACCCTTACGGCCCGTCCCAAGGTGCTTTTTCCGCTCATTCTTCCAATAACTTAAGCCCCTGCGACCGCCACTTGGGCGGCTTCCGGAGCAGCTTGCAGGAATTGCGCTTTGGCCCCTGTCAAACCGGGCGGCAGGAGCCCCGGCGAGCCCGCTGGCCGGGCGCGATCCGAGTTCATCCCAAACGTGAAGCGGGCCCGGAAGTCCCGAGCCCGTCCCGCCAATTAGTACGATCTGCTGACCTCGCGTGGAACGCGCCGCCCGATCCGGCCCGTTGTCGCGGGGTGGCCCGCCTCAGAACGGGATATCGTCGTCCATGTCGCTGTTGCGGCCACCGCCGCCGGCAGCCACGGGACGGCGCGGCGCGCTGCTGACGGGACCCGAGGAGCCGAAATCGCCGCCCGGCTCGTCGCCGAAGCTGCCGCCTCCTCCGCCCCCGCCGCGACCATCGAGCATCGTCAGCGTCGAGTTGAAGCCCTGCAGCACGACCTCGGTGGAGTACTTCTCAACGCCGCTCTGGTCGGTCCATTTGCGGGTCTGCAGCGCGCCCTCGATGTAAACCTTGGCGCCCTTCTTCAGGTACTGCTCGGCGACCTTGCAGAGACCTTCGTTGAAGATCACCACGCGGTGCCACTCGGTCTTTTCCTTGCGTTCGCCGCTGTTCTTGTCGCGCCAGGTCTCCGAGGTGGCGATGCTCAAATTCGCGATCGGCCGCCCGTCCTGGGTGCGGCGGATTTCGGGGTCCTTGCCGAGGTTTCCAACCAGAATGACCTTGTTGACGCTTCCCGCCATCGCCGCTCTCCACTCCAAATGCCATTGAATGTCAAAAGGCCGAACCCGCCCGCCGCGAAGCTCCGCCGCCCCGTTGAGCCGACCTATACGCTCGCGCGGGGTGATCAGCCCGTCGCCCCTCAGGTTATCCCCACATATAGCATCAGCCCTTGGCTTGTTCCAGATTTGTTCTTGTGCAGATCGCACTCAACGCGCGGCAGGACCGGGCGGAGGTGGCGTCAAAAATAGCAAGCGTCGGATGGAACTTTTTCCGGTTCCCGGCAACGGGCAAAAGCGCTTAACATTCATCAAGTTAGAAACGCCTCAGATGGTCCCTGACTGTTGCATTTCGGAGACGGACTCTGCCTCACCATTGAGCTACGGTTGCCTTGGAATTGAGTCCATATGGGCGTCGCGCCTGATCAACCGTTTCGGGGACTTCGAGAAGCGGACGAAACTGGGGAGACTGCAATGAATAAGATTTTGTTTGGTGCAATCAGTGCAATAGCGTTGGGCCTGTCGGCTCCCGCAAGCGCGGCGGATCTCGCGGCGCGTCCCTACACCAAGGCTCCGGCACCGGTGGTGGCGACCGTTTACGACTGGAGCGGCTTCTACATCGGCATCAACGGTGGCTGGGGTACGAGCCGCAATTGCTGGGATTTCGTGACACCGGTCGTCGGCACGCTGATCACAGACGGCTGCCATGACGCGTCGGGCGGCACGGTCGGCGGTCAAATCGGATATCGTTGGCAATCCGCCAACTGGGTGTTTGGCCTGGAAGGCCAGGGCAACTGGGCTGACTTCAGCGGAAACAACATCAGCCCGACTGCCCCGGGTCAGCAGAACCGTACTCGGATCGATGCCTTCGGCCTGATTACCGGCCAGGTCGGCTATGCCTGGAATAACGTTCTGTTCTACGTAAAGGGTGGTGGCGCGGTCGTGGGCGACAAATACGACCTCATCGTCGCGCCAGGTTTCGTGGGTGCAGGCACTACCTTCGGATCGGCCCGGGAAACCCGCTGGGGCGGAACGGTCGGCGCCGGTCTCGAATTTGGCTTCGCTCCAAACTGGTCGGTAGGCGTCGAGTACGATCACATCTTCCTCGGCAGTCGTAACGTCGACTTCACCCTCGGCGGCGTTCTCGTCCAGACCGAACGCGTCCGCCAGGACGTCGATATGGGTCTCGTTCGTATCAATTATCGCTGGGGTGGCCCGGTCATCGCGAAATACTGATATCCATCTGACATCATTCACAGATCAAAGGCCGGCCTTGCGCCGGCTTTTTTTTTGCGTGATCCCGAGCTGCGACAATCTGCCAACAATTATGACGTTTTGCAGCTGTTGTGGCTTTTGAGAGACACAACTTGCGGATTTGGTGGTGTAAGCACGGCGCCAGTTGGACCACGGCGTCCGATACCCTTCTGCACGCGGAAGGCAACAACAGAAACTGGGACTGGGATTTTGGTTGAAATGAAGAAAGTTTTGTTGGCTTCGGCCTGTTTGTTCGCTCTGGCTGCCCCCGCGTCGGCGGCTGATCTCGCGGCCCGCCCGTACACCAAGGCTCCGGTCGCAGTGGCCTCGGTCTACAACTGGACCGGCTTCTATCTCGGTATCGTCGGCGGCGGCGCTTGGGAAAACGCTTCGGGCGACCCGAAGATGAAGGGTGGCTTCGTCGGCGGCACCGCCGGCTACAACTGGCAGACCGGCAACGTCGTGTTCGGCATCGAGGCCGACGGCGCCTGGGCTGACGTCAGCGCCACGGCGACCGGCGCGACCGCTGTCCCCGGCTTCGGCGTTGTGACCGCAACCGCCAGCTCGAAGACCGACGCGATGGGCACTGTGCGTGGCCGCATCGGCTGGGCCGTCAACAACGTCCTGCTCTACGGCACGGGCGGCTACGCCTGGATCGACAACAAGATCACCCTCTCGGCGCTCGGCGTGAGCGCGTCGGACAGCAAGTGGCACTCCGGCTGGACCGTCGGCGCGGGCGTCGAAGCGTTCATCGCGCCGCAGTGGTCGATCAAGGGCGAATACCTGTATCGCAGCCTCGGCGGCGAGACCTACTTCGCCGGCGCCCTGCCCACCGGCACGCTCAACTTCCACACCGTGCAGGTCGGCGTGAACTATCACTTCGGCGGCCCGATCGTCGCGAAGTACTGAGCTTCGTCTCACGACCGACGTCATATCGTCACGAAAGGCCGGCCTCGCGCCGGCCTTTTTGTTTTTCGCGCGCCGCTGATTGGCGCCGGTCACGTGCGGATTCCCCAAACCCGCACTCGACGCTTCGCCTGTTCCAGATCCCTCACTCCTGCCAGATGCCGCCAGCGCGCCAACAATCCGTTGACGATTCGCAAAGTCCACTGGAAATCCGCGCTCGTTCTTCCTACGTTCGCTGCCATACCCATCGGCGCCGTTCCCGGTTCCGGGCGAAGCGCGCCTCCAGCGTCGGCGCGCTCGCGCACCCATGGGATTCCTTGAGGGCAACTCGGATGGATGAAGTGATCAAGGCGAAGCGCCAACAGCAGAACGCGGGCTCCAGCCTGCGCGCAATTACGATCCGTGGCGCGCGCGAGCACAACCTCAAGAACATCGACGTCGAGATTCCCCGCGACAAGCTCGTGGTGTTCACCGGGCTCTCCGGCTCCGGCAAATCCTCGCTCGCCTTCGACACCATCTACGCCGAAGGCCAGCGCCGCTACGTCGAGTCGCTCTCGGCCTATGCCCGCCAGTTCCTGGAGATGATGCAGAAGCCTGACGTCGATCAGATCGACGGGCTGTCGCCGGCGATCTCGATCGAGCAGAAGACGACGTCGAAGAATCCGCGTTCGACCGTCGGCACCGTGACCGAGATCTACGACTACATGCGCCTGCTCTGGGCCCGCGTCGGCGTGCCCTATTCGCCCGCGACCGGCTTGCCGATCGAGAGCCAGACCGTCTCGCAGATGGTCGACCGGGTGCTGGCGCTGCCCGAAGGCACCCGCCTCTATCTGCTCGCCCCGGTCGTGCGCGGCCGCAAGGGCGAGTACCGCAAGGAGCTCGCCGAATGGCTCAAGAAGGGCTTTCAGCGCGTCAAGATCGACGGCACCTTCTACGAGCTGGCCGAAGCCCCTGGCCTCGACAAGAAATTCCCGCACGACATCGACGTCGTGGTCGACCGCATCGTGGTCCGCGGCGACATCGGCCAGCGCCTCGCCGAAAGCTTTGAGACTGCGCTGAAGCTCGCCGAAGGCCTCGCCGTCGTCGAGTTCGCCGACGCGCCGGCCGCCACCGCGCCCGCCGAGGAGAAAAAGAAGACCGCGAAGATCCACGACAAGAGCGGCCCCGAGCGCATCCTGTTCTCGGAAAAGTTCGCCTGCCCGGTTTCCGGCTTCACCATCCCCGAGATCGAGCCGCGCCTGTTCTCCTTCAACAATCCCTATGGCGCCTGCCCGGCCTGCGGCGGTCTCGGCGTCGAGCAGCATGTCGACGAGGACCTCGTCATCCCCGAGAAGGACCTCACCTTGCGCAAGGGCGCGATCGCGCCCTGGGCCAAGTCGTCATCGCCCTACTACACGCAGACGCTCACAGCGCTCGGCAAGCACTACAAGTTCACGCTCGACACCAAATGGAAGGACCTGCCGAAGAAGACGAGAGACGCGATCCTCTACGGCTCCGGCGAGGACGAGATCAAGTTCTCCTACGAGGACGGGGTGCGCTCCTACGACACCAAGAAGCCGTTCGAGGGCGTGATCACCAACATCAACCGCCGCTACCGCGAAACGGAAAGTGAATGGGCGCGCGAGGAGCTGGCGAAATATTTCCACGACGTGCCCTGCGAGGGGTGCAAAGGCTTTCGGCTCAAGCCCGAGGCGCTCTGCGTCAAGGTCGGCGGCAAGCATATCGGAGAGATCTCTGAGCTGTCGGTGAGGAAGGCCGGCGAGTGGTTCGAGGGCGTGCCGGCGGCGCTGAACGCGCAGCAGAACGAGATCGCGGGCCGCATCCTGAAAGAGATCCGCGAGCGCCTCACCTTCCTGCTCGACGTCGGCCTCAATTACCTCACCCTGTCGCGCTCCTCCGGCACGCTGTCCGGCGGCGAGAGCCAGCGCATTCGCCTGGCCTCGCAGATCGGCTCGGGGCTGACGGGCGTGCTCTACGTGCTGGACGAGCCTTCGATCGGCCTGCACCAGCGCGACAATGCCCGCCTGCTCGACACGCTGAAGCGGCTTCGCGATCTCGGCAACACCGTGGTGGTGGTCGAACATGACGAGGATGCCATTCGCCTCGCCGACTACGTCCTCGACATCGGCCCCGGCGCCGGCATGCACGGCGGCAACATCGTCGCCGAGGGCACGCCCGATCAGATCATGCGCAACCCGAAATCGCTCACCGGCAAATACCTCACCGGCGAGCTCGAGGTCGAAGTGCCGGAGCGGCGTCCGCCGAACCATCGCCGCACCATCAAGGTGGTGAACGCGCGCGGCAATAACCTCAAGAACGTCACCGCCGAGATTCCGCTCGGCCTGTTCACCTGCGTCACCGGAGTCTCCGGCGGCGGCAAGTCGACGCTCCTGATCGACACGGTCTACCGCGCCATCGCCCGCAAGCTGAACGCCGCCAGCGAAGGCGCAGCGCCGCACGACCGCATCGAGGGGCTCGAGCATATCGACAAGATCATCGATATCGACCAGTCGCCGATCGGCCGCACCCCGCGCTCGAACCCTGCGACCTATACCGGCGCCTTCACGCCGATCCGCGAGTGGTTCGCAGGCCTTCCCGAAGCCAAGGCGCGCGGCTACGAGCCCGGCCGCTTCTCCTTCAACGTCAAGGGCGGCCGCTGCGAGGCCTGCCAGGGTGACGGCGTCATCAAGATCGAGATGCACTTCCTGCCCGACGTCTACGTCACCTGCGACGTCTGCAAGGGCAAGCGCTACAACCGCGAAACGCTGGAGGTCCTGTTCAAGGGCAAGAGCATCGCCGACGTGCTCGACATGACCGTCGAGGAAGCCGCCGAGTTCTTCAAGGCAGTGCCGCGCGTGCGCGAGACTTTTCAGACGCTTCACCGCGTCGGCCTCGACTACATCCATGTCGGCCAGCAGGCCACGACGCTCTCCGGCGGCGAAGCCCAGCGCGTCAAGCTCGCAAAGGAGCTGTCAAAACGTGCCACCGGCCGCACGCTCTACATCCTGGACGAGCCGACCACCGGCCTGCACTTCCACGACGTCAAGAAGCTGCTGGAGGTGCTGCACGAGCTGGTCGCGCAGGGCAACACCGTCGTCGTCATCGAGCACAATCTCGAGGTCATCAAGACCGCCGATTGGGTCATCGACCTCGGCCCCGAAGGCGGCGACGGCGGCGGCGAGATCGTCGCCTGGGGACCGCCGGAGGATATCGTCAAGGCGCCGCGGAGCTATACCGGCAAGTTCCTGGAGCCGGTGCTGAAGAAGGCGCGGAAGCCGAAGCGAAGAAGCACGAGCGAGGCGGCGGAGTAGAACTTATTTCTTGGTCAAACGCTCATCTCTGCCTCGAATCTATGCGCCCTTTCATCAAGGTCGCGGAACTGTCCAAGCCGAACGAACGAATAAACATGCAGTGCGTTGCGGCTAGGGGACGCGCCCGACGACTAGGCGCGCCCCAAGTTTCTCATTGCAATTAGAATATACGAAGCGACAATAGCTCCATTGTAGATTTTCGTCACGCATCGCAACGGTTTGCAACCTTAAATCCGATTCATTGGCATCGCGGCCAACTTCCCATTTCTCCATGCCCTACACCTTCGCCATCTTCGATCTCGACGGCACGCTCGTCGACAGCTTCCCCTGGTTTCTGCGTACCATCAACGACGTCGCCGATCGCTTCGGCTTTCGCCGCGTCGCGAATGAGGAGATCGAAGAGCTCCGTCATGCGTCGAGCCGCGAAATTCTCGGCCGGCTCGAGGTGCCCTTGTGGAAGCTGCCGGCAATTGCACGGCATGCGCGGCGGCTGAAGGCTGAGGCAGCGGGCGAGATCTCGCTGTTTGCGGGCGTCGAGACGATGCTGCAAGCACTTGCCGACAATGGCGTGCAGCTTGCGCTGGTGACCTCCGACAGCGAAGCCAATGCGCGCGAGAAGCTCGGGGATGCCGCCGCATTGTTCTCGCATTACGACTGCTCGGCATCGCTGTTCGGCAAAGCGGCGAAATTCCGCCGCGTCATCCGCCGCGCCGGTGTCGAGCCGAGCAAGGTGATCGCGATCGGCGACGAAGTGCGCGACATCGAGGCGGCGCGGACCGCAGGCATCGCCTGTGGCGCGGTGTGCTGGGGCTATGCGGCACCGCCCGCGCTGCGGGCACTTGGGCCGGACCACGTGTTTGAGCGGATCGATGAGATTAGCTCGACGCTCTGCGCCGCAGCCGTAGCCCGGATGAGCGAAGCGACATCCGGGAACGTCGATGGATGAGGATGGCGCTGTGCCGGATTTCGCTTTGCTCATCCGGGCTACGAGATGCCCCTACTCCGTCCGCCTGAGAAACGCCCCGAAGGCCCGCGGCCCATCGCCCACCCTGACTTCGCCGATCACCTTCAGCTCGGCCGCGTCGATGATATCGAGCGTGTTGCTCTCCCAGCAGGCGACGATGACACGCTTGCCGTCGGCGGTCGCGTTGATGCCTTCAGGGTAGTCTCCGACATTGATGCGCTTGACCGGATTCAAGCTCGCGAGGTCGAACACGCTGACGGTGCCGCCATATTGGTCGGTGACGAAGCCGCGGCCCTGCGCCAGCGCCACCGCATAGGGGCGCATCCCGACCGGCACGCGGCCGATCTCGGCACCCGCGGCGATGTCGATCACCGAGACGTCGTCAGAGCCGACATTGGCGGTGTAGGCGCGCTTGCCCTCGGCATCGATGGTGACGCCGAACGGGCGGGTGCCGACCTTGATGCTCGCCTTGCGCTCGGCGGTCGCGGTGTCCACCACCGAGACGCTGTCGTCGTCACGGTCCGCCGAGAGCAGCAGCTTGCCGTCGGGCGTCACCGCAAGCCCCGACGGTGAAGCGCCGACCGCGATGCTGGCGGTGACGCGCCGGGCGGCCGCATCGATCACCCGTACCGCCGCCGCATACCAGTCGGCGACGTAGATGGTGCGGCCGTCGGGCGCGACCGCGATGCCGAGCGGCCCGCCGCCGACCTCGATGCGGCTTGCGACCTGCCACGTGGCGGCGTCGACCACCGTCACCACCTTGGCGTCGGGGCTGGTGACATAGGCGAAGCGCCCGTCCGGGCTGACGGCCACGCCGGCCGGCTTGCCGCCGATCGGGATGGTCGCAACGCTGCGTGATGTCGGGAGGTCCACGACCATCAGATCGTCGCTGAGCTGGTTGGTGACGAACGCCTCTTCGGCGGACGCGCAGCCGAGGCCGGCGATGCAGATGCTGGCGGCGAGCGCCGCCAGAACCAGGGCGCGCACGGTCAGCTTCCGCTCTCGATCTTCTTCTTCAGCGCCTCGAGGCCGTTCTTGTAGAGGCCGCTCACCGCGGTCTTGGCCGCTTCGTCGCTCAGCTCCGGCGGCGGATCGTTGTTGGGATAGCCGCGATAGAACGCACCGGCCCATTCCAGCGTCGCGCCCTTGCCGTCGGCACTCGGCGTCACCGTCAGCGTCGAGGAATAGTTGGTGACCGGCAGCACCTTCACGTCGACGGTGGTGATCCGGTAGGAATAGGTCATCGCGGCCGCGTCGAACTTGTAGAGCTCCTCGTCGATCGTGGCGCCGCCGGTCAGCGTCAGTTTCCGCGTCGCGCCGATCTCGTTGCCCTTCTCGCCCTCGGTCTTAGTGACGGGCGGAAGCCAGCTCATGTCCTGGAAATTGCCGATCGCCGCCCACACCTTGGCCGGGGCCGCGTTGATCTCGATGGATTCCCGCACCTTCTGCCGGGTCGGCCCGTGCGCCCACACCGGCTCAAACATAGCGGACAGAGCCATCCCCGCCACCGCCAGCGCCGCCACCCCGACGATCGCCGTTCCGCTTCTCGTCCTCATACCGTTTCCTCACTCTTCATCCGCGCGACTTGAGGCGCGCTGAGGCCATGGTAGCGCATTTTTGGACCATGGCGAGACCGGTTCGCGGCGCGGCTGTGGCCGAGGCGCTCGCCCGTCCACACCATCCATCGCGTTGCCCGACGGGCAACACACGCAAGAGCAGGGTCAATGCACGGCCGCGAAAACAATTCGCTTTACTCGAATTCGTAATTATCGCATGTTGCGGCCATCCCAGCCCGTGCCGAGGGGCGTATCGCGATCGTCACGACATGCGGGGTGGGACGTGGTGGGCGCAGGCGGCGTCGGCGCGAAGGCGGTTTGCAGGGGCGGGTCACACCGTGAGCGACGGCTAGCGCGCACACGACCGGTGCAGTCTGCGTACGGCAAAATCGTGTGGTCCTGGCGCCCGGGGTCTGTGCGCCAAGTCTTGCGGTGATGCGCGGTGCCCGACCGGGTCCGCGCGTCAGCTATCCGCAAGGCGACGGGGGCAATAGTGCATCGCTCCCCGGGGAGAGCGCGACATAAGCCGTCAAACCACTGCGCAGGGAAGGCCTGATGTTAGGCTTCACCTGTATGCCGCTGTGCATCATTTACCAGCGCATTTCGCGCACAGCGGACCGTGGGTGCTCAGCCGGCACCCGGCCTTCCCCATAGGCGTTAAGGTAGCGCAAGCATTGATTGATATTGACGTTTTCGGGGAGGCTCGCGCAGGTGCCGCCCGAGCGCTCGCTTACTGCGGCGCAAGCGGCGGATGGTTGGTTGTGGAATGATTGCTTGCAGCAAGGATGCAACGAGTTGTTGCAAGATACGCCAACCGCCAGGTGTCGTCAGGCGGCCTGCTTCCAGTGGGGAGAGTCCTCGAAGTCGCGGACAAGCGGCTCGAGCAGCAGGATAATCAAGAGGTGAGCCAGCAGGTAGGGCTTCGCCGAACGCTGATCAGTTCCAGGCGGTGTCTTGAGACCAATCAGGCTTTTCAGTCGCTTGAAGCCAAGTTCGATCCGCCATCGCAGTCGATAGAGTGCAAGCACATCCTTGGCGGAGAACTCGTCCCGTGCGAGCGACGTGACCAGAATGACCCAATCCGCGGCTTCCAGAGTCCCTTTGGAGATGATGCGGTTTTCGTCTCGTGCGTCTCGCCGAGCTTTACGACGCGAAGCCGCGGCCGCACCGGTGGGCTTCTTGACCGCAACCAGACGCATAGCCAGAGGCGCCCCGTCCTTGCGTTTGATCCAAATCCTCCGATCGATCAGTCCGCGTGCCTTTGCCGCACGCAATTGGGCCATCAGATCGAATGGAAGGCCTTGGGCATCAAGCCAGCGCGCGTTCTTCCAGCCTGCTCGGATCAGAACGTCGGCACCAGCCGCGCGGACAGCCGCGATGCGGTCAGGTTGCAGATAAGCGCGGTCAGCAATGCGGATCTCGTTCTTGACTACTGGTATCCGGTCAAACGTTTCGCCCTCTTGCTGATCCGTTAGCTCGAAGTGACCAAAGCGCTCACTTGGCAGATCAAATGCACTATGAAGCCGCCAAAGCTCACTGCTCCTGCGGGCAGTCGGCCCGGCCTGAGGTACTGTCGTCGCATCGACGATGCGGATCAGGCGGCCTCGGCTCGCCTTCGGCGCTGCCGCATCGAGCAAGCTCTCCACCAGCACTGCAAACCAATCGCCACATTGACGCAGGCGATAGAACAACGCCACGCTGCTGAGGTCCGCAAGGCCAACAGAAGCCGCCCACGCAGCTGTCGATCTCAATCCTCTTTCCCCTAAACAATAGGCCAGCATCAGCCGAAGCAACGCCACCGCGTCTGGAATTTGGCGCCGCCGCGCGAAAGCCTTCGTCTGGCGCGCGCTTATCTCAAGCTGCTCAGCCCCACCCAGCTGCGCAACCACTCTCGTCCAGTCCTCATTTAGAAGCGATTCGTCTGCCATGCCCCTTGGAATCACGTGTGATTCCAACACTCAAGAATAAACTTAACGCCTATGCGGCCTTCCCTGCGCCCTCGGCATTTTCGAGGGCGGCGACTGAAGCAAAGCTCGGACCGGATAGGCCGCGAGAGCGGGAAGCTATGTCAGCAACCGGACTCGAACGTCGATTGAGGCTCAGCCGATGCCACACACTCCGTCATTGCGAGGAGCTCTTGCGACGACGCAAACCAGGCTGCCTCCGCAGAGAGATTCTGGATTGCTTCGCGGAGCCTGTCATCGGGCAGCGCTTGGCGTGGCTCGCAATGACGACGGCGAGAGCGAGTATCGGGAGTGCCCTCGCCTATTCCCCCAGCGTCACATCTACGAACCCACGCGGGTCCGCGCAAAACTCCCGCATCAGCCGGTAACGATCCGTCTCCTCCACTGTCGTCGGCCCCAGCCCATATTTCCCGAGCCGGAGCAATTTGGCATTTGGATAGGCCATCAGCATTGGCGAATGGATCGCCATGATGACCTGGCAGATGCGGGACTGGTCCATGCGGCGCAGCAGTTTCAGGAACTCGATCTGGCGCGCCGGCGAAAGCGCCGACTCCGGCTCGTCGAAGATAAAGATGCCCTGGCGCTGGCAGCGCTCCTCGAAGAAGCGCAGGAAGCCTTCGCCATGGGAATGCGACAGGAAATCGGGACCGGCCTGTCCGGCATCACGTGCGGCCTTGTCGAGGTATCGCGCGACCGAGAAAAAACTCTCGGCGCGGAAAAACCAGCCATTGGTGATCTTCGGCAGCCAGCTTGCGCGCAGCGCCTTGGAGAGCTGGCCGCCCATATTCTCGCGGGCTTCGGAGTGGTCAACCGGCATGTAGCCCTTGCCGCCCCCGGCATCGTCGTAGCCGGCGAGCGCTACTATCCCCTCGAGGATCGTCGACTTCCCGGTGCCGTTCTCTCCAACGATGATCGTGATGGCGGCCTCGAAGTTGAGCTCGAAATCGTCCGGAAAGATCGGCAAGCAAAACGGATAGACCTCGCGATCGCGAACCTGGGACGGGTCGAGCCAGACCCGCTTCAAATACGGGGCCGGCAGATCGATCGTTCGACTGCTCCTGCGGCTCATGTCCGGCTTTCCCACCCGTTCCGCTTGAACCTTGATTGGAACGTATCAGGAACAAAAGCTTCGCGAAAGCTGCATCTGGGAAACATATGGAAACGACTGGAAACATACCCGATATGCGTCACTTGGACACAAATTGCTACCTGAAATTGCCGATAAAAATCGGGCTACCAGACAGTTTGCTGGCATGACGCCAGCTCCCACCTCGCGACCCCGGCAATGATTGACGGACGTCCGGGACACTAAGCCGCGAGGAATGCGCGATGGTCACGACCTATTTCAGCTACAGCTACATCACGCGCAATCTCAAGCAGTCGCTGACGCGGGTCGAACAGCAGCCGGATGTCGCGCGGGAGGCCGCCTATTACAAGGCCAACATCGGCAAGGTGAAGACCGTCGACGATTTCATGAAGGACCATCGCCTCTATCACTATGCGATGAAGGCATATGGCCTGGAGGACATGGCGTACGCCAAGGCTTTCATGAAAAAGGTGCTGGAGAGCGATCTCAACGACTCCAAGAGCTTCGTCAACAAGCTGGTCGACAAGCGCTACCGTGAGTTTGCCGCGGCGTTTTCGTTCAACGGCACTGCGACGCCGGTCGCACAATCGGACGACCAGACCGACGAGATGATCGGTCTGTACACGGCGACCAAGAAGAGCCAGGTCGACGCGCTTGCCGACGACACCAGCTACTACAACGCCAAAATCGGCAACACCACCGGTGCAGACCAGCTCCTGAACGACGACCGCCTTCGCAACTACGTCTATTCAGCGTTCGGGATCGATGAAAGCAAGTGGCCCCGTGACACGATAAGCCAGGTCCTGCGCAGCGATCCATCCGATCCCAACAGCTATGTCAACACCACCTTCGCATCCCAGTTGACTGGCCTCAAAGCCCAGCTCGCCCAAGCCAAATCGGACGTGAGCGCCACCAATACGAAGATCGCCGACTACACCGCCCAACTCTCGCAGCCGGGTGCCGACGTGTCCCAGTTGAAGGTCCAGATCCTGGTCGAAAAACATCACCTGGAATCATACACGACAAGCGTATCCGACCTGAGCGATCAAATCGCCACGATCGGTAACTTCGTAGACCTGGCCGGCGCATTCGAGTTTTCGCCTGACGGGTCGCTTCCGTCGGGCGTGTCTGCGCAAACCCCCGCAAACGTCACGCTCACGACAAAGCGGTTCGACGACAGCAAGTCGGAGGTCTATGCGGCTGCCAGCCGGCTGAACGAAGCTCTGGCCATCAGGCAATTCAGAACGGCCGTCCTCACCATCAACTCAGTCCAGACGTTCGTATCGACTCCAGCCGTATATGATTTCGCGCTGGGCGCCGTCGGCCTCGATCCGGCAAAGATTTCGCAGGACACCGTCAAGGCTGTCCTCGAAAGCGATCTCAGCGATCCCAAGAGCTACGTCTATACGCTGAAGGACGATCGCTACGTTGAGCTCGCGCGCGCCTTCAACTTCGACGCAAAAGGCAATCTGACGACGCCTCTGGTGGCTCAGGACCCGGCTGAAGTCCTCGATATTGCAAAGGACTACGTCATACAGGCAGTGAAGCAGGCAAGCCCCGATCAGCAGAAGGCCGTTCGAGCCCAGGCGCAGAAAGACGCGACGGCTTATCAGGAAGCCATCGGAGGCATCGACAGCGTTTCCGATCTGCTTGCAAACCGGAAGATGGTCGATTTCATTCTCGTCGCCAAAGGCCTGGATCCCAAGAAGGTCAGCACCGACTATCTCAAGAAGATCTTCGCTTCCGACCTGAACAATCCAAAGAGCTTCGCCAACACCGAGAGCGATCCGCGCTTTGCCGAGATCGCAGCGTCGTTCAATTTCGACAGCAAGGGCGACGTCGCCCGTCTTGCGCTGATGGGCCCGCAGAAGCGGGATCAATTCCGGGAAACACAGGCGAACTATCTCCAACAAAGCCTGGAGCAGCAGCAGGGTGAGACGAATCCCGGCGTGCGCCTGGCACTCTATTTCCAGCGCAAGGCCGGCGAGATCACCTCCGCCTACGACATCCTTGCCGACAAGGCTCTTTCGGAGGTGTTCAGGACCACGTTCGATTTACCGGACTCGATGGCTGCGATGCCGATCGATCAGCAGGCCAAGTTCGTGGACAAGTTCATGAAGATCACGGATCTGTCCGATCCAACGAAGGTTGCAAAGCTGTTGAACCGTTTCTCCGCCATGTATGACATCAGAAACAGCCAGAGCACCGGTCAGACCCAATCTCCCTTGCTCAACCTCTTTCAGGGATCGAACTCGGGATTAAGTGACGCGACGTACCTCGCCATTGCCAAGCTGCGTGCTCACTGATGATCGTTCGGGGCTATTACGCCAACACCTCGAGCACCAGCTCCATGGTCATCAGCACGGGATTGTCGCCTCGGATCAAGCGGCCCTCCGCAATGCCGCCGGTGTAATCGATCAGGGCAATGTCGAGCGCCGCTTCGAGTGCGCCCGAAGCGCCCGGCGCAATCGTCCCCGCCGTCACCGCAAGCTCCGTCGCGAACGGCTCGGTCACGCCGCCATGGGTGAAGCGCGCGCCGATGGTCGAACCGACGCCGCCGCGAACCTTCGCGCGGGCGATGCCGTGCGCGCGGCAGAACGCTTCGAGGCTGCCGGCAAAATCCTGGTTGGGCCGCAGCCGCAGGGCGAAGGCGCGGCTGGCCGTGCGTGCGCCGGTGCTCGCGGCGGCCACCGGTCCAAACAGCCTGAAGTTGGTCTCCGGATCGACCGCGGTCGTGAACGCCGCGCCATCGAGGCCGAACGCCTCGACCTCGAACGGCTCGGCGACGATCGTCTCATCCGGCATCATGTGGCCGCCGCTCGCCGTGCCATCCGCCTCGGTCCAGAGCCCGTGGCAATGAAAGAACGGTGCGTCGTCGCGCGTACCGAGGGTCATGCTGCCGAGCCTGGTGCGCGTCACGCCGCCGGGACGATAGGTGTCGCTGTAGAACGCCGCGTTCTCGCCGGTCTTCGACAGCGCCGGCATCACATAGGCGAACGGCCCGAGCGCGCCGCGGCCGAAATTCACGACGCCAGCCGCAAATCCCTCCGCGGCAAAGCCACGGCGCGCGGCTTCCAGCAACGGCAGGCCGGCTTGAAGCGTGAACGTGAACGCGCGCCCCCTCGCTTCCACCCACTGGATGCGTTCGGGAGGCGGCGCGCCCGGCTGCTTGATACTCCGCATCCCCGCTCAGCCCGCCTTCGTCTTGTCGAGGTCGAGCAGCCCGCGCGCCTCGAGCTCGTCGCGCACCATACGCTTCGGCACCTTGCCATAGCCGGACTTCGGCAGCGCCTCCCAGAAGAAGAACCGCTTCGGCATCTTGTAGCGCGGCACCTTCGGACCGAGGAACGCTGCCATCTCGGCTTCGCTCACCGGCTTCGCGCCCTCGCGCGCGACGCAGACGGCGACGCCGACCTCGCCCCAGGTCGCATCGGGCACGCCGAGCACGGCGACCTCGCCAACCGCGGGATGGGTCAGGATCTTCTCCTCGATCTCGCGCGGATAGATGTTGGAGCCGCCGGAGATGTACATGTCGGAGGCACGGCCGGTGATGTAGACGAACCCCTCCTCGTCCATGTGGCCGAGATCGCCGGTGCGGAACCAGCCATTGCGGAACGCCTTCGCATTGGCCTCGGGGTTGTCGTAGTAGCCGGCGAGCACCGCGGGGCCGATCACGCAAATCTCGCCGCTCTGGTTCGCCTTGAGCTCGCGGCCCTCGTCGTCCTGGATCGACACCTGCATGGCCGTGCGTTCGAAGCCGCAGGTGCCGATCCTGGCATGCGGACTATCCTCGGCATCGTGCAACGCGGCGGGCAGCACCGTGATGTTGCCGGTGACCTCGCCCAATCCAAAATACTGCACGATGACCTTGCCGAGCTTCCTCAGCGCGGTCTTCTGATCCTCGCGATACATCGGCGCGCCGGCATAGATCACGTGCCGCAGCGAGGAATGATCGTATTTGTCGACGGCGGGGTGCTCGACCATCATCTTCAAAATGGTCGGCACGGTGAAGAGATTGGCGACCCGATGCTTCTCGATCAGACGGAAGGCCTCGTCGATGTCGAACTTCTCGGTCGGCAGCAGCACGGTGCAGACGCCGCGCGCGGTCTGCACCAGCTGGTGCACGCCGGCGCCATGCGACAGCGGCGCCACCACCAGCGAGGCATCCGCTTCCGTGACGCCGGGAGTGAGATCGGCAAGATGATTGGTGACGACGAAGCCCATCTGGCCGTGGGTCAGCACCGCAGCCTTGGAACGGCCGGTGGTTCCGGAAGTGAAGAAGAACCAGCAGGGATCGTCGTGCTCGACCGCAACGTTTTCGACCGCGCTGCCCGCCTTGGATGCGATAGCCTCCGCGACCGACGTCTCGCCAAACGCGCTGCTGCCCTCGATGCTCCAGGTGAACTCCAGCGCCCCACCCTTCACCGCCGTGGCATGCTCGGGAAAATCGACATGGCACAAAAATGCCTTCGCGCCGGAGGCCTCGGCGAGATAGCTGACCTCGTCTGGCATCAGGCGGAAATTGGTGGGAACCCAGACGGCCCCGAGCCGGAACGCTGCGAACATCGAGAAGAACATCTCGTCGCCATTCTTGGAATGGACGAGGATGCGGTCGCCTTTCGAGATGCCGCGCGCGGCGAGCGCTGCGGCCAGCGCGGACACCTGCGTATCGATCTCGCGCCAGGTCCAGGATCTGTCACGCCAGACGAAGCCTGTCCGCGCCCCATGCCGCCGCGCATTCTGGGTCAGCATGTGAGCGAGATTCATGACGCGGCGGGACATGCGCAGGGGCTGCATCGGGCTTCCTCTTCGGTAGCGGACCGTGCACTCGCCGCCCGCTCATTAGAGCCCATTTATCGCCATCGCCAGCGAGGTAGCAAGACCGCCGGCCGCGCGCCTGCCCTACGGCTGCGTGAATGCGAACGCGCCGCTGTGATCGCCCTGACATGGGCCTGCACGCCGAGACCGCCGCAATGGCTGCCGGGCAGATCGAGGCGGATGGCGCGCGCGGCGCCGCGTTTGTCGGCCGCGCGGGCACGATCGTTCATGGAATTTTAAACATGGTCAGCGCAACCTCGCTCAGTCTTCGCGTACAGAGTGCCGCATCATGGTCAAAGCGCCCGCCTTCCTCCTGTTGTCGCTGGCGCTCGCCGGATGTGCCGTCGCCCCGCAAGCCCAACTCGCACCCGATCCAGCCTTCAAGCCCGCGCGCTACGCCTGGGATGGGGCCGGCGAGAATCCCAACCAGCCGCGTTCTGCCTCATTGCATGTTGCGCGCTCCGCGAGCTCCGAGCGCACCAGATCGCAAGCCGGGCTTCAGCCCTATTCTCGGGAATGGTGGCAGGCGCAGGACGGCATCGAGGCCGAGCAGGACGCCAGGATCAACCGCTCCCTCGTCATTTGCGAGGGTTGCCTCCGCCAACAGCCGCAGCCGGAAGACTCCAGGCTCGCCAAGGCGAGTGATTGAACCGAACGGCCGCTCCATTGGTCTACAGAGATACGCGCCGGCCACTCCGGCCTATTGTCGCGCCCCATCTCAAGGACGTTCCATGTTGACCCGTCGGACCTTCGTCGCCGCCTCTCTGCTTGCCGCAATCGCCCCGGCCTTCGCCGAGACCGCTCCCAGCGATCCCGTCGCCATCCTGACCGCGATCTATACCCGCGCCGCCAAGGGCAAGGGCGATGGCGGCGCCGCCTTCGTCATCGAGAACAAGGCGGCGAAGTCAAAATACCTCTCCAAGGCGCTGGTCGCGTTGTGGGCCAAGGCAGATGCGCACACGCCGAAGGGCGACGTCGGGCCGGTCGATTTCGATCCCGTCACCAATTCGCAGGAACCGGACGTGAAATCGTTCAAGCTGGACGCTGAGAAGATGGAAGCGGACAAAGCGACGGTCGCAGTGACCATCACCGGCCATCGCAACGACCGGAAACCGGCCGACCAGATCGTGCGTTACGACTTCGTACGCGAGGCAAATGGCTGGAAAATCGACGACATCAAGGGCTCCTCCGACGGGGAAGCCTGGTCGATCCGCAAGATGCTGACGGACTCGCTGAAGAGCTGACCGGAGACGACATGAGCGATGTCATCAACAACGAGGCCCATCACCGCTATGAGCTCGAGGTGGAGGGCCATCTTGCGACCGAGCATTACAAGCTCGACGGCGACGTCATCACCTTCGAGCATACGGACGTGCCGAAGGAGCTCGGCGGCAAGGGCGTCGGCTCAAAGCTGGTGCAAGGCGCGCTCAACCAGGTCCGCGCTGCCCGTTTGAAGCTGATCCCGCAATGTCCGTTCGTAAAGGCGTGGATCGAGAAGCATCCGGACTATCAGGACCTGGTGAAGCGATAAGCGCGCAGGCTCGCTACTGACGGACCTGCCGACGGGCCCTATTGCCCATGCTTGAGCATGTCCTGATCAGTCAGATCCCAATCTTGCCACAGCTGGAGTATGCCGAGGAGCACCGTCACCGCGCCGAGGCTCGTGTGGTAGATGCGGACAAAGCCCTCGCCGGAATAGCCGAGGATATAGGGCGAGGCGATGAGCCACAGCCCGATCAGGATCGTCGTCACCTCTTGCCAGCGCTGCAGCGCAACATACTCAAGCTGGCTGATGCCGAACACGAGAAGGCCAACTGCGACAGAGTTCAGGATCATCGCCTCTCTTCCGGCGACCTCTAACTCGTCTTGGACAGGAAACCACGGCGAAATGACAATCAATGCGCCGAGCAGCATGCCGCACCAGTCTTCCCATGTTCGATGAACATTCAAGAAACCAAACTCCGACATTGTACCCTCCTACACGAGAGGCATACGTCGGCGGCTGGCGATCATGACACTCCGAATGTCTAGCAACCCTGCCGGCCGCATTCGGGCGTATGTCCTTCAAAAAGACGTGGGAACCGTCGACGACCGCGCAAGAGCGATGACGAGGATTATTTTCGTCGGGCGCGCGACGTTCGCTGCTCAGGGCTTCATACTGAACCGGGGCTACGGAGCCCCGAGCTTCTGCAGGGCCTCGCGCGCCACCGGCAGGCCGGGCTTGAATTCCAGCGCCGTCCTGAAGTCGGCGATCGCGCCCTGCTTGTCGCCGAGCCGAAGCTTGGCCTGGCCGCGATTGTTCCACGAAAACACGTCCGAGGGATCGTATTGCAGCGCCTTGTCGTAGTCGGCAAGACCGCCCTTGTCGTCGCCCTGGTAGAGCCGGATCATGCCGCGATTGCGCCAGCCGCGCGCGTCGGTCGGCGCGATACGGATCGCCTCGCCATAGTCGGCGGCGGCGCGGTCGAGCTGCTCGCTGTCACGATAGACATTGCCGCGATCTATATAGGCGAGCAGGCTGGGTGCAAGCTTGATCCGCATGGTGTAATCGGCGAGCGCATGCGCCACGTCGTGCCTGCGGTAGTAGACCAAGGCACGATTGGTATAGGCCGTAGCATAGTTCGGATCGCGCTTGATCGCGGCGTCGAAATCGGCGAAGGCGCCGTCGAGATCGCCCTTGTTGTAGCGGGATTCGCCGCGATTGCTGTAGGCCAGCGCGAGCGAGGGATCGAGCTTGATGGCCTGGTCGTAGTCGGCGATGGCGCGATCGTAGTCGCGCTTGAAGCTGTAGAGGCGTCCGCGATTGTTGTAGGCGCAGGCATAGTCCGGGGCGAGCCTGACCGCCTCGTCGAGATCGGACAGCGCGGCATCGAGCTCGCGCTTCTCGGTGAGACCATGGCCGCGATTGCAACAGGCGCCGGCGAGGCGGTGCCCGCTCTCGCTCCCAGTCTCGATTACGGTCGAGCAGGCCTTGACCCGCTCCTCCGGCGTGCTGGTCGGCCCGACGCATGCGTCCCAGGCAGGACCGCCTTCGGCTGCGGCCGGCAGCGGCGCCGTCGAAGCAAGCGCGCCAAGGAGCAACGCCATCAAACTGAGCGGGACACGCATTTTCCGGATACCTCCCCTACGGCAACCTCCCTTGGTCGCATCCTGGCAAGGGCCGGTTCAAACGCCTAGATCAAGGGACACACGGCGCTTCGGAAGGATTTGGCATGGCGGCAGCAGTACGTGACAACAAGGACAGGAGCCGCTTCGAGCTCGATATCGGCAGCGAGATTGCCTTCGCCAATTACCGGCTGACCCCGTCGGCGGTGATCATCACCCACACCGAGACGCCGCGTGCGCTGCGCGGCCGCGGCATCGCCTCCGAGCTGGTCAAGGGCGCGCTCGACCTGATCCGCCGCGATGGCAAGAAGGTGATCGCCGGTTGCGGCTTCGTCGTCGACTATCTCGAACGGCATCCGGAAGATGCCGACCTCGTCGCCTGAAAGCAGAAGGGCCCGCGAGATCGCGGGCCCTTCTCAATTCCTTGTCAGACCCTTGGCGATGTCCGATCACGCTGTCAGTGCTTGATCTCCGGCGGCAGCTTGCCACCATTGGCGGCGAGCTTGGACATCACCTGCTTGTGCAGCCAGACGTTCATGCTGGCCGAGTCGTTCATGTCGCCGCTATAGCCGAGCTCCTTGGCGAGGTCCTTGCGCGCGGCAAGACTGGAATCGATGTCGAGCGCTTTCATGAGATCGACGATCGAGGTGCGCCACTCCAGCTTCTCGCCCTTGTGCGCGGCCGCGGCCTTGTCGACGATCGCGGCGACGTCGACCGTTGCCGCCGGCGCGGCAGCAGGCGCCGATCCAGCCGGCGCGGCGCTCGCGGGCGCGCTGGGCGACGGTGCGCTGCCTGCGGGTGCGGCGGCAGCCGGATGGCTGCCGAAAATCGCGCCCATGATTTTCCCGAAAATGCTCATGTCTGCTCCCCGAAAAGGATCCGTTGGAAGGGCCTTGAGTGGCACTTATAGACGAAATTACCGCGTTGCGCCCGCGTTCCTGCGAACGAACCAGCAGCATCAGCTTATCTGCGGCGAAATGACGACCGAATGACATCATCGAGGTTGCACTGCGGCATCAAATTTCACCCAAGCATGAGGGACATGACTCGGAAATCGGCGTACGCTTCCGGTTCAGCTCGCGATGCCTTCCGGAATTCGCGTCTGGTCGGGATCGCGCAACTCAGAGAATGGCGGCCGCTTGCGCCGTTGCCGGCGCCGGATGCGGTCGCCCGGCAAGGGAGCTAGCGATCATGGCCACATTCTACCAGGGCAATGTCCCAACGATGGCCCAGCCCACTGATGCGGCTGGACCGGTGATCCGAACCATCCAACTTTCCGACCTGCACGATGCGCTCAAGCGCGGCTGGGAAGATTTCAAGGCGGTCCCGAGCCACGCCATCATCCTCTGCGTGATCTATCCGGTGCTGGGCCTCGTGCTCGCCCGCGTGGTAATGGGCTATTCGGTGCTGCCGCTGCTGTTTCCCCTGGCCGCCGGCTTCGCGCTGATCGGGCCGTTTGCGGCGATCGGTCTCTACGAGCTCTCCAGCCGGCGTGAACGCGGTGAAGAAGCGAGCGCCTGGGATGCCATGGAGGTGCTGCGCTCGCCTTCGTTCGGCGCCATGCTCGGCCTCGGCACGTTGCTGCTCGCTCTGTTCGTAACCTGGGTTGCGACCGCGCAGGCCATTTATGTCTCGGCGTTCGGCTATGAAGGCGTGACCGGAATCTCCGATTTCATGACGCGCGTGCTGACCACCCGGCAAGGCTGGTGGCTGATCGTGGTCGGCTGCGGCACCGGTTTCCTGTTCGCCCTCGCCGCGCTCTGCATCAGCGTCGTGTCGTTCCCGCTCATGCTCGATCGCCATGCCGGCGCGTTCGAGGCCATGGTCACCTCGCTCCGCGTCGTCGCCAAGAACCCGGCGCCGATGGCCGCGTGGGGTCTGATCGTGGCGGTGCTGCTGGCGCTGGGTACGATCCCGGCCTTCCTTGGCCTTGCCGTTGTGATCCCCCTGCTCGGCCACGCCACCTGGCATCTCTATCGCAAGGTGATCGCCTCCGAGCCCGGTTCGCGTCCGGTGCCACCCCCGCCGCATCGTCCGCGCAAGCCGGCCGCCGACTTCCCCGCCAACCTCTTCCCCTGGCGTAACAGATCGGACGCCTGACGGCATCGTGACACGCGATCCTGCCCGAGCCCGGCTCGGGCAGGATCCGCGAACTTGTCATACGCCTTGCTTTGGCCGCGGTTAGAATCGAGATTGCGCCTGCCGGTCAGATCACTTCACGGAATCTATTTCATCTGATGACCCCGACGATTTCTCGTCTCGCTCTCGCAGCCCTCGCCCTCTCCGCGTCCATCCTGTCCGCCCAGCCAGCGCTCGCCGCGGTCCCCTGCGGCTCTGGGAATTTCGAGGCCTGGCTTGCCGATTTCAAAGCCGAAGCCGCGGCCAAAGGCATCTCGCAACAGGCCATTGCCGCCGCGCTTGCGGGCGTGACGCTCGATCAGAGCGTGCTCAACCGTGACAAGTCGCAAAAGGTCTTCACCCAGACTTTTGAAGAGTTTTCCGGCCGCATGGTGCCGCCGCGAATGACGCGCGGCTCCAACATGATGAAGCAGTACGGCTCGGTGCTCTCGCGCATCGAGCAGACCTACGGCGTGCCCGGCGAGGTGCTGGTCGCGATCTGGGGGCTCGAGACCGATTTCGGCGTCAACACCGGCAAGTTCTCCACGATCCGCTCGCTGGCGACGCTGGCCTATGACTGCCGGCGTTCGGAGCAGTTTCGCGCCGAGCTGATGGATGCGCTGCGCATCGTCCAGCGCGGCGATCTGGCCCCCGGCGACATGAAGGGCGCTTGGGCCGGCGAGCTCGGCCAGACCCAGTTCATGCCATCGTCCTGGTTGAAATACGCCGTCGACTTCGACGGCAATGGCAAGCGCGATCTCCTGCACAATGCGCCCGACGTGCTCGCCTCCACCGCCAATTATCTCGCCGGCTATGGCTGGCAGAAGGGTAAGGACTGGCAGCCCGGCAGCCCCAATTTCGCGGTGCTCCAGCAATGGAACAAAAGCGAGGTCTACTCCAAGACCGTGGCGTACTTCGCCACTCAGCTCGCGCACGCTCCTTGATAATGCTCGGCAGCCAATCCTCGACGCATAGGGCCGATCGATAAGGCGACCGGCCCTCTCTTGGCTGCGTTTACTTGCCCATGGTGGCGTGCATCGCCTTGTTGAGATCCGAGCCCATGCACCCATCTTGCCATTGATGAGCGCGTCCCGCGCCGCCGCGATCTCCTTCTGCGCGATGAACTTGCTGTCGCCATCGGCGATGGCTTCGATCGCAGTTTCGGTCTTTTCCAGATTGGCCGAGTTGCAGCCGCCCATGGCGTGCTTGGCGGCCTGGGCCGGTTCCTTGACGCTCCATGACTACCGGCCAGAGAGCTGGCGAATCGGTGGTTGGCGTCCCGATCGCGCTGTTGCTTGCTCCTGCAAACCTGCTGCTTATAATGAACTAATATTCATTATTTCTTGAGAGCGCCACACATGCGATTCGCGCATGCGAGACTTGGGTCCAGTAGCTGGTTGGTCGCCTTGCTCAGCAGGGGAATACGACCTATTTCGCTCCTGGAGGGAACCGCGATTGTAATCATAAGGCCGTGTATTCACGGATGTTTATGACCGTCTTGCGTCTCGCTCGCCCACGCCTTGGGCAAGCTTGCCTCCGGGTTAATCGTCCGTTAACAGCGCTATGCATTACACGATTAGCTGCGTCGCAACATCGGAACTTTCGCACTGCACCACTCTCACCTATATTCATTTCAACGATGATGCCTCGGCAAAGGCTGAATCGAACTACAGGAGACTACCAATGCTGCTCTCGCTCATCCGCATGATCCAGGCTTTCCGGGACTATCAGCGCAATGTTGCCGAGCTGTCCCAGCTCAGCGATCGCGAACTGGCCGACATCGGCCTTGATCGCTCGGACATCCCGCGCGTTGCCGCCGGTCAGTATCAGGGCTGATATCGTTCAGCCCTACCGGACCAACCGATAGCGCCCGCCTCGTGCGGGCGTTGTCGTTTCCAATGGCAGAAAACTCGATCTCGGCGATTCCACTCTCCGCCGAAAAGCGCTACCTGTCGGCCCCATGACAGGACCCCACTCCAACATCGTGCACGTGATCGGCGCCGGCCTTGCCGGTTCCGAGGCCGCCTGGCAGGTCGCCAAGTCAGGCGTACCCGTCGTGCTGCACGAGATGCGGCCGATCCGCATGACCGAAGCGCACCGCACCGATGGCCTTGCCGAGCTCGTATGCTCCAATTCGTTCCGCTCGGACGACGCCGTCAACAATGCCGTCGGCCTGCTGCATGCCGAGATGCGCCGCCTGGACTCGCTGATCATGCGCGCGGCCGATGCCAACCAGGTGCCCGCCGGCGGCGCGCTCGCGGTCGACCGCGAGGGCTTCTCGGCCGCCGTCACCAAGGCGCTGAACGAGCATCCGCTAATCGAAATCGCCCGCGGCGAGGTCGCAGGCCTGCCGCCGGCTGAGTGGGGCAACGTCATCGTTGCGACGGGTCCCCTCACCTCGGCGGCGCTGGCCGATGCCATCCGCGAACTGACCGACGAGAACGCGCTCGCGTTCTTCGACGCGATCGCGCCGATCGTGCATCGCGAGTCCATCGACATGTCGGTGGCCTGGTTCCAGTCGCGCTACGACAAGGTCGGCCCCGGCGGCAATGGCGCCGACTACATCAACTGCCCGATGACCAAGGAGCAGTATGACGGCTTCGTCGCCGCACTGATCGCGGGCGAGAAGACCGAGTTCAAGGAGTGGGAGACCAACACGCCCTATTTCGACGGCTGCCTGCCGATCGAGGTGATGGCGGAGCGCGGCCCCGAGACCTTGCGCCACGGCCCGATGAAGCCGGTCGGCCTCACCAATCCGCACGATCCCGCGACGAAAGCCTACGCGATCGTGCAGCTGCGCCAGGACAACAAGCTCGGCACGCTCTACAATATTGTCGGCTTCCAGACGAAGCTGAAGTACGGCGAGCAGCAGCGCATCTTCCGCACGATTCCCGGTCTGGAGAAGGCCGAGTTCGCCCGTCTCGGCGGCCTGCATCGCAACACCTTTCTCAACTCGCCAAAGCTGCTCGACGGCCAGCTGCGCCTGCGCGCGCAGCCGCGGCTGCGCTTTGCCGGCCAGATGACGGGCTGCGAGGGCTATGTGGAGTCCGCGAGTGTCGGCCTGATCGCCGGCCTCTATGCGGCAGCCGACGCCCGCGGCGAGACGCTCGCGAGCCCGCCGGCGACGACGGCGCTCGGCTCGCTGCTTGGCCACATCACCGGCGGCCATATCGAGACCATCGAGCCGGGCACCCGCTCGTTCCAGCCGATGAACATCAATTTCGGCCTGTTCCCGCCGCTAGCGAGCGTGCCGACGAAGAAGCCCGACGGCACGCGGCTGCGCGGCAACGAGAAGACGGTGGCCAAGAAGCAAGCGATGAGTGCACGGGCGCTCGCCGATCTCGATCGCTGGATCGCCGATCACCTGCGCATAGCCGCTGCCGCGTGAGCTATCGATGAGCCTTCCCAAAGACGACGCCGCGTCGCTCTCGACGCGCTGGACCGAGGGCGTGCTGCTCAAGCGCGACGTGTTCTCGACCGTCGAGCGCGGCCGCTTCCGCGGCGACGACGGCGAGGTCGATGCGGTGCTGCGCCGGCTCGACGAGGTGCCCTGGTGGTCGTTCCTGCTGGCGCGCCATCTGTTCGCGCGCGAGAAGCACGCGCTGTCGCTCGCCAAGGGCCTGAACGTCGGCCCCGAACTGCTGTGGGCCGGACGCCGCGCGCTGGTGCGTGGCTTTGTCGACGGCGTCGCGCTGCATCTGGCCAAGCCTCATGGCGACCTCGCCTATTTCCGCTCGGCCAAAGCGGCGCTGCGCCGGCTGCGCCGGGCCGGCATCTGCCACAATGATCTTGCCAAGGAACAGAACTGGCTGGTCGGCCGCGACGGCCGCGCCTATGTGACCGACTTCCAGCTGGCAGCGTGCTTCAACCGGCGCGGCCGGCTCTATCGGATCCTCGCGTATGAAGACCTCCGGCACCTGCTCAAGCACAAGCGCTCCTACGCGCCCGAGGCGCTGACGCCGCGCGAGCGCAAGGTTCTGGCGAAGAAGTCGTTTGCCGCGAGCCTCTGGCTTGCGACCGGCAAGAAGGTCTACCGCGCCATCACCCGCGGCCTGTTCAACTTCACCGACCGCGAGGGCGGCGGCCGCCGGCTCGTCAACGACGCGCCGGTGCTGGCCGAGCTGATCCGCAAGAACCCGGCCGTGCGCGACACCGCCATCGTCGCCTTCGCCGACCGCCGCTCGGGCGTCGGGCTCTATGCCTTCGTGGAAGCGGATCAGGCCACGCTCGAAGGGCAGCTGCGCAACGAGCTGACCGCCGCGAAGGGCCCGAAGCCACCGGAACACATACAGGTCGTGCATGCGCTGCCGCGCGATCACGGTGGCAAGCCGCGCACCGAGATCCTGCAACTGGTCGCCATGAACCAGCTCGACCTGATCGAGCCGATGATGAGGAACGACCAGGACCGCGCCTTTCTCAAGGACATCCTGGAGCAGCGCAAGAACCTGCGCGACCGCTTCAATTTCGAGGCGGACCTGCCAACGAGCTAGCGCAGGGCGCCGTGCCTTGAAGCGTCCACATTAGCGATGGAGAAGCGGTCGAACGAAGGCAGGGCTTGGCGGAATCATGGGGACGCGGGGGACGAGGATGCATGGTGCGGTTGGCGGCCTGATCGCCAGCCTTCTGCTGCTGGTGGCCGCCCCGGCCATGGCCGAGTCTCCGGCCGAGCAGATCTCGAGCTTCCGCCTCAAGCACGGTGAAGTCCGCGTCGTCCGCGACGCAACGCTGGACCGGATAGCGATGGACCAGGCGCGCGCGATGGCGGCGAAGGACGACCTCAGCCATGACGCTCTCGGTCCATTCAACAAGCGCGTCGCCCCGGCCGGCGCGGGTCGCGCCGCCGAGAACATCGCCTACGGCTACGACAATTTCGAGAAGACGCTCGGACAGTGGATCGACTCCTCCGGGCACCGCAAGAACCTGCTCCTGCACAACGCCTCGCGCGTCGGGATCGCCAGTGCCAAGAACGCGAGCGGCAAGCGCACCTATTGGGCGATGGTGATCGCCGGCGATTACGAGCCAAAAGGCAAGAAGAAGAACAAGGACAAGGAGCCGCTGGTCGCCGTGAAGCGCGAGACTGCGCCCGCGAGCAAGCCGAAATCCAGCGGCTGCCACATCAAGCTGCTGAGCCTCTGCATCTGAGGCAAAACCGGGCCATCTTGCCCGCAGTCCTCGCCGCGTCTAATTCATGCATGAAGATCGCGAAAGGCGCAGACGCAAGTGATCGACATCGACCGAATTCGCGCCGACACGCCGGCCGCCTCCCGCCTCGCCTATCTTCACAATGCCGGCGCGGCTCTCATGCCGGCGACGGTCGTCGCAGCGATGAAACAGCATATCGACCTGGAGGCAGAGATCGGCGGCTATGCCGCCGCCGACCGCGAGTCCGATCGGCTCGAGAACGTCTACGGCTCGGTCGCGCGCCTGCTGAATGCGGCGCCCGACGAGATCGCCCTCGTGGAGAACGCGACCGTTGCCTGGCAGATGGCATTCTACTCGCTGCCGTTTCGCAAGGGCGATCGCATCCTCACCGCGGAGGCGGAATATGCCGCCAACTATGTCGCGTTTCTTCAGGTCGCGAGGCGCACCGGCGCGATCGTCGACGTGGTTCCGAGCGATGCCAGCGGCGAGCTCGACGTCGGCGCGCTCGAACGCATGATCGATACGCGCGTAAAGCTCATTGCCATCACCTGGGTTCCGACCAATGGTGGGCTGGTCAATCCCGCTGCGGCTGTCGGGAGGATCGCGCGGGCGCACGGCATTCCCTACCTGCTCGATGCCTGCCAGGCCGTCGGGCAGATGGTGGTCGATGTCGAAGCCATCGGCTGCGACCTGCTGTCGGCGACGGGGCGCAAATTCCTGCGCGGCCCGCGCGGCACCGGCTTTCTCTACGTCCGCCGGGCGCTGCTGCAATACCTCGAACCGCCGATGATCGACCACTTCGCAGCACCCTGGGTCGCGCGAGATGAATATCGGCTGCGTGACGATGCACGCCGTTTCGAGACCTGGGAGAACAACTACGCGGCCCGGCTGGGGCTGGGCGCTGCCATCGACTACGCCCTCGACATCAGTCTTGGCCCGATCGAACAGCGCTGCCGCCTGCTCGCCGATCGCCTGCGTGCCGGCCTTGCATCCATTCGCGGGATTACAATTCGCGACCTCGGCCGCACGCCGGCCGCCATCGTCAGCTTCACGATGGAGGGATATGAGGCGGATGCCATCGTCCGCAGCGCCGCCGCGGCCGGCATCACCATCGGCGCTTCGGATCCTGCGAGCACCCGCATCGACGCCGAAATCCGCGCGCTGCCGCCGCTGGTGCGGGCCTCCCCGCATTACTACAACACGGAAGCCGAGATCGATCGGCTGATCGGACATCTGGCGGGGTTGACTCGTCGATAACTCGCAACGCGGGCTCGGATCGGCATCAGTCCAATCTGCCGTCGCGCGCGGGCCCCATCTCAGGTTCTTGCCGTCAGCGCAGATAGTTGATCGGTATCGAACCGCGCGCGCAACTCGCTGATGGCTTTCGCGTCCGGCGTTCCGCTGGCTGTGAGCCTGGCCAGTTCCTCGAAATAGCGTTCGTGCCCCGGGGGCGACACGGTCATGAGAACGCGGGCAGGCCTGTCACTGACATTGGTGATGTTGTGGGGCACGCCCGGCGGGATGAAGAGGTAGGTCCCGGGCGCGGCTCGCACGACCTCCTCGCCCACGTGCCATTCGCACTCGCCTTCGAGCATGTAGAAGGTCTCCTCCTGCACGCGGTGAACGTGGAGGCCCGTGGCAAATCCTGGCGGGACCGTCCAGTCGAACATGCTGGTGTGCCGGGTGTCCTCCCCGGTCACCAGGAAGGCCATTGGTTGGCCACGCAGCATGACCCCCTTGGTCTCGCCGGGCCTGCGGATGACGTGTCTGGCGGTCATGTATCCCTCCATGGCTTGTTACAGCCTTCCTCACGGCCCCGCCATAGTTGCCCAGTCGAGCTCGAAAGTCGTGAAACGGTTCGGAAAACATTGCAAAAAACCTACAAAATGTGCCCTTCTTCGGCGATGGCCGCGATGCTTGAATTCGGTCCCTTCCGCCTTGATGGTGACGCGGGGATCCTTTTCCACGGTGCCGAGCCGACTGCTCTCGGCCAGCGCGCTGTGCTGCTCCTGGCTCTCCTTGTCCGGCGGGCTGGCGTGCCGGTGGCAAAAGATGCGTTGATCGAGGCGGCCTGGCCCGGCCAGGCCGTCGAAGACAGCAACCTGACCGTCCAGATCGCGGCGGTGCGGCGTACGTTGGCGGACATATCCGGTGAGGCTCATTGGATCGAAACTCTGCCGCGCCGCGGCTATCGCTATGTCGGGCCGGCTCCGACCACGTCCGATCCGGATCGCGCGCCCGCCACTCCCGAGGCGCCGCTGCTCGCATTACCCGACAGGCCATCGATTGCGGTGTTGCCTTTCACGAACCTGAGTGGCGATCCAGAGCAGGATTATTTTGCCGACGGGATGGTCGACGACATCATCACCGGCCTCTCACGCATCAACTGGTTGTTCGTGATCGCGCGCAATTCCACATTCACGTACAAGGGCCGCGCAGTGGACGTGAAACAGGTCGGGCGCGAACTTGGCGTACGCTACGTGCTGGAAGGCAGTGTTCGCAAGACCGGCACGCTTGTCCGCATTACAGGCCAGTTGATCGATGCATCGACTGGAATGCACGTATGGGCAGAGCGCTATGATCGCAGGTCCGAAGACATCTTCGCCCTCCAGGACGACATCGCTCTGTCGACCGTCGGCGCGAT
The DNA here is from genome assembly GCF_059448745.1 of Bradyrhizobium sp. SOJA106. NCBI lineage: Bacteria > Pseudomonadati > Pseudomonadota > Alphaproteobacteria > Hyphomicrobiales > Nitrobacteraceae > Bradyrhizobium > Bradyrhizobium sp. SOJA106. Next base: position 4,728,339 of record NZ_CM182549.1, read on the forward strand.
CGCACCGAGTCTGCGGCGCGCCGAGATCAACAGGGTCAGGCGCAAGCGGCCGGACAGCCTGGATGCCTATGATCTCGTCCTGCGCGCCCAGCCAGACGTCGATTCCGGCATGCCGGATCAGGTCACACAGGCGCTCGTGCTGCTCGAACGTGCAATCGCGATCGAGCCTGCCTACGCAATCGCGCACGGCAACGCAGCAATGTGCTATCATTGCCTGTTCCTTCGAGCCGGTTTGCAGGAAGTCAATCGCGAGGCCTCGATCCGCTACGCACGCTCGGCCATCGCTCACGGCCAGGACGATGCACTGGCCCTCACCCTTGCGGGTTTTTCGATTGGCATGGATGGGCACGATCGCTCCGCAGCCTTTGCCGCGCTCGATGCGGCGCTTGCCATCAGCCCATCCTCGGCTCTGACCTACATCCTCGGCAGCGTCATGCTCGGCTGGGGCGGGGACGCCGACCGTGCGATCGAATGGAGCGAACGCGGCATGCGGCTCAGCCCGTTCGATTCCTGGGCTTTCGCCGCCTTCGACGCCCAGGCTCTGGGGCATTTCCACCGGGGCCGATATGAAGAGGCATGCCGCGCCGCTTACCGCTCGGTTCAAGCCAATCCTCGCCACAGCATTACCTATGTGCAATTGACTGCCGCGCTCGTAAAGCTTGGGCGGTTGCAGGACGCGAAGGCGGCGGCTGCGCGGGTGCTGGAGCTGCACCCGACGTTTCGCTACAGCCGTCAATTTCAGGGCGTCAATTGCGCGCCCAGCCTGGCTTCCTCGCTTGGGAGTGCCCTCCGCGCGGCGGGACTTCCGGAGTAGCGATCAACTCGGTTGGGCGTTTCAATACGTCGCTTACGTGCAGCGCGCGCTCAGTCCGGATGCACTGAGCCTCGCCATGACCTCATCGAGATGCGCGGCGTCGCGGGTCTCGATCACGAGTTGCAGCAGCGTCGCCTTGGCCGGCAGGTCGGAGAAGGTCCGCTGATGCGAGACCTCGATGATGTTCGCGCCGGCCTCGGCCAGCAGCGCCGCGACCGCAGCGAGCTGTCCGGGCCTGTCCGGAATGTCGAGCGACAGCTGGGTCAGGCGCCCCTCGCGCGCGAGCTCGCGGGTGAGGACGGATGCGATCAGCCGCGTATCGATATTGCCGCCGCTCAGCACCAGGCCAACCTTCTCGCCGGCAAAGCGCGAGGGATCGGACATCAGCGCGGCGAGGCCGGCGGCGCCGGCACCCTCGACGACGGTCTTCTCGATCGAGATCAGGGTTGCGACGGCGCGCTCGAGCTCGGCTTCGTTGACGAGCGCGATGTCACGGACGAGGCCGCGGACGATCTCGGTGGTGATCTTGCCCGGCGACTTCACCGCGATGCCTTCCGCGAGCGTATCACCCCGCGCCGGCAGATTGCCGTCGTGGATGGCGTTGTACATCGAGGGATAGAGCCAGGCTTCGACGCCAAGGATCCGCAGCGACGGCTTGATCGATTTGGCGGCGATGGCGATGCCGCTGATCAGCCCGCCGCCGCCGATCGGGACGACGAGCGTATCGAGGTCCGGCACGGCCTTCAGCATCTCCAGCCCGACCGTGCCCTGCCCCGCGATCACCAGCGGATCGTCGTAGGGATGGACGAAGATCATGCCGCGGGACTCGCCGTGGCTGCGCGCGAAGGCTGCCGCTTCCTCCAGCGTCGCGCCCGTGACCACCACCTCGGCACCATGGTGCCTGGTGTTCTCGACCTTCACCATCGGCGTGCCCACAGGCATCACGATGGTGGCGGGAATGCCGAGGCGCCTCGCGTGATAGGCGACGCCCTGAGCATGGTTGCCCGCCGACATCGCGATGACGCCGCGCGCACGCTCCTCCGGCGTGAGCGCGGTGAGGCGGTTGAGCGCGCCGCGCTCCTTGAACGAGGAGGTGAACTGGAGGTTCTCAAACTTCAGCCAGATGTCGCAGCCGCAGATGCTGCTCAGGGTGCGGCTGTAGCTACAGGGCGTCTCGACGACGGCGCCGCGGATGGTCTCGGCGGCGGCATGGATGTCGCGAGGTGTGACCGGATAGCCACCAGGATCGGCGGACATGCTTTGGGACAACTCAGCCATAGGACAGCATAGAGCATTTGGCGGGCTCAGGCGATAAGCCAGGCGCTATTTGGTAAATTCCCGGGAGCGCGAGGCGCGCCAGAGCGTCCACAGAGTGCGCAGCCGTGAGGCCGGCTGCGGCGTAAACGGATTGCGCGCTGGCTGCGACAGGCACTTTAGGTCCGCTCGAACCAGTCCGAGCGGCAGAAAGGCCGGCCGCGCCACGGCTGGCAGCTCGGCCAGCAACGATAGCGCCGTCGCCAGATGCTGCTGCGCTTCGCCCGTAAGCTGGTCCAGCGCGGCACGCAGGTTCGGCGTCTCCTTGCCGGCGAACACGTCCTCCATGCTGCAACTGTGGCGCGCCAGGACCTGCTGCGGCAGGAACAATTGGCGGTGCGCCGCATCGCGTGGCAGGTTCGCGATGACCTGCGCGATGCCCTGCGCCAGCCCGGCATGGCGGGCAAGATGCTCCGCCGCGTCCGAAGGCGGCGCCATGATGCGGGCGGCAAGCGCAAACAGCGCCGAGGAGGTCGCTGCCAGATAGCCTTCCAACGCCGCCGTGGTCGGCATCGGATCGTTGTAGAGATCGAACTGGTGCTCGTCGACGAGCAGCGACAGCGGCTCGACCGGCAGGTCGAAATCCCGGATCGCGCGGAGCAGCTCCGCCGCCACGGGATTACCCTCGGCGCTGCCATGGACATGGCCCGCGAGCAGATCGGTCCACCATTGAAAGCGGATCTCGCCGGGCAAGGGCTGGCTCACCTGGTCGCGGACGCGGACGATCTCGACGTTGAAGGCATAGAGCGCCAGCAGCGCACGCCGCTCGGCGGCCGGCACGAACAGCGTCGCGGCATAACGCGGAAAGTCATGGCTGCGCAGCAGATCGGCGCAGTAAGTCACGTTGTCCGACGTCGCGGCGCTGCTCATGGCACGGCGATCAGCGCGGCCGCGACCCGCCGCCGTTCGCCGATCATGATGTTGTAGGTGCGCACGGCCGGGCCGGTCTGCATCGTGTCCAGCACCACCCTCACGGCCTTGAGTTGCTGGCGCAGCTCCGGTGGCGGCAGCCAGAGCCCGGTTCCGGTGCCGATCAGCAGCGTGTCGATGCCGTTGGCGGCCGCGAACACCCGATCCAGCGAGTAACGGTCGATCTTGGCAGGATCAGTCACGTCCCAGGCCCAGATCGCGTCGGGCAGGCAGAGCAGCGAGCCGCGATGCGACATGCCGGCAAAGGCGAAACCGCCCTTGCCATAGGCCTCGATCGGCGCCGAGCGCGGGAAATGCGGAGCGTTAGGATCGCCGGCCATGAGCCTCGTCCGAATGGGCTGACTACCCTCGCAAACTCGTGCGAGGGCATAGGGTTCGGATCACGCCTTGCTTTTCTTCGCCGGCGCAGCCGTATCAGGCGCATCCTCGCGGTGCTCGCCGACGCCGAGATAGATCAGGATCGGAGCCGCGATGAAGATCGAGGTGTAGGTGCCGACCAGCACCACGCCGAACATCATCACCGCCGTGAAGCTGTGGATGGCATGACCACCGAACAGCAGCAGCGCCAGCAGGGCCAACGTCACGGTGAAGTGAGTGATGATCGAGCGCGACAGAGTCGAGTTGATGGATTCGTTGAGCAGCTGCGGCATCGGCATCTTCTTGTAGCGCCGCAGCATCTCACGGATGCGGTCGTAGATGACGACGGTGTCGTTGAGCGAATAGCCCAGAATCGTCAGCAGCGCCGCGATGCTGGTCAGGTCGAAATCGACCTGGCTGATCGACATGAAGCCGATCGTCAGCACGATGTCGTGCACGTTGGCGATCATAGCGCCGAGCGCGAACTGCCATTCGAAGCGGAACCAGAGATAGATCAGGATCGCGACGATCGCGAGCATCAGGCCGAGCATGCCGTAGGCCAAGAGCTCACCGGCGACGCGCGGACCGAGCACTTCGGTGCGCTGAATGTCGACGCTGTCGCCGAGCGCGCCACGAAGCTTCTGCAAGGCCGCCTGCTGGGCGGCGTCGCCCCCCGGCTGTTCCGCAACACGGATCAGGACGTTCTCGGGGCCGCCGAACTGCTGCAACTGGACTTCGCCGAGACCCAAGGCGTCGAGCTTGGTGCGCATCGCCGCGATGTCGGCGGTGCCGGACTTCGCCTTCACCTCAAGGAGCGTGCCTCCCTTGAAGTCGATGCCGAGGTTCAGGCCGTGGGTGAAAAACAGCGTGATTGCGACGATCGACAGCGCCGCCGAGATCGGGAAGCTGATGCGGCGGAAGCGCGTGAAGTCGAAATGCGTGTTGTCCGGAACGATGCGCAGCGACGGCAGCACGCCGAGGGCTGCGACCACGGTCAGGACGGCAATCAGGACGCCGAGCCCGATGAGAACGGTGTGAGTCACGATCAGGCTCCTAGATCGGCACGCTCTGCGGCCGCTTCCACCGCACCCACCAGGCGACGATCAGCCGGGTCAGGGTGAAGGCGGTGAACACCGTGGTGATGATGCCGATGCCGAGTGTCACGGCGAAGCCGCGCACCGGGCCGGTGCCGATGTAGAACAGCACCGCGGCAGCAATGAAGGTGGTGATGTTGGAATCGAGGATGGTCGCGAGCGCGCGCTTGAACCCGGCGTCGATCGCTGAGATCGCGTTGCGGCCGCCGCGCAGCTCCTCGCGGATACGCTCGTAGATCAGCACGTTGCTATCCACCGCGATACCGACGGTGAGCACGATGCCGGCAATGCCGGGCAGCGTCAGCGTGGCATTGAGCAGCGACAGCAGGCCGAAGATCATGGCGACGTTGATGGTCACCGCAATGTTGGCGAACACGCCGAACAGCCGGTAGGTCAGCAGCATGAACACGACGACGAGGATTGAGCCGACATAGGCCGCAAGCTCGCCCTTCTCGATCGAGTCCTGGCCGAGGCCCGGGCCGACGGTGCGCTCCTCGACCACGGTCAGCGGCGCCGGCAGCGCGCCGGCGCGCAGCAGGATGGCGAGATCGTTGGCCGATTGCACGGTGAAGCTGCCGGAGATCTGGCCCTGGCCGCCGGTGATGGGCTCGCGGATCACGGGCGCCGAGATCACCTTGTTGTCGAGCACGATCGCGAAGGGCAGTCCCACGTTTTCCTGCGTCGCCTGCGCAAATTTGCGCGCGCCCGACGTATTGAACTTGAAGCTGACGACCGGCTCGCCGGTGCGCTGGTCGAAGCTTGCCTGGGCGTCGGTGAGGTCGCCGCCGGCGACCAGCACCTGCTTCTTGACCACGTAAGGCGTCGGCGGCGGCGAGGCGCTCATCAGGAGCTCGGATTCCGGCGGCAACCTGCCCTGCTGCGCCTGATCCGGCGGCACGGAAGTGTCGACCATGCGGAATTCCATCTTCGCGGTCTTGCCCAGCAATTCCTTCAGGCGAGTCGGGTCCTGAAGGCCGGGGACCTGCACCAGGATTCGGTCGTTGCCCTGGCGCTGGATGACCGGCTCGACGGTGCCGAGCTCGTTGACGCGGCGCTCGACGATCTGGATCGATTGCTCGATGGTCTTGCGCATGCGGTCGAGCATCGCGGCCTGCGGGATGGTCAGGCGGATCACGCCGCCGCCGGCATCGGTCACCTCGAGGTCGCGCTGACCGCTCGATCCCATCAGACCGCCCAGCGGCTGGGACAGCTCGCGCAGCTTGGCGAGCGCCGGCTGCACGTCTGTCTCCTTGGTAATGCGCACCTCGGCCGCGTCGTTGCGCACGGTGACGCCGCCGGTGAAGCCGATCTTGGCATCGCGCAGCGTCCGGCGAACGTCGTCACGGATCTGGTCGAGCCGCTCCTTCTTCACATAGGCAGCATCGACCTCGAGCAGCAGATAGGAGCCGCCCTGGAGGTCAAGGCCGAGCACGAGCCGGCGCTGCGCCCAAGCGGGCCAGGTCTTGACCTGCGCTTCGGGAAAGAAGTTAGGGACCGCGCAGAGGCACACGATCAGCGCTGTCAGGATAATCCCCAGCGCCCTCCACCGCGTGAAATACAACATCGACTGAACCTGTCAGATCAGGAGACTTGAGATGCTCGCGGCAAAGCGCTCACTTGGCCGCGGTGTCGTCCTTTGCGCTTTCCTTCGAGCTGTCCTTGGCGGGCTCGCCCTTGGCGCGCACGCCCGAGATCATCTGGCGCATCTGCCGCACGCGCACGCCATCGGAGATCTCGAACTCGATCTGGTCGTCGTCGACGACCTTGGTGACCTTGCCGACGAGGCCGCCCGAGGTCACGACGGTGTCGCCGCGGCGGATGTTCTTCACGAGGTCGGCATGGTCGCGGACCTTCTTCTGCTGCGGACGCAGAATCAGGAAGTACATGATCACGAAGATCAGGGCGAACGGCAGCAGCGACATCAACATGCTGTTGGTGTCGCCGGCGCCCGCAGCCTGGGCATACGCAGGGGTAATCAACATTTTCGGACGATCCTCGTGAGAACGGGGGACAGCCGGTCAGGCCCTCAAAGGCGACCGGTTCGGTCAAATTCGCGCGGACTATAGCGGCCACCGCCCCAATTGCAACGCTGCCAGACCGTCGATTTGGCCACCTTGCGGCGCGCCGTCAGGCCCGATAAGGCTGCGTTCTCAGGAACTTCGGACATGCCCAAAAAACCAAGCAAAAGCCCGGCCGGCAAAGGCCCCCGTACCCCTGCCAGGAAGCCCGCCCTCGTCGCGGCAAATCGCCCCAAGGGGCCCGTTACGGCAGCCGCCACAGCAGCCTCGGAATTTAACCAGGAACGCGTCATCCGCGCGCTGGAGACGATCGCGGCGCACCTTGCCGCCCAGGGCAAGCCGATCGCCGAAGGCGCCTCGTTCGACCGGGCGGACGCCTATGTCTGGCACCCCGATGGCCGCCTTGCGCCGGTGCCGCGGGTCAGCCGCGTCGAGCTGTTCCTGCTCAAGGGCGTCGACCGGATGCGCGACATCCTGATGGAGAACACCGAGCGCTTCGCCAACGGCCTGCCCGCCAACAACGCCCTGCTCTGGGGCGCGCGTGGCATGGGCAAGTCGTCGCTGGTGAAGGCCGCGCATGCCAGCATCAATGCGGAACGCAAAGCCGCCGACAGGCTGAAGCTGATCGAGATCCACCGCGAGGACATCGAAACGCTGCCGATGCTGATGGAGAAGCTCCGCGACGCCAACTTCCGCTTCATCGTGTTCATCGATGACCTCTCCTTCGACGGCAATGATGCGTCCTACAAATCGCTCAAGGCCGTGCTCGAAGGCGGCATCGAGGGCCGGCCCGAGAACGTCATCCTCTACGCCACCTCCAACCGCCGTCATCTGCTGGCGCGTGACATGATCGAGAACGAGCGCTCGACCGCGATCAATCCCGGCGAAGCCGTCGAGGAGAAAGTCTCGCTGTCGGATCGCTTTGGGCTGTGGCTCGGCTTCCACCGCTGCAGCCAGGACGAATATCTCGCCATGGTCCGCGGCTATTGCAGTCATTTCGGCATCAAGGTCGACGACGAGGCGCTGGAGCGCGAGGCGCTGGAATGGTCGACCACGCGCGGCTCCCGCTCGGGCCGCGTCGCCTGGCAGTTCGTGCAGGAGCTTGCAGGACGGCTCGGCGTGAAGCTGACGGCGAACTAGCGGGAGCTGTCGCTACATCCACCGCGAAAGCGGGAATCCAGTACGCCGCGGCTTATCGGCTCAACACCCGCCGTCTCTGGAATACTGGATCCTCCGCCTCACTGCGCAACTGCGCCCACAAGGCGGACGATGACAGCTTGTATGTGGCGGCAGCGTGGTCCGTCTCTACAGACGCTGCTCGCCTCACGCCCCGTTCAGGAATTGAAGCGGGTCAACCGGGCTCGATCCCTTGCGAATCTCGAAGTGGAGCTGCGGCGACGCCACCTCCCCGGATTGACCCGACTTGGCAATGACTTGACCGCGCTTGATGGTATCGCCGCGCTTCACCAACAGCTCACTCGCATGGGCATATGCGGTGACGTAGCCGTTGGAGTGCCGAACCAGGACCAGATTGCCGTAACCTTTCAGCTCGTTGCCGGAATAGGCGACGACGCCGTCTTCAGCCGCCTTGACCGGGGTGCCCTCGGGCACCGCGAGATTGATGCCGTCATTGGACTTGCCATTGGTCTTGGCGCCATAGCTCGTGACCACCTTGCCGCGCACCGGCCAGCGGAAGGTCGGCAGCGCGCCGGTGGCTTCCGCAGCCTTCGCCGGGGTTTCGGCGGGCTTCTCTTCGACATTGGCCGTGGCTTGTGCGAGGCGCGCGCTCTGCACGGGCGCGGCGGCCGCCATCTTGGTGGTTCCGGCCGCCGGCGCAGCCGCGACGGGCTGAAGCGTTCCAGCAACGGGAGCGGCTGCGAGAGGAGCCGCTGCAACCGGCGCTGCAGCCGCAGCGGTCTTGGCGCCGGGCACGCTCAGCTTGGTGCCGAGCTTGAGCTTGGCCGACGGCTCGAGGCCATTGGCGCGGGCGAGCTCGGCCGCCGAGATGTGGTTCTTGCGGGCGATGCTGGCGAGCGTATCGCCACGGTTGACGAAATGGACGCTCGGCGGCGTAGTGGCGGTCGCAACGGACTTGGCGGCAGGCGCCGTCGCCGGAGCTGCTGCGACGGCAGCTGGCGCGGGCGCAGCCGCGGTGGCCGGATGCGGAATGATCAGCTGTTGGCCGGGCGAAAGCGCGCGCGGGCCCTTGTAGCCGTTGGCGGCGAGGATCGCCTGCGGCGTGACGTGATAGCGCTTGGCGAGCACGTCGAGCGTATCGCTGGTGCCGACGATGATCTTGGTCACACCGGCCGGCTGGGCCGCCGCGACCGAGCGCGGCGGCACGGTGGCGGTGGTCTCGAGATGCGGCTGCGACGGGGGCGCATAAGAGCTGACGCCCCGCCCGCCTCCGGACACGCCGCCGCCCGACGTGACGGGATAGGATTGCGGCGTGGACACTGCGGGCGGTGGCAAAGGCTGCGACTGGTAGGAGCCGGGCTGGGTTTGCGGGCGCGCATATTGCGGCAGCTCACGCTGCGGCGGCGGAGCCTGCTGCACCGAACCGGTCTGCTCGGACGAGAAGGGATTGGAGAAATTCGATTGGGACAGCCGCGTCGACATGTCGGCGCTGCACCCTGCGAAGCTGAAGGAAATCAGCGCCAGCACCGCGACCTGCGGCACGCGGCGCGAGTAAAGCAACTCGGCGACAACAGACATGGTTACTCACTCGTACGCAACAGAACTGGTCTTTTAAGTAAACACGCGCCGAGTAAATAACGGCTTAACCCTCCCAATAAGATGTTGGCGGCACAGCCGATCCGGAATTCTACAGCTCCCGCGCCACGCCGGGCAGCGCGGGCACGAAGCGCACCTCGACGAGTTCCTTGCGCTCGATCCCCGCTTCGGTCCGGGTCAGGCGGATCAGCGTCTGCACGCCCTGATGCGGGCCGACCGGGGCGATCAGGATGCCCCCGACCTCGAGCCGCTGGACCAGGTTCTCCGGAAGCTGCTCCACGGCGGCGGTGACGATGATGCGGTCGAACGGGCCGATATTGGGCGGCAGGTTGAGACCGTCGCCGAGCATCACCTCGACATTGTGACAGCCGAGCTTTTCGAGCCGGGCGCGCGCCGTGTCGGCAAGCCTGCGATAGCGCTCGACCGTCAGCACCTGCCCTGCGAGCCGCGACAGCACCGCGGCCTGGTAGCCGGAGCCAGTGCCGATTTCGAGCACACGGTGCTGCTTCTGGAGCTGGAGCTGCTCGGTCATGTAGGCGACGACGAAGGGCTGGCTGATGGTCTGCCCGCAGGCGATCGGCAGCGCGCTGTCGCGATAGGCCCCCTCGCGATCGGCCTCGTCGACGAACTCGTCGCGCGGCACCTCCTCCATGGTGCGCAGCACCGCCTGATCGCTGATGCCCCGACGCCTCAGCGTGAGCTGAAACATCATCTTTTCCGGCGGGTGCTGATTGGGGGTCATCGCTGCTTATGTCGTCTCGTCAGGTCCGGATCGTCGCGCCCTTGCTAAGACACGGCGCAAGAATCTTGTTCCTATTCCGGAACCCATGATAGCTTCTTGCCGAGGTATTTGACCACAAATTGCCTTGCAGAGGCCTGACCGCAAAGGCCATTTTCAGGCCTCCGATCGCCGAAACTCGCATTGCGTCGATTCGTGTTATCTGCGAACGTTTTCCTTAGATGGGCAAGGACTCAACGACAATGACTGCGACAGGGCTTTCGGGCCGCTCTGTGTTCCTCGTCGAGGACGAGGTGATGATCAGGATGATGGTCGCGGACATGCTCGAAGAGCTCGGTTACAAGGTCGCCGCCGAAGCCGGCGATATCACCGAAGCCATGCGGCTCGCCCAGGCGACCGAGTTCGACATCGCCATTCTCGACGTCAACGTCAACGGCAAGGTGATCTCGCCGGTCGCCGACCTCATCAAGGCAAAGGGCTGCCCGTTCATCTTCGCCACCGGCTACGGCTCCTCCGGCCTGCCCGAGCAGTACCGCGACCGGCCGTCGCTGCAGAAGCCGTTCCAGCTCGATGCGCTCGGCAAGACCATCGAAGCCGCGCTTCGCGGCGGCTAAAGCATGATCCGGAAAAGTGCGAAGCGGTTTTCCGGAAAGATCATGCGCAAACAACAACCTAAAGCGCGATGACGATTCATCCAAATCTCATCGCGCTTTAGCTGCTATTTCAGCGTCGCGCTCAGCGCTGCGGAAAACGCTTCATTGGTGCGGTCGAGCCGGAGCGGGGTGACCGAGACGTAACGCTCGCGAAGCGCCGCGAGATCCGTGCCGTCCGCCGGCGTGTCCATCATCGCCGCGCGCTCGAAGCCGATCCAGAAATAGGGATTGCCGCGGCCGTCCCTGCGCTCGTCGATCCTGAGGAAGCCGAGATTGCGCTTGCCCTGGCGCGTGACGCGGATGCCCAGCACATCCTCCGGCGCGCAGGACGGGAAATTGACGTTGATGACGGTGTCCTTGGGGATGCCGGCGGCAATTACCTTGCGCAGGATGTCCGGGCCGAACTTGCGCGCGGTGTCCCACGGCGGCCGTTCGCGCGTCTCGACGCTGAACTCCTGCGACAGCGCGAATGACGGCAGCCCCAGGATGGTGCCTTCGAGCGCGCCGGCGATGGTGCCGGAATAGACCACGTCCTCGGCAACGTTGCGGCCCTTGTTGACGCCCGACAGCACGAGATCCGGGGGCTTGGTGCCGAGGATGTGCCGCGCGCCCATGATGACGCAGTCGGTCGGCGTGCCGCGCACGGCGAAGTGCCGCGGCCCGACCTCGCGCAAGCGCAAGGGGTCGTTCAGCGACAGCGAATGCGACACACCGGACTGGTCGAGCTCGGGCGCGACGACCCAGACGTCGTCGGACAGCGCCTGCGCGATCTCCTCCACGACCTTGAGGCCGGGGGCATGGATACCGTCGTCATTGGTGCAGAGAATGCGCATGCGAAAGGTTGTTCCTGAAACTTGGTCCGAGCCGTCTTATCCGGCTCTGCCTGATCAGGCAAACCGGGCCGCCCGGCAGCCCCGGGTTCCCGGCCCGCCGGCTACCTGCGGATGCGCCATTGCGGCAGGAAGCGCGCGAGCCGGCCTTCGGTGCGCAGCTTCATCGCCGGGACAGCTGCGCTCACGACGGGAGCCTCGATCACGCCGAGCGTCTCCAATTGTGCAACGATCGGGGCTGCATCTGGCACCTGCGGAAAACGTTCGCGTGCCACCGTCAGCGCCTTGTCGAAGTCAACCGCGTTGACCCCCGGCTTGGCCCGCCGGCTCCGCACGAGACCCTCATCCCAGAGCCGCGCGATGTCGATGTCGAGCGCTCCGCGCAGCCGCTGGTCGACAGCCTGGATGCCGGCACCCGTCACCGCCCATTGTCTGCCGACCCAGAAAATATCGCGGTGCAAGGCCATGAACAGTCGGGTTCGCGTTGTCGGATTGGCCGGCAGGATAACCGGCCGCCCGATCTTCGCAACCAAACGTTTCTTTGGTTTCAGGCGATTAACGCGCAATTCCTGCTTGACGCGACCCGCTATGCACTTCGCTCGAGAACGCTCTAGTCGCGAGCAACCACCTTGACGCCGCCCATATAGGGCTGCAGCACATCCGGCACGGCGATCGAGCCGTCCTCCTGCTGATAGGTTTCCATCACGGCGATCAGCGCGCGGCCGACCGCGGTGCCGGAGCCGTTCAGCGTGTGCACGAAGCGCGGCTTGCCGTCAGGCCCGCGCGAGCGCGCATCCATGCGCCGCGCCTGGAAATCGCCGCAGACCGAACAGCTCGAGATCTCGCGGAACATGCCGCCCTCGCCCTGCCCGGGCATCCAGACCTCGATGTCGTAGGTTTTATGCGACGAGAAACCCATGTCTCCTGCGCAGAGCGTCATCACGCGGTAGTGCAGGCCGAGCCTCTGGAGCACCTGCTCGGCGCAGGACAGCATCCGCTCCAGCTCGTCCTTGCTGGTCTCCGGCGTCGTGATCGAGACCAGCTCGACCTTGGTGAACTGGTGTTGGCGGATCATGCCGCGGGTGTCGCGCCCGGCCGCGCCCGCCTCGGCACGGAAGCACGGCGTCAGTGCGGTGAGGCGCATCGGCAATTGCTTCTCGTCGAGGATGGATTCGCGCACGAGATTGGTGAGCGAGACCTCCGCCGTCGGGATCAAGCCGAGGCGTTCGGTCTTCAGCCGCTCGTGATCGGGCGCGGCGAGAAGCTCGCCCTTGATCGCCCAAAACTGATCGTCCTCGAATTTCGGCAATTGCCCGGTGCCGAACATCACCTCGTTGCGCACCAGCAGCGGCGGGTTGATCTCGGTGTAGCCGTGCTCATTGGTGTGCAGGTCGAGCATGAACTGGCCGATCGCGCGTTCGAGCCGCGCCAACCCCTTCTTCAGCACGACAAAGCGCGCGCCGGACAGCTTTGCCGCCGCCTCGAAATCCATGTAGCCGAGCGCGGTGCCGAGATCGTCGTGCAGTTTTGGTGTGAAGCCGTAGCTGCGCTTGTTGCCGAACACGTGGTGCTGCACGTTGCCATGCTCGTCGACGCCATCGGGCACTTCGTCGAACGGAATGTTCGGGATTGCGGACAGCTCCTTCGTCAGCTCCTCGTCGGCAGCCTTCGCGGCCGCTTCGAGCTGCGGCATCGTGGTCTTGAGCTCGGCCACCTCGGCCATCAGCTTGGCCGCGCGCGCCTCGTCCTTGGCCTTCTTGGCGTCGCCGATCTCCTTGGAGGCCGCGTTGCGCCGCGCCTGCGCCTGCTCCGAGGCCAGGATCGCAGCACGCCGCCTCTCATCGATCGCGAGCAGCGAGGCCGACAACGGCTTCAGCCCACGCCTGGCAAGGCCGGCGTCGAAGGATTGCGGATTGTCGCGGATCGATTTGATGTCGTGCATGGCTGTGGTCCTGGATCAGCGCGTAAACATACAACGACGAAACGTTGTGCGTTTGCATTAGCGCGTCTCCCTAGCACGGCTGTCATCATCCGCGAAGGCGGATGATCCAGTATTCCAGAGACGTCCGTGATTCACCGAAGGGCCCGCGGCGTACTGGATTCCCCGCCTTCGCGGGGAATGACACCACGCCCTACTCGGCCGGATTGGCCGGCGTCGAGACGTCGGTGCCTGTGGCTTGCGAGGAAGCCGCCGACTTCTTCTCCACCATCGCCACCGCGATGATCGAGCCCTCGTAGAGCGCCAGCAGGGGGATTGCCAGCGAGCACTGGCTGAGCACGTCCGGCGGGGTCAGCACGGCCGCGATGACGAAGGCGATGACGATGAAATAGCGGCGCTTCTCGCGCAGCATCTTCGAGGTGATGATGCCGATGCGGCCGAGCAGCGTGAGGATCACCGGAAGCTGGAAGGCGATACCGAAGGCGAAGATCAGCGACATCATCAGCGACAGATATTCGCCGACCTTGGGCAAGAGCTGGATCTGCGCGGTCTCGTTGCTGCCGGCCTGCTGCATGCCGAGCGAGAAGCGCACCAGCATCGGCAGCACGACGAAATAGACCAGCGCAGCGCCCAGCACGAAGAAGAACGGGGTCGCGACCAGATACGGCAGGAAGGCTTGCTTCTCGTGCTTGTAGAGGCCTGGCGCCACGAACTTGTAGATCTGCGTCGCCACGATCGGGAACGAGATGAAGCCGGCGCCGAACAGCGCAAGCTTCAGCTGCGTGATGAAATATTCCAGCAGCGCCGTGTAGATGAACTTGGAATTCTCGGGCCCTGCGACCCACACGAACGGCCAGACCAGCACGTTGTAGATCTGCTTGGCGAAGAAGAAGCAGAAGATGAAAGCCACGCCAAAACCGAGCAATGCCTTGATCAGCCGCGAGCGCAGCTCGATCAAATGGTCCATCAGCGGGGCCTTGCTGGCCTCGATATCGGCGTCGGTCATGACGCTTTGGCGTCCTTGATCGCTTCGGATGGCGCGGTGTCCTGGGTCACCGGGGTCTGGGTGGCCTGCGCCTGCTCAACCTCTCGGGTAATCGCGAGCGGCTCGTTCACGGCCGCATGGGTCTCGGCTTCCACGAAGGTGCTGGGGGTCGGCGCTTCCGGAGTCGTCGGCGTCTCGGGCGGCTCGACCGCAGCGGCGGTCGACGTCTCGGCCGGCTTGTCCAGCGCATCGACGCGGAGCGCGTCGCTGACGTCCTTCTGCAGAGAGGTCAACGGATTGAACCCAGTGGCGGCCTCCTTGACCTCGTCAAAGCTCTTCTTGAGGTCGGCCATTTCGGCCTCGCGCATCGCTTCCTGGAACTGGCCCTGGAATTCGGCCGCCATCTTGCGCGCCTTGCCCATCCACTGCCCGACCATGCGCAGCACGCCCGGCAGCTCCTTCGGGCCGATGGCGATCAGGGCCACAACCCCGATCAGGACCAGTTCACTCCACCCGATGTCGAACATGAGGTCTTCCGTTCACGCGAAGCCGCTGCCGGCCCAATCCCTTGCGCGCAGGATGGGGCCGCTACCCGCGTCTCGCGTGCTCTCTGGCTCAGACGGCCTTGCTGCCGACGTCGGAGCGCGCCGCGGTCGGCGCGGCATTGTGCTCGATGGACTTGGCCGGCTCGGGCTTCTCGGCAGGCTTGTCGTCGTCCTGCATGCCCTTCTTGAACGCCTTGATGCCCTGCGCCACGTCGCCCATCAGATCCGAAATCTTGCCGCGGCCGAACAGCAGCAGGACCACTGCGATCACCAAGATCCAGTGCCAAATGCTGAGTGAACCCATCCTGCAACCCTCCAAACGCGCATGGCCGGGGACCCGGCCGATCTTTACCGAAACCTAGGCTTGGCAGGTGTCAAAAACAAGGACCAAGGCAGCGCCAATTCGCTGTTGGCGCTACGCAATCTTGCTAGTGTTAACCGGTCGCAGGTAGCCTGTGACGCGCCGGGGCGTCACTCTCCAGCGCCGCCTTCGCCACCGCGCTCATTGCCGCCTTCCGGCGCTTCGGGCTCGGCCGCGGGCGCCAATGCGAGATCAAGGTCCTCGCCCGGTTCCAGCGGATCCTCGTCCTCACGCAAGGCCGGGTCGTCCGACGGCGTCGGCACGCTGAATCCGGTCGGCAGACGCGAATCCAGCAGGCCCGTGCCCTTCAGCTCTTCCAGCCCCGGCAGATCGCCGAGCTGTTCCAGGGTGAACTGCGACAGGAATTCCTCGGTGGTTCCGAAGGTCAGCGGGCGGCCGGGCGTCTTGCGACGGCCGCGCGGCTTGATCCAGCCGGTCTCCAGCAGCACGTCGAGCGTGCCCTTCGAGGTGACGACGCCGCGGATCTCCTCGATCTCGGCGCGCGTCACCGGCTGGTGATAGGCGATGATCGCCAGCACCTCGATCGCCGCGCGCGACAGGCGGCGGGTCTCGTGGCTCTCACGCGTCATCAGCCAGGCCAGATCGCCTGCGGTACGGAAGGTCCATTTGTTGGCGACGCGGACGAGGTTCACGCCGCGCAAGGCATAGTCGGCTTGGAGCTGCTCAAGCGCTGCCTTGACGTCGACGCCCTCGGGCATGCGCTTGGCCAGCGTTGCCGTATCCAGCGGTTCACTCGAGGCGAACAGCAGCGCTTCCAGCAGCCGCAATTCTTCGGGACGTGCCTGGGATTCGCTCTCCATCGGCTCGGCCTCTTCTACCCGCACTTCAGCCAGGCTTGCCATGGCAGATTCTCCTTCTTGCACTTAAGCGACCGGCGCGTCGGGCGCAGGAGCTGCGTCCGGAACCGGTTTAGGACGCCCTTTTCGGAAATAGATGGGCGCAAACGCCTCTTTCTGGTTCAGCTCGAGCTGACCTTCGCGCACGAGCTCGAGCGCGGCGGCGAAACTCGAGGCGAAAACCGTCGCGCGCTGCGTCGGATCGGCGACGTGCCGGATCAGGAAGTCGTCGAGAACGCCCCAATCGTCCTGTTCGGTGATGCTGCCGACCAGCCGCTCCAGCGTGGCGCGCGCTTCCGCGAGCGACCACACCGTGCGCTTGGCCAGATGCACGCTCGCCAGCACGCGCGACTGGCGCTGCGCGGCATAGGCGGTGAGCAGGTCGTAGAGCGTTGCGGTGTATTTCGGATGCTTGATCTCGGCGATCTGCTCGGGCTCGCCGCGCGGGAAGATGTCGCGCTGCAATTGCGGCCTGTTCATCAGGCGGTTGGCGGCTTCGCGAATGGCTTCCAGACGGCGCAGACGGTTGGCGAGCGCCGTCGCCATCTGCTCCGCGCTTGGCCCTTCCGCACTCGGCGGCTCCGGCAGCAGCAGGCGCGACTTCAGGAAGGCGAGCCAGGCCGCCATTACGAGGTAGTCGGCGGCAAGCTCGAGGCGAATCTTTCGCGCCGCCTCGATGAAGTGCAGGTACTGGTCGGCCAGCGCCAGGATCGAGATCTTGGCGAGGTCGACCTTCTGTTGCCGCGCGAGCGCGAGCAGCAGGTCGAGCGGGCCCTCATAGCCCTCGACGTCCACCACGAGCGCCGGCTCACCCTCGGCGAGCTCTGCGGGCCGCCCGGTTTCGAACGATAGGATTTCTGCGGTCATGCGGATGCCGTGCTTGCCCGTGCGATCAATGCGTCCAGCTCAGTGCGCGCGGCCGCACGGTCGAACGGCTGCGGTGTCTTGCGCGCTGCGAGCGCGGCGTTCGCCCGCTCCAGCGCCCTGCCCGACAGTTCGGGTGTCTCACCGGCGACCTCGCGCATCTCCTCGATGTTGCCGTTGCAATGCAGGGCGATGTCGCAGCCAGCCGCGAAGATGGCGCGGGTCCGCTCGGCGATCGTGCCCGCCAGCGCGTTCATCGACACGTCATCACTCATTAACAAACCCTGGAACCCGATTGCGCCGCGAATCACCTGAGCGATCATTGTCGCAGAAGTCGTCGCCGGATGGGCGGGGTCGACGGCGCTAAACACAACATGTGCAGTCATGGCCATCGGCAGGTCGGCCAGTGGCCTGAACGCCGCGAAGTCGGTCCGATCGAGTTCGGCCCTCGCCGTATCGGCCGTCGGCAGCTTGAAATGGGTGTCGGCGGTCGCCCGGCCATGCCCGGGGATGTGCTTGAGGACCGGCAGCACGCCGCCCTGCTCCAGGCCCTCGGTGACCGCGCGGGCGATCGCGGCAACCTTCTCCGGCGAGGTGCCATAGGCCCGGTTTCCGATGACGGCATCGGCCCCAGGCACCGGCACGTCGGCCAGCGGCAAGCAGTCCACGGTGATGCCGAGATCGGCCAGATCGGCTGCGATCAGGCGGGCGCTGAGCCGCGCCGCGGTTAGCCCGAGCGCCGAATCAGTGTCGTACAGGGTCGAGAATACGGCGCCTGGCGGATAGACCGGCCAATACGGCGGCCCCAGCCGCTGCACCCGTCCGCCCTCTTGGTCGATCAGGATGGGCGCATCAGCGGCGCCCGCAACGGCCCGCAATTCCGTAACCAGTGCAGCAACTTGCGCCGGGGTCGCGACATTGCGCTTGAAGAGGATGAAACCCCATGGGCGTTCGCTGCGGATAAACTCCCGCTCGGCGGCGGTCAGTTCCGTTCCGGAAACGCCGGTAATGAAGGCCCGCGTGCTCATAAGGGCCGATTAGCCCTGCCCCGCGAGGGGGTCAAGGAAAGGGCCGTTAATTCCTCTGGACGAAGCAGGCCGACAGGCCCGCGGACTTCAAGCTGTTGCAGGCCTGCGTCGCCTCCTCGGCCGATCCATAGGGACCTGCGAAGGCGCGGTAGACGATGCCCTTGCCCTTGTCGGTGAGGTCGACGCGCTTGACCACCGGCGCGCGGGAGCCCAGCACGCTGCCGTACTTGCTCTGAAGCACCCGGTACGAGGCGTGAGCGCTCTCCTCGGTCTGCTGCGAGGAGACCTGCACGATGTAGCCACCGCCGCTACCGCTTGCGGGCGCGATCTGCGTCGGGGTGGTCGCGGCCATCCGCTGCGGCGGCTCGGCAGGCGCTGCCTGCGGGGCCAGTGACATCGGCTGATTGGCGCTGGCATTGGCCGAGGCCGGCGGATTGCGCGGCGCGGCGGCAGGCGCTGTGACGGGCTTCGGCGCTGTTGCCGCAGACTTGGCGGCCGCGGCTTGCGGCGCAGCGCTATCGGCCTGCTCGCCGCGCACGGCCACGGTCCTGATCGGGCGCGGCGAATTGTTCGGCATAGTACCGTTGCTCGGCGCCGCACCTGTGCTCGGCGGCACCGCGGAGGGCGAGACGCTCGCCACCGACGGCGGATTGGCGTTCTGGTTCAGCGGCGGGAACACCACGCGAGGACCGCTGGCCTTGGCGTTGACGTCGACCGGCGCCTCTTCGCGCGGCACGATCTTCTCGGAGCCGTCACCGCTGATCATGCGATCCGGCACCTTGGCCGAGGCGTCCGTCGGCGCCGGCACGATCTTGGTCGGCGTATTGTCGGCCCGGATGATCGGCGGCTCACCGCTGCGGGGCGAGCCGACATAGGTCTTGTAGGCGAAGGCCGCGCCCGTGCCGACGACGGCGAGCGCGAGGATCGCCGCGACCGTCATCAAGCCGCCGCGCTGCTGCTTCTTCGGCTCGTCCTCGTCGAGATCGGATTCGGGATAGTCACTCTGGAACGCGTAGGGATCATTGGGATAAGCGGGATCACGTTGATAGTCCTGCTCGCCCGTCTCCAGCCGTCCGTAGAGCGCATCGTCGTAGCGCGACGGATCGGGCTGCTGATACGGTTCCTGATAGGCTTGCTCCTGGTGGGCCTGACCGGGCTGCTGATAAGCCTGATCCTGATAGGCTTGAGCGTGAGCCTGATCCTGATAGCCGTGACCGGGATACGCCTGCGGCTGATGGTAATCAGGCGCGGGCGCGGCCGGCTGGGCTGAATAGCGATGCAGCGGATGGACCGGGCTCACAGAGACAGGATAGTCGGGCTCGGGGGCCGGCTGCGGCTGCACGTTGGCGCGCCGCATCCATGATGGCGGCCCGGACGGAGGCGGCGGAGCCTGCTCGGCATGTTCCTGCTGATAATCGTCTTGCGAATAGTTGTCGTGATGGCTCTGGGCAGGCGCTCGCGCTGCCGACGGGCTAAAGCTGGGCGGCGACTGCGCAGCGAACGGATCGGTCTGACCGATCAGGCGGGCGAGCTCGGCCAAAGGATCGCTTTCCGCCTTTCCATGCTGGTCGCCGCCGCGACCATAGTCATCGGAAGGAAACGGTCTGCTGTGATATCGTTCGGCCATCGTGATGATGCGTCCCTTCGGGAAAGCCGCGCGCTCCTCGACCAAGGCACGACTTTCGACCCACAAGGCTGTCAACCAAGTCTAAGCGATCCGGCTTCTGCCGGTTACCCCCGAATTCCCATTAAGTAGTTCGCCCCAAACTACCGCATCTCGTCCGGAGCATGGACGCCGAGGATGGCGAGGCCCGATGCCAGGATAGAGACGACGCCCTGGACCATTGCCAGTCGCGCCTTTGTAAGATCTGCATCATTATTGATAATGAAGCGTAAATAGGGCAAGTCGCGCCCCTTCGTCCAAAGTGCGTGAAATTCGCTCGCTAAGTCATAGAGATAGAAGGCGATTCGGTGCGGCTCGTGAGCTGCGGCGGCAGCTTCCAGCATGCGCGGATAAATTGCGAGGCGCTTGAGAAGGTCGAGCTCGAGGGGGTCGGACAGCCGTTCCACCGCCGACTCACTGAGCCAGGCGATGCGCTTGCCGGTGTCCTCCGGCAGTTGGGGGAACACCTCCGCCCGGGCGTTGCGGAAGATCGAGTGGCCGCGGGCATGGCCGTACTGGACATAGAACACGGGGTTGTCGCGCGACTGTTCCATCACCTTGGCGAGGTCGAAGTCGAGCACCGCGTCGTTCTTGCGGTACAGCATCATGAACCGGACGGCGTCCTGGCCGACCTCATCCACCACCTCACGCAAGGTGACGAAGTCCCCGCTCCGCTTGGACATTTTCACGGGCTCGCCGTTGCGCAGCAACTTCACGAGCTGGACGATCTTGACGTCGAGCGATCCCTTGCCCGAGGTCGTCGCCTTCACCGCCGCCTGCATGCGCTTGATGTAGCCGCCATGGTCGGCGCCCCAGACGTCGATCATCTCGGCAAAGCCGCGATCGAACTTGTTCTTGTGGTAGGCGATGTCGGAGGCGAAGTAGGTGTAGGAATTGTCCGACTTGATCAGCGGACGATCGACGTCGTCGCCATAGGCGGTCGCCCTGAACAGCAGCTGCTCGCGGTCTTCCCAATCCTCGACGGGCGCGCCCTTCGGCGGCGGCAGCCGCCCTTCATAGATGTCGCCCTTGGCGCGCAGGAAATCGATGGTCTCGGCGACCTTGTTGTTACCGCCTTCGATCAGCGAGCGCTCCGAGAAGAACACGTCGTGGCGGATGTTGAGGGCGGCGAGATCGTCCTTGATCTCGTCCATCATCATCGCGATCGCCTTGGCGCGGACCGTCGGCAGCCATTGCGCCTCGCTCAATGCGAGGAGCTTGTCGCTGTGCTCCTTCGCGAGCGCCGCACCGACCGGCTTGAGATAGTCGCCGGGATAGAGTCCTTCCGGGATCGCGCCGATGTCCTCGCCGAGCGCCTCGCGGTAGCGGAGAAACGCGGAGCGGGCCAGCACGTCGACCTGGGCGCCGGCGTCGTTGATGTAGTATTCGCGGATCACGTCGTGGCCGGCGAACTGGAGCAGGCTCGCCAGCGCATCGCCGAACACGGCGCCGCGGCAATGGCCGACATGCATCGGCCCGGTCGGATTGGCCGAGACGTACTCGACATTGACCTTGGAGCCGCCGCGGATGCGGCCGTAGTCAGAACCCTCGCGCAGCACCGTGCGCAGCGCCTCGGCCCAGGCGGCCGGCTTCAAGGTCAGATTGATGAAGCCGGGACCGGCGACGTCGACCTTGGCGATCAGCGCGTCCGCGCGGAGCCGCTCGGCGATCTGCTCGGCGAGATCGCGGGGCTTTGCCTTTGCCTCTTTCGCAAGCACCATGGCGGCGTTGGTCGCCATGTCGCCATGGGAGGCATCGCGGGGCGGCTCGACCAACACGCGCGAGAAATCGATGCCCTCGGGCCAGTTGGCGTCCGCCGCGAGCGCGCGGCAGGCAGCGTGCACGCGTGCGAGCACGTCGGCGAACAAATGCAGGGATGGGGGTGTCTGGGGCATGGGCGCCGCCTAACGCAAATCCGGGGTCGAGTCAAAAAGCCGCTGGTGCTCGGTCAGGGCGAAACGGTCGGTCATTCCGGCAATGAAATTGCCGATCCGGCGGGCCCGGTCACCCTCATTGTCCGCCTCCGCCCCCGTGAGCCATTCCGGCGGCAGCTCGGCCGGCGATGCCAGGTATTTGGCGAACAGATCGAACAGGATCTGCTCGGCCTCCCCCATCACCCGCATCACCCGCTTGTGGCGGTACATGTGCTGATAGAGGAAGCTCTTGATGGCGGCTTCCTCCTCGGCGACCTCGGCCGGGAACGCGATCAGCGCCCTGCTCTGCTGGCGCACGTCCTGGGCCGATTGCGGCTTCAGGGCGTCGAGGTTCTTCTGCGCCTCCGCGAACACCGCGCCGATCAGGTGCGAGATCAGCTCGCGCACCAGTTCGGCGCCGCGCCTGACGTCTTCGAGGTCAGGGTAATGCACCGAGGTGTCGGCGATGATCTCCGCGGTGAGCGGCATCACCTTGAGGTCATCGAGATGAAACAGGCCTGCGCGCAGGCCATCGTCGATGTCGTGAGCGTCATAGGCGATGTCGTCGGCGATCGCGGCGACCTGGGCTTCCAGCGAGGCGAAGCTCCACAATTCGAGATCATAGGTCTTGATGTAATCGGCGATACCGACGGGGACGCCGTGCTCGCGATAGCGCCCTACCGGCGCGCCGCTGCGATCGGTCAAGGGGCCGTTGTGCTTGACGATGCCTTCCAGCGACTCCCAGGTCAGGTTCAGGCCGTCGAATTCGGGATAGCGGTGCTCCAGCGCGGCGACGACGCGAAGCGTCTGGGCGTTGTGATCGAAGCCGCCGAACTGCTTCAGGCAGGCATCCAGGGCGCGCTCTCCGGCGTGCCCGAACGGCGGGTGGCCGAGATCGTGGGCGAGCGCCAGGGTTTCGGTGAGGTCCTCGTCCAGCCCGAGTTGCCGGGCCAGCGCCCGGGCGATCTGCGCCACCTCCAGCGAATGGGTCAGCCGGGTGCGATAATGGTCGCCCTCATGGAACACGAACACCTGGGTCTTGTACTTGAGGCGGCGGAATGCGGTGGAATGGATCACCCGGTCGCAATCCCGCCGGAACGGGCTGCGGGTCCGGCTCGGCGGCTCCGCGACCAGCCGGCCCCGGCTGCGATCGGGGTCGCAGGCATAGGGCGCGCGGGGGGCTGCCATTCCGACGGACACGGCGAATTTAGTCCCTATCCATTTGATTCTGCGTCTGGTGGCACTTAACTATGTCGGGCGCGGGATACCAACTGAATTGGGCAAATGAACCTGGTATGACGCGGGCCTATCGGAGACTGACAATGACGACTGCCGTGACCATCAGTGACCGCGCCGCACGCCGGATCGGGGAGATCCTCAAAGGCGAAGGCGCAGGCGCGATGCTGCGCATCTCGGTCGAGGGCGGCGGCTGCTCCGGCTTCCAATACAAGTTCGACATCGACCGCGACCGCACCGACGACGACCTCGTCATCGAGCAGGACAACGCGGTGGTGCTGGTCGATTCCGCCTCACAGCCGTTCCTCGCGGGATCGCAGGTCGATTTCGTCGACGACCTGATCGGCGCTTCGTTCCGCGTCAACAATCCGAACGCGACGGCGTCCTGCGGCTGCGGCACCAGCTTCTCGATCTAGTCCCGAGCCAAAATCTGAAAAACAACCCCATGCACAGTAGCCGGGACGCCGGCATGGTGCATTTCGTCTTTTACGAAAATGAATTGACGCGTCGGGCAAAACGGGGGTAAGGTGTGATCATGGCGAGGTCCCCACGGGCGGTGAGCTCGACCAGACGCGCACGCGGCGCGGGTTGGATACGGCCCCATGTCGAAGCGGGCCTGCCGCAGTCGAGTGTCAGGTGTCAGTCGTGACATGATCCCACGCTTGTTCCCTGTATCCGATAAGCCAGTTCAAAGCGTGGTGTCTTTCTTCCGTTACGCCAGGATCTAGAGCTGCCGGTACCGGCTGTCCTTTAATGCGGGCGTTCCTAACAGCCCAGTGGTACCTGTAGATCAGATCGGCCTGATCGGCAGCGACAAAGATCGAGCATGCCTATCGCAGCCTTGCCGCTTGGAGCGCGCGCAAGACTGCGGCATCATTGCGCCACGGCGAAGCGATAGTGCCCGTCTTCATCGGCCGCGGCGCGGCCATCTGGGTGGGACCGCCGCCAGTGAGGCCTCATGATCGACGAAACGGCCTCACGGCGATGCCGGTGCGGCGGGCTGCAGCGCGTGGCCGCGACGCGCGATGCGCTCGTGCATCTGCCCGATCATGCGGCTGGCGGTGGTCTCGAACAGGCAGGGAATGATCGCGTGCACCAGCGCCGCCAATGCGGCGCCGAACAGGCGGGCCGCAAATCCAAGCGCGAACAGGAAATGCTCGCCGTAGGATTCATCTACGCTCTGCGGATGGGACAGAAATAGCCGGTGCAGGGTGGTTTGCATGCGGGACTCCAGGGGGCGCGGTTCGCCTGCAATCCCTAGTGGATTCGGGCCAAGAGGATGTCCCAAATATCACACGATCAACCCTATATTGGTTGAATTTGGACGATGATTTAATGCATTATTGGGATAATGGATGAAACGGATTGCAAACTCCTCAACCTCATACAGCATGACGCTGCCTTGTCGCTGGACGAGCTCAGCGAGCGGGCGGGACTTTCCCGCAACGCCTGCTGGCGCCGCATCAAGCGGCTGGAGGATGACGGCGTTATCAAGGGCCGCGTGACCCTGCTCAACGCAAGCCGCATCAACGTCGGCCTGACCGCGTTCATCGCGCTGCGCACCACCGAGCACAGCGCGAGCTGGCTCGAGCGGTTTTCGAACGCCGTGCGCGACATTCCCGAGATCATCGGCGTCTACCGCATGACCGGCGACGTCGATTATCTGCTGCAGGCCGTCATCCCGGATGTTGCCGCCTATGACAGGCTCTACCAGCGCCTGATCGGGAGGATCACGCTCGCGGACGTGTCGTCGTCATTTGTCATGCAGGAGATCAAGGCGACGACGGTGCTGCCGCTCGACTATGCGCCCGAGCGGCGCGGGTGAAGCCGTAGCATCCGGCTGGGGGCCACGTGCACGCGATGGACTGGCTATGCGATCGGCCGCCGACAACACGCTGCTCGGACCTGTCACCGAAGCCGCGCGCGTTGCCATTGGCAATGTGATCAAGACCAGCGAGCGGTTCGGCGACTGCGAATGGCTCACGGCCGCGGATGCCGACGGATTCCTCGACAAGAGTACGCTGCAGGTCCAGCGAACCGGCGCCGGCAGCTGCATCATGTTCGATCGCGAGGCCAACACCATGACAGTTGCCGTGATCGCGACCTCGGGCGACACGGCCATCGGCATGATGAAACGCCCGGGTCCCTGCCAGTACGTGGCGATCCCCGAGCTCGGCCGTGAAGCGTTCGGCGAGCATTCCTGCACCAGGGCAACGGCAACGCCGCCAACATCTATGTCTGCAAGAACGGCGGGCAGGCTTCGATCCTGCTCGCGCCGGTCAAGCGGCATTCGGAGTCCGGTTCGGTCGAGCGCCTGAAGGCTGTCGCGGCACGAATCTACGGAAAACTTTAGCGCTGCACCGCGTAAAATTGCCGGCGCAAGCCTCTGTAGCTCAGCAGCGGCCGCGACGGCGCACCCGGCAATATCGACGCGAATGCCCCAAGGAAACATTACGCTATGTCGTCTCTTCCAGGGGCGAGCGAAATGTCTTCGCAGTCTTCCGAACGAGGCTGACGTAATTGCGAACAACGGGGGAACTATCGCCCCGCCGCAAGCCGAGCATCAGCACGGCCTTTGGCTGAACCGGACCTTTGAGCCTGCGGTACACGACGCCGTTCATTGTCATATTCTGCAGGCACGCCGGCACAAGCGACACACCGAGCCCAACTGCCACGAGGCTGAGGGCCGACGTGATGCGCGGGGCTTCTTGACCAAGGCGCGGAGTAAATCCCGCCCTGAGGCAGGCCGCCATCGTCGTCTCGTAGAAGGCGGGCCCGAGTTGACGCGCATAGATAATGAATGGCTCGTCGGCCAAGTCCCTCAGGGAAAGCGACGCGGCGCGGCGCCCGCTCCGGGCGAGCGGGTGGTCACTCGGCAATGCCGCGATCATCGGCTCGCGAAGCAGCGGATAAACGAGGAAGTCCTCTCGGACATCCAGCGCGCTGCGGAGAAAGGCGATGTCCAAGTGCTGATTCCGCAGGCCCTCGATGGCTTCCGCACGGAGACATTCGTCAAGTGTCACCGACACCTGCGGGTAGGCCGCCCGGAACGCTCGGATGACAAACGGTACGAAGGGATGAAAGAGTGTTGTGGGCAGTACGCCAATACAGAGGCGTCCCTGCTCGCCGCGCGCCGCGCTGCGAGTCGCTTCGAATGCGCCGTCATAGTGCGCGAGGGTCGAACGCGCGCGATCGAGAAAGACGCGTCCGGCCGCGGTGAGCTCGACACCGCGCGGTTTGCGGCGAAACAGCTGCACACCGAGCTCGTTCTCGATCGCCTTGATCCGCTGGCTGAGCGGCGGCTGCTGCATGCCGAGCCGCTCGGCCGCGCGCGTGATGTGGCCTTCCTCTGCAACGGCGACGAAGTGACGGAGGTGGCGCAACTCCACGACATATCTCCCGCGATATCGATTTTGCCGAATGCATATAATACCGGACGGTCGCGCCGGATGATATCTCCGATCCCGCTTGAGGAGGTCCTCCACATGGTGCTCTTGCGGCGTGAATTCCTGATGCTGACGGCCGCTTCGGTTGCAGCTCTGCCATTATCAGCTTCGGCGCAGACCTACCCCGCCCGGCCGGTGCGCCTGCTGGTACCATACGCGCCTGCCGGTCCAGCCGACATCCTCGCCCGCCTTGCTGCCCAGAAGCTCTCCGAGCAACTCGGAAACCAGTTTTATGTCGAGAATATCGGCGGCGCCGGCGGCAATATAGGGATGGGTCAGGGCGCGAGGGCCATCGCCGATGGTTACACCGTTCTCGTCGTGCCGCCGAACATCGTCGTCAATCCGGCGATGTACGACAAGGTGCCGTACGATCCCTACAAGGATTTTGAGCCGGTGACGGTGGCGGTGAGTGCGCCCACGGTGGTGACGATCCATCCTTCGCTGGCGGCCAGGAATCTGAGCGAGCTGGTCACGCTTATCAAGGCGGGCGGCGCGAAATACAGCTTCGCGTCACCCGGCACCGGCACGCCGCCGCATCTCATCGGCGAGCTGTTTCGTCTGTCACTGGGGCTCGACCTTGTGCATGTCCCTTTCAACAGCGCGGGCCAGGCGGTCGGCTCGACCTTGGCGGGTCACACTCCGATCGCGTTCACGTCGTTACCGCCCGCAGTACCGCATATCCACGAAGGGAAACTGCGTGCCCTCGCCGTCACCAGCCAGACGCGATCGTCGGCGCTGCCCGACGTGCCGGACACGGCCGAAGCGGGATACCCCGAGATTCAGGGCGAAGGGTGGTTCGCGTTTGTCGTTCCGGCCGGGACGCCCAAAGAGGTTATCGCGCTGCTCAACCGCGAGGTCATTCGCGCCATGGCTCTCCCCGACATCAAGGAAAAAATGGCAGCGCTTGGGTTCACGGTGGTCGGGACCACTCCGGAGGACTCCGCGAAGCTGTTTCGCGCCGAAAGCGAGAAATGGTCCAAGGTCATCCGCGAGGCCGCCATCAAGGCAAATTGACGGGCTCAGCCGGCGGCTATCATGATGCGCGATCCGGTGGCTCGGCCCTTATGGAAAGCTTCAGCCGCCTGTCATCTGCCTTTCTTCGTCCGTCCACTCCACGTCAGCCGGCATCAGCTCCGGCTGAAGCGGTGCGCCCTCCGACATCGCGTAGCCATCCAGCGCACGCAGCAAGGCTGCGGCCAGCGCCGGCTTGCGCAAGGGTTTGGCCAGGAAGTCCGACATGCCGGCCTCGCGGCCGATCCTGACGTCGTCCGGAAAGGCGTTGGCGGTCAGCGCGATAATCGGCAACGTGTCGAAGCGCCCGCCTTGGGCGCGGATCGCGCGGGTTGCGGCGAGCCCGTCCATCTCGGGCATGCGCACGTCCATCAGCACGATGTCGTAATCGTCCTCTGAGGCCGCCGCGACGGCCTGAACACCGTCGGTCACGACCTTCAGCTCCACATCGAACGCCCCCAGCATCTTGCTCACGACCATGCGGTTGACCGCATCGTCCTCGGCGACCAACACCTTGAGCGGCCGGTCGAGGGTGGCGATGCGAGCCTTGAGCGCGTCGGCCTCGTCGGCGCCCGCCACCAGGTCGGACGCCTGCGCCTGGCTCCAGGGCAGCACCAATGTGAAGCGGAAGGTCGAGCCCTCGCCCAGCGTCGAGGTGACGCCGATCGTGCCGCCCATCTGCTCGATGATGCGCCGGGAGATCGCGAGCCCCAGCCCGGTGCCGCCGAAGCGGCGACTGATCGAGGCGTCGGCCTGGGCGAAGTCGCTGAACAGCTGGCCAATCTTTTCGGGTGCGATGCCGATGCCGCTGTCGGTTACGGCCCATTCGACGGTGGCGAGCAGGTCGCGGCGCGCCCGGCAGGTCGCCGAGATCGCCACTTCACCTTTATCGGTGAACTTCACTGCGTTGGAAGCAAGGTTGAGCAGCACCTGGCGGATGCGCGCGACGTCGCCGCGCAATGTCGGCGGCAGGTTCGGATCGAGCTCGACCTTGACTGTGAGCCCCTTGCTCGTGGCGCTGGCGCGCGCGACGGTCGCGACCGTCTCGACCAATGCCTGCGGGGCGAAATCGATCGCCTCGAACTGGAAGCGGCCGGCCTCGAGCTTGGAGAGGTCGAGGATGTCGTTGAGGATGCGCTGGAGGTTGTCCCCGGACTCCCGGATCGTGGTGACCGCCTCGCGCTGCTCCGGATCGAGCTTGGTCTCCAGCAGCATGCTGGCGAGCCCGAGCACGCCGTTCATCGGCGTGCGGATCTCGTGACTCATGACTGCGAGGAAATCCGACTTCGCGCGGCTCTCGGCCTCGGCCTTTTCGGCGCGCCAGCGCTCGGTGACGTCGCGGCCGAAGCCGCGATAGCCCAAAAATTGCCCGTCACGGTCATAGGCCGGCTTCGCGGTCAGCGACCACAGCCGCGCCTCGCCGCCAGCGACGACCTTGAGGTTCATCTCGTGCAGCGGCTCGGCATGCTCCATCAGGCCGACGACGTTGTAGGCGGCGGCCTTGTCCTCGGGGCAGAGCATGTCGAGCACGTCGGAGAAATGCGAGCCCTTCAGGAGCGGGAGCGGCAGCTGCGCGACGTCGGCGAAGCGCTGGGGCACGTCGACGAGATGCCCTTCGGCATCGGTCTGCCACAGCCAGTCGCTGGCGTTCTCCTGGAAGTCCTTCAGCAGCAGCGAGATAATCTCGGTCTGCTGTTCGAGCTCGAGCTGGGCCTTGAGATTGCCGAGGAACAGGTTGCCCTGCGAGACGATGTTGCGCGCCATGAAGAACGCGAACAGCAGCAGGAACATGGCGGTCACCAGATACGGCCCGCTGCCGCAGATCAGCATCGCGCCCGCACAGGCGACCGTCATGGTGGCGAGATAGACGAGGCCAGCGCGAGGGAAGGTCGACAGCGTGAAGGCGCCGCCTGACATCATGCCGACCATCAGGCAGGCCAGGATGAGCTGGCTGGTCGGCTCGATGCGGCTGAACAGCGCCAGCGGCAGCGTGCCCCAGACCGCGGCGAGGAAGAACGCCTGCCGTAGCATCTGCCGCGCGGCGCGCGGCGAGGCCTCCTGCGGCGGGCTCTGGTGCGAGCGCCGCCAGGCACGCACGGCGAGCGAGGCGGTGACAGCAAGGGTCATGCCCCAGGTCGCGAGAAAGTCGTTCCAGCCCCTGCCCCAGAACAGGATCAGCACGATGGCAACGTTGAGCATGGTGACCGCCATCGTCACCGGCATAGCCAGCATCACCGCATCGATCTGCTTGGCGCGGATGCGGCGCAGCTCGCGCTCACCGAGTCCGGCGGTCAGGCCGTCCTCGATCTCGAAACCGCCGAGCCGATACCGGAAGGCGCCGATGAGGCCGTCGCGCGGCTCAGTCCGTCCCAACGATTTATCCGGCCATCCCATCCGCGGAACCTTTTCCGTATCAATGGCCTGCGGCCTGCTTAAGCCGGGTTAATTTTGTGGGAGATTTTGCGGTGTCCTTGACGGGCGTGTTTGCAGTTTGTTCTATCAATGGCCCTTGGTCCGGAGCCTTGCCGACATGTCAATCAGAGTTGCCACCTGGAACGTGAACTCGGTCCGGCAGCGCATCGAGCCGCTGCTGACCTGGCTGCAGGAATGCCAGCCGGACATCGTCTGCCTCCAGGAGATCAAATGCGTCGACGAGGCCTTCCCGCGACTGGAGATCGAGGCGCTCGGCTACAACGTGGTCACGCACGGGCAGAAGACATTCAACGGCGTCGCCCTGCTCTCAAAACTCCGCTTCGACGAGACCAAGTCGGGGCTCGCCGGCGATGACGAGGATGCGCATGCCCGCTTCCTCGAGGGCGTGGTGACGCTCAAGCGTGGGGTCCTGCGCATCGCCTGCCTCTATCTGCCCAACGGCAATCCGGTCGGGACCGAGAAATATCCGTACAAGCTCAAATGGATGTCGCGGCTTCTTGAGTATTCGAAGGAGCGCCTCAAGGCTGAGGAGCCGCTGATCCTCGCAGGCGACTTCAACGTGATTCCACACGCCCGCGACGTCCACAATCCCGCGGCGTGGACTGAGGACGCCCTGTTCAAGACCGAGACGCGCGAGAGCTTTCAATCCCTGCTCGGCCTCGGCCTCACCGACGCCCTGCGCGCCGTCACCGATGAGGGCGGGCTCTACACGTTCTGGGATTACCAGGCCGGCGCCTGGCAGAAGAACCAGGGCCTGCGCATCGACCATCTCCTGCTGTCGCCGCAAGCCAGCGACAAGCTCGCCAATGTCGGGATCGACAGCTATGTGCGCGGCTGGGAGAAGCCGTCGGATCACGTGCCGGTTTGGGCGGATCTGGATGTGGAGGCGGCGTAACTCATTAGCGTCGTCATTCGGGGGCGATGCGAAGCATCGAACTCTGGTGCGCAATTGCGCACCTGAGAATCTCGAGATTCCGGGTTCGGCTCTTCGAGCCACCCCGGAATGACAGTGTCATGTGATTACTCGCGGCGGCCCTGCACCCACTGTTCCAGCATTTGCAGGCACATGGCGCGATCGTCGTCGGAGGCCTTGGCGAAAGCGCGGTTGTAGCTTTCCTTGATCCAGGTCTCATCAGTGCCCGCGCTGTCGCGCGCCAGGGTCAGCCACATCAGGCCGCGCGCCGCCTGCCGCGGCAGGCGGTCGCCGTTGAACAGCATCTGACCGAGCAGCGCCTGGGCCTCGTGCTGGCCCTTCTGGGCGGCAAGGCCGAGCCAGCGTGCGCCATAGCGGAAATCCTCGCGCGAGGCGTCCGGCGTCTTCAGGTACAGCCGGGCGAGATCGTATTGGGCGTCCGCGTTGCCGAAATAGGAGGCCGCATAGGAGAACATCTCCCGCGCCCGGTCCTGGTCCGGCTTGATCTTGGAGTTCGGGATGCCGCTCAGATAATAGCGGCCGAGCGCGACGAAGGCGTTCGCCACCACCTGCGCCTGCGGCGCCGACGGGCTGTCCTCGGCATGCGCATTGGCGATCCGGCTGAAATATTCGAAGGCGCGGACGTCGTCCTGGGCAACGCCGTCGCCATTGGCGTACATGCGGCCGAGCTTCCACTGCGCGATGGGATGACCGCCTTCGGCGGCGTATTGCAGCGCGCTGAGGCTGGTCTCCTGGGGAGCGGTCACCGGCGCCGGCACCTTGCTGCGCACCGCGGGCGCGGCACCCGGCAAGGTGGTCACGACCGGGATGGCGGCGTCCTTGTTGACCGGCGCGCCGTCGAAGGCGAGCGCCGGCGCGGCCAGCGCACCGGCCCCGAACACAAACGCAACAATGGCACGCCTAGATGTCCGCATAGCACTGTTTCTCGTGCGCGCCGCCCGGATGGGTTACTGCCCCCCCGACCGCTGGTCCAACCTGCTGAGCATACTTCCAGAGCGCACCCGACGTGTGGTTAGTCGCGCGAGCGCTCCATTTGGTCTTGCGCTGAGCGAGCTCAGCGTCACTCAATTTTACGTTAAGGGTACCGGCGTCCGCATCGATCTCGATGATGTCGCCGTCCTCGAGCAACCCGATCGGGCCGCCGACCGCCGCCTCCGGCCCGACATGGCCGATGCAGAAGCCGCGGGTGGCGCCGGAGAAGCGGCCGTCGGTGATGAGCGCGATCTTGCCGCCCATGCCCTGGCCGGTCAGCGCCGCGGTGGTCTGGAGCATTTCCCGCATGCCGGGACCGCCCTTGGGCCCCTCGTAGCGGATCACGATGACTTCGCCTTCGCGATAGGTGCGCTTCTGGACCGCCTCGAAAGCATCCTCCTCGCGGTCGAAGCACCTGGCCGGACCGGTAAACTTGAGGTTGGACATTCCCGCGACTTTCACGATCGCACCTTCTGGCGCCAAATTGCCCTTCAGACCGACCACACCGCCTGTCACGGTGATGGGCTTGTCTGCCGGGTGCACCACGTCCTGGTGCGGATTCCACTTCACGCTTTTGAGGTTTTCGGCGATCGTTCGACCGGTGACCGTGATGCAGTCGCCGTGGAGAAATCCGTTGTCGAGCAGCGTCTTCATCAGAAGCGGTATGCCACCTACTTCAAACATGTCTTTGGCGACATAACGGCCACCCGGCTTCAAATCCGCGACATAAGGTGTCTTTTTGAAGATTTCGGCGACGTCGAATAAGTCAAACTTAATGCCGGCTTCGTGTGCGATCGCCGGCAGGTGCAGTGCAGCATTGGTCGAGCCGCCCGATGCAGCGACGACGGCGGCGGCATTCTCCAGCGCCTTGCGGGTGACGATGTCGCGCGGCCGGATGTTCTCCGCGATCAGGTCCATCACCTTCTCGCCCGCGGTCATGCAGAAGGCATCGCGGATCTCATAGGGTGCCGGAGCACCGGCCGAGTAAGGCAGTGCCAGCCCAATCGCCTCTGAGACAGTCGCCATGGTGTTGGCGGTGAACTGCGCGCCGCAGGCGCCTGCCGAGGGGCACGCCACGCGCTCGATCTCGTCGAGATCCTCGTCCGACATGGCGCCGACCGAGTGCTTGCCGACCGCCTCGAACATGTCCTGCACGGTGACCTGCTGACCGCGGAAATTGCCGGGCAGGATCGAGCCGCCATAGATGAAGATCGAGGGCACGTTGAGACGGACCATCGCCATCATCATGCCCGGCAGCGACTTGTCGCAACCGGCGAGCCCGACGAGGGCGTCATAGGCATGGCCACGCACGGTCAGCTCGACGGAGTCGGCGATGCATTCGCGCGACGGCAGCGAGGAGCGCATGCCGTCATGGCCCATGGCGATGCCGTCGGTGACGGTGATGGTGCAGAATTCGCGCGGCGTGCCGCCGGCCGACGCGACGCCCTTCTTCACCGCCTGGGCCTGGCGCATCAGGGCGATGTTGCAGGGCGCGGCTTCATTCCAGCAGGAGGCGACGCCGACGAAGGGCTGGTGGATCTGCTCGGTGGTCAGACCCATGGCATAGAAATAGGACCGGTGCGGCGCGCGCGCTGGGCCTTCCGTCACGTGACGGCTCGGCAGCCTCTGCTTGATGTTGGCCTTCGCGTCCATTGCAAACCAGTTTCCCCGGCCAACCCTTTCAGACCCGAAAAATCAGAGCCAAGATTTGAATCGACCTTGGGATTTCCAGTCGCCTTGTTCGGACCGCCGCCGTCTCTCAAACTTTAGAGCGATTTTATTCATGTTCAGGTGTGGCCAAAAAGCGGCGCCGATGCGAACCGGCGGCGATGAGGGTTAAATCCGCCATGAGTGTTGCGTGGATAGCACAATCGTTACCAGGAAGACACGGATTCGCCTACCTCGATACCTCGCGAAGATGACAATCCACAACTTGAGATTTTATGACACGAGGAGCGCTCCCAGCTTCGGCGCGATGGCCGCGCATATTCAGGTTGAGTCGATGCCTTCACCGTCAGTGCCGTAGGCCGGGCAGAGGTGCAAAGCACCCACCATCTCCATCCTACGATGATGGATCGCTTCGCTGCGCTCTCAATGACGGAGTACAACGTCTGAGGTAGAGCGCAGCGAAGCCCCTCAAGGATGAGGCCGGGATGGGCAATACCTGCGAGAAATCCGAATTTCGCTAAAGTCGAATATTTTCACCGAGGGATTGACGGCCAACACGGGTGTTTTGCCCGTCGGGCAACACGTCCTGATAGGGCGAGACGTCCGCCCTGAACGAGCCAGGATTATCTGCATGTGTCCGGACTGCGCTTCGAATGTCGCGACCGGCCGGTCGAGCTGCCAGAGCTCCACGTCGTGGCCGCCGACGAGTTTCGCGGCACGAGAGATCGCCGATTCATCGTCGGTGCAGTCCATCCGTTTCCACGCGACGAGCCGCGGAGTCGCCAAATGCCGGTCGACTTGCCGCTCAGCTCCGCCCCCGCGGGCGCTGGGCCTGCGCCCAGGCGACGGCCACGTCGCGTGGCGCAACTTCGATGCGCTTGATCGGCGTCAGTTCGCCGGACGCGGCGACGATGGCGGTCTCTTCGCGGCGGCAGCGCGGGCACACGAAACGGACTTCGCGCGGCAACGCCGACCAGCTCGAGCGTTTCAGATTGGCCGCCATCGGCCAGGCGTCGCAATGCGAGCACGACACCAGGAACCGGCCGGGATCGAGCATACCCATTCCATAGGACTCCGCGTCCTGCCCGCCCCTTCAATGATTAACGCATGTGAATCGTTCCGGTGGCGCAGCACCGTCAACGCTTGCAAGCCTCACCGCTCGGTGGCTCAGTGCGCGCCTTTGAGGGTGCAGGAGGTGGTGCAGGTCACGGTGTTGCCATGGTCGCACGCCTTGCAGGCGGCAACGCACTGGTTCATGTCGCGGGGATTGAAGGAGCTGTAGGTCCGCATCGGGCACGCCGACGTCGAGCCGGTGATGTCCTGCTCCTGATTGCAGGCCGCCGTCATCAACGCGAAGATGATCACCGCAAGAAGGCGCATGCGATTGCCCCGGGAGCGATCGGCAAAGGATGTGATCAGGGAACGCTGCATCGCAACGCACCCCGGCATTCCCGCTGCAAGCAACCGCAAACCGCGACGCTCACATCCGGCAAGCATGCGCGCCAAACATTAAGAACGGATTGCTGCCCGCGTCAGGCCGCGGCCCTGGTCGCGATCGCCTGCCGCGTGTCCAGCGCCAGCTGGCGATACTGTTCCGAGAGTTTCAGATAGAACTCGCGCTTGGCACTGTCGGTGGCGAGCTTGGTGATCAACTCGCACTCGGCGGTGAGCGTCTCGAACCGTTCCAGCCTGTCCTGAAGTTCTGTCATCGGCGTGTCCCCATTAAACGCCTGAGGGACAGCAAACCTAAGCCCGCGAAATAGGTCACGGCGAACATCGTTATGAAGTACAATCAATTATTCCGGCGGCGCCGCTATTTCTGCTCCAGCCGCCAGGCACCGTCCCACCCCTCGTCCGGGGGATCGGTCTCGAGCTGCGCGATGCGGCCGAGCAGCGTGCGCGAGGGACCATCGCCGGGGATGGCTTCGAGCGCCGCGTTGAGGGCGGCGCGCGCTGCGTCGAAACGGCGGGCACGGTAAGCGGCGAGGCCTTCGGCATAATGCGCGCGCAGGCTGGTTTGCGCGCCGGTGAGCGCACCGGCCCGTGCCATCACCTCGAAGATCGCTTGCGGCATGGTCTGGCCCACGACCGCGAGACGGTCGATCTCGCGCAGCTCGAGCTGCGTGCCGATCGCCTCCGCGGTCGCCTGCGCAATCAGGATGCGGGTACCGTAAGCCTTGTTGACGGCCTCGAGCCGCGAGGCGAGGTTCACCGCGTCCCCCATCACCGTGAAGCTCATCATCAGCTCGGAGCCGATGCTGCCGGTCAGGACCTCGCCGGTGGCGATACCGATCCGCAGGTCGCACGGCGCCGGCATAGCGCGGATGCCCAGCAGGTCAGGCAATTGCCTTTGGAGCGCGGGCACCTGCTCGGCCATTTCGATGGCGGCAAGGCCGGCGAGCAGCGCGGGCTCGTCCTCCTCGATGAAGGGCGGGCCCCAATAGGCCATGACGGCATCGCCGATATATTTGTCGATGACGCCGCGATTGCTCCTGATCGGACCGGACATGACGGTGAAATAGTGGTTCATCACCTTGACGAGACCGCGCGGCGTCATGCCCTCGCTCATCGAGGTGAAGCCGCTCATGTCGCAGAACATGACGGTCATGACCCGGCGCTGACCCTCGACGGCGACCTCAGGGCGGTCGATCAGCCCCTGCACCACCTTCGGGTCGATGTAGCGGCCGAAGGTCTCGCGGATGCGCTCGTTCTGGCGGAGCTGCTCGACCATGCGGTTGAAGGCGGCGGCGAGCTCCCCGATCTCGTCCCTTGTCGAGACCGTGATGGGCCTGTCGAAGCGACCGGCCTCGACTTCGCGGGTGCCGGCGAGCAGCAGCCGCACCGGGCGCGTGATGCCGCTGGAGACCAAAAGCGCGAAGACAAAGCCGACAATGGCTGCGAGCAATGTCACGATGCCCGATACGATGATCGCCTGATGCTGATGACCGATCACCGTCGACGTCGCGGCAAAGACCTGCTTGAGCATGTCGGCGCGAATCGCATCGATCTTCTGGTTGAACTGGTCGCGCAGCGCGTCGATATGCTCGAGCGTAGTGCGCGCCTCCGCCATCTGCTGTGCCTCGATCTGCTTGAGCAGCCTTGCGTGGTCCGCGTCCTGATCGCGGCGCAGCTCGCTGACGGCGGTCTCGATGCGGGTCTCGATCCGCGCCAGCGCGGCATTGTCCGATGGCGTCCTGGTATCGTCGATGATCGCGTTAATCAGCTTGCGCGCGCGCTCGGCCTCCTCCTCGATCTTGCGATCGGCCTCCTCGAACTCGCGCAGGCGCGCCGCATAGGCCTCCTCGTCGGTCGGCGACTGCATCTTCATCATCACCATGCGGCGCAGCGCCACCGCCCGCTCCAGCGAGCGGATATTGGCGCGCGCCAGATCGCCATAGGCCGGGATGTAGCGGTTGGTCAGCTCGTCCAGGAGGACGCCAACCTGGCTCGACATCACCATCGACAGGATCGAGGTGACCAGCATCAGGACGATCAATCCGAGGGCGATGCCGACGATCTTGCGCCGGATCGACTGGTTGAAAAGCGGCATGAGCGATGGGCTGCTGAAAGGACGGATGGAACTCAATATAGCGGATTTGGCGGCGGGAACACGCGCAATCCGCCCCGTCATGGCGCCGCCGGCCGCCGCAACCGCCGCGCGAGCCCATTCGTTAAGGAAGGTTAAATTTCCGCCGTTCCCGAAGTTCCCCCTTGCATCCGTATTTTGCCGCATTGTTGCGTGAGCGTGAGGAATGCGAGACGATGTCGGGACATCGTTCTGGTGTCGTCCTTGATTCTCAAGCCGCATGTCGTCGCGGACCTTGGTTTGTAGTGGTTTCGCAGGGGGACCATCCAATGAACCAGTGCCTACGCTCGCTCGCGTGTGTCGTTGCCGTGGCCGCGATGGCCTTCCTTCCCACCGAAGTGGCGGCGAAGAGCAGTCACAAATCATCCGTGCCGAAGAAGACGCATGAGGCGAAAGCCGGCAAGCAGCGCCACGCCACGTCCAAATCGCGGCACGGCAAGCATGCCGAGGCCAAGCGCAAATCGAAGAAGCAGGATGACGAGCCCGCGGACAAGCCGGCCCCGCCGCCGCTGACCGGCGATCTCGCCGCGCTCAAGGACGCGATCGACCTTACCCGCAAGGGCAAGACGGACGATGCGAACGCCGCGCGCGACCGCATCGCGGATCCCGCCGGACAGAAGCTCGCCGACTGGTTCATGCTGCGTCATTCGGAGAGCACGGCAGCTTTCAAGCGCTATGCCGCATTCCTCGCCGCCAATCCGGACTGGCCGAGCAGCGCGCTGCTGCGCCGCCGCGCCGAAGCGCGGCTGTGGCAGGAGAAGAGCGATGCGGCCACCGTGCACAAGTTCACGATGGACCGGCCGACCAGTGCCAAGGGCAAATTTGCGCTCGCCCGCGCGCTGCTGAGCGAGGGCGATGCCGATCGGGCCGCACGTCTGGTGCGTGAGGCCTGGCGCAGTGAGGAGCTGTCGGAACGCAGCGAGGAGGATTCCTACGAGGCGTTCCGCGATCTCCTCACCGCGGACGATCATCGCGCGCGCATGGACAAGCGCCTCGGCGCCAAGGACTATGGCGCTGCGCGGCGCGCGGCAAAACGGCTCGGCGAGGATGCGCTCGCGATCGTCAAGGCCTGCGCTGCCGTCAACGGCAAGGCGAACAAGGCCAAGGATTATCTCGACGACGTGCCCGCCGATGCGCGCGGCGATCTCGGCTATGTGCTGTGCCGCGCGCAGTGGCATCTCCAGAAGGACCGGATCGACGACGCAGCCGAGGTAATCCTCGCCGCCGCGCCCGGCACGATGGCGGCGCAGGACACCGACGCCTGGTGGCGCGAGCGGCGCCTGCTGGCGCGAAAGCTGCTCGACCAGGGCAAGTTCAAGACCGCCTACGCTGTGGTGCGCTCCGCGGCGGTGCCCGAGAAGGAAGTCTACCGCATCGATTATCACTTCATGTGCGGCTGGATCGCGCTGCGCTACCTCGACGATCCCAGGACGGCGATGGTGCACTTCGCGGCCATCGACGAAGGCTCGGCCAATCCGATCGCGCTGTCACGCGCGCATTACTGGCGCGGCCGCGCCGCCGAGGCGATGGGTGCAACCGCCGACGCCCGCATCAGCTATCAGGCCGCGGCACATTATCCGACCGCCTATTACGGCCAGCTCGCGCGCGCCAAGCTCGGCATCGACCGCATCGAGCTGCGGGCGCCCTCGCCCGTGCTGGCCTCCGCCGACACGCCACCAGCCGACGAGCGCGTGCGCGCCGCCGACATGCTCTACGGCATCGGCGAGCGCGACATGGTGTTCTACTATGCCGAGGATTTCGCCAAGGAGAGCACTGACGTCGCGGCGCTCGAAGCGCTCGGCGAGCTCGCCGGCCGGCGCAACGACGCGCGCGTGATGCTGGAGGTCGGCAAGTCGGCGCTGGCGCGCGGGCTCGCGCTCGACCACTACGCCTTCCCGACCATCGGCATCCCCGAGCACAAGCAGCTCGCGCCCCCGATCGAGACCAGCGTGATCTATTCGGTCGCTCGCACCGAGAGCTCGTTCGATCAGCGCGACAAGTCGCCCGCCAACGCGGTCGGCCTCATGCAGGTGACGCCGGAAGCCGGACGCGACACCGCAAAACGCTTCGGCCTAACCTATGACTGGGACCGGATGGTCTCCGACCCCGTCTACAACACGCAGATGGGCGCGGCCGAGCTCAGTGCGCTTTTGTCGGAATATCACGGCAACCAGATCATGACCTTCGCCGGCTACAATGCCGGCCGCGGCCGGGTGCGCGAATGGGTGCAGGCGCACGGTGATCCCAGGGATCCCAATGTCGATCCGGTCGACTGGGTCGAGCG
Source organism: Bradyrhizobium sp. SOJA106 (assembly GCF_059448745.1). Taxonomy (NCBI): domain Bacteria; kingdom Pseudomonadati; phylum Pseudomonadota; class Alphaproteobacteria; order Hyphomicrobiales; family Nitrobacteraceae; genus Bradyrhizobium; species Bradyrhizobium sp. SOJA106. Next base: position 4,767,546 of record NZ_CM182549.1, read on the forward strand.
CATTCCGCTGTCAGAGACCCGCAACTACGTCCAGCGCGTGATGGAGAACGTGCTGGTGTATCGCGCAAGGTTCGAGGATAGCGGCGTGGTCGCCAGCAAGAGCGATCAGCGCGTGGTGACGCACCAGGCCGGCGCAACCGCACCCGTGGCGGCCGCAGCAACCGCTCCCTAGGACGCCGCCGGGGCTGGACACGGCGCTCGCAAGGCTATCGTTGCTGCGGCTTCCACGCGAGTGCGGTCGCGCGGCTAAGCCGCGATGAGATCAGAACGAAACGTCATCGCGCTTTTGCTTGGTGTGTGCGCATGATCTTTTCGGAAAACCGCTTCGTACTTTTCCGGATCATGCTTTAGGGATCACCTCCTTCCGCCGTGATCAGGTCGCGCCCGTCCAAATATGCGCCGGTCAAGGCTCTTGCGAAGGTCCAGGCCTGTATCGTGTAGCTCCAGCACGAGATGGCACTCAGGACCGTCAACGTCTCGATCATGCTTCGAGCGGCGGCCTCGACGTTTCCGGCGGCCAGCTCCGTGCGTGCGGGCGTCGGCCATTGCATCCACAATGTCGCGAGTTCGCCTCGCCGGTAGCACTCGTAGTCGCAGTAGCGCTGCTGGGTCCGCACATGCCGGACATAGCCGGTCCGGATCGACCGCGAACATGTGCCGCACGTGGCCGCGCGCAACGGGGGCTCGTGATTGACCAGCACGTATTTCATGAAGCCGCCCTCACGCGATCTTGCGTCAGGGCCTCGCAGAACAACGCGTAGCACTGATGGTCGCAATAACGCAGACCGGTCGCGATCTCGCGGAGATAGCTGTCGCTGATCGGCTCGCAGCACTGCATGCACCCGATCTGCCGGAACGGGGTCCGGTCGTTCACCAGCACGAAGACGAATCTCATGTGGCACCTCCCAAGGCGAAGCAGTAAACGCTGTCCAACGGAGACAGTGCGGGCGGTGGAGCGCAAAGATGGTTTCGGCCGTCCGGATTGTCCCTGTGTCGCTCCACTTTTTGCGGCGGGACGAGGATGTACCTCCCATCCTCCCTGCGTCGTGCAAAGATCTTGCCGTCGACGTACTTGATCTCGGTCGGATAACAGTCGGCGCTGTTGCAGCAGCTCAGGCTCGGATTATCCGGCATGCGCCAGGTCGAATAGAACTTTTCGTGCAGCTCCTGGTCCTGAGGCGGGTGCTGGCGATGAGAGGCACCGTGTCCCGTCTCCTGCGCCTGGACTGTCGCGGTGGAGCAGAGGAGAACCATCGACCACAAAAGCTTGCATGCGCGGTTCAACGTAGGGGCTCCCGGATCAGACCTAGGAAACGATGTCAGCTCTCCAATTCAGCTTCAGGCGCACTGAGCCCGAAACAGCCACCGGCGGTCGCGCTCGCGGCGGCTGCGGAAGCGATCGACGCACGTCTTCGAGCAGAGCGCGGTGCGCCACGAGTAGTAGCGGATCAGTCCGAACTTGCCGCCGCACACAGCACAGCCCTTGATCGAAGAGCAACGTTCGGACCCGGATAGGCCACGCTCAGGAAGTACGGATGCATCGCACATTGCTCTCTCCCTCTGTTGCGGTTGCCTGTCGAGAAGTGCGGCCTCGGCCGCAAGCTCCAGACCCGTCATCGTGCGCTCGCTGCGTCGGCTGGTCGACACTCCCGATTGATCGTGAGGGTAGTCCGCAGGGCACGAAGCGCTCAATTGTACGGAGGTAAATGCCCGACATGACTAGGATTGGAGGAGCTATACCTAGGTTTGTCCGTATTCGCGCGGGAGCTCGCTCATCGATTCTCAACGAGACGGCGCACGACGCTCAGGCTACACGGCCACGGTGAAACTCTGAGCGCATGGCGTACCCGACGCTCCGCGATCGCCAGTGCGGCGAGCGGTCAGTTCAGGGGTGAGCGCCACCACCCAATCCGACTTTGGCCGGAATTGCTCCTCTCGCGGCAACGTGCTCTACTCGTCGTCACGCAGATAGATTGCCGGGAGCGTCTGCGATGAAGCCTCGCCGGGCAGCGTCATTCGGGAAATCAGCCGCGCAATTCCTCGCCGGCTGCGTCAGGCAGACTGTAACGGCCAAGCCGCACACCGATCCCGATGGCGGCTTGCTCGAGGCGGTCAAGCAGTGGCAGCAAGTCTTCGAGCACAATCCTGTCATGTATTTCATGGTCGATCCGGGCGGAACCGTGATCAACGTGAATACATTCGGCGCCGCGCAACTGGGCTATACGGCCGCGGAGTTGATCGGCCGATCGGTGCTGGATGTCTTCTTCGAGGAAGATCGCGACTTCGTCCGCGCATGCGTCGCGCTGTGCCTCGAGACGGTCGATCAGTCGCACACCTGGGAAATCCGGAAGGTGCGCAAGGACGGGTCGGTGCTGTGGGTGCGCGAGAACGCCAAAGCCATGCAGCGGGCCCACGGGGATCCGATCGTGCTGGTGGCCTGCGAGAACATTACCGAGCGCAAGGAAGCGGAGAATGCGCTGCGACAGAGCGAGGCCTATCTCGCCCAGGCGCAGGAATTGAGCCACACCGGCAGTTTCGGCTGGCGGGCCGCGACCGGCGAGATCACCTGGTCCAGGGAAACCTATCGCATCTTCGAATGCGATGAGGGGAGCGAGCCACAAATCCCGGTCATGCTCGAGCGGATCCATCCGGAGGACCGGCTCGCGGTGCAACGCACCACCGGCCGAGCCGCACGCGAGGGAAAAGATTACGATCACGAATATCGGCTCGTGATGGCCGACGGTTCCATCAAGTACGTCCGGGCCGTGGCACGGGCCACGCGCGATGCCGGCGGTCACGTGGAGTTCGTGGGATCGGTGACCGACATCACGGCAACCAAGGAGGCCGAGCGCAGGCTTCGTGAGAGCGAGCAGCGCTTTCGCGACTATGCCGAAACCGCGTCCGATTGGTTCTGGGAGACGGGACCAGACCATCGCGTGACCTTGATATCGGAGCACTCCGACACCGTCAGCGCGCCCGCGGGCCTGATCGGGCTCACGCGCTGGGACATCGCTCCAGACGCAGATCTCGAACCGGAAAAATGGCGACAACATCGGGCCGCGCTCGACGCCCACGTCCCATTCCGCGACCTCGTGTATCGCAGCAAGGACCGCAACGGGCAGCCGATCTACGTCCGAACCAGCGGCAAGCCGTTCTTCGACGCTGACGGAAATTTTCTGGGTTATCGCGGCGTCTGCACCGACGTCACCGCGGCGATCCGGGCGGACCAGGCCGAAGAGGCGCTGCGCAAGGCCCAGGCCGAGCTTGCCCATGTGACGCGCGTCACGACGCTGGGTGAGCTGACCGCCTCGATTTCCCATGAAATCAATCAACCGCTCGCCGCAGTGACCGCGAACGCCGACGCATGCCTCACCTGGCTGCAGCGCGATCCGCCCGATTTCAAAGCGGCCCGCCGCTCCGTGGAATGGATCATCGAGGACGCCACCCGCGCCAGCGACGTGATCCGCCGCGTGCGGGCGCTCGCCAAGCGGTCCGACATCGAGATGGCTCCACTCGACGCTAACGTGGTCGTGCGCGAGGCCGTCGCGCTCGTTCAGCGCGAGATGGCAAGCCACGCGGTGTCGATCCGAATGGAGCTGTCGTCCGCGCTGCCCAAGATCTTTGGCGATCGGATCCAATTGCAGCAGGTCCTCATCAACCTGATCATGAACGGTATCGAGGCCATGGAAGGCGTCCATGATCGTCCGCGCGAACTGGCGATCCGCGCAGCAGCGGGTGATGACGAGACGGTGCTGGTGAGCGTCACCGATTGCGGAGTGGGCATCTGTGAGCAGGCGGTAGACCGCCTGTTCACGCCATTCTTCACAACCAAATCGTCCGGCATGGGCATGGGCCTGTCGATCTGTCGCTCGATCATCGAAGCCCATGGCGGACGACTTTCCGCCGCATCGAACCAGGACCGTGGCGCGACTTTTCAGATCACCCTGCCCCGCCATCGGGAGGAAACATCGTGACCGAGCGCGCGGGGCCTTCGCCGTCGCAGGAGGATGGCGACCAGCCGGTCGTCTTCATCGTCGACGACGACGTGTCCATGCGCCGTGCGCTCACCAATCTGTTCGAGTCGGTCGGCCTCAAGGTCGAAGCATTCGGCTCGGCACCGCAACTGCTCCAGGCCAAACCGCCGGAAGTCCCCAGCTGCCTGGTGCTCGACATCCGCCTGCCCGGAGCCAGCGGCCTGGACCTGCAGTCGGACCTTGCCAAGGCAAATATCCAAACGCCTGTCATCTTCATCACGGGACATGGTGACATTCCCATGACCGTTCGGGCCATGAAGAGCGGCGCCATCGACTTTCTGACCAAGCCGGTGCGCGACCAGGACATCCTGGATGCCGTCCAGGCCGCGATCGAGCGAGACCGCAGGCGCCGCGACCTCAACAAGACGGTCTCGACCGTCAAGTCACGCTTCGAGTCACTGTCCTCGCGGGAGCGAGACGTATTGAAACTGGTGACGTCCGGCTTGATGAACAAGCAAGTGGCCGCCCAGCTCGGATTGGCGGAAATCACCGTCAAGATCTATCGCGGCCAGATCATGCGGAAAATGGGCGCGAAGTCGCTGGCCGACCTCGTGAGGATGAGCGAGGCACTCGGAATTCGACCCGGCAAGTCCGACGTACAAACCTAAGTATGAGTTTCCAATGGTGACCGGCGGGTCCACCCTGCGCGCTCATCTGTAGCCGCGGCGACGGCAAGCGCGTAACCCCGGGCTAGGAGTGGACGTCTTGTCAGAGCCTCCGGTCATTTCGGTGCTTGACGATGACCCGTACGTGCGGGCCGCAGTCAACAATCTCCTGGAATCCCGCGGATACACCGTCCACACATTCGCCTCCGCCGAGGAATTTTTGCGCTCGACGGACTCGACCGGCACCTCGTGCGTGATCGCGGACGTGCAGATGCCGCTCATGACCGGAATCGATCTGCTGACGCAGATGCGGGCGCAGGGTTCGGCGACGCCGTTCATCTTCATCACGGCTTTCCCGGATGAGAGCGTGCGTGCGCGCGCGCTCAAAGCCGGAGCAATCTGTTTTCTCGGTAAGCCGTTCGCGCCGACCGATATGATGCAATGCCTGGACCGGGCGCTGGCGGCAGGCGGATCCGTCAATCCACCTTGATGTTGGCCGCCTTGATGATCGGCCACCATTTGGCGATCTCGGCCTTCTGGCGATGACCCAAGGCTTCAGGAGTGAGCTGATCCTGTGGCGTCATCTCCAGGCCCTGGCTTTCGAGCTGCTTCTTGACCGCAGGATCGTTCAGCGCTTCGACGGCAGCCGCATTGAGCTTGGTGACGATCTCCTTCGGCGTGCCCTTCGGCACCCACATCCCCGACCACAGCGTCATGTTGAAGCCTTTCAGCCCCGCCTCCTCCGCGGTCGGAATATCGGGCGCCGAGGCCAGGCGCTTGTCGTCGGTGATGGCATAGGCGCGGATGGTGCCGGCGCGGACCTGGTTGATCGAGTTCGAGGTCTGGTCGACGATGAGGTCGATCTGGCCGGCGATGAGATCGTTCAACGCGGGCGCGGTGCCGCGATACGGCACGTATTGCAGCTTGATGCCGGACACGCTCTCGAAATAGACGCCGGCGATATGGCTGCCGGAGCCCGCGCCGGCCGTGCCCGCGGTCGGCGGTGACGGCCGCGACTTCAGCCACTCGAGCAGCTCTTTGAGGGAGGTCGCGGGCACCGCGTTCTTGCTGACCACGATCATGGGGTTGCTGGGCAGCAGCACCACCGGCTCGAGATCGGCAACGAGATCGTATTTGAGCTTGTAGACGGCCCCGTTGGCGACATGGGTGCCGAGATGGCCGAAGGAGATGGTGTAGCCATCAGGCGGCGATTGCACGGCCCGGCCGACGCCGATCGAGCCGCCCGCGCCGGTGACGTTCTCGATCACCAGGGGCTGGCCGAGCGAAACGCGCATCCGCTCGGCGAGCACACGCGCCATCGCATCCGACGGACCGCCCGCCGCGAAGGGCACGATGATGGTGATGGGATGCGAGGGATAGTCGTCGGCGCGCGCGACGCCAGTGAGAGCGAGAATACCGATCAGCCCGGCCCAGATGGCCTTCTTCATAGTGTTCTCCCCAGCGATGTCGTTGTCGTTCTTCTTCACCTCGCCCCGCTTGCGGGGAGAGGTCGAATTCGTGCGCAGCGGAATTCGGGTGAGGGGGTACAGGTCTCGCGAATATCTCATTCGAGGAGAGAGGCCCCTCACTCCCGACCCTCTCCCCGTAAGAACGGGGAGAGGGAGAGATTTCCAAAACGCGACGAGATTAGGATGAATCGGTCATCGCGCTTTAGGTTGTTGTTTGAGCATGATCTTTTCGGAAAACCGCTGCGCACTTTTCCGGATCATGCTTTAGAACTGCGAATAGTCGATCGGCTTGTGGCGGTCGAGCGTGCGGGTGACCGGCGGCAGCGGGTATTTCAGGCCACTCGCGCAGTTGAACAGCATCACCCGGTCGGTCTTGCTGACGCGGCCGTCGGCGAGGCTGTCCTTGTAAGCGGCGTAGGTCGCGGCGCCCTCGGGACACAACAGCAGCCCCTCCTCGCGCGCGACCTCGTTGAGCGCCGCCGAGATCTTGTCGTCGTCGACCGCGATGGCAAAGCCCTTGCTCTCGCGCACTGCACGCAGAATGAGAAAATCGCCGATGGCCTGCGGCACACGGATGCCGGAGGCGATGGTGTGTGCGTCCTCCCAGCGCGTGGCGTGCTCGGTGCCGGCCTCGTAGGCGCGCACCATCGGGGCGCAGCCCGAGGCCTGCACCGCGACCATGCGCGGGCGCTTTGAGCCGATGAAGCCGATCTTCTCGAGCTCGTCGAACGCCTTCCACATGCCGATCATGCCGGTGCCGCCGCCGGTCGGATAGAAGATCACGTCGGGCACGTCCCAGCCGAGCTGCTCGGCGAGCTCGAGGCCCATCGTCTTCTTGCCTTCGATGCGGTACGGCTCCTTCAGGGTCGAGGTATCGAACCAGCCGACTTTCGCCTTCCCTTCGCCGACGATCTTGCCGCAATCGTCGATATAGCCGTTGACGCGGTAGACGGTGGCGCCCTGCAGCTCGATCTCGCTGACATTCACCTCGGGCGTGTCAGCCGGGCAGAAGATCGTGGTCTTGATGCCGCAGCTCGTGGCGTAAGCCGCCAGGGCCGCGCCGGCATTGCCGTTGGTCGGCATCGCCATGTGCTTGATGCCGAGCGCCTTGCCCATCGACACCGCCATCACGAGGCCGCGCGCCTTGAACGAGCCGGTCGGCAGGCGTCCCTCGTCCTTGACGATGATCTCGCCGCCTCCGAGTTTTGCGCCGAGCTTCGGCAGCCGGATCAGCGGCGTCGTCACTTCACCGAGCGAGACGATGTCCTTGCATTTGCGCACCGGCAGCAGCTCGCGATAGCGCCACATGTCGGCGGGGCGCTGGGCCAGCGCGTCCTTGGTCAGCGCCTTCTTCACGCCGGCGAGGTCGTAGCGGACGAGAAGCGGCTTGCCGGCCTTGGAGAGATTGTGGACCTGGTCGGCGGCGTAATGATCGCCTTCCATCGCGCATTCGAGATGGGTGACGAAGGTCGGCCGTTCGATGGTGAGGTTGTCGTTGTCGTGCATGGGGTGATTTCCTCTTCTTGTTCTACTTAATTGCAGCGGAACTCGTCACCCTGAGGTACGAGCCATGCGGCGCAGCGCGCCGTATGGAGACCTCGAAGGGCGACGAGCCCAGCTGCTGCATCTCGGCCGTTCATCCTTCGAGGCTCAGCCATCGGTGCTTTGCAACGCTGGCCTCGCACCTCAGGATGACCGGTCCAATGGTGTCAGCCGTCAAATGTTGAGCACCCGTCCATACGCATCCAGCACGGCTTCCTTCATCATCTCCGACAGGGTCGGATGCGGGAACACCGTATGCATCAGCTCTTCTTCGGTGGTCTCCAGGTTCATGGCGACGACGTAGCCCTGGATCAGCTCGGTCACCTCGGCGCCGACCATGTGGGCCCCTAACAGCTGGCCGGTCTTCTTGTCGAAGATCACCTTGACGAGGCCCTGGTCCTCGCCGAGCGCGATCGCCTTGCCGTTGCCCACGAAGGGGAAGCGGCCGACGCGGATCTCGCGGCCGCTTTCTTTCGCTTTGGCTTCCGTCAGTCCGACCGAGGCGACCTGTGGGTGGCAATAGGTGCAGCCAGGGATCATGTCCTTGTCCATGGGATGCGGATTGAGGCCCTTGATCGCCTCGACGCAGATCACGCCCTCGTGCTCGGCCTTGTGCGCCAGCATCGGCGGTCCCGCGACGTCGCCGATCGCGTAGATGCCGGGGATGTTGGTCTTGCCGTAGCCGTCGACCACGATGATGCCACGATCGGTTTTGACGCCGAGCTTTTCGAGTCCCAGATTTTCGACGTTGCCGACGACGCCGACCGCCGAGATCACGCGCTCGAACTCGGTGGTGACGGGCTTGCCCTTGCCGTCGTCGATGGTGGCGACGACGCTGTCAGCGTTCTTCTCCAGCTTCGTGACCTTGGTCGAGGACATGATCTTGATGCCCTGCTTCTCGAAGCGCTTGCGTGCGAGACCGGCGATCTCGGCATCCTCGACAGGCAGGATCTGCGGCAGCACCTCGACTACGGTGACGTCGGAGCCCATGGTGTGGAAGAAGGAGGCGAACTCGATGCCGATCGCGCCGGAGCCGACCACCAGAAGCGACTTCGGCATCCTTTCCGGCACCATCGCTTCGAAATAGGTCCAGACCAGCTTCTTGTCGGGCTCGAGGCCGGGCAGCACGCGCGGCCGTGCGCCAGTCGCAATGATGACGTGCTTGGCCTGGTAGGTGCCCTCGCCCAACGCGCCCTTGGGCGCTTCGACGTCGGACTTCTTCACGGTGACCTTGCCGGGCGCGTCGATCGAGGCGGCGCCCCAGATCACGCTGACCTTGTTCTTCTTCATCAGGAAGCCGACGCCGTCATTGAGCCGCTTCGAGACGCCGCGCGAGCGCTGCACCACGGCCTTCGGATCGAACGAGACCTTCTCCGCCGAGAGGCCGTAATCCTTGGCATGCTGCATGTAGTGATAGATCTCGGCCGAGCGCAGCAGCGCTTTCGTCGGGATGCAGCCCCAGTTCAGGCAGATACCGCCGAGATAGGATTTTTCGACGATCGCGGTCTTGAGGCCGAGCTGGGCGGCCCGGATCGCGGTGACATAGCCGCCGGGACCGGAGCCGATGATGATGACGTCGAAGGATGTATCGGCCATGTATGCTCGTTCTCGCTCCAACCGGCCTTAACGAGACCGTCATTGCGAGGAGCTCTTGCGACGAAGCAATCCAGTCTGCCGGTCACGTTCTGGATTGCTTCGCTTCGCTCGCAATGACGACGCGAATTTGTCGTCAGACCATCATCATGACGGGATTTTCGATCAGCTGCTTGAACGCGCCGATCAGCTCGGCGCCGAGCGCGCCGTCGATGGCGCGGTGATCGCAGGACAAGGTCACGCTCATCATGTGCGCGATCTCGATCTTGCCGCCACGCACGACAGGGCGCTCCTCGCTGGTGCCGACCGCGAGGATCGTCGCGTGCGGCGGGTTGATCACGGCGGTGAAGTGGCTGATGCCGTACATGCCGAGGTTGGAGACGGCCGTGGTGCCGCCCTGGTACTCCTCGGGCTTCAGCTTGCGCGAGCGGGCGCGCGCGGCGAAATCCTTCATCTCGTTGGAGATGGTCGAGAGCGTCTTGGTTTCCGCCTTCCGGATGATCGGCGTGATCAGGCCGCCAGGCATCGCCACGGCGACGCCGACGTCGGAATGGTGATGCTTGACCATGCCGCTTTCGGTCCAGCTGACGTTGCAGTTCGGGATCTTCTGCAGCGCCACCGCCATCGCCTTGATCACGAAGTCGTTGACCGAGATCTTGTAGAGCGGCTTCTTCTCCTTGTCCTTGGGAGCGGCCGCGTTGATCTCCTCACGCGCGGTGAGCAGCTTGCCGATGTCGCAGTCGATGGTGAGGTAGAAGTGCGGGACGTTCTGGATCGATGCGGTCAGGCGCTGCGCAATGGTGCGGCGCATGCCGTCATGCGGGACGATGTCGTAAGAGCCCGGCTCGAACAGCGACAGGATCTGCTTGTCCGACATGGTCGGCGCGATCGCGGGCGCGCCTGACGGCGCGGCGGCAGGCGCCTTGAGGCCCTTGCCGGATTTGGCTTGCTCGACGTCGCGCGCGACGACGCGGCCATGCGGGCCGGTGCCTGTCACCATCGACACGTCGATGCCGGCTTCCTTGGCAAGACGCCGCGCCAGCGGCGAGGAGAACACGCGGCCGCCGTGGCCGTTGGCTTGCGCGGCCGGAGCAGCAGCCTGCGGGGCAGGTGCGGCAGCGGGCGGCGGTGCAGCCTTGGGTGCAGCGGGCGCAGGCGCGGGAGCGGCAGCCGCCGCGGGAGCCTCGGCGGCTTTCGGCGGCGCGGCCGAAGCGCTCGGCTTGGCGCTACCTGCCGCCTTCACGTCCTCGCCCTCGCCGGCAAGCACCGCGATCACGTCGTTGACGGGCACGTCCTGCGTCCCTTCGGGCACCAGGATCCTGGCGATCGTGCCCTCATCGATCGCCTCGACCTCCATGGTCGCCTTGTCGGTCTCGATCTCGGCGATCACGTCGCCCGATTTGACCTTGTCGCCTTCCTTCTTCAGCCACTTGGCGAGGTTGCCCTTCTCCATCGTCGGCGAGAGAGCGGGCATCAGGATGTTGATGGGCATGCTGACCTCAAGAAGAACTTTGCAAAACGTCGTCTCCGACACCGGAGACGAACAGACCAGGTTTAGTTGCCGATGTCGCCCTGCCAGAGGCGCTCATTGGCAGGGATGGAACGCCAATTCTTCATCATGGTGATGGAGCGGTCGTCGGCAAGATCGATCCATGGGATGCCGAACTTGTCGAGAATGTCCTTGGATCCCTCGAAGGTGACGGATTCCCCGATCACCACGAGCTTGACCTTGAACAAAGCGAGCGCGCCGGCGCACATCGAGCACGGCGACAGCGTGGTGTACATGACAGTGTCGTGGAACGAGATCGCGCCGGCCGCACGCAGGCAGCTCATCTCGCCATGCAGGATCACGTTGTTCTCCTGCACGCGGTTGTTGTGACCGCGGGCGATGATCTTGTTGTCGCGCGTCAGCACCGCGCCGATCGGCAGGCCGCCCTGCGCGATCGAGTCCTGCGCCTCGCGGATCGCCTCGAGCATGAAATCGTAATGATAGGATTCGATCGCCACGGTTAGTGCCCCTTCCCGCGCGGTGTCGTCGTGCCGGTGTCCGTGGGACGCTCGATCTCCGCCTGGAACATGTCGAGGATCCGGTTCAGCGCGTCTTCCTCGGTGTATTCACTCTCGCGCGCATAGGCCCGCGCGGCGTGGCGGGCGAGATCGACGAGCAGCAGGCCCCACATGTCGGGCTCGTCGAAGGCCCGCTGGAACGCCATCGACAGCCCGCCGTCCAGCACGAACACGCGCAGGATCTCGACCGCGTCCTCGCGGGTCATGACGTCGGGCGGCAGTGGCTGCTCCTTGGGGCCCGCCATGGTCTACCTGTAGCAGACGGCTTTGGCGGCCTCGACCACTTCCGCCGCCGAGGGCAGCGCCAGCTTCTCCAGGTTGGCGGCATAGGGCATCGGCACGTCCTTGCCGGAGACGCGCGCAACCGGCGCGTCGAGATAGTCGAAGGCGTTCTCCATGATGCGCGCGGCGATCTCGGCGCCGACGCCGCTCTGGGCCCAGCCCTCTTCCACGGTGACGGCGCGCCCGGTCTTCTTGACCGAGTTGACGATGGTCTCGGTGTCCATCGGGCGCAGCGTGCGCAGGTCGATCACCTCGGCTTCGATGCCGTCCTTGGCGAGCTCGTCGGCGGCTTTCAGCGCATAGGTCATGCCGTTCGACCAGGAGATGATGGTCACGTGGGAGCCCGAGCGCACGATGCGCGCCTTGCCGATCGGGATCACGAAATCGTCCAGCTTCGGCACCTCGCCGGTGTGGCCGTAGAGCACCTCGTTCTCGAGGAAGATCACCGGATTGGGATCACGGATCGCGGCCTTGAGCAGGCCCTTGTAATCGGCGGCCGAGAACGGCGCGATGACCTTGAGGCCCGGAATGTTCGAGTACCAGGACGAATAATCCTGGCTGTGCTGGGCGGCGACGCGGGCCGCGGCACCGTTCGGCCCACGAAACACGATCGAGCAGCCCATCTGGCCGCCGGACATGTAGAGCGTCTTGGCCGCGGAGTTGATGATCTGATCGATCGCCTGCATGGCGAAGTTGAAGGTCATGAACTCGACGATCGGCTTCAGGCCCGTCATCGCCGCGCCGACGCCGACGCCGGCAAAGCCGTGCTCGGTGATCGGGGTATCGATGACGCGCTTGGCGCCGAACTCCTGGAGCAGCCCTTGCGTGACCTTGTAGGCGCCCTGATATTCGGCGACCTCTTCACCCATGACGAAGACGTCGGCGTCGCGGCGCATCTCTTCGGCCATGGCATCGCGCAAAGCTTCGCGGATCGTCTGCGTCACCATCTCGGTGCCGGCGGGCACTTCTGGATCGGGCTCCGCCACAGCCTGCGGCGCGGGCGCGGCTTTGGGTGCCGGCGCCTCGGCCTTTGCCGCGGCGGGCGGCGCGGACTCTGCAGCCTTCGCGGCCGGTGCAGGGGCTTTGGCAAGATCGGCGGCGCTCTCTCCGTCCGCCAAAATGGTGGCGATCGGTGTGTTCACCGCGACGTCGGCGGTGCCCTCGGGGATCAGGATCTTGCCGAGCGTCCCCTCATCGGTCGCCTCGACCTCCATGGTCGCCTTGTCGGTCTCGATCTCGGCGAGGACGTCGCCAGACTTGATCTGCTCGCCCTCTTTCTTCAACCATTTGGCGAGGTTGCCCTTCTCCATCGTGGGCGACAGCGCGGGCATCAGCACTTGAATTGGCATATCGACTCCAAAGGAAAGCTTGCGCGCGTTCAGCGGTAAACGTCAGTCCAGAGCTCGGCGGCATCCGGCTCGGGATCATGCTGGGCAAAATCGGCAGACGCGTTGACGATGTCGCGCACCTCGGCGTCGATCGCCTTGAGATCGGCCTCGCTGACCTTGGCCGCGAGCAGGCGGTTGCGCACCTGCTCGATCGGGTCCTGGTCGTGGCGAATCTTCTCGACCTCCTCGCGCGTGCGGTATTTCGCCGGATCGGACATCGAGTGGCCGCGATAGCGGTAGGTCTGCATCTCCAGGATGAAGGGGCCCTTGCCGGCACGGCACCAGGCCGCCGCCTCGTCGCCCGCAGCCTTCACGGCGCGGACGTCCATGCCGTCGACCTGCTTGCCGGGAATGTTGAAGGACGCGCCACGCTTGGAGAAGTCCTGCTGGGCAGAGGCGCGCGAGACCGCGGTACCCATGGCGTAGCGGTTGTTCTCGATGACGTAGATCACCGGCAGCTTCCACAGCTCCGCCATGTTGAAGCTCTCGTAGACCTGGCCCTGGTTGGCCGCGCCGTCGCCGAAATAGGTGACGCTGACGCTGTCGTTGCCGCGATAATGATTAGCGAAGGCGAGGCCGGTGCCGAGCGAGACCTGGGCGCCGACGATGCCGTGACCGCCGTAGAAGTGCTTCTCCTTGCTGAACATGTGCATGGAGCCGCCCTTGCCCTTGGAATAGCCGCCGCGGCGACCCGTGAGCTCGGCCATGACGCCGTTGGCGTCCATGCCGGTGGCGAGCATGTGGCCGTGATCACGATAGCCGGTGATGACCTGATCGCCCTCTTTCAGGGCCATCTGCATCCCGACCACCACGGCCTCCTGGCCGATATAGAGATGGCAGAAGCCGCCGATCGCACCCATGCCGTAGAGCTGACCGGCCTTCTCCTCGAACCGCCGGATCAGGAGCATGTCGCGGAGCGCCTTGAGCTCCTGTTCCCTGGTGAATTCCGGGGGCGAACCGCCGTCGGTCTTGTGCTGCGCAGCGCTCGCGGCGGCTTTCTTGGGTGCGGCCATGGGAATTCCGGGTCAGAGAAAACTTCAGCCCTCTCTAACCCAAGTCAAACGCGGTTGGAAAGCACCGCGGCGGCATGGCACGATTTTCATTATGCCGCACTGCAGCGTGGCCGAAACTTTGCAAAACCTTTGGCGCCAATCGGGCAACATTAGCTTCCCGCCAACGAAGCCAGTGCCGGCAGACGCAGCAAGGATATCGGACACCTGCATCTTGCGGGCTGAGACCCTCAGCGCGTGTCCGATTCGTACCGGCGGCCTTACCAGCCGAGCTCGCGCAGATAGGCTGCGCGAGCGGCAACGCCGGTATGCGTGAAGTCGGTGAAAACCCCATCGACGCCGAGACGGAAAAATTTGAGATATTCGAGACCGGGATCGCCGTGATAATCGGCGGCGAGATATTTCTTCTCGTTCCGGAACGTGAAGACGTGCACGAACAGTCCAAGCTTGTGCGCGTCGGCAACGAGGCTGGTCGGCTCCTGCGTCGATGCCTCCGGCGTCGATCCCTTATAGGGCGTGCCGTCGGCGTTGCTGTCCTTCCACGGGGCGATCTTGAGCGGAACGATATAGGCCTTCCACGGCCCGATGCCGTCGGCATAGGTCTTGATCTCTGCGAGGCCCTCTGGGGTCAGCATCGCATCGTAGAGGCGCGCATCACCCGCAACCGTCCAGTCGAACGGACGCGAGCTCGTGATGTTGTTGAGCAGCACCTTGCCGGTCCTGAACTCGATCCCGTTGCCGTCGATGAGCTGAACCTGCCGGGCCTCGAGACCATGGCTGCGCATATATTTCAGGCTGCCGGGCTCGAAGCTCTGGACCAGGATGGGCGCGTCCTTGGTGTTGAGGCCATTGTCCTTGATGATCTTGATCAGGGCATCTTCGAGCGGACGGCTACCGGGCGCGCCGCAGCCATTGGCGATGGCCTGGGCATTGTTCCAGGTCGGATTCTTGGTCTCGGGATAGACCAGGATGGGACGCCCCGTCGCCTTGCTCCTGGCCTTGGCGATGTCGATGACCTCCTGGAAGCTGATGACCGGGAATTTGCCGTTGAAGACTTTGGGCCGCTCGTTGGCCGCATCATAGGTCGTGCCGGCGATCCATTCCTTCAGCTCGGCCAAGGTGAAGTCGGTAATCGACCAGTCATTGGTGTGGTCCTCGCCGTCGACGATCAATGACTTCAGCACCGATTTCGGATCGGCGGGGTCCGTGAGATCGGTCAGGTAGTCGGCGGGCGCCCCTGGGGACGCCGGCGCCTTGACGCGCACGCCGGGGACCGTGCGCTTGCGGGCTGCGACAGTCGCGTTGGTCTTGGCGACCTCGGCCACATTGGTATTGTCGCTGAGCCAGGGATTATGGCGCACGACCAGGACGCAATCCTTGGTCAAATGCAGATCCTCTTCGAGTGCGTCGGTGCCGAGCGCCGCGGCAAGCTCGTACGATGGCTCGGTTTCTTCGGCCACAAGGCCGGGCAGTCCGCGATGGCCGAGGATCAGCGGCGGCCTGCCGTCGAGGGTCGGGACCTGCTTGGCGCCGGCCGGAGCCGGGCTGGTCTGTGCGAAGGCCATCGACAGAGGAAGGAGCGCCGCGCCGACCAGCAACGCTCCAATACCGACCGTTCGACGTGAACGATCATCCTGCATGACACGCCTCCATCTTTGCTCAGCATCGCGTCAAGACGCCACAAGAGCGAGCCTGTCGTCTTGTCCCAAGACTCTGACAGGCGGATGACGGCGGCTGAACAATGATAGACATGCGCAGGCGGCGCCGCTATGACGCCGCCTGTGGCTTGCGATCGGAATTTGCCGATCAGAAGAAGCCGAGCTTTTTCGGGCTGTAGCTGACCAGGAGGTTCTTGGTCTGCTGATAGTGATCGAGCATCATCTTGTGGGTCTCGCGACCGACGCCGGACTGCTTGTAGCCGCCGAACGCCGCATGGGCGGGATAGGCATGGTAGCAATTGGTCCAGACCCGGCCGGCCTGGATCGCCCTTCCGAAGCGGTAGCAGCGGTTGGCGTCGCGGCTCCATACGCCGGCCCCTAGGCCATAGAGCGTGTCGTTGGCGATCGCGAGTGCCTCGTCATCGGTCTTGAAGGTCGTAACCGAGACCACGGGGCCGAAGATCTCCTCCTGGAAGATGCGCATCTTGTTGTTGCCTTCGAACACCGTCGGCTGGACGTAGAAGCCGCCGGCGAGATCGCCCGCGAGCTCGGCGCGTCCGCCGCCCGCGAGCACCCTGGCGCCCTCCTGCTTGCCGATGTCGATATAGGAGAGGATCTTTGCGAGCTGCTCGCTGGAGGCCTGCGCGCCGATCATAGTGTCGGCGGCGCGCGGGTCGCCCTGCTTGATCGCAGCGACGCGCTTGAGCGCCCGCTCCATGAAGCGGTCATAGATGTCGGCATGGACCAGCGCCCGGCTCGGACAGGTGCAGACCTCGCCCTGGTTCAGCGCGAACATGACGAAGCCTTCGATCGCCTTGTCGAAGAAATCATCGTCCTCGGCGGTAACGTCCTTGAAGAAGATGTTCGGCGATTTGCCGCCGAGCTCCAGCGTCACCGGGATCAGGTTCTGGCTGGCATATTGCATGATCAGCCGGCCCGTCGTGGTCTCGCCGGTGAAGGCGATCTTGGCGATGCGCGGGCTCGAGGCCAGCGGCTTGCCGGCCTCGAGGCCAAATCCGTTGACGATGTTGAGCACGCCGGGTGGCAGCAGGTCGCCGATGATCTCAGCCCAGACCATAATCGAGGCCGGCGTCTGCTCGGCGGGCTTGAGCACGACGCAATTGCCGGCGGCCAGCGCTGGCGCGAGCTTCCAGCACGCCATCAGCAGCGGGAAGTTCCAGGGGATGATCTGGCCGACGACGCCGAGCGGCTCGTGGAAATGATAGGCAATGGTGTCATGGTCGATCTCGCCGATCGAGCCCTCCTGCGCGCGGACGACGCCGGCGAAATAGCGGAAGTGGTCGATGGCCAGCGGCAGATCGGCGGCGCGGGTCTCGCGGATCGGCTTGCCATTGTCCCAGGTCTCGGCGATCGCGAGGCGCTCGAGATTCTCCTCCATGCGGTCGGCGATCTTGTTCAGGATCGCGGCGCGCTCGGCGACGCTGGTGCGTGCCCAGGCGGTCTTGGCGGCGTGCGCCGCATCGAGGGCGGCCTCGACGTCCTGCGCGTCGGAGCGCGCGATCTTGCAGACGATCTGACCGTTCACGGGCGAGGCATTGTCGAAATACTTGCCCGAGATGGGCGCCGTGAACTTGCCGCCGATGAAATTGTCGTAGCGTTCGGCGAAGGGGCTTTGGGTGATGCCGAGGAATTCCACCTTGTTCATTGCTCACTCCCGATGTTGCTGTTTGCGCGATCCGCCGTGTGTTCACGACTTGCGCCGACGATCTCGCAGGAGGTGCTTTCTGTCAGCCCTGATAGAAGCGATCGCCGGCCGGGAGTGTCGCAGTTCTGCGACAGTCGCGGGGGAGATGGGACGTTTGCGGCCTCCACATCGTCATTGCGAGCGTAGCGAAGCAATCCAGAGTCCCTCCGCGGAAAAATCCTGGATTGCTTCGCTGCGCTCGCAATGACGACTGAAGCTCAGTGCCTGATATCGAGCCGCTTCAGCTTCCGATGCAGCGTGGCGCGGCTGACGCCGAGGGCCTTTGCGGCGGCCGAGACATTGCCGCCGGCGCGCAAGAGCGCCCGCTGCAACACTGCGCGCTGGCCGCCGGCGAGGTGATCATGCGCGGCGTCGCCGCCGAGCAGATCGGCCGCGGGCACCGGCTGCATCGCCCTGCCCGGCGCGATCCCGAGTGCCGCGCGGGCGGTGCGGGTCGCGCCGATCACGAGATCGTCCGCATCGACCGCGACGAGGCCGATGGACTGACCGTCCGCGCCTTGCGTCAGCACGATACGGGCATGGGCAAAAGCCCGACGAAACAGATCCGCCTCGATGCGCCTTGCCGCTTCGCTGGCCGCCAGCGCGATCAGGCTGGAGAACGCATCGGTGCGGTCGGCCCGGCAGGAGGAGACGTCGAGCACGCCGGCGAATGCTGCCTCGTGATCGTAGATCGGAACGGCGGTGCAGCTCAGCAGTGTGTTGCGGGTGAAGAAATGCTGATCGCGGTCGATCGTCAGCGGCCGTTGCTCGACGACGCAGGTGCCGATGCCGTTCGTGCCCTCGTGCTCCTCGCTCCACAGCGCGCCGGTCCACAAGCCCCAGGACTGAAACGTGGCATCGTCGGCCGGCGTGCCGCGGCGGTCGACCGGCACGCCCTCACCGTCGGCGAGCAGCACGCAGCAGCCGGCAGCGCCGACGGCCTGATAGAGCCGGTCCATGGCGCCTTGCGCGGCGGCCAGCAGCGGCGCGATACGCTCGCGGGTCTGCCGCAGCTCGGCGTCGCTGAGCCGCACCGGCAGGCTGCGGCCGGCGGGATCGAGATGATGCAAGCGGGACGAACGGCACCATGAGGCCACGAGCGCGGAGCGCGCGGCCTGGCCTGATGCAATGGCGGCCTCGACACGGGCCGCGTGATGCCGGGACATTGGCCCATTCATCACTGTTTCCTCCGGGTGGCAGTCTAGGCTGTGGCGGCGCGACCCGGTTGATCTGCGTCAACTCAGGCCGACAGTATAGGAAGCCATGAGCCGCGCCGGCATTGCCGTCAAGCAGCAGTCCGGTTACACGCCTGCGACTTTCGGTAGAATTGATCGACGCGTGCCGGATTTCGGCAGCGGCTTTCGGCGCCGGTTTCGAATAGCGCGGAAAGCGCTACTTGGCCGGGATCATCCGAACGAGATCGTGCGCATTGACGTAGTCGAGCTGGAAACGCGCCCGCTCGTCCAGCATGTCGGGATCGATCTTGTCGGTGCGCAGCAGCGAGACGCGCTGCTCGCTCCTGGCGCGCTCGCGCTTGAGCTGCGCCAGCTCGCTGGTCAGCGCGATGATCTCCTGGTCGAGCTCCTGGCGGGCGTTGAGGCCGTATTTGCCGGTATAGGCGTTGACGCCGAAATAGCCGACGATGGCGGCCGCCATCGCATAGAGAGCAAGGCCAGTCAGGATCGATTTCAGGCGCGCGCGGGAGACCATGCTGGGAAGATGGGGCAGCTTGGTTAAGGGAGTGTTAGTGCGCCCTGCCCGTATCTCTCGTCGTCATGCCCGGCTTGTCCCGCCTGCGCGGCCGAAGCCGCTTCGGCGCGGCGAAGGCCCGGGCATCCACGTTCTTCGTCGCGGCGGGCCAAGACGTGGATGGCCGGGACAAGCCCGGCCATGACGAGACTTAAGCGGTTGACCTCAGCCGTGGTGCTTCGCGACGTGCGCGGCGAAGGCGTCGATGTAGGCCTGGAGCACGCCCTTCAGCGAGTCCTTGGTCAGGTTACCCTCCGCATCGAAAGCATCGCCGACCGAGTTCAGATAGATCTCGGGCTGCTGCATGATCGGGCCGGCAATGCCCGGCAGGATGGTCTGGAGCGTCTTGGCCGCGCTGACGCCGCCGAGCGGACCCGGCGAGTTCGAGACGATGCCGACCGGCTTGCCGTTGAACGAGCTCTTGCCATAGGGGCGCGAGGCGACGTCGATGGCGTTCTTGAGGACGCCCGGGATGGCGCGGTTGTATTCGGGGGTGACGAAGATGACGCCGTCCGACTTCTGCAGCTTTTCGCGGAAGGCCAGCCAGTCCGCCGGCGGCGCGCCCTCGAGGTCCTGGTTGAAGAACGAGATGCCGGCCGGCGTAATGACCTCGAGCTTGAGCGAGCTAGGCGCCAGCTTTGCCAGCGCGTTGGCGATCTTCAGCGAGAAGCTGTCCTTGCGCAGGCTGCCGGCGATGACGACGATGTTGTAGGCCATGGAATGTCCTTGAGGGCTTGAGCGGGAGTGCCGGGGCGGCACTTAAGCGATCCGGATCGATCAATGCAAGTGCATGAACCGGTCCGATTTGGAAACGCTGCGTTTCGCGAAAGCAGATGGTCGCCCAAAACCAATCGGGCCGCCACGCGGCGGTTCGATCTTTCGTGCGAATCTGCAAATCCACTCAGATCGCCCGATTCCGTGCCGACGGGATCAGGCGATACTTAGCGCCGTCCTTCTCGACATGACCGATCGATGGCAGCCGCGCCTGCGAGCAGGCGACGGCGATTGGGATCAGTCATGGAGAAGGCAATACCTTCTTTCGGTGACGTGCCGCCGCACGACACGTTTATTTGTTTGGGTTGATGAGGAATTTTTCGCCGGTGGCGCGTTTCGCGTACACCGCGATATTGGCGGGATCGAGCGCCTCGGCAAGCGACACCACCTTGGTGTAGTGGCTGGCAAAGGTGGTCTTGAGCTCGGAGGCGACACGCTGGCGCAGGCGGCCGATCTCGGCCGGCCCGATGTTCTGAAGGAACGGCGTCAGCAGCCAGCCGCCGACGCCCCAGCTCAGGCCGAACGACCGGCTCAGCTCGGTCGGACGCGGGTCGAGACTGCCGTAGATGTAGACATGCTTGTACACGTTGGAGCCGTAGCGGCTGTATTCCTTCGCGGTCTTGTTGGCCGCGACCTCCATCGCCGTGAGAATCTGGCTTGCGAGCTTGCCGCCGCCGATGGCATCGAAGGCGATCGTGGCACCGGTCTCGACCAGCGCATTGGTGAGATCGTCCATGAAGCTTGGCGCGCTGGAATCGACGACGTGCTTGGCGCCGATCTTGTGCAGGATGTCGGCCTGCTCCTTGCTGCGGACGATATTGACGAGGCCGATGCCGTCCTTGATGCAGATCTTGTTGAGCATCTGGCCGAGGTTCGAGGCCGCGGCCGTGTGCACCAGCGCCTTGTGGTTCTCGCGCCGCATCGTCTCGGTCATGCCGAGCGCGGTCAGCGGATTGACGAACCAGGACGCACCGTCGGCGGCCGTGGTGCCCGCCGGCAACTCCATGACGTCGCGGACCTTGAGCACGCGGTACTGGGTGTACATGGCGCCCCCGATCATCGACACCGTCTTGCCCATCAGCGCTTTCGCAGCATCCGAGGCGCCGGTGCGGATCACCGTGCCGGCGCCCTCGTTGCCGACCGGCAGTGACTGGTCGAACCTCGCCGCCATCATCCGCATCGCGGCCTCCGGCATCGTCGCGGTGATGACCGGCATCTCCTTGGTGCCGGACGCCTTGGCGGCCGACATGTCGGCGGCGCCGATCAGCAGGCCGAGATCGGACGGATTGATCGGCGTCGCCTCGACGCGGACGACGACCTCGTCGTCCGCCGGCTCCGGGGTCGGGACATTCACGAGGGACAATTCCAGCTCGCCGCTCTTCTTGAGCAGCGAACGCAATTGCAGTCCGGTCTTGCCGTCGCTCATGTCCGATCCTCCCCTGTGTTGTTGGAGCATTGAATTGCTGGCTTATGCCAGCGCCTTCAGTGCCGCCTTGCCGCCATAGAGCGCCTGCTTGCCGAGCTGCTGCTCGATGCGCAGGAGCTGGTTGTATTTGGCGGTGCGATCGGAACGCGCAAGGGAGCCGGTCTTGATCTGACCGCAATTGGTGGCGACCGCGAGGTCGGCGATGGTGGAATCCTCGGTCTCGCCGGAGCGGTGCGACATGACGGAGGTGTAGCCGGCCTTGTGCGCCATCTCGACCGCGGCGAGGGTCTCGGTCAGCGTGCCGATCTGGTTGACCTTGATCAGGATCGAGTTGGCGCGGCCGGCCTTGATGCCCTCGGCGAGGCGTTTGACGTTGGTGACGAAGAGGTCGTCGCCGACCAGCTGGCACTTCTTGCCGATGAGATCGGTGAGCTCCTTCCAGCCGTCCATGTCGTCTTCCGACATGCCGTCCTCGATGGTCACGATCGGATAGCGCGACACGAGGTCGGCAAGGTACTTGGCCTGTTCGGACACCGAGCGCGTCTTGCCCTCGCCTTCATAGACATACTTGCCGTCCCTGAAGAACTCGGTCGAGGCGCAGTCGAGGCCGAGCACGATGTCGGCCCCTGCCTTGAAGCCGGCCTTGCCGATCGCGTTCACGACGAACTCCAGCGCGGCATCCGCCGATGGCAGGTTCGGCGCAAAACCCCCCTCGTCGCCGACATTTGTGTTGTGACCTGCCTTCTTCAGCTCCGACTTCAGCGTGTGGAAGACTTCCGCGCCGTAACGCAGGCCCTCGGCGAAGGAGGACGCGCCGACAGGCAGGATCATGAATTCCTGGAAATCGATCGGGTTGTCGGCGTGCACGCCGCCATTGATGATGTTCATCATCGGCACCGGCAAGAGCCGCGCCGCGGTGCCGCCGACGTAGCGGTAGAGCGGCATGTCGAGCGAGTTCGCCGCGGCCTTGGCGCAGGCGAGCGAGACGCCAAGAATGGCGTTGGCGCCGAGACGGCTCTTGTTCGGGGTGCCGTCAAGATCGATCATGATCTGGTCGATCTGGGCCTGCTGCTCGACATCGAGGCCGCTGAGAGCCTCGAAGATCTCACCATTGACGGCGCCGACCGCCTTGGTCACGCCCTTGCCGAGATAGCGGGCCTTGTCGCCGTCGCGCAGTTCCACCGCCTCATGGGCACCGGTGGAGGCGCCGGATGGCACGGCAGCGCGGCCAAGCGCGCCATCTTCCAACACGACGTCGACCTCGACGGTGGGATTGCCCCGGCTATCGAGAATTTCACGGCCGATGATGTCGATGATGGCGGTCATGGTGTGCACTTCCGTTCGTTAGGGCTGATCGGTGTCGCGGGTCTTACACGGGCCGCAAGCAAATGTGAACGCTTGGACGGCGCGGTTCGACTGACGCGTGAAGTGGGTCGGACTAAGCTTGACCCTGCCTGATCTGCGCGTCCAACCTCAAACTGAGACAGTCGGGGTAACGCCATGAATCGTCGCCAGTTTCTTGCCTCGAGCGCCGCCCTCCTCGCGACCCGCCCAAGTTTTGCGCAGGAGGGTGCATTCCGGACAAAATATTTCCCCATTAGCGCCGGCATCGGCCTGCACGACCTCGCTCCCGCGCCCGACGGCTCGGTCTGGTTCACGGCCCAGGGCACGGGCCTGCTCGGCAGGCTCGATCCCCGGGATGGCAGCTTCAAGACCGTCAGCCTCGGCCAGGGCGCCGCTCCGCACGGCGTGACCATCGGGCCCGACGGCGCGCCCTGGATCACCGAGGGCGGCCAGAACGCGATCGCGCGGGTCGCCCCCGATGACCTCAAGGTCACGCTGTTCCGCCTGCCGGAAAAGTTCGCCTCCGCCAATCTCAACACCGGCGTGTTCGACAAGACCGGCACCTATTGGTTCACCGGTCAATCCGGCTATTACGGCCGCCTCAAGCCGACATCGGGCGAGATGGACGTATTCAAGGCGCCGAAGGGCGTCGGCCCCTACGGCATCGCCGTGACGCCCAAGGGCGACGTCTGGTACGCCTCGCTCGCCGGCAGCTACATCGCCAGGATCGACCTTGCGACCGGCAGCGCCAGCGTGGTCGAACCGCCGACGCCGGGCCAGGGCGCGCGGCGGGTCTGGTCGGATTCGAAGAGCCGGATCTGGGTCAGCGAGTGGAATAGCGGACACGTGTCGGTGCACGATCCCGCCGACGGCTCATGGAAAACGTGGAAGCTACCGGGCGAACGTCCCCGCACCTACGCGGTCTATGTCGACGACAAGGACAAGGTCTGGCTCACCGATTTCTCAGCCAACGCGATCGTCCGCTTCGATCCCGCCACGGAGACATTCAACGTGTTCGCGAGCGACAAGCCCAATGCCAATGTCCGCCAGCTCGACGGCCGCCCCGGCGAACTCTGGGGCTGCGAGTCCGGCAACGACCGCATCGTCATGATCCAGACCATCGCCGGTTGACGACGAGCCCGTTTGCGTCCATCCCGGCAGCCGAACAGGATGTGACGACGATGGCGAAAAAATCCCTCCAGCTTGGCCGCGCGGTGGAATGGCCACACACGCCGGAAGAAGCCCAGCTCGATCGCGTGCCCAATCCGCAAAAGGGCACCGACTATCTGGTGCGCTTCACCGTGCCGGAATTCACCTCGCTCTGCCCGGTCACGGGGCAGCCGGATTTCGCGCATCTGATGATCGACTACGCGCCGGGCCAGTGGCTGCTGGAGTCCAAATCGCTCAAGCTCTATATCGCGAGCTTCCGTAATCACGGCGCCTTCCACGAGGACTGCACCGTGATGATCGGCAAGCGTATCGCGAGCGAGATCAAGCCGAAATGGCTGCGCATCGGCGGCTACTGGTATCCGCGCGGCGGCATCCCGATCGACGTGTTCTGGCAGACCGGCCGCGTGCCGAAGGGCCTGTGGGTGCCCGAGCAAGGCGTCGCGCCGTATCGCGGGCGGGGCTAGCGCGAGCTCAACCACAGAACGGCGCGTCCATGATGCGGCGCTCGCCGTGGCAAGCAGAGCCGCTGTTGACCGTTCGTTCCCGGAAAAATAAGGCCGGTAGCTCGATAATCCGTCAGCCCCGCGCGTCAGCCGGCGCGCGCGGTTTGAGCAATTGCGCGCAGGCGACGCCCAGCAGCACCATGATCGCGGCGCTCACGCTCAGGGTCGAAACCTTGCCGGCATGCTGGAGGCCGAAGCCGTAGGCGATCGGGCCGACCGTCTGCCCCATGAAGAAGAAGAACGAATGCAGGGACATCGCCGTCGCCCGCGCGCCGATCGACAGCTCGCTGGCGAACACCTGCAAGCAGCCATGGATCATGTAGAAGCCCCAGCCCATCGCCAGCATGCTGGCGAATTGCAGCTTCCATCCAGGACCGAAGGCAAGCACGCCGAGCTGCAGGGCGACGAGGCTCGCGCCCGCGATCATCATGCCCTTGACGCCAAGCCAAGGCAGGAAGCGCGAGACCGTGAACGTGTAGAACAGTCCGCCGATGGCAAACCCCGCGATCACGATGCCTGCGATCGACAGCGACTTCTCGCCGAGATCAAACAGCAGCGCGGCGATGAACGGAAACAGCCCGAACACGCAGCAGCCCTCGACGAACACCGCCGAGTAGCAATAGCGCGTGTTGGGATTGGCGAAGATGGTGCGGTAGCCCTGGCGCAAGGTCTTCAGGTCGGTTTTCGGCGGCGCGGTCAGCGCGGCACCGCGGAATCCGGCGGCCACCGCAACGGCCGCGATCAGGCCGAGCGCGCCGAGGATCATGAGCACACCGCGCCAGCCGGTGAGATCGCCGATGATGCCGGAAGCACTCGCACCGAGCAGATTGCCGGTCATCGACCCCGCCAGCGTGCGCCCGATCGCGACCTGCCGCTTGGCCGGCGCGACGAGGTCAGCGGTGAGACCGAGCGCAACCGGAAACACGCCGCCGGAGGCGATGCCGGCCAGAATGCGGCTCGCGAACAGGCCCGAGAAGGTCGTCGCGATCGCGCCGAGAACGCAGGAGGCCCCGAGCAGAGCCAGACACAGCGTCATCAGGCGCGCCTTGCCGAACAGATCGGCAGCCGCGCCGATCACGGGCTGAACCAGCGCGTAGATCAAGGCATAGCCCGCCGCGATGCTGGCGGCCGTCGTGATGCTGACCGAGAAATCCTCGGCGACACGCGGCAGGACCGGATCGAGCGCGCGCGTCGACAACGCCGCCGAGAAGCTGGCGAGCGCGATAATGTTGATCGCGGGCGGAAACTTCTGGTCGGAGGACGGCCGGGTCACAGGCTGGTGCATCAGCGCGTGATGCCCTTTGACGTATTCCGTGACGTATTCTTGGCCAGCGCGTCGAACGCCATCAGCCCAGCGATCAGCCCCTCGAACTCGCGCAGCGGCACCATGTTCGGGCCGTCGGAGGGCGCGCGATCGGGATCGGGATGGGTTTCGATGAAGACGCCGGCAACGCCAACCGCCACCGCCGCGCGCGCGAGCACCGGGACGAATTCGCGCTCGCCGCCCGAGGACGTCCCTTTGCCGCCGGGCTGCTGCACCGAATGGGTCGCATCGAAGATCACCGGCGCACCGGTCGTGCGCGCCAGGATCGGCAGCGCGCGCATGTCGGAGACCAGCGTATTGTAGCCGAACGACGCGCCGCGCTCCGTGACCAGCACATTCGGATTGTTCGCGCCCGTGATCTTGGTCACGACATTGGCCATGTCCCAGGGCGCGAGGAACTGGCCCTTCTTGACGTTGACCACCTTGCCGCTCGCGGCCGCAGCAAGAAGCAGATCGGTCTGCCGGCACAGGAACGCCGGGATCTGCAGGATGTCGACGGCCTGCGCCACCTCGGCGCATTGCGCGGCCTCGTGCACGTCGGTCAGAACCGGCAGGCCGAGCGATGACCGGATCTCGGCGAAGATCGGCAGCGACTGTGAAAGGCCAAGGCCGCGTGCGGCGGACGCGCTGGTGCGGTTGGCCTTGTCGAAGGAGGTCTTGTAGACGAGGCCGATCTTGAGCCGGTCGGCGATCTCCTTCAGCGCGGAGGCCACCTCCAGCGCATGCTGCCGGCTCTCGAGCTGGCAGGGCCCGGCAATGATCGAAATCGGCAGATCATTGCCGAATTTGACCGTGCCAATGGTGACGACTGGCGCTGCTGAATTCGAAGAGCTCAAGGCAAATCCCTCGTTTCGGCGCGACCATAGCCGCCATGAGGGTCGGATCAACCCCATTCGACCCGGGCGGTCAGAATATCAGGGTTGCGCCGGCGCTCCGGCGCCACCCTTGAATCGGCAGGTTCCTACTTCACCGCCGAGAAGGCCGTCGGGGTCAGGAGCTGGCTGACGATGTTGCCGACGATCTGGCCATCCGCTTCGCTCTCGGCGCGTGCTTTCATCCAGTCCGGATCGGTCGTGAACTTGCCCCACTTCGTCTCGCGCTCGGCGAGCGACTCCCAGGCCAGGAAATAGGTCAGCTCCTGGTTGGATTCGCCGATCAGCGTCGTGAAGAACCCGGCCTGCTTGATGCCGTGCTTTTCCCACAGCTTCAGGGTGACCGTCTCGAACCGCTTCAAGAGCGCCGGCAGGCGGCCGGGCACGCAGCGATAGATGCGCATTTCGTAGATCATTCTTGGCTCCTCCCTGAACAGGTCGGGCGGTTATAGCGGCTGGCCCCGACAGTGTCTTGCGCCCGGCCCGGGCGGCCCTGTGGCGTTCCGCGCATGGCTCGAGCTTCCGGCACTGAGGCAGACTCCCGCAATGCTGCCGCAATGATCGGGCCGCTAGAAAGGCTCAGTTGCGGTTCAGGTGCCCATGCATGCGGATCTTGCTCGTCGAGGATGAGGCGGAAATGGCTGGCGCGCTGGCGTCGGCGCTGAAGCGCTATGACATGGTGGTGGATCACGCCCCGACGCTCGCCGAGGCGGAGGAGGCCATTTCCGCCGATGTCCACGCCGCGGTCCTGCTCGACCGCCAGCTTCCCGATGGTGACGGCCTCGCGCTGATCCCCAAGCTTCGCGCGCGCGCCGACGGCGTGCCGATCATCGTCCTGACCGCGCGCGGCGAGCTCGCCGATCGCATTGCAGGCCTCGACAGCGGCGCCGATGATTATCTGGCCAAGCCGTTCGCGGTCGAGGAGCTGCTCGCACGCTTGCGCGCGGTACTGCGGCGGCCGGCGGGCCTCTCCCCGGAAATCATTCGCGCCGGGCGTCTCGCGTTCGATGTCGGCCATCGCGAGGCCAGCATCGACGGTGCGCCGTTCGAGCTGCCGCGCAGGGAGCTCCTGGTGCTCGAAGCCCTGATCCGCCGCATGGGGCGAACCGTGCTGCGCTCGGCGCTGGAAGAAGCGGTCTACAATTTCGACGACGAGATCCAGTCCAACGCGCTCGACACGCATGTCTCGCGGCTGCGGCGAAAGCTCGCGGACGCCGAGGCGGGCGTCGAGATCCACAGCATTCGCGGCGTCGGCTATCTCCTCAAGAAGCTGCCATGAGCAAACACCACGATCCCTACTGCCTGCGCTCGCGGCTGAGCTGGCGCCTGCTGTCGCTCCAGGCCGCTCTGCTCCTTGCACTGGTTGCCGTCGTGGTCGCAGCGTTATGCGCTTCGGGCTTCGTGCTCGCCGGGCGCGACGAGGACCGCGTCATCGATGTCGTCCAGCGCGCGCTCACGCGCGATGCGCAGGGCGCACTGGCCCTGCGGCCGACGGCCGAGCTGACGCAGTTGCGCAGCGAGACGCCCGACCTCTGGTTCCTGGTTCGCGACCGGCAGGGTCGCGTCCTCAGCGAAGGCCCTGTTCCGGCCGAATTCGCCGCGATCGGCGCCGGCCTCGATCAGATCAGCCAGGCACGGCTCGGCTGGCAGATGTTCGAAGACGATCCGCGCAAGCCGGCGGCGCGGCTGAAGCGGGTCGACACCGATGCCGGCAATGTGCAGGTCATCACGGCGACGCAGGGACGACTGACCGGCGCCAAGGCGCTGTTCACGACCTCACTGGCGTTCCTCGGCATCGCCCTGCCCGGCCTCCTCCTGATGGGGACGGCGACGTTCATCGCGACGCCGATGATCGTGCAGCGCGCGTTCAGGGGGCTCGATACCACCGCGGACGAGGCGCGGCGCATCGACATCCATCAGCGCGGCGCGCGGCTCTCCGTGGAGCAAATTCCGCTGGAAGTCGTGCCACTCGTGACTGCGGTCAATGATGCGCTGGCGCGCCTCGATCAGGGCTATGCGCGCCACAAGCGCTTCGTCGCCGACGCAGCCCACGAGCTACGCACACCGATCGCAATCCTGAACACGCGGCTGGAGTCGCTTGCCCCGGGGCCGGACAAGACCCGCCTGATCGAGGATGCCGCGCGGCTCGCAACGCTTGCCGATCAATTGCTCGACATCCAGCGGCTCGACCGCTGCGGTCATCCCTTCACGCGTGTCAATCTCGGCGCCGTCGCGCAAAGCGTCGCCGCCGATCTCGCACCGCTGGCAATCGCGGCCGGCTACGAGCTAGCGCTCGATGCCCCGCCGGCACCGATCGAGACGATCGGCGATGCGGCGGCGCTGGAGCGCGCGCTGACCAATCTCGTGCAGAACGCGATCCAGCACGGCCCGCGCCGCGGCATCATCGGAATTCGCGTGAGCAGCCCCGTGAGCATCGAGGTCACCGATGAAGGCGCCGGCATTCCCGCCGATCAGCGCGAACAGATTTTCGAGCCGTTCTATCGGCTGGCGCCGCTCGATCGCGGTGCCGGCCTCGGCCTCAACATGGTGCGCGAGATCGTGCAGCTGCATGGCGGCCACGTCTCGGTGACGGACGGGCCGGATGGCGGTGCCTGCTTCAGGATGACGCTGCCGTCGGCGCGGCAGATCTGATTCAATCCGCACCCGCTTCTGGCAGCGCAATGCTGTCGCAATGCGCCCGCGCAACACTGCATCCGTGGCACCTCTGATTTGTCGAGGTGCAAACCAAGATGCCGGAGTGCGCATGCCCAACGATTCTGTTTCGTTCTTCCTGTCCTGGATGTCGTCGCCGCGTCAGGTCGGCGCCATCGCACCATCGGGTGCGGCGCTTGCAGATCTCATCACGCGCGAGATCTCGGCAACGACAGGTCCGATCCTCGAGCTCGGTCCCGGCACCGGCGCGTTCACCTACAAGCTGCTCAAGCGCGGTGTCCGGCCGCAGGATCTGACGCTGATCGAATACGGCTCCGACTTCATGAAACTGCTGCAGATACGCTTTCCCGGTGCACGCGTGCTGTGGATGGACGCGGCCCGGCTCGCGACCGAACGCCTCTATGATGGCGCGCCCGTCGGCGCGGTCGTGAGCGGCCTGCCGATGCTCAACATGTCGAGGCGCAAGGTGATGTCGATCCTCAGCGGCGCGTTCAGCTATGTCCGCCCCGGCGGCGCGTTCTACCAGTTCACCTACGGCATGAGCTGCCCCGTGCCGCGGCCCGTGCTCGACCGGCTGGGCCTGCGCGCAAAGCTCGTGGACCGCGCGCTGCTGAACGTGCCGCCCGCCGCCGTCTACAGGCTGACGCGCCGGCCGCAGATGAAGTTGATCACGGGGTCGCTCGCGCCTGAACCATCAGCGCGGGTCGCGCTGGCGCCGATGCAGCAAGCGCGCGACTACTCCGCCGCGCGCTGAACCATCAGACCAACCGGCTCTGCACCATCGCCGCCTGGATGAACGAGGCGAACAGCGGGTGTGGCTCGAACGGCCGCGATTTCAGCTCGGGATGGAACTGCACGCCGATGAACCAGGGATGATCCTCGTACTCGACGATCTCAGGCAGCACGCCGTCGGGCGAGAGGCCGGAGAATTTCAGCCCGTGCTGCTCGAGGCGGTCCTTGTAGGCGGTGTTGACCTCGTAGCGGTGGCGGTGGCGCTCGGAAATTTCGGTCGCGCCGCCATAGACCTGCGAGACGCGGCTACCGCGGTTGAGCGTGGCCGGATAAGCGCCGAGCCGCATGGTGCCGCCGAGATCGCCGGCCTGCGAGCGCTTCTCGAGCTCGTTGCCGCGCAGCCATTCCGTCATCAGGCCCACCAAGGGCTCCTTGGTCGGGCCGAACTCGGTGGAGTTGGCGTCCTCGATGCCGACGAGATTGCGCGCCGCCTCGATCACCGCCATTTGCATGCCGAAGCAGATGCCGAAATACGGCACGTCGCGCTCGCGCGCGAACTGCGCCGCCTTGATCTTCCCCTCTGCGCCGCGCTGGCCGAAGCCGCCCGGCACCAGGATCCCGTTGACGTGCTCGAGGAACGGGGCCGGATCTTCCTTCTCGAAGATCTCGCTCTCGATCCAGTCGAGATTGACCTTCACCTTGTTGGCGATGCCGCCATGCGAGAGCGCCTCGATCAGCGACTTATACGCATCCTTCATGCCGGTGTATTTGCCGACGATGGCGATGGTGACGTTGCCTTCGGGATTGCGGATACGCTCGTTGATCTGCTGCCAGCTCTGCAGCACCGGCGGGATCCGCGAGCCGATGCCGAAGGCGGCGAGCACTTCGTCGTCGAGGCCTGCATTGTGGTAGGCCTCGGGGACGGCATAGATGTTGTCGACGTCGCGCGCCTCGATCACGGCGCTTTCGCGCACGTTGCAGAACAGCCCGAGCTTGCGCCGCTCTTCCTTCGGGATCTCGCGGTCGGTACGGCAGAGCAGGATGTCCGGCTGGATGCCGATCGAGCGAAGCTCCTTCACCGAGTGCTGCGTCGGCTTGGTCTTCAACTCACCCGCACTCGGGATGTAGGGCAGCAGCGTGAGATGGATGTAGACGGCGTGATCGCGCGGCAACTCGTTCTTGAGCTGGCGGATCGCCTCGAAGAACGGCAGGCCCTCGATGTCGCCGACGGTGCCGCCAATCTCGACCAGCACGAAATCGTACTCGTCGTTGCCGTCGAGGACGAACTCCTTGATGGCATTGGTGACGTGCGGCACCACCTGGATGGTCGCGCCGAGATAATCGCCGCGGCGCTCCTTGGAGATGATGTCCTGGTAGATGCGCCCCGTCGTGATGTTGTCGGCCTTGGTCGCCGGCCGGCCAGTGAAGCGCTCGTAGTGACCGAGGTCGAGATCGGTCTCCGCGCCGTCATCGGTCACGAACACTTCGCCGTGCTGATACGGCGACATCGTTCCGGGATCGAGGTTGAGATAGGGGTCGAGCTTGCGGAGACGGACCTTGTAGCCCCGGGCCTGCAACAGCGCACCGAGTGCCGCCGAAGCCAGACCCTTGCCGAGCGAGGAAACCACGCCGCCGGTGATGAATATGTACCGCGCCATGGGACTTAACCTCTAATCCCTCGAATTCGATTCGCCAAAGCGATTCGTATTCCGCCCCAAAGATTCTGCGGGCCTGTGGGTGATCCGAAACGGAGAATGCTGACAGGGCCTTGATGGGGATTGTTGATGCAGGACGGTAGCCACCGCCCTGCATGGCCCCCTTGCTTTATTGCGAGCGCGGCACCTGCGGGCCTGACGGCGCCTGGTTCTGCTGCTGCTCGTCGGCCTTCTTCAGCGTGTCGAGGATGCCGCCCGAGGCCGGCGCCGAGATCGGCGCGCCGCCGGCCGGCTGGCTCTGCGAGGCCGGCTGGCCGATGATCGACGAGGGCGCGCGGCTATATCCGGCATACCAGGACAGGAACAGGCTGGTGATGAAGAACCCGGCGGCGAGGATCGCGGTGGTCCGCGTCAACAGGTTCGCGGTGCCGCGGCTCGACATGAATCCCGCGCCGCCGCCCATACCGAGGCCGCCGCCTTCCGACTTCTGGAGCAGGACGGCGCCGATCATGATGGCGACGATCATGAGGTGGATGACGATGACAACGGTCTGCATAATGTCCTTCCGTCACAAGCGGGCAGCGCCTGACGGCGGCCGGTCGCGCTTCGCGGGTTTTCCTGAAGTTGCGCGGTGTTACACGATCGGGAGGGGCATTGCCACCCCCGATCGGGCTCATACCAACGGTTTGAAATGAGCTAGCGGCAGCCCTTGGCAATCGCAAGGAAATCGGCCGCCTTCAGGCTCGCACCGCCAACCAAGGCACCGTTGACGTTCTTAACCGCCATCAGCTCGGCTGCGTTCGAGGGCTTGACCGAGCCGCCGTAGAGGATGCGCATCCTGGCGCCCTCAGCCTTGAACCGGGAGGTCAGGAGTTCCCGG